>NZ_CP070609.1:0-1080000 GCF_017068375.1 Rhodococcus koreensis
GCCGTGTTGGCCACGCCCTCGGACGCCATCAAGAGCGCCTTGGCCCGCACCACCTCCCGGTGTGCACCCGTCTGCGACCGCGCCAACGACTCGAGCAAAACGCGCTGCCCATCGGAAATCTCCAAAGCGGGTACCGGATTCCTCATGTACGGATTCTATCGATTAGATCGATAATTATTGCGAGAGACACCACTAGTATCGGTCACGTCACACGGAGGTTCTGCCATGCCGCGACAGTGTCGGTGCCGCCGGGGAGACTTGGCGCATGGTGAAGATAGCTCCGGACGAAGCCCGGGTGTTTTGGAAGGCATTGATGGATAACGCGTCCTCCCTGATTGCCGATGCCCATGTGTTGCTCGCTGCAGGATCATACGGGCGTTCCAGGTCGCTGACTGTCTCGCGCAGGAAGAACTGGGAAAGGCGTTATGGGTGTACGACACATTCGAGAACGCGTGGAGTCACGGAGACGAGACTCCACGCACTGTCGATGCACTGGCCAGTACGGGCGCAGCCACACGAAGAAGTACTTGGAAGCCATCGTGTTCGGCGACCAGCTCGCAGCGTTCTGGGGAGAATACAGCTCCTTATCCGAGTACGAATCCGAGGGTGATCCTGAGGTGGACGCCTGTCAGAATCGACAGGAGGAGGCCGAGGCCGCCGCGATCGAAGCGAATCTCGCCAAGCAGCGCGGCTTCTACGTTGATCGAGACGGCGCCGGCGCAGTGGTCTCTCCCACCCAGATCGAGGCCGGGACGACGGCCGCTGAACTACAGACAGCGGCCCAAGTGGTCGAGATGCTTCTAATCCGCGATCACAGTCGCATGAAGATCGAAGCGGTCACGCCCTACGACAGCACCCACGCCCAGCAATTCCGACTTCTGCCGATCTCCCATCCCGACGACTGGGCGGCGGCCTCAGATCAGTTCCGATCAAACGAGACCTCTCCCATTAATCGCCGCGGTGGGGAGTGATGAGGCCACGCCGCCCGAGCGACGCACGTGGAGAGCAAGCCATTGCTCGCCCGATCGCGTTGGGCCGCTGCCGTTCGAGTCCCGGGTCTGCAGCAGCCGGTTGGGCTGCCAACCCAACTGCACGATTAATGGACGTACCGCCGTCTCATCCAATGCGGGTACGGACGCTGCGGAGTTCCCTTCGAGTGCTCAGCTGTGCATGTATGCATCCAGAATGCTCTCATCCAGCGCACCGGTCGGTTACACGATCGATGACCCGATCTCGCGTACGCGATCGGCCAGCTCTTGTCCGCACACTGATGCAATCTGGGTCGCGACCGGTTGAAGTGCGTCCCTCAGCCAGGCGAGGCCTCTCTTAGCACCTTTCGCCAGCACGCCATCGATGTCCTCGAGCACGTCGTCAAGATCGTCTTTGTCGACGGGAGCCGACGCGACCCTGGCACGAAGTTGCTCGATGGCTTCGAGTGCTTCGGACAGGGAGAGGCCCGAGGCCATGTTCGCTGTGATGGCATGGCTCTGCCCACCGACTACCTGGTTTCCGATGGTCGTGGAACCGTAGTTGTTGGCCGAGATGGTGGTGATGGATGCTCGTTGGCCGTCTAGGTTGCTGATGGGGCGGGGGCTGCGCAGGGCCGCGCGGCCAGCTGACTTGATCTCGAGGTAGACGAACTCGCCGTTTGCTTGCGTGCGTCCATCGAGTAGTTGGCGGTCATGAAGCTCGTGGGCCGCCTCTGAGATTTCTTCGTGGGTGAGAGGTCCGGTGAAGTCCGCAGCTGCGGCGCTCGTAGCGAGACCGTTGAGCGACGTGCTTGACCGTAGCCACTCAAGGACCCGGCGCTGGGCGAGTTCTGCCCGATAGATCCGCCGGACTAGCCGCGCCTCGACGCTCCCCTGAGCCGTGACGATGAAGTCGAAGTCGCCTTCGGGGGTGCCATTCATGGTCAAGGTGTCCGCAACGATTCCCTGGCTGCGCAGCTCGTCGTAGACGCTACGAGCTTCGTCGCGAGGAACGACATTCTCGGGAAGAGTAGCCGCTTGGGGAGTGTCTGCAAGCCATCGAAGGGCGCGCATCGATCCAAAGCTGAGGTCCATTGTGCCACTCTAATTGCGGCAGGTCATGACGCTGGTGACGTGGGTCCAGTCATGCCATATCCCCACCCGTCCTCGCCTCGGTGAGATCGAATCTGTCGAGGGTGGCGGTCCTCACGGGCGTCGGTCGCGGACCGACAAGCACAAGCTCAGTGGATCGCCCCATATAGCACCCAGTCACCCAAGCCCCTGTCGCTTGTTCGTGATCATCCTTCATCGCAGGTCGGCTGCGCTACTGGTGGGCTCCGGCGCGACGGAGTGCCCGTTAGCTGATCGTATGAACTCAACGAGTCTCGAAACTCGTTCTGCCAGATCGAATCTGTCGAGATGTTGGACGGTGATCATGGCCGATGCCGTTCGCGCTATCGCGATCTTGTCGAACTTCGTCTTATCCTTCGAGCTGGGCAGTGGATTCTTCCACCGCCCCACCGACGTGTACGAAGTGCCGGGGTGCTGTTTATCGACCGCGTCTTTCAGGACCACGGGTGCGAGGTAGTTCTCCACCGTGTAGCAGTCCGTCACCCAGGCAAACCCCGGTGCGGGGTCGTCCGCTTCGAACTCCGCCTGAATCCGTTGTTTGGTTGTGTTGATCGGTGCGTCGGCACTCGTCTTGTCGGAGTCGATGACGACGGCGCTCGCCCGGTTCAAACGGCGCAGGCTGATGAACTCGTCGAGTGCTTCCTCACTGGTACCGAGGTGTGAGAGCAGCTTGCCGCCGTAGAACATGATCGAGTACTCGATACCTTCGGCCAGGCTCGGATCAATGAGTTCGATCCATCGACGCACGTAAATGCGGTCGGACGGCCCCTCGACCCAGACGACGCAATTGGCCTGAAGCAAGTCCGAGGGTCGGTACCCAAGGTCGTTGCAGATTTGGATGAGCTCATGGGGTCTGCGGGCCAAACGTGCGACCGTGCCGCCAGTCGTTAGTCGTACGTGGTATGCGGTCGCCCGGCTGTCATCAAGCAGGTGGGATGAGTGGGTTGCAATGACGTATTGGTTGTTGGTCTCCTCGACCCTGTAGCGGACGAGCTTCTTCTGTAGGAGTGGGTGCAGGTTTGTTTCGGGTTCCTCGACGCACACCAACGACTTGGTGGTGGCAGTGGCCGCCGCGGCCAGAACGATGACCTGTTCGACTCCGCTGCCGAGACTGGTCAAGGGGAGCACGCGCTGCGGCGTTGCCACCTGGATTGTCGACCGGTCGTGCGGAATGTTCAGGGAGGCCTCGGGATCGCCCAGCACCGTCTGTACAAAGCGGTTGATGGCCGCCCATTTCGATCTGGAATCCTCCCACTGCTCGTGTTGCGGGTTCTGCAGGGCTGCAAGTTCCTGGATGATCCCGCGGCCGGAGAGTCGGTCATGGTTGTCGTCGCCGGAGTCCTCGACCCGGCGGGCGCCGCTGATGGTCACAACCTTCGGCAGTGCCATCGCCTCGAAGCCACCGATCGACTCCGCCAGACGCCGCATCCCAAGCAACGGATCAGTACTGCCGCTCCCAAGAGCCCGGTGCGCATGTTGAGCATGTCGCTCCTTCCAAAGCGGCCAGAGCGCAACGGCCTTCTCAACCTGGTCGGGCGTCGGCTCGAAAATCTGGTCCACCAGCGTGAATCGGGACCAATACAGGTCGTCCACGGCCAATAGAGCCATCAGGTATTCCTGGAAGCCCTCAAGATTGTTCGGTCTAGGCGATCCGGCAGCGGTACCGGTGGTGCGGTGCACATTCTGCCGGTCACCACGCGAACCGAGTGGGATCGCCACCCCGACCTCGAGCGGAACCACGCCGTCGAACCCACGCGGACTATCGAGTACACCGAGTTCCGGCTTCTTCGGGGCGCGACCACCATGCGCACCGGTACGCAGCACCGGCATGACCTCCTGCAGAAACCGGAGAACATTCGACTTCCCACTGTTGTTGATCCCGGCGAGGACGGTCACCTTCGTCGGGAAACTGAAGTTCTGCCATGCGGCAAACGACCGGTATCCGGCGAAGCCGATGCCTGCCAGCAGCGGCGTGTAGTTCGGTGGGGAAGACACATCTGCCTCCAGTGTTGGGTCGGAATTCTGAGAAAGTTGCAAGGGCTTAGGCGATGCCACCGGATGAATGGACAGAGAAATTGAATTGCAGATGAAAACCCACGGTCTGTTCACGGCGCCACGGGATCTCGGCAGATCGAGGAACCATCGGACCCTCCTCCATGACTTACTGCAGCAGCGCCGCGGCCAGTTCGTCCCAGTCCCGAGCCACCGCACGACCTCGTGTCCGCCGATCGTGAGCGACCTCGACTGCCAGGCATCCCATGCGGAGCAGCACCGGGACGTTCATATGGTGCAGCGCCATGCCCTTCCGGTCATCGAGCACGATCATCCGCGCCAACGTCTTCCCCGCCGACGCGAGCCCAACCAGCGAATGGGCCGCGAGGAGCAACTCATTACGCCGTGCCTGCTCCCTCTCGTCGAGGCGGGCGCTTCCGGTGGCCGCGTACGCCCGGGCATGCACATGGGTGCGGACAATGACCTCGGTGGTGATCACGCTCAGCGAGGGGGTGAGGAGCCCGGATCGCACGTTCAGCCCGTTGCCCGCCGAGGTACCCAGGTACACCTCGTGCGCGAACGTACGCAGTGCCCGGTTGTCGAGCTCGTACAACGATGAGGAGCCGGGCATCGGCAGGCTCATCGGGGTCACCACATCCGCCGCCAGGTGCTGGGCCCACAGGACGAGTGCCTCCGGGAGGGAGTCGACCTCCCGGAACCGGCCCCCGACGGAGACCTCGTGTTTGTCGCCGTAATCCCAGCGGACGCCGCGGAACTCGCCCGCACGGATCTGCCGCAGCGCCTCGAACGGGCGGGCCAGATCATGGCCCGGGGAACGGACCCGATGGGCGCGGCCACCGAACCCGGGACCGGTGTAGTCGATCGGCAACCTCTTGCCGGCACGCTCCCACCCACGCATCCACCCGGTCTTCCTGGTGACACCGAGCCCCTTCGCGACGGCTCCGTCGATGGCGGTGTCGTACCAGAGGGCCGCCACCCCCAGCACGGCCGCGAACCCGACCGCGAGGACGTCGTCGCGGTCCCACGGGATGCGCTGCCGGTCACGCCACCGGTCGAACCCGGCCCGCTGATCCGGTGTGAGTGCGGCGTCGAGGTCGACGTCGGTCCAGCCGCGCCGGGCGCGGATCCGGTCATTGGCGGCGGTCAACTCCGCGTACGAGGTGAGTGCGGCGGTGTCGTTCTCCGGGAGCGGGTCCGGGATCCCGCCGGCCAGGGCGGTGCCGGTGGCCGATTCCAGCTCGGCGAGCCGGCGGCTGAGGGTGTCGAGGTTCTGATCGACACTGTCGTCCATCCCGCTCACTGTGCGGGTTCCGGGAGACGCTCCAGGATGACCTCGAGCGCCCCCTCGGCCCGTTTCGCGTCCGTGTGCTGCCTGCGCAGTTCCTCACGCAATTCCTTGTTCTCCGCGGTCAAGCGCGCGTTCTCACGCGAGAGTTCCCGGATCCGGTCCAGGAGTCGCTCCCCGTCGGCGACGACCTTCTCGAGCCGCTCCTGCAGGCTCTGCACGACGTGGCGTTGCTTCTCGTCCCGGTTCTCCGCCTCGATCAGCACACACCGTGCGATCAGATCCAGGCGCATCGCGTCCGCCACCACCTGACCGGTCGTCCACGGTGTCCAGCGGGCCCCGGCCGCGGCGACGCCCGCTCCGGCGATGCCACCGAGCCCGGTCACCAGGGCGGTGCCGCCGGCAATGCCGAAACCGCCGGCGGCGAGCGCGCCGCCACCGAGGGTGGCCAACCCGGCCGACGTCGCTGCCGCCCCGGTCAACCCGGCGGCACTGCCGATCGCGGCGCCGATCACCGGTGCCGCCCAACCTCCGGTCGCCACCCCTGCCGCCAGTCCGGCCGCACCGATGACGGCCACCTTCCCCCAGTGCACACTCTTACGCCGCAACTGCCGGAGCAGCAGCGTGTGCTCGTCCCGCATCCGATCCAGATCGGCCCGGTCGAGGTGCGGGAAGTCGTCCACCAATGCCTCGAGAGCGGTGCGGCGGGTGGCGGCATGCCACGATGCTTTCGCCGGCCACGGGTCGAACAAGATCAGGTCGACCAGCACCAGCAACGACCGCTCCCGCGAGCCGAAGCACCGCGGAAGGCGCCGGCCCTGCGTGGCGATGGCGTCCGCGACGGTGTCCTGGGTGTCCGTGTCCACCAACAGTGGTGTCAGCCAGTCCGGGCGGTCCAGCCGATCCTCGGCCGCCACCCGACGGAAGCCCGCCACCGCATCATCGAGCACCGCCGCCTTGACGGCCAATGACTTGTCGGACTTCGTCGCGCCGATATCCGACTGCATCAACGCCACCTGCATCGCCGCCAACGCCACCGACTCCGACCACTCCAACACGCCGACCGGCTCACCATCACTCGCGGACACGACCGCCCCCTCCCCACCCATCCAGAAAGCCCAGTATCACCGATCGATACGACACCGCGGCCAAGACACCCCTGGACCACGATGATGAGTCAGTCAGCCTGCACCTCAGTGTCATTCACGCGAATGACATGTACCCCAAGCCCGTATGTATGCCGCCGTGCAAAATTCTCCGCAGCCGGAGATGGCACCGCTGCTCAGTGCCCGACTCCTCGGCGACTTCGGCGACGACCCCGAACCGTACGCCATCGCGAAAGTCCGTAAGAACTACGCCGCCATCAGTCCGATCATGCGCGGCTACTACGACTGGCTGAACGACCGCGGTTTCGGCCCTTCAAGTAGCTCGTCAAAACGGCGTCGGCATCTTGTTAGGGATGCCTCGAGACCGCTACCACTTCTAAACGACCGACTGGTCACGCTGCGCCGAGAAGCCCGCGGTTTGGACACTCCTCCTCCTGAGACGTCTTTCTGTTTCGTCTGCCGGGCGGACCAGCCCCGCCCCTGCAATACGGGGCTATGGTCCGTTTTGCGGACACTGGCCGATCCCGACTGCTCGTCCGTCTCGGCGGCCGGGATAGTGGCCGCCCACATCGGGGGACGGCTAGCCTTTCATCCGCATCTACACCGCCAACCAGGAACTCCAAACAGCGTTCAGCATAGAATCGTCGACAAAACTCCTGCTCAAGCAACTTTGTTCAGTTTTTGGACGCGTTCAGTTAGACTGAACCCAATCAAAGACCGAACAAGTCAGGGGTGGACCGTGGATCCAAGATCAACGCCTCTCCTGGATGCCGCCCAAGAGCGCCTCAGCGAGTTCGGTATCGCACTGGAGGTCGATGCAGGCGAGTCGCGGAACCTCACCTGGCATACCGGCGCCACGGGCGACGTAGGAATCGATGCGGTGGCGACCCTGACTGCGCAGGGCGCTAGCGCTCGCTACGCACTTGTCGCCAAGACCGCGATGACTCTGACATCGATAGCGCACCTCCCAGCTAGCGCGATTCCATACCCATTGCTGGTGGTCGGTAGCAGGATCTCCGAACGCAGCGCGGCAGCCTTCCGCGAGGCCGATATTCAGTATGTTGATGCGCTCGGAAATGCCTACGTCAAGTTCAGCGGCGTGTTCGTGGAGGTTCGCGGGCGCACGCCGTCGACGCTGGACTCACGACCAGAACACACGCGGGCAAAGCTGACCCACAGCAGCCTTCAAGAGAAGGCACCTCCACCTCGCACCAGTAGCAATCTGTTCAGTCCTCGCCGGTCTCAGGTCGCGCTGGCCTTGCTTGCGTGGCCGCGACTGGCGAAAGCGAAGATTCGGGATATGGCGAGGGTCGCTGGTGTTTCCACCGGGCAGGCACATGATGCGCTCTCCATGCTCGAGCACGCAGGTTTCCTCCGTGGAACCCCACCACGTCTTCACCGATTCCCTGAACTGCTGGACTACTGGACTACGGCGTACCCGAGTGGGCTTGGCAGAAAGATCACCCTCGGTACCTTCTACGCTGAGTCACCGGAAACTATCCGCCCGCTGGATCCGAACCAGGCGATCTACTTCAGCGGCGAATCCGCTCAGGGAGTCGATGTCGTCCGACCCACGACGTTCACCCTCTACGTGGACACGTTCGATAAGCGAATGGCGGTGATCAACAGGTGGCGCCCTCTCCCGGACCGTGCACCGAACATCATAGTCCGACAGAAGTTCTGGACGGATCCCGCTCCCTCAGTATGGGACAACACTCGACTACCGGTCGACGAGAACACTCCGGCAGGACAGCGTAACGCACCCTGGCCCTTGGTATATGCCGATCTTCTCGCCTTTGAGGATGCGCGCCTGGCAGAGGTCGCGAAGACCTGGAGGGACCACTGTGTTGAATCTAGTGGGTTGTAACCCCGCACAACTTCAACTCGTCGACAACGTCTGTGCTGAGCTGCTCGCCAAATCCGCCCACCTACACGCTTCCGACATCATGGTTGTCGGTGCGAACTGTCGCGACATTCTCCAAGACGCGTTGGGCCACGGATTCGATCTGCGGGCCACCCAGGATGTGGATATCGCGTTAGCGATCGCGGATTGGGCGTCGTATCGCGACGTAGTCGATGGTCTACCTCGTGTCGGTGGAACCGGCATCCGGTATCGCGTGGCCGAAGTGCCCGCTGACCTGGTGCCGTTCGGTCCTGTCGAGGATCCGACTGGAGTGATCATTCCCGCTCCGCGGAAAGAGGAAATGAGTGTGTGGGCATTCCAGGAGGTGTTTGACGGCGCCATGGATCTTTCCCTTCCCACCGCTGGAACGATCCGCGTCCCGACGGTGCCCGGATACGCCGCACTGAAGTTGGCAGCCTGGCTGGATCGGTGCGCGCGCGGGGAGTACAAAGACGCCACGGACATAGCAACGACTCTGTACTGGTACATGAACTCCGAAGCGATAACAGACCGGTTGTACGCGACCGACCACGGACAAGAGGTCTTGATGCTGCTCGACGTAGATCCCGACCGGGGAGCAGCACAACTACTCGGAGAAGACATCGCGACTACGATCGGCCCCGCACGCGTTGCCGAACTTGTCGACCGGTGGCCAGGCTCACTCAGTTACCTTCTACCCGGGGAAATGAAGATTTCGGCCAGACCAGCAGGCTGGACCCACGACCTCGATCGGCGCCAGCAACTCCTGCAGGATATGGAACGCGGATGGACCGCAATACCCTAGACCTGCAAGGCCCACGAGCCACTGCACCGCTCCCCTCCTGGTCAGGCATTCCCGACAGAACCCGACGTCGGTGTCGGAGCCTTGTTGTCTTGCAAAACAGCCTGCCATAGCCTGCCTGGCCTCTGGTCGGGACGGTCACCGCGATGACCATTGGTGAGAGATCTGCGGCCATCGCTGTGAAGACGAGGTCCGAGAGTCTGCGTTTGAGGATGCGACGTGCTTCTATTCCGCCGTCGCCGCTGGCCTTGCAGCGAGCCAGCAGTGCTCGCAGGTCGGGAGTAGGGGCGCCGAAGTGGATGGTCCTACTGCCCGCGATCATGTCATTCCGCCGCCGCCACGGGCGGTACCGACTTCTCGACAGAGCAAGCACTCCACAACCCCACCTTTCGGGCACGAACCACAGGCGCCCCCAGCACCGAACCGGGGCGGGGGAGCAGCGCTTGTATCAGACCGGGAGCTCGTCGGTGTACCAGGGGCAGTACACCGCCACCGAACCACCGGACGCTCGAGTCCTGCGTGGCTGGCTGACACCCCGGACACCAACACTTCGGATCAGTCGCGTCCCGGACCCACCACAACCACCCTACAACTGCACTCGCGACCATCCCCTTGACACAGAGAGGCGCCGTTATCCCGATAGTCCCTCAAGACCCGAAAATAGCCTCTAAGGCAATCTATTTGGCGGATGTGACGTAGTACGATTCGCTCCTGTCGCTGGATTGTCGGTGGCATCTCACTCGTCTGTGGTCCGGACTTGCTGGGCTGAATTCGGCGGCAACATCCCCGTCGCCCAGTTCATGCAAACTTCTCATGGTCCGATGCCATTTACGAGATCGCGGGTGGGTGGCCGGTGCCTGGTGTTGCCGCGGGACTACGTTGTGGCGCTAGTGGCGAAGACGGGCCACCCGATCTGGGTTCGCCACGCGGTCTCCTCGGGTGTATCGCCGGGCCCGACGAGGTAGTACTCGCGAATCGGTCCGTCGACGGCCAGCGCGTGATCGCTAACATAGGTTGCCAGCGCGCCGTAGGCGCGGTCGATGCCATTGTGGGGACCAGTGTGGGTGATGGTGGCCAGTTCGACGGCGGGCACGACCAACGGCACGACACGGCCCATAGGGCGCACCTGGCCCTGGCATGGTACGAAAATTGTGGCGCTTCCACGTTCGTCTGCAAACAACTCGGATGAGTAGGTGGCACCGGGAGGACCATCGGGTCGAATGTCTTGAGCGGCCAGCAATGCATGGAGCTCGCCGAGCGCGCCCTGATACCAAAGCAAGGCGTCGGCGATGTCGATGACTTCAGTAATCGCGGCGGCGGCGGCGGCCTCGACCCGGCGGTGCTCAATCGGCGCGGCAGTATTGGGATGTTCGAGCAGATCCCTTAGTGCGGCGATGGCGGCTTGGGTACGGGTCAAGCCGGCCTCCATACGGGCTAGGTGGTCCGCGATCAGTGCGTTTCGAGTCTGGGGATCTGGTGCGCTGAGCACTGCATGGATCTCGTCGAGTGGCATGTCCAATTCGCGGAATCGGCGAATGACCTGGGCTGCTGAGATCTGCTCGGTCGCATAATGGCGGTAGCCGGTCTCTGGGTCAACGTCAGCAGGCTCGAGCAGACCGATCTGGTGATAGTGGCGCAACTTCTTAACACTGAGGTGCGTCGCCCGGGAGAAGTCGCCGATTGCCAGTGTGGAACCCATATCCCCAATGTCATCCCTCCCATTGGGGGAGAGTCAACCCAACTGCGGGTCTTGACCCTCCCACGACCGAATCAGTCACTGTAGATCTCGGCTGAGCGAATCCCTGGCCAGCCGTTCCACAACCCGACCGATGAAAGGATTCACCTGCTATGTCCAGCGTGATTACCGAATTGCCGCCCGTTGTCGCCGAGCACATCGCCGCAGTCAACGCCTTCGACACCGAGGCCATCGTCGCGACCTTCGCCCCAGACGCCTATGTCAACGACAACAGGCGCGAGATCTGGGGCATTGATGCCATCCGAGCATTCTTCGCTAAAGAATTCGTCGGCGACCAGGTCACCATGGAACCCCGCGAGGTAATCGACCACTACGGCGAGATTATCGTCCGCTCCAAGTTTGACGGCACCTACGACAAGACAGACTTGCCCGAAGAACTGGTGATGTCCAATTATTTCACAGTCCGCGACGGCAAGATCGTCAGCCTGACCGTAATCTTCAACCAGCCCTCCCCGTACTGACCTATGGTCACAGCCGCCTGGGTTTGTTCCACTGCGGCCGCTTCGGCCAGAGACCGCGAACGGTTCAGCGCCGGCATACATCGAACGCTCTGCTCGGTACGGGGCTCGAATGCGGCTTCGCCTGAAGCAGGCACTCCTCGATTGGCAGGGTGTGTCCACGGACCGACGCTTTGCCCCGGAGTCATAGTGATGTGATATCACTCCGCGACGCCAGCCATGCACTGTCTATTGTCGGGCTCTACGGCGACGGCCCACCAATGCCTGACAGAGAGCAAACACTAGGAGGAGACAGCATGCCGTTCGCCGACGAGCTGATCAGCGTGGCCAGTATCGAGGCGTTGGGTGAGTGCATGGCGGCGGCCGCGCCCCGACGCTCCTGGCAGGCCACCAGGAGCGTCGCGGGCAGTTTGTCCATGCTTGGACTCAGCGGCCGCGCCCGGGTTGTCCGCGATGCGCTTCTGGCCGACCTGCCGACCGACTACCGCAACAGCGAGAAGATCATCTCCCGTGCATTGAGGGACTCAAGCTTTAGTGGCTGGATGATATGGCCGGTCACCGAAGCTGTAGCCGCCCGCGCGCTTGCCTCCGATGAGAGTGACGCATTCGAGGCGGGCTTGGCGATGCTAGCGATGCTGACCACCCGATTGACCGGTGAGTTCGCGATCCGCAGCTTCCTCAATTCCGACCTTGACCGCACCCTGTCAGTGGTGCAGACCTGGGTCGCATCGGATGATGAGCAGGTGCGGCGACTGGCCAGCGAAGGCACACGTCCGCGGCTCCCGTGGGCCAAAACGGTGCCGGAACTGTTCCATCGACCGACAATGACCCTGCCAATCCTCGATGCACTGCACCATGATCACTCTGAATATGTCCGGCGGTCGGTGGCTAACCACCTCAACGACATCAGCCGAATCGACGCGGACCTAGCCGTGTCTACTGCCCGGCGCTGGGTTGCTACCGACGGCGGGGTATCTGCCCTCACCCGCCACGCCATGCGCACGCTGATCAAACAAGCCGACCCCGGCGCGCTCGAACTGCTGGGGTTCGGACCAGTAGCAGACCTACGAGTCGAGGGTCCTCATCCGCATGACCTGACCGTGACCATGGGGCACGCTCTGCACTTCGACTTCTCCATCGTCAATACCGGTCCCGACAGCGTCAAAATTGCCGTCGACTACGTCATCCACTACCGCAAGGCTAACGGCTCGCTCGCTCCGCGAGTGCACAAACTTACAACCAAAACACTTGCGGCCGGACAAACGTACACCGCGACTCGCCGCCAAGCGTTCACACCGATCACAACTCGCCGTTACTATCCCGGTGAACACACACTGGAACTGCAGGTTAATGGCACCCGCTACGGACGCCAGACGTTCAACCTCATAGATGGCATGCCCTGACAAAATGTATGATTGAGCCTTTCCCCGTCGGAGTAGACGCTGACGACCCGACGACTGCATGTCTTGAGATCGCCTCCGGGACTGTCGGGATAACGGTTGAACTGGATCTGGCCGACACGCCGAGTTCTCTTGGCGAGAAGGCAAGACGATGACCGAAACACTGGATCCCATGGATCAGTCGAAGATTGACCACCAGAAGCTGGCCCAACAACTGTTGGCCCAGGCCAAAGCCGAGGGCGTCGAGTTGGTCGGCCCGAACGGACTGCTCAACCAGCTCACCGCGAACGTCCTCGAAACCGCACTCGAAGCCGAGATGGACGAGCACCTCGGATACGAGAAACACCACGTCAGTGGACGAAACGGAGAAAACTCCCGGAACGGGAGGCGGACGAAGACCGTGCTCACCGAAATCGGACCGGTACAGATCCAGGTGCCACGAGACACCGATGCCTCGTTCGATCCGCAGATCGTCAAGAAACGGCAGCGACGCCTGACCGGGGTCGACGAAATCATTCTGTCCCTCTCGGCGAAAGGCCTGACCACAGGCGAAATCGCGGCGCACTTCGATGACGTATACGGCGCATCGGTCTCGAAGGAGACGATCAGCAAGATCACCGACAAGGTCCTCACGGAGATGACGGAATGGTCCGTCCGTCCCCTCGACTCGGTGTATCCGGTGATGTTCATCGATGCTATCCACGTCAAGGTCCGCGACGGTCAGGTCGCCAACCGGCCCGTCTATGTCGCCGTCGGCGTCACAACCGCCGGGGAACGCGAGATCCTGGGATTGTGGGCAGGTGACGGCGGGGAGGGGGCCAAGTTCTGGCTCGCCGCGCTGACGGAAATCCGCAACCGAGGGGTTGCAGACGTGTGCATCGCTGTCTGCGATGGGCTCAAGGGGCTGCCCGACGCGATTACTACCGTGTGGCCACTGACGGTGGTGCAGACCTGCCTGATTCACCTCTTGCGTAACACCTTTCGTTATGCGTCACGTCAGTACTGGGATGAGATGTCGCGGGACCTGCGGCCGATCTACACCGCCGTCAACGAGGCCGCGGCCAAGGAGCAGTTCACCGAGTTCGCCGGCAAGTGGGGGCCGAGGTATCCGGCGATAGTCCGGCTGTGGGAAAGCGCATGGAGCGAGTTAGTGCCGTTCCTCGATTACGACCCCGAGATCCGACGGGTCATTTGCTCGACGAATGCGATCGAGTCCCTCAACGCGCGCTACCGGCGGGCGGTGCGGGCGAGGGGCCACTTCCCCAGCGAGCAGGCCGCGCTCAAGTGCCTCTACCTCGCCACCCGGTCGCTGGACCCCACGGGTAAGGGAAGAGCACGATGGGTGACGAGGTGGAAGCCGGCCCTCAATGCGTTTGCTATCACATTCGAAGGCCGAATCACCCCAACCGTGATCTAGATTCATGCGCCAGAACTGGATCCACCGATGTTCTGACAGTCCCTACCCAACCGCAGCACCCCCGCTCATCGCGGCGATTGCCGAGCACCGGTCCGGACGAGGCGTCAGTTGACCTGGGTCTCCACCGCGGGGATAGCTTGTGGTGTCTAGCTTCGGCCGGGCGCTGGAAGTGCCTCTCCGGAGGCGGTTCCGGCTCGTATCCTTCTCGCGCCGGCCTCCCCGCGATTCGATGGATTGTTTTATCTCGTCGGGTTCGTCGATGATCAACCCGGTCGACGATCCCGCGGTTTCCGGCAACTCGGTCGTGTCAGATGGAGGAGGCCGATGACTGTGTACGCAGCCAGTGGGCGGCGTGGTGGCGGTAACTGTCGATGCCCTTATAGGCGGCGATGTCGGCGGGAAGTTCGGTGATGATGTCGGCGAGTTGCTCGGCCCACGCGGGAATGGTGGCGATGTCCGACAGTGGCGCCATGTAGGTGTGAATGTTGAAGACGAGTGCTCCGGTGAGGGGCAGGCGGATGAGGTGTTCGAGTTCGATCCGCAGTTGCACGCGTCCGTAGTCCCCGTCGGCGATGAGCTTCGGAATGTCGTCTTCCCATTCGGGCCGGGTTTCGAGGCTGGTGTCGCGGTGCGGTGAGCCGACGGCGGAGAAGGTCCAGTTGGCGCGGCGGAAGATGCGGTCGGTGGTGAGATGGCGCATGAACTGCTGCGCACGGCTGGTGATGCCGCCGCTGGTCAGCCCAGGCACTGGGCGGTGAATTTCATTGAAGTTCATACCGACGTCGAACTTGATCGACCAGTCGGCTGCGAAGGTGACGATGGCCGCGTCGAACCAAAGTTGGTCGTGGCGCTCGGTGAGCAGGAGGATGTCGTCAGGCACCTGGCAGCCGATGAAGGTCAGCGGGTCCTCCGGCAGCGTGACCAGATCACCCATTTCGAAGTGTTGGTCGATGTCGAGCAACGTGTTGCGCCAGTGGTAGCGATTGCCCTGGCCGGTCAGCTGCATGGTCTCCGGGTAGGAGTCGGCCATCTGCCGCATGAGGTAGAGCATGACGTCCCAACAGGCGGGCATCATGTGCGGCAAAATCTGCACTCGACCTGGGTCTTTCGCCAGGATCTCCCGTTTGAGCCGCATCATCGGCACGTATTCGAGGCCGAGGTCGACGACGTGTCGACCCCAGCCCCCGGCGAGGGTGGGGGTATAGCGGGGTGCGGGCTCGACATTGACCGCGTAGCGGAAGGTTTCGTCCCCTACCGGGAAAGGCCAGGGCAAACAGGTCAGGTCGCTTGTGAGCAGTTCGGTCACGGTACTTCGCTCCAGAGTCGGGACGGAATAGCGGTGCAAGGGTGATCTCTGGTCGGTCGTCAGGCAACCGATGCCAGATACATCGCACGATGCGAGGAGGTGTGCGGTCGCACGACGAGGTCGCGGGCGCAGCCCGAGCACTCGATGGTGTGGTCGGGGCGCGCGAGTGCCCGGGTGGCGGTGTCGCAGTGCGGGCAGAACACGCTGATCACGTCCACGTGTGAGATGTGGATGAACAACTCGCACGGCAGAATTCCCGCGGCACGCGCTACCGCAACGGCCTGCATCACCTCGTACTCCGCCCCGGCGATCATGATGCGGACCCCGACGGTGCTGGTGTCGATCAGGTCGGCGATATCCGCACCGTCGGGGAGGCTGTACAACGCCACTGCCCGGTGCGCGGAGGCGAGATCCCGCGCCCACTTTGCGACCTTGGCGGTGGTGCTGGGGGCATCACCGATCGCGATCAGGAGGTACTGGCGGCCGGATAGGTCCATGCTGGCCGCGGTGATGCCGACCTGCGCGGCGGCGATGTCGGACTCGTCGATGCTTGTCATGACATTCCCTCTGGTGTCTGATGCCGCGGAGGTCATAGGTCCAGCTCCAGATCCGCGCCGGCGGCCCGGGACACACACGGCATCATCACGTCACCGGTGGACTTCTCCTGATCGGTGAGATAGAGGTCGCGGTGCTCGATCTGTCCGCCGCGCACCGGGAGCTTGCATTCCCCGCACACGCCCTGCCGGCACAGGTTCGGCACATCGAAGCCGTTGTCCAGCAGCGCGTCGAGCAGGCTGGTGTCGGGTCCGACCGTCACGGCGGTACCGCTGCGGCCCAGGGTCGCAGTGAAGGGTTCGCCCCCGGCGGAGATGCCGGAGGAGAACGGCTCCGAGTGCACACGCTGCAGTGGCCATCCCTGGGCGAGCGCGGCTTCGGTGACGGCGTCGATCATTGGCGTCGGTCCGCAGGTGTAGAGGTGGGTGCCGATCGGCTGGCGGGTCAAAGTTGGTGTCACGTGGTCCCAGAACTGTTCCGGAGTGTCCACCATCGTCAACCGGTCCCCGCACAGTTCCATCAGGTCGTCGACGTGTGCGCCGAAGCCGGAGCGGAAGGAATAGATCACCTCGAACGAGCGACGCCACTGCACTGCCGCACGCACGTGCGACAGGATCGGGGTGACCCCGATGCCGCCGGCGACGAGGACGTGGTGGCGTGCGTTCGGAATCGGAGCGAACGCACTGCGCGGGCGGGACGCGGTCACCTGGTCGCCGACGGCGAGGTTGTGCACCCACCGCGACCCGCCGGCGCCGGCCCGGTCCAGTCGAACAGAGATCGAGTAGTGGTCCGGTTCGATCGCCGGGCCGGTCAGGGAGTAGGAATTGCGTGTCCCCGGCTTCCAGGTGACCGCGATGTGACTGCCCGGGGTGAAGGACGGCAACGTTCCGCCACCGACTGGTGCCAGGACAACCTGACGGATGTCCTCGCACAGCATCGTGGTGTCGGCAACGACGACGGAAAGGTCGCTCCCTACCGCGGCGTTGGTTGTCGCGGCCTCGACTACTTCGGTCACGTCAGGTCCTCCGAATCTGCTCGATAGCCAAGATAGGCATGGTGACGGCGGGAGAAGTGGTGGTAGACGGTCAGCGTTGCTCGGCAACCGCCACAACGGAGTTCGCTGTCGATCGCGGCGGCGGTCGTCGTGACGGTGTGGCAGTGCGCGCAGAACACCTGACGTGTCCGCTGAGTGAATCCGCTGTCGCCATCGAGGCTGATGCACCCAGCTCACTGTCGATCACGCCGACCCCGAGCGCCGGTGGTGGCCATGCTCACTGCCATCGCTGATTACGGTGCGAAGGAGCGCTGACCGACATAGAACGCCAACGCACCCTCAGGGGTACTGAATCGGATCCGCGATCCCTTCGGGAAGAAAATCGCGTCCTTCGCCTTGGCGACCTCCTTCTGTCCGGTGTCGAGATTCTCGAGAACGAACTCGCCCTCGAGCACAACCTTCATTTCGTCGTACTCGTAGAGGTAGTCGAGGGGATCGTCGGTGCGCCGGAGTTCGAAGTAGCCGGCCGACATCTCGGACCCGTCCGGGTTTGCGTACACGTCGTCGATGAAGCCTTCGGTGCCCGGGTATTCCGCAACCGGCATCTGCGGCAGAGACTTCCAGAAATCCGCAGTGACGCGGAACGGTGCGACGGCCTGTCCGATCGCACTCGAATCGGCAACGGTCATTGGGGTCCTCCTGAGGATGGGATTGCACGATCGACCCTCGATCACCATGTGATGAAACTGAAGATAATGGTAGGAAACCATGCCGTGGGTTACGCGCTCGTAAACGCGCGTGACAAGGAGGTTTTATCTGTAGGAGCTGCGGGTGAGGTGAGAGAGTCACGGTGGCGCCGCCGCTCAAGGTCACCGGGGCGCCACCCGCCCCCTTCCCGGGATCTGTCCAATTCCCCTGGTAGAAAATGACAATGAGTCTCCCGGCAGACACGAAAACCGGACCCGCCGGACAACGACCCCACGCCCGCGGATCGTGCGGCCACAGCACCCCATCACCCCGGTCGTGTGTCGCGGCATCGGCCCTCGAACCTGGCGGGTCAGAACACGCAGAGCATGAGGAAAGAACAGTCATGGTCACCGACTACGACACGCACCGCGAGTCACCAAATCCGACGAGTCGACGGACATGTCCCTCGAACAGCTGACGGCCAGCAGGAAAGACACCCAATCCCCCGTCGTGGACGTCGAGGACACCGACACCGCAGAGTCCTTCGAACTGCCCGGCGCCGACACAATCACGCGCGGAAGCTGCGCGGACCGGAGGCGTCGAGTAGAGCTACCTTCCACCGTCGGCGATCTGCCTGTTTCAGCGTTCATCGGCTGATGCAGATCAGCGTGGACAGTTCGTTTCGCGGATCGTCATGGCATCACATTTCCTCACCGCCAGTTCGCGACACGGCGCCTTGTGATTCCGTTGCCACAACTTTCAGAAGTTCTCGGTGAGGATCATGTCCAGTACCCCCGCGCCCGCCGGGACTACGGTGCACGGCGGTGTCACCGTCTGTGCGGGATCGAGCACACCCATCACCAGTTGCAGGGTGTACTCGTCGTAGGGCATCCGGAAATGCCCGGACTGATCGCTCGGGCACAGGTCCTGAATCATCAGGTTCATCGCCGACCCGTCGCGCAACGCGATATTGGTCGCCGGCTGAATGACCTCGTCGAGCCACGAGCCGATCGTCGTGTACCGCATCCCCGCGACGGTGTCTGCACCGCCGTTGAGGTCGTCGAGGAACGGTGAGCCCTGGGCCTGCTGCTCCAACGCGGGCGACACCAATTCCGGGGGAATCGCCCTTCTCGCCCACTGCACGCCGCCGGGAGTCTGCTCGAGGACCGGAACGAGACCGAACAGGGTGCCCCCATAGGTGGGTGAGGCCAGGCCCACCCACTGATCGACCACCGCCGCACCACCGAGCCGGTTGACGTAATACCGGGCCACCGTCGCTCCCTGCGAGTAGCCGACGATGTCGACCTCAGAGGCCGCGGTCGCGCCGCGGACCTCGGCCACAAACTGCGCCAGCTGGCCGGCACTGACCGTCATGTCCTCGGTTCCGTAGTTGTCACCCCCGGGCTCGCCGCCGTAGTTCAGCGCGAACACGCAGTACCCCGCCCCGGCCAGTCGCGGACCGAGCGCCGCCCAGTCCGAGTACGCGTTCGAGTCCGTGCCGTGCACCAACACCACCGGCCTCGGATGCACGGAGGTAGGGGTGCAGGAGAAATCGTTGACACCGGCCGGAACCGAACCCGGATGCTGCCGCGCATACCGGGCGGCGTCAGGATGCGCGCCCTGCGCGGGGCCGATCCGGTCCGGGACCTGCCACACCGAGCTCACCCCGGGCAGGTCCGGAACCTCCTCCGCCGCCGCGACCGGCGCCCAAAGAATGCTCGCGCCCAACCCGACACCCACTGCCGCGGCCGCCCGCCTCATCTGTCGATGTGTCCGCATTCTGCCGCTCCTGCCCTAATCTCCGCGGCCCAAATATTCGTGCCGACACCACTACCGGAGCATCCCGGAACCGAGTCGGCTCCGGTGACAGTGTGGAATATGTTGAGCGCAAACGCTATTAGGTCAATCGTCCAGTTCCGCTGGGTCGCATGCCATCCGGCCGCACTCGAACCGTGCGACCATTGCCGCATCCGAGTGGCTCATCCTGTGGGTTCGATCACTACCACCCGGTAATGTGATGCAGACCACAGCTAAGGTTGAGGAGATGCCTTACCCTGCTGAGAAACACGCCACCTAAAGGCTTCCCCACGAATCGACACACAGAGTGAGTCGGAACCTGCGCCACTCGAGGAGGTGCGGTCGCCATGACCACAGAACAGCTGGTCCGCAACCCCGTCTTCGCGGGCCGGGCCGCCGGCGACATCGCCAGCCAGTCGCCCCGAGACGTCGTCGCGGCAATGTTCTCGTTCGACCTCGACAACGGGAACGTCGATTTCGACGCGGTCGAACGGATCCGAGAGCGCGAATTCGACGACTGGGTTCTCGCCGCCACCCGGTCCGGCCTCTTCTCCCCGCGTGAGATCGAGGCCCTGGCCAGGTCATGGCACGCCGACCCGAGGTCACTG
The DNA here is from genome assembly GCF_017068375.1 of Rhodococcus koreensis. Lineage (NCBI taxonomy): Bacteria > Bacillati > Actinomycetota > Actinomycetes > Mycobacteriales > Nocardiaceae > Rhodococcus > Rhodococcus koreensis. The sequence goes on from NZ_CP070609.1 coordinate 20,166, forward strand.
TTCGAGGCGCTCCTCACCGACGCCGACGACATGACCCGCAAGCGCTACGAGATCGCCTGGGACTCGCTCGACAAGGCCGACTCACTCGAATACGCCTGACGGTGCCGGCCACCGACGGTGAAACGCCTGACAGCCAACGCACCCACCCACGATGAGCAACAAAAGCGGCGCGAGAGCATGGGAGGACGGCACCCGATGACGAACTCGACCGTTCCAGAGCAGTTGCTGCACGCCGTGCAAGACCGCACCACCGAGATGCGCCGATGGCTGGACACGGACAACAACAGCGAAACGCTGATGGCGCACCTCCAACACGAACCGGTCGACGCAACCTGGCTACGCACCTATCAGCGCCTGGGCCGCGACCTCATGTCGGCCGTCGGAAACGCGCAGGAACAGTCGCCGCGACGTCGATGAACACCGACCAGGACAATGCGGCCGAACGGATACGGGACACGCGCGCGGTCCTTCGAACCTTCACGCCCGCCGAGCGCACAGGGGCTTTCAACCTTGGGCCGACCCGACACCTACCCCTTGGCAGCAGCCGAGACCTGAAGTCCCGTTCGTCGATCCTTCGGGTGTGGGGCGACCACTGCTCGATCTCCGCCAGGGCGAGGGTGTCGTGTTCGTCGTAGTCGGCGAGCACTGTGACAAAGTCCCACTCCGGGCCCTCGCTGCTCTCGGAACTCGCGGGGCGGGTCATCGGTGAGCCCTCCGATGCCCGGGCTCCGACCACAGATTCCGTCACTCGAAACGTTGAAATTTTGCACTCTCAGTAGCGGTTTCACACGGTTTTCCCGAACCCGCGCCTATAAATAGTCGGTAGTAGCCCCGCCGCTGCACCCGGTTGCCACACACCTTGGATGGTGCGCCATGCGTCGGGGATCGTAGGCGTTGTCGAGCATTTTCAAGCCGTCGCGCTGCCCGACGATCCCTCCGCGAGCGGAACCAGGCTCCGCTGCGATCCGTTACTGGCGCGGCAGTCGATCCACCCTGCACCAAACTTGAACTGACTTCAATTAGGGAACTAAGGTGACCGCAGACACTACAGCAGCACAACGGAGGGGCACGATATGCCAGGAATCGGCACCGACGTACTCGTCATCGGCGCGGGCATGGCAGGACTGACCGCGGCCGCCCGCTCCCTCAGCCGGGGTAGCTCGGTCATCGTCGTCGAGAAGTCCGCCACGGTCGGCGGGTCTGCCCAGTTCGCCGGGTATGCATGGACGGCGCCGTCGCACGAGGTGATCGACGAAGTCAACCCCAACGGCGACCCCGCATTGCGGCGCGCGCTCGTCGACGGATTCGCTCGAGGTATCGAGTGGATTCGCTCGCTCGGGGTCGAGTGCGCGGACGCCGTGACGGTCCTGCGGTACGGCACAGGCCACCAGTTCGATACCAACCAGTACATCGGCGAGTGCCGCAAGCGAATCCGGACCCGCGGCGAACTACTCAACGGCACTGGCACTCTCGGGCTTCTCACCGAGGACGGTTCCGTGGTCGGGGCGCGGATGCGGCTAGCGGACGGCACCGAACGGGAGATCCGCGCCCATGCAACGATCCTCGCGACCGGGGGATTCCAGGCGAATCCCGCGGCGGTGGGCGAACATATCCATCCAGCTGCGAGCGCGATGCAGTTGCGTTCCAACCCGACCAGCGCTGGTGATGGATTACGGCTGGCCGAGGCCGTTGGTGCCGCGACAGGGAAGGCTCGCTCCGGCTTCTATGGACACCTCATTCCCACCGGGGTGAGCTTCCGTGAGCTGTCCGACTTCGTGGCACTGTCGCTGTACTACAGCGAGCACGCGTTGCTGTTCAATCTCGACAACCGCCGGTTCATCGACGAGACCGCCGGCGATCACTTGACCACGATGGCCCTGCTCGAACAGCCCGAGTCCCGCGGACTTCTGGTGGCCGACGAGCGGGTCTACCGCGACTGGATCACCGGCAGCTACGTGGAGGGTGCTGTTGCCATCGACAAGTTCGACCTCGCACAACGCCGCGGCGGCAGGTGCGGGTTCGCCGAGAGTCTCGACGATTTCGCCTACTTGCCCGAGGAATGGGGTTATGACGGTGCCGCCATCGCCGAGGAGATCGGCAAGATCAATGCGGCAGGACGTGCGGTGCGACCGCCGCGCGCCTACGACGCCGAGCCCTTGGACAGGGGCCCGTATTACGTGATCGAGGCGTGCCCAGCGCTGACGTTCCCGTTCCACGGCGTTCGCATCGACGAGAACGGCTGCGTCCTCGCCGCTGCGGGCGGAACGATCGAGGGTCTGTTCGCTGCGGGATCCGACACCGGCGGACTCTACGACCACGCCTACACCGGCGGCATCGCACCGGCTCGGGTGTTCGGCCTCGCCGCGGCGGACCGAGCTGCAGCCGATCGTGCGGTCGTCACCGCGTGAGGCCGTCGACTTCGCTCCGACCGGTGCATGGCGCAGGATCCATCAGGAGCGCCGGCAGCTGATTGGAAGGGAGAAATCACTGATGCAGCCCGGTTGCGGCTACCTCCTCGCTCCGAGATCCGCTCCGCAACGCGGACTTCACAGTCCTCGTTGCCGTCCAATGCGTCACCAATGTGTGCGTCTGGGTTTTCGTCGTTGCGGTCCAGTGGACACTGACCGTGTCCGGGGAATCCTCGACGGTCATCGCCTCCGTTCAGACAGCGCTAGCAATTCCCTTCCTCCTGTTCGCACTTCCGATGGGCGTCTGGGGTGAGCGCGGGGCGGGGCCGGTCTTGATGCGCGGAGCGCTACTCGTCCTTGCGGGTGCGGCGGCGGCCGCGGCCGTGCTCGCAAGTATCGGCGACGTGCCCCCATGGCTGATGCTCGCGACGGTCGTCGCGGTCGGCGCCGGGCTGTCGACTATCACGATCGCTTGGCAATCGCTCATGCCGCACATTGTGGGCCGACCCCTCGCGGGTACCGCGGCCATCCTCGATGGCGCCTCCTACAACGGCGCCCGTGCAATCGGCCCGATCATCGGTGGTGCACTGTTGACCGCGACGACGTCCGAGGCCCTCTTTCTGGCGTTGGGCGTCGTCTTCGCCGTGCTGGTCGTGCCGCTGCGCTCGCGGAGGCGCGTGGGCTCGGCAATGCCGCGCTCATCCGAACGGATGCTGCCCGCACTGGCGGTGTCGACGCGGTTCGTCTGGAATTCCGCTTGGACCCGGCGACTTTTGTACCGCCTCTCGGTCTTCGGGTTGCCCTCGAGTTGTCTGTGGGCTCTGCTGCCCGTGATCGCATACGAGCGGTTGGGCCTGTCCTCGAGTCAGTTCGGTCTGATGTTCGGGCTCGTCGGGTTCGGTGCCGTCGTAGGGACCGTGGCGGTGATGCCTATTCGCCGCCGGATGAGGCAGAACGCGTTCATCTGCGCCGGATCACTCGCCTATGCTGCCGTTCTCGCCGCGGTCGCCACGGTGTCGAATGTTGTGGTCGTCGCCGTGCTCATGGTGGTCGTCGGCGCCTCGTGGGTCGGTGTGCAGAGCTCCTGGATGATGGCTGCCCACGGCGCTCTGCCGACGTGGATCCGGGCCCGTGTGATTGCCTTGATGCTGTTGGTCTTCCAGGGCTGCCAGGCGGTCGGCTCAATCGTCTGGGGGGCGCTCGCCGATCTCTTCTCCCTCGAGCTCGCATTTGGTACGGCGTCGGTAGTGATGGTTGGCGCGGGCATCGGCGCGCTTGTCCATGGGATCGTGCCGGCGGAGACGATCGCCCCCACTCTCGACGCCGCGGGTACGTGGACCGCGATTCCGCTGGCACCGGTGGTGGAGGAGTCGGCACCGGTCCGGGTGACTGTGACCTATCGTTTGCGGCCCGGTGGGGACGCGTCGTTTCGGGCGCTTCGGCGCGACCTCGCACGCGCCCGCCGCCGTCTCGGCGCGCGCCGCTGGACGGCTGAGGTCGGTACGGACCGCGTGATCGAGCGGTTCGATTTCTGCGATGTCGCAGAGTACCGACGGTATCTATCCGCCCGGTTGACCGATCCGGAGAAGTGCCTGCTCGACAGAATCTGGGTCGACGCGTGCGCCGAACGCCCCATGTCGAGGCTTTCCAACCGCTGATAGATTCCGGCCGGCGCACTCGACACGACGGATTCCTCCACGTGTGGTTGTTCGCCCCACCTCGGGCGGCGCAGAGTCCATTCACACGAAAACGCGCGATTCGGAATCCGGGCCATTTGGTCGATGCCCTTTGACGTGAGCGGCGGTGGCCATCGCGGATGGACGCATTGCGCCGACCACGGGCGCCCGGGCAGGGTGGCTCCGATTGCGGCAACGAGCCCAGCGTGCGCGTTGGAGACGACGCCTACCCTATGCCCGGCCAGGCCGCGGGCGTGGTGACGCGCGCGCTCGAAGCAAGATCTGGTCTATTCGTTGGGCTCTATGTGCGCTTCGATGAATTCCCCGTCATACCACCCGCGGGCCTCTGCGTAAGACAGCATGGCTCCGAAGTTCTCAAGCCACTCACGGGTGTGTGGTCCTTGGTTGCGGAGCCAGGCTGATCGAATGAAGACCGCGTCGTTGTCGATGTAGCCGATATTTGCGCTGACCAGAGTTTCGTGGGCCTTCTCGCGATCGGAGCTCATGTGTACGTGAAACGTCTTGAGATCCAGGAGGTGACGAGTTGCAACACTGTCAGACGTGACCTCGATGTACATTGTCTTCCTTCCTAGCTCGACGGGTAGGGCCCGGAGCGCGCCATCCGATGGAATTGGCTGTCGTGGAACACGATGGGTGATACGGAACTGTGCATCTTGATGCGGTTGACGGCAAGCACTGCGATTTCGTGATCGCCCGCTCGAACCTGCTCGTAGATTGAACAGTTCAACCAAAGGGCTGCGCCGGCAATGAAGACGGCCCCGGAGCTGTCGCGAACCCACTCTATTCCCGCGAATCGATCGGGCACTTGCGACGCGAGTGCCCGAGCGGTCGACGCGTGGGCGTCGGCCAGCACACTGACACCCAGAGATTGGGCTCGTCGGAGCAGAGGCCATGTTGTTGACGTGAGGGCGACGCACACGGACACCAGTGCTGGTTCGAGCGACACCGACACGAAGGAGCTGGCTGCGATACCGGTCGGCTCGCCGTCGATCACTGCGCACACTGCCGCGACGCCTGATGGAAAGCGGCCGTACGCGCCACGAAGGACGTGCGGTGACAGATCGTCGCCGCCGACGAATTCGTCATCGGACCCTGCTGCCTGAATTTCTGACATTGACACCCCGCCACTCGGAACGAACTGAATTAGGTTCATTTCAGGTTACCGTAGACGACCGCGCACCAGAACCGTTTCGGGTGCGCAACTTCCAGCATCAAAGCCTATTGACGAGACGTGGATCACAGCCTAACCTTCGCATGAAATGAGTTCAGTTTGCCAAAGGAGAGCGTGTGCCGACTGTCGAGGAGTTGCGAGTGTCGAATATCGACATCGCCCGTAGGTATCTAGAGGCCATCAACACCTGGGACTTCAATGTCAAGCGTGAGCTTCTCGCGGAGGACATCGTCTTCGAGATGCGTTACGCCCCTCCTGGATTCAATCGGCGGATGGAGGGCATCGAGGAAGTGATGGCCTTCCTGGAGACCATTCCCTCCATCATCGAGACCGAGGGGCTGTACGACTTCAGGCTCGAGACGTATCACTCCGATCCCGGCGAGGTCATCGCCGAGTACAAGAGCGACATGAAGATGGTCATCCCGGTCGAGCTGAAGAACGAGTACGTCACGCGTTTCACCATCCGAGACGGGAAGATCACGCACTTCTGCGAATTCTACGACCCGATTCCCCTGGTTATCGCTCTCGGCGGCCGAGTGGAGCCCGCGACCATCGAAAGCGCCAGATCGGCCCATACCGAAAGTGCCTAACGCCCATCAGCGACGTATGTGCTCGCTGGGCTACCACAAAATCGAGCTAGACCGAGAAACCGAGGTGTTGCATGTCCGAATCCAACTACCCGACCGCGTTCGGCGTCTTCATGGCCCCCTTCCACAAGATCGGAGTGAGCCCCACAGTTCTCTATGAGCGGGACCTGCAGATCATCGAGCTCGCCGACAGCCTCGGGTTCCAGGAGGCGTGGCTCGGCGAGCACCACTCCGGTGGTCACGAACCGATCGGCGCGCCCGAAATGCTGCTCGCAGCGGCCGCGCAGCGCACCAGAACCATCAAACTGGGGACGGCTGTCAACTCGCTGCCCTACCACAACCCGTTCCTCCTCGCGGAGCGCCTGGTCACCCTCGATCACCTATCTCGCGGTCGCGCGATCATGGGATTCGGTCCCGGACAGCTCCTTTCCGACGCCTACATGCTGGGTATCGACCCGACGAAGCAGCGCGAGATGATGCTCGAGGCTGCGGAGGTCATTGTTCGGCTCCTCCGGGGTGAGACGGTGACGGAGAAGACGGAGTGGTTCGATCTTCGCGAGGCCAAACTACAGGTACGCCCCTACAGTCTGCCGGAGCTGGATGTAGTTGTCGCAGCCGTCACCTCACCGTCCGGGCCTGTCACCGCCGGGAGGCTGGGTGTGGGGATGATCAATCTTGCTGCCACCAGCCCTGCCGCCTTCGGCGCCCTTCGCGGCCATTGGAAGATCGCCGAGGACGAGGCAGCGAAGGCCGGGCGGACGGTGTCTCGCCGGAACTGGCGGCTCTCGGCGATCACTCACATCGCAGAGACAGAGGAGCAGGCGCGCAAGGACTGCACCCACGGGTTCGAGGAGATCTGGAACTATCTGGCGCATATCTCGCCGCTGCCGGCATCCGAGAAGCCCGACGTCGAGGGAATGATCGACGAGGCCATCGAGTCTGGGTCGGTGCTGATCGGAACCCCTGACACCGCAATCAAGAAGATCCGGCAACTTGCCGACCAGACCGGTGGATTCGGAAGTTTCATCATGACGCTCACCGACTTCACCGACTACGAGCGCCAGCGAAATGCCGTCACGCTCTGGGCCGAGCACGTGATTCCTGAATTCCGGGGGCAGCTCAAGCCCATCCGCGAGCACAATGCGTGGGTGCGGGGTAACGAGTGGAAGGCCGAGACCATGGCGGCCATCAACGCTGCTACCGAGAAATACGCGGCACAGCATCAGCCGGTAGCGGTCAACTAACACTCCATTCTCACGAGCTGTGACCAGCCGTCTGCAGCAGCTCGAGAGACAGGGCAGTTCCCGGCCTGACCACCAGGAAGACGATCTCACCATGACTGTCACCGACGAAAGTCCGCTCGCGCAGCGCATCGCCCTCGTACCAACGCTCGCTGAGATCCACGCGGAAGAACGAGTGGTGGCTGCGATCAGTCAGCTGTCCCGCGGGGAGGCCATCATCCTCACCGATGGGATCGACTCGCCGACCAGCGGTGAGATCGTCTTTCCTGCGGTCCGGATCAGCACGACTGATGCCGCCTTCGCTATCCGTCACTCCTCAGGGTTCCTGCAAGTCGCCCTATCATCGGACCGATGCGACGCCCTATTGCTGCCGACTCAACAGGGTGCCGCTCCAGGAACCGCACAGTGCGTCACCGTCGACGCGGCCACCGGTATCACCACCGGCATCTCTGCCGCGGACCGTGCAACAACGATCCGGCTCTTGGCGTCCCCGGACGCGTCACCCGCGTCCTTCAGCCGTCCAGGCCATGTGGTGCCCCTGCGCGCGGACGCGGCGCTGCCCACGTCGGACTTCGGGCATCCCGAAGCTGCAGTACATCTGGTAGCGGCAGCCGGTTTCCCACCCGCCGCGGTGCTCACCACCGTCGTCGGCACTACCCACCCGACAGACATCGCCTCAGGCAACGACCTGCACGAGTTCGCCCGCACCCACCAACTTCCTGTCGTCGGGCTCCGTGACCTCGACTCCGAGAAGCCACCACTGCCCTGCCTCCACGTGTCGGTGGACCTCCCCGGCGGAAGAACATCCCTCGAATCATTCACCGACCGGGGCCACAACTATCTCGTTGTGGCCGTGGGTGAGGTATCCGGCCGAGAGGACGTGCCCGTTCACCTGCTGCCGGCAGATCAGGTGTTGATCGACGCAGGATCTCCACGTGCCGAGCCGCGCATTGTAATCGGGCTACCCCAGACCGCGGAGGACGAATACAGTCGTGCGATCGACGGGCTTCATCGGCCGCACAGCACGATCCGCGCCGTCCTCCGCCGTCTGGGTTGCCTGTCAGTGCGAGCACACCACCGCCCCGACAGTCTCAGATAACCGGCAACGGAAGGACCATTCACTGCGTCTGCAGGTCCGACGCAGAAGGCTCTCGGAGGACTCCGCTCGCGCGACATCCGCGCAGCACGCGAGGACCAGACGAATGCAAGGAACCGTCAGAAACCCGATCGGCAACACCGGAGACGACGACCGAAACGCCGCGACAGCGCGCCGGAGCGCACACCAGTCGATCCCGGCTCCCTGCACTGCGCCCCAATCATATTGGCGCGAAATCTACAGATTCATCGGGCGCACCTGCTCGATCGGCCGAAGCATTGCACTGTGATCCAGGTTACGCCCAGACCCCGTTCGTCAACAGAACCCAATTCGATTCAGAGTGAGGCGACATTGAAGGTCCTATGTGCCACAGTCATTCTAGGAGTTGCGCTCACACTCACAGCGTGCGACTCCACATCCTCCTCCGCGGCGGGAGACGGCTCGGTCAATACCCACGCCGTGCAGATTGCGCAAGCAGAAGTCGACACGCACCTGGCGGACGCGACGAACGTCGGAGTCACCGAACCTACCAGTGGCGCACCGCGTCAGGGACTCCGGTTCGCCTACGTAGGCTGCGCACTGCCGACGTGCGCGACGTTCCGCGATGGCATGACCGCTGCAGCCGACGCCATCGGGGCGACGGTGACCACCCTGACCTACCAGGGCACCCCGGAGAGTATCCAGTCGGCCTTCGACAACGCGGTGCAGCTACATCCGGATGCGATTTTCAGCACGGGCACCCCGCCGTCCGCCACTGTCAAGCAACGTGAGGAGATGAAACGACTCGGCATTCCGTTCATCGACAACTCTGCGATCTACGAACCCGACCCCAAGACGGCGGCCGGCACCGTAGACAACGACCCGGCTCCGCCGACGGTCCTCTTCGAGCCGGCCAGCATGGTGCGCTACATGGGCCAGTTGCTCGCAGATTGGGCGATCACGCAGTCCGGCGGCAATGTGAACAGCATCTTTGTCAACGTTCCGGATTTCCCGATTGTCGTCCCTCCACAGGTCGGATACGAGGATCGGCTCGCGGAGCTGTGTCCGGATACGTGCTCGAATACCAACATCAATGGTACGGCCAATGACATCGGGACGGCCATTCCATCCAAGGTCGTCAGCGCACTGCAGCAGCACCCCGACACCAACTACATCGTCTTCACGGCGGGTGATTTCTCGCTGGGTGTACTGCCCGCAGTTCGCGCGGCAGGGTTCACCGACGTCAAACTCATTGGCAACAGCCCGATCGCCGACAACATCGCGGGCTTGACTGCTGGAGACCAGAATGAGGCATGGCTGGGCGTCTCCAACCAGGTACTGGGCTGGCGTTACGTCGATGCCGCGGTGCGCGCGCTGAAGGGCGATGCAATCCCCTCGCCGGTCGCCGATAGCTCGGACGATACGACCGCAGCGGCATGGCCGTGGATCCAGATCCTCACGAAGGACACCGCCCCGACCGAGGATCCCTGGATCACCCCGCGCAACTACAGGGAGCTCTTCCTGACGATGTGGAACCTACCGGTTACCTGACCAACCACGAACATTCGCGGTCTCAGCCTTTTCAGAACGGGAAGCCAGTGAACGATTTGTTAGAGCTCTCCAGCCTGTCGATGACTTTCGACAGCGGCCGCGCGCTCGACGGCGCGGATCTGAGCCTGACGGTGGGTGAGATACACGGTCTGGTGGGACAGAACGGGTGCGGGAAGTCCACGTTGATCAAGATCCTGTCGGGTTACCATTCCCCAGACCCGGGAGCGGAGGGCACCTTTCTCGGAGCACCACTCCCCTTTGGTGACCCTTCCGCACCGCACCGAGTCGGAATTCACTTCGTGCACCAGGATCTCGGGCTGGTGGACGGCCTTTCGGTTGTGGAGAACCTCGCATTGGGGTCCGGGTACGCAACCGGCCCATTCGGGAACATCCGATGGCGGCGGCAAATAGCTGCTACCAGGGAGGCCACCCACGCGCTGGGATACGAGCTGGACCCGCACACCGATGTGAGCAAACTGAGTCCCTCAGAGCGCGTCGGTGTTGCGATATCGCGCGCCCTGATCAACGACTCGAGCGCAGCTCTCCGGCTGCTCGTTCTCGATGAGCCGACCGCGGCGCTGCCACCGACGGAGGTGCAGCGCCTCTTTGCGGTCCTACAGAGATTGAGCGAGCGCGGAGTGACCACGTTGTTCGTCTCTCACCGGCTCGACGAACTGCTCACCGCCTGCGATCGAGTGACGGTGCTTCGCAGCGGTCGCCGCGTATCCACTGCTCAGACGTCCACCATGACACGGGAGAGTCTCATCCGGGACATCCTCGGCCGGCCACTCGTGCCGCACAAGCCGACAAGTCTCTCGGTCAACAGCCAGGAGCCATCTGTCACGGTTCGGCGGCTGACCGGCACGAGATTGAAACCGCTGGACTTCGACGTCTACCCAGGCGAAGTCCTCGGGCTGGTCGGTGTGACGGGCTCGGGCCGGGAAGAGGTGGCCAGCCTCATCGTGGGCGCGATCGAGCCGATCGACGGGTCTGTCACGGTAGCTGGGAGCACATACTCGGGATTGAACCCCCACACCGCATCTCAGGCGGGGATAGCCTTCCTGCCGACGGACCGGCGGCGCAGTGCGGTCATCCCAGACGCAACGGTGCGCGAGAACCTGACTTTGCCCATGCTCGACGACTTCACCCGGCTGGGCGGCCGTATCAGCAGGCGTGCAGAGAGCCGTGTCGCGGGTGACTGGATCGGGAAAATGCACGTCCGCCCATCAGACCCGGAGAACCTCGTCATCAACCTGAGCGGCGGTAATCAGCAAAAGGTCCTTCTTGCGCGATGGCTCCGAACCAAGCCCAAGATGCTGATTCTCGATGAACCCACCCAGGGTATCGATGTGGGAACGAAGACACAGTTCTACGCGTTGCTGAGCGCGGCTGCCCGAGACGGGATCGCCGTCGTCGTGTGCACAACGGACGGTCAAGAAGCGGTCGAGCTCTGCGATCGCGTTCTTGTTCTCGCGGACGGGGTGTGCACGCGTTCACTCAGCGGCTCGTCACTGACCACCGCGGTCGTGGAGCAAGAGTTGCTGGGGTTGCACGAAAACACGGAGAAGGACGAGGTACTGGCATGACGAGCGTTGAATCCAAACCAGCAGCACATCCCCAGCTTCAAGGGGACAAGAAACCGCTGCTCGGCGTTGTTCTGCAGCGCTACTCGGGCCTCGTCCTGCTCGCCGCGCTGATCGTGTTGTTCTCCGTCCTGCTACCGGAAACGTTCCCCACGATCCGGACGTTCCGCACACTCATCGCCGACCAGGCGATCACGACGATCCTCTCTCTAGGCCTGCTCGTCGCGTACCGCGCGGGTGCCTTCGACCTCTCAGTCGCGCAAGGCCTCGGCCTGGCCGTCATTCTTGTCTCCTGGCTGCAGTCATCGCACGGGCTATCCGTCCCGATGGCTACCCTGCTCACTGTGACTGTCGGGGCCCTCGTCGGAGCCGCGAACGGGATCGCCATCGCGATACTCAAGGTGAACTCCTTCATCGCCACCCTGGCGATGGCATCGATACTCGAGGCCGTCATCTACGGCGTCTCCGGGGGCAACCAGATCGTCGGCGGAATACCGCAGGGATTCCTCTCGCTCGGTCAGGCCCAGTACTTCGGGGTTCCCGTCGTGGTCATCTACATGGCCGTGGTGGCCGTAATCGTCTGGTACGTCACCGAACAGATGCCAGTTGGACGCCGACTTCACGCTGTCGGCAGCAACGTGGAGGCATCGCGTCTCAATGGCATTCGCACAGCGCGGTACATCTTCGGCGCGCTCGTAGCTTCATCAATCCTCGCCTCACTCGCCGGTGTGATCTTCGCCGCCAAGATCGGAAGCGCATCCCTGACCGCCGGCGCCCCCTACCTCCTTCCCGCGTTTGCCGCGATCTTCCTGGGATCGACCCAGGTTCATCCCGGCCGAGCGAATGTGGCGGGGACGCTGATCGCGATCGCGATGCTGGCAACCGGAGCCAAGGGGCTTCAACTGCTCGGCGTGCCGATCTGGACAAGCAGCCTGTTCAACGGCGCCGTGCTCTTGGCCGCAGTGTCCATAGCGCAGATCAGGCGCAGTAAGTCGCGGTCATAGCTCGCCGCACGCCCAGCTCTGTACCGCCGAATCGTCCCCAACCTACCCACGAGAAAAAGGAACGGAAATGGTCGATCTAACAGGCAAGACTGCCCTCGTAACCGGTGGAGCGCGAGGACAGGGCCGTTCGCACGCCCTCGCCCTCGCCGAAGCCGGCGCTTCAGTCGCCATCCTCGACGTCTGCGAAGACATCAAGAATGTCTCCTACCCACTCTCCTCGCAGGCGGACATGGACGAAACCATGCGGCTCATCAACGAGGCTGACGGAAACGCACTTGCCCTCAAGGCAGACGTGCGAGACCGGGAGGCCATCAGCGATGCAGTCGAGCAGGTCGTCGACACCTTTGGATCGCTCGATATTCTCGCGATCAATCATGGCGTCATGGCGATCAGCGAATTTCGCCACATGGATCCCGCCGACTGGGACGTGGTCATCGACATCAACCTCAACGGCGTCTTCAACGTGCTGCACGCCGGCCTTCCGCATCTGCTGAATCAGACCTGGGGACGGGTGATCATCACATCGTCAATGGCGGGCAAAGGCGGGTACCCACAATTCAGTCACTACTCCGCCTCAAAGTGGGCGGTCATCGGGCTGGCAAAGACCGTCGCCCTCGAGGTGGCGACCACCGGGACCACCGTGAACGTCATCTGCCCCTGTTGCGTGGACACTCCCATCATCCACAACAACGTCATGTACGGACTGTTCCGACCCGACCTCGACTCCCCGACAATCGACGACGTCGCCGAGGAATTCCGCCGATATCAGCCCCAGGGAGTTCCATGGATTCCCCCTCAGGCAATCACGGACGCACTGATGTTCCTGGTCTCCGACGGTGCGAAACACATGACCGGCGAGACCCTCTCCGTTGCGGCCGGCCAAAACGCCAACGGTGCCGCCTAAGTAGTCCATCACCAAGACAGGAGTGAAATGGGAAGAGTTGAGGGCAAGGTCGCTTTCATCACCGGAGCGGCTCGCGGCCAGGGCCGCAGTCACGCAGTGCGCCTCGCCGAGGAGGGCGCAGACATTGTGGCCGTTGATATCTGCGGCCAGATTGATTCAGTGCCTTTCCCGATGGCGACACCTTCGGACCTGCAGGAGACAGCCGAGCTTGTCGAAAAGCAGGGCCGCAGGGTCGTCGCATTCGAATGCGACGTGCGTGACTACGAAGCCCTAAATGAGGCTGCGTGCCGTGGGGTAACCGAACTGGGGAAGATCGATATCGTGGCAGCGAACGCAGGAATCACTTCAACCGGAAAGCTGCATGAACTGCCGGAACAGAAGTGGCAGGACGTGATCGACGTCAATCTCACCGGCGTCTGGCACACATGCAAAGCGACCGTACCGCATCTAATCTCGGCAGGCGGCGGATCGATCGTCGTCACTAGCTCAATGGCGTCGCTCCGAACATGGCAGAACATCGGCCACTACTCGGCGGCGAAGCACGGCGTCGTGGGAGTAGCAAGAGTAATGGCTGCGGAGCTAGCCCCATTCGGAATCCGAGTCAATGCATTGCATCCAACACAAGTCGAAACCCCAATGCTCGATAACGACTGGGCATTCCAGCTATTCCGACCGGACTTGGAGAGACCGTCAAAAGATGACGTCGTCGAACCGATGACCGCACTGAACCTCCAGCCGGTTCCGTGGGTTGACCCCATCGATGTCAGCAATGCGCTGCTCTTCCTCGCCAGCGACGAAGCCAGATACATCACCGGGGTCTCCCTGCCGGTCGACGCAGGAGCCAATGTGAAGTAATCCGGGCGGGCACCCGAGCTGCCCGTCTGTCCGCCAGCGAGTGGGATCCATCGCTGACGGAGGCCACAAATCCTGATCGTTGAGTTCGGTACCGCGATCGCCGCTGGTACCGGCGCGGCGAGAGATATCGACGCCGCTGAGACATGACGGCGATCGTGGCCGCAGCTGGCACCGGTGCCGCGGGATTCGCGCCGTCAGCAGCAACCACCGACGACCACGGCACAATAGTCGCGGCTGTTGCGGGTGTTCCACCTGCCATCCCAGCTCAGCGTCGAGATCACGCGGACCGTGAACTCTTACCGGACAAGTCGGCGACGGCCAGCTCGAAGGGCTCCGCGGTATCCGCCTCCTCGACATCGACGACGGACGATTGCGACCGGTTCTTTCGGGGCCTTCAGCTCGTCGGCCGAGTCCTCGGCCAGCTCGTCGAGATCGGTCTTTCCGGGTGCGTAGTAGTCGGTGACCATGTCCTCGGTGCGCACCCGCACACATGCCCGGGCGGGCCGTGTCGAAGACCCTGTCGATCGCGATCTCGGTCAGCTCCCCGGCCTCGAAGTCCTCGAGCGGGGTACGGCCGCCGAGGATTCTCGGTCGCGGTCAGCCACCAACTCGCCGCACCGTACGGATCATCCGCAACTTCGAGTCGCCGGTTCGCATACCGGACCAAATCGTGAATCTCGTGCCGACTCCGGTCGATTGGAACACCAGGTATCGGTAGTCCGGTCACCAGCCGATCGGCAACCCGACCAACTCCCACGCCCTGCGCGGTTATTGCGCGACGCTGCGGATCGGCTCACTCATCGGCGCCAAGATCGGCGCCGCCTCCATCGAGTCGACCACCTCGACGGCGGCGGCGAGAACCGACCGGCGCACACTCGCCCGCGGCGTGGCGTGTTCAGCCTCGGTGACGGTCGCAAATCAGCGACTGCGCAAGCTGCAACCGCCCTGCCTGCGACAACGCGACCACGGAAGACCGGGTGAGCGACGTGACAACATCTCCGACATCGTCACCTGCGCCCAGCGCGGTCAGGCTCTGAGTCGCAGAGCACCGCAAGTGCGTTCATCGCCCCGTCACGTACGAACCGGGTGTGCCTGTTCCAGGGTCGGGTAGTCCGTGTACCCGCGGTGGTCGCCGCCGTAGACCCCGATGGGTTCCGGGGCATTGAGTGGAGCGCCTCGGCGGACACGCTCCACAAAATCCGGGTTGGCGAGGAAGCCGCGCCCGAAGGCGACCAGGTCGGCGCCACGTCGGAGCCAGGCATCTGCCGCACCGATCTTCGTGACATCGTCAGGCTGGCTGCGTGTCGGCGTCACCACGAGAGCGCTTGGCCACAGGTCCCGGATGCGGTCGTCGAGGACGGCGCTGCCTGCCTCGACGAGGTGCAGGTAGGCCAGCTCCTCCTGTGCCAGCTCCTGGACCAGCGATGTGTAGGTGATGTGCGGGTCGGCTCGCTGACGTCACCGAATCGGTTTCCGGGGGAGATCCGCAGCCCTACTCGATGCGGGCCGATGGCCGCGGCTACCGCTCGTACGACCTCGACCGTCAGCCGGATGTGGCCCTCGGTGGTACCGCCCCAGTCGTCAGTGCGCAGATTGGTGTTCTCGGCGAGGAACTGTTGCAGGAGATAGCCATTGGCGGCGTGGATCTCAACACCGTCCAGTCCCGCTGCCATCGCCCGCTCGGCTGAGCGAGCGAAGTCATCGACGATGGCCAGGGTCTGAGCGCCGGTGAGCGGCTGCGGGCGGACGGCCGGTCTCCTGCCGTCTGCGGTGTACACCTCCGTTCGGGCGGCGATGGCTGAGGGCGCCACGGGATGCAACCCATCGGGCAGGAAGGTTGGGTGAGCGAGGCGTCCCGCATGCATCAGCTGCACGAAGATCCGGCCCCCGGCATCGTGCACCGCATCAGCTACACGAGACCAGCCGCGCCGGTGGGCGTCACTGTGCAGGCCTGGCACGCCGGGTCCGAGTCGGCCGGCCGCGGTGGGGTGGGTGCCCTCGGCGATGATCAGTCCGGCGCTGGCGCGCTGTGCGTAGTAGGTGCTCATCAACGCGCTCGGCGTGCCATCCGAGGCGGCACGGGATCGAGTCATCGGAGCCATCACGATGCGATTAGGCACGGTAAGGGCGCCCACTGTTGCGCTGTCAAAAAGCGGGGAGTTCACGGTGCCGGGCGCCGAGAGGGGGCCGGATGTCATGCGGTCTTCAGCTCGGCGAGGAGTTCGTAGCTGCGGACGCGGTCCTTGAACTCCCAGGTCTCGGTGAGAACGATGAGTTCGTCGGCTTGCGTGTGCTTGACCAGCTCGTTGAGGCCGTCACGGACCGTGGCGGGCGAGCCGACGCAGGACGCGCGCAGCATGCCCCCGACTGCCGAGGCTTCTTGCGGGGACCACAGCTGGTCGATGTCGTCGACGGGTGGCAGGTTCTGCAGTTCGCCGCGGATCAGGGTGAGGAACTTGCGCTGGAGGGTCGTGAAGATGTGCTCGGCGCTGCGGTCGGTGTCGGCGGCGATGACGTTCACACCGACGACGGCGTGCGGCTTATCCAGGTTTCCGGAGGGGCGGAAGTTCGCACGGTAGATGTCCAGGGCAGCGGACAGCTGGTTGGGAGCGAAGTGTGAGGCGAAGACGAACGGCAGGCCTTCCTTCGCGGCCAGGGCAGCGCCGAAGGTGGAGGAACCGAGGATGTACAGCGGGACGTTGGTGCCCTCGCCGGGGATGGCGCGGACCCGGCGGGTGGGTTTACCCGGCGCGAGGTAGCGGCGAACCTCCGCCACCTGGGCCGGAAAGTCCTCGGCGGTGGCGTCACCGCGGCGCAGTGCCTGGGTGGTCCACGGGTCGGTGCCCGGTGCGCGTCCCAGACCGAGGTCGATGCGTCCTGGGTAGAGGGCGGCGAGGGTGCCGAATTGTTCGGCGACGACGTATGGGGCGTGGTTGGGGAGCATGATGCCGCCGGAGCCGACCTTGATCCGCTCGGTGGCGGCGGCCACCTGTCCGATCAGGACGGAGGTCGCCGCGGAAGCCACCGCGGCCATGTTGTGGTGCTCGGCGATCCAGTAGCGGTGGTAGCCGAACGCCTCTGCCTTGCGGGCAAGTTCGATGGTCTCGTGCAGCGCCTCGGTGGCGGTGCCGCCGTGCCGGATGGGGGCGAGGTTGAGAAGGGAGAGCGGGATATCGCGGAGGTGGTTCATGACTGTGCGAGATTGCCTTTCGCGTGCTTCGGGGAATGCATGGCTTGATCGGCGCAGATGCGTGATCACGCCTGGACATGTGCGGGTGACGGTGGTGCAGGTCAGTGGTGCTGACCGAGCTCGGCGAGTTGGTGAGCAAGGGTGGGCTCGTCCTTGTTGCTGGACCGGGCGGTGACGGCCGACGCTGACGTCGGGCGCCGGGGGAAGGCGGACGTGCGCGCGAAGAGGGCGATGAGCAAGGCGACCGCGGTGAGTGCAGCGGCCGCACCGGGCACGGCGGTTACGCCGATGTGATCGAGGACCTGACCGCCGACCAAGGAACCGCCGCCGATGCCGAGGTTGAAGCCGATTATGAACAGCGCGGAGGCGGCGGCCTGCGCGGCCGGCGCTGCTTTGAGTGCGGCGGACTGCAGGAAGGTCGGTAGTGCCGCGTAGGCCAGTCCCCACAGCACGATCAGTGTGATGGTCGCGGGAGTGAACCAGCCGACTGCCCCCAATCCGGTCAGGGCCAGAACCACGATGCCCACGGCGCTCAGCAGGGCGCCCCGCGGGCGCCGGTCCACCAGCATTCCGGCGCACCACACCCCGGCGATGCCCGCGACACCGAAGGCGAAAAGGACAGGGCTGACCGCTTTCTCGGAGATGCCGGCATCGTGCAGGTAGGGGGCGACATAGGTGTAGAGCGTGAAGTGACCCAGCATGACCACGGTGGTCGTGACGGCGATGGCCAGTACTCCGGGGATCCTGAATGCCTTGGCGGCCGACGAGTCGGCGGCGGGCGTGCCGGGAGCCTGAGGCAGCAGGGCGGGAGCCGCGGCCATGACGAGGACCGCCACCCCAGCCAGGACGACGAAGGCCGCTCGCCAGCTCAGGGCGTTACCCAGTGCCGTACCCAGGGGGACGCCCAGGGACAGGGCTGCGCTGTTGCCGGCGTAGACCGTGGCGACGGCGCGGCCGGCGCGGCCGGGAGCGACCATCTGGGTGGCGTAGGCAGCCATCATCGACCAGAGCACACCGTGCACCAGCGCTGCGATGAGCCGGCCGAGAATGGCCACGGGAAAGGTGGGGGCGAGGGCCATCAACAGGTTGCTCACGGCGAAGGCCGCCATGATCACCAGGAAGAGTCGACGGCGTGGCCAGTTGGCGGTCCACGCAGTGACCGGCAAGGTCACGAGCATGACCACGAGGGCGTAGATCGCGACCAACAGTCCGACCTGCGACTCTGATGCCCCGAGGCCTTGGCCCATCTGCGGCAGCAGACCCATGGGCAGGGTCTCGGTGGTGATGGTCATGAAGGCGGCCACGAACAGGACGCCGAGGCCGCCCCGTTTTGTTCTGGAGGAGTCGTTCATTACGTCGGTCATGCCCCTGACGCTAAACTTATACATTGATGTCAAGGTCAAGCCGAAACGGAGTGAAGCACATCACCATGAAGATCGGTGAACTCTCCCATCGCACCGGAGTCGCCACTCGACTCCTGCGCTACTACGAACAGCAGGACTTGCTGCACCCCGACCGCCTCGCCAATGGTTACCGGGATTACCCCGAGAGCGCAGTGCAGCGCGTCCAACAAATTCGCGATCTGCTCCAGGCGGGGCTGAGCACTGGGGTCATTCGTGAGATCGTGCCGTGCTTCCTCGGCGCCGGCGCCGGCTTGCGCCCGATGGTCGACGCGGAGTTGGCCGCCAATCTCGCCCGCGAACTCGGCGAGATCGAGCGGCGCATCGACACCCTGACGCGCAATCGGGACGCCATCCGCGCCTACCTGGCGGTCGCCAGCCCGGCCGCCTGAGAAGCGAGAGGGATGGCTACCTGCAGAAAGGTCTGGATTTTAGGGTTCCGAGTTCGGTCGTATTCCGTTCTGCGCGTATGCGCTGCGTGCGGGTGGTGACGTGCTTCACTCCGGATTCGCTTGACCTTGACATCAATGTCATTGATTAGCGTCGACGACATGACCCGCAACAATGGATTGATCAAATCGGAGCGAGGCCGCCTCGACCAAGCATCAGGACAAAGGCCGATGACCCCGACGGCCGAGGGGGCACTCGCGGCGTTGGACATCTTCGTGGCAGGTTGGGCCTGCAGCGACCAGGACACCCTGACTACCGTCTTCGCCGACTCGAGCGTCCTGCACTCCAGTGCGCATGGCGAGGGCCCGCGGAGCCAGGGACATCACGGCTCTGTTCAGCGCCGATTTCGATCCTGTCATGCCCCTGGACATAGTCACCACGAACCACTTCGTCGGCGGCGACGACGAGCGGGCAGTGCTTACCTCCTACCTGTACGGTTTCACGCCGCAATCAGAACCGGCGCCGTCGACGTTCGGCGCGACACTCGTGGCCGACCTCGTCCGGACTGAGTCCGGTTGGCAATTCGAGGTCCTGCGGCTGTCCATCCCATGGATCGACGGGGACGAGGCTCGGTTCGCGAAATGGAGCATCCCCTCCCCCGAAGGATGGAAGATCGGCGACGCGACGCCCAGCATCGTGAGCGAATTGGACTCGCCCTGGGCCCGCGGAATCCCCGATCTCGACCCCCACGATGCCGTGCGGCAGGTCGCCGACTTCTACTCGCGCTATTCGTGGGCCATTGACCAAGGGGACATCACGCTCCTGCATGGCTGCTTCACCGAGGATGTCTTCGGGGCGTTCCCCCCGATGGGTGACCTTCAGGGACGCCATGAAGTCATCGGACAGATGAAGTCCTTCCGTCGCCTGTGGCCGTGGATGCAACATTTCGGCCGTCCGCTGCAGATCACGGTCGACGAAGCTCGCAATACCGCTCACCTTGTGGTCGGCCGCATCATCCCTCAGCGGCCGGCTACACCGAATGGGCAGGATCTCTACGGAGCCCACTATCAGTTGGATCTCCGCCGCGAAGACGACACCTGGAAGATCTCGCGTTTCGAATACATACCCGGCTGGATCACCGCGACGGAACGGTAGACCGCCCCGTCGCCCGGCTCGACGGCGGGTGTAGCCGTCACGGCACCCGCCAGCGCATCCTCGGCCCGCCGTAGGAGGCCGTGGCAACACCGGCCGGGACTGCGGCCGCCGCACCGCATCCCAGGCTTCTTTCCCCCGGGTCCGGGCACACCGCTGGAGCCGACTCTCGGGTGAGCAGGGGCGGCCGCTCTCGCCCTCCACATGGCGGCCCGGGTTCGCCGGCACCCCTGACGCACTCACTACCCACTCATAGATAAGAAAACGGCACATGCGATGGATACCCTTTCCGCTCCTCAGGATCGTCCGGCACTCTCGCTTCTCGATCTCGCACCGATCCGTCACGGCCACACTGTCGGTGACGCATTGCACCGCACCGTCGAACTCGCCTCCCATGCCGAGCTCCTGGGCTTCCACCGGTACTGGCTTGCCGAGCACCACAACATGGCGCCGATGGCGAGCTCGGCCAACATCGTCCTGGCCGGCGCCGTCGCCGCCGGGACCCGAACCATCCGGGTCGGCACCGGCAGTCTCAATCTGTCCAACTACGCGCCGCTCGTCGTGGCCGAGCAGGTCGGCACGCTGACAGCCCTGCATCCCGGCCGCTTCGATCTCGGGCTGGGGCGCGCACCGGGAACGGACCCGTGGACAGCGGCCGAAATCCGTCGCGGACGACCGGCGGATCAGGAGTTCACTGCGCAATTCGCCGAACTCCTCGCCTACCTCCACGGCACACGACCCAGGGTGCGGGCCATCCCGGGAGAAGGCGCCCACGTACCCATCTACCTGCTCGGCTCCGGTGTCTACAGCGCGGCCATCGCAGCGCGTCTCGGGCTGCCATTCGTCTTTGCCGCACATTTCGCCCCGACTCGGCTGCAGGAAGCAACTGATCTCTACCACTCCACCTTCCGCCCTTCACAGACTCTTTCCGAGCCGTATGCGATGGTCTCCGTGAACGCGGTCCTCGCCAATGATGACCGAGAGGCGGCCCGGCTGTTCACCTCCGTCCAACAGCGGTTCCTCGCAACGGTGCGCGGCCGGATGCAGCCGCTGGCTCCACCGGTGGACGACATACATCGACTGTGGACCCGGGACGAAGCCACAGCAGTGGCAGAGCAGCTGAGCCAGTCCTACATCGGTACGCCTGAGACCGTCCGTCCCCGACTCGAAGCGCTCGTGGCTCGGACGGGCGCCCGCGAGCTCATCTTCATGTCGGAGACCTACGACCAAGCAGCACGAATGCGCTCGTACGAGCTCATCGCCAGCCTCTGGAACCCCGTGACGGCACCGTAGCCGCACGCGCGAGGGCTGCCGCCTGGGCTGTTCGACGCAGTTCCGCGGGTTGCCGCGATGGACGGCCCGCTGGACAGGGATATTCGCGTACGCGGTCCGGTGGAAGCGCACCCGAGATCGGACTTCGGTGGCAGCTGCGAGAAGCCACTCCATCTCGCAAACAGTTGCTTCTCGAAGTGCGCGCAAGATTGGACCATGTCGATCTTTACCTTGTCGAAATGATTCGTCAGCTTTGCGTCCCGAACAGATCCTACTGTAGTGGCCACAAGCCCGAGTCCGTCTAACCTTTGCCCACGCCCAGGATCGGAGTGCCCGACTAGATACATCCGATCCCTCATTCGACGCACTTGATGCAGGCAATTGATGCGAATACCGTTGCACGAACAGCCAATATGCTGGAAATCCGCCAGCAGTGCTGGAGGTCTACACGATACGATTCCCGCGATGCCGCCAATAGTGTCAACCGAACGCGATTGGGCACAACAACTCCCGAGTCTCGCGGTCCGGTCGGGAATAGCTCGGCCGTCCTGGTCGGCGTCACCGAGGGTGGCGGCGTCACCGCGGTCCGCGGGACCGACGAGGTAGTGTCTTCCGGCGAGGAACTGTGTCGACGAGAACGAGACGGTCGTTCCGCGCGGGCCGGAAGCTTTGCTGCACTGCGGATACGGGCAAATTTCAGTCGAGGGCCGCACGGTTGAGAGTGGCACTCGCCCGCAATCAGTTGCTCGTCGTGCTGCCGTGCCACAGGTGAGTCGTCTGGGCTGGCGCACTCACCAGATATCCGGGAACTGGGAGCGCTATCGATCTTGACCCGACGGACGACCGACCGTCGACCACGACCTCAGCTGATCACGCGAGCCGCTCGAACTGATTACCTACCGACGATTCGAGCGTTCGGATTGGGGTTATGCTCGCATTGATGCTCGAGAGGTGATTTGCATGATACAGGGATTGTGGACACCGAGGCACGAGATCGAGGTCGGCCGTGGCCGAATACGATCCACTGGCGACGCAGCGTGATTTGACCTCGGGTATCGCCACGGAGTTGGCCGCGGCGGGGTTCGACGATGCCCAGGAGATCGGGCGGGGTGGCTTCGGAGTCGTCTACCGCTGCCTACAGCCATCCCTCGACCGCATCGTCGCGGTCAAGGTCCTCACCGCCGATCTGGATCCGGACAATCTCGAGCGGTTCATTCGTGAGCAACGGGCCATGGGCCGGCTGTCCGGGCATCCGAACATCGCCAACATTTTGCAGGTCGGTGCCACGGCCAGCGGGCAGCCGTACATTGTGATGCACTACCACGCGCACGGTTCTCTGGCTTCCCGGATCCACCGCTCGGGGCCGATGGGCTGGGAGGAGGCGGTTCGGCTCGGAGTAAAGGTCGCGGGCGCGCTCGAGACTGCGCACCGGGTCGGCACCGTGCATCGGGACGTCAAGCCCGCGAACATCCTGCTCACGGACTACGGTGAGCCGCAGTTGACCGATTTCGGCATCGCCCGCATCGCGGGTGGCTTCGAGACCTCGACGCGCGCAGTGGTCGGCTCACCGGCGTTCACCGCACCCGAGGTGCTCAAAGGCCAGCCCCCCACCCCTGCATCGGATGTGTACGGCCTCGGGGCGACGCTGTTCTGCACGATCACCGGTCACGCCGCGTTCGAGCGCCGCAGCGGCGAGCAGGTGATGGCCCAATTCCTGCGGATCACCTCCCAGCCGGTGCCGGAACTGCGCGGGGAGGACATCCCCCGCGACGTCTGTGCCGCGATCGAGAGGGCGATGTCCCGGGAGCCGGACGATCGTGCGTCGTCTGCGGTCGAGTTCGGGGACGAATTGCGCGAAGCCCAACTCCGGAACGGACTGCCCGCCGACGAGATGGCCCTACCCACCGACCTCGGCACGCAGACCCCCGATGAACACCGCCGCGGCGCCTCGACCAGGACTGTGTCGGGCAGGTCCGGCCCAATGACGACGGGCGGCCGGAACGATGCAGCGACGCCAGGGACGCCACCCGCCCCCTCCACCCGATTCCGCCCGCCCACGCCGACCCGGCAACTGGTCGAACGTAGACATCTGATCGACTCCCTACGCGCCGGAGAGCGGCGCCGGTTGACGGTCATTCACGCTCCTGCCGGATTCGGCAAGAGCACCCTCGCCGCCCAATGGGGTGAAGTGCTGACCGAGGAGGGTGTGGCGGTCGCGTGGCTGACGGTCGATCACGATGACAACAACATGGTGTGGTTTCTCTCGCATCTGGTCGAGGCAATCCGGCGGGTCCGTCCGGCCCTGGCGCGCGACCTGGGGCAGGCGCTCGACGAGCACGGCGACGAGGCCGAGCAGTACGTCCTGTCGTCGCTGATCAACGAGATCCACGCCCGCGGTGAGCGGGTGGCGATCGTGATCGACGACTGGCACCGGGTCACCGACGCCGGGACCCGCGCGGCCATGGGATTCCTGCTCGACAACGGCTGCCACCACATCCAGGTCGTCGTGGCAAGCCGCACCCGGGCCGGCCTTCCGATGAGTAGAATGCGCGTGCGTGATGAGCTTGTCGAAATCGATTACACAGCATTACGTTTCGATGACAATGAGGCACGATCCTTCCTGGTCGACCTGGGCGGACTGGAGCTGGAGCAGGAGGATGTCGCGGACCTGCGGGACTCGACCGACGGGTGGGTGGCGGCGTTGCAGTTGGCGTACCTGTCACTGCGTGGACGCGACGACCCCACCGAGCTGATCGGGCACATGTCGGGTCGGCATCACGCCATTGGCGAATTCCTCGCCGAGAACGTGCTCGACACGTTGGAACCGGAGATCCTCGATTTTCTGCTGGCGACGTCGGTCACAGAACGGATCAGTGGCAGCCTCGCTGGCGCGTTGGCGCACGTGTCGCGCGGGCAGGCGCTACTCGAAGTAGTCGAGGAGCGGGATCTGTTCCTGCGACGGGTGGACGAGGACGGAGTGTGGTTCCGGTACAACCACGTGTTCGCGGAATTCCTGCAACGACGACTCGAGCGTGATCAGCCCGAGCGGATCGACGAACTTCACCGCACGGCATCGACATGGTTCGCCGATCACGAGCTACTCGGCGAGGCCGTCGATCACGCGCTCATGGCTGGGGATCAGGTCCGGGCGGTCGAGCTCGTCGAGCGCGATGGGATGCACCTGATCGAGTACTCGCACATGACGACCCTCCTCGGTATGGTTGCGAAACTCCCTCCCGCGCTGACGGAGTCACGCCCGTGGTTGCAACTCGCCGTAGCCTGGGCCAACATCATGCTGCACCGGGCCGCGCCCGCACAGAGAGCACTCGACCTCGTCGAATCAACGCTCGATCGTGTCCCCTCCACCGACGAGGTCGCCGATCTTAGAGTAGAGGCCGCCGTGATGCGGGGCGTTATTCGGTTCCGCGCGGACCGAATCGACGGCGCGGACGAGTTGGTCGAGGCATGCCTGCCGCGGCTGGACACGTTGCGGCCGTGGGTTGTGTCGAGTGCCGCGAACATGGCAACCTATCGCGCGACATACCAGTTCGATTTCGACGAAGCGCGCCGACTGCAGGGATGGGCCTCCGCATTTCATGCGCGAACCAACGGTCCGTACCTGGTGATGCACGGGCATTGTTTCGCCGGCCTTGCCGCCTACGAACAACTCGATGTCGCCGCGGCAGAAAGCAGCTTCCGGGCGGGCGTGCGTGTGGCAAGGAAGATGGGTGGTAAGCACTCGGAGGCCGCGCGCCTGGCCGATTCTCTCCTCGGCGCGTTGTTGTACGAACGCGGCGAGATCGACCAGGCCGAACAGTTGCTCGACGAAGGCTACGAGATTGGGGGCGAGGGCGGTCTCGTGGAATTCAAGATCCCTCGGTATGTCCTCGGGGCGCGTATCAAGGCCCTGCGGGGCGACCGAATAGCGGCAGCGCAGCGACTGGATGAGGGCGCGAGGATCGCTGTGACACTGTCCCTTCCGCGGTTGCGCGCCAACGTTGAGAACGAACGGATCAGGCTGGGGCTTCCCCTGAGCTCCGACATCCCGGTCTCGCCGCCCGCAGAATATTCCTCTCGTCGACGACCGGTTGAGGGCATCGAGGCACTGACGGCACAGATCGAAGAGGCAACAGCCATCAGACTGCTGCTCGACGAGCATTCACCGGACCAGGCCGAGCTCGCGTGCACATGGGCAAAGGAGTGGACGAACCGACTCGAGGGCCGCGGTGCAGACCGATTGTTGATGCAGGCCAGAAGGTTGCTCATAGCCTGTCTGTCTGCCTCGGGTCGCATCGACGAAGCCAAGGAACTGCTCACCTCGATCGCAGCACAATGCGCCGAGCTGGGCATGATGCGTCACCTTCCAGATGGTGGACCACACATCGTCTCGCTCATCGCGGCGCTGCGGGAGGACCAGGTCGCCGGGACGTGGCGCAGAGACTGGGCGCAAGTCCCGGCCACATTCCTCGCGGACCTGGCGACTGCCGACGCGCCCCAAAGGATCTGAATCGTCACTGCAACCGGCTCCAGCAGCCGGCCAGCACGGCAATCCCTGCGAAGACGACGCAATGTGAACCCACCACATGACATGTTGAAGTTCGGTGCCTGTCTCCTTCATATGGACTCGCCGACAAACCTGCTCAGCGAAGATGTTATGTACATCGGGCGCACCGTAAACCATCCAACACGCTTGGCCAAGGTCTGCATCGCCGTCGAGGACCGAGCCGTTGTTCAGGTAGGCCGCCAGCGCGTAGATCGCGGACTGTCCCTCGACGAGCGGAGATTGGATCGCCGAGCCGACGAGTTCACCATTTATTACCGCAGCATTGGTGTTGGCGTTCATGCAGGTGCCTCCAACGAAGAGAGCGTCCTTGCCGGGAAGGATGCCGTTCTCTTTGGCTGCGCGGATGGCGCCGAGCGCCAGGGCATCGTTGACTCCGTACACCCAGGTGAATTTTCCCTTGTTGGCCGGGATGACCTGGGAGCTGTAGCCCTCGGCTTCGAGGAATCCGCCGGATGTGACATCGCTGAGAACCGCTGACGAGGGAGAGCTCTGCTTCAACTCGTCGGTGAATCCGGCGACTCGCTGCTGGGCGGCCGTGTGGCCGGCAACCGTGTTGACGATCAAACCGTCGCCGAGGGGGACGCCGGCCTTCTGGGCGCCAGCGATGAGCAACTGCGCTGCTGTTCGACCGCTGCCGTAGTCGTTGACGCCGGCGTACGCGTCGAACAAGGAGTCCTGCTCCTCGGTGGGAACCTGGTTGAGAATGACGAGCGGAATTCCTGCTGCTTTGATGGCTTGTTCGGACGCTACTGCCGCTTCTGCGGAAATGGGGTTCAGCACAACGCCGACGGGCTTGTCGCCCTGAGCCAGCATCTGCTGGATTGCAGAGTCCTGTTCTTCCTGCGTCGACGCCTCGACATAGGAGACATCCCAGCCGTACGACCTGCAACTTCACATGCGCCGACCTCGTTCTGTCCGAAGTGCGGATTCTCGCGGGACTGACCGAAGAACATCACCTCCCGGATGAGGGCATGCCGTCGGGCGCCGATGACGTGCTGCTTTGAGCGTTGCCGCACGCGGTGAGCAGGAGTGTGGCGGCTGTGCAACCGGCGACGGCGGTGAGGTAGGCCCGTTTGCGCTGACGGTCTGCGCGAGGTGGGAATTTCGACATGTTGACTCCTGTTTGGGGACTTGCCGGGGGCACTGCCGGTGGGATGGGTGGGGTGGGTAGGCGATCCCGCCGAGCTGCGGCCTGGGGGACGCTGCGATGTGCGTGAAGGATCGGACTTCGAGCAGATCGTGATGTTGGATGTTGCGGCAATATCTGGCCGCCAGTATGAGAGGATCGCCACGGGGAAGCGGGCCTCGATTGTCCGCGTGAGGATCATCGTCACCCGGTCAGACAGGGCGCCGAAGTACCGTGCCGATTTGTCGGACCAGACGACTCGAAGCCGGGTCAGGGTAAGCGCGGAGAACTTCCATTCCCCGTCCACGCGCTCATACTTCTCGTGGTAGTGACCGTAGCCGTGCATGACCTCGTCGCCGTACTCCAGACGGTCGTACATCGACCAGCGCCCCACAGCGCGATTCGGGCTGATCAGCTCAATTTGTGGGTCGTGTCCTTGATGAACCGAGATGACCTCGGAGACCGCACCCGCGATGACCCGCGCAGTCGCTTCGCCGCCGCTGACGATCCAATCGTCAGGGTTGATGTCGGCTGCAGTAACCCCGTGATGTCCGATGTGATGTTGACCTTCACCACCGAAATCGACGCGTGCGTCCGGGGTGAAGAGCGCCTCGATGCCTGCCCAGTCCTTCTCGTCGACGACCTGGAAGTGTCGTCACTTCAGCTGGCTGATCTCCTCGATGGCGCACAACTTGTCGATAGGGCCTGGAACATAGTGACTCTTCACGTCTCGCGTGTCCGCAAATGATGACTCTGAAACGATCACGGATCCTCCTCGCCTAGGGATACCTATCCGGTCCAATGGGAGCGCTTAGCTGGATCTGCCGCGAGCCGTCCGTGTTTTGCTGCGGATACGTCGCACAGCCAGAAGGTCGGCGGACGATTCGAACGGCGCGTCAAGAACGACAAGTAGATGCAACGACGTGATAACGCCTACAAACGCTCGTTCGCTGGATGTAACGTAGATCATAGTTCACGTGGACGCAAGAGACTGCGGACACCGAACAAGCACCCGCCGGCACCGTTCCGCTGCCGGACATTCCGCCCCCTCACCGCGAGTACGGCCGTTCGAGATGAACAACTCCCCACACCAGAACAGCCACATCCCGTCCGATCGTCACAGCCTGTGACACATGCTCGGCCATGCGGCAACCTGTGAGGGTTGACACATCGACCGATCCCACTAATACTTATGAACGTACGTACGTTTGTTGCGCGGGAGAGGCACTTCGACCAATCATCGATCTCACACTGGGTCAGCGAAAACGTCATGCGAGACAGCAACCCCACCTGAGCATTACCGGAATCCGACGAGTCGTCCTACGGCATTGTTCGATGACGCCCGGGGGGGCACTTAGTTGCAACCTCTGTCCTCGCTGCGCCAATGAGACTGCGCTCTTGAGCTCGATCGACGACTGCACCACCAAACTCACGCGCACCAGACACCGAAAGCGCGGTCGAAAACCAACCGCGCAAACGGCATCGCCTTAGTACCGATCAAGCCAGGCGATGTTCGGGCGGACAAACATTCCCACAGTAAGGAGATCTCAGGTCATGTTGTTCGAGACATACAAATTGGGTTCACTCGAGCTGTCGAACCGAGTCGTCATGGCACCCATGACGCGGGTTCGCGCCTCCGAGACGGGACTGCCGTCCGAGAGTGCAGCGCTCTACTACGCGCAACGCGCCAGCGCGGGGCTCATCGTGAGCGAGGGCATCTCGCCGTCGAAGCAGGGACAGTCCGAGCCGAATATTCCCGGTCTCTACAACGATGAGCAGGAGGCCGCCTGGCGCCCGATCACCCAGGCTGTTCACGATGCCGGCGGCCGGATCTTCGCCCAGCTTATGCACGGTGGTCGCGTGGGGCACCCGGAGATCAACGGAATGCAGCCGCTCGGAGCCTCGCCCATCGCCGCCCAGGGCACGATCTTCAACTCCGGTGGTCGGCTCGCGTTCGTCACCCCCGTCGAGATGACCGCCGAGCAGATTCAAGAGCAGATCAACGTGTTTGTCGCGGCGGCCGAGCGCGCGATCGCTGCCGGCTTCGACGGCGTCGAGATCCACGGCGCCAACGGCTACCTGATCCAGCAGTTCCTGTCGGACAACAGCAATCAGCGCACGGACCAGTACGGCGGCTCGCACGAGAACCGGGCACGCTTCGCGGTCGAGGTCGCTACCGCCGTCAGCGCTGCCATCGGCGCCGACCGGGTGGGGATCAGGTTCTCTCCCGGCGGAAAGTTCCACGACATGAACGAAAGCGATCCCGAGGGCCTCTACACCACGCTGCTCAACGCCCTGAATCCACTGGGATTGGCGTACCTTCACATCCTCGAGACTGCATCGGACGATATCAACGACCGGATTCGGGAAATCTGGACTGGTCCGCTGATCGTGAACCCTGCAATCGTCGGAAGTTCAGACTTCGTCGACAAGACCAATGCCGATCGGTGGTTGGCGCGCGGCGGCGACCTGATCGCATTCGGTCGGTACTTCATCTCCAATCCGGACCTGGTGCGTCGCCTGCGCGATGGCCTCGAGCTGACGATGCCCGATCTCGACACCTTCTACTCGGGTGGAGACAAGGGTTACATCGACTACCCTGAGTGGTCGGACAGCGCCGTCAGCTGACACTGGCACACAATGCCGGGCCGGAGTTCTTCCGGCCCGGCATTGTGCCGTGAAGGGTTGGCGTAGCAATAGGTGGCCTGCGTATTCGGTCAGCGGGCATGTTGGGCCGCCGATCAGCGTTGCTGGAGAAGGCGCGTTCGATTTGCCTGTCGGTGTGCGCGATTCAACGACTGCACAAGCCCTTCAGCCACGGCACGACGCTGCGCCGTTTGCGCCACCTGGTTGGGTCACCGTCCGCGTCGGCCGACTTCCAAGGCGGTGCCGGCTTCGACGGCGTCTCGCTCTGTCAGCCAGGCGGCAACGTGGACGCGGGAGGTGAATCCGAGCTTGTTGAGTATCCGCTCGACGTGGCCTTGAGCTGTGCGCTGCGAGATGACCAGCGTCTCGGCGATCGCCTTGTTGGTCAACCCCTGCCTGATCAGCTGGGCGACCTGCCACTCACGTGGGGTCAATACGTCAACGGAGCGGGTGCAGCGCTCATCTCGGTCGGGTGGTTCACCGAGTGCATACGCCACGGCCTGGTCGAGACTGAAGCGACGCCCTCGCTGCTGCGCTTGGGAGTACTCCCGCTCGCCGAGCCTCAGCGTGATCCGTGCGCGGGCATCGCCGGGATCCTCGGTTGCGCGGGTGTTAGTTCGGCCGACACGGTGTTGCCAGGCTTCTGCTGCTTCGAACAACACAGCGGCGCGTTCGGTGTGGCAGTCAGAGGCGAGGACTGCGGCGATACGGAGGAGATCGGCTGCAAGGATAGGGTTTCGCAGCTGTCGCGTCAGATGTAGCGCAAGTTCGAGGTGATGGGCTGTCCGTGTGGGTGCATCAGTCTCGGAGATAGCAGCGAGGGCCGTGTGGGCAACGGCCCGGTTCACCGATTCACCGTGTGCGTCGGAGATTGCGAGGGCTTCGTCGAAGCAGGTGGCTGCATTCTCGTAGTCGCCGTTGCGACCGAGAGCGCGACCGAGTCCGGTCAGTGCTTCCAAGCGTGCGGTGGCATCCCCGGACTCACCAATCGCCTCGAGCGTGATTTCAAAGAGCGCGGCCGCGGTCGTGGCATCGTCAGTCGCGAGCGACACCTCGGCTTCCGCAGGTAGAACGAGTTGCCCGGCGCCCGGATCCGCGCTCAGGGTCGCGGATCGGCGCGCTGCGGCGAGCAGATCGAAGGCCTCGTGAGGTCTTCCCTGGAGGCCGGCCAGTGTGCTTTCGGCGCACAGCGCAGCAACGTGTGCGGTGGAAGAGCTCGAGATTTGTTGGGCCCGGCCTTGACTCAGCCAGTGCCGACCCTCGTCCAGAAGACCGCGGTTCATCCATAATCGCCGGAGCGCGATACCCATGCGAAGTCCACACGGCGCGTCGCGCGGGTCGTCGAGGCAGGCCGACATCACGGCATAGAGGTTGGCCCGTTCTCGGTCGAGGCGATCGATGAGGTCGATCTGCCGAGGGCCGAGCCAACAGGCGTCCGCGTGGAGGGCGAGTTTGACGAACCAGTCTCGATACCTGTGTAGGACGGGAGTGTGGCGGTCGGTTGCCCGTAGCTTGTCGAGGCCGTAGTCGCGCACCGTCGCGAGCATGCGATACCGCACCAGACCGCGAGTCTCTTCGGCGATGATGATCGACTTATTGATCAGCGAGGTAACCACGTCGAGTAGCTCGTCCGCGGTAGCGTAACCGGCGCATGCTACTTCGGCGGCGTCGAGCTCGAATCCGCGCTCGAATATCGACAGCACCTCCCACAGGCATCGCTCAGCCGCGGAGCACAGGTCGTAACTCCAGTCCAGGCTCGAGCGCAGGCTCTGCTGGCGCGCGGGCGCTCCACGGCTGCCGAGGGTGAGGAAGCGGCACAGATCGTCTAGGTGTTCGAGGATCTGCTGTGTGGACAGGGCCCGCAGCCGCCTGGCGGCCAGCTCGATGGGAAGCGGAAGTCCCTCGAGCCGCTGGCAGATCTTCACGACGGCGAACTGATTGTCCTCGGTGATCCCGAAGCCGGGCACGGCGGCGCTGGCCCGGTCGGCGAACAGGGCGATCGCATCGTAGCTGGGGAGTCCGCTCAGCGAACTCCGGAGGTGGCAGTCGGGGGTCGCCAACGGTCGCAGCGCCAGTGTGGCTTCGCCGCCGATGCCCAGGCATTCCCGACTGGTCGCCAGAATGCGTAGATCCGGGCAGACCCGAAGCAGTTTGCCGACCGCTACCGCAACGTCGTCGACCAGGTGTTCGCAGTTGTCGAACACGAGCAGTGGGCGTTGTGTCGCCAGGAGTTCAATCAGATCGTCGAGCGAGGGAGTTGCGATCCGGGGTGCCAGTGACTCGGCGATGGTGGCGGTCAGTTTCCCGGCGCTGTGTATTTCGCCGAGTTCGATGAGCCGGACACCGCCTGTGAACGTGTGCGCGATGTCTGCCGCCACGCGCAACGCCAGACGTGTTTTCCCGACTCCCCCTATTCCGGTCACGGTGACCAATCGGTGTGCACCGAGGAGACGTTTGGCCTCCGCGAGTTCGGCGCGCCTCCCGACAAAGCTGGTCAGCTCGAGCGGGAGATGTGCTGTTCGATCCCCAATGGCAAGCGACATGGAACCGCTTCTTTCAGTGGAGTTGATTCGAGACCCGACACCCATCTAAACTTACGAGTGTTTGTTTTTTTGAGCTTACGTTTCTCCATGGCACATGGCAAGGATCCTCTTGTCGAACAACCTTTTCAGGCCGCGCTTCGCCAGGCCTCGAATTCCGTGTCGGAGCGTCCATGGCTCGGTTGGACCCGGAGGTTGTGGAATCGATGACGATGTACGCCGAACTGAACCGAATCCTCGACTTGCTTCATTCTCAGCACGTGGCCGACCGGGCGGCACGCCTTCGTGCCGCAGCGGCGTTGGAGGGGGTCCTACTCTCCGGCGTCCACGCCGATTCGTGTGTTCACACCGGTCTCCCGGTCCGCGCCGATATCGCGCGCCGTTCCGGTCACGACGAGTCGTTGACTGGTCGCGAGCACGAGATACTGGAAATGATCGCCGATGGTGCGTCGAACGTCGAAATCGGTCGCGCCCTGCATATTTCGACAAACACGGTCCGGTTTCACGTCAGCAATATTCTGCGCAAAATGTCGGTGAACAATCGCACCGCAGCGGTGGCGAAGATGACAACCGGCATCCGCGCGCGCTGACGCCTCTCCCCCGGTTCGCCCGCCTCGGTACATCGCACAGTCGATATGCGTTTCGCGGCCCGACGCACCGAAGTCCTCCGGCCGTGACTCGGCCGGAGGATTTCCGTGGGTGGAGATATTGAGCCGCAGCGAAGGAATTGCCCGCGGATGAAGCGGTGGCGGGAAAGTCAGTGCGCCTCGGCGTGGATGCCGACACGGACGTATCCGGCGAGGGTGCTGTCGTCGACCTCGGGCAGATTGACGACGATGTTCTCGGGCGTGCGGGTGGTGAGCCAGATGAGTTCCTCGGTGGTGCTCATGTTGGCTTCGACGTGCGGCATGAACGGTGGGACGAAGACGAAGTCCCCTTCGGACATGTCGATGTACTCACTGAAGTTCTCGCCGAAATAGATTCGCGCCTTGCCGGTGAGAACGTACCCGCCGGTTTCGGCCTCACCGTGATGATGTGGCAGTGACCGATATCCGGGCTCGTTGAAGACCTTCCCGAACCAGATCTTCGTCGCCGGCGTGTGCTGGATACTGACCCCGGAGACACGCACGGCGCCACCGGACTGGCCCGTGTTCTGCGCTTCCTCTCCCTTACGAGTGACTACCGGCTTGTCGTGCTCAGCCATGCTCGATTCCTTTCACGAACAAACGTTTGCTTGTGATTAGCGTACGAGTGCACGCCTTGATCACACAAGAGTGCGCGACGATCGCAATCCGAGAGCTGCATGCGTCAGTGAAGCGGTTCGGGGCGTCGGCCGATGATGAAGCTGCTCCGGAAGGTCATCACGGCTTCGCCTCGCTGATTGAGAGCGCTGTAGGCGAAGGACCAGATGCCCTGGTCAGGCTTCTTCGTCGGGCGGGCGGCAATGAGCTCAGCTTCGGGATGCAGGGTGTCGCCGATGAGCACCGGGCGCACAGCGCGCACCTCGTCGAGGCCGAGCCAGGCGACGACGTTGTTGAAGTAGCCGGTCTGGGTTGTCAGCCCCAAGGCGAGCGAGAGCGTGAACGGCCCGTGCGCGATCCGCTGCCCGAACTGGGTGCCGGCTGCATACTCCTCGTCGAGGTGCAGCGAGACGATGTCGCAGGTCAGCCCCGCCCACTGCACCAGGTGCGCATCGGTGACAGTCATACCGGGGCCACGGAGCACGTCCCCCAGGTCGAGGTCCTCCCACCAGCGATCAGGCTGCCCGATCACTCGGGCGGCAGTGCTGACGTCGTTGATTGTCATCGAAACTCCTCATAGCGCCGGCGCCGCCGGCCGTGTTAACGTACAAGCGATTGTTCGTTTAACAGTACGGGCCGCCAACCCGCTGGTCAATCATTTGGTCAAAGCCTGCACCACGATGCCTGGATGTGACGAGATGCCGCACACCACAAGGTCCCGCGCCTCCTTCGCGGTGGGCGCGGCTTTCTCCGGATGGCCGGTCCGGCGATCGGCGGTATCACCCGGGACCGTGCGGGGAATCAGTGACGTCCCCGCACCGGCGGTGCCCTATCGAGTGAGGAAGTAATGCGACCCCTACGTTCCCTCCAGTTCGTGCCAGCTCATCGTGAGGGCTGGGCGCAGAAGGCAGTGCGGGCCGGCGCCGACGCCGTGATCCTCGATCTCGAGGATTCGGTTCCCGAGCCGAGCAAAGCCGATGCCCGTGCGCTGGCAGCCGAGACGATCGACACCCTGCGACGCGAGCACCCCGAGGTGACGGTGCTGGTGCGCCCGAACCCACTCGACACGGACCATTTCGGCCGAGATCTCGCGGCCGTGGTGCGCGCGGGACTCGACGGGTTGCTGTTGCCGAAGGTGTACGGAGCCCGTGAGGTCCTCGACTTCGCGGCATTGCTCGAGCACTTCGAGATCGAGGCCGCCCTGATCCGTGGCAGCGTCGAGGTGATCCCCACCCTCGAGACCGCGAAGTCGCTGGTGAACTGCGAGGCGATCGCCGCCGCGCATCCGCGGGTCGCGTCGCTGATGGTGGCCGCCGCCCGCGATGCCGACGTCTCGCGCGAGGTCGGTTTCGAGTGGACCGCTGATGGCCTCGAGACCCTGCATTACCGCAGCAAGGCGGTGCTCGCCTGCCGTGCCGCCGGATTGGCCCACCCCATCGTGGGGCTGTGGCAGGAGATCGCCGATCTGGACGGTTTGCGCCGATTCGCCGAGGGCAACCGTCGGCTCGGCTTTACCGGCCAGGTCCTCATCCACCCCTCGCACATCGAGACAGTCAACGACGTCTACGCCCCGGACCCGAAGGTCGTCGACCGCTTCCGGCGCATGATCGAGGCTTTCGAACAGGCCCAGGCGAAGGGCCAGGCCGCCGCCCTCTTCGAGGGCGAACACGTTGATATCGCGCACGTCAAGACCGCCCGCGGCGTGGTCGCCCTCGCCGAATCCATCAGTTCGCATTAACCGCAACAACCTCGTAAGGAACCGACAATGAGTGGACTGTACTTCGAAGAACTCGAGCCCGAGCTCGTCATCAAGCACGCGGTGACCCGAACTGTCACCGAGACCGACAATCTGCTGTTCACGACGCTCACCTTGAACGTCCAGCCCCTGCATCTCGACGCCGAGTTCGCCAAGAACAGCATGTACGGCGAGCGTATCGTCAATAGCGTCTTCACCCTCGGCGTCGTGGTCGGCATCCCGGTGCAGGAAACCACCCTCGGAACCACCCTGGGCAATCTCGGATTCGAGGAGATCGCCTTCCCGGCACCGGTGCTGATCGGTGACACCCTTCGGGTCGAGACCCAGATCCTGTCTCGACGTGAGTCGAAGTCGCGCCCCGACACCGGCATCGTCCGGTTCGAGCATCGCGGCTTCAACCAGAAGGACAAGTTGGTTTGCCGCGTGCAGCGGTCCGGCCTGATGCTCAAGAAGCCCGCCGAGGTCGCTGTCTCATGAGGCTGGCCACGCTGCGCCTGAACGGATCGACCTCCGCCGCACGGATCGACGGCGAGACTGCGGTGCTGATCGAGCCCTATCCCAGCCTCTCGGATCTGCTGCGCGACCCGCACTGGCAGCGCATCGCCACCGAGGCAGCCGGGCAGGTCGTCGACCTCGGTGCCGTGGAGTACGCGCCCGTGGTTCCGCACCCGACGAAGATCGTGTGCGTGGGCCTGAACTATGCGAATCACATCGAGGAGATGGGACGCGAACTCCCCCGCTACCCGACCTTGTTCGCCAAGTTTCCCGAAGCACTCATCGGCGCCTACGACGACATCCACGTCCCGGCCTACGCCGATCAACAGGTCGACTGGGAAGGGGAGCTCGCCGTAGTCATCGGCAAGACGGCGAGAACGGTACTGGCCGACGACGCCGGCGAGTACATCGCCGGCTTCGCGGTCGCTAACGATGTCACCATGCGCGACTACCAGTATCGAACGCCGCAGTGGCTGCAGGGCAAGACCTTCGAAGGAACCTGCCCGCTCGGTCCGACGCTGGTGACCCCGGACGAGTTTTCACTCGGCGCCCCACTGACCACCCACGTCGACGGCGCCACCGTCCAGTCGGACTCGACCGGCGACCTGGTGTTCACCCCCGCCCGATTGATCGAGTACATCTCCCACATCGTCACCCTGCAGGCCGGGGACGTGCTCTTGACCGGTACCCCCGGCGGGGTCGGCCACCCGACCGGAACACATCTGTCCGACGGCCAGGCGCTCACCACGGAGATCACCGGCCTGGGCACACTGCACAACACTGTGCGCGTTGCCGCTCCGGTCGCGATCGGCTGACAGCCACTCGGCACTCCACAATCGAATACGACACGGCCACTAGCCCTCCCAGTCCCTCACGGACCGGTGAGGGCTAGTGGCCGTGCTCCCCGCGCGTCCTTTGATCCCTGCTGCAAGATCGCGCACGTTGGTTTCGGGTGTTCGCACGGACAGCGAATTCCACGGCCGCACGGCGCACGAGCGGTTACTCACCGACGCAACAGGGTTGGTGAGTCGACGATGGGGTGGGCCGGGCGCGGGCACAGTCCCATTGACGTGTGACGGCTACGAAGTAGCCAATTTCCCCTGGTAGCGGCATGCCGTAGATCACCCGTTGACGAATGATGTGCTCTACGCCACAATATAAAGAAACGAGCAAACGTTCGTCCGTGTCTGGTATCGAGAAGGAAAATCCATGAAAGCTCTGTCTTGTCGTCGCGCGGCCCTTGCCGGAGTTGCTTTCAGCGCAGTCCTGAGCGTTGCCGCGTGCACCGCCAGCGCCCCGGCCGAATCGAGCGGTACCTCCGGGGGTTCGACGAGCGACGGCGGCCAGGCCCTGCCTGTCGAACAACTCTGCGGCGATCGCCCGCTGAAGATCGCCCACGTCGCTGGCTTCGGCGCCAACTCCTGGCGCAAGATCACGCAGGCCGAACTCACCGACGAGCTCTCCGCGTGCCCGAACGTGACCCTCGAATACACCCAGGCCGACAACGACCTGCAGAAGTACATCACCGCGATCAACTCGTACACCGCACAGGGCTTCGATGCGATCGTCACCTACGACGACTTCGGCAGCCAGGCGCTCAGCGCCCTGAAGAACGCGCACGACTCCGGTGTCGTCGTCGTGCCCTACATCGCCGATCCCGGCGGTGAGGTCGGTGTCGACTACGACGGCTACGTCCAGTACAACTTCGACGTCGAGGGTGACACGATGGCAAAGTGGCTGGGCGGCCAGGTCCAGCCGGGCAGCAAGATGCTCTTCAGTGGCGGCCTGCCGGGTGGTAGCCCCTCGACAGTCGCCCTGTGGGACGGCATCAACGAGACCTCCAAGGAACTCGGCGATCCCTTCACCCCGCTGACCAACGAACCGCAACCGTCGAGCTGGGACGCGGCATACGAGCAGCGCGCGATGGCCGGAGCGCTGACCAAGTACCCCCAGATCGACGCTCTGGCATCGGATTACGGTGTCGCGTCGAAGGGCGGACTGCGCGCCTTCATCAACGCCGGCCGGCCCATCCCGCCGCTGGCGACGTCGGCGACCGATAACGAACTCGGCTGCATGTGGTTGCAGCACCACCAGGCCAACCCGGATTTCCAGTTGCTGACCCTCGACGGCACCACGACCGTCGTGCGCATCGCCGCCCGCAAGGCATTGGCCGCGCTCAACGGACAGCCCGACAACGAGCCGGAGAACT
Source organism: Rhodococcus koreensis (assembly GCF_017068375.1). Classification (NCBI taxonomy): domain Bacteria; kingdom Bacillati; phylum Actinomycetota; class Actinomycetes; order Mycobacteriales; family Nocardiaceae; genus Rhodococcus; species Rhodococcus koreensis. The sequence continues at coordinate 58,223 of NZ_CP070609.1, forward strand.
TCGAACTGCCGACATTCGTCGACACCCTGGGCGGCAAGCTCCCGACCTGCCGCGAGGACCTGCCGCCGGACGCCGACCTGTCCTCGGCGCTCTCGCCCGAGCAGCTCTCGGCCGTCTTCAAGTAACGGCTGGACACGAGGGACGAGGAGTGGTGAACAATGACTCAGCAAGACATCGTCGAGGATGTGATGTACGTGAGTGACGTACAGGTTCAGGAAGATCCGGTCCACCAGATCGCCGATCAGGACATCGTCCTGCGGCTGGACTCGGTGGACAAGAAGTATCCGGGCGTCCACGCAATCAAGGGTGTCTCGCTCACCGTCCGGCGCGGCGAGATCCATGCGCTGGTCGGCCAGAACGGGGCTGGGAAGTCCACCCTCGTCGGCATTGCGGCCGGTTCGATCACCGCAGATTCGGGGACGGTGGAGATCGGTGGCGTCGCCGCCACCGACCCGTCCCCGGCCTGGTGCCGGGAGCAGGGGCTCGCCATCGTCTACCAGGAGCCGGCGCTTCTTCCGGATCTGACGGTGGCCGAGAACATGCGCCTGAGCATGCCCGAAGACCGCCGCCCTTCGGTCGGCGAACAGGTCGGCTGGGCGGAAGGCATCCTCTCGCGGTGGAGCAGTGTGGCCTCGATCGATCCGCGCACTCCGGTGCGCGAGTTGCAGCCCGACGCGCGGTTCGTCGTCGAGATTGCGAAGGCCCTGGCGGAAGAGCCCAAGGTCATCGTTCTCGACGAACCCACCGAGCATCTGCTGCCGCCCGCGGTGGCAGAGTTGTTCCGCCTGGTGTCGGAGTTGATCGACGCCGGTGGCGCGGTCGTGTACATCTCGCATCGGCTCAACGAGGTCAAGCAGATCGCCCACACCGTGTCGGTGCTGCGCGACGGCGCGCTGGTCGGGACGTTCGACGGCGCCGAGGTAACCGAGCAGGACGTGGTCAACCTCGTCGTCGGCCGCGAGCTCACCCGCGCGCACACCCGCGCCGAGACCCGCACGACCGCACTCGGTGACACCTTGCTGGAGGTCACCGGATTCTCCGGTGACGGGTTCGACGACCTGGACCTGACGGTCCGGGCCGGCGAGATCGTCGGGTTCGCCGGTGTCGAGGGGCAGGGACAGCGCGAGGTCCTGCGTGCGCTCGGCGGCCTGGTCGCCGGGCGCGGCACCATCGAACTCGGCGGTCGGGCGGTCAAGACGTCCAGTCCGACCGCGGCACTGGCCGGGGGCATCGCCTACCTTCCGCACGACCGGCACCACGAGGGCATTCTGCCGGGTCTGAGCCTGCGGGAGAACGCCTCGCTGTCGTCGCTGGGGCGCTTGTCCCGCCTCGGCGTGCTCTCGCGCCTGCGCGAGCGCAAGGCCACGTCCGAAACGTTCGCGTCGATGCGGGTCAAGGCGCCCTCCGCCGAGGTCGATATCGCCACCCTCTCGGGCGGAAACCAGCAGAAGGTCGTGCTCAGCCGAGTTCTGATGACCGAGTCGAAGCTGATTCTGGCCGACGAGCCCACCCAGGGTGTCGACATCGGTGCCCGCGAGGAGATCTACACCATCCTGCGGGAGGCGGCGGCCCGCGGCGCGGCGATCATCGTGCTCTCCTCCTCTGCTGCTGAACTCGAGCAGCTCTGCGATCGGGTCATCGTCTTCTCCCGTGGCAAGGCCGCGAAGGAACTCGTCGGAGACGACCTGTCCGAGCACGGCATCGCCCAGGCCGCACTCAGTGCCACCGGCAGTCGCAGTCGCGTCGGCACCGCGCTGCGGAAAGTCACCCTCGGTCGGAAGCTGGCCCGCAACGACCTCACTCCCGCCGCTATTCTCGCGATCGCGACCATCCTGCTCGCGGGTGTGGCGATCAGCCAGAGCGAGTTCTACCTCACCTCACGCAATTTCGGGCTGATCTTGCCGCTGCTGGCCACCTTGGCGTTCTTCGCGATGGCCCAGCAGGTGGTGATGATGGTCGGGGGCATCGACCTGTCGGTCGGGCCGCTGGCAGGCCTGCTGGTAGTGGTCGGCTCGTTCGTCCTGTCGGCGTACAAGACGCCGATCGGGATGATCATCGGGCTGATCGTGCTCGCACTCGTGGCCGCGGTCGTCGGTCTGGTCAACTGGACCTTGGCGGTGGTCGTCAAGATCAACCCCCTGATCGCCACCCTGGTGACCTATACCGCGATCCAGGGCATCGCATACCTGCTGCGACCGTTGCCCGCGGGCAAGATCGACCCGATCTTCCTGTCGTACGCGTCCACCAAGCTCGGATTCATCCCGATCATGATCGTCTTGGCGATCGTCGTCGCGGTGCTGCTCGAGTTCGCGATGTACCGGACCCTGTTCGGTATCCGCCTGCGCGCCACCGGATCCGCGCATGCAACCGCAGATCGGATCGGTGTGCGCACCAAGCGGATCACTCTGATCGCGTACGTAGGCTGCTCGGTGCTCGTCGTCCCGGCGGCCGTGCTGCTGATGGCGCAGGCCGGTACCGGAAATGCCAGCATCGGCGACAGCTACACGCTCGCGAGCATCGGCGCCGCGGTACTCGGTGGCGCCTCGATCTTCGGTGGGCGTGGCTCGTTCATCGGTGCCTGCCTCGGCGCGGTGCTGGTGATCCAGATCAACACGGTCGTCCAGTTCATCGGCTTGCCGCTGTACTGGCAGCAGTGGCTGCTCGGCGGTCTGACCATCGCCGCGGCCGCCTTCTACTCCAAGTCCCGAACCCTCGCAGAGCGGAGCTGACGCCGTGAGCGCAATGCACGCACCACAAGCACTCCCGGACACCGAACCGAAGAACTCCGGTTCTCGCCGCTGGACGCCGACCTGGAACGGCACCAGCTCGGTCATCGCGATCACCGTGGCCCTGTTCGGTTTCAGCTGGCTCATCGCACCCGGCAGCGTCTCCGGCAGCGCGATCGACTCGCTGCTCCCCTTCGCCGGGATCCTGGCGATCGCCGCGATCGGGCAGACCATCGTCGTCATGCTCAAGGGCATCGACCTGTCACTGCCTGGCATGATGACGATGGCCGCCCTGGTCAGCAGCCAGTACGCCCAGGACCACGGCAGCATCCTCACCGCGTTGCTCATCGTCGCCGCCATCGCCGTCGTCGTCGGCCTGGTCAACGGCATCGTCGTCTCGGCCTTCTCGGTGACCCCGCTGGTGGCCACCCTGGCAGTCAACGCCGTCCTGATGGGCGCCGCCCTGGCCTACTCCGGAGGAACCCCGACCCGCGCCCCACAGAGCGTGTCCGACTTCGCACTGGAAAAGACGATCGGTGTCTCCAACACGGTGTGGCTCGCGATCGCGCTGATGATCGTGACCGTCTTCGCGACCGGCCGCACCGCCTGGGGACGCCGGGTGATCGCCGTCGGGTCGAACGAGCGCACCGCCCACGCCGCGGGCGTGCGCACCGCGCGGATCAAGATCAGCGGATACGTCGCCGCCGCGCTGTGCTACAGCGGTGCCGGGGTATTGCTGGCCGGGTACGTGAGCACACCGAACACCAACGCCGGCACCAGCTACCTTTTGCCGGCCATCGCGGCGGTCGTCGTCGGCGGCACCGCCCTCACCGGTGGCCGCGGCAACATCATCGGCACGGCCGTCGGGGCCCTGTTCCTGAGCCAGCTCACCCAGCTGGTGCTCTCCCTCGGCGCACCGTCCTCCACCCAGTTCCTCGTCCAGGCCGTGGTCATCGCCGTCGCGGTGGGAGCACAGCAATTGGACCTGCGCCACATTCTCCACCGTCTGATTCCCGGAAAGGAACATTCATGACGAACATCGGTCAGCGACTGAACGGCAAGGTGGCGTTCGTGACCGGCGCCGCCCGCGGCCAAGGCCGGTCGCACGCCCTCACCCTCGCGGGCGAAGGCGCGGACCTCATCCTGCTCGACTCGGTACGCCCGATCGACCAGGTCAGCTACGCAATGCCCGAGCATGCCGACCTGAAGGAGACCGCGCGCCTGGTCGAGGAACGGGGCCGTCGAGCCGTGGTGATCGAAGCCGACGTCCGCGACGAGTCGATGATCGACGCGGTCGCCGACGCCGCCGCCGAGCTGGGACGACTCGACATCGTCGTCGCCAACGCCGGCGTGCTCGGAGCAGCCAAACCCTCCTGGGAGCTCACTCGCGCCGAATGGGACACCCTGATCGACATCAACCTCACCGGTGTCTGGCAGACGATGAAGGCGGCGTTGCCGCACATCATCGCCGGTGGTCACGGCGGTTCGGTCATCGCGATCAGTTCCATCGCCGGTATCCGCGGAGTCCCGCACGTGGCGCACTACAGCGCCGCCAAGCACGCCCTGGTCGGACTGGTCGGCTCGGTCGCGAACGAGGTGGCGCCGCACAACATCCGCGTCAACACGGTGCATCCGACCAACGCTCGCACCGACATGATCGACAACCCGACGGCGGCGAAGATCTTCCGGCCGGACCTCGAGAACCCGACCCTCGACGACGGGATCGACGTTCTCGGGCGGATCAACCTGCTTCCGGTGCCGTGGGTGGACTCCGCCGACATCTCCGAGGCCGTCCTGTGGCTGGCCAGTGACGAGTCACGGTATGTGACCGGCACCGCGCTTCCCGTCGATGCCGGAATGCTCGCAAAGTACCCCGGCTGACACCTCACTTCCCTCCAAAGACCCCCACAGAGAAGGAAACTCAAATGACAGTTAATGGTGGACCGGTCCGCACGATCGCACTGATCGGACGCAAGCCGGGTATGTCGTTCGCCCAGTTCGACGAGTACTGGCGGGAAAAGCACGCCCCGCTCGCCGCGCAGGTGCCCGGTGTGATCCGCTACGTGCAGCGGCACGTCGTTCCGCAGGAAGGTGCCACCGAACCCGACAACGGATTCGGGATCGACGGTCTGGCCGTTCTCGACTACGAGAGCGCCGAGGCGATGGAAGCCGGTTGGGCGTCCGAGGCCGGTCAGGCGGCCCTGGCAGATGTCGAGAACTTCATCGGCAAGCACTACGTCGTGGTCCTCGAGGACCACGTCGTCGTCGGCGACGCCTGAATCCGTCGGCGTCCCTTACACGCAGACACTTCAGTTAGGAGCCCGTCATGGATGTGGGCGTAGTTTACTTCTTCACCGATCAGGGTCCGGACCCCATCGAGTTCGGGCAGGCCGCGGAAGGGTACGGATTCGAGTCCCTGTTCGTGCCCGAACACACGCATTTCCCGGTGTCCCGGAAAACCGACTACCCGATCCCCTATGGCGGGCCCGAGCTGCCCGGGTTCTACCTGCGCACCTATGACCAGATCGTCACGATGTCGATGATCGCCGCACACACGCAGACGATCATGCTCGGGACCGGCATCTGCCTGCTCGCCCAGCACGATCCGATCGCCAAAGCCAAGCAGATCGCCACCCTCGACCACCTTTCCGGTGGGCGCGTCATCTGCGGCGTCGGAATGGGGTGGAACGTCGAGGAGGCCGAGGCACACGGCGTCGTGTGGAAGCAGCGCTATTCGACCGTACGCGACAAGCTCAAGGTCATGCAGGCCCTGTGGACCCAGGAGGAGGCGAGTTACGACGGGCAGCGGGCGTCCCTCGCCCCCTCCTGGGCGTGGCCCAAACCCGCGCAACCGAATGGTCCACGCACCTACCTCGGCGGCGCCGGTCCGACCACGATGCGGCACGCCGCCGAGTGGGCCGACGCCTGGTACGTCGTGCCCCCACCGGAGGATCCGACTCTGTCGAAGACAGTGTCCGAGTTCCGCAGGGTCGTCGAGGAGTCCGGTCGTGATCCCGAATCGGTTGGAATCGCGGTGGCCTCGGCGCCGCCGGATCCTGCAGCACTCGAGAGCTATCGAGAATTGGGGATCGAACGGGCGGTGCTGTGGGTCGATCCGGCAGATGACCCGGGCGAGGGCATGCGCAACCTCGAGACGGTCTCCAAGGTCCTCGCACAGATCTCCTGACAAACCTTCCAGAACTCAACCCTCACAGGAGGACTCGAACCCATGAACACCACTACCGCGGACGTGAGTGTCGCCGAGCTCGCCGAGCGACTGACACGGCTCGAAGACGTCCGCGCAATCGAACAGCTCAAGTACCGCTACGCCGGCTTCTGCGACAACGGCTACGACCCGGAGGGCATCGCCGGCCTGTTCGTCAAAGACGGCCGGTGGGTCGTGGACGGCGAGGGTGGATCCATGACCGGCCACGAGGAGATCAAGGCGCACTTCCGGGCGTTGTCGGACAAGATCACCTGGGCTCTGCACTACATGATCGCCCCACGTGTGGAGCTCGCCGACGACGGCCAGAGCGCAACCGGATACTTCTACCTGCTGTGCCTGTGCACCATCGAGAACAGCCAGGACGCCACCAAGAAGGACCCGGTCATCCTGACGATCAACTACACCGATCAGTTCGTCAAGCGCGACGGCACCTGGTATTTCCAGGAACTGCGTGGACGCACCCACCAGGTATCCAATTGGGACCAGGGCTGGGTCAAGCAGCCCTTCCGCGACTGAGGCTGCGGCACCCATTCGGCCGCTCCAGCTCTCCCGAGCGAGGCCGGGCGGTCCGTGCGGGGCTACGGAGTCACCTCCGTAGCCCCGCAGCACATCCGCGACGGATGTGGCACACCACCCTATCCACCGGTCCGCTCCTTCCATCCAGTCGACGGCGGGCCTTACGCTTTGCTGTCGGCCGCGGTCGCGGCTGATCACGCAGTGCAGCGCATTCGAAAGTTATCTCCATGCAGCCCAGTCGATTCGGCAGAGTAGCGTCGACTGATGTCGACGCTCAGGTCGAGCGTTACAAGCGACTGCGGCGCAAGAAGCGGGACGGCGAACGTAGGAGGACGCGTCCTCGGAGGAAACCCGATGCGCACGCGATGGTTCGTGTGGCGCTGGCACGGCTGCCCTACGGCGGCGTTCCGGCCGATGAACTACTGGTGCACTTCGGACTGAGAGAAGAGATCAGTTCGTCGCCGCACTCTGGCAGATCATGGCCGACGGTGACTGTGCTCGAGAGGATGCGCGGGAGATAGCCGAGCATTACCCGCGGTCGAAGAACACCTGAGGAGAGCCGAGGCCGCACCGATCCGGTGCGTGGCGGCATGGGCGGCCGGTGCGACAGGTGGCTGTGTATTCAATTCCTAGACATACCCTGGGGAGGAAATTGTGATCGAAACTGCCAGCGGGACCGGGACTCGTCTTGCCGATCGGACGGCGGTGATCACCGGCGGCGCGTCGGGTATCGGCCGGGCGAGCGCTCTACGATTCGCGTCCGAGGGTGCCGAGGTTATCGTATGGGACCTCGATCCGGTCGGGATCGACGCCGTGGTCACCGAGATCCGCCAGGAGGGCGGACGGGCCCACGGGGTAGCGGTCGATATCTCCGACGCGTCGGCGGTGGCAGCAGCGGCCGCCGAGACTGCGGCTGTTGTGGGAGAGGTGACGGTGCTGATGAACAACGCCGGTGTGCTCGACGATTACGCCCCGATTCTTGACACCGACGAGGCGCTGTGGGACCGCACCGTCGGCGTCAACCTCAAGGGCATGTTCCTGGTGACCCGCGCGGTGTTGCCGTCGATGCTTGCCGCTGACGGCGGGTCGATCGTCAACACCGCCTCGGTCGCCGCGTTCATCGCCGGTGGAGGTGGTACCGCGTACACCAGTTCCAAGCATGGTGTCGTTGGGTTCACCCGACAGATGTCGTTCGACTACGCCCACCAGAATGTGCGGGTGAACGCGATCGCGCCTGGTGCGGTGGAAACCGGGATGTCCAAGGACATCTTGTGCAACGAGGATCTTCCGGTCGTCGAGGCACTGCGTAGTGCGCCGTCGGGCCGGCACTCGCAGCCCGAGGAGCTGGCGAACGTCGCGCTGTTCCTGGTCAGCGACGAGGCGAGCTTCGTGCACGGCGCGGTCTACGTCGCGGACGGCGGCTGGACCGTCCGCTGACGCTTCTTCGACGATAAGGGGGCTCGGACCGGATCGCGGTCCGAGCCCCCTTATGTCGCCGGTGCTCGTCCCCGTCGTGCGAAGGGCATCTCGGGTGTTTCGAGCGCGGCCCCGCGGAGTGCGCGGGAGTGCTCTCCGGCTCCGATGCGCCGCCGTGGTGTGAACCGTCCGGAACCGGAGAGCGTTTGGGAGCCGACCCACGAGGATGGCGCTACGGCTGGTAGGCGTCCGCGCGGGTCGGCGATCAGGGGTGGAGTGCCGGTCTACAGCCGGGAGCGGCGGGCGCACTCCACGCTCAGCAGGCCGAGGGCTCCGATGGTGACCATGGCGTAGGTGGCGCTGCCGGTGGTGTCGATGATCAGTCCCAGCATCGGGGCGGCCAGCACGGCGCCGACATTGCTGACGGTGACGATGAGTCCACTCGTCTGGTAGTTCGCCTGCGGCTGAGACAGTTCCGCCGCCCACGCCCAGTAGGTGCCACCATACAGCGAGGCTGCCAGGAACATCATGCACAGGTATATGCCGAGAGTGCTCGCGGGAATCCCGGGCAGAGCGACCACCATGACACCGGCCAGACCGGCACCGATCATGTTCGTCTGGAATCGTTCGCCGCGGAAGAGCCGGTCCGACATCAGCCCGCCGATGGGGGCGGCGACGAGTTTGAACATGAAGGTGACGCCGATGATCGCCGAGGCTTCGAGCAGCGTCATGCCGCGGTCTTGTTCGAGGAACAAAGGCAGGGCGTAGGAAAGCCCGTAGAGGGTGATCGCCTGCCTGCCCCGTACAGCGAGGACCACCACACACGGGAGCTGCGGAGCGCCTCGGCGAGCGATCCCGGTTTGGGCAGCGCGTCGAAACGGGTCGAGTGCGGGCGCCGGAGTCCGACAGGTTCGGCAACGAGGGCGTCCCTCGAGGGCACACCGGGGTGGGCCTTGTGGAAGTCCTTGACGGTGAGCACGAACAACGCACCGCAGGCGACGCTCGGGACCACGGTCAGCCACATCGAGGCGATCTCCCACGACATGCCGCTGTCGGTCAGCAGCGGTCCGGCGAACGAGGTGATGGAGAAGCCGACGCCGAGGAAGCCCATCAACAGGCCGGTCGCGAAACCGCGACGGTTCTTCGGGAACCACAAGGATGCGTGGTTGGCCAGGGACGCATTCATCACGCCGCCGCAGCAGCCCAGGAGCAGACGCAGGACGAGCATGCCGGTGTAGACTCGCCGACCACCGGGATCAATAGCGCCGAAACGGCGTTGCAGAGCAGGCCGATGACGACGATCTTCTTCACTCCGATACGGGCGGCCCACTTGCCGGCGAAGACCGGAACCACGCAGAACGTGAGCATCGATGCGGTGGTGAGCAACGACAGTTGGGTGGCGTTGATTCCCCAGTCGTCCTGGATGACCGTGCCGAACACGGCGACCGTGTTCAGGCCGATGAAGCAGCACATGAAACACAGCAGGCTGACCAGCAGGACCCACCAACTGTAGAGGGGCGCGCGCGTGTAGGTCACACGCCCGCCGGTGAGCGTCGATGTTGTCATGACGTGGCTCCTGGTATCTGGATTCTCCGCCGACAAGGCAGGAGGCGTCTTCGGGTGGGTGCGGTGAACCGAAGTGCACACGGCACGCGGAGGATTCGACCGTCAATTGCAGTCGGAACAGTGCAGGCTGTGGCGCAAGATGGGACCACAACTCAAGAAACGAACGTACGTATGTTAGTTCAGTCTCGGTTGCCGTGTCAACGATCACAACGAGAGCCGGTGCCGAACAAACCCCGCAGCGTCCAAGTAGTGAGGTCGAAGCGGCTTCGGCCACAGAACACGCACACGCCCGGCTGGTGCACCAGCCGGGCGTGTGCGAGGGCTTCGAAAGGTGTCAGGCGAGCGAGACGGTGACCGCCTTGCTCTGCAGGTAGCCGTCGAGGGCTTCGCCGCCCATCTCCTTGCCCCAACCGGACTGCTTGAATCCGCCGAACGGCAGCGCGGCGTCGAAGACGTTGTAGCAGTTGACCCATACCGCGCCGGCGTTGACCGCCTCGGCGAAGCGGTGGGCGCGACCGACGTTGCTCGTCCACACTCCGGCCGCCAGACCGTAGGTGGTGTCGTTCGCGCGGCGCAATACCTCGGCTTCGTCGTCGAATGGCATCAGCGAAACCACCGGGCCGAAGATCTCTTCCCGGGCGATGGTCATGTCGTCGTCGACCCCGCCGAGCACGGTCGGCTCGAGGTAGTAACCGGGCTCGCGGGTCTGGGCACCACCGGCGATGATCTCGGCTCCGTCACTGAGCGCGCCCTCGACGAAGTTCTTGACCTTGGAGCGGTGCTGGTCGGAGATCATCGGTCCGACCAGGACGCCGCGCTCGGCACTGGGGCCGATCTTGATGTCCGGCACCTTGGCGGCGATGCGGGTCTGGACCTCGTCGTAGACGTTGCGCTGCACATACAGTCGCGATCCGGCCGTGCAGGCCTCACCCTGTGCATAGAGGACGGCACCGAGCACTCCGTCGACGGCGATGTCGAGATCGGCGTCGTCGTAGATGACATTGGGGGATTTGCCGCCGAGTTCGAGGGTCAGCTTGCTGAGGTTCGATGCGGCCGCGACGACGATCCTTTTGCCGGTCTCGACCGAGCCGGTGAACGCGACCTTGTCGACCTGCGGGTGACCGGCCAGTGGAGCTCCGGCGTCGGCGCCCGTTCCGGTGATCACGTTGACTACTCCGTCGGGCACACCGGCTTCGACTGCCAATTCCGCCAGACGCAGCGGGGCCAGGGAGGCGAGTTCGGCGGGTTTGAGCACCACGGTGCATCCGGCGGCCAGCGCCGGGGCGAGCTTCCAGACCGCGGCGAGTGCGGCGCCGTTCCAGGGGATGATCTGGGCGACGACGCCGACCGGCTGCCGCCGGGTGTAGGAGAAGAAGTCTCCGGGGTTCTGCCGCGACAGCGGGATGGTGCGTCCCTCGAGCTTGGTGGTCCATCCGGCCATGTAGCGCAGCAGGTCGGCCATGTTCGGCAGGTCGATGTCGCGGATGAACGCGTAGGGCTTTCCGCAGTCCTGGGTGTCGATGAGGGCGATCTCGTCCGCGTTGGCCTCGATGAGGTCCGCGAAGCGGTGCAGGATCCGGGCGCGGGCCTCGGCCGGCATCCGCCGCCACGGGCCGTCGTCGAATGCACGGCGTGCGGCCTGCACCGCCAGTTCGACGTCGCGCGGGCCGCCTGCGGCGATCTCGGCGAGCTTTTCTCCGGTCGACGGGTTGAAGACGTCGACCGTGCCGCCGTCGACCGGATCCACCCACTTACCGTCGATCAGCAGTTGATGACGGCTGGGGCTGGTCTCGGACATCTTTTCTCCTTCAGGTAGAGCTGCTCGGCGAACACACGAACGCTGGCGGCGATGATGCGGCCGTGGGTGCCGCCCGGTGCGTGCGGAAGTCTCTGCACCCGGCACGCTTACCACATACGAACGATTGTTTTCTTACGGTACCGGGTGGGCACCCGTCCATGTCAACGATCGCGCCCACCAGGAGATCAGGGGATGTTGCCGCGGTAGCGGGCCGACTGGTATGGGGTCGGCCAGTCGAGCGTGTCCTCGACGCCGAGCTCCTTAGCCGCCTTGAGCGGCCACATCGGCTCGCGCAGCAGGTTCCGTCCGACGAAGACAGCATCGGCGGCTCCGTCGACGAGGACCTGCTCGGCCTGGGAGGAGTCGGTGATCAGCCCGACGGCCGCGACCGGAAGGGATGTTTCGTTGCGAATCCGGCGAGCGAACGGCACCTGGTATCCCGGTCCGACGGTGATCTTCTGCTCCGGGGTCAGGCCGCCGCTGGAGACGTCGACGAGGTCGATCCCGGAGCCCTCGAGCGCGCGGATCAGCGCGACGCTGTCGTCGACGTCCCAGCCGTCCTCGGCCCAGTCGGTGGCGGAGATCCGGAGCAACAGCGGCAACTCCTCCGGCCAGACCGCGCGGACCGCGGCGATGATCTCCCGCAGCAGCCGGGCGCGGCGGTCGGGGTCTCCGCCGTAGTCGTCGGTGCGCCGGTTGGTGATCGGGGACAGGAACTGGTGGAGCAGATAACCGTGTGCGGCATGGATCTCGACGACCCGGAATCCCGCGGCCAGGGCACGGGCGGCGGCGTCGGCGAAGTCGGTGACCACCTTCGCGATGTCGGCCACGGTCATCTCACGCGGCACGGCCTGCTCTCCCCAGGCCGTCGCCGACGGACCGACCGTCTCCCAGCCGCCCTCGCTGATCGGGACGGTCCCGTCGCCCTCCCAGGGAACCTGCGCGGAGGCCTTGCGGCCGGCGTGCGCGAGTTGGATACCGGGGATCGATCCGTGCTCGGTGACGAACCGGTTGATGCGGGAAAACGCGTCGAGCTGCGTGTCGTTCCACAGCCCGGTGCACTTGGGGCTGATCCGCCCTTCCGGGCTGACCCCGGTCGCCTCGGTGAGGACCAGGCCGGCCTTCCCCTTGGCGAACGAGCCGAGGTGCACCAGATGCCAGTCGTCGGGTATGCCGTCGTCGGCGGAGAACTGGCACATCGGCGCCACCCAGAGGCGGTTCCGGAAGGTCACACCGCGCAGGGTCAGCGGCGAGAACAGCCGCGTGCGATGAATGGTGGGTTGAGACAACACGAACTCCTCAGCTCGGGTGGTGCGGCTATTCCAGCGTGGAGCCGGCGTTCGGCCCCTCGAGGAACTTGTTGGGGGTCAGGAAGAAACACAGCACGAGGGCCCCGTTCGGCGCCGAGGCGCGGTGCTGGTTGCCCTGCGGGCGCCATGAGAAGTTCCCGACGGTGGTCTCGCCTTCCTCGTCGACGATGCTGCCTTCGAGCACCCAGGTCTGCTCGATCCGGACGTGCTCGTGCAGCGGCAGGACCGATCCGGGCTGCCAGCGGAACAGGGCGGTGAGCAGACCGCTCTCCTCATCCTTGAGCAGCACCTTGATATCGATGCCCTCGTACCCGGAGGGGCGCCAGGGCAGGGCGTCGACGTCGACGTAGCGCGAGGCCAGCGGCGGAAGTGCGTTGAGTTCGTCGGCGAAGGGGGTGATCGCGGGCATGATGGTGTCCTTCTGTGTTGTGGTGTGCGGGTGCGTGAGTCAGAACGACCGCGGCAATCCCAGGTACTTCTCACCGATGTGGTTGCGGAGCATTTCGTTGGTCAGTGGGGCGAAGGTGTAGAGGCGGGCATCGCGGAACAACCGCTCCATCGGGTACTCCTTGCTGAACCCGGAGCCGCCCATCAGTCGCATGCCGGCGTCGGTGACGGCGACCGCGGCATCGGAGGCGGCGACCTTGGCCATGGCGCTGAGAATGTCGGCGCGTTTCCCGGTGGCGGTGGCCTCGGCGGCCTGCAGCATCAGGGCCCGGGCCGACTCGATCGCGATGGCACCGTCGACGAGGCGGTGCTGACCGGCCTGGAAACTGCCGACCGGACGCCCGAACACCTGACGCTGCCGGCCGTAGTCGACGGCCGCTTCCAGAGCCCCTCGGGCGATCCCGAGTGCGGCGGCGGCGGCATTGAGTCGTTCACCGTTGAGAGTGCCCAGCACCTGCCGGAACCCTTGGTCGACGTGCCCGAGCACGGCGGTGGCGTCCACCTCGACGTTGTCGAAGGTGACCTCGCAGGTGTCGAGGCTGTGGATGGCGAAGGTGTCGAGTTCCCGCACGGTGATGCCGGGAGTGTCGGTGGGGACCAAGAACATGGTGATGCCGTCGATCGGCGAAGACTCCGGCGCCGAGGTCCGGGCCAGGACGATGAGATTCTTCGCGTGCTGCGGGCCGGAGATCCAGGTCTTGGCGCCGTTGAGTACCCACCGGCCGTCGCCGGACTGCTTCGCCCGGGTGCGCATGACGCGAGCGACGTCGGTGCCGCCGTCGGGTTCGGTCAGTGCGAAGGCCACCCGCTCGCGGCCGTCGAGGAGCGGGGCCAGGACGGTGCTGCGCTGCTGGTCGCTGCCGTACTCGGTGAGCAGTCCGACGCCCATGTACTGCACGACCAGGCACACCGCCATCGAGGTCGGGCCGGCGGCGAGCTCTTCGAGGACGATGATCTGATGTCGGGGGTCGGCGCCGGTGGTGCCGTCGGCCTGGGCGTCGAGTCCGATCAGCCCGGCTTCCCCGAGAGCGCGGTACAGCTCGAGGTCGAACGCGTTGGCGTCATCGAGTTCCCTGACCCGCTGCGGGGGTGCAAATCGTTCGATGATCTCGCGCACCATCTCGCGCAGGTCCGCTTGCTCCGTGGTGTCCGGCAGGGTGCCGCTTCCAATCATGGGACTCCTCCGACTCGGGGTGGCCGCGCCCTTCGGGACGCAAAGGGTGTGGTCGCCGTGCTGTGACCTGGTCACGTATCCCACGATACAAACGAACGCACGTTTTTCCAAGGTGCCAGAAGGCCCTTTCTTCCGTCTGGACAAACAAACACACGTTCGTATAACGTGTGTGATGCCCATTACAGAGGGCGTGCAGGCCGTTCGGTCCCACAACACAACCCGGCCCCGCCCTCACTCGTCGTGAACTCGCGGCACACGCGCGAAAGACGGCACCAACCACGAGAAAGGGTGACCATGCCTCCCACCGAAACCGCCGTCGACTGGAGTCGACTCTGGTCGGATCCGGCAATGCTCCGCCTGCGAGGTGACCGCCGCAGTTTCTTCACCATCGCCTGGAGCGTTTTCGCGGTGGCATTCTGCGCGCTCGTCGGCTTCGCCGCCTTCGCCCCGGAGATCATCGCCAAGCGTCCCGTCTCGGGTCTGAGCATCGGGCTGATCCTGTCCCTGGCCTACGTCGCGACCGTGATGAGCCTCGGCGCCTGGTACGTGCGCCGCGCCCGCCACTGGGACACCCTGGCCGCGGCGGCGCTCAGCACTCCCATCGCCGCTCGGGAGCGGGAGGTCACGGAAAATGTCTGACGGATTCAACACCACCGCCGTCGTCGTCACCATCTTGCTGCTGGCCACGACCTTCGTCGCGACCTACTTCGCCTCGCGCCGCACGAAGACGTCCGCGGAGTTCTGGACGGCCGGCGGCGCGATGACCGGACGCAAGAACGGCACCGCCATCGCCGGCGACTTCCTGTCCTCGGCCTCCCTGCTGGGTTATGCCGGGCTGGCCTACCTCTACGGCATGGACGGCATCGTGTACGCGATCTTCGCGTGCGGGATCTTCCTGATGGTGATGTTCCTGATCGCCGAAAAGCTCCGCAACCTGGGGCGTTTCACGTTCGCCGACGCACTCGCCACCCGGCTGCGGTCCGGTCCGGTGCGAATCGTCTCGGCGATCTCGACACTGTTCATCTGCGTCTTCTACCTGCTCGCCCAGATGGTCGCGGGCGGCGTGCTGATGGAGGCCCTCGCCGGGATCGACTTCTCCTGGGGTGTGGTGATCGCCGCGGTCCTGATGCTGACCTATGTGCTCTTCGGCGGCATGCTCGCCACCACGTGGCTGCAGATCATCAAGGCTGTCGCCCTGATGAGCGTCGTCGCGCTGCTGGTGATCCTCGTTCTCGTCCGGATCGATCCCAACCCGCTCAACATCATCGAGCAGGCGGTCTCGCAGAGTAAGTTCGGCGACCACTACCTGGCGACCGGCAACTCCTTCAAGGGACCCTGGAACATCATCTCCATGGCGGTGGCCGTGACGTTGTCCGCGGTGGGGCTGCCCCACGTGCTGATGCGGTTCTTCACCGTCCCCGACGCCATCGAGGCCCGCAAGTCCGCGATCTGGGCGATCAGCCTGATCGGCGGTTTCAACGTCCTGATCGCATTCCTCGGCATTTCCGCGCGCGCTGCCCTCGGCGCCGGCGGGGAGGCAATCGCCGGCAAGGGTGGCAATCTCGCCCTGCCTGCCTTGACCGTCTGGCTCGGCGGCGGGGACGGCTTCGCGTCCGACCTGCTGCTGGCGCTGGTGGTCGCGGTCTCGATTGCCACGCTGCTGGCGGTGTCGGCCGGCCTGGTGCTCAGCGCGTCGAGCACGATCGCTCACGACCTGTGGGCCAAGACGTTCCACCGGCCCGAACGGGAGGAGATGACGGTCGGCCGGATCGCGGCGGTGGCGTTGGTGATCGTCACCGTCGGCGCCACCCTGGCCATCGGCGGCACCCAGAACGTGACCTTCCTGGCCACGCTGGCCACCTCCACCGCGGCCAGCGCGAACTTCCCCGTCCTGATCATGACGCTGCTCTGGCGGAGGATGCGTACCCTCGGGGCCGTGGTCGGCGCATTGTCGGGTCTACTGACGGCGCTGGCGCTGATTCTGACCGGCCCGCTGGTGTGGCCGAGTCTGGCTCCGCTGCTGTCGGATTCGTTGTCGACAACAGCGCCCTTCCCGTTGGCCTTCCCGATCCTGCTGTCGGTGCCCGCCGGATTCCTCGGGTGCGTCGTGGGCAGCTACCTCAGTCGAGAGCCGGCAGATGACGCCGCCTTCGACGAACTTCAAGTGCGAGCCCTGACCGGGGCAGGTCTGGACAAGACGAAGACCCTCGCGCACTGATCCCCGCGGCGGCGTTCGACCGGAAGTTGTCATCTCCGGCCGAACGCCGCCGTGCATTCCCGATTGGTCGCCGAACTTCTCGGTCGCCGACCCCGCCTGAAGGAGAAATGTATGTCCGTCAAGATCGTTGCGCTGATCACGGCGAAGTCCGAGCTTTCTCGCGACGAGTTCCTCCGGTACTGGAACGTCGAGCACCCCCGGTACGTATGGAAGCTCCCGGAGCTCGAGCGCTACGTACAGAATCCGGCGATCGAGCATCGCACGGAATGGGCGTACGACGGGATGGCGGAGCTGTGGTTCCCGTCCGTTTCCGCAGTGGCCCAGTCGTTCTCCTCGCCGGAGGCGGACGCGGTGCGCGAGCACGAGGAAGAATTCATCGGGGACATCACTTGGTTTCTCGCCTCCGAGGCGGAGATCGTGCCGGTCTGAACGGTGCTGTCGAGGTCAGGGTTCGCGCAGAACGCCCTCCTGGGAGGCCGACGCGATGCGCGCACCCGCCTCGGTGGTGAAGTCGCAGGTGCACAGGCATCGGCCACCGGTGGCGATCGGGCTGACCTGCCGGCACAGCATCCAGTCGTTCATCGAGAACCGGCGGTGAAACCACATCGCGTGGTCGATGCTGGCACCGGCGATCACCCGGTTGCCGTACCAGGAGCGCCCGTGCGGCATCAGCGCCGGGTCGAGCAGGGTCAGGTCGCTGACATATGCCAACAGGGCAGTGTGCAGCAGCGGCTCGTCCGGGATCCTGGTGGCCGCGCGTACCCAGAACCGCTGCTCGGGATTCCGGGTGCCGGCCGCGGCCAGCGCCTCGGGGTGTTCGAGAAAGCGGAAATCGAAGGGGTGGGGTTGCGACCACCACTCCGGCAGCACCGCACTCTCGCCCTCGAGTTGCTCGTGCAGCGGCAACAGTTCGTTCGGTGCCGTCTCGGTCAGGGGCGGGGACCATTCGTGTTCAGGGCCGTCCTGCTCGGTGGCGAACGAGAGCTGCAGTGTCGCCAGCACGTCATCGCCCTGGGTGGCGGTGACGGCGCGGGCGCTGTAGGAGCGGCCGTCGCGCAGGATCGTCACCTGATAGCTGACGGGCGCATCAGGGTTCCCACCCCGCAGGAACAAGGTGTGCAGCGAATGCGGATACCGGTCCGCGGGCACGGTCGCACCGGCCGCCATCACGGCCTGGGCGAGAACCTGTCCGCCGAAGAGCCGGGGAAGTTTGCGCGCCGCGGTCGGTCCATGGAACCGGTTCACCCCGGCGGGGGTCACTCGCAGAGCGTCGACCAGCGACTCGAGTTCTTCGGCAGAGGCAATCACCGTCCGCGTCCTCTCTGTCGTCGACCCCACCGCACGGAAGCGGCGGGGACCATCGTTGACCGTTACCACATCTGACGGTACCGTAAGCGAACGTACGATTGTTTGTCTAAGCGACATGGTCCTACGAAGGCGACCCCACACCGGGGCGTCCATCGCACAGGTATTTCGAAACCCCAAGGAGTCCGGGCATGTTGTCCAAGGTCCTCGTCGCCAACCGCGGCGAAATCGCGGTCCGCATCATTCGCACCTGCGCAGAGGCCGGCATCGCCAGCGTCGCCGTGTACTCGGAGGCCGACGAGAAGGCGCTCCACGTGCGCCTGGCCGACGAGGCGGTCCTGCTCGGCGCTGCCTCGGCATCCGAGTCGTACCTGGCGATCGACAAGATCATCGAGGCCGCCAAGAGCACCGGCGCGCAGGCCGTGCACCCCGGCTACGGCTTCCTGGCCGAGAACGCCGCCTTCGCCAAGGCCGTGGAGGACGCCGGATTGATCTTCATCGGGCCCCCCTCCTCGGCGATCGAGGTGATGGGATCGAAGATCGCCGCCCGCGATCTCGCCGCGGAGGCCAACGTCCCGCAGGTCCCCGGCTCACAGAGCACCATCGCGTCCGTGGCGGACGTGATCGCGTTCGGTGACGAGCACGGCTACCCGGTGGCGATCAAGGCCACCTACGGCGGCGGCGGCCGCGGCATGCGCATGGTCGCCTCGGCCGCAGACGCCGAATCCGCGTTCGCCTCCGCCAAACAAGAATCCGCCGCCGCATTCGGCCGCGACGACGTCTACCTCGAGCGGTACCTGTCCAGCGCCCGCCACGTCGAGGTCCAGGTCTTCGCCGACACCCACGGCAACGCGGTGTGGATCGGCGACCGCGACTGCTCGGTGCAGCGCCGGCACCAGAAACTGATCGAGGAAGCACCCGCCCCCGGCCTGTCCGACGAGCTGCGCCGCGCCATGGGCGAGGCATCGGTCCGCCTGGCCCAGAAGGTCGGCTACGTCGGCGCCGGCACCGTCGAATTCCTCGTCGAGGCCGACCGGGACGCCTTCTACTTCCTGGAGATGAACACCCGCATCCAGGTCGAGCACCCGGTCACCGAGATGACCCTGGGCCTGGATCTGGTCGCCGAGCAACTCGCCGTCGCCGCCGGCGAGCCGCTGTCGATCACCGAGTCCGGCGCCGCCCCGCGCGGGCACGCGATCGAGGTCCGCGTCAACGCCGAGGACACCCGCGGCGCCCTGTTCATGCCCAGCCCCGGCCCGATCGCCACCGTGCAGGCACCGACGCGGGCCGGCGTCCGCTGGGACGGCGGCTACGAATCCGGTGACGAGGTCCAGCCGTACTACGACAGCCTGGTCGGCAAGCTCATCGTGTGGGCACCGACCCGCGACCGGGCCCTGGACCGGTTGACCCTCGCTCTGGACGAGCTGATCATCGATGGCGTGCCCACCACCGTCCCGGCCGCGCGACAGATCATTGCGCACAAGGACTTCCGTAACATCGCCATGCATACCAACTGGCTCGAGCGCGACATCGACTTCGCCTCGCTGCTGCCGCCGGTCGAGGACCTGTCCGACGCCGACGCCGACGACGAGGACACCGAGGAGATGCTGCCCCGCAACGAGGTGTGGGTCGGCGACCGTCGCTACGTCATTCCGTTCTTCACTCCCGCCGGTCCGGCCGCTGCCGCGCCCGTCGCCGAGCCGCAGGCGCGTCGCGCCGCGACCGGTGGCCCACGGAAGAAGCGGGGCGGCGGCGCCGCGGCGAGCGGTGAGGCAAAGAGCCCGATGCAGGGCACGGTCGCGCAGATCGACGTCGAGGTCGGTGCCCAGGTCGAGGCGGGGCAGGTGTTGATGGTGCTGGAGGCGATGAAAATGCAGAACCCGATCCGCGCCGCCGTGACCGGTGTCGTCGACGCCTTGCACGTCGAGGTCGGGCAGGTCGTCGCGGCCGGAGCATCCCTGGCCACCGTCGTGGCGGCAGGTGAGTGAGATGACACCACCCGTAGGGCAGCCGGTCGCGGTGGTCACCGGCGCTGGGGGCGGACTCGGAGCCGTCACCGCGGCGGTGCTCGGCGAACTCGGCCTGTCGGTGGCCTGTGTCGACATCGACGAAGTCGCTGCCAAGCGCACCGCCACCGAGCTGGGAAACAACGGGGTCACCAGTGCCGCCTACGGTGTGGACATCACCTCCGAGTCGGCGGCGAGCTCGCTGGTCGACGCGGTGCACGCCGACCTCGGCCAGGTTTCCCATCTGGTCAACATCGCCGGCATCCTGCGCCGCACCCATCTCGCCGACACCACCGCCGACTCCTGGCGGCAGGTCATGGACGTCAACGTCACCGCCCCGTTCCTGCTCACCCAGGCCTTCGCCGTCGATCTGAAGGCCGCCGAGTACGGGCGTGTGATCAACTGCGCCTCCTTCGCCGGCACCCGCGGCTACGAGTACCCCGCCTACGCCGCCTCCAAGGCCGCACTGATCAACCTGACCAGCTCCCTGATGTTCGACTTCTGGGGCACCGCGGTCACCGTGAACGCGGTCGCCCCCGGCGCGATGGTCACCCCGATGCTCGATCGCCCCGCGGCAGAGCGGATGGCGGCCAAGACCCCGACCGGACGCATCCTCGATCCCGACGACGTCGCCGCGGTCATCGGTTTCCTCGCCGGCCGCACCTCACGCGGGGTCAACGGCACCACCACCGTAATCGACGGCGGCGCCTCCCTGCTGTTCAGCTACAAGTAGTTGACCGAATCCTTCTCGTACCGAATCAATTTGGAGTTTCCGATGACTGACATCCTGGACGACACCCAGACCGCACCCGCGCGGAGCCCCCACGACGAGCTCGAGGCACGCCTGACCGCCGCTCGGCTCGGCGGCTCGGAAAAGCAGCGGCAGAAGCAGATCGATGCCGGCAAGATGCTGGTCCGCGACCGGCTCGAGTTGCTCTTCGACAACGGCTGGTCCTTCGAGGACGGCCTGCTCGCCCGCTACGACGAGGGCCTGCCCGGTGACGCCGTCGTCACCGCGGTCGGCAAGGTCGACGGCCGCGACATCGTCGTCATCGCCAACGACTACACCGTCAAGGCCGGCACCTGGGGCAAGCGGACCTTCGAGAAGATCGTCCGCGCCCAGGAACTCGCCGACTCCACCGGCACCCCGATCGTGTACCTCTTCGACTCCGCCGGCGCCCGCATCGACGAACAGTTCGAGAGCTTCGTCGGCCGCCGTGCCTGGGGCAACATCTTCTACAACCAGGTCCAGATCTCCGGTCGCGTCCCCCAGGTCTGCGCCCTGTTCGGCCCCTCCCCCGCCGGCTCCGCCTACGTGCCCGCGCTGTGCGATCTGACGATCATGGTCCGCGGTCACGCCACCGCCTATCTCGGCTCCCCGCGCCTGGCGCAGATGGTGACCGGTGAAGACGTCACCCTCGAGGAAATGGGTGGCGCGGAGATGCACTCGACCGTCTCCGGACTGTCCGACGTCCTCGTCGAGGACGACGCGGAAGCCATTGCCGCCGTGCGGGTGTGGCTGTCGTTCCTGCCGTCGAACTGGCAGCAGGAGCCTCCGATCACCGCACCGGCGAACCCGTCCGGTGCCCGGACCATCAAGGAGATCGTCCCCGAGGTCGAATCCGAGATCTTCGACATCCACGAGCTGATCGACTCCCTCGTCGACGACGCCAGCTTCTTCCCGTACAAGGACCTCTTCGCCCCGGAACTGGTCACCGGGTTCGCTCGCCTGAACGGCCAGAGCGTCGGCATCGTCGCCAACCAGCCCACCGTCAAGGGTGGAGTGATCTTCCCCGACTCCTCCGACAAGGCCGCCCGGTTCATCTGGATCTGCAACGCCTACAACATCCCGATCCTGTTCCTGGTCGACATCGCCGGCTACATGATCGGCTCCGAGGTCGAGCGGCAGGGCATCATCCGGCACGGCGCGAAGATGATCTTCGCCGTCTCCGAGGCCCGCGTCCCCCGCATCACGGTGCTGCTGCGTAAGGCGTACGGCGGCGGGTACCTCGCGATGTCCGGTGCCCCGATGCAGCCGGACGCCCTGATCGCGCTGCCGACAGCCAAGCCCGCCCTGATGGGCCCGGACGCCGCCGTCAACGGCATCCACTACAACCGCATCCAGGCCATCGAGGACCCGGAGGAGCGCGCCGCGTTCATCGCCGAGAAGCAGGCCGAGTACGCCGCCGGCATCGACGTATTCAAGATCGCCAACGAGAACGCCGTCGAAGCGGTCGTGCCCGCGAACGAGCTGCGCAACGAACTCACCCAGCGCCTGGCGCTGTACCGCAAGCGGGACCGCACCGCGCCGGCCCGCCGAAACGGAGTCACCCCGGTATGAGCACGCCGGTGCTCGCACCGCGGCGGGAAGGTCTCACCGGTGTCGTCACTGGTGCGGGCACCGGGATCGGTCGGGCCTGCCTCGAAGTGCTGGTCGACCACGGCGCCCGCGTCGACGCGTGGGATCGGAGCGACGAGGCGCTGGCAGACCTTGCCGGACGCAAGGATGTCGCGGCCCGCACCGTCGACATCACCGACGCTGCTGCGGTCGCCGCGGCGGCGGCGGCAGCGCAGAAGCAGTGGGATCGAATCGATTTCGTGGTGAACTGTGCGGGCGCCTTCCTGGTGGGACCGTTGGCCGAGGTGAACGTGGAATCGGTGCGCTCCCTGTTCGACGTGAACGTGCTCGGGACCACGATCGTCACGCAGGCGCTACTGCCCGCGCTCAAGAGCAGCAAGGGTGCAGTCGTGAATGTGGCGAGTTCGGTCGCTCTCAAGCCCACCGCCAGCAATGCGCATTACGCAGCCTCCAAGGCGGCGGTGGCGCACCTGACGCGGTGCTGGGCGCTCGAACTGGGCCCCGACGGGGTTCGAGTCAATTCCGTCGCCCCCGGCCCGACGCCCACCGCCATCTATCGGACGGCGGGGATGAGTGCCGAGCAGGAGTCGATGCTGCTGCGTGAGCGTGCGGCCACGATCCCGCTGCGCCGCGTCGGCGATCCCATCGACACCGCCAGGTGGATCGCCCGCTTCGCACTCGAAGACGACTGGACAACCGGTGTGGTGCTTCCGGTCGACGGCGGCATGTCTCTGGGATAGCGCCTCCCACCGTTCTCCTGCTGAATCCCGGACCGTCACCGACGGTCCGGGATTTCTCTCGTGCCGACCTGGCGAAAAGCGCACGATATCCCGCTGATCAGCGGCAGCGAGCGAAATCCGTCATGCCCGGCAGTCGGGCCCGGGTCCCCCGGTTCGGAGAGCGCGGTGGGAGAACGAACCACCGCTTGGTGAGTGCACGAAATACTGCCCGCACCCCCGGAGTGTCAGCCAGGGTGCGGGCAGTACATCTCTATGGTCATCTCCGGCCGCTCGGTGTGGGCGAGGCGGTACGGAGATGCATCGTCCGTGCTCCACGGCCCTGCGAGGACTCCAGGAACTGCGGAGGGATGGCCCCGCGGTCAGGCGTGCTTGCCGCGGGTCCCGGTCGATCTAGCCGCCGACCTTCTGACTTGCGCCGGCGTCGATGGGCAGGTTGATTCCGGTGATGTAGCGCGATTCGTCCGACGCCAGGAAGAGCACGGCGTTGGTGATGTCGATGGGCTCGACCCACGGGATGTTCGGGAGCGAGTGCATGGTTGCGAAGGCGTCGCGGGAGTCCTCGAGCGTCGGGTGCGCGAGGTCGGGGCGGAAGAGTCCGTAGAAGGTCTCGTTCTGCAGGAGCTTGGTGTTGACGTTCGTCGGGTGGACCGCGTTTACTCGGATACCCTTGGGGCCCAGCTCGTTTGCGAGGGTGTGCATCAGTCCGACGATGCCGTGCTTCGCGGTGACGTAGTGGCCGACGTTCGGGTAGCCGTTCAGGCTCGACGTCGATCCGGTGAAGATGACCGAACCGCCTTCACCGCGCTCGACCATGTTCGGGACAGCGGCCTTGACGGTGTGCCAGACACCGGTCAGGTTGGTGTCGATCATGTCGTTCCACTGCTCTTCGGTCAGGTCCAGAACCTTGTTGGCCGAGATGATGCCCGCGTTGGCGCAGACGATGTCGATCCGTCCGAGCTCGGCGAGGCCATCGGCGACCGCGGCCTGCATCTGCTGTAAGTTGCGGACGTCGGCCTGGGCGATGACGACGCGGCGGCCCAGTTCCTCGACCAGTCGCGCCGTTTCCTTCAGGTCGTCGAGCGACGCCATCGGGTAAGGCACACTGCCGATCTGGTCGGCGATGTCGATGGCGATGATGTCAGCGCCCTCTTTCGCCAGTCCGAGTGCGTGTGAACGACCCTGGCCGCGTGCGGCCCCGGTGATCAGGGCGACCTTGCCCTCCAAGCGGCTCATTGCGTTTCCATTCTCTCGATGTACTTCCCTGCCGATGTCGGCGGAGCAACGGGTAAAAACGTACGTGCGTTTGTTTAGTTAGAGTGTGATCTGAGCGACAACAAATGTCAACCAGGTGGCGATGCCGCCGATGACGCTCCGAGCAGTGCATATCACAGGCGGGGCCTCCGATGGAGAGCCCAAGAATCACGGGAAAAGCATTCCGCGCCAATGAAGTATCTGGCGACGGTGAGACTGAAGCGTCACCATCAAGCCTTGGTTCCGACGGCCCGATGGAGGGGCACCACCGACTCGGCGGCGGCCCCGCACTCGCGCACTGCGCTGCCGTCGGCCGGCAGCGCAGCGTCGATGCCCTGGCGAGAGCCACCGGCTACGGGTGCGCACCTACCCCTGATCGCGGGAAGGCCCCAGCCCCGGCCGGTGCCCCAGTAGGGGATTGCCGGGGATACGGTCAGGTCAACTGTCGTTCTCGACGCCAAGCTGTCGCAGCGCCATCGTGATATAGGTGTTGACGACCTTGTCGAGCGATTTGGGTCCGCTGGGTTTGTACCAGGAGGACACGTGCGCACCCTGAGCAAGTATCGAGTACGTCTGCAGTTTGGCATCGAGGATGTCCGCGCCGGTCTCCTTGGCCACGGCCTTGATGAGTTTCTGCAGCAGGCGCTCGTACTCGGCGCGCTTGGCGAGGACCAGTTCCAAGTCTCCGTTACTCAGTGCCCGGAGTTCGGTGTTGCCGATGAACGTCTCTCGCGCGTGCTCCGCGTGATAGCGGATGTGGCAGTCGACCGCCGCCTTGAACCGGTCCAGCGCACTCCCGTCGACGCTGACGAGCGCCTTGTTTACGGCTTCGAGGAGCTCGTCTATGACCGACACCATGATGTCGGTCAGCAGCTCTTCTTTGCCGCTGATGTGGTTGTAGAGGCTGCCGACCTGGATGCCGACCTCACTCGCCACAGTGCGCAGGGAAGTGGCCTCGTAGCCATGCTCGTAGAACAGGCTGGCCGCGGCCTCCCGTATAGCGACGTTGGTGCGCGCGCCGCCGCGCGTCACCCGAGTTGCTCGAGTCACTGTGCCCCTCCGAGGTAAATTGGACGGTCCCCGAAGGGGCCGGCAAGCGGTCTCAGGAACAATCGTACGTTAGTGGATTGGTATTCTCGCTGATTGGTGACGCGGTTGTTACCAGCCCATCGTCGCCCGGATGTTGGTTTTGACGATCTTGCCACTGGGATTCATCGGCAAGGCGTTCGGGCCCACGAGCGCGATCATCTTCGGGACCTTGTATCCAGCCAAGTGCTTGCGCAGGAACGTCGAGATCTCCGTCTCCGTGACGGTCTGCCCCGGCCGAACGGCGATCACCGCTCGCACCTCCTCGTCCCACTCTTCACTCGGAACGCCGAGGACGGCGGCTTCCATGACTGCCGGATGCGTGTGGAGCAGCTGCTCGATCTCCGAGCTGTACACGTTCTCGCCACCGGTCTTGATCATGTCCTTGGCTCGGTCGCGGAAGTACAGGTAGCCATTTTCGTCGCGGACCGCCAGGTCGCCGGTGCGCAGCCAGCCGTTCTCGAGTACCTCTTTGGTGGCTTCCGGGCGTCCGAAGTACCCGGTCATCAGGTTCGGGCCGCGGACGCAGATCTCGCCGATCTCACCGACTGCAGTGGGGGCGCCGTCATACAGATCGCGGAGCTCGACCTCGGTGAGGAGGTATTCGGTGCCGATCGAGCCGTCGATCTCGGGCCGGAGCATGTCCTGCGGCTGCAGCCGGGTGACCATAGGTCCGGCTTCGGTCAGTCCGTAGCGGAAGAACAGCTCCACATCCGGGATCAGCTCGGACACCGCCAGCTTGTCCGGCATGCGCAGCAACCCGGCACCGGCGTGGAGGGCCTTGAAATTGTTGCGGAACCCGTCGGTGTCGAACGTGCCCGACTTGAGCATGCGCCGGATCATGTTGGGCACGAGAAACATGTTGGTGATCGACTCGCGAGCAACGATATCCGCGATCTCCTCTTCCACGAACTTGTGGACGAGGACCGAGCTGTTCCCCGTGACATAGAGGGGCAGGAACCAGCACAGCAGCGCGGCGGAGTGAAAGAGCGGGGTGACGACAAGTCCGCGATCGTTCGGACGGCCGCCGATGCGGCAATCGGCGATCTCGTTGACGGCGTTGGTCAGGATCGCCGAGTGCGAGAGCACGACACCCTTGGAGAACCCGGTGGTGCCGCCCGTGAACAAGATGCAGGCGGCGTCCGATGCTCCGAGCTGAACTCCCTCGATCGGTTCCGACCGCAGCAGATGATCGAACTCGTCGCCCTCGTGCACCACGGCGACCGGGGCTTTGAGGTCGTCACCGGCCAGAACCTCGGCGATGGCGGCGTCGAAGCCGTCGCCGACGAGGACGACACGGGCACCGGTCTCGTTGATGCCGTGGGCCAGTTCCTCGGTTGCCCATCGCCAGTTGTAAGGAACAAAGGCGGCGCCGGCGGCGACGATGCCCAGGAAGGTCTCGATACTGAAGACGGTGTTTCCTGCCAGGACGCCGACGGTGTCGCCGGGTTCAACACCCCGCGCGCGCAGGCCAGAGGCGATCCGCCACGCCCGGTCCGCGAGTTCTCCATGCGAGAGCCGGCGCGTACCGTCGAAGATCGCTTCGCGTTGAGGCACCAACCGCTCGTTGCGACGAATAGCGTCGACGAGAGTAAACATAATTCTCCTTAGCCGTACAGGTGTTGCTGTGGCCTCCAACACTACTTTAAACGTACGTACGTTCACTAGTCCAGAGGTCCGGGACTTCTCACGAACCTGCAGCGACGCCGAACAGTCCGCATCCAGGTGGCACGACAGCCCATGACTCCCTTACCGCAACTTCTACAGGACGAAACGATCGATGCTCCTCGAGCGTCGCCCGCAACAGTTCGCTGGTCTTATCGATTTCTCGATGACCAGCAGCGTTCGCGCGTCGGAAAGGCGGTAAACTATGACACGCCTGTTAATGTTGGACGAACGGTGGACTCGATAAAGATCAGCTCGCTCTCCCAGCGAACAGGTGTCCCAACGCGATTGCGGCGCTATTACGAGGAACAAGATCTACTACATCCGACACGACTTACCAACGGATACAGGGATTTTGACGAATGCAGTGACGCGAGCCCTCCAGATCCGCGACCTGCTCGCTGCAGGACTTTCGACACACGTGATACGTGACATCATCCCGTGCTTCCTGGGCGCCGGAGACGACCAAGACCAGACGCACCACCGAAGCCCACTCGGACATATCCGAAGGGGTGACCGGAATGAATCCTGCCGGTCGATGGCGGATACACCGCTCGATGAGCGGGGTGGCCACAGACGGACGGAAACTTCGCAGTCACGGTCCGGCCACATCACACGAACGAAGGACGAACCTCATGACCGCAATCGCACACGACAAGTCCACACACGCGCGCACGATGGGACACCATGTGCCCGACGGGCTCCATCCGGTTGGGCACATGGCACATCACCGATACCACATTCACCGTTGGCCGAGGTGGCGGACAGTGGACTGACCGCCCTGGGCGTCGCCGCTGCCGCACAGGACAGCTGGCGGTCGTACTCACCGCGAGTGCGCGCCGACCTCTTTCGCACCGCGCACGCGCTTCTACTCCGCCGCACCGATGCCTGGTCGTCAAAGCGCCAAACCCCGCACCGAAGCGGTCGGTGAATTCGTCTTGTCGGCAGGGTTTTTCCTGTAGGTGCAGAGATCATCGCGCACCTGCACGGCACCTACAGCTCGTCCGCTGCCAGGCGCGCCTGCCCTCACATCAGGCTCGCGGAATGATCGCCCTCGTGGTGCCCCGACACCGCGAAGGACTGTCTCCCAGCCGATTCCGTATCCATTGCTTTGGCACGGCGTATGTCGGCGGACGCACGGCGTGTACAGAGGCGCGGCTTCCCTAGGGCCGCATCAGAACCGAGGTTGTCGGGTACGTCTCGGCGAAGTTATGTGGCAGCGACGAAATGAAGACGTTCTCCGTTCGTGTCCGCGTGATCTTCCATATGCCGTCGATGTTGCGGAAGGCGTTGTTGAGTCGGCTCGACCGCAGCAGCGACCGGCCGTCGGAGAACAGCCAGGGCTGCATGTGGATCCACTGCCCCGTGGCCTCGTGGCCGTCGACGTGAATCTGCTCCGACGTCAGATAGTGGGCATTGAGCAACAGTGCTGGGTCACGCTTGTCACCCCAAAAGCTTTCGAAGTGCGCGCGGATCGCGGCGTGTCCCTCGGCCCTGCCGAACTGGTTGTCGTAATACTCGCCGACACCTTCCCAGACCGCGTCCACTGCGTAGAGATCGAGAATGAGGTCGATTCGGTGTGCATCATCGGCAACGCCGAATTCGGGGCAAGGAGTGTCGCAGAGGAACATGTAGCGCGCTTGTATCCGGCGAATCTCCGCTTCGGCTTCGAGCACCTCGATGCGGTCGATCAGTGCAGCAATTGTGGCGTCATTCGCCATGGATTCTCCTCCCGCTGCCCGTTCGCCGCCGGAAGCCCTCTGTGGCTTCGTTTTCGAGGTAGGCGTGCCATCAGGCGAAATATCTGAGTCGTGTGACGGAAGTACTGTACTCACTCCGCGGCGATGTTCGCGAGTGGGCGTGACGCCCACGCCCGGATCGGCGCCGATCTCCACTCGCCTCGGTTTCGGGCGTGTTAAAGGTTGCTCGACCGGGTGTCATCGGTCCGTTAGGCGGACCATTGCCGTTGCTTTCCGTTCATCCTGCGGCCACAGTCTTGTGGCCCCGACCACGCGGAGGTCCTCTTCTCCTCTCCGCGAGAGCACTGGGCGAACCAACGCCCTATTCCAGTCCGGCTCGACTCGCTCACTCATACAGACCGAGTACTCGGTCTGTATGCTCGCACCACTCCGCCCGCGCAGCGCGCGGGCCCTCAAAGGAGGATCCATGACCACCACAGACGAGGCTGTCCCCGTCGATGCCGCTTTCTCCCCACCGACCGAAAAGGCACCGGCGAAGCTGGTGGCTGCGATGGCCCTCGCGCAGTTCGGGCTGTCGATCGCACTGCTCACACCCGTCACGGCGAGCCTGACGATCAAGGTGCAGTCCCTCGTCGGCACCGACAACGTGATTGCCGTCTTCGGCACCGTCAGCAGCATCGGTGCGCTGGCCGCCTTTCTCGCGAACCCGATCTTCGGCCGGATCAGCGACCGGACCACCGGACGATTCGGTCGCCGCCGACCGTGGCTTCTCATCGGCATCGTGGGTCTCGCAGTGAGCGAGCTCGTGCTCGCTCTTGTTCCCAATGTCGTCGGGATCGCGATCGCGTGGTTCGCGGCGCAGGCGTTCGCCAACGCCGCCCAGGCGGCGCTGATGGCCTCGATCGCCGACCAGATCCCGCCGGCCCAGCGAGGCCGGGTGAGTGGACTGATCGGCGTCATGCAGCAGAGCAGCAAACTCGGTGCCGCCTACGTCGCGCAGTTCCTCGTCGCCAACATGCTGCTGATGTTCCTGGTCCCTGCCGTGATCGGCATCGTGTTCCTGTTGCCGTTCCTCCTCCTGCTCCCGGATCGACCGCTCCAGGCGCGTCCGCCACGGGAAGGTCTGCGTGCGGTTCTCAAGACCTTCTGGCTCTCGCCGCGTCGTTATCCCGACTTCGCCTACGCCTGGGCATCCCGATTCATGATCACCATGGCGCTGTATCTGTTCATGACGTACCGCCTGCTGTACATGCAGTACGAACTGGACCTGTCGCTCGCCCGCGCCACCGCGGTGATGGCCACCGGGGTGCTGCTGTACACGGTGACGCTCGCGCTGGCCGGCCAGGCGGCGGGGTGGCTCTCGGACAAGGTAGGCACACGGAAGCCGTTCGTCATCACCGCCAGCGTGATCTTCTCGATCGGACTGGTGATGCTGACGCAGGCCCACACTGCGGGCGGCTTCTACGTCGCCGAGGTGGTGCTCGGGCTCGGGTTCGGCATTTACATGGGAGTGGACCTGGCGCTCGTCATCGATGTTCTCCCCGGACAGGACGACTCGGCGAAGAACCTCGGCGTCCTCAACATGGCCAACGTCCTGCCCCAAACCCTCGCACCGGGGATCGGTGCGCTTCTCATCGGCGTCGGCGGCCACAACTACGACCTCCTGTTGAGTGTCGCCGCGGCCGTCTGCGCGGTGGGCGCGCTCCTCATCGTCCCGATCAGGAAGGTGCGCTAGTGGCCGCGCAGGACGTCCCTCGACACGAAAAGGATGCAGAAGTGCACCCCCTGGCAGACCTGGACGCCCGAATCGACACGGCGATCGGAACCATGGACGTCGAGTCCAAGGTTCGGTTGCTGACGGGTGCGTCCAACTTCACCCTCCACCCGGACCCGTCCATCGACCTGGCCGAGATCGTGCTCTCCGATGGACCCACCGGGGTGCGCGGTGACCGCTTCACCGGCGGCCGCATCGCCTGCCTGTTACCCAACGCGACCCTATTGGCCCAGCACTGGGACACCGGCGTCGCGGCAGATGTCGGCGCGTTACTCGCCGAGGAGGCGCAGGCTCAGCGGGTACACGTCGTGCTGGGACCGACGGTCAACCTGCACCGCACTCCACTCGCCGGTCGCCTGTTCGAGTCGTTCAGCGAGGATCCCCTCCTCACCGGAGTACTGGCGTCCGCCTACATCAAGGGTCTGCAGGACAACGGGATCGGCGCGACCATCAAGCACTTCGTCGCCAACGAATCGGAGACCGATCGCAAGACCGCCAATGCCATTGTCGACGAGCGGACCCTGCGGGAGGTCTACCTGCTCCCCTTCGAGATCGCGGTGTCCGAGGCCAACCCGTGGGCGGTCATGGCCGCCTACAACTCCATCGGCGGCACCCCTGCCACCGAGCATGCCCGCCTCCTCGACGGCGTCCTCAAGGGCGAGTGGGGTTACGACGGGCTGGTCATGTCCGACTGGTACGCCACGTACTCCACCGCGGAGAGTGCCAATGCCGGACTGGACTTGACGATGCCGGGCCCCGCGGGCCCCTGGGGAGATGCCCTCGTCGATGCGGTGCGCGCCGGTGCGGTCGCCGAGTCCATCCTCGACGACCACGTGCGCCGTCTCCTGCGCCTGGCGGGCCGAGTGGGTGCGTTCGGCGCGGAGCGGCAGTGGACGTCCGGTGTGCCGGCACCGGACAGCCCCCAGCGGCGCAGCACCCTGCGTCGTCTGGCCGCCGGCGGTATGACGGTCCTCGTCAACAAGGGGGCGACGCTGCCGCTGACAGGTACCGGCACGGTCGCCGTCATCGGCCGGCACGCGACGGAGACGACCGATCAGGGCGCTGGATCGTCGCAGGTACGGCCGCCACACGTGGTCAGCATCGCGGACGGCATCGTCCAGGCATTCGGTCCCGATCGCGTGTCCGTGGTCGACGGGGTCGAGGTGCGCACGGACCCGCTCGCCGCGGCACCGCACCTGTTGCGCGATCCCGAGACGCACCGGTACGGGATGCGGGTCACCACCCGTGACGAGCGAGGCGAGGTGCTCGAGTCTCGTCACGTCGACTGGAGTGAGGTCTCGCTGCGCGAAGACTCCTGGCTCGACTCGGCGACGACCATCGAACTCAGCGCCGAGATCGTCCTCCCGGAAACCACGCGGGTCCAGGTGGGTGTGCGCGGCCGCGGCGAATGGACGTTCACGACACCGGGCCACTACGAGCAGATCCGCCTCGATCGGGTGGACGACGCCGGCGAGGTACTTCGGTTGCCCTACCGCACAGTGACTCTCGATCTCGAGCCGGGTGCGATCATCACCGCGGTGGCCACTCCCGCACCGGGTCGGCCGATCCTCGGGCTCGCGGCGCGCGTGGCCACGAAACCACCCGCGGTGGCGATCGGTGTGGCAACGAAAGCCGCACGGCAGGCGGACGTGGCGGTGGTGGTGGTCGGGCTGACCCCGGAGCAGGAGAGCGAAGAGGTCGACAAGATCACCCTCGCGCTCCCCGGGGAACAGGACGCGATGGTCGCGGCGGTGGCGGCGGCCGCGAAACGGACGGTGGTGGTCGTCAACGCGGCCACCCCCGTTCTGATGCCGTGGCTCGACCGCGTCGACGCCGTGCTGTGGGCCGGACTGCCCGGGCAGGAGGCCGGCGACGCTGTCGCCGCCGCGCTGTCCGGTGCAATCGAACCGGCCGGTCGGCTCGTCACCACGTTTCCGGTGCGGGACGGCGAGGGGCCGGCATGGTCGCCGGTTCCCGACCGCGGGGAAGTGCGCTACGCGGAAGGTCTTTCCGTCGGACACCGCGGGTGGTCGACCGAGCCGCTGTTCTGGTTCGGACACGGCCTCGGCTACGGCGACTGGGCCTACGGCAACGCCGAGGTGATCGTCGACGACCATCTCCGCTGCGTGCGGGTCGAGGTGACCAACGTGGGGTCCCGCACGAGCCGTGAGGTCGTGCAGGTGTACTGGCGGCCGGAGGGTGAGCCGGTCCGGCTGATCGGGTGGTCCGGGATCGACGTCGCTCCCGGTGCCACCGTGACCGTTGACGTCCCCGTCGACCGACGGGTGCTCCGGCGGTGGCACGAGAACGGTTGGCAGCTCCTCCCTCTGACCGGCGAGGTGTTGATCGCCCGTGGCCTCGGCGACGTCAGGCTCACACGACCGGCACTGCCGACAAGACAAAGGAGCAAGGATGTCCTTCCCGCCTAGCTATCACTCGCAGCGCGCGAAATCGTTGCGCGCCTTGGCCGGGGAGGCGTCCCGGGCCAAGGCCGTGCAGGCAGCGACCGATCTGTTCGCCACCTCCGGATACAGAGGAACCTCCATCGCGAAAGTGGCCGCGCAGACCGGGCTGTCCCAGTCCGGTCTGCTGCATCACTTCCGGACCAAGACGGCACTGCTGGCGGCCGTGTTGGAGCAACGCGGCGCCGAGGACGGGGAGTTCCTCACCACCGGCGACGGCGAGGCACCGCTCGGGTGGGATGCGTTCGACGCGCTCGAGGCCCTGGTCGCCCGCAATTCGACCCGTCGCCATCTGGTCGAGTTGTTCGTGCGTCTGTCTGCGGAGGCAATCGAGGAGAATCACCCCGCCCACCAGTGGGTCCAAGACCACTACGACGGAATGGAGGCGTGGCTGACCGACGCGGTCCGCGTTGCTCAGGCGCGCGGCGAGATGCGTGCCGATGCGCCGGTCTCGGTGCTCGTTCGCACCACCATCGCGGTCGTGGACGGGTTGCAGCAACAGTGGCTGGTGCGGCCCGATCGGGTGTCGATGGTCGACGAATTCTCTGCACACGTCGCGGGACTGCGGGCCCGGTGGGGCACGGTGGGGCAACCGGACGAGGCCACCGGGCAATGACGGCTCGGCGGGGTGAGCCGGACGGGGACTCCTTGCTGCGCAAGGTTCGATTGATCCTGGATGCCTTCGACACCGGGGCACCCGTCCTCGGTCTGTCCGAATTGGCACGGCGCACCGACCTCGCCAAGACCAGCGTTCACCGGGTGGCCAGCGAGATGGTCGAGGTAGGCCTACTCAACCGGCAAGGCCGTCGTTATGAGCTGGGGCCGTTACTTTTCGAGTTGGGTCAGCGCGTACCTCGCACCCGGGATCTGAGACTGATCGCCGCGCGGTATCTCGAGGATCTCGCGGTCACCACCCGCGAGACCGTCGTGCTGGGGTTCCCCGGCGACCGGAATGTGCTCTTCGCCGAGAAGTACTTCAGCCAGCGCGGTGGCGGTGTCACCTTCACCCAGGTGGAGGGGCGGGTGCCGTTCCACTGTGGTGCATCGGGCAAGGCTCTCCTCGCGTTCGGGGACCCCTCGATTCGCGACCGCGTTCTCGGGTCCACCCTGCGGCAACGAACGCGGTGGACCATCACCGATCCTGCTGTGCTGGACGCGGAGCTCGAGCAGATACGACGGCAGGGATACGCGGTCGATCGCCAGGAACTCGTCGTTGGCTACGGGGCTGTCGCGGCACCGGTGTTCTCAGCCGACATTGCGGTGGCGACGTTGACCGTGGTCGGGCCCATCGACCGGGTGCCCGTCGCACGTCTGGCGCCGGTCGTCACCGCGGCCGCGCGGGCCCTGTCACGAGATTTCGCCGGTGTAAACAAATCATGATGTCAGACTTTTCGGTCCGAAGAGCGGTCCGATTGCATTTTCTTCGATGACTCCGGCATGAACAATCGCTGCAGCTGAACAGCAGTTGTCGATCTCGAAAACAGCCGATGGAGGACCAACAATGGCAGGACCGAAGCGCACCCGAAGTGAGGTGCGCACAGCGGCGATCGCGAGCCTGGTCGGCAGTGCCCTGGAGTGGTACGACTTCTTCCTCTACGGCACGGCCGCCGCGCTGGTGTTCAACACGCTCTTCTTCCCGAACTTCGACCCTCTCGTGGGAACGATCGCCGCATTCGGCACCAACGCCGCCGGCTTCCTCGCCCGCCCCCTCGGCGGTGTGATCTTCGGCCACTTCGGTGACCGTGCGGGACGCAAATCGATGCTCGTGATCACGCTGATGATCATGGGTGTGGCCACCTTCTTGATCGGTGTCCTCCCCACCTACGCGGCGATCGGTATTTGGGCGCCGGCGCTGCTGATCGGGCTGCGCATCATCCAGGGCATCGCGGTCGGCGGTGAGTGGGGCGGCGGTGTGCTGATCGTCAGTGAACAGGCACCCGCGCACCGCCGCGGCTTCTACTCCGCGTGGTCTCAGACGGGGGTCGGCCTGGGATTCGTGCTCTCCGCGTCGGCGTACTCGCTCGTGCAGGCATTCACCACACCGGAATCGTTCCTCGCCTGGGGGTGGCGGATCCCGTTCATCGCCGGCATCGTCCTCACCGCGGTCGGATTGCTGATCCGGCTGCGGGTCATGGAAACACCCGCCGCCCGTCAACAGGCCACCTCCCCGAAGAAGGCGAAACTTCCCGTCCTCGAGGTCATCCGCACCCAACCGAAGTCCATTCTCATCACCTTCGGGGCGCGGATCGCCGAGAACGGCGCACTGTATATCTTTCTCACCTTCAGCCTCGCCTACGCGGCGAAGATCGGCTTGTCGACCGGACTCGTTATCACTGCAGTCGTCACGGGCATGCTCGTCGAGTCCTTCGCCATGCCGCTGTGGGGAGCGCTCTCCGACCGCATCGGACGCCGTCCGGTCTATCTCGGGGGTGCCATCGCGATGATCGCCTGGGCCTACCCCTTCTTCGCAATGCTGGACTCGCGTGAACCGGTCTTGGTGTTCCTCGCCATGTTCGTCGCGGTCGTCATCTGCCACGGTGCCATGATCGGCACCCAGCCCGCCTTCTTCACCGAGCTGTTCGACAGCCGCGTGCGCTACAGCGGCGTCGCCCTCGGACACGAACTGGCCTCGGTTGTTGCCGGTGGCTTCTCGCCCATCATCGCCACCGCACTGTTCGCCTGGGCGGGGATGTCATGGCCGATCTCACTGTTCATGGTGGGCATGGGTCTCATCACCGTGATCGCGGTGGCCGCTGCACCCGAGACCAACGCGACGGACATCGACGACACCGAATCCCCGAGCGAGATCGGAGACCACGACCCCACGCCGGAAAGGATCTCGCGGTGACCGCGCGCGACGGCCGCACGATGCTCCTCACCTGCTACCGCGACATCCGGCGCTACGGCTGGCTCCACGTGGATCTCTTCCTGCACGACAGCGACGGCAAAGAAGTGAATTGGGTCCACTGGGGTGCCGTCGAGGAGGGCCCTGACGGCGCGGACGCCGCGTGCGCCACCGTCGAACCCGCCCTCCGCAGAACCACCGAATGGCAGCACGGCATCAGGGCCGACGGCAGCGAC
This sequence comes from Rhodococcus koreensis, assembly GCF_017068375.1. Taxonomy (NCBI): domain Bacteria; kingdom Bacillati; phylum Actinomycetota; class Actinomycetes; order Mycobacteriales; family Nocardiaceae; genus Rhodococcus; species Rhodococcus koreensis. The sequence goes on from NZ_CP070609.1 coordinate 94,049, forward strand.
TACTGGACCGCACATGCCACCTGGTCCGAACAAGCCATATCCGACAACCCACAGGAAACGACATCATGACCACCTCCATCGACAAGGACCACACCGGTCCCGACATCACCGATCTGGTTCACCCCGACCGCGTGGACGTCTCCCTCTACACCGACCCGGAACTGTTCGAGCTGGAGATGGACCGCATCTTCAACCGGACCTGGGTCTGGGTGGCGCACGAGAGCGAGATCCCGAACGCCGGAGACTTCCGGACCGCCACGGTAGGCAGGCAGCCGGTGATCGTGACCCGCGACCGCCGCGGCGGAATCAACGTGCTGCTCAACCGCTGCCGCCACCGCGGTGCAAGTGTCTGCGAGACCCCGCGCGGCAACGCCAACGGCTTCACCTGCCCATACCACGCATGGTCCTACGCCCTGGACGGGAAGCTCCGCGGGATCCCCTACCCCGACGGCTACGAAGACGTCCTGGAAAAGAAGGACTTCCCGCTGCACCGCCTGCAGGTGGACAGCTACGCCGGGATGATCTTCGCCAGCGCCAACCCCGACGTCGAGCCGCTGGCCGACTTCCTCGGACCGGCGAAACACTGGATCGACCTGTTCATGAAGCAGGGCGCCGGTTACCCGATCAAGGTGCAGGGCGAACACAAGTTCCGATTCAACGGCAACTGGAAAATCCAGCTCGAGAACACCACCGACGGCTACCACTTCCCCATCGTCCATCGATCCTGGATGTCGTCGGTCGACGAAGAGACCGCGAACATGCTGTCGTTCATGACCGACGAACACGCCGTGACCCATTCCCTCGGAAACGGACACAGTGTGATGATCATGGTGCCCGAACACGTCGACCTCGACGACGACGACGGATCCGAACCCCTACAGGAACGGTTCCGCCACATCGTCGACGAGCTGTCGAAGACCATGCCCGCCGATCAGGTCCGGCGCATCGTCCGCTCGATGCACGGCGCCGGATTCAACCTCAACCTCTTCCCGAACGTCGCGATGTCGATGTCATTCGTCCGCGCCCTGCGCCCGATCTCCGTGACCGAGACCGAGATCCGACATCTCGCCCTCGGCCTCGACGGAGGCCCCGAGGTCGTCAACCGCGAGAGACTCCGGATCCACGAGCACTTCCAGGGGCCGTTCGGATTCGGCAGCCCCGACGACTCCGAGGCCTGGGACCGCGTCCAACGCGGCGCCGCCGCCGGACCCGGACTCCCGATCCTGGTGAACCGCGGACTGACACGGGAGCAGGACGACGCGAAAGGGCGCGTCTCCCACGCCACCGACGAAACCGGCATGCGCGAGGCGTACACGATGTGGAAGGCAATGATGACCGATGTCCGTTGAAACCATTGAGACCGCACAACTCTCCGATCCTCGGATCGCTCGGGCGATCGAACTGATCTGGCGCGAAGCCCGACTACTCGACCGCAAACGGTACGAGGACTGGGACCTGCTCTGGGCACCCGACGGCCGGTACGTGATCCCGATCGACCCCGACACCGACGACTTCGAAGCATCACTGAACATGGTCTACGACGACGACCGCATGCGCCGGATGAGGATCGAACGGCTCACCGCCGGCCACTCGATCTCCGCAACCGCCGCCGCGCGCACCGTACGGACCCTGTCCCGTTTCGTCATAGACCACCTCGACGACGAAACCGTCGAACTCAGCTCCGCACAGGTACTCGTGGGCTATCGCCGCGAGGCGACGTTCGTCCTCGCCGCCGACGTGACACACCACATCCGGATCGCCGGCCCCGCGCCCCTCATCGAGCGGAAGATCGTCCGGCTGATCAACTCGACGGACGCCGTCAACGCGTCCGGATTCCTGCTGTAGGGAAATCTGCATGATCACAGTCACCGTCAACAATATCGTCACCGAAACCGAAGCAGTGAAAAGCTTTTCGCTGCGCCGCAGCGACGGCGCACCGTTCGCACCCTATGCGGCGGGAGCGCACGTGGACGTCACCGGTCCGAGCGGAATCACCCGCCAGTACTCACTGTGCAGCCCACCCGACCAGACCGACAGCTACCAGATCGCGGTCAAGCGGGAGGACTGCTCCCGAGGCGGGTCCGCGGCCCTGCACGACCAGGTCGACGTGGGCGACGAACTCACGATCAGCGAACCGCGCAACCTCTTCGCACTCGACCCGACAGCCGACGAGCACGTCCTTGTTGCGGCGGGGATCGGTATCACCCCCCTGCTGAGCATGGCCTACCGGTTGGCCACCGACGGTTCCCCGTTTCGGCTGCACTACTTCGCCTCCAACCGGGAGGGGGCGGCGTTCGTTCCCCTGCTCGAGGGTGCCTCATTCGCGCCGTCGGTCGAATTCCATTTCGGCGTCCAACGCGGAGAGCAACCCGCGGTCCTCGCGCGCATCCTCACCGACATCAGCCCCGGGACCCACGTCTACGCGTGTGGCCCCAAGGAGTTCATGCAGCGTGTCGTCGACACTGCCACGCAATCGCTGCCGGAGGAGCAGGTCCACATCGAGCACTTCCAGGCTCTGGAACCGACCACCCACGACGGCGGCGAGTTCGAGGTCGAACTCGACACCGGGGAGGTGTTCTCCGTGCCACCAGGGCGAAGCATCGTCGACGTGCTCGGCGACGCCGGCATCGACGTCGACACGTCCTGCCGGGAGGGCATCTGCGGCACCTGCGTACTGACCGTCCTCGACGGTACGCCCGACCACCGCGACAACTGCCTGACCCGCAAAGAGAAGGAAGCCGGGGACCAGATCGCCACCTGCGTGTCACGGGCCACGACCGCGCGATTGGTACTCGAACTGTGACCACCCCCGATGAACGACCGCAACGAGACGTGGAGTCGAGTCTGTCCACCCTGGCGACTCGGATGGACGCCGGTGACCTACTCCCCAGCGAGGCGGTCGCCGACGCACTGGAACGACTCGACCGCACCGAGCCCAGCATCCAAGCTTGGGTTCGCGTCGACCGAAAAGGAGCACTCGACGCAGCACGCACACTCGACCACGCGCCGAGACGCGGACTACTGCACGGAATACCCTTCGGAGTCAAGGACATCATCGACCTCAAAGGCCTGCCCACCGAGTGCGGCTCACCGTTGCGGCGAGGTCGAGTGGCCGACGACGACGCACCCCTCGTCGCCCGGCTCCGGGAACTCGGAGCGATCCCGCTGGGCAAGACGGTCACTACCGAGTTCGCCTACTTCGCACCAGGCCCCACCCGGAACCCGCACCGTCGTTCGCACACACCAGGCGGCTCCTCGAGTGGGTCCGCGGCCGCGGTCGCAGCCGGTATGGTTCCGCTGGCCCTCGGCAGCCAAACAGCCGGCTCGCTGACCCGGCCCGCGTCCTACTGCGGTATCGCGGGACTCGTCGCACCGGTCGGCGGACCACTCGACACCACCGGGTTCGCCGGCCTGTCCCACACCCTCGACGCGGCCGGGATTCTCACCCGCACCGTGACCGATCTCCGACTCGCCTACCTGGCACTGACCGGCCAGGACAGGCCCGCCGACCCGGTACGGAACCTGGAGCGCCCCCGGCTCGCGGTCTGGTCCGGCAAAGAACTCGCCGACATCTCCGACGACATGCAGACGGCAGTGAGATGCACAGTCGATGCGGCCGTCGCCGAGGGCGCCGAACTCGTCGACTACGACTGGCCCGCAATCACACCACTGCTAGTGGAAGCACACGGCACCGTCATGGCATACGAGGCCTCCCGAGCGCTGGCCCTCGAAGGCCAGCACCCCACACAACTGAGCGCACCACTCAACGATCTCCTGGCGCTCGGCCGCAACATCGCTGACGACGACTATCGCGACGCTCTCGCAATTTCCGTACGGGCACAAGCTGAAGTACTTGCGTTGCTCGCCGACGTCGACGCCATCATCGGCCCCGCCGCCCCCGGCGCAGCACCCGAGGGTCTGTCCGCCACCGGGTCACCCATATTGAGCCGACCGTGGCAACTACTAGGCCTCCCAGCCCTGACGGTCCCCGGCCGTCTCGACGGGCAGCGCATGCCGCTCGGCATCCAGCTCATCGGACACCCCAGTCGAGTGGAGCAACTCCTGTCCCTCGGGATCTGCATCGAAAAGAGCAGTCGTCGCCCGGTGTGAGGGCCCTTTTCAGGCGCAGCCGCCTATCAGTCCCGTTGCGAACGGAGTCGATCAGGGTCTGCCTTCGACCGGTGTTGCGCGCCAGTCGGGTGTTGGCCTTGTCGATCTGTTCCAGCGCGGCCGGCAGGTTTGGTCATCGGTAGGGTCGTACGTCACGGCGCCCCCTCGTCGGACTCTCACTTCCATCATCACCTGACAATGGCGCATTGTCATGTTCCAAATCGGGAAGAGCACGAGTTCGTCGCGAGCCATCGAGATCGACCGCGCCCGTGCGGCATCGACACTCCCGCGGCCGCAGTGCCGCACGAAGGAGGCCCCCATCAAGTGAAATGACGGGGCCTCGCACGCTGCCGGGTTACAGGTAGTCGATCTCCTCCTCGGAGACCTTGCGGCCGGTTCCCAATTCGACCAGGGCGACCTTTGCGGCGACGAATTCGGAGTGCGAATCGCCTCCGATCGATGCGCGGTAGCGAGCGCGCGCGGCGTCCAGTTCGGCGGCCCCCTCGACGATTGCGGTGTTGGACATGTGCATCTCCCCTCGCTGTCGGTGACACTTCCTTTACAACGTGACATTGTGTTGTGCAAGTGGGGTGTGTAGTGCCGGCCTGTCGCCGGTGCCAGGGTTTGCGAAGACGACATGTCCAGAAGAGGTCGAAGGGGGAGTATCCGTGCGCTGGAGAAGATCGAGTGCTGTCACCAGAGACGCAACTCGTCATGTCGCCGACCGCCGCGGTATCGATCGCACATGCGGCGACCGCTACCGATTCGCCGGTGTTGGCGATGTGGGCGTTTCTCGTCGCCGGCCTCGGCGCGCACGCGTGGTACCGGGCGGCCGAGCCGAAGCCGCACGACGGCCGTCGGCCGTGACGGCACCGGCCTCGCACCCGGAGCGGAACTGCGCGGTGCGGTCGCGCGCGGGAAAGGGGACGTGTCATCGTCGCAGCGCAGCGGCCTGATCCGGGGTGTCGACCGTGCGGCCGCGATCGGCGGATCCACCCCGGCCGGGTGTGCGCACCCGCTACCGTTTTCGGATATGGGGACCACCTTCCACGGGCCGAGCCCGTGGCCGCACATCACCCGGGCCATCCGCACCCGCGGGTCCCGCCGCGCTGCGATCGCCCACCTGGGCCAGGACGCGCCCACCCTGCTGCCGCTGCGCGGCGGTGACGTCCTCGTCGTCAACGCCTCCCGCGCCGCGGTGCGCGCACACCTGACCTCTCCGGTGGCGCTCGCGTATTACCGGGACGCGGGGGTGCGGGTGCTGTCGTCGCCGGACCTGCACGCCAATGTCATCGCCACCGAGCGGTGGGCGGTCATCGGCTCCGCCAATGCCTCACACAGCTCCACCATCGCCGTCGAGGGTGTGGTCATCACCGACGACCCGGACCTTGTTGCCTCGGTCAGGGGGTTCATCGACGGCATCGAGGAGGTCACCGAGGTCGATCAGGTGTTCCTCGACAACGCCGTCGCGCAGTGGCAGATCGGGCGGGCGGTGCCGATCCCCGGGGTGAGCGGCCGCGGACAGGCCGACCCCGGCTTCCTGCCCGCACAGATCACCCGAATGTTTCTGCGGCACATCATCGAATATCAACCCGGTCCGACCGAACACCACGCCTGGGCCGCCCAGGCTCGCCACCGCCGCGCACCTGCCGGGCCGGCAGCGAAGTACCAGCTCGAATGGTTCCACCACGACAAGACCGACAGCCGCCTGCGCCGCGGTGACGTGCTGGTCTTCGTCACCGCGGACCACCAGTGGCTCTATCCCCCCGCAGTGGTCGATTCCGAGGCGATCGCGATCCCCCGCTCCCCCGGTGCCATCGGGCACCTCCTGCGCAGCCGCACGGACCTGGACCCGATCCCGGTGCCGGTCGCCGAGCAGATCCTCGCCGATGCCGGGCACCCGGGTGCCCGGCTGCGAGTCGATCACCGCATCGCCTCCCCCAGCCTGCGGGCCGCGATGCTCCAACTCTGGAACCTCTAAAGCCACCGCCCCCCATGTGCTGTGACCAGTGGTAACGACACGTCCCCGGCCGATCACCGAACCGACATCACCGCCGACAATGCAGGCATGACCGGCATTACCGGCAATACCGGGTTTCGGCGTCCTCCTTCGGCCGAGGTTCGCGCACCCCGGTGGCCGGTGTCGGCGCCCGCTCACCCGGGGTGGGGTCACGCCAGGGCCAGAACGCGGGAGCGGGCCTCCAGGTAGCGGGCGAGGAGATCGAGCATCTGAGCGTCCGGGTGGACGAGTTCGGGAAGGTCCTTGGCGCTGGTGATCGTCTGATCGACCGCGGCGACCTGCCGGCGGCATTCGCCGAGCGCCTCCGGTGTGACGGTGCCGGTGTCGAGCCGGTCGGTGAGGTACCGAATCGACTGCTCCAGACCCAGTCCCGGGTTGCGCGTGTTGTTGCCGGCCCGGCGGGTTTCGACCATCTGCCACCACTGGTCCAGCTCGGCCAGCACCGTGGGATCGGCGACCGCGATCCGCAAGGCGCGGTCGATGGACTGTGGATCGGTGATGTCGACCTCATCCACACCTGCTGCGCGGGTGAGGACCTGGCCGAGTTGATGGTTGGCGAGACCGTCGCCGCGGCTCCACCAGTACGACACCATCACGTGTACCTTGCTCGCTCCGGCCAGCTCCCCCATCACACCTGTTTCCCTTCGGTAAGACGACACTGTTCGAGTTCATCCTCACAGCCGGGCACCCGCCCACCGGTCCCGGGTCGGGGCTGTGGATCGGCGGGTCAGGCGGTGCGGCGGGCGGTGTCGGTGACCGCGCACATCGGGCACAACGTGCGCTCGCCGACGATCCACCCATTGGTACGGGCGAAGGCCACCGCCTCGGGCCGACCGTCAACGGCCGCAGCGAAGGTGTGCTCACACAGATCGCATCGCAACGTCCAGCCGTGTCTGCCTGTGGATCGCACCAATGCATGAACAGTCATGTTGTCCCCCGACGTCGACTCTGTGCCCCCAGCATGACACAACCCGCGGTGACGTGGCGACCCACGCAGGCCGGCCCCGGCCGTCACAACCCAACCATCATGAACGTCGTAGAGGCAATGCGTCCTGATCGCCGGCGACCGGGTGCCCAGGGACAGACCGAGGTCACCACCCAAGCGCCGTAGGGATATTCGCGGTGCCGTATTCGAGACGGCTGCTGCAGGACCTCGCGTCGAGCCGACATCGATCCCGCGCCGTGGCCTGCGCGTCCAGATCCGCGTCCGGTCACCGCCCGGCACCGCTGAGGATCGTCCCCGAAAGGGGGACGTGTCACCTGAGCAGTTCAGGGCGCATTTTGGGCTGTTGTCAGGACTCGACCGGCACGAGGCGGTCGAGCTTGCAGTGGAACGGGTACGTCCCCGGCGTACTGGCAATCGACTCGATCAGCGCGTCGTCGCCGTCAATGCTCACAATCGTAAACACCGAGGTCGCCTCGGCATGAACCTTGACTTTGTCGCCGACCTTCAAAAGCGCGCGAGTTCCAGGATTCTCGGTCATAGGCCGCGATGAACTCGTTCGATTTCAGTGCGCAAGTCACCAGATATGGTTGGGTTTGCGCCTCCAGCTGAGTCCTGTAAGCCACCGCAGGGCGATCGACCTACGTGGACGAGAATCGATGAGGGAGCCCCTGCACACGACGAAGCCGGCGCTGAAGCCGATCGTTGTCCAGTGAGCCGAGATGACCGGCGCAAGGGCGGACCGTTTCGGCCGACGTTGAAGAGGCAAACACGACGGCAGCAGAGCCCGTCCCTGTCTCATGAATTCGAGGCGAGGACGGGCATTGTTGAGCTGCCGATCGTGGCGGTGTTGTCGCCCCCCCGGTGACACGTGACGGGTGCCGAGCGCCGGTCCAGCAGACCGTGGCAGTAGGTCCATCTTGTCGAGGTGGTGCCCGACGACTTCAGGGTTTGGAGGTCGTTGTTCGCCGTGTGGGTGTCGTGGGAAGCGGCGTGACGGCGGCGTTCTTGGCGACCGAGGTGTCGGCATCGAGGATGGCGCGCAGGAGTTTCTGGGCGTCTTCGGTGTATCCCTTGCTGATTTGTTTGTCCGGGATCTTGGTGTGGTCGAGGAAGAAGTCCCGCACCTTGCGGACGGGCTTGGGTGCGTTGTGGAACATTCGCCCAAGGAAGCGGGCGAAGGACGTGACCTTGTTGGTGTAGGCGACGCGCTGGTCGTCGTAGACGGCGAGTCCCTCGCGGAGGGACTGGGGATCGGACAGGTCGCGTCCTTCGAGTGCCTTACCGAGGAAGTAGCCGTCTTCGATGGCAATCCCGGCGCCGTACCCTGCGTAGGGGGAGGTGGGGTGGGCGGCGTCGCCGAGGGCATCGTCAACTTGGCTGTGCGGGTGACCGCTGGGAGGATGGGTGACCGTGACCAGCGCAGATTCGTCGTACAAGGGCTTCCGCTACCCGAAGGAGATCATCAGCCACAGCGTGTGGCTGTATCACCGCTTCACGTCGAGTCTGCGTGACGTGCAGGAACTGATGTTCGAACGCGGCGTCGTGGTCTCGCACGAGACGATCCGGCAGTGGTGCGCGAAGTTCGGCCAGTCCTATGCCAATGAGCTGCGCCGCCGCCGGCCCCGCCCTGGCGACAAGTGGCACCTCGATGAAGTGTTCATCCCGATCAACGGCGAGCAGAGGTATTTGCGGCGTGCGGTCGACCAGGACGGCGTGGTGCTCGACATTCTCGTCCAGTCGCGTCGAAACGCCACGGCCGCCAAGCGGTTCTTCCGCAAACTGCTCAAGGGTCTGCGATACGTGCCGAGGGTGCTCGTGACCGACAAGCTGGCCAGCTACCAAGTGGCGCAACGCGAGATGCTGGCATCGGTTGAGCATCGCCGGTCGAAGTATCTGAATAATCGGGCCGAGAACTCACATCAGCCCACGCGACAACAGGAGCGCCGGATGAAGCGATTCGCCTCACCTGGGCAGGCACAACGGTTCCTATCCGCGTTCTCCGGCATCACGGGGCACTTCCAGCTGCGGCGGCACATGTTGTCGGCATCCGACTGGCGACGCGAGATGACCGCCCGCTTTGCTGTGTGGAACGAAATCACCGCGACCGCCACCGCTGCCTGAACAACACACCCAGCCAACAATTTCCGGGTTAAGACGAACCCAAACCGACTGCACCACTGCGACTATCACTCAAGTTGACGGTGCCCTCCGCAATGGTTCTGACCTGCGGATTGCAGGATTTCCGACCGAGGCCACAAGTCTCGCAGACAGGTGCAGCGCCGTGTCGGCCGGCACTTGCCCCTCAGCGGTGATACTCGATCATCGGTCTGGTCGGTGACGTACATCCGCCTCGCCCCGTCGGCGAACCCCAGCCGCCCCCACCCGTCGATCCAGCACCGAGCCATCGTCCTCGCCTGCTGTGTGGGTTCTCGTTTGATCTGGCGGGGTCGATCCGACCGTCCGATACCGGATGAGCGTCTCGACGACCCACGACCGATGCTGGAACTCACCCTCGCGCTGGGCTGGCAGTGTGAGGCAACGCAATTCGGCTCCTGGCCGTCGCACCTGCATCGTGATGGTCGGCATACGGTTGGGGCTACCGCGGGTCGACGCCCACCGCCTTCTGCATCGTGTCGAAGGCGCCGTCGGCGTCCGTCATGGGTGCGATGACCAGCAGCTCCCACCGCCGACCGTCGGTACCGAAGACGTACATGATGTCCGGTGGCTGGTCCGGCAGGGGCCCGGACACGCGCACCCCGTCGGGACGGTCGATGCCCCGTTGCGAGACGCTCATCGAGTTCCAGTCGAAGCTGACTTGCTCGGTGGTGCCCACCCGATCGGCGAGCACACTGATCAGGTCGTGAAGTTCGGTGGTCAGGTTGGTGGTTCGTGGCCACCACGCCCCGTCCACGCCGGCCGAATGGTCCTCGCGCGCGCGGAGCAGCAGTCGCGGGGTCCGGGTGGGCTCGTCGAAGGGTTGCGCGCCGTCGGAGGTCGGGTGGAACAGGCCCAGGCCGCGCCCGGAGTAGGTGGGGTTCGTCTCGTGTTTCATCGTCAACGCTCCTGCCGCCGCTCAGTCGGCTGCCGCATCATCACGTGCATCGGTGGCTCGGGGAGGGTTCGGTCGTGTTGTAGCGTCATGAGGACGCTCCCGCCGTGCCCGCGTGGCGGCCACTGTCATTACCGGCGGTGACACGATCGTGGACGGTCGTGTGCGAAAATTCCTCCGACAACCTCATGCTACGCGCAGGGGGTACCCCACCCGGTGGCGCCTGCGGACGAATCGCGACCGTGCTCCCGCACGAGCGAGCGCGCCACCCACGCACCTATCGGTCGACGGATTTCGCCGAGCGGTCCGGTGCACTCCCGGGCGCCGTCAGACCCGACTTGCTCGGAGCCGACAGCGACGCCCGGTGGTGTCACCTGCAGGACGATCCTGCTGCCGTCGGCACCGAGGACATGCATCGTGTGGAACAGCTCGGAGAGGCAGGCGTCGAGCCGGACCCGGGTACCCCGCGGCGACCGACCGCCCGGGCACCGCGGCGACCCACCGCCCGGGCACCGCGGCCCGGCCCCGCGGGGTCGTAGACGGCCCGACCGTTGGGGCCGAGCCGAACCGTCAACACTGCCAGTAACTCCGGAAGTTCCTCGCCGAGGGTGCGGGTGCGGGGCGACCAGACACCGTCGATAGAGCCGGCACACCGATCTTTCGGTTTCACCCCTCGGCCGCTGCGCGTGTTCGGCTGATATCTGATATCTGGTGTCGGGGACGATCGCGGGATGCTGCCTGCTGCGGCATGGGCGGCCGCTCCTGTCCCGGCCGCGAAATCGGCCGGATATGTCAGACCAGGGACGACGCGACCATGGACAGCCAGCGAACGAAATACCTCCGATAGGGGTGCGAGTCTCGCCGTTGGACCCTTCCATCGCGCACCCAGGTCCTCCCGTCCGCGATAGCGAACCTGGACTCGATGACTCGGACGCGGCGGACCTATGTCCGGTCGCTCTCGCGATGGATCGCGTCCAGATCCGCCTCCGCGGCCCGGATTCGGGCGTCCGCGGTGCGATCGGCCCGGTCCTTGCGCCGCGCCAGCTGCGCGCCGGCGCGGTCACCGGCCCGCATCGTCTCCTCGACCGCGGTGTTCTCGGCCTCCGTCACCGCCGCGTCGGTCGCGTGCCGGACCGCCGCCGTGTGTCGGGCGGCCTCGTCGAGCCGGTCGGGGAGCTGCTCTGCGGCATCGGCCCGGATGCGTTTGGCCCTGTCGCCGAGCACTGCCGCACGAGTCAGCATGTCGGCGTGCCGGCGAATCCGATGACCGCGAGCGATCAGGTCATGGTCACCGAGGAGCGCGCCGACGACGCCGTCGAGTCCGCCGAGCGCCCGTTCGTAGGCGCGCCGCACCGGAGCCTGCGCGCCCCACCGCTGCACCACTCGCCGGTCGATCACCGCGAGCGGCAGCCGGACCACGGCGTACTGCACCCGCAGTACCGTTCGGAGCGAGGACAGGTTCACCGCGCGACGTCCACGGTCGTTCTCGACCTCCGACCGCACCGTATCGGCGGCATCGTCGAGCATTCGGGCCCTCTGCTGGGCGCGCGCGTCGTCGTCTCGAGCGTCGACGACGTCCCCGGCCGTGCGCAGGTCCTCGACACGGCGTTTCTTTTCGGCGTCGTGCACGCGCGCACGCGCGCGTTCCTCAGCGGCGAGACGGCCCTTCTCCGCTCCTCGCGTCGCCTCCTGCTCGGCCGCATCGTGTTCGCGCCGCCGATCGCTCTGCGCCGCTGTTATTTTGGCGTCGGCTTCGTCCGCGGCTGCCCTGTCATCGCCCCTGACGGGGTCGAGAACGTGCTGTCGCGGCTCCGGCCGTGTTCCCTCTCCCGCAGTCAACGGATTTCTCCTGTGCCGGATTCGTGCGCGATACGGTCGCGCGGCGGGGAGGCGCGGTGCGGCCGCCGCGGCCCGCGACGCGAGGCGGCCCGAGCCGTGCCGACGCCGATGCCGATGGGGATGGGGAGATGGTTCGTGATGGTGCGAAGGTTGCTGTGCGTCATATGTGACGCTCCCGCCTTGGCCGGGAACCGGCCAGGTACTGTCCAGTCGACGACGCGACCCGATTGCCCGCGTACGAAGTATCTCCGACACTTCGACTATACGGCGCCGCAATCCCCGATCATCGTGATCACCGGTGCCGCTCACACCGCGTCGCCGTCCAGGCGCACTCCCGCTGACGCCGCATCTGCGGCGGATCGCCTCGCCGGGTGGTTCGTTGGATACTCCGTTGCTCAGAGCCGCGCAGGCTACCGCCGTTCCAGCAAGATCTTCTGGCGAGGATCGCAGGTGAGATACGCAAAAAAAGGTGACCACGGAGATGAGCACGCCAGGATCCGGACTTGTTCCCGAAACCCGGATCCTCTGACCACCGCGGTGCTCGACGTTCCGGCCGCACCGAACTGTCTCGACGCCCGCGGCGAGCCGGCTCCGCGCAACTGCTGACTGGTCGTGCCACCCTCACAGGCCGATGCACAGCGTGGTGGGCCTTGCCGCGCCGAGATTCTCGAACGGATCGGCGCAGGCGCCGGTGTTCGGGTCCCGCCCGGGGGCGATGTCAGAGTCCCCCGCGATCGCGAAGTGCTGTCGACAGCCCACGGCGTCTGCCCGTGACCGGGTCGAACTGTGGCCTCGGATCGGTGAACCTGCGTTCCGACGCGGTCTCGGGCGCGTCGTCGGCGGTCGCCTGCAGGAACTTGTTCGGCAACGCCAGCTTGGCGATGGTGCGCCACGACTTCAGGTACTGCACCGGCAGCGAGCCGGTCGTGTAGGGCAGGTCGTACCTCTTGCACAGCGCACGCACGCGCACGGAAATCTCGCGCAACCGGTTGCTCGGCAGATCGGGGAACAGGTGATGCTCGATCTGGTAGCAGAGGTTGCCGCTCATGAATTCCATCACCGGCCCCGCCTGAAAATTCGCGCTGCCGAGCATCTGCCGCAGGTACCACTGCCCCCGCGTTTCGTCCTCCAGCTCGGCCTCGGTGAACTTCTCCGCGCCGTCGGGGAAATGCCCGCAGAAGATGACCATGTTGGTCCAGACGTTGCGGATCATGTTCGCCGTCAGGTTCGCGGTCAACGTGGGCAGGAACGCCGGGCCGGTCAGCGCCGGGTAGAGAACATAGTCCTTGGCGATCTGCTTACCGACCTTCCCGGCCACCTCACGGCATCGGCGCGCGAACTCGACACGATCGACACCTCCCCTGGCCACCCTGCCCAGCTCCAAGTGCTGGAGGGCCACCCCGTACTCGAAGAACAGCTGCAACAGCAGGTTGTAGACCGGATTGCCGACGCTCAACGGCGTCCACCGCTGATCACGGGCGACCCGCAACAGGCCGTAGCCCACGTCGTCGTCCATCCCGAGCACGTTGGTGTACTTGTGATGGATGTGGTTGTGGGTCTGCTTCCAATGCGCCGACAGGCCGGCGAGATCCCACTCCCACGTCGACGAGTGGATCTCCGGATCGTTCATCCAATCCCACTGACCGTGCAGGACGTTGTGGCCGAGCTCCATGTTCTCGACGATCTTGGCGGTGCCGAGCATCGTCGTGCCGGCAAGCCAGGCCGGCGGGAACAGGCTCGCGAACAAGACCGCGCGACCGCCGATTTCGAGGGACCGCTGCAGCCGGATCGCGGTGCGGATGTACCGGGCATCACGCTCGCCACGCGAGGCTTCGATATCGCGCCGGATCGCGTCGAACTCGACGCACAGCGCCTCGACATCCGCCCCGGTCAGGTGGGCGTACTCCGTGACATCCGAAATCGCCATGAATTTACGCTAGCGCAGGTTACGCAACCGTAGGTTACGTCCAGGTGAGACGTGAGTGAGCGAGGACGGTATTCCTACCTAATCGTCGGCGACCGAGTCCGGCCTCCCAGTGGTCGCGCAGCGTCGTCCTGTTGTCGAGGGCGGCGACCGAGTCGAAGTACGTAGGCCGCATCTACCTGGGAGTGGTGCTTGATCAGGGTGAGGTCGGCGGTGATGTGCTCAATCGCGAGGTCGCGCGATGACCGACCGTATTTTACTGTTGCTTTAACTGGAGATGCGGCGTAGACCGGAGGTACGGATCCACGACAGACCAAGGTCGAACCGGAAGAGAAGATTCCACCTCTCGGTTGTGGCGCCCAGCACGAGCTGTAGGCACCCACGCAAAGCAAAGCCCCCACAGTGGGCTCAGCACGGTGGGCTTGCGTCAGGCGGGAAATGTCTCCTGACGCCGAGGCCACATTTCACCGCGCAACCATGCACGCCTGGTAACCGAGTGGTCAGTGCCCGCGGGCGGGTCCCCCTTTGGGTCAGGGGCGCCCGCCCGACGTGTGTATGCGGAACCCCAGGGTCCGGCTCCGTCATCGATCGCGAGCAGTATTCGGACCCGGCCCAGGACCGAATGTGACGATGTGCCCCCATGTGACCGGTTACGGGCACAAAACACGGCGGCGGAGCGTTGACATGCAATCGACCTCCGCGATCGCGGGGCGGCTCCGGGGAAGACGCCCGACGAGAGGGAGGGTCATGGCCACCGACTACGACGCACCCAGAGTGACCAACACCGACGACGAGCCATCCGAGAACTCGCTCGACCAGCTGAAGGCCGGAAGGAACGAATCGCAGTCGGCCGTCGCCGACGTCGAGGAGACGGACACCGCGGAGTCATTCGAGCTGCCCGGGGCCGACCTGTCCGGCGAGGAATTCACGGTCCGGGTGATACCCAAGAAGGCGGACGAATTCACCTGCACCAGTTGTTTCCTCGTCCATCACCGCAGCCGCCTCGTCGACACGGCCGGTGGACAGATGATCTGCCTGGACTGCGCCGGCTGAGCACATCCCAGCACAGACGAGGGTGTGCGGCGCTGGGAACCGCGGCGGAGGCGAGCACCTGCCCGGCATCGCGCCTGCTCTCGACGCATGAGGTGATGTCGCGGCCCGCATCGTCGGGCGGCACCGGAAGCGATGCGCCGGGGCCGGCCTGCAACCCGGGCTGCTGGGGTGGGGTCACGACAGCTTCGCGACCGTCAACAGGACCGCCGAGTCCACCAACGCTTCGAGGCTGTGCCGTGCGTCGGGAACGATGAGCAGATCACCCGCCCTCCCCTCCCACGACAGATCGCCGGTCGAGAGCCTGACCCGACCGGACAAGACCTGCACCGTCGCCTCACCCGGGTTCGAATGCTCCCCGAGGACCGCGCCCTCAATCATGCCGATCACCGTCTGCCGCAACACTTTCTCATGCCCGCCGTAGACGGTGTCGGCGGTGTGACCACCACCCGCGGTGGCCGCCTGTTTCAGCTGCTGACGAGCCAAGGCCTCGAGAGAAACCCGCTGCATGTCAGTAGTGTATCCAACCCCGCACACGGAGCAGCACGGCGAAAGTCTGCTCCGCCGCAGAGCCACGATCACCCGACCGGCGCGGCCGGGTTGTTCTCGCTGGCACCAGGGGAAAGTGGTGGTGGACGACGAAACCCCAGCCCTCCCGGCCCGCACCCGGCGGGGTCTGGGCCGTGGTTATCGGTGGCCTGAACGCAGCGGGCAGCACCTGTCCACGAAACACTTGCGGCCTCGGTCGGAAATCCTTGCATCCGCCGGAACCGGGCGTCGAGCGCACCTGGCGCCCGCACAGGTGCAGTGCAAAACTAGAAGGAGCGCAGCCAGCCGACACCCGTCGCGATGGCGAGGTGCGGCCACCAACATGTAGGAGGTGGTTGCTGTGCTTCATCCCGACCCATTCCGTGACATCGACAGACTCACCGAGCAGCTGCTCGGCACGTCGGCCGGATCCGCCCGGGCCCCACGGTTCATGCCGATGGACCTCTACCGCTCCGGCGATCACTACGTCCTCCACGCCGACCTCCCGGGCGTGGACCCCGGCTCGGTCGACGTCAGCGTCGACGGCGGCATCCTCACCGTGAAAGCCCAACGCAGCGAACGCACCGAACACGACGTGCAGTGGCTGACCTCCGAGCGCTTCACCGGCAGCTACCTGCGTCAGCTGGCCCTCGGCCAGGACATCGACGCCGACCACATCGCCGCCACCTACGAGAACGGGGTGCTGACGGTCACCCTCCCCGTGGCAGAAAGGGCCAAGCCGCGCCGCATCGAAATCACCCCCGGGGCACGTGAGGAAGCCAAGGTCATCGAGCCCAGCGACTCACCCGACCAGACCACCACGACCTGACCTCTCCACCGGACACGGTCCCGGCAGGTCACGCCGCCGGGACCCGGGTCACGTCGGCTTCGGGATGGCGTATCGATCGAACAGCACACCTGTAGTTTCATTGCGTATGCGCGAGACCGGGATGCAACTGGGCGAGATCGCCGAGATCCTCGGTGTCGGGCGCACCACCTTGTACCGGCATCCCCTCGAGCGGAGCTGATCGGCACCCGCCTCTGGGTACACGGCGGGCGCTACCAGGGGCTGCGCTCACTTCGGTGCGTGAGGTGGGGGCCGGCAGCCCCCGTCCGAGCAGATCGCTTCGCTCCGCCGTGCTCCTCACGCAGTGGACCAGTCCGCCCGGCGCTCAGCCACCGGGTGTTCCTGGGTGCTCGCCCGTTCGCGCCGCTGTAAAACCCCCGAAACAGCGGTCGGGCCGGGGGCGTGACTTCGCACCCTCGGCCTAATCTCTGCTTCACAAGGGTGTGATCATTACCAATCTTTTTCCTTGATCCGCATCTACTACGATACGCCCTCCGCAATGGTTCTGACCTGCGGATTGCAGGAATTCCGACCGAGGCCACACATCACCGCTGAGGGGCAAGTGCCGGCCGATACGGTCCGAACCATCGCGGCCACGCGCTCGGTCGTGCCGCAGACTGGGTTTCGGTCGCGAGCATCCGGTCGAGCGGCGGACAGCTTGCCAGTCACCCGAGGATCGGCTCGACTCGCGTACGGGGACCGAGCTCGCTGAACAATCCGCTGCTCGCCCGTAAGCCCTTGGTGAGCGGCAGGTCCGTACAATCGATGATGTACTGGCGAATCGCCGCGGCGGCGAAGGGCAGATCGCAAATATTCCTGGCGACAACCTCGCCGAAGCGGCGAAAGTCATCCCTGCCGACACCGCAAGCGGCCACCACCGGAAAGCTGTCCTCGAACTGATCGAACGTCACGACCCTCACGGTGGGCACAGCAGCTTCCATCGGGTGATCATCCTCCATCCCTCCCGGGTGGCCGGCAGGGGAATGTCGCATACGTACAGCACAAGAGCCAAGGCCCCCGGGGCGGGAGCCATGACACGGGCATCACCCCGATCGAAGGCCACACCGACACCGTTACCGCCGAGGATTGGACACTCGACCGACGCAACCCGATACCCCCGACACATCGACAACACAGAAATCAGTTTCCTGCGTCCGGATCTGCCCCACAGGTCCCCGCGTTCGGGAACGAAAGGAACCGCATTGCTCCGCGCAGGGACCCCACCCACGCCGACCCACCAGGTCACCAGCGGACCCGAAGGATGGTGGGACAGCGCCGCGTGCCGCGGTCTCGAACCGTCCATGTTCTTCTCCCCCGACAACGAACGCGGTACCGCCCGAGGTCACCGCGAATCACGGGCCCGGCAGATCTGCCAGGACTGCCCCGTACTCACCCAGTGCCGCGAGTACGCCCTGACGGCGGGCGAACAGTACGGAATCTGGGGCGGCATGACCGAAAACGACCGCAAAAGACACACCAACCGAGCTCGCCGCGGCGCGCAACGACCCCTCGCGCCCCCGCAGCCGGCACCGGCCACCGCCGACGCCCCGCACCTGAGCTCCGCCCGATAACGAGGGCGTCCAGCGTGGCATCCCGACCGCCCCCACCACCCGACGGAGAACCCCGGTTCGGCACCCGAATACGAACCAGATCAACGATTTTGGAGAACCCAATGCGCTGATTGCCGAGAAAGGGTTCAACCCTGGAAAAGGTGCCAGACAGCGGTGGCCGGCCACGCCGGCCCCGAGCACTCGCCTGTCAAGGTAATCGCCACAGGCGACCGTAGACCTGCCGCCGGAGGACCAGGTTCGTGAATGTCAACACGATTCGGCAGGGACCGCACAATACGGGATCACCGGGATGCTCGTGTACAAGGCTGCAGCCGCACGAACCGGATCGCACGCCACCCCACCTGAAAGTCGGCGGCAAGGCCATCCACCACGAACGCCACGACTGTCACGTCGAACAACGTGATTGGGATATTCGGCCCCACAGTGAGAGTTGGCGGACCATCTCGGCGCGGCCCGGCGCCAGGAACTGGGCGTCGGTGTGAACGGCATTGATCGCGGTGATGCGCCGACGTTGGGTACCGTCCGCCGCGGGGTGGTCGGCGAGGAATTCCGCCAGCACCGACGGGTGCGCGGGCAGCGCGCAGTGCTCGCAGGCGTCGCACCAGTCGACGAAGAGCGCCCAATCATGCGCATACCGTCGCGCCACCACGCCGGCACCGTCGGTTCATGGAGCCCGATCCTCGGCGAAACCTGTGCCACATCCGGACACGCTATGTGGCGGTTGCGCCGTGGGGTTGATCGTCGGCGTCGGGTAAGGGGCGTCGGCAGATTTCGTGGGCTTCGTCGGCCGGGAGGCCGAACATCCGCAACAGGTCCTCGGTGACTTGGTCGGTGTCCTCCGCGTCGTCACGTTCGGGGTGGTCGTGCAGCAGTTGCCCGAGGCACAGTGCGGCCCCCGCCGTGATTGTCAGGGCCAGTTCGGGGTCGCGCACGCTGAACCGGCCCGCACGGGCAGCGGCCTCGATGTCGCGGCGAGCTCTCGGCGCCAGGCCTTTGTCCGAGCTGACCAGACTCGGCCCGTCGCGGAGCAGAACTTTGCTCAGTTCGGGATTTCGGCGATGCAGGCGTCCGGTCAGTCGGAAGCTCTGCGCAAAGACCTGGGCAGGGTCGTCCAGATCGGCGGTCAGTTCGTCGAGTATCGCGCCGTGGCGGTCGAGGGCCTCCTCCACGGCGGCGTGGAAGAGCTCCTCCTTCGTCTGAAAGTGGTTGTAGAACGACCCCATTCCGACATCAGCGGCCTGGGTGATCTCGAGAATCGGGGCGGTCAGTTTCCCCGCCGCCATGAAGGACTGGGCTGCGCGTACGAGTGCGGCGCGGGTGCGCGCCTTGCGCCGTTCCAGACGGTTCGGTGCATCGGTGATCTGCTCGGTCATGCCTGGGTGCCCTTCTCCTGATCCGTCTGACCTCGCCCTACCCTACCCGCGTGTCATCAATATTGACGAATTCCTCACACTTGGCAGCTGCTCCAGTCGGCAAGCAGCAGCCACACGGCCTGACCTAATGGGCGAGGATCTTGATGCCGACCACAAGTACGCCCACACCGACCAAACCCGTGATGGTGAACAGCTGTTGCCACCACCGTAAGTGGGCCATTCGCACGGCAAGCAGAGCAATGACGCCGAGTTCGACAACGAGGATCCACATCGCGATCCACATCGCTGTGGATGTGCTCAGTAGTCCGACGGCGGCTGCGACCAATACCAGCAGGGGCAAGACCGCGGTCTCCACAATCTGGCCGGAGGCCTGCAGCATCCGCAGCGCCGCCCGTCCGCGCGGAGCACTGTGGAACGCGCCGAGATGTGCTACCCAGTCGGCCAGCAGGCTCGCTACCCAGAGCCCGCCGGTGGCCACCGCGACATCGAGGACCCGAGCCCAGGGGCTCGTCTCGGGAGCCGTATAGGGGACGAGGACGGCGAGCGTCGCCAAACACGTCATCGCGCCGTACACACGCTCCCGCAGGAGCGCGACAACCTGCCCTACGGGAATCTCTTCCCGATTCGTCTCGCCGGCCGCGCCAGTCACTTCGGTCACCACGCGAATCGGTTCGAATCTGCCTTGTCCGAGCAACCGCTGCACCAATCCCATTCCAGCCATTAGTATCCCGTCGACAACGCGCCCGCCCCTGACGGTCCGGCGTGCGGTGAGCGCGGCTGCGGCTGCGGCTGCGGCTGCGGGCCACGCTCGGTCCGCCACTCGGATGCGGTCCACCATTCTCCTGGCGTCGTCGAAGTAGTCGGCGTCGACGTGAACGGTGTAACCGACAGTGCGCATACAAGTGCGGCGTGGGGACGCGCCTTACGCCGGTCCAGGCGGTTCGTGCATCGGTGATCCGCTCGGCCATGCCTGCGTGCCCATCTCCTACTCCGCCCGAGCTGGCCCCACCCTACCGCGTGTCATCAATATTGACGAATTCCTCAAAATCTCTTGACTGACGATATCCGCGTGAGTGACGATATCCTCATAATCTGAAGGGAGTGGTCAATGACTGCCCACCACGACCCGCATGCCGGTCTGCACAGTCAGCAGGGCGCACTGGCGGGCGAACACCGCGGGCGGGCCGCCGAGCCGATCATCAAGGTCCATGACCTCGCATGGCTGGAGTTCGAAAAGCCCAACCTCGATCGGGCGGAGGCGTTCGCCCATGCCTTCGGTTTTGCGACGGCCCTTCGCACCGCACACGAACTGCAGTTGCGCGGGACGGACCCCGGATCGCCCTGCGTGCTCATCCGCCGAAGTCCACGGTCGCGGTTCGTCGGTCCCGCCTTCCGGGCGGCCGACGCGACCGACGTGCTGCGACTGGCGGACGCGGTCGGGGGTGCGGTCGTGCCCCTTCCCGAGAGTCTGGGCGGGATCACGGTCGATCTCACCGATCCCAGCGCTCTGGGAGTGCGGGTCGTGTCCGACACGTTCGAGTTGCCGGCGTTGTCCGACCAGGCCCCGCTCCCCCTGAATTTCGGACACGACGGCGGGCGGGTGAACGCCCCTCAGCGCCCGCCCCGCGCGCCGGCCACCGTGCAACGACTCGGGCACGTCGTGCTCCAGACGACGACGTACCTCGAAACGCTCAACTGGTACCTCGAGCACCTCGGACTGATCGTCAGCGACTTCCTCTACTACCCGGGGCAACGGGCCGGGGGTCCGATCATGAGCTTCATCCGCTGCGACCGCGGCGCCACGCCCACCGACCATCACACCCTCGCGATGGTTCTCGGCCCGGCCAACCGCTATGTGCATTCGGCGTATCAGGTCGCCGACCTCGACGGCCTCGCCGCGGGAGGCGAATACCTGCTCGACCGGGGCTACCGCCGGTCCTGGGGCATCGGCCGACACATCCAGGGCAGCCAGATCTTCGACTACTGGCGCGACCCCGACGGATTCATGGTCGAGCACTTCACGGACGGCGATCTCTTCGACGACACCCTCGAGGCGGGCTGGGCACCGATGACCGCGTCCGGACTGTCCCAGTGGGGGCCGCCCGCCACCAAAGACTTCCTCGGAGTGAATCCCGGCCGGGAATCACTCCAGGAACTGCGCGCCATTGTCCACGCGCTGCGCGCCGACAACGAATTCGACCTCCACCGCCTCCGCGGCCTTCTGAAAGTTGCCAGCTCATGACCATTTCCGTCCTCCGCACCGCCGACGCCTGGTGGGTCGACACACCCACCGGCGCCGCACGGGTAGACACCGCGGCCACCACCACCGCCCAACTGCTGACCGACCGACCGGCCGTCGAGGCAGCGGCGTCCAGCAAGGGCGCCGTGCCCGTCGCGACCCTCCGGTTGCTCTCCCCGGTCACCGCCCCGTGCCGGGTGGTCGCACAGATGACGAACTTCGCCTCGCACGTCAAGGACGCCGGGATGAACCCCGACACCACTCCGTTGACCTTCTTCCGCAAGGCATCCGGATCGATCAGCGGCCCCACCGACGACGTGATCCGTCCTGCCCATGTCCGGCTACTGGACTACGAGGTGGAGATCGGGCTCGTCCTCGCCCGCGACATCCCGGTCGGGACCGAGATCACCGCAGACACTCTCGCCGATCACGTGGCCGGCCTGGTCGTCACCAACGACATCTCCGCGCGCGACATCCAGCTTCCGAAAACGCAGTTCTACGAAGCCAAGTCATATCCGACGTTCACCCCGGTCGGCCCCGCCCTCGTACTGCTCGACGGCGACGAGCTGAAGCGGTTCACCGACCTGCGCCTGCGGCTCTGGGTCAACGGTGAGCCGCGCCAGAACATGACCGTTGCCGACATGATCTACCAGCCGACCGAGACTCTGCAGGCGCTGACCCGGTTTCAACGCCTCGACGCCGGGGACTTGCTGCTGACCGGAACACCGGTCGGGACGGCACTGAGCGCCCCACCGAAGCCGATCGCAACCCTCTCCTCCCTGCTGCCGCCCGCAGTCAAATGGAAGCTCTTCTTCGCGGGCCAGGCCAAGAATCCGAACTACCTGCAGGACGGCGACCTCATCGAAGCCACCGTCGCCACCGACGACGGGACCATCGACTTGGGGCGCCAACGCACGGTGGTGAGGTACGCGCGATGACCACCGACCTCCTGTGGCCGCGTTACGCGACGCCCACGGATCTCACCACGATCGAGGCCGTGCCGCTGCGCGATCGGGGGCTTCCCGAGTCCACCTACGCGTTGCTCACCCGCGCGGCCCGGATGTGGCCAGATCGGCTCGCGCTCACCGTCCTACCGGACGGTGCACGGTGGCGGGAGCCGGTGCAGCGCACCTTCTCCGAACTACGCGACGATGTTCATCGATACGCGAACCTGCTCCATCGTCTGGGCGTGCGACGCCACGACGCGGTCGCCGTGATGGCGCCCAACTGCGCCGAGTTGATCCCCGCCACTCTCGCCGCACAACTCGCCGGCATCGCTGCACCCATCAACGCCGCGCAGTCGCCGCAGCACATCGGTGAATTGCTGCGCCGCTCAGGTGCCCGGGTACTCGTCGCGGCCGGACCGGAACTTGCGCCGCAGACATGGGAGGCCGCGCACCAGATTGCCGTGAGCGGGACGGTGGATGCCGTGTTGGCCGTGCGGCCCACCGGAGCCGCCGGCGCGCCTGCGGACCTGCCCGAGGTCGACGGAGTGCGGATCGGCTATCTCAGTGCGCTGTCGGCCGATATCGATTCCTCCGACTTCGTCGGTGATCCCCCCTGTGGGTTCGACGTGGCCGCACTGTTTCACACCGGTGGTACCACCGGTGTTCCGAAGCTGGCCGCCCACACCCACGACAACGAGGTCGCCGATGCCTGGATGCTGGCCGCGAACTCGTCGTGGGACTCGGACGCCGTCGTCTTCGCTGCCCTGCCGCTGTTCCATGTCAATGCCTTGATGGTCACGCTGCTGGCGCCGCTGTTCAAGGGCCAGGGTGTGGTGTGGGCCGGCCCGCTCGGCTATCGCGACCCGATGCTGTTCAACGAATTCTGGAAGATCGTCGAGCACTACCGCATCGCGTCGATGAGCGCGGTGCCCACCGTCTACGCGGCCCTCGCGCAGCGCCCGGTCGACGCCGACATCAGTGGTCTGCGCTTCGCCATGGTGGGAGCGTCGCCTCTGCCGACCGCGGTCGCCACGACGTTTCAGGACCACACGAGTGTGCCCCTGCTCGAAGGCTACGGACTGACGGAGGCAACCTGCGCGAGTGCACGCAGCTTTCCCGACGCACCACGACCTGGCTCGGTCGGGGTACGGATGCCCTATCAGCAGGTCAAGGTGATACGCGTCCGCAAAGACGGCACCTGGGACGACCTGCCCACCGGAGCGACCGGAGTGCTGGCGATCAGCGGTCCGACCGTGTTCGCCGGTTATGTTTCCGGCCACGACGAACACGGACCCGTTCTCAACGGTATGGGCAAACTGGTCGACGGTTGGCTCGACACCGGCGACCTGGCGCGCATCGACAGCGACGGTTTCATCCACCTGGTCGGACGCGCGAAGGACGTCATCATCCGGGGCGGGCACAACATCGATCCGGCGGTCATCGAAGACGTCCTCCTTGACCATCCGCAGGTCACCGCGGTCAGCGCGGTGGGACGCCCCGATGCCCACGCCGGCGAAGTACCCGTTGCCTACGTCACCGTTGCCGCCGACGCCGACATCACCGCACACGAACTGCAAGCCTGGGCGGGCGAGCGCGTCCCCGAACGGGCCGCCGCACCCAAGGCGGTCACCATCCTCCCGGCGCTGCCGGTCACGGCGGTAGGCAAGCTCTACAAACTCGCACTGCGCGCCGACGCGACACGGGCCGAGCTCGAGCACGCCCTCGCCACCGTCGCAGGCATCGACAGCATCCAGGCGTCCGTCGAGGACGGTTCGATCCTCGCCACCGTCGAGATCGACGGACCTGCCGGCGAACCGACGGTCAAGGCGATCCTGAACCGATACGCGATCAATTGGAAGGTCACGGTGCGCACATGACCACCGCATCACTAGTTCTGGCACTCTGCCTGGCAGTGTTCTACCTCCTGCTCGGCGCCGGCAAAATAGCGGCAACCTCCCCGATGCGGGAACGAGCAGCCCACGTCGGTATGCCCGTCAGCACGTATCGGGGCATCGGCGCTCTCGAGGTCGCCGGTGCCGTCGGTCTCCTGATCGGCGGAGTTGTGCCGGCACTCGGCGCCTCCGCCGGCATCGGGCTGCTACTCCTGATGGTCGGTGCCGTCGTCACACACGTACGCAACGGTGACGGACTGCGGGAGATGGCACCCGCCATCGTCGTCGGCGCAGCGATCGTGGCCTACCTCGTCGTCCTGCTCGGATCGATCCGATGAGCGAACGAATCGTCCCGGTCGTCATCGTCGGTGCCGGACCCACCGGACTGACCGCCGCCACACTGCTGGCCCGGTACGGTGTCGAGTGCCTGCTACTCGAGCGCTGGGAGGGCGTCTATGCGCAGCCGCGGGCGGTCCACCTCGACGGTGAGATCCACCGGATCGTGGCGCACCTCGGGATCGCCGAGGAGTTCGCGGCGATCTCCCGGCCGTGCCTCGGGTTGCGGCTTGTCGACCGGAACATGCGCGTTCTCACCGAGTTCCACCGAAACCCCGGTCCCGGCGTCCACGGCTACCCCGAGGCCAACATGTTCGACCAGCCGCAGTTCGAGGAGATCCTGCGCGCCAACCTGACACGGCACCCGAAGGCCTCTCTCCGCGGCAACGTCGAGGTCACCGGGCTGGCCGACGACCAGGCCGGCAGCGTTCGTGTCGACTTCACCGACCGAAGCACCGGTGTGCAGGAATCGGTGCAGGCCGGATACGTCCTCGGCTGCGACGGCGCCAACAGCCTGGTCAGAAACCAGATTCAGGCAACGATGAGGGACCTGAAGTTCGACCAACGCTGGCTGGTCGTCGACGTCGCGACAACCGCGGACCTCGGCGCGTGGGAGGGCGCCCACCAGGTGTGTGACCCGGTACGCGCGGCAACATACATGCGGATCGGACACACCCGCTACCGCTGGGAGTTCCGGCTCGAACCCGGCGAGAGCGCCGAGGACTATCGCGACATGGCTCGTCTGCATCCTCTCCTCTCACCATGGACACGGAACACCCCCCTCGACGACCTGACACTGGTCCGCGTGGCCGAGTACACCTTCAAAGCCCACATCGCGGACCGATGGCGCGACCGCCGGGTGTTCCTACTCGGCGACGCCGCCCATCTCACGCCGCCGTTCATCGGACAGGGTATGGGCGCAGGGATCCGCGACGCGATGAACCTCGCCTGGAAACTTGCCGGCGTCCTCACCGGAGATCTGCCCGAACGCGCACTCGACACCTACGAGATCGAACGCAAACCCCACGCCCTCGCACTGATCCGGCGCGCCAAGCTCGTCGGAATGGCCATGACCGAAGGCGGCGAACTCGGCAACCTCATCCGCCGCATCGTCCTACCACTGCTGCACCGCATCCCGGGCCTCGGCGACACGATCATGGACGGCGAAACCCCGGCCCTGCACCGCTCCACTCTGATAGAACGACCACGACTACGCCGAAGCCGAGCGGGCCGCCTGATCCCGAATCCAGACCTCGACCAGGGCCGCCGATTCGCCGAGGTCGTCGCCGGCCGGTTCGCGGTAGTCACCTCCCTCCCCCCGACCACGACACAACGCACCGACATCGAACAACGCGGTGGCACAGTCCTGCTGGCTCGACCCGGCACCGATCTGCACAACTGGCTACGCCGCGCCCGCGCCCGCGCCGCCATCATCCGACCCGACGGCACCGTCCTCAGCACCGGCAACGACCTGTCCGCCCTCGCCGCCGCCCTCCCCCGCTTCCACCCCGACCCCGTGCCGACGTCCTCACCCAGTGACCCACCCCTGACGAAGCCGCCACTGCGCACGCATGCCGACGCTGTGAGGTACCGGCCCGACGCGTGACCCGCATTCCGACCGGGCCCGCGGCGTCCGCAATGTCCTGCAGGATCGTGCGGGCGGCTGTTCACGTCGCCGCGGGCCCGGGGAACGCGGTTCCTGGTTCGGCCAGTGCACATCGAGATCGAAAATCACTGCGCACCAGGCGAAGTGATTCGCACCATAAAATACTCACCCGTAACCTAGGAGACCGTAACTTACGGTACCGTAGGTTCATGGCGATATCGGACATCAAGGAATACGCGCACCTGACGGACGCCGACGTCGAGGCCATCGGCCGCGACCTGGATGCGATCCGCCGAGACATCGAGAAATCCCGCGGTGCACGCGACGCCCGGTACCTCCGCAACACCATCCGGCTGCAACGCGGCCTGGAACTCGGCGGCCGCGCGGTGCTCTTCGGCTCCCGCACGCGCACGCTGTGGGCACTGGGCACCGGGATGCTCTCGTTATCGAAGATCATCGAGAACATGGAGCTCGGGCACAACGTCATGCACGGGCAGTGGGACTGGATGAACGACCCCGAAGTGCACTCCGTGAACTGGGAATGGGACAACGCCGATCCGTCGGCACACTGGAAGATCACCCACAACTACGCGCACCACAAATACACCAACGTCCTCGGCATGGACGACGACGTAGGATTCGGCCTGCTCCGCGTCACCCGGGACCAGCGCTGGAAGCCGTTCTACCTCGGCAACCTCGCCTACAACGCGATCCTCGCGGCGCTGTTCCAATACGGCCTCGCCATCCAATTGCTCGAGCTGGGCAAAGTGACCCGCGGCCGGGACGACCGCGACCTCACCAAGAAGCGCGGCAAGGAAGTGCTCGCCAAACTCGGCAGGCAGACCCTCAAGGACTATGTCGTGTACCCGGCACTGACCGGCACGGCATGGAAGTCCACCACCAAGGCGAACGCGACCGCCAACCTCGTCCGCAACCTGTGGACCAACGCCGTGATCTTCTGCGGCCACTTCCCCGACGGCGCCGAGAAATTCACCAAGACCGACGTCGACAACGAGACGCACCCCCAGTGGTACCTGCGGCAGATGCTCGGCTCCGCGAACATCTCGGGCGGCCCCGTCATGGACTTCATGACCGGCAACCTGAGCTATCAGATCGAGCACCATCTCTTCCCGGACCTGCCGTCCAACCGCTACCACGAGATCTCGGTCCGCGTGAAGCAGCTGTGCGACAAGTACGACCTGCCGTACACGACCGGCCCACTCGCAGTGCAGTACTGGAAATCATGGCGCACCATCGCGAAACTCTCACTCCCCGACAAGTACCTCACCGACACCCGCGACGCCGCACCCGAAACCGCCTCCGAAGCCGGGTTCGGCGGTCCCCCCGCCACCGACCCACTCACCGGCCGCCGCATCGGCCTGGCCACGACGATCAAGACAACACGCACACGCGGACCCGTCCGCCGACTCCTCGGAATGCGCTGACCAACAACTATTCCGGGGATGCTGCGGACAACGCTCGGTTAATCGTCACGGAGCTGTCGATCAGCCGAACAGTTCCGCTCCTTCCGGGATGGGCAGCGGTGAGAATGGTCCGATGCCGTCGCCCAGATTCACTGGCTACCAGCCCCGACTGAGGGAGACGGGCGCGGTTCCCCTCGTCAATACGCGTCAATGGACTCCGCCCACCAACGACCACCCGACCTGACACCAGGCGGTTCGGCTTGTGGTTGCGCCTCCGAAAGGTTCCCCGCGAGCAGATCGCCCAGCGAGATAGCCAGGAGTCGTAGCACCCGAGACTTCGTCGCCCTGCTGGTCGAACCGGCCGCAATCAGCAGCTGGGGGGTTGCGGCGTGTTTTCGTGCGTCACTCACCACGTCTGTCGTGAGCGGTGACAGCAGATCGCGAGGCCCGGGAGCGGGGCACCGGTGTCGGCGGCCGTCCACCACACCCGGGCTGGTGTGATCTTATCCTTCGATAAGACCGGGGAGGCCGACTACGAAGGTGGGGGTGCATGCCGTCGCCCCCGCTCATCCGGGGTCGGCGTCGACGAACTCGTGTCCGAGCCGGGCCCTACGATCCGCGCGGGCGCGGTCCCCTCCGCCCGGCCCGCCCGGCACCGCAGAAACCTGCCCTTCCGGCATAACGACATCGTCGGATACAGCGGTGTGGACAATTTCTGCCCACTCCGGTGTGGGTGCTCGGCATACTGTGGCAGTGGTGTCCGAGGCGAGGTGGGTGAGCCGCAAGGGCGGCAGGTGGAGCTGTGGACAGTGATGAGCTCCTCGGCTCGACTGCACCCCCACAGGGCGGAAGTTTCCGGTTCTACCTCGACGGCCAGCGCTGGGAATGGTCGGATCCCGTTGCCCGGATGCACGGCTACCAACCGGGCGAGATCACCCCCACCACCGAACTCCTGCTCTCGCACAAGCATCCAGACGACCAAGCTCAGGTCGCTGCACTCTTCGACAAGATGATCCATGCCGGTGCGCCGTTCAGCAGCAAGCATCGCATCATCGACACCGACCGCCGCATCCACCACGTCATCGTGGTCGGCGATCGGATGCTCGACGAGAATGACAACGTGATCGGGACGTCCGGGTACTACATCGACGTCACCGAAACGTTGGAGACCGACCCTCGCGAATTCAACGCGGCGCTCACCGAGGCCGTCGCCGAACTCGAACAGTCGCGGGCGGTGATCGAGCAGGCGAAGGGTGCGCTCATGCTCGTCTACGGCATCACCTCCGAACGGGCCTTCGGCATCCTCACCTGGCGCTCACAGCAGACCAACACCAAACTCCGCGTCCTCGCCCAACGCTTCGTCGACGTCCTCACCGCCGAGACGGCACTGCCCGCGTCGTCTCGCGCCCGGTTCGACCACCTACTCCTCACCGCCCACGAGCACCCCGACACACGGCCGGAGGCGCAGGACTAAAATTGGCGGTCCCACCCGCGGAGAACTCAGCCCTCGCAGCCCGGGGCGAGATCACCCGCAGCCGGGAACTCCGGCGTCGGAACCCGCCTCCCCGACCCGGCATATCTCGCTATGCGGGGTGATGACGTCGGTCTATGTGGTGATGACGTCGGGTGGGTCGGGAAGATCGACATCGAGAAGAAAGTCGAGCCAGATGAGGGCGTCGGCCAGAGTCTCCGCCCGCATGGTGATGTCGAATTGCTGCTCGGCGGCGGTGAGCGACCGCACCTCGTTCGCGAGATCCCCGCCGAGTAGAGCCGACACCGTCCGCAGGACCCAACGCCCCGATTCCGGCAAGTCGTCGACATCGGCGTATCCCCCATCGATGAAACGGAGATCGAGAATGAATCTCTCGCCCCGACCCGCCGGGCCTAGGCGCGCGATGATCACGTCGACGATCGCATCGACCACCCACGCGAGCACCTCGCCGTATTCCGACCGGCCGTCGGTGGGGTGCGCGGCGCACACCCGGGATACCTCGCACGAGAACCGGGCGGCGTCACGGTCACCGGCCAGTTGCACCAGCCGGCCCGAGAGCTGCGGCCGGCGAGCTGGTGGGCGGCCTGCGTTTGATCCCATACTCGGGGAGTGCCCGACCCTGGGCACCACGACACTGCCCAATTGGCGCTCGCGGGCCGACACCTACCCGGCCGAACTTCCGCAGGCGTCATTCGACAGCATCACCACCTTTTGGACCCGCTACCTGAGGGGAGCCGATCGGGGCTCAGCGAATGAGCCGCCCGCGGCACCGCATGGTCGACCCCGACCAGGGTCTTGCCGCCACGTCCCACGGTAGGCGCAGCGGCCGTGCGCGGCGTCGCCCTCGATCGGCTGCCCTCGCACCTCAAGCCGCCAGACGTCACCGCTCCACCACTGCATGTCTCCCCGCGCGCCAACCACAGGAAAACGACGCGAATCTTGCCCCGATGCGCGGGCGTCAGATGGGCCGCACGTTCTGGGTCTGCGGATCCCTCTGCCCCTGGCCAACCCATATTCGACGTGCTGGCCACGAAACAGTCCGGTTCGGCGCGGGGTTATACCAGGGTTGGGTTGGTTGACGTTGAATGAACCCGCATGACGACTGTGGCCGCAGAGGATCTCGGTGCAGCCAAAGATCAGGCACCTCGACGATCGCAATGAGAACAGTGCGCGGCGGCCAACCCGATGGGAGCAGCGATGTTCGAAAAATTCACCGACCCTGCACGCCGCGTCCTCATCCTGGCCACCGACGAAGCCCAGACCCGCAACTGCGACCATGTCGGGACCGAGCACATCCTGATCGGCCTGATCACCGAAGGTGACGGGGTCGCAGCGAAAACACTGGAATCGATCGGCATCTCTGCCGACGTTATCGGCAACCGGCTACCCGACATGGGCCACCACCAGCCGCACCGGCCTGGGCACATCCCGTTCACCCCGCGCGCCGAGAAGGTACTCGAACAGAGCCTGCGCGAAACCTCCCTGCTCGGCCACGACCACATCGACACCGAACACCTCCTGCTAGCCCTCCTCCACGACAGCGAAGCAACCGGCGCTCGGCTACTCGTCGAGAACGGATCGATGGACGTCGACCAACTGCGCCAGCACATCCTTCGGCGCACCGCCGCGTCCCAGCGGGCACCGGAGACGGTAGGACCGACGAATCTCACCAGCATCAGGTTGACCGACACCGAACACACGTCGTGCGCAGTCGCGGCCGCCAAGGCCGGCCAACGCATCGATGTATGGATGCGAGAGAAGGTCCTCGACGCCGCACGGGAACACCCCACCGACACCGAATAGAACGAGACGTCACCCTCTCGACAGTGGCGGGTGCACCCGCGGCCAGCGCTTTGTCAGTAGGAACCGAGAAACGTTGTGCGGTCTGCACACTAAGCTCACTCTTTACGAAATTGGGACGCCCGAAATACCGGCTGGGACGTCCGACTTCATCTGCACTGCCCGACGATGGTGGTGGCGCGGATTTCGGCATGATCGCCGAACGCACCGACTCCGGCGCTTCCTGGCCGCCGGTGTCGCCACCGTCGTGACCATCGACCACATCGCGGCGGAATCAGGCACGCGGCGCGGTACCGCCTCGCCCCCACGCTGGCGAGAGCGCTCGTCGACCCGGTTCCACCTCGATTCCACTTCGTCGGTTGGGACACCACTCCCGCGCAGCCCGGAAGGGGTATGCGGGCAGCGCAGAAGCGGCTGCTGTCGATGGCCACTCCGCGACGGAGGGTGTTTTGAGATGTGATGTACCGGGTGCATAAAACCGACCACTTGCTCTGTGCACCACTGCCGACTGGGCGATCTTGCTTCCACGGACTTTCGTGACTTAAGGTGGAGTGCGCGCATCGCGCGGCGTGTCGGGGTCTGGGCGGATTGCGTTGATAGACAGGCTAATTAGCCCTTCTAAGGATTGATCATGTCCACCAGACCCAGCCTATCGACGGTACAAATATCCTGTTGCTCCTCAACGGGCTCGTCAGCAGGAATGCACGAGCGGGCATCGCCGGCACTAATGCGCGGATAGTCGGTTTTCCGCAGGTAGCGGAGCCTCCCGACTGGGCCGACGCGTCGAGAGGTCTTGGTGGCAATCATCCGCACCGCCGGGACGGGCGGACTTCACGGCATGGCGCCTCATTCCACAACGTCGGCCGTATCGCCTCCAGTCGGTGAATCACACGAGCTCCCCGTGCTGGAGGAGGGCGCCACAGGGTGCACGCTCAGACGAATTCTCCTGCAACAAGTTCGAGGGACCTCATCAAGTCGTTGCACCGGCGAGAGACAACGCAGTGTCGCATCCCTCACGCGCCGAGAGCCGGGCGAACGATGTTTACCAAGACGTTGTTGATCGACAATTACGATTCCTTCACATACAACCTCTACAGCTTTCTCAGCGACGTCAACGGGTGCCCGCCGACGGTGGTGCGCAACGACGTGGACTGGTGTGCGATCGACCTGGCCGAGTTCGACAACATCGTGATCTCTCCGGGGCCCGGTCGTCCCGCAATCGAACGCGACTTCGGCATCAGCTCGCGGGCCATTCTCCAGGGTGGGCTTCCCACACTAGGAGTGTGCCTCGGTCACCAGGGTTTATGCCAACTGTTCGGTGCGCATGTCGTCTTGGCTCCAGAGCCGAGGCACGGTCGCAACTCAGAGATATTTCACGACCAGAGGGAATTGTTCGCGGGTCTCCCCTCGCCTCTGTCGGTCGTTCGGTACCACTCTCTCGCCGTCGAAGATCTCCCCGCTGAGCTGGAGGCGACTGCGTGGACATCCGACGGGGTTCTTATGGGGGTAAGGCACCGTCTGCGCCCACTGTGGGGGTTGCAATTTCATCCGGAGTCGGTCTGCACCGATCATGGACATGAACTCCTCGCCAACTTCCGCGACCTCACCCCGACCCACCGGAAGGGATCCGTCCCGAAGCCACGACGTCGGCGGCGGACCCTATCTCCATACGTGGTCGAAACACGACGGATAGATCGGCGAGTCGACCCACAGATGGTGTATGAGCGCCTGTTCGCAGACAGCCCCGACAGTTTTTGGCTCGATGGCAGCTCCGCCGTGGAATCGGACGCCCGCTTCACCATCATGGGTGACGCATCTGGTCCACGCGCCGAGTACGTTACCTACGACGTAACGGACGGCACCGTCCTAGTGCACCGTTCCGGCGTTCCGGCCGACAAACGACGCGTGCGATTCTTCGACTACCTCGACGAACAGTTGCGGATCCGCGCGGTGCCGCGATCACCTGACCTGCCGTTCTCGTTCAATCTGGGCTACGTGGGCTACCTGGGCTACGAGTTGAAAGCCGAAGCCGACGGCAGTGCACAACACTCCGCGGACACACCCGATGCGGCCCTGGTATTCGCCGACCGCGCAGTCGTGATCGACCATGTCGACGGCAGCTGCTACCTACTGGCGCTCAGCGAGCAGGCACACGAACCCGGAACCCGCGACTGGATGCGCCGTACGGCGCGGGTAATCAACCGGATGCCCGTCACGACCGACGATGCGCTTCCCGCCCGGCCGCTCATCAGGTCGGCGGCAGACCCGCGCATGACGCTGCGCCACAACCGTGAAACCTACCTCAACAAGATCCGCACCTGTTTGGAGAACATTCGGGTCGGCGAAACGTACGAAGTGTGCTTGACGAACCACGCCCAGATCGATGTCGATATAGACCCCGTCGAAACCTTTGCCTACCTCCGATCCATCACGCCAGTGCCGTACGCAGCACTCCTGAGGTTCGAGGCGGCGGACATACTCAGCGCCTCCCCCGAGAGGTTTCTGCGCGTGGGCGCCGACCGGGTCGTGGAGTCCAAACCGATCAAGGGCACCCGACCGCGGGGTGCAACCGCTGCCACGGACGACGCGCTCCGCCAGGACCTTCTGACGAGCGAAAAGGATCGGGCCGAGAACCTCATGATCGTCGACCTCGTGCGCAACGATCTTTCACGGGTCTGCACTCCCGGTTCGGTGCACGTACCGCGATTGTTCGACGTCGAAACCTACGCACCGGTCCATCAGCTCGTGTCGACGGTTCGGGGGACGCTGCGCAGTGACGCGACTGCGGTCGAGTGTGTGCGTGCCTGCTTCCCGGGTGGCTCGATGACCGGAGCACCGAAGCTCCGCACCATGGAAATCATCGATCGGCTGGAGGAGGGGCCGCGAGGGGTGTACTCGGGCGCCCTCGGCTGGCTGTCGATCAACGGCACCGCCGACCTCAGCATCGTCATCCGAACCATGGTGTCCCGGCGCGGGACAGTGAGCTTCGGGATCGGGGGCGCCATCGTCGCGTTGTCCGACCCCGACGAAGAGTTCATCGAGACCCTGGTCAAGGCGGCCGCCATGCGCAGGGCCCTCACGATCAGCGCCGGCAGATCGCCCGCCCTCGCCCACCACGTTGGTCCGCCGACCTCGAGTGACACCATCGATCGAGCCGGGCGACTCTCGCGGGCCGAAGTGGGCGGTGTAGAGGTATGGGTCCGCCCCGGTATGCCGGCGCCCCAGGCAAATGCCGAACTTGTACTTGCCGAGGCCCTCGCCGATATTTCACGTATCACGGCTCCAGTGGTCGTGGACCTGTGCACCGGTTCCGGAGCAATCGCCCTGGCGATCGCGCATGCCCGAGCCGATGCCGGTGTACACGCCGTGGATGTGGATCCGGCAGCCCTGAACGTGGCGCGACGCAACATCGAACGTCAGATCCGCCTCGGTGGGAGCCCGATCGTGCTTCACGAAGCCGCCGTCACCGCGCCCAATCTGTTGTCCGGCCTGGACGGAACGGCAGATCTGGTCCTCGCACGTCCACCGTGCATTCCCGACGACAACGAATTTCCCTTGCAGCGCAGCGAGTACCACCGAGGGGCCTTGGTCGGTGGTACAGAGGGGTTGAAGCTCGCCCGGCAAACCATTGTTGCGGCGGCACGGCTCCTGCACGCGGGCGGCAACCTCGTCGTCGAGCACCGTCCCGACCGCTACACGACAGTGCTCGCACTACTCGACGAGAACAAGTGCTTCGCCAACGTGGCAACATATTTCGACCACGCCGGAGGAGCGATCTACACCACCTGCGCGCGGACCTCGATGCCGCCCCA
This sequence comes from Rhodococcus koreensis, assembly GCF_017068375.1. Lineage (NCBI taxonomy): Bacteria > Bacillati > Actinomycetota > Actinomycetes > Mycobacteriales > Nocardiaceae > Rhodococcus > Rhodococcus koreensis. Next base: position 128,854 of record NZ_CP070609.1, read on the forward strand.
ACACACCGAGGTCGGGCCCGAGCCCAACCCCTGCACGCATCCTGGCGCAAAGAGCAGATCGGAGAACAGTCGTGGACGCCGTCCCGCCACGGGTTCCAGGAGTTGAAAAGCGCTCGGGGAACCGTCTTCCGTCGAAGGCGTGCCGTTTGTCTGCCGCGCAAAAGGGCATCTGGTTCGCCCAGCAACTGGCCGGCGAGCTCCCGATCACGATCGCGCAGTACGTCGAAGTCTTCGGCGAGTTGGATATCGATTTACTCGAGGCGACCAGTCGCGTCGCCGCCAGGGAGTTCGGTTCGGGGTTCTTACGCCTGGTCGATCACGACGGTGAGCTGTATCAACTGGTCGACGATTCTTCCGACGACGGGCTCCGGCGAATCGACTTTCGCGCGGAGAACGACCCGAGGGTCGCCGCGCAGCAGTGGATGCGCCGGGAGTTCAGCACCCCGATAGACCTCCTCCGGGATGCGCTCGCAGTCTCGGCCATTCTCCGGATCGGTGACCGGCACCACTACTGGTACTCACGCATTCACCACATCGCGCTCGACGGCTACGGCGCCATGAATCTGGTGCAGCGTATTGCCGAGTTGTATTCGGCCGCAGTTGCCGGTGTCGACGCCCCGCCGCTCCGCGTGCTGGACCTCGCGCAGATCGTTGAACTCGATGCTGCCTACCGGAACTCGGATCGCTTCGAAGAGGATCGGCGGTACTGGGCGGAACGGACCATGGGACTGCCGGAGCCTGCGAGCCTGGCCGGGCGGTCGGCGCCCGTCAAGGCGCATCCGCGAGTGGCCAGCGCGGCCTTGTCACACGACGTAGCCTCAATGCTCGAGTCGGTCGTCGCGAAGCACAACTCGAGTGCGGCGCCGGTCTTGGTCGCTGCTCTTGCCGGCTACCTGTGCCGGATGACAGGCAGATCGGACATCGTACTCAGTCTGCCGGTTTCGGCCCGAACGACCGCACCGCTGCGACGCTCAGGTGGGATGGTGGCCAATGTCGTACCGCTACAACTCGAGGTGGGCCCGGACGTGACGATCGGGACACTGATCAAGTCCGCCCAGCTCGAGTTGACCGGGGCGCTGCGACGGCAGCGGTACCGGCGCGAGGACATCTGCCGCGATCTCGGCAGGGACATCAGCCGAATTCGCTCGTTTGGTCCGACTCTCAACATCATGCCGGCCGACCGTGAGATCCGGCTGGGCCCCCACTTGGGCCGACTACATGTGTTGACCTCCGGGCTCGTCGACGATCTTTTCGTCAACATCTACCCGAGCGTGGGGGGCACCACGACGCACATCGACTTCCAGGCCAACCCGAGCCTGTACGACGGCGACGTTCTCGATCGTCATCACCACCGCTTGTTGTCCTTTCTCGAACGCTTCCTTTCTGCCGATGTGGGGTGTCGGGTCGGTGACCTCGACATCCTCGACGCCGACGAACGACGACGAAACCTGCTCGACCGCACCGGCGGCCCCGAACACCCCGCCACGACACTGCCCCAACTGCTCACCACCGCCGCCACACACGACCGCACCACACCCGCGGTGCTATACGAAGACCACCACCTGTCCTACCAACAACTCGACACCGCATCCTCCCAGCTGGCACGGATCCTCATCGCCGAAGGCATCGGCACCGAAGACACCGTCGCCATCGCACTGCCCCGCTCCCCCGACGCGGTCCTCGCAGTCTGGGCGACCACCAAAACCGGCGCCGCGTTCCTCCCGATCGACCCGAACTACCCGAAAGACCGCATCACCCACATGCTCTCGGACTCCCGAGCCGCACTCGGATTGACCGCCACCCCACACGCCACAACCCTGCCCGGACCACTGCCGTGGCTCGTCATCGACACCCCCGACTTCGAAACCCGATGCAACACCATGGATTCAGGTCCGATCACCGACGACGACCGACTCCGACCCCTGCACACCACCAACACCGCCTACCTGCTCTACACCTCCGGCTCCACCGGCACCCCCAAAGGCGTCGCCGTCACCCACCAAGGGCTGGCCAACCTTGCCGCCGAACAACGCGAACGATTCACCACCACCCCCGACTCCCGCACCCTGGCCGTGGCATCACCGAGCTTCGACGCCTCGGTCTTCGAACTGCTCCTCGCCGCCGGATCCAGCGCCACCATGGTCATCGCCCCACCCACCGTCTTCGGCGGCGACGAACTCACCCAACTCCTCCACCACAACCACGTCACCCACGCCGTGATCACACCGGCCGCACTGGCCACGATGGACCCCACCCACCTCCACACCCTGCACACCGTCCTCTCGGCCGGCGAGGCCTGCACCCCCGACCTGCTCACCCGCTGGGCCACAAACACCGACACCTCCCGCACCCACGCCCCCCGCCGCTTCTTCAACGGCTACGGCCCCACCGAGACGACCGTGATGAGCAACTGCAGCGGACCACTGCCACCCGGCGGCCCGGTCACCATCGGCGGCCCGATCCGCGGCACCCACGCCTACGTCCTCGACGACCGACTCCGCCCCGTCCCCACCGGCGTGACCGCAGAACTGCACCTGGCCGGGATCCAACTCGCCCGCGGATACCAGAACCAGCCCGCACACACCGCCGAACACTTCGTCGCCAACCCCTACGGCCCACCCGGCCAACGCATGTACCGCACCGGCGACCTCGTCCGCTGGCACCCCGACGGCACCCTCGAATTCCTCGGCCGCCGCGACCTCCAAGTCAAAATCCGCGGCCACCGCATCGAACTCGGCGAAATCGAAGCCACCCTCACCACCCACCCCGACATCACCCACGCCGCGGTGACGGTACACAAAGGCCCAGCCACCGAACAACTGGTGGCCTACGTCGTGCCCACCCCAGGCGCCCACGTCGCCCCTGAGACGCTCGCCGCGACGGTCGGTGCGCGCCTGCCCGATTTTATGGTGCCGTCGGTGTTCGTGACCCTCGACCGGATGCCAGTGAGCGTGAACGGCAAGATCGACCGACGAGCACTACCCGCACCAGCGCCGTTGAAGCGGCGGTTCCGGCCGCCGGTCACCCCCATCGAGCAGACGATCGCCGAGGTCTTCGCCGACGTCCTCGGCGTCGACCGCGTCGGGGTTGACGAGTCGTTCTTCGCTCTAGGTGGCGACAGCATCGTTGCGATTCAGTTGGTGTCGCGCGCGAAGGCCCGCGGCGTGATGTTTTCCTCGCGCGATGTATTCGAGCGCAGGACTGTTGGCGGCTTGGCTGAAGTCGCGCAGCGTCCCGAGGATTCCGGCCCGCCGGTGGTGCTCGAGGAGTTGCCGGGCGGCGGCGCCGGGTGGATGCCGCTGACCCCGGTCGCGCGGGCGCTGATTGAGCGCGGTGGTGGCTTCGGTCGACTCTCGCAACACTTGTTGGTGGAGCTGCCGCCTGGAATTGACCGCGGTGGGTTGGTGGCGACGGTCGAGGCCGTGCTCGCTCACCACAACATTTTCCGCTCGCGACTTGTTCGCGACGACCGCGGGTGGGGTCTCGTAGCCGGTGGGTCGGATGCCGTCGATGTGGATGGCCTTGTTCGTCGGGTGGAGGTCTCCGCCGATCTCTACGAGGAATCCGCGGTGGCGTTGGCGTCGGCGCATTTGGATGCGGCGTTGGAGCGGTTGGCGCCGACGAAGGGTGTGATGGTGCAGTTGGTGTGGCTCGATTTCCGGTCGGGAGTCAGCGCCGCGCAGCGGCCGGGCTGGTTGCTGATCGTCGCGCACCACCTGGTGATCGACGGGGTGTCGTGGCGGATAATCCTGCCGGACTTGGCCTCCGCGTGGGCGCAGGTGTCCGCTGGGCGTACTCCGGTGTTGGATCCCGTCGGAACGTCGATGCGTCGGTGGGCGCATGCGTTGGTCGAGGAGGCGTCGACCCCGGCTCGGGTGGCGGAGTTGCCGATGTGGCAGGCGCTGTTGCAGGCATCGGACCCGGTATTGGGCCTCCGCCCGTTCAACGCGGCTGTCGATGTTGGATCCACCCTCGACCGTGTCGAGGTGAATGTACCGGCGCCGGTGACGGCGTCATTGCTGGCGACGTTGCCGACACTGTTCCACTGCGGCGTCGAGGATGGACTGCTGGCGGCATTGGCGTTGGCCGTCTGCCGGTGGCGGCGCTCGCGAAAGGTCGTCGAATCCTCGATGCTGATCCAACTCGAGGGGCACGGCCGTCAGGAGCAGATTGCCGCGGGAGCGGATCTGTCTCGGACGGTGGGATGGTTCACCAGTGTGTTTCCGCTGCGTCTGGATATCGGGGACGCTGACCTCGACGGGGCCTTCGCCGGTGGCGCCGCGGCCGGCGTGGTGGTCAAGTCGATCAAGGAGCAGCTGAGGTCGCTGCCAGACAGGGGAATCGGCTACGGGCTCCTGCGCTACCTGAATCGGGAGACTGCCGAGCAGTTGCGGCTGCTGCCTGTCGGCCAAATCAGTTTCAACTACCTCGGCCGGGTGTCTCCCGGTGGCGTACCGAACGACGGGCTGGGGGCCGAGTGGTCACCGTGTTGCCGTCTCGGCGACATCGCCGCTCCGAGAGATGCCGACATGCCAGCGAGCGGGGTTGTCGACATCGATGCGATCGTCACCGACGGCGGCGGGGGTCCGGTGCTGGGCGCCGCGTTCACGTTCCCGACGGGTGCAATCGGGCGGTCCGATGTGCAGGACTTGGCGGAACAATGGTGTGCGGCGCTCGCCGCGCTCGCCACCCATGCGCAGTCCCCCGACGCCGGTGGGCTGACACCGTCGGATCTGCCGTTGATCACCGCGCGTCAATTGGACATCGACCGCTGGGAAGCGGCGTATCCGTCGGTCACGGACGTGTGGCCCTTGACACCGCTGCAGTCGGGTCTGTTGTTCCATGCGCTGTTGGCCGCGTCGTCGGTGGACGTGTATTCGATGCAGGTCGTATTCACCCTCACAGGTCGGGTGGACGCCACGCGGTTGCACGCGGCGGCGCAGGCGGTACTGGATCGGCATCCGAATCTGCGGGTGGCGTTCGTCGGGGGAGCTGACGGCATACCAGTGCAGCTGGTGCTCGATACGTTGCCGGTGCCGTGGCGCGAGGTCGATCTTCGCGGAGTCGACGACGCCGCTCGCCCGGACGCGTTGACCCGGCTGCTGGCCGAGGACCAGGCCAGGCATTTCGACATGACCGCACCACCGTTGATCCGGTTCACGCTGGTCACGGTAGCCGAGGACCGGTACGAGCTGGTCGTCGCCAACCACCACATCCTGCTCGACGGGTGGTCGATGCCACTGCTGATGGCGGACATGCTCGCGCTCTATGCCGCCGGCGACGGGGCGCCGGCGTTACCTCCGGCTCATCCGTATCGCAGGTATCTGGAGTGGCGCGCCGAACAGGACGAGGCGGCGGCGCGGCGGGCGTGGGCGGCGGCGCTCGAGGGTGTCGAGGGCCCAACTCTGCTCGCCCCGGCCGACCCGGGCCGAGAGCTCTCCTCGCGGGCGGGTGAAGTAGTTGCCGATCTCGGTGACCAACGGACACGCGCCCTATCCGAGTTGGCTGCCCGGCTCGATGTCACCGTCAGCACGGTGATGCAGGCGGCCTGGGGAATTTTGATGATGCGGATGACCGGCCGCGACGATGCGGTCTTCGGCGGCACCGTGTCAGGACGGCCACCTCACCTCGCGGGCGTGGAATCGATGATCGGGCTGTTCATCAACACGGTGCCGGTTCGGGTGCGGGCGGATCCGGACGAGTCGATCACCCGACTGCTGAGGCGGATGCACGGTGAACAGGCCGACCTGCTCGACCACCACTATCTGGGGCTCACGGAGATTCAGCAGTCGGCCGGGATAGCAGACGTCCTGTTCGACACGCTGACGGTGTTCGAGTCGTACCCGGTCGAGAGGGCCGCGCTAGTCGAACAGGCCGGCGCGATCGAGGGCATGACGCTGGCTGGTGTCAGCGCCAACGACAACACCCACTACCCCCTCGCCCTGGGAATCACCGTTGACACCCAGATCCGCCTCAGCCTGAAGTACCTCCGCGATCTGTTCGACGAACCATATGTCGAGGCCCTACTGGACCGATACCTGCGTGTTCTCGAAGCCATGATGGCCGATGTGGGGAGTCGGGTCGGTGACCTCGACATCCTCGACGCCGACGAACGACGGAACCTGCTCGACCGCACCGGCGGCCCCGAACACCCCGCCACGACACTGCCCCAACTGCTCACCACCGCCGCCACACACGACCGCACCACACCCGCGGTGCTATACGAAGACCACCACCTGTCCTACCAACAACTCGACACCGCATCCTCCCAGCTGGCACGGATCCTCATCGCCGAAGGCATCGGCACCGAAGACACCGTCGCCATCGCACTGCCCCGCTCCCCCGACGCGGTCCTCGCAGTCTGGGCGACCACCAAAACCGGCGCCGCGTTCCTCCCGATCGACCCGAACTACCCGAAAGACCGCATCACCCACATGCTCTCGGACTCCCGAGCCGCACTCGGATTGACCGCCACCCCACACGCCACAACCCTGCCCGGACCACTGCCGTGGCTCGTCATCGACACCCCCGACTTCGAAACCCGATGCAACACCATGGATTCAGGTCCGATCACCGACGACGACCGACTCCGACCCCTGCACACCACCAACACCGCCTACCTGCTCTACACCTCCGGCTCCACCGGCACCCCCAAAGGCGTCGCCGTCACCCACCAAGGGCTGGCCAACCTTGCCGCCGAACAACGCGAACGATTCACCACCACCCCCGACTCCCGCACCCTGGCCGTGGCATCACCGAGCTTCGACGCCTCGGTCTTCGAACTGCTCCTCGCCGCCGGATCCAGCGCCACCATGGTCATCGCCCCACCCACCGTCTTCGGCGGCGACGAACTCACCCAACTCCTCCACCACAACCACGTCACCCACGCCGTGATCACACCGGCCGCACTGGCCACGATGGACCCCACCCACCTCCACACCCTGCACACCGTCCTCTCGGCCGGCGAGGCCTGCACCCCCGACCTGCTCACCCGCTGGGCCACAAACACCGACACCTCCCGCACCCACGCCCCCCGCCGCTTCTTCAACGGCTACGGCCCCACCGAGACGACCGTGATGAGCAACTGCAGCGGACCACTGCCACCCGGCGGCCCGGTCACCATCGGCGGCCCGATCCGCGGCACCCACGCCTACGTCCTCGACGACCGACTCCGCCCCGTCCCCACCGGCGTGACCGCAGAACTGCACCTGGCCGGGATCCAACTCGCCCGCGGATACCAGAACCAGCCCGCACACACCGCCGAACACTTCGTCGCCAACCCCTACGGCCCACCCGGCCAACGCATGTACCGCACCGGCGACCTCGTCCGCTGGCACCCCGACGGCACCCTCGAATTCCTCGGCCGCCGCGACCTCCAAGTCAAAATCCGCGGCCACCGCATCGAACTCGGCGAAATCGAAGCCACCCTCACCACCCACCCCGACATCACCCACGCCGCGGTGACGGTACACAAAGGCCCAGCCACCGAACAACTGGTGGCCTACGTCGTGCCCACCCCAGGCGCCCACGTCGCCCCCACCGCCATCCACACCTTCGCCGCCGAACACCTCCCCGACTACATGCTGCCCAACCCCATCACCATCCTCGACGCACTACCCCTGACCACCAACGGCAAGATCGACCGCCGCGCACTCCCCGCACCCGTACTACCAACACCCCAGTACCGGCCACCGACCACCGCCGTGGAAGGAATCGTCGCCGGCATCTTCGCCGACGTCCTCGGCCACGAGCGGGTCGGACTCGACGACGACTTCTTCACCCTCGGCGGCAACTCGCTGCTTGCGACGCAAGCGGTGTCGCGGCTGGGTGTGACGTTGGATGTGCGGGTGCCGATGCGGGTGTTGTTCGAGGCATCGTCGGTGCAGGCACTGTCGAAGTGGCTCGAGTCCCGGACGGCTACAAGCGCACGCGCACCGCTGCTGCCGCGGACCCGGCCCGAACACATCCCGCTATCGTATGCACAGCAACGGATCTGGTTCCTCAACCGATTCGACCCACACTCACCGGTCTACAACATCCCATTCGCCCTGCGCCTGTCGGGAACCATGGACACGGCCGCACTGCTGGCAGCGATCGCAGACGTCGTGGACCGACATGAGACCCTGCGGACGATCTACCCCGAATCCGACACCGGCCCGCACCAAGTGGTTGTCCCGGCGGCGGAGGTCAGCGGCGGATTCGTCACCGCCGCCGTGACCGAGAACGAACTCGCCGCGCGGCTGACCGCGATGGCCTCGGCCGAGTTCGATGTCACAGAATCGGTGCCGGTGCGGGCCGCCGTGTTCGAGACGGCCGACGATGAGCATGTGCTCGCCGTGGTGCTGCACCACATCTGCGCCGACGGCTCCTCGATCGCCCCGCTGGCCCGGGATCTCGTGGCCGCCTACACGGCCCGCACTGGCGGACACCCGCCCTCGTGGCCACCGCTGGCGGTCCAGTACGCCGACTACACCCTGTGGCAACGCGAACTCCTCGGGTCCGAGGACGACCCCGATTCGTCGATCGCACAGCAGCTGACCTACTGGCGCACGACTTTGGATGGTCTACCGGAACAGCTCGAGCTGCCCGGGAACAGAACACGGCCTGCCGTCACCCGCCGTGGACGAACACACACGTTCACCATCGACGCACGCACCCACGGCGCGGCAGCCGCACTAGCACGACAGCACACCGCGACCGTGTTCATGGTGCTGCACACCGCGTTCGCGGTGTTCCTGGCCCGGATATCGGGCACCGGCGATATCGTGATCGGCACCCCTGTCGCCGGCCGCGGCGACCCAGCCCTCGACGACCTGGTCGGCATGTTCGTCAACACACTGGTGCTGCGAACCCCGGTCGACGGCGCCAGCAACTTCACCGACCTGCTCTCGACGGTCCGGGAAGCCGACCTGGCCGCGTTCGAGCACGCCGACGTGCCGTTCGAACGGGTGGTACAGGCACTCAACCCGGCACGATCGACCACCCGACACCCACTGTTCCAGGTGATGCTCGTCCTCCAGAACCAGGAGCACCCGAAACTGGAATTGGCTGGGCTGAACGCCCGTATCGAGGACATCGACCACGCCGCCACCCAGTTCGACCTCACGCTGACGGTAAGTGAACGCGTAGATCGGGATGGTGCCGCTTGCGGTCTGACCGCCGCGCTGACTTACGCGCAGGACCTGTTCGACGAGGACACCGTCCGCGGCTTCGCCGACCGGTTCACTCGCCTCCTCGACGCTGCGGTCGCCGATCCCGACAGCCCGGTCGGCGACATCGACCTCCTCGACCCCACCGAAAAACAGCTGATCCTCGCGGACTGGAACCACACCGATCATGCTCCAACCACCGACACACTGGTGTCGATATTCGGTGCGCAGGCCGCCCGCACACCCGACGCGCCCGCGGTGGTGGATGGGGACCGGTGCCTGTCCTATGCCGAGTTCAGCGCACGCGTCAACCGTCTCGCCCGACGCTTGATCACCCAGGGTGTGGGCCCGGAAACCATCGTGGCAGTGCGGATGCGCCGCTCCCTCGACTTCGTCGTCGGAGTCTATGCGACCCTCACCGCCGGTGGGGCTTACCTACCCATCGACCCCGACCACCCAGCCGAGCGCACCCACTTCATTCTCGCAGTGGCACAACCAACCTGCATGCTGACCACCACCCACGACGACCACATCGATCTGCCGGACCCGGTACCGGTCCTCCACACCGACACCATCGATCTGTCACGGATGTCCGCGGCGCCGGTGACCGACGCCGACCGCCGCGCACCACTGCGCCCACAGAACACGGCATACGTGATGTTCACCTCGGGATCGACCGGCCGCCCGAAGGGAGTGACCGTGGCCCACACCGCAATCGCCAACGAGGTGCAGTGGGTTGCGTCAGATTACGGCTTCGGTGACCGTCTTTTGCAGAGCAACGCGGTGACCTTCGACGCGTCGACCCCCGACCTCTTCGCTCCGCTGCAGGTCGGCGGATGCGTGGTGTTGGCAGGGCCCGACGGCCAACGCGACCCCGACTACCTCGCCGAACTCATTCACACCCAGGCGATTACCCACATGTCCTCGGTACCGACCGTACTGACCGCCCTGATGGCCAGCCGACCACCCGACGTTCTCCGCAGTGTGCGGGTGATCTACCTCGGCGGTGAAACACTGTCCGGGCGCACGGTGACGCGATTGACCCAGTCCGGTCCGGCAACGGTATGGAACCAGTACGGGCCCACCGAAACCACCGTCAGCGTCATCTGTCACCGCTGCACCCAGCCCGAAGAGTCAGTGGTACCCATCGGCACACCCCAGACCAACTGCCACGCCTACGTGTTGGACCGCCGCTTGCATCCGGTGCCGATAGGGGTGGTGGGCGAGTTGTATGTGGCTGGGGTGCAGCTGGCGCGGGGTTATCACGGCGCGCCCGGACTGACCGCCGAACACTTCGTCGCCAACCCCTACGGCCCACCCCGCGAACGCATGTACCGCACCGGCGACCTCGTCCGCTGGCACCCCGACGGCAACCTCGAATTCCTCGGCCGCCGCGACCTCCAAGTCAAAATCCGCGGCCACCGCATCGAACTCGGCGAAATCGAAGCAACTCTGGCGGCTGATCCCGACGTCACCCAGGCTGCCGCCGCGGTGCACCACGATCACCACACCGGGGACCGGTTGGTCGGCTACGTCGTCTCCCGTGACGGCGCCCACCTCGACCCGGCTCGTGTCCGCGCGATGGTCGCGGACCGCCTCCCCGACTACATGGTGCCCTCGCCGATAACCGTCGTCGATCGGTTGCCGTTGACGGCGAGTGGGAAGGTGGATCGGCGGGCGTTGCCGGTACCGGTGTTGCCGGCGCCACAATACCGGGCGCCGATGACGGTGGTGGAGGGTGTCGTTGCCGGGGTGTTCGCCAATGTCCTCGGCCGCGAACGGGTCGGACTCGACGACGACTTCTTCACCCTCGGCGGCAACTCGCTGCTTGCGACGCAAGCGGTGTCGCGGCTGGGTGTGACGTTGGATGTGCGGGTGCCGATGCGGGTGTTGTTCGAGGCGTCGTCGGTGCAGGCACTGTCGAAGTGGCTCGAGTCCCGGACGGCTACAAGCGCACGCGCACCGCTGCTGCCGCGGACCCGGCCCGAACACATACCGCTATCGTATGCACAGCAACGGATCTGGTTCCTCAACCGATTCGACCCACACTCACCGGTCTACAACATCCCATTCGCCCTGCGCCTGTCGGGAACCATGGACGCGGCCGGGCTGAGCGCGGCTCTCGGCGACGTCGTGGACCGACATGAGACCCTGCGGACGATCTACCCCGAATCCGACACCGGCCCGCACCAAGTGGTTGTCCCGGCGGCAGAGGTCAGCGGCGGATTCGTCACCGCCGCCGTGACCGAGAACGAACTCGCCGCGCGGCTGACCGCGATGGCCTCGGCCGAGTTCGATGTCACAGAATCGGTGCCGGTGCGGGCCGCCGTGTTCGAGACAGCCGACGATCAGCATGTGCTCGCCGTGGTGCTGCACCACATCTGCGCCGACGGCTCCTCGATCGCCCCGCTGGCCCGGGATCTCATGGCCGCCTACACGGCCCGCACAGGCGGACACCCGCCCTCGTGGCCACCGCTAGCGGTTCAGTACGCCGACTACACCCTGTGGCAACGCGAACTCCTCGGGTCCGACGACGACCCGAACTCGGTGCTCGCACAGCAGCTGACCTACTGGCGTTCCACACTCACCGGGCTACCGGATCAGCTCGAATTGCCGCGTGACCGCACCCAGCCCATGGTGTCGCACCGTGGACGGACACACGCGTTTACACTCGGCGCAGAGACCCACCTCTCGCTCATTGAGATCGCACGAGAACACTCCGCGACGTTGTTCATGGTGCTGCACACCGCATTCGCGGTGTTCCTGGCCCGGATGTCGGGCACCGGCGATGTCGCGATCGGCACCCCTGTCGCCGGCCGCGGCGACCCAGCCCTCGACGACCTGGTCGGCATGTTCGTCAACACACTAGTGCTGCGAACCCCGGTCGACGGCGCCAGCAACTTCACCACGCTGCTCTCGACGGTCCGGGAAACCGACCTGGCCGCGTTCGAGCACGCCGACGTGCCGTTCGAACGGGTGGTACAGGCCCTCAACCCGGCACGATCGACCACCCGACACCCACTGTTCCAGGTGATGCTCGTCCTCCAGAACCAGGAGCACCCGAAACTGGAATTGGCCGGGCTGAACGCCCGTATCGAGGACATCGACCACGCCGCCACCCAGTTCGACCTGACCCTCACCATCAGCGAACGTTATTATGACAAGGGCGCACCCACCGGGCTGAACGCAGCGTTCACCTACACAGCCGACCTGTTCGACGAGGACACCGTCCGCGGGTTCGCCGACCGGTTCACTCGCCTCCTCGACGCTGCGGTCGCCGATCCCGACAGCCCGGTCGGCGACATCGATCTCCTCGACCCCACCGAAAAACAGCTGATCCTCGCGGACTGGAACCACACCGATCATGCTCCAACCACCGACACACTGGTGTCGATATTCGGTGCGCAGGCCGCCCGCACACCCGACGCGCCCGCGGTGGTGGATGGGGACCGGTGCCTGTCCTATGCCGAGTTCAACGCACGCGTCAACCGTCTCGCCCGACACCTGATCACAGAAGGAGTAGGCCCGGAAACCATCGTGGCACTGCGGATGCGCCGCTCCCTCGACTTCGTCGTCGGAGTCTACGCTACCCTCACCGCCGGTGGAGCATATCTACCCATCGACCCCGACCACCCAGCCGAACGCACCCACTTCATTCTCGCAGTGGCACAACCAACCTGCATGCTGACCACCACCCACGACGACCACATCGATCTGCCGGACCCGGTACCGGTCCTCCACACCGACACCATCGATCTGTCACGGATGTCCGCGGCGCCGGTGACCGACGCCGACCGCCGCGCACCACTGCGCCCACAGAACACGGCATACGTGATGTTCACCTCGGGATCGACCGGCCGCCCGAAGGGAGTGACCGTGGCCCACACCGCAATCACCAATCAGGTTCGGTGGGTGGTGGAGGCGTTCGATCACCGCGCCGGTGACCGCCTCCTGCAGAGCAACGCGGTGACCTTCGACGCCTCCACCCCCGACCTCTTCGCACCGCTGCAGGTCGGCGGATGCGTGGTGTTGGCAGGGCCCGACGGCCAACGCGACCCCGACTACCTGGCCAAACTCATCCGGGCTCAGAAGGTCACCCACATGGCGTCCGTGCCAACAGTGCTAACCAGTCTGATGGCGAGCCGGTCGTCGGACGCTCTCGGTGGGCTGAAGGTGGTCTACCTCGGCGGTGAAATGCTGTCCGGGCAGACGGTCGCGCAGTTGGCGCAGTTCGGTCCGGCGACGGTGTGGAACCAGTACGGGCCCACCGAAACCACCGTCAGCGTCATCTGCCATCGCTGCACCCAGCCCGAAGAGTCAGTGGTACCCATCGGCACACCCCAGACCAACTGCCACGCCTACGTACTGGACCACCGCTTACATCCGGTACCGATCGGCGTGACCGGAGAACTGCACCTGGCCGGGATCCAACTCGCCCGGGGATATCACGGCCGACCCGCCCTGACCGCCGAACGCTTCGTCGCCAACCCCTACGGCCCACCCGGCCAACGCATGTACCGCACCGGCGACCTCGTCCGCTGGCACCCCGACGGCACCCTCGAATTCCTCGGCCGCCGCGACCTCCAAGTCAAAATCCGCGGCCACCGCATCGAACTCGGCGAAATCGAAGCCACCCTCACCACCCACCCCGACATCACCCACGCCGCGGTGACGGTACACAAAGGCCCAGCCACCGAACAACTGGTGGCCTACGTCGTGCCCACCCCAGGCGCCCACGTCGCCCCCACCGCCATCCACACCTTCGCCGCCGAACACCTCCCCGACTACATGCTGCCCAACCCCATCACCATCCTCGACGCACTACCCCTGACCACCAACGGCAAGATCGACCGCCGCGCACTCCCCGCACCCGTACTACCAACACCCCAGTACCGGCCACCGACCACCGCCGTGGAAGGAATCGTCGCCGGCATCTTCGCCGACGTCCTCGGCCACGAGCGGGTCGGACTCGACGACGACTTCTTCACCCTCGGCGGCAACTCGCTGCTCGCCACCCGGGTCAGTGCGCGGCTGCGAGAGGCTCTCGGCGTCGAGATCCAAGTTACGTGGCTCTTTGCTGACTCCACGGTGGAGTCGATCGCCAGTAAAGTCGAGGCAGTCTCCGACGATTCGACACATCTTGCACCGACCGGACCTTCGGCGTTCGACGTCCTGTTGCCGATCAGATCAACCGGGAATTCAGACCCTATCTTTTGCATACACCCAGCCAGCGGATTAGCTTGGTGTTACGCAGGTTTGGCTCCACATATCCAACCGGGACGGCGAATGTACGGGCTCCAGTCCCCCGAACTTGTCGAAGATGACCCGCATCCCCGGTCGATCGAGCAGCTGGTGGAGCAGTACGTCCGGGAGATCCAGGCCGTGCAACCACACGGCCCATATCACCTACTCGGCTGGTCATTGGGCGGAGTCATCGCCCACGCCGTAGGCACACGGTTTCGCCATCTGGGGCAAAGGGTCTCACTGCTAGCGATGCTGGACAGCCGGTTACGCGAAGCGGAATCGGCTGCGGCCCCAGAATTCACCGTAAGAGACATTCTGGTCGAGCTATCCGATCTGATTGGATTCGATGCCGAAGACTTCGATGCCGCGGGAGCACCCATGTCGCCTGAACACGCGACCGAACTGATCCACATGCGGACTGGAGCATTCGAGTTTCTCCAGTCATCACATGTGAAGCGGATCGTCGCATCATTCAATGACGCGCCACGGCTGGTCGCCAATTATCAACCCCCCGCGTTCGACGGAGACGTGGTCTATTTCGCCGCCGCTGCAGCCGACGGCATGACCGAAGAGCTTGCCGACAGCTGCTGGAAGCCATACATATCCGGTTCCCTCAAGTACTATCCCATCGATGCCACGCACATTCACATGACCACGCCGCGAGCTTTGGCGGACATTGCACGAGTTCTCAACACCTATCTCGGCGACGGAGCCAGTTAGTTGCGACTCGACATCGGCCAGCGCCAGCTCCGCCGGGTTGGTTAGCGCCCCCATCAGGAGCGGCAGATGATCAGGCGCACCAGGATCAGGGAATCCACCACTATCTGATCAGGTCCGGGACGGCTGGCGCCGACTTGTCCGCGATCGTCGTGCGCTTGCTGCGGCGCAGGTGCCGGCCCACGACGTGGTGGATTCGCATCAGCCGGGCCACCCGCTTGCGGTTGATCCTGCGTCCGCAGGACCGGAGTTCGGCATGCGGGCGGGAGCGCCGTACGCGCTGCGCTGCTCGGTATGGATGGCGCGGCTCTCGGCGACCGTCGTGGCCTCGTCGGCCTGGCGCTCGACCCGGGCCGGCTCAGTAGCCAGGTGCTTGTAGGGACCCGAGCGGGAGATCCCGAGCGCCCGGCACAGCCGCTGCACGTGTCGCGCGTTTTTGTGGTCGACGATCGCGTCCTGCCCCTGACGGTCGGAACACTCGCGGTCCGGTGCGCAGAGATCGGGAACCCCGAGCCGTGCGCCGATCTGCGCCCAGGACGCGCCCTGTGTCAGGGCGGCAGTCACCGCCCGGGCGAGGAGTTCCTCGCCCGGCTCCCCGGGCGGGGCGAGTTGAGTGCGAGCGTCTCGGTGCTGCCGCCGCCGATCCTGATGGTGGACTGGCGCCATCTTCGGGACTGTATCGATTCACGGGCCGGTAAGTGACGACGTTCGCCCGCGGAGACGCCGGAGCCCGAGCGGCCTCACGTGAAGGACGTTTCTTTTCGAAACCTGCGCGCCGCTCCCGCGCACGGAGGTAAGCGATGAGCAGACCACTGACCGGCCCGGGACGCGATGGCGACCCGCGCGGATGGAGCTCGGGGTCGACGACCGCCCGGTCGCTGTTGAGGAGCGGGTGGTGACCAAGCCCGCCCGCACCAGCACGGCCGCGACCTTCGCGCGCCTTCGGGGTGAGGGTGTGGCGATCGCCGGCCTCGTACTGAGTGCGCCTGGCGATCGTCCTCGATCGCCTTCACCGCCGGCGTGGTTCGAGACGCCCGGTGCTGTGGGGTGCTTCAGGGCTGTGGGACCTCGACGTGGTCGGGGAGTTGATCGCGCATCTTGGTTCAGCCCTGCCCCGCCGGATTCTGGGTGACCACGAAGTCGTAGGCGGCCATGGGCCCGAGCAGCTTTATCTCGACCCGGCCGTCCCACTCCTCGGCCGGCGCTCCCACCGCCCGCTCCAGTCCGTCCTGCCGGTCCACGTCGACGAGGACCGCCACGTGCACGGCCTCCTCCTCGTGCGTGGGTTCGCGGCGGTTGACGGAGTCGGTGAGGTCGCCCAGGGCCTCGACCGTCTTGCGGGTGTCTTCCTCGCGCGTGCCGGCGATCGCGTTGTTCACCAGTTCCCCGAGCGCCATCCGCGCCTGGCGGCCGGCGGCCTCCGACTTGTCCCGGATTTCGTCACGCAACTGCGCCGCCTGCTCGTTTTCGTCGAGGATCTCCCGCAGGATCACCTGCTCCACGTACCGGCCCTTCACCACGTACTGGGCCTTGCCCTCCAGTTGTTGAAGGGCCGCCGCGAACTCGTCCGCATGCGCCGAAAGCAGTTCCTCCTTCACGGCGTCGGCGTCGGTGAGCACCGCACCGAACCGCAGAGGCAGCACCGCCGCCACCCGGGACGTCCCGTCCAGCACGTTCGCGTGAGCACGGAGGTCTTCGGGTCTGCCCAGTGGACGGTTCACGGATATTTCGCTGACCAGGGCGGCGATGTCACCGTCCGTGACGACGTCCACCTTCCCGTCGGCGACCCCGGTCGCGTCGCCCCCGGGTTCGACGTCGGCCGGGACGATGCCGTAGACGTACACCCCCGTCGTCTGCCTCTTGTCCGACTTCTCTGCGTTCTCGCTGTGCTGGTTCTTCGTCTGCTCCGTAACCATCACCTGTCACCTCGAGTCGACTTGCGCGACGCCCGTTCCCGTTCCGGTTCCTCTTGCCCGCCCAGCAGCCCGCCGAGCTTCTCCTCGATCGCACTCTTCGTCTTCGACTTCGCAATCTTCTCCGTCCCGCCCGACACCAGATCGGACAGCCCCTTCGGCTCGCTGCCGATCGCCAGCCGGTTCGCCGCCTCCGCGAATCGCAGATAGGTGTCGACACTGGCGACCACGACCCGGGCGTCGATGGTCAGCAGTTCGATACCGACCAGCGAGACCCGCACGTATGCGTCGATGACCAGGCCCTTGTCCAAGATGGTGTCAATGACGTCGGCCAGACTGCTCGAACTCGGCCCGCCCGCTGTGGTCATCTCCTCGCTCCTCCCTGCCCCGCTCTCGCCCCTCCCGCAACACCGCGTGCGGGCGGCTCGGTGACGCGTGGCGGTACCGGTCGTTTCTCGGCCCGCTCGGCGCTCTCGCCGCGTCCAGCTCGTCCCGGTGCAGTACCGAAATGGAGGTGTACGTGCGGCCTACCGGACTACCCCGGAACCCCGGACGCTCAATCCAGCAGAGACCGCTAAGGACTGAGTAATTCGACGCGCCCACCCCTGCGCGAAACGGTCCGACCGGTCGGCTCCTCGGACGCCGGTCACCGTCGGCACGATGCCGTACACGTAGACACCGTTGGGACGTGGCCTCGGGTGTGTCGTTGGTGTTCTGTTCCGACGTTTCTGCGCGCCGTCGCCGGTGTCGCGCAGACGACCAGCGGGACGATTTGACATCACTTGTCCTCGCGAGTGGACTTGCGTGAAACCCGTTCGCGCTGAGGTTCTTCCTGTCCGCCGCCGAGGAGGTCGCCGAGTTTTTCGCCGGCGGCTCCGAGTGCGCCCTGGGTTTTCGATTCAGAGTCGCCATCGCCGCCTCCAGCCAGGTCCGTCAGCCCCTTGGGCTCGCTGCCGATCTCGAGCCGGTTCACCGCTTCCGCGAACCGCAGGTAGGTGTCGACGCTGGCGACAACGACGCGGGCGTCGATCGTCAGCAGCTCGATGCCGACCAGCGACACGCGCACGTACGCGTCGATCACGAGGCCCTTGTCCAAGATGGTGTCGATGACGTCGGCGAGGCTGCTCGAGCTGGGCCCGCCGCTGACTCCGCCCCCGCCACCGCCACGACCTGCGGGTTGTATCGACGTCATCGCCGCGCTCCTTGCTTCGAACCGGCGGACTTGGCCGCGGTCTTGCGTGGGCGGCCACGGCGTGCCGGCGCCTTGTCCTCACTCGCGGCCGCCGTCTTGCGCGGGCGACCCCGGCGTGCCGGCGCCTTGTCCTCACTCGCGGCCGCGGTCTTACGCGGGCGGCCACGACGTGCTGGCGGCGGTGATGCCTCCTCGGTCCCCTCTTCGGGCTCCTCAGCCTCCTCCTCGGTCTCCTCTTCGGGCTCCTCAGCCTCCTCCTCGGGCTCCTCAGCCTCGGTCTCGTCTGTTTCCTCCGGCTCCTCGGTGTCCTCCTCGGGTTCCTCGTACTCGTCCGTTTCCTCGGCCTCGTCCTCCCCTGTTTCCTCCGGCTCCTCGCCTTCGTCCGTTTCCTCCGGCTCCTCGTACTCGCCCCCGGTCTCGTCTGTTTCAGCGGGCTCCTCGGTCTCGTCCTCTTCGCCCTCGTCCAGCTGCGCTTCGTCCTGCTCGTCTTCTGGTTCCACTTCCTCGGGCTCGACGACCTTGCCGTCCCGGATTTCTCCGCGCCACCCCTCTATCTCGTCGGGATGGAGAACGGACTGGGTCATGACGTGACGACCGAAGTGCTTCAACTCCAAACGCGCTCGCCGACCCTGCGCCCGCCACAGGTTTCCCGTCCTCTCGAACAACCCCTTCGGGTGATACTCGAGGATCAGAAGAATCCGGGTGAGATCGGGAGTCACCTCGTGGAACGTCACCGCACCGTCGATGAAACCCTTGGCACCCTTCGACCGCCACACGATCCGCTCATCCGGGACCTGCTCGAGGATCGACGCCTCCCAGGTGCGATGCGAAAGGAAGATCTTCGCTTTCCACTCGAGCTTCTCGTCCGCTTCCTGCTCCACCCGCTCGACCTTCTTCATGAACGAGGGGAAGTCGGCGAACTGGGTCCACTGGTTATACGCCAGTTGGACCGGCACACCGACATCGATCGTTTCGACGATGTTGGTCAACTTGAGCTTCTTGCCCTTACCGCCACCACCACCGCCGCCGCCGGTGACCGCGTCCTTCACATCCGACGCCGTGTCCTTCACCTTGTCGGTCAGCCCGGAGAACAGTGACTTGCCGTCGCCCTTCCCGTTCCCGTCACCGTTGCCGTTGCCGTTTCCGGTGACCGCGGACAGCAGGCTGCCACCGCCGCCCTCGGCGTAGTCGGTCAGCCGGCCGGTCGCGCCCGCCACCTTGTCCGAGACGGTGGATAACGCCTTGTCGGTCACGGTGCCGAGCAGGCCCTGCGCCGCCTTCTGCAGCGGTGACACCGAGGCGGCCTCACCGGACGCACCGGAGACATTCTTGCGCAGCTTCTTCGCCGCACTGTCGAGATTCGAGGTCATCGCTGATCACTTCCGGGTGCGTCGAATGGGGATGACATCGGTCGTCGCCTTCGCGCGCGACTTCCGGACACGGGTGGGGGTCTCGTCCTCGTCGTCCTTCTTCGTCGACGACCGGGACCGGGTCGGCCGGGAACCACCACTACTCGAGGAGCGGCGGCGCGGGGCCGGACGCTTCCGGGCGCGAGGCGCCTCCTCCTCGGAACCCTCGTCCTCGTCTGCGTCGGGCTCCTCCTCGACCTCTGCGTACTCCTCGTCGTCGTAGTCGTCCTCAGGCTCCTCACGACGCCTGCGATTGGACCTCTTCCCGTCCGGGATCTCGTCACCGCCCGATTGCAACCGGGAGTTCAGCGAGTCGATGCGACGACTGGCCGCGGTCACCGCGGCCGTCTTCGCCGCGTTCATCAATTCCTTGCGGACCGTCTCGCCGAGCTTGGCAACCTCGGGTGAGTTCGCGAGCAGCCTTCCTCCTTGTCCGAGAACACCCAGTGATCCGGAAGGAAACCGACTGGATGCTCCGGCACCCGCGAGCATCAACGCCAACTTCATCTTGTGCGTGCGGCCCAGCATGTACCCGGCACCCACGGCCAACGCCATCTGACCTTTGCCTGTCATCGCCCAACCCCTTGTTGTCGAGAAGATGTGGTGCACCTCGGCGCCGGCGTCGGCGAAAAGGATGGGGCCGTGGTCGGTGGGTGGTGCCTTCGTTCCGCCGACTACCCCGGGGCCGCTCCGCTCAATCTGCCGAAGCCCTCGAGTTCCGCGAGGGCGGAGGCGAACTCGTCGTCGTGTTCGGCGAGCAGTACGTTCGTCACCGCGTCACATCGGACAGGACCGCACGGTACGACCGCGGGCCGTCGGGGATACCCGCGTATCGCAGTTATCTGCGGGTACCCGCTCAGTACGCTGCCCGCGCCGCGAAGGTGGACCGGGCAGCCAGCCCCGCTCGGTCGCCGAACCCCTTCGGCCGGCGGGGCGCCCCGCCGCGCGCGGACCGAGGTCGAGCGCTCGCCCACCCCGCCGTAGCCCACGTGTGGTCCCACCTCCGTAATCTCGTGGATCACGCAAATACACACGAGAGACAAACGCGCCGAGTAATTCGGAGTTGCCCCCATTTCCCAAATTGATTACCCAGGAACATTATGGGCGGTCGTTAATTTGCACAGAACATTATGGGCGGTTGTTAATTTCATTATGTGAGAAATTCGCTTTTTTTGCGAAACGCTTCCCAGCCCCGAGCGCGATAGGCATGGTAAGCGGGGATCGACGAACCCGTGGATTCATCACCAGGAAAGGCGTGAATTCTGATGGGTTCTGCAGGAATCAACTTCGACGTCGCGTTCGAGGCAGGTGACTGAGCGTCACCTTCGGCGGCGGCATCCGACCGAGCCGACCGACCGAGCAATCCAGGCCAGCGGTGACCCGGCTCACCTGGGGCAGCCGGGCCACCGCCCCGATCAGTACGATCACCGGCCAGGTGACGCCTGTCCCTACCGCCATCCTCCGCCGGCAGGCGAGCTCGGCCTGCGGGGTGCCCGGTCGGCGGGCGATTACGCAGTCGAGTCGAAATTGTCACCTCGAAATCAGGCCGGTCGACCCCAGAATAACCTTGCGCGAAGCGCGGTTCGAGAATGTGGGCCTCGCAGTATGTACACGTGATTTTGCCGACATCGGATATCTGAGGGTCCCGTTTCTGCATTTTCATCTCACCGTGCACGAGAGTGACTGGTCTCGGAAATTCCCGGCCGCAGCATATACAAAGGACACCCTCACGGAGACGACCCGGATGAACACCAGATACGGCCTCGTCACCAGCTCGTTGATCAGCGCGACTTGCCCGAAACCACACCCCGCACCCATGGATCAGCAGGGAGCCCGCGGCGTAGGGCATCGGGCCCCAGGACATCTCCGCCTCGGCATGTCCGCGCCGCCTGGGCGGCCTTCACGCGAAACGAATGCGCCATCCGGTGCGACATACCAATTCACTGAAAGCTGTTGAACGAGAATGAAACCGACCAGTAGTGACTGAATTATCCGAACCATGCCGGGTGCCGGAGGGCGCCGGACAATCCGGGTTCCCCGAAGAGGGGACCCGATCCGAAACGGGATCGTTCCCGGGCGCGGCGATGTCGGCGCAGCTGGCCGCCGCACTGGAATGCGCACCGACCCCCGTAGGACTGTGGGAATTCAGGTCGGGCCGCCTCCGGTACCTCAACCCGGCCGGCGCCGCCCTGCTCGGATTCCCGGACGGCGGCGAGGCGTTCGGGCACACGGTCGCCGACGTCTGCACCGACACCGTGGTGGAACAGGCACCGGAAGTCTCCGCCGCCCTGACCGAACATGGTCGGTGGTGCGGGCAAACGGAGCTGCGGCACCTACGCACCGGAACACCGATCCCGACGGTCCTGTCGGTTTTCGTCACCGAACGCGACACGGACGGGCGGCCACTGCTGATCGGGGCGATCGCCCGGGAGCCGTCCACCTCCGGCGAGCGGGAACACCCGCTGCTCGCCGCTCTCGCGGACGCCGACCGCCGGTGCCGGGAACAACACGTACTCGCCGAACTGAGCCGGCTCGCGGTCACCGCCGACCTCGACACGCTCCTGACCGCGGCGACCGGGATGGTCACCGCGCTGCTGGGGCCGCGGTGCGCGGCGGTCGCCCGGGTGCACGGTACCGGCGGGGCGGCCCTGCCGGTGCTCGGCTACCACGGACCCGGGCCGCGCCCGAGCACCGTCGCCGCCGGCTGCGGCTCGCTGACCGGGTACGCGGCCGCCGAGGCGGTGGTGGTGTGCTGCCCGGACCGCGCCCGCGAGCGACGGTTCGCCAGCGCGGATATGGCCGCGCACGGGCTGGGCAGCGGCATCGGCGTGCCGATCGGGCACGATCCGATCTGGGGAGTGCTGACCGCCCATTTCGCCCGACCGCGTGTCGCCCCGGAGCGTGAGGTGGCGTTTGTGTCCGCGGTGGCCGCGGTACTGTCCACCGCGATCGACCGACTCGGCGTGGAGGAGCGGTTGCGGCATCAGAGCCTGCACGACCCGCTCACCGGGTTGCCGAATCGCACCCTGGCCCTGGAGCGGATCACCGCCGCCCTCGACCAGGCGGCGCACACCGGCATTCGGGTCGCGGTGCTGGTGATCGACCTGGACAACTTCCGCCGCCTCAACGCCCGACTGGGGCACGCCGGCGGCGACGCCGCCCTGGTCCGACTCGCCGACCGCCTGCGGTCCCTGGTCCGGCCCACCGACACCGTGGCGCGCCTGGGCGGCGACGAATTCCTGATCCTGTGCCCGGCCGTCACCGGTCCCGCGGAGGCGACCGCGATCGCCGACCTGATCGCCACCGTGGACCCGCACCCGGGGGCTGCCCCGATCACGGCGAGTGTCGGGATCGCCGTCACCGGTGCCGCCGTCTCCCCGCACGAGCTGATTCATCACGCCGACCGGGCGATGTACCGGGCCAAGGCCACCGGCCCCGGCCGGTACGCACTACACAGCCCCGACCCCGCAGACCCAGGCCGCTGAGCGGTACCCCGGGACCGAGGCTCAACAAACCCGCCACGGTATGCGTCAAACCCCCGACATTCTGCCGCTCCAACACCGGCAACGGCGGGAACGCTCCGAGTAACAACTGCTCACCGCGATGTCGTGCCTGCTGAACGTGCAACATCTAGGCCGGTCCACCGCGACACCCGCCCTGGGGTGCGCCCACCACTCCTCATACCGGCCACCGCGGAGGCCCTCGACTGCCGCCGGGAGCACCGCACCGCACCGCGAATGTTCCGACGATCAGCGGCAGAACACGCATCGTCGACCACGAAAGGAGTCCTGTGCTCACAGCGCGTCACCGACTGCAACGATGAACACAGACTCCTCGAATGCTGCACGCCACAGAATCGTTCGTCAGCCCTCCGGTTTCGGTCTCACCACAAAGTCGTAGGGGGCCATGGGGCCGAGGATGCGCATCGTCACCCGGTTGTCCCAGCGTGCGGCCAGCTCTCCCACCGTCTGCTCGAGTGCGTCTTGCCGGTCGACCTCGAGGAGGATCGCGATCTGGACGGCGTCCTCGTCGTGGGTGGGTTCGCGAACGGTGACGGTGTCGGTCAGCGGTGACAACGCGTCGAGAGTGATACGGGTGTCCGTCTCCCGCTTGGCCTCGAGGGCGTGGCCGATGATCTCGCCCAGAGCCATCCGGGCGTCCCGGGTGAGCTCCTCGGGTTGGCCGCGGATCGACTCGAGCAGGGCGGTAGCCTTCGGGCTTTCGTCGACGATCTCCCGAACGATGCTCTCCTCGACGTAGCGGCCCTTGATCATGTACTGCGCGAAACCCTCGAGTTCGTCGAGAGCCGAGGCGAACTCGTCGTGATGTTCGGCGAGCAACTCGTTGATCACGGCGTCGCGGTCGGACACGACGGCACCGAACCGCAGCGGCAGCACCGGGGCCACGTGCGAGGTGCCGTCGAGGATGCGGGCGTGGGCCTGCAGATCCGCGGAGGTGCCGAGTCGGTGGTCCGGGTCGATCTCGCTGACCAAGGCCGCGATGTCGCCGTGCGTGACACTCTCGATCGGGGCATCGTGAATACCGGTCGCATCCTCTTCCGGTTGCACGTCCGCGGGCACGATTGCATACACGTAGATCACGGACGCCGCAGCGCCCTCGGTGTCGTCGGTGTCCTCCGGGGAGGTCATTTTTGTCTCCGCCGCGGTGCCGGTTCGCGTTCGCCGCCGGATGATCCGCCGAGCAGCTCACCGAGGGTCTCCCCCACGCCCTCGAGGACACCCTTGGTCTTGGATTTGGTGCTGCCGCTGCCCTTGACGTCGGAGACCAGGTCGGACAGACCCTTCGGTTCGCTGCCGATCGCCAGCCGGTTCGCCGCCTCGGCGAACCGCAGATAGGTGTCGACACTGGCGACCACGACACGGGCATCGATCGTCAGCAGCTCGATACCGACCAGCGAGACCCGCACGTAGGCGTCGATGACCAGGCCCTTGTCCAAGATGGTGTCGATGACATCCGCCAGACTGCTCGAGCTCGGACCGCCCGCTGTGGTCATTGCATCGCTCCTCGCTCCCGGCCACCCCCGTCCCGGAACTTTCCGTCTGTGGTCCGCTCGGCGCCCCGGCCGGACTCGCCCCGCGCGGGCATACCCCGAAACGGATGCCCGCGCGCGAACTACCGGACTACCCGCAACGGCCGAAATTCAATCAGTCAAAACCGCTGGAGGCTAGTCGATTCGGCCCCGAAGGTGTGCTGGATACTGGCGGTTCCTTCGTCACGGCCGCCGCGGCGCCGAGCGTGGCATTGCCCTGCCCTCCTTGAATGCGACCGTGCCACCGGTGAAAGCGGGCGCAAGCTGGGCGGTCAAGGTGACTGGGCACGTCGTCGCAGCCATACCCTGGATCGAGACTGTCGTTGTGGTGTTGATGGCCGCAGCTGCGGCGTGCGGAGCCACCAGCATCATTGCCGCGGCGGTCGCTGCAAGGGTCAACATTCCGGCCCGCAGGCGGCGGGCAGGTCTGCGTCGACGATGCGCACCACGGCCTGCAGACTCCCCACCTGACAGGTTGGATGCCACTGATGTGATCATGGCCGCACTCCTTCGATTCGCGCTGTGGGGAACGCGAAGCGGACGACCACGCATCAGATGTTTTCGCGGCCGCCCGGGCCGCTGAAGTTGACGCTACTCGGGGCAGTAGCCACCAACAATGCCAAACCGACCGTTCGGCACTGTGTGGTCGGCGGTACTTCTTTCCTGGCGATCTGGGCATATCGGCAAATCTCGTACCTCCTGACCCCCTCGGGGCGGCACGGACGGCGGCCGTGCGCGACATGCGTGCAGTGCTGATGCTTCCCGCGCACCGACCTCGGGCAGCCGATCATCCACATGTTTCCGCCGCGAGGGTTAGCATCCCAGAGCGTGACAACATTGCGGTCGATACCGCTCACGCTTTTGCGAATGAATTACCGAATGTTACGTATCCCTTTGCAATTGATCGAACAGGTCGCGGAATCACGCCTGGATGAGCACGACCGGTCCAGGCTGACCTACGAGGGATTCCTTGTCCAGTGCGACCGAACTGCCGCCACTCATCTCGGTGACACTGTCGCTGCAGAGCGCGCCGAGGAGTTACGGCGCCATATCCTCGCCACACAGATGACCGTCGCTCTGCAACGGCGGCGGCTCGAGCAGCGACGAGAAGCCGAGGCCGCCGACAGGACGGCGCAATGGGAGGAGCGGCAGCGACACAAGGAGCGGCTCCGTGCGGCGACGGTGGTACCGCTTTTCGACCCCATCGAACCCCCGTCGCCGTAACATCGCCACGATCATCGCGGATGTCCGGTCGATCCCCCGCCACGTCCTCGAACATTACGCCCGGGATGCGATCCGCCCACCGCGCGTGCACCAGGCCCGCCTGCGCGAGCCAAATCAGCACGTCTCGTGCAACACTCGAGTACAAGCACATTCGCGTCGCAGAAGCCGGTGAAGGTCACGTCAGTACAGTCCGCGGCCTTCTGTCAGGGTCGCCGGCTCCTCCGCGGCGCCAGTTTGTGCAGCACCCTCCCGGCCGCCGTCCCTGGGCGCATCCCAGCGCCGAGCGGGTCATCCCGCGAACCCCATTTTGGCCGCGAGAGGGGGACCGATTGCGGCGGGTCGGCGCCCAGGCACCGCCCGATGCCTCGGGCAGCAGTCGCCGACCATCCCGACACGCAGTAGCTGCCGCACGTGGTTTCGGCCAGTGCTCGCGGCACATTCTCGTGTGAGACTCGACAGGTGACCAGGGCCCACGATCCGGGACCACTGGCCGTCGAGACGGACACCGGCGGTGAGAGCACACGCACGGTGATCATCGCGTTCGGCGCCAATGCCGGGGTCGCCATCGCCAAATCGGTGGCAGCACTGATGACCGGCTCCGGATCCATCGTGGTGTGCGGCTGTCAGTCAAGAAGGTCGCGTCACTGGGGCCACAGCGGGGGTGTTCTGAGGCCTAGGTTTCTCTCTATTCCCCAGCAGAGGAGATTCTCATGGCGTCACATCATCATTCCTTCCGTGCCGCGGCGGTCCAGGCCGCACCGGTCTTCCTCAACTTGGAAGCGTCAATCGACAAGGCCATCGCACTGATCGAGGAGGCGGCGAACGCCGGCGCCGAGCTGATCGCCTTCCCGGAGACCTTCCTACCCGGTTATCCATTTCACATCTGGCTCGACTCCCCCGCCTGGGCCCTCCAGTTCACGGGCCGGTATTTCGACAATTCCCTCGAGTACGGATCGGTTGAGGCCGATCGCCTCGCCGCCGCCGCACGCGACAACCACATCATGGTCGTGATGGGGCTGAGCGAGCGGTTCCAGGGCAGCCTCTACATCGCACAGTGGATCATCGGAGCTGACGGACGCACGATCGCCACCCGGCGCAAGCTGAAGCCGACCCACGTGGAACGGACCGTGTACGGGGAGGGCGACGGAACCGACCTCTCGGTCTACGACACCGATCTCGGCCGACTCGGAGCATTGTGCTGTTGGGAGCACCTTCAGCCGCTGTCGAAGTACGCCATGTACGCGCAGAACGAACAGATTCATGTCGGTGCCTGGCCCAGTTTTTCGCTTTACCCAGGCGCAGCGTATGCGTTGGGCCCCGAGGTGAACACGGCCGCCAGCCGCGTGTATGCCGTCGAGGGTGGGAGCTTTGTGATCGCGCCCTGCGCCACGGTTTCGGCGGACATGGTGGAGAGGTTGTGCACCGACGACGCGAAGCGGGCGATGCTGTCGGAAGGTGGTGGATACGCCCGGATCTTCGGACCCGACGGGCAGCTGTTGCACGAGCCCCTCGACCCGTCGACCGAAGGCCTGGTCTACGCCGACATCGACACAAGCGCGATCGCTGTCGCCAAGGCCGCCGCCGATCCCGCCGGACATTACGCGCGACCCGATGTAACCCGGTTGTGGCTGAACAAGGCTCCGGGCGATCGCATCATCTCAGGGACGCCCGACGAAGCTGGCGTGACCCGAATGTTCGAGGGAGACGACACCATATCCGCTGCTGTAAACAGCCTCCCTGAAGAACTCGCGCTCGACGGCACCCTCACCCGGCAGCATGTCTGATTACGAGTCGGCGATCCCGGCGCACCTGGCCCCGGCGCGGACGTGCCCTGTTCGGACACCCCACAATTTCCACCCGCCATATCCGTCGTACACGGCCCGCTACGACACCTCAACGACCCGAGTGGTAATGGCCTACTTCGGAGTTCAGTCGATCAACGAAAAACGACACGTCGCACAGGAAGCGGTGACAGGCCTGCGACGACAACTCGCCGTCGCGGCGGGATCCCCACGGATCGAACGTGCCCGCTACCTCGATGAGAGAGGGTACGAGACGGAGATCGTCATCGGGTATTGGGCCAATGACGAGGCGTTCAACCGGTGGTTCACCGAAATAGGTTCGGAGTGGACCGCACCGAGGCGCCACACCAACGGCGTCGGCTTCTTCGTCGAGGTCCTTCACCCCGAGGTCCGACGTTTCGAGACACTCTTCTCCGCCGTCGACCGACTCGAGGGTGTCGCTCGAATCTCCGAGGCCCTCAGTGGTGAGATCCGCGAGCACGGCTACTGGGGCGGTATGCGTGACCGGCTTCCCATCGCCGCCGAGAGCAACCTCGAACCCTCCGGTACTCCGTCCGTCACCCACGACGGGCCCCGCACACGCGTGCATCCCGTGGACAATCTGTGCCTGATCCGCTCCGGACAGGACTGGACCGACGCAGACGGCGATGAGCGGGCGCTGTATCTGAACGACGTCGAACCGGTCCTCCGCACCGGAATGAACTTCCTGCGAGACGCCGGCCGACCCCTCGGGTGCTTCGCGAACCGGTACATGACCGTGCTCTCGGACGACGGCGACCCGCTGGACAAGACGTTCGGGATGAGGTGGTGGCGCAGCCTCGGTGACCTCGAGCGGTGGGCGGAATCCCATCCCACACATGTCGCGATTTTCGGTGCCGCGCTTCGCTACCTGTCCACTCTGGGCCCGGCGGCCACGCTCCGCCTGTACCACGAAGTCACCGTGGCGGCGGCCGACGAGCAGTTCTTCGAGTACCTTGGGTGCCACGATGAAACCGGGATGTTGGCGTCGACCAGCCATCGGTCCGGCGCAGCGCTCGACTCCGAGGTAGTCGAGACGTCGTAGGTCTGAAGGTGAACAGATGATTCACGATCCCGCCGGGCGGACGACATCGAGAACCGTCCTGAGTACCGACTCCGTGGACCATGCCGACCGGAGAGAGTTCTGGACCCGGGCCGTTAGCCAGACGTATGTCGATCTCCAGTGCGAGGTGCCGGGTTCCTCGGCTGCGGCCGCCTCGATCGATGGCTCGATCGAGGCGGCCCAGTTGGTGACGCTCGGGTTGTCCAAGGTCACGGCCACGGCCCAGTCCGTTTTGCGGACCCCGGCCGGCATCGCGCGGACCAGTGACGACTACTTCCTTGTCAGTGTGCAGAACCGGGGCAACGGATTCGTCGTGCAGGATGACCGGATCGCCCGACTCGAACCCGGCGACTTCGCGATGTACGACACCACCCGGCCGTACGAACTCCACTTCGCCGACAACTTCGAGCAATACGTCCTCCGGTTGCCGGGCTCGACGCTGCGCACCCTCGTGCGCAACACGGCCGACCTCACCGCCCGCCGAGTCCCCAGCGCTCAGGGCGCCGGGAAACTACTCCTCACTATGGTGCGCACCCTCCTCGACGACACCGAGATAGCCACCCAGTCGGCGGAGGCGCTAGCGCAAAGTGTGGAATACCTCGTAGTCGCAGGCTTGTCCGGATTCACCGGTCTCGACGCACCGCCGCCGCAGCTGGCGGCGCGGCGGCTCGCCGCGATCAAACAGGAGATCCGCGCCCGCCTCCGCGACCCCGACCTTTCCGTCGCTTCGGTCGCTGCGACGCTCCACCTGTCGCCCAGCACACTCCACCGTGCCTTCGCCGACGAACCGTGCTCGGCCAGCGAGTGGATCTGGACGCAACGGCTCGACGGGACGAGGCGGGAACTCGTCGATCCGACTCTGTCGAACATCTCGATTTCCGACATCGCCTTCGGTTGGGGCTTCTCCGACGCCGCGCACTTCAGCCGGGCCTTTCGTGCTCGATTCGGATGCAGTCCCAGCGACTACCGCAGATCCGCGCTCGGGTAGCCGTCCCGCCCGGTGCACCTCATGTGCCCTTCACCGATCGACAACATCGCCCGAAAGGCTGGTGATGCGATTGCGCTCCGCGCGCCCGACACGAAGTCGGGCCCAGTCCGCGCGGACGTGTTCGCGATCGGAACACTTCACCACACCAAAACGCGGCAGTGTGAATCACGTCACGAACACCGGCGGTGGTTTCGGTCAGGGCAACCTCCGAGTGCACGTGCACAACCGGCACTCTCGGAAATCAAATATTCACGCGGAGAACCCGCCCAGACGGGCGAGTTCCAGAGGAAGGGACAAACTAGTAGCGTGTCGCTGCTTAGTTCTGCCTTGTTTCGTTTAAGTTGGAGGCGGCAGACTTCCCCTTCCCCTCTGCCGGTCAGGACTGTTGTCAATGCCTTCGCAGAAGAAGCGTCCGGTGACGTTGAGCTCGGCTGATCGTGAGTTCTTGGAACGGTTGACCACCACCGGGGTGCATCCGGCCTCGATGATCCGACGGGCCCGGGTGTTGCTGGCGCTGGACACCTCGGTCGGGGCGGTCGATGAGAAGAAGGTGATCGCGGCACGGTTGGGGGTCTCGGGTGAGACGGTGCGGCTGGTGGCCAAGCGGTTCGCTGAAACCGGTCAGGACGTGGAGGCCACGATCGGGCGCAAGCAGCGTGACCTGCCACCGGTGCCCTCGCAGATCACCGGCGAGATCGAGGCCAGGTTGATTGCGTTGGCCTGCTCGAAGCCGCCCGAGGGTCATGCCCGGTGGTCGCTGCGACTGCTGGAGAAGCACGTCGCCCTGGTCGAGGACATCCCAGACCTGGACCACTCGACCATCGGCCGGATTTTAAAAAAACGAAACTTCGTCCTCACCTGAAGAAGTGCTGGACCATCCCACCAAAGGCGAACGCGGAGTTCGCAGCCCGGATGGAAGATGTCCTGTCGGTCTACGCCCGCCCCCACAACCCCTCTCGCCCGGTGGTGTGCATGGACGAGAAGCCCTACCAGCTCCTCGCTCACGTGCGTGACCCGATCCCTGCAGGCCCGGGACGCGATCTGAAGGAGGACTCCGAGTACGTGCGGCACGGGACCTGCTCGATCTTCTGCTGGGTCGAGCCCCTGGCCGGCTGGCGGCGTGTCGATGCCCAGCCCCGGCGCACCAAGATCGACTGGGCCCGGCAGGTCAAAGAGCTTCTGTGCGTGGACTACCCGGACGCGGAGACGGTGGTGCTGGTGATGGACAACCTCAATACCCACGGCATCGGATCGCTCTACGAGGCCTTCGAGCCGGCCGAGGCGTTCGCGCTCGCGCAGCGACTCGAGATCCACCACACCCCCAAGCACGGCTCGTGGCTCAACATCGCCGAGATCGAACTCTCGGTGCTGACCCGCCAGTGCCTGGACCGGCGCATCGAGGACCTCGAGACCCTGGGCGCCGAACTCGCCGCCTGGCAACGACAGACCAACGCCGATCAACGCCAGGTCCAGTGGCACTTCACCACCGACGACGCCCGCATCAAACTCCGCCACCTATATCCCAACACTTAGCAGCGACACGCTACTAGTGTCGTCGCTGAAGACCGGGCCGGAAGTGGCACATGGACGAGACATCGCTGACGTCGACGCTGTATTGACCGCAGAGCAACTCGGTCACATCCGGCATTTCGACAACCTGTCCCGGCAGCTACCCAACGACTGGTCGTTGATGCAGGGCAAGGGAATCGGCCAGTTCGACTTCGGGGGGATACGGTTCCAAGTTGCCTACATGGCCTACGCGCTTGCGCTGGCCCATGTCCATCGGTTGCCGAACGCACCGGGTGTATTCAAACCCGTATTCGAACGTCTTATCGAGAAGATCTTGATGCCCGAGGCGTGGCTGTACTGGCGCGACGTCAGTCGCGGCGGTGCGGTGTTCAACGCGCACCTGGCCGAGAACTACCACGAGGAGTGGAACCCGGTCGCCCGCGACAACATCATGTACAGCGCCTACGTGCAGTCCATGACCCTGATGTATCACCACCTCTTCGGTGACGACCGATATTCACAGCCCGGCGCCCTGAGCTTCGACTACTGGTCCTTCTTCTGGGGCGGCGAACCGAAACGATTCGAGTATGACGAGAACTCCCTCAACGAGCACCTGTACTGGCAGATGGTCGAGAGCGGCTATCTCGGCGTCGCCTGCGAACCCAACTGCACCTTCCAGATCTGCAATCAACCGGCGATCCTCGGCTTCCGCATGCACGATCTGGTGACCGGAGAGAACGTCGCGGCCGGGGTCACCCGCAGCTACGAACAAGCCTGGAAGCAACTGGGCAGACTCGACTCGACCGGCCACTACAACATGATGCTCACGCAGGATTCCGGCACCGTCGTCCCCAACGAGGCGACAGCACCGTGGATCGACGCCTGGTGCGGAACGTTGATGAACACGTGGAACAGCGAGTTCGTCCACGCCCACTACCCCCAGCAGATCACGGACCTCCTCGTCGACGGCCCGGACGGCACGAAGTCCGTGCGCACCCCACCCGCCCAGCAAGTGATGGGTCAAACCGTCATCAACGACACCTGCGATTTCGGATGGGTCGCGGCGTGGGCATCGGAGATGGGCGACACCACCGCACTCCACGGACTCCTCACTCACGCCGACCGCTTCATGAACCCCACCTGGCGGGACGGGGGCCTGTTCTACCCGCGCAATGACACCGAGGTCGACGAACACGGCAACCGCACCCTGATCGAACCGCTGACCGGCAACGCCTTACTCGGATACGCCCGACTGAACGTCCCGGACGGTATGCGGAAGTTGTACAACGAACATTGGGGCCCAGCACATTTCACCGAACCTGTGTTGTCCGATGTGGCTGGTGACATCGCGGTGAGCCAGGCGCGCTTCGATCCCGCCTCGGACGTGCTGACTTTCCGCGTGCAGCGACATGGTGAGCGCGAGGGTGACGGGTCGATTGTGCTCGGCAACGTCGCCGACAGGAAGCACTGGTCGTTGACGGAGAACGGTGTCGTCGTCGCGACGGGCGGGGCCGGCGGACCGATCGCACCGGGACCGCACACCGGCGGTGCACAGGAAATTGAGATCGATCACGTCGAGGGTGGTATCGGAATCCGGGTTCCCGCCGGCGCACCGCGCACATTCCACCTCGCTGTGTCCCCTCTGAAGGGACACAGCGATGAATGAGACCACGAGCAACGTCACCGGCCGACACATCGGCGGAACGTTCGACCTCGTCGACCATCACGGGCACGAGGTGAACGAGCGCACCTACCGCGGCACGTACGCGGTGATCTTCTTCGGCTTCACCCACTGCAAGATGGTGTGCCCCCGTGCGCTGCACCGCCTGTCGACGGTACTCGACCGCCTGGGGCCGCTCGCCGAACGCGTTCAGCCGCTGTACATCACCGTCGACCCGGAACGGGACACCCCGGAGGTGATGAAGGATTTCCTCTCCCCCGGTTATCCGCGGTTCACGGGGCTGACCGGTACACCGGCACAGATCGACCGGGCCAAGAAATCCTTCCGCGTGTTCGCCACCACCGTCGCCGACCCGGATGATCCCCACAACTACCAGATGCCACACTCGGCGTTCACCTATGTCCTCGGTCCCGACGGTGCCTATCTCACCCATTTCACCGACGCCGTCGACGAAGACGAGCTGGTCACCCGGCTGTCGTCGATTCTCCGGTGACCCTGCAACCACGTCCGCCGGGCAAGCCCGCCCGGCGTCCGTTCGCGAGTAATCGGGAACAGTGCTCCTCGACGGCCGTCAACCTCAGTGAAGTTCGAAGGTTCTGATGCATGATCTCCCTCTGATCCACGCACTGGGGATTATCGGCATCGTCGGTGCTGCGCTTCCCCTGTTCCGCGAACGCGGCCGCAGACGCAGGGCATGGGTTGCGCACCTGGCGATGGTGGTGGTGATGGCGGCGATGTTCATCCCCGGTGGCATGACGGGGTGGGTGAGCGTGGGGACGGGATGCCTTCTGATCGCTCTGGCGATGTGGGTTACCGCCGACGCGGCGGACCGTGCGGCCGCATTGCCTTGCGCAGCGGACCTCGCTGCAATGGCTCTGATCCTATTGTTCGTTTCACCCGCCCTGACCTATTCCGACGGGGCACCCCGATCGGACGGGTATCAGGTGCCCCTCCACGCACACCAGATGCTCGGTGGGCCGCCGATGATCTTCACTACCTGGCTCGGCCTGCTCGTTCTGGCCGGCTGGGCCACCATCGCGCTGTACCCCCTCCTCTCGCAGCGGGGCCCGATCGGCAGGCAGACAAAGATCACCGTGGCCTCGGGCATACTGATGATTACCGGAATGGTGCCGATGGCAGCTGACGGGAGATGAGGAACGCAAGCGCCTGACATGCGGAATCATTCGCGAGGGCGATGGAGCAAGAGATGACACCTGAGCAGTCCCCGAACGCGTCGTCCCGCCGGCGACCGGAAATCGAGCTGGCGTGGCACCGTGCCACGCTGAGCGGACTCGACCCCGGCATGGAGGTCCGCGAAAGCGCGATCAGTGACATCGAGGTGCGCAGCACCCTCACGATCGCCGCCGGTCCCGTCCTGGACAAAATGGTCGACGAATTGGCGGACACCCGATTTTCGATACTCCTCGCGGACCGGACCTCCCGCATCGTCGACCGGCGCGTGACCAGCAGCACGATCGGCCGTGCCCTCGACCGCGTCCTCGCCGTTCCCGGCTTCCAGTACCTGGAAGAGGTGAGCGGGACGAACTCGTTGGCCACCGCCTTCGAGCTCCGGCGGCCGATCGCGGTGACCGGTGAGGAACACTTCCTCGAGGCGCTGCGGTGTTTCTGTTGCTACGGAGCCCCGATCATCCATCCGGTCACCCACCGGCTCGAGGGCGTCATCGACGTCTCCGGCCCCGTGGCCGACGCGACCACGCTGCTCGGGCCGTTCCTGATGCGGGCCGCACGCGACATCGAAGAACGTCTGCTCGAAGGATCACGGGTGGCGGAAAAGCAGCTCCTCGCCGAATTCCAGGCCCACGCGAACCAGCGAAGGTTCGCGGTGGTCGCCCTCGGTGAGAACCTGGTGCTGACGAACTCCGCAGCCGTCGATCTCGTCAAAGGTTCCGACCATGTCGCCCTGCGTGCCATCGCAGCGGATCTTCCCGGGACCGCGCCGGTCGAATGCTCGCTCACCCTCTCCTCGGGCGCGGAAGTGTCCGTCCGGGCCAGAGCGGTCACCGGGAGCCACGGGGGCGCGCTCTTCGAGATCACCGAAGGCGGGATTCCCAGGACGCGCCGGCCCCGGCCGCGCAGCGCACCCGTGACCGGCGCACCGGACAACGAGCCACACCCGACCGGCCTGGCCCGGACCATCTTGATCACCGGAGAGCCGGGAACCGGCCGAACCACCACCGCGCGGACGATGGGCGGCCCGGAGTGCGCGATATTCGACGCCGCCGACGCGATCGGGGAGGAAGCACAGTGGTTCCTCCCCGTGCGATCGGCTCTGCTCGAGGAAGACAGCTCGATCGTGATCGACAACATCGACGCCCTCAGTGCGTGGTTGGCCGGTCAGCTCGCCGGCCCCGTGCGAGTCAGCCGCAACCAGGTCGTCCTCACCAGCGCGCCCGTACCCGACCTCGACAACCCGCACCGCGCCCTCGCGTCCTTGGCCCTGACCCGGCACGAGCTGCAACCGCTGCGCACCTACCCGCACAAGCTCGCAGCAGTCGCCAAGTCCGTTCTGGCAGAGCTACTTCCCGAATCCACCGTCGAGCTCGCCCCCTCGGCCCTCCACCTTCTCGCCACACAGCCGTGGCCGGGCAACATCCGCGAACTGCGAGCGGTCCTCGAGTACGCCGCCCGCGGCCGAGAACGCGGAATGATCGTCGAACACGATCTCCCGGACACGGTGCGCATGAACACCAGCACTGCCCGGTCACTGACCTTGATGGAGACCGCCGAGAGGGACGCGATCGTCGCCGCCCTGCGGGCGTCCAACGGGAACAGGGCAGCTGCGGCAGCGGAACTCGGCATCGGACGGACGACGCTGTATGCCCGTCTGCGCCGGTACGGTATCGCGGAGTCGGTACCGCGGCCGGGTGTTCGTAATCGGAACAGTTGAACCGTCCCTGATCGACAAATGTGAGTGGGGCCACTCCAGTGGGGAGTCGGCCTTACTCGCAAAGGACGAATCTGGTGACCGTTCACGCCCAGTCCCGAGTCAACCTCGACGCAGAATTCCCGATGACGATCGGCGGTGACCCCGTCACTACCGCCGACACCGCGCCGGTCTACAACCCGGCAACCAAGGAGATCATCGCCCGCGTGCCGGTCGCCTCGCGCGGCGATCTCGACGCCGCCGTAGTGGCCGCGAAGACCGCGTTCGTGACCTGGTCCGCGACAGCACTCGAGGAGCGTCAGGCGATCGTGGCGGCGATCGGTGACCGGCTCGAGGCGCACGCCGAGGACTTCCTCGCGCTACTGACCGCCGAGCAGGGTAAGCCGCGGCCGATGGCGGAGTGGGAGGTGTACGGGTCCGTTGCCTGGTTCCGGGAGATCGCCACGCAATCGCTGGACGAGGAGATCCTCGTCGACGACTCCGAGCGCCGGGTCATCAGCCGGCACACACCGCTCGGCGTGGTCGGAGCGATCGTGCCGTGGAACTTCCCGATCCTGTTGGCGGTGTGGAAGACCGCGCCGGCCTTGGTCGCGGGCAACACGATCATCGTCAAGCCCTCACCGTTCACCCCGCTGTGCGATCTCAAGCTCGTCGAACTCGTTCAGGATCTGCTGCCATCCGGTGTGCTCAGTGCGGTCAGCGGTGACGACGACCTCGGCAAGTGGATGACCGCGCACCCCGATATCGCGAAGATTGCCTTCACCGGCAGCACCGAAACCGGGCGCCATGTGATGAGCTCGGCTGCGGGCACGTTGAAGCGGATCACCCTCGAACTGGGCGGTAACGATCCGGCGATCGTGCTCGGCGACGTCGACCCCGTCAAGGTGGCGCCGCAGATCTTCTGGGCGGCCTTCCAGAACAACGCCCAGTTCTGCAATGCCGCCAAACGCATCTACATTCACGACAGCGTGTACGACGCAGTCCGCGACGAGTTGGTGAAGTATGCGCGAACGGTCAAGGTCGGCAACGGAGCCGACGGCGACACCCAGCTCGGCCCGATCCAGAACCTGCAGCAGTACGAGAAGGTCGGCGAATACTTCGACGACTGCGCCGCGAACGGATACACCTTCGCGCTCGGCGGCCGGATCGACCCGAACGCCGACGGTTGGTTCGTGCCCGTCACCCTGGTCGACAACCCGCCGGAGGACTCCCGCCTCGTCACCGAGGAGCCCTTCGGCCCCATCCTGCCGCTGCTGCGGTGGACCGACGAGGCCGACGTGATCGCCCGGGCCAACGACACCATCTGGGGCCTCGGTGCGACGGTCTGGGGTCAGGACCTCGAAGCGATCGAGCGGATCGGACGCCGCCTCGAGGCCGGCACGGTCTGGCTCAACGAAGTGCACCAGTACTCCCCCCATCAGGTGTTCGGCGGGCACAAGCAATCCGGAATCGGTGCCGAGAACTCCCTGCACGGACTCGCCGAGTACACCAACAACCAGACCATCACCCTGAACAAGGCGCGGAACGTCGTCTCCTGACCGCATCGGCCCTTGCTCCGATGACCCGCCCCACCAAGAAGGAACTTAGTTTGATGGACACCACCGCTGCTGTTCTGCGCTCCTCCGACGGCCCGCTCACGCTGGAAGAGCTTCGTATCGACGATCTGCGCCCGCATGAGGTGCTCGTGCGGGTCGTCGGATCCGGAATCTGCCATACCGATCTCGGCGTCATCGCCGGCCACGAACCCGATCAGTCGCCGATCGTGCTGGGTCACGAGGGCTCCGGCATCGTCGATGCAATCGGATCCGAAGTCACCACCGTCGCCCCGGGCGATCACGTGGTGCTCTCCTACAACTTCTGCGGCGAGTGCGACAACTGCGTTGAGCACAACGTGCCCCAGCATTGTCGACACTTCGTCGAGCTCAACCTCGTCGGGGCCCGCCTCGACGGCAGTACGGCGTTGGCCCACGGCAACGAACCGATTCGTGGCCACTTCTTCGGCCAGTCGTCCTGGGCGGCCCACGCCGTCGCCAACGAGCAGAACTGCGTGAAAGTGCCGCGCAATCTGCCCCTGGAGCTGCTCGGCCCCCTCGGGTGCGGCATCCAGACCGGCGCCGGGGCAGTCTTGAACACCCTGCAGCCCGAACCCGGTTCCTCGATCGTCATCTTCGGGGTGGGCTCGGTGGGACTGGCCGCGTTGCTCGGCGCGGTGGCCGCCGACTGCAGCACCATCATCGCCGTCGACATCCAGCAGTCCCGGCTCGAGCAGGCGACCAAGCTCGGTGCCACCCATACAATCAACTCGGCCACCGAGGATGTCGCCGCCCGGGTCCGTGACATCACCGGCGGCCCCGGCGCCCAGTATTCGGTCGACTGTATTGCGCTGCCGGCGGTGCTGCGGAGCGCTCTCGAATGCCTGCAGTCCCCCGGTGTCTGCGCCACCGTGGGTTTTCAGGGCATGTCCAACGAGATCACGATCGATCAAGGACATCTGCTGTTCGGCCGCACCCTGGTAGGAGTCATCGAGGGCGACGCCATCCCCGCCGAGTTCGTCACCCGCATGATCGACCTGTATCAGGCCGGGCGGTTCCCTTTCGACGAACTGATCACCACCTTCCCCTTCGAGCGGATCAACGACGCCCTCGAGGCGGCCCACCGCGGCGAGGTCACCAAGGCGGTCTTGACGTTCGACACCTACTCCCGCGAAACCGAAACCGAAAGCGCAGAGCAGTGAGTGATCTCCACGCCGCGGCCCTTCCCTCGGTTGGCCCCGGTCAAATTCTCCCGTTCGCCGCTACCCGCCATCCCGACAAGATCGGGTTGGTGGTCGGCGACCGCCGGCTGACCTACCGAGAACTCGACCACCTGTCCGACGGGGTCGCCGCATCCCTGCGCGCCCGCAACATCGGGCCCGGGGACGTGGTCTCGCTGTACGGTCAGAACAGTGCCGAGTGGATCGTCAGCTACCACGGCGCCCTCAAAGCCGGCGCGGTGGTGAACCCGGTGAATGTGATGCTCACCGGTCCCGAACTGTCCTACGTCCTCAGCGATTGTGGTGCGAAGGCGGTGTTCGCCGGGTCCGCACAGGCGGACACCGTAGAAGGCGCGCTCCAGGCTGTGACGTCGGTCGAACTGTTCTGCGTCTTCGACGGTCCCAGTGGGGCACACGAGAACGCGGTCCCCTGGGCAGAGTTCCTGGATTCGGCCAGCGACACCTCAACCACACCCACACCGAAGGTGACACCGAAAGATCTGTGCTGCATCGGATACACCTCGGGCACCACCGGTAACCCGAAGGGAGCCATGCAGACGCACCAGGCTGTGCTGCTCAACTGCGCCCTGACGGCGACCATGCACGGTCGGCTCGACGACGACATCGTGGTCACCGCCCTTCCGGCCGCGCACGTCTACGGGAATGTCGCTATCAACAGCACCTTTTTGGCCGGTGGGACGGTCGTGTTGATGGACCGGTTCAACGCAGCTCACGCTCTACGCCTGATCGGTACCGAGAGCGCCACGATGTTCGAAGGTGTCCCCGCGATGTACTCGATGATCATGGCCGACCCCTCGTTCGAGACCGCCGAGTTGTCAAGTCTGCGCAAGAGCACCATCGGCGGCCAGACCTTCAGCCCGAGCCTGGCCGAACGGTGGCAGGCCCGTGTCGCCGGGCCGGTGCTGGAACTGTGGGGCATGACCGAGATTTCCGGGCTCGGCACCACCCACTCCGTTTACACTCCTCCCGTACCGGGGTCGATCGGAGTTTCCTTGCCAGGTATCGAGATCAAGATCGGTCCCATCGACGGCAGCTTGAGTGAAGTGCCCGTCGGCACGCCAGGTGAACTCATGGTGCGCGGGCCGCTGGTAATGCTCGGGTATTACGGTCGCCCAGATGCAACCGCGGAGGTGCTCAGTCCGGACGGGTGGCTCCGCACCGGTGATGTCGCGTACGTGGACGACACCGGCCATTTCTTCGTCGTCGACCGACTCAAGGACATGATCCTCACGGCCGGATACAACGTGTACCCGGCCGAGATCGAACGCGTCATCAGCTCACACCCCCAGGTGACGATGGTCGCGATCGGCAAACGCCCGGACGAGGTGAAAGGCGAGGTCGCGGTCGCCTACATCGTGGCCGCGCCCGACAGCGATCTCGACGCCACCATCATCTCCGAATACTGCAGGGTGCACCTCGCCGCCTACAAACGCCCCCGCGAAGTCGTCTTCGTCGACGCCCTCCCGACAACGTCCTCAGGAAAGCTGATGCGCCGCAAACTCACCGAACTCGATCCCACCTTCACCCGGTAGATTCCGGGTTTGCACAACGAACTGGATCACCAACCATCGCACCCGATGCCAAACCGAACTCGATACTTGCAGGTACTCCGATCACAGCTGATCCGCGCGTCAATACTGTCCACGCACAAGTGAAAGCACCCGTCCCGCATCCGAGGCGGCGTCGAGGACCTCTCGAAACGGAGAACATGTTCATGGCATCGCCAAAACGACCTGACTTGCTCGTCCACTGCGCCTTGTGCTGGAAGTCCTCGAAGAGAAACCCACCGACCGAGGGTGAACAGTGTCCTTCCTCGACCTTCTCAGCGTGGCCGAGAAGGGTCCACCACGTCTCGGCATGCACGATGACGCGGAGGC
Source organism: Rhodococcus koreensis (assembly GCF_017068375.1). Lineage (NCBI taxonomy): Bacteria > Bacillati > Actinomycetota > Actinomycetes > Mycobacteriales > Nocardiaceae > Rhodococcus > Rhodococcus koreensis. The sequence continues at coordinate 169,368 of NZ_CP070609.1, forward strand.
CGTTCGAACTGCGTTGGAGAGCCTCAACGGCCCGACCGTCATCGTCGTGCATTCCTACGGAGGCATTCCACCTCATCTATCTGGCAGCGTTCCAACCTGATGTCACCGAGTCGCTGCTCGCGCTGACCGGCGGTGAGCATCCAGCCTGGACGAACGTCGAGGGCGATGTCATCACGGTGGTCGCCTCACCATGCATCGTCAAGTGTTCGCGGTTGGAGCATTGTGGCTTCGACAATCGCGTGCAAAATGAGCGATGTATCAACCCGCCATACATGCAGACGTCGAGCCACGAACGGGCTGGCCTCGCGATTCGAAGGAGAACGACATGACCGACATTTCAAGCAAATCGATCGAACAAATCTCTCGCCGTTGGGTCGACCTGTTCAAGGATCGGGACGGCATAGCCTTCGCGGCACAGTACAGCGACACTGGCGAGTACATTGACCATGCTTTCCAACTTCGCAGGACGGGCCGAGAATCGATCGCTCTACACATCGACATCTGGAGCAACTCAATTCCGAACTTCGAGATGAAAATCGCTAAGATCGATGTCGTAGGGTCACGGTCGATGTTCTCATTCGTCGGGTCCGGCACTTTCGAGAAAGACCTCCCCACGATGGCGGCGACCGGTACTACCTTCTCCTACAGGGGATTCATTGTTCTTTCCGTGAACGAACAAGGACTCATCACGCGGACTGAAGAGTTTTACAGCACCAGCTTTCCGAATGGGATTCCGTTCGAGGACTATAACTTTCGGGGAAGCAGTGCTCCGTTGGTTCGATAGGTTTTCGCCGCCTTTTCAGCCACGGCACGAACACCGAAACTGTGCCTACCGACGCAAATGACACGGACGACAGTGCTGCGGCGACAGGCGTGAGTGCCACTCCGCCGTCGTGAACTGTCGTACCGGTGACACAGCTTCGCTATGGTTCCGCGATTCGGTCATCGACGAACGCCGACAACCACGCTCCGACGGCTTGACAGTGGCCTTGACTTCGACGGCGGTACGGTGATCACCGTGATTCCGGCAAAGCAACACCCACCCCGGTGAAAAATCGTTCCCGCTCAGCCACAATCGGGTCTGGTCGGCGTGAGAAACCGGCCGGGTCGTCGAATACACCGCAACGAACCCGAGACCGGCCACCGCCTCCACCTCGTCCCGGCCCGGCTCGGTGGCTGCCCGAAAATGCTTGCCACCTCTGCCACGCCGTCGACCAGATCGACGCCGACCTCCGGCGACTCGTCGAGTACCTCAACCAGATCACCCGCGACGCCATACAGGTCACCGCCCTCCAATTGGCCTACGCCCGGCACGGTGACCTCGGGATCCTCATCACCTCCACCTACGGTGGCGAGATCGCCGCAGCCAAAGCTCGCACCTCAGCCGACACCACCACCCGGGGGACGAAGGACAGCTTTCTCGACACCATCGGCTCCGACACCGACCGCGCGAGCGCCGAGAAACTCTACGCTCCTCGACCAGGTCGACGACCGGCGCGGAACCCACGACGACCTCTGGTGCGGCAACCAACCCGGGTGTGGCATCTTCTTCCACCCCTACGGGCCGCGGTACGCGCCGATCCAGTTGTGGATCAACAAGGCCGGGCAGCTGATGGCCTACGGCAACTGGTACCAGTACGACAAAATCAAATACCACCGTCGGTTCGCCGAACTCGCCCATCTCGTCGGCCAGGACCACCAATCCACTGCGAAAGGCTTCCCCATCGCCGACCTCCCCGACCTCGACCAGTTCTGGTCCGTCACCCTGCGATGCGCCGAACACATCAACCGACCGGACGCCGGGGCCGATCACCGGGACGTCGGCCCGACACCGCAATCCTCTGACCCGAACCGGCACGCCTCGGTGCCGGTCCGCGAGCGTCGATCAATGGCACCGGGAAAGAAATTCGCCACGCCGCGGTCCGTGGTGGCCGACGACGAGCGGCATCGTCGCGGGCCCTACTCGGCACCGCGGGATTCACCGTCTCCGCGATCACCCTGTTCCCATGCCGGCGCATCTGTGAACTGCCAACACGGCAATCGCATGTGCGGTCACCATCCGGACTGACCCACACCACCCACCATCGTCCCCGGCCCACAGGTGGCTCCATCAAGACCACCACACCTCGGGGTGCCGCACCGCCGTCAATCACGTCGAAGCCCACCGTGATCTTTCGACACTGTTCAGCTCGTCGAGAACCTCATCGACCGTGGTCGTCGGGATGCGGAAGTCTTCGCCCTCCGACGCGCGGAGACAGTCGCGTACGTAGGCGAGCATGGCGAGTTCACGCTCGAGGTCTGCTGCGGTTCGGTCGCCCACGGCCTCAGCCTGTGCTGGGCGGGCGGTCATCAGAGCGTGCCGCTCGCCACACACGAGTGGCACCCTCAGCGCGGCGCAGCATCCTCGTCACGGGGAGGGACTTGGCGTTCGAGCAGCTCGGCCAACTCCTCGATGGTGACCTCCACGGTGCCGAACAGGGGATCGCCCTCCCTGGCGGCGCGGGCGACAGCCCGGCGGAGACGTTCGGTGAGGTGGGCATGCAGCGGATCCGTCATGACGGACAAGTCTGCTGCACCCGCATCACCGTGCTCACCCATGCGCGCCCACACGTCCCGCATGGGTGATAAGCACTCGGCGGTTCTCATCGGATCGAGTGCAGGATGTGCCGGTGAAGTGACCTCCCCATGGACGGCTGCCGGGCTTTCCTGCACAGCTGCGGCGCCGGCCAGCGCCCCGGCGTTCCCTGGTCCCCGACCTCCAACAGGCCAGCGTGGTCGGCGCACACCCTCGATGCTGCATCCTCGCCGTCGCCGCGGCACCGGTGTGCCCATTCCAAATTCTTTGGTCCCGTTCGTCAACACCGGCGGGGAGCACTTCACGGATCGGGACCACGAACTCGCCGGATACACGGCCTCGATGCCGCACTGCCCGAACCCGGAATCGGGGAAATACCATGGCCAGATGGCGCCCGACCATCAAGGCCACGAAGCCGCGCGTCCGCACCCTCCGCAGCGGGGCGCAGCCGACAGCGTCATCGAAATGCGCGGACTGTCGAAACGCTTCGGTGATCTCGTCGCCGTCGACGCGCTCGACCTCGATGTCCATCGGGGTGAGGTGTTCGGGTATCTCGGCCCCAACGGGTCCGGGAAAAGCACCACGATCCGCATGCTGTTCGACTTCATTCGTCCGTCCGCCGGAACCTACACCGTGCTCGGCGGCAGCGGCGCCGACCCGGCGATCCGCCGCCGGGTCGGCTACATCCCCGGCGAGCTCCGGTTCGATCCCCGATACACCACTTCAGACCTGATCGCGTTCTACGGCCACCTCCGCGGCGACATCGACACGACCTACGTCGACGAGCTCCTCGCACGCTTCGACCTCGATCCGGCGCGGCCGATCGGGCAGCTCTCCACCGGCAACCGCCGCAAGACCGCAATCGTACAGGCGTTCCTGCACCGTCCGGAGCTGCTGATCCTGGACGAACCCACCGCGGGTCTCGACCCGTTGCTGCAACACGAGTTCCACCAACTGATCGGCGACGTCACACGCGCCGGCGCGACGGTGTTCCTGTCCTCCCACGTCCTGCCCGAGGTGGAAGCGCTCGCCGACCGCGTCGCGATCTTGAGGACGGGCCGGCTCGTCACGGTCGCCGCCGTCGACGAACTCGCCCGCCACGCCCGCCAGCACATCGACCTGCACCTTGCCGGCGAAGCGAGTGCCGAGCCGTTCGAGAAGCTTCCGGGCGTCGTGCGCGCCACGGCGTCCGGGGCGGTGATCCGGCTCGTCGTCGAGGGCGACGTCGACGCCGTCCTCAAGGCGGCGGCGACGCTGCCGGTGCGGCGGATCGTCACCCACGAGACCGACCTCGAGGACGCCTTCCTCGACTTCTACCGGGACCAGCCGTGAAGGTTCTGGGGCGTTTCCTCGCGGACCGGCGTCGCTCGATGGTGTGGTGGTCGGGCGGCGTGGCCGCCTACGTGGCGGTCAACAACGCGTTCTACCCGACGATCAAGAACGTGACCGGGATCGAGAACCTTGTCAAAAACCTTCCGGACACCTTCAAGACCCTGATCGGCTCGAGCGACCAGATCCTCATCACCTCCCCGCCCGGGTACCTGCAGGGCCGATTGTTCGGCCTCACCCTGCCGGTCCTACTGTTGATCTTCGCCGTGGGGGCCGGCGCATACGCGATCGGCGGGAGCGAGGAGGACGGCACCCTCGAACTGCTCCTGTCCAACCCGGTGACCCGCGGACGTGTCCTGATCGAGCGATTCGTCGCCGTCGTCGCGCTGTCGCTCGGCCTCGGGATCGTCACCACCGCGAGCCTTCTCGCGTTCTCCCCACCCTTCGGTCTGCTCGTGGGTGTGTCGATCCCCGGACTCGTCGCGGCGGTGTTCGCGGCGACCGCATTCGGGCTGATGCACGGCGCGATCGCGTTTGCTGCCGGCGCCTGGACCGGCCGCCGGTCGGTGGCGATCGCCACCGCCGCAACCGTGGCCGTGGTGGGAAACCTCCTCAACGCCGTCGCCGTGTCGAGCGAGAGCCTGCACTTCCTGCGGTTCGCCTCACCCTGGCACTGGTACGGGGGTCGCAACATGCTCGCGCAGGGGATCGCGCTCGAGCCGTTCCTCGCTCCGATGGCCGTTTCCATGGTCTGTGCGGCGGTGGCCTGGTGGAGCTTCCGACGGCGGGATCTGCACTGACCACCCGCCGCACATGGAATGAACTTCGAACCGCGTCACGTCCCACCCCGGCGGCCACCGACACCGCGACGGTCATCACGTAGTCGACGAGCAGGGCGGCGGCGACCGTCAACCCGGCGGACGGCCCCAGGTTGCGGTTCGCGACCTCGTAGGATCCGCCGCCGCTGGGGTAGGCGAACACCACCTGCCGGTAGGAGAGCACCACCACCGCCAGCAGCACCACCACCGCCGCACCCAGGTACGGGGTGACAGGTACGCCAGTCCGCCCAAGGACAGCACCAGCAGGATTTCCTGAGTGGCGTAGGCCACCAACGACAGCGGGTCGGAGGCGAAGATCGGCAGCGCCAGCCGCTTGGACAGCAACTGGTCACCGAGATGCTCACTGCGCAGCGCACGACCCAGAATCAGGCGCCGCACCGCATGGACGGCTTTGGACACCGCCGAAGCGTACGGCCTGACAACGCCGAAATCCGCCGCCGAGGCGTAAGGATTCCGCTAAGAAACCAGCCCGCGCGGCAGCCCTCTGCTACGACCGAACTCGGTGCCAGAGATTCCTCCGGACGGATCAAGCCTCACAGGCCATACCGAACATCATGCGACGAACCTCCACATCGGGTAAGCATTGTGCAGGGCGTCGGTCAACCCCATCCAGGACCGTTCATAATTCGCGTCCGGTCGATGATCTCGGTACTCGAAGGGCAGGTCAATGGCCACCCAGAAGCGGGCGGAAGTCACTCGTCGCGCGTTGCTCCATGCCGCGGCCGAGGTATTCACCCACCGCGGCTACGCAGAGACGAAGCTGAGCGAGGTCCTCACCCAGGCCCGGGTCACCAAGGGGGCCCTGTACTTTCACTACGCCTCCAAGGAAGAACTCGCCCGCGCCGTCATCGAGGAGGGCACGAGGCGGTTCACCGCCGTGTGCACCCCGTATCTCGCCTCCCCCGCACCGGCATTCGAGACCATGATCGGCATCTCCTTCGTCACCGTCGACGCCGCCCTCCACGACCCGGTGATGGGCGCAACGTTCCGCCTCATCACCGAAATGGGCGACTACCGAAGTTCCGAGACGGACACCTTCACCACCTGGATAACCACCTACCAACTCCTCGCCCGCCGGGCAATCGACGAGGGCGACCTGCGCGAGGACACCGATCCGGACGCAGTCGGGCAGCTCCTGGTGGAACTCTTCGCCGGGGCACGCCTCCTGGCGACGGCCACCGACACCCTGCCGACGCGGACCGCGATGGCGTGGGATCTGCTGCTCCCGGTGCTGGTGACCACACCGAAGATCGACTACTTCCGACAATTCGTCACCCGAAGGCTGCCTTCGGTGCGCCCGCCGTGAAGGGTGCTGTCAATAAGGGCCGAGGAGCCTCGATGTAACGGCACGCAGGATAGAGCCCCCCGGAGTGCTTGTTCGATCAGGAAGTCCTTGACCATATCGGCGTCGAGGCTGCGGTACCAGTCCAGGTCGGGGATGTGGTCGCGGAGCAGGGTGCTTGCCGGAAAGGCCGAGCGCGGAAAACGACGCTCGGTAACCCTCGAGTTGTGTAAGCGAGGTCCCTGCCAGCAACCACCCCAATCCGCGAGTAGTCACTACATACGGGTCTACGACGGGGGTTGGACGCGGCCCCAGCAACTGCTCAGCCGGATTACGATCGGGCGACGCAGGCTGTTTCAGCTGAGCCGGGAAACCTGGTAGTGGCTGATCAGATCGCCGTCGAGCGATTGGCGGATCAGCACGCTGAGGTTCACGGTCAGCGTCGGCCGGTCCGTGAAGGAGAAATCGACGCTCAAGTAACCGAGCACCACGTCGTCGGCGAGTCGACGGGTTTCGAGGATCCGGTACCCGGCGGTCATGCCCGGCGGCTGGGATTCGTAGTAGTCGGCGACACCCTGCCGTCCGACTGTATATGGGTGCAGGCCTTGGAAAATCGCGTCCGCGGTGAACCCGGCGGCGACGCGCTGGGGCTCGTGCGCGTCGACGGCGGCCTTCCACCGGTCGAGCACCCCGCGCAAGATTTCTTCGTTTTCAGCCGTGCTGTTCATGAGATGTCCGCCTCGCTCTCAGTGCCCGGCGCTCTGGCCGCCGTCGACGTGCAGGATCTCGCCAGTGACGAACCCGGCGTGCTCGAGGTAGAGGATCGCGTCCACGACGTCGTCGATCTCGCCCAGCCGGCCGACCGGGTGCAGGGTGGCGAGCGCCTCATGCGTGTCGACCGGGTGCATCGGGGTGCGGATGACGCCGAGCGCGACGGCGTTGACCCGGATTCCGCGGGTCGCGTACTCGACCGCCAGCGACTTGGTGACCGCGTTCAGCCCGCCCTTGGTCAGCGATGCGAGTGCCGAGGGCACCCGCGAGTTGGCGTGGTCAACCAGCGTGGTGGAGACATTCACCAGATGGCCGCCGCTACCGTGGGCAAGCATCGCGGCGACGGCGCCGCGGGAGATGTCGAAGAAGCCGCGCAGGTTCACGCTGGTCACGACGTCGTAGTCCTCGTCGGTGTAGTCGGTGAACGGCTTGGCGACGAAGATGCCCGCGTTGTTCACCAGTGTGTCGATCCGGCCGAACCGCGCCAGCGTCTGCTCGACGATGTCGGCGCCGGTTCCCCGCTGGGACAGGTCGCCGGGCACGGTCAGCACCTCGGGATCGTCGGATGCGCCGATGGAGCGGGAGGTCGCGACGACGGCGTAGCCGAGCTTCCGGTAACCGGTGACCAGGGCCGCGCCGATGCCCTGGGAAGCGCCGGTGACGATGACAACTTTCTGGGTGGTGCTCATATGTCGACTTACTCTCTTTCGCAACGGGGTTGGCGCACAAGGACTCGGTGACCGAAAATCCCGGAAATACCGTTCGGAACACGGGTGGTTTCGTTCACGAATCGATGATGCGCGCGCGGCGGAGGTCCGCGCCACGACCTGTTTGCTCCCTCCTGGGAGGCGCAGCCTCCTACGGCGCCCCCGGCTTAGCGGTGGGGGTCGTCCTCGGGCAGCCAGACTCCGCTGGCGTGGATGCCGAGATCATCGACATCCCGGGTGAGGGCGTCGGCGGCGGCGAGCACGATAGGGCGGATCTCGTTCCGCCGCCACACCAGCGACCACGTCCAGATCACCGCCGGGTTGATCACCGGGCGTGCGACGAGGTCGGGCGGCAATGTCGTGGTCTGCCCCTTGGGAGAGTTGAGCACGGGGCGGCCCGCGGCGCGCACATGGTCGAAGAATGCGGGGCCGGTAATGCCGCCATCGTCGATCCGCACGATCGGAGCGCCGGTGTCGTGGGCCAGTTGTTCGGCGAAGAGATTCCACGACGACCAGGACGTCGCGTCGACATCGACAAGCAGCGCGGCGTCCCCCGCCCTCACCGGTGTGGCTTTCTCGCCGGTGGACACCGCGTAGAGCCGGTCCGCGCCGAGCAGCCGGGCCTGCAGGCCGTACCGGGCGAGATCCGCATTCCGCACCCAGCACACGGCCAGGTCGAGGCTGCCGTCGGCGACGCGTGCGGCCTGGGCGTGCGAGGGCACCACCCACGGGTCCACGTGCAGTTGCGCCACACCCGCGGTGCGCGCGGCCAGGTCCGCGGGAAGCCAGTTGACGTAGCCGATCCGGACCGGCTCCGCCCCGGAGAGGCGCTCGGCGCGGGCGCGCAGGTCGTCAGCACGCTCGAGCAGCGCGCGGACGTGTGGGAGCAGCTCCGCGCCGGCCGCGGTGAGGGCAACGGAACGGCGGTCGCGGGCGAACAGTTGCACGCCGAGGTCTTGTTCGAGTGCCCTGATCTGCTGAGACAGCGAGGGCCCGGCGATCAGCAGCCGCGTCGCCGCCCGGCCGAAGTGCAGTTCCTCCGCGACGACCAGAAAGTATCTCAGCTGGCGTAGCTCCACATTGCTCATGCTAGGTGCGGTGAGAGGCTGCGCCTACCAGTCGGGAGCAAAGCGGTCGTGGCGCAGCGGCCGGACCCGGGCGCACGATGAGTCCATGGTTTCAGCCCCTGAAAGGAAAACGACCGTGCAGGAGTTTCTCGTCGAGATCACCACGACGATCCCCGACGACACCGCTCCATCCGAAGTGGATGCACGCCGCGCTGCGGAAGCGTTGCGCGCCACGGCACTTGCCTCTGCAGGGCGCCTGGTCCGGTTGTGGCGCCCGGTCGGTGAGCTGCGCAGTATCGGCGTATGGCGCGCCGACGACGAGGCCGACCTCCACACGAACGTGCTCGACACGCTGCCCCTGCGGCCGTGGATGAGTGTCGCTGTCACCGCGCTGCGGCCGCATCCGAACAATCCGGGCCAGTGGTGAGCGCGGTTTCTCCGCGGGCGCACGTCATCCAGGTAGCTGCGGCGTTGGCGGCGAGCATGGGCATCGGCCGATTCGTCTTCACTCCGATCCTGCCGTTAATGCACACCCAGGCCGGTCTGTCCTCCTCTCTCGGCGCCGCGCTGGCCACGGCGAACTACGTCGGATATCTGGTCGGGGCATTGGCGGGGATCCTCATTCCGGGAGGGGTGCGCTCGGCAACGGTGATGCGAATCTCGCTGGTCGTGCTCGTCGCGACCCTGGCGCTCATGCCCACCACACACGATGGATCGGCCTGGTTCGTCCTCAGACTCGTCGCCGGCATCGCGAGCGCACTGATCTTCATGATCGCCGTCAGCACCATGCTCTCCCGCCTGCGGGTGGACGCCCAGCACCTGGCCGGGTGGGCGTTTGGCGGGGTCGGAGCGGGCATCGCCCTCTCCGGTGTCCTCGTGTTCATCCTGCGTTCCGCCGGCAGTTGGCGCTCGGCCTGGTGGGCGGCCGCCGCCCTGGCGGTGGTCTGTGCCGTCGCAGCCTGGGCACTGGCACCGGAGCCGTCACCGACCGCCACGCCGTCCGGACCGGCAGCACATGGCCGCCCGCGGACCGGTCGCTGGTTCACGGCCGTGTTTGTCAGCTACTTCTTGGAAGGTATCGGCTACATCATCGCGGGCACGTTCCTCGTCGCCGCGATCGATCAAACCGCGGGCGGGTGGGTCGGCAGCGGTGCCTGGATTGTCGTGGGGCTGGCTGCGTTGCCGAGTTGCGCAGTGTGGGCGTGGCTGGGCCGTCGTTGGTCGCGGCCGATCCTCCTGCTGGTTGCCCTGCTTATCCAGGCGGTCGGCATCGCGCTGCCCGCCGTCGTCGCCGGTGTCGGCCCAGCGCTGATCTCCGCCTTCTTGTTCGGTGCCACATTCCTCGGGGTCGGGTCGATGACACTGGGTATCGGTGCGCATCTGCAGTTCCCACGCGCGGTGGCACTGCTGACCACTGGATACAGCGTCGGTCAGATTCTTGGCCCCCTCGTCGTCGCCCCGTTCCTGCACGACGGCTACCACCAGGCCCTGCTGGTCGGCGCCGCTATTGTCTTGGCCGCGGCCCTCGCCGCCGCAGCGCTGCGCTTCCGTTTTCCTCTCCACGTCGGTGTGATGCACGCACCACCGCACTCGAACATCCAACACGTGGAGACCCAACCTGACCGCAGTGTCGAGTGGGCTCGGTGCCCCGTTGTGCCTCCCGCACAGCAGCTTCGAGGAGAGGGAGTTCACCCCGAACGGCGTTCCAGTGCCGGCGTCTTTCATCCACGCAGCACCCTGAAGTAGGACGACATTCTCGTCCGCGATGCGCCGGAGGAGATCGGCGCTCCCGCGTGATGTCCTGGGAACAGTCGTTGTCGGCGGCGAACAGCCCGAAGCTGCGCCCTCCGCCGGGCTCGAGCGGCGGTTTCGATTTTGCCGTCGAAATGGTCGTTGTCCTCGAGCGGGTCGCCGTCGGGAAGTGTGATGCCGTTGCGTCGGCTTCGGCCCCGGATCGTGCAGGCATAGATGCGGAAGGCGTCGGCGTCGACGGCCACCGGGTTACAACTACTCATTGATCGACAAGACGTCATGACCTGGCCGGCCTTGCAGTCAGAGTTCAGATTTGGGCTGCCTGCGGCTTGCACCAGTCAGCTGGCCCGCCAACGGCGAGTCGACCAGCACTGCTGACTTCTGTCCAGAGATCAATCGGAATGGTCTCTGCGCAGCGACCATCCGTGTCGAGGATTCTGCCGTAGATTTTGACTGGTCGAATCCCTACCACCGCGTCGGACGTCATAGAGCAGATCGGACAACTCTCCCGAAGTGTCGGCGAGCTGGTGGACCGGGCCCACGCGAGCGATCTTGCCGCGGGACCGCACCACCCCCACCGAAGCCGCTGGCATATATTGACGCCACAGCCAGTTGCGGCGTCTGATCAGCTGGTGGGCAATTCCGGTCACCGTCAGCGTCTGTTGGCGCACTCGCCTCCGTCACCCGGTCGTGCGAGAGTGGCGCCCCCGTCGCCGAGATCACCGCCAAGACCGGGCTGACCCGGGTCGCACCCGACCAGCACCTCGTCGAACGAATCGGGCGGAAACACCCTGGTCGACACGCCCAGCGAGATGTGATCACGAAACCGCTGATCGCTCTCCAGCTTCACCAACCCCACCCCGTCTCCCCGCGTTCCGCGCCGGGAGCCGGGACGGGTCGCTCCATCTCCCCGCCAGGAAGCCGTTATAAATCAACAGCTTTCAAGACTGCTCTACACGGGACGGACCAGGCACCCCACGCGCCCGGCGCCGCCCGCGCCGGCACCCCGACACGTCTCCGGTACCCCCACATCACAAACCGGGGGACATGTCATCACACCAGGTCACAGCACCATCACATCCCGTAAAACCGACCCGTAACCCCCTAGCCTGGAAGGCATGGGAGAACCGACATCGGCGCAGAAACTCGACCCCCCATGGGTCGACGAGTTCGTCGAGCGCTGGGGCAACGCCTGGAACGCCCACGACCCCGCACAGCTTCTCGAACTGCTCACCGACGACATCGTCTACCACGACTCCGCCTGGCCCACGATCATGCGCGGCAAAACCGACGTACGCGAATTCCTCGACCACACCTGGCGCGCATTCCCCGACCTGACCTTCGAGCTGATCGCCGGCCCCCACATCGCCGGTGACGGCCCCCGCGCCGCCTACTGGTGGCAGGCCACCGCCACCCACCAGAGCCCCATCGACCCACCCGGCATCCCCGCCACCGGCACACACATCAAATTCGACGGCGTCGACATCCACGAATACCCCGACGGCAAAATCGCCACACTACGGATCATCTGCAACATGAACGACATCGCCATGCAGCTGGGCCTGCTCCCCGCACCCGGAAGCACCGCAGAAAAAATCCTGGTCGGCATGCACAAACTCAGATCCCGCCTCACCCGCTCCTGAGCCACCCCGCACCGGGACGTGTCATCCTCCCAGCACAGAACGTGTCACCAGGAGCACGGTCCTTACCGAGGTATCGAGCGGGCCGCGGGCACGACCTGCCCGAGTCGTTCACACAGAGACGGAGTGATCGCATGACCGACGTCGACCAACCGGCAGCCGGCGTGCGCCAGCAGCCCGGCACCCTGACCGACGTGCAGCTGCACCTCACCAACGCCGCCGCGGCGCTCCGGGACGTGATCGTGTGAGCACCCCCGCCGACCTCGACGAGCAGGTAACCCAGGTCCGGGACGCGCTGCACGCCCTACGCCGAACCCTCCTCGACCTCGAGCGCACCTACGCAGACCTCGACGCGCACACGCTCGACGTGAACGATCACGGCGACCCGACCACCGCACCGGAAGCATTGGAGAGCGCCGTCGACGCCCTCCGCGCCGCCCAGGACACACTCGGAATCGCCGATGCCGACCTCGACGTGGCGAAGCGGCACACCGCACGGTTGACAGAACGCCAATGACCGCCGCCGCCGGTGCCGACCGATCCACTCGCCGATAACAGCAAAATGCCGGCAGCAGGCCCGCTCGGAAACGCTTCGGAACTGACCTCAGGCACCACACCCACCTGGGCTGTTGCAAACTGCTACAGTGGTGTCGAGAGGAAGGTGCACGACATGGCAGCCACATCTCCGACTCGAATCGACAACGAGCTCTACGCATCGGCGAAACTGGTCGGTGGACGGATGAGTCGCAGCGCCGCGCAACAGATCGCGCACTGGGCGCGGATCGGCCGCGAGCTGGAGGCCTCTCACAGCGTTTCCTACCGCGACGTCGCCGACGTGCTGGACGGCCGACGCGACTACGACGAGCTCACCGACCGGGAACAGGCGGTCGTCCGCGCCGAATGGACCGAGCGCATCACCGAGCGCCGAGAAGGACTGAACCTGGCAGAACAGTTCGCCGACTCCGGCCGTTCCTACGTCGAGCTGGACCAACACGGGAACATCGTTCGGCACCCCGCACAAGAGGGCGGGTCGGCCGACGCTTGAGCCCCGATCCCGTCCTGCACGCCATCGCCGGACCGAACGGTGCCGGCAAGACCACGTTCTACGAACACGTACTCGGCCCTGTCACGCACCTGGACTTCGTCAACGCAGACGTCATCGCCGCCGCACGCTGGCCGAACGAGGCGGCAACCCACGCGTACGAAGCGGCCGCCCTTGCGGCCGAACAACGAGCACAGCGGATCGCCCAACGCCGATCGTTCGTCACCGAGACCGTGTTCTCCCACGAGTCGAAACTCGACCTGCTCCGCGCCGCCCAGCAGGCAGGATTCCACATAACCTTGCACGTGGTCCTGATCCCGGAGGAGTTAGCTGTCGCGCGCGTGGTCGACCGCGTGGCGAACGGAGGCCACCACGTACCCGAGGAGAAAATCCGGGCCCGGTTTGGGCGGTTGTGGCCCCTACTGCGGGCCGCGATCGCCGCCGCCGACCAAGCCTACGTATACGACAACACCACCACAGCCCACCCGTTTCGCCTGATCGCAACCTTCACCAACGGCAATCCGATCGACGACCCGACCTGGCCGTCCTGGACCCCGACCGCTCTCCGCACGGACAGCTAGCCTCCGGTGGGACCTGCACCGACGGGCACACCCGCCGCAACCAGATCGTCCGCGGTGAACCGGTCCGCCTCCCCTGCCCGGTCCCCGGTGCTCGACCAGGAATCGAAGTGTGCCCCGACGTAGGCGGCGTCGCCCAGATACGGGCGGCCGTAGTACCGGTTCAGCGCCGCGACCGCCGCAGCATCCAAGTCCATCGCAAGAGCGTGGGCAGCCGCAATGTCATACCCCGCACCCTCTCACCCCTCGGGCGCCGGCGCCCGAGAACCGAGCCGAAGTGGTCCCTACGCGCCCGGCCCGGGATCAGAGGCGGTGTCGGCCGCGGCGTTGACCTCCTCTGGCATAACCGGGCCTGAACTTTGCGCAACACCTGCAGCAGGTGGATTCCACATCGAATGGGAAGATCGGCGCGCGACTAACTCCCAAGACCGCGTTATCGAGTGTCGGCGGACATGAAAAACTGGATCTGGCGCAATTTTCGTGATTGCTATGGGGCGCTTAGCTATCCAGCGTGGATGACGCGTTTGCGGAGTAGGTCGAAGTTGGCTCGCCCGTACATCTGCCGTTTGAGCATCTTGATCCTGTTCACATGCCCCTCGACGGCGCCGGAACTGTGCGGCAGTGTCAGCCCCGCGGTAACGGCATCGAGATCACGGACCAGGCCCGCAGCAAACGACCGAAGTGCCGGTGACCCTTCTTGCCGGGCGCGGCCGATCCAGGCGTTCAGGTCCTGGCCGCGCCGATCAACCATGATCTCGGCGAAGTCCTGGACCAGTCGACCGGTGGTGGCGAGCGCGGGGCTGCGCGCCAGGAGCGCGTCGCGCCCGGCCCGGTCCTCGTCGGTGAGCCGGTCCGGTCGTCGGGTCAGCCACCCGGTGACCCGCCGGACGCTGGGCGCGGCCGGCCTCGAGGGCAGTGCGGTGTGGGCGGCGCGCAGTGGCTGCAGGAATCGGCGCACGGTCTTGGTGCTGCCGCGGTAGCCGAGTTCGGTGATCTCGCGCGTGAGGACTGCCGCGTCGACACACCCGCCGGCGACGCGTTCACGCAGGTAGGGTGCGTACTCGTCGAGCAGACTGCGGCCGGTCCGCGTAGTGGGCAGCAGGTCTTGGGCATCGGCGGTGCGGGCGAAGCGCCGGACCGTCTTACGGTCGAGTGGCAGTGTCCGGGAGATATACGAGATCGTTCTTCCCTGCGCGAGCAATTCGTGGACGGCGGCGTGGCGTTCCCGGGTTCGGGTGGCCAGGCGACCGTCAGCGATACCACTTTCGGTCGGGTCGGCAGTCGCGGAGGAGGGGTTGTCGATCGCGTCGTTGGTGCTCGTGGTTTCGGTGGGTGGGCGCAGGTCGGCGCGGTGGCGGATCACCGTCTTCTCCACCGCACCGGCGAGGTTGTGCCACAGGTGCCAGCGGTCGGCGACCTGGATCGCGTCCGGGGCACCGGTGCGGACGCCTTCCGCGTATGCCCCGGCCCGATCTCGGCAGACCACCTCGATCTCGGGATGGCCGCGCAGCCAGGTGGCGACGGTGCCGGCGGTGCGGTCGGGCAGCAGGTCGATCGGTGTTCGTGTCTTCATGTCCACCACGACGGTGCCGTAGACGTGGCCTCGGCGGAGTGCGAAGTCGTCGATACCGAGGACGGGCACCTCACCGATGGGTCGGTCGGGTATCGACCGCACTGCCCGCAGCAGGGTGTCCCGGCTGACGGCGACACCGAGTCGGCCGGAGAGTCGGGCGCCGGCCCGTCCTGCCGCGGCCAGGCCGATCGCTTCGATCATCGCTGTCCCCGCCGGTGTTCGTCGACTCCATCGCTCGGTCAACCCCGCGATCTGCTCGGCGAAAGTTCTTGCCCCGCAGTCAGTGGTGTCGCAGAAGAACCGGCGGGCCCGGACATCGATCAAGACCGGATGCCCACCGATCGCGGTGTCGGTCAACTGTCGGCGATACCGCGAATGCACACGAGTGGCCTCACCACCGCACCGCGGGCACCACGCTCGGTCACCTCGGGAACGGGCCTGAAGTCGGATCGTCGATCCGACTCGCCAAACACCGACAACATCGATACCTGCCAGATGCGGGAGCAGGACCCGCACACCGTCTTCAGCGCACCCGGAGAATCCTCACCCGACCTCGTCGATGCAGGTCAGCGACACGCCCAGCGGCTTCACGAAAATTGCGCCAGATCCGAAAAACTGCCCATGGGCGGTCACGAAAGCGCCCGGTAGTGGCCACGAAACTGCCCGCTGACGGATACGAGTTTCTGCCCACTGGCGGACACGAAACTGCCCACTCGGGTGTCTCAGCTGTACGACACGTTCGATTTTCTTCCCGATCGCCTCCCCGGATCGGGGCCTCTCCTCGGGTTCGCTCGACGGTGCTACCACGCCGAAACGCAGTCCTCGAGGAGAGGCCACTGTGAAGTCTGCCAAGGAAGCCATGGAAATTCTTGCCGCCTACGACCTGACGAAGTCGTATCGTGCCGCCGCCGCGTTGGCGGGGTGCTCGCATCACACCGTCGCCCGCCTCGTCGCCGAACGCGACAGCGCCGGTGGGCCGAGCATGCCGCGGGAGAGGAGACCGATGTTGATCGACGAATATCTACCGAAAATCGAAGAGTAGGTGGAACATTCGAAGGGCCGGGTTCGCGCCGACGTCGCCAATGACAAGCTGCTGGCCCTCGGATTCACCGGCACCGAACGCACTACCCGCCGTGCCGTGGCCCGGGTCAAGCGCGCCTACCGGCTCGGACACACCCGGGTGCACAGGCCGTGGATCACCGAACCCGGGCTCTGGTTGCAGTACGACTTCGGTGACGGCCCGGTCGTCGACGGCGCCAAGACGGTGCTGCTGTGTGCGTGGCTGGCCTGGTGCCGGCACCGGGTGGTGATCCCGTTGCGGGACCGCACCGCCCCCTCCGTCTACGCGGGCCTGGACCGGATCTTCCGGCAGGTCGGTGGTGTCCCGACGTATCTGCTCACCGACAACGAGAAGATGGTCACCACCGAACACATCGCCTCGGTCGCCGTCCGCAACCCTGGCGTGGTCTCGTTCGCCCGGCACTACCCGTTGACTGAACAACGACACGCGTTTGCCCAGGTTGACGGGCTGGGACGGGATCGCTCGGTAATGTCCGGATTGTGAACGAAGACGAGGAGCGGCCACGGGATCTGGCGGCGCTGGCGGTGCCGTTGGTCGGTTCGCTGGAGGAGACCGGTGACCCGTGGTTGCCGTTCCGACTGATCGATCCGTCCGGGGCGGCGGTGGAGGCGGTGTCGGCCTACTTCCGTGATCTGCAGGCGGCCGACCGATCCGAGGCAACGATCCGCTCCTATGGCATGGATCTGCTGCGGTGGTTCCGGTTCCTGTGGGCGATCGAGGTTTCGTGGAACCGGGCGACGCGGGCCCAGGCCCGCGATTTCTGCCGCTGGATGCTTGTGGCGGGCAAGCCGTCTCGCCCGCATTGGCGCAGACCGCAGGAGGTGCCTGACCCGTCGTCGAGTCGGGATGCTTACGCGCCGTCGGTGCGTGCGCACTCGGAGACGGTGCTGCGCGGATTCTACGAGTTTCACCTGGATGCGGGCAGCGGACCGCTGGTGAATCCGTTCCCGCTGGACCGGTCGCGGCGGGGCCGACGAGCGCACGCCCATCACAATCCGATGGAGCCGCACCGCAACGAGCGGACGGGTAGGTATCGACCGGTGGTGCCCGACCGGATTCCCCGCAGCGTCTCGGACGCGGAGTTCAACGAGATCTTCGCCCGGCTTCCCTCGAACAGGGATCGGGCATTGGTCGCCTTCTACGTTTCCACCGGTGCGCGGGCCTCGGAGCTGTTGTCGGTCACGCAAGGCGGTGTCGACCCCGGCCGGCAGCTGATCACGGTGATCCGCAAGGGCAGCCGGGAGGCGCAGGAGCTGCCGGCGTCCACCGATGCGTTCGTGTGGCTGCGGCTCTACCAGGTGGAGATGGCCGGCCTGACACTCAAGGGGCGGCGGCAGCCGCTGTGGTGGACGTCTCGAACCCCGGTGCGTCCGTTGACTTATCATGCGGTGCACCGCATGTTCGAGCGGGCGGTCGACGCAGCGGGAAGCACGGTCACCTTGCACGCGCTGCGTCACACCGCCGCCTATCGGATGGCCGAGGACCCCGAACTGCCGCTGACCGATGTGCAGTTCGTCCTCGGGCACGCGCTGCTGACGACGACCCAGCGCTATCTGACGCCCCGCAAGCAAGACGTGATCCGGCGGATTCTGGCTCACCACGCGCAGCAGAACCGGAAGGCGGCCGAGCGGGCGGCCCCGCCACCCGCTCCTGGCTATCGGCCGGAGACACTGCAAGTGTTGTTCGGCGGCGCCGGATGACCACCATGAGCGTCGAAGAACCCCGGGATGTTTCGGCTGGGCGGACGGCAGCCGGCCCGTCGGCCCGGCTGCGCCCGTCGGCCCGGCCCCCAGCGGCGGACTGGCCGACGATCCGACAGGATCGTGACGCCGTCTGGGCGCGGCTGACGCGTGCGCCGTTCGCGCCGGACAGGCCCGGCAAGCGACACCCGAACGCCTACAAGACCGAGGTGGGCCTGCTGCTGGACTGGTTGGCAGAGCAGCCGGGCCGAACCTGGCAGGACCGGTGGCGGGCGAGCGGCGCCGACGCCGACGGTCGGTCCTGGCGGCATATCCCGATTGCATGGCTGCGCGATCACGGCCACCCTGCCGGTTGGCTGCACGACTGCTTCTTTCGGGCGCTATATACGGCGGTGGCCGCCGACCTCATCCGGCCGTCGTTGACATGGCTGGTCACCGCCAGCTTCCGGGGCGGATCTCTGGTCAACGTCCTGGCTCAGTGCCGTGATGCTGAGGGGTTCGCGCGGCTGCGAGCGCTATGCTCGGCCGATCCGGACGTGTCCCCGGCGGCGGCGACTCGCACCGCCTACCGCGCCGCACTGATACTCGCCGCCAAGGGCGGCACCCTGGCCGATGTCACCACCGGCGATGTCCTCGAGCTGCTCGAGGCAGAGGCCGACGCCCGCGGAACCTCGGTCGGTGCCACCCACCTGTTCTACCGGACCCTGCGCACTATGGGGGTCTTCGCGGAGAACGCACCGGCGACGCTGAGGGAGCTGCGCACTGCCGGGCAGCGCACGCCGGAGGAGATGATCGACCGCTACGGGCTGGCCTGCCGTCCGATCCGGGATCTGCTGGTCGATTACCTGCGCGAACGCCAGCCTGTTCTGGACTACACCAGCCTGCACTCACTCGCCGGCTATCTCGGTGGCCTGTTCTGGGCCGACCTCGAGCGTCACCATCCGGGCATCGACAGCCTCCACCTGTCCGCGGCGGTCGCCGACGCCTGGAAGCAACGGCTGCGCACCGTCCCCAAGACGATCCGGACACCCGACGGGAAGAAGGTGCAGACCACCGCCGCGCGGATCAACTACCGCGAATGCCTGACCCCGGTCCGAGCGTTCTATCTCGACCTGGCCCACTGGGCCGTCGAGGACCCGGCCCGCTGGGGACCGTGGGTCGCCCCGTGTCCGGTCGGGAGCGAGGAGATCAACAGGCGAAAAGACAAGCGTCACCGCAAGTCCCGCATGGACGCCCGGACCCGGGAGCGGCTGCCCGTCCTGCCGGTCCTGGTCCGCAGCGTTGACCAGCGACGCAAGGACGCCGCGGCGATACTCGACGAGGCCCGCCGAACCCAGCCCGGCGAGGCCTTCACCGCCGCCGGGCAGACGCTGATCCGCCTCGCCCCGACACGCTCGGCGGCCGCCAAGATCTGGGCGCAGGATTCGGCGAACGGCGAACGCCGGGACCTCGGCCGGGAGGAAGAGCACGCGTTCTGGACGTTCGCCGCCGTGGAAGTGCTGCGGGCCACCGGCATCCGCATCGAGGAACTCTCCGAACTGTCCCACCACAGCCTGGTCCAATACCGGCTTCCCACCACCGGAGAGGTGGTGCCGCTGCTGCAGATCGCCCCGTCCAAGACCGACACCGAACGACTGCTGGTGGTCAGCCCCGAACTCGCCGACGTGCTCTCCGCGATCATCTGCCGGGTCCGCGGCACCACCGGCGCGGTCCCGCTCGTCTGCGCCTACGACGACAGGGAACGCGCCTGGTCGCCGCCACTGCCGCTGCTGTTCCAGCGCCGCTACGGCTACGAACACCGAGCGATCAGCGCCAGCACCATTCGTGACATGCTCACCGCGGCTCTCGCCCACACCGGCCTGGACGACCCCACTACCGGTGACCCAATCCGGTTCACTCCCCACGATTTTCGAAGGATGTTCATCACCGACGCCATCCTCAACGGGCTGCCACCACACATCGCCCAGATTATCGCAGGCCACCGCGACATCAACGTCACCCTCGGCTACAAGGCGGTCTATCCCGACGAGGCCATCCAATCCCACCTGGCCTTCCTCGCCCGGCGGCGGGCACTGCGCCCCACCGACGAATACCGCGTCCCCACCGACAAGGAATGGCAGGAATTCCTCGGTCACTTCGAGCGACGCAAGGTCTCCATCGGAACCTGCGGCCGGGCCTTCGGATCGGCGTGCATTCACGAGCACGCCTGCGTCAGATGTTCACTGCTCTGGCCCGATCCCGACCAAAGACCCCGCCTGGCCGAGATCCGCGACAACCTCGCCGCCCGGATCACCGAAGCCAACCGCGAAGGCTGGCTCGGCGAAGTCGAAGGACTCCAAGTCAGCCTCGCCGCCGCCGAAGACAAACTCGCCCAAATCGACAAACGCACCCTCAACACCGGGACCGTCGAACTCGGAAACCCGACCCTCCCCAAGGATTCCTGACTCAGGGCGAGACGGCCAACTAGCCGTCCCCGTCAAGTTCAGAGAATACGGCCTGGTCGTCAAGACCTGCCTGCCCGCCGACCCGGCCACCAAGGGCGGGGTGGAGAACACCGTCAAACTCGCCAAGGCCGACCTGGTGCCCACCGACCACAATCTCGCCGCCCAGTACGACAGTTTCGACGACCTCGAGGCCGCCTGCACGCAGTTCTGCCACCAGGTCAACACCCGCATCCACCGCACCACCCGCCGCATCCCGGCGGAGATGCTCGCCGAAGAACGGCTTCACCTGCACCCGGTCCCGGCCGCCCCGCACACCGCGACCTGGGGTGTGACCCGCACGGTCCCGGACAACACACCGATGGTGTCCTTCGAGAACGGCCAGTACTCGGTGCCGCACACCCTGCGCGGGCAGACGGTGTGGGTCCGCGCGCACGGCGCCGGTGTCTCCGAGCGGATCGTCTTCGTCCACCACGGCGAGGGTGGCCCGGTCGAGGTCGCCCGTCACCGGCGGGCCCGCCCCGGCTCCCCGCAGATCTGCGACGAGCACTTCCCGCCGCCTCCTGCCGGGGTCCTCGACCGTCACCCGATCCCACGGACCGACGCCGAACGCGCCTTCTGCGACATCGGTGCCGGTGCCCGGCTGTGGTTGTGTGAGGCCGCCGAGGCCGGCACCGGGAAGATCCGCGTGAAGATGGGCAACGCGGTCACCCTGGCCAAGCTGCTCGGCGCCGAACGGGTCGACTGGGCGCTCGGACACGCCGCCGCCTACGGCCGCTTCGCCGAAGGCGACCTGATGGCGATCCTCGACGCCCACCCCACCGGCGCCGCCTCGGACACCACCCACCGCGCCGACGAATCGCGGTCCCTGGCCCAGGGCACCGCCGGGTGGGCCCGGTTCGGCGCTGCCCCGATCCTGACCGAACTCGCCGACCCCGACGGCACCGGCGACACCGAACCCTAACGCCGACCACACGCAGGGCTATCTAAATCCACTGCGCTGCAACAGCATCAGAACGTCATGCAAACACCGACCACAGGAAGGTTGTTCTCGTGAGCACTGCACCACCGTCGGCGCCGCCGTTGCCGGCCGACCTGGAAACACTGCTGCACCGGCTGCGGCTGCCGCACATCCGCCGCGCCGCCCCCGACGTGCTGGCCACCGCCCGCGCCCAACGGTGGGAACCGGCCGAGGTCCTCAAGGCGTTGCTCACCGAGGAGGCCGCCGGGCGGGAACGCTCGGCGCTGGCCACCCGCCGCGCCGCCGCGGCGTTTCCCACCGGCAAGACCTTCGACGCGTGGAAACCGGAACTGTCGTCCATCCCGGCGCCGACCCAGCAGGCGCTACGGATCCTGGAATGGATCGACCGGCGGGAGAACCTCGTGGTCTGCGGCCCGTCCGGCACGGGCAAGACATTCTTCCTCGAGGCCCTCGGCCAACACGCCGTCGAACACGGACGAAAGGTGTTGTGGTTCACCCTCGAAGACCTAGCATTCCTTCGTGTGGGAGCCGATTTCCATCGTCGGCGCGCCCGGACGTGGGCGTTGGCCGCCTGCGAGGCGTGGTCGAGTTCGGCGACCTTGTCGATCGTGACCGCGAGACCCTTCGCCGCCACGAGGCACGGGTCGCTACGTCGGGCGTGAGGCCGCCGCGTTCGGCGTCGCGACACCTTTGGCGAGCAGCCACGCGCCGAGATGCACCTCCCGCTGGGGGCGGACCCTTGTTTCCCCAACTCGACGACACACATAATTCGGCTCTCAAAGTTTCGAGTTACCGAATCGAGATAGGTCAGCATCCAGACCAGCAAATGATCTTGAACTGTCAGACCATCCACGCGGAAAATGACATTCACGGCACTGCCAGTGAGGAACCGACGCGGCGCAGACACGACCGGAAGATCCAAGTACAGCGAGAAGGGTCCGCAGGTAAAGGACGGGCCCCCTCTCTGCCGCCACAGAGCCAGTTCAGTTACTGGCCAGCGTTACTAGCCGCTGAGCGACCCAGCAGAACCCGAGAAGAAATCGAGAACGCCGAGAAGAGTGGAGACGTTCGAGAAAAAGTCGGCCAAGAAAGCGAGGTCCATCGTTGCAACTCCAGTTCGATTGTTCAGAGAATCGTGACACACAGCACACGATGTGAATATTTATACCGGCCAGATAACAATTCCGCAACGACAAATTTGCGGTCAACCAGCAAGAGTGAAATCTGGCCCCGCACCGAGAAGAGGGCACATCGCAGTCTGGGTCCGCGATGGGGTGGTGGAACTCGGATCGATGGTCAAGACCTCGGTGTCGGCAAAGACCAGCCGCCCATCATCGACCGCGACCGCCCACCGATGCACCGGCGCCCACTGGTGACCACCACCCCCGGTCCGGCTCACTGCCGCGTTGTCCTCGATGATCTCCCCGATGACATCGGCCGCGGCGCTCCCGCGGACCAGCCCCCGGCACCCGGCACCCGGCACCCGGCACCCGGCACGCTAGCGGACCTGCACGAACACCGGCCCCGGCGATCATCCCATCGTTGTTCCGATCGCGTCGCCGGCGGAGTGCGGATGGCGCACTTATCGGTCTGCAGCAAGCATGCGCGATCGTCCCGGTAGGTTGAGCGCACTAATCCTTACGGTCGGGCGGTCCGGTGACGGGAACGTCGGTGCGGGCCGCCCGGATCCGCATCATGCCGGAGTGCCGGGTGGTCGGCATAATCCCCGGCAGCAGGAACCCCCACATCTCGTCGACCCGCTGCTCGAGATCCACGCGATGGGTCAGAACCTGGGACACGGTCTGGACCCCGGTGAACGCGCCGATGACGAACCGCGCGAACGTCGGCGGGTCGATGGTCTCGACAAGATCGCCCTCGGCGACCGCACGGGCCGCCAACCCTTGACAGGCGGCGATCCAATCCAGATACGGGCCCGCGGGGCCACGGTCGTCGGCGCTGAGCTCGAGGGTGATGCGGATCCCGGCCCGCACAATCGGGTCCTGCACGATCTGCCGGGCCATCTCATGACACAGCATCACGATCTGCTCGATCGCCGACGCCTCCTGCGCGGCGATCGCCTGCACCGCGGAGATCGAGATCCGGTGCTGCTCGGCGATGATGTGCCGGGCCAAATCCTTCTTGGACCGGAAATGAAAATACAACGCCCCCTTCGTCATGCCCGCCGCCTCGAGGATCTCGACGAGACTGGCACCCTCGAACCCGGACCTGTCGAACATTTCCGCCGCCCCGCGGACGATCTGCGCGCGGGTCACCGCCGCCCGTTGCTGTTGAACCATCTACCGCACCTTCCGTGCCATTCGCCACTGCAGCCCGGCACCTTTCGATCGCACCCCTGCAGCCTGCGCGACGCTACCACCGGCACCGGTGCGCCTCACCTCAGGAAAAACCCGCGTCCACACGCGCGGGCGCCGACACCGGCTCACACGAAAACAGACCACCGGGGCGCTTTTTCGGTGAACTCCGCCCCCCTCTCGAGGCGTCGCAGCTCCCACGTGTCGTCATCGGTGGTCGCGGCACTGCCCGGCGATCTCGTCAACTCCCCACCGACCCATCGCCGGGCAAGAGCAGATCCGCCCACCGGCACTGCGGCCCACGGACACACACACCAACGCCAACCCGGAATCGGACAACGTCTGCCACAGCTGCTCACCCACAGGCGACCCCATACCACCCATTCAACCGCACCACACCGCACCACACCGCACCACACCGCACCACACCGCACTGACACGAGGTCCATACCAACCAGTCCCGACCTCAAACACCCGCACCCACCACCGGGCGCCGTGCTCCACCCGCCGACCATCTCTCTACGTCCGGACGAGCGGAGTTCGGGGATCGCTGCCGGCCAAATCGATCGGTCAGGCACCAAATCCGCCCCGTTAGAACCAACGCCCACACTTGAATGCGTCATTTCGAATCGGCGATTCTGCGCCGACGGCCGCCAGCCGTGTATCGGACAACCCGAGAAATCCATGTGGCGTGGATCACACTTAGGACACCGGGACAGACGGCGGATCTACCATTTCCTCGCACCGGAACACGAAGCAGCGGGTGAACAAACGGATACCGCGGCCGCCAAACCCCCACTGGCTAGCAGGGATTGATGCACTGCGCCGCCGAAAACGTCCCTTGCCGCCAGACGATATGCCTTTCTGTAGATCCGGTCGAAAACCTCACACCCAGCAAACGTCCGAGGAGACATCAGCGACGCCAATCATCCAGGTACACCGACGCGGAACCCCCGCCGCTCCAACGGAGCGGGTCGCCTCACGAACGCACACTGCGTGACGAGCGCGGTCAGGATTGACGTGGCGGGTACCTGTTACATGTCCCGGCGAGGCTCGGTCGGAGCGGACGATACTCCGACCGGGTCGCTTCGGCTCACCTGGATGCCATCGCATCTCGGGCGACCACTGACGCGCGTATACCATTGGGGCCGAGATAGTTTCATGTTCCGGTGATACTCTATCCGCGCGGGGGCAATTTCGTTTGTGCAGCCGGCCCCCGGCGGCAGGTGCGAACCGCCAAAATTGCACACTTTCGGCACATGCCGTCACCGTCACCCGACACAGATCAGTACACCCACGACCGCTACTGCGACCAGCGAGGCGCCGCCGCAGATCAGCCACGCTCGGGTTGCCAACTGCCGCCACCGATCACACCGCACATTTACATCCGCAACAGCGACCGCGCCCACCGGATTCGGATACGATGCCCGGGACTCCGCAGGGCGGCGGACCTTCGCGTCCGCTGTGCCGCCACACCAAACGAGACGGGCACCACCAGAAGCGCCACCACCAGCAGACCAACCATGAGAGCTACGCCCGTCCCGAACATCATCGTCCCTTCCACAGCATCAGGGCCCGTCACGGGTATCGCGCGCTGATTTGCCGGCCACGCTGAGCCACGGGCAGAACCACGCCCCTGTCGCTCTATCGCCGAACTGCCACCACGTGTTTCACTCTGCAACGCCAGGCGCCGGCGCAGGACCACAGACGCCGCGGGCCTACACGCCGGGCATCGGGAACTTCCACACCGCCACCACAACGACGCCCATGATCAGACCGGCGTACAGAACAGTGCCAACCACACCGACCCGCAACGTATTCAGCACACTTGCACCCATGCTCTCGGTATTTCGTGCCATGACAACTCTTCTCTCACGTGCAGATATTCTCGATTGCCACGTCGACGGCGGCGTACCAGTTACCTTGGACCGACGTCGACACCTGCACATCGGCCGAACTACGTACACCCATACCCGAAATCGGGTCCGAAGGATTGGGTCTGGGCACAGCACAAGACCACTCGAGATCACACTTACTGGTCGGTTATTGAGTGATGCGAAAATAGTGCAATGGCGTGGATCACACTCTCTGGACTTCCAGGCTCCGGCTCACGAAGATCAGTGATGCGCTGCTCGTTACGACGTGCAGGTTGTCCGTGTAGCGCCCCTGCCAGCTGATGTACATCGTTGGCGGGGGCTGCGCTTGGCCGCTAAACCACACATAAACCGGTGCCGCCGCCCCATGGGCCCTTCGACGCGGCGACCCTCGGCTGACGCGTCACCCACGAAGCGAGTCACTCCTCCCCCATCCCCTTCGCCTACTTCTGTGCACGCTGGTCCGCGATGGTCGTGCGCTTGGTGCGGCGCAGGTGCCGGCCGACGACGTGGTGGATCCGCGTCAGCCGGGTCACCCGCTTGCGGTTGATCCTGCGTCCGCGGGACCGGAGTTCGGCCTGCGCGCGCGGGGCCGCCGTAGGCGCTGCGGTGCTCGGCATCGGTGGCGCGGATCTCGGCGACCGTCGTGGCCTCCTCGGCCTGGCGCTCGACCCGGGCCGGCTCGGTGGCCGGGTGCTTGTAGTAGCCGGAGCGGGAGGTCCCGAGCACCCGGCACAGCCGCTGCACGCCGAACTTGGCGCGATGAGCGGAGATGAAGTCCCAGCGGCGGGTCTTCACTTCACCTCCTTGGCGAAATACGCTGCTGCCCGACGCAGAATCTCGCGTTCGAGCTGCCATTCCTTCTCCGCACCGCGCAGCCGAGCATTCTCCGCGCGCAGCCGCGCGAGCTCGTCCGCCTCGGTCCCGTCGGCGCCGGTACTGCGGTCCTGCGACCGCCCGTTCCGGGCGGTGTCCTTACGGACCCACGTCCGTAGCGTCTCGCCGCTGATGCCCACATCCGCGGCCACCGCCGCGTACGTGCGTTTGCCGTCGGCCGCGCGGTACAGCGCGACCGCGTCTTTCCGGAATTCCTCCGTGTACAGAGACTGGCGTCCCACCTCGACATCCCTCCTGGCTCTCCTGGAACCATTGTCCGGGGTGTCCACTCCCAGAGGCCACCTCAGACTGCCCGCGATGGCATCTTCCGTCGTGCCGACCTCCACGGTCCGCCGCAGCTCTTACCGAGCGGGGTCAACAACCCCTCGAACGGTGTCCGGTAGCGCGGTGTCAGGATGGTGGCTTGGCTCGGTGGCAGTGCGTCCGATCCGGACGGCGGCCAAGTCATGTCGCGAAGCGGGTCGGGTCTTCGAACGAACGCCAGTACTGCACGATGATCGGCGACGGCAAAAGGGCCTGCTCGTATCCCAACAACCCGTTCTCCGGGTGGGCAAGTATGTCAGTATCTTCGGCATCGCGGCGAAGACCGGCCACCAGGTCCGGAACTTCCAGGGCTTGTTGATTCGCGCTCCGATCAGATACACGACAATCTCGTCGCCGAGGACGGAAACGTCGGCCGTGAAGCGGCCGCGGTGGATGTCGGCCATGGGCGGTACCTCCTGCGGGTGCGAGCGACATGGTCGGTCGCGGGTGCGTTGCCAGTTCGGGATCGTCTCCGCCCGCGTTGTGTCGCGAAGCGATCGGGTGTTCCCCGCCATCCCGAGGTCCCGGCGACGGAAAGGGGGCTCCCACGGTTCAGGCCGTGGTGGGGCATGTGCCCTCCGGTGAATGCGTGGACCCGAGCTGAGAGTGGGCTGCTTCCGTCCGGTCCTGTAGTGAGTATGCGACGGCAGACCGTGGTCCCGATATCCCCCCGAGTGTGGGATGGTTTCCGGCCCGGCCCAAGGCTGACACTGGCGGTAATCACCAGTCATGCCGACACGGGCGCGACGGGCACGGCAATCGCAGTCACGCCGGTGCCGCAGCGCCGCGCCGGCCCGGAATCGCTCACGCCGACACGGCAAGGGCCAAGCGCATCTCGGCGTGTCGCATCCGACACCAACCTCGGAAGAAGGGGCCAGAACATGCGAGATCACCGTTTGCGCCGCGCCGTGGGACTGATACTCGCGGTCTGTGTGACCGTGGCCGGGTGCAGCGCCGCCGCCGCCGGACCGGAGGGCAGCCGCACATATTTCGAGTCGGCTGCGCGCGTCGGCGAGGGGGCGATGCGGACGTTCGACAACAAAGCACGAGTGGGTATGACGTGGCAGGCACGCCAGAGAGTACTGCTGACTTCACCAGCGTAAATGTCACACTGCCGACCATCGGCAAAGGTGGCGTCCTATCGCCGCAGTTCAGAGACCCGGATTTGGCTCGCCCCTCTACACCCAGTCGGTCCTGCGCCCGCCGGCATCCACGGCCGTCGCCCCTCGATCTCGTACCCGCCGGTTCGGTGCGTCGTTGTCGAACGTCGCGGCGCAATGCGTTCGTTCGCGCGTGCTGAATAATATTCACGCCACCGGATGTGCCGCGCCGGGCCGGTGAGGCCACTTCGGCGTCGACCCCGGAGTGGCCCGGACACCCGCCGTTTCCGAATGAACGTTCAGTGTCCCCCGCCCCGGCCATGACCTCATGTTTCGTCACTCTGACGTAATAGGGTGCCCGACCCGCACGTGAATCGTCGCCCGGGCGGTGACCATCGGCCCTTATCTCGCGCCGATGGACGGCGAACACTGGGATACAGGCACCGGCGTTCCGCGCCGGGTGGGGGCGGAACGCGATTCACCGAGGAGGCGATCGTGAACAGCACCATTCCCGACGAGAACGTTGTTCGCATTGCCGTGGACCTTGCCTGCCGGGCGCCGTCGGTACACAACAGCCAGCCGTGGCAGTGGACGTACGCCGACGGCCAACTCGACCTCTACACCGAACACGGCCGCGTCCTGGCGTCGACCGACCCGACGGGCCGGCAGTTGGTCGTCAGTTGTGGTGCGGCGCTGAATCATCTTCAGACGGCGCTGACCGCACTCAGATGGGCGGCGGACGTCCAGCGTGTCCCGGACGGGCCCCGATCCGGTCACCTGGCGACGATTCGGTTCCGTCACGACGCCCGGCCGCAGTCGCACGACTTCGATCTGCTCGCGGCGATCCGGCACCGGCACTCCGACCGCAGGCCCTTCGGTCCCGTCAGCTTGAAGACGCCGCTGCCCGCCGCGTTGGACGACGTGGTGCGCCGTCAGGACGTCCACCTGACCGTGCTGAGGCAGGAGGCGCGTCCGGCACTCGCGAGGGCAACCGAAACGACCGCGGCCGCGAGGAAATACGACTCCGCCTATCAGGCCGAGCTGCACTGGTGGGCCGGTCATTCCACCGCGCAGGGCGGAATCCCCGCCGAGGCGCTGGCCACCGCGGACAACCGGGACCGCGTCGACATCGGGCGCCGCTTCCCCGCCGGCCGGGACGCCGGCGCGACCACGGAGACGGACCGCTCGACGGTGCTGGTGTTGAGCACCGCCACCGACGGTCGCGGTGAGTGGCTCCGCGCCGGTGAGGCCCTGTCCGCGGTGCTGCTGGAGGCCACCGTCGGCGGATTGTCGACGTGTCCGCTGACCCACATGACCGAACTCCGCCAGGGCCGGGAGATCATCCGCGAACTGCTTCCCGACCGCGGGTTCCCGCAGGCGCTGATCAGGGTGGGCACCACCGAGAAGAAGTCGGCGCCGCGGCAGACTCCGAGACGGCCGGTCGAATCGGTCTTCTCGGTCGGCCGGCGTCGTATCCCCCGCTGACGGGTTCGCGTCGGCGAGGGCAATTATCCGGTGAGATGGACGCGGCTGTGCGTGGCCGTCTCCACGTCGGCCGCGGTGGCCTCGATCAGTTGGTGGGCGAGGTCGGACAACGCGCGTGCGGTGGCCAGTTCCTCTCCGATCTCGGGGATTTCGGTGTCGTCCGGGTTTCGGCGGGCGAGTCCGGACCCGACGAACGTGCGGGTGTCGCGGGTGCGGAGCCGGGCCTGTGCGCGGGTTCTGGAGCCGCCTTCGTCCGAGTCGTGTTCGTCGATGACGATCTCCACCAACCATGTCGTCTCGTTCATGTCCGGTGGCCTCCGTTCGGTGTGAGTGCGGGACCGAGGTGGTCCTATTACCCAGTGTCCTACGGTGCCGGCGATCAATGAACCGTGAGAATGACGGAACGGCATAGGAAAGGGCAGGAGTCGTCCGCTCCGTGCCCCTTTCAACGCATAGCGCACCGGGGGCCTTGCGGCAAGACCCTGGTCGTGCCGCAGAATCTCCCGTCGAAGCCAGAACCTGCAGAAAGCGCAGCAGCTGGCCGAACGCAACCGTGTCGAATGGGGTTTTCATGATCGACGTGATCGTTGCCGGCGGCGGACCGACCGGCTTGATGCTCGCCGCCGAGTTGCGGCTGCACGGCGTGGACGTGCTCATGCTGGACAGGGAACCGGAGCCGACGAAAGTGGTCCGCTCGCTCGGCCTGCACGTGCGCAGCATCGAACTGATGGATCAGCGCGGCCTCCTGGACCGCTTCCTCGCGGAGGGCACACGATACGAGGTCGGTGGCTTCTTCGCCGGCATCGACACACCGTGGCCCGACCGGATGGACACCGCACACGGGTACGTCCTCGGCATCCCACAGACCGTCACCGAGCGCCTGCTGGCCGAGCACGCCACAGAACTCGGTGTCGAGATCCGGCGCGGCTGTGAACTGGTCGGGCTGAGTCAGGACGAGGACGGGGTGAGCGTCGAACTGGCAGCGGCGGGAGACACCCGGTTGCGCGCCCGGTATCTCGTCGGCTGCGACGGCGGCCGCAGCACGGTCCGCAAGCTGCTCGGCGTCGGCTTCCCCGGCGAGCCGTCGAGGGTCGAGACGCTGCTGGCGGAGGTGGAGCTGACGGCGCCGCCGGAGGAACTGGCCGCCGTGGTGGCCGAGGTCCGCAAGACGCAGAAGCGGTTCGGCGCCATGCCCCTCGGGGACGGGGTGTACCGCCTGGTCGCGCCCGCCGACGGGGTCGCCGAGGACCGGATGGTCCCGCCGACCCTGGACGAACTCAAGCGGCAGGTGCGGGCTCTCGCAGGCACCGACTTCGGCGCGCACTCGGCGCGCTGGCTGTCCCGCTTCGGCGACGCCACCCGGCTGGCGGACCGCTACCGGACCGGACGTGTGCTGCTGGCCGGCGACGCGGCGCACATCCACCCGCCGACCGGTGGGCAGGGCCTCAACCTCGGCCTCCAGGACGCGTTCAACCTCGGATGGAAACTGGCCGCCCAGATCGGCGGCTGGGCCCCGGGCGGGCTGCTGGACAGCTACCAGACCGAACGGCGCCCGGTGGCCGCCGACGTGCTGGACAACACCCGCGCGCAGATGGAGTTGATGTCCACCGAGCCGGGTCCCCAGGCGGTGCGCAGGCTGCTGTCGGAGCTGATGGACTTCGAGGAGGTGAACCGGTATCTGATCGAGAAGATCACCGCGGTCGGCGTCCGCTACGACTTCGGCGCCGGCCACGCACTGCTCGGCCGACGGATGCGGGACGTCGCACTGAAACGCGGTCGCCTGTACGGGCTGATGCACGACGGCCGCGGACTGCTGCTCGACCAGACGGGCAGGCTGTCCGTGGCGGGCTGGGCGGATCGGATCGACCACGTCGTCGACGTCAGCGAAGAACTGGACGTGCCCGCGGCGTTGCTGCGTCCGGACGGTCACGTGGCGTGGGTCGGTGACGATCAGCGGGATCTGCTCGAGGTGCTGCCCACGTGGTTCGGCGCCGCCGACGCCTGAGGACGGACGTGTGACCTTCGGCCCTGTCATTGTGCTCGCCGTTATCGCACCGTTGTACGAGGGCCGGCGCACGACATCGGAGCCGGCGAAGGAACGAGGACACCATGTTCGAACACTCCACCGCATCGCCGCGCGAGGATCGTCACCGGCGGGAGGACGAGCCCGGCGAGTTCCTGTACGTGCATCCCGCGGGGTTCGCGCTTGCGGTGGTGGCGGGAGCGGTGACCGCGGGCCTGATGGTCCTGCTCGGTGCCTGGCTCGCGACTCCCCTCGTCGGAGTCGGCGCCGCGGCGACGCTCGTCGCGACCGTGGGGTTGGCGGCGGCGATGTTGATGCCGCACCGGCCGCGGCGTCGCGGATCCGGGCCGTTTCGTCCGGCCGCGCGCTGACCGGCCCGGTGCTCACCGGCGTAATCTGAATTCTCCGAGGGTGACGCGGCCAGGTCTGGAGGGTGCCCATGATCAGGGTTTTCCTGGTGGACGACCATGAGGTCGTCCGGCGAGGGATCGCGGATCTCCTCACCTCCGATCCCGCTCTGACGGTGGTCGGTGAGGCCGCCTCCTACGCGCAGGCGATGGCGCGGGTGCCTGCCCTGAAACCGGATGTCGCCGTCCTGGACGTGCGTTTGCCCGACGGCAACGGAATCGAGCTGTGCCGGGAACTGCACTCGCTGATGCCGGAGTTGCATTGCCTCATCCTGACGTCGTTCACGGACGAGCAGGCGATGCTCGACGCGATTCTCGCCGGGGCCAGCGGATACGTCGTGAAGGACATCCGGGGCATGGAGCTGGCTCAGGCAGTCCACGACGTGGGGGCGGGCAAATCGCTGCTCGACAGTCGTGCCGCCGGCGTTCTGATGGACAAGGTGCGTGCGGACGCCGATGGGAAGGACGGCATCTTCGCGCACCTGACCAATCAGGAGCGGACCTTGCTCGCCCTGCTCGGTGAGGGGCTCACCAACCGGCAGATCGCCGCACGCATGTTCCTCGCGGAGAAGACCGTCAAGAATTACGTGTCCCGGCTGCTGACCAAACTGGGTGTGGAGCGAAGGACGCAGGCGGCGGTGCTGGCCACGAAGTTGCCGTCGAAACCGCCCGGCACCTGACGGGACCTATGGTTGTTCCGGCTCCTCGTGAGGTCACCGGGTGGGACAATGCGTCGTGTGACCCGTCAACCGGACGAACACGACCGTGGGCCCCTCCTCGGTAGCCTGTCCGAGCTGAGGCTGCGTGAGCTCCTGACCGAGGTGCAGGACCGCATCGCGCAGATCGTCGATGCGCGCGATCACGTCGACGGCCTTCTCGAGGCGATGCTCGCCGTCACGTCGGGACTCGACCTCGACAACACGCTCCGCACCATCGTGCACGCGGCGATCGATCTCGTCGACGCCCGGTACGGTGCGCTGGGGGTGCTCGCTCCGACCGAGGGGCTGAGCGAGTTCGTCTACGAGGGCATCGACGAGGAGACGCGGGAGCGGATCGGCGACCTGCCTCGTGGTCGCGGCGTCCTCGGTTTCCTCATCACGGATCCGAAGCCGGTCCGGTTGGTGGACCTGTCCCGGCACCCCGTGTCGGTGGGATTCCCGCCGCACCATCCGCCGATGAAAACCTTTCTGGGAGTTCCCATTCAGGTCCGGGACGAGGTGTTCGGGATTCTGTATCTCACGGAGAAGGCCAACGGTGCGCAGTTCACCGAGGACGACGAGGTGCTTCTCCGCGCGCTGGCGGCGGCCGCCGGTATCGCGATCGAGAACGCCCGCCTGTACGAGGAGTCCCGGACGCGGCAGGCGTGGCTGGAGGCGACACGGGAGATCGCGACCGAGTTGCTCGCCGGCAGCGAGACCGCGGAGGTGCTGCAGGTGATCGCCGACGACGCGCTGGCCCTGACCGCCGCCGACAGTGCCTTTCTCGCGGTGCCGGACGATCCTGACCTCCCGTCGGACGAGGTGACCGAGCTCGTGGTGACGGCATCGGCGGGGACGGTCTCGGATCGGATCATCGGCCGGGCGATCCCGGTCGAGCGGTCGACGTCCGGTGAGGCGTTCCGGGAGCGGACCCCGCTTCGTGTCACCGCGCTGGCGTTCGATCCCGGGTTCGAGACGGGGGCCCGGTTCGGTCCTGCGCTGGCGCTGCCCCTGCGTGCCGCGCAATCGGTGTCCGGGGTGCTGGTGACGCTCCGCCATGTCGATGCCGCGCCGTTCACGGACGACCAGCTGGCGTTGATGTCGGGATTCGCGGATCAGGCGGCCGTCGCGTTGCAGCTGGCCAACAGTCAACGCCGGATGCGTGAGCTCGACGTCCTGTCCGATCGCGACCGGATCGCGCGTGACCTCCACGACCACGTCATCCAACGGCTGTTCGCGGTCGGCCTGTCGTTGCAGAGCACCCTGCAGCGGGCGAAGGCTCCCGTCGTCAAGGACCGGCTCGAACAGTCGATCGACGACCTGCACGACATCGTGCGGGACATCCGCACGGCCATCTTCGACCTGCACGGCGGTTCGGGCGGCATGACGCAGTTCCGGCGGCGTCTGCACGAGATCGTGGCCGAGACCACCGCGGATTCCGGGTTGCGCACGACGGTGCACATGTCGGGGCCACTGTCCGTCATCGACGCCTCGCTCGCCGAGCATGCCGAGGCGGTTCTGCGTGAGGCGTTGAGCAACGCGGTCCGGCACGCCGGAGCCGAGACGGTGACGGTGAGCATCTCGGTCTACGACGATCTCGCGATCGAGGTCGCGGACGACGGCAAGGGATTCGAGGAGAACGTCGCCACCAGCGGGCTGGACAATCTGGCCGCCCGGGCGCGGGAAGTCAACGGGCACTGCGCCGTCGACTCGACTCTCGGCGGTGGAACCACGCTCCGGTGGTCCGCTCCCCTTCCGTGAGTCCGGGTGCGCGTCAGCTCAACGCCGCCCGCACCACCAGTTCGAAGGCCGGCCGCGGATCGATGGTGTCCTCGCGGGCGATGCGGTGCAGGATCAGTCCCTCCGCGCAGGCCATGAGTGCGGTGGCGGCGGTCCGCGGGTCCCGCGCACCGAGGTGGGCGAATGCCGAGACGACGGACGCCTCCATGGCGGTGCGCCCGCGTGCCAGCGCATCCCGGAGAACGGGGTCGTGGCTGGCCTCGAGGAACAGGACCAGCCGCGCCGCGGTGACGGTTCGGTTGGCGACGGTCGTGTAGTCGATCAGGCCGCAGACCGCGTCGACGAGGTCTGCGGCAGACGCCGGTGCCAGCATGCCGACCTCGGACAGTTCGCGGTCCACGATCGCGTCGACCGTCCCGGTGAGCAGCGCGGCCCGGGTGCGGAAGTAGTTGGACGTCGACCCCTTCGGGAGGCCGGCGCGGTCGTCGACCCGGGCGTGGGTGAGCGATCGCAGACCCTCGGTTCCGAGCAGGTCGATCGCCGCGTCGAGTGCACTCGTTCTCGTGGACGTCACCTGGCTACTATAAACATAGTGACGTAGCACTATGATCGTAGTAACGTGAGGTCATGAGACGCGAGGCTCCCGGCGACGCCAGAACATCCGGCCCGAACGGTGCGCCGGACAACACCTTTCCCGCACTGGGCGAGGTCCGGCACCGCTACGTCCGGCTCCCCGGCCTGCGCGTCCACGTGGCCGAGGCCGGTCACGGCGAACCGGTGGTGCTGCTCCACGGCTTCCCCCAGCACTGGTGGGAGTGGCGCGGGGTCGTCCCGGGACTCGCCGAGCACTACCGGGTGATCTGCCCGGATCTGCGCGGCGCCGGCTGGACCGACGCCCCGCCCACCGGATACACCCGCGCGCAGTTGCTCGCCGACGTCGAGGCACTGCTGGACGCGCTCGAACTCGACCGGGTCTGCCTGATCGCGCACGACTGGGGCGCACTTCTCGGATACGAGCTGTGCCTGAGCGCACCCCCCCGGGTCCGGAAGCAGATCAGCCTCGGTGTCCCCCACCCCTTCATCCGGTTCGACCCACGGTTGCTGACGACGATCGCACGGCACGGCTGGTTCCAGCCCGTGATCGCCGCGCCGTTCCTCGGTCCGTTCCTGCTCGGCCGCGGGCGTCAACGGCTGACGGACCACCTGCTGCGAGGCTTCACGACGGACCGGAACACGTGGTCGGAGCGCGACGTCGAACTGTTCGCCGGACGGCTGCGCGAACCGGCCCGCGCCCATGCGGCGTCGGCCCTGTACCGCTGCTTCATCATGCGTCAGGCGGCGCGGATCATGACGGGCGCGTACCGGCACACCCGTCTCGCCACTCCCACCCGGGTGCTCGTCGGCGCCGAGGACGCCATCGTGCGCAAGGAATTCCTCGGCGGCTTCGAGGGGCACACCGACGACTTCGGTGTGGAGTTCGTCGACGGCGCCTCGCATTTCCTCGTCGACGAACGGCCCGATGTGGTGCTCGAACGCGCGCTCGCATTCTTCGCAGCGGCCTGACGGGGCCGGGCATCACGGGGTTCCCCGGTCAGGCAGTGCCCAGCGGGTGTGCGCCGGCGTCGGGGTGGATGTAGGTGACCATTCCCGCGGGCCGGTGTCACGACACGGCGACGGACACCTGACGGGCGGGGTCGATGGTCCCCGGGCGTACGTCCTCGCCGAGGGCGAAACCCACACCGCGCACGGTGTGGACGACATACGGCGATCCGACGGCCACCAGCTTCCGCCGGAGGGAGCAGACGTAGGCGTTGAGGACGTTCGTCTTCGATTCGACGGTCACACCCCACACCATCAGCATGAGGTCGCGGCGGGTGACGACCCTGCCGACGTTCTGCGCGAGCACGGTGAAGAGGACGAATTCCGTCCTGGTCAGCGTGGTGCGCAACCCGTCGTAGTCGGTGTCGTGCCGCTCCTCGCACAGGCACAGGTCCTGGCTGCCCGCGGGCGCCGGCGCGGTCACCTCGGGTTTCACACGGCGGAGGATCGCACGGAGCCGGGCGACGAGTTCGTCCGCGCCGACTGGCATCTCCAGCACGTCGTCGGCGCCGGCCTCGAGGAGGTCGCTGCGACGGTTGCCGGAACGGAAGGTGCCGATCACCACGATGGCGAGGGCGAATCGCATCGCCTTCAATCCCCGCACGGTGGTGTCGGCGTCGAGGTGGGGTGATCGCGCGTCGACGATCACCACGTCGGGGGGTTCGATCCGCGACCGCACCGGTTCCGCGTAGGTTCGGGTGACGAAGAATCCTCCGTCCCGGAGGCGTTCGACGAGGGAGCTTGCCACGTCGGCGTCGATGAGCAGGACACGCGGCCGGGCGGCGGCCGGGCTCGACACAGAGTTCATGCGGATTCCTCCTGTTTTCGAGCCTCACGTCGGTGTGCCGTGTAGATCAACCCGGCGCCGAAGATCAAGTTCCCACGCCGCAGTTGATGACGATATCGAGCGGAACTCCCCTATCGTTACCGTGAGACCGCTGCATCACCCGATCGGGAGGTCGCTGTATGTCGGAACTGCGACACATCGCACTGCACGGGGACGACGTCGCCTACCGGCTGAGCGGTGAGGGCGAGACGCTTCTGCTCGTGCATGGGATGGCCGGAAGTTCGGCGACGTGGCGCGCGGTCCTCCCGCAGTTGGCGCAGCGCTACCGGGTGCTGGCCCCGGATCTGCCCGGTCACGGCGATTCGGCCAAACCGCGCGGCGACTACTCGCTGGGCGCGTTCGCCGCGTGGCTGCGCGACCTGTTGCACGAGCTGGACATCGAACGGGTGACCGTGGTCGGGCAATCCCTCGGCGGCGGGGTGGCGATGCAGTTCAGCTATCAGCATCCCGAACGGTGTGAGCGCCTGGTCCTCATCGGCAGCGGCGGACTGGGACCGGACGTGAACTGGACCCTGCGGTTGCTGGCGGCGCCCGGGTCCGAGTTCCTGCTTCCCCTGATGGCGCCCGCCGCGATACGCGACGCCGGCAACAAGGTTCGCAGCTGGCTGGCGGCGATCGGGGTTCAGTCGGTTCGCGGCGACGAGATGTGGCACGCCTATTCGTCGCTGTCCGATCCGGAGACCCGGCAGGCGTTCCTGCGGACTCTCCGCGCGGTCGTCGACCATCGGGGGCAGGCGGTGAGCGCGCTGAGCCGGCTGTACCTGAACGCGGGTCTGCCCACCCAACTGATCTGGGGCGATTCCGACGGCATCATCCCGGTCTCGCACGGTTACGCGGCGCACGAGGCGATGCCCGGCAGCCGGCTCGCCGTCCTCGACGGTATCGGCCACTACCCGCACCTCGAGGATCCGGCCGCGGTGGTCGGCATCATCGACGACTTCGTTTCCACCACGCCCGCACGCAGGTGAACTCTTGGGTGGTGTCGACGCATCACGCCTGACGCAGGGGAGACTCGGATCGGGCGGCGCGCATGCGTCGTCCGGTGACCAGGATGTAGATGCTGACCAGCAGCACCCAGGCGGGGAACGCCAGCGTCGTCCACAGGCTGACGCTGACCACCAGCAGCAGGGCCAGGGCGAGCAGGTACGTCGTCACGACGAGGAATCGCGGCATCAGTCCGGTCCGGAGCCAGATCGTTCCCAGCGAGATCATGAACACCGCTGCCATGCGCAGCGCGTAGACGTGGTTGATCTGCAGCATGATCTCGCGGCCGAAGTAGACGATCTCGTCCGCGGAACTGCCCGAGTGCCGGGCAATCGCGAGGACGCCGCCCGCCACGCCCATCGAGATGAAGCCCATCGCGAGGAACAGCAGGCCACTGCCCAGGAATACCGTCGCGAAGAAACGGTCCTCGAGGTCGCCGAGACGGTCGCGGATGACGCCGATGAACCAGAGGAACGCGATGCCCGCGAACGGGGCGAGCACGAGGGCCGTCTTGATCCGTGTCTCACCGCTTCCCACCCAGGGGGTTTCGTCGAACGGGTCGGCAGGCAGCGCGGTGTGCAGCAGGACGAGGCTGGCGGAGAAGAACGCGGCGAACACGATTCCCGCGACGGCCGCCGAGCGTGGCGTTCTCAGCCGGCGGAACTGTTTCTCGCGCTGCATGGCGGCCATGGGTCAATCCTCGCTCGAGCGGTGAGCGGGAATCACCGATTCGCGCCAACCGGCCCCGTGCCCGACGAAGAAACCGACCGCCGCGCCTGCTACGCCCGATTCGGCGGCGCGAACTGGCCTTTCCCGGGCGATGGTGCAGACCGGGCGTGTCGGCCTCCCGCTGGGCGGAACGCCGCATGGCGTGCCGCATTCCCGAGAACTGTGATGTCAATTACACATTCGCGAGACTTCGACCACCGAATGTGACCACCCACCCCTACCGCCCGGCTCGGGCGCGCCGCACTGCCGCGGCACCGCCACGAGTTCCCGTGCAGGTATTCGAAAGGACCCGATGATGGTCACCCATGCGCCAGACGGCGGATCGGCTCGGACGCGACAGCAGGACGCGACCGACGAGCGATGGACGCCCCAACTGATCTTCTCGCTCGCCTCGATCGTGTTGCTGCTGGAGATGCTCGCGGTCAGCTACATGATGATCTCGATCGCGTTGCCGCAGATCGTCACCCACTACCGGACGACGCAGGGTGCGTGGTTGCTCACGTCGTTCCTGCTGGTGGGGGCGATCACCTGCCCGCTGATCGGCAAGCTCGCCGACACCCACGGCAAGCGCAAGATGCTGCTGACGGCCGTCGGCCTGTCGGCGCTCGGGTCGCTGATCTCGGCGATCGCACCGACGTACGCGGTGCTGATCGCCGGCCGCTCCCTGACCGGGCTGCTCGTGCCGTGCCTGTTCCTCAGCTATTCGCTGATCCGCGACGTCTTCCCCGCCCGGACGGTGGCGTTGGCGGTCAGCATCGCCACGAGCGGTATGGGGCTCATCGCGATCCCCGCGCCGTTCTTCACCGGCTGGCTGATCGACAATTTCGGCTTCCGGAGCATCTTCTGGTTCTTCCTGGCCGGTCTCGTGGTCCTCAGCATTCTGATCCGGGCGACGACCGGCGAATCGACCGTCCGTCTGCGGTCGCGCATCGACCTGATCGGCGCCGCGCTCCTCGGCGCGGGACTCGCCGGCATCCTCGTCGGAGTGAGCTTCGGGCCGTCGTGGGGCTGGACGTCGGGGTCGACCCTCGGGTTCATCGCCGGCGGTGTCGCCCTGCTGGTGGCGTGGATCGTGTCCGCACTTCTGCTGCCGGACCCGCTGATCGACATCCGGTTCTTCGGTAAGCGGCCCGTATTCCTGACGGCACTCGGCGCCGGATTCTGCTACGGCACGTCCTCGGTCTTCACGATCATGCTCCCGATGATGTGCATGACCCCGGCGATCCTGGGGCTCGGCTACGGATTCGGCATCAGCGCAGAGGGATTCGCGATCTTCCAGGCTCCGTTGGGTGGTGCGGTGGTGATCGGCGGACTGATCGTCGGAACCCTGGTTCCCCGGAACGTGAGGCCGCGGATCCTGATGGTCGTGGGCATGCTGCTGATGGCCGCGGCCTGCCTGCTCACGGCGACGATCCACGACGACAAGGCGCTGCTGATCGGCTTCGCCGCCCTCCTGGGAGTGGGAATGGGCATGGGGTACGCCTCCATCCCGAACCTGCTCATCGCCACGGTGCCGCCGCAATTGCAGGCGACGACGGCGAGCATGGTGGCGGTGTTCCAGAGCATTCTGCCCGCCATCCTTCCGGTCATCGCGTTCACCGTGTTGAACTCGCACATCGCGACCGTCGTGCAGGGCGCCGTCTTCTACACGGACACCGGCATCACCATCGCATTCGTGATTGGCGCGATCTCGGCGCTGCTGGGCGCGGTGGTGGCCGTCGCGCTGCCCCGCAGGATTTCGCAGCTGAGCGCACCCGGTGCCGAGTCCACCTCGGCGACCGACGTGGTTCTCGCCCACTGAGCGGCTGGTCATGACGTCGTCGCCGCGTCCCCGAGCGGGCGCGGCGACGACCACCGGGCGGCCCGCTCCGTCGAAACCGCTCCCGGCCGTCTGCCGAGTGGGAGGCTGAGGTGGGGAAACAGTTCTCTGGTTCGACCCGGACGACAGGAGACCACCATGCGACTGACCACACTCGGCGACCTTCCCGGACGCATCGCGACCGGGGGCTTCATCCTCCATACGGGATTGCAGAAATGGTCGGCGGACGAGCAGACCGCCCAGGGCGTTCACGGTATGGCGGCGGGCGCGTTCCCGTTCCTGAACGCGATTCCGCCGGAACGATTCATCAAGTTGCTGTCGATCGCCGAGATCGGCACGGGCGCAGCGTTGCTCGCACCGTTCGTGCCCA
This sequence comes from Rhodococcus koreensis, assembly GCF_017068375.1. Taxonomy (NCBI): domain Bacteria; kingdom Bacillati; phylum Actinomycetota; class Actinomycetes; order Mycobacteriales; family Nocardiaceae; genus Rhodococcus; species Rhodococcus koreensis. The sequence goes on from NZ_CP070609.1 coordinate 209,914, forward strand.
CCGTTGTCGCGGGGGCCGCGCTCACCGGGTTCTCCGGGGGGCTCGTGGCGATGTACGCGAGGACCCCCGCTCTGCGGAACCCCGGCAGCATCTGGCCGAACGAGAACGGCACCGCCGTCGCGAAGGACACGTGGATGCTCGGGATGGGGCTCGGTTACGTGCTCACCGGGTGGACGCGGCTCCGCAACCGCTGACGGTCCGGCGGTGGCGTCGACGCTGTCGTCACTGTTCGGGCACGGCGCAGAAGTCGCTGTCGGAGAATCCGGAAGGGCGCACACCGAGCGCCTGGTTGAGACGTCCGCGGTGATTCTCCCAGGCGATGGCCGCGGCGAGTTCGGTCACCTGGGACTCGGAGAAGGCGGCGAGCAGCGAACGCCGCAGGTCGTCGCCGATGTGGGCGGGGGTGCGTGTCATCGCGTCGGCGAACTCCAGGACCAGCTTCTCGGTGTCGTCGAACGCGGAGCTCTCGCGGAACGCCGGCAGGGCGCGCAACTGGGCGTCGCTGACCCCGAGCGCACGGCTGAACGCCGATCCGATGTCGAGGCAGTACTCGCAGTTGGTCAGCGCGGCCGCCTTGATCTCGGCGAGCGCCTTCAACCGGGGGTCGACCCGGGCGCTCGCCGCCAGCGCGACCTCGTGGAATCCGACGGCCGCGAGCAGCTGCGGCCGGCGTCGCAACCAGCGAAACAGGTCTGCCCGGTTGCGGCGGGCGGTGGGAAAGACGCGGCGAAACGAGTCCATCTGACCGAGGACGCTCATGCTGTCGGTTTACACCCGCCGCCGGACCGAGACAACCCCTGGGCCATTCGGCAATCGCCGTGTCCCGGCGGCGGGAGTGTTCTACGTTCGGAGCTGAGGCCGACCCCGCCGCACCCCGAGGAGTCACCATGAAGGCAGTCGTCTGCACCGAGACTCGCCTGGAGTTCGGTGACGTCCCGGCTCCGGTCCCGGCCAGGGGTCAGGTGCTGATCGACGTGTCCCGGTGCGGGATCTGCGGCTCGGACCTGCACGCCCGCGTGCACGCCGACGAGATGGCGGAACTGGCCGCCGAGACCGGCTACCGCGACTTCATGCGTTCACACCAGCGGGTCGTGCTGGGTCACGAGTTCAGCGGCACCGTTGCCGGTTACGGGCCCGGCTGCCGGAAGCGGTGGCCGGTGGGTACCGCGGTGGTGGCGTTGCCGATCGTCCGCACCGGCGCCGGGATTCACCTGACCGGCCTGTCTGCCTCGGCGCCCGGTGGCTACGCCGAACAGGTGGTGGTGCAGGAGTCGATGACGCTGCCGGTCCCGAACGGTCTGACGGCGGAGAAGGCGGCCCTGACCGAGCCGATGTCGGTGGCGTGGCACGCGGTGCGCAAGGGTGACGTCGGCAAGCGCCGGAACGCGGTCGTCATCGGGTGCGGCCCGATCGGTCTCGCGGTGATCAGCATGCTGAAGGCGACTGGTGTCCGTACCGTGGTGGCCGCCGACTTCTCCACCCGCCGCCGCGAACTCGCCCGGCAGTGCGGTGCCGACGTCGTCGTCGACCCTGCCGCGGCGTCGCCCTGGACGTCGTATCCGCGACGTCGGGAAACGACCTCGATCACGGATGTGCTCGGTCTCGGGCTGGACACCATGGAGAAACTGCGCCGAATCCCGAGGCTGCCGTGGTGGCATGCGTTCGCCCTCGCCGACACGGTGGGCGCGACACCGTCCGGGCCGGTCGTCTTCGAGTGCGTCGGCATGCCCGGCGTCATCGACGGCATCCTGGCCGGGGCCCCCGCTGCGGTCCCGCGTCGTCGTGGTCGGGGTGTGCATGGAGACCGACACGTTCCGGCCGGCGCTCGCGGTCAACAAGGAGATCGAACTCCGCTTCGCCGTCGCCTACGACCCCCGCGAATTCCGCGACACCCTCCACATGCTGGCCGACGGAAAGGTCGATCCGACACCGCTGATCACCGGCACGGTCGGCCTGCCCGGGGTCGAATCCGCGTTCGCCGCGCTGGGTGACCCCGAGGTGCACGCGAAGATCCTGATCGACCCCGAGATCAGCACCGCTTCCCTGTGATCCGCCGCCGATCATGAACTCTCACCATCCCCGCCTCCGATGGGTCGCCCCGGCGCTGCTCCTCGCGTTGATCTACGCGGCGTCGCTCACCGTGTACGGGTTGAGCAGCCGCACCGGCGAGGACGAGGGACCGTTCGAGGGCAGCAACGACGAGGTCGTGGTCCTGGTGACGGCGAAGTCCCTGCAGCCGACGACCGACCGGGTGCAGGCCGAGGTGACGATCGCCGTCGGCGAGGAGTACCTGCACGCCAACGGCGACACCCTGAATCGGGACATCACCCTGCTGCTCTTCCCGAGCACCAGTCACGAAGAGATCGTGTTCCGGGCGGGCGCCGCACCGACGACGTTCGACACCGAGTTCATCGCCACCGGCAACGCGGCGTACTGGCCGTTCGACCGGTTCGAGGTGAACCCGATGGTCGTGGAGGCGTACGAGGGCGCCGGCGCCGACCGTGAACTGCTGCCCACGGGTCTCCTCGTGGACGGCAGAGTCGACGGGTGGAAGGCGCGGGCCGAAGCGGTGACAGTCGACACGGACCTCTCGCGGAACGGCACCGGCGCCGCGCTGTTGTTCGCGCGCACGGGCGGGAACCTGATCTACGCCGGCATCCTCTTGCTGATGATGACGATCCTCGCGGGGCTCGCCGCGTTCGTCGCGCTGCAGACGTTCCGGCGCAAGCGGGCCGTCAACACGGACATGCTCGGATGGATGGCGGCGATGCTGTTCGCGGTCGTGCCGTTGCGCGGAATCCTGCCGGGAAGCCCGCCGATCGGGTCGTGGGTCGACATCGCCCTCACGGTGTGGGTGGTGTCCACCCTCGTCGCGTCGCTGGCGTTGTTCGTCTTCTGCTGGTGGAGGGACAGCGAGCAGCCCGCTCAGCCCTGATCAGCTGGGGCGCGTAACGGCGCCAGCCGTGTGGGTGTCAGGCGCGGTGTGCGGTGAGGGAGTCGATCGCGGCCCGCAGTTTGGTGGTGGCGTCGTCGGCGACGTCGTTCAGTCCCGGTTCGCCGGTGACTTCGACCATCAGGGCTGGGTTCATCGCGTCGACGATGACGCTGTTCTCGGTGGCGGTGTCGGCGCGCACGACGACATTGCAGGGCAGCAGCAGCCCGATCTGCCGGTCCACGTTGACTGCGCGGTGGGCCAGAGGCGGGTTGCACGCGCCGAGGATCAGATAGTCCTCCATGTCCTCGCCTAGTTTCGCCTTCAAGGTGGCTTTCATGTCGATCTCTGTGAGAATTCCGAAACCCTGCTCGGACAGGGCCTTCCGAGTGCGTTCCACGGCATCGGCGAACGTTGTGTGAAGTGTTGTCGACAATGCGAGATTCATGACCATTCGGCCTTCTTTCGGTGTTCGTGGGATCTGGTGTTCGGCATTCGCTGTGTGATCGTCGATGCGTTGAATCGGAGCGGCCCTGGGCCATGCGGGTGAATGACGATCAGGCGAGCGCAAGGAAGAGCTTCTCCAGTTCAGCCTCAGTCATGGGTTCGGCACCCTCCGCAGCGTCGCCGGTCAGGCATTCACGCAACCCGGTTGCGACGATCTTGAACCCGGCCCGATCCAGAGCGCGAGAGACCGCAGCGAGCTGGGTGACGACGTCTTTGCAGTCACGTCCCTGCTCGATCATCGAGATCACCCCGGCCAGCTGCCCGTGCGCGCGGCGGAGCCGATTGAGTACCAACGCAATGCTGTCGTCGTCGCCGACCACGAGTGTCCCCTTCCTGAAATCTGACCCCAATAATACCCCTGGGGGTATCGTGTCGGGGTAGGTGAGTCCAGTGTCACCTCACTCGCGCCGCGCCTGCTCCTTGGACCTCCCGAGTGGCTGAGCGGGCCGTGCTCACCGCGACTTGTACACCGAATACCAGGTCCGCCGTGCAACACGCATCATCGCGGCGTGCAGATGTTCAGCGCGGCGATACAGTTCCCGTCTACGCAGCTCCCGTCGGACGTCGGGCTCGGTTTCGAGATCGGCGATCGCAGCGCGGTAGGCGTGCTCGACCGCGGACAATTCTTCGATAGCGTGATCGGCGCACGTTGCCGCGTCCCCACTCGGCAGCGCCCGCAGCCCCTGTGCGAGGGGGACCATCGCTTTCGCGAGCCTGTCTATCAACTCGACGAGGTAAGGATCAGGCGGGGCGCAGGTCGGGCCGGAACACGACAGCTCGGACTCCCGGATCAAGGCGTACCCGGCCTCGGTGATCTCGCCGAGACGCTCCCCCAGTTCGAAGAGGTCTTCCGCCTCGACGGGGGTGCTGAAACTATCGCGCACGGCGTCGTTGAGAGTGCGGCGGGCACGATGCTCGTTCCCTGCGGCGACCCGCAGCTCCGCGACGGCATCATGGGTCGGGATCTTGCCGTGTCCCCAGTCGTTCAACACGTGTATGCACTGCTCGACGATGTCGAGCTGTTGGCGCAGCATGCCCAGCAGGTCGAACGAGCGTGGCAGGAACCACGCATTGGACAGTCGCGGCCGATGCATCAGATCGCCCCCCACACCGGAAACAGCATCGCCCCCAGCAGTGCGGTCATCGGTAGCGTGACGACCCAGGCCACGCCCATCTCTGTGACTACCTTCCAGTGCACATGCCGCGCGCGGTGTTGTGCTCCCGTGCCCACTACACCGGCGGCAACTACATGTGTGGTGCTGACCGGTGCACCCACGAGGGATGCGCCGAGGATCACGCCGGCGGCGCCGGCCTGACTGACCAGCCCGTCGAGCGGAGTCATCCGAAACACCCCACGCCCCACCGTCCGCACGATACGCCACCCGCCGAACGCGGTTCCGACCGTCAGACTCGTCGCAGCTGCCAGCTTGACCCACAGGGGCACGGTGAACTCGGTGAGATGGCCACCCGCTATGAGCAGCAGCGTGATCACGCCCATGGATTTCTGCGCATCGTTGCCACCGTGGCTCAGTGCGAGTGTGGCGGCCGTGACCCATTCGGCGCGGCGCACCGGGCCGAGTGCGCGTCGACGGGCACGTCGCATCAGTCTCCAGGCGATGGTCGCGAGCAACGCACACGCGACCGCGCCGAGAAGTGGGGAGATTGCCAGACCGACCAGGATCCCCACCACGCCGGAAGGTCGGCCGTCGGTGAATCCGCCCCAGTGCACACCACTCGGGCCCGCAGCGATCAGGGATGCACCGACCAGTCCGCCGACCAGGGCGTGCGATGAACTCGATGGCAGCCCGAACCACCAGGTGACAAGGTTCCATGCGATCGCTGCAGTCAGTGCGGCGCCGACCGCTGTGACCGTCGCGCTCGCGGGCAGTGCGACGACTCCTCCGACGGTGTCGGCCACGGCCGTTCCCACGATCAATGGGCCGACGAAGTTCCCGGCAGCAGCCAGGATGAGCGCGTGTTCGGGGCGAGCGGCCCGGGTGGCGACGAGCGCGGCGATCGAGTTCGCGGAGTCGTGGAAGCCGTTGGTGAGGTCGAACGCGAGCGCTGTCGCGATGGCCAGGAGGACAGCGACCTCCACGGCTCAGTACACGCGATCGGTGTGTGGGCTCTCTGCGGCCGGCATCGAACAGGCCATCACGGCCGCACGAGACGGCCTGGTGAACATCTGCAGCGCCGTGACGGCGCGATCAGTCCCGTGCACGGTCAGGCCTCCGATCGGTCGCGGAAGAGAACCTCGGAGAGCGGTCGTCTCGGCGTTGTCGAGAGCGGTTCGGCCCGTGGCCCGATGCCGACCCGGATGAGGACTTGAGGCAGGCCATCGCCCTCGAGCAGCTCACCCACACGGGTTCGCGTCTCCCCCAGCTCGGTCATGTGCGTGACCGGGCACGTACCGAAGCCTCGCGCTGTGCAGGCCAACAGGAGCGCCGAGAGCGCCTCGCCGCATCGCAACCAGTTCAGCCTCGAGTCCGAGCCGGTGGTGAGCACGAGTATCGCTGCACGGTCCTCCAGGTCGCCGGGGTCACACGTGGCAGTGCCTGGAGGGAACTCTCGTCCGACCGGGACAGTTCCCGGTGGCGCGGCTGGTAGCGCCGCCGACGGAATCCCGTCGGGATACAGTGCGTGCCCGGCCCACCAGCGCAGCTCGGCTTGGTACACCGGGTTCTCGCGGCGTAGACCTCGGAGGCGAAGTGACATTGCCTCGAGTGCGGGTCGTGCGCGATCTCCGATGTCTTCCACCTGTGTTCCTGCGCGTTCGGCGAGTTCGGTGACCTGCGCCAGGGTGTCGTCCCATGAGGTAGGTGCAGACATCGGTAGCCGCTCGGTGTACCGGCGTGCGATCGCCGTTGCCATGGAGATCTCGGATTCGGACACGTCCGCCGTGGGGGTGAATGCAACAGTTGCCAGACACTCGCGGTTCGCCGAATGCGGCATGCGTTCGATCACCGAATCCCAATGGTGCTCGAGTAGAGCGTATTTCAGATGGTTGAGCGCCGCACCGCAGGACACCACCATTTGACGTCCGAATGAATCGGTGGCAGGCAGGATGCGGTCGGGGTCACTGGACAGTGTCAGACCCTCCGGCTCGAGGACCCACCGCCACGGTTGACTGTTGTGAAGAGATGGCGCCCGGCAGGCCGACGCGACCACCGACTCGATCGTGCGCCAACTCGGCATCGTCTCCGCAGCTGTGCCCATCACCCACCTCATTACTCGTAGCCAGGTGCGCCGCTTGGTGCCATCGTGGTGATGTCGAGTCTCGCGTACCGGGCCCTCGCACCGGTAGGGCCGGAGGTCATCGCGACATTCTGCCGTCACCCACCCGAGGGCTGGACCGACATGCGACTGTGGGATGGCGGGTCCCCGATCAGCTCTGGCTGCCCGCGGTCTCCAACCGGGCTGCCGTCAGTAGCGAGGACACGCCCTGTTCGATCGCCGTTCCCAGGTCGGCGAGGTCCGGGGTGGTGTCGTAGTCACCGGTCAACCCGAACGTCAGATTGTCGGCGTAGCTGAGGATTGCGATGCCGACGCGCAATCGCAGTGCGATGGGTACGTACGGGAAGATGTCGACGATTCTTCGGCTGAGGAGGTGACGAGTCTGTTGGGGTCCGGGGATGTTGGTGGCCACTGCCACCACGCTGTGCTGGGGGAATCGGGTGGCCAGACGCAATGCCCAGGCGAGCGGCATGAACGGCCCGGATTGCGCCAAAGTGGTGAACACCTTTCCGCCCTGCGCTTCCTTGCCTGCCTTGTGCGCGGACATCCGCCGATGCACTGCGGTGAGCTGTTCGACGTGATCTTCGATGTCGACCGGCAGGAACGGCAGCATGAGCGATACCTGGTTGTGGAGAGATTCCGCGTCGTCGTTCGCGGACCGCGCCGAGACCGGAACCAGTGTGCGCACCGTGTGTGCGTCGGGGTGTTCACCGCGCCGGAGGAGCAGTGTCCGTAATCCGCCGGTGATGGCCGCGAGGGCGACGTCATTGACCGTGACGCCGTATGCCGCACAGATCTCCCGGACATCCGCCATCCGGGTGCGGGCACCGCGGTAGCGCCGTTGCTTTCCTATCGGACCGATCAGTGAAGTGTCGGACGACGACGTCAGCATCTCGGTCAGGAGCCGGGCAAGTCCCCGGCCCGCTCCGAGTCCCGCTCGAGCGATCGTGAGAGGAGCGCGCAGGATTGTCTCGAGTAGTTCGCACTGGTGGCTCGGGGAGAGCAGCGTGGAGATCGACGGTGCCGGCGGTGGTTGATGCGCGGGGCGATCCGGACCCGACGAGTCGGCGGCGGGGTCGATTGTCGGCTCCACCTCATCGCACATAGCCTCGAACAGTCGTGTTCCGGTGATCCCGTCGGCCATGCAGTGATGGAGTTTGGCGAGCATCGCCCAGCGGTCGCCGCTGAGTCCTTCCACTACCCAGCATTCCCACAGCGGGTGGTCCCGGTCGAGCCGGTGCCCCATGACTCGGGCAACGAATCCGAACAGTGCCTCCTCCTCGCCCGGGTTCGGGATGGCGACCCGTCGCAGGTGTCGGTCGAGGTCGAAGTTCGAATCTTCCGTCCACGACGGGGCACTGACATCGAGTGGAGCCGTGCGGAGTTTGTCGCGTGCGTGTGGAAGGTCGAGGAGACGTTCCGCGACGGCGTCGCGGAACTCCTTCTGATCGGGCGGGGGTCCTTCGATGACTGCCAGCGCTCCGATGGTCAGGCTCGCATGCCGGTCGGAGTCTTCAGTTTCCAGGAAGCCGGCGTCGAGGAAACTCAGCGTGTCATTGCCCATGGTCGACCTCATCGCCTTCCAGTGCGGTGTTCCTGAGGTCCGGATTCACGGCCGTGTCGACTTCAGCTCACGGGCCATCCGGGTGCCTTTCCGATCCCGGCCCATTCCCGGTTCCATTGCGCGAGGCGGTGCCTCGACGCGCTCCAGTGAACACCCAGAAGGAGCAGCACTCCCGCGATGATGCTCGTTGCCCACACTGCGATGGCGGCGATGACCGCGGCGACCGCGCTCTCCCCGCCGGTCATCGGCGCCGCACTGAGATTCCCGTTCGTGTCGACCCAGATGCTCACAGCGTCGCCCGCTTTCGCCCCGGAATCGACGTCGATCATTTTCGTGTGCCCCGTCCCGCCAACGGACCAGTGCACCCGCGCCCGACCAAGATCGGACCCTCCAGTTCCGCGCACCGCATCCTCGCTGTATACGCGCGCCGCATCCTCGACGAGCACGGCGGTCACCTCGCTACGGGTCGCCTGTTCGACTCGTGCTTGGTCGCTCAACCTGGTGTAGGTGGCGGTTCCGAACGCCCCGGCGACCGGAAGCAGGAGTACGACCACCGCGACTACAACGATGACGATGACGGATTCGAGGCGGTCGCTCGGACGCATCAGCCCGTTGTGGCTCCATGGCACCAACCGCCAGATTCGAACTGGTGTAGTCAGTTCCCCAGCCACCACGACCTCCTGCGTTCCGCACTCTCAGTCTTCCGGCTCGTGTCACAGGTCTGTAGAGACCAAGGTCATCTCGCGTCCCTCGGTCGGTGACTGGTGACTTCGGTTGTCGTCAATGCACGGCGGCCCTTCCGGAAGGCGGGACCTTCGGCTCTATGAGGCGTTTGTACCAGCGAAGACGATTGTTGAATCGGGCGAACGCACACTCAGTCGAGGAGACCATCATGACCGCCCACAAGCCGATCGTCGTCGGAGTAGACGGGCAGTCGGCACTGCAGGCCGTGACCTGGGCCGCACGAGAGGCCGTCTACCACGACGCCCCGTTGGTCCTGGTCACCGTCACCTCCGCGTTCGGCGACCCCGGGGTCCCTGCCGGGATACCCGCCAGGTTCTTCGACGACAAGGAACTCGATGCGAGGAAACGCCTGGCAAAGGCCGAGGAATTTGCTCGGGCGGCCGCCGACGGTCACGACATCGACATCGAGATCGCGCGCGACACGGGCTCACCGGCTCACGAATTGCTCGAGCGGTCGAAGACGGCACGCATGGTGGTGATCGGCAGCAACCGGTACGGCCCGGTGGAGAGGGCACTGCTCGGTTCGGTCAGTACCGCAGTCGTCACCCACGCCCAATGTCCCGTCGCGGTGGTCCGCGACCTCCCCCATACCGAGGTGACCGAGATAGTCGGACCGGTCGTCGTCGGGGTGGACGGGACAGCCAACAGCGAACCTGCGATCTCCGTGGCGTTCGAGGAAGCTGCGCAGCGGCACGTCGGGCTGGTGGCCGTGCACGCCTGGTCCGATATCGACCTCGATCTCGCGGGCTGGCGCGGTAGCGGATTCGAATGGGAGAAGCAGCACACCCGCGAGATGGCACTGCTGGCCGAAAGTCTGGCCGGTCGCGCTGAGGACTACCCGGACGTCAAGGTCCAGCCGGTGGCGGTGATAGATCGTCCTGTCCACAATTTGCGCGCACAAGCCGAACGCGCACAACTTCTGATTGTGGGCAGCCGCGGTCGTGGTGGATTCGCGAGCATGTTGCTGGGATCGACCAGCCGGGCCCTGCTGCACTCCGTCACCTGCCCGCTGATCGTCGCCCGCTGAGTTCGTCGCCCTCGCGCGGACAGGGTCATGCACCCGTGCCCGGGGACATCCCTGTCGTCGGGTGTTGCAGCCGCGGTGCGGAGAGCCTACGCGGTGTGCGGTGAGGTCTCGTCGCGGCGACCGCGTGTGAAGTAAGCGATCGGGCCGATGAAATTGACCGCGATAAATGCGGCCCACATCTTCTTGCTGCCGTTGATCTGCCACGGATCGCGGCGAGCGAGATCGGTCCACGCGGCGATCGCGAGTGCCATTTGTACTGCCGCTGACATGGCGACGGCGGTGCGCTGGCGGTGCGTCAGATCAGACCACGACTTGCGGCTTCGTCTGCTGTGCATTATTCGTCCCCTCCTCTCTCTCACCGAAGATATCTCTTTCAGGGGAAAAGGCGTCACCCCTCCGAGTGCGGGCGCACGATCAGCAGCGGGCACGTGGTGATATGCAACAGGGCCTCGCTGGTCGAACCGAGTGTCATACCGGCGAATCCGCCGCGGCCGTGGCTTCCGACCACGATCAGCTGAGCTTCCTCCGCCTCGGCCAGCAGGTGACGCACCGGACGATCTCTGACCACGACGACCCGCACGGCGATGTCGGGATACTGCTCCTTGCGCCCCGCGAGGCATTCGGCCAGCAGGGACCGCTCTGACTGTTCTGCGGCCGTCCACTGTTGCGGATCGATGTGGATCTGCGACAGGTTCTGATCGGACCAGGCGTGCAGCGCAACCAGTTCAGCACCACGCAGTGCACATTCTTCGAACGCGACGTCGATGGCGGCGGCGCTGTTGGCGGATCCGTCGACTCCGACGACGACCGGCCCCGCGCCGTCCTCGATCCGAGACCACCCCTCGATCACCGCGACCGGGCAGCGTGCGTGGCGGGCGACGATCGAGCTGACGGAACCGAGCAAGCCGCCCGTGAATTCACCGAGACCGCGCCGGCCGACAACGATCATCCTCGCGGAGTCCGAGCAATCGACGAGCGCCGCGGGCGCGTACTGCGCATGTACCTCGGTGCGGATCTCGACTCCGCCCCCGCGGTTCTGGGTTTGCGCAATCCCGACCGCGGCGGCCAGGTCTCGTTCGGCGCGGGCGCGCAGTTCGGTTCCGATGCAGGGGACGGCCTCGGCGCCGCGATAGCTGACGCACGACAGGATCAGGAGTGGAGCGTGGCACATTCCGGCCTCACGCGTAGCCCATCGCACGGCGTCCGACGACGACGGGGATCCGTCGACGCCCACGACTATCGGTGCGTTCGTCACGGTGTTCTCCTCGAATCCGTCGGGACGGATGGGGCATCGGTGTGGGGCGGTGCCGGAATCGTGTCCGGACGGCAGATCGTGACGGGGCAGGGAGCGCGATGCAGCATGTCTTGACTGGTCGATCCGAGCAGCGCCCGTCCCAGCGCTCCTCGCCCGTGGCTTCCGACGACCAGGAGTTGCGCCTGACGACACCGCGCGAGCAGGGCATCCGCCGGGGTGCCGCGTTCGGTGACCTGTTCGATCGTCACGTCGGGGTACTCGGTCCGGCAGCCGGCGACGCTTTCGGCGAGTAGTACGCTCTCTGCCGCCTCGACCGGATACTCGTGGCGATGCGAATCCCCTTGGGGCGCTACGCCCGTCCAGGTGTGAACGGCCACGACGGGCACCGCGAACGACTCCGCGAACGAACACGCCCACCGCACCGCCGCGATGCTGATCTCGCTTCCGTCGACGCCGACGATCACCGGCCAGCGGTCGGGCACGGCGGGACCCGTGGCCTGCCGCCACACAGTGACCGGGCATTCGGCGTGGTGCGCCAGCCGTAGGGCCGTGGCGTTCAGATATCCCTCGACGGGCCCGGCACACGACGATCCGATCGCCACCATCGAGGCCGACGATGCCACATCCAGCAGGACATCGGCGGGAGTCGGCCCCGTCATGGTTGTGCATTCGATCGCGGCGGCTGGTTGTTCGCCGCGGATGATGTCGGCGGCACGCGCGAGCGCGGCGTCGCCGAGCACACGGTGCGCCTCGATGTCCCGGACCGGTGCCGGCACCCCATAGAAGACAGGTGCCTGTGGTAGGACGTGAACCAGTCGGAGCGGCACATTCCACTGCGCGGCGACAGCGGCGGCCCAGCGTGCCGCCGCCTCCGCCACGGCCGAGCCGTCGACCCCGGCGACGATCTGCCGGCCGCCCGTGCCGTGCCCGGTCACCGCTACCTCACCATGTCCCACCGGTTGCATCCCACGACGACGATCAGCGCCGATATCGTGGCCGGCGGGGCGGTGATGGAGAACCTGCGCCGAAGGGGATCGAGTCTTCCGGTGGGTTCGTCGAGGGCGGGGACGGAACCGTACGATTTCGTGAGCCCCGCGGTGCGGACGTCGAGCGGAGTGGCCATGTGCCCAGGCTCTCAGCTGTCGGGACGATGCCAGTAGGGTCTTCGGTCCCCGAATGACGGTCGCGCGGACGGACCGCAGTGCTGCCGACGGTGCGCCCTGTCACCGATGACAATCGGCCCTAACCCGCAGACCCCGCGCGATGGACACTGTTGTCATGCACCAGATCTCCGGCACGAATCGTGACGTAGCGTGGACTGAAGTGGAGACGATCGTGGACACCACAATTCCTGAGGTGAACGTGGTTCGAATCGCGGTGGACCTTGCGTGTCGTGCACCCTCGGTGCACAACAGCCAGCCGTGGCAGTGGACCTATTCCGACGGTCGCCTGGACCTGCACACCGACCGCGGCCGGCTCCTGGCGTCGACCGATCCGAAGGGTCGGCAACTGGTGGTCAGCTGTGGCGCTGCACTGCATCACCTGGAAACTGCGCTGACCGCTCTGCGATGGACGGCAGAGATCGAGCGACTTCCCGACGGGCTTCGTTCCGGGCATCTGGCGACGATCAGGTTCCAACATGACGCGCACCCGCAGTCACACGACTTCGATCTCCTCTCCGCGATCCGCCACCGGTATTCGGATCGGCGTCCGTTTGGTCCGTTGAGTGTGAAGTCGCCGCTTCCGCGCACTCTGCCGGATGTTATCCGCGCCCCGGGGGTGCATCTGACGGTCCTGCCACCCGAAGCTCGCGCGACCCTCGCGGCAGCCACCGAGATCACGGCCGCAGCACGAAGGTACGACACCGCATATCACACCGAGTTACACTGGTGGGCAGGTCATTCCATTCGATCCGGTGGGATTCCCCCGAATGCTCTGGCAACAGCGGAGAACCTCTCCCGGGTGGACATCGGGCGCGGTTTTCCCGCCGGTCGCGACAAAGATTCCGCCGAGGAGATCGATCGGTCCACGGTGCTCGTGATAAGCACCGATGCGGATGGGCGGCCGGACTGGCTCCGCGCCGGCGAGGCGCTGTCGGCGGTGCTCCTGGAGGCGACGGTGGAGGGCCTTGCGACCTGCCCCCTGACCCATATGACCGAACTTCGGCAGAGCCGTGAGTCGATCCGTGAACTGCTCCCCGACCGAGGATTTCCTCAGGCCCTGATTCGGCTGGGTGTGACGGACAAGAAGCTCACTCCGCGGCAGACACCGCGGCGCCCCACAGACTCGGTGTTGTCGGTCGTATCGCATCCGCGGTAATCGCGACGGCATTCCCGCCGAGATCTCGTGCACTCGTCCGCTGCCGTCACCTGTGGGAAGTGGCGGCACCGACCTGTAGAGCGGAGGTTGCCGAATGATCAGCATCTTTCTCGTGGACGATCACGAAGTCGTGCGCCGTGGCATCGCGGAACTTCTCACCGCGGACCCGGATCTCACCGTAGTCGGAGAGGCGGCGTCGTATTTCCAGGCGCTGGCCCGGATCCCCGCGCTCCGACCCGATGTCGCCGTGCTCGACGTCCGTCTACCCGATGGAAACGGAGTCGAGTTGTGTCGCGAACTGATGTCTCGGATGCCCGGCATCCGCTGCCTGATGCTCACCTCGTACACCGATGATCAGGCGATGCTCGATGCCGTCCTCGCCGGTGCGAGTGGGTACGTGGTCAAGGACATCCGCGGCATGGAACTCACCGAAGCGGTCCACGACGTGGGCGCAGGCAAGTCGCTGCTCGACAGTCGCGCGGCGGCAGCGCTGATGGCAAAACTGCGGTCGGACGCGAGCTCGGAGCGCGGAACCATCTCCCGCCTGACCAACCAGGAACGGACCCTTCTCGCCCTGCTGGGTGAGGGACTGACGAACCGGCAGATCGCGGAGCGGATGTTCCTCGCGGAGAAGACGGTCAAGAATTACGTGTCACGGCTGCTGACGAAGCTGGGGGTGGAGCGACGGACCCAGGCCGCCGTCATCGCCACGAACATGAGCCCACCCCCGACCTGACCCGCCCGGGTGTGCGCATCCTCTTTGCGCCCTGCCAGGCGCTCGCCGTGGAACAATGCCGAGGGTGATCCCACACGAGGATGAGCGGGATCCCCGATCTCTCCTCGGACCCCTGTCCGAGCTGCGGCTGCGGGAGTTGCTCGCCGAGACCACCGCCGACTCCGGCTTACAGACCACCGTGCACATGTCGGGCCCACTGTCGGTCATCGACTCACTGGTCCGCGCCGCTGCCCTGACCTTCGACCAGTGCCGCGAAGGTGAGGACCTTCTCCCCTACGGCGCCGGTTGCGGCGGCGGTGACGATGGTGTTGACGGGATCATTCACGCGAATTCGAGGAGACCATCATGACCGCGCAGCATCCGATTGTCGTCGGGTTAGACGGGTCGCAGTCGTCCCTGCAGGCTGTGTCGTGGGCTGCGCGGGAAGCTGCGTTGCGCAGCGCTCCATTGACGTTGGTCACCACCATGTTCGTGCCCGGTACCTATGGTGTGCCGATCGGGGTTCCCGTCAGCCTCTTCGAGGAAGAGGAACTCGCCACCAAGCAGCGACTCGCGCAGGCGGAAGAGGTGGTCGCCCAGGCCGCGGCGGGGCATACCCTCGACGTCGACACCGCGTTCTGCACCGGGGTGCCCTCGGGCGAGTTGATCGAGCGGTCGAAGTCCGCGCGGATGGTCGTGGTCGGCGCGCATCGGCACGGGTTCTTCGAACGTGCGGTCCTGGGGTCGGTCAGTGCCGCGGTCGTGGCCCACGCGCACGCACCGGTCGCCGTCGTACGCGGCCTCCCGCACACCGAGGTCAACGCCATTTCCGGTCCGGTCGTCGTCGGTGTCGACGGCTCCGAGCACAGCGAATCCGCGATCACGATGGCGTTCGAGGAGGCGGCGCTGCGCGGCGTCGATCTGGTGGCGGTGCACGCGTGGTCGGATATCGATCTGTACGCGCCGTTCCCCAGCGATGTCGACTGGTCGCAGGTCGAGAGCCGCGAGCGTGCACTGCTGTCCGAAAGCGTGGCCGGCCGTGCCGAGGAGTTCCCGGATGTGACGGTGCGACCGCTGGTGGTCATGGATCAGCCGGCTCGGAATCTGCGGGAGCAGGCCGAGCATGCACAGCTGATCGTGGTCGGCAGCCGTGGGCGGGGCGGGTTCACGAGCATGCTGCTGGGTTCGACCAGTCGGGCGCTGGCGCATTCGGTGACCTGCCCACTGATTGTTGTCCGGTAGTGCTCGCGAGTTCGGACAGCACCGCCCGTACCACCGGTTCGACTGCTCCCGCGGCCACGGGTGAGAGCCCGCGGCCGTATCCGAGGTCGACCACCTCGACAGCGTAGAGCACCCACCGGCGGGGCAGTCGGTCGAGCACGCGCCCCAGTTCGAGTGCCGTGGCCAGTCCGACACCGTGTGTGCTGGTGTTCGGGGTTGGCAGCTCGGCAACGGCGGTCGGGTCGAATCGATGAACGGTTCCGGGTCGTGGTGGCTCGGACACGACGGCATCGACCAGGACGGCCAGGTCCGCTCCGGCCCAGGCGTCCAGTATGCGGGTGGGGTCACCGTCCGAGGTCGACACCCGAATGTCCGCTGCCACGCGGGCAGCGACTTCACGTGCGACGGCGGGTCCGAGGCCGTCGTCGCGGCGGTAGTCGTTGCCCAGCCCGAGCACAACGGCGGTCATCGGCGGTCGATTGTGAGGGTGAGGAAATGAGTGGCGCATGAGATGCACGGATCGTAGTTGCGGATGATCCGCTCACACACCGCGGTCAGGTCGTCGTCGGCAAGCGTGAGATGTGCGTTCACGGCGGTGCGGAGGTCGTGTTCGATGGCCGCCTGGTTCTGTGAGGTGGGCGGGATGATGATAGCCGCCGTGAGGAGGCCGTCGGTATCGAGTTCGTAGCGGTGATACAGCAGTCCTCGCGGCGCTTCGCTGACGCCGTGTCCGACGGCGTATTTCGGTGCGGCGGCGGCGAAAGATGGCGCAGGCCGCTGGTAGCGGTCGATGATCCGCAGGGCTTCCTCGACCGCGTACACGACTTCGACGGCGCGGACGACGATGCTGCGATACGGATTGCGGCATTGCACGTCGAGTCCCGCTGCGGTGGCACTCGATGCGGCCTGCCCCGTCAACTGGGACGAATTGAGGGAGTACCGGGCGAGCGGGCCCGTGAGATAACGCCGACCGTCGAGTTCGGCGTGCAGAGCGGTGGAGTGCGGCACCTGGTGTTCGACGACGTGCCGGGGAAATTCCTCGGCCGGGCAACGCAGTCCGGTGGACGAGACGATCTCGCCGTCTTCGATGGCGTATCGGGATTCGTGCCGGAGTGCGAGGAGATCGTGGTCGAGTTCGATGTCGGGGTAGGTGAACGACGACACCCAGTCAACCGTGGCCACCGCGTACTCGAGCGCGGCGCCGAGTTGTTCGGCGAGCGGAGCCAGTTCGGTGCGGGTCGGTGCGCGATGGAAGCCGCCGACGCGGACGTTCACCGGATGGATGGGACGGCCGCCGATGGTGTCGAGGATGGCGTTGCCCGCCTTCTTCAGGGCGAGTCCCCGCTCGATTGCGGCGCGATCGGTGCGGGCGAGTGCGATCGAGTCCGGCAGACCCAGGAAGTCGGGGGCGTGCAGGAAGTAGATGTGCAGCACGTGGCTCGCGATCCACTCCCCGCAGTAGAGCAGGCGCCGCAGATCGAGAACGGCATCGTCGATCTTGAGCGCACAGGCTTGTTCGAGCGCATTGCAGGCGCTCACCTGATAGGCGACCGGGCAGATGCCGCAGATCCGGGAGGTGATGTCCGGTGGTTCCAGATAGTGCCGCCCACGCAGGAACGACTCGAAGAACCGGGGTGGCTCGTAGATCGCGAGGGCCACCCGGTCCGCGCGGCCGTCGCGGATGGTCACGTCGAGTCGGCCTTCCCCTTCGACACGGGCGAGGGCGCGGACGATCAGCTCCCTACGGGCGGATGTCATTCCGGACGTCCGCCGTTGCCGGTACCGTACGCCGCGACGTTGAAAGTCGCGAAGACACGGGCAATGGCGGAATCGGTCATTCCGCAGGTGCGCAGCCATCCCGTCATCGACGCGAGATTCGGGTCGGTCGTCGGGCCGAAACATCCGTAGCACCCTCGCGAGACCGCCGGACACAGTGCACCGCAGCCGGAATGGGTCACCGGACCGAGGCAGGGGGTGCCGTCCGCGACCATCACGCAGGTCAGGCCGCGACGTTTGCATTCGGTGCACACGCTGGTGTTCGGGATGTTCGGCCGCCGCCCCGCCAGGTACGCCGTGATCACTTCCAGGAGCTGGCGTCGGTCGATTGGGCAGCCGCGCAGTTCGAAGTCGACCGGAACGTGCGCCGAGATCGGGGTCGAGGTCGCGAGGGTGTCGATGTAGTCGGGGCTGGCGTAGACGACCGCCAGGAACTCATCGATGTCGGCGAAGTTGCGCAACGCCTGAATTCCGCCGGCGGTGGCGCAGGCCCCGATTGTGACGAGGAACCGCGACTGCTCGCGGATCGCGCGGATGCGGTCACGGTCGGCGGCCGTGGTGACCGATCCCTCGACGAGCGAGACGTCGTACGGTCCGCCCGTGACGGTGTCGGACAGCTCGAGGAAGTGCGCGATCGACACGGCCTCGGACAGTGCCAGTAGTTCGTCTTCGCAGTCGAGGAGCGTGAGCTGGCAGCCGTCGCACGAGGCGAACTTCCAGACAGCGAGCGTCGGAGTGGTCTTCGGGGGTGCACTCATCACAGCTCCGGTGTTCGTAGGAGGGGTTCGGCGACGGTGTAGTCGACGACCGGGCCGTCCCGGCACAGCAGAAGCTCACCGAGCTGGCAGTGACCGCAGACTCCGGCACCGCACTGCATGTTCCGTTCGAGGGACACCTGGATGTCGCCGGGGCGCACATCCCGATCGGTCAGGGCCCGGGCGCAGAACCGCATCATCGGTTCGGGTCCGCACAGCAACGCGGTGGTCCGGGCCGGATCGACCGGCACCCGGTGTAAGGCTTCGGTGACGAATCCGACCGCACCCGTCCAGCCGGAGACCGGTTGGTCGATCATCAGCTCGACGGCAAGGTCGTCGCGGGATTGCCAGGCGGACAGCTCGGATCGGAAGAGGATGTTCGACGGAGTCCGCGCGCCGACGACGAGGGTGATCCGCCGGAACCGGTCGCGGGCGGCGAGGGCGGCGAGGATCACCGGACGAAGCGGTGCCAGTCCCACGCCGCCGGCGACGATGATGAGGTCCCGGCCGGACTCGCTGCGCAGGTCCCACCCGCGTCCGAAGGGACCGCGGACACCGAGCACGGTGCCGACCGGTGCGTCGTGGAGGGCCCGGCTCACGGCGCCCACATTCCGGATCGTGTGGACCAAGGTGTCGCGGTCCCGCGCCGGGTCGCCGCTGACCGAGATGGCCACCTCCCCGACACCGTGTGCGTACAGCATCATGAACTGACCTGGCGTGAACTGATTTTCGGGTAGGACGCCGATCGGATGCAGCGTCAGGGTGACGGTGTCGTGCGTTTCGACCGTGCGGGAGGCGACGCGGTAACCGAGCGGAAGCATGCAGTCCTGTGGCACGGGTGTCACTCCTGACGGTGGCCGGCGTAGAGGTCGAGCAGCCGCGCCCGGGTGGACTGGAGGCGGGCGATGAGCACCCCCGACAGCGCCCGGGTGACCGCGTAGGTGAAGGCCGGATCGTCGGCGGCTGTCGCCTGCAGGGCGATCACATCCAGTTCGGTGGCGTCGGTCGCGGTCACGGCGTGCGCTGTGAATTGCCAGCGTGGATTCGTGCCCAGCCAGGACCAGCCCAGGATGTCGCCGCCGTGCAGTGTCTCGAGGCTGACGGTGCCGTGCCCCGGCACCACCGTCGTCAGGACCACACTGCCGGTCTGCAGCAGCCAGCAGCGGGTCGCCGGGTCGTTCTCCCGGAAGACGACGGCGCCGGGAGCGAATCGGGTCGCCGTCGTGAATTCTGCGAGCCGGACACGCTGTTTCTCGGCGAGCGCTGCGAGCGCGGCCGGAAGGACCGGTTCGCCGGCGTTCACTGGTCGTCCTGCCCCCACACCGGGAGGAGTTGCGCCAGCCGCGCCGCCTCCTCGGTGATGTCGATGCCGACGGGACACCAGTCGATGCACCGTCCGCATCCCACGCAGCCGGAGCTGCCGAACTGGTCGAACCAGGTGCCGAGTTTGTGGGACATCCACTGTCGGTAGCGGCTCTCCCCCGAGGTACGCACATCGCCGCCGTGCAGGTGGCTGAAGTCGAGTTCGAAACAGGAAGACCAGTGCTGCCACCGCTCGGCGTGCTCGCCGGTCGGGTCGGTCATGTCCTCGGTGGTGGTGCAGAAGCAGGTGGGGCACACCATGGTGCAGTTGCCGCAGGTGAGGCACCGGTCGGCGACGTCCTCCCAGACGTCGGCGTCCCGCGAACGCTGCAACAGTCCTCGCAGGTCCGTCTCCGGCATGCGCCGGCCCATACGCTCGGTGGCGGTGGCGACCGCGGTGCGTGCGGCGTCGACGTCGCCGGGTTCGGCAACGCGGCATTCGACGTCGCCGAGGATCTCGGCGCCGGCTTCGGAGCCGACGTCGACCAGGAAACGGTGGGCGCGGTCGTCGAGGAGTTCGGTGAGCGCCAGATCGAACCCGGGACCGGCTGCGGGGCCGGTCCCCATGGAGGCGCAGAAGCACACCCCGCCGGGTTCGGTGCACTGCGCTGCGACGACGAACAGGTTCCGGAACCGGCGCGCGGTGGGTGTGTCCGCGTCCGGGTCCGGACACAGGACACGACGCAGGATCGCGATCGCCGCCAAGTCGCAACCGTGCACTCCGAGGAACGCATACGGTGTCTCGTCGTCGACGGGTGCCTCCCACCAGCCGTCCGGTTCGGTGGACCACAGTTGCCGCCGCGGCGGGTGCAGGAATTGTTTCCACGACTGCGGGCCCGACGAGTGCGCGAACACCGCGTCGTCGTCGCGGCGGTGCAGCCGGTACGTGCCGGGGCCGGTTTCCACGCCCCACCCCGTCGGCAGATCGGCGCCCGAATCCAGTTCTCCCAGAACGATGGCGCTGTCACGAACCGTCGGGCCGACCACCCGATATCCGTGGCCACGAAGCACCTCGATCAGAAGATCGAGGCCCGTGCGGTCGAGGATTCGTTCACCCGGTCGCTGGACACGTGCGCTGCCCATACGCTGACTCCTCCGCCGGCGGAATTGCCGTGACCACTCATCTCCCATTGAGCCAGCGCACACCCGGCGGTGATAAGGGCCGTTCGGCCTTTCCTCCGGCATAGTCGGAGCCGGGCGGCCGCACTCACGATCGCGGCACGCCGCCGGTGTAATCCTCTGATCGGGCGAGGAGCAGCGGGCACGGGTCGCGACGACGAAGGTCACCGCGCCCAGTGACCGGGTGCTCTACCTCGGCGCTCGCGGACCGAGGTTCGCTGAACACATGATCGAACGCACGCGACGAGGGAGCGCACAGTGAATGAGCAGCAATGGTCGGTGGATGTCCGTCTCGACGAGCACATGGCGGACGGCTCCGAGATGTCGGTGTCGGCGCGGGCGCGGCTGTTGGGGCTCGATGGTGTGACGCTCGAGGGCGCTGGGCGGGCACGGCTGTTCGCCCGCCACTCCACCGCGGTGACCATCAGCAAGAAGGTGGCGGTCGCGCGCGCGTTGGCGGACCTGTCACACAGACTGCTCCGCTCGGCGGCCGACGAGGAGGCGGTCGCCAGGCGCGCGAACCGCGCGGCGCAGGAAATCGGGTCACCCGCGCAACCCGATATCGGGTAGCACGCATCTCCCCTCCATCCGTGTGGACACGTCTTCGGTCGCGTCCCGCAGTGTGACGAGTTGGCGCTGGTCCGCCTCGGGGATGCCGATCCCGAATTTCGTGTGCAACCGCACGAGGAAGTTCAGCCAGTCCATCGAGTCGAGGTCGAACTGTTCACAAAATGGTGAGTCGTCGGCCAGATAGTAGTGCGCCAGATCTCGACGTCGTCGTCCCTCCCGGACTTTCGCGACCCGCCGCCGGTACAGCAGGGCCGTGGTCACCAGGACATGGGCGCCGCCGAGCCGGATCCGGGTGGCCGCCGGTCCCGGTCCCTTTCCCGCAGAACATTAGTGAAACACCCGACACGCCTGGCGAACTCGGAGAAGGTCAGGTTCTCCGTGGCAAGCGAACTGGTGTCGATGTCCGCGCCGACGAATCGGAACGCGGACCTCTCTTCTGTGGGCCGTCGGCATGCCGATCGACGGTCTGCCTTACGCGTCGAGGTGAACGGTCTTGCGCGTGGCCGCTTCGAGGTCCGCGACCGTGGTTTCGATCAGTTGGTGGGCGAGATCGGCGAGCGCGCGGGCGGTGGCCAACTCGTCTCCGATCTCAGGGATTTCGGTGTCGTGCGGATTGCGGCGGGCCATTCCGACGCCGACCAGCGACGTGGTGTCCTGTGTGCGTAGGCGCGCCTCGGCCCGAGTCCGGGATCCGCCTTCTTCCGAGTCGTGTTCGTCGATGACAATGTCCACCGACCATTTCTTCTCGTGCGAGCTCATGGCTGTCTCCTCCTGGTAGTGGTGGCACGTCGCGGTTCGACATGTTCGATGTGTGCGGGCATGATGTCACTGCTTCCCAGCGAACTGTGCCGGTTCAGCCGGACGTTCGCAGAAGGCCCCCGCGATCCCACGAGGCGGCCCGCTCCAGGGCGGCGAGGAGGCGTTGACGGGCGACGCGTTCGGACAGTTCCGGAATGTCTGCCGCCGGAACTCCGGCCAGGTCTCGAACGCTCGCCGCGACGACCCGGGAGATGGTGGATCGGGAGATCGAGTCGTCGAACTCCACTGCAAGACGCGCGACAACCGCGTGTGCTGGGTCCGCATCGGTGCTTTCGGTGGGCGTATCGGTGCTGGCCATCGAGTGTCGATTTCCTCTCTGTGGTGGAGGTTCCTTCAGCATCGCCGCCTCGACGCCGGGATCGATAGAGGCGAAGGACCGTAGTCGGTGACTTGTGGCTCTGACCCCTCGGGCCCTCTGCGGGGTTGAATTTACTGAGACGGCATCGACGGATCAGGTGAGTACGGATGGTGAGCACGTTTTCCCGGTCGCCTGCGGGCCTGGTGGTCCGCCCGCTGGACACCGCCGACCATGAGGCGGTCCGTCGGTTGCACGAACGGTTGAACGAGTACGACACGTACATGCGGTTCTTCACCGTCTACCCCGCGCACCTGGCCGCGCTGGCGGAGGCGATTTGTGTGGCCGATCCCAGCCATTACGCGCTCGGCGCATTTGTCGACGGCACGCTGGCGGGTGTTGCCAACTATGTGGCCCTCGATGTCGGCGACGCACCCGCGGAGGTCGAATTCGCTCTTGTCGTCGACGACGAATACAGGATGCACGGGATCGGGACATTGCTGCTGTCCCGCCTCACCGCGGCCGCGCGACAGCACGGCGTCACGCGTATGAGGGCTGAGATTCTGGCGCAGAACGCCATGGTGCTGAAAGTGATTCGAGATCTGGGCTGGTCCTCTGCGTTGCACCGCGATCGCGCCGAGATGCACCTTGATCTCGACCTGGATGACGTTCCTTCGCCTGCGGTTGCGGGCGGATGAACGGGGTCGGCGTGCACGGGTGGACCTCGTCGGAATCAGAGGACCGTTCGGTCGACATCTTCCCGACGGTGGTCCGGGAAACCCACACAGCGTATGTGGCAATGGTCGGCCACGGCGTCCTCCTGGCGGATGGCATCTTCTGCCTTCCGGACGACGCGCGCATCGTAGATTGCCTCGCCGTCGACGACCGTCTGCGCCACACGCAGGGTGCGGCAGGCGCGCGGTCCGAGGAACGCGGACATGTCCGTCTGGCGCCGCGGTACCTGCGCGCGGATCGGCTTCCACCGGGGAGCCCACCATGAACGACATCGTGACCCTGACGATGAACCCCGCTCTCGACATCACCACGGTCACCGGGCGGGTCATCCCCACGGACAAGATGCGCTGCGGTGCCCCTCGGCGCGACCCGGGGGGCGGCGGTATCAACGTCGCCCGGGTCCTGAATATGCTCGGCGAACGGGCGACAGCAGTATTCCCGTCCGGGGGACACAGCGGCCGGGAACTCGAGGATCTCGTGGCGACCGAAGGCGTGCCCAGTCGCACTGTCACGATCCGCGGATCGACACGGGAAAGCTTCACCGTCAACGAGGAACAGACGACATTGCAGTACCGGTTCGTCTTGCCCGGCCCGCGACTGACACCCCGGGAGGTCGATTCGTGCCTCCATCTGCTGTCCACCACCGCTGCGGATGCCCGGTTCGTGGTGGCGAGCGGAAGTCTCCCCCCGGGGGTTCCGGTGGATTTCTATCAGATCGTGGCGGACATCGTGTCCGACCTGGGCGCGCGCCTGTTTCTCGACACGTCGGGTCCGCCGTTGCGGGCGCTCCGTCGCGGCGTATATCTCCTCAAACCCAGCATTCGGGAGCTGCGTGAGTGCGTGGGGCGCGAGTTGCAGACCATCGACGACCAAGTCACTGCTGCAAGAGATCTCATCGCGTCTGGGGTGTGCGAGGTTGTGGTGCTGTCACTCGGCGCGGCGGGCGCGGTACATGTGACGGCGAAGGAGGCGGAGCATTGCCCCTCCGTGGCGGTTCCCGTGGTCAGCGGTGTCGGAGCGGGCGACAGCATGGTCGCCGGCACTCTCTTCGGGCTGGCACGCGGCTGGGAACTGCGGGACTCGGTGCGTTTCGGAATTGCCGCGGGAGCGGCCATGCTCGGGACCCCCGGCACGGCACTGTGCTGCCGCGCCGACATCGACCGCTACTACGCACAACTCACCGACCACGCCCCGGTGGGTGGTCGCGACAGGTGACCGGTGCGCCAGCTATGCGGCGGTGTCGATTCAGGGTATGGCGGAGACGGTCTACGGGTCATATCGGTCACCGAGTTCGTCGCACTAGGCGCGCCGCAATCAGGTGACTCGGCGTGTGCTGGGCGCCCGGTTCAGCCTTCGGTACGGTGTTCGGACCGTGCACGATCGAGGAGGATCCGGCGTTCGGCGGCGGACACCATGCGCCGGGTGGCCGCCGCCGCATCCGGTGCCACCGACACCGAGGTGATCCCCTTCCGGACCACGTGTTCGGCGAGGGCCGGGTTCGTCGACACGGCCTGACCGCACAAGGACGCGGTGAGCCCCGCGCGGGTCGCCCGTTCGATGATCGAGTCGATGGCATCGAGCACCGCCGGATCCATCGTGTCGAACAGGTCCCGGCAGATCTCGGAGTCACGGTCGACGCCGAGGACGAGTTGGGTCAGGTCGTTGGTTCCGATGGAGATTCCGTCGATTCCGAGGGCCGCGTACTCGGGGATCCAGTAGACGACCGACGGGACCTCCGCCATGATCCACCGGTGCATCCGGCGATCGGAGCCGAGCGGATGCGCATCGAGATGGCGAAGGCAGCTCTCGAGCTCCCAGCGGGTCCGCACGAACGGGATCATCAGGTGCACGTTCGGATGGCGTGCCCGTACGCGGTGAACGACGTCGAGGTCCAGCCCGAACAATTCCGGTTCACGCACGTACCGGAAGCATCCGCGGTAGCCGATCATGGGATTGTCCTCCGCGGGTTCGACGTCGCCACCCGTGAGATTGGCGAATTCGTTGGTGCGCAGGTCGATCGCGCGGTAGATCACCGGCCGGGGCGCGAAGGCCGCGGCGATACGTTCGACACCAGCGGCCATTTTCGCGACGTAGTCGTCCCGCCGGCCCTCGGCCAGCACTGTGGCCGGGTGGGTCCCTTGCAGCGCGTCCATAATCATGAACTCTGCGCGCAGGAGCCCGACCCCATCGACATCGCTTGCCGCGACTGATTCGGCGGCGTCGGGTGTTGCGAGATTGACGTAGACCGCGGTCGCTGTCGGTTCCGTCCAGGCGTGCCCGCCACCGCGCGGAGGGGCCGAGATGCCGGGCGGGGTATCGACGGCGTGCGCGGTCACCGCTACGCCGCCTTCGGATATGGTGCCCGCGTCGCCGTCGACGGTGACGACGGTTCCGTCGATGAGTGTGGTGGTGGCATCCCTGGTTCCGACGACCACGGGTCGGCCCAGTTCCCGGCCGACGATCGCGGCGTGGCAGGTGATGCCGCCCCCGTCGGTGACGATCGCCGCGGCGCGTCGTAATACGGGCAGCCAGTCGGGTCGTGTCATCGGGGCAACCAGGATGTCGCCGTCCTGAAGTCGGTGGGCATCGGCGACCGACCGGAGAACACGCACCTGGCCCGATACCGTTCCGGGGCTCGCGCCGAGCCCCTGCGTGAGCACCCTGCCGGCGGACGCGATTCCCGATGCCGGTGGTGCAGCAGCGGCGATCGGACGGTCACCGAGCGTCGTGATGGGGCGGGTCTGAACTATCCAGAGTTTGTCGCCGGCGAATGCGAACTCGAGGTCCTGCGGCGCCTGGTAATGCTCCTCCACCGAGACCGCCAGCAGGGCGAGGCGCTCCGCCTGGGTGTCGGTGAGGACCCGGATGCCGCGCTCGGTGACGGGGATCTCGGTTCTGTGTTCTCCGTCCGCGTCGGCTGTGATCGCGAAATCCTGTGCTCCGATGTGCACATCGAGGACGCGGAATCCGTCCTTGGAGACTGTGTAGGTGTCCGGCTCGACCTGCCCGCCTACCACCACTTCGCCGAGTCCTGTCGCGGCCTCGACGATGACATGATCACGTGCCCCGGTTCGCGGGTCGGCGGTGAACGCCACTCCGGAGCGGTCGGAATCGACCATCCTCTGCACGACGACCGCGGCCGCCGGCTCCTCCGAAACACTGTGGACGCTGCGGTAGCTGAGCGCTCGCTCGGACCACAGCGACGCCCAGCATTTGCGGACTGCCTCGACCAGAGCATCCAGCCCGGCGATATCGGTAAAGCTGTCGTGGATACCGGCGAATGACGTGTCAGCGGCGTCCTCAGCTGGTGCGGAGGAGCGCACCGCGACACGTACCGTCGGGCCGAGTTCGCGGTAGGCCTCGGCGATCTCGGCGCGCAGGGAATCGGGCACCGGCACCCCGAGGACGACGCCGCGCAGCTCCTGCGCGGCGTCCGTGAGCGCGGCCTCATCCGCCCCGGCAGGGGGCAGTGCCCGGTTGCGGAGGGTGGACCGCACCCCGGCCCCGTCCATCGCGTCCAGATAGGCGTCCTTGGTTACGACGAACCCCGGCGGGACGGGAAAACGGGCGTGGGTCAGCTCGCCCAAATTTGCGGCTTTCCCTCCGACGGAGGGAGCGTCGGGCAAGCGGACCTGATCGATCGGTCGTACCCATCGGTGCTCGACCGCCGCATGGGTGGCGTTCATGGGATCTCCTCACCGTCTCGCTCCAGACAACACCGCGCCTGCCGCGACCGCACAGGGTCGAAAGTCACCGTGACGGCGGCCCCGCGCCGCGACCGAAGACCCTGGTGCCGTGCCGGCGCCGAACCGAGGATGAAGGCTATGACGACGACACCGACCGGGCACGCTCTCGCGCTGCGCCGGGCCGCGGCCAGGATCGGGCAGGCCATCGCCGGCGCCGCCCTCATCGGCTTCCACGTGGCCTTCACGAAACCGCTGCGGCGGTGGCGGACCACCTGGGGCGCCACCGCCGCGGAGGCCGCGGCCACGCTCCCCGGAGACGAACTGGTCCCAGCGGCGCGCTGGGGATACACCCACGCCGTCACGATCGACGCACCGCCGGATCAGGTGTGGCCCTGGATTGTCCAACTCGGGCAGGGGCGGGGCGGATTCTACAGCTACGACGGACTCGAAAACCTCATCGGCTGTCGGGTACACAACACCGAGACGGTACTGCCCGACTACCAGATCCTGGCTGTCGGCGACGAGGTGTGGCTGCACCCGAAGGCTCCCCCGTTGACCGTTGCGATGGTCTCGGCAAACTCCGGACTGGTCCTGCACGGACACGACCCGCAGACCGCCGACGCGACCATCTGGGCATTTTACCTGGACCCCGTCGGCGACCATCAGACCCGGCTGGTGGAGAGAGGGCGCGGCAGCTATGGTCCCGGCCTCGCCAGTCGTCTCGCGTTCGGTCCCACTCTCATGGAGCCCGTCAGCTTCGTCATGAGCCGGAAGATGCTGCTGACGATCCGCCGCCTCGCCGGCCCCGCACCCGAACACAGCTGATCGGGAGACCTCCCGGGTCATCTCGCGGGTGCGTTGAGCTAGCTCGGGGTGGGTGTCCCGGGTGCCGGGGGTTCCTCGTAGAGTGCGGCACCTGCGGTCACCCCGGCACCCGCGGCGACGATCAACGTCCGTGTTCCCGCCGGCACGTGGTGGCTGCCGCCGTCCAGTCCGGCCACCAGGGCAGCGGTGTGCATGCGGTGATCCGCGGCGATCGTGATGCGCGATTCGCGTAGCCCCAGTCGCTGCGCGAGTTCGGCACGGAACTGCGGTCGAGCCGGTGCCGCCACGATGCGGTCGACATCCCCCAGTTGCAGGGATGCGTTGTTCAGGCACGCGGTGACGGCGGAGGCCGCCGCTGCCGCGTAGCGCGCATCCATCCATTCGGATCGATCGACGCGCAGCACGTTCCGGTCGTCGAGGTGCCCGACGGTCGCGCGGAACGCACCGCCGAGATCGTCGTCGGCGTTCGCCCAATGGACACGGCCCAGGCCGTATCGGCTGTCCGTCCAACTGCACAGCACGGCCCCGCCCGCAGCGGAGAAGGGGAAGTCCTCGCTCATCCCGTGGCCTGGGTCGGCGTCGCTGGCGACGACGAGCGCGTAATGAATGGTGCGCGAGCGGAGGAAGCCGTCCACGATCTGCAGTCCGGTCAGGACTCCACAGGTGCCGTTTGCGACGTCGAACGAGAACGTTCCGTGGGCGTCGGTGTGTGGGTCCTCCGGATGCGCGCCGATGTCTTCCTGAATCATCGCGGCGAGGGCCGGTTCGCCGAGATTGCGGTCCCGATAGATGCCCGCGTTGACGAGGAGGTCGAGATCGTCCGGGCTTCGGCCGGCTCGTTCGAGGCAAGTTGTCGCGGCGTTCACCGCAAGGCGGAGCGCGCTGTGCCGGGAGCGCCATCCCCCGTGCGCGACGTCTACCCGTTCAATGATCGTGCCCATAGCCGGCCACCAATTGTTCGTCTACTTGTACCAGGACGATGCCGATTTCCAGGCCGGATGCCAACGAGATCAAGGCAACGGTCTCCCCTGGCCGGATACGACCGGCCTCGAGCTCCTCGACCAACGCCACGGTATGGGTTGTCGAGGCGGTGTTCCCGTACCGGTCCACCGTGATGACTGCATCATGGCGGGGTGCGTCGCCGAAGGACTCGGTCAACTTGGCCATCCCTTTCCGGATCGCACGTGCGGAGGTCTGGTGCGTGATCACGTGGTCGATGTCGTGAACCGCCAGGCCGACGGTCTCGAGGACCTCGTGCAGCAACAACGGGGTGTCGGCGATCGCTGCCTTCTGGATGGCTCGCGAATCGGTGAACATGCGTGCGCCGGGATCGTCGCCCTTCGGATACGCGGTGCACAGTCGGCTGTAGTCGGCCACTGTCGTGAACCCGGCGAGCCGAATCCCTCCCGCTCCGGCCGGGGCCCGTTCCAGAACGAGCGCGGCACCCGCGTCGCCGAGCGTCAACGACGCCAGCTCCTTGCTCATGATGTTGTGTATGTGCTGCGCGGCATTCTGTCCGAGCTGGGAGATGTACTCGCCACTGACGATCAGGGCACGTTCGATGACACCCTGCCGAATCCAGTTGTTCGCGACCGTCACCCCGGTGAGCATTCCGGCGCAGGCATTGGCGAGGTCGAAGGTCATCGCGGTGACGGCACCGATGGCGTGGGCGACTGCACCACTCATCGTCGGTTCGAGCCACTGGGTCAGTCCTCCCCGGAATTTCGTGATACTGCAACTGATCACGACATCGATCGACGCCGCGGTATGCCCGGACCGGCGGAGCGCGTCCTGGGCTGCGGCGGTGGCAAGGGTGTAGGAATCCTCGTCGCCCACCGAGACCCGGCGCTCGCGGATGCCAGTCAACCGTTCCAGGTCGATGTGTGTCGTGTGACGTGTCGTCGCCATCAAATCGTCGGTGGTGAGCCGCGTCGACGGCAGATGCCGGCCCGCGCCCGCCACCCGGCTGCGATACGGCGCCCGGTCGCCGTCGTCCTCGGCCTCCATGACCAACCAGTGCTTGACCATCGAACGTGCCTCCTCCGTCCACCCACCATCTCGCAGGCGCGGGGGCCGCTACCAGAGCACTTCGGCCCCTGTCCGGGCCCCGGCCTCCCGACCCCTCGGTCGGGGCGCGTCGGGGTGGGTGAAGGCCAGGAGAGGCCCAATGGCCCTTTCTTCGAACATGTCCGACGGTGAGGCTGGATTTCGAGGGAAGGAGCCCGCCATGCATGCGCGGCACATCATGAGCAGCCCGGTCACCACCGTCACTGCGTCGACGCCGATCGACGAATGCCTCCGGATCGTCGAAGAATCCGGGTATACAGTCCTGCCCGTGGTCGACGAGGCGCACCATCTGGTCGGGATCGTCTCCGAAGGCGACCTTCTCCGCGAGAAATTCCGAACCTTGCCCCGGCCTGGCTCGGATATCGCAGAAACGATGACCAGTCCGGTGATCGCGATGACTCCGGACACCGACGTCAGTAGTCTCGCTTCCGCGATGCTGCGTTCGGGCCTGCGTGGCATTCCGATCGTCCACGACCGCGACGTCATCGGAATCGTCACGCGGCGCGACCTTCTCGGACTTCTGACGATGGACGACACACACATCGCGCACGAAGTGCAGCACCGCCTCGACGTGTATGCGGGATCACCGCGCTGGACGGTCACGGTGACGGAAGGCGAAGTCGCGATCGCGGGGCTACGCGGCGACGACCCGGAACGCGGGGTCGTCGAGGCCCTCGCCGAGACCGTGCCCGGCGTTGCCGACGTTCAGTTCGTCCAGACGTGAGTCGCCGCGACGTCCTGCGCGTCCGGGCACAGTGCGAGCACTTCCCGGAATCCGTCTGCGAGGCATGCGGTCAGAGCATCGAGATCGGGAACGGCGTCGGTGTCGGCGTCGATCCCGACGCAGCATTGCGACGTGTAGGACATCAGCGTCACGTTGAACGCCGATCCCAGGGTGGGGCTGAACGCGTAGTACCGGAGGACTTCCGATCCGGCGATGAACAGTGGCACCGGCGATCCCACCACGTTCGAGGCGACGAAGTCGACATGTTTGAGCATGTTGCCCAAGGTCGATGCCGGAAGCAGATTCAGGGCACCGGCAATGGTGGGCGACAGTGCCACCGCGGGTTCGTTGCGCCAGACGTCGACGGTGGCGTGGACGGTACGGATCAGCTCGGCGGGGTCACCGATGTCGGTGGGTAACCCGAACCGGGCGAGCGTGATGCGATTGCCTCCCAGCGAATCCTCCGCGGTCCGGAGACTGATGGGGAGCGTCAGGCGCAGCTCGTGGATGTCGACGCCGTGGAGACGGTGATACCGTGCCATTCCCCGCAGCACCGACGCCAGAAAAGCATCGTTGATCGAGCCCCCGCCGAGGCTGGCGGCCCGGCCCAGAGCTTCCACTGGGACGTCCAGCACGGCGAAGCGCCGTCGAGTGCTGCGCTTGGTCATCACCGGGGAGAGAGTGGTGACCACCGGGCGCGTGAGGCGCGTAATCGATCCCAGGACGGTGGCGGTGTTGCGCAACGTCTCACCCGGGTGCCGTGCCAGCTCCGCGCCGTGCCGGGCCACTGCTGTCGACGCCCGTCGCGCAAACTTGGTTGCGGTATCCCGGTACCAGGCAAGACCACCGGTCAGCGGACAGGACTCGGCCTCCTGAGGCTGCGCCGTCGCGGCGGGCTCTGCACGGGTGGTGCCCTCACGGGTGAAATCGACCATTTCCCGAGCGATTTGCATGCCGCCGACACCGTCGGTCAGGGAATGGTGCACCTTCATGACGAGGGCGGCCCGCCCCGAGTCGAGGCCGCTGAGCACCGTGAATTCCCACAGTGGGCGGTCCTTGTCGAAGGCTGTCATGCCCACGGTCCGGGCGAAGTCGAGGACGGCGGCCCAGCCTCCCGGGGCCGGCACCGTGAACCGACGCAGATGCCAGCTGAGGTCGAAGTCGGGGTCGTTCACCCATCGAGGCGGGGCCGGACTCATCGGGTCGGTGACGACCTTGCGCCGGAAGATCGGAATGTGTTGAGTCCCGCGACTCATCATGTCGATGAACCGCGACCAGTCGGGGCTCCGATCGAGGAGGGCCACGGCGACGATCGTCGAGCGCAGGATCGGGTCCTGCTCCATCCGCCACGACATGTAGTCCGTCTGTGTCATGTATCGGTGTCGTACCGCTCTCATCCTGATCACCTCGCTGCCCGCGGCCGCAGGCCTCGGAGGGAAAACACATGCGGTCGGGCACTTCTCGCCTCGGTCCTCGCTGCACGCTCCAGTATCTCGGGGAGTTTGTGACTGCTCCAGTGCCGAAATGCTCTTTTCCCGCCTGCCGCCGGCGACGGACGCTGAGGGGCGTCCGAATGTACCCACCGGGGAAAGAGCAACCATGTACCAGATCCATTCCGAGGTACCGAGACTCCGGTGGCCGTGGGTCGTCGTCTCTGCGCCGCCCGGACGACATTGGTAGGCGTCGGCCTGATGATCGCCGCCGTGCCGATGGTCGTCCTCCGGGGCGTCAATTCGTTGTGACTCCCCGATCTACTCGCGGTCCGCATGTCACATCGGCATCATGTTCATGGGCGGCAGTATGCCCATGCTGTGCAGCCACATCATGAACTGGTGCATCATCTGCATCGCATCCATCGCGGTCACCTCCTTCCACGCGGCAATCCCCGACGACGTCGCGGCCCAAGGTCATGGCGGTCCGTGTGTCCGCAACGTGGTGAGGCGTTCCCGGTACTCCGTCTCGTCGATTTCTCCTCGTGCGAAGCGTTCCGCCAGAAGCTTTTCGGCTCCGTGCAGGGCGGATGGTGAATGTGCCGGCGGCATCGACGCGGTGTGGCCGACGTAGTGGACGAGTACGCCGATGCCGAGTACGAGCAATCCCCAGAACAGTGCCATCCCAACGAACATCAGTGCATAACCCCAACCCCAGCCGGGTTCGTAGTCGTACATCACGGCGAGGCCTCCTACTCCTCGGTGGCGGCCGCTTCGGCTCGATCGGCAGGGCGGCGGCTCCCGTGCCTCCAGTGTCTCGCTCCGTCGACGACAGGCACAGAGTCTTTCGGCTCCTGCCCTGGTCGCCCTGCAGACCTCCGCCGTCGCTGAACGGCCGTTCGGCCCTCTGCGAATTCTGTACGCGTCCGGATCCGGGAGGGGTCATCGACTAACGCGTTCCCGATGCTGGGTCGGCGGCATGAACCGGCGCGTGCCGCCTGTAGGCCGGAACGACATCGACGTCTGTAAAGCTCCGCGTGTGTGCACCCATGGGGGATACGGCAGCGCACTCCGCTCAGACGTCGGTGCGGCAGATCATCACCGGGCACATCACGTGATGCAGAAGGTTCTGACTGGTCGATCCCATCAGAGAGCCGGCGAACCGATTATGGCCGTGACTTCCGACGACGACGAGTTGGGCATCGGCGGCATATTCGAGGAGAAGTTCCGCGGGATTCTGCTCCTCGATGATGGTCGTCAGCTGGAGGTCGGGGTACTTCTCTCGCCACCCGGCCAGACTCTCCGCCACCAGGACGGCCTGTTCCTCCGCCACGATTTTCCAATTCACCTTCTCGCCCGCGGCCCGCCGACCCACGATGTCACCGGCGCCCCACGCGTGCACTGCCAGGATCGGGACCTCGAACAATGTCGCGAACTCGACCGCGGACTCGATGGCCAGGGCGCTGAGTTCACTGCCGTCGACACCGACGATGACGGGGCTGTGGTCCGGCTCCGGGGATCGGCTCTGCGACCGGAAGACCGTGACAGGGCAATGCGCGTGGTTGACCACTCGCATGACAGTCGAGCCGGTGACGAGCGACTTCATTGTGCCGGCACCGGTGGCGCCGGCCACCACCAACTCCGCATGTTCGCTCATTGCGACAAGGGCCTGTCCCGCGGGCCCCGGATGGGTGCTGCGCGACAACCGGATATTCGGGAAGGCCTGCCGCACTCGGTGCGCGACCCCATCGAGGATCTCGTCCGCGGATCGTTCTACCTCCGCAGCGAATTCGTCCTGGAACAGCAGTGCCGCCTCGCTGAAGTGATATCCGGGGGTTGGCAGCGAGTGCGCCAGATGCAGAGGCGCGTTTTTCCGCTGGGCTACCGCCGCAGCCCACACCGCGGCCCGCAACGCGCGTTCCGAGCCGTCGATACCGACGACGATGGCTTGCCGGTTCGCGAGAGTGCTCATGGTCTACTCCATCTCCTGGGCACACGTGTCAGGCTCAGCGGGCTTGGGGCTGTCGGGCGATCGCCTGCTGAAGTTCGGCGATGCGGCTCTGCTCGTGACTGTCCGCCTTCAGCTTGTCGGCGGCCGTCACCACATGGGCGTCGGGTCCCGGAAAGAGGAGCGCCTCATGGTCGTTGCGCAGCCACCTGACGCGATACGGCGTCCCGCCGTCGGCCTGACGGACCTCGACAATCTGCCCGACGTCGTCCGGCGTGTCGACGATCGTGCCCTTGACCACCAGCCAATCCCCCGGTTCTGCATGCATTCCGATCTCTGTCCGCCACAACCCATATGGCCGATTGGTGCGTAGCGGTTTCGATTGTCGGTGGCGGGTGCTGCGGCGGGCAAGAGGCTTTCGGCACCTGTCCAGACCCAAGCGGCCGGGAGAAGACGGGCGGTGGCGGCCCAAAAGTGACGGTCGGCCCTAGTCGGGGGCCGGGCCGGGCGGGTTCGATGGCAGAAGGAATATCACCCCGGATGGAGTCGACATGAAGCCAGCACCCAGAGAACGCCGACTGCCTGCGGCCCGGCGAATCCCGCAGTCGAATGCCGGAGGCAGGCAGCAATGCGTTCCGGTGCCCGAACCGGACGTCGTGAGGTGGCCCGATCCGAGCCCGTTGGCCAACTGGTGGGTGCGCGTCATGTTCGACGCCGATTACGATCAACGCGCGTCGTGACTGTCCTCTATCATCTGATACTGTACACGAAATCCCAACTGTCACAAATCTTTGCGCCCCCACGGGGCGGCTACAGCGGATGAAACGGTCGTGGATGAATCCTTCGGAGGACTGCACCTGTGGTCGATCCACTCGCCCCGACGGGGCACTCGTTACAGGAGGAATAGATCATGAGCACACTCGTCGTCTATGAGTCGATGTTCGGAAACACCCGTCACGTCGCCGAAGCGATCGCGCGTGGAGTGGCCACGACCGGTGCGGTGAAAACTGTTCCGGTGTCGCAGGCACGTGAGGAGGACCTGTCCGCGTACGACCTGTTGATCGTCGGCGGCCCGACGCACGTACACGGGATGAGCCGGGAGTCGACGCGCCGCGGTGCGGAAGAGACCGCTCACAAGCCTGACAGTACGGTGACGCTCGAGCCCGATGCCACCAGTGAGGGTCTTCGAGAATGGCTCTCGTCGCTTCCGCCCTCACATGGCAGGGCAGTCGCGTTCGACACCCGTGCGGATGCACCCGCCTTGTTGACCGGGAGGGCATCGAAAGGTATCGGAAAGAAGCTTCGCCACTTGGGGTTCGATCTCGTTGCGGAGTCGGAGAGTTTCCTTGTCGACAAGGAGTCGCATCTCGAGGACAACGAAGCGGCGCGGGCCGAACAGTGGGGGCGAGTGCTCGCGCAGCATCAGTGATGCGACCGCATCTGGTGCGTGCCCGCGCTCGTACGCCGATTTCGGCCAGAACCAAGCCGCCTCAGACGAGGCTCCCATGGCGAATCACGTGACCCTCACGGCGCCGCGAAGACGGTAACCGGCTCGTGCATGGAATTTACGTTCGAGGACCGGCGCATCCTGGTGGACTGCGGACTGTTCCAGGGATCACGCAGCCTCGCGACGCTGAACTGCGGGGCTTTCGCCTTCGCGCCGGACACCGTTGACGCCGTCGTCCTCATCCACGCCCATATCGATCATTGTGGACTGCTGCCCAAACTGGTGGCACAGAGCTACGAGGGACCGATATTTTGCACCGACCAATCCGCCGACCTCCTGGAATACATGCTCGCCGACGCCGGGCGGATCCAAGAGTTCGAGGCAGAGCGACGAAAAGGCGTTCCACGCAGATCCTGAGGGGCCTTCAGGGATGGACTACGTCGTCTGCGAATCGACCTACGGCAGCCGAACGCGGGCGCAACTCACCCTCGCCCAGCGACGCGACCTGTTCGAAGAAGAAATCAACACGGCCATCGCCCGCGGCGGCAATCTGGTGATCCCCGCCTTCGCACTCGAGCGCACCGAGGAACTCTTACTCGATATCGCGTATCTCGCCGACCAGAATCGCATCCCCCACGTGCCGGTCTCCGTCGACTCACCACTAGCCAACCGTGCGACCAGTGTCTTCGCCAGACATGCATCCGAACTCGAGGATCTCGGCGGCAAGGATGTCTTCCACCATCCCGCGATCCACTATGTAGATGACGCTTCCGCTTCCATGCGGATCAACAACATGTCGGGGGGGCATCGTCGTTGCGGCCTCGGGCATGTGCGAGGCCGGACGCATTCGCCATCACCTCGAGCACAATCTGCATCGCCGGGATTCCACGATCCTGTTCGTCGGGTTCCAGGCACAAGGATCGCTTGGACGTGTGCTGCTCGAAGGCGCAGAGCGCGTGCGCATTTCGGGAACCGACCTCAATGTTCGAGCCCATGTCCGGCGGATCGACAGCTATTCCGCCCATGCCGACCAGACCGAACTTCTGACGTGGATCACGGAGCGGAAGCCGATCTCGGGCAGCTTGTTCCTGACGCACGGGGAGCCGGGGGCAGCGGCGGCGCCGGCCGAA
The DNA here is from genome assembly GCF_017068375.1 of Rhodococcus koreensis. NCBI lineage: Bacteria > Bacillati > Actinomycetota > Actinomycetes > Mycobacteriales > Nocardiaceae > Rhodococcus > Rhodococcus koreensis. The sequence continues at coordinate 246,120 of NZ_CP070609.1, forward strand.
CTGGTCACAGAGCACGATCCTTCGCTTACCGTCATCATCCCGGCGATCGGAGAAAGTTACCAGCTGCAGTCCGGCACCCCGGCGAAGCTGGTCGGCACCGCGCGTTCGGATGCGGCTCAATTGGTCGGCCGCGACTGGCAGAACGACTACGCCGATTTTGCGGTCGGTCTCAAGCACCAACTCGCGCGGATCTCGGATTCCGAGAACCGTCGGAGGGCAATCGCGGCCATGCGCAAGGTTCTCGACGATTACGCCGAACCCCGCGACACTCGGCAGAAACGGGTCCGCGTCTGATCCGACGGGATCTGTCCTCCCTGTTGTTGCCGGAGCGAGCGGCGGCTCACGCTCCTCGACCGTGCCCGGCCCGGATGGCGATGCCCGAGATCGGCGCCTAGCGTGGATGAGGCCCCGCGTACCCGGCTGCCTGGGACGGCAGATAGGTCGTGAACCAGCCGCGAGCCACGGCCGCGACCTGTTCGAGAGTGCCCGGCTCCTCGAACTGGTGCGTGGCACCCGGAACGATCTCGATGCGGCTGTTGCCGGGGATCGCGGCCTGTGCCCGGCGATTGAGGTCGAGGAAACCGACGATCAACAGGGTGCAGGTCTGCACTTTCCTCAGGCACTCGCCCGCGAGGTCGGGTCGACCAGTCGCTCCGAGAGGAGGTCGATGTCGAACACCAGGGTTCGATCGCCTCCTTCGCCGACGCAGAGGAGGTCGAACAGGAGTGTGGCGAGTCCGGCTCGGTTCAGGATGTCGGCGACGTAGCGGTTGCGGGGGCTGTGTCGGCTGCTGCCGCTGCCGTGCGCGAACACGACCATCCCGATGGGGTCTTCCGGGATGGTCAGGTGTCCTGCAAGCCGGACCGTGCCCGTGTCGATTTCGATGTTCTTGTCGCACAATGGCGGATCATCAATGCCTTGGGCTGTGATGGCCGGTTCGCGGACGCCGTCGCGTGCGGCCTGCAGCAGCGCGGTCCGGCCTGCCAACGGGATCCGGTCGAGGCCGACGTGGAACCGTTCGCCGTGTCACCCTCGCCGCCAGGCTGATTTGGAGGAGTAACGCGAAGAAGTCCTCGGGTTCGCGCGCCGACCTGCGACTATGTACCGATTTGGCATCGATGCTTCGAGCGTTCGGAAGGTACGACTATGTCCGATTTGATGGTTGACCTCATGGCCTCGCCGCGGACCGCGCTCTGGCATGCGTGCACGCGGGTACCTGTCGGTCGGCGCTTTCCTGGCGGAGCGCACAGGCAGCCGAGAACGAGCGCGACGGTCCTGCCGGGTTTCACGGATCACCACTCCGGGTCTCGGTTGCCGGTCGGCGTGTTCGAGGACTGTGGACCCTAGTGCAAGGAGACGATGGTGGGGTCGAATCGAGGGGTACTGTCCGCACGATGTGGAAAGCGCCGTGACCGGTGTCCCGTTCTTCCCACGTGACCCCCGTTCGACGGTCGCTGTGCCCAACGCTGGTGTCAATGGAAAACAGGCGAACATGCTCGCGTGCGATGGAGGCTGAGACCGTGACCCGGCCGCTGATCGATCTGCGTCACCACGGCGCAGTCATCTTCGATCTCGACGTGGTCGTCGACACCGAGGCGGCGAGAACCGCAGCATGCGCTGACGTTCTCGACGCCTTCCTGTCCCGGCGCGCAGGCGAGGGCGGTGTGGACCGCGGTCCGTTCCGCGACCGCGACTACCACCGGTTCTTCGAGGGGCGGACGACAGCGGCGGGAATCACCGACTTCTTGACATCCCGGGGCGTATCCCTTTCGCGGGGGGTGCGCGGCGCGGCGGCGGATGAACATACCGTTGCAGGACTGTGCGCACGCGTAAGACAACACTTCCGGGCGCGCATCGCGCGTGACGGTGTGCCGTGCGTCGAATCGACTGTGGCTCTGGTGCGCCGGTTGCGGGGTCTCGGGGTCGGGACTGCGGTGTTCTCGGCGGGTGGCGATGTGAAGGACGTGCTCGCTGCCGTGGGAATCGATGACCTGTTTCCGATCGGGGTCGACGAGGCCGCTCCGCGGAACGCCGCGGCCCAGCTCGGTGCACCGCTCGCGAGTGCGGTGGTGGTCACCGCCTGCGAGGACTCTGTAGCGGACGCGAGCCGAGCCGGGTTCGCTCTGGTGGTCGCCGTCGGCCGGTCGGAACGGACCGATGTGTTGCGAAGTCGGGGCGCCGACGTGGTGGTCGGGAACCCGTCCGAGGTCGAACTCCGCGCGTGCGATCGCCGGCTCTCCGAGATTCCCGACGCGATGACCTCCCGTCACGAGCTCACCGCGCTCCTGCGTGTGCGCAGGCCGGCGATCTTTCTCGATTTCGACGGCACACTGGCGGACATCGTGCCCGATCCGGCCGCCGCTGCCGTCGTCGACGGAGCGGCAGCCGCACTGTCCCGATTGGCCGCCGAATGTCCCGTCGCCGTGATCAGCGGCCGTGACCTCGCGGATGTCCGGGAACGGGTCGGCATGTCCGGGATCTGGTACGCGGGCAGCCACGGCTTCGAACTCGCCGGGCCCGCGGGCCAGAGGTACGAGAATCCCGGCGCGCTCGTCGCCGTTCCTGTCCTCGACCGGGTGGCCCCGGTCCTGGTGGAGCGTCTGCAGCACATTCCGGGTGTGCTCGTCGAACGCAAGCGGTTCACCGTCGCGGTTCACTACCGGAACGTGCCGGCCGAGCACGTCGACGAGGTCGCGGCGGCGGTGTACGACGTCGGAGGCGGGGAAGTGGCGCTCCGGGTCACCGGTGGACGGAAGGTGATCGAACTGCGCCCCGACGTCGAGTGGGACAAGGGCCGGGCATTGCAATGGATACTCGAGCACGTCGTCGATGCTGGGTCGGCGCTGCCGATCTACATCGGCGACGACCTGACGGATGAGGACGCTTTCGACGCGGTGTCGGCCGAGGGGGTGGGCATTGTGGTCCGGAGCCGGGAGGCCGCAGATCGGCGATCCGCGGCGCAGTTCGCGGTGAACGCCCCGACACAGGTTCGGGAACTGCTCGAGCGACTGGCGGATCTGCTCGACCGAGACCCCGCGGACGCATCGCGGGCCGGGGGATGGATCCTCTTCTTCGACGGCTACTCCCCCGCGACCGAAAAACTTCGCGAGGCTGTCTGCACGGTGGGTAACGGATTCTTCGCCACGCGCGGCTGTGCACCCGAAGCTCCCGCCGGACCGGGCCACTATCCGGGCACCTACGTCGCGGGCGTCTACAACCGTTTGAGTGAGGAGCATTCGGGCACGGCCCTGGTGAACGAAAGCCTGGTGAATGTGCCGAACTGGCTGACGACGACGTTCCGCATCGACGGCGGACCGTGGTTCGATCTCGAAGCGGTCGAATTGCTCGACTACCGCCAGTATCTCGACCTCCGCCGGTCGGTGCTCACCCGCAGGTTGCGGTACCGCGATCGGGACGGGCGGACGACCTCGGTCGTCCAACGCCGTTTCGTCGCAATGCATCTCCCCCACGTCTGTGCGCTCCAGACGACGATCGTGGCCGAAGACTGGTCCGGCACGGTCGAATTCCGTTCGGCTCTAGACGGTTCGGTGCGGAACACCCTCGTCGACAGGTATCGAGACCTCGCCAGCGACCACCTCGAACGAGTACACGCCGCCGAGCTGCCGCCCGATGCGGTCCTACTGACCATGCAGACGAACCGCTCCCGCATCCCGGTGGCGATGGCGGCACGGACCACGGTGTGGTTCGACGGTAAGCCCTGCAACAGCCACGACCGGTTCTTCGACCGCGACGGAAGAACCGGACACGACATCACCGTCGACATCGCGACGGGGCGCCCAGTCACGATCGAGAAGACGGTGACCCTGTTCACCGGGCGCGATCACGCGATCTCCGACCCCGGCGACGAAGCTACCCGCTGGCTGCCTGGGTTGGGCAGATTCGACGAACTGCTCGACGGTCACGTGCTGGCGTGGGAGCACCTGTGGGACCGGGTGGGAATCGACCTCGCCGGCCACGAAGACGCATCGCGGATCGTGCGGTTCCACCTACTGCACCTGCTGCAGACGGTTTCCCGGAACACCGCAGACCTGGACGTGGGTGTCCCGGCTCGTGGTTTGCACGGCGAGGCGTACCGGGGCCACATTTTCTGGGACGAACTCTTCGTCTTCCCCGTCTTGAATCTGCGAGTTCCCGCACTGACCCGGTCGCTGCTGCACTACCGGTACCGTCGCCTCCCCGAGGCCCGCCGCGCGGCGAGCGCCGCCGGGTACCGGGGTGCGATGTTCCCGTGGCAGTCGGGCAGCGACGGGCGTGAGGAAAGCCAGCAACTGCACCTCAATCCACGATCCGGGCGCTGGCTGCCCGACCCCAGCTGGCGCCAACACCACATCGGCATCGCGATCGCGTACAACGTGTGGCAGTACTACCAGGTCACCGGTGACCTGGAGTTCCTCGGGGATTTCGGCGCCGAGATGCTGGTGGAGATCGCCCGATTCTTCGCCAGCCTGGCATCGTACGATCGAGCGCGGTCCCGGTACATCATCCGCGGCGTCGTCGGACCGGACGAATTCCATTCCGGCTATCCCGACGCACCCTACGACGGTGTCGACAACAACGCATACACCAATGTCATGGCGGTGTGGGTGATTCTGCGCGCCATCGAAGCACTCGATGCCGTTCCGGCCCCGAACCGGGCAGACCTCGTCGACAGCCTCCACCTGGACTCGCAGGAGATTGCCCGGTGGTCGGACATCAGCCGCCGCATGTTCGTTCCCTTCCACGATCAGGTGATCAGCCAATTCGAGGGCTACGGCGATCTGACCGAACTCGACTGGGACCGCTACCGCGAGCGGTACGGCGACATCCAGCGGCTCGACCGCATACTCGAGGCCGAGGGCGACGACGTCAACCGGTACCGGGCCTCCAAGCAGGCCGATGTGCTGATGTTGTTCTACCTCCTCTCCGCCGACGAACTGCGGGATCTGTTCGGGCTCCTGACGTATCGATTCGAACCGGACGCCATCCCGCGGACCATCGACTACTACCTCGCCCGAACCTCGCACGGCTCGACCTTGAGCGCGGTCGTGCACTCGTGGGTACTGGCCCGCGCCAACCGCGACAAGGCGATGGACTACTTCGAGAGGGTGCTCGCCTCCGATATCGCGGACATCCAGGGCGGTACGACCGCGGAGGGCATTCACCTGGCTGCCATGGCAGGCAGCATCGATCTACTTCAGCGGTGTTTCACCGGCCTCGAAACACGCGGCGATCGACTGGTTCTCGGCCCACAGTGGCCGGAGACGATGGGCGCGCTGGTGTTTCCGATCTCGTACCGTGGACACCAGCTGTGGTTGGAGGTCAGAGGGAGGCAGGTCGAGGTCAGCGCCGGCGCCGGAAACCAGCGACCGATCGAGATCATGTGCCGTGACCGGGTCGTCGAACTGCGGCCGGGCTGCACCGTCAGCCTGGGCTAGCCGGGTGGTGCGCCGATCATCTCCAGCCACTCGACGGACCCGGCGGTGTGGGCGGAGTGGAGGTTCGTGCCTCATTCGACCTCGATCACGCGGGCGTGAAGTGCTCGCCGCCGTGTGGGGTCATCGCGATCGACTTCCCGTTCGGACCAGTCGCCACCAGGGCCCGCAGGTGGGGCCGGTGCTCGCGTCGGGTGCGGCGGAGTCTGCGAGGACCTCGTCGCGTCGTGTTCCGGGCAGCACGCGGTATCGGATCGAAGCGCGGTGGCTCACCAGGGCCAGGGGCCACCACAGCGCGCTCACGTAGTCGTCGGCGGCCCGGGCGCCGTCCCACTGATAGAAACCCCGGTATCTCTCGTCTTCGTCTGCCGTCAGCCACAGCTTGGAGACGAAGCCGGGGAATCCGGCGAACAGGGGGGTGTTGAGCACGCTTTCCGCCCGGAAGAGGGCGTGGCCACGGCCGTGGACTCCGCGCAGCCGGAAGGACACGACGAGGACTACCGGGTCGGCGAGAGGGGCACCGTCCGCAACGGTTTCCCGGTAGACGGTGCCGGTGGTGCCGTCGGCGAAGGTCATCCGCCGGCCCTTGTTTCGGGTTGGTTGGTGAAGGCGGCGGCGCGCGATCAGGTATGCCGTTCGTGCGGCGCAGCGGGCGAGTCGCGGGGCGGCCACCCTCAGCGGCAATGGTCGAGGTTCGGTATCGGCCGCGGCGCTCGGGGTGAGTGAATGCGGTGCAGGTTCGCGGGTTGTCATCGTTCGTCCTCGTCGGATGGTCTGTGCGGCGGCGGTCAGCGCTCGTTGCGGTCGCAGCAGGGGAAGAACACTTCCGTGTGGCGTGCCGCAGTCCGGGGACCGTCGAGGTAGCACTCCCAGGGGTCACCGGAGACGGCGTAGCCGTGGGCGGAGATCCAGTGCGCGGCCGCGCCGTAGGCGGCGCACACTCCTCGGTAGTCGCCCACGTGGACTGTCGTGGCGACGGTGCCGCCCTGCAGTGCCGTCGGTTCGACCTGTCCGCGGGCGGTGATGCGGCCACTGAGGGGGAATCCGGCTTCGATATCGCACTGTCCGTCCGCAGACTCGCGGTACCGCGCGAACGGGGCCCCGGAGATGCGCCGTCCCTGTTTGTCGGCGACCGCGACCACCTCACCGAATGCGGGCCCGAGAAAGTCGCCGAGGCGGTCCCAGTCGACATGGCCCCGGACCACGGCCGCCGGGGTTGCGTCGACTTCGACCAGTTCGACTTCGTAGCCCATGGTTCCACCATCTCGCTGCTTCGTCGGCGCGGGCAGGGCCGAAGGTCCCCCGTCGCCGGTCCTTGGGCATCGAATCCTGTGTGACCGCCTCCTCGCCCGTGCCCGGGCTGCTCGACACGCCTGGGCCGAGGTGCCTGGCTGGGAACATGTGCCCGAGGTGGTTGCCACGGCAGCGGCGGGTTCGGAATAGTCGAGGCATGGTGCGCCGGACCGGGAGAGTGCTGCCGCCGTGGTATCTCGCCCACGTCAACAGGGTGATCGTCGGCCTGCACCGGCTGGGGGTGCCGATGCCGATGCCGGCGCTCACCGTCCCGGGCCGGACGACGGGGGTGCCGCGGTCGACGCCGGTCTCGCCGTACGAGGTGGACGGCCACACCTACGTCGTCGCCGGGTACGCCGAATCGGATTGGGCGAAGAACGCCCGGGCGGCCGGGCGCGGGGAACTGACCCGCGGGCGCCACCGCGAGCGTGTTCGCCTGGTCGCGTTGCCGGTATCGGAGCGGGCCCGGATCCTTCGCGAGTTCCCGATCCGGGTGCCGCACGGGGTCACCATGTTCCTGAAGGCAGGGACGGTCGCGAACTCCTCTCCGGAGGCGTTCGCGGCCGCCGCCGACCGGTGCGAGGTGTTCCGCATCGAGCCGCTGGACTGACGGGGGTCACCGAACTTCGAGCGTCCCCACCATGTTCGGGTGGTAGGTGCAGTGGAAGGCGAAAGTGCCCGGCTGCCCGGGCACCGTGAACGTCGCGGTCGCACCCGGTTCGACCTCCACGTCGAACAGGTCGCCGGTGTCTGCGGTCACGGTGTGTTCGGCGGTGTCGTCGTTGCGGACGGTGACCTGCTCTCCCGGCGCGAACGTGCCGGGCAGCGTGTACTTGAAGTCGCTGATCACGATCTCCCGTGCACCCGCAGGCATGGACATCGGCATCGACGGCATGTCGGTCATCATGTGGTCCCCGCCGTGCTCCGATTCGGAGGAAGCGGACGAGTCGTCGCTGCCGTTTCCGCACGCGACCAGCGCGAAGGCGGCCAGTAGGATCGACAGGACAAGTGTCAGTACGCGTTTCATGGTGGTCGCCTCCGGGGTGCCGGTGGGAACGGATGCCCGACGCCCCGTTCCTCGCGGGAGTAGTACCCGTTTTCCCGGAAGACACCCCTCGAAGTGCGTGGTGACTCGTCAGCCGCCGTTCAACGCCTCCTGCGTCTCGAGGTTCACGACCGGGGTGCGGAGCGAGGCGACGGCGCCGGAGTAGAGGGAGGACTTGATTTCACCGAGCGTGCGCCCGCGCGTCGCGACGAGTCCCTGCGCGTGTGCGACGGCGTCGGCGAGCACCTGCTGTTCGGAGGCGACCTCGTCGACGAATCCGAGTTCCTTCGCCGCGATGCCGCCGTACCGCTGTCCGGTCACCAGGGCGGTGTGCACCGCCCGCGCGGGCAGGCGGGCTGCGAGCAGCGCGATGCTGCCGGGTGCGTAGCTCGCCCCGATGGTGATCCCCGGCAGGCAGAAGTAGCCGCGATCCTCCCGCATCACCCGGTGATCGTGGGCGGCCGCGAGGATGGCGCCGCCGCCGAAGGTGTGTCCGGTCAGCGCGGCCACGGTGGGCAGTGGAAAGGTGAGAATCCGCGCGAACAGGGCCTGCACACGGTCGATGTAGGAGTTCAGCTTGTCGGTGTTGGCGAGGACCCAGGCGGTGTCGAGACCGGTGGAGTAGAACTTTCCGACCGCGGTCGTCACCAGCGCGGCGGGGCCGTCGTGCTGCTCGACCCGATCGAGGAGACCGTCGACACTCGCGATCCAGTCCGGGTGGAAGGCGTTCTCGCTGTCCCGTTCCCCTTCCTCCCCGAAGTACAGGACGAACACATCACCCGAGCGTTCCAAGTACGGCATGCGGCGAGGCTACCCGCAGACCGGCGCGCTGCGCCCCTCGAGCACCCACCGGTGGGTGAAGTTTCAACTGTTGCGGGGCCGGGTATGTCGATCGTCAAACAGCTGAGGCGGTGGACGATGAAGAGCGGAACAGGCATTGCCGACACCCGCACCGTTCGGGACTACATCCACACGGTGGCCAGGAGCGTTCACGCCGATTCCATCGACTGGTGGGACTGCGACGGATTCGACGCCGTCCTCGTGCTGCCGTTCCGGTTGCACTATCTCCCCGGTCGCAACGCGGTGCTCGCGTGGAACCGGACCTTCGGCTGGTCACTCGGCGTCGAAGGACTGGGCCGCCGCAGTGTCATCGTGATCGACGGCCTCGGCCTCGGCCGGATGCCGTCGCCCGCCGTGTGCGCGGAACGTGCGGTGGAGTTGATCGACGACTACTGCCGCTCCACACCGGCACTGCCGGGCGCGCACGGTCCCGGCCCCGCCGTACCGGCTGCCGCGGATCGCTGTCCCCGCATCGGCAACGCCGCCGCCGGTGGCGGACGGCGGGACAGAGTCGTCAAACGACCGTGACCGGTGGCGGCGGGGGCCACGACGACAACGTGGCCCAACCGCATTCCTCCGCGCAGGAGCAGCCGATCGTCGCCGCGGAGCAGGGCGCGGCGCGGATCAGCACGGCGGCGCATCCGCTGGGCAAACCCGGCCCGCGGTTCGACCGCCGGTCTCCGTTCTTCATCGGCATGGCCGGGGCCGCCGGTGTCGCCGTCACGTACGCGCTGATCGAGGTCGTTCTCGCCGCCCGCGGGGTGCTGGTGCTCATCGCCGTCGCCGCCTTCCTGGCGATCGGTCTCGAACCGGCCGTGTCCTGGCTGGTGCGGCACGGATTTCCCCGATGGGCAGCCGTCACAACGGTTTTCGTCGTCGCGTTCGCGATACTGGCCGGTTTCCTCGCCGCGGCGATCCCGCCGATGGTGACGCAGGGCGGCGCTCTCGTCCACAACGCCCCCGACTACCTGGGCCACCTCGAGCAGCGTTACCCGGTGTTGGAGGAACTGAGCACCCGCTTCCATCTGCAGGACGAACTGCGCCGGGCGCTCGATGCGGGCAATGTGCCGGTGGTGCTCGGCGGGATCGTCGGCGCGGGCAGGTTCGTGTTCAGCGCCATCAGCGGCATGATGATCGTGGTCGTACTCACCGCGTACTTCCTCGCCGACTTCGGGCACATCCGGGCCTCCCTGTACCGCCTGGCCCCGAACTCGCGGCGACCGCGCACGATTCTGATCGGTGACGAAATCTTCGCGAAGGTCGGCGGCTACGTGCTCGGCAACCTCCTGATCTCGCTGATCACCGCCGTCCTCACGTTCGTGTGGCTGGTCGCCTTCGACGTCCCCTACCCGCTGTTGCTGGCCGTCCTCGTCGCCGTGCTGGATCTGATTCCTGTGGTCGGTTCCACCCTCGCCGGTGTCGTGGTGGCCCTGGTCGCCCTGACCGTGTCGCTGCCGGTGTCGCTGGCGACCATCGTCTTCTTCATCGCCCTCCGCCTGTTCGAGGACTATCTCCTCGTTCCCCGCATCATCGGCAGAACCGTCAAGGTGCCCCCGATGGTCACCGTCGTCGCCGTCCTCATCGGCGGGGCACTGCTGGGCATCGTCGGGGCGCTGCTCGCGATTCCCGTCGCCGCCGCCGTCCTGCTCCTCGCCCGCGAGACGGTGTTTCCGCAGCTCGATCGGGGTTGAGCAGGCGCGGCACGAAAACGGCCCTGTGGAAGAAGTTTCCATGTTCTGCTTACCCTGGAGACGTGGGATGCGCCGGGGCATGCTCGGGGTCGTGTCCCGAGCATGAGAAAGAGGCGCTGCATGTCGGTGATGAGTCCCACCGAGGCGATGTTCGTGCTGTTCGAAACACCCTCGCACCCCATGCACATGGGTGCGCTCGAACTGTTCGAACCGCCGCGCGAATCGGGACCAGATCACGCCCGGGTCATGTACGAGGCGCTGATCTCGCAGGAGGGTGCGTCCGACACGTTCCGCCGGCGCGCCGTCCGCCCCCTGCGGGGCGCCAGTTACCCGTGGTGGTCGTTCGACGACCGCATCGACCTCGGCTACCACGTGCGGCACACGGCGGTGCCGGGGCGGGGCCGCATGGAGGACCTGCTGTCGCTGGTGTCCCAGATGCACGGCATGCCGCTCGATCCGCAACACCCGATGTGGGAGATCCACGTCATCGAGGGGCTCGCGGACGGACGGACGGCCGTGTTCTCGAAGATCCACCTGTCGCTGATGGACGGACCGGCGGGGCTGCGGCTCCTCCACCACGCCCTGTCGACAGACCCCGACGCCCGCGACTGCCCCGCACCGTGGACACCCGGGGTGTCCGGCACGTCGCGGCGCGAATCCGCGCTGCCCGTCGCCGCGGTCCGGGCCGGGGTGCGGGCCGCCACCAGCATCGTCGGGGTGCTGCCCGCGCTCGCGAAAGTCGCGTACGACGGTGTCCGCGACCAGCATCTGACGCTTCCCCTGCAGTCACCGCCCACGATGCTCAACGTCCCCGTCGGCCGGGCCCGGAAACTCGCGGCCCGGTCGTGGCCGATCCGGCGTCTGGTGTCGGTGGCCGCCGCCGCCCGCACCACGATCAACGCGGTGGTGCTCGCGATGTGCTCGGGGGCGCTGCGTCACTATCTCGTCGAGCAGTACGCACTGCCCGAAGCGCCGTTGACTGCGATGCTGCCGGTCCCGCTCGACCTCGGCGGCACCATGATCGGACCACGCGGCCGCGACCACGGGGTCGGCGCGATGGTCGTCGGGCTGGCCACCGACGAAGCGGACCCGGCCGCCCGCCTCGCCCGCATCAGCGAGTCGGTCGAGCACACCAATCGTGTGTTCGGGGCGCTGAGCCACACCCAGTTCCAGGTGATGAGCGCACTGGCGATCAGCCCGATCCTGCTCGAACCGGTCCGCCGGTTCGTCGACGACACTCCCCCGCCGTTCAACGTCATGATCTCCTACATGCCGGGCCCGTCGCGGCCGCGGTACTGGAACGGCGCCCGCCTGGACGCGGTGTACCCGGCGCCGACGGTCCTTGGGGGTCAGGCGCTGAGCATCACCCTCACCAGCCGGTCCGGTCAGCTCGACGTCGGGGTGGTCGGTGATCGGCACGCCGTCCCGCACCTCCAGCGGATCATCACGCACCTGGAGACGTCGCTGACCGATCTGGAGAACGCGGTCGCCGCGTCCGGCACCTGACCGCTACCCGGCCGGTTGCCGCAGGGACGTGCGATTGCGTTCCCAGCACCGGGTGACGTGGTCGCCGACCAGGTCGTCGAACGCGAGACACGCCGCGGCCCCCAGCAGGACGTCGTCGGCCGCCGCGGGCCGGGCGGCGACCAACCCGCCGGCGAGGTCCCGGCACACGATCTGTTCGTGCACGGAGTCGGCCTCCACGTGCTCGTCGAAGAACCGGGTGGCCGCCGTCCCGAACCCGAGCCGGCGCAGTCCCGCGGCGTACTTCTTGCTCGGCAACGCGGACGTGGTCTCCACCGCGCACAGGTGCCCCACCAGGGCGCCGAGACGACTGCGGTGGAGGCCGAACAGGGACAGCGCGTTCAGCGACGCCAGCGTCACGGCGGGCACCGCGTCGACGTAGTGCGCGTACGCGTCGGACAGTCCGAGTTCGCGCATCGTCGTCGCGAACAACGCCGAGTGCATGCGGTCGGGTCTGCCGCCGCCGTATTCGTCGGACTGCACCTCCACCAGCGCCGCCTTCGGTGCGCCCGCGAGCCGCGGAATGCCGAGCGTGTGCACGTCCGCCTCGCGCAGCTGGTTGAGGGAGCGGTGGATCAGCAGTTCCCGGAACTGGGTGAGATCCGCGTCATGGGCCATATACCCGGACAGTCCCGGCGCGGTGCTGGGTGCGGTCATCTCCCACAACGCCGCCACCACGTCGTCGACGCCCGTCGGCGGACCCGCGAGCACGCCGATAGCGGCGTCGAACGGCACCTCCAGCGCCGACCGGGCGGCGATCAGGTCGCTGTCCCACTCCCACCGGTCGTCGACCCCGGCGATCCCCTGCAGGTGCAGTTCGTACAGGGCAGTCAGGCAGATCTGCGCGTCCTCGTCGAACAGGAACGCACGCGGGTCGCTCCGTTCCGCCGCGGCGAGAGCGCGCGCCGCCACCACGAACGGCTCGGCGTCGGCGGCGTCTCCGCGCAGAATGGGGAACAGGAGGCCGCTGACGGGACCGCGCGGCGCCGGACAGGGCATGGACGTTCCCGGTTGCGGCACCGTGCCCGACGCCGACCGAGAGTGCAAGGTGGTCATATGAACTCCATTCCCACATCCGGGGCCGGCGAATCCGACGTGACCATCACCGTCTGCCCCGACGGCCCGCTCCTGGTGCGTGGTGCGGCGCGGATCCTCGACACCGAAGGTAACCCGATCGGCGGCGATCGGGCCACCGTGGCGCTGTGCCGGTGCGGGCGGACGAGCATCGCCCCGTTCTGCGACAGTTCGCACAAGAAGCGTCGGCGCCGCACATAGAGCCGCCGCTGCCTGGCGAGAAACGCTGTGGCGCGGTCGAAAACAGAAACGGCGGAGTGCGGCGGCAATCCGATGCCGAAAAGCCTCCTGCCACCGTCGGCGGAATGAGGTAACGTCGGAGACCTGCACGGTTGAGCCCCCAGCCGCAATGGACGGGCACGGTTCCCGCGCCTCCCTGCCTGTCTCCTTCGTCGCTCGACCGTGAGGAAACAACATGAAATCCGTTCTCAGTGCGCCTCCGACACCCGACGACCCCGCCGCGAATACGCCGCTGTTCAGCTGGGCGGCCGAGCCGGAACACGGGCGGCTCGCCGTTGACAGCGCACCGGGCGCCGGCGGGATCCTGGTCGTCCGGATCTCCGGCGACATCGACGTCACCACCCTCCCATCGTTCGGGAGTCATCTCGAGGAAGCGATCGACGATCGGTTGCCGTTCGTGCTCGATCTCTCCGACGTCCAGTTTCTGTGTGCGTCGGCGCTGCCGATTCTGGAGATCATGTCCGCCCGCGCGCACCGGCTCACCGTGCCGTGGGCGGTCACCGGGAACAACGCTCTCCGCAGGCCGTTGACAGCGATGAACATGGCGGCGGTCATCCCGTTCTGCGCCGAGCTCGAGGACGCGTTCCGGCTGGTTGCCGGTGGAATGCAGCGGGGTGGGCGCTCGGCGTGACCGATTCCGCTCCGCACGGCACATCCGACTTCGTGGTGGTCGCCAACCGGCTGCCCGTGGACATGGAGACACTCGACGACGGAACGACACGCTGGAAGCGCAGCCCCGGAGGTCTCGTCACCGCCCTCGAGCCGATCCTGCTCGACCGGGAGCGCGGTTCCTGGGTGGGCTGGCCGGGGGTGCCCGACACGAAGGTCGAACCGATCGTCTCCGGTGGGATCGATCTGTACCCGGTGGAGTTGAGTTCGGACGAGGTGTCGCAGTACTACGAGGGCTTCTCGAACGCGACGCTGTGGCCGCTGTACCACGACGTGCTGGTGGCCCCGGTCTTCGACCGGGATTGGTGGCACACCTACCTGGAGGTGAATCGCCACTTCGCCGAGGAGACCGCGCGCACCGCGGCCGAGGGCGCCACCGTGTGGGTGCAGGACTATCAACTCCAGCTGGTGCCGCGCCTGCTCCGGGAGATGCGCCCCGATCTGACCATCGGATTCTTTCTGCACATCCCGTTCCCGCCGGTCGAGCTGTTCATGCAGCTGCCGTGGCGGAAAGAGATCATGGAGGGGCTTCTCGGGGCCGACCTCATCGGCTTCCATCTGCCCGGGGGCGCCCACAACTTCCTGTTCCTCGCCCGCAGGCTACTCGGACTCGACGCCACCGCGGCAGGCGTCGGCGTGCGCGGCGCGCTCGGCCGGGTGACGCTCGATGACCGTGTCGTCCAGGTCGGTGCGTTCCCCATCTCCGTCGACTCCCGGCAACTCGTCGAACAGGCCGCCGACCCTGCCGTCGTCGAACGGGCCGCGGAGATCCGCCGGGAGCTCGGAAACCCGCGGAAGATCCTCCTCGGCGTCGACCGGCTCGACTACACGAAGGGCATCGACCTGCGGTTGTCGGCGCTCGGCGAACTGCTCGACGAGGGTCGCCTCGACCCCTCTGACACCGTGATGGTGCAGCTCGCCACCCCGAGCCGTGAACGCGTCGACCACTACATGAAGATGCGCAGTTCCATCGAGGAGCAGGTCAGCCACATCAACGGCGATCACGGGCAGATCGGCCGTCCGGTGGTGCACTACCTCTACCAGCCGGTCGATCGCAGCGAGCTGATCGCGCTGTTCCTCGCCGCGGACATCATGCTCGTCACCCCGATGCGCGACGGAATGAATCTCGTGGCGAAGGAATACGTCGCCTGCCGGGCCGACCTGGGCGGTGCGCTGGTGCTCAGCGAATTCGCGGGTGCCGCCGCCGAACTCCGGGGCGCCTACCTGGTGAACCCGCACGACCTCGACGTCATGAAGAACACGATCGTGGCCGCACTCGGCCAGGAGCGGGAGCAAGGACGGCGCCGCATGTCGCGGCTGCACCGGCAGGTGCTCGATCACGACGTGCACCGGTGGGCGCAGTCCTTCCTCGGTGCCGTGGCCCCGGTCACCACCGACTGATCACCGTCACACAGGCCTCACTCCGGATTCGTCGTCACCGATTCGACGATGCGGCGCGCCACCTCCGCCAACTTCACGTGCTCCTGCTGCGACTGCGCGACGAGAATCTCGAACGCCTGGTCCGCGGACACACCCCGCAGCGCCATCACGATCCCCTTGGCCTGCTCGATGACGGCGCGGCTCTTCATGGCCCGCGTGAGGCCCGTCACCTCGTTCCTGGCCAACTCCACGCTGCGCGCGCTCCTGAGCAACCCCTCGATCGCCGTGGTGTAGACGAGGAGCACCACGGCGTCGAGTTCACTGAACCCGTGATCGCCCTGCCCGTAGATGTTGAGGGTCCCGGCGAGGGCCTCGTCGACGGCGAGCGGCGCGGACAGGAAACTGCGCATGCCGGCCTGGTCGAGGTTGTCGGCGAGGGACGGCCACCGCGTCGCGGCCTCCCCGAGTCTCGCCTTGACGACCGTCCGTGTGCCCGCGACACCGAAGTAGTCGCCATCGATGGCCTGGAAGTTCTCGATGTCGATCTGCCGGACCGCCTGGTCCGTGAAGGCGACGGTCTCCACGTGTCCGTCGCGCAGCAACGAAATTCCGGCCATGTCGGCGCCGGCGATCGCGTCCACCACCTGCTCGCAGACCCGTTGCAGCAGCAGGCCCATCTCCACCTGTGAGCCGGAGTTCCGATTGAACTCGTCCAACACGGTTGCCAACGAGCCCAATTGGGCGGCGATCGTCGCCCCGTCGAGATCAGGGGACATCGACTCAGGGCGCTCACCCGCAGTCTCGGCCATTCTCGGATACACCTCGGATTCCGGGTGTAACCGACAGGACACCCACTGAACGAACGCAGCAGTTGTCTCTACCGTCGAGAAGACTTTACTCGACCCGGGAACCGACTTCGTCCACCGATCCCGTCGCCGGGCGCGGCCGGTTCACCGGAAGCGGTCGAACGAGCCGATACGGTCCGCTCAGCCGCCGCCCAACTGCTCCCGCAGCGCGGACAGGGTGCGTGCCAGGATCCGCGAGACCTGCATCTGTGAGACGCCCACGCGCTGGGCGATTTCCGTCTGGGTCATCGATCCGAAGAAGCGCAACATCAGTACTCGCCGTTCGAGCGGCGGAAGTTTCTCCAGCGCCGGCCGCACCGAGGCGTGACTCTCCACGTTCGCGAGCTCCGGGTCCTCTTCGCCGAGTGTCTCGGCGAGGGGAAGGTCGTCGGGGTCATCTCCCATGGCCGCATCCATCGACAAGGTTTGGTAGGCGTTCTTCGCGAGCAGGCCCTCGGACACTTCCCGGACGTCGAGTTCGAGTTCGGCGGCGATCTCACTGGCCGACGGTGACCGCCCCAGTTCCTGCGACAGCTCGTCGACGGCCTTGGCAATCAACGCGTGGAGTTCCTGCATGCGCCGGGGCACCCGCATCGACCACCCGGTGTCGCGGAAGTACCGGCGAACCTCACCCATGATCGTGGGCACCGCGTAGGACACGAAGTCGAAGCCGCGGTCCGGATCGAAGCGGTCGACCGCCTTCACCAGCCCGAGCCGGGCGACCTGCAGCAGGTCCTCGTGCGCCTCGCCGCGACCGCCGAACCGGCGGGCGATGTGATCGGCCAGCGGAAGGCACCGTGTGATGATCTCGTCGCGCAGCGCGGACGCCTCCCCCGACGACTCCTCCAGGGTTCGCAGACGCGCCACCGCGGGCGCCACGTCCTTGTAGTCGTCTCTGCCGGGACGGTGCCGTTCGCTGCGTTCCGAAACCGGTGACACTAGATGGTGCCCCGGTATTTGACCAGTTCCACCGCCACGGTCCGCTCGACAGACCCGTTACCGACGGGTCCCTCCGACACCGACACCGCATTCATCAACGTCTCGAGCACGTGCCAACCGAAACTCTCCCGGTTGGGCACCCCGCGTCGAGCGAGGGGTGCACTGATCGTCACGTGCAACCCGGTTTCCGTCACCGCGAAGGAGCACGTCAGTTCGGCACCTCCCGGCGTCGCCGCGATCAGTTCCGAACACACCTCGTCCACGGCGAGTTTGATATCGGCGACGTCGTCGAGCGTGAAGTCACCCAGAACGGCGAGCGTTTCCGCCACGGCGCGCACCACGGGCAATTGTTCGAACTCCGCCGCCACACGAAGTTCCACGGGCACACCGGATCTCGTTTTCATTCGTCTAACCTCGTCGACCTCGGCCATCTGCACTCCACGTCTGTGTCGTCGGTTTCTGCGACTCTCGGCAGCGTACCCAGCTGCCGCGGCCCTCAACCCGCCGGCGAACGAAAGTGCGAACGTGTCCCGAATGTGTCCTGACGTGTGGTTCGACGAACCCGATTCGGTGGGTCTCAGGCGATCCGGACGTCGCGTGCCTGGTTGCCGGTGTCGGTGCGGCAGACGGTGAAGCTGACGCGCTGCCCGTCCACGAGGATGCGGTGACCGTCTCCAGCGATTTCGGAGACGTGGACGAAGACGTCGTCGGATCCGTCGGCCGGGGCGAGGAACCCGAAACCCTGTTCGGCGTTGAACCATCGCACCGTGCCGGTCTGCAGGTCCGTCGACGGGCGGGCAGGCAGTGTGTCGCCGGCGCTCATCGTGCCGCCCTCCGATCGGCCAGGCCGCGGAGCGCGGCGCCGCCCCCCAGGCTCGCAACGAGTAGAACCACAAGCAGAGCCACGTTGAGCATTGCTCCTCCTCGGCATGCGCACTTTCGACCCCCTGGCCGAATCAACCCGAAAATAGTGGGTCTCTTTCGAGTACGGGGCGGTTCGGCCGAGCGTTTGCACAATCGAGATCTGGCGGACACAACACATCCACGTCGGACGCCACAGAAGATCTGATTTGCTAGACATAGATTTTGTAGTACGGTCGAAGCGTCGGAACTTCAGCGATCGAGTCGAGAACGCGTGGCGACACGAACAGAAGTCGCCGGCGAGGTCAGGGCCCGTGATTCGAGACCTTCCGTCACGGGTACGCGGTGAGTTCGCCAGGCGCCGCCCCGACACGCAGGCGACCGAACGGGGCATCCACCCCGGGGTTCCGCAGGCAGTCAGTAAGCGAAAGAGAGGACCGAGAATGTCGAAGTTCACCGTGCCAGGTCTTTCCGACGATCAGGGAGCGCAAGTCGCCGGCATCCTGCAGAAGCGGCTCAGCGCGTACAACGATCTTCATCTGACGCTCAAGCACATTCACTGGAATGTGGTGGGTCCGAACTTCATCGGCGTGCACGAGATGATCGACCCGCAGGTGGAATTGGTGCGCGGCTACGCAGACGCGGTCGCCGAGCGCATCGCCGCCCTGGGGAAGTCGCCCGACGGCACACCGGCCGCCATCACCCGCGACCGCACGTGGGACGACTACTCGGTGCACCGCGACACGGCGCAGGCGCACCTCGGTGCCCTCGACCTCGTGTACAACGGCGTCGTCGAAGACAACCGCAAGGCGATCGCCGAAACGGGCGAACTCGACCCGATCACCGAGGACCTCCTCATCGGCCAGACCGGCGAACTCGAGAAGTTCCAGTGGTTCGTGCGCGCCCACCTCGAGAACTCCGGCGGCAGCCTCTACACCAACGGCGCGCACTCCGAGAAGCAGGCCGCCTCGCAAGCGCGGTGAGTACGGACCGACCATCCCACTACCGAAAGGTGACGAACATGGCTGAGAACAACAGCGGACCGGCAGAGGCCGTCAAGGGCGTCGTCGAAGACGTCAAGGGCAAAGCGAAGGAAGCCGCGGGAGCGGTGTCGGGCCAGGACGACCTCACCCGCGAGGGCAAGGCGCAGCAGGACAAAGCCGCCGCTCAGCGCGAGGCAGCCGCGAAGGAAGCCGAAGCAGAGAAGGCTCGCGGCAAGGCCGAGGCGCAGGAAGCACGTCAGCGCGCCGAACAGTGACACGCTGCGGGCCGGAACCCTACCGGCCCGCAACGGGTGTCTCCTCTCCGAGTGGCACCGGCGACCGCCGGATGACGCTCACCCCTGAAAGGACTGATACGTGCTAGGACTGGGAATTCTGGGCTGGATCATCATCGGCGGTCTCGCCGGGTGGATCGGCAGCAAGATCATGAAGACCGACGCCCAGATGGGGATCATCCTCAACATCGTCGTCGGAGTCGTCGGCGGACTCCTCGGCGGCTTCATCCTCAGCCTCTTCGGCACAGACGTCGAAGGCGGCGGTCTCTGGTTCAGCTTCTTCACCTGCCTCCTCGGCGCGGTAATACTCCTGTTCCTGGTCAAACTCGTGACCGGGCGACGTTAGACGCCCACATTCCAGAACCGGGCCTGCCCATCACACGATGGGCAGGCCCGGTCTCTTCGTCGCCGCCGCTTTGCCGCGCTGGTGGTGTTCTGCGGACTCCGGGGTTTCGCCGCAGTCCTGCAGTCGCGGCATCGGTGAGCCTCGTGTTTTGGTCTCAATGCTTCCGGGTAGGCGAAGCGGGGGCAGCGGAAGGAGAGGGTGATCGTGTCCGAGAGCACGCACGACGAGAAGGACGATCCGAAAGGCGGGCGCCCGGGCCCAGCCGATCACGGCAAGGACGGCGGCATGGCCACGAGAGAGAACGCGCCCGAGTTGACAGAGGACTCCGCCGTCGCCGAGAACGACTGACCATCTGGCACTGCCGCTGACCGATCAGGAGGGGCATTGACCGATCCGAAGGCAGACCTCCACGACTACCTCCAGGCCGCGCGCGACGCGCTGCTGTGGAAGCTGGACGGATTGTCCGAGTACGACATCCGCCGACCGTTGACCGCAACCGGCACGAACCTGCTGGGGCTGGTCAAACACCTGACCGGCGTCGAGATCGGCTACTTCGGGGAGCCCTTCGGCCGATCCGCAGACTTCCCACCGTGGGTGACCGACGACACCGAAGACAATGTGGACATGTGGGCGATGGCTGACGAGTCACGCGACTATGTCGTCGGCCTGTACCGCCGGGCGTGGGAGTACACGGACGCCACCGTCCGGACGCTGCCGCTCGACGCGCCCGGACGGATACCGCACTGGCCCGAAGACCGCCGCGACGTCACACTGCATTGGATTCTCGTGCACGGGATCGCCGAAACTCACCGGCACGCGGGCCACGCCGACATCGTCCGCGAACTCGTCGACGGAACCGCCGGGCTGAGGGCGGACAACGACAACCTGCCTACAGCAGAGCGCACATGGTGGGAGAACTACAGGTCCCGCGTCGAACGGGCGGCACGGGAAGCCGGCCGAGATTGACGGCTTTCACCCCGCCGCCGGTTGCGCAGTCGTCGTGGTGACGACCGGCGTGGTGGTGGTCACCGACTCCGCTGCGGTGGTCGTCGTGGGTTCCGCCGTGGTCGCCACTGCGGACGATTCCGAGACGGCCTGCGGCACAGACGGCGACGTCGTGGTTACTGCGGCCACCTCCACGGCGGTCGTGGGTTCCGGCGATGCCGTGGAGGCGACCGTCGTAGGTGCCGGTGAGCTGGTGGTCGTCGTGGTTGCACTCACCGTGTTGCCGGCCGGCGCGGACTTCTTCGCGGCGGACGTTGTGGTGGGTGCGACCTGCACCGCTTCTGCGTCCTTCGTCGAGGCGGCCGCGAGTTTCGCTGTCGACTGCTGCGGCGCAGCCGTGCGCGCCTCGCCCTTCTCCGCTTCCTGCGCAAGGTGCGTCAGCCAGGCCGCTGCGTACTGGGCAGACGTCAGCGGTTTCCCGTTTCCGGCGTTCGCGTCACGCCAGTAGTCGAAGTGGTGGCCGGTCCCCTCCCCCAGCGTCTGCTGGTACGGATCACTCATCGCCACCTGGATCGTGTTCTGGTTGTCCGCGATGAACCCGATGATTTCGTTCCGCACCTTCGCGGGCAGGTAGACGAGGTCGACCGCCTGGTTGGACGAGATCGGACCGGCCGGCGTGTCGGACTGCGCCGCAACGGGATCGGCGGGCTTGTAGGCCGGATCCGACACCTTGACCAACACGTCGAGGAACGTCTCGTCGGACTGCATCCAATTGTCCTGCGACTGGATGTCCGCGAACGCGGCGAGAGCGATCTGCCCGATCACCACCGCGAGATCCTGTCCCGTCGCCGGGGTCAGCCCCTCCTTCTGCAACGCGTCGACATTCAACTGGCGTCCCACGTTGATCGCGAGTTGCAGCAGCGCAATGTTCTCGGGAGCGGAGCAGGTCAGATCGCCTTCCGAGCAGAACGATGCCACCTTGCCGTCCAACGCCCCGAAACTGCCGGACGTCCCGGGCAGAGCACCTCGCCCGGGTGTGCCGGTCTGACCTGACTGGTAGGCGAGATCGAAGCCGTCGGGATTACGGAATTCGTTCTCGGCGCCCGGAAATGCTCCTTCGCCGAGATTGCGGCCGGCATCCGCCAGGATGACGACGCCGACAACGGAAGTGGGATCGAGAATTTCGTACGAGCCGTCCTGGCCGTCCTGGTTCCCGACTTCCATCGCAACGCGTCTCGCGACGTCGGCGCCTTCGCTGTAGCCGACGATCGAGAACTTCGTGTCGGGGCACGACGCGTGAATGGAACGCATGACGGTTTCGGTGTTGTCGACGCCGGCGTTTACGGCGTCCTCGTAGGAGTTCATGTTCGCCGGGTACTCGATGTACACCGCGGCGTACGAGCCTCCGCCGACGGATTGCTGCGGCGCGTTCACCACCTCATCGATCCAGGAACTGGTGTAGTTGCTGGAGTAGGACGCGGGAAGCGGAGTGCCGTCCGGTGCCACGAGCATCTGGTGGGTCCCCGGCCTCGGACTGTCGCCACGGCCGGCCACGGCGATGCTGACCATGTCGTAGCACGCATTCGAGGCCGCTGCGGTCAAGGCTGTCGCCGTCGTGGCGGGTGACCCTGGGTTCGACCATGGTGTCGCGAGCAGTGCCGCCAGTCCCAGTGCACCAGGGGCGACCAGACTGCCTGCGATCCTCCGTCGATGCGCGACCTTGCGTGCTGAAACGCGACGTTTCATGGTCTACCCCATCCGTTCGTGGCGCGTGCCGAACACCCGAATAGGTGTCAACGCGTTAACAGACAAGTCGCGCAACGCCGCAGCGGTGTTACACGGTGCGCCGGCAGAGTCGCTTCATGACGCTCGCAGATGCGCGATGAGGATCGCCTCGATCTCCGACCGTCGCGCCGCGGACGGGAGGCGTGGGGCCGCGGACCGGTAGTGGTGCCCCGTCGGGGTGCCGAGGTCGAAGAGATGCGTTCGGCCATGCCTCCCGACGGGGCGCGCGGTCCAGCCGTCGCCCTCCTTCGCGTAATTGCACGCCGCACACAAACCGGCCCCATTATCTGCCGTCGTGGCACCCTTGTTGCGGCGCGAGAGAATGTGATCATGATGGCGGATCGGCGCATCACACCACGGCGTCCGGCACGTGCGGTCCCGCAGATCGATCAACTTCGCAAGACCCTTCGGAAACGAACGCGACTGCGACTCCATCGCCGTCAACGACCCCGACAACGGACACAAGTACACGTTTCGTAACGTCACCGCGGTATCACTATCAAGGGCGTCCGCCACCAGCTGCCGGGCGATTGCAGCCGGCACCGGCCCGAACCCCGCCAGATCCGCCGCCTCACTCTCACCCGCCAATAGGGCCTCGTCGGATATCACCAGGTTCACCGCCACCGGCACCCCCGATGCCACCGATGCCCCGGTGCCGCGGTCGAACAACAGATCCGCCATCACCTGATTCCGGGTGCGGCCACCGCTGTCCCCGGTCGCGATGAGGCTGTCGGCGTCGCGACCCAATGTGGCGTGTAGGCAGACGGCCTGTTCCATCGGCATCAGCACACTCAGATACGCCATCGAATCCGGCGCCGGCCGCGTCGTGACCCGCCGCTCCGAGACCGCGTTGCGGTACCGGGCCACGACCGCGGCGGCGTCGAGTTCCACCGCCAGGGCCTTCGCCTTCGCGACCAGGCCGCGGTCCCCGACCCCGTCGAGAATGTTCGGGTCCGAACACAACCGGCGATCCACCACCGCTCGATCCGCCGCCGACAGACACGCTGTCTCCCGCACCAGCAACGTCGCGCCACTCGTTCAACCGACCGGACCGCAACAACGCCAACGTATGCGGCATCTCGTGCACCACCGCCCGAGCGAACCCCAGATGCCGGCCACCGCGGTTCGGGGACTCCCTGCGCGCCAACGCAATCTGCGACGCGATACCGCGGTCCCACTCCGCCCGCGGCAACCCCCGAACCTTGCGGTCCTCCCGCACGCAGGTGGCGACATCGTCGGTGACCACCGCCTGCACCGCACACCCCACCGACTTCAACGACTCCACCGCATCGAGCCACTCGATCCCCAACCCCGCCTCACCACACGGCCCGACACACCGCAACCGCGCCGTGAACGCCCGCAACTCCTCCAGATCCGGTGCCACCACATCCCCCACGACCAGCCTCCCCCGAGGTTATTCGAATATACGTTCGATAGTAACCCATCGGCCGCAGCGCCGGCAATAGTCGAACCGGGTCGGTCCCAGGTCGGCGACCGTCGGCTCGATCCACCGGCGGGTGTCGCCGTTCTGGCAGAATTGTGCGGACGTCGCTCGAACTGCGGCGCCCGGTTCACGCCGCGTTGTTGCACCTCGGGAGGCGAGTCATGCCGAATGATCCTTCGGGGACGGCACGTATGGGAGGCGACAGTCCCAGCGTCGTCTTCGCGAAGTTGGCAGAGATGGTGTACAACGGCGACGACTTCGATCACGTCTACCGGGCCATCTGCGATGCCGCAGCGACTCTGGTCCCCGGGTGTGCGCATGCCAGCCTCATGCTGAAGCAGGATGATCGTCATATCACCGTGGCGGCGAGCGACGAGGTCGCAGCGCACGTCGACTCACTCGAGCGAGCCGAGCAGGAAGGACCCTGCCTCGACGCGATCGAGAATGACGCACCGCAGGTAGAAACCGAACTCGCGAGTTCGAAGCAATGGCCGCGGCTCGCCCGGCGGACTATTGCCGAGACGCCCGTCCGAGGCGCCGCAGGGTTCCGGCTCATGATCCGTGGACGGAAGGTCGGCGCACTCAACCTGTTCGCGGACAACCCCGGAGAACTCACCGACGAATCGATCGACCAGGCGATTCTGATCACGGCCTTCGCGGCGGTGACGTTGACAGCGCTCCATGAACACCAGGAAGCGCAGACGCTTCGCGACGGCCTTGCCAGCAACCGCGAGATCGGGAAAGCCATCGGGCTGTTGATGGCCTTCCACGACATTTCGCAGGACCGGGCTTTCGATCTGTTGCGCAAGACGTCGCAGGACATGAACATCAAGCTCACCGGCGTCGCGCGGGAAGTCATCGCGCATCACAATTCGAAGTTCGACTGAGGTCGGAATGTGTCGACAATCGGTTGATGCCGACCTGGGCAGAGCCGTAGTGTTGATCGCGCGTGGTTGAGAACACAGCCGCAGATTGTTTGGAGGCCGCAGCAGTGCGCGGTAGACGGATTTGCGCGCACTATCAAGCCGCTGTGATCCTCCTGCCAGTGCGCTCCTTCCGCCGATAGCGCACTGGGACCGACAGGGTGCACGCGATCGGAGGGTCATGAAGACATCACGCACGTCATTCCACGCCACTCCCCCGTCTGCGTCTCCGCCCATCCATTGCTCACTGGATATGCCCACCCACGAACGCGGGCTGCGCATGACCGTCGAATTCGCACCGTACGCAGACGCCACCGTGGGACGAATCTCGGGCGACATCGATGTGCTCGCCGCACCGTCCTTCGCGCTTGCTCTCGCACATCTGACCGACGGAGGCTCATTCTCACGGGTCGTCGTCGACATGACCGCGGTCGACTTCGTCGGGACGTCGGGACTGTCAATTCTGTCCGAGTTCGCAGAATCTGCTCGGCGGCAGCATATTACGTGGGCGCTAGCGGGTAATCGGGCGGTCTTGCGCCCCATCGAGGCCATCGGGCTGAGCGCGACCATTCCCACGTGCAGCACGGTTCACGACGCGTTCGACAGGGTGGAGAAGGCCGCGCACAGGTGATCGGAGCCGGGCGATACCGTCGCACATCACCCTGAAACGACACTCCTTTTCCAAGCGATCTGAGGCTCTACCGGACGATTCCGACGCACTGTCCGACCTCGCCCCGCGGGGGCCGGGTCGCGGAACTGGCAGCCGCCCTCGTGCGGGTCCCCCTCGACTCGCAACTTCGCGACGAAGTGCGTGGCGAAAGTTCGTGAGAACCGGCGTCGGCCCTACTCCGCCCGAACTGCAATCGACTCGCGTTCGTCGTCCTCGCGGAACATCGCTTCGATGCGGTTCTTGATCTCCGCAGTGCTCATCGAGCCTCGAGAAGGGGCGAAGCCACGATTGCGAGCCGAGGTGGGCGTGAAGGTGTTCATTGCCAGTGCTTTCTGTCTTCCGCGTCGGCGAGAGCCGCGGGGTGGTCGAAGGGTGCGTCCGCGATGCGGACGACGGTCAGATCAAGAGCGCGGCGAGTGCTACGGCAGCGAGCACTGACAGGGAAGTGGCCACCGCGACGAGAACGGAGCCCGTCACGACGATGGCGGGCGCGGTCGCTGTCGCGGCCGAGACGGAAGCGATGTACACGGTCGGGCGCAGTGTGTGCCGGGTCGACGGCTCCTCGGCGGAGGGCGACGATATCGTGTGCTGATCGTGCTGTTGCACCGTGATGCGGGTCATGTGCTGGCGTACCCCGTAATAGCGACCGAGTGACCTGAGTCACAAACTTACGAGTACGTTGTACATCACAACCGGCCTCTCGCGCCAGTGGCTGCCATCCCAATCGCCTCGATTGCGGTCCCCCGTCGCCGCCGGCGTCCCTCCAGTCACACAAGCGATCCACGTGACGCGCTGTGGACTCGGGAGTGGTATCGACGGACGGCCACCCGAGCTGTGCGCCCCCGCCCCGTATGTCGTTGCTGGATGTGAACGTGGTTGATCGGATCCGGAAGTTGGGGTTTGTGGTGACGCCCCGAAATGCCACTACCTCGCAGAAAGGCGGTCACACGTTCGCGTCAGAACCAGCCTTTGCGCTTCGCCCAGACGAGCAGTGCCCCGGACATGGCGAGCATGACGAGCACGATCACGGCGACGGAGGGCCATTGCGTCCGTTCGTTCACGATCACGTTCATGCCGATGATCGAGGACAGGGCGGTAATTGGCAGCGTGACAGCCGCGATGACGGCGAGGCGTTCCGCGGCGACGGTCATCTTGGTGTTGGTGCGGGCCTGGTAGAACTCGATCGTGCCCTGGAGGTAATCCTTCTGTCCCCTGGCCATCACGGTCAGGTGCTGGAACTGATCGACCGCATCGAGCAGGAGGTCCTGCCCCTTGCCGGCGCCGAACGCCTCGATGGTGACCATCCTGCCGTACACCTCCCCGCTCAACGCGGCCATGGTGCCGACCGTCAGCAGGCCGTGCCGGACCCGGAACATCTCGTCGAGAAACGTCTCCGGATCACCGAGGTGCCCGCCGGTGACCTGCTGCTCGAGCTTCCACACGTCCTTGGTCAGTTCGGCGGTGTAAGCCCGCATCCGTGCCGTCAATGCGGCGAGGAGGGCGAACGACAACTCGAATGCCGTGCCGGGCCGCAACTTGCCCGACTCCAGTCGGCCCAGCACCACCTTCACCTCGACCATCGCCGTCGAGGGATCGATCGCCGGATTCACGGGGCCGTGCACTGTCACCAGGTAGCGGGTACCGATGAACTGGTCCAGTTCGACGTAGTGCACGTGCCCGTGTGCGCCCGACTGCGGCGCGTGCAGAACCACGAAGAAGTGGTCCACATACCTGTGCACCTTCGGAACCTGATTGCGGTGCTCCGAATCACGCACCGCGAGAGGATGAAAACCGAAAACTGTGGTCAACGCGTCGTGTGCCTGTTCGTCCCAGGTCGGGATGTCCACCCAGACCAATCCGTCGGGCCGGTCGAGCAACTGTTTCAACTCGGTCGCCGCACACGAACGCACACCGTCGTCGGAGATGAAGCGGACGTCCATTTCGGCCTCCTCGCCCTGACGCACCGTCACCCCTGTCTTAGCACCCACAGCTGCCCGGTTCGGGAGACCCGGTGAATCCGGTCTCCGGAGAGGGGAAACTGTGGAAATGACTGACGACAGGACTGCACTGATCGTGGTGGATGCGGCGAACGTCGTCGGCTCGCGGCCCGACGGCTGGTGGCGTGATCGTGCCGGTGCGGCCCGGCGATTGCTCGTCCAACTGGGCGCCCTGGACCAGCGTCTGGACTCACCGGCCGAGGTGGTGGTCGTGATCGAGGGTGCGGCGAAGGCCGCGGTTGCCGGGGAGCAGGATCGGGAATTCGACGGTCTGCGGGTGGTGTCTGCGGACGGTTCGGGCGATGACGCGATCGTCGACGTGGTGGCCGCCGAGAAAGACGGCGACCGGCCGATCACCGTCGTTACCGCCGACCGTGGGCTCCGGGCCCGAGTCGAGGCACTCGGGGCCGTCACGGTCGGCCCGCGGTGGCTCCTTGCCCGCATCGACGGAGAGAGTTCCTGACCGTCGTCGGCCAGGGCGGCGTTGGCTGCGTTGTGTCCACACATCCCGTGGACACCGCCGCCCGGGTGGGCGGTGGAACTGGCCAGGTACAGCCGGTCGATCGACGTGTAGGGCCCGGACGAACCAGGGGTCGGACGGAAGACGAGCTGCTGATACAACTGAGCGGTGCCGCCGTTGACGGCCCCACCGTGCAGGTTCGCGCTGCTCGCCTCGAGGTCGCGGGGACGCTGCACGTTGCGCCCGACCACGCGCTCCGCGAATCCCGGCGCGTGCGATTCGAGCATCGCGTCCGCTCGGTGCGCCGGCAGCTCCGCCGATTCGTCGTCGGCAATCCCCCGCGGCAGATGCGTATAGGCCCAGGCACTTTCGATTCCTTCCGGGAAACGGCTGGGGTCCGACGTCGTCATCTGACCGAACAGCAGGAACGGGCGTTCCGGGACGACCCCCGTCGTCGCCGGCGCCCAGATGCACCGTTCCGGCGGATTCGAGGTTTTGGGACGGCCACGGAATCTTGCGGTCGAGTGCGTAGTTGACCTTTACGACGGGGGTGTCCCATTCGAACTTCTCGAGGTCATTTCTTCGCCGCAGCAGACTCGAGCGCCGTCTCGTCTCGCCCGCTCCGTCATCGCGGCGGAGAGTGCGCCGGCACCACCGACATGACGTCAGGGGTTCGTATTTCGCTCGGCGAGGAACGAAAGTCGGCGCAGGCACTCGAGATTGCGTGGGAGCACCGCCAGGTCCTGCGCCATCCGCGGAACCCAGGACAACGGGACGGAGGCCGCCACCTCCGACATCTGGAGGTGGCAACCGGATCCACGCGGCTCCAGCCGCAGCCGCACGATCGCTTTCGTGGGGGTCACCTGCGCCAGCAGTCGGAGTTCACGGTTCTCTTCGGCGAGGAGCACCTCGGTGGAGTCGTCGATCAGTGCGGGCCAGGCACCGACGGAATGGTGCAGGCGGCTTCCCACCGCGGGCCAGTCCGCGGAGACGGCACGCATCCGGGACGCGCCGACCACCCACGACGGGTACAGCCACCCGTTGGCGAGGACGGACCACACATCCGAAGCCGACGCCGACGTGTCGCGATGTGCCTCGATGACGACCACTCCCTCGAATCGGTACCTGACGACTCTCCGCGCTTACCCTCCCCGACCGCATCGAAAACGTGAGCCGCGTCGCGCTCGCCTCCCGACAGTTCAGGTCTGCGCTCCGATTTCCTCACCGGCCGCGAACCGTGATTCCGAATCGGTGACCAGCCCGATCGACACGAGTGGACGCGGGAAGATCAGATCGGTGAGGTAGGCGAGCGCGACCGCCCAGCGATTGGCGGCGTTCGGCATGGCGTAGAGGTGATATGCCCGGGTGACCACCTTCGCGAGGAACCCCGACAGCCGGATGCCGAGGGGGTTGGCGACGGCGAACCCCGGGCCGAGATCCACGACCAGACCCATGTCGCGGTGGGTGTACGGCTTCGCATCGCCGACGCCCAGGCTCGCCGCCACGTTGCGGGCGAGGGCCCGCCCCTGCCGGACGGCGTGCTGCGCGGTGGGCGGGGTGATCGATCCGCTGTTCTTCGGATCGGGAACGGCCGCGGCGTCGCCGCCCGCGAAGACGTCGGGGTGCCCGTCGACCGAGAGGTCGGGGCGCACCGTCAATCTGCCCTTCTCGGTGGGCAATCCGAGCGTGTCGACGAGGGGGCCGGCGGTGACACCCGTCACCCAGGCGACCGTGCGGGTGGGAACGACGGTTCCGTCGTCGAGAGTGACGTGTTCGGATCCGAGTTCCGTCAGGGTGGTGCCGAGTCGCACCTCGATGCCGCGGGAGCGCAGCACCTCCAGCACCTTGTCACCCAGCTTCTCCCCCACTTCGGGCATCACCTTGTCGGCGGCGTCGAGCAGCAGGAACCGGATCTTCGCGGGGTCGAGGTTGCGACGGGACGCTGCTTCGTCGGCCAGGGCGCGGAGTTGGGCCGTGAGTTCGGTGCCCGCGTAGGACGCACCGACCACGACGACCGTCCGTCGGGCGTCGGCGACCCGGGGGTCGGTGTCCCGCTCGGCGAGTTCGATCTGGGTGAGCAGCTGGTCGCGGAAGTACAGTGCCTCGGCCGGCGTCTTCAGTCCCCTGGCGTGCTCGGCGAGTCCGGGAATGTCGAACAGCCGGGTCACCGATCCCGGGGTGAGCACCACCCGGTCCCACGCCACCTCCTCGACACCCTGCTCGCAGTCGGTGACGTGCACGGTGCGGGCGTCGAAGTCGACGGCGTCGACTCTGCCCGTCACGAGCTCGACGTCCGATAGCGCCTCGGACAGTGGAATGGTGACGAACCGCGCGTCCAGGATTCCGCCCGCCACCTCGGGCAGGAGCGGTGTGTAGAGCATGTAGTCGCGGGGCGAGATCATGATGACGCGGGCGTCGGTTCCCCGGAGGCGCCGCGTCAGAGAGCGTGCGCATTCGAATCCGGCGAAGCCGCTGCCCACGACGACGATGCGCGTCGGCTCTCCGGCTGATTCGTAGGTCATACGGAACGCATTCCCCAACCACGCGCCGAACGAAACAATCCCCCGGTCACGACCGCGGCGGTGTGAGGGCGTCGAATCCGGGTACTCGACCAGCGGAGATCGATCGACGGGATCGAATGCGAAGGGCGGGAACATGAGCGCCGCATCGAAGGCGATGTACAAACCGTTGGCGCTCGCTGCGAGTGTCGCCGGTGGAATAGCGGCGAGTGCCGTGTTCGGTCAGGTGTGGAAGCGTGTCGCAGGCGAATCCGAGGCTCCCGACCCCAAGGATCTGTCCCGCAGCACCCGCGAAGTACTGATCGCGGCCGCCGTGCAGGGCACCGTCTTCGGCCTGGTCAAGGCGGCGGTCGATCGGGCGGGTGCCCAGGGGTACCGGAAGCTGGCCCACGCCGACCCCCGATAGAGCGAGGCACTTGTCCCAGAACCCCCCTAGGCTGAGCCGATGCGTACTCGTTTCGCGGAAAATCTCGACAGCCTGTCCGGCGATCTCGCCGCCATGTGCCGGCTGTCCGTCACCGCGATGTCGGAGGCGAGCGACGCACTGCTGCAGGCAGACCTCGAGCTCGCCGAACACGTCATCGACGTGAGCGGCGAGCTCGACGATGCCGCGGCGCACTGGGAGAAGCGTGCGTTCGCGCTCCTCGCGCTACAGGCTCCGGTGGCCCACGATCTCCGATTCATGGTCGGCGGTCTCCACATCTCCGCGGATCTGCACAGGATGGGCGGTCTCGCGGTGCACATCGCGAAGATCGCCCGCCGGCGGCATCCCGACCACGTGGTCCCCGACGAGGTGCGGGACGTGTTCACGGAGATGGGCACCGTCGCCGTCGCGCAGGCGAGGGAGACCGAGCAGGTGCTGCAGCACCGCGACCCCGAGCGCGCCCGCGGATTGCTGACGGCGGACGAGGCGATGGACGACCTCCACCGCAGCCTGTTCACGATCACCCAGAACGAGGACTGGCCGCACGGTGTCCAATCGGCCGTCGACATCACCCTGCTCGGCCGCTTC
Organism: Rhodococcus koreensis; assembly: GCF_017068375.1. Taxonomy (NCBI): domain Bacteria; kingdom Bacillati; phylum Actinomycetota; class Actinomycetes; order Mycobacteriales; family Nocardiaceae; genus Rhodococcus; species Rhodococcus koreensis. The sequence goes on from NZ_CP070609.1 coordinate 277,330, forward strand.
TACGAGCGGTTCTGCGACCACACCGTGGAAATCGGCAGGCGCGTCATCTTCTTGGAGACCGGCAGCCTGCCCGAACAGTGAGAGAGCCGACCGGTCAGCTCAGCCCTTCCGCCGCGGCGACCGAGCGCGTCGCACCGCGGGTGTAGACGTCCAGGTGGAAGTCCGTGTCGCGGTACGACCCGACGCGGTGGAGGCCCTCGAACGCCGCGACCGCATCGTGCACCGCGCGGCCGGTCTGCGGGTATTCGGGCACCGGATGCTGCCAGTGCACGGCCACGAGGGTGCCGCCCTCCTCCAGGGCGTCGACGGCCCGCCCGAGCACGGTGTCCAGGTCTGCGGGCGTCAGGTAGTACAGCACCTCGCTGAGCACCACGAGGTCGAGGGTGCCTGCCGGCCACGGATCGAGGAGCGATGCCCGGCCCAGCTCCACGCGGTCGGCCAGTCCCTCGCGGCGTATGCGGTCCCGTGCGCTCGACAGGGCACGAGGCACCACGTCCGTTGCGACGACCCGGTCGCAGCGTCTCGCCAACTGCGCCGTCAGTACCCCGATCGAGCATCCCGGTTCGAACGCCCGCCGATAGTGCGGACGGGGCAGGGCGGCGAGCGTGAGCGCGTACTTGCGGTGTTCGTACCACCGTTCGTCGAATCCCCACGGGTCCGCCGATTCCGCATACATCGACTCGAAGTAGCCGGGATCCATCGCGCTCACCACAGCACCCGTTCCGTCGTCCGCATCAGTCGCGCCAGCACCCACGGCGGGAGGATCGTGGCGTCCCGGGGGTCCTCGGACAACGGGCGGATCTGGGTACGGAATTCGTCGACGGCCCGGCGTTTGCGCGCCAGGACGTCGACGGTGGGTGCGAGTACTCGCATCCGGTTCCACGGCACCGACGGGTCGGCGGGTCGCGCCCAGTGCCACATCCAGACCGGATACTCCACCAATCGGTGGCCGGTGACCGAACACGCCTCCGCGGCGGCCCGTCCGGTGGCGTCGTGGTCGGGGTGACCGTCGCCTCGCCAGGTCGCGAGCACCCACACCCTCTCCCCGGCCCGGGACGTCGCGGTGAGCACGTCGACGAGGCGGGTGGTGAGTTCGCGTTCGTACGCGCACACACCGCCGTCCGGCAATCCGAGACGGAGTGGTTCGCCGACGCCCAACAGCGCTGTCGCCCGGTTCGATTCGGCGATCCGCGCGGCCGCCAGCGCGGCGGGTGACAGGGTCGGCGACTGCGGATGCGACGCCGCGCCGTCGGTGACCGCGACGACCTGGACGGAAACACCGGCGGTGGCCGCGGTGGCCATCAGCGCGCCCACGCCGAGCACCTCGTCGTCGGGATGCGGGGCGACGACGACCATGCGGTCGCATTCCGTGAGCGGTATCGGCGGACACCGGACGGAGGCCAGCCACCGCTGCCACACGTCCTCCGGGGTGCCCCGGCCGGCCACGGGTGTCTCCCTGAATCTGGTGGCGTTGTCCACGGTCAGTCCTCCCCCGCGACGAGTTCGCCGAGTGTCGCGAGATCCCGCTCGGCGTGGGATTGCCGGATGTAGACGAGCAAATCCGCGACGTTGCGGGCGTGGTCCGCGTCGCCCGCGAGCGGCGCGGCGCCCAGCGCGCGGCCGACGCGGTCGATCACCTCGCTCGCGGTGCGCTCGACGAGGCCCCGCACCCGGAACGCGCGCACCTGCGCGGACGTCCGATCGACGGGATCCGAGTCCACCTCCGCGGCCGCGGACGCGAGTGCCCATCGAGTCGCGCTGACGGCGACGTCGATCGCGCCGAGGTGCGCGAGCTGGTGACTGTCCGCCCGGCCATCTCGTGCGCGAGCCCGCAGCGATTCCGCCACAGCGAGCGTGCCACCGAACCAGCACGCCGCCACCCCGATGCCGCCGTGCCAGAACCCAGCCCGGTCGAGGTACCGGTCCGCGGCGCCGACAGCTCGCACGGGAACGCCGTCGAACGTCACTGCTTCGGTGTCCGTCGCCGCCATCCCCGGATTGCGCCAGCCCCCGCGTCCCGGCGTGACCCCGGGTTCCCGCAGATCGACGGCGAACAGCCGGGGTTGCCCGTCGACACGTGCCGTGACCAGCGCGTGCGTGCACATCGACGCCCCGGAGCACCACGCCTTCGCTCCCCGCAGTCGCCATCCGCTCGCATCGTGGGCGGCGTCCAGGACCGGGCGTGGTGGTTCGCTGGCCCAGACTCCCCACCACTCGTTCCGGCCGGCGCGGGTGCCGTCGATCTCGGCGAGGATCGCGTCCGCGTCGGCGTGTGCCTCGAGCAGCCGGCCGACCGAGAGGTCGCGGCGGCACCATTCCGTGAGTTGCGCCCACCGGGCGGCGGTGGACCCGTGGCCGGGCAGCGGCAGTTCCGCATCGCCCGAACGGATGATCGCCCGCACGGCGGCATGGGTGGGACTGCTGTCGTGGGTGACGTCGGTGATCATCGGTCCTGCAGTCCCTCCAGGTGGGTGGCGAAGCCCTGCGGCGCGCGGGCGTCGGCCCGTGCGGACGTCTCCACCGGCGCGTCGATGCTCCACACCACGTGCGCTCCGCGTTCGACCATCCGCTGCACCAGGTCCACGTCCTCGTGCGCGGGCAGGGCGGCGAACCCGTCCACCGCCCGGTACAGGTCCGCCGAGAATCCGAGGGACGCGCCGTGCACGTGCCCGTGGGCGGTGCCGGAGCGGTAGGCGCTGCCGTACAGCGACCGCACGTGGTCGGGCCACCCCGACCAGTCGGTGACCGTCACCGTCCCCGCCACCAACTGCGCGCCGCGGCTCGCGTGCTGCAGGTGGGAGGACAGCCAGTGCGCGGGGACGAGCGAGTCCGCGTCCGTGGTGGCGAACCACTCGTGCGGGCGCAGGGCGACCGAGTCGAAGCCCGCACGCCGGGCGGCGCCGACGTTCCGCGCACCCAGCACCACGACGTCGACGTCCGCTGCGCGGGCGACGGCCTCGCTGCGGTCGGTGCATCCGTCGAGCACCACGACGATCGTCACCGGCACCGACACTTCCCGCGCGGCGGTCTGCACCCCGTCGAGGCATCGCGGCAGCAGTGCCTCCTCGTCGTGAGCGGGCACGACCACCGTGATGTGTTCGACGCGCATGACGTCCCTTCCCGATCATCCACTGTGTCCGGGTTCAGCAAGTACCCAGTCCTTCGCCGGCGGAACCACCGCGGACACCGATTCGGGATCGCTCACCGCGGGTAACCTCCCGCCATGAATGCCGCGGACAGCCCCCGCTACCGGAAGATCGTGCTCACCGTCGACGGCGAGGAACGCACCCTCGACGTGGACACCCGCACCACCCTGCTCGACGCGCTCCGCGACCACCTCGGGGTCACCGCGCCGAAGAAGGGCTGCGACCACGGCCAGTGCGGTTCGTGCACCGTCCTCCTCGACGGCAGGCGCGCCACGTCCTGCCTGACGTTCGCCGTCGCCCACGACGGTGCACGCGTCGTCACCGCGCACGGACTGGCCGACGGCGACGTGCTTCATTCCGTTCAGCAGGCGTTCGTCGAGCAGGACGGACTGCAGTGCGGCTACTGCACGCCCGGTCAGATCTGTTCGGCGATCGGGATGTTCGACGAGTTTCTCGCCCTGCAGCCGAGTGCCGTCACCGAGAGCCTGACCGCTCCTCCCGAACTCACCGACGACGAGATCCGGGAACGGATGAGCGGGAACCTCTGCCGGTGCGGCGCCTACCCGAACATCCTCGCGGCGATCCGGCAGGCGGCGGAAGCATGATTCCCTTCGACTACGAGCGGGCCACCGACGTCGACAGCGCCGTCGCCACCGTCACGGCCGATCCGCGGGCGGCGTTCCTCGCCGGTGGCACCAACCTCGTCGACCACATGAAACTCGGGGTGGCGGCGCCGCATCTCCTCGTCGATGTGAGCCGTCTCCCCCTCGACGCCGTCGAGGCACTTCCCGACGGCGGACTCCGGATCGGGGCGGCCGTCCGCAACAGCGACCTCGCCGCGCACGACGTGGTGCGGGCCCGGTACCCGATGCTGTCGCGCGCGCTCCTGTCCGGTGCGTCGGGACAGCTGCGCAACCTCGCGACGACCGCGGGAAACCTGCTTCAGCGGACCCGCTGCGTGTACTTCCAGGACGTCACGACGCCGTGCAACAAACGCGAGCCAAGCACCGGGTGTTCCGCGCTCGGTGGTTACGCCCGCTACCACGCCATTCTCGGTGCCTCGGAGCACTGCGTCGCCGTGCATCCGTCCGACATGGCCGTCGCGATGACGGCCCTCGACGCGGTCGTGGTGGTGCGCGATACCGGCGGGGAACGGCGGATTCCGGTGCGTGATTTCTACCGGCTTCCCGGAGACCGGCCCGACCGCGACACCGTCCTGCGGCACGGCGACCTCGTGACCGCCGTGGAGTTGCCCGAGCCGCCCGCCGGGAACCGGTCCGCGTACCGGAAGGTGCGGGACCGGGCGTCCTTCGCGTTCGCGGTGGTGTCGGTGGCCGCCGAGCTGACCATCGACGACGCGTCGATCACGTCGGCGCGAGTCGCGCTCGGTGGTGTCGCGCACCGGCCGTGGCGTGCCACACGCGCCGAGGAGGTCCTGCTCGGGTCGCCGCCCACGGGGGACACGTTCACGGCGGCGGCCGAGTCGGAACTCGCCGCCGCACAGCCGCTTCCGGGCAACGAGTTCAAGGTCGTGCTGACCCGCCGGGTCCTCGTGTCGGTACTCCGGTCACTCGCCGAGGAGGCGCGCCCATGACGCTCGTCGAGCCGAAGGTGATCGGAACCCCCGCCGAGCGCCTCGACGCCCACGACAAGGTGACCGGGACGGCGCCGTACGCGTTCGAGCACGCGGTGGACGATCCGGCGTACCTGTACCCGATCCTGTCGACGATCGGCCGCGGCCGGGTCACCGCGATGCACACGGCGGACGCGGAAGCCCTGGACGGGGTGCTCGCGGTCCTGACGGTGTTCGACGCGCCCCGTCTCGCGGACACCTCGGACGGGGAACTCACGATCCTGCAGGACCCCGAGGTTCACTACCGCGGCCAGTTCGTGGGCGCGGTGGTCGCGGAATCACCGGAAGTCGCCCGGCACGGCGCGGGCCTCGTCCGCGTCGACTACGACGAGGCATCCCACGACACCGACTTCCGTTCCGGCCGGGACGATCTGTACGCGCCCGACGACGTCAACGCCGGGTTCCCGACCGACACCGACGACGGCGACGTGGAGGCGGCGCTCGCCGCCTCGGCGGTCACGGTCGATCAGGTGTACTCGACCGCGATGGAACACAACAATCCGATGGAACCGCACGCCACCATCGCCCGGTGGACCCCTGGTGGCAGCGGACCGGTTCTGACGCTGCACGATTCGACGCAGGGCGTCCATTCCGTGAGGCAGACCCTGGCACCGCTGTTCGGACTCGAAGTCGAGCAGGTGCGGGTGATCGCCCCGTACGTCGGCGGCGGGTTCGGGTCCAAGGGACTGCCGCACGCGCACAACGTGCTGGCGGTGCTGGCGGCCCAGCGGGCGGCGGGCAGGCCGGTGAAGTTCGCGCTGACCCGGCAGCAGATGTTCGCCCTCTCCGCGTACCGCACCGCGACGGTGCAGCGCATCCGGCTCGGCGCGGACGCCGACGGACGCCTGACCGCGCTCTCCCACGAGGCGATCGAACAGTCCGCGAAGATCAAGGAGTTCGCCGAACAGTCGGCGGTCCCGTCGCGGATGATGTATTCCACACCGAACCGGCACACCACCCACCGTCTCGCGGCCCTCGACGTGCCTGCCCCCTCCTGGATGCGTGCGCCCGGCGAGACGCCGGGGATGTTCGCGGCCGAGGTGGCGATGGACGAACTGGCCGCGGCCTGCGGACTCGACCCGATCGAACTGCGGATCCGCAACGAGCCCGATGCCGACCCGAGTACGGGCCACCCGTGGTCGGGGCGGCGCCTCACCGACTGCCTGCGGGAGGGCGCCCGACGGTTCGGGTGGGCGGACCGTGACGCGACGGCGCGGGCGCGGTCGGACTCGGAGTGGCAGGTGGGATTGGGCGTCGCCTCCGCGACGTACCCCGCGAACACCATGCCGGGATCGGTGGCCCGGATCGTGTACCAGTCCGACGGCACCTACACCGTGCAGATCGGCTCGGTCGACATCGGCACCGGCGCGTGGACGGCGCTCACCCAGATCGCCGCCGACGCGCTGGGGTGCCCCCTGGACTCGGTCGTCCTGCAGATCGGTGACACGAACCTTCCGCCGGCGACCGTCGCCGGGGGTTCCACGGGAACCACGTCCTGGGGCAGCGCGATCGTCGCGGCGGCCCGCGCGTTCCGGGACGAGCACGGCAGCAGCCCGGTTCCGGGGGCGGAGGCCAGCGCGGGGACCCTCGACAATCCGGACGCCGAGAAGTTCGCGCTCCATTCGTTCGGCGCCCATTTCGCGGAGGCGCACGTCCGCCGTGACTCCTGCGAGATCCGCGTCGAACGCATGCTCGGCGTGTTCGCGATCGGCCGGGTCGTGAACGCCCGGACCGTGCGGTCGCAGCTCATCGGCGGCATGACGATGGGGGTGTCGATGGCGTTGCACGAGAGCAGCGTGAACGACCCCCGGTTCGGCCACGTCGTGACGCAGGACCTGGCCTCCTATCACGTCAGCACTCACGCCGACATCAGGTATCTGGACGCGGTGTGCCTCGACGACGTCGACGCGCACGCCGGCCCGATGGGGTCGAAGGGGGCAGGTGAGATCGGCATCGTCGGGGCCGCGGCCGCGGTGGCGAACGCGGTGCATCACGCCACCGGGGTCCGGGTGCGGAAGGTGCCGATCCACCTGGACGATCTGCTGCCGGGGTGACCGGCCGGGCCTACTGCACGCCCCACGCCTGCGCGAGGGAGGTCCGCAGCTGACCTTTCATCGCTCGGATCTTCTGGATGTCGGTGGCCTTCGGCGCGAGTCCGTCGAGCACGAGTTCCATGAAACGGCGGCGGTTGACGCCGAATGTTTCCAGCAGTTCGGCCGCGCTCGCACCGCCGAACGGCGCCCACTGGATCGCGAAACTGATCATCCAGCGCGCATCGGAGCTCACCGAGTGCATCTGTGCGAGCAACTCGCACCGGCGCAGCGCCAGGCGCAGCCATTCGGTGCCGAACGCTTCTTTCGGTTCGCCGTCGGTCTCGGTCGCCACGGCGGTCATCGCGGATCACCGGAGCGGACGGCGAACACCGGCAGCTGTTCGGCCGTCGACGCGGGACGGAACTCGACCCGGACCGGGCAGTCGGACGGTGCAGGGACGTCGCCGTCGATCCAGGTGTACACCCACGGACCTTCGTCGAGTTCGACGATCGCGATCGTGCAGGGGGCGCGGCCACGGTCGCCGCCGCTGTGCCCTCGGTCGACCACCTTCGAGGACACGATCGAGCCGACACCGCACGACGGGACCCGCTCGAGGTTCGAACCCTGACAGGCGGAGCACGTGGCCATCAACGGCGCGAGCAGGGTCGTGCAGTTGAGGCACCGCTGGATCATCAGTTCGCACTTCTGGGCGATTCCCTGCCAGCGGGTCATACCGTCCGTGGTCACGCCGCCACCCCCGCGAGTTCCTGCCCCACCGCGTCGTGTGCCACTAGCTTTCCCCCGGTCCACACAAGACACCGGTCGACGGTGTGCACCCGACGGAGAGGCGGGGGCAGTGGAAGTTGGGGGTCGGGCTTTCGGTGCATTCGGGGATCAGTGGACATCGGGGGCCTCGGTCTGGAGCCGGAGTGGGGGACGTGTATGAGCATCCCGTCCGCAGCGCGGAAGTACAGCGGCTGAACGACCCGGGGACATACCTATTTCGCCCCGTGCGGGTGCCCGGTCAGGGGTGCGGGTCCTGTGCGTGTTCGACGATCCACGCCGCGATCTGGGTGCGTGAGGTGAAACCCAGTTTCGCGAGAATGTGCTCGACGTGCCCCTGCGCCGTGCGCTGGGAGATCACCAGCCGCGCCGCGATCGCCTTGTTGGTCAGCCCGTCGGCGACCAGTTCGGCCACCTGCGATTCGCGTCGGGTCAGGTGCGTCGTCCCGTTCGACGACGCCGTCGCGTCGGGTCGCCTCTCGTCCAGTGCAAGTGCGACCGCGTCGTCGAAGGACGTGTGCATGCCGTGGTCGAACGCCGCATCGAACGCGCGGTCCCCGATCACGGCGCGTGCCTGCTGTTCACATTCCGCATGATGGACGAGCAGGTTGGGGTAGACGGTGCTCGGGTTGCCGACGGCCTGTGCGACGGCCTCCGCGGCACCCATCAGTTCGGCGGCGTTCCGGGCCCGGCCGGAGCCGACGGCCACCCACGCGAGCACCTCGAGCGCCCCGCACGCGCTGATCCGGTCGTCCACCAGGTGCGACAGCCGCAGTCCCTGCTTGACGTAGTCGTCGGCGAGGGCGAGGTGCCCGCGCTGCCACGCCGCCATTCCCGCAGCCCACAGCGACCAGCCGCGATACACGGATTCGCCGTGGGCCTCGGTGAGCGCGAAGATCTCGGATCCGCACATCTTCGCCACCGCCCCGTCACCCTGCATGCCGCTGACCAGTGCCACCCCGAGCAGTCCCCACGTCAGTTGGAGCAGGCTGCCCCGGTCGCGGAACACGGGCAGGGCCTCCTCGAAGCACGCCCGCGCACGCGGCAGGTCGCCGGCGAACATGGCGCAGCACCCGGCGGCGTGGACCACCAGGGCGCCGAGCAGTGTGTCACCGTTCCGCTCGGCGAGAACGGCCCCCTCGTCGACCAGCGCCTTCGCGGCCTCCCGGTCGCCGTGCATGCCCGCGAGCACACTGTCGACGTACAGCGCCTCGATCCGTTCCCGGCTCCCTCCTCCCGGGTGCCGCCCCAGCAGCTGCCCGAGCCAGCGGCGCCCCTCGCGGAGCAGTCCCCGGGCACGCCAGTACGGGTACAGTGCGGCGGCGATCCGCAGTCCCGGTTCGGCCTCCCCCGGCTCGGTCAGGCAGAAATGCAGGGCGGCCCGTACGTTCAGCTTCTCCGCGTCGAGCCGGCCGATCCACATCACCTGCCGGGGTCCGATCCACTCGGCCTCGCACCGCACCACCAACTGTTCGTACCAGTCACGGTGCCGCCTCCGCAGCGACACGAGCTCGCCGGTCTCCTGCAGTTTCTCCCGGCCGTAGTCGCGCACCGTCTCGAGCAGGTGATACCGCACCGAAGGCCCGACCTCTTCCCGGATCAGGATCGACTTGTCGATCAACGACGCCACCACGTCGAGGACGTTCTCGACGGGCAGGTCGCCGGCGCAGATTCCCTCCACCGCGTCCAGTTCGAAGCCGCCCGCGAACACCGACAGTCGCGCCCACAGTTCGCGTTCCTCGTCGGTGCACAGTTCGTGACTCCAGTCGACGCACAAGCGCAGGGTCTGCTGGCGGCTCGGCGCGCCCCGCGACCCCACCGTCAGCAACCGGTAGCGGTCCGTCAGGCGCTGCAGGATCTGCTCCGCCGACATCACCCGCAGCCGCACCGCCGCCAGCTCGATCGCCAACGGCAACCCGTCCAGCTGGCGGCAGATCCGGGCCACCGCCACATGGTTCTCCTCGGTGAGTTCGAACTCCGGCACCGCGGTGGCCGCCCGTTCGACGAACAACGTCACCGCCTCGTATTGCGGCAGGCCCTGCAGGGAGGTGCGTTCGGGTTCGGGCACCGTCAGCGGCGGCACCCGGAGCACCGCCTCCCCGCCGATCGCCAGGGGTTCGCGGGTCGTCGCGAGGATCCGCAGTTCCGGACAGCTCCGTAGCAACGTCTCCGACAGCGCCGCGGCCGCGGCGACCACGTGCTCGCAGTTGTCGAGCACCAGCAGCAGTTGCCGGTCGGCGAGGTACTCGGTCAGCAGTACTTCCGGGTTCCCGGTGCGCTGCTCCCGCAGTCGCAGCGCCGACGACACGGCGTCGACGAGCGTGGTGTCGTCGTCGAGTTCTCCCAACTCGACCAGCCACACACCGTCCTCGAACGCGCGGCTCGCGTCGGCGGCCACCCGCAACGCGAGCCGGGTCTTCCCCACACCCCCGATACCGGCGAGAGTCACCAGACGGGACACGGACAGCAGGCGTCGCGCCTCGGTCACCTCACGGCGACGGCCGACGAAACTCGTCAGTTCGTGGGGCAGGTTTCCCACTGTGCCCTTCACTGCCGCCGGCATCACACCGTCACTCTCGACTCGCAGCCCCCTGCGCACACGGTACTCCCGGTGTGCGGGGGCAACGACGCTTTCGGCTCCGCGTCCGCGTTTTCGGCTGCGCGTCCGCGGGTTTCGAATGGACCCGCGGACGGGATCACCGCGTCCAGCGGGTGGGCGCCCAGCGGCCGGTGTAGGACCGGATGCGGCCGGCCCGGCGGGGCGGACGCAACGCACCGGCCTCGGTCAGGCTGTGCGGGATCATCGCGATCCTCGTGCCGTCGACGACGTACGCGGCACCGGTCACGAACATTCCGGCCGGCGCACACAGATACGACGCCACGTCGGCGACTTCCCGATCGTCGGGGCCGGGCGCCGCGAAGTCCGGTTCGACCGCGGGCACCACCACCGAATTGACGGTGATCGAGTACCGCGCCAGTTCGGCGGCGAGCAGACCCGTCAGCCCGCCGAGACCGGACGCGGAGGTGGTGACGTTGACGATCCGTCCGCCCCCGCCACCGGCGATCATGTACCGCACGGCGCGCTGGATGCACTCGACCGCGGTGCTGCCGGGGCAGCTGACGAGGACGCCGATTCCGCCCAGGTCCCGGGCGAACTCGTCGACGGCGGCAGCGGAGCCGGGCAGGTCGGCCAGGTCCATGCGCTGCACGGCCGCGCGCACCGATCTGGATTCGACGTCGGCGGCCGTGGCTTCGGCGCTTTCCCGGTCCGAGGCATAGGCGAGGCCCACGTCGAAACCGTCTCCCGCGAGTGCCAGGGCGACGGCGCGGCCCATCGGCGAATCAGATCCCGTCACGACTGCGGTGCGTGTGCTGGGGTGCATGGGTTCGGAATACCCCCTGGTAGATCTGCTCAAACGCTCAACATTTTCGGACTGCGCACGGGCAGAACACAATCCGGCGACGAGCCTGGGTGGCCCGCCGCCGATCGGCACCTACCGGGTCAGCAGTTGGACGGCGCCGGGTCGCCGCGGAAGCGAGCGTCCAGGTAATCCAGGGCGGTCGGCAGACCCAGAACGGCCGTGGTCAGGTGATCGGGACTCGGGAACAGGTCCGACTGCACCTTGGCGCCCGCGGCGCAGTACCGGGCGATGGTCGCCTCGATCGAATCGACCGGGATGAGCACATCGGTCGGGCTGTGCCATTCGAAGATCGGTGCAGTCGGAACGCCCGGGTACAACTCGACGCTGTTCTCGTTCAGCACCTCCCAGGCCTGCGGACTGCTCATCAGGTCCGTGGTCTTGGCGACCTCGGTGGCGCTGCGGCCGGCGCCTGCCGCGAGAATGCCGTTGGTGCAGGCGTTGACCATTTCGTCGCGCATCGCCAGTCCGCGGTCGTTGAGCTGCTCGCTGATCGGAAGCTTGTCCGGGTACTCCCGCTCGAGTCCGAGCGCCGCCGCCATCGCGAGACCGAACGCCGGATGCGGTTGCATGCCGAGACCGTTGGCCATCTTGCCGATGTTCATGGGCACACCGCCCTCGGCGACGCCGACGATGTTCAGTTCCGGGGCGTAGGTCGGTGCGAGTGCCGCGGCCCACGCCGAGGCCATGCCGCCGCCGGAGTACCCGGCCAGCGCGACCGGGCTCTCCGCCACCGCCAGTTCCGGTACCCGCTGCACCGCGCGGATGCCGTCGAGCGTGATGGTTCCGCCGAGCCGGGCGGCGCCGTAGGCACTGTTCGGGCCGAGGTGGTCGGGCAGCGCGACGGTCCAGCCGCGCTGCAACGCGAGGTTCAGTGCCGGTGCCTCCTTGATCTGGAGGTCGGGATCGTTCGAGTACAGCGTCCGCGACGGCGCGCACCGCGGCCCGAGCGCGTTGATGATGTGCTGATACGACAGCAACGGCCCGTTCACCGGCCGGTTGCGGGGTACCAGCACGGTGGAGACCGACGAGATCGGATGGTCCTCCGAGTTGGTGGTGCGGTACTTCACCTGCCAGACGTCGGTGTCGGGGAAGGCCAGCAGCGGCGGCATCGGACGGACCGCGAGCGGCTCACCGACCGCGGCCTCCGCCAGACCCTGCGGCTGCCCGTAGAAGGGATCGGGGTCGGAGGCGGGATAGATCGGCAGGGCGGCGGCAACTCCGGCGTTCGCGACCGCGGTGCAGGCGACGAATGCGGCACACAGAGCGCTCGCGGTGAGGCTCGTGATACGTGAGCGCTTCATGTCGCCTCCTGGTGTGGGTAGAGATCGATTGTTACCGAGTTCGCAGGAGATATCGCGATTCGGGCCCGCCCGTTACTGCACTGCAATCGACGGCGGGCCCGCCCGCAACGTAAACGGGTCAGTGCGTGCCCAGATAGTCCTCGAGGACGGGCCCCACCACGGCCAGGACCTCGGGTTCGATCATCTGGTTGTGCTCGCACTCGATCTTGACTTCCCGGATGCCGCCGGTGACCGAATCGCGCCATTCCTCCGGTGAATGCTCGCCCGTCGCCGCCGACCCGGCGGCGGTGAAGAACAGCAGGTCCCCGTCGAACACCTGGGGCCGGAAGTTGTTCATGATCCGCGAGGAGTTCGTGAACCCGGCGCTGATCCGCTCGAGGTGCCGAGGAGTCAGTCCGGTCTTCTGCCCGAACGCGTCGTCCAGCAACTCGACCGCCCGCTCGTACGTGAGTTCCTCCCCGGACACGGACTCGAGGTCCAGCCCGAGACCGTGCAGCAACTCGGGCACGGTGAGGCTCTCCGGGCCCTGATCGGTCCCGTTCGCCACGTAGCTGTCCATGAGGGCGAGGGTGTCGACGGCCTCCCCCTCCCGCCGCAGTTCGACGGCCATGGCGTGCGCGATGACGCCGCCGAGCGACCAGCCCAGCAGGTGGTACGGCCCGTGCGCCTGGACCTTGCGCATCTCCAGCACGTACTGGTGCGCCAGCTGCTCGATCGAGTCGACGGCCGGGCCGCCGCTGATGATCGGCAACTGCAGGCCGAACGCCGGACGGTCCTGCGAGAGGTGCTGCAGCAGTCCCGCATACCCCCATGACAGACCGATCCCGGGATGGATGCAGAACAGCGGCGGCTTCTCCCCCGTCGGGCGCAGCGGGATGACGACGCCGAGCGCCTCGTCCACCGGCGACCCGGCGGCGTTCTCGGTGTCGACCCGGAGCGCCAGCCCCGCGGGCGTGGGATCCAGGAACATGGACTGCAACGGGATCTGCCGTCCGAGGCGCTCCTGCAGCACCGTGATCACCCGGGTAGCGACGATCGAGTTACCCCCGAGGTCGAAGAAGCTGTCGGCGGTGCCGACCCGGTCCACGCCCAGCACCTCGGCGAAGGCCTCGACAATGATCCGCTCGGTCGCCGTCGTCGGGGCCCGGAAGGCCGCGCCGGTGGTGCCGAACTCGGGCGCGGGCAGCGCCTTGCGGTCGAGCTTGCCGACCGGGGTCATCGGGATCTGGTCGAGAACCACCACCGCCGACGGGACCATGTGCGCGGGCAGGCGGTCGGACGCGTGGGTGCGCAGTTCCGCCGGCTCGAGGTCGTGGCCCTCGGCGGCCCGCACGTACGACGCGAGGAGCGTGTCGCCGGACGGACCGGTGTGACCGATGGTGGCCGCGAACGCGACCGCGGGGTGCCGGGCGAGGACGGCGTCGATCTCACCGAGTTCGATGCGGAAGCCGCGGACCTTCACCTGGAAGTCGGTGCGGCCGATGTACTCGATGGTGTGGTCGCCACGCCAGCGCACGACGTCGCCGGTGCGGTACATCCGGCGGCCGGGCTCCCCGTACGGGCAGGCGACGAACCGTTCCGAGGTGAGCGCCGACCTGTTGTGGTACCCGCGTGCCAGTCCGGGTCCGGTGATGTACAGCTCGCCGGGCACGCCGGCCGGGACGGGCTGCAGGCGTTCGTCGAGGACCAGCGAACCGAAGCCCAGTGCGGGGGCGCCGATGTTCACGACCCCGCCCGGACGCATCGGGGCGCTGACACTCGCCTGGATGGTCGTCTCGGTGGGCCCGTACCCGTTGTGCATGTTGCGGTGCTTGCCCCAGATCTCCACCAGTTCCGGCGGGCAGGCCTCGCCGGCCACCGCGAGGACCCGCAGCGACTCGAGCCCGACATCCTCGATGGACGACAGCGCGGTGGGCGTGATGAACGCGTGCGTGACCTCGTTGCGCCGGAACAGGTCCGCCAACTCGGCGCCACCGAAGACGGTGGGCGGCACGATCACGACTCGCGCCGAGGCGCCGAACGCCATCATCAGCTCGAAGATCGACGCGTCGAAGCTCGGGGACGCCAGATGCGAGACCCGCGAATCGTGCGTGACCTGGAACCGTTCGTGTTCCTCCGCGGTGAGGTTGGCCATGCCGCGGTGAGTGACGATGACCCCCTTCGGTTTCCCGGTCGACCCCGATGTGTAGATCAGGTACGCCGGGTGCGCCAGATGCAGCGGGATCGTGCGGTCGGCGTCGGTCACCGGCGCCGAGGACATGCCCGCGACCTGCTCGGCGAACGTCTCGTCGTCGAGCACCAGCCACGGCACCGTGTCCGGGAGGTTGTCGCGCCTGCCGGCGACGGTCAGGCCGACCGAAGCCCGGCAGTCGGTGAGCATGTAGTCGATGCGGTCCCGCGGGTACGTCGGATCGACTGGCACGAACGCGGCACCCGACTTGGCCACCGACCAGATCGACACCACTTCCTCGATCGACCGCGGCATACCGATGGCCACGAACGTCTCCGGTCCGACACCCTGAGCGCACAGCACCCGCGCCAGCCGGTTGGACCATTCGTCGAGTTCCCGGTACGTGACCTGCCGATCCTCGAACGACAGTGCCACCGAGTCGGGGTCGAGGGCCGCGGCGGCCGTCAGCAGGTCCGGCCACACCTCGGGCCGCACGTCGGGCTTGCCGCGGGCCGGGACCATCTCGTCGATCTCCGCCTCGTCGAGCAGCGGGACGGTGCCGATCGGCCGGTCCGGGTCGGCGACGACGGCCGCGAGGACCCGCACGAACCGGTCCGCGATCGAACGCGCCGTGTCGGGGTCGAACAAGGAGACGGCGAAGTCCAGGCCGCCGGCGACACCCGCGGGCGCGCCGTCCTGGTCGAACCGCTCGGCCAGGATCACCTCGAGGTCTTCCTTCACCACCCGGGTCTCGAGGTCCACGTTCTCGACCCGCAGGTCCGGCAGTTCCAGCGTCGGGTTCTCGTTGTTCTGGAACTCGAGGGCCACCTGGAACAGCGGCGAGTACGACGTGGACCGGGTCGGGTTGAGTTCCTCGACGAGCCGCTCGAACGGCAGATCCGCGTGCTGGAACGCGGCCAGGTCGGATTCCCGGATCTGCTGCACCAGTTCGGTGAACGTCGCGGACGGATCGATCCGGTTCCGCAGGACAAGCGTGTTGACGAACATGCCGACCATCTCGTCGAGCGCCTCTTCACCGCGCCCGGCGACCGGGGTGCCGATGACCACGTCGTCGGTGCTGCCGAGCCGCGACAGCAGCACGGCCAGCGCGGCGTGGACGGCCATGAACATGGTGGCGTTGTTGGTCCGGGCCAGTGCTGTCAGCCGCTGATGGAGATCGGCGTCGATCGCGAACTCGACCCGATCACCCTCGAACGTCTGCTGGATCGGCCGCGGCCGATCGGTCGGCAACTGGATGACGTCCGGCAACCCGGCCAGCGTCTCCGACCAGAACCGCAACTGCCGGTTGATCATCGACTCGGGATCGTTCTCCGACCCGAGTCCGGCATGCTGCCACAGGGTGTAGTCGGCGTACTGCACGTGCAGCGGAGCCCACTGCGGGCAGTCGCCGTCCAGCCGCGACGTGTAGGCCACCATGACGTCGCGGGCGAGCGGCGCCAGAGAGAATCCGTCCGCGCAGATGTGGTGCACCACGATCGTCAGCACGTGATGGTCGGGCGCCGTCCGGAACAGGGCCGCCCGCACCGGGACGTCGGTGCTGACGTCGAATCCGCGGGACACCAGGTCCATGATGTGCCGCGGCAGGTCCGCCGCGTCCACCTCGACCGTGTCGACGTCCGGTTGGGCGTCGGCGGCGGCCAGGATCCGCTGGGTCGGTTCGTTGCCGACCGTCGGGAAGACGGTGCGCAGCGTCTCGTGCCGTTCGAGGACGTCGGCCATCGCCAGGCGCAGGGCGTCCTCGTCCAGGGTTCCGGTGAGCCGCACCGCCAGCGGAATGTTGTAGGCGGGTGAGGACGTGTCGAACTGGTTGAGGAACCACATCCGCTTCTGCGCCAGCGACAACGGGATCCGATCCGGGCGTTCGACCGGGGCGAGAGCGGGTCGGGCGCCGCCGCTGACGCTGTCGGCGACGCGTTCGGCCAGCGACCGGGCGTCGGGGGCCTCGAACAGCGCCCGCACACCGATGTCGGTGTCCAGGGCGTCCCGCAGCCGCGCGGTGACACGCGTCGCGACCAGCGAGTTGCCGCCGAGATCGAAGAAGTTGTCGTCGATGCCGATCCGTTCGAGACCGAGGACGTCGGTGAAGATGTCCACGATCTTGCGTTCGAGGTCGTTGGTCGGTGGCTGGAACTCCGCGGTGGTGACGTGGAACTCCGGCGCGGGCAGCGCCGACCGGTCCAGTTTGCCCACCGGGGTCAACGGGATCTCGTCGAGGAACATGATGCTCGTCGGCACCATGTGCGCTGGCAGCCGCGTCGACAGGTGCGCGGTCAGCTCGGCGGGGTCGACGCCCCCTTCCGTGACGGGCAGCAGGTACGTCACGAGCACCGTGTCCCCGGACGGGCCGGGGGCACCGAGGGTCGCGGCGAAGCCGACCCCGGGGAACGTGGCGATCTCGTTGTCGATCTCGCCGAGTTCGATGCGGAACCCGCGGATCTTCACCTGGAAGTCGCTGCGGCCCACGTACTCGACGGTGTGATCGGCGCGCCACCGGACGATGTCGCCGGTGCGGTACATCCGCTCCCCCGCCTCCCCGAACGGGTTGGCGACGAACCGCTGGCTGCTCAGTTCGGGGCGCCGGTGGTAGCCGCGGGCGAGACCCGCGCCGGTGATGTACAGCTCGCCGGGAACGCCGACAGGCACCGGCTGGAGCCGCGAATCGAGCACGAGTTCGCCGACGCCGCGGATCGGGCCGCCGAGGGTGATGGGGTCGCCCACCGTCATCGGGTCGCTGATGTTGGCCATCACCGTGGTCTCGGTGGGGCCGTACGCGTTGGACAACTGCCTGCCGGGCGCCCAGCGGGTCACCAGTTCTGGCGGGCACGCCTCGCCGCCGAACACCACGTGCTGGAACTCGTCGAGCCCCTCCGGGTCCACCGTCGACAGCGCCGCGGTGGTGACGAAGGCGTGGGTGACGTGTTCCGACCGGATCAGTTCGGCCAGTTCCGCTCCGCCGTACACCGTGGGCGGCGCGATGACCATGGTGGCGCCGACCCCGAACGCCTGCAGGTACTCGAACACCGACCCGTCGAAGCTCGGTGTCGAGAAGTGCAGTGTGCGGGACGTCTGCGCGGCCGCGAAGCGCTGCCGCTGGTCCTCGGCGAAGTTGTCGAGGCCCTCGTGGGTGACGACGACGCCCTTCGGCTTGCCCGTCGACCCGGAGGTGTAGACGATGTACGCCGCGTTGTCGAGGCTTATCGGCGACCGGCGGTCCGAATCTGCTACCGGCAGAGCCGGTTTCGCCTGGCACGCCTTCTCGAACTTGGGCGAGTCGAGCTGCAGCCACGGCACCGAGTCGGGCAGCGACTTCTCGTAGGCGGCCATGGTCAGCCCGATGGTCGCCCCCGAATCGGTCAGCATGTGCTCGATCCGGTCCATCGGGTAGTTCGGGTCGACCGGGACGAACGCGGCACCCGTCTTGGCCACCGCCCACACCGCCAGCACCGACTCGATCGACCGCGGAATGCCGAGCGCCACGAACGTCTCCGGGCCTGCGCCGCGGGAGATGAGAACCCGGGCGAGCTGGTTCGAGCGCTCGTTGAGTTCCCGGTAGGAGACGTTGCGGCCCTCGAACGTCAGAGCGGTACGGTTCGGATCCAGCGCCGCCGCGTCCTCGAAGATCTGCGGCAGCGTCCGGACGGAGAACCCGGGGCGGCCGCGCACCGGCGCGAACTCGGCGAGTTCGGCCTCGGTGAGCAGCTGCATGTGGGCCAGCGGGATCTCGGGCCGGTCGGCGAGGGCGTCGAGCACCCGCCGCAGCCGGTCCGCGATCTCGTCGACCGCGCTTTCCTCGAGGACCTCGGGGAGGTACTCGAACTTGAAGTTCAGCCGGGCGTCACCGGAGGCGACGACGGCCAGCGGGTAGTGCGCGGAGTCCTTGCCGTCGATGCCGAGGACGAACATCCCGGCGATGTCGGTCTGTTCGGTCAGCCCCGCCTCGTCCACCGGGTACGACTCGAACACGGTCAGCGTGTCGAATGCGCCGCCGCCGCCGACCGCCGACTGGATGTCGGTCAGCCCCACGTAGTGGTGGTCGAGCAGCGTGGCCTGTTCGCGCTGCACGCGTTCGAGCAACTCGCCCAGCGACTCCCACGGGTCGAGGGTGACCCGCACCGGGAGGGTGTTGATGAACAAACCGACCATCGACTCGATGCCCGCGATCTGCGGCGGCCTGCCGGACACGGTCCCGCCGAACACCACGTCGGAGCGGCCGACCAGGCCGCCCAGCACGATTCCCCACGCCGTCTGGACGACGGTGTTGAGGGTGAGCCCGCGTTCGCGGCTCAGGTCACGCAACCGGGTGGTGTGCTCCTCGGACAGCGTGAACGCGGTCTCCTCCGCCACGGCGGAATGCGCCTCACCCCGCTCCAGCGGGGCCAGCAGCGTCGGCTCCTCGACACCGTCGAGCGCGGCGCGCCAGGCGTCGAGGGAGTCCGTGGTGTCGTGGCGCTTCATCCACGACAGGTAGTCGCGGTAGGAATGGACCCGCGGCAGCAGGCTGCCGTCGGCGTCCAGGGCGTACAGCGTCAGCAGGTCGCGGAGGACGAGCGGCGTCGACCAGCCGTCCAGCAGGATGTGATGGTTGGTCAGGATCAGCCGGTACTCGTCCCCGGTGAGCCGGACCAGGGAGAGACGCAGCAACGGCGCGTCCGCCATGTCGAACTTCACCGACCGGTCGCCTGCCACGATCCGCTCGTATTCGCGGGCCGTCTCCTCGGGACCCAGGGCCGACAGGTCGAACTCCGACCACGGCAGTTCCACGTGCTGCTGGATGATCTGCGCGGAAGCGCCGGCACTGTCGTGGACGAACGCGGCCCGCAGGTTGGGGTGCCGGTCCAGCAGCGCCTGCCCCGCCCGGCGGAACCGGTCCGCGTTCACGTCGCCGCGCAGCTTCAGCGCCAACTGCACCAGGTACGGGTCGACCGAGGCGTCCGAGAACTGGGCGTGGAACAGCAGTCCCGACTGCAGCGGCGACAGCGACCAGATGTCCGACAGCGCCGGGAACCGGGACTCGAGCCGGTCGATGGCGTCCTGGTCGAGCGTCACCAGGTCCAGGTCGGACGGTGTCACACCGCCGGCGTCGGGCCGCGCGACGTGCTCGGTCAGCGCGGTCAGCGCCTGCACCCACAGGTCGGCGAGCGCACGCACCTCGGACGGGGTGAGGACCCCGGTCGGGAACGCCCACGTGGCCCGCAGCCGGTTGCCGTCGACCCCGGTGCCGGTGACGGCGTTGATGTCGAGCGCCGACGCCACCGGGATGTCGGAGGCGGGGATGTCGTCGAGTTTGGTGTCCGTCACCGGGACCCAGGCGTGCCCGTGGATGTCGGTGGACGTCGCACCGCCCAACCGGCCCAGGTAGTTGAACGTGACCTGCGGCTTCGCGAGCGCCCGCAACCGGTCGGCGCTCTCCGGGTCCAGGTAGCGGAGCATGCCGTACCCGATGCCGTGGTCCGGGATGGCCAGCAGCTGTTCCTTGATCGCCTTGATCGCCGACCCGGCGGCCCGGCCACCGGCGAAGGCGTCGTCGAGGTCGATGCCCGACAGGTCCAGGCGCACCGGGAACATGGCCGTGAACCAGCCGGCGGTACGGCCCAGATCGGCGCCCGGCAGCACTTGGTCCTCGCGTCCGTGGCCCTCGAGGCTGACCAGCGACTCGCGCGTGAAATCGCCGTGGGTGCGCCGCCACTGCGCCAGCGCCAGCGCCAGTGCGGTCAGCAGACCGTCGTTGACGCCGCCGTGGAACGCCTCGGGGACACGGGTCAGCAGAGCATCCGTGACGTCGGCGGGCACCTCCACGGTGACCTTCTCGACCGTTCCCGCCACGTCGATCGCGGCGTCGAGCGGACGCGATCCGATCAGCGGGTCATCGGCCTCGAGCACCCGGCGCCACAGTTCGATCTCGGCGCTGCGTTCGCGGGTCGCGTCGACGAGTCCGTGTGACCAGCGCCGCATCGACGTGCCGACCGGCTCGAGTGCCGGTTCCTGGCCCGCGGAGACCTGCGCCCACGCCGTCGCCAGATCGGGGACCAGGATCCGCCACGACACGCCGTCGACGACCAGGTGGTGGGCCACGACCAGCAGCCGCCCGCCCTCGTCGCCGGCGTCGAACCACACCATCTGCAGCATGACCCCGGCCTCGGGGTCCAATCGTCCTGCGGCGGCATCGAGTTCGTGGGTGGCGATCTCCGCGAACGCGGACCCGACGACCGACGCGACCTCGACCCGGTGCAGCACGTCGTCCACGTCGACGGCGCCCGTGGCCTGCACCTCGATCCGCCACTGCGGTGCGGCGCCGAGCAGACGCGCCCGCAGCATGTCGTGGTGATCGACGACGGCGGCGATCGTGCGCTTCAGCAGTGTCTCGTCCGCCGCGGCGGGCAGGGAGAGCAGCGCGGTCTGGGTGTAGCGGCGGAAATCGCCGCCGCGTTCGAGCAGCCACGCGGTGATCGGGGTGACCGGCATCTCGCCGATCCCGCCGCCGGGCAGTTCGTCGAGGACCACCACGTCGGCGGCGCCCGCCCAGGACGCCGCCTCGGCGAGGGCGGCCACGGTCTTGGCCTCGAACACGTCCCGCGGGGTGAGGACCACCCCGGCGGCCTTCGCGCGGGCCACCAACTGGATCGACATGATGCTGTCGCCGCCGAGCGCGAAGAACGAATCGTCCACACCCACCGATTCCAGACCGAGCACCTCGGCGAACAGGCCGGCGAGGACGGTCTCCATCTCCGTCGCCGGGGCACGGCCCGCCGACACCCGGGCCCCGAAGTCGGGTTCCGGCAGGGCGCGGCGGTCGAGCTTGCCGTTACTCGTCAACGGCAGCGTGTCGAGCACCACGAGGGTGGCGGGCACCATGTACGAGGTGAGCTGGGTGCCCACGAACTCGAGGGCAGAGGACACCTCGACGGTGGCGCCGGATTCCGGAACCACGTAGCCGATCAGCCGGTGGCCGCCGTGCCCGTCGTCGCGGGTGAGGACGACGGCCTGCGCGATGCCGCGGTACCGGAGCAGCGCGGATTCGATCTCGCCGAGTTCGATGCGGAACCCGCGGATCTTCACCTGGAAGTCGCTGCGGCCCAGGTACTCCAGCTGACCGTCGGTGTTCCACCGAGCCAGGTCGCCGGTGCGGTACATCCGTGCCCCGGGACGGAGCGGGTCGGCCACGAACCGGGTGGAACTGAGCCCGGCCCGGCCCAGGTAGCCGCGGGTGACCTGGTCACCCGAGACGTACATCTCGCCGATGGTGCCCGGGGGCACCGGGTGCAGGCGCCGGTCCAGGACGTGCACGTGCAGCCCGGCGATGCCGCGGCCGATCACACTGGCCGACGCCGATTCCGCGAACGCACGGTCGAGCGCGAGGTAGCTGACGTGGACCGTCGTCTCGGTGATGCCGTACATGTTCACCAGGGTCGGGGCGGAGTCGTCGTGCCGTGAGTACCAGCGGCCGAGCTGACCGAGGTCGAGAGCCTCACCGCCGAAGATCACGTACCGCAGCGCCAGTGCCGCCGCGTTCACGTCGATCTCCGAGACGATGCGGTCGGTTTCGGCGAGCTGATAGAACGCGGTCGGGGTCTGGTTGAGGACGGTGACCTGCTCGTTGCGCAGGAGTTCGTGGAACATCTCCGGCGACCGTGCCGTGTAGTAGTCGACGACGACGAGCCGGCCGCCGTGCAGCAGCGGACCCCACAGCTCCCACACCGAGAAGTCGAACGCGTAGGAGTGGAACATCGTCCACACGTCGTTCTCGTCGAACCCGTACAGCGGCTGGGTGTTCGCGAACAGGGTCAGCACGTTGCGGTGCGAGACGACGACGCCCTTGGGGCGGCCCGTGGACCCGGACGTGTAGATGACGTACGCCACCGACGCGGCGTCGAGCGGGGTGACCCGGTCGGCGTCGGTGATCGTCGCCGGCGACTGCTGCGCGAGGTCCGCGGTGGTCTCCGGGTCGTCGAGCAGGATCACCGGCGTCTCCGAGTCGGGCAGGGCGGAGACGTCGCCGGTGGTGGTGATCACGCAGTTCGGTGCGGCGTCCTCGAACACGAACGCCAGCCGGTCCGCCGGGTAGGTGATGTCGACGGGCAGGTAGCCGCCGCCGGACTTGATCACGCCCAGCAGGGCGATGATCAGATCGCAGGTGCGCGGCAGTGCCACGGCCACCAGCGTTTCCGGGCCCACCCCCTGGGCGATGAGCAGCCGGGCCAGCCGGTTCGACCGGGCGTCGAGTTCCGCGTACGTCAGCGCCACGTCCTCCGACGTCACGGCCGTGGCGTCGGGGAACCGGGCCACGCTCTGCGCGAACCGGTCCGCGAGGGTGTCGGTGCCCGCCTCCACTCCGGCGGTGTTCCACACGGTCGCCATCGCCGACCGCTCGGCGGCGTCGGTGACCACGATGTCACCGACCGGGGCCTGCGGGTCGGCGGTGACGGCGGTGAGGATTCGCAGGAACCGGTCGGCGAACGTGCGGACGGTGCCGGCATCGAACAGGTCGGTGGCGTAGATGAACGACGCGGTGATCCCCGACGCCACCCCGTCCGCGTCGAATCCTTCCTCGACGCTGAGCTGCAGGTCGAACTTGGCGACCTCGAGGTCGAAATCGACGGCGGCCGCGGTGAGTTCGGGCAGCTCGAGGCGCGGTGTCTCGTTGTTCCGGAACTCGAGCAGCGCCTGGAACAGCGGCGAGTGCGCGGTGGAACGCTCCGGCGCGAGGACGTCGACGAGCCGCTCGAACGGCAGGTCCGAGTGGTGGAACGCGGCGAGGTCGGTGGCCCGCACCTGATCGATCAGGGCGCCGAAACCCGCCGCCGGGTCGACCGCGCTCCGCAGCACCAGGGTGTTGACGAACATGCCGACCATGTCGTCGAGTGCGGCGTCACCGCGACCCGCGATGGGGGTTCCCACCGCGATGTCCTCGGTGGACGACAGCGCGGACAGCAGCACCGACAGGGCCGCGTGCACGGCCATGAACATGGTGGAGTTGTGTTTGCGCGCCAGCGCGGACAGCGCCCGGTGCACGTCCGCCGGAATCGTGAAGTCGACCTGCGCACCCCGGAACGACTGCTGGACCGGGCGCGCCCGGTCGGTCGGCAGCTGCAGGAGTTCGGGCAGGTCGGCCAGCTGATCCGTCCAGTACCGGAGCTGCTGGGAGATCAGCGACTCGGAGTCGCTCTCGTCGCCGAGCAGTTGCAGCTGCCACAGCGTGTAGTCGGCGTACTGCACCGACAGCGGGTTCCACTGCGGTGCGCTTCCCGCGATGCGGGCGGCGTACGCGGTCATGACGTCCCGGGCGAGCGGGGTGAGCGAGAAGCCGTCGGCGCAGATGTGGTGCACCACGATGACGAGCACGTGATAGTCGGGGGCGAGTGCGAACAGCGCCGACCGCATCGGCACGTCGGCCGTGACGTCGAAACCGGCGGTCGCGAGACCGGCGATGTGCTCGCGGAGTTCGGCCTCGGACACCTCGGTGATCTCGAGGTTCGGTGTCCACTGGCCGGGTGAGAGCACCACCTGGGTCGGTTCACCGTCGTGGGACGGGAAGACGGTCCGCAACGACTCGTGCCGGACGAACACGTCCGTCACCGCCGCGCGCAGCGATTCGACGTCCAAGTGACCGGTCAGCCGCACGGCGAGCGGGATGTTGTAGGCCGCCGACGACGTGTCGAACTGGTTGAGGAACCACATCCGCTTCTGCGCCAGCGACACCGGCACGTGCGCGGGCTGCGCCATCGGGCCGAGCGGCAGCCGCACGTGGTCGCCGTCGTGTGCCGGGGCGAAGGCCGTCGATTCGATCAGGCGGGCCAGCTCGTGGATCGTCGGCGCCTCGAACAGGGTGCGGACGCCGATGTCGGTGTCGAGTTCTGCGGTCAGGCGTGCGGCGACCCGGGTCGCGATCAGCGAGTTGCCGCCGATGTCGAAGAAGTTGTCGTCGATGCCGACCCGTTCGATGCCCAGGACCGTGGTGATGACGTCGGCGATCGTGTGTTCGAGGACCGTCGACGGCGGCCGGAAGGCGTCCGACGTGGGCAGGAACTGCGGTTCCGGCAGCGCCGACCGATCGAGCTTGCCGACCGGGGTGAGCGGGATCTCGTCGAGGATCATGATGCTCGACGGGACCATGTGCGCGGGCAGCAGATTCGCCGTCCACTCCTTCAGCTCCGGCGGTTCGAGCACCGACTCGGCCTCCGGCAGCACATAGGAGACGAGCACGGTGTCGCCGGCGGGACCGGGGCGGCCGAGGGTGACGGCGAACGCGACGGACGGGTGCCCGGCGAGTGCGCTGTCGATGTCGCCGAGTTCGATGCGGAAGCCGCGGATCTTGACCTGGAAGTCGGTGCGGCCCAGGTATTCGACCGTGTGGTCGGGCCGCCACCGCGCGAGGTCGCCGGTGCGGTACATCCGGTCGCCCGGGTCGCCGTAGGGGTTGGCGACGAACCGCTCGCTGGTCAGCCCGGCGCGGGCGTGGTAGCCGCGGGCCAGGCCCTCACCGGAGATGTAGAGTTCGCCGGCGACGCCGACGGAGACCGGTTGCAGCCGCGAGTCGAGGATCACCTCCGACACGCCGCGGACGGGGGCGCCGATGGTGACGGTCTCCCCCACCTGCAGGTGATCGCTGAGGTTGCTCATGATGGTGGTCTCGGTGGGGCCGTAGCCGTTGTACAGCGTGCGCCCCGGCGCCCAGCGGGTCACCAGTTCCGGCGGGACGGCCTCGCCGCCGGCGACCACGTTCTGGAACACCTCGAGACCCTCGGGGTCCACGGAGGCCAGCGCCGCGGGGGTGACGAACCCGTGGGTGACACCCTCGGCCCGGATCAGCTCCGCGAGTTCCTCACCGCCGTACACGGACGGGGGCACGATCACCATGGTCGCGCCGACGGCGAACGACAGCAGGTATTCGAGGACCGAGGCGTCGAAGCTCGGCGAGGAGAAGTGCAGGGCCCGAGACGCCGAATCCGTCGCGTAGCGGGTGCGCTGCTCCTCGGCGAAGTTGTCGAGACCGCGGTGGCTGACCACCACACCCTTCGGCTTGCCGGTGGACCCGGACGTGTAGATGACGTACGCCGGGTGCGCGAAGCGCAGCGGCACGACGCGTTCGTCGTCGGTCACGGTGTCGGTGGACATCGCCGCGACGGCGGCTTCGGTCTCGGCATCGTCGAGGGTCAGCCACGCCACCGCGGCGGGCAGCCGGTCGCGATCGGCGGCCACCCGCACGCCGAACGTGCACCCGGAGTCGGTGACCATGTGCTCGACCCGCTCCCGCGGGTAGGTCGGGTCGACCGGAACGAACGCGGCGCCGGTCTTGGTGATCGACCACACGGCGAGCACCGATTCGATGGACCGTGAGATGCCCAGGGCCACGATGTCTTCCGGGCCGACGCCGCGGCCGATGAGCAGCCGCGCGAGCTGGTTGGACCGTTCGTCGAGTTCCTGGTAGGACATCCGGCGGTCGCCGAACACCAGTGCGGTCGCGTCGCCCGACGCGGCGGCCGTCTCGGCGAACATCTGCGGCAGTGTGCGCACGGACCGGCCAGGCCTGCCGCGGGCCGGAACCAGTTCCGCTTCCTCGGCGTCGGTGAGCAGGCGCAGCTGCGCCAACTTCATCCCGGGGTGCTCGGCGAGCGCGATCAGCGCGCGGACGATCCGGTCGCCGATCCGCTCGACCGCGGCCCGGTCGAACAGATCCTCGACGTACTCGAGTTTCAGTTGCAGATTTTCGTGTGCCGAGGCGATCAGGGCGAGCGGGTAGTGCGCGGCGTTCGCGCTGTCGTGCACGTCGACGACGTGCATGCCGGCGATGTCGGTCTGCTCGGTCAGTCCCTCCCGGTCGACGGGGTAGGACTCGAACACGGTCAGCGTGTCGAAGCCGGCGCCCGGACCGGCCACCGACTGGATGTCGGTCAATCCGACGTAGTGGTGATCGAGCAGTGCGGCCTGCTCGCCCTGGATGCGTTCGAGCAGCTCCCCCAGCGTTTCCCGGGGGTCGAGGGTCACCCGCACCGGGAGCGTGTTGATGAACAGACCGACCATCGACTCGATACCCGCGATCTGCGGGGGCCGACCCGACACCGTCCCGCCGAAGACGACGTCGGAGCGGCCGACGAGGCCGCCCAGCACGATTCCCCACGCGGTGCGGATCAGGGTGCTGAGGGTCAGGCCGTGTTCGCGTGCGAGCACACTGAGCTGATCGGTGCGGTCGACGTCGAGTTCGACGACCAGTTCACTGGACTGCGTGTCGCTCTGGGCCGAGGCGTCGGCCGGGGCGAGCAGCGTCGGCTCCTCCACTCCGGCGAGGGCGCGCTGCCACACCCCGAGGGAGTCCTCGGTGCTGCGGTGCGACATCCACGCGAGGTAGTCGCGGTACGGATGCACCCGCGGCAGCGCCGTGGCGTCCCCCTCCGTGGCGTACAGGGTCAGGAGGTCGCGGATCAGCAGCGGCATCGACCAGCCGTCGAGCAGGATGTGGTGATTGGT
Organism: Rhodococcus koreensis; assembly: GCF_017068375.1. Lineage (NCBI taxonomy): Bacteria > Bacillati > Actinomycetota > Actinomycetes > Mycobacteriales > Nocardiaceae > Rhodococcus > Rhodococcus koreensis. The sequence goes on from NZ_CP070609.1 coordinate 304,301, forward strand.
GATGATCAGGCGCTGCTCGTCCGCACCGACCTGGATCAGCATGAACCGCAGCAGCGGCGGGGTGGCCATGTCGAACCCGCGGCGGCGGTCGGTGTCGAGGAGTTCCCGGACCTCGGCTTCGCGGCTCTCCTCGTCGAGTGCGGACAGGTCGATCTCCGTCCACGGCAGTTCCGCGTATCCGTGGACCGCCTGGACGGGGGTGCCGCCCTCGTCGTAGACGAACGACGCCCGCAGGTTCGCGTGCCGGTCGAGCAGGGCCTGCCCGGCCACCCGAAGGCGGGACGACACGGCGCCGCGCAGTTCGAGTGTCACCTGCACCGTGTACGAGTCGATCGACTCGTCGGCCAGCAACGCGTGGAACAGCAGTCCGGACTGCAGCGGCGACAGCGACCAGATGTCGGACAGCGCCGGGAAGCGCGACTCGATGCGGTCGATGGCGTCCTGGTCGAGGCTGACCAGTTCGAGGTCGGACGGGGTCACACCGCCGGCGTCGGGGCGGGCCGCGTACGTCGTGAGCGCGGTCAGTGCCCGGACCCACAGTTCGGCGAGTTCGCGCACCTCGGCGACGGTGAGGACGCCGGCCGCGTACGCCCAGGTGGCGCGCAGCTGAGGCCGGTCGTCGACCTCGGTGGTGACGGCGTTGACGTCGATGGCCGAGGTGACCGGAGTGTCGAGGTCCTGCGCCCGGTCCATGTCGACTTCACCGGTCGGCGTCCAGCCGGCGCGGGTGGCCGCCTCGGACAGGTCGGCGGCGAAGCGTCCCAGGTAGTTGAAGCTGATCTGCGGCAGCGACCGGGCCGCGAGCAGCGGTGCGGTGTCGGCGTTGAGGTACCGCAGCATGCCGTAACCCATGCCGTGGTCCGGGATGGCCAGCAACTGTTCCTTGATCGCCTTGATCGCCGACCCGGCGGCCCGGCCGCCGTCGAACGCGTCGTCGAGGTCGATGCCCGACAGGTCGAGCCGCACCGGGAACATGGCCGTGAACCAGCCGACCGTGCGGCCCAGATCGGCGCCCGGCACGACCTGGTCCTCACGGCCGTGGCCCTCGAGGCTCACCAGGGTTCCGTCGACGGACCGTCCGTGCAGAGTGTGGCCGCGGGTGCGCCGCCACTGGGTGACCGCCATCGCCAGCGCGGTGAGCAGTCCGTCGTTGACGCTGCCGTGGATCGCTTCCGGCAGGGCCGTGAGGACGGCCTCGCTGACCTCGGCGGGCAACTGCACCGTGACCCGGCCGACGGTCGCATTGACGTCGACGTCGGGGTCGAGCGGACGGCTGCCGACGAGCGGGTCCTCGCAGTCGAGGATGCGCTGCCACAGATCCAGTTCGCCCGCCCGGTTCGCCGCCTCGTCGACCAGTCCGTGCGCCCACCGGCGCATGGACGTGCCGACCTGGTCGAGGACCGGTTCCTGGCCTGCCGAGATCTGCGCCCACGCGGTCGCGAGGTCGGGGACGAGGATGCGCCACGACACACCGTCGACGACGAGGTGATGCGCGACCACGAGCAGGCGGCCGCCGGACTCCCCGGCGTCGAACCACACCACCTGCATCATGACCCCGGCCGCCGGATCGAGCCGGTCCAGCGCGGCGTCGAGTTCCGCGATCACGGTGGCCGCGAACGCCGGTGTTCCCGGGGCGGCGGACACCGCGACCCGGCGGATCAGGTCCTGCGCGTCCACCGCACCGATCGGGCGGACGGCGAGATGCGATTCGTCGGCGGAGACCATCAGCCGCGCGCGCAGCATGTCGTGCCGGTCGAGGACGGCCTGAAACGTGCCGATCAGCGGTTCGAGTTCGCGCAGGTTCGGCGGCGCGGTCAGCAGCGCGGACTGCGACATCCGGTTGAACTCGCCGCCCCGTTCGAGCAGCCACTTCGTGATCGGGGTGGTCGGCATGTCGCCGACTCCGCCGCCGGGCAGTTCGTCGAGGACGACGACGTCGGCGGCGCCCACCCACGACGCCACCGCCGCGAGACCGGCGACAGTCTTGGCCTCGAACACGTCCCGCGGGGTCAGCACGACGCCCGCGGCCTTCGCGCGGGCCACCAGCTGGATCGACATGATGCTGTCGCCGCCGAGCGCGAAGAACGAGTCCTCGACACCGGCGGATTCCAGACCGAGCACCTCGGCGAACAGTGTCGAGAGCACCTCTTCCATCTCCGACACCGGCGCGCGGCCGGTCGACACCCGGGCCCCGAAGTCGGGTTCGGGCAGCGCGCGGCGATCCAGCTTGCCTGCCGGGGTGAGCGGCAACTCGTCGAGGACGATCAGCGCGGACGGCACCATGTACGGCGCGAGGAACCCGCCGACGAAATCGAGGACGGCCTCCGGGTCGAGTTCCGCGCCCGCCGTGGGGACGAGGTAGCCGACGAGCCGGTTGGCGCCGGTGCTGCCCTTGTGCGCGGACACCACCGAGCGGGCGACGCCCGGGTAGCGGGTGAGGGCGTTCTCGATCTCGCCGAGTTCGATGCGGAACCCCCGGATCTTCACCTGGAAGTCGCTGCGGCCCAGGTACTCGAGCTGGCCGTCGGTGTTCCAGCGGGCTAGGTCGCCGGTCCGGTACATGCGGGCACCGAGGCCGCCGTACGGGTTGGCGACGAACCGCTCCGCCGTGGTGCCCGCCCGGTCCTTGTAGCCGCGGGCCAGACCGGAACCGGTGACGTACAGTTCTCCGGTCACCCCGTTGGGCACCGGGTGCAGGCGGGAATCGAGCACCATCTCGCCGGTGCCCATGGGCGGACGGCCGATGGTGACGCCCTCACCGGGCAGCATGGGTCCGGTCACGCTCGACACGACCGTCGCCTCGGTGGGTCCGTAGGCGTTGAACATCCGCCTGCCGCCGGTCACCCACTGCGCCACCAGCTCCGGCGGGCACACGTCACCACCGGTGGCGACGCACTCGAGCTGGTCGAGGCCCGCGGGGTCCACGGATGCCATGGCCGCCGGGGTGATGAACGCGTGCGTGACCCGGCCCTCGCGGAGCACGTCGGCGAGTTCGGCGCCGCCGATGACGGAGGCCGGGGCAATCACCATGGTCGCGCCGGATCCGACCGCCAGCAGCAGTTCCAGGATCGAGGCGTCGAAGCTCGGCGACGAGAAGTGCAGGGTCCGCGACCGCGGGGTGACCCCGAACCGGACGCGTTCGTCGGTGGCGAAGTTCGCCAGGCCGCGATGGGTGACGACGACCCCCTTCGGGGTGCCGGTGGACCCGGACGTGTAGATCAGGTAGGCCGGGTTCTCCAGCGCCAGCGGGTGCGTCCGGTCGGCGTCGGTGACGACGGCGGCGGAGTGCGCACTCACCTGGTCGTCGAAGCCGGGTGCGTCGACCACGACGTACGGGGTGCAGTCCGGCAGGGTGGGTCGGAACTCGGCGACGGTGAGCGCGAGCGCCGCACCGGAGTCGCTGAGCATGTGAACGATCCGGTCGGTCGGATAGTTCGGGTCGACCGGCACGAACGCGGCGCCGGTCTTGGCGACCGCCCACAGCGACAGCACCGACTCGGGCGAACGTGCCATCGCCAGCGCGACCACCGATTCGGGGCCGATGCCCCGCCCGATCAGCAGGCGGGCGAGACGGTTCGACCGTTCGTCGAGCTCCCGGTACGTCACCTCGCTGCCCTCGTAGGACAGCGCGGCCGCCTTCGGGTCCACGGACGCCGCCGACGCGAGGAGTTCGGGCAGGGTCCGCGGTTCGGCGTCGGGACCGTCCATCACCGGGGTGAGCGCCGCACGCTCGGACGCCACCATCAGGTCGATGTCACCGACCGCGATGCCCGGCTCGGACGTCACCGCGTCGAAGATCCGCTGCAGGTAGTCGGCGAAACCGGCGATCGTGGACGCGTCGAACAGACTCGACGCGTACGTGAATGCCGCGGAGATCCCGGCGGGCTCCCCCGACACCCCGAATTCCTCGGTCAGTGTGAGCTGCAGGTCGAAGTTGGAGATGTCGGTGGCCAGGTCGAGGCCGGTGACGGTCAACCCGGGCAGCTCCAGCCGCGGCCGCTCGTTGTTGCGGAACTCGAGCACCACCTGGAACAGCGGCGAATGCGACGTCGCGCGTTCCGGCGAGATCGCGTCGACCAGCCGCTCGAACGGCAGATCCGCGTGGTGGAACGCGTTCAGGTCGGTGTCGCGGACCGTGGACAGCAGGTCGGTGAACGTGCCGGACGGTTCGACCGGGGTGCGCAGCACCAGGGTGTTGACGAACATGCCGACCATGTCGTCCAGGGCGGCGTCGCCGCGGCCGGCGATCGGGGTGCCCACTGCCACGTCGTCCGTGTCGCCCAACCGGGCCAGCAACACGGCCAGCGCGGCGTGGACAGCCATGAACACACTCGAATTGTGTTCGCGGGCGGTCGTGATCAACCGGCTGTGGATCTGCTGGTCGATGCTGAAGGAGTGGATGCCGCCGCGCATCGACTGCTGCGTCGGGCGCGGGTGGTCCGTCGGCAGCGCGAGCAGTTCCGGAAGCCCGGCGAGCGTGTGCGTCCAGTAGTCGAGCTGGGCGGCGAGCAGGCTGTCCGGGTCGTCGGCGTTGCCGAGCACCCGGTGCTGCCACAGCGCGAAGTCGGCGTACTGCACCGGCAGCGGCGTCCAGTCCGGTGCCTGGCCCCCGGTGCGGGCCGCGTAGGCGGTCATCACGTCCCGCGCGAGCGGGGCCATGGAGAAGCCGTCGGCGCTGATGTGGTGGACGACGATGACGAGAACGTGCTCGCCGGGATCCGTGCGGAACAGGGCTGCGCGCACCGGCACCGACACCGTGACGTCGAATCCGGCGCCCGCCAGCCGCGAAATATGCTCGGGCAGCTGCTCTTCCGTCGAATCGATCGGCGACAGATCCGGCACCACGTCCTCGGTCGGCAGGATCACCTGGAGGGGTTCGCCCTCCACCATCGGGAACCGGGTGCGCAGCGACTCGTGCCGGTCCATCACGTCGGCGACGGCGTCCTGCATCGCGTCCTCGTCGAGGTCGCCGGTCAGCCGCACCGCGAGCGCGATGTTGTAGGCCGGCGAATCGAGGTCGAACTGGTTGATGAACCACATGCGCTTCTGCGCCAGCGAGACCGGCAGGTGGTCGGGGCGCACCCCGGCCACCAGCGGCGGACGTTCGGCGCCCTGCACGGCCTCGGACTCGATCCGGGTGGCCAGCGTCGCGACGGTCGGGGCGTCGAAGATCTCCCGGACCCCGATCCGGCTGCCGAGCGCGGCGTTGACCCGCGCCACCAGCCGGGTGGCCACCAGCGAGTTGCCGCCGAGGTCGAAGAAGCTGTCGTACACGCCGATGCGGGGTGCGTCGAGCAGGTCCGCGAAGATCGACGCGAGGATCTCCTCGATCGGGTTGCGCGGCGTGACGAATTCCGCTGACGGGCTGAGGAACTCCGGCTCGGGCAGCGCGCCGCGATCCAGCTTTCCGGTCGCGCCGAGCGGGAACCGGTCGAGCACGATGATGCGGGTCGGCACCATGTAGGCGGGCAGCGCCTCCGCCGCCGCGTCGCGCACGACCGCGGTGTCGATGTCGGCGCCCGCCACGGGGATCACGTAGCCGACGAGGCTTTCGCCGGTGGCCTCGCTGCGGTGCACCGTGACGACGGCCTGCGCCACCGACGGGTGCGCCAGCACGGCCGCCTCCACCTCGCCGAGTTCGATGCGCTGTCCACGGAGCTTGACCTGGAAGTCGCGGCGGCCGATGTATTCGATGTTGCCGTCGGCCCGCCAGCGGACCACGTCACCGGTGCGGTACATCCGCTGTCCCGGTGCGCCGAACGGATTCGCCACGAACCGGTCCGACGTCAGGTCACTGCGACCGACGTAACCGCGGGCCAGCTGAACGCCGGCCAGATACAGCTCGCCGTGCACCCCGACCGGCACCGGATGCAGCCGGGAGTCGAGGACGTACAGCTGCGTGTTCCACACGGGTGCGCCGATCGGAACCGAGGCCCGGTCGCCTTCCGTGCACTCCCAGAAGGTGACGTCCACGGCGGCCTCGGTCGGGCCGTACAGGTTGTGCAGCGCCGCGGATCCGAATTCGCGGAAACTGTCGGCAGTGGCCGGCGGGAGGGCCTCACCACTGCAGAACACCTGGCGCAGCGAACCGCACAGTTCCGGTTCGGCGCCCGCCGTGAACACGGCGAGCATCGACGGCACGAAGTGCATGGTGGTGACCTGGTGGTCGGCGATGATGTGGGACAGGTACGTCGGGTCCCGGTGACCGTCCGGCGCGGCGAGGACGAGTCGCGCACCGACCTCGAGGGGCCAGAACAGTTCCCACACGGACACGTCGAACGTGACCGGCGTCTTCTGCAACACCACGTCCGTGTGATCCATCCGGTACGTGTCCTGCATCCACAGCAGCCGGTTCGCGATCGCCCGGTGACTGACGGCGACGCCCTTGGGCCTGCCCGTCGACCCGGACGTGTAGATCACGTAGGCGGTCGAATCGGGGTGGATCGGACCGCCCCGCTCCGCGTCGGTGATCGGGGTGCTGGGCCGCCGGGACAGGTTCAGGGTGTCGATCTCGATCACAGCGGCGTCCGCGCTGTCGACGCCCTCGCACCGATCGCGGGAGGCGGTGAGAACGCAGGCGGGTTCGGCGCTCTCGATCACGTACGCGATCCGCGACGCCGGATGGTCGGGGTCGAGCGGCACGTACGCGGCCCCGGTCTTCTCCACCGCATAGATCGCGATCATCAGTTCCAGGGAACGGCGCAGCGCGACGGCCACCCGGGATTCGGGTCCGACGCCGCGGGCGAGGAGTTCGCGGGCCAGCCGGTTGGCGCGGGCGTCGAACTCCGCGTAGAGCAGTTCCTCTTCGGCGAACACCACGGCCACGGCGTCCGGGGTGCGGGCCACCTGCGACTCGAACAGGCTGACCAGGGTCGCCGGGTCCGGGACGGGAACGTCGGTGGCGATCCACTGCTCGAGCATCCGGTGCGTCTCGTCCGCGCCGATCAGGTCGAGGTCGCCGACTTTCGCGTCCGACCCGGCGGTGATGGTCTCGAGAAGGGTGACGAACCGTGCGGCCAGCGCCGTCATCGTCGGCGGGTCGAACAGTTCCGACGCGTAGGAGAACTGGACGTCGATCGCGCCCGGGGCGCCGGAGTCCTCGATGTGCTCGGTGAGGATGACCTGGAGATCGAACTTGGCGGCACCGGTCTCGAGTGCCTCGACCTCCACGTCGAGTCCGGGCAGCTCGAGCCTGGTGTTCGCGAATCCCTGCAGCACCAGCATCACCTGGAACAGCGGTGAATGTGCTTCGGAGCGCGTCGGTTTCAGTTCGTCCACGAGCCGCTCGTAGGGCAGATCGGTGTTGCTGAACGCCTCCAGATCCACGGAGCGGGTGTGCGAGAGGATCTCGGGGAAGCTGCGATCGGGGTCGACGGTGGTGCGCAGGACCACGGTGTTGACGAACATGCCGACGACGTCGTCGAGTTGCCGTTCTCCCCGGCCGGAGACCGGGGATCCGATCGACACGTCGGCCGACCCGGACGACCGGGACAGCAGGACCGCGAGCGCCGCGTGCACCACCATGAACAGGCTGGCGTCGTTCGCGCCCGCGATGTCGAGCAGCGCGGTGTGGATGCGTGCCGGAATCGTGAAGTCGGCGGTGGCGCCGATCATCGACTGCCGGGCCGGGCGCGGGCGATCCGTCGGCAGATCCATGACCTCGGGGGCACCGTCGAGGGTGCGGGCCCAGAACGCCAGCTGCCGGGACAGCAGACTCGTCGGATCGTCGGAGGATCCCAGCAGTTCGCGCTGCCACACCGCGAAATCGGCGTACTGCACCTCCAGCGGCGCCCACTGCGGGGCCTCGCCGGCGGCGCGGGCGTGGTAGGCCACCATCACGTCCCGGGTCAGCGGCGTCATCGACAGGCCGTCGGCGGCGATGTGGTGCACCACGAACACCAGCACGTGGTCCTCGGTCGCCGTCCGGTAGAGTTCCGCCCGGATCGGCGGTTCCACGGTGACGTCGAATCCGGTTGCGGCGTCGGCGATCAGGCGGGATTCGAGTTCGCTCTCGGCGACCTCGACTGCGTCGAGGTGCGGGCTCACCTCCGCGACCGGCAGCACTACCTGGATCGGACCGTTGGGGGTGTTCGGGAACACGGTCCGCAGCGATTCGTGGCGGGTGAGGACATCGCTCACCGCGGTCCGCAACGCCTCCACGTCGAGCGTGCCGCGCAGCCGGATGCCGACGGGAATGTTGTACGCGGGAGATCCGGTGTCCAACTGGTTGATGAACCACATCCGCTGCTGCGCCAGCGACACCTGCACCGGGCCGGATCCGGGCCGCGGCGCGAGCACGGGGCGGGCGGAGGTGCGGGGCCCGGCGGCGTCGACGCGGGCGCTGAGCAACGCGACGCTGGGCGCCTCGAACAGATCCAGCACCCCGATCTCCGTGCCGAGGGCAGTGTTCACCCGGGACACCACGCGGGTCGCGACGAGGGAGTCGCCACCGAGGTCGAAGAAGCTGTCGTCGACGCCGATGCGCTCGACTCCGAGCAGCGTCGCGAACACCTCCGCGATCTGCATCTCGGTCGGGGTCACCGGCGCCCGGTAGACGGTGGACGTCGCCTCGAACTGTGGTTCCGGCAACGCCTTCCGGTCGAGCTTGCCCGCCGGGGTCAGCGGGACCTCGAGGAGCTCCATCACCCTGGCGGGCACCATGTGCGCGGGCAGCGCGGCGGCGGCGTGTTCGAGGATGTCGCCGACGACGATCTGCGCGCCGTCCACGGGCAGCACGTACGTCACCAGTGCCGTGTCGCCGGACGGTGCGGTGCGGCCGACGGTGGTCGCGAACGCCACGCTCGGGTGCGAGCGGACGACGGCGTCGATCTCGCCGAGTTCGATGCGGAATCCGCGGATCTTCACCTGGAAGTCGGTGCGGCCGAGGTACTCCAGCTGTCCGGCGGCGTTCCACCGGGCCAGGTCGCCGGTGCGGTACATCCGCTCACCGGGTGTCCCTTGCGGGTCGGCGACGAACCGCTCGGCCGTCGGGACCGACCGGTTGTGGTACCCGCGTGCCACACCGTCGCCGGTGATGTACAGCTCGCCGGGCACCCCGGCGGGGACGGGGTGCAACCGCGAATCGAGCACCAGCAGACCGCAACCGCGGGACGGGCGGCCGATCGTCACCGGTTCGCCGACCGTCAGCGGTCCCGCGACGCTCGCGACGACGGTGGCCTCGGTGGGACCGTAGGCGTTGAACATGACGCGACCCGGCGCCCACTGCTGCACCAGCGCAGGAGGACAGCTCTCACCACCGGTGACGACGCACCGGATGTGGTCGAGTCCGGTGGGATCGACGGATGCCAGCGCGGCCGGCGTCACGAACGCGTGCGTCACCCGTTCGCGGCGCAACAGGTCGGCGAGTTCGGTACCGCCGTACACCGTCGACGGTGCCACCACCATCGTGGCGCCTGCGCCCACGGCGAGAAGCAGTTCCAGGATCGACGCGTCGAAACTCGGGGAGGAGAAGTGCAGGGTGCGCGACCCGGCGGTGACGTCGAACCGCTGCCGCTCGTCCTCGGCGAAGTTCGCCAGACCGACATGGGTGACGACCACACCCTTGGGAGTACCGGTGGAGCCGGACGTGTAGATCAGGTAGGCCGGATCCGCCGTCCGCAACGGCCGGAGGCGGTCGGCGTCGGTGATCGCGCCGGCGGCGTGCTGTTCCGTCTCCCGCCCGAACGACGCGTCGTCCATCACCAGCCACGGCGTGATCGCCGGCAGCGACGAGCGGTGCGCTATGGCGGTGAGACCGACGACCGCACCGGAATCGGTGAGCATGTGCTCGATGCGGTCGGCCGGGTAGTTCGGGTCGACCGGGACGAACGCGGCCCCGGACTTCGCGACCGCCCAGGTGGCCAGCACCGATTCGATCGAGCGCGCGATCGCCAGCGCCACAACCGAACCCGGCCCCACCCCGTGCCCGATCAGCATGCGGGCGAGTCGGTTCGACTGCTCGTCGAGTTCGGCGTAGGTCAGGGTGCGCCCCTCGTAGACGAGGGCGTCCCCGTCGCCGCCCGCCGCGACGGCACCGGCGAGCAGTGCGGGAAGCGTGCGGGGCTCCACCGCGGGCTCGTCGCGCACCGGTGCGAGTTCCGCGTACTCGGCCGGTTCGAGGAGGTCGACGTCCCCGATCGGCGCGGCCGGATCCGCCGTCACCGACTGCAGGATGCGGACGAAGCGGGCGGCGATTGCCTCCGCGCTGTCGCGGTCCCACACGTCCTTCGCGTACCGCAGCCGGCCGTTGATGCCGCCGGTCTCCGATTCGGTGAGGGAGAACACGAGATCCAGCCCCAGGGCTCGGTGTTCACGCTGGATCGGGCTGACCGTCACGGTCCCCGAGGAGTCGTGCGGATGGCCGCCGTCGGTGAACTCGAACATCACCTGGAACAGCGGCGTGTGCGACGGGTCGGGTTCGGCCACCACGGCAGCGACGAGATCGTCGAACGGCAGCGCCGCGTGCGAGAACGCGGCCCGGTCGGCGTCCCGGACCCGGCTCAGGTGGTCGACGAACGACGACGCCCCGTCCACCTGCGACCGCAGGACCGCCTTGTTGAAGAACGCTCCGGCTTCCGGGTCTTCGGAGTCGGTCGTGTCGCGCCCGACGATCGGTGTTCCGACCACGACGTCGTCGGTGTCACCCAGCCGGCCCAGCAACACGGCCAGCGCGGCATGCAGCGCGGTGAAGATCCCGGTGCCCGCCTCCTCGGCCAGCAGTGCCACGCGGTGCTGCACGCCGGCGTCGACGGCGAACCCGACGACCTCGCCCGCGCCGGCCCGCTCAGCCGGGCGCGGCCGGTCCAGCGGCAGCGCCGTCACCTCGGGCAGGCCCGCCAGCTCCCGCTTCCAGAACTCGAGCTGGGACTCCCGTTCGAGGAACCGCGCACCGAGGCGCGCGCTCTCGGCGTGGATGTCGGCGGTCCGCGTCTGCGGCTCCGCGGTGACGAATTCTTCGACCAGTTCCACGAACCGGCGGTGGTGCGCGCGCAGCTCCTCCGCGCCGTACCGGTTGGGGTTGCCGCGGAAATCGAGCAGTGTCTGGCCGTCGCCGCTCTGATAGATGTTGACCAGCAAGTCGTCCACCGGGCCCGACGTCACGATGTGGTACTCGCCGTTGACGGAGCCCAGCGTGAACGCCTGGTGGAACAGCATGACATTCACCATCGGGCCGGCGAGACCCTCCGCGGTCCCCGCGAGTCCGGCGTCGCGGCGGATGTCCTCGAGGCTGCACCGCTGATGACGCAGCGCACCCATCAGTTCGAGCTGCGTCCGCTGGACGAGTTCGGTCACCGTGTCCTCGGGGCGGACGGTGATCCGCAGCGGCGCGACGTTGACGAGCATGCCGCCGGACCGCTGCAGCGGCGCCGTGGTGCGCGCCGACACCGGCAGGTTGATGAGCACGTCCCGCCTGCCCGTCATGCGGGACAGATAGCAGGCGAACCCCGCGAGCAGGACGGCCGCCGACGTGGCACCGACCCGCTGATCCGACTCGCCGAGGAAACCCAGCGCGGATTCGGAGATCTTCGCGCTCTCGAGCCTGCTCTTCGCCGCCGCGGGGGCGTCGTGGGTGGCGAGCGTCGACCCGTGCTCGATGCCGACTATCCGTTCGGCCCAGTACAACCGGTCGTTCTCGAACCGGGTCGACTTCCGGTACTTCTGGTCGAGTGCGTACAGCTCGCGCAGGTCCAGCGCACGGTTCGGTTCCGGTTCGGTGCCCTCGATCGCCGCCGTGTACAGCGCCGCGATCCGGTTCACCATGGTCATGCCGCTGTACCCGTCGAGGGCGACGTGATGAATCCTGGTGTACCACAGGTAGTGCTGCTCACCGACCTGCAGGACGTTCATCTCGACGAGCCGGTCCCGGGTCAACCGCAGAGGTGTCGCGTAGTCCTCGTCGATCCACGCCTGCGCGGCAGACATCGGCTCGTCCTCGCCGCGGAAGTCGAGGAACCCGATCGACGGGTCGATCGTGAAATCGACCGCCTGATAGGGCTCCCCGTCGACGTCGAGCAGACGCAGGAACGGCGACTGGAACTCCTGACCGGCCCGCACTGCGGCATCGCTCAGCAGGTCCAGGTCGATCTCGCCCCGCAACTCGATGTACTGCGCGATGAACTTGGGGACCGTGGGGCTCAGTTGTTGGGCAAACCACATGCTCCGTTGCACCGAGGAGAGCGGGAAGGCCCCTTCGGGAACGTTCACATCTTCGGCGCCGTTATTCGGCTGCGGCGAATTCACACTCGTCATCTCGTTCCCCCAGCGGGTAGAAGACCTTGGATGCGCAAGTCCTGCGCGTGAGACGGACCAACCGACGCCGGTCTCCCACGCTGTACTGATCGTGCTGTACGTGTGGGCCCGGTGTGCGTCGATTCGTGATGTTCGTATCGGAATCGCCATCGATCGGCGACGGTCGGACCGGTCGAGCAGAGTGCGTCCCACGCTCCCCCGCCTCTGTCCGAGGCTCAGCGGAAGCGTTCGGCCTCACGTGCGAGTTGCACGAGGTCGGCGCACAGGGACTCCACCTCATGGGCCGCCGCACCTTCGGCAACGGCTGTCGCCACGTCCTCGGCGGCACATCGAACCTGGAAAACCCGGTCGACCATGGCGGAGGCTTCCTCCGAGGTGAGCACCACCGCATCGGCTGGGATGCTGGTGCCCTTGACCTGGGTGCGCTGCTCGTACGCGCGTTGACGGCACGATTGGCGGCAGTACCGGCGACGCCGGCCCATCCCCGTCTCTGCCACTTCGCGTCCGCACCACACACAGGAATCCGGTCTGCGGGAGGCGCTGGTCATGGTCGACCACCTTACTGCGCGGCGCCCCCGAGCCCGCCCGGTAAGATGTCGAGGTTGCATCTGCGCGGCGTGCGGGAACCAATCGGGAGGCCGTGGCGTTGTAGATGAGTGTGAACGCTTGGTGCTGGTCCAGGCGTGCTCGCGCGGAGACGAACGAGGAGAGGACACAACCATGGCAGATCGCGTACTTCGAGGGAGTCGACTCGGAGCGGTGAGCTACGAGACCGACCGTGACCACGACCTCGCGCCCCGTCGGATGGCCAAGTACCGGTGCGACAACGGTGAGGTCTTCGACATTCCCTTCGCCGACGATGCCGAGATCCCCGGTACGTGGCTGTGCCGCAACGGCCTCGAGGGAACCCTGGTCGAGGGCACGGCGCCCGAGGCCAAGAAGGTCAAGCCGCCGCGTACCCACTGGGACATGCTGCTCGAACGCCGTTCCAAGGAGGAACTGGAAGAGCTGCTGAAGGAGCGCCTCGACCTGCTGAAGGCGAAGCGCCGCGGAGCCTGACACAGGCCACCGAACCGTACGAACGCCGTCTCGGCTCTGCCGGGGCGGCGTTCGCCGCGTCCGGGGGGTGTGCGACCCCGCCTTCGGCGCGGTCCGGGGTGCCTGCGACCCCATTTTGGGCGGGGACGGGATGTTCGACACGGACAAGCTTCTGTAGGCCACTGGGCTGGTCACCGTCTCGACAGGACTCATCCAAGTACTCCGATCTGCTGAACGCGGGCGCGTTACATTCCGAGCACACCAAGCACCGAGCGTCACGCCCCGAACACGCAGTCGAAGAAACCACGTATGACCGACCTCCCGGGCTTCCATACCGTGTGAGAGGTAGGTCACATGACCGCTCTCAATCTACTATTCGGTACGGCGGAGTCAAGGGTTTGGTCTTCTCTTCGGGCAAATCTCACACCTGGGGTATGAAACCGGCACCCTGAAACCACGGCAGGTCCGGCGTTCACGATGTTCCGGGTGGTCAACCGCTCATTTCCACTACAACCGCTCACATTTCGTGGTATTTCCCCATCACCGCCCAAACCAAACCTTGCGGTCGGTTGAGCGGCGGCGGAGTGCGGTCATCGCACCGAGTGCGGCCGGTTCTCGCTGTCGTCCGGGTCGGTGTCCCTGCCGGTGTCGGGCGCGGCGTGCCGCGGCCGGCGCCGCGAACGCTCGAGGTGCGGCGCGATCGCGGCGAGAGCGTCCGGTGTCGTCATCGTCCAGTGCGTCGCGTCCACCGGGTGCTCGTCGATCCTTCCGCGCACGAACGGGCCCCAGCAGGTCACCGGGTCGACGTGGAAGCCGTCGTCGAGGGCGGCGGTGAAGAACACCAGTTCGCCGTCGAACATTCTCGGGCGGTGTCCGTCGATGAGGTCGGGGGCCCGCAGCGCGTTGCCGTAGATCCGGTCGAGTTCCGGGGCGGTGAGCGCCGCCAGCGGACCGCCGACGACCCGGAGCAGCGCGGCCGCCCGCTCGGCGTCGAACTGCCCGCCGGGCGCGAGTTCGTCGAGAACACCGTCGTCGGGCAGGTCCAGGCCGGCACCGCCGAGGAGATCCGCGGTGGTCGCGGTGTTCTCCACGCTGCGGTCGAGTCCGACGTAGCTGTCGAGGAGTCCGAGTAGACGCACCTCTTCGCCCGCCGCCTGCAACTGCACTGCCATCTCGTGAGCGATGACCCCGCCCAGCGACCAGCCCACCAGGTGGTACGGGCCGTGCGGCTGGATCGAGCGGATCTCCCGGACGTAGCGATCCGCGAAGTCGGTGATCGTCTCCGGGTGCGGCTCGTCCTCGGTCAGCGCCGGCGACTGCAGCCCGTAGATCGGCCGGTCCTCGGTCAGTTCCCGGCTCAGCCCGGCATAGCTCCAGGCAAGCCCGATGAACGGGTGGACGCAGAACAGCGGCTCCGCCGTCCCTCGGGTGCGGATCGGGAGCAGCACGTCGAGCGAGGCGCCGGCGCCGTGCACTCCGTCGGTCGCCGCGTTCTGGATGCGCTGCCCCAGCGACCGCGGCGTGGGGTCGGTGAACATCCACTGCAGCGGGAAGTCGATGCCCAGTTCGGACCCGAGCGCGGACGCGACCCGGGTGGCGATCAGGGAGTTGCCTCCGAGGTCGAAGAAGCTGTCCGTGGCTCCGACCCGGTCGATGCCGAGGACCTCGCCGAACACGGTGGCGACGGCCCGTTCGGCCGCGGTCCGTGGGGGCTGGTACTCGGCGGCGGCGGAGCGGACCTCCGGTGCGGGCAGGGCCTTGCGGTCGAGTTTGCCGTTGACCGACAGCGGGAGGGTGTCCAGGTGCACGACCTGCGCCGGAATCATGTACGACGGGACCCGGGTCGACAGGTGTGCGCGCACGTCGGACCACTCGGCCGCGCGCCGTCCCACCAGATAGGCGACGAGGGCTTCCTCGTCGCGTTCGTCCCGGTGCACCACCACGACCGCCTGCACCACATCCGGGTGCGCCTCCAGGGCCGACTCGATCTCCCCCAACTCGATCCGCTGCCCCCGCAACTTCACTTGGAAATCCGTACGACCCAGATACTCCAACGCCCCGTCGGCCCGGCGACGCACCAGATCCCCCGTCCGATACATCCGCCCACCCGCGACGAACGGATTCGCCACGAACCGATCCGAGGTGAGATCGACGCGACCGAGGTACCCCCGCGCCAACTGGTCACCCGCCAGATACAGCTCCCCCGCCACCCCGTTCGGCACCGGATGCAACCGGGCATCGAGCACATACACCTGCGTGTTCCACACCGGACGACCGATCGGCACCGACAGCGTGTCCGACGCACCGGTCTCCCAGTACGTCACGTCGACGGCAGCCTCCGTCGGCCCGTACAAATTGTGCAGACCCGCACCACTGACCGCCCGGAACCGCGACACCTGCTCCGGCGTCAGCGCCTCCCCCGAACAGAACACCAACCGCAACGAATCACACTGCACCACAGCAGGTTCAGCAGTGAACACCGACAGCATCGACGGCACGAAATGCGTGGTCGTCACGTGACGTTCCTGTATCAGCCCTGTCAGGTACCGCGGATCGCGATGCCCGTCGGGTGCGGCGATCACCAGGGACGCCCCGACCTGCAGCGGCCAGAACAGCTCCCACACCGACACGTCGAACGTCACCGGCGTCTTCTGCAGAACGACGTCCGAGCTGGTCAGGGCATATTCGTGCTGCATCCACAGCAGACGGTTCACGATCGCGCCGTGCGTGACCGCGACGCCCTTCGGACGGCCCGTCGAGCCGGACGTGAAGATCACGTACGCCGTGTTCGCCGCGGACAGCGGCCGGAGCCGGTCCCGATCGGTGAGCGGCGCGCTGCCGTACCGGGAGAGGTCCTCGGAGGCGACGTCGATGACGGGGACCGAGCCGCTGTCGGCGAGTCCGGCACCGCTGACCAGCACACATGCGGGCCGTGCGGTGTCGAGCACATACGCGGTGCGCTCGGCCGGATGGTCCGGATCGATCGGCAGGTAGGCACCGCCGGCCTTGACGACGGCGTGGATTCCGACGAGCAAATCGATCGAACGGCGCATCGCCACCGCCACCACCGACTCGGGGCCGACGCCCTGTTCGATCAGTCGGCGCGCCAGCCTGTTCACGCGGGCGTCGAAGCTCGCGTAGGTCAGCTCCTCCCGGTCGCAGACCACAGCGATCCGGTCGGAGTCGGTCGCCACCGCCGCGTCGACCAGCGACGCGAGGGTGCCGGCGGGCACGGGGTGCGACGTCGCGTTGGTGCCGGCGATCTGTTTCCGTTCACCGCTGCCGAGGACGTCGAGGTCGCCGACCGCGGTGCCCGGACTGTCGACCGCCGCCCGTAGCACCTGCAGGAACCGCTGCCCGAACACGTGCGCGGACGGTTCGTCGAACAGGTCGGCGGCGTACGTGAGGCGGGCGGCGATCCCGCCGGGGCCTCCCTCGGAGTCGAACTGTTCCATCAGGGTGAGTTGCAGGTCGAACTTGGCGATGTCCACGTCGAAGTCGACACCGCTCACCGACAGGTCGCCGAGTTCCAGTGTCGCCTGGTCGAGGTTCTGGAACGTGAGCATCACCTGGAACAAGGGGTGCCGCCCGGTGGACCGCGACGGATTGACGACCTCGACGAGGCGCTCGAACGGGACGTCGGCGTGGGAGAACGCGGCGAGATCGGTCTCGCGCACGTCGGCGAGGAGTTCGGCGAACGTGCGCGCGCCCTCGACGTGCTGTCGCAGGACCAGCGTGTTGACGAACATGCCGATCAGGTCGTCGAGTTCGCGTTCGCCGCGGCCCGCGACGGGGGTTCCGATCGCGATGTCCGCGGAACGGGCGAGCCGGCTCAGTAGCACCGCGAGCGCCGAGTGCACCACCATGAACACGGACGCGTTCGCGTCCCGCGCCGCACCCAGCAGCGTGCCGTGCAGATCGGACGGCACGGTGAAGTCGACGGTGCCGCCCCGGTACGACGCGACCGCGGGACGCGGCCGGTCGGTGGGCAGATCCAGCTGATCCGGGGCGCCCGCGAGGGTCTGCGTCCAGAACGCGAGTTGCCGCGCCGATACCGAGTCGGGGTCGGTGTCGTCGCCGAGGAGGGCCCGCTGCCACAGTGCGTAGTCGGCGTACTGCACCGGCAGAGGCGCCCAGTCCGGGCTCGCGCCCGCCGACCGCGCCGCGTACGCCGCCATCACGTCCCGCACCATCGGCGCCATCGACCAGCCGTCGCCGGAGATGTGGTGCACGACCACCGCGAGGACGTGTTCCGTCGCGGAGATCCGGAAGATCCGCACCCGTACCGGAACCTCCGCGGTGACGTCGAATCCGGTGGTTACCAGGTCGGCGATCAAGGTGGGCAGTGCGGTCTCGTCGGTCGCGACGACGGACGCGTCATCGACCCGGTCGGCGGGCAGGATCACCTGGTGCGGGCCGTCGGCGGAGTCCGGGTAGATCGTCCGCAGCGACTCGTGCCGGTGGAGGACGTCGGTGACCGCGTGCTGCAGTGCGTCGACGTCCAGGACGCCCGACAGCCGGACCGCCACTGGGATGTTGTGCACGGCGGAGTTCGGGTCGAACCGGTTGAGGAACCACATCCGTTGCTGCGCCGAGGACAGCGGGAGCCGTTCGGGGCGCACTGTCGGGGTCAGCGCCGGGCGGGTGGGTGCGGTCGCGTCCGTCGAGTCCAGCAGCGACGCAAGGGCACCGACGGCAGGCGCCTCGAACAGGGACCGAATCTCGACGCGGCGACCGAGCGTCGCGGACAGCCGGGCGACCACCCGGGTGGCGACGAGGGAGTTGCCACCGAGGTCGAAGAAGTTCGCGCCGGTGCCGACTTCCTCGACGCCGAGTACGTCGGTGTACACGGCGGCGACGATCTCCTCGGTCGGTGTTGCGGGCGCGCGGTATTCGACTGCCGTCGAGGCGAAGTCGGGTGCGGGGAGCGCCTTGCGGTCGAGTTTCCCGTTCGCGGTCAGCGGCAGTTCCGCGAGCACGACGAGGGCGGCGGGCACCATGTAGCTCGGTACTGCGGCGCCGACGTCGGCCAGCACCGCGACGGGGTCGACGGTCGAGCCGTCCTCGGGGACGGCGTAGGCGACCAGGGCGGTCCCGGTGTGGTGGTTCTGGTGGGCGACCACGACGGCCTGCCCCACCCCGGCGGACCGCACCAGCGCCGATTCGATCTCGCCGAGTTCGATGCGGAATCCGCGGACCTTCACCTGGAAGTCGGAGCGCTCGAGGTACTCGAGGACCCCCTTCGCGTCCCGGACGCGCCAGCGGACCACGTCACCGGTGCGGTAGAGCCGTGAACCGGGTGCGCCGAACGGGTTGGCGACGAAACGCTCGGCCGTCAGATCGGTGCGGGCCACGTAACCGCGGGCCAGCTGGTCACCGGCCAGGTACAGCTCCCCCGCCACCCCGACGGGAACCGGGTTCAGCCGGGCGTCCAGCACGAACGCCTGCGTGTTCCATTCCGGTCCGCCGATGGGGACGGTGTCGGCGTCGCCGTCGGTGTGGGTCCAGGCGGTCACGGACACGGCCGCTTCGGTCGGCCCGTACAGGTTGTGCAGGGCAACGGAGCCGAACCGGCTGCGGAAACGGGCGGCCGTGTCGGCGGGCAGCGCCTCACCGATGCACAGGACCCGGCGCAGGGCCGGCTGCTCCCCCGCACCCGGGGTGAATGCCTCCAGCAGGGACGGCACGAAATGCGCTGTCGTGACGCGCTGCTGACGCATGAGGTCCGCCAGGTAGGCCGGGTCGCGGTGACCGTCCGGGCGCGCGATGACGAGCCGGGCACCCGCCGTCAGCGGCCAGAACAGTTCCCACACCGACAGGTCGAACGTGACCGGCGTCTTCTGCACGACCGCGTCGGTGGTGTCGAGCGGGTATTCGTGCTGCTTCCAGCGGAGTTGGTTCGCGATGGCGGCGTGCGACACCCCGACGCCCTTGGGTCGGCCGGTGGACCCGGACGTGAAGATCAGGTACGCCGTGTTCTCCGGTCGCAGCGGCGCGCGGCGGTGCGCGGCGGTCACGGGTCCGCGCGGGGCGAGGTCGAGGGTGTCGATCTCGAGTACGGGGACGTTCTCGGCGGTGAACCCGTCCGCGGACGTGGTGAGGATGCACACCGGGCGTGCCGTCTCCAGCACGTACGCCAGTCGGTCTGCCGGATGGCCGAGATCGATCGGCAGGTACGCGCCACCGGCCCGCAGCACCGCGTACATCCCGGCGAGCAGTTCGATCGACCGGTTCATCGCCAGCCCCACCACCGCTTCCGGCCCCACGCCTGCATCGATCAGCCGGTGGGCGAGCGCGTCGACGCGCCGGTCGAACTCGGCGTACGTCAGTACGGTGCCCTCGAAGAAGACCGCGGGGTCGTCGGGTGTGCGCACCACCTGAGCGGAGAACAGGTCGGGGAGGGTCGTCGGCGGCAGATCGACAGCGGTGTCGTTGAATTCCGTGATCACCGACTGCCGTTCGGCGTCGTCGAGCAGGTCGATGGCACCGACCGCGATGTCCGGGTTCTGCACGACCGACCCGAGGATGCGGGTGAACCGTTCCGCGAACGCCCGGACGGTCGCGTCGTCGAAGAGGTCGGTGGCGTAGGTGAACTGGGCCTCGATCACGTCCGGGGTGCCGTCCGCGTCGTGCTTCTCCGACAGTGTCAGGTGCAGATCGAAGTTGGAGATCGTGTTCGGCACGTCGAGTCCCTCGACGTGCAGGCCGGGAAGTTCGAGTGTGGTGGCGGCGAGGTTCTGGAACGAGAACGCCACCTGGAACAGCGGGTGGTGTGAGCGCGAGCGCGCCGGGTTCAGCACGTCGACGAGGCGCTCGAACGGGATGTCCGAGTGCGCGAACGCGCTCAGGTCGGTGGACCGTGCGACGTTCAGGCTGTCCGCGAACGAACTCTCGAGGTCGACGTGGGTGCGCAGAACCAGGGTGTTCACGAACATGCCGACGAGTTCGTCGAGGGATTCCTCGCCGCGGCCGGCGATGGGCGCGCCGACGGCGATGTCGGATTCGTTGCTCAGTCGCGCGAGCAGCACCGCGAGCGCGGTGTGCATCACCATGAACAGGGAGGTGTTGCGGCCGCGCGCGAGGGTCAGCAGTGCGCGGTGGGTGTCGGCGTCGATGGTGAACGGCACGTGCGCGCCCCGGTGGGAGGCGACAGCGGGCCGGGGGCGGTCGGTCGGCAGGGACACCCGGTCCGGCAGACCGTCCAGGGCGCGGGTCCAGTACGCGATCTGTTCGGCGGCAACCGATTCGGGATCGGACTCGTCGCCGAGGAGTTCCCGCTGCCACAGGCTGTAGTCGGCGTACTGCACCGGCAGCGGCGTCCACAGGGGGACGTGTCCCTCGGTGCGGGCGGTGTAGGCGAGCATGACGTCGCGGGCCAGCGGGGCGAGCGACCAGCCGTCCCCCGAGATGTGGTGGGCGACCATGACGAGCACGTAGTCGTCGGCGCCGACGCGGTACATCCGCGCCCGCAGCGGCACGTCCGAGGTGACGTCGAAGCCCGTCGTCACGAGTGCGAGCACCCGTCCGAGGATGTCGTCGGGGTGCGCCGGCACCGGGGTCAGGTCAGGCACCGCGTCGGCGGCGGGCACTATCATCTGGTGCGGGCCGTCGGCGGAATCGGGGTAGACGGTGCGCAGCGCCTCGTGCCGTCCGACGAGATCGGCGATGGCGATCTGCATGGCGCGCAGGTCCACCTCACCCGACAGCCGGAGTGCGACCGGCAGGTTGTAGGCCTGTGACGCGGTGTCGAACTGGTTGATGAACCACATCCGCTGCTGGGCGAGCGACAGCGGAATGTGTTCGGGGCGAACCCTCGCCGTCAGTGCGGGCCGCCGTGCACCGTGAGTGGTGGTCTCGGTGATCCGCGCCGCGAGCGCGGCGACGGTGGGCGATTCGAACACCTCACGGACCCCGACGTGGACGTCGAGGGCGGCGTTGATCCGCGACACCACCTGGGTTGCGAGCAGCGAGTTGCCGCCGAGGTCGAAGAAGCTGTCGTGGATGCCGATCTCGGGCAGGGCGAGGATGTCCGCGAAGATGCCGGCGACGATCACCTCCATCGGGTTGCGCGGCGCCTCGAACGTCGTGGCCGCGGCGGCGAAGATCGGTTCGGGCAGCGCGGCCCGGTCCAGTTTGCCCGCCGGGGTGAGCGGCAGGGCGTCGAGGAGGGTGACAGACGCGGGCACCATGTACGCGGGCAGGGTGCGGCCGACGAAATTCGCGACCTCGACGCGGTCGACGTCCTCACCGGTGAACGGCAGCACGTACGCGACGAGGGAGGTCTCCCCGTTCGGGTGCTCGTAGCCGACCGTGGTGGCGTATTCGATCTGCGGGTGTGCGGTGAGGGCGGCGTCGATCTCGCCGAGTTCGATGCGGAATCCGCGGATTTTCACCTGGTGGTCGGTGCGGCCGACGAAATCGAGGACGCGGTTCTCCCGCCACCGGACGAGGTCGCCGGTGCGGTACATGAGGTCGCCGGGCTCGCCGTACGGGTCGGCGACGAAGCGTTCGGCGGTCAGTCCGGGCCGTCCGAGGTAGCCGCGGGCCAGGCTCGGTCCCCCGACGTACAGTTCGCCCGGCACCCCCACCGGCACCGGACGCAGCCGCCCGTCCAGCACGAGTGCCCGCACCCCGCGGCTCGGACCGCCGATGGTGACCGGTTCGCCGGCGCGGAGGGGTTCGGTGATGGACGACATGATCGTCGCCTCACTGGGGCCGTATGCGTTGACCATGCGGCGTCCGGGCGCCCAGCGGGCGACCAGTTCCGGCGGGCACACGTCACCGGCGACGACGACCACGGCGAGGTCACCCAGCCCGCGGTGGTCCACCGACGCCAGCGCCGCCGGGGTCGAGAACGCATGGGTGATGCGTTCCGCCGCGAGCAGTTCCGCGAGTTCCGATCCGCCGTAGATCGTGGGCGGCGCGATGACCATCGTGGCTCCCGCGCCGAGTGCCATCAGCATCTCGAACACGGAGGCGTCGAAGCTCGGCGACGCGAAATGCAGTGTCCGCGAACGGGACGTGACACCGAGCAGCTCACGCTCGTCGGTCACCAGGTTCATCAGACCGCGGTGCGTCACCGCGACCCCCTTGGGCCTGCCGGTCGATCCCGACGTGTAGATGACGTACGCCACCTGGTCGGACAGGATCGGCCGCATGCGGTCGCGGTTGGTGAGCGGCAACCGGGACTCGTGGGTGCAGTGCACCTCGAGTGCCGGGTCGTCGAGGAGCATCCACCGGATCGAGTCCGGGAGCAGTGCCTGCTTCCCGGACACGGTGATCCCGACCATCGCCCCGGAGTCCTGCACCATGTGCAGGATGCGGTCCGCGGGGTAGCCGGGGTCGACGGGCACGAAGGCGGCACCGGTCTTGGCCACCGCCCAGACGGCCACCACCGATTCGAAGGACCGGGGCAGCGCCAGCGCGACCCGGGTTTCGGGTCCCACTCCCCTGTCCACCAGCAACCGGGCCAGCTGGTTCGACCGTTCGTCGAGGTCCCGGTACGTCAGGCCGGCACCGTCGAAGACGACGGCGAGGCCGTCGGGTGCTGCGGCGACGGCGTCGGCGAGGATCTCGGGCAGCATCTGCACGGGCCGCGGGTCGGCGCCGCGGACCGGGGTGAGCGCCGCGTATTCGTCTTCGCCGAGAACGGGGATGTCGCCGATCGGCCGCTGCGGGTCGGCGACGACCGCCTCGAAGATCCGGCGCAGCCGGGTCGCGTATCCGGCGGCGGTGCTGTCGTCGAAAATGTCGGTCGCGTAGATGAGTTCGGCGTCGATGCCCGCCGGCTCGGTCGTGTCGTCGAGCCGCTCGGTGAGCGTGAAGTGCAGATCGAACTTGGCGATGCTCGCGTCGAGGGCGAGCGGTTCCACCGACAGTCCGTCCAGCTCCAGTCCGTCGGCGGACACGGCCTGCACACCGAGCGCCACCTGGAACAGCGGGTGGTGCGAGGTGGAGCGGACCGGGCTCAGGACCTCCACCAGCCGCTCGAAGGGCAGGTCGGCGTGGGCGAACGCCTCGAGGTCGACGTCCCGCGCCTGCTCGAGCAGCGACACGAACGACGCTCCCGGATCCAGCGTCGTCCGCAGGACGAGGGTGTTGACGAACATGCCGATGATGTCGTCGAGTTCGGCCCGGCCGCGGCCCGCGACGGCGGTGCCGACGGCGATGTCGCCGGTGGTGCTGAGGCGCCCCAGCAGGACGCTGAGCGCGGCGTGGGCGACCATGAAGATGCTGGCGCCGTGCGCCCGTGCCAGCTCGGCCAGGGCCCGGTGCGTGCCGGCGTCCAGGGTGAAACGGGTCGCCGCACCCCGATGTGACGGCACCGCAGGCCTGCCCCGGTCGCCGGGCAGGTACAGCTGGTCCGGGACACCGGCGAGCGTGCGGGTCCAGTAGTCCAGTTGCGCGGCGGCGAGGCTACCCGGGTCGGACTCGGCGCCGAGCACCTCCCGCTGCCACAGCGCGTAATCGGCGTACTGCACCGACAGCGGTGCCCAGGTGGGCGGATGGCCCGCGGCACGGCTCGCGTACGCGATCATCACGTCGCGGATCAGCGGTTCCATCGACACGCCGTCCGCGGAGATGTGGTGGACGACGAGGGCGAGCACGTGCTCGGCGTCGCCCAGCGAATACACCTTCACCCGCAGCGGCACCGCCTGGGAGACGTCGAAACCGGCCAGGAGGAACTCCTGGAGATCCGCGCGCAAACCGGTCTCGCTCACCTGGACCGGTACGACGTCGGGGGTGAAGTCCCCGGGCGCGAGGATCACCTGGTGCGGCCCACCCCGGGAATCGGGGAAGACGGTCCGCAGCGATTCGTGCCGGGCGATCAGGTCACCGATCGCCGCGGCCAGCGCCGCCGTGTCCAGCGGGCCGGTCAACCGGACCGCTGCGGGCAAGTTGTAGGCGGGTGAGGACGTTTCGAACTGGTTGAGGAACCACATCCGCTGCTGCGCCAGCGACAGCGGGATCCGGTCGGGGCGGACCGCCGCCGTCAGCGGTGCGATCGCAGTGGACGGATCGTGCTGGTCGAGTCGCCGGGCCAGGGCCGCGACGGTGGGGGCGTCGAACACGTCGCGGATCGCGATCCGCGTCTGCGTCGCCACACCGATGCGGGTGCTGAGTTTGGTGGCGGACAGCGAGTTGCCGCCGAGGTCGAAGAAGTTGTCGTCGACACCGACGCGGGGAACGCCGAGGAGTTCGGCGAAGACGGCCGCCACGACACGCTCCGACGCGGTGCGCGGCGCCGTGTATTCCGCTTTACCCGCGAATACCGGTGCGGGCAGGGCATTTTGGTCCACCTTGCCGTTCGGCGTCACCGGCAGTTCGGTCAGCGGGACCAGCAGCGACGGAACCATGTAGGAGGGCAGGCTGCCCGCTGCCTCGGCGAGGACGGCGTCGCGGTCCAGTGCGATGTTGCCGCGCGGCACGACGTACCCGACCAGGTGCTCGCCGGTGTGCGGGTCCGAGTGCGGGACGACGACCGCCTGCTCCACGTCCTCGTGCCGGAGCAGCGCGGAGACGATTTCGCCGAGTTCGATGCGGAATCCGCGGACCTTCACCTGGAAGTCGGTGCGCCCGAGGTACTCGAGCAGGCCCGCCGCGGTCCAGCGGACGAGGTCGCCGGTGCGGTACAACCGTGCGCCGCACGTCGAGAAGGGGTCGGCGACGAAGCGTTCGGCGGTGAGGTCGGGGCGGCCCAGGTATCCGCGGGCGAGTTGGACACCGCCGAGGTACAGCTCTCCCGCCACCCCGGCAGGCACCGGACGGAGGTGATCGTCGAGGACGAGGGTGCTGGTGTTCCAGACGGGCAGGCCGATCGGGACGGTGTCGGAGTTGTCGGACCGGGCCGCGAAGAACGTGGTGGTCACCGCCGCCTCGGTGGGTCCGTACGTGTTGTCGATCTCGGCGGGATGGGATGCCCGGAAGTCGTCGATCGTCTCCGGGGACACCGCTTCGCCGCCGACCAGCACGTGCCGCAGCGCCGGCAGGCCGGTCACGCCGGGCCCGGACGTGAGGGCCGCCAGCATCGCCGGCACGAAGTGCACGACGGTGACGCCGTGCGTGCGGAGGACGTCCGCGAGGTACTGGGGGTCGCGGTGTCCGTCGGGTTCGGCGATGACGAGCCGGGTGCCGGCGGCGAGCGGCGCGAAGCATTCCCACACCGACACGTCGAACGTCACCGGAGTCTTCAGCAGCATCGTGTCGGTGGTGCCGAGCGCGTACTGCTCACGCAGCCACTCGAGTTGCGCCGTGATCGCCGCATGGGAGACGGCCACGCCCTTGGGCCGTCCCGTGGATCCGGATGTGAAGAGGACGTACGCCGTGTTGTCCGGGCGCAGCGGTGCGATCCGTTCGCCGGTACGGATCGGTTCCCCGCCGAACGCGGCCGGGTCGAGGTCGTCCGGTGCGATCGCTCGCACTCCGTGCCGGGTGGCTTCGGTCTGCGTGAGCAGGTCGCTGCCGGTGAGCACCAGGGACGCGCCGGACTGTTCGACGATGTCGCGGTTGCGTTGCTCCGGTTGACCGGGGTCGAGTGGGGTGTAGGCGCCGCCGGCCTTCACCACGGCGTGGACGGCGACGAGCAGGTCGAGCGACCGCGGGATCTCCACCGCCACGACGACGTCGGGCCCCACACCCTCGCCGATGAGCCTGCGTGCGAGTCGGTTCGCCCGGGCGTCGAACTCGGCGTACGTCAGGGTCGTGCCGCGCCAGAGCACGGCGGGGGCGTCCGGGGTCGCCCGTACCTGTTCGTCGAGCAGACCGGTGAGGGTGGAGTGCACGGTGTCCCGTGTCGCGCCGTGCGACTGGGCGAGGAGACGCAGCCGGGTGTCGTCGCCGAGCAGGTCGAGGTCGCCGACCGGGATTCGCGGATCGCAGGCCAGCCCGGACAGCACCCGGAGGTAGGACTCGCCGATCCGCAGCGCGGTGTCCGCGTCGAAAAGGTCCTTGGCGTAACCGAGGTCGAGGTCGAGTCCCGCCGGGTTCCCGTCCTCGTCGTGGCGTTCACCGAGCACGAAGTTCAGGTCGAACTTGGCGATCGGCGACTCGATGTCGAGTGCGGACACCTCCAGTCCCGGCAGTTCGAGCGTCGGCGTCTGCAGGTTCTGCAGTGCGAGCGCCACCTGGAACAGCGGGTGGAACGCGGTGGAGCGGGTCGGGTTGATCGCGTCGACCAATTGCTCGAACGGCACGTCGACGTGGGAGAACGCCTCGAGGTCGACGCGCCTGACCTGGTCGAGCAGTGCGGCGCCCGTCGAGTCCGGTCGCACGTCGGTGCGCAGCACCACGGTGTTGACGAACATGCCGACGAGTCCGTCGAGGGACTGCTCGCCGCGGCCCGCGACGGACGTTCCGATAGCGACGTCGGGACCGGCACCCATCCGCGACAGCAGTGCGGCCAGTGCGGTGTGGACGACCATGAACAGGCTGGCGTGGTGGGCGCGCGCCAGGTCCTGCAGGCGCTGGTGGATGTCGCCGTCCAGGGTCAGTCGCGCCGTTCCGCCGCGGTGCGACGGTGCCGGTGGACGGGGACGGTCGGTGGGCAGTGCGACCTGATCCGGCAGACCCGCCAGTGTCCGCTTCCAGTACGCGATCTGACCGGCTGCGAGCGACTGCGGATCGTCGGCGTCGCCCAGCAGGTTCCGCTGCCACATCGCGTAGTCCGCGTACTGCACCGGCAACGCGTTCCACGCCGGGGCGTCGCCGGCGGTCCGGGCCGCGTAGGACGTCATCACGTCGGAGGCGAGGGGGATGAACGACCAGCCGTCCGCGGAGATGTGGTGGACGACGAACAGGAGGATGTGCTCCGACCGGCTCTCACGGAACAGGTGGACCCGCAGCGGGAGGTCGGTGGAGACGTCGAACCCGGCGGAGGCGTGGCGCAGGATCGCACCGGTGAGGTCTTCACCGGACAGGCGGATGGGCGTCAGATCGAGGGGGATCGACTCCACCGCGGCGATCACCTGATGCGGACCGTTCTCGGTCGCCGGGTAGACGGTGCGCAGTGCCTCGTGACGGGCCAGGACGTCGCCGAGTGCCATGCGCAGGGTGGCGACGTCGATCCGGCCGGACATGCGCAGCGCGAGCGGAATGTTGTAGGCGGCCGAGGAGGTGTCGAACTGGTTGAGGAACCACATCCGTTGCTGCGCCGGCGACAGCGGGATCGTCGCGGGCCGATCACCGGCGACGAGGGCAGGTCGCTCGGCCGTCGTGTCGGACGCTGCGGCGGTCGCGAGTGCGCGCACGGTGGGGTTGTCGAACAGGGTGCGGACGGAGATGCGTGTTCCCAGTGCCGAACCGACGCGGGAGACGACCTGGGTGGCGGACAGCGAGTTGCCGCCGAGGTCGAAGAAGTTGTCGTCGAGTCCGATGGACGGCTCCCCCACGACGTCGGCGAATACGGCGGCGATCGCCTGCTCGGCCGCAGTCTGCGGTGCCGTGAACGCGCTGCGGCGCGCGAAGACGGGTGCGGGCAGCGCGTTGCGGTCGAGTTTGCCCGCCGGCGTCAACGGCAACACGTCGAGGACCATGATCGCCGAGGGCACCATGTACCCCGGCAACCGCTGCCCCGCGAACTCCACCAACACCCGGTCGTCGACCACCGCACCTGGCGCGGCAAGCACATACGACACCAAGCGAGTATTTCCGGTGCCGTCGTCGACCCCGACCGTGTGGGCGAACTCCACCACCGAATGCGCAGCCAACACCGCATCGATCTCACCCAACTCGATCCGGAACCCCCGGACCTTCACCTGAAAATCACTACGGCCCAAAAACTCCAGAACCCGAGACCCGCCCGGCGAGGCCACCCACCGCACCACATCCCCCGTGCGATACATCCGGCCACCCGCGCCGAACGGCGACGCCACAAACCGTCCCGCCGTCAACCCCGCCCGGCGCACATACCCCCGAGCCAAGCTGGAGCCGAGGACATACAGTTCACCGCGCACCCCCACCGGCACCGAACGCAACCGGTCATCGAGGACAACGAGATCGACACCCACGGTCGGTGACCCGATAGTCACCGGCTGCCCGGACACCATCGGTCCGGTCGCGGACGACATGATCGTCGTCTCACTCGGACCGTACGCATTGACCATCACCCGGCCCGGCGCCCACCGCGCCACCAACTCCGGCGGACACACATCACCCGCCACCACCACAGTCCGCAGATGCTCGAGACCGCGGTGATCCAGCGACGCCAACGCCGCCGGCGTGCAGAACGCATGCGACACCTCGTGGTCGGCCAAAAACTCCGCCAACTCCGACCCACCAAAAATCGTGGTCGGCGCCACCACCAGCGTCGCCCCCGCACACACCGCCATCACCAACTCGAACACCGACGCATCGAAACTCGGCGACGCGAAATGCAACACCCGCGAACCCGCCGACACCACCAGACGGTCCCGCTCGTCCGCCGCCAGATTCACCAGACCCCGGTGCGTGACCGCCACACCCTTCGGCCGTCCCGTCGACCCCGACGTGTAAATCACGTACGCCGGATGATCCACCGACAATGCGGCAACCCGATCCGAATCCTGCAGGGGTTCCGGGGAGTACGACGCCAGAGCACCGATCACGGGGTCGTCGTCGAGAACGAGCCACTGCGTCGAATCCGGCAGGGTTTCCCGCAACGCCGCAGTCGTGATACCGATCGGCGCACCACAATCCTCGAGCATGTGCACGATCCGCTCGAGCGGATAACCCGGATCCACCGGAACGAACGCCGCCCCCGACTTCGCCACCGCCCACGTGCAGGTAACCGACTCCAGGGAGCGGGGCAACGCCAACGCCACCGACACCTCGGGGCCCACCTGCATGGCTGCGAGCAGTCGCGCCACACGGTTCGACTCTGCGTCCAATTCTCGGTAGGTGACGGTGCTCGTGGAGCCGCCGAGAAGTGTCGGGGCGACGAGGGCGTCACCGTCCGGGTTGCTGCGGACGGCGGCGGCGAGCAGATCCGGCAGCGTGACCGGTGCGAGCCCGGGGCGGCCGTGTGCCGGGACCAGACCTTGCCGTTCGGTGTCGTGGAGTAGATCGAGGTCCCCGACCGCGGTATCCGCGTTGGACGTCACGGCCTCGAGAATCCGCTGCAGCCGCCACGCGAAGTCGCGGACGGTGGACTCGTCGAACAGGTCGGTGGCGTAGACGAATTCGGCACGCATCCCGGACGGCGAGCCCGTGTGATCGAGTTCCTCGCCCAGTGTCAGCTGGAGGTCGATCTTGGCGACCCCCGGATCGACGTCCTCCACGCCGATCCGCAATCCCGGCAGTTCGTAGTCCGCTGACTGCAGCGGGTTCATCGACAGCGCGACCTGGTAGATGGGGTGATGCGCCGCGGTGCGTGTCGGGGCGAGGACGTCGACCAGCCGCTCGAACGGGACGTCGGCGTGGGCGAACGCTGCGAGGTCGGTGTCGCGCACCGTACGGAGCATATCGGCGAAACTGTCTCCGCCACGCACGGCTGTGCGCAGAACTAAAGTGTTGACGAACATTCCGACGAGGTCGTCGAGGGCGCGTTCGCCGCGGCCGGCGATCGGGGTGCCGATCGCGACGTCGCCGGTGGCCGACAGTCGTCCCATCAGCAGCGCGAAGGCGGCGTGGGCGACCATGAACGTGGTGGCCCCGTGTTCCCGGGCGAGTCGTCGAATGCGCCGGTGGGTTTCGGGGTCGATGCCGAAGCGCACCGTTCCCCCGGTGAACGTCGGTTGCGCGGGGCGTGGCCGGTCGAAGGGCAGGGGCAGTTCGTCGGGCGCGCCGGCGAGCGTGCGCGTCCAGAATCCGAGTTGCGTGGCCATCACGGATTCCGGGTTGTCTTCGCTGCCGAGGACGTTCCTCTGCCACACGCTGAAGTCGGCGTACTGGACCTCGAGCGGCGCCCACTGCGGGGCGTTGCCCTCCGCGCGGGCCGCGTAGGCGACCATGACGTCGCGGCCGAGTGGTCCGAAAGACCAGCCGTCGGCCGCGATGTGGTGCAGCGAGATGGCCAGGACGTGTTCGGTGGGCGCGGTGCGGAACAGGGTGGCCCGTACCGGTGTCTCGGCGGTGACGTCGAATCCGCGGGACGCGAACGCCGCCATCCCGCCGGGGAGATCGTCTTCGGTGACGTCGACCGGAGGCAGTGTCACGGTGACGTCGGCGGCGGCCAGTACGACCTGCTCGGGGCCGTCCCCGCCATTCGGGAACACCGTGCGCAGCGACTCGTGGCGTTCGACGACGTCGTCGAACGCGGCCGCCAACGCTGCGGTGTCGACGACGCCGGAGAGGCGCACCGCGAACGGCAGGTTGTAGGCCGGGGAGCCGGCGTCGAACTGGTTGAGGAACCACATGCGCTGCTGGGCGAGCGACAGCGGGATGCGGGCGGGCCGGGTCGCCGCCGTCAGGGCGGGGCGCGCGTCCGTCGTAGTGGGGTCGACGCGCAGTGCCAGGTCGGCCACGGTGGGTGCTTCGAACACGTCCCGTACCGACAGCCGGGTGCCGGTCGACTCGGCGATGCGCGCGGCGACGCGGGTGACGGACAGCGAGTTGCCGCCGAGGTCGAAGAAGCTGTCGTGGACACCGATCCGGCCGGCGCCGAGCACGCCGGCGAACACGTCGGCGAGCACCTGTTCCACCTCGTTGCGCGGTGCCACGTATTCGGTTGTATCCGAGGTGAACTCGGGTGCGGGCAGGGCCTTGCGGTCCAACTTCCCGCTCGTGTTCAACGGGAACTCGTCCAGCAACACCGTCGCCGACGGCACCATGTACGACGGCAGCGAACCCGAAGCATGCCGGCGCAGATCCTCCACATCCAGCTGACCGGCAGGCTTTCCGACCACATACGCGACCAGATGATCACCCGTGACGGCATCCGAGTAGACGACAACAGCGGCACCGGTCACCCCCGGATGCGACCGCAACACCGCCTCGATCTCACCCAACTCGATCCGCTGACCACGGAACTTCACCTGAAAATCGGTACGCCCGATGTAGTCCAGCACACCGTCCCGCCGGCGCCGCACCAGATCACCGGTGCGGTACATCCGCGACCCGACACCACCGAACGGATTCGCCACAAACCGGTCCGATGTGAGGTCGACCCGGCCCAGATACCCCCGCGCCAACTGGACGCCACCGAGGTACAACTCCCCCGGCACCCCGACCGGAACCGGGTGCAACCGCGAATCCAGCACATACGCCTGCGTGTTCCACTCCGGAACCCCGATCGGCACCGTCGCCTCGTCGGTGTCGGACGTCTCCCAGTACGTCACCGACACCGCGGCCTCCGTCGGCCCGTACAAGTTGTGCAATCCCGCCGTCGACAACTCCCCGAACCGTGTCACCGTCGCCGGCGGCAACGCCTCACCGATCACGAACACATGACGCAAGGAACCACACGAACTCGCAGGAACCGACGCAACGAACACGTCCAACATCGACGGCACGAAATCGGTGACCGTCACCCCGTGTTCGTCGATCACCTCCGCGAGATACGCCGGATCGCGGTGGCCGTCCGGAGACGCCAACACCATGGTGGCACCCACCTGCAACGGCCAGAAGAACCCCCACACCGACACGTCGAACGTCGTCGCCGTCTTCTGCAACAACACATCCCGACCGGTCAGCCCATACTCCGACTGCATCCACACCAACTGGTTCACGATCGCAGCATGCGCAACCGCCACACCCTTCGGCCGCCCCGTCGACCCCGACGTATAGATGACATACGCGGTGTTGAACGGACGCAATGGAGAAATCCGGTCGGCATCGGTGATCGGATTCGACCCGAATCCCGAGAGATCCAGGTCGTCGATGTCGAGCACCGCGAAC
Source organism: Rhodococcus koreensis (assembly GCF_017068375.1). Classification (NCBI taxonomy): domain Bacteria; kingdom Bacillati; phylum Actinomycetota; class Actinomycetes; order Mycobacteriales; family Nocardiaceae; genus Rhodococcus; species Rhodococcus koreensis. Next base: position 336,398 of record NZ_CP070609.1, read on the forward strand.
GTGCCCGGAAGATCCCCGCGATCAGCTGACGTGCTGAGAACACAGACGGGCTGCGCCGAGTCGAGCACATACCCGATGCGATCGGCCGGATGATCCGGGTCGACCGGCACATACGCACCGCCCGCCTTCACCACCGCGTACATTCCCACCACCAGGTCCAGCGAGCGCCGCATCGCCAACGCGACCCGCGACTCCGGCCCCACACCACACCAGATCAGATACCGCGCAAGCCGATTTATCCGCTCGTCGAACTCCGCATACGACAGCGCGGCTCCCTCGAACACCACGGCCGTCGCCCCCGGAGTTAGCCCGACCTGCGCATCGAACAGATCCGGCAGGGTCGTCGCGGGGACCGCGTGTTCGGTCGAGTTCCAGTGGGTCAGTGCGGCGTGCTCGTCGGCGCCGAGTAGGGCGATGTCACCGGCCGGCGTTCTCGCGTCGGTGGTAACGAATTCAAGGATCGTGGTGAATCGGGTGGCGATGGAGGCGGCCGTGTCCTCGTCGAACAGATCGGCTGCGTACGTCAGTTGCGCAGTCATCCCGTCGGGGTCGCCTGCGGCGTCGAACCGCTCGACGAGGGTCACGTGCAGATCGAATTTCGCGACGCCGATGTCGGTGTCGAGTCCGTGCAGGGTGAGTCCGTCGAGTTCGAGTGCGGTCTGCTCGAGGTTCTGGAAGGTGAGCATCACCTGGAACAACGGATGCCGGGCCGCGTGCCGGGTGGGGCTGAGCACCTCCACCAGCCGTTCGAACGGCACGTCGGCGCGGGAGAACGCCGCGAGATCCACCTCCCGGACGTGGTCGAGCAGGTCGGTGAACGCGGACCCCGGATCGATGTGGGTCCGCAGGGCCACCGTGTTGACGAACATGCCGATCAGATCGTCGAGTTCGGGTTCGCCGCGACCGGCCACGGGGGTGCCGATGGTGACGTCGGAGGAGGCGCTGAGACGTCCGAGCAGCACGGCGAGCGCGGTGTGCATCACCATGAACAGCGTGGCCCGCCGGGACTGCGCGAGCGCCGTCAGCGCGCGGTGCGTGGACGCGTCGATGACGAAGTCGACGTGCCTACCGCGATACGACTGTTCCGCGGGTCGCAGCCGGTCCGTCGGGAGATCCAGTTCCTCGGGGATGCCCGCGAGGGTGTTCGTCCAGTAGGCGAGCTGCCGGGCGGCGAGGGATTCGGGGTCGGATTCGTCGCCGAGGAGTTCGCGCTGCCAGAGGGCGTAATCGGCGTACTGCACCGGCAGCGGCGTCCAGGTGGGGCGTTCTCCCCGGGTGCGGGCCGCGTACGCGACCATCACGTCGCGGACCATCGGTGCCATCGACCAGCCGTCACCGCAGATGTGGTGCACCACGAGTGCCAGGACGTGGTCGTCGGCGCCCACCCGAAGCAACGTGACGCGGACCGGCAGGTCTGTGGTGACGTCGAACCCCGTCGTGAAGAATCGTGCCAGGACGGTCTCCAGTTCGTCCTCGGCGATGTCTGCGACGGTCAGATTCGGTAGCGCGTCGGCAGTGTCGCGCACGACCTGGTGCGGTCCGGTCGCCGAATCCGGGAATACGGTGCGCAGCGTGTCGTGCCGTTCGATCAGGTCCGCGACGGCCGCCGCGAGCGCCACGCGGTCGAGTGCCCCGGTGAAGCGGACCGCGAACGGCAGGTTGTACGCCGGGGACGACGGATCGAACTGGTTGAGGAACCACATGCGCTGCTGGGCCGGCGACAGCGGAATCCGTTCCGGCCGTTCCCGCCGGGTCAGCGACAGTCGGGTGTCCGCACCGGTCGACTGAGACAGTCTGGCCGCGAGTTCCGCGACGGTCGGCGACTCGAACAGGTCCCGCACCGCGAGCGGGACACCCAGTTCGCCACGGATCCGGGACACCAGCTGGGTCGCGATCAGCGAGTTGCCGCCGAGGTCGAAGAAGCTGTCGTGGACGCTCACCCGGTCGAGTCCGAGTACCGTGCCGAACACCGCGGCAACGGAGTGCTCGACGCTCGTGGTCGGTGCGGTGTATTCACCCGCAGCGGAAGAGAACTCCGGCGCGGGGAGTGCCTTGCGGTCCAGCTTCCCGCTCGTGTTCAACGGGAACTCGTCGACCAGCACCGTCGCCGACGGCACCATGTACGACGGGAGCGAGCCCGAGGCATGCGCACGCAGCCCTGCGGCATCGACCGCATCACTTTGTGACGGAACCACATACGCCACCAGATGATCACCCGTGACGGCATCCGAGTAGACGACAACAGCGGCACCGGTCACCCCCGGATGCGACCGCAACACCGCCTCGATCTCACCCAACTCGATCCGCTGACCACGGAACTTCACCTGAAAATCGGTACGCCCGATGTAGTCCAGCACACCGTCCCGCCGGCGCCGCACCAGATCACCGGTGCGGTACATCCGCGCCCCGACACCACCGAACGGATTCGCCACAAACCGGTCCGACGTCAGATCCACCCGGCCCAGATACCCCCGAGCCAACTGGACGCCACCGAGGTACAACTCACCCGGCACCCCGACCGGAACCGGATGCAACCGCGAATCCAGCACATACGCCTGTGTGTTCCACTCCGGAACCCCGATCGGCACTGTCGTCTCGTCGGTGTCGGACGTCTCCCAGTACGTCACCGACACCGCCGCCTCCGTCGGACCGTACAGATTGTGCAGGCCTGCGGACGACAAGGCCCGGAACCGACTTGCGGTTTCGGGGGGAAGTGCCTCGCCGATCACGAAGACGTGCCGCAGTGTGGCGCAGGATGCCTCCGAGGCCGCGGCGACGAAGACGTCGAGCATCGACGGCACGAAATCCGTCACCGTCACCCCGTGTTCGTCGATCACCTCCGCGAGATACGCCGGATCGCGGTGGCCGTCCGGAGACGCCAACACCATGGTGGCACCCACCTGCAACGGCCAGAAGAACCCCCACACCGACACGTCGAACGTCGTCGCCGTCTTCTGCAACAACACATCCCGACCGGTCAACGCGTACTCCGACTGCATCCACAGCAATTGGTTCACAATCGCCGCATGCGCAACCGCCACACCCTTCGGCTTACCGGTCGATCCGGAGGTGTAGATGACGTAGGCGGTATTGTCCGCGCGCAAGGGATGCAATCGTTCGGCGTCGGTGATGCGCGTGCCGGAGTAGTCGGTCAGGTCCAGGTCATCGATCGTGATCACGTCGACGTCGGAGGGAACTGCACTGTGATCCGTGGTACTGGTCAGAACGCGTACCGGCCTGGCAGACTCCAGCACGTACCCGATGCGGTCGACGGGATGGTCGGGGTCGACGGGCACGTAGGCACCGCCCGCCTTCACCACCGCGTACATTCCCACCACCAGGTCCAGCGAGCGCCGCATCGCCAACGCGACCCTCGACTCCGGCCCCACACCACACCAGATCAGATACCGGGCAAGCTGATTCACCCGAGCATCGAATTCCGCATAGGTGAGGGAGACGCCCTCGAAAACCAGTGCCGGGGCTTCGGGAGTCCGCGCCACCTGCGCGTCGAACAGATCCGGCAGTGTGGTGAGGGGGACGTCGTGGTCGGTGGCGTTCCATCCGGACAGTTCTCGGATGCGTGTGGCGGGGTCCGCGATCGCGATGTCGCCGACCGGCGTCTGCGGTGCAACTGTGACGGCCTCGAGGATCCGGACGAACTGTGCACCGAACGAGCGGACCGTGCTCTCGTCGAACAGGTCGGTGGCGTAGTTGAATTCGGCGGCGATGGGGCCGGGTCGCCCGTCGGCGGCGTGGGTGTCGGTGAGGACGAGTTGCAGGTCGAACGCGGCGACGTCGGGAAGGATCGGTTGACTCGACACCGACAGGCCGGGGAGTTCGAGGTGCGTGGGGGCGTGGTTCTGGAAGAACAGCGCCACCTGGAACAGCGGGTGGTGTGCTGCCGTGCGGGTGGGGTTCAGGTGCTCCACCAGACGTTCGAACGGCACATCCGTGTGCGCGAACGCGGAGAGGTCCACGTCTCGGACCTGCTGCAGTAGTTCGGTGAACGACGAAGCCGGGTCCAGTTGTGCGCGGAGCACGAGGGTGTTGACGAACATGCCGACCAGGTCGTCGAGGTCGCGGTCGCCGCGGCCGGCGACGGGCGTGCCGATGGCGATGTCGGTGGTCGCGCTGAGCCGGCTGAGCAGTACCGACAGTGCGGAGTGCGCGACCATGAACAGGGTGGCGTTCTGTGTGCGGGCCAGGTTTAGCAGGCGTTCGTGCAGTTCGGCGGAAATCTCCCACGACAGGGTGGCGCCGTGCTTCGACGCGACGGTGGGTCGCGGCCTGTCGGTGGGCAGGTCGAGGCTGTCCCGCAGCCCGGCCAGCGCGGTTCCCCAATACGCGAGTTGGCGGGCGGCCCGCGAGTCCGGGTCGTCCTCGTCGCCGAGGAGTTCGCGCTGCCAGAGTGTGTAGTCGGCGTACTGCACGGGCAGCGGCGTCCACTGCAGTTCGTGGCCGCCGCTGTGCGCGGCGTACGCGAGCATCAGGTCGCGGGACAGCGGCGCAAACGACCATCCGTCGGCGGCAATGTGGTGCACCACCAGGACGAGCACGTGTTCGTCGTTCCGCACGCGCAGCAGTTGAGCGCGTACCGGAATCTCGGTGGTGACATCGAAGCCGGCGAGGGCGAATCCCCGGATCGCGGCGGGGAGGTCGGCCTCCGTCACCTCGGCGACGGTGAGGTCGAGGTCGGCGTCGTGGACGTCGCGGATGCGCTGCCAGGGGCCGGCGTCCGAGGCGGGGAACACGGTGCGCAGCGATTCGTGCCGGTGCAGTACGTCGCGGAGCGCGCGACTCAGTGCCGTGATGTCGAGGTCACCCGAGAACCGCACGGCGAGAGGCAGATTGTAGACCGGACTCGCGGTGTCGAACTGGTTGAGGAACCACACGCGTTGCTGGGCTGGCGACAACGGCACCTGCTCGGGCCGCTTCCGCGGAGTCAGTGCGGGAGGCGCGAGGTGCGCCGCAGGGTCGGCCCCGTCGAGTCTCTGTGCGAGCCCGCCGACGGTCGGCGCATCGAAGACATCGCGCAGCGACACCGGGACGCCGAGTGCGTTGCGCAGTCGCGATACCAGGCGGGTGGCGACGAGGGAGTTGCCGCCGAGGTCGAAGAAGTGGTCGTGGATGCCGACCCGCTCGACACCCAGGATCTCGGCGAACACGTCGGAGACAACCACCTCGGCGGGGGTCCGCGGTGCCACGTATTCAGCGGTCGCGGTGTCGAGATTCGGTGCGGGCAGGGCCTTACGGTCGAGTTTTCCGTTCACCGACAGCGGCAGCGTGTCCAGGTGCACGACCTGCGCCGGAATCATGTACGACGGCAGCACCCGGGCAACGTGGTCTCGGAGATCCGCCGCCTCGGTGTTCGCGGCACCGACCGTGTAGGCGACGAGGGCTTCCTCGCCGCGTTCGTCCCGGTGCACCACCACAACCGCCTGCACCACATCCGGATGCGTCTCCAGGGCCGCCTCGATCTCACCCAACTCGATCCGCTGCCCCCGCAACTTCACCTGGAAATCCGTACGACCCAGATACTCCAACGCCCCGTCGGCCCGGCGACGCACCAGATCCCCCGTCCGATACATCCGCCCACCCGCGGCGAACGGGTTCGCCACGAACCGATCCGCGGTGAGATCGACGCGGCCGAGGTACCCCCGCGCCAACTGGTCACCCGCCAGATACAGCTCCCCCGCCACCCCGTTCGGCACCGGATGCAACCGGGCATCGAGCACATGCAACTGGGTGTTCCACACCGGACGACCGATCGGGACAGAGAATGTGTCCGACGCACCGGTCTCCCAGTACGTCACGTCGACGGCAGCCTCCGTCGGCCCGTACAGATTGTGCAGACCCGCACCACTGACCGCCCGGAACCGCGACACCTGCTCCGGCGTCAGCGCCTCCCCCGAACAGAACACCAACCGCAACGAATCACACTGCACCACAGCCGGTTCAGCAGTGAACACCGACAGCATCGACGGCACGAAATGCGTGGTGGTGACGCGGTGCCGGCGGATGAGGGTGGCGAGGTAATCGGGATCGCGGTGCCCGTCCGGTGCGGCGATCACCAGGGACGCCCCGACCTGCAGCGGCCAGAACAGCTCCCACACCGACACGTCGAACGTCACCGGGGTCTTCTGCAGAACGATATCCGAGCTGGTCAGGGCGTATTCGTGCTGCATCCACAGCAGCCGGTTCACGATCGCGCCGTGCGTGACCGCGACCCCCTTCGGACGACCCGTCGAGCCGGACGTGAAGATCACGTACGCCGTGTTCGCCGCGGTGAGCGCGGGGGCGACCGGTTCCGAGTCCTCCTCGGGGAGGTCGAGGGTGTCGATGTACTCCACGAGTGCCGCGGTGGAGAACGTCGTGTCGTCGGCGGCGCGTGTCAGCACACAGACCGGCTGTGCGGTGTCGAGCACGTACGCGGTGCGCTCGACCGGATGGTCGGGATCGATCGGCAGATACGCTGCGCCTGCCTTCACGATCGCGTAGACGGCGACGAGCAGGTCGATCGAGCGCCGCATCCCGACCGCGACGACGGACTCCGGTCCCACCCCGTTCCGGATCAGGTGGCGGGCGAGTCGGTCGGTCTGCTCGTCGAACTCGGCGTAGGTCAGCCGCCGATCGTCGAACACCAGCGCCACGGCATCCGGGGTGGCGGCGGCCTGGGCTGCGAACAGCGACACCAGGGTGTCCGCCAGCACCGGACGGTGCGTTGCGTTGGCCGCGGTGAGGGCGGCGCGTTCCCCCGCCGCGAGGAGGTCGAGGTCGCCGACGGCGACCGGCGGGTTGCCTGCGACCGCGTCGAGGAGCCGGGCGAATCGTTCGCCGATCGACTCGGCCGTGGTGTGGTCGAACAGATCTGTCGCGTAGGACAGTTGCACGGCCAGACCTGCGGCGTCGCCGGCGGAGTCGAACTGCTCGACGACGGTGAGTTGCAGGTCGAACTTCGCCACCTGGACGTCGATCTCGGCGGCCTCGACCTCGAGCCCGTCGAGTTCCACCCGGGTGTTCGCGGTGTTCTGGAACGTGAGCATCACCTGGAACAGCGGATGATGCGCGGACGACCGGGCGGGACTGAGCACCTCCACGAGGCGCTCGAAGGGGACGTCGCCGTGCTGGAACGCGGCGAGGTCGGCGTCGCGCACCCGGGCCAGCACGTCCCCGAACGTGTCGGCGGGTTCGACGGCGGTCCGGAGTACGAGGGTGTTGACGAACATGCCGACGAGATGGTCGAGCGCTTCCTCGCCGCGACCGGCGACGGGGGTGCCGATCACGATGTCGGACCCGGCACCCAGGCGGCGCAGCAGCACGGCCAGCGCGGCGTGCGTCACCATGAACGAGGTGGTGCCGGTGCTCTGCGCCAGATCGAGGAGACGCCGGTGGACGTCAGCGGGGATCGTGAACTCGACGCGGCCACCGCGGTGCGACATGTCGGCGGGCCGGGTCCGGTCGGTGGGCAGTTCGATCACCTGCGGCACTCCGGCGAGCGCCGACCGCCAGTAGGAGATCTGCTTGGCGGACAGGCTGTTCGGGTCGTCCTCCGACCCCAGCAGCTCACGCTGCCACAGGCTGTAGTCGGCGTACTGCACCGGCAGGGGCGCCCAGGTGGGCGCGTGACCGGCGACGCGCGCAGCGTACGCGAGCATCACGTCGGCGGCCAGTGGTGTCATCGACCAGCCGTCGGCGGCGATGTGGTGGACGACGAGGACGAGGACGTGCCGGTCCGGCGCCTCGCGGAACAGCCCGGCGCGCATCGGCGTATCGGTGGTGAGGTCGAATCCTGCGCCGCCGAGGGCCGTCACCGCGGCGGTGAGCGACTCGGTGGCGACGTCGGCCGGGCCGTCTGCGGGTAGCACGCTCACGGCGGGGGTGATCAGCTGATGGGGTCCGTCCGCGCTGTCGGGGTAGACGGTGCGGAGCGCCTCGTGCCGTTCCTGGACGTCGTCGAGCGCCCTGCGCAGGGCGTCGCGGTCGAGTGCGCCGGTAAGCCTCAGGGAAATCGGCAGGTTGTAGGCGGCCGAGGAGGTGTCGAACTGGTTGAGGAACCACATTCGTTGCTGCGCAACGGACAGGGGCACGCGGTCGGGTCGTTCCCGCGCCTCCAGCACCGGCCGCGGGTCGGATTGCGGCGCGGCGCCCACCACCGAGGCCGCCAGTTGCGCCACCGACGGCGACTGGAAGAGGTCCCGGACCCCGATCCGCACACCAAGGGCGGCGTTCACCCGGGACACGACCTGGGTGGCCGTCAGCGAGTTGCCGCCGAGGTCGAAGAAGCTGGTGTCGACGCTCAGTTCGGGCAGACCGAGGACGCCGCGGAAGATTCCGAGAAGGATCTCCTCGGTGACCGTTCTCGGGCGCACGATGTCGGCCGAGCGTGCGGCGAATACCGGTGCAGGCAGGGCGTTGCGGTCCAGTTTGCCCGCCGGGGTCAACGGCAGCGAATCCAACACCACGATCGACGACGGCACCATGTACCCGGGAAGACGCTCCCCGACGAACTCCGACAACACCCGGGTTTCGATGTCCGCTGCCGGCGCCGGCAGCACATACGACACCAAGCGAGTATTTCCGCTCCCGTCGTCATAGCCGACCGTGTGCGCGAACTCCACCACCGGATGCGACGCCAACACCGCATCGATCTCACCCAACTCGATCCGGAACCCCCGGACCTTCACCTGAAAATCACTACGGCCCAAAAACTCCAGAACCCAAGACCCGCCCTGCGAGGCCACCCAACGGACCACATCACCCGTGCGATACATCCGGCCACCCACACCGAACGGCGACGCCACAAACCGTCCCGCCGTCAACCCCGCCCGGCGCACATACCCCCGAGCCAAGCTGGAGCCGAGGACATACAGCTCACCGCGCACCCCGACCGGGACCGGACGCAACCGCTCATCGAGGACGACGAGATCGACACCCACGGTCGGTGACCCGACACTCACCGCCTGTCCGGGCACCAGCGGACCCGTCGCCGACGACATGATCGTCGTCTCACTCGGACCGTACGCATTGACCATCACCCGGCCCGGCGCCCACCGCGCCACCAACTCCGGCGGACACACATCACCCGCCACCACCACAGTCCGCAGATGGTCCAGACCACGGTGATCCAGCGACGCCAACGCCGCCGGCGTGCAGAACGCATGCGACACCTCGTGGTCGGCCACAAACTCCGCCAACTCCGACCCACCAAAAATCGTGGTCGGCGCCACCACCAGCGTCGCCCCCGCACACACCGCCATCACCAACTCGAACACCGACGCATCGAAACTCGGCGACGCGAAATGCAACACCCGCGAACCCGCCGACACCCCGAGCCGAACCCGCTCGTCCGCCGCCAGATTCACCAGACCCCGATGCGTGACCGCCACACCCTTCGGCCGTCCCGTCGACCCCGAGGTGTAAATCACATATGCCGGATGATCCACCGACAACGCCCGCGTCCGATCGGCATCGGTCACCGCATCCGCCGGATATGCGGCAACGGCCGACAAAAATTCGTCGTCGTCGAGAACCAACCACAGTGTCGAATCCGGCAAACCCGCCCGCAATGCCGCCGTCGTGACACCGATCGGCGCACCACAATCCTCCAGCATGAACGCGATGCGGTCAGCCGGATAGTTCGGATCGACCGGAACGAACGCCGCTCCCGCCTTCGCCACCGCCCACACACTCGACACCGACTCCCGCGACCGCGGCAATGCCAACGCCACCACGATCTCCGGGCCGACCTGGAGGTCGATCAGGAGACGGGCGAGCCGGTTCGAGGTGTCGTCCAGGGCGCGGTAGCTGAGAGTGTCGGCGGATGGCCCGGGCCCGGGCGCGACGAGGGCGTCACCGTCCGGGTTGCCGCGGACGGCGCCGGCAAGCAGGTCCGGCAGCGTGACCGGTGCGAATCCGGCGCGTCCGGTGGCCGGAACCAGGTTGCGGCGTTCGTCGTCGTCGAGGATCTCGAGGTCGCCGATCAGGCGCGGGGCGCCGGTGTCGGAGGTGAGGAAAGCGCCGAGGAATCGGGTGAAGCGGGCGTGGAGGGCGTCTTCGGAGTACAGGTCCGGGTTGGCCTCGAGGTCGAGGTTGAGGCTGGTGCCGGCGACGCCGTGGTAGACGTTGACGGCGAGGTCGCTGATGGGGCCGGTGGACAGCAGTTCGAGGCGGCCGACGATGCTGCCGAGGGTGATCTCGGTGTGGAACAGCATGACGTTGATCAGTGGGCCGTAGAAGCCCTGATGATCGGTGGCGGCGTCGCGCCGGATGTCGATGTGCGGGTACCGCTGGTGCCGGAGCGCCGCGGTGACCTCCAATCGGACCGCTGCCACCAGATCGGCGTTCGTCATGTCCGGGCGCACGTGCAGGCGAAGCGGGACGACGTTGGACACCATGCCGCCGGAGCGGCGGAGCAGCGCGGTGGTGCGGGCGGTGACGGGCAGACTGACCGCGACCTCTTCGCGTCCGGTCATTCGGGCGAGGTAAGCGGCGAAGGCGGCGATGACTTCGAAGGCGGCCGACGAGTCGTGGCGGTTCGTCGCGGCGTCGAGGTGGTCGACGAGGGGGCCGGGGATCTGGCCGCCCGTCGTGCGGCTGCGTGCCCGCGCGGGGGCGGTCCGGTCGACGAGGCTGTGCGGTTCGCCGAGGGTAGATGCCCGGTCGGACCAGTACTCCCGGTCGGCGAGGTAGCGCGACGACGTCCGGTAGTCGTCGTCGACGCGGGCGACGTCGGTGAGTTCGGCGGCCTTGGACGGCGCCACAGTGCGCCCCTCGACGGCCGCGGTGTACAGCTCCGCGGTCCGGTCGACGAGCGTCACCGAGCCCATGCCGTCGAGTGCGACGTGGTGCACGCGGCAGTACCAGTAGTGGTGGTTCGGCCCGATCCGCAGGACCGCCGAGGTCACCAGCCGGTCGCGGCACACGTCGAGCGGGGTGGTGTACTCCCGCCGCATCCACTCCGTGGCCGCCGCCCTCGGATCGGGCTCGTGCTGCAGGTCGACCAACCTGACCGATGCCTCCAGCGTCGGATCGATCAGCTGGTAGGGAACTCCGTCGACCTCGACGAGGCGGAGGAAGGCGGAGCCGAGTTCGCGGCCCGCGGCGATCAGCGACTCCGACAGCAGCGGGACGTCGAGGGCACCCACCAGTTCGACGCACTGCGCGATGTTGACGGGCACTGCGGGATCGAGCTGCTGGGCGAACCACATGCCCCGCTGAGCGGCGGAGAGCGGAAATGCACCGTCCGGAATGCGACCTTCCGCGGTCACGTCACCACCCGGTACAGCTTCGACCACCTTGTTCGTCCTCTTCCCACTCCGGCGGTGGGAAGAACCCACCGGCCACCCAAGAAACTCATAGTGACCCGCGAACCTGGGAATTTACCGAACATTACCCGGGAGTACGCTTCAGGTTCCTATCGGACGAGCGGTTCGGACCGTTTCAACGTGTCTCACGATGTGGACATCTCGGGCATATTCCCATGTACATCATGTTTGTCGGCGGTCTACGTAGAACTGCCCCACGCCTTCCGGAGAAGGAATGGGGCAGCGGTCGGCCGGGAGCTATCCGGCGGCCACACCCTTGATCCGGGCGATCCGGTTCCGCAGCCCCCACTGGGTGACCTTGAGGAGGGCCTCGCGGACGATCCCGCCGCTCATCTTGGATTCACCGATCTCCCGCTCCGTGAACGTGATCGGAACCTCACGGACCGTGAAGCCCTCCTGAATGGCCCGCCAAGCCAGGTCCACCTGGAAGCAGTAGCCGTGTGACTCCACCGCGGCGAGGTCGAGCTTCTCGAGCACCTCACGGCGGTATGCGCGGTACCCGCCGGTGATGTCCTTGATCTTCACGCCGAGGGCCAGCCGTGAGTAGATGTTCCCGCCGCGTGACAGCCACTCGCGGTGTTTCGGCCAGTTGACCACCGTGCCGCCCGGCACGTACCGCGACCCGAGGACGAGGTCGGCACCGGCATCGACCTGCTCGAGCAGGCGATGCAACTGTTCCGGGGCGTGGCTGCCGTCGGCGTCCATTTCGACGAGCACGGTGTAGTCGCGGTCCAGGCCCCACCGGAAGCCGGCGATGTAGGCGGCGCCGAGACCGTTCTTCTCCGTCCGGTGCATCACGTGGATGCGACCGGCGTCGTCGTTCGACGCGAGGGCATCCGCGACGTCTCCGGTGCCGTCGGGGCTGCCGTCGTCGACGACGAGAACATGCGTCCGCGGCAGCGCCGCATGCAGGCGCCGCACGATCGGGCCGAGATTCTCCCGCTCGTCATACGTCGGAATGATCACCAGAGTCCGTGCGCTCGGTGCCCCGCTCTGCCCGGAACCGGTCTCCGATGTCATGAGGATCCTCCCTGCCGGCATCTGCCGGCGCCTTCTCGGTACTGCTGTGACTCAGTGTGCGAACGGTGCGTCGTCGTTGCACCACGGCGAACGCGACGGCAGCGACGGCGCCGACACAGAGAAGAATCTCCGGAATCGGGCCGAGCCGACTAGCCAGCGTAGTACCGGTGCTCAGCGGCACCTGCGACACCAGGGCCGCGGGGACGAAGAGCGGAGTTTCCGCCACCGTGGCCCCGTCGGGTCCGATGATCGCGCTCACACCGCTGGTGGCGGCCACGACGACGGCGCGCCCGTGCTCCACGGCCCGCACCTTCGACATGGCCAGTTGCTGGTAGGTCATTTCGGTGTCGCCGAACGTGGCGTTGTTGGTGGGGACCGCGAGGAGTTCGGCGCCGCTGCGCACCGACTGCTCGAACGCCCGGTCGAAGGCGACCTCGTAGCAGGTCGCGACGCCGACCGCGATCCCGTTCGCGTGGACGACGCCGTCACCGTCGCCGGGAACGAAGTTGCCGGCGCGGTCGGCGTACGAGGAGAAGTGCCGGAAGAATCCGCGATACGGCAGGTATTCGCCGAACGGCTGGATGATCTTCTTGTCGTGCCGCTCCTGCGGTCCGGCGTCGCCGTCCCACACGATCACCGAGTTGGTGGTGGTGCGGTCGGAGTTCACGAGCACCGCGCCCACCAGGATGGGTGCGCCGATCGCCTCGGACGCGCGGGAGATGTCCGCGGCGGCGTCGGCGTTGCGCAGCGGGTCGATGTCGGATGCGTTCTCGGGCCAGACGACGAGGTCGGGTTGCGGCGCCGCGCCCGACGCCACGTCGTCGGCGAGTTCGAGGGTGCGGTTCACGTGATTGTCGAGGACGCGTTTGCGTTGGTCGTTGAAGTCGAGACCGAGTTTGGGGACGCTGCCCTGGATCGCGGCGACGGTGATCGTCCGGTCGCCCGAGTCCATTCCCGGCAGTGCCGGCCACAGCGCGAGGGAGACGACCGTCGCGGCGAGCGCGGCGACCAGACCGCCTGCGAGCGGCCGCACCCAGTTCGTGGCGCCGCCCGACCGGGCCCGCACCGTCACCGCGACGGACGCCAGTCCGGCGCCGGTCAGCGCGACGGCGAAGCTGAGCAGCGGGGAACCCCCGATGCTCGCGAGCGGCAGGAACCAGCCCTCCGACTGGCCGAACGCCAACCGCCCCCACGGGAAGCCGCCGAACGGCACGCTCGCCCGCAGCCATTCCGTCAGCGACCAGCACGCCGCGATCCACAGCGGCGCCCAGCGCAGCCGGGAGACCAGCACGGCGAGTACGCCGAACAGTCCGATGAACAGCGACTCGACCGCTGCGAGCGCGAGCCACGGGAGGGCACCGACGAATACCCCGATCCACGGGAGCAGCGGCACGAGAAAACCGAGTCCCGCGAGGTAGCCGTAGCCGAAGCCCGCGCGCAGCCGCGGCGCCGCGCCGCCGGCACCGGTGAGGACGAGCGTCAGCAGGGCGATGCCGACGGGAGCGAGAAACCACAGGGGGCGGGGCGGAAATCCGCCGAAGACGAGGAATCCTGCGGCCACCGACAGGACGGAGCGCACGAGCACGCCCCGCTTTCCGGTGGTCCAGCGTGCCGTCGTGCTACCGCTCATGGACGACGCTCCCCCGGTGAACCGAACGCAGCAGGACCGGCGTGGGTGCGTCGTCCTCGAGACGCGGCAGGGCGGGCACCCGGGACCGGGGATCGGTCGACCACCGCTGCACAGAATCCTTGGGGGCACTGACCACCAGTTCGCCCGCATCCCACACGGCGTACGACGCCGGCGCACCCGGAGCGAGCGTCCCGGCGAGCCCGTCGCGGACCCCGCCGGCACGCCACGCACCGCGGGTGGCGGCCGAGAACGCGGCGCGCGGGGAGATCCCGCTGCCGGGTGTGCGGTGGTGGACGGCCGCGCGCAGCATCGCCCAGGGTTCGACCGGGGTGACGGGTGCGTCGGAACTCAGTGCGAGCGACACCCCGGCGGAAGCGGCGGCGGCGAACGGGTTGAGGGTGACGGCACGCTCGGTTCCGAGGCGCTGCGCGTACAGGCCGTCGGTTCCGCCCCACAGGGCGTCGAATGCGGGCTGGACGCTGGCGATCACACCCCACTGCGCCAGCCGCGCCGCGTCGTCACCGGTCATCATTTCGGCGTGCTCGAGTCGGTGCCCGGCGGCCGCGACCGCGGGACCGCCCAACTCGTCGGCGACGACGGCGAACGCGTCGACCGCGGCCCGGACGGCGGCGTCGCCGATGACGTGGAACCCGGCCTGGATGCCGGCGATCGTGCAGGCGCGCACGTGCGCGGCGATCTCGTCGACTCCGAGGTAGCTCTTGCCGGTGCCGCCGTCCAGGTCCGCATAGGGTTCGCTGAGCCACGCCGTGTGCGAGCCGAGGGATCCGTCGATGAACAGGTCGCCGCCCAGCGCGTGCGCGCCGGTGGCGTCGAGCAACTTCCTGGCCTCGTCGGCGTCGGTGACCGCCTCACCCCAGTAGCCGCGGACCTCGACGCCGTGCGGGGTGGCGAGGAGTTCACGGAAATCGTCGAGTCCGGCGATGTCGGGTCCGCCGCACTCGTGGACCGCGACGATGCCGCGCGAGGCGATGGCGTCGAGGGCGGCGACGCGGGCGGCGGACCGCTGCCCGGCCGTCAACAG
The DNA here is from genome assembly GCF_017068375.1 of Rhodococcus koreensis. Lineage (NCBI taxonomy): Bacteria > Bacillati > Actinomycetota > Actinomycetes > Mycobacteriales > Nocardiaceae > Rhodococcus > Rhodococcus koreensis. The sequence continues at coordinate 351,414 of NZ_CP070609.1, forward strand.
CGAGCGGGCGACGGTGCGGGCGGCGTGGTGCGCTTCGAAGGTCAGCGGCCCCTCGGACGAGAACCCCGAGGTCTCGCTCAGATCCGGGACCGACCGGCGCAGGGCCGTCGAGCACACGGCCGAGTGGACGTCGATCCGGGACAGGTACACAGTGCGTCCGGGGGCGGCCTCGTCGAGTTGCGTCGTGGTCGGGCCAGTGCCTTCCGGCCACGCCGATTCGTCCCAGCCGTGTCCCCAGATGACCGCGTCGGAATGGGTGCGGGCGAAGGACGCGAGCCGGTCGAGGCACTCGCGGAGCGAACCGACCCCCACCAGGTCGAGTCCGACGATGTTCAGGCCGAGCGCCGTGACGTGCACGTGGGTGTCGACGAACGCCGGTGTGACGAACGCCCCGCCGAGGTCGACCACGTCGGCGCCGGGGTGCAGCGCGCGGGCCGCGCGGTCGTCGCCGACCCACGACACGACGCCGTCGGTCACTGCCATCGACGTGGCGTCTGGAGCAAAGGAACTGTAGATTCGGCCGCCGACCAGCAGTTGTGTAGTCACAGGCAACCAGTCTGCCTCTTAGGGCAGAACGCGGGGATCACGGGTCGGGGTTCGGGGGTCCTCGTCGATCACTTCGCCCTCGAAGACCTCGTCGACCACCTCTCCCTCGATCACCTCGCCGCGACCGCGCCGGGGTGCCCGCGCGAAGGCCTCGGCCCCGGCCGCGACGGTCGCGGCGCGGCGGCCCGCCAGCAGGACCACGACGGGCCGGAGGGCCCACCGGGTGGGGGGAATGAGGAAGAGCAGGCCGAGCACCGAGGTGACCAGGCCGGGAACGAACATCAGGGCGGAGCCCAGCGCGACGAGTGCACCGTCCGCGACCGCGGCCCCCGGGGATCCGTCGCCGCCCGCCGCCCGGCGCAGGCCGTCCATCACACGACGCCACTGCGACCGCATCAGCAGCAGTCCGATCAGCGTTCCCCCGAGCAGGAGGAGCACCGTCCACAGCACGCCGATCGCGTGACCGACCAGGACGAGCGCGGCGATCTCCACCACTACGTACAACAGGAACAGTGCGGCGTACATGACGCCCCCTTTCGGACGGCCGGTTCATCGAGGGTCTGGGGTCAACCGTCTGCTCGTTCAACGTTCGACGGCGCCGATTTTCTCCCGGCCGCAGATATCGAAGCGGGCACGATGCTAACCCTCAAGTTGACATTGAGACTCTGGGCATGATGCAGTTCACTGCGATGGGGGTCTTCCGATCCCGCGCACAACGAGGAGCCGAAATGACTCGTCCCACAGTCTTCCGCCGAGCCGCAATCGTTCTCGCGTCCGCAGCCGCCTTCGGCATGCTGTCTTCGGGACCGGCGTCGGCAGCACCGGTCGCCGACTTCGCAAAGGGCGCCGCCGAACTGCAGGCGCTGGCCACCGAGGTCTCCCCCGCCGCGACCGCCGCCGTCGACGCACTTCTCGGCGCCAGCGTGTTCATCCCGAAGGACGTGCTCGAAGTCGGACTCACCACGCCGCAGGACTTCATGTACCCGTCCCCCACCCTCGGGTGCGGCGTCGCCGACAAACCCGCGACCGTCACGCTGGCCAGCGCCCAGGGCGGACCGAACCTGTTCCCCCAGATCAGCGCGAACCAACTCCGCTTCCAGGCGATCCCCGCCTACGTCGCGATCCCGCAGTCGTCCGAACTCAGCGTCGCGTGGATCAACCTGACCACGTTCCAGGGCGGCATCGTGAAACTCGACGACAAACTGCCGATCTTGGGCACCCCGCTGCTGTCGAAGATCGTCGACACCGGCAAGGGCACGGTTCTCGCGACGATGTTCGGCACGGTCGGCTACGCCGACGCCGTCACGTGCACGGTGGTCCCGACCGTCGGCACCTTCACCGTCTGACGGCAATACGCTTCCCCACCCGCCGGCCTACGAGCCGGGTCGCACCAGGCCCGTCTCGTAGGCCAGCACCACTGCCTGCACCCGGTCGCGGACGTTCAACTTGGTGAGGATCCGGCCCACGTGCGATTTGATGGTCGACTCCGACAGGAACAGCTGAGCGGCGATCTCCGTGTTCGACAGCCCGGTGGCGACCAACTGCAGGACCTCCCGCTCACGTTCGGTCAGCACGTCGAGGACTTCCGGGTCGCGCAGCGGCGCCGGACCGTCGTCGAGGAACCTCGCCAGCAACCGCCGGGTCACCTTCGGCGACACCACGGCATCCCCCGCGGCCACGCTGCGAATGGCCGACACCAGGTCTTCCGACGGGGTGTCCTTGAGCAGGAACCCGCTGGCCCCCGCCCGCAACGCACCCATGGCGTGCTCGTCGAGGTCGAACGTAGTCATCACCAGCACGCGGCTCGCGACCCCGGACTCCAGGATCTGGGCGGTCGCGCTCACCCCGTCCACCACCGGCATGCGCACGTCCATCAACACCACATCGGGTTCGAGTTTGCGGACCGCGGCGACGGCGGCCGCGCCGTCGCTCGCCTCACCGACGACGGTGATGTCGTCCTGGGCGTCGAGCACCATGTTGAGGCCCATCCGCATCAGTTCCTGGTCGTCGACGAGTAGCACGGTGATCGGCACAGCGCCAACCTAACACCGCGCTCCGGGTGCGCGCGCAGCCCGCGGGACGGGGCGGTCACGAGTGGATAACCAAACCAAGACCTCCATTAGCCCTGGCATACGCTCGAAGTCTGCCTATGATCGAGTCGGCGGACAGTGGGAGAGCCCAGGGATCGGGGTGTCCAGATGCGAATCGCGGATGTGTTGCGGAACAAGGGTCCGGCCGTGGTGACGGTGGATCCGGATATGTCGGTCAGCACCCTGATCGGCGAGCTCGCCCGGCACAACGTCGGGGCACTGGTGGTCACGGAGAACGACTCCGTCGTCGGGATCGTCACCGAACGCGACATCGTGCGCCGCATCCACGAACGCGGCCCCGACATCCTGAATGCGCGGGTCGTGGACATCATGACCACGTCGGTGTTCGCCTGCCTGCCGACCGACACCGTGGACAGTCTCGCCGAGACCATGACCGAACGCCGGATCCGGCACCTGCCGGTGATCGTCGACGGCCAGTTGGTCGGCATCGTCAGCATCGGCGACGTGGTGAAGAGCCGGATCGGCGAATTGCAGACCGAACGCGACCAGCTCGAGTCCTACATCGACCACGGCTGAGCGAGGACCCATGCCCCTGTTCGTCGTGGAGTACACGTACAGCCCCGAGACGTCGGCCCTTCGCGACGATCACCGAACACAGCACCGTGCGTGGCTCTCCGAACTTCTCCGTCGCAAGATCATGCGCTCGAGCGGGCCTCTCGCGAGCGGCCACGGTGCGCTGTTCATAGTCGACGCCGAGGACGAGGGCGCGGTCGCGCGCGTGTTCGCGCACGATCCGTTCGCCGAGGAGAATCTGGTGGCGAACGTGCAGATCCGCGAATGGTCGCCCGCGATGGGCGAATTCAGCGACTAGCACGCCGGGAACCATCGGCGGCGGGCGGTCCCGCGGCCTGGGGACTCAACCCGCGGAACCTGGACCGGGTGTGCCACCGGTTGCGCCTCCGACCCTGCGCCGTCGATTTCCCGTCAATCCGCGCCGCTAAACACTCACCGCGCGCACGACCTCGTCACGTTCGGGTTCGGTGGCTGCGCGGCGCTCTCGCCTGCCCTCTACGATGTCGCGGTGTCTACAGGATTGCTGAACCCGCCGCTCGATCGGTCCACCCCGCCGCCGGTCGCGAACTCGTACCGGGCGCCGGCGATCCTCGCCGCATCCGGCGCTGTGGTGGCGGCCGTGCTGTTCTGGGTCGTGTCCGGCAGCCTCACCGACGATGCGTACATCAGCCTGTCGGCTGCCCGGAACCTGGCCGTCCACGGCGAGTGGGCGATCGTGCACGGCCTGACCGCGAACACGTCGACGTCCCCGCTGAACGTGCTGGTGCTCGGCGCGCTGACGTTCCTGACCCGGTTGTGGGGCCCGGGCGATCCGCTGCTCGCACTCGGAATGCTCAACGTCGCGGTCACCGCACTGCTGGGGTGGGTGCTGGCCCGGATCGGCCGGCGACTCGGACTCGGACCGTTCTGGGCTGTGCTCGCCGGTGCACTGGTGGTGTTCAACCCGTTCGTGTTGTCGGCGGTCGGGCTCGAGGTGCTTTTGATCCCTGCCGCGGTCGCGGTGATGGTGTGGTTCGCGCTCGATGGCCGGGCCGCGTGGTTCGGTGCGGCCGCGGGCACGGCGGCGCTGGTACGACTGGACCTGCTCGTGTTCGTTCTCGTCATCGCGGCCCTGTCGCCGGCGATTCGCGGCCAGGTGCGGCAGGCCCTCGGGGGCTTCGCCGCGATCGCCGCGCCGTGGTACCTGTTCAGCTGGCTCGTCCTCGGTTCGGCCCTGCCCGACACCTTCCTGATCAAACAGGGCCAGGCCTCCGACGTGGGCGGCTACAACTACCTCACGGGACCGGTCATGTACTTCGAGTCCAACCCGTGGCGGACCGTCGCCGCATTCGGGCCCGCAGCACTCGGACTCGTCCTGCTTCTCCTCGCACTCTTCTCGTACGCCCGCTACCGGACGCGACCGCTGCCGGTACCGGGAGCGGTGCTCGCGCTCGGGCTGTCCGGCGCCCTCTACTACGTCGCCTACGTCGTCCTCGACACCGTGCCGTACCACTGGTACTACGTGGCGCCCGCGACGACACTGGCGATGTTCGCCGTCCTCGCCGCCGGCATCCACTGGACGGCTGCTCGCGACACGACGGACCGCGCCGCCGCCGGTGCGCTGGCCGGTGCGCTCGCCGTGCTGGGCGTCGGCGCGGTGTATTTCGACGTCGAGGGCGGTCTTCCGTGGGAGGCACCACCCATTTTCGGTAACTGGGCGAGCGCGCAGGACTACGAGCGGGTCGGCCGTGCGGTCGGGACGCTCGTCGGGGACGCACCGGTCCGGTCTCCGGGTGAGATCGGCACGCTTGCGTACTTCTGTGAATGCGTGATCGTCGACGAGTTCTCCGACCGCGGGTTGGTGGTCGAGGACCGGTTGGTGCCGCGCCTCGCCGAGGCCTCCGAGCCGGCGCGAACGCTGCTGCGCGCGAATTACGCCTTCTTCGATTACCGGCTGGAGCCGGTAGATCCCGCCTTCGATCTCCGGTACGGGGAGGGTCGCGGTCCCGGCGGGCCGATGTCGTGGGAGGTGTTCTCGGCGGCCCGCGGAGTCGGCCACTTCACCCTGGTGCCGCTCGCCGCCGGCTGAGGCCCTGTGGAACGTCGCCGACGACGTCCGCGACCCGGGAGTCACCGATGAAGGTCGGGATCATGCGCCCTCCGGGCGCCGCGCCTCGTCGAGTCGCTGAAGCAGGGCGCGTGCGCCGTCGAGGAACAGTTCGAGCGCGTCGGGATACGCGCTGCGGTCGGAGAGTTCCACCAGAAGTCCCGCGGTCGCCGCGATGTTCGGGTGGGTCTCAGCAGGCAGTTGGGTGTAGGACGATCGCCACAGTTCCCGGTCGGACTCGCGGACGTCGTCGGGTAGCGCGAGTTCGGCGCCGTCGAGTGCGGCGAACGCCAGCATCTGATCCACGAACGCGCGATAGAGGCGGACGGCTGTACCGTCGGGAAAGCCCGCCTCACGCAGTATTCCGAGAATCGTGTCGACTGCGGCTTGCTCGGAGGCGCGGCCGCTGACTCTGCTGGCCGACAGGACTGCCGCCTGCGGGTGGTCCAGATACGCCGCATGCGAACGTATTCCGAGTGCGTACAGGTCCCGCCACCAGTCCCCCGTGGGTTCCCACCCGTGAAACGACCGGCCGATCAGCTCGTCGGCGATCGCCAACGTCAGGTCGTCGATGCCGCGAAAGTAGCGGTACAGGGTGCTCGGGTCGGCCCCCAGCGCAGCCCCGAGACGGCGGGCGGACAACCCTGCGCTGCCGTGATGCCGCAGCAATCGCAGCGCCGTCTCGATGATCGCCTGCTCCGAGAGAACCACACCCTGTTTCGTCGGCCTGCGCCTCCTCGTGGGCGAGTCCGAGACCATCTGCTTCGCCAATTCCGGGGCTCCTTCCCTCACACCTGCCGTATGCCAACACCGTTGACCGTGTCGACACCGACAGTGTTGCATGTCACAGGCAGGGAGCGAAAGCCCAGGCACCGGGCATGACAAGTCCGGATCGGCGCGTGGCATCGCACCCATCCCACCCTTCGAGCGAAAGCGACGCAGATGGCAACAGTGAACGACGGCGCGGCCGGCGCGGCCAGGGCGACGGCCTTCCGCAAATCCCTCGGTGTCATGGACGGCATTGCGATCGCCGCCTCGAGTACCGCGGCGACGACCAGCATCGGTGTCGGATTGGGAGTCGTCGCCGCCGTGGTCGGGCTCCAGATGCCGGTGGTGCTGTTGCTGGCCTTCGTCCCCATTCTGGGAATTGCCAGCGGATATGCCCGGCTCAACCGGGTCGAACCCAATTGCGGCAACAGCTACGTCTGGGTGGGCCGCAGCCTCAGTCCGTGGCTGGGCTTCCTCACCGGCTGGATGGCCATCGTCGCCGTCGTCGTGTTCATGGCCTACACCACCGCCATCGCCGGGTCGGCGATCCTGCAGCTCGGCGGCATGGCCGGCGTGCGCAGTGTCGCCGGACTCCCGATCGATCCCGATTCCACACTGCAGTCGACGCTGCTGGGACTCACCATTCTGGGAGCGGTGACGTTCACCGCCGTCCGCGGCGTCGCGGTGGCGGCACGACTGCAGAAGTACCTCCTCGTCTTCGAGTACGTCGTGTTGATCGGTTTCTGCGCGTACGGGCTGTTCGCCGGGAGCCAGCCGTTCTCACTCTCCTGGTTCAACCCCTTCGCGATTCCGTCGTTCGCCGTGCTGGCTCAGGGCATGGTGATCGCGGTCTTCTTCTACTGGGGTTTCGAAGCGGCGTTCAGCGTGAGCGAGGAGGTGCGCGATTCGCGCGACGCGTCCCGGGCCGGCGTGATCACCGTCTTCCTGGTCCTCGGCTTGTTCCTGCTCGGCGCGGTGGCGTTCCAGCGCGTCCTCACCCCCGCGGAACTCGCGGACAACGGGACAGTCGGGCTCGCGTATCTCGGCGAGACGCTCGCCGATCAGCCGCTGGCAGCGCTCCCCGTGGTGGCGCTGATGTTCTCCGTCGTCGCTTCACTCCAGGCCACCGTGATCCCCAGTGCACGTGGATTGTTCGCGATGGGCAGGGACCGCACACTCGGCCCGGTGTGGACCCGGATCCATTCCCGTTACGGAACCCCCGCAGCCGGTACCGTGCTGCTCGGCGGCATCTCCGCCGTGGTCGCGCTACTGGCCACGGTCATCCCCAAGCTGAGCGATCTTCTCGGTGCAGGCATCAGTTCGATCGGACTGGTGGTCGCACTCTGGTACGGCTTGACGGCACTCGCGGCCGCTGTGCGGTTCCGCGGACTCCTGCGGGTACATCCGTGGGAAGGATTGCGCGCGGTCGTGTTTCCCGCGCTCAGCGCTCTGGTGTTACTGACGCTCGGCGGATATCTGGGCTGGATTTTCTACACCTCGGCCGATCATCTCGAAGTCAGCGCGACCAACGGATGGTTTCAGCTGCTGTTCCCGGTTCTCGTCGTGATCTCCGGACTGATGGTGGCCGCGCACGCGAAATGGGTCCGCCGCTCGCCCTATTTCGTCACCGGCCGCGGAACCGACGCCGACGACGCGAACCTGCTCGCCGGAGGTACACCCTCCGAGGTCGCCGTCACCACCCAGTCCTGATCAACGCACCACCGCGTGATCCGAATACCGACGAAAGCAATTCTCGACAGGAGATTCTCGATGTCAGCACTACCCGCAGATCTGGTCTTCACGGGCGGATCGATTGCCACCCTGGACCCGGCGCGCCGCCGAGCCACGACGGTCGCCGTTACCGGGGGCCGGATATCGGCCGTCGGCCACGACGAGGTCCGGGAGCTGATCGGCGCCCGCACCGAGGTCGTCGACCTCACCGGCAGGCTCCTGCTGCCCGGATTCCAGGACGCGCACATCCATCCGGTGGTGGCGGGCCTCGAGTACGCCCGCTGCAACCTCACCGGCACCAGCGATGCCGGTTCCACCCTCGCTGCCGTCCGCAGCTATGCCGACGCACACCCGGAACTGCCGTGGATCGTGGGCGGCGGGTGGTCGATGGAGGCGTTCGACGGAGGCACACCCACTGCGCAATACCTCGACACCGTCGTGCGGGACCGGCCGGCGTTCCTGCCCAATCGCGACCACCACGGGGCGTGGGTGAACACGAAGGCCCTGACCATCGCCGGCATCACCCGGGAGACTCCCGATCCCGTCGGCGGGCGCATCGAACGCGACGCCGACGGCGAGCCGACCGGCATGCTCCAGGAGTCCGCGATGGAGCTGGTCGGCTGCCACACCCCGCAGCACACCCCCGACGATCGGCTCGAGGCATTGCTCCACGCCCAGCAGCATCTGCATTCGCTCGGCATCACCGCCTGGCAGGACGCGCTGCTCGGTGACACGTCCGGTATCTCCGATGTCTCGGACGCCTACCTGACCGCGGCCGGCGACGGGTCGCTCACCGCTCGGGTAGCGGGTGCCTTGTGGTGGGATCGCGATCGGGGCTCCGAGCAAATCCCCGACCTGCTCCAGCGACGGTCACGTCTCCGCGTCGGGAGGATGCGCGCCGACACCGTGAAGATCATGCTCGATGGTGTCGCCGAATCCCGCACCGCGGCGATGATCTCCCCGTATCTGGATGGATGCGGCTGCGCGACCACACATTCCGGCACCAGCTTCGTCGACCCGGAGAAACTGCGAGACTACGTCACCGAGCTCGACGCCCTCGGATTTCAGGTGCATTTCCACGCGCTCGGCGACCGAGCCGTACGGGACGCGCTCGACGCGGTCGAGGCCGCCCGGACTGCGAACGGATTCCGCGACACCCGCCCGCACCTCGCCCACCTGCAGGTCGTGGACCCCGAGGACATCCCCCGGTTCCGCGCGCTCGGTGTCACCGCCAACATGCAACCACTGTGGGCAGCCCACGAACCGCAGATGGACGAGCTCACCATCCCCTTCCTCGGGGACGAACGCACCCGGCGGCAGTATCCGTTCGGTTCCTTGTTGCGCTCGGGTGCGACGCTGGCGGCCGGCAGCGACTGGCCGGTCAGCAGTGCCGACCCGCTCCACGGGATCCACGTCGCGGTCAATCGCACACTGCCGGGCCTGAACGGGCAGGGACACCCCGTGTTCCTGCCGAAGCAACGGATCGACCTCACGTCCGCACTCACCGCCTACACCGCCGGGTCCGCGCACGTGAACCACCTCGACGACACGGGAAGCATCGAGGTGGGCAAGCTCGCCGATCTCGTGGTCCTCGACCGGGATCCGTTCACCGGACCCGCCGACATGATCGCGGAGACCCGGGCCGTCCTGACCTATGTGGGTGGCGACCGCGTCTACACGGCACCGGACGCCTGACGTCCCGCGGCAGGCGGCGATACCCTGTGGTCCGGATGCCGATCGGCGGCCCTCGTGGCGCCGATCGGCATCCGCGACCACACTGGAGTTGTCCCGCCGAAGTCAGGAGACAGTGATGGGCGACAACAAGCCGTTCGGCTTCGACCCCGACGATCTCGACCGCGTGATCCGTGAGGCCGGCGAGGAATTGCAGGGCGTCAAGGACCGGATCGTCAGGTTCCTGGAGCAGGCGGATTCCCAGATCCCGTGGACGGGCGTCTTCGCGGACTTCGCCCGGCCGCCGCGCGCCGCGTCGAAGCCGGAGACGACCGGGGAGACCGGCGACGGCGTGTGGGCGATCTACACCGTCGACGGCGAGGGCGTCGCCCGCGTCGAGCAGGTGTATGCCACCGAACTCGATGCCCTCCGCGCGCACAAGCACAACACCGATCCCCACCGTTCGGTGCGATTCCTCCCCTACGGCGTCACCGTCAGCGTCCTCGACCAGCAGGAGGAGCCGACGCCGCGGGAAACGGAGTGACTGCACGGACCTCGGCTTCGTTGGATCTCGGTCCGGCCCAACGCTGCCTCGGGAGGCAGGGACGAGCCGTGGAGTGGGTCGGTCAGGGTGTGACGATGGGAAAGCTCGGATCGAAGTCGTCGAGCACCGCAGCGAGCGCAGACAGAGCGCCGGCGTCGCCGTCCAGAGTCACCACTCCCGCCTGCTCGAGTTCGGTCGCGGACGACGGCTTCAGTAACACACCCGCGAGGGCCTTCTTCGGACTCGACACAGTCAGCTGGGTGCCGGCCGAATCAGTCGGGGGGTCAACCAGGTGTGGTGGTCGCCGCGCAATGCCCCGGGTCAGACACGCGGATCGCATCGCCGTCGTCGGTCGTTCCCTCGGTATCAGGAGCGCGAGCAGCGCGATGATCAGGCCGGCCACGGCTGTGGCCGAGTGCGCCGACCCTGATGGAATCGATACTCCTCGACATCGACGAGTCGGGGGGTGCGCCGTGTACGGAAGGAGGAACCGGGTCCTTTCGGATGGATCTGGGTTTGATGGCGGACACCGAACTGAACGCCCCAGCATCTTCTACGATGTATGGCCTGCTGACTATCCGTCGGGTCTCAGGGCACGGTCTGGAGGGTTCATGAGCATCCGAATATCGTCGAACACACCGGATGACGAACCGGGGAGCACGTTGTTGCCGGTTCGCGACAGAATCGACGAAGACCTACGAACCCACCCAGCGGTGAGGCTTGCGAGCGAAGCAGTCCCCGTGATGCACCGCACCACGGCCGGAGAGCGATTCGGACCGGTCCGGCTCATCGAACGCGACTCCGATGTCGCCGTCGTATTCGCCGCAGATACCACCCGTTGGGCGGTTCTTGTTCAGCCAGGCGGCGATTCACCGAAGGCATCCCTCATCCTCGGGGTACCCAATCCCCGCGTTGGATTCGGTCGCTCGTTTCGAGCTTCGTACTTGGAGCGGTTGACCGTCCATCAATCCGGCGACCCGTCGTCGCGAGGGAACCACCAGAGTTCGGATGGATGGCACTGGCCGGAATCGCTGCCGAAGGCGTGTCTCGGTTCGAAGTGAGGTCGTCGCTCGATACAGACACCGGAGGTGTCGGAGCCGACGGAGTCGTCCTTGCGGTGCTCCGCGCGCGGTGGAGAGAGAAGGTGGAGAGAGAAGGTGGAGAGAGAAACTGCACGTCGCCGTAACCTTGCCAGCGGCGAGACAGTCTCCGTCCATCATCCAAGCCTGCGGCCCGCGCGCCCGAGCTGACGAGCCCCTGCCGGGCGAGGCGTTATCGGGTAGGCGTCGGGCAAGACGGTGGGGGCCATTTGATCGACCCCTTGCGGAGCGGTACCTAACCATTTGTGTTGCGCCGCGCAGTGACATGGCGTTGCCCGAGATCTCGGCTCGGGGACTCTATGGTGGTCAGCACATGACTACCGCTGAAACCTTGTTGGCCGGCCCCCGTGGGCATCGGATGCTACTCGCGTACGCGAGGGACGCCGAACGAACTCTGCAACCCGAGTTCCGCAGTGACTTGTTCGATCACGCGGTTTCCCTGGCGGCGTATCACCTCGAGTCCGGTCGGGAAGGCGCACGCGTGTTGCACGGGCCCGGCGCTGACGAGGCTCGGCAGAACGTCCTCACTGCAGACGATGTGGCGCACCGCCTGTCCCAGGTTCCGCTTCCCGAGGTGACGGCGGTTGCACTCCGTTCGGCGCTCGCCGATGCGGTGGACGCGGCGCGCTACTGGCAGGACCCGGACGGTGAAGACATCCTCGTCGCCGCCGAGCCTGTGCGCCGTGAGCTTCGACGGGTCGCCGAGCACATCGCACGATCCCCGCATGCGCAGTGGTGGACAACGCCTGATGCGACCGATCAGTGGTTGGTGGGCTGGAGTGAGGACGGTACGGATTCCGTTGGGTCGACGACCGCAGAGCTGTTGCGTGACTATGGTGATCGGACTGCCGCGGAGGAAGTGCGAGCCGGACGCGATCGTCCGGCGGATCCGTCGGCGAACTGGTCCGGCTGGTGGTGGTCGACTCCACCTACACGGTGTTCGTCCCGGCGGCTGTTCGACGGGACCCCGGCCGGCTTGTGGTTCGTCGAGGACAGCATGGGATGGGAGCGCGCCATCGCGCGACGAGTGACCATCCCCGCCGGCGCTCGCGTGTACGAGGTCGACGGTGCACAGGCGTGGGCAGAACTCTGCAGACAGTTCCCCGTCGAGGTCACCGCGCAGAAACGCCACGATTGGTACCGCACCACCGGACGGTCAGGGCGATGGGTCATTCCTGACTGGTCGCGGCTCCCCGAACGGTACGAGGGCGTGCACCTCACCGTGGCGGGATACCTCGCCGCGGCGGGCACCGCGATCGCCGTCGATGCCGACACCGCGAGTGTCATCGCGGGATGGGCGCCCGACGACACCTACTGGCTCACCGACACCGTCAAACTCGACAGCGACGATTCCCAGACCTGGGTGTGCGACACCGTTGGGAGGCGTCCTTGCTGGGTCGAAGAAGCGCACCACTGAGGACTGCTGGGTTTTTTCAGAGCAGGCTTGTGAATTATTCATGCCCCTTGTGCCGCAAGCGGATCGATGATTGGTCATCCGCGCCGTGGTGGGTTGTCGTCATGATGAGGAAGTGGTCAGACATCGGCCGGCTTCTTCGACGGCGTTGGCGTCCTCGGGGAAGAACATCTGTATGTCCGGCCAGATAGTGCTCTGCCGGGCTGATTGATCCACACTGACGAGCGGTGCCCCGAGCACACTGTTTGCGTTTGCCGTCAGCGCTTGGCCCTCCGCTGGCGCCGGGCCGGCGCCTAATCCCCACACTCCGTGGGAGATCGAGCCGTCGCTTCTCCTGAACTCCATGGCGATCGCGTAGTAATTGTCGAACGGCACGGATCCCTTGCTGCGGGCCCAGGGGTCGTGGACAGCAACCGCGTCAATGGGCTCGATCGGGTCGGTAAGCGGCCTGCTTGCGATCAGGTCCGTCACGGTGGAGCCGACGCCAAGGCAATCCGCGTCAGGTGCTCGGCGAACGTCCGCGATAACGACGGCCGCCAGCCACGTAACCGCAGAAGCTGCGATCGCCGCGACCATCACCGCGCGCCATGACCAACCCGCCTGTCTGGCCATCTGTTCGCCTCCCCGAGCTCACGCCGTGATCTGACTGAGCGTAATCGCGTTCACCGTCCGGCCGCTTGTTCCGACACCTCACGGACTCTCTGTGGTTGTCCGCTGGCGGATCGCTCTCTGGGGCGGTTGGTAGATGACACGGAGATCGCACCGTCGCGGAATCTCGCAGATCAACTTGTCGATGGTCACTCCGAAGTGAGCCGGAACCGTCGCAGCAGTCCGTTTGCTGACGACGTGACCGTCATCGAGTCGTCGTTATGCCGGCTCTGCCATCACGCCGAAATGGCGCGCCGTCCCAGAAAGCCCCGGAAGCTCCTGCACGGGCGACCAGGTGCGCAGCCCGTCCGTGCTGTCGGAATAGAGATACTTTCCTTCGGTATAGGCGTCGAGATATATCCGCCAGGCGCCGTTCGGCAACTGAACCACAGCCGGGCCCTCCACCAGCGAGCCCCAATTTCCAGGCGGGACGAATGAGTAGGGTCCCGTCACCGACGACGCGACCGCATGCTCGACGAACTTCTTCGTCTCGTTCTTGGTAAACGCGTGATAGGTCGATCCCACCTTCACCACGGTGGTGTCGATGTGGTCCGCGCCGATCCCGGCGAGCGGAACAGGTGGGCTCCACAACCTGAGCGATGGTTCCAGCGCCGTCATCAGATACGGCACGAATCCTCCACCGGTCGACAGCGACAGGATGACGTTGACGCGGTCGCCGTCCACGAACCATTCGGGCGCCCAGGCTTTGGTGACGAATGGCGACAGCGACGGTCCGTCCTTGAACCCGGCCGACCCCGAGAAGCCCGGCGGGCTCGTAGAACCGGTGCCATCCCCCGTGCCTGGCATGAATGCGCAGCAAAACGGGACCGGATAGTTCCCCATAGGTGTCCAGTTGATGCGGTCACTACTGCGTGCGAAGCCGATACTCGCCCCGCCGCCCGTTGTATAGGTGACGTAATACAACCCGTCTGTGTTCCGGAAGATGCTCGGGTCACGCACAAGCCCTGACTGGGGCCGAAACGCCGACAGTCCGACGGGTTGGAACCCCGTGCCGTCCCCCGACTCGTATACATCCATGTCGCGGTCGCTTACGTTGCTGAACGCCACCATCGTGTATCGCCAGGCCGGCGGGGCGGCGCCGCTGTTCCCCGGGGTCGCGACCAGCAGGCCCGCGACAGCGAGCATCACCATCGATATGGCCGAAAAACAGGTCCGTTTGGTCAGCATCACCGGTGCAGTATCCATGACTGCAGGCGCACCATGCGTAACTTTGGCCGCAGGCGCAGCGGACGGTTCGGTTACGCTGATGTCGGCCGCGCGTGCCGCCGACATGGCCCAGCCACGGATCCTTCGACCTCCATCCCAAGCGACAACGTCATACGTTGAGAGGAACCGTCGTGACCATTGCGATCGTCGTGTGATCGCAGGTGTACGGCTCGACGGGGTGGGAGCTGCTGATGCTGCCGGCGTCGTTGATGGTCGGACTGATCGTGGTCGCGGCGGGCCTGCTCATGGCGGCGGCGAGTCGCCGGAAAGACGCTCGCTCCGAACCGGGAGAACAGCAAGTCGCCTGAGTGATCGGGCCGCTCAGTCCTCCAACTCGAGCGGCAGCTCCGCGGTGACCCGCCAACTCCCGTCGGTCTGCCGTCCCGCCTCGAGCGTGCCGTGCAAGACGGCGACGCGCTCCCGCATCCCGAGCAGTCCGTTGCCCGATCCGAGCGAGAACTGCCCGGACGAGTTGCCGTTGTCGGTGATCTCGACGAGGACGTCCGTCTCGCGGCGCCGCACCCGAACCTTGGCGCGGGGGCGTTCTCCGGCGTGCCGGAGGACGTTGGTCAGCGATTCCTGAACCAGCCGGTGGACGCCGAGGCTGACCGCCGGGCTGATGTCGTCCAACTCCCCCGTCAGTTCGAGTTCCACGGGCAGGCCGGCGCTGCGCATCATGTCGACCACCCGGGCGAGACCGGCCGTGCCGTGCTGGGGCATGTCGTCGGTCGCCGGTTCGGTGCGGAGCAGCGACACGGTGCGCCGCAGTTCCGCCAGCGCCTCCCGCCCGGTGCTCGCGATGTTGGTCAGTGCCTGCTTCGCGATGTCGGGGTTGCTCTTCAGGGCGTAGGACGCACCGTCGGCCTGCACGATCATCACGCTCACCGCGTGTGCGACCACGTCGTGCAGTTCCCGGGCGATCCGGGTGCGCTCGGCGGCCACCGCGTCCTCGGCGCGTCGATCCCGGTCGTAGTCGGCGACGACGAGGCGAGCCGCGACCTCTTCGTCGTAGGCGCGACGGGCGCCGAGGAATTCCGCGGTGATCCAGGACAGCGCGAACACAAGCACCGAGTACAGTCCGGCTGCCAGCAGTTCCTGCTCCAGCAACCAGATCGACAGTACGGAGTCGACGACCAGGCCCACCGCGTAGACCGCTGCGGTGCGGCGGTCTACGTAGGCGACGAGCGTGTAGAGGGCGACGGCGAGCGCCAGCAGGCCGGGGTGCTCGGCGTCGAGGTCGCCGATGGAATAGCTGATGAAGGTGATCGTGATCGACATCACCAGCACGGCGCCTGCCGCCGCCCGCGGATACCTGCGGCGCCATGCGATCGGCAGGCACAGCAGGAAACCCATGACCAGCTGCACCCATGGCGACCGGTCGCCCGACGCGGTGAACACGAACACCTCGAGGGTGAACAGGATCGCCGCCAACATCGAGTCCGCGACCGTCGGCTTGCCCCGCAGCCACAGACTGAACCTCCTCATGTGCTCAGCGTAAGTACCTCTCGGCGCGTGTGGTTGAGTCGGCACCATGAATGTGGGTGACTGGGCGCTTCTTCTCACCGCCGCGACGGCCGCCGGGTGGGTGGACGCCGTCGTCGGCGGTGGCGGGCTGATCCTCATTCCCGCCCTGTTTCTCGTCGCACCCCAGCTGACGCCGCAGGCGGCATTGGCCACCAACAAGCTGACCGCGTTCACCGGCACGTCCGCCGCCGTCGTCACGTTCGCGCGCCGCATCCCCATGAACTGGCGGCTGCTGGTTCCCGCCGGTCTGCTCGCGGCGGTGACGTCCGCGCTCGGCGCCGCGACGGTGTCGCGTATCGACAAGGACGTCTTCATCCCGCTCATCATGGCGGTGCTCGTCGGGGTCGCCGTGTTCGTGACCATCCGTCCGCAACTCGGGACCACGCTGGCGAAGGATCCGCCGACCCGGCGGAAGGTCGTCGCCGTCGTCCTGCTCTCCGCCGGGCTCCTCGGTTTCTACGACGGCCTGTTCGGGCCGGGCACCGGAACCTTCCTCATCATCAGCTTCGCCACGTTCCTCGGCACGGAATTCGTGCGCAGCGCAGCGATGGCGAAGGTGATCAATCTCGGATCGAATCTCGGAGCGCTGGTGTTCTTCGCCGCCACCGGCCACGTGCTGTGGGCGCTCGGCCTGAGCATGGCGGTCTGCAACGTGATCGGCGCGATCATCGGTTCGCGGATGGCGCTGAGCAAGGGTGCCGGTTTCGTCCGGATCACGCTGCTGATCGTGGTGATCGCAATGGTGATCCGGTTGGGTTGGCAGCAATTCGGGTGATCGACCGACTACGGTGGTCCAGGTGACGGCTCCACGACAGGTTGATCCGGAATTCCTTGCCCTTCCGCTGCGTTCGCTGGCGGACGCAGCGCTCGCTGCCGCCCGTGCGGCGGGTGCGTCGCACGCCGACCTTCGGGTACACCGACTGACCAGCCAGTCCCTGCGGCTCCGCGACGGCGAGGTGCAGTCGGCGGTGGACACGGACGAACTCGGGTTCGCGGTACGGGTCGTCGTCGACGGCACGTGGGGTTTCGCCTCGCATGCCGAGCTGACCCCCGCGACCGCCGCCGCCACCGCGCAACAGGCCGTCGCCGTCGCCCGGGCGCTGCGCGGGCTGAACCGGGAACACGTCGAGCTCGCGGACGAGCCGGTGTACTCGGACGTGCATTGGGTGTCCGACTACGACGTCGACCCGTTCAAAATCCCCGCGTCGGAGAAGATCTCGCTGCTGGGTGAATACTCCCGCCGGCTGCTCGCCTCCGACGGGGTCGACCACGCCACCGCGGGATGCCTGCAGGTGAAGGAGCAGACGTTCTACGCCGATCTCGCCGGGTCCTCCATCGTGCAGCAGCGGGTGCGGTTGCATCCGCAACTCGAAGCGACCACCGTCGACCAGTCGGCCGGCGTGTTCGAGACGATGCGCACCCTCGCTCCCCCCGTCGGCCGCGGATGGGAATACGTCGCCGGAGACGGAGTGTGGAACTGGACCGACGAACTCGCCCGCATCCCGGACCTGCTCGCCGAGAAGGTGAAGGCCCCCAGCGTGGTCGCCGGCCCCACCGATCTGGTGATCGACCCGACCAACCTGTGGTTGACGATCCACGAGTCCATCGGGCACGCCACCGAGTACGACCGGGCCATCGGCTACGAGGCCGCCTACGCGGGCACGTCGTTCGCCACGCCCGACAAGCTCGGCACGCTGCGCTACGGGACACCGATCATGCGGGTGACCGCCGACCGGACCGAGCGGCACGGCCTCGCCACGGTCGGGTACGACGACGACGGCGTCGAGACGCAGTCGTGGGACCTGGTCGCCGACGGGGTTCTCGTCGGCTACCAACTCGACCGGGCGTTCGCGCCCCGGCTCGGGCTGGAGCGGTCGAACGGCTGCTCGTACGCCGACTCGCCGCACCACGTCCCGATCCAGCGGATGGCGAACGTGTCGTTGCAGCCCGACCCCGACACCGACCGCAGCACCGAGGACCTGATCTCCGGGGTGGAGGACGGCATCTACGTCGTCGGCGACAAGTCCTGGTCGATCGACATGCAGCGCTACAACTTTCAGTTCACCGGCCAGCGGTTCTACCGCATCCGCGGCGGGAAGCTCGACGGGCAACTCCGCGACGTCGCCTATCAGGCGACCACCACCGACTTCTGGGGTTCGATGGACGCCGTCGGCGGCCGGTCCACCTGGCAGCTGGGCGGCGCATTCAACTGCGGCAAGGCGCAGCCCGGTCAGGTCGCGGCCGTCAGCCACGGCTGCCCGTCGGCACGCTTCCGCGGCGTCAACGTACTGAACACCCGGACGGAAGGCGGCCGATGATCGCACCGCAGCAACTCGTCGAGCAGGTCCTCGCCCGGGCCACCGTGGACGAAACCATCGTGATCGTCACCGATGCCAGCGAGGCGTCGCTGCGGTGGGCGGGCAACTCGATGACCACCAACGGCGTGTCCACCTCGCGTAGATGGACGGTCATTTCCATCGTCCGCTCCGGGCAGGACGCCAGGGTCGGGATCGTCACCTCCGCGTCCGTCGACGTCGCCGACATCGACGGAGTGGTCCGATCCGCCGAAATCTCTGCCCGCGCAGCCACACCCGCGTCCGACGCGATGCCGCTGCTCACCGGAACCGGCACCGACGAGCGCTGGGAGGATTCGGCGCAGCGCACCGAGATCGGCGCGTTCGAACAACTCGCCCAGGACCTGAGCATGGGCTTCGACGGCGACGATCAGCTCTACGGTTTCGCGCATCATCAGCTGCACACCACGTGGCTGGGCACGTCGACGGGAATCCGGCGCCGATTCGTCCAGCCGACCGGGTCGGTCGAGATCAACGGCAAGCGCGGCGACGCCAGCGCCTGGGTGGGCACCAGCACCAAGGACTTCACCGACGTGGCCGGAGTGAAGTTGCTCGAGGACCTGTCGACGCGCCTGGACTGGGCCGGCAACCGCGTGGAGTTGCCCGCGGGCCGGTACGAGACGATCCTGCCGCCGTCCGCGGTCGCGGACCTCATGATCTACCTCATGTGGACCATGGAGGGCAGGGCCGCCGAAGAGGGGCATTCGGCCCTGTCGGCGCCCGGGGGCACCCGCATCGGGGAGAAACTCAGTGCACTCCCCCTCACCCTCTATTCCGATCCCGTCGCGCTCGGCCTGGAGTACGCGCCGTTCGTGATCGCCGGGTCGTCGTCCGAGTCGGTGTCCGTCTTCGACAACGGGATGGACGCGGGCCGGGTCGACTGGATCCGTGACGGCACCGTCGGTGCGCTCGCGTACCCGCGGTCGACGGCGGAGGAGTTCGGCGCCGAGGCGACCGTGCCCGGCGACAACCTGATCCTCGACGCCGGCGGTTCGGTGTCGCTCGACCAGATGGTGGCCGAGACCGAACGCGGGTTGCTGCTGACCACCCTCTGGTACATCCGGGAGGTCGACCCCGCCACGCTGCTGCTCACGGGATTGACGCGGGACGGCGTCTACCTCGTCGAGAACGGAAAGGTCACGGGCGCCGTGAACAACTTCCGGTTCAACGAGAGCCCTCTCGACCTGCTGCGGAGGGTCACGCAGGCCGGCGCCACCGAGCGGACCCTGCCCCGTGAGTGGAAGGACTGGTTCACCCGGACCGCGATGCCGTCGGTGCGGGTGCCGGACTTCCACATGTCTTCGGTCAGCAAGGCGCTCTGAGGGCGCGATTTCTATGCGGACGCTCGTCTAGGTGACAGGCCGTGAGCTTTCCGTTATAAATGCTGCAGACATCACGCATATGAGATTTCTCACTCCAGAGACGTTTCGCCGCGGATGTCATATTCAGGTCTCCAGAGAACGGGACCGAAACTCCCCGCATCGCCGCGTGGCCGACGCATGCGCCGAGTCTGCCCCTTGCACGCCCGAAAAGGAGGTTTCATGCACTCCGATACCCGCATCCGCGAAGCACTCCACGGCCACACCAAGGTCACGAGACGGTTCGCGCTCGCCGACGTGGCACTGACGACGTTCGTCTGCCTCGCCTGCGCCACCGGCATAGGCATCATCACCGGTTCAGTTCTCGCCGCCGCGACGGGGGGACTGATCGTCGTCCTCGCCACGGCGCTGATGGTGGCGGCGGTATGACCGCGCCGAGCATTCAGCGACGTACCACAATCCAGGAGATCCCCGTGTCGAACGACGTCCTCGAGGCTGCACCGCCTGCACATTCGATTCCGCACCGCCACCCCGACGGGCGCGAGGTCCTCGCCACCGCGAAGGGCATCCTCATCGCCACCCGCGGATACGGCGACGCCGAGGCGTTCGAGGAATTGCTCGACGTCTCCCGCCATCACCACGTCAGCGTGTTGCGGGCAGCGAAGTCGCTGGTGGAATTGGCGACTCGGCGACAGCCGTGCCCGTCCGTGACGACGCCGGCACCGCTGTACGCACTCGAGTTCACGGAATGGACGACGCTGCTGGCGCGATGACGTCGCCCCGGTCCGCCCGGGTGAGACGCTGGTAGCCCCGATGTGTGAGCCATTCGAGCGGCCCACGATCGAATCGCCGCAACCACAGGCGCGACACGACGATCAGGGTCGCCGAGACGGCGCCGAACAGTGCGAGCGTCGCTGGAACCACGGTGGTGCCGTCCAATCTGGCCGCGAGGCCGAATCCCCAGCCGTAGCAGACGATCGAGCACAGAATATTCTGCAGCACATAGCAACTGAGCGCGGTGCGGCCGACGCCCGAGAGTGCCTGGCCGGGCGCGCCGGGTGCGCGACCGTCGGCGTAGCGGTGCGCGATCGCCGCGAGTAACCCCAACGCCACGATCGGCGCGGTCCCGTACCTGCCGAGGATCAGACCCGCGTCGCCACCGAACAGTCCGAGCGCGAGGTCGAGCGGAAGGGCGATCGCCAGGCCGGCGATCATGAGGCCGCGCCGCAGCGCGCCACGGTCCGGGTCGAGGACGCGCGCACCGTAGAGGTGCGCGCCGACGAGGAACAACGCGATCGACAGCGGCAGGATGAACAGCACCTCGAGCCGGAACAGCAACAGATTGTCGGCGCGGAAGACAACGAAGTCCCAGAAACTGCCGTCCGCATAGGGATTCGGCGACAGCGACTGCGGATCCCGCGCGGGCGCCGAGGACAGGGCCGAGACGGCGAGGGCGAGCATTGCCGCGTGGACGGCCACCGCGCACACTATCCACGTTCGCTGCGCGCGGATGCCCGTGGTCAGGATGAAGGCGACGATCAGTCCGGTGAGGGCATACCCGGTCAGGACGTCGAATTCGGTGAACAGCAGGAAGTGCAGTGCTCCGTCGAGCATCAGCAGCGCTGCGCGCCAAGGGTATTCGCCCGGCCACCGTTGACCGCGCCGCTGGGCGGACCGCTGCTGGATGACCAGTCCGATGCCGAACATGACCGGTGAGCAGGCCGAGGAACTTGCCCTGCGCGAATTGCTGCAGCACCGCCTGCACCGGAGCCCATCCGCCGGTGGCCTTTCCGGTGCCGTTGATGTATCCGACGAGTCCCTCGACGTTGGTGAAGATCCAGATGTTGGTGGCGAGCGTGCCCAGGATCGCCGCGCCGCGCATGACGTCGAGCGCAGCGTAGCGGTGGGAACTCGATGGTTGCG
Organism: Rhodococcus koreensis; assembly: GCF_017068375.1. Classification (NCBI taxonomy): domain Bacteria; kingdom Bacillati; phylum Actinomycetota; class Actinomycetes; order Mycobacteriales; family Nocardiaceae; genus Rhodococcus; species Rhodococcus koreensis. The sequence goes on from NZ_CP070609.1 coordinate 372,893, forward strand.
ATGTCATCCGTTCAGCCCCTCCAGTACTTGTTAGTACGGTCGTGCCAACAAATTCTGATGCTAACACGACCGTGCTAACATGACCGGGTGCCGAAGCTCATCGACCACGACCGACGGCAGCAGGACATCGCCGAGGCTCTGTGGCGGGTGATCCAACGCGACGGCATCGGCGCCGTGTCCGTCCGCGACGTGGCCGCCGAGGCCGGCATATCCAGCGGATCGCTGCGGCACGTGTTCGCCAGCAAGGCCGAACTTCTCGCCTATTCGATGCGTCTGGTAGCCACGCGGGTCCGCGAACGGGCACAGGCCCACACCTCGATCGCCGACCCGTGGCAGCGTGCCCTCGCCGTGTTGGACGAGGTGCTCCCCCTCGACGATCGCCGGCGCTGCGAGATGGAAGTGAATCTGGCACTCGTCGCCGAGAGCCCCGCCCATCCCCTGCTGAAGGACATCGCCCTCGGCGCCCAGCGACAACTACGGGATGCGTGCGCCGCGATCCTGACCGGTCTCGCACGGCACGGTCTCGTCGCGCCGGACATCGACGTCGACGCCGAGGCGATGCGCCTGCACGCACTCGTCGACGGCGCCGCGATGCACGTCCTGCTCGGCGACACCGACACCCCCGACTCGGCGCACCGCATGATCGACGAGCACCTCCGCACCCTCGCCTGAGCGGTTCGTGCCTCGCGGGTTGTCAGTTGCTGTAGACCCGATCGACCCGGACGAATACGATCGCCCGGCCCTGCTCGGCCATCACACGGTCGTATTCGTCCCAGTCCTCGTGCGTGCCTCCGGCAGCGACGAATACCTCCCGACGCAGAAGCCGCAATCTCTCGTCGTCGAGCCACGGCTGGGGGTCGTCGGGACCGGCTATCTCGGCGGTTCCCTCGACGGTCGCCCACTGCCACCCATCCCGGAAGGTGGTGGCGACCTGAGGGCGAGACCTCAGGTTGTTCAGCTTCACCCTTCCATAGGTCACGAATCCCAGAACCGGTTCGCCTGTGGCCGGGTGCTCGAGCAGGCCGACGTTGACCATCGAGGCCTGAATGGTTCCGTTCGCGCGAAGAGTGGCGACCACCGCCAGGCCGTTGTCATCCCGTGCCAGAGCAACAGCGTCCTCGAGAGTCGTCATCCACCGAGACTACTGCGGTGCCGGCCCTGATCGATCGTCATTGCCTGCAGTTCGCATCTACGGCACAACGTCATTGCGTGGAACGCGCCGAGGAGACGGGTCAGTGTGGGGTTCCGCCCGCGGCCAGGTAGGTGTCGATGGCCTGTTGCAGGCGGTCCAGGGCCGCGCCGTAGGCGGTGAAGTCGCCGGTGCGTTGCGCCTCGCGCAGGTTGGCCAGGGCGGCGTTGAGTTCGAGGACCGCCGCGGTCAGCTGGTCCGATGACGCCGGCGGCGGGGCGGGCGGGGCGCCCGGTGGAGGCGGCGCCGGCGGTTGCCCATCGATAGGTGGAGGTGTGGTGGCGTCGCCGCCGGGTGCGGTGGCGACGGCGCCGGTGCCGGTGCCGAAGACCTGGTCGAGGGCCTCGGCGAGAGTGGGGGCGTATCCGATACGCACCCCGCCGGTGCCGGGTTCGCGGTAGCTGACCAGGACCCGGGCCAGCTGCGGGAACGTGGAACCGTTGGGCGTGCTGGTCAAGCGTTCGGTGAACACCGGTTCGACGTAGAGGATGCCGCCGTCGGCGATCGGCAGGGTCAGCAGATTGGCATAGTAGATCCGGTTTGACCGCTCGAGCAGGGTGCGCTCGGAGGCGACGCGGGTGTCGGAGATCATCGAGTTCTGGGTCTGCCGCGGGCCCTGGGTCTGGGTGTCCGTCGGCAACCGCAGAATGTCGATCTTGCCGTAGTTTTCGGGGTCGGAGTGCACCGAGAGGTAGGCGGAGAGAAATTCCCGGTTGAAGCCGACCATGGCGCTGGTGAGCCGGAAGGACGGGGCCGCGGTGCCGGCGTCGCCGACCAGGACGTAGTACGGCGGCTGCTCGCCACCGGTGTCGGCGGTCGGATCGCTGGGCACCGACCAGAATGCATTGGTGGTGAAGAACTCCCGCGGATCATCGACGTGGTACTTCGCCAGCAGGTCCCGCTGCAGGCGGAACAGATCCTCGGGGTAGCGGAAGTGCGCGCGCAGCTCGGTCGGGATCGCCTTCGGCGGCTGCACGGTGCCGGGGAACACGCTCATCCACGCCCGCAGGACCGGGTCGTTCTCGTCGACCTGGTAGAGGGTGACGGTGCCGTCGTAGGCGTCGACGGTGGCCTTCACCGAGTTCCGCACATAGGACACCTGCTCGGGGGACAGGGTGCGGCCGGTGTCGGTGACCACCGGCTCGGCGAGTGAGCCAACCTGCGAATACGGGTAGTGTGCGGCAGTGGTGTAGCCGTCGACGATCCACACGATCCGGCCGCCGACCACCGCTGGATACGGGTTGGTATCGGTGGTCAGCCACGGGGCGACGTGCTCGACTCGGGTGGCCGGGTCCCGGTTGAAGATGATCTTCGACTCGGGCCCGATGGCGCCGGAGAACAGGATGTTGCGTTCGGCGTACCGGGCGGCGAACGCCAACCGGTTGACCCAGCTTCCCACCGGCACCCCACCGGTGCCGGTGTAGGTGTACTGGGCGGTGTCGGTGTCGTACTCGCGCGGCGGCGCGCCCTCGGGTCCGCCGACGATGGCGTAGTCCGGGTCCGCCTGCGCGATCACCTCACCGAAGTAGATGCGCGGTTGCTCGACCGGGATCACCTGCCCGCCGCCGGCCTGCGAGGCGATGTCGCTGACCGCGTAGATCGGGTACCCGCTGTCACTGCTCGCGCTCTGCCCGGCAGCGTCGCGGACGGCGGCGTTGACCCTGTTGGCGGGGGCGGCGACGAACCCGTTGCCGTGGGTGTAGACGGTGTGCCGGTTGATCCACTGGGTCTGGTTGCCGCTGAGACTGTTCGGGGAGAGCTCGCGGGCGGCGACGATGTAGTCGGCGAGTCGCCCGTCGATGATGTAGCGGTCGATGTCGAGGTGCTCGGGGAAGCCGTAGAAGTTCTTCAGCTGTTGCTGCTGGGTGAAGGTGCGCGAGAGCACGGTCGGGTCGAGCAGGCGGGCGTTGGCGATGGTGGTGACGTCGGCCGGAATGTCCCGGGGCGGCCGGGTGCCGACCCCGGGATAGTCGAGGTAGTCGACTCGGTCCGGGCCGATTCCATAGGCCTGCCGGGTCGCGGCGATGTTGCGTTCGATGTAGGGGCTCTCCCGGTCGGCGGCGTTCGGTCGGACCGAGAACTGCTCGATCAGCGCCGGATAGATTCCACCGACCACGATCGCCGAGAGCACCAGCAGTACCGTGGCCATCGCCGGGATCCGCAGGTCCCGCACCGCGATCGCGGCGAAGAACGCCGCCGCGCACAGTACTGCGATCGCGACCATGATCAGCCGGGCCGGCAGCACCGCGTTGATGTCGGTGTATCCGGCCCCGGTGAAGGTGGGCTCCTTCCGGCCGCTCCACAACAAGGAGTACCGGTCGAGCCAGTAGGAGGCCGCCTTCAACGCGATGAACGTGCCCGCGAGCACCGCGAGCTGGATGCGCGCCGGCCGGGACACCTCGATGAGGTGGTCCTTGCTCGGTGCCAGCCGGATGCCGCCGAACAGGTAGTGGGTTCCCAGTCCGATCAGCAACGCCAGGAACACCGCGACGAACAGCCACGTCAGGATCAGCCGATAGAACGGCAGGTCGAAGATGTAGAAGCCGATGTCGTACCCGAACTCCGCGTCCACAGTGCCGAAGCCGCCGCCGTGCAAGAACAGTTGCACCGTCCCCCAACTCGCCTGCGCGTGCAGCCCGAACGGCAGCGCCAGCAGCACCGCGATCCCCACCGTGAACGACCGCGGGCGGCGCAGTACCACCGTCCGGTACCGCTCGAGCGGATCCTTCGCCGCGTCCGCGGCAGTGGCCGCGAACAGTGGGCGGGATCGGTACGCCCACACCGTGGACGCGAAGATCACCGCACCCACCAGCAGCGTCACTGCCGTGAACAGGATCAGCCGCGTGACCAGGACCGTCCCCCAGACGCGGCGGTAGCCGACCTCACCGAACCACAGCCAATCGGTATACCCCACGACCAGACGCGGCCCGATCACCAGCAAAGCAACGAGCGCCACCGTCACCATGATCGTGACCCGGGCCCGACGCGGCAGCGCCCACATCCGGTCGGACGGTTGCATGGCCACCTCCCACGGGTCGGCTCACGAGCAGCCCCGCCGGACCACCCCGCCCGATGCAGCGAAGGCGTCCGTATCACCCCATTCTAGGCGGTGCCGGATCGGGCGCAGTGAACCCGCGAGTGGAACGAGTGCTGCCGGGTGGGGTGGCGTGGCGCGTCGCCGGTGCCTCCGCGGCAAGCTGCCCAAGGAGCTCGTCCGCAAACTCCTCGAGGGCCTGTCGACGACCGCATCGCGACACGACATGACCGACCGCTTTCACAATCTGGAACGAACGATCTGGAACGACCACGAACGCCGCTGCCACCTGAAGGACGAACGCGGGAAGTCTATTCACACCCACCGATCCGGGCAACGACATCGCAGCCCGAATCATCAAGACACACAATTAACTTGACGATGACCCCGTCGGTGACAGGCCGAGCCGATGCTGTGATGAACACCGATCGCAGCATGTCAGCGCACCCCGCTTGAGTCGTGGCGTACGGGGTACCCAGCCGGCACGGGGACATCCGCCCGCAACCGCTGTGCCCCTGACGAGGAGGTGCGCACAATGATCAACTTGTACTACCTACTGACCGTGGCGCTCTACATCATTTCGGCGATCTGGCAGGGCAATCTCGGACACTGGTGACCGAGATACCGGGGCAGGCCGGGCATTGATCGCGTCTGCCCCCGTCTGCGGGTGCCCGACACAGGAGTACATGCCGTCGGTCAGCCATCGTCCAGTGCCTTCGAGGTGACGACCTGGACCAGGTCGTCGAGAGCGGCGAGCGCGGCGTCGCCGTCGCGGTCGACGAGCCACCGCAGCACCAGCCCGTCGAGCGCCGCCAACGCGAAGCGCGCGACCTGCTCGACGGGCGTGCCCCAGGCGACACCGGCCCGGTGAGCGCACAGATCGAGGAACGCGATAGCTTCGGCATCCATGGTGCGGTACTGGTGGCTCGCGACCGCCCCGGCGGAGTCGTGGCCGGCGCCGCGGCGCCGCAGGGCCCTCGCGGTGATCTCGTAGGTCAGCAACTGGTGGTCGGGGGTGGCCTCGATGACCGGCCACAGGCCGCCGATCCCGGCAGAGAGGAGTTCCCGAAGACCGGGAATGCCCGGCAGTTCAACGGCCCCCGTCAGCCGGCCGAATGCCGCCCGCATCGACTCGCTGACCTGCAGGATCAGGTTCTCCCCCATCTCGGTCAGGAGTTCTTCCTTGTCCTCGAAGTGGTAGTGCGCCACCCCGAGCGACACACCGGCCGCGTCGGCCAGGCGGCGGATGGTCAGCGCGGCGACACCCTGGTGAGCGGCGATCGCCAGCCCCGCCTCGATGAGCTGTCCGCGGCGAACATCTGCGGGAAGCGTCTGCGACATCACCAGATCGTATGCGCCCGAGCCCCACCGGGAGACGCATCGGACCACACAAGGGCTACCGGTCGTCGGCCGTGACGGCGAGTCCTATGGTGCCGGTCTTTCCTCGGCGCAGGAGGCTGCCTTTCATCGTGAGCCAGCCGAGGATGCCGTACTTGCGGGCGATCACGTCCCGGGTGTGATCGGTGTCCGCGGCGTCGAGGATGACGGCGCGGGCCGGTACCTCGGGGCCCTTCGGCTTGCCGCGCGCATCGCACGCGGCCACCGTCACCTCCGGATTGCGGCGGATGCGTTTGACCTTGTAGGAGTCGGTGACCGTCCACATCAGCAGACGGTCACCGTCGGCGGCGGCCCATAGTGGCGTCGCCACCGGGGTGCCGTCTTTCCGAAACGTGGTGAGCAGGACATACTTCGCGGACGACACCCGATCGAATTCTGTGGTCACCCGGCCCATGCTAGCCCCGATGCCGGTCAGTCCCCTTCGAGTTCGCCTTCGGTTTCGAGGTACACCTGCCGCAGGCCGTCGAGGGTCTGCTGCTCGGGGTGCTCCCACATGTCCCGCTCGGCCGCCTCCAGGAGTCGTTCGGCGATGCCGTGCAGGGCCCACGGGTTGGACTGTTCCATGAACTTGCGGTTCTGCTCGTCCAGCACGTACGACTCGGCGAGTTTCTCGTACATCCAGTCGGCGACGACGTTGGTGGTGGCGTCGTATCCGAACAGGTAGTCGACGGTCGCCGCCATCTCGAACGCGCCTTTGTAGCCGTGGCGGCGCATCGCCTCGAGCCACCGCGGGTTCACGACCCGGGCCCGGAAGACGCGGGACGTCTCCTCCGACAGGGTCCGGGTGCGCACCGACTCGGGCCGGGTGCTGTCGCCGATGTACGCCTCGGGGGACTTCCCGGTGAGCGCCCGCACGGTCGCGACCATCCCGCCGTGGTACTGGAAGTAGTCGTCGGCGTCCGCGATGTCGTGTTCGCGGGTGTCGGTGTTCTTGGCCGCCACAGTGATTCGCCGGTACGCCGTCCGCATGTCGTCGGCGGCGGGTGCGCCGTCGAGTCCGCGGCCGTACGCGAACCCACCCCACGTGGTGTACACGTCGGCGAGGTCGGCGTCGCCGCGCCAACTCTTGGAGTCGATCAGCTGGAGCAGTCCGGCCCCGTAGGTGCCCGGCTTGGACCCGAAGATGCGGGTGGTCGCGCGACGTTCGTCGCCGTGCTCGGCGAGATCCGCCTGCGCATGGGCGCGCACGAAGTTGCTCTCGGCCGGTTCGTCCAGTGCGGCGACGAGCCGGACGGCGTCGTCGAGCAACGCCAGGACGTGCGGGAACGCGTCTCGGAAGAAGCCGCTGATCCGGACGGTGACGTCGATGCGCGGACGGCCCAGTTCCTCGAGGTCGATCACCTCGAGGTTCACCACGCGCCGGCTCGCCTCGTCCCACACCGGGCGCACGCCGAGGAGCGCGAACACCTCGGCGATGTCGTCGCCGGACGTGCGCATCGCGGACGTGCCCCACACGGACAGCCCCACCGACCGCGGCCATTCGCCGTGATCGGACTTGTAGCGGTCCAGCAACGATTCGGCCATCGCCTGACCGGTCTCCCAGGCGAGCCGCGACGGCACGGCCTTCGGGTCGACGGAGTAGAAGTTCCGGCCCGTCGGGAGCACGTTGATCAGCCCACGCAGCGGCGACCCGCTCGGCCCGGCGGCGATGAAACCGCCGTCGAGCGCGTGCAACACCTGGGCGATCTCGTTGTCCGTCTCCCGCAGCCGGGGCACCACCTCGGTGGCCGCGAACCGCAGGATCTTCGCGACCGTGGCGTCGTCGGTGAGGGTGTCGGCGGCGTCCGGGTTCCAGTCGGCGTTGTGCATGCCCTGCACCAGCCCGTGCGCCTGCTGCTCGATCTCGTCCACACGGGTGCGGGATTCGTCGCCGTCCTCGCTGAGGCCGAGAGCCTCACGGAGTCCGGGGACGTTCTGCTCGCCGCCCCACATCTGCCGGGCGCGCAGCATGGCGAGCACCAGTTCGACCTCGGCGTCGTCTCGGGGCGCCGCACCGAGCACGTGGAGCCCGTCCCGGATCTGGACGTCCTTGATCTCGCACAGCCAGCCGTCGACGTGCAGCAGCATGTCGTCGAACACGTCCTCGTCGGGACGTTCCTCGAGTCCGAGGTCGTGGTCCATCTTGGCGGCACGCATCAGCGTCCAGATCTGCTGGCGAATGGCGGGCAGCTTCGACGGGTCGAGTGCGGAGATGTTCGAGTGCTCGTCGAGGAGTTGCTCGAGCCGCGAGATGTCGCCGTAACTCTCGGCGCGGGCCATCGGCGGGATCAGGTGATCGACGAGGGTCGCGTGGGCGCGGCGCTTGGCCTGCGTGCCCTCCCCCGGGTCGTTGACGAGGAACGGGTAGATCAGGGGCAGGTCGCCGAGCGCGGCGTCGGTGCCGCACGAGGCGGACATGCCGAGTGTCTTGCCGGGCAGCCACTCGAGGTTTCCGTGCTTGCCGAGATGGACGACGGCGTCGGCGCCGAAACCGCCGGCCGCGGCGTCCGCCGCGATCCACCGGTACGCGGCGAGGTAGTGGTGGCTCGGCGGCAGGTCCGGGTCGTGGTAGATCGCGACCGGCTTCTCCCCGAATCCGCGGGGCGGCTGCACCATCAGGACGAGGTTTCCGAACTGCATTGCGGCGATGACGATTTCGCCGGCGGGATCCTGCGATCGGTCGACGTACAGTTCGCCGGGCGCGGGTCCCCAGTGTTCCTCGACGCCCTCGCGCAGTTCCGCGGGCAGCGCCGAGAACCACTCGCGGTAGCGGGCGGCGGAGATCCGGATCGGGTTCCCCTCCAGCTGCTCCGCGGTCAGCCAGTCCGGGTCCTGGCCGCCTGCGGCGATGAGGGCATGGATCAGCGCATCGCCGTCCTGGGCCGCGAGGCCGGGCACGGAGTCCGGCCCGTCCGCGGGGCCCAGGTCGTAGCCGGCGGCCCGCATCTCGGTGAGCAACCTGATCGCGCTGGCCGGGGTGTCGAGACCGACGGCGTTGCCGATGCGGGCGTGCTTCGTCGGGTACGCCGACAGCATCAGGGCGATCCGGCGTTCGGGTGCGGGGATGTGCCGGAGCCGGGCGTGCCGGACGGCGATGCCCGCCACCCGGGAGGCGCGCTCGGCGTCGGGAACGTAGGTGGACAGGCCGTCGGCGTCGATCTCCTTGAACGAGAACGGCACCGTGATCAGTCGGCCGTCGAACTCGGGGACCGCGACCTGGGTGGCCACGTCGAGGGGGGACAGTCCGTCGTCGTTGGACTCCCACGACTCCCGGCTGCTGGTCAGGCAGAGCCCCTGCAGGATCGGCACGTCCAGCGCGGCCAGCGCGGCGACGTCCCATGCCTCGTCGTCGCCGCCGGCCGACGCGCCCGCCGGCTTGGTGCCGCCGGCGGCGAGCACGGTGACCACCATCGCGTCCGCTCGGCGCAGCGTCGTCAGCAACTCCGGTTCGGCGGTGCGCAGCGACGCGCAGAAGATCGGCAGCGGAGTGCCGCCCGCCGCGTCGACGGCCTCGCACAGGGCCTCGATGTAGCGGGTGTTCCCGGCCAGGTGCTGGGCGCGGTAGTAGAGAACGGCGATCGTGGGGCGGTCCGCGTCGGCGTCGGGGGCGAACGGCGCGACACCCCAGCTCGGCAGGTGGACCGGCGCCTCGAAACCGTGACCGGTCAGCAGCACGGTGTCCGACAGGAAGTGGTGCAGTTGGGCGAGGTTGTCGGCGCCGCCCTCGGCGAGATAGTTGTGCGCCTCCGCCGAGACACCGGCCGCGACCGTCGAGCACTCCATCAACTCGGCGTCCGGGGCGTGCTCGCCGCCGAGGACCACCACGGGCAGTCCGCTGGCCAGGACCGCGTCGAGTCCCTCTTCCCATGCCCGCTTGCCGCCGAGGATGCGCACCACGACCAGGTCGGCGCCGTCGAGCAGTCCCGGCAGATCCTCCTCGACCAGCAGCCGTGCCGGGTTGGCCCAGCGGTAGTCCGCCCCGCTGGCGCGTGCGCTGAGCAGGTCGGTGTCGGAGGTGGAGAGCAGCAGGATCACGTGTGGAGCCTTCCTGGGGGTGTCGCGCCCCGTGGCGGTGGTTCTGTGCGGAACCGGAGGTCGGAGGACGGCAGGCGAGGGTCTGGCTCGCCCACCGGTTTCGGCGAGCTCACAGTGGCGCGACCGCACCGGATTCGCACCGGCTTCCTCTCCTGCTGTCGCAAGTGCTGGTGATGCTACCCGGGGCCGGACGTAACCTGGGACCATGGTCGACTACCGCTCCCGCCCCGATGCATGCCCCGGCGCGCTGCAGGTCCATCAGGCGGCCGACGGTGCGCTCGCCCGGGTGCGCCTCCCCGGCGGTGTGCTGACCTCCGCCCAGCTGCAGACACTCGCGGAATCGGCGCGCGACCTCGGCAACGGCGAGATCGAATTGACGTCCCGCGGCAATGCACAACTGCGGGCGGTCCGCGATCCGCTGGAGTTCGCCGGGCGCCTCGCCGACGCGGGCCTGCTGCCCTCGGAAACGCACGAGCGGGTCCGGAACATTCTCGTCTCGCCGCTGACCGGCCGGATCGGGGGTCTGACGGACCTGCGCGATCTGATCGGTGTACTGGACCGGACGTTGTGCGCCGACCCCACGTTGGCGGACCTGCCCGGCCGCACCCTGTTCACCCTCGACGACGGCCGGGGCGACGTCTCGGCGCTCGGCGGCGATTTCGGGGTCCACGCTGTCGGTGGGTCGGAGGTCGCGCTGATCCTCGCCGGTCGCGACAGCGGCGTCCGGATCCCGACAGCGGACGCGGTGTCGATGCTCGTCGATGCCGCCCGCGTCTTCCTGGAGCTGCGCGAACGGCACTGGCGGCTGTCCGAGATCGCCGACGGGGTCGAACGGACGCTGTCGGCACTGACGCTGGCACCGACCGCCGACCCGCTTGGCGGGTTCGACGAGCACCGGCCGCCGATCGGGTGGCTCGACCAGCCGGACGGCAACGTGACCCTCGGCGGCGGTCTCGCATTCGGGGTCCTCGACGCCCGGCTGGCGGAATTCCTCGCCGCGGTCGAGAAGCCGGTAGTCGTCACGCCGTGGAAAACGGTGCTGCTGTGCGATCTGGACGAGTGGTCCGCCGAGCAGGTGGTCCGGGTCCTCGCCCCGATAGGCCTGATCTTCGACGAGAACTCGCCGTGGCTGAAGGTCAGCGCCTGCACCGGGCAACCCGGGTGCGAGAAGGCGCTAGCCGATGTGCGGACCGATGCGCGGGACGCCGTCGCGAGCGGCGAACTCCCGGTGGAGGGCCGACAGCACTGGTCGGGCTGCGAGCGGTGCTGCGGCCGCCCCAAGGGCGAGGTCGCCGACGTCGTCGCCACCAAGACGGGTTACCGGGTGGAGGAGCGGTGAACCCGGAGCCTCTATCGTGAGCGGATGATCGAGTACATCCGAGACGGCGCGGAGATCTACCGCCAGTCCTTCGCCACGATCCGCGCCGAGGCGGATCTCAGTGCCTTTCCCGAGGACGTCTCACAGGCCGTGGTCCGCATGATCCACGCGAGCGGTCAGGTCGATCTCGTGGACGACGTCGCGTTCACCCCCGGCGTCGTGAAGGCCGCCCGCGCGGCGCTGGCGGACGGCGCCCCGATCCTGTGCGACGCGCAGATGGTCGCCGCCGGCGTGACCCGCAAGCGTCTCCCGGCGGACAACGAGGTGATCTGCACCCTGCGCGACCCCCGGGTTCCGGTGCTGGCGGAGCAGATCGGGAACACCCGCTCGGCGGCCGCGCTCGAATTGTGGGGCAGCAAACTGGAGGGGGCCGTCGTCGCGATCGGCAACGCCCCGACCGCCCTGTTCTACCTGTTGGACATGATCGAATCCGGTGCACCCCGGCCCGCCGCGATCGTGGGCGGCCCGGTCGGGTTCATCGGCGCGGCGGAGTCGAAGGAAGCGTTGATCGAGCACCCGAGCGGACTCGACTATCTGGTGGTCCGCGGCCGCCGCGGTGGCAGTGCCATCACGGCTGCGGCGCTGAATGCGATTGCGAGCGAAGTCGAATGAGTTCCAACGAGCAGTCGACCGGCAAGCTGTGGGGCGTCGGCATCGGACCGGGCGACCCGGAACTGGTGACGGTCAAGGCTGCGCGGGTCATCGCCGAGGCCGACGTAGTGGCGTTCCACAGCGCCAGGCACGGCAAGAGCATCTCCCGCGCGGTCGCGGCGCCGTACCTGCGTGAGGGCCAGATCGAGGAGCACCTCGTCTACCCGGTCACCACCGAGACCGTCGACCACCCGGGCGGATACCAGGGGGCGATGGACGAGTTCTACGAGGAAGCGTCGCAGCGGCTCGCCGCGCACCTCGACGCCGGCCGTACGGTGGCGCTCCTCGCGGCGGGCGACCCGCTCTTCTACAGCTCGTACATGCACATGCACAAGCGGCTGGCGCAGCGCTTCGAGGCGGAGGTGATTCCCGGGGTGACGTCGATCAGCGCCGCCTCGGCCGCGCTGGCGATGCCGCTCGTCGAGGGCGAGGAAATCCTCACCGTCCTGCCCGGCACCCTGCCGCGCGGCGAGCTGACGCGGCGCCTGCGGGAGACCGACGCCGCCGCCATCCTGAAACTCGGACGCACCTACCCGGCGGTGCGGCAGGCGTTGAAGGACTCCGGTCGCATCGACGAGACGTGGTACGTCGAGCGGGCCAGCACGACACGGCAGAAGATCGACCACGCGGACGACGTGTCGGACAGCGACGTCCCCTACTTCTCGATCGCCATCGTGCCCAGCCCGTCGAACGCCCGCCGCGACGATGCGCCTCCGCAGGGCGAACTCGTCGTCGTCGGGCTCGGCCCCGGCGATCAGGCCTGGACCACCCCGGAAGTGCAGCACGAACTGTCGCTGGCCACCGACCTCGTCGGATACGGGCCGTACATCGACCGGGTCCCCGAACGTCCGGGACAGCGCCGTCACTCCAGCGACAACCGGGTCGAGGCCGAACGGGCCGCGATGGCGCTCGACCTCGCCAAGAACGGGGCCCGCGTCGCCGTCGTGTCCTCGGGCGACCCGGGTGTGTTCGCGATGGCCGCCGCGGTGCTGGAAGTGGCCGCCGAGGAACAGTGGCGGGGCGTCCCCGTCCGCGTGCTGCCCGGCATGACTGCCGCGAACGCCGTGGCGAGCCGGGTCGGCGCACCCCTCGGCCACGACTACGCCGTGCTGTCCCTGTCCGATCGACTCAAGCCGTGGGACGTTGTGGCGCAGCGTATCTCGGCGGTCGCGAGCGCCGACATGGCCTTCGCCGTCTACAACCCGGCGTCGAAGTCACGGACCTGGCAAGTCGCCGCGATGCGTGACCTCGTTCTCGAGCACCGCTCCCCCGACACCCCGGTGATCATCGGCCGCGACGTGGCCGGCGCGCAGGAGTCGGTGCGGGTCGTGCGGCTCGCCGACCTCGACCCGGCCGAGATCGACATGCGGTGCCTGCTCATTGTGGGCTCCTCCATGACGACCGTCGTCGAGAACGAACACGGGACGAGGGTCTTCACGCCCCGGCGCTATCCGGGTTGAGTGGATCGAGCTCCACCAGGATTCCGCTCTCCCGGATCCAGGGACCGTCCCGCGGCGCCACCATCTCGACCCAGCCCGTTCCCGCGAACGGCCCCGACACAGGTGGCGGCGCGGGAACCAGACCCGTGCGGAGGCCGGCCTTTCCGTCGGGAACCTCGCTCAGCGTGTAGGTGCCTGCGGAGCGGTACCGCCCGTCGGGATCGGCGTGACGCGTGTGCGTGATCAACTGCCGGCGCCGGATTGATCCCGTCACTCGTGCGGACTCGGGGAGCAGCGCGGCGAAATCCGCCTCGAAGTAACCACGGAGGTGGACCGGACCGCGCAGCTCGTCGGCCGATTTCACGAATGCGGTGAACCCGGCGCCACGAAACAACATCGAACGCACCGGCCTGTCGTCGAGATTCTCGATCTCTCCCGTCACGTCCGATCCGAAGTCCGGCAAGTCGCCCGGACCGGTATCGGTATCTCCGCGCGGGTAGAACCTCAGCGCGTACTCCGCGACATCTCCGACCACGGGAAACGCGCACTGGCCATCCATGATCAGGTCCTCGGGAACGACGATTCTCAGTGCCATGTCCTTGCTGTTCCCGATCGAAAGTGTTTTCACACCGATCAGGCGACGCGGCCGGAGCGGAGTTCGGTCACCGCGATCCGGGCGACGTGCCCGATCGCGGCATCGACCACCGGCAGCACCGGGTCCGTCCGCGCGGCGCGGGTGAAGACGGCGACCGCGACCGGAATCTCACCGGGAAACGTCACGACGGCCACCTCGTTGCGGATGGCGCCGATGGTCCCGGTCTTCCCGGCGACGTCCACCCCGGAGTGCGGAAACCCGGAACGGATACGGTGCTGCCAGATCTGCGCGGACATCACCTGCCGGACGAACTCGCCCTGCGCGCCGGGCACCGCCCGTCCGGTCCAGATCGCGTCGAGAAGCGACGTCATCTCCCGCGGCGTCGTCGCGCTCGCGTACGACGGGTCGTAGGCGGACACCGTCCACGCCTCGTCGTTGTCCGCAAGCGCCGCGAATGCTTCGGCGGTGGTGTGCGCATGGGCGTCGATCACCAAACTGCGGTGCGCATCCGCGGTGCCGCCGATGATGCGCGTGCTCGTCAGGCCCAGGTCCGACAGTGACCGCTCGACGCTCTCGAGTCCCACCCGCCCGAGAACCAGGTCGGCGGCCGCGTTGTCGGACACGGTCATCATCGACAACGCCAGATCCCGCCAGCTCAGCACCACCGGGTCGCGGAACGTCGACACTCCCGTCGGTCCAGGAGTGCAGTCGGCCGGATTGACCCGGACGGTCGCGGTCGGCGACAACTCCCCGGATTCGAAAGCGCGGCACAGGGCCACGAGCAGCGGAAGTTTGTAGACGGACGCGAGCACGACGACGTCGTCCGCGCCGACTGCGATGTCGCCGGCATCGCCGACCGGGGTACCGACGCGGCGGGCGTGCAACCATCCGGTGCACCCGGCGTCGGCGAAGACGTCACGGATCCGCTTCTCCGCCGATGTCATCGATCGGCCCTGATCAGCACTCGGTCGAGGGCGGCGGCAGACGATGCGACATCTGCCCCGGAGCGCCAGACGATGCGCACGCGCAGCGAGAGGTCGTCGCGCAGCAGATCGATCCACGCCACACCGGGCATCACCGTGGGCGGCGACGCCGTCACTCCGAAATGCCCGCCGGCGGACACGCGCGTGAGGAGTTCCCGCTGCCCCGACGCGATCACGATGTCCGGGTCCAGACCCCGCACCCGCCACAGGTCGATGAACAGGTCGTGGGCAGGCGGATTGTCCGAGCGCGGACCGGTGGCCAGCATCAGCCCGCGCAGCATCCGGACCTGCGCCTTCTTCGCGGCTGCCACCGGGTGGTCGTCAGGCACCACCACCCACCGCCGGAGCTTGACGACCGGGCCGATGTCGAGACCAGTCAGTAGGGCCGGATGCTCGACCACGGCGACGTCGAGACTGCCTGCGCGGACTGCGTCCACGAGTTCGGTGGTGGACGCCGTGGTCGTCACCACCCGGGTGGGATGCGTGGCGTCGACGTCTCGCAACGCACGAACACAGCGCACCACCACGGCGTCGGCCACCGAGTGCGGGACACCCCACCGCACCACCGCGTCGCGACCACCCGCGATGCGGTGCGCCTCGTCCTCGAATCGGGTCGCGTCGTCCACGAGAAGCCTCGCACGCGGGAGCAATTGGCGTCCGGCGTCGGTGAGTCCGACGCCGCGGGCACTGCGCTGAATCAACTCCGTGCCGAGTCTCTGCTCGAGCCGACGCACCCCCTGTGACAGCGGCGGCTGCGTCATGCCGAGTCGCGACGCGGCATTGCCGAAGTGCCCCTCTTCCGCAACGGCGACAAAGAAACTCAGATGGCGCAGCAGATCCATGGCGCCCATTGAACCAGTTCCGATCACCCGCTTCGGGCGAGCCCGTCACTTCGCACACACAAAACGTCCTGCCGACCTGGGGCAATAGCGCACCCGACTCGCCGCGACGGCGGATTCGTCTTTGCGCTATGGGCGGGGGCACCCCCACATTGGGTCCATGCTGATACATCGACATCACCCGAAGCCCAGGTGCACCGGTCGTCGCGGCGCCGTTGCACTCGCACTGGCTCTGCCGTTGCTGGTCGGGGCGTGCACGGCCACCGCGGAGCAAACCCTGCCCACGACGTCGGAGGTGGCTGCGTTACCGGATCAGCAGTCCCTCGACGCGAAAATCGAGGCACTGGAAGCGCAGTACGCCACGCGGATCGGGGTGACGGCCGTCGATCCCGCGACCGGCGCGGTCTACAGCCACCGGGGCGACGAACGATTCGCGATGTGCTCGACGTTCAAGGCCTACGCGTCCGCCGCGGTCCTGCGCAAGATCGAGGACGGGTCGACCGCCCTCGACAAGACGGTGGTGATCGAACCCGGCGATCTCGTCGAGAACTCGCCGGTCACCGCCGCTGCAGTGGGCACCCCGATGACGTTGGGGCAGATCGCCGAAGCGGCGCTGACGCAGAGCGACAACACCGCCGGAAACTATCTGCTCCGCGAGATCGGCGGTCCGCAGGCGGTCACCGCCCTCGCCCGCGACCTCGGCGACGAGAGCACGCGACTGGACCGGTGGGAGACCGAACTCAACACCGCTTTCCGCGGCGATCCCCGGGACACGACGACACCGACCGGCCTCGCCCGGGGTTTCCGGGCGCTGCTCCTCGACGACGCCCTCGACGCGGCAAGCCGCGATCAGCTTCTCGAGTGGATGCGGGCGAGCAAGACTTCGGACAAGCGGATGCGCGCCGGTCTTCCGCCCGGATGGACCGCCGCCGACAAGACCGGTGGCGGCGGGTTCGGGACCGCCAACGACGCCGGCGTCGCCTGGGGTCCGGACGGCTCCCCCATCGTTCTCGCCGTCCTCACCGACAGCCTCACGAATCAGGAAGACGCGCAGGGAAACAACCAGGCGATCGCCGACACGACTGCGGCTGTCATCGAGGGTGTGACCGCGCCGTGAGCCATCTCTGCAGCGACACCGCCAGTTCGACGGGAGCGTCGAACTGGATCAGGTGCCCGGCGCCGTCGATCACCTCGAGTGTCGCACCGGGGATGAGGCGCGCCAGTTCCTCGGCCCGGTCTACGGGGATCCAGGCGTCGTCCCTCCCCGACACGACCGCGACGGGAACCTCGATCGACGCGTACCGGTCCTGGATCTCGTCGGTGTACCGCTCGTCGGCCTGGGCGATCTGCCGGTAGAACGCGACCTGACCCTCCTCCGACAGCCACGGCGTGGTCAGCACGGCCATCTGAGCGGGGGTCAGGCCGCGGTGGGACGCACCCGCGATGTACGCCTCGAGAGCACCACGGTGCACGGAGGCCGGTTGCGCGGCGAAGACGTCGGCGTTGTCCGCGACGAGCCGGAAGTAGTCGGATCCCCACGGCCGCAGTGCCACCACGTCGATCAGGGCCAGCGAGGTGTACCGCGCGCCGTGCAGGAGATGGGCGCGGAGTGCGACGGCACCCCCGTAGTCGTGCGCGACGACGTGGGGTGCCTCGAGGTTCCAATGCCGCAGGAGGTCGGTGAGCAGTTCACCCTGGATGCCGAGATCGACGTCGTGGGCAGCGTCCTTCGACGACTGCCCGTACCCGGGCATGTCCCACAGGTAGACCGAGAACTCGGCGGCGAATGCGCGTGCGAACGGCCACCACAGCTGCGAAGACCACGGCGTCCCGTGGCACATCACTACGGCGGGGCCGTTCCCGAACTTGTCCCATGCCACCGACCTGCCGCGCCATTCGAGGGTCTGCGAAAGCTCCACACCCGCAGTGTGCCATCCCGCACGTGAGTGGCACGGTGTACTGACGCACACCGTGCCACTCACCTGTGACTAATGCACGAGGCCGCTTTCGAGGACCGAGTGCCCGCCCTCGACATCGTGACGGCAATCGACTGGGCGCAGCGACCTTCCGCCCTCGGCGACCCGCCGCCCGGCGACCGTCAGCATCGGGCGCGGAATCCCGATACCCATCACCGGCACGCCCGTTACATACCCTTCCTTGTAGAGATGATTCGACGCGTCGGCCACTTCGTCCCGGGTCAAGGGCGACGGCGCCCAGCCGACGGTCTCACCGATGGCGTCCGCGTCCAGAATCGGACTTCGATAGCCTTCGGTAGCCTTCGCGAGAAGCCAACGCAGAACAGCGTCACGAACCGCCCATTGACGATCGGTAGCTGCATTCACATTTCAGTCCTCCGGTAATTGGCGTTGATGCCCGCGTGCACCATAGCCACCCGCAGGGAACAAGCAAGTTCGTGAGCTTTACTGCGCTTCTTGGGATCTCACGACTGCGACTCCGGTGGACTTTCCCATTTTCCCGGGTATGGTCGGGACGATGATGCCGGACCTCGCGGTGGGACGTGAATTTCTCCGTGCCCGCCCGTGAATCGCCCTACGATGGGTGAATGGAGAGCGGAACCGACGCGACCAAGACCTGTTCGTCCTGCCACGGTCCGATCGGATACGAGATCAAGGACGCCCACGCCGGATTCGCGTCGCTGCCTCCGGGCAAGCGGTACCGGGTCTTCCACTGCATGAATCGGTGCTCACGATCGGCCCCCGACGGCCTCGAATGCGGACACCGCCACGAATACCTCTGAAACACGTGATCGTTCAGTCCTTCGGTCCAAAGACAATGCATCGTCCCCTTGACCTCGAGTCCACTCGAGCTTTTAGCGTGGAGTGCATGACAACGACCGCCCCGTCACAGGCCGGCTGGTCCGAATTGCTCGGACCCCGGTATCGCTCGACCTCCGCTGTCCTCGCCGGCGGCGTCGGACTGCACGCCGTCAACATCTTCCTGACCACGAGTCTGCTGCCCACCGCCATCGGCGAGCTCGGGCGCGAATCGCTGTACGCGTGGAGCGCGACCGTCTTCATGGTGGCGTCGGTGATCTCGTCGATGACCGTGAGCCGCCTCCTCGCACACCGCGGGGCGCTCGGTGCGTATCTGTTCGCGCTGGCGCCGTTCTTCGCGGGCACGATGATCTGCGCGATCGGTCCGTCGATGGAGGTGCTCCTCGTCGGACGTGCAGTGCAGGGGATCGGCGGGGGCCTGCTCGCCGGCCTGAGTTACGCCGTACTGCGCGAGGCGCTGCCCGAACGTCTGTGGGCCCGCGCGACCGCATTGGTGTCGGCGATGTGGGGCGTGGGAACTCTCGCCGGACCGGCGATCGGCGGCCTGTTCGCCCAACTCGGCCATTGGCGACTCGCGTTCGTCGCGCTGGCGGTGGTCGCCGCGGTCATCGCAGTGATCGCGCCCCGCGCGTTGCCGCGCACCGAGCGTGTGCGGGGCGGCGAACCCGTCCCCGCCACGTCGCTCGCGCTGCTCACCCTGGCGACGATCGCGATCAGTGTGGCCGGCATCCTCGGCAACCGCACCCACATGCTGATCCTGATCGCAGTCGGAGTCGTGTTCGTCGCTGCGTTCCTGGCCTGGGAGCGGCGATCACCGCGCCGCGTGCTGCCGAAGTCGACGTACAGCGGGGCGTCGTCCCTGAAGTGGATCTACCTCACCATCGCGGTCCTCGCGTCCGGAACCGTGTCCGAGGCCTTCACACCGCTGTTCGGTCAACGGCTCGCCGGACTGGCGCCGTTCGCCGCGGGATTCCTCGGCGCCATGATGTCGGTCGGATGGTCGGTGACCATGATCTTCAGTTCCGACATCTCCCGGCGGCGCACGAAGACGGTGGCCATGATCACCGGACCGCTGGTCCTCGCCGCGGGCCTGCTCCTCACGGCGGCCCTCTGGCGCGACGACGCCGGGCTCGCCGTGGTGATTCTGTGGGCGGTCACGCTGGCCGCCGCGGGCGCCGGCATCGGACTCGCCTTCCCGCACCTGATGGTCGCCGCCATGCAGAGCACCGACGACGCGCACGAGGGCGCCAAGGCGGCGGCCGGGCTCAACACGGTCGAGTTGATCGCCATGGCCGTCGGGTCCGCGGTCGCCGGTGTGCTGGTCAATCTCGGCGCGCCCTCGACCCTCACCTCGGCGCAACTGCTGTTCCTCGGTCTCGGCGTCATCGCGACGGCCGGCGTGTTCACCGCGTACCGCGCGACCCGGCAGGCCGACCGAGGGAGCGCCGACCCGTCCTAGCTAGGCCCGCGCTGCGAAGTGGTGCGCGCGACGGAGGATGTCGTGGGCACGGGCGAGTTGCGGCGGATGCCCGCCGTGCGTGACACGGCTACCGTCCGGGCCCAGTCGCTCGATCGTCGACTCGGCCCAGGAGATGTCGTCCGAGTCCGGCGCCATCGCGGTGTTGATCACGGGTACCTGCTCGTTCGCGAGCGTCAGTTTTCCGGTCATCCCCATCTCGCGGGCAAGTCGAGTGTCGTCGCGGACGATCTCGGCGCTCTGCGCCAGCGTCGGACCGTCGATCGGAGCGGCGATCCGGGCTGCCCGGCTGGCGTTGACGAGCCGGGACCGGGCGTATGCCAACGCCATCGGGGTTCGTCCGGCGCCGGTGTCGCGGCAGTAGTCGCCGATTCCGAACGCGAGTCGGGTGACGGGAGCGGTGCGAGCGATGTCGTCCACGGCGAGGACGGCCTCCGCCGATTCGATGAGGGCGACCAGCGGGACACCGGGGATCTCCGCGGCGCTGTCCCGGACCTGTGCGGGTGCTTCGGTTTTCGACAGCATCAGCCCGCGCAGCCCGGGCAGGCCCCGGATCGCGTCGAGGTCGCGCCGCCAGTGCGGGGTGGTTGCGTCGTTGATCCGCACCCAACCCGGATTACGCTCGAGCCATGCGGCGGCGAAGGCACGACCCTCATCCTTCGCGGCGAACGGCAAGCCGTCCTCGAGGTCGAGGATCAGCGCATCGGCGCCGGAGTCCGCCGCCGCGGCGAAGACCTCGCTCCCGACCGCAGGAACCAGGAGCCAACTTCGCGACATCGCGAGGTCGATCTCGCTGTGCTGGGCTGTCTCGACAGTCATGCTGTTCTTTCCTCGGCCATACCGAGGAGTCTGCGCTTCACCGGGAGGCGGCACACTCGACGAAGCGGAGTGCAGCGAAGGGGTTCGGGCACCGCTTCGTCAGGTGCGGCGCCCGACCCGTCCGGTCCGGCTCAGAAGTCGAAGCCCCAATTGGCCGGGTTGAAGACGACGCGGTACCAGACGGCGGTGGCCGAGTCGAACGTGCACGGCACGATTACGACCCCGGACGTCTGTTCGAGCGCCGCAGCCTTCCCGCAGAAGTACTCCGCGCCTTCGCCGGACGTCTCGGCACGGTAGACGGGTCCGACGTGCCACGGTTCGGCACTCGCGGTACCGGCGCCGACGGTGGCTCCGAGGACGAGAGGTGCGGCCAGTATCCCGGCCAGTGCTGCGGCACGCCGGGCGGACTTCTTCTGCACGAGAGCTCCTTCGTAGGCGACGACGCGGCAGTTCTGTGTGGTTAGTTCGCACAAGAAGCGTCGGACGTTACCGCGGTGCTGCGGCCCTCTCCTCGAACACCTCGCTCGACCCGTTCTGCGCGGCGAGTGCGCGGGCTCTGTCCAGGGCCTCCTGGGCGGCCGCCTTCACCGTCGCGGGATCCTCGGCTGTCGCAGGCGCTTCGACCGGTGCGGGCGTCTCGACAGCGTCGGGAGTCTCCGCGAGATCGGGGGTTTCGACGGCATCAGGGGTTTCGACGGCATCAGGGGTGTCCACTGCGTCCGGCGTCTCCATTGCGCCCGGCGTCTCCACGACATCCGGCGTCTCCACGGGGTCGGGAGTCTCGATTGCCGGTGCGGGCGCCTTGGTGACGGGAGGTACCTCGACGGGCGCTGTGCCACCCTTCTTCAGATACTGGCCGCACACCGGCCACGCGCCGGGGCCTTGGGTTTTCAAAACGTTCTCGGCGACCCGGATCTGCTCGGCCTGACTGGCTTCCGAGGGCACTCCTGTTCCGCCGTGTGATTTCCAGGTTTCCGGTGTGAACTGCAATCCGCCGTAGAACCCGTTTCCGGTGTCGGTGGTCCAGTCGCCGCCGCTTTCGCACTCCGCGACTTCTTCCCAGTCGTGCGGCGCGCCGAACGCGGTTCCCGCGCCCAGCCCCAGTAGAATGGTGGCGGCCGCGCCGATCAGGGCGATCCAGCCGAACGTGCGTTTCTCCATGTTGCGAGTGGTCATGCTGGCTCAATCCTCTCCGCGCTTGCGGACGCGGCATGCCGGCGACGACACGTCGATTGCCGGCCATCCTTTCGGTGCCTCGTCCCGCGCCTCGAAGGTGTCGGGATCACGAACCCGCGTCGGCAGATTTGCAGCGGCGGGCCCCCGAACGTGGCCTCCTCCCGAAATTCACACGGCATGAACAAGGTACGGATGTTCGACTATTGAGAAACGCGAGTGAAAATTGTGCAGTTCTGAGGTTTCGATACCGGTTCGAGTCCATGTCGTGACAATTCCGACATCTGTTGAACAGGTATGCGAATGCTGGATGACGGTGCAGTGAACGGACGCTCCCGTCCTCGACGGTGGCGGTGGACTGGCTACCCTGACGATCCCGACACCGCCGGAGCCCACCGGCGCGGGGACGAACAGTTCAGTGCCGACATGTCGCATTCCTCAGCCGATCCGTGGCGCTCGAGCACCACCCTGGCGCGGTTACGCGCCGGCCTGGCCACTCTGGGCCCCGGGAGCAGCGAGTCGCGCGGGCCGTGCTCGCCGAGCCCGCGGCGGTGGTGGAGTTGTCGCCGGCGGAACTGGCGGCGGCGTCGGGTACGTCCCCGGCGACGGTGGTGCGGGCGTGCCAGCGACTGGGATTCCGCGGACTCCAGCACCTTCGGCTCGAACTGGCCCGTGTGACAACGGATCCCGAGGGGGCGGCGGCCACCCCGGTAGACACGACGTTCGGGGCCGCCGCGGAGGCGCTCACCGCGACTCGCGCGACCATCGATCCCGCCGGGTTCGCCGCCGTCGTGGACCTGATCGTGCGGACCCGGCGGATCCTGCTGGTGGGCAACGGCTTCTCGTCCCCACCGATCCAGGATGCCGCCTTGCGGTTCACCACCGCGGGTCGCAGCGTGGAGGCGCCGCTCGACATCCTGGGGCAGCAGTTCTCGGCGCGACTGCTCACCGACCGGGACGTGTGTCTCGCCGTCAGCTACTCCGGTCCGAACACCCACACCTTGCGGGCGTGCGTGGCGGCGCACTCGTGGAAGCGCTGCGCGCGCTCGCCTGCTCCCCGGCCCCGGTCCTGGTGCACTGCACCGCCGGTAAGGACCGCACCGGGTTGCTCGTCGCTCTGGCGCTCGCGGCGGTGGGTGTGCCGGACGCCGTGATCGTCGACGACTACGCTCGATCCGGAACGCTGGTGCGGCCCCACCGCGAGGAAGCGGTGCGGCGCCTGTCGACGGAGCTGGCACTCGACTCGGCCGAGCACGCCCCCGCCCTCGACTTGCACCTGGATTCGCCGCCGTCGGTACTCGCCGGTGCCCTCACCCACGTCCGTTCCCGGCATGGAACCGTGACGAACTACCTTCGTGCCCAGGGATTCACGGACACCGACCTCGCCGCTCTGTGCACACGACTGCTCGACGTGCAGGACACTGGGACGCCAGCCGCCACCGTCACCGGGTTCGACGCCCCGAGGTACTCGATAGTCCGCTGCTCCGGGCACGAAGTCAGCGCACTGCCGATTCCCCTGCACACCCCGACCTGCTGATCCGGTCTAACCCCTCGCCGAAGGAAGTTACTGCGCCGTCGAAGGGCTGACCCGCGAGGACGCCGAGCATCGGTGGCCGGACGGCGCCTTCCCCGGACGGCCGAGTCGTAGTGATCACGCACGGGGCGCTCATCCGCGCGGTACTCGGTGACCTGTCCGACACAGTGGTGCCGCGCATCGTCAACGGCGCGGTCTGCGAGATCGAATGGGCGGGAGGGTGGCGGGTCGTGTCGGTCAACCGCACCGTCTCCCACGGTGTCGCGGACCCTGCGTAGTCGTTCGCTCCGGGCGCCGAGCGTCATGACCTGCGCCGTCTCACCGTCGTATCGGCCGACGAACCGATCGTGGGTGCGAGCCGCCACAATCCGGCGGCGGCGAGCACGTGCCACAGCGCGTGGCCCGGCAGGAGGGTACCCGGCCTGCAGATCGACGTCCGGTCGCCGACGGCGCCGAGCAGCGCACCGGACGCGACAAGCACTGCCGCGACGATCGTCGTGCGCCGTAATTCCGGTCGAACGCGGGCGCGTTCGAGGCAGAGTCCCACCGCGGCCGCGGCGAGGAGTGCCTGCACGATCGTCGACGCCGTCGGGCCGGCAGCCACGGTGGGGATCATCAGGAGCGAAACAACGAGCCACCACACCGGCGACAGCCGACGGCCGAACCGATCGGACGCGGCGTCGACGGCGATGTACGCGAGCAACGTCGCGATCGGGATGTCGTGCGCGTATCCCTGCCACGGAGGGTCGGGTCCGTGCTGAACGAGCGACCCGACACCGACCGCGACGATGAGCAGGCCGTAGGTGATGGACGGCGCGTCGCGCCGGCGACCCACGAGGACTGCGAGGCCGGCAACCACGAAGGCCAGGCTGGTGACAGCGGCCGCGTGCTGCGCGATGAAACCTCCCATACTCCGAGGTTTCCAAAGCCGCCGACGCACCGCAATCACGACCGGGGCGGTCGCACGAGTGGACGCGGGATAGGGCAACGGCGCGCCGAAAGCGCGAACAAAACCTTCCAGTCGGACTTTTTCTGTGGCATCGTAACGATCCATGGGGGAATCAGCAGTCGCCGCAGTCGCCATCTACCACGCGCCCGCAGCGGACCGACGGGGTACACCGATGGTGGCGCTGGACTACGACGTCCAGCGCGGATCGCGGCATACGTTGTTGCAGAACCTGGCTGGGCGCGGGTGGCGGGACCCCAGCCCTGTCTTCGACGGCGTCGACGACCTGACGTCGGCCGTGCTGTCGTTGCGCTCGGCCGACGGACGCACCCTGTTGATCGAGGACGACACGGACGTTCTCTTCGATGGTGTCGTCGTGCCTCCGCACGGGTGGCTCGAACACGTTCGCGCACTCGGTGCGGTCGGCGTGATCGCCGGAGCCGGAATCACGGCCGCGCCCGACTGGCAGCGACAACTCCCCCGCCTGGCCCGCGAGAGCGAACTTCTCGGGTCGATCGCCACCGTCACGTTCACCAACGCCTCCGGCCGGGAGGATTTCCACGCGTTCGCATACGAGGTGGTCGCCGCGTTGCGGCCGGCACTGCCCCCCGAGGCTGTGCACGATGCGGGGTTTGCGCTCGAGGACGACCGGCCACACCGCGCGGTCCTCGAGGTCGTGGACAGTGCGGTGCGGCACCGAGTCGCCGTTCCCGCGCGGATCGTGGACATGCTCCAACGGCGTGCCACGGACCGCACGTCGTTCGGGTGGCGGGACGCCCGAACGCTGAAGCGTCTTCTGCGGAAGATTCGCACACACTGACGGTCGACACCCCGCTGTGCAAGACTCGAATTTGCACGGACGACAGTGATGCGCCGGACCACCCTGATGCGGAGGGCGTCATGTCCCGATCGGTACCCGGAGATGCTCCGGACGACATGGGGCACACGGCGTACGCGCGTGTGCGCGCCGGCCAGCTGAATGCGGTTCAGGCGGCCCTCGAGGACCACACGGGACGCCTGGACTGGCCGCGAGAACAGATCGAGCGCTACCGGACCTCACGGCTGCGGGCCCTGCTCTCGCACGCCCGTGAGCGGTCGCCGTTTCACGCCCGGCGGCTTCGTGGTCTCGATCCGTCGACGGCCACGGTCGCCGACCTGGCGTCGCTGCCGATGATGACCAAGCAGGACGCGCAGGACAAGTGGGATGCGATCGTCACCACTCGTGACCTCGATCGCGAGCGTGCCGAACGAATTCTGGCCGAGCAGCAATGGTTTTCGTACACCCCGGGCGACGCACAGATCTTCAGCTCGGGTGGGTCGAGTGGTGTCCGCGGCGTGTATGTCTGGGATTGGCAGTTCTCCGTGTCGGCCGCGTGCCTGGCCTGGCGGATGCAGGCGCGGGAGGAACGGCGGGCGCCCGTGCAGTCTCCTTCGCGCCTCGCCGTGCTCGCGGCCGGTGTCCCTCCGCACGCGAGCACCCCCTTGTTCGATGTGCCGACCGCACCGGGGATGGAGACCGTTGTGATCCCGGCAGGCGCACCGTTCGACGAAATCGTCGCCGCCGTGGCCGCGGCTCGCCCCACGCACCTGGTCGGATATGCGTCGGTGATCGGACGGCTCGCCCGAGCATCCTTGGCCGGCGGTCTGCAGGTTCACCCCGTCCGGGTGAGCACCAACTCCGAGCCACTGCTGGATGAGGATCGGCAGGCCATCGGCGAAGCCTGGTCGGTGCCGATCCACAACCTGTGGGGGTCGACCGAGATCGGCGTGCAGGCAGTGGGTTGCGGACACGGCGAGGGACTGCACGTGTGCGAGGACGAGGTCGTGCTCGAACGCGTCGACGACAGTGGCACCCCGGTCGCCGCCGATGCGCCGGCCGCGCGAACACTCGCCACGGGCCTGGCCAACCGGACGTTTCCCTTCATCCGCTACGACCTCGGCGATCAGGTCACGTTGCTCCCCGGCACCTGCCCGTGCGGAAGTGCCTTCGTGCGCGTCGCCGACATCGGCGGGCGGCGCGACGACGATTTCCGATACGGGACGAAGACGGTGCCCGCGAGCACGTTTCGTTACGTCCTCGGCGCAGATCCGCGTGTCTCCGAGTACCAGGTCAGGCAGACCGTCGACGGTGCGGACATCTTCGCGGTCGGCGACCCCGACGTCGCCCGGCTGACGTCGGCTGTCGCCGGGGCGTTGCGCCGGCAAGGATTGTCCGATCCGCAGGTCCGGATCGAGGTCGTCGACCACCTGCAGCGCCATCAGGCGAGCGGGAAACTGCAGCGGTTCATCGCACTGCGGTAGCGCGCAGTCGGTTCGCGGCACCCGCCCGGTCGGCCGGGCCGGACAGGGGTCGCCATTCCTCACCCCAGGGTGTCTGTCGCTGCGGCCGCTCCCGTCCGACGATGGTCGTACACGGTCACCCAGTCGAGGAGCAACGATGACGGACAGTGATTTCGGGGCAGTCAGCGAAGACGCCACAGGCGCAGTCTCCGACGGCACGGATCTGAATCGCGTTCACGCCGAGATCGCCCGCCTCGACGCGGAGATCCTGGACGCGGTCCATCGCCGCCTCGTTCTCGCACAGCTCGCGGCTCGTACCCGGGTCGAGTCCGGTGCACCGATGGTCGCGCTCGGCGGGGAGACCGACGTGATCCGCCGCTATCAGGACGAATTGGGCCCCCGAGGTTCGCTGCTGGCGCTGGAATTGCTCCGGCTGGCGCGGCCACCCTTTTCGTCGACGTACCGAACACGGTAGCCGTACCGACACTCACCTCGGTCGACACCGATCGCGAGAGCAGTGCCCAGCAGTCTTCGCGACGCTGGGCACTGTTCGCCTGTCCGGGGCGACTCAGCGCCGTCACGTCGGGAAACCCGGGCCAGATGTGGCAGGCATCATATTCGCGACACTGAAGTTGCGGCATTCACCCATCGCATTCGGCACCGGCAGAGCCACTTCGGGTGCATCATCAACTACCCTGTCCTGAAGGACGCGGGTTTGCTGCTCACGTTCTCACTGGCTGTGAGAGGGGTGGCTGCTTTAGGCACGGTTGATTGGGCGGCCCGGTAGTTGTTGTGCCCGAGTGCGGCAATGTTGGCGGCGGCGTTATGGTCGGCGTGGCCGGTCCAACCGCAGCCGCGGCACCGGAACAGTGCTTGACTGTGCCTGTTCGCGGTGTCGCAGTGCCCGCAGAGGTGGCACGTCTTACTGGTATTGCGAGGGTTGATCACCTGCACCGGCACTCCTGCGGCGTGCGCCTTATAGGTGATCTGGTCGCGCAGTTGCGCGTAGGCCCAGGAGTGCAATTGTTGCCGTTGTCTGCGTGCGAGCCGTACCCGGTCCCGGATTCCCGACAGGTCTTCTACCGCGATTCCTTGACCGGTGCGTTGTGCCTGGGCAACAATCGTTTTCGAGAGTTGGTGATTGATGTCGGTGGCGTACCGAGTCTCCTTCCTCCGCCGTTTCTTCAGTTTCCGCTTCGCGGACCTGGTCCCCACCTTTTGCAGCGCGGACCGGATGGTTCCGTTCTTTTTCCGGCGGGCGGTGACCGCACCACCGGACCACCGGACGTCGAGTTCGGCCGGGTCGTCTGCGGTGGTCACCGCCAGGTTCACGATCCCCAAGTCCACGCCCAGCCACCCGGTGGGGTCGTCGGCGGGGACCAGCCGCTGCGGTGCGTCGGTGTCGACGGTTGCGTGCAGGTAGAAACATCCGTCCCGGAAAATCAGATCCGACTCGCCTGTGCGGTCGGCGAGCATTGTCCGCTGCCACGGCGCGCACACGAATCCGACGTTGCGCATCCGGCCCGCGGTCGTCCAGATCGATACCGTCGATCGATCGATCTGCCACGACAAGCACCGATCGTCGAACGGTTGGCCCGCGTCCTGACGGAACACGATCGCCTTACCCGCCACCTTCGCATACCGTGTCGATCCCGGCGTGCCGTAATTCCCGTTGAGCAGGTTCGCTGTCCGGGTCGCGTACGCATCCGCGACTTTCTTGATGACCCGGATCGCCGGTTGCGCCGACAACCCGCACGCTTTGAGCTGGGCATAGACCTGCTTTTGCAGCGCGAACGGGCGCCGATCAGCGGCGGTGTGCGCGAGCTGCGCAACCATGTTCGCCCCCGCATTGCACAACTCCAGTGTCGATTTCAGCGCCACATACTGCTCCGGGGTGGGAGCCAGCTTCACGACAACGATCCGCTTCACCCTGCGCCTTTCCCTGCGGATACTCTTTGGTCTATGTCACCGAGATGGACGCCTGACCCGAACGTACGCCGCGGCCGTAGCGTTGTCTCCAACCTACATGCGCACTTGGTCTTCGTCACGAAGTATCGTCGCGGTGCGTTCACCGACCCGATGCTGACCCGATGCGAGCAGATCATGGCAGAGGTCTGTGACAAGTTCGGCGCAACGTTGACCGAGTTCACCGGAGAAACCGACCACGTCCACCTCTTGATCCACTACCCACCTACCGTGCAACTCTCCACCCTGGTCAATAGCCTCAAGGGCGTCTCCGCTCGATACCTGCGCCAAGAGTTCCCCGACCACATCCAGAAATACCTGTGGGGCACTCACTTCTGGTCACCGTCCTACTTCGCCGCCTCCGCCGGCGGAGCCCCGCTCGCCATCGTCGCCGAGTACATCACCAACCAAAAACGACCCGAACCCACACAAGAAAGCGACCCCGCTACGCGCGATCGCGCAATACAGAATCAGCTTCCTCCCGGCCCCCAAGGGCCAGGCTTCCTCTGATCAATCCGGTGAAGTCCATGCGCGATTTCCGATTCTCGTTCAACATTTTCGGTTTCGACTCCCGAGATGCCCTTCTCGACCGATGCCGTCACGGCGAGAGCGCCGGCTACGACACCGTGTTCGCCGCCGACCACCTCGGCGCCCCGGCACCGTTCCCCCTCCTGGTGGCCGTCGCCGGCGCCACCGGACTGCGGGTCGGAACTCTGGTGCTCAACGCACCGTTCTGGAACGCCGCCCTGCTCGCTCGCGAGATCGCGACGACGGACATCCTCACCGACGGAAAGCTCGAGGTCGGTCTCGGTGCCGGGCACATGAAGTGGGAGTTCGACGCCGCGGGTATCGAATGGAGGCCATTCGGCGGCCGAGTCGAGCAGTTGTCGGAGTTGGTCGACGGCCTCCGCACGTTCTTCACCACGGACTTCGACGAGCTACCCGAGGGCCGCACTGTGCCACGACCGTTGCAGCGGCGTGGATTCGGCGGCTCGGGTCCACCCCTGATCATCGGCGGTACCGGGGACCGCGTGCTGCGGATCGCGGCCGCCCACGCCGACATCGTCGGTGTCGCGGGCACATTCCAGATTCCGGGGCGACCCCCCGGCACATTCCGCCTCGCCACCGCGGACGAGGTGGCCGAGCGAATTCGCTTCGTACGGAACCACGCCGGTGCGAGAGCCGAGGGCATCGAGTGGCATCTACTGGTCCAGTTGGTCGTCGAGACGGACGACCGCCGGGCCGCGGCGAACGAGATCGCGGACCGGCTCGGCGGCACCATGTCGGTGGCAGACGTCCTCGGCACCCCGTACGTCCTCGTGGGAACCGTGGAGGAGATGGCCGAGCAACTCCGGAGCCATCGGGAGCGTTACGGCTTCTCGTACGTCACCGTCCACGAACCGTATCTGGAGGTGTTCGCCCCCGTGATCCGTCGACTCCGCGAACAGAGTTGACGGACAACGACTCACGGCGTGTTGATGTACTCCTGGATGGCCTGCTGCGCCTTGGGGTTGCCCTGTCCCATACCGACGATCGCACCGGTGATCGCGCCGATCGGCGTGCCGATGATGCAGCCGGCGAGACTGCCCGGGAACATCGAGACACATCCGACGCCGAGACCGATGAGCGCACCGATCGCGGTGCCGGCCGCTCCCCCGTTGGCCCAGCCGACGCCGAGTTCGTTGAGCATGTTCTCGAGGGCCTTCTGCTTGTCCACCTCGTGCCGACCGGGGATCGCCAGGGCCGGCGTTCCCGTGTTCGGCACGACGGGGTCGGCATGCGCCGTGCCGGCTCCGAGTGTCACCGTCGCTGCGACGAGGACCGATGCTGCCGATTTCTTGATCAAGTTCATCGCGATCCCACCCTGCTGAAGAAGGAAAAACCGGTTCCGACTGTAACCTGCGGCTGCATCATCGGTGGCGAAACCGCGGCATCGGAAGAGTACCGCGGTGAGCGCCCGTCGGCACGGGTGAAAGCCGTCAGTTCACGCGCCGGTTGAACAGTCGTTTCGCCCAGAGGTAGCCGAGCAGCGCGATGCCGGCGCTCCAGCCGACCGCGAGCACTGCGCTGCTGCCGACGGGGCCGCCGAGAAGCAGTCCGCGGATGGTCTCGATGACGGGGCTGAACGGCTGGTACTCGGCGAACCACCGGAGACCGGCCGGCATCGAGTCGGTGGGGACGAACCCACTGCCGAGGAATGGCAGCAATATCAGCACCATCGGGAGGTTGCTCGCCGTTTCGACGCTCTTGGACACCAGCCCGAACGCAACGGACAGCCACGTGAGTGCGAACGTGAACATCGCGAGCACCGCCGTCGCCGCTACCCACTCGCCGAGTCCGGCGGTGGGCCGGAAACCGATGAGCACGGCGACACCGACGACCAGGACGAGGCTGATCAGTGTCTGGATCATGCTGCCGATGACGTGCCCGGTCAGCACGGACACCCGTGCGATGGCCATGGTCCGGAACCGGGCGATGATGCCCTCGGTCATGTCGGTGGCGACCGAGATCGCGGTTCCCTGGGCGGCGCTGGCCACGGTCATCAGGAGGATTCCGGGTGCCACGTAGTCGATGTAGGCGCCGCGTCCGCCGTCGGGATCGCCGAGTCCCGCTCCCAGCGTGCCGCCGAACACGTACACGAAGAGCAGGAGGAGGATGATCGGCATCCCGACGAGGAGCACCGTCACCGACGGGTACCGGACCATGTGCCGGAGGTTGCGTCGCAGCATCGTCGCCGAATCGCTCAGCGCGTAACCCATGGTCGTCATCGCACGCTCTCTTTCCTGGTTGCGGCGCGCTCGGTGAGCGCGAGGAAGACGTCGTCGAGATCGGGTGTGTGGACGGTCAGGTTCTCGACCTCGATCGATGCGTGATCGAGCCGATCGAGCAGCGCGCGCAGCGATTGCACGCTGCCGTCGCCGGGAACCTGCAGGGTGAGCGCTTCCTCGTTCCGGGTCACGTCGCCGAGCAGCCGGGATGCGGCGTCGAGTTCGCGCACCCCGGGCAACGCCAGGGTGATGTGGCCGCCCGGAACGAGCCTCTTCAGCTGTTCGGGGGTTCCCTCCGCGACCAGCCTGCCGCCGTCGAGGAGTGCGATCCGGTCGGCGAGCCGATCTGCTTCCTCCAGGTACTGGGTGGTGAGGAAGATCGTGACCCCGTCGGCGACGAGTTCGCGGATGATCTGCCACATGGCGCGGCGACTGCGCGGATCGAGACCGGTCGTCGGCTCGTCGAGGAAGATGATCCGGGGATCGCCGACGAGGGTCATCGCCAGGTCCAGCCGGCGGCGCATGCCACCGGAGTAACTCCCGGCCGGCTTCGCGCCCGCCTCGACGAGATCGAACCGGGCCAGCAGTTCCGTGGCCCGGGCGCGGCCCGCGTCGCGCCGCAGGTGGTGCAGATCGGCCATCAGCATCAGGTTCTCGCGACCCGTGAGGAGGTTGTCCACCGCGGAGAACTGGCCGGTCACACCGATGGTGGACCGAACCGCGTCGGGCTCGCGGGCGAGATCGTGACCCGCGATCCTCACCTTGCCGCCGTCGGGAGCGATGAGGGTGGACAGAATCTGCACCATGGTGGTCTTGCCTGCGCCGTTGGGTCCGAGGAGCGAGAAGATCGTTCCCTCACCGATGTCGAGGTCGATGCCGTCGAGGACGACTTTGTCGCCGTAGGACTTTCGCAGCCCGGTGGTGGTGATAGCGGACCGGGTGGTGATCGATGCTGTCATCACTCTGCCTTTCGACTGGTCGACTTCGGGGAATCGGGGCGGCGAATCACGATGTCGCCGAAACCGGTACGGGCGCGCACCTCGACCGTGTCGTCCGTCGATTCGGGCCGGTCGACGGAGTCCAGACGGTTCTGGACCTTCCCGAAGGACGTGTGCGCGTCGAGCCGGGCGGCGGTCCCGGAGCGGATGCCGATCTCGATTCGACCGTGACCGGTTTCGAGCGACGCCGCGCCCTGCGTCACCTGCCCGATGCGGATGTCGCCGTTCGCAGTTGCGGCGGCGAGGTCGGCGCGGGCGTCGTCGACGGAGATGTCCCCGTTCGCCGTCTTCACCCGCAGTCCGCCGCCGATCGTGCCGATCCAGTTGTCGCCGTTGGAGTTCTTGATCACGGCGCTGCCGTCGATCGCGCCGACGCGGAGTTTTCCCGACCCCGTGCTCAGGTCCGCATCACCTGCAACGTGGTCCACGGTGACCGTGCCGGCCCCGGTGTGCACGTCGAGCGGGCCCGTGTCGCCGAGTTGGACGTCCCCCGCCGATGTCTTGACGCGGCACGCGCCGAGCCGTCCGGCGCCGCGGAACGTCGCCACCGACGCCTCGCCCTCGAACTCGGAGCCGGTCGGCAGCGCGATGGTGACGTCGACGGAACCGGCCTTGCCGAACAGGCCGAGACCGCGCTGCTTCGGCGCCTTGACCAGCAGTCTCCCTGCGGAGTACTCGACGCGGGTCTGCTCGGCGGCGCGAACGTCCGATTCCCGCGAGCCGTCGCTGGGGCGCACGTCCACGACCGTGTCGTGGCGGTCGCTCGCCGTGATCCGTGCGTCGCCGACGACGAGTTCGACCGTCGCCGAGATCGGCGCCGGGGTGCTGAAAGTGGGCATGGTTGTCCTCCGGAATGTGGTGGTGGCGAATGAAAGGACGGGCCGGTCGGGTCAGCGCACCCAGCCCGTGAAACGGTCATTGCCGCGTGGGGCACGCCGTTCGGAACGATTACTGCCGCCGTCGGACTCCAACCCCGCGGCCGCGGACCGGACGAGCCAGGCGTTCACAGACAGCCCTGCCTCCCGAGCGGCCTCCTCGACGCGGTCCTTGAGGTCTTGCGGGAGACGAAGGTTGATCCGGGTCATGGCGCCGTCTTCCACTTCCGGGATCCGAGGCGGCGACATGTCCGGACCGGATGCGGCCTGCTCCTCGAACAATCGCTCGACCGGCGCGGGAGTGACGACGAACGTGGGCTCACGTCCGCGGAGACGAAGATCCACCGAACCCGGTGCGAGGTCACGGGTGATTTCACTGGCGGCCGCCGACAGCGCGTCGAGTAGCGCGAGCCGGACCCCGGACTCCAGTGGTGCGGTGAGTCGCTCGGCGAGGGCACGGGCGTCGTCTCCCCCGGCCTCGGCGGCTACGGCGAGTTCGTGACGGAGGGATGCGACATAGGGCGTGAGATCCATGGTGCCATCATGGCATCACATTGGCACCATCGCAAGACTCTGCCGAAGATCGATGTGCCACCGTGGTGTCACGGCGGCGCAATCGGTCACCGCGCGCGCAGGTCACGGCAGGAATTCAGGCAGCCCGAACGGCTCGAAGTGCTCCGCACCGATGAACGAGGTCAGCTCCGCGATCTTGGTGCCACGCAGGGTCAGCACCGTGATCGACCAGCGGAGGTGGGTGCCGGCGTCCTCGTCCCACAGATAGAAGGCCACGGCGGGCTGGCCGTTGGCACCGACCGGCAGGTGGCGCCACGAACCGCACCCCGTGAGCGGGACCCGGACCGCGAAATCCGTGACCGCGGCCATACCGCGATACCAGTGCGCCATCGGTGGCATCGACCAGGTGACGTCCTCGGTCAGCAGAGCGACCAGAGCATCGGCATCACCGCGTTCCAACGCGGTGGAGTACCCGGCGACCAGGGCACGCAGATGCGCGTCGTCGATTTCTCGCAAAGTTCGAGACTGGGTCACCGAGGGAATCTTCTCCGCCACGATCGCCCGGGCCCGCTGCAGCGCGCTGTTCACCGACGCCGTCGTCGTGTCCATGGCGGCGGCGATCTCGGCGGCGGAGAACCCCAGGACCTCGAAGAGCAGCAGGGCCGCCCGCTGATTGCCCGGCAGATGTTGCAGTGCCGCAACGAATGCCAGTTCGACGGCCTCGCGCTGCTCGTAGCGGGCGGCCGGCCCCGCCACACCGGCGGCCAGTCCCGCATCGGCGTAGGGACCCAGCCACGCCACTTCGGTGAGCGGGACGTCACCGACGACGGCGCGATCACTGGACGGACCCAGGTCGACGGGCAGGGCCCGCCTACCGCGCGATTCGACCGCGTCCAGGCACGTGCGCGTCGCGACGGTGTACAGCCAGGAGCGCAGTGCGCTGCGGCCTTCGAATTTCGCGAATCCGCGCCACGCCCGCAGCAGAGCGTCCTGCAGGGCGTCGTCGGCATCGTGGCTGGAGCCGAGCATGCGATAGCAGTGGGCGTGCAGTTCCCGGCGCAACGGTCCGACCAGCCGCGTGAACGCGGCGTCGTCTCCGTCCCGTGCTCTGGCCAGGTCGGGATCGCCGGCATCTGCCGGCGCGTGCGGTGTTCGAACGGAGTTGTCGCTCACAGGGGACGATTCTGCCCCACCGGCGACTCACGCACCTGGCATCACCTGGTGGGGGTAGGGGCCGGTGTCGGCGCCAGCGACATCCCGGCGTAGATCTCGTCGAGAACGGTGGGCAGCAACGCGTTCGCGGTGGTTTTACCCTCGGGCGACAGAGTCAGATTCGCCCAGATCACGAGCGCGACGTCGTTGTCCGGGTCGTACCCGATGAACGAGTTGAAGCCCGGCAGCTCACCTCCGTGGTAGTACATCGACGCGTTCGGCCCGAAACGCTGGTAGCTGATCCCGTAACCGTATTGCTGCCCGTCGGGTGCGTCCGGGTCCTCGGGTTGCAGGCTGTCCCGCCATTGTTGCTGGTATTCCGGATTCAACACTTTGCCGGAGACCAGCGCCCGGATCCATGTGGCCAGGTTGTCCGCCGTGGAGATGGCGCCCCCCGCGGCAGTGGCGTAGGACGGATTCTGGTTGGTGTAGTCGAGGGGTTGCAGTGTCCCCGCCCGCGCGGCGGCCTGCATGTCGGCGGGATACGGCTCGTCCACTAGAGCGTAGGCCGATTCGCCGTACATGTAACCGTGCGAATACGGATCCGGGATCGCCGTATCGTCGGCGGCGGGTAACGAGGTCTGGTTCAGCCCGAGCGGCCCGAGCAACCGTTCCTGGAACTGCTCGGCCAGTGGGCGACCGCCGACCTTCTCGGCGATCAGACCCAGCAACGCGTAATTGGTGTTGTTGTATTCGTACGACGTGCCTGGTGGGAAGTTCGGCGGCCGGCTGAACGCGATGTCCAAGACCTCCTGAGGTGTCCAGGCCTTCGCCGGGTCGCTGTCCAAAGTCGCCGCCAACTCGGGCGAACTCGTGTAGTTGTACAGCCCGCTGCGCATCGTCAACAGCTGTGCGATGGTGATGTTCTCGCCGTTGGGCACGTCGGCGACGTAGGTCGACACCGGGTCGCTGAACCGGAGCTTGCCGTCCTGTGCCAGCAGGACCGTCAGGGCCGCCGTCAAGGTCTTGGTGTTCGAGGCGATCCGGAAATGAGTCTGCGCAGCCGGCGGTGTGTCCGCGCCCAGTTCCGTGGTGCCGACCGCCGCGACGAAGTCTCCCTGCGGGGTGCGGAGCTGCACCACCGCGCCGGGGATCATCAGCTCCTCGGCGGCAGCGTCGACCGCAGCCTGGAATGTGGCCGGATCGATGGAATTGAGCGCCGAACCCGAAGCAGTGGTCCCCGTCGCCGTCGTCGCGGCAGGCAGTGAACCGTTCTCCGAGGTCGTCGGCTCGGACGTCGGCGAGCACCCAGCGATCACGAGTGCGCCGCACGCCGCGATCACAACGAGGCGGGTGGCGCGCAGTGTGCGGAACCGACCCACTCCATTTCTCCGGCCCCGCATGTACTCCACCGGGAAATCCCTCATCGTCGCCATCACCGCCTCGGCGCCATGGTTCGAGTACCGCGCCGACGGGCGGCACCAGCTGGCAGGCCTTCTTCGAATCCTAGCCCGGGAGCCCACTCACTCCGTCGCGATCACCGGAACATTTCACTGCGGAAAGACATACTTCTACCTGTATGCGCGAACTGC
Organism: Rhodococcus koreensis; assembly: GCF_017068375.1. Classification (NCBI taxonomy): domain Bacteria; kingdom Bacillati; phylum Actinomycetota; class Actinomycetes; order Mycobacteriales; family Nocardiaceae; genus Rhodococcus; species Rhodococcus koreensis. The sequence goes on from NZ_CP070609.1 coordinate 409,300, forward strand.
TTCCCACCGCCGAGGCCGTCCCAGGCAACCGTCCGACACGGAAGGCACATCCATGAGCACGCGACGCAGCATTCACAACACCTCGTTGACCGACGGCGAGATCGTCGAGCAATCCGACATGGGCTCGATCACCCGGGTGACAGCGGACACCTTCCCGATCCTGAAGCGCCTGTCGATCAACCCCGGAGCGATGCGCACCTCGCATTGGCACGCCAACGCCAACGAACTCACCTATTGCCTGTCCGGAACGTCACTTGTCTCCGTGCTCGACACCGGCAGCGTGTTCTCCACCTTCACTGTCGGCGCCGGAGAGATGTTCCACATCGATTCGGGATCGCTGCACCACATCGAGAACATCGGCGACGAGGTCGCGGAATTCTCATCGCCTTCCGGAGCGAGCGCCCCGAGGACTTCGGTGGAGCCGCGTTCGGCGCGATGACCGATGCCGTCCTCGGCAACACCTACGATCTCGACGCCTCCGACTTCACCGCTCTCCGACGCGACACCGCGGACCGCGCCCTGGCGGCGCGAATCGGCGATCCCGTGGTGCCGTCGGCGGCGAAATGGGTTATGTGCGGCGCGGATCGGCGCGGATGACGGTCATGGACCCGGACGGCCCCCTCGACACCTGGTATCTCGAGCAGGGGGACGTGTATTTCATTCCCCGCGCATACCCACACCACATCGAGGTCGCGGGGTCCGACGACATCCATTTTCTGATTTTCTTCGACCAGCCGACGCCCGGTGACATCGGATACCGCGCATCGGTCAGCGCGTACTCCCGCGAAGTCCTCGCCGCCACGTTCGGCACCCACATCGGCGATCTGCCGAATTTCCCGTTCACCCCCGCCGACCCGCTCATCGTCACCCGCAACAACCCGCTCGACGAACGCGGAGAGCGGTAACCCGTCGTACCCGGATTGCCGCCGTTCCCGCTCCGGTTTCAAGAATTTCCCCGAGGGTAATTGGGGTGTATGGGCGCACGAGAGAGGACGACGACACGGTCGACGGCGCTCGCCGACGCTCCCCCGGGTCGACTGCCGCGGAGGCAGCCACTCCCGCCCAGGCGGCCGGCAAGCTCGACATCAGCGTCGGCCGGATCGCGGCACGGCCTTCCCCGGCGGACCGAGACGGCGGCCCGGCCGACGCGTACGGATGCCGGCACCGAATCCGCGACTAAGCCGACGGGGAAGCGTCCCCGGGACACAGGGTCCCCCGCACCGGCCCACACCCGATCCTCCGGCGCCGGCCGCTCGCGCCTGCCCGATCCGGTTCCGCAGGACTTCGGGGACGTCACCGAGTGGCTGAAGGACCAGGTTCGCCACCTCGTGGACGCACTGCGGGACCGCGGCGAGATGGAGGCGCAGAATCTTCGGCAGAAATTCAAGAAATGGTTGGCGTCGCTCGTCCACGAGGTGATACACAGCAACGCCGGGGTCGGCGCCGGACTCGAAGGCATTCGCGCCGCCTTGACGGGTAAGAATCCGGTGTGGGCCGCGATCAAGGCGCTGGTATCCGGCTTGAGCGGAAAGGCCAAGTTCGGCCTTGTTCTCCTTCTGATCGTCGCGCTGCTGCTCGGACCCGTATTACTCGTGGTTCTTCTGCTGGTGCTCCTTGTCGCAGTGATCGTCGCTGCGGTACGAGCCGCCGCCCAGTGACATTTTCCCGCTGTCACAGGGAACGCGTTGCAACTCAACGACTCTCGAAATACGACAACGACGCGTCGATATCGCCACCGCCCGTGTAAATACGCAGAAAGCGTGCTCCGCGGCACGCCGGCCGAACCGACTTTTCTGCCGCTGGTTGAGCGTCGTGCGGCTGGGGTAGTCGGGAGACGGCGCCCCCTTACCGCGCACGGTATTGCGACACATTGCCGAAGTTGGCGAGAGGTGCGCCGGCGACTACTCGGTAAAGGGGTTCGACGATGAAAACCAAAGGTCAGGTGGCGTTGGCCGTCGGCGCGGGGTACATGCTGGGCCGAACACACAGGATGAAAATGGCACTGATGCTGGCGGCTGCGGGTGCGACCGGACGCTTCCCCGGCGGGCCACGCGACTTGTTGGAACGCGGCACGAAGGTGCTCGCGAACTCCCCCGAGTTCGCCAAGATCAGCGATTCGGTTCGACAAGAGCTAGTCAGCGCGGCGAAGGCCGCGGCGGTCACCGCAGCAAGTCAGCGCATCAACCAGCTCAACAACCGGATTCTGTCGGGCGGCGGCGAAGCCGTCAGCGACGTGGGCGACACAGTCGACGACACTGTGGGTGGTGTCGGTAACTCGGTCGGCAAACTCAGCAGTCTCGGAAAACTCGGCCGCAAGCGACGCGGTCGGTCCAAGGACGAGGAGTACGACGAATCCGAAGTCGACGAAGAGCCGGACGAACAGTACGCCGACGAGGACGAGGACTACGAGGAGCCCGAACCCGACGAGGAGGAAGCCGCCGACGAGGAGGCACCCGCTCCACGCAAGCGACCCGCCGCACGTCGACGCGCGTCCAGCACCAACGGCAACTCCCGGCCGTCGAGCAGGTCGCGCAGCGCGAAATCCGACGAGGACGACGAGGAAGCCCCGACCCGCGGCCGCCGGACACGGGCCAAAGCGACGACTGATTCCGCGCCCGTCCGGCGCGGCGGACGGTGAGCACGATGACGAACGCCGCGAACAAACTGCGAGAAGCCGCACCGGGAGACGGGGGCGGATCGTCGGGTGTGCTGCAGGAGGCACTGCAGAAGCTGGTCGGCACGGTGACGGAGAAGGCGCTCACATCGGTCTCCGACAAGGTGCAGAACGCGTCCGGCAGGCTCACCGATTACGCCGAGGGCGGCGGAGGCGGGCTGCTCGCCGCCGTGACCGGTTCCGAGAAGCTGGCCGAGGGTGAATCACCGATCAAGTCGGCGGTGAGCGGTGGCTGGCAGGGCGCCAAGCAAATGGTCAAGGACACCGCCTCTGACGTCAAGGAGGCCGTCACCGGTGGTGGCGGCAGCAAGGGCAAGAAGCTCAAGTTGACCAACATCGTCGAAACGCTCGATGTCGGGGTCCCGGTCCAGCTCGCCTACAACCAGTGGACCCAGTTCGCCGACTTCCCCTCCTTCATGAAGAAGGTCGAGCGGGTGGAGCAGGAATCGGACGAAAAGCTCGAGTGGAAGGCGCAGGTGTTCCTGTCGCACCGCACGTGGGAAGCGTCGATCATCGAGCAGGTTCCCGATGAGCGGATCGTGTGGCACTCGAAGGGTGCCAAGGGTTATGTCGACGGCGCGGTGACGTTCCACGAGGTGACTCCCGATCTCACCCGCATCGTCCTCATCCTCGAGTATCACCCGAAGGGTCTGTTCGAGAAGACGGGCAACATCTGGCGGGCCCAGGGACGACGAGCGCGACTGGAGTTGAAGCACTTTGGACGCCACGTCATGACGCAGTCCGTTCTCCATCCCGACGAGGTGGTGGGCTGGCGCGGGGAGATCCGGGACGGCGAGGTGGTCGAGCCCGACGAGGAAGAGACGCAGCCGGACGAGTCGGACGAGCTCGACGAAACCGACGAAGCCGAAGGCGAGGAGAGCGAAGACGAGGAGCCCGAGCAGGACGAGTCGGAGCAGGACGAGTCGGAGCAGGAAGAGCCCGAGGAAACCGACGAAGACGAGTCCGAGGAGGAAGAGGAAGAGGAAACACCCCCGCGGGCACGTCGAGGTCGCCCACGCAAGACCGCTGCGGCCGCCGAGGACAAGGCAGCCCCGAAGAGGCGGGGCCGCCCGCGTAAGACTGCCGCCAAGAAATCCGCCGGCTCGCGTCAAGGAGCGCGGCAATGACGGCAATACAACCGGCGGGAGGCGGCGGAGGTGGTGGAGTCAGCGGCGGCCCCAGCTCCAGTAGCCTCGCCGACGTCATCGACACCATCCTCGACAAGGGCCTGGTTATCGATGCCTACGTGCGGGTGTCACTGGTCGGTATCGAACTGCTGACCATCGACGCGCGCGTCGTCGTCGCCAGTGTCGACACCTATCTGCGGTTCGCGGAGGCCGTGAACCGGCTCGAGATCGGCAGTGGCGAGCCGAAGGGTCTGACGGACCTGGTCGGCGACGTCACCGAGGGTGGCGCCAAATCGAAAACCAAGGGTGCGCTCGAGGCCGCGGGTGACAAACTCGGCGACATCCTCGGCGGCGGGCAGGAAGAACCCGAGCGCGAGCGGGTTTCGCGCAAGTCCAGTCGAGGGGACAAGTGATGTCTACGTCAGAAAAGTCCAACGACGCACCCGAGGAGCCGCGGACCAGCGGTGTCTACGTGTACGGCATAGTGCCCGCGGATGTGGAAGCCGAAGAGGACGCGGTCGGCGTGTGTGACGGACCGGTCAGCATCGTCAAGCACGGCGACATCGCGGCGCTCGTCAGCGAGATCTCGGTGGACAGGCCGCTCGGCAAGCCCGAGGACCTTCGAACCCATGCGCACGTGCTGGACGGTACCTCGCGTGTGGCACCGGTGCTCCCGCTTCGTTTCGGGGCGGTCATGACCGATGAGGACGCCGTCGAGAAGGAACTGCTCGAAGCACACGCCGACGAGTTCGCGGCAGCGTTGAAGGAACTCGAGGGTCGAGCGCAGTACGTCGTGAAGGGGCGGTACGTCGAGGAAGCGATCCTCCGGGAAATAATCGAGGAAAACCAACAAGCGGGCGAACTGGTCGACGCGATCCGAAATCAGCCCGAGGAGACCACCCGCGACGCCCGGATGGCGCTGGGCGAGATCGTCAGCAACGGCATCGAGGCCAAGCGGGACGAAGACACGCGCACGGTGGTCGAGGCGCTCGAGTCGCTGTCCGATTCGGTCAACGTGCGGGAACCGACTCACGAGGAGGAGGCCGCGCAGGTGGCCGTGCTCGTCGAGGTCGCCCGGCAGGACGAACTCGAGAAGGCAGTCGGAGACCTGGCCGAACGGTGGGACGGCCGCGTCGAGATGCGCCTGCTCGGACCCCTCGCCGCCTACGACTTCGTGGTGACGCAGAAGCCGGAGGGCTGACCGATGGGCCTGCTGTCGTTCATCGCCACGCTGCCGCTCGCCCCCGTTCGTGGGGTGATCTCGCTTGCCGAGCTGATTCAGCGGCAGGTCGAGGAGGAACTCCACAACCCCGCGAGTGCGCGGCGCGCGCTCGAGGAGTTGGAGGACGCACGCGCGGCGGGCGAGATCTCCGCCGAGGAGGAAGAGCAGGCCCAGCAGGCCATCCTCGACCGCATGACCGGAACGACACGGCCCAGCAGTACGGAGAGGGAGTGATCGGCGATGGCAGAAGAGGAGCCACCTCCGTTGCCGGCACCCGAGATCGCGGAGATCGCAACGCGTGACATTGCGCAATTGACCGGCAAGAAACCCCTGGGTGCCACATCGGTCATGCCGACCGACGACGGCTGGACGGTCGAGGTGGAAGTAGTCGAGGATCGGCGGATCCCGTCGTCGACGGACATGCTCGCGTTGTACGAGGTGGTCGTCGATCTGGATGGAGAACTGTTGTCCTACCGCAGAACCCGCCGCTACATCCGCGGTGTCGGTGACAGCGGGAGCACGCAGTCATGACGATCGCCGGCGGCGGTACGAGCAACCTTCCACAGAGTTCGGGCGGCGGATTCGGCGGCGGGCATCAGTCGACGAATCTCGGCGAGATCCTCGAGCGGGTGCTCGACAAGGGGCTCGTGATCGCCGGAGACATCCAGGTCAACCTGCTCGACATCGAACTGTTGACCATCAAGGTGCGGTTGGTCATCGCCTCGCTGGAGACGGCAAGGGAGGTCGGGATCAACTGGTGGGAGAACGACCCCTGGCTGACCGGCAAGAGCAGCGACCTCGAACTCGAGAATCGAAAGCTCAAGGAGCGGATTGCCGCACTCGAGTCCGACAGGTCGGTCCGCCCTGCCGTCGAGGCCGCCGACACGGTCGAGGTGGAGGCGAGGCGTCAGGAGCGCGACGATGACCGCGGATGACGGTGTCTGGCTCTACAGCATCACGACGGACGGCGTCGGCGATGCGCAACTCGCCGGGGTCACCGGCGTGGCAGGCGAGCCGGTCCGGGCGGTGACGTCGTCGGGTCTGGTCGCGGTGGTGGGGACGGTGAGCCTCGGCGAATTCGGGCAGGAGCCTCTGCAACGCAAACTCGAGGACCTCGACTGGCTCGCCGCAACCGCGAGAGCCCACGACGCCGTGGTGGCGGCCGTGTTGCGCAACGGCCCCACCGTTCCGTTGCGATTGGCGACCCTCTATCTCGACGACGAGCGCGTCCGCCGCCTCCTCACGGAACGACAGGAGGAGTTCGGTGCGACGCTGCGCCGGGTGACCGGTAGGAGCGAATGGGGCGTCAAAGGATACGGCGACGCCAAGACGCTGTCGCAGGACGTGAAGGAGGAGCCGCCCCCGACGGGTGCGGCCGGAAAGGGAACCGCGTATCTACTGCGACGCCGTGCGGAATTGAGCGCGCAGCAGGACGTCGAACGCAAAGCGGCCGGCCACGCGGGAGAAATTCACACCGCGCTCCTGGACCGGGCCGTCGACGGGGTACGCCGGCAAGTCACCGACCCGGTGCTGACCGGCAAGCGGGCCTGGATGATCTTCAACGGCACCTACCTCGTCGACAATGATCGCGTCGAGGGTTTCGCTGCACTCGTCACGGCACTCGACACCCAACGTCCGGGCATCACATTGGAATTGACCGGACCGTGGCCGCCGTATTCGTTCGCCGGGATCGACGGGTGAGCCATGAGTGAGATGGTCCCCGCGGACGACACTCGACGCATCGCGCTCGTCGATCTACTCGACCGGGTGCTGGGCGGCGGTGTCGTCATCACCGGTGAGATCACGCTGTCGCTCGCCGACGTCGACATGGTCCGCATCTCCCTGCGCACGCTCATCGCGTCGGTGAGCGCACTTGTCCCAGATCCGGCCGAGCAGGATTCCACCGATGGCTGAGCCCGAGCCTGTCGATTCGGATGTCCCGAGCGACATCGGTCGCCGGGTATTGCCGCAGCGGATCGACGCGGATCCCGAATCGGTCGAGAAGGGCCTGGTCACCCTCGTGCTGACGATCGTCGAGCTACTGCGGCAGTTGATGGAACGGCAGGCGCTGCGCCGAGTCGAGCACGGCGATCTCAGCGACGACCAGATCGAACGCATCGGGACGACGCTCATGCTGCTCGAGGAGCGCATGGCGGAGCTGCGTGATCATTTCGATCTCACACCCGAGGACCTGAACATCGATCTCGGACCGCTGGGGCCGCTGCTGTCGAACGAATAGGCCGGACCCTGAAAGCGTCGTCGATATCAATGTTTGAGGGCGTTCTTGATCTTCTTTCCGGCGTCCTTGACCTTGTCTCCCATCTGCTTGGCGTTGCCCCTGGCCTGTTCTTTGCTCCCCTCTGCTTCGAGGTGGGCGTTGCCGGTGGCCTTGCCGACCGCCTTCTTGGCGGCGCCCTCGGCGGTTTCGACCTTGTGCCGGATCTTCTTTCCCATGTTCATGACGCTGTCCTGTCCTCTGCGGTCCCTCCCGATTGCCCTGCGCCACCGGTTTCAATCACGCCCCGTGCGGCGTCGCATCCGATCGTGCGATCACCGCCGCAGCAACAGCGCGCTGTCCCCAAACTCGTGCCACAGGTATCCGCGCGCGAGTGCCTCGTCGTAGGCGCGTCGGACGGCCGCCGCGCCCACCACCGATTCGAGCAGCATCAGGTGGGAAGCCCCGGGCGCGTGCCAACCCGTGATCAGCCCGTCCACCACGCGGGCCGGCCGCCCCGCGCTCAGCACCAGGTTCGTCCAGCCCCCGCCCGCCACCGTCAGCCCGTCCGGCGTTGCCCGGGTCTCGAGAGCCCTGGTCACCGTGGTGCCGACCGCGATCACGCGCCCGCCCGCCGCGCGACGATCATTGATCAGCCGCGCCGTGTGCTCCGGCACCTCGTACCGCTCGGGGATCGGCGGCTCCCCGCGCTCGGGCGAGGACACACCCGTGTGCAACAGGATCGGCGCTGTCACCACCCCCGAGGTCGCGAGATCGGTGACGATCGGATGCGTGAACGGCCGCGCGGCGCTGGCCATCTCGGCGCTCCCACCGGTCCGGCCGAAGATCGTCTGGTAGTAGGACAGGGGCCATCGCTCGTGGACGTACGCGTACGTGATCGGACGGCCCGCGGTGGCGAGCAGTTCCGCGGCTACGTCCGTGACGCCGTCGACCGAGGCCCGCCACAGCCGGGTCGAACCACGGGGCCAGGGCTCCTGGAGTGTCGCAACGGCGCCGCGCGACAGCCTGATCCGCGTTCCCTCCGTGACCGAGTCGAGGGCTCCGGATACCGGGCCCGGCGCTCGCACCTCGACCGCCCAGTCGCCACCCTCGAGTTCGGTGGAGAAGTGCACGACCACCGGTCCTACCGTGTCGACGGTGCCGTCCATTGCCGCGGCCAACGTCGCCGACGCGTTCACCACCACCACGTCGCCCGGCCGGAGAAAGCGGGGCAGGTCGTGAAATGTGCTGTGCACCAAGTTGCCCCGGTCGGACACGAGCAGCTTCACCGAGTCCCGCAGCAGGCCCCGCTCCTCCGGCGGGCCGCTCGCCTCCAACCGCTGCGGCAGGACGAACCGGAATTCGGTCACGGAGTCGCTGCCCGACCGGGTCACGACGACACTCCGGTGTTCGCGGCCGCGACGTCGGATGCACGGTACCGGCCGCTGGGCGGTCTCGTGTCGAGCAGCCTCAGCAGGGCCGGGACCACGGTCTCCGGCTCGGGCCGATCCGAGATGTCCTCGCCGGGGAACGCCGCCTGGTGCATCGCGGTGCGCATGTCGCCGGGATCGAACGCGTAGATCGCGAGATCCGGCTCCTCGACCGCCAGTACCGCGGTCGCGTGGTCGAGCGCCGCCTTCGCCGCACCGTAGCCGCCCCAGCCCGCATAGGCCTCGACCGCGGCGTCCGACGAAATGTTGATCACGGTGCCGTCCGCGGCCTTTATCTGCCCGATCAGCGCGCCGATCAGCGCGAGCGGGGCCAGTACGTTCGTCGTGAAGACCTGGGCCAGTGCGTCCTCCGGGTACCGGGTCAGTGCGGGCATGGGGCTGGGGCCGAGCGCGCTGGCGTTGTTGAGGAGCAGGTCCAGTCGCCCCTGCGCCTCGATCACCTCGGCGATACGCTCGCGATGCCGCGGATCCGTCACATCACCGGGGACGGCGGTGATGGTGCTCCCCCGCGAGGCGACCCGATCGAGCGGTTCGACCCGCCTTCCGGTGACGATCACCTCCCAGCCGCGCTCCGCGAGCGCGAGTGCGCTCGCCCGTCCCAATCCTGCCGATCCCCCAGTGATCAGCGCCGTTCTGGTGCCGTTCATCGCGGACTCCTTGCCTCCAGTGACATCTGGCACCATCTTGAAACCTGAAGTCCACTTCATGTCAAGGGCCGCTGTCCTGCGGGGCCGGTCCGGGCGGGGCGCCCGCACCGAGGGGTGGGATTCCGAGGTCGATCGGACGATAATGAGTCCCTACCGTGAGACGAATGCGCCACGTGCCACAACCCGCGCTGAAGCCTGCGAGCCGAACCGGGGCGCCAACAGAATCGAGAGTGACTTCGCATGAACACAGTCGCAGTGCGCTCGGCGATCGCAGCGGCCGCTGCATTCGCCGCCTTCGCCGCACCCGGTATCGCGGCCGCAGCACCGAACCTGCACGGGGATCCGACGACTCCCGGCACCCAGGTTCAGGTGGAGAGCGAGCCGGGCGACTCGAACAGCTACACCTGTGGGGCAGTCGGCGTCGCGGGAGCCGGAGTCGGCTCGAATTCCTCCGGTAGCGCCGGTTCGGTCAACGGCGCCTATTTCGGACCCGGCCCCGTCCAGGGCGGCTGCGTCGGTAGCGACGGGTCGGTCTACTTCCCGACCGGCAACGCCGAGTAACAGCGCGCCGCACGCGATATCTAGATCCGCGTGACGGTCGCGAGCCAGGCCGGTGCGCCGTCGTCGTGGAATCGCGTGTGAATCCGGTCCGGTTGGATGGCTGTGATGGTCCATCCGGCGCCGGGGTTGAACGCTGCTCTCAACTCCTCCCGGCTGACGGGGTGCGGGCCGGCATCGGGTCCGTCATCACTGAAGCACAGCACATACAGGATCCCGTCGGGTTCGGTCACCGAGGCCAGACTCGCCACGTAGCCCGGCCACTCGCCGGCGTCGAAGGTGTGGAACAGTCCGCAGTCCAGCACTGTCGCGAACCGGCGTCCCAGCGTCTCCAGCCGGAGTGCGTCGGCCGCGGCGAACTCTATCTCGATCCGACGATCCTCGGCCTTTGCCCTAGCGATCGCCAGCGCCGTCTCTGCCACATCCACGCCCACAACCGACAGTCCCAGCACGGCGAGGTGAAGTGCGTTTTCGCCGGTTCCGCAGCCCGCGTCGAGGACCGCTCCGGCGAATCCGCCCTCGGATGCCACCCGCACGATCGCCGGCTGGGGCCCGTCGATATCCCAGGGCGCACGGCCCTCGTGGTACGACGCATCCCAGGGCAGCCCCGACATCCGCTCGTGGCTGGTCGGTTCCCGACCGCCGAACGGATCGTCGGCTGGAGGTCCTGATCGCTCCGACACCACCGCCCCCTTCCTGCACCCGATCGCGCCAACCCATCGTGACACGGCAATGCGTGACACTCGGCCGGTTCCTCGTACACGCGATCCGCTCATTCGCCACCGTCGCACGCCGTCACATTCCTCACAAGGTCACGGCCCGCACCCGGAGGTTCGGGTGCGGGCCGTGCACGAAGGGATGAACGAACCGCACCTTCGGCGTCTGGGTCAGAACGTTCCTACCGATACGGTCCGACGACCCCCTTGATGCTGATCTGAACTCGAGTTGTTCGGTGAAGGGTGAGATCCAGCCGTCAGGTCTGCGTAAGCATTTGGGCGGCGGTCGCGGAACAGGCCCCAACTCGCTCGCTGAGTGCGCAGCTGCTCCAAATCGTATTCGTGAAGGATGACGCCCTCGCCGTCGCCGCTGAGTTCCTCGACGACTTCTCCCCGTTGATTTGTCATGAAGGATTGTCCGAAGAAGTCGATGTGCGTGGAACCCTGGCTTTCGCAGCCAACCCGATTTGCGGCCACTACGGGCATCATGTTCGCGGCAGCGTGTCCGCGTTGCACGTTCTGCCAATGGGCGTGTCGCAGAGCAGTGTCCTGCAGGTCTCCCGGTTCCGTGGCGTGTTCACCGTGACCGTCATCGGCGATGGGACTCGATCCGATTGCCGTGGGGAAGAGCAGGATCTCTGCGCCCTGCAACGCCATGATCCGTGCCGATTCGACGAACCACTGATCCCAGCAGATGCCGACGCCGATGGTGGCGTAACGCGTGCGCCACACCGACAAGCCGGTGTCGCCGGGATTGAAGTAGAACTTCTCGTGATATCCGGGACCTTCCGGTATGTGAGTTTTCCGGTACGTTCCGAGCTTCCTGCCGTCGGCGTCGATGATGGTGACGCTGTTGAAGTACTTCTGGCCGTCACGTTCGAATGTGCTCACAGGGAGGACGATCTGCAGTTCATGGGCGAGGTGACGGCACAGTTCGACGGCCGGATTCTCGTCGATGGGCACAGCGAGGGCGAAGTACTCGTCGCCGAGGGTCTGGCAGAAGTACGGCGTTTCGAACAGCTCAGGGAGGGCTACGATCTGAGCACCCGAGTCGGCTGCGTGGCGCACGAGCCGTTCGGCCGTCTCGAGGTTCGTGTGCGGGTCCCAGGTGCAGGCGAACTGGGTGGCCGCCACGGTCACCGACCGTGGGTTCGTTGCGAGGGTGTGTCTCATTGGGCGTTGCCTTCTACTGGTGGGTGTACTGGCTGGTGGTGTCGGAATCGGATTCGGTGTCGGGGCTCGACCGGCTTTCGGGGTCCGGATCGGCCTTCGATTCGCTCAATCGGTCGAACAGCTGGCCGACTCGGTTGCGTTCGGTATCGTTCATCGGCGCCGAGTAAGTCACCGCCACATAGACGGCAGCGTTGACGGCCAAGGCTGCGACGCCGGAGGTCAGGCCCCCGAGCCATGGGATCGACACCGGGTAGAGCCACTGCAGCACGGCTGCCGTAGCGAAGCCACTCGACATCGCGGAGACTGCCGCGGCTGCAGTGCCTTTCCTCCAGAAGATGCCCAGGAACAGGGTCGGGGCGAGTTGGCAGATGCCCTGGTATGAGATGAGAGCGAGGGTGATCAGTCCGGAGGAGATACCGACGGTGGCGGAAGCGCCGAGGGCCGCCAACAGCGTCAGCACCCCCACCGCGATGCGTCCGATCCTTGGATCGGTGACCCGAACCCCCTTGGCGACACCGATGATATCGTTCGCGGTCTGAGTGCCGAGCGCCTGGAGGTTGGCGCCGACATTGCCCATGGTGGCCGCGACCACGCAAATGCCGGCGACGGTGATCAAGCCGATGCCGCCGACACCGGCGGCGATGAACCATACATCGTCGGGTGCCTCCGCGACACCGGGGACGCTGGACGCTGCGATCGCCATCAGGGTCAGTGCCGCCCCGAAGATCAGCAGGACCGGCGCCGCCTGTACCGCCGAACGTTTGATCGTCGCGGCGCTTCTCGCAGTGAAGAGTCGAACAAAGATGTCCGGCCAACACCACCCTCCGAGCGCACCGGTCAGTATCAGCGACGAAAGGTACAAAGGCCCCAAGGCGCTCCCCGGACCCGGCAACTCGAAGTGGGTCGGGTCGACGTCACCGAATCCGTGGCCGTTACTGACCAGCCAGGTGAGCAGGCCGAGAATGACGAGGGTGCCGACGAAGTAGGCGACGATTCCCTGCACCATGTCGCTGATGATCACACCGCGCATCCCGAATCGGATTGTCCAGATCTGTCGCAGCCCGATCACCATGATCCCGATCAGAACGGCGGTCGCTCCGCCGATTCGCCCGAACGACAGGTACTGGAACACCAGTGCCAGCGACTGCATCCCCAGAACGATCCACGGGAAGGATGCAGCGATGCCGATCAGCGCTGCGACCACCCGCACGGCTCGTGAGTTGTAGCGGGCGCCGAGGAGATCCGCCTGAGTTCGCAGGTCGTACCGCTTACCCCAATCGTGCACGGGTTTGGCGAGGAAGAACATCAGCACGACGGCGAGCAGCGAATAGATCAGTGAGTAGAAGCCGATGACCCCCGCGCCCGCCGCGAGACCTGCAAACGAGATGAACATCGTTCCGGGCAGCCAGGTGTTGAGGAACGCCATCGTTCCGAAGAACGATCCGAACGAGCGTCCTGCCGTCGCGTATTCGCTGAACGTCGCGTCTTTCCGCTTGGTCAGCTCCAACGCGGCAACGACGATCAGGAAGAAGACGGCGACGCTGCCATATCCGACGAGCATGTTCATCGACGATCACCGGGGTCCGAGTCGAGGGCGAACATTACGAGCAGGCTCAGGGTGATGGACACACCGGCTGCGAGGAAGTACCCCATCGACAGCAAGGCGGTGCCGTTGCCGGCAAGCCAATGCAGCGGCGGCGCCAAGCCGACGGCCAAATCGAGCATCAGCAGCCCCGCGATGACAGGGGAACGCCACCTACTCGCGGGCGAGCGGGTCGAATGTGTCATGTGCAAACTCCGAGGTAGAGCCGCCGAAGGCGGATGCCGGAACGTTCCGGCACGCATTAATCGTGCTCGTACCCATGTCACATGTCAAGAGGTGTTACCGAGGTTTCCCGAATCGCTGGGTCGGTAGGATCGGGGCATGCCCACAGTGACGATCGTCGATCTGGCTCGCGAACTCGGCCTGTCGAAGACGACGGTGTCCGATGCATTGGTCGGATCCGGGCGGGTGTCGGAGGCGACTCGCCAGCGGGTGATGACGGCCGCGCAATCGATGGGGTACGTGTCGAATCGGGCAGCCCGGTCTTTGCGTCGGCGAAGCACCGGGGCTTTCGGGTTGTATATCCCGTCCGAGGTTCGAGGATTGTCCTTCTACATGCATTTCGCTTTCGGGGCGGCGGACGCGGCGGCGGCGGTGGGGCGAGATCTCACACTGCACACGCGAACGTCCGAACATTTTCAGGTCGACGGCGCGGTCGTCATCGATGCCCTGGACGAGGATCCGGTGGTCGAGAGAATGCTCAGCGCATCGATCCCGATAGTCTTTGCCGGGCGAAGCGGCCCACTGCCCACGGAGCCGCAGGGAACGATCGAGATCGACCATGCCGCGGTCGTCGATTTCGTTCTTGGGCAACTCGAGTCAACGGGAACGCGGCGTCCAGGATATATCGGCTTGGAGTCGTTCCACGGCCCCAGGTGGGCGGCGGACTCGGCGCGCAGCTTTGAACAGTGGTGCCTGCGAGAGCGCCTCGAGCCGCTTGTGTTCAGTCTGCCAGCCGACCCGAGCGAGGCCGAGTTGTTCGCCGTTCTCGAGAGGTTGGTCGGCGAATGTGAAGTCGACGCAATTGTTTTCGGACCTCAAGGATTGGCAGCTCGCGCCGTGCCGATGCTGCACGCGCTGGGGAAGGCGCCCGACGCCGACAGCGAGAACGGTTTTCGGGTGGCATCCCTTGCAGGTGACCCGGTCAGCGAGTTGGGAAGTTCGCAGATATTCGCAGTGGATCTTGCTCCTCGCAGTTTCGGCCGAGAGGCCATGGAGCTCCTCGTCGAGCTGTCCACCTCACTGCCGGCCGCGCCGCTACACCGATATCATTCGGCGAACCTGTCACGCACGTCTCCCTCGTCTGTGCAGTAATGGAATCAGGCCCTCCCCACTTACTTGCCCTCGAACTCCTCGCTCAGAGCTCGAGCAATCGCTGGAAGAACTCGCGATAGCGCTTCAGCGCAAGACGAAGGTCCTCCGTCGAGCCCTCTTCACCTCGGGCCCACTGCTCCTCGAGCCGCGAACGCGCCTCCGAGAACCCGGTCGTGATCCGGTCGACGACGTCCGACACGAGACCGTCCGCCTTCTGCACGCACTCTCGGGGATCGTCGACGAAACCCGCCTGAACCTCGTCCCAGCGCAAGCGAAGAACCGAAAGTTCGTCCTCGGCGAACAGTGTCTGCCCGACCGGCGTGTCGGCGTCCTGTGCGGACGGTCGAGCCTCCTCGGCCGACGCGGGTCGGGCCTCGCCCGCCGAGTCCGGGAGCTCCGTCGGCCGCTGGGCACCCTCGGCCGGCGCGGCGGCAACCTCGGGGGCAGATTCGGTTGTTCCGGTGGGTGATCCGGTTCCCTCGACCGCCGAGGCGGGGTTCTCGGTGGACGTTTCACTGCGCCCGGCCGGGCTGGTGCCCTCGGGTTGCCGGTCTGGGGTTGTCATGCGCGCGTCTCCTTCGACTCGTCCTTGTTCGGCTCGTCTTTGCTCTCATCCGTCTCGAGCAACTTCTCGAAAAGTTCGCGGTAGTGCACGAACGCCTCCCGCTGTTGCTCTGTACCGATGTCGCCCTGCTCTTGCGCGAGATAGATCCCGTGCGCCGCGCGGTAGTTCTCGACGACCTTCGGGTGGTCTACCGAAATGTCGGCCGCGCGCTGATCGAAGTCGTCGATCGGGTAACCACGTTCGCGCATGACGTGTATCACGAGCCGGTCCGCAGCGGCGACCGCGCTCGACGGGTTGTCGACGAACTCGATCTGAACCGTCCGCCAGGAATCGGTGTACTTCGCGCGCGCCTCGGGTGGCAGCGGGACGATGTCGAGCTTCTCCCGCTTTCGTTCGCGGGCGGCGAGCTCCTTCTCGGCGGCGCCTTGGTCGCCCGCCTCACCGACCGTCCGCTCGTATTCGGGGCCGAACCGCCCTTTCAGCCGTTCCGTCCTCTTGCGACTGCTGATCGAGCGGGACGCGATGATCGCCAGCACCGCGATCACGACGAGCACCGCGATCAAGATCCATCCCCAAACAGGCATTTCCTCAAACCTCCTCGTCCCTCGACCGTGTACCCCGATGGCTCATTCGAAAACGGCGCCACCACTGCGGACCCTTGCGTCCGCGCACACCGGTGGATTGTTCGAATGTCTTAACATAGACTCATGGCATGACCGTAAAGATTGGAATTGCCGGGTACGGCCTGGGTGGCCGGTATTTCCACGCGCCGTTCATCGAGGCGGCGGAGGGAATCACACTGGGCGGCATCGTGACCCGCTCCCCCGACCGCGTCGCCCAGGCTACCGCCGACTTCCCCGGAGTGCCGGTGTTCCCGAGCCTGGGCGAGCTCATCGATTCCGGCGTCGATGCCGTCACCATCACCACCCCACCGCAGACGCGACGCGAACTCGTGCTCGAGGCGGTCGGGCGGGGTGTGCACGTGGTCGCGGACAAGCCGTTCGCACCGGATGTCGCGACGGCCTCCGAGTTGATCGCCGCCGGCGACGAAGCCGGGGTGCTGCTCAGCGTTTTTCACAACCGTCGCTACGACGCCGATATCCGCACGCTGAAGTCGGTGTTGCCGCGGCTCGGCGACATCTGGCGTGTCGAGTCGCATTTCGACCTGGACGGTGCCGACACCCTCGAAGCGGGCCCGACCGGTGGGCTGTTGCGGGACATCGGCGCACACGTCGTCGACCAGATGCTGTGGTTGCTCGGTCCGGCCGAGCGGGTGGACGCACATCTCGATTACGTCGACCGGCCGGAGGGACGCACCGACGCCGGCTTCGTCGTCAACATCACCCACCGCAGCGGCGTCTATTCGACCGTCTCGTCGACCAAGGTCAACCATCTCGAGGGACGGCGGCTGCGCGCGTTCGGCAGTGCCGGCAGCTATGTGGCGGACGGCACGGACGTTCAGGCGCAGGCGCTGTTCGCGGGGAGTCGGCCCGTCGACGATCCGACCGGGTGGGGTCTCGAACGACCGGAACGGTGGGGTGTCCTTCACACGGCGCGAGGACCGGAAACGATCCCGTCGCAGCGGGGTGCGTATCAGGACTATTACACCGAGTTCGCGGCGGCAGTGGCCGGCGCCGGCCCGCAGCCGGTTCCGGCGCGCACCGCACTCGGCACCATCGCGGTGCTGGCGGCGGCACGTGAGGCCGCCGAGACCGGCCGCACGGTCGCCGTGCCGCCCGTCGACTGACGGGCGACTACTGCCGCTGCACCGCCGCGGTGCACCATGCTCACGGGGCGAGGCACTCCTCCACGAAAACCAACTGCCGCAGTACGTACGCACGTGCCCCATGGTGCAGTTCGATCGAGTGCCCCGCTCGGGTCCACCGAGTCTTGCCGCCGGAGGTGCCGCCTCCGGCGCGACCGCCCGCGACGACGGCGTCGAATCCGTGTTGCCGGAGGATGACGTGACCGGCCGCCATATCGAGCAGCGCCCGCTCGTGCAGCAGCGTCAGATCGTTGCCCGTGGTGCGAGCGCCCTGCGTCCACACTACGCATCCGCAAGCGAGGAACTCGGAAACGAGCACGTGAGCGATGCGCGAGTCTTCTAGGCCTGCAACGGAGCTGCACCAGACGGCGTGACGGCATCCGGTGGCTCGCCGGTCGATGACGATGTCCTGATCGGCGGTGATGCGGAATTTGGGGCCCACCGTGTCGACTGTGATTGCCGGGTCCTGTATTGCGACGTCGGTGAGCCGACGTTCTCCGGAACTCGAGGACCTCGGCTCAGCATGCCGAGGAGAGGAATTCGGCGACAGCCGTGTTGACCGGATCCGGTCGCTCCATGTTCGTTGCGTGTCCCGCACGCGGGACAACGATCGACGCCCCCTTCGGCGACAGTGCCGCGGCCGCCTCCGCGTGTGCCGACGGCCAGAATTCGCTCTCGGAACCGGCGACGAAAAGCACCGGAAGATCACTCGAGCGGATTGCCGGACGCCAATCGCGTTTCGCGTGGTCGTTCAACAAGGCGAGTTCCGGTTGCGACAGTTTCCAGTCGACGCGGCCCATCGCGGCGATGAAACGGACCAGCCGCATCCCGCGCTTCCAGATCGGGGTGCCGTGGCCGGTCGAGGGAATTCCGTCCTCGAAGAACGTGTCCACCCCGTCCCCGTCGTAACCGTAGAACCCGTATTCCCAGTCCGGTGTGTTGAGCATCCTCGGTGTCTGGTCGACCACGACCGCGGCGCGAAGCCGCCCCGTGCCGTACGTGTCGACATACGACCAGATCGTGTTCCCGCCCATCGAGCCCCCGATCATCGCCGCATCCCGGAGGTCGAGTTCGTCGAGGAGCGCGTGCACGTGGTCGGCCCGTGTCTGCATCGTCGTTCCGTGCGGCATGGCCGGAGCAGTCCCGTGGCCCGGCAGATCCACGGCGACGACGCGGTGGCCGGCCCGGATCAGCGACGGGATCTGATAGCGCCACGAGGTGGCGGGCGCTTTGAACCCTGCCAGCAAGATCACGTTCGACGAGGACCGGCCGCCGTCACCGTGCACGGTGTAGTCGATTCGAGCTTCGCCGGATTCGATGGATGGCACCTTTTCTCCCGTCGCCCTCCTGCCAGGTGGCACGGTGTCCGCCTGCGTCACTGCGACGGTAGTACAGCGCGAGGGAGCAATCCATGGAGAACTTCTCCATGGCACAAGCATTCCTGTGTGGAGTTCAGCCCGGCTTTGTGGGAGGGCCACGTTGGCGGAATTCGTCGACCACCGGGTGTAACGTTTCGGGCCCTCACGGACACCATTCGTGTAGCTGTGGACGTCGGGTCCACGCATTCGGACAGGACACTTGAAAATGCACACCTCACTTCCCCACGAGGCTTCGCACGCGTCGAATCGTTCGGGCGCAGTGAACACTCCCCGTCGAGTCCCGCTGCGGAACCGGCTCGTCACGGTCGTTGCCACCGCCGCACTCGCGGTCATCCCTGTCGGGGCGGCCACCGCCGTCGCGGCGGCGACCGAACTCCCCGCAACGACGGTCTCCGCGCCGACCATTCCCGGCGACCGCGGCGACAACGGTGACGGCCCCCGCCATGATCGGCAACGCGATCAACGGCAAGAGCGCAGGGACCAGGGCATGACGCTCGACGAACTCCTCGTCGGCTGGAACAGCAGCCAGATTCATCAGATGTGACGACGCACGGCATCCGGTTTTCGCTCGTACCGCGATCGGGCGACGGCGTATGCCGTGCGCAGTAACTCGCGGGTGAGTTGACTGGTGCGTGTGCCGGGATTCACGACGGCCAGCCAGGAGCCGTAGACGGGATGGGCGATGACCGTGTCGGGCGCGCCGGCGTCGACGTCGGCGGACCCTTGTTCTCGAGGTGCGTGACCGAGCGCCACGATGAACGCCTCCCTCCCGGCGTGGATATTTACTCGGAATGCCCCCGCACGGTCGAGCCGCGAATCTTCGTCACTCGGATAGTTCTTCGTGACGATCGTGGCGAACGGCTGGGTCGTCGTCGGTACGACCCCATCCGGTGAGTAGTAGAAGAAGGTGTCGCCCCAGCTGATCTCCGGCGAGCCGTCCCCCGGGACCGGCCTGAGGGTGAGGACGTCGTCGAGTCCTTCCACGAAGTCGATGATGTCGTCTATCGTCATGGTTCCAGCGTTTCATTGAGGTCCTTGTGGAGACTCTGTAGTGCATCTACTGGAGAAACAGGGGGTCGAGTCTCCACATGCAGAATTTCCGAACCGTGGACGTGGCCCGCCGTGCGGGGTGCTCCGTCCAGCAGATCCGCAACCTCGAACGCGACGGTGTGCTGCCTCCCGCCACCCGCACCGCCACCGGATACCGGATCTACACCGAGGTGCATCTGCAGTCCGCGCTGGCCTATCGAGAACTCGCCGTCGCCGCCGGTCCGGTCGACGCCAAAAGGATCGTGCGCAGCGTGCACACGTGCCCGGCCTCGACGACGGTTGCTCTCCTCGACGCCGCACACGCCCGACTCCACGTCGAACGCGCCGAACTCGCGCTGGCGAAGAAGGCCGCCGCGGTGATCTCCACCGAGCCGATCGAGGACGTCCGGGCATCCGACTGGATGAGTGTGGCCGAACTCGCCGCCGCGCTCGGCGTCCGCTCGTCCACGTTGCGACACTGGGACGCAGAGGGACTCGTCATCCCCGATCGGAACGCACCCACGGGAGCGCGCCGATACTCCCCGTCCCAGGTCCGCGATGCCCGCATCGTGCATCAGTTGCGCAAAGCCGGTTACCGCATCGCACCCCTCTGCGCTGTGATGGCACAACTGCGGCACCCACCCGGATCGGGCGACGTCGGCGCCGCACTCGCCGTCCGTGACGAGACCCTCACGACCCGCTCCAGAGCCTTGGTCGACGCCACCGCCGCGCTCGCCGGGCTTCTGCCGCCCCACAGTGTCAGTCCGCGCGCGACAGCACCGCCACCAGAAAATCGGAGTCGTCGGTGAACGGACGCAGATCCCACGTCGAGAGCAGCAGATCCACCCTCAGACCGTTGGCTGCGGCGTCCGCGAGGAATTGCGGGAACTCGTAGCCCCGGTCGGCGCCGAACCCGACGATCACCCGGCCGGTCGGGGCGAGGTGAGCGGCGAATCCCGCCAGCACCGACTCCCGTGTCGACGGCGCCAGGAAGGTCATCACGTTGCCCGCACACGCGATCACGTCGAAATCGGCCGCGACGCCGCGGGAGGGCAGATCCAACTCCGCGAGGTCGCCGACCAGCCACGTCGGGCCGGGGTGATCCTCCTCCGCGACGCCGATCAGCACCGGATCGACATCGACCCCGACCACGACATGACCTGCATCGTGCAGATAACCACCGAGCCGGCCCAGTCCGCACCCCGCATCGAGAACCCGGCCGCCACGGCCCAGCATCGCATCGACCAGCCGGGCCTCGCCGACGATGTCCTGGCCCTTCGCCTCCATCGCCCGGAACCGTTCGACATACCACGTCGAATGACCCGGGTCGGCCGCGGTGATCTCCTCCCACCTGCTGGGAGTGCGTCCACTGGGGGGGCGCTCGCTCATTGTCGATTCCTCCTCGATCCGGCCCGTTCGGCGGGCCAGTGCCACCGTAGCGAACCCGGTTCGCGCGAAAGGTCTCGGTCAACGGGACGCCGGGGCCCACCCGGCAAGGTCTCCGGGGAGAATCGAGCGATGAGCGAGTCTCTACCCGAACGCGTCCAGATCAGCGACCGCCTGCACACCGTGGCAACCCTGCTCGACACGAAGGACTGGCCGGGGTTCGCCGCGACCCTCACCGAGGACACCGTGGCCTACGGTCGGACCAGGCCCGCTGACGTGGTCGCGCGTGTCCGCTCCCACCTCGACGTCTGCGGCGCCACCCAGCACCTGCTCGGCA
The DNA here is from genome assembly GCF_017068375.1 of Rhodococcus koreensis. Classification (NCBI taxonomy): domain Bacteria; kingdom Bacillati; phylum Actinomycetota; class Actinomycetes; order Mycobacteriales; family Nocardiaceae; genus Rhodococcus; species Rhodococcus koreensis. The sequence continues at coordinate 430,461 of NZ_CP070609.1, forward strand.
ACATCCGCATCGACCTCGACGGCGACACGGCACGCACGACGTCCTATTTCCGGGCCTTTCACGTCGGCCTCGGCGACCGTGCCGGCGCGACGTACGAATGCCTCGGCGAATACCGGGACGAGTGGCGGCGCGGCCCGTCGGGCTGGTTGCTGTCCGGGCGGGAGATCGATGTGCGCGCCGAGATCGGCGACCGGAGTGTCATCGCGCCCCGCTGACCAGTCGTATGGCTCAGTCGTGCTCCCGGCACACTGTGGAGGCCGGATCCGGTGCGCAGATCTGCTGCCAGGTGTAGAAGCCGGAGTTGACCACCACGTGGAGGTTGTCCTTCGTGATGTTCTGGACGGGCAGGAACACCGTCGGCACCGCCATGTACTGGTTGTCGATCGTGCCGTTGATCATGTCCTCGGGCACGCCGTCGCCGTGGAGAATCGACGTGGTCAGCTGCGCGGCGACCTTCGCCTGGTCGGACAGGTTCTTGAAGATCGTGTTGTCGAGGGAGCCCTGTGCGATGAGTTGCAGGGCAGCGAGATTGGCGTCCTGTCCCCCGGTGACGGGAATCCGACCGGCGAGCCCGCGGCCGGCAAGGGCGGCGACGATTCCGCCTGCCAGGTCGTCGTTCATGGTGACGAACAGGTCGATGTCGTTGTTCTCCCGGGTCAGGCATTCGTCCGCGAACGCTTGACCTTCGGCCGGGTCCCAGTCGTCGATCGTGGTCTCGCAGACCACGCGGATCTTGCCGCTGTCGATGAGGGGCTGCAGATACTCGTTCTGGCCGAGCTGAAACTGGCGGGTTCCGTATTCACCCAGATTGCCCTGCACCCTGGCGATTTTCAGACCGTCACCGGGCATCGCGGCGATCAGATCCGCGGCGCGACTTCCCTGTCGTCGGCCGACCTCGAGTGGATCGAAGATCACCTGGACCTCCGCCGGTCCGCCGACCGCGTCGTGGTCGTAGAGCACCACCGGAACGTTCGCGTCGGCAGCGGCGGTCAATGCTCCCCCCGAAAATCTCGCGTCCGCGGAGATCAGCACGAGCACCGACGCGCCGTCCGCGATCGCCGACTCGACCTGACTCTGCTGCCGGCCGGGATCGCCCTCGGCGTTGCGGACCGTCACGGTCGCCTTCGGCGCGAACAGTTCGAGGAAGTCGGTGAACAAGGGTTCGTCTCGCTCCATGAACCGGGTCGTCGTGGTGTTCGGCAGAAAAAAATACACCTTCTTCGCGCCGTCGTCGCCGGGCGGCGGGGCCGCGCACGCCCCGAGCACCATCGCGGCGACCGAGGCTGCGACACCGAACGCGCGCACCCTTGCGTTCACGATGCTTGTCTTCATGAGTCGAGAACCTCCAGCCTGATCATGCCTGGTTCGGACATACCCGCGGGCGAGGACGGCTACGCGCGCTCGTCGATGCTTTCGGTGTTTTCCGGCACCGATCGGCGCACACTGAGGGCAGGGATGAGGAGGAGAGGGTGTTCGACCAGGACCGCGGCACCGTATCCAGCGAAGAGCGTGACACTTCGCCGGCGGACGAGCACCTCCTGAAAGAATCCCTGCTCGTCGAACCCGACATCCGCCGACGCCCGTGGCGCGAATTCCTGGAGTCGACGCCCGGGCGCCTTTCCGTCCTCGCTGTCGTCCTCGTCGCGGTGGCGCTGACGGCCGGTGTCGTGACGTCCGCCGTGATCGGTGCACGACAGCAGCGAATGGAAACCCTTCGCGCCCATACCGAACCGCTGGCAGACTCCGCGCAGAACCTCTTCAGCTCCCTGTCGATCGCCGACGCCGCCGCGACGTCGTCGTTCATCGCGGGCGCCATCGAACCGCTCGCGGTCCGCGACCGGTACAACCAGGCGATCGGCGACGCGTCGAACGCACTCGTCACCGCTTCGTACGGCGTCACCTCCGGTGATGTGGACTCGCTGCGCCTGCTCACCGAGATGTCGCGGCACCTCGCCGTCTACACGGACCTCGTAGCGACCGCACGGTCCAACGACTCCGCGGGAAATCCGGTCGGGGTGGCGTACCTGGGAACCGCGTCAGCCCTGATGCAGGACACCATCCTGCCGCTGGCCGAACGCCTCTACAACGATCAGGCCGGCGCGGTCGCCGACACCCAGTCCCACACCGCGCGACTGCCCGTCACCGCCATCGTGGTTGCGTCGGCGGGGGTCGTCGTCCTCGCCGTCGCGCACGTGTACGTGGCGCATCGAAGTCGCCGTCGGGTCAATCCGGGGCTTGCGTGCGCGACGGTCCTGCTCACTGCGCTCGTCGTGTGGATCGTGGTCGCGGGGCTGTTGTCGACGTCGGCGAGCGAACGCGCGCGGATCGACGGCGCCGAGCCTCTCGCGGCGGTCACGAAGGCGCGGATCCTCGCGCAGCAGGCACGCGCCGACGAGACGCTCGGACTGCTCCGGCCGGGGTTCGATCCGGCGGGCAGCGACTACACCCGGCACACGGACGCCCTGACCGCGATTCTGAGCTCGGACGCATCACCGGACGCCGTCGACGTGCCGGCGATCGACGATGCGTCCGCTGCGTTCGAGGGATGGCGGAGCGCGCACCGGGATTTGCTGCGCAAGCTTGCGGACGGCGACTACCAGGGTGCGGCGGACGTCGCGGTCGGCCCGGGATCGACGGCGTCGACGGCCCAGTTCCGGGCCCTCGACGAATCGCTCGAAGATGCCATCATCGCGCTGCGTGCCGAGGAACTCGACGCGATGCGTGAGTCGTACCGGACGATGGCGGCGCTCGCCGTGGGTGCCGTCGTGCTCGCCGTTTCCGCGGCACTCGCCGTGATCGCGGGGATCGAGCCCAGAGTGAGTGAGTATCACTGATGGTGCGACCTTTCCGCGCACGGCGACCGGGGCTCACTCGGCTGCTCGGCAGCCTCGCGTTCGAAACTGTGCTGATCGCCGGTTGCGGGGCACCCGATGCACCCACCCCGATGTTCTCCGGGGACTTCACGGAGTTTCCCGTGTCCGTCGGCGCCCGGATCATCGAACCGTCCGAATCGCCGCCACCCGCCGCGGAGCCGTCGTCCTGCGCACCAACGGCGAGCCTCCGTCCGGGGATCGCCGGCGTCGGCGGCACTCTCGACGAGATCCGGGCCCGCGGAACCCTGGTCGTCGCCGTCGATCAGAACACCAACCTGTTCAGCTTCCGCGATCCGACTACCGGCACCCTCACCGGCTTCGGCGTCGACCTCGCGAGGGAGGTCGCCCGCGACCTACTCGGCGACCCCAGCAAGGTCGAATTCCGGCCGCTCGGTTCCGACGACGGCGCCGACATGCTCGCGCACCGGGACGCGGACCTGATTGTGCGCCCAGTGGCACTGCCCTGTGAGAGCCCCCCGGATCTGGCCTTCTCCACGGTGTACCTCGAGACGCCCCGTCGGCTCGTCGTGCGGGACGGATCCGGGATATCCGAACCCGCGGACCTGGCACGGCGACGGGTCTGCACGCACGACGATCCGGCCTCGATATCGGCGCTGTCGCGGATCGCCCCCAAAGCCACGATCCTTGCCGTACCCGACTGGGACGACTGCCTCATGGCCATCCAGCAACGGCAGGTCGACGCCGTCGTGGGTGCTGCCCTCCTCGCCGGCCTCGTCGCCCAGGATCCGAATCTCGACATCGTCGGTCCCGACTCCGATTCCGCCCGGTACGCCATCGCCCTCGCGCCCGGCAACGACGACCTCGTCCGGTTCGTCAACGGCACCTTGGAGCGACTGCGCACAGACGGAACCTGGACTGCCCTCTACGATCGCTGGTTGTCGCCGCTCGGCCCGGCACCCGCACCGCCGTCCCCGGAGTACCGGGACTGATCACCTCGCGTAGCCGCAATTTAGCGGGCCACCTCGGGATCATCGTCGGCAACGGTCCGCGGAAGGCCGGTCCCCATCGGGTCGAGCAGGGCGGTCGTGCGGGCACCCCATCGCTCGTGCGCCGACTGACGGGTCATTCCGGCGGCCTTCCCGATCGTTGCCCATGTCGCACCCTGAAAGCGCAGTCCGAGAACAGTTTCGATGCCGTCCAGTCCCGCCGCCAGTTGGATGCGAAGACTCAGCAGATGCCAGGCCAGGGTGCGCTGGTTCGGAATGTCCGTGCCCTGCTCGGCATCCCATTCGGCCGTGCCGGGAAGCGGCCCGGTGCCGATGATTTCGTCGGCGTGACGGCTCGCTTCGGCTGCCGCAGCCGTGATCACGGCGCGCGCAGCGGCGTCGATGTCGGCGCTGACGGCGCGTTCGACGAGTTCCATGACGATCTCCCATTCTGTCAGGACAAGCCTGACAGGTGTCGGCGTCGGCGTCAAGGATTACCTGACACGCGTCGGGATCAGCACGCACGGAGCTGTGCTGCGAGATCGGTGATGTCTGTCGCCGAAATGTCCCAGCTGCCCGTCGGCGCGAGATCAGTGGTCTGGTGAGGTCCGTGTTCGAGGGGCCGGAGAATGAACGCTGTCGCCAGGCCCGCGGCTTGTGCAGCCTCGAGGTCGCCGTTGTGCGCGGCCGCAAGCATGACTTCGCCCGGGTGGAGGCCGAGAAGTTGTGCGGTGTGCAGATAGGCCCGGGGATGCGGTTTGTAAATTCGGTTGATCCGTGAGTCTTTCGGCGCATACCCGGTTCTTCAGGGCCGGGTGAGCCGATCTGGTTTTGTCGGACCGTGGGGTTAGTGTCTGGGGCATGGCGGGGAGGGTGGTGAAGCGGGCGTTCAAGTTTCGTTTCTATCCGTCTGCGGTGCAGGCGGAACAGCTTGCTCGGACGTTCGGGTGCACCCGGTATGTCTACAACCGGGCGTTGGCCGAGCGCTCGCGTGCCTGGTTGCAGGAGCAGCGTCGGGTGACCTACGCGGACACCTCGAAGATGCTCACCGGATGGAAGCGGGACACCGAGACGGAGTGGTTGGCGGAGCCGTCGAAGGGGCCGCTGCAGGAATCGCTGCGGCAATTGCAGGGCGCCTTCGACAGGTTCTGGCGCGGGCAGTCCCGCTACCCAAAGTTCAAGAAGAAGGGGCAGTCGAAGGAGTCGGCGACCTACTTCTCGAACTGCTTCACCTACCGGGGTGGGCAGGTCCGGTTGGCCAAGCAGTCCGAACCTCTGGATATTCGGTGGTCGAGGCCGCTGCCGGAGGGGGCCGTGCCGTCGCAGGTGACGGTGTCGCGCAATGCTCGTGGTCAGTACCACATTTCGATTCTCGTCGAAGACGTGATTCCCGAGCTCGAACCGGCCGATCGGGTGGTCGGGCTCGATGCCGGGATCACCAGCCTGTACACGCTGTCGACGGGGGAGAAGATCGCCAACCCGCGACACGAGCGCACGGATCGTGAGCGGTTGGCGAAGGCGCAACGGGCGCTGGCCAAGAAGCAGAAGGGATCGCGTAATCGGGCCAAGGCCCGACTGAAGGTCGCGAAGATTCATGGTCGGATCGCCGATCGGCGTCGCGATTATCTGCACACACTTTCCACTCGTTTGGTGCGCGAAAATCAAGTGATCGCCATCGAGGATCTGAGTGTGCGGAACATGGTCAAGATTCGGTCGTTGTCTCGGGTGATCTCGGATGCGGGGTGGTCGGAGTTCCGGTCGATGCTCGAGTACAAGGCCGACTGGTACGGGCGGCGGGTGGTGGCGGTCGATCGGTTTCATCCGTCGTCGAAGACCTGCTCGGTGTGCGGGGAGGTCGCCTCGGCGATGCCGCTGGATGTGCGGGTGTGGGCGTGCCGATGCGGCGCCGTCCATGATCGGGATGTGAACGCGGCGAGGAATATTTTGGCCGTCGGACTGGCGGTGGCAGCCTGCGGAGACGGTGTGAGACCGCCTCGCACCTAAAGTGTGGGGAGGCGACTGTCGGTGAAACAGGAACCTCGGGACGCGAGTCCCGAGGAGAATCTCGGTCGTACACGGCCGAGAGGACGTCAAATCGGAGCCGATGATGATATCTCACGGGATTCCGGCATTCTTGGCCATGTCGAGCAGCAGAGAGGTGTTGCCGTTCGAGAGCGGACCGATGATGTAGTCGGACCGGATTGCGGTGAGACCGGGCACGCTGTCGGGCCACGGAGTGAGTTCGTGCCAGGCACGCGCGAGCTCGTCCAGCTCTCCGGAGTCGTGATCTGTGGGGGCGATGCCCGATTCGAGGAGCGCGGCGTCGAGGTTTTCGCGGTGCAGGGTATCGAGTGTCACGAACTCGCGAGCACCGGACCGGATGGGTTCCATGGACGGCTGGTAGCGGTCCCGCCACCGATCGGCGAACGCGGCTGCGTCCAATTCGAGCTGGTGGCGTTCCGCGTAGCCCGCCACAGCGGAGGCGATACCGGTTCGCCAGTCGACGACGGTGCCGAACGTATCGAACAACACGGCACGAATACTGCGTCCCGTCGACAGGGACCGGAACCGCGTACCACCCATGAGGCGTCCTTTCGCTCGAACGTACGACGTCGCACCACAATAGTGCGGCGACTCGCCGTCACGAGTCGCCGCGCGGATGGTTCAGACGCGTCGAACGGGCATGATCGAGCGCACCAGCGGGTCACGGAGGTACAACCCACCCCACACGAATATGCCGACATAGATCGGGAACAGTGTGGTGCTGACGATCGGCTGCTCGGTGAGCATGTTGGTAGCGACCGCTCCACCGAGGTATCCGGTGAGCAGCACGGCTCCCAGGATCGAGGTGGCGGGCACGATGTAGAGAATCAGGCACACCAGCAGAACCACCCCGATCACACGGTTGAGGTTCTCGGCAAAGCCCAGTTCGGCCATCGCATCACGCACCATCTGGGTGTTCGCGATGTGGATCAGCGAGTCGAACAGGAGAAACAGCACCGCGAGTGCGCTGACGACGAGCCCTGCGACTCGGGCCTTCTTCGTCGTTCCGTCCGTGGGAGCGGATGTCGCGTCGGACGCTCCGGTGGCGGGAGGTGTCGAGGTCATGAGATTTCTCCTTGTTGTTCAGGAAGCTGCACACCGCCGGCCTGGAATGTCCGCCGTCGGTGTAGCGCGGCATATTGTCCGCTCCAACACGCTTCGTGGGTCCTCACACCAGTACAGACCGGAGGTGCCGGGAAAACTCACCGCGGCGGGGTGAACTTGGTGCGCCACCCGCGCTTCGACCGCCCCCACGGAGGCTCTCCCAGGTGATTGGATGAATTGGTGCAACTCGTGATCGAGGCAACCGACCTTCCCGGATCGTCGTGCCCGCCGGGGGCCGATTTCCCCGGCTACGACAACATCCATGTGGCCGTGCAGCGCCGCGGTTCTCCCGGCGATCTGCTCGACCTGCATCCCGGGGACGCGGCCACCGCCCGCTGGGTTCTCGAGTGCAAGACGACCCCGACGCCGGCGGGTCTCGACATCACCGGGCCGTACGTACAGGGCCGTCCCGGTGCACGGTTCGTCTACCTGTCGTGGGGGACAGTCGACGGAGACGGCGGATTCGTCATGTTCCGACGGGCGAAGTTGATGTGGGCCGGGGTGGATCAGGCCACCGCGGACGCGGCGGCGTCGGCCGGGCGCATCACCGCGCGACTTGGACTCACCGACGCCCGCGGGAATCCCCTGTGCGCTGCAGTGCGACCGCCGTTGATCGAGTGGTCTGCGTAGCCACCGCGATCAGGACACGGGCACTTCCCACTCGACCACGGTCCCCGGCGCGCCGTCGCGGATGACGGCACGACCACCGAGTTGCGCGGCTCGGTTGCAGATGTTCGCCAGCCCGTGCCCCCGGACAGCGTCCGCGCCCATCCCGGTACCGTCGTCGGTCACGCTCAGCGCCAGACGGTCGTCGGCGGCGGCGACCATCACACGGCACGATGTCGCATGGGCGTGCCGGGCAACGTTGCTCAGGGCCTCGCGGAGCACCGCCTGAAGTTCCGGACCGGCGTCGTGGCCGGAGAACTGGTCGACCGGCCCGTCCAGGCACACGTCGGGAGTGAATCCGAGTGCGGCTGTACTGCTCTCGACGATCTCACCGACCGCCGCGCTCAAACTTGCGGTGCCGTTCGTCGGTGCGGTCGCACCACTCTCGAGGTCGAAGATGACCGCCCTCAAACCGCGAACGATGCTGTCGGTTTCGTCGATCAGCGGATCGAGATCCGCGGCAAGACGGGGATGCCGTCGAGCCAGGGAAGTCAATGCCAGGCCCAGCCCGAACACGCGCTGAATCGTCAGGTCGTGCAGATCGGCCGCCATCCGGGTTTGTTCGTCGTGGCGGGTTCGTTCGTGTTCCGCCTGCACGAGTAGCCGATTCTGGGTGAGCAGACTGGTCCGCATGGTGTCGACGGCGCCGCCGATCATCGACACTTCCCTCGGCCCGTCGGTGCCGATCTCCCGCTCGTAGTCGCCCTCGGCCACCGCGCTGATGTCCGCGACGAGACGCTCGATCGGCCGGGTCAGCAATCGTCGCGTCAGATACAGGGAGGCTATCGCGGTGCCGACGGCGAGAACGAACGCGACGGCGGTCGCGACATTTGCCAAGACCTGCGCCGAGCGAACCCGATCGACCTGTTCGGTCACCCGTTCATCCGTCAGGGCATTGAGGTCCTGAAGCTGTGAGCGCAGCCCGTCGAACAGTTCCTTGCCCGTCGCGGTCATGGCCACGACCTGCTCGTCCGCTATCTCGTTGTTGCGACGAGCGAGGATCTCCGGCTCGCTGGCCTGAGTGGTCCAGGTGTTCGCCGCCTCGACGACCTCGTCCAGCGTTGCCGAAGCCTCCGCGTCGCCGGCAAGGAGCGCGGTCAGATCCGACAGGGACGCGGCCGCGGCGTCCCTGCCTGCGTCGTACGGTTCGAGGAAACTCGGATCACCGGTCAGAACATAGCCACGCTGCCCGGTCTCCTGGTCCACATAGGCGGTCGTCAGATCCGACACGGCATGCTGTGCGGGCAGGAGGCGCTCGGAGAGCAGGGTCTCGGACGCACGAACCACCAGTCTCCCGTACACGGAAAACGCGGCAGAAACGGCGAACAGGGCCACGAGGATCCCGATCGCCAGCCACAGCAATGTCCGCAACGACATCCGTCTGGCATTCGCAGTCCGACCCGACATGGTCAGCCTCTCACCCGTTCCGAACACGGGATCGGGTGCATGGACGTCCCGACCCCGCCGGCTTCCACACTATTGCGCCCGACCTGCGCGGCGGAACCGATTGCCGAGTCCGATCGCCACCGGATCGTGGGTCACGCGGGAGGGTGCGCGCCGAGCCAGGTCGCTGCCCTGCGCGCCGACGCGCGCGAGAGCCACGCATCCTGAACGAGCTCCACCAATTCTTGCCGGGACAACTCGCCGATGCGGCTCCCCCGCAAGAGCACCGACAGGTGGCCGTCGAAGTGTGAGGTGGTGAAGAACGGTGTCGCGTGGTCGCGGACAAGCGCCTGCTTGTCGGCTTCGGACGGCACCCAGAACACGATCACGTCGTCATAGCGTTCCCCGGTGTCGGGGTCCGTCGCATCGGGTCGCGGATTGCGGAAGAACACGAACGACTTGCCCCCGATCTGGTAGACGGGATTGTCGCCGGGGCCGTGGATGACGGTGACGTGCGGCATGCCGAGAGCCAATTCGTGCACGTCTTCGACCCGTGCCGCCCGGCTACTGATTCCCACCGCACCACCCTAAATGCTCGACATCCGGTGCGCCTCCGTATCGGGTTTCAGGCCGTGTGTGCGCGTCCGGCCTCAGGTTTGTGTTGTGTTGTGCGCATGGATGAGTCGAAGGGCAGCGTCCCGGTCACGGCGGTCCAGGGCGTCGACGAGGTCGACGTGCAACTGCTGTCGTTCGGCGATGTATTCCGGCAGAGGTCTGTCGCCGACCGGTTCGACGGAGACGGTGTGGGATTCGATCAAATCGAGCAGGCTCAGGTAGATCGACTTCAGGATCGCGTTGGGACTCACGCGAGCGATCGCGGCGTGCAGTTCCCAGTTGGCTCGGACGAATTCCGTCGCGTCGCCGGCGTCGGCGGACTGCCGCATGACGTCGAGAGCGGTGCGCATACGAGTGATGTCGACGGCCGAACTGTGATCGAGTGCGTCCTCGATGAGCAGCGGGTCCAGCGCGTCACGGATGCGTACCGCATCGGCGACATCTCCTTCCGCGGCGTCGAGGGAGAGGATGGAGTTCCCGAGACGCGCGATGGGGGTGGGTGAAGCGGCAAACAGCCCCCCACCGGGTCCCGATCGGACTGTGATCACCCCACGTGACTGCAGAATGCGCAGAGCTTCGTTGAAGGTGCCTTTAGCGACGCCGCATTGTTCCTGGAGTTCCTTTTTCGTCCCGAGGCGCGCCCCGTGCTGCGCCTGCTCCGCGAGTTGACCGATAGCCAATGCAGCTTGCTCGGTCCGGCTCAGCGATGCGTCCATCATCATCCGCTGCGCGAGATCGGTCATCGTGTCCTCGTTTCGTCGTGCCCATCGCCGCTTCACCGCTGGGAGTCGGGCCAACGCCGATTCTACCGTATTGAGCATGCTTGATACGGATTGATTGGGTCGAGTCTCTTGACATGCGGCGCGGGTCACAGCATGCTGTAGCTATTCAACATGCTCAATAGGGCTCGATTGCGGTCCTATTGCACTCGCACCCGAGGAAGAGCAACGAACATGCAGGACAACACGCACGATGTCGTGATCGTCGGCGCCGGGCCCGTAGGACTGACGCTGGGTCGGATGCTCGGCCTGCGCGGCCACGACGTGGTGATCGTCGAACGCTGGCCGGAGCCGTTCCCGCTCCCGAGGGCAGTCCATTTCGACGACGAGATCGGCCGTGTCTTCCAATCGATGGCCCTGACCGAGGAGGTCCAGTCGATCTCCGAAGCCGTGCCCGACTACTACGAATGGCGCAATGCCGCCGGTGAGGCGCTGGTGCGGATCGACTGGTCCGGCACCGGTCCGAACGGCTGGCCGACAGCGAGCTTCTTCTCCCAGCCGCAGCTCGAGAAGGTACTGGCCGAGGCGGTGGCGACGATGCCGAACGTCACTCTGCTGCGCGGCGCCGAAGTGGTCGGTATCGACGAGGGCGCAGACGACGTCGCAGTGACATTCACCAGCACCGTCGTCAAACAGCGGCAGGTGCGAGCACGGTTCGTCGTCGGCTGCGACGGCGCGAACAGCTTCGTCCGTGAGCGCATGGGTGCGGCCATGCACGACGAGGGCTTCTTCTTCGACTGGCTGATCGTCGACACCATTCCGCTCGACGACCGCGAGTGGGCACCACAGAACTGGCAACTGTGCGATCCCGCCCGGCCGACCACGGTCGTGTCGGGCGGACCGGGGCGTCGTCGGTGGGAGTTCATGCGACTGCCCGGCGAGACGAGAGAAGAACTGAACACGCCGGAGAAGGCATGGGAATTGCTCCGGGCGTGGGACCGGACGCCGGAGAACAGTGAACTCGAGCGGCACGCCGTCTACACGTTCGCCGCGCGGTGGGCGGACCGGTGGAACGCCGGCAGGCTCGCGATCGCCGGTGACGCCGCGCACCAGATGCCTCCCTTCGCCGGGCAAGGCATGTGCTCGGGTATCCGCGACGCAGCCAATCTCTCGTGGAAGCTCGATCGCGTCCTGCGCGGCGAATCCGACCTCGCATTGCTCGATTCGTACTCGTCCGAACGCAGCGCGCACCTGCAGCATGCGGTCACGATGTCGGTCGAACTCGGGCGGGTCATCTGCGTCCTCGACGAGGAGAAGGCCACCGAACGCGATACCCGCATGATCGGCGGTGGCGCCGACCCCGCGAAGGTTTTGCCGGTCACAGCCCTTCCCGTCCTCGGAGACGGCGTCACCGCGCAGGACACTGACGGCGGCGGGCTGCGCGGGACCCTTGCACCACAGTTTCCGGTGCGGATCGGCGCCCACAGCGACCTCCTCGACGAGGTCACCGGCTTCGGTTCGGTCCTGCTGGTACGCGGTAAACCCGATGTCGCGCACGCGGATCCGACACTGCAGCGACTGCTCGACAGCACCGGCGTACGGCTGAAGACCGTCGAGGAGACCGGAGCACCGGATCTGCTCGACGGGACCGGTCAATGGACTCGGTGGTTCCACGGACAGAACATCAGCGCAGTGCTCGTCCGGCCGGATCACTACATCTTCGGCGCCGTCACCGACAACACCCAACTGACGGATCTGCTCAGCGAATACCGCGACCGACTGCGGACCCTAGACCCATCCCCTACCAGCCCCCACCCTGCAACCACCACCGTGTGAACTCACTCCAGGAGAACCACTTTCATGCGAATCGCCAATATCGACCACCGTGCCGCCCTCGTCCTCGGAGAGGAAGGTTCCGAGCGGGCCGTCGACATCGCCCACGCCTCCCGCGGCCGGTTCGGCCCGAGCCTGCAGGCTCTCTACGAAGCCTGGGACGACGTCACCGAATGGGCCGCAGTCCAGGACCTCTCGGCTCTGGCCGACGACAGCTTCCCGATCGACCGCACCCGGTTGGGTGCACCGTCGCCGGCTCCCCGGCAGGTGTTCGCCGTCGGCCTGAACTACCACGCCCACGCCGCCGAATCCGGCTTCGAATCCCCCACCCACCTGCCACCGGTCTTCACCAAATACGCCTCCAGCTTCACCGGCCCCGACACCGACGTGATCATCCCCACCGGCGGCAACGTCGACTGGGAGGTCGAACTCGTCGCCGTCATCGGCCGCGAAGCCGGCAACATCGACGCCGCCGACGCCTGGTCCCACATCGCCGGACTCACCGCCGGACAGGACATCTCCGAACGCATCACCCAAACCCGTGGTCCCGCACCACAATTCGGTCTCGGCAAATCCTACGCCGGGTTCTCCCCGCAAGGACCGTGGCTGGTCACCCCGGACGAGTTCGCCGACCCCGACGACCTCGAACTCGGCTGCACCATCGACGGCGAACAAGTGCAGAAAGGCCGCACCCGCGACCTGATCTTCCCCGTCTCCACGCTCATCGCCACCCTCTCCCACACCGTCACCCTCTACCCCGGGGACGTGATCTTCACCGGCACCCCCGCCGGCGTCGGTGTCGGCCGCAACCCGCAACGGTTCCTGCAGCCCGGCGACACACTCCACAGCTGGATCGACGGCATCGGCGAACTGCACCAGAGATTCGTCGCCGAACCCGACGCGCAGTAAGGACACCACGTCATGACACTACACGGACTGGGCAAGGTCACCATCGGCGTCCCCAACGTCGACGACACCATCGCCTACTACACCGACTTCGGACTCGAACACCACGGACACGGGGTGTTCGCCACCCGCAACGGCGGCGAACAACTCCACATCGTGCACGCACCCACCCGGCGACTGGTCGAGCTGACCGTCGCCGCCGACGACCCCGACGACATCGCCGCCACCACCAGGCGTTTGCACGGGCTCGGGCAGGCCGTCGAACAGGACGGCACGTCCGTCAGCGCCGTCGAACCGATCACCGGCACCCTGGTGCGGGTACAGGTCCGGCCCCGGATCGTCATCGAGCCCGCGGTGTCGCCGACGCCGTACAACGGCCCGGGCCGGATCGACCGGTGGGGACGCGCCCCGTTCCTCACCCGCACCGACCCGGTACGCCCCCGCAAACTCGGCCACGCGGTAATCGGATCCACCGACCTCGAGACCACCATGAAGTTCTTCACCGACGGCCTCGGCTTCAAGGTCAGCGACTACATGGGCGACAAGGCCGCGTTCCTGCGCTGCTCCGTCGAGCACCACAACGTCCTCGTCATGGCCGCACCGGTGAACTTCATCCACCACACCAGCTGGCAGGTCGACGACATCGACGAGGTCGGCCGCGGCGCCCACACCATGCTCGAGAACAACCCCGAACGCCACATCTGGGGACTCGGCCGCCACCACGCCGGCGCGAACTTCTTCTGGTACCTCAAGGACCCGGCCGGGAACTTCTCCGAGTACTACTCCGACATGGACACCGTCCCCGAAGACGAACTCTGGTCCCCGGAAGTGCTGCACGGACTCCAAGGCCTCTACGCCTGGGGACCACCGCCCCCGCCGTCGTTCCTCGAACCCGACGACCTCGCAGCCCTGATGACCGGAGCGCATTCCGCGAAGGGGTGACTGCGGGCTTCGTCGACATCGAGAGGGTTCTGCCATGGACTCGGACACATTGCCACCACGCGCGCTCGTCGGCCGGGACGACGACGTTGCCTCGATCCTCACACTTCTCCGCGACCCCGCGGTCAGGATGCTGACCGTGGTCGGCACCGGAGGTGTGGGGAAGACCGCGGTCGTCGCCGCAGTGACGAGGGAACTGGTGACATCGGGCACCGACGTCACGCCGGTAGATCTGTCGGGATGCGAGTCCGCGACAGACGCGGTGACCCAGATCGGCAACACCATGGCGACGCCGCCCGAATCGGAGAAACCACACGTCGTCGTGGTCGACAGTCTCGAACGGATCCGCTCCGAGGTGCGCGCCCTCGGCGCGCTCCTGACTGCCCACCCGCACGTCCGGCTCCTCGCAACGAGCAGGGCCGCGACCGATCTGTCACACGAATACCGATATGTACTGCGCCCTCTCCCCTGTCCGGACGCAGACGGTGCCCCCAACATCGACGCGTCGACCAGTCCAGCGCTGAAACTCTTCCTCGATCACGCCCGCCGGGTTGCCTTCGAACGAGACCTCGGGGCCCAGGCCCACACGGTCGCCTCGATTTGCCGGCAACTCGGCGGGCTTCCCCTCGCCCTCGTGATCGCCGCCCATCAACTGAGCACGTTGACGCTGGACGCCTTGGCGGCGCGGATCGAAGACGGTTGGTCGCCGAACATGCGTGGACCCGCTGATCTTCCCGACCGTCACCGCACCTTGACCCGCACCGTTGCGGACACCGTGTCGCTGCTCGAGCCGGTCGATGCCGCCTTGTACAAGGTCCTTGCGGTTTTCGACGGCGTCATCGAACCTCGAGCACTGTCAGCGATTCTCGCCGATTCGGTGGGCGAACTGCATGGACCTGCCGAAGTCTGTTCTCCGCACGCGGTGGTGGATCACCTCGACGAATTCGTGCGCCTCAGCCTGCTCACTCCGGTGCCCGATCGGCCGGACCGTCGCAGACCCGCCTTCGCGATGGCGCAGACCACGCGCGACTACGGCCGGCTACTACTGCGGTCGGAACCACAGCCCGCGACCGCCAGAACTGCCCACGCACAGTACTTTCTGCACAGAGTGCTCGACGGCGCGGACCTCGTGGGGCCTGCCGCCGACGACTGGCTCACACGCACCGACGGTGACCTCGGCGACATCAGGTCGTCACTACGGTTCTACCTCGAACTGGGCGACGAACGCGCAGTCGACCTTGCCGCAGGAATGCGCAGCTACTGGCTCGCGAGAGGTCTCCTGCAGGAGGGCTTGCACTGGCTCACCGACAGTCTTCGGCTCACGGGAGACAGGCGGTCCGTGCCAGCCGTGCGCGCCCGCGAGGCCCGGGCAGTTCTCACCGGTGCCGCGTCGTCATATGCGCATGCGCTCGCCGAACTGGACGAATGTGCACGTCTTTGGCAGGAATTGGGTGAACCGACCACGCGAGCCCGCACTCTCGTCGACCTTGCCGCCGCCCGATTCGAAGTACACGGATTCGACGCCGCCCGCCCGCTCTTCGAGGAGGCCATCGCCAGCCTCGACGACGCGGACGACCAGTGGTGGGCAGCCCGCGCCCGCAGCCTCTTCGGCGCCTCGGCCGCCGCGACCGGCCACCACCGCGAGCTTGCCCGCAGCACCCTGGACCGTGCCGTCGAAGGGTTTCGCGGTGTCGGAGACAGCTCGTACACCAACGTGCCACTGCAACAACTCGGCCGCATTCTCCATGAGGACGGCCACGACACTCAGGCGACAGCGCTGCTCGCAGAGGGACTACGTCTGGCCCAGGACGCCGGTGATGCCTGGAACAGTTCGGTCTTCCTCAACCTCATCGCCGAGATCGAACTGGGCCGTGGCACCGTCGTCGCGGCTGCCACCCATTACCTCGAGAGCCTCGCTCTGGCGGCCGCGATCGGTGCGAGACCACGTTTCATCTGGTGTCTGGAAGGTCTTGCCGTGTGCCTCCACGATCTCGGCGACAGCGACTATGCCGCCCGGCTGGTAGGTCTGGCCATGTCTGTCCGCTCGACATTGAATCTGCATGACTGGATCGAATTCCCCGCCAGAGCGATAGATTTGACCGGAATCCTCACCGGACCGCCGTCCAATCTCTCGGTGCTGCACGCAGAAGGCTTCCGAATGACAGTCGGTGACGTCCTGGCCTACGCACCGCAGCTCGTGGCCGCCCGCAGCGCCCGGCGTAGTCGACAGGATCGCTATCCCGACGGTCTGACCGCCCGCGAGGTGCAGGTGCTCCGGTTGATCGCGGCCGGTTCGACCAGCCGGGCGATCGCCACCGAACTCGTCATCAGCATCGAGACCGTCGGCAGGCACATCAGCAACCTGTATCGCAAGATCGGGGCCTCCGGGCGAGCGGACGCAACCGCGTATGCCATCAGATCCGGGCTGATGGACGACTGACGCCCGCCACGACTCGAGTGCGGTCGGTTGCGCACGGGGTGCGGTTCAGAGCCGGAGTTGACGAGAACTTGTGATGCGCCGACCGGTGTTGTCGGAGAAGGCTTACGAGCGATACGACAACTTCGACTGAAGGAGCGACTGGTGCACGCAATCCGCGGCGACATCGACACCCCCACGCGATCGGCGATACACGACCTCGTCGTCGAATTCACCTGGAAGCTCGACCATGCGGAGCCGGCCGGGTTCGCGGAACTGTTCGAGACAGACGGAAGGTTCGTCACCGGTCAGGCGGTCACGGCCGGCACTGCCGCACTGCAGGCGTTCGCCGACGGACGCACAGCAATGGCTCGCACGTCCCGAAGCGTGCTCAGCAACCATCGCCTCGTTCGTCTCTCCACCTCGTCGATCGAGGGCACGGTGCTCGTCACCTTGTACATGCACGACGGACTCGAGGCTGGTGAACCCATCGCACAGTCGGTGGCGGAATACCGGGACATCTACGTTCGGGGCGCCGACCATGTGTGGCGTTTCCGTGAGCGGCGCTCGGTTCCGATCTTCACGAGGTCGGTGTGAATCCGGCCGGCAGCACGGTCGGCGAGGCCACCGATCGAACGCACCTGCTGCACACGTTGGATCTGGCGAGAACGGCGCGCGCCGACGGCAACCGGCCATTTGGTTCCCTTCTCGTCGATGCCGCAGGGATCGTTCTGCTGACGGCAACGAACACCGCAGTCACCGACCGCGACGTCACTGCGCACGCCGAGACCAATGTGGTGCGCGCGGCGTCGGCGTCCAGGTGGGCTTCGGCTCTTGCCTCGACCACGCTGTACAGCAGCGCGGAACCGTGCCCGATGTGCGCCGGCGCGATCTATCTGAGCGGCATAGGACGCGTGGTGTACGCACTCGCAGCCAAGGATCTGGCGTCATTTCCGGGGGCATCGGACCAGGTCCGCACGGTCCCTACGCCCATGGCGGAGGTGCTCGCAGGTGGCGATGGTCGTCCGGAGATCCGGCATCATCCGATGGGACAGGCCGCCCTCGAACCCCACCTCGACTACTGGACGGGGCAGGCACGATGATCCTCACCTCGACGGTTCGCCTCACTGCCGGGGACGGCCACACGTTCCGGGCCTACTCCGCGGGACCCGAAACACGTCACCATCGCGGTGGAATCGTTCTGCTGCACGAAATCTTCGGTATCAACCGTTACATGCGGACCATGGCTGAGATCTTTGCGGCGCAGGGGTTTCAGGCGCTCGTCCCCGACTTGTTCGCCCGCCAGGAGGCTGATGTCGAACTCGACTACACCGGGGAGGACTTCACTCACGCGATCGAGCTGCGGGACAACCTGGACCTGTCCACCGCCGGCCTCGACATTTCCGCGGCAATCCAGTGGCTTCGCCGAAGCGACTGGGGCAATGGGCGGGTCGGTGCGCTCGGCTACTGCCTCGGCGGCGGTCTGGCTATCCTGGCCGCCGCGAATGCCGACGTCGATACTGCGGTGAGCTACTACGGCGTCGGAGTGCAGGACCGCCTCGACGTGGCCGAACAGATCGATGTCCCCGTCCTGTTCCACTTCGCCGAAAATGATCACTATTGCCCGCCCGAGGCACGAACCGCCATCGCGGAGGCGTTCGCCGGGAACCCGGAGGCGGAGTTCTACCGGTACCCCGGTGCGAACCACGCGTTCGCAACCTTCGGACGCGACACGTTCGATTCCGAAGCAACCGATATCGCGTTCGAGCGCACCCTGCTGCATCTGCAGCGGTGGCTGGACTGACCTGACACATCCCGAGTTCTCGTCATTGCGTCCACAACTCGAACCCGCCAGGCTCAGTACAACGAGACTTTCGCCACACCGCCAGTCTCGAAAGATCGCGCGAACCGCGAGTCCCTTCAGGTCCCCGACCTCACTATTCTCGGAGAAGGAAACGACCGATGCACATACTGCCCCGACACGCCGTCATCGCCGGCCTGGTCACACTTGCCCTGGTATCGACGGCAAGTTGTAGTTCCTCGGACACAGAGTCCCGAACCGATGGCCTTCTCGACGTCACGGTGGGTCAGCTACCCATCGTCGACTCCGTTCCCTTCACGTTTGCGGTCGACAAGGGATTCTTCCGCGAGGAAGGGATCAACGCGACCGCAGACTTCACCAATGCCGGTGCCATGATCACGAACTTGGTCAACGGCTCCGACCAGTTCGCTCTCGGAGAGACAGCGATCGTCATCCAGGCGTTCGACAAGGGGCTCCCGCTGCGGATCGTCGGGGGCGTGACCAAGAGCACCGATCTCCCCGCTGAGGACACCGGAGTCGTGCTCGTCGCGAAGAACAGTGCCGTCAAGACACCCGCAGACCTGACCGGAAGAACCGTCGCGGTCGGGGCACTGAAAGGCAGTGGCGAACTGTCTCTCCGTGCCGCGCTCGACAAGGCCGGGGCGGACAGCGACCAGGTGAAATTCCTGGAAATGCCGTTGTCGGACATGACCGACGCCCTCGCCAAAGGCCATGTCGACGCCATCAGCACGATCTCACCGTTCGATACCGCCGCGCTCGCCCAGGGTGCCACCCGCTTGATGTCACCGGGCGCAGAGGCGGTGCCGGGTGGCATGCAGCTGACCGTCGCCACCTCGCAGAAGTTCGAACAGGAAAATCCGGAGGCAGTGCAGGGCTTCGTCCGGGCACTGAACCGGGGCATCGAATACGCCGCCGCGCACCCGGACGAGGTGCGGGCAGTGCTGCCGGCGATCAGCCCGGTTCCCGCTGAACTGATTCCGGCAATGCGGCTCCCTGTCTTCGACGCCGGCGACCCCCGCGCCGCACTGACGCTGTGGACCGGGCTGATGGAGCAGTATCAGTTCGTCTCAGGAGACGTCGATGTCGACGAGTTGATGAGCTGATCGATCATGACCACGCTCACGCGCACGCCTCGGCCCCCGGCCGCAACCTCACCCTGGTTTCCACTCCCCCAGCGACGCCTGGCCACGCGGGCAGCGGTCATCGTCGCAGCCCTGGCAGGCTGGCAACTGGCGGTGCAGTCCGGGCTGTTGCCCTCGAGTTCGATACCGACTGCCACACAATCACTGTCGGCTCTCGCGTCGATGACGACCACGCCGGAATTCTGGATGACGCTGGGCCAGACCGCGGTGGGCTGGGTTGCGGGCCTCGCCCTGTGCGTCGTCCTCGCCGTCCCCGTCGGACTGCTGATCGGAACATCCGAGTTCCTCACCCGCAGCACACGCCTGATGATCGACTTCCTGCGCACCATTCCCGCGGTCGCACTCACCCCCGTTCTGCTGCTGATCCTCGGCTCGACGATGGAGATGAAGGTGCTCCTGGTCGTGTTCGGGGCGTGCTGGCCGCTACTGACGTCCACCGTCGACGGTGTGCATAACGTCGACCCTGTCGCCGCCGACACCGTGCGGTCGTTACGACTCTCGCGGTTCGATCGCATGACGCAACTGGTCCTGCCGTCCGCGCTCCCCTTCGTGGTCACCGGATTACGCACTTCGGCCGCCATCGCGCTGATGCTGACGACGGCGGCCGAGTACCTCGGCTCGGCTCCGGGACTGGGCAAGTCACTGGGCATAGCGCAGCAGGCCGGTGGTGTGGACGTGATGTTCGCCTGGCTGATGGTCGCGGGACTGCTCGGTGTTGCCCTCAACGTGGTCTTCCTCCACCTCGAACGCCGGGTGATTCCGTGGTCGCCCGCCAACAGAGAGACAGTGAAATGATACGGAGAACAGCACGAGCGGCAGCCGTCGAACTGTGGCTGCCCATCGTGGCCGTCGCCGTGGTGTGGGTGGCGACAACACGCAGGGAGAGTTTCTATTTCCCTCCACTTCAGCAGGTGGCGCATACCTTCCAGCAGATGTGGTTGTTCGACCGGATCGGATCGGATGCCGTTCCCAGCGTGCGGAACTTCCTCGCCGGTCTGGTGATTGCGACAGTGATCGGAATCGGTGCCGGGTTGGTGCTGGCGCTGCGCGAGGGTCTCTACGATGCCGCTCACCCGGTGTTCGAGTTCATGCGCTCGGTACCTGGGATCGTGCTCGTTCCCGTCGGCCTCGTGCTGATGGGTGTCGGGGACGAGATGAAGATCGCGGTTATCGCCTACGGGACGATCTGGCCTATCCTGCTCGGCACGATCGACGGTGTCCGCTCCCTGGACCCGCTCGTACGAGACATGATGCGCAGCTATCACATTCCGTTCCACCATCGGTTGCTGCGGGTCGTCCTGCCGGGGGCAAGCCCGCAGATTCTGGCCGGAGTGCGGATCAGCGTCGCGCTCGGCGTGGTGTTGATCATCGCCAGCGAATACGTCGCGTCCACGCACGGAATCGGATACGTGCAACTGCAGGCCGAACGCACCTTCGCGATTCCGGAGATGTGGTCGGCATTGTTACTTCTGGGAATTCTCGGTTACACGAGCAACGTCGTGTTCCGCGGCATCGAACGGTATCTACTCCGCTGGTACTACGGGCTCAGGAAAGCTGGGCAAGGAGGTTCTGCATCATGACCACATCCACCACCACCCCGGCCGCAGCCACCGACCCGGATGTGCCCGCTCGTCTCACTCTTGATGTGCGGGCCGTGGCAAAATCCTATGGTCGCGGGACCGCCTCCCGGCACATCCTGGCCGACGTCACGTTCACGGTCCATCAAGGGGAATTCGTCACCGTGGTCGGCCCCTCGGGGGCAGGCAAGACCACCCTGTTGCGGTGCCTCGCGGGACTGCTCTCACCGGACGCCGGCGAGGTCGCACTGGAGGGAGAGAATGTCACCGCTCCCCCGAAGGGCCTGGCCCTCGTCTTCCAGGACTACTCACGGTCCCTGCTCCCCTGGATGAGTGTGCTGGGCAATGTCATGCTCCCGCTCCGCCGTTCGGGCCTGAAACGAACAGAACGCCACCGCATCGCCGAGCAGGCGCTGCAGGCGGTGGGCCTTGCACACGCGACGAACCTCTATCCCTGGCAGATGTCGGGCGGGATGCAGCAACGCGCCGCCATCGCCCGCGCAGTCGCGTGCCGGCCCGAAGTGCTGCTGATGGACGAGCCCTTCGCATCGGTCGACGCGCAGACCCGAGCAGATCTCGAGGACCTGATGCTCAGACTGCGTGAGGAACTGGGGATGACCGTCGTTCTCGTCACCCATGACATCGACGAAGCGGTGTACCTGGCCGACCGCGTCATCGTCCTCTCCGGCGCTCCGACGTCGGTCACCGAGATCATCCAGGTCCCCCTACCCGGCCCCCGGGATCAACTGCACACCAAACTCGAGCCGGCCTTCGCCGAGCTACGCGCACATGTCCTCGGACTGATCCGGCGCTGAAAAATCCCGAGTTCCGGGGATGAACCGACGTTGCCGACCCGAGCAGTATCGAGCAAGAACACCTCCCACCACTGACCTGAAGTGAGGGCACGAATGTCGATCAGCACAGACACCCCCGACCGGACCGACACCACCTCGATCGCCGACGAATTCAAAGACACGATGGCATCCCTGTGCGCCCCGGTCACGGTGATCACCGCCATGACCGAGGACACGCCCGTGGGTGCCACTGTCAGCGCCTTCGGCTCGCTGTCGCTGACCCCGCCCATGATCACTGTCGCCCTCGACCGCCGCTCGCGGGTGCTGACCGCTGTCACCGCCACCGGCCGACTGGGCGTGAACATCCTCGGCGAGCACGATGAGGAACTCGCCCGCATCTTTGCTACCAGCGGCATCGATCGATTCGCCGACGCACCCTGGCGGATGGACAGCGGCCTGCCCCGCTTGATCGACGCCCCCGGCTGGCTCGGATGCGACGTCGCCCGGATCGTCGGCGGCGGCGACCACGTCATCATTCTCGGGCAGGTCAGAACGGTCGAAAACCGGCCCGCCCGCACCCTCTCCTACAGCAAACGCCGATTCGGGATCCATACTCCGCTGCCCGCCTCGGCCCGTCCGTGATACCCCAACCGCAAAGGAACCGACCGATGACCTCCACCACCACTGCCCCGCTGACCTCGTGGCCGCTCGCCCGCACCGATCGGCGCGCCGCGGCCCTCGCCGCGGTCGATTCCATCCGTGACGAACTCGCGATCGGCGCAATCGAATCCGAATCGGGTCGGCGCCTCAGTGACCGCTCCATCGCAGCACTGCGGCAGTCGCGCGTGCTCGGAATCATGACTCCCGACGATCTCGGCGGCAACGTCGTCGATGCCGTCACCGCGTTCGAGGTAATCGAAAAGATTGGGCACATCGACCCCGCCACCGCCTGGACAGCCACGATTCTTCTCGAAGGTGCCGGCGAGCTCGCCACCGTGGTCAGCGAAGACACAGCCCGCAGGATCTTCGCCGGCGGCATCGCCCTCAAGGCGGCGTCCCTCAAGCCCGGCAGCGCGCAAAGGGTGGACGGCGGCTACGTGGTCAGCGGTCGGTGGGACTTCGTCAGCGGTCTCTACCACGCTGACTACGTCACCGCGACGTTCCTCATCGCCGATGAGGCCGGCAAACCGGTACGCCGGGCCGCGCTCCTGCCGCGTGGCGAGATAGAGATCCTCGACGACTGGCAAGTACTCGGCATGCGTGGCACGGGCAGCAGCAGCTTCCAGGCCGACCATGTCTTCGTCGCCGACGACATGATCTACGACCCGATGGGTGAAGGCTGCCGCACCGACACCCCGCTGTCCCGCCTCGGCATGGTGCCCTTCGTGTTGCAAATGCACCCCGGCATGGTCCTCGGCGCGGCCCGCCGGGCTCTGGACGAAATTGTCGGCGCCGCGCCGAAGATCCGGCGCGGTGGGCGGATCAACCTGCATCAGCCTCCTGCCCTGACCGAACTCACCTGGTTCCAACGCGAACTCGGCGAACTCGACGCCCGCGTCCGCGCCGCGCGCAGCCTCTGCATCGATACCCTCCACCAGGTCAACGATGTGATCGACGCAGGAGACCGTGTTCAGCTCCCACTGCTCGACCAGATGCAGACCGCCGCCTCGCTCGCCGCGAAGACCTCGGTGGAAGTGGTCACCCGCGCGTTCCGGCATGCGGGTGCCGCCGCGATCCTCGACGACAGTCTCCTGTCCAAACTCCTCCGCGACCTCAACACCATCTCCGCTCATGGGGTGATGGGTGAGGCCGGTTTCGAAAGCCACGCAGAATTCATCCTCGGCCTCCAGACCGACGAGAACCGCCGGATGGTGTGACCGCGCGACCCTCGGACCCGTCACTCGAAGGAGGAACAGCGTTGCCCAAGCTCGACATCATCGTCGCCAGCACCCGTCCAGGCAGAATCGGTTTGCAGGTAGGACAGTGGGTAGCATCGGATGCCGATGTTCACGGGGGATTCTCGGAGGTCGAACTCGTCGACCTCCGAGAGGTGAACCTGCCGTTCATGGACGAACCCCACCATCGACGACTGAGCCAGAACACGCATCAGCACACCATCGACTGGACCGCCACGGTCGCCGAGACGGATGCGTTCGTCTACGAGCCGGTCGGCCTGGTCAGCTGCGGCGGCATCTCAGCCGGGACACGAGCGCCGCACAGATGATCAAGCAGGTTGTCACGACAGTGAACATGACCCCGGTGGCGGAGGCGGTCGCGATACCGTTCGTCGCCCAGTTCCTCGACGAGAAGCGCAACTTCGTCCCGACCCCGCCGTGTCCGCATCGGCCCAGGCAATGTTCGACGAGCTTGTCCGGGTGAGCCGGCCCTGCGTCCCCCGCGCGGCACGTAGAGCCGAATCGGACGGATCCCGGACGTCAATCGACGACGAAGTGCGTCCGCTCGAAGAACCGCCCGACGCCCCGTTCCCGCTGTCGTCCGATGACATACCGACCGGGGGCCATGCCGGTGGCTCCGTGCTCGGGGTGGATGAGGTAGGCGGTAACGCGGGTGTCGAGGATGCCGAGCGCGAGGCGCCGGGGGTCGTTCACCGGTGTCGACCATATGCACATGCCTTCGTCGGCGACGAGGCTGTGCGGGTTTCCGCCCGCCGCGCTCCGCAGCAACTCCACTCCCGACAGCGGGACGTTCTCCGACCGCGTCCATGGACCGGGCGTGACGACGTCGGCGACAAGCGAATACGGGACTACGATGAGGTCGCCCTGAGCCTGCATACCGTCGATGACGGGTACGGATACCTCCTGATCGAGATAGTCGAACACATCGAGGCCCGTGAGGGCCGTGAGATCGGACAAGGTCATGATCGAATTCATGCGAATCACCTTCGGAGTTCGGGTTTTCGGGTTTCAGGTTCGACGAACGAGCCGGGCGTAGTCGGCGCCATTGATGCCGTAGGTCCAGGCTGCGGCATCCAACGCCGACGAAATTCGTGTCGGCACATAGATCCCGTATCGTCGCCGACGGCCGTCGCGTTCGGGGGAACCGTTGACGGCGAGCAGGATGTGATCGCTGCGGCCCCAGCCGTCCGATATCACGTAAAGCTGCAGCGTGTGACCGACATTGCCGGGATCGTCGGCTCGGTCGATCAGCGCGAGTCCGGCCGCGTCGATGTAGGTGTCCCATCCGATGCGCTCGATCGCGCATCGGCGGACCTCGACATTACGTTCGCGGGCGATACGTTCGACCGTCGGCTCGAGGACGACCCAGTCGGGGACGACAGTCCCGTGCTGCACGAAAAGCGCCCGACCATCTTCGAATTCCAGCGCAGGCGCATCCGGGTGATGCAACCGGTGCTCGTTGTGAACACGGCCCGGTATGGGCTCAGCATGCAGGGCGGTGGGCCGTTCGGCAACGACGCACACATTGTCGAACGCCCACCACCACCCGGTCGCGCCGGTCAGGGCGGTATGGACGTCGAGTAGCTCGACATCGTCGGAGCGGAACCTGGCGAGCCCAAACCGACGGTACGCGTCGTAGTACGCGACCCGATGGGCCTCTTGCTGTCCATACCAGCTCACGCCGCCGACGACGGCGGGCATCAGTGTCCGTATCGCAGCCGCGGCCCCATCGAAAAGGCTCGTGCGCAACGAATCCCACACGGCGGCTCGAATGATTGCATTGGGGCTGATGCCGACGCGGGCAGAGTTGTCGGGCGACTGGGCTCGCGCGGTCTCGATCGCCCGGCGTTCGTGCGGCCAGTCGGATCGCCCTCGGGCGATCAATGCGTCCATGCGTCTGCGCGATTTCGAAAGCATGGTTGCTATTCGGGCGGAGACGCACTGAACTCCGTCGCCGGCAAACGACAGCGTCGTCGCCAACCCCTCGGCGGCGATCAGGTCCGATCCCGCTGGAGGTGACGGCACCCAGACGAACTCCGGCCGGCTGAATCCGGCTCGACGATAAAATGTTTCGACAGCCGATTCCGCCGTGGTGCGATCGGATGGGCGTGCACACAACCCGTGCGCGAGCCATGCGTCACGCGCAGCTTCGACACCGAACATGTATTCGGCGGAGTGATCAGTGTTACCGGTGAATGTCGCTCGGTGTCGAGTCGCCGAGCGAAACGGTGCGGCGCTCACGCGACTGTGGCGGAGTCCGCCTTTCCCATAGTCATGCGTACGAGCGTGGCACGCGAATGCCTCGAACGCAAGACCTCCGGCTGACCCCCGCGATCTGTCGAGGGCCGCATCCCTCGCCGACTCGGTCCAGAGGGGTGGCCAGACACCACCCCCAGGGGGTCTAACACGACCCGCCCCTGCGCGCCACGATGGAGGAACCGGAATCGACAACACCCGCCCCGACCGCCAGAAAGCACACCATGACGTCGACCAACTACGGCGACCCGCCGACCGACGGAGCCCGGCAACACACTACCTCAACGGGCGCACTCCGAAAGGGGAACTCCCAGTGACGGACTCTGTTCTCTCGTACACCGACCGTGGGCGTACCGACGAGATGACTCTCGTCCCGGACCACTCCCCGATCGTCATCGGCCGCTCCTCGTACGCCGACCTGTCGCTGCCCACCGACCCCGACATCTCACGCCTGCACGCGACCATCGAACGCATCGGCATCCACTGGACCATCACCGACGACGGCCTCTCCCGCAACGGCACCTTCGTCAACGGCACCCGCGTGCAAGGACGCCAGACACTGCACCCCGGAGACGTCATCCAAGTCGGCGAGAGCATGCTCACCTACCATGGGGAGCCTGGCACCGACTGCGGCGTCACCCACATCGGGGGCACCGTCGACGCCGACATCGTTCTCACACCCGCGCAACGCACCGTCCTCACCGAACTGTGCCGGCCATTCCACGACGGCACCGACCACCCCATCCCGGCCTCGAACCGACAGATTGCCGACGCCCTGCACCTGAGCACCGAAACCGTCAAGACCCATCTCCGTGCCCTCTTCAGCACATTCCAGATAGAGGACCTCCCTCAGAATCAGAAACGCTCCCGACTCGTCACTCTCGCCCTCAACAACGGCATCCTCAACTAGGGTTCTGATCGGTTCCAAGCCGAAGGGGGTCGATTTCCAACCCTAAGATGCGTTTCGATGCGCGGGAGGTCCGGCGGATCCTGTTGTTGCCAACAAAATCTATCAAGCGAGGAATGCATGGATCCGATCATCGTGATTCTCGGTGGTGTGGTGGGCGCCGTCGCCGCATATGTCGTGCCGCTCTGGCTGATTCGAAGCGGCCGCAGTCCGCGGCTCGCCGCGAAACGTGAGGTGTCCACGGCGATCGACAACGGCGCGCTGCCACCGAACGCAGACATCTGGTCATGGCGAACGCGAGTGGTCGAGAACCGACAGTCGGTCGCCCGCGGCAGCTGGGCGATGCTCGCCGCCGGTGTCCTCATGTCATTCGTCGCGCTCGCCAACTTCGCCGACGAGGGTGACTCCTTCCTGACGTGGGTGTTCGTATGGTTGGCCGCCACGTTACTTGCCGCGGTGTTCGGGATGCATCGCCAGGTGAAGCGGGCGGATGCTCTAATCGCGGCTATCACCGCAGGACCAACTGGAACAACTAATTCCGGTCCTCGTTGAGTAGACACTCGCATTCGACATTCGGTCGTACGGCGACGCGCGCGAATAGGACGAGCGCGAATAGACTGTGCCCGCAGGTACGCTCGCCGATCTCGGCGGAGCCCGATACTCGCGAGACAAGGAGGACGCATTCGAATGCGACGCGTCGTGCGGGCCTTCTGGGGGCCGCGGCCGGAGCCGGTCGAAGCGCTGGCGGGGCGGTGGCGGCAGACTGTGGAACAGGTCTCGCAGCTGCTGCCGGAAGTCGCGTCACCGGTGGAAGGCAACTGGCGGCAGGTGCACGCGTCGGGACCGGATACCGCTTGTGCGCCGGATGAGCTGACAGCCGTTCTCCTCGTCGCGCAGGAGGCGGAGGCGTGGTCGGATTTGACGGGCACCGGGTTGCGGTTGCTCTGTACCGGTGAGGCCGGGTGGGCGGTCGAACTCTCCGGCGTGGCCGGAGGTACCCCGCAGTTTCTGTTGCAGTCAATGGTGATGAGTGTCGACGCGCCCCACGGTGCCGTCGTCCCCGAATCTGAACTGCTCACGATGCTTGCGTCGACGTGGGAACCGGACTTCGGCGACGTGACCGACGACGACACTCTCGATGCCCTCGAGGACGACGCCGGATTCGTCGTCGGCGATCCTGTGGTCGGCCGGTCCGGCTACCTGTGCTCGGCCCGCGCAGTCCTGATACCCGACGGCCTGGAGGCGAGCCGTCGGGCCGTTCCGGACGGCGGCGTGCTTCTTCAGATCGCAGCGTCGGGCGAGATCGACACGGTGGTCAGCGTGTACGAGCAGCTGCGGGACGCGGGCGCACTCGCACCGCTCCCACGGCCGCTGGACCGGCCGACGCTGTGAGGTCGCGGCAAGCCGCGCATGTCAACCGAGTTCTACTCGCCTTCGGGTTCTGCAGTCCTCGGCTGCTCGGTCTGCTTGGGTGCAGCCGGCACCCATTCCCGTAGTTGCTGCACCACCGTCCCGTAGAACGCGTCCGCCGAGGACGTCACGCTGCTGATGAAACTCGCCGCCGTTCCCGACCTTCGACCGCCCATCGGGAATGACTGCTCGAGGCAGAAGGACACTATGTCCCCGGACCGGCCGGCGGTGAGCACTTTCGGATCGGCCCGCACCGCCGCGATGTGCTCGCAGGCCTCGTTTCCCCGCTCGGAAAACACCGCCTCCACCTGCACATCGCCGGGGACATCCTTGAGTTGCTTGAGCAGCCACGACAGCCGGCGACCGGAGGTTCCCTCGTTCGGTGCGTCTACGGTGGTGCGGCACCGGATCTTGTTGGTCCGCACATCCGCGATCACCACCAGATCGCCCGCAGTCTCCGGGATCCGCAGGACCGCCTCGAACACGCCGTCGGCCGACAACCGCTCGGCAACCGCCGCATTGCGGGCCACCGGATCGGTGCTGTGCCTGCGCGGCAGGACGTGTTTGACGGTGACCCCCAACTCGGCCGTCAGTCGCAGTGCGAGATGCCGGGACAGGGACACCCAGGTGTCGGCCACGGAGGCGGCTTTCTGGTCGCCGGCGCGCAGGGTGCCGGCGGTGACCGCGTCGCGGACCGTGACCCAGTGCCTTCCCATGTCGACGAACTCGACCGCCCCGGAACGCGGATGGTCCAGGTACCGCACGAACTCGGCAAGGACCCACGCCTGCAGATCGTCGTCGATTCCGCCGTGGGACAGCAGCATCCGCGCCTCGTGCGCCACCTCCGCCCACGACAAATGCCGTAGAGCGACCTTGGCGAGCTTGCGCCGATCGACCTCCACCGGCAGCTCCCCCGCGCTGGCCGGGACGTCGTTCGACAAGCTGACCACGACGTCGTACTTCTTCTTCCGAGCTACGTCGAGATAGTTCTCGAGCTGCTCCTTCTTCAGCTTGCCGCTGCCGGTCTTGACCTCGAGCAGACCGGTCCACACCCTGCTGCCGCGGGCGACCTTCAACACGGCATCCGGAATCACCTTCGTCTCGCCCCGCTCGTACGCCACCTCCACGTACCCCTCGAAGGTGCCCGCGGGAGCCCCCACCCGGGCACACACCGCGCGTGCGAACGGACGCACCGCCTGCATCGTCGCGATCAGTGCGGACGTGGCACGCCGCTCCTGCTCCTCACCCGCGCCGACGCCGATGACCGAGAACAACCGCGCCGGCTGCCAGGTGTCCTGTTCGGCGAGGCCGAACACGAGTGGCTTCGACTTCTTCACCGCCCGCTTGGCAGTGCGGACACCCCGGGTCGTCGCTTTCCGTGGTGCGGCCGGTGTCGTGGGCAGTTCGGGCACCAATTGCGGGGCGTCGCCGGTGGAGCCGGGCGGCGCCACCACGGCGGATTCCTCACTGTCGGATGGGGTGTCGGCGGTCGCGGTGAGTTCGGGGTCCTGGTCGTCGTCGATGTCGACTCCGAAATCCGTGGCCAACCCCGCCAGCCCGGACTCCCAGCCCTGCCCGACCGCCCGAACCTTCCAGTCGCCATTGCGGCGGTACACCTCGCCGAATACGAATGCCGACTCGGTGGTGGCATCGGCAGTGACGTACTCCGCCAACGTGTGCCCGGCACCGTCGACGACCCGGAGGGCGAGTTTGCCGAGGTCACCGAACCCGCCGGCAGCGACACTGCCGCCGAGGGCAACGGTGTGCACATCGTCCGGCACGGCGGACAGATCGATCGCGATCCTCGCCTGCGCCCCTTCCTCGGTGCCGCTCGCGCCTAGGAACCGAATCGATCCGTCGGTCGACTCCGGCTGGTTGTAGAACACGAAATCGGCATCGGAGCGCACCTTCCGGTCCGCGTTCAGCAGCAATGCCGACGCGTCGACCTCGACGTCCGACTCGGTCCACCCGAGCACCACGTCGATCTGCTCCACGTCAGCGGGCAGGGACAGGTTCTGCCCCTTGGACAGCATCGGAAACTCCACCAGAACCACCTTTGTTCGACCCGGTACCGCAACGACCTGTGCCGCCGGACAGGGCCTGTGCCGACAACCGACGTCCGTCGCATCAACTGCGCATACTAATCGGTTCGTTTCGCTCACGGACACCACCCGGCAAACATCGTGTCGCCGCGGGCATTCACGCCGTCAGCGGGTCGACAACACCCCCGGTTCTGTGTCGGCTGCGTGAATGACACTGCCGAACAGACGAAATGAGCACGGATCGACGACTGCCGAACACCAGCAGGTTTCAGCATTCGCAGCCGCGCGACCATGCCCCGCCGACGAGGCTCACCCTGTGCAGCTATCCCCGTGACCGCGCCGGCGGAGGTTCACGAGCAGGCCGCCGGAGGCCGTAGCGCACCACGAAAATGACCATTGACTAATTTTTTAGTCAGTGTGATGATTTCGCCATGACCAACACGCCACAACTGCAGAAGACCACCGGAAGTACCACCTCGACGATCTGGCAGATGCCCGCCGAATGGGCGCCGCACGAACGGTGCCTCATGGCATGGCCCACCCGAGAAAGCCTCTGGGGTCCGTACTTCGAAGAGGCAAAATCCGAATACGCTGCGACCGCGAACGCGATCGGCGAATTCGAACCCGTACTCATGATCGCCAACCCCGGCCAGGCCGGCGAAGCCCGCGCCGCGTGCAGCAGCCGGGTGGACGTCGTGGAATTGGCGATCGACGATTCCTGGATCCGGGATTCGGGTCCGTTGGTCGTACTCGACCGGACGGGGCAACGTTCCGCCGTCGACTTCGGCTTCAACTCGTGGGGCGAGCGTTTCCAGCCATACGACAAGGACGCCACCATCAGCCGGCGAGTGCTCGCTGCCCTCGGGATCGACCGCATACCGTCGGGCATGGTCCTCGAAGGCGGATCGATCACCATCGACGGCGAAGGCACCCTGATCACGACCGAGCAGTGCCTGCTCAACGAGAACCGCAATCCGTCGATGTCGCGGGCGGAGATCGAGAACGAATTGAAGACGCGTCTGGGTGTGTCGACAGTGATCTGGCTCCCCTACGGTCACTTCGACGACGCCCACACCGACGGGCACGTCGACGGCGTGTGCACATATGTGCGGCCGGGAGTCGTGATCGCCCAGACGTGTGAAGATCCCGAGCTGCCCGATTTCGAGCGCATGGCCGCGAACCTGCAGGTCCTACGCGAGTCGACGGATGCCGCGGGACGGCAGCTCGAGATCCTCGAGTTGCCCCAGTTCCCGGTACAGACACTGCCGGACGGCACCGCGACGATGGTGGCGTACGCCAACTTCTACGTCGCCAACGGCGGAGTGGTCGTTCCGATCGCCGGGCACGACCTCGACGAGCAGGCGCTGGCGACGCTGCGCCTCGCTTTTCCCGACCGCGAGGTAGTCGGTGTGCCGGGCAACATCGTCGCGTACGGCGGCGGCGGCGTGCACTGCATCACCCAGCAGATCCCCGCGGCCCACTCCGCTCGGGAGACGGCGCGATGAACCCTCGTGACAACGGCGCCCTTGCGGGGGTGATCGGTCAGAATGTCGTGGACGCCGGCGCCTTCGTCGTCGTGAGTGCGGTCGAGACCGTGCTGCCCTCGCCGGCCCGCGACCGGCCGTCGACAAGGATGCCGGTCCGCGTCGGCGCGGTGCAGACCTCCTGGCACCCGGGCCCCGTAGAACATCGGGCCGTCCTGGCGAGCGGGGTGCGGCGGGCCGCCGACTTGGGTGCACAGGTCGTATGCCTGCAGGAGCTGACCCTCAGCCCGTACTTCGCGACCGTCCCCGACAACACCGACGCCGCGAATCACAGCGAGTCGATCCCGGACGGCCCCACGACCTCGTTCGCGCGGGAACTCGCGGCCCGGCACGACATCTTCGTCCACGCCTCGCTCTACGAGCACAGCGACACCGGACGCGGGTTCAACACCGCGATCCTCGTCGCCCCGGACGGCGCGGTGCTCGCGCGGACCCGCAAACTCCACATTCCCGCCTTCCCCGGCTACCACGAGGACCGCTACTTCGACTCGGGTGACAGCGGATTTCCGGTGATCCCGGCTGCGGGTGGCCAATTCGGGTTCCCCACCTGCTGGGACCAGTGGTTCCCCGAATTGGCGCGAGCGTATTCGATGCGGGGCGCCGAGATCCTCGTCTATCCCACGGCGATCGGGAGCGACCCCGAGCTGAAAGATTTCGACACCCAACCGATGTGGCATCAGATGATCTCGGGGAACGGCCTGGCCAACGCCACCTTCATGGTTGCCGTCAATCGAATCGGCGACGAGGACGGGATCACCTTCTACGGATCGTCGTTCATCTCGGATCCCTATGGGCGCACGATCGTTCAGGCGCCCCGTCACCGCGACAGTGTCCTCGTCGCGGATCTCGATCTGGATCAGCGCCGTGACTGGCTCACGTTCGGCTTGTTCGACACCCGCCGGCCCGCCAGCTACCGCGATCTCGTCGACGAGTCGCATGCAACCACGCCCTGACGGGCAACTGCCGTGCCCGCGGCTCGCTCCGCGGCACACAACACAGGTTCACCACTTTCGAGGGATCGAACATGCGCATCAACAAGTTACGGATCGTGGCGGTCGCCGCGTGCACGGTAGTCGTCCTGGCGGGTTGCGGGGGTCGGCCGGAGCTGGTCCCCGCAACCGGAAACAACACGACCTTCCTCAGTCTCCCCCCGACCACGGATGCTGCCACCGGTCACACCGACAGCGCGACATGGGCGCTGTACCGCGACCCCACCACCGTCGATCCGGCCACCGCATTCGACTATCCGGAGAACACGGTCATATCGACCATGTGCGAATCGCTTCTGCGGCAACAACCGGACGGCGCCATCACGCCCGGACTGGCGATTGAATACCACTACACGTCACCGACCACACTGGTACTGAAACTGCGCTCCGGCGTGCGCTTCTGGGACGGACAGCCCCTCACTCCCGCCGATGTGGTGTTCAGCTTGCAGAGGAACAAGGATCCCGAGGTCGGTGGCTTCTACGGCACCGTCCTCGATCGGATCACGTCGATCAGCGCCGACGGCCCCGACACCGTCACGCTCGTGCTGAGCAGCCCGGACTACTGGCTGCCGGGTGAGCTCGCGGCGATGCCGGGGGTCGTCGTCCAGGAACGGTTCGCCCGCGCCCGGGGCCGTGATTACGGGACACCCGGCGGCGGCGCCATGTGCACGGGCCCGTACCAGTTGGCGGAGTGGACGTCAGGGAAGACGCTGAAGGTCGAAGCGAACCCCGACTACTGGGACTCGTCCCTGAAGCCGATGACCCGCGAGATCGAGTTCCGCGGTGTGTCCGACGCGGCGACCCTGACGACGGGTCTGGCGACCGGCGAGATCAGCGGCACGTGGATCACCGACACCTCCACCCTGCCGCAGCTGCAGCGGACGAGCAACGTCACCGTGCACGTCGGGCCGTCGTTCGAGACCGAGTTCTTCATCCCCGCCAATCTCACCGGCGTCCTCGGCGACCGCCGTGTGCGACAGGCGTTGTCGCTCGCGTTCGATCGGCAGAGCTTCGACGGTGCCGTTTATCAGGGCAACGCGGTCGGCCCGCGCCTGTCGACGAACCCGGGAACGTGGGGATACGCCAGGGACACGTTCACCGCGGCCTGGGACGCCGCCCCCGAACAGACACGAGACCTGGCCAGGGCGAGACAGCTCGTCGACGAGGCAGGCGCGGCCGGCAAGCCACTGGTCATCGGCACATCCACCGGGCTCGCCACCGTGAACACCGCCGCGAACGCGTGGCTGGAGGCGGCCGAGGCGATCGGGCTCGACGCGAGCCTGCACAACGTCTCGCCTCAGAACTACATCAACTTCTTCACCGATCCGGACGCGCGCGCCGCCGTCGACGCATTCAGTTCGACGACGTACGGCGACTACGCGGATCCTGCGGCGTTGATCGCCTCCTACGTAGAGCCGAACGGCGTCCAGAACTACTCGGGTTACGCCAACCCCGACCTGTCTGCGGTGCTGGCCCGGGCCCGCACCGAACCGGACCCCGCACGCCGGGCCGAGGCGACGATCGAGGCCGACCGACTGGTCATGCAGGACCTGCCCTGGATCCCGATGTCCCACCCCGCGTCGTTCCTGGTTCTGGACAAGCGGCTGACCGGCGCCCCGTCGTCGTTCGCCTACATGCAGGCCCCGTGGCTGGCCCAACTCGGCGGCGGGAGCTGACATGCGTGGATTCATTTTCCGGCGCGGCGCCCTCCTGCTCGGGACCTTGGCGGTGGCCAGTGTTGCGATCTACGTCGCCCTGGACCTGGCGCCGGGTGACCCGATCGCGGTGCTGACCGGCGGACGGCAGGTCACGCCGGAAGCACGGGCCCTGCTGACGGCGCGATACCACCTCGACGACCCGCTGCCCGTGCGCTACTGGTATTGGCTGACCTCCGCGCTACAGGGGGATTTCGGGTACTCGCTCGCCGGCAAGGAAGACGTGTCGACCCTGATCGCGCAGCGTGCACCCACGACGATCGAACTGGTGGCCTACGCGTCGCTCATCATCGTCGTCGTCGGGATCGGCATCGGCGTTCTCAGTGCGCTGAAGCCCGGTCTCGTCGACACCGCGGCCCTGCTGGTCACCACGGTGCTCGCCGCGATCCCGTCGTTCGTCGCCGCCCTCATCCTGATCAGCATCTTCGCGGTCAACCTGAACTGGTTCCCCGCGTTGGGAGAAGGCGAGGGGTTCGCCGACCAGATCGTCCACCTCACGCTCCCCGCCGTCGCGCTGGCCTGCTCCTCCCTCGCGCTCGTCGCACGCATCACCCGCGCGTCGGTCCGTGACGAGGCCAAGCGTGAGCATGTGCACACCGCGATCAGTCGGGGACTGCCGTACCGGGCCGTGTTGCGGCGTCACATTCTCCGCAACGCCGCCATCCCGATCACGACCGTCACTGGCCTCACCATCGCCACGCTGATCGTGCTGGTGTCGATCGTGGAACAGGCATTCAACCTCAACGGATTGGGGTCGACGTTGGTCACCGCCGCACAGAACAAGGATTTCGCTGTGGTTCAAGCTGTCTCGCTACTCATGGTGGTGGCGTTCGTGATCGTCAACGGCATCGTCGACGTCCTCTACGCACTGCTCGACCCGCGCGTGAGTCTCGGAACGGCGGCGGCGTGATGGCCACCGGGCACTCCCCCGTCATCGGAGCCGCCACAACCACCCGCAGGCCCGGAGTTCCAGGCCTGCGCCGGGTGGGATGGCTGGGCTACACGAGCGCGGCGATCATCGTGCTGGCCGCAGTCATCGCGGTGTTCGGCCCACTCCTCGCGCCGTACCCGCCGAATCAGAGCGATCTCGCCCACGCGTTCGTCGGGGCCGGCCCCGCCCATCCGCTGGGATACGACTCCCAGGGCCGCGATATTCTGTCGCGTCTGCTGGTCGGTGCGCGCTCGTCCATGCTCGGCGCCTTCGTCGTCATCGCTCTCGCAATGGTCGCCGGGACGGTTCTCGCCGTTACCGCGGCCTGGCGAGGGGGTTGGGTCGACAGCGTCACCTCCTCGGGTTCGGACCTGGTCTTCGCCTTTCCCGGGCTGTTGCTCGCGGTGCTCGCCGCGGCGGTGTTCGGTCCCAGCCAGTGGTCTGCGGCCCTGTCACTGGCGGTCGCATACACCCCGTACGTGGCGAGGATCGTCCGAGGAGCGGCGATCCGGGAACGATCGCTGCCCTATATCGAGGCACTCGAGGTTCAGGGAAGGGGTGCCTGGGCCATCTGCGTTCGGCACATCGTCCCCAACATCGCACCCATGCTCGTCGCGCAGGGAACCATCCTCTTCGGCTGGGCCGCACTCGATCTGGCCGCGATCTCCTTCCTCGGCCTCGGTGTCCAGCCACCACAGGCCGACTGGGGCGTGATGGTCTCGGAGGGACAAACCGGTGTGTTGCAGGGATTCCCCGCCGAATCGCTGGCCGCAGGCACAGCACTGGTGCTCGTGATCGTCGCGTTCAACATTCTCGGCGAGCGGCTCAACGACAGACAGGCGAAGGAACTCTCATGACAGAAGCGATATCCCACCTCGCATCTCGTTCGCCCATTTCGGCGGCGCCGGCGCCGACCGCCCCGCTCGTCGCCGTCGAGGGGCTGAACCTGACGCTCGATGTCGCCGGCCAGACGCGGCAGGTTCTCCGTGATGTGTCACTGACGATCCAGCGCGGCGAGGCCCTCGGGCTTGTGGGTGAATCCGGTGCCGGCAAGTCCATGACCCTGCGGGCGATCGCCCGGCTGCTACCGGAGCGGGCGACCACGAGGGGCACCGTCCGGTTCGAGGGACACGAGATGCTGAGTCTGCGGGGCGAATCGCTGCTCCGGGCCCGCAGCGGAATTTCGGTGATATTCCAGGACCCCCGGGCGTACATCAATCCGGTCCGGCGCGTCGGGGACTTCCTCACCGAACAACTCCGAATCGTCGCCCGCGTCGACCGGCACGAGGCGACCCGCCGTGCCCAGAGAATACTGTCGGAGGTCGGCATCACCGACACCGCCCGGCGGATGCGCCAGTACCCCGGCGACCTGTCCGGCGGGATGCTGCAGCGGGTGATGATCGCCTCGGCCCTGCTGTCCGACCCGAAGCTGATCCTCGCCGACGAGCCCACCACCGCCCTCGATGTCACCACGCAGTCGGAGGTGATGGCCATTCTCGACGAACTGCGTCACGATGCGGGTGTCGCCCTGCTGTTCATCACTCACGACCTCGATCTGGCTGCCGCCGTGTGCGATCGGACCTCGGTCATGTACGCAGGCCAGATCGTGGAGACCCAGGCCTCCACCGGACTGCACCATCATCCGCGACACCCCTACACGGCGGCACTCGCCGCGGCCCGCCCGGATCTGGACCATCCACGGCCCAGGCTCGCCGCCGTCCCCGGCCGCCCGATCGGAGCATGGGAGGCCGCAGAGACCTGCGCATTCGCCGACCGGTGCCCCCGCAGGCTCACACTCTGCACGGAGTCGGGGCCGGTCCCCCTAATCCGAGAATCCGACCACGCGGTGCGCTGTCTGCGCATCGACAATCACGATCCACTTCAGGAAGGAACTCCGAATGACTGACCCGGTGCTGACGGTGACCGGTCTCAGCAAGACCTTCGGCACGTTCACGGCGGTCGACGGTGTCACGTTCGAACTTGCCGCGGGCTCCTCGCTCGGCGTCGTGGGCGAATCGGGCTCCGGCAAGACGACCGTCGCCCGCATGATCATCGGCCTGGAGCAGCCGAGCGCCGGCACCATCACCTGCTGCGGCATCGACCGCTCCCTCCCGTCCCGGGCGACCCGTGCCCGGCGCGCGCGGGCACGCGAGGCGCAGATGGTGTTCCAGGATCCGTACACGAGCCTCGACCCGCACAAGACGATTCAGCAGACGCTCACCGAGGCGGTGCGGCTGTACGACACCCACTCGGGAGCAACGCAGTCCGATCGTGTGCAGGAGATCGCCGACCTGGTGTCGCTCGATACGCGGCTGCTGGCCTCCATGCCCGGCCACCTGTCGGGTGGCCAGCGGCAGCGCGTCGCGATCGCGCGTGCCCTCGCAGCCGAACCTCGCGTGCTCGTGCTCGATGAAGCCGTCGCGGCTCTCGACGTGTCCATCCAGGCTCAGATTCTGAACCTGCTCGCCGACATCCGCGACGCGACCGGGATCTCGTACGTATTCATCACCCACGATCTCGCAGTCGTCCGGCAGGTCACCGAACACGTCATCGTGATGCAGAACGGGCGAATCGTCGAGAGCAGTCGAACGGAGGATCTGCTCCGCGATCCCCGGCACCCCTACACCCGCACGCTGCTCGACAGCGTTCCCCGCCCCGGATGGAGACCACAGCGGCGGCGGGTGCGGCCCGACGATTCCAGAACGCCCACCGCACCCGGAACGTAGGTGCGAGAGCGCACCGTCAGGGCCGGGGTCCGAGTTCTGCGGTGATCGCTCCGGCGGCGAGCTGCTGGGCCCGTTCGAGGGTGATGGATCCGCTGAGCCAGCGTTCGCTCAGCCCCTCGATGAGGGCGGTGAGGCGTTCGGAGGCGTCGGCGGGGTCGGCGTCCGGGTCGGCCAGTTCGACGGCCTGCGCCTCGACGATGAGGGTTTCGACGTCCTTTGCCCAGGCGCGGGTCGCGTCGCGGAGTTGGTCGCGGAGGTCTTCGTCGAAGATTGCGGTGGCCCGGAGTTCGCCCCAGGCGATGCTGTTTTCACGGACGGAGGGGGTGTTCTGAATCTCGAGCAGGAGCGTCTGTTCGAGCTGGGTCCGGGGGTTCGTCGAGGCAAGGGCCTCCGTGGTGTAGCGCTCGGCCCTCTCGTTGATGTGCTCGAGGGCGCGGCGCAACACACCTGCCCGGTCCTGGAAGTGGTAATAGATCAGGGCGGTCGAGACCCCGGCCTCGGCGGCGAGCTTCTCGATCCGCAGCCCGCGCACACCACTTTGCGCGATCACACGGACGGCTGCTTCCAGAATCAACGTCTGACGTTCGGACACGGAACCTCACTTTACGGGAAGGCGGCGGGGCGGCCGGTGCGGAGACCTCGGTTGACGCAGCGCGCGATCAGCCCGCGGGCTCTTGCTGGGTGGTGCAGTGGATTCCGCCGCCGCCGGCGGCGATGGCGTCGATGGTGATCTGCACCACACGACGGTCGGGGAAGAGTTGTTCGAGTTCCTGTCTGGCGGCCTCGTCCGCGGCCGGGTCACCGAACTCGGGTGCGATCACGGCGCCGTTGCAGACGTAGAAGTTGATGTATCCGGCCGCGAAGTCGTCCGATTCGAACTCGGGCCGAACGGAACCCGGCGCCTCGAGTACCACGACCTCGAGCGGGCGGCCTTGCGCATCCACCGCCGCCTCGAGGATCTCGAGGTGGCGGGTGGTCACGTCGTGGTCGAACGATTCCGGATCCGGATCGTACCCGGCGACGACCACGCCGGGACGGGCGAAACGGGCGTAGAAGTCGGTGTGGCCGTCGGTGATGTCCTTGCCCTTGATCCCGGGCAGCCAGATGATCTTGTCGAGCCCGAGCAGCGGTCCCAGTTCGGCCTCGACGTCCGCCTTGGACCATCCGGGGTTGCGGTTGTCGTTGAGCACGCAGCTTTCGGTGATGATGGCGGTTCCTTCGCCGTCGACCTCGATCCCGCCGCCCTCGAGGATGAGGTCGGTGGGCAACGATTCGACGCCGGCGCTGCCCGTGACGATGTCCGCCACTCCCGCATCCTGGTCGAAGTCCTGCTTCTCACCCCAGCCGTTGAAGTTGAAGTTAACCGCGGCCCCGGTCCCGTTGCCCCTGACGAACACCGGCCCGGTGTCACGCATCCAGAGGTCGTCGAGCGGGGCCACGACCAGTTCGACGGCGGGGCCGACGAGCCCGCGGGCCAAGTCGAGTTCCTCTTCGCGTACCAGCATCGAGACGGGCTCGAACTGCGCGATCGCCTGGGCGATGGCGGCGAGGTTGCGGCGGACCTCGGGAAGCAGCTCGGCTCCCCAGATCTCCTCACTCGCACCGAACGCCATCCAGGTCCGCTTGTGCGGTTCCCCCTCCTCGGGCATTCGCCACATCCGCTGATCATCCTCATCGGCGCTGCTGCCACCTTCGAGGTAGGACACCGGGTCGGTACACGCTGCTACCAGCAGCCCACCGATAGCGCCCAGCCCCGACTGGATGAAGCGCCGTCTGAGCATCACTCTGCTTTCCCCCTTTTTCCTTCCATCGCAACTCCGGTCCAGCCGATAACCCATTGCGACCATACTAGACTGACTAACTTTTTAGTTAGAGGGGATGCGCGAACGCATGAACACTCGTGGTGCGACCCCGTCCTTTCAATCTCGATAGGTGGCCGGGGGTGGGCCTGCGATCGGCCCGAGCGAAGCGGCGAGCCACCGGTCGTACAGGCGCATCCACGTGCCGTCCGCGCGCAGGCGGTCGAGGGTGCCGTTGACGAACCGCACCAGGTCGTCCTTGTACTTGTTGACACCGATTCCCCAGTGCTCTTCGTCCTCCATCGGTGGCCCCACGATCTGAAAATGCGGGTCCTGGGACACCAGGCCGGCCAGGAGCGAGTCGGAGGTGCTGGTCGCGTCGGCCTGCCGTTTCTGCATGGTGACGAGGCAGTCGTCCCAATCGGGGACCGCGACGATCGTGGCCTCCGGCGCGACCCGTTGGACGGTGGGAAGCGACGTGGTGTCGACGAACGTACAGACCCGCTTTCCGGCCAGGTCCGCCGGTCCCGAGATGTCGGAACCCCGCGGGACCATGATTCGTTGAAAGGCGCGGAAGTACTCGGTGGAGAAGGCGACGCGTTGGGCGCGTTCGCACGTGATCGCGGTGGCGTGAACGACGACGTCGACATCGTTGTGCTCGAGTGCTGTGAACCGGCCGGCCGAGGTAAGCAGCCGGAATTCGACTTTTGCCGGATCGCCGAAGATGTCCTTGGTGATCTCCTTCGCCACGTCGATGTCGAAGCCCTGCAGGGTGCCCGTGGTCGGGTCGCGGAAGCTGAACGGGTTCGTGTTCTGGTCCACACCGACAATCAACCGGCCGCGCGACCCGATCTCGGCGAGTGACCCACCGGGCGGCATCTGACCGGGCGGGGGCTGCGGGCCGGGCCGCAGGCTCGCGAGGGCTCCGCACGACTTGGGGGACGGTCCTGCAGGCGGCGGGTTGTTCGTGGGCGGGATGATCTGTGCGCCGTTTGTCATCGGTCGTGTGGTGTACGTGCCCGCGACCGTCGGGGTGAGTGGGTCGGGTGTTGCGCAGCCGGCGAGGACGGCGACCGCGACAATGCCGACCAGGAGCCGAGCACGCGGCGTCGCCCCCGGTCTCGAAATCCTCACCTGCGTCATCAGTGGTACTCGTTCAGTCGCGGCCAGATACCCCCGCCGACGGCGAATCCGCAGGACACGCCAATAATCATGCTACCGATCGCCAAGGACGACATCGACCGATAGGCGTCGGTCACGGCGCTTGCCTCGTCGTCGCGAAGTCGGTCGATCGCCTTTCGGAGGGCCGCGTCCATGGCCGCGAACTTCGCGGCCGACGTGCCGGAGCCGGACCCGGCGGCGATCGCCGCGGCGGTCGGGTAGTCACCGCGCTCGAGGGCGATCTCGATGTCCCGGTGCGCGGCCAGCCAGCCGTCGCGGGCCGCCACGGCGTCGCGGAGGTCGTCCGCGGCGACGTCGCCGTGCGAGCTGTCCAGCTGCCGGGTGAGCTCGTCGGACAACGCCTGGGAGTGCCGCATGTAGTCGACTTCCGATTGGGTGTCGGCCCCGCGCTGCAGGAGGGCGAGGGTCTCGTCGGCGCGGGCTTGCTGCGCCAGGATACGAGCGCGCGCAACAGTGTTGATGGGTTGTGTTCCTTCGGTTCTCGCGTGTTCGCTGGCCGACGTCGACACCAGGCTTCCGGCGATCAGCCAGACCAGGAGTCCCGCCATGAGCAGCGTCCCGACAGCGAGCCCGGGGTTGAACCGGCGCTTGCTCTTCCGCACGACGTACAGCTGGGCGAGAACGAGCGCGACGACGGCGGCCGCGGTCACCGTGAACGCGGCCGCGGGCAGTTGGGCCGTGTGCGTCTGAGTCTCGGCGACCGCCTCGGCCTGACGGACGTAGAGCTGCTCCGCCAACGGGAGGATGGTGTGCTGCATGAGCGCGGACGCATCGGACAGATAGGCCACCCCGACGGGGTTTCCGGCCCGATCGTTCGCTTGAGCCGTGGCGACAAGGTTGAAGTACTCGGCGAGGTTGCGCACGACGTCCGACAAAAGTGCCAGCGATTCGGCATCCTGAGACGACACCCCATTGGTCGCCGTGACCAGCGCATTCGACGCGTCCCCCACCGCCTGCGTGAACTGCTCCGCGCCGGCACCCGACTCGCCACCGGAGATGAAGGAGGTCGTCGCGGCGGCATCGGCGATCGACAGTGAGCTGTAGAGGGCCTGGGCGGCGTTCGCCAGGGGCTCGGTGTGGGTGCGCAGTACCTCGACTCGCTGTTGCCGCGCACCGACCGCCGCCGAGGTGATCACGCCGGCGGCGATGACCACGGCGATGAGCGCGATCCCCAGCACGGACAGCCGTCCGGGGGTGGACGTGAGGAATTCGACCCACGGGCGGCGCCCCTCGGGCTCGACGAGCAGATCCTCGTCGAGCGTCGGGGTTTCGGTGACCACGTGGTCGCCGCGGTGGAACATCCGGCCCTCCTGCACCGCCGCCGCGATTTCGGTTGAGCACCGATCCGGGCAGTGTGGCTGAGTCCAGTGTGCACCGAAGGTGGTGGTCGACGGACCGACATGATGGTCGTCGGTTGCGCTCAATCGGAGCGTGCGGGTGAACCCGAGGTCCTGCGGGGTAGCAGGGTCGGGTCGAGCAAGCTGACCGTACGCGCGGCTTTCCGGTCCCTCGATGCGAGCGACGAGCTTCTGCACGGCGCAGTTTGCCCATCTCGACGTAGGCCGAGCGTTGATCCCGCCGAATCGGAGACCGCACGATGAAAACCACCCGCACTCTGACCTCTCCCGCGGGATCGCACTCACCCTGGCCACAC
The DNA here is from genome assembly GCF_017068375.1 of Rhodococcus koreensis. Lineage (NCBI taxonomy): Bacteria > Bacillati > Actinomycetota > Actinomycetes > Mycobacteriales > Nocardiaceae > Rhodococcus > Rhodococcus koreensis. The sequence goes on from NZ_CP070609.1 coordinate 473,311, forward strand.
CTGACGCCATGGGCCCGTCGGTCCGCGCCGCCGAGGACGCCCGCAGAACGCTCTGCATCAACCACGAACAGGGCAACGTCTCCCTCGAAGCCCGCTGCGCCGGTGTGGCGCAGGGCCTGTCGGGGGGCAACAGCGAGGTTCTCAATGTCAACAGCCAAGACATGACATCCGTCGAGGCGTCCATCACCGCCAAGCTCCAACAGGACCCTACGATCGACCACGTCGTGGCGCTCGATGCCGCCATCGCCCTCACTGCCGTGCAGTCCAAAGAGACCGCCGGCAACGATGCCACCATCGTCACATGCGATACCAACGCCGACCTCGTCAAGGTCATCCAGCGGGTGATGTCGAAACGCCGCCGACGGCACACGCTGAGCGCGAGACCCCGCGCCCAGTGATCGAGCCCTTCGGTGCACCCGGTCATACACCGAGGAGCAGCACCCCGGTTGCGAGCAGAGCGACGACTTTCACCACTTCCAGACCGATGTAGACGTAGTGCGCGTGAGACCGCGGGACGTCCTCGCCGGCGAGGACGCGGTCGGATCGACGTGTCAACCGGGGCCGAACCCCGACCAGCTGAACCACCAGCACCGCGACCGCGGTCGCGCCTGCCACCGCCACCCGGACCGGTGGCCCCTCGATGAGGAGTCCGGCGACGAGCAACGCTGCCCACACCATCTCGGTGACGTTCAGCGCCCGGAATACGAGACGGCCGATCCCCAGCCCGAGCCGCACCGTCACCCCGGGTGCACGGAACTTCAGCGGCGCCTCGAGGAACGAGATCGCGAAGACCATCCCGAGCCAGGTGAACGTCACCGCGATCGAGACTGCATGAGCTGCGGTCATCTGCCCCTCCCTTCGTCCTGCTCTCGCCCGTGCAGCGGGTGCGATTCGGAACTCTGCAGGCCAACATTGTTTGTCGGTATAGCTGTCTAGCGTGAGCCAGTCTCACTCGAAAGAGTCAGGCGGGTGATCATTGTCGCGGAAGTGTCGAATCCGTTTCGAGCTTTCCTCCCGGACCGGTCGGGTCCGACAATGGGACGGTGAGTTCGCGAGGTTCCGCCGCAGACTGGGCACTCGGCCAGGTCCACGCCGTGCGTGACGACCCTGATGCCCGCCTCGAGCTGAGCGCCCGCACGTATCACGGTCCGGTGGGCAACGCACCGCGGCATTTGCCGTTTCGCCGTGCGGCGCTGTCGTTCATGCGCTGGCAGGTCGGCCGCGGCGTGCTGGCCGCACTCGAGGCGACGCCCCCCGGGAGTCCGTGGTGGCGGGCAGTCAACGAGCGACTGCTGCGCGACGGGTGCGAGGCCGTCGCCCGGAGCGGCGGAATGGGAGGGACGCCGTCATCGCACGCGGTCGACCTGTGGATGCTGTTCGTTGCCGATCCGACCGCACGCACCTGGTACCGGGCCCACAATGCGAGCATCGTCTCCGCCTACCTCGACCATCGCGACCTCGCCGACACCGAGAGCCGTCCCGAGCGCTTCTTTCTCAACGTCGTGCTGCTCCGCGTTCTCTTCGCCCACGCCTTGGTCGCGGCTCCACGTCTGGCGCTCGGGCGGCTCGCGCCGGCAGGCCCCCTGCTCGGCGATCCGCGACTGTCGATGACCGGGATCTTCCTCTCCCTTTCGCGGATTCTCCCCGACCGCTATCCACTCGGTGACGACGTCGCCACGTACGTCGCCGCCGAGCACAACCTCGGCGAGCTGCTGGACTACGGCCTGATCGGGCCGCGCCTGCAGGACCTGTACGAATGGTCGGCCGACAAGCTCGACGAACCGCGGCTGCTCGACTGCATTCGCGACGGCAGCCCGACCTATGCCTGGTCGTACACCGATCGCGAAGTGTGGCATCCGGCGCGACCGGCCGCCACGATCCGCGCGGTCCGGCGCTTCGTACCGGCGCGCCGGTAGTTGTCAGTACCGCACGTCGCTCTGCAGCAGCGGCGGGTACACGGTGGACCGCTCCCCGTCCACGGTGCTGCCGGCGAACTGCAGCATCGCCCGCAGTTCGCCGTGCATCGGCGCCGGATAGTTCAACGTGGGAGCCGAGACCTCGTCGAGCACGCGGAGATGCTCGGGGCCGAGGCTCACCTCGAGGCCGGCGATGTTGTCCGTCAGGTGTTCGACGCGCCTGGCGCCGAGGATCGGCACGACGGTCCCGGATCGGCCTCGCAGCCAGGCCAACGCGACGGCAGCCGAGGTGGTCCCGAGTTCGTCGGCGATTGCGGCGACGGCGTCGATGACGACGAACTCGGCATCGGTCGGGCCGCCGACGAAGGCGGTGCGGGCGGAGTCGGTGACCTCGGTGCCGCGCCGATACTTGCCGGAGAGGAACCCGTTCTTCAGTGGGCTCCACGGCACCAGTGCCATTCCCTGATCGAGCGCGAGGGGCGCGAGTTCGCCTTCTACAGTCCGTGCCAGCAAGGAGTACTCGACCTGCATCGCGATCAACGGCGTCCAGCCGCGCAACAGCGCTGTGGCCTGGGCCTGCGCGGTCACCCACGCCGGGTTGTTGGAGATCCCGACATAGCGGATCTTGCCGGCACGGACCAGGTCGTCGAGGGTGCGCAGGGTTTCCTCGATCGGGGTGTGGCGGTCCCAGTTGTGTAGCCAGTACACGTCGAGGTAGTCAGTGCGGAGGCGGCGGAGTGTCTCGTGCAGCTGGGCGATGACGGCGGCGCGTCCTGCACCGCCCCCGTTCGGGTCGCCGGGGAACAGGTTCGCGAAGAACTTCGATGCCAGCACCACGCGCTCGCGGCGTCCGCGGTGGGCGGCGAAAAAGTCGCCGAGAATCTTCTCCGAATGGCCGTTGGTGTAGAAGTTGGCGGTGTCGATGAAATTCCCGCCGAGATCGAGATAGGTGGCGAGGATCTTCTCGGATTCCGCCACGCTGCAGCCGGCGCCGCCGGCGTCCTCGCCGAAAGTCATGGCACCGAGGGCGAACGGGCTGACCCTCAGCCCTGAGCGGCCGAGGGTGACGTAGTGATCGAGTCGCATGATCTGCTCCATAGGGTGTCGGTCGGAATGTGCATGTTCATCGAAACGCGAACTGCGGTGACGGTGGTAGATCGATCCACGCCGGGGATTGCACGATCCTCTCGAGATCGCCGCGATCGGGTTGCCGGACTGCGACGCGGATGTTTTCGTGAAGTGTGCGCACCTCACCCGACCTGCTGGACGAAATCCGCAGCAGCATCGCGGCCCATGCCCGGCCCGATCTTCGGACGCCGATCGCCGGGCTGTTGTTGTCGAAAGTGACGACGGACTCGGCGGCGCCGGAGTATTCGTTGACGGCGCCACTGCTGGTGATCATGGCCCAGGGCGGCAAGCGACTGCTGCTCGGCGACCGGGTGTTCGAGTACCGGGCCGGGCAGTGTCTGGTCGTCACCGCCAACTTGCCCGTCACCGGCAACTACATCGACGTCGACGACGGCGCGCCGTCGTTGGCCATGGGCCTGGTGCTGCGCCCGGCCGCCCTCGCCGCGCTGGTGCTGCAGGCCCCCACCGAACGGTGGTCCCGTGGAACGAGCGGCCTGCCGGCGATCGCAACCGGCGTCGCAGACGACGATCTACTCGACGCCGCGGCGCGGATGCTGCGGCTGCTCGATCATCCCGCCGATGCACCCGTGCTCGCTCCGCTCGTCGAGCAGGAGATCCTCTGGCGACTGCTCACCGGCCCGCACGGGAGCACCACCCGCCAGATCGGCGTAGCCGACAGCGACCTGTCGCATGTCAGCCGGGCGATCCACTGGATCCGCGATAATTACGCCGAGCCGATGCGAATCGACGATCTCGCGCGGTTGTCCAGCATGAGCACATCCGCATTTCACCGGCACTTTCGTGCCGTTACGGCACTGAGCCCCTTGCAGTTTCAGAAGCGAATCCGACTGCAGCAGGCCCGCTCGATGCTGGTTGCCCATCCCGGTGACGTCGCCGGTGTCGGACATCTCGTCGGCTACGACAGCCCCTCACAGTTCAACCGTGAATACCGCCGCCTGTTCGGTGCCTCCCCGGGGCAGGACGCCCAGGGATTGCGCACCAGGACCGCACTGTCCCACGCCGGACCGCTGCCCTGACCTGTCGCCTCTTGCCCATCTCGATGCAGCGCATCGACGGGTTGCCCCGGCCGCGGGCGGCGCCGCCTACGCTGTGTCGGGGGATCATTCCTTGGTGCGGGCGGCGACGATGGCGGCGAGGTTGGCGGCAACGTTCTCCTCGACGGCGGCTTTGTCGACGCCCAGGCCGGCGAGCACACCGACCCCGTCCTCGACCTCGAGTAGGGCGAGCAGAATGTGCTCGGTTCCGATGTAGTTGTGCCCCAGACGAAGTGCTTCACGGAACGTCAGTTCGAGCGCTTTGCGCGACTGGGCGTCGAAGGGGATGAGTGCGGGTACCTCCTCGGCGGCGGGCGGCAGCGTCGCGGTCGCGGCGTGCCGGACCGTATCCAGATCCACGCCCTGTGCGGCGATCGCCCGGGCGCCGAGTCCGTCGGGGTCGGTCAGGAGTCCGAGGACGAGATGCTGGGGCAGGATCTCGGAGTTGTTCGCGGCCCTGGCCTCGTTCTGCGCGACGACAACGACCTGCCGTGCGCGGGGAGTGAATCGGCTGAATCCCTGATTCGGATCGAGGTCGGAGGCCTGCCCGGGGTCCTTGGGGACGAACCGCTTCTGTGCGGCCTGCTTGGTGACTCCCATGCTCTTGCCGATTTCGGTCCACGACGCCCCCGAACGGCGGGCCTGGTCGACGAAGTGACCGATGAGGTGGTCCGCGAGTTCGCCCAGATGCTCGGCGGCGAGAACCGCGTCGGTGAGTTGCTCGAGCGGGGCCTCCGAGTGCACCTTCTTGATCGCCTCGATGAGGTCGTCGAGGCGGATGGGCGGGGTGGCGGGCGTTGAATTCTCCATGCGTCAACTCTAAGTTGACGCTCTCGAATCGTCAACCCCAGGTTGTCGATCGACGCATTCACGCCGATCCGCCCCGAGCGGGCAATGAGCGACGGGCGGTCTGCTACGTTGATGACTAGCAGATCTAGGGATAGGTGTTCTATGCATATCGAGAAGGACCTGGTTGCCGCGTCGGCCACTCCCCTGGTACTCGGAATTCTCGCCGAGGGCGAGTCCTACGGGTACGCCATCCTGAAGCGAGTCAACGACCTGTCCGGCGGACGGATCCAGTGGACCGACGGCATGTTGTACCCCCTGCTGCATCGGCTCGAACGGCTGGGATTGGTGTCGGCGTCGTGGGGCGCCTCCGACAGCGGGCGCCGGCGCAAGCACTACACGATCACCGATACGGGCCGGGAAATGCTGGCGGAACGGCGCGCTCAGTGGGACGTGGTCGCGGACGCGCTGAGCCAGGTGTGGCGCTCCGTCCAACTGCCCCCGGCACCCGCGGAAGGATGGTCGTGATGGATACCGACAAGGAACTCGAATCTCAGATCGGTCAGTGGCGGGGGTACGTCGAGCGCCGTCACGCGATATCGTCCGCCGACACGGATGAGATGGAAGACCATCTACGCGATCAGATTTCGGATCTGTCCGCCGCCGGCCTGAAGACCGACGAGGCGTTCCTGGTCGCGGTCAAACGGATGGGCAACGTGGACGACATCTCCCGCGAGTTCGCGCGGGAGCACTCCGATCGGCTGTGGAAGCAACTCGTCCTGCTGCCCGCCGCGCCCGACGGCGGTCGCACCCGCCCCACCCGTGAACTGTTCGTCGTTCTCGGGTTCGCGGTCGGCGCAGCACTCGTCCTCAAGGCAGGCTTGGCGACACTCGACGAGCAGGACCTCGCCCGCAACGTCAGCCTGTTCGTTCTTCCCTTCCTCACCGGATACTTCGCGTGGAAACGGAAGGTGACGCACCGACTGGCCGCGGCACTGGTGGTGCCGTTCGCCCTGGCGGCGGTGCTGTTGAACGTCTTCCCGTTCGTCTCGAACGGCTCCACCGAGGTGATCGCGGCGATCCACACACCGATCGCGTTGTGGTTCGCGGTCGGCGTCGCGTACGTCGGCGGCCAGTGGCGGTCGGACCGGCGGCGGATGGATTTCATTCGATTCACCGGCGAATGGGTGGTCTACCTGACCCTCCTCGCCCTTGGTGGCGGCGTGCTCATCGGCCTGACCGTCAATGCTTTCGACGCCCTCGGCCTGAGCGTCGAGTGGGTCGTCGAGGACTGGGTGCTGCCGTTCGGAGCGGCCGGTGCGGTCATCGTCGCCGCATGGCTCGTGGAGGCGAAACAGAACGTCGTGGAGAACATCGCCCCCGTCCTCACGCGTGTGTTCACACCACTGACGACTCTCATGCTGCTGGTGCTGCTCGTCGCATTCGCGACGACCGGCAGCGTGGTCGACGTCGACCGGAACCTGCTGATCCTGATGGACCTCATCCTGGTCGTCGTCCTGGGCCTGCTGCTGTACGCGATTTCCGCCCGCGACCCCTACCTGCCGCCCGACCTGTTCGACCGCCTCCAACTCGTCCTCGTTGCGAGCGCCCTCGCGGTCGACCTGCTGATGCTGTTCGCCATGCTCACTCGAATCGCGGAATTCGGCTTCACACCGAACAAGGTGGCCGCACTCGGAATGAACCTGGTTCTCCTCGTCAACCTGACCTGGTCGGCCGTTCTCATCCTCGGGTTCCTGCGGGGCCGCCGCGAATTCGGCTCCACCGAACGCTGGCAGACCCGTTACCTCCCAGTGTTCGGTGTGTGGGCGGCGTTGATGGGCGGCGTGCTTCCACCACTGTTCGACTTCGCGTGACGACGTCGTGACCGCTTACCGGGATTCTTCCAATGCGCGCGATACCTTCCGAATGACGCTGCCGCTGCGTAACATCAAGCACATCTCGCTGGAATCCCTCTGGAGGCCGACGTGGGTGGACTTGGTATCGATCTCGGAACTGCCAACACTGTCGTCGGAACTCCCGACGACGGCATCGTACTGAACGAGCCTTCTTTCATGTTGGTTCGGACGAAGGAACCGAACCGTGCTCTCGCCATCGGCACCGAGGCGCGAAGTCTCGTCGGCCGTACGCCTATCGGAATAACTCCGGTGCGGCCGTTGCGTGACGGGGTGATCGTCGACCTGGAGTCGGCGCGGACCTTCGTGACGGCGATCGTCAAACGGGTGTCGCCGGGCAGGCGATACGGGGTGCGGCCCAAGGCCGTCATCTCGGTGCCCGCCGGCGCCACTCCGCTCGAGCGCAGGGCACTGCTCGAGGTCGGGCACGAGGCCGGCCTGCGAAAAGTGGGGTTGGTGCCCGAGCCGGTCGCTGGTGCCCTCGGCTGCGGAATCAACCCGCTCGAACCGCGCGCCCACCTCGTCGTCGACATCGGTGGCGGCACTTCGGAAATCACCGCCATCTGTTTCGGTGGCATTCTCTCCCACCGCAGTTGCCGACTTGCGGGCGACGAACTGACCAACGCGCTGTACCACTACCTGCGGGAGGAGCACAACATCGTCGTCGGCGAGCTCACCGCCGAGCGCGCGAAGCTGGGCGCACCGGACACCGACGAAGGGCAGTCGCTCGTCGTCGAGGGCCGCGACGCCGCCACCGGCCGGGCACGGTTCGTCACTCTCGAAACCGAGGAGATCGTGGATGCGTTGCGGGCGACCACAGCCGGAATCGTCCATACCCTGACCGAATGCCTCGAAGACCTTCCGCCGCAGGCGATCGGCGACGTGATGTCGGAAGGGCTGCTCGTCATCGGCGGCGGGGCGATGCTGCGTGGCCTGTCGCAACTGCTCGAGGAGGCGTTCGGATTCCCGGTGAAGACGGCCGAACGCCCCCTCACCTGCGTCGCCGAAGGCGCCACCGCCTGTCTCGTGCACCCCGAGGTCGTTGCCGCCTACAGCAGCTGATCACCGGGTCGGTGCCGGAGCAGGTGGTCGCGGGAAGTAGTGCTCGAGAATCTTCTTGACCACGGGGCCTGAAGTCGCCGACCCGAAACCACCACCACGGACCAGCGCCGTCACCACGATCTCGGGGGCATCGAATGGCGCCACCGCGGAGAACCAGGCGTTCAGTCCCTCCCCCGGCGCCGACGGATCCTCCGCGGTTCCCGTCTTGGCGCCGGCCGGTACCGGGAGGTCCGCGAGTTGCCCGGCGGTCCCGGCCGCCGCAGACGCCCGCATTCCCGCCCGGACAGGATCGAGACGGTCGGCGAACGCGAGCCGCTGTGGGGCCGCTGTGGGGATGGGGATCAGTTCCGGCCCGTACGCCGCGGCGAGCTGAGGGGTCACCATCGCGCCGGTGGCGATCCCGGACGTCCATCGCGCGACCTGGATAGGGGTCGCGCTGACCGTGCCCTGCCCGATACCCATCAACAGCGTCGACCCGGGATACCACGTGGCTCCGATGCTTCCGACGTTCTCCGGGGTGCCGAGAAATCCCTCCGCCTCGCCGGGCAGGTCGATCCCGGACCGCCGTCCCGCGCCGAGTTGGCTCGCGACGTCCGCCATCTTCTCCGGGCCCAGGAGCTCACCGAGCTTGTAGAAGTACACGTTGTCGGACCATTGGATCGCCTGCAGCATATTGTTCGGGCCCATCGGCTGCCAGTTCCGGAAAGTGTGCCCACCGTAGGTGTAGGCAGCGCCGGTCTCGATCACCTCGTCGGGCGACAGCACCGGATACTGCATATCCGTCGACGCGACGACAATCTTGAATGTCGAGCCGGGCGGGACCGCGGTCTGGGTGGCGTTGTTGACCAACGCACTCGGGCCCGGGGTCTGGCTCTGCGCCGCGAGCGCGACGAGGTCGGCCGGGGGTCCGTAGACATTGTTGTCGGCGCCCGGGACGCTGGCGAGAGCCAGCACGGCCCCGGTCCGCGCATCCATCACGACGGCGGCGCCGAGGTCGCCCTTACTGGTGCGCATCGCCTCCACGAGCGCATCGGTGGCCAGGGTCTGCACACCGATGTCGAGGTGCAGGCGCAGATCGTGGCCCCGCACCGGGTCGACGCGCTCGCCGGTGGCCACCGGATTGCCGGACGGATCGACATACATGCACTGTGTGCCGTCGCTGCCGCGGAGCAGAGCGTCGTACTGCTTCTCGAGTCCCGCTTTGCCGACCCGTGATCCGAGTGCGAGGTGAGGCCAGCGTTCCATGTCGTCGGCGTCGGCGACCCCGACGTGTCCGAGGATGGACGCGAGTACGGCACCGTACGGGTACTGCCTGCGACCGGACGGCACGACGAGGACACCGGGAAGGTGCGCATCCACGATGCGCCGAGCCTGGTCGGGCGCGACTGTGCCCACGGCCACCTGGGTTTCGCCCTCACCGCCGGCGTCGATCAGGTCCGACAACTCGTCGGGTGACTTCGCGAGCAACGCGGCGAGCCGGTTGCGGGCGTCGTCGTCGCTGTCCTCGAACATCCGAGCGACCACCGCGACGGCGTACTCGGCGACGTTCACTACGAGAGGGACACCGTTGCGGTCGACGATCAGTCCGCGTTCGGCAGGCAGGCGGATGCACCGCATCATCTGTGCATCACTCATCGCCCGATATTCCGCACCCCGGTCGTGCTGCACCTGCCAAGCGAACACCGACATGGCGACGAGTGCGGCGATCATCGTCATCGTGCCCGCCGACATTCCGCGTGGGCGGCGCCGGCGCCGGGGGTCGGGGGCCCACAGCGGTCGCGCGACGCCGTCTCGGCGCACCGCGAGTACCAGTCCGATGGCGGCGAATCCGACGATCGCGGCCGTCCCGCCGTAGCTGAAGAGCGGAATCGGCATTCCGGTGTGGGGCAGCAGCGACAGACTCTGACCGATCGACACCAGCGCGTGGATTCCGAACAACCCACCGATTCCGGCAGCGACGAGTGCAGCCTCCCGGGTCCGTGCCGTGCGCGCGGCGAGTGCGGCCCGCCACACGATCACCGACGTCGCCACCACGACGGCCAGGCCGGCGATCAGACCCCACCCGTACACCAGGCTGGCGAACGCCAGATCGTGCTCCGATTCGGGGAGAAACTGTGCCCGCACGTCGTACAGCGGGTCACGCGCCAGACCCCACAGGCCGCCACTGCCGATCGCGATGTTCGCCTGCAACTCAGCCCACCCCGCGCCTGCCGGGTCGGCGTTGCTCGACAGGAACACGTGGACCCGTTCGAGCTGATACGGCCGGAGGAACAGCACCGCGAGCGGCAGCGACGCGATCCCCATCACGAACAACGGGACCAGCGGCAGCAGCGGGACCCGCGCGAGGATGAGCATGAACCCGGCCGTCGCAACGAGCACGACGGCCGTCGACAGGTCGGGCTGGACCGCGACGAGTGCTACCGGCACCGCTGCAATCGCCAGGGTCGCGACGAATCGTGCGAGGGTGAACCCACCCGCGAGCATGCCCGCGGGCACCAGAATCAGGGCAAGCTTGGCCAACTCGGAAGGCTGAACGGTGAACACGCCGAAGTTCAGCCAGCGCTGCGCGCCCTTCGTCGCAACCCCCGCCAGGGGAACGGCCGCAAGCAACAGGGTCGCCACCGCGAACACCGCCCAGCCGAAGGCGCGGAGGTCACTGATCCGCAGGCGGGACACCACCCACATGATCGCGAGTCCGGCCACCGCGAAGAGGAGATGGCGAACGGCGTGCCCCGTCATCCCGGTCGCCGTGAGATTCAGGAGTCCGAGCACGACGAGGACGATCGCCGCCCCGACTATCCACGGGTCGGATTCACGCTTGCCGTCCTGCATGGCTGCCCCCGGCACTCAGCAGCGTGCGTTTTCGGCGGGCATCAGCAGCGGCTCGGACGCGGCTGTTGCCGGGGCGCTCGTGATCGCCGCGACGGCGAGCGCGGCCCCGGGCGGCAGATCGGTCCGGACGATGCCGTACACCTGCTGCGACCCGGGCTGAACGCGCTCCGACACGTCGCCGCCCGCCCGCACCTCGCCCGAACAGCGGTCGTACACGTTCACCCTCCAGGTCACGGCATCGACAGTCGCCGCCGGATCGAGGTGGACGTCGATCCGGATCTCGCACGCCTGCCCGGGCCCGCACTCCCCGTTGGCGCGCGTGGCCGTGACGAGCGTGATCGGCCCGGCGCTGCCGGGAGCACCGACGTCGACGGGTGGCGGCACTCGTCCGGCATCGGTCGTAGCCGGCGTGGGCTGTTCGGCCGGGGGTTCCGGTGGCGGCGACACGGGTCGAATCTGATTCTGCTCCTCGGGATTCACCGGATTCAGGACGGCGTCCCAACCTCGCCGCAGGTCCGACCACGCCCGCGGAGCCATCCACACTGCGGCGAAAAGTATCAGGATCGCGACGAGCCCGAGGGCTCCCTGCCTCCGCGAGGGCCGTCTCTTCCTGCGATGCCACGGATTCCGGGCCGGCGGGAACCAGCCCGGCGATGCAAGGGTGGAACCGGTGTCCACCGGCGGCGGCTTCTCACCGGCCGTCCGCTCCTCCACTGTCCGGTCGTCCGGGCGCGGCCGCCCCCTGGTCGCCGCGACCAGCCGGGCGAGCTGGCAGCGTTTCCGACTCTCCTCGGCGGCATCGACGTCGGGTTCGACAGCCAGACGAACTCGCTGCAGCAGCACGTCGAGATCTGTTGTTTCGAGCAGCGATTCGTGCAACCGGCCGGGCAGTGCCGAACCGCGACAGTTCGTCGCGATGCTTCGGAACAGCCCGGTAACCTCCTCGGTCACGTCGTGGCCGGACACCGCACCGCGCGCGTACTCGATCGTGAGATGCCCGCTGTCGGACACCGTCACGTTCCGGAGACGGATGCGGTCCTGCCCCTCGCTGCGCGCCGGTTCGAGCTGATCGAGCGCATCGGCAACGAGCAGCGACGCCTGTGCCGGTGACAGTATCGCCGCCGCGAGGAGCCTTCCGAGTGCCACACCACTGACAGGGGCGGCGTGATCGGGTTGTTCGGGCGGTTCGGATCGAGCATCGGCGGGTTCGTTTCTCCTCGTGAGGAGCCCTGTCACTGCTTCGATCATCGCGCACCCCGACGCTCGGCCTCCCGCGCCGTGGGAACGAGACCGGAGCGGACGGCGACGGACCTTGAGTTGGGCTTACCCTGTGCCGAAATCCTTTACGCCTGCGTCATTCCATTTAACTCCGGCCGATGCTCCGGCGTCCGCGAAATCGTCCCGTCCGCTTCCGCACATTCTCGTCAGCGTGCACTCGGGGGCACACCGAAGGCCTGCATCACGACCGCACCCCAGTCCCGCCATACCGGGCAGGGCACAGGATCCCGGTGGTTCAGGAACCGGATCACCTCATCGTTGAAGGCAGCGGAGGTCGGTAGAGACGAGTGCGCGGCGCGAACCGGGCAACCGTTGCGTTCGACGTCCAGGCGCCAGCCGTGCGGCATCAGCGGAAGATCGGCGGCCGACGCGATACTCAGCACGCGCACGTCCTCGGGCAGTACCTCACCGAAAACGGCCTGTGCGGTACCCGCGGTACCGAGCAGTTGGCGCGCGGCGGGTGTGTCCGGGTCGAACTGAAAGAAGACGAAGTCGATCGCGGGCACCGCCCACCGCAACAGGTCGCCGAACACCCTGCCCGGTCGGTCGACTTCCGGCGGCGGAAATCCGAGCGGGGTCTCCGGGAACACACCCACCAGGATCAGCACGTCCACCTGTGCCCGACCTGTGGCGACCGCTTCCCACGCGATCCAGCCGGCGTGCGAATGCGCGGCAACGGTCAACGGCCGCTGCAGGTTCGCCGCCTGCTCGGTGAACACGGCGACCTGTTCCTCGACGGGTCGATGGGTGTCGGCCGGTTCGTAGGGGGCGCCCGTTCGGATCGGGCAGGTGGCGTCGCGTCGGGGCTGCCCACCCCCGGTTCCGGCGTAGGAAAAGTAGTACACCTGTTCGCATTCATACCCCAGCCGCTGCACGTCGGCCCGGTGGATCGTCCCCTCCCCCGAACGCGAGTCGATGCCGGACATGACGAGCAGCGAACCAGCCTGTCGTGGTCCGGGTTCCGGATCGTCGTAGACGCGGGTCCGAACGAAGATCACCGACACGATCGTCGACGCGACGAGCACCGCGGCGAGCGCCGCGACGGGCCGCCTCAGCGGCGCACGGCCCATCGCCCACACCGTCAGTCCCGTTGCCGCTGCCGATACCGGCACGAGCAGCACGGTGAGGGCAGGCACGCGGTCGGCCAGGGCGCCCAGTGCGAGGATCGCCGCGCAATACGGCACCATCACCTCGATTCGCAGGCCCCGGCGCCACGCCCGCCCCATGGCCGCGCGCAGGCCGGCGCCGCCCTGCCACGGCACCGGCCCGAGTATCGACACCAGCACCGCGACGAGCGCTACCGCCGGCCAGAACGCCCGCGAGTACAGCATCGCGTAGGCGGTCGCATCGGCGCACGACGCCAGCAGGACGGGACCGAACGCAGTCGCGTAGAACGCCACGGCGAAGCGGATACGCCTCGTGTCGAGTCCACCGAGCAGCCAGGCCATCAGCATGATCCGCACGGCCGACACGACGCCCAGCAGCACGATGCACTGCGACCACGAGTCGGTGCGTACCAGCAGAAGTCGCAGGTCCGCGAACTGATCCAGCGGCGGCAGCGCGACGAGGTGCAACAGTCCCGGCCACACGGGGACCACCCCGCACAGCGCCAACACGACGACCAGCACCGCGGCGGCCGCCAACGGCCACCACCGCGCCCCGCGCCGCACCCACCGGGCCATACCCTTCGCTGTACTCGCAGTCGGTGGTCGTGCACAACCCGGTCGGCCGGCCACGCAGGACTTCGTGCCGGACAACGCGATTCCAGAGCGCGACATCCGTGACCTCGGCATGACATCGGGCGGAAGAATGAACATGACATAGCCGGGGCGTATCGGGGAGGATGATCACCTGATGGACGGTGCGGAGGTCGGAAGCCACGGGTCGCTCATGACGTTCGACCAGTTCGAGGACATCTTCCGGGTGGCCGCCAGTATCGGCGTCGTGAGGGACGACTTTCACCGATTCGACGACGTCGTCACCGGGAAACTGTACGACCTGCTGCTGGTCGCCCAGTCGGATGCAGCGGCCCAGCACCGGCACGTCATCGAACTCACCGACCTGCCGATCACCAGAGGCCTGCAGGAGAACATCGGGTTGTTCCGGGAACTCGGCCCGCACCTTCGGGTCGACCCGATCCTCGCGCGACTGGCCGCCTACCCGCCGCTCGACGGCGTCCTCGCGGTCGACACCCGATCAGGGCTCCCCGACATCACCGGCGGACTGGGCGTCGCCCTCGCGCGCACCTTCCGCATCGTCTACCCCGAGCTGAGGACCCTGCGGGCCCGGACCACGCACTGGTCGCTGGTCAGCACCCTCGTCGACCTTTATCTCTGACGTCACCGGCGGCGGGCCACTGTCCGTTCACAGCTGTGGGAACACCCCTGGGGGTGCAAACATCCACCCCCGGATGGACGGCCGACCACCCCTCTGGGGGGAGTTGGCGGGGCCCTGTAACGGCGAAGACTGGTGTCAGTCCACAAGGGACACGGAAACCCACCCCCACCACACTCAGGAGAAACGCAATGAATTCGACCAAGACACGCATCGCCGCAGCCGCCGCAACAGGCGCCGCCCTCGGACTCGGAATGTTCCTGGGCCAGAGCGCCACTGCCGTCGCCGCACCCGCGCAGTCGACGTCGCCTCAGGTCGTCTCCCCGGACTCCGGGCTCTCTCCGTACAAGGTCGAGGTCAGGGACCGTATCGGTTGCGCCAATGCATGGCCCATGGTCGCATGCGACGCCCCCGACGAGGACGTGCCCCCGCAGGTCACCCTCGTCGAGCCGGGCACCACCCTGGTCGAGCCCGGTGGCACGTCCCTCTTCGGACCCGCATCCGCGACCATCCATCAGGTCAATTACCCCCTCGAGCCCGACGACGGCGTGATCTCCCACCCGCTCGATCCCGACATGCCCTGGATGTGATGTGACGACGACCTGGAGTAGACGACTCTGGATTGATGGGTCTGCAGATTCTCGGCCGCCGGAGCCAATGGCACCGGCGGCCGAGGTGTGTGCGACGACGCGTGCCGTGCGCAGCCGGAGTATTTAGAAAGACGAACCATCACTGACATCCGTCCCCGCGAGGAGGACGATGAAACAGACCGGTCTCGCTCCGATCGTGGAACGAGTCGCGTTGTCGCGATCTTTTCGAAACGATTCACCCTCTCCGCAGTTCCCGATCGAACGTGAGGCGGCCGAGATGACGGCAGAAAACGTGTTGGGCTCGCAGACCGCCGATCAAGAATGTCAGGACTGCGGCTACGAACCGGAGCTGAAGCGAACTCTGGGCTCCTTTCAGGTGTTCGCTGTCTCGTTCGCGTTCATCTCGGTGGCGGTCGGGATCTTCGGCACCTACGACGACGTACTTCGCGACGCCGGGCCGGTGGGGATCTGGCTCTGGATCGTCGTGGCGTTGGGGCAGACCCTGGTGGCGCTGGTGATCGCCCAATTCGCGGCCCGCATCCCACTCAGCGGCTCCTCATACCAATGGGCGTCACGGCTCGCCAACCCGAAGGTCGGCTGGTTGTTCGGATGGCTGACCTTCTGTTACCTGGCCCTCGGCGTGGTGACGGTCGACAATGCGATGGCAAGCTCCGCCCTCATGCCGCTGTTCGGCATGGAGCCCGACGAGGGCACGGCGCGCATGATCACGCTCGCCGTGGTGCTTGTCCAAGCGGTGCTCGTCGTGTTTTCCACGCGCCTCGTCGGCTTGATCACGTCGGGCGCGGTAGGGCTCGAACTGGTGATCGTCGTGGTGCTGGCGATCGGGCTCTTCGTCGCCGTGGCGCTCACGGGCGAAGGCTCGGTCGGCAATCTCACCTCCCGCGGTGTCACCGAGGGCGCCCCCAACTATTTCGCCGTCGGCGGCGGATTGATGGCTGCGACGATCATGGGGCTTGCCACCCTCGTCGGCTTCGACTCCGCGGCGAACATGGCTGAGGAGGCCAAGGATCCGTTTCGCAGCGTCCCACGCGCGATCGTGGGATCGGTCGTGGCGGCGGCGGTGCTGGGACTGGTGTTTCTGATCGCGCTCACGATCGCGATCAAAGATGTTCCCCGGATCAGCGACAGTGACACGCCGGTGGCGGCGATCCTGCGCGATCAGCTGGGTCCGGTGATGGAGAGGACACTGCTGGTCGCGATCGCGTTCGCCTTCTTCGGCGCGGGAATGGTGACCTTGGCGACCTGCTCGCGGATGGTGTTCGCGATGTCGCGCGACGCGCGTTTCCCCGCTCACCGGCTGATGCGCCGGGTCAATCCGCGCACGCAGACACCCATTCCGGCGACCATCTTGATCGTCGTCGTGGGGGTCGTCCTGATGGCCGCGCTGCCTGGCGGCGCACTGCTGGAGTTGCTCACGGTGGGAACGGTCATCTCGGCGGTCCTCTACGGCGGGATAATCGTCCTGTATCTCGCGGTCCGCAAACGATTGGATCGTAGGGCGGGCGCGTTCGATCTCGGGCGCTTCGAACTGCCGATCGCAATCGGTGCACTGGTGTGGTCGGCCTTCGTGGTGTTCGTGATCGTGTCGCCCTCGAGTGCGTTGACCTCCATACTGATTGCGATCGGGTTGCTCCTCGCCGGCGGGGTGTATTTCGCCTATCTGTTGATATTCAAACGCGAGGTACTGGACACCGAGCCCGGAGACGCCGATGTCTTCGCGCACTGACCGAGGTATGACGCCTCTGACCGCCGCCACCGTGCTCACCGGTGACGTGGTGCGTCCGGGCGATTCCGGGTACGAGCAGGCGCGGGTCGGCTGGAACCGCCTGTATTCCCGCTACCCCGAGGCCATCGTGTTCTGCTGCGACACGCAGGACGTGGTCAACGCGGTCTGCTGGGCCCGAGAAGAAGGCATCGCCCTCCGTGCCCGCAGCGGACGCCACAGCCTCGAGGGGTGGTCATCACTCGATGGCGGCCTCGTGATCGACGTCAGCCGGATGAAGAACATCGTGATCGACGAATCGGCGGGTACGGCGACGGTGGGAACTGGTCTGACGCAGATGGAGACGGTCGCGGCGCTCGGGCAACACGGCTTCGTCGTTCCGACCGGCTCGGAGGGCGGTGTCGGACTCGGTGGCGTGATTCTCGGGGGTGGCTTCGGACTTCTGA
This sequence comes from Rhodococcus koreensis, assembly GCF_017068375.1. Classification (NCBI taxonomy): domain Bacteria; kingdom Bacillati; phylum Actinomycetota; class Actinomycetes; order Mycobacteriales; family Nocardiaceae; genus Rhodococcus; species Rhodococcus koreensis. The sequence goes on from NZ_CP070609.1 coordinate 490,395, forward strand.
CCCGCACTATGGGCATGGCCTGCGACAACCTGCTCGCCGCAGAGGTCGTGGTCGCCGACGGTGCGCGCTCGGCGAAGGTCGTGGAGGCCTCCGAGCACAGCAACCTCGATCTGCTGTGGGCGTGCCGTGGTGGGGGCGGCGGCAACTTCGGGATCGCGACGTCCTACACGTTGAAACTGCACGAGCTGTCTGACGTCACATTCCTGGTCGCGAGGTGGACTGGTCACGGCGACCTGGGTGACCTACTTCGAGCATGGCAGCGCGAGGCGCCGGTCGCCGACGAGCGGCTGACGAGCGCACTCGAGGCAGATTCCACCGCGGTCGAGCTGTCTGCACTGCTGCACGGCGGTTCGCGGCAAGAACTAGAGGACCAACTGCGCTCGCTGTTGACGATCGGCAGTCCCGAGGTGACGGTGACGGAGGGTGCCTGGCCAACCGTGTACGGCGACGTGGACAGGGGTCCGAACGATGTCGCCCTCTGGAAGTTCTACTCCCAGTTCGTCACCCGCCCGTTCCCCGATGAGGCGATCGACCTGATCGTCCGCTTCATGGACAACACACCCAGCCCGACGAGCAACTTCTTCTGCTCGAGCTTCGGCGGGGCCGTGCGGCACGCGCCGCCAGGGGGATCCGCGTTCCCGCACCGCGACGCGCTGTTCTACTGCGAGCCGGGCGCGGCGTGGAACGACCCCGCCCTGAACTCGGTGGCGCTGGGCTGGGCCTCCGACTTCTGGCGCGCGCTGCGCCCCTACGGCGACGGCGCGTATGTCAACGTGCCGAACGCGTCGGCGTCGGACTGGGAGCGCGAGTACTACGGCTCCCACCGCGAGCGGTTGCGCGAGGTCAAGGCCACCTACGACCCGGAGAACGTGTTCACCTTCGAGCAGAGCGTGCCCCCGTTGCCGTCTGACCCGTCGCGAGCCCTACGCTGTGGCGATGGCGGTCAACCGAAGTCGTAAGGCCAGGGGAGCCCGTAAACGCAAGCGTCGGATGGACAGTGTCGAGCACGACCTCACCGACGAGCAGTGGAGTGCGCTCACCGAGGCGTGGGGCGGCTGCGCGTATTGCGGTGCGACCGACAAGCCGCTGCAACGCGACTGCGTACAGGCACTGTCGCGCGGCGGGCGGTACACCCTCGACAACATCGCCCCGGCCTGCGGCTCCTGCAACGCCAGCAAATGCAACGACGAGGTCACCGGCTGGCTGCGGCGCAAGCGGCTCGACGAGCGCGCCTTCCTGCTGCGTCACATCGAGATCAAGACAGCACTCGCGTTGCGGTTCCCCGCGTAACCACCGGCAACGACCGCAGCTGCTATTTGGTGCCGAAGATGCGGTCGCCTGCGTCGCCGATGCCGGGCAGGATGTAGCCGTGCTCGTCGAGTTGGCGGTCGACGGCGGCGGTGTAGATCGGCACATCGGGATGCGCCTTGTCCAGCGCGGCAACGCCTTCCGGACAGGTCAGCAGGCACACGAATTTGATGGATTTGGGACCGCACTCCTTCAGCCGCTCCACCGCCGCCACCGCTGAATTGCCGGTGGCCAGCAGCGGATCGACCACTACCACGTCGCGCTCGTGCAGGTCGCCGGGCATCTTGAAGTAGTACTCGACCGCCACGAGGGTCTTCGGATCGCGGTACAGACCGATATGCCCCACCCGCGCACCCGGCACGATCGTCAGCATGCCGTCCAGGATGCCGGTACCCGCGCGCAGAATGGAGACGAAGACCAACTTCTTCCCGTCGATGACCCTGCCGGTCGTGACCTCGAGCGGCGTCTCGATCTCGACCTCCTGCATCGGAATGTCGCGCAGCACCTCATACGTCATCAGCGCGGAGATCTCGTTCGCCAGGCGCCGAAAGCTGTTGGTGGAGGCATCCTTACGGCGCATCATCGTGAGCTTGTGCTGCACCAGAGGGTGGTCGATCAGGTGTACTGTCCCCATGTGTCCGTCCTCGTTTCGTTCTAGAAGACCGTGCCGTCGCTGACGACGGAGAGCGGAGGCAGCCCGCCTCGCGTGCGCTGTGCCAGCGCACGGCCCGCCGCCCAGGTGCCGCCCTCGAGGACGCAGGCCAGCGGCATCTCCCGGGCATCCAGACCCAGGCGTGCGCGCACCAGCGGGGCCAGTTCGTCCAGCAGCGCGACCGTCAATGCGCGCCACTCGACGACCAGTTCGTCGCCCGCCGCCCAGCTGCACACAGCCCAGTCGGGGTCGCGCAGGCGCAGCGCGCCGGTGTCCAGCAGCAGGCCGCCGTTGCGGTATTCGGGCAGGCCCGTCAACGCGTCCAGCCCCACCACCTGCACACCGGCCCACTGGAAAGGCTCGAGCAACGAATAGGTCAGCCACTGCGACAGTTTGTGGAACGGCACCCAGCCCCGGGTCAGACCCGCACCGTCCACTGCCTCGTGAGGCCAGCAGTCGCCCAACGGTTCGGCGCCGATGGCGTTGCCCGCCGGCCAGATGCCCGACAGCGACGTCAGCAGCTGCGACAGGATGTCGTGGGCCGCCACCGTCGACGCGGCCGGCCCCTGCGGCGCAACCAGTAGGTCGAACAGTCCACCCGGCCGGCCGTGCGGACCGAACACGTCGGGTTGCGCGGCGAGCGCCTCGCCCAGTCGGCGCAGCAACAGCACGCGACCGTCGAGTCCCACCAACGGATTCGACGGACCCACCTGGAACGCCTCGGCCAGCCGGTCCGCGTCCAGGCCACGAAGTCCGGCCGCGTCGACCTGCAGCGGCCGCGTCACGTCGCTCGAGAACAGTCCGCCCAAGAAGGCGTGCCAACTCGCGACGCCCAGACCCTCGGAACGGGCGAAGTGCTGTCCGCTCGCCGCCTCGCGGTATCGCCAGTCGGGACCGGCGCCGGCATCGAGCAGCACGCTGACAACGGCGAGGTCGATCATGGCGCGGGCGCGGCCCGGCGCGTCCAGCGCAGCCAGGCGCGCGTCCAGCCCGGCCTTTCGCTCCACTCCGCCGGCCTCGAAATGGCGCCACCGGCTGTGGTAGGGAATCTTCAGGTCCGGATAGCGGGCACGCGTGACGTCCACGACCTCGCCCGCGGCCGTATGCAGCGCGCCGTCGTCCACGCCGAACCAGCGTGAACCGTCCTCGCGCGCGCGACGCAGCAGCAGTTGCGCGCGTTCCCGCACGGCGGACGTGGTGCGCAGGGCCGCGGCCGCACCCTCGGCCCGCCCGACGTCCAGTGCGGGACCGACGCCGGTCACGCTCATTCGTCCAACTCCCGCCCCTTGACCTTCGCCAACTCTTCGGCGTCCGGCACCGCGCCCGGGGTGAAGTAGCCGGCCGCCATCTTCGCGTCGATCTCCACGCGCGCGTCGGCCGGAATCAGGTCGGCGGGGAGGTCCACCCGCTCCCCGACCTCGATCCCAGACCCGGTGATGGCGTCGTACTTCATGTTGCTCATGGAGACCAGGCGGTGGATCTTTCGGACGCCGAGCCAGTGCAGCACGTCGGGCATCATTTCCTGGAAGCGCATGTCCTGCACGCCTGCCACGCATTCGGTGCGGGCGAAGTACTGGTCGGCAGTGTCGCCGCCCACCTGGCGCTTACGGGCGTTGTAGACCAGGAATTTGGTCACCTCGCCCAGCGCGCGGCCTTCCTTGCGCGAGTAGGCCACCAGGCCGACACCGCCACGCTGCGCACCCTGGATACATTCCTCGATCGCATGTGTGAGGTACGGACGGCACGTACAGATGTCGGAGCCGAACACGTCCGAGCCGTTGCACTCGTCGTGCACCCGCGCGGTCAGTTCCACCGCGGGATCGGCCAGGTCTCGCGCGTCACCGAAGATGTACACGGTCTGCCCGCCGATCGGAGGTAGGAACACCTCGAGATCCGAACGCGTCACGAGCTCCGGGTACATGCCGCCGGTCTCCTCGAACAGCACGCGCCGCAGATCCGTCTCGCTGCAGTGGAAGCGCTCCGCCACACCCGGCAGATGCCAGACGGGCTCGATCGCCGCCTTGGTGACCAGCGCAGCACCGCTGGGCAGCAGGAAACGGCCGTCCGGGTGCAGCCGACCTTTCTGGATCGCCTCCATGATCTCCGGCAGGATCACGTGTGCCTTCGTCACGGCGATGCTGGGCCGGATGTCGTGCCCCGCCGCCAACTCGGCCGCGAAGACCTCGGCGACCGTGGCACCCCACGGGTCCAGGCTCACGATCTTGCCGGGCTCGCTCCACTGCGGATACGGGCCGATGGCGTTGGTGGGCGCGGTGTTGGTGAGGTCGGCCTTGTGGTGGCGCGACAGTGCACCCGACGCGACCGCCAGAGCCCGGTAGATGCTGTACGAGCCGCTGTGCGTCCCGATCACGTTGCGGTGGGCGCGATTGGTGGTGGTGCCGACCACCGGACCGCGCTCGGACGCCGTGGGTGCGCCCCAGTTGACCGGAATAGCCCCGACGCCACCACTGTGGGACGTCAATCGGATGTGGCCGGCGGGGTTTTCGGGCGTCGCGGCAACGGGTTCAGCGGACATGACATTCCTCCGTCAAGGAAGGCCCGGCGGCACGGCATGCCTCCGGAACGTGTCTCCGGCGCCGGATGCTGCCTGCGACCGGAAACCGAAGCATAACCACTCTTCAGCCACAATGTCGTGCGGCGAATGCGCCGAGCGTTCAGGCCGCGCAAATGCCTCCGATAGTGTCGCCGTGGTGACGAAGAATCGAGCGCGCGCCGTGGACCTGCGAACCCAGGACGAGGCGGACGACGTCTTCGCGCGTGGAGGCGCGTTGCAGGCAACCGGGCCGTCGCGTGCACACGATCACGCCGCGGCCGGCGCCGGCCGGCCGGATGTGCTCGACTTCGTCGAGGCCGACAACGAGGGCAGGCTGGCGAATCTCGTCCCGCTGCGGATCGGGCGGATGATCGCCTCGCCGTTCGCCTTCTTCCGCGGCGCCGCCGGTCTGATGGCGGCCGACCTCGCCGCCTCTCCGGTCACCGGATTGACGGCGCAGCTGTGCGGTGACGCGCATGCGGCTAACTTCGGCCTGTACGGGACGCCGGACGGTCACATTGTCATGGACATCAATGACTTCGACGAGACGCTCCCCGGTCCGTGGGAATGGGATCTCAAGCGCCTCGCCGCCAGCCTGGTACTCGCCGGACGCGAAGGCGGTGTGACCGAGAGCGCGTGCGCCGAGGCCGCCGAAGACGCCGTCAAGTCGTATCGGCGCACCATCCGCGATCTCGCCGAACTTCCGTTCCTCCAGTCCTGGAATGCGCTGCCGGACAAGTCGGTGCTTGCGCGGGCGAAGGCCGACGCTCTGCTCGACGACTTCGACAAGGCCGCGCAGAAAGCGCGACGCAACACGAGCGAGAAGGTGGCGGCGAAATGGACCGCCCACATCGAGAACCACGAGACCGGGATCCGCAGGCGACGGTTCATCGACGATCCGCCGATCCTCACCCATGTGGATCAGGCGACCGCCGATGCGGTGACCGACGGGCTGGAACGCTATGTCGAGTCGCTTCGGGAGTCGCGACGGAACCTGATCACCCGATTCGCCGTGTCCGACGTCGCGTTCCGGATCGTCGGAACCGGCAGCGTGGGTCTGCGCAGCTATATCGCCCTGCTGCACGGCAATCGGGACGAGGTGCTCGTACTTCAACTGAAACAGGCCCGGCCGTCCGCACTGGCGGCGTACCTGCCGGTCGACGAACCGAAGCACGAGGGCAAGCGGATCGTGCACGGCGCCCGGCTGGTGCAAGCGGAATCGGACATCCTCCTGGGCTGGACGACCATCGACGGCCTCCCCTACATCGTGCGGCAGTTCCGAAACCTCAAAGGCGACATCGATCCAACCGGTCTCGAGCAGGATCATCTCGATGACTACGGCCGCCTGGCGGGCGCCCTGCTCGCGCGTGCGCATACCCGCTCCCTCGATCCGCGGGCGCTCGCCGGATACTTCGCCGGCGACACGGAACTGGACGAGGCGATCGGGCGGTATGCCGTCCGCTACGCCGATCAGACCGAAGCCGACCACGCAGTGCTGGTGGCCGCCGTGAAATCGGGGCGGATCGCCGCCGAACCGGTTTGATCCGGCACGACCAGCTCGATCGTCGTGGGCCGAGACAGATCGCCACTCCCCCGAGATACGACGCGCGGTTGCGCCTCGTATCCACCCGAGCCGGAATGCCTCGGATTCGTGAGTGTGAGTGGCGACCTGTTTCGTCGCAATCAGAAACCTACCTCGCCCCTCCGACACGAATCTCCCGGCCGGACTCTGCAGCGGCGGACCGCCGTCGCCGCCAGCTGAACCACCGGAGGGACAAGGCAAGCACTCGCGGCACGACGAAATAGACCGCGGTGGGAACGACGACCCCGGTCAGCGACAAGGCTCGAAGCCAGGTCGGCCAGGCGGCAGTGATCGGGCCCGACAGCGTCATGACGGTCATGCCCAGTGTGACGAGCGGGAAGATCGAGACCCAGGTGACGGCGACCCGCAGGTGGATGGACGGCACCGACACGACGTCCCGGACAGGCCGGCCCGCACGCTTGCGGCGCGGCTTTGTCACCGCCGGGGCGAGTTGCTCGACCACTGCGGATGCGAGAGCGAGAGATTCCATCCTGAGGCAGACCTTTCGAAACTCCAACTATTCAGTTGCACTTGGAGCGTAAAGCGTGGCGAAGCAACTTGCAACCAAACAGTTGGAGTTTGTCGTAGGATTCACCGGTGGCGTGGGATACCGAACGAACCAGGAGACTCCTCCTCGAGGCCGGCGCCGAGGAGTTCAGTGCGTTCGGCCTGGCCGGCGGCCGAGTCGATCGGATCGCCGCGAAGGCAGGCGTGAACAAAGAGCGCATCTACCAGTACTTCGGTAAGAAGGAGGCGTTCTTCAGCGCCGTCGTCGAGAGTGAACTGACGGCGTCACTCGCCGCCGTCGAACTGTCCGGAGACGGAGTGTCCGCCGTCGCCGACTACGCCGGCCGTCGATTCGACTACCAGCGCACGCACCCGGCCTTCACCCGCCTGCTGTTCTGGGAAGGCCTCGAACTCGAGGAACCGGTAGCCGAGGAAACCCGTCGGAAGCACGCGCAGGCGCTGGTTGCGGGAGCACGGAAAGCCACCGACCTTTCCGTGGCCGACGCCCAGGAACTCCTCATCACGGTGATCACACTGGTCGACGGTTGGGTCACGCTCCAGACCGCGGACCGACTGTTCTCGCCACCTCGTTCTCGCCGCGACGACCGGGATTCACGAAGACGCGAATTCATCGTGATGACCGTCGAAGCCGCCACCCACGCAGCGATCGCCCGGACCGATCGGACCTGACCCATTGCGGTGCACCGGAGCGGATCGAGCTGGCAAGGTCTAGTCATGGCATTCGGGTGGCGGTCGGTCGCTGCGGAGTGGCCGCTGGTGATACCACCCGTCGCGGTTGCGGTGCTGGGCATGACGTGGGGCCGCCACATCGGCACAGTCCTGGTGCTCGCCGTCGCGGTGGTCCTGGTCGGTGCGGTGCTCGCGGCGGTTCATCACGCCGAGGTGGTTGCGCACAAGGTCGGTGAGCCGTTCGGATCGCTGATTCTCGCGGTCGCCGTCACCGTCATCGAGGTCGGACTGATCGTGACGTTGATGATCTCGGGTGGTCCGGCGACGGCGTCGCTGGCCCGCGACACCGTGTTCGCGGCGGTGATGATCACCGTCAACGGCATCGCCGGGTTGTCGCTGCTCGTCGGCTCGCGAAGGTACGGAGTCGCGCTGTTCAATGCGGAGGGCACCGGCGCAGCACTGGCGACGGTGGCATCACTCGCGACGTTGAGTCTGGTGCTCCCGACCTTCACGACGAGCCGGCCGGGTCCCGAATTCTCCTCGGCCCAATTGGTATTCGCGGCGGTGGCCTCGCTGGTGCTGTACGGGATGTTCGTCCTCACTCAGACCGGCCCGCACCGGCACTTCTTCCTGCCGGTCATCGCCGATGAACCGGAAACCGGCGACCGGAACTCCGCGCCCCCGACCGGCCGGATGGCCGGGATGAGCCTCGCCCTGCTGGTGGTGGCGCTGTGCGCAGTCGTGGGATTGGCGAAAGTGGAATCACCCGCGATCGAGGATGCGGTCGAGGATGCCGGATTGCCACAATCCATCGTCGGTGTGGTCATCGCGCTGCTCGTGCTTCTGCCGGAAACCCTCGCCGCGGTGCGGGCGGCGCAGCGAAACCGGATCCAGATCAGCTTGAACCTGGCCTTCGGATCCGCGATGGCCAGCATCGGCTTGACCATCCCCGCCATCGCCGTCGCGTCCATCTGGCTGGACGGGCCGCTTCTGCTCGGCCTCGGTCCGACCCAGGTCGTGCTGCTCGCGATCACCGTGGTGGTGGGCATGCTGACGGTGGTACCCGGCCGCGCCACCCGACTCCAGGGCGGCGTCCACCTGGTGCTGTTGGCCGCGTACGTGTTTCTCTCCGTCAACCCTTGAGCGCGGTCCGCTACCTCGCCGCCCGTGGAGACGTCACCAGCGCGCCCGCCGGATTCGCGTTCGGGTAAGTTTCCGCGCATGAGAACCGCATCGTGGGTCAGCGCGGCGACTGCGGTGTTGCTCGGCGCCACCGCTGCCGCAGCGTGGAGGAAAGCGAGTCTTGCCGATCAGGCCAGGCGCGAAGCGGAGGTCGCACTGGATGCGGCGCTCGAGCAACTCGAAGCGATGACCCGGATCGCCGAAGCCGCGCAGCAAGCGCTCCCACGGCCGCTGGAAGTCGAGTTCGACGTCCAGCGCATCCGTGGACCCGTCGACCGATTCCGGCTCCGCAACGTCGGAACGGGAATCGCCACCAACGTGCGATTCGTCGTCGATCCCGCCGAGGAGCAGAATCGGCGGGTCCCGACGCCGCAGTGGCTGGACGAAGTCGCGGTGACGCTGCTGCCGAAGGAGTGGGCCGATTTCTCCGCGAGCGCGCTGTCTCCCGTCGCCGGCTCGTGGCGAATCGTGTTTCCGGCCTTTGTCACCGTGATTCACGACGAGGCCGGGACTCCGCGACGACTGGACCTGCCGACGGCCGTCGTCACCGAGGACGGCGTGATCGGCTGACTGCCCGACACCAGCACCCGGCGAGGCGCGATCGAACGTTCACTGCCCCAGCCGGTCCTCGACCAGGTCGAACCAGTCGAGCACTGCGCGCTCGTACACGATCCCGAAGTCGAGTGTCGCCAGCGCAAATCGGTTGGATCCGTGCACGGCGGCGTCACGCTCGTACTCGGCGAGCTGACTCTCGTGGGCCGCGCGGTGCGAGTCCAGCATCGCGGCCAATCGCTCGGGCGGAAGGTGCGCGCCGAACGCGACGGTGAGAAGCAACGGGTAGCGAATGTTCTCCTGGCCGGGTTCTCGCTCGATCCATTCCGCGAACGCCCGGCGACCCTCGTCGGTGAGCGTGTAGGGCTTGCGTTCGCGGGCACCGCGCTCCCCCGCCTCGATCAAACCGGCACGCTCCATTGCCGCGAGTTCTCGATAGACCTGGCTGGTCGTGATCGACCAGAACTTGCCGATGCGTTCCTGCGCGGTCACCACCAGATCCCATCCGGTCTTGGAACCCTCGTGCAGGAACCCGAGGAGCGACGCCGCAGTGGCGTTGAGGGGGCGTTCGTCCATCTCGCGGTCCTTCGCTCGATCGGGGTTGACATTCCACTGTGTCATATCGATCATGGTTATCAGCGACATTCCACAGTGGAACGTCATCGCCAAGGAGGGTCCGATGCAGTACGCGGACAACATCCGGATATCCGATTCCGAACGTGACCAGGTCGTCGGTGAACTCGGGCGGCACCTCACCGCCGGGCGGCTGACCATCGTGGAGTTCGACCAGCGGGTGGCAGAGGTCTATCGATCGACCACCCGGCAGCAGGCGCATCAGGTGTTGCGCGATCTACCGTCCGCAGCCTCAGCAGTTGCCACTGCCCCGGTCGCGACACCACCCAACCGTCCCGCGCGTCGCCGCATCCCGGGTCACCAGCAGATCGAGTGGCTCGCCTGGGCCGTCGCGGGCGGAATCAATTTCGCGATCTGGGGCATCATCTCGCTCGCTACCGGGATGATGATCTACTTCTGGCCGGTGTGGGTGATAGGCCCATGGGGGTTGGTGCTACTGGGCCGGACCCTGCTCGGCCGCGAGAGCGGGTGCAGCAAATTGACCGACGCTCTGCGCGACGACCGGATGAGAGCCGTCGCGAGTCGGTGAGCCGCTGCCCGCACCCGTCCCGCTCAGCCGAACTGCGTCACCCGGTGAAACGCGTGGTCCAGAGTCGGATCGTCTCATCGGCGGCACCGCGCTCCCTCAGCCACCCGTGCACACCGCCCGGGTGCGCATCCCAGCGGTCGAGGACACCCTCGATCGCCTCGGGGACGGCACCGCGCAGATCGCGGTCGTTGGGATGCGCCTGACCGAGTTCAGGGGCGAAACGGGTAATGCGCGCCAGGACGGCAGCCATGTGTTCGTTGGTCGATTCGTAGTCGGCAACGATGCGCTCGGGTTCGACTCCGGCGGTGCGCAACAGCAAGGCAACCGCGACCCCGGTGCGATCCTTGCCGGCCGCGCAGTGCAGCAGCACCGGGCCGGGCGCGGTGGCCGCCACTTGCAGGACGTCCACGAGTCGCTCCGCCGCATTCGCGAGGATGCCCTGGTAGATGTCGGCGAGCCTCGCCCCCTGATTCGGCGCGGCGACCTCGGCGTCTGACAGCAGGGAGATCTGGTGCACCACCGTCTCGGCCGACCGCAGCGGGTGCTCCCGGGTCGCGAACTCGCGGGGGCTGCGGAGGTCGACGACGGTGCGGACAGGCCATTCGTCGACCGCGGTGGGGCGGGCGTCGCCCGGCGCGGGCAGTGCGCTGCGATACAGCACTCCGGTCCGCGTCCGACCGCCCTCGGCAACGGGAAGTCCGCCGAGGTCACGCAGGTTGGGGAGTACGTCGAGGTCGGTCACTGTCATATGAGCTTCTTTCCGATGGAGGAGGCGCTGCGGTCGAGTCGCCGGGTCGGTTCCACAACGATGTCGACGGAGCTGGTGCCGAATATTCATCTATACAACTAGCCTAAACCACGATGCCGGACAACCGGCTGGTGAATGCATCTGGCCTGCAAAGACGGGCATCACTCGCGAGACTTGCCATCGATGGGTCCTCTAGACTTACGGAATGCCGAGCAAAACGCCGACTGGTCGGGTGCCGCTCTACCGGCAGGTGCAGGACGTCTTGTTGCAGCGACTCGACGGTGGCACGTTGCAGCCGGGAGACCGGTTGCCGCCCGAGACCGACCTTGCGGCCGAACTCCGCGTCAACCGGCTCACGGTGCGGCAGGCGATCGGCGAACTGACCCGGGCCGGGCTGCTGGTCGCCAAGCAGGGGTCCGGCACGTTCGTCGCCCCGCCGCCCCGGCACTTCCCCATCGAACTCGCCGCCCGTTTCATCAACGATGCCGACGGTCTCAGCGAGGCGTTCAGGTCGGTGGGCCGAGAACTGACCGAGTCACTCGTCTCGAGCGAGATCGTCCTCGGCGGCAGTGCACCGCGAGTAGAGGAGTATCTGCCGGGATGCCGGTTGCGCCGCGTCGACACGGTGCTCGCGGTCGACGGTGAGCCGTGGTTCGCGAACTCGGTCTGGATGGACGACCGCCGGTTCGCCGACATCGACGGGCACCTGCGTGACGGCGTCCCGCTGTACACCGTGTGGCGTGACGTCTACGGCGTCCGACTGAAGGCCGCGTGGCGTTCATTCGCCGCGGGCGCTGCGTCTCCGCAGGTAGCAGCACTGCTCGGGGTACCGCCGGGTGCGGCGGTCCTTTTTCGCGACGGCCTGAATCTCGACGAGGACGAAGCCCCCACCGTGTACATCCACCGCGCGTGTCGCAGCGACCGGGTGCGGTTCGTCGCGAACTACGCCGCGCAAGACTGACCGGGTATATCCGGAGCGCGGGTCGGCCAAACCTCGACGCTGTGACCAGGCCAAACATTCCCGGGCGCCGACCGGGCAGGGGCGGCGCGGACCAGAAATAGGTATACCCCCCGGTGATTCGGCCGATGTGTCCCACACCCCGCATAGGCGACGATGTGAGCTGTCTCACTCATAAGCACGGAGTCGCCCGATGGTCCGACGCCGCCACTGACGGAGGATGCCCGCACCGATGAACGCACAACCGATGACCTGCGGTGACTACGTCACGGCCACCTTCGCCCGCGACTTCGTCGCCGACGGGTTCGACCACGACACTGTCGAGCGCATCCACCGCGGGCTGTTCGACGAGTGGACACACGCCCTCGCCCAATCGGGCCTGTTCAGCAACGGAACAGTCGCGGACGCCCTGGACTCCTGGCAGGACGACCCGCACTCGCTCCTCAGCGCCCTGCTCGCCAACGCGGACGAAATCACTCTCAAGCGCTACGACCTCGTCTGGGAAGCCCTGGAACGAAGCGCTCACGCCGGGTCGGCCGACGCCGTCGTCGAATACGCATGACCCGCCCGCCGGCGGCAATGTCACCGCGAAGTCCACCCCGGCCGGGCCCGACCCCACCGCTGCACCGACCACACCACCCACACCGACGAACGAGACCATGAGCACCAACACTTATCCCACCATCGAAACCATCCGCATCGGGCAGTACGGCCACGAATGCCGCTACTGCGGGCACGCCGTCGCGAAGGACGGCCCGGGCTACCGGCACACCACGACCGGGCAGTTCCGCTGCGATCCCACCAGTCGAGCGCTGCAGGAAGCGCGACTGTCGGACAGCCTGGTTCGGAGCTGAGCACGATGAACGTGCACGCGATGCAGTTGCTCCCGCCGCGCGACGGCCTCGCCGACTACCGCGACGCGGTCGATGCGCTGGCCGCCCTCGAAACCCAGGGACCCCTGCGGGCCGACCCCCGCACGGCATTGCTGTTCGACAGCCTCACCGACGACCTCATCGAGGCCGCTCAAACGAACGGCCTGGGTGACACGATTTCACAGCGCGACATCGTCGCCATGATCGATTCCGCGATCTCCCGCCCGCGCCCGTCACTCTGAATCGGCCGAGCCAGAAGCGCGCTGCCGGGCGCACCCATTCGATTCATGGGGCCCGGGTTGGGCGGTGACGATCAACTCGATGCCGCTCCCCCGCCTGATGGTGTTGTAGATCGGGCAGGAGGCCGCGAACTTCGCAGCCAAAGCGTCCGCCGTCGACTGGTCGACGCCGCGAATATCGATGCGCACTTCCGTGAACTCGTATCGAGTCGGGTCGGCGGAACCCCGTCGATGGGACGCGTGCACCTCGATGTGGGTGACGGGGATGTCGTCGGCCTCCGCGTTCGACTGGATGTTCGCCATCGCGCACGACGTGACGGCGGCCAGGAGCAGTTCGCCTGCCTGAATGGCCTCGGCCGGGCCGAACCTCGAATCCGAGACGAGGTGGTTCTCACGTGCATCGAGGATGAAGCGCCCCGGCGTCCCGGCGACGGTATGCCCGAACACCTGCGCGACGTCCGAAGTCACCGCGACGTCCGAAGTCACCGCGACGTCCGCAGTCACCGTGAGGCCTCGGTCGCTCGACGTACCCGGTTGGCCCACTCCCCACTCTGCACACGAGGGAGCCCGAGATTCTCGCGGAGCGTGCTCCCCTCGTACTCGCTGCGGAACAGTCCTCGTTTCTGCAACTCGGGAACGACCTGCCGGGTGAAGTCCTCGAATCCGCCGGGTTGATACGGCGCCTGCACCATGAAGCCGTCGCACGCTCCCTGCCGGAACCATTCCTCGAGCCCGTCGGCGACTTCTGTCGCGGTGCCGATGAACCCACCTTCGACACGGCCCCCGTAACGCTTTCCGAGTTCGCGCAGCGTCAGCCCTTCGCGCTCGGTCATCTCCTTGACCTCCTGGTAGTGGCCCTCGACGCCGGGAACCTCGACGTCGGGAAGCCGCTCGTCGAGCGGGAAGGTCGAGAGGTCCACATCCAAGTGGTATGCGAGCGTGGACAGACCCCCGAGGGGCGGTACGAGGTCGAAGAGTTCCTCGAACGTCTGCTGCGCGATCGCGGACGTCGCCCCGACGACGGGCGCGACGGACGGGAGGATCTTCACGCCATCCGGGTTGCGACCGTGCGTCGCCGCCCGTTCCTTGATCTCCGTGTAGAAGTCCCGGGCGGACTCGAGTGACGCGTGGCTGCAGAAGATCACATCGGACCAGCGTGCTGCGAAGTCCTTGCCCTTGGCGGACGCACCGGCCTGGATCACCACGGGGTAGCCCTGCGGTGGCCGGGGTACGTTCAGCGGTCCCTGCACCGTGAACCAGTCGCCCTTGTGGCGAATCGGGTGCACACGATCCGGATCCGCGAACAACGGCTGTTCGGTGTCGAGGACGAGAGCGTCGTCCTCCCAGCTGTCCCAGAGCTTGCCCGCGACCTCGAGGAACTCGTCCGCGCGCTCGTAGCGCTGATCACGGGGAAACTGCTCGTCCCGGTTGAAGTTTCGCGCCTCCGACTCCTGGAACGAGGTCACCACGTTCCAGGCGGCGCGTCCCTCCGTCAGATGGTCCAGTGTGGCGAAGGACCGCGCGACCGTGAACGGCTGCGCATACGTGGTGGAAACCGTGGCGGCGAGGCCGAGGTGCGAGGTGACCGCACCCATCGAAGACAGGACGTGCAGCGGGTCCAGTCGCATCGAACCGAGGGCACCGTTACGCAACTGGGAGTCGGGGCTGCCGCCGAACCGGTCGGGCACCGACAGGATGTCAGCGAAGAATGCAAGGTCGAAACGAGCATCTTCGAGCGTACGAGCGATGTTCTGGTAGTAGCCGGCGCTGAGCCAGCCGGGAACCGACCCCGGGAACCGCCAACCGCCGGGCCTGCCGGGGCCGGCGGTGACGAAAGCGGCCAGATGCATGAGAGAGGGAGACATGTGTGGTGATACCTACTTTGCAAGAGCCTGAGTGATGACGGACTTGATCGAGTCGAACCGCGAATCCTGCAACCAGGTTGTGACGTCGACGCGCTCCGGATACACGCCGAGTTCGTGAAAGTTGTCCGCCAGGTCCTGGGTTCCGTTGATCGCCGCCGCATCGACGGCAGTGAATTCTCCGGCGCCGGAGTAGGACAGGCGCTTCGCCTTCACCAGGTCGAGATACACCTTCTCCTCGAGATCACTGTTCCCGAAACCACCCAGCTCGGCAAATGCGGCTACCGCGACCTCGGGATTGCCGTCGATCCAGCGCTGCGCATCACGCACGTTCCGGACCAGTGTGGCGGCGGTATCCGGGTGATTGAATGCGAAGTCCTCACTTGCGACGAAGAAGGCGTAGTCGTAGGTCTTCACGTCAGGCAGCGCGACCGCGTTGTGTTTGCGCTTGGCCAACTCGATGGTGGGCTGCCAACTGATCCACGCGTCGACCTTGCCCTCCGCGAAGGCCGCTTCCGCGTCCGCAGCGGGAAGATTGACGTATTCGACGTCTTCGAGTGTGAGGCCCACCGATTCCAGGTACTTCACCAAGCTGTACGTCCCGGTGGTGCCGCGATGATCCGCGACCTTGCGTCCTCGCAGATCTGCACCCGACTTGATGTCCGATCCCTGCGGAACGAGGATGTCCACCTCGTTGGCCGGAAGTGGATACGCGACCAGCGGAACGATCGGTACGCCACCACCGATCGCGTAGATCACCGCAGTGGCGGTGGCGAAGGAGAAGTCGACACTTCCGGACTTGACGGCTTCCATGACCGGAAGGGAGGCCGGGAATCCCGACGGCCACTGGACAGGGACTCCAAGATCCTTGGCGAGGTCGAATCCGCCGAGATTGTTGCGCAGGATGGTGCCGGGCTCTGCCTTCCCGTCGCCGATCAATGCGTATCGCACCTCGGTCAAGGGACCGCCGGCGGAGCCGGAAGCCGATGCGCCGCAACCAGTCAGCGAGAGAGCGGAGAGGCCGAGGACTCCGGCGCCTGCCGCCTTGAGGAATCCTCGCCGATCGAGGGCGCGCAATTGTGAAGGGACGCGGGGTGACATGAGGGGTGAAGACCTTTCGGTGAGACTGGGGATCAGGCGAGTGCGTTCTCTGCCTGGAGGAGTCCGTCGAGCAACTCCTCCTTCCAGGCGGCGAGTTGGGCGTCTCCACGGTGCCGTGGCCTGGCCTGCCCGATCCGCAGATCGCGGGTGATGCCCTGTTCGGTCAGGAGGAGCACACGGTCGGACAGCACGAGTGCCTCCTCCACATCGTGGGTCACGAGCAGGACCGTTCTCGGTTGCTCGGCCAGGACGCGTTCGAGGAGTTGCTGCACGGCCACGCGAGTGATCGCGTCCAGAGCGCCGAAGGGCTCGTCGAGGAGGAGGACGTGAGGCCGGTGCAGCAACGCTCGGGCGAGCGCCACCCGTTGACGTTGTCCGCCCGAAAGTTCTGACGGCCAGTCGGTCTCACGCCCGGACAAACCTACTTCGTTCAGCAGCTCCACTGCGCGTTCGCGTTGGTGCCGGGTTCCGAGCTGCACGTTGTCCAGGACATTCCGCCACGGCAGCAGTCGATCCTCCTGGAACATCATCCGCGACATCGGGCCGCCCGACCTGTCGCCGGTGGATTCGACCGCGCCGCGCGTCGGTTGTTCGAGGCCGGCGATGATGCGCAGAAGCGTGGACTTGCCGACCCCGCTGGGTCCGAGGAACGAGACGAACTCGCCGGGCGCGACACTCAGGTCGATATCGTGGAGAACGGTCTTGTCCCGGTAGCGGTGGCCGATTCCGGACAATTCGAGGCCGACGAGGTCGGTGGGCGGCATCAGCGATTCCCTCCCTGGTAGTGGGGATTCCACCGCAGAACCCGGGCTTCGATCAGCCTGGTGATCTGGTCGGCGAGTAGTCCTGCGACTGCGTACAGCAGGATCGCGAGAACGATCCGGTCGTTGCGCAGCATGTCCCGGCCGTTCTGGGCCAGGAACCCGATGCCCTCGCTGGTGGCGATCGTCTCGGCGATCACCAGCGTCAGCCAGGCGACTCCCAGCGCATACCGGATGCCCGTGAGAATCATCGGCATGGCCCCGGGAATGATGATGTCCCGTATGCGAGCGCCCCGGCCCAGTCCGTAGGACTCGCCCAGCTGAACGAGTTTCGGATCGACGGTGCGAATTCCCGCGACGGTGTTGAGGTACACGGGAAAGATCACACCCAAGGTCACGAGCACGACCTTCGGGAGTTCACCGATGCCGAACGCCGCGATCAGCAGCGGGACCAGGGCGAGGTGCGGAAGGGCACGCAGCATCTGCAGGGTGCGGTCCACCAACCCCTCGGCGATCTTCGACAGTCCGACGACGAAGCCGAGCGCGAGTCCGATCGATGCTCCGAGGGCGAACCCGATCAGGATCCGCCGCAGGCTGACCGTCAGGTGCCGCTGCAGCTCTCCCGCGGCCCACAATTGGTCTGCAGTGGCCAGGACCTTGCTGGGTGGAGGCAGGATCGAGGGTGAGATCGCCCCGGTCGAGGACGCCCATTGCCAGCCGAGAATCACGAGGACGGGCACCACCCACGGCAGCAACGACAACGGTTGAAGTCGGTAGCGAGGAACGGAACGTCGCGGCCGGCGGGGATCCTCCGTCGGCTCGGCCCGGGCGGCTCGCGGTGCAGCAAGTTGTGTCTCAGACATTCCCGGCGACACCTGATCCGGGTTGTGCTGATTTTCGGATACGAACTCGCGCTGAGTGGATATTCATGGCTTCTCCTTGTGCTGACGCCGAGGAGCCTACGAACATCTGCACAACGTTGTCTGCATCTGTATACACATGGATTCAAACTCTTTACTTCGGTTGTCCGCCTCTGGTAAGGCTTGCTTCACGGCACGGCGTTCGTGCCCGGACAGGGGAACTCGGTGGAGAGAGAATCATCGGTGTACAAGCAGCTACGTGAGCGGATAACGGGTGGCGCCGATCGGCCCGGGACGATGCTGATACCGGCGACGATCGGCGCGGAGCTGGGACTGTCCCGCACACCGGTGCGGGAAGCGCTGCAACGGCTCGAATACGAGGGGCTGGTTGTTCAGGCACCGCGCGGATACCGCGTACGTGAACGCACCGCCGAAGAGGTTCTCGAGATCTGCGAGGCACGGATCGCACTCGAGTCCGCGATCGCCTACTCCGCCGCGACCCGTCACACCGAATTGGACCTTGCACGGTTGACCCGACTGTTCGAGCAGGCGATCGAATCACCCGACCCCTCGACGAGCCTGGCGCTTCACAACGAATGGCACGGCGCGCTTCGGAGCGCGGCACACAATCAGACCATCACGCAACTGATGGACCGGCTGGACGCCCAGTTGCGGGTCTACGACGCCGAGGAAGCGCAGGCCTCGTCCAATCTGCAGCAGATCGAATCGGAACACCGCGAGATCCTGACCGCGGTGCAGGCCGGCGATGCCGAGAAGGCGCGAATCCTGATGATCGCGCACCAGGCGCGCACCCGCGATCTCCGCATCGCAGCGATGGCGCGGCGGTAGATCACCCGCACCGCCGTGCGACCGGACCCCGCAATCGCGACCGAAGCCGGGCGTGCCGCGGCGGCGTCTGCCCTGGCTGGTGGCCGCCGTGGCGGTGCTGGGGACGCCGCTCGGGCCAGCTGGGCCGTGTGGCCCCGTGGCCGATCCGTTCGACACGGTCGTCATCGACGAGCACGTCACCGAGATGATGCTCCCGGCTACGAAATGCCGCCATCACAGCACCGCCACATGACGGCTCAGCCCGCGTTCGTCGGACTCATAAAGCCGTCGTCTTTGCCGGCCGGTTGCTGCCGAAGAGTTTTCGTGCCTGGTATCGCACCAGCCCGAAGCCCACGTCGATGACATAGAAACGGGCGGTCACGAGGAATTCCTGAAACTTGTTGCGGTTGACCGCATAGCTCAGGGAACGGACGAGTTCGGTATCGGCCTCGCCGAGCTCCGCCAGCCGCTCGAGGTTCTCGCGAGCGAACAGCTCACCGCCCTCCCCGGCAGCGTTCAAGTACATGCGGCGGACCGCCCTCGACGGGATCTCCCGGGGCAGGCTCGTGCACTGTCCGGATGCACCCACGATGTGGAGTCCGATCATCGTCCGCAGGCACTTCTCGCATCGGCCGCAGTTGTATTTGCTCGCCAGATTCCACCAGCACACCCGCAGGTGATTCATGGCGACCGCGGACTCCTTGATGCGGGCCAGTTTGGCAACACGGTCCGCTTCGATGCCGTCGTGCACGATCTCGACATCACTGCTCGACCACAGCGGGTCGAGGTCGGGATGCGTCCCGAGCGGGGCAAGCCGCGATTCGTCGTCGGACGCCGGAATGTAGACCTTGCGCAGGTGAGGGGACAATAGTAGCGAAACGTGGGCGAGGAAGGCGCCGTGTGCCTGGCTCTGCCAGTGCGGTCCGTGCTTGGCGTGGAGCAGGCGAACATTGGATCGGACCTCGATCAGCTCCTTTCCGAGTTCGGTCGCCATCGTCCGGGCCCGATCGACCGCCTCCTCCCACAGCACGTGGTTGTCGAGACTGATATCCAGTCCGTGGATGATGATCAAGTGCGTGATCTCATCGAGATGCTTCAGTGCGGTGTAGAACGAGTCCACGCCACCGGAGAAGAAGCACCCGACCCCTCGACGGTCCTGCTCCAGCGGGCTGGGTGCCGCGGTCTCGGCCTGCGTGGAGGTGCGCTGAAGCATCTCGGGGAACCAGTCGAGCAGCACGTCCTGGGCGGCCAGGCTGCCCTCCAACGCGGTATTGTCGACGGCCGGGGTGATTGCGAGCTGCAACCCTTTTCGCATCGCTGTCACACGAAGCGTGGGCAGCCACGGGGTACCGGTGACATCGACAGCCACGTCGGACTCGGTCCACACGGTAAACGATTCGCCATCGATCACCAGATGCGCAGTCGAGCGGTACGTGTCGTCAACCGACACCGAAGCCTTCAGTTCCATTGCCGCACCTCAATATAGGTATTCATTCGAGTTCCTCGTTCAGCTCTGTGTGACTCTCGCAAGTTACCGCACCGTGTCGTCGTCGGCCGAGCAACCATCGGAGTGGGACCGGGGACGAAGGAAGCCTGCGTCACTGAGCACCGGGCCCCGCAGCGGCGCCTACCTGCCTGACCAAGTCCCGAATCTCCTGCGCGACGAGATGGGGTTCGACCAGCGGAATGTAGTGATGACGGTTCACCGAATAGACGTGCCGTCCGGACGGGGAGAGTTCCGCGGTGCGGCGGTGCGCGGCGCCGAGGAAATCGCGATCGCGATCCTTCTCGGGTGGGATCCTGTTCGACGAGATCGTGGTGAGCGAGACGTCGGGTATATGGGGGCCACTGTCGTGAAGCGCAGTGAAACTTTCGCGGAAGGCTCGCCACTCGGCCCGCGCAGCGCGAACGGAGTTCATCGTCGATCCCTCGTCGACCGCTTCCTTCAGCGCCGCACCCTGCAAGAAGCGGTAGTAGGACTTCCCCAGCAGCGGGCGAAGAAGTTTCAACCGCGCCAGAATCACCTGCGAACCGTACAGCACCGAAGCACCCCGCATGGCTGCCATCATCCGCTCGGGTTTGCAGATCTCCGACACTTCGTCGACCAGCGCGACGGCCTTGATCGTGTCCGGTCGACGGTTCGCCGCCACGCGTACCACCGGGCCGCCGTAGCTGTGTCCCACAACGACGCAGGGGCGGTCGACGGTGGCGTCGAGGACGGCCAGATGGTCGTCGAGTATCCGATCGAAATCGCGTCCGGTCTCGTCGGGGTCGCTGAGTCCGTGCCCCGCGCGGTCGTACACGATGGTGTGCGCAAACTCGGCAACCAATGGTTGAACAAGCGACCAGGTCGATCGACTCTTTCCCATCCCAGCCTCGAAGAACACCGACACCGACCCATCTCCGGCAGTGCAGTAATGCAACCGACGATCGGCGATGAGAACAAAGCTGGACTTACTTTCAACAGGCATGGTGGAGCGGCCCTTCGGTCGGGCGCTGTGCGGCGGCGACGTGTCACGCCTCGAAATACACCGCTACGCGCCTATTTTCCTGCTCGGTGGTCTCTCGGAAGTTGGCACAGTTACTGATTCGAACTGATTCACCATACCCAGCACCGAAAATCGACTCGCCATCCCCATCGGCAGTGATGACAGACGGACGGGTCGGGTACGGGAATCCATGAATCTCCAATACCTGAGGTCGGTTACAGGGCGGCCTCACGAACTGGACTGTCGAACTACCCCTTTGGAATTGGACTCAGACCGTCAGGTCGATGCGCTGCGCCCACCTGACCACCCTCGACGCGCAACTGCGCGAGCGCGGGGTTGGTTTGCGAACGCACCGTCGCCCAGGTCCCCGACACCCTCGGTGTTCGAGGCCCCCACCGGCGCCGATCTGGCTGTCACCTGGGTGTATCGAGGTCACTATGTCCGCAGCGACATCGCCACTCAAAACCATTGCTGTAATTGCCAACCCGTTGACCCAGTGGCCGACATAGGCCGTACCGTATGCGGCGACCGTCAGATCCGCGCCGGATCTTGATCTGCCTGAACACATCTGTGGGCGTTACTTTGTGGGTCACGTTCGGGAAGATCGTGCCAGTACGGCACACTTCGACGGAAGATGGTGGAATCGGGATTCGGTGGTGTGATGACCGGGGACGCGCGTGCCTGGCATCATCACCGTGAAGAGAGGGATCAAGGCATGGCAGTCCAAGCATCCATCGACCTCGTCGGGGTGAACGTCATCAAATCGGTGTTCTCCATCGATGGCAAGCACTTCACCGTGCAGACATCGGCCAACGTTTCCCTGGACCGGAGCGGAACGCCCTGGCTGCCCCCGGGAGTCGTGGTGGCGATGACGACCGAGCAGGACTTGGAGCTCGACGCCCCCGTCGATCCTGCCGCGCTGTCCGGTGCCGAACAGGCACGTGACCTACTGCACTCGTGGTACCCGCAACTCCACACCCCGAGCGTCGTCGCGCCCGTCATTTCAACAAGCGATCGTGAGGGCGGCGGCGTCGGATGCTTCTTCAGTGGCGGTCTCGACGCGTTCTACTCCGTTCTGGAGAATCGAGCCGAGATCACGCATCTCATCCTGGTGCACGGATTCGACATCGATCCTCGTCGCCCGAAACCATACGAGCGAATATCGGCAGGTGCGCGCGAAGTTGCTGCCGAGATGGGAGTAGAGCTGATCGAGATTCGTACCGACCTCCAGTTTCTCCACACGAGACACGGAAACAACTGGGGTAGCACCGCACATGGCGCTGCGCTCGCACATGTGGCGATCCTTCTCTCACCCCACCTACGCAAGGTGATTGTGGCTGCGTCCGGGTCCTACGACACGGGCAACATGACCCCGCACGGGAGTCATCCGGATCTCGATCCGCTGTGGTCGAGCGGAAACCTCGAGATCGTTCAGGACGGTACGGAGGCCCACCGGATCGACAAGGCCGAGGCCATCAAGGACAGCGATCTGGCGATGCGCCACCTGCGCGTGTGCAATTTGAACTGGGACGGCGACTACAACTGCGGGAAGTGCGAAAAGTGCATCCGCACAATGATCAACCTGTACATCGCCGGAGGGCTGGAACGGTGTGAGACGCTTCCCCATACGATCCCGATCGAGAGAATGAACCGCATGCACGTCACGTCGGGGGCTTTCCCCTTCGCGAAGGAGAACCTCGACGCGATGCGCGCCCGGGGAATCCGCGACGCCGAGCTGGAAGCCGCTCTGCAACGCATTCTCGACCGCACTCCCCGCGAGCAGCGAATTCTCGAGTACCGGTGGTTGCTCTTGGAAGTTGCGCCGCGCGTGCCGCGCGTCTTGATCGGCCTCCTGGTTCAGCGTCTCCGGACAATTCGCGCTGATCGATCCTCGCACTCTGCGCAGCATTGACCGTGCGCGAAGAAGCATGACAGCGCTGTCGTGAATACCCGAGCAAGAAGAGCGGCATCCCGAGCCCGTGGTGGGCGGGGCTGTGCCGAGTTCCGCCGATACCCCGCTCCGGCCTTTCGTGGCGTACAGCAGGATAGCGAGAACGGGTCCGGTCGTAGGGATTGGTGGACCACACCCTGCAGATGCTGCGTGCCCTTCCGCACCTCGCCGTGGTCCCGCTGGTGATCGTCTACACGTTCGCCACCAGCGAGGGCATCCGGTTCCTGGCCCAGAACGGCCGGGACATGCTGCGCATCTTCGACTACGAATTCGCGCGCGCTTCGGAGCGCGGCACACAATCAGAGGCCTCGTCCAATCTGCAGCAGATCGAATCGGAACACCGCGAGATCCTGACCGCGGTGCAGGCCGGCGATGCCGAGAAGGCGCGAATCCTGATGATCGCGCACCAGGCGCGCACCCGCGATCTCCGCATCGTAGCAATGGCGCGGCGGTAGATCACCCGCACCGCCGTGCGACCCGGACCCACCGCACCCGTCCACTACCATCCTTCGCAGATGGGACGCGCGGTCTGGGCGCCCGGTGAGACGAAGGATCGGCAATGACGAACGACCGCAGCGAGAGCCCGCAATCCCACCCGAAGCCGGGCGGCCCGCGGCGGCGACTGCCCTGGCTGGTGGCCGCCACGGTGGCGGTGGTGGGGGTTGTCGCCGTCGGTGCGTACGTGCTGACCGCCGGATCCGACGACGCCGGCGAAGCCCACGACTTCGCACCCAGCGCGGACAATCCCGACCCGTCACTGGCAATCAAGGGGATCGTCACGGTCGACTATGGGCCCGCCGATCATGTGCAGGCACCGCAACGGGTGGCCTACGACCAGAGTCCGCCGTTCGGTGGTGCACACGATCAGTACTGGGCTAGCTGCACCGGAATTGTCTATCCCGATGCGATCCGCACCGAGAACGCCGTGCATTCCCTCGAGCACGGGGCCGTGTGGGTGACCTACGACCCGGATCGTCTGAGCGCCGACGACATCACCGCACTGGCGGCGTACGTCGAGGGCGAACCGTACACCCTGATGTCGCCGTACCCGGGTCTCGGTTCGGCAGTGTCGCTGCAGTCGTGGGGTCACCAACTCCGACTCGACGACGTCCACGACCAGCGGATCGCCGACTTCCTCACAGCTCTGCGACAGAACCCGAACACGTACCCGGAGCCCGGAGCGACCTGCTCGACGGTGCGCGGCGGATTCGACCCCGCCGATCCGCCGCCGTTCGATCCCTCCGCACCGGGCACGGATGCAGTTCCGGTGGACGGCAACTAGCGCCGGAAATTCCTGCCGAGAATTTCGGCGACGGTGTCGATATCGCGCTTGCTCATTCGACTCATTGGTAGAAGCACAATGAGGAGGTGAGAGCGATGTTGTCGGCACATCTGTTGTCCGGTCTGACCAGTGACGAGGTCGATCTGATCGTTGCGGATGAACTGCATCTGCTCGATGCCACCGTATGAGCGGCGGTGTCCGCCACGGCGCGCGCACCGTCAGTCGCTTCGGGAAATGTCTGCGTCGAGCGTGGCGGCGATCCGGTCTCTGATCAAGCGGTAATCGACGTCGGTCACGAAACGGTGCACCGGCCCCCGCGCCGGAGTGACGCCCCAGACACTCGACCGCCCATCCACCCGGTGCACCCGGGGTTGGGCGTCGGTGGCGGACAGCACGACCGTCGGGTCGAGCATCACGGCGGCTGCGACGGAATCGTGTGAGGTGTAGATCGGGTGCTCTGCGCGGTAGGTGCTGGTGCAGTACCGGTGGTAGTCCTCGGTGATGTCGCGGACGAAGGCCGCGACCTTCCCCGATGCGGAGCGAGCGACCAGGTCGGCCCAGGTCAGTCGAAGTCGGCCGGTGACATTCGTTCCCACCCACGTGATCGGCCCCGGCGCCGCCGCGACGGTCGCGGTCGCGGCCGGATCGTGGTTGGTGTTCGTGTCGCCTTTGCCGAGGAACTGTGGTTGCAATGCGGCCTCGGCACTTCTCCGCGAGGCGGATCCCATTCCGCCCATGATGGTGACGGACCGGAACCGCGTCAGGATCTGTGGGTCGCGTGTGACGGCGGCGGCGATGTTCGCAAGCGGTCCCAGGCAGAGCAGGTCCACCGATCCGGGCCGGTCTTCCGCGGCGCGGAAAAGTTGCTCGACGGCGGAACCGGACGCCGGACCGATGCCCGGCGGTGGCCGATGGCCGCGGTCGCCGAGTCCGTCGACACCGTGTGCGGACGGAGTTGCGGGCGGTGGCCCGGGACGCGGCAGTCCGATACACACCGGAACGTCGCGAAGACCGACAACGGACAGGACGGTGAGGGCATTCGATGCGGCCTGTGTTTCGGTGCAGTTGCCGAACACGCTTCCGACACCGATGATCTCGGCGCAGGGGTCGTGCGCAATGGTAAGCAGGGCAAGGGCATCGTCGACGCCGGTGTCGGTGTCGACGAGTACGTAGCGATCGACCACGGCCCCGTCCTGTCCCCACGATCCGCCATCGGATCGGACTCGAATGCACTCGCGCGCAGTCTAACCGAGTCAGCAGCGCTCGCACCCGTGCCGTTTCAGTAACTGAACGTGACCGCCCCTTCGTCACCGATCCACTTCCACATCGGAACCGTCCCGGCGAGTTCGGCATTGGATACCAGTGCGTCCTTGTCGAGGTGCTTGGCCTCGAAGCAGATCGGACACACCATGTAGGTGCCGCCCGCGCTCTCGAATCGTGCAGCCAGATCGGGAAGCGGCGGGCAACCCTCGCAGGCGACGCCCTGGATCGTGCCGTCGAGCGCGAGTCGGACCGCTTCCTTCGTGAGAAACATCAGCGTCTGGCGCTGTTGTTCTGCCGCGCCGACCGCGACCAGAAACGCAACCGTCACCTTCTCGGCGTCCTCGAGACCGGTGGTGAGACTGACCACTGCTTTATTAGTCATGGATCCGAGTCTTCGCCGCGCGACAACTGCCGACAAGGGCCCGAGGGGACAGTATCGCGTCTAACCTGAGGAGGTGTTCGAAGAGCGTCCGTTACAGCAGATTTCGATGCGGCGGAATGGCGACAGTAAGGTCACCGTTCGCCTCGAAGTCCGCCGGAGTCGCTCCACCAGCGCAAACGTCGCCGAGCATGTCGGGATTCACCCGCGCCTACTGGCCCGGATCGGAGCCGAGCCCCGTCAGCAGACACGGGTGAGTCACCAGGGAACGACCGCACTGTTCACACTGATACCGGAGGCAGATGCACACGGGATCGACACCGTTCAGGTAACTGATGGTGGATGCCGTCGGATCGGCGCCGAGCCCGGACACGCGGTGGTCCTCGACCTCCGGTGTATCGATCCCACCATCTCCGAGGCAGAGGCCGAAGTCGAGGGTGAATTCGTCGAGCGACTCGACGACGACGGGCACCACCACCGCCTCGTGGTCCTCGCACCGCACGGCGGCGCCATCGAAAGCGGCACGGATCGGCAGGCCGAGCAGGTTTACGCGTCGCTCGGATCGCGCGATTCGACGCTGTGGACGTGCAAAGGGTGGCGACCGGCAGGCAACGCATACCGGGCATGGCACATTTCCTCGGGCGATCTCAGTGTGCGCAGCTTCCCGCTTCTACGCTCCCTGGGTGCACGACGATTCCAGTGGGCGGTGTCGTTCCACGGCTACCGAGGACACGACGTCCTCATCGGGGGCCGTGCACCCGCACGCCTCAAATCGGATGTCCTCAACGCAGTCGCGAATGCACTCGACGGAACCGGAGTCCGTGTTCGCGTAGCCGATCCCGGCGAACGCTACAGCGGCAGTTCCGCGGCCAACCTGGTCAACCGCCTCACCGTCGACGCTGCGGGCGGAATTCAGATCGAACAGTCCCGACCCGCGCGGACGCTGTACGGAGAAGCCATCGCTGCCGCTGTCACCGGGGTCTGCGAATCCTGGATCGCCGCGGACGCCGGTCGGTGATCACCTCATCTGGACACCGATACCAACCGTCGCCGGTGCGACTCACCCACCGGGCGCCCAGCACGGTCCGTCCGGTGGCGGCGTGTGCTCGTAGCCCGGGTAGCAGGGCAGCACCTGAGGTGCGGGTGCGGGTGCGGGTGCAGGCGCGGGTGCTGGTGCGGGCACGGGTGCCGGTACCGGTGGCGAGCCCGGCGGGAGACACGGTCCGTCCGGAGGCGGCGTGTGCTCGTAGCCCGGGTAGCAGGGCAGCACCTGAGGTGCGGGCGCGGGTGCAGGCGCGGGTGCCGGTGCGGGCACGGGCGCCGGCAGCACCTGCGGTGATTGCGGCGCCGGAATTGCTGCCGGCGGGACCTCGTCCTGAACCGGAGCCTCCGCGGCCGGTGGCACCTGCTCGGCCGCCGTCGGGTTCGCCCTGGCGGTCGGTGATGGGGCGGGTGTCGGCCCGGCCGCGCTGGACGCCGGCACGGGCACCACGACGTCGGGTGATGCCGATCGCGACCCGATGATCACACCCCCGACGATCGCGACGGCAATGATCGCGGCGAGCGCAAGCCCTGCGAGCAGGAGGCGGCGGTTGCGGTCGTTCGGAGGGATCGCGGGAGTGGGATCGGCGGCAGGCTGCGGACCTGTCGCCGCGGCGCGAGCGGCGGCCGCGGCCAGGTCGCTCGGCGACCGATAGCGCCGCGCGGGATCGGCTGCCGTTCCGCGTGCGATCACAGCCTGCATGCCGACGGGAAGCGTCGAGAACTTCGACGACGGCAACTCCCGGCCGTTCGACGCGAACTGCCCGCCGGTCAGGCACTCGTACAAGACGGTGCTCAGACCGGGGACTCCCGCCACGGCGCCGGGAGCCGTGGGGAGCCCGACGTCCGTGAGCTGAACCAGTCCCCCGTCCAGCACGACGACGTTCGCCGACGCCACTCCCCGCTCGACCAGCCCCGCGGCGTGCACGGCCTCCAGCGCCGCGGCCAATTGCTGGACGACTCCGACCGCGCGAGATGCCTCCATCGGTCCGCCCGACTGAAGGATTGTCCGCAGGTTCGTTCCGCCGATGAGCGGAGTCGCGAGGTAGAGCCGGTTTCCGATCTGCCCGAAGTCGTGGATCGCAACCACGTGCGGGTTCCGGATGTGCGCCGCGATGCCTGCTTCACGGACGAACCGATCACAATATTCGTCGTCCTCGCTCGCGTCCCGAGGCAACGCCCGCACCGCGACGTGCCGAGCGGTGACGGTGTCGAATGCCGCCCACACCTCGCCGTTCTCGTCCACCGACAGCGACCGGTCCAGCCGGTATCTGCCGAATAACGCTCCACTTTGCATTGCCACTCTCCGCCGATCGAAATTGCCGCGTCTGCGGGACTGTGCACCGGGGACGGGCGACACATCGGAGAGGCGCGCCCGCCTCCACCGAGATTCTAGGCGGTGGCGCCCGGCGGTTCGCGGTGGAGACGATCAGGGCACGTCGAAGGTGCCGAAGCCCGGAAGCAACGCCTGTGGATACTCGGCCGGGGCCATCGTGCCGACGACGATTCGCCCGCTGCCGGTGGCCACGTCGATCTCGGGGCGAGGCGAATCGGTCGACCCGGCGGTTCCGATGGGGATCGTGGCCGCGCCGGTCGCCCCGGTGTTCACGTTCAGCCAGTGCACCCGCACAGCATTCGCCCGCATGGCGTTACCCGGTCCGGGTATGCACGTGTCCGCACTGATGGGATTCAGGACGTAACACTCGCTCACGGTGCGAAACCGCACGACTCCGGGTACCCGACCCGTGACTGCGTCGACGGTGAAGTAGGCGGCGAGAACCGGGCTCATCCCGATCGGTGGGACCTGCAGGGTCGTCACACGTTCCGTCGTATCCTCGGGCGCTGCGACAGCAATGCCCTGCCCGGCCGCTGCGATCACCGTTGCAATGCCGACTCCGGCGAGAAGCTTTCCTGCTCCACGCATCTGAATTCCCCCTCCTTGCCCCGAGCCGTTCAGCGCGAAGGGCTCCCCCCTGCATCCTAGGGGCCGCACGAGTGTCGCCGGATCGGAAGTTGCCGGATCGGAAGTTGCCGGATCACCGACTCTGCTGCGGCATCCGCGATTGATCGGTGCAGTTTTCGCACGTACCGCCATCAGGCATGAATGCCGGCACGGTCGAGTTGAGAGACTCGTTGCGGGCTCAGGTCGAGGATGACACCGATGTCACGCACCGAGAGACCCGATCGGCGCAGATGCGCCACCGCGGCCCGCGAAGCCCGCGCTGCGCATTCCTGCGCGTGGGCGGCAGACTCGACCTGCCAGTGGGCGGCGCGGGCCTCCATGAGCGCCGCGGAATCTCCGATTTCGTAGTCGAGTTCCACCTCGACGTCCTCGGCCCGAACACCCCGGACCAGATGGACGGCCTCCGCCACGATGGCGGACACCTGATCGAGCCGCCGAGCCTGGGTGAGCACGCCTTCGACTCCCGGAACCTCCACCACCCACGATCCGCCGCGACGGGTGGCCGTCGCCGTCACCTTCATCACGAACCTCCCGGCCCGTATCTCGTGTAAAAATTCGTCCTCCCGACCACAAGTCTAGCCCCCCTATACTGCGCACAACGACACGGACAGAAGACATTCAGAGTGCGCAATTGCCGGACGACAACCCGTCGCTGTCACCAGAAATCGAGTGCCTGCGCAGTCGCGGTGGACTCGGCATGCGTGGGCCGGAGTGCACCGCCGATCGCGTAGACGGTGTGCCCGACCGTCGCGACGGACATCCCGTGAGCTCCGGTGGGCATGGGCGGCAACGCCGACCAGGTCGCCGAAGCGACGTCGTAGGCCTCGACCGTCGACAGCACCCGGGTCGGCTGTTCACCGCCGACTGCGACGATGCGGCCGTCGATGTACGCCGCCCCGAGCCCGCCACGAGGGGTGGGCATGCCGGGCAGCGTCGCCCACGTCCCCGCAACCGGATCGAAGCGTTCGACCGCGGCCGTGTTCTGATCCGACGCCAGATCGCGGCCACCGATCGCGTAGAAGTACTTCCCGTCCGACACCCCGGCCAGATGCTCCCGTGACGTCGGAATGTCCTCGACGGTCGTCCACTTCGTTCCGTCGAACACCTCTGTCGACGCCACCAGTTCGCCCTCCGCCTGACCCCCGGCGACGACGATCTCATTGCCCACCACGGCCGCGGCACCGGCCGCCCGCGGCAGGTTCAGCGGGGGCAGGTCCACCCAGTTGCCGTCCCGCAGCGCGAGCACCCGGTCCGACGTCGTACCGGTAAGGTTCGGCCCTTCCGGCACCCAGCCTCCGAGGACCACCAACTCGCCGCCGTATTCGACGGCCATCGCATGATTGAGCGGGACCGGAAGGTCGGGACCGGCCTTCCAGGTGTCGATGGCCGGGTCGTTGCCCTCGACCTTCGGGGTCGACCCCACATTGTCGAGTCCGCCGACCACCCAGATCGTCCCGTCCGCGACGGCAGTCGCGGTCTGCTGGCGGGCGATCGGCGCGTCCCTCAGCGGACGCCACGCCGGTGCCCATTGCGTCTTGCGTGGCGCGATCTGCAGCGCCTCGGAAACAGCTGTCGATTCGGCGTGCGTGGGCTTGATGCCGCCGCCGACCGCGTACACCGTGTTGCCGACCGCGCCGACCGCCATCCCGTGCCGCGGCGTGCGCAGAGCAGGCAATTGCGACCACGTCCCTGCGATCACGTCGTAGGCCTCGACCGTGGAGAGCACCCGGGTGGGTTCTTCACCGCCGACTGCGACGATGCGGCCGTCGATGAACGCCGCTCCGAGCCCGCCGCGGGGGGTGGGCATGCCGGGCAGCGTCGCCCACGTTCCCGCAGCCGGATCGAAACGTTCGACCGCGGCCGTGTTCTGATCCGACGCCAGATCGCGCCCGCCGATCGCGTAGAAGTACTTCCCGTCCGAGACGCCTGCCAGATGCTCCCGTGGCGTCGGGATGTTCGGGACCGTCGTCCACTTCGTTCCGTCGAACACTTCTGTCGTAGCCACCAGGCCACCGTCCGCCTGTCCCCCGGCGACCACGATCTCGTCGCCCACCACGGCCGCGGCACCGGCCGCCCGCGGCACGTTCAGCGGGGGCAGATCGACCCATCGCCCGTCGCGCATGGCCATCACCCGAGCGGAGGCGACGGCTGTCAGGTTCTGGCCTTTCGCTTGCCATCCGCCGATGAGTACGGGCTCGTCGTTGTAGGTGACGGCCATCGCATGATTGAGCGGGACGGGGAGATCGGGGCCGGCCTTCCAGGTGTCGATGGCCGGGTCGTAGCCTTCCTGCCGGGCGGACACACCGTTGTCGTCCAACCCTCCGAAGACCCACATGGTGCCGTCCGCGACCGTCGTCGCCGTCTGCTGACGGGCGACCCGGGCGTCGGCGACCGGTCGCCACGCCGCGGTCGGGTCGACGGCCGGGGGCTCACCCGCTTGCTGGGCGGTCGGTCCCGCGGCGCCGGGTCCGGTTGCCTCCCTGAACACGAGGTAACCACCACCGGTCAGCACCAGCGCCACCACCAGCGCGAGCACGGTCAGGATGCGGCGCCGCCGGGTGCGGGCCTGCCGACTGCTCCCCGGCACTCCCGGTGGCGGCCAGGGCGACGGACCCGTCGGTGGCCAGGGCGACGGACCCGTCGGCGGCCAGGGCGACGGACCCGTCGGTGGCCAGAACGGGCCCGAGGGGTGCGACTCCGGCTGGATCTGCTCGGTCGGTGCGAAGACTGGGCGCTGACCGTCCGAATCCTCGAACCGGATCTGACGGTAGCCACCGGCATCCGCCGCCGACGGATGCGACTCGGCCGGCTGGGCGGGTTCCAGGGGTGCCAGCGCCATCGCGTCCGAACGCAACCCGATGTGTCGCTGCGCGGCTTGGAGTTCGTGTCCGAACTCTTCGGCGGACGCCGGCCGAGCGAACGGATTCGACGCCATCGCCCTCTCGATGACGGCGCACACACCGTCCGGGATGCCTTGAGCGCGCAGGTCCGGCACCGTCAGGGTGCTGATCCTCACGAACTGCGCGACGAGTTCCTCGCCGGTCTTCCGCTCGAACGCCGCCCGCCCCGCGATCAGCGAAAAGATCGTCGCGCCCAGACCGTAGACGTCCGAACGTGCGGTCGGCGATTCGCCGTTGAGGACTTCCGGTGCGGTGAACGCCAGTGATCCGGTGAACCCGCCGGTGGCGGTTTCGTAGCCGCCGGCGATGTGCGCAATGCCGAAATCGGTCAACTGCGGCTCGCCGTAGTCGGTGAGCAGGATGTTCGCGGGTTTGATGTCGCGGTGGAGGGTGCCGGTCCGATGCGCGGTCTCCAGTGCGCCCGCCAGCTTCACTCCGATGCTGATCGCCTCCGGCCAGGGCAGCGGACCTTCTCGGCGTATCTGCACCGCCAGCGAGTCGCGGGGGTGGTAATGCATGACAATGTACGGGCGACCGGTCTCGGTCACGCCGACCTGCAGAATGTTGACGATGTTCGGGTGGCCGGAGAGCCCGCCCATCGCGTAGCCCTCCCGCAGGAACCGCTCGCGGTTCTCGGAGTCCAGGTCCGACGTCAGGACCTTGATTGCGACGATTCGACCGAGCGAACGCTGCAGACAGCGGTACACGACACCGAACCCGCCCCGGCCGACCTCCTCGGCACCCGCGAAACCGGCAGCGTCCAACTCCGCCACGATCCCGTGGCCGACTGCGCGGATCGACGCCGCCTGGGTCGCGTCTGGGTCGAAAACTGCCATCGAGCGCCTCAGTTCCATCCGACATCCACGTCGGCGCGTTCAGCGTCGAAGACGCGAATATCTTTCTCTCTCAAGGGCGAAACGCGGAATTCTCTCGTCGAATGCCGACGGGAACCGCCGTGTCCAGCAAGTATTCGACGCGTCGCGAAGCGCGTCAAGATGACAATTTCCCCACCCCAGGGTGCCTAGCGGTGGCCACGATTTCGTGTCGCGTCGGCAACACCGCACCGATCGGGGGCCTGCCGCTGCGCTAGAAGGTGCCGTCGTAGAGCGCGTAACCGCCCGCTCCCGCTGCCTTTGCACGATACATCGCCGAGTCCGCCCGCCGAACGAGCTCTTCACGGGTGCACTCGGGATCGGACAGTGCAACACCGATACTGGCACTGATCGGCCACTCGAGTGACCGCGCCCGGTTCAGGTCGGCGAAGCTACCGGCGATCCGGGCGGCAATCGCGACCGCCTCCGCCGCGCCCGCGACGTGCTCACAGACGACCACGAATTCGTCGCCGCCGAGGCGGGCAACGGTATCGCCCGGGCGCACCGCCGACCGCAGATGCCTGGCGAGCACGATCAGCGCGTCGTCGCCAACCGCGTGACCGAGGCTGTCGTTGACGGTCTTGAAGTCGTCGAGATCCACCAGCAGCAGCGCCACGCGCGGGCCACCGTGCGGCGCCGCGTCCAGGGCCTCGTCGAGCCGGCGGCGAGCCAATGTGCGGTTCGGCAATCCCGTCAGCGGGTCGTGCAAGCTCTGGTGCACCAGCGCGGCCTCGGCCTCGATACGGCGGATCGCCGCGGAGAGCACGGCTGTCACCGAACGCAAAAAGGTCAGGTCACGCTCGGTGTAGTCACGGGGACGACGACTGTGCGCCGTCAACACACCCCACACCTCTTCGGAGCCGAACGGAACGCACACCCCGCTCTGCAGCCCGCGCCCGCTCATCCCCGCCGTGGAGAACCGGGATTCGTGGACCCGATCGGTGCACACGATCACCGACCCATTTGCAGCGGCGTACCCGGGCTGCGATCCCGGCCCCGGCGAGAACGTCTTCGGACCGGGCTCGGGACCGCGGTAGGCGAGCACCGTGAGTTCGCCGTCGTCGGCCACCCGTGCGATCGACGAACAGTGCACACCCATCAGCGCGGCCGCCGCCCCAGCCGCCGCCGTGAGGAGTTCATCGAGGTCTCCGCCGACGGCGAGTTGGCTCAGGTCGGCGATCGCCTGCTGCTCCCGGGCCCGGTACGCGGACTCCCCCAATGCGCGCTGCAGGCGTTGCTCGTCGTGTTCGGCGCCGCGGCGATCCTGGGCAATCGACCCGATCACCGCCGGCCCGGTCTCCGTGTATTCGAGCACGAACGTCGAAATCAGCATCGGGATCGGCTCGCCCGTGACGAAATGGCGAAACTCGGTCAACCCGGTCCACTCTCCCCGGTCGGCCAGAGCCGACTCCACGTCACGCGCCTGCACGAGGCCGACGTCGGTGAACAGTTCCGCCGTCGTCCTCGAGTACGCATGCACGGCATCACCGAATCCGAGGACGCCGACACCCGCGGGATTGACGTACACGATCCGACCGGACACGAATTCGGACACGAACACCAACGCCGGACTGTATTCGAGGACCGCGAGCAGCATCCGCGAATCCGGCAGCGACTCCATGGACACTCCCTCCGCTGCGAACCTTCCGTCCTCCACCCGCCTCGACCTCCATCCACGATAAGCGTTCCGGAAGTGACGCCTCGCGCGTCCTCACGCCATTCTGCCGCGCCTGCCGTCTCGAGTCCCGTCCCACGCCCGCGGGCGTGGGACGTTGATTCCGCCTCGATGTAGGGGCACCATCGTGGGCATGCGCAGAGCGCGTTGGCCGGCATTCGCGCCGCCGACAGCCAGTGGGACCGCAGTGCACGGTCCCACCATTCTCGCGTCCGGAACTCACCACACCCTCGACCTCCTCGGAATTGTCGCGTTCTCGTCGGGAATCCACGTCCGTCTCGCGTTGACCGCCACGGGGCGGACCGCCGAGCGCGCACACCACGAGACACGGGTGCTGTCCGATCCGGCGGATCCCGACACCCAATGGTCGTATCTGTCGGTGCTGCTGCAGTTGGGGTCTGTCGTCGGCGTTGCCGACCCCTATCTGCCACGGTCCGGCTCACCCCGGAAGTGGGGTGGAGTACCCGCCTACCGCACGGAGCCGAACTACTGGCTCGGCACGTGTACGCGCCCACACGACATCATGATCTCGGCGGGGTGGCCGGAGATCGGCCTGGGGCCCACCTGTCTGACTGCGCTCCTGGAACCGAGTCCGTCGACCGTCACCTCCGACTGACTCGAGGTCCAACCTCACCTATTCCGGAGTGGTTGCGGCTAGCGTCGGAACCACAGGCCGCGAGACGGAGGTTCACGATGCGTTTGTCCACCCGGAACCAGCTCACCGGAACGATCACCGAGGTCACCCTCGGCAGTGTGATGGCGACAGTGAAGGTGCGTCTCGACGGAGGCGAGCAGATCGTCACCGCGTCCATCACGAAGGAGGCGGTCGAGGAACTCGGTCTGCAGGCCGGCGTGGCTGCGACGGTGCTCGTGAAGTCCACCGAGGTGATGCTCGGCGTCGAGTGATGGACTAGTGCGCCGAGATCGTGAGGGAATCGGACGCTGTCACGACCTCGAACGGCATCTCGATGTGGGCAACCGTCCCCGCACGTGGTCCCGGGCGGACGGAGAAGCTGCCGCCGGCCGCGACGACGCGGAGTTCGTGCGACGTGAGTCCGATGTGCCCTCGGCTGAGACTGCGGTCGATCGCTTCACGGGAGATGCCGCATCCGTCGTCGGTGACGTCGAGGACCGCATGCTCACCCGTCCGAGTCAGTTCGACCCGGACGGTCCGGGCTCTCGCGTGCTTGACCACGTTGCTGAGCAATTCGCGTGCGGCGCTGAACAGCACGTCGTCGGCCGACGTGCGTAAGTCGTCGTCCCATTCCACGGTCTGGAGATCCACGTCGAAACCGCCGCGCGCCTGGGCGGACCGGACGATGTCGCCGAGAGCACGGGCAAGTCCGACGCGATCGAGCACCGTGGGATGGAGTTCCGAGACGGTGGCCCTCAACAGAGACGCGGATTCGGTGAGTGCGTGGGTGATGCGATCGACGGCCTCCGGATCGGCGCTGCCGGTGAGGTCGTCGAGATCCATCTTCGCGGCAAGCACGAATTGCAGCGCCCCGTCGTGGAGTTGCTCGGACAACGCACGTCGTTCGCGCTGTTCGAGGCCCATCAACTCCGCGAGCAGGGCGGTGCGGTCGTGGACGAGGTGACCGATGGTGAGCACTCTGGATCGTTGAATTCTACTGAGCACGACTGCGCCCGCCGAGAGGATGGCGAGTGCCATCGTGCTGAGCAGGATGGACGACCACGGTTCCTCGTTCGACGCCATCGTGGCCCAACTGGCGGCGAGGAACACCAGCACCGTGGGCACGACCACGGAAGCGCAGACACCCGGGCGTAGCTGAGTGCAGGCCAGTAACGGGATCACGAACAGTCCGTTGGTCAAGATGTCGGCGGTCCAACTCTGTTGCGCCGCAATACCGGTCAACAGCGTGAGGCTACCGATGACCGCAAGGTCCACGAACAGGGCGAGCCACATCGCGTTCACCGGACCCGGACCTCCTCGGCGGGTCCACAGCGCGAGCCCGACGGTCCAGAATGCGTAGCCGGTCAGGATCGCCAGGCACACATTCGCATCGTTCATGGGCGGGACGAACAGCAGTGTCAACGCGATGAAGAGCGCAAGCACACCACGCAGTGCGACTTGCAGGTGCGCGCCGCGATACGCGTGTTCGAGGACGATGCGTTCGAGATCCGGGCTGCCGCCGAGATCCGCGGGTAATACCGATGACTCAGCCATGGAACGGCCTCCTCGGCCGGGCGACTCCGACAGGAAGATCCGGGGTACATCAACTGCTGGACCTGCGACAACGCCCCAGAATTCTAGCATCGTCACGTTTTCGAACCGCGGGATCGACGGCCCACGCCCGCTCGCCCACCACCAGGAGTGTTCGGGGCCGATCCGTCGATGCGACGCGACACCCCGGTATTCGTGGGAACATCTCAGGCGATCGGTCCCGCGGACCGAACCGAAAGGGGTGTGACGCATGACCAGGATTCGACGGCGGTCCGCGGTGGCTCTGGCCTCGATCGCCGGTGCCTCGTCTCTTCTTCTCGCCGCCTGCACCCAGGATGCGTCGTCGACCGACGGCACCGAGTCCGTCGCACCGAGCGCCTCGAGTGAGCCACCGTCAGCCGAACCGGCCGTCAACGGCGTCGACGCGAAGCAGTACGCGTCGAGCGACCCGGAGAGCGACGCGTTCGGCTTCGTCACGCCGTCGGGAAAATGGTTGTGTGCGATCATTCCCGACAAGAAGCTCGCCGGATGCGCTTCGCATCCCACCGCGGGGCCTTTGGGAGTCCCGGGAACCCCGCAGATCGCGTCGCCGGACGGCGGCCCGCCCGCCGAGGCCGACCTCATCGCGGTCGAGGCGGGGAAGGAGCCGAACTTCCAGAACTGGAACGAGGCACTCTTTCCCGGCAACGCCAATGTCCTCCCCTATGACACCACCCTCGCGGTCGACGGATTCAGTTGCAATGTGCAGTTCTCGGGAGTCTCGTGCCGGGAGGATGCGACGGGCAAGGGCTTTACCGTCGCCACGGACGGGTACAAATTTGAATTCACGCCGCTGCCGGTGAGCATTCCCGGCGCGACCCCACCACCGATCGCGCCCACCGCCGCACCGCTTCCCCAGCAGGCCCGCGGATCGAATCAGTGTGGCCCCGTTACCTACCCGGAGACGGGAAAGCCCGCGACCGTGGTCATCGTGAAGGGGACACTCCGGTGCGACGAGGCGCACACGATGCTCACGAAGTACTTCACGGGACGCGACAAGAGTGAACCGGTGTACAGCTTCGACGGGTGGGAATGCCGCCTCGCGGGAGACCCGGAATCGGCGGAGATCGGCTACACGATCAACTGCACCGACGACAACGGAAACACCGTCGTCGCACAGCCGTAGAAGGCCCGTGCGCGCCCATCGCCGATGAGTCGATCGTCCGTGCGGTTGCGGACGCAACATTCGGTGCGGTCGGGGGGCAGGCCGATGAAGTCCCAGCGAGACTCGTACCCCGATGTCTACGCTGGCGCCATGCATCCTCCGAATGACCAGGCCGGTACCTGGGAAGGTTCGTGGCTCGCGGCGATGACGGTGATCAAGAGCGCTCAGCAGGTTTTCACACCGGAGAACCGCCCGCCTTCCGAACTCATCCCGCTCGTCGAACCCCTGAGCCGGCTGGGTGATGCGCTTCGGGCGACACCGCCCGACCCCGAAGAGTCACGTCGGCGCGCCGCCGACCTGGTAGCCGATCGAGACCTGATCACCTGGGCATGCCGGCCGGACCAGCCCAGCCAGATCCGGGAGTTCGGGGCAACCCTGGCCTTCCTGTCCATGAAGCTGACCACCTGACCCTCCAGCCTCACGGCGAACGAGGTGACCGGCGCAGCTCAGAATTCGTAGTCGACGACGACCGGCGCGTGATCGCTCATCCGGCGATCCGCCGCCGGGTCCCGGTCGGTGCCGGCCGTGACCGCCGTCCGCGCCAGTTGCGGCGTCGCGAGGTGGTAGTCGATGCGCCACCCGACATCGTTCACGAACGACTTTCCCAGCCACGACCACCACGAGTACGGACCGTCGACGTCCGGATGGTGTCGCCGGACGACGTCGACGAGGGTGCGCGGCGACACGATGGAGTCGAACCACTCGCGCTCCTCCGGCAGATAGCCCTCGGCCTGATTGCTGCGCCGCCAGTTCCGTACGTCGTACCGGGTGTGCGCAATGTTGAGGTCACCCATCAACAGCAGTTCTCTGCCCCGCGCGCGAGCCGTGCGGCGCGAGCGGGTCAGCTGGCGCGCGAACGCGGAGAGAAAGCGCATCTTGCGGTCGTAGCGGACGCCCCCGTCGGGGGCCTCCCGCATCCGCCCGGGCTTCTGGAGATGGGCAGGCAGGCCGCCCTTCGGCAGATACATCGAGACGACGGTGATCGGCGACTCGGCGAGGTCGACCTCGATGTACCGACCATGGTTCGCGAACTCCCCCAGACCCCGAGCCAACGGCTCCGGCTCCAGTTCGACTCTCTCGATGTGCGTTTCACCCGGTGCCTGCACCAACGCCGTGCCGCTCCACGTTCGAACCGCGACGGGTGCGCATCGAGTGAGGATCGCGACACCGTTGCGGCCGGCGAACTCGCCCTCGTCGTATGCGAGGTGATACCGGCCGAACACCCCCGGCGGGATGGCGGCGGCACGAGCGCGGACCTCCTGCAGCGCGACGACGTCGGGTTCACGCTCGCCGAGCCAGTCCTCGAAGCCGCGCCGCTGCGCCGCGCGGATCCCGTTGATGTTGAAGGTCGCGATTCGCACGGGACACAGTGTAGGGATCCGTCCCACTCCGCCCCCACTCCGGCGGGACAGTCGCCCGCCCGCACACGGGTTTCGCGGAGTTGGCCGATTTGTGTGTGAACTGGAGTACTGATTGCTAGCGTTCGCGTAGTCGAGCCCACCGTCGGGGGGAGTTGGTGATGCGGATCGCCAGAATGCGGCGAGGTGTGGCTACCTCAGCCCTTGCCGTGTCGGTCGTCCTCGGGGTCGCGACGAGCCCCGCACCCGCCGTCGCGTCGGCCGAGACGTTCTTCTTCAACGACGTCGGGTCGACGGCCGTCCCGCGGGCCGACTGCGGTCCCGGTTCGCTGCCGGAGACGGGTATGCAGGGCGACGTTCCGGCCGAAGACCGCAACA
The DNA here is from genome assembly GCF_017068375.1 of Rhodococcus koreensis. NCBI lineage: Bacteria > Bacillati > Actinomycetota > Actinomycetes > Mycobacteriales > Nocardiaceae > Rhodococcus > Rhodococcus koreensis. Next base: position 529,753 of record NZ_CP070609.1, read on the forward strand.
GCGGACGAAGCACCCAGGGTTATCGATGCAACATGTCGCTGCTCGGGGGCCTGCAGGATCGCGGTGGTGGCCTGCTGTCGGTGACCTACGACCACTGCTCCTACACCAGCACGTTCTTCCCCGGGAACCTGCTCGACCCCGACACACCCGGCGTGCAGGTACTCGACGTGTCGAACCCCGCGCAGCCGGTGCTGTCCACGACCCTGAACGAACCCGCGATGCTGGGTGGCACCTGGGAGAGTTTGAAGGTCAACAAGGCACGCAAGTTGCTCGCAGCCACCGCGGTCCCGGCCGCCGCAGGCACCGGCTACTTCTCCGTCTACGACATTTCCGACTGCGCCCACCCCCGGTTGCTGAACCGAGGTGCCGGGACCGATGTCACCATGCCGCTGCCGTTCATCTCGCATGAAGGCGGCTTCTCCCCCGACGGCAACACCTACTGGGTGTCCGGACCCGCCCCGGGGTTCCTCAGCGCCATCGACATCCGAAACCCGGCCGAGCCACGGATCATCTGGCAGGGATTGCACGGACTCGGCGGGCACGGTTTCGGCATCACCCCCGACGGGAACCGGATGTACCTGTCCAACCTCGGTGGGATCACCGTCCTCGACATCAGCGCTGTCCAACGCGGCGAACCGTATCCCACCGTCCCGCAACTCGCCACGTACCTGTGGACCGACGGGTTCTTCAACCAGCACAGCATTCCGGTCACGTACGACGGAAAGCCCTACATCTTCACCGTCGACGAAACGGGCGGCGGTGGAATCAAGGTCTTCGACGTCGCCGACCCGGCGCACGCCGACATCGTGCAGAAGATCAAGCTCGAGATCCAGCTTCCCGCCAACACCGCCGCGAACCTTCGGTCCTCGCAAGGCGGCTCGGTCTTCTCCTACGATCCGCACTACTGCGTGGTCGACCGCCCCGCGGACCCGACCGCACTCGCGTGTTCCTGGGAGTCGTCCGGGATCCGTGTGTTCGACATCCGCGACCTCGGCCACATCCGGGAGGTCGCCTACTACAACCCGCCGGCGCAGACCGGCAAGAATCTCCAGCTGACCAATTCACCACACGCTCTGTCGTCGCTGATCGGTGTGTCCCTCTTCGATTTCGTTCCGCTCGCCCACGCCGTCTTCGAGGGCAAGACGGATCCGCGGATCGCGTTCGGCCCACGCGCAGGAATGGTGGCGTTCGGCGACCTGTCCGCGGATTGGTGCTTCTCGCCACCGGAATTCCACGGCAACCAGATCTGGACCTCGTGCAGCGACAACGGTTTCATGGCGCTGCAGTTGGACAACTCCGTCTATCAAGCACCGGCGAATCAGGCTCCGACCTATGGGCAGTGACATGCGGCGGTCGCCATTCCGCCGTCCCATCATTCTATTGCTGTGCGCCGTGCTGCTCGGTGCCGGCGGGATTGCAGCCGGAATGTGGCTGCAGTCGGCGCGCGACACCGGCGTCGTCGGGGTTCAGCTGTCCCCGGTCGACGTCGGTTTCGCACAGGACATGTCGGTGCACCACGAGCAAGCGGTGCTGATCGCCCAGACACTGCCGCGGGACGTCGACCCGCAGATCCGGGTCATCGCCGACCAGATCGTCGCCGCGCAGACTTCCGAGATCGCGACGATGCGCGGCTGGCTCAATCTCTTCGACGAACCCTTCACCACAGCGCGGCCGATGCAGTGGATGCACGGTTCCGATCACGTCATGAGCGAACAGGGCGGCGCACCAATGCCGGGAACTGCAAGCACCAGCGAGATCACCCGCCTTGCCGGCCTGCACGGAGCAGACGCGGAGTCACTCTTCCTGCAACTCATGATCCGGCACCACCAGGGAGGCGTCGAGATGGCTGAGGCAGCCATCCACGCGGTCGCCTCGGAACCGATCCGCCGCGTCGCACGCGGGATGATCCGCGATCAGAGCAACGAGATCGCTGTGATGACAGCACTACTCGGCGCCAGGGACGCGAATCCACTCCCCCACCCCTAGGCCGCCCCTAGGCCGATCCACTCGATCGTGGCGGCAGGTCGGCGGAGGGCCTGTCGAAGGTTTTGTACGGCCACATTCCCTCACGAGTAGCGTTCATGTCAATCGCAGCCTTCTCAGATGCGCGACCTTGCTTGCAGTAGAGGGAATGACAGTATCGCCGATGGGGTCTAGATTTGGCCGCACAAATAGATGTAGCCTTGTGCAAAACCGAAGGAGCCTTCATGACGCATCGGCCGTCGCAGCCGCGGACAGATTCACCGCGGTATCTCACCGAGGACCGCCTGGCGATCCGGGACCTGGCTCGCGAGTTCGCGATGACGCAGGTGCTGCCGGTCGCGAACGAGTTGGATCCGGTGCAGGGCACGATCCCGGACACGTTGAAGAAGGCGATGGCCGAGGTCGGGTTCTTCGGGATCATGATCCCCGAGGAGCACGGCGGTCTCGGCCTCGGTGTGTTCGAGTACTGCCTGGTCGCGGAGGAGTTGTCGCGGGCGTGGATGAGTGTGTCCGGGCTGCTGGCCCGCGGCAACGGGATGGGCGGCGGCTTCACCGCGGAGCAGGAGGCGGCGTTGCTGCCGAAGGTGGCCCGCGGTGAGTACCTCGGCGCGTACGCCCTGTCCGAGGCCGAGGCCGGCTCGGACGTCGCGAACATCTCCTGCCGCGCGACCCGCGACGGCGACGACTGGGTGATCAGTGGCACGAAGATGTGGTGCACCTACGCCGACGAGGCCGACTACCTGGTGTTGTTCGCGCGCACCGACCCGACCAAGGATCCGGCGAAACCGCACCGCGGGATCAGCGCGTTCCTGATCGACAAGCAGCGCGGAGGCTTCCCCGAAGGGATCAGCGGGACGAAGATCCGCAAGATCGGGTATTTCGGGTGGAGCACGTGGGAGTTGTCGTTCGACGGCTTCCGGGTGCCCGCGTCCGCGATGCTCGGCGAGGAGGGCAGGGGTTTCTACCTGGCGGTCTCCGGTCTCGAGGTCGGGCGGGCGCACACCGCGGCCCGGGCGATCGGTCTGGCTCGGGGTGCGTTGGAGGATTCGATCGCGTACCTGCACACCCGCCGTCAGTTCGGGCACGAGTTGGCCGACTTCCAGCATCTGCGGTTCAAGATCGCGACGATGGCCGCCGACATCGAGGCCGCCCGGCAGTTGATGTATGCGGTGGCCACCGATATCGACACCGGCCGTCGGTGCTCGTTGGAGGCGTCGATGTGCAAGCTGGTGGCGACGGAGATGGCCGAGCGGGTGACCAGTGAGGCCGTGCAGATTCACGGCGGTGCCGGGTACACCACCGACTTCCAGGTGGAACGGCACTGGCGCGATGCCCGGTTGACGAAGATCTTCGAGGGCACCAGCGAGATCCAGATGCGGATCATCTCCGACGAACTGCTGGGCGCCGCAAGGTAATCGTGGTGCTGGATCTGGTGCCCTCTCGATGTATCGGCGTCGACTGAGCGAACGCCGTGTCCACCAGCCGATTCGGGCGTCACCCATGATCCAGCGATAACGGCCGGGACCGCCGAATACGGTGGCGGTCCCGGCCACGGCGACTGCTACTTGCCGCGCAGACCGATCGGGTTTCCGTCAGCGTCGGCAAGCACGCACACTCGCGCCTCCGGGGCGATCTGGCGCGGGGCGCTCCGCTCGGTCGCACCTGCCGCGAGCAGGGTCGCGCGGCTCGCATCGAGATCCTCGACGTCGGCGAAGGCCACCGGTCCCCCGCCTTCCTCGCCTGGATTCAGAGCGACCTCGAAGCCGTCGACGTTGTATCCGACATAATAGGGCTGGTCGGTGTGCGGTTCGCCGAGCAGCGCGGTGTAGACCGCCTTCGCGGCGTCCAGGTCGGACACCGGAATCACCAGGCTGCGGATCGTGGCACTCATACTCGTCTCCTCAGGGTCCGGCGGCCGCGTCGGCGACCGCTCGGTGTCCACGCTAAGGGCAGTCCTGGGACCGGCGCTTCTTTATTCCTGATCGGTCTGCTGCCTGTTCGTCCGGCTCAGTTGAACCGCGAGCCGACCAGGGAAGCGATCTCGTTCGCGTGGTCATCGATATAGAAATGGCCGCCGGAGAATTCGCAGGTGTCGAAGGTCCCGGTCGTGAATTCGCTCCAGAGCCGGATGTCGGCGTCGGTCACCGATGGGTCGGCGTCGCCGCGAAGGGCAATGATCGGACATGACACGTCCGGCCCGGATTTGTACCTGTAGGTCTCCACGGCCTTGTAGTCGTTACGCACGCTCGGTAGCACCAGCTCTGCAAGGTCGGGGTTCTCGACCAGTATCTGCACCACATTGGAGTCCGCACCCCCGAGCCGGCGCATGTCGTCGAGCAAGGCCTGATTGCTTGCCAAGTGCAACGCCGTCGGCTGGACGACACTCGGTGCTGTTCGACCAGAGACGAACAATGCTGCGAGCGCCTGACCTCGCTGCTCGAAACGCCGCGCCGCCTCGAACGCAATCGTTGCACCCATGCTGTGACCGAACACTCCGAGGTGCCTACCCGCGGGCGGAGTCGACTCGCGCACAACCTGCTCCGCGATAGCGCCGACGTCGGACATCATCTCGTCGCTGAGGCGATCCTGCCGACCCGGATACTGCACCGCCAGCAACTCGATCCGCGGGAACAGTGCCTCGGCCAACTGTCGATAGGCGCTCGCCGTACCACCACCATGCGGAAAGCACAGCAGCACCCCGGATGCGTTCGGGGATTCTTGGAAACACCTGATCCACATCTTCGCTCACCACTCCCCGTTGTCGAGATCACGGTGGACGGCGTTCACGGTAGCGCGTCGCCTCGTGCGCGATCGGCGAGACGTAGCCGGGCAGCCGATGTCGCCGGCTCCTCAGGCGACGGGCTGGAACAGTTCGATCAGGTTGCCTGCCGGGTCGGCGATCAGGATCTGACGCCCGCCCGGACCGGCGACCACATCGCTGCGAAACGCGACACCGGCATCACGCAGGCGGGTGACTTCGGCGTCGAGGTCGCCGACGATGAGGTGAATGCGGTTCCTCCCCGCACCGGCATTGTCGGCCGGGGTTGCGCGAGCCCCCGAACTGGCCGGCCCCGACAGCAGGAGCCTCAGCGAGCCGCGGATCACGTCGGCGAAGGCCGGGGCAGGATTTGTGTGCAGGGTGAAGCCGAGGTGGCGGGTGTAGAAGTCGATGGCTGCGGGCACATCGTCGACCAGGTAGCGGACGCTGACGTAGTCGTCGCGTGGGGTCGTCATCACAAGCTCCTTTTCACGTTTCGGTGGTGAGGTTCGGCACCAGGTACCGGATGCGGGTGTCGATGTCGGCGGCGGTCGCGTGGAAGGCCGGGTAGGTGTCCTCGTCGGTGCCGCCTGCCTCCGACGGGTCGGGGATGCTCCAGTGGATCCAGCGCGTGCCCTCACCGAACTCCGGACAGACTTCACGAGCCTTGTCGCACAGGGTGATTACCGTGTCGAACCGGTGGTCTGCGAGTGCGTCCAGGCGCCGGGGATTCTGGCCGGAGATGTCGATCCCGAACTCTTCTCGCAGCACCCGCACCGCATTCGGGTGCATTATCGGTTTAGGGCGGGTGCCGGCACTGCGTGCTTCGACCCGGCTGTTGGTGCGCTGCCGCAGCAGAGCTTCCGCGATCACGGAACGGGCACTGTTACCGGTACACACGAACAGCACCGACGCAGGTGCCTGCGAATCGAACTGCGGGGCAGTAGGAATCAACCCGAGCGCCGGGTGCAGCGCGGCGCCCGCACCGGTCAGCATCTCGGCACAGCAGTCCAGATCCAGGTGGTAGTAGCTGTCGCGGCCGTCGAAGCTGCTGCGGGTAGCCCTCACCAGCCCGCCGTCCCGCAGCAGGCGCAGGTGGTAGGAGATGAGGTTCTGCGACTCACCCAGCAGAGTCACCATCTCCCGGACCCGGTAATCGCCGCCGGACAGCGCTGCCATCAGCTGCCACCGCAACGGATGAGCAGCCAGCTGCACGAACGACGGGACTGGTTGACGCACCAACACCACAACACCAGACTACCACCAGATACATCAAATGAGTTTGATGTATCCGATGAGATTCCTCAGGCTTCGGAAATTTCGAGACCGAATGTCTCGCGGGTGATGTGGTCGGGCTCCGGACCGCCGCGCACACCGGTGTCGAGAGCGTCGATCGCGGCAAGTTGGTCCTCGGTGAGATCGAAGTCGAAGACGTCGAAGTTCTCGGTGATACGCGACGGGGTGACCGACTTCGGGATCACCTGGCGGCCCTGCTGCAGGTGCCACCGCAGCATCGCCTGGGCCGGCGACTTGCCGTGCGCCGCTGCGATGCTCTTGATGGTGGGGTCGTCGAGAGTGGAGCCGTGGGAACCGTCGCGGTAGAAGGTGATACCACCGATCGGCGACCATGCCTGGGACACGATTCCGTGTTCGGCGTTGGCGGTGAGCACGTCGGATTGCCGGAAGTACGGGTGCACCTCGATTTGGTTGATCGCCGGCACCACGGATGTTTCGTCACGCAGTCGCGTGAGGTGGTCGGGCATGAAGTTGCTGACACCGATGGCGCGGACGCGGACGTCCGCGAGCAGCGTCTCGAGTGCCTTGTAGGCCTCGATGGTGAGGGTGAATTCGCCGGGTAGCGCCTGGTGCAGTATCAGCAGGTCGATTTGGCCGACTCCGAGTTTGCGGGCGCTCTTGCCGAAGGCGTGCAGGGTCGCGTCGTAGCCGTAATCGGTAATCCAGATCTTGGTCTCGATGAAGACGTCCGCGCGATCGACGCCCGAGCGGCGTATGGCTTCGCCGACCTCGCGTTCGTTCTGATAGGCAGCAGCGGTGTCGATGTGCTGGTATCCGGTTTGCAGCGCCGCCTCGACCGCGGTAATCGTGGCATCGGGCGGCGTCTGGAACACACCGAAACCCAGTGCCGGCATGGTTGTTTCATTGTTCAGTGTCAGTAGTGGGATGGTCATGCTTCAACCTTGGGGTCGGTCACAGGGTGCTGAGTGTGTTTGTCGGACGAGGTGCCCGGACCCGCAGTGCGGTGTCGTGCGGCGGGCACGATCACCGTGAGCACGACGGCCAACGCGAGCACGAGCAGAATGGCGCTGCCGGTGAGGGCGGCGCCGACGTGGTCGGTCACCGCTGCCGGCCGGTCGAGGGCGCCGCCTGCGTTCGCCGAGAGTGCGACGAGGATGCCCAGACCGAGTGCCATCCCGAGTTGGTGGGCCGTGTTGACCAGTCCGGAGGCCGCGCCGGCGTCCGCCGAGTCCACACCGGCGACTCCTGCGTTCGTCAGCGGCCCGAACGCCAGGCCCTGCCCAGCGCCCACCAGGATCATCGGCAGTGCAACGTCTGCGAGATATGCATCGAGTGCGCCGATGCGGCTCAGCCATGCCATGCCGGCCAGGGTCAGCGCGGTCCGGTGGCGAGCAGAATCCCGTTCGACAGCCGGGCGCTCAGCCGGGGCACCGCGAGTGCGACGGCGAAGTTGACGAGGGTCATCGGCAGAAACCCGAGGCCGGCTTGCAGTGGGGAGAAACCGAACCCGTCCTGGAGCAATTGGGTGGTGAAGTAGAAGAACCCGCTGACTTCCTCTCGGCCGTGAACGACCGAGATTCCCCTCCAGACTCGCGCCTCGAGGTTCCTGTTTCACCGACGTCGCCGCCCCGCACCTTAGGTGCGAGGGGGTCTCACACCCTCTCCGCAGGCTGCCACCGTCAGTCCGACGGCCAAAATATTCCTCGCCGCATTCACATCCCGATCATGGACGACGCCGCACCGGCACGTCCACTCCCGCACAGTCAGCGGCATCGCCGAGGCGACCTCCCCGCACACCGAGCAGGTCTTCGACAACGGACAGAACCGATCGACCGCCACCACCCGCCGCCCGTACCAGTCGGCCTTGTACTCGAGCATCGACCGGAACTCGAACCACCCCGCATCCGAGATCACCCGAGACAACGACCGATTCTTCACCATATTCCGCACACTCAGATCCTCGATGGCGGTCACTTGATTTTCGCGCACCAAACGAGTGGAAAGTGTGTGCAGATAATCGCGACGCCGATCGGCGATCCGACCATGAATCTTCGCGACCTTCAATCGGGCCTTCGCCCGGTTACGCGATCCTTTCTCCTTCTTGGCCAGCATCCGCTGCGCCTTCGCCAGCCGCTCACGGTCCCTACGCTCATGGCGCGGGTTGGTGATCTTCTCCCCCGTCGAGAGCGTGTACAGGCTGGTGATCCCGGCATCGAGCCCGACCACCCGATCGACCGGCTCGAGTTCGGGAATCGTGTCCTCGACGAGAATCGAAATATGGTACTGACCACGAGCATTACGCGACACCGTCACCTGCGACGGCACGGCCCCCTCCGGCAACGGCCTCGACCACCGAATATCCAGCGGTTCGGACTGCTTGGCCAACCGGATCTGCCCGCCGCGGTAGGTGAAGCAGTTCGAGAAGTAGGTCGCCGAATCCTTCGACTGGCCCTTCTTCTTGAATTGCGGGTATCCGGTCTGCGTGCGCCAGAACCTGTCGAACGCGCCCTGCAACTGCCGCAGCGATTCCTGCAGCGGCCCCTTCGACGGCTCCGACAACCACTCCGTCTCGGTGTCCCGCTTCCATCCGGTGAGCATCTTCGAGGTGTCCGCATAGGTGACCCGTCGCTGCTCCTGCGACCAGGCCCGCGTCCGCTCGGCCAACGCCCGGTTGTAGACATACCGGGTGCACCCGAACGTTCGGGCAAGCTGTTCCGCCTGCACCGCAGTCGGATAGAAACGGTACTTGAACGCCCGCTTCACCACCCTCCCCGCCATGACCTAGACACCAGCCCCACAGTCCGACAGATCCAGATCGGCTATCCATGACCTGAAGGACCGGGTTTGCGCCGATAGACTCAAGGATCATCGCCCCGAGGTAGAGCAGCCGAGCGGTGTAGGCGCCGCTGCGTTCGCGACTGTAGAACAACCGCAGGGGCAGGATCGGCTGCCGCACCCGGCCCTCGTGGACGATCAGCGCAACCAGCAGGACCACCCCGACGACCAGAGCAGCCTGCACCCGGGCCGATCCCCATCCAGCGTCGGCGGATTCGATGATCCCGAAGATGACGGCGCCCATGCCCAGTGTGGCAGCGAGCGCACCGATCACATCGAACTGCCCCGTTCGACGTGGCGTTTCCACGAGCACCGTGCCGGACCACGCTATCAACGCGACCGCGATCGGGACGTTGACCAGGAACGCCGCTCGCCAGGAGACCCACTCGGTGAGCGCACCCCCGACGAGGAGACCGAGGCTGGCACCGATACCGGCGGTTGCGGCGTACCAGGCGATCGCCCGATTGCGGGCCTCGCCGTCGAAATAGGTCGTGATCAACGCCAACGAGGTCGGTGCGACGATCGCCGCACCGATTCCCTGCACCGCACGGGAGGCGATCATCCACCATCCCGTCGGCGCCAGCCCGACGAGCAAGGGAGCGGCACCGAAAAGCGGGAGCCCGACCGGAAACCCCGGTCGTCACGGCCGGACCGCGACCTTGAGCGCTTCCCTGGAATCCATCGCGGCGTAACCCAGCGGCGTCTGATCCAGGCCGACGGTCCGGTCGAACACCCTCCCCGGCTGCACGGTGCCCTCCAGGACCGCCGGAAGTAGGCGCTCGATATACGCGCGCACCGGCGCCGGACCACCGGTCAGCGTGACGTTCGGTCCGAACAGGCTCCCGAACCCGACCGGTGCGTCCTCGTACTGAGGCACCCCCACCCGACTGATCACTCCGCCCGCGCGGACGACGCCCACCGCCTGGTCGTAGGCGGGCCGGTGACCGACCGCCTCGAGGACGATCGCGCTGCCCAGTCCGCCGGTCAGCTCGCGAACCCTCGCGATGCCCTCCTCGCCGCGCTCGGCGACCACATCGGTTGCACCGAACTCGCGACCGAGATCGGTCCGCACCTGGTGCCGACCCATCAACACGATCTGCTCGGCGCCGAGTTGGCGAGCCGACAGCACCGCCAGCAATCCCACCGCCCCGTCACCGATCACGGTCACGACACTGCCCTCGCCGACGCCTCCGCGGACCGCAGCATGCCAGCCGGTGCCGTACACATCCGACAACGTCAACAAGGAGTCGAGCAGCGCATCGTCGTCGTCCTCGCAGACCGGCGCCGTGACCAGCGTTCCGTCGGCCAGCGGCACGCGGACTGCTTCGGCCTGACCACCCGCCGTACCCAGCGCGGCGTCGTTCCAGAACCCGCCGCGCACGCATGAGGTCTGCAGACCCTGGGCACAGAACACACAGGTGCCACACGACACCGCGAACGGCGCGATGACGAAGTCACCGACCCGCACCGTCCGCACGTCCGAACCGACCGCTTCGACGACACCGATGAACTCGTGCCCCATCGACGTGCCCGCAGGGTCGACACCCATGGAGTGGTAGGGATGCAGGTCACTGCCACAGACGCAGGCCCGCACGATCCGTACGAGAGCGTCGGTGGACGATTGGATGGTGTGATCAGGGACATCGATGACGCGGACATCGCCCGCTCCGAACATGTACGTCGCTTTCATGCCTTCCAGTCGACCTCTATTCGGGTCGTCCGGGGAGTCACGGACGTTCCGGGTACTGCCAGTACCTCCCACACCCAGCGGTTACTACCTACCGTGGACTCATGAGCTCGATCGACCTGCGCACCGAAATCCGCGAATTCCTCAGCACGCGGCGCGCACGCATCACCCCCGAGCAGAGCGGACTCCCCGTCTACGGAGGTAACCGCCGAGTCAAAGGCCTGCGCCGCGAAGAGGTAGCCATGCTCGCCGGTGTCTCGGTCGACTACTACGTCCGCATGGAACGCGGCAACCTATCCGGTGCTTCCGACAGCGTTCTGGATTCCCTCGCCGGCGCCCTGCAACTCGACGACGCCGAACGCGACCACCTCCTCGCCCTCGCCCGCCAATCGCGAGTAAGCAGCACCCGTCGCCCCCGCACCCAGTCGATGACGGTTCGCCCGGCGATCCAGCAAATACTCGACGCCACCACCGACGCACCTGCGTGGATCCGCAACGGCCGCCACGACATCCTCGCGATGAACGACCTCGCCCGGGCCCTGTACTCCCCCGTGCTCGCAGACCCTCGCCGTCCGGCCAACACCACCCGATTCGTCTACCTCCATCCCCGGCAAGCCGAAGTGTTCTTCGTCGACTACGACACGATCGCCAAGGACGCCGCCGCCATGCTCCGACTCGAAGCGGGTCGCAACCCCCACGACAAAGCGCTCATCGCTCTGGTCGGGGAACTGTCCACCCAGAGCGAACTGTTCCGGCAACGCTGGGCATCACAAGACGTGCGCTTCCACCGCAGCGGTCGAAAACGACTGCGCCACCCTGCCGTCGGTCAACTCGACCTCGATTTCGAAGCACTCGATCTGCCCTCCGAACCGGGCCTCCAACTCAACATCTACACCGCCGCCGCCGGCACACCCACCGCCGACGCCCTCAAGCTCCTCGCGTCCTGGGCCGCCAGCCAGGAAGTACTCGACACCGAGCAAGACACTTCACACCGTCCCCGGTGACCCCGAAACACCGGGTGACGATCGCCGACATCGACACACGCGCATCGAAGACCCCCTGCCCAAGGTCTCTACCGACCCGGGACGCGAGGTGGGCCGGCCCGCAGACGGTCCCGCATCTGCCCGGCGCGCCCACCGAACGGGTACATACTCTCCAGCCACCACGTCGCACCTGCCCCCACCCACTCCGATACCGCGGCAACATCATCGGGACCGGATGTCGAGCCACTGGCCACGTATGCGAAATCGTCCGCCCGCCCGATCGCGACCCGGATCGCACGGAGGTCATCGGTGGTGACCAGCCCCGTTTCGTCGTCGGCCTTGCGGGGAACGACGCCGTCGAAGCGAGCCGCCCGATCGAACGGCGCCCGGTTCGGCCAGTGACCTCCGACCCAGATCGGGATCGCGCCGTTCACTGGCGTCGGGAGCATCGGCGGACAATGCACGTGGTAATACGTGCCGTCGAAGTCGACCGGCCCACGAGTGAACAATGCCGTCAGGACGGCCAACGACTCGTCGAGGACCTCACCGCGAGCAGTCAGCCGCTCCCCGAAGACCTCGAAGTCGTAGTCGGCGCCCAAACCAACACCCAGGAGCGCGCGTCCACCCGAGAGGTGGTCGACGGTGAGGACCTGACGAGCCACGATCTGCGGCCGACGACGCGCGAGCGGCGTCACCACCGTCCCCAGCAACACGTGCGAGGTCGCGGTCGCCGCGGCGGCCAGGCACGTCCACGCGTCAGCGATGGGCGGCGTGCCACCCCAGGCAGGGTTCCACGTCACGTGATCCCACAGGAAGAAGCCATCCCAGCCCGCCTCATCGGCCTCGGCGGCCATCTCGACAACCGTCAACGGGTCTGACCACTCCATGAACGGTGGCAGCGTCACTCCATAACGCATGAAGTCAACCTACCGAGACGATGCTCCAATCGCACGGGCCGCCGAGCGTGCAGCCCTCGGACGCAGGAACTTCGTCGTGAACTTCTGATCAATACCGAGATTCTGTGCGCCCCCGTGGCTACGCTTCGCATATTTCTTCACTTCTGATTTGAAGCACTCTGAATGGGGTCGGCATGACGGACATCAGCACATCTCGCGTTGGGTACAAGAGCTTCACTCGCGCTGTCGCGGTCGCGGGCATCGCAGCGCTCGCTATGGTCATGGGCAATGGCACGGCGTCGGCCGGCGTGGACAATTCCAGCTCGGTCGTCGACGCCGCCGGTAACCGGATCGAGGTCTTGCAGGGCGACACCTCGTACCAGGTGGTACCGCCACTCGACGGCGTGCCCACCAGCGTGGAGTTCTTCCACAACGGCTATGCCGGGGTCAACATCACCGGACCGGACGCGGCGTCCTTCGAGGGCACACAACTCACCGTCGGTTACCAGATCGGTTACCCGATCGCGTTGGCAGGCGCAACGATCGTCCTGAACACACCCGGTCTCGGGTTTGCTATCGGCTCGAGCAACGGCATCGATCTCGGGCTCGTCCCGGACCTCACGCTGGGGCTGAACGCGGGCACCAGCGCAACACTCGCCGGCGACATCATTCCGTCGCAGGAACTCGACATCGACCTCGAGCCGGGCGGAATCACCACCGTCCCGATCCTGGAGGGCCAGGAGTTCGACGGACCGGCGGCCTCGGTGAGGATGCAGGGAGTTCATGGCTCCATCTCCGGCGCTCTCGGTGCGGTCACGATCCGTCCGTACGCCATGGCAGTCACCGCGGACGGTGACACGGTCATGACTTACGGTGTGCCGCAGAAGCTCAACTAAAGTCCACCGGCACAAACGACGATGTGCAGGCCGACGCGACCCAGTCGCGTCGGCCTGTCGTTGCGCGGACAGTCCGCACAGTGCATTACTGAGACATGTTCGGAAAGAACAGAATTCGTCGCTGTTCGGCCGCTGAATGCGAGTAACATTCAGTGTGTGCTGCAAGTTCGATGCAACCGATCCAGCGGCATGTCGGCCCCCGCTCACTGCCCCAAAAGCGGTGGCGGGGGCGCGTCGCGCGTACTGCCCCTAACCGTATCGGTAGTGCATCATGCCGTGATGGCCGCCCCCATGGGTGATGACCGCGACGGCGACCAGGATGCACAGGATCACGAAGAGGAGCAGCAGACCCGTGAAGATCCACAACGAGAGTTGCCCGAGCCGACGAACACCGACCCGTCGCCGGACAGTATCGTGCGACTCTACGGCGCAACCGGGTAGTGGCTGCTGACCGCGACCCGGTTCCAGGCGTTCATCACCGTCGCGAGCCAGCTGATCGCGGACACCTGCTCGTCAGTGAGCGAGCCGTCATCCCAGGTGCGCCGTTCCGGAACGGCGAGAGCGGTGACCTGTTCGGCGAGAGCGAGCGCGGCACGCTCCTGGTCGCTGAAGTACTGCGCCTCCCACCACGCCGCGACGACCGCGAGTCGATCGGTCGTCTCTCCCTTGGCCAGGGCGTCGCGGGTGTGCATGCGAAGGCAGAAGGCACAGCCGTTGAGTTGGGAGACGCGAATCTTCACCAACTCCACCAGGAGCGGGTCCACTCCCGCCGTTTCCAGGGCAGCCTTCACATCCGCGTCCAGCTTCATCAGACTCTTGTATACGGACGGGTGTTGCTTGCTGAGATTCACGCCGGTCATGATGTTCCCTTCGAGTAGGCGGTGCGTGCCGGTCATGCAGACCAGGCCGAGTCCATGATCCGCTCCACCATGCTCACGCGGCGGAAACCCGGGACGAAATGTTCGAGCACGTCGGCATTGACGGTGCCGTAAGTCGTGTCCGGCCGGTAACTGAGCCCGTCGACGAAGGCACGCAGAAACTCGTTCTTGAAATCGCCGCGCGGATGAACAGCGGTGATCTCCTCCACCTGCCCCGGATCCAGACCGTCCAGACCCAACCCGACCACATCGGTGAGGACACCGAAGTTGGTGGCAGCGACCTCATCCCCCATCCGGCCCGGAATCCCCGGCGTGGTGTGCAACGCGATCGCCGTCCAGACCACCTCGGCAGCAGCACCCGAGAATCCCCGCTCGAGCAGGAACTGGCGAGCGTGATCGGCTCCGTCGAGCTCGAACCGCTGCTCGACATCCGAGAACGGACGCAGCAGACCCGTGTCATGAAACAGCGCAGACAGGTACAGCAGCTCCGGGTCCGGCCGCAGGCCGAGCTCACGGCCTCGGAGCGTGCTGAAGAGGAACACCCGCCGCGAGTGATGGAAGATCAGCGGGTTCGTCGTCTCCCGGATGAGGCGTGTCGCCTCCGCCGCCGCCGGCGTCTCGGGAATTTCCACTCCTGCGATGATCTCGGACATGGGCCCTGCCCTTCCAGATGTCGATGTTGTAGAACGGACGGTGTGCCCGTCCCCTTACGATGCCGAACATCCCGGGCCGGCGCCGCCCAGACCCGGCCATGAAGCACCCGAATCCGGACAGGCGGTAAGCGTGGACACCAGCCCCCACCCGCATCGGGTCGCGATCCTCGTCTACGACGGCGTGAAACTGCTCGACGTCGCCGGCCCCGCCGAGGTGTTCGCTGAAGCGAATCGCTGCGGCGCCGACTACCGGATCGTGCTGCTGTCACCGACCGGCGCCGACGTGGCGTCGTCGATCGGCATCCACCTCTCCGTCGACGGCGACGCCGAATCGGAACCCGCCCCCGGCACCTTCCTCGTCGCCGGCGGCGACATCTACCCCCGAACCGCCATCGCCCGCGACCTGATCGACGCCACGAACACTCTCGCCACGCGAGCCGCCCGGGTCGGGTCCATCTGCACCGGGGCGTTCGTCCTCGCCGCGGCCGGACTGCTGGACGGCAAACGCGCCACAACACACTGGAAAGTCGCACACCAACTCGCGGCCCGGCACCCCACGACGCACGTCGAACCCGATTCGATCTACGTTCGCGACGGCACCACCTACACCTCCGCCGGTGTCAGCGCCGGCATCGACCTGGCACTGGCACTGGTCGAGGAAGACCACGGCCCCGAGCTGACCCGCGACGTAGCCCGACACCTGGTGGTCTACCTGCAGCGCGCCGGCGGACAATCACAATTCTCCGCCCCACTCCAGGGCCCGCCACCACGAACACCGGCCCTGCGCCGCATCGTGGACCTGGTGACAGCGGACCCCGCCGGGAACCACTCCCTCACCGAACTCGCCACACACCTCAACGTCAGTGCCCGACACCTCACACGCCTGTTCCGAACCGAACTGTCCACCACCCCGGCCCGCTACGTCGAACTGATCCGCTTCGACCTGGCAAAGGCCCTCCTCGACCAGGGACACAACGCAACACAGGCAGCATCACTCGCCGGATTCCCCAGTTACGAAAGTCTCCGACGAGTCTTCGTGCGAGAGCTGTCGATGTCACCGACCGTCTACCAACGCCGCTTCGGCACCGCACACCGCGCCGACGCGGAGTAACTCGACGCAGGCGTGAGGTGGTTGCAGCCGGGCACGGGACTGTCGTGGCTACGTTTGCACGACCGCAATTCCCGGCCACAGGGTCGCCGCAACCTTCTCGGCCAGATCCTCGCGATCGCTGTCACCTCGGAGAAAGGCGGCGTAATAGCTGCCGAAGCAGATGGTGGCCAGGGTGTGGGTGTCGATGTCCTCGCGTACTTCGCCGCGACTTTGGAGATCGTCGAGCACGCGTTCGACCAGATCTACCCGTGGTTCCACTGCGTGTTCGCGCACGATCTCGAGCAGTTCGGGCGTGCGGAAGGCCTCGCCCATGAAGTTGCCCATGAGAATCATGGCGTCCGGATTGAAGTAGCACGGGTCGACCCGCCGGATGGCCTCGGTGAAGGCTTCGAACGGTCGCAATTTCGCGAGTTCCAGGTTCGGGTAGGTCGCACGTTGCGCGCGGAAGCCGAAGTCGAGGGCGTCGACGACGAGTTCGAACTTTCCCGGCCACCGCCGGTAGAGAGTGGGGCGGGTGACGCCTGCATCGGATGCGATGTCGCCCAACGTCATTCTCGAGTACCCGTCGACGACCAACCGTCGCCGAGTCGCCTGGATGATGGCGTCGTCAAGGGATGGATTGCGGGGCCGGCCCCCGCGGGCGGCGGCCTCTGCGTCGGCACCCTCCTGCGAATCCGTGCCGACTCCCTTTTCCGCCATGACCACCCCTTCGCTCGTTCCGTTACGGTCGATAATCGTAACCGAGCCTGCCCCCCGCTTCGGGATCGCGCTGTCATCTCGATCGAGCCGCCGTTCGCAGTTACGTTACACCTCTTGACTGTAACTTAACTGCGTCATAGTCTGGCTGTAGCCACAGACGTGGCGGAAGTCTCATCCAGGAGCGCGTCATGAATCCCAGTCAGGCCCTGATCGATCGCAGCATCCCGTTTCTCGACGAGGTCAAGAACCGGACCGCGGGCGGAGAGTTGGAGGGGTGGCTCAACACCAACTACGGGCCCGGGACGGAGTTGTACGACGACCTGGCTCGGATGATCACCGAAGGCGTCGACGACGGGTGGGCGGCGAATGTGGAGCTCGACGGACCGAGGTATCGCCGCAGCCGAATCGCATCGCCGAGCGAGGAACTCCACTATTTCAGCGTCACCGCGGTCTACATGAACAGCATTTCCCGGTACCGGGGCCAGTACCACCAGCATCCGTATGGCGAACTCAACCTGGTAGTGCCCCTTGATCCCGGCGCCGAGTTGGCCGGTCCGCGCGGATGGTGCGGCGCAGGCTGGACCGCACCCGGGCCGGGGAGCCACCACTACCCCGAGGTCCGAGGCGGTGCCCTGATCGCTCTGTTCTACCTACCGGCTGGGCGGATCTCCTACGACATCACGCCCGCCGCCACCGTCTGATCAATGAAAGGGGCGCATGCTCCATGAGTGATGTGACCACCACCGCCCCGCGAACGTCCCGCGCCGTACGCCGTGCGATCGAACACATGACAGTCGAGCAGGCGTTACTGAGCAGGCGAAGTGTTCGCGCCTTCCTGCCGACACCGGTACCCCGCGACGACATCGAACACTTACTCGAGTTGGCCGCACGGTCGGCCAGCAATTCGAACTGCCAGCCGTGGCAGGTTCATGTCGTAACCGGCTCAGTGAAGACGCGCCTGACATCAGAACTTCTCGCCGCCCACGACTGCGAGGACCGTGTAAGTACGCGGGAGTACAACTACCAGCCCAAGCCGAACGAATGGGCGGAGCCGTTTCGTACTCGTCGACGTCGATTCGGTGAGAGCCTGTACGGCAACGCCTTAGGCATCGCGGCAACCGACTCGGCAGCCAGGCTGGCCCACCATCGCCGCAATTACGACTTCTTCGGCGCTCCCGTCGGAATCATCCTGACGGTCAGTCGGAATCCGCTCGACGGTGCGCTCGTAGATGCAGGCCTCTTCCTGCAGGCATTGATGCTCGCTGCCCGCGGCGCCGGGCTCGACACTTGCCCTCAGGCATCGTTCATCGACTTCTACCCGGTTTTGCGCCGGCACCTCGACATCCCCGACGACCAGCTGATCGTCTGTGGACTTGCACTGGGTTACGCAGACAACGAACACCGGCTCAGCCGGCACCACACTCCCCGAGAAGCCGTCGCCTCATTCACCACCTTCTACGAAGACTCCCCATAGGACGGTGGCCCCCACGCGTTTCGCGTGGGGGCCACAACCGGTTTCACATTCCTATGCGCCCACCGTGACCTTCGAGGGCCGATAGAACAGCGCCAATTGTCCTACTCCGCCGAGAATTCCCGCACCGGCCGCAATGACGAGACCGGCCCATCCATCGACTGGATTGCCACCGAACACCCACTGCTCGAGACTGACTCGTCCTGCACCGAGCACCGCAACACACACCGCCGATACCGCTATGACAAAAGTGTATTCCCAACCTGAGCCCATGACATAGAAGCCCTTGGTGCGGTGCACCGTCCACGCGGCAACCAGCATCAGCGCCACCACCACTGCCGCCGCAGCGGTGGTGAAAAGGCCCGCCGCCAGGCCGAGACCCGCGACGATCTCCGTCCCGGCAGCCACCCGAGCATGCAGCATGCCTGGACGCATACCCAAGCTTTCGAACCACTTGGCGTTACCTGAAATTCGGCCACCGAGAAAGATCTTGTGGCATCCATGAGCAGCCATTGTCAGGCCGAGTGTGACGCGCAGCAGCAGCATGGCGAGATCGAACGAGTTCATCGCTGCAACCTCCCAGCGACCGGCCCCACAGAGACGGCTTCGACTTCTCCGATCACCCGTGTCGACGACAGACGATGTACCACGCGAATCGCCTCTGCGACCGCATCTTCCGTGCTCAATGATTTCTCCTTCGGGATGTTGGGTAGATCGGCCGCGGCGGCATCGAGTGCCCCGCACCGAGTTCACGCCGATCTCCAGCGGTCGAAGCCTAGATTCACGTATCGTTACAGTCAAGATGCGTAACGTAATTGGTGTTTCGTTACAGCTATTGACTGTAACGAAAGACGTCTCTATGGTTCTCATCACCGGCCCCGATCCACCGTCCGCACCCAGAACAGCTGACAACGCGTGACGAGGGCCTCTGAACCAACAATCAACTCAACTCGCACCTGAGCGAAAGTGAAGTCGCAATGGCCTCTGAACTCTCCAGTTCGCATGCATCCGTCACCGGGGTCCGCGTCGGTGAACTCATCGACGGGCGGCCCGTGGGCCGCTTCCACTACCTCCTCCTCGCTCTCGCAGGCGCAGTCATGTTTCTCGACGGCTTCGACACCCAGTCGATCAGCTTCGCGGCCCCGGCCATCGCACGCGAGTGGGGGCTGCCCGTTTCCTCCCTCGGGCCAATCTTTTCCGCGGCCATCGTCGGCCTCATGGTCGGCTACCTGTGCCTGGCACCGCTCGCTCATCGATCCGGACAGCGACGCGCGGTCATCGTCTGCACCGCGATGTTCGGTATTTTGACTCTGCTGTGCGCATTCGCAGAATCGCCGCTTCAATTGATCGCACTGCGATTCCTCACAGGGGCTGGACTCGGCGCTACCATTCCCAGTCTCGTCGGAATTGTCAGTGAGTTCACACCGGCACGGCGACGCTCGTCCTTCGTGATGTTCATCTATTGCTGGTACGCCTTAGGATTCGTCGCAGCCGGGGTCGTCTCCGGATTCGTCATTCCGCTGTGGGGATGGCGCGCGATGTTCATCGTCGGGGGCACCGTACCTTTGGTGCTGTTGATGTTCTTGCTGCGTTACTTTCCGGAGTCCCCCCGATACCTGCTCCTACGCGGCGCCGGCGATCGCGCAAATGCCACCCTGCGCCGGCTCGATCCCGCCTTGCCCTCCAACGCCATCGTCCTGACAGACGCAACAGACAACAGCCACCCCGCGGGAAAAGGGAAAGCCTCGATGATTCTCGACTTCGTACGAGGTCGGTGGTTGCTGAACACCCTTCTGCTCTGGCTTGCCTTCGGCGCGAATCTGGCGGCGTTCTATGCCATCCAGAGCTGGCTTCCGACAATCGTCGGCTCTCTGGGTGAATCGTCACGCGTCGTCATCGCTTGCACTGTTCTCACTACTGTGGGTGGCATCGCCGCGGCCATGTTCATCGGCCCTGCCATGGACCGCACCAGTCCTTTTCGCACACTCGGAACGGTCTATCTCGTCGGCGCCGGATTCGTGGCCCTGCTCGGATGGGTGCTCGGCGGTGGCAGCACCGTGGCCCTTCTGGTCGCGGCGTTTCTCACGGGGACATGCGTCACCGGCGGTCAGATGAGCGTGATTGCCCTGGCGACAGTCCTCTATCCGACCGACATGCGCTCGACCGGAGTGGGGTGGGCACTCGGAATCGGCCGACTCGGCGGAATCGCCGCCCCTCTGATCGTCGGTGCCGCGCTGAGCGCCGGCATTGCGCCCCGCGAGGTCTTCTTCGCGATGGCGATTGTCCTCGTCGTCGCCGGCTTCTGCGTGCTGGCCCTCGAACGGCGCGTGCAGGCTGTTCGACAGCCGTAGCACCGAACCGCTGTCCTCCGAGGAACCACCCCGAGGGGTGGATTTCGACCCCGTACAGGGTGGCGGGATGACCACCCTGTCGGTGTTACCACCGGCCCGCTCCCGGAGCAGAGTTGGTGTCGTTCGCAAGACGCGGACTTCACCCACCAGGCAGGAGTAACACGATGACCTCGATCAAGACCCGCACCGCCGTCGCAGCCGCCGCAGGCGTCGCCGTAGGACTGGGGGTGTTGATGGCGCAAGGTGCCACCGCTGGCGCCGCACCCGCCGACGGGGTCGCTCCACACGCGGTTTCCCCGTACACCGTCCAGGTACGAGACCGCATCGGATGCGCCGACGCCTGGCCCATGGTCTCCTGCGACGCCCCCGACGAGGACCGGCCCCCGCAGGTCACCTTGGTCGAGCCCGGCACCACGCTGACCCAGCCGGGCGGCACCGACCTCTTCGGATCCTCGAGCGCCCAGTTCCACCCGGCGAACTACCCCCTCGAGCCCGACGACGGCGTGATCTCCCACCCGCTCGATCCCGACATGCCCTGGATGTGAACCCAACATCGCGGAGTGGTGGGCGAGGGCAGCTGGGAAAGTCTGGCCGGCCATGAATCCACCTCGTCGGACGCAAAGGTCCCAACTGACCGGGATCACGCACACGCATCGCGTCGAATGATAGATTCCCGATATGCGGAGTGAACGCTCCGCTTTGTTGGGAGTATTCATGAAAACCGCTTCGCCGCGGACGCACTATCAATTGACATTTGCCGTTCTCACTATCGGTGTCGGCGCCTTTGCCCTTCTGCAGTCGCTGGTGATTCCGGTGCTGCCGACCCTCGAGTCGGCGCTGGGCACGACTCAGGCCGACGTCACGTGGGTGTTGACCGCCTACCTGTTGTCGGCGTCGATCTCCACCCCGGTCATGGGACGCCTCGGCGACATGCACGGGAAGAAGCGCGTGTTCGTCGTTGCACTCACCGCACTGGCGGTGGGGTCCCTGCTCGCCGCCCTCGCCACGTCCCTGCCGGTGATGATCGCGGCTCGGGTGATCCAGGGCATCGGTGGCGGTGTGCTGCCTTTGGCGTTCGGCATCATCCGCGACGAGTTCCCCGAGGAGAAGGTGGCGGGAGCAGTCGGCATCATCGCCGCACTCACCGCTGTCGGTGCAGGTCTCGGCATCGTCCTCGCCGGTCCCATCGTGACGGTGCTGAGTTACCACTGGCTGTTCTGGATTCCGCTGATCATGGTCGTCCTCGCGGGGGTGGCCGCGCACATCCTGATCCCCGACTCCCCCGTGCACACTGCCGGCAAGATCAACTGGCTCACCGCGCTGCTGCTGTCCGGGTGGCTGGTCGCGCTACTACTCGGTGTGAGTCAGGCGCCCACGTGGGGTTGGGGCTCACCGATCGTCGTCGGGCTTCTGGTGGCCGCCGCGGTCGTCGTCGTGACGTGGGTGGTCGCCGAAGCGCGATCCGCCAACCCGCTGATCGACATGCGGATGATGCGGGTCCGCAGCGTCTGGGCGGCCAACCTGCTGGCTCTGCTGATGGGCGTCGGCATGTATGCCGCATTCGGCTTCCTGCCGCAGTTCCTGCAGACACCCACGTCCGCCGGATACGGCTTCGGCGCTTCGGTCACCGAGTCGGGTCTGATGCTGCTGCCCCTGAGTGTGGGAATGTTCCTGCTCGGACTCGCCTCCGGCCGCCTGGCGGCTCGACTGGGTTCGAAAGTCCTGCTCATCGCAGGGTCGATCGTGGGTGCGATCGGCTACTTCGTGGTGGCGTTCGCGCATGACACCGAGATCGACATCTACCTCGCCACGTCATTGATCGGGATCGGCTTCGGACTGGCCTTCTCGGCGATGTCGAATGTCGTCGTCGCAGCGGTACCACCCGAACAGACCGGTGTCGCCAGCGGTATGAACGCGAACATCCGCACGATCGGCGGCTCTGTGGGCGCTGCACTCATGGCCAGCATTGTCACCGCGGGGGCGTCGTCCGCGGGAGTTCCGCCGGAATCCGGTTACACCCATGGATTCGTCATGCTGGGCACAGCAGTGGGCCTCGGCGCCGTTGCGGCCATGTTCATCCCGGCGATGAAGCGGGACAAGACCACGCGTCTCGAGGAGTCGGCCGCACTGCGGCACCCGGAACTCGCGATGGTCGCGGGAGGCACTCTGGTGGGCGACGAATCCGAATGAAGTCCGACATGAGGATTCGGGGAAGCGAAAGGGCGCTGCGCCGCGACGCCGCGGAGAATCGGCAGCGGCTACTCGACGCGGCAGCGACCGTGTTCAGCGAGCGCGGCCTGGATGTGGGAGTCGACGAGATCGCCCGGGTCGCCGGCGTCGGAATCGGCACCCTCTACCGCCGGTTCCCCACCAAGGATGCATTGGTCAGTGAGCTCGTTCGCCAGGTATACGACGACTTCCTGGCCCTTGCCGACGAAGCCCTGTCCGCGCCGGACGGCGAAGGCCTCGAGCAGGTTCTGTATGGTACCGGTGCCATCCTGGCGTCGAACCGAGGATGTTTGTCCCGTATGTGGAACGACGACGAGACCACGATTCTGCGGGACGAGTACCGACGGATCCTGTTCGAACTCCTGGCGCGAGCCAAGCAACACGGGCGCATCCGCGAGGATGCCGCCGACGCCGACCTGGATCTCATCTTCTGGTCCGTGCGCGGCGTCGTCGCGACAACCCGCGGCGTCACCGACACAGGGTGGCGCCGGACCATGGCGACATGATCGCGGGACTGCGGCCCGGCGCGGACACCCTCGACGAGAGCCCGATGAGCGCCCAGCACGTCGCACAGATCATCGACAACCTGTCGGCCCGATAGCGTACGGCGGATCCCTACTGCTTCAAGCACGCCGCAGGTGGCCGGCGGTCCAGTCGGCCACCAGCGACAGCACCTCCGGATCCACGGCGTCGCGCACGAGTCGCCGATAGGCGCGCAGCGACGGCGGGGCCGTGTCACGTCGGATCAGATGCGTCAGGTCCGGAACCCGGACGGTGTCGACCTGGCCGGGCACGAGTTCGGCGATCGCCGTGAGATCAGCCGGGTCCACCTGCACGTCCTTGGCTCCGGTGATCGCAAGGACCGGCGCGGGGTTCTCCCGCAACAGCGGTTTCGGGTCGAAGTCGAGAAACTCTCGGAACCAGCGCGCATTCACCCGGCGACCACCCATCCGCGCGGTGTCGGTGGTGCTCCGGGACAGCTTCTCGAGCGCCGCGCGTTGCCTTTCCTTCACATCGATGCGCAGTGCCCGCAGGACCGCCCGCACCGGAGCGGGCAGGCCGTCGACGGCCTTGCCCGACTGCCATTGCAGCACCTGCCGCCCCGTCACCGCCGGACACGCGAGAAGCACCACTGCCGCCGGGTCGACCCCCCGATCTGCTCCCAGCGCCACTGCGAGGCAGGCGCCCTCGCTGTGCCCGATGACCGCGATCGAATTGCGTCCGAATCCCCCTGTCGTGCCCAACCAGTCGACGGCGGCAGCGGCGTCCGCGATGTTGTCCGACAGGCCAGCCGACAGGTAGTTGCCGCCCGAGTGCGCGACCCCGCGCTTGTCGTATCGCAGCGAGGCGACACCTTTCTCAGCCAACGCGTCCGCGAGGGCACGGCTCACACCGATCGGGAGCTTTGCGTGGTCGCCGTCGCGATCGAGTCGGCCGGACCCGGTGAGGATCACCGCCGCCGGCCCGCCCTCGGCACCCGCCGGAACCGTCACAGTGCCGGTCAGTACGGTGCCGTCGCCGGACCGGAACCTCACCTCGCGTTCGGATACTCCCACTCGTTCGACATCGAGCACGTCGCGGATCTGCGCCGCGACGCGAACGGCATCGGGCACGGTCACGATCAGTTCGTCGAACTCCGCTCCCGAGCCCCGTCCGAGGGTGCGCACGCGAATCGCCGGGACACCCGACCGCGCCGCGACGAAGGAGCGCACTCCCCTGCCGCGCCAGGTCCCGATGCACAGACGCCGCGGAATTCCCAGACCCGGTGCCCGCACACCCCGGATGTTCGCGAACGGGTCGGCGATCACCTCGGCGCCTCGAATCAGCGGCATGGGGACGGCGACGTCGCCGTGCAATCCGGCGAATTGTTCGAACCTGGACAATGCGAGACGTACCTCGCTCGCGCTCACGCTGATCTCGGCCATCGGACGCCCTCCCGTCGGTGCTGCCCCATGACGATCTCATCACTGTGTGACCGCATCCCGCATCGGATTGGAGGCGCCGCCTCGCACACGGACGGCGAGGCGGCGACAGTGAACCGGTACGCTCAACCCCTGATGAGATCGTCGATCTGGCCGATCGCCTGCGAGGAACCCTCGACTACGCCCATGTCGAGCACCTGCTGGAGACCTTCGGCGGTCGCATAGGTACTGACGTAGGTGGCAACGGTGCTGCCGCCTTTGTCCTCGAAGGAGAACTCGTTGGTGGACACCGGCATCGATTCGATCGGAGTGTAATCCGCATCGGCGAATCCGTCGGTGAAGGTGAAGCCGGTCGGTTCGTCGACGGAGACGATGTTCCAGTAGCCCGCATGCTTGTCACCCTCGGGGCCGGTCATGTAGTACGTGACCCGACCGCCGGGGGCGAACTCGTGGTCGACGACCGTCGCCGGGTACGTCGGCGGGCCCCAGATCTTCTCGAGCTGGCGGGGATCGGCATAGATCTGCCAGATCCGTGCTCGGGGTGCGGCGAACTCGGCGGTGATGGTCAGGGTCAATGCATCGGTGTCCTGGCTGACATTGGTGACAGGCATCGTTCATTCCTTCCATTGCGGTTCCGTTGCGATCAGTTCGTCGATGCGGGCGATCCGTCCACGCCAAACCTGTTCCAACTCGGCGAGCATGGACGACACCGCGCGCACTGCTTCCACATCGCCCGTGGCGAGTTGTTCACGGCCGCTGCGTCGTTTGACGAGTAAGCCGGACTTCTGGAGGACGGCGACGTGCTTCTGGACGGCAGCGAAACTCATATCGTACTTCGCTGCCAGTGCCGAGACGGAATGTTCTCCGGCCAGCACGCGACGCATGATGTCGCGCCGCGTTCGGTCGGAAAGCGCGTGGAACAGGGCATCGGCCCGGTCCTCATCTGTCTCTGACACACCCAAAACATACAACCAATCGGTTGTATGTGCAAGACCGAAACTCCCCCGATCCCCGAAGGAGCCCATCGCCCGACACGGAAATACCTGTGTGGCATAGATCACACCTCTGCGATGCGGCCCGCCGGTGGATCTACCATTTCCTCGCGACGGTACACACCCAGTGCACCGCGCCGATGCACTCTTCGCCCGCCAAATCCATACCGGCCGAGGGTGATTGAAGCAGTCCGTTGCGCTGCGATCCACCGACCGCACGAGCGCGGCGGGGACCGAAGCGGTGTCTTTCCATACGTCACGGCGAGGCCCGGTCAGAGCGGAAATCCACTCCGACCGGGCCGCTTCGGTTCACCCGACCGATCACCGCATTCACAGACGGATCGGCGCCCGCCGTCCTCACCCGACGCAGATCAGCACACCCACGACCACCACCGCGACCAGCGAGGCGCCGCCGCAGATCAGCCACGCCTGGGTGGCGAGTTGCCGCCACTGATTGCACCGGCCGGTCATTTCCGCGACCGCGACCGATCGCCCCTCATTCGCATCGGACGCAGGTGGCCCCGACAGACGGCGGGCCTTCGCATCCGCACGTGCCGCCACACCGAACGACACGGGAACCACCAGCAGCGCAACCACCAGCAGGCCCACCATCGCGCCCAAACCCGTCCCGAACATTCTCAATTCCTTCCACACCACACGACGCCCGCCACAGGTGCCGCACGTCTGTCACCGCCCACCCGCACCCACGGGCACAACCAATCCCCGTCAGCTATATCGCCACACGGCCGCCCGATGTTGCACCCTCGGACCGCCGGAACTAGCGAAGGACAAGAGTCACCGCCGGCCTACACGCCCGGCACCGGGAAATTCCACATCGCCACGACGATCACGCCCATGACCAGTCCGGCGCACACGACGGTGCCAACGACACTGACACGCAACGCATCCAATAGATCGGCCCCCGATTTCTTGCTGATCCGTGCCATGACAAACTCTTTCTTTCACATGCAGGGGTTCTGACTGCCACGTCGGTGACGGTGCACCACATACACTCACCCGAGTTCGCCACCGGCACAACGGCCGATATACCTACACCCATACCCCTGTCGGGCCTCGAGAAGAGACAGCACCACAACTCGCTCCCGAACGTCGGACTTCTCCGCAGAATTACGTGTGTTTCATGTCACATGTTCGCGTTTCGCCTTGGTTGCCGGATAACGGACTTCGGAATTGCACCTACCGGTCGGTAATTCAGGCAGTCGGAAAACTATGCAATGGCATAGGTCACACTCTATGGACTTCCACGCTGCGTCTCACGAAAATCACTGATACGCCGCTCGTCACGACGTGCAGGCTGTCCGTGTAGCGCCCCTGCCAGCTGATTCCCATCGTTGGCGGGGGCTGCGCCTGGCTGCACCACGAACCCGCACAACTCCCACGTCGCCTCAGTGCGGACCGTACAGCCTTGCATTGCAGCACAATTCACCCCGGCATCACGAGAAGCCTACATCCACTGATCCACGCATCAATGGTGATTCGCTCGGAGCCTTGTGGCAGAGGGGGTTTCGCCGTACCGCCGCCGGTATGCGGCCGCAAATCGGGAAAGGTGAACGAAGCCCCACCGGTAGGCGATGTCTGTCACCGACCCCGTGTCCGGCCCGTTCGGTGCGAGAAGATCCTCCCGGACCCGGGCCAGTCGAAGCGACTCGAGATAGCGACTCGGTGACGTGCCCAGATCCTCCTGGAACGCGCGTTGCAGCGACCGCACGCTGACACCGACGTGCTGGGCGACGTCACCGATCGTCATCGACTCGGTGAGGTGTTGTTCGTAGTACTCCACGGCGCGGGCGAGTGCGCGGGGGGCGAGCCGAGGCTGATCGTGGTCGTGGAGGACTGCCGAGTAGGTGTGTGGCTGTGCGAGGAGTAGACCGGTGAGCAGCATGTCCTGCACGCTCGCAGCCGCGAGGGGGTGGGCGGTGAGTCCACTCTCCGCGTCGAGGTCGCGGATCACTACCTGCAGTGACGACATCCAGGTGGACAGTTGGGGCGTCGTCAGATCCACGGACAGATCGAAGATCACCGGCCCGGGAGCGGACCGTCCGATCAGGCACTCCAGTCGACGGTCGAGGGCGTGTTGTTCGATGCGCAGATGCATCTGCCGGTAGGACGCGTCCATCTGCATCCGGGCGCGCATCCTCGGCGACAGCAGTGCGGCGTGGGCAGGCCCGACGTGTGTGCGAGCGTCGTTGCAGGTGATCTGGTTGGTGCCCTCCACTGCGAGCATCAGGTCGTAGTAGTCGAGGTGTTCGAGGATGTCGACGTCGATACCGATGCCTTGTTCCAGATAGACCAGTTGCAGATCGCCGAGCGACGCCGCGCGCACCCGGCCCCGGAACGGCGCCGTGTCGACCGCGTCGATGCGACGGATGCGGTGTTCGCTGAGCAGGCTGGAGGCCTGGTGGCGGAACTCGTCGACGCTGGCGGTGGCGAGTGTGTCGTGGCGCGCCAGTGGGCCCGGCAACGCGGAGGCGTGTCCTGGATCGTGCATATCGAATTGGTGAATGCCCACGTCAACCTCGTCCGATCGAGCGCCCGGTCATCCCGATGGTATCCCCGGCGGGCACCGGGACCGCCGCCGGAAGTTCGTGGCGTGATGCGGCTACCTCTGGCGCGTTGCGGATAGCGACCTGGATCACACCCTCGTAGCTTCATCGCATCGGGCAGAAAGCCCCAGGTAGCAAGGAGTTGTGGTGTCTGCAGATTTCGATGTCGCGGTGGTCGGATACGGGCCGACCGGTCTTGTGCTCTCGTCGCTTCTCGGTCGCGCGGGCCACCGAGTGGTGGTGTTCGAGCGGTGGCCGGATCTGTACGGTCTTCCGCGCCTGACTCACATCGACGGCGAGACCGCGCGGATCGTTCAGGCCGCCGGCGATATCGAGTTCGCGCTGCGTGATGCCTCCCCGAAACAGGTGTACGAATGGCGCGGATGCGACGGCGAATTGTTGCTCGAAGTGGACTGGTCCGGGCGGTCCAGTGGGTTCGAGGCCCATTACTCGATGTACCAGCCGGATATCGAGTCGGCGATCGATCAGCGCATCCGGTCGTACCCGAATGTCGAAGTCAACCAGGGAGTCGGTGTCGTCGCCGTCGAGCAGGAGCCCGACCAGGTGACGCTCGTGGTGCGGCCGTGGAAGCGGGACCGGGACGAGCAGTGGGCCAGCGGATCCGAGGACCGGACCGTGACAGCGCGGTATGTGGTGGGCGCGGACGGTGCCAACAGCTTCGTGCGCAACGCGCTGGGCGTCGAACGCTCGGATTTACACGTCGAGGACCGCTGGTTGAACATCGACACCGAGTGTCTCCGTCCGCTCGGCCCCGAGTTCGAGGTCACTCGGCAGTATTGCGATCCGGCGCACCCGAACATGTTCATGCCGATCGGACGCAGCCGACAGCGGTTCGAGGTCGCGGTGTTGCCGGGCGACGATCCCGAGAAGATGGAGTCCACGGAATTCGCGTGGTCGTGGTTCCGTGAGCGGCACGGCCTGGGACCGGACGACATCCGGATCTTGCGGCAGATCATCTACACCTTCTCTGCCCGCACCGCCGACAGGTGGCGCAGCGGCCGGGTACTGCTCGCCGGCGATGCCGCGCACACGATGCCGCCGTACATGGGCCAGGGCGCGTGCTCCGGGATGCGAGACGGGATCGCGCTGGCATGGAAATTGGATCTGGTCTTGTCCGGGCGTGCGGGCCACGGTCTGCTCGATACCTACGAGACCGAACGCCGTCCCCACGTCGAGGTCATCCAGCGGTGCGCGGTCGAACTCGGCCGGGTCGCGAATCTGAAGGATCCCGAGGCTGCGGCCGCCCGCGATGCCGCGTTCCGGCGCGGCGACATTCCGCCGATGCCACCGTTTCCCATCGTCACGACCGGGGTCATCGCCACCCGGGAGGACGGGACTCCGCAGTCGTTGGCAGGGACGTTGTCACCGCAAGGCGTCATCGCGGTCGGAGACCGAGTGGGCCGATTCGACGATGTATTCGGGTGGGGCTTCGTCGTTGTCACGACAACCGATCCCCGCGCGGTGCTCGATGCCGACCACCTGGCCTTCCTGAATTCGCTCGGCGCCGTCCTCGCAACCACCGAGCCGGGCAGCGCGCATTCGATCACCGACGTCGACGGGACCTACACCGACTACCTGGCCGCGCACGGAATCGAGGCGTTCCTCGCGCCCCGATTTCCATCTCTACGGCGCGGGAACGATGCACGAGCTTCCTGGACTCGTCGATGGCCTGCGTGCCGCGTTGGGAACTGTAGGAGTGCCGACCCGCCGACCCGAGGGAGCCGCACTGTGACCGACACCGTCATCGAGACAGGGCTCTCGGCGGAGAATGCGGCGCACCGTCGCGCGATGCCGGCGACCCGGTTGCTCGACGGCGGCATGCTCCACGCCGACGTCATCCTGCTCGAGCAGGCGATCGTCGCCGGTGACCGCTGGGATGTGGCCGCCGAGCGCCTGGGTGAGCACCGGTTGGAGTTGGCCGAGTGCGCGCTGGGGTCCGGACACGCGGTGACCGCCCGGCGCCAGTTCCGGGCCGCGGCCGCCGCCTTCGTATTCGCGCAGATGGCGATCAATTCGGACACCGACCGCAAACGGGAGCTGTACGACAGATTCGGCGCCGCAGTCGCCGCGGCAGCCGCGGTGGTTCCGTCGTCGATGAAGAAGGTCGAATTGCCCTACGCACGTAGCTCGTTGGTCGGCTGGCATGTCAAGCCGACAGGCACTCCGGTGGGCACGGTGGTGGTGTTCGGCGGCCAGAGCGGGTGGGGTGCGACGTACCTGCGCTATGCCGACGCGCTCGCCGAACGTGGAGTGGCGACCATACTGGCCGAGGGCCCCGGGCAGGGCGAGACGCGGCTGCGGCACCGAATCTACCTGGACGTCGACGTGGCCGCCGCGTACGGCCACTTCGTTCGCTACGCGACCGAGCAGTCCGGTGGCCCGGTCGGGGTGTGGGGCAACAGTGTCGGTGGACTGTTCGCGGCACTGACTGCCGCCCGCAATCCCGCCGTCCGCGCATGCTGTGTCAACGGTTCGTTCGCCGCGCCCCGGTTGCTCCCGTTCCGCGCCTTCACCGAGCAGGCCGCCGCCATGTTGGGCACCGCCGACGAGGCCGCGATCACCGCGAACTTCGCCCGCCTACGCTTCGACCCGGACAAGGAGTCGATCCGGTGCCCGCTGATGGTGCTGCACGGAGGCGCCGACCCCCTCGTGACCATGGAGGATCAGCAACCGTTCCTCGACGGAGCGACAGGCGGCGACGTGGTCCTGCGGGTGTGGCACGACGGTGAACACACCCTCTACAACCACGCCGACGAACGTAACGACGTCGTCGCCGACTGGTTCGCCGACCGGCTCTCACTGAGCGAAGAGAACACGCACCATGCGTTTTGAACACGAAACCTTGCCGCAGCGTGTCTGTTTCGCCACGGGTGAGGCGCGGGCGATGCTCGCCGGCGAGGTACCCCGGCTGGACGCGTCCCGGGTTATGGTGATCGCCTCGGCGGCCGAGGCCGGGCGCGCCGAACAGGTCGTCACCGACCTGCCGGTCGTGCATCGCCACGACAAGGTGGTGATGCACGTGCCGGTGGGGGTGGCCGAGCGGGCCCGGACAGCGGCCATTACGTCGACGTCGACGTCGACGTCGTGGTCTGCGTCGGTGGCGGGTCGGCCACCGGGCTCGCGAAAGCGGTGGCGTTGACCACGGGGCTGCCGATCGTGGCGGTCCCGACCACCTACGCCGGCTCGGAAGGACGAACGTGTGGGGGCTGACCGAGACATCGCGCAAGAGGCGACCGTGTTCGGTCCGTTCATCGTCGACGACGCACCCGAAATATCCTGCGGTGGTGACATCGCCGGCGGTGCGACCGGACAACCGTGCTGGATCGAGGGCAGCGTCACCGACACCGACGGCCGTCCCGTCCCCCACGCCCGCATCGAGGTGTGGGAATGCGACGAGGACGGCTACTACGACGTCCAGTACGACGATCACCGGATCGCCGGCCGGGCCCACCGGTATTCCGACGACAACGGAAGGTACCGATTCTGGGGGCTGACACCGGTCCCGCACGACGGTCCGGTCGGCCGGATGCTCGAGGCCACCGGCCGCTCCCCTGTGCGGGCAGCGCACCTGCACTTCATGGTCTCCGCACCGCACCAGCGGACGCTGGTCACCCACTTCGAGTAGCAACCCGCCGGCACACCCACCCCGGATGGACGCGAACTGAATGACCGTAGCTGGGCCAGAACCAATTTCGACATCGTGCTGGCTCCCGAGACTCGGGCCTAACGCTCGGGGTGCGCGTCGGTGTAGGCCTCCCAGACTTCGGCGCGTAGTCGTCCGCGGTCGGAGACGGGGAAGCCGTGTTCGCGGGCCCAGGCTCGAACCTCGGCAGTGGACGGTGAAGGCGCCGCAGCACTCCCCTCATCTGCGGTAGAAGCGTCGGCGACGGACGCGTCGGCGACGGACGCGTCGGCGACGGACGCGTCGGCGACGGACGCGTCGGCGACCGGTTCCTCGTCGTCGGTGTCGTCGTCTCTGTCGGTCTCCACGTCATCGGCGGGGAGATCGTCGACCTGGTCCACGGCGCCCACGGCCAGGTCTTGGGCGGTCCGGAGGATCTCGTCACCGCTGTGTGGGAGCAAACGGTCGATGTCGACGTCGCTCCGGGTGGTGCCTGCGGTCACGGCCGCCACCTTTACTGCGTCGAGGAGTTGACCACGCACCGATTCGTCGAGGGCGGCGAACTCGGGCGATGCCTCCAACAGCGTGGCAGCGTGGTCGACCATCTCCTGCGGGCTGCCGGCGAGGCGTCCGGCACCCGCCGCGGCAAGCTTCGTGTGGCGGGCTCGGCCCAGCCAATATCCCACGATCACCGCGATCGCGACCTGCATTCTGATCATCATCGTCGACTCCCACGGATGGACTTGACCGTGCGGCCTACTGAGGCGACTACCCTGGACCGCCTGCACTCAATCGCCCGTGAGCGGTCGTGCAGGCATCACGGCAGACGCATACGAGCCGCTTCGAAACGAACACCCGAAGAGTGCAACGGCAATTGCAGTAGCACGTCTAGAAGCAAGTTCCCAACTACTACGATGGCGTTAGCTCGTCAGTGATCGACCACAGATTTTCGAGGAGAAGAGGGCGCGCATGGCCACGAAGTTCAAGTCGGCGGGTCCTGCGACCTTCGAGGAATTGCTCACCGAGATTCGTCAGCGCGAGGGCAAGTTGTCGCCGTCGCACAAGAAGCTCGCCGAACGGGTGATGTCCGACCCCGAGGCGGTGGCGTTCATGACCATCTCGGAGCTCGCGGCCGCGGTCGGCGTCAACGAGGCCACCGTCGTACGGTTCGCGACGGGGCTGGGACTCAAGGGATACCCCGGGCTGACGCGCCTGTGCCGCGAACGCCTCCAGGAGCAGGCGCAGCTGCTGCGTCGTTTCGACAACCTCGAGCACATGGCTGCGGAGGGAGCCGGACTGCTGGAACAGGCCGTCGCGCTCGATCAGGCCAACATTGCCCGCACATTCGCCCGGATCGAGGATCCCACCTGGGATTCAGCGGTCGAGCACCTCGCCCGCGCGCCGCGTGTGCACGTCATGGGGTTGCGCAAGTGCCACGCGCCGGCGTACTTGCTCGGATACCTGCTGCGCATGCTGCGCGAGGACGTGGAGACGGTCAACGCCAGCGTCGGTTCGCTGACCGACGACCTGCGTCGGGTCCGCGAGGGCGACTGCTTCGTGGCGATGTCCATCCACCGCTACAGCGTCGACACCGTCCGGGCCGCCGAGTGGGCGCGGCACAGTGGCGCACACGTCATCGCGTTCACCGACAATGCCAGCTCTCCGCTTGCCGCGTCGGCGCACGACACCTTCTACATCGACGCGTCGAGCGCCTCGGTGTTGCGGTCGATGACAGCATTCACCTCGCTCGCTCAGGCCATGTCCGGCGGCGTCGCACAGCTTCTCGGACACCGGGTGCGCGAAACCCTCCTGGAGGAGGAGAAGCTCTTGAGCAGCTTCAGCGTGTACGTCACCGATGCCGCGACAGGCAAGCACCACTAGCCGATCCACGCCCGGTCCGCACACAGGAGCGTGGGGTGCACCCGATCGGGTGCACCCCACGCTCATTGTGCGCGAGGGCTACTGCTGACGGGATTCGGCCAGTCTGGTGTTGCTGTTTTCGGCGGGAACGGTGGTGCGTCGCTGATGAATCAGGCCCGCAGCGACGGCCAGCGCGGTGACGATCGCGGTCAGCACCAAGGGCGTCCGGGTGGCGGAGGTGAAGGCCATACCGGCGACGATGGCGAGCAGGACGACACCCACCACGTACGACAGGTACGGGAAGCCCCACATCTTGACCGGTAGCGCAGCCTTCTCTTCCGCCGTCTTCTTGCGGCGACCGACGATCTGGGTGCCACAGATGCACAGATAGACCACCACGGCGACGGCGCCGGACGAGCTGAGCAGGAAGGTGAACACGGCGCCGGTGGGCAGGAAGTAGTTCGCGATGACCGCGAAAAATCCGGCACTGGAGGCCGCGAGCACCGCCTTCACGGGAACTCCGGACTTGCCGGTCCGGGCGAGCACCCGGGGTCCTTCCCCGCGGCGGGCCAGCGAGAAGAGCATCCGGGAGGAGGAGTAGACGCCCGAGTTCAGGCAGGACAGCACCGCCGTGAGGACGACGAGGTTCATGATGGTGTGCGCGCCGGGCAGGCCGAGGAGGTTCAGCACGGCGGTGTACGGGCTCTTGGTGACCTCGGCGGTGTCCCACGGCAGCAGGGTGACGACGACGAGGATGGAGCCGACGTAGAAGATCAGGATTCGCCAGGCGACGCTGCGCATGCTCTTGCGGACCGCCTTGACCGGATCCTTCGCCTCACCTGCGGCGATGGTGACCAGTTCGGTGCCGAAGTACGAGAAGAACACCGTCAGGGTGGCGATCAGCAGCGGGGTAAGACCGTTCGGGAACAATCCACCGTGCCCGAGCAGATTCGAGGTGCCGGGAGAATCGAAGTGCGGCAGGACGCCGAGGATTGCGGCGACGCCGACACCGATGAACAGCACGATCGCCGTCACCTTGATCATCGCGAACCAGAATTCGAATCGCGCAAAGGAGGTGACCGCCGCCAGATTCACCCCGGTCAGCGCCGTCATGAAGATCAGTGCGTACAGCCAGGTGGGCACGGCGGGGATCAGTTGGTTCGCGATCGCGGCGCCGGCGATCGCCTCGAAGGCGACTGTCACGCACCAGTGATACGCGTAGAGCCACCCGACGGAAAGCCCGGCCCACGAACCGAGTTCGCGGGAGGCGTAGGTCGAGAACGAACCGGTCTCGGGACTCGCGGTGGCCAGTTCGGCGAGCATCCGCATCACCAGGATGATGAGGAGCCCGGTGAACAGATAGACCAGGACTATGCCCGGGCCTGCGGAGGAGATCGCCTTGCCGCTGCCGACGAACAGACCGGCACCGATGACGCCGCCGATGCCGATCATCGTCAGCTGACGAGTGTTGATGGAGTGCTCGAGAGTTTCCGAGCTGGAAATCGAGGTTGGCACGATGCCTTCTTCCGTGTAACGCGGATGTGACCCAGGTAACTGTGTGTCAGCCATGAAACACGTCACCGCCACGTTATGCAAGTCAATTTGCACTTTGCCTACTAGATGCAATTTTAGGTCGCGTTCGCAGAAATGTGCCCCCACCAGCCCGAACGCCGAAAGGTCAGGTCGCGGATGACACTCGAAATGAAGTTCGTCGCGAAGGCGAGAGCCCGCGCCACGACTCGAATCACCAGGCGCCACAACGGGAGACGGGATCGCAACCGGCTTGTCATGCTGTCGAATTGCAATTTCACATTAACGTGCAATTCTACTTGCATCAGCCGCGGCGATGCGGTTGTATGGATGACAGGAACCCTTCCCGGAAGCACCGCGACCGGCAGCACCCCTGCGGCCACACCGTCAGCGGGACAACGCATTACAACCAGATCGACGAGAAAGTGACGTGAGACGATGACGACCGTCCTGGCAACCCGTTCGGGTTCGACCGCGACCCTGGCCCTGAACCGCCCCGACCGCCTCAACGCGGTGAGCGAGGAGCTGTACCAGACGCTGATCGACGAACTGGTCGCGGCGGATTCCGATCCGGACCTGCGCGCGGTCGTGATCACCGGCGCAGGCCGCGCGTTCTGTGTCGGCGCCGATTTGAAGGCCCACAAGTCCGGCACCCGCAGCCGGGAAGAGCAGGCCCGCTACCTCGACCTCGGTCAGAGAGTCTGCGAGCAGATTCAGACGATGGACACCCCGGTCGTTGCCGCGGTCAACGGATACGCACTCGGTGCCGGCGCGGAAATGGCGGTCAGCGCCGACTTCCTCGTCGTCGCCGAGGACGCCCGGATGGGCTTTCCCGAGGTCGGCATCGGCACCTTCGTCGGCGGGGGTGTCACCAACCGACTCCCCCGCCTCGTCGGACTGCGGCGGGCCACTGACATGCTGATCCTCGGCGAACGCTTCACCGGCGCCCAGGCGCTGGAGTGGGGACTGGCGCACTCGGCCGTCATCGCGGACGGGCTACTGGACGCGGCGCACGCGCTCGCCGACACCCTCGCCGGGAAGGCCCCGCTCTCGCTCGCCCGGATGAAGGCAGCGCTGCGGCGTAACGACCCCCTCGACATCGTCCTCGAGACCGAGCCGCAGGAGTTGCTGGCGCTGATGAGCACACAGGACTGGGCCGAAGGTGTGGCCGCATTCGCCGAGCGCCGCGCCCCGATCTTCGAGGGAAAGTAGCGATGACAACGATGGCTCAGCCCTCCCCCGCCGCGGTCGCTCCCGCCCCGCGGGCCGGAACCCGCACGGCGCTCCAGCGCCTCTTCGATCCTCGCTCCATCGCGATCGTCGGCGCCTCGACCAGCCCGACCAAGCGCGGCTTCCAGGCCGTGCGCGCGCTGCAGCAGGCCGGGTACGAGCACCCGGTGTACCCGGTCAACCCGAATGCAACCGAGATCCTCGGACTCGAGGTCGTCCCCTCGATCGACGGACTGCCCTACGGCGTCGACGTCGCCCTCATCGCCCTGCCCGGCGCCGCCGTACCCGACGCCGTGCGCGAGTGCGCGGCGATCGGCATCGCCGGAGTGGTGGTGCTGGCCAACGGATTCAAGGAAACCGGAGACTCCGGGGCCGACCTCGACGCCGACCTCGCGCGAGCGATCGCCGAGACCGGTGTGCGGGTGATCGGTCCGAACACCTCCGGGATGCTCAACGTCTCCACCGGCGCGAACCTGGTGGGCCTGCAGGACGTGCCCAAGGGCCCGATCAGCGTGGTCACCCAGAGCGGAAACATGCTGCTGTCCCTGGTCAACGACAACCGCGCTCTGAAGGGTCCCGGCTTCCACGCCTACGTCGGCCTCGGCAACCAGGCCGACGTCCGCTACGACGAATGTGTCACCGAACTCGCCCGCGACACCGGCACCGGTGCCGTCGCCATCCACTCGGAGGGTTTCGCGGACGGCCGGGCGTTCCTGGTCGCCGCGGCGAGCGCGGTGCGGGAGAAGCCGGTGGTGGTACTGCGCGGCGGCCGCTCCGAGGTCGGGCAGCGCACCGCGCTCTCTCACACCGGGTCGATCGCCGGTTCGGACGCTGTCGCCACCGCGGTGCTGCGCCAGGCCGGTGCGGAATTGGTAGACCGCTCGGACGAACTGGCCGTCGTGGCAGGAGCAATGGCCACCACCGCACCGATCGCGTCCGGCCGCAAGGTTGCAATCCTGTCCGACGGCGGCGGCCACGCCACCCTGGCCGCCGACGCACTGACCGCGCGCGGAATCGAACTCGCGCAGATCGGTGACCAGACCCAGCGGGTCCTGCGTGATCTGCTCGGCGGGCCGGCGTCGGTGGTCAACCCCGTCGACGTGGCCGGGGCCACCGACGCCGATCCCACGGTGTTCGCCGACGCGGTGGACGCCCTGATGCGGGATCCGGCGGTCGGATTGGTGCTGATCGTGGGACTGTACGGCGGTTATCACCTGCGGTTCGACGCCAGCCTGACAGACGCCGAGGACGCCACCGCCGACAGGCTCCTCGAGCTGACCACCGCCCACCGGGTTCCCCTGCTGGTGCAGAGTTGTTACGCCGGGGACACTGTCTCCAACCACGACCGCCTGCGCGCCGGTGGGGTCCCGGTGATCAGTTCCATCGACCACGCCGTCCGGGTGGTCGCCGCCCTGGACCGGCGCGGACGACGACTGGCCACGGCGTCGCAACGTTCGCCCCTCACCTTGCCCGCCCCCGCACCGCGTGCTGCGGTGGGAACGGGAATTCTGGACGAGCCGACCGCCCGCGCCTTCGTCGAGGACGCCGGGGTCGACATCGGCGGATGGACCTTCGCCCGCACCGTCGACGAGGTCGTCACCGCGGTCGTCGGATACGGGCGGCCGTGTGCACTGAAGATCGTCTCGCCGCAGGTGATCCACAAGTCCGACGTCGGTGGCGTGAAACTGAACGTGGTCGGCGCCACCGCCGCGGAGAATGCACAGGCGATCATCGACGCGGTCACCGAGAACGTGCGCGGCGCAGTGATCGACGGCATCGTCGTCACCCCTATGGCCGATCAGGGCGTCGAACTCCTCGTCGGCGCCACCCACGACCCGATCTTCGGCCCGGTGGTGGCATTCGGCAGCGGTGGTGTGATGGTCGAAGCCCTCGAGGACGTCACCTTCCGCGCGGCGCCGTTCACCGAGATCGAAGCCCACGAGATGATCGACGAGACCATCGCCTCCCGCATGCTCGACGGCTACCGCCACCTTCCGGTGATCGACCGGACTGCGCTGGCCAGGTTCCTCGTCCACGTCGGTGACATCGTTGCAGCACACCCCGAGATCGGCGAGCTCGATCTCAACCCCGTCATCGCCTCGAACACCGGGATCGTCCCCGTGGACGTGCGTATCGTCTTGTCCGACAATCTTTCTGGAGAACACGCATGAGCGACCCCCTGCTGACCGACCGCACCGGCGACACCGTCGTCTGGACCCTCAACAACCCCGAGGCCCGGAATCCCATCTCCGAGGCCGACACCATCGACGCGCTCGAGGAGGCCGTCACCGCGGTCAACCGCGACCCCAGCGTGCGGGTGGCGATCCTCACCGGCGCCGGCTCCGCGTTCTCCTCCGGCGGCAACGTCAAACACATGCGCGACAAGGAAGGCATGTTCGGCGGGTCCCCCGCAGAACTGCGGCAGGGCTACCGGCACGGCATCCAGCGCCTCCCGAAAGCGCTGTACCACTGTGAGATCCCGACGATCGCCGCCGTGAACGGGGCAGCCATCGGCGCCGGCTGCGACCTGGCAATGATGTGCGACCTGCGGATCGCCTCGACCACCGCGCAGTTCGCCGAAAGCTTCGTCAAGGTCGGCATCATTCCCGGCGACGGAGGCGCCTGGCTGCTGCCCCGTGCCATCGGCATGGCCCGGGCAAGTGAGATGGCCTTCACGGGTGAGGCGATCGACGCGCAGACCGCACTCGAGTGGGGCATGATCTCCGCGGTCACCGAGCCCGAGCACCTTCTGACCGCCGCCCACGAACTCGCGTCCCGGGTGTCGGCGAACCCGCCGCACGTGCTGCGGATGACCAAGCGGTTGCTGCGCGAAGGGCAGCACCAGAGCCTCGAGAGCATCCTCGAGCTGTCGGCGGCCATGCAGGCTGTTGCGCATCACACCGAAGACCACCACGAGGCTGTCGGGGCCATGCTCGAACGGCGAGCCCCGCAGTTCAGCGGACGATGAACGCCCGTATCGACGAGACCACGGTCGCCGGACTGCGATGGGTGGTGGTGACGGGCGAACGCATCGCCGCGTTCACCCTGCTGGGTGAGTACGCCCGCGCCTCGATCACCGCCGTGCAGAAACAGTTGCCCGAACGCGAAGGCCTGCAAGTCTTCACCCGCAGTGGTCGCGGACGACGCATCCTGGCCGATGTGGCGGCAGCCACCGAACAGGCGTACCCGCACCTCGCCGCCGAGCTGCGTGCGCTCGCGGCCGGCGCCACGCTGCCCTACGAGGATTTGCTGCTGGCCAATCTGCGCGGCGACCTCGGCGTCGACGACGGCACCGGCTGCACGGACCTCGCCTGGCGCGGCACATCGTCTTTCATCGCGCACAACGAGGACGGCGCCCCCGCCCTCGACGGACACTTCATGCTCCTGACCCTCCACATCGACGGTGACCTACCGGTCACCGTGCAGTGGTACCCCGGGTTCCTGCCTTCCAACACACTCGCCGCCAACGCCGCCGGACTGGTGTGGGGCATCAACCACATCCAGGTCACCACTCCGATCGCCGCCCCCGGCCGCCATTTCGTCGCCCGCCGACTGCAGCAGTGCACCACCTTCACCGACGCCGTCGACTTTCTGCGCACCCACCCCAGCGCCGGCGGCTTCGCCTACACGATCGGCGATACCCACACCGGTCGCGCCGCAGTCGTCGAAACCGCCGCGGGGCGTCACGCCGTCCGTGAACTCTCACACGACAGAGCATTCGAATGGCACACCAACCACATCCGGTTCATGCCCGACCCACCGGACCGGGCGCCGGCTGGAGCCGCCACCGCCAATCTCGGGCAGCGCGACGAGAGTCTTGCTCGGGGCAGGGTCCTCGAAAACATCACCCCGGCCCTCGAACCCGGCGTCGACTGGTTCGACCGAGTCCTGGCCGGATCCCCCGTTCCCACCGGCGTCCACCGCACCGCCGCGGGCGACGACCCCCTCGCCACCCTGTGCACCACCGTGACCAACCTGACCGACCAAACCATCTTCATTCGCAACCGACACGACCGAACAGCCTCACTGTCGCTGGCCGACTTCGTCGCGGGACCGCCCTCCACTGAACGATCGGCGACCGAGTGACGTAACGCTCAGGACTTCGTCCGATGTAGCCGCTGCTACATTTTCCTGGTGACGAGTGAGGGAACCGGAGCGCGCTGGCTGACGGAACCCGCCGCCGACAGCGAACGGCCATGACCGGCGCCGCGTCACCAGCCGCGCGGTGGCGGATGTGGCCGCTGTACGCGGCCGGTTTCACCACGGCCTTCGGAGCGCATGCCGTCGCGGCGAACCTCGCCTTCGACCTCGAGGACCCGGCCGGCTCCCTCCTGTATCTCGGTCTGCTGCTGGCGCTGTACGACGGCGCCGAGGTAGTGCTCAAACCCGTGTTCGGGACCCTCGCCGACCGGATCGGTGCCCGACCGGTCTTTCTCGGTGGCCTCCTCGGATTCGCCGCGGCCTCCGCCCTGTTCGTCGTGGTCGGCGACTCGGACTGGCTGTGGTCGGCCCGGCTCGGGCAGGGCGCCGCCGCGTCCGCGTTTTCCCCGGCCGCAAGTGCGCTGCTCGCACGGATGACCCCGAAAGCCGGGCACGGCACCGCGTTCGGAACATACGGCTTCTACAAGAGCCTCGGCTACACGCTCGGCCCACTGCTGGGCGGCGTGCTGGTGTGGCTCAGCGGCCTCACACTGCTGTTCGCGGTGATGACCGCCCTCGCGCTCACCATCGCGGCATGGGCGGCGCGCGTGGTGCCCGCCCTGCCGCCCCTGCCGCGCGACCGGCAGACCGTCCTGGACCTGGCACGCCGTCTGACGGATCGGACGTTTCTCCGGCCCACCCTCGCACTCGCGTTCGCAACCTCGGCGCTGTCCGTGGGAGTGGGATTCCTGCCCGTCAGCGGCGCCGCCGCCGGGCTCGGCTCGGTGGCGACCGGCGCTGCCGTGTCCGTCCTCGCCGCCTGCGCCGCCCTCGTGCAGCCGCGAGCCGGGCGGGCACTGGACGCAGGTCGCATCTCGGCCGGCACCGGAACCGCGCTGGGCCTGCTGATCACCGCCACCGGACTCGGGTGCGCCATGATCCCCGGTTTGCTCGGTGTGCTGCTCTCCGCAGTGGTCATCGGCACCGGCACGGGACTGATCACCCCGCTGGCTTTTGCGGCGCTGGCCGGCTCGACTCCCGACGAGAGGATGGGACAGACCATGGGTGCCGCCGAACTCGGACGCGAACTCGGCGACGCAGGAGGACCTCTACTCGTCGGAGGCGTCGCCGCGGTCGCCACACTCACCGCCGGGTTCGGCGCCATCGCCGCGCTCACCCTCGTCGTCGGCGCCGGGACCGCGGCCGCACCGCTGCGCCGCCATCTCGGTTTCGTCTCGCCGAAGGACGAGTGACAGCAGCGGCAACAACTGGTCCGTCTCGCTCGCGCGTTGGCCCAGATCGATTGAGACAAGCGGAGATCGTCAGGTTTGGTTCGTACAACCTGTGCTTGATGCAGAGCTGCAGGCCAAAGCCCGTTTCCAGCCGTTGCCGCACCGTGGTGAGGTTGATCACCGGATGGTCGCCGAGCGCTTCGACCGCGTCGGCCACGAAGAACGGCGGGAACGACAGCTTCATACCTGTGCGTGCGTGGAGCACCGCCTCCTCCCGGTCCCGCACGCGGGCGATCCCGGTGACATCGATCTCGACGACTGTCGTCAATTGCGCCGAGGTGTGGAGGGATTCGACCATTCTCCGGGCGATGGTGCGACGGATCCGCGGCAGCTTCTCGACGCGGTCCGCGCCGGACACCGTGACCGGTTCGACGATGGGCGCAGGTTCCGGCAGAGTCACCCCCGCGGCGTTCGCTCCGATCATCGCCAGCGGGCCACCGACCTCGACGACAGTGTCCTCTGAAGCGAGGATGTCGACGAGAATCCCGGCCGTCGGCGACGGGACCTCGGTGTCGACCTTGTCGGTGGACACCTCGAGCACCGGTTCCCCCTCTTCGATGCGGTCACCTCGCGATGTGAGCCAGCGGGTGATGGTCGCCTCGGTGACGTTCTCACCGAGCGACGGCAGCACCACGGTGGTCGCGGCGATCTGATTCAGCGGAGCTTCGCGCTTGCGGGCGGTGGAACCCTCGGGGAACGGCTTCGGCATTGCAGCATCCTTTCAGCGTGAAGACTGATTTTCACAGGTCAGATGTCACCCCATGCGGGTGTGGCCCCCCGTCGATCATTTGTCAGCGTGCAATCTCTCCGGTGGGGATTTCGCAAGTCTGCGAGGTTAATTCGGAACGTAGATGCTGACAATCTCTGCAATACAAACCGGCTTGTCGGCATTCTCGCGTTCGATCGTGACGGCCGTGACAACCTGGACGCCCGAGGGGACGGTTTCAACGTTTACTATGTCAACCGCGGCCCGAATCCGCGAGCCGACGGGGACGGGTGCTGGGAATCGAACCTTGTTCGACCCGTAGTTGATTCCCATTCGGACGCCGTCGACGGCGTAGACCTCCCATACAAGCATCGGGATCATCGAGGTCAGCAGATGTCCGTGGGCGATGGTGGCGCCGAACGGTCCGTCAGCAGCCCGTGAGGGATCGACGTGAATCCACTGGTGGTCACCTGTCGCGTCAGCGAACGCGTCGATTTTCTCCTGGGTGAGGGTGTGCCATGACGAGTAGCCGATCCGGATGTTCGCCACCGCGTGTAGTTCGTCGATTCCGTTGAGTGTCTTCATACCTTGGGCCCTCCGGCGATGTAGAGAACCTGCCCGGAGACGAATCCGGCTCCCTCACTCGCTAGGAATGAGATCGCGTGTGCGATGTCGTCGGGGACCCCGACTCGGGCGACGGGGATGTCGGCGGCCGCCCTCTTCTTGAGATCGTCGAACTTCATTCCCATTCGTGCTGCCGTCGCGGCTGTCATCTCGGTCTCGATGAAACCGGGAGCAACGGCGTTGGCGGTGACGCCGAATTTGCCGAGTTCGAGGGCTAGAGTTTTGGTGAAACCTTGCAGCCCGGCTTTGGCTGCGGCGTAGTTTGCTTGACCGCGGTTTCCGAGCGCCGACACGCTCGAGAGGTTGATGATTCGCCCAAAACCGGCCTGAGTCATGTGTCCCTGAACCTCTCTCGTCATCAGGAACGAGCCACGCAAGTGGACGTTCATGACGGTATCCCAGTCGGTGGCCGACATTTTGAACAGAAGATTGTCGCGGGTGACGCCGGCGTTGTTGACCAGAACGACCGGCGCTCCGAGTTCCGTTGTGATCTTATCCACTGCCTTCTCGACACCAGTTCCGTTGGAGACGTCTGCGCCGACAGCAAGTGCGGTTCCTCCGGCCTGGGTGATCGTGTCGACCACGTACTGGGCGGCGGCCTCCTCGAGGTCGAGGACGGCGACAGCGTGGCCGTCTGCTGCGAGCCGCTGCGCGACGGCGGCGCCGATTCCCCGTGCAGCACCGGTGACGATTGCGGTGCGGCGGTGTTCGGGATGGGGTGATGTGTTCACGAGATTGGGGGTACCTCTCGAGGATTGGATCGATGTGACTTCGGGTCAGGTGAGCATTCGAGGATCAGTGCCATGCCCTGTCCTCCGCCTACGCACATGGTTTCGAGGCCGAACTGCTTGTCGTGCGTCTGCAGTAAGTTGATGAGGGTGCTGGTGGTCCGCGCACCGGTCATGCCGAACGGGTGGCCCATGGCGATGGCCCACCGCTGACGTTCAGTCGCTGTTCGCCGACACCGAGCATGAGGTCGTCGATGTCGCTTGGATGGAGTGCAGGTACTTTCGCCAACGCGGCCGTGACCATCTGGACGGGGAGGTCATCGGGCCGAATGTCCTTCAATGAGTCCTCGATCGCTCTACCGATCGGCGAACGTGCGGTGGCGACGATGACAACTTCAGGCATGGTTGTTCCTTCAATCGGTGAT
The DNA here is from genome assembly GCF_017068375.1 of Rhodococcus koreensis. Taxonomy (NCBI): domain Bacteria; kingdom Bacillati; phylum Actinomycetota; class Actinomycetes; order Mycobacteriales; family Nocardiaceae; genus Rhodococcus; species Rhodococcus koreensis. The sequence continues at coordinate 574,096 of NZ_CP070609.1, forward strand.
TGCTGTACGTGGAAGAAGATGGAGGCGAAGGTTCAGCCGGCGCAGCCGGAGATCCCGCCGTCGAGCGGAATGATGGTGCCGGTCAGATAAGAGCCGGCACGGGAGGCCAAGAACCGGACCGTGCCGATCAGGTCGTCGGTTTGTCCGTAGCGGCCCAGTGGGACGCGCCCGACGAGCTCTGCCTCGACCTCTGGATCCGCCGCGACGTGTCCGAGCATGTCCGTCAAGACAGGCCCGGGGGCGATCGCGTTGACGGTAATACTGTCGGATGCCAGTTGCTTGGCTAAATGGCGGGTGACCATGTGCAGACCGGCTTTGCTCGCACTGTAGGAGTAGTTCTCCCAGCTAGGTGTAGTCAAGGCATCCACGCTGCCGATGTTGATGACATGAGCGGGCCGGTCGGGGCGTGCCGCATTGCGCAGAAGCGGAAGCGTTCCCGTGATGAGGTAGAACGGAGCGACAAGGTTGGTGTTGAGCACCTTCGTCCAACCGATGAGGGGAAACTCTTCAAGTGGCGCACCCCAGGTGGCCCCGGCATTGTTCACCAGGATGTCGATGCTTGTCAGGTGCTCGCCCAGCCAGTCGACCAGACCGGTCACCCCTTCGGCCGACGACAGGTCACTGGCGACGGGGGTGCAGCGTCCTGTCGTTCCCGCAGCGTCTGCCCCGGCATTGATGGCTTCGGCCGTCGCGCGGCACTGTTCTTCCTTTCGGCTGGTGATGACAACGTGGGCACCGCCCTGTACCAGGCCGCGGGCGATCATGGCGCCGATCCCTCGTGAGCCACCGGTTACGACGGCGGTCCTCCCGGCGACAGAGAAGAGGGTGTCGGGTGCCGGTCGCACTTCGGAGGTGGTTGCACTATTCATATTATCTACGCTAGGACCGCATTGACGTTATCTCTTGGAGGTCAGCGCACTTCGCTTGCGTCGCGCGCAGTAGACATGAGCGGAGCCGCGGGCAAGCCTGGACGTCGAGCGGGCCCGCGGGTCTGCTGATTCAGTCGTTTTCGGCTGCCGCAGAACGTGTGTCGGACGGGCGCTCACCGAAGGCCCGCCGGTACGCATTACTGAAGGTGCTGAGGTCGCCGAATCCTGACGAGTACGCCACCTGAGTCACGCTCTGGTGGCTCCAGCCACGGTCCTGAAGACGCAACCGGGCCAACGCCAGACGCTCCTCTCGGATGAGGTCCGACGGCGTTGTCCCAATCCGCTGCAACTGGGCCTGAACGTGCCGGAGCGACCAGCCGAGACGCGTCGCGACCACGGCACCTGTGAGGTTCGGGTCGTGCGCATTCTCTCGAACAAAGCGTCGGATCGCGGTGACCAACCCTTCCTGAACATCGACGGAGGGGGCGGCCGTGTCTGCGTTGTAGGCGAGCGCCACGAGATCCACGATTCGGTCGGCGATCGCGTCGAATTGACTACCGGTGAGCTCGTGCCGCTCCCTGCGCAGACTACTGACCACGTCGACAACGACGCGCCCCAGTCCGGATGTCGCATCGAGGACGGTGCCGGCGTGCGGCAATGTGGGCACCCGCGCCTCGATCCGGTCACGGGGAATCACGAATGCAACGGAGGAGAAGCCGTCACCATGGCGCAGAACAGTCGCGGTGTCCAGCGACGTGAGAGCCATGACCGCCGGTGTGATCGTGGCTTCACGACGATCCTGCTCGAGGATCACTTCACCCCGGACCGGTAGGAGCAGTTCGTAGGCGCCATGTGGATGTCTGCGGATGTCGGCTGCCGTGCGGGAGAGGACCTCCGCTTCGCCCCACCAACGAACTAGCTGGTACGTGTCCGAATATTGATGCTGAAGGGTTCCCTGGTAGCTGTCCGCAAGGGAGAAGGCCATCGGACAGTGGATCGACGAGACCTGATCGCGCCACCAATCACCGCGCTCGCGCTGGTCGTGCTCGTTGCTGCGCAACGTATCGACGGAATACAAGGTCACAACACCTTCTCACACCGGTATGCCGAAACTGTGACTCGCGCCACCGTCGACGCTAGCGTGCGCCGGCGCCCACGCCAACGGCGTGATCATCGCAGAGCCCGCTTGAGGAGCTTTCCTGTCGCGTTCATCGGCAAGGTGTCCCTGAACTCCACCAGGCGCGGGTACTTGTAAGCCGCCAACCGTTCCCGTGACCAGCCGATCAGGTCTTCCTCCTTCAACTCCGATCCGGGCTCGCGGATGACGAAGGCTTTCACTTCCTCACCGATTCGCTCATCCGGGATTCCGACGACGGCCACGAGGCTGACCTCTGGATGGCCGGTGAGCACCTCCTCGAGCTCGCGCGGGTAGACGTTGAAGCCTCCCCGCACGATCAAGTCCTTGGCGCGATCGACGATGAAGTAGTAGCCGTCCTCGTCTCGCGTTGCGATATCGCCCGTGCGGAACCAGCCCTCGCGGATCACTTCCTTTGTCGCCTCGGGCCGCCCCAGGTATCCCTTCATCACGTTGTATCCACGTACGGCGAGTTCTCCTGGCTCCCCGGCGGGGACCTCGTTCCAGTGATCGTCGATGAGCTTCACCTCTACCCCCCAGATCGGTTTGCCGATCGATCCCGACCGGTTTGGTTGGTCGAGCGGGTTGAACGTGACGGTGGGACTGGTTTCGGAGAGTCCGTAGCCTTCCCGGATCCCGACACCGAAGACATCCCGGAACCGCTCCAGCACATCGACGGGCATGGCAGCTGCGCCGGACAGCGCGATTCGCAGGAGACCGGCGAGGTCAACGTCTATTCCGTCAGCGGCCCTATTGAGCAGAGCCCAGTACATCGTCGGGACACCGGCGAAGACTGTCACCCGGTGCTGCGTGATCAACGCCAGGGCCTCGGCTGCGTCGAATCGTGGCAGCAGGACCAGGGTGGCCCCCATTGCGAAGCCGGCGTTCAGCTGTACGGTCTGTGCGAAGGAGTGGAAGAGCGGAAGAGTGACCAGGTGTACGTCGTCGGCGCGGGCGTCGAGCAGTTGGTTATGCCCGATGGCGTTGAGGACCATGTTGGCGTGGGAGAGCTCCGCCCCCTTCGGCTTGCCGGTCGTCCCGCTCGTGTACAGGACCACCGCTGTGTCCGTTGCCTCGGTCACCTGCAGGACGTCTTCCGCGGGGTGTTCGGCCAATGCCTCAGCCAAGGTTGTTCCCACGCCTGGCTCATCGAGCAAAGCGGGGCCAAGGGTGACCAGTTGCTCGCAGGATTCGACGTCCTGGAATCCCCGCCACGCCTCGTCGTCGAGCCCCGGCACGGTACAGAAGTATGCCGTCGCGCCCGAGTCACGGAGGTGGTAGGCAACCTCCTCCCGCTTGAGCATCGTGTTGAGCGGCACGACGGCTCCACCGGCCTTGAGGATGCCGAAGTAGACAATCGGAAACTCGACAACATTCGCGATCGTCAGGGCAACGCGGTCGCCTGAGCGCAACCCCAGGGAGAGAAGATATTGGGCAACACTGTTCGCAGCCGCATCGATTTCACCGAAGGTGAGGGTTCGGTCACCTTCGATGACAGCGGTTCTGCTGGGAGTGCGTCGAGCAGTGTCGGCAAGCATGGTGGCCAGGTTGAGCATGATCCTGCTTTCAGATGATGACGGTGTGACGTTGTGAATGTGGATTGCCGACTCAGGACCAATCCCAGTCGTATTCAGCTCCCACCCGCTTTGCCAACGGCTTGAACATGCGCTCTTCGTAAGTCGCCATCGTGTCGAGGCCGGGAATGGGCGCGAGGTTCAGGATCTCGGCAAGCCGCTCGAAGTCGAGTTCAGGTTTCGGCAAGCCCGCAGCAAGCGCGAATCTCTGTAGTTGGTTGGTGAAGCTCTCATTACACGGCGGCTTCCCGAAGTTCACCGGATGCTTCATCGCCTCATCGAGGGTTACAAACTCCACGCCACGCTCGAGGAATGCCTCCAGGATCGGAGCGAGGGTGTCACGAGAGATCGTGGTGCCGTGTACAAGCCAGATGAGGGGCGCGTCGGCACCGAACAGGGTGTGCGCGGTGTCCGCGTGCTTGTAGAGCATGTCAACCGCGGTCGACACGTGCAGGTCGCGTACCTGCTTCTGCACGTCCTTGTCGCCTAGGGTCATCGCGCGGAAGTAAGGCATGATGAACGCGAAATCACTGAACCAACTGGTGATCGGCGCAGTGCGGTAGCCGAGATCTGCGAGGTAGTTCTCGACTTCCCCTCGACGTCGTTCGGATCCTGATGACATGTCCATGGGGTACCGGAAGTACTTCGACGGTGCGGCGTCGATCAGATGACCGATGTACTTCTCGGCCGTCTCAAAATCGCGTCGGAATGCCGCGTCGGGCATCCAGCGCAATGGAGCGTGCTGGTGAGTGTGGTTACCCAGGTGATGGCCCGCTTCGGCCCACGCCTCGAAGGCCTCGATTTGCTCTGGCTCGTTCTCGAGCCGGTATGTGTGAGAGAAGCCGTAGGTGCCCTTGAGTCCGTAGTCGTTCAGCGTTTTCGCCACAGACCGCGTGATGTCGGTGGGAGTCGTGTCGTCCGGCATGGGAACGCCGTCCCACAGGATGAAGTCATCGATCGTGACCGCAATCTCGAGAGGGCGGTCGGCGCGTGTGTCATTCATTGCGTTGACTCCGGATCTACCAGGAGGACTCCTCGGCACGAAGCCCATTTCCACCGACCCTATGAAGTGATGGACATCACGTCTTGGCTGTTTGCGCGCATCAGCTTTTATCAGGCGCACCGTATTCGGCATTGAGATGCGCGCTGTGCGCGCTCGTCGAATCCCGTGCGCATAGGGCCAAGTTTCGCCTCGTCATGACTTCTACCGTCGTTGGTGACGAAGGAGTAGCACACCGTGAATTCATCACAACAGATCGTCCTGGCGCAGCGCCCCCACGGGCACGTGAGCTTGGAGGACTTCCGAGTGGAGGACGTCGTCCTGTCCGAACTCAAGGCTGGCGACGTCGCACTCGAGACCCTCTTCATCTCGATCGATCCGGCCATCAGGGGCTGGCTCGACGACCGACCGAGTTATCTTCCGCCAGTCGCAATCGGAGAGCCAGTTCGCGCTTTCGGACTGGCCCGCGTGACCGCCTCACGCAACAGCAATTTCACCGCGGGCGACATCGTTCGTGGCTTCGTCGGCTGGCAACGGCACCAGATCGTCAGCTCGCCCGGCTCTGACTGGGACCGAATCGCATCACGCGAGGACGTCCCCTTGGAGCACTACCTTGGCGTCCTCGGGATGACGGGCCTGACCGCGTGGGCCGGAGTGTGCGACATCTTGCGGCCGGAACCAGGGCACACCGTCTTGATCTCCGGCGCCTCTGGCGCAGTCGGAAGCGTGGCCGTCCAACTCGCGAAGCAGGCGGGCGCACAGGTTGTCGGCATCGCAGGAGGCGCCGAGAAGTGCTCGATGGTGGCCCGACTGGGCGCCGACGCCGTCGTCGACCGCAAGGCCCCTGATTGGAAGGACCAGCTCGAGGCGGCAACACCGGACGGCATCGACCGCCTCTTCGAAAACTCGGGGGGCCCGATGTTCGAGGCATCGATCACCCGGCTGAACAACCACGCACACATCGCCTTGTGTGGCCTGATCGACGGCTACAACTTGACCGAACGCCCCTCCGGCCCAAACAACTTCGGACAGCTTCTCACCAAGCGTGTCCTCACCCAAGGATTCGTCGTGCTCGACTACATGGACCGCGCAGCAGAGGTTGAAGCCACGCTTGGCGAACTCATCAGTTCCGGACAGTTGGAGGCCGTGCAATCGGTATTGCCCGGATTCGAGGAGCTGCCGGCCGCCTTCGTGGACTCGTTCCCCAACGGCCAACCGGGCAAGCTCATCATCGATCTGACTGCCAGCCTCTGAAACCACCTCAGTCGGAGCTTCGCATTTCGTCATCGCGCGGCCGGCATACGGCCCCCGACGCAGGCGAGGTATCCCACCGATCCACCTCTACTGCAGGTCCTCGCCAACTCCGTCCACTGGGATCACTCCGCCCCTGTCGGCACGCCCGTCGATTTGCACAAGGTGTTGACCACCGAGCCCGCCCGACGCGCTCACAATCTGCTCGGGCTCGACGAACAATAGGTGAGCGGGCCGACGAATCCGCCTGCCCCTACACTCGCGGCGGCCGCGATGACGGAATCATCGTTCGCGCCGACGGGGCGATCGCCTACGGGCCGATCTGGAACTGGACCACAAGTTCGGCGTGGGCACATGTCACCCGACATCGGCTGACCGTGAACCCCGTCTACGCCAAACTCCATGAACTGGGTGTCCCCGATCATCAGCAGCAACTCTCCCACCTCATCAAAGGCAGCCACCTCGACCGCGGCCCTCTCACCTGGCTACGCCGCGGATGGCCCGCCCTCTTCGAACATGCGCCGACACCCTCCCCGCATCCGACAACTGAGCTGAGCGCCCGGGAGTGTGTACGACGCCATCAGACACGCGTCAATGCCTCCCCCATCGTGCGGTTGAGGGTGCTGAGCGAGCGGACGGCACTGCGAACCGGCCCGGGTGTGGTAGTCGACCGCAGCATGACGTCGGGTGCCGAGGTTTCGGTGAGTTTCTCTGGAGGCTCTACGTGCTCGCCGGCGAGTGCGCGTTTGACGTCGGCGATGGTTGCCTTGGTGACGTCGGCTGCTTGGCGCAATGCCTTCGCGGTCGCCTGCGACGGTCCGCTGTCCGGTTCGCCGCGAGAGGCGCTGACCCCTGCTCGGGCGAGTGCATGAGACGACCGATTGCTGGCCGTCATGATCCGCAACAGCCGTTTTGCTCCCCGACGGGTCCGCGTCGTCGGTCCCATTTCCAAGGGTTTGCCCGCCGTGACAAGGTCCTTCAGCGCGTTGTCCAGCTTCCGGATGTCGGCGACGAGGTCAGTCTCGTGGCCTGGTTGGACGACGGCTCCGATACCGGTGTCGATGATGGCAGTCATCTGATCGAGGTAGTCGTCGATCTTCGAGATCAGCGTCGATCTCGTTCCGGTGGAGAAGATGAAGCACGCCGCCGCTATTCCGACGATTCCCCCGGCCGCCGTTTCGTAGATGCGCAGTTCTAGTACCTCGATGCTGAATGTGCCGAGCAGTCCGTACAGCATCGCAAGCATGACGGTAACGAAGAAGGAGAGCAATGCGTAGGCAACCGTGACGAGGTAGAACGCGAAGAATACGCAGACAACGAGCAGGAGCAGCTGCAATGGCTGGTTGTTTCCGACCAACGCGGACAGCAATACTCCTGCAAGAACTCCCGCGATGGTGCCGACGACGCGGTGGCCTGCGCGCGAGAGAATCTCACCGCGGGTAGACGCTCCGGTGAAAACGAGGAAGGCCGTCAGGACCGCCCAGTACCAGCGGTCGGGCGAGATCAGCTCACCGAGAATCGTTGCAGCGCTGGTCGCGACGGCTACCTGGATCGCGGCTTTGGTGCTCGGATTCCATCCGGTGTCCGCCTCTTCGGCCTCGTCCGGTTTCTTCCTCGGCTCGGATTCTGTTCGCAGGGCATTGTTGGTGATGTGATGGATCGCGATGTGTGCCTGCACTGCTCGCATCGCGACGGCGGTCGCGATACCCTCCGGAGTCGATGGATCGGACTTGTTTGCGGCCGCGGTGGCGAGGCGTCGGGCAGCGCGGAGTTGGTTGTCCGACGGATTGTTCTGCAGGCACGATCCCAGTGCCGTGGTCGCCTGCCCCAGCGAGTTCGGCCACGACTTGTTCGGGTCGAGCGCCCACAGCGCGCTGACGAGTTGTTCGGTAGCGATTTGCGCGTCGAAGATGCGAACGGACAGATCATCGTTTGTGACACTCAGGAGCTGGGCTGCATCGTTGCGGTCGAGCCAGTCGTCGATCATCAGCGCGGTGCTTCCGAGCCGGTCGAGTTTCTTGCGGAGTAGATCGAGATTCCGATCACCCCTGTTCGACGCCACCTCCAGCACGTCGATCGACGCGGCCCGCAGCGCCCGAACCAACCGTTTGAGTTCGAGCCCGGGCCGATCCGGCAGGATCACTGTACGGACGAGGAGCGAGATACCGACGCCGGCGACGACGGACACGGCGAGGATGGGAATCTGCCCAGGCTCGGCCCGAAGGAAGAGCGCGAAGAAGTAGCAGATGAACGCAACCATTCCGAGCGCCGTCCCTCGGGGGCCGTAGCGCCGCACCCAGACGGCCGCGAAGAGCACCGCGATGAAGCCCACATCGGCGACCTTCCCGAACTGTGACAGCACCGCGGACATCGACACCGCTGCGATTGCAGGAAACACGAGCAGCAGTGTCGTGATCACCCTGCTGTGCTGATCCCTGTCCTTGACCGCCGCCGAGGACTGCATCGCGACGACCGTCCCGAGCAGCGCGACGGTGAGTGGCTGGCCGATCACGTTGGAACCCGGTAGCAGCACCACCATCGCGAGCACGACGGTGATCGTCGTGGCGGTTGCGGCACGGAGCCGCAGCCTGCCGGGATCGGAGACCGCGAGAAAACGGACCGTCTCCTGTACGAACCGAAAAGCCATTCACCGATTGTGCGCCTTCAGCACCCGCGCATCCGTCATGACACCCCTACACATCGCGGTGCTCTGCGATATCACCCAATCCCGAAATACTTCCTGCCGATCGTTAATCCTATGCACCGTACGTTGATTCGGGAAGTGTCCGCGTCCTACCCATCGCGGTCAGTCTCGGACGATATCGCTTCTGATCGTGTCCGCGTGTTCGGTAATGGCAGATGCGGGCCTGGTGCTGTCGGCGTCTCCGCCAGTGTGACCAGGACCAGACGTGCTCGTCGGGGTGCACGTGCCACAGGATCAGATGCACGAGCAGTCGCCGGATCTGAAGGTACCGTGTAGCCGATCATGCCCTGATCGTCGATCCCGATTCCCCGTCTACTGCTTCGGTTTCGTCCCGGCCAGCCAGCGAGGGCGAGCATCGACAAGGTGGTGTGGGCGTACCAGGCACGGTAGGTGCGCACCTGATACTGGTCCAGGCCGGCCTCGCTGCGGGCCTACTGGAAGCATTCCTCGACCCGCCACCGGGAGCCGGCGGCGGCGAGTTCGGTGAGCGTGGTGCGGCGGGGTCCGGCGCAGATGTAGTCCGCGATCTCGGTCGGATCCGACAGGGATCGGCGGGCGAGCAGCCAGTGCCCCCGCCCGGGTGCCCAAGCGATCCGGATCGGGATCCGCACCCAGGAATACTCCCGCGGGCCGTGCGCGCCGTCGCCGGCAGAGATACGGCGCCACTCTTCGGCGGGACCGCGGCGATCGTCTCGTCTGCCCGGCCGGTGTGCCCGCCGGGATAAAGACGTCGTCGCCCACGCGAGTGGCCAGCACGTAGGAAATATCGCGTTCGACGAGCCAGACCCGCAGAGGTCCATGATTCGGGCAGGTACAGCTCCCGGTCGATCAACGCGTGCCCAGCGGAACTCGCGTAGGCGAGGAACACCCCGATCTGACATTGTCCACCCACCCAGCGGTGCCCGAGTACTGGCGCTGCACGCCGGCCGAGCGGGTGCCCTTCTTCAAGAACCCGGTGTCGTCGACCTATGCCGACGTCCTATCTGGGGTTAGGTGACCACCGTCCGCGATGAATGGTGAGAGTTCTGTGCGAGGGTCGGCGTGTCTGTCGCGGACGTTCTATCCGGGGTGGATACGCTACGGGGTGTGACGACGATCACAGGAACGGTCGGGGCGGGTTGTCGGGTGCAGCGGCTGGTCCTGCCCGAGGGCGGGGGCCACACCTGGACGGTGCTCGGCTCCGATCATCGCCCGGTGGTCCCGGCGGAGGAGTACCTGGAATATCTTCGGGCCCAGCAGGTGTCGCCGAACACGGTGAAGTCCTATGCGCGGGCGTTGGCGTTGTGGTGGCAGTTTCTGGAGCTGTTCGGGCTGGTCTGGGATGCGGTGACGTTGGAGAACTTCGGGGCGTTCCTGACGTGGTTGCGCACCGGGGACGAGCCGGGGGTGGTGTCGATCGAGCACCGTGGTGCCCGATTCGCCGAGTCGACGATCTCCGCGCGGCTGGGTGCGGTGCTGTCCTGCTACGACTATCACGTGCTCAACGGCGTGGACGTCGGCCGGGACCTGCATCGGATCACCCATCGCGGCGGCGGCCGGTACAAGCCGCTGCTCGAGCACGTCGCGCGGCGCAAGGGTCGTCGCCAGGCGGTGATCCGGGTGCGCCGCCCGGGCCGGGGGGCGCCACCGATCTTGACGCCCGAGCAGATCGAGCGGATCTGTGAGGCATGCGCGAGTTGGGATCCCGACACGCGGGAGTGGCGTGGGTCGGTGCGCAACCGACTGCTCTGGATGTTGTTGGCGGAGACCGGTGTTCGGCTGGGTGAGGCGCTCGGTTTGCAGCATCGCGATTGGCACACCGGGTGCGGTGACACCCCGTACGTCGAGGTCGTCGCCCGAGACCACCCGCACGGGGTGCGGGCCAAGAGCGGCTACCGGCGGGTGTATGTCTCCGACGAACTGGACCGCGTCTACGGCGAGTACCTCTGGCGGTTGTGTGAGGTCGGCGCCGATCTGGCCACCGACGACTTCGACGGCACTTGCGTGTTCGTCAACCTCGACCGGGAGCCGCGGTTCGCGCCGTGGCGACCGGAGTCCGTCTACGACCTGGTGGACCGGCTGCGCCGCGAGCTGTCCGGGCAGGTGCCGCACGCCTGGTCGCCGCACTGGATGCGGCACAGCCACGCCACGGCGCTGTTGCTGTCGGGGGTACCGGTGCACGTGGTGAGTCGACGATTGGGACATGTCGACGTGCAGACCACGCTCAACACCTACGCGCACGTGAGCGAGGACGCCGAGATGCGGGCGGCCGCCGACTGGAAGGCGTTCACCGGTGGCTGGCGAGTCGGCGCGCACCGCGACGAGCGGATCGGGTCCGGCTCGTGACCGGCCGGGCGCGACGAGGCCACGATCGACTGGGTGGAAGCGGCCCGCGTCCGCTGCGACCCGCAGGCGCTGGAGGACTTGTGGGCGGCGGTGCCGGAACCGATGCGGCTGTCGTGCTTCGCCGAGTCAAGTGTCCCACCGGAATACGCGGGAGCGTTCTGCCACGACGGGACCTGGCAGGCCGGGGTGGACCTGTCGCAGCTGCCGGAGCCGATGCGCCGGGAGGTGGCGTGGTGTGTGTTCCGGATCATCGAGCTGGGCGGGAAGATCCCGACACCGGGCTTGAGCATGCTGGTGCGCCGGCTCGGTGAGGTGATCGCCGATCGTGCCGGGCAGGCGCCCGCCTCCCTGCTCGGACTGCCCGTGCGGGACTGGTGCGGGCAGATCCAGCATGCGGTGCACCGCCGCCGCGGACGGCTGCCGGCGGCCACCACGATGAACAACATCCGCTGCCTGCTGACGCGGATGATGCGGCTACTCGTCACCGCCTCCGATACCGGCCCGTGGTGGCAGCGGGACCGATGGAACCCGGTCGAGGACAACCGGATCCCGCTGCGCGAGCACGAGCCGATGGGCCGGTACTCGGTGCGGTTCGACCGGATCGGCGCCCGCTGGCTGCGGCGCGGGCTGCAGTGGCACTGCAAGGTCGGGCTGGAGACGGGATCGTTGAGCTGGTCGACGGTGCACCGCCGGATCGTGGCGGTGGGCGAGTTCGACGCGTTCCTGGGCGGCCGCGGGGTCGAGGGGCCGTGGCTGGTCGATGACGCCGCCGGGATGCGGGCCCTCATGCTGGAGTTCCTCGGTCATCTCCGCGCCAGGCCGGTCACCCGTGGACGCCGCACCGGCCAGCGGTTGTCGCCGGCGTCGATGCAGCGTCTGGCCAGCGATGTGGAGCAGTTCTACCTATTCATGACCGACAACAAGGACGCGGCCGCCGCGGCGCTGGCCGAACCGGGCTGGCGGCGACTCGGACCCGAGCACGCCGGCGTCTACCGGCGGGGTGAGCTGCCCGGCAAGCCGCGGCCCCGGCTCGACGGTCAGGTCATCGACGACGACGCCATGACGCGGATCATGGCCGGGCTGGACCTGCTCGGCGCCGCGGTCGCCGACGGCGGGTTCGGGGACGAGCAGGCCATGCGGATCACCATGCTGGTGGCGTTGTTGGGCCGGCGCGTCAGCGAGATCTGCCTGGTCGACCGCGACCCGCTGCTGCCGTTGTCGCCGACGGCCCCCGCCTCGCCGGGCGACCCCGCCGCAGACGGTGACGAGCTGGGGCTGGTCGCCAAGCTCCGCTACCAGCAGACGAAGATCGACGGCGGGCCGGACACCATCCCGGTGCACGCCGAGGTCGTCGCGATCATCCGCGAGCAGCAACAGTGGGCGCAGCGGTTCCTCGCCGAACACGGCGCACCCGGCAGGACCCCGAAGTACCTGTTCCTGGCCACGCTGATGAACCGCAACGGCGACCGGCCCTACTCCGGCACCGTCCTGCGGAATCTGCTGACCGATCTGGCCGTCCGGCTGGACGTGCGCGACAGCACCGGAGCCCTGGTCGATTTCAACCGCACCCACCGATTCCGCCACACCGTCGCCACCCGGTTGCTGAACACCGGCGTCCCGTTGCACGTGCTGCAGCGCTATCTCGGGCACCTCACGCCGACTATGAGCATGACGTATGCGCAGACGTTGCAGTCCACCGCCGAGGCCGAGTTCCTGCGCTTCCGAAAGATCACCGCCGACGGGCGTGAGCTCGAGGTCGATCCCCGCGACCTCTACGACATGCTCGAGCTGGACCGACGCACCGACCGGATCCTGCCCAACGGGTACTGCCTGCTGCCGCCCCGTCAGGTCTGCGGCAAGGGCAACGCCTGCCTGACCTGCGACAAGTTCGCCACCGACGCCACCTTCCTGCCCGAGCTGCAAACCCAACTCGCCCGAACCACACAACTCATTACCGAACGCCGCGCGACGTTCGAGGCCCGCACCGGACACCAGATGGGCGAGGACAACATCTGGCTCGCCGGACGCCACCAGGAACGCGATGCCCTCGGCCGAATCATCCTCACCCTCGGGCACACCCGGCTCGCCGACGGCACCGCCGGGGCGATCCGCGGCGCCGGCGTCGAGGCCCGCACCGAGGCCATCACCGGAAAAGAGGACAACCACTGATGCGTGGCAACCCGGACAACCTCCGCCAGGCCGCCGCCCGCAAGAGCGCCGCCGCTCAGGCCCGAGCCGAGCAGGGACTGCACGAGATCATCCGCCGCAACGAGCCGATCACCTTCCGCGGCCTCGCCCGGACCGCGGGTGTCTCCCTGGACTTCCTCTACCGCTGCACCCCGATCCGCCAACGCGTCCAACAACTTCGGACTCAACAGCAGAACACACCGCCACCGGCAGCAGCGGCCCCGACCGGAGACGGAACTCCGAGCAGCGTCGTCCGCACCCTCACCGCCCAGCTCACCGAACTCAAACGGCGTCACCGTGACGAGATAGGCGCGCTCCAACAGGCGCTCGAGGCCGCGCACGGCGAGAACCTCGAACTACGTCGCCGCCTCGGCGCCCAACGCGCCCTCCAAACACCAGGGTGACGCCCTGACGCTCCTCTTGCAGACGCGTACGCAAAAGATCTACCTGCATAAACACGCAGATTCACGCTCATTACCCCAGATAAGACGTCGGCATAGGTCGATGATTCGCACACCGGCCACGTTGCTGATATGGCCTGCGAGCCCGATATCGGCGGTCCGCAAGGGAATGTGCACTGCTTGTTCGAGCAGCAGCTTCATGCTCAGACTTTCGGTGGATTCAGTCCCCGAGGTGTCGACAAGCGTTCCCCGTGGTGGATCCGATGCGATCGAAATCCACCACGGGGCGCAGCTGAGCGCGCGCTCTACCTGCCAGCCGCCGCGGACATCGCGGCGACGTCACGTTCCGGCTTGATCAGAAGCGCGCCGATCACTCCCGCGACGATCAGGATTCCCCCGAGCAGGGCGAAGCCTGACTGATAGCCCGCGAGCGGAGTCGCCGAGCCCGTCACGAAGCCACCCAGCATCAGCGGCGCGAGAACGCCACCCATGCTGTAGCAGGCGACGATGATGCCGATCACGGTGCCGCGCTGTGTCGCGGGGACGACGTCGGAGATCAGCGTCCACGCCACCCCCTGTGCCCCCACGACGAGGGCGGCTCCGACTACCAGCAGAGCGATCTGCAGCGGACCGCGTTCGGGAACCATCCACACCGAGGTGCTGAGGCCGCCCACCGTGACCAGTGCACAGGGCAGCAGACCTCGCGCGGCGCGCACACTCATGCCCCGCTTGGTCATCGCCCGGGAGACCGCGCCGAAGGCGATCATCAGCACCGCGCTGAGCAGGTACGTCAGCGAGACCAGCCAGCCGGCAGTCTTCGCGTCGTAGCCGGCGCCCTGTCGCAGCGCCAGCGGCAGCCAGCTGATCTTCGTTGCCGCTGTGCAGAAGGTGGCGAAGAACAGCACCGTGACCCCGATGACGGTGCCGGAGAACAGCAGCCGCCGGAACGGCACGTGCTCGGGCAGCAGGGCGATCGACGACTGCTGGTGCCCGGCCACCTCCGGGCCCTCGCGGCCGAGGAGCAGCCAGGCCACGACGAACAGCGCACCCGCCACCGCCGCGACCGCGAAGGCTGCATGCCAGTCGAAGCTGGTGATCAGTGCGGTGATTACCGGCGCGGCGACGACCGGGCCAACTGCGACGCCGGCGCCGACGATGGAGGTAGGCAGGGCCCGCTTCTCCGGGGCGAACCAGGTGTGGGTGACGCTGAAAGCCATGGCAGCGCTGGGCCCTTCGGCAAATCCCAGCAAAATCCGGGTGATGATCAGGACCGTGAAGCTGGTGCTCCAGATCATCGGGACCAGACTGAGGGTCCATAGAAGAGCGACGCCGCCGAGCAACCAGCGAGCCGGTACCTTGCCGACGAAGTACCCACCGAGGATGGCGCCGACGGCGAAGAGCCAGAAGAATGCGCTCTGCATGAGGCCGAACTGGCTGGCGTCGATGCGGAGATCCCGCATCATCTCGACACCGGCGAGGCCGACGATCGCCTTGTCAGCGTAGTTCAGCAGCAGGAATGTGAACAGCAGCACGACGATCGTCCAGGCCTGACGCCTGGTCACCGGGCCGCGCGCCGCGGCTTCCGGCTTTGCTGCCGGTGAAGACTGGTCAACAGTCATGAGCGACCTTCCTCGAATGAAGAGTTTATCGGAGGGGTGGGAGGCGAACCCACACGATTCCTGCCCGGCGCGGTGACGCTCACACGGGGCTTCGCCTCTCAAGAGTGAAGCACGCCACACCGACCGAAGCAAGAGCTATACCCGACTAACAATTAACTTAATCGTGTTCTTACAGTTAAATTGAGGATTATCTTTCGAACACCACTTCACTAATGGCGTTCTCGGACGCGCGCAGAGCCAGCCACGTGGGCCGCCGGGCGTTAAGGGCCCCCGGCGCCGCCGGGGGCCCTCCGTTGTGGGGCTGATCGCCGGTATTGCTACGCAATCACGCCTTGCGCCCGCAGTCCGGCGATGCGGCCGGGAACGTAACCGACTTCGGCGAGTACGTTTTCGGTGTCGGAGCCGATGACCGACGCGCGGGACGGCTCGGCGGCCGGGGTGCCGGAGAACCGCGGCGCGGGAGCGGGTTCGATTGCCCCGTCGGGGCCAGTCCTGAATGTGCCGCGCGCGTGGTTGTGTGGATGCCGAGGGGCTTCGGTCAGGGACAGGACGGGAGTCACACAGGCTCCCCTGCCGGCGAACACGCGCTCCCAGGCATCGCGATCGCGACTGCCGAAGACCTCGCCGAGAGTCTTGCGCATGGCTCGCCACGCGGTGCTGTCGCGTCGGTCGGCGAAGTCCGGGTCGTCCTCGAGTCGCAGAACCTGGAGCAGGGCCCCGTACGACCGCTCGTCCCCGATGCCGAGGGCGACGTGCCGGTCGTCGGCGCAGCGATAGACCCCGTAGCAGGGACTGCCGCCGTCGATCGAGTTGCGTTCTCGTTCGTCTTCCCAGCCTCCCGCGTTGAGGAAACCGTGGATCATCGCCAGCAGCGTGGCCGAGCCGTCGGTCATCGCGGCGTCGACCACCTGGCCCCGTCCTGTGCTGCGCGCGCTGAGGATCCCGGCGAGCAGGCCAAAGGCCAACAGCATGCCACCGCCGCCCATGTCACCGATTAGGTTGAGCGGCACGACCGGCTCGTCGGCCGGCCCGATGGCGTGCAGGGCCCCGCTGAGGGCGATGAAGTTGATGTCGTGCCCCGGCTCGGCGGCCAAAGGACCATCCTGACCCCAGCCCGTCATCCGGCCGTAGGCCAACGCCGGGTTGCGCGCCAGCAGGGCATACGGTCCGATACCCAGACGCTCGGCGACTCCCGGGCGGAAGCCTTCGATCACGGCGTCCGCGGTGTCGATCAGCGCTAGTACGACGTCGGTGCCCTGCCCGTGCTTGAGGTCGATCGTGACCGAGCGCCGATTGCGGTGCAGGATCGGGTGGGGGTTGGGCTTCCCCGCGTCCTGTGGTCGGTCGATGCGGATTACCTCGGCACCGAGGTCGCCGAGCAGCATGCCGGCGAAGGGGCCGGGACCGATGCCTCCGAGTTCGACGACACGGATGCCGGACAGTGGCCCGCGGTGGGCCGTGGCTTTTCTAGGGGCGGTGGGAGTCATGGTGGGAGCTCTCGTTCGGAATTGGGCGTCGCCTCCGCACGGGAGTCAGGCGATCACGAATCGGGGCGCGCGCTTTTCCACGAAGGCGACACGCGCCTCCTCGGCGTCCGGGGAGGCCGCGCACGTGGCGAACTGCTCTGCTTCGAGGGGCAGGTAGTCCCCCAGGGACAGGCTCGTGGCCGCCTGCAGGTTGCGCCGCGCCGCCGCGACGGCTGTGGGCGAGTGGGACGCGATCTCGGTAGCGGTGGCCATCACCCTCGCCGAGAGTTCCTCGGGTGGTAGCACGTCGTTGACCAGTCCCCAGTCGAGCAATTCGGTGCCGCGCAGTCTCGGGGAGAGCAGAAGCAACTCTTTCGCCCGGAGCGGCCCGACGAGCCGGGTCAGGTGCCACACACCGCCGAGGTCGCCGCCGAAGGCGACCTTGACGAACGCGGTGCTCATCACGGCCGTCGTCGAGGCGTACCGGAAGTCGCAGTTGAGCGCGAAGGACATCCCGGCGCCGGCGCAGCCACCGCGGATCTCCGCGATGGTCGGTGTGTTCATGTCGTGCATGCAGGTCACCAGACGCGTGTAGCGCATGAGCGACGTACGGCCCCGCAGGTGGTCACCCGCCGGGTATGGCGGCGGGTCGGTGTCGGCGTTGTCGCGTCCGACAGAGAAGTGGTCGCCGGTGCTGGTGATGACGACCGCCCGGATGCCACGGTCGTTCTCCGCCCGTTCGAGGGCGGCGAGCAGCCCGTCGGCCATCTCGATCGTGAAGGAGTTGCGGCGCTCGGGGCGGTTCATCGCGATCGTCGCGACACCGTTTTCTTCTCGGTATACGACCGTGTCGGTCATGGTTGTGTCCTCACTGCTGGAACGTCTGTGATGGGTGATGGAACCGGGCCGACACCGGCCGTCGTCGGTGTGCGCTGCGGAGGCGGTGCATCGGCGACGAGCCGCGCTCGCCACGTGCGCGCGATCCGCGGCATGTTCCAGGCGGCCACGGCGCGGGTGCGCCCGTCCGCGTCGAACTGCACGGCGGCGAACGGCCCTTCCTCCGGATCACCGTCGACGACCGTGAACCCGAGGTCACCCGAGATGCGCCCGTAGACCTGGATCCTGTTGTCGTACTGGTCTGTCCAGAAGTACGGGATCGGTGCGAACGGGATGCGGTGGCCGAGCAGCGTCCGGGCAGCCGCCATCCCCTGCTCTGTCGCGTTCATGCGGTGTTCGACGCGAATCCGGCCGAACCGAGGATGGATCCACGAGGCGACGTCGCCTGCGCCGACGATGCCGGGCGCGGCCTCGCAGCACTCGTCGCACAGCAGCCCGTCACCGACCGGCAGACCGCTGTCGCGCAGCCAGTCGACCGCAGGTACCGAGCCGATCGCGACCACGACAACCCGGGCGGGAGTCACCGTGCCGTCGTCGAGACGCACGCCGGCAACCCGGCCGTGCTCTTCCGTGAAGCCGACGACTCCGGTGCCGCACCGCAGGTCCACTCCGCGGTCGATGTGCAGCCGGGCGACCCGGGCCGCCATACCGGCACCCAGTTGGCGCACCATCGGCGCGTCCAGCGGATCGACAATCGTTACAGCACACCCTAATTCTCGGGCAACCGCCGCGGCCTCGGCGCCCAGGAAGCCGGCGCCGACGACCACGACGGGCGGGCGCTCCTGCAGTGCCTCCCTGAGGTCCCACGCGTCGTCGAGACCGCGCAGCACGTGCACGCCGTCGAGGTCGTGTCCGAACGGAAGTCGCCGGGGCCGCACCCCGGTTGCGACGACCAGTCCGTCGAACGGTACTCGTGTGCCGTCGCCCAATTCGACGGTGCGCGCACCCAGATCCAGGCGCTCCGCTCTGATACCCAGCAACCAATCCACGTCGAGGGCGTCGAGCGACTCCTGGGCGCGCAGAGCGACGCGCTCACGTTTCCACTCGCCGCGCAGGACCTGTTTGGACAGGGGCGGTCGGTCGTACGGGGCGTGCGGCTCGTCGCCGATCACCGTCAACCGCCCCTCGAAGCCGTCCCGGCGCAGTGTTTCGGCGGCGGTCAATCCCGCCGCCGATGCGCCGACGACGACGACATCTCGGAGTGTCATCGAATGTTCCTTCGGTTGGGTTCGCTCACGACGTTCAGCGCTCTCGTCTACAGGCTGAGGTCTTTGGCGATGATGGTCTTCATCACCTCGCTGGATCCGCCGTAAATGCGGTTGACGCGGATATCGGTGTACAGCCGGGCGATGGGGTATTCGCGCATGTAGCCGTAACCGCCGTGCAGTTGCAGGCACTTGTCGATCACCCGGCCGGCGGTCTCGGTCGCGAACAGCTTGATCCGCGCCGCGTCCGCCGGGGTCAGTTCCCCGACTGCCTCCAACTCGATACCCCGATCCACCAGTGCCTGCGAGGCCTCGACCTCTGTGGCGCACTCCGCCAGCACGAACTTCGTGTTCTGGAATGCCGCCACCGGCCGGCCGAAGACGACTCGTTCCTTGACGTACTCCTTGGCGTGTTCGATCGCGGCTGCGGCCCGTCCGGTGGCGTCGACGCCGACCAACAGGCGCTCACGAGGCAGATTCTGGCCCATGTAGGCGAACGCCTTGCCCTCCTCGCCGAGCAGATTTTCCACCGGCACAACGATGTCGGTGAAGGACAATTCATTGGTGTCGCTCGCCTTGAGGCCGATCTTGTCGAGATTGCGGCCGAATTCGAAGCCCGTGCTGTCGGTGGGCACGACCAGCAGGCTCAGGCCGGTGCGGCGGTCGTCCTCAGTCGGGAGTGAGGTGCGGGCGACCACGACGCACAGCTCGGAGTTGCGGGCACCGGAGATGAAGGTCTTCGCACCATTGAGCACATAGTGAGTGCCGTCCTCGGACAGCCGTGCGGAGGTCCGGATGCCTGCCAGATCCGAGCCGGTGCCCGGTTCGGTCATTGCGATGCACAGGACCGTATCGCCCGATGCGATCCCGGGCAGCCACCGCTTCTTCTGCTCCTCGGTGGCCAGGGTGAGTAGGTAGGGCAGGACCATCCCGGTGCTGAGCCCGTAGTGGCCGAGCATGATGACGGCGCGGGCGCTTTCCTCGGAGAGGATCGCCTGATACTTGAAGCTGACCTCGCCCGGGCCCCCGTATTCCTCGGGGATGCCGAAACCGGTGACGCCGATGTCACCGAGTTTGCTGAACAGATCGCGGGGCGGGTGGCCGGCTGCTTCCCAGTCCGGATAGTGGGGAACGACCTCCTTGGCGATGAAATCGCGGATCATCGTGCGGAATTCGTCGTGGTCGGTGTCGTAGACGGTGCGTTTCATGTCGGCTGCTCGTTTCGGGAAGTCGTTGGAAGGGTGGTGTCGCGGTCGGTGTATGCCGCGCGGAGTTCACGTTTGAGGATTTTTCCGGTGCCCGAGACCGGCATGGCGCCGACGAAGTCGACCGTGCGCGGCGCCTTGTAGCCCGCGATGAGGGTCTTGGTGTGAGCGCGCAGTTCTTCGGCAGTGACCGTGTGGCCCGGCCGCGGCACGATCACGGCGTGCACCCGCTCGCCCCAATCCGGGTCGGGGACGCCGATCACCGCACAGGACGCCACCGCCGGGTGGGCGGCCAGGGCATTCTCCACCTCCGCGGAGTACACGTTCTCACCACCGGTGATGATCATGTCCTTGAGGCGGTCGACGATGTAGAGGTAACCGGCCTCGTCGAGGTATCCCCCGTCGCCGGTGTGCATCCAGCCGTCCCGGAGTGCGGTCGCGGTGGCTTCCGGCTTGCGCCAGTACCCGGCCATGACGTGGTCGCCTCTGGTCACGACCTCGCCGATCTGGCCGGGAGGGAGGCGGTGACCGTCCGGGTCGACGACGGCGATCTCGACGGTGGGCGTGGCCCGGCCGACCGAGCGTAGTCGGGCGCCTCCGGTCCTGTGCTCGTCGCCGCCGAGGACGGTCAGCACGCCGGTCTCGGTCATCCCGTAGACGTGGACGAAGTTGATCGAGGGGAAGTGTTTCATTGCCAGGTCGAGCAGGCTTTGCGGGGTGCCCGATGCGCCGTACCCGATGAATTCGAGGCTGCTGACGTCGTAGGAGTCGAAGTCGGGGTGCTCGCAGAGCCTTTGGATCATGGCGGGAACGAGCGCACACCCGGTGACGCGGTGTTCGTCGATTGCGCCCAGTACGGCCTCCGGCGTGAAGGTGGGCAAGAACACCAGGGTGCCGCCGAGCAGGGTCTGGCCGTACCAACTGAGAAGGGCTCCGATGTGGAAGAGCGGTGCCGTGCACAGCGTGGCTCCGCCACGTTTCACCGACGACCCGGCGAGGTGGTAGCTCAGCAAGGAGGTCATGAAGGAGCGGTGGGTGACCATCACGCCCTTGGGTTTGCCGGTGGTGCCGCCGGTGTAGAGCAACATCGCCAGCTCGTCGCCGCCTCGATGGATGTGGGGAACCGGTGCCGCGCCGGCGACCAGTTCCTCGTAGGCGAGCATGCCCTCGGGGGTCGGCCCGGCGCCGCAGTAGATCAGGGTGCGTAGGCCGGGGGCTCGCTCACGCAGCTCGGGGCCGAAGTGTGCGAACGCGTCGTCGACGAACAGTACCTCGGTGCCGGAGTCGGTCAGCGCGTAGGCGATCTCAGCGGCGGACCATCGGGTGTTGATGGGGTTCGCCACTGCGCCGGCCCACCAGCTGGCGAAGAATACTTCGTGGTGGTGGGCGGAGTTCAGCGCCACGATGCCGACCCTGTTGCCGGTGCCGACGCCGATCCGCTGGAGTGCCCCGGCCAGTCGAGCCACACTGTCGGCGACCTCTCGGGTGGTGCGGGAACAGTCGCCGTCGACGGTCATGACCTCATCGGGCCACTGCTCGAGTGCGCGGTGTAAGGCGTGGGTCAGATACATGACAACTCCCGCTGCGCCGTCCGGCGGAACCGTCGGATCGGATGGTGGTTGTGCGATAAGGGGTCCGCGGTCACTGGCCCGCACCCTCGAGTTGGATCAGTCGGGGGCGGATGGCCTCGGCCGACTTCGGGAACGACGCGGCGCCCATCAGTTCGGCCAGCTCGTCGACCGACCAGGGGCGGTCGGTGTCGACGGAGTGCGCGAGCGAGTAGCCGGCGTAGAGACCGACATGGCCTCCGGTGACGGAGAAGACCTGCCCTGTGAAGGGGCAGTCGGCGGTGGCCAGGTAGCCCACCAGTGACGACACATTCCTCGGGTGGAACCGGTCGAACGCGTCTTCGTCTTCCGGTGCGGCGACCGCCGCGGCCAGAATTGGTGCGGTCGTGACCATCGGCGTGCGCGCCGCCGGCGAGATCGCGTTGGCGCGGACCCCGAATCGGCCCAGTTCTTCTGCCGCGAGAACGGCCTGGATCGCCAGGCCTGCCTTCGCGGCGGCGTAGTTCCATTGGCCGACATTGCCGTGCAGGCCGGCGGCGGATGTCGTGTTGACGATCGAGCGGTCGGCCGACGCACCCGACCGACTCTGTTCACGCCAGAACCGTCCCGCCGCCCGGGTGAGCCCGAACGCACCCTTGAGGTGGACGTCGACCACGAGGTCGAACTGGTCCTCGGTCATGTTCCACAGCATGGCGTCACGCACGACCCCGGCGTTGTTCACGATGACGTGGAGGTCGCCGAAGGACTCGACCGCTGCTGCCACGAGCTGCTCTCCGGTGGTCATATCAGCAACGGAGCCCTCGACCGCGACGGCTTCCCCTCCGGCGGAACGGATCTCGTCAACCACGGCCTGTGCGCCATGCAGATCGTTCACGACGACCGTGGCGCCTTCGGCGGCGAGTAGCAACGCGTGCTCGCGTCCCAGGCCGCCGCCGGCACCGGTGACGACGGCCACGCGATTGTGCAACTGTCCCATGGTTTTTACTCTCTTTCTGCGGGGGAACGACCGACACGACCGGTCGGTCTTCCCGTGGGATGGTCTAGGTGGTGCCCGGTTCGGCCCGTCGGGAACGCGGACGGATCGCCGCCTCCTGGGTGACGGAAGCGACCAACGCGCCGTCCCGGGTCCAGAATTCACCGAGGTTGAAACCCCTCCCGTCCACTGTCGACGTGCTGCGCTGAGCGAACAGCAGCCACTCGTCCGCACGGAAAGGGCGGTGGAACCACATCGCGTGGTCGAGGGAGGACAACATCATCTTCGAGGGCTCGGCCCGGATCGGGTAAAGCAGCTCGATGTCCAGGACCGCCGTCTGGGGCAGCGTGATATCGGAGCAGTAGGTGAGTGCGCACGCGTGCAGCAGGGGGTCGTCGGGCATCGATTCTTTCGTCCGGAACCACACCGCCTGACGTAGCTGGCCACCGTCCTGCGCCCACGTCGCACCACCAGGCGACAGCGGGGCGATGCGCATCGCGGTCACCTGCGCGTACTTGGCAATCCGGTAAGCCGCGGGTTTGATCTCGGACCAGTATTCGAAGGCGTCGGCCAGATCGTCGGGCGGCAGCACCTGCGGCATCCGCGTCTGTCGTTCGGCCCCTGCCTCCGGGCGCTTGAAAGATGCGGTCAGGGTAAAGATCGGTTGTCCCTGTTGGATTGCGGTCACCCTACGGGCCGAGTAGCTGCGCCCGTCGCGCATGCGTTCGACGGTGTAGTCGACGGGCCGGTCGGTGTCCCCGCCTCGAAGGAAGTATCCGTGCAGCGAATGCACCGTGCGGTCCGGGTCGACGGTATGCCCGGCCGCAGCGAGGGCCTGGGCCGCGATCTGTCCTCCCATCGCTCGCATCGGTGAACCGCCATGACACCATCCCTGGAAGCGATCGGGGTCCGAGCGCTCGAGGCTGAGGAACTCGATCAAGCCGGCACCGTTTCGGGTGTCCCCCGGCCCGGCAGGCCGAGTGCCACCCGGCTGCACCGACGTCGTGGGCATCGTCACGTCTCTGCTCGCTCACCGAGTTCGATGGCGACCGCCGGGCACAGCCGGGCGGCCTCCCGGATCTGGTCGTGCAACTCGGCGGGCGCGTTGTCGACCAGCAGAACCGCGACACCGTCCTCGTCGCGCTGGTCGAACACGTCGGGGGCCGCGAGCACGCACTGCCCGCCACCGACGCACTTGTCTTCGTCAATGTGGATTTCCATCATTGTGGTCCTTTCGTGTCACCAGGTCACCAACAGTCGATGCACCCCGTAGATCGACATGTCGTCTTTGAAGGCGACATTCTCGAGTGGCTCGGCGAGCGCCAGTGTGGGAATTCGGCGGAACAGCGTGCCGAACACGACCTGCAGTTCGACGCGCGCCAGCTGCTGCCCCAGGCACTGGTGGACACCGAAGCCGAACGCAAGGTGGTGACGGGCCTGACGGGTGATGTCGAGGGCGTCCGGTCCGGACACGCCTTCGTCGTGAAACGCGAGGGCATCGCGGTTGCCGGAATCGAGGGACAGGACGACACCGTCGCCGCGTCGGATGAGAGTCCCGGCGATCTCCATGTCCTCGCTGGCGACCCGGCGCAGACCGCTGTGCACGATGGTCAGGTACCGGAGCAACTCTTCGACCGCGCCGGCCAGTAGTGCCGGGTCGCCGCTCGTGCGGAGCAACTCCACCTGGTCCGGCCTGCCGAGCAGCGCGGCCGTGCCGAGCGCGATCATGTTCGCGGAGGTCTCGTGGCCGGCGGTCAGTAGCAGCAGACCCATCCGTGCCACCTCTTCGCGGGTCATCAAGCCCGGGACGAGCTGCTCCACGGCGAGGCGGCTGAGCACGTCGTCACCCGGATTCACGCTCTTGGCGTCGACCAGCCCGGCGATGAACTCGATCAGTTCCTCCGCTGCCGCGGTGGTCTGCTCCGGCGTCGATGCCTTGGCGACGAACACCTTGCTCAGTCGCTGAAACACGTCGTGGTCGGCGTACGGCACCCCGAGCAGCTCGCAGATCATCAGCGACGGCACCGGGAGCGCGAAGGCCTCCACCAGGTCGACCGGCTTAGGCCCGGCGAGCAGCTCGGTGATGAGCGCGTCCACGATCTCCTGGATGTGCTCGCGCAACGCCTGCATCCGCTTCGCGGTGAAGTCGCGGGCCAGTACTCGTCGGGGATCGTCGTGCGCGGGACCGTCCATCTGGAAGAACGTCTTCGCGCGCGCCCGGCGGGCCCTGATGGCGGCCGAGGAGTGGGGGTAGCCCGGATTGTCGGTGTCGGCGCTGATCGCGGAGTGACTGAGCACGGCGCGGATGTCTTCGTGCCGGGTCACGAGCCAGGGCTCGCTGCCGTCCCAGATCCGCACCCGTCTGAGGGCCCCTTCACGGCGCCACTCCGCGAGCGTCGCCGGCGGGTCGAAGGGGCACCGGGCGACATCGCGGTGCATCGGAAATGCCGTGGCTTCGGTGGTGTCGAGCATTGGAACTCTCCTGTCACGAGCGAGCTCACTCGCCAATCGGTTAATACTCGAACCATACTTCACTTACTGCGTTCTATGTCAAGGCCTGAAGCAGGAATCCGAGCCGCATATTTCGCCTCTTACCGGCCACGAACGAGAGGCTCCCGCCGCTCGTCCGACGCTGCGATCGGATCTAACACTGAATTACATACTGATGCGGCGACGCCTGCGGCCGAGCGTTGACGCAGGTCGGCGGCGAATTTCACGAACGCCCTTGACAGGCCCGCGTCCGATCACCGAAAGTGAATCATCGTTAGAGTGAAAGGGAGATCGAAATGAATCGCAGAGTGTTGGTTGCCGGTGTCGGCATGGCGCCGTTCAGCAAACCGAGCGCCGGAGACTCCTACGACTTCCAAGGTCCGAGGGCGATCACGTCCGCCCTTAAGGACGCTGGGCTGACCTATGACCGGGTGCAGCAGGTCTACGCCGGATATGTTTATGGCGATTCGACCAGTGGTCAGCGAGTCGTGTACCAGATCGGCAAGACCGGGATCCCGGTGCTGAACGTCAACAACAACTGCGCCTCCGGATCTTCGGCGTTGTGGCTGGCCCGCCAAGCGGTCGAATCCGGTGCCGTCGACTGCGCACTCGCCGTCGGCTTCGAGCAGATGCCACCCGGCGCCCTGAGCGCGAAGTGGACCGATCGGCCCGCCCCGCTGAGCGACTTCGTCGCGGCACTGGGCGAGATCTACGACATCGATCCCGACGTTCCCATGACTCCGCAATACTTTGCCGCGGCCGGCCTCGAGTACTTGCAGAAGTACGGTGGCAGTGCGGACACCTTCGCCGCGGTGGCGGTCAAAGCCCGCAGCCACGCCGCGAACAACCCGTATGCGGTGTTCCGGGATCCGGTCACCTTGACCGACGTGCTCGACTCCCCCCGGATCGCGGGACTGCTGACCCGGCTGCAATGCTGCCCGCCCACCTGCGGCGCCGCCGCAGCAGTGATCTGCTCGGACGAGTTCGCCCGAGCGAACGGACTGACCCCGAGGGTTGCCATCGCGGCGCAGACCCTACAGTCCGACGCCGACGACCTCTTCGCGAAGAAGAGCGCGATGTCGCTGGTCGGCACGGATGTGACCCGGAGGGCCGCCCGGGATGTGTACCAGCAGGCAGGTGTCGACCCCCGCGACATCGCGGTCGTCGAACTGCACGACTGCTTCACCGTCAACGAGGTGCTCTCCTACGAGGCGCTCGGCCTGTGCGACGAGGGCGGGGCCGAGAAGTTCATCCTCGAGGGCGAGAACACCTACGGCGGCAGGGTGGTCACCAACCCCTCCGGCGGTCTGCTGTCCAAGGGACATCCGCTGGGGGCCACCGGTCTCGCCCAGACCGCCGAGATCACCTGGCAACTGCGCGGCGAGGCGGGCGATCGACAGGTCGAGAACGCCACCCTGGGCCTCCAGCACAACCTCGGCCTCGGCACCGCAGGTGTGATCACGCTGTTCGAAAGGTTGTCCTGAACCATGCCCATCGACCCGACGATCGTCGGCACCCGTACCCCCGAGTTCCAGACCACAGCCGAACGCGGCCGGTTGCGCTCCTTCGCGCAGGCGACCGGACAACCCGATCCGGCGTACACCGACCTCGACGCCGCCCGGTTGGCGGGTTACCGCGATCTCCTGATCCCGGCGACGTTCCTGTTCTGCCTCGAGATGGACAACCCCGACCGGCACCGATTCCTCGCCGACCTCGGAGTCGACATGCGCGCAATCCTGCACGGAGGACAGCGATTCCACTACCACGCCCAGGCGTACGCCGGTGACACCCTGACCTTCTGGACCGAGGTGACCGACGTCTACGACAAGAAGGGCGGTGCCCTCGACTTCATCGTCCGCGACACCCACGTCAGCCGTGACGGCACCCCCATCGCAACGCTGACGAGCACCATCGTCGTCCGCGACCCGAAGGCGGCCGCATGAACACCGCATACCTGACCGCGGGAGACACCTTCTCCCTCGACTGCCCCACGATCACCCGCACGACCCTCGCCCTGTACGCCGGCGCCTCCGGGGACCACAACCCGGTCCACATCGACATCGACGCCTGCCACGCCGTCGGAATCGAGGACGTCTTCGCCCACGGAATGCTGTCGATGGCCTACCTGGGCCGGTTGCTGACCGCGACGTTCCCGCAAGACCGCCTCCGCAGCTTCGAGGTTCGATTCACCGCGATCACACCGGTGAACACCACACCGACCTGCACGGGCACCGTCGCCAAGGTCGAGGACGGCCTCGCCCACCTCGATCTCAGTGTCGCCCTTCCCGACGGAACGGTCACCCTCTCGGGCACCGCCGTCGTCACCACCCACTGATTCGACCAACGCAAGGACTCCCCATCATGAAAACCCTGGACGGCAACGTCGCACTCATCTCCGGCTCCGGGCGCGGCATCGGCCGCGAAGTCGCACTCAAACTGGCCGCCGAAGGCGCCAGCGTCGTCGTCAACGACGTCGACAAGGAACCCGCCGACGAGACCGTCGCCGACATCGTGTCCGCCGGCGGAAAGGCGGTGGCCTGCATCGGTTCGGTCACCGACCACGACTTCGCCGACCGCTTCGTCGCAACCGCCACCGACACCTTCGGTGGGCTCGACATCATCGTCAACAACGCCGGCTACATCATGGACAACGTCATCCAGAAGATGACCGACGACCAGTGGCAGAACGTCCTCGACGTACACCTGCAGGCGCCGTTCCGGATTCTGCGCGCCGCCCAGCCCTACATCAAGGCGAACCCGACCGATCGCCACCGCAAGGTCGTCAACGTCTCCTCCGTCTCCGGTGTCTACGGAAACCCCGGGCAGGCCAACTACGCTGCCGCCAAGGCTGGGGTCATCGGGCTCACCAAGACCCTCGCCAAGGAGTGGGGCCGCTACAAGGTCAACGTCAACGCCGTCGCCTTCGGGTTCATCCTCACCCGCATGACCGAGGCCGTCGCCGGCGACGACACCTACGTCGAAATCGAAGGCCGCAAGATCAAGGTCGGGGTCAGTCAGGACATCATGAGCGCGGTCAAGCGCACCAACCCCCTCGGCAGGCCGGGCACACCCGCCGAGGCCGCCGGCGCTGTCTACGCGCTCTGCCTGCAGGAGACGAATTACGTCTCCGGCCAATGCCTTACCGTCGACGCCGGCTCCCGCTGATCTGCGTGCCGACCACCGTCCCGAAACCCTCACCGGCCCACCGGGCCCCTCACTCCCTCGGAGACCATCATGCGTGATGCCGTCATCGTCGACGCGGTACGCACCGCCGTCGGCAAAAGGAACGGATCACTGGCGAAGCATCACTCCGCCACCCTGTCCGCCCACGTCCTCACCGCACTCGCCGAACGCAACCATCTGGACCCCGCCGTCGTCGACGATGTCGTCTGGGGCTGCGCCATCGGCGTCGGTATGCAGAGCGGCTGCATCGGCCGCGCCGCCGTCCTCGCCGCCGGTTGGCCCGAATCGGTTCCCGGCCTGACCATCGACCGCCAGTGCGGATCCTCCCAACAGGCGGTACACCAGGCCGCGGCCGGGGTCGTCGCCGGCCAGTACGACGTCGCCGTGGCCGGTGGCGTCGAGATCATGAGCGCCGTGCCGGCAAGCGCCACTCTCGCCGACGGCCAGTTCGGCCAGCCCTTCGGCCCCGACGTGTGGAAGCGCTACGACGACAGACGATTCCATCAGGGTGTGGGTGCGCAAAGGATCGCCGCCGAGTACGGAATCACCCGCACCGAGATGGACCAGCACGCCCTCGACTCGCACGCCCGCGCCGCCCGGGCGATCGACGAAGGACGCTTCAAGGACCAGATCGCGCCCATCACGGTGACCGGCGACAACGGCGCCGAACACACCTTCGACACCGACGAGGGCGTGCGGCGCGGCTCCACCCTCGAAACCCTCGGCGGACTCGCGCCTGCCTTCGGTGAGGGTGGCACCATCACCGCGGGCAACGCCTCACAGATCTCCGACGGCGCCGGCGCATTGCTGATCACCACCAGCGAGTTCGCCCGCGCGCAGGGTTGGACGCCGATTGCCCGCATCCACACCGCGGTGGTCGCCGGCACCGACCCCGTGACCATGCTCAAAGGTCCCATCCCCGCCACCGCCAAGGTATTGAAGAAGAGTGGGCTGACGCTCGACGACATCGGAGTGTTCGAGATCAACGAGGCCTTCGCCTCGGTCACGCTCGCCTGGCTGCGCGAGACCGGCGCGGACTACACCCAGATGAACCCGAACGGCGGAGCGATGGCCATCGGACACCCCGTCGGCGGATCCGGCGCCCGGATCATGACCACACTGGTCCACCACATGCGCGAACAGGGCATCCGCTACGGACTGCAGTCGATGTGCGAGGGCGGCGGCATGGCCAACGCCACCATCCTGGAGCTGCTGTCGTGACCGCGGCACGGACCGCCCTGGTCACCGGAGCAGCACGCGGCATCGGCCGCCGGATCGCCGTGAACCTCGCTAAGGACGGATACGCCGTCGCGGTCGTCGACACCGACTTCGACGGGTACCGCGAGTTCGCAGCCGACGACGAAACCACCAGCGTCATCGACGAACTCGAAAGTCACGGCGCGCCGGTCATCGCCGCCGAAGCCAGCACCACCGACGTCGACGCGATGAACGAACTCGGGACGCGCATCCTCGACGAATGGTCGGCGCTCGGCGCGCTGGTCTGCAACGCAGGCGGCGGATCCGGGGCCTTCGACGGCAACCGGGCCTCCGCGATCGACCTCGACGACCTCGACAACGTCCTGCGCCGAAACCTGCACGGGACCATCACCACCGTCGGCGCTGCGCTGCCCGCGCTACGGCGCGCCACCGATCCCTCGATCGTCACCATGGGGTCGATCACCGGGGTCGAAGCCAAATCCACCGGCACCTACGCCCACTACGGCATCACCAAGGCAGCAGTGATGCACTACACCCGCTACCTCGCCAACGACCTTGCCCCGGAAGGCATCCGGGTCAATTGTGTGGCACCCGGACTCATCGCCACCGGTCGCGCCCAGCACCGGCTGCGTGAGCGCGCCGACTCCGGGGACGAGATCCTCGCGCGGATCGGGTCCCCGGACGACGTCGCCGAAGCGGTCCGCTTCCTCGTCTCGCCCGCCTCCGCGTACATGTCCGGGCAGATCCTGCCCCTGTGGCGGCCTCTGGTCGCCGATCAGCGATGAATCGACTCGAAAGGAACACCACCATGGGCACCACCGCGCCCTACGACTACACCCATCTGGAGATCGACCAGCGGGACGGCGTCCTCACGGTCCGCCTCGACCGACCGGACGACTACAACGCCATCAACCACGACCTGCACACCGAGCTCATCGCCCTGTGGGGACAGATCCGTCGCGACCGGCAGGTGCGGGCAGTGGTCCTGACCGGCAACGGGCGAGCGTTCTCGGCCGGCGGGAACCTCAAGGGCCCGCGGATGAGCGCCGGCCCCGAACTCGACGCCTTCTTCCAGGACGCCCGCTCCATCATCATCGAACTGCTCGAACTCCCCCAGCCGATCATCGCCGCCGTGAACGGCCCCGCCATCGGACTCGGGGCGACCCTCGCCCTGCTGTGCGACGTGGTGTACGCCTCCACCGACGCCGTCATCGCCGACCCGCACGTGACTGTCGGCGTGGTCGCCGGCGACGGCGGTGTGGTGGCCTGGCCGTGGCTGACCGGCATGGCCCGGGCCAAGGAATACCTGCTCACCGGCGACAAGGTCGGTGCGGTCGAAGCCGAACGGATCGGGCTGGTCAACCGGGTCATCGAGCCGAGTGCGCTGCTCGATCAGGCTCACGCCCTCGCGCACCGGCTGGCCGAGAGCCCCGTGCGTGCCGTCCAAGGCACCAAGGCGGCGCTGAACATCATTCTCCGGGACACCGCGAACCTCGTCCTCGACACCGCGCTGGCCACCGAGAAGGAGTGCTTCGCCTCTGGCGACCACGCCCGCGCCGTCGAGGCCTTCCTCGCCGAGCGGGAGACCCTCAAGGCCGCGGCCCGGACCCCGGCCTGATCCGTGCCCCGCTGTGACGAAAGAGGTAACACCCCCATGATGTCGTTGGATCAGGTCGAAGAAGCGCAGAGCCTGTGCGCAGTCTTTCAGGCCACGGTCACCACCTGCGCCGACCAGGTCGCTCTCCGCACCGCCGAGGGCGACCGGACCGTCAGCTGGCGGGCCTACGGTGAGCAGGTGCGGCAGATCGCCGCCGGCCTGGCAAAGCTGGGAGTCCGGCGCGGGGACACGGTGGCGATCATGCTCACCAACCGGCCCGAGTTCCACCTCGTCGACACCGCCGTGATGCACCTGGGTGCGACGGCGTTCTCCATCTACAACACCTTCACCCCGGAACAGATCGCGCAGCTCTTCGCCAGCGCCCACAACCAGATCGTCGTCACCGAAGCACAGTTCATCGACAAGATCCG
Source organism: Rhodococcus koreensis (assembly GCF_017068375.1). Lineage (NCBI taxonomy): Bacteria > Bacillati > Actinomycetota > Actinomycetes > Mycobacteriales > Nocardiaceae > Rhodococcus > Rhodococcus koreensis. The sequence goes on from NZ_CP070609.1 coordinate 605,394, forward strand.
GCAGGCCGGCGCCGTCCATCCGATCGGGCACATCGTGTGTGTCGACGGCACCGGCCCCGACACGACCTCCTTGGACGGCCTCATCGCCCAGGGAGACTCGGACTTCGACTTCGAAGCCCGCTGGCGAGCGGTCCGCCGCGAGGACCTGCTGGCGCTGATCTTCACCTCCGGCACCACCGGAGCGCCGAAGGGCGTCGAACTCACGCACGCGAACGTCCTGTTCGCCGTCGCGGCGAAGGTCGCGCACCAGCAAGAGGTCCTCGGCAGCGACGTCACCGAACGCGTCCTGTCCTACCTTCCCGACGCCAACCTCGCCAACCGCTTCGCCGCCCACTACGTGCCCATGGCCAGCGGTGCCACCGTGACCGACGTCCGCGACGGCAGAACCGTTCTGCAGGTCTTCCAGGACGTGCACCCGACGACGTTCATGGGCGTTCCGATGATCTGGTATCGGCTCAAGGCGATGATCGACGCCGCCGTCGCCGAATCGGACCAACCCGTCCGTGACCAAGCCGCCTCGGCGCTGTCGGTCAGCCTCGACAAGGTTCGGCGCGAACTCGCCGGGCAACCCGTGCCCGCGCGGCTCGCCGCTGACCACGAGGTCGCCGACCGAGCCGTGCTCGGGCCGCTACGCCGTCGGTTCGGAATCGATCATCTCGGGTTCGCCACCTCCGGTGGCGCCCCGATCTCCCCGGAGGCGCTCGAATTCTTCCTCGCGCTCGGTGTCCCGGTGTGCGAGGTCTACGGCCTGACCGAGAGCGCCGCGTCCGGTATCGCTAACCACCCGAATCGAATCCGGATCGGCACGGTCGGTCAACCGCGGCCCGGTGTCGAGGTCGCACTCGCTCCCGACGGTGAACTGCTGTTGCGCAGCGTCGGTGTGATGCGGGGATACCGCAACGATCCGGTCAAGACGGGCGAGGCCCTCGACGCCGAGGGGTGGTTGCACACCGGAGATGTCGCCACCATCGACGCCGACGGCTATGTCACCATCGTCGACCGCAAGAAGGACATGATCATCAACTCCTCGGGGAAGAATTTGGCCCCGGCGAACATCGAGAATGCGATCAAGCTCGAGTGCCCGCTGCTCGGATCCGTCGTCGCGGTCGGCGACGGTAGGCCTCACATCGTCGCGCTGCTCATCCTCGATCCGGACCAGGCCGGCGTCTTCGCCGAGACCCACGCAATCGAGGACCGACGCCCGGTAGCACTTGCCGACGACCCCCGGATCCTCGCCGCGATAGCCGACGGGGTCGCGCGCGGCAATGCCCGCCTCTCCCGGGTCGAGCAGGTGCGCGCCTACACCGTGCTCCCGACGTTCTGGGAGGCCAATGGGGAGGAACTCACCGCGACCACCAAGGTGCGCCGCAAACTTGTCCACCAGAAGTACGCCGCCCAGATCGACGCCCTGTACACCCCGACGGCGGCGGCCGGGCAGCGCACCTGATCCGGCGATGCTCTCCGTACCGGTAGGCGGCCCGGGCCCGCATCAGGCGGGCCGCCTACCGGTGTTGCTCGGTGCCCGACGGACCGGGCAACCCGAGGACCGCTGCGCCCAGACTGGACAATTGGATTCGGACATCCTCCGGTGGCCCGGGCAGTTGCCTGCGCATCCGGTTGATGACGGACTGGGCGGTGCGGGACAGAGCTTCGGCCTCGGGGCCGGTGAGGTCGGGACGGACCCGGGTCAGCAGCGCCACCCATTCACTGGCGTAGTCGTGCTGCAGGCGTCGGATGGGGGCGCGCTCGTCCTCCGGTACGTTGACGACCTCGGTCAGCAACGCGCTGAGCGCGTCACCGTGCTCGACGTTGATGCGGACAAAGGACGCCAGCGCAGAATCGAGCGCGGCGGCGGAGTCGTCCGTGCCCGACAGCGCCCCGGACACATCGAAGTACAGCGCGTCGAGGCAGCGGGTGATCACCGTGACCAGGATCGCGGACTTCCCGGGGAAATGGTGATAGAGAGTCGGCCCGGTAATTCCCGCCGCGGTACCGATATCGTCCATTCCCACGGCCTGATAGCCCCGTTCGGCGAACAGTGTCACCGCGGCCGCGAGGATCGCTTCCCTGCGCGCGGCCGGCATGATGCGACCGCGCGGCTCATCCCGCGCGGACATCGCTCGTTCGACCGCGGGCAGCTCCTCGATCCGGCACACCGCCGCCGCGGCCTCCACCATCAACATGCGTGCTCGTGTGTGGTCGAGTTTGCGCCTGCTGAACATCGGATTGCTGCTCACTACCGCATGCGCGCCACCCGCCAGCATCGCCACCGCCGGCTCCTCGAGATCCGGGCGGGCGGCCGCGATCGCCTCATGCAGCGGACGGAGAGCCCGCTCGTAGCGCTCGCGCAGTGTGTCCCGCCCCGGCGGATCCAGGTAGGCCTGGTTTCGTTCCCACAGCGCGCTTGCACGGCCCTGGCGCAGCGCCGTCGCGACAGCGTCCTCGAGCATCTCCCCGAGTGCGTGGCGCGGTCCCCCGTAGGTCGCCTCGAGCTGCTCGATCTCGAACTCGACCGCAGCGGCGAGCAGATCCTGCTTGCCCCGGAAGTGCCGATACAGTGCCGGGCCGGTGATTCCGACGTCAGCAGCGATGTCCGCGATCGCGGCATCATGGAAACCACGCCGCTCGAACTGTCTCGCCGCAGCGGCAATGATGAGCTGCTTGCGATTGCGCGGGCGGCGCTGCACGACAGTCTCGGTCATGATCCGCTCCTCTCCTTCAGGTCTCCGGGCTCCGCGCTCGACCAACGGGCAACCGGTATCCCATCCATCGGTAACCACTTCCACCGCCGCCGGACACGTCCGCACCCTCCACCAGCATGTTAGCAGCTGTTCGGTTTGACCTCGCATTACGGACGGGGCCCCCACACCCCGGCATCACGAAACGCAACGATCATCTACCCATGCTTACAACTGGCGGTCGACCAGTTCGGGCAGTCCACCACACTGGCGGACCGAACTACGAAGTTAACGAGAATATAGGGAAACGCGAATCAGCACGCCTGACCCGGCAGCTCGGGAGAGCCGCTGTGAAGGGTATCCGGCCGCCGCCCCCGACCACCACGGACTGCACGAAAAGTCGTGACCGCGCTGCGCGACATCACACCGAAGGGCAAGGACCGGACATGACCGCCGCAACGACCAGCACCCTCGCACGACCCATCACCGACCTGAGGACCAGAGTCCCCGGCATGGCGCGCGCTGCGATCGATCGCTACATCGAGGGAACCGCACGATACGCCGAAACCGGCATACCTGAATATCTGCACCGCGAGAGCGTGCACACCATCCACACGCTGCTGACCGTGTGTCTACGATCGGCACTCGAAGACTCGCTCGATATCCCCGGATCGCTCCGAGAAGTCATCGAGCGCGGCACCGAGCGAGTCGCCGAAGGACTGCCGCTGCGCGAGTACATGCGCTGCTGGCAAATCGGATTCGACGTCCTCGCCGAGGAACTGCACACCACCATCGGTGCCGGCCACCCCGGGTCTCCGCCTTGCCCTTACCCGCATCCGCCACACCTATGACTGCATCCTGCGTGAAGTGATCGCGGCGTACGAACTCCACACGATGGACCTGCTCGCCACACAGGGCAACGACCACGCTCGCATCATCGACGCCCTGCTGCGCGGAGAGCAGCCGCCATTCGACGACCACGGTCAGGTACCCGCGCGTCCGGTCATCGCGCTCCTGCACATCGGCGTGATACCGGGCGAAGATTCACCGGCCCCGCAGATCAGGGGGCAACCCCCCAGCTCGTCCCTCCCGGTTCTACTCCACCGCTGCCGAGCCATGCAGCACCGTCCAGAATTGATCGACACCCTGCGGGCGTATCTGGCACACAACCTCGATCGGCGAAGCACCGCACACGCGTTGTTCGTGCACCCGAACACCGTCGACAACCGACTCACACGGGTACACGAGCTCACCGGACTCGACGTCCGCGTCACCACCGAGCTGCTCACCATCGCCGTCGCAGCCCACGCCCTGAACATCGCCAGATGCGCCGTGCCGCACGCCGAAAACCGGGCCGGAGCCGGAGCCGACACCGCCGTGGTGGACACGGGTTCCCGGACCCACCGAACTATGACACGGTCACAGCCTTCGGTCGAATTGCTGTGCATTAGAACGATTGCCGCCGACACCCCGTCGACGAACAATGGGACAGACGACCACCACATCGCTGGTCGTCTCGACAACGAGGAGAAGCCTCGTGACCAACATCATCGACTACGCCGACAAGGCGTGGAGCGAAGCCGATACCGCCGCCTACCACCGCGGCGACCTACGCAAGGACGGGCTACATCTCGTCGGTGACGGCGTCTACATGTGGCCCGCATTCGGCAACGTCTACGCCTTTCCCACCAGCGACGGAATCGTCCTCTACGACACCGGAGACCTCAACCGCTACCAGCAGACCCGCGGCTACAACGCGGTGATCAACCAACGCCAGTTCCAAGCTCCCACCCTGCAATGGCCCGCCGAGTACCGACACCCCGACTGCACCTTTCCGACCGCACCACCGTGAACATCGGTGAGCTGCGGATGGAACTGCACCATGCCCGCGGCGAGACCGACGACGCCGCCATCGCATGGATACCGGACCGCGGAATTCTCTGTTGCGGTGACTTCTTCATCTGGGCAAGCCCCAACGCCGCCAAAGGCATCTATGCGTGGGCGGTCGCCGAATCCCGTGCCGCCCTCGACGACACCACTCGCACAACCGAACTCAGATCCATGACCGCCGGACGAACCCAATGGGCATTGTGAACCCAGCACGCGCGCACACAGCCCCGGCGCGACACTGAGCGAGGTAGTGTACCCGCAACCACGGTCACCGGATCGATCGACGCTGATCAGCACGGGAATGCAGCAGCGGCCACACGCCAGTGACGGCTCCCCCACCGGGCACACCCCCTCTGCTTGATTCAGCCGGCCCGCTCCGTCGGTCATCACCGCCTCCGCAACCCTCGCCCGAGGCGGATCAGCGCGCCCCCCACCGGCTACCGCGCACGCGATGAGTTTTCGCGGCGGAGGATGCGACCGTCCTGGTCGAGTCGGCGTCGATCCGGGGTGCTTCCGGTCCAGGGAGTGGACCACTGGCCACCGGGCCAATGGTCCACCCGCGATGTCGGTCCATCTCGCAGATCGACCACCGGATCGTCGAATCAGGAACGAAGTCCCGAATCACCGGCGCACGGATCCCCTCTGTTCATCATGATCCGTTTCTCACCGAGTACACCGCCCATACCATTGGATAAATTACTAACCAATAGTATGGTCCGGGTATGACATCGGTTGATGACGGACAGCGGTGGCCGCCCGTCGCCCACGAGGAGCATCCCTGGGTCAGCACCACCGGCAACTACGGATCTCGACGCGAACGTCGCCTCACCTCCGGACCCTACCGCGCGGCGGTACCGCCATTCATCGCGAACCGGACCATCTCACTGAACGGCGAACTGCAGGCACTGACGGAGGAAACGGCGACCGAACTCACCCGCTTCGACGCCGAGGTCGGCCACATCACCGCCCCGTTCGCATCCATTCTGCTGCGCACCGAGAGTGCATCGAGCTCAGAGATCGAGAACCTCACCAGCGGGGCACGCCAGATCGCGCTGGCGGAACTCGGCGAGTACGCCTCCCGCAACGCCCGCCTGATCGTCGGAAACGTCCGGGCCATGCAGGCCGCATTGGAGTTGTCCGACCGCATCGACGCCGACGCGATCCTGCAGATGCACCGGGCACTGCTCGAACACGGCGACCCGAACATCGCCGGCCGATGGCGGCAACAGCAGGTCTGGATCGGCGGCGGAAGCCTCGGCCCACACACCGCGCAATTCGTCCCCCCACACCACGACCGCGTTCCCGAACTGATCGACGACCTGACCGCCTTCGCCAACCGCGTCGACGTACCCGTGGTCGCCCAGATAGCGGTCGCACACGCACAGTTCGAAACCATTCACCCGTTCCCTGACGGCAACGGGCGCGTCGGTCGCGCCCTGATCCAGGCGATGCTGCGCGGCGGACAGCTCACCCGCAGCGTCGCCGTACCGGTGTCCGCGGGCCTCCTGCACGACACCGCCACCTATTTCCAAGCCCTCGACGACTACCGGTCGGGCAACCTCGAGCCGATCATGCGGTCGATCGCGGAAGCATCATTCGCCGCCATCGCCAACGGCCGCACCCTCGTCCGAGACCTGGAAACGGTTCGAGCCGACTGGCGCACCCGGGTGACGGCGCGACGAGACGCGGCGGTACACCGCCTCGCCGACCTCCTCCTTCGCCAACCGGTCGTCGAGAGCAAACTCGTCACCTCCACGCTGGGGGTCACCGGCGCCAACGCGCAAATCGCGATCGACCGCCTGGTCGACGCCGGAATACTCACCCAAATCACCGACGGACGACGCAACCGGATCTGGCAAGCCAAGGACGTCGTCCGTGTCCTCGACGAATTCGCCGCCCGCGCCAAACGACGCCGAGGATGAATGCGGTGGGTTCTCACTCCCGACAGTGGAATCAGGGCACCGCCACACTACTACGCCGATCCAATACACGATCCCCTGAGAGTGTGTCTCATGTGTAGAGCTTCTTGTAGCAGGTGAGTGCGGCGGCGAGTTGAAGAATCCGGCGAAGTGTTCGCCATAGCGCTCGCAGCGGATGGTCATACGTCAGTAGCCGGTGAGCCAGGCAGATGGGTCGGCCGAACCGGACTTGATGGTTTCCCGATCATCCGGCTCTTCGGTAATGGATCCGAAGACCCAGATCAGTAGCGCCCCGATCACGATGAGTGCTGCCACGGCCATGGGTGGACCTTTCTGCTGGGGCCGTGTGGTGGCAGCATCCCCGAAGGTGACCAATGCCCCGGCGGGGTCGATCCCGAGTGCCTAGACTGCTACGGATGGCTCGAATTGTCTCCGAGACTCTCGACAACGGCCTACCCCTGCATCGGATTCGCGTCGATGGCACGCGGGCAACCACCATCCTGATCGCCTTCGACGCGGGCGCACGCGCCGAGCGGCGGGATGAGAATGGAATGGCACATTTCCTCGAGCACGTGGTGTTCAAGGGCGGCGAGAAATACGAAGATCACCGCACCATCAACCGCACCGCGGAGCAGTTGGGCGCTCGGACGAACGCAGCGACTTCCCACGACCTGGTCGCGTTTCACATCACAGTTCGCGCGGAGGCGGCACCGCAGGCCATCGACCTGGTGACCGACTTCGTCGCTCGACCTCGGCTCGACGAAAACCATCTCGACATGGAGCGCGGTGTGGTCGCCCAGGAGATCGCCCGCTACCTCGACCAGCCTGCCTACGTTGCGAGTCGAATGAGCGCTCTCGCAACTTTCGGCGACCACCCGCTCGGCCGTCCCGTCCTCGGCCGAGTAGAACACCTGCCCACCTTCACGCGTGCGGCGCTTCTATCGTTCCGGCAACGCCGCTGGGCTGGGTGTCGCGGCGGCGCATTCATCATTGGCAATATCGACCACGTTTCCGACGATGGCGAAATATCCGACCTGTTCGAGCGGTTCCCCACGCTCGAAGAGCCGGAGCCATACGAATCGGCACCCGACTTTCTGCCGCGAACGCTGGTCGAGCGACGCGACACCAATCAGTCGCATTTGCGAATGAGTTACCGCCTCGACTACGACGTCACTGATGCCAAGGCACGGGCCGCGGCGAGGATCTGCGCGATCATTCTCGGCGGCTCACCGAGCTCCAGATTCAACGACGAGATCCGCGAACAGCGGGGGCTGTGCTACTCGATTTCTGCGGGCATCCGCGAGTGTGCCGACGTTGGGGTGCTGAACCTCGCCGCCGGCCTCGCGTCCGCGAATTGTGTCGAGGCGTACACGCGAATGCGCGAGATCGTCGCCGAACTGTGTGCCCAGGGACCAACCGATGAGGAAGTCGCACGAGCACGCGCGGTCGCTGCCGGGCGTCGGGTGCTGGCGTTCGAGGACACCTACACAGTGGCGCTGCACACGGCACACCAGGCGATCGTCCATCATGGCGATCTTGATCCGGACGCCCTCATCGCCGAACTGGACGCGGTCACCATCGATGACGTACACGACATCGCGAGTGCCATCGATCCGGACAAGCCGTCGGTTGCCTGCCTCGGTCCGCACGACGCTGAGGAATTCTGAGCTGCGCAGCGGCGTGGAGATCGGGCCGAAACGAGAACCGTGTGGGCCACCACTCCGACCCTGCTCTGCCCAGACCAGAAATAGGAAAAACACCTTTCTGCCGAAGTAACGTCCGTCCTTGCTCAGCCACACCGCCCACTGGGCGAGGTCGATCTCGGTGCGGGCGGCGGTGATTCCGCTGCCGTCGGCGGCGACCAGGTCGGCGAACAGGACATCTGTTCCGGATCAGGGTTCTTCCGCGAGGATCGTGTATCCCTTGTCGAGGTAGGGCTGGGCGGCGCGTTCGGCCTTCTCCGCGTGGTCGTCGAGCAGTCGTTTTGCGATGTAGCGGAACTGGTGCCGGCCAGCCGTCATCAACTTTTCGACGGCTTCGGTGTCGCCCTCCACCTCGATTATGTGGACACCTCTCCGAAGTCCACCATCACGCTGCTTTCGCGGGAGTGATGTGAAACGAATCCGACGTCGAGTGAGCTTCAAGTTTCTGTGATGTCGGCTTCCCATTACCGCTGCTCGTCCAGGTTTTGGAACACTTTCACCGGTCGTGCGGCAGAATTTGCGGACGGGGTCGGTCCTGGTGGATGGCGGAAGTTTCGTCAGGTCGGCCTCCACATCCGCACTCGACTGCTGGCGGCGGATCTCGGCAACCTTGGCCGCCGCTGCGAAGAAGGAACTCCGCGGGCGTAGCCGCGACAAACGTCGCCACGGCGAGACAGACCGCGCCGACGGTGGCACCACGACCTGCGGCAGCCCCGAGGTCCGCAACACGGTCGCAGTCATCGCGGCAGCGATCGCACCACACCGCCGAGGTACAGCACGGCTGCGCGAGCGTTGTCCACGCGCTTCTCGGATATGGAGTTGGGATAACGTCCGGTGTCGACGAGCAAGCAGGACCTTGCCCCGGCCAGATCGACGCGTTCACCCGGGCAGGATCCGGCGATCTTCACGAGGACGCGCAGGTGCGGCGGGCGTCGCACCAGGCGATTGTCCGCCTAGTCGAACCGACCGAACGACCGATGCGGACCCAGAACTTACCGAGGGGCTTACGTGACGGAGTTACCCGGCGCCGGGTGGACGGGGTCGATCCAGGGCACATGCTCGGGGTCGGGCACGCCCTCGATGTTCAGGTTTACCACCACCGGTTCCTGGCCGCTGCGCGCCACCACACACTCCAACGGCTCGTCGTCGAGGGCGTTGATCTCCTGGTGCGGCACGTAGGGCGGCACGAAGATGAACCCGCCGGGCCCGACCTCCGCGGTGTACTCCAAGCGCTCGCCCCACCGCATTGCGGCCCGACCGCGGACGACGTAGATCACGCTCTCCAGCTCACCGTGGTGGTGGGCGCCGGTGCGGGCGCCGGGACGGATCGTGACCGTGCCCGCCCAGATCTTGTCGGCGCCGGCTCGGTCGTGGGTGATGGCAGCGGCCCGGTGCATGCCCGGAGTCTGTGGTGTGTTGGGGTCGAGCGAATCGGGCGGGATAACTCGTACCCCGTTGCTGCGCCAGTCGGGGGTCTCGCTGTTCATGGCTTTCGGTCCTCCCTTCCGATCCTGCCGCGCCCCCGGCCCTGGAACAAGCCTTCACCCCATTCGACGGGCGGGTTGGGGTGAGCCCGTTGAGGACTATCCCGGTCATGGCGTCTACGAGTGCGTGGATCTGTGTGTCGTCGGCTCGGAGTCGATCCGCGCGCACTGGAGGGCGAGGAATCCGTTCCGTGCCGCCCAGAGCGCGGTTGTCGCCATCGTCGAGTCGATGTCGGCGGGATGGTTTCCTCGGCGATGCCGTGCCCATCGCCCGCGCCGCGTTCGATGACAACGATCTGATCACCGCGATGCGCGAACAGCTCTATCCCAAGTTCCTCGCTCCGCAATCGGATCAGAAGTCGTCGCCGACCGGGTGGTCACCGGAATTGAGGACCGATTGGCGCGCATCATGGTTCCTCGGCGGTGGCAGCCGATCTCGGCGCTTCGGGGCATCGTCAACCCACTCATCGACCGATCACTCGAACGCAACCCGCACATCGTCGACGCCGTCCTCACGGTCGCAGACCCGGACGAACAAGACGTGGGCACCGACGATCACGACCGACCGTGATCTATCGACCGACAGCAACCCGGTGACAACTCAGCGTCACCACCGCTCAGCCGGGGCGGATTGCGGACATCTCTCGTCGCGGACGTCCTGAAATCCGGATAGCTACTTCCTCCCCGAGACTCCTCTACCCCTGCCCACCCGGCAGCGGAGAACCCACCGTGAACTTCGCCCCGAACGGATCGGTGACATCCGCGGTCCGCCCGTACACCATGTCCGTCGGGTCGTCCGCGGTACCCCCGCGGGCCCGGGCCGCGGCGACGGCCGCGTCGGTATCGGCCACCTGGAAGAGCGTGCCCCAGGAAGACTCCGAGGCGGCCGCATCGCCCACGATGCCACCGATCTCGTGCCCGTCCGGCCTACGCAGAAAGGTGAAGTCCATGCCGGGCAGGTCGGCGTTCCCGTCCAGCGTGAAGTCGAACACCGCCGCGTAGAACTCCCGCGCCGGACCGGGATTCGGGGTCACCAAGTCGTTGCGCAACAACGTGTTCGGCTCGTTCACGAGCTCGCAGCCGACGTGCGCCCGCCCCTGCCACAGGCCGAACTGCGCACCGGCCGGATCCCGCACCATCGACATCCGACCCTGGTCGGCGATGTCCATCGGCTCCATCAGTAACGTGCCACCCGCGGCTGCGGACCGAGCAACCGTCGCATCGAGATCGTCCGTCGCCAGGTAGACGTTCCACCAGAACTCGGTGGCGTTCTCGTCGGGATTCGGCATCAGCGCGGCGACCTTCTTGCCGCCGAGCAGACACATCGTGTACCGCCCGTACTCTTCGGGACCGACGTCGAACTCCCAGCCGAAGACCGACCCGTAGAAGGCCATCGCCCGGTCGAGATCCGGGATGCCCAGGTCGATCCACGTCGGGGTACCGAGTGGTTGATTCGTCGTGACCGCGCTCATCGCTGCTCCTCAGCTGTCGGATACCCACTCGACGCTAGCCTGCGGCACCGACATTCGACGGCAGAGCCATCGGAGGAGTCGCCGCCCTGCCCGGCATAAGGCCGCTGTGACGGTCCTACATCGTGCCGTCGCACCAGGAGGCATCCGCTGACTTCGAGTTCGAGCTCGGACCCGAAGCCTGTCGCCTCGAGGGGGCACACCAAACGCAATCAGACGTTCCTCTCGTCGAGCGCAACGTAGCCCTCAACATTGATGGCAAGGTGTACGACCCGACCGACCCGATGGGCACGATGTTCATCGGGTTTCTGGCGGGCGCGGACCACGCGGGTTGCCGTTGGTTCCCGCGGGCCTCCTTGCCCTAGCAGGTAGCGGCGACGGTCAGGTACGCGAAGAAGCAGTGACGTGTGGTCGCCGCGAAGCCGGACGACAGATACACACCGATTCACGTCGGCGGCTCACACGGCACCTTCCCCCGCTTCACCGCATCGACCAAAGTGGCGTGGTCGCGTTCAGTTTGATCCGCGTAGGCGTGCGCGAACCGGCTCAGTGCGACGTCGAGCGTGTCCGACTTTCCGACGTAACCGCCGATCATCGACGCACCACTGGTCCGCGCGTGGCCCTTCGCGAGCAGGCGCCCGCAGATGCCGGCGTAGTCGGTCAGCGCTGCCGCGCTGAGGTTGTCGATCGGGACCGCGCCCTTCATGTTCCGGAACTGCCGCACGTAGTACTGCCGGCCCTCCACCGTGGTCCAGCCAAGCAACGGATCGCTGACGGTCTGCAGGGCCTGCTGATACTCGACCACGCGCCGACCCTGGTGGTCATGCCAGGCAGACTCGCCGTGTACGAAGCGCGCCACGACGGATCGACGCGCCTGCTTGAGCTGCAGGAACAGCACGTCGTCGGCACTGCTCCCTTCGCACAGCACGACGTAGGCACGCAGTCCGACGCTGCCCACGCCGACCACTTTGTGCGCGACGTCGACGACGGTGTAGCCACTGAGCAGTCGTGCCCAATGGCTGGGCAGCGTGGTGAGGTATTCGTCGAGCCCGGCGGCGAGATGCTCGGCCTCCGCCTCGGACACCCGGGTGATCAGCGGCGGCTCCTCCACGATGCGCCGGCCGGTTTCGTCCTGCTCGGTGAATCGGGGCAGCGCCCGGTCGCTGACACGGCGCCGAGCCCGCTCCGCGGCGCGGGTGATCTCGTGGCGCAGAGACTCGTCCGACGCCGTCGCGTGCAGCCGGTCGAGGTCGAGTCGCTCGAACGAGCGCGCCAGCAATGGTTGTTCCGCGAGCCAGCGCACATGCTCGCGATAGGTGGCGACGCAGGACTGCACTGCACTCTCGCACTGCCCCTCGGTCGCCGAGTTCTGCCGGCCCGCCACCCAGATGCTCGCAGTCAATCGGCGCAGGTCCCATTCCCAGCCGCCGGGATGCGCCTCGTCGAAGTCGTTCAGATCCAGCACCAGGTCGCGCTCCGGTGAGGCGTAGAACCCGAAGTTGCCCAGATGCGCGTCCCCGCAGATCACCGGCCGGATTCCGGTCGCCGGCAGCCCGGCGAGGTCCTGGGCCATCACGATCGCGGTGCCGCGCAGAAAACCATACGGCGAAGCCGCCATCCGCCCCACCCTGACCGGTATGAGCGATTCCACCCGACCCCGGTGCGACACCCCGATCTGATCCACCACATCGGGGCGATCGTCCGGTGCGCGCCACTCGCCGAGCGCCGACCGCGGTGCCTGCTTGCGCAGGCGTTTGCCGAGCGCGTACCGCTCCGCCCGCGGCGTGGCCCGGCGGCGCAACGACGCGAACGACTGCCCGTCGATGGTGGGCACCACGATGTGCGCGTCCACGGTTACTGCGCGCCGACGTCGAGGATGGGCCGACCACCACGGCGTGCAGCTTGTCCGGGTTGGTCGCGTTGCGCATCAGACAACTCGGTCACCGTCTCTTCGCTATGAGGAGTAAGGATGCATGCAGCATATCGACGGGTACCTGACACTCGCAGCGAACGGTCGCTAGCCGTCCACCGGTTGCCGGGGCATTGCATCACGTGACGGCCGGGTGCGGTCGGAGCGGCCGTTCGCGTCGCTCGCGGCGACGCCCTGGGAGGTAAGCGCGTCATGGTGTTCGAGAGATTCTCCGATCAAGCCCGTCACGTGGTCACCCCTCGCCGCCGGCACCCACCACCAGAACCGACGTCGACACCGAACACCTGCCCGCCCCAGATCCTCGACGCCAACCGCCCCGGAGCGACAACGCTGCCCTCATCGGGTGCCACCGCCCCCGCACCGACAGCAACCTCGAGGGCCTCAGCGCACCGACGGGCCCCGCCCCGGCCGCCGGGCACATCCCATTCACCGGCGACAACGCAGAAAGTCCTCGAGGGCAGCCAGCGCCAAACCGCCTGCTCGGGCACGAAGAAGAGGATCGGCACCGACCACCTTCCTCCTGGGCCCTGCTCGACGACCCCGTCTCCACCCGGCGCTCAGATCCTCACCAACCTCGCATCCCTGCGCATCAGCGAGATGCGCGAGCAAGGGGTTCGCCGGGCTGCAGGACTCGACGATCTGCCGGTTCACCGTCGGCGAGCGACGGAGAGCCGATCCGCCTCGCCGAGCCGCTCGACCGCCGAGCCGCAGTTCACGGCCACCGCCACGTGATCCGCCGAGTCAATCACCACGAGCAACTCACCCGACCGCACGTCGGCGAATGTGTGGGCGACGGTGGCGGGCACCACGGCTCCCTCGGCCCGGATCGTCACGTGATCACCGCGCCGTAGGCCCGCGGCAGCCAGATCCGTTGCCGTCGCTGCGAGCTGGATGTTGCCGAATCGGTCGACGGTCAGCACCTCGCTGCTGAGTTCGCCCGGTACGGCGCAAATTTCGGGTGCCCTCAGGCGCGCGAGCGAGTCCGGGTCGATCGGGGGCCCGAACCGCTCCGGCGCCACACCGACGGCCAGGTGGGCGGCGGCCGGCGCGAAGATGTCTCGACCGTGGAACGTCGCGGACACCGTGCTCAACCGATAGTCGGGTGCGGCAAGCAGGTACGCGGAGCGGACCCCGCCCAGCGCCTCGGCCGCCGGTAGCAGCAATCCGTTGTCCGGGCCCACCAACACCCCGGCGTCGGTGACGACCACGATCGGGCGGCGATCGGTGCCCACGCCCGGATCGACTACCGCCAGATGCACGGAAGGCGGTAGGTACGGCACCGTCTGTGCCAGCACCGCCGCACCCCACTGGAGGCGCTGCGGCGGCACCGCATGGGTCACATCGATCATGCGCACACCCGGCGCGAAGCGGGCGATCACGCCGTGGCACGCCGCGACGAAACCGTCGGAGAGCCCGTAATCGGTGGTGAACGAGATCCAGTCGTAGCCCACGTCGTCATCCCGTCCGTTGTTCTCGGTCCGCGGTGCAGTGATCGGCCCCGGCCACTCGACAACCACGTGATCGGGAAGGATTGCCCGCGTCCAGGGAAGCAAGCGTGCGTTCGGGCCGAACGCGAAGTCCATCATGCCCCACACGAACAGGGAAGGCGTGGGCCCGAGCGCGGCCGGCACCTCTCACGCGAGGCGCTCGAGCATCGGGCAACGCGCACGCTTGCTGCTCGACGCGTGCACCGAGCGCATTCGAGCACGCCGGTTCACGGTTCCCTGGCTCGGCCGACACTCCCCCGAGGCGCCCATTGCTCTCTGCCGTGCCGTGGTGCGCAGTCCCCCTGAATAGGGGGTGCGAAGGCCCGGGTCCGAACCGAAATAGACGGCGGTTGACGTGCACCAGCGGATGCCGTCGTCGGATCGACCGAATTCGGAACACCCGCACCGGCGCGCCGACAACCCCACCCCATTTGCGATGTTCGCACGGCATGGTCTCGCCGGTGATTCAGTTCCGGTACAGCGACGCCTCGAGTGCCTGCAGCGTCCTGGCCACTCCGTGGGCGATCACATCGACCTCGGGGCATACGGCACTGTCACCGACGACGGTGATCGTGACCTGCCCCGCGTACGAGAGAGCACCGACACCCACCGCGATGTTGCCCATCAGGGCCACCACCGGGATCATCTTGCTTACGCCAGCCCCGAGAAAGAAGAGCGGGGCGGGTGGGCCGGGCACGTCGGCGACGTAGGTGTTCATCATCCGTTGACGAGGCAGCATCGTCAGCGCACTCCACCGGACGATCGGGCCGCCGACCACCGCTCCGAGGCGAGGACGGACAGCCCGCTTGCGGGTGGCGGTGTCGGCGGCTATCGCCGCCAGTCTGCGGACGGGATCGTCGATTCCGAGTGGGAGCGGCACGATCATCTGCCCGAGCACATTGCCGCGCGCCGGCCCCGGCAGTTCCCTATGCAGCGACACCGGCACCACCGCACGCAACTCCAGGTCGTCCGGCTCCCCCCGACCGCGCAGCAGCTCGCGCAGGCCACCGGCGAAGGCGGTGAGCAGAACATCATTGATCTTCGCGCCGTACCGATGAGAAATATCGTGCATCGTCCCGAGTTCGACATCGACGACCGCGAATTCACGAGCAGGACCGATTCGCCGATTCAGACTGCTCCGCGGCGCCCGCCCCTCGGCGACCATCTTCCGCGCCGATGACCACGTACCCCGAACACGGCTCACGATCATCACCGGACGCGGACACGCCGTCAGCATCCGAACGATCGCGGCCCGGCGGCGACGAAGGTTGTCGACGACAAGCTCCGTCACCGTCGGCACCGGTGCCGGGATCCACGGCTCCACAGCAGGTACCGCGCCGTGGGGTGCAGCGTCGAACAGGGCACCGAGCATGGCCACCCCGGCCGGGCCGTCGGCAATCACGTGGTGGACCCGGAGATAGATCGCGGTCCGGCGTCCCGCCGGCTCGGGTACGAACCACATCTCCCACAGCGGTCGGGACCGGACGAGCGGACGCCGACGCAACTCCTCGACCACCGCGAGAAGCCGCGCCTCGTCAGCGTGATCGGCAGGCGGGACGGCATGCACGTGGTCGCGGATATCGAAGGCGGCCGCATCCACCCACAGTGGCCGTCCCAGACCCCACCGAGGCACGAACACGATCTGCCGCAGGCGCGGCACCAGCGCCAGCCGCGCCTCGATCGACGCCTGTACCTCCTCGATCGGGAATCGGCCGTCCGTGTCGACGAGGTCGCCACCGTCGAGCAGGGCCACCAGGCCGATGTCCTGCGGCCATCCGGCCTCGTCCGGCCACAGGGTCATCACGTCCTGTGCGGTCAACCGCTCCATGAGTCTCACCCGATCCGCGCCGGAACACCCCGGAAACGACGCCGGACCCGCCCGCGCCTCCTCACTCCAGCAAACCAGATCACCCAGACCTAGGACGGTCCTTCGGAAATCGGCGACGTCGTGACGGCAGGACCCCGTCACCGGACATGTCAGCGAACCCACGCGTCGACTTTCGCGGTCGATCAGCGCCACCCCGACCGCGTGAGCGAATTCTCATGCCTGCCAGATCCGGTCGATCCCGACCCTTCACGGTTCAGCGGGCGGCACAGGCGTGCAGGAGTGGAACGCCGAGGGTGACGACACCGAGGGCGATCCCGGCGAGCGCGAGCACGGGCGGCGCCAGGGCAGGGCCCCGTCAACACCTGCCGAGCAGGGACAGCACCGATGACCTCGACGGCGTGGCGGACCGGGACATACGAAGAGAAATCTCGCTGACCCGTGCCCGGATATCCACCGTGAAGTTCAGAGACCCGGCCCTCCTGGTCAACGGCTGCGTGGACATTCGAACCGTCGCAGTCGAGGAGCAACTTTCCGTACGCTCGCCGCACCGGCGCGTCCTCGTCGAAGATCACCGGCAGCACCACATCGTCGGCCAGGTGGAACGGGAAACGAACGAGCCGGTAGACGGCCCGTACCAGCGCTCACACCCCGGCGCCCGGTCCCATGCTCCGATCGTAACGCCGCCCTGGGCCGCGTCGAGGATCCGGTCTCGCGTCCAGGCGTCGAAGGGTTGGCCGGCCGCGGCGACGCACAGTGCATGTCCGGTGTCGGTCAGCCTGAGGTTGGTGACGTGTGTCGGCTCCAACCCCAGCTCTGCGGATATCCCTTACTCGTGCCTTCTCGGAGGATGTGCTGACGCAGTTGGTCGAAGTCCACCGGTAGAACCTCGCCGAGCAACCGTGCGCCGGTCGATTCGCGGTCGTCGACGAGCGCGAGGAGGATCTGTTCGGTGCCGATGCGCTCATGGCCGAGTAGAGAAGGCTCGCGCAGGCTCTGTTCGAGGATCCGTCTGGCGTGCCGGTTGAACGGGATGTGCTCGGATCGGGCTGGCTCGCCGTAACCGGTGGTGAGCCGGCTGTCGATGACGGCCTCCGACACGTCGAACGATTCCAGCGCTCGCGCCGCTGCCCCGTCATCTTCGCGGATGAGGCCCAGCAGGATGTGCTCGGTTCCGAGATAGTCGTGGTGGTGGGCCCGGGCCGTTTCCGAGGCCAAGACGACGGTGCGCCGCGCTTGGTCGGTGAACCTCTCGAACACCGTTGCTCCCATCGGATGTGGCCGCTGCACGCGGTTACCTCATGTCCCCGTTGTGTACACCAACCGCTGGACCGGGGCGGGGTGTCTCCGTCGCCCACCCGGTGGGCCGCAGCAAGGCACAAGCGGAGGAGTACCTTGACGAGGCTGCGGGGATGCGCACGACACCCGCCTGACCAGGATAAGTAGTGTCATCGGTACTCCCCGACCCGCTACGTGAGCCTGATGATGACCCGGGAGCCGGCGGCCAGCTTCTGGGCATACGTCGTCAACTCGGGATCGGTGATCGCCGCATCCGTCGCGTCCTCCCACGCCTGCGCCACGCGACGTCTCGTCTCCTCGACCGACTTGCCCTTGCATTCGCGCTGTAAACGATCCATCACGCGTTGCAGCGTTTGTTCCACTGTGGCTTTCGCGACCTGCTCGAACTCGCGCTCGTCGAAGTCTGACACGTGTGGTCTCCGTCGTTTGAGCCCTGAGTGCGAACTCCGGCTCGGTACCTCATGGCCATGATCGACGAGACGTCGCGACGGCGATAGAGGAGATCGGCCCTGACCGCTGGTCTGTCGCCCTCGCTGCGGGTATCCGACCTCCTTCGAGGCAGGTCGGGGCAGGGTCATACCCGGCGAACCCTCCTGTCACCGAACGTAACCGGACAGCCGACTCAGCTGCTGCCGAACATGTCGCCGAACGGGTTGGACTCGCCGAGCAGACCACCGAAAGGATTCGATCCGCCGAACATGTCGCCGAACATGTCGCCGAACGGGTTGGACTCGCCCAATAGACCACCGAACGGATTGAGTTCGTTCTCGTCCTGCTGATCGTCCTGGTCATCGTCCCCGCCTCGGGGGTGCTGCCCGTTCCGATCGACCTGCACAACCCCCGACACTGCGGCGGCCGCAGCGGGTGCTGCCACCGCGGCCATCGGAAACGCGGCAAGTACTCCGACGACGACGATCTTCGCCAGCAGACGCGACAGGTCATTCTTCTTCGCTTGTTTCAGCACGGTCGTACCTTCCGTCGCGCCGAAGAGATCGTGGTAGCGGTCCATGTCCTCAACCAGGCGGGGCCGTCTTCGAAAAGGGCGAAACCGACCAAGTTGTCGTGCTCGAATCGTGGTCTCTTCAGCGTGGCTGTTGTCGGGTGCGCCGCCGGGACACGGCGCAACTTCCACTACACGCCTCAAACCCTGATCCTTCAACTCCCCATGCGGAACAGCCCGGGTCCAGCTGATCGGGCTCCCTCGCCGCCACCCGATCACCCACGCCAGTGCGTGCGGACGGCAATCGAGCGGATTTGGCGAACGAGCTCGGCTCCATCTGCGTGTCAACAGGTTCCGTTGCCATCGCACAGAGAAACAGTGAGTTTCACCTCCAGGTCGACCGGTAGCGTGCAGTCCACACAGCTACTCCGGAGGCGAACGTCGCACATTCGAGAAGGGCGTATGCCAGATTGTCGGGTCGACGACCGGAAACCGGCGGCCAGTCACCAGTGTGGGAACGAGTCTGACGAACAGGTTCTTCGCCCCCGCCTGCCACGGAAAGAGCGGCAGATCCACCGTGTCCATCAACTCATCGATTTCACGGATCCCCTCGGCACGTCCCTTGATCACCACGCTCCACGCTTCGTGCGCCGGCGCCTCGTAGCCGTCGACTTCCAGCGCAACCGGCGCATCCGACAGCGCAGCGGACACTTTGGTTCCTCTCCCGGACCTGAACACGATGGTTCCACGATCGACCGCATAATTGAGGGGAAAGATATCCGGGTGGTCGTCCACCCACACGGCGAGACGGCCAACACTCTCGGTACGAAGCAGTGCCCAACATTCGTTGACAGCAAGTTCCCTGACACTTGGCTCATTGTTTCCCATTGCCTTCGCCTCCTGTCATGGCATGAGAGGAACGGGGCCGTCGCGTTCCGGCACGGCGATCCGGCTCACCAAGAATCATCGTCGCTGTCTCGGCTCTTCGCGACGTATCCGCCCCTATCTGCTGTCGGACACACAGAGGTGCGGTGCCATACGACCTTCGGCCGGGGGGCCGGGGCGCGGTTCGTGTGCCCGACCTGATTCGACGTCCAACTCGTCCAACTCGTCCAACTCGGAAGCGCTGCATCAGCGCATCCTCGTAGCCGGACGCCGCAGGTCGGCCGCCTGCCGTGTGGCCGCCGACGCGACGTCAGGCGTTGAGCACAACCTTGAGCGCCTGCGTCTCGGCGGCCCGGCCGAACACGTCGTAGGCCTTCTCGATGTCGCCGAGGTCGAAGGTATGGCTCACGAACAGGTCGGCGGGCAGGGTATGTTCGGCGACCATCTTCAGCAGCGTCGCGGTGGTGTCGGTGTTCACCAGGCCCATCGCGATGGTGATGTTCGAGATCCACAGCGTGTCGAGCGGCAGCGGCACGCCGGCGCCGTGCACCCCGACGTTGGCGACGTGCCCGGCGGGTCGGACGACGTCCAGACACATCTGGAAGGTCGCCGGAACCCCCACCGCCTCGATGGCGACGTCGACGCCGAGCCCATCAGTCAACGCCATCACCTGGTCCTTCCAGTCGTCGTCGCTGGACAGCACCCCGTGTGTGGCGCCGAATCGCTTCGCCTGTTCCACCCGGTTCGCGTCGAGGTCGACGGCGATCACCTTCGACGGGCCGTACAGACGCGAGGTCATGATCGCGGCCAGCCCCACCGGCCCCGCGCCGACGACCACCACGACGTCGCCGACCTTGACATGCCCGTACTGCACGCCGATCTCGTGACCGGTCGGCAGGATGTCGGACAGCATCGCACCCTCCTGCGGTGTCACCCCGTCGGGCAGCCGATACACCGACGTGTCAGCGAACGGCACTCGGACGTACTCGGCCTGCGTGCCGTTGATCAGGTGCCCGAGGATCCAGCCGATGCCGGACGCACCCTCGTCGGCCAGGCAGTGTGAGAACACCCGCTGCTTGCACATATCGCAGTGCCCGCACGCGGAAATGCAGGAGATGATGACCCGGTCGCCGACCTGTAACGAGGTGACCGCCGAGCCGACCTCGGTGATCGTCCCGACGCCCTCGTGGCCGAGGATGCGCCCGTCCTGCACCGCGGGCACGTCGCCCCCGAGGATGTGCAGGTCGGTGCCGCAGATGGTGGTGGTCTCGATCTTGACCACCACGTCCGTTGGCTTCTCAATGGTGGCGTCGGGGACGTCCTCCCACGCCTTCCGGCCGGGACCGTGGTAGATCATTGCCTTCATCGGTGGGCCTTTCGACTGTGGCCTTCTGCGGCGGGCCCTCGACGGTGACCGCCTAGGGCCGCCTCCCGTCAGCGAGCGAGACGGGGTCTCGGACGGATCGCCGGAACTGCCCACTCGCGCTCGCCGCTGCGGGAAGTGACGCGAGGCACCGAAATCACCCCGCTTGCGATCACCCAGCTTGCGGATCAATCCTATTCCGACGTACGCGCGCCGCACACCGGATCCAACGTGAACGGAATTCGCGGTTCGCTGTTCTTCTCCACAGGGATCTCCCGGCTGCAGGCCCCCGCCACGCCACCGTCCGTCGGAGGCGCCCGGCGATGCACTCGCACCGGCGCCTCGACTGCAGGTCCGCCCCCGCCGAGGAGAAGCGGCGAACCCCGTCCGGAGGCTGTCGGCGCGAGATATCGTGTGAGCCCGACACCAGGACCGCCTGTGCGGTGGTTCGCCCGGGTGCCGATCAGCGCCATGCGGGAGGTGTGGTCATGGCCGAAGATGCGACATCGTCACCGCTGGCGCCCCGCGCCCAGGCGCTGACACTGCGCATCCTGGCCCGCGACCGCGTGCGCGTCGACCACAGCGCGTCTGTCGCCGCCCACGCGCTGGCGCTCGCACCCACGGTCCCCGCCGCCGACCGGGACACACTGGTGGCCGCCGCATGGCTGCACGACATCGGCTACGCCACCGAGCTGGGCGAGACCGGGTTTCACCCGCTCGACGGCGCCCGCTACCTGCAAGCCCAGGGGTGGCCGGCCCGAGTGTGCGACCTGGTCGCTCATCACTCCGGCGCCCGGTTCGTCGCCGCCGTCATCGGCCTGGGCGAGCAACTGAGCCGGTTCGGCTTCGTCGAGGACGCAGTCTCGGACGCGCTGACCGTCGCCGATCAGACGACCGGACCACACGGCGAGGCGGTGAGCCTGGACCAGCGACTGCGCGAGAAGCACGACCGGCACGGCCCCGACTCCGCCGCCGCCCGCGCGCAACCGCAACGCGACCCCTACCTGCGGGCCGCCGCCGACCGAGTCGAGCAACGCCTGCGGCTGCACTGAACCCGCCGCCTGGTAGCGGAGACCGGCACCGGCCCAACCCCGCCCGCCGCCCCCACGGACACGAGCCGCGATCCATGCCTACACCCGCAACTCCTCAGCCTCACCAGTAGCGCTGCCCCGCACCATCTTTTCCCGATCGGCCATCGACGTCCCGTTGCCCTGTCGAGCCCCACACCCGGCAATACGCTACCTCCACCCCATCTCCGGCGTCGCTCCCGCACACTCCCCTCCGGGCCTGCCCAGAAAGGAGCGAGGTCCGCGCGGTCAAAGATTCGGTGACACGAACCCACACGCCCAGAAGGCCACCGACCCCATGCCGCCCTATTGCACACCGCAACCACCGACATCCCAAGTATCCGCGGCCTCACCAATTCACACAGGCAGACAATGTCAGAACCTATTAATTAGTGTTAGACATATCGGCAACAGTTGAAAGCCTGCGCAGATGGGCGGCGAACCTCGATTCGACCTCGGGGGTGAGGGCGAGCCCGGTTCCGGGAACCGCGGTGTAATCGGCCAATGCGGTCGGTCGGGCCATCGGCCCGCGATCCGTCCCGGAAGGGGTGATCGGCTCCTCGTGCCCGACCCGCGCCACAACCTCGAACCCGCCGGCGGACTCCACGGTCGCGATGCCGTCGTGACCCACACCCGGACCCGGGGTTATCCGCCGTCTCCGGTACGCCTGACACCACGTCCGGGTCGACTACAGTCCATTTTCGGCGGGCCGAATTTTGGCAGATCGTCCTGTCATGTCACCGATCGACCGAAGAGGGCTCGCCGCCCAAGGTGCCGAGGTGACACCTGATGTCCAGCCCCACAGCAGGAGAGCGAAGATGAGTGAGTCCCCAAGCGAGTCCAAGGTCATCGACAACGTAACGAGGCCCCTGTACGCCACGGTCGGTGCCGGCGATGCGGCCGTCCAGGCCGTTGCCGATGCCGTCGCCGAGGTGCGCCAGCGCGCCGAGCACACCGGCACCGAGGTATCCGGGTGGTTCGAAGACGCCCGGGAGCGTGTCGGGTCACTGCCCACCGATGTGCAGGAGCGGATCGAGGCCTTCCGGCAGCGCCTCGCCGGTTTGCCCTCGGAACTGCCCGGATGGGCGCAGGTGCGGGAGGCGTTCACCGTCGAGGAGCTGCGCAAGAATTACGACGAGTACCGCAAGGGTGCCGTCGACCTGTACGCCGACCTCGCCGAGCGGGGCGCGGGGACCGTCCAACGGCTGCGCACCCGCCCGGGCGTTGACGAGCGCACCGAACCGGCCGACGACGCCGCCGACCGGATCGACGAGGCCAACGCTGCCCCCGCCGAGAAGGAGACGACCCGCTGAAACACCCCGACCCCGATCCCGATCCCGGGACCATAAGGTGGGTGGTACCGAGCCGCCCTCGCGCCGCACCTGCGCGAGGGTGGCTCCCGCACTATGGCCGCCCGCAGCGGGCCCGACGTGGCACAGGCCCGGGCAATCCACGAACGCATCGCCGGCGATCTCGACGGGCCGACCCGCGACGGACTGCTGAACCGGTCGGCCCGGCTCCCCCGGTTCGGTCTCCGCCCGGCTGGGGATGTGCAGGGATTCGGTCGAGGACGCGGCCTGTGGCCTACCCGCCTCACGTGATCGGCCGTCCCGTCAGAGTGGTGCATGGATTCGATTGGGGTGGCAGGTTCCCCGAATAATGAACACCGAGTGGGACCGAAGACCTCGCTGGAAGCGATCTTCACTATTCGGGAGGAACCCCAGTTGCCTTGGCACCTCTCAGGGCGGACCCGGTCGGTTTGGCGGTTGCCTTGGCGGCAGCGGCCTTCTTCGCGGGCGCCTTGGCGGCAGCAGCCTTCTTCACGGGCGTCTTCGCCGCAGCAGCCTTCTTCACGGGCGTCTTCGCCGCAGCAGCCTTCTTCACGGGCGTCTTCGCCGCAACAGCCTTCTTCACGGGCGTCTTCGCCGCAACAGCCTTCTTCACGGGCGTCTTCGCCGCAGCAGCCTTCTTCACGGGCGTCTTCGCCGCAGCAGCCTTCTTCACCGGCGGCACCCCGGACGGCACCGATTTGGCAGTTGCCTTGGCGGCCACGGCCTTCCTCGCGGGCGCCTTGGCCACCACGGCCTTCCTCGCGGGTGTCTTCGCGGCACCAGCAGCCTTCTTCACCGGCGGCACCCCGGACGGCACCGATTTGGCAGTTGCCTTGGCGGCCACAGCCTTCCTCGCGGGCGCCTTGGCCACCACGGCCTTCCTCGCGGGCGCCTTCGCGGCACCAGCAGCCTTCTTCACCGGCGGCACCCCGGACGGCACCGATTTGGCAGTTGCCTTGGCGGCCACAGCCTCCTTCGCGGGCGCCTTGGCCACCACGGCCTTCCTCGCGGGCGCCTTCGCGGCCGCAGTCTTCTTCACCGGCGCCACCTCAGACGGGGTCGGCTTTTCGGCAGCAGCCTCCTTCACGGGCGACGCCTGCTCCGACTCGGGGGTGGTGCTGATCTGGGGTTCCCCCTCGAGTCCGGCCTTGGCACCCTCCGATGCTTTCATCTGTTGCCGCAGCTTGCTGTTCGTCCAGGACCAGGCGCCCTCTCCTGCATCCCGAAGAACCCCGACTGCATTTCTGGCGGCGCGCGCGGCGCCGCTGATAACGTTCATGGCCAACTCAGCCAGCCTTCCGCAGTCACGGCCGCCGACGCACAGGCGGCCTCCTCGGACGTATCCATCACCGGACAGACTAACCGTGAATGGCAGTCAACGAGCGACCGGCGGATTGTGCGGTGCATATCGGTAAGTAGTGCGGCTGACACAAACCGCCGTCTTTCGCCCAGTCTGATGCACCCGTCGACATTTCGTTGACCGCGCCTCCGGTTGGGCGCGACCACCGATATCCGACACCACCCCCACCGAATACTGCGCCGACGGTCGTCGCACACCGACAACCCGTCGGTGGACGTGAGCGATGAACCAGGACTGTCGGATTCGGCGCCGACCAGTCCGCCACCGCGACCGTCCGTCGCCTGACGTCCCGACAGAAAGCAGCCAGCGATCCGGGTCACGCACCGGGCACTCGCGCACCACACGCACGGCGTGGTCTCAGGACTCGTGATTCGTGATCGTGATTCGGGGTCCCAACACCACGGCTCGAACTGATCGCCATTGAAGAGGCGATGGACACCGATGTCGTGTTCGTCGACGTCGAGGAGACGATGGTGGACAAGCACCGTGCCCGCCGCAGCCATGCCTACGGCGTACACGCTACATCCGAACGAGGTCATCGGGGAATTCGGCGAGTTCGGGGAGCGCCGATGTGCACGCGAGGACCGCGTGACGGGGCGCATCTTGTGTGTGGGCGCCCGGGCCGATCGAGGCATCCGAGTAACCAGGCAGTGCCGGTGCGCGATCACTCGAAACCTGCGCACCGAACGCACGTCTGAGACGTCGATCAGAAGGCCGCACGGCGGAACGAATGGCCCGCCGTCCGATCACCACTCGCTCTGCACGCGCCCGTTCCGACCGAGGAAGGCGGACACCCGTTCGACCTCCACCGGGTCGAGCGAGCTGCCGGTGCGTGCCCTTGCCCCACACGGTCTGGCGGAGAAAAATTGGGTACGCAGTGGCTGCGGCCGCGGGCCGTCGACGCCCGCCGGCGGTGGACCGCGACAAGTCGGCCACCGTTGCACTCACCGAGGGGACCTGTGTCCCCGCGGGAGGAGGTTACTGATGTTCATCCAAGTCATCCAGGGAAAAGTTGCCGATCAGCCGCGGCTGCGCGAATGCATGGATCGATGGAACGAGGAACTGCAACCGGGGGCCACCGGCTACCTCGGCTCCACCTCCGGCACCCGCGGCGACGGCACGTACATCGCCCTGGTTCGGTTCGACTCCGAGGAGGCGGCCCGCCGCAACAGCGAACGTCCCGAGCAGGGCACCTGGTGGGCCGAGACCGAGCGGTGTTTCGACGGCCCGGTCACCTTCATGGACTGCCCGGACGCGATGGAGTGGCTCGGTGGCGGCTCCGACGATGCCGGGTTCGTGCAGATCATGGAGGGCCACACCACCGACGCGCACCGGCTGTCTGAGCTGATGGCCCAGGCCGGCGACAAGCTACCCGGGGTGCGGCCGGAAATCCTCGGCGGTACGTTCGCCGCCGCCAGCGACGGCGGATACGTCGAGGCGGTGTACTTCACCACCGAGCCCGAGGCCCGCGCACACGAGAAGATCACCGTCCCCGACGATCTGCGTTCGCTGTTCGAGGAGGAAGGCCGGCTGATGGGCGAGGTCGACTACTTCGACCTGCGCGAGCCCATGCTGGTCTCCGCGTCGCGGTAGCGACAACCACCCGTCGCGCGCCGCACCGGCCTTACACACAGATGCCGCCCGGTCGCGATGCCGACAGCGATGACCCTTCGGAAGGAAGTGGATCCAGGCAACCGAATTTCACGCGAACAGCAGGATTTGACGAGTTGTCTCGAGATGTTCGTTGATCTTCTGGTGCACCCGGTGTCTTTCCCTCGGTCAGCCCCTGGGAAGCATGCTGTACTCGGCGGCGACGCACAGCCGATTCTGTCGCTGCTCTGGACGGCCGCCGGGCAATCCCGACTGGGACCGACCAGCAGGTTTGTGGGGCAGGAGGCCGGATGTTCCACCGTGGTGACCGTGTTGCTACCGAAGCCCCTACCCTCGATGAGGGTCTGGTCGTCGAGCCCGAGGCCCGCCGCCGTCCGTGGATGGACTTTCTCGTCTCCACGCCGGGACGGCTGTCCGTGCTGGGGATCCTGCTCGTCGCGGCGGTCCTCACCGCTGCTGTGATCACCTCGGCCGCGGTTGCAGCCCGGCAGCAGCGCGTCGAGACCCTCCGCACCCACACCGAACCGCTGATGAATGCCGCCCAGAACGTCTACAGCGCGTTGTCGATCGCCGACGCCGACGCCACCACGTCCTTCCTCTCCAGCGGCACCGAAACGACCGCCGTCCGGCAGCAGTACACCCAGGCGATCGGCGAGGCATCGAGCGCGTTGGTCACCGCAGCCAACGGCGTCTCGTCACAGGACGCCGAATCGCTGGCACTGCTGTCGGACATCGTGCGCAACCTCGCCGAGTACTCCAACCTGGTGGCGACTGCGCAAGCCAACGACCGGGCCGGCAACCCGGTCGCGGTGGCGTACCTGTCCGATGCCTCCACGCTCATGCAGGACACCATCCTCCCGATGGCCGAACGCCTCTACGTCCACCAATCCCAGGCGGTCGCCGATACCCAAACCCACATTGCGCAACTGCCCACGACCGCCCTCACCGTGACCGTTGCCATGCTCGTCGCCCTCATCCTCGCCCAGCTGTACCTGCGGCGGAAGAACAAACGTCGGGTCAACCCCGGCCTCGCCGCCGCCACCGCACTGATGGCCGTTCTGCTGATCTGGTTGGTCGCGGCAAGTGTGGTGTCGTCGATGGCGAGCGACCGCGCGAGAGTTGAAGGGACCCAACCTCTCGATGCCGTCGTCCACGCTCGCATTCTGGCGCAGCAGGCCCGCGCCGACGAAACCCTCGCCATAGTGCAGCGCGGATCGGACACCCGGTACGAGATCGACTATGCCCGGCGTACGGAGGCGCTCTCGGAGGAACTCGCCCGGCAGCTGGCCGACTCACACGGACGTGCCGCCGCGGAACCGATCGACGGCGCCGTGACCGCACTCGACGGGTGGCGTGCCGCGCATCAGGAGATCGACAATGCCCTCGATCGCGGTGACTACCCGGCCGCCGCGGCGATCGCCGTCGGATCCGATCCTGCCGCATCGACGGCACGGTTCGCCGCCCTCGACCAGTCCCTGCGCAGCGCAATCGACCGGCTCCGCGACGACGAGGTCGACGCCGTGACGGACACGTATCGGTCGATGTCGAAGCTGGCCATCGGTAGCATCGTAATCGGAGTTCTCGGCGGATTCGCCGTCGGCGGGGGTATCTGGCCGAGACTGAACGAGTACCACTGATGACCCGGATGACGCTACCGACACAGAGCGCGGGACCGCGAACGCGGCTCGGGATCCTCGTCGGTGTCGCGATCATCGCCACCGCCGGCGCCGTCCTCACCGCGTGCGCCGCACCGGATCCGCTCACCCCGACCGCCACTGGTCTGTACACCCGACCGATGTCGGGTGGCGCACAGATCATCGCGCCCCTGGGCACCGCGCCTCCGGAACCACCATCACCCGAATCGTGCGGTGCCCTCGCCAGCCTGCGTCCCGGCCCACCGCCGGCACCC
This sequence comes from Rhodococcus koreensis, assembly GCF_017068375.1. NCBI lineage: Bacteria > Bacillati > Actinomycetota > Actinomycetes > Mycobacteriales > Nocardiaceae > Rhodococcus > Rhodococcus koreensis. The sequence continues at coordinate 633,544 of NZ_CP070609.1, forward strand.
GGACAGATGCCACCCGGCGGCTCGCTCGCCGAGATTGCCGCTCGCGGTCGGTTGATCGTCGGTATCGATCAGAACACCAATCTGCTCAGCTTCCGGGACCCGGACACCGGCACCTTGCAGGGCTTCGACGTCGACATCGCCCGCGAGATCACCCGCGACATCTTCGGCGATCCGGAGAAGCTCGAATTCCGGCTGCTCACCTCCGCAGGCCGGTTCACCGCACTCGAGAACAACGACGTGGACGTCGTCGTCCACTCCACCTCCATCACCTGCGATCGCGCACAACGGGTCGGCTTCTCCACCGAGTACCTGCGCACCTACCAGCGCCTGCTGGTCCCCAAGGGCTCCGACATCACCGGACCGGCGGACCTCGCCGGGAAACGGGTCTGCAGCTTCATCGCCACCACCTCATTGGCCACCGTCCAACGGGTCGCGCCGCAGGCCACGATCGTCGCAGTCCCCGACTGGGACGACTGCCTGGTCACCCTGCAGAAGGCACAGGCCGACGCCGCCAGCACCTCCGACTCACTTCTGGCCGGATTCACCGCCCAGGACCCGGAACTGCAGATCGTCGGACCACCGCTCGAGACCGAACACGCCGGAATAGGGGTCAACAAGGACCGGAGCGACCTGGTGCGGTTCGTCAATGGCACACTCGACCGCATCCGCGCCGACGGCACCTGGATGCGCATCTACGACCGGTGGCTGGCCACCCCGCTCGGACCGGTCTCGGGCCCACCCCCAGCGATCTACCGCGACTGAGCAGACACGGAGTTGCAGTCCGCGTCCAAGCCTTTCCACGCGGTGAAATTGGGAACTGTCCAAGAACGTCGAGTCCGGCCGCGACAGCCATGCTCCGGTTCGACTGGCGGACTTCGCACTAGCAAAACAGTTTCGCCGGTCAGCTGGTGTGGGCGATCTGTCCCAGCCCTCGACGGACTCGGGGGGTGCGAGGTGCGGGTCCGGTGTAGATGGCGGCGGGGCGGACGAGCTTGCCGGGCGTTTCTGCGACGTCCGCGTCATCTACCAGCCCGCCGTCCCGCAGAATCGGATGCATCGCTGCGGCGCGGGCCCGCACCGGGCCGAGCAGCAGACGGTGCCCGCCGTTCAGGTGTGCGCGTTCGTGGGCGAGGACGGCGCGCAGTTGGTGGTCGTCGAGGGCCAGCTAGATCCTGTGCATAATTCTCGCAGAATCTTGCCCTGCAATTGATTATCTAAATATGTTGTATATCAACATATTTCAGAAAAGACTCAACACCGGTCGAAACGGACATCCGCGCGGCCGTCGACACCCCGCGCGCCCCGGCGCCGGCACTCCCCCGACACCCACATCACAAACCGGGGACATGTCATCACATCGGGTCACAGCACCATCACAACCGAGGCGCCCACCTCACAGGGATGCGGGTCGCCGCATTTCGGAGCGGACTCCCCTCCGCCCCGGTGCGCGGAGGGCAGTGACGGGTCGCCTCGGGGGGGTGCCACGCTGGACGTCTGTGAGCGTGCCGCACGCCGACCCAGGGGATCCGCGGCGCGCTCGAGTACTCGGTGGGGAAGGTCGCGGGTCGGTTGCGGCGATCACGGGGTACCTGAATGTTCGTCAGGTCCGGGTCAGGACCCGGGGCCCGATGTGGTGGGCGAGTTCGAGCGCGAGTTCGAGCGCCAGCCGGCGTTCGCCGGGATGGTGACCGAGGAGTTCGGTTGCACGCGCGACGCGTTGCAGGACGGTATTGCGGTGGGTGTGCAGGCGGACGGCGGCGCGGGGTGCGTTCTCGGCTTCGTCGAGGAACACCCGCAGGGTCTCGCGGAGCCGCGCCGCGCTGGGCGTGTCCACGGCGAGCGGACCCAGCGTCGTGGCGACGAAATCGGCTGCGCGGTCTTGGTTTTGCGCTGCCAGCGCCGTGACTTCGAGGTCGCGGTAGAGCGCCAGGCGCGCGCCGCTCGGGTGCCCGCTGAGCAGCCGCTGGATGGTCAGCGCCGCATCGTGTGAGCGGCGGAACCCGGTGATGCCGGGCTGGGTGGGGCCGACCGCGACGCGGACGTTGGGTTGCGCTCGGGTGAGCGCGTCGCGCAATGCGTCGAGCGCGGGGTCGGAGTCGGTACCGAGCCAGGCCCACAGCGTCGAGGTTCCGGCGGGGAGGGTCAGCGGAGGGCGCGCACCGGCGGCGCGGGCGAGGCTGGTGGCGGCGGACTCCAGCGCGCCCTGCACCTCGCCGGGCGGTTGGGTCCACAACACGAGTGCGGTATGGCGGCGGGCCAGTTCGTACCCCAGGCGTTCGCTGGCTCGGCGGCTGTCGATCGGGGCACCGTCGAGGATCAGACGAACGGTCTCGGTGCGGCGTGCGAGCGCACCACCGAGCACCTCCTCGCGCTCACGCTGCGCGTCGGCAATGACGCGGCCGATCACGTGGTCGACGTTCTCGAACAGGTGCTGCGAAAACGCCTCCAACAACTCGACGAGCTGCGGGCCCGGCGCGACGACCCGAGCGGCATGGGCGATGAAGCTCTGCCACACCAGGTTCTGCCCTCGCCGGTAGGCGTGGAAGATCACGTCGAGGTCGATGCCGCGGCGCACGATGGTGCGGACCACATCCAGCGCCTCCGGTGGGACGTCGATCGGTGCCGCGCGGCCGTCGCGGCGTGAGAGTGTCGTCAGTAGGCGCGCGACGTTCGCGCGGTTGCTTGCCGACATCTCCGCCGCGATCGCGGCATCGGCGCCCAGCGCTGGGGCCAGCTTGACCACCTCGGCGTCCATGTCTTCGACGAACCGATCGAGTTCGGCGAGCATCGAGTCGGCGACGTCACCCATGAGCCTGACGATCACCGCGGGGGTCGTTGCGCTGGTCATGAACAGAGTGTGCTACCGCACATAGTCGGGGGCAAGGTATAGGCGTACGGACATGTCGCCGGGTGTCGGTGCGGATTTACTGTGAATCACATCACACCCCCACTCGACAGCGTCCAGGAGACACCAGTGACGATCACGACCATCCCCGACGTGGAGACCATGGAATTCGATGTGTTGATCATCGGCGCCGGCATCTCCGGAATCGGCGCGGCCTACCACCTCAAGACCCGCCGGCCGGACACGACGTTCGCGATCCTCGACGGTAAGGACGCGATCGGCGGGACGTGGACCCAGTTCCGCTACCCGGGGATCCGCTCGGATTCGGACATGCCGACCTTCGGCTTCGGGTTCAAGCCGTGGACGCACAAGAAGGCGATCGCCGACGCGCACATCATCCTGGACTACCTGCAGGAGACCGTCACCGAGAACCACATCGACGAGCACATCCGCTTCGGATACCGGGTGTCGGCGGCGGAGTTCTCCTCGTCGGCGGGGCGCTGGACTGTGACCGCGCACCGTTCCGGCAGCGACGAGACCGTGCAGATCACCGCGCGGTTCCTGTTCTCCGGTACCGGCTACTACGACCACGAGGCCGGCTTCACGCCCGAATTCGACGGCATCGAGGACTTCACCGGCCAGGTGGTTCATCCCCAGCACTGGCCCGAAGACCTCGACTACTCCGGCAAGAAGGTGGTGGTCATCGGCAGCGGCGCGACCGCGGCCACGCTGATCCCCGCGATGGCCGGCACCGCAGGGCACATCACGATGTTGCAGCGGTCGCCGAGCTACGTGCTCTCGCTGCCGGCCGAGGACGCGATCGCGAACACGCTCAACAAGCTGATCGGCCCGAAGCGGGCGTACCCGATCATCCGGCGCAAGAACATCATGATGCACCGCGGGATCTTCACGGCCTGCCGGCGCTCCCCGAAGCTCATGCGGAAGCTGTTGATCGCCGGGGTCCGCCGCCAGCTGCCCAAGAACTTCGACGTCGACACTCACTTCACCCCCCGCTACAACCCCTGGGATCAGCGCCTCTGCATGGTGCCCAACGGCGACCTGTTCAAGGCGATCTCGACAAGCCAGGCCTCGGTAGTGACGGATCGGATCGAACGATTCACCGAAACCGGAATCCGGCTCGAGTCCGGCCAGGAACTCGAGGCCGACATCGTCGTCACCGCCACCGGTTTGAACATGCTCGCGTTCGGTGCGATCCGGATCAGAGTCGACGGAGAGCCGGTGAATCCGCCCGACACCACCGTCTACAAGTCGATGATGCTCAGCGGCCTACCGAACTTCGTGTTCGCACTCGGCTACACGAACATCTCCTGGACGCTCAAGGTCGACCTCATCAGCGAGCACTTCTGCCGACTGCTCGATCACATGGACGAGCGCGGCTACACCATCGTCGAACCGGTCCTCACCGATCCGGACATGGAACGGGTCCCGTTGCTCGACCTCACCTCCGGATACGTCCAGCGTGCGGTCGCCGCGTTCCCCCGTGCCGGCACCAGCGGCCCGTGGACAGCCGCGACGGCCTACGACAAGGACGTCGAGCGGCTGCGTGAGGGGCCGATCGAGGACCCCGACCTGCGATTCACCGCCCACCCGCCGGCTCTGCTGGCCTCGTGACCGGAGCGAGCACGATGAACAACGAGATCACCTTCACCAGCCACGGCGTCACCTGTGCGGCCTGGCACGTTCCGGCCACCACCGACGCGCCAGACCGAGAACCCGGCCGGCCGTGCGTGGTCATGGCACACGGCTTCGGCGGCACCCGGGACACCGGCCTGCTGGGCTACGCCGAGGCATTCGCTCAGGCAGGCATCGATGCGTTCGTCTTCGACTACCGCGGCTTCGGTGACTCGGACGGCACACCCCGCCAACATGTGTCGTTCCGCCGTCAGCGACAGGACTACCGCGCCGCGATCGAGGCGGCCCGCCGCCTGCCAGGCGTCGACCCGGACCGAATCGCACTGTGGGGGACGTCGTACTCCGGAGGTCACGTCATCGCGGTCGCCGCGGAGGATCGGCGCATCGCGGCGGTCGTTTCCCTGACACCGGCCACCGACGGGCTCGCCGCCCTGGTCCAGATCGCCCGCTACGCCGGCCCCGGCCAGCTGGTTCGCGCCACCGGACACGGGCTGCGGGACCTCGCCCGTGCGCTGACCAAACGCGCGCCGCACCACGTTCCGGTGGTCGGGCAGCCCGGGTCGGCGGCGATCCTCAGCACGCCCGGCGCCGTGGAGGCCTACACCTCGATGGCCGGCGCGACCTGGCGCAACGAAGTGTGCGCACGCACCGCACTGGAGGTCGGGGTGAACCGGCCCACCACTTCCGCTCGTCATCTCTCCTGCCCGATCCTGGTGCAGATCGGCACACACGACCGCATCGCGCCGCCCGACGCCGCCCGCCGGACCGCCGCCAAGGCCGGCCCGCTCGCGCAACTGCGCGAGTACCCCGTCGATCACTTCGACATCTACCAGGGACCCTGGCAACAGCAGGCACTGGCCGACCAGCTCACCTTCCTCCACCGAGTCCTCGACCCCCTCCACAGCACACCGTCACCGACGAGGTGAGACCGCACCCACCGCACATCAAGAATGTGCACCACCGAACACCAATGGAGAAGTGATCTCCGACCCGAATCGGGTCACCGTAGTAGGCGCAGGCATCCTCGGCGGGCAGATTGCCCGGCACAGCGCATTCAAGGGAAAAGACCTCTCCGCGCACGGAATGTACGCCGACGTCAACCGCGCCGACGTCGCCGCCACCGACGAGAACATCGCAAAGACCCGGAAACGGTAGACCTACAGCACCAACATTTCCGAGGCCATCCAGCACGCAGACGTAGGTCATCGAAGCGGTAACGGAGAGACCCGACGTGACGACCAGCGTCTACGAGACCATGGCAATACCTGCCAAGCGCGACTGGGCCGGTACTCGCCAGGCTCTGACACCGCCCCGCCACACCGGCGCCGTCGCGATCATCCCGATGACCCGCAGCTGCGCCGTGAGGTGCGGTGGACCGACGCCGAGCTCCTGCAGAAGGCCGGGATCCCGAGCCTGCTCCGGTCGGGGGCAAGGTCGGTTCTCCTCGCTGCGGCTGCGGGGACTCCACCTTGCCTCCTTGGTCGTCGACGACCTGCAGGCAAGGACCGGCGAACGGGGGAACCCCCACCAACGTCCGGGACGAATCACAAGGTGTGGCGACGGCAGCGCCTGGGAGTGATCCGTGAGCACACTATGAGCAATCCCCAACTCCACGTTGGGATCACGCTCGGTTTAGACGAGCGACCCACTCCAGCCGAATAACCGTCCTGCGGTAGCCAATCCGCGCACATCAGAGTTGACCACGCGTCGAAACCGACACGCTCGCCACCCACCCCAGATCGACCGGGCCACAGTGGGCGGCGCCCACGACGACGGTCCTGGACGCCGCCTCGCCCTGCGCACTTGACAAACCGGCGTACATATCAGTGTGCCAGTTTCCCGGATGGCACCGTTGTCACCAGTGCAAACGCCGGAACCACCCCGAAAATCGGCCAACCCGGTGCAACTCAGGAGATCCGCGGGTGCGTTCAGTGGATCCACAGGATCCATACCCACCTCCCGACGCCATCACATATCCGGACAAAGTCTGGGCAAGTGCCTTGCACTGGCGGGCACGGCGCTGCTGCTGATACTCGAGCACATCGCGCAACAACAGCCGATGCCGAGTGCCGACTTTCTCCGCCGACAAGTCCCACGTCGATCAACCGTCGCACCGTCGGCTGGCCCACCCCCAGCAGATCCGCACCATACGGGCCGATAAGAAGGGGTTCAGAGCTGCTTAAGCCCTGAGCGGCATCCTGAATGCGCACACGTTGCGGGGCCTGATTCGGCCATCGCATCGACCGCTGCGGATCGATGCTCCACATGAGTGGTGGAAATGGAGTGAATGGAATTGCTTCGATGCCTCGCACGCCGATCTCGCCCGCAGTCGGAAACGTGGTGGGTGAGGGCAAACGTTGGCAAGCAGGCTCCCCTACTTCGGAATCTGTTTTACCGCTTCAGAACCCGGGAAATCAGGGATCTCGCTTGTCGACGTGAGGGCAATTATGTTGGCGCACTCTACGAGCAGGTGCCGATCAAGGCACGCAGGTTTCCCACCATCAGTAATGGCACACCGCCGGACAGCTCAGTCACCGTCTTACCATCGAACTAGCGTCATCTCCGGAAGGCTCGGCCCATGACCGAACAACCACCAGTTCCGCCCGGCGGCTATTCACCACCCCGGCCGCCGAGGGCTTCTCAACCACCTTCGTCCGGCGGCGCGGGGTATCCGCTCCCAGCTCATCACGTGGGCGTCCTGCCGGCGGAGGCCTATACCTCATGGATCAGGCGTGTCGGCGCCTTCGTGATCGACCAACTTCTGTACATGATCCTCGCCGTTGGCTTCGGTGTCGGCGGCGGAGTGATCATCGGCATGGCGGATGGCACGTCCTGCCCTACCGGCGAGAGCACCGATGCCACGTCGTGCAGCTCGTCGGTCTTCGAAGGCATCGTTTCGTCGATCATCACTCTGGTGGTGCTCGCGTATTGGTTCTGGAACTGGGGCTATCGCCAAGGCCGGACCGGTTCGAGCATCGGTAAGTCGGTGCTGAAGTTCAAGGTGGTCAGTGAACGAACGGGCCGGCCGATCGGCTTCAGGATGTCGCTCGTGCGTCAGGTCGCCCACATCCTGGACGCGATCTTCTACATCGGTTATCTGCTGCCGTTGTTCACCGCCAAGCGGCAGACGATCGCCGACACGCTCGTGAAAACGGTCTGCCTGCCCATCGAACCGCTGCGTGCCTCGACACCGCAGCCACCCCCGGCCTACGGAACTCAACCGCCGCCGCGGTACGGCACTTCGGTCGACGGCACGTCACCGGCTCACTGGTCTCCGCGGCAACCCTACGGAACGCCAGCGAATTTCACCCCGTCCTACAACGCTCCGGGCTCGGCGTATGGCACTGCTCCGTCTGCCGGCTACGGCATCGCCCAGCGCCCCGGGACGGTCACCGCGGCAGCGGTCCTCGCCCTTGTCATGACCGCGCTGACCACTATCGCCAGCTTGGTGTCGCTCTATACGAGCAGTCACTACTATCCCAGGACCGGTGCAGTCACAGCAGCCCTATGTCTTTCCCCCGTCGGCCTTGTGTTTGCCGGGTTGTTCATATGGGGTGGAGTCGGCGTCTCGAGGGGTCGCGCCAACAAATCCCTCCTGTGGACTTCATCAGTCACAGTGGGGCTCTCTCTCGTCAATGTCGGGGTGAGCACGAGTGATTACGGACGAGTTCTCGGAGTCGTGTGCTCAGGGCTTGCCGTGGTCGTCGTGACACTGATCTTGCAAACATCGAGTAAGGACTTTTTCCGTACGAGAAGCGCTACGACAATCTAACCGGTTGCGTCGAAGTCAGCCGGCACAACCGGACGAGCGTCGGTCGCCTCGGCAACCACCACCGGAGCACCAGAGCTGGTGGTCCCCTACCAGCTGCGTAGTCGACGCCACGTAGCGGCGACAGAGTCATCGCCACAGTCGTTGGCGCAGTTGGCCCTACGGCCCAATCACCTCGAACGACCATTCGGTGCTGCCGATGCGGATGACGTCGCCATGGCCGAGAATGGCGGAGTCGATGATGCGCTCGCCGTTGATCAGCGTGCCGTTTGACGACTGCAGGTCCCGGATTTCGTATTGCGGCCCGGTAGCCACGACGATCGCGTGGTACCGGCTGACGTTGCGGTGGCTGAGCACGAGATCGTTGGTGTTCTTTCGCCCGATCCGCAGACCACCGGGGGGAACCGGGATCGCCGTGCCGGCGCGGTCGCGGAGCTGTCCGGTGGCCACTCGCTGTTGCTGCTCGATCAAGGTCAACGTCATGGCGCCGGTCGTCACGGTCAACGGTTCCTGATTCAGGATTCGTTTTTCGAGGTCTTGTAGTGGTCCGGATGGGTCGATGCCCAGTTCGTCGGCGAGGGTTGTGCGTAGCCGCCGGCATGCGTCCAAGGCGTCGGATTGCCGGCCGGCCAGGTAGAGGGCGGTGATCAGCTGGGCCCACAGTGGCTCTCGAAGGGGATGCTCATTCGTCAGATCGATCAGAGTAGAGATTACTGATTCGGCTCGGCCACATGCAATTTCGGACTGGGTTCGCGCCGATGCGGTCGCCAGCAGTTCCTCTTCGAGAGTGGCGGCGAACGCATCGGCAAAGCTGTGCCCGCGTAGATCGTCGAGGACCGGCCCTTTCCACTCGTCCAGGGCGTGAGACAGTGCGGCGCTCGCCTCCTCGAATTGTCCGGCCTCGGCGAGCCGGCCACCGGTCGACGACAATGCCCGAAACCGGGCCAGGTCGAAGTCGTCGTCCGCCACCGACAGTCGGTATCCCGGTGCTACGGTCGCCAATACGGTCTTGGGGTCCACGTCGGCGCCACCGAGGGCCTTTCGCAGTTTGGACACGATCACGTGCAAACTGGCCCGGTAGTCCGGGGGCGGATCGTCATTCCACGCCGCCGCGGCGAGGGCGTCGGCCGCGACCACACGACCGCGCCGGATGAGCAGCATCGCGAGCACAGCGCGCGGTTTGGTGCCACCCAGGGACTGCGGCGCTCCATCGATGGTCAACTCCACTGAGCCCAGGACGTGGAGACCGAGCCGGGGACTTATTGCCTCGACATTCTCTGCCACACCAATCACCGAGCCTTTTCGCTCCGGGCGCCCGCGCGAGGTTGTTGCGTCGGCATCAATTATGCCGTCCCGGACATGGGATCTACCAGGCCCGGCAGCACGGGGCGTCGGCGTCGCTCGCCGGGGGATGTGCTCGACGGATGCGGGGATAGGGATTTGACCAGGATCGGATAAGCGGCGGACCACACACTTCCTCACGTCCCCAGCAAGACAATGAGAGAAGGTCCACCGTCGTGTTCACCCGCAAGATCGCCACCGCCGCCAGTACCTGCATCACCGCCGCTGTTATCGGGGTGGCAGCTCTCGGCCTCGTCGGCACCGCGAACGCGGTGAGCCCCGCCGCGGTCTCGACCATGTCAGCCTCGGTGGTGGTCGGCGATCCGGTAGGAGCCGCCACATACTGGCAACGTCAGCACGGTGACGACTGCGCGGAGATGGCGGTCGCCGACGTCGTCGGAGAAGTCACCGGCCGCAGTCCCTCCGAGGCCGAGATCGTCGAGGTCGCACGCAACACCCCCAGCACCGTCACACCGGGCCCGATCTACACGGGCGACGCGGCAAGCGGACCCGCGGACGCCGATGCCAGCACCGGCGGGACGGCTTCCGAGGACATTCCCGTGTTGCTGGCGAACTATGACATCGCCGCCGTCCTCAGCCACGCCGAAAACGCGACGGCCGGCGTCGATGAACTCGTCGCAGATCTCGTGATTGGCCGGAAGGTCATCGTCGGGGTGAACGCGGAAATCATTTGGGGCGAACGCGGTGACCGCACCACCGCCGATCACGCCGTCGTCGTCACCGGCATCGACCTCGCCGCGGGGTTGGTCTACCTCAACGACAGCGGCATCGACACCGGTCGCGCCGAGACGATCAGCCTCGACGTGTTCCTCGCCTCCTGGAGCACCAGTGACTACGAGATGATCACCACCCTGTAGATGCTGCGCTCGGTGCCTGCCGGTCCGGCACCGCCACCCCAAGCAGGCAACAGCTCGCGATTCCGGCATGGCGGCGACGCCGCGCTGATCCCACCGGAGTTCGGTACGCCGGCTGTGCGCACTCATTCGGACATTCCGATCCCGACTGTGCGGTGTCCGCCGGCGGCACCCTTTCAGTGAGGCTTCCAGAGAACGCCGACATCGTCATCGACGCCGGCGTTCTCCATGTCTGCCGGCATGACCGGCACGCGACTACCACGATCGCGCACCATTCCGTATCATGAGATTGCCATATGTTACGGCAATCTTGTTGTTAGGCAGCCGAGTGAGATGACTGCTTCACGATGACTGTTCGTGTCGAGGGTTCCCAATCGGCCCACGCCCACCTCGGACCCTCGGCGCGATACCCGCGTTCGACATCGCAGGAAGGATCTGGGAGAAACGTCAACGACTCGGTTGGCATGGTGATACGCAGGAAAGTAACTCGGCATGCGAACGTCATCACGGCGGTTGGCCTCGAGATGATAGTGGTTGGCGCCCGGATGCCGAGATCCTGCGTTACGACTCGCGGGCGGTACGCAAGCACCGGTCGCTGGGCGCCGGACTTCGACGCTCGCGTACGAGATCATCGCACCGACACACATATGCTCCCGGCACTGCCGCTATGAACCCCGACGACTCCCCACCCAACGGGCCCCCAGCACTGGAAGTTGCGGCCGACGGGCACCGGTGGCGGGCAGCGCCGGGCCACACCTTCACCATCGGCCGGTCCGAGACCGCCGATGCACAGTTGGCCAATCCGCGCATCTCACGCTCGCATGCGGTCCTGACCACGACACCGCACGGCTGGACCTTGAGCAATCAAAGCCGAAACGGCATCTTCCTGGACGGACAGCGGGTCGATCAGGTGCCGGTGCACGGACCCACGACGGTCGTACTCGGGAACCCGTCCCACGGTGTGGTCCTGCACCTTCGTCCCGTACCGTCGGCACCACCCCCGGAACCTGCGCCGACACCATCGGAGGGCGATCGATCGCCGCGGCCCCCCACCGCTGTTCATGCGATCGAGCAGCCTCGGATCAGGATCGGCCGCACCGACGACAACGACGTGATCCTCGACGACCTGCTGGTCTCCCGCCATCACGCGGAACTGCGATATTCGGGCGGGAGCTGGGACATCGTCGACCTCGGCAGCGCCAACGGAACCTACGTCAATGGAATCCGGGTGTCCCAGGCGCGTATCGGTGAGCCGGACGTGATCGGCGTCGGTCATCAACTGCTGCGGCTGAACGGCAACAGACTCGAGGAATACGTCGACACCGGTGACGTGTCCTTCGAGGCCACCGACCTGGAGTCGGTCACCGCAAACGGACGTGTCCTGCTCACGGGTGTGGGGTTCACCCTGGATCAACGCAGCCTTCTCGCGGTGGTGGGACCGACCGGTGCCGGAAAATCCACCCTGCTCAATGCCCTGACCGGGTTCCGGCCGGCCACGAGTGGGGCCGTGCAATACGGTGGGCGCGATCTGTACGCGAACTACGCGGAACTGCGACACCGTATCGGTTTCGTCCCGCAGGATGACATTCTGCACACCCAGCTCACGGTGCGCCGTGCACTGAACTACGCTGCGCGGCTGCGGTTTCCGCAGGACGTGTCCGCCGAGGCCCGGCAGCAGCGTATCGACGAGGTGCTCGCCGAACTCGGGCTGACCGGCCAGGCGGACCAGCGCATCACCAGCCTCTCGGGGGGACAACGCAAGCGCACCAGCGTCGCGTTGGAGTTACTGACCAAACCCTCGCTGTTGTTCCTCGACGAACCGACCTCCGGGCTCGATCCTGGATACGACAAGTCGGTGATGCAGACGCTGCGCGGCTTGGCCGACGAGGGCCGATCGGTGGTGGTCGTGACGCACAATGTGTCCCAACTCGACCTGTGCGATCGGCTTCTCGTCCTCGCCCCCGGGGGCCGGCTCGCATACTTCGGGCCCCCTGGGCAAGCGCTCACCTACTTTCACTGCGAGGACTTCCCCGATCTGTTCACGCTGCTCGAGCACGACACCGTCACCGATTGGGCCGCCCGCTTCCGGCAGTCGCCTCTGTACCCGGTGTACATCGGCCCGCGCCCGACCGATGCCACGCCTGCACCGCCCGGACACCGGTCGCCGCCCGAGAACCCGAACGCCCAACAATCCGCGCTCACCCAGTTCGCGATCCTGTGCCGCCGCTACCTGGCCGTCATCGCCGCCGACCGCCAGTACACGGCCTTCCTGCTGGCACTGCCACTGCTGCTCAGTCTGTTCACCCATGCTGTTCCCGGCACCGCCGGGCTCTCGCTCACCCAGGCAGCGGTCCAGCACTCGAACGAGCCCGGCCAGTTACTGGTCCTGCTGATCATCGGCGGCGCCCTGATGGGCTGCGCAGCAGCGGTCCGCGAGATCGTCAAGGAAAGGGCCATCTACCGACGGGAACACGCAATCGGTCTGTCCCGCAACGCCTATCTCGCCTCCAAGCTCGCGGTGCTCACCGTGATCACCGGTCTGCAGGGACTGGTTCTCGGGATCCTGGGATGGGTCGGGCGGCCGGGGCCGGACGGCGCCGCCCTGCTGGGATCCGGTGAAGCCGAGATCGCGATCGCAGTGATCGCGGTGACCGTCACCTCGATGATCATCGGGTTGCTCATCTCGGCGATGATCGACAACGCCGACCGGGGTATGCCCTTGTTGGTGCTCGTCGTCATGGCCCAACTCATCCTCTGCGGCGGTCTGTTCCCGCTACACGGGCGTGTGCCCCTCGAACAGCTGTCCTGGCTCTCCCCGTCGCGCTGGACCTATGCGATGGCCGCCTCCACCGTGGACCTGGCGGCGATGCCGGGATCTCCCGGAGCCGACGATCCGCTGTGGCGGCACACTCCCGAAATCTGGCTGACCGACCTCGCGATCTGCGGCGTCCTCGCCGTCATCATGATCGTGGTACTCGCTCTGCTGCTCGGCCGCGTCGATTCCCGCCGTCGCGTCGACCGATGAACGCGCCGACACCCCCAGCGGCAATGACGGCGTAACCCCCGCCTTCTCCCGTGCACCGCACCGGATTTGCTCCTGCCGAGCGGACAGGTGCGGACGGGCCTGCGAGTCGCCGGTGAAACCCACCGAGCGGCAACCCATACCGGCTCGACGGCGATCCGATCCGCCCCGGGCGGGAGGGTCGGCAGCGACGGCTCGCGTCGACTACCCCGGTCGGTCGAGCACCCGCGGTGCCCGCGACACGGCGCGGCGGCCGCCGGTTGCTCCCGTCCTACTCGAACGCCCCCTGCTTCGTCCACCACTCGTACATGGGTGTCATGCCGTTCGGGTCATCCGCGAACACCTTTCCGACCGCCAGATCGGCTTCGTTCGTCCAGGCGATGGCGGGCACCGGCGGAGTGTCGGCGGACATGAAACACGCCACCTGGCCGACGGTCTGGGGTTCACCGTGCGAACTGTACGGGCCGGGACCGCCGCCACCGTCCGGGCAGGAAATGACGTCCGTCTCATTGAGGACATCGTCGTAATGGCTCTGCAGTGCCGCGAGATCGGTGAACAGGAAGAAGCGGGCGGAGGGCGCACCGGTGGCTTGGTTCGGCTGGCAGGAGAGGGAGGAGAGTTCACCTGGGGTCGACTGTTCCGATTGGCAGTTGAATTCGCCGTATCCGGTGGGCATGACCTGCATCAGCTGCTGATCGGCGGCGGTGAATTGGCCGGACGGTTCCGGGGACGTCGGGGGTGCGGACACCTGCGCGGGAGCCGGTGCGGGCGGCGTGGGTGCCGGTTTCGCGAGCCACATCGCCACACCGGCCGCGGCCGCGACCACGACGAGCGCGGCGCCGGCGAAGACAATCCACATCCGCTTGGACGGACCCGGGCGCGGCGGCTGGCTCTGCTGGGGGCCGCCCCACCCCGGGGGCGGGGGTGGGGCGACCTGTGTGCTGTCCCACCCGGGGGGCGCGCCGGCCCCACCGTGTCCCGCGGTCGGTGAGTGTGAGTCGATCCAGGTGTCTGCGTTGGCATTCGGGGCACCGTGTTCTTGCGGTGGCACGGGGCCGTAGGGCGGAGGCGGCGGAGTGCGGGTGCCGTACGGCGGAGGCGGCGGCGTGCGGGTGCCGTACGGCGGAGGCGGCGGGGTGTCGATGTAGGTCGGTGGTGCGGCGGCGGGCGGCGGCGTGTGCGCCGGTGGGGGTGTGCCGGTCCGTCCCGCGGCATCCGGCGGGCCGGGCTCGGCGGCGTCGCCCTGGGTTTTCTCGATGAGGGTGGCGGCCTCGTCCTGATCGCCGGCGCTGAGGGCGTCGTGGGCGGCGAGTGCGAGATCGCCGGCGGTGGCGTAGCGATCCTGCGGGCTCTTCGCCATGCCGCGGGCGATGACGGCATCGAAGCCCGCCGGCACGCCGGGGCGCGCCACACTGGGCCGCGGTGGTGGCTCGAACAGGTGTGAGCTGATCTTCACCCGGATGCTGTCCGCCGGGTAAGGCCTTGCACCGGTGAGGCATTCGTGTAGAACGCAGGCCAGCGAATAGATGTCGGCGCGGTAGGTGACCTCGCTGCCGTCGCCCTCGAAGCGTTCGGGGGCCATGTAGTCGTAGGTGCCGACGGCGGTTCCCAGCGTGGTCAGCTTCTCGTCGGTGGCCGAGTTCGCGATGCCGAAGTCGACGAGGTAGGCGAAGTCCTGCCGGGTGACGAGGACGTTCTCGGGTTTCACATCGCGGTGCACGAGCTTGTCGGCATGGGCGGCGTCGAGGGCGGCGGCGATCTGGCTGATGATGGCGACCGCCCGCGGCGGGGCCAGCGGCCCGTAGCGGGTCAACAGTGAGCGCAGGTCGGCGCCCTGCACCAGGCGCATGTCGATGTACAGCACGCCGTTGACTTCGCCGTAGTCGTGGATCGGCACGACGTGCGGTTCCTGCAGGCGGGCGGCGGCGTGCGATTCGCGGCGCAGACGTTCGCGGAAGACCGGGTCGTCGGCCAAGGCGTCGGGGAGGAGTTTGAGCGCCACGGTGCGGTCCTTGTCGAGGTCGTACGCCTCGTAGACCTCGCCCATGCCGCCTTTGCCGAGAAGCCGCTTGAGATGGTAATGCCCGAACTGGGTGCCGATCCGTGATCCCTGCGCGGTGCCGCTCATCGTTGCACTCCCTTCGGCGCGATGGTCGCAGGCAGCCTTCCGCCGGCGACCATCGTGATCGGCAAGGGGAACGGGGAGTGCAGGTCGAGCAGTGGCGTCTGTCCCCTCGGGCGGGCCGCGCACGCGATCGGCGCAGGACGGGTGTTGCGGCGGGCAGGACCACGGCGCTCTAGAGGAAGCTCCCGCCCAGATTCCCCTCCATCGCTAGATCGCCTCGCGCGCGAGGCCGACAAAGTCGTTGCGCTACCACCCCGACTCTAATAGCTCGGTAGCCGAGACACAAGGAGTCCTGAAGGCACGGAGCCCTGGTCGATCCCGGGTACTCTGACAGGCATGGAACGCGATATTCGCTTGGCGCTGGCCGTCCGCGATCTGGTCCTGGCGGTGGAGCGGTATCGCGGTCACGCGGCGCGCGGGCACCTCCGCATCGGTGTGACCGAGACCGTGGCACTGGGCCATCTCTACGTCAACGGCCCTCTGACTGCGAGCGAACTCGCCGCCGAACTGACCATCACCAGTGCCTCCGCGACCGAGCTCGTCGACCGGATCGAGCAGGCCGGATACGCCCGGCGGGTGCCGCATCCCACCGACCGGCGCAAGCGGCTGATCTCGCTCAGCGACCACGGCCGCGACGAATTCAGTCGCATCTACGGGGAACTCGGCGAGATGCTCGGCGAGGTGTACCACCCGATGCCCCCCGCCGATCAGCGCCTGATCGATCAGTTCATCACCGAGGCCAGCGCCGCCATCAACAACCGGGTCCGGGCGGACGCGAAACCGCAGACCTCCCGACGAGCGCTGAACGACCAGACCCCGGCCTGACGGGCGCGCCGAGGCGGCCGGTGAGCGGTGGCAGAGGCTCCCGCTCTCACGAGATCGCACCCCGGATGGAGCACGGATCGGAGTCTTCCTGCGCGACAGTCGATCCGAGTGGCTCTCCGCAGGCCGCGGGGCTATCTCGGTCGCCAGAACCTATGCCAGTTCGAGCACCCGATTGTTCCCGAGGTCGGAGAGGTAGAGGTGACCATCGTCGCCGGCTGCGATTCCGGCGGGTCGATCGAGGCCCGTGAACGGAAGGGTGGTCGGGGCCGACGAACCGGACTCCAGTTCGAACACGTCGTTGGAGTCCAGGGTGGTCAGCAGCACATCGCCGGCGTCGGAGACCGCCACCGCGTTCGGTGCGTGACCGTCATTGAACGGCAGGGTGGCGGGGGTGGACGCCCCGGCAGTGAGTTCGAGGACCCGATGGTTCCGCGAGTCGGGGACGACGACATCGCCCGTATCGCTCACGGTGACATCGGTGGGCCGGCTGAGTCCGGTGAACGGCAGCACGGTGGGTGTCGAGGACCCGGCCACCAGTTTCAGGACCCGGTTGTTGCCCCCGTCCGCGACATAGACGTCTCCGCCGTCGCTAACCGAAACACCAAGGGGCTCATCGAGTCCGCTGAATGGCAGCGTGGTGGGAGTAGCGGAGCCGGCGACCAGTTCGAGGACCCGGTTGTTGCCCGTGTCCGCGACGTAGACGTTCCCGCGGGCGTCCACCGCAACCGCCAGCGGGTCGTCGAGCCCGCTGAAGGGCAGCACCGTTTGGGTGGTCACGCCGCTGGCCAGTTCGAGAACGCGGTTGTTCTTGGAATCGGCGACGAACACGGTCCCGTTCGCATCGACCGCGACCCCCTGCGGGCTTGCCAGGCCGGCGAAGGCGAGCGTGGTCTGGGTGCGGGCGGCCGGTGGGTGCGGCGATGCGAGATAGGCGGCGACCGCACCCACCCCCGCGCCCACGACCACCATCGCGGCAAGCACACCGACCACGATCGTCGTCGTCCGTCGCCACCAGCGCACCGGTCCGGGCTGCCCACCTGCGCGGGTGCCGCCCGGCCGGCCTGCGCCCTCGACACCGCGGTTCAGCGGCGGGGTGTCGATTCGCACCCGGCGCAGCGGGGTCGCCGCCCGGACCTGACGAGGAGGGCTCGGGGCGCGGATCCGGTCCGGTACCGGGGGCATCTGCGGGGTCCGGGTCTCCCGTGGTCCGGGCGCCGGCCGGGGGGACGACAGGGCGCGGCGCGCCGCCTGCGCCAAGGCGCCGCAACTGTCGAACCGGGTGTCGCGGTCCTTCGCCAGCGCCTGCCGGATCACCGGATCCATCGCGTCGGGAAGAGAGGGTCGCAGCACGGTCGGCCGCGGGATCGGCTGGTTGAGATGCGCATCGACCACCGCAGCGGCCGACCCCGAGTACGGGAGCCGACCGGTCAACAACTGGAACAGCATGCACCCGAGGGAATACACGTCGGCGCGGTGGTCGGGTTCGACGCCCGCCACCAAAGCCTCGGGCGCCGCATACACCAGGGTGGCCACCAGCATGCCCGTCCTGGTCAGACGCCGGGTCTCGTCCAAGTTCTTCGCGATCCCGAAGTCCGTCAGCAACACCCGCCACACCCCGGCACCAGCGGCCGGTCGCCCGGCGAGCAGCACGTTGGCCGGCTTGACGTCGCGATGCAGGATGCCGTGCTCGTGTGCGAAGTCGAGGGCCTGCCCGATTTCGGCGACGATGTGGACGGCCAGATCCGGTGGCAGCGGGCCGCGGCGCAGCAGCGTCGCCGCGTCCGTTCCCGCCACGTACTGCATGGCGATCCAGAGCCGGTCACCCTCGCAGCCCCGGTCATATACGGTCACGATATTCGGGTGCTCGAGTCGCGCGGTGTGTTCGGCCTCGCGCACGAACCGCGCCCGCATGTAGTCGTCGGCGGTCCCGTCGAGAACTTTCACCGCGACCCCCCGGGGCAGACTCCCGTGCCGCGCCAGATAGACCGTGCCCATCCCCCCGGTACCGAGCACCCGCTCGATCGTGAATCCGGCGAACATCGCACCCGGCACCAGATCGTGCTCGCTCATCCCCACGCACCCACCCTGCCCATCACGGAAGACCGCCTCACTCATTTCCGGTGTGCACGAGTAGTTCGTCCTCGTGAGGTCACTGTGGATGTCACCGCCGCCCTTACGGACCAGCTACCACACGAGCCCCCACCTCGCCTGGTGAACCGATCCATGGCACGCACCAAAGACTGTCGGCATGCCCGCCACGCGAGCAACAGCGGTGCGTCGGACGACCCGCAGACCGCTCGAACGCACCACCAAGTATAACTCGGTATCCGAGTTATACGGGTGCCGAGGCGGATCGTCGCGCCACCGAAATCGCGGACAGACCCATCCGTCCCCCGCACCGCTGGCGGCACGGGGGCACGAGGACCGGGCTCAGACGGGCAGCTGGTCGGTGTACAGAGGGCAGTACACCGACACCGAACCACCGATGACGTAACCCACGTCGTACGCGGACAGGGACGAATGCTGCAGACCCTCCGCAGCGACCTCCTCGAAGGTGGCGCCATCAGCGAATTCGCCGCAAATGTGATGGGCCAGCCCGACCCCGGCGTCGTCGGTGGTGAACGTGATCCCTTCATCGGCCATGCCCTCGAGGAACACCGCGTCCTGGCCGGAGAGCGAAGTGGCGGTATCGGCGTTGGCGATCGAGACGGCGCCGAGGGCACTCACCCCGATCACGGCGGCAAGGGTCAGGGTGCGGGCGGCGGTGGTGATACGAATGAACATAACAGGCGTTCCTTTTGTCTTCGTCGGGGGAAACTGACAAGAGAAAGTCTGGAAGACCGGCCTGATCGAACCCTTACCGAATTCTTGAGCGCCGAGAACGGAACCGACACGCAGACCCCCGAACTCGGCACAATGAATCGTCTCGAGTTCGATGCACACCTTCCTTCTCGGGAAGGTCATCCTTGTGCCGAATGTCTACCGCGCCGAGGTACGGGAGAAGACCGTGCACCTGGCCCTCGAGCACCGTGACGGGTACACCTGACGAGCACGAGGCGAACCGTACGAATATCCCCGAAAACGGAGACGCCGCGGGTGTGGGTCCGCAAGGCCGAAGCGTCCGATGGCGGCATGCCTGCTGCGTCGGCATCCGAGGCCGACGCCGAACTGCAGGCATTGCGGAGGAAGAACGCCGAGCTCGAAGACCATGGAAATACTAAAGACTGCAACGCCTTTATTCGATCGGGACGCTACCCGCCACACACGTGATCCGCCGGTTCATCGCCGAACATCGCGATCAGCTCTTCGGTCGCACCCATCCGCCCGGTGCTCACCGAGCGCGGATGCACGAACGCCTGGCGCAGCCGTCCGTTGTCGAGGCGTGCATTGTGGGACGCGTCCATCACCGCGTCGCCAGCCTCGTTCTACGTCGAGCGTAGCAAGCGCAGTCGACGCAGGCCGAAGTCTCTCTGCGACTCGCCCAAAGATGCTGGACCACCTGCACCATCAGGGCATCGAGATGGCCCGCCACACCGTCGAGCGACTCATGCGTAGCGCGGTGCCACCCCATCGAAGAGGGTCCGCACCACCGCGGCGGAGCCATCGGCGCCGCGGCCGCCGGAACTGATCGACCGGAACTTCCGCATCGATCAGCCCGACGCCCTCCACGTCGCCCACTTCACGTACGTGCCGATGATGCCCGGCTTCGCGCACACCGCGTTCGTCCTCGATGCGTTCGCCGGCACGATCGCCGATGGGGAGGTGTCGACGCCCAAAGAGAGCGCCTCCGCGCGGCGAGCGGAGAATCACACCTGCGCCGCGCGGGCGATGCACGGTAACCCATTGCGCGGAAGCATTATTCATCACATCGGGGTCGCAACATACGGCCCTGCGCTTCCCAGGAGACCCTGTTCCTGCAGGCACTGCTGCCGTCGATCGGGACGTTGGCCGACGCCTTCGACAACGTCCTCGCCGCGACGACCGCCGGATCCTACAAGGCCGAGGGCATCGCCGACGACTCCCCGTTCCGCATCGAGCCGTTGCGCACCATCAGCGACGTCGAGGAGGCCACCACGGCGTGAGTGAACGACCTCCCGCAGTGCCGTCCACCGCGGCCGATCGGGCACGGCGAAACCCTTCCCCCACACACCACAACGTCCGTCCCGGTCCAACAACGGACCGGGACGGACGTAATGCAGGGCACGCCGTATCAGCAGATCCAATATGTGGTCGAATAACCGTCGTCATACCAGCAGATGTAGACGTCGTCGGTGTGGCGCGGCGCGTCGGCCGACGCCGCGTTCGCTGCGCCGACACCACCCAACACAGACAAGCCGATAACCGACAGCAACATCGACGAACGGGCAAACCGGCGGATGCGGGGGGTAAACATGGCGGAAACTCCTCAAAACGGGGCGGAATGACAAATCCAAGAATCCGCCCCCACCCTTACCGATCCCTTATCGACTCCTGACCGATGGACCGAGCGACGGGACGAGTCCGCGAAAGGTCCTTCACGGACTGCTTACATCCGATCGACACACTGCCGCAACGGCAGCGCACTGCAGTCGGTGATCACGATCGGCCCGCCGCCGCGCCCCGATGGGCGGGAGTACCGCATTCTCAGCCCGTAGTTGATCCGCTACGCCGGCTACCGGCAACGCGACGGCCGGATCATCGGCGATCCCGCCCACCTCGAGATCACCGAGACCGTGACACGGATGAGCTGGCACGGCGCCGGCACGGCCTTCGAAGTTCTCCCGCTGCTGATCTCCACCCCCGACGAGCCCCTGCACCGGTTCGACGTGCCCGCCGACCTCCGGCTGAGGTCGACATCACCCACCCCGACTACGACTGGTTCGGCGACCTCGGCCTCAAATGGCATGCCGTCCCCGCCGTGTCGAACATGGACCTCGAACATCGGCGGGGTGATCTACCCGTGCTCCCCGCTCAGCGGCTGGTACGTCAGCACCGAGGTCGGGGCCCGCAACTTCTCCGGCGAGAACCGCTACAACATGCTCCCGGACATCGCCGCCAGGCTTAACATCGCCGCCAGGCTTAACATCGACACCAGCTCCGACCGCACCCCGTGGAAGGACCGGGCGCTGGTCGAACTCAACCGCGCCGTCATCCACAGCTACCGGCAGGCCGGGGTCATCATGGTCGACCACCACACCTGCGGCGATACCCGCGACAGGCGAACGGTCACGGGAGGAGGATCGAAAGCATGAACACCAACCAGACGACCGGAACCGAATGCGCACCCTGGTGCACCAACGAGGACGCCCGCGGGCGCACGGACCACACCTGCATGGGTGACAGCAGCGACTGCATCGAACTGACCGCAGCACTGGATTACCTCACATTGGACGAAGACGGCATCGAATCGTCGTTCTGCTTCGTCACGCCCGTCCGAGAGGCAGACCGTCGACCCGGCGTCTCAATGACCTGGGAGGTCGGTGACCACCCCGAGTTCCGGCCACGCCTGACACCAGGAGAGGCCCGCAGGATCGCCGCCGAACTGGTCGCGGCCGCGGACCTGATAGAAGGTGGCGGATAACCCACGAGCGACATTCGAGACCGGGTGGCGGCGCAGATCGGGATCGATCCGACCACGGCGACTCCGCTGGTCGTGTGCAGTGCTGATTACCGCGGTGATCGTTGCCATCCTCCCGTCGATTTTTGACGCCGGCCGCTGAGGGACCAGTCGCGTGCCAGGTCAGGCTGTAGCCTCACCTTCCTGACGCATTCTCAGTGCGTCGACACTCGGCGCAACACCGAACTCACGACGGTACTCCCGGCTGAACTGAGAAGCACTGCTGTAACCAACGGAATGTGCTACTGCCGCAATGTCGTGCGGACGTTTGAACAGTTGAAGTCGTGCTTCTTGGAGGCGAATTCGCTTCTGGTACTGAATTGGGCTCATCGCGGTAACCGCGCGGAACTGCTTGTGGAACGACGAGATGCCCATCCCGCTCAGCTGCGCCAATTCCTCGACCTGGATCGGTTCGAATGCGTTGGAACGCAGGTGCCGGATAGCACGACCGATATAGGTCAGGCTGCTGTCCCTGAGGCCGATCTGGCGCACCGTTGGTCCGGCAGGGCCGGACAAGACACGCCACAGGATCTCGCGCTCGAGAAGTGGTGCGAGGACTGGTGCGTCGACCGGCCGTTCTATCAGAGCCAGCAGTCGAGCGACCGCGTCGAGCATTTCCGAGGTCGCCGGATTGATCGAGATGCCGGGGGGCGGGGGCTTCAGTATCCCGGGGAGGCCCGAGGCCGCCTCCACAAGTAGTTCGGCGATCGACGACGAACGAAGTTCGAGTGCAAAACCGAGGTAGGGCTCGGCACGGGAAGCTCGAACGTAGTCGCCCGTTATCGGGAGATCGACCGCAACGGTCATGAAGGTCCCCGGTACCTGGTCATACACTCTGTCGGCGAGCGCGATTCGCTTCGCACCCTGCATCGAGAACGCGAGAATTGGCTCGGCGATCGACGGAGTTGGTTTTGTGGGGTCGGTGATTCTGTTGATCCGGACGCCGGGCAGCCCTAGGTTTTCTTTGTGCGCGTGAGCGGTGATCAGTCTGCGGATCTCTTCGATACTCACGTGATGTTCCTGTTCTCGAAATCCCTGCTGAACCGATCATATGACGTTCGAAGTCGGCGCCAGGGCAGTTGGCGTTCTGGAGTCAACCGCGCCTGGCGGTGGTTCCTCATGGGCTTTCGGGTCCGGAAGAGGCTTTAGAGCCGCTCGCCGCCGGACACCTCGAGCACCTGCCCGGTGATCCACGCAGCTGCATCACTCAGCAGGAACGCGATGACCTTTGCGATATCCTCGGGCTCACCGACCCGGCCCAGAGCGAACGCGTGGCTGATGGCCGGAAGCATTTCGGGCATCTTCGTGAAGGCGTCGTCGGCAATTCGTGTCCTCGTAGTTCCCGGCGCGACGCTGTTGACGCGGATTCCGCGCTCAGCGAGCTCTTTTGCCCAGAATGCGGTAACGGTGTGTATCGCGCCCTTCTGCGCGGCGTAGGCGGAGTAGCCCTGGTTCACTCGGTTGGGGAGCGCCGCGGTGCTGCCGGTGTTGACGATCGCTCCGCCATCAGCGAGCACTGGAAGAAGTTTCTGCGTCAGGAAATACGGGCCTTTGAACAACACGTTGTGGAAGTGGTCGAAAGTTTCCTCGGTGATGTCGGCGAACATCGCGGGACCACCCACGCCCGCATTGTTGACCAGGTAGTTCACCTCGGAAGCATCCCAGCGGGACGCCACCTCGACCTTCACATGGGCGACGAATTCGTCGATGCTGGATATGGCGGCGAGGTCCAGCGGGAGCGCGACCGCGGAGCCACCCTCGGCGGCGATCTTCGCGACGGTCTCCTCGCCCTCGCTCTTGTGGGACCGGTAGGTCGTGATGACACCGAGGCCTTGCTTGGCAAGTTGTCGGGCCGTGGCCTGGCCGATGCCGGCGCTGGAACCGGTGACGAGTGCGATCTGCATGTAAACCACCTCTTCGATTGCCGAGTGTGCTCGGTTGATTTCCATTCAAGGAGACCGAACTCCGTCGCTGTAGACCGTTGCGCTCCAATGCTTGCCTATTCCTCTGCGGCGTGGGCGAAACGAGGCGCCCGACACAACTGTCGTAGCAATGGGCAAGAGGTGGAGAGCATCGGTCTACGAATTTTCTCGATGCGCTGGCTTGATTGAGTCATGAACGCAAACTACGGATTTACCTGCACGATGACCGCAAAGCCGGGCATGGGAGACCAACTGGTCGAGCTCCTGCTCACGGGCCTCGACGAGGGCAACCCGGCCGCCACGGAATGGTGCGTTCTGTATCTGGTGAGCCGCTCGGCCGCCAACCCTGACGTCGTCACGGTCCAGGAGGGCTGGACGACCGAGGAGGACCACCACCGGATCTTCGCCGGAGAGGCAGCTCAGGGAATCGTCGCACAGTTCGCCGACATCCTGGCCGGCGAGCCGACCTACGGCGACCTCATCCCCGTCCGAGGCAAGGCCGACTACCAAAAATTCTCCGCGCCTTCCGAACTCAACAGCACCAACGCGGGTCAACCGCACCCCAGGAACCAGACTTGACCTTCCCCCACCCTCCCCTCGACCCCGAACTCCAGGATCTTCTCTTCTCCATGCCGGAAACACCGCCGCTGGACAAGCAGACCCTCGAAATGATC
This sequence comes from Rhodococcus koreensis, assembly GCF_017068375.1. Lineage (NCBI taxonomy): Bacteria > Bacillati > Actinomycetota > Actinomycetes > Mycobacteriales > Nocardiaceae > Rhodococcus > Rhodococcus koreensis. Next base: position 658,191 of record NZ_CP070609.1, read on the forward strand.
CGCCCCTACGCGACCCTTCCCGCCGAAACCGCCATCGCCAGTCATCTCCCCGTCGACCGTCAGGAAATCTCGATCGCGAGCTTCGACGGCACCCAGATCCCGGTCACCATCCTCAGACCTATCGGCATCGATCTCACCGACGGCAACGCACCCTGCGTCTACTGGCTCCACGGCGGCGGAATGATCATGGGCGACCGCTACTCCCAGATCGACATTCCGCTCGATTGGCTCACCAGGTTCGGCGCGGTCGTCGTCTCCGTCGACTACCGCCTGGCACCCGAGTTCTCCGGCACGACGCTCGTCGAGGACTGCTACACGGGCCTGATCTGGACCGCAGATTACGCCACCGATCTCGGTATCGACCTGAGCAAGCTCGTGATCGCCGGTACCAGCGCCGGGGGCGGACTTGCCGCCGGCACTGCCCTGCTCACCCGCGAACGCAAGGGTCCCGCCATCGCCGCCCAGGTTCTGATCGGCCCGATGCTCGACCATCGAAACAACACCGCCTCGAGCCACCAGTTCGACGGACCTGTCATCTGGTCGCGCGACGCGAACGCTTTCGCCTGGCACTCAGTGCTCGCGGATATCGGCGACGGGCCTGTCCCGAGTTGCGTCTCGCCGGCTATCGCAGACGACCTCTCCGACCTCCCGACCACCTACATCGACGCGGGCTCGGCTGAGGTCTTCCGAGACGAGGCCGTCACCTACGCCACACGAATCTTGGCCGCCGGCGGCCAAGCCGATCTGCACGTCTGGGCCGGCGGATTCCACGGCTTCGACGCACTCTTCCCGCACGCCGCGCTCTCCCAGATCGCCCGGCAGACCCGCAGCGATTGGCTCGGTCGTGTCCTTGCCGGCGCCGCTACGCACACCCCCACCGCAACCGACAGGTAGGCACCGCAGAGACAACCCAGCGTGAGCCGCTGCAGACAAGCGCAGCGCCTCACGCTGCAAACGCCTGGTCATCGACAATCACCGAGTCGCCGCGACCACGCCATCGTCGGCCCCGCCCAGCGGGGCCTGAAGAACCCCCGCCACCTGGAGCACCATGAAATCCACCACGCGGAGCCAGATCGTCATCACCGGCCCACGGTCCTCAGTGTCCGAGCTGGTCGTGGCCCTCGAGTCCGAAGAGTTGGGACGCACACCCTGCACGCCGCCGCTTCCCATCGACACAGTGACCGCCCCGAAACAGCGAACATGCCTGACCCCGTCCGGCACTGCCCCGCAGGTCGAGGCAGAACCACCAAGGGTCACGGGACCAACGCTGACAACGACCGAGACCGGCCTCGAAGTCCGCTACACCGTGGAAGCCGACGGCAGCTCCGCGCGAGCGGTGGAGGCCCTTGCCACACAGGTCCCCGAGCTGACTGTAATCCTGGCTGAACAGCAGGAGACCGACCTCACCGAACTCACCGCCTACCGCGGCGGACGACGCATCGCCGCGGTAGACTGCGCATGCAACGGGATCGTCGTTCTGCCGTCACGGCACCAGCTCACGCTCCAGGAGTGCATCGTCCAGGCAAGCGAACGTGCGCTCGTGACCGGAAGCCTCCTGCCATTCGCAGTGTTGGACGACGTTCGCGGCAACGGCACCCTTCGTCACGACACCGGCGCCTGGAACGCGACAGTCATCGACTGCACCGACGGCACGACACTTACACTGGCGCAGCCGGACCCGGAGGTATGGACCGCACGGATGGTCCTTACCGACGCGCGTGCACTCGCCGATCTCCTCCCGCTTCAGGCGGCCGAGGAATCCCCGATCGACACCCTGTCAGCGGTCTTCGATGACCTCCTGCCTTACGCGCTTTTCGCCAGAGACGCCTACCAGCTGCGCGACATTGCAGTGCTCGCCTGCGCGTGGGCTACTGGCCGCAGCGTTGATGCCGAAGTCGAAGAAGCGGTCGCGGAACTTTGCCGGCGACTTCCCGTTCGAGCCGTCGCGGAGGCCGCGATCGGATCGGATGAAGAAACACCTGCTCGTGAGGCACTCATCCAGACTCTGAACCGCTTGAGCACCGACCAATGTGGTCTGCGCGTCGTTGGGGGTTCGGCGTCATGACTTCCGGCAGGGCAGCTGGCCACCGCAGCACCGCGAGCTTGACCGACGCAGAGATATTCGTACGCGAGACGATCCGCCAGTGGAACACGGTCGGTGCTGTCGCTCCGAACAGTGCCACACTGGCCCATGCACTCCAGGTCGGCAGGGTGGGCACTCCCCCGCAGCGACAGCGCCATCAGTTGCAGTGCCGCCACCTCCGTCCGTCGACCGGGCAGCGCTGCTACCTCGTCCCGATCGAGGGTGAGCCCACCCCTCGTCAACCAGAAAGGACGCGACTCGTCGACGACGAAACGCAATGCTGTGGAATCGATTTCGCCCAGCTCCTCTCGTACTCGCATCCGGCTCAGCGGCAGTCCGGTGCGCGTGGTCGACCCGCCCGGACTGCCTGGCGCCCGTCGCACAGTCAAACGTTCTCCGGTGAGCGCCTCCACCACGCCGGCAAGATCGTCCGAGGACAGATGACCGTTCGACGCGCCCGCACCGTCCTCATTCGAGGTTTCCTCGCCGGTCTCCTTCATCGGATACCAACTCCCCGTCGAATTCTTTTGACAGCACAAAGTATATAGATGAACCGCGGGTCACCGCCGAATCACCGAGCACGGTGAACGACAGTGCTACCCCGCGTAAACCGGGTCTTACCAGGGGTGTTTGCGGCGACCGTGGTGGAGGTGCACCATCGGGGTGGTGCGCAGACTCCGCTGGCCCGCGACCGCACCCCCGCCCTGCGGCGGTGTCCAGGTGCACGGTCGCCTGCAACTGTCCGCGGACACCCACCTGACCCTGAACCTGTCGCGGATCATCGCATATCCCTCCGGTCTCGCGGTGCACCTGACCCTGACCACGACGGGCCACCCAGCCGAACGGGCCCAGCACGAAACCCGGCCACTCACCGACCCCGCGGACCCATCGGCGCAGTGGTCGTATCTGGATGTGTGGGCCGGGACGGACTACCTCGCGGTCGCCGACCCGTACCTGCACCACCCGGATCGGCAGGAGTCCACCGCGGGGACATGCCGGTACCGGACCCAGCCGATGTACTGGCTCCCGGTCTCGCCACCGGCACCGAGGGTGGCCCTGACCGCCGAATGGCCACGGATCGGCCTCCCCGCAAGCGTGACCACCGTGGCACTGTCCCCGGCCGAACACACCCCAACACCCCGCCGCAGGTGAGGTCCGGATGAGTCCGGGCGAGTTCCGATCGACACCCCGGAGCTCCGGATAGCGTGCCGTGAGCCGGGCGACCGGGTGGTGAGCCTCGGAAAGTTGCTCACACAGGGTGCCCTCCTCCGGCCAGAGGCGCGCACCCAGACGGTCCGAAAATCCGGGATCAACCGAGACGGCGACGCTGCGATCCAGCGACACATCGCCGCAGCCCACCGACCGACACGTCAACCCGACAACCCACGGGCTCGGCGCCGACGGCCAGCCCGTTCCACCAGATGGACCCGTGAGAAACAGCCCGACGGGGAGAGCGCAGGAGGACAGTTTTCGTCATGGACGTCACCGAAAGGCAGCATCTCGACGCGGTGCGCGCACAACTGGTCCGGCGGTATCAGTTCCTCGACCCGCAGCTAGTCGACGAGAAGGTCAACTGAGGTTCCCCCCGAACGGTGGACAAGGGGGTTGCGTGCCTCAGGCGACTCCCACCTGAAGCAACTTCTCGTAGCTGTCGGGACTGTGCATCCCCACCGTAGAGTTCCGTCGAACAGTGTTGTAGAAGACAATCCAGTTGTCAACGCCAGCAACGAGATCAGCCTTCGTTGCATAGACGTGCCGATAGTATTCTTCATGCTTGAAGATCGACCAAAACGATTCGGATGGACTGTTGTCCCAACAAATCCCGGTCGCACCCATCGACCGACGCAACCCGTGCTGCACACACGACGCCGCGGTCAGGTGGGCAGTGTATTCCCCACCCCGGTCCGAATGCAGGATCGTCTCGCGACACCGCCCACCGCGCGTGGCCACGGCTCGATCGATGGCGGTGGTGACCATCTCGGCGCTGATGTGATTAGCAATGCTGTATCCCAACACCTTCCGTGAATGACCGTCCCGGATCGCACACAAGAACATGTCCCCCTCACCGCACGTGAGGTAGGTGATGTCGGTAAACCAGACCGCATCGAGCCGGCCCCGATCGAAGTGCCGCTCGATCAGATCCGGCGGGAACGACGCCTGCGGATCGACCACCGTCGTCGTGACCTTGAACGTGCGCGGGCTGATGCCCTCCACACCGAGCGAGGCCATGATCTTGGCCACAGTCTTGGCGTTCACCACCTCACCACGCGCCCGCAACTCGGCCGTGACCCGCGGCGACCCGTAGGTACCCTTCGATTCCCGGTGGATCTCGACGATCTTGACTTCGAGGTCGGCGCGACGCTGTTGCCTCGGCGTCAACACCGTGGCGACTCTGCGCTTGACGTACTGGTAGTAGCCCGATGTGGACACCTCCAGCAGTCTCGCCATCCGCAGGATCGAAAACCGTTCACCTTCCGGCGCGGCGGTGCCGGCGGTCTCTTCGATGTTGTCGGGGCCGGCGTACTTGGCCATCAGATCGAACCGGGTCGGTTCTTCTGCATCGCGGCAAAGTACGCCGAAGCTTTTACCAGGAAAGCGTTGTCCTTCTCGAGTTCGCTTACCTGCCTTCGCAATCGGAGTAGCTCGGCGTGTTCGGCCGCGTCCAAAGGCTTCTCTCCGTGGGACTCTGCGGCGGCGATTCTGCGCCGCTCGAGTTTGACCCATTCACCCAACAGACTCTCGTTGAGGCCGAGTTCTCGGGCGACCTCTGCGATGGTGCGACCGGAGTCGATCACCCGGTGGGCAGCCTCGACCTTGTACTCGGTCGTGAACGACCGACGCTTGCGAGGGGGCATACGGACATCCTTCCAGCGGGACCGGTGTCCCGCCAAGTCGGTGTCCACTTTCCGGGGGGAACCTCAAACACCGCTTATCACCGGTTCGACGGATGCCGGATCCGGGACTTCGTCCCCCTGCTGGTCGAACGCGCCGCCAGCAGATCACTCGACGCGGCCATCGCGGCTGGGGCAACAACACCCGCCACCGTGCCCGCGGCGGCCCCGATTGAGCACCACATGGTCTAGGCAGCTCCGGCCGGTGTGGACACGACGGGCACGGCGCGCTCACAGGTGATCGTCGCGCTTGTGTTCGGCGAGGAGGGATCCTCCCGCCTTCCGCCGACGGGAAGACCGCCAAGGCAGCTGTGTGAATCGTGGACCGCGACCGGGAGCTCAGCAGCGTTGCTCCGACTCCCCGCACTGACCGAGTTCCCCATCTCGGGAACGACGGATGACCGGGTGCGATCGAGTCCGTGTTCGGGGCGGCCGCTGAAACGGAGCCCGCCACTCGCGGAGGCAGGTGGCGGGCTCCTCGCACGGCCTCGCTGGGCCGGTGGTGTGATCCACGGGAACAACCGGGCGATCACCGTGCCGGGCTGATCGCCGTACCCACGGTATCGGCACAACATGGCGTCACGGCGGCGGGAGGATGGCCGGCGAGTGTCGACACGCTGATCCGGGCGGTGCCGCCGCCAGCGTGCGGTGCACCGGATGGCGCGGAGTCCTTGCCCGCGCTGGATGTTGTCCAAGACAGTTCTCGATGAGTGCGGTTCGACTCGGCAGAACATCCGCGAGGGTCGGGCCGATCACTGCTGGGCGCATCCTCGTCCGCACCAGTGACTCCTAGTGTTCGAATACCAGCAGCGGTTTGCCCCCGTGTGCGGGAGCTTCGGCCAAATAGACGGCTTCACTGAACTTTCCGACGGGGATCGGCTGACCCTCGGGCACGCGCAACGCGCCGCTGTCGACGAGCTGAAGTGTCCGGGCGATCGTTGCGGCCATCCGATCCTTCGGGGTCTCGGTGAACCAGCGCAGCAGCCAGAACCCCCGAACGGTCTTGGTTTCGTAGATCAGTGACCGCGCGAAGATGGGGATGGTGAGTTTGTCGGGATCGGTTTGCCGGTGCGTGGACAGCGCCCCGAAGACGATCAGCTCACCGTGCGGTACCAGCGCACGCGAGACGTCCGCACCGACCTGACCGCCGACGCAGTCGATCGCCTTGGACACGCCGTCGTGGCCGGCGATGTCGGTCACCCGGTCGCGCAGGTCCTCATCCTCGGTGCAGATCACCGCGGTGCCCCCCAGCGCGAGGATGTCCGCGACAGCGGATCGACGGCGGACCACGTTGAGGGTCTTGAAGCCGACGTGCGCTCCGAGTTGGATGACCGACTGGCCCACGGTGGAACCGGCTGCGGTCTGCAGGAGCCATTCACCCGGTCGAACATCGAGTTCGTCACCGGTCAAGATCACGGCGGTGAGCGGATTGGCGAGGATCTGGGCGGCCGTGGAATCGCTCATGCCGGCGGGAACAGCCAACACGCTCTCGGCATCGGCAACGACATACTCCTGCCAGGTGCCCGTGACTCCGATCGTGATGACGCGTTGCCCGACGGTCAGACCGTCTGTGCCGCTGCCGAGTTCGTCGATCACGCCGACGGATTCGATTCCGGGCACGGCGGGGAACTGCGGGGTGAATCCGTATCTGCCGCGGATGGTGTGCAGGTCGCTGGCATGGACTGGGACCGCTGTCACCCGGATCCGGACCTCGCCGGGACCGGGCTCAGGAATCGGGCGGGTCTGCAGGTGCAGGACCTCGGACGGTTCGCCTAACGTGTCGGCGACGACAGACTGCATGGTTGTCATCTTCCTGGCGCTCCTTCGATCGGATCCAGATCTCACACGGCTTGCGTGTGCATCGCGTCGGCCTCGCCCCTTGTCGGCGAAGATTCGAATCGGCGCGACCCACTTCCAGCGCTACCAGATCTCATGCTGCCACCGCGGCCCAGTTGTCGGGGTCTAGATCCCCGGCGGGACCGCCCCGCGCCCTATGCCATCGATGAGGGCCAGACGCGCCGCGCGCTGGCCGAGACAGTGGTCGCATCTCCCCGCGAGGTGACCGGCGGTGCACCACAGGCCTTGCCGCAAACCCGGGACCGGCGGCACCGGCGTCGGGCCGGCCGGTCACCTGTACTACTGTTCGGCCGCCATGCCTTATTTCACGCCCGGAGATTCCGGTGACGGATCGACGGTCAGGTCATCGGTGTCGACGAACACCAGTCGCACGTCGTCGAGGGCGACCGCCCACCGGTGCACCGGCGCCCAGTCGTGGCCCCGGTCCTGCGAATGAATCAGGTCGGCGTAGTCCTCGACGACCGCACCGGTCGCCGCCGTCTCCGACGGCCTGCGGACCAGGACCCGGGCACCGACGCGCAACGCATCTCCGAGTTCCGGTGTCTTCTCGCTCATCTCGGTCATGCGCTCCCACCTTCTATTCAGCTGCCGCTCCCGGAGCATAAACAGCCGCCTTCCAGTTCGTCACCGGGATGTGACGACCGTCCCGAGATCGTGAGTCGTCGAGTCCGGTGGCACGGCGGGCGGTCGCTGGCCTCGCATCTTCCGCCCGATCGTCACGGCTTCGCCGACCACAAACGCGACCGGAACGGCGACCAGCATCGATGTGAGAGCGATGCCGGCATCGACAGCCAACCGGAGGACCCCGACACCACTGGCAACGAGCTCTCGGAATCTCATATCTCTGACCGCCTTCCCGGCGGGTATTCGTAGGCCGGAGGTTCCGGCACTTTGCCAGAACATTACTGAGGTCGCAGCTTCTTGACAAAACTCCCGCCACCGCCAGAACGTCGGGGTGCCCACCCTGTGTGTGCCTCTCGACCTCAGAATGGGCGCCACCAGCACACAGTCGAATGCCACGACTGCCCATCCGGTCGGCCCTGCGACCAAAGGGATTCGCCCCTTCGCCGCGCAGCCAAGGGTGCCGGGTCCGGCCATCCGGCCCACGCAACTCTCCGGCTATCGATGCGCTGGAAGTGGGCGTGGATTCAGAGCAGGTGTTCGGTGGCGGCGAACCGCAGCGGGTGGGAAACCTCCAGTTCTTCCTGGTTGGACAGCGGTGGGAATGGTCCGACGCCGTGGCCCACATGCACGGCTACCGGCCCGGCGAGGTCACCCCGACCACCGAACTGCCGCTCCGACGCCGATGTGTACGGCCTGGAGAGTCACCGCGCGAGCGGATTAGCTGGTAAGACGCGCGGCATCCGCCCGCGCCCGCTGGGCCGCCTGCAGTTCGAGTCCGTACAGCAGTCCGAACGCGAACCCGTTCTCGCCCGGCGTGGTTCCGGCGCGTGCACCCAGGGTGCGGAGTGTCTCGGTGGCCACGACGGAATCCTGGTGCTCGCCCAGCACCTGCTGGATCTCTTTGTACTTGCCGGCCTTCTTCTTGGACTTCTTCTTCCCGAGGACCGGTCTCGCCAGCTCGGCGGCGTAGCGGGCCCGCTTGGCGGCCTTGCGCGCCCGGTGCAGCGCCGCGTCGTCGGTGTCGGCGACCGCGGCGGTCAGTAGCTTGTTCGCCTTGCGCCCGGCCTTGCGGGTCGCCTTCCGGACGGACCGGGAATCGGCCGGCGCGGTGAACGGCGGGGCGGAGCGCCACCGCGCCAAGGTGGCCATCAGGTCCCGGTAGCGGTCGCCGTCGAGGACCTCCATCGCGTGTGCGAGGTGACGGTGTTGCTCGGCGAGCAGATCGCCCTCGATGCGGGCGGCGACCGGTCCCATCACCAGCTCGCTCGGCAACTCGGCGACCTTCTCCGCGAACCGCGCCCGCTGCACCTGCCGGTCCCGCACCTCACCGAGCACACCCGCGTACCAGGACAATTCGGCATCGAGCGTGGTGCGCGCCTCGGTGTCGAAGAATTTGCCGAACACCCGCAGGGTGCTGCGGAACCGCCGGATGCCCACCCGGGTGGAATGGATCGGGTCCAGCCCACGGCGCAGCCACACGTCACCGGCCACGATCGCCTGGACCTGGGCGTCGAGGTACTCGGTCAGTGCCCGTTCCGCCGCGCCACCTGCGCCGGCGGCGGGTGGATGGGTGCCGGAGAGCGCACGGCCGAGCTTCGACGCGTGCGGTGACGGCCAGGCACCGGCCTTGGTGAGGCGTTTGCCGACCTTGGTCAGCACCTTGTCCGCCGGGGAAGGCGTGCCGTGCTCGCCGAGTTCGACTTCCACTTCCCGCCATTCGCTGATTACGGCGACGTCCCCGGCGACAGTGGCGTGCACGAGGTCGTCGGCCACCTCCGCGAGCAGGTGCTCGTCCCGGTCGTACAGCCGGTGGGTGCGCCGGACGGTGGACAGCGCCGCCACCTGGTGCAGGGGTTTGCCCAGCCCGATGCCGCGGACCAGGGTGGCCAGCTCGTCGGGAACCGTGTCCCCCTCGCCGGGCGGCAGGGACAGCTCGGTGCGGGCCTTGTCGGCCTGGACCTTCAGCTGCCATCCGGCGCCGGTGTCCCCGGTGCGGCGGCGCAGGGTGAGGTGCTGGCGGAGCAGGTCGCGCTCGGCGGTGTCGTAGTAGACACTGGTCAGGTTCACCGAACCGGTGTCGAGTCGTCCACCGGTCGGGACCAGCCCTCCCAGATCGGGCAGCGTGAAATCCGGGTTCACGTCGTACTTGTCTTCCCGCTCACGCTGCGTCGACACCATGAGTCCAGTCTGCTCTCACACCGATTCGTGTGGTTGCCGATCGCCGGTGGACCGGCGGTGCGGCAGCGACGGCAGGATCCAGAACCCGAAGAACATCAGCATTGCCACCGCGGCCGCGATGATCCCGGTGGTCATGTCGACCACGAAGCTGAAGATCAGCAGGACCACGCCGACGAGGGCGAGGCCCAGGACGGCGATGCCGCCGATCGCCAGTCGCTGTCCGGTCGCGACGAGGGTCGGGAGGGCATGCTGCCGGAATTGCAGTCGGTGGATGCCGACCGGCGCGACCAGCGTCATCGTCGTGGTGACCGACAGGGCGACGGTGGCGAGGTAGATCACCTCCTGGGCGTCGACAGCTCCTCGAAACGCTGCTGGAACGGCAGCGTCAGCAGGAAGCCGGTCAGGAGTTGCACACTCGTCTGCACCACCCGCAACTCCTGCAGCAGGTTGCTCCAGTTGCGGTCGAGTCGCTGGGTTTCGGTTTCGTCGCGGACCCGGCGGTTCCATGCGGCGTCGTCCCGACCCTCTGCGCTGTCCATGCCCAGGCAGTACCCGATTTTCGGAATGATGAACGTGGAACGACTACCGCCGGGCAGCGGACGACACTCTCGCCCGGAGATATGTTGATCACAGACCCCCGGTGCTGGATTGACCTGGGAGGTCGTGGGCAAGAACAATTCGTAGTATGAATTCCGCGGAAGAGGCACGCCAGGTCTCGCAGGTCACCACACGGCTGCTCACGAAGTTCCCGACCGCCTCGCCGGAGGTGGTGGAAACCGCTGTGGAAGAAGCCGTCGCGCACTTCAAGGGCGGTCGCATCCGGGATTTCGTTCCGTTGCTCATCGAGCGCACCGCGACCGCCAAGCTTGCCACCCTGATCGAGAGGTAACCGCCGAGGCACGGCGGGATGCTTCCGACACTGCGCAGGCGGACCTTTCCGGTGAGGTGTGATGCCACCGTGCTCGGGTACGCCAACTTCGATTGACCAGCTCGATCGTTCGTCGGGAAGTGCCGCCACCTCGGGGAGGTGATGCCCATGACGTCGGTGCCCGAACCTCACCCGAGCACGGGGCATGCCGGGGTGGGTGTCCAGCATGCGAGGGATGGGCGGGAGACGCTGTCGGTGGCGGAAGGCATCCTGATCGCATTACGCCGTTGCAGCCCGACCGAGGCATTCGACGAACTGCTCCGGGTCGCGCACCGTCATCATCTCAGTGTGCTGACTGTCGCCCATGCTCTGGTGGATCTCGCCATCGGGGCCCGCCCACCTCTGGGATCCCCGGAACGGCACGCGGACGCCTCCGGAGCGTTGGCCGAGTGGGAGTCACGTCTCGCGCATCGGCCAGGGTCTTCGCGGTAAGTCGATCACTTTGCTGACCGTGGAGGCGGCGCTGCTCGGCCAGGATCACCGCGCACAGCAACAGATAGACCGCGGGAACGATCAGGACGACGGCGACGAGGACGACGACAACAGCCAGCACTTCCACGGCAACTCCCCAGGCCGACAAGTGAACTGCGACGGCACCACCCCCGAGCAGCGCGGCAGCCACAGCATGTCCACCGTATGCCGCCGGGGCGACCTGGCCGCAACCGGTCGGTGAACATCGCCGGAGTCCGTCACACCGGGCGCCCCGTCGCACCCCACATCCCGGCATTGCGAATCGTCACGATCCGTCTCATCCCGGCGCCTGAGCTGGCCCGCGCACACCCACTCGTGAGGGAAGGCCCTGCAATGTTCGTCCTGCTTCGGCACGCCCACGCGATAGCGAAGCAGAGCTGGAGTGGGCCCGACGCCCAACGACCTCAGCCAGGAACAGGCCGAGGGGGCTCGTCGACACCCTCACCGGAGTCGAGCTGCGCGTCCTGTATTGCAGCCCGACCACCCGCTGCCTTGACACCCTCGCGCCCCTGGCTGCCGCCCACGGCCTTCCCATCCACGAGCACCCGCTGCTCGCCCCTGACGCCGCGGCCGAAGTTCTGCGCGCCGCCCTCGAAAGCATCGACCTCACCGGCACCCTGTGGTGCACCCACGGCGAGACCCTCACCGCGCTCGCCGCATGCACCCGCACCGACGGCACCCGTCCATTTCCCATCGGCGACACCGCAAAGGGCGGGGCCTGGCTGCTCAATGCCCACACCTCGCTGCGGTACATCGACCCCGATCCGCCTCAATAGCTCCGACGGTGGCACGCAGCCGCCGCGTCAGTGACGCGCATCACATTAGATCTGGGGGTGGTCGGCGTAACGTTCCCGGCCCTTCCGGACACCGTTCGAATAGCCGCAGACGCTGGGCCCGCGGCATCCGAACTAGGACCACCGATCAGCATGAGCACCACACAGCTTCACCCGATCACCCGTTCCGCCACCAGCACCTCCTCCTGGAAGCGCCTGGCTACCGTCGCCGCCGCGACCATCGCAGTCGGCCTCGTCCCCATCGCCGCCGCGAACGCCACCACCACCGCACCGGCCCCCGCGCAGCCCGTCGCCGCCGCCGTCACCCACGACAACCCTCTCGACCGCGACAACGACATGCAGCAGCAACGTCAGCACGACCGCCAGCGGGACCAGCGGCAGGACCGGCGCGCCGACACCACCATCCTCGACCAGATCCTCCTCGACGGCGCGGCCAGCAGCAGCACCCAGCTGTAACGCAGACGCCCTGTCGCGGGGTGCCAGCGGCGACCAGCTGCTCCCCCACACGGGTCTGACGGCCTCGCATCCGTACGTCACCCGTTTTCAGAACACGGCAAGAAGACCATCATGAGCACGACCGACACCACCGCCACCACATTCAGTAGTACCGCCGACCTGACCCGCGCGTTGATTCGCGCGGCGATCGCTCACGGCGAACACGAGAAGCGCACCGGGGCAGAGGATCCGAACTGGCCCGACTGGTACGCCGCCTACATGGTCGCCGAACAGGCCGGAGCGGAGCTGCCCGCCTAACTGCCCTTGACCCCGTCCACCGGTCTACCCCTCACCTGCACAAATTCCAAGGAGAACGCCATGTCCACGATCCACCTCCACCAGACCACCACCGCCACCCCGGAACAATTCCTCGACGCGCTCACCGACTTCGGGCCCGGCCGCCAGGCGTTATTCGGTAACAGCGCCGACGACTACCTGCAGGTGCACGAACTCGGCACCGACCACGCCGATGTCACCGAGGGCTCCGGTGGGGCCTGGGAACGCCTGCACTACGACTGGACCGACCCCCACCGCATCGTCATGACGACCACCGACTCCAACCTGTGGGGCGGAAAGTCCGGCCACACCTACACCCTCACCCCGATGCCCGATGGGACCACCGACGTCGACGCCGTCGTGGTCCGCGACGGCAAGAACCTCAAAGGACGAGCGCTCGGGGCCCTGCTCGGCGTCTTCGGCACCCGAGTCCTGGGAAAGCCGTTCGACAACACCGTCAAGGCCATCGAAGCCCGCAATGCCACCCCACGGACGGCGAAGAACACCTGAACCCCACGGCCGCGCCGTCGAGCACCGCAACCGAGGTGCTCGACGGCGCCCCCGCGTCCGGAAGCCCGTGGAAAGCGAAAGCCGAGCCTGGCTGCGGCCGCGACGGACCCACCGTCACGACGTCAACGAGGGCGGTGTCTTCGCCGACGTTCGCGGCCCCCGCACCGCCGTTCCCGCAGCGAGAAGTCTTCGCTGTCGAGCGCGGGCACGGGTGAACAACGGAACCCGCCATCCGGGCCAGGCAGGGTGGCGGGTTCCTCGCACGGCCCCGCAGGGCCGGTGGCAGTGACCGGTAACCGGTTTCCGGGTGGTCAGTCGAGAGCTGATGCGTCGCGGGTCCTCCGCCATCACGTCAAAAAGTCATGCCGCGAGCAACGAGCCGAGCTTCACCGTCGCCGCACGCTCGACGAGCAACGGAACGAAATCCCGAATCGGGCATCCCGAAAACTGGGCGACCGCCTCGCCCACCGCGGTCCCGACCGCCTCCCGCGATGCGGCCGGGAACTTGTTCAGCAACCGTACCGCGACCTGCGACAGCTGGCGCACTTCCTCCGCAGTGTTCATACCCCAAAGCCTGCGCTCTCGATCTCGGCGGCTGCGTGTCCCGAGCGGAAACGGGGATTGAACAGACCATGAACACCCAGGCGGGGGTCATTCGCCGGTACGGTTCCGGGCTGACTGCCTGGTCGTCCTCCCACAGCGTCAGGCCGACGCCGCCAGCAGCGACGACACCATTCTCGAGGGCCTCGCCGCCCAGGACTCGACCTTCGAGATCGGCGGTCCCGCACTGGAATTCGAGCCGTACGGCGTCGGCATCAACAAGACCAACACCGATCTGGTGCACCGGGTCAACGGCACCCTCGAGCGGATGCGCACCGACGGGACGTGGACGACCCTCTACCGACGTTGGCTGACCGCCCTCGGCCCGCCCCGCGATCCACCCGCCCCGACCTACCGGGACTGAAGTGCCCCCATTCCGGGAGCAACCCAGCCGCCGAGGACGAAGACACCGCCCACGACGCAACGCTGCTCGACCATCGCAGTATCGATGGCGGTCAGGTCGTCCGCCCCGAGAAGTCACGACGACCTCACTTCCCGGAAACGCGGTGGTTGCTCCACGCCGCATACGATGGTGACGCACCCAGCACATCAACCGGATGGTCACCCGCTGATGACGACTCCCTCGCCCCGACACCCACTCGCTGAGCCCATCCCGAACCCTCGCCCGGACAGGCACCCTGAGGTTCCCCCCGAACGGTGGACAAGGGGGTTGCGTGCCTCAGGCGACTCCCACCTGAAGCAACTTCTCGTAGCTGTCGGGACTGTGCATCCCCACCGTAGAGTTCCGTCGAACAGTGTTGTAGAAGACAATCCAGTTGTCAACGCCAGCAACGAGATCAGCCTTCGTTGCATAGACGTGCCGATAGTATTCTTCATGCTTGAAGATCGACCAAAACGATTCGGATGGACTGTTGTCCCAACAAATCCCGGTCGCACCCATCGACCGACGCAACCCGTGCTGCACACACGACGCCGCGGTCAGGTGGGCAGTGTATTCCCCACCCCGGTCCGAATGCAGGATCGTCTCGCGACACCGCCCACCGCGCGTGGCCACGGCTCGATCGATGGCGGTGGTGACCATCTCGGCGCTGATGTGATTAGCAATGCTGTATCCCAACACCTTCCGTGAATGACCGTCCCGGATCGCACACAAGAACATGTCCCCCTCACCGCACGTGAGGTAGGTGATGTCGGTAAACCAGACCGCATCGAGCCGGCCCCGATCGAAGTGCCGCTCGATCAGATCCGGCGGGAACGACGCCTGCGGATCGACCACCGTCGTCGTGACCTTGAACGTGCGCGGGCTGATGCCCTCCACACCGAGCGAGGCCATGATCTTGGCCACAGTCTTGGCGTTCACCACCTCACCACGCGCCCGCAACTCGGCCGTGACCCGCGGCGACCCGTAGGTACCCTTCGATTCCCGGTGGATCTCGACGATCTTGACTTCGAGGTCGGCGCGACGCTGTTGCCTCGGCGTCAACACCGTGGCGACTCTGCGCTTGACGTACTGGTAGTAGCCCGATGTGGACACCTCCAGCAGTCTCGCCATCCGCAGGATCGAAAACCGTTCACCTTCCGGCGCGGCGGTGCCGGCGGTCTCTTCGATGTTGTCGGGGCCGGCGTACTTGGCCATCAGATCGAACCGGGTCGGTTCTTCTGCATCGCGGCAAAGTACGCCGAAGCTTTTACCAGGAAAGCGTTGTCCTTCTCGAGTTCGCTTACCTGCCTTCGCAATCGGAGTAGCTCGGCGTGTTCGGCCGCGTCCAAAGGCTTCTCTCCGTGGGACTCTGCGGCGGCGATTCTGCGCCGCTCGAGTTTGACCCATTCACCCAACAGACTCTCGTTGAGGCCGAGTTCTCGGGCGACCTCTGCGATGGTGCGACCGGAGTCGATCACCCGGTGGGCAGCCTCGACCTTGTACTCGGTCGTGAACGACCGACGCTTGCGAGGGGGCATACGGACATCCTTCCAGCGGGACCGGTGTCCCGCCAAGTCGGTGTCCACTTTCCGGGGGGAACCTCACCCGTCCACGACCGACCTCACCGGCGTGTCGAGGACGTCACCGGTGGGCGGCCGCTTCCCCGCCCTGGCGCCGAGAACGATCCCCGCGTCCCGTGACGGGCCGCGCGCGGCACCGACCACCCCACCGGCCCACCACATCCGCGACCCGCACGGCCGCGGTGCGTGCGCGCTACCGGATCGGGCGGGTGAGCGTGGCCGGGCTCGTGACCGTGTCGGCGGGGGTGCTCTGCCTGGCGTTGGGTGCGGTGTCCGGGGCCGCGCTGGTGTTCGGGATCGGCGCCCTGACCGCACCGGTGATGATCCTGATCGCGGTGACCACCACCGGATTCCTCACCGCCGGTGCGGTATTGATCACCCGCGCCCGCCCACCTCGACCACAGCGATCGGCGGCGGTTCAATGGTCCCCGCCGCCGCGCTCCGATGCCCACACCCATCGACGACAGAAGACAAACCATGACCGACATACCGGTCGAGTACCCCGCGCGATTCAACACCACCGAATGGATCAAGGCCCACCTCGAGCGGATGGGCCAGGCCGACCCGGCCACCGGCGAAACCAGGCACGAGCCCGACCCGAGGACCCACCAGCCCGACTAGTCATTCGTCGGGAAGTTCTCCGGTGATCACGAAGATGACGCGGCGACTGATCTCGACGGTGTGATCGCAGAACCGTTCATAGAACCGACCGAGCAGCGTCATGTTCACCGCGGACGCGGCCCCGTACAGCCAGTCGTCGCCCTTGGTCGCGGCGAACAGCTTGCGGAGCAGCTCGTCGGTTCGCTCGTCCGCCCAGATCAAGTCCAACGCCGTCGCCTCGTCTCGGGTCCGCACGACCTCCCGGGCTGCCGCGGCCTGCGCCGTCGCCGCGACGCCCATGTCCGAGATGATGCCCCGCAGCTCGAAGGGAACGACCGGTACGGGGTGGTGCAGCCGCGCCACCTCGGCGATGTGCGCGGCCAGGCTGCCCATCCGCCGCAGGTCTGCGATGTTGTGTATCCCGCTGATCAACGCCCGCAGATCCTGCGCCACCGGTTGCTGACGGGCAATCAGGGTGAGCGCGCGATAATCGAGCTCCCGGCCCCGGGTGTCGATGTCTGCACACACCTCTGCGGCCCGGTCGGCCGCGTCGCGGTCGGTATCGAGCAGGGCGCGCGTGGCACAATCGATCGCAACCTCCGTCAGGGCACACAGCTCAACGAGGTCACTTCTGATCTCCTCGAGCTGTTCGTCGAATTGTTCCCGCATCGTCCCGGATTCCCTCTCGCTCTGGATTACCCGGCTGTCCGAGACACTCGGGCCCGGCGGCACGCTGCCTGGGAATACCCGCTCCCGAGGAAAACAGTCCTTCACTGATCGACGTCTGTTCATTGGACGTCGTCGATTCGGCACCCGCGATGAACTCGGGGCCGCGTGCTTCGATCGCCACCTGGTGCTCCCTGTACACCTCTGATCGTCCGCGCGACACTCCCGGACCCCTGAGCCCGCCTCTTGTTCCTTTTGTAACGGACCAGAACCCCCTTGTCAGGGGCAGCCCGCAGTGCGCCCTGCCTCATGGCAGAGCCACGCCCTTGTCCGGAGCCGGGTTCGTCCCCCGACAGGAGCCCAAGTCGGACAATCCGCCACCCGCTGCCCCGCGAACGTGGTTGCGGCTAAGCAACCGGCGAGCCTCCTCCATGCAAGGATGACAGCCGCGTCCGACCATCCGAACAGCAGCGCACCAGGCCGATTCACGGTCGGCTCGAAGGTGTGGTTCCGCGGCGGTGCCGGCGGCAACCAGATCGCCCGGCTGCCCGGCACGATCGTCGAGGACTACGGCGACGAGGTCGCCGCCAATGCGCACCTGGGCCGGGACTGGGCGCCCGTTCGGCGGTGGGCCGTCGCGTTGGACGAGGGGCGGCTCGACTTCAGCGACGGACACGACCTCGAGGACCGGTGATCCGGATCGGACTATCAGGTCCGATCCGAGCCGAGCCGGGAACGCCTACTCCGTGGCCGCCGCGGCGATCGGCATTCGGGTGTCCGGGTACCAGCCTCGCAGCCAGCCCGCCCACGACCTGCGGCGCGCGATCACCTCGGAACTCATCACCTCGGAACCGGCCTTCGGCGCCGCCTCGGGCTCGACGGGTACGACGGGGACGAGCCCCTGAAGTTTCTCTCGGGCGAGCCGCTCGACCAGAAGCGGAACGAAGTCCCGCACCTTCCCGGTCGCGAAGTGCTCGTGCGCCGAACGCACCACCTGTTCGATGCTCTCCCGGGGCAGGTCCGGGAAGCGCGAATCGAGGCGGTCTATGACTTGGTCGATGTGCAGCAACTCTTCATCGTGCGTCATGTAGAAAATCCTCCGCCGTGCCCACAGGCGGGGTCAACGAGCGGATCGAAGACCTCGACGATCCTCGTCGCGGTGCGCCTCGCACACGTGCGCGAATCGACCGAAACGCCGGTACAGAGCAGCAACCGCGACGAGCAATGCATCAGGACAGCCGTCTCATTTCCTTCGAATCCAAGACACTGCTTCTCGATTCATACCGGAGGCAGTGTGCGCCCCCAACCAGCACAGACGGGCACTCTTGCCGGTCCGGCGATTGAAGGAATCTGCTGTCAGCGGTCTCCAGTGCAACGACGTGTGCGCCGATTGAAGCTCTGACGTGCAAGCACGAATGGAAGCCAACGAGTGGGATCTGGCGACGGTGAGCAAGCGGGCGCACCTGAACCCGTCGGCGGTGTCGAGGTGGTTCACCTCGGGTGCGACCCCAGTAATGCAAACATCCGCGCAGTAGTCGAAGCCTTCGGTCCTCCAGTAGTAGGGGGATGTTGGACGCCGAGGCACTCACAGAGGTGGTGCTGCAGGTGAAGATCGTGGCCTCGCTGCAACGGATGCAGGTTCTTCATCGCTTGCAGCTCGTGCAGGGCGAGGTCCGAGGCCACCGATTTCCAGCAGCGGGCGCGCCGGTCGCGCAAGATGGTGGGGCCGGTTCGATGTAGGCCGTGGTCATCCCGACCACCCCTGATCCGCGGACGAACACCACCCGAGGGACCACGCCATGACAGAACGAGACCCATTCCCCGATCCATCACCCGCCGGTGCGGGCGACCATCCGACCCGGACGGCACGGATCGAACACGGCGAAACGGTTCGGCGCCGAATCCCTTTCGACGCCATCGCCGAACACGCTCCGCACCGCGACCGCGACCCGGTCGGCCTGCTCGAGTCCCAGGGGGCCACCCGGGTCCCCGACCTCGTCCCCATCCGGTACGGGCGGATGGCCGAGTCACCGTTCGCGTTCTACCGCGGCGCGGCGCTGGTGATGGCCGACGACTTCTCCCACGCCTCGGCCACCGGCCTGCACACCCAATTGTGCGGGGACGCCCATCTGAGCAACTTCGGACTCTTCGCCACACCCGAGCGCACACTCGCGTTCGATGTCAACGATTTCGACGAAACCTATCCCGGCCCGTTCGAATGGGACGTCAAACGACTCGTCGCGAGTCTCGCCGTCGCCGGGCGCGGCAACGGGTTCAGCCGGAAACAGCGCAAACGGATTACCCGTGCCTGCGCGGCCGAATACCGCGAAACCATGACCTACCAGGCCGAGCGTGGCGAGCTCGCGGTCTGGTATTCCCATATCGACGCCGCCGCGCAGTTAGACGAGCTCCGCGACGTTCTGGACTCCTCGACCCGCAAACGCGTTCGCAAGACGATCGACAAATCCCGCGGCCGCGACAGCCTGCAGGCACTGTCCAAACTCACCACCCTGGTGGACGGGCAGCCGCGCATAGTGAGCACGCCCCCGCTGATCGTGCCGATCGAGGAGATCTTCACCGGCACCGAAGCCGAACAACTCGACCAGGAGCTGATCCGGCGAATGCGCGACTACCGCGACACCTTGCAAACCGCCCGGCGTGGCCTGTTCGATCGATTCGAGTACGTCCAAACGGCACGGAAGGTCGTCGGGGTGGGCAGCGTCGGCACCCGGGCCTGGATCGTCCTGCTCCGCGGCCCCGGCGGCGACCCCCTGTTCTTGCAGGCCAAGGAGGCACAACCGTCGGTCCTCGAAAAGTACGTCGACGGCCCGGCATTCACGAATCACGGCGAACGCGTCGTGACCGGGCAACGGCTGATGCAAGCCGCGAGCGACATCCTTCTCGGCTGGCAGCACGGACCCGACGCCGACGGCGCGGTGCGGGACTACTACATCCGCCAACTCCGCGACGGCAAGGGGTCGGCCGTCATCGAGACCATGAATCCCGACACCATGGCCCTCTACGGACGGTTGTGTGCTCGGGTCCTCGCGTATGCGCACGCCCGCGCCGGTGACCGGTTCGCGATCGCCGGGTACCTCGGTTCGGACGATGATTTCGACAAGGCGCTGGCCGCATTCGCCGAGACCTACGCCGACCAGAACGAACGCGATCACGCCGCGTTACGGAAGGCGATCGACGCCGGCCGGATCACCGCGCACCCGGGGACATGACGATGAGCGACAACCGATCCGCCGCCCCGACACCGCGACCGGAGCCCGCCGCTCGCGGTGCCCTGCGCCCGCACCGCCCTGCGCAGACGAACCTCGGACACCGCCGTCCGTGAGGTGCCCGCTCCACCGGCGCGGCATCCGGTGCTGATCATGAACCCGCACTCCGGTGGTGGCACCGTCGCAAAATTCGACCTGCAACGCAAGGCCGAGGAACTCGGCGCCGAGGTGGTCCTGCTCGAAGGCCCGGGCATCGTCGATGTCACGGAGCTGGCCCCGGCAGGCTGTCGACCGCGGAACCGACCTGCTGGGCGTGCCACGGAGCGCCATTTCACGGAGAATGCACCGTGTGGACATCCCGCGTCCATCTCGGTGTTCGACGCTGACACCGGACACCACGCAAGTATTCCCGGCGACGATGACCGTGGCCGGGAACCGACCATCCACCACGAGGCAGGAGCACCGCCATGTCGCCGCCCACCGACGTCCCCGGCATCGTCGGGCTTGTCTGGGCCCGGACGGCGCGGTACCTCCGGTGCTCCTAACCACACCCCAGCCCGCCGCGTCCCCTCATCCGCGGCACCACCGTTCCCCATCTCCCCGCTCGGGGGTGGGGAACAGTGGTGTCCGCGCCCCATCCCCCGGTACGCCGATCGCATCCGCCGTCCGGGAAGCGGTCACCCACTTCGCGGACACCCGGATTGACGAGTCTGTCGCGCTGCTCGTCGAACACAGGGCGCCCGCGCCGCTCGCCGCCACCATCGGACCATGACCCCCGAACCGACGGCGAACGACCAAAAGCGTTCGCAGGCACGCGGGTTCCTCGGCCAACTCGAACCGGAGATCGAGGCCCTCGCACAGTGCGTCGACAGGGCCGAGGCGTTGATGCAACGCATCCAACGAACCCACGAACTTCGCGCGGAGCGGCTATCCGCCGAGACCGCAGCCCTGCGCGGCGGGCTGTACACCGAGGCCGCAGCCCTACGCCGTGAGCTATACCAGGTGCGCCGACTCGTCGAGGCGATCGCGTTTCGGTTCCCGACGGTGATCCTCCGCAACGTCTCCGCACTCGACTGACCACACCGGGGTCCGCACCCCCTCAGGCGCACGGTCTGCCAACATCCTGATGTGTGCGCCGGCGGCAGTTTCAAAAAACGGCAGCTTCGACGGCGCCACCATGCCGAGCGACTGGACCCCCTCCACACGGGCCACGGCTAGGAAACTGAGCGCAATCAGCCGGTCTTGATGTCGACGTAGATCGCCGCATGATCGGAGGCCGCGTGGACCGGGGAGGTCATGGTCGGAAAGTGCTCGAAGAGGGTGCCGTGTTTTCCACCCCACACGCCCTTACGGAAGATCGCCCCACCGGTCGCCCGGTCGAACAGCGCGGGTGAGAGCAGCACGTAGTCGATCTTGTTTCCGGCGGTGCCGTTGGCGTAGGTGCCGGGTCGGCCGCCGTCGTCGAAGCCGGCGACCTCGACCCCATCTCGCAGGTCGGTGTCGGCGAGCAGCGGCGCGAGGGGTTCGCTGTCGGGGGTGTCGTTGACGTCGCCGGCGACGGCGACGAACTCCACCTCGTCGGAGCGGAGTTGTCGATAGATCTCGGCGATCCGCTCGGCCTGCAGTTGGCGCAGGGCGTTGTTGTCTGCGGGCCGCCCGTATCCCTTGCTCTTGAAGTGGTTGACCAGCACCGTCAACGACAATCCTGCCAGGGCGCTGCCCTCGGGGAAGGCGAAGGTGTACTCAGGGCAGGCGCGGCTGAAGATCCGGCGCCCGGTCGGTGCAAGGTCGTCGACGTGCGTGCGGATCCCCTGCAGCGGGTACTCCGCCTTCGACAGCACCCCGACGTCGATACCGCGGTCGTCGTTGCCGTCGATCACCATCACGTGCGGAAACACGGGATTGCGTTCCGGGTCGACGATCGCGGCCTCGGTGAAGCGTTTGAGGGCGATCCGGTCCTCGGCCTCGATCACGGCGGTGATGTCGGCGTTCACCTCGCGCAGCACCGCGTAGGCGGCGGTGTCGGATCGGTCGAGATCCAACGCGACCAGCAGGTCCAGGATCAGCTTCTTGTCACCGTCGGTGTAGGTGTACTGAGTGATCAGGGTCCCGAGGCGGGCGTGCGCGTCGAGGATCTCGCGCCCACAGCCTTTCGGCTCGCACGCCCGACGCAACCGCCGCGGGCGGCATGGTCGATGTAACGGGTTGCCTCACAGTTGGATTCGTGGGAACCAGCGAGTGTCACCAAACATGTCCCAGGATGTACACGAACACGACGCCCGTAGGGTACGCACACTTTTCACCCGCGGTCACTGTCACCCATCCGCACAAGGGTCGTGGGTCCGTCGATCTGCACAGCGGTCGTGGTCGGGTGCGAGCGGCCTGCGAAGGCCGGTTCGTCGACCGATGACCGCGGCTATCGTCGGGGCTACGCGTCAAGAGAGGGAGCTCGCGATGCGTCTGTCCACCCGAAACCAACTCGCCGGAACGATCACCGAAGTCACCATCGGCAGCGTGATGGCCACGGTGAAGGTGCGACTCGACGGGGGCGACCAGATCGTCACCGCGTCGCTCACAAAGGAAGCTGTCGAGGAACTGGGCCTTCAGGCTGGAGTGGCGGCGACCGTGCTCGTGAAGTCCACCGAGGTGATGCTCGGCGTCGAATAGTTGTCGATCGGAGGACGCCCCTGCAACCTATTGGTTGGTCACCTAGCGTCTTTGACCGATCCCCTTCCGGCGTCTCACCAGTTAGGTATCCCAGTAACGACCGTTACGGGAGCTGGCCTTATGAGATCCCACAAGGGTGCCCTTCGGAAAGAGCCGGACCGGGCGAATCGATTCGAATGCAATCAATACTGGTATTGCTTGCATTGCAGATGCCGGTATCTGGGGATGCGCGGGGTCGATCATCTCGACGTGGAAGGACCGGATGTCTCAAGTGCGAGCAAGCTTTCAGGCGATGGCTGTAGTTGCCTCACTAGGCGTCGTGGTGCCTCAGTACTGGCCGGTACTTGCGAGGCACCTTTCGTCTACACCGTCTGCCAGCGCTTTGTCGTGCTAACCATCAGTGACAGCGACGCTGGCACGAGAGGACCATTAAACGGGCCGGTCTCTATTCTTCTGACCATGCACCGATTGGGAGCGTGAAGAGGGCCGGTCACGGCCCGATCCAGTCACCACCAAAAGGGATGATCACCATGCCGGTTACCGAACAGTCCGTCGTCATTGCCCGCCCTGCGTCGGAAGTATGGGACTTTCTCACCGATGCGGCGAACTGGCCGTCGTGGGAGGCGTCGATAGTCGAATGCGAGCAGGTCACCGACGGGGAGCTCGGGGTGGGCACCCGGTGGCGCGGGGTGAACCGAGTCCTCGGTAAGCGGATCGACTGGGAGACCGAATTCGTCGAGTACCAGCCCGGGAAGGTGGCCACGTCCAAGTCGGTGGAAGGGGACAAGATCGGTGTCACCGCGACGACGCGGATCGAGGAGGTCGACGGCGGCACCCTGTTCACCTATCGGGTCGACACCGAAAGCGGTCTCGGTGGAGTCTTCGGCAAGCTGGCGGACCCACTCGTCACGAAGGCGTACTCCCGCATGATGCGGGCGAGTCTGGACAACCTCGCCGACCTTCTTACCACCGACAGCTGACGCCCGTCTCGATCCACGCTATGTACCTCTCACGTTCGGTGTCTCACCGATTGGCGTCTCGGTTAATGACCGATATCTTCAGTCGGTCTCATCCGATCTTCGATGTAGATCAATATGCTTTCAGCGATGGATGCTGCGTGGCGGGACAGGTAACGGTCTGCGCGTCCCATGACGCAGGCGGTGGGGCCAATACAGGTGAAGCGAGCGCATGGCGCGACGAACTCTGCGACAAACTCAGGCTGCGGTACCTCATCTTGGAACAGTGTCAAGAATTCCTAGTGCTGTGGGAGAGGATCAAAATGGCCGATACGAAGAGCGTATGGGTGAAGTTCGATGATTTGTCATCCGACATTCGGGACGAGGAGTGGAGCCTCTACCAGGGTGAGGCAAAGAGCGATTCCGAATATTTTGGACGGCTACTTCGGAACCCGCTGCCCATCCTCATGGAGGAGCCTGAAGGAGTTGAGTCCGACTGGCATGTCATCACCAATTTAATTAATCACCACGTCTCGTTCGAGGGTGACGCAGTAGCCCGGACCGCCATGGTGATGCCAGAAGAAAAGACTGTCGTTCTGACCTTCTACAAGCACCGTCCCAACACATAGATGTCGAACGCTGGTTGCCCGCCGTGATGGCGGTCCTGATCAGCACCCCGGCGTCAGCCAGTTCCGTGCCCGGTCGGCCCGCTCGGCTGGCGCAATTCCTCGGTTCCGCAGGCCTCGGTAACTCAGGGAAGGACGGCGAGCCGGGCTTGCAGCCAGTCGAGGTGCTCGTCGCAGAGGGTATCGGCGAGCTGAGAATCCATGGCGTGCAGGTGTGATCGGGCGTGGTACAGGTCCACGACCGATCACCGCTAGGGCGTGTCTCCCAATGATTTGGGGTGTTGTGCTGCAGACTCTTCGCTGTGGCAGACGTTGTTAATCGGTTTGAGGTGTTGACGGACAAGCAGTGGGAGTTGCTTGTGCTGCTGTTGCCCAGTTCGGATGGGCTGCGGGGGCGGAAGTTCCAGAACAGCCGACTCGTGGTGGAGGGGATGCTCTACCGGCTGCGTACCAGGCTCCCGTGGCGGGATCTACCTGCGCATTTCGGCCCCTGGAAGACAGTATGGAAACGGCACCGACGCTACGCCGGGGATGGAACGTGGGATCGGGTGCTCATAGCCCTGGCCGCGATGGCCGATGCCGGTGGCGACCTGGATTGGGCGGTGTCGGTGGATTCCACCGTGGTGCGGGTGCACCAGCACGGTGCCAACGCCGCGCGTGACACAGGGGGAACTACCGAATTACACGAATCTGCTTGACGAACCGGTCGATCACGGCATCGGCCGGTCCCGCGGCGGGTTGACCTGCAAAGTTCACCTGGCGTGCGATGGCGACGGACGTCCCTTGTCGGTGCTGGTGGGTCCTGGCCAGGCCGGCGACAGCCCGATGTTCGGCCCGCTCCTGGAGGGCATCTGCGTGCCGCGCATCGGTGGCGGCGCACCCGGTACGCGCCCGGACGAGGTCCGTGCCGACAAGGCGTACACATCCAAGGCCAATCGAGAACTGCTACGCAGCAAGGGCGTCAAGGCGGTCATTCCCGAGAAGTCCGATCAGGTGGCCAACCGCAAGAACAAGGGCAGCGCGGGCGGGCGTCCACCAAACTTCGATGCCGAGTCGTACAAGGGCCGCAACGTGGTGGAAAGGGCCTTCAACAAGGCAAAACAGTGGCGAGCGGTGGCAACCCGGTATGACAAGCTTGCCCTGACTTACCGGGCTGGATTCCTCCTCGCCGGCATCGTCGAATGGCTCAAACTATTGGGAGACATGCCCTAGGTAGCTAGAAGCGGCGTAGCCGGGTTTTGGGGTCAAGTTTGTGGTGTGTGGGTCACGTTCGACTGCTTGATATTTCAGGCTGCGAGTTGCGCTGTGGCGGTGAGGGTATCGACGGCGGTGCGGTAGGCGGTGGCAGCTGATCGCAGGCGGCCGGGAGTGGTTGTCGGAGCGGCGAGTTCGGCCAGGCCGGTGCGCAGGACCCGATCGTGGATACAGGTGAGGAACTTCGCGGTGTCGAGTCCGAGGTCGGTGACCTGATACCGGTGGGTGCCCTCGATCCGGACGATGAGGCTGCGGGTTTTCAGCCGGCGCAGGTCGTAGGTCATCTGCCCGGCGGACACTTCGTCCGGGTCGAGTCCACGCAGCTCGCCGGTGAGGGTGCGCAGGTCCTTGTTGGTGAAGCCGTTCGGGTGCAGCCGGAAGACCAGCAGTGCGGAGAGCAGGGCGTGGCTGCGCTGATCGGCGAACCGTAGTCCCGGGACACGGGTGCCGGTGGTGGTGATGACGGGGGCGGTGATGGCGGCGAGGGCGTCGGCGCCGATGATCGGGTCGTGGCTGAGTCGTTGGACGCGCAGTAGGCGGCGGTTGGCGTGGAAGCCGATCTCCCGCAGGGCGGGCAGATGTGTCAGTCGTTTCCCGAGGTGGAAATCGCGGGTGTCGTTGATGGTGGTTTCGGTGCGCAGGGCGCGTCCCTCCTTGTGGTACTGCTTGATGGTGGTGTGTTTGTAATCGACGTGCAGGCTGGGGGTGACGCCCTCGGTGATCACCCGGGTGCGGAATCGCCCGGGGGTGGCACGGGGGCCGCGGCGCATCAACCGCCGGTCGAAGACCAACGTGACCTGGTCGGGGCGGCCGAGATCGAGATTGTCGCGGATGACCTGTTCGAAGAAGACCCGACCGGAAACCGGGGCGTCGAGCATCTGGGTCAGGGAGAACTCCGCCTGCAACACCGACAGGTCGTAGCGGTAGCCGGCGTCCCGATCGGCGTCGGTGAACGGATCCGGCAGAATCGCCAGCCATTTCCGGAGGAGGGCGTCGATCCGTGGACCGGTCAGCCGATCGCAGATCGCCTGCAACGCGTCGGGGTCATCGACGGCGGCGAAGGCGTTGTCGAGCGCGGTGAACCCGAGCCCGGCCCTCGCGGCCTGACGCTGGGCCCAGTGGTGGCCGTTGATACAGAGTTTGGCGTTGTAGGGGAAGTACGAGCAGAACTTGAGGAAGAACGGGCCGAAGTCGGCGTCGACGCAGTAGAAGTAGTAATGGTTGACCACGCCGGTGGACTTGACGATCCACGGATAACTCTTGCCGTCGGCGTCGCGTCGTTTCTCCGTGCGGAACAGTGGTGTCCTCTCCTGCGCCCGGCCAATGAACACCACCCCCTCGGGTGCGGTGAACTGCTCGAGGTACTCGTGCATCACGTCGTCCTTGCGCTGGCCCTTCGCGAAGTCCACCCACGGGATGTGCCCGGTGTCGGCGAAGCGGTGCACCGCCGCAGCGAAGCGGTCGGTGATCCTGGCCAGCGGTGCGGTGGAGGCGACCGGCAATCCCAGCTGCCGATGCACGTAGGCGACCAGGCCGGGAGCGTACTGCAGGCCGGGAACGTAGACGTTGAGGTACATCCGGTCGATGCACTCGACGTCGAAGAGCGTGTGCGTGGTGAGCACGTCGGCGACGCTGCGCGGTATGGTCATGATGAGCTCCGGAC
Source organism: Rhodococcus koreensis (assembly GCF_017068375.1). Taxonomy (NCBI): domain Bacteria; kingdom Bacillati; phylum Actinomycetota; class Actinomycetes; order Mycobacteriales; family Nocardiaceae; genus Rhodococcus; species Rhodococcus koreensis. Next base: position 685,519 of record NZ_CP070609.1, read on the forward strand.
GATCGGGCGGCCGGCAGGCCAACCAACCGCTACGACGGTTCATACACCCGATCGACGTCGTCGACCAGGGTCATCACCCCGACCGGCCGGGGCCCCCGGAGCGCAGCCGCCACCACACGACTCGTCGGGCTGGGGCGCAGCCCCGGTAGTACTACAGTCGCGTTTAGGACAGGTGTCCTCGGGCTCGGTAGTGGCATTGTCGGGCCCGGTGTTGATGGCGGCGGCGCCAGTGGGAGCGTGCGAGGACGTGGCGGGGGTCGGGTAGATACGTCCAGATCAGAAGGCAGAGCAGCCGTCGGATCTCCGGGACGCTCAGTGCGATCAACTCGCTGTCGTCGCCGGGTTCTCGGGCCCCCTTTTTGACCGAGTGACGGTGAGGAAGGTGTGCGCGAGCATCGAGAGGGTGATGTGCCGGTACCAGCCCGCGTACTGCCGAACCTGGTAGTGGTCGAGGCCCGTCTGGCCCTTCGCGGTCTGGAAGGTTTCCTCTATCGCCCAACGTGTTCCGGCGACGGTGACCAATTCGGTCAAGGTAGTGCGCGCCGGGCAGTGGCACAGGTAGTACGCCAGGTCCTCCGGATCGGTGCGACTGCGACGGGCCAGGAGCCAGTACACCGCCGTCGGCCAGTTCACCCCGCGCACCGGTGTGCGCGCCCAGTCGTAGAGTCGCTCACCTTTCGCGCCGTCACCGGCCGAGCGGGTCCGCCACGCCTGGGCAGGCACCGCCGCGATCGCCTCGTCGACCCGGAGCTCGGCGCCGTCGACGGTGATGACGCGTTGGTTCACCGAAGTAGCCAGCACGTAGGACAATCCGAGTTCCTCGCAACGGGCACGGAGCCGGTGCACCTGCCCATATACGGCATCTCCGGTGACCCATCGTGCCGGCACGCCGGCGGCGACGGCGCGTTCGAGCATCGCGATCGCCAGCTCGGGTTTGGTCGCGAACTCGCGCTCGGCGGGGATCCCGGCCTGCACGCACCGGTCACGGTCGTCGGTCCAGGCTTTGGGCAGGTACAGCTCTCGGTCGATCAGCGTTCGACCCGCCGCAGTGGCATAGGTCAAGAACACCCCGATCTGGCAATTCTCGACCCGGCCCGCGGTCCCCGAGTACTGCCGGGCCACGCCGGCCGAGCGGGTGCCCTTCTTCAAGAACCCGGTCTCGTCGAGAATCAACACACCGGACGGATCCGCGAGGTGCCCGACCGCGTAATCGCGGACATCGTCGCGGACCGCGTCGGGATCCCAGTCCGCCGTCGAGAGCAGTCGCTGCATCCCGTCCGGCAACCGATCACCCGCGCGCTCGGACAGGGTCCACGAATTCTTCCGCTCCTCACCCGAGAGCAACCCCTGCACATATTCCACCGCATGCTTGCGGGGCTCGGACCTGGCGAAACGATGCCCGATCAAGGCATCGATCTCCGCGAGCCCCTCTGCCCACACCCGCACCTGCGCCACGCACACATCATCGCCCACACACGGACCATGCATCCTGCGACTCTCGGAACTTGAGCCGACACACCGACAAGATCAAAATAAACGCGACTGTAGTACTAGTGCGCGTCGAAGACAGCCTTGCTGCCTTTCGGGTCGGGCAACGGTCTGCGAGGCTAGCGGATCCCGCCACGTCCATCGTCATTTCTGTCGATCCACACGGCCAGCGCGAACCCGGGTCGACCAGTGAGCCGAATTTGGGTGCTCGAGCTGTGATCACCCGGTGGGCCCGACCGTAGTTTCCAGCGTAAAAACAACGATTGAGCCGAGTTGAGGCAATCAGGTCGAAACCCGTTGGGAGAGCGTGACGAAGCTAGTAGGCATCGTGTGAACACCGGCCACAGCTCGGAGTCAATCTGTCGCGGACGGCTCGACTCCCGCGCGTCGGATGGCGCGGTAGACGGTGGATCGGGCGACGTTGAACAGTTCGGCTAGTTCGGTGGTGGTGTGCCGGCCAGCGCGGTGCAGCTCGACGAGGTGGGGTTCCTGGTGCGGGCTGAGCTTGGGTTTCTTGCCGCGGAGCCGACCTTTGGCTTTCGCGACGGCCATCCCTTCTCGGGTGCGAGCCCTGGCCGGGTCGGCTCGAACTCCGCGATCACGGCAGCGTCGTGAACAACAGCCGTCCGATCGGATCGGTGGGGTCGTAGACAGATCCACCGATGTTGAGCTTGACTGTCCGGCCGGTGCGCTCATCGGCGATTGGTCGGCGTACCCAGAGGCGCTCAAGTGCGCAGACCTCGATCACTCGGATCGGGCGGGACCGTTCGCCGGCGGGACGACGACGCGAACGGTGAGCGAACGCCGGATTCCTAGAGTGTGAATCCCCAGGCGTGCTCCGCGTCGGAGCTGCCGACTCGAGCTTGCCGAGCGATTGCCTTACGAAAAGCGGTTTGAGACACCATCAGTCCCACGTTGGGACGTTGCAGGAAGCGGAACCGAGACGATGAGCAGCCCTGAAGAATGCAGAATCACCCAGAACTGCGCACCGGGCGGTCACTATGACACGACGTTGAGCAGTGCCGTCACAAGAGCACGCATCGCCCGCACGGTCGCAGCGAACGAGGGAATCTCCACGCACCAACTCGTGGCCCTCCTCGACGTGACGGAATGGCCGATGCAGCAGCTCCACAGCTACGCGCTGGCAGCAGGAGCCCGGGCTGACAGCGAAGGTCGTTGGTGGCCCCGGCCGACGAATGGGCCGCCGTTCGCTGACTCCTTCCCTGTCTAGGTCTAGATCCAAACGTCCGGCAAAGGATCGATGATCGGTCAGTTCATCTGGGGCCAGCAGCCGCGTGGACTCGCCTGGACAGACGACGATGTCGGCGGCGGTGTGGCTACCACCGCTCGGCGGATCGCGGTCCGGGTCCGGGGGATGCGCATGCCCGCTCGAGTTCGTCGAGGACCAAGTCGCCAGGTACTCGTACTCGTCGCCGAAGTCGTACCCGGGTTGTATGGCGTGCTGCGCGACGAACTCGGTGAGGTGGGGGTACTCGTCCGGCCGGAGTCGGCCCAGGATCGTCTCCGCCATCGAGGCGAGCTCCAGGAGAAACCCGCGGGCTGCTGACTACCAACACCGCGTCGTGGTGGCGCAACGTCCCGGGCGGGGATTGGCCCGCGACTCCAACAGAGCGGTGGCCCAACGATGACGTGCGTGCACTCCGCGCGCCGAGATTCTCGCCGCCGCGTGGCCGCCTACCAGTCGGACCCCATCGTCGGCGGCGAAGACGCCGTCGAGGATGTCCTCCTTGTGCGCCAGGTGCCGGTGCAGAGACATCGCCTCCACCCAGAGGGTGTCAGGACCCGGTTGCGGAGTGCAGGCGGGTGTCGCGCCCGCCTCTCCCGCGTGAGCGCCGGAGCCACGGTGGTGGCGCGGACGCGGCAGGGTCGACCGGCCCGGGCGCGCCGACCCTGAACCAGGCATCTCGACGGTCGGCGTCTGCTCGCTGCCCGACGACCGTCGGCACTATCCTGTCCGGCGGTGGCACAACGCCGCGCCGATGTCCCCGGGAGGGCAACCATGTTCGTGCTGGTGCGTCACGCGGACGCCGTCGCCAAGAAGGCGTGGCAGGGCCCGGACGTGGTCCGCCCGCTCAGCCCCCTCGGCCACCAGCAGTCCGCTCATCTCGTCGATGCCCTCGCCGATGTCGCACTGTCCGCGTTGTTCTCGAGTCCCACCGTGCGCTGTCGGCAAACCCTGCAACCCCTGGCGGTGGCGCGTGGACTGCCGATCGTCGACGATTCGCGTCTGGTCAGGGACGCCCCGGTCGGTGCGCTGCTCTCCGCGCTCGGCCGGTGCGACGACGGGACTCTCTGGTGCACGCACGGGGAGGTGTTCGACCAACTGGCTGCGGCCGCGACCGCCCACAGTGCCGCGCGCTTTCTGCCGACCGGGAAGACCGCGAAGGGTGGTCTGTGGATCGTGCACCCTGACCGCGGTCCCCGCTATGTCGGGCCGAACCCTCGAACCTGACCGGCCGATTCGGGCTCCGACCACCGCGGCCATGCCACTGGACCCGGTCGGCCAGCAGTCGGCTGGGATCCGGCGCCGCCGGCAGCCACACGGAACCCGCCACTCGCCCAAGCATGTGGCGGGCAATGGATTCCCGTCGTCACGTTCCTGCAGGTCTCGGCCACCGCTACGTCGAAGACGTCGCCAACGGCTGGGCCGCCGTCCTCCAACCGCCCAGGTGGACACCGGAGAATGACCGAACGACTGCGCCCCATCATGCGCGCCGACGAAGGAGGCGGTTGGCGTGCTCGTCGTGGCGGCGGGGCGCGGTGTATTCCGCGACGGTGGCCGCCACCGCGTCCTCCAACGGGGTGGCGTGGTCACCGAGCACACTGGTGTACGCGGTGTGGTCGACGACGTGGTCCTCGTCGAACTCGTAGAGCATCTCGGCGATCTCGCGAACCGCCGGCACCATTGACCCGACCAGACGCAATTGCCAGGCCCGGACCGGGCGCAGCCGCAACGGTGCCGCGGCGGCGAGGCCCGCGGCGATGGTGGCGAACTCGCGGGTGGTGACGGTGGTGGCGTTCGGGACGTGCCAGGCGTGCCCCCAGGTCGCCGGTGTCTCGCTCAACCGGACCAGCGCCTCACCGAAGTCGGGGACATAGGTATAGGCGTGGAGGCGGTCGGGATCGCCCACCACGTCCACCCGCTCGCCGCGGCAGAGCGGTCCGAAGAAGCGGTCGCCGACCGCGGACGCAGTGACGCCGGGCCCGAAGAAGTCCGATGCCCGCCCGGCCACGACGCGCAATCGCCCGGCCTGGTGTGCGTCGGCGAGGTCGCGCCACATCTGTGCCCGCACCCGGCCCTTGCGAGTGGTCGCGGCCAGGGGGAGCACCTCGGTGAGCGGCCCAGAAACTGGGCCGTAGCCGTAGACGTTCTCGGCCGCTACCAGCAGCGCCCCGGCCTCGGCGGCGGCGTCGACCACCCGACTCTGCAAGGCCCGGAACTCCTGCGGCCAGCGGTGATAGGCGGGTTGGGCGCACTGGAACAGCACCTCGGCTCCGGCGGTCGCGGCGGCGGCCGCGCTCGGGTCGCCGAGGTCGGCCCGCAGGCTGATCGCCCCGGGGACCGCCTGTCCGGTGCGGGTCACCACGGTGGGGGTGATCCCGCGCGCGGTGAGTGAGGAGATGACGGCGCGTCCGACCGGACCGGCACCGAGCACAACGTGTGATGTGGTGGCCATTTTTTGGTGACTCCTTCGAGGGGGCGGGCAGTAGGGCCGGCTTCTGCGATCACCGGCACGGCAGAGCCAACAGCACTTATCGACTATCGACCGAATTCCGAACAGTGTTCGACATGACGAGTGTACTGTTCCCGAACGATGTTCGGAAGATGGCGGAATTCTGGGTAGTGTGGACCGATGTCCAGTGGGAAGCCGGAGACCCGACGGGAACGGCAACGCCGCGAACTGCTGACCGAGATCGAGGCCGAGGCGCGGCGCCAGCTCACCCAGGGTGGGCCCGGAGCGGTATCCATGCGGGCGATCGCCCGCGCCGTCGGACTCGGACCTGCCTCGCTCTACACCTACTTCGGCAGCCTCGACGAGGTGTTCACCCTGCTGCTCCTCGGGAGCTACCGAAACCTGGCCGCGGCCACCATGAAAGCGGTCACCGCCTTCGACGACGCACCGCCGGCGGACCGGGCGATGATCGGGACCCTGGCATACCGGAACTGGGCCCTGACACATCGCAGCGAATTCAACCTGATCTTCTCCGACCAACTGCCCGGTTACCAGGCCCCGCCCGGCGGCCCGACCATCGCCGCACAGACCGCGGTGTTCGCACCGATCGTCGACGCCCTGGCCGACCTCGACGCCGCCGAGCTACCCGCCGACGAGCTCGCCGTCGTCTGGACGGCGTTCCACGGCGCCGCGACCCTGGAGGTCAATCACCACCTCGTCTGGGTCGACGATCCGGCCGCGGTGTACGAGCTGGCAGTGCGCCGCGCGTTCGCCGGCGCCGGTCTCCCCACCCCCGCACCGGACCTGCGGACACGATTCGAGCAGTGGGTGGCGACCGCCCACCCGTGACGTCCGAACCCAACCCGCCCGTGAGGGAATTCAAAAGCCGCCGGATCGCGGAAGGATGCCCGAGTCAAATGCGCTTGCTCGCAAGATCGGTGGCGCGCGCGGACGACAATCCCGCACGAAAACAGTCGCTTCGTCTTTTTGGGCAACACATGGCGGCAGATTCCTTCGTCGTGCTCGGGGACACCACGGTGGCTCGGCGGGTGTGTTCGTCGCTGGCGCAGCGCGGGCACGAGGCGCGCCACCTTGTCGGGCCCGACGACGAACTCCGTATTCGACCGCACCATCGGGGACCAACTGGCGCGGTTCCTGCCCCAGTGCGATGTCACCTCACCCGCGGATCTGGCCGCCCCGTCACTAGCCGGTTCGTGCATTGACCCGGCCGGTTGGCGGTCACCCTGGTCGGCCAGCGGCCGCGGGGCATCCGCGGCGTCGGTGCGGTGCTCGACGAGGTCCCGGTCACCCTCCGGGCGCCACGCCCGTGGCGCACCTGGCCGATGCAGGTGGCCGGCCTGTGGGGCTCGCACGAGACCGGCACCCGGATCCTGCTGGCCGGGTTGCTCGGGCTCGCCGCCGTGCTGGTCGGGGACTGGGCGTGGCTGATGTCGGGACCAGCCGACCCGCCCGCCTTCCGGTGGAGAGAAGACTGGTCTCATGACCGGTCACAGGCGGTGGACGCCACTGCCGCCGCATCGCACACCGACGCCACCATCAGCGGAGGATTTGTACGACGACCTGCGAGAACGACTGCCCGCGGAGCTGCGTGATCAACCCGACGATAAGATCCCGCAGCTCTGGGCGGCGTGGTCCGAGGCGAGATCCGGGTACGACGCCGCTCACCTCATCCGAACCTTCCAGCTCGCCCCGACGCTCGCACATCGCCTCATCGACCTCGCACACGAGCGTCAATCCTGACCCAGGCGCAACAGCGAAACGGTCCGGCGCCTGCGAATGGGTGGCAGCCGATGGCGCCACACCGCGGTTCGACAGTCCCGTCACCCGAGTCGGCATATCAGAACTCACCGCGTTCCGGTCAATGCGCCAGTCGACGAATCCCCAAGGAGCACATCGTCCTGCTCGGCCGGTCATCGCCAGAGGGGGCGTGCCGCCTTGCGTGCCGCCCGCCACTGACCGTCCAGGCGTTCGGCCTGCTCGTCGCCGATCCGCAGTTCCTGTTGATAGAGGATGCCGAGCCCGAAACTCGACTGTGCGGTGTGATCGCGGGCGGTGAGGATACCGAGGAGCCGCTCCCGCGCCACCGCCGAATCCTGAAATTCGCCGAGGACGTCCTGGAAGTCGTTGAAGTGGCCCAGTGCACGTTTCGTCCTCTTCGGGGCGAGGGGGCGGATCACCTCCATCGCGTAGCGCATCCGCTTCGCGCCCTTGCGGGCGCGGTGGATCCGCTCGTCACGCTCGGTGCGCGAGCCGCTGTCACTCACCTTGTCGACCCGTTTGGACACCTTGGTGGCCAGTTGTTTCAGCGTCCGCACGAGGTCCGCCGCCGTCGCGTTCCCGGTCGCTGCGCCTGTGGCCGGTGCGTGCGTCGACGGGCCTGGTCGGGATCTCGCGGCGAGTTCGTCGACGATTCCGTTCAGCGAATCGAGGAGCGCACGATAGCGGTCCGAATCGAGTGCACCGAGCGCCGAGTTCCGAGCCACCTGGGCCTGTTCGGCGAAGTACTCGTTCACGCGGGCGTACACGGATTCCTGTCCGGGTAGGGCCGCCGACTCGGTGATCCGGGTGATGATTCGCTGCCACTGAACCTCGACATCGCGCGCCTCACTCAGTCGTCGGCCGAGCCATCGCAGGTCCAGGACGAGCGGCTGCGCTGCCTCGGTGAGTCCGAGCCCGGGGGCGTATGCCTGTAAGGCGCTGCGGGCGCGTCGCGCCGCCTTGCGCATGTCGTGGATCGCCTCCGGCTCGTCACGCCGGACGGCGCTGTCGGCGACGCCGAGATTGTGGATCTCCCGCTGCAGGTACCGGCGGAGGAAGTCTCCGGGTTCGCTGGACTTGCGACTGCGTCGTTCCTCGACGGCGGGGGCCTGTGTGGTGCTCATCGGAGCCCTCCTCGGTGGTCGGCGAACCCCATGACTCCACTGTCCCACCACGCCGAGCGCGTGGGTGTGAGTCGACCAATAATCTTCGATATCACCGCTGGTCAAGACCGTTACCTGCGGCGACACGCCGACGATTGCGGGTGTCACCCATCATCTGCATCCCCCGCAAAGTGCTACGGTGGTCGGCGTGCCCAAATCGACCACCCCTCCCGACGCGTTGCTGCGCAGCGCAGCATTCGTCGTTGCCGACCTCCATCGGGTGGGGCGTGTGCAGCTCGATTCTGCGCTGGCCGATGAGGGGTTATCCCTTCGAATGCATTGGATCCTTGCGTGCCTGAAGCAGGAGGGTGAACTCACCCAACGTCAGGTGTGCGACGTTCTCGCCGTCGACCGCAGCGACATGGTGCGCCTGGTCGACGGCCTGGAGAAACGAGGCTTCGTGGTGCGAAGAAAACACGCCAAGGACCGGCGAAAGCAGCTGCTCTCGCTGACCGAGGACGGCGAGCAGACGGTGGCGCGGACCGAAGAATTGGTCGACGGCGCCACCGACACAGTGTTCGCCGATCTCACGGTGAAGGAACGCCGGACCCTGCATCGGCTCGCGCTGCGCGCCCTGGGCCATCCGAAGGAACTCGCCGACATCGGCGCCTGACGCCTGACGCCGACGCGACCTCCGTCGCCCGCGCCACTGTCGCTCATCGATCTCGGGTTCCTGGCCCCGGCCTGCCCACCTCAGACCCCGGCGTGCCCACCCCAGAGAGGAACAACGGTTCTCCATGTCCGTCTCACTCAGAGAACGGCTCCTTCCCGCCGAATTCACCCGCGGTGATCTCGCGGCCCCGCCCCGCACCCTGCTCGACATCCTCGAGGCGACCGCCCGTCGGTACCCGGACGCGCCCGCGATCGACGACGGCGATGCCACCGTGACGTATGCGGAGTTGATCGTGCAGGTACGCGAGGGTGCGCGCCGGCTGGCGGGCCGCGGGGTGCGGGCCGGCGACCGGGTGGGCATCCGGATGCCCTCGGGTTCGCGGGAGCTGTATCTGGCGATCCTGTCCACGCTGGCCGCGGGCGCCGCGTACGTCCCAGTGGACGCCGACGACCCGGACGAGCGGGCCGAGTTGGTGTTCGGTCAGGCGCGGGTCAAGACGATCGTCACCGCGGAAGGCGCCCAGGCCTTGGCGTCGGTGCCGGCCGAGGTGTGTGTCCCGACGCCGGATGACGACGCCTGGATCATCTTCACCTCCGGCTCCACCGGCACCCCGAAGGGGGTCGCCGTCTCACACCGCAACGCCGCCGCCTTCGTCGACGCGGAGGCCCGCCTGTTCCTGCAGGGCGCCCCGCTCGGCCCCGGCGACCGGGTCCTCGCCGGTCTCTCGGTGGCCTTCGATGCCTCCTGTGAGGAGATGTGGCTGGCGTGGCGGCACGGGGCCTGCCTGGTCCCGGCGCCGCGGTCGCTGGTGCGCAGCGGCATGGATCTCGGTCCGTGGCTGATCTCCCGCGAGATCAGCGTGGTCTCCACCGTGCCCACGCTGGCGGCGTTGTGGCCCGCGGAGGCGCTGGAATCGGTGCGGCTGTTGATCTTCGGCGGCGAGGCCTGCCCACCCGAACTGGCCGCGCGCCTGGCGGTGCCGGGCCGGGAGGTGTGGAACACCTACGGTCCCACCGAGGCCACCGTCGTTGCCTGCGCCGCGCCGTTGACCGGGACCGGACCGGTCCGGATCGGACTGCCCCTCGACGGCTGGGACCTGGCCGTCGTCGACGCCGACGGCCACCCGGTCGCCGAGGGTGAGGTCGGTGAGCTGGTGATCGGCGGGGTCGGGCTGGCTCGCTACCTCGACCCCGCCAAGGACGCGGAGAAGTACGCGCCGATGCCGACCCTGGGCTGGGACCGCGCGTACCGCAGCGGCGACCTGGTGCGGCTGGACCGCGCCGGGCTGCTGTTCCAGGGCCGCGCCGACGACCAGGTCAAGATCGGTGGCAGGCGCATCGAGCTCGGCGAGGTGGACGCGGCGCTGCAGTCGTTGCCCGGGGTCGCCGGGGCCGCTGCCGCAGTCCGCACCACCGCCTCGGGCAGCGCGCTGCTCGTCGGATACCTCGCCGCACCGAAGGACTTCGATGTTGACGAGGCCAGGGCCCTGCTGGCCGGACAGCTTCCGGCCGCACTGGTGCCCCGCCTGGCCGTGCTCGACGAGCTGCCCACCCGCACCTCCGGCAAGGTGGATCGGAATGCACTGCCCTGGCCGCTGCCGGGTACCGGCCCGCACGAGGCCGCCGCGGCGGAGCTGGAGGGCACCGCGGCCTGGGTCGCCGAGTTGTGGGCCCGGATTCTCGGCGCGCGGGTGGGTGGGCCCGACGACGACTTCTTCGCGATCGGCGGGGGCTCGCTCAGCGCCGCCCAACTGGTCAGTGCCCTGCGGGAACGGTTCCCCGAGGTCACCGTCGCCCAGCTGTACGACCACCCGCGGCTGGGATCGCTGGCCGAGTTCCTCGACGACCTGGCCCCTGCGTCAGTGGTCGAAGCGCGCACAGTCACCCCCACATCGCGCCGCGCCCAGTGGGCGCAGCTCGCACTGTCCGTGCCACTGAGCACCCTGACCGGACTGCAGTGGGTCACCTGGTTGGCGCTCGCGAACAACATCGCGGCACGGTTCGTCGACCTCCCCTGGGCACCGACGCTGCCCTGGCCGGCGGTGGCGGCGATGTTCCTGCTGTTCATCACCCCGCTCGGCCGAATGACCATTTCCGTGCTCGGAGCCCGCATCCTGCTGCGGACGCTCACACCGGGCACCTACCCCCGTGGCGGCTCGGTGCATCTGCGACTGTGGCTGGCCGAACGCCTTGTCGAGGCCAGCGGCGCCGCGAACCTGTCCGGTGCACCGTGGATGATCTACTACGCCCGCGCGCTGGGCGCGAAGATCGGCCGCGGCATCGACCTGCACACCCTGCCCCCGGTCACCGGGATGCTCGAACTCGGTGACGGCTGTTCCGTCGAACCGGAGACCGACCTGTCCGGTTATTGGCTCGACGGCGACGTCCTGCGCGTCGGGTCGATCAGTATCGGCGAACGCGCGACGGTCGGCGCCCGGTCGACACTGTTTCCCGGGGCCACGATCGGGCGCGACGCCGAGATCGCCCCCGGGTCCGCGGTGCTCGGCAAGGTCAAGGCCGGTCAGCGCTGGGCCGGATCACCCGCCGCCAAGGTCGGCAAGGCCCGCCACCGGTGGCCGGCGCAGCGTCCCGAGCCCGCGACCCGATGGGTGCCGGTCTACGGACTCACCTCGCTGGCGCTGTCCGCGATGCCGCTGATCGCACTGGGCTGCGGGTTGGCGTTGCTCGGCTGGTGGATCCGCGGCGCCGAAACCGTCGGTGCCGCCGCCGCCGCGGCGCTGCCAATGCTTCCCGCCGCCACCCTGCTCGCACTCATCGTGTTCGCCGCCCTGACCGTCCTCGCCGTCCGGTTGCTCGGCATCGGCCTGCGCGAGGGATATCACCCGGTGCGCAGCCGCATCGGGTGGCAGGTCTGGGCCACCGAGCGTCTGATGGACGCCGCCCGCACCTTCCTGTTCCCGCTCTATGCGAGCATGCTGACCCCCGGCTGGCTGCGCCTGCTGGGCGCGAAGATCGGGAAGAACGTCGAGGCCTCCACCGTCCTGCTCGTGCCGAAGTTCACCACCGTCGCCGACGGCGCATTCCTCGCGGACGACACCATGATCGCCGCCTACGAACTCGGCGGCGGGTGGCTGCGGATCGAGCGGGCCAAGGTCGGCAAACGCGCCTTCCTCGGCAACTCCGGCATGACCGGGCCCGGACGCCGGGTACCGAAGAACGGTCTGGTCGCGGTGCTGTCCGCCGCGCCGAACAAGTCGAAGCCCGGCTCGTCCTGGCTGGGCAGCCCGCCGGTGCGACTGCGGCGGGCCGCGAACGAGACGGACGCCGCCCGCACCTTCGCGCCGCCGCTGCGGCTCAAGATCGCCCGCGCCGCCGTCGAGACATGCCGGTTGATCCCGGTCGTGATCAGCTTCGGAATCGGGCTCGGCGTGCTGTTCGGGCTCGAGGCGTTGGCCGGTACCTTCGGCTACCTCGCCGCGGCCGCGCTCGGCAGTGTCGTCCTCATCCTCGCCGGTGCGGTAGCCGCCGCGGTGTCGGTGGCCGCGAAGTGGGTCCTCGTCGGACGCATCGAGGCGATCGAGCATCCGCTGTGGAGCTCGTTCGTGTGGCGCAACGAAGTCTGCGACGCCTTCGTCGAGACGGTCGCCGCACCCTGGTTCGCACGGGCAGCCACCGGCACCGCCGCACTGAACACCTGGCTGCGGGCCATGGGCTCCCACCTCGGACGCGGCGTGTGGTGCGAAACCTATTGGCTCCCCGAGGCCGATCTGGTGCACCTCGGCGACGGCGCCACCGTCAACCGGGGCAGCGTCGTGCAGACCCACCTGTTCCACGACCGCATCATGAGCCTGGACACCGTCACCCTCGGCGCGGGCGCCACCCTCGGACCGCACTGCGTCGCCCTTCCCGCCGCCTCCCTCGGCGACGGCGCCACCGTCGGCCCCGCCTCACTGGTAATGCGCGGCGACACCGTCCCACCGTCCACCCGCTGGCAGGGCAACCCCATCGCACCCGCGACCTGACCGACCCACGTACGGCAGGAGTCAACCACCCCAGGCGAGCTCCTGCGCTGGGTAACGACGTTCGTGTACACGGACAGCTCGGAGCCGCTCGGCGACGTGGGTCGGCGGGGTCGGCATCGTGTGTTCCTACCAATCGTGTTCCTACCAAAGGACTCGACATGAACACACCGGCAAGTCGAGGGGTGGTGGTCGGTGTCGACGGATCACCGGCCGCCCGTAGAGCTGCTGCATGGGCAGCGGCACTCGCCTCCCGCACCGGGACACCGCTGCGGGTCGTGCACACCCTCCCGGAGGCCCTCTACCTGATGACCGATGTCGCGGTCATGGGGCAGGGGCCCGCCATCGCTCAACACCGCAAGGCCGGTGAAAAGGTTCTCGATGAAGCGTCCACCGAAGTGCGCCTCCGATTCCCCGAACTCGACGTGCACTCCGACCTGGTGCCCGGCCCGACCGCTCCGGCGCTGGCGGCAGCAGGTGCGACCGCGGGGATGATCGTGCTCGGTGCCGGCAGCCCACCGGGTGTGGGGGCACTGACGGCGGGATCGACCGCCATCGCACTCGCCAGGCATGGCACCTGCCCGATCACGGTGTGCCGCCAACAGTCCGAGATGTTCCCGGATCGGCGGCCGGTCGTCGTCGGCATCGATGACAGTGATTCCAGCGCCGCCGCCGTGTTCGCTGCCTTCGAGTTCGCGCACCTGTTCGGGGCACCCGTGGTCGCCGTCCATGCGTGGTCGCCCCGGCACGCGGCCGGGAACGTGACCATCCCATTCCTGGTGGACCGGGATGCCCTCGAGGAATCCGAACATGATGTGCTGGCCACACACCTCGCCGAGGTAAGGGAGCGGTACCCCGGCGTCGCTGTCACCGAGGTGGTCGAGCCGACGACTCCGGCCCGGTTGATCCTCGATCGGGCCACCGACGCGCAACTGATTGTCGTCGGCAGCCACGGCCACGGTCGTCTCGCCGGCGCAATCCTCGGATCGGTGAGCCACCATCTCCTGCACCACAGCCCGTGCCCGATCATGATCCACCGCGCACGACACCACTCGAATGTGAGGAGTGGCTGTTAGCACTGGATCAGTCGTCGTACGAGCAGGTGATTGCCGCACTCGAGTTACTCGCGGACCGCAGCTCTGCCGGCCTCTGGTCGATACGGTGAAGGCATCAGGTCACATGAACATGAAGGAACTCAGTCCGGGGTCGAGTGGCCGCTCGGAGCTGCAGGTGTTGTTCGCGGTCGACCCCGAACTGAAGGCGATCCTGCCGGTCGCCGGCAACAAGGCCGGGAAAACCTGCCCGGCGCCCACGGCGCCGACTCGGCCGGGATCCCCACACCCCCAGATCGTGGCCCCGCAGAGGTTCGGTGACGAACGCGATGTTCGGGATCAGGACCACCTCGGTGACGACGGTCAGTGTTCTCGAACTGTTCCTCGACCTGCTCCGCGAGTTGATTACCGTCGAACAACCCGGCAAGCATCTCGTGATCGCCGTCGAATTGATCCAGGCGCCTTGCCAACGGACCGGGCAGCCGACAGGGCACCTTTTCCGCTCGCGGGCACTCGGCGACATACGGTCTCACCCCCGGATCGACGGTTTGGTATGACGATTCTTCTACAGGACGGATGTGGGCGGAGGGTGGATGATCGAGGAGTGAGCAACGGCGACGCACCCGATCAGAACACCGACATCAATGTGGAGACCGGTGGACGCGACGGTCGCGTCCTCGCGCCACCGCCGACCATTCCCGGGGCGCCGCCAGCCGCGACCAGCGCAGTGCCGAGTGCGCTCGCCGACGGGCTCCCCGAAAATCGCTACTTGAACCGTGAACTCAGTTGGCTCGATTTCAATTCACGGGTGCTCGCACTCGCCGAGGACACGTCGCTGCCGCTGCTCGAGCGCGCCAAGTTCCTCGCCATCTTCGCCTCCAACCTGGACGAGTTCTTCATGGTCCGGGTCGCCGGTCTCAAGCGCCGCGACGAAACCGGTCTCTCGGTGCGGTCCGCCGACGGCCTCACCCCTCGTGAGCAGCTCGCACTGATCGCCAAGCTCACCCAGGAGATCTCGGACAAACACGCTCGGGTGTTCCTCGACTCCGTGCGGCCGGCGCTGGCCGCCGAGGGGATCTCGATCGTCCGCTGGTCCGATCTCGACGACGACGACCATGCCCGGCTGACTGTGCACTTCCAGGACCAGGTGTTCCCGGTCCTCACACCGCTCGCCGTCGACCACGCACACCCGTTCCCCTACATCAGTGGCCTGAGCCTCAACCTCGCGGTGACGGTGAAGGACGCGCTCACCGGTGGCGAACACTTTGCGCGTGTCAAGGTTCCGGACAACGTGGGCCGGTTCGTCCGCGTCCGCCGCGACGAGACACCCTCGTCCATCGACGCGTTCCTCCCGATGGAGGAATTGATCTCTGCGCACCTCGACGCGTTGTTCCCCGGCATGGAGATCGTCGAGCACCACGCGTTCCGCATTACCCGCAACGCCGATTTCGAGGTCGAGGAAGACCGCGACGAAGATCTTCTGCAGGCCCTCGAGCGGGAATTGGCCCGCCGACGCTTCGGATCCCCGGTCCGACTCGAGGTCGCCGACGACATGACCGAACACATGCTCGACCTCCTGCTGCGCGAACTCGACGTCGACCCCGGCGACGTCATCCAGGTGCCCGGACTGCTGGATCTGTCGTGCCTGTGGCAGGTGTACGCCGTCGACCGGCCCGCCCTCAAGGACGCGCCGTTCGTGCCGGCAACGCATCCGGCATTCGGCGAGCGGGAAACACCCAAGAGCGTCTTCTCCACCCTCCGCGACGGCGACGTCCTGGTCCACCACCCGTACGACTCGTTCTCCACCAGCGTGCAACGCTTCATCGAACAGGCCGCCGCCGACCCCCAGGTTCTGGCCATCAAGCAGACGCTCTACCGCACTTCCGGCGACTCCCCCATCGTCGACGCCCTGATCACCGCCGCCGAGGCCGGCAAACAGGTTGTCGCACTGGTCGAGATCAAGGCGAGATTCGACGAGCAGGCGAACATCAAATGGGCCCGCAAACTCGAAAAAGCCGGCGTACACGTGGCGTACGGACTGGTCGGGCTCAAGACCCACTGCAAGACGTGCCTCGTCGTCCGCCGCGAGGGGTCCACCATCCGGCGTTACTGCCACATCGGCACCGGCAACTACCACCCCAAGACCGCCCGGCTGTACGAAGACATCGGTCTGCTCACCGCGGCACCGGAGATCGGCGCCGACCTCACCGACCTGTTCAACTCCCTCACCGGCTACTCACGGAAAACCCAGTATCGCAACCTCCTCGTCGCGCCCTACGGCATACGGCGGGGCATCATCGAGCGGATCGACGGCGAAGTGGCGCGCGCACTTCGCGGCGAGGACGCGGGTATTCGCTTGAAGGCGAACGCGTTAGTGGACGAACAGGTGATCGACGCGCTCTACCGTGCGTCGCAGGCCGGTGTGCCCGTGCAGATCGTCGTCCGCGGAATCTGCGCGCTGAAACCGGGGGTGCCCGGACTGAGCGAGAACATCCACGTCCGGTCGATCCTCGGCCGTTTCCTCGAACACTCGCGGGTCCTGCACTTCCGCGGGGCGGACGAATACTGGATCGCCAGCGCCGACATGATGCACCGCAACCTCGACCGCAGGGTGGAGGCCGGAGTCCAGGTGAAAGATCCGCGGCTCACCACGCAATTAGGCGGCCTCTTCGATTCGGCGCTCGACCCGAGGACCCGGTGCTGGGTGCTCCACCCCGACGGAAGCTGGGCCGCGTCACCCGCCCACGGCGAAGACGTCCGCGAACATCAAGAGGCACTCATGCGGGCCCGGACGACCAGCGGGTCCTGACCCTATGAACGGCCCCCGTCATTCACCGAGTGGGTCCGAATCCGGACGATCCACAGAACGGTGATCGGATTGGTGTATCGCCGTCGATCGCGATGGTGTGTCCGACGGCGAGTGAGGCAGCGAACGATCACTGCTCGTTCGACACCATGGGCCAGCGGTTTCGGCGGGACGGTCATTCCCGGGAGGTCAGGTCGTCCGCCACGATGGCGCGCACGTCGGCCGGCTCGGTCACTTCCTTGACTGCAGCCACTGTCTCCGAGACGTTGAGGTCGTCGTAGCTGTCGATGGGCAGCTCGCCCGGTTCGAAGACTCCGGCCGCGGTACGGGCTGTATGCAGCGCTTCCGCGACCCCGTCGGCTCCTTCGCGGCGGGTGACCTTTCCGCGGTTTCGAGGGCGCTCATCCCCCGGCTTGCGCGGCACCCGACCACCTACCAAGCCGGCGCGGACAAGAGGCACACGCGAACACTCGCCGGCCACATGCCCGCCACCGCACCGACACCTTCCGGGACTACCGTGGTGGGCGGTTGGTCAGACCCGGAAGGGGGCCGATCGCCTCGGTGGGGCGCTGAAGTCGTCGCGCATCGTCAGGGCGCTCGGCTCTGGCCGGCCAACCGGGTCCCCACGGGCACGGGCACCCCACGACAATGGCCGGGACGGCGCTCAGTGGCGTCGAGTCATGGCTGCTCGAGCGGATCCGAAAACAGCTTCGTTGAAACGTAGTGCTCCACTCCTGAGGGTAGCCGCGGCCCTGTCGAGCGATCCCTCTGCAGGACGGTCCGTGCTCAGGCTGTGGGCTTGCCGGGATCAGGCTCCGGCTACCCAGGATGCACGGGCTGCTACGCCTCTGCGATGAGGGTTCGGAGCTCCTCGCCGAGTTCGGGGGTGGCCGCGACGATCCCGCTCCAGCGGCGGGTGAGGTCGGTGTCGAACTCGACGGGCCGGCCGAAGGCATCAAGGACGACGCCACCGGACGCGCCAACGAGGACAACGGCCGCGGCGATGTCCATGAGACGGTGGGTGTCGCTTCCGGCGTCGACGAACGCATCTACGGCTCCCGTGGCCACCAGGACGGCGTCGAGGGTGCTGCAGCTGAGGATCCGGATGCGGGTCGCCTTCTGCGCGACGCGGGTCCACGCGTCCCAGTTGCGCGGGTGCGGGCGCAGCATCGACACGGCGGCGTCCGCGACGGACCGGCAGCCGCTGGTGAGGTAGGGCGAACCAGTGCGTGACGCCCACCAGCGCTCGTCCGTGTGCAGCCAGCTGGTCATGGCCTCGGTGAACTCACCGTCCACGACGACGGCCGCGCTGAAGCAGGCCAGCGGCACACCGGCGGCGGCGTTGGCCGAGCCGTCGACCGGGTCGACCACCAGGGTGACGGCCGAGCCGACGTTCAGGCGCTCGATCTCGCACTCCAGTTGGTCCGCGATGGTGCGGTACCGATGCTCCGTCATGGCGACCACTGTCACGTGCCTAGTAGCGTGTCGCTGCTTAGTTCTGCCTTGTTTCGTTTAAGTTGGAGGCGGCAGACTTCCCCTTCCCCTCTGCCGGTCAGGACTGTTGTCAATGCCTTCGCAGAAGAAGCGTCCGGTGACGTTGAGCTCGGCTGATCGTGAGTTCTTGGAACGGTTGACCACCACCGGGGTGCATCCGGCCTCGATGATCCGACGGGCCCGGGTGTTGCTGGCGCTGGACACCTCGGTCGGGGCGGTCGATGAGAAGAAGGTGATCGCGGCACGGTTGGGGGTCTCGGGTGAGACGGTGCGGCTGGTGGCCAAGCGGTTCGCTGAAACCGGTCAGGACGTGGAGGCCACGATCGGGCGCAAGCAGCGTGACCTGCCACCGGTGCCCTCGCAGATCACCGGCGAGATCGAGGCCAGGTTGATTGCGTTGGCCTGCTCGAAGCCGCCCGAGGGTCATGCCCGGTGGTCGCTGCGACTGCTGGAGAAGCACGTCGCCCTGGTCGAGGACATCCCAGACCTGGACCACTCGACCATCGGCCGGATTTTAAAAAAACGAAACTTCGTCCTCACCTGAAGAAGTGCTGGACCATCCCACCAAAGGCGAACGCGGAGTTCGCAGCCCGGATGGAAGATGTCCTGTCGGTCTACGCCCGCCCCCACAACCCCTCTCGCCCGGTGGTGTGCATGGACGAGAAGCCCTACCAGCTCCTCGCTCACGTGCGTGACCCGATCCCTGCAGGCCCGGGACGCGATCTGAAGGAGGACTCCGAGTACGTGCGGCACGGGACCTGCTCGATCTTCTGCTGGGTCGAGCCCCTGGCCGGCTGGCGGCGTGTCGATGCCCAGCCCCGGCGCACCAAGATCGACTGGGCCCGGCAGGTCAAAGAGCTTCTGTGCGTGGACTACCCGGACGCGGAGACGGTGGTGCTGGTGATGGACAACCTCAATACCCACGGCATCGGATCGCTCTACGAGGCCTTCGAGCCGGCCGAGGCGTTCGCGCTCGCGCAGCGACTCGAGATCCACCACACCCCCAAGCACGGCTCGTGGCTCAACATCGCCGAGATCGAACTCTCGGTGCTGACCCGCCAGTGCCTGGACCGGCGCATCGAGGACCTCGAGACCCTGGGCGCCGAACTCGCCGCCTGGCAACGACAGACCAACGCCGATCAACGCCAGGTCCAGTGGCACTTCACCACCGACGACGCCCGCATCAAACTCCGCCACCTATATCCCAACACTTAGCAGCGACACGCTACTAGTTGTACGGACAACTGCCCTGCAGGTAACCGGGAAGGAAACGCCGCTGAACGTGCGGGCAAGTTGTCAGGCATTCCGCGCCCGTGCGTGGTTGAGGAGGACCTGGACTCGCATGTTGTCTCAGGACTCCGTCAACACATCTGTCTCAGGACCTCGCGGACAGTCTGGTCAGTGGTTGAAATGCAATTAATCGGTCGAGTGTGCGTTCGCGTGATGTGCACTTGGCCCGCAATCAGGTGACCGCCTGCTGGCGATGGCACCGACACTGCCCGAGCGCACTCAGAGCGCTCTGATCGGCGCCGGCCAGGTCGCCTGGCAGCAGGTTCAGTCGGGCTCCCCACATCGGAAGCGACATCGAGCGGCACGGCCCAGGGCCCCGGCGCCTGGTGATCGGCGCTCGGTGATCGCCCGCGTGTAACGCCGCGGCCTCCACCGCGAATAACCAGCGAACGTTGTCCGCGCCCACTCCGGGGCACGGGAGACAGGCAACAACCACCTGATGTCAACACCCCCGGGTGGGGCGTGTCGCCACGGGTATCGACGATGCGCAGCGAAGAATCAACGTAGAACGCAACAAGCGAGGAGGGTCCGATGAACCCCAGCCGGATGCGCAGACTCCGGCCGGTACCCAACACCGAGCCGCAACTGACGTTCCGCACCATCCACGGATACCGACGCGCCTTCCGCATGACCGGCAACGGCCCCGCACTGCTACTGCTGCACGGCATCGGCGACAACTCGACGACATGGACCGAGATCATCCCGCACCTCGCCGAGAACTACACCGTCATCGCACCCGACCTACTCGGCCACGGCCGCTCCGACAAACCCCGCGCCGACTACTCCGTCGCCGCCTACGCCAACGGCATACGCGACCTACTCTCCACCCTGGGAATCGACCACGCCACCGTCATCGGACACTCACTCGGCGGCGGCATCGCGATGCAATTCGCCTACCAATTCCCACACATGGTGGATCGGCTCATCCTGGTCTCCGCCGGCGGCATCACCAAGGACGTTCACCCACTCCTGCGCCTCGCAGCGACACCGATCCTCAACGAGGCACTGAAATTGCTGCGCCTGCCGGGAGCGGTGCCCGCGGTGCGATGGGTGGGAACGGTGTTGACCCGGCTGCACGGCACCCCCCTGCACCCCGGTGCCGCGCTGCACGACACCCCGGATCTGGTGCGTATCTTGACCGAACTGCCCGACCCCACCGCATACGAGGCCTACCTACGCACCCTGCGTGCGGTGGTCGACTGGCGCGGACAGACGGTGACCATGCTCGACCGCTGCTACCTCACGGCCAGTCTCCCCGTTCAACTCATCTGGGGAGACCGGGACACCGTCATCCCCGTCAGCCACGCCCACACCGCGCACACGGCAATGCCCGGCTCCCGCCTGGACATCTTCCCAGACGCCGGGCACTTCCCCTTCCGGGACGACCCCCTGCGCTTTGTCCACACCGTCGAGAAGTTCCTCTCCGATACCCGCCCCTCACCATTCGACGAGGCCAGATGGCGGCAACTACTCAACACCGGAACGGTCCAGGCGGCCCTCACCCCCGACGCTTCGACGCGTGCCACCGTGCTCGACGCGGTCGGACCCGCCGAAAGCAAAGCCACCTGACTCGCGCTCACAAGACCGACCCCGGGCACAACACCCACCCGGCACCCGGGTACGAACCCACACGGCACGGTCACCGGCCGCAGGCAGGCGCCCCTCCGGCGCCCATGGTGGCTTCGGCATGGCGGTACCACCACACGACACGTCAGGCGCTGACGTCGCCACCCACGGGACCGCGCCGAGGCCATCTCCGTGCGCGTTTCAGCACGAAGTGTGCGTTTTACTGCAAGACCGGAGACCCCCGCCGGAGGGATGCTTTATGCAGGCCATGACACAGCATGCGGGAGCGCACTCTGATGACTGCAGTACACGAGAACGTCGGTGCCACAGGGCTTCCTGATGGAATCGCAACGCAGCTGTTCATCGGCGGACAGGCCGCCAGTCGCACCTCGCCGCGCGATCCACTGAGCGTGTCACCGTTCAATTCCGAAAGCGACCCATCTGCTGTGCCTGATCATCCGCACCACCCCATCGACCGGAACTGGCAGCACCGCGCCTCCTGCCGCGGCACCGACACCGACATGTTCTTCTCCCCCGACGGTGAACGCCGTAGCGTCCGCGCCCGGCGCGAGCACGCCGCCAAACAACTCTGCCAGAGCTGCCCCGTACTCACCGACTGCCGCACCCACGCCCTCACCACCACCGAAACCTATGGCATCTGGGGTGGCCTCTCCGAAACCGAACGCGCCCGCCACACCCGACGCACCCGCCGCGCGACTTCCCGATCCCCGGGCGGCACACTGCGCCGTCTCACTCTCTGACCGGAAAATGCCGAAGGTGGGTGGCAGGCGATAGCATCCGGCGTAGCTTGCGGAGCCGGATCAGTTTGTGAAGGTATGTGTTTGGGTTAGGCAGCGGGCGTGACGGTGACCCGGTAGCCGAGGGCGGCGAGCTGGGCGAGGTGGCTGCGAAGCTTGCGTTCGGTGTTGATGTGGCGGGTGTGATAGTCGGCGCCGAGGTCGTGGAACCGGACGTTTGTGTCGATGAGCAGATGCCAGACCACGACGAGGATGGAGCGGGCGACGGCGACGAGGGCTTTGAGCTTGCCGCGACGTTTGACGATTCGCCGGTAGCGTTCGCCGAGGAAGGTGTTTGTTTTGGCGGCTGCGGCGGCGGCCTCGCCGAGCACTCCCTTGAGATAGGGATTGCCCTTGCCGGTTCGACCGCCGCGCTGGATCGGCCCGGACTGGATGGTGCGCGGGCACAGTTTCGCCCACGACACCAGGTGCGCGGCCGTGGGAAACACTGTCATGTCCGGTCCGACTTCGGCGAGAATGATCTGCGCGGCGCCACGCCCGACGCCGGGAATTTCGTCGAGCCGCTCGATCACAGTGAGTCCAGACCCGCCGCGCGCCGCGTCGTGGCCGTCGGCCGGCACCGTGTCACCGGGCTCGTCGATGCTGGTGACCAGCAGGTCGTCGATGCGGGTGGTGAGCCTCGCGATCTGTGCGTTGAGGGTGTCGATCTGGTCGAGCAGCATCCGGGCCAGCTCGGCGTGATGATCGTCGAACCGGCCGGTGAGGGCCTCGACGAGGGCGTTGTGCTTGGCTTTCATCGCGCCGCGGGCCA
This sequence comes from Rhodococcus koreensis, assembly GCF_017068375.1. NCBI lineage: Bacteria > Bacillati > Actinomycetota > Actinomycetes > Mycobacteriales > Nocardiaceae > Rhodococcus > Rhodococcus koreensis. The sequence continues at coordinate 708,013 of NZ_CP070609.1, forward strand.
GACCGGCGAGCCGCCGCGGGTCACGCTCGCCCGCGATCAGCGCCTCCAGCATGTCGCGCACCGACAGGGTACCCAGACTGGAAGCCACCGACGACACCTTGATCAGCGCGTCCTCCAGCAGTTTCTCGAGTCGTTGCCAATAGCGGGTGCGATCACGGGTCAGATCGATCCGCAGCCGGGTGTAGTCGCGCAACTGCCGGATCGGTTGCGGCGGGACGAAACTCGGCCGCAGTAGACCTTTCTCGGTGAGTTTGGCGAGCCACACGGCGTCGAGCTTGTCCGTTTTCGGGCGTCCCGGCACGTTCTTCACATCGCGGGCGTTGACCAGCTGCACCGTCAACCCGGCCGATTCGAGCAGATAGAACCAGATCCGCCAGTAGTCCGAGGTCGATTCAACGGTGATCCTCTCGATCCCCGCCGCCACCAGCTGCTCGCCGAGATCCGTAATCGCGGCAGTCGTGGCCGAGACGTCCCACACCGTGCTGCCGCGCCGGCCTGGTCGCTTCGGATCCGGTGTCCGGGTGCACACCTTGCCCGAGGCCTTGGCCACGTCGATGGCGCACACACACTCGACCACCAGTTCGTGCTCAGCATCGGGAATCTGTTCCGGCAATGAATTCACTTCTGTTGTCCTCCTTCCGCATCCCACACGCATACACAACGGCGGGCCGCCTGGGGGCCTCGGTCAAGGGAACCGAAATTCTGACCGGAAAATGCCGAAGGTGGGTGGCAGGCGATAGCATCCGGCGTAGCTTGCGGAGCCGGATCAGTTTGTGAAGGTATGTGTTTGGGTTAGGCAGCGGGCGTGACGGTGACCCGGTAGCCGAGGGCGGCGAGCTGGGCGAGGTGGCTGCGAAGCTTGCGTTCGGTGTTGATGTGGCGGGTGTGATAGTCGGCGCCGAGGTCGTGGAACCGGACGTTTGTGTCGATGAGCAGATGCCAGACCACGACGAGGATGGAGCGGGCGACGGCGACGAGGGCTTTGAGCTTGCCGCGACGTTTGACGATTCGCCGGTAGCGTTCGCCGAGGAAGGTGTTTGTTTTGGCGGCTGCGGCGGCGGCCTCGCCGAGCACTCCCTTGAGATAGGGATTGCCCTTGCCGGTTCGACCGCCGCGCTGGATCGGCCCGGACTGGATGGTGCGCGGGCACAGTTTCGCCCACGACACCAGGTGCGCGGCCGTGGGAAACACTGTCATGTCCGGTCCGACTTCGGCGAGAATGATCTGCGCGGCGCCACGCCCGACGCCGGGAATTTCGTCGAGCCGCTCGATCACAGTGAGTCCAGACCCGCCGCGCGCCGCGTCGTGGCCGTCGGCCGGCACCGTGTCACCGGGCTCGTCGATGCTGGTGACCAGCAGGTCGTCGATGCGGGTGGTGAGCCTCGCGATCTGTGCGTTGAGGGTGTCGATCTGGTCGAGCAGCATCCGGGCCAGCTCGGCGTGATGATCGTCGAACCGGCCGGTGAGGGCCTCGACGAGGGCGTTGTGCTTGGCTTTCATCGCGCCGCGGGCCAGACCGGCGAGCCGCCGCGGGTCACGCTCGCCCGCGATCAGCGCCTCCAGCATGTCGCGCACCGACAGGGTACCCAGACTGGAAGCCACCGACGACACCTTGATCAGCGCGTCCTCCAGCAGTTTCTCGAGTCGTTGCCAATAGCGGGTGCGATCACGGGTCAGATCGATCCGCAGCCGGGTGTAGTCGCGCAACTGCCGGATCGGTTGCGGCGGGACGAAACTCGGCCGCAGTAGACCTTTCTCGGTGAGTTTGGCGAGCCACACGGCGTCGAGCTTGTCCGTTTTCGGGCGTCCCGGCACGTTCTTCACATCGCGGGCGTTGACCAGCTGCACCGTCAACCCGGCCGATTCGAGCAGATAGAACCAGATCCGCCAGTAGTCCGAGGTCGATTCAACGGTGATCCTCTCGATCCCCGCCGCCACCAGCTGCTCGCCGAGATCCGTAATCGCGGCAGTCGTGGCCGAGACGTCCCACACCGTGCTGCCGCGCCGGCCTGGTCGCTTCGGATCCGGTGTCCGGGTGCACACCTTGCCCGAGGCCTTGGCCACGTCGATGGCGCACACACACTCGACCACCAGTTCGTGCTCAGCATCGGGAATCTGTTCCGGCAATGAATTCACTTCTGTTGTCCTCCTTCCGCATCCCACACGCATACACAACGGCGGGCCGCCTGGGGGCCTCGGTCAAGGGAACCGAAATTCTGACCGGCGTGCTCGGAGCAACAATGCGTGACCCTTCCAGGTCGGGGCCCCGGCGCCAGGCTAATGAACGAGCTCAGGCTCAAGGGAAAGTCGGCGTCGGCAGGCGACCCGATCCCATTTTCGCGCCTGCGAGGCGTCCCCGGGAGGATAGGTGGCTAATGGGAGACGACCAGCGAGCCTTCGACAGGTAACGGACCCCGTGGGGAAGCTGATCACCGAGCCGCCGACCGGTGAGCACTATTCGTGCATGTTCGCGGCAACGTCTACATCACCCCATAGGGGATGTTCAGCCAGGCGCAGCTGCAGTACTGCGTCGAAACCCTCGGCGTCGACCGCATCCTCTACTCCGGCGGCGCCTCGCTTACTACCCGGTCTGCTGAAGGTTCAGTTCGGGAAGGCAGATCTGGGCGAGGTCCTCCAGCGGGACCGCCAGCACAGCCGCGAGTGCGGCGACTGTCGTGAAGGCCGGAGTTGCCAGACGTCCCGTCTCGATCTTGCGCAGGGTCTCGGGTGAGATCGACGCGGCATGCGCCACTTCGGCGGGCTTGCGGTCGCCGCGCGCCTGCCGGAGGTAAGCGCCGAGTCGCTTGCCGGCGGCGCGCTGCTGCGGCGTCAAAGGGGATCGCACCATGCGACAAGGATACGCCACGCTCGGTATGAAAATACCGAGCCATCCACTAGCCTGGTATTTCTATACCGGGTTGTCTGCGAGAAAGTGGAGTGTGAGCGCGTGTTGGAACTGAAGACGTCACAGGAGATCGAGGCAATGCGCACCACCGGCGCGTTCATCGCCGAACTGCTCGACGACCTGCAATCGCGCGCCCTGGTCGGGGCGAATCTGCTCGACCTCGAACACCGCGCCCGGCACCTGATCGAGGAGCGCGGAGCGCTGTCCTGCTACTGGGACTATGCGCCGTCATTCGGCCGCGGTCCGTTCCACAACGTCATCTGCCTGTCCGTCAACGATGCGGTGCTCCACGGGCTACCGCACGACTACACCCTGCGCGACGGGGACTTGCTGAGCATGGACATCGCGGTATCGATCGACGGGTGGGTGGCCGACTCGGCGCGCAGCCTGATCGTCGGCACACCCCGAGCGGACGACCAGCGACTGATCGAGGCCACCGAGCGCGCCCTCGCCGCCGGTATCGACGCCGCACGTCCGGGCGGGCGCCTCGGCGACATTTCCGCGGCAATCGGTGCGGTCGCCGCCGACTACGGCTACCCGGTCAACACCGAATTCGGCGGGCACGGACTCGGTCGAACGATGCACGAGGACCCGCACGTGTCCAACCAGGGGCGGGCCGGACGGGGCCTGGTGCTGCGACCCGGATTGACCCTCGCACTCGAGCCCTGGTTCGCCCGCGGAACCGACAAGATCGTCTACGACCCCGACGGGTGGACCATCCGATCGGCCGACGGCTCGCGGACCGCCCACAGCGAACACACGATTGCAATCACCGACGGTGATCCGCTCGTCCTGACACGCCGCTCGTCCTGAGCCTGGTCGGCGACCGACTCGACCTCCTGGTCGTCAACCCTCCGTATGAGGTGAATTTGATGGGTTATCAATCTTGATTGAGGTGCCAGTCACAGCAAGACTGGCTGCATGAGCATCAGCAATTCCCCACCGAAGTGGCACAAGCGCTCGCGGATCCGTAGGTCCGACGAGACAAGCCCCGCCTACGCCTAGTTCACCGCCGCTGCGGCCTCCGGTGACGGCGATGCCACGCAGCCCGCCGCGCGAGCGCCGCGCCGGGCGTCCCGGCCCGAATCCTCTTTCGATTCGGGTACAGACGTGTCCGAGCGAGGCAGGTATTCGACTCGGCACCAACCCTTTTCAAGTCATCCTCAGTCGCCCTGCCGTCCTCACGGTGGGCGGCGAACGAGTCCCGATATGGAGCCGACATGGACATGTTGCTCGCTGGTGAGTGGCGTGGCGCCACTGACCGCACCACCGACCTCATCCGATCACCGTTCGACGGCCGCGTGATCGATTCGGTTCCGGTGGCCACCGCCGCCGATGCCGCCTTCGCCCTGGACCGGGCAGAGGCCGGTGCCCGAATCCAGCGAGCCACTCCCGCTCATGAGCGGGTGGCGACCTTGATGCGTGCGGCCGATCTGGCCGACGAACGGGCGGAGGACATCGCGCAGACCATCAGCGCCGAGACCGGGAAGCCGATCAGCGAGGCGCGCGGAGAGGCCGACCGGTCCGGCAGCATCATCCGGTTGGCAGCGTTCGAGGGCAGCCAGCTCTACGGCTCGACGCTGCCGCTGGACGCCAACCCCGGAACCGGGCTCGAGAAGGTCGGGTTCACGCTGCGCCAGCCCTGCGGGATCGTCGTGGCGATCACACCGTTCAACTACCCGGCACTGTTGGTGTTGCACAAGATCGCTCCGGCGCTGGCCGCCGGTAATGCGGTTGTACTCAAGCCTGCCCGCACCACCCCACTGACCGCACTGAAACTCGCCGAGTGCTTCGTCGACGCCGGCCTCGCCCCCGAGTCCCTGTCAGTTCTGACCGGCCCGGGCTCCGCGCTCGGTGACGTCCTGGTCACCGACCCACGGGTTCGCAAGGTGTCGTTCACCGGCTCGACCGGAATCGGCACCCGCATCAGTTCGCTTGCGGGAGTCAAGAAGCTGTCGCTGGAGTTGGGTGCCTCCTGCCCGGTGATCGTTCTCCCGGACGCCGACATCGAACTTGCCGCCTCGGCGGTCGCGGCCGGCGGCTACATCAACGCCGGACAGGTCTGCATCAGCGTGCAGCGGGTCATCGTGGATCAGTCCGTCGAGGCGGACTTCCTCGACGCCCTGGTCCCGAAGGTCGAGAGCATCGTCGTCGGCGACCCCGCGAACACCGACACCAGGCTGGGCTCGCTGATTTCCGAAGCCGAAGCCACACGCGTACATTCGGCGATCGCCGACGCAGCGCTGGCCGGTGCGAAGGTCCTCACCGGCGGTGACCGGGACGGCGCCGTCGTCACCCCGACCGTCGTCGCCGGCGTCGACCCCTCTTCCCCGTTCAGCCGCGACGAACTGTTCGGCCCCGCGGTCGCGGTCTCGTCCGCCGCCGACATCGAGTCGGCGATCGACCTCGCCAACGACAACGACTACGGCCTCGGCGCAGGACTGTTCACCTCGGACGTCTCGGCGACCACGCGGGCGATGCGGCAGATCGACGCCGGCAACATCCACATCAACTGGACCCCGCTCTGGCGCGCCGACCTCATGCCGTACGGCGGCCTGAAGGGCAGCGGCATCGGCAAGGAAGGCGTCCGCTCGGCGGTCGAGGAAATGACCGAGGAGAAGACCATCGTCCTCCACGGCCGCCCCTGGTAACCCGCCTCCCCCTCAGGCACTTTCGTGGCACTCACAGAAAACGACGACATGACATCACTGAGCACACACAAGACCGTGCGGCTGACCACGGCCCAGGCGGTAGTGAAGTATCTCGCGGCGCAGTACTCGGTTGCCGACGGCGACCGTCGCCGCCTCATCCCGGCCGCACTGGGCATCTTCGGGCACGGCAACGTCGCGGGCCTCGGACAGGCCCTCGACGAACTGTCCGACGAACTGCCGTTCATTCAGGGTCGGCACGAGCAGTACCTCGCTCACATCGCCACCGCGTACGCCAAGGCCAGCCGCCGCCGCGCCACCCTCGCGGTGACCGCGTCCATCGGACCGGGTGCGCTGAATCTGGTCACCGCCGCCGGTTTGGCCACCATCAACCGGCTCCCGTTGCTGCTGCTACCCGGTGACACCTACGCCACCCGGCACCAGGGACCGGTGCTCCAGCAACTCGAGCACGCCAGCGAATCCGACACCACCGTCAACGACACGTTCCGTCCGGTGGCGAAGTTCTTCGACCGCATCAACCGCCCGGAGCAACTGCTGACCGCGCTCCCGCAGGCGATGCGAGTACTGACCAGCCCCACCGACACCGGTGCCGTGGTGCTGTCGCTGCCGCAGGACATCCAGTCCCACGCGTTCGACTTCCCCGTCGAGTTCTTCGAACCGCGTGACTGGAAGATCCGCCGCCCGCTGCCCGACCCCGCGGAGGTCGACGACGTCGCCGCCCAGATTCGGGAGGCAGAGCGTCCGGTGATTATCGCCGGTGGCGGCGTGCACTATTCGGATGCCACCGCGGCACTCGAGGAACTCGCCGAGCAGGTCGGGATTCCGGTGGTCGAGTCGTTCGGCGGCAAGGGCGCGGTCAGTCGCGACGAGTGGTGGCAGGTCGGCGGCGTCGGCCTCGAGGGCAACTTCGCCTCGAACAAGCTGGTCAAGCAGGCCGACCTGGTGATCAGTGTCGGCACCCGGCTGACCGACTTCGTCACCGGCTCGCAGTCGATCTTCGAGAACGAGAACGTCCGCTTCGCATCACTGAACGTGGTCGACGCCGACACCCGCAAGCAGGGTGCCACCGGGATCCTGGCCGACGCCCGTCTCGGCCTCGCCGCGCTGACCGCCGCGCTTGCCGCACACACCACCAGCACCGCGTGGCAGGAGACGGTGCGGACGGCGAAGGCGGACTGGGCCCCGATCCGGGCCGCCGCCCTCGACCCGGACACCGCATTCGACCCCGCCGAGCACCCGGACGCGCCGGTCACCGGTGCGGTGCTCACCCAGCCGCAACTGATCGGGCTGCTGCAGGAGCATGCCCGCGGCGGCGACACCATCATCGCCGCCGCCGGCGGCCCGCCCGGCGACCTGCAGAAGGTCTGGGACGCCACCGGCGACCGGCGCGCGCATTTCGAATTCGGGTTCTCCTGCATGGGTTACGAGATCCCGGCCGCAATGGGCGTGCGCCTCGCCGAGGGCAACCACGGCCAGCGGATCGTCACCTTCATCGGCGACGGCACCTACCTGATGGCCCCGACCGAACTGGTCACCGCCGCCCAGGAGGGCCTCGACGTCACCATCGTCGTCTCCGAGAATCACGGCTACCAGGTCATCCACCGCCTGCAGATGAACCGCAACGGAAGGGAATTCGGCAACGAGTTCCGCTACCGCACCGACGGCGACATCATCACCGACAGCGGGGACAAGGCGCGCCTCGAAGGCGACTACCTGAAGGTCGACCTGCGGAAGATCGCCGAAGGCCTCGGCGCCATCGCGATCCGCGCCACCACCACAGCCGAGGTCCGTACCGCACTGGAGCAGACCCGCGAGGTGTCCGGGCCGGTGGTCATCGTGGTTCCGACGGTGCCGCACGTGGACCTGCCTGGCGGGGACGTCTGGTGGGACGTGGCCCCCGCCGAAGTCTCGAACCAGGAATGGGTGCAGAGCCTGCGCGCCGATTACGACAACGCCGTGGGACGGCAGAGGTGGTTCGGATGAGCAACAACAGCCCTCTCGACGCCGGAACCCTGCGTCAGCGTCTGGCACAGGGTGAGACCACCGTCGGCACGTTCGTCGGCATGGCCTCCTCGACCGCGGCCGAGGTGTGTGCCGCGGCCGGTGCCGATTGGATCCTGCTCGACCTCGAACACGGTGCCGGATCGGAAGACGCGCTGCGGGATTCGATTCTCGCCGCCGGCGCCTACGGGGTTCCGACGGTGGTGCGGGTCGAATCCGGGGAACGTATCCGGATCGGGCGGGTCCTCGATCAGGGTGCCGCCGGTGTGATGGTGCCGCGCCTGGACAAGCCCGATCAGGTAGTCGACGCGATCACCCACCTGGCGTACCCGCCTCGCGGCGACCGCGGGGTCGCCACCTACAACCGCTCCTGCCGGTGGGGCATGGACCGCTCCGTCCTGCTCGCCGAGGAGCAGGCGACGCTCGGGGTGATCCAGATCGAAACTCTCGCCGCCCTCGACGCGGTCGACGAGATCGCCGCCCAGGACGGGGTCGACGTACTGTTCGTCGGCCCACTGGACCTGTCGTTCGCACTCGGGGTGCCGCTGCAGTTCGACAGCCCGGTCTTCACCGCGGCCCTCGGGCGGGTGCTCGAGGCCGCCCACCAGCACGGCAAGACCGCGGGCATCCTCGCCGCCAACGCCGCCCTGGCAGCCGGCTACGTCGAACTCGGCTTCCGATTCGTGGCCATCGGCTCCGATTCCACCCTGCTCGCCGCGGCGCTGTCCGAGGCGTTCGCTACCGCCCGCCCCGAACAAGACCAGTAAAGGAAGTCATCGTGAGCACAACCCGCACCGTCGGAGTCGGACTGATCAGCGTCGGCTGGATGGGACAACTGCACGCCCGCGCGTACCGCGACGTCCCGATCGTCTACCCCGAACTCGGGGTCACCCCGAAGCTGGTGATCGCCGCCGATACCGCCGCGAGCCGTGTCGACTTCGCCAAGAATGTCCTCGGTTTCGCCGAGGGCACCACCGACTATCGCGAGGTGCTCGCGCACCCGGACGTCGACGTCGTCTCCATCTGCGCACCGAATTTCCTGCACGCCGAGATCGGCATCGCCGCGGCGAAGGCGGGCAAGCACTTCTGGATCGAAAAGCCCGTGGGACGCAGCTACACCGAGACCGCGGCGATCGAGGCCGCGGCCACCGACGCCGGGGTAATCACCTCGATCGGGTACAACTACCGACACGCCCCCGCCGTCGAGCACGCCCGGAAGCTGATCACCGAGGGCAGCCTCGGCCGGATCACCAACGTGCGGGCCTCGTTCTTCTCCGGATACGCCAACGAACCCAACGGCGCCCTGTCCTGGCGATTCGACCGCGAACTCGCCGGCTCCGGTGTGCTGGCGGACCTGTTCAGCCACGCGAGCGACCTGTGCCAGTACGTGGTCGGGCCGATCGCCGAGATCAACGCGCTCACCAGCACCGTCTACACCGAACGCCCGAAGCTGGCGATGGGATCGGGCACCCATTTCGCGGTCATCGAGAACGGTGAGATGGGTCCGGTGGAGAACGAGGACTACGCCGCCGCGCTGGTGCGGTTCGGCTCCGAAGGCCCCGGGTCGGGTGCGGTGGGCACAATCGAGGCGTCCCGGGTGATCGTCGGACCCGAGTGCGGCTACCAGATCGAGGTCTACGGCACCGAGGGCTCGCTGAAGTGGGACTTCGAGCGGATGAACGAACTGAAGGTGTGCCTGGGCCGCACCAACGCCGAACAGGGCTACCTCACCGTCAACGCCAGCCCGAAGCACGGCGACTACTCCCGCTTCCAGCCCGGCCCGGGCAACGCCCTCGGCTTCGACGACCTCAAGACGATCGAGGCCAAGAAGTTCCTGCTCGCCGTCACCGGTGGGCCGCAGGAGAACTCGAACGTGCACGACGCCGCGTCGGCGGCGGCGATCGTCACCGCCGCCGAGACCTCCGCCGCCACCGGGCAGTGGCAGAAGCTCGACGTCGTCGCGGGCACCACCGCCTCCCGCACCGCCTGACCACCGCTTTCGACACCTGCAAGGACGCTGATGTCAACAACGATCTCCACGCAACTGTTCGTCGGCCTGGGCCCGCTCGACCGGGAGCTCGTCGACCCGTATCTGGCCGCCCATCACCAACTGGTTCTCGACCCCACCGAGGAACAACTGGCGGTCGCCGAGGCGGCGATCGTGCGGGCGGCGTTCACCGTCGACGCAGCGATGCTCGACCGGATGCCGTCGCTGAAGGTCCTCGCCCGCACGGGAGTCGGCACCGACCTCGTCGACGTCGCCGAGGCGCGGCGGCGCGGGATCCCGGTGGTCATCACCCCGGGCACCAACACCGTCTCGGTCGCCGAGGGTGTCTTCGCGCACCTGCTCTCGTTGGTCAAGCGCCTGCCGACGCTGACCGGCGTGGTGCGGCGCGGCCGCTGGGCCGAACGCGGAAACGTGACCGTCGGGGACCTCGAGGGAGCAACGTTGGGCATCGTCGGGTTCGGGCGGATCGGCCGCAAGGTTGCCCAGATCGCCGAAGCGTTCGACCTGACCGTGCGGGCCTACGATCCGTTCGCCGAGATCCCCGAGGCGTACCGGTGTGCCGATGTCGACGAGGTGCTCACCGCGAGTGACTTCGTCACCCTGCACACGCCGCTGACCGCGGAGAACCATCACCTGATCAACGAGACGAGGCTGGCAGTCATGCGGCCGGGATCGATCCTGGTCAACTGCAGCCGCGGCGCGCTGATCGACCTCGACGCCGCGCACGCGGCGTTGCAGTCCGGGCACCTCGCGGGACTCGGCCTCGACGTCTTCGATCGCGAACCGCCCGAACACCACCCGGTGTTCGACCACGCCAACACAACTCTCAGCCCGCACCTGATGGGGTTCACGGATCGGGCGATGGCCCTGACGATCCGTGCCGCGGTCGAGGGCGCCATCGCGGTTCTCGACGGCCGCGACCCGGCCGCGGTGGCGTCATGACCGTCCGGGTGGGTGTGATCGGCGTCGGGGTGATGGGCGCCGATCACGTCCGGACACTGCACGCGGTGGTCTCCGGGGCAACGGTCACCGTGATCACCGACTTCGACGCCTCCCGCGCCGCCACGATCGCGGAAGAGGTCGGCGCCCGCACCGTCGCGACCGCGGCAGAGCTGATCGCCGCCCCGGACGTCGACGCGGTGATCATCGCGTCCCACGACTCCGCCCACGCCGAGCAGGTGAGTCTGTGCCTCGATCACCGCAAGCCGGTGCTGTGCGAGAAGCCGCTGGCCCCGAGTGTCGACGAATGCGCCAGCCTGGTCACCCGGGAAGAGCACCTGGCACTGGCGAATCCGCTGATCTCCGTGGGTTTCATGCGCCGATTCCATGCGCCGTACGAGGAATTGGCAACGGCGATCCGGTCCGGATCCGTCGGCACCCCGTTGCTGATCCGAGCATCCCACCGCAACGTGACCGCATATCCGGGTGGAAATTCGACCGACACCGTCACCAACTCCGCAATTCACGAAATCGACATCACCCGTTGGCTTCTCCGGTCCGAGATCGTCGAGGTCAGCTGGCACGCACCGAAGTCCACCTCCATGGACACCTCCCGGCGCGACCCGCAGATTCTGATGCTGCGTACCGCCGACGATGTGCTGACCGTGGTCGATGTGTTCGTCAACGCACGATACGGTTACGACGTGCGCTGCGAGGTGGTCGGCGAAACCGGAGCAGTGAGCCTGGCGCCGAGTCACGCCCTGACGGTCGACGCGTCGCTGCGTTCGACGGCCACGTACCCGGAGGACTGGCGGCCGCTGTTCGCCGACAGCTACCGGCGGCAGTTGCAGGCATGGGTCGACGCCCTCACCGAGGGGACCCGCAGCCCATTGGCGTCCGCCCGCGACGGTCTGCGCGCCATCGAGGTGGCGGAAGCGCTGATCGTATCGATGAACAATGTGGGCGCCGTCACCCCGGTGAAGAATTCATGACCGTCGCTCTACGACTTCCTCGCCATCCGCGTTCTACGATCGAGACGACCACCGAAGGGTACGACGAGGCATGACCCACTCACCACGTCCGGAACTATTGGCCGCATGCTGGACTTCAGCCGGTGACGTGATGCCTGCACGAGGTTCGGACCGCAGTCCGGTCCCAATCCGGGACCGGATCGAAGCGGTCGCCCGAACCGGCTACACCGGATTCGGATTGACCCGCCCCGACCTGGTCGCCGCGCGCGAGACGATCGGCCTGGGCGCCGTCGCGAAAATGCTCGCCGACAACGGCATCACCCATGTCCAACTCGAGTGGATCACGAACTGGTGGACCACCGGGGAGGCCCGCGCAGCGTCGGACGATGTCCGCCGGGACCTGTTCGAGGCCGCCCCCGTCCTCGGAGTCGACAACATCAAGGTCGGCGCGGACGACGACGGGATCGCCGTCTCCTTCGACCTGCTCTGCGAGCAGTTCGACGCGCTCGCTACGGACGGCGCCGCCGCGGGTGTGAAGATCGCGTTCGAGAACACCCCGTTCTCGCACCACGTCAAGACCACCGAACAGGCTGCGCGGTTCGTCCAGGACGTCGGCAACCCCAACGGCGGGCTCATCCTGGACATCTGGCACGCCTTCCGGGGTGGGACGGACTACCACACGTTGACGGAGATCATTCCGTCGCGCTTCGTGTTCGGCGTCGAACTCGACGACGGTTGGACTGCCGTGCGGGGAACCGATCTCGAGGACACCTTCGACAACCGGGTTCCCTGTGGCGAGGGCCAATTCGCCGTCCCGAAGTTCATCGATGCGGTCCGCCGCGTCGGCTTCGACGGACCGTGGGGTATCGAGCACATGTCGCAGGAGTTCCGGAAACTGCCCGTCGCCGAGGCACTCTCCCGGGCACGCGACGGCGCCCTGCGGTGCTTCGAGGTCGCCGACCTGGCGGCCGCGAATGGGGACGACAGCTGATCTCATCGGCTCTCCCATCGCCATCCGGTCTGCGGCGGTGAGGTGAAAATGATGGGAATACCGTATTGATTGAGGCGTGCGTCACAGCAAGACTGGCAAGGGCGCACAGACAGTGGATTGTGCAGTCGCTGCTCGGACTGGCCGTGTGCATCACCGACCCACCGGCACAGACGCCGATGGGGACAGAACGAAAGGAATCCAGTGGCCACCCTGTTGAACGGGAAAGTCGTTCTGATCAGCGGCGGGACGCAAGGTGTCGGCGCAGGCGTCGTGCGAGCCGCGGCCCGCGAAGGCGCCCGAGTGGTCTTCACCGGCCGCCGGGCCGAGGCCGGCAAGACCCTGGCCGCCGAACTCGACTCCGAGGGCGCGCAGGTCCGGTTCGTGCAAGCGGACCTCGTCGACCCGGCCGAGGCGACGAACTCGGTGACCCGGACCATCGAGGAATTCGGCCGCATCGACGCACTGTGCAACGCGGCCGGCCTGACCACCCGCGGCACCCTCGTCGACACCACGCCGGAGTTGTTCGACCAGCACATGGCCGTCAATCTGCGGGCCCCGTTCTTCACCATGCAGGCCGCCGTCGCGGACATGGTGGCGCGGAAGGCGCCGGGAACGATCGTCAACATCATCTCCATCGCGCAGCACGGCGGGCAGTCCTACCTGGCTCCGTACGTGGCGGCGAAGGCCGGGCTGGCGGGGCTGACCCGCAACGCCGCCTACGCGCACCGCTTCGACCGGATCCGGATCAACGGTCTCAACATCGGCTGGACCGAGACCGAGGGCGAGACCGCGACCCAGCAACGCTTCCACGGCGCCGACGACAACTGGGCCGCCGAGGCCGCGGCGAAGGTGCCGATGGGCAAGCTCGGGCAGGTCGACGAGATCGCCGACATGGTGGTGTTCCTGCTCTCGGATCGCAGTGGCGTCGTCACCGGCTCGGTCATCGACTGGGACCAGACCGTCATCGGAGGGCAGGACTGATGGGATCGACACTCGGCGTGATCGGCCTCGGCCGGATCGGCGCATTCCACACCGACACCCTCGCCCAATTGCCGGGGGTGGACGGCCTCGTCGTCACCGACGAGCGTCCGGACGTCACCGCAACCGTGGCCGCCAAGTTCGGGGCGCGCGCGGTCGAGGACGCAGCTGCGGTCTTCGCCTCGGGCGTGGACGGGGTCGTGATCGCGGCCGCCACCCCGGCGCATGCGCCGCTGATCCTGGCCGCCGTCGATGCCGGGATTCCGGTGTTCTGCGAGAAGCCGGTCGCGTTCACCGCCGACGAGAGCTACCAGGTCGTCGAGCGGCTGAAGACGTCGACGGTGCCGGTGCAGATCGGGTACAACCGCCGGTTCGATCCCGCGTTCGTCGCCGCCCGCAACGCCGTCGTGCGAGGGGAACTCGGCTGGCTGCACACGGTGCGCTCGACGACCCTCGACCCGGCGCCGCCGCCGGCGGAGTACGTGGCCGCCTCCGGCGGCATCTTCCGCGACTGCAGCGTCCACGACTTCGACATCGTCCGCTGGGTCGTCGGGCAGGAGGTGACCGAGGTCTACGCTGCCGGATCCAATCAGGGCGATTCCATCTTCGCCGACTGCGGCGACGTCGACACCGCCACCACCACCCTGACGTTCGAGAACGGCACCCTCGGCGTGGTGTCGAACACCCGCTACAACCCCCGCGGCTACGACTGCCGCCTCGAGGTCCACGGCTCCCAGGACAGCGTCGTCGCCGGTTGGGACGCAAGCGCCCCCGTCCGCAATCTCGAACCCGGCGTCACGTTCCCGGACGGCCCACCGCACCGGTTCTTCATGGACCGCTTCACCGCCGCCTACCGCGCCGAACTCGGCGCGTTCCTCGAGGTAATCGCCGGCACCGCACCGTCGCCGTGCACCGCCGCCGACGCCCTCGAGGTGGCGTGGATCGCCGAGGCGGCCACGCTGTCCCTCTCCCACCACCGACCCGTCCAGATGAGTGAGGTTCGACGATGATTCGTATTGCAGGAGCACCTATTTCCTGGGGTGTCTGTGAAGTTCCCGACTGGGGACACCAGCTCGGCGCCGAACGGGTGCTGTCGGAGATGCGCGACGCCGGTCTCGAGGCCGCGGAAATCGGACCCGAGGGCTTCCTGCCGTCCGACCCCCGGCAACTGGCCGACACTCTCGCCTCCTATGACCTGAAGGCGGTCGGCGGGTTCACGCCGGTGCTGCTGCACGACCCCGATCACGACCCGGTCCCGGACATCACCGGCACCCTCGCCGCGTTTACGGCGGCCGGTGCCGAGGTCCTGGTGCTGGCCGCAATCACCGACACCGACGGTTACGATTCACGCCCCGACCTCGACGACGCCGGCTGGAAGACGCTGCTGGGCAACCTCGACCGGCTGCACCGCGTCGCATCGGACCAGGGCATCCGCGCCGTCCTGCATCCGCACGTCGGAACGATGGTCGAGAGGAACCTCGAGGTACAGCGGGTGCTCGACGGCTCCTCGATCCCCCTGTGCCTCGACACCGGCCACTTGCTGATCGGTGGCACCGACCCGCTCGAGCTGGCCCGGGCCGCCGCAGATCGGATCACCCACACCCACCTCAAGGACGTCGACGCCGAATTCGCCGCCCGCGTGCAGGCCGGTGAGCTCAGCTACACCGACGCCGTCGCGCAGGGCATGTACACCCCGCTCGGCACCGGCGACGTCGACATCGAAGGTGTGGTCCGGCACCTCGTGGACTCCGGCTTCGACGGCTGGTTCACCCTCGAACAGGACACCATCCTCGCCGGCGAACCCGAGGGCGAGGGCCCGGTGGCGGACGTGAAGACCAGCGCCGCGTTCCTGCGAAGCCTGTCGCTGTGACATCCCTGCGGATCGGGGTGCTCGGCGCCTCGCGGATCGCGGAATCGGCGATCGTGAGGCCGGCCCAGATCCTGGGTCACCGGCTGGTCGCGGTCGCCGCCCGCGACCGCGACCGGGCCGAGGCGTTCGCGCAGACCTACGGTGTCGAACGGGTCGTCGACTCGTACGCGGATCTGATCGCCGACCCCGAGGTCGACGTGGTCTACAACCCGCTCGCCAACGCCTTCCACGCCGAGTGGAACCTGAAGGCGATCGAAGCCGGCAAGGCGGTGCTGACCGAGAAGCCGTTCGCGCGCAACGCAGTCGAAGCCAAACTGGTGCGGCGCGCGGCGCGGGAACGGGGAGTGCCGATCATGGAAGGGTTTCACTACCTGTTCCACCCGATCATTCAGCGGATGTTCGGCCTGCTCGAGGACGGCACCCTCGGGACGCTGCAGCGGGTCGAGGTGGTCATGCGGATGCCCGAACCCAAGCCGGACGATCCGCGGTGGAGCCTCGACCTCGCCGGCGGGACGGTCATGGATCTCGGCTGCTACAGCCTGCACGTGCACCGGCAGCTCGGCCGGTTCGCCGGCGGCGAACCCACCGTCGTCGCGGCACGAGCGATCGAACGCGACCCCGGGGTCGACGAATCCTGCGACATCGACCTGGTGTTCCCCAGCGGCGCAACGGGTTCCAGCATCAACTCGATGACCTGGGACCGGTTCGAGATGACCCTGCGCTTGGTCGGGGACCGGGGCGAGGCCTTCGCCCACGATTACCCGCTGCAGTCCGGCGATGACCGCATCACCGTCATTACCGACAGCGGTGCCGTCGTCGAACGCCTCGGAACCCGCTCGACGTACACCTACCAGCTCGACACCTTCGCTCGACACCTTGCCGACGGGACCGCGTTCCCGATCGACGCCGACGACGCGGTCACCACCATGGAGCTCATCGACTCCACGTACCGCGCCGCAGGCCTGCCCCTGCGGTAGGTCACCTTCTCCCCACCGGGCCTCGAGAACCGACTTCCCGCGTCCGGTCCGGTGGGGTTCTCCACCCACACTCTCCCTGTCTCCCCTCCCTCGCTGCTTTTCCATGCCTGCATGGTTGCGGCTTCCGAAAGGCCAACCACATGGATACACACGACGGCCGGCCCGTCCCGTTCACAGGCAAGCGCACACGCCGGGTGACCACCCTGGCATTGGGCATCGCCACAGCCGTGTTACTCGCAGGATGCTCGAGCACCGGCGGCAAACCCGAGGCAACGGGTAGTGGCATGGCCTCGGGCACCGCGGACACCCCCCGCGCGACCATTGCGATGATCACGCACGAGGTTCCTGGTGACACCTTCTGGGACCTCATCCGCAAGGGCGCGGAAACCGCGGCGGCCAAGGACAATATCGAACTGCGGTATTCCTCGGATCCCGAGGCACCGAACCAGGCCAACCTCGTCCAGAGCGCCATCGACAGCCGAGTCGACGCCATCGCCGTCACCCTCGCCAAGCCGGACGCGATGTCGCCGGCCGTGCGCGCCGCCACAGACGCGGACATCCCCCTCGTCGTCTTCAACGGGGGAATGGACCAGTACAAGGCCCAGGGCGTGGCCCAGTACTTCGGTCAGGACGAGAAGCTCGCCGGCATCTCGGCCGGGCAGCGCCTGACCGCCGACGGCGCCAAGAAGGCGCTGTGCATCATCCAGGAGCAAGGCCAGATCGCACTCGAGACCCGGTGCGCGGGTGTGATCGAAGGATTCAAGGGACAAACCGAGATCCTCAACGTCAACAGCAAGGACCTGCCCTCGGTCGAGGCGACGATCACCGCGAAACTGCAGCAGGATCCCTCCATCGATCACGTCGTCGCGCTCGGCGCACCGATCGCCCTGACCGCCATCCAGTCCAAGGCCAACGCCGGCAGCGGCGCGACGATCGTCACCTTCGACACCAACGCCGCCCTCGTCGACGCCATCAAGGCCGGGGACGTCAAATGGGCCATCGACCAGCAGCCGTTCCTGCAGGCTACCTCGCGGTGGACTCGCTGTGGCTGTACCTGAACAACCGCAACACCATCGGAGGTGGAATGCCGACACTGACCGGCCCCTCCTTCATCGACCAGTCCAACATCGACTCGATCGCCGAGTACGCCAAGGCCGGAACCCGCTGAGCACGGTGCCCGGCACAGCATCGCGACTGCCGGGCACCGTCGGCGTAACGGAAGGAAAGTCATGTCCACACAGCAAGATCTGGACCTTGCCAGTCACAAGGTCGTCCACGACGAACGGGTGAAGGAACAAAAACGCCTGCAACGGCTGCTGGTCCGCCCCGAGATCGGGTCCCTGTTCGGTGCGATCGCGATCTTCGTCTTCTTCATGGTCGTCGCACCCCCGTTCCGCAGCCCCGAGGCGCTGGCCACGGTGCTCTACGCCTCCTCCACGATCGGGATCATGGCCTGCGCGGTCGCGCTGCTGATGATCGGCGGGGAGTTCGACCTCTCCGCCGGCGTCGCGGTCACCACCAGCTCGCTGGCGGCGTCGATGATCACCTACAACCTGCACCTGAACCTGTGGGCCGGCGCCGCCCTCGCCCTGGTGGTCTCGCTCGCGGTCGGGTTCTTCAACGGCTACCTGGTGATGAAGACGAAGATCCCCAGCTTCCTGATCACCCTGAGCTCGTTTCTGATGCTCACCGGCATCAACCTGGCCGTCACCAAACTCGTCACCGGGCAGGTCGCCACCCCCAGCGTCTCGGACATGGCCGGTTTCGACTCGGCGAAGAAGGTGTTCGCGTCCTCGTTCGTCGTCGGCGGGGTGTCCGTCCGCATCACCGTGCTCTGGTGGCTGCTGTTCACCGCGATCGCCACCTGGGTGCTGTTCAAGACCCGGATCGGGAACTGGATCTTCGCCGTCGGCGGCAACCAGGACTCCGCCCGCGCCATCGGCGTCCCGGTCACCAGGGTCAAGATCGGGTTGTTCATGACCGTCGGGTTCGCCGCCTGGTTCGTCGGCATGCACCTGCTGTTCTCGTTCAACACCGTCCAATCCGGGCAGGGCATCGGCAACGAGTTCCTCTACATCATCGCCGCGGTGATCGGTGGCTGCCTGCTCACCGGTGGCTACGGCACCGCGATCGGCGCCGCGATCGGCGCGTTCATCTTCGGTATGACGAACCAGGGCATCGTCTACGCCGGCTGGAACCCGGACTGGTTCAAGTTCTTCCTCGGCGCGATGCTGCTGTTCGCGGTCATCGCCAACAACGCCTTCCGCAACTACGCCGCCAAGAGGTGACCCGCATGAGTACCATCGAACAGATGCCCGTCGATACCGAACCCGGTGGTGGCGACAAGATCCCGCTGATCGAACTGAAACACGTCGGCAAGCAGTACGGCAACATCATCGCCCTGCAGGACATCAACCTGCGCGTGAAGGCCGGGGAGGTCACCGGTGTGCTCGGCGACAACGGGGCCGGCAAGTCCACCCTGATCAAGATCATGGCCGGGCTGCACCAGCAGAGCGAGGGTGAGCTGCTCGTCGACGGTGAAGCCCTCACGTTCGGCTCCCCGAAGGAGGCCCTGTCCAAGGGCATCGCCACCGTGTACCAGGATTTGGCGGTGGTATCGCTGATGCCGGTGTGGCGCAACTTCTTCCTCGGCCAGGAACTGCGGAAGGGACCGCTCAAGACCCTCGACGCGAACGGTATGCGCGCCACCACGATGTCCGAGTTGTCGAAGATGGGCATCGAGCTGCCCGACGTCGACGCCCCCATCGGCTCGCTCTCCGGCGGTCAGCGCCAGTGCGTGGCGATCGCCCGGGCGATCTTCTTCGGCGCCCGCGTCCTGATCCTCGACGAGCCCACCGCCGCCCTCGGTGTCAAGCAGTCCGGGATGGTGCTGCGCTACATCTCCGCCGCCAAGGAACAGGGCTTCGGGGTCGTGTTCATCACCCACAACCCGCACCACGCCTACATGGTCGGTGACCACTTCGTGCTCCTCAACCGGGGCCGGCAGAAACTGGACTGCACCTTCGACGAGATCAGCCTCGAAGAACTCACCCAGCAGATGGCCGGCGGCGACGAACTCGAAGCACTCACCCACGAACTCCGGCGCTAGGACACCCCGTCCCCGGTCCGCATCGGCACTGCACCGCCCCGAATTGTCGGGGCGGTGCAGTCGTGCGCGGATACTCCTGAATCACCGTCAGGGCATGTTGTAGGGAGTGATGATCCGGATCGGCGACATCACCGTGGTCACGCCCGACAGCCCGCCACGTCCCTGAATCAGCATGCGGCAGGCCAGGTTCGCGTCCGACCGCAGGTCGTGATCGAGGACGGCCGAGATCTTCTTGTCGCGGAGCAACTGCTTGTTGTCCCGATCGAGGTCGTGGGCGATGAAAACGCGGTAGCGGCGGCCGAGCTTCTCGAAGGCGCGCACGGTCGCCATGTTGCCGCCACCGATCGAGTAGACCGCCTCGATGTCCGGGTTGCGTTCGAGCGCGTCGAGGACGAGACGCTCAACCGTCGTGTCGAGGCCCTCGCTCTCGGAGATGTCGATCAGTGTGCGCTGAGAGCCGCTCCCCCCGACACCGCCCGAGCGGCGCAGCGCACCGCGGAAGCCCATCTCGCGCTCCTCTTCGCCGCGAAATGCGTTGCTACTCAAGGTGACGAGGACACTGGACGTGCTGTCGCACAGCCATTGCTCGAGCAGGTAGGCGGCTGTCTCCCCCGCCGCCCGGTTCTCGATTCCGACATAGCCGACCCGACTGCTGTTCGGCACGTCGGTGGCGTAGGTGACGACGGGGATCCCCGCCTCGGTGAGCCGGTCGATAGCGTCGGAGACCTCGGTGGTGTCGGGCGCCTTGACGATGACACCTTGTGAAGGCCGTGTGACGAGCTTGTCGAGTGTCTCGACCATGGCAGGCACCGAGCCGGTCTCCCGGAAGTGAAACCGGGTCCGGACCACGGCAGGGGCGAGGGACGGCAGTTCCGCCTCCACCGCCTCGCGGAATGCCCCGGAGAATCGGGGCGGCGCCTGCATGACGACGTCGAAGAGGTACTTTCGCCCGGCCAACCGCAGCTGGGAACGCTGTTTGTCCAGGTCAGCGATCGCTTGCGCGACTTCTGCGCGGGTTCCCTCACGCACCCCCGGGCGGTTGTGAAGCACGCGGTCGACGGTCGCCTCGCTGAGGCCCGCCTGCTGGGCGATCTCCCGAACCTTGTAACGACCGTGCGCCACAACTTCTCCCTCGAGGTAAAAATGATGGACGATGCCAACTGATTGAGGCACGTACCCCAGCAAGATTAGCAGGAATACACGAAAGATGCTCCCAATGAACAACTCCCGCACCGCCACACGGGGAGTCGCCGCCCGCGGGAGCGTGGTCGGACGATAGGTCGTCCGCGAGCGCCGCTTTACGAGTACTCACGAAGGCACACCATGCACTTCACTTCCGAACAGCGCCTCGACGACATCCTTGAACGCGAATTCACTCTGTGTGAAATCTCCGGCATCCTGTGGACGCCGAGACCCGCATCCGCACCGGCACCGCTGATGCTGGTCGGTCACCCCGGCGGGACCGCAATGACGTATCCCCAACCGGTGGCCCGAGCCCGGCACGCCACGGCGGAGGGCTTAGCCGTGGTCAAACCGCGCATCAACAGGCTCTGGACCTGTTCGACGCCCTCGGCCCAGGGAGAAAACGCTGTACGCCAATACGGACGGGCACACCGGCGTCCCCGGTTGCCCTTCGCCCGGTACCTGAAGCAGGGCAGGACGCCGCTCACCGGAGACCGGCACCCTCCCGTTTTCGACGGTCGTACGTATTCGTACTCGCAGCCGCCCCCGGGCCGACGGTATTCGTCCGGCCTCCCGGGGTCCCGAGCCGTCAATGCAACGTCCATGGTTCCTCGTTCGGTGAGTGGCACCCGATCGCGCGGGGACTGCCTCTTCGCTTGCTGAACGTAGACCGGGAAGCGGGGATGGAAGTGTCCAATTGTCTGGACACTCCGTTGCGCGTCCCTGTAGCGCAAGGGGTGCACCGTGCTGAACATGCATCGGCACAGACGAATTGAGGTAATTCCCTTGACTCGAACTGGTGTTCGATCTAGTCTCGATGCATGGGGGACGGGGAGAGAACTCAGGGGGCGTTGCCGGACGGTGATCCGGCCGACGTCGACACGCTGCGGTTGACCGAGACGCAGTTGCTCGAGACGGTGCTGGCGGTGTCCGCGGAGATCACCCGCCTCGAGGCGATTCGGGTGAGACTGATGGACGCAGTGGATTCGCGCTGCCGAGTCGACGTGCTGGGCCATCCCAACGCGAAGGCGTGGCTGGCGGCGCACACGATGCTCGAACCGGGGGCGGCGGGACGGATCGTGAACCTGGCACGGGGGCTGCGGTCGCGGCCTGCGATCGCCGGAAAGTTCTACGGCTGCAAGATCTCCGCGGATCATACGGGGCTGATTCTGCGGTTCTGCGAACGACCGCCGAAAGGAATGCCGCTGAGCGCGCTGAATCCTGTACTGGACGCGTTGCTGACTGCAGCGGACGGACCACAGGCCCGCACCGACCTGATCCGAGAAGGTATCGCGAAGGTGGAGCGAATCTTCGAAAGCGACGAGCACCCCGCGAGCGAAGACCTCGACCGCAACGAACTGCACGCATCGAAAACCCTGAACGGACGGGTATCGGTCAAAGGCGATCTGGATGCGGTGACCGGCGAGATGCTGCTGACCGCGATGTCGAAGCTGGCCGCACCCCGGCCGGCCATGGACGGGGCCAGAGACGAACGCACCCCGGGAAGGCGGCGTGCCGACGCGTTCACCGAACTGCTGCGTCGCTATCTCGCAGCAGGATTGAACGGCACCGAAGCCGGCGAACGCCCCCACATCAGCGTGCAGGTGCGGGCGCGAGACCTCGCCGACGCCCGCGGCACCGACCGCAGCGACTCGGGCGCGCAGGCTTCAGGCACCGGCCCAGCCGACATAACCTTTGGCGACCGGCCCACCTCTGCGGAGGACTGGGCGGCGGTGCTGGCGGAAACGGGGGTGGCGTGGGCGGCCTGGATGGGACCGCTGACGATCACCGCCGCCCGGCATCTGTCGTGTGATGCGCAGGTGAGCACGGTGATCCTCGACGATCACGGTGCACCCCTGGATGTCGGGTTGACCAGCAGGACGGCCACCAGAAAGCAGCGTCGGGCGTTGGCAGTGCGCGACGGTGGGTGCGCATTCCCCGGGTGCGGAGCGCCGGCATCGTGGTGCGAGGCGCACCATGCGGTCCACTGGGTCAACGGTGGCCTCACCGACATGGACAACCTCGTCCTGCTCTGTGGTTTCCACCACCGGCTCATCCACCACGACGGGTGGGAGGTGCAGATCGGCGACGACCGGCACCCGTGGTTCATTCCACCACCCGGCGTCGACCCCTTCCGGAAACCACTGCCCTCGCACAACCGGCGGGCCGGCCCGGCTGCGGCCTGACAGACTCAGCGCCGCAACACAACTCCATCCCACCACAGACGCCCCGCATCCGAGCCCCCCACTCGGATGCGGGGCACCCGCCGTGACAAAACACCGCAGCATCAGACCCCGCCGTGTCAGAACTCGATGACGGCCTTGCCGCGCACCTGCAGGTCGAACTCCGTGTACGCGGTTTCGGCGTCCTCG
Source organism: Rhodococcus koreensis (assembly GCF_017068375.1). Taxonomy (NCBI): domain Bacteria; kingdom Bacillati; phylum Actinomycetota; class Actinomycetes; order Mycobacteriales; family Nocardiaceae; genus Rhodococcus; species Rhodococcus koreensis. The sequence goes on from NZ_CP070609.1 coordinate 730,985, forward strand.
ATCTTCCAGCGATCGGTGAACAGCGCGTCGACGTCGATGCCGTGCTGCGCGACGAAGCGCGCGCATTCGCCCATCCCGACGTTGGAGAACGTGTAGGAGCCGATGATCGAGATCTGCTTGATCACGATGTCGGGCGACACGTCGAGTTCGATGTTTCCGCCGAGGCCGACCAGGGCGAGGGCGGCGGCGAACTGGATCGCGGATTGGCCGATGGATCCGAGACCGAACACGGCAACCGTGTCCCGCCCGGTGACGTCCGCCCGCCGGAGTGCGCCGAAGGCAGTGCCTGTGCCGCAAGCGATTGCAAGGAGGGGCCGGTACTACTTGTCGGTTGACGCATACACCAGTTCGAGGATCCCGGACGGGAAGGCCGTGCTTTTCACCAAACGCAGGGTCACGGGCTTATTCAACTCTGGGAACAGCGGCGCCCCCTTGCTCGTGGCAGCGGGCAACACTCACAGCCGGTACTCGTCCACCACCCCGAGCTTGATCAGGGAGTTCACGAACTCGGTGCCGCCGGCGGCGACGAGGTCCTTGCCGGGTTCGGCCTCGAGCTTGGCGATCTCCTCGGCCGCGTCACCGCTGACGATCCGGGTCCCAGTCGTACGGCTGATTTCAAGGTACGAGAGAACATGACCTTGGGGATCTCGTTCATGGCCCCGGCGGACGGGTGATCGGAGGTGGGCCAGTAGCCGGCAATGATCTCGTAGGTGTTGCGGCCTATGAGGAAAACCCCGGCATCCCACAGCCGACTGACGAAGTATTCCTCCTGCTCGGGGTCGTCGATGCTCATCATGACGTCTCGAATTCCGTTGTCCTCGTCAGCGCTCTTGCCATCGAGCGAACGTAAACCTCCAAGAGTGATTCCAGCCCTCCGAAGCTGGTCCAATACATCGACCAGCCAGGATGTTACTGCGGGTGGAAACGGGGACCAGAAGTTCCAGCTGTCTGCAGCCAGATGAATGAAGCTGTTTCATATCATTCACCTCCTACGGCACGCTGTGAGCGTAGACGGGCAGGACTTCTCGAGCGGCTACTCGCAGTGATTGTTTATTCGGCAGTAGCCTTGTGCGCACTATGCGCCACTGGCGGGATGGACGCTTCTGGGTTGATCGATGAACGACCATCGTATGGGCCGCGAAGGAGAAAGAGCATGGCAGATCCCCGACCCCTGGACATCACCTTCACCGCCCGGCTGAGCAAGGTCCGTCCCGGGGACACGTGGACGTGCGTGCAGCTACCCGACTCAGCACGGATATTCGGTACCCGTGGTCTGGTCAAGGTCGCTGGGACCATCGACGCGCACCCGTTCACCGGAGCGTTCATGGCACTGGGAGATGGCACCCACAAGCTGCCCGTAGCTGCTGCCATCCGCAAGGCGATCGGCAAGAACGACGGTGACGACGTCGAGGTACACCTCACCGAGCGACTGAACTGAACTGAACTCACCAACGGGAAGACGTCCGGTACGGGATCCACTTTCGGGATGGGCCTGCCCACCGTGAGCCTTTCGCCGGGGATCCTCGAGCGACAAGACGATCGCCGAACACGCACAGCGTGGGCTCCCAGCGCTACCCGAAGGCACCTTCGGTCACGGCTTCTCGCCGGAAGATGTAGTTGCTGTCCCCAGCATCACCTCGATGTGGTGGCGTTCTCACGTCGGCTGGCAGTGAGTGCAATGCAGGAGAGGACGGCCGAGGCAAGGCCCAGTCCCGTGCGTATCCAGTTCCAGCGATACCAGGAGGTCAGTTCGGCGTGCACGGCCCGGGGTGGGAAGGCGGGGTCGAGCATGGCCAGGTTCGCACCCAGGAAGTAGATCGGGAGAAGTACGAAGGTCCCGACCATGCACGTCGTCGCCAGAGCCCACGCAAGGCGGCCTGGTCGGCGATTCGTGACGGTCGAGTACGTCGTCATGCTCAGCAGCAGGACCGAGGCGACCTCGAACGGGAAGACCGTCGCTCCGGTGGCGGGCCCGGAGCTCGCGAATTCCGACAGGAATGCGGCCGGATCCATTTCCCGCCAGTGCGGAACAATCACGGTCTGTGTGAGCAGGGCGCCCCCGGCGAAGGCCGAGGTAACGGCAACCGCGGCGGTCGCGATGATGCGGCCTGTGGGCCCGGTCGCGGGTCCGCGAGGAGGCAGGGCACTCGCGGGCTGAGCCATTGAGCCACTCCGGATCTCTCACTCGTTCGGTTCCGGTCGGCGGCGTTTGCGTTGGCCACAATTCCGCACAACTCCATAGTCGCCACTTTGACGCTCTTCGTCGACAAGCAAGGGTCTGTCTGTGGCCGGTGATGGATCCGCTTTGGCGGCGGGCCATCTGCCCATCGTGCGTTGGGCGAGCGACCTCGCGCGACGGTAAAGGTCCCTCAAATCAGTCTCGGTCTTGACGCCATGGCACCGTCGGACTTCTTCGTCACTCGCGAATCGATCGTGGAGCCACGATCATCAATCGGCTATGCCCCGAGACCGTTGACAATTTCTGCGCCGTCGGCGGAAAGTTGATCAGAGAACTTGTGACCCGATTTGTCAACGTCGGTGAGTAGGCGAGAAGCGTGAGCGTAACCGATCCCCCACCGCTGGTCGTCGTGCCGCCAGGAACCGGACAGACCGGTGACCTGGGCCCGATTGGGGTCGAATTCAAACTCTGGGGCCGTGACACCGGTGGGGTGCCGTCTGTCGTCTAGCACCCGTTCCCAGTCGGTGCGCTGGTGCCGCCGCATCTACATACGCGGGAGGACGAATTCTCGATAGTTACTCAGGGTGTAATCGGGTTCCGCTCCGGCGACCGGGAGGCCGTTCTCGAATCCGGCGGATACATCACAAAACCCCGCGGCGAAATGCACGCCATGTGGAACGCCGGCGGCGCCCCGGCGCGCATGATCGAGATCATCAGTCCGGCCGGCTTCGAACATTGCTTCCTGGAAATTTCTGAACTGATCGCCGCCGGCGCGCCGGATGTCACCCAGATCGCCGAAATTGCCGAGCGTTACGGACTGCAATTCGGCGAACCCGACTGGTTGCCCGACGTAATCGCCCGATACGGCTTGACACCGACGTGAGCCCCGCCATGTGCGGTGTCGTTCACTGGTCGCGGCTGAGACCGAGCTAGAGGTACCGGCCACAGGACCGATCCGCGCGCGCCTCATGACGGCCCGATTCCCGCTGTCGACGCCGGCAGACTGGGATGGCGCCGAGTGCGGGCGGTGAACACTGGCGGCTGCAATACTGAGCTGATGGACGGTCCAGCTGCTCGAGCCTTCGACAGTGCCGCCCGACGGTTCCTCGAAGTCAGCGCGTCCGCGACAGGTCACTATGACTCCCCCGGTCTTGGTGAGTGGTCCGTGCGCGACCTGCTGGGGCACACCAGCAGGTCGCTGACGACGGTGGAGACCTACCTCGACGTCGCCGGCGACGACTCCGGCCCGGTAGACCTGGTTGATGCCGTTGCGTACTACCTGGCCATCGCCGGTGCCCTGGCTGACACCGCAGCAGTGGCACAGCGGGGACGCGCCGCCGGCGCCGCCCTCGGAGAGGACCCGATGGCTACGCTGAGCGCTCTGGTTGCCCGGGTACCCGAGCAGGTCCGGGCCACGCCGGCCACCGCCCTGGTGCGCACACCCTTCGGGACGATGACCTTGCAGGGCTACCTCCCGACCCGAACCCTCGAGCTGACAGTGCACACATGCGACTTGGCAGCCGCCCTCGGCGTCAGCGCCGATGTCCCCCACGATGCGGTAGCCGAGACGTTCGCCGTGATCGGTGGCCTGGCCGCAGCACAGGGAACAGCACCCGCTGCGCTGCTGGCCTTGACCGGCCGCCTTCCCCTGCCAGCCGGTTACTCGGTGCTCTGACGCGTCACCGCGTTCTCGTCAGCCCGAGTCGACTGTGCCGACAGGAAGATGGCGAACCCACATCGACTCCCTTCTCCGACACCGACACCGATCCCGAGTGGCCGAGCTGACTCGACGGCTGAATGTAGGTGTCGAAACCCAGGGTGAGGGTGTCCCCGCGCGGTGGATCGACGGTCATGTAAGTCCGCGAGGCATCGCTGGTTTCCGCGGACGGCTCCGGTGTCCATCCCTGCGTCTCGAATATGTCGACGTAGTCGGATTCGACGACGATCACCACCGGCTCCGAGGAGCTGCCTGGTTTCCGGACCGTGAGGTCCCGCGGCACGTCCAGTCCTGCGCGCGCGACCTTCGGGTACGTGAGGGTGAGGGCGTACGCGCCCCCGAAGCATGGGGGCGGTGCCGCTATCGTTGGCATTGTTCCTGAACAATACTGGTGCTCAGCATCTTTCGAGGCGGCCCTCCGGCCCGAACAAGGGGGAATTCAGGCCGGAAGACCTGGCTGGCGCGCCGCCATCGCTTGCTGCGCGCGCAGCGTCCACACGGAGTACCCGCGACTGTCCGGTTCATGCCCCGGCGATCACCCTGATTCGCGCAGCACAATATGCGACGGTTGACCCATGAGATCTCCAGCGCCGAATGTAGAGCGGAGGACATCATGTTGCTCGATGGGGTCAACCATATTGCCTGCATATCCAAGGACGCCGCCCGCCTGGGCAGGTTCTATGCCGACGTATTCGACGCCGACGTCGGACCGACGCGGCCGCACGGCCGCGACGGAGGAGAAACGATGACCGTCATCCGGATCGGCCCGCATACCGAGTTGAACATCTTCGTGATCGACGGCAACACCGAAGCCGAGCGTCAGACACCGATGTGGGGGCGGGGTCGCATCGACCACGTCGGTCTGCAGGCGGCCTCACCGGAAGCCTTCGAGGTGATCCGGCAGCGGCTGATCGACGCGGCCGCCAGCGATGGAGCCATCAACAACTTCGGTACTGCACGGAGCGTCTTCTTCCGGGACCCCGACGGCCTCGAAGGGGAAGTGCTGATAGCCACGCCATGATGAATACCGACCACTCGACGCTCTCGTTTGAGGCGCCGTCATGTTGATGGCGTTCACCACCGCGTCCGCGGGCCGATCCACAGTGCGGGCATGTGCGTTTGGGTTCTTCAGTTGCGGGCACGCTGTGTAGAGGGCATTCGGACGACGGTCCGACTGACCCGCTCGAGCCACACAACAGTCAGGAGATGTCATGCAGAAAGTGTTGACCTTCGCAGCGGGCGCGGCCGTGGGCTTCGTCCTGGGCACCCGATCCGGCCGGCAAACCTACGAGAAGATGAGGCATCAGTCAATCGAACTCTGGCACAACCCCACCGTGCAGGAAAAGGTGAGCGAAGCGACGGAGACCGTCAGGGACAAGGCGCCGCAAGTGCAGCACAAGGTCGGTGAACTGGCGAAGAAGGCGACGCACCGCCACACCGACACGAACTCGACGACTGCGCCCACCAACGGAGCGTCGCTGGGTGACGCTGCGACCCCGTCTCCGGCGGCCCCCATTCCGACCGACGCGGACACCACGGCCGGTGTTCCGCCGACGCGCGGCGAATCTGCGGGGTGAGCTTGGATCATTCGTTGCCCGCGTTGGAGGTTTTCGGGCGAGCCGTCACCGTGCCGGATCATGTAGTCGGCAGTCGCGAGCACGCCGGAGTGATGCGGAACTCGATGCCGTGGTGTCCGTGTACCCATCCAGGCACACGTCAAGGCGTCGATGCGGCGTCACGCAATTCGGCGTACGAATCTTCCATCGCCACCGCCAGCCGGGCAACATCGGGCAGCGCCTCGGGGTCGGTGCAGAGCCCGATTCCGACGATCCCGGCGCAGGAAATCGCCGAGATCCGCAGCGCGTGGTGAACGGCCGGCTCCGAGGACGAGAAGAGTCGCTCCACCCGGCGCCCGGAAACGCTCACCGGCACCGGCGGGCCCGGGACGTTCGAGATCGCGAGGCTGAACTCCCGCGCACTCCCGGCCAGTCGCTGTACAGCCTCCCCGACGCGCTTCACGCGTCCGAGAGCGTGGAAGAGATCATAGAGTTCGTCGGCGTCGTCGAGGTGCTTGCGCTTCCTGGTCTCGGCGCTGATCCGGTCGAGTCGGGTGAGCGGATCCGGCTCGGCGAGCGGCAGATCGATGTTCAAGAAGGAATCGCGGTTTCCGACCTCCGCTCCCTCATCTCGGTGGTGAAGGCTGACCGGAACCTGAGCGCGAAGGCGCGGCAGCGCCCCCGCTCCGGCGGAGAGCCAGCTCCGCAGGCCGCCGGCGACGATCCCCAGGAGCACGTCGTTGACGGTGGCACGAGTGGGACGCGAGGCCCCTATGGTTTTCAGCTCCGAGAGCGGGGCGACGGTGAACGCGAGCTCGCGGGCGGCACTGATCGGACGGTCGAAAGGCGAGCGTGAGCCGCGGTGGCCGAGCTCACGGTGCATGGCCGCCGGCATCCGCAGCACCTCGTCGACCTTCGAACGCTGCGTCGAATCGGTGCGTACACCCGGTCGCGACTCGCGCGGGCCCGGTTCGGCGTGTCGATCCCAGAGAACGTCGTCCAGGAAGCGCACCGCAGCAATCCCGTCGGCCATCGCGTGATGGATCCGGACGGCGATCGCCTCGCGCCCGTCGCCGAGGGGTCCGATCAGATCGAGCGTCCACAGTGGACGCTCGCGGTCGAGGTGCTCGGACATCAGCGTGCTGACGGCCCGCCACAGATCGGCCCGCGACGCACACGCAGCATCTTCCCGGCGCCGGATGTGGTCGCTGATGTCGAAGGCGGTCGCCGCGGTCCAGCGCGGCTCCGAACCCGAGGTGTCGATCCGCTGCGTCGCGCGCGGCTGGCTCGAAAGGCGCTCGGCCACCGCTGTTCGCAGGGCATCGAGGTCCAGCGGGCCGGAGGCGGGCTCGAGAATCACCAGCTTCAGGGTATGGCCGGATATCACCGCCGATTCAAGCCCCAGAATATGGGCATCGTCGGCGGAGAGCCGATCGGGATCCTCGCGGGTCACCTCGGCAAGTCTATTCGCGTCTGCACCTCGTCGAACCAGGAACGTCGAACCAGGAACGTCGAACCAGGAATGCAACCCCGATTGCGCCGCTCGTCCGGCATAGCCCACGGACTTCATCCAGTGGACGCCGGACTCCCCGTGACGGCGACCGCAGATCCGACCCATCGGCGCAGATACGCACGCAGTTCGTCCTGGCTACGCGGCGGGTTTCCCGGCGAGATGAAGAACGACTGCATCGTCCGCAACTGATACTCGACGAGCTCACGCAGGGCGTGCTCCCCGTAGCCGTGCCGCTCCCAGTCGACGTCGAAGCGCCGGATCATCGTCATTCCGAAGGCGAGGGCTTCCTCGGACGTGATTCCCTCGGTATGTGAATGGGAACCGGACAGCATGAGGCCGAGCTGCGGAACGCGGGGCGCTTCGTTGAGCGTGTAGATCACGGCCTCGACCACAGCCTCCGCGGGATCCTCGATGCCGGCGACGTGTTCCGTCAGGCGGTCGAGGAATCCGTCGACCGCGGCGATGGCTGCAGCTCGTAGAAGCGAGTCGGTGCTGGGAAAGTACCGGTACACCGTCTGACGGATGACACCGAGGGATTCCGCAACATCCGCGATGCTGATCGCCGTGCCGTTCCGGCTGATGAGCTCGACTGCGGCGATGACGATTCGCCGGGACGCTTCCTCGTCACTTCCGGGTGGGCTGCCACCCCACCCACGCCTGCCTGCCATTGCCCGTGCCCCTACCTCTCGCACTGCGTCGTCGGCCCGAACGGACTGCACGGGACGACGGCACAGTGCCCGACCTGGACTCAGAGGTTACCGCGAGCGCGTCCCGCTTCCGGCCACCGCAGTTCTCCCCGAATCTGTCGAAAGTAATCATACAGAGACTATGGTCTGTGTATGTTGTTGAGGCTTGGGTCTCCACCTGCCCACAGACTTCAGTCCACTCATGCCGCACGAGACGAGGAATTGCACATGTCCGACCTGCATCCCAGAAAGATGGATTTCGCGTTCGACGAACAGGACGTCCCGTTCCTCTGGAACCCCGACAACCCCGCCTGGTCGAGCATGTCGAACGCGATCTCCTTCCTGGCCATTGGTTTCGAGAAAATGATCGTCAAGGCGATCATGCAGGCCAAACCGTTGATGACTCCCGAGGTCGCGGAGGAGGCCGTGGCGTTCATGCGCCAGGAGGGCCACCACTCGACCGCGCACCGTCAGCACGTCAAGGCCCTGATCAGGCGGTATCCGGGACTCCAGAACACGCTCGACGCGGTGATCGGCGAGTACGACCTCCTCACCGAGGCGACGAGTCTGAACTACCGACTCGCCTACACCGCGGACCTGGAGGCGACGTTCACACCGGTGTTCAAGCTGATGCTCGACAACGACGCGACCCTCTTCCGGCCGGGCGACGACCGGGTTGCGTCCCTGTTCATCTGGCACTTCGTCGAGGAGGTCGAACACCGTAGCTCAGCGCTGGTGATCTTCAATTCCCTTGTCGGAGATGAGCTGTACCGGATGAGGATGGCGCCCTCGATCTTCACGCATGTGATGAAGGTCGTCCGAATCGCCTGCGCCGGGTTCAACCAGCACGTCCCACTGAGGGAGCGGAAGGTCGATTCGATGTCGATGTTCGCGACGCACCGCACCAAGCAGAAGCTGCTCACCGCGTTCGCGCCCTACCTGAGCAAAGGGATCATGCCGCGCGCGTTCGACGACCTCCCCCGCGGGGAACAACTCACCGCCCTGGCCGGCGTCGTCCGGAGTCAGATGCCGAAGCACAACCCGACCCACGAGAAGCTGCCCGCGCTCGCCGACGAGTGGTTCACCCGATACGACGCCGGCTACGACTGCACCCGCTGGTACACCGCCGAGTCGGGTGAACGTCGGACCGAGTCCGCGGCGGCGGTGGTCAACTGATGATCGATCTCTGCTCACCCACCTTCGACCAGCTGTCGACGGCGCTCGGCTTCTCGTGCGCCGAGGCCGGTGGACTCGTCGAGCTCCGCAATCCGTTGGCCCTGGAGAACTGGACACTGCCGGTTCTCGAGTTCACGATCGTGCTCGGGTCGGTGCTCGCACTCGTGTTTGCGATCCTGCGCTGGCGCCGCAGCGGCGATCCGACCACCCTGGCGCTCTGGTTCGGCGCCACCGCGTATCTGTTCGTCATCGAACCGCCGCTGTACTTTCCGGCGGCGTTCGGGATCGAGGAACACGTGGACACGATGTTCGCGCACAACGTGTTCACGGTGGACTTCCTGTGGGGCCGGCTACCCCTGTACATCATCGCGATCTATCCGCTGATGGCCACGCTGGCCTTCGAGCTCGTCCGGATGCTCGGCGTCTTCCGCAAATACGGCGTGCTCGTCGGCGCGGTCTGCGTGGGCTTCGTGCACCACGCGTTCTACGAGATCTTCGACCAGCTCGGACCGCAGCTGAGGTGGTGGGAATGGTCGACCACCAACCCGGTCAACCAGCCCATGTTCGATGCGGTCCCACTGCCGAGCGTCGTGGTGTTCGCGGCACTGTGGCCGATATCGCTGGCACTGTGCGTCCAATTCTTCGTGGGTCGCCACACCGACCGGGGCCGAACCTTCACCGGACTCGAACTGGTCTGGCGGACAATCGTAATCGGCCTCCTGGCGTCGGCCGGCACGTTCATCCTCCCGATCCCCGCGACCATCCTCGGGATGGAGAGCACCACGGTCCGGGGATTCCTCTACGCGGCGGAACTCGTCGTCGTCACGCTCGTCGCGATCCCGGTCCTGTTGCGACAGTGGTCGCGGCTGCGCGGGCGGACGTCTGACGTTCCCGCCTACTCGAACAACTTCGTTCGTGTCTACAGCGTGGTGTACCTCGGCGTGATGGGCCTGCTGTGGGGGACTGCGTTACCGGACTACCTCGCCGCCGTCGACGGCGTCACGAGCAACGGCGATCCCATCGGAAACATCTGGTACACGATCGCCTGCTTCGCGATCGCGATTCTGTGCGTCGCCGCCACCTTCACGGTGCCGCGGAATTCCGTGGACGGACATGGTCCGGTCTCCGGCGAAAGGACGCCACACGCTGTCCGATAGCTGTCGCGCATTCTCGTGATCGACGACCGCCTCCTGCCAGTCCCGGTCGGTGACCGGGCCGCTGTGTGCGGTCGGAGCGGCCACACCCAGCCGAGTGCCGATTTGCTCCCACGACCGGCCACCGGCGAGCGCATCGATCACCGACCGGGCGAGGAGTTCTTCGTCCTGTTCGCGCGATAGACGGATCGGGGATTGCACCAGCCGGAGCTCTCGACGGTTCGGGGCCGCCTCCTCATCCATTCGGGCGACTGTACCGGGGCCGGACTTCCTGTCCATTCGCCGAACGACACGGCTTCGATACCCCGGACACATGGCCACCGGGCCGAGTGGCACACGACCGGGTATGTGGTGTACAACATAGTCGGCCACGATGTGAACCAGATCACAGACGTGACCCTGAGGCACACATATCGGTACCCGACGAAAGCAGGACGCATGGCGACAGTCTCGATCACCCCGGCAACTCCCACCGTGTCGCGGACGCCCCGCCACGGCGGCTCCATGAGCACCGCGGAGATCAAGTCGAGGATCGAGGCCATGTTCGCCGACGACCGCTCGCCCGCCCGGCGTGCGGGCACCGCAGTCTCCCCGTAGCTGTAGCGGACGCTGTGCTGCCCTCGGCCTGGTGCGCGACGTCGCCCTAGAGGGCAGACACATCGAGAGGCGTGTAGTGCTCCACGACCGGGAAGGGATCGTAGAAGTGGTGCAGCAGGTCCTTCCACTGCTGGTATCCACTCGACTGACGAAATCCTTCGGTGTGGTCTTCGAGTTCATCCCACTCGACCAGCAGCAGGTAGACATTCGGGCGCTCGTGACCGCGTGACAACTGCAGCCGGCGGAATCCGGGCATCGACGAGATAATCGACTCGGCCTGCCCGAATGCAGATTCGAACTCGGCGACCCTGTCTGGGGTCACGGACAGCAGTGCATGTTCCAAGATCACCCGCACAGTATGCGACTTCGCACGGTCCCAACGATCGCGGGGCGTCGGCACAACCGCCGACGCCCCCTTTTCCAGCCGCTATGACACGACGACGCGCGTCGCCTTGTCGGCGATCATCACGTGGTGTGCGAGGACGGGTCCGATGCCGGCGAGGGCTTCCGGACTCGTCATCTGCTGGTGCGACACGGGAACGTTGTGCACGAGGATCTCGCCGCTGATGTGCGGCCGCCACGCGGAGACTCCCGTGGGGGCATCGAAGGAATCTGCCGCTCCGAAGTACAGCAGATCGACGCCGCGCGGTGTCGACGGGCGGTGCGCGAGCGCGAGGTCGACCGTCTGCGTGAACACCCGGTGCACGGCCTCGAGGTCGCCCGCGGTCACGGCCGCGAACGGTCCGCCAGTGCGCCGCAGCACCTCCACGGCACGATCGGCGGTCGTCGCATCATCTCCGTCATCCGGGACCACCGCGCCGAACTCCGCGAGAAGCGCTGCCATGGTGGGCTTCTCGGCCGTGCGATCGAGGCCCCCGGCCAGATGGGTGTCGAGCATCGCGAGGGTGACCACCTCGTCGCCGGCGCCCGTGAGCTGCACCCCCATCTCATGGGCGATCTGGCCGCCGACCGAATAGCCCACCAGGTGGTACGGGCCGTGCGGCTGCACCGCGCGGATCCGGGCGACATACCGGGCCGCGAGTTCCTCCAGGGAGCCGACATGCAGGTCCGGGTCGGTCAGCGCCGGGGACTGCAGCCCGTACACGGGACGGTCGCCGAGGTACTGCACCAGTCCGGTGAAGCACCAGGCCAACCCGATCGCCGGATGGATGCAGAACACCGGGCTGCCGGTTCCGGTGGTACGCAGCGGCAGCAGCACGTCCAGTGACCGGTCGGCCTCATCCTCCGATCCGGGATCCTCCGGCGCCGTGACGATCATGTGTGCCAGGGATTCCGGCGTCGCATGGGTGAAGATCCACTGCACCGGCACGGCCCGCGCGGAAGACTCGGCGATCCGGGCGATCACGCTCGTCGCGGTGAGCGACGTGCCACCGAGCGTGAAGTAGTTGTCGTCGAGGCCGACACGGTCCAGTCCGAGCCCCTCGGCGAACGCGGCGGCCACCACCTCCTCGGTCGCGTTGCGCGGCGCCCGGTACTCGGCGCGCCCCGCGGTGAAGTCCGGTTCCGGCAGAGCCGCACGGTCGAGTTTCCCGTTCGCGGTCACCGGCACGGCGTCGAGCACCGTCACGGTCGCAGGGACCATGTGCGGGGCCAGGCGCGCGCGGGCGTGTGCCAGGACCGCGGACGTGTCGAGTTCCGATCCCGCGACGGGGACGACGTAGCCGGCCAATCGGTCGCCGCTGGTGTGCACGACGGCGTGGTCGATACCGGGGTATCCGAGGAGGGCTGATTCGATTTCGCCGAGTTCGACGCGGAAACCACGAATCTTCACCTGAAAATCCGAGCGACCCACATACTCGAGCACCGGCCCACCCGGACCCTCCCGCCACCGCACCACATCCCCCGTCCGATACATCCGCTGCCCCGGACCACCGAACGGATCCGCAACAAACCGCGCCGCCGTCAACCCCAACCGATTCCGATACCCCCGCGCCAACGCCGGACCCGACAAATACAACTCCCCCGCCGCCCCGAACGGCACCGGCCGCAACCGCGCATCCAACACCACTTCACCGAACCCACCAACCGGACCACCAATCGTCACCGACTCCCCCATCACCAACGGCTCGCTCGCATTCGACATGATCGTGGCCTCCGTCGGCCCGTACGCATTGAACATCTCCCGACCCGGCGCCCACCTCGATACAAGTTCCGGCGGGCACGCCTCACCGGCAACCACCAACGTACCCAACACATCCAGACCGGACGGATCCAACGACGACAACGCCGTCGGCGTCAACACCGCATGCGTCACCCCCTCACAATCCAGGATCCGCGCCAACTCCTCCCCGCCATACACCGTCGGCGGCACCACCACCAACCGGCCACCCATCCCCACCGCCCACACCAACTCGAACACCGACGCATCGAAACTCGGCGACGCACACTGCAACACCCGCGCACCGGTGACCGATCCAAAACCCGAACGCTGCGACGCCACCACATTCGCCAACCCCCGATGCGTCACCACCACCCCCTTCGGCAGACCCGTCGACCCCGACGTATAGATCACATACGCCGCCTGACCCACCCGCACCGGAGCACCCCGATCCGCATCCGACACCGCCCCCGCCGACACCGACGACAACCGCTCCACCGTCTCGGCATCATCGAGCACCACCCACCGCACCGCACCCGGCAACCGATCCACCGAAGCCGACACCGTCACCCCCACAACCACACCCGAATCAGCAACCATGTGCTCGATCCGACCCACCGGATACTGCGGATCCACCGGCAAAAACGCCGCACCCGTCTTCGCCACCGCCCACACCGACACCACCGACTCCACCGACCGCGCCACCGCCACCGCCACCACCGACTCGGCACCCACCCCCACCCCGAGCAAAACCCGCGCCAACCGATTCGACGCCGCATCCACCTCCCGATACGTCAACCGCCGCCCCCCACACACCACCGCCACCGCATCCGGATCCACCCCCACCGCCGCCGCCAACAACCCCGGCAACGACACCTCCGGGGCCGACCCCCCACCCACCACCGGCGTCAACCGATCCAACTCGTGCGCGCCGAGGACGTCGATGTCGCCGATCGGGCGATCCGGCGATGCGGTGACAGCGTCGAGGATCCGGACGAACTGATCCGCGAAGCCGCGGACGGTGCCTGCGTCCAGGACGTCGGTGGCGAAGCCGAATGCGGCGGACATCCCTGCGGGCGCGCCGGTTTCGTCGACTTTCTCACTCAGGGTCAGGAACAGGTCGCATTTGGCGACCTCGACGCCGGAGTCGACGACCTCGACGGTCAGACCGGGCAGTTCGAGTCGGCTCTCCTCGGTGTTCTGGAATTCGAGCAGCACCTGGAACAGTGGGGCGTGCGCCGTGGACCGCACTGGGTCGACCGCCTGCACGACCCGGTCGAACGGCACCTCTGCCTGCCCGAACGCGCCGAGATCGGTGTCGCGGACGTGCGCCATCAGGTCGGTGAAGGAGCGGTCGGGTGCGACGTCGGTCCGTAGCACCACGGTGTTGACGAACATGCCGACCATCTCGTCCAGTGCCGCGTCGCCGCGGCCGGCGAGGGGCGTGCCCACTGCGAGATCCATCGCACCGCTCAGCCGACCGAGCAGGACGGCGAGAGCGGCGTGCGCGACCATGAACAGTGTCGAATCATGACTCCGAGCAAGTTCGGACAGCTTCCTGTGCAGGTCCGCGCCGATCGCGAACGGCACGGTGGCGCCGTGCGAGGACCGCTGCAGGGGTCGCCGGCGGTCGAGCGGCAGTTCGAGCAGCTCGGGCATCCCGTCGAGGGTCCGGCGCCAGTAGTCCAGCTGCGCCGAGATGGGCGAGTCCGGGTCGGTGTCGCTGCCGAGGGTGCGGCGCTGCCACAGCGCGAAGTCGGCATACTGCACCGGCATCGGCGCCCACGCGGGCGGACGTCCGTGTGAACGTGCGGTGTACGCGACCATCACGTCGCGGGCCAGCGGCGCCATCGATGATCCGTCCGCCGCGATATGGTGCAGAACCAGGGCCAACACGTGTTCGTCCGGACCGATCCGCAGAAGTGCGATGCGCATCGGGACCTCGCTGCGCACGTTGAATTCGGCCGACGCCAGTGACACCAGCTCGGTGCGCAGCGCCGCTTCGTCAGCGACGGTGACCGGAGTGAGGTCGAGGGTCACCTGGTCCACGGGCAGCACCACCTGGTGCGGGCCGTCCGCGGAGCCGGGGTAGACGGTGCGGAGTGGTTCGTGCCGGTCGACGACGTCCTCGAAAGCGGCGCGCATGGCCTCGATGTCGAGTTCGCCGGACAGGCGCAGCGCGATCGGAATGTTGTAGGCGGGCGAAGCCGTGTCGACCTGGTTGACGATCCACATCCGCTGCTGCGCCAGCGACAGCGGCAGGCGATCGGGGCGTACGCCCCCGGTGAGTGCGGTACGCGCCGCGACGCGGCGATCTGCTTCATCGGCGCGGGCGGCGAAGCCCACCACCGTGGGTGCCTCGAACAGCTCGCGGACCCCCAGGCCGGTACCCAGTGCGGAGTTGATGCGGGCGACGACGCGGGTCGCGCTCAGCGAATTGCCGCCCAGGTCGAAGAAGTTGTCGTCGAGCCCGGCCCGGTCGAGTCCGAGTACCTCGGCGAAGACATCTGCCACGGTCCGCTCGGTTCCGCTGTCCGACGCACGGAAGACGGTGCGTACCACCGCGAAATCCGGTGTGGGCAATGCCTGCCGGTCCAGCTTGCCCACCGGGGTGAGGGGCAACTCGTCGAGGATCACGATCGTCGCGGGCACCATGTGCGCGGGCACACTGCCGCGCACATGGTCGGTGACCTCGGCGACGTCGGGTTCGCCGTCACCGGACGGTAGAACGTACGACACCAGGACGGTGTCCCCGGACGGGGCGGTGCGACCGAGGGTCACCGCGAACGCAATACGGGGATGCTGCGTCAGCACCGCATCGATTTCGCCGAGTTCGACGCGGAAACCACGAATCTTCACCTGAAAATCCGAGCGACCCACATACTCGAGCACCGGCCCACCCGGACCCTCCCGCCACCGCACCACATCCCCCGTCCGATACATCCGCTGCCCCGGACCACCGAACGGATCCGCAACAAACCGCGCCGCCGTCAACCCCAACCGATTCCGATACCCCCGCGCCAACGCCGGACCCGACAAATACAACTCCCCCGCCGCCCCGAACGGCACCGGCCGCAACCGCGCATCCAACACCACTTCACCGAACCCACCAACCGGACCACCAATCGTCACCGACTCCCCCATCACCAACGGCTCGCTCGCATTCGACATGATCGTGGCCTCCGTCGGCCCGTACGCATTGAACATCTCCCGACCCGGCGCCCACCTCGATACAAGTTCCGGCGGGCACGCCTCACCGGCAACCACCAACGTACCCAACACATCCAGACCGGACGGATCCAACGACGACAACGCCGTCGGCGTCAACACCGCATGCGTCACCCCCTCACAATCCAGGATCCGCGCCAACTCCTCCCCGCCATACACCGTCGGCGGCACCACCACCAACCGGCCACCCATCCCCACCGCCCACACCAACTCGAACACCGACGCATCGAAACTCGGCGACGCACACTGCAACACCCGCGCACCGGTGACCGATCCAAAACCCGAACGCTGCGACGCCACCACATTCGCCAACCCCCGATGCGTCACCACCACCCCCTTCGGCAGACCCGTCGACCCCGACGTATAGATCACATACGCCGCCTGACCCACCCGCACCGGAGCACCCCGATCCGCATCCGACACCGCCCCCGCCGACACCGACGACAACCGCTCCACCGTCTCGGCATCATCGAGCACCACCCACCGCACCGCACCCGGCAACCGATCCACCGAAGCCGACACCGTCACCCCCACAACCACACCCGAATCAGCAACCATGTGCTCGATCCGACCCACCGGATACTGCGGATCCACCGGCAAAAACGCCGCACCCGTCTTCGCCACCGCCCACACCGACACCACCGACTCCACCGACCGCGCCACCGCCACCGCCACCACCGACTCGGCACCCACCCCCACCCCGAGCAAAACCCGCGCCAACCGATTCGACGCCGCATCCACCTCCCGATACGTCAACCGCCGCCCCCCACACACCACCGCCACCGCATCCGGATCCACCCCCACCGCCGCCGCCAACAACCCCGGCAACGACACCTCCGGGGCCGACCCCCCACCCACCACCGGCGTCAACCGATCCAACTCGTGCGCGCCGATCGCGGCGAGTGGAGTGCCGGGGTCCGCGGCGAGCAGTTCGTCGATCAACCCGACGACGGCGGCGTGATGCGACCGCAGTTCGTCGTCGCGGTAGCGGTACGGGTTGGCCTCGAACTCGACGATCGTCGATGCCGGGGTGCCGCTGCGATACACGTTGACGGACAGGTCCGGGACGGGACCGGTGGTGAGGATCCGGAAGTCTCCGGTCAGCGACCCGAATGTGAGGTCCTGATCGAACAGCATCACGTTGATCATCGGTCCCGAGATCCTGCGGGCTTCGGCGGACACACCCAGGTCGCGCAGGATGTCCTCGACGTTGCCGCGCTGGTGCCGCATCGCCCCCATCAGTTCGTGCTGCACCCGGGCCACGAGGTCGCCGACCGCGTCCCCGGATCGGACCTGCACCAGCAGGGGCGCGACGTTGGCGAGCATGCCGCTGGACCGTCGCAGAACGGCGGTGGTGCGGGCAGACAGCGGAATGTCGACGAGAACGTCCTCCCGTCCCGTCCGCCGCGAGAGATGGCAGGCGAAGGCGGCGATCAGCGCGGCGGCCGCCGTCGCGCCCGGCCGGCCGCCGGTGTCCTCGAGCCGGGCGACGGTATCGGGCGACAACGCCGTGCGCACGGTCAGGCTGTGGGCGGCGGGGGGAGCCTCGACATCGGTCAGGGAGGCCCCGTTCGTGCGCCTGTGGAGTCGTTCGGCCCAGTAGTCGCGGTCGGACGAGAACCGGTGGGATGCCCGGTAGTCCTCTTCGAGGCGGTGCAGGGTGTGCAGGGCCGCGGCACGGCTCGGTTCGGGGGAACGGTCTTCGACCGCCGCGGTGTACAGGGCGGCGACACGGTTGACCAGCGTCATCGCCGCATATCCGTCGAGGGCGACGTGATGGATCCGGCTGTACCACAGGTGCCGCTCGTCACCCACGCACAGCAGCGACGACTCGCACAGGTGGTCGTGTTCGAAATCCACTCGTGCCGTGTAGTTGTCGTGCATCCACTCCTCTGCCGCCGCCATCGGGTCGGATGCGCCGCGGAAGTCGACGACGCCCATGGCCGCGTCGGCAGGCGGATCGATCACCTGGTGTGGTTCCCCGTCGACGTCGATCAGACGCAGGAAGACCGACTCGTATTCGTGGCCGGCCACGAGCGCGACCTCACGGAACAATTCGACGTCCAGCGGCCCACGAATGTCGACGTACTGCGCGATGCAGATCGGCACATCCGGGGCGAGTTGCTGCGCGAACCACAGCCCGTGTTGTGCCGCAGACAGCGGGAAGGGATCCGTTCGGTGCTCACGGTAGGTCGCTGGTGCGGCGTGTTCCATCAAATCACCAATCAGGGTGTTTGCGCCGCTGGGCTCACGGCGGGACGCTCGGTCCGTCTGTACAGGGGCGCCGGACAAGCCGGTGCCACTACAGTCCCTTGGAACGCCGTGCGCGAGAACACACCCTAGGTGTGTGGTGTGGGCACCCTGATTACTCTACGAGCGACTCGCTCTTCAGCCAGTCGTACGCGACATCTGCGGGATCCTCGCCGTCGATGTCGACTCGGCCGTTCAGTTCCTGCATCAAGTCGTCGGTCAGCCGCTCGGAGACCACACCCAGCAGGTCGGCGATCGCCGGATATCGATTGATGATCTCGTCCCGGACCACCGCGGTGCCGCTGTAGGGCAGGAAGAACTTGCGGTCGTCGTCGAGGACTGCGAGGTTCAGGTTCTTCACGCGACCGTCGGTGGTGTAGACCATTCCGAAGTTGCAGGGTGCGCTCTGCGCCGTGGACGTGTACACCACACCGGCATCCATCCGGGTGACGTTGCTCGACGGAACACCGCCGGGCGCGTTGAGGGGGATGCCGTAGGTTTCGAGCATCGGAACGAACCCGTCCGCACGACTGAAGAATTCGTCGTCGACGCAGAATGTCCGTTCGGATTCCGGCAAACGCGCGACGTCCGAGAGCGATGTGACGCCCAGCCGTTCGGCGGTCGGTGCCGATGCGGCGAAGGCGTACGTGTCGTTGAAGTTGGCCGGCGGCAGCCATTCGAGGTCGTGGTCGCGCTGCTCGACGTCGTGTACGCGCTGCCACAGTTCCCCGGGGTCCGAGATCGTCTCCGTCTCACCGTGGTAGTTCACCCACCCCGTGCCGGTGTACTCCCACAGGATGTCGGCGTCACCGTTGAGTTGTGCTTGCCGTGAGGACGCGGATCCCGGCGCGCCCGTGAGGTCGGTGACCTTGGCGCCCGCCGCCGCCAGGTAGGTCGCGGTGATCTTCCCGAGAAGCACCCCCTCGGTGAAGCTCTTGGACGTCACGACGAGGGAGGAATCCGCCAGTGGGCGATCGCCGCCGGGCAGGGTCGCGTCGTGGAACGTGCCCGAAGAGCTGACCAGTCCACAACCGGAGGCCACGCTCGCGGACAGCGTGACCGCGATCGCGGTCGCAGCAAGTCGAAGACGCAGCCGGTTCATGCCACTCCTCGCGGGGTTGCGACGAGCTCGACCAACCGTCCGAGCCAATCGATGATCAACGCCAGTAGTCCGACCAGGATGGCCCCGGAGATGAGCAGTTTCGGCAGGAACAGTGTGACTCCCGTCGTGATGAGCGTGCCCAGGCTTGTGGCGCCGATGAATGTGCTGAGGGTTGCCGTGCCGACGAGGATCACGAGTGCGGTCCGGACGCCGTTCAGGATCACGGGAACGGCGAGCGGCAACTCCACCTGCACCAGCGTGCGCAGACCCGAGAAGCCGATGCCTCGCGCGGCCTCGATGGTTCGTCGATCGACCTGGTCGATACCGACGATCGTGTTCTGCAGGATGGGCAGGATCGCGTAGACCACGAGCCCGACCACTGCGGTGCGGAATCCGGTGCCCAGCCACATGGTGAGCAGAACGATCAGACCCACGGCGGGCGCCGCTTGGCCGACGTTCGCGAAATTGACCACTACCGGCTTGACCGGTCTGGCCTTCTCGCGGGTGAGCACGATTCCCAGGGGAATGGCGATCAGGACGACGATGACCGTGGCGGTCAGGGTCAACGTGATGTGGTCGAGGATCGTCGTCCGGAGGTTGCTCCAGCCCAGTGACGCCTCCTCGGTCGGCGTCAGCGTGGTGGACCGATACCACAGGATGTACCCGGTACCGAAGACGACGATGAGAAGGGGTTCGAACCACACATCCATCGGCAAGCGACGAAGCCGGTTCACGGGGTCGTGCCCTCGGTGTGCGCGGTGTACGTGACGTGCCCGTCGCCGGCCCGCGCGTCGGACAGCTGTCCGCGGATGACCGCCATCACCGTCGCGATGGTGAGTGCCCCGGTCACCGCACCTCTGCTGTCGGTGACGAGGACGCCGCCCTGGCTCGCGGCCAGCATGGAGTCGAGCGCATCGTTGAGCGTGGACGACGGCGCCACCACCGGGAGACGCGGGTCGACGTAGTCGGACACCCGATCCTTGGTGGCCACTTCGTCGAGCGACGGCCACGCTTGGGCCCGGCCGTCGCCGTCGACGACGACGATCCACGTCACGCCCTGTGCTCGAGCACGACCGATGACCTCGTCAGACGGCTCGCCGATTCTCGCGGTCACCACCGGATCGTGCTCGACATCCTTCACCCGCGACAGAGTCAGGTGGGCAAGCGTCGCACCCGACCCGACGAACTCCTCGACGAAGGGGGTGGCCGGCTTCGCCAGAATCTCCTCGGGCGTCGCGTACTGCTCGATGTGGCCGCCCTCGGAGAGGATCAGGACCTTGTCTCCGAGTTTCGTGGCCTCCTCGAAATCGTGTGTCACGATCACGATCGTCTTCCCGAGTTCGTGCTGGATTGCGATCAGTTTGTCCTGCAAGCGAACTCGAGTGATAGGATCGACCGCCCCGAACGGCTCGTCCATCAGGAGAACCGGCGGGTCCGCGGCGAGTGCACGTGCCACCCCGACCCGCTGCTGCTGCCCGCCCGACATGTCCTTGGGGAGCCGGTCCTCGAAGGTGGCGGCATCGAGTCCGACGAGATCGAGCAGATACTCGGTGCGTTCGGCGATGCGTTGCGCATTCCACCCCAGCACCCGCGGAATGGCGCCGATGTTCTTGGCCACGGACCAGTGTGGGAACAGGCCACCCGACTGGATGACATAGCCGATCGACTGCCTGAGCTTGTCCGGATCCTCGCCGGTGACGTCGCGGTCGCCGATGAAGATGCGTCCCTCGGTCGGTTCGATGAGGCGATTGATCATTTTCAGTGTGGTCGTCTTGCCGCACCCGGACGGACCGACGAATGCGACGATGTGACCGGCCTCGATATCGAGATCGAGTTTCTGCACGGCCGGCTTCGTCTGGCCACGATACTGCTTCACCACTCCGTCGAGCCGAATGGAGGCACCGGTGACCGTGCGCTCGCCGGCCACCGTATCGGCGGCGCTCCCGGTCTTCTCGTCGGTCATGACAATCCCTTCGCGATGGTGAGCCGCCCGAGGAGGACGAGCAGGCCGTCGAACACCAGGGCGATGACGACGATGAGCACGGTTCCGGTCAGTGCCATCTCCACGGAGTTCGTCCCTCCCAATCGGGACAGGCCGTTGAAGATCAGCGAGCCGAGTCCCGGCCCGAGGACGTACGCGACGATCGCGGCGACACCGACGACCATCTGAGTCGACACCCGAATCCCGGTGAGGATGACCGGCCAGGCCATGGGCAACGACACCGAGAACAGGATGCGTCGACGGGAGAGCCCGATCCCGCGTGCGGATTCGATGACCGAATCGGGAACCGAGCGCAGGCCGACGATCGCGTTGCCGATGACAGGCATTGCCGCGAAGAACGCCAGCATGATGAACGACGGCACGACTCCCAGCCCGAACGGCACGATCAGCAGGGCGAGCAATGCGAGGGACGGGATCGTCAACGCGACCCTGCTGGTGGTGAGTGTCAAGGCCGAGAAGAGCGGCAGGCGGTGCACCGCGATGGCGATGAGCACGGCGACGATGGTGCCGACCAGCACAGTTTGGAACGCGAGCGATGCGTGCTGATACGTCAGGAACCCGAGGAACTCTCCCCTTCCCTGCAGGTAGTTCCACATGTTCACGAGATTCCCCCTTGCGGCCACCGTGTTTCGGGGGCACATCGACTCCAGTACTCCGCCCGTGCCGGACGGCGACGATACCGCCCGGATACCGACGACGACCGAGTACCCAGTCTCGCCGATCGCAGACCGATCCGCAGGAAAGGGGATCGGCGTGTCCGCCAACTGCGGCGACACCGATCGACGCAGAAATCAACCGTTTTCGAAACAGTTGAAAACAGCTCGAGCCGAACACCTCGAGGCGTGATTCCGCGGCCGAATTACTGTGCCTCGAAGGGGTCACCCTCGAGTGCCTCGGACTTGCGGCCGTCCGGTCCGGCGGGCACGTCACCTTCGAGGGTGATGCGGAACAGTCGACGGTCGTCGTCGGTGACGAGGTCGTTCGGCGCGAGATGGACCGACGAACGGTTGTCCCAGAACGCGATCGACCCCGGCTCCCACTTGAACCGCACCGTGTACTCGGGGCGAGCCAGCTCTTCGTAGAACAGGCCGAGAAGGCGACGACTCTCGTGGGCCGACACACCGGCGATCTGCTGAGTGAAGCCCGGGTTGACGTAGAGGGCCTTCTCCCCCGTCTCGGGGTGCACCCGCACCACCGGGTGTTCGCTGACCAGCGGGCGCCGCTCGACACGGCGGAGGTAGTCCTCGGTGGGCGTCGAACCGGCGTCGGGCGCGAATCGGTGCACCGCACGCAGTTCGTCGGCGAGTCGCTGGATCGGCGCCGACAGACCGTCATACGCGGCGACGCCGTTGGACCACTGGGTGTCGCCGCCGTACGGGGGCAGCACCTCCGCGCGCAGAATCGACGCGAAGGGTGGGTTGACCGCAGCGGTGACGTCCGCGTGCCATCGCACCTTGTCGTAACCACCGCTGGACGCGACCCGCGATGTGAAGCGATCGCGGAAGATCGGATAGATCGTCGGATGGTTCGGGTCGGGAATCGAGTCGACGAGTGGGTGTGCCGGAGTCGGCTTCCCGAAGTACGACGCGAAACGTAGGTGCTGGTCGTGGTCGAGGAACTGTTCTCGGAAGAACACGACCTTCCACTTCAGCAGTGCGTCGCGGATCGCCTGGATTTCGTCGCCGGTCAGCTCGCGGGTCAGATCGACGCCGCGAACCTCGGCGCCGGTGTATCCGGACTGCGGGATCACAGCGAGTCGAGTTGCGGCCTGCGTCATGTGAACTCCTTCTGTGGGGACTTTCGGCAGCGGCATCGGGCGACACCGTCCACTGCGTTCGGGGCAAAGGGCGACGGGACTGAGGTTCAGGCGGTCCGGCGGATCGTGTGGGTGGCCGCGCACATCGGGCACCACGTCGCCTCACCGACGATCCACCCGTTGGTGCGTGCGAAGGCGACCGCCTCCCGACGACCGGCGACGGCGGCGTCGAAGCGGTGCTCACACAGATCACACCGCAGCATCCATCCACGCTTCCCTGAGGACCGCACCAAAATGTGAACAGTCATGTCACCCCCGTGACTTCGTCAGACTTCGTTCTCAGCATGGCACACCCTGCCCCGCGCTGAGTTGTCCCACACAGGCGCTCCGGGCCGCCGCCCGGATTCGACTCTCGTGTTCGACTCCGGGTGTGCAGTCGAGATGTAGGCGCGACACTTCTTCGCTCCCAACGGATTCAGAGCTATCGCACGCGCCGACCAGTCGCCGAATCCGCCCTCCGCAGTCCCTGCCGTGGGCACGAACCCGAGTAACCATCACGCCGATCCGAACCCTCCGCCGCATCTGCGAGGAGCATTAGCATCGTTGGTATTCAGCGGTTTCCGGTGTCTGTTCGCGCGGACGGTCCGGCGTCTCGCCGGCAGTCCCCACCCGAAACACACCAGTCATATGCAACCAACTCGCGCGGTCAATGGAGTCGATTCAGTATGTCGAACAATGAAAATGTCAACGTCGGTCGCCGGTGGAGTGCGATTGCGCGCCGCGTCGCAGCCGTGACGGCGCTCGGAGGCGTGGCACTGCTCGGCTTCGCCGCACCTGCCGCGGCGCATGTCCACGTCGACAGCGCGGAGCAGCTGTCGAAGGGCGGATACGGCCTGGTGCGCCTCATCGTTCCCACCGAGTCGGACGACGCGTCGACAATCGGTCTGTCCCTCACGGTCCCCGAGGGCGTCGACTTGACCTCGGCTCGGACGCTGCCGATTCCGGGATGGACGGCGACGGTCGAACGTGAGCAGTCGGGCGACGGGGAACGGGTGTCACGAGTCAGATGGCAGGCGACGGATCCCGCGAACGGATTGAAGGCAGCGGAATTCGGGGTGTTCACCCTGTCGGCGGGGCCGTGGCCCGAGGACGTCGACTCGGTTCCGCTACCCACTGAGCAGATCTACAGCGACGGATCGGTGGTGTCCTGGAACGAGGTTGCCGTCAACGCAGGCATCGAACCCGAACACCCGGCTCCCGTCGTCACGCTCGCCTCCGGTGGCGCGCACGGCGACGGGCACAGCGGCACACCAGATTCGGCACCGGCCGACGGTTCGTCCCATGTGGCCGCGTCCGACAGCGATTCGACAGCGTGGCTGTGGCGCACGATCGCTGTGGTCGCCCTGGTGCTCTCGCTGGGGGCGACAATCGCGGTGATCGCTCTCGTGCGTCGGGGTCATGTCCGAACCTAGCCCGCCGGTGCTCGTGCAGAACGACAACCGCCGATTCGCGGTCACGATGACGCGAGCTGTTGCGTTCTCCTGGCTACTCACGCTCTTTGCGACGGCAGCATGGTTGGCGCCACCCGCGTCGGCCCACGCCACCATCGTCTCGACCACTCCGGGCGACGGATCGCACGTCGACGTGTCGCCGGAGGTACTGGCCTTCGAGTTGAGTGAGCCGGTCACGCTGGTCGAGGGGTCGGCGCAGCTGATCGACAGCACCGGTGCCCGCCACTCGGTCGCGACCGACCGGGTCGAGGAAGGTGGCCGCCGGATCGTGTTCGTGGTCGACGGAAAGATTCCCGACGGGGCGTATCTCGCTACGGCACGGGTGATCTCCGCAGACACCCACGTGGTGTCGCTGTCGAGCAGATTCACGGTGGGCTCGGTCACCCAGTTCGGACACGCCCTCGACGCCGGTGTGACAACAACCGGAGCCGAGCAGTACCTCCGCTACCCGAGCAAGTCGGCGGTGTACCTCGGTGTCGTCCTGTCCTCGGGCCTCATGATCGCCGGCCGCTGGGTCTGGCCCACCGCCCTGGGCGACCGCCGTTTTCGCACGGTCTACCGGGTGGGAACGGCGATATTGACCGTCGGGCTGCTCGGTCGATTCATCGTGCAGGTTGCGGGGCAGTCGGGCGGGCTGGTCGACGCGTCGGCGTCGGCTGTCGCAACCGTCCTGGGTGCTCAGCTGGGTGTCGCGATCGTCGTGGCGGTGGTGCTGAACCTCGCCTGCTTCGCGTATCCGCCCGGGACTAACCGGACCGCCGACGTACTCGGGTACCTCCAGGCCGCGTCGGCGGTTGTCGCGATCACGCTCGGCGGTCACGGGGGGTCCACCGAAAGATGGCCGCTGGCGTTCATCGGCACCGCTGCGCACGTATACGCCGCCGCTGTGTGGCTCGGCGGAGTGTGCATCCTGGCTCTGGTAGTCGACGGTGCCGCGCAGCTCGAACGATGGCATCGGGTGGCCGCAGGCCATGTGGTGCTCGTGTCCGCCACAGGTCTGACCCTCGCGATCCTGCAGGTCCGTCCCATCGAGGCGCTGTTTCGCACCTCGTACGGACTGGCGCTGACCGTCAAGGTCGTACTGGTCGGGCTCGTCGTGGTCGCCGGCTACCTGACATACCGTCGGTACCGCCACGGAACGACCGACCCGGCCGGTGACCGCGGTGAGAACCCGCGGCGCTCGCGCACCGTGATCGTCGAGGCCGCTCTCGCGGTCGCGGTCCTCGCTGCGACGTCGTTGCTGTCGTCTCTCACACCCGCCAAGTACAGCTACACCACGAGTGTGCACACCGAGCTGAACTTCGGTGCGTCGGAGATCCTGGACGTCGAGATCGACTCCGTCCGCCGCGGCCCCCAAACATTGACCGTCCGGTTCCGGACCCCGGATGCTGGGTTCGCCGCGGGCGCAGCGCTGCCCGACGTGGACGTCGAACTCTCCTCGGCCGTCGCCAATGTCGCACGGATGCCGGTCGAACTCACCAGAACCGGACCCGACGGCGACGGACTCACCTGGATCAGTGACGGGGTGATCGTGCCGACCGCCGGGGAGTGGAAGGTCACGGTTCGGTTCGAGGGCACCCACGGACCCAAGCTGGCGTCCTTCGATTACGAGGCCCTCTAGAGAATCCGGCACTGTCGACCGGCCCCCGACCGTGCGTCACTCGCTCTCCGCCGCGGCCACCGGAATGTTCGCGCCCCGGAATTTCGCTTCCAGGAACTGGGCCAGTTCTGGGCTTTCCAGCGCACGTGCCAGTTCGAGCACTCGCTGGTCACCCGCCAACCTCGACGGCGCGACGAGCACATGCGCATAGGGATTCCCCGGGCCCGGTTCGATCGCGAGCGCGTCTTCCGCCGGCGTCAGACCGATGGATGCCGCGTCATCCGGATTGAGGACCACTGCGTCGTAATTTTCGTACAGCGACTGGAGGTAGTCGTCGTAGCCGAGTCCCAGGAGTGTCAGGTGCCGGAGCGAGTCCAGCACGTTCGCCTGGGTAATCGTGAGATCCACCGCCGAGGTACCCCCGAACGGGCGATCCAGCTTCACCAGCCCCGCGCTCTGCAGCAGATAGAGTCCACGCGCGAAACCGGTCGAAGTCGCGGGGAGCACGACCTGCGAGCCATGGGGAAGACTCTGCCCGGTCACCTCGTCCGCCACCAGGCCCACGTTCACCCAGCTCTCGGTGTCTTTCACGTCCTTCCATTTCGACGAGTACAGGCCGTATGGAACGACATTCACCTTCGACACAATGCTCAGATTGTCGTACGAATGCGTGCCGAGATCGGCTTCGAACGCGGGGATGTGCTGATAGAAGGAAAGGTCGCCGTCCCCGGCGGCCACCTTCCCGTTGGAATCTTCCGACGCGTCGACGAGTTCGATTTTCGCCGAGGCCGGCAGGAGATTCTCGACCGCGTACTCCAAGATCTCGCGGTCGTCACCGGCGCCGACGTAGACGACGAGCGAGTCCCCGGAACCCCCGGCGGTCTCGTAATCGACCTGTGTGTCCGACCCGCAACCAACCAACCCTGTAACGGCCGCGAGCGTGAAGGCGACGGTCGCGAGGACGCTGCGCCGGTTGAGAACCACAGTTGCGTTGACACGGCTGTGGTGACTTGCGCGTTGCATCTGACCACTCACTCCACTCTCAGAGGTTTTCGACACGGAACGACCGGCACCCAGGAACTCGGGCGCCGGGTTCCTGGGTGCACGGAAAGCTGACGACGATCTACCGACCGTTGCGGACGTCGGTACGGACTCGCGTGTTCGTCACTTGTTCGTCAGTCCTCGCTGCCATGCGGTCAGTCGCCATTCGGCACCGGTGAGCACGCCGTTGACGAGGATTCCGATGAGACCGAGGGTCAGGATGCCGGCATACATTTGCGGGGTCTGATAACGCAACGCGGCGTTGTTGATATAGATACCCAAACCCTGCGCACCACCGACGAGCTCGGCGGCGACGAGAGCCGTGAACGCGTTCGCAGCAGCCAGACGGATCCCCGGGAAGATCGCCGGGATCGCCGCCGGAAGAACCACGCGGCTGAAAATGTACACCCGCCCGGCTCCGAGTGTCCGGGCCGCATTCAGCAGGATGCGCTCCACACCCCCGACCGCTCCGACCGCGTTGATGAAGATCGGCCAGAAGCAGGCCCACACGACAATGGCCACCTTGGACTCCTCGCCGATTCCGAGGAACACGACGAAGACCGGCAAAAGCGCGAGCAGCGAAAGATTCCGGAAGAACAGCAGGAGTGGTTCAGCGAGCTTCTGGAAGATCGGGAACGATCCGACGACGATGCCGAGGGTGATGCCCGCCACGAGCGCAATGGCGAATCCGGTCAACGCACGCTCGACACTCGGCCAGATCTCGGAGCGCAACGTGCCGTCCGTAAGTCCGTCGACGAACGCCGTGGCCACATCCTGTGGCTTCGACAGATATAGTGCACTGACGTACTCGGAATCAACGATCCACCACCAGAGCACCAAAAAGGCTGACAGCCCGATGATTCCGTAGATCAATCGGTCGTATTTCACGAGCCACGGGTTGGGCGCCTTGGGCGGAGTGAGATCCTCGTCCAGCAGGTGTTCCTCGCCGCGTGCCGGCTCAGTGATCGTCGTTGCCAATGTGCACCTCCTCCCCGAGGACGCGTGCGACGCGCGACCGGATGTGCGCGAACTCCTCCGAGTTGCGGGAGTCGCTGTCCCGGGGCCGCGGAAGCTCGACGTCGAACAACGTCTTCACCTTGCCGGGTGCCCGGGTCATGACCGCGATCCGATCCGACAGGAAGATGGCCTCGTCGATCGAGTGGGTGACGAAGAGGATCGTCTTCTTCGTGTCACCGGATTCCCAGATACGCAGCAACTCGCCCTGCAGGAACTCACGCGTCTGCGCATCCAGGGCGGCGAACGGCTCGTCGAACACCAGGATGTCGGGTTCGTAAGCGAGAACGCGCGCGATCGCGACCCGCTGACGCATACCACCGGAGAGCTGGTGAGGAAGCCGGTTGGCGGCGGCTTCCAGGCCCACCGTCTTCAGCACCTTCGCTGCCCTCGCCCTGCGTTCCGCCTTGGGGACGCCGCGGATCTTGAGGCCGACCTCGACGTTCTTCTGCGCCGTCAGCCAGGGGAACAGAGCGTAACCCTGGAAGACGACGCCGACGTTCTTGTTGACGCCTTCGACTCGTTTACCGTCGACGAGAACAGCTCCGCCGTTGTGAGTCTCCAAGCCCGCGAGAATGTTCAGAAACGTCGACTTACCGCAACCACTCGGCCCGAGGAGGGAGAGAAACTCGCCGCTCTTGATCTGCAGGTCGAATCCGTCGAGGACTGCGGTGGCGTCCTTGGTCGACGTCGATCCCGGTTTCGGATAGATCTTGGCGACGCGCTTCGCCTCTATCTTCCAGTCCGTACCTTGGGCAGGGGGCGCGATCGGCCCCGCGTCCTGCTCGAATCGTTCAGCTAGCACTTGTTGAGTCATGTCGTGTGACTTCCTGTCGGGTGCGGATGGCGCCGGATCACTTTTCGAGGCCCTCGATGTCGACAAGGTGCGTCTTGAAGATCCCGTCGTTCTGCTCGTCGGTCACGATCTCAGTGTTGTCTTCCTGGGATTCCAGAAGGTCTGCGGACTTCGCGTAGGGGTTGAAGGCGTTGGTCGCAACATCTTCGGGCTTCAGATTCTCCGAGCCCGGCAGCGGCTCACCCACCTCTTCCACGAGATCCCACCACAGCTGCAGGCTCGCCTTGTCGAGCAGAGCGTTGGGTGCGTAGTGCCAGTTGGTGGTCTGCTCCACCGGATATCCCGTGGTCTTGCCGGCGATCTCCGCGGACTCCTTCGGGTGGGCGTTGGCCCAGTTGGCCGTCTTCGCGATCACGCCCACGAACGCACGCGCCGCGTCCGGGTACTTCTGCAGCCACGCGTTGCTCGCGACATACGGTGCCTGGCCACCCAGCGGGCCCCAGTCTTCGAAAGACGTGAAGGCCTGGGTGAACTTGTCCGGCTGGCTCTGCAGCACACCGACCAGCGGCGGGTGGAAGACCCCGAGGTCGACCTCGCCTCTTTCGATCGCTGGTGCAATGAGCTCGTTCTTGAGCTCGAGGAAGTTGACCTTGTTCAGATCCACACCGTTGTTCTGCAGGTATCGCTTGATCACCAGGTCTGTGCAACTGTTGGACCCGGAAAGACCAATCGTCTTGCCCTCGATGGCCTTCAGGTTCTCCTTGGTGATGTCCGAGCCCGCCTTGGTGAAGTAGGCCATGTGAGGCATGTCGGGCAGGTCGAGCATGCTCGAGGCGATGGCCGTGAACTTGAAGCCCTTCACCTTCCCGTCGATGTCGTTGTTGAACATGCCCGTCGCGATGTCGATCGCGCCCTGATCGAGCAACTGCACCGCGGGCACAGCCGTGGCAGGCCCGACGTACTCCGGACGGACCCCGGCGTTGTCCCAATACCCCAATTCGTCAGCGATCCTGACCAGCGACAGGGCGGTGGGCGAGTTGGCGAAGCGGAACGTCACCGCCCCGTCGTCATCGCTACCACTGCCGCACCCGGCCAGCACCAGCGGCGCTGCAACCAACAGCGCCGACCAGGTGGACAACTTCTTCGTCAGGCGCATGTTGCCGAAGACGCTCATGCTCGCGCCTCCCGGTGCGTGGTTCTGCCACTCACGGCATTTCCTCTCTCTCGCGGTGGATGTGGTCGTCGGTTCCCGGTTGGCCGGTCACTCCCGAGGAATAATTCGATTTAGAAGATAAAGCTCGGGCACAGGCTTTTCCTACGGATAGATTCACCATGAGCCAAGCTCCCATGACCCGAAGCAGCATGAGACCGCGTAAAACTAAGTGGTTCAATGGATATGGACTTGCTTGACCGGGCAAGAGGTGACGGAATATGAAGAATTTATTAACGATGGAGCAATAATCTTGTAGATGGGAATTGTGAATCATCCTTTCCCAGTGCAATAAGTTGATCAGCTCATGATTCACTGCATCTGAATGTCGCCCTCATCCCTGCGGGCGTGCCCTGAGACTGTGTAGCCGAAGGCTCGGCCGGCCGCCGGTGCGGGCTGCTCCGCCCCGACTATCAAGCCACGACCACACCAAGGCAGTTGGCGGCGGGCGAACTTATCGGCGGTGCGGGGATGGGCTGGGGTTTGCCCGACATCGTGTGGCTCGGCGCGGTAGACGAGGAGCGCGGGGCCGGGGAGCTCGAGACCGCGGTGTCCACTCCGCTGCCCGACTCGCACTGGCGCGCCGTTCTCAACGAGATCGCGCCCAGTACCTCCAGGTTCGTGGCCTCGCCCCGATCGTCCGTACGGCCCAATTCGAGCAGTACGTTCGCTGACTCGGCGAGTTGCGGTATCCACATCTGGGTCAACCGCAGACCTGGACCGACTAACGCGAGTCTGCATGGCGCAGGATGACACCGGCAACCACGGTCGAAAACGCGGTCGCGACCAGCACCGCGACAAGCACCGAAGTCGTGATCCAGGCAGCGAACCTGGGGCCGGGTTGCCCGTCAGGAGCGGCGACCGGCATCGGCGGCCAGTTGGTGGAGGACGGCGACCATCCGGTCCACCTCCTCGCAGGTGTTGTAGAACGACAACGACGGCCGCACCGTGCCCTCGACACCGAATCTCCGCATGATCGGTTGCGCGCAGTGATGTCCCGCGCGCACCGCGATGCCCTTCGAGTTGAGCGCCTTACCCACCTCGAGCGGCTCGTACCCGGCGAGCACGAACGAGATCACGCTCGCCTTTTCCGCCGCGGTACCGATCAGCCGCAACCCCGGAACGTTCTTCAGTTCTGCGGTGGCGTATTCGAGCAGGACATGCTCGTAACGGTTGACGTTCTCGATCCCGATCCGCTCCACGTACTCGATGGCAGCACCCAACCCCACTCCGTCGGCGATACTTCCGGTACCGGCCTCGAACCTCCCTGGTGGCAGCTGATAGGTGGACCGCTCGAGGGTCACGTCGGTGATCATGTTCCCCCCGCCGTGCCACGGCGGGGTATCCGCCAGTACGTCGGACTTGCCGTACAACGCGCCGATCCCCGTGGGGCCGAAGATCTTGTGCCCGGAAAAGACGAAGAAATCCGGGTCCAACGACTGCATGTCGACCCTGGTGTGCGGCACCGACTGCGCGCCGTCGACCAAGACGATCGCACCCGCACGGTGCGCTTCTTCCGTGATCTGGCGCACCGGGGTGATCGTGCCCAGCGCATTCGACACCTGGGCCACGGCCACGAGCTTCGTACGGTCCGACAGCAGCCTGGTGTACTCCCCCATCATCAACTGCCCCGAGTCGTCCACCGGGATCACCCGGATCACCGCGCCCGTCTCCGACGCCAGCATCTGCCACGGGACGATATTCGCGTGATGCTCGAGATGCGCGATCACGATCTCGTCGCCCTCGCGAATGTTCTTACGTCCCCACGTCTGCGCCACCAGGTTGATCGCCTCGGTGGCGCCGCGGACGAAGACGATCTCCTCCGCCGACGAGGCACCGATGAACCGTGCCACCGTCTGCCGTGCCTGCTCGTAGGCATCGGTCGAACGCGCAGCCAATTCGTGTGCGGCGCGATGAATATTCGAATTCTCGTGTTCGTAGAAATAGCTGATCCGGTCGATCACCACCTGCGGTTTCTGCGTCGTGGCGGCGTTGTCGAACCACACCAACGGATATCCATTTACTCGTTCGCCCAGGATCGGGAAATCACGTCGAACCGCGTTGACGTCGAATCCGGGATGCGCATCCGCCACGGCGGGTCCGTGCGGCCCGGCCCGTCCGATCTGCGGCGCAGTGTCGGCCCCTGCCGTGCCTCGGTCGAGAAAGTAGAAGCTCGGTGCTCCCACGTCGGAGGACGATGGGGCGGACATCGACGCGCGCGCCCGATCGGACACCGCGGGAATCTCTTGTGCCGAGACGGGGATCGTGTACCCGCGACTCGTGTCGACACCGCCCGACCCGGGCCGATAACCGTTCGGTGGGTCGAGGAAGTAGAACGACGACGATGCAGGGGCGTCCGTGGACACACCTGGGAGTTCGGTGGTCAGTTCGGACGGTGAGACACCCTCGTCTATCCACGGCGCCGCGATCTCGGCTGGGGTGGCGCCATACGACGTTGCGGCGCTATTCGCGGATGATCCGCCCGGCGGGCCGGTCGGTGACGCCGGCGCGACGGGGACCTGGCTCTCGAAGCCCTGGGGAACGGTGACCGTATCCAGCGACGCGCCCGGCACCTGGCCCGGCTGACTCGCGCCGTCTGTCGCGGCAGCTGCCGGTGACGCGGCGGCACCCGACCCCGGTAGGCGCGAGAAATATTCGCCGGCCAGCCTGTTCAACGTCGCTTCGTCGGGCAGTTCCCATCCGCCGAAACCTGGCTGGTCGTCCGGCTCACTTCCGGTATGAGGGGGCGTAGTCATGGAACTTGTCCACCTCCGCGTCCTCGAGCAAGGCGATAGCGTCGTCGGTCAGGATCGCGAGCGAGCAGTACAGCGAGACGAGATATGACGCGATTGCGCTGCGGTCGATTCCCATGAATTTCACCGACAGGCCCATCCCCTGCTCGCCGGCCAGGCCCGGCTGGTACAGACCGACCACGCCCTGGCGGGACTCGCCGGTTCGGATCAGCAGGAACTTCGTCTTCCCGCCCTCGACCTTGACCTTGTCCGAAGGGATGATCGGGATGCCCCGCCATGTCACGAATTGGGAACCGAACATGCTCACGGTCGGCGGCGGTACACCGCGGCGCGTGCATTCCCGGCCGAACGCTGCAATCCCCTCGGGATGGGTCAGGAAGAAGGCCGGCTCCTTCCACGCCCTGGCGATCATGTTGTCCAGATCGTCCGGCGTCGGGGGCCCACCGACCGTGGAGAGTTTCTGCTTCTTCGCCGTATTCGCGATCAACCCGTAGTCCGGGCTGTTGATCAGCTCGCCCTCTTGGTGCTCTTTGATCGCCTCGATGGTGAGCCGCAGCTGCTGCGCGATCTGGTCGTGCGGGCTCGAGTAGAGGTCGGACACCCTGGTGTGCACGTCCAAAATGGTGTGCACGGCCTTGAGCCGATACTCCCGCGGTTCCTTCTCGTAATCGACGAACGTCTCCGGCAGCGGGGACTCGTCGAAGTTGTCACACTTGATATCGACCGACTCCGGATGCACCACCCGGTTCAACCGGTAGATACCGGCTTCCACCGGGATCCAGCTCAGGCAGTGCACCAACCACCGTGGGGTGATCGACTCCATCTGCGGAATGGACTTGGTCGCATTCGCCAGAGTGCGCGCGGCATCATCACCCAATGCCATCGGCTGCGGTTTTGCATTCGTCATCGGCCACTCCTGCCCGAGCGTAAGCGCCGGACAGCCGCCCGACAGGTCCCAATCCTAGGCCCTTTACCTGGGGGAATCGACCCCGCTTTCCGACGACTCGACGATCGGTGTACGAACAGAATCGTCGCGCGCAGGGCCTTGCACCGGGGGCGGCCCGCGGCCCCTTTTCGTTCGCGACCTCGCCGCTGTGAGCTTCCCTTCAGTTCAGGTCTGTACTGGTGTCAGTGGACACGAAGCGTAGGCGAGTGCCACAAGTCCGGTCCGACCACCGCTGGTAGACGTTCCGCTGCCACAGCACGTCGTTCCACAGCCACTTCTGGTCGACCGCGGAATCGAGGACCATGCGACCGGCGCGGTGCGGGCTTAAGACTCTTTCCAGTGAATCTGCACGATTCGAACCATTCCCATTCCATGGCCATTCGACGACAGTGATCCGATCGATCCACACCCGTCATCGATGAAAGGACCACCGAGTGAGCGGCCGGCTTCACATCAACGTCAATATCCTCAACGCCGGGGTGTTCGGTGGATCGTGGCGATTCCCAGCGACGGACGGCCTGGCCAGTTACACGATCGACCACTACACCTCGATCGCGAAGAAGGCGGAGGCCGCCAAGCTCGACGCAGTATTTCTTGCTGACGGACCTTCGCTCGACCCGAGTATCACGCACCGGACAGGCAACAACCTCGAGCCGACCACGGTACTGGCGCGGGTTGCTGCACAGACCGAGCGGATCGGGCTGATTGCGACGCTGTCATCGTCCTACAACGATCCTGTCGAGCTCGCCCGACGACTCGGCGACCTCGATCACCTCAGTGGTGGCCGGTTCGGCTGGAACGTCGTCACGACGGCGGGGCCGATCGCCGCGCGCAACTTCGGACGCACCGGTGAGCCGGACCACGGCCTCCGCTACCGGCGGGCAGCAGAATTCGTGGAACAGGTCGTCGCCGCATGGGCCGCCAGAACCGAATTCCCCTCACCCCAGGGTCGCCCGGTCGTCGTCCAGGCGGGAGGCTCCAGCGACGGCAAGCAGCTGGCATCGCGCGTCGGCGAGGTCGTCTTCTCCGCCGAACAGGACATTCGGAAGGCGAAGGCTTTCCGCACAGAGTTACGCGACGGTGCCCGGCGTTTCGGCAGGAACCCGAACGAGATCGTGATCCTGCCTGGACTGTCGACTGTTCTCGGCAGTACCGAGGCCGAGGCGATCGAGCGGCGCGAGCTGCTGGACGACCTGCTCCCCGACGCCTACGCGCGCGGCCGGCTCGCGGGACAACTCGGCTTCTCGCTGGACGGGCTTGCCGACGACGAACCGATTCCTGCGGAGCTGCTCGCCGAACCGGACGAGGCCGGCGGGTCACAGACCTTTTACCGGGTCGTGAAGGACATCATCGACCGGGAAAACCCGACCCTGCGACAGCTACTGAAGAAGCTGTCGGGGGGTGGTGGGCACCGAATCGTGGTCGGCACCCCCGAGCAGGTCGCCGACGACATCGAGCGATGGTTCCACTACGGCGCCGCAGACGGGTTCAACGTGATGCCCGACGTATTGCCCTCCGGCTTCGACGATTTCGCCGACCACCTCATCCCCGAGCTGCAGCGGCGCGGCCTCTTCCGCACGGAGTACGACGGAACGACCCTGCGTGACCACCTCGGTCTCGACGTCCCCGACCTACCGGCCGGGGTGTGGGACCGCGGACCTCTCCAAGCCGCTCCCTGAACAGTCTCAGAAACCAGAAGAGGCAACACATGAGTACCCCGATCCTGATCGACCTCGCCGTCGGCGACGCACGCGCTGGTGCCGAGCCCGACCGCTTCGACCCCGTCTCGCCGGCCGCGGCGGTCACGGTCACCGAGGCGGCGCGGGAGGCCGGCGTCGCCGCGCTGCGCCTGTTGGACACTGCCGGTGGCCGTCGAGCGATCGACCCGAGCGTGGCCGGTGCGTATCTCGCCGGCCGGTTCGGCGACATCGGCTACCTCGTGGAGGTGCCGACGACCCACAACGCGCCGTACAACGTGGCTCGGCGCGTCCTGTCGTTCGACCGCGCCACCGCCGGCCGGGTCGGTGTGGTCCTGCGCCCCGGCGCAGGCGACGAGGTGAGTGCGGCCACCGTGCCGGACCCGGTCGCCGCCGCTCCAGTGGAGCGCTGGTCCGAATACGCCCAGATCCTCACGCGCCTGTGGGAATCCTTCCCCCGGGACGCGCTGATCGGGGACCAGGAACGCGCACTGGTCGTCGACGACGCATTGATCCGGGCGATCGACCACGAAGGCCGCTTCTACCGAGTCGCGGGGCCACTGGACGGCCCATCGTCCCTGGAGGGACGCCCGGTCGTCGTCGCCGCCGACCTGGACGTGCTCGGCTGGGCGGCAGTGGCACGGTCCGCCGACGCCGTGGTCGTCGATCGGGGGCAGTCGGCGGGCGCAGACCTCGCTCTGACTGCCGGCCTCGAGCAGGCCGGCCGAAAGCGCGAGGACGTCGCTCTCATCGGGCGCGTCGGTGTGACGCTGTCCGCCGGCGCCAGTGCACGCACACTGGCCGACGAGCTCGCCGCTTGGATCGACCGCGACAAGTTGGACGCTGTGGAGCTGGTACCCACCGGAGGGGTCGACGGCGTCCTGGCCGCGGTACGCACGCTCGTGCCGCTGCTGTCCGCCTCGACAGGACCGACGCTGCGGGCATCCCTCGGCCTGCGCGACACCGTGGAGGCGTTGTCATGACCGCTGTGTACCCGGAACACGAGTCGATCGAAGCGACATCGGTCTCCGGACTCACCGTGGCGGGTATCCGCGCTGCAGTCCGCCCCGTCCTGCGCCGTCTGGGCGATACCGCCGGGGCGCGGGAGAAGGCGCGCGACTACGCTTTCGGCGAGGTCCGTGCACTCGCCGACGCGGGGATCGTGCTGGTCGGCGTCGCCCGGGAGGACGGTGGTGCTGGTGGTTCGCTGCGTGATGTGGCCGACGTCGTCATCGAAGTGGCGCGCGCCGACTCCAGTGTGGCGCAGGCATTGCGCAGCAGTTTCCTCGTCGCCGAGCAGATATCGAGTCGGCCCGATCTGCCGCACCGCGACGTGATTCTGACGCGGCTGCGCAACCGGGATCTGTTCGCCGGAACGAGCAATGAGCGAACCGGAGGCGCAAGCGGACAGGTGAACGCCACGGCCAGGCGTGAGGGTGGTGGCTGGGTGGTCGACGGCGAGAAGTACTACTCGACCGGTGGGCTGTACGCATCCTGGTTCTCGTCACAAGCTCTGGCCGAGGACGGCACGGTGGTTCGCTTCACGGTTCCCGTCGACCGCCCGGGGGTCGAGCGGCTCGACGACTTCGACGCCGTCGGCCAGCGGCTCACGGCCAGTGGTACGACCCGTCTGACGAACGTGCGCGTGTCCGACGACGAAGTGACCTTCCCCGATCGGGCCCAGCCGGACAACCCGTGGACCGGCAGTTTCGCGCAGTTCTATCTCGCGGCGATACAGGCCGGGGTGGCCGCGCGAGCCCTCGACGACGCGGTCGGGTACGTGCGGGAGAAGGCCCGGCCGATCAAGCACAGCTCCGCGGACACCAGCGTCGAGGATCCCTATGTGCGGCAGACAATCGGGCAGATCGCAGGCCGCGCCCAGGCGGCGCGGGCCGTCGTGCTGTTGGCAGCCGAGACACTGGAAGATGTCCGGGGACTCACCGGGCCCGCCGCACGCACCGCCGGTGCTGCTGCCGCGGTTCACGTCGCGCACGCGAGCGCGATCGCAATCGAGTCCGCGCTCGAGGCTGCGGAACTGCTCTTCGACGTGGGCGGTGGCTCCATCACCAATCGAGACCTCGGATTCGACCGGCACTGGCGCAACGCGCGCACGGCCGCCAATCACAACCCGCGGCAGTGGAAGCAGGCGATCGCGGGGGCTTACCACCTGACCGGCGAGGAACCACCCACCACCGGCCTTTTCTGACCACCGACCCACAACAACAACCGATCAGAACGGAAGAGTCGACACCGATGACCGCCAGCCCCTTCGACCTCACCTACGCCGCCGCCGAGGACCGCTACGAGAAGGTCCCCTACCGTCGCTCCGGAAACTCCGGCCTCGATCTGCCTGCCTTCTCGTTCGGCCTGTGGCAGAAGTTCGGTAGCGACTACGCCTTTGCGACCCAGCGGGAGATCATCCTCCACGCATTCGACCTGGGGATCACCCACTTCGACAACGCCGACCGCTACGGCCCACCGCACCGCGCGGCCCAGCAGAACTTCGGCAGGGTTCTCGCGAAGGACCTCGCGCCCTACCGGGACGAACTCATCCTGTCGACCAAGGCAGGCAATCCGATCGGTCCGAGCCCCTATCTCAAGGGCGGCTCGCGCAAGTCGATCCTCACCTCGCTCGACCACAGTCTGCGCGACCTCGGCACCGACTACGTCGACATCTTCTACCACCACAGCCCCGACCTCAGCACGCCGCTGGAAGAATCGGTCGGTGCACTGGTCAGCGCGGTGGAGCAGGGCAAGGCGCTCTACGTCGGCATCTCCAACTACCTCCCCGATCGCACCCACGAGGCCGCCGAACTGCTCCGCCAGGCCGGTGTCCCGCTGCTCATCCACCAGGCGCGTTACTCGATCTACGACCGGCGCCCCGAACAGAACGGCCTGCTGGACACCGCCCACCAGGACGGATTCGGGCTCATCGTGTACTCGCCGCTGGCGCAGGGCCTCCTGACCGACAAGTACCTGGAGACGATTCCCGAACACGCACGGGCGCAGAACAGTTCATTCCTGACGCCGGATGTGATCGACGAGACGTACCGGCAGCGCACCGCCGAACTCAACAAGATCGCCGAGGCCCGCGGGCAGTCACTCGCCCAGCTCGCGTTGCAGTGGGTACTGCGCAGGCCGGAGGTCACGTCGGCGCTGATCGGGGCGAGTTCGACCGAGCAACTCGACCACAACATCGCCGCCCTGAACTTCCCGGCGCTCACCGACGACGAACTGGCGCTCATAGAGGAACACGGCGTGCACGGCACGGGGCTCGAGCTCTGACCGAGCAGATTTCGGCAGACGACAACTGAAAAGCCCGCCCGGGCCGATGCTGCGACAACCGCGGCATCGGCTCGGGCGGGCGACAGTGAACGCCAGGCTCGTTCCCCCCTCTGGCTAGCGCTTCCGCGCTCACTCCCCCAGTAGCGGCAGCAGCTGAGTGCCCTGACGTTCGATCTCCCGCAGATACGGGGTGTCCGACAGCACGAAATGGGTGATGCCGAGGTCCTGATACTTGCGCAACGACTTCGCGACGTCCTCCGGGGAACCGACCAGCCAGGTGGTGCCTGCGCCGCCGCCACCGAACTTGCCGGGTGCGGTGTACAGATTGTCGTCGAGCACCTCGCCGCGAGTAGCGAGGTCGAGGAGTCGCTGCTGTCCCACGGCGGTCTGGCGGTGCGGGTTCTGGGCCGGTGCACCCTGGTTCTTCGCCATCTCCGCTACCTTCGCTTCCGCTTCGGCCCAGGCCTGCTCGGTCGTGTCCCGGACGAGGGTGGTGATCCGCAGACCGAACTCGAGCGGTGCGTGCTCTCGGCCGAGTTCCTCACTCAGCGCCCGCAGGCGCTCGATCCGTTCCCGCACCCCTTCGAGGGGTTCGCCCCAGAAGAGTTGGACATCGGCTTCGGCGGCCGCTACCCGCTCAGCGGCGTCGGAGGCCCCACCGAAGTAGAGCTTCGGGTGGAGCCGGTCTCCGCGCGGCGCGATCCGGGGCAGCACCGTGGAGTCGGTGACCTGGAAGTGCTCGCCATGGTAGGTGACGTTCTCCTCCGTCCACAGCTTCCGGACGAGCTGCAGGAACTCCTTGGTGCGGGTGTAGCGGGCGGCCTGGTCGCTCTCGCGTTCGCCGTACGCTCCCAGGTTGTCCTTCCCGGACACGATGTTGACCCGGA
This sequence comes from Rhodococcus koreensis, assembly GCF_017068375.1. Classification (NCBI taxonomy): domain Bacteria; kingdom Bacillati; phylum Actinomycetota; class Actinomycetes; order Mycobacteriales; family Nocardiaceae; genus Rhodococcus; species Rhodococcus koreensis. The sequence continues at coordinate 770,760 of NZ_CP070609.1, forward strand.
CCCGGCCACCGGACAGGTGGTCGAGACTCGCTGCAGCGGAGGCGAAGTGAGCCGGGGTCCAATACCCGGGCCGAACCGCGACGAGTGGCTCGAACGTCGACGTCCGGGCAGCGAGGGCCGTGGCGACGGTGAGGGTGTCCGGGCGACCCCAACCGGTGCCGATCAATGCGCCCTTCCAGCCGTGTTCCTCCAGGGCCTCCGCCTGGGCCGTGAGGGTGTCGAGGCTGTTGTGGTCGACCGTGACGGGCTCGCCGCGGTGTCCCGGCGTCACCTGATTCGGGATATACCAGAGGAATTCGAGACTCATGGGATGGTGATTCCTGTTCGGTGGTGGTGATCAGCGGGCGAGTTCGGCGAGCTGGGCTCGGCGAACGTCGGTGGTTTGTCCTTGGACCAGGACGAAGAGCGCCGACCGTGCATGGAGCTGCGCCGTGTCGTCGCCACTCAGTCCCCGACCGGCCCGCGCTATGAGCAGAGCTCGGGTGATCGTGGACAACGCCTCGCCGCTGGCGACCTTGGTCGCGAGGCGTTCGCCGATCCGATGCGGACCGCCTCCCGCGGCAATGGCCTCATCGGACAGCTCGTACGCGGTGCTCCGAATCCGCGCGATGCGTGGCCGCCACGTCGCCGCCACGTCCTGGGCGAGCGGGTGTCCGGACTGCTCCAACTCTCGGAGGACTGTTTCTGCAAGCCCGAAGTGGTGACCGCGTGCGTCGCTCGCCGTGCCGATGTCATTGAACCGCGTGGTCTCCAGCGATTGGGCGGAGAGCACGTGCTCGTCGGGTACGAACACGTCGTCGAGCTCGACCCGCGCGGTCTTGCTGCCGGCGACGGCGCCGAGTCGGAGCGGGCCGACGCTGTGCGTGCGGTCGCTCACCGGCACGAGCGCGGTGACCACGGTCTCCGTCTGCCTTTCCACCGCGGCGACAGTCAGGGCGTTGTTGAGCCCCCACCCGCTGACCCAGGAGATGGCGCCGGTGAAGATCCAGCCGCCGCTCGCCCTTTCCGCCGCGATGTAATGGTCGGGAAACCTCCGGACGTCGCTGACTCCGGCACCGAGCACGAGTTCGCCACGCAGAATTCGCTCGGCGAGCTCCGACACCGGTTCGCCCGGTTTCCTGGATTCCACGATTCGCTCGGCCATCGGCGCGTGCTGAGCCCAGACGAGCCACGTGTTGAAGCACGCGCCGGCGATGATCTCGTGCAGGCGGCGATCGGTGTTGCGGTCGATGTCGAGGCCACCGTATTCCCGCGGCGCTTGATGGTTCAGGAGCCCCAGCGCAGCGAGTTCGGCGATAACTTCTCCGGTGACTCCGTCACGGTCGGTCGACAGGGCTTCGGGGCGCAGTACTCGTTCGGCGTACTCCCGCACCCGAGCGACAAATGGGTGGCGGTCTGCGGCGGTCACGGATTCGGCCGCACTAACGGCCGTGTTCGCCGCTGTCATGTCGCCCCTTCCCTACTTCGGTCCCAGAGGGATGCCTGGCACGCGACGAGTGACGGTGGCCGGCATCCGGACATCGAGAGAATAGCCCCGGTTGTCACCGTCGCTCGGTCACCGCCTCCGTCCTCCACGACGAGAAACAGGGCCTGACGTGGGACAGTTCGATGCGATCGGACATTAATTCGTCCCGATCGGAAACATGCAGCGCAACTGCACCTTCGGCTGCCGAGGTTTCGATCGAGCTGAAGTAAAGGGGCGCTCGAACAGACGACGAACCGTAGGCTCGCACGCGACCATCCGGAGCGACCGAGAGACCCCTTGGTTCGTGGTGCGACCGAGCCGTTTCACCGTCACTGCTCTTCCCGAGACTGGAGACTTCGTCGATGACCTCGAATACCCCGTTGCATCTCGCCGCCGCCCTCGACGGTGCGGGCTGGCATCCCGCCGCGTGGCGCGAGCCGAACTCGCACCCGGACGCGTTGTTCACCGGCGCCTATTGGACCGACCTCGCTGCCGTCGCGCAGCGCGGCCTGCTGGACTTCGTCACCATCGAGGACAGTCTGGCGGCACCGGTGAATCGCCACCCACCCGACGCGGCCGACTCCGTGGACCGGGTCCGGGCGCGCATCGACGCGCACCTCGTCGCGGCGAGGATCGCCCCGCTCACGCGGCACCTCGGCCTGATCCCGACGATCACCACGACGCACACCGAGCCGTTCCACGTGTCGAAAGGCATCGCGACCCTGGACTACACCTCCCGCGGTCGCGCGGGATGGCAGGTCACGGTGTCCGGGCACGCCGATGAGGCCGCGCACTTCGGCCGCCGCACCGTCCCGGAACTCACCGAGCAGGACTGGGCGGCCATCGCGGAGGGCACGCTGCCGCAGGTGTTGGTCGACCTGTTCGACGAGGCCGGCGACTTCGTCGAGGTCGTCCGCCGGCTGTGGGACAGCTGGGAGGACGGCGCAGAGATCCGCGACGTCGAAACCCGCCGGTTCATCGACCGTGACAAGCTGCACTACATCGACTTCGAGGGTCGCTACTTCAGCGTCCGCGGCCCCTCCATCACACCGCGACCGCCGCAGGGGCAGCCGGTGGTCACCGCACTCGCCCACCAGGCACTGCCGTACGAACTGGCGGCACGCGGTGCCGACCTCGTGTTCGTCACCCCGGCCGACGACGTCCACGCGCAGTCAGTTCTCGCCGATGTCGCCGCGGCGTCCGAACGGGTCGGGCGCACCGGTGAGCCGCTCCGGGTCTATGCCGACCTGGTGGTGTTCCTCGACAACGACCGCGAATCCGGGGCAGCCCGGCTGCATCGCCTGGACGGTCTCGCCGGGATCGAGTTCGCCTCGGACGCCGCCGTGTTCACCGGCTCCGCGGACGAGCTCGCGGACCGGCTCGCGGCATGGCAGCAGCTGGGATTCGACGGCTTCCGGTTGCGGCCGGGTGTCGCGGTCGACGATCTGGACGCCGTGTCGTCCCGGCTGGTGCCGATCCTGCAGCAACGCGGCCTGTTCCGCACCGCGTATCCGGACACCTCCCTGCGCGGGTTACTCGGCCTACCCACCGACGTTCCCAACCGGTACGCCACGGGAACCCCGGCCGCCTGAGACCCCGCGACCCTTCAGACAAGGACATGTTCCGATGAGCACACCCAAGAAGCAGGCCATCCTCGGCGCTTACCTCGGCGGCGTCAACCACCACACCGCATGGTGGGATCCCCGGGCGGGCAGCCAGATCGAGTTCGATTCGTTCGAACACACCGCACGGACCGCCGAGCGCGGCAAGTTCGACTTCTTCTTCCTCGCCGAGGGTCTCGCCCTGCGCGAGCGCGCCGGGCAGATCTTCGACCAGGACATCATCGGCCGCCCCGACACGTTCACAGTGCTCGCGTCCCTCGCCGCCGTCACCGATCACCTCGGACTGGCAGGAACCATCAACGCCACGTTCAACGAGCCGTATGAACTCGCGCGGCAATTCGCGTCGCTCGACCAGCTGTCGGGTGGTCGAGCGGCGTGGAACGTGGTGACGTCGTTCGACGCATTCACGGGTCAGAACTTCCGACGCGGTGGGTTCCTGGACCACTCGCAGCGCTACGAGCGCGCCGAGGAGACCCTCGAAGTGGTGCGGCAGCTGTGGGATTCGTGGCGCGGTGACGACGTCGTGGCCGACAAGGAAGACGGCCGCTTCCTGCGCCGTCCGGGCGCCGGAACCTTCGACTATCACGGCAGTCAATTCGACATCCGCGGCCGGTTCACAGTGCCGCGCAGCCCCCAGGGCCGACCGGTCCTGCTGCAGGCCGGCGTGTCGCCGCAGGGGCGCGATTTTGCGGCAGGCAACGCCGACGCGATCTTCTCGCCCTACGGGAAGCTGCCCGAGGCCGCTGAGTTCTACCGCGACATCAAAGCCCGTGCGGTCTCGTTCGGGCGGAACGCCGACGACATCAAGATCCTCCCCTCGGCAAGCTTCGTCCTCGGCGACACCGAGGCCGAGGCGTGGGAGAAGTACCATGAGGTCCGCAACCAGCAGGTCACCGGCCAGACCGCGCTGATCCTGCTCGAGCAGATCTGGAACCGCGATCTCTCCGCGTTCGACCCCGACGGACCCGTCCCGGGCATCGAACCGGATCCCGACGCGCCACCGATCATCCAGGGCCGCGCATTCACGTACCAGGACCGGTTCGAGACCGTCGCAAGACTGCGAGCGGTGTCCGAGGAGAACAAGCTCACCTTGCGGGAGACCGTCATCGACCAGTTCGAACGTGGCCCGATCGTCGGCACCGCCGCACAGGTCGCAGAGAAGATCGATGCGTTCGTGCAGAACGACGGCTCCGACGGATTCATCATCGGCTCCCACCTCGTGCCTTCCGGCCTCGACGAGTTCGTCGATCACGTGGCGCCGCTGCTACAGGACCGGGGCGTGCTGCGCACCGAGTACACGGGAACAACGTTACGCGACAACCTCGGCCTGCCGGTGCCGCACGACCGGATCTCCGCAGCCACGCAGGCGTAGGAGAGTGTATGGCTGTTCGGCACAGACACTTTCGCAATCATTCCGGGGCCGGGTGGAACCCCCGAGCGACACACGCTCTCCGCGGATCCTGCAGAATCACTGGCACTTTCGTGCCAGATCCCTCAAATCGAAGAACTACAAGTAATTCGATCAGGCAAATTCCAACTCGGCTCATCGGAATGGCCTATGGCGTCACCACGACCACCCTGCTACTCGCCATCGGCATCAATCCGGCGACCGCCTCGGCCACCGTTCACCTCGCCGAAATCGGAACCACACTGATCTCAGGTCTGTCCCACTGGCGATTCGGCAACGTCGACTGGAAGGTGGTACGAAGGACCGCCCTTCCCGGAGCGATCGGCGCATTCATCGGCGCGACGGTATTGTCGAATCTGTCGACCGAAGCAGCGGCACCGGTGATGGCATTGATCCTGCTCGCCTTGGGGTTGTACATCCTCATCCGATTCACGTTCCAGGGCATCCCCCACGACCGACTCGGGAAACCGCTCCGCAAACGTTTCCTCGCCCCACTCGGACTCGTCGCGGGATTCGTGGACGCGACCGGAGGCGGCGGCTGGGGTCCCGTCGGCACCCCGGCGATTCTCGCCAGCGGCCGCCTGGAACCACGGAAAGTAATCGGATCGATCGACACGAGCGAGTTCGTCATCGCCGTTGCGGCAAGCCTCGGATTCCTGTTCAGCCTGGGGACGCAGGGTGTCAACGCAGGCTGGGTCGGGGCAGTCCCGAACCCGCACTGCCATAGTGCGCCCAACCCAACCCGCACCGTCGTGGTGGTCCGAAACCCGAGATCAGCTCGCGGGCGGCGTGCCGATCACCGACGCACCCTCGGGCGACAGGAATGCCGGCGGGGTGCCGTTGAGGACATAGTCGCCGAGCTGCTGCTCGCGGTAGATCAGGGGGTTGTGAGAGGCGAGGGTTCGCACGTTGCGCCAGTGCCGGTCGAACTGATACTTGCAGTCCAGCGCGGACGCACCGCCCACCTCGAAGATCTCCGTCGTCGTCTTCAACCCGAGCTCGAGCACGATGGACTGCGCCCGGTACGCGTCCAGCTCCGCCTTCAATTCCAGCGCCACGGCCTCCTCCTCCCCCTTCGGGGTGCGTTCCGCTTCCGGGGTGATGGTCAGCGCGTACCGGGCTTCGGCGGCGGCATCGAGTGACGCGGCGGCATCGAGGACGGTGGCGCGGATCGCGTAGGCGGCGGCGTCGGCACGGCCCACGACTTGCTGGATCAGCGGATCCTTTGCGGCAACAGGTGCTTTCGCCTGCGGGTAGGTGCGGTGCCTGCGGCGTACGAAGTCGGCGATCTCGTCCGTCGCCCGGCGGACGATGCCGGCGATCGTCGCCAGGTGCGTCCGCTGGAAGTGCGCGAGGTGCCCGGCGGTGCCGCCCGGTGGCGGGAACAGGAAACCGAGTCCCTCCACCTCGGCGTCGGTGAAGACGGTGGTGCCGCTGGCGCTGGCCCGCTGCCCGAACCCGGCCCAGTCGTCGATGCGCTCGACGCCCGGGGCGTCGGCCTTGACGACGGCGGTGTGCCGGTCGCCTGCCTCATCGAGCACCGCGACGGTGAGGTAGTCCCCGTAGAGGGCGCCGGTGCTGTAGTACTTGGTGCCGTTCACCACCAGGCGGCCGTCCACCTCGCGCAGCGTCGTCGCGGGCTTCTGGAACGTGCCATCCCGTTCGCTGACCGCGGTGCCGAACACGATGCCGTCACCGATGCGGCGCAGCCACTCCTGCCCACGCGGGGTGTGACGCTCGCGCCAGCGGTCCTCCACGAACCGCGAGTGCACCCGAAGGGCGTGCGGCAGATTCGATTCCGCGGCCGCGAGCTCGATGACGAGCAGGTAGAGCTGTCGCAGGCTGGCACCGTCGCCGCCGAACTCCCGCGGCACCCGCACCGCGGGGAACCCCACCTCACGGAGCCACCCGGCCTCCTCGAGGGCGAGGCGGCCACTCGTTTCCCGCTCGAGCGCCCCCTCGGCGATCCGCGCGAACACCGGGCGGTATTTGGCGAGCAGTTCCTCGTCGGTGGGGCGGGCACTCGCACTCACGGGTTCGACGGCAAGATCGGTGGTCATCGGTTCTCCTGGGTGGAATGGGCGGTGCGCGGGTCGGGAAGGCCGAAGCGGCCACGGATGGTCGGCGAGTCGTACTCGGTCGGGAACACGCTCTCGGCCTGGAGGATCGGGGCCACCTGCTGCACGAAGCGCTCCAGATCGTCGTGCAGCAGGGGGAAGTGGGCGTTGTAGCCGGAGACGGCCCCGGCCGCCCACCAGTCGATCAGCGCGTCGGCGACCTCCTTGGGGGTCCCGATGACGAGTCGATGGCCCCCTGCGCCACCGACCAGTCGGATGATCTGCCGGGTGGTGGGTTCCTCGGTGCGCACCAGATCCTGGACCGCCCTGCTGAAGCCGACAGGGCGGGTCTGGTCCTCTTGCGGCTCGAACCATTCTGCCTTCAGCGGTCGGTCGACGTCGACGGACCGGGGAAACGCCGGGTTCAGTACGCGTTGCTGCTCGAGGAAGCGGGCGATCAGATCGTCCTCGCTGCCGGCGCCGCTGAAAACCTCGTGCCGACGCAGCGCTTCCTCTCGGGTGTCGCCGAGGTACACGTTGACGCCGGGAAAGAGCCGGATGCTGTCGGCGGGTCTGCCGTGCCTGCGGGCGGCAGCGTCGAGTGTGGCCGCGTAGTCGAGTGCCGCCTGCTTCCCCAGCAGCGCCGCGTACACGATCTCGGCGTGCTTGCCTGCGAAGTCGATACCCTGCGCGGAGGCGCCTGCCTGCGAGATCACCGGGTGTCCCTGCGGACCGACCGGGACGTTGAGGGGGCCACGCACGTCGAAGAACTCGCCGTGATGGTCGATCGTTCGCGCCGTCGTCTCGTCCCACAGCGGACCCGTGGGCTCCGGTCCCTCCGGGGTGTCCCAGGACAGCCACAGTTCCTTGACGACCCGGAGGAACTCGTCGGCCTTGCGGTAGCGGTCCTCCCGGTCGAGCAGTTCGTCCGCCGAGAAGTTCGCGGCGATGTCGGGGTTGAAGTTGGCGACGGCGTTGAAGATCACCCGTCCACCCGCGATGGAGTCGAGACTGGCGAGTCGGCGGGCGAGGTTGTACGGCGAGTTGTAGCTCGTCGACGCCGTCAGCACGAAGCCGATGTCCGGGATCGCACCCGCGATAGCCGAGAACAGCACGATCGGGTCGAACAGGTGGCTCGGCCCGTTGTCGGCGGTGCGTTGCAGCGCCGGATGATCCGAGACGAACACGGCGTCGAGGGTTCCCGATCGCGCGATCTCGGCGGACCGCCGATAGTGCTCCCAGTCCGCGAAACGATTCCACGTGGTGCCGGGCCAGTTCCACGCCTTCCTGGACGCACCGGCACCGACGATGGACGCCGCGAGCGTCAACCTCCGCTGTGGTCGCCGTGCCGGCGTGTCGGTTCCGGTGCTCATGTCGAATCCTCCGTTCGATGGATGTTGATAGGTGCAGCATCAATGCGACTCCGCCGCAGCACTTTCAGCTGGGCGCGAGTGGGCGCCGCCCCGGGGGCCGCCGGTGGTTCGCCGCAGGGTCGGCGAGCGTGGGGCACAGCGTCCCTCCCATCTGACCGACTCACCGCCGGTCCCGTCAACGAATACGATCGCAGTGGTTGAAATACCGAACACTGATGGGACAGTGTGTTTCTCGCCGGTCCTTCGCGTTACGCGTCCAGCCGATGACAACACTGGAACCAGCGTGATTTCATTTCCGAACTCGGCGCATCGGTGCGGGTCACGGGCGGGCGCACGGTTCGGGCATCGCTCTCATGACCGTCGGCGCCCGATACCCGGGCTACGGTGTGGCCATCGGCCGCCGCGCCGCGAATCATTCCAACCGCTAACCAGCGAAGGTGGGCAACACTCCGTGAGCACTTCATCGATCGACAAGGCCTCCACCGTCGAGAAGACCATCGACGTCGACACCCTCCGGCTGTGGCTGGCCGACGATGCGGAACTCGCCGTCCTCGACATCCGACCGAGTGACGAGGTCGGCTACGCGTCGCCGCTGTTCGCCACCAACATTCCCGCAGACCGCCTCGAGGCCGAGATCGACCGGTACGTGCCCCGCGCGGTCGTACGGACCGTCCTCGTCGACGGCGGTGACGGCGTGGCGCAGCGCCTCGCCGAGCGCCTCGCCGAGGCCGGGCGCAGCGAGGTGCACGTCCTCGCCGGCGGCATCCCCGAGTGGACCCGGAACGGCACCGAGGACCTGCCGACCTTCGACGTCCCCGGCAAGGACTTCTCTCTGGGAATCCGCGACGAACGCGACACCCCCTCGGTGTCCGCCGCCGAACTCAAGACCCTCGAGGACCAGGGCGCCGACGTCGTCGTCATCGATACCCGCACCCTGCCCGAGTTCACCGCCGGCCACGTCCCCGGCGCGGTCGGCGTGCCCGGCGCGGAGTTGCTGCTGCGGTTCGCGAACGTCGTGCCCTCCCCCGATACCCACGTCGTTGTCTCCTGCGCGGGCCTGCCACGCGCGATCATCGGCGCCCAGACGCTCATCGACTCCGGTGTCCCGAACAAGGTTTCCTACCTGCACGACGGCACCCGGGCGTGGAAGGAGGAGAACCTCGAGCTGGAAACCGGCGCGACCGCCGTCTATGCACCGGTCGACAACGCCGCGCGGGAGGCAGCCGCACAGCGTGTGGAGACCATCACCGCCAACGACACGTTCCCCCGCATCGACGTCGAGACCGCGCAGGCGTGGGCGGCCGACCCGGACCGCACCACGTACCTTCTCGACGTGCGCACGCCGGAGGAGTTCGAGCAGGGGCACGTACCCGGATCGATCACGTCCGAGGGGGGACAGCTGCTCGGGGTCTCCTACCGCACCATCGCCGTGCGCGGCGCGCGCGTGGTCTTGATCGACGACCTCACCGGTGCCCGCGCCGCGGTCGTCTCACACTGGCTCCAGCGCCGCGGATTCGAGATCGCGTTGCTGCTCCACGATTTCGAGTCGGGCATCGCCCGATGACCTCCACCCTGGACGTGTCTATCGACGCGAGCAGCGCCGACCGGGTCGACGCCGCCGACGAGCTCCCACTGGTGGCGCAGGTTCGGGACTTCGCGTATAACACGCTCGCACCCCGGGCTCTGCAGACCGACCGCGAGGGCCTCACCGCCGACACCGTCGAGGAACTGCGGCGCCTCGGGCTGCTCAACCATCTGGCCCCGGCCCGGTTCGGTGGCGCCGAGTTGGACAAGGCCGCCGAACGCCGGGTCCACGAGCACCTCGCCTACGGCGACTTCAACACGTGGCTCGCCTGGGCACAGCACACGGGGTTGATCGTCCACTTCACCGATCTGGCCGACAGTGGCGAGCCGATCGGCGAACTCGGTGAGCGGGTGCTACGCGGGGAGATCCTCACCGGGACCGCGGTCAGCGACGCCCGGCACTACCCCACCCGATATGTCCGCGCCACCCCGGTCGACGGCGGATGGACGATCACCGGCACGGTGTCCTGGGTGAGCGGCTGGGGGCTCAACACCCTGCTGTCCGTCGCCGCGATCGACCCCACGACCGAGACCCAGCTGCTCGCGCTGATCCCGGCCGACGACGAGCGGTTGCGCGCCGAGCCGCTGGGTCTCGTCGCCGCCAACGGAAGCCGCACGTGGCGAGTCACTTTCGAGGGAGCCTTCGTCGCCGAGTCGAACATCGTCAAACGCACCCCGAGATCCGAATGGAATCACCGTGATCAGAACATCGTCAGCGACGTCAGGCCGCAGGTGTTCGGGGTGGCGCGCGCGATCCTCGACGAATTGGACGCCTCCGGCACTGATGCGGCCGTCGCAGTAGCGCAGGCATGGGCACCGCAGTTCGCCCGCTATCGGGCACTGGCCTACTCCCTGACCGATCGGGCGGCATCGGATCCGAAAGGCCCGCAGTATTTCGAGGACCGGCTCACGCTGAAGGTCGAGGTACTCCGTTCGCTACACGAGATCGCCCGGGCACTGACCGTCTCACGGGCGGGATCGGGGATTCTCGACACCGATACCGCTGCGCTGCACGCCCGTTCCGCGCAGTTCCTTCAGATCCAGAGCCAGAACGAACACTCGCGGGCAGCCCAGCTCGCACACATCGCGGCAGCGGCACACCACTGAGAACCTGTGGCGTGGCACGGCACGCAGAGGAGTCGCCGCACGCGATTGCCGTTAGATTCACTGCGCTTTAATATCGTGCCCGCCAGTCACTTTGACCATATATTCCTGCCCATGGAAACAACAGTTCACGCCCCACGGCCGGTGCGCGAGCGCCGCCGACGATTCCGAGGCGTGTTCGGCGTTCTCGCACTGACCGGTGTCCTCGCTCTGACCGGATGCAGCAGCACCGTCGACGCTGCGGGCGGCACCGGAAGCGGCGATCCGCAGAGCGGCGGCACCCTGCGGATCGCGCTTCTCAGCTCCCCCGAGTCGCTCGACCCACACCTGAACACGTCCTTCGCGGCCAGCAACTACGGCAACAGTGTCTTCGACAAACTGACCTGGCAGGATCCGGAGACCGGCGAGATCGGTCCCTGGCTGGCCACCGCCTGGGAGGTCAACGACACCAACACCGAATTCACGTTCACGCTGCGTGAGGGCGTCACCTTCAGCGACGGCACCCCGTTCAACGCCGACATCGTGAAGAAGAACTTCGACCAGTACGTCTTCGGAGATCCGGCGCTCGGCATCAAGCCCAACGGCGCCACCCACCTGAAGTCCTACCAGGGCAGCGAGGTCGTCAGCGACAACGTCGTCAAGATCGTCTTCAAGTCCCCGTCGGCCAGCTTCCTCCAGTTCATCTCGTACTCCGGCAACAACCAGCCCGGCATCATCGGCCAGAAGACCCTCTCGTCGAACGCCGAGCAGCGGCTCGACCCGACGAACATCGTCGGCACCGGCCCCTTCGTCGTGACCGAGTACGCGCCCAAGGAGCGCACGGTGCTCACCAAGCGCGCCGACTACAACTGGGGCGCTCCCGGCCTCAACCACGAGGGTCCGGCCTACCTCGACAAGGTCGAGTTCGTGACGATCCCCGAAGCGAGCGTGCGCACGGGCGCACTGCAGTCCGGAGAGGTACAGGCTGCGTTCGACATCCTCCCCACCGACGAGACGGTCCTCGAGGCGCAGGGCTTCGATATCACCTCGCGGACGATCGCCGGACTCAATCTCGGCTGGAACATCAACACCAGCCTCGAGCCCACCAACGACATCAACGTCCGCCGCGCGATCGTGCGGGCCACCAACCGCGCCGGGTTCAAGGACACCGTTCTCGCTCCGTCCGAGGGGCAGGCGAAGTCCGTACTCGCCGCACACGTCCAAGGATCGACCGACTACACCGACGACGTGTTGAAGTTCGACCTCGAGGAGTCCAAGCGGCTGCTCGACGAGGCCGGCTGGAAGGTCGGGGCCGACGGCATCCGGGAGAAGGACGGAAAGAAGCTGACGCTCAAGGCGACCGGGCACTATCTGGTCCCGAACAGCCGATACACGTACGAATCGATCCAGGCGTCGCTCAAGGAGATCGGCGTCGACCTCGACTTCCAGTTCGACGCAAGCAACATCCCGACCGACCAGGTCAACAAGGAATACCACCTGATCAACACCAACCGTAGCCGCAACGATCCCGCGATCCTGAACGTCAACTTCAACCCTGACCGGGGCAACTCCGCTCGCATCCCCGCGGACTTCCCCGACCGGCAGAAGATCGCCGACACGCTCGAAGCACTCGAGTCCACGCTGGACCCGACGCAGCGGGCCGCACTGACCGAACAGGCGCAGGAACTCGTCCTCGACGAGTACGTTCTGTACGACCCGGTGTTCGAGCCGTCACAGGTGGCCGCGTCGAAGGGCGTCCACGATATCGACCTCGACGCCACCAGCCGGCTGCACTTCCTCCGCACCTGGATCGACCAGAGCTGATCAACCCGTCCCGGGTCGGTCCCCTACGGACCGGCCCGGGACGCCGTGTAGACACACACTCGCAAAGGATTTCCATGGCACGCTACGTCCTCCTGAAACTGGGACGAAGCCTGGTGGTGGTGTGGGGCGCGTTCACCGCCTCCTTCATCCTGCTGTACACGCTGCCCGCCAGCCCGGTCGAACTGCTCTTCAACCCCGAAGAGCGCAACGACATCTCGCCCGAGGCCTACGCGCAGATCGAGCAGCAGTACGGCTTCGACCGCCCCGTATTCGTCCAGTACCTCGCCCGACTCTGGGCCGCACTGCATCTCGACTTCGGGTCTTCCGTCCAGAACGGCAAACCGGTGGTGACGGCGATCGCCGAGGCCCTCCCGAAGACCGTCGTGCTGGCCGTGGCCGCGCTGGTAATCGCGGCGCTCATCGCGCTGGCGGTCGCCTGGGTCGCCACCTACATCGAGTCCCCGTGGCTGCGGAACTTCATCGCCGGGTTGCCGCCGCTGCTGGTGTCGTTCCCGAGCTTCCTGCTGGGCCTCATCATCATCCGGGTCTTCTCGTTCCAGCTCGGCTGGTTCCCTCCGATCAGCCGCGACGGCCTGCACGGGCTCGTGCTCCCCGCCTTCGCGCTGGCGATCCCCGTCGCCGGCCCCATCGCCCAACTGCTGTTGCGCAATTTCACCACCGAATACAGCTCGCCCTATGTGCTGACGTCGTTCAGCAAGGGCCTGCGCAAGGCGACGGTGATCAACGGCGACGTCCTGCGCAACGCCAGCCTGCCCGCCCTCACCCAGGGCGGCATCATCGTCGGCGAACTGCTCGCCGGTGCCGTCATCACCGAGACGATTTTCTCCCGCAACGGGATCGGACGACTCACCGAGCAGGCGGTCCGCGCGCAAGACGTTCCCGTCGTCCAGGGCGTCGTCATGTTCGTCGCCCTCGCGTTCGTCACTGTCAACTTCATCGTCGACGTCGCCTATCCCCTGATCGACCCTCGACTCAAAGCCGCCCGCGAAGGAATGTCCGTATGACGATCGACAGCGACCGCACGCTCGTGGCCGAGCCACCGGTGGCCGACCCGGTCCCGGCCGCCGTCCCGGAACTCGACGCGACACCACCCCTCCTCCTCCCGCCACCGGTCGACTCACCGGACGCACCGCCACGCCGACGGTTCGGGGCGCTTCCCTCGCTCGTGTCCCGCCCGGGTCTCGTTCTGGCGGTGCTGGTCGTCACCCTGGCCGTCGCCTGGTGCTTTGTGCCCGGACTGTTCACCTCGAAGGACCCGTACCTCCCGGACTCCACCGCGATCCTGGTCGGCCCCAGCGCCGAACACCTTTTCGGCACCGACCGTCTGGGCCGTGACATCTACTCACGGACCGTGCACGGCGCGGTGATCACGCTCAGTGCGACACTCCTCGCCGTCGCCATCGCCTTCGTCATCGGCACCGCCCTCGGCGCGATCGCCGGATTCGTGGGCGGCGCGGTCGAACTGGTCATCATGCGTGTCGTCGACGTCCTCCTCTCGGTTCCCGGCCTGCTACTCACCATGGTCGTGGTCTCCGCCCTCGGATACGGCACCATCAACGTGGCGATCGCCGTCGGCGTCTCCGCAGTCGCCAACTTCGCCCGGGTGATGCGCGCCGAGGTGCTGCGTGTCGTCCAGGCCGACTACATCGAGGCCGCCGCGAGCATCGGCACTCCGCGACTCACCATCCTCACCCACCACGTGCTGCCGAACTCGCTCAGTTCGGTCGTCTCCCTCGTTCCGCTGCAGTTCGGTGCCTCGATCCTGGCGATTGCGGCGCTCGGCTTCCTCGGGTTCGGTGCTCCGCCACCGGAACCGGAATGGGGCCTGCTGGTCTCCGAGGGCCGTGACCTCCTCGCAGTCGCTCCCTGGATCGCTCTGCTCCCCGGTTTCGTCATCCTCGCGGTGGTCTTGTCGAGCAACCGCATCAGCCGTGAACTGCAACGCGACGGAGGCATCCGATGACACTGTTGTCTTTCGAGAACGTCGAGATCTGGTACTCCGGCCGCGGCCGGAGCGCGACCAAGGCAGTCTCCGGGATCAGCCTCGACGTGCAGGCCGGTGAACTGGTCGCCATCGTCGGCGAATCCGGTTCCGGCAAGTCCACCCTCATCCGGTCATCGATCGGCCTGTTGCCACGCACCAGCCGGGTGAGCGGTCGAATCCTGCTCGGCGACAAAGACGTCGCCGGGTGGAGCCAGAACAAGTTTGCCCGCTTGCGGGGCAGCTATGTCGGCTTCGTCCCGCAGGATCCCGGCGTTTCGCTCAACCCTGTCAAACCGATCGGCAAGCAACTGGAGGACGCGCTGCGCAACCGACTCGGAAAGAGCCACCTCCTTCCGTTCACGACCTCGGCGCAGCGGCACAACCTGAAGTCACAGACACTGAAGTTCCTGGAACTGGCGGGCCTTCCGGATCCGTCCCGCATCTACGCGAAGTACCCGCACGAACTGTCCGGCGGCATGAAGCAACGGGTGCTCATCGCGATCGCCCTGTCCGGCGAGCCGGAGCTCCTCATCGCCGACGAACCGACCAGCGCGCTGGACGTGACGGTGCAGAAGCAGATCCTCGACCACCTCGACCGGCTCCGCACCGAACTGGGCATCGGCATCCTGCTCGTCACCCACGACCTCGGGGTCGCGCTCGAACGCGCCGACCGCGTTGTGGTGATGCGCAGCGGCGTCGTCGTCGAGGAGGGCCGCAGCGACACCCTCCTGCACCACGCGAGAGATGCGTACACGCGGCGGCTCCTCGACGCCGCTCCCGGTCTGCACGTCGGAACCCTGGAGCCGCGACCGATTCGGGTCGGCACGCTCACTCCGCACTCGTCCGCTGAACGCACCTCCGCCAAGTACGCGATCGAGGTGAAGGGTGTGTCGAAGACGTTCCACGCCGCGCACAGCAGCACTGAACCGGTGGTCGCGGCCGACGACGTCTCGTTCCGCGTCGCGACCGGAACCACGCACTCACTCGTCGGCGAGTCCGGTGCCGGCAAGTCCACGATCGCCCGGATCGTCGCGGGCCTGCGCACTCCCGACGAGGGCGAGGTCACCCTCCTCGGGCAGAGCGAAACCTGGAGCCGCCAGCAGCTGAGCAAGCGCCTGCAGTTCGTGTACCAGAACCCGTATTCCTCGCTGAATCCCCGGCTCTCGGCCGCCGACCTGATCACCGCGCCGCTGCGCGTGCACCGCAAGGACATCGACCGCAGGCAGCGGCACGCGATCGCCGAGGAACTGCTCGACGGCGTGCGACTGGACCGCAAGTACGCCTCCCGCCGGGCCGGGGAGCTCTCCGGCGGGCAGGCGCAGCGCGTCGCGATCGCTCGCGCCCTGTCCCTGAACCCCGAGATCGTCATTTTGGACGAGGCGGTGTCCGCGCTCGACGTGTCGGTACAGGCGGAGATCCTGCAACTGCTCGTGGACCTGCAGGCCGCGTACTCGCTGACCTATCTGTTCATCACGCACGACCTCGGAGTCGTGCGGCTGATCGCGGACACGGTGACGGTGATGCGTCACGGGACCGTCGTCGAATCCGGTCCGACGGCACAGATTCTCGACGACCCCGCGGACGACTACACACGCCGGCTCGTCGACTCCGTGCCGGGCACCGAGGCGCTCCGCATCCGTGGCTGAGTTTGGTATCCAGGGATTTCACACCCACGCACAGGCGGCGCAGCCGCACTAGAACAGGCCGCTGGTCGGGGGTTCCACCCCGGTAACGAGGAATGCCCGCCATGGGCATCCGAACCCGGACGACGGGTGGCCGCGGGGTCCAGCGGTGAATTGCCCATCGCTCGCCCTGACACGCTCGGGCCACCCTCGATACCGCCTTACACGGAAGGCAAGCGCAGGTGGTCGCGCAGAGTCTCGGTCGTGTACTCGGTTCGATAAACCCCGCGTTCCTGCAATTCCGGTACGAGTCTGTCGACCAGGTCGTCGATCGAATCCTGCAGGTGGTACGGGTTGACGTTGAATCCGTCCACGACGCGATGTCGCACCCAGTACGCCCAGCGATCCGCGATCTGGCCGGCGGTCCCGGCCAGGTACCGCGAGTTCGGGGCCACTTCGAGGACAAGCTGCCGGATGGACAGCCCCTTCTCTGCGGCCAGTGCACGCCACTGGGTGATCTGATCGAGCTTGCCGGTGCGGTCCGCGATCGCCAACGTCCCGCGCGACGGATCGAGTTCTCCGTCGACCGGGTCGATGTCCGGCAACGGGCCGTCGGGATCGTATGCCGAAAGATCCTGCCCCCAATAGTGTTCGAGAAATGCAATAGCCCGGTGCGGGTTGTAGGCGTTCTCGCGGAGCCACCGAGCCTTCTCGTCGGCGTCCTCGGGCGTGTCTCCGATGATCACGGTGACACCGGGAAGGATTCGGAGCGAATCCGTGGACCGGCCGTGGGCGGACAGTCGCGCCCGGAGGTCGCGTGCGTAGGCAACGGCCGCGTCGAACTCGTTGTTCGCCGAGAACACGACGTCGGCATGACGGGCCGCCAGCTCACGGCCGCCGACGGAATCGCCGGCCTGGAACAACACCGGCCGCCCCTGTTTGCTCGACGGAACGGTGGAGATCGCAGTGGCCTGCAGAAGGTCACTGTGCCGCGCGATGACCGCAGATCGGTCGGCGGGCAGCCAACTGTCCTGGCGGGCGTCCGTGGCGACATCAGCGAGCGACCACGCGGCCCAATATTCCTTGGCCAACTCGACGAGTTCGGTGGCCCGCTCGTAGCGGTGTTCGTGCGGCAGCCATCCACCACGCCGAAAGTTCTCGCCGGTCCACGCGTTGTCGGTGGTGACGATGTTCCATCCCGCCCTTCCGTCGGACAGGACATCCAAGCTTCCCAGCCGCCGCACAAGGTCGACCGGCAGACTGTACGTGGTGTTCTGCGTGGCGACGAGTCCGATCCGGCTGGTCACCCCAGCAAGCGCCGACAGTTGAGTGATGGCGTCGGGACGGCCTGCAATGTCGGTGGCCAGTGCCGCACCGCGGTTCTCCCGCACACGCTGGCCGTCGCCGAGGAAGAACGCATCGAACAAGCCCCGTTCCAGGGTTTGAGCAACCCGCAGGAAGGTTTCCGGGGATACCTGATCGGGGGCCTTGGCATCTTCCCACACCGTCTGCGGGCCGATTCCCGGGTAGAAAACACCGAGGTGGACCTGCGCGTCGGCATCATACGGCGCTCCGGTGTCCGGAGTGGACATGGCAAACTCCTGCCTGGTCGTGGCTAGTTGGTGGTCGATGTGAAGCGGCTGAGCGGCCGAGGTAATCCGAGCGTCTCCCGCAACGTCGAGCCCGGTTTCGGAATCCGGTGCAGTGACAACTCCTGCAATACGGGAAGGACCTCGTCAACCAGAACGGCGAGATCGGTGGTGACGACGGCGGGATGGATCCGGACACCGTCCACCTTGTCCGCCAGGGACCGCACCAGGTCGACGAAGTCCCGTGCCGAACCCGCGAATCGAAGGCGTCCTCGGTCCGGCCACGGCGAATACCCATCGAGGCGGGCAAGGCGGGACTGCGCGGACTCGGTCTTCGTATCGAGAATCACCTCGACATCGGCGAGGGTCACGGCCTGCTGTCCTGTCGCCGACGTCCCGATTTCGGTCACATCCCGACCGGACAGCAGCACAACGTCGAGTAGATCCGTCACCCCCAGTTCCGCAGCTCCCACGACGACTATCTGACCCTGCGGTGAGCGGGGTGTGATGAGCGGTCCGACGACGCTGAAGAACTCGCCCTCGAACCCGACGTGATGCACCTTGTCGGGATCGAGGTAGCGACCCGTCGCGGCATCGCGGATCACGGCATCGTCCTCCCACGAATCCCACAGCTGCCGGGCGAGCTCGATGACGTCTCGGACCTCGCGCTGTACGGCCTCGGGGGCACGTGGCTCGAATCCGACTGCACCATTGACGTCCGCGGAGTTGTCCGAGCCGACCACCCATGCCGCGCGACCCCGACTGCCGTGATCGAGGCTGGCCAGCTGCGTCGCGAGATGGAACGGTTCGGTGGTGAGGGCTTGCACCGTCGGCGCCACCCCGTAACTGGCCGTCGTCGTCGCCACGAACGACGCACGCGTCCCAGCATCCAACCGTCCCACCGGGTACGCGCCCTCCCCCGGCACCACTCGGTCGTCGATGGTGACCAGCGCGAAACCGGCGGCCTCTACGGTGTCCACGACCGACCTGAGGACCCGGGGAGAGAGCACATCCGCAGGCGGGCGCCCCCACACACGCCACGCGGCGGGATGACCTCCCGCGCCATCTATCTCGACTGCCAGGTGTAGCGGTTGGGGCGCTCGAACCACGACGAAAGTCCTTTCGAAGGAGTGCGGACGCGCACCGGAGACCCAGGGTCCACGGACTCCTTGCGCGCTTGCGGAATCAGTTGTCGATTCCGCCGGGTCGTCACCTGGAGCACCCCGCCGCGCGGGAGGGTTGCCGACCAGCAAGCCAGGGCTCGATGCTGGTACTCATGACCGTCGACACGAATGTATCACGGCACGTGAGACCGAAAAGCGCACCGTCACAACATGCTCAACGGTTCCTATAGCTCACGACGGGGACCGTGCGAAGCTTTACGCTCTCGGTGATTGAAATTCACCTGACGGGACACGCCATCCGCGTTGGAGAACCGTCGGCGCAACGATGCGACATCGGGCCATTAGCCCAATCGCGCTCCAAATGGAAGAGTTTCAATCGTCGGATGGCATTGAGGTTGCACTGATTTCAACCATCGACCGACGCGTCGGCACCATGGCACTGTGGTTCGTCGAATCTACGTGTATGGAGATACTGTCATGACCGAAAGCGCCACGCGCACCGAGTTCGTCGTCCGCACAGCCCAGTGGTCCGATCCCGACGCGGTGACGTTGCGGGCGGCTATGGCGGCAGAAGTCGGTCCTCGATATTCCGACCGAGTGTCGGATGCTGTTCGTGCTACCACCAATGCCGTGGATCCGGAATCGGTGCACGTCACTATCCTGGTGTACGTCAGCGACATCGAGGCTGCGGAGCCACGTGCTGTCGGCCACGCGGCCCTGCGCTGGAACGGCGACGACCTCGAAGTGAAGCGGATGTTCGTCGTCAAAGAGCACCGTGGTACCGGTGTGTCGACCGCGCTGCTGAGCGCGGTCGAGGATGCGGCACGAGAGGCGAGGCGACCCCGCTTGATTCTCCAGACCGGTGACCGGCAGCCCGACGCGGTCAGGCTGTACGAGAAGAGTGGCTACTCGAGGATTCCGATCTTCTCCCCGTATGAGGCCTTGCCCTTCTCGAACTGCTTCGAGAAGGTGTTCGGATAGGAGAACCCCCTTCACGTGAGCTGGGGTGTACTCCCCCCAACGGCAGATCGAATCGCTCGCGCAGGGTCCGCTGGGGATAGTGATCGAGCCGGGCGCCCGCCCGCACCAGGCGGTGTCCGCCCTCGCTCCGGCGGGCACGACTTCGCGCTGTAGCCGGTGCTGTTGATTCCCGCGTTCAGGATCAGGGCCCGACGTCCGGCAGTGGTCATCGCGGTTCCTTTCGACGTGAGAGATGTGGATCAGGCGAGCGGCGCGGAGTGGATCTCACGGACGGCCTTGGCGATGCGCTGCGCCCCGAGCCGGAGGTTGTCTTCACTCTGGTTCGTGAAGCCCAAGCGCAGGCTCCGTGCGTACAGTCCGCTCGCGGCGGGATCGAAGTAGCGGCCCGAGGAGAAGTCGACGCCCAGCGCGTTCGCGGCGGCACGGACCTCCGCGAGATCGATGCCGGGGTCGGTCACCGTCGCCCAAGCGAAGATTCCGCCCTCGGCCTGCGGAATCGACACCAGGTCACCCGCCTCGGTGGTGAGAACGTCGGCCAGCAGATCCGCTCGCTCCCGGTAGAGGGTGCGGGCGTTCGCGACGATGCCGTCGAACAGTCCTGGCCGACCGAGCAGATGCGCCACGGCGGACTGGGTCACCAACGATGGATGCTGATCGAGGTTCGCGCGTAACCGCAACAGTCCGGCCTGGAGCCAGGACGGGGCGACAGCCCATCCCAGTCGGAGCCCTGGTCCGAGGGTCTTGGAGAAGGTATTGATTCGCACCACACGGTCGCTGTCGAGCGGGAAGTCCGGGACGGCCGTGCCCCGGAAACGGAGTTCGCGGTAGGGATTGTCGGAGAGGACGACGAATCCGTAGCGCTCGGCGAGGGCGACCAGCCGCAGCCGGTCCTCGGCTGCGAGGGTCGTGCCGGTCGGATTGTGGAAGTCGGGGATCACGTAGAACAGCTTCGGGATCCGCCCCGCCTGCAGATGGCCCTCGAAGACGTCGAGATCCAGTCGGCCGCCGGTGTTGAGTACCGGCAGGACCTGGGCACCGTAGTGGTCGAGCACCCGCAGCGCAACGGGAAAAGTAGGGCTCTCGACGGCCACCAGGTCGCCGGGGTCGAGTAGTGCGGCAAAGACCAGGCTCAGTCCGTGCAGGGCACCGTTGGTGACGACCACCCGGTCCGGATCGACGAGACCGGACTCGTCGCTCTCCCGCCCCGCGATCCCCTCGCGGAGGCTGGCGATGCCTGGAGCGACCGAGTATTGCAGCGCCCGAGCTCCGGTCGGGGGTGTCGCGAGGGCGACGGCGAACGCGGCCGCCAGTTCGTTCACCGGGAGCGCCTCGTCGGCGGGGACCCCTCCCACCAGGCGGATCGCGTCGGGTTGCAGCGAGTCCGGCGGCGGTCCGAACCCACCCGCTTCGAGCGGGCGAGTGATCAAGCGGGACAACGAGGACGGAGGAGAGGATGTGAGGCTCGTCATGTTCGAACTTCCTTCGTGGGCGGGAGTGTACGACGGATCACGCAGCGAGGACGCGGTCCGGAATCGCGGGGAGGCCGAGATTCCCTCGAAGCGTGGCGGATTCGTATTCGGTGCGGAACAGTCCGCGCTTCTGCAGGATCGGGACGACATGCTCGGTGAACGCCTCGACACCGCCCGGACCCTGCCCGGGCATGACGATGAACCCGTCGGCACCGCCCTCGACGAACCACTGCTCGAGCCTGTTCGCGACCTGTTCGGGTGAGCCGACAGCGCGACCGTGACCTGCGGACCGTTGCTGCAGTGTGATCAACTGCCGAACCGTCCAGCGTTCGTCCACCGCCAGTTCGCGGAACACACCGTACCGACTCTGCCTGCCTTGTACCGATGCGACCGGTGGCAGCCACGACGGCGGAATCGTGTCGTCGAGCGCGAGGCCGGACAGGTCGACGCCGGCCAGTTGACCCTCGAGCGCGGTGCGGGAGGCATCACTGTAGTGCTGCTCGAACAGGTCGTCGTCGATCCGCGTGGCCTCGTCCTCGGTGCCGCCGATCGTTGTACTGATCCCGGGTAGGACGAGGATGTTCGCCGGGTCGCGGCCCGCTGCCGCGGTCCGGGCCTTCAGGTCGCGAGAGAAGTGCTGCGCTCCGCGCAGTGTTTGCTGCGCGGTGTAGACGCCCTCCGCGAACGCGGCAGCGAACGCCTTGCCGTCGTCGGACGATCCGGCCTGGAACAGCACCGGTTGGTGCTGTGCGGACGGCGGCAGCGGAAGGGGCCCTTCGACGGTGTAGAACTCGCCGCGGTGGTCGATCGGGACAGCAGACTGGTCGTCGACCCACGAGTTCCACAGCGCCTGGACAACGGACACATGTTCGAGTCCTTGCCGGTACCGTGCCTCGTGTTGGGGCAGCGGTGCGTCGCCGAAGTTGCGCTCCCCCGCAGCCGACGTCACCGCGTTCCACCCCACGCGGCCACCGGAGAGGTGGTCCAGCGACTGCAACTGTCGCGCAAGGTTGAACGGCGCGGTGAACGTCGTCGACACCGTCGGGACCAGCCCGATGTGGTCCGTCACGGCAGCGACCGCCGAGAAGAGTGTCAGCGGTTCCGGTTTCGTGCCGAGCTCGGTGTCGGAGGTCAGTCCGTCGGCAGCGAACAGGACGTCGAACTTCGCGGCTTCCGCAGTCCGGGCGAGATGGATGTAATGGTCGAGGACGCGGCCGGGATGCCGAACGTCACCGGGACGGATCTGCCCGCGGGCACCGTTACCGGGCGGGTTGGTGAGGAGGCCGAGCCGGATCTGCCGGCGTGCGGATTGTGCTGACACGATTCTGTGCTCCATTGTCGTTGTGCGGCGGGCTGAATCACGCAGAAGCTGTCCTCAGTCTCCAAGCCGCCCCGCCGACCTACAAGAGTTTGTCTCGCACCGATCCGAAGCGGCCGATGCTGCAGCGCCGACGGCCGGGCCACGGAACCGTCATTCTCGTCTCCTGCGGCCGTCCCGGACGGCACATGCCAACGACAACAACAGCATTCCGGCGCACACTGCAAGCCCCGCCGCCATCGCACGGCCGTAGTTCCCGGCGTCCGCGGACAGGACTCCGAGATACAGGCCGGGCACCGCGGCGAGGCTGACGGTCGCCGACAACCGCTGCGACAGCTGCAGGAATCCCACGGCCACGCCGCTCACACCGGCCGGCGCATGCTCGAGCGTCATCGCACGGTTGGGGGCGTCGACGAATCCGCTCGCGACCCCGGACAGAACCGCCAGCGCGGCGACCACCGCGAGCACCGACGTCCGCGGCAGCACAGTGACCGCGAGCACGTATCCGGCGACCACGAACAGTTCCGCGACGATGGCACCCACCACCGCGGCGCGACCGAACCGGGCGACCACCCGCCAGCCGACTGCCGAGGTCACCGCCATCATCACCGAACTTCCCGACATCACCAGGGCCGCGTGCAGCGGTGCGATGCCGAGTCCCTCGATCAGATAGAGGCTCATCACGGCGTTCATCGCCAGGAGGGCGCCGAACCAGAACAACGCGACCGCCGTACCCAGTGTGTAGCCACGTGCCCGCATCAATGCAGGCAACAGCACCGGCGTGCCGCCGCGACTCGCGTAGCGCCGTTCCCACCAGCGGAAACACCCCAGAGCCAGGATCGAACCCGACACCGACAGCACCGCTCGCGTCGCCCCGAAGTGCGACACCATCGGCAACAGCAGAAGCGTCGTCGCAGCCGCGATCAGCCCGAGACCGACGACATCGACTGTCGCCCCCGACCGGGAGCGGCTGTCACGACGCAGGAACAGCGCGCCGAGCGCAACGGTGACGACCGCGAACGGCACGTTCAGCACAAGCAACAGCCGCCACCCCCAATCGGGACCCCCGACCCCGAGGAGCACACCACCGACGATCGGACCGATGAAACCGGCGAGCCCCCCGGCCGTTCCGTATGCCGCGAGTGCCTTGACTCGACGAGGCCCGGAGTAGCGGTCGGAGATGATGCCGAGGACCTGGGAACTGACCACTCCCGCCCCGACGCCCTGGCCGAGGCGGGCCGCAACGACAGTCCACGGCTCCGCGGCGAGGGCACCGACCAGGCCCATGACGGCGAACAGGCTCAAACCCGCAAGGAACAGCCGCCTCCGGCCGATCAGATCCCCCATCCGCCCCGCGGGGACGAGGGCGAGACCGAAGGTCAGTGAGTAACTCGCCAGAATCCACTGCACGTCCGCCGTCCCCGCATCGAGGGACGACCGGATGGCCGGCAAGCCGATGCCCAGCACAGCGGAGTCGAGGAGTGTGGTGAAACCGGCGGCGGCGCAGACGAGCACCTCCCGACGTCCCGCCGTGTCGCGAAGCGCCGGTCCGGCATCGGTGCGTTCCGGTGCTGTGTCGAGGTCGGTCAGGATCGGCCTACCGATGCTCGCCCGCGGCGGTGCGGATGTCGTCGGCGTCTGCGAGCGCCACCACCCGCCCGGCCTCGGCCACGACCACCGGCCCCCGGTGTCCGCCGATTCGCCGCACTGCCACCGACAACTCCTCGGTGACTCCCACGACGGGCAGCGGCTGAGCGACGTGCGCGCCGACCGGGTCGTCGTCCGGAGCGTCCGACAGAGCCTCGGGACCGACGGCCCCCAGGATCTCCGCGACCACGATCGGACCGGTACCCGGGCGCGCCAGCACGACGGGTAGCGCCGGGGTGTCCGTGAGCAGGTCACCTGCCTCGGCCACGGTCACGGTCGACGGCACTGTCCGGGGTGCGATTCCCCGGCCACCCAGTGCGTCACCCACGACGGGTCCGCTCGGGGCGTGGTAGAGCGGGAAGCCGAGCCGTCCGAGCCACTCGTTGTCGAAGTACTTCGACAGGTACGCCCGGCCCGAGTCCGGGACGATCACGACCACGACGTCGTCCGGGCCGAGAGTCCGCGCGACCCGCAGGGCGGCGGCGACCGCGGTGCCGGCGGAACCCCCGACGAGGAGTCCTTCCTCCCGGGCGAGGCGGTGCAGCACCGTGAGGGCCTCGACGTCCGTGATCCGCTCGAGTCGGTCGACGACGTCCGGGTGGTAGGAGTCCGGCCACTCGTCTGTCTCGGTCTGCGGGTGCAGGAAGTGGCCGACGGATTCGATGTACCAGGCCCGGCCGTCGCCCCCGCCGTACACGGAGGTTTCGGGGTCCGCGCCGACTGTCTGCACGGCACCGCCGGAGACCTCGGCCAGGAACTCCCCTGTCCCCGTGATGGTCCCACCGGTTCCGACTCCCGCCACGAAATGGGTGACCCGGCCCTGAGTCTGACGCCAGATCTCCGGTCCGGTCGTGGTGCGGTGCGCGTCCGGATTGGCCGGGTTGTCGTACTGACCGGCGAGCCAGCCGCCGGGAATCTCCGCCGCGAGCCGAATGGCGACGTTGCGGACGAATTCAGGATGATGACTGGGCCGTCCGCCGGGCGTCACATGCACCTGCGCCCCGTGCGCGCGCAGCAACCCGATCTTCTCGGCGCTGGTCTTGTCGGGCACGACGACGACCGAACGGTAACCCCGGGCGGCAGCAACCAACGTCAGACCGACCCCGGTATTGCCCGACGTGCCTTCCACGACGGTGCCCGCGGGTAGCAACTCTCCCGATTCCTCCGCCGCGCGAATCATGGCCAGGGCGGCACGGTCCTTCACACTTCCGCCGGGATTGAGGAACTCGAGCTTGGCGTACACCGTCGCGGAGATGCCTTCGGTGACCCGGTTCAACCGAACGAGGGGCGTGTTGCCGATGGCATCGGTGATCGAGTCGTAGACGCCGAGGCTCGCAGCATCGACTGTGGGTGGATCGAGGATGGTCATGCGTCTACCTTTCGAGGCCGCGCCGGTGTCACTCGATCAGCATGGCAAGGACGGTCGCCGAACAACAGGATTCGAGTCACGCCGATCGGATCTTCGCATCCTCGAGATTCGAATTCTTCTCCGGCGACAGCCGATCGGCTGTACTACGGGACGACCCGAGACCGAAGGGGGTAGTCGAAAAGATGTCGACACCGGTGACAACACTGCAGCGTCACGACACAGAGCTGTGGCAGTGGCGACT
Source organism: Rhodococcus koreensis (assembly GCF_017068375.1). Lineage (NCBI taxonomy): Bacteria > Bacillati > Actinomycetota > Actinomycetes > Mycobacteriales > Nocardiaceae > Rhodococcus > Rhodococcus koreensis. The sequence goes on from NZ_CP070609.1 coordinate 796,541, forward strand.
GTCGGCGCGTTGCCATGAAGAGGACGCGGAGATCTTCTTCCCGGCGGACGCCGAACGCAGGAACGCGCGCTTCGAGCGGGAAGATCTCGCCAAGGAGTTCTGCCGCAGCTGCGCGGTGGTGGAGGAATGCCTCGCGTATGCGCTCGACACCGGCCAACAGCACGGAGTCTGGGGAGCGACGACGCCGGGGGAACGGCTCGCTCGACAGGGTCGCTGAGCTACGTTGAGCGCGAAAGCCGAGTTATATTCGCAAAGAATTGATTTGGTGCGCCGCCCCCGGAAAGCAAGTACGTTCAGTATGCCGCGGTCTTGGGAGAGGCTGCGGTGACATGCGGTGTTCGAGAAGAGGGGTAAGAACACCGGACGTGGTGGATGGCCCCGTCAACGACGTCTCCTCGAGACGCGTTGGCGGGGCCTCCGCCGGCCGTCGTGTTACGCGGCGGGGCTCCGTCGCAGCTCCGGCCGGGCCAGCGCCTCGGGAATCTTTCCGGTGTCGCGCTCGGTGAACACCGTTCCGGGCGGGACGATCTCGTCGATCCTGTCCAGCACTTCACCGGACAGTGTCACATCGACGGCGTCCAGATAGCTGTCGAGGTGCTCGATGGTGCGTGGTCCGACGATCGCGGATGTCACATCAGGATGGGCCAGCACGAACGCCAAGGACAGTTGGATCAGGCTGATGCCCAGTTCTTCCGCCAGCACGGCAAGTGCGTCCGCGGCTGCGAGCTTGCGGGCGTTGGCCGGTGCGTCGATGTCGAAGCGGCCCTTGATCAGTTCGGTGCGGTACGACTCCGGCTGCGGAGCACCGATCCGGTACTTCCCACTGAGCCAGCCCGCGGCGAGCGGACCGTAGGTGATCACGCCGAGCCCGTACTTGCGCGCGATCGGCAGGGTTTCCCGTTCGATGCCGCGGATCAGCAGCGAGTACGGAACCTGCTCGCTCGACGAGCGCTGCAGGTTCCGGGAGTCCGCCACCCACTGGGTCTCGACGAGTTCCGCGGGCGAGAACACGGAGGTTCCGTAGTAGCGAATCTTGCCCGCCCGAACGAGATCGTCGAGTGCTCCGACAGTTTCGCCGATCTCGGTGTGCGACTCGGGCCGGTGGACCTGGTACAGGTCCAGGTAGTCGGTGCCGAGGCGCCGAAGACTGCCCTCCACGGCCTCGGTGATCCATCGACGCGAATTGCCGCGATGCTGTGGATTGTCGTCGACGGCGTTGTGAAACTTGCTCGCCAGGAACACGTCGTCGCGGCGGCCCTTCAACGCCTTCCCGACGATCTCCTCGGATTCCCCGCGCGAGTAAGTGTCTGCCGTGTCGACGACGTTGATGCCCGCGTCCAGCGCCCGGTGGATCACCCGGATGCCGTCCTCGTGCGTAGTCTTGCCGCGGGCCCCGAAGTTCATCGTGCCCAGCGTCAACGGGCTGACCTTCACACCCGTGCGTCCGAAGACGCGGAAGTCCTGCAGTGCCATCAGTGATCGTCCTTCGCTGTGGTGGCGCGACGGCGAGTTGCCGCGTCGGTCAGTGACGGCGGAAGGTAGCCCTCGTCCGCCGGGCTGATCGTGACTCCGGGGGCGACGATCTCGTCGATACGGTCGAGGATGTCGCTGCCCAGTCTCACGTCGACGGCGCCGAGCTGACTCTCGAGGTGCTCGAGGGTCCGCGGCCCGATGATGACGGAACTGACGGCGGGATGCTGGAGGACGAAGGCCAGGGAGAGGTGGATCAGCGGCAGGCCCGCGTCGTCGGCCAGCTTCTGCAGTTCCTCGGCGGCGGCCCGCTTGCGCTGGTTGGCGAGCAACTCCGGGTCGTGGCGGTGCGGCTGCCGGGTCAACCGGCTCGACTCCGCGGCATCCGTCTCGCCCGCGCGGTACCGGCCCGACAGCCAGCCCCCGGCGAGCGGGCTCCAGGTGAGGACGCCCAGCCCGTGCTTCTCGGCGATCGGCAGCGTGGCGCGTTCGGCGGCCCGCGCGAGAATGGAGTACGGCGGCTGCTCGGTGACCGGACGCTGCAGGTGGCGCCTGTCGGCTGCCCACTGTGCTTCGACCAGTTGGTGCGGCTCGAACGTGGTGGTGCCGAAGTAGCGGATCTTGCCCTGCCGCACGAGGTCGTTCAACGCGCCGAGGGTCTCGTCGAAGTCGGTGTCGGGGTCGGGGCGGTGGATCTGGTAGAGGTCCAGATGATCGGTCTGCAACCGTCGGAGGCTGCCCTCGATCGCCTTGAAGATCCAGCGCCGCGAGTTGCCGCGATGGGTGGGGTCGGACCCGATCTGGCCGTGGAACTTGCTGGCGAGGACCACGTCGTCGCGGCGGCCGTGCAGCGCCTTCCCGACGATCTCCTCGTTCTCGCCCTGCGAGTACACGTCGGCGGTGTCGACGACGTTGATTCCGGCGTCCAGCGCGCGGTGGATGATCCGGGCGGCGTCCTCGTGATCGGTGTTCGCCCAGGACCCGAAGTTCATTGCGCCGAGCGTGAGCGCGCTGACCTGCACACCGGTCCGTCCGAGGTGGCGGTACGTCATGATCTGGTTTCTGCTTTCTGTCGGGGCAATCATCTGCGGGAAAACGTGTTGATCGGTTCGCGGAGACCGAGGTGGCTCCGGAGTGTGCGGCCGGTGTAGTCGGTGCGGAAGAGCCCGCGGGCCTGGAGGATCGGGACGACGTGGTCGACGAAGTCTTCCAGGTACGAGGGCAGAACGGCCGGGATGACGGTGAACCCGTCGACGGCGCCCGACCGCCACCACGTCTCGACATGATCGGCCACCTGCTCCGGAGTACCGACCACCACGCGGTGCCCACCGAGGAACTCGGACAGGAGCTGCCGGACGGTGTGCCCGGTGTCGGCGGCGTACCGGGTCAGCGACGCGAAGAAGCCCTGCGGTCCGACCCTGTTCTCCGGCAGTGTCGACAGCCGCTCGGGGAGCGGTGCGTCCAGGTCCAGGTCCTCGTCCGGGTAGCCCAGCCACCGGGCGAGTGCCCGCACCGGGGCGCTGTCCGGGTGCAAGCGCGACTGCAGGATGTCGAACTTGCCGGACGCCTCCGCGGTGGTGCCGGCGACGACGGGGACGAGTCCGGGCAGGATTCGGATCTGGGCGGGGTCGCGACCGTCCGCGGTCGCGGCCGACCGGATCTCCCGGGCGAACTGCTGCGCCGGCCCCAGCCCGAACTGGGTGGCATAGATCGCCTCCGCATGGGCCGCCGCGAAAGCCTTGCCCTGAGCGGACGAACCCGCCTGCACCAGCACTGGTCGGCCCTGTGGGGAACGGGTGACGTTCAGGGGCCCGGCGACGGTGAAGAACTCGCCGCGATGATCCACGGCATGCACCTTGTCGGGGTCGGCGAAGCGTGCCGACGCCTGGTCGCCGATCAGTGCGTCGTCTTCCCAGCTGTCCCACAGCTTCTTCGTCAGTTCGACGTACTCGCCGGCACGCCGGTAGCGTTCGTCGCGCTCGGGGAGATGTTCGATGCCGAAGTTACGGGCGGCGTTCGGCTCGAACGTGGTGACCACGTTCCACCCGGCCCGGCCGCCGCTCACATGATCGAGCGAGAGAATTCTGCGCGCCAGGTTGTACGGCAGATTCAGTGTGGACGTGGCGGTCGGGATCAGCCCGACACGTTCGGTCGACACGGCCAGAGCGCTCGTGAGCAGAATCGGGTCCAGTGTGGCCGCGGGACCGCGGGCGATGCCCGGCTGCTGTACTGGGATGTCCGGGAACAGTAATCCGTCGAGGAGTCCGCGCTCCGCCACGGCGGCCACCCGGCGGTAATGGTCGAGACTGATGAACGACTCCGGTGCCAGCTCAGGATCCAGCCAGGCGGCCGGGTGATATCCGGCGCTTCCGACGTTGACGAGGAAGTGCAGCGAGCGACCGTCGACTCCGCCCATCACGCCACCACCCGGTCCGTCGAGGTCGGCACGGTGTGAGCCGGGATCTTCAGGCCCAGGTGCCCGCGCAGAGTTGTCGTCTCGTACTCGGTGCGGAACCGGCCGCGGCGCTGCAGGATCGGGACGACATGGTCGACGAAATCGTCGAATCCGCTGGGCAGCACGTCGGGCATCAGGTTGAACCCGTCGGCGACGCCTTTGTCCACCCAGTCCAGGATCGCGTCGGCGATCTGCTCCGGGGTGCCGGTGACGATGCGGTGCCCGGCGCCGCCGCCGAGTCGGCGCAGTAGTTGGCGAACTGTCAGATTCTCGCGCTGCGCCAGTCCGACGGCGATCTTGTAGAACGTCTGCGAGCCGCCTGCCTCGTCCGCGGCCGTCAGCAGGTGCCAGGGCAGAGGCCCGTCGAGGACCAGCGCGTCCTCGGGGACGCCGAGCTGACCCGCCAGTCGGGTGAGCGCATACTCGGGCGGCACGAGTTCGGCGAGTAGGTCGCGGCGGCGCAGCGCTTCCGCCTCGGTGCTGCCGATCACGGTCGACAGGCCCGGCAGGACCACGACGTCTTCGGCCCTGCGCCCGTAACCGACGGCGCGGGCCTTGACGTCTCGGTAGTACTCGGCAGCTTCCTGTTCCGTCTGCGCGGCCGTGAAGATCACCTCACCGACTCGGGCGGCGAGTGCCCGCCCGTTCGTCGATGCACCGGCCTGCACCACCACCGGCTCCCCTTGTGGTGAGCGCGGAACGTTCAACGGTCCGGCGACGTCGAAGTGGGGGCCGTGGTGGTCGGTGCGGTGGATCTTGTCGGGGTCGGCGAATCGCCATGCCGGTTTGTCGCCCACCAGGGCGTCGGGCTCCCAGCTGTTCCATAGTTTCCGCACCACCTCGACGAACTCGGCGGCCCGGGTATAGCGGCCGGCGTGGTCGGGTTCGTCGTCGAAGCCGAAGTTGCGCGCCGGTTCCCTGCCCGCCGTGGTCACCACGTTCCAGCCCGACCGGCCACCGCTGAGCTGGTCGAGTGTGGCGAAACGCCGTGCGACGTCGTACGGGTCGTTGTAGGTCGAGGACAGTGTGCCGATCAGACCGATCGTCTCCGTCGCAGCGGCGACCGCGGCCAGCACGACGGACGGTTCGAGGCTGTTGAACGGCCGGTAGCGCAGGTCTTCCCGGATCGCCGGACCGTCGGCGAGGAAGATCGCGTCGAGCCTGGCTGCCTCCGCTTTCCGGGCGATGTCGATGTAGTGGTCGAGCCCGAAGGAGGCGAGCGGATCGGTTCCGGGAAACCTCCAGGACCCACCGAAGACGCCTGCGTTGAGAATGTTGACGTTGAGGTGAACGTGCCTGCTCACTGCTCCTCCTCGGCCGGCGCGCCCGCTGCGATGGCGGACTTGCCGAGGTTGGCGACGACGAAGTCGCTCTGCGGGAAATGAATCCGGCCCACCATGGCGTTGCGGTGGTGTCGTTCGAGTGGGTTGCTGCGAGACAGTCCCGGGTTCCCGGTGAGGTCGAGCGCTGACTCGGTGATCCGGATCGCCGTCGTCGTCGCCACGTGCTTCGCCAACGCGGGCAGGGCGCTGTTGGTCTCCACTACCGCCGCCGCGTGCCGCAGCAGTGCACGGCTGGTCTGCAGTTGCGCTTCGATCTCCCCCACGCGGTCGTGGAAGCGCGGCACCGTGGCCAGCGGCGCGCCCAGCGCGGTGGGCACTCGGGTGTGGAGGTACCGGACCAGCCAGTCCCTCGTCGCGATCGACACCCCGTTGTAGTTGGCGGCCAGGAGCAGGGGCAGCGCCTGCCTGCCTGCACTGCGGACCTTGCCGGTGCCGTCGTTCGGGTCGCGCAGATCCACCAACCGGGAGTGCGGAATCCGGGCATTGTCGAAGATCACGGTCTGCGTGTCCGACGCGCGCAGCCCGAGGTGGTCCCACGTCTGCTTTACCCGCCAGCCCGTGGCCTGGCGGTCGAACAGGAACGTGGCCACCTTCGGCTGGGGATCCGCGGTGGTGGCTGTGACGGTGAACCAGTGCAGCCCCGAGATGCCCGTTCCGTAGGCCTTCTCGCCGTCGATCCGCCAGCTGCCGTCGGGCAGGCGGGTGGCCGTGGTGGCGGGGACGCCTCCGCGGGACAGACTGCCGAGTTCGCGTTCCACCGCGAGACCGTTGATGAGGGCGCCCTCGGTGACCGCTGTGCGGAACACGGCGGCCTTCAGGTCGTCGGGCCACGGGTTGTCGGGTCGTTGGAGCGTCAAGTGGTTGGTGTAATTCCACTGCAGGATCAGTCCCACCGACGGGTCCGCCGCCCCGACGCGCTCGATCACCTCGACGGCCTCGGCAATTCCGGCGCCGCCCCCACCGAACTGCTCGGGCACCGTCAGTGACTGCGCCCCGATCCGGCGCAGCGCATCGAACGCGTCGAACGGGAACTCCCCGGTGAGGTCGTGGTATTCGGCGCGGGAGGCGATGAACTCGAGAACCTCGCGGAATCGGTTTTCGTCGAGTCCTCGCACGGTGGTGCGGGGTTCGGTCACTCCGACAGTCATGTGAAGCTTTCCTTCCTGGTGCGGCCGGCAGTCTCGGTCACTTCGAGGCCGAGATTGCCCCGCAGAGTGCGGTGGGTGTATTCGGGGCGGAAGAGTCCGCGGCTCACCAGATGCGGCACCACCTGTTCGACGAAGGCCTCGAGGCCGGTACCCACGTCCCCCGGCATGATCGTGAAGCCGTCGGTGGCACCGCTGCGGAACCATGCTTCGATCCGGTCCGCGATCTGTTCGCCGGTCCCGACGGCCAGCTGGTGACCCGCCCCTCCTGCGAACTTGTGGATCAACTGCCGTGCGGTGAGGGGTTCGCCGGCGAGCAGTGCACGTGTGCTCGCGGCGAATCCGGCCGAACGGGGCAGCGACGACTCCGTGCCCGGAAGATCGTCGGCACTGATCACCGTGTCGAGCCGGAGCCGCTCAGGATCGAGACCGAGTTGTCCCGCGAGCTGCCGCAATGCCGGCTCGAGCGGAATCGTCTCGCGCAGTTCCTCCTCGCGCCGCCGGGCCTCGGCCTCGGTGCCGCCGACGACGGTGATGAGACCGGTCGAGACTTTGACCCGGTCGGGGTCGCGCCCGTTCGCCGCCGCCCTGCCGCGGATGTCGGTCCTGAGGTTCCTCGCGACGTCGACGGTCTGTGCTGCCGAGAACACGAGATCCGCGTACTTTCCCGCCAGGGCGAGGCCGCCTTCCGACGCGCCTGCCTGCACGATCAGCGGCATGCCCTGTGGTGAGCGCGGCAGCGGCAACGGGCCCGCGACCGACAGGATCGGACCACGATGGCCGGGAGGAGTGATCCGGTCCGGGTCGGCGAACCGCCCGCTCTCGGTGTCCCCGATGATCGCGCCGGCTTCCCACCCGTCCCAGAGCTTGGCCACGACATCGACGAATTCGTCTGCTCTGCGATATCTTTCGTCCTTATCGGGAGGCTCCGAGAACCCGAAATTGGCGGACGCCGCTGGATGCTGGGTGGTGACCACGTTCCACCCGGCCCGACCGCCCGTGAGATGGTCGAGCGACAGGTATCGCCGGGCCAGGTTGTAGGGATCGTTGTAGGTGGACGATCCCGTCGCGATCACCCCGATGTGTTCCGTTCCGGCGGCCGCATCGGCCAGCATGACCACAGGATCGAGACCGAGGCCGGGAGCGTGGTGAATGTCCGAGGACAGCGCGGGACTGTCACCGACGAAAACGGCGTCGAGGTGTCCGCGCTCGGCGATCCGGATGAGACGACGGAAGTGCGCCGGATCCACGAAATCGCCGGGGTTGTTGCCCTCCACCCGCCAGGAGCCGCGGAAGTGCCCGGGTGTGAGAAGTGAAATATTCAGGTGCAGTTGCGAACTCATGGTCACGTGCTTCAGTATCGAGCGGGAAGGTGAGGCGAACAAGCCAGTGACGCTAAGAGATTCGTTAAGAAATCCTCAAACCGGGTCGGACGACCGCAGACGGTTCACGACGCGAGCTGCAGTGGTCCCGCGACCATCCGCAATGCCCTGATGGCCGCGGCCACCGCGGGGCGCTCGATCGACGCCTGACGGTACGTGACGCCGATCTGCCGCGCGCCGTTGGCGACCGGGCACGCGACGAGGTGCCGGTGGGCCTCGGAGACCGCCATCTCGGGGACCACGGCCACCCCGAAACCGGCTTCGACCATTTCCGCCATCCCCGTGAAGCTGCCGCACCGATGCTCGATCCGGGGCGTGAATCCGGCCTGACGGCACGCGAACATCACCGACACGATGGAGGGTGCCCCGTCGGAGGCGGCGATCCAATCCACGTCGGCGACCGCGCCGAGCCCGTGCTGCCTCGCGCGCTCCCGCAACGGAGTCGGAGCCAGGAGCACCAGTGGGTCGTCGAACAGGAACTCCGAGGCGAGACCGGCGGGAAGGTCGCGTGCACGGAACGAGTAGGTGTAGGTGATCGCCAGATCGACTTCCTGCTGCCGGACGGCAGGCACCGAATTGACCGGCATCGCGTCGATGAGTCGCACCCGCAATCCGCGGTGCTCTCGACCCAGTCGCGTGGCCACCGGCAGCGCGAGCCGGGTCAGGGCGGTCTGGAACGTCGCCAGAGTGAGGACGCCGGTGACGGATTCTCCCGTCGCCGCGACGGCGCTCTCCGCTTCTTCCAGTGCGGCAACGACTCTCGATGTGTGATCGACCAGCACCCGGCCCGCGTGGGTGAGACGCAGCACGCGCCCCTCTCTGCGGGTCAGGACCGCGCCGACCTCGTCCTCGAGGATCCTCAACTGCTGGGACACCGCGGACGTGGTGATCCCGTGCAGTTCGGACACAGCCGTCATCGTCGTGTGCTCGGCGAGGTCGCGGAGCAGAATCAACCGTCGAATGTCATACACAGGTGGTCCTCGTGGGTAGATCGGCCGGTCGCGCGGGATCTCCGGTCGACCGTATTCCATCCTGCCCACCGGCGACCGTTCAGCACAGGTTTGTGATCACGACGATTCTGTTCAGTACACCTTGTCGCGCGCACTCGATCCTCGACGCCAAAGCACTTTCCGGGGATGGAGCGGCGATCAAGAATTCTTCGGCTCGCCGTACCGGTCGGCGAACGACTTGGGTGTGGTGCCGTTGACCAGGTAGTCGCCGATGACCGTCGGCTTGTAGACCACGGGGTTGTGTGAGGCGAGAGTGCGGGCGTTCCGCCAGTGGCGGTCCAGATTGCGTCCCTCTCGCACCGCGGAGGAACCACCCGCGTTGAAAATGAGGTTGGCGGAGTCCAGGACCGCGTCGATCACGGCGATCTGCGCCGCGGACGTGTTCACGAAGACCTCCGCGAACAGGTCGCGGGTGGGCCCCTCGGCCGCGAACCGTGCGTTGACGTCTTCGAGTTCCTGCGCGATCCGCTGCAGGATGCTGTCGACGACCAGAACGTTCTTCGCGATCTTCCCGACCACGCCGAGGACCGCGTAGTCCGACGTCGCCGCATCGGACGGCGCATGCAGACTCGTCCGGGTGCGGCTGCGCACGAGTTCCACTGCGTCGTCTCGCACGTTGCGGTTGATCCCCGCCAGCGTCGCCAGGTGCACGATCTGCACGAACGAGGACTGCTGGTCGAGGAATCCCGGGCGGTGCCCGAACTCGCCGAATTCTGCGACCGGTGCCGCCTCGAACTTCGTGGTTCCACTGGCGGTGAGCCGTTGACCGATCCCGTCCCAGTCGTCGATACGGTCGACACCCGCCGCGGTGGCCGCCACGACCACGAAACGGCGCCGCGCATCGCCGTCCGTCACGGCGACCCGGATGTAGTCGGCGTAGAGGGTTCCCGTCGTGTAGTACTTCTCGCCGGATACCACTGCCTCACCGTCGTGGTCGGTGACGGTGGTCGAGATGTCGAACGTTCCCCGGCCGGTGGGCTCCGACTGTGCGTTGCCGAATGCCGCTCCCGCACCGATCTTTTCCAGCCAGTGGGCCCGAACCGGTCCGTCGTCCAGGTTGCGGAGGATTTCGACGGTGGTGAAGTGCCCCCGCAGGATCTGCGGAATGTTGGAATCGGCCTGCCCGAGCTCCGCGAGGAGTTCGAAGAGCTCGGGCAGGGTCGCCCCGTGGCCACCGAACTCGACCGGGACGCGCAGAGCACCGAACCCCGCGGCGAACAGCTCGGCCACCTCCGCGTATGGCAGCTCCCGGGCGCGTTCGCGCTGCGCCGCGCCGGCGGCGATGCGCGCGAAGATCTCCCGGAACCGCGGGAGGGAACGGTCCACGGCGGTGGAATGGTCGCTGACGCGGCCGGTCAGGGTAACAGCGGTCATGAAGGGTCTCCTCGGACGACGTGATCGAGCGCCGTCACCCGGACGGGTGACGGCCGACGGAACGGTCTACCGGCCGGGCCCGAAGGGAACGACCGGAAGCCCAGGTTCTCGTCCCATCTCATATCGAGACATGTTGCCGATCAACACAATCAGCCTTGACGCTTTGTGTAGATCCGCTAAATCCGCGTCTCGTCGCCGTGTGCCCGTGCAGGCTCGTTCGCGGGCAGGCCTGCGTCCTTCCATGCGGCGAACCCGCCGTCGATGTGCACCACGTTGCGGAAGCCCCGCTCGAGCAATCCCTCCGCCACCGGGCCGGACCCCGCAATGGATCCGCACACGACGACGATCGGCTGGTCGAGCGAGATGATCTCGGCGTGCTTCGTGGGTGAGTCGAGTCCGAACTGTTCGTCGAGTGCGTCGCGGTCGGCAACGATCGCTCCCGGGACCTCGCCGTTCTCTCCGCGCCCCTTGTCGCTGCGCACGTCCACGAGCACGGCGCCGCCGTTGACGGCCGCGGCCGCGAGCACCGGGGTGACGAGAGCGGGGGTGAGTCGGCCGGCGGTGTCGGTGTTGTCGGTCATGTGATGTCCTTTTCGGTAGGTGGTTGTCCGGATGTCAGAGCGCAGCGGCGAGAAGTTGGTTCTCGCCGGGTACGGCGTGCAGTAGGTTTCGGGTGTAGGCCTCGCGCGGCGCGCCGAAGATGTCGTCGACACGTCCCGACTCCACCACCCGCCCGCCGCGCATCACGGTGACGTCGTCGGCGATCAACCGCACCACGCCCAGGTCGTGGGTGATGAACAGGTACGTCAGCCCGAATTCGGCCTGTACGTCGACGAGGAGTTGCAGGATCTGCGATTGAACCGAGACGTCGAGGGCCGAGACCGCCTCGTCGAGAACGACGATTCTCGGGTCGGCGGCGAGTGCCCTCGCGATCGCGACGCGCTGCCGTTGCCCGCCCGACAGTTCGACGGGTTTGCGCCGGAGAAACGTGCTGTCGAGCGCCACCGCGTCGAGCAATTCGACCACCCGTGTGCGGCGTTCGGTTCGATTGTTCCGAATCTTGAACGCAGCCAGAGGTTCCGTGATGATCTGCTCGATGCTGAGCTTGGGGTCGAGTGACGAGTAGGGGTTCTGGCGTACCAGCTGGATCCTGCGTCGCACCGGCCGGAACCGGCGGTGGGACAGTCCGTCGATCCTGTCGCCTTCGAGCAGAACCTCGCCGGCGTCCGGTCGGCTGAGCCCGACCGCGATTCGCGCGAGTGTGGACTTGCCTGCTCCCGATTCACCGACCACGGCGTGGGTGGAACCGGCGGTCACACCGACGGTCACACCGTCGACCGCGACGAACTCGGAGGCCTTCGAGCCCGACCCGACGGTGAACCGCCTGGTCACGTCGCGCAATTCCAGGACGGGGCCCGCAGCCGCGGTGTCGTCCACGGCGCGCGCCGCGAGCGCGAGCGGTGACGGACCGAGGCGCGCGCTGCGGAACGACGGCGCCGCGGCGATCAGCGACCGGGTGTATTCCTGCCCCGGATTCTCGACCAGCTCCCGTGTCTCGCCTTGTTCGACGATCCTCCCCTGCCGCATGACGACCACGCGGTCCGCCCGGTCGAACGCCACACCGAGGTCGTGGGTGACGAGTAGGACGCCGAGCCCGAGGGTGTCGCGGAGAACCGCGAGGTGGTCGAGGATCACCTTCTGGACCGTCACGTCGAGCGCCGACGTGGGCTCGTCCGCCACCAGCAGTGCCGGATCACTCGCGAGGGCAATCGCGATGAGGACTCGCTGCTTCATCCCGCCGGAGAGTTCGTGCGGGAACTGCGAGTAGATCCGTTCGACACTGTTCAGTCCGGCGAGGCGCAGTTTTTCGAGCACCAACTCCCGCGCCGGACCCGATTCGACCTTCCGGTGCAGCCGGATCGCCTCGAGGACCTGCACCCCGACTCTTTTCACCGGGTTGAGCGAGGTGCCGGGATCCTGTGGAACGAACCCGACGAACGGACCGCGCAGCTGTGCCAGCTGCCGGTCCTTCCACCGGGTCACGTCCCGCCCACCCAGGTGGATCGTGCCGGACTCGATGGACGCCGACGACGGCAGGAGCCGCAACGCGGCATGGACGGTGGTGCTCTTGCCCGAGCCCGATTCACCGACGACGGCGACGAACTCACCCGGGTGGACGCTCAGCCCCACACCCTCGACGGCGGTCTTCCCGGCCCCTCGAGCGGTACGGTAGCTGACCCGCAGATCGTCGATCTGCAGCAGTGGACCGTGCCCCTGTTCGACGTCGCTCATCTCTGGTCTCCTAGCGATTTGCTGATGCGGTTGGTGGCGAGCACGACCACGGCGATCAGGACGCCGGGCAGGATCGAGATCCAGGGGTAGGTGGCGAGGTAGTCGCGCCCCTCCGACACGGCGAGCCCCCACTCGGGCTCCGGCGGCGGCGCTCCGTAACCGAGGAAGCCCAGTGCCGCCACGGCAAGGATGGCCGAACCGCATTCGAGCGCAGCCAACGACAACACGGCGGTGACCGAGTTCGGCAGCACGTGCCGGACCACGACCCGACCGAAGCCGGCTCCCGATCCGTAGGCCGCCTCCACGTAGTCGCTCTGGGCGACCTTCAGCACCTCGGAGCGCATCACCCGGGCGAATGCCGCAACCGCGGAGATCCCTACCGCCAACGCCACATTGAAGGTTCCGTATCCGAGTGCCGTCACCACCGTCATGGCGAGCAGGAGCGCCGGAATCGCGAGCAGCACATCGACGAAGCGCATGACGATCGCATCGGTGCGACCGCCGACGAACCCGCTGAGCAGACCGACGACCGAACCGACGACGAACCCCACCAATACCGCGAGTAACGTCGCACTGAGCGTCGTGGACGCCCCGAAGATCACGCGGGCGAGGAGGTCCCGGCCGAGGCGGTCGGTCCCGAAGAGGTGGTCGGGACCGGGTGGGCTGAAGCTGGCGTCGACGTCACCGTCGTAGGGACTGAACGACGTGAACCAGCCCGGCGCCACCGCCCAGAGAACGACCGTGACGATCACCAGCCAGGACAGGACCAGGCCCGGTGCGGTCGACGCGAGCCGCACGAACCGCACGAACCGCACGAACCGGTCGCCGGCGGTGTCGGCGGTGGATGAGGCCGATGAGCGGAAATCGAATGTGGTCACTGTGGTGCCTCCTTACCCGGCCGCCGGGGCGGCGCCGGCCAGGACCCGCGTGCGCAGCCGCGGGTCGAGCAGCGGATAGACGATGTCGACCACGAAATTGACGACCACGAAGACGACGGCCGCGAACACCACCACCGCCTGCACGAGCATCACGTCCTGCGTGCGGACTGCCGTCTCGGTTAGCCGGCCGAGGCCGGAACGCGAGTAGATGGTCTCGACGATCACCGCGCCGGCCAGCAAATTCCCGAGGGTGAGTCCGGCAATCGTCAGTGCGGGCAGGCTCGCGTTCTTGAGAACATCGCGCACCAGAACCCACAACCGGCTGGCGCCCTTCGCGACGGACACCGTGACGTAGGGCGCGTTCAACCCGAGTTCGATGTTCTTCAGCAGCAGCTGCGCGATGGGCGCCGACACCGGTATCGCCAGCGTGACGGCGGGCAGCACGAGCGAGGCGAAGCCGTCGTTTCCGATGGGGGGAAACCATCGCAGCTGGAACGAGAAGACCTGCAGGATCGCGAGCCCCACCAAGAACACCGGTACGGACACACCGGCCGCGGGGAGGGACGCGATGGCCTGCGACAGCCACGAACTGCGGGTGTACGCCGCCGACAGCGCAATTGCGAACGCCACGATCACCGCGAGCAGCAGTGCGGCACCCGCGAGGATCGCCGTCTGCGGCAACACCGCGAAGATCATCGACCACACGTTCTCCCCCGTGCGCACCGAATGCCCGAAGTCCCCGTGCAACGCACCGAACAGTCGCGTGGCGTACTGCACGACCACCGGCTGATCGAGACCGTAGTGTGCGCGCGCCGCGTCCTTGTCGGCGTCACTGACCAGTTCCGCCTCGCTCGGGTCGAACATGAGGTCGACGGTGTCGTACGGAAGCACGTACAGCAGGACGAACGTGAGCGAGTACGCCGCCCACACGACGAACAGGGACTGACCCAGTTTGGCGAGGATGTACCGTCCCATTGTTCAGCCCTGCTCTATCCAGGTGTCGTAGAACACGTTTCGCGACTGTGCCTCGTAGCCCACGTTGTGGACCTTCGGGTTGGCCGCGGTCACCTGGGCCGGGTTGTACACCGGCACACTGAGGATCTCCTCGTTGAGAACGAAGTCCTGCGCCGCGGCGGCCGCGGCGGCACGCTTGGCCGGATCGAGTGTCTCGTTGACGGCGCGGAACGTGTCGATCGCCTTCTGCCGGACGGGGTTGTCCGCAGTGATGGCGGCGCCGTTCGTGAACAGCGGCGAGTAGGTCTGCTCGAGCACCGCCACGTCCGATCGGCTGGTATTGAACACCTGGACGTTCCATTTGCCCTGCAGCTTGCTCGCCGCCTGGTAATCGGGGATGGGAAGGACCTGCAACTGCAGGTCCACACCGATGTCACGCAGATCCTGCTGGATGAGTTCGAACGCGGGCTTGTTGATCACCAGGTTGTTGATGGCGAGCAGACTCAGGTTGAGCGGCTTGCCGTCGGCGTTGACGCGAATACCGTCCGGGCCTTCCTTCCAGCCGGCCTGATCCAGGATCCGCTTCGCCTCGTCCTGGTTCTCGACCAGTCGATCGCTGAAGTCCGCATATCCCGGCACGCGCTCCGAGACCACCGAGGACGACGGCCGGTAGCTGTCGGTCAGTACCGTCTTCGCCAGCGCGTCCCGGCTCCAGCCGAGTTTGACGGCCTCGCGCACGGCACGCTCGTTGGTCGGGAAGAGATCGGTCTTGAAATCGAATGCGATATCGCGGCCCGGGATCAGCTGGGGAACGATCTCGTAGCCCTCGGCGCGCAACGGCGCCTCGTCGGTCGTGTTGACGTCCAGGATCGCGTCCACCTCACCCGAGCGCAACGCCCCCGTCCGGACCCCGGCCTCCGGGATGACGAGCACTTCCACGGCGTCGAGGTAGGCGTCACCGTTGTGCCCCCGGCTCGCCGGCGCCCAGTTGTATCCTTCCCGCTTCCGCAGGACGGTCTTCTCCTGGTACACGTGTTCGGTCACGACGAACGGCCCGGTCGCCACGATGTTCTGTGGAAGCGCGCGGTCCTCTTTCCTCAACTGCAGCGTCGTGTGCCCGAGGATCCCGGCAAAGTACATCGAGAGACCCTGGAGGAAACCGGCACTCGGCTTGTCGAGGGTGACCTTCACGGTGCTCGGATCGATCACCTCCGTGCCGACGTACCCGCCCCAGTACGCGGATACCGGGACGACACCGAGTTCCTTGTTGCCGAAACCGAGGAGGTCGAAGTTCTCCTTCACCGAGTCCGCTGTCAACGGCGTGCCGTCGCTGAACGTGACGTCGTTCCGCAAGTGGAACGTGAATTCCGTCAGAGTCTCGTTGACGTCCCAGGACGTCGCCAGCCAGGGCTCGAGAGCACCCGATTCGGGATTCTGATAGACGAGCTTGTCGCTGATGTTGCTCGTGATCAGCGACTCCGGGTACGAGCTACCGGAATGCGGATCGAGGTTCGCCGGCGCGTCCAGGACGGCGAACCGGAGGGTCCCGCCGGGAACCGGATCCCCTCCGACGTTCGAGGAGGCCACCGACTGGGATGCGGCGCACCCGGTGAGCACCAGTGCTGCGGCGGCCGTAGCCGCAATCAGAGCTGTTGCTCTGCCGACGAATCTTCGGGTCATCTGACGGAACTCCTCAATGCATGGACGAACGGAAGGAAGACGAGACACGCGCGTGGCGCCGAATCCACCCCGACGACGGTCGGGCGGACGGGACGATCAGGGGATCGGAGGTACGAACTCCGAATCGGGTGCCCGCAGGCGCCCGGTCACGAGATCAGCGACAACAGTGGAACGCAGCGGAGGAGAACAGGGGGCCATGGGCGCTCATCACGTTCTTCCTTCCGCGTCTCGACACTCGTCACAACTGTGACCAGCTGAGTGTGCACAGTGCCGGAATGACGAACAACCAACCTGAACTACGAGGTTCTTTAAGATTGGCTCAAGGGAACGATCGGCCGACGATCGGCGGCCGCAGTGTGCCCGGTCGAGCTGATCTGTATCCCCATCCTCGGTGAACGGGGACGGGAATGCGACCGTATCCGTTTACGACTCCGCCACCCGGGGAATGTCGTAGGCGAAGGTGATGCCAGATGTTGAATTCCGAGATCTCGAACCCCGTGCGGTCCGCCCGAAGCTTCCTCGACCGGCGCCGGGGGCCGTCGGACCGTGAACTCGTGACCACTGCGAAGGCGGTCCTGATCACCAGACGCGGCTACAGCGATGCCCAGGCTTTCGACGAACTACTCGACGTGGCGCGCAGGCACCACCTCTCCGTGCAGGGCGCTGCCCGGTGCCTGATCGATCTCACCAGCAACACCGGTCACCTCACGAGTCGCAGGCCGGTCGCATTCCCCGAGTGGGAAGGACTCCGCGGACCGTCCTCCGGGCACCACCGTCGTCCGTCGCAGCGGATGGACAGTCTGCAGGGACGCCACCACCCCCACCTCGCGACACAGGTTCGACCGTGATGACACCTGATGTGTAGGCGAATGTGTCAAGTGGGCAAGATAGGACGCCGCCGCGGAGTTACCCCGGCGGCGCCATGCACTTCGTCAAGAGTTGGTTGATGAGCGTGTCGATATTGCGACGCGCGGTGACGGGCCGCGTTCCTCTGCCGCGGCCCGTGCCCGATATAGGCCGAAGGCGGTCGGACCGGCCTCACAAGCGACGGGTTCGAGGATGCGAACTACTGCCGGAGCGGGGCATGCCGGCGACCCGCTTGCGGAGGTGCTCGCGCGGATTGAGCGCTGGGTTGACGCAGCTAGTGAAACAGGCATGACCATTCGCAACGCCACCGTCATTGCAGCGATATCCTTGGATACATCCGCGAGAGGCCGGCAGTGATGCATTTCTTCGACAGTGGCTCGGACCGGAAGAATCGATGTAGTCAATGACTGACATCGATCCTTTCGCGACGCAACGTGGCGCGTCGGGATCGGTCGCGATGGACCTCGCAGCCGCCGGATTCGAGGACGCACAAGAGGTCGGCCGCGGTGGTTTCGGGGTCGTCTACCGCTGCACCCAGGCGGCGCTCGACCGCACCGTGGCAATCAAGGTCCTCACCGCGGACCTCGACGAGGAGAACCGGGAACGGTTCCTGCGTGAGCAGCGCGCGGCGGGCAGGCTGACCGGACACCCCAATGTCGTCAATGTCCTCCATGTGGGCGTCACCGACAGCGGTCGGCCGTACATCGTCATGCCGTACCACGCCCAGGACTCACTCGACACGCGGATCCGGCGCGACGGACCGCTCCCGCTCGACGAAGCGCTGCGGCTCGGGGTGAAGATGGCCGGTGCCCTCGAGACTGCCCACCGCCTCGGGATCCTTCATCGCGACGTCAAGCCCGGGAACATCCTGATCACCGACTACGGCGAGCCGGCCCTGTCAGATTTCGGCATCGCCCGTATCGCCGGCGGGTTCGAAACCACCGCCGGCGTCGTGACGGGTTCGCCGGCGTTCACCGCCCCCGAGGTGGTGACCGGCGAACCTCCGAGTGCTGCTGCCGATGTCTACGGCCTCGGTGCCACGTTGTTCGCTGTGATGACCGGTCACGCTGCCTTCGAACGCCGCAGCGGGGAGCAGGTGGTAGCCCAGTTCCTGAGGATCACGGCCGAGCCCGTTCCGGACCCACGGAAGCACGGCATTCCCGAGGACGTCAGCACGATCATCGAACATGCCATGTCCGGTACCCCGGCGAGCCGCCCCTCCGCCACGGAACTCGGTCAGCAACTCCGCGCATCCCAACGTCTCCATAATTTTCCCGTCGACGAGATGGCACTGCACACCGAACCGGGAGACAGCCATCGCGAGGAGAAAGTGGCGGCGGCCGACCAACCCGTTCCCACCGCGCACGAATTCTTTCGTGAAGTGACAAGTTTCGTCGGACGCCGAAATGAAGTGGCCGCGGTCAAGGCGCGGCTCGCGGATTCTCGGATAGTGACACTCACGGGATTCGGAGGGGTAGGGAAGACCCGGCTGGCGTGCCGCGTCGCCTCGGAAGTGCGCAGAACCTACGCCGACGGCATCTGGTTCGTGGATCTCGCCGCGATCTCCCTTCCAGAACTTGTCGTCAGCGCAATTGCCGAGGCGCTCGATATTCGAGACGGAGTGACTGCGGATGGAACTCACTACCTCTTCGAATTCCTCGGTGGAAGG
Source organism: Rhodococcus koreensis (assembly GCF_017068375.1). NCBI lineage: Bacteria > Bacillati > Actinomycetota > Actinomycetes > Mycobacteriales > Nocardiaceae > Rhodococcus > Rhodococcus koreensis. The sequence continues at coordinate 815,060 of NZ_CP070609.1, forward strand.
CATGCACTCATCGTCCTGGACAACTGTGAGCACTTGATCGAGGCGTGCGGAACAGTCGCGGCCGACATTGTTCGGCGGTCGGACCGCGTGCAGATCCTGGCAACCAGTCGGGAACCGCTCGGTGTGCTGGGTGAGGCCGTGTTCGAGGTTCCTCCCATGTCGGTTCTAGATGAAGCTCAGCTCGTCGAGGGACGAGACGGAAAGAGCTTTCATTCCGAGGCGGTCGATCTTTTCGAGCAACGCGCCGCATCCGTCGTCCCCGGATACACCCTCGACGACCAGAGCCGCCTGGGGGTTGCCCGTCTGTGCCGGCGGCTGGACGGCATCCCTCTGGCCATCGAACTCGCAGCCGTCCGGATCAGGTCCCTTCCCCTCGACCGCGTCCTGTCACGGGAGGGCGCACTGTTCGATCTGTTGACCCGGGGAAACCGTGGCGGTCCGGTGCGGCATCAGACGCTGCGTGGCGCCATCGATTGGAGCTTCGATCTGTGCTCGCCGGAGGAACAAGTCCTGTGGGCGCGGCTGTCGGTCTTCGCGGGCGGTTTCGATTTCGATGCAGTCGAGAGCGTGTGCACTGATCCGGACATCGTTCCGGATGCTCTCGAATTGATCTCCACTCTTGTCGAAAAATCGGTCATTTCCACCGTTCAGTCCGGATCCACGGTTCGATATAAGTTGCTGGAAAGCATCAAGGATTACGCGGTCGAGAGACTTGCCGAGCAAGGTGACCAGGACAAGTGGCACAGGAATCACCGCGACTATTTCCTGCGGATGTCGGAACGCAGCGAGGCTCAGTCACTGGCATCGGGCCAGCTGGAATGGAACCGTCGCCTCCGGCACGAGCGTGCGAACCTGCGGTCGGCGCTGGAGTACTGCCTGTCCACCCCAGGCGAGGCCCGAACCGGTCTGCGGATGGCAGGTTCGCTGTGGTTCTTCTGGAACGCGAGTGGCCTGCTACGAGACGGGCGGTACTGGCTGACCCGGGCCTTGGAGGCCGACCGCCAGCCGAGCCGCGAGAGGGCGAAAGCGCTCTGGGTGATCGGTTGGTACGCAATGATTCAGGGCGACATCACGACCTCCAAGCGCTACTTGCTGGAATGCAGCGACGTCGCGGAATCGGTCGGTGATCGAACCGCCCAGGCGTTTGCGCTTCAGTTCAGAGGCGCGGCGGAGGAGATCGACGGAAATCTCGAAGAAGCGTTGGAGCTTCTCACCGCCGGCATGTCACACCACGCCGAGTCAGGGGAAGTCAACTCCCTGACACTGTTGGGCGGCGCCCAATTGGCTTTCGTGCACTGCCTGTCCGGCAACCTCGAACAATCCCTTGCTTCGGCGGAGGAAACCATCGCCCAGGGCAAAGCGCTGCCGGAGCGGTTCTCGACGTCATGGGCGCTGTGGGCGCGCGGACTCGCACTGTGGACCCAGCGCAAGTACCCGCAAGCTTCGGATTCGTTGAAAGAAGCGATCGAACTGAAGCAGTCACTGAGCGACTGGTTGGGTGTGAGTGCATGCACCGAGATTCTTGCGTGGATCGCGATCGAGGAAGGCAATCCCGCTCGATCCGCACGTCTGCTGGGTATCGGGCGCACTCTGTGTGGCGAGATGGGGAGCTCTCCGCTCTTCGGAAACGAAGAGTTGATCCGCACACGAACTCGTTACGAGAATCGCACCCGTCAGCTGCTGGGTGACTCTGCGTTCGAGCGAGAATCCCAGGCCGGTGAACGCCTCGAACACCTCGCGTCGATCGAATTCGCGTTGCAAAAGCGCACGTCCAAGCCGGCGGCGCAGGACACTCCTTCAGCGCAGGTGAAGCTCACCCCTCGTGAGAAAGAAGTGGGAAAGCTGGTTGCGGAGGGACTCACGAACAAGGAGATCGCGGAACGGCTGGTCATCTCGCCCCGTACCGCAGAAGGACACGTAGACCGCATCCTCACGAAGACCGGGCATCGATCCCGCGCGCAGCTTGCCGCCTGGATCGCCCGCGAGGAGAGCATCGATTCCCGAAAGCCGTAGTTCGGCCTCCGCTGGGTCCACCGGGGGCATACCTGCGTAGGAAATGCAGGTAGTGAAGCACGTAGATCACCGCCGTCACACGCGCCGTGCAATTGCGAGTCTTATCGGCATGAACAGCACGCACCTCCACCAGAACAACTCACACACCAGCATCTCCTCCTGGAAGCGGTTCGCCACCGCCGCGGTCGCCACCGCCGCACTCGGCGTCATCCCCGCCGGCACTGCAGCCGCGACCACAGCTGCCGCCACCCCCGTCGCCGTCGTCGCCGCACATGGCACTCCCCGCGACCACGACAACACCATGCAGCAGCAGAGCCGGCACGACCGGCAACGCGACCAAAGGCAGGACCGCCGCGCCGAAACCACCATCGGCGACCCACTCCTTGCCGGCTGGCACAGCAGCAGCACCCCGATGTAGGGCGTTTGCACCGTCGATCGCCCCACCCCACCGTCACCACCCACCAGAGAAATCCCCAGAAGGAAGTAATGAGCATGACCGAAACCCGCACCACCGAGGCGACCACCACCGCGACGGTCGCGACCGTCGACATGAAACTCGAGGTCCTCGTCCTCCCCGTCTCCGACATGGATCGCGCCACCGACTTCTACACGAAACTCAGCTGGCGACGAGACTTCACACCGCCCGACTCCGGCGTCGTCCAGTTCACCCCGCCAGGCGCCGCCACCTCGATCCATTTCGGCACCGACCTGACCACCGCCGCACCCGGCTCCGCCACAGCCTTCCTGATCGTCTCCGACATCGTCGCCGCCCACCAGCAGCTGGTCGCCGCCGGAACCGATGTCAGCGACATCTTCCACTACACCGCCAACGGCCCGGTCCCCGGACCGGACCCCGACCATTCCAGCTACAACTCGTACGCCAGCTTCCACGATCCCGACGGCAACACCTGGAAGTTGCAGGAAGTCACCACCCGGCTGCCCGGCCGCATCGACTCCGCCGCAACAACATTCAGTTCCCACCGCGAACTGGTGAAGGCGCTTTTCCGCGCGGCCATCGCCCACGGTGAACACGAGAAGCGCAACGGCGGACAGTACGACGAGAACTGGCCCGACTGGTACGCCGCCTACATGGTCGCCGAACAGGCCGGGTCTGAGCTGCCCATCTAACGCTCCGATCCACCCAAAAGCCATTCTCCACCAACAATCAACACAGCAAGGACCCCACATGTCTGTCACATCCGAAGTCGCGATCCGGCCGTTCACGATCGAGTTCCCCGAGACCGAACTCGAGGCGCTGCGCCAGCGCATCGCGGCCACACGGTGGCCCGACAAGGAGACCGTCGCAGATCACTCGCAGGGCGTGCCGCTCGCGACGAGCCAGGCACTCGCGCAGTACTGGGCGTCGAATTATGACTGGCGCAAGGTCGAGGCGAAGCTGAACGCTCTGCCGCAGTTCATCACGGAGATCGATGGGCTCGACATTCACTTCATTCACATTCGCTCGAAGCACGAGGACGCGTTGCCGCTCATCGTCACGCACGGGTGGCCCGGGTCGATCATCGAGCAGCTGAAGATCATCGAACCGCTGACCGATCCCACCGCTCATGGTGGTGACGCATCGGACGCTTTCCATCTGGTGATTCCGTCGGGGCCCGGCTACGGGTTCTCCGGCAAACCGACCACCACCGGCTGGGGCCTCGACCGCATCGCACGCGCCTGGATCGAGCTGATGAAGCGCCTCGGATACACGCGGTACGCGGCTCAAGGCGGCGACTGGGGCGCGATCGTCACGGAACTGATGGCTCTGCAGGCGCCGCCGGAACTGGTGGGCATTCACACCAACATGGCTTCCGTGGTTCCACCCGAGATCGATCAGGCGCTCCGCACCGGCAACCCACTGCCGTCCGATCTCTCCGACGACGAAAAGGCCGCCTCCGACCAGCTGGCATTCTTCTACCAGCACATCGGCTACGCCGTGGAGATGGGGACGCGCCCACAGACACTGACCGGATTGACGGATTCGCCCGTCGGACTGGCAACGTTCATGCTCGACCACGACGCGAAGAGTTTGGAGCTGATCGCCCGGGCCTTCGCCGGACAGCCCGAAGGCCTGACGCGAGACGACGTCCTCGACAACATCACGCTGTTCTGGCTGACGAACACCGCGGTGTCCGCAGCTCGGCTCTATTGGGAACTCACGTCCCCGGCGTTCCTCGCCACCAGGGGCGTCTCCATCCCGGTTGCCGTGAGCGTCTTTCCCGACGAGCTCTATCAGGCACCGCGCAGTTGGACGAAGAAGGCGTATCCCAACCTCGTCCACTACAACAAGCTCGACAAGGGCGGGCACTTCGCGGCCTGGGAACAGCCACAGCTCCTGGCTGAAGAGATTCGCGTGGGCCTGCGGTCGCTTCGATAGCCGAGCGCCGTCGGACGTGTGCACCGGCCCACGTCCTGCCGCGGGCGACCGGGTGGCTCACTGCGAGCCTCCCGGTCGCCCCGGCTGCGCGGCCACGCCGTGCGTTCTCTGCGCCACAGCCCGACATCGTCTCGTTTCACACAAGAATAGGTATGAACCATGTTCGCTGTTCAGTTCGATTCTCCTGGATACATCGATGTGCTCCAGGTGCGAAATATTCCAGTCCCCAGTCCGGGTGAGGGTGAAGTACTCATCGCCCTCGAAGCATCGGCGATCAATCCCGCGGACGTGAAGATTCGTAGCGGGATGATCACACCTCAGGGAACTGCGCCGTTCACGCTCGGATACGACCTGGTGGGCACCGTAAAACAGACGGGCCCGAATGCCGGCCGGTTTCTGCCCGGTGATCGGGTCATTGGTGCCTCGACGTCGGCCGTCACCGGAAACGGGACATGGTCGGAGTTCGTCTGCCTCCCGGAGACGTCCCTTGCCCGTGCCCCCGAAAACGTCGACCCGGCCATCCTTGCCCAGTTACCCCTACCCGGCTTGACAGCGATGCAGGCCGTCGATGCTCTGCAGTTGACTCCGGGATCCGACGTGCTCGTCGCCGGAGCCGCCGGCGCGGTCGGACGTATCGCCCTGCAGCTTCTCCACCTCCGCGGATACCGCGCGCACGCGTTGGTTCGGCGGGCCGAGCAGGCGGAATCATTGCCGACCGGTGTAGCCGAGGAAGTACATATCGGCTCACTGCCGGTCTCCCGCGTCGACGCAGTGATCGACACCGCAGGAATTGACCTGTCCGCCGCGTTACGGCCCGGGGGGCACTACGTCACCGTTGTCCCGGGAAGCCCGCCCCACAGCGTGTCGCCGGAGAGCGCGACGCTGGTGATCACCCACGAGTCCGGCGCGATGTTGCACGCACTCGCCGAACTCCTCGCCGCCGGTGAGCTCGACCTCCCCGGCTCGACAACGTTCACGTTCTCAGAGATCGAGGCTGCTCACCACGAGTACGACCGCCAGCTGGGACGCCGCATCACGCTCGTCGTCTGACCGGCACGGTAGCGGCCCACCGAGATCAGCGAAGAATCCATGAACGACGAATCCAATCGAGCCGGGCCCGCGGGCCGCCCGACCGAACTCACCCCGATGCCCGTGCCGCCGCCCGACGCGAAGGCACGATCGGGCGGTGGTTCGGGCAATTCGATGCCGGTCCGGGGCCGAGGCCGGACCGGAAACCTGCCGGTGGACCTGACCGGTTTCGTCGGCCGTCGCCACGAGGTGGGCGAGACGAAGAAGATGCTGTCCGCGTCCCGGCTGGTGACATTGACCGGGATCGGGGGCGTCGGGAAGACCCGGCTCGCGCTGCGAGTCGCCACCGACTCGCAGCGAGCGTTCACCGACGGGGTGTGGCTGATCGAGCTCAGTGAGCTCTCCGATCCGGAGTTGGTGACCGGTGTCGTATCGGATGTCCTCGGACTGAGGAATCACACGGTGGACGCACCGTTGGTCCTGCTGACCGACCACCTCGCCGACAAGGATGTGTTGCTGGTGCTCGACAACTGTGAGCACCTGGTCGAGTCGGTGGCGGCACTGGCGGCCACCGTGTTGCGGACCTGCCCAGGGGTGCGCATCCTGGCGACGAGCCGGGAGCCGCTGAGGGTCAGGGGGGAGGCGGTGACCCGGGTTCCGCCGATGCAGACCCCCAACCCAGACCATGCGCCGTCGCTTCGCGGGTTGCCCGGCTACGAGTCGGTCGCGTTGTTTCTGCAACGAGCCGTCGCCGCCGTTCCCACGTTCGAACTCACGGAGGACAATCAGGTGGCGGTGGCGCAGATCTGCGCTCGCCTGGACGGATTGCCATTGCCGATCGAATTGGCCGCAGCTCGGCTGCAAGTCATGTCCGTGCACCAGATCCTCGACCGCTTGACCGATCGATACCGCCTGCTCACCGGCGGCAGCCGTGCCGCACCCGACCGGCAGAAGACGTTGCGGTGGTCCATCGACTGGAGCTACGAGCTGTGCACCCCGCAAGAGCAGCGTCTGTGGGCGCGGTTGACGGTGTTCGCCTGCAGCTTCGAACTCGACGCCGCCGAAGCCATCTGCGGCGACGATGATCGGGGCGGGGATCTCCTCGACGTCGTGTCGGCACTGGTCGACAAATCGATTTTGATCAGGGAAGAGGCCGGCGACGTGGTCCGGTACCGGATGCTGGATATCTTGAAAGAGTACGCCCAGGAAAAACTGCAGCCCACGGACGAATACCCCAACCTGCGCAGACGCTTTCAGGACTTTTACCAGGAGCTGATCACGCGTGCCGCGGCCGACATCATCAGTCCTCGTCAGCTGCATTGGCTCGATCTCCTCGATAGGGAACAGCCGAATCTTCGTGCTGCCCTGCATTTTGCGCTCTCCGAACCAGACGAGGCCGATGCCGGACTGCGCATGGCGGTCGGGTTGTCTCCGTTCTGGCTCTCCCGCGGATACGTCCGGGAGGGCCGGCTCTGGCTCGACCGGGTCCTCGCCGCCCACGTCGGCGAATCCGGTGCGGATCCGGCCACAGCCCTGTACCTGGTCAGCCTCTTCGCGGGAGTGCAGGGAGACGTGACTGAAGGTGTTGGTCTGCTGGCCCGCGCCGATTCCCTCGAGGATCGACCGGGCGCCACCTGGATGCGTGCGCTGCGGGGATTCGTCCGAGGATTCCTCGCTCTCTACAACCGCGACTCCGTTTCCGCCGTAATGTATTTCGATGAGGCGATCGGTGCCGCGCAAGAAACCGAGGGTGCCGACTTCTTACACGTAGTGAGCCTGTTGGGCAAAGGGCTCTCCTACGTGTCGCTCGGCGACGCGTCCAAGGCGCGCGTCTGCCACGCGGAGATGCTTGCCCTCGCCGGGACACTCGGCGACTTCGTGTACTGCGGGCGGTCCGCGATGATGGGGGCCTGGGCGTGGTGGTGCGATGGTGATCGCACCCGGGCGCGAGCGGTCATCGAGGAGGGAATCCGACTGTCGACTCGTGCCGACGACTCGTTCGGCATCGGCTGCAGCCTGGAAGCGCTCGCATGGATCGAGACCGACCACGATCCCGGCTGCGCCGCAGTCCTTCTCGGAGCCGCCGCCGCAATCTGGCGGGACGTCGGCGGAACCATGGCCAACTATCTCACCGGTCTGAGTTACCACAGCGACTGCGAACAGCAGGCACGCCGTGTGCTCGGTGACCGACAGTTCGAGGAGAAGTACCAGCACGGCAGCGCGTTCAGCGTCGACGACGCGGTCGAATACGCCTTCGATATACAGCCCGTGCCTGCGACGAGGACGCCCGAAGTCGGCACCCTGAGCCGACGTGAACGACAAGTCGCCGAGCTCGTCGCCGAGGGACTGACCAACAGGGCGATCGCCGCAAAGCTGGTCATCTCGCAGCGGACTGCACAGGGGCACGTCGAACGGATCCTCTCCAAACTCGGCTACACCTCGCGAACGCAGATCGCCACGTGGCTCGTGGAACAGCGACACCAGCAGAACCCCGGCCCCGAGATGCGAACTCACCACTCATGACCATGCCGGCGTTGCATACCGCCGCCACTGATCGCACCGACCAGCCACCACGGCGACCGTGACCGATCGCCCACACCGTGCGTCCCCCTCTCTTGTCAGGTGAGTGGACGAGCGATACCATCACGATTACCAAAACTGGAAACACATTTCGAAAGTAGGAAATCTTGAAGGTCCAGCGAATTGCCGTGATCGGCGCAGGGCCCGCCGGGCTGAGTGCAGCCAAACACCTCATCGGACGGGGCTTCGACGTCACCGTCTACGAGAAGGGGTCCGAGGTCGGTGGGCTGTGGGTATACGACAACGACAACGGGATCGGCGCGGCATATCAGTCGCTGCGGATCAACTCCGAAGCGAAGGACACCGGTTACCGCGACTTTCCGATACCCGCGGAGGCATCCCTGTTCCCCACTCACTATGAGATGCGGGCTTACTTCGACGCCTACGCCGACCACTTCGGTTTGCGGGCGCACATCGTTGTCAACACCACGGTCGACAGCGTCGAGCCGGTAGCAGAAGCACCCGCCTGCCCGCGCTGGAAGCTGAAGCTGAACGATGGCACGGAACCCGAATTCGACCGTGTGGTGGTAGCGAACGGACACCAGTCGATCCCGAGCCACCCCCCGTTCGCAGCCGACTTCACGGGTGAATACCTGCATTCACGGGACTACCGGGCGCCGGATCGCTTCGCCGGAAAGAAGGTCCTCGTGATCGGGACCGGAAACAGCGGCCTGGACATCGCTGCGGATGTCTGCATTGTGACGGACCGAACGGTGCTGGCTGCCCGCTCTCCCGTTCTGATCATGCCTCGAATGATGTTCGGTGCTCCGTTGTCACGCTTTCTGGCGAAGGTGGAGCGCCCCTGGCTACCTTGGCCGCTGGCGCGCCGGGTCCGAGAACTGGTCACGCTGGTCGCGCACGGACGGATGGAGCAATGGGGCTTCACGACACCGAAAACACGGACGCACCCGGCCAGTCACCCGACCGTGATGTCCCATATCGCGTGGAACCGAATCGCGGTCCGTCCCGGAACACACAGCGCCGAAGGCACTACCGTTCGATTCGACGACGGAACGGAAGAGGATTTCGACGCCGTGATCGCCGCGACCGGCTACCAGTTCGACATCCCGTTCCTCAGTAGCGAGGTGTCGCCGATCAACGGTGGACGCATCGACCTGTATCGAAGGGCCGTGTCGCCAAATTGGCCCGGCCTCTACTTCGTTGGACTATTCGACGTCAGCGGCGGCGCCAATATCCGGATGATCGACATCCAGAGCCGTTGGCTCGCCGCTGTCATCGCCGGAGACGTCGACCTTCCCGACGAGGCCGCGATGCGGGTGGCGATCGCTGCAGAACACGAGCAGATGGCTCGGCTGTATCCGTCGGGGCGGCGGTACGGACTCGAGTTGGACCCACGTGAGTACGGTCTCGCCGTTCGTGAAGACCTCGCGAAGGCGAAAGAGAAGGCCGCGGTATCGGCTCAGATCCCGCAACCTGTCTGATCGGTTGTGCCTCAACCGATACGAATTCCCCCTGGTGTCACCGAGAAACAAAGGAACGAGATGAGCCACCCCGTCGTAGCCGTCAATCACGTGAGCGTGCCAGCTCGTGAACTGGGTGAGTCGGTGCGCTTCTATGAAAACTTTCTGCATCTCGAGCAGGTCCCGTCCCCGACCTTCGCAGTTCCGACCGCGTGGTTCTCGATCGGTGACAGGACACTGCACGTATACGAGTACGGGGCGACGACGGACGTAAGGCAGATTCATCACTTTGCGTTGGAGGTCAGCGATTTCATGGGCCTGTACGACCACGCGACGAACCTGGGGATCAAAGAAAAGGGATTTCTCAGCACCATATATGAGCTTCCGGATGGCGGGGTCCAGATGTATGTCCGAGATCCGGCGGACAACCTCATCGAATTGGTTTGCCGCGACCGGTCGACAGTGGACCGTGGCCGAATTCCCGAATACAAAGTACTTGCCGACACCATCTCACAAGAGCCGGCGTCAGAAGGCGCGCGGATGTTCAATTACCACGTGCAATGACCGCGGCGCCGTTGGGAATCCGCCGACTGATCGGCACAACGTGGTCTCGAGACGTTCTGAACGAAAGGGTCAACCGATGCAGGTCTACAAGGCTCTCGCCCAAGGGCTGATCGACCATGGGGTCGAGACAATGTTCGGCCTGATGGGCGACGGCAACCTCTACCTGGCGAACCACTACGCCTCGATCCCTGGAGCCACATACATCGCATCGGCGCACGAGGCCGGCGCCGTGTTGATGGCCAATGGCTACGCCAGCGTTTCAGGAGAGGTCGGCGTGGCGACCGTCACCCACGGTCCAGGATTGGCCAACGCCCTTCCGCCTGTGATCGACAGCGTGCGGAGCCGGATGCCGATAGTGTTGATCTGCGGCGACACCGCCGAGGGTGACCGAAACACCCTGCAGGACATCGCACAAAGAGACCTGGTTCTTCCGACAGGGGCCGGTTTCGAACAGGTACGGCGCCCCGAGACCGCTGTTCAGGATTTGCGCAAGGCCCTGTGGCGGGCGACCGCAGAACGCAGACCGATCGTACTCAACGTGCCGGTGGACTACATGTGGAAAGAGGTTGAGTACCAACATGACCCTCTGCCGACTGCGGACCGGATCACCACACTGGACCCTGACGCGATGGACCGAGCGGTCGGCATTGTTGCTGCCGCCGAGCGACCGATCGTCCTGGCCGGCCGCGGGGCGGCGACGCCGAGCGCTCGGGCAGCCATCTGCCGGCTCGCCGAGCGTCTCGGTGCGCCGGTCGCAACCACGTTGCGGGGAAAGTCGCTGTTCGCGGCGGACCCAGGGGCGCTGGGAGTATTCGGCACACTCTCCACCTCCGTCGCTCTGGACCAGATCGGCAAGAGCGATTGCGTCATCGCGTTCGGCGCGAGCCTGAATTCCTGGACCACGGATTCAGGGGCCCTCCTGGACGGCAAGCGAGTCGTGCAGTGCGATACCGATCCACAGGCGATCAGGCGACACATCGATGTCGATGCTGCTGTGCTGGGCGACGCTGCGACGATCGCGGACGCGATCCTCGGGTATCTCGACGAGGCAGAAGTCCCTGCCCGCCGGTTTCGGAATGACTGGATCGAGAAGTCAGTTGATAGCGAGGACTACGAGATCCCACCGTCTCCCACTTCTCTCGTGGGCAGTATCCCATTCCGTGAGCGTGCGAGCAATCGACCGATTGATTCCAGAGGACCGAGTGGTCGTAGTCGATGCCGGTCGCTTCATGTTTGCAGGATATAAGCTCCTGCACGTTCCTGACCCCTATTCACTCGTGCATACCTGCAACTTCGGCGCGATCGGCCTGGGCATGGGGAACGCGATCGGAGCCGCGCTCGCCGCGCAGGGCAGGCCCGTATTCCTGGTCTGTGGAGACGGCGGCTTCATGCTCGGTGGAATCACTGAATTCGTCAGCGCCGTGCAAAACGGGATCGACTTGATTGTCATGGTCCTGAACGACTCGTCCTATGGCGCCGAGCACATTCAGTTCCGCAACCGGGACATGGACCCTGCCCGGACACTGTTCCGGTGGCCGGATCTTTCGGCGCTTGCAACTGCCCTCGGGGGCGAGGGAGTCACCATGCGAGTTCCCGACGATCTCACAACGGTGGAGAAAGCTATCGTCAATCGCACACGACCGCTCCTGATCGAGGTCGAGCTCGACCCCGACGACGTGCCCACTGACTGATCGGAGTCATGAGCCGGTCGATGCTCGACTTGTTGGGAATAACCTACCCGAAGTACCCAGTGCTGCTGGTGTTCTGAGAACGGGACCTCGCGATCCCCATCGAGTTGGGCGGGTCCGGCGACGGCACCAACCCCGAGCAACTCCGCACTCCAGCTCGTCGGCCGTCAGGCCGGGGCCAACGTCGCCGACTCGGCCGTCGGCGCCCGCAGGGATCGGCTCCACGGACGGCGGCGGATTCGGCCTCGCCGTCACCCTCGAGGTCGCGAGGGTCTGATGCGGACCCGGGGCGATGTCAGGGCGAGGCCGGATCGCCCCGAAGGGCGCAGCGCAGCGCCTCGATGCGTTGCGCCCATGCCTGACGGGTGCGCTCCGCCCCGGGAGCCAGCTGGTCGAATCCGTGGTACGCGCCGGGGTGGACGTGCAGCTCCAGGGATACCCCTGCTGTTGCCAATGCCTGTGCGAAACGCAGGTTTTCGGAGAGGAATAGATCGAGCGAGCCGACGTCGAGGAAGGTCGGCGGCATGCCTGTCAGATCCGTCGCGCGGGCCGCGGCGGCGTCGGCGGGGACCTCGGTTCCTCCTGCCCTGTCACCGAGGATGTGACGCCACGCTTCGATATTGTGCTCGCTGTCCCAGACGCCGAGCGCCGGCTGAGCGCCTTGCACGCCGGTGCGGTCGTCGAGCATGGGCGCCGCCAATGCGAGGAGCGCGATGCGGGGGTCTCTGCGGTGGCGCCAACGCAGGGCGAGCGCCGCTGCGAGCCCTCCTCCTCCGCTGACGCCGTAGACGGCAACTCTGTCCGGGTCGATCCCCAGTGTGTGACCCGAATCCATCATCCAGGTCAGTGCTGCCGTGCAATCGTCGATTGCAGCCGGGTAGGGGTGCTCCGGGGCCAACCGGTAGTCGATCGAGACCGTGGTGGCCCCAGTGCCCGCAGCGAGTTGCGCCGCATATGCGTCCTCGGCCTCGATGCTGCCCATGACCATTCCTCCGCCATGGATGTAGAGCAGTCCGCCCTCGCAGCGGTCTTCGGCAGGTTGGTAGATCCGCGCCCGAACTGTCGAACCCGCCTCCAGAACGATGTCGCTACGGACGACTGCAGGCTGCTCGCCAGGGGCCGTGACGCTCATGCCCAGCCGGTCGTACAGTCGACGCCTCTCTTTCAGGTCGGCGACGCTGAGGAAACCGCGTGGTCCGAGAGAATCACGCAGCGTCGCGAGCTGTCGGCGCATCTGCGGGTCTATCCGGTGTGCCTCCGGGATGTCGGTGTCGCTGGGTGCCCTCATGTTTCAGCGCCGCGCCGCTCTTGCAGCAGACTTCGTGGCAGTTTCGCCGGCCGCCCCGCTACCGGGGGCGGCGGTGCCAGGCGAAACCAGTTTGGCGAGGTCGTTGACGCCGAGATCGTCTTGGATGTCCGCAGCGGTCCGCTGGCTCTGCTCGATCAGCTCGTCTTCCCGGGCGGTGTCGAGGCCTGCACTGAGCGCGGAAACGTGGATCGCAGCCACCATCGTCCCGGCGGCGTCGCGAACCGGAACAGCGATTCCGAAGATTCCCGGATAGCCCTCCTCTCGGCTGACGGACAGTCCACTCTGCCGGATCCGATCGAACTCGGCTTCCAGCAATTCCGGTTCGGTGATCGTGGTGGACGTCAAGCGGCGTTGCGGACGCGCAAGCACCCGTTCGCGCAAGTCGTCCTCATATGCGGCATACAGTTTTCCGACCGCGGTGGCATGCAGCGCCAGGGAATCGCCGATCCTGATGTTGACCGACACGGGCTGCGTCCCGCGAAATCGATCCACGTACACGATCCGGTCGCCGACCCGTACCGCCAGGTACACGTCGTTGCCGAGGGTCTTGGCGAGATGTTCGAGATGCCGCCGCCCGAGCGTACGTACTTCGAGCGAATTCATGATCTTGATCCCGACTCGAACAGCCCGCGGGCCGACCGTGTAGCGGAGATCGTCTGTGGCCGCGATAATTTCGGCGGCGAGCATCGTCTGCAGCAGGTTGTGAGTGCTGCTGACCGGCGCGCCGACCGCCTGACTGATCTCGGTGAGCCGCAACCCGTCGGGTGCGTCGACGAGTGCATCGAGGACATCGAATGTCCTCAAGAATCGATCCGGGTTCATGCCTTGACCTCCTGAGCCGTTGAAGCGATCGAGCCAGATGCGAGCAGCGCATCGATCCTTGCTTCATCCATACCCGCTTCGCGGAGCACCTCCACCGAGTGCTGTCCCGGTTCCGCCACCCCGCGCCGCACCTGTGTGGGCGTGCGACTGAATCGGGGAGCCGGGGCCGGCTGGGTGATGTCGTCCACCTTGATGAACGCATTCCTCGATACGTTGTGACGATGACTGGGCGCTTCCAGCATGGACAGGACCGGAGTGACGCACGAGTCGGTGTTCTCCAGCAGCGCCGTCCACGCGTCGCGGGTCCGCGTTCGGAAGATTTCTGCGAACACTTCGCGTAGCGCCGGCCATTGACTACGGTCCCACTGATCGGGCAGATCGCGGTCATCGAGCCCGAGCGCCGAGAGGAGGTTTGCGTAGAACTTCGGTTCCATGGCGGCCACCGCGACATACTTGTCGTCGGAGGTGGCGTACACGCTGTAGAAGTGGGCGCCGCCGTCGTTCATGTTCGACTCCCGGTCGTGGTCCCACATGCCACGCCCGGACAGCTCGTACATCATCGTCATCAGCAGTGCCGAGCCCTCGGCCATCGACGCATCCACCACCTGGCCCCGACCCGAGTTCTTCGCTTCGAGCATCGCTGCGACCATGCCGAACGCGAGAAGCAGGCCTCCGCCGCCGAAGTCGCCGATGAGGTTCAACGGCACCGTGGGCGCCTGATCTCGGCCGCCGATGTGGTGCAGCACGCCGGCGACCGCTATGTAGTTCAGGTCGTGGCCGGCACGCTGGGCCAGGTCGCCGTCCTGGCCCCATCCGGTCATTCTCCCGAAGACCAGGCGCGGGTTTCGAGCCAGGCACACCTCCGGCCCCAAGCCCAGGCGTTCCATGACTCCGGGCCGGTATCCCTCGATCAGTCCGTCCGCGTTCTTCAGCAGTTCGAGCACGGTATCGATCCCACCGGGGGACTTGAGGTCGACTGCCACCGAGCGGCGCCCCCGGCCGAGCCCCCCGGTGGTCATTCGGACCAAGTCGTCTGGTGTACCGCCATCCGCGGAAGGTACCCGGTCGATGGTGATGACATCAGCTCCCAAGTCACTCAGTAGGAGAGCGACGAAGGGCGTCGGTCCGATGCCTGCAAACTCGACCACACTGATCCCCGCCAACGGACCCATACTTGAACTCCCAACACTCAATTAGCCACATTCTACATAATAACGGATTTGAATTCGATATCTCGAAAGGATGGATCCTCGGGTCAATCTCGACGCAGGCTCACCGCGGCCCCATCCTGATCGCGCCGTCGAGCCGGATCACCTCACCATTGAGCATCGAATTCTCGATCACGTGCTGCACGAGACCTGCATACTCATCGGGATTGCCGAGCCGACTCGGGTGCGGAACCTGCGCCCCCACCGAGGCGCGCACCTCATCCGCGACTCCCGCGAACATCGGAGTTTCGAACAAACCGGGGGCAATGGTGACGACGCGGATCTGGTGCCGGGCGAGTTCCCTCGCTGCCGGCAGCGTCAGTCCTGCGACTCCGCTCTTGGAGGCCGCGTAGGCCACCTGCCCGACCTGCCCCTCATATGCGGCGATCGAAGCAGTGCAGACCACCACGCCTCTCTCTCCGTCGGTCTGCGCCTGCTCACTCATCGCGGAAGCAGCGTGCGCGATGAGGGCATAGGTTCCGCCGAGATTCACAGCCACCGTCTGCGCGAACAGCTCTCCCCTGTCGCTGCGCGGGCCCACCAGACTCCCGCTGGTCGCAATTCCAGCGGCGGCCACCGCGATCCGCAGCGGAGCAAGCTCCCGTGCCGTCTGCACGGCAACACCCACGTCGTCCCACTTCGTCACATCCCCGGGTACGAAAACGGCGCCGCCGCCCAACTCTGCGGCGAGCGCCGCGCCTGCCTCCTCCGCCCGGGGGAGGTCGAGTAGCACTACGCTCGCGCCGGCTCGGGCCAACCGGCGAGCGGCAGCCGCGCCGAGCCCCGACGCTCCCCCGCTGATCACTGCGGAGCAACCTGCAATCTTCATTCCATGTCTCCTGAGGTACGTTCGGTGGTCCGGAAGTCGCCCAGATCGGCTCGGCGGATCATGTCCCAGAAGTCGACCACCTTGAATGGGTTGTTGACCACGACTCGCCCCTTGGAGTTGCGGTAGTAGACGTCCATCCCGGGGTGGGACCACACCATCCGAGAGTGTGCGTCGTCCACTTTGCGGTTGTAGTCGTCATAGACGTCCTGGCTGCACTCCACGGAGTCCAGGTCCTTGGTGATCATCTGGTTCATCAGATCGACGATGTAATTCATCTGGAGCTCCATCATGGAGATGAGGCTTCCTCCGTGCCCGAACTGGGTGTTGGGACCGTACAGGCAAAAGAAGTTGGGGAAATCCGGAACCGCGACGCCGAGATAGGCACGCGCGTCGTCACCGTCCCAGGCCGCCTCGAGTGTGCGGCCGCTGCGGCCCGTGATCCGCATGGGGGCGAGGAATCTGACGACGTCGAATCCCGTGGCGAACACCAGAACGTCGACTGGATGTGTGAGACCGTCCGTGGTGTGGACGCACTGATCCTGGATCTCGGCGATCGGTGTCGTCTGCAAGTGGACGTCTTCGCGGGCCAGCGTGGCGAACCAGCGGTTGTCGAGCAGCATTCGCTTCCCGAAGGGCGGATAGGTCGGCAAGACATCGCCGAGCATCTCCAAGTTCCCGTCGAGCTCCTTGACCAGGTATCGGGTGAGGAAACGCCGGTGGCCGTCGTTCATCGCATTGATCGACCGATGCTGGTGCGGCCATTGAACATCTCTCTGCAATCCGTCGTGGCCGCGGTCGTTGAAGATCCAGGTCAGCCGGAGCCGATACCACGACCGGTACAGCGGGACCTCAGCCATGAGGTAGCGGATCGGCTCTGGAACGTCGACCTTGAATTTTTCGAACGGGGCGGCCCACTGTGGCGACCGCTGGAATACCGTGACCGACTCGGCGGCATCGGCGATCGCGGGAACCAGCTGCATCGCGCTCGCCCCGTTGCCGATCACTCCTACTCGCCGGCCTGCGACGTCCAGGTCCTCGGGCCACCGCGCTGTGTGGACCACGGGCCCGGTGAACGAATCGGTGCCCGGGATCGCGGGGATCTTCGGCTTGTTGAAGGCGCCGACTGCGCTGATCACGATCGCAGCAGTGGTGGTCGATCGGTGACCGTCCTGGTCGATCAGATCCAGCGTCCACCGCCGGGTGTCGTCATCCCAGGTGGCACCCTCGACCTCGATGCCGAACCTGATGTTCGGGCGAATTCCGAACCGGTCGGCAATCTGTTGGAAGTAGCCGTGCAACTCATCCCGTGAGGCGAACCATCGGGACCAGTCGTGTCGCGCGAACGAGAACGAGTACAGGTGACTCGGTGTGTCGACACCGCATCCCGGGTAGCGGTTCTCCAGCCATGTTCCGCCGACTTCGTCGTTCCGCTCGAGCACGGTGTAGGAAATGCCCAACTCGCCCAGCCGGTATGCGGCACAGAGGCCCGACGCGCCGGCGCCGATGACGACGGCATCGAAGCCCGGGGGCGGGACCATCGGGGGAGCCGCGCTCGTCCCGCCCGCCCCGACCTGCAATTCGTGGGTGGCCATGTCGGCGTACTGGTCGGGCACGTGCTCGCCGACCGACACGCGCAACATCTCGATCAGCTGGTCGGGTGACAGTTGCGCAACCGCGAGGGAACCGCTCCTGCCCCAATTCAGGATCGCCTCTGCGGCGGCGCGTCGAATCTCGTCCTGGAGCGACTGTTCGAGCCCGGCTGTGTCATTGTCGCTGAGCCCCCGTACAGGGGTCGGCAGGTAGGGCTCGGCCAACCAACGCTGCTCCCCTGTCATCTGGAACAACACCATCAGCAAGGTCGGCACGTTGGCCACCGCCACAGCCTCGCGAATCCTTCGTTCGTCCAGCCGCGAGGTCTCCGCCCCGACATCGGTGTTCGTCACTCTGTGTACTCCTTCGTGTTATCGGACGACGCCCACACTTCCTTGGCTTCGTCCAGCAAAGCGTTTCGAATGAGCTTCCCCGTCAAGGTTCGAGGTAACTCGTTATGTTTCATCACGATTCGGCCGGGAACTTTATAGGAGGCGATGTGATGGCGGCAGTAGTCGACCAGCGCGGCCTCGTCTGCGACGGCGGAGCCCTCGATGCGGACGAACCCGATGGCGACCTGTTCCTTGTCGGTGTCGTCGACCCCCACGACCGCCGCCTCCAAGACCTCGTCGTGAGTGAGCAGGAAGTCCTCCACCTCGAGCGGGGAGACGTTGATGCCACCGGTCCGGATCATCTCCGAGGCACGGCCGGCGAAGTGCAGCCTGCCGTCGTCGTCGAGTCGCCCTAGGTCACCGGTACGGAACGTGCCGTCTTCGGTGAACGCAGCGGCGGTCTCATCCGGCTGGTCGAGATAGCCGGACGAGACGAAGCCGGACACTGTGATCTCGCCGACCTTCCCTGCGGGCAGTTCGGCGCCGGTCTCCGGGTCGATGATCGAAACCTGGTTTCCGGCCAGCGGTGACCCCTGGGTCGAGCACTTCATTGCGAGTGGCCAGTCATACGGGGTGACCGTGGCGCCGCCGTACATTTCCGTCGACCCGTATGCGTTGCAGATGTCGCTCACACCCAGTTCTTCTGCGGCGGAGCGGACATCGGCGTCCGGGCCGATCGTCATCCCCCGTCGCAGACTCGCGGTGCGGGCGCGGGAGAACCCCGGATTCGCCAGCAGGCTACGGGTGATCGAGGGCAACGTGTAGATGGCAGTGCACTGGTGCCGCTCGATCTGCTCGAGGACTCCGCCTGCATCGAAGGTCTCCTGGAGGACGATCGTGCAACCGGTGACGAGGGCGACCATCAGTGCGTTGGCCCCGCCGTAGCTCCAGAAGAGCGGGACAGGCACCACGATTCGGTCCTCGGGTGTGATCCCCATCCGCTCGGCGACCTCCCGAGCATGGTCGATGGCATCGTGTTGTCCGAGCCGGACGGCTTTCGGCCTCGATGTCGAACCCGATGTGTAGAGAACCAGAGCGGTGCCATCGGTGTCGGTCTCGACGTCGGGGACGGCGCTGCCGCGACGATGTTCGCCGAGGTCTCGGAACGCGTACGCCCCCGCCGGGACCCGGTTTCCGATGATCACCACACCACGCAGTGCGGGGTAGGCCACGGAACGCCAACCTGGCCCGGCGGCACTCCACGCTTCGGGGACGAGTTCGCGGATCGTGGGCATCAGGTCGGTCGGGCCGAATCCATCTACTGTGATGAGCACCTCGCAGCGCGAGTGGGTGAGTAGAT
This sequence comes from Rhodococcus koreensis, assembly GCF_017068375.1. NCBI lineage: Bacteria > Bacillati > Actinomycetota > Actinomycetes > Mycobacteriales > Nocardiaceae > Rhodococcus > Rhodococcus koreensis. The sequence continues at coordinate 834,182 of NZ_CP070609.1, forward strand.
GATCGAGATCCCACCGCCGCGACCACGTCGCGAAGGCGGCCACGGTGGCTCCGACCGTTATCGCGGCATAGGTGGCGACGAGCCACTCTCTGCGGTTCGTGCACAACAGACCGACCCGGGTTCCCGGGCCGACTCCGATCGCGCGCAGCCCAGCCGCAGTCGACGCCACGGAGTCCGCGAGCTGACCGTGGCTGAGCTCTCCTTGTTCGTCGATGACGGCGGGCTGGGAGCGGCGTTGTCGTGAGGTGTCCTGAATGATCTCGGAGATCGACGCGGGCAGCGGCGTCTCGGCGGCGTTCATCGGTTCCTCCTGCGTGCAGCGCGACGGCGCGCGGCCACCGCGGCCGCATGCACCGTCTCCACCAGAGACGGATGTGGGTGGATGGTGGCCACCAAATCTTCGGCGCGGCAGCCGGTCTCGACTGTAACTGCGGCCTGGGCGATGAGATCACACGCGCTGGGGCCGACCATGTGTACCCCGAGCACCACGTCCGTCTCCGCGTCGACGACGATCTTCACCATCCCGTCGGCCTCGCCGAGCACCACAGCCCGCCCGGACGTGGCGAACGAGCTACGGCCCACTACTACCTCGTACCCCTGCTCCTCGGCCTGCTCCGCCGTCAGCCCCACGGCCGCGATCTCCGGATCGGTGAACGCGATGAGCGGCACCTGCGCGTCGAAGGCGCTCGGCAGCCCGGAGATCGCCTCGGCGGCCACGACTCCTTCTGCCATCGCCTTGTGGGCGAGCGCGGGTCCTTTGGTGATGTCCCCGATGGCGTATACGTGGGGCAGTGCGGTCCTGCCCTGCTCGTCCACGGGGATGTGTCCGGTCGCGGTCACTGCGAGTCCGAGCCTGTCGAGCTGCAGGTCGCCGGTGACCGGGCCGCGGCCCACGGCGACCAGGACCGCGTGCGCGGGAACCCGGTCGTCTGTGCCGTCCTTGCGGATCAGCAAGTCATCGGCCTGGACTCCGACGGCAGTCGTGCCGAGGCGGATGTCGATCCCCAGCTCGCCCGCGCGCTCGGTGACCACCTGCACCAGGTCGGGGTCGAATCCCGCAAGCAACCGGTCGGTGGCCTCGACAACGGTCACGCGAGTGCCGAAATGGGCGAACGCCATGCCCAGTTCCATCCCGACGTAGCCGCCTCCCACAACTACGAGCGAGGGCGGCACCTCGTCGAAGGCGAGCACTCCCGTCGAGTCGAACACCCGGATCCCGTCGACGGGCAGAGCCGCGAGCTCGACCGGTTGGGAGCCGGTGGCCAGGATCGCCTGCTCGAACCGAAAGTGCTGGACGTGATCACCGCTCTCGACCGATATCCGGTGCTCATCGAGAAAGAACGCGGTGCCGGACACCACCCGCACCCGGCCCAGGGTGGCGCTGACGCCCCCGACCAGCCGGTCGACGACCTGCTTTCGCCAGGCCTGCAGACCGGAAAGGTCGATTCTGGACTGCAGCTGTGGTCCCTGGACGGGAAGTCGTGCGCTACGGGCAAGGTCGTGCGCGGCGGTCGTGAAGACCTTCGAGGGAATGCATCCGACATTCAGACACACCCCACCGAGATCGCTCCGCTCGACGAGCAGCACCTCTTTGCCCAGCTCCGCGGCCCGGGCGGCGGCCGTGTACCCTCCGGGGCCGCCTCCCACCACCAGTACCTCGACGGGCTCGGCCATCTCTCCTACAACCATGTCATCCTTCCTCGACGAGAAGCTGCACCGGCGCCTCTAGCAGCGTGATCAGTGCCTGGCAGAAGCCGATCACGACGTCGCCGTCGACCAGCCTGTGGTCGGCGGAGTACGAGATCGGCAGCAACGTACGTGCGACAATTTCGCCGTCACGGACGACGGCCTGCGGGGTGGCGCGCCCGAAGCCCAGGATGCCGCCCTCGGGTGCGCGGATGATGGGTGTACCGAAGTTCCCGCCGAGCGGCCCGTGATTGCTGATGGTGAACGTGCCCTCCTGCATCTGCTCGATCGCCACCGTCCGGGTCCGTGCCGCGGCGGTGAGGGCTTCCACCTCGCGCGCGACGGCCAGCAGCGGCTTCCGGTCGGCGTCCTTGACCACCGGAATGACCAGACCGTCAGGCGTATTGACGGCAAACCCGATATTTCGCAATGCCCGCACGACGATTTCCTGGGCTGAGTCGTCGAAACTGGCGTTGGCCATGGGGAACTGGGCCAGCGCGAGCGCCGTAGCCTTCACCAGGAACGGGGTCAGTGTGAGACCGATTCCCTTGGCCTCGGCTCCGGGCAGCAGCGTCTTGCGCAGGGCGAGCAGATCCCCCACGTCCGCGTGGTGCATCGCGACGGTGTGCGGGATGTCGCGGAGTGCCCGGACCATCGCCTCCGCGGTACGCCGGCGCAACCCCCGGACCGGTATTCGCTGGTCTTCTGTGAGACGGGCCGGCTGGTGGGATCCGGACTCCGGAAGCGAGCGCTCGGTGGCTGCCGCCCCAGCGGGGCCGGAATTCTCCTGCGGCGACCCGTGAACAGCAGCGCGAACGTCGTCGTCGCTGATGCGTCCTCCGGGCCCCGTGCCCACGAGACCCTCGAGGCTCACGCCGACCTCCCTGGCGAGCCGCCGGGTCGCCGGCGTTGCCAGTGGCCTCTTCTGCACACCGGATCCGTGTGCACTCTGGGCAGTGTGATCGGCCGAGCCGGCCGGCGGCGCGCCTGCCCCGCCGTCAACGGACTGCGCCCGCTCGGCCGGCGTGGGGGCCGAGCCATCGGCGATGACGATGAGACGTTCGCCGACCTGGACCATGGCGCCCTCTGGTGCACAGAGTTCGGCGACCTGGCCGGTTGCCGGGGAGGGCATTTCTACCAGCGCTTTATCGGTTTCGATCTCGGCGACGGGCTGGTCCTCGACGACCTGATCTCCTGGGCCGACGAGCCATCGGATTATTTCCGCCTCTGCGATGCCTTCGCCGATGTCGGGCAAGTGAAAGGTATAAGACATGTATCGATCCTCAGAAGTGGACGGCAGCGCGGATCGCGCGCAAGATTCGCCTCGCGTCGGGGATGTAGTGATCCTCGAGCTGGGGCATGGGAAACGGGATGTCATATCCGCCGACGCGGGTGACCGGGGCTTCGAGGTGGAGAAAAGCCTCTTCGGCGACGGTAGCGGCGACCTCGCCGGCAAACCCGCCGGTGTAAGGAGCCTCCTGAACTACGATCGCTCGGCCCGTGCGCGCCACAGCCTCACGTATGGTGTCGCAATCGAGCGGGACAAGTGAGCGCAGGTCGATGACTTGCACATCGATACCCTGCTCAGCGGCAGCAGCCGCGGCCTCCATTGCGACCTGGACCATCGCGCTCCACGCGATGACGGTGACGTCGGTCCCCTCACGTGCGATGCGCGCCTTACCGAACGGGACGAGGTGGTCACCGTCGGGAACGTCGTCGCGCACAAGCCGATAGCCACGGAGCGGCTCGAGGACGAAGATCGGATCCGGATCCCGAATTGCAGTGGCCAGCAACCCCTTCATGTCCGCTGCCGTCGCGGGGGCGACCAACCGCATCCCGGGGTTGTGGGCGAAGAGCGCTTCGAAGGCGTCGGAATGCAGTTCTGGGGTACGTACGCCACCGCCGAAGGGCGCGCGAATGGTCACCGGCATTGTCAGAGCACCGTTTGTGCGATAGCGCATTCGGGCGAGCTGATTGCCGAGCTGATGGAACCCTTGCTGAGTGAAGCCGAGGAACTGCATTTCGACGACGGGCACCAGGCCCGAGCCGGCGAGCCCGACGGCGGCGCCGATTATCCCCGCCTCACTGGTCGGCATGTCGAAGACGCGGTCCGCCCCGAACTCCGTCTGCAACCGGTCCGTCGCACGGAAGACGCCGCCCGACTTCCCGACATCCTCGCCGAGCAGGACAACCCGCTCGTCGCGGCGCATCTCTGCCTCGAGCGTGCTGCGCACCGCTTCCACCATGTTCATGCCGGTCATCGGTTCTCCTCGATACTGCTACGCAGTTCTTCCTGCTGGCGACGTAGTCGCATATCGGGCTCTGCGTAGAGGTGGTGAAGCATCTGCCCGGGGTCGGGTGGCGGCGTGGCATCGAATTCGGCAACTGCCGTGGCGATCTGGTCGTCGCACCAGGCGATCGTGTTGGCGTCAGCGGTGTCGTCCCACTGTCCGAGGCCGACCAGGTAGGCCCGGAACCGGTGGATCGGATCAACCCCGGCTGCCCGCTCGTCGAAGTCGGCGGGTCGGTAGCGCTTGGGGTCGTCGGCTGTCGAATGGGCGCCGAGGCGATGGCATCGCGCCTCGATCAGTGTCGGGCCGTCGCCGGCCTCGGCGCGGGTCCGCGCATCCGCGACGGCTGTGTAGACCGCGAGCACATCATTGCCGTCGACTGCGATCCCCGGAAATCCGTATCCTGCTGCGCGCAACGCCACGGACTCTGCGGCCGATTGCTCATGCCACGGGATCGAGATGGCCCAGCCGTTGTTCTGGCACACCATGACGAGTGGCGCACGTTTGACGCCTGCGATATTGCACGCCTCGTGAAAGTCGCCCTCATTGGAGGCGCCGTCGCCGAACTGGGTCAGTACCACGCCCGGCTTGCCCTGCAGTCGCATTCCCCATGCGAGCCCGACCGCGTGAGGCAGGTGCGCGCCCAGCGCGACCTGCTGCGGCCACAACCGGCCGTGGGACGGCAGGGCCGATCCCGCGGGATGCCCCATCCGCTGCAGAAGGTAGGTGGACAACGGCAAACCCCAGTGCAGCATCGTGAGTTGTTCACGGTACTGGGGCACGAAGTGGTCTACTTCGGCATCCATCGCGTATGCCGTGCCGACCGCGGCGGCCTCCTGCCCGGACAGCGGCGGGTAGGTGCCGAGTTTCCCCCTGCGCTGCAAAGAAATTGCCTTCTGGTCCAGGCGGCGTCCAAGCATCATCAGGCGCAGCATCGCACGCTGGCGCTCCGGCTCGATCTGCGGCGGCTCCCCTACCAGCATTCCGTTCTCGTCGAGTATCCGCGCAGGCGTCAGCACGTGCGCTGACGCGCTTGCATTCGGCGTGTTTGTACCGTTCATGACGTCCTTTTCTGCCGTCGGGGACGGCGTCCGCGATGGCGGTCCGCACTCGCCCCCTCCGCGTCCTTGTCGGCCGCGTCTCGCTGGCGGCGCTGCTCCCCTCGGGATCGGACCGCGGCGATGGTCTTCGTAAATTCGAAATCGAATTCCTAACATCGAATACTCGTCGCTCGGGTACGCCATGTCAACCCTCTTTTCTTTCGCGGCACCCCAATTCGGTCTCGTGTATCGCCACATGCCGGCGAGCCGGAGGCCCGTGGGCCTCCGGCTTGCCGGCTAGCTATTGATCTGCGTGCCTGAATGATTCGGCCCGAACGGCAAGGACCGTACGCATCCCACCGCCACGAAGAGCATGGAGACCGAACCCTGCGAAAAGGCATGACCGTGTGTTCATGCCGATAAGACTCGCAATTGCGTGGCGAGTGCGACGGCGGTGATCTACCTGCCTCACTACCTGCATTTCCCACGCAGGTATGCCCGCGTGGATCCAGCAATGCATGCCGTGGGTTCAGTCTGGCCCGGCACGCACGAACCTATTTCCCTGCCAGCGCTTCGATCGCGCCGTCGTAGCAGCGGCGTGCTGCCTCGGCGGGTTCGAGTCGGGCAAGTTCGTCCGAAATCACCTCGACGGACACCGGCGCGGTCACACCGCCCTCGGTCACGGCGTCGACGAAACCGTCGAGGTCGAAGTCACCGGTGCCCGGCACCGCCCGATGGTGAAGGGTCTCCACCAGGAAGTCGGGATCGGCGGGATCCTTTGGACCGTCGTTGATCTGGATCATCGTGACTCGTCGAGACGGAATCGATCGCAGCATCTCGAGGTCGTTGGCTCCGCGCGTGTGGTGCCACGAATCGACGCAAAGGCCGGCATTGTCTCGGCCGGACTGCTCGACGATCGAGAGAGCCGTGCCGGCGTCCGGGATATTGGTCGTCGGCACGAACTCGAGAGCGATCTGCAGCCCGACGTCGGCCGCACGATCGCAGAGCGATGCGAATCGCTCCACGACGTCGGGTTCCAGATCCGTTCGGTCGAATGCCCCGACAGCTTGCAAGTGCCGTGCGCCGAACAGTTCGGCCATGGCCCAAAACTCGTTCAGGTCGTCGGGGCTGGTGTAGACGAGCCCACCGCCGAACGGCACGCCGGTCTCGGCCGTGGGAACGGCAAACCCGAATACTGCTTCGAGCTCGACGATCTCCAGACCGTTGTCGACCACGACGGCCTGGAGCTCCTTCGGGCTCATCCCCTCCGCGACGACCCGACGGTAGGTGTCCAGGCTGATGCCCAGCGCGTCGAAACCGGCGGCCGCCGCCACCTCGATGCGTTCTCGAAAGCTGGCCGTCGTCACAGTGGTCATGTTGGCCAGCACCACGTACTGCTGGCGACCATTTACCTCGATCATTCCCTTACCCGCTACCGAAGAACCGGCTCGGGGGCGCCCGCCGCGGACCCGCTGATCGACCATTTCTCGACGTCACCGCTGCGCGAGAGCGGCGGTTCCTTGTGCCAGACGCCATCCTTCATGATGCCGGTGAACGTCGACTGATTCTGCAGGATCGCGATGTCCTCCAATGGGTCACCATCGAGAACCAGCAGGTCGGCGAGGTAGCCGGCCTTGATGCAGCCCAAATCGTCCGGTTGGAGCATCAGCTCGCCACCGAGGCGGGTTGCAGACTCGATGGCCTCCATCGGGCTGAACTCCAGGAAGTTGACGAAATGCTCCAGGTCCCGGGCGTTGTTGCCCATCGGGTTCCAGGGCACGAAGTAGTCACCGCCGGGCAACACTCGAACTCCGCGCTTCTTGAGCTCGATCATGTTCGCGATCAGGCTCTCGAGCTGTTCGTCGAGACCCATCGAAGCAGTGACTTCCGGGGTCAGCCCCCAGTCGCCGGCCTCGTACCTCGACGTGTGGAGGAAGCCGAAGGCCGGGGCCACGAAGTGCTTGTCCTTGTTCTCGGCCACCAGGTCGAGACCTTCCTCGTCGGTGAAATCGGCATGGAAGATGATCTCGATGCCGTGGCGGACGCACATCTTCACCGATTCCGCGCTTCGGGCGTGCGCCGCCACGCGTTTTCCGCGAGCGTGGGCCACCTGGCACGTGGCGGCAACCTCCTCGTCGGTCATGGTGGTCATGCGACCTTTAGCATATGGAATGAACTCGTCACCAGAGATGTCGAGCTTCATGTGGTCGACGCCTTCACGCATGTACCACCGCGTCGTCTGGCGGAATTGATCCACACCATCGCAGACATGTTCGACGGATTGCCGATGCATGTGCGGCAGCCGGACATCACCGACTCCTCCGGTGACGGTCAGCTCGGGTGATGCGACCAGCATGCGCGGTCCGATCAGGTTGCCCGCGTTGATTTCGTTCCGGACAACCAGGTCCAGTCGCGGCTTCGCCGATGCGGCGCACAGGATGCTGGTGAAGCCCTGATCCAGCATCAGCCGTGCGTTGCGAGCAGTGAGCAACGTGTGCTCCTCGACCGGCAGATTGCCCATTTTCGCAAGGTCGATCTCGGGAAGGAAGCTCGGATGCGAGTGGGCATCGATCAGTCCCGGCATGACCGTCGCGCCGCCGACGTCTATGACTGTGGCGTCGGGGTCCTGCCCGTTTCCGGTCCCCTCGGCAGCGACACTCAGGATCCGCTGCCCTTCGATCACGATTTCGGCGAGATACGGCTCTGCCCCCGTACCATCGATCAGCCGTGCGTTGCGAAGCTTGATCGTCACGATTTTCTCCTTCTCAGCCTCGGGGAATCCAGGATTGGTGAAGCGCAGCGGCGAGACCCGAACGGGATTGTCCGTTCCAATTCCGGCGCCATAGGGCGCCCTTCGAGTGTCGCCTCTGTTGGCGGAATGCGACCCGACGCAGTCTTCCTGAATTCGGAACCATTTTCCTAGTTGTGAAATGTGTCACCGGACCGCGGGACTTGTCAAGAGAAATCCCGTATTGGCCGGTTTGTCACGAAGAGGCAAGTCGGCAGACTTGACACCGACCCGTCCCGCCTTCCGTGGCCACTGCCGTCGCGCGGTGGACGGGTCCGACCTTCCAGGTCGCGCTCACATGCAATTGACTTCTCCCGCTTCGCTTGTCGCGCCGCTGTGCCGAAGTCGCCCGGGCGGGGGCAATTCACGAACGCGGGGCGCACGCGACCCCGAGCGGTCCGAAGGCGCCCACCGCCCAGACCCTTGACGTCGCCGCGCGCGGATCGCTAATATTCGAATACGCGAAATCAGTTTCGAAAAACCGAGAGCTTGAGGGTTGCCGGTTCACCGTCGCGAGCTCGTTGAGCGCTGAGCGGAACCCCTGAGGAGATAGATCGCTATGTGCCATCACGACTCGAAGAACCATGGCTGACCCACCCGCAGCGGCGAGCCTGCCTGCGCTACTCGCAGCATGCGCTACCGAATCGCCTCGAGCGGAGGCGCTGATTGACGACGTCGCGACCGGAAAAGTGGTGCGTCGAGGTCTAGGCGAACAGGCGCCGGCACTGGCGCCGGCACAACTGACACAGGATCGGAGTTGCGCATGAGCAACAACTGGGGACGATGGGGCGCCGACGACGAAGCCGGTGCACTCAATCTCGTCACAACCGGCGTGACGCGCAGGGCCGCGGGCTTGGTCGCCACCGGCCAGACGCTGTCGCTGGCCCAACCCCTCGGCCCGAAGACACCTGCGCCCGGCCACCGGCAACAGCCGTCGCGGTTCATGAACCGCGACGCCGGTGATTACGCGCTCGGTGCACGCACGCCGGGAGGATTCAAATTCGCCGAGGACACAGTGCAATTCGCGACCCACAGCGGTACTCACGTCGACGCGCTGTCTCATGCGTGGTCGGGGGACGAACTCTACAATGGGCATTCGTCTGCCCTCACCAGAAGTACGCAAGGCGCACAGCGGTGCGGCGCCGAGAAGCTCGCACCGGTCGCCACCCGTGGCATTCTCGTCGACTTGGTACGCGCATCCGGTGGGCCGCTCGCCCCGCAGACCGCGGTCGGACCTGAAGAACTCGAGCGCGGCATTTCCGAAGCCGGCGTGTCGGTTGAGCCGGGCGACGCCGTATTGGTCCGGACCGGGTGGTGGGAATCGAAGGGATCGAGCGACTCCTACTTCGCGGACGAACCCGGCATCAACGAAGAGGCCGCCCGCTGGCTCGCGAGCCGTGACGTGGCGCTGGTGGGTGCGGACAATTATGCGGTCGAACAGCAATCGGCTGAACCCGGCTTTCCGGCGCATCTGGTGCTCCTCCACCAGTTCGGCGTGCCGCTGATCGAGAACCTGGATCTCGCGGAACTCGCGGAGGCGCTGTCCGTCCTCGATCGTTCGACGTTCTTCCTGCTGTTCGCCCCGATCCCCCTCGTCGGCTCGACCGGAACTCCGGTGACGCCCGTGGCGATCCTGTGAACAGCAACTGGCCTGCCGATCTCGTGCGGCCCGGAGACCTGGTTGTGGTGGCGCAAGGCGTCGGGGAGCCGACGCCACTGCTCGATCAGCTCCTCGCGGCCTGCCCACCCGAGGTCGAGATCTTCGTCGGACTCAGCCACAGCGATGCGCTCAAAGGATCCGCGCCGCAGCGTCCGCTCGTGTCCTTCGGTGCAATGGGGCCACTCGGCAAGCTCGCGGCCACCGGCCACGCCGAGGTAATCCCCTGCAATTTCGACGACCTGCCACGCCTGTTGCCTTTGCGTGCCCGGAGCAACCTCGTGCTCCTGATGCAAGTGTCCCCCGCTGATTCGCAGGGATGCCACGGCTTGGGAATGGCGATGGACTACACCTACGAACTGATCTCGCAAGCACGAACCGTGGTGGCCGAGGTCAATGCCGCGATGCCAACCACGTCCGCGCCAACACTTCCGGCCTCCACGTTCGCTGCCGTCATCCACACGTCCCGGCCTCTTCCGATTGTGCCCACACCAGCAGTGGATGAAGATCACCACGGAATCGCCAGGCATATCCTGCCGCTGATCCCTGACGGCGGGACCATCCAACTCGGCATCGGCGCGGTCCCCTCAGCCATCGGGAAGGCGCTGACCGTACGCCGCGGATTACGTGTTCGATCGACCCTCGCCGGCGATTGGCTGCTGGATCTGCATCGCGCTGGATCACTCTGCGAAGAGCCCGGTTCGGTCATCATCAGCGAAGCCGCGGGCTCCGAGGAACTGTACGAGCACATCGCCACGTCGACAACGTGGGTACGGCCGGTCGCCGAGGTAATCGGTCCGGCAGCCGCAGCGTCGATCCCCCGACTGTTCGCAGTGAACTCGGCACTGCAGGTAGACCTCACCGGTCAAGTCAACGCCGAAGAGATCGACAGCAGATATTTGGGAGCCACCGGTGGGCAAGCAGAATTCCTGCGGGCCGCTCAGCGCTCGCCCGGCGGGGCATCGATCGTCGCGCTCGCTGCGACGGCACACAGCGGACGAACCTCCCGGATCGTTCGGCAGCTGCAGCCCCCGACCGTCACGACGCCGCGAACGAGCATCGACTTCGTGGCCACCGAGTTCGGCGTCGTCGATCTCAGAGGGCGGACTCTGCGCGAACGCGCCGACGCCATGATCGCGATCGCGGCGCCTCAGCACCGATCGAGCCTTCACGAACAGAACGGACACCAACGATGACACCACCATCCGAAATTGACGACCGACTCACCAGATTCCTGTCCGACCAACTGGATGGGGCCGGTGCTCGCGTAGTAGGCCTGAACCGCATCGGTGTCGGCAGGTCCCGGGACAATTGGGTGTTCGACCTGGTGACCGACCACAATGGCACCGAGCATTGCGAGCCGCTGATCCTGCGCAGCGACCCGGACGGAGGCCTGGTCGACACAGACCGCAACGTGGAGTTCGCGTTGCTCGGCATGCTGGAGAGCAGCGATCTGCCAACCCCGGGTGCCCGCTGGCTGGACGCCGACGGGCGATGGCTCGGCCGGCCCTCGCTGATCATGCAGCGGTGCCCAGGTGACTGCGACTACCGCGTGCTTTCGGACCCGCAACGCTCGATCACTCAGCGGCGGGCCCTTGCCGAAAGCTTCTGCGAACTCATGGCGCAAGTCCACAGCACCGATTGGCAGGCACTCGGGTTGTCAGCGGTACTCGATGGTTCCGGCCGGCTCGGTGCGCCCGCCGAACTCGACGCCTGGGAGAAGGTTCTGCGTCACAACCAGCTGGAGCCGTTGCCCGAGTTGGATTTTGCGATTGCGGGACTACGAGCGTCAGCACCCGAACCGGCTCGCACCGTTCTGGTCCACGCCGATTTCAAACCCGGCAACATTCTGTTGGACGGTGATCGGATTACCGCACTGCTCGACTGGGAGTTGGCTCATCTCGGCGATCCGCTCGAGGACCTCGGGTGGGTGACGCAGCCGCTGCGGAGGATGGAGCACCTGATCGACGGGGCGTGGGATGCCGACGATCTGATCGAGCATTACGAGCGAGCCACAGGATTCGAGGTCGACCGCGGCAACCTTCGGTGGTGGCAGGCCTTTTCGACGTTCAAGACCGCGGTGATGCAGGTCAGCGGTCTGCGATCGTTTCTCGATGGCCGTAGTGACGAGCCATTTCGCCCCACCCGCCGGGTACTGGCGACATTGCTCGATTTCGTAGTCAAGGAGGATATCCGATGAGACCGACCATTCACGAGCAATTGTCCGGAGTCGATCGGCTTCTCGATCTCGCTGACGGATCTCATTCGCTTCCGGTCGAGACGTCCGAATTACTGAGCAACGCACGCCGACTGATCAAGCGGGTTGCCACATCATGGGACACGGCATTGCCCTTCCTCCTGGACGACAACGCTCGGCTCACCGAACTCCTGAACGCCGGCGTCGAGGCGCAGGCGCCTGCCCCGACCGACATCACAGCTGTCGTCGCGCGAAACGAGGAGCTACGAGGATCGTTAACTCAGCTCATCTCCACCATTCCCACAGACCCCGAGTTTCGACAGCGTCGGGCCGAAATCGGACAGTACCTGCAGTGGCGGGTTGCCACCGATCCCGCCTGACAGGCAGAAAGACGAGCAAACGTGAACGCACTACCACCAAAATCGATCTCCGGCGACGAGCACTTGGCCGAACAGTTCCCGCTATCGCCGATAGATGACTATTTCGTCCACCAAACCCCGGATCCCGTACGGGTCATGTGGACAGGGGATCCCCGGGCGTACGAACGCCACTGGGTGGTGATCCACGACGACACCGGCGAGTTGCTGATCGCCACGGGCGGCAGCCTCTATCCGAACCTCGATCGGGCCGAGGCCTACGCGATCGTCAACTCGAAAGGCCGACATACCACCGTCCGGAGTTTCCGCTCGATCGGCGCGGATCGCACCGACCTGCGCGTGGGACCGATCGTGCCCACGATTGTTCGCGGTCTGCGGGAATGGCGTTACGTCCTCGAGCCGAACGAGTGGGGAGTCAGCTACGATTTGACGTTCCACGACACCACCCGGCAGGTTTTTCGCGAACCGCTGTCGGACTCTGCGCACGGCTTTCCGACCGGTCGCCGCAACGATGTCACCAGCGGATTCGAATGCTTCGGCTCGGTGACCGGATGGGTCGAGATCGAGGGCGAACGAACCACTTTGGGTCCGAATGCCGCAGGAACGAGGGATCGCCACTGGGGCACCGGACGCGGTGTCGGGGGACCGGAGTTGTCCCTGGGAGGCCGCCTGCACGTAGGGACCAACGGCAACGCCTTCGTGGCATTTCCGGACTGGGCGCTGTGGGGTGACCGACTCTTCTACCCGTTCGGCGACTCGACATCGGGTTCGACGCGAGTCCTCAAACCCACCCGCCGACTCCGGTTCGAGCCGGACACGGACCTCTTCGTCGAAGCCATCGTCGACTACGAGTTCGACAACGGCAAGCAAGTCCAACTCCACTACGAGCGGGTGGGCCAGCAGACGGCCTATCTGCGATGCGGAATGTACGGCGGCACACCGGATCGTGACATCCACCAAGGCGGTTATGCCGGCCCCGACCTGACCGAGGGAGAATCGTATGATCTGAGTCGACCGGAGACCCGGATCGGTATCCGCGGCCTCGACGAGCATCTCTGCCGCGTCACACGTGACGACGGCCAGACCGTTCTCGGGATATACCAGACCATCGACCCCGTGGCCTATGAAGTGTGCATGTCGGGCAGGAAGGGCTGGAACCTCCTCGTCTGAGAAGCACCAGGCCAGGACGGTATGGACCGTACAGCCGAAACTCTCTGAAACCCTTGACTTCAGCCATCGCTCGCGACATTCTGATAATCGGAACGCATTTCGAGTCCATGAATTCTGAATCTCCTGTGACCGTGGCGAACCAATAAGAATTCGGTCGAAGACCACGAGATTGACCACTTCTGACGCAGCATGGAGCGATTTCGGCCAGTCGCATTCCTCAGATGCAGGCATTTCGTGCAACGAGAATCTTCCTGAAGGGGCAAATTGTGGTGATTTTACGGAGTACACGGCGAGGCGCATGTGTACTGTCCGCAGCATTGCTGGCATCGGTCGGGTTGGTCGCTTGCAGCTCGACGGGTTCCGGCACATCGGGAGATGCGATACGAGTGGGCGTGACAACGTCGCTCACCGGATCGTTCGGTACCTACGGAAACATGATCAAGGACGGACTGGAGGCCGGCCTGTACTGCAGCACCGAAGGCACCAGCGAAGTCGACGGCAAGCCAATCGAATTCGTCTACGCCGATGACGGCGGCGATCCCGAGCAGACGCTCGCTGCGGCCACCAGGATGGTTGGTGACGGGATCAACATCCTCACCGGCACCACGTCGTCCGCCGCCGCGATGCAACTCGGCCACTTCGCCGAGCAACAGAATCTCCTGTACATCTCCGGTGCCGCGGGGATCGATGATGTCACCGGTCTGAACGCCAACACTTTCCGTGCCTCGCGACAGGCGTATCAGGAAGCGGCCGCCCTGAGCAGCGTCCTCGAGAAGAACAATAACAAGACGGTAGTACTTGCCCAGGACTACGCATTCGGACAGAAGTACGCCTCTACGATCACCGGCATCCTCGAATCGAGCGGATCTGAAGTAGAGAAAGTGCTTGTGCCTTTGGACACGAATGAGTTCACGCCCTACGCGCGGCGAATCAGCGAGTTGAAGCCCGATCTACTGATTGTTGTCTATTACGGCGATGGGGCTCCGTCCATGTGGCAAGCGATGTCGCAACAAGGAATCTTGGACACGACCACGGTCGCGAGCGTGCTGGTCGAGAAGCCGCACTGGTCAATCTATGGTGACGCCGCCGAGAAGATCAACTTCGTGACGCACTATTACCCAGGCGCACCAGGCGGCGAAATGAACGATTGCCTGACCGAGCGAGTGCCCGATGCCGACCTGTCCACCCACGACGGATTCGTGGCTGCTCAGCAGATCGTGCATGCACTATCCACTGCGGGCCCCGACGACGTCGAAGGCATGATCGAGGCACTCGACGGGTGGTCATTCGAGGCGCCGAAAGGACCTATGACAATCCGCTCAGGTGACCACGCCCTACTTCAGGACATGTACCTCGTCTCGCTCAGTGACAACGATGGCGAATTGGTCGCCCACACAGTCGGAAACGTCGGCAGTGAGGCAGCGAAACCATGAAAGATACCGCAGCACTTGACCGGACGCTGCCGTCCTCACAGGTACTGGGACCCGCGATCGAGTATGCGCTCGAGACAGTCGATCTCTCCTGGAGTGTCGGCGGATTCGCCATCGTCAGCGATGTCGGACTCCGTGTCCGGCGTGGCGAGTTTCTCACCGTTATCGGGCCCAACGGGGCCGGCAAGAGCACGTTGATGAATCTCCTGTCAGGGGTGTATCGCCCCTCATCGGGTTCAGTCCACTTCGATGGTCAGGACATCACCAGAATGGGAGCCGCACACCGTGTCCGGCGCGGCTTGGGACGGACGTTCCAGACGTCGAGCCTGTTTGCTGGACTGACGGTCCTCGAGAACGCACGGTTGGCGGCCCAGGCTGCGCTGGGCGGGAGCATGAACCTGTGGGGCAGGCCATCGGCCCACGATCGAGCCACGGAGCGTGCACGAGAGCACCTCGAAGAGGTCGGCCTGCACGACATGGGCGGAAACATCGTGTCCGACCTACCGTACGGAGACAAGCGCAAGCTCGAGATAGCCCTCGCGTTGTGCGCGCGCCCGCGCGTGTTGCTCTTGGATGAACCGACGGCCGGTGTCTCCGCCGAGGATGTCCACGCGCTGATCGACGTCGTACGGGCGGTGCACGACACGGGCCGTACGGTGGTGATGGTCGAGCATCGAATGGATCTCGTTCTGGACGCGTCGGATCGTATTGCCGTCATGCAAGACGGCGGTCTTCTCCTGTGCGACGAGCCGAACGCAGTTATGTCCGATCCGCGGGTCCAAGCCGCCTACCTCGGGCCGGAGTTCTGATGTCCGACGGCGACGCTGCCCTGTCCGTGCGAGACCTTCAGGTGCACCGCGGGGAAGCACATGTTCTGGAAGGTGTGTCGTTCGAGGTACGTCCACGTCGTGTCACCGCACTACTCGGTCGCAACGGTGCTGGGAAGACGACAACGTTGATGACAATTCTCGGTTTGCTCGAGGGCAGCGGCAGCATCAGGCTCTACGGTGACGAGATCTTGGGCGTGCCCACCCACCACCTGGTCCGCCGAGGTATCGGATACGTGCCCGAGGACCGCGAGGTCTTCAGCACGTTGACTGTCGCCGAGAATCTTCGATTGGCTGCGCGGACACCGGAGGCGACCCAACGTCTGGATCTCGTGCACGAATTGTTCCCAGACTTGCTGCGTCGGAGCGCTCAGCGGGCGGGAGCGCTGTCCGGCGGCCAGCAGCAGATGGTGGCAATCGCGCGTGCCATCCTGAACCCGAACCGCTTGCTCCTCATCGACGAGCCGAGCAAGGGATTGGCGCCCATCGTGGTCGGCCAGGTAGTCGAGGCTCTGGCGAAGGCCGCCAGTGCCACCACAATCCTGCTCGTCGACCAGAACATCCGAGTCGCGCAGCGCCTGGCTACCGATGCGATCGTGCTGGACCACGGCGCAGTTGTTTTTACCGGTTCGATGGAGGATTTGGCCGCAGATGCGGACCTCACGCAGCGCTACCTCGGTGTCGCGCCGTCTTCCCGTGGCAGCAACACGATCGGGACCGAAAAGGGGTCTGCACAATGACAACTCTTATCGTCCTCACTGCTACGAGCCTCGGACTCGCGGGCCTGTATTTCCTCCTCTCTTCAGGGCTTTCCCTGATATTCGGCTTGATGGACGTCCTGAATGTTGCGCATGCCGCGATCTTTGGGGTGGGCGGATATGCGGCCTGGGTCGTCATGGACCGGTTCGACTTGATAGATTCCCTCGCTGCACGTTTCGCTGTCGCCATAGTTGTGGCGGTCATATTCGGATGCGTTCTAGGATATTTCGTAGAGCGGACGCTGATAGCGCGCAACTACGGTGATCACCTCACACAGATCCTCATCACGTTGGGGCTCGCATTCGTCATGGAGGGGCTCATCGGCGGTATTTTCTCGTATTCGCCGCAATCGATCGCACAGCCGGCCTGGTTCACCGACGTCACGGTGATCCTCGGTGGACGCATTCCCAACAGTAGAATCCTTATCTTCGGCATATCAGCCTTGGTGCTGGTGAGCTTGCTGTTCTTCATGAAGAAGAGCAAGTATGGGTTGATCATCCGCGCAGGTGTGGAGAACAGGCGGATGGTTCAGGCGCTGGGCATCGATGTCGCGCGGAGCTTCACCTTCGTGTTCGTACTGGGCGCTGCGTTGGCCTGCCTGGGTGGCGCGCTGGGCGCGGTCTACTTCACGGGAATTACCCCTGCCCTCGGTCCGAATCTGTTGATCTTCGCTTTCATCGTGGTGATTATCGGCGGACTCGGATCAATCGGCGGCACCGCCATCGCTGCCGCTCTCGTCGCCTTCACTCAGCAAATCGTGAACTTCTACGTGAGCACTGGGCTGGGCGACATCGCGGTCGTCGGTCTGCTTGCGGCTGTGCTCCTACTGCGCCCACAGGGCTTGCTCGGAAGGGTTGCGTCAGCATGATTCCGTTATCCAGTACCCAGACACGGTTGCCCGTCGACCGGAGTCCGGGAAAGCTGCACCCGAGGCGGATTTCCGTCGGGGCGCGAGTGGGCCTCACGGTCATTCTCGTTTTGGCTGCTCTACCGATGTTGGATGTTCCGATTCCGATCCTTCTCCCCGGACAGTTGTCGAGTTCCGGTTCTCTGCTCATCTTGTCGATCGGCCTTGTATTCGCTGGTGTCGCGATATCTTTCGATGTCGTATTCGGATACACCGGCCTGCTGAGCGCTGGTCATGCCCTGGTTTTCGCTCTGGGAATCTACGCAACCAACCTGCTGATGCACGCAGGCCTGGGGTATTTTTCCGCTGCAGCGCTTGCCATCGCGCTGTCCGGGCTGGTCAATACCGCGCTGGGAGCGATCGCCCTTCGCGTGAAGGCGGTCGCCTTCACGATGGTCACGCTGGCGTTCGGCGAGGCCTTCTACATTTTGCTCCTGGTTGATCCTGCGGGGATTTTCGGCGGCGAGGAGGGCCTGCCTGTTGCCTTCGAGCAGATCCCCGATCTGCTCGCCAGCGCCCGCGACGTCCGCTGGCTCTACTGGCTATCGCTCGCATTCGCCGTGGTCGCCTACCTTCTGGCCTGGATGGCGACGCGGTCTCGTTGTGGCCAGGTTTGGCAAGCGATCCGCGAGAACGAGGATCGGGTCGAAAGTCTCGGGTTGTTCTCGTACAGCTACAAGCTGGTTGCATATGCTTTCGGCGGCGTGATCGCGGCGGCGGGCGGGGCGGTGTATCTCTTGGTTGCGCGGGGCGCCAATCCGTCTAGCGCATCAGTGCATTTCAGTCTTGCATTGATCGTCATGGTGGTTTTGGGCGGCCGCGGCCGGATCTGGGGTGCAGCGATCGGTGGCCTCGTATACGGAATCCTCACTTTGAGGCTGCCCGAGCTTTCTACGTCCGGCGTGCTCGACGGCCTACCCGAATGGGCAAGTCGCACAGTGTCCGAACCGCTCGTCGTCCTCGGGTTTCTGTTCATCCTGATTGTGCTGTTTTTTCCGGATGGCATAGTCGGTCTTGTCGACCGTACCAACTCCTGGCTCCGGACAATGCGACCGCGGAACATGAATGAAAATGCGCGAATTCTGTCTCCGGATGAACGGATTGGAGCGGATGAGATCAGGAAGAAGCATTAGGAGAAGGCAGGTTCAGCGCCATCTTCCCGTCGTCCAATTTGCTCGCAGTCCCGAAAGGAACGCACATGGAATCACCGAACGTCTATCACTACGGAATTCTCGTCAGAGACATCGACAACGCAATCACGCTGTACGGGAATCTTTTTGGGCTTACCTTCCATGAGCCGACCGAAGTGCATCTCAATAGACTGGCCGATCCCGACGAACACGAGTTCGACCTGCGAGTTACATATTCTCAACAAGGACCCCCTTATATGGAACTGCTCGAAGCCAAGGGTGACGGAGTTTATTCCGCTGGTCACGGGGAGGGCCTGCATCACATCGGCATGTGGGACCCGAAAATCGATGAAAACAAGAAGCGGTATCTCGATTCAGGAGTGGAATCGGATGGCGAGGTTTTGAACCCCGATGGAACCACGTTTGCGTGGTACACGAACCCAAAGACTACCGGCGGGGTTCGCTTCGAGTTCGTCGATGAATCCGCAAGGGAAGATCTCGAGAAATGGATTCAAACCGGGATAATGGGGCCGGGAGGTTTCGTCGTCTGAGGCCAATGGCTTCCCCGATCGTGACGTAAACACGCTGGCTGGTCGAGCGCCGCCGAATTGGCCGATGCTCGACCAGGTCCGCACGGGCTCTCGGGTCCCGAGACCGGGGTCGTGGACCACGAGTTCTTCGTCCGCATTGGCTTCTTCGTCCGCATTGGCCCGGACTCCTCCTGGTTCACTTCGGATCGCCCTCGACTGCTTTCCGTTGCCGGCGGCGTCAGGTAGCCACGGTGATGAGGACCGCAACTCGCCTCACGTGGCCTCGGCCCATATGCGGGGTCACACGGAGAATCTTCCGTCGGACCGCTGAGAGTGGCGACGCGGTCCGGTGCCAATTGGACACGTGATCCTCGCGCTCGATTGCCGCGATGGGACGACAACCTGATGGCGATCCAAGTCGGGCGCGTGCGATGTTCGTACCCGTCGCAGCGCGCTGGGTCGCAGCGGAGGTGATCGTCGCCGTGTTCGGCCCCAAGACCACCGGCGCGCCGCTGGAAGACTGACGACCTTCACGACCATCCGGTAGCGGCGGATGGGAAACCAGACCCACGTCCCGATGGTTGATCCCACCCTGGTGTTCGCCGAAATCAATTGACGGCGATTGGTGCCGCCCCTTGCCCCGTCGCGACGACTGTAGAAACATTTCCGTAGGCGGACACCGACCCGCGACTCGAGGTCGCGCGGTGCCGGACTGCGACGTGCTCTCCCCGACCGCGCCGACGTGGTCGATCGGCGTGAGAGCGCCACGCGTGCGAATCCCGGTGATCGGTGGCCGACGCTACCGATCGGAGAAATCGTGACCAGCGAAACCAGACCAGCCTCGATGCAGCGCGAACCGGAGCTGGCCGCACAGACCGTCGTCCTCATCGGCGGCAGCGCAGGCATCGGGCTCGAGACAGCGCGACGCGCCCGGATGGAGGGTGCCGACGTCATCCTCACCGGGCGCAACCCCGACCGGCTCGAGGCCGCAGCGGCAGACGTCGGCACACAGCGCACCGCAGCGTTCGACGCCACCGACCCGCCAGCATTGCGGAGGTTCTTCGAGGACCTGCCGACAACCATCGACCATGTGCTGGTGACGGCCGGCGGCCCGCGTTACGCTCCCCTGCTCGAGATGGACGCGGACGAGGTGCGCCGGCAGCTCACCGAGCACATAGTGCTGGGGCTCGAGGTCGCGCGCAATGCGGCGAACAAGATGCGGCCCGGGGGCACGCTGCTGTTCATGGGCGGCACCGGCGGCCGGCGCATCGGTCACGGCCTGGGGATCGCCTCCGCCGCCACGGCCGCACTGCCCCCGTTCACGGCGGCCCTCGCTCTCGAGCTCGCGCCGGTTCGCGTCAACCTCATCGCCGCCGGCTTCGTCGACACCCCACTGTCGGCATCGCTGCTCGGTGATCGGCTCGACGAACGGCGGAACGAGTTGCGGACGAAGCTTCCGATCGGCCGGGTCGTCGGCCCTGCCGACGTCGCAGCCCTCGCCGTCCACATCATGAGCAACACGGCACTCACCGGCGCGACGTACGACATCGACGGCGGCCAGCAATTCGTCTTCTGACCACCGCACGACGACAGACGCAGCGATTCGCACGACCTGTTCGATCGATCCCCGACACATCGCGAGAGGAAACCCATGAGCACCAACGAAGTTCACACCGATGAGGCAACCAGCACCACGAATGTCCCGACCGTCGACATGAAGCTGGAGGTCATCGTCCTCCCCATCTCGGACGTCGACCGCGCCACCGAGTTCTACACCAGACTCGGCTGGAGACAGGACGTCACACCGCCCGACTCCGGCGTCGTCCAGTTCACCCCGCCCGGCTCCGACGCCTCGATTCACTTCGGCGCAGACCTCACCACGGCCGCACCCGGTTCGGCCAAGGGATATCTCATCGTCTCCGACATCGAGGTCGCCCGTGACCAGCTGGTCGCTGCCGGCGTCGCGGTCAGCGTGTTCCACCGCGGCGCGGACGGGCCTGCAGACGGGCCGGACCCCGACCGCCGCAGCTACTCCTCCCTGGCGTCGTTCAGCGACCCCGACGGCAATTCCTGGCTGCTGCAGGAGGTCACCACCAGGCTTCCCGGGCGGATCGACACGGCCACCACGTCGTTCGGCTCCGCACGCGACCTGGCGACCGCGCTCCGCCGGGCGGCGGCCGCCCACGGCCGGCACGAAGAGCGCACCGGCGAGGAGGACCCGAACTGGCCCGACTGGTACGCCGAGTACATGGCCGCCGAGCAGTCCGGGGCGGAGCTACCCACGTGAGGAGCGGCGACCGGTAGCGGAGCGAGTGTCATTCTCCGGACAGGTCGGCCGAAAGGTCACGGACCTCGATGCCGGCGGGAATCTCGACCTCGGCGATCAACTCCGGCCGGTCGTCGAATTCGAGGCGAAGGGCCCGGCACATCGTGGCGTGCATGTCGTAGAGAGTGGTGATGTAGGTCAGCTGCAGAATTTCGGGATCCGTCAGATGGGCCTTCAGGACCGCGAACACCTCGTCCGGCACCCGGCCGCCGTCGTAGACGAGGCCGTCCGTGTAGGCCAGGACCGCCCGCTCGAGTGCGGAGAAGCAGTCGCTGACCTGCCAGTGCGGAAGGGCCGCGATCTTTTTCTCCGGCGCCCCGAGGGATCGCATCTGCTTGCAGTGCTGGGAGAAGACGAACTGGCTCCCGCGTGCGTACCCGGCCCTGGCCTGCCCCAGTTCACGCAACAGGGGGTCCAGGGCGACGTTCCGGTAGAGCGAGAATCCGCGGACGGCGTGCCGGAACACGTCCGGTGACTGGGCGAACACGGTCCACCAGTCGCCGGGGGTGGCGTGGATGGTGCCGTGATCGACGGCGGGATCCTTGTCGGGTCCGAACAGTCGGTCGTAGAAGAAGAGGATCTTCTCGTCGGTGACTTCGGCGCGGGGTACCTCACGGAGACGGGGCACGGCATTTCCTTTCGGGCGGTGGCGGTCAGGATGCGGTGGGTACGCGCCGGTCGGCGGCGGTCTTCGGTTCGTGCGAGACGTCGACTTCGGTGAAGATTCGCGTCCAGCAGGCGAATTCGAGCAGTACGCCGTCCGGGTCCTGGAAGTAGAACGAGCGCACGAAGGTGCCCGGGTGCACGTGCCGGGACACGCCGGCGGAGCTGTCGTCGTGGTTGAGGACCCGACTGACCTTGATTCCCTCGGCCTGCATGCGGGTGTAGTACTCGTCGAACTGTTCCGGGGGCACCGCGAACGCGACGTGATTCATCGACCCGACCGCACTCGCGAGTTCACCCTCGTCGGGGAGCCCCTTGGGGGCGGCGAGACCGGGCGCGGCCTCGGGGGAATCGGCCAGCCAGAAGAACGCGATGGTGTTGCCGTTGCCGCAGTCGAAGAAGAAGTGCTGGCCCAGATCCCCCGGCAGCTCGATGGTCTTGATCAGGGGCATGCCCAGGACGCCCGAGTAGAAATCAATGGTGCGTTGCATGTCCGAGCACACCAGCGCAAGGTGGTTGATACCCCGAAGTTCGTACTTGGAGTTCGGATTGCTCATGGCGGTCCTTCCGATGTGGTGAAGTCGTCGCGAGAAGCGAACAAAAATGACTTGACAGTCATGTCATCTATTGGGAGAGTTTGTCTGTGAGCAAGTCATCTGTCAATACCCCGTCCACGCCGGCCACTGTCGACACCCTGACCGCGCGTGGCCGCAAGACACGCGACGCACTGCTCGACGCCGCCCGGAAGGTGTTCGAGACGGTCGGATTCCCCGACACCCGGGTCGAACACATCGCCCAGGAGGCGAACGTCTCCTACGGCACCTTCTACCGCTACTTCGAGTCGAAGGAAGAAGTGTTCCGGGAGCTGAGCACTCGATTGTTCGAGGACATGCACCGCCGCGAGCCGACCGACGGCGACCTGTCTCCGGCGGAGAAACTGGTCGCGTCGAACCGCTCGTACTATCAGTCCTACCGCCGGAACGCCCCGCTGATGGCGATCGTCGAACAGGTCGCGACGTTCAACGACGAATTCCGCGAACTCCGTCACGAGCACCGCCGTCAGCTGATCGACCGGACCTCTCGCGCGATCGCACGCTGGCAGCAGGACGGACTGGTCACCGCCACTCTCGACCCGGTACTGGCGGCCCGCGCGATGGCCGCCATGGTCGACCACACCCTGTACCTATGGTTGATCCAGGGTGACGACGCCGACGAGGCGGCCCTGCTCGACACCCTCGACCAGATGTGCCTCGGCGCACTCGGTCTCGACCGGAACTGAGCGCCGCGCGCTCCCCCACCGAGAACCGTGCCGGGTCACGATCCCGACGGTGCGCTCCTGCACACCCCTCACCATCGACTGAGCAACGGCCGACCGATCGATCTCGTCGACTCGGCCGTTGTTCCGATCTCCCCGAAGGCACGCACAATGACAACGCACCCACCGTTCGCGTCCCCTACCACCGACACACCGCAGGGAGCGCTCGACGGCCTGCGGGTACTCGAACTGGGCACCCTCATCGCAGGCCCGTACTGCGGGCGCCTCCTCGGTGACATGGGCGCCGACGTCATCAAGATCGAAGCCCCCGATCGTCCCGACCCCCTGCGGGACTGGGGCCAGGCCGAGGGCGGTCACCAATACTTCTGGTCGGTGCACGCCCGCAACAAACGGTGCGTGAACCTCGACCTGCGCACCGAGGCCGGCCGGCGGATCTTCCTCGACCTCGTCGCCACCGCCGATGTCGTCGTCGAGAGCTTCCGGCCCGGCACCCTCGAGCGCTGGGGCGTCGGCTACGACGTCCTCCGGGAAATTTCCCCGCGGCTGGTCCTGGCCCGGGTCTCCGGATACGGCCAGACCGGTCCGTACGCCGCGCGTCCCGGATACGCGTCGGTGGCCGAGGGCATCAGCGGCTTGCGGCACCTCAACGGATTTCCCGGCCAGGCGCCCCCGCGGATCGCGCTCTCGCTCGGCGACAGCCTCGCCGGGATGTTCGCCTTCCAGGGTGTCCTCGCCGCGCTCATCGCGCGCGAACGCACCGGACGGGGACAGATCGTCGATGCCGCGCTCACCGAGGCCGCACTCGCCATCCAGGAGTCCACCGTTCCCGACTACCACAAGACCGGCCACGTCCGGCAACCCTCCGGCACCCGCCTCGACCGCGTCGCACCGTCCAATCTGTATCGGACGCAGGACGGGCTGTGGGTGATCATCGCGGCCAACCAGGACACGCTGTTCGCGCGTCTGTCCGCTGCGATGGGCCGCCCCGACCTCGCCACCGATCCGCGCTACGCCACCCACACCGCGCGCGGTGATCACCAGGACGAGCTCGACACCCTGATCGCCGAATGGGCGGCCGGCTTCCCCGCGGCGGAGCTGATCGAACTGCTGACCAAGTTCGAGGTGGTCACGGGCCCGGTCAACACGGTCGCCGAGGTGATGGCCGATCCCCAGTTCAACGCCCGCGAGATCTTCGTCGACCACGTCGACCCCTCCCTCGGGCCCGGCGACACCGGATTCGATCCGGAGCCGGTGAAGGGAGTCGGGGTGATCCCGAAACTCAGCGAGACCGCGGGCGGGGTTCGGTGGGGCGGGCCCAGCCGCCCGGGCACCCACACCGACGAGGTGCTCGCCGAAATCCTCGGCTACGACGCCGACCGGCTCGCCGCACTTCGCGAGCAGGGCACGATCTCGTGACCGCGACTCCACCCGAGGTCGACATCCGGGAGGTAGGGCCCCGCGACGGACTGCAGATCGAGAAGCCCATTCCCACCGCCGCCAAGCTGGAGCTGATCGACGCGCTCGCCGCGACCGGTGTCCGGCGCATCGAGGTCACGTCCTTCGTCTCCCCGCGGGCCGTCCCGGCGCTGGCCGACGCCGAGGCCGTCGCCGCCCGACTCGGCCGCTGGCCACACGTCACCTTCTCGGCGCTGGTCGCCGGACTCGGCGGCGTCGAGCGAGCACTCGCAGCGGGTCTGACCCGCCTCGAATACGTCGTCTCCGCGTCCGACGGGCACAGCCGGGCCAACGTCGGCCGCAACAGCGAGGAGTCGATCACGCTGATCACCCCCGTCGCCGAACTGATTCACCAGGCGGGCGGCACACTCGAAGTGATCGTCGCCATCGCGTTCGACTGCCCGTTCGACGGGCCCACCCCACCGGACCGCGTGGCCGACATCGCGCGTCGTGCAGTTCTTTCGGGTGCGGATGCGGTGTCCGTCGCCGACACCATCGGGACCGCGACGCCGCTGCGCACCACCGACGTGCTCACCCGGGTGCGCGCCGCCATCCCGGGCGTCGACCTCGGCCTGCACCTGCACGACACCCGCGGCCAAGGACTGGCGAACGCGTGGGCCGCATACACCTCGGGCATCCGCCAGTTCGACGCCTCCGTCGGCGGGCTCGGTGGGTGCCCCTTCGCGCCGGGTGCGAGCGGCAACATCGCCACCGAAGAACTGGTCTACATGTTCGAGGACGGCGGCATCACGACCGGCATCGACATCGACAGGGAACTCGACGCGGCTCGACTGGCCGAGCGCCTGCTCGGCAAATCCCTCACAAGCAGACTGCTCTCGGCCGGGGGCCGACCGGTTCCCACCGGCACCGCCTGCAATTGACCACCTCGCTGCCGACACCGCGACGGAACACTCCGCCGCTCCGCGCGCAGCACCACACGGAAGAGACGGATTTTCGCATGAACGAGCTGGCTGATCGCTTCTTCGCCGCCGTCGGTGACGGCGACGAAACGACACTGACCGAGCTGTACGCACCGGACGCTCGGATTTGGCACAACGACGACGGACGCGAACAGACGGTCGCCGAGAACCTGACGGTGCTGCGCTGGCTCTCGCGCACTCTCGAGGACCTGCGCTACGAGGACATCCGCCGCCACGAGTTGCCGGAGGGCTTTGCCCAGCAGCACGTCCTGCGCGCCACACTGCCCGGCCACGGACCGCTGGAGGTGCCTGCGTGCCTGTTCGTCCGCGTCGACGACGGCCGGATCACCCGTATCGACGAATACGTCGACTCCGCCGCCACCCTGCCCCTGCGCGCGCAGGCCGGCCGGCGACGGGAGCGCTGACATGCCCGAAACCCGTTCCGCCGTCCCGCTCCCCGAACTGTGCGCGCGGATGCGCTCGTTCATCGACGACAGCGTCATCCCCGCCGAACCCATCCTGGTGAACGAGGACGGCCCAGCTCACGTGGCAATCGCCGAATTGCGTGCGAGGGCCATGAAACTCGGTTTGTGGGCGCTCGGCCATCCCGCCGAACTCGGCGGTGGCGGTGTCCCGTTCCTCGACTTCGTGCATCTCAACGAGATCATCGGACGCTCGGAGTTCGGCCAGTTGGCCGTCGGCTCGGTGTCCATGCAGGACACCCTGATGCTGCACAAACACGGCACTCCCGAGCAACGGCAGCGATGGATTCCCCCGCTGGTCTCCGGGGAATTCCTGCCGTCCGTCGGGTTGACCGAACCGGACGCGGCGGGATCCGATCCCACCCTCATCGAGACACGCGCCGACCTCGACGGCGACACCTGGATCATCAATGGACACAAATGGTTCACCACCGGAGTCCAGGACGCCGGCTACTGCTCGGTCTTCGCCCGGACCGAACCCGATACCGCCCCGAGGCACGAGCGAATCAGCGCGATCATCGTGCCGACCGACACCCCCGGATTCGAGATCGTCCGGTCGATCCCGACGATGGGGCACGACCCGAGTGATCACTACGAGGTCCGGCTCACCGATGTGCGTGTCCCCGCCGCCAATCTCCTCGGCGAACGCGGCAAGGGCTTCGCGGTGGCCCAGGACCGGCTCGGCCCCGGCCGCATATTCCATTGCATGCGGTGGCTCGGGCAGGCTCAGCGCGCATACGAGTTGATGTGTGCCCGCGCGAACACCCGCTACACCCACGGCTCGCTGCTCGCGGAGAAGGGCGAGGTGCACCGCTATATCGCCGAATCCGCCGCCCAGATCCACGCCGCCCGGCTCATGACTCTCGATGCCGCTCGCGCGATGGACGCCGGGGAGGACGCCCGCGTACGCATCGGGCTGGTGAAATTCTGGGGCGCCCGCATGCTCCACGACGTCGTGGACCGGGCCATCCAGATTCACGGGGCGCTCGGCCTGACCGCCGATACCCCACTCGAGCGGATGTACCGGCAGGCGCGGTACGCCCGCATCTACGACGGTCCCGACGAAGTGCACCGCATGTCGACCGCCCGCCGGTTGCTGCGCGATCCCGAGGCTGCCCCATGGCGATGACCGACGCTCCCGTAGCCCTCGCGGACGGCATCCGCGCCGTCCTGACCGCCGCCTACGGCATGGACGCCACGGTCGGGGAACCCCGGCAGCTGACCGGCGGCGCCAGCCGGCAGGTGTGGGCCGTCGACGCCGACGGCCCGGACGGGCAACCCCTGCCCGTCGTGCTGCGCCGCGACCCGCCCGGGCACGGCGACGCCGCCCGGATGCGCGCGGAGGTGGCGTGCCTGCGGGCCACCGCCGCCGCGGGGGTTCCGGTGCCCACCGTCCTCGCTTCCGGGGACACCGCGCCCGGCATCGACGCCCCGTACCTGATCATGAACAAGGTGGAGGGCGAATCGCTCCCCCGGAAACTGCAGCGGGACCCCGCCTTCGACGAGGTGCGCAGCCGTCTCGCCGAGGACATGGGTTTCGTCCTCGGCCTGATCCACCGCACTCCCCTGGACTCTCTCGCCGTGCTCGACACCACCGACCCGGTGGACGCGCTCGAGGCCACCTACCGCGACCTCGGCGAACCCCGGCCCGCGGTCGAGGTGGGTCTGCGATGGTTGCGTGACCACCGTCCACCGTCGCGACCGCAGGCTTTGGTACACGGCGACTTCCGGATCGGAAACCTTCTCGTCGACGGAACCGGCATCCGCGGAGTGCTCGATTGGGAACTCGCCCACCTCGGTAACCCCGTCGAGGACCTCGGCTGGCTGTGCGTGCGGGCGTGGCGGTTCGGCGCGGATGAGCCCGTCGCCGGAATCGGCGCCCGCGACCAGCTCCTGGACGGCTACGAGAAGGCCACCGGGACGAGGCCGTCGTTGCCCGAACTGCACTGGTGGGAAACGTTCGGAACCGTGAGATGGTTGGTGCTGAGCAGGTTTCAGGCCGAACGTCACCTCGGCGGGGCCGAGCGGTCCCTCGAACTGGCGGCCATCGGACGCCGGGTCTGCGAATCCGAATACGACCTGCTCGACGTCCTCGGACTGCTCGACGACGCCGCAACCGCTCCCCCGCCGGCGCCACCCGGGCGCACCGTGCACGACAGGCCCAGTGTCCCGGAGATCCTCGACCTCGTGGCCGGCACTTTGGCCGACGACCTCGGACCGGCCCTCGACGGAACGCACGAGCGGGAGCGGTATCTCCTGCGGATCTGCGTCAACCTGTTGCGCACCGCGGGGCGTGAACTCGA
Source organism: Rhodococcus koreensis (assembly GCF_017068375.1). NCBI lineage: Bacteria > Bacillati > Actinomycetota > Actinomycetes > Mycobacteriales > Nocardiaceae > Rhodococcus > Rhodococcus koreensis. Next base: position 862,396 of record NZ_CP070609.1, read on the forward strand.
TGCCGGGAACGGCGCCGATTCCCTGCTCGACGGCGCCCTCGGTGCGCTCGGATGCGCGTCCGAGGCCGAGCTTGCCGCACGGATTCGCGCGGGGGCTCTCGACTACCTCGACGACAGCGTGCTCCGGGCGATCTCGATCGCCGTTGTGGCCCGCCTGCGGGTGGCCAATCCCCGGCACATGAACGCATAGCTGCGAAAAGCGGGAAGTGCCCGGCGGATTCGTCCGCCGGGCACTTCCCGTTTCGAGCCCACCACAGATCGTCAGTGGGAGGCGACCAGCTCCCGCGGATCCTCGTCGACCGAAGACACAGCCCGCCTGTGTCGGCGAGCGCCGGGGATCTTGCTCACCAGCGGCCCCAGCACCCACCGGATCACACTGATCAGCCCGTACGGGATCACGAAGATGAAGACGATCAACGCCGCACCGTACGTGATGCCCGCCGCCGACTGATTGATCTCCGCTGTCCACTGCGGCACGTACTGCACGAAGAACGCCCCGAACACCACACCGGGGACGGTGCCGAGGCCACCGATGACGATCATGGTGATGAAGGCGATCGCCAACGGGAGCCCGAATGCCTCGGGGCCGACGTACTGGACCACGAAGCTGTAGAGCACGCCGCCGATGCCGGCGAAGGCCGCGCTGAGCGCGAACACCGTCGTCTTCGTGCGGGTGGCCGGGACGCCGAGCGTGGTGGCGACGGCCTCGTAGTCCCGGATCCCGATCAGTGATCGACCGATCCGGCCGGTGGAGAGTCGCCGGACCACGAAGAAGGCGATCAGCGCCACCACCAGGCACAGGTAGTACACCCACTGGTCGCGTTCGAGTCCGCTGAATGCCGGGGGTTCGGCGCCGGCGATGTTAATTCCCGCCTGGCCGTCGGTGACGTGCTCGAACCGTTTGATCACCGCCGGGGTGACCAGTGCCAGCCCTAGAGTGGCGAGCGCCAACTGAAGTCCGTGGAGGCGCAGGGCGGGCAGGCCGAACAGGTACCCGATCACGAAACAGACCGCGAACGCGACCGGAAGGAGCAGCAGGTACGGGACGTCGTGATTCTCGACCAGCACGGCACTGAGGTACGCACCGACGGCGAAGAAGAAGCCGTGGCCGAGAGAGATCTGACCGGTGTTGCCGGTCAGCAGGTTCAGTCCCAGCCCGACCACCACGTACACCAGCACCATGGATCGATCGAAGTTGACGTACGGCGCCGACACCAACGGCGCCACCGCCGTCACGAGGAGCACCACCGCAACCGTCGCTCTCGCCAGCCACCGTGGTGGATCGAGTTCGGCGCGGGGACGGCGAAGCAGTTCGACGATTCTCATACTCGGGCCACCTTCCGTGCACCGAACAGACCCTCGGGTTTGAGGAGCAACACACCGAGGATCAGGGCCAACGCCACGGCCTGTTTGAAGTCGTGGCCGATCCAGGAAATGTAGGTGCCGGCAAGGTTTTCCGCGACACCCACGCACAACCCGCCGACGAGTGCACCGACCGGGCTGTCGAGGCCGCCGAGGACGGCGGCGGCGAAGGCGTAGATCAGCGAGGCGACGAGCATGTTCGGTTGCAGGAACAGCTGCGGCGCCGCGAGGGAGGCGGCGAGGGCTCCGATGGTCGCGGCGAGACCCCAGCCGATCATGAGCATCCGGCCGACGGGCACGCCGATCAGCTGCGCCGAGTCCGGGTTGTCTGCCGCCGCCCGCATCGCCCGCCCGACCTTCGTCCGCTGGAACAGGACGAACAGCAGCGCCGCGACCACGACGACGGCGGCGACGATGACCAGCGACTGCTGGGAAACCGCAACCGGACCGAGCGTGAGTACCGGCCCGGACACGATCGCCGGGAACTCCTTGCTCTGCACGCCCCAGATCCAGCCGGCGGCGCTGTTGAGCACCAGCATCAGGCCGAGGGTGATGATGACCAGCGGCATGTGGTTCGGCGACGATGCCAGCGGCCGGATCAGTACCCGTTCGGTGGCGGCTCCGCCGACGAAGGCGACCGCCATCGCGCCGAGGACGGCGAGGTACAGCGGCACACCCCATGCGTGGAACTGCCAGGCGAAGAACGCCGAGAACATCGCCATCTCGCCCTGCGCGAAGTTGACGATTCCCGATGCGCGGTAGACCAGGACGATGCTCAGCGCGAACGCGCCGTACAGGGCGCCCCACATGAGCCCGTCCACCAATTGTTGGAGAAATACATCCATGACCACTCTCCTGTGCTCAGTAGCCGAGGTAGGCGCGTCGCACCGACTCGTCGTGCGCCAATCCGGCGGCGGGGCGTTGGGCGACGACTCGGCCCGCGTCGACGAGAACCGCGGACGTGCCGATCTCGAGGGCGAGGTGCGCGTTCTGTTCGACCACGAGGATCGTGGTCTCGGTCTCCTGGCTGATCCGGCCGAGCGCACGGAAAACCTCCTGCGTGATGCGCGGGGCCAGGCCGAGGGACGGTTCGTCGAGCAGCAGCAGACGCGGCCCGGCCACCAGCGCGCGGGCGATCGCGAGCATTTGCTGTTCACCGCCGCTGAGCCCGCCCGCCTGCTGGTTACGTCGCTCGCGTAGTCGCGGGAAGAAGTCGTACCAGTGCTCGACGGCCCGGTCGGTGATCGCCGCCGACGTCGTGAATCCCCCGACGCGAAGGTTCTCCTCCACCGTCAGGGTGCCGAAGGTGCCGCGGCCCTGCGGAACATGGGCCACACCGAGCCGGGCGATCCGGTCGGTGCGCATGCCGGTGATGTCGCGGCCGTCGAGCCTGATGCACCCGCTGGTGCGGACCATCTGGCAGATCGATCGGAGGATGGTGGTCTTGCCTGCGCCGTTCGCGCCGAGTACCACGGTCACCTCCCCTGCCGGTACCTGGAAGTCGATGCCGTGCAGCACTTCCGCACGGCCGTATCGGGCATGCAGGTTTTCCACGGTGAGCAGGTTCATGCCGCACCGCCCAGGTACGCCTCGATGACCTCGGGGTGAGCAGCGACCTCTGCCGGGTCGCCCTCGGTGACCTTCTGCCCGAAGTTCAGTACCACCACCCGGTCGGAGATCGACATCACCATGGCCATGTGATGCTCGACGAGCAGCACCGAGAATCCTCGCTCGTCGCGCAACCGGCGGACCGTCTCGGCGAGTTCGAGGACCTCCTCGTGGATCAGTCCGTTCGCCGGTTCGTCGAGCATCAGCAGGCGAGGTCGTTGCATCAGTGCCCGTGCGAGCTCGACCCGTTTCAGGGTGCCGTAGGGCAGGTTGCCTGCCGGTTCGCGGCCGACGTGCGCGAGATTCATCGACTCGAGCAGAGCCCAGGCCTCGTCCCGTTCGCCTGCCTCCTCCCTGCGGGTGCGCGGCAGTCCGAGAGCGGTGGCGAGGAAGCCCGCCCGGGTGCGCGAGTAGGCCCCGGTGAGGATGTTGTCGAGCACCGAGATCGTCGGGAACAAGCCGATGTTCTGGAAGGTGCGCGCGATCCCGGCGTCGGCGACCCCGTCCGCCGACAGCGCGAGCAGGTCGGTGCCGCCGAACGTGATCTGTCCCGAATCCGGTTCGTAGAGTCTGCTGATGCAGTTGAACAAGGTGGTCTTCCCGGCGCCGTTCGGGCCGATCAGCCCGACGATCTGTCCGGGCTCGATCGTGAACGACGGTCCGTCGAGGGCGACGACTCCTCCGAACCGCAACCGGACGTCGCTGACTTTCAGCGTGGGCACATCCGGTGGCCGGGCGGTCATCGTTCGGCGCTGCGCGTGACCACAGCGTCGTAGTGCCAGCTGCCGTCGCGGAACGTCATCGGCGCCATCGACGTGATTGCGTACGGGTAGTCCGCGCTCGTGTCGAACGTGACGCCGTCGATGGACAGGTCGGTGGTGACCGCGTGCAGATTCCGGACGGAATCGAGCAGATCGGCGCGGGTGCACCCCTTCATCTGTTCGAGTGCGGCCACCAGCAGCTGAGCGGTGTTGTAACCGGTGGCGGCGATGGTGTCGGAGGACTTGAACGCGCCGGCGTGCCGATCGGCGAAAGCACGCCATTCCTGCACGCCCGCCACCTGGTCGTGGTCGGTGCTGCTGACGTCGTAGATCCAGTAGAACGAATGCACGCCCTCGGCGGCGTCGAGGCCCGCCGGTGCGAGGACGAAGTTGGTGTCGGTCGCGCCGGAGTAGATGTACGTCTCGGGCTTCCAGCTCAACTCGTGGGCCTTCTTCAGAGACTGCGTCACGAAGCCGGCGGTGGCGAAGTTGACGAACACGTCGGCCCCGGAGTTCGCGAGGTTGACCACCTGCGAGTCCACGGACGGTGTGGTCTGTTCGTACGACTGCTCGGCAACGATCTGCGTGCCGCTGCCGTCGAGGGCGGACTGCAGGGCGTCGAGACTGCCGTTGCCCAGACTGTCGTTCGAGTACAACACTGCGACCTTGCCTTGCGGGTGATCGCGAAGGATCTGTTTCGCCCGCTCGGCGACCTCCCAGCCGGTCTGCGGGTTCACCGCGCCGGCGACCACGGGCCGTTCGTCGAGGGTGGCGAGCAGTTCGTCGGTGCCGGTCATGGGGAACACCAGCGGGACGTTCTTCTGGGCGAGGTAGTCGACGACGGCGAGGGTCGAGGCGGTGCCGATCAGGTTCTGGATCGCGAAGACGTGTTGCTGTTCGACCAGCGATCGGACGTTGCCGACCGTGCGCGCCGGGTCGTATCCGTCGTCGAGTGCGGTGTAGACGATCTTGCGGGACTTGCCATCACCCATCGCGACGCCGCCGGCGGCGTTGATCTCGTCGAACAGGGCGGACGCCGCGGTCGCCTGGGGTCCTGCGATCGACTGGACCAGGCTGGTGCCGAAGTGGATCTCGGTGTCGGTGATGCCGGGGTCGCAGCCGCCTGCGGCGGTCGCGGTGTCATCTCGGCCAGAACAGGCGGTGAGGGCCGCGGTGGCGCACAGGGCTGTCAGGCCCGCGGCGAGGATACGTTTCATGGTTACTCCGTTAGAGGGAAGGAACAGGGACGGAAGACGTTCCAGCGGGGTTGTTTTCGGCAGCGCGCAGCGGGCGGCGACGAGAATCGTCGCCGCCCTGCGCGGTGAGAGGGACTAGACCGTGGTGTGGGAGAAGCGTTCGCGCAGATCGCGTTTGAGGATCTTCCCGGTGACGTTCCGGGGCAGGGTGTCGACGAACTCAACCCGGCGGGGCACCTGGAATCCGCCGAGCTGTTCCCGGCAGGCGGTGATGATGTCGTCCGCGGTGGCGGTGGCGCCGTCGCGGAGAACGACGACCGCACAGACCAGTTCGCCCCAGGTGTCGTCCTCGACGCCGATCGCCGCGGCCTCGGCGACCGCAGGGTGACGGTAGAGGGCCTGTTCGACGGACAGAGAGGCGACATTCTCGCCGCCACTGATGATCAGGTCCTTCTTCCGGTCGACGATGTAGACGAAGCCCTCGTCGTCGCGTCGGACCAGGTCACCGGTGTGGAACCAGCCGTCGGTGAACGCGGCCGCCGTCGCGTCCGGATCGCGCCAGTAGCCGGTCATCACCTGGTCGCCGCGGACCACCATCTCCCCCACCTGACCGGTGGGCACGTCGCGCATGGCGTCGTCGACGATGCGGATGTCGACCAGGCGCATGGGTTTTCCTGCGGCAGCAAGTAATCCGCTCTCACTACCGGCAGCGCGCCGATGCGCGTCGTGGTCGAGGTGGAGCACGTTGCCAGCGAGTTCCGTCATTCCCATGCCCTGATAGAAGTCGCAGCGGAGACGTTCGAGTCCTTGCCGCAGCACCTGCGCCGGGATCGCCGACGATCCGTACCCGATCGCTTGCAGGGTGCTGAGATCGTGGTCGGCAAGGGCCGGATCCTGGAGCAGGAAGTTGATCATCGTGGGTGCCAGCCCGGTCTGAGTGACCTGCCATTGCTCGACGAGACGCAGGAACGTCGCATTGTCGTAGGCGCGGACGATGCCGACGGTGCTCCCCATCAGGTGGTTGAGCAACGTCACGTACCCGCCGACATGGCACAGCGGGAAACAGAACAAGAAGACCGTGTCCTCCGGCAGAGCCCACTGCAGCGCCGAGGACGTGATCCCGCTGACCAGGTTGCGGTGGCTGATCATCACACCCTTCGGTGTCCCGGTCGTGCCGGACGTGTAGACCAGCCATGCGATGTCGTCCGGTGCCGGCCGAACCGTCGGCGCCTGCGCGGGTCCGGCACCGACGAACTCGTCCCAGCCGACGGTTCCCGGGGTGGCCCCGATCGAGACGACCGTGTGCACCGACGGGATAGAACCGCGAATCTGGTCGACGGCGCCGGCGAACTCTTCGGCCACGATCAGCACGGTGGCACCGGAATGCTGGATCAACGCGGCGATCTGGTCGGGATGCAGACGGAAGTTGAGGATGGTCAGGGCCATCCCGGCCATCGGCACACCGTAGTAGCAGTCGAAGTATTCGGTGCAGTTGGTGGACAGGATCGCGACCCGGTCCCCCGGCGCGGCAACACCGAGCAGTGCGCCGGCGAGCCGTCGGCTGCGATCACGCAGCTCAGCATAGGTCACTGCCTCGTCCTCGAATCGCAGCGCGATCCGATCGGGATGCTTGCGCGCGCCGTACTCGACGATGTCGCTGACCAGCATTCAGTTTCTCCTTGGTCGGGAAGAGGTGGTGGTGGACTCGGCGCTCACCGGATCGCGAGCGGGTTGATCGGCGACCCGACCCCGCGGGTGAACTGGAGAGGCGGTCCGGCATAGAAGAAGTCGTACAGGCCGTCGGCAGCGCAGGCGGCGGACAGCTCCTCGAAGTCGAGCAACTCGGCAAGGGTCATGCCCATGTCGCGGATCAGCACCATGTGAAGCTCGAACAACGCCCCCGGATTCTCGCCGGGCATCACCTCGACCGCCCAGTTGTCCGAGCCCACCACCGCGACGTCGCGCTCCCGCAGCCACGTGGCGCACGACAGACTCAAACCCGGCTCACCGGCCATGAATCCTGCCGGATCGTGGTCGGCGAGAAACTTTGCTCGCCAACCGGTGCGGATCAGCACGATGTCGCCCGGACCGACCTCGACGTTCTGTGCGGCGGCGACGGCGTCGAGTTCGTCCGGAGTGATCGCCGTCCCGGCCTCGAGCCACTCCACACCGCGCGCCCTGGCGACGTCGAGCAGCACGCCGCGACCGGCGATCCCCTTCGCCTGAGTGTGAATCCCGCACTTGTCGGCACCCTTGACGGTGACCCCCGTACCGGGATGACCGTTGTAGAGCTGATCGTCGTAGTGCACATGGGACAGGGAGTCGTACTGCGAGCCCGCCTGCAGCGGCATGAAGACGTAGTCGTCGGCCCATTTGAAGCCGCCGGGGAGCACCTGCTCCTGCCCGTTCTCGGCCATCAGCCTGATCGGGTTGATCCGATTGCCTCCCGGCTGGGGCCCGTCCCCGTCGAGTGGGATGCCCAATTCGAATATCGTGCCGGTCCGAATCAGCGCAGCGGCAGCCGCCACACGCTCGGGAGTGATGAGGTTCGTGGTTCCACGCTCGTCGTCGGCACCCCAGCGCCCCCAGTTGCTCAACCGCCGGCCCAGTTCTCGCATGTCGGATATGGACGTGGTCATCCTGCCTCCTCGGGCAATCGAACAAAGTATGACGTGACAGTCATGTCAACTTCGTGAATTGTGACCCCCGGCACCCCCGGTGTCAATACCGGACATGCGCGAGCTCGGAAGAGGCGCCCCACAGCCTGCGTCAACCCTTGTCAGGAGTTCCGCCGAGGGTCTTGACTGGAACGTGGGTCTCGATCGCTCACGATGACAGACAGGAATGATGCAGATGCCAACCCATCAGGCAGTTCACGTCCAGGCCCCCGGCGAGCCGCTGACACTCGTCGACGTCGAAACGGAATCGCCACCGCGCGACCACGTTCGCATAGCCGTCTCCGCGTGCGGCGTGTGCGGCACCGACCACGCGTTCGTCAGCGGCGCGTTCCCCGAGATGTCGTGGCCGTTGACACTGGGTCACGAAATCGCCGGAACCATAGCCGAACTCGGTGCCGGCGTCGACAACTATGCCGTTGGCGACCGCGTCGGGGTGGGCTGGTTCGGCGGGCACTGCAACCAGTGCATTCCGTGCCGCAAGGGCACCTTCATCTATTGCGAGAAATTGCAGGTGCCGAGCTGGCAGTACCCCGGCGGATACGCGGAGTCCGTGACGGTTCCCGCCAACGCGCTCGCCCGGATTCCGAGCGAACTGTCCTTCACCGAGGCCGCACCCCTGGGCTGCGCCGGGGTCACGACGTTCGACGCGCTGCGGAAGACACGAGCAGTTCCGGGCGACCGCGTCGCCATCCTGGGCATCGGCGGGCTCGGCCACCTCGGGGTGCAGTTCGCCCGGGCGATGGGCTTCGAGACGATTGCCATCGCTCGTGGCGCCGACAAAGCCGACGACGCTCGCCAGCTGGGCGCCCATCACTACATCGACTCCACCGCCGGCGACGTCAGCGAAGCATTACGTGCACTCGGTGGCGTGTCGGTGGTTCTGGGTACCGCGGCGAATTCGAAGGCGATGGGTGCCGTGGTCGGCGGGCTGCTTCCGCTCGGTGAGCTCACCGTCGTCGGTGTCACGCCCGACCCACTGCCGATCAGTCCCCTGCAGCTGATCACTCCCGGCGTCAACGTCACCGGCCACCCCTCCGGCACCGCCCGCGACGTCGAGGAGACGATGCAATTCGCGGTCCTGTCCGGCGTGCGCGCCCGGATCGAGGAGCGGCCCCTGAGCGAAGCCGCGGAGACCTACGCCGCGATGGAGGAAGGGCGGGCACGCTATCGCATGGTCCTCACCATGTGACCGTTCTCGGGCTGATCGACCGGCTTCAGCGGAGTTCGTTGCCGCCCCGCCGCTCGACGCCCCAGGTGACGGAAGGTCCGTGAAGCTTCTCGTACGCCGCCTTTTCGGCGTCATGACGGGACGCCTTCTTCGGGTTCTCCAGATCGGGCGGCAGCCCGTGCCTCTCGAGGCGTCGAGATCGGTTCTGCGCCATATACGACACCGCATAGAACACGGCGAGTAGCACTCCGAGCAGGACCATGGAGGCTCGCAGCCCGAGCGGACCCGGGAACAGAAAGAACGCGGCGAAGACCGGAACGAACGGGACCATGCTGCGAACGAGGTGCCGGGGAACGGCCCAGTCACCGACCAGGTCGTTGCGGACCCAGTCCTGCATGGAGTCGGGAAGTGTGCGGCCCACCGCGTAGCCCAGCCACTGCAGGGGGCCGGGCCGGGTTCGTTGCGTCTTTCGCGACATGACAACAACCTGTTCATGTTGTGCTGGAATCGAATTCGACATGTTTTCCCTCATTGATCGAGCGCGCCCGCTCTGAGCGCAGCCTGATTGACGCGGGTGAGAACGTCGTGAAGTTCCTCGAGTTCGGCCAGGCTGACACCGAGCTTTTCGATCACGGCGGGCGGAATCTTCACTGCTTCCGCCCGCAGCGCAGCACCGGCTTCGGTCAGCTCGACATCCAATTGCCGCTCATCGGCCCGGCTGCGGGTGCGCGTGATCAGTCCAGACGCCTCGAGGCGCTTGAGGAGCGGCGAGAGGGTGGGTGAATCGAGTTGCAGCGCGGTCCCGATCTCCTTGACCGCCATCGGGGCCTTTCCCCAGAGAGCGAGCATCACCAGATACTGCGGATGAGTCAGCCCCATCGGTTCGAGCAAGGGGCGGTAGACGGCGAGCACCGCCCGGTTCGCGATCGCGAGTGCGAAACACACCTGCCGGTCAAGAGCAAGTAGATCGTCGCCGGCCTCACTCTGCTGCACGTCTGCGGTCATGCGACCAGGCTACCAGATTAATTCGTGCAATAACTAATATTGCACGAATCAATCTGGAGGCGCTCGACGATCGTCAAGGCAGACGCGCAACGAGGGTATCGAGGCCGGTTCGCGGGCCGGAGAAAAAGGGCGTTTCCAGCCGAACGTGCCGGCGCGCGTCGGTGGCGCGAAGGTCTCGCATCATGTCGACTATCCGGCTCGGGTCCGGAGCCTCGAAGGCGAGGATCCACTCGTAGTCGCTCAATCCGAAGGAACTCACGGTGTTGGCACGCACATCCGGGTAGGCACGAGCCGCTCGGCCGTGCTCGGCGAGCTGCCGTCGCCGTTCGACGTCCGGCAGCAGATACCACTCGAGCGATCGGTTGAACGGGTACACGCACACGAACTGCCCCGGCTCCTCATCGGCCACGTATGCAGCGATATGGCTGCGATTGAATTCGGCCGGCCGGTGGAGCGCGGCCGCACTCCAGACCGTGGTACACGCTCGCCCGAGTCGGCAGCGCCGAAAGCCCGAGTAGGCCGCCTGCAACCCTTCGACGGTGTCGGCATGCGTCCAGATCATGAAGTCGGCGTCTGCACGCAGTCCTGCGACGTCGCAAATTCCGCGGAGCACGACACCGGACTCGGCGACTCCCTCGAAGTAGGCACGTGCATCCTCCACGACCTCGGCGCGCACACCGGGAAGCACGCCGGGGACCACCTGGAACACGGTGAACATCATGAACCGCACGCGTTGATTGAGTTCGACGAAGCGAGAGCCGATCAAGGCAGGTCACCTCTCGACCGGGACGCCGACCAACGAGCCGTACTCCACCCAGGAGCCGTCGTAGTTCCGGACCTCGGGGTAGCCGAGCAGTTCGTGGAGCACGAACCAACTGTGCGCGGATCGCTCGCCGATTCGGCAATAGACGATGATGTCCTTCGTGTCGTCGAGACCGGCATCGGCATACAGGGCGCGGAGTTCGCCCTCGCCGAGGAAGGTGCCGTCGTCAGCGGCAGCCTTGGACCACGGCACGTTGACAGCGGTCGGGACGTGCCCCGGAACCTGGGGTTGTTCCTGCGGGAACTGCGCCGGAGCGAGGATCTTGCCGGAGAATTCATCGGGCGACCGGACGTCGACGATGCTCTTCGTTCCTATCTGCTCGATCACCTCGTCGCGGTGCGCGCGGATACCCGACACGGGCTCGGACGCCACGTAGTCGGTAGCCGGTCGGGCGACAGTATCGCTCGACAACGGCCGGCCGTCGAGCTCCCACTTCTTGCGTCCGCCGTCGAGCAGCCGGACGTCGCGGTGACCGTAGAGCTTGAAGTACCAGTACGCGTAGGCCGCGAACCAATTGTTGTTCCCGCCGTACAGGATCACCGTGTCGCCGTTGGCGATTCCCCGCTCGGACAGGAGTTTCTCGAACGATCGCCGGTCGATGAAGTCGCGGCGTACGGGATCTTGAAGGTCGCGTTTCCAGTCGATGCGGACGGCACCGTCGATGTGGTTCTTCTCGTACTGGGTGGTGTCCTCATCCACCTCGACGAGGACGACGTCGGGGTCCTTCCCGTGTTCGACGACCCAGTCTGCGTCGACCAGAAAATTGCTTCTGCTCATGGTTCATCCTTCACTTCGCGAAAAATCGAGGCGTGCACATATTATTAATGCACGATCTATTCGCCTACGCTACAGTTTGGCCCACACAGTTTCGACAGGAGCACCGGATGACGACACCGACGACCCGTCCTGCCCGAGCGAAGCCCCAGCGCCCAGAGGGGCAATGGGCACAGGGCGATCGCGAGCCACTCAACGTGAACGAGAAAGTCAAGCAGGATGATGACGGCCTCAACGTGCGCAAACGGATCGAAGAGGTGTACTGCCGCACCGGTGTCGCCGGCATCGACCCCACCGATCGTCGAAGCCGGTTCCGCTGGTGGGGGCTCTACACCCAGCGCGCACCCGGCATCGACGGCGGCCGAACCGCCACGTTGCCACCGGAAGAGCTCGAGGACGAGCACTTCATGCTCCGCATCCGCATCGATGGAGGAGCACTGACCACCGAACAGCTGCGCGTCGTCGGCGAAGTCTCCCGGCAGTTCGCCCGCGACACCGCGGACCTCACCGACCGCCAGAACATTCAGCTGCACTGGATCAGGGTCGAGGACCTACCCGACATCTGGCGGAGGCTCGAGGGGGTAGGCCTCACCACAGCCGAATCCGCAGGTGACACCCCGCGCGTGGTCCTCGGCTCGCCGATGGCAGGCATCGCCGTCGACGAGGTCCTCGACGCCACGCCCGCACTGCGCGAGATCACCCGCAGATTGATCGCGAACCCCGAATACTCCAACCTGCCGCGCAAGTTCAAGACCGCCATCTCCGGACTCCAGGACGTCGTCCACGAAATCAACGATGTCGCATTCATCGGCGTCGAACACCCGGAACACGTTCCAGGACTGGATGTCTGGGTAGGCGGCGGCCTGTCGACCAATCCTCGCATCGGCGAACGATTGGGCGCATGGGTTCCGCTCGAGGACGTGCCCGACGTGTGGATCGGCATCGTCTCCCTCTTCCGTGACCACGGTTATCGACGCCTGCGGGCGAAGGCACGCCTGAAGTTCCTGGTCGCGGACTGGGGTGTCGAGAAGTTCCGCGACGTGCTCGAGAAGGAGTACCTCGGACACCCGATGATCGATGGTCCCGCGCCCGAGCCGCTCGACGAACCACGCGACCACGTCGGAATCCAGCGGCAGAAAAACGGTCTCAACGCCGTGGGAATCGCACCTGTCGTCGGCAGAGTCGGAGGCACCATGCTCATCGACCTGGCGAGCGTTGCCGAGTCCTCCGGATCCCGACGGGTCCGCATCACCCCGATGCAGAAGCTGGTCGTCCTCGACGTGCCCGACGAACAGATCGACCCACTCCAATCCAGTCTCCACAGTCTCGGATTCCCGTCGCGTCCGTCACCCTGGCGACGGAGCACCATGGCATGCACCGGCATCGAATTCTGCAAATTCGGGATCGTCGAGACCAAGGCGCGGGCCGCCACCGTCATCTCCGAGATCGAGGACCGACTCGCCGACGTCCAGGATCGACTCGAGCACCCGATCACGTTGCACCTCAACGGGTGCCCCAACTCGTGCGCACGCATTCAGGTCGCCGACATCGGCCTCAAGGGCATGATCGTGACCAACGCCGACTCCGAACAGGTCGAGGGATTCCAGGTTCATCTCGGCGGCAGCCTCGGCCTGGACACGAGCTTCGGGCGCAAACTGCGCGGCCACAAACTACCCGCCACAGACGTGGCCGACTACGTCGAACGCATAGTTCGACGCTATCTGGCCGACCGTGCTCGCTCCGAGAAGTTCGCGAACTGGGTCCACCGCGCCACCGACGCCGACCTCACATGATCCGACACCGCCCCGGCATCCTCGAGATCGACAGCTACGTTCCCGGCGACTCCGGATCGTCCATGAGACCAGCAGCGCGGCTCGCTTCGAACGAGTCGCCCTTCCCGCCGGACGACAGGGTGGCGGCGGCGATCCGCGCGAGCATCACCCGGGCCAATCGGTACCCGGACTTCGACAGCAGGGAACTGACCGAGGCCCTCGCCAGTCGGTGGCACCTGTCCCCCGATCAGGTGAGCGTCGACAGCGGATCCAGCAGTCTCCTGCGCAACATCGTCACGGCATGCGCCGGCCCGGGAACTGAAATCGTCTACGGATGGCCTTCGTTCTCGAGCTACGAGCACACCACGCTGCTTGCGGGAGCGACACCGATTCGCGTCGCGCTCACGCCCGACCACCGCCTCGATCTCGCTCGCATCCTCGCCGCAATCAACGACCGCACTCGGGTGGTACTTCTATGCCTGCCGAACAACCCGACCGGCACCACTGTCGACCACACCGCGCTCGAGGCCTTCATGGAGGCGGTACCCGAAGACCTGCTGATCGTCCTCGACGAGTGCTATCGCGAGTTCGTCACCGATCCCGACGCTGCGAGCGGCCCCAGACTCCTCGGACGATTCCCGAACGTCGTCGTGCTCGCGTCGCTGTCGAAGTCCGCGGGATTGGCGGGACTGCGGATCGGTTATGCCCTGTCGTCCCCCGATGTCGGCTCCTTGCTGCGCGCCGTACGCATCCCCTTCTCCGTCTCCACGGTGGCTCAGGCGGCAGCCCTCGCGTGTCTCGAACCCGCGGTGACGGCTGCCCTCGAATCTCGCATCACTGCAACGGTGTCCGAGAGGAGGCGTGTATACGACACTCTGACAGGTGCGGGGATCGAGGTAGTCCCCAGCCAGGCGAACTTCCTGTTCCTTCCCCACCATCACGCCGCACCGGAGAAGGTACGACTCCTGGCGCAGCTCGGTGCACTTGTCCGGCTGGCGGGACCCCGGGAAATCAGAATCTCGATAGGCAACAGGAGGGAGAACGATCACCTACTCTCGTGCATCGACCCCCTGACCGTAGGGATACGGAAGTCGCCACCCTTCGAAGCCCACCTCACATGATCGGCTCGTCACGCCATCTCGGGGACGTGCAGATGAGCGATCGCCAATTCGAACTCCCCCACCTCGAGGAGCCGAGCGCCGGACTCGCACATTTCCGACGTTCCGACATTCTCGGCCACTTCACCGGTACCACCGCCCGCAGGCGGGGCCTTGTCGAAGGTCATCGACGACACCACACGACCGGCGGCCGGATCGACGAGCAGACTCGCGCTGCAGAATCCCTCGAGGTCGTGCATGGCGGGCAGCGAGGACATCTTGTACACGTCGATCACACGGTCCAGGTGCCCCGGCTCGACCTCGAGCCACGCGACCCGCACCCAGGCGCCTTGATGTGAGCGGTGGTCACGGTGCAGGGCCGCGATGTCCCACCGCGACACGGTCGCGGTGGCGTGGAAAACCTCGGCCATGCGGTCACGCAGCTGTCGAACAGGTGCTTCGCTCGCGCGCAGAGCCTCGTCGTCCGTCCAGGAGCTCGTGGCGATGCACCGGCCGGAGCCTCGATCGACCAGCAAGGACATTCCGGCGGACCCTGCGATGTCGGCGAGCGCGGGCATCACGGTGTCGCGCACGTGCTTGATCCCCTCGTCGATGAACGACGGGTGCGCATCAAAGGTGGAAGAGCGTGCATACACGATGGCATCCTTCTCCTCGGGCGGCGCCCCGCGGCGCCGACGGCCAATCCCCATCTCCCACACTCCTCCCCCTACGCGGGCGAGACAATGATCGACAGCGAAAGAAGAATCTCGGACGCCTACTCGTGCCGCGTGGAGGGCTCGCCCTCGGCGTATACGGAGGGCTCGCCCTCGGCGTACATGGAGGGTTCACCCTCGGCGAGCGCGGTCGCGTGGTCGATGACCACACGCTTCCACCACGAATCGAGCGGGCTCGGGTCCGGCCATACGACCGCGTCGGGGGTGAGCGACGACGTGGTTTCGCGCAGGTGGCCCGATTCCGTTCCGCTGATCTCGTCGGGATCGGCCTGAATGCCGCCCACCGCCCCCTGTTGCGTCAACTTGCCTGAGCGTGTCGGCGGGGAGGGAGCTGGGCGACCAACTGCTCCCACTCGTCGAATCGGGCGGTGTCGGTCCTGCGCGGCCGGGAGGAGGGGCCGGCTGCCAGCTCGACCAGGCTCCGGGCGGCGCCGAGGACGGTCAGGTGATGGCGTCGTGCGACGTCGAGAAGTTCGTCGAACGCCTGGGCGTCAGAGCAGCCGCGGCCTGCAATCAGAATGCCCTTCGCCGTGCCGAGCAGTTCTCGGCCATCGGGGCGCCTGCGCGGAACCAGGCGCGTCGGGCTGGGGACTGGAGTGAGGGATGGTTCGGTGCTGTCCTCGATCATTCCGCAGTACTCCTTCGCTCTCGTGCATCTGCCGCCGGTGTGCCGGCGATCCCGTCCGGACGCAAAATGTGAGTCACGTCACTGTCGATGCACGATCAGTTGTAGCGGACCGAGCCGCACCTGTCATCTAGACACATGTCCAGCTCCACGGCTGTTTGCCCTGGTGACGCGGCACGCGGCGCGATTCCCGGCTAACATCGCGATACCAACTTGTGACCTGTACCACACAGTAGCGTTATCTCGAGGCGAGATTGCACCGGCTTGGACACCATGCCGACCCACGATCACGACACGGTCACGCGACCGGGGACGGCGTTAACGGACGCCATCAGATAGTGGCCACCAACAGGTCCTCGCCGCTCGACGGCCGCAGGCCGTCGGTGCGGTCGGCGAAGTAGCGTTCGGCGAGCGAGGCCCCCGACACGTGCCGGGGGCTGTCGAAGCCGGAGTCGCGGGCCAGTGCCAGCATCTCCTGCGGGGTGTAGAAGCTGACGAACGGCGTTCCGGACGCCCGCGCGCCGTTCTCGGACACCTGGAGTCCGGCGCGATCGGCGACGTCGACGAGATCGGTGGGCAGCAGGAACGTCATCGCCAGCGTCGAACCGGGAGCGAGACCGGCGAGCTGGCGCAGGGTGGCGGCGGTGGCTCCTTTCGTGAGGTACATGGTGACGCCGGTGGAGACGACGACCGCGGGCCTGCCAGGATCGAAGCCCGCCGCGACAAGCCGCTCCGACCACGACTCGTTCGCCTCGAAATCCACCGGCACCATCCGAAGCCATTCCGGGACACCGAAACCCACGTCGGTCAGCCGTTGCCGCTTCCACGCCTGAGGGCTCGGCTGGTCGACCTCGAAGACCCGCATGCGGGCGGCGATCTCCGTCCTGCGCTGGGCAAACGTGTCCAGGCCCGCCCCCAGGACGACGTACTGGACGACGCCGCGGCCTGCCTGCTCGGCGACCAGATCCTCGATGAAGCGAGCACGGGCGACGATGGCCGCCCGAAACCCGCTGGTGCCGGTCGGATCCATGTCCGGGCGATCCCGCCAGCCCTCGTCCGGGGCCGCCAGCTGCAGGCCGATCTCGTCGACGAAAACGTGCGGCGGCGGGTCGACCAGCACGTGCATCGCCCGCCACAGGGCGACTCGAACCGCCGTGCTGTCCGGTGTCCCGGCCTGCTCGTCTGCCGTCGCCATGACGTTCTCACTCCTTCGCCGTCCGTTCTGATCCGGGGCGCACGGCCCGATCTCCGTCGTAAGGCCCAGAAACAGACAAACCTTCACCCGAAATGGCGTCCATCCCTCGAACCATTGTTCAGATCAAAATGGACGGTTGTCAAATTTCAATATGTGAGAAAATTCCGGTTTGGTGAAACGCCCCGAGATCGCGAACGCGATAAATGAAGTAAGCGGCGATCGACGATCCCGTGGATTTTCATCACCAACAGAGGAGTGAATTCTGATGGGTTCTGCAGGAATCGACTTCAACGTCGCATTCGAGGCGTTCCTGAAGTGGCTCAGCCTCACGTTCGGCGGCGGAATCGGACTCGGCTGACCAGCGGAGAGATCCGACACGCGATGGCCAGGCTCACCTGGGGCCAGCCTGGCCATCACTCTGATCTGTACGTATGAATACCTCGGCGGCGGAACACGCCGTCGAAGAACTCGGGCGGAATAATCCGAAATGCACCATTACTGCGCATCGGAAAATTCGACCGTGACGGTTAGCGACTTCGAGCGCGATCGCTGGGTATTCCGGCGCCACCAAAAGCTGTCTGTTCTTTTCATTTCTCCGCGAAAGGGGACCTCGCCCGTGGCGTGACGCTAGCGGGCCCTCCCCCGGACCTACACCGCCGACGGTGCGAAGTGCCGGCCGAGATATGCGGCGGTGGCGGAGTCGGCCGTCTCCGCGACAATCGCCGGCTGACCCGAGGCGATGATGCGGCCGCCGTTGTCTCCGCCGCCGGGCCCGAGATCGATCATCCAGTCCGCTGAGGCGATCACCGACATGTCGTGTTCGACCAGGACGACGCTGTTCTCCGCCGCGACGAGACGGCGCAGCACCACCATGAGTCGGTCCACATCGGCGGGGTGTAATCCGGTCGTGGGTTCGTCGAGCACGTAGAGCGTGTGCCCGGATCGGACGCGCTGCAGTTCGCTGGCCAGCTTGACGCGTTGCGCCTCCCCACCCGACAGCGTAGTGGCGGATTGGCCG
Organism: Rhodococcus koreensis; assembly: GCF_017068375.1. Taxonomy (NCBI): domain Bacteria; kingdom Bacillati; phylum Actinomycetota; class Actinomycetes; order Mycobacteriales; family Nocardiaceae; genus Rhodococcus; species Rhodococcus koreensis. The sequence goes on from NZ_CP070609.1 coordinate 880,212, forward strand.
AGCCGCAGATATCCGAGACCCACCTCTACCAGCATGTCGAGGCTCTTCTTGGCGGCCGGGACATGGTTCAGGAAGTCCCGGGCGTCGTCGACGGTCATCGCGAGGACGTCGGCGATCGATCGGCCGTCGACCAGGATCTCGAGAGTCTCGGAGTTGTAGCGTGCGCCGGCGCAGGCCGGGCACGGCGCGGAGGCCTCGGGGAGAAACAGCATGCCGATGGTGATCGCGCCGGCACCCTCGCACTCGTCGCATCGGCCACCGGTGACGTTGAACGAGAAACGGCCGGGACTGTATCCGCGTTCGCGGGCGGTGGGGTGTGCAGCGAAGAGTTTCCGGATCACGTCGAACAGTCCGGTGTAGGTCGCGAGATTCGAGCGCGGCGTCCGCCCGATCGGGGTCTGGTCCACACGCACCAGCCGGTCGATGTGTCCGAGCCCGTGGGACGACACCACGGTCGGTTCGGCGATGTCCCGGCCGTCGGCCAGGACAGCCGTGGAGTCGTCGGCGTCGTCGCCCACGGTGTCGGGGCCGGGTTCGTCGTCGACGCCGAGGTGCCGGCCGACGACGTCCGTGAGCACACGGCTGACGAGTGTGGATTTGCCGGAGCCGGACACGCCGGTGACCGCGGTGAGCACCCCGAGCGGGATCCGCACACTCAGATCCTGCAGATTGTGCATCGTGATGCCGGAGAGTTCGATCCACCTGCTCGGCTGTGCGGGCTCGGGGCAACTCTCCAGTGGTTCGAAAAGGTATCGGCGGGTGACGGATTCGGGAATCTTCGCGAGACCGTCCACCGTGCCGCTGTAGAGGACCCTCCCACCGTGCTCCCCGGCATCGGGGCCGACGTCGACGATCCAGTCCGCCGCCCGGACGACGTCGAGGTTGTGTTCGATGACGAAGACGGAGTTGCCTGCGGCGCGAAGCCGCCGCACGGCGGCGACCAGCGCCTCGGTGTCGGCGGGGTGCAGGCCCGCGGACGGCTCGTCCAGGACGTACAGCACGCCGAACAGGCCCGACTGCAGCTGGGTGGCCAACCGAAGGCGCTGAAGCTCTCCCGGCGACAGGGTGGTGGTCGATCGGCCGAGACTCAGGTATCCCAGCCCGAGCTCGGACAACCCTCGGAGGCGTCCGAGTAGGTTGTCCACCAACGCCTCCGATGCTCGAACGGTGGCGTCGTCTGCGGAGGCATCGTGTGAGGGGACCGCGGTTTCGAGAACCGTGGCCAGCTCGGCCAGTGGCAGTTCGGTCGCGTCGGCGATGTCGAGGCCGGCGAACCGCACCGCCAGTGCCTCGGGTCGCAGCCGCTTGCCGTCGCATGCGCCGCAGGGGCGGGAGACCAGATATCGCGACACCTTCGCCCGCTGGGTTGCGCTCTTCGTCGTCGCGAAGGTGTGCAAGACGTAGGTGCGGGCGCTCGAGAACGTTCCCTGGTAGTCGCGCACCATCTTGCCCGGGTCGCGGATCGGTGACACCGTGACGGTGGGCTGCTCATCGGTGGTGAGGATCCACTCACGTTGATCTGCAGGGAGTTCCGACCATGGGCGGTCCACATCGATGCCGAGGGTGTCGAGGATGTCGCGGTAGTTCTTCCCCAGCCAGGCGCCGGGCCAGGCGGCGACGGCGCCGTCGCGGATACTGCGGTTCGGGTCCGGCACCAGGGCGTCGACGTCGACGTCGTGGGTGCGTCCGAGTCCGTGGCAGGTCGGGCATCCTCCTTCCGGTGTGTTGGGCGAGAAGGCGTTCGAGTCGAGGATGGGGGCGTCCGGCGGGTAGGTGCCGGCCCGGGAGAACAGCATGCGCAGCACGTTGGAGATGTGGGTGAGGGTGCCGACCGACGATCTGGCGGAGGTGTGACCGCGGGCCTGCTGCAACGCGACCGCGGGTGGAAGCCCCGTGATGTCCCCCACCCTGGGTGCTCCGACCTGATCCATCAATCGGCGCGCGTACGGGGTGACGGACTCGAGAAAGCGTCGTTGCGCTTCGGCGTAGATGGTACCGAAGGCCAACGACGACTTGCCCGATCCCGACACCCCCGTGAACGCGACGATGCAGTCCCGGGGAATGAACACATCGACGTGGGCGAGGTTGTGTTCGCTGGCATCGACCACTTCGATGCCGGCGAATTCCCGGGCGGGTGGTAGTGCGGCCGGCGGTCCGGGATCGAAGGTCGGCACAACTGCTCCAGGTGTCGGTTCGTGCTCGGACAGGTCGGGCCCCAGTCTTCCTCGAGGGATGGAACCGCAGTCCCGGTGGTGCGTCCGGTCAGACGATGTTCGTCTCGCCTGCGCCGATGCCGGTCTTCGCGAAGCGGCGCAGAGCAAACGAACTGATGTCGTAACCGGGCTCCCTGCTGTGGTAGAGGTCGCGCACGATCTCACCGGTCGCCGGTCCCATCAGGAAGCCGTGGCCGGAGTAACCGGTGGCGATGAGCAGGCCTTCCACCTCGGTGGATCGGTCGATGATCTGGTTGCGGTCGGGAGTGACCTCGTAGAGTCCGGCCCAGCCGGTGCTGATGCCGTAGTCCAGAACGGCAGGCACCCGGGTCTCGGCGATCGCGCCGAGACCCATCAACCAGTCCTCGAGTTCGAACCTGAGGTTGAATCCCTCGGGCTCGTTCGGGTCGGACCAGCCGAGCAACAGGCCCTTGCCTTCGGGATGGAAGTAGAAGTTCGAGGGAAAGTCGATGGTCAGCGACGGCGAGAACTCGGGCAACTCGGACAGCGGCTCGGTGAACGCGATCTGACGGCGGACGGGGACCACGGGGATGTTCACCCCGACCATGGTGCCGATCTCCGCCGACCACGCCCCGGCGGCGCAGACCACGGTGCTCGTCGTGATACGTCCGTGTTCGGTGACGACGGCGGTGATGGTGCCGCCCGTGCTCTCGATGTCGGTGACCGCGCAGTGCCGGATGATGCGGGCGCCGCGGCGACGGGCGGCCGCGGCGTACCCCATCACCACCGATTCCGGTGTCGCCTTGCCGTCCTGGGGGGACCAGGAGGCAGCGAGGAGTCCGTCGGTACTGATGAGCGGCGAGATCTTCTTCGCCTCGTCGGGAGTGATCATCCGGCTCGGAACACCGTGCCGGTTCTGCAGCGCCACGCTTTCGGTGAAGATGTCGACGTTGGTCTGGTCCGAGAGAAGGTAGAGGTAGCCGTCGCGGCTGAAGTCGATCTCCTGACCGTAGTCCTGGGCGAACCGCGAATACACCTCGAGGCCGCGCAGACCGATCGCGATGTTGGCCTCGTTGCTGAACGACGCACGGACGCCGCCTGCGGCCTTACAGGTCGAGCCACAGGCCAACTCGTCCTTTTCCAGGAGGACGACATCGGAGACCCCGGATTCGGCGAGGTGGAACGCGATACTGGCGCCGATGACGCCACCACCGATCACGACGACGGATGCCTGCTCGGGGAGTTCCTTGCTCATGTCGCTTCTTCTTTCCTGAAGAGTGATTATGTTATGCCGAACCGTCTTCTAGAGCGCTGCGTTCCGCGGAGCCCGTCCACGCAACACCATGGCTTCGCGCACGCGGTCCTGGGCGGTGCTGCGCGCCACCTCGTGGGTGGTACGACCCTGAGCCTTCGACGCATCGAGGGTGTCGATGGTGCTGGCGCGCAGCTTGTTCGAGATGTTGGCGAACACCGCGGCGGGTTCCGGACGGATACCGGAGTAGCGCGCGTCCATGGCCACCGCTGCGGCCACCACGCCGCCGGCGTTGGCGATGAAGTCCGGGACGACGGTCACGCCGCGGCCGTGCAGCACCGACTGCGCCTCGGGGCTGCTCGGCAGGTTCGCGCCTTCGACGACGATCCTGGCGGGCAACGTCCGGGCGAGATCGGCGTCGATGACGTCCTGCAATGCTGCCGGGATCAGGACGTCCGCCGTCACCGAGAGTTCTTCCCCGGCGGCGAGCGGCTTGGCGTCGGAGTACTCGTCGACCAGTCCGTCACCGTATCGTTCGCGCAGGTCGAGCAGGGTGGCGACGTCGAGGCCGTCCGGGTTGTGGATGCCACCTCGCGACGTCGAGACCGCGACGACGGTCGCGCCCAGTTCGGCAAGGCGTTTCGCGCTCGCCGCGCCGACCGCTCCGAAGCCCTGGATGGATACGCTCAGCGAACCGGTGGACAGGCCGATCGCCTGCGCGGCGGCGTCGGCCGACTCCGCGACTCCGTGGCCGGTGACGCCGAGTTGGTCGTACGGGAGTCCGCCGAGCGCGTGTGGGGTGCCGACGGCGCCGCCCCGGCCACCGACCTCGTCGAGCATGATCGCGGCGTCCTTCTCGGTCAGTCCGACGTCGAGCCCGAAGACGTATTCCTCGGGGACCTCGTTGCGCAGGGCTCGCACGAACGCCCGCAGGACCGCTTCCTTCGACTCGGCGTTCGGGTCGGCCCAGATCCCGGCCTTGGCGCCGCCGTAGAAGAGGTCGACCCCGGCCCATTTCCAGGTCATGTTCCGGGCCAGCCGGGCGACCTCGCCGACACTGACGGTGGTGGACATGCGGGTGCCGCCCTTGCCCATTCCGCGGGCGGTGTTGTCGATGACCAGAACGCCGCGCATGCCGGTGCGTGCGTCGGAGACACACACGACCTTCTCCGGGCCCCATTCGTCGATCAATTCGAACATCGTCGTTGCTCCTCGTGCGATTCGAAGGGGTTTCAGGCGAAGTTGACGCCCTGAGCCAGGGGCAGCTCACGGGAGTAGTTGACGGTGTTCGTGGCGCGGCGCATGTAGGCGCGCCAGGCGTCGGAGCCGGATTCGCGGCCGCCGCCGGTGGTCTTCTCGCCGCCGAACGCGCCGCCGATCTCGGCGCCGGACGTGCCGATGTTGACGTTGACGATGCCGCAGTCCGAACCGTCGGCGGCGATGAATCGCTCGGCCTCACGCTGGTCGGTGGTGAAGATCGACGACGACAGACCCTGCGGGACGTCGTTGTGCAGGGCGATCGCCTCCTCGAACGTGTCGTAGGTCAGCACGTAGAGGATCGGTGCGAAGGTTTCGTCCTTGACGATCTCGCTCTGGGTCGGCATCCGCACGATCGCGGGCTCGACGTAGTACGAATTGTCGCTGCTCGGCCGGCGCTGACCACCGGCGAGGATCTGCCCGCCCTGCGCGACGGCTTGGTCGAGGGCTTCGGTCATGTTGGCGTGGGACTTGCCGTCGATCAGCGGGCCCACCAGGGTGCCGTCGGCGAACGGGTCGCCGATCGGGAGGCGCCGGTAGACCTCGGTGATGCGGTCGAGGAGTTCGTCGGCGATGTCCCGGTGAACGATGATGCGGCGCATCGAGGTGCAGCGCTGACCTGCGGTGCCGGCGGCGGCGAAGACGATGCCGCGGGTGGCGAGATCGAGGTCCGCGGACGGGGTGACGATCGCGGCATTGTTTCCGCCGAGTTCGAGGATCGCCCGGCCGAAGCGGGCGGCGACGCGCGGGGCGATCTGCTCCCCCATTCGCTCGGAACCGGTGGCGGAGATCAGCGGCACCTTCGGGCTGTCGATCAGGGCCTGCGTGTCGGCCGCACTCGCCGAGACGAGGACGTTCAGGTTGGCCGGTGCGCCCGATTCCGCTGCGGCGCGGTCGAACAGCGCCGAGCATGCGGCGGCGGTCAGGGTGGTCAGCTGTGCCGGCTTCCAGATCACCGCATCACCGCAGACGATGGCCAGGGCGAGGTTCCAGGACCACACCGCGGCCGGGAAGTTGAACGCGGAGACGACACCGACGACACCGAGCGGGTGCCAGGTCTCCATCAGGCGGTGGCCGGGGCGCTCCGAGGGCATGGTGCGGCCGTCGAGCTGGCGGGACAGACCGACCGCGAAGTCACAGATGTCGATCATTTCCTGGACCTCGCCGAGGGCCTCCGAGCGGATCTTGCCGACCTCGATGCTGATCAGGTTGGCGACGTCTTCCTTGTGCGCGGTGAGCAGTTCGCCGAGGCGCTTGATCAGGAATCCGCGGACCGGGCCGGGAACGGTACGCCACTGCAGGAACGCGTCGTGGGCGGCGTCGATCGCGGCCTCGACGTCGGCGGCGCCTGCAGCCGGGTAGTCGAACAGGCTCTCCCCGGTGACCGGGGTGCGGGCGGTGATGGTGTTCTTCACCCCGGCGGTGTCGAGGACGGCCGGGTCGACCCCACATCGCTGCAGGCTGGTGCGTGCGAGGGTGCGCAGTTCGTCGGTGGTGGGCAGGGTGATGGTGTCGGCGACAGCGGTGCTCATTTACTTGACTCCCTGGGTAGCGATGGGTGGGGTAGCGATGGGTGCAGGTACTTCGATGGGTCCGCGGATGTGCAGTTCGGTGGCCACACGATCGAGGGATGCGCGGCGGATCCCGTCATAGAGCGCGTACGGGTCGTGCAGGGGACAGCCCAGAACTCCCTCCATCCAGGCGGCGTCGACAGCGGCTGTCGACTGGGTGGTGTCCTTGCGACCGTCCGACGTCAGGTTCGACTGGAAGATCCCCGCAGCGGACTTCGGCAGGAAGTCCTCGTAGACGATCGGCTCGGGGCGGACCCAGCCCTGGTCGATCAGATCGGGCAGCGACCTGGACGGCGCGTGCCCGCCCCGCTGCTTGCCGGTGTTCACGGTGTAGGTGAAGTAGGCGAGGTCGTGCAGGGCCAATCCCTGCTCGGTGGCAGGCATCTGCTGATTCCACAGCTCCGCGGCGATCTGATTGCGTACCTCGGCCGACACCGGCGCGGCGGCGGCCGCCTCCCGGACCGCCTGCTCGGTCTCGACCGTCAACCGGTCGTAGACCTCCCGTCCGCGGACGGTGGCGGCGATGCCGCGGGCTTCGACCTCACCGAAACGCACTCGCAGCGAACCCTTCTCGACGCTGCCGTCGGCCTCGCGGAACACCCGCGGTTCGGCGAGGGCCCGGAACGAGGTCTGACGCAGCAGCAGATCCGGGCCGGCCCACCGGGGCGGTCCCTGGATCGTGTCGATCATGTCGATGCTGCGACGCTCCATGCGGGCGTAGAGATCGTCGATGTCCAGTACACGCGGGGTCAGGTGGTTGATGTGGGTGCTGGTGACGCCGCCGATGTCGGCGGCCACCGAGGACACCTGCTCGAGTTCGTGGTACCAGGCGCGGTCGACGGCCTCGGTGGAAAGCTTGAACGCCGCCGTCGCGAGAGTCAGGAACATCTCGGCGTCGCCGGAAGTCAGCCCCCGGTACTCGCTCGCCCGGTCGGCGAGGACCAGCAGTTCGGTGGTGAACAACGTGCGCCTGGCGAGGAAACTCTCGAGGCGCCGCTGCAGATCTGCGCTGAAGAAGCGGCGGTCCGCGGGAACGAGCATGGACGTGAACACCCGGAAGGGGTTGCGCGCCAGTTCCTCCGGGTCCGTGGGCCGGAAGGCGGTCGAGACGACCGGGACGGAACTGGCAGCCGCCTCGCGCAGGTCGTACAACCCGACCGGGTGCATGCCCATGGCCGAAAACACGCGTGCCACCTGCGCCATCTCCTGTGGGGTGCCCACGCGGATGGCTCCGTGGCGTTCGGCGGTGACGCGAGCGATCGAGCCCAGCCGTTCGGCGTCGGAGCCGGGGCGCGACAGCACGGCGTCGTTGACGGCCTGCGACACCTCGAGCAACGTGGTGTAAGCGGGAACTTCCTTCCCGTACATGTGCGAGAGGCGGCGAGCGAACTCGGCGCGAAGTTCCCACTGCGGGGTGATCGGCATGCGTGCAGCTCCAGGGTCGATGGGCTCGGGTGAGAGCGAAGTCGTGGTGTGCCGGAGGTTTTCGAACAGTGCGCCGGTTCGACGATTCGTTCCCGCTCGTTCATCGTGGTCTGCCGGATCGAATAGCACCAGCGAAGAAAACTAGCCGCAACCGTTTAGGATCCCTATATGAATATAAGTCTGGCCCACCTCGTCACGCTCCGGGAACTGGCCCGGCGCGGAACGATGGTCGCGGTCGCCGAAGAACTCGGCTACACCGCCGGCGCCGTATCGCAGCAGATCGCAGCGTTGGAGAAGGCCGTCGGCTCGCAACTCGTCACCAAGATGGGACGCAACGTCGTCCTCACCGATTCCGGCGTCGTCCTGGCCGAACACGCCGTGAAGATCCTGGGCGCGGAACAGACCGCCCTCGACGCGCTTCGCGCAGTCCACGACGACGTGGCCGCGCCCCTTCTGCTCGGCACCTTCGGCAGCACCGCCGCCGCGCTACTGCCGCCGGTCGTGGCCGCCGCGCAGCGCGAGTACCCGCTCCTCACCCTCAGCAGCCGGGAACTCGACGTCGACGAGGCCGCCCTGGCGGTCCAACGCGGACAGGTCGACGTCGCCTTCGGGCTGGACTATCCCAATTCGCCGATGCCCCGCACTCCGGATATCGAGATGATCACCCTGCGCAGCGAGCGATTCGGGCTCGCCGTCTCCTCGGGGGCCTACGGCATCCGCACCGAGTGCACGATCGATCTGCGCGAGGCGGCGGAGTGGAATTGGATTCTGCCGCCCGCGGAAACCCAGTTCGGTCGCGCCATCCGAATCGCGTGCCGGCAGGAAGGTTTCGAGCCGATCGCACGACATGAAATCGTCGACACCGCCGTCTCCTTGGCGCTGGCCGCGAAGGGGCTGGGCGCGGCTCCGGTCACGGACATGATGATCAGGCTCAACAGCTCGGTACCGATCATCCGGGTCGACCTCACCCAGGAGATCGGCAGGCGGATCGTGCTCCTGCGCCTCGCCGGCTCGGAGACCCGGCCCACCGTGCGCGCCGTCACCGAGATCGTGCGTGCCGTGGTGAACACGGCCGAGACGCGGTGAGGACTCCTCCGAGAGGAAGTCAGTTCTCCTGTCCGATGGAGGTGTCCCGTACACCCTGGTGCTCGAAGATGAAGCGTCCCAGCGTGAGACCGACGTGTAACTCGAGTCGCTGCGCGCCCACCGACAGGTCGAGGCCGGAGACCTCCTCGATCTTCGCGAGCCGGTAGTACAGGGTCTGACGGTGGATGCCGAGGATCGCGGCGGTGGCGGCGGTATCGCCCGCCCGGTCGAGATACGTCCGGGCGGTGGCGAGCAGGTCGACGTTGCGGTGGTCGAGCAGGGCCCGCACCGACGGCGTGAGTACTGCATCGGCGAGGGCGCCGGTGGGCCCGCACGACGCCAGCCGGTAGATGCCGAGTTCTTCCCAGTAGGCGATCGGTTCCGTCGACTCGTCGTGCCGGGCGACCCGGACACCCAGCTTGGCTTGCTGCCAACTCCGCCGGGCCGAACGCAGTCCCCGATACGAACCTCCCACTCCGACCAGAGCACCGGCACCCGCACCGCTTTCGGCAACGGACCGGACAGGGTCGACGGCGCCGTCCGCCGCGGGCACCATGACGGCGGTCAGCGATCCGATCGGCGCCAGCAGACTGCGCGTGCCGGGGGCGGGCAGGAGCCCGTCGACGGCCAGCACGGTCAACGCGCCACCGTCCGGAAAGAGCCCGGAGTCTTCGATGCGAGTAATCGCACGGGCGAAAGCCTTTCGGTCGCCTTCGAGGAGGTCTGCGACGGCGACCGCCATATCGTCACGACCCCGGGCGGTGTGTGCGAGTTGCGCGCCGGCCTGGCCGGCCAGGGACATTGCGGCGGTGAGATCGCCGTCGGACACGGCGCTGTTCTCATTCGGCAGGACGAACAGATATCCGTACGCCGCGCCTGCATAGCGAGCCGGAAGACAGATCCGCGACGACGCTTCAATATCCGGATTCTCTGGCGTGATCACCGGGCGTGCGGTATCGGCAATCCCGAAGCTTTCGTACCACGCGCGCGCTTCCGGCGGGCAGCTCCGGGTGAGGATCGACTGCACCCGATCCCTGTCGACACCCGGCGACTGGGTGCTGTAAGCCATCAGCGAGAACGCCCGGTCGACCAGGACGACTGATGCCGACAGTCGTTCGGCCACCTCGGTGACCACTTCGTCGAGAGTCACTTCATCATCTCCGTGAACAGCGTGTTTCGTGGGCGATACGTACGGCGATCATTCCGCGTCGGCCATACAAGTGTCTGACTGACGGGGCGAAAAGTTCTGACACTTGTCCCTAGCATGCTACGTGTTGCGCCGTTACGTTGGTCACACACGAACGGAAGTTCGCCACCTCGCCAGGCCCCGCCCTCGGCACTTCCTCTGTCAGAGCGTCCCACCACCGCGGAACGGATCGCGCCTGACGCCCTCGTGTCCGACTCGACCTTTGGAGCGTGTGATGTCCACTCTCGAACAACCGCCCGAGACGTTGCAGAAGTCTCTGAAACAACGGCACCTCACCATGATCGCGATCGGAGGTGTCATCGGCGCCGGCCTCTTCGTCGGTTCGAGCGCCCTGCTGCACACCTCCGGCCCTGCGGCATTCGTGTCCTACGCCATCACCGGTGTCGTCATCGTCCTCGTGATGCGCATGCTCGGCGAAATGGCCACCACCAACCCGTCGACCGGATCGTTCGCCGGATATGCCCGCAAGGCCTTCGGGGGGTGGGCCGGCTTCACCACCGGCTGGCTGTACTGGTTCTTCTGGGTCGTCGCGGTCGGCGCCGAAGCCGTCATCGGCGGCAAACTGCTGCAACGCTGGATCGACCTGCCCTCCTGGACGATGGCCACCGTCCTGCTGTTGGCCATGGTCGCCACGAACATCCGCTCCGTCCGCAACTTCGGCGAGTTCGAATACTGGTTCGCTGGGATCAAGGTCGCCGCGATCCTGCTGTTCCTCGCCCTCGGTGCCGCCTACGTCTTCGGCCTGTGGCCGAGCCATTCCGCCGACTTCTCCAACCTCACCGATCACGACGGCTTCACCCCCAACGGCTGGACCGTCATCCTCTCCGGCGTCGTCGTCGCCGTCTTCTCCATGGTCGGACCCGAAATCGCCACCATCGCCGCCGCCGAATCCGCCGAGCCGGAGAAGGCCGTCGCCAAGGCCACAAACTCCGTGATCGCCCGCATCGGGTTCTTCTACATCGGCTCCGTGCTGCTCCTCGCCATCATCGTCCCCTGGACCGACGTCAAGGTCGGCCAGTCGCCGTTCGTCGACGCCCTCACCCACATGGGCATCCCCGGCGGACCCGACATCATGAACGCTGTGGTGCTCGTCGCCGTACTCTCCTGCCTGAACTCCGGCCTCTACACCTCCTCGCGGATGCTCTTCACTCTCGCGCACAAAGGCGATGCTCCACAGAGGATCGCAAAGCTGGACAAGCACGGCGTCCCCCGCAACTCGCTGCTCCTTGCAACCCTCGTCGGCTTCGCCTGCATCGGCCTCGACTACCTCTCCCCCGAAACCGTGTTCGCCTTCCTGCTCAACGCCTCCGGCGCCACCATCCTGATGGTCTACCTCATGATCGCGATGTCGCAGATCAAACTGCGCGGCCTGATGACCCGCGACGAAGTCGCCCAACTCCGCCTGAAGATGTGGCTGTTCCCCTACCTGTCCATCCTCGCCGCCGGCAGCATCCTCGCCGTGCTGGTGTCGATGTTCTACGTCGAATCGTCGCGCTCGCAGATCTCCCTGAGCGTCGGGGCCCTTGTCGCGACTCTGATCGCCTACCGACTCCGCCGACGCCTCAACCCACCCGTCACCACTCACCCCGCACCCGTCACGAACTAGCGCTCGGGGCGGCGGCAGGCGAGACACACCGTCTCCTGCCGCCGCCCCTTGTCGTACGCGCATCCGAGGTCAGTCCCGTCTGCGCGCACGGTCCGCGTCGAGCTGCGCGGCGAGCAGCTGCGCCAGGTGGTCGCCGCGGCGATCGGTCAGATCAGCGAGCTGGGTTCGGCAGGAGTATCCGTCCGCGAGGATGGTGGTGTCGGCATCGGCTCCGGCCACGGCGGGGAGAAGCTGCTGTTCTGCGACGGCCACCGACACCTCATAGTGCCCCTTCTCGACGCCGAAGTTCCCGGCCAGGCCGCAGCATCCACCCAACCGCTGCACCTGCGCACCGGCCTTCTCGAGGAGCTGCGCGTCCGGACTCCACCCCATCACCGAATGGTGGTGGCAGTGCGGCTGCGCGACAATGGATTTGCCTTCGAGTGACGGCGGTTCCCACCCTCGGTCCGTCAACAGTTCCGCCAGGGTGCGGGTGGCCTCGGCGACCGGGTCAGCGGTCGCCCTGCCCAGCAGTTCCGCGGCGTCTGAACGCAGGACCCCGGTGCAGGACGGCTCCATTCCGACGATCGGGATTCCGGCCGCGGCGCTGCCGGACAGTGCGTCGACGGTGCGTCCGAGGATCTTCTTCGCCGCGGTGAGTTGACCGGTCGAGATCCAGGTCAGTCCGCAGCACTGCTGCGTGTCGGTCAACTGCGGTCGGTAACCGGCGGCCTCGAGCACCCGCACGGTGGCGTGCCCGACCTCGGGGGTGAAGTAGTTGGTGAACGAGTCCACGAACAGCAGCACCGGGTCACCGGTGGTGGCACGGTCGTTCTCGGTGGCCTTGAACCAGGATCGGAACGTCTGCTTCGCGAACGGGGGGATGGTGCGGCGCCTGTCCACTCCGGCCGACGACAACGCCAGCGGTCCGATGCCGGGAACGCGCATCATGGCGTTGACCGGACCGGGGGCACGGCTGGCGATCTTCGCCCAGCGCGGAAGCCACCCCAGCGAGTAGTGGGAGGCAGGGCGGATGCGACCCTTGTAGCTCTGGTGCAGCACTTCGGATTTGAACGCGGCCATGTCGACCCCGGTCGGGCAGTCCGAGGAACATCCCTTGCAGGACAGGCACAGGTCGAGGGCGTCGTGGACCTCCGGCGAACGCCAGCCTCCGTCGACGGCGGTGCCGTTGATCATTTCCTGCAGGACGCGCGCGCGGCCGCGGGTGGAGTCCTTCTCCTCCCGTGTCGCCTGATACGACGGGCACATCACACCCCCGGTGGCGGTGTTGTCGGCCCGGCACTTTCCGACGCCGGTGCAGCGGTGCACGGCCTGGGTGAAGTCGCCGTCGTCGTTGTGATAGGCCATCGCGAGTTGGCGGCGCACGAGCGGGGCGGCGGGGATGCGCAGGTCCGCATCGACCGGGCGGGGGTCGACGACGACACCCGGGTTGAGGATGTTGTCCGGGTCGAAAACGTGCTTGACGGCGGCGAAGAGTGTCATCGCGTCCGGTGAGTACATCAGCGGGAGGAGTTCGCTGCGGGCGCGGCCGTCACCGTGCTCACCCGACAGCGAACCGCCGTAGCCGGCGACCAGTGTGCTTGCCGCCACCAGGAACTCCCGGAAGATGCCGCTGCCGCCGGGCTCGTCGAGCGGCCAGTCGATGCGCACGTGCAGGCAACCGTCGCCGAAATGCCCGTACGGCAGGCCGGTGACGTTGTATTCGTCCATCAGCGCATCGAAATCGCGGAGGTAGTTGCCCAGCATCGCTGGTGGCACTGCCGCGTCCTCCCACCCCGCGTGCGCGGGCAGTCCGGCGGGGCTGCGCCCGGCGAGCCCGGCCCCGTCGGCCCGGATCCGCCACAACTCGGCCGTGCGGGCGGCGTCGGTGACGACGAGGCTGTCGACGGCTCCGCAGTCGCGTCCGACCTGCTGGGCCCGGGCGATCGTCTCGTCGAGGTCTTCGCCGACCACCTCGACGAACAGCCAGGCCGCCCCCGTAGGCAGTGGCGGCACCGCGCCCTGGCCGCGGCGTTCACGGACGACGTCGACGATCCGGGAATCGATCCCCTCGCAGGCCGTCGGATCGAACTTCAGCACCAACGGGGTCGCGTCCCCCGCCGACGCGATGTCGGCGTATCCCAGAACGACCAGAACGCGGTGGGCGGGCTCGGACACCAGCCGAACCGTGGCCCGGGTCGCCACCGTGAGCGTGCCCTCGGTGCCGACCAGCATGCGGGTCACGTCGAACCGGTTCTCCGGCAAAAGATGTTCGAGGGCGTAGCCGGACACCTGACGGCCGAACTGGCCGAGTTCGGTGCGGATGGCCGCCAAGCCGCCGCGGGTGACCTGCTGCAATGCACTCAGCGCCGGGGATGCCGTCAGCTCGCCCGCCGCGCCCAGTTGCAGCGACTCCCCGGTTCCGGTGAGCACATGTAGGCCCGTCACGTTGTCCGAGGTCCGGCCGTATCCGAGGGTGCGGGACCCGCACGCGTTGTTGCCGATCATGCCGCCGATCGTGCAGCGGGTGGAGGTCGACGGATCGGGCCCGAATCGCAGGCCGTGCGGTGCCACGGCCTGCTGCAGCACCATCTGGATCGTGCCCGGCTCCACTGTCGCAGTCTGTGCGTCCGTGTCGATCGAGAGCACCCGGTTCATGTGCCGGCTGAAGTCCAGGATCAGTCCCGTCCCGACCGCGTTGCCGGCGACGGACGTGCCACCGCCGCGCGAAGTCAGGGGCACACCCTCCCGGCGGCACACCGCGAGGGCCGCCGCGACCTCGTCGGCGTGTCGCGGCCGCGCGACGACCAGCGGTCGCACCCGGTACAGGGACGCGTCGGACGAATAGGCGGCGCGGGTCGTGCCGTCGGAGAGAACATCGCTCACTCCAGAACTGCGCAGCTCAGCGGCCAGTGATTCAGCGGTGATCATTTGTAGCATGCTACATGCTCCTAGCATGCTACGAACAGTCCTGTGTTGTTACAGTGATCGGGTGGCAGACGAAGCGCTCGAACTCGAACCGCTCACCCCGTTCGCAGGACGACGGATGGAGCAGGCCATCGCCGCCGTGCGGGCCGCCATCGACGACGGCCGCATGAAGCCGGGAGTGAAGTATTCGGTCTACCAACTCGCCGAGGGCCTGGGCATCTCCCGCACCCCCGTGCGCGACGCGCTGCTCCGTCTCGAAGAAGTGGGACTCATCAAGTTCGAGGCTCGGCAGGGGTTCCGCATTCTGCTCCCCCAGCCCAAGGAGATCGCCGAGATCTTCGCAGTCCGATTGGCGCTGGAACTTCCCGCCGTCCGCAAGGCCGCGACCGCATCCGACCCCGCCCTGTCGGACGCACTACTCCGCCAGCAACGCCTGATGCGGGACGCGGCCGCTGTCGGCGACGAACACCAGTTCGCCCACCATGACCTCGGGCTTCACGACATGATCCTCGACGCCGCCGACAACAGCCGGGCCCGGGCGATCGTCAAGACATTGCGCGAGACCACCCGACTACTCGGGGCCAACACCGCCGACAAGACCAGAACGCTCACCGACATCGACGACGAGCACACACCCGTCATCGACGCGATCATCGCAGGTGATTCCGACGAGGCAGAGGCCGCGATGCGTAGGCACCTGGAGAACACCGGACGCCTGCTCGTCGCACAGGCCCTTCGCACCGAGGCGTCCGATCGATCCGTCGACGAGATCTGGTCTGCCGTCGTCTGAGGCCCATCCACCCGTGAGTACTTATCAACGTCCGGCGGTTAACAAGTACTCACGGGTGCGACATCAGTCCTGCTTGGGCACCCAGTGGTCCGTCACGAGCTCGAAAGATTGTTTGAGCTCGCCGTATGCCGCACGTTGAGCCTCCTCGCCCTCGCCGTACCGCCGAACGGCTGTCTCATGCGCTGTGGCGAAAGCGGCCTGCACCTCCTTCGATGATCTCCGCAGTGTCTGTGGGAGGTCTGTCCGGTTCACGGCTCCACTCCTTCTCGGTCATGGGCTTGGTCTCGTACCCATCGATTGTCCGCCCGGTACCACCGCGACGGAACCGGAGTTGGGCAAGTTTTCCGACGCCGACCGACTGATCAGCCATCGGCAGTCACGAGTCACCCCGACTCCCGACCGTGGCGGCACAGACCGGGAAACACCAGCATCGGACACCTGCATAGGCAACAATGACTCGGGAAGCTCGCCGCCACGTGAAATTCATTCTCGCCGAAGGGAATTCCGGACCAGAGGAGACTCGATGCCCGTTTCGCCACACACTTTGTTGCAGCACGTCCAGGATCGCACTACCGACCTGCGCCGATGGTTGGATACCGGCGAGAACACCGCCACCTTGACTGCATATCTGCGCGACGAACCCGTCGACCACCGATGGCTCTCCACCTACCGACGACTCACCCACGACCTGCTACGGGCGGTCGACCACGCCAGCCCGCCCAGGGAACCTCACGACGCGCCGACGCCGAGTGTCGGCCGCCAATCGGACCTGCGATGAACGACGACCAACGCCGGGCACTCGAACACGTGCGCGACACGTGCGCGATGCTGCACTGCTTCCTGACCACACACCCGAGCGACCGACCCCCGGAACGGGTCCGCACCGCCACCTTCGAGCAACTCACCGACGACCTCCTCGACGCCGTCACCTCGGCACAGAACGCCGGCGTCCCGGAACAACGCATCTTCGACAGCATGTGACGGATGGTCTTCGTCGGAGTAGGCGCTGCCGTGACCGGGGTAGAACCCGTCCAGGCGCCGTTCCCCGGCGGCCGATGCCACGGTGACCACCTCGCAGACGCTGTCCTTGCCGAAGTCCGTCAACCGGAGTGGTCCGATCCGCCGATCCAGGGTGAGGCCCCTGCTACCCGGCAGTTCGCCCACCGCACTTCGAGCGCTCGGTCGAGCCGGGCCACCTTCTCACGGGTCAGCTCTGCCCGTTCCCATCGGTGACGGCTCCGCAGGACGGCATCAGCGGCACGGCCGGGATGAGCGGCGCCGTCACTGTCAGGGGCGGGGTGGTGGCGATCGCGGTCAACTCGTCGAGGGCCAACGGGATGTTCCGCTGTGCCGGCCGCCTGCCCTCGCGTCGGTGTTGTCGGCGTCGCCGGCTGTAGCGACGATCCGGGTGCCTTCGGGACGGTAAGCGACGACACTGCGTTCGAGCGTGCGGACACCCTGTTGATCTCGAACCAGGTATCCACCGAATCGAGCACCGTACCGTCCGGACGGGTGCCCGACCGAAATCTGGGTGCGGCGGGCACCCTGCCTGCGGCAGACTGTGCCTGGTGATCCTGACGATTTCCACGACGGCGCGCCCGGCAACCAATCTCGGGTACCTGCTGCACAAGCACCCCGATCGGGTTCAGGAGTTCACCCAATCCTGCGGTGTCGCACGCGTGTTCTATCCCGAGGCGAACGAAAATCGTTGCACGGCGGCGCTGTTGCTCGATGTCGATGCGATCCGGCTCGCCCGCACGTCCGGCAGGTCCGCCGACTATGCGATGGGACAGTATGTCAACGACCGGCCGTACGCCGTGTCATCGCTGCTGTCGGTGGCGTTGGCGGACGTCTTCCGCACTGCCCGTGCCGGACGGTGCACGCTCAAGCCGGAATTGGCCGCGACGCCGATCCCGCTGGAGATTTCGCTGCCCGCACTGCCGTGTCGCGGTGGACCGGAACTGGCCGAACAACTCTTCACGCCACTGGGGTGGACCGTCGAGGCGCGCCCCGTGCCACTCGACGATGCGTTTCCGGAATGGGGCGATTCCCGCTATGTGCGGCTCACCTTGCGCGGCGACATCCGGCTCGCCGACGCCCTGAATCACCTGTATGTACTGCTTCCGGTGCTCGACGACGCCAAGCACTATTGGGTCGCCTCCGACGAGGTCGACAAGCTGATCCGCGCCGGTGGATCCTGGCTCGCGGAGCACCCGGAGAGCACCCTCATCACCCGCCGCTACCTGCGGCATCAGTCCGCCCTGACGCGCTCGGCGTTCGAGCGGCTCGCCGAACTCGGCGACGACGTGGCGGAGCGGTTGGAACCACCGGTCGACGAGGAGCCCGGCAGCGACGCGGCGGGCATTGGGTGCGAGGCGGACACGGCGGCCGCCCCGCCGCTGAACCTGCTTCGGCGCGAGGCGGTCCTCGGAGCGCTCGGCGAACTCGAGGCCCGCACTGTCATCGACCTCGGATGCGGTTCCGGCCAACTCGTTTCCGCGCTGCTCGACGATCCCCGCCTCACCGAGATCGCCGCCGCGGACGTGTCGACCCGGGCGCTGACGATCGCAGCACGCCGGCTGCGGCTCGATCGGATGCCGGAGCGCCGCCGCGAGCGTCTGCAACTGTTCCAGGCGGCCCTCACCTACACCGACAGCAGGTTCGCCGGCTACGACGCGGCCGTGTTGATGGAGGTCGTCGAACACATCGACCCGCCGCGGCTCACCGCACTCGAGCAGGTGATCTTCGGTACCGCGCGGCCCGGGCACGTGATCGTGACGACACCCAACTCCGAGTACAACGTGCGCTACCCCGAACTCGAGGGAATGCGTCACCGCGACCACCGCTTCGAGTGGTCCAGGGCCGAATTCCGTTCGTGGGCAAGCAACGTATGCCGGGTCCACGGATACACCGCCGACTTCCGGCCGGTCGGCGAGGACGACCCCGAGGTCGGTCCACCGACTCAGATGGCGGTTTTCGCGCGGGCGGGTGGTTCCGATGCCTGACATCTCTGTGCCGGCACTGTCGCTGGTGGTTCTCGTGGGTGTGTCCGGCAGCGGCAAGTCCAGCTTCGCCGCGCGGCATTTCGCACCGACCCAGGTGCTGTCGTCCGACTTCTGCCGGGGGCTGGTCGCCGACGACGAAAACGACCAGGCCGCAACCTCGGACGCCTTCGGCGTGCTACTCTACATCGCCGGGACCCGGCTGCGGCGTGGTCTGCTCACGGTCGTCGATGCCACCAATGTGCAGCGCGAAGCACGCAAGGCATTGATCGATCTGGCCAAGTCCCACGACGTCCTGGTCGACGCAATCGTGGTCGACGTTCCCGACGACGTCGCGATCGCGCGCAACGCGACCCGACCGGACCGCGACTTCGGTGCACACGTGATCCGACGGCAGCACAAGGACCTTCGGCGGTCACTGCCGAAGATCGGCCGCGAAGGCTTCCGGCGCGTGCACGTGCTCACCGGAGTCGACGCCATCGACTCGGCGTCGGTGTCGACAGAGAAGGCCTGGACCGACAAACGGGATCTGACCGGTCCGTTCGACATCATCGGCGACGTGCACGGCTGCCGAAGCGAGCTGGAAACGCTGCTGCGCGAACTCGGCTGGCGGCTCCAGCCCGATGGCGCCGGCGCCCACCACCCCGAGGGGCGGACCGCAGTGTTCGTCGGCGACCTGGTCGATCGCGGACCGGACACCGCGGGAGTGCTGCGCCTGGTGATGGGTATGGTGGCGGCCGGAACGGCGCTGTGCGTCTCGGGCAATCACGAACAGAAGCTCGCCCGGGCGCTGCACGGCCGGAAGGTCGCCGCCTCGCACGGTCTGCAGGAGTCGCTCGATCAGCTCGCCGCGGAACCTGACGACTTCCGTAAGTCGGCGCACGCCTTCATCGACGGCCTGATCAGCCACTACGAACTCGACGGCGGCAATCTGGTGGTCGCGCACGCCGGGCTGAAGGAGGCCTACCACGGCCGCGCATCGGCGCGGGTGCGTTCGTTCGCCCTGTACGGCGACACCACCGGTGAGACCGACGAATACGGGCTGCCGGTGCGCTACCCGTGGGCCCAGGAGTACCGCGGACGGGCCGTCGTCGTCTACGGCCACACGCCTGTTCCCGAGACCGAGTGGATCAACAACACCATCTGCCTCGACACCGGAGTCGTCTTCGGCGGCAGACTGACCGCCCTGCGCTACCCCGGCAAGGACATCGTGTCCGTTCCGGCCGAGCAGGTGTGGTTCGAACCGGCGCGACCACTCGAGACGGGGCCGGCCACACCAGGGCGTCGGACACAGCGCGATCCGGCCCTGTTGTCCATCGACGACGTGCGCGGAACACGGCACATCGACGTCCGGTACAACAAGGGACGCATCAAGGTGCGCGAGGAGAACTCCGCCGCCGCTCTCGAGATCATGAGCCGGTTCGCCGTCGACCCGCGCTGGCTGGTGTACCTGCCGCCGACCATGGCTCCACCCGCCACCTCGAACCTCGACGGCTACCTGGAACACCCCGCGCAGGCCTTCGCCGAGTTCGCGGCGAATGGGATCACCGAGATCGTGTGCGAGGAAAAGCACATGGGTTCCCGGGCGATCGCCGTGCTGGCCCGCGACGCCGCAGCCGCGGCGGAGCGGTTCGGTGTCACCGATGGAAGTTCGGGGATCGTCTACACCCGCACCGGCCGACCGTTCTTCGACGACCCGGCCACGATGAGCGAACTGGTGGCCCGGCTCCGCACCGCGTGCAGGCCGCTGATGGACGACCTCGAGTCGTCGTGGCTGGCGCTCGATTGCGAGCTGCTGCCGTGGTCGGCGAAGGCCGGAGAACTGATCCGCAGCCAATACGCATCGGTCGGCGCCGCGGCGGGTGCGGCGCTGCCGGACGCGATCACCGCACTGGAACGGGCCGCGGCGCGAGGATTGGAGGTCGCAGACCTGTTGGCTCACACCCGGACCCGCGCGGCCAACGCCCGACGTTTCAGGGACGCGTACGCGCGGTACTGCTGGCCGGTGACCGGCCTGGACGGGGTGCGGCTCGCACCGTTCCACATCCTCGCCTGTGACGGCCGCGCAACCGCGGTCACCGAACCGCACTCGTGGCACCTCGCGAAGCTGGCGACACTCGACGATCCTCTCATCGCCGAGACCGGGCACCAGTTCGTCGATCTCACCTCCGACGAGTCCCGGGATGCGGCGACCACCTGGTGGTCGCAACTGACCGATGCCGGCGGCGAGGGCATGGTGGTCAAGCCACTCGGCCCCACACCCACAGAACTGGCACAGAGAAGGATTCAGCCTGGCATCAAGGTGCGGGGACGGGAATACCTGCGAATCATCTACGGCCCCGATTACACCGAGAACCTCGACGTTCTCCGCGACCGCTCACTCGGTCGCAAACGATCGATGGCTCTGCGCGAACATGCGCTCGGTCTCGAGGCGCTGACCAGATTCACCGAAGGTGACCCGCTGTGGCGGGTGCACGAAACGGTGTTCGCGGTTCTGGCGCTCGAATCCGAGCCGGTGGACCCGAGGCTGTAGCCGTCACCGGATACTCTGCCGGTGTGCGGTGATTGCGCCGTGAGGCCTATAGCCGCTCCCGGTTCGGGTATGTGTCTCGATCACCTCGAAGCCGGCCTGGGCCAATTGCCGGCCGAGTTCGGCAACCGGCCAACGATGGGCAGTGGTCACGGCATGGTCGAAAGTCTCGACGGTTGCTCCTTCGAAGAAGCCGACCAGCAGCCCTCCGCCCGGTCGGATCACGCGCGCGAACTCGGCGAGCGGAATTTCGATGTCCTGTGGACCGTGATGAATGAGCGAGTACCAGGACAGCACACCACCCAGTGATTCTGTCGCGACGTCCAACGTCTCGAAGCTGCCGACGCCGAAGGAGAGGTCCGGATATTGCGCGCGAGCACGTTCGACGAACTCGGGAACGAGATCAATCCCGCTCACAGCGGCTCCACACGCGGCCAAGAAGTCGGTCCACTGCCCCGGACCACATCCGGCGTCGAGCACGGGACCCGTCAGGGCGGCGGCCCAGCTGCTCACCAGGGCCCGATCGGACGGGTGCGTCGACGTCATGGAGCCGAAGAGATCCGTGTACTCCTGGGATCTGGCCGAGTACGACTCTCGGACGATGTCGCCCGGCTGGATTCTCGTGTTCGCCATGCCGTCAATGATCGTCGATCGGGTGCTGCGAGTGCCGATCCTCCCCGGGGCGAGTCGACACCTGGCGTCGACAACCGCCGTACGATCGCGTGGACCGCCCACGACGATCCGTTGTCGTCTCGCGATCGGTCGCAGTGTGTGGCAGAGCAGCGTGCAGAAGGATGGAGAGCGGGATGTCCAGCTCAACGGTGACATTGCCATGCTGATCTACTCGATGAGCGTCTCGGTGGACGGCTTCATCGCCGACCGGGAGGGCGGATTCGGGTGGACGGTGCCCGACGAGGAGCAGTTTCGTTTCCACGTCGCGCAGATACGCGAGCTCGGCGGCTATCTGTGCGGCCGCAGGCTTTACGAGACCATGCTGCCGTGGGACACGGATCCGTCGATGCGCGACAACGAGCTTCACGCCGCGTTCGCCGACGTCTGGTGCACTATCCCGAAGGTCGTCTTCAGCCGCACGCTCGACAGCGTTCACGGCAACGCCCGGCTCGCCGAGGCGTCGGTGGCCGAGGAGGCCGCCGCGGCGCGCGACGCGACCGACAAGGACGTCGCGATCGGCGGCGCCGGCCTGGCCGCGGCAGCAATCGAGCTCGGTCTCGTCGACGAGCTGCGCATGTTCCGCAATCCGATCGTCGTCGGTGGCGGCACGCCGTTCCTGCCGCCGGTCACCGAAAACGTTCCGCTGGACCTCGTCGAGACCAGGACGTTCGGCTCGCGCGTGATCTATGAGCGCTACCGGTGCGCCCGCGACGAGTCCGACGGGCCGGAAGCGAGCATCGAACTGTCATAGTGGCACGAACAGTTGCATTCCTCACCACGAAGGATTCGTCGATGACGTTTCGGTTCAAGTCGATACCGATCGCCGGCGTCGTCGTCGCCACGTCGGTGCTGATGGCTGCGTGCGGTTCCCACGGCGGCGAGTCAGCACCCCCCTCGGTGGGAGTGGAAGCAACGTCATCCGTGCCGGCCACACCCGACATTCCGGGATTGCTCCCGACGGCGGACGAGCTGACCGCTCTGTACAACGCTGCCCTCGACTACGACGTCCCGTTGTCCGACCGAGTGAATCTGATTCAGGGCGTCGATGACGCCGATCCACGGCTCGCCCAGAAGTTCGTTCAAGAGGGAATGACGGTCGAGTTCCACCTAGTGGTGGACCGTGGCGACGGATCCTTACTCGCCTTCGGCAACCCCGTCTTACAAGGGCAGGCACAGCCGGAAGGGTCTCCGATTCCGTTCGTCGCCGAAGACGGAGCATGGAAGATCGCCAGAAGCTGGGCATGCTCACAGGCCGGCTGCTAGGCAAGGGCTCAGCCGGTTCGCGGCCGCTGTGCGTCCGCGCCCTATGAACTGCTGCCGAATGGTCCGGGTGGCGGCTGGACGGGATAGGCGGCGACGTCCATGAGCACCGAGCCTTCGCACGGGCCGCTGTCGATGTCGGTACGCCAGGAACCGGTCAGCGTCCCGTCTGGCTGCGGTGTGTAGTACGCAACCGAGTGCGCCGGTGCCCACACCTTCGGCACACCCTCGCCCTGGTAGCAGTCCCACTCCCAGTCGTAGGTGTGGACCCAACTGGTCCCGTCCCAGGTGTATCGCGGCGGTAGCGGCAGTGTCGGATTGGCCGGCGTGGGTCCATCGGTCACGGTCGCAACGCAGGAGTCGTCCGTGCAACTCGTCTCGAATCGGTACGTATCGGAGAAGTCGGGCTCCCACTGCCGCGCGGCCAAACTCGTGCCGGTCTTCGTCGCGGCGAAGCGCTTCAGCGAATACTCCCCCGACCAGGACGGCTGCGTCGGTGCCGCCCCCGCAGGCACAGCCCCGGCAACCGACCAGGACGCGATCAACGCGACTATCAGCAGTGACTTGCGCATGACGCGATTGAATCACAGGCGTCGGCAGCGCGGTGGGTGTATGTGTCCCGCGGTGGTAACCGGGATCGCGGCGACCAAGCAGCCCCAGAATGATTGGAGTCGCCCGCTCTGCACAGAGAAACAGGTCGCCGCACGCCTGCCAATCCGCGGAACTCCGCAGATCAGGACCGTGATCAGATCACCGGTCTCGGCAGTGAGTGGCGACCTGTTGCCCGTCGCGATGGTACGAGTAGTTCGCCCCTCTGACAGAGGCGATCCGCTCCGCCCGCCACAGCGCGACCCCCGGCTGTCGACCCGCGAGCCACCTCACGGAACCCTGCGCAACGCTGCGCCCCATCGGCGACGATGAGTTTTGCATTGATTCCCAGTCAGTACCTACATCGATCAAACGTGACTCGAGGAGAACGACATGACCGCGACCTACACCTTCGACGTCTTTTCCAGCCTTGACGGCTACGGCGGCGTCAGCGGCGGAGACTGGGGAGGCTACTGGGGCAAACAGGGTCCCGAGTTGCTCGACCACCGCCTTTCCTTGTACGCGGCGGATCAGCGGATGGTCTTCGGGGCCAACACCTATCGGGCATTTGCGCAAATGCTGGCATCGAGCACCGAGGAGTCCGAAGTCCGTGACCCGTGGGTCACGCGGATGAGGAGTCTGCCTGCAACGGTGGTGTCGACGAGGTTGAAAGGACCTCTCGACTGGCCGGACGCGACCATCGTGAGCGGTGACGCCGTCGACATCGTCGCCCGGCTCAAGCAGGAGTCCGACGTGCCGCTGCGCTCCCACGGCAGCCTGTCGATGAACCGGGCGCTGTTGGCCGCCGGACTCGTCGACCGCCTGCAGGTGACGCTCTTCCCAGTGATCACCGGTCAGACCGGTGACGACCCGATCTTCCAGGGTGCGGCCGACTTCGACCTGGAACTGCTCGAGAACCGGACGCTCGACGGTCACATCCAGGAGCTCATCTACCGACCCACGCTCCATTGACCTACCGATTCCCGATGCGCGAGTAGAATTACCGCTCCGTCTTCGACGGATCGGCATACCGGATGACATCATCCGTGGATGGACACACGCCGAACGATCGATCTCGGGGTTCCTGTCCTCTTCGTCAGACTCTGGAGGGCGGCGCCGGGATCCAGAACGGCGACCTGAGCTCCGATTCGTGTGGACGTCTCATCTTCCTGGGGACCGACTTCGTCGTGGTCTACACGGGTGCGACATACGGCCCGGCGGAGGTCGGCATCAGCGTACGGACCACACCGCCGACGACCACGATGACCGAGTGGGAGACGATCGAGGAAGGCACGTTCGCGGTGACTGGCCCACTCTCACTGATCCCGCATCCTGCAGGGACCGAGACCTCCATCGAGGACATCGCGGGAGTGACCACGGTGGACGACATCTCGCCCGGTTCATGGCACATCCGGGTCCACGCGCGAGGACGGGACGCCGACCGGGGCGACGTGGCTGTCTTGCTGCAGCTATCGCCCGCCGAGCACCCGTTGCCACTGACGACGGTGAAAGTCGGCGACTCCTACCTCCCCCAGATGCTCACCACAGTTCCGACCCGGCCGGCGCCCTCACCCGCCACAGACCCTGCCGGCACGATTCATCGTTCCGCTGTCCTGCAGGAAGACGCCGCCCACGCGGTCATCGAGCAGTGGACGCGGATCGCCCACTGGATCCGCACACACCTGACCCCGCGCCGATCGCCGGTGCGGACCGGGCACAGATCACCCAGGCCGTCGACGCCACCGGCGTCGAGTGGCCATACGAGCTGACGGCATTCTTCGAGCAGATCAACGGATTTCCGCACGAGAATTGGGTGGCGTTGTTGCCGGCCTACGAACTGTTCGACCTCGAACGCCTCGTCGAGGAGCGGCAGATGGAACTCGACACCTGGGGAGAGCTCGACGAAGAAATGGGCGGCGCACCCGCGGGTGGCAATTCCGCAGGCGAGACCGCGTTCACCTACCTGCCCGGGTTCATCCCGTTCGGCGGTGGATGGACGCCCGCTGTGACCGACGGGAAACTGAACTGGCAGTGCCGGCCCTGAAACCGCGCACCGATCAGGACTTGTCTGCTGGACTCTGTACACGGATGTCGAGAATGTGGCGCCGACTCCGTCCCAGGCACACCGGCGGCCACGAAAGGCCGCGCGACCACGAAGGAGAACCACATGGCGATTCAGCGGATGGACCACGTGAGCGTCGTCGTCGACGACCTCGAGGCTGCTATTGCGTTCTTTGTCGAACTCGGTATGGAGCGGGAGGGCGAGGCGCGGATCGAGGGACCTTGGGTGGACCGCATCAACGGGCTCGACGGCGTCCGAGTCGACATCACGATGATGCGGACCCCGGACGGCCACGGCCGGCTCGAGCTGACGAAGTTCCACAACCCGACGGCGGTCAGCGCCGAGCCGAAGAACGCACTGGGGAACACGCTGGGTCTACGGAGCATCATGTTCGCCGTCGACGATATCGACGACACTGTCGCCGGTCTGCGAGCCCACGGCGCGGAACTCGTGGGACAGATGGCGCAGTACCAGGACAGCTACCGGCTCTGCTACGTCCGCGGCCCCGCGGGGATCATCGTCGCGTTGGCCGAGGAGCTGAACTGACAGCACGTTGCCGACAGGAGATCGGTGACCAGGCCGGTCTGCACAGGAGCATAGACTTTCGAACGTGGTCGACCCGATGCACTTCGAGGCGCACGCCGACACCTACGGTGAGGCGCGGCCGCCGTATCCGCCGGCCCTGTGGGACGGTCTTCGCCGTCTCGGTGTTCTCCAGCCCGGCCGCCGCGCCCTGGACATCGGAGCGGGAACCGGGCAGGCGACCGGTCCCCTGCTCGCCGCGGGCCTGAACGTCACTGCGGTGGAGCCCGGCCCTCAACTCGCCGCACACCTTCGACGTGCATATCCGGACGCGGCCGTCATCGTCGAACGCGTCGAGGACGCCGAGCTTCCGGAGAATGGCTTCGATATCGCGATCGCGGCCACTTCCATTCACTGGATCGATCTCGCTGTCGCTCTTCCGAAGGTCCACCGCGCGCTGACCCACGAGGGGAGGTTCCTGGTGTGGCGGAACGTCTTCGGAGACCCCGATGCCGGGACCCCGTTCCGGGAGCAGGTCGCACGGATCGTGCAGGACCGCGGCACACCACCACGCCCCGGACGCGATCCGGAGGATGTTTCAGCGCTCACCGCGGAGTTGATTCGTTCGGGCCTGTTCACCGTCGACGTGGTCCGCACGTTCCGGTGGAACATCGAACTGAACGACCGGCAGGTGTTCCGGCTGTTCTCGACGTTCAGCGACTGGACCGCAGAGGAGGCCGACCGCGCTGCCGCCGCTGTCCGGGAACTCGGAGGCACCGTGGTCGAGCACTATATGACCTGGCTCGTCGCATCGACCCCCGCCAAGATTCCGTGCGCGGATCGGCGGTAGGTCAGCGCCCGTGGTTGTGCATGATGTGTTTGGTGCGGGAGTATTCGTCGTGTGCGTAGACCGACAGGTCACGTCCGTAGCCGGATCCTTTGAACCCGCCCCAGGGGACTTCGTTCGCGAGGACGAGATGGGAATTCACCCACACGGTTCCGGCGTCGATGCGTGCGGCGACATCGTGGCTACGACGGGCGTTCTCGGTCCAGACCGATGCGGACAGCCCGAAGGGGACATCGTTGGCGCGGCGGATGGCGTCGTCCTCATCGGTGAAGGTTTCAACGGTGACGACGGGGCCGAAGATTTCCTCGCGTGCACATTCGGCGCCGTCGGGCACACCCACGAGCACGGTCGGTGCGACGAAGTAGCCGGGGCCGTCCAGTGGCGCTCCGCCGATGGCCGCGGTGATTCCTTGCTGCGCAGCGCGTTCGAGGTATCCGGCGACGCGGTCGTAATGCGCCTTCGACACGAGGGGTCCGATTTCGACGTCGCCGACGGCAGGTTCGCCGACGACGAGAGTGGCAACCTGCGCGACGAGTTTGTCGACGAAGGCGTCGGCGACCGATTCGTGGACAAGGATGCGGCAGGCGGCGCCGCATTCCTGGCCGGAGTTCCAGTAGCTCGCCGCGCGCAGGGAAACGGCGGCGTCGTCAAGGTCTGCGTCGGCGAAGATCACCACGGGTGCCTTGCCGCCCAGCTCGAGGTGAACGCGTTTGAGGGATTCCGCTGCGCCGCGTGCGACGGCTTTGCCGCTGCCGACCGATCCGGTGAGGGCGATCATGTCGAGGTCGGGATGTTCGGTGAGGCGTGCTCCGACCGAGGCACCGAGTCCGGTGACGACGTTCAGGACACCTGCAGGCAGTAGGTCACCGACGAGTTCGGCGAACTTGAGCGTCGTCAGTGGGGTCTGCTCGGAGGGTTTGATGACGACGGTGTTCCCGGCGGCGAGGATCGGTGCGAGTTTCCAGGCGGCCATCAGCAGGGGGTAGTTCCACGGAGTGACGACGCCGACGACGCCGAGGGGTTCACGCAAGATGAGCGAGAGGTGGTGCTCGGCGTAGTCGCCCGCGGAGAGGGAGGTGGTGGCGCGCAGTGCGCCTGCCATGAATCGGAAGGTGTCGATGGCGCCGGCGACGTCGTCGTTCGAGACCTCGAACGGTTTGCCGGTGTTAGCAGATTCGAGGCGGGCGAGGATCTCGGAGTTCTGCTCGAGTCGGTCTGCGATGCGGTGCAGTATTTCCGAGCGTTGTTTGGGGACCAGCCGCGCCCAGTCGGGCTTGGCGGCGACCGCGGCGACGACGGCTCGGTCGACATCTGCGGCGGTGCCTTCGGGGATTCGGGTGATGACGGTTTCGGTGGAGGGGTCGACGATGTCCGTGAACGAGTCGGTCTCGCCGTCGACGAATTCTCCGCCGATGTAATGCTGCAACGGCGGGAGATCATCGGAGACCTTCAGTGAACCGTCGGTGGGTCGACGGACCGACGTGTGTCCAGTATGAGTGGGGATGGACATCGGACGAACCTCCATGGTGTTCTATGAAAATCGAACTGGCGCGTCGGCGTGGTTCCGACGGGTAAGAACTCGCGAAGGAAGCGCGCCCCCATCACGCGGGTTCCGCGCGAAGGACCGCGCACAGCGTCACATCGACGCCGTGCACGGTCCTCGAACGAAGAGCTCAATCTTTGCGATCCGCTGTAACGGTCGTGGCGCTGCTTTCCTCCCAGAAGTCGGCTCCTTCGATGCCGAGCGACTTCGGGTCGAAGGTCGGGTCGAGTCCGCGCTTCTTCTGCTGCTCGAAGTCGCGGTAGACCTTGTAGACCATGGGGAACAGCAGGACCAGGCAGGCGAGGTTGATCCAGGCAATCATTCCGAGCCCGATATCGCCGATGGCCCAGACGATTCCGGCGTTCACCACGGAACCCACGAAGACGATCGTGAGTGTGCCGATCTTGAGAATCAGCTTGGGCACCGGTCCCTTTCGACCGTTCAGCAGGAACAGGAGGTTCGAGTTCGCGACGTAGTAGTACAGCAGCAGACAGGTGAAGCCGAACAGGAACACGGCGACGGCGATGAAGCCGGCACCCCATCCCGGCGCCAGTGTGTCGATGGACTTCTGGACCCAGTTCGGCCCTGCCTCGACGCCGGGAAGATTCTCGACGAGATGTCCGCCGGAGCCGTCCGAGACGTTGTACTGGCCGGACACCACCATCATCAAACCCGTTGCCATGCAGATCAGCAGGACGTCGATGTAGATGCTGAACGTCTGGACCAGGCCCTGCTTGCCGGGATGCGAGGTCCGCGCCGCCGCGGCCGCGAAGGTGGCCTCACCGATGCCGTTCGCCGACGCGAAGACCGCCCGGCGAACACCCCACGCGACTGCGGCGCCCGCGATACCGCCCAGCACGGGATCGATACCGAATGCCGAGTTCACGATGAGCTTGATTGCGTCGGGGACGCTTTCGAGGTTCGCGAAGATCACGGCCAGTGCCAGCACGAGGTACCCGATTGCAAGAGTCGGAACGAGAGTCTGGGTGACTTTGACGATCCGCGTCGTGCCGCCGAAGATCACCAAAGCGATCAGCGCGGTGACGAAGACCGCAGGCACCCAGCTCGGCAAGCCGAACGCCAGCTGAGCACTGGAAGCGATGGTGCTGACCTGGAACCCGGGGAACATGAAGCCGTAGCCGACCAGCCCGAGAAACGCGATGAGCGCCGCGACCTTCGGAAGCTTCAGGCCGTACTTGATGTAGTACGGCATGCCGCCGATGTCCTCGCCGGCCTTCTTCCGGTCCTCGTCCTCCACCTGACGTTTGAACACCTGCGCGAGGGTGGCCTCGGCGTACCCGACGGTACAGCCGACGAGACCGGTCACGGCCATCCACAGCAGTGCGCCCGGTCCACCACCGCCGACCGCGGTTGCGACGCCCGCGATACTTCCGACACCGACGCGGCTCCCGAGAGCGAGCACGAGCGCTTGGAAGGAGGACAGGCCTCCCTCCCCCTCGCTGTGCTCCCTCAGCTGGCGAATCATGTCGGGAATGCGTCGGAACTGAATGCCTTTCATGGCGATGGTGTATGCCAACCCCAGGCCCAGGACGACATAGGCCATCGGTCCCCAGATTCCGTCTGCCAGAGTCGTGAGTAACTCGGCCCAGTCGATTTCCGGCACGATTTACCCGTTCCGGTCAGCGAGCTTCTTCAGTGCTCGTCCGATTCGCTCGACCTGCTCGGCGGGGAGCTCGGCCGTGGGTCGCCGGGGAGCGCCGACCGGCTCGCCCTGCAGGGCAAGTCCCGCCTTGACGGCGGAGATGAACGGAACGGAGATCATCGAATCGATCACCGGGTACAGGTCACGCCACTTGGCGAGCGCGCCGTGCAGGTCGCCGTCGGCGATGAGCCGGTTGACTGCGACGATCTCGTCCGGAACCACGTTTGCGGCACCTGCCATGACTCCGGCAGCACCCTCGACCAGAGCACTGTAGATGTAGGAGTCCCAGCCGATGAACGTACCGATCACGTCACTGTGGTGGTGGATCAGCTGCAGTGCCTGTTCCCAGTTCGCGCTCGAGTCCTTGATGTAGCGGATGTTGTCGACCTCTTCGGCCAGCGAGCGAACGGTGGCGGGGTCCAGGTTCACACCGGTGACCGCGGGGATGTTGTACAGCATGATCGGCAGTTCCACCGACGAAGCGACATCCTTGATGTACGCCACCGTCTCTTCGGTCGAGAGCGGCTCGTAGAACGGGGTGATCAGCATGAGCACGTCTGCGCCCGACTTCTCGGCGGCGCGGGAAAGGCGGATGGCTTCGGCAGTTGTCGTGGCACCGGTCTGAGCGATGACGGGCACCCGGCCATCGGCATGTTCGATGACCGTGTCGACGAGCCGCAGGCGCTCGTCCGACGACAGCGCCCCGACCTCACCGGTCGATCCCGCGGCGACGACTCCGTCGACGCCCGCCTTGATCGAGCGGTCCACCACGACCTCGAGCTTGTTCACGTCGATCTGCTCGTCGGCGTCGAACGGGGTGGTCAATGCAGTGAGGACACCGCTGAGTTGCTTGGACATAAAAGTGACTCCTGGATCGTTGGCGGGTGTTGGGTGTGCGGAATATCAGGCGCTGGCGGCCTGTGCAGCTACGGGGCTGCTGTGAAGTGTCTGACGGTGTGTGGCGAGCACACTGGTCACCTCTTGTGCGGCGGAGAACCCGGAGGTGATCGATGTTTCCGTGTAGAGCGTTCCGAGATAGTCGCCGGCCAGGAAGACGCGACCCGCTCCACGAGTCAGCGTGGGCTGCAGCTTCGCGCGACCCGGGAAGCTGTAGGGCGACGCATTCTTCCATCGCGCGGCCTTGGCCTCGACGACCGTGTCGGAGAATCCGGGCCCGAGGATCTGCTCGAGATCGGCAAGGTGGGTCTGTACGACCTCTTCGTCGCTCTTGTCGAGCAGTGCCTGACCCAGGGCTGCCGGCGAGAACGTCATGAAGCTGCCGCCCGGCTGCCGTACGGACTCGCTGCCGCGCACGATGCTTGCCTGGTTCAGGGCAATCGCGAAGGAACGCTTAGGGGCAGCGATGGCGTAGATGTCGTCCCACGGCTGCTTCGTCTTCTCGTCGGTGAGGAACGCCGAGCTGACGTGGGGTCCGTACTTGACCTGCGCGAGCGCTTCACGCAGCTCCTGCGGTAGATCGACACCGACACGATGGGACACGTCCGCGGTCGTGGCGAGAACGACGGTTCGCGCCTCTACCTCGTGGTCACGGCCGTCCTGGCGGTAGCGGACGACGACCGATTCCTTCTTGTGGACGACCTCCTGCACCTCTGCACCCAACTGAACGCGCTCGCCCAACGACGCGGCGAGGGCTTCGGTGAGGGTGGAGGGTCCGCCGACGATGCCTCGGCTCAGACCCTGTCCGAATCCGAGCACCAAGCTGAAGTATCCGATGCCTGCACCGGCTGAGATCTGGTCCATGTTTCCGGCCGACCGGGTGACGGTGGTCTTGAACAGGGCGGCCGCATCCTCCGGCAGGTCTCCGACGAAATCGAGGAACGACTCGTCGTTCGCGAAGTTGTAGATTCGCTGCTGTCGCATTGCGCCGGACTCACCGGCACGCGTCCGCACCACTCCGGTGTATTTTCCGACGCCCGCAACGATCTTCATTCCGGCACGCATGGTCGCCATCCGCGCCGACAGGGACATCGGGATCCGGAAGGGGTAGGTGGCGATGTGTCCCTTTTTAAGGAACTTCCCGTTCATGGAGAGCGCCTGAAGCGACCCGGGAATGTCGACCGACATGACGCCGGCCTCGTTGAGCAGGGCTTCGGTCGACGATCCGGGGCCGGCGAACACGTGGCCACCCCAGTTCAGCCAGTACGACCCGCGACGCTCGGAGCGAATACGGCCACCGACGCGCTCGTCGGACTCCAGAACAAGGGTGTCCCAATGACGCAACCGCCAACCGGCCGAGAGTCCGGCCAGGCCCGCGCCGACAACAACTACATCTCGCACTTCGTATCTCCTTGACTAGCGCCGCGTCCCCCACCGGAGGCATCGGCGAGTTGCTGGCGAATCCTTGTTTCGGGACGCCCGTCCTGGCTTGCGGTAGCGCCGTTGAAAGCCAGGCCGGGTCGAGTCGCACATATCGGGTGTGATGGTGATGCCCGTCATACCCGGACCACCTAAGACTAAAGTGTGATCACAGATCACGCAATCCCGAATCGCGGAAATTTCGGCGATTCCGAAGACTGTGGCGAGCTGACCGTCCGGTCAGGAAGGCTCCGCCGGAGGCTCATGCAGGGGGCGGACGGTCATCATCCTGGTCACCGCCGTGCTGATACTGCTGACGATCCCGTTCGCCGCCGCATTCGGAACGGCCACCCACATCCGGCTCGAACATCAAGCCCTCGCGGCGACCTCGGCCTGCGGAGTCTGGGCACTGTCCGCCGGCACCCTCCTTGTCCCCACCACACCCACACGCACGCTGCTGCGCCGAAAGCGACTGCGGCAATGGGCGTACGAATGGAAACAGCTCGACACCCCACCGGGATAGCACTCGATAAGCCGGAGTGCGGCGATGCAGGCTGATCTGGTGATGCTCAGTGCGTCGAGCCCGATGTGGGGTCGAATCCACGGAGGAGGGCCGCGAGGCCGGTGTCGAACTCGTGGTCTTGGCCGAGGGCGACGACTCGCCGTGCGATGTCGACGAAGTGAGACGCTGCCGCGTCGGTTCGATCGGTGGCGACGACGATCTCACCCCCGTCACGCGCCGTCTGCTGTTCGATCGCCGAACCGATGGTGTACCGCGAGATGGCGATCAGAGCCAGCGCGGCGTCCGTATCGCGAAAGCCCGCATCCTCCAGAAGCGCTATCTGCTCGATCGCGTTATCGAGACTCGGACTTCGCGCGCCCGTCGACGTGATCAGTCGGGCGCTGTCGACGAACTCCACCGCGCACCCGCCGAGGTGCGGGCCGATCTTCTTGCACGGCATCGCAGTACCAACTACTCCGTCGTCGACATCGAGCTCATCGACGAGCTCTATCGCGCCGAGTACGCCGAACGAGTCAGCGGCGGCCGTCGGCTGTTCATGCGCCGCGCATCGAGTGTCGACTCGGTCGTCGACACCACGACCGGTATCAACGTCGTGGTCCGCGACCACATCAGCGGGGCCACCGACACACTCGAGCGCGACGCACTTGTGCTCGCGACCGGGTTTGAGCCGGCTCCACTACGTCCCATGCTCGGTGAGCTCGCACCGACGCAGACCGCCGAGCAAATCGTGTCCCGCAACTACCGACTCGCGACACCCGCAACCGTGACCGCGGGAATCTACCTGCAAGGCGGTACCGAAAAGACACACGGAATCACCTCGTCACTGTTGTCCAATGTCGCGGTGCGCGCAGGGGAAATCCTCGACTCAGTCGTCACCGGGCGAGGTGGCGAGGGCTGCAGCGTACGGGTCGACCCCCAGTACCGAAACATCCCGCCGGGTGACTCCGGCAACAACGTTCGCAGGGAGCGCAACACGATGAGCACGAACCCGTTCGACGATGAAGACGGCCGCTTCTACGTTCTGGCGAACGCCGAGGATCAGCACTCGTTGTGGCCGATCGTCACGCAGATCCCGGCGGGCTGGGATGTCATGTTCGGCGAGGCGAGTCGCCCCGCTTGCCTAGCGTACGTCGAGAAGAACTGGACCGATATGCGTCCACGCAGTCTTCGCGAGATGATGGGCACTGTCGCTGCAGTGCCTGTGCCCCAGCGCTGAGCTGTCGCAGTCAGAGCGGATTCACCCTCGTACAGGTCGATGGTGCTCAGGCCGCTGTCGACATGCAGCGGCTGCCGGCGCCCCTCTCCACCGGTTGCCGGTGGACGGTGGCCTCAGCGGTCCCTTCCGGTCGGGGCGGGACTTTCGTCACCGCTCATCCGGTGTAGTCCGAGAGGTCGTACACGGTGGCCGACCCCACGGTGGTCGGCTGGAAGTGGGCCGTCACCCAGTCCGCGATCTCGGAGTGCCGGTT
Organism: Rhodococcus koreensis; assembly: GCF_017068375.1. Taxonomy (NCBI): domain Bacteria; kingdom Bacillati; phylum Actinomycetota; class Actinomycetes; order Mycobacteriales; family Nocardiaceae; genus Rhodococcus; species Rhodococcus koreensis. The sequence continues at coordinate 914,484 of NZ_CP070609.1, forward strand.
TTCCCGTCCCGCGGCGTTCGCCGGGATCCCGCCGGCACCCGCGGCGCTCGGCCGGGTGGTGCCGGCGCCGGGTGCCGTATTGGGTGCGGTGTTGGGCTGGTGGTCGTCGCCTCGGTTCTCGACGATGTAGTAGGTCACCCGGTGGCCGGTGATGTCGTCGATGAACTGTCCGAGCGTCGGCGCCGGGTCACTTCCGGTGAACCCGCCGACCGCAATGACCGCTGTGCCGGTAGAAAGTTCGAGGGCAGCGGCGGCCGAGGAGCGGTCGATCGCCGCCGACCATGTGGTGCCGGTAGCCGCGAGCAGGCGATCGAGTTCCGGATTGTCCGCGTTCTCACCGAACATCCCGCCGCCGCGACCGCCGGGCTGAGACGTGGCCGCGGGCCCGACGGTGGGGCCGCCCCCGAGGTGCGGCTGCCCGATCGTCTCGATCGCATACGCGGTGGGGCCGCCGAGCGCGGCGACCACACCGGCAATGAGCGCTGCTGTCGAGAGCCACCGGACCGGGCGCGCAGCCCGGGACAGCACGATCGCGAGGGCAGCGAGCACGGCTAGCAGTAGTAGCGCCCACCGCAATTGCGGAAACCAGCTGCTGTTGCGGCCCAGGATCCACCAGCCCCAGACCACGGCGGTGAGCACCAGCGAGGCCAGGCCCACCCGGCCCAGCCACGACCCGCGCCGGACCCACATCTCGTGTCCACCGATGGCCACCATGCCGGCGATCGCCGGCGCAACCGAGAGACTGTAGTAGGGGTGGATGGTGCCCTGCATGTAGCTGAGCACCAGCCCGTCGACGATCAACCAGCCGCCGAACACGATCCCGCCCGCCCGGACGAGATCGGTGCGTGGTGCCCGCCACCGGGACACGATCACCAGGACGGCGGCGAGCAGTGCTGCGGGCAGCAGCCAGGCGATCTCGAACCCGAATTCACCGGTGAACAGCCGGGGCAGCCCCTGCGTCTGCCCGCCGAATCCGCCGTGGGCAGATTGTCCTGCCGCGGGAGTGCCGGCGTCGGGCAGCTGACCCGTCGCGAACGCGGACGCGCCCGGGCCGGGTCCGGGCCCCTGCCCACCGGGGTGGTTGCGGCCGAGGACCCGGGCGAACCCGTTGTAGCCCAGCACCAGGTTCATGAAGCTATTGTCCGTCGACCCAGCCAGGTAGGGGCGGCCGGACGCCGGCCAGAGCACGGTGAGCAGGACGTACCACCCGGAGGAGACGATGAGGGCGGTCGCCGCCCCGATCAGGTGCACCAACCGGGTACGCAGCGGCGTCGGCGCTGCGATCAGGTACGCGAGCCCCAATGCCGGCAACACCATCAGGCCCTCGAGCATCTTCGACAGGAACGCAAACCCCAGGGCGACACCCGCCAGGGCGATCCACTTCGCGCTCGCGCGGTCGAGAGCACGCACCGTGCAGTAGGCCGCCGCGGTCATCAGCAGCACCATCACCGCGTCGGGATTGTTGAACCGAAACATCAACGCCGCCACTGGGGTCACCGCAAGGACGACACCGGCGAGTAGACCGGCTGCGCGGCCACCGATGCGGGCGACCGCCGCATACAGCAACGCCACCGCGCCGACCGCCATCAGCGCCTGCGGGATCATCATGCTGGCACTACCGAAGCCGAACATTCGGCCGGAAAGCCCCATCACCCACTGCGACAGCGGGGGCTTGTCGACGGTGATGAAATTCTCCGAGTCGAGCGAACCGAACAGCAGCGCCTCCCAGTTCCTCGAACCGGCCTGCGCAGCCGCGGCGTAGAACTGGTTACCCATCCCGTTGACGGTGATGTTCCACAGGTACATCACCGCGGTCCCGACAAGCAGCACAATCAGACCGGCGCGTTCCCACCCTGCGATCCGGCCGGGTTCTGCGGGGTCAGTCGACTGTTCGGGCGCTTCCGTCGTCGTGGTCACACCGCATTCACCCATGCCCAGCTGCTCGGGAACTGTCAGCACCCTGTGAAGTAGCTGGCAACTCGGGCTCGATTCGTTCGGCCATCCATGGCAGCGCCTCCGAGAACGCGCCGGCGGCGAACTGCCAGGTGTGCCCGCTACTGACGGTGTGCACCGAGCAGGTGATCGCCTGCGCGCTCGCGGCGGCGCAGAGATTCTCCGCGGCGCCCTGATTGTCGGGGTTCGAGGCACGGTCCCGCCCGCCGTACCCGTCCGCGGCCGCATCGGCCTGCGGAGGCCGAGACTCGGCGCCACCACCGCGGCCGCCGCCCCGTCCGGCCGTGGTGGTGTCCTCGAACCAGCCCGACACCCCGTGTAGGGCCCATGGCCGGCGAGCACGGTCATTGGGTCGAATCGGGACCACTGTGCCTCGTCGCCGCCGTAGAGTCGTTGCGGGCTACCGGCCCGGGACGGCACAGCTGCCGGTCATCATCTTCCGCAGCTTCTCGAGATCTGACGCAAGATCAACACCGCGCGCTCAGCGCGGGCGACATCGGAAGCACCCCTGCCCGGCGCGGGTCCCCGTCGGTGCACATGACCGCGTGCCGGTGGAGTTCCTTTCGCACAGCCCTTTCCTGGCTGGACCTGACGCCAGGGGGTGTCCCCAGCGCCGTTGACCCTCGGGGTGTGCAGTTTCAGGCCGCATGTGCGGTCTGATGGACTGTCTCGTATTCGACGGGCGTCAGTCGACCGAGCCCCGCTACCGGCGCCGACTACACCGCCACTCCCGTCGTCATCACGAAACTCTCCACCAACACCGAACACTCCTCCAGAAACTCCCCGAACCGCATCAACGCCTCCGTCGCGAACTCGACACCATCGCATACCTAGAAGGAGACGAAGTCTCGCCCGGAGCACTCAAACCGCAGAAACAGGTACCGCCATACGCCAAACGACCCATGCGCAACCTCGCAGATCACACCACAATTGAGACCACTCGGATCACAGTCGAACCGTCAGAAGGAGGCCGCCGGACACAACGTCCGCACCACAACTTCACTCGCAGACACGCAGGCAGCACACCCCGCGCAGCCGCAGACAGGCAACATGCGCCCCCTTTTGAGGGATCGGTGCTGCACTCCCCTACCGCACCACCCCCTGGTGCGGTAGGGGGATCACCCGCCCGTACGACGGCACCGTCGTACGGGCGGGCCTCCCTGCGCCCGACACCGACCGCCGGCCCCGACCGGACAGCTTCACCGTCGCTCTCCACGCCGCCGGCTTCATCGCCGTTGCCGCTACCCGCCCGGCCATCGACCGCGCCAAACTCGACGATCTGATGCCCACGCACAGAACATGATTGACGCGCATCGACTGAATCCAAGGTGCGGGTTGTCGGCGCCAAACCCCGTCGGCACGTAAGTACGGCCCGCCCGAGAAAGTCATGTGTCGTGGGTCACACTTTGGCGATGGGGGCTGGCGGCGGATCTACCATTTCCTCGCACCGGAACACGAAGGAGTAGGTAGACAAGCCACTGCTGCGCCAGCCAAACCTCTACTGGCCAGCAGGGATTGGTGAGCGCCAGTCCTGCCGAAACCGTGAATCCGGTCGACAGTTTCACACGCGGCAAACGTCCGAGGAGATATCAGCGAGGCCAACTGCCCAGGTACACCATCGCCGAACCGCACGTCCCGGCGAGGCCCCGGCCGGACCGCTTTGACTCACCTGGGTTGCACACCGAATCTCGGGGCGACGTCACGCGTATGCCACAGCGGCCGAGATGGTTTCAGCTTCCGCCGATACTCCAGCCGTGGGCTCGACGCTCCGAGCTCAGCCCGGTCCGACTGACACCCGCGAAAAGCACACCGGCACACTCCCTGCACCCGTCGTCGACCTCAGCCGACACAGATCAGGACACCCACCACCGCTACTGCGACCAGCGAGGCGCCGCCGCAGATCAGCCACGCCCGCGTTGCCAGCTGCCGGCACTGATCGCACCGCTCGTCCACGCCCGCGACCGGTCCCCTCGGGTTCGGATCGGGGGCTCGGGACTGCGAGAGACGGCGGACCTTCGCGTCCGCTCGTGCCGCCACACCGAACGAGACGGGAACCACCACCAGTGCAGCCATCAGTAGACCGACCATCGCGCCGATGTTCGTCCCGAACATTGTCGTTCCTTCCACACCACCAGGGCCCGTTACAGGCACCGCGCGTTGATCACCGGCCGTAACGCCGCCACCGGCCCAGGGCCATGAGCCGCGGCGGGCCTACACGCCGGGCATCGGGAACTTCCACACCGCCACCACGACCACGCCCATGATGAGCCCGGCGTACAGAACAGTGCCAACCACACTGACCCGCAATGTATTCAGCAGATTGGTACCCGGATTCTCGACGATCGGTGCCATGACAACTCTTCTCTCAGGTGCAGATATTCTCGGTTGCCACGTCGATGACGTGGCGTACCAGCTACCTTGGACCGACTTCGACACCTGCACATTGGCCGAAATACCTGCACCCATACCCGTATTTGGGTATGGAGGCTTGGGTCTCGGCTAAGAGTTGCAACCGAACATCCCCGAGCACCAGGCTTCCACCATAGATTCAGCTGTGTTTTACGTCACACATTCGGCGTCTGCACTCTGTCGCCCAAGTATTTCGCGTCGCCGACGCAGATCGCGCGGGGGTTGCCGATCGGCTCCGATCGCATCCAAACATGCTGTAGCACAGAGTAATCGGCCGTCTCGACCGATCGGGGTTCTCACGCAACTGCTCGATAACCAAAGTGCGCCGCCACTGCGGTGGCGAAGTACAACACATCAGGTCCGGTCGCACACCCCTGTCGCAGCTCGCGCCGATCGCGACTGAGCAACTCCAACCGGATCATGCATGGCGTACGAGGACGTGAAATAACACTTACTGGTCGGTAATTCGGAAGGTGCGAAAATAGTGCAATGGCATGGATCACATTCCCTGGACTTCCATGCGCCGGCTCACCAACATCATTGATGCGCTGCTCGTTACTACGTGCAGGTTGTCCGTGTAGCGCCCCTGCCAGCTGATATACATCGTTGGCGGGGGCTGCGCTTGGCTACGCCACAACAGTCAACCGGGGCCGCCCGGACAATACGCCGGCCATCGGCGTACCCGAACTCGGCAGACCGCTTCCGACTCGTACATGAAACCCTCTGTCCGCCAGTCACAGTCGCCGTCACAGCGCAGAGCCGACACCGACAACCGGCCCCACGGCCGACATCTCCACACGATGTCGAAGCGTGTGCGCCGGTCACATCCACGACCTTCACCGCGTGCGGATCCCACCCTACGGACAGCCCCCGGGCACGAAATAGGTATGTCTACCGGTCGTTCTACCGTCGTCGGATGGACATCTCGCGAGGAGTGTGTGAGTCGAACAACCCCCGAACCCTGCAAGTCGAGGCCCCGATGCACGATCAGCTCCACTGCTCCCCCCTCGTCGCACGCGACGTCTGCACCATCCGCCAGTGCGATAAGTGCCACACCATGCTCGCCGCCGACCCATCCACGTGCTCGTCGTGCCACAGCACCGAACCGAGCAATGCTCCCTCGTCGGAAAGGGCAGGGTCGTGTCGTAGATCGTCGTCGAGTTGTCGCCAGGTCGGACGGGCACCGACTTCACCACCTGTCACCGTCGCGATCGTCGCGCTCGACGATCGGACCGTCAGGCATACACCTGAGTCGACGACTCCCTCACCCAGGGTGCCCGGGGCAAACTCCGCGTCCGCGATGACCGGATGAATGCGGGCCAGCCGACCTCGCCGCTCTTCAGGACGATGTCCGTGCCCTGACTGCCCTGCCGAAGGCTGAGCCTGAAGCCGACGGCAACCGGCAGACAGAGTCCCGCTGCTTCAGGCTCCCGGCAGTCAGCCGTGGAGAAATCGTCACATCGAGCCCAGCTCGCCGCCACGAAGAGCGGCCTCGAGATAGTTCCTCGAGGCCGCGAAGAAGAGAGAACTCAATTGAGAAGGCAATACGGGTTTCTAGCGTGTCTCGCAGTCACCCTCGGCGCATTTCTGGTCAACACGCCGACGGCATCGGCCACCGGTGTCGTCTCCAACGGTATTCCCTGGACCGACGACCTGAACCCGATACCACAGCCCCCCGGCGTCATCGATTTCTGCACGATGGGCGTCGTCGGTACCGACTCGATCGGCAACAAGATCGGCATCTCCGCCGCCCACTGTGTCGACGACGCACCCGACGGCGCGCCCGTCTACCGCTACACGCCGACCGGACCGCGGGAACACCTCGGGAACATCGCGTACCGCAGCCCCGGCGGCGGCACCGGCGTCGACTGGGTGGTCATCCGCCTCAACGCTGACGCGGTACTCACATCAAATGGTCCCAGTGCCCGGGTCGACGGGATCGGCGCCTCCGACCCGGTCGGTCCTCATTGCAAGGACGGGGCCGGTACCGGCGTTCATTGCGGGTCGATCACTTCGCAGAACATGACACGGTTCTACAGCAACGCCCAATCAGGCGGTGGCGACTCCGGTGGTCCCGTACTTCAGAACAACACCGAGATCGTGGGCATGGTCCGCGGATTCGACACTGCGCTCTTCGCATTCGAGTACATCAAATTCGCTGCCGTCCTCGACGGCATCTACGCCCAACCCAACCCTGTCGGCAAGGGCTTCGTCGTCACCAATAACTAACCCGCATCCCAGAAACCCCGAAGCTGAGAAAACGTCGCGGACTCAGGTCGGGTAGAACAGCGGACTACCAGAGCTGCTGCACAATCAGCCACAACCATTCTCGGACAGGTTGAGGAAACGGGCTGTAGTACAACCACCAATTGTCCATTGTCCGTCCTTCCCCGTGGGCGCCCCGGCGCGACCCGACCCTGTCCGACCCCGTAGTTCTTGTCACGCAGCGGCAGACGCGGACCTGTTGTCCCAATCTACGCTGACGCGCGAAACAAAGCACATGCCCCGCAATCGAACTGGCGTGGCCCCGACCATGCCGCGGGCACTCAGACTCCGCTGAGACTTGATACGAATTCGTCGACGGCGCCGCTGCGGCCTGGGACGACCACTTTCTCGAAGAGGGTCAGCATCAGCTCGTCAAGGTGGTCGGTGTGCGCGTGGGTGGTGCGCGTGACGCTGACCGAACGGAGTCCGCGTCCGCGCACGAGTTCTGCGAGCAGTGCTCCGTCACGCTCAGCGGTCGCCTTACGGCCGGACGTGTGCCGAAGTGTGTATGCGCGGCCGGGAAGGGTGACTTCGGCTCTTTTGTACTTGCGGCGCATCCTTCCGGCCATTTGGTCGGTGACGGCCCCGGTGATTCCGTCGGCCAGTTCCAGAGATGCTGGTACGCCCTTGCGTAACGCGGCACCGTAACGGTCAATGCGCTCGGCCAGGGATTCTCGCGTGAGGCGGGAGAAGTGGGCGGTGAACTCGTCACCGGGTCCCGGGCGCAGTGTGGCGCGGGCGATATGCGACGGATCGATCAGCGTGACCGAGGACAGGTCGTTGCTGATTCGGGCGGTCCATCCGGTGATTGTTGGTTGATTCCACGACATGTGGTGATTCTGTCAGGCCCGTGTGCAGACCGCGTGACCCGCATCGCGGGCCTTGCTCCCCACGTGCCATCAAGCGATCGAGATCAGTAGATCTTGACGGGTACCGTTGCGGCGGACGTGAGTTCCAGCAGTTCGGCGTAGGCCGCGCAGCACCTGGTGTGTGGATCTGCACCGCCGGCCCACGCTAGATCCTGCTGGGCCAGGTCGGCATCGAGGATGGTCCGTAGGGGCCGTGGATGCCCGATCGGCGAGACCCCGCCCCGACGCACCCCGATGCACGTATTGCCTGTTCAACAGCATCTTCGAGGTCCGTTTCTACAAATGTAGGGCAGATCGCGGAAAGCTCTCGTCATTTGCCGGTCGTGACCCAGCTCACGAATTCGTAGCGTTGAGGTCGGTAACAAACGGCCTCGCAGATCGCGAGAAGTCCCCCTCGATAGGAGCATCTGATGACATCCACCGTTGGCTTTGTCGGCCTCGGCAACATCGGTAGCCGGGTGGTCGCACACCTGGTCAAGGCAGGTCACGACGTCGCGGTGTACGACCTGAACACTGCGGCGGTGGAGGCGGCGGTCGCGCTCGGTGCCCGCTCGGTGTCCTCGCCGGTGGAGTCCGCGACGAAGGCGGAGGCGCTGTTCCTGAGCCTGCCCACGCCGGCGATCGTCGAGGGCGTCGTCACCGAGGTGCTGTCACTGGGCAACCAGGGACTGATCATCGTCGATCACAGCACCATCGATCCCGACACCTCCCGTCGCCTCGCCGAGAATGCACAGGCCGCTGGCGCGAGCTTCCTCGACGCTCCTGTCAGCGGCGGCGTGCAGGGCGCCGAGGCCGGCACCCTCGCGGTGATGCTCGGCGGCGACGAGGCCACGGTGAAGAAGGTGATCCCGCTCATCGAGAGCTACGCGGGCAACATCTTCCACATCGGCCCGTCGGGCAGCGGTCAGGCGATCAAGCTCGCCAACAACCAGATCACGGCCGCGAACATCGTCGCTCTCGGTGAAGGTCTGAGCAGTGCCGTCGCGGCCGGTGTCGACCTGGACACCGCGGTCGCGGTGCTGACGAAGAGCTCGGCAAACAGCAACGTGCTGAGCAACTACTTCCCCAAGACGCTGTTCACCGAGGAGCGCCCCACCGGGTTCGCGCTCGACTTCATGCACAAGGACCTCGGCCTGTTCCTCGCCGCGGCGGGCAAGGCCAAGCTCCCCACCCCGGTCACCGGCCTGGTGCGTGATCTGTTCAGCATCGGCCAACGCGACGGCCGCGGCGGCAAGGACTTCACCAGCGTCGTCGAATTCTACGAAGACTTCACCGGCATCCGCCTGCAGACGAAGGGAAATGACAAGTGAGCACCCCCACCCTGACCACCGCCACCAAGGTCAGCCAGCTCATCGGCGGCCAGTGGGTCCCGGCCGACTCCGGCAACTTGATCGAGGTCGAAAACCCCGCCCGCCGAGAGGTTCTGGCCCTCATTCCGGACTCCGGTGCGGCCGACGTCGACCGGGCTGTCGCCGCGGCGAAGGCCGCGTTCGGACCGTGGAAGGCGTTGCCGGCCCGCGACCGCGGCGCCCTGCTGATCAAGATCGGCGACACGATCGCCGAGAACTCCGAAAAGCTGGCCCGGATCATCGCCTCGGAAACCGGTAACGCGCTGCGCACCCAGGCCCGCGGCGAGGCGGCCAGCGGTGCGGACATCTTCCGCTTCTACGGTCAGATCGCCTCCGAGCAGAAGGGCGAGACCCTGCCGTTCGGAGAGAACCTGGTCAGCTACACCGTCCGTGGGCCGCTCGGTGTGGTCGGCGGTATCGTCCCGTGGAACGCGCCGGTCACATTGTCGTCGTTGAAGATCGCGATGGCCCTCGCGATGGGTAACACCCTGGTCCTCAAGACCGCCGAGCTGGCCCCGCTCGCGGTGCTCCAGCTCGCCGAGTGGGCGCACGAAATCCTGCCGGCCGGCGTGCTCAACGTGCTGACCGGTTCGGGCCAGAAGGTCGGGGTGCCGCTGTCGAAGCACCCCGACGTCGCGAAGCTGACCTTCACCGGTTCCACCGGGGTCGGCAAGGAAATCCTCGCCGCGGCCGCGGACCGGATCGTGCCGGTCACCCTCGAACTCGGCGGCAAGTCCCCGGCGATCGTGTTCCCCGACTCCGACGACGACGCCACCGTCGACGGCGTCATCTCCGGTATGCGGTTCACCCGGCAGGGTCAGTCCTGCACCGCAAGGTCGCGCCTGTACCTGCACGAGGACATCTTCGACTCGTTCCTCGAGAAGCTGAAGACCAAGCTCGCCGCCTTCACGATCGGTGACCCCCTCAACGGCGCCACCCGCCTCGAGTTGCACCTCGCGCTCAAAGCCCGCCGCTGGACCCGACGCCCGCGAATCTGAACCTTCCGAACCAGGCGGGCGTACCCGGTCCGGCGATCGGCGACTTGCCTCCACGCGAACCCCGATCAGGCAGACTGAAAGCGCTGGTCGGCCCGCGCCCGCGAGCGCGTGGTGCCCGGACCGACGGGCCTGGAGGAGCACCGTGTTCCAACGCGCGACCGACACCACCGGAGCCGGGCACGTCCTCGACGAATCGCAGGTCGCCGAGGACGCCCCACCTCGCCGACCGTGGCGCGAACTGCTGATGTCCACCCCGGGCCGGCTCACCCTCCTCGGCGCTCTGTTGATTTCAGCCACCCTGGTCGCAGGGGTGGTGCCGTCCGTCTCGGTTGGGGCCCGCCAACAACAAATCCAGACGCTGCGCGGCCATACCGAACCGCTGGCGGTAGCAGCGCAGTCGCTGTACAGCTCACTGTCGATCGCCGATGCAGCCGCCACCACCTCGTTCATCTCCACCGACGCCGATCCGACGACGCTGCTGCACACCTACAATCAAGCGCTTGCGGACGCCTCGGCAGCGCTGGTCGTCGCCGGCACCGGAGTCGACCCGCAGAACCGGGACGCCGTGCAGCAGTTGACGGACATATCCCGACACCTCGGCGTCTACGCCGGACTGATCTCGACCGCCCGCGCCAACGACAACGCCGGAAACCCGATCGGGGTGGCCTACCTCGGTGACGCGTCCGCGCTGATGCAGGACACCGTGCTGCCGATGGCGCACACCCTCTACTCGGACCAGATCCGTGCCGTCGCCGATACCCAGACCCGAACCGAACAGCTTCCCACGGCTGCGCTCGCGACCACGATCGCGGTCCTGGCGTTGCTCGTCCTCGCACAGCTGTATCTGGTGCGCAAGACGCACCGGCGACTGAACCCTGCCCTGCTCGCCGCCACCGCGCTGGTGGCAGTCATCGCGCTGTGGGTGGGCACGGCCGGTCTGGTGTCCTCGACAGCCGGCGCGCGTGCACGGGTGGAGGGCACCGAGCCGCTCAGTGCGATCGCGAGCGCCGGAATCCTCGCGCAGCAGGCCCGCGCCGACGAAACGCTGTCGCTGTTGCAGCGCGGTTCCGACAGCCGGCCCGAGGTCGACTACACCGCGCACACCGCCGCGCTCGCACACCTGATCGCACAGACCCCGCCGGGATCTGCGGCCGCCACCCCCGTGGCCACGGCGAACGCGGACCTCGAACGGTGGCGCCAGGCTCACACTCGCCAGCAGCAGGCACTCGACCGCGGCGATTATCACGGCGCCGCACGCATTGCGGTGGGTACCGGTGCCGACGACTCCGCGGCCGCCTTCGACGACCTCACCACACACATTCAGGAGGCGATCACTGCGTTGCGGGAAGAGGCAGTGAACGCCACCACCGAGTCGTATCGGGCCCTGTCGGCCCTAGCGGACGGTGCGGTCGCGTTGAGTGTGCTCGCCGCGCTCGCCGTCGGCGCCGGGGTGTGGCCCCGAGTGAACGAGTACCACTGATGCGGCCCCACCCCCTCATGACCGCGTGCCGGAACCTCTTCGGCGTGTTGATCACGGCCGCGGTCCTCCTCTCGGGATGCTCCGCGCCGCAAAAGCTCTCGCCGCCGGCCAACGAATCCTACGGTGACCTCCCCCTCCCGAACGGCGCGACGATCATCACGCCCATCGCCGCCACCGGCGGCACTGCCCCGCCCGAACCGCAATCACCAGCAGAGTGCGGCGCCCTTGCCAGCCTTCGCCCCGCACCGCCGGGCGCGGCATCCGCAGGCGGGGCGGTCGCCGCGATTCGCGCGCGCGGCCGGTTGATCGTCGGTGTCGACCAGAGCACCAACCTGATGAGCTTCCGCGACCCGGTGACCGGCACCCTGTCCGGTTTCGACGTCGACATCGCACGGGAAATCGCACGGGATCTGCTCGGGGATCCGTCCCGGATCGAATTTCGCCTCCTGACATCGGCCGCCCGACTCGACGCACTGGAGAACAACGACGTCGACATCGTCGCCCGCACCTTCACGATCACCTGCGCACGTGCGGAACGAATCGCGTTCTCGACCGTGTATTTCCGGGCGAGCCAACGCCTGCTGGTGCGCACCGACGACGCACCAGAGACTCCGGTGAACCTGGAGAGTCTGGCGAACCGGAGAGTGTGCTCGCTCGTCGACACTCCCTCGCTCGATACCGTGCAGCGGCTGGTGCCCACCGCGACGATCGTCGCCGTCCGGGACCTCGACGATTGCCTCATCGTTCTCCAACAGCGCCAGGCCGACGCCGCGAGCACCGATGACGTCATCCTGGCGGGGATGGCAGTGCAGGATCCGCACCTCGAGGTCACCGGCCCCGAGCTGCAGTTGGATCAGTACGGCATCGGCGTGAACATGGACCACGACGACCTCGTGCGGGCAGTCAACGGCACCCTCGAACGCGTACGCTCCGACGGGACCTGGATGCGTTTGTACGACCGCTGGCTTGCCGCCCCGCTCGGTCCGGTGGCCGGCCCGCCCACCCCGACCTACCGTGATTGACAACGGCAGGCAACGTTGATGCGGTCGGGCCTTCCCGTATTCCGGGCTCCCCTTCGGCGGCGACGAATCTCCCAGCTGACCGCCCGGTGAATGCGAAACGCTGCACACACATCGGCCACGAGGGCTAGCATCCCCGATCGTGACAACATTGCGCGGCGTGCCGATGACACTTCTGCGAATGAATTATCAATTGCTGCGCATCCCTTTGCAATTCGTGGAGTACGTCGCAATCACGCAACTCGACGAACGAGCGCCGGCGCGCCTCGCGTACGAGCAATTGCTGATTCGGTGCGATCGCGCGGCCGCCTATTTTCTCGACGACGAGAACGCCGACGGCCGAGCGGCGGAACTTCACCGACATACGACTGCCGTTCGAGCCGGGATTGCCCGTCGACAACAGCAAGTAGATGCCGACAGCGCGACGCTCCTGGATCTCCAGCGCGCCCGGTTCCATCAGCGCCGCCAACCCCGCAGGGCCACCGACCCGGCGTGACGCACCGCGCTTCGCCGGCGCGGCAGCGGCCGATGCGGTCGAGCACCGGGCCGACCTCTCACCGGCACAGGCTCCGTTCGGCGGTGGCGATCAGGATGCGAGCGACCTCGTCGACGGGGAGGCTTCGCCCCGAGAAGAGCTGGTCGAAGCTGTCGAAGCTCGCCAGCAACCAGAGCAGGTCTGCGGCCTCGTCGACGGTGACGTCCGGCCGCAGGACGTCCTGCTCGGCCAGCCGCCGGGCGAGGTGGACCATCCCCCCGGCCCTGTTCTCCTCGATCCGCTCGATGGCCCCGCCGACGGCATCCGCGTCGAGTTGAGCCATCGAGAACAGTGCCCGGAAGACGTCGCGGTGGGCTGCGAACACCCGGACTCCCGCATCGATCCCGCCGCGCAGGTGCTCGCGCGCGTCCGGGTGCTCCACCGCGTCCACCACCCCCTGGAAACCTGCCCGGTTCCACCACAAGTCGGTGGTGAGTGCGTCGAAAAGCCCGGCTCGTGAACCGAACACCAGGTAGACGGTGGAGCGGGAGACACCCGCCGTCCGGGCCACTTTGTCGACACTCACCGGTGTGGCCGGCGCTTCCCGCAGCCGCTCGTAGACCGCGTCGAGGATGTTGCGCCGTGTTTCCTCGGCCGCCTCCGCACGCAGGCGCTGCTGATACTTCCTGGTCGCCACAGGCGTCACTCTAACATTTTCACTTGACATGTCGTCTCGTGAAGTTCACGCTTGTAATCGAAAGACATACTGTCCGGCGAAATTGGGAAGTGTCTGTGCACTCCCCTGGCACCGGGACAACCCGCCTTCCGACGAAGGAGCTGACGTCGTGAACAGCCCGACCACACCCACCCACCCGCAGAGTCCCCCGGCGTCCACTCCTGTCCTGGTGGTCGGTGCGGGACCGGCGGGACTGACCGCGGCCATCACCCTGGCTCGCCACGGGATCGAGGTCCTGGCGGTGGAGCGGCGACCGGCCCCCTCCGGCCTACCGCGGGCGGCCTCGGTCAGTACCCGCACGATGGAATTGCTGCGTTCCTGGGGCCTGGAACAGGAGATCCGGGCTGGCGGGGTGGAGGTCGAATGGAAGCAATGGGTCGGTCCCACGCTCGCCGCGACCGGTGACGCACACCTGACGAGCTTCCCGACCCGTGAACAGAGCGCGGTCCTCAGCCCGACCGCCCCTGCCTCGGTTCCGCAGGATCACCTCGAGCCCGTGTTGCTGGACCACCTACGGTCGTTCGGCTCCGCTCGAGTGGAAATGGGTACCGAGGTGGCCGGCCTCGACAACCGATCCGACGGTGTCGACGTGACACTGCGCGACGTCGAAAGCCGCGAAACCCGATCCGTCCACGCCCGCTTCCTCGTCGCGGCGGACGGCGCGCGTAGCACGGTGCGTGCTGCCCTCGGGATCGCCATGCGTGGGCCGGGCCGTCTGTCCCAGGCCATCGGAACCGAGTTCCGCGCCCCGCTGTGGGAACTGCTCGGCGACCGCCGCTTCTGCATCTACGCCGTCACCCACCCCGAAGCCGCGGGGGTCTTCGTACCGGCCGGCCGCGGTGACCGATGGGTGTACGGCGTGGAGCACGACCTCGCCCGGCAGTCCGTGTCGAGTCTGACGAAGGAGCAGGCCGCCCGCCTCATCCGGCTCGGCAGCGGACTGGCCGACCTGGAGCCGCGCATCGAACGCATCGGGACGTTCACGTTCGCCGCACAGCTCGCGGACCGCTGGCGGGACGGCGCCGTGTTCCTGACCGGCGACGCGGCGCACCAGATCACGCCACGTGGGGGCACGGGAATGAACACCGCCATCCAGAGCGCCCACGACCTAGGGTGGAAACTCGCTTGGGTGCTGCACGGTTGGACCGGCCCGCAGCTGCTGGACACCTACGAAACCGAACGCCGACCGGTGGCCGCGCACAACGTGGCCCGCTCGGCCGATCCGCTCGGCGGAACCCGGCTCGCCGCGCAGGAATTGCCTGCAGACCTCGGCGGCCGAATCCCGCACGTCTGGCTGCCCTCCCACGCCCACACGGTGTCCACCCTGGACCTGCTCGAACCCGGGCTGACGCTGTTCACGACGCACCCGAGCGCGTCCTGGCAGCGCGCCGCGACCACTCTTCCCGGGCCACCGCTCGTCGTCCACGACCTCGACGCCATCACCGCCCGCGGAATGGGCATCCCCCACGGCGGGGCGCTCCTGGCCCGGCCGGACGGGTCGACGGCCGGATGGTGGCCGGCAGGCACCGAACCAGGCACTGCACTCCGCCACGCAATCCACGCCCTGCGGGCCCAGTCGGATTCAGCGGATCGAATTTCCGAAGGCGCTAGTTCGTAGCGTCGACAGCCGCTAGCGCAAGGGGAACCCGAGACGGATCAGCGATTCCTTCAGCCGGTCCCGCCCGTTCAACCGTGCTGCCGAGGCGAGTCGGTCCAGAACCCGTGCAGTCCACGAATGTTCGAGCTGCTGGGCGCCGTAGAAGGCTGCGATCCGCCCCTCGTAGGCGTCGACGTGGTCACGCTGGGCGGGCAGGTCGTATTTCTCGTGGTGCAACACCGCCTGCCGGGGCAGGCGCGGTTTGATCTGGGCGTCGGCGTCCGGATGCGGATGTCCGACGACGAGCCCGAACACCGCGAACACGTGGGGCGGCAGACCGAGTTCCGCGACGACCTCCTCGGGCTTGTTGCGCAGCGCTCCGATGAACACCGTTCCCAAGCCGAGGGACTCCGCCGCGGTCACGGCGTTCTGCGCCGCCAGGGCGGCGTCGATGAACCCGAGGTAGCTGCTCTCGAGGTAATCGGCTCCCTCGATCGGCGCGCCGCGGTCGCCGGCGAGTTGTCGGACGCGGGCGAAGTCGGCGAGCCACACCAGCAGGACGGGGGCCTCGACGATGTGGGCCTGATCGCCGGCGAGCGCGGCCAGGCGGGCCTTCCTGTCGGGGTCGCGGACCGCGACGACACTCCACGCCTGGAGGTTCGACGACGTGGCGGCCGACTGCGCCGCCGAGACGAGGACGTCGAGGGTCTCGTCGGTCAGCGGATCGGGCAGGTAGCGGCGAACCGACCGGTGCGAATGCAGGGCTTCGAGAACCGGATTCCACTGCGCGGGTTCGGTGAGGGCGGGGTCCCAGTAGCGCTGCTGCAGTGCGGTACGAGGTGCGATGTCTGCGATGGTCACCGGGACAGGAAACCCGACTCCGCGTCCCCACTCCAGGGTTCGGCGCACCGTGATTCCTGCGGGCACCACGAACCGGCCGACCGAACGGCGGCTGTCGAACACCGGCGATCGGCGACAGTTCGATGGTTACCATCAGTTGGTCGTGAGCATGTGTTGTCGACCGAATTGAGGAGTGAACGTGACGGAACGGGTCATCGTCGTGACGGGTGCCGGCTCGGGCATCGGACGATCCATCACGACCGCACTACTCGACGCCGGACACCACGTGGTGCTGACCGGACGGACACGCGACGCCCTCGATCAGACGGCGTACGGGCACGACCACGCGCTCGTGGTACCG
Organism: Rhodococcus koreensis; assembly: GCF_017068375.1. Taxonomy (NCBI): domain Bacteria; kingdom Bacillati; phylum Actinomycetota; class Actinomycetes; order Mycobacteriales; family Nocardiaceae; genus Rhodococcus; species Rhodococcus koreensis. Next base: position 930,835 of record NZ_CP070609.1, read on the forward strand.
GCCGACGTCTCCTCACCCAAGTCCGTGCACAGCGTCTTCGCCGCCGTCGCCGAACGGTTCGGCCGCCTCGACGTACTCGTCAACAACGCCGGCACCTTCGGCCCCTCCGGCGCGGTGGACGAGATCGAACCGCAGGACTGGGACCGGACCGTTGCCACAAACCTGACCGGGGTCTTCCTCTGCTCGCGCGAAGCCGTCCGAATGATGAAGACACAGACACCCCGCGGCGGACGAATCATCAACAACGGCTCCCTGTCCGCGCACACACCCCGACCCGCCAGCGTCGCCTACACCGCAACCAAACACGCTGTCTCGGGATTGACCAAGTCGATTGCACTCGACGGCCGCGACCACGACATCTGCTGCACCCAGATCGACATCGGGAACGCCGACACCGCCATGACCGCCGGCATCGGCCACGCCGCCCGCCAGGCCGACGGGTCCGTGCGAGCCGAACCCACCTTCGATCCGCGGTACGTCGCGGACGCGGTCACCCGGCTGGTCGAACTCCCGCTCGACGTCACCGTGCCGACGATGACGATCATGGCCTCCCGCATGCCGTTCGTCGGCCGCGGCTGACCACAGTCCGGCGGCGCCCCCGCGGCCGCTACCCCGTCCAGTCGACTCGGGCGGCCAGTGCGTGCAACGAACGTTTCCTGCTCTCGTTCGATTCGCCGACCCAGGCGATACGCCCGTAGACGTACTCGCGAAAGTGCGGTCTGCCGTCGCGATTCTGCGAATCCGGTCCGTGCCGAACGCAATTGAACAGCAGCGCCTTGACGTCGTCGTACTCGGCACGGGACGCCTGCGGACGAGTGTTGACCACCAGCCCGGCCAGGTGCTGGCATCGGTGTGCTCGCATCACCCGGGTCTTGCCGGGGTGGACGGCGAAGCCTTCGTCCGTCACGATCCGGCCGACGGCGTGGATCAGTCGATCCACCGCCAGATCCGAGCCGGAGAACGCGAGGTCGTCGGCATACCGGGTGTACGCGACGCGGTGGGCGCGCGCAAGTCCGGCCAGCCTGCGATCGAGCCGGTGTGCAACCAGATTGGCGAGAGCCGGCGACGTCGGCGCCCCCTGCGGTAGGTGCGCACCCCGGAGCCGGCTCGCCGCGTCGAAGGGAAGCTCCGCGAGGACACCGGGTGGGGTCGACGTCGTGCAGAGCCCGGCGAGCACCCGCGACACCCGGGTCGGATAGCCGAGTGCGTCGAAGACCGCCCGCACCCGCGTCCGCGAAACCGAGGGAAAGAACGCCCGAAGGTCGATGCGCAGCACGACCTCGTGCCCCGCATGCGGGCCGGCGAAGGTGTGGACACTACGGCCTCGGACGAATCCGTGCGCCGCCGCATGAGGCGGAACGCGATCGAGGACGGTCCGCAGAATCCGGCGCTGTACCTCCCGGAGGCGTTCCTTCGGCGCTTCGAGCAGGCGGTTGTCCGGCCGGATCCGATAGCGGTAGTGCTGCAGCGGCGGCGCCTTCGTGCGCAGCCACCCGCCGGGATCGGCGAACCAGTCGAGTTCGGCGGATGTGAGGCCGACCGCCTCGGCGACCGCGGCGGTGCGCGACCACTGCGGGACGTCGAACCTCCAGTCGTTGCCGGAGACTTCGTCGACAATCGGCTCTGCTCGCTCGATCAGCGGGAGGTCCGACAGCAGCCGAAAGACGCTGTCGATGCCGTCGATCGGCGGCGTGGGCATGAGGTCGTGGAGCCGTGCCGCGATCCGGGCGGCATCCGGCACTCCGGATTCCTCGAAGCGGAGGACGAGGCCGGCCCTCGTCCAGGTTCCATCGATCGCCGCCGCTGCGAGGCGACGGGCGAACTCGGGCGGCAGGGCCGGACGTTCCGTCATGTGTGCGACGGTGCGAGGTGACCGATACCTGTCGTCTGCGGCGCGCCGGAGCACGCGGAGCATGCGGTCGCGCGTCGGACGGTGTCTCCGGTGAACACTGTCGAGCCAGGGGTTACCCCTGACGTGGTCGCGGTCGGCGAACCGGCCACACCACTCTCACCTCCGCACCGTCGCACCTCGTGAGAATGCCACATGACTTCTGCCGTGCGGGGCCCTATCGGTCTTGCTTTCGAATCGAGCGACTCCGCCGGTCGGAGTGCGCCATCGACCCGGTCAGCGGGGGCACAGGGCGACGACGTCGATTTCGACCAGGAAGTCACCGAGGTGCGATCCGACGGTGGTCCGCGCCGGATACGGGTGCGAGACGAACTTCTGATAGGTCTCGTTGAAACCGGTGAAGTCTCGCGCCGGATTCTGCAGGTGGACGGTCGCTTTGACCACGCGCGAGAAGTCCGAGCCGCACGATTCGAGTACGGCTGCGAGATTGCGCATCGCCTGGTCCGTTTGTTCTTCGATGGTGGAGCCGACGAGCTCCCCCGTATCGGGGTGGTGGGGCGTCTGACCTGCTGTGTACAGGACCCCGTCGGCAATGATCGCCTGAGAGTAGGGCCCTGCGGGGCTGGGTGCATGTTCTGTGCTGATCTGTTGCCTGTTCATGTGCATCTCAATCCTGATTGTTCGTTGCTATCGGTCGCGGGCGGGCGGGTGAGGTGTTTACAGCACCTTCGAGAGAAACGCGCGGGTCCTCTCCTGGTGCGGGTTCCCCAGAACCTCGGCCGGCGGGCCCGCCTCGACGACGACACCCTGATCCATGAAGACGATCTGATCGCTGACCTCGCGGGCAAACCCCAGCTCGTGAGTAACCACGACCATGGTCATACCGGCTTCGGCAAGGGACTTCATCACGTCCAGTACCTCACCGACGAGTTCCGGGTCGAGCGCGGAGGTCGGCTCGTCGAAGAGCAGCAACTTGGGCTTCATCGCCAGGGCGCGGGCAATCGCGATCCGCTGTTGCTGTCCCCCGGACAGCTCCCGTGGGTATGCCTGACCTCGGTTCCCCAGTCCGACACGATCGAGCAGCACGTGTGCCTCCGCCGTCACCTCGTCGCGGGGTCTGCCGAGAACGTGGATCGGGGCTTCGATGATGTTCTCGAGCACGGTCATGTGCGGAAACAAGTTGAAGCGCTGGAACACCATGCCGGCATTCAGTCGAGACCGTGCCGTCTGGCGGGGCTTCATCTCGTGAAGCCGGCCATTGCGTTCCGAGTAGCCGATCAACTGTTGATCCACGTACAGGCGGCCCGCATCAACCTTCTCGAGGTGATTGATGCAGCGCAGGAAGGTTGTCTTCCCAGATCCGGACGGTCCGATGAGGCAGGTCACCGAGCCGCGCTCGACACTGAGGTCGATGCCCTTGAGGATCTCGGTGGCACCGAATCGCTTCCGGACTCCCTCTGCTTTCACCATGACGGTGTTCATTTCGCCCTTCCCAGTGCAAATCGACGGCGTGCGGGGGTGACCGCCGCGGTGAAACCGCGCGCGTAGTGCTTCTCGAGCTTGTCCTGGAAGAAGCTCAGGATGGTGGTCATCAGGAGATACCACAGGCTCGCGACGATGAGCAGCGGGATCGTCTGGTAATTCAGCGAATAGATGATCTGCGCGGAGTACAGCAGATCGGAGATCGCCAGAACGCTGACGAGGGTGGTCCCTTTCAGCATCGAGATCACCTGGTTCCCCGTCGGCGGTAACACCACACGCATCGCCTGAGGAAGAATGACCCGGCGCATCAGCTGAGTCTTGTTCATTCCCAGCGCCTGAGCCGCGTCGTACTGGCCGTTGTCCACCGATCCGATGCCACCGCGGATGATCTCTGCCATGTAGGCCGCTTCGTTCAGGGACAGCCCGAGGAGGGCGGCCCCGAGTGGCGTGATCAGCGTGTTGACGGAACCGATCATGAATTCGGGTCCCCCGAAGGGGATTCCGATCGAGATGGTGGGATACAGGGCTGCGATGTTGTACCAAAAGATCAGTTGGACGAGGAGCGGAGTTCCCCGGAAGAACCAGATGTAGCCGCGGCTGATCGAACTGACGATCGGGTTCTCCGACAGTCGCATGACGGCAAGGAGCGTTCCGAGCGAAATACCGGCGGTCATCGAGACGATCGTCAGGATGATCGTCAGAACAACCCCTCGAAGTATCTCCGGCGCAAAGAGATAGGACGACACGACGTTCCAATGGAACCGGTCGTTGGTTGCGACGTTCCACGTCACCGCCACGGCGACGATGAGCAGTGCCAGTCCGAATGTTTGCCGGACAGGATGTTTGAGTGGCACAACCGGGATGGACGTGTCCGGGAACGCCGATACCGCGGACGGTGGAGGGAAGGCGTCTCGCGAGGCCAATTGGTGCATGGTAGGTCTCCTTATTGGGCCGCGTTGACGCGAGCTCGGGTGATCATCGCGGACTCCGCACCATATTTCTCGAGGACTTCCCGGTACGCGTCGCCGGCGATGACGGAGTCGAGTGCCGCGGACACGGCGTCGGCGAGTGCTGGTTCCTTGGTCACGCCGACGGCGACGGGGGTGTAGTCGAACGTGTCCGACACCTCGATTGCCGGATTGTTGGCCGTGGCGTACTCGAGGATCGGTGAGTCTGCCAGCACAGCATCTTGCCGGCCGCTGGTCAGCGCAGAGATCGCCTGCCGCGTGTCCTGGAACTGGCCGATCCGGATCGGCGGCTTGCCGGCGGCCGCGCAGTCCTGCTCGTAGGCCGGAACGTTGACGGTGAGCTGATACGAGCCCGTCAGGACGCCGACTCTCCTGCCGCAGAGAGTGTCCCTCGTGACGGGCTCCGCTCCCTTCGCGACGACGATGGCATTCCCCATTTGCATGTAGTCGACGAAATCCATTGCCGCCATTCGCTTGGTGGTGGGCGTCATCGAGGACACCGTCATGTCGTAGCGTCCGGCAGCGATGCCGGGAATGATGGAGTCGAAATTGACAACCTTGATGTCGACATCCAGGTTCAGGGCCTTCCCGATGAGTCTCGCAATGTCGGGGTTCGTGCCCGTCAGGTACCGGGTGCCCTCCGAATAGAACTGGGTGGGAGGTTCGTTCGTCGGGATCGCCACCCGCAGCGTGTGCCGTGCGGACACCGAACCGGGCAGCAGTGCGACGGCCGATTCGTTCACCGCAAGCGACGGCGTGCTGTCACCCTCGACGGGAGCCGAGGCCGGCGGGTCCGCAAATTCCTCGAGCCGACCGCAACCAACCGTGGAGAGGAGAAGGGCGGCGAGTGCGCCGGCACACAGGAATCGGTGAGAGTAGCCTCCGGGACGACTCGTCATGACGAGGACTTCCGCTTCGCGGTGACCGTGCGCGGTCCGGTGGACGCGTTCGTCGAGCGGGCGAAGGCGGCGTGGCGGTTCCTCACGAGGGACGGCCCGCTGTCCTGCAGTTCCTTGATGCTCGACGCCCCCAGCAGCATCATCGTTCGGGTCATCTCCTCCGCGAAGATCCGCAGCACGTGCGCAACACCCTCCTGGCCCGCCGCCGCGAGGCCGTAGAGGTAGGGACGGCCGATCGCGCACGCAGTCGCCCCCAGCGCCAGCGCCTTGATCGCGTCCGAGCCACGGCGGATGCCGCCGTCGACGATGATCTCGACCCGACCGTTCACGCGTTCGACGATCTCCGGCAGAACGTCCAGCGGGGAGGCCATGTGATCGAGTTGCCGACCGCCGTGGTTGCTGACCTGGATGGCGTCGATCCCGATGTCGGCGGCGATCGCCGCATCGTCGGCGCTGACGCACCCCTTGAGGACGATCGGACCGCTCCATCGGGAGCGCAGGTCGCAGAGGGTGTCCCAGTCGGTGGGTTCGTAGGTACCCGACAGCAGGGTTCGCCACATGTCCGGCGTGCTCGCCAGCGGCCCCTCCGCGATGGTTCCGTCGAGATTGGGGAAGGCGATCGCGTCGTTGCGCAGAAACCTCCACGCCCAAACGGGATGGAGTGCCCCTTCGACGACCGTCCGCGGTTTCAGGGACGGGGGTGCAGTGAAGCCGTTGCGGTAGTCGCGTTCGCGATGACCGATCGCTCGGCAATCGACGTTGACCAGCAGGGCCTCGTATCCCGCGTTCGCTGTCCGGTCGAGCATCGCCTGGAGCATGCCCTTGTCCGCCATCGGTTCGATGTTGAACCAGCGACGAAGGCCCGGGGTCTGCGCGCTGACCAGTTCCATCGGCGTCGTACTCAGGTGTGCCAGACCGTACGGCACATTCGCGGCGAGAGCAGCACGCGCCGCACCGAGTTCGCCCTCCGGGTGAAAGAGTCGTGTTCCACCGGTGGGTGAGAGCATCAACGGCATGGCGACCGGCTTGCCCAGGAGAGTCGACGCCAGGTCGAGGTTCTCCACCGCGCCCCAGCGTGGCACGAAGGACCAGTCGTCGAACGAGCAACGATTGCGGCGGACCGACGCTTCGTCCTCGCCGCCGCCCTCGATGTAGTCGAAGATGCTCAGCGGCAGACGGGCGGCAGCCAGCTTTCGTACGTCTTCGATGCTGTGGCATCGCCGTGCAAGGCGTTGTGACGCGGACCGAGCGGGGCCCTCGACATTCACTAACGACCTGATATCTCTGAGTTTCATCGGGACTCCTCGAAGTGGTGCTGACACCCGGTGCGCGGGGTGGAACCAATAGTGATCCAGACCTCACCTGGTTCATATGGAGGAGTTTCCAAGCTCAAGATCAATGCTTGTAAGATGTTCCAAATGGATCTAACGGAGTCGTTGCGTCATCGCGACACGACACCTGCGCCGATCGCGCTGTCAGCCTGGAACAGGCTGGTGCAGGAAGATCTACTGCACGTCAACCCGACCGCCGAGAATCTCCGCCGTCCCGTCGCCGACGTACAGCTCTACGACGCACTCGACGACCAGGCGAACGTCAGGAACACCGTCGTCCTCGCGATGGGGGTGTCCTGCGGGTCCGCCGGATTCGAGCGGGTACTCGTCCACGCCGCCGACGGCGAGGCCGCCGCAGTGATCGTCAAAGCACGAGGAACACCGATCGAGGACCTGCGGGCCGCGTCCAGTCGTCACGACGTTCCCGTGCTCGTCGTCGGCGACGACGCGGATTGGACACGACTGATCGCGATGGCACGAACAGCGGTCGCGGGTGCTGCGGTCGATTCGGTATCGGGCGTGCGCCTGGGCGATCTGTTCGCCTTCGCCAACGCCGTTGCCTCGATAACCAATGGCGCCGCCAGCATCGTCGATCCTTCGGGCCGCATCCTCGGATACTCCACGGTGCCGGGCCAGCCGATCGACGACCTACGGCGCGAGACGACTCTGACCCTGCAGGAGCGGACACCTCCAGCCCTCGACGCCGATTTCAAGGTCGTCTACTCCTCCACCGCCGCACTGTTCGTGCAGTCGCCCAGCGGGATCGCGGACCGGCTGGCGCTCGCGGTCCGGGCGGGCGGGGAACTGCTCGGATCGATCTGGATCATCGATCCCGGAGGTGAACGCCGCCAACCGGCCCTCGATGCGCTCGACAGGCTGGCGCCGCTGGCCGGACTGCACATGCTTCACGCCCGGTCCGCTTCCGATTTCACCGAACGCCGCAACGCCGATCTCATGCGGACGTTGATGGACGATCCGGCCCGGGCCTCGTTCGCCGCCGCGCAACTCGGTCTCGAGTTCACCGACGGATTCGCCATCGCGGCGTTCGCCCTCACCCATCCGAACGCCGGCAGCCTCGACGCCATGCGCGAACAACATCGGCTACTGCAGCTCGTGACCGTCACCTGCAACGTCCAGTTCCGCAGTGCGTACAGCGCCCTGATCGACTCGGTCGTGTATGCGCTGTTGCCCTGCGCAGGCGACTCTCCCCGTGCAGCCCACCGTCGCGTCATTCGTGACATCGGCTCCTACGCGACGACGATCAGCGCGCATCCCGTCGTCTCCGCTGTGGGCGGGATCGCCGAGCAGATCAGCGAGCTACCTCGATCCCGGACCGAGGCGCTGCGCACACTGCGGTACCTGATGCACCAACAGTCGGTCACGCGAGAGAATCCGACCCCTCGAGCCCCGGCAGCGGCTGTGTTCGAAGACTATTGGACCGAGCTCAACCTACTGGAGATCGGTAAGTACATCACCGAGAAGCAACTGGACAAGTTCGACGTTATCGATGCGATCCGGGCGTACGACGCCACCCATCACACCGACTTTCTGATCACTCTACGTGCGTACTTCGATTCGAACGCGAACGTGTCCAAGGCGGCTGACCGAATGCATGTCCACGGCAATACCATTCGGTACCGGATCACCCGTCTCGCCGAAGAGTTTCAGATCGACTTCGACAATCCGACCACGCGGCTGTGGCTGTGGCTCCGACTCGTTTCGACAGACCTCATGTGAGTGGACGCAAGTAGCGTGGCGGTGAGTGCTGCCGCCAGAACGATGCCAGACGCGACGAGCAATGCCAGGTGGTAGCCATCGGAAAGCAGTGGTGTGACGATGAGCGGGCCCCCGATCTGACCGAGACTGTATCCGGTCGTCAGGATCGCGACCGCGCGTGGGAACTGGAGGTGAGCGCCGATCGTCAGCGACATCTGACTGATGCCGAGGAATGTTCCCCCGAACAGGAAGGCAGAGATCAGGGCGGGCCAGATGCCGTCTGCCACCGCAGGCAGCGCGATGCCGGCGGCCTGAACGACGAGGGCGGTCACCAGCAGGATCGGGCGAGACCATCGCCGGCCGAGCAACGCCCAGAGTGGAGCGGACGGTAGCGCCGCCAGCCCGACGATCACCCAGGCGCCACTGCCGGCGACGCTGCCTGCGGTGTGGTCGATCGCTGCGACGAGAAAAGTGCCGGCGATGATGTATCCGACGCCCTCGAGGGAATAACTGATGAACAGCATACTGAACCAGCGGCGCTTCCTCTTGGGCGATTTTCGGCGCTCCACCGTCGGCGCCATGGGAGCGCGTTCCGGTGTGAGCGTCCACGCGACGAGGGTGCAGATCAGGGTCAGCAGTGCAGCCGCCCACCACACAGAGCCCCAGGTACCCATCGACCGCAGGACGAGGACGACGAGTCCGGACAGGGCAATACCTGCCCCGATTCCGCCGAACGCCCAGCCCGACAGGTGCGCTGCCTGCCCACTCAGAGTGGAGTGCATGGCGCTGACAGCGACGACGAACACCGTCGCACTGGTGACACCTGCGATGAACCGCAACACGCCCCAGAAGGTTTCGTTCGATGCCACCGGCATCAACGCCAGCGTGAGGGTCAGGACGAGCAGCGAGACACGCAGGGTTGCCGCCGAGCGCATCATCCCGGGTAGGGCGATTCCGGCGAGCGCCCCGATGAGATATCCGAGATAGTTTGCCGTCGCCAGACCGGCGCCCGCCGACGGTGTCAATCCTGCCTGGGCCTCCATCAGCGGAAGTACGGGTGTGTAGACGAACCGTCCGATGCCCATACTCGCCGCCAATGCAGCCCCGACCTGGCCGACCGTGACCCACGGCGATGTCGGCGTGCGGAACGTGACCAGGTCTTCGGCGCTGCCACTTGCGTTCATACGTTCTCTTTCAAAGACATTCGCAGCGCTAGCGAGCCACAGATTTCAGGGAGGCCGGGCGGCTGGACGCGCGGGTGTGGAACAGGAAACGCGACAGGGCAGGGGTGGTGGTGGCGTCCTTGCGGCGGATGAACAGGGTTTCCGCGCGCGAGTCGGCCGGCGCGAGGTGATGCACCTTCAAGGCCGACGCCGACGGCGACGCGGTCACGACGCCCAGCGGCAGCAGCGTCACACCGATTCCGGCGGCCGCGCACCCGAGGATGCCCTCGAGACTTCCGAACTCGAGGACGTCCGGATTCGGCAGACCGTGCTGCTCGAAGAGCCGCTCGAGTCGGGCCCGGTAGGCGCAACCGGCCCGGAGGACGAGAACCCTGTGCCGCCGTCCGTCGGCCGACACGGAGTCCAAGTCCGCCACGCGAACGCCGCTCACCAGCACCAATTGCTCGACGAACACCTGCTCGGAGACCAGGTCCGGATGCCGCACCGGTCCGCAGACGAACGCCCCGTCGAGTCGATGCTCGAGCACCTGGGTGGTGAGGGCGTCGGTGGTGTCGGTCGTCAGGGTGAAGTCGACTCGGGGGCATTCCTCGCTGAAGGCGGCCAGCACCCCGGGGAGCCGCAATCCCGCGGTGGTCTCCATCGACCCGATCGCGAGTCGTCCGGAGGGGTCCAGGTCGTCGCCGACGACCTGCGTCACTTCGCGTACGAGCCGAGTGATGTGTTCGGCGTACGGCAGCAGACGTTCGCCGGGGTTCGTCAGAGTCACTCCGCGCGCATGGCGGCGAAACAGTTCCACTCCGAGTTCGTCCTCGAGCGCCCGGATCCGTGAGCTGATGTTCGACTGCACCGTCAGAAGTTCTTTCGAAGCCCGGGAGATTCCCCCGGCGCGGGCCACGGCCAGGAAGAAGCTCAGGTCGCCGATGTCCATCAGGCGTCCCGCGCTTCTCTCCACAGGTCCCGGACGATCTCTTCGGCGGGGGCCGACCGGGCACTGCGATACCCGAGGCCGGCCCACAGGGCGAGGCCCTGCGGATCGTCCGCGGCGCCCGCCGCGGCCCGCAGCCCACTGGTCAGCAGGTGAACCTGCGGATAGGCCGTCACCGCGTAGGCATCGAAGTCGGTGATGAAATCGTTGACCAGGCCACGCGCGGGACGACCCGAGAACGCGCGGGTGACGACGGTGTCTCCGAACCGGGCGTCGTGCAACGCGGCGCGGTGCGCGGCTTTGGTGCCCGCCTCGTCGGCGCGCAGGAGAGCGGTACCGATCTGCACGGCGGTGGCGCCCGCCGCGAGAGCCGCAGCGACGTCTTCGCCCGTCGCGATCCCTCCCGCCGCGACGAGGGGAAGGTCGACCGCGGCGCGGGCCGCCTCGACCAGTTCTCGGGTCGAACGTGGGTCCGGCTCCGCGTCCGGGTCGAGCGTCGCCCGATGCCCGCCTGCGTCGACTCCTTGCAGACAGATCGCATCGACGCCCCGCTCGGCGGCCGACCGTGCCTCGTCGACATCCGACACCGTGGCCACGACGGCAGTGCCGGCAGCGTGCAACCGATCGACGACGCCTCGCGGCGGAAGGCCGAACGTGAAGGACACCACGGGAACTGCACGCTCGACCGCGAGGTCGACCTTGGCGTCGAACGCGTCGTCGTCGTGGTCGACGACCTCGGGCAGCACCACGTTCCGGCGTTCGGCGAGCGGCTGCAACCGCTCCCGATAGGTCTCCACGGCCGCGCGGTCGGCCAGGGGACGGCCTGGGACGAAGAGATTGAGTCCGAATGGTGCGTCCGTCAGAGCGCGAACCGCGTCGATCTCATGGCGAACCGCGTCGACGCTCTTGTACCCGGCCGCAAGGAAACCGAGGCCGCCGGTGGACGAGACCGCAGCAACGAGTTCGGGGGTGCTCGGCCCTCCCGCCATGGGCGCCCCGAATGGGAATTCGGAGGTCTTCCTCGAGATCGAACACCAGGATCCTTTCGGTGGATGGGTGCGTGAGGAACGAGGTTCACGCCGTTCTCACGCTTCCGTCCACCATCGTGCACCGCCGCATCGGGGAGCGGAAATGCCGTTTCGGCTGGATCTATGCTTGGCAGTTATGACTATCGAACTGCGGCATCTGCGAGCGGTCGTGGCGGTCGCCGAGGCGGGCTCGTTCACCGCCGCGGCGACCGCGCTCCACATCACGCAACCGGCGCTGACCCGAACGGTGCAGCAACTCGAGGCCTCGCTCGGCGTGCGGTTGTTCGACCGGACCTCGCGTGCGCTCGCCCTCACCGAGGACGGCGCCGGGTTCGTCGAGAAGGTGCGCGTCATTCTCGGTGATCTCGATTCCGCGGTGGCGCTGTACACCACCCGAACCCTCGCCCTGGGCTTCAGTTGGCTCCTCCCCGATCCGTGGGCGCAGCAGGTGATCGACGACGTCGAGAGGAACTCCCGCGCCACCGTGGTTCCGCGTCGCTGCGACGACCCCATTGCCGCGCTGAACAACGCCACCGTGGACGCCGCGGTCGTCCGCCGGGACGTCCCGGGCGACGAGTTCGTGCAGCATCCGCTGTTCGAGGAGCAGCGGATCGCGGCGGTATCCGCTGCCTCGCCTCTCGCGAGCCGCGAGTCCATCGACTGGGCGGAGTTCGGAACTCTTCCTCTGGTCATCAACACCCTCAGCGGCACCACGTCCGAGGATCTGTGGCCGAACCACGACGGCCCGGTGGTGACGTGCTCGAACTTCGACGAGTGGCTCGAACTGATCGCTGCGGATCGCGGTGTGGGCACGGTTCCGGAAGTCGCCCGGCGGCGGGTAAACCACCGCAATGTCCGGTTCATCCCGCTGGTCGGTGCGCCGCCCGCGGTCGTGAGGTTCGTGTACCGCCGCAACCGGGTGACGCCGCTCCTGCGAGTTCTGCGGGACGCCGCGATCCGCAACTCTCCCCCACCCGGCACCACCGTCCGTCAACCCCGCTGACCGTCACCGCCGCCACACAGTTGCGCGATCTCCCGCTCCAGTTCGGCATTGCGGGATTTCAGGATATCGATTTCGTCCTGCAATCCCTTGCGGGCCAACGTGAGCGATTCCCGCATCCGCGCCTCGCCGTACTTCGGGGGAATGTTCTTCGTGCAGTTCCGGTCCAGCGCCTCGACGTGGACGACGAGCGCGCGGTCACAGCCGGCCTTCACGACCCCGTCAGCCGTGGCGAGGAGCCTGGCGACGAGATCCGGATCGTCGGCACGCTCGACGACCTCGGCTCGTCCGTAAACCTTGACTCTGGTGCGGGTGGGGTAGTCGATGAAGAAGAGGGCCACTGCGTCGTTCTCGTCGAGGTTGCCGACCGTGACGAACTGCTGATTTCCCGAATAGTCCGCGAGCGCGATCGTCGAGGGATCGAGCACGTGCACGAAGCCGGTCGGACCGCCCCGGTGTTGGATGTAGGGCCACCCGGAGGGCGTCACCGTCGCGACGAAGAACGAATCGGTGGCACGGATCAGTGCGGTCACAGTTGTGTCGAGTTCGTCGGGCCTGCCGGTGTTTTCGCCCTGAGCTCGCCTCCGCCCGTACCAGTGGATGCTTCCCGTCGCCTTCTGCCGCTCGGCCACCGGGGCGGTGAACGCGATCGCACCGTACCGGGTCGGGTGTCTCATGACGAGCACTCGGAATCAATCTGCTTCCACGCCCGCCGGACTATCGGGCTGTCCACTCCCCGCCGCAACGTCAGCACGAACACCACTGCCGTGACCGCGGTGATCGCGACGGGATAGATCAGCCCGGCAAGGACGTTCCCGGTCGCGGTGTTGAGCGAGAGCGCCACCAGAGGGGTGAAGCCACCGAACACGCCGGTCCCGATATGGTAGGCCAGGGACAGTCCGGTGTAGCGGATCTGCGGTGGGAACAATTCGGACAGGAAGGCCGCCGTGGGCCCGTAGATCATGGTGACGAAGACGACCTGGATCGTCAGTGCCAGGACCATCTGGAACTGGTCGCCGTGGACGGCGGCGTGTCGAATCCACGCGAACAGCGGAAGGTAGCCGGCTGCCGAAAAGACCAGTCCGCACAGGATGATCCGGGTCCGTCCATGCTTGTCGGACAGCTTTCCGAAGAGGACGAAGAACGGTGTCGCGATGACCAGTGCGATCCCGACGGAGACATTGGCTGTGAGGAAGTCGATCTTCAAGATCGTCTGCAGGAAGTACAGCGTGTAGAACTGGCTCGTGTACCAGGCGACCCCCAGACCGGCGGTCACCCCGAAGACCACGACGAGTAGCAACGCAAAGGACGGCTTGTGCGCGACGGCATCCTTGATCGGTGAACGCGAGAGGTTTCCGGTCCGTCGCATCTCCTCGAACACCGGCGACTCGTGCATCTTCATGCGGATCTTCAGCGAGAAGAGCACCAGGACCGCGGACAGGAGGAACGGGATCCGCCAGCCCCACGAGTCGAATGCATCCTCGCCCAAACTGACCCGGCAGAGCACGATGACGCCGATCGACAGCAGCAGACCGCCGGTCGCGGTGGTTTGGAGAACACTCGTGAGGGCTCCGCGTTTCTTCGAAGGCGAGTTCTCCGCGATGTAGACGACGGCGCCCCCGTACTCACCGCCGATCGCGAGCCCCTGCAGCAGCCGCAACGTCACCAGCAGTATCGGCGCCAGGATTCCTATGTGGTCATAGGTGGGCATCAGTCCGAGCATCGTGGTGGCGCCGCCCATGATGAGCAACGTCGTCAAGAACGTCTTCTTACGTCCGACCCGGTCCCCCATTCTGCCGAACACGACGGCGCCGATGGGGCGCACGACGAAGCCCGTTCCGAAGGCGGCAATCGTGACGAGTAGTGCTGCGGTTCCGTTTCCTTCGGGAAAGAACATCCCCGAGAACACGACTGCGAGACTGCCGTAGATGTAGAAGTCGTACCATTCGATCAACGTTCCGACGCTGGACGCGGTAATGATCTTGCGAAGACTGTTCTTCGCGACACCGCTCGCGAGAGCAGGTGGTGAAACGGACTGGCTGGTCATGGGGAATCCTTCTGGGGGACGCGCGGGGTGACGGTTTGCGAGGTCGCACCGATCGGGCGCTAGGAGCCGATCGCCGCCAGGTCGTGGGAAGTGCGGCCGAGGATCGAGCAGGCCGTGCCGACCATCTCATCGATGATCGACGCGACGGTGCCGACACGATCGATCTGTCCGACGACCTCACCGACGATCAGATTCGCGACGTCGTAGTCCTCGGCCTTCACCGCTGCCAGGAACTGCGCCTGCCTCTCCCGGAGCGCACCCCGCAGGCCCGGCTCGTCGCCGTGCCACCGGCGGATGAAGTCGTTGTGCAGGACTCGCCCGGTGTACCGAGTCGGCCAGGGCTTCTCACGCACGATGTCGAAGGCGCTCTGCCTGATCGTGTCGTCCCCACCCGCCGACAGCGCGCGGTGCTGGGCCGCACGCGGAATCGCCGCCTCCTCGGCCGCCCAGAACCTGGTTCCGACGAGGGCACCGTCGGCACCGAGTGCGAGCGCTGCTGCCAGGCCCCGGCCGTCGCCGATTCCACCGGCCGCCAGCAGCATCACCTCCGGCGCCTCCCGCCGAAGGACATCGGCGATCTCGGGCACCAGGGTGAACGTCGATCGGGCCCCCGTCCCGTGGCCGCCCGCCTCACCGCCCTGAGCAGCGACGACGCTCGCCCCCACCTCGACCGCCCGGCGCGCCTGGTCGACATCGTGCACCTGGCAGATCAGCGGGATTCCCGCGGCACGAATCGCAGGCGCATGCGGCGCCGGGTCGGCGAAGGAGAGGAAGATCGCCGCAGGCCGGTAGCCGATCGTCTTCTCGAGGAGCCGCGGTTGCTGCGCCATGGACCACGTGATGAAGCCACAACCGACCGCGCCGGTCGGCACGTGGTCGAACTGATCGCGCAACCAGGCCTCGTCGCCGTATCCGCCGCCGATGAGTCCCAGCCCACCTGCCTCGGCCACGGCGGTGGCCAATCGCCAATCGGAGACGTAATCCATCGGTGCAAGGACTACCGGGTGTTCGATTCCGAATTTCTCGGTCAGACGGTTCTGCAGACTCATGCGGGGCTCCTCCACACATTTCCGACGTGTCGCCGTGTTCTCCACGTGCTGCACGTCACACCGGACGGCTTTGCGACAACGCTAGAAGCCGGCAGAAGGGGGGTCCAACGGTTTGTACCGAACCCTGCGTTCTCCAGGACAGAACGCTCGAGAATTCGATGGCAGCGCACAGCGGGGTCGCGAAACCCACTGCTCTGCAACAGTTAGCGTGTGGCTCGTACAGGAAGCCCCGATTTCTGGGGCCGATCACGCCACGTGCGCGTCGCGCAGGTTCGCGGCCTCCTCGAGGAGGTCGGGGTCTGCGGTCAGTTCGTGGACTGCGCCGATCTCGGCGAGGATCGCGGCCCGGACCTGTTCGAGACCGAGAGCCGGGTTCAGGTCCGTGAGGGACGCCGCCGTGGCGGGGTCGAACTCCAACTCGAGGGCAGCATTGACATCGGCGAGCACCGCCCGCACGGGATCCGAATCGGCGACCACGAGCTCGAAGCCGAAGAGCCACGCGCCGGCGACTATTCGCTGCGCGGTCCCCGCCAACTTGACGCGTCCCCCGCCGTTCACCGTCCAATCACCGGGGCAGTACTCACCGGGAACCGGTCCGATGCGAGCATCGACGCCGAGCGTCCTCAGTACGGCGACGATCCTCGGGGTGAGGCGCTGGAAGCGGGGCCGGGCCCCGACGATGCCCTCCGTGTCCGGGGAGACGATCTCCACGACGAGGGTCCGCTCGTGGTATGCCGCCGCCCGACCGCCCGCGCCCCGGACGACGGGCGTGAACCCGTGGTGCCGCGCCGCGGCTGCCGCGGCCGGAAACTGCGGCCGAACAGCGTCCAACCGCCCGAACGACAACGTCCGCGCGGGACTGTAGATCCGCACCAGCCCAGACGCATTCGGATCTCGCCCCGTGCGCCGCAGCAGCGCCGAGGCAAACGCCGCATCCATTACGGGATCATCCGGAAAATGCGTGGTCAGCAACTGCTCGATCGTCATACTCTTCCCGTCGGTCCTCTCCGCGGCCGGCACCTCACTACAGTGTCGCCGAGGTTGACGAAAAGAGCACCCTCTTCGTCGCGAAGCCGCGACACCCGCCCGGACCGGTGGGATGGCCGGGCCGGGCGGGTGTCGCGTTGTCGTGACGCGCCCCGCTGCGTCCACCAAGAAGTTCGGACCGCGGGAATGTTACTGCCGTGCGCGGGCTTACGACCCTACGGCGGCTCGCGCAACCTCCTCGATACCGGCGGCGTCGAGCTTGTAGTGCCGGTACAGGTGGGTCGGCGGTCCGATGAGCGCGTATTCGTCCTTCACGCCGTGCCGAATGACACGAGTGCCGTACCCGTGTTCGGCGACGACCTCCGCGACCGCTCCCCCGAGACCGCCGATGACATTGTGTTCCTCCACGGTCAGGACGATGGGGGACCGCTGTGCGGCGCGGGCGACGGCGTCGGCGTCGAGGGGCTTGACGGTGTGCATGTCGACGACTCCCGTGGAGATCCCGCCTGCGTTCAGAGCCTGCGCCGCCTCGAGAGCGGGATGCACCATCGATCCTGTGGCGATGATCGTGAGGTCGGTGCCGGCGCCGTGTTCGATGGCGGTGCCGATGGTGAAGGGGTGAGTGCCGTCAGCGTAGACGTCCGGGTCCTGACCACGGCCGATACGGAAGTAGATCGGTGCGGGATGGTCGACGGCGGCGCGGAGCGCGGCTCCGAGCTGAGCGGTGTCAGCGGGGGCGATGACCGTGAGCCCTGGGATGCTGCGGGTGATGGCGAGGTCCTCGGTGGCGTGGTGCGAGGTGCCGTAGAACCCGAGCGTGATGCCGGCGTGATGGCCGATGAGCCGGACGGGCTGCTTGGTGTACGCGATGTCGGTGCGGATCTGCTCGCAGGCCAGGTAGGCCATGAACGACGCGAAGGTGGCGACATACGGCTGGAGCCCCGTGGTCGCGAGTCCTGCTGCGGTGGAGACCATGTGCTGTTCGGAGATGCCGAATTGGACGTATCGGTCGGGGTGCCGCTTCTGGAACGCGACCAGTCCGTTCGAATACTTGAGATCGGCGGTTCCGGCGACGATGGGATGGCCCTCGTCCACCAGGTCGGCCAAGGTGTCGGCGAGTATGTGGAAGCCGGGGGCCCGCTCGATCAGGGTAAGCAGGTGCCAGGACTCGGCCTGCAGGCCGGGTGCGACGCTCATCGGTTGTTCCTCAGTTCTTCGATCGCGTTGACTTCGTCTTGTTCTGCCAGCCAGCCGAGATGCCAGCCGAATTCGGATTCCATGTAGGAAATGCCCTTGCCTTTGACGGTGTTCGCGATGATCACCGCCGGACGTGTTCGTTCGGGGTCCTCGACGATCGCGCGGAAGGTCGAGAGCAGTGCGCGGACGTCGTGTCCGTCGACCTCGTGCGCGTCCCATCCGAAGGCGCGCCATTTGTTGCCGAGCGGCTCGATGTTCGTCACGGTGTCGATGCGGCCGTCAAGGGAGTGGTCGTTGCGGTCGACGATCGCGATCAGGTTCGAGACGTCGTGGTGGGCCGCACCGAGCGCGGCTTCCCAGATCTGCCCTTCGTGCAGTTCGCCGTCTCCGAGGAGGACGAAGACGTTGGAGGGGCGGCCCTGCATGCGGGTGCCGAGAGCGATTCCGGTGCCGGTCGACAGAGCGTGCCCGAGCGATCCGCTGCTGAAATCGATGCCGGGGATGCGGGTCATGTCGGGGTGGTCGCCGAACGCGTTGCCGAGGCGGGTGTACTCGTCGAGTTCGGCGGGGTCGAAGAATCCCCAATCCGCCAGGAGCGGATAGAGCGTGGCCGCGGCGTGGCCCTTGCCGAACAGGAAACGGTCTCGGTCGGGCCAATCGGGCTCGCCTTTCCGAAGCCGCATGACGCCGTAGTACAAGGTGGCGAGGATCTCGGCGCAGGAGAAGCCGGAGGCGTAGTGGCCGGTCTTGGCGATGGAGATGAGGCGGACGGTTTCGAGGCGGGCGAACAGCGCGCGTTCGGAGATCAGGTCGACGAGTTCGTCGTCGTGGTCGGTGGCCGGTGGGGTTGGTGTCAGCATGGACGAAAAGTACCAACTGTCGGGCACATTGTCCATAGAGCAGTAAGACTATTTGATGGACTGTTTGTCCGCTGAGCGATAATCTGGACGCATGGCAAATGACGGAAGTTTGATGTTGGTACGCAAGGTCGCGGAGTTGCTCGACTTCCTGGCCAAGGGGGAGGCAACCGCCACCGAAATCGCGGAAGCTATGAACGAGCCGCGCAGCTCGATGTATCGACTGCTGGCGAGCCTGCAAGAGGAAGACCTCGTGGAGGCGGGGTCGCGGCGGGGCAAGTTCCGTCTCGGGTTCAAGCTTGTGTCACTCGGTTCGGCGGTGGTCGAACGGTTCGACGAGCGCCAGTTCGCGCAGCCGGTCATGGAAAGACTGCATGCGCTCACCGGCGAGACGGTGTTTCTCTGCGTTCCCCGCGGTGACCAGGCAGTGTGCATCGAACGCCTCGACGGCAAACGCGTGCAGTCGCTGGCCCTGCGACTGGGCGGGTCCCTGCCGATGCATACCGGCGCCGCCTCCCGCGCCATCCTGGCCTTCCGGGACGAAAGCGAGTGGGAGGCCTACATCGCCCGCAACACCCCGCTGACCCGGCTGACCCCCTCCACCCCCGCCGAGCCGTCCGAATTACGGGCACTCCTGCGGCGCACCCGCGACGAGGGGATCGCGATCAGCGACCAGGACGTGACGGTCGGCGTGGCGGCGATCGGCGTCCCGATCATCGACTACCAGGGCCGGGTCCGGGCTGCACTCTCGATCAGCGGCGTCCGCGAATCCATCCTCGGAGCCGACGGCGACCGGTGGAAGGCGGAGGTGATCAGCGGCGGACAGGAGATCTCGCGAGCCCTCGGCGCAGACCTCGCCGGCCAGAAGGTCGCGAACTTCGGGTAACGCCCGTCGCCGCACCTCCTCCTCGCATACTTTGTCTCGCTTGCTAGACATTCCGTCCGTAAGGTGAGACAGTGGTGAGCACCACAGTCCGTGGTACGACTCACCAGCAGGGAGGCAAAGACATGAGCGGCGAGCTTCACGACCGCGTGGTCGTGATCACCGGTGCAGGTGGCGGCATCGGCGGGGCCTGTGTTCGACACATGCTCGCAGCGGGGGCCGAGGTGGTCGGCGCCGATCTCGACGTCACCACCTCGGACCTGCCCCACGATTCCGAGCACCTACGCCTGACGAAGGTCGACCTCCTCGATCCGTCCGGCGCCCAGGCGATGATCGACTTCGCGCTCGACCAGTTCGGGCGCGTCGACGTCCTGGTCAACAACGCCGGCGTAGCGCCGGTGCGCGACAGCTTCCTGACGACGTCCGACGAGGACTGGGCCCTCACGCTGGACCTCAATCTGATGGGCTATGTCCGGGCGTCCCGTGCCGCAATCACGGCGATGCGCCGGCACGGCAACGGCTCCCTCGTCCACATCGCATCGGAAGCGGCCCGGATGCCCAATCCCCGGCTGCCCGACTACAGCGTGTCCAAAGCTGCGATTCTGATGCTCTCGAAAGTCCTCGCCGCGGAGTTCACCCCCGAAGGCATCCGATCGAACGTCGTGTCGCCGGCGTTCATCCGATCTCCGATCTACGACCGGCCCGGCGGTATCGCCGATTCACTGGCCGCCGAATTCGGCGTCGACAAAGAGACTGCGCTCGCCAAATACGTTGAACTGAAAAACATCCCGGTGGGTCGATTGGGGACCGTGGACGAGGTGGCGGGAATCGTCGTCTATCTCGCGTCCACCCGCGCAAGTTTCGTGTCGGGGGCGAATTTCTGCATCGACGGCGGCGTCACGCCCGTCGTCTGACCGATCCAGACCAGCAAGAAGGAACAGCCTGATGTCAGTTCTCGATAGAACCTGTCCACCTGCGAAAACGGCGTCGAAAATCGCTGTTGCACTGGGTACCGCGGTGATAGCGGCCGGCACCATGACAGCGTGCACGTCCGGCGCAGGTGCCGGAGACGACGGCAAGACCACGATCGGCGTCACCCTCAATGCGGCGTCGAACCCCTTCTTCCTCGCGGAAGGCCAGGCGATCGAAGAGGCCGCCGCCGAGAAGCGCGTGGAAGTGTCCGTCCAGTACGCCAATGCCGACGTCGCCGTGCAAAGCGACCAGATCGATACGTTCATCCGGCAGAAGGTGGACTCGATCATCGTCGACGCCGTCGATTCCGACGGCGTCGGTCCCGCATTGCTCCGAGCGACGCAGGCGAACATCCCCGTCGTCGCCGTCGATGTCACGGCGATCGGTGCCGACGCGACCGTGACGAGCGACAACGTCCAGGCCGGCCGCGAAGCGTGCAAGTATCTCGTCGAGCAACTCGGCGGATCCGGCAAGGTGGCCATCGTCGACGGGGCCGCGGTATCTGCGATCGCGGACCGCATGCAGGGATGCCGGGAAGCGTTCGACGCACACCCGGGCATCGAGGTCGCCGCCACTCAGCGCGCGGATCTCACCCGCGACAAAGCCATGAACGTCGCGAGCACCATCCTCACCGCGAACCCCGATGTGGACGGCTTCTTCGGCGTCAATGATCCCACCGCGATCGGAATCTCCCTCGCTGCACAACAGAAGGGCACCGACGTGAAGGTCGTCGGAGTGGACGGCGCGAAACAACTGACCGACCTACTCGGCAAGAGTTCCATCATCGCCACCTCGGGGCAGGACCCCGCCCAGCTCGGCCGCTCGGGACTCGACATCGCCGTTCGTCTCGCCGGCGGCGAGAAGGTCGACAGCGCACCGACATTGATTCCCACCGTCCTCGTCACCGCCGACACCATCACTGCCTACAAGACCTGGGGATGAACCATGGGTACGCTCACGAAGGTCCCCGCAGCGCGTCTCGAAGGCATCACGAAGTCCTTCCACGGCAATTCTGTTCTGCGGGGGGTGTCATTATCGTTGCATTCCGGATCGGTCTCCGTCCTCGCCGGTGAGAACGGCGCAGGCAAATCGACCCTGATCAAGGTGCTGACCGGTATCTACCAGCCGGACTCGGGAACGATCCACCTCGCCGGCGCCCCAGCGCACTTCACCGGCCCTGGCGACGCACGCGCACACGGACTCACAGTCATCCATCAGGAGCTCAGCGTGGTTCCCGAACTCACCGTCGCAGAGAACATGGTGCTCGGCCGGGAGCCACGGCGGCGCCTGGGCCGATTGGACCGCGGTGCCGCCCGCCGACTCGCGGTCGCGGCCCTGGCCCGGGTGGGGTCGACTATCCGTCCCGAAACCTATGTGGCCGAACTTAGTACAGGTCAGCAACAGTTGGTGGAGATCGCCCGCGCCCTGTCCGAAGAGCCTCGGATCCTCGTCCTGGACGAGCCGACTGCCGCACTCTCGCAGGACGAGGCCGACAACCTGCTCCGCCTCGTTGCCGAACTCAAGTCGCGCGGTCTCGCCATGCTGTACATCAGTCACCGGATGGCGGAGATCGACCGAATCGCCGATCACGTCACCGTCCTCCGCGACGGCGTCGTCGCCGACTCGATGGCCCGAGCAGACATGACCCCGGACCGGATCGTCACGTCGATGGTGGGCAGACCGGTCGAGGCGATGTACCAGCACCGGCGAGCCGCAGCACGCACCGACATCCGACTCCAGGTCAGCGACCTCTCCTCCGACAAAGTGCAACCCTGCTCCATCGAGGTCCGCGCGGGCGAAGTCGTCGGATTGGCCGGCATCGTCGGCGCCGGCCGAAGCGAACTGTGCCGTCTGGTTGCCGGCTTCGACAAAGCCGCGGCCGGCCGCGTCGAGGTCGACGCCCGACACGTCGACCTCGGCAACCTCCGCTCGACCGCGGCGGCCGGGATCGTGATGCTCCCGGAGAGCCGCAAGGAACAAGGCCTGTTTCTCGACATGTCGATCGCCGACAACGTCTGCCTCGGTACAGCATTCGGACGCCATCGCTTCGGGCGGACCTCGCCGGCAGCATTGACACGTGCGGCCACCCGATACACCGAGCAGATGCGCGTCAAGACCACCGGCGTCGACCAGCGCGTCGGGGATCTCTCCGGCGGCAATCAGCAGAAGGTCTTGCTCGCGCGCTGTCTGGCCAAGCAACCGTCGGTACTCATCCTCGACGAACCCACCCGCGGCGTCGACATCGGAGCCAAGGCCGACATCTACGCACTCATCAACGAGGTCGCGTCGAAAGGAGTTGCAATACTGTTGATCTCCTCCGAGCTTCCGGAGGTCATCGGACTCTCCGATCGGATCCTCGTCATGCGCGAAGGCGCGATCGTCGCCGAGGTCTCCGGCGACTCCATGACCGAGGAAGACATCATCCGGCACGCAACCGGAAGCGTTACTGCCCCTCCATCGCTCACCGAGGTAATCTCATGACCACCCCACTTCCCTCCCCCACCCTGCCGGCGGCGCCGCACCGGCCCCCGCGAACGAACGGCATCCGGCACCACGTCACCGCACTCGCCGACCGGCTCGGCGTGGCGCTCGCACTCATCGTGCTGATCGCCGTGTTCTCGGCGGTCGCACCGTATTTCCTGTCGGTGGACAACCTTTTCGACGTCGCCCGGCAGATCTCCGTGACCGCCATACTCGGTGCGGGACTGACCTTCGTCATCATGACCGGAGGCATCGACCTGTCCGTCGGGTCGGCGGTGGGCGTGACCGCGTTCGTGGCCGTCGCCCTCTCCGTCAACGGCGCTCCGGCCCCGGTCGCCCTGCTCGGTGCACTGGCCGCCGGCCTGGTCATCGGATTGATCAACGGTGTGCTGGTGGCCGGGCTCGGGTTGGCGTCCTTCATCGTCACCCTCGCCGCGCTGACGTATCTCCGCGGAGTGACCTACGTCGGTACCGACGGCAAGACCCTGTTCTCGACGGACCTCGGCTACGCCGTCCTCGGCCACGGCGCCCTTCTCGGAGTGCCGATTCCGGTGCTCGTCATGGCCGCGGTCTTCGCGGGCGGGTGGTATCTGCTCAATCGCACCGTCTTCGGACACTGGGTTCGCGCAGTCGGCGGCAACGCCGAAGCCGCCCGGCTGGCCGGCATCCCGGTCCGGCGAGTGCTCACCACCGTGTACGTGATCTCCGGCATCTGCGCGGCCGTGGGCGGAATCATCGCGTCGGCCCGTCTGCAGAGCGCCGTACCGGACCTCGGCGCCGGATACGAACTGTCCGCGATCGCTGCCGTGGTCCTCGGCGGGACGTCACTGATGGGTGGGCGAGGATCGTTGATCGGCACCTTGGTGGGTGCGGCGATCATCGGGGTTCTCGTCAACGGTATGACGCTGCTCGACGTCTCGACGTTCTACCAGCAGATCATTCAGGGCGCGGTCATCGTGCTCGCGGTGGCGCTGGACCGGCTGCGCATCAAGTCCTCGGGGACGCAGCATGCTTGACACACGATCAAAGGAAACCATGACCTACGAACCCATGAACCCCGATGCCGCACTGGCAAAGGTGCCCACCGAACTGTTCATCGGAGGCCGGTGGGTATCACCCGGCACGGGGCAGACCATCGCGGTGGAGAATCCCGCGACCGGCGACGTGATCGCCGAGATCGCCGACGGCGGGCTCGCGGACATGGCTGCCGCTGTCGACGCCGCCGCGGCCGCCCAACGCGACTGGGCGCGCACCGCACCCCGGGTGCGCTCGGACATCCTGCGCCGCGCCTACACGCTCATGCTCGAGCGATCCGACTACCTCGCCATCCTGACCACCCTCGAGATGGGCAAACCCTACGCCCAGGCGCAGGCCGAGGTGACGTACGCAGCCGAATACCTCCGCTGGTACTCCGAGGAGGCCGTGCGCATCGGCGGCCGCTATACCGTCACCGAATCGGGAGTCGGCCGGATCGTCACAATGGCCCAGCCCGTCGGTCCGTGCCTGTTCGTCACACCGTGGAACTTTCCTCTGGCGATGGGCACCCGCAAGATCGGCCCTGCGCTGGCGGCGGGCTGCACCTGCATCGTCAAACCCGCGAAACAGACTCCGCTGAGCATGCTGGCGACAGCGTCGATCCTCGAGGAGGCCGGTGTTCCCGCCGGCGTGGTCAACGTCGTGCCCAGCACCGATTCGAACCGAATCGTGGCCGCGGCAATGAATGATCCACGGCTGCGGAAGATCTCGTTCACCGGCTCGACCGAGGTGGGACAGTCACTCGTGCGGCAATCGGCCGACCAGTTGCTGCGCGTGTCGCTCGAACTCGGTGGCAACGCCCCGTTCATCGTCTTCGACGACGCGGACGTCGGCTCGGCAGTGGACGCCGCGGTACAGGCGAAACTGCGTAACAACGGAGAAGCCTGCACCAGCGCCAACCGCCTGTACGTCCATTCCTCGATCGCCGGCGAGTTCGCTGCCGAACTCGCCGAGCGCTTCTCCGCGCTGACCATCGGTCCGGGCATGGACCCCGGCACCGACATCGGCCCGCTCATCGACGACAAGCAGCGACGCCAGGTGCAGAGGCTGGTCGACGACGCCGTCGCCAAGGGCGCACGCGTTGTGACGGGCGGGCACGCCCTCGACCGTCCTGGCTGCTTCTTCGCGCCCACCGTCCTCACCGATGTGCCCGGCGACGCGCTCCTCATCCAGGACGAGATCTTCGGTCCGGTCGCGCCCATCATCTCCTTCGACGACGAAACCGCGGTCCTCGAATCCGCGAACTCGAGCCGGTACGGGCTCGCCTCCTACGTGTTCACCCGCGACCTGGACCGCGCGATCCGCGTCGCCGAACAACTCGACAGCGGAATGGTCGCCATCAACCAGGGAACGGTCTCCAACCCCGCGGCGCCCTTCGGTGGTGTCAAACATTCCGGCTACGGGCGGGAAGGCGGCCCGGAAGGCCTCGCCGAATACCTCGAGACGAAGTACATCGCATTGGGCGCGGGCACCGCACCCACGAGCGCCGGAGGCATCGCATGAGCGGCGGAAAGACTCTGGTCGTCGGCGCCCACGGGGTGATCGGCAGCGCGGTGGTACGCACGCTGACCGACGAGGGCAGGGACGTGGTCACGGTGGCACGCCGCGGCCCGGTCGAGTTGCCGGGCGGGGCGGCAGTCACCGACCACATCCAGGTCGATCTCCTCGACGGCGCGGCCACCTCGGCGGCGTTCGCCGGGTGTTCCGACATCGACACGATCGTCTACACCGCGTACACCGAACGTGAGTCGATGGCGGCCACCGTGGCTCCGAACCTCGCAATGCTTCGGCATGTGCTCGAGGCGGTCGGAGGGTCATCCTCCACACTTCGGCACGTCGTTCTGATCGGCGGTGGAAAGTCGTATGGCGAGCACCTCGGCTTCTACAAGACTCCCGCCAAGGAGACCGACCCCCGCCACCTCGGACCTATCTTCTACAACGACCAGGAGGACCTGCTCTTCGCCGACGCCCAGCAGCACGGGTACACCTGGACCGTCCTCCGACCGGATGCAGTGCTGGGTGTGAGCATCGGATCACCGATGAACATGCTGACCGGTGTCGGCGTCTACGCGACCCTGTGCCGAGACCAAGGTCTGCCACTCCGCTTCCCCGGCACCCCGAAGGCTTGGACGGCGCTGCACCAGGCGACGGACAGCGCCGTCGTGGGCGCTTCGGTGCACTGGGCGCTCGAGGCCGAGACGGCACGTGGAGAGATCTTCAACGTCACCAACGGTGACAACTTCCGCTGGGAGCATCTGTGGTCGGACATCGCCGGCTTCTTCGGCATGGACGTCGCACCGATGCAGCCGATGACGCTGGCCGAGCAGATGGCGGACAAATCCGCACTGTGGGACGACGTAGTCGCCCGGCACCGGCTACGTCCCCTTCCGCTGTCCGCGGTGGCCGCCTGGCCGTTCGTCGACGGATGGTTCGCGATGGAGTCCGACATGGTGCAGAGCACGATCAAGATCCGCCGGGCCGGCTTCACCGCGTGCATCGACACCCACGAGAGCTTCGTTGCCAACCTCGAGCAGCTCCGGTCGCTTCGCCTGATTCCGTAATCCCTTTACACTTTTCGACAGGACTACAACATGACCACCACTTTCAGTGACACCGATCTTCGAACCGACGCCCAGGCGTGGCTCGACGGATTCTCCCGGTTCCTCGCCTCCGAACTTGCACCCACCGCTGTGTTCGCCCCGCAGGCCTACTGGCGCGACGTACTCGCGTTCACCGGGGATCTGCGCACGTTCAGCGACGAGATTCCCGCGGAGTTGCTCCGCCGCCAGGAGCTCACGAAGGCGACGAACATCCGCATCGCCGAAGAGCGGACGCCTCCCCGTCTCGTGGAGCGGGCGGGTATCCCCTGCCTGGAGGTCATCTTCGAGTTCGACACCCTCGCCGGGTCCGCCGTCGGGGTCGCGCGGCTGGTCGACGTGCCGGAACACGGTCTGCTCGTGCGCTCCCTGTTCACAACCCTCGACCAGCTCGCCGACCACCCCGAACGCACCGGCGAGCACCGGCCCGTCGGGCAGGCGGACTCGTCCAAGTTCGGTGGCCCCAACTGGCTGGACCGCCGTGTCGCCGCGCAAGCCTTCGAGAACCGCGACCCCGACGTACTGATCGTCGGCGGTGGCCAGTCGGGACTGACCCTCGCAGCCCGGCTCGGCCAGCTCGACATCGACGCGCTCGTCGTGGACACACATGCGCGTCCCGGCGACAACTGGCGCACCCGATACCACGCCCTCACCTTGCACAACGCGGTGTGGCTCAACGACCTTCCGTACATGCCTTTCCCCGCAACCTGGCCGCAGTTCGTTCCCAAGGACAAGCTCGCCGGATGGTTCGAGGCGTACGTCGAGGCCATGGAAATCAACTTCTGGGGTACCACCGCCTTCATCGGCGGAGACTACGACGAACAGTCGCAGTCCTGGGTTGCGCGGGTTCGTCGCGGCGACGGCACCGTTCGCACCCTGCGCCCCAAGCACGTCGTGATCGCGACCGGTGTCAGCGGCATCCCGTACGTTCCGGAGCTACCCGGACTTGCTCAGTTCACCGGTCGCACACTGCACTCGAGCGAATACGACGACGCGAACGACTTCGCCGGTCAGCGAGTCGTCATCATCGGAACTGGGAACAGCGCCCACGATGTCGCCCAGGACCTGCATGCTCACGGTATCGACGTGACGATGGTGCAGCGCAGCTCGACCACCATCGTGAGCGTCGACCCCTCGGCCGCGGCGGCAGATGCGTCGTACCTGACCGCACCGACCCTCGAGGACTGCGACCTCCTGTCGATGGCGACGGTCTATCCCGACCTCTACACCGGCAGCCAGATGATCACGGCAACGATGAAGGAACTCGACAAGGACCTCATCGCCGCCCTCAATCGCATCGGTTTCCGAACCGACTACGGCGAAGAGGACACCGGCCAGCAGATGAAGTTCATGCGCCGTGGCGGCGGCTACTACCTCAACGTCGGCTGTTCGGATCTGCTGATCTCCGGGCAGGTCGGGCTGGTCCAGTACGCCGACACGGCCGGGTTCGTCGCCGCCGGTTTGAGTTTGACCAATGGTGACGTCGTCGAGGCCGACGCCGTCATCCTGGCGACCGGATACCAGACCCAGCAGGAGGGTGTACGCGCCCTGCTCGGCGACGAGATCGCCGACGCGGTCGGCCCCATCTGGGGATACGACGACGAGGGCGAGGTCCGCAACACGTGGAGGCGGACGGCACAACCCGGACTGTGGTTCTCCTCCGGCAACTTCCAGCTCTGCCGGATCTACTCCAAGGTCCTGGCCATGCAGATCCGCACCGAACTCGACAACGGCTGAATCCGACCGGCCGGGCACGTCATCGGTGCGCCGACGACGGGGAGGGTCCGATGCGCCTGCTCGGGCTCAGCGGACTCTCCCCGACAGCACCGGTGCCTTCGAGATGTCCGGTTCGCGGATATCCCCTCGGCCGCACGGTTCGTGGCCCTACCCTGGACACGCCGTAATGCACTCCCCCTGGACGCCTGCGCGCAGTGCGCAGGGCCAGCGCGCCGAGAGGTCGTCACGATGCTCCTCAGATCGAGTGTGGTCGTCTTGTCCTGTGCCGTCGCGGCGGTGCTGTCCGCTTCCCCCGCCCAGGCCACGCCGTCTTCGGGGGTGACCGCACAGATTCTGTTCGAGACGACGGTTCCGGCGGTCGCCGGAAGTTCGGCGGGCACGGATCTGACGCTGCGGCGCATCGAGATCGCCCCCGGCGGCACGACGGGGTGGCATTACCACGACGGCCCGGTGTACGCCTTCGTCGAATCGGGTGTGCTGACGCGCACGCTGCAGGACTGCACGACCGCGGTGACGACCGCCGGTCAGGCGATCACCGAGGACCACGGCAGCGATCACGTCCACGAGGGTTCCAATCTGGGTACGGAACCGCTGGTCCTGCTCGCGTTCTACACCGAACCGGAGGGCAAGCCCCTGTCCGAGGATGCGCCGGCACCGGCCTGCTGACCGGACCGGCCGGGTCATCGTCGCGTGAGAGCGCCGATCCAGGCGATGGCTCCCGCGACGTCGTCCACCGTTGCCGTCGCCGGCGGCAACGGCGGACGGCGAATCATCAGTACCGGGACGCCCAGCGCGCGTGCGGCGTCCAGTTTCGCGTCGGTCTGACCGCCGCCGCTGTTCTTGGTGACGAGGACGTCGATGCGGTGCTCCCGCATCAGTGCGGTCTCGTCGGCGACAGCGAACGGCCCGCGGGCCAGGAGCAGCGTCGAGTGCGGCGGCATCGCCACGTCGGGCGGATCGATCGCGCGGATCAGGAACCACAGTGCCTGCAGGTCCGCGAACGCGTCGACGCCCTGCCTGCCGATGGTGAGGAAGACTCTCGTTCCCAGATCGGGCAGCAGTTCGGCGGCGTCGGCAAGGTCCGAGGCGCCGTGCCAATGTTCACCCGGACGCGGCGACCACTCGGGGCGACGGAGAACCATCAGCGGGATGCCGCGACGGTGCGCGGCGTCGGCGGCGTTGCTCGTGATCTGCGCCGCGAACGGGTGCGTCGCATCGACGATCGCGTCGACGGGATGCGCGTGCAACCACTCCGCGAGGCCGTCGGCTCCCCCGAACCCGCCGATCCGCACGTCACCGACGGGCAGGCGCGGGTCACGGACCCGGCCGGCGAGGGACGACACGGCCTCGACACCCGGAACGTCCGCGAGTGCCGCGGCCAGCGCGCGGGCCTCCCCGGTGCCGCCGAGGATCAGGATCCGCGTCACGCTCAGTGGGTGGTGCGCTCGCGGGTGGCGGAATACAGGTAGCTGTCCGGAAACCCTTCGGCAGCAAGTACTCTACCGACGATCACCACCGCGGTCTTCGTGACGCCCGCCGCCTTCACCTGTTCGGCGATGGTGGCCAGGGTGCCGCGCAGAACGATCTCGTCGGGACGCGACGCGAACGCGACGACAGCGGCCGGACAGTCGCGGCCGTAGTTCTCGGTGAGTTCTTCGGCGATCTGATCGATCCGGTGCGCACCCAGGTGCACCACCATCGTGGCGCCGCTACGGCCGAGGGAACGCAGGTCCTCACCCTCCGGCATCGCGGTCGACAGGGTGGACACGCGGGTCAGCACAATCGACTGCGAGACACCGGGAACGGTCAGTTCCCGACCCAGCGACGCCGCCGCCGCGGTGAACGCGGGCACCCCAGGCACCACCTGGTATGCGACCCCGGCGGATTCGAGCCGGCGGACCTGTTCGGCGACGGCACTGAAGATCGACGGGTCACCCGAATGCAGTCGCGCGACGTCCTGACCGGCCGCGTCGGCGTCGATCAGCAGGGCGACGATCTCGTCGAGACTCAGACGCGCCGTGTCGATCACCCGCGCCCCCTCGGGGCATTCCGCCAGGAGTTCCTGCGGGACGAGGCTGCCCGCGTACAGACAGACGGGGCTGGCGGCGATGATCCGCTGCGCGCGAACCGTGATCAGGTCGGCCGCACCGGGACCGGCTCCGATGAAGTACACCGTCATGCCACAACACCTTTCGACTGCTTCGTCACCGACCACTGCGCCACCGGCAGTTGCGGCCGCCACGCGGTGAACCCACCGAGCGGCTCCCCTCGGTACACCTGAAATTTGCGGAGCTGCCCACCGCAGTGTGAGAACCACTGCAGCAGGAGCGCTTCCGATTCCGCCGTCACCGCATTGGCCACCATCCGGCCGCCGACCCGGAGCCGGGACCAGCACTCGTCCAGCAGACCGTCCTGGGTGACGCCACCGCCGATGAAGATCGCGTCCGGCGCGGACAGTTCGGCGGGCACGTCGTCGAATGCCGCGGGTGCGTCGCCGAACACGGCGAGGGACGGCACTCCGAGCGCTTCGGCGTTCGACGCGATCTGGTCGACGCGTGCCGCACTGCGCTCGAAAGTCACTGCCCGGCAGAGGGGGTGAGTACGCATCCATTCGATCGCGACGGTGCCCGATCCGCCTCCTACGTCCCACAGCGACTCCCCCGCCGCGGGTGCGAGGGCGCACAGTGTCAGGGCGCGGATCTCGTGTTTGGTCATCTGCCCGTCACCGGTGAACGCGGCGTCGGGCAGTCCCGGCAGCCGGGTCAGCCGGACGGCGCCTACCTCGGCGCGGCAGTCGATCGCGATCACGTTCAGCCGGGGTCCCGGCACGGATGACCACGCCGACGCCGTTCCGTCGAGTCTCGACTCGCCGGGTCCGCCCAGTTCGCCGAGCACGGTGAGCCGGGACGGTCCGAACCCCCGTCCCGTCAGGAGTTCGGCGACGGCCGCGGGGGTGTGCTCGTCGCGGCTCAGCACCAGCAGTCGCGTCCGATCGCCGAGTGCCGGCAGGAGCGTGTCCACGGGCCGGTTCACGAGACTGACCACCGGTGTCTCGTGCGCCGCCCAGCCCAGCCGGGCGCAGGCCAGGGTGGCGGAGGACGGGTGCGGGATCACCCGCACGCGGTCCGCGCCGAGGAGTCCGACGAGGGTGACGCCGATGCCGTGGAACATCGGGTCTCCGCTGGCCAGCACACAAATCCGCCGGCTGTGGTGCTGCTCGAACAGGCCGGGCAGCGCCGGGACCAGCGGCGACGGCCAGGTCACCCGCAGCGCAGGCGACTCGGGAATCAGGGCGAGTTGGCGCCCCGAACCCATCACGACGTCGGCGGCCTCGATCTCGCGCCGTGCAGACGGCGACAGACCGTCCCACCCGTCGGCACCGATACCGACGACGACGATCGGGTCGGTCATCGCGGCATCCGGCGCCAGATCGCCTGCGGCAGCAGTCGCATGACGAAGAACACCGGTCGCAACCGTCCCGGCACCCACACTCGGCTCGCGCCGCGGCGCAGGCCCCGCACGGTCGCGTCCGCGACCTGCGCCGGCGTGCTCGACATCGGCGCGGGCGACATTCCCTCGGTCATCCGGCCGATCACGAAGCCGGGCCGCACGAGCAGCAGGGACACACCGCTGCCGTGGAGGGCGTCGCCCAGACCGGAGGCGAACCCGTCCAGTCCGGCCTTCGCCGACCCGTAGACGTAGTTGGCGCGGCGCACCCGCACACCCGCGACGGACGAGAACACCACGATCCGTCCCGACCGCTGCTCCCGGAGCAGGGTGGCGAGATGGGTGAGCACAGAGACCTGCGCCACGTAGTCGGTGTGGACCACGGCGACGGCGTGCCGTGCGTCCCGCTCGGCGCGCGCCTGGTCGCCCAGAATGCCGAACGCCAGCACCGCCACCGACAGCGGGCCGTGGGCGTCGACGACGGATCTCAGCAGCTTCTCGTGGCTGTCGAGGTCGTCGGCGTCGAATTCCACGCAGTCCACCGCGGACGCTCCCGCATCGAGCAGCGCCTGCCGCTCGGCGGCGAGTTCGGTGCTGCGGCGGGCGGCGAGGACGATCGTGCGGCCGGGCGCGAGCCGGGAGGCGATCTCGAGGCCGATCTCGCTGCGACCACCGAGCAGGAGTACCACCCCGTCGTCGGGCTTTCCGCTGTTCTTCTTCGATCCCAGGCTCACCCGTCCAGTGTCCTGGATTACCGTCGGGGGATGGACCGCACCCCCTACACCCCGATCCGCCTGCCCGACGCGGCGCTCGCCTTCCTCGGCGAATACCACCTCGGTACGCTCACCACGCTCCGCAAGAACGGCACCCCGCACGTCGTCGCCGTCGGCTTCACCTGGGATCAGGAGCACGGGCTGGCACGGGTCATCACCAACGGCTCCTCGCAGAAGGCCCTCAACGCCGAACGCGGAGGGTACGGCGCGGTCAGCCAGGTGGACGGACCGCGCTGGATGACGCTCGAAGGTCCCGCCCGGGTCCTCACCGACCCCGAATCCGTCGCCGACGCCGTGGCCCGCTACGCCGCGAGGTACCGCCAGCCCCGGGTGAACCCGACACGGGTGGTCGTGGAGATCGCCGTCAGCCGCGTACTCGGCTCGGCTGCGCTGCGTCACGACTGAACCGCAGCTTCCACGGGACCCGCGCCGACTCGAGCTGCACCGCGAGACTCATCTTGGACACGCCGTCGGTGCGTTCCTCGAACCGGATCGGGACCTCGGCGATCGTCATGCCGCGTTGCACCACCCGGTAGTTCATCTCCACCTGGAACGCGTACCCGTTGCTCTGCACACCCTCGACGTCGATGGCCCGCAGCGTGTCCGCGTGCCACGCCTTGAACCCGGCGGTGGCGTCCTTGACCCGCAACCGCAGGATCGCGTTGACGTAGAAGTTCGCCCACGCCGACAGCGCCTTGCGGTGCCAGGGCCAGTCGCTGGCGACCGCGCCGCCCGCCACGTAGCGGGAGCCGAGCACGACGGCCGCATCCGTCGTCGTCAGCGTCTCCACCATCCGCGGGATGGCCTCGGTGGGGTGCGACAGGTCGGCGTCCATCTGGATCACGATGTCCGCGCCCTCGGACAGCGCCCGCGTCATGCCGGCAACGTAGGCCCGCCCGAGGCCGTCCTTCACGGTCCGGTGCAGCACACCGACCGGGATCGGACCGCTCTGCGCGAGCGTGTCGGCGACCTCACCGGTGCCGTCCGGCGAGTTGTCGTCGACGACCAGCACGTGCAGGTTCGGGATGGCCAACGCCGCGAGAAGCTCGACGATCTTGGGCAGGTTGTCGCGTTCGTTGTAGGTCGGGACGACGACGGTTACCTTCGGGGCGACGCTTTCCATGACACCTTCGGTTGATCTGTGATCCCGACTCTCCGCGGACGTGCAGCGGCGAGTGCGGTCGTGAACAAATGGGAGATGTTACTACCCGCGCCGCACCGCCCCGCACACTCCCGGTTCCCGCGGCGTACTCAGCCCGGGAGAACCGTCAACCCGTGCGGCCGGGTGTTAACCGGCTCACAGCCGTCGGCGGTCACGATGACGATGTCCTCGATGCGGGCACCCCACTCCCCGCGGAAGTAGATTCCCGGTTCCACACTGAAGGCCATCCCCTCGGTCAGTTCGATCGCGTTACCCGAGACGATGTACGGCTCCTCGTGCACCGACAGACCGATTCCGTGCCCGGTCCGGTGCACGAACACCTCGGCGAGCCCCTGCGCGGCCAGCAGGTCCCTGGCGGCCGCGTCGACCGCCTCGGCGGTGACGCCGGGCCGCACCAGGGCGACCGCCGCCGCCTGCGCCTGCTCGAGCACCGCGAACTTCTCGGCCACACCCGGATCGGGTTCACCCATGCTGTAGGTGCGGGTGGAGTCGGAGTTGTAACCGGGTTCGACGGGTCCGCCGATGTCGATGACCACGACGTCACCCGACTCGACGACCCGCTCGGACACCTCGTGGTGCGGGTCGGCGCCGTGCGGTCCCGAGCCGACGATGACGAACGCCGCCTCGGTGTGCCCCTCGTCGAGGATCGCCGCCGTGATGTCCGCCGCCACCGCGGCCTCGGTGCGGCCGACCTTCAGGAACTCTCCCATCCGGGCGTGGACCCGGTCGATGGCCTGACCGGCCCGGCGCAACGCGTCGATCTCCGCGTCGTCCTTGACCATCCGCAGCTCCCGCAGCACCTCGGTGGCCAGGACCGGCAGCGCCCCGAGCGCCTCGGACAGCGGAATCAGGTGCAGCGCCGGCATCGCATCCGTGACGGCGGTCCGCGCAGGAGACGGCAGCAGACCCGACACCAGCGCGTACGGGTCGACCCCGTCCACCCAGTCGCGGACCGTCAGACCCAGTTCGGACGTGGCGGATTCGGTCAGCGCGGCCAGTTCGAGCCGCGGCACGACCACGGACGCGGTGTCGCCGGTCGCCGGAATCACCAGGCAGGTGAGCCGTTCGAACGACTCCGCGCGCGAACCCAGCAGATACCGCAGATCGGGTCCGGGCGTGATGAGGAGGCCGTCGAGTCCGGCATCGCGGGCCAGGGCGCCTGCGCGCGCGATCCGGTCGGCATAGATGGTCGTCGGGAAGCGTGAAGTCGATGCGCCGAGGGAACTCATGGCTTCAGGCTAAACCGGTTTGGCAGGATGAGGGTCATGACAGGGCCTCTGCTTCTCCTCGACGGTGCCAGCCTGTGGTTTCGCGCGTACTACGCGCTACCCGACTCGATCACCTCACCTGACGGTCGATCCGTCAACGCAGTGCGCGGATTCACCGACATGGTGGCCGCACTGATCACCAAGCACCAGCCGTCCCGGCTCGCGGTGTGCCTCGACCTGGACTGGCGGCCCGCGTTCCGCGTCGAAGCGGTGCCCACCTACAAGGCGCACCGGGTGGCCGAGGACACCGGCGGGGCGGAGGAAGAGGTCCCCGACACCCTGTCGCCACAGGTCCCGATGATCCTGGATGTCCTGGCCGCCACCGGAATCGCGACCGCGGGCGCGGAAGGCCTCGAAGCCGACGACGTTCTCGGCACCCTCGCCGCCACCGAGACCAGCGACCCGGTCGTCGTCGTCACCGGCGACCGCGACCTCCTGCAGGTCGTCACGGACGACCCGGTGCCCGTGCGGGTGCTGTACGTGGTGCGCGGACTCGCCAAGGCAGAGTTGCTCGGGCCCGAAGAAGTGGCGGCCAAGTACGGGGTGCCCACCGATCGGGCCGGCGAGGCCTACGCCGAACTCGCGCTGCTGCGCGGCGACTCGTCCGACGGACTGCCGGGCGTGAAGGGCATCGGCGAGAAAACCGCGTCCAGCCTGATCATGCAATACGGATCGCTCGCCGCACTGCGGGCCGCGGCCGTCGATCCCGAATCGGACATGGCGAAGGGTGCGCGCGCGAAGTTCGCCGCCGCGGCCGACTATCTCGACGCGGCGCTGCCGGTGGTGCGGGTCGTGCGCGACGCGGACGTCGAACTGTCCCGCGAAGACACGCTGCCCGCCGAACCGGTCGACGCGGACCGGCTCGGCAGGCTGGCGGACGAACTCGGAATCGAGAACTCCGTGGGACGCCTCACGACGGCGATGAAAAAGGTGGCCGCCGCACGGGTTCCGTGACGGCCGGGTGGGCCGCCGCCTAGCTGGGGCGGCTCACCTCATACGTGCCCTTGTCGTCGGTGAAGGTGAGAGTGACCTGCTTCTTCTCACCGTCGACGGTGAGGCTGCACGTGAAACTGTTGCCCTTCTTCACTTCCTGACCCGAGGGGCAGGTGACACCGGACACGTTCTCGGCGCCGTACGAATCGGTGACGATGCGCTCGACACCGTCCTCCGCCGCCTTCTGATCGAGAGTGTCCGTGCCGAACACCGTGAACGCCAGCACCAGAGCGATACCCACGATCACCAGCAGTGCCACCACACCGCCGATGATCAACGGCAGCTTCGATTTCCCCGAGGACGGAGGCTGACCCCACTGCTGCTGGCCGGGGGCCGGCCCCCACTGCTGCGGCTGACCCGGTTGCTGACCCCACTGCGGCTGCCCGGGCTGCTGAGGCTGCTGGCCCCACTGCCCCGGACCCGGCTGTCCGAGCTGACCGGGCTGCGGCTGCTGACCCCACTGCGGCTGTCCGGGCTGCTGACCCCACTGCGGCTGCCCGGGCTGCTGAGGCTGACCCGGTTGCTGACCCCACGGCTGGGCGGGCGGCTGCTGACCGTACTGCGGCGCGCCGTACTGGCCGCCGGTCTGGTCAGGATTACCCTGGCCCGGTTGCTGTCCCTGGGCCCATTGCCCGTTCGGGTCGTTCGGTCCGTAAGGGCCGCTCATCGTCGCCTCCCGCTCACGTGTCAAGTTTTGTACCTACCGTAACGCCCCACCATCGGATTCGGGCCCTCGGACGGCGTGCGAATCCAACCACACGGCGTCAGGTCACGCAGCATCCACGGCGACGACGCCGCGACGGATCGCCGCGACCGCACGACTCGCCGCCTTGCCGACCTCCGGATCGGGCGACGTCGAACGGACCTGCTCGAGGAGGTCGATCACCTGTCGGCACCACCGCACGAAGTCGCCGGCGGACAGCGCGCGCCCCTGGTCTCCCGCCGCGATCAGCGCCTCGACGAGCGAATTGTCGCTGGCCCAGTGGTAGATCGCGGCGGCGAAGCCGAAGTCCGGTTCACGGGTGGGCGGCAGCTTGTGCCGAATCTCGTCCGCCCGCAGTTCCCGCCACACCCGCACGGTCTCGTCGAGGGCGTGCCGCAGCGCTCCCGGACCGCCGCTCTCGACCGTGTCCCCCTCGCGGCGCGATTCGAAGATCACGGCGGACGCGACGGCGGCGAGTTCCGCGGGCCCGAGCCCCTTCCACACACCCTGCCTGAGGCACTCGGCCACCAA
This sequence comes from Rhodococcus koreensis, assembly GCF_017068375.1. Lineage (NCBI taxonomy): Bacteria > Bacillati > Actinomycetota > Actinomycetes > Mycobacteriales > Nocardiaceae > Rhodococcus > Rhodococcus koreensis. The sequence goes on from NZ_CP070609.1 coordinate 967,936, forward strand.
GAGGTCGCTCTCGCAATAGATCCGGCTCAACCGGGTGCCGTGCTCGGTGGCATCGGGGTGCTCACCCGCCGAGACGTAGTCGCGCTCGGCGAGCAGCGACAGGATCCGATCGAACGTGCGCGCCAACGAGTTCGTCGTGGCGGCGACCTTCTGCCGCATCGTCTCCGTCTCGCGGGCCAGCCGGTTGTAGCGCTCACCGATCCGGCTCAGCTGCTCGCGGTCGGGCCAGCTGTGGCACGGATGCTGCCGGATCGCGCGCCGCAGCCGCGCGATCTCGGCGTCGTCTCCGGCCGCACCCGACTTCTTCCGCTTCCGCCGGCCCGGGGCGACGATTCCGGTGCTGCGCAACGCCGATGCCAGATCGCGTCGCACCCGGGCCGTGTGGTGATCGAAGCGTCGCGGCAACCGCATCGATCCCAAAGACCGTGCCGGCTCGGGGAAGTCGCCCGCCGACACCCGGCCCGCCCACTTCGCCTCGGTGAGGATCAACGGCTTCGGGTCCGTCGGATCCCGGTCCGGTTCCAGCACCACCGCCAGACCGGAGTGCCGTCCCACGGGGATCGCGATCACGTCGCCGCGCCGCAGGGCGACGAGCGACGCGACGGCGGCGTCCCGGCGTTCGGTCCGGCCTGCGCGTTCGAGCGATCGTTCCCGGCTGCTCAGTTCCTCCCGCAGCCGCGCGTACTCGAAGTACTCGCCGTCCTCGCCGCCGAGCCGTTCGCTGAGCGTGGTGAGCGCGGCCTCGTTGCGTTCGATGCCGCGCGTCAGGCCGACCACCGACCGGTCGGCCTGGAACTGGGCGAACGACCGCTCGAGCAGGGCCCGCGATTCCGCCGCACCCATGCGGTCGACCAGGTTGATAGTCATGTTGTAGCCGGGACGGAACGAACTGCGCAGCGGGAACGTGCGGGTGGACGCCAGCCCGGCGACGTCCACCGGTTCCACCCCGGGCTGCCACAGGACCACCGCGTGACCCTCGACGTCGATGCCGCGACGTCCCGCCCGGCCCGTGAGCTGGGTGTACTCCCCCGGGGTGAGTTCGGCGTGGGCCTCGCCGTTGTACTTGACGAGGCGTTCGAGGACGACGGTGCGGGCGGGCATGTTGATGCCGAGCGCCAGCGTCTCGGTGGCGAACACGGCCCGGACCAGTCCCTTGACGAACAACTCCTCTACCGTCTGCCGGAACGCGGGCAACATCCCCGCGTGGTGCGCGGCGAGGCCACGTTCGAGCGCCTTGCGCCATTCCCAGTACCCGAGGACCTCCAGATCGGCCTTCGGCAGTTCGCCGGTGTGGGCGTCGACGATGGTCCGGATCTCGGCGACCTGCTCCGGCGTCGTCAGATCGAGTCGGGATCGCAGGCACTGGGCCAGCGCGGCGTCGCACCCGGCCCGGCTGAAGATGAACGTGATCGCCGGGAGGAGCCCCTCGTCGTCGAGGCGGGAGATCACTTCCGGCCGAGGCAGCGGCCGGAAATCGCTGGAGTACCCGCGGCCGCCGCCGCGTCGTCCCCTGCCCCGCGACTCCCACGAGTCGGCCCGTTCGAGGGCCTGCCGCTGCTTGACGTGACGCACCAGATCCTGGTCGACCACCAGATCCTTGCGGACGTCCCCGCTGCGCGCCCTCGTGTCGAACAGGTCGAACAGCCGCTTTCCGACCATGATGTGCTGCCACAGCGGGATCGGGCGGTTCTCGTCGACCACCACGGTGGTGTCGCCGCGCACCGTCTCCATCCACGCACCGAACTCCTCGGCGTTGCTGACGGTCGCCGACAGACTGACGAGCCGGACGTCCTCGGACAGGTGCAGGATCACCTCTTCCCACACCGCCCCACGGAACCGGTCGGCCAGGAAGTGCACCTCGTCCATGACGACGTGCGACAACCCGCGCAGCGCGGCGGAATCGGCGTACAGCATGTTCCGCAACACCTCGGTGGTCATCACGACCACCGGGGCGTCCGAGTTGATGCTCGAATCTCCGGTCAGCAGCCCGACGGTGTCCTTGCCGTAGCGTCGCACCAGTTCCGCGTACTTCTGATTGCTCAGCGCCTTGATCGGTGTGGTGTAGAAGCACTTGCGACCGGCCGCGAGCGCCAGGTGCACGGCGAATTCGCCGACCACCGTCTTTCCCGCGCCGGTCGGGGCGCAGACGAGGACGCCGTGGCCGCCCTCGAGCGCGCGGCAGGCGTTGATCTGGAAGGGGTCGAGCACGAAACCGAGCTGCGCCGAGAACACATCGAGTTCGGTGCCGCCGGTCCTGTCACCTGTTGTCACTGCCACCCCGTCAGATTGTCACAGGGTGTCGGAGAAGTCCTGACCCGGTGTGTTGCTGCCGGTCGTGCTCGCGTCGTCGTTCTTGTTCGCAGCACCGGACTTCCCGGACTTGCGGGAACGACGGAACCGGCCCGCGGGCTCGGGGACCGCGGTGGCGGCCACGTCGAACGACTCGTTCAGGTCCGACGGCGCCGCGATCGTCGACGCCTCGTCGTCGTCGAGGGCACCCCACTCCTGCTCCGTGCGACGAGCCTTGCGGCGGTCGTTGACGCGGGCGATCTGCACGGCGATCTCGAACAGCAGCGTCAACGCGAACGCGAGCGCGAGCATCGAGAACGGGTCCTGACCGGGTGTGGCGATCGCGGCGAACACGAAGAGGGCGAAGATCAGGCCGCGGCGCCACGCCTTGAGCTTCGCGTAGGACAGGATGCCGACGAAGTTCAGGGCGACGATGAGCAGCGGGATCTCGAAGCTGACGCCGAAGATGATCAGCAGGTTGATGATGAACCCGAAGTACTCCGCGCCGCCGAGTGCGGTGATCTGGACGTTGTCGCCGATCGTCAGCAGGAAATGCAGGGCCTTCGCGACGACCACGTACGCCAGAACGGCGCCGGCCATGAACAGCGCCGCGCCGGACACCACGAAGCCGATCGCGTAGCGGCGTTCCTTCGCGTACAAGCCGGGGGTGATGAACGCCCACAGCTGGTACAGCCAGATGGGGCAGGCGAGGACGACGCCCGCCGTGAACGCGACTTTGAAGCGGAGCATGAACTGCTCGAACGGTCCGGTCGCGAGGAGTCGGCACGACCCGTCGTGGCTCAGGTCGGCGCGACTCGACTCCGGCAGCGAACAGTACGGCCCACGCAGGAGTTCGCCGAGACTCTCGATGCCGAAGATCTCGTGGGAGTACCAGAAGAAGCCCACCGCGGTGGTGACCACGATGGCCAGCACCGACAGGAGCAGTCGCGTGCGCAGCTCGTAGAGGTGATCGACCAACGACATCGTGCCGTCGGGGTTGGTCCTCCGCTTGCTGTGGCGCGGATCGAACGGAATTCGCACTGTTGTTCGCCCTAGTCTTGGTCAGCAGTCAACCGGGGTGAAGAGTCACCCCGGTTGTCAGGCGGCTCGGGCTACGCCGACTTGGGCTCGGTGTGCTGCGACTGCGGCTGCACCGGCGCCGGAGGAGTGACCGGTGCGGTGGTGGTGTCCGCCACGGGCAGCTCGGCGGGCGCGCTCTGCGCGGGGGGCGCACTCTGCGCGGTGGGCGCCGGCGTGCTGTTGTCGTTCTGCATCTCCTTGACCTCGCTCTTGAAGATGCGGAGCGAACGGCCGAGTCCACGAGCCGCGTCGGGCAGCTTCTTGGAACCGAACAGGATGACGACGACCAGCGCGACGATGGCCCAGTGCCAGGGGCTCATGGCTCCCATGATGAAACCTCCAAAAGATCAGGTGACCCTGATGCTACCGGACATACACGGCACCGGTTCGGTCGAAACCGGCTAGTTGCGCTGCCGTTTCCCTGCCGGTTTCCTGGGTCCCCGCTGTGAGCGCAGATCGGCGAGCAAAGCGTCCCCGGACCACTGCCGGTTCCCGCCCGCCTCGGCCTCGCGGATCAGTGCGACCAGCCTCGCGTTCACCGGCGCGGCCGTCCCCGACGCCTCCGCCATGCGCACGATCTCCCCACTGATCCAGTCCACTTCGGTGCGCCTGCCCGCCTCGAGGTCGTCCCACATCGACGACCGCGCGTGCGGGTCGATGGCCAGCATCCGACTACCCGCCACCCGGAACACTCCGTCCGGGACGGTCAGCAACCGGGGAATCCACTGCGGCGGCAGCGGTGTGAGCTTGGCGACAGCGATACCGCGGGCGGCCAGCAGTGCGAGGGCTTCCCGCTGCGCCAAGGCGAGAGCCCGGCGGAACGGCCGCCGCGACAACTCCTCGCGGAGCGGCAGACCGGACAGGGCGTTGACCGGGTTGTTCAGGTTGAGCAGCAGCTTCGCCCACTGCACCGAACGGAAGTCCTCATGGGCGTGCAGCGGCAGTCCGGCGTCGTCGAACACCGGCGCGAATGCGCGCACCGCCGGATGCTGCTCGATCTCGAGGTCGCCCTCGGAACCCTGGTGAAAGTGCCCGTCGGCGCGGTGCACCACGTTGAACGGCACCATCGCCGCGAGAACGACCTGCTCCGGGAGTGCGGCGCGCAGGGTGTCCGCGTTGCCCAGCCCGTTCTGGGCGCTGACCACGACGGTGCCGGGGCCGATCGCCGACGCGAGTGTGGCACCCGCCTCCGGTGTCCCCGCCGACTTCACCGACACGACGACGAGATCGGCGGTGGCCGCCGACGCGGCCCCGGTGTCGAAGGCGATGTCGGGGGCACCGACGCGGATGTCCGATCCGTGCAGGTCCGTCAGCCGCAACCCGTGGTCACGGATCTCGGTCCCGACCCGCTCCCGGCCGATCAGGGTCACCTCGGCGCCGGCTGCGGCGAGCCGGCCCCCGAGATAGCACCCGATGCTGCCCGCCCCGAACACACTGATCCGCAGCGGACGCGCGGCGCCGGTCATGCCTCGACAGCCTCGTACGCGGACAGCGCCTCCACGGCCCGGCGGCGCACCTCGTCGACCAGAGCGGGTGGTTCGAGCACGGTGATTCCGGAACCGAACCCGAGCACGAGCCGGGCCATCCACTCCAGCGCCCCGTAACTCATGGTCGCCTCGACCGAACCGTCGGCGGCGACCGTGGCGACATCCATCGGGTAGTAGTCGAGCACCCACACACAGTCGGCGCGGATGTGCAACCGTGCCTGGGGAAGGGATGCGTCGCCGCTGAACAACTCCAGGTTGGAGTCTCGCACGAGCGCCTGCGCCGGCGGGGTGGACGGCTCGTCCAGTTCGGTGGCGGCGTCGATCCGGTCGAGGCGGAACAGCCGGACCCCCTCGGCCTGCCGGCACCACGCCTGCAGATAGCTGTGATTGTCGACCAGCACGATCCGCACCGGGTCCACAGTGCGCTCGGTGACCCGGTCCCGGGACGCCGAGTAGTACGTCAAGTGGAGGGCCCGCCGGCGATGGAGTGCGGATCGCACCGCGGCGGCGATGGGATCTTCCGGCACGTCCTCCACCGCGTCCCGCTCGGACGCCGGCGTCACCGCCGCACGGGCCGCCGCGGTGCCCGCGGCGTTCTCGATCTTCGCGATCGCACTGTGCGCGGCGGACGGGTCGACCATGCCCGGCAACTCCACCAGCGAACGCAGGGCAATCAGCAGGGCGGTCGCCTCGGTGGACGTCAACCGCAGCGGACGGTCGATGCCCGCCGAGAACGTCACCTCGATGCTCTCCTCGGAGAACGACAGGTCGATGAGGTCACCGGGACCGTAGCCGGGCAGCCCGCACACCCACAACTGGTTGAGGTCGGACATCAGCTGTGTGGTGGTGAGGCCCAGTTCGGCGGCGGCCTCGGCGGCGCTCATCCCGGGGTTCGCGATGAAATACGGCACCAGGTTGAGGAGCCGGGACAGTCGCGACGACAGCCTGTTGCTCACGACGTCCCCCCTTCCCCTGCGGCGTCCTTCAGCTTGGTCAGCACATCGTGTCGTAGTTCCGGCGGATCGAGGACCAGGGCGTCCGCCCCGTGACCCGCGACCAGCCGCGCGATCCAGTCCCGGGAGTGGACGGGGATCCGGAGCACGGTGCCGCTGCGCTCGTTCACCCGCTTCTCCTCCGCGGTGGTCGCCAGTCGGCGCAGTTCCTGGGCTCGGCCCTCGGCCACCCACACGGTGGCGGTGCCGGTGACCTCACCCGAACCGGTGACCCGGTCGACGATGTCCCTGAGGTCGACGCCCGCGGGTTTGTGGACGACCCCCGACGGTCCGAACTCCGTCACGTCGTCGCCGATCCGCGACAGCCGGAACGTCCGGACGGCTCCCCGGTCGACGTCGTGACCGACGAGGTACCACCGGCCGTGGGCGGTGACGACACCCCACGGTTCCACGGTGCGTTCGGTGTACGGCTCGTTGAGAGCCCCGCGGTGCGGGAAGTGCACGGCGCGGCCGGCGTCGACCGCCGCCAGCAGCTTGCCGAGCGCCGGTTCGGAGCCGCGGGTGCGGGCGGGCACCGCCGTGATCGGGGTGGCCGCCGAATCCGGATCGACCTGCACACCCGCCGCACGCAGCTTGAGCAGCGCCCCCTGCGCCGCGGACGTCAACTCCGGCGACTCCCACAGCTGAACGGCCACCGCGACGGCCGCCGACTCCTCCTGGCTGAGGTCGATGTCGGGGAGCTCGTACGCATTGCGGTTGATCCGGTAGCCCTCGACCGTCGAGAACCGCGACGCCTGCCCGGTCTCGAGCGGAACACCGAGATCCCGCAACTCGTTCTTGTCGCGTTCGAACATGCGGCTGAACGCCTCGTCGCTGGCGGAGTCGGCGTACCCGGCAACGCTCTCGCGAATCTTCTCGGCGGTGAGGAACTGTCTGGTGGACAGCAAACAGATCACCAGGTTCATCAAGCGCTCGATCTTGGAAGTCGGCACGCCCGGAAGCCTAGTGGGTGAGCCCGTTACGGACTCCCCGAGCGCCGCTACATCGAGGCAATCAGCCGCTCCACCCGCTCGTCGACCGACCGGAACGGGTCCTTGCACAGCACGGTCCGCTGGGCCTGGTCGTTGAGCTTGAGATGCACCCAGTCGACCGTGAAGTCGCGTCCGGCCTCCTGCGCGGCGGTGATGAATTCGCCGCGCAGCTTCGCCCGGGTGGTCTGCGGCGGAGTGTCCACCGCGGCCTCGATGGTCTCGTCCTCGGTGATCCGCTTCACCAGACCCTTGCGCTGCAGCACGTCGAACACGCCGCGACCGCGTTTGATGTCGTGGTACGCCAGATCGAGTTGCGCGATCTTCGGGTCGGCCAGTTCGAAGCCGTGCCGGTCCTGGTAGCGCTGGAACAGCTTGCGCTTGATCACCCAGTCGATCTCCGTGTCGACCTTTGCGAAATCCTGCGTCTCGACGGCGTCCAGCATGCGGCCCCACAGGTCGACCACCTGCGTGACCTGCGGATCGGGGTCGCGGTTCTGCAGGTGTTCGACGGCGCGGGCGTGGTACTCCCGCTGGATGTCGAGGGCGCTGGCCTGCCTGCCGCCTGCGAGCCGCACCGGGCGGCGCCCGGTGACGTCGTGGCTGACCTCGCGGATGGCGCGGATCGGGTTGTCGAGCGCGAAGTCGCGGAACGACACCCCGGCCTCGATCATCTCGAGCACGAGCGCCGCCGTGCCCACCTTCAGCATCGTGGTGGACTCGGACATGTTGGAATCGCCGACGATCACGTGCAGGCGGCGGTACTTCTCCGCGTCGGCGTGCGGCTCGTCGCGGGTGTTGATGATGGGCCGCGACCGCGTGGTCGCCGAGGACACGCCCTCCCAGATGTGCTCGGCGCGCTGCGACAGGCAGAACGTGGCCGCCTTCGGCGTCTGCAGTACCTTGCCGGCGCCGCAGATCAGCTGCCGCGTCACCAGGAACGGGAGCAGCACGTCCGAGATCCGGGAGAATTCGCCGGCCCGCGCCACGAGGAAGTTCTCGTGACAGCCGTACGAATTACCCGCCGAGTCCGTGTTGTTCTTGAACAGGTAGATGTCGCCGCCGATGCCTTCCTCGGCGAGCCGCTGCTCGGCGTCGATCAGCAACTCCTCGAGGACGCGCTCACCCGCCCGGTCGTGGTTGACCAACTGGATGAGGTTGTCGCACTCGGCTGTCGCGTATTCGGGGTGCGAGCCGACGTCCAGATACAGGCGGGCACCGTTCCTGAGGAACACGTTGGAACTCCGGCCCCACGACACCACCCGCCGGAACAGGTAGCGCGCAACCTCGTCCGGGCTCAGTCGCCTGTGACCATGGAAGGTGCAGGTCACACCGAACTCTGTCTCAATTCCCATGATTCGTCGCTGCACACCTCGAGAGTACAACGCCGATCACCCGGCGGAGCGGGAAAACCGTCCGGCGACACTCCGCGCCTACGCTGAGACGGTGAACCGACACCTGCACCGCATCCACCGGGCCGACGAAATCGTGTTCGGCCGCAGCGCAGATCTGCGCCCCTCCGAGGTCGACCGGGCGATGCGCTTCCTCAGTCACGCGGCCGACAAGGGGGTCTTGTGGTGGTGCGTGGCGGCGCTGCTGGGACTGGTCGGCGGACGCGCCCGGCGCGGTGCCGTGCGGGGCCTGCTGTCCCTCGCGATGGCGAGCGGTCTCGCCAACGGCATCCTCAAACCGGTGTTCCCGCGGCGGCGCCCTCCCGCCCGCGCGTGGACGAACGCGCTGCGCGGGGTGCCGATCCCCCGGTCCTCGTCCTTCCCGTCGGGACATTCGGCATCGGCGGCGGCGTTCACCACGGGTGTCGCCCTGGAATCGCCCGCGGCCGGTGCCGCACTCGCCCCCCTCGCGGCCGCGGTCGCGTACTCCCGGGTGCACAACGGCGTGCACTGGCCGTCGGACGTCGTCACCGGGCTGATACTGGGCGGGGCCGTCGCTTCGGGAACCCGCCGCTGGTGGGCGGTGCGCACCGAGGACCCGGCGGAACTGGGCCGCGCGGTCGACGCGCCGGCGCTGCCGGGCGGTGAGGGCCTGCTCGTGCTGGTGAACCAGGAGTCCGGGCCGGACACTGTGGATCCCAGTGAGGAGATCGCCACCGCACTCCCGAACGCGCACGTGCGCGCCCTCGACACCGACCACGATTTCGCCGAGCAACTCGACGCCTGGGTGGCCGAGACGAATCCGCGTGCACTCGGGGTGTGCGGTGGGGACGGGACCGTGGTCGCCGTCGCGTCCGCGGCGGCGCGTCATTCGCTGCCGCTGGCGGTGTTCCCCGGCGGCACACTCAATCACTTCGCGCGCGACGCCGGCGTCGCCGACATCTCGGACACCGCGAAGGCCGTCGAGACCGGACGTGCGGTTCTCGTCGACCAGGCCGTCGTCCACACCGATGTCGAGGAACCCGCCCCGTTCCTCAACACCGCCAGTCTCGGCGGCTACCCCGACGCGGTGCGGCTGCGGGAGAAGTGGCAGCCCCGGTACGGGAAGTGGCCCGCGGCGTGTGCGGCGATGATCCGGATTCTCTCCGCGGCAACACCGCTCGCCGTCACCATCGACGGCAGGCCCGTGAAGGTGTGGATGTTGTTCGTGGGGAACGGTCGGTATTCCCCCGGCGATCAGGTTCCGATGTCGCGTCCCGCCATCACCGGCGGACTGCTCGACGTCCGCTACGTGCGGGCCGACCGGCGAGCGTCCCGGCCGCGGCTACTGTTCGCCGCCGCCACCGGGACGCTCGGAAGCAGCCGGGTGTACGTGCGATCCCTCGTGCCCCGGCTCACCGTCCGCGTGGACGGCTCGCCGGTTGCGCTGGCCACCGACGGTGAAGTGGTCGCCGACGCCCTGCGCTTCGACTTCCGGTCGGCGCCCGAAGCGATCGCGGTGTACCGGCCTCAGTCCTGAGTGTCGGCCGGCTTCGTCTCGGTGTCCGGCTTCGACTCCGGAGCGGGCTCCGAGGCGGCCGCAGGCTCTGCGGGGATCAGCTGTTCGAGCGCGGGTCCGGCGATCCGCCGGAACGCGCGGCGCGGCCGGGACTGATCGAGCACGGCCACCTCGAGGCTGGCCACGTCGACGTTCCGCTTCTCGCCCTCCCCGGCACCGCCCTGACGTAGGGCGTTGACCGCGATACCGACCGCCGCCTCGAGGTCGAGGTCGGCACGGTACGACTCGCGCATGGCGGTCGCGATCGGCTCGGTCGTGCCACCCATCACGACGAAATGCTGTTCGTCGACGATGGATCCGTCGTAGGTGATGCGGTACAGCTGGGGAGCCTTCGGGCTGCCCACGCGCCCGACCTCCGCGACGCAGATCTCCACCTCGTACGGCTTGGGTTGCTCGGTGAAGATCGTGCCCAGGGTCTGCGCGTACGCGTTGGCCAGCGATCGGCCCGTCACGTCACGGCGGTCGTACGAGTAACCGCGCATGTCGGCGTGGACGATCCCTGCGCGCCGCAGATTCTCGAACTCGTTGTACTTGCCGACGGCCGCGAAGCCGAGCCGGTCGTACAGTTCGCTGACCTTGTGCAGCGCGGTGGAGGGATTCTCGGCGACGAACAGCACGCCGTCGCGGAACGTGAGCACCACGACGCTGCGTCCGCGGGCAATTCCCTTGCGCGCCAATTCCGAGCGGTCCCGCATGATCTGCTCGGCGGAGGCGTAATACGGCATGGTCATCGCGCAGACCCCCCTTGTTCGGTGCGCTCGGCGACGATGCGCCGAGCCAACTCGGACGTCGTCTCCTCGGACACGTGTACGGCACCGGCCTGGGTGATCGTGACCGCGGTCGGGTAGATGCCGCGGGTCAAGTCGGGCCCACCGGTGGCCGAGTCGTCGTCGGCCGCGTCGTACAGCGATTCGATGGCCGCCCGCAGGGCGGTCTCCTCGTCGCTGTCCGGCGAGTAGATCTTCTTCAGTGCCGACTTCGCGAACAGCGAACCCGAACCGACCGCGTGGTATCCGGCGCGTTCCTCGTACCGGCCGCCGACGACGTCGTACGAGACGATGCGGCCCGCATGGGCCTCGTCGTCCGCGTCGAGGTCGTAGCCGACGAGCAGCGGGACGACCGCGAGACCCTGCATCGCCGCCCCGAGGTTGCCCCGCACCATCGACGCCAGGCGGTTGGCCTTGCCGTCGAAGGTCAGCTGAACGCCCTCGATCTTCTCGTAGTGCTCAAGTTCGACGGCGAACAGGCGGACCAGTTCGATGGCGATGCCCGCGGTGCCGGCGATACCGGCCGCCGAGTATTCGTCGGTGACGTACACCTTCTCGACGTCCCGGCTGGCGATCAGGTTGCCCTGGGTCGCGCGCCGGTCGCCTGCCAGCAGGACGCCACCCTTGTAGGTGAGCGCCACGATCGTGGTTCCGTGCGGTGCGAGATCACCGCTCTCCATCCCGTCACCACCCCGTGTCGAGTGCGAACGATGGCCGATCCGATTCTCCGGCAGCAATTCTGGTGCGTGACCACGCAGATACTCGGTGAACGAGCTCAGATTCGAACCGAAACTGAGTCTCGTGTCACCGTCGCCTGTCCGCAATGCCGGTCGATCCGCCGTCACTGGCCGCCCTTCTGGACATAGGCCCGGACGAAGTCCTCGGCGTTCTCCTCGAGCACGTCGTCGATCTCGTCGAGCAGGTCGTCGGTGTCCTCGGCCAGCTTTTCGCGACGTTCCTGACCGGCCGCACCGTCACCGCCCGGGGTGTCGTCCTCGTCGCCGCCGCCAGTTCGTTTGGTCTGCTCTTGCGCCATCGCCGCCGACCTCCTTGTGTGAAGGGAGCTCTTCTTCCGAGCGTCCTGTGCTGCCAAGCAGTCTGACTACATCATCCGCTCGGACCTTCACCCTACCGAGCGTCGCCGCCCCACGTGTGCCGACGCGACGGCGAGTTCCGGGCAGATCCGTGCGGGAACGGCCGAGATGTCAGTTCGTGAGCTCGTCGACGAGCTCTTTCGCGGTCTCCACCGACTCCAGCAACTCCCCCACGTGCGCCTTGCTGCCCCGCAGCGGCTCGAGGGTGGGAATGCGGACCAGGGAGTCGCCACCGAGATCGAAGATCACCGAATCCCAGCTCGCAGCCGCGATGTCGGCGCCGAACTTGCGCAGGCATTCACCGCGGAAGTAGGCGCGGGTGTCGGTCGGCGGGGTGTCGACGGCGTCGAGCACCGCCTGCTCCGACACCAGGCGCTCCATCGACCCGCGGGCGACGAGCCGGTTGTACAGACCCTTGTCGAGGCGGACGTCCGAGTACTGCAGGTCGACCAGATGCAGTCGCGGCGCGGACCAGTTGAGGCCCTCCCGGTTCCGGAAACCCTCGAGCAGACGCAGCTTGGCCGGCCAGTCCAGCAGGTGGGCGCATTCCATCGGGTCCCGCTCGAGGAGGTCGAGCACCATCGCCCACTTCTCCAGCAGATCGGCCACGCGGGGGTCGTCGTTGCCCTCGGCGGACATGAACTTGTCGACCCGGTCCAGATAGATCCGCTGCAACGCAAGCCCGGTCAGTTCCCGGCCGTCGGCCAGCGCGACCGTGGCGCGCAGCGTCGGGTCGTGGCTGATGTGGTGCACGGCGGTGACCGGTCGGGCCAGCTGCAGGTCGGTGAGGTCGACACCGGCCTCGATGAGGTCGAGGACCAGCGCCGTCGTCCCGACCTTCAGGTACGTGGACATCTCGGCGAGGTTCGCGTCGCCGATGATGACGTGCAGACGCCGGTACTTGTCCGCGTCGGCGTGCGGTTCGTCGCGGGTGTTGATGATGCCGCGCTTGAGCGTGGTCTCGAGCCCGACCTCCACCTCGATGTAGTCGGCCCGCTGGGACAGCTGGAAGCCGGCCTCGTCACCGGACTGGCCGATGCCCACCCGGCCCGACCCGCAGATCACCTGACGGGACGCGAAGAACGGCGTCAGCCCGTTGATCACCGCAGAGAACGGCGTGGCCCGGGACATCAGGTAGTTCTCGTGGGTGCCGTACGACGCGCCCTTGCCGTCCACGTTGTTCTTGTACAGCTGCAGTCGCGGGGCACCGGGGACGCTCGACGCGTGCCGGGCGGCCGCCTCCATCACGCGTTCGCCGGCCTTGTCCCAGATGACGGCGTCCAGGGGGTCGGTGACCTCCGGGGCCGAGTACTCGGGGTGCGCGTGGTCGACGTAGAGCCGGGCGCCGTTGGTGAGGATCATGTTGGCCGCGCCGACCTCGTCGGCGTCGATGACGGGCGCCGGGCCGCTGAGCCGGCCCAGGTCGAATCCGCGGGCGTCCCGCAGCGGGGATTCCACCTCGTAATCCCATCGGGTGCGCTTGGCGCGCGGCACTCCCGCGGCTGCCGCATAAGCCAGCACCGCCTGGGTGGACGTCAAGATCGGATTGGCCGAAGGCTCGCTGGGTGAGGAGATTCCGTACTCGACTTCGACACCGATGATCCGCTGCATGCTGCCGAGCCTATGCGATCACCCACGCCACCCGGCGGCACACTCCTGCCGCGCGAGCCGTCGGTGTCCGGCGACTAGCCCGGCGAGCACTCCAGGTACTGGTCCGCCGCGATCACCTCGAGCACGGTCCGGACCCCGGGCGGCGCCCAGGAGTGGGTGCCGTCGGTGCCGATTCGAGGGTCCGTCAGGTGCACCGTCCGGCGGCGCGTCACGATGGTGCATCCGCCCGCCGCCACCACGTTTCGCACCCAGTCGCTGTGCGCTCCGTACGTGAGGGCGAACCGGTAGCGGCCGTCCACGACGAACACGTTGACGGGCGTGCGATACGTCCTACCGGATGTGCGGCCGCGGTGCTCGACCACGGCGAACCCGGGCAGGATTGTCGCGACGCGACGGCTCACCCGGTTGGTGAGGACCCGGTTGAATCGGGCGATCGAACGCGGCAACGCCATGAACTCTCACCCCTTCGGCACCGGAACGAGCAACCGACCTCGACAGTACCGACGTTCGCCGGGGTGCTGGCAGGATCGACTCATGGATTCCGCACCGAACACCCCACCCGGCACGGACGAAGTGGTGGCGGTGTTCGACAGTTCCGGGCGACCGGTGGGATCGGCCGCGCGTTCCCGTGTCTACGCCGAGGGACTGTGGCACGCGAGCGCCGGGGTCCTCGTCCGATCCGGTGACGAGCAGCGCCTCTACGTGCACCGGCGGTCGGACACGAAGACGGTGTTCGCCGGACACCACGACTGCCTGGCCGGCGGGGTGGTCGATCCCGGGGAGACGCCGGAAGAGGCGGCGGGCCGGGAACTGGCGGAGGAACTAGGCATCACCGGGGTGAGCCTCACCCCCATCGCGAGGGTGGCGTGGGACGGCGAGTGGCAGGGCCTGCGGCTGCGCTGCCACCTGTACGCCTACGAGACGCACTGGGACGGGCCCGTCGTCCACCAGGCCAGCGAGATCGCGTCGGGCTGGTGGTGGACACCCCACGAACTGGTGACGCACCTGCGCGACCCGCGGTGGCCGTTCGTGCCGGACACGAGGGCACTCCTCGAGGACTACCTCGTCGCACGGGACCGCTGATACACGGCCGACCCGCGCGGCGGGAACCGTCCCCGGTTCCCGCCGCGCGGGTCGTACCGATCGGCCTACAGGTACTGGCCGGTGTTGGACTCGGTGTCGATGGCGCGGCTCGCGCTCGCGTTCTTACCGGTGACCAACGTGCGGATGTAGACGATCCGCTCACCCTTCTTGCCCGAGATCCGGGCCCAGTCGTCGGGGTTGGTGGTGTTCGGCAGGTCCTCGTTCTCCGAGAACTCGTCGACGATGGAGTCGAACAGGTGCTGGACGCGCAGGCCCGGGGCACCGGTGTCGAGCACCGACTTGATCGCGTACTTCTTGGCGCGGTCGACGATGTTCTGGATCATCGCCCCCGAGTTGAAGTCCTTGAAGTACAGGACCTCCTTGTCGCCGTTGGCGTACGTGACCTCGAGGAAGCGGTTCTCCTCGCTCTCGGCGTACATACGGTCGACGACCCGTTCGATCATCACCCGGATGCAGGCCGTGCGGTCGCCACCGAACTCCGCGATGTCGTCGCTGTGCACCGGCAGTGTCTCGACGAGGTACTTCGAGAAGATGTCCTGCGCCGACTCCGCGTCGGGGCGTTCGATCTTGATCTTCACGTCGAGGCGGCCGGGGCGCAGGATCGCGGGGTCGATCATGTCTTCGCGGTTGGAGGCGCCGATCACGATGACGTTCTCGAGTCCCTCGACACCGTCGATCTCACTGAGCAGCTGCGGCACGACGGTGGTCTCGACGTCGGAGGAGACACCCGACCCGCGGGTGCGGAAGATCGAATCCATCTCGTCGAAGAACACGATCACCGGGGTGCCCTCGGACGCCTTCTCCCGGGCCCGCTGGAAGATCAGCCGGATGTGCCGCTCGGTCTCGCCGACGAACTTGTTCAGCAGCTCGGGGCCCTTGATGTTGAGGAAGTAGGACTTGGCTTCCTTGCTGTCCTGCCCCCGGGCCTCCGCGATCTTCTTCGCGAGGGAGTTGGCGACCGCCTTGGCGATGAGCGTCTTGCCGCACCCGGGCGGACCGTAGAGGAGCACACCCTTCGGCGGGCGGAGCTCGTATTCGTGGAACAGGTCCTTGTGGAGGAACGGCAACTCGACGGCGTCACGGATCTGCTCGATCTGCCGGCCGAGGCCGCCGATGTCGTCGTAGTGGACGTCGGGAACCTCTTCGAGGACGAGATCCTCGACCTCGGCCTTGGGGATCCGCTCGAACGCGTACCCGGCCTTCGTGTCGACGAGGAGGGAGTCGCCCGGCCGTAGTTTGCGGGTGGGCGATTCGGCGTCGTACGCGACCGACTCTCGTTCGCTGTCCGCGTACACGGTGGCGAGGGGTTCGGCCAGCCAGACGATCCGTTCCTCGTCGGCGTGACCGACCACGAGGGCGCGCTGACCGTCGTCGAGGACCTCTCGAAGCGTGCTGATCTCACCGACACGCTCGAAGTTGCCCGCTTCCACGATCGTGAGTGCCTCGTTGAGGCGCACAGTCTGGCCGAGCTTGAGGGTCTCGGCGTCGACGTTCGGGGAGCAGGTCAACCGCATCTTGCGTCCGGAGGTGAACACGTCCACGGTCTGATCGTCGTGCACTCCGAGCAGCACGCCGTACCCGCTCGGCGGCTGGCCGAGGCGATCGACTTCCTCTCGGAGCGCAATGAGCTGCTGACGGGCCTCCTTGAGGGTGTCCATCAACTTGGTGTTCCGGATGGACAGCGAGTCCACTCGCGATTCCATCTCACGAAGCTGTTCCGGCGACTCCGCGAGCTGCCTGCGCAGTGCCGACGCCTCCGCGCGCAACGCCTCGAGCTCTCGTGCGGCCGCAACCGAATCGGGGTTCTCTGTCGAGCTCATGTGCGTCTCCTCCCAATGAGATCTATCAACGCTACCGGCACTGCCCGAATTCTGCGCCGTGACACGGATTCTGCCGATTGCGAATCGGCATACGCGACACCCGGGGCCATCGAAACTCTCATGTTAGCCTTACCTACCTGTCGAGCAGTTTCCTCTCTGTTCCGTGTAACGAAAGGGTTCGTCGTGATAATCCGCAAGCCCCTGAACGGCACGTCCTTCACCGGTAGGTCCGTGGTTGCCGTGGGCGCGGTGGTCTTCGCGCTCGGAATGTCGGCCTGCTCGTCCGACGACGGTTCCGGCACCGCCGCGGCGACGTCCGCGGCCACGTCGTCGCAGGTAGACGCGACCGTCGCCGCCCCCACGTCGGAGGAACTGCTCGGTACGCTCCAGCTGCTCGTGGACCCGGCCCGGCCGGTCGACGAGAAAACCGTCGTGGTCGTCGACGGCGACGAACGCCGCCCGAATCTGGAGGCGATGACCGCCGCCATGGCCAACTACCCGGTGTCCTTCACGGTCACGGACGTGCAGGTGGAGGGCGATACCGCGACGGCGAACGTCGCGATCGTGAGCCCGCACGGCACGGCCGCTCCGACGGCGTGGACGTGGGAGAACGTCGACGGCGTGTGGAAGGTGTCGGACGAGAGCACGTGCACCCTGCTCGGCATGGCACGCGCGGGCTGCAGCTAGCCCGGTCCTTCGGCGGCGCCCGCTCCGGGCGCCGCCGAAGCCGTGTCTCAGCCCTTACCCGACCGGCGCTGCGGCTTGGGGGTGACGGTTCCCTCGGCGAGACGCCGGGCGCTCACCAGGAACGCGGTGTGGCCCTGCATCCGGTGTTCCGGCCGCACGGCGAGCCCGACGACGTGCCAGCCACGGACTATCGACTCCCAGGACCGCGGCTCGGTCCAGCACTCCTGCTCGCGCATCGCCTCGACGACCTTGGAGAGCTGCGTCACAGTCGCGACGTAGACGACGAGCACGCCGCCGGGGACCAGCGCCTTGGACACCGCGGGCAGCGCGTCCCAGGGTGCCAGCATGTCGAGGACCACCCGGTCGACCGGGCCGCCGGCCGCGTCGGCGTCGAACTCGGCGACGTCCGCGATGGTCAGGTCCCAGTTCGCGGGGCGTTCCCCGAAGAACGTCTCGACGTTCCGCACCGCGTGCTCGGCGTGGTCGTCGCGCACCTCGTACGAGATGACCCGGCCTTCCGGCCCGACCGCCCGCAGCAGGGAGCACGTCAGGGCGCCCGAGCCTGCGCCGGCCTCGAGGACGCGGGCGCCGGGGAAGACGTCGCCCTCGTGGACGATCTGCGCGGCGTCCTTCGGGTAGATGACCTGCGCCCCGCGGGGCATCGACAGGACGTAGTCGACGAGCAGCGGTCGCAGCGCCAGGTAGGGGGTGCCGTTGGTCGACTTGACCACGCTGCCCTCGTCGGTGCCGATCAGGTCGTCGTGCAGGATTCCGCCGCGGTGCGTGTGGAACTCCTTGCCGGCCTCCAGGTTGACCGTGTAGTGCCGGCCCTTGCCATCGGTCAGCTGGACGCGATCGCCCACCCGAAACGGTCCACTCGGTCGCGTTTCGCGTCCCACCATCGTCACCGACTCCTCAGCCTGTTCGTCCGGCGCCGTCCGGCGCCCGTCCCGCTGCCCCGACACGACTGTCGGACCGGGGGCCTACCCTGCCAGGTGTGAGCATCTCAGAGTCGCCAGCCCCCGTCACACAGGGTTCCCCGTCACAGCCCGGCGACACTTCGGTCACCCGCAGGCGCCCCGCCCTGTCGCCGTCCCGCGCCGGCGACTTCAAGCAGTGCCCGCTTCTCTACCGCTTCCGTGCCGTCGACCGGCTCCCGGAGGCGCCGTCGCGCGCGCAGGTGAAGGGCACGGTCGTGCACGCCGCGCTCGAGACGCTGTTCGCGTTGCCCGCCGCCGAACGGGTTCCGCAGAAGGCGGTCGATCTGATCCTCCCGTCCTGGGAGCGCCTCCTCGCCGAGGCCCCCGACCTGATCGACCTGGTTCCCGAGGACCAGCGCGAGTCGTTCCTCGACGAGGCGCGGTCGCTCGTCACCGCCTACTACGAACTGGAGGACCCCACCCGGTTCGAGGCCGAATCGTGCGAACAGCGTGTCGAGACCGAACTCGCCGACGGGGTGCTGCTCCGCGGATTCGTCGACCGAATCGACGTGGCCCCCACCGGTGAGGTGCGGGTGGTCGACTACAAGACCGGTCGCGCACCCCGCGAGATGTCCGAGTCCAAGGCGCTGTTCCAGATGAAGTTCTATGCGCTGGTCCTGCTGCGCACCCGCGGCATCGTCCCGGCGCAGCTGCGACTGCTGTATCTCGCGTCCGGGACGGTCCTCACCTACGCACCCGACGAGGACGAACTGCTGCGGTTCGAGCGCACACTGTCGGCGATCTGGAAGGCCATCCTGGCGGCGGGTGTCACCGGCGATTTCCGACCCAAGCCGAGCCGGCTCTGCGACTGGTGTGATCATAAGTCCCTGTGCCCCTCGTTCGGAGGAACGCCGCCTCCCTACCCGGGATGGCCGGAGGGGCCCGCCGAAGACGCACCAGGTTTCGAGGAGATTGTCGAATGAGTTCCGAGTCCTACTACGTACCACTCGGTTCGGAAGCACTGGGTGCGCCGGAAGTGGACTCGGACCAGAAGATCACGGTCGAGCGATTCGACAGCACGGATCTGACGATCAGCGTGTGGGCCGAGACGATGCAGCACGGCGCTCCCCCGTCCGCGCTGCTCGTGCGGGCACTCGAACGGTGCGCCCCTCGTGACGACGCGCGCATCACGCGGGTCGTGGTCGAGATCCTCGGCCCGATCCCGATCGCCGAACTCGAGGTCCGGTCCTGGGTGCAGCGGCCGGGCCGCCGGGTGGAGTTGGTGGTCGCCGAACTGTGGACCGTCGGCGACCGGCCCCGGGCCGTGGCGCGGGGCTCGGCGTGGCGCATGGAGACCGTCGACACGAACGATGCCGTCCACGTCGTCGACCCGCCGCTCGAACCTCGGTCCACCGGCCGGGAGGGCAAGTTCAGCGAAGGCTGGAATTCGGGCTACCTGACGACCCTCGACTGGCGGTGGATCGCCGAGATGGGGTGCGAGGGCCCCGGCAAGCTGTGGGCGAGGCCGCGGCCCGCGCTGGTCCTCGGCGAGACCATGACGCCGCTCGAGCGGCTCTTCTCCATCGCGGACGTCGCCAACGGTGTGGGATCGAAACTCGACCCGGCCGACTGGACGTTCCTCAATACCGACCTCACCGTGCACATCTTCCGGGTCCCCGAGGGCGAATGGGTCGGCGTCGGCTCCGAGACGTCCATCGGCCCCGACGGCGTGGGGATGTGCGCGGGCGTGCTGTACGACGAGACCGGCGCGGTCGGCCGGATCGCCCAGACCGTACAGGTCCGCGCCCGCTCCTGATCGGAACGGGCGCGGATCGTCCTGCGGCGGAACGAGATCAGAGGGCGCGGCAGGACCGGATGTTCGACGCGAGGATGGCCTTGGCGCCGAGGTCCGCGAGTTCGTCCATCACTCCGTTGTGACCCTTGATCGGCACCATCGCCCGGACCGCGACCCAGTTCTCGTCGGCGAGCGGCGACAGCGTCGGCGACTCCAGTCCGGGGGTGATCTTCAGCGCGTCGTCGAGGATCGTCTTCGGGCAGTCGTAGTCGAGCATCAGATTCTGCTGCGCGAAGACGATGCCGCGCACCCGCTCGACCAACTGGTTGCGTGCGGAATCGTCGGCGGGCGAACCGGCGCGCTCGATGAGCACACCCTCGGAGTCGCACAGGGTGTCACCGAACGCGACCAGGTTGTGCTGGCGCAGGGTGCGGCCGGATCCGACGACGTCGGCGATGGCGTCCGCGACCCCGAGCTGGATCGAGATCTCCACGGCGCCGTCGAGGCGGATGACCGAGGCCTCGATCCCGCGTGCGGAGAGGTCGTCGCGCACCAGGTTGGGGTAGGACGTGGCGATCCGGAGTCCAGCGAGATCCTCGACCTTCCAGTCCTTGCCCGCGGGAGCGGCGTACCGGAACGTGGAGCGGCCGAAGCCGAGCGACAGCCGCTCGGCGACCGGGGCGCCCGAGTCACGGGCGAGGTCGCGGCCGGTGATGCCGAGATCGAGTTCACCGGATCCGACGTAGATCGCGATGTCCTTGGGGCGGAGGAAGAAGAACTCGACCTGATTGGACGGGTCGAGGACGGTCAGGTCGCGGGAGTCGGTGCGACGGCGGTAGCCGGCCTCGGAGAGAATTTCGGCGGCGGACTCGGACAGCGAGCCCTTGTTGGGGACTGCGACGCGCAGCATGGCTGAGGTTCCTTTCGGGAGCGGGTGGAGGAGTCTCGATCACCGATCACAGATGTCGGTAGACGTCCTCGAGTTTCAGGCCCTTGCCCACCATCAGCACCTGCGTCCAGTACAGCAGCTGGGAGATCTCCTCGGCGAGCGCCTCGTCGCTTTCGTGCTCGGCGGCGATCCACACCTCACCCGCCTCTTCGAGGATCTTCTTTCCCTGCGAATGGACGCCGGCGTCGAGGGCGGCAACGGTGCCGGACCCCTCGGGGCGGGTAGCGGCACGCTCGGTCAGCTCGGCGAACAGGGATTCGAAGGTCTTCACGAGGACCCATTGTTTCACGCCGCCGCGGACCTCTCCGAACCGGTCACCACCCGAGTGTGCGGCGACTCTCGAACCGGCGGACCCGGCCCGAACGGGGATCGGTGAACTCGATGGCCCGCGCCAGCAACCGCAACGGGGTCGAGAAGTCGCCGGGCTCGGATCGGCGGAAGTCCGGGTAGTAGTTGTCGCCCTCGATCGGGAGTCCCAGCGACGACATGTGCAGCCGCAGTTGGTGCGTCCGGCCGGTCTTCGGCAGCAGCCGGTACCGGGCGCGGCCGTCCCGGGTCTCGATCAGGTCGACGACGGTTTCGCTGTTCGGTTCTCCCGGCTCCTCCGTGGCCGTCATGATCCCGTGTTCCTTGACGATGCGGCTGCGGATGATGCGCGGAAACTCCAGCGTGGGATCGTGCCCGGCGACGGCCTCGTATTCCTTGGTGACCTGCTGGGAGACGAACAGTTCCTGATAGGCCCGGCGGTCTTCCGGCCGGATCAGGAACACCAGCACACCGGCCGTCATCCGGTCGAGCCGGTGCGCCGGGGTGAGATCGGGGAGGTCGAGCGTCCGCCGTAACCGCACGACCGCCGTCTCGGTGATGTGCGCGCCCCGCGGGATGGTCGCGAGGAAATGCGGCTTGTCGATCACCACGAGGTGGTCGTCGCGGTGGAGGATGTCGATCTCGAACGGAACCGGGATCTCGGGTGCGGGGTCGCGGTAGAAGTACACGAATCGGGTCGGCGCATAGCGGGTGCCGCGGTCGACGACCCGGCCGTGTTCGTCGACGACTCCCCCACCGTCGATCAGCGACAGCCAGTGCGCCCGCTCGTCGGGGTACGTCTCGACCAGGAATTCGGCGACGGTCTTCGCCCCGAGCCCGGCCGGCATCCGGATGCGATCGGGACCGAGACCGTTGCGGACGGGCAGCGGCGCCCCGGCCACCTCAGCCCGCCCGGTTCTCGGTGCAGTCGGCGCACACGAGCACGAGTTCGCGGCCCCGGTCGTTCGGCAGATTCTCGTACCGGGACGTCGGACCGCCGCATCGGGTGCAGCGCCCCAGGGTCGTGGCCTGGTCGCTGAACTCGATGGTCATCCGCTTGTCGAAGACGTACAGCGACCCCTCCCACAGACCCGTGTCGCCGAACGCTTCGCCGTACCGGACGATGCCGCCGTCGAGTTGATAGACCTCGCCGAACCCGCGCGAACGCATCAGCGAGGACAGGACCTCGCACCGCACTCCCCCGGTGCAGTAGGTGACGACAGCCTTGTCCTTGAGATGGTCGTATTTGCCGCTGTCGAGTTCGTGCACGAAGTCGCGGGTGGTGGACACGTCCGGCACGACGGCGTCCCGGAAGCGGCCGATCTCCGCCTCGAAACCGTTGCGTCCGTCGAAGAAGACGACGTCGTCACCGCGCCCCTCGACCAGGCGGTGCACCTCGTCCGGCGCCAGGTGGGTACCGCCGCCGACGACGCCGTCCGCGTCCACCTTCAGCTCGCCCGGCGCACCGAACGTCACGATCTCCGACCGCACCTTGACGCTGAGCCGCGGGAAGTCGTCACCGAGACCGTCCGACCACTTGATGTCGGCGTCCTTGAACGGCGCGTAGCCGCGGGTCCCCTTCACGTACCGCTTGACGTCGCGGATGTCGCCGCCGACGGTCGCGTTGATGCCGTGCTCGGAGACGAGGATCCGCCCGGTCAGGTTGTGTGCCTCGGCGAGCGTGTACTGCCACAGCCGGATCGCCTCCGGGTCGGCGAGCGGAGTGAACACGTAGAACAGCACGATTTTCGGGACAGCCACGGGGAACCAGACTACCTAGAGACGCACACCGCTCGGCTGCGCCCAGGCCTCGGCCAGATCGGAACCGGTGAGACCTTCGAGGCTGTCCCGGAACACCCGCCCCGGGCCGTCGGCCACCGGGATCTCGCACGGGACGATCAGCACGACGCAGCCCGCGGCCTGCGCGGACGCCGCGCCGGTGGGCGAGTCCTCGATCGCGAGGCACTGCGACGGATGCAACCCGAGAAGTTCGGCACCCCGCAGGTACGGGTCGGGATGTGGTTTGCCTGCCGGCACCTCGTCGCCGCACACCGAGTGGTCGAAGTGGTGCCTGCCGAGCGTCTCCAGCGCCCGCTCGGTGAGGCGGCGCTCGGTGTTGGTCACCAGCGCCGACCTCAGGCCGTGGGCCCGGGCGGTCCGCAGTGCATCGTGGGCGCCCGGCCGCCACGGGATGCCGTCGCCGAACAGTTCCTCGACGCGGGTGAACATCCATTCCTTGGCCTCGGCGAGCGCCGCCGGATCCCGGTCGAGCCCGAGGGCGTCGAAGATGACGCCGAGCGCGTTGGCGCTGGACGCGCCGATCGTCTTCAGCCGGGTCTCCTCCGTCATCGGCCCACCGAGGTGCATCGACAACTCACGGACCGCGACGTCCCACATCTTCTCGGAATCGAGCAGCGTTCCGTCCATGTCCCACAGCACGCCTGCGAGACCGTCGAATGCGTCAGACATTGAAGTACTTCGCCTCGGGGTGGTGCAGCACGAACGCATCCGTGGACTGCTCGGGATGCAACTGCAGTTCCTCCGACAACTTCACACCGATCCGTTCCGGTTCGAGGAGAGCGACCATCTTCGCGCGGTCCTCCAGGTTGGGGCAGGCGCCGTAGCCGAACGAGTAGCGGGCGCCGCGGTAGGCGAGGTCGAAGAACCCGGACACCTCCGACGGATCCTGCTCGGCGACGTTGTGGCCGCCGGGCAGCACGAGTTCTTCGCGGACCCGTCGGTGCCAGTACTCGGCCAGCGACTCCGTCAGCTGCACGCCGATGCCGTGCACCTCGAGGTAGTCGCGGTACGCGTTGGCGGCGAACAGCTCGTTCGCGAAGTCCGCGATCGGCTGCCCCATGGTGACCAGCTGCATCGGGAACACGTCGACCTGGCCGGTCTCCTTCGCCTCGGTGCGGGACCGCACGAAGTCGGCGACGCAGAGGAAGCGGTCGCGGTGCTGGCGCGGGAACGTGAACCGGAAGCGTTCGTCCGCGTCGGGCGCCGGGTCGGTGAGCACGACCACGTCGTCGCCCTCGGACACGGCGGGGAAATAGCCGTACACCACGGCGGCGTGCGCGAGGATTCCCTCGGTGCTCAGCCGGTCGAGCCAGTACCGCAGGCGCGGGCGGCCCTCCGTCTCCACCAATTCCTCGTAGGTGGGTCCGTCGCCGGAACGCTGCCCGCGCAGGCCCCACTGCCCGAGGAACAGGGCGCGCTCGTCCAGCAGTCCGGCGTAGTCGGACAGCGAGACACCCTTCACGATCCGGTTGCCCCAGAACGGCGGGCTCGGGACGACGATGTCGGTGGCAACGTCGGACCGTTCCGGCACCTCGACCGGGGTCTCGGCGGCCTTGCGCTTCTCCGCGATCCGCTTGGACCGTTCGTGGCGCGCCTTGCGCTCGGCCGCCTTCTCCCGGGCGGCGATCGCTTCCGGGCTGTCCGGGTCGGGTCCGCCGCCGCGTTTGACGGCCATGATCTCGTCCATCCTGTGCAGGCCCTCGAATGCGTCGCGCGCGTAGCTGACGTCGCCCTCGTACACCTCGGCCAGATCGTTCTCCACGTATGAGCGGGTCAGCGCAGCACCGCCGAGGAGGACGGGGAACTTCTCCGCGACTCCCTTGGCGTTGAGTTCCTGCAGGTTGTCCTTCATCACCACGGTCGACTTCACGAGCAGACCGGACATGCCGATGACGTCGGCCTTCTGCTCGATCGCCGCGTCGAGGATCGTCGCGATCGGCTGCTTGATGCCGAGGTTCACCACGTCGTACCCGTTGTTGCTGAGGATGATGTCGACGAGGTTCTTGCCGATGTCGTGGACGTCGCCCTTCACGGTGGCGATGACGATGCGGCCCTTGCCGTCCTCGTCGGTGGCCTCCATGTGGGGTTCGAGGTACGCCACGGCCGCCTTCATCACCTCGGCGGACTGCAGCACGAACGGCAACTGCATCTGCCCGGACCCGAAGAGTTCGCCGACGGTCTTCATGCCGGACAGCAGGGTCTCGTTGATGATCGCGAGCGGCGGCTTCTCTTCCATCGCCGCGGTGAGGTCGTCGTCGAGGCCATTGCGCTCACCATCGACGATGCGCCGTTCCAGCCGCTCGAACAGCGGCAGCGCCGCCAGTTCCTGGGCGCGGGATTCGCGTGCCGACGCCGCGGAGACGCCCTCGAACAGCTCCATCAGCTTCTGCAGCGGGTCGTAGCCCTCGCGCCGGCGGTCGTAGACCAGGTCGAGGGCCGTTTCGCGCTGTTCGTCGGGGATCCGTGCCATCGGCAGGATCTTCGACGCGTGCACGATGGCCGTGTCGAGGCCGGCCTCGGTGCACTCGTGCAGGAACACCGAGTTCAGGACCTGACGGGCGGCAGGGTTGAGACCGAACGAGATGTTGGACACGCCGAGGGTGAAGTGCACCCGCGGGTGCCGCTTCTTCAGTTCGCGGATCGCCTCGATCGTCTCGATGCCGTCGCGGCGGACCTCTTCCTGACCGGTGGAGATCGGGAAGGTCAGCGCGTCGATGATGATGTCGGACTCGTCGAGGCCCCAGTTCACGGTGATGTCGTCGAGCAGGCGCTCGGCGATGCGGACCTTGTGCTCTGCGGTGCGCGCCTGGCCCTCCTCGTCGATGGTCAGCGCGACGACGGCGGCGCCGTGTTCCTTGACGAGCCGCATGATCTTCTGGAACCGCGAGTCCGGTCCGTCGCCGTCCTCGTAGTTGACGGAGTTGACGGCGCACCGGCCGCCGAGGTGTTCGAGACCGGCCTGCAGGACCGCGGGCTCGGTGGAGTCGAGCATGATCGGCAGCGTCGACGACGTCGCGAACCGGCTCGCGAGGGCGGCCATGTCGGCGGCGCCATCACGTCCGACGTAGTCGACGTTGAGGTCGAGCATGTGGGCGCCGTCGCGGGTCTGATCCTTCGCGATGTCGAGGCACTTCTGGTAGTCCTCGGCGATCATCGCCTCACGAAATGCCTTGGAGCCGTTGGAGTTCGTGCGCTCGCCGATCATCAGGATGCTGGCGTCCTGCTCGAACGGCACCGCCGTGTACAGCGACGACGTCCCCGACTCGTGCACCGGGTTGCGCGCGGCCTTCTCGACGAGGCGGACCGCCTCGGCCACCTGCCGGATGTGCTCCGGGGTGGTGCCGCAGCAGCCGCCGACCAGACCGAGACCGAACTCGGTGACGAAGCCGCTGAGCGCCTCGGCGAGTTCCTCCGCGGTGAGCGGGTACTCGGCACCCTTCGGGCCGAGCTGCGGCAGTCCGGCGTTGGGCATCACCGATACGGGGAGCGAACTGTACTTGGACAGGTGGCGGAGATGTTCGCTCATCTCGGCGGGACCGGTCGCGCAGTTGAGCCCGATCATGTCGATACCGAGCGGTTCGAGCGCGGTCAGCGCGGCACCGATCTCACTGCCGAGCAGCATCGTGCCGGTGGTCTCGACCGTGACGTGGGTGATGATCGGCAGCCGCGACCCCAGCGTCTCCATCGCCCGCTGACTGCCCAGGATCGCCGCCTTCACCTGCAGCAGGTCCTGGCAGGTCTCGACGAGGATCGCGTCGGCGCCCCCGTCGATCATGCCCATCGCGGCCTCGGCGTAGGCGTCGCGCAGGATCGCGAACGGCGCGTGGCCGAGCGTCGGCAGCTTGGTTCCGGGCCCCATCGAGCCGAGGACGAAGCGGCCCATGCCGTCGCGTCCCGGCCCCATCTCGTCGGCGACCTCACGCGCCAACCGGGTGCCCTTCTCGGCCAGTTCCCGGATACGGTCCGAAATGTCGTAATCGGCGAGGTTGGGGAGGTTGCACCCGAACGTGTTGGTCTCGACAGCGTCGGCCCCGGCCTCGAAGTACGCGCGGTGGATCTCTTTCAGCACGTCAGGGCGGGTGTCGTTGAGGATTTCGTTGCAGCCTTCGAGCCCGAGGAAGTCGTCGAGCGTGAGGTCCGCGGCCTGCAACATGGTGCCCATGGCTCCGTCGCCGATGACAACGCGCTGGTTCAACGCATCGAGCAGGGCAGAGTGAAATGGCGCAGACATGCCGTCCAGACTAGTGGGCGGGGGAACCAACGCTGGCCGTAGGCTGGGTGGGTGAGTTCCAGTGAGTTCCCCGTCACGCCTGCGGGCCCCGACGACGACACCCCCGACACCGCCGACGACGGTGCCACCGACAGCGCCGACGACGGTGCCACCGACACTGGCGTGCCCGTACTTCGTGACCCTGTTCTCGTCGCCGCCTTCGAGGGCTGGAACGACGCCGGCGACGCCGCGAGCGGAGCCGTCGAGCACCTCGAACTGACCTGGGACGCCCAGCCGCTGGCCGAGCTGGACTCCGAGGAATACTACGACTACCAGGTCAATCGCCCCACGGTCCGGCAGGTCGACGGGGTCACCCGGGAGATCGTGTGGCCGGCCACCCGGCTGTCGGTGTGCTCGCCCCCTGGCAGCGACCGCGACGTGGTGCTGCTGCGCGGAATCGAACCGAACATGCGCTGGCGCAGCTTCTGCGAGGACCTCCTCGAGCTGATCGATCAGCTGCAGATCAACACCGTGGTGATCCTCGGGGCACTGCTCGCGGACACCCCGCACACGCGGCCGGTCCCGGTGACGGGCAGCGCGTACAGCAGCGAGGCCGCCGAGCGGTTCAAGCTCGAGCAGACCCGCTACGAGGGACCGACCGGGATCACCGGGGTGCTGCAGGACGCGTGCGTCCGGGCCGGTGTGCCTGCGGTGTCGTTCTGGGCGGCCGTGCCCCATTACGTGTCCCAGCCGCCGAACCCCAAGGCGACGGTGGCTCTGCTGCAGCGCGTCGAGGACGTCCTGGACATCGAGGTGCCGCTCGGGGAACTCCCGTCGCAGGCCGACGACTGGCAGGAAGCCGTCACCGAGATGACCGCGGACGACGAGGAGATCGGCGACTACGTCCGCTCCCTCGAGGAGCGCGGCGACGCCGAGACCGACATCTCCGAGGCCATCTCGAAGATCGACGGTGACGCGCTGGCGGCCGAGTTCGAGCGGTATCTCCGCAGGCGTGGGCCCGGCAGCTTCGGGCTGTGACGAAGAACTCGTCCGAGTCGCTTCGTTCCTCGCTCCAGCGCACGGCGCTCTACGCCGGCGGTTTCCTCGGCCCGTTCGGCGGCGGGGTGGTCGCCTCGATCCTTCCCGAGATCGGTGACGACCTCGGCGTGAGTGCATCCGCCGCGGCCGGGTCGCTGACGGCGTACCTGCTGCCGTTCGCGTTGCTGATGCTGGTGTCGGGCACGCTGGGCGCCCGGTGGGGACAGATGCGGACCGTGCGGATCGCGTACGGCGTCTACCTGCTGTCGTCGCTGGCCTGTTTCGTGGCGCCGACGCTGCCGCTCTTCCTCGGTGCCCGCGTGCTCCAGGGGTGTTCGAACTCGTTCACGACGCCCCTGCTGCTGGCGGCGCTCGCCGCCTCGACCCCGAAGAAGCATCTCGGCCGGGCGCTGGGGATCTTCGGCGCCTTCCAGGCTGCGGGACAGTCGAGCGCGCCGCTCGTCGGTGGACTCGCGGCGGAGGTCGACTGGCGTCTCGCGTTCCTCGTCATCGCCCTCGTGGCCGCGGTGCTGGGGATGGTCGGCGTTCCCGACAGCGCTCCCGCCGAGCCGGGGGCGCCGCGCCCGCGACTGCGCGACGCCCTCACCCCGTCGGTGCTGAGAATCGGGGTGGTCGCACTCCTCGGGTGGGGCGCGCTCGGTGGGCTGAGCTTCCTGGTCGCGTTCCGCGCCGAGGACGTCTTCGGGCTGAGCCCGACCCAGCGCGGGCTGCTGCTCACCGGGTTCGGCGTGGCCGGAATCCTCACCGCACGTCTCGTCGGCGGTGTCATCGACAAGATCGGGGCCCGGGCGGCCGTACTGATCGGCGCGTTCGGCGGGGCGATTCTCGTCGCGGCCGCCGGGACCGTGTCCCTCCTCGCAGTCGTGGCCGTGGCGTGGTTCGCGGCCGGGGTCGCCGGTCAGTTCATCCTGGTCGGGGTCAACGCCGCCGTGCTCGGGTCGCCGGGCCCGAACCGGGGCGGCGCGGTGTCCGTCGTGCAGGCGCTGCGATTCATGGGCAACGCGCTCGCCCCGATCACCCTCACCCCGGTGTATTCCGTGTCGCCCGCGGCCGGCTTCCTTCTGCCCGCCGTGCTGCTCGCCGTGCTGGCCCCGCTGCTCATGCCCCGCGACCACGCACCCGCCTGACACGCCTTCCGGGAGGACTGTGAGGTGTTCCTGATTCCCACGTAACGTGCGCGCAGCCGTTACGACACTCCCGGGGCGCAGCCTCTGTGCATGGCCCACACACCGAGTTCGAGCAAGCTGCTGGTCGTCGGCAACGGTATGGCCGGCGCACGCACCGTCGAGGAGATCCTCAACCGTAGCGGGCGTGAGCGTTTCGAGATCACCATGATCGGCGACGAGCCCTACGGCAACTACAACCGCATCATGCTCTCGCACGTCCTGTCCGGGGAGGCGGCTGTCGACGACGAGGACCTGATCCTCAACCCGATGGGCTGGTACACCGCCAACGGCGTCAAACTCCACGCCGGCGACCGCGCGCTGGCGCTCGACCGGTTCGCGAAGACCGTGACGTGCGAGAGCGGCCGCGTCGTCGACTACGACGTGCTCATCATCGCCACGGGAAGCAATACGTTCTTCCCCAACATGGACGGACTGCGGGAGCACGACGGGCGCCTGGCCCGCGGGGTGTTCGGATTCCGGAACATCGCCGACACCAACGGCATGCTGCAGATGGCGCAGGCCCGCGACGACGTGTCCGCGGTGGTCATCGGCGGCGGTCTGCTCGGCCTCGAGGCCGCGTACGGGCTGCGCACCCAGGGCCTCACCGTCAACGTCGTGCACTCCCCGGGGCACCTGATGAACCAGCAGCTCGACGAACGCGGCGGCAGCGTCCTGCGCGCCGAGATCGAGAAACTCGGCGTCGGCGTCCACACCTCGATGCGGACCACCGCCGTGCTGCGCGACGAGGCGGGCCTGGTGACCGGGGTGTCGTTCGTCGACGGCTCCACCCTGGCCGCCGACATGGTCGTCGTCACCGCCGGAATCCGGCCCAACACCGAACTCGCGCGGGCCGCCGGGCTGGTGGTCGAACGCGGCGTCGTGGTGGACGACCAGATGCGCTGCGAGGACGAGGGTTCCGTGTACGCCGTCGGCGAGTGCGCACAGCACCGTGGGGAGACCTACGGCCTCGTCGCCCCGGTGTGGGAGCAGTCGGTCATCCTCGCCGAAGTCCTCACCGGCTCCAATCCCGAAGCGGCGTACGTCGGTACACGCACCACTACGAAACTGAAGGTCGCCGGTGTCGACGTGGCCGCGATGGGCGTCAAGGGACCCGAGACGGCGGACGACGAGTTCATCCAGTACTACGAACCGCGCAGCGGCACGTACAAGAGCCTCGTCGTCCGCGACGGCAAGCTGATCGGCGCCACGCTGATGGGCGACATCAGCAAGGCGGGTTTCCTCACGCAGGCGTTCGACGGCAAGGTTCCGCTGCCCGAGGAGCGGATCGGCATGCTCTTCGACGTCGGAGCCCCGAGCGCCGCGACGAGTGTCGCCGACCTCCCCGACGACCTGCAGGTGTGCAACTGCAACGGCGTGAGCAAGGGCGATCTGGTGGCGTGCGTCCATTCCGGCGCCAAGACGCTCACCGACGTCTGCGCCCAGACCCGGGCAGGCAAGGGCTGCGGCTCGTGCAAGGGACTCGTCGCCGACATCGTGGCCTGCGCCGCAGGCGGCGAACTCGAAGCCGACCCCTCCGCCGACTGGTACGTGCCCTGCATTCCGATGACGAAGCCCGAACTCATCGCGACCATCCGGGAACGCGATCTCCGCGCCGTGTCACAGGTGTTCGTCGAGCTCGCGGTGGACGCGAAGGAGGAGTCGTCCGCGAAGATGCCCCTGGCCTCGCTGCTTCGCACCATCTGGGGTCCCGACTGGGTGGACGAGCGCGGCGCGCTGTTCATCAACGACCGCGTGCACGCCAATATTCAGCGCGACGGCACGTTCTCGGTGGTCCCGCAGATGAAGGGCGGTGTCACCACGCCGGAGCAACTCCGCAAGATCGCCGACGTGGCGGACAAGTACGGCGTGCCGCTCGTAAAGGTCACCGGCGGGCAGCGCATCGACCTGCTCGGCATCAAGAAGGAGGATCTCCCCAAGGTGTGGGGTGACCTCGACATGCCGTCCGGGTTCGCCTACGGCAAGAGCATGCGCACGGTGAAGACGTGCGTCGGAACCGACTTCTGCCGCTACGGTCTCGGTGATTCGACGAGCCTCGGCATCGCTCTCGAGGAGCGGTTCCAGGGCCTGGAGACGCCCGCGAAGCTGAAACTCGCGGTCGCCGGATGCCCACGGAACTGCTCGGAGGCCCTGTGCAAGGACTTCGGTGTGGTCGCGGTCGGCGACGGTCGATGGGAAATCTACGTCGGCGGCGCCGCCGGAGCGCATATCCGCAAGGGCGACCTGCTGGCCACGGTCGAATCACCGGACGCCGTGATCGAACTCGGCGGGCGATTCATCCAGTACTACCGCGAGAACGCGAAATGGCTCGAACGCACGTACGACTTCGTGCCGCGGGTAGGACTCGAACATCTTCAGGCGCTACTGGTCCGAGACGAGGAGGACATCGTGACCGGATTGGACGAGCGGATCCAGACGGCGGTGGACGGCTACCGGGATCCCTGGAAGGAGCGCAGCGCGCCGAAATCGCCCGCACAGTTCGCTCCCTCGCTGCCGCTGCTGCCGCTCCCCCAGGTGCCGGTCCGATGACCGCCCTGATCGAGGGTCCCGCCGAGGTCGCGGTGGGACCGGTCAGCGACCTGACACCGGGCGAAGGCCGGACGTACGTCGTGCAGAACCGTCAGGTGGCCGTATTCCTGCTGTCGGACGGCACCGTTCGGGCGATGGATGCGGTGTGCCCGCACAAGGGTGGTCCCCTCGCCGACGGGCAGATCGACGCCACCGGCGTGACGTGCCCGCTCCACCAGTACGCGTTCGCCTTCGACACGGGCGCCTGCGGATCCGAGGGTGTGGGCTCGGTCCGCACGTACCCCGCGTCGGTCCGCGACGGGTCGGTCGTCGTGCACGTGTGAGTGTTCGCCCGATTGTGCTCTGCCCTGGTACGGCGTGCCTTTCGGGAAAACTGCGGCACCGCTGTCATCATGAGGCCAGTGCTGCAGCTGAAGGGGCTCGTCGCATGGACAGATCGCTGATCGAGTGAGTACCGTCGCCAGTTCGGAACGACGGGGCCGATCCGGTAACCGCCCTCAGGCCGGTGACCGGACCGTGGGAACCGTGTTCCGTACGGACATCGAGGGTCTGCGGGCCGTCGCGGTGCTGGCCGTGGTGTTCTTTCACGCGGGTGTGCCCGGGATCGACGGCGGATTCGCCGGTGTCGACATCTTCTTCGTCGTCTCGGGGTTTCTCATCACCGGGCTGCTGTGGCGGGACGTGGCTGCCACCGGCCGCGTGGGACTGGCCGAGTTCTACGGCGCCCGTGCCCGGCGACTGCTGCCCGCCGGGTGCGTCGTGCTGGTGGCCACCGCGATCGGCGCGGCCCTACTCCTTCCTCCGTTGCAGGCCCGCGCGGTCCTCGGTGACGGGATCGCGAGCGCGCTCTACGTCGGCAACTACCGACTGGCGCTGCACGGCACCGACTACCTGGCCGCGGACACGCCCCCGTCACCGTTCCAGCACTACTGGTCGCTCGGCGTCGAAGAGCAGTTCTACCTGCTGTGGCCTGCGCTGATCATCGGGGTCGCCTGGCTCGTGCGGCGCAGAACACGACGCCAGGGCCCGGACCACGCACCGTCGACGACCCCGTATCTGGTGGTCCTCGCGGTGGTCGCGGCGGTGTCGTTCGCGGTCTCGCTCGACTGGACCCGCACGCTGCCGCCGTGGGCGTTCTTCTCGCTGCCCGCCCGCGCCTGGGAGCTGGCCGCCGGTGGGTTGGTCGCGCTGTCGGTTCGGCACTGGCGGCGGCTGCCGCCTGCGGTCGCCGCGGCCGCCGGTTGGGCAGGCCTCGCACTGATCGTCTTCGCCTGTCTTCGGCTGGGCGAGAAGACACCCTACCCCGGCACCGCCGCGCTGCTGCCGGTGCTCGGCACGGTGCTGGTGATCGGAGCGGGCTGTGCCGCACCGCGGCTGGGGGTCGGCCGGGGCCTGTCCCTGCCGCCGATGCGGGCGGTCGGGCGGGTGTCCTATTCCTGGTATCTCTGGCACTGGCCGGTACTGCTGCTCGCGCCGATCGTGCTCGGCCGCTCTCTCGATCTGACCGATCGGCTGGCGATGGTCATGGTGTCCGCAGGTCTGGCCGGACTCACACTGGCCCTGGTCGAGAACCCGGTTCGCTTCGCGGCTCCGCTACGTCTCTCGGCCTCACGCAGCCTCGTCCTCGGCGGAGCCGTCACCGCCGTCGCCGTCTGTGCGGCGCTGGTTCTGCTGGTGGCGCGGCCGGTCCCGGTCGGACACGGCGCCGCCGCAGCAGCCCTCACCGTCTCGGCACCGGTCGAATCGGCCACTCCCGCAATCGATCCGCGTGACGCGGCGGTGAACGACATGACCGCTCAGGTGCAGGCGGCGGTCGCGGCGGCTGCTGGGCTGCAGTCGGTCCCGTCGAATCTGTCGCCACCGCTCGCCGACGCACCGGCAGACAAGCCTGCGGTGTTCGTCAACGGCTGCGTGCGGTCGTGGCTCGAGGTGGGGCAGGACGAGTGCGCATCGGGTGACGTGACGTCGGCGACGACGGTTGCGCTGGTCGGGGATTCGCATGCCGCGATGTGGGCCCCGGCGTTCGAAGCGGCCTCCGAGCAGCATCATTGGCGGCTGGAGACGATGGGCAAGGTCACCTGCCCACTCCTCGACCTTCCCCTCACCAGCCCCTACCTCGGGCGGGAATACACCGAGTGCGAGCAGTGGCGCGGCGAGATCGTCGACCGGCTGCGGGCCGAGCGGCCCCGGTTGGTCGTGCTGAGCATGTCCCGGCGGTACGGCGCCGATTTCGGTTTCAGCGTCTATGCCCGGCCCTGGCTCGACAGCCTGACGCGGCTGGTCACGGAACTGCGGGCCACGGGTGCGGCCGTCCTCGTCCTCGGTCCCGTCCCGGATCCGCAGTCGACCGTCCCGACGTGCCTGTCCGCGCACCTCGACGACGCGAGTGCCTGCTCGCCCCCGCGTGCGGTCGCGGTCAACGACGCCGGGGTCGCGGCCGAGGCGACCGCCACCGCGGCAGGCGGCGGCAGGTACGCCGATCTCACCACCCTGTTCTGCACCGCCGAGCGCTGCCCGGTCGTCGTCGGCAACGACCTCGTGTACCGCGACGACAACCATCTGACCCTCGAACACGCGCAGGCGCTCTCACCCGTGATCGCCGCGCTGGCCGACCGCGCACTCGCGCAGGGCTGAGGGGCGGCCGGCGAAAAAGATCCGGTTCGGATGTCACATTCGGCTCGTGGCCGGTGTCTCTATGCCGAGAACATTCCAACCGGAGGAGGAATCATGACCAGGATCCCGCAGGCAGAGCTGACCGGCATCTACGGTGCGGTCGTCAAGCGGATGTCCCGCAAGATGCTCGGCGACGTACCCGACGGGGTGGGGGTCGTGTGGCACAACCGCAAGGTGCTGAACTTCAGCTTCAGCGTGGGCCGCAAGGTACAGAAGTGGGACCGGTGTGACGAGAATCTGAAATCGTTCGCCCACATGGCGGTGGCGAGCATGGTCGGCTGCGGCTTCTGCCTGGACTACGGCTACTTCCAAGCCCACAACAAGGGACTGGACGAGACGAAGGCACGCGAGGTGCCTCGGTGGCGCGAGTCGGACGTCTTCACCCCGTTGGAGCGGGACGCGCTGGAGTATGCCGAGGCGATGACGCTGACCCCGCCGACGGTCACCGACGAACTGTCGGCCAGGCTACTGAAGGCACTCGGCCCGGCCGCGATGGTGGAACTGACCGCGTTCATCGCACTGACGAACTTCATGACCCGCTCCAACACCGCGTTCGGCATCGAGTCGCAGGGCCTCGCGGCGTCGTGTGGCCTGAAGCCGCTGAGCGCACGCTCGACGACCCGTACTCAGCCGATGTCGTAGGACAGGACGAATTCGTAGCCGCCCTCGCCGGGTCCGGCGATGGACAGGTCCGCGCTGCCACGCAGGTCGGTCAGACCGCCGGTGCCCATACCCGGCACCACCTCGATCCGTGCCGACACGGAACCCTGGTCCTGGCTGCCGAGGTGCTGGAACACGCACGTTCCGTCGTGCCCGCCGATCGAGCCCTCGAAGCGCTCGAGGCCGAGCACCGGGGCGGCATCGGCCTTGTACGCGATCAGGTAGGTCACGGTGCTCGTTCCCTCGATGTCGCCGGAGTACGAATATTCGACGGCCGCTCGCGTGGCGCCGCGTGCGGGGTAGTAGGTGTCGCCGGCGGTCGTACCTTCGCCGTCGATGTCGGTGATCAGCGATTCCGACCACGCGGCGATGGTGAATTTGCTTCGTGCAGTGTGTGAGTAGCTCATGTCAGGAGACTCTAGGTACGCGGCAGCGTGGCGCTCTTGAACATTCGCGACACTAGGATGAGCGAGTGCCGAATGTGCCAGGACATCCCGAGGCGATCGTCCGCCCGACCGCCGACGCACCCGGTTTCGAGGTCGAACGAGTCGCTCCCCGAGCAGATTTGGCCGAGTTCGTCGACTACCACTGGCTGGTGAGGTGGTCGGTGCCGAAGCCCCATCGGCAGCAGGTGGTTCCTCAGCCGCGCGTTCACGTCGCCGCCGAGGACGGACAGTTGCTGGTGCACGGGATCTCCCGGTCGCCGTTCTCCCGAACGTTGACGGGACACGGCCACGTGCTGGGTGCCGCCTTCCACGCCGGCGGGTTCCGGCCTCTGCTGAAGAGCAGTCTCGGCGCGATCTCGGGAACCGTCCAGCCCGGACGGGATCTGCTGTCCGGTGACGATCGCCCCGTCGCGGAACGGATCCTCGCAGGCACGGACAGCGCGGAGATGATCGACACCTTCGAGCGGTATCTTCTGCGCAGCGATCCCGTTCCGGATCCTACGGGACGGGAGGTCACGGCCCTGGTCGGCGACGCCCAGCGCCGCCGGGACTTCGTCCGCGCAGACCAGCTCGCCGCGCACGCCGGCTGCAGCCTGCGTACCCTGCAACGGCTGTTCACCGAATACGTCGGCATCGGCCCGAAGTGGGTGATCCAGCGGTTTCGCATCCTCGACGCGGCCGCCGCCGCCCACTCGGGCGAGAGGATCGACTGGTCTGCGCTCGCCTACGAATTGGGGTTCAGCGACCAGGCCCACCTGACCCGGGTCTTCACCCAGGTCGTCGGCACACCGCCTGCCACCTACCAGCGCGCGAACGGCCTGCTGTAGCGCGTCCGGCTCCGCCGCTCAGCCGGCGAAGCCGAGTCCCCGCTCGGCGAGTTCCTCCTCGAGGATCCGGATCGCTTTCGGTCCGACGCCGTGGATCTTCAACAGCTCCTTGGCGGTGACCGTCGTCAGTTGATCGAAGCGCGTGTAGCCGTGGGACGCGAGCTCACGACGGGAGACCTTCCCCATACTCGCCGGGAATTCCGTCTCGCCTGCGGTGTCGGAAGACGACATATCCGTCCTTTCTTCTCGGCGTGCGCCGATGCCGCCCACATCGTATGGGCCGTGCACCGTAGGCGTGCGTTCGTCACGCCGGCGGAGCGTCGTCCGCGGCGTGCAGGTGTGCCCGCTCCCCGTCGTGGTCGAAGATCGTGAGGATCTCCACCGGACCGTCGTGGGCGCCGATGGAGTGCGGCACCATGGTCGAGAACTCCGCTGCGGCACCGGCTTCGATCAGGATGGTCCGCTCCCCCAGTTGCAGGCGGGCCGTCCCCGACAGGACGGTGAACCACTCGTGACCGGGGTGCACACAGACGTGCTCCGGGCCGGCCGTCCGTTCGGGGGTGATGCGCATCTTCGCCACGGTTGCGCCGTGGAGGGCGCGTTCGCGGGACAGGAGCCAGGTCGTGAGGCCTCGCGTGTGTTCGGGCATCGGCCGGATCACCACGTCCTCGTCGTCGACGGACTCGACGAGCTGATCGAGCGTGGTGCCGAGAGCCCGCGCGATCGGAACCAGTTGGTCGAGGGCGATCCTGCGGTGGCCCGTCTCGATGCGGCTCAGCGTAGACGGACTGAGGAAGCAGCGGGCGGCGAGCGCGTCGAGGGACCAGCCGCGGGCCAGCCGTAGGCCCCGGATGCGCTGCCGGATCACACCGTCCAATCCGAGTTCTTGCGTCATACGCAAGAGTGTATGCGTATAGAGCAGAACGTGACTAGCCTTGGAGTCATGACACAGCATTCGCATCACCACGCCCACCACCACGGCGAGCACACACTCGCCCACGAAGCCGCTCTGCCGGATCTCCTCGACCTGGACGCCGAGATCTTCGGCTCCTACCTGGATCAGGTGGCCGAGTGGGCCGAACGGCGCGTCGGGGAGACGCCGCGCCGGGTCGTCGACGTGGGCGCGGGAACGGGCGTCGGCAGCCTGACGCTGGCTCGGCGGTTCCCCGCGGCCGAGGTGGTCGCGATCGACAGGTCGGAGGTGATGCTCGAGCGCGTCCGCACAGCCGCGCGCGGGCAGGGCCTGGCCGACCGGGTGAGCGTCGTGCACGCCGATCTGGATGCCGGCTGGCCCGCAGTCGAGGCCACCGACGTCGTGTGGGCGGCCTCTTCGTTGCACGAGGTCGCCGACCCCGACCGGGTGCTGCGCGACATGTACGCCGCGCTGAACTCCGACGGCGTGCTGGTGGTCGTCGAGATGGACGCCCTGCCCCGCCTCCTGCCGGACGACCTGGGCATGGGCCGCCCGGGCCTGGAGTCGCGCTGCCACGAGGCCTTGGCGCGGATGGACTGGAACGCTCACCCGAACTGGCGGGACCACGTGGAGAGAGCTGGTTTCGTGGACGTCGAGGAGCGCAATTTCACCAGTGAGGCAACCCCCGCCCCGCCCAGCACCGGACGCTACGCACATACCTTTCTGAGCCGTGTTCGCTCCGCCCTCGACGGACAACTGGCCGCCGACGACCGCGACACTCTCGATCGTCTTCTCTCGGAAGACAACCCGGACAGCGTCCTGCACCGCGGGGACCTGACGGTCCGCGGCAGCAGGACCGCCTGGACCGCCCGACGCCCCTGAAATCGTGTGCGTGCCCTTGTCCGAGCTTTCGGAACGGGTGTTGTGCGGTGGTGAGGATCGGCGGGATCTGCATACTCGGTGACGTACGGAACGGAATCTCAGAATTCGGTCTTTTACGCGGTTCCGTCTCGGACCGAGTGAGTAGACTGGCGAAGTGCCGAATCAGGAGAACCCCGAATTCGCCGGGAGCGAGCCCAAGGTCCCGTTCCCCAAGCCGGAACGCGACATCGATCTCTACCGCCGGGCGATCGCGACCCTCCAGGCCGCACTCCCCCACGGCTGGTCGCTGACGTCCGGAAAGTCCCGCTCCCTCGCCGACGCACCGGAACGGTTGCTGGTCGGTGCCCCGGGCGGCGAGGTGGCGTCCTTCTCCGTCATCCCCGCCCGCGGGGTGCTCGCGGGGGACGCCGCCCGGTTCGCCGACGGACTGTCCGGATCCGATCGCGGATTCGTCTGCGCCCGTTATCTTTCCGAACCCGTTCGCCGCCAACTCGACGCCAGGGGTCTGTCGTACGCGGACGCGACGGGCAACACCTCTCTGTCGGCGGACCGGCCCGCCATCTGGGTGCGAGACCGGGGCGCGGACGCCGACCCGTGGCGTGGGCCCGGCCGTCCGGCCGCCCAGCTGACCGGCGATCCCGCCGCGCGGGTCGTGCGTGCCCTCGCCGATCACTCGGGTCAGCTGACGGTCCCGGAACTCGTCCGGCTGTCCGGCGCGTCCACCGGCGCGACCTATCGGGTGGTGGAGACCCTGGAGGAACGCGATCTCCTCGAGCGACTCCCCCGCGGCCCCATCACCAGTGTTCGGTGGCAGCAGATGCTGCGCGCCTGGAGCAGCGACTCCAGCTTCAAGGACTGCCCCACCGTCGGCTACTTCGCACCCGAGGGAGTGCAGTCGTTCGTCGCGAAACTCGGGAAGGTCTCCGACCATCTCTACGCGGTGACAGGCTCGCACGCCGCAGCAGCGTTCGTCGAGTACGCACCGACGCACCACGTGCAGATCTACGCCGACAACGCCGAGGCGCTGGCAGGCGCTCTCGAACTACGTTCCGTCGATCAGGGTGCCAACGTCCTCGTCGCCACTCCCCGATCGGCCGCGGTCTTCGAACGCACCCTGTTCCGCGACAACGTCCGCCTGGTCGCCCCGGCACAGGCCTTCGCGGATCTCCTCGCCGGCACCGGCCGCCATCCGCAGGAAGCGGAGCATCTCCTCAGCTGGATGACCGAGAACGTGACCGAGTGGAGAACGGCCCTCGGCGCACCCACGGTGACCTGACCGATCACTCGTCGCAGGCGCAAACTCCCCGAGTGTGTGCAATACGACCACGCCACGCCGCGCGTGATGGCGCGCACAAGCACCCTCGGGTAGCAGGATGTACATCTTGTGGCCTCACCGACCGAGTCGGGCGGGCCTGACGGAAGTCGCAATCCGTTCGCAACACGAATAGGGGTTCTTGCATGTCCATGGGAGTCGGGCTCAGGATCGGCAGTGTCGTGTCCACCGCGGTGGTGGCGTCGAACGATCCAGGATCCCCCGATCCGATCGTCATCGTCCGCGACACCGTCTTGCACATGTGCCCGGACGGCACCGCAATTCTCGGCGGATCGGCGCCGCACACGATCGGAGATACCCACACCGTGTCGGGGTTCCTTCCCCGTGTCGGCGACCCCGCCGGCGTCGCGGTGGGCGACGGATCGCGGTACCGCGCAGAAGACCTGGTCGCGGGTGCGATGCGATGCCTGCTCCGCGAGTGCGAACCTCTGCCCGACCACGGCGGCCGAACGGGTGGCGCCCCCGACATCATGGCCACCTATCCGACCCGCTGGGACTCGGCCGCGGTCGCAGCGCTCCGCGACGCGCTCGACTACGCCGACATGTCGTATCTGTCCCTGGTCTCGGACGCCGAAGCCGCCGCGGCCTGGTTCGAATCCGAGATCGCCGAGCGCCCCGGGCAGTTGGTCGGCATCTATCACGTCGACGACACCGGATCGACGGTCGCGCTGATTCGCTCGGGTGTCGAGGCAGGCAAGGCGTTCCGGTTCTCCTCGGGGGGCTCCCCGACGGCCCAGATCGCGACCGCACTCGGTGCGTTCGGCTGGCTGCCCAGCAACCTCGACGCCGTGGTCGTCACGGGCGACGGTCTGATCGCGAGGGACTCCGCGGCCGTTCACGGATTCGCGGCCACGATCGGCGAGAAGTTCGATGTCCGGTGCGTCGTCGGCCCGGGCCCCGAGCAGACCTCGGCGCTCGGTGCCGCCATCCGCGCCGCCGGGTTCAATCCGACCACCCACAGGGTGACCCCGATCGGCCTGCCACCGTCGTACGACGTCACCGAGGTGATCGACGCCGTCGTCGGCGAGCCCGTGCCGTCGACGTCCGCAACCCCGAACCGGGCCGCCACACGCACGCAGAACCCCGCGTCCGCCGCAGCGGTGGGCGCCTCCCCCGCGCGAGTGTCGGGCGGAACGGCAGTCGCGACGCCGCCGGAACCGCGCGCCGTCGTGCAGTCCGGGGAAGATTCCGACAGTGCCTCCCGGGCGTCCTGGCTCGTCGCCGCAGCGGTCGGGCTGGCGCTCGTGCTGGTCGCGATCGTCTTCGTGCTGTTCGTCCTCTGATTGCCCCGCCTCCCTTTCGTCGGTGTCGTGGTGGGGTGAGGGGTGCAGGTCGGCACGGCGTTCGCTCGACCGCTGCACGACCGCATAACCTGTCACGGTGAGTGAATCAGGCAGCGATCCAGGTCGGTCCCCGTCGGGGCTGCGCGCCGGGCGTCCGGCGGTCGCTCCCCCGCTCCGGGACGACCGGCTGAAACTGTTCTCCTTCGCCACCGCGGAGAAGCGGGCGGAGTATCTGTGGGTGCTGCGGGCCTTCGATCACGCCCGCGCCAACTACATCGTGCTGCTCCACGCCGGCGACGTCGCCCGCATCCTGGACGGCCTCGCCGGCGACGACCCGGCCGGGCAACTCGGCGCCGGAGACGTCACTCCCCTGCTCGAGCAACTCCACGTCTGGGAAGTGCTCGAACGCAGTTACGACGGAACGCGCGCCGCGACACTCGCCGAATATCGGAACCGGCACTTCGTGTACCAGTTCAGTCAGGCCGGCTACCAGGTGTTCCGGGCCGTCGAGGACGCACTCGCGGCCCGGCTCGACGACGCGTCGCTGTCCCGGCTGGCGCTCCCCGACCTTCTCGCCGACATGAACGACCTGGCCGCGGCGAATCGCGCCGCCGACAACGACCTGGTGTACCGGAAACTCAACCGACTCGATGCGACGCTGTCCGACATGGCCGGACGCGCGGCCCAGTTCTATCTGACCCTGGGCGATCTCGTCCGCACCACGGAGATCACCCCGGAGACGTTCATGTCCCACAAGGACGCTCTCCTCACCCACATGCGCGAGTTCAGCTCCGACCTGTCGCGGTATGCGCCGAAACTCGCCGCGGCCATCGCGCTCGTGGAAGACACCGGTGTCGAGGCGATGGTGGCGCGGGCCGCCGCCAGCGACGAGCGGGTGTTCCTCGATGTCGAAGAGCGCGAAGCCGATTGGCGCGCCCGGTGGACCGGTTTGACGCACTGGTTCGTCGGGAGCGAGGCGGGTCCGAGCGAGTCGGAACGCCTGCGCGAGGGCACGATGAGCGCCATCGCCGCCGTCCTGTCGCTGTTGCGCCGCGTCACCGAGACCCGCAAGGGCGGCGTCAGCAGGGAGAGCCAATTGCGCCACCTTGCAGGCTGGTTCGCCGCGACTCCGAACGAGGACGCCGCGCACGCGCTGTTCCAGGCGGTGTTCGACCTCGGGCGTCCGCGCCACCTCTCGATGGTGCACCCGGACGCCGACATCATCCCCGACACCCGGTCGTGGTGGGAGGCGCAGCCCGTGGAGATCTCCCGCACGCTGGCCGAGACCGGACGTCCGCCGTCCCCCGGCCTGCCCGCGCGGGTGCAGCGCAACGAGGGCAGCGTGCGCCGCCTGCGTGAGGAACAGCTGACCGCACAACGAAATCGCGCGGCCGCCGCCCAGTCGCTGGCCCGGGGCGGAGTCTACGAGCGGGAACTCGACGAGGCCGAAACCGACGTGCTGCTGAGCCTGCTCAATGCCGCACTGACGGCCCGGGTACCGGTCAGCGGCCGCGTCACGAGCAGCACCGGATCGGAGAACGGCGTGAAGCTCACCCTCAGCCCGCACAGCGAATCGACGGTGGTGCGCACCGCCCGAGGACGACTGCACCTCGACGGACTGCAGGTGAGCGTTCGGTGAAGGCACGGGAGATCTCACCGCTCGCCCTCGATTCGTATCAGCGCGCCGCCCGCGTCATCCTGTCGAATCATCTGGTGACGCAGACCTATCCGGATCGCATCGCGCTTCCCCTGCTCCGCCGGTGGGCCACCGAACTGCGCGACGATCTGATGACGCTCTTCGGGTACCGGCTCGAGGTCACCGAGACGACCGCCCGACTGTTCACGGTCAGCGACCGACTCGACGCCGGGACCCCGGCCAAGACGGCCACCGACCGCACGTTCGACCGGTACCGCTACGCCTACCTCGCGTTGGCGCTGGCCGCATTGGGTCGCGCCGGCAACCAGATCACCCTGTCCGAACTCGCCGATCACGTCGCCGCCGACGCCGCGCAGGTCGACGGGGTGGACCTGTCCACCGAACGCGCGTCCGACCGGGACGCGTTCGTCGACGCCGTCGGCTGGCTCGCGGCCCGCGGCGCGATCGCCCTCGCCGACGGTGACGCGGGCGGCTGGGCCGCCAATCCCGATGCGGGCGAAGCGCTCTACGACATCGACCGGTCCGTCGTCATC
This sequence comes from Rhodococcus koreensis, assembly GCF_017068375.1. Taxonomy (NCBI): domain Bacteria; kingdom Bacillati; phylum Actinomycetota; class Actinomycetes; order Mycobacteriales; family Nocardiaceae; genus Rhodococcus; species Rhodococcus koreensis. The sequence continues at coordinate 1,010,764 of NZ_CP070609.1, forward strand.
GCCCTGTTCCGGCCGCCGCGCGCACTGCAGCATCTCCGCTCCATCCGCGGTCTGCTCGCCGGCGCGGACTCGATGACCGACGACGACGCCGCGGAGTTCGGGACGTCCCGGACGGTCGACGTGAAAGAGACGGCGCGGCGGGTCCGGCGCGCTCTCGTCGAACGGCCCGTCGTCTACGCCGCCGACCTGGACGATCACGAACTGGTGCAGCTCGCGCTCCCCCGCACCGCAGCCGATGTCGAGTTGCTCACCGGACTGGTCGCGGAACGGCGCGAGGAGGGCGTCGCGATGATCGACTCCTCCGGACGGCTCTCCGACGTCCGGTTCCCCGGGACGGGAACGGTCGCACAGGTCGCGCTGCTGCTCGCGGGGGAGATCGCCGATCGTGTCCTGGATCCCGACACGCCGGAGACGGCCCGGATGCCGCTGCCGCGGGGCCGGTCCGAGGACCTGGTCGAACAGGTCGACAGCGCGATTCCGCAGTCCGGGATCTTCGACAGCCTGGCAGGCCACGACGGGGTCGAACCCGAGGAGCCCGCCCCCGCCGACCGGCTCTTCCCGGTCGTCGAGGACCAGTGGATTACCGACACCGTCCGGACCCTGACCGACAGATTCGGGCGCACGTTCGCCGCCGGGTGGCAGGCCGACCCCGACGGTCTGGGACGCGCCGCTCTGGCGCTGCTCGAGCGGCTGCGCCTCACCGCCGCGGTGCCGGGCGGCGTGCTCGCGCTCCCGGCGCTCGCCCGCTACCGCGGTGTGGTGGTCACGATCCGCGACCGCACACCGGAGATCGACCTGTTCCAGAGCTCAGCGAACGACAGCGAGGACATCACAGCATGACGAGTGCGCGTTTCCGGCCCACCCGAGCCGGGATCATCAACCTCTGGGACTACCGGGATCAGGAGTTCTCCTTCGCCGATGGCCGCCTCGTTCTTCGTGGCCCCAACGGTTCCGGCAAGACCAAGGCGCTCGAAGTGCTGTTCCCGTTCGTCTTCGACGGCAGGATCGAACCGCGGCGTCTCAACCCGTTCGCCGGCGAGGAACGGACCATGAAGTCGAACCTCCTGTACCGCGGGCAGGAGAGCGCGTACTCGTACGTCTGGATGGAGTTCTGCCGCGGCGCGAAGGACGACCCCGAGGCCGTCACCGTGGGCATCGGCATGCGGGCCTCCCGCACCAACGACAAGGTCACGCGCTGGTACTTCGTGGCCGACGGCCGGGTCGGCGTCGACTTCTCCCTGCTCGGCACCGACGACCGTCCGCTCACGAAGAAGCAACTCGGCGAGCAGATCGGCACCGACTCCATCACCGACCGGCCGCTCGACTACCGCGCCGCCATCGACGCCCGGATGTTCGGGCTCGGTGTCCAGCGCTACGACCAGCTGATCAACCTCATCCTCACGCTGCGCCGCCCCCAGCTCGCGAAGAACCTCGACCCCAAGGGACTGTCGCAGGCGCTCACCGACGGTCTGCGACCCCTCGACGAACAGCTCGTCCTCGAGGCGGCGCGCTCGTTCAGCGACATGGAAGAGGTCGGCCGGGCGCTCGAGGGGCTGGCGGCGGCGGATCAGGCGGCGCAGAGCTTCGTCGGTGTGTACGCGAAATACCTTCGCCAGCAGGCGCGTACGGACGTCGACCAACTCGCAACCCGTCTCGACGCGGTGCGATCCGGCATCACCGCCCTCCACGGGGCGGCAGCCGACCGGGCGCGCAGCCAGGCGAGCCGGGAGGCCGCCGAGGAACGCTTCACCGCCGCCGACCGCGCACTCGACCAGGCCAACGCCACCCTGGACGCACTGAAACGGTCGACCGCCTACGAGGGGCGGACTCAACTCGACGACCTTGCGCAGGCCGTGTCGACGCTGGAGAAGTCGACGGAACTGCAGGCCGAGAAGGCACGCAAGGCCAAGGCGACCCTCGAACAGCGGTCCGAGGAGCACGAGAAGGCGGGCGACGCCGTCACCCGCGCCGTCGAGGCGCTCGCCCACGCCGAAGACGAACTTCACGTCGCCGCCGAGGACGCCGGAATCACCTGGACCGCACTCCCCGGCGACGCGCGCGCCGACCAGTTGACCGCGGCGCTGCGCGGGCACGCCGAGGAACGCGACGGCGACCTGCGCGCGGTCCGGGCCGCGCTCGCCACCGTCGAGAAGGCCGCCACCGAGCGGACCCGCGCCGACGACGCGGCACGTCGTGGCCAGGAACAACTCGACACCGCGACGGTGGCCGTCCTCGAAGCCGAGACCGCGGTCGAATCGGCCCGCAGCCGATGCGCCACCGAACTCCGCTCCTGGTGGACGGAACAGTCGTCCCTCTACGCCGAGATCGAGGCGCCCGCTGCGCTGTTCGACGCACTGGACGGCGCCCTCCGCGGGATCGGCGACGACGACGCCGCCACCCTGTCGGAGACGCTGACAGAGCAGACCACGGACGCCGTCGACGCACTCCGGCTGCGTCGTCAGCAGTACGACCGGGACGCCGCCGCCGCGGCCGAGGCGATCGCCGAATACGAATCGGCGCGCGCGGCAATCGAATCCGAGCACGACGACGCCCCACCGCTCCCGGCAGGCAGGCACGACGCGCGGTCCGGGCTGACCGGTGCGCCGCTCTGGCGTCTGGTCCGGTTCGCCGACGGCGTCGACGCCGCGGTCGCGGCGGGAATCGAGGCCGCACTGGAGGCCGCGAATCTCCTCGACGGCTGGGTCACCGTCGACGACGCGCTCCCCGACGTCGAATCCGAACAATTCCTCGTGGCTCTTCCCGCCGAGGATCGGCCCACCGGCAGGACCCTCGCCGACGTCCTCGACGTCGAGCAGGACACCGGTGTCCCCGACGATCGTGTGCGCGCAATCCTCGAATCCATCGCCCTCGAATCCCTCGACCTCGCCGAGGGTCCGGTGGGCGTCGCCGGGGACGGGGCCTACCGCCAGGGGATCCAGCGGGGACGGCACACGAAATCGGATGCGGAGTACATCGGAACCACCGCGCGGGCCCGCAGGCGCGCCGCCCGACTCACCGAACTCGACCGGACGCTCGAGGAAACCCGGGCGCGGCTCGACGACACCCGGGCGTCCGCGGATACGGCGGCAGCGTTGCTGACGCGGACGACCGCGGCGGCACAAGCCCTGCCCCGCACCGGATCGATCCTCACCGCGCTGAAGAAGGTCACCGAATCGGCAGGCGCGCTCCGCAGCCGCACCGACACCGCGACCGCCGTCGGCCGCGAACTCGACCAGGCCATCGCCGACCTGTCCGCGAAGGAAAAGCAACTCCGGGCCACCGCATCCACGCACCGGACTCCCCACGTCGCCCGCGAGATCGACTCGCTCGCCGCGGCCGTGCGGCATTTCGAGAAGCAGGGCGAGATGGTGCAGCGGTGCAGGCGCGAACACGGCAAGGAGGTGGAGCACACGCGCCAGTCCGAGGACCGGCTGCACGAGGCGCGCGGCAACGCGGAGGAATTCGCGGAGGAGGCCGCCGTCGCCGAAGAGGTGCTCGCGCAACAGATCCAGCGTCTCGAGACGCTCCGCGACACACTGGGCGCCGGGGCCGAACAACTGGACCGGCAACTCGAGGAGGCGCACGCGCGGATCGAGGCGTGCAAGAAGGAGCAGCGCGACGCCCGCAAGGCGGACAAGGATGCGGGCGAGGCCATCGGTAAAGCCGAGGGCGCGTACAACACCGCCGTCCAGACGCTCCGGCTGGCGCTCACCGAAACCCACGCCGACGCCGCCCACCTCGCGCCGTACGCCCGGCGCGACCTGCTCGAACTCCTCGGCGTCGACGGCGGCCACACCTGGCCGGCCAGTACGGCGGCGTGGATGAGCGCCGAACAGCTGGTGTACCGCATCCAGAACGCCGACCAGGACACTCCGATCCTGCCCCCCGAGGCGGATGCGCTGTTCCGCGCACTGGACGGCGCCACCGAATCGGTGCGGGTCAGCGACTCGGCACGCAAGTCGACGCGGACGGCGCTCACCACCGCGCTGCAGGACTTCGACGCGCAACTCGCGGCCGCCGGCCAGGACTACCGGCTGCAGTGGGACGCGCCCGACGGCCTGACGGTCGTGCAGGTGCAGGACGACGAGGGTTACTCGTCGATCGGCGAGTTCGCCGCCCGTATCGCGTCCGCGCGCTCCGATCAGGAACTGCTGCTCACCGAATCCGAGCGCCGCATCCTGGAGGACGCGCTGCTCACCGGTCTCGCCCAGCAGATCCACGAACGCACCGTCGACGCCCGCGAACTCATCGCCCGGATGGGCACCGAGATGCGGGAGCGGCGGATGTCGTCCGGCAACACTATCGGCGTCCACTGGGTGCTCGCCGACAACCTCGACGACAGCGCGAAGGCCATCTCCAAACTGCTCGAGCGCGACACCTCGGCGCTGGGCCCAGACGAACTCGCCACGATGCGCGCCCACTTCGCCCACCAGATCAGGACAGCCCGCGCTGCCCACCCGGAACGGTCGTACCCGGAGATCCTGGCGTCCGCCCTCGACTACCGGCGGTGGCGGGTGTTCTCGTTCACCCTGATCAGCGGGAACGGCAACGAGGACAGGCTGACGGTCGCCCGGCACAGCGCACTCTCCGGTGGCGAGCAGTCCGTCTCACTGCACCTGCCGCTGTTCGCCGCGGCGCACGTCATGCTCGACTCCGCCGACCCGCACGCCCCGCGACTGCTGGCGCTGGACGAGGCGTTCGCCGGCGTCGACGACAACGGCCGGGCCGAACTGCTCGGTCTCAGCGTGCAATTCGACCTCGACCTGTTCATGACCGGGTTCGACCTGTGGATCACGTACGGCGGCGTGCCGGGCTGCGCGCACTACGATCTGGCGCACTCGACGGCCGAGCAGAGCGTCAGCGCCACCCTGCTCGTGTGGTCCGACGGTGAGCTACTCGCCGAACACGACGGCACCGACCTGGCGCAGGCGCTCGGTTCGCCCCTGCGCCGGCGCGTCCCGACGCCCGCGGAGGGTGCCCTCGAGTTCGCCTGACCCGTGAGTACTTGTTAACCGCGGGCGGTTAACAAGTACTCACGGGCGGCGAAGCCGCACACCGAGAAGGGCATCCACAGCCGCGGCGAATTCGCTCGGCGCGTTCGTGTCGGAACCACCGTTGTCGAGGGCGCGGCGGGCCCAGCCGTCGAGGGCGTCGAGCGCCTTCGGGGTGTCGAGGTCGTCCGCGAGATGCTGGCGCAGCCGGGCAATCGTGTCGGTGGCGGACTGCGCTGACTCGAGTGCGGCGGCATCTTTCCACAACTGGAGCCGGGTATGGGCGTCGGCGAGAACCTGCTCGGTCCACGGACGGTCCTGCCGGTAGTGCCCGGACAGCAGTCCGAGGCGGATGGCGGTCGGGTCGACGCCCTCGCCGCGCAGTTTCGACACGAACACGAGGTTGCCGCGGCTCTTCGACATCTTCTCGCCGTCGAGACCGATCATGCCGGTGTGCACGTAGTGGCGCGCGAAGCGGCGATCCCCGGTAGCCGACTCGGCGTGCGCCGCGGAGTACTCGTGGTGCGGGAAGATCAGGTCGCTGCCGCCGCCCTGGACGTCGAAACCCGAGCCGATGCGGTTGAGGGCGATGGCCGAGCACTCGATGTGCCAGCCGGGACGCCCGGGACCGAACGGCGACGGCCAGGACGGCTCGCCCGGCCGGGCCGCACGCCACACCAGCGCGTCGAGGGGATTCTGCTTGCCGGGGCGGTCCGGGTCGCCGCCGCGTTCGGCGAAGAACTTGTCCATCGTCGCGCGGTCGTAGCCGGATTCGTACCCGAACTGCTCCGTCGCGTCCGCGCGGAAGTACACGTCTGGGAATTCGGCGTCGTCGACGACGTAGGCGGCGCCGGACGCGACGAACTTCTCGACCATCTCGATCACTTCGCCGATCGATTCCACCGCGCCGATGTAGTCGCGCGGGGGAATCACCCGGAGGGCTTCCATGTCTTCGCGGAACAGAGCCGTCTCGCGCATGCCGAGGACGACCCAGTCCTCGCCGTCGCGGTTGGCGCGCTCGAACAGCGGGTCGTCCACGTCGGTGACGTTCTGGACGTAGTGCACGTCGTGCCCGGCGTCACGCCAGATCCGGTTCACCAGATCGAACGTCAGGTACGTGGCGGCGTGACCGAGGTGGGTCGCGTCGTAGGGGGTGATACCGCACACGTACATCGTGGCCGTGCGTCCGGGAGTGACGGGGCGCACCTGCCGGTCGGCGGTGTCGAACAACCGCAGCGGAGGCCCCTGGCCTGGAACGGACGGGACAGCGGTTTCGGACCAAGACTGCATGACAGCGAGCCTAATGGACCCGCGTTTCCGCCTCGGAGGGAGCCGCCGCCCGCCGGGCTCCGAACGGGTCGCTCAGAACGCGGGCCACGGGATGGGCCGGTGACCGTTCGGCCGGGGCATCACGGGTGCGGCGAGAAGGTCCACGGCGCGCTCGTACAGCGCGGCCACCTCGCCGGACGTGATGTGCTCGCCGAGCCGCGCGCCGAAGTCGCCCTCGAGTGAGGAGATCAGTTCGGCGATGTCGACGACGAGGGCGCCCGGCACCTCCGTCCCGGCCCACCCCCACAGCACGGTCCGCAATTTGTTCTCCGTGTGCAGGCAGATGCCGTGGTCGACGCCGTAGACGGAACCGTCGAGACCCTCGAGCGCGTGGCCGCCCTTGCGGTCGGCGTTGTTGATCAGCACGTCGAGAACGGCCATCCGCTGCAGCCGCGGGTCGTCCGCGTGGATCAGTGCGACCGGTTCGCCGTCCATGTCGGTGGCGCGCAAGATCTCGAACCACCCCTCGGGGACGGCGTCGGGCGCGCAGATGTCGACCAGGTCGAGACCGCCGGTGTCGTCGGCGTGCCGGTCCGGGGTGTCGACCCACCGCTGCACCATCCCCGGGCCGAACGGACCGTCCCGCAGGAGAGTGCGGGGAATCACACCCCACCCGAGCTGCTCGGACACGAGATACGACGCGTACTCCCGTCCGGCGAGCGTGCCGTCCGGGAAGTCCCACAGCGGGCGTTCCCCGCGGACCGGTTTGTACACGCAGCGGACGGTGTTCTCACCCGCGGCCGCGTCGCAGACCAGGGTGGCGTTACTGGCGTGGGTGATCTGGCCGATGAGGGTCAGCTCGCCGGACTCCAGGGGATCGGACTCCTCGGCAGGCAACCGTCAGTCCTCCTCGTCCATTTCCGGGGTGAGTCCGAAGCTCTGGCCGCGGCGGTACCCGTTGGTGCGGATGCAGATGTGTCCCTCCGGGGCGAGCGGCTCGCCGCACAGCGGGCACGGTGCGCGACCGGCGGCGATGACCCGCTCGGACCGCAGGGAGAAGTCCCTCGCCTGCAGCGGGGTGAGGAAGACGCGCACGGCGTCCGGTCCGTCGTCGGAGTCGTCGAGGACGACGGACTCGTCGAATTCCGTCTCGCTGACGGCGAGCAGTTCCACGACGACGGCTCCGGCGTCCGCGTCCCAGCCCAGGCCCATCGTGCCGACCCTGAACTCGGCGTCGATCGGGGTGACGAGTGGGCTCGAGTCGTCGAGTTCGGCCCCTTCCGGGGGAACCTCCGTGCCGAACCTGCGGTGCACTTCCTCGAGGAGAAGTCCCATCCGGTCGGCCAGGACCTGTACCTGCTGTTTCTCCAGTAGGACGCTGATCACTCGCGCCTCGTGTACTGCCTGGAGATAGAACGACCTGTCGCCGGGTTCGCCCACCGTCCCGGCAATGAATCGGTCAGGAGTGCGGAATACGTGAATTGCGCGTGACATTGCACCTCCTTCAGCTGGAGCCGGGCCCTACTGCGGCGCTGCCCACTCGTTGTTCCGTCTCGGACTGTTCCTCGCAGCATGCTGCGTTCATTATCCGTCAATCGTTACCGGCGGTGTCCGCCCAATCATCACAACCGGACCTCCCCGCCCGGCACCGATCCGGATACTTCGGCCCGGGCGCCGTCTCCCGACGCCGGTGGCACGTTCACCCCCGACAGATCGGCCCCGGTGTCGTTCATCTTCAGCACGTAGGGGCGGGTGGAGGTGTACCGGACGACGCTGATGGAGGCGGGTTCCGCGACGATCCGCTGGAATCCGTCGAGGTGCGCGCCGAGGGCGTCCGCGAGGACCGACTTGATGACGTCACCGTGCGAGCAGGCCACCCACACGACGTCGCGGCCGTGGAGTTCCGCGAGCCGGGCGTCGTGCTCCCGGACCGCGGCGACGGCCCGCGCCTGGACCTGGGCGAGCCCTTCTCCGCCGGGGAACACGGCGGCGGACGCGTGCTGCTGCACGATCTTCCACAGCGGCTCCTCGAGCAGGACCTTCAGCTCGCGACCCGTCCACTCGCCGTAGTCGACCTCGACCAGCCGATGTTCCACCACCGGGGTCAGGCCCCGTGCTCGGGCGAGCGGTGCCACCGTCTGCTCGCACCGCAGAAGCGGTGAGTGCACGATCTCCTCGATCACCACGTCGGCGAGCCGGGCCACGATCGCCTGCGCCTGCTCGCGGCCGCGGTCGTCGAGTTCGACTCCCGGTGACCGGCCGGCGAGCGTGTGTGCAGTGTTCGAGGTCGACCGCCCGTGGCGCAGCAGCACAACTGTCATTGGCCCAGCCTAGTGTCGCGCACTCCCCGACCGCCCGATCTCAGGTGGCCGACACGACGCCGGTCGCGAGAAGCGACAGGACGATGACGCCGAGGATTATGCGGTAGCCGACGAACCAGTACATGGAGTGGTCGACGACGAAACGCAGCAGCCACGCGATCGACGCGTAACCGATGGCGAAGGCGATCGCGGTCGCGACGAGGAGCTGCGGACCGCTCGCGTTGAGACCCTCACCGGCCGGTTCGAATGCGTCCGGCAGGCTGAACAGCCCGGATGCGACGACCGCGGGGATGGCGAGGAGGAACGAATAGCGGGCCGCGGCTTCGCGGGTGAGTCCGAGGAAGAGGCCGGCGCTGATCGTGCCGCCCGACCGCGAGACTCCCGGGATCAGGGCGAGCGCCTGGGCCGAGCCCATGATGATGCCGTCCTTGGCGCGCAGGTCCTCGACGGGACGCACCTTCCGCCCGTAGTACTCGGCCGCCGCGATGACGAACGCGAACACGATCAACATGGTGGCGATCAGCCACAGGTTGCGGGCTCCGGTGCGGATCTGGTCCTTGAACAGGAACCCGAGCACACCCACCGGAATCGTGCCGATGATCACATACCAGCCCATCCGGTAATCGAGGTCACTGCGATGCTCGGCATGAAACAGTCCCCGGAACCAGCCGGCGATAATCCGTCCGATGTCCCGGGCGAAGTAGATGAGCACCGCGGCCTCGGTGCCGAGCTGGGTGACGGCGGTGAACGAGGCACCGGCGTCGTCACCGAAGAAGACCTCCGACACGATCCGGAGATGGCCCGACGAGGAGATGGGCAGGAACTCGGTCAATCCCTGGACGGCACCGAGGACAATCGCCTGGAGCCAGGTCATCGCCTCGCCCATCACTCACCGGTCCCGAGGCCGAATGTGCCGCTCTGACGCCAATTTCCCATGTCGCGTTCGTAATTCACCGGCGCCACGGTACCGGTGGGGGTGACCTCCGGCAGAATCCGGCGTGGCAGGACCCCTGCCACGCGATACCCCACTACTCTGCTCCTGTGGTGGCCGGTCCCGGGGGCACCAGCATCTTCGGGGGATGCCCGGGTTGCAGCTACGGTACGAGACGCAGGCGGTTATGGAACAGAGATCGGTCGGAGCAAGCGGGTTGCGAGTGTCACGTCTCGGCCTGGGCACGCTCACCTGGGGTCGGGACACCGACGGCGACGAAGCCGCCGCGCAGATCGCGGCGTTCGTCGATGCGGGCGGAACCCTCGTCGACACCTCCCCCGCATACGGCGACGGTGCGGCGCAGCGGATCCTGGCGGAACTGCTCGACGACGTGGTGCCGCGCACGGAACTCGTCCTGAGCTCGAGTTCGGGCATCAACCCGGCGGGACCCTCGCGAATCGACTGCTCGCGACGGGGACTCGTCGCCCAGCTCGACGCGACCCTGCGCGAGCTCGGCACCGACTACCTGGACATGTGGCAGGTCGCCACGTGGGATCCGTTCACGCCGGTCGACGAGGTCGCCGCCACACTCGATTTCGCGGTGTCCAGCGGCCGGGTCCGGTACGTCGGGGCGAGGGGCTACCTGGGCTGGCAGCTGGCGACCGCGGCAGGCGCGTCCCGGGGCACCACGCTCGTCGCCACGCAGGTGGAGTACTCGCTCCTCGCCCGGGGCGTCGAGGAAGAGCTCGTTCCGGCAGCCGCCCATCACGGCGTCGGGATGTTCGCGGCCGTGCCGCTGGCCCGCGGGGTGCTCACCGGCAAATACCGCAACGGCATCCCCGTCGATTCACGCGGGGCCGACGAAGCGCACGCGCAGGACGTCCAGAGTTACCTCACCGACTCGTCCGTGCGGGTGGTGGACGCGGTCGTGACCGCCGCCGACGGTCTCGGCACGTCCCCGCTGGCGGTCGCACTCGCCTGGGCACGCGACCGTCCCGGGGTCGCGAGCGCGGTCGTCGGGGCCAGGGACATCGCCCAGCTGACCGGAGTGCTCGTCGCCGAGGAGCTGGAATTGCCCGCAGCGATCGCGGCCGCGCTCGACGACGTCAGCGCGTAGCGCGGGCGGGCAGGCGGACGTGCACCTGCAGTTCACGTGCAGGGCAGGCTAACCTGGTGCTCACCGGCCGACGTCCGTAGATCCGCAGGAGAGTCCATGACCACGCTGAACGAGGCCGACGCGGCCGACCGCGGAACCGTCGGCTTCGCCGAGCGCATCAAGGCGGGCACGGACGCCGCTCACCGGGAGACCGAGCAGTCCCGCTTCGTCGGGGCCCTGCTCGCCGGTGAGCTCACCTCGGACGGCTACGCCGAACTGCTCGCGCAGACGTACCTCGTCTACCGCGAACTCGAGGACGCCGGGCGCGCCCACACCGGCAGCCCCGTCGTGTCGCCGTTTCTCCACGACGAGCTGTTGCGGGTTCCGTCGCTGGAAGCGGATCTCGAGTTCCTGCGCGGGCCGTCGTGGCGGGACACCGTCTCCGCGCTGCCCGCCACCACCCGGTACGTGGAACGGCTCCGCGAGGTGGCGTACGAATGGCCCGCCGGTTTCGTTGCGCACCACTACATCCGGTACATGGGCGACCTGTCGGGCGGGCAGATCATCCGGCGCATGCTCGAGCGCGCCTACGGGTACAGCACCGAGGGCCTGCAGTTCTACACCTTCGACGAGATCCCGAAACCGAAGGTGTTCAAGGATACCTACCGCGCGACACTCGACGCGGCGCCGCTGTCTCCGGAGGACCAGCAGCGGGTGATCGACGAGGTCAACCTCGCCTACCGCCTCAACGGCGCCCTCTTCGCCGACCTCGAAGCCGGCATCGACCGGTATCGCGCACGATGAGGCTGGTGTCCCGTACCCGCGCAGACAGGTCGCTGTTCGCCGTTCTCGTCCTGCTCCTGGTGGCCGCGGTGGCCGTGTCGGCGTGCAGTTCCGGTACCGGCGACAGCGCGGGCGGTACCGGCGGCGCGCGCACGGCGGTCCTCGACGACCTGAATCCGGAGCCTCTCGCGTCCCCGGCGACACCGGCGCTGCCCGTCACGGTCCGCAGTTTCGACGGGGTGGACGTGACGATCACGGACGCGAGCCGGATCGTGACCGCGGACCGCTACGGAACGCTCACCGAGACGGTGTTCGCGCTCGGGCTCGGCGACAACGTGGTGGGCCGGGACATCGCGTCCGAGTTCCCGGCCGCGCAGGACGTGCCGGTGGTCACACCGGGTGGGCAGTCCCTCAATGCCGAGGCCATCCTCGACCTGGCGCCGACGGTGATCCTCACCGACACCAGCATCGGACCGCAGGCGGTGCAGGATCAGCTGCGGGCCGCCGGGGTGCCGGTGGTCTATTTCGATCCGACGCGCACCCTCGACGGCGTGCCCGGCCAGATCACCGCGGTGGCGGATGCGCTCGGGGTGCCGGAGCAGGGCCGGGAACTCGCGGCCCGCACGGAGAGCGAGATCGCGGCGGCCCGCAGTCGCGCGCCCCAGGGCGAGAATCTGCTGAAGATCGCGTTCCTCTATCTGCGCGGCACCGCGATCACCATGATCGGCGGCCCGGGATCGGGGGCCGACTCCCTGATCGACGCGCTCGGCGCCGTCGACGCCGGTACCGCCTCGGGGATCACCCAGCAGTTCGCCCCGATCACCAGCGAGGCACTGATCGCCGCCGCCCCCGACGTGCTTCTCATGATGACCGGTGGACTCGAATCGATCGGCGGGATCGAGGGCCTGGAGAAGGTCCCCGGGGTGGCGCAGACACCGGCGGGCAGGAACCAGCGGGTCGTGGACATGCAGGACGGGGTGCTGTTGAGCTTCGGCCCCAACACCGGTCGCGTCCTCGGCGCTCTGGCCGACGCCGTCTACCCGGCCGCCACTCCATGACGGTCGAAGACCTCGACGCTCCTGGTAAGCCCTCGTCACGCACCCGGACCGGTGCCGTTCTCGGCGGTCTGCTGATCGCCCTCGCCGTCGCCGCCGTGTTCTCGGCCTGCATCGGTCAGGTGCCGACCGGCCCCGGGGAGGTCGTCGGAAGCATCCTGCACCGCGTCGGACTGGATCTCGGGCCGATGCCCGCGCACCCCAGCGGTGAAGTGACGCTGTGGGAGGTCCGGTTCCCCCGCGTGATCCTCGCGATCCTGGTCGGGGCGGCACTGGGATGCGCGGGAGCGCTGCTGCAGGGTGTGTTCGCCAACCCGCTCGCCGAACCCGGCGTCATCGGGGTGTCCGCGGGCGCCGCGGTCGGCGCCAGCGCCGCGATCGTCGTCGGCGGCGCGTTCGCGGCCGGGTGGACGGTGGCCGCGGCCGCCTTCGTCGCCGGACTGGTCACGACCGTCGCCGTGTATCTCCTCGCCCGGCACGAGGGCCGCACCGAGGTCGTCACCCTCGTCCTGACCGGTGTCGCGGTCAACGCGTTCGCCGGCGGACTCATCGCCTTCTTCACGTTCGTCGCGTCCCCTGCGGCGCGCGATCAGATCGTCTTCTGGCAACTGGGCAGCCTCAACGGGGCCACCTGGAGCGCGGTCGCGGTGGTGGCGCCGATGACGGTCGCCGGGATCGCCGCCACGATGACGATCGCCGGGAAACTCGACCTGCTCTCGCTCGGCGAGAACGCGGCACGTCACCTCGGCCTCGACGTCGAACGGCTGCGTCAGATCGCGGTGCTGATCGTCGCCCTGCTCGTCTCGTCCAGCGTGGCCTTCACCGGCATCATCCTGTTCGTCGGGCTGGTGGTCCCGCACCTGATGCGGATCGCCGTCGGTCCGGGCCACCGAGCCCTGATTCCGGCGAGCGCGCTGTGCGGTTCCCTCGTGCTGCTGCTCGCCGACCTGGGCGCCCGGTCGCTCGTGGCCAACGCGGACCTCCCCCTCGGCATGCTCACGGCCCTCGTCGGCGGGCCCTTCTTCTTCTGGTTGCTGCGCCGCACCCGGGCCAGTCAGGGCGGATGGGCATGAATCCGTCGTTCCGCACCCGCGTCGGCGAGGCCCTCGAGCAGAACCTGTTCCGGCGGACCGATCCGGTGCCCCCGCCGCGACCCTCGGGGGCCGTGACGCTGCGCGCGGACGGCATCGCCGTCACCCGCGGCGGCAGACCCGTCCTCGACGACGTGTCCGTGGACGTGCGGATCGGGGAGGTCCTCGTTCTCGTCGGCCCCAACGGGGCGGGCAAGTCGACGCTTCTCGCGGCGCTGTCGGGTGATCAGGACGTCCACGCGGGCAGCGTGCACCTCGACGACCGGGACCTCGGCGAGTGGACGGCGCTCGAGATGGCCCAGCGACGGGCGGTCCTCCCCCAGCAGAACACGGTCGGATTCTCGTTCACCGCACGTCAGGTGATCACGATGGGCCGGTCCCCGTGGGCGCGCACACCCCGCACCGACGACGACGCCGCCGCGATCGCCGAGGCCATGCGGATCTGCGACGTGGTGGCGTTCGCCGACCGGCCGTTCACCGCGCTGTCGGGTGGCGAACGCGCCCGCGTGGCGCTGGCCCGGGTGCTGGCGCAGCGGACCGAGACGATCCTGCTGGACGAGCCCACCGCCGCCCTCGACCTCGGCCATCAGGAGACGGTGATGCGTCTCGCCCGCTCCCGCGCGGAACGGGGCACCGCGGTGGTGGTCGTGCTCCACGACCTCGCACTCGCCGCCGCGTACGCGGACCGGATCGTGGTCCTCGAGCAGGGCCGCGTCGCGGCCGACGGGCCTCCCCGCGACGTCCTGTCCGAGGACCTGCTGACCCGGGTGTACGGGCACCCCGTCGAGGTCATCGCGCACCCGGTGACCGGCGCGACCCTCGTCCTCCCCCGCCGCGACCACCGCTAGCGGCCGGCGGTCACAGTCCGTCGATGACCGCGCCCAGGCGGCTGAGGACCGCACGCACGGTGATGCCGTCCTCCGTCCCCACCACCAGGGAATCGGGATCGGACACGGCGTCCCGCACGACGGCGACGATGCTGCGCTCGTCGGTCAGGTCGATCTCCCGGACCGAGCGCCGCGCCGACGCCACGATGTCGTCCGGGTCCGGGACCTCGGTTTCCACGTCGGCGCGGTAGACCTCGACGTGCATCGTGCTCTTGCGCACGCGGAATGCGTAGGAGTTGCCTTCGGCGGTCCGGCCGAAGCCGTGCGCGTGCGGTCCGACCGAGATGTCTTCGACGGTGAACGTCGGCGTTTCGGGTGTTTCCACGGTCTGCTCCTCGATGACCTGGGCCGGCGGTCGGGAAACCACCGGGCGCGGGGTCGATGTTTCTCACGGTATCGCCTCGGCACCCGCTCGGCACCGACCGAATTCGTGGGCGTTTCGCGGATCAGGGATGCTAGTGGACAGTTGTGCAGGTGTAGGTCGTTGAGAGAACCCCGAGGAGCAGCACATGGGTAGACCGGGAGCGCGCGTCGTCGCCTCGTGTATCGGAGCGGCATTTCTACTGGTCACGGGTTGTTCGTCGAACTCCGACGAGGATCAGGCGATCACGATCGCGCCCGCGACTGCCGCGCAGTCCCCGGCGCAGAGCACCGCGCCCGCGGGTGTCGTCCACCCCGTCGGCGTGCCGATCGATTCGACCACCTTCGACCCCGAGACCCGCACGACCGTCGTCCTCGGCGGCGAAGGCAACGAGATCCTGCTGTTCCCGGCCGGCGATTTCACGGCGGCTCCGCGCACGATTCCGCTCGACGGGGCCGTCGCCCAGGTCTCCCTCGCTCCCGGCGGCGTGGCCCTTCTCGCGATGAACACGCAGGTAGGACGGCTCGACCTGCGCACGGGCGAGGTGACGTTCGTCCCCGCCGACGGCGACGTCCGTTCGGTCGCGCAGTTGCCCGACGGCCGGCTGGCGATGGGCCTGGGCAATGGCGAGATTCACATCGTGAACACCGAGACGAACGAGTCACAGGTGATCGACGGCCTCACCTCCGTCGACGGGCTGGCCGTCGTCGGCGACTCGCTGACCGCCCTCGACCGCGGTCAGACGTCCGTCACCGCCGTCGACGTCCCGGGTTCCGCGCTCGGCGTCGCGCTGCGCGCCGGTGAAGGTGCGACGCAACTCACCACCGACCACTACGGGCGCATCCTCGTCACCGACACCACCGGCGACGAACTGCTCGCCTACACCACCGACACACTGATGCTCCGTCAGCGGTTCCCAGCCGGACTTGCGCCGTACGCCGTCGCCTACGACGACTCCGCCGACCGGGCGTGGGTCACGCTGACCGGAACCAACGAGGTGGTCGGATTCGACCTGTCCAGCGGTGTCGGCGTGGAAACGGCCCGGTATCCCACCGTCCGGCAGCCGAACTCTGTCAGTGTGGATACCGTGAACGGTGACCTCCTGATCGGTTCCGCGACGGGAGACGGCTTGCAGCAGATCCCGACGAGGAGTTCGTAGATGGCATCGCATTCACGTCGACTCCCCTCCGGGTGGGAGATCGAATCCGAGGACTACGAGTACGTGCCGCTTCGGCTGCCGCCCGACGTCACCCGCGTCAGCGCATCGATGCGCTTGGCCATCCAGGCGGAATTCGGCGGCTGGGAGCTGTCGCGGGTCCGTCTGTACTCCGACGGAAGCCGCCGAGTTCTGCTCAAACGAAGGAAGACCGCTCACCATGTCCCCGACCCCGCAATCTAGGGAGACCTCCTTGTACCACCTGCTCTTACGGGTGATGTTCTGCCTTCCTCCGGAGCGAATTCATCACCTGGCCTTCGCTGCGATGCGCCTGGTCACGCGGTTCTCGCCGCTGCGCCAACTCGTCGCCAGGGTTCTCGTGGTGGACGATCCGATACTGCGGAACACAGTGTTCGGACTCGACTTCCCGGCGCCGCTCGGGCTGGCCGCCGGGTTCGACAAGGACGCCACCGGTGTCGACGCGTGGGGTCCTCTCGGATTCGGGTTCGCCGAAGTGGGCACCGTCACCGCCCAGGCGCAGCCCGGCAACCCGGCTCCCCGCCTGTTCCGGCTGCCCGCGGACCGTGCCCTGATCAACCGGATGGGGTTCAACAACCACGGCGCAGGCAACGCGGCCAATCACCTGCGTCAGCGCCGGGCCGGCGTCCCGATCGGCGCGAACATCGGCAAGACCAAAATCGTGGACGCCGCGGACGCCCCTGCCGATTACACAGCGAGCGCGCAACTGCTCGGCCCGCTCGCCGATTTCATGGTGGTCAACGTCAGCTCACCGAACACCCCGGGACTGCGCGACCTGCAGGCCGTCGAATCCCTCCGGCCGCTGCTGCGTGCGGTACTCGACACCGTGACCGTGCCCGTGCTGGTGAAGATCGCCCCGGACCTGTCCGACGACGACGTCGACGCGGTCGCGGATCTCGCCCTCGAACTCGGCCTCGCCGGCATCGTCGCGACCAACACCACCATCCGGCGAGACGGCCTGAACACCCCGGACGACGAGGTGACGGCGATCGGCGCGGGCGGGTTGTCCGGCCCTCCGGTCGCCGAACGATCCCTCGAGGTCCTGAACCGCCTGCACGCACGGGTCGGGGATCGCCTGGTGCTGATCTCCGTCGGCGGCATCGAGACGCTCGACCAGGCGTGGGAACGCATCCTGGCCGGGGCGTCCCTCGTGCAGGGGTACACCGGCTTCATCTACGGCGGCCCGTTCTGGGCTCGCCGCATCCACAAGGGCCTGGCCCGGAAGGTGCGCGAGGCCGGCTACTCCTCGATCGCCGATGCGGTCGGCGCCGGCGCCGTGCGCTGACGCAACCCGCACCGAGACCGGTGGCCGGAGAATCCCGAGGATTCGCCGGCCACCGGTGTTTCCGGAACTACCGGAGTTACTGCTCGTACGTCCCCTGGATCTTCGCGCGGGCGATCGCGTGGGAGAACAGGTTGAACCCCAGGAACGCGGGCGTCGACTCGGCCGTGACGCCGTCGAGGGTCTCCACGTCGACCGCGTGGACCACAATGATGTAGCGGTGCGGCCCGTGACCTGCCGGCGGGGCGGCGCCGAGGAAACGACTCAGTCCGGCGTCGTTCTTCAGCGTGATCGCACCGGTCGGGAGCCCGGTTCCCTCGTCGTCGCCTGCGCCGCTCACCAGCGTGGTCGTGTCGGCCGGGATGTTCGCGACCGCCCAGTGCCAGAACCCGGACACCGTCGGCGCGTCGGGGTCGTACACCGTCACCGCGAAGCTCTTGGTCTCGGCGGGGAACCCCGACCACGACAGCTGCGGTGAGTTGTCGTGGCCGCCGGCGCCGAAGATTCCGCTGACCTGTTCCTTGTTCAGCGGCTGCCCGTCGGTGACGTCGGTGGAGGTCAGCTCGAAACTCGGCAGGTCGGGAAGTGCCTCGTACGGATCGTGTGACATGCGGTTCCTCTCTTGTCGCGTATCGGTTTTCGATCAGCTGTGGAGCAGAAAATGTTCCAGCACGCGTGTACCGAACAGTAGTGCGTCCACGGGTACCCGTTCGTCGACGCCGTGGAACAGCGCACCGAAATCCAGGTCCGCAGGCAACTGCAGCGGTGCGAATCCGAAGCACCGGATGCCGAGCTTCGCGAACGCCTTGGCGTCGGTTCCGCCCGACAGCATGTACGGCACGGTGCGGGCGCCGGGGTCGTGGGCAAGGATGGCGTCGTTCATGGCGTCGACCAGATGCCCGTCGAACGTGGTCTCGTAGGAGTCGAGCTTCGTGATCCATTCGCGCTGGACGTCCGGTCCGATGAGTTCGTCGATCGTCGCCTCGAACTCGGCCTGCCTGCCGGGCAGGATCCGGCAGTCGACGACGGCCTCCGCGGTCTGCGGGATGACGTTGGCCTTGTAGCCGGCGGACAGCATGGTCGGGTTCGCGGTGTCACGGAGCGTGGCACCGAGGATGTTGGCGATGGAGCCGAGTTTCGCGAGGGTGCCGTCGAGGTCGGGCGACGTCGGGTCGAAGTCGAGTCCGGTCTCCTCGCCTGCCGCTTCGAGAAATTCGGCCACAGAATCGGAGATGACCAGCGGGAACGTGTGTGCCCCCAGCCGGGCGACCGCCTGCGCCAGGATGGTGACGGCGTTGTCGCCGTGCAGGAACGAACCGTGTCCGGCCCGGCCCTTCGCGGTCAGCCGCATCCATCCGAGACCCTTCTCCGCCGTCTCGACGAGATAGAGCCTGCGGTCCGTGCCGTCCGGGCGGGCAACGGTCAGGGAGAAGCCGCCGACCTCGCCGACGGCCTCCGTAACCCCCTCGAACAGATCGGGACGATTCTCGACCAGCCACTGGCAGCCGTACTTGCCACCGGCCTCCTCGTCGGCGACGAACGCGAACACGAGGTCGCGGGGCGGAACGATGCCCTCCGCCTTGAACTGGCGGGCGACCGCCAGGATCATCCCGACCATGTCCTTCATGTCGACGGCGCCGCGACCCCACACGTACCCGTCCTCGACGGCTCCGGAGAACGGGTGGACGCGCCAATCGGCCGGTTCGGCGGGTACGACGTCGAGGTGACCGTGCAGCAACAGCGCGCCGCGGTCGGGGTCCGAACCCTTCAGCCGCGCGAACACGTTGCCGCGACCCGGTGCGCCCGACTCCACGTATTCGGTCTCATAGCCCACTTCCTGCAGCTGGGACGCCACCCACTCCGCACACTCGCGCTCGCCCTTCGTCGTCGCGAGCTCTCCGGTGTTGGACGTGTCGAAGCGGATCAGTGAACTGACGAGATCCACGACTTCGGCTTCGGCGCGACCCTGGCCTGGGGTTTCCTGTGTAGTTGGCACTCCACTTTCCTACCATCGGGCAGGCGGAAACGCTCAGGTGAGAGGGGCGATTTGGGCCGTGGCGGTTCATCGGTTAATCTTTTGCAGCACCCAGGAAATGGGGGCAGGCAAGTCCGAGTGGCGGAATGGCAGACGCGCTAGCTTGAGGTGCTAGTGTCCTATTAACGGACGTGGGGGTTCAAGTCCCCCCTCGGACACTCTGAGTTGAGACAGACGAAAAGGCCCCGGTTCACTGAACCGGGGCTTTCTTCGTGAGAGGGCGAAGTTCGATGGGTGAAACAACGACGACGATCGATCCGGCGGATCTCGAGATCTGCCTGAAAGTTCTCGATCTGGCGGCAGACCTCGACGACGCGGATCCCGATTCCGTCACGGTCCAGCGTGCTGTCGGTCACCTTTTCAAGAAGTTGAAGAAGCGCAGGCGGATCGCGGCCCGCGACGCCGTCTCCGAGGCCGACCGTAAGATCGTCGCCGCCACCGCGACGGGTTCCCCCGACCGGATCGACGACGAGACCGCGGGCATCCTGCTGACGTCGAACGCCGACGGCGCGTCCGCGGGCACCCTGATCCGGCCCCGCCCGTGCTACATCTGCAAGCAGCGCTACACCCGGGTCGATGCGTTCTACCACCAGTTGTGCCCCGAGTGCGCGACGAAGAGCCGCGCCAAGAGGGACGCGCGCGCCGACCTCACCGGACGCCGGGCGCTGCTGACCGGTGGTCGCGCCAAGATCGGCATGTACATCGCGCTGCGGTTGCTCCGCGACGGCGCCCACACCACCATCACGACCCGTTTCCCCAACGACGCCATCCGCCGCTTCAAGGCGATGGAGGACAGCAGCGAGTGGATCCACCGGCTGCGGGTGGTCGGTATCGATCTGCGTGACCCGGCGCAGGTCGTCGCGCTCGCCGACTCCGTCGCCGCGCAGGGCCCGCTGGACATCCTGATCAACAATGCCGCGCAGACGGTGCGACGCTCGCCCGGCGCCTACAGCGCGCTGGCGGACGCCGAATCCGGTGCGCTTCCCTCCGGCGACCTTCCCGACGTCCTGACGTTCGGCAAGACGAGCGACGCCCACCCGGCGGCGCTCGCCGGGTCGCTGTCCGACGTGTCCGTGATGGCGGGCGCCGCGCTGTCCCCCGACGCGGTGAGTTCGCTCGCGCTGGTCGCGAAGTCGGCGTCTCCCGATCGGATCGATCAGGGTCTCGCGATCGACGCCGGCGGTCTGCTGCCCGATCTGGCGCACTCGAACAGCTGGGTCCAGACGGTCGAGGAAGTCGACCCGATCGAGCTGCTCGAGGTGCAGTTGTGCAACTCGGTCGCCCCGTTCATCCTCGTGTCCCGGCTGCGGCCCGCGATGGCGGCGGCAGGTGCGCGCCGCAAGTACGTGGTGAACGTCTCCGCGATGGAAGGCCAGTTCAGCCGCGCGTACAAGGGTCCCGGGCATCCGCACACCAACATGGCGAAGGCCGCGCTGAACATGCTCACCCGCACCAGCGCGAAGGAGATGCTCGAGGACGGCATCCTCATGACCGCGGTGGACACCGGGTGGATCACCGACGAGCGACCGCACTACACCAAGATGCGCCTGGCAGACGAGGGTTTCCACGCCCCCCTCGACCTCGTCGACGGCGCCGCCCGCGTCTACGACCCCATCGTCCAGGGCGAGCAGGGCGTCGATCTGCACGGCTGCTTCCTGAAGGACTACGAGCCCTCACCCTGGTGATCGAGCACCACACAAACCCCCGTTTCGAGAGCATCGACACAGCCGGAGCACTGTCCGGCGTGGGGATAATGGACGTGGTACCGATCCCTGAATATGGAGGCGCTTCATGGCGATAGCCGTTGTCCACCGAGACAGCCCGGAAGGCCGGGCGGCCATCGTCCACGCCGCCCGCGAGGCTGTGCAACGACGGGAACAGCTACTCGTCCTCCACGTCCTCGACGACGACCCCGGACAGGATGCGGAGTCCGACCGGTCCGCTCTGCGCGCCGAGATCCAGGCGACGCTCGAGAGCGGCGGGGTCGGCGAGTCGTCGTGGGAACTGCGCACCAGCGAACACGACGGCGATCAGGTGAGCGCACTGCGCACGCTGGTCGACAGCAGCGGCGCGGACCTGCTCGTCGTGGGCACCCGGCGCATGTCCCCGGTCGGCAAGTTCCTCCTGGAACGATGGCTGCAACGCCTCCTGCTCGAGGTCGATATTCCGATCCTGGTGGTCAAGGAAGAGGCGCGCGGCCCCGCCTGATTTCGTTCCGAGCCCGTTCCCCCGTGGACCCGGCAGCCCGCGCCTACGATGGCGTAGGGGGACGCTTCGGAGGTCAGGGGTGCATCGATGGGGAGCGTGGTCTTCTACGAAGTCGTCGCCGACGCGACGGTCGTCGCACACCTGATCTTCATCCTCTACGTCGTGTGCGGTGGTTTTCTCGCCTGGCGGTGGCCGCGGACCATCGCCCTCCACCTGGCGGCGGTTGCCTGGGGGTTCACCGGCCTGATCGTCGGCATCGACTGCCCGCTGACGCATCTGGAGAGTTGGGCCCGCGTCCGCGCCGGGCAGGACCCGCTCCCCTCGTCCGGGTTCATCGCCCACTACCTCACCGGCGTGGTCTACCCGGAATCCGCCGCGGGAGCGATCCAAACCCTCGTGGCGCTGGGCGTCGTCACGTCGTGGGCCGGTTATGTCGTCCTGCGGGTCCGCACCCGTGCACCCCTCACACCGACCCGCCCCGGCGGCGCCGGACTCTGACCTCACCCTTCCCTACCGACGAGTAGGGTCGTGTCATGACAGACAGCACACGTGAATTGGATCTCGTCGTGTACGGGGCCACCGGCTTCGTCGGCAAACTCCTCGCCGACTATCTCGCACAGCACGCCCCGGACGGTGTCCGGATCGCGCTCGCGGGGCGGACGGCCGCCAAACTGGAAGCGGTGCGGTCCGCGCTCGGTCCGCGCGCGGCGGACTGGCCCCTCATCGTCGCGAATTCCGACGACGCCGCGTCGCTCGCCGCCCTGGCGGGACGCACCCGCGTGGTCGCGACGACGGTCGGCCCCTACGCCAAATACGGACACGCACTCGCGGCGGCCTGCGCCGAGGCGGGCACCGACTACGTCGACCTCACCGGAGAGGTGCTGTTCGCCCGCGAGAGCATCGACGCCAACCACGAACGGGCCCGCGAGACCGGCGCCCGGATCGTCCATTCCTGCGGTTTCGACTCCATTCCGTCCGACCTCGGGGTGCACGTCCTGCACGCGAAGGTCCGTGAGGACGGCGCGGGTGAACTCACCGACACCACCCTGGTGGTCACGTCGCTGCGCGGCGGCGTCAGCGGCGGCACGATCGATTCGCTCCGCACCCAGGTGGACGTGTCCAAGAAGGACGCGGCGTCGCGCCGTCTCGCGGCCTCGCCGTACTCGCTGAGCCCCGACCGGTCGAAGGAACCGGATCTCGGCAAGCAGTCCGACATGGGTGTGGTCGACGGCAAGACCATCGCGCCCGGGGTCAAGGGCTGGAAGGCGCCGTTCTTCATGGGCCCCTACAACACGCGGGTCGTGCGGCGCAGCAACGCGCTCCGCGATTGGGCGTACGGCCGGGAATTCAAGTACCGCGAGGTCATGAGTGTCGGCAGTTCCCCGATCACGCCGGTGATCGCGGGTGCGGTGACGGTCGGCCTCGGCGCGTTGATCGCCGGCATGGCCCTCCCTCCCACCCGGTACGTCCTCGACCGCGTTCTGCCCTCACCGGGCGACGGTCCCAGCGAGGAGGCGCAACGCAACGGCCACTTCACCGTCGACCTGTACACGACCACCACCACGGGCGCGCACTACACGTCGCGGGTGAAGGCGAAGGGCGACCCCGGCTACCGCGCCACCGCGGTGATGCTCGGCGAATCCGCGTTGAGTCTCGCCCTCGGCGGCGACGCGCTCCCGGACGCGGCAGGTGTCCTCACTCCGGCGACGGCACTCGGCGACGTGCTGGTCGCACGGCTGCGCGACGCGGGCATGGAGATCTCCGCGCGAAAGCTGTGAACGGGTGGGCGCGTGTGAAGATGACACGCGCCCACCCCTCCCGCTAATGTCGATCCTTGTGCGCGGATGGCTGTGCACACGACGCGAGACACGGGAGTTCGAGTGAACGGCACGAGCGCGCAGGCAGGCCCCGCGGCCTCGCTCGCCCTCATGCCCTTCTGGCCCTCCCGCCGAGGCCATGCCTTCGACCAGGGATGTTGCTGACCAGCCTGCTCGCTGGTCTTTGCTGCCCTGACGGTTCGCTCTCTCGGTCGGAGTCTCGATGTTCAAGCTCTTGATTTTCACGCTGGTCGGCGTGGGTGCCCAGCTGGTCGACGGCGCCCTCGGCATGGCGTTCGGCGTGACTGCGACCACCCTGCTCGTGTTCAGCGGCGTCGGGCCCGCCCACGCCAGCGCGGCGGTGCACTTCGCCGAGGTCGGCACGACGCTCGCCTCCGGGGCGTCGCACTGGCGGTTCCGCAACATCGACTGGCCCCTCGTGCTCCGCCTGGGCGTCCCCGGCGCCATCGGCGCGTTCCTCGGCGCGACGGTGCTGTCGCAGTTGTCGACGGCCGCCGCCGTCCCCGTGACGTCTACGATCCTGCTCGCGATCGGCGTGTACGTCCTCCTCCGCTTCTCGATCCGTCCTCCCGCCGTCAACGACGCGCGGACGTCGCCGCACACGGCGAAGTTCCTCTCACCGCTCGGACTGTTCGGTGGATTCATCGACGCGAGCGGTGGCGGCGGCTGGGGGCCGATCACCACCAGCACGCTGCTCTCGCGAGGCAAGACCGCGCCGCGCACGGTCATCGGCTCGGTCAGCGCGTCGGAGTTCCTGGTGTCCGCCGCGGCCAGCATCGGATTCATCTTCGGGCTCGGCAGCGACTTCTTCGACAACATCCCCATCATCGCGGGTCTGGCGCTCGGCGGAATCATCGCCGCACCGGTCGCCGCGTGGCTCGTCAGCCGGGTGCCTGCGACCCTTCTGGGCACCGGTGTCGGCGGCATCATCATCATCACCAACGCGCAGAAGCTGTTCAAGACGTTCGACGTGACCGGCGTCCCCGCCGCCCTCGGCTACATCGCCCTCGTGGCGGGGTGGGCCGGACTGCTCGTGGTTGCGTGGCGCCGCTCGCGTCTCAGCGCCGCGGAGGCCGCGGGCGATCTGCACCGGATCGACACCGAGATCGACACGCTCGGTGAGCCGGAAGCGCAGTCCCTGGAGCCGTCCACCGGCGACAAGGCCTGAGCTCACCTCACACCTCCGCCCGGATCGAGAAGCCGCCGGACATCTGCCACACCGCATCCTTACCAGCGGGTAACATTGGTCGCGGTTCATGGCACCCGTCCGGTGCTCCGATAGCGGAACAGTGAGGCTTTTCATGACTGAGCGTGTTGAGGTCGGCGGTCTGCAGGTCGCGAAGGTGCTCTACGACTTCGTGAACGAGGAGGCGTTGCCGGGGACCGGGATCGACGTCGACGGGTTCTGGTCGGGTGCGGTGAAGGTGATCGAGGACCTGGCACCGAAGAACCGGGCCCTGCTCGCCACCCGCGACGATCTGCAGGCGCGGATCGACCGGTGGCACCGCGACCACACCGGCACCCCCGACCCGGCCGAGTACCAGCAGTTCCTGACCTCGATCGGCTACCTGGTGCCGGCGCCGGCCCCGTTCGCGGTGTCCACGGCGAACGTGGACGCCGAGATCACCTCGACCGCCGGCCCGCAGCTGGTGGTCCCGGTCCTCAACGCCCGCTTCGCCCTGAACGCCTCCAACGCCCGCTGGGGGTCGCTGTACGACGCCCTGTACGGCACCAACGCCATCCCCGAGGACGGCGGCGCCGAGCCGGGCGACTCCTACAACACGGTCCGCGGCGACCGGGTCATCGCCTGGGCCCGCACGTTCCTCGACACCGCCGCCCCCCTCACCGAGGGCTCGCACGCCGACACCGTCCGCTACACCGTCGACGGGGACACCCTGCGGGTGGAGTTGGCGGACGGCACGATCACCGGGCTGGCCGAACCGGGCAAGTTCGTCGGCTACCTCGGCGACCCGGCCACCCCGTCGTCGATCCTGCTGCGCAACCACGGCCTGCACGCCGAAATCCAGATCGACCCCACCTCCCCGATCGGGTCCACCGACGCCGCCGGGATCAAGGACGTGGTGCTCGAGTCCGCGGTCACCACCATCATGGACTTCGAGGACTCCGTCGCCGCCGTCGACGCCGACGACAAGGTCATCGGCTACCGCAACTGGCTCGGCCTCAACCGCGGTGATCTGACCGAGGAGATGACCAAGGGCGGGAAGTCGTTCACCCGCCGGCTGAACCCGGACCGCACCTACACCGCCCCCGACGGCACGCACCTCACCCTGCACGGGCGGTCGCTGCTGTTCGTCCGCAACGTCGGGCACCTGATGACCACCCCGGCGATCCTGCACCCGGACGGCACCGAAATCCCCGAGGGCATCCTCGACGCCCTGCTCACCTCCCTCTGCGCCGTCCACGGGCTGTCCCGCTCGGAGGCGTCGGGGCCGCTGGTCAACTCCCGCACCGGGTCGATCTACATCGTCAAACCCAAACAGCACGGCCCCGACGAGGTCGCGTTCACCACCGACCTGTTCGGCCGCGTCGAACAGGTCCTGAACCTGCCCGCCAACACGTTGAAGGTGGGGATCATGGACGAGGAGCGGCGCACCACCGTCAACCTCGCCGCCTGCATCCACGAGGCCCGCGAGCGGGTGGTGTTCATCAACACCGGGTTCCTCGACCGCACCGGCGACGAGATCCACACCTCGATGGAGGCCGGGCCGATGATCCGCAAGGCCGAGATGAAGCAGCAGACCTGGATCACCGCCTACGAGGACTGGAACGTCGACACCGGTTTGGCCGCCGGCCTGCAGGGCAAGGCGCAGATCGGCAAGGGCATGTGGGCGATGACCGAACTGATGGCCGAGATGCTCGAGCAGAAGATCGGCCACCCGAAGGCCGGCGCGAACACCGCGTGGGTGCCGTCGCCGACCGGGGCCACCCTGCACGCCACCCACTACCACCAGGTCGACGTGTTCGCCGTCCAGGACCGGTTGAAGGGGGCCCCGCGGGCCACCCTCGAGCAGATCCTCACCATCCCCCTGGCCCCGGACACCGACTGGACCGCGGAGCAGAAGCAGCAGGAACTCGACAACAACTGCCAGTCCATCCTCGGCTACGTGGTCCGGTGGATCGACGCCGGCGTCGGCTGCTCCAAGGTCCCCGACATCCACGACGTCGCCCTGATGGAGGACCGCGCCACCCTCCGCATCTCCAGCCAACTGCTGGCGAACTGGATCCGGCACGGCGTCGTCACCGCCGACCAGGTCGTGGCCTCGCTGCAACGGATGGCGCCGGTGGTGGACCGGCAGAACCAGGACGACCCCACCTACCGGCCGCTGGCCCCGGACTTCGACACCAACATCGCGTTCCAGGCCGCCAAGGAACTCATCCTCGACGGCACCGCGCAGCCGTCGGGCTACACCGAACCGATCCTGCACCGCCGCCGCCGCGAATACAAAGCCGCCAACGCCTGACCCCCACGTGAGCGGCAAAGCGTCCCCCCACACACTTCGCCGCTCACGTATCGGGGGTTGACACCGCGCATCACTACACTGCGAGGGTCAACGTCGAACTCGTCGAACAGGGGCTGGAAAGCACGTGGGGCAGCATCGCGGCGAATCGCGCGCCAGGGGTATCAGCAAGGGGCCTTTGATCGTGCTCGGTCTCGTCGTCGTGCTCGTGCTCGGCGTGCTGGGCTGGTTCCAACTGCGTGACCGGATCAACGATCAGGGAGTGGCGGCCGCCGGCGCCTGCGTCGAAGGCGAATCGGTGCTCGCGGTCGCGGCGGATCCCGACATCGCACCCCAGCTGCAGACTCTCGCCGAGCGCTACACCGAGACGGCCCCGGTGATACGCGACCAGTGCGTGTCGGTGACGGTCACTGCCGTCGCGTCCGACACCGTGCGCGACGCCCTGTCCGCGGGCCCCGACGGCCCGTGGGACGCAGCGACATTCGGCCCCCGCCCCGCGCTGTGGATTCCGTCCAGCTCGCATTCCGTCAAGCAGGTGTCGGCGACCGGGGTCATCAGCGGTGAGGCACGTCCGCTGGCGACCAGCCCGATGGTCCTCGCCGTCCGGACCGCGTTCGCGAACGCGCCGGGCACGGCGGCGCTCGACTGGAAGGAGTTGCCGTCCCTGCAGACGGGCCGCGATTCCCTCGCGACTCTCGGTCTGCCGGGCTGGGGCAGCCTGGGCTTGGCGCTTCCCGTCGGTCCGGGCGCCGAGAGTACAGAGATGGCCGTCGAAGCGGTCGCTGCCGCCGTCACCGGAAGCAGCACCGGCCCGGTGACGGAAGAGCAGGCGCGTTCCGTTCCCGTCACGTCGGCACTCACCGATCTGGCGCTCGGCTACGAGGCGTCGACGGGGACGAAACCCGCGACGACGCGGGAGGCGCTCACCGCGCTGGCTGCGCAGGGAGACCCCGCTTCCTCCGCCATCCATGCGGTCGCGACCACCGAACAGCAGGTCTATCAGGCCCTGCGCGACGCACCCGGAGCAGACATCACCGCGACGATGCCGAAAGGCCCGACACCCGTGGCAGATCACCCGGCGGCCGTCCTCGCGGGCCCGTCCGTCGACGAGACGCAGAGCCGCGCCGCCGCGCAGTTCGCGGAATTCGTCCGTCGACCCGAACAGGCGCAGGTCCTGGCCGACGCGGGTTTCCGGGTCGAGGGGCTCGCCCGCCCCGACGACACCACGCTGGCCTTCCCCGGTTTCGAATCCACCCTGGTTCCTGCGGACGCCGCCGCTGCGGCCGAGTTGATGCAGGTGATCCGGAATCCGATCTCGCCGCGCACGTCCACCATCCTGCTCGACGTCTCCAGTTCGATGGGCGAACGCGAGGGGACGGCGACGCGACTGGCGAACACGACGACGGCGCTGGCCGGCCAGGTGGATCGTTCTCCGGACTCGTCGAGCCTCGGGTTGTGGGAGTACAGCACCACCCTCGACGGGTCCCGGCCGTACACGACCGTGGTCGCCACCGGTCCGCTGTCTGCGGGCGGATTCACCGAGGGCACCCGCAGGCAGGCCCTCGACGCCCGGCTCGCCAAGGCGATACCCGCCACCGGATCCTCGACCTACACGTCGCTCGAGGCCGCGTACAAGAGTGCGGTCGACGGATACACGCCGGGCCGCACCAATTCGGTGCTGCTCGTCACCGACGGTGCCAACGACGACTCCGTCGCGCGCGCGGATCTGTTGTCCGCCATCGCCGCAGCCTCGAGCACGTCGAAGCCGGTCCGCATCGACGTGGTGACGATCGGCGAGAATCCGGACCTCAACACGTTGCAGGCACTCGCCGATCGCACCGGCGGGTCCCTGGAGAAGGTCACGTCTTCGGACGGAGCGGCGTTGCCGACCGCGATCAGCAAGCTGCTGTCGTGACGAGACTCCTGGTCTTCGCGGTCTTCCTCGCGCTCGTCACCTGGTGGCTTCATCGGCGGCTGGTCCGGGCCACCGGTGTGGGGCGCCCCTGGTCGGTGGTCGTCGACGTGACCCTCGTCGCCTTGTGGGTTCTCGCCGTGATCGGCGTGGGCAGCGGCGAAGCCTTCGACCCGGGGTGGGCGCGTCCACCGGGCTGGGTGGGCTGGGTGTGGCTCGGTGCGATGTTCTATCTGGTGCTCGGACTTCTCCTGGTCGCCCTGGTGTCGCTGCTCACGCGGCTGTTCGCTCGCCTGCGCGGCAGCGGGCGCGACGAACAGGTCGATCTGTCGCGTCGACGTGGTCTGCGCATCGCCACCGCGGTCGTGGTGGTGGGTGCCGTCGGCGCTGCCGGCTACGGGGTGCGGGAGGCCGCTCGTCCACGGATCGTGCGGGTCCGGGTTCCGCTGCAGCGCCTCCCCGCCGAGTTCGAGGGTGTGCGCGTGGCGCTCGTCTCCGACCTGCACGTCGGCCCGGCGCGAGGGGTCGATTTCACGCGCCGTGTGGTCGATCTGGTGAACGCGGAGCGGCCGGATCTCGTCGCGATCGCGGGCGACCTGGTCGACGGGACCGTCGCGAAGGTTGCGCCCGACCTACAGCCGCTCGGCGACCTCGACGCCCCGCTCGGGGTGTTCGGAGTCAGCGGCAACCACGAGTTCTACGCCGACGACGGTGGCCGGTGGCTCGATGTGTGGGACCGACTGGGCATCCGGACGCTGCGCAACGAGCACGCGACCATCACGCGGGGCGGCGCCGCCATCGACATCGCGGGCATCCACGACTATTCGTCGCCGGCGCCGTACGAACCGGACCTTCCCGCCGCGCTCGCGGGACGCGATCCGTCGACGTTCGTCGTGCTCCTCGCGCACGAACCGCGGCAGGCCCTGGAAGCGTCGGATCTCGGTGTGGACCTGCAACTGTCGGGGCACACGCACGGCGGCCAGATGTGGCCGCTGAATTATCTGGTGCCGTTGCAGCAGCCGTCGGTGGCGGGACTCGACCGCATCGGGAACACCGTCCTGTACACGACCCGCGGCGTCGGCGCGTGGGGCCCGCCCGTGCGGGTGGGCGCCCCACCGGAGATCACGATCCTCGAACTGGTGCGCGCGGACTGACTGCGGAGGGCCCGCCCCGTCGAAGCGGGACGGGCCGCCCGTGTCAGTCGCCTTCGAACGCGGAGATCGGCGGGCAGGAGCACACGAGGTTGCGGTCGCCGTGCGCGCCGTCGATGCGCCGCACCGCAGGCCACACCTTCGGCCGGGCCTTGCCGCGGGGGAACACCGCCGTCTCACGGGTGTAGGGGTGGTTCCACTCCGCCGCCAGGCAGCCTGCCGTGTGCGGGGCACCGCGCAGCGGGTTGTCGTCCACCGTCCACTCCCCCGAGCCCACGCGGTCGATCTCGGCGCGGATCGCGATCATCGCCTCGCAGAAGGCGTCGATCTCTTCGAGGTTCTCGCTCTCGGTGGGCTCCACCATCAGCGTGCCCGCCACCGGGAAGCTCATCGTCGGGGCGTGGAAACCGTAGTCGGCGAGGCGCTTTGCGACGTCGTCCACGGTCACACCGGTGTCCTTGGTGATCGGCCGGAGGTCGAGGATGCACTCGTGGGCCACCATTCCGCCCTCGCCGGTGTAGAGGACGGGGAAGTACTCGTCCAGGCGGCGCGCGATGTAGTTGGCCGACGCGATGGCGGTCAGGCTGGCGCGGCGCAGTCCGACGGCGCCCATCATCCGGATGTACGCCCACGTGATGGGCAGGATCGACGCGCTGCCGTAGGGGGCCGCGGAGATCGGGCCCGCGGTGCCGAGTTCCGGCGCGAGCGGATGTCCGGGCAGGAACGGTGTGAGGTGCGACCGCACACCGATCGGACCGACACCGGGGCCGCCGCCGCCGTGCGGGATGCAGAACGTCTTGTGCAGGTTGAGGTGGCTGACGTCGCCGCCGAACCGGCCGGGCCGGGCCAGACCGACCAGGGCGTTGAGGTTGGCGCCGTCGACGTACACCTGGCCGCCTGCGTCGTGGACGGCGGCGCAGATGTCGGCGATCTCGTGCTCGTACACCCCGTGGGTGGACGGGTAGGTGATCATGATCGCCGCGAGGCGCTCGGCGTGGTCGGCGATCTTCGCCCGCAGGTCGTCGAGGTCTACGTCACCGTTCGGGCGGCACGCGACGACCTCGACGCGCATCCCGGCCATGACCGCCGATGCGGCGTTGGTGCCGTGGGCACTCGACGGGATGAGGCAGGTGTCACGGTGATCGTCGCCGCGGCCGAGGTGGTAGTTGCGGATCGCGAGCAGCCCGGCGTACTCGCCCTGGCTGCCGGCATTCGGCTGCAGGCTGACGGCGTCGTAGCCGGTGACGGCGACGAGCCAGTTCTCGAGGTCCTTGATGATGCGGAGAATGCCCGGGGTGTCTCCGGTGGGCGCGAACGGGTGCAGTCCGGCGAACGCGGGCCAGGTGATCGCTTCCATCTCGGCGGTGGCATTGAGCTTCATCGTGCAGGAGCCGAGCGGGATCATGCTGCGGTCGAGTGCGATGTCCTTGTCGGACAACGCACGCAGGTAGCGCAGCATCGCGGTCTCGGTGCGGTATCGGGTGAACGCCTCGTGCTGCAGGTAGTCGGATCCGCGGAGCTGCGCGTCCGGGACGGACGTGCCCGCCTCGGGGGCCACGGCGCCGTCGCCGCCGAACGCCGCCAGCACGTGGGCGATGTCGTCGTCTGTGGTGGCCTCGTCGCAGGCGACGGCGACATGATCGGCGCCGACGAGCCGCAGGTTGATGCCGGCGTCCTTCGCCTTCGCCACCACGTCCGCCGCCCGGCCGTCGACGCGCACGAGGATCGTGTCGAAGAAGTGCTCGTGCACGACGACGGCCCCGGTCCTGCGGAGTGCGGCGGCCAGGGAGTGTGCCGTGTTCGCCACGCGCAGGGCGATCGCCTTCAGGCCCTCGGCGCCGTGGTAGCTGGCATACATGGCCGCGAGAATCGCGAGGAGCACCTGCGCGGTGCAGATGTTCGAGGTCGCCTTCTCACGGCGAATGTGCTGCTCGCGGGTCTGCAGCGCCAGCCGGTACGCCTTGTCGCCGTCGGCGTCGACGGACACGCCCACCAGGCGGCCGGGAAGCTGGCGTGCGTGCTTGGTGTGCACGGCCAGGTAGCCGGCGTGCGGGCCACCGAAGCCCATGGGGACACCGAACCGCTGGGTGGTGCCGAAGCAGGCGTCGGCCCCGATCTCGCCGGGCGGGGTGAGGAGAGTCAGCGCCAGCAGATCCGCCCCGACCGCGACCAGTGCGCCGCGCTCGTGGGCCGCGGCGATCACGTCGGTGTAGTCGGCGATGCGACCGGTCGCGCCGGGCATCTGCCCGAGGACGCCGAAGAAGTCGCCGTCCGGCAGGCCGGCGGACAGGTCGGCCACCACGATTTCGATGCCGAGCGGCTCGGCCCGGGTCTCGACGACGGCCAGCGTCTGCGGGAACAGGTCGGCGTCGACGACGAACCGCGGAGACTTGCTCTTGCTCGCCCGGCGCAGCAGGGTCATCGCCTCGGCGGCGGCGGTGGCCTCGTCGAGCATCGACGAGTTGGCGACCTCCATGCCGGTCAGGTCGGCGACCATCGTCTGGAAGTTGAGGAGGGCCTCGAGGCGGCCCTGGCTGATTTCGGGCTGGTACGGCGTGTAGGCCGTGTACCAGGCCGGGTTCTCGATGATGTTTCGAATCAGAACCGGCGGGGTGAGGGTGTCGTAGTAGCCGAGCCCGATCATCGACGTCGCCACGGTGTTCTGCGCGGCGAGTGCGGACAGTTCGGCGAGCGCCTCGTGCTCGGAGACCGGTGCGGGCAGGGCGTCGAGGCCGTCGGCGATGCCGCCCGTGACCCCGTCCAGGATGACGGCGGGAACGGCCTTCGACGCGAGATCGTCGAGCGAATCGGCTCCGACCAGTTCGAGAATGTGCGCGAGTTCCGCAGCGTTCGGGCCGACATGACGATCGGCGAATGTACGGCTTCCAGCGTCGATCACGACAACTCCCAAGCAGTTCGGAGGATCAGGACACGCCCCGCTCTGCGGAACGCCCCTCCCCCTCTGTCGCCTGCTCGGGTCGAGCGCCTGAGAGATTCGGTACCGTCGTTCGCGTGCGAACACGGCCCTTTCCCCGTGGGCGGGTGGGTGCTCCCACCGCTTTCCAGAGGCGTCGGAGCCCGCACGGTCCTGTTTGCCTGAGAGATTGACGGGGAGGTGTTGCTCCTTCGGCGCCCGAACTCCCGCACGCACGATGCTGCTGTGCATGCAGTGCCCGGAACTCTCCCGCACGGCGTCGACGCACCGCCAGTCTATGCCACGAGCACAGGCAGCGGCGCCACCAGCGCCGTGCTCTGGGGTTGCGGTCTAGCCGGTCTTGCGGTTCGCGCGGTTCTTGCGCCGCGACGCCAGCTCGTCCTCGGGGCTCTGCTCGCTCTCGCCGCCGTCGGCGCGCTCCGCCGGGAAATCGGCGATGGTGCCGGTCAGTTCGCGCATTGCACCACTGACCGCGATACCGAACACACCCTGCCCGCCCTGAAGCAGATCGACGACTTCCTCGGCCGACGTGCACTCGTAGACCGTGGTCCCGTCCGAGAAAAGTGTGATTTTGGCCAAGTCTCGCACCCCGCGCTTACGGAGGTGGTCGACGGCCACGCGAATGTTCTGCAAGGATATTCCGGTGTCGAGCAGGCGCTTGACGATCTTGAGGACGAGGATGTCTTTGAACGAGTACAGCCGTTGGCTGCCCGACCCGGCCGCGCCACGGATGGACGGCACCACGAGAGATGTGCGAGCCCAGTAATCGAGCTGACGGTAGGTGATTCCCGCGATCTGGCAGGCGATGGGGACGCGGTATCCGACGAGGTCGTCGGGCACGGAATCGTCCGGGAAGAGGCCCGGCTGGATCTCCTCGGAGCTGAACTCGGGCTCGGCAACGTTGTCGCCGGGCGCAAGATTCAGCGCATTCTCCTGCGGCCGATCTCCCACTGACTACTCCCTCTCGCATGTTGCACTGAACCCGACGATCAGTGCGCCTGTGACGCTCGTCGCCAGTGTCCACGGCAATCCGCAGCACATCGACCGGCGCAAGCGCCACCAGTGACATCGAGCTAGTCCGTACCCTGAACCTACTCAGCGTACGCCCGATACAATCTGCAGGGCAGAAAATCACTGCACCGAACGCTATGACTCCGAGGAGACCGGGTCAACGCAACGCGCCGGAAGAACCTCAACCATTACTGCGCCGGCGGCTATTCCGCTGGGGAAACCTAGCCGTCGGTGGCCTTGAAATCGTCCGGCGACACGGACTCGAGGAATTCCTTGAACTTCTCGACCTCGTCCTCACGCTCGTCGGGCATGACCAGACCGGCCTCCGTGAGAACCGATTCCTCGGCGAAGATCGGGACCCCGATGCGCAGTGCGATCGCGATGGAGTCGGACGGGCGGGCCGACACCCGGGTGTTCTGGTCGAACACCAGGTCGGCGTAGAACGTGCCCTCGCGGAGGTCGACGATGCGAACTTCCTTCAGGGTGCGACCGAACGCTTCGATCAGGTTCTTGATCAGGTCGTGGGTCAGCGGACGCGCCGGCTCGACACCCTGCTGCTCGAGTGCGATGGCCGTGGCCTCGGTCTGTCCGATCCAGATGGGCAGGTACCGTTCGCCGTCGGTTTCCCGCAGCAGCAGGACAGGTTGATTCTGGGGCTGCTCGACACGAACTCCGATCACGTGCATTTCGCTCATCGCGTCTGCCTCCACCCTGCAATGGTCCGTCCGCGGCACACAATGCCGTACCAGGATTCTATTCGATTCGTGTCTGCTCTTCGACCGTACAGCCGTTCGAGCGCAGCGTCGTTGGGAAGTTCCCGAGGTGGGACCGCCGGCGAACTCACCTCACCGATCGAGCGCACCTCGGACTGCCGACTTCACCAGGCAGGTGTGCAACGTCAGAGACAACGCGGCCAGTTCGCGCACCATCTCCTCGGCGCGATCACGCGCGCCCGCGTCGCGGCCCTTGGCCACGGGCCCGGCGATCTGCGCGACCAACCCGGCCTCGCGGTCGGCGGCCAGCTTGAACGCCCTCAGGTGCCGCACCTCGAGTCCGAACTCGGACATCGCTCTCGCGGTGCGCGCCAGCGTCACCGCGTCCTCGTCGAAGAACCCCGCAGGCCCGGGAACGACCAGGCCGCCTCGCGTCAGCTCGACGAGGAACTTCTCGTCGATCCCTGCCCGGGAGATCAGATCGTCGCGGCTGATCCGCACCTCGCGGTCGGTGCGGAATTCCTCCGGGGACACCTCGCCCGGGGCCACCGTGAGCGCGCGCGGCCGGCGCGGCGAAGAATCGCCTGCGCCGACCGTGGCCACACCTCTGTCGATGGCCTCGAGCTGCTCCTTGATGACCTTCAGCGGCAGATACTGATCGCGCTGCGCAGTCAGGACGTAGCGCAGTCGTTCAGTGTCGGCGATCGAGAATCGCCGATACCCCGAGGGAGTGCGCTGCGGGCTGATGAGACCCTCTGCTTCGAGGAATCGGATCTTCGAGATCGTCACATCAGGAAAATCGGGGCGCAGTCGATCCAGCACGGAGCCGATCGACATCCCCGAGTGCGCCTGCTGCTGCCGCACCGCGGTCATTGGCTACCCGCACCAGCTGACGTCTCACCGATCTGCGAGCCACCGGCCGTGGTCCGGGGTCCGGTCAGGAAGACCAGCCGGAACTTGCCGATCTGCACCTCGTCGCCGTTCGCGAGGACTGCCGAGTCGACCGGCTCGCGGTTGACGTAGGTGCCGTTGAGGCTGCCGACGTCGACCACCTGGAACTCGTCGTCCTCCTGACGGAACTCCGCATGACGACGGCTGACCGTCACGTCGTCGAGGAAGATGTCGCTGTCGGGATGCCGTCCCGCGGACGTCGTCGGCTGGTCGAGCAGGAAGCGCGACCCTG
Organism: Rhodococcus koreensis; assembly: GCF_017068375.1. NCBI lineage: Bacteria > Bacillati > Actinomycetota > Actinomycetes > Mycobacteriales > Nocardiaceae > Rhodococcus > Rhodococcus koreensis. Next base: position 1,046,491 of record NZ_CP070609.1, read on the forward strand.
CGTTCGGTCCACGCTTGACGACGAGCAGAGCAGAGCCCGCGGGCAGTCCCTCCACACCCGACACCGGAGCTTCCGGAGCCTGGGTTGCCGAGGAGTTGTCGAGCTCATTGAGAAAGTCCGCGCGGAAGACCGACGTGGTTTCCGCCGGCGTCTCCCCATAGACCGCGTCGTTGCCGTTCTCGCTCACCGTTTCTCCTCCTAGTTCGATCATCCAGCAAGATTCGCTGGACTACGCAATGCCACTCGGTACTACATAATTCGGTTCCCGTGCACATTAACTTCTGTGCAAACTCCCACGATCACATTCAAACTACGGACCTGCGCCCCGACACGGCACATGCGTTCAACATTGACCGTACCCTGCGCACGCCGGTGCGTGTAGTGAGACAGGCCGCCAGTACATTACGAACCGGTATTCCGACAGCGGATTTCCCCGGCAACCCCGTTTTCCGGGCTGTCGGCACCTTCCAAAACTATCCGATTTCCGCTTCGCGTGTTCGGCGGGAAATTATCCTGCCGTGATGTCTGCATACCCGGCGGCGTCCAGCATTTCGGCCAGTGCGGCGTCGAGGGCCGCCTCGTCGTCGACGCCGAGTTCCACCAGCCACCCCTGCCCGTAGGGCGCGGAGTTCACGAGTTCCGGGTTGCCGTCCAGATCAGCGTTGGCGGCAACGACTTTCGCCGTCAGCGGGGCGAAGATGTCGGAGACGCTCTTGGTGGATTCCACCTCGCCGAACGACTCTCCCGCCGCCACGTCCTCGTCGACCGCCGGAAGCTGGACGAACACGACGTCGCCGAGCTGGGACTGCGCGAAATCGGTGATGCCGACGCGTACCGTCGTGGGCCCCGTCCGCTCGACCCACTCGTGTTCGGCGGTGTACCGACGATCGGCGGGGATTTCGAGCTCACTCACAGTGGCGTCCTTTCGATGGCAATCCGCGGGCGGATGCGAAGATCAATTTCCGGGCTGAGCGTATTGGCGAGGTTTCGCCTCCCGCAAGGCGGAGATCGTGACCTGCTGCGATTGTTCGATCGTCAACTGCCCACCGCTGCGCGCGACCGTGTCGACCACCCCGCCGGGAATGTTCAGGGCCGCCGCCAGAGTCGGCGGATCACCGATGGCGACAACTCCGTAGGGGGCGTTCACCTTGCGGCCGTCCACCGACACGCCGCCTGCCGAACCGGACACCCAGGAGTCGACGCCGATCCGGATGGGCGGGCCGTCGGCCCCCTGGATCTGCACGGCCTCGGCGCCCGCGGCGCGCAGTTCCTGGACGAGGTCGAGCAGGACCTCGGATCCGACGCCCTTGTTGGGGTCGGTGATGCGCATCGTCACGCCGGGGCCGGTGGCCGGTGCGCTCCCGACCTGGATCGACAGGGCCGTCAACCGGGCCTGCGCCTCGTCGAGTGCCGCCCCGGAACTGCCACTCTGTTGCAAGGTTGCCAAGGTCTGTTCCAGCGATGCGATCTCCTGCCGCAGGGCCGCCTCCCGCTGATTCAGCGTGTCCAGGACGACCAGCAGATCCGCGGGGCTCGCCGAGTCGAGCGTGTCACCGGACCCGGTGTTCTTCACCTGCGTCACGATCGCGATTCCCAGCCCGCCGAGCAGGAGCGCGGCCAGCAGCGCGAAGACGACGTGTGAGCGCCGCGACGTCGTGGGTTCGTTGCCGTGCAGTTCGTGTCTGCCCTCGTGCCCGCTCACGTCGCGATCACGCCCCGAACAGACGACGCCGCAGTGCGGCCGCGTTGCCGAAGATGCGGATGCCGAGGACGACGACGATCGCGGTGGACAGCTGGGTTCCGACACCGAGTTGGTCGCCGAGCCACACGATCAGCGCCGCCACGAGGACGTTGAAGACGAACGAGACGACGAACACCTTCGAGTCGAAGATCTCGTCGAGGTATGCGCGCAATCCGCCGAACACCGCGTCGAGCGCGGCGACGACGGCGATGGGCAGGTAGGGCTGCACTGCGTCGGGCACTTGCGGGCTGAACACCACCCCCAGCACGATTCCCACGACCAGGGCGAGCACCCCGTAGATCGCGGATCCGCCCTTCAGTGCTGCCTTCATTCGTGTGACGCCTCCATCCGACTCCGCCGTTGTCATCGTGTTCCTGCTTCCCGGGCTGCCCGCACTTCCCGCGCCGGGGCGGCGGGCAAGTGGAGATCGTCGGCCTCCGCGACCGCGAATCCGATGCCGTACAACTGCGCCACGCTCGACATCCGCAGGTAGGCGTCGCTCACCACGAATCCGGTCTGCATCGGCCCTTGCGGGCCGATGGCGGAGACCACGTACGGCGAGAACACCGGCTGATTGTCCACGAGCATCGCGCCACCCGCCTGCCGGATCGTCACCGACGGGCCGATCCGCACGTCGCCGACCGCAATGGCCTCGGCGCCGCCCGCCCACAGCGAGTTGACCACCGACTGCAGGTCGCGATCGAGCACCACCGCCTTCCCCCCGACACTGCGCTGGGACGAGTCGGACAGGTTGGGTTTGGCTGCGGGGTCGGTGAGCGTCACGGTCAGTCCGGGACCGTGCACGGCCTCGACCCCGGCGTCCCCCTCGAGCCCGTGTAGCTCGTCGAGCAGTGCGTCACCGCGGGCGTCGCCGGCCAGCGCGGCGGCGCGGGCGTCGTCGGCCTGTGCCGACAACGTGTCCCGGGTTGCCGCGAGGGCGCCCGCCCGGTCCTCCGCGTCCTGCACCTTGCTCAGGAGTTCGGTCCGCACCTGCTCGGTGCCCGGGATGCGTTCGGTGGCCTGGCGGTAGGCGACCGACAGCACCAGGCCCACGAGCAGTGCGCCGATCGCGATCCACACCTGCCGGCCGACCCGCGTCTGCCGCGAATGTCCGTGCTCGCGATCCTCGGCCGCGCCCTCGTAGCCGGGGTCCAGATGATCGTTCATCAGAGACTGCAGCAGGGACGGCACCGGATTCCTGCGGACGCCGGACTCGGTGCGTGTCATCAGCGGACCTCGCGTTCGTCGCCGCCCGATCCTCGCGCGGGAACGGTGCGCGCGACGGTCAGCGCGTTGACGGTGTAGAGCAGCCCGGTCCACACGTACAGCACCGTGCCCCAGATCAGCAGTGCAGCGCCGAGCGGCTCCGCCACGGCGGCGATGCTCCAGTCGCCCTGCGCCGCGAGGGTTATCGGCAGTGCGAACATGAGCAGGAACGTGGCCCCCTTGCCGAGGTACATCACGTCGGGGGGTGGCAGTCCGCGCCGCCGGTAGATCAGCAGTGTCAGCGCGAGAACGGCGTCGCGGCCGATCAGGATCGCCGCCACCCACCACGGGATGAATCCGCGCACGACGAACGTCACCAGCGTCGTGACGACGTAGAGGCGATCGACGAACGGGTCGAGCAGCGCACCCAGCTTCGACGACTGGTCGAGGATCCGGGCCAGCTTGCCGTCGAGCCAGTCGGTGAAGCCGCTGATCATGAGGATCGCGAGGGCCCACCCGTCGGAGTGCGTGACGAGAAGCAGGTACACGAACAGCGGCACTCCGAGCAGGCGCACCACGCTCAGGAGATTCGGGACGGTCACGATCCGGTCCGACCGCACAGTGTCTCGGTCCACCGAATTCACCAATATCTCCCCAGCGTCGAGTGCGGACCTGTTCTCGGGCGCTCGTCGCACCGCTCTCGCCACTCTTCCACAACCGCGGCGGTGGTCCGCCGATCGTCCCCCGGAGAATCCATCGGAGCAGGTCAGGCCCTTCTCACTCGCCCGCAGCGATGTCCGGTCGTGGCGGGAGCGGAACCCGCGCGACGGCGTCCGCGGTCAGACTTCCCAGGTACAGCCACCCGTCGTGCTCCCGCACACCGGTGACGGGTGCGTAACTGCCCTTGCCGCCGCGCAGGCTGTGCACGATCTCGCCACGCTGATCGAGGGCAACCACCCAGCCCGCGTGCACCGGGTTCGGCTGGACGGCTTCGGGCAGGTTCGCCGCGACGATGCGCAGCGCGGGGTACGGCGCGAGCAGATCCAGCAGCCGCATCCGCGGGCTGTAGAGCGCCACCCAGAACAGCCCGTCGTCGGTCTGCGACGTCATGTTGTCCGGGATGCCGGGCAGATTCTCGGCCCACACGGACGTCCGGCCCTGCGATGGTCCAGTCAGGTCGACGCGGGAGATCTGGTACGAGCCGGTCTCGGCGACGAGGACGAACGATTCGTCCGAGGCCAATCCCACGCCGTTGGCGAACTGCAGTCCCTCCGCGAGGAGGTCGGTCTCCCCGGTCCGCGGGTCGAGCCGCAGCAGGCGACCGGTCCCCCGGTGTTCGAGGAGGTCGTAGCGGTGGTCGGCGATCGTGAAGTGCGCGGAGGAGTCGGTGAAGTACACGACGCCGTCGCGGCCGACAGCGGAGTTGTTGCACGCCACGAGCGGGCGCCCGACCGCGGTGTCGGCGAGCACGTCGACGCGCCCCTTCTCGTCCACCCTCAGCACGCCGCGCTCGGCGTCGCAGATCAGGTACCGGCCGTCGTCGAGGACCTCGACCCCGAGGGGCCGCCCACCCGTGTTCGCGAGTTCGGTGGCGTCGCCGCGGCTGTCGAACCGCCAGATCCGGCCGTCGTTGCCTCCGGTGACCACCCGGCCGTCGTGATCGACGGCCACGTCCTCCGGTCCCTCTCCGGTGGGCAGGGCCCAGCGGTGCACGCCGTCGAGCACTCCGTTGGGAGCGAGCACTCCCGTGAGCGGAGGGGGCGGCGGGGCGTGCCAGACGACGGGGTCGACACCGGTGCGGTCGAGTTTGCGGGCGAGAGACTCGAAGAAGGTCACGGACTGTGAGATTAGTCGCGTATCCCGGTGAACGTGGCCGCCTACCGCCAGGCGAAGACGGGTTGGTCGAAACCGTCGATCCGGGTGTGCCGGTCGTGCAGTGCGACCTCCCGGAACTGGTACACGACCGCGCCCGTCGGGGCGTGCACGAGGTGACGCCGGAACGGCCACTGGATCACCGGTTTCGACGATTCGGGGATCTCCACGAATCGTGGCTCGGCGTCGATCTCGGCAACGCCCACCGCGAACACTTCCGCCACTTCCTCGTGATTGGGGACGAGCGAGGTGATCGACTGCTCCGACCACACGACGAAGGGCGTGATGACGTACCCGGAGCGGGTGACGTAGTCGTCGAGCCTGCCGAGCACCGCGGACGGCTCCACGTCGAGGCCGAGTTCCTCGTGCAGTTCGCGCCGGGCAGCGTCCTCGCCGGTCTCCCCCGGGTCCACCCCGCCACCGGGCAACGCGAACTGCCCGGGATGCGCGCGCATCTTGCTCGGGCGCCTGGTCAGCGGAACGGCCTGACCGTCCGCACCGTCGTTCATCACCGCGATCACGACCGCCGCGGACCGCCGGTTCGCCGGGTCCACGATCCGTGGTTCGAAGCGGGCCAGCGCGTCGGCGAGCCGTTCCCTGCTGAGTACGTGCCCATTCACCATCACCCGACAGTATCGCCACTCGCCGCGAAACCCACGTTCCGGTCCCCCGCGTTTCGAGGCTCGCGTGCCGGGCGTCCGCCGTCAGCCGAGCAACTGCTGTTTGATCTCGTTCTTCAGGACCTTCCCGAGTTTCGAACGAGGCAGATCGGGCCAGACCAGGATCTCCTTCGGCGTCTTCACGCTGCCGATGCGCGCCTTCACGAACGCCGTGAGCGCGTCGGCCTCAATAGGCTTTCCGGTTCGCGTCTGGACGACGGCGACGACGCGTTCGCCCCATTTCTCGTCGGGGAGCCCGATCACCCCGCAGTCCTGGATGCCCGGGTACGCCATGAGCGCCTGTTCCACTTCGACGGAATAGACGTTGAATCCGCCGGTGATGATCATGTCCTTGGCGCGGTCGACGATGTACAGGAAGTTGTCCTCGTCGAGGTACCCGATGTCGCCTGTGTGATGCCAGCCGTGTGCCGACGCCTCCTGCGTCGCAACGGGATTCTTGTAGTACCCCGTCATGACGAGTGAGCTGCGCACGACCACTTCGCCTCGTTCCCCGGCCGGCAGCAGGGTTCCCTGCCCGTCCATGATCGCGACCGTGACCAGCGGGGAGGGTCGGCCCGCGGAACTCAACCGGGCGGTGGCCACCGAGCCGTTCTCGTCGAAGTGGTCTTTCGGCGCCATCGTCGCGATCATCATCGGCGCCTCGCTCTGCCCGAACAGCTGGGCCATCACCGGCCCGATCCGGGTCAGCGCCTCGCTCAGCCGCGTCGGCGAGATCGGCGCCGCGCCGTACCAGAAGCATTGCAGCGAACCGAGGTCCGTCGTCTCCAGGTCGGCGTGGTCGAGCAGCATGTAGATCAGGGTCGGCGGGAGGAACGTGTGGGTGACGCGGTCCCGCTCGATGTGCGCGAGGAACTGCCCGAGGTCGGGCGCGGGCAGGATGACCACCTGCCCGCCGAGAGTGAGGATCGGAAAGCACAGGACACCCGCCGCGTGGGTCAGCGGCGCGAGGGCGAGGTACACCGGTCTGCCGTCGAACGGGTAACTCATCAGGGTCAGCGCCGACATCGTCTCGATGTTCCGGCCGGTGAGCATCACCCCCTTCGGACGTCCCGTCGTCCCGCCGGTACCGACGATCAGCGCGAGGTCGTCTACGGGCTCGGCGTCGAGGCGTTCGGCACCCAGCCAGGTGTCGAACGAGTCGGCGTACGCCTCGTCGCCGTCGAGACACACGAGCGTCGTGAGCAGCGGTAACTGCTGCCGGATCCGATCGACCAAGGGCGCGAACGCTTTCTGGAAGATCAGGCAGCGACAGTCGAAGAGGTCGAGCAGGTCCCTGTTTTCCGCGGCTTCGTTCCGCGGGTTGATCGGGCACCACACCGCCCCGGCCCGGCTGATCCCGAACACGCAGGAGAATGCGGTCGGGTCGTTGCCGGACAGGACGGCCACCTTGTCGCCCGCGGCGATCCCCGACCGTGCCAGCGCCGCGGCGACCCGCCGGCTGAGGTCCTGGACGTCCGCGTACGTCAGCGTCCGCTCGCCCATCGTCAGGCACGGCGACGACGGTCCGAGCGAGGCGCCCTTGTCGAGGTAGTCGGTCAATCGCATGGTGCTGTCCTCCTGACGGTCGCGGCCGGGACGATCAGCTCTGCACGGTGAGCACCGGCTCCATCACGAGGCCGAAACTGCGCAGGGCTCCGAGGAGTTCGCGATGCCCGAATGCCTGACACGCCGATGCGAGGCCGGTTCGCTTCGGGGACTGCTGCAACAGGGAGTGCGCGGCGTACGCCTGCAGGAGTCCCGTCTGCTTGTAGTTGCAGTTTCCGTGGATGACGCAGTGCGCCCGGCCGAGCGGACCCGACGCGTACACGGAGTCGAGCGACGTGTTGACGCGGGGGTTCTCCCTGGGCGGCATCCCTGCCTGCACGGAGCCGGCGATCTCCGCGAGCGCCGCGTCCTGCTCGTCCGCGGGGAGGGTCTTGATCTGCTCCTCGACCATCTTCTGGGTCGCGACGACGCCCTCCATCACGGAGCGGTCGAACACGCCGCCGGCCGCCTTCACGTTCGCCACCCGCGGATCGTCCTTGAACCACACGGGGTGGCAGGTGCCGCCCCACGGCAGCGCGAGGGCCATCTGGTGCTGTCCCGGCACCACGACGTCGAAAGTGGTACCTGGGTCCCACTTCACGTACCGGTTCTGCTCCAGGTAGTACCAGTCGGCCTTGAGGATCGTGAAGATCGTCTGCGTGGACGCGTAGGTGGGAAAACCCTTCCACAGCACCAGAATGTCGAGTGTGTCCAGCCCCGGCGTCTCGAGCGCGATGTTCGCCGCGATCTCGCCGGTGGTGTACATCTGGGCGACGCCGGGAGACAGCAGCAGCCCCTTCTCCGCGAACTGGTCGCCGAACTTCGCCTGCACGTCCAGAACCCAGTCCTGCTCCCCGGTCGTGTCGGTGTAGTGGCATCCCGCGGCGAGGGCCGCCTCGACGACGACGGCGCCGTGCTTGATGAACGGGCCGACCATGTTGCTGACCACCCGCGCGCCGCTGAACAGCTCCGTCAGCGCCGGAACGGTATGTTCCACCTCGACGACCTCGTGGTCGACGGTGTCCAGGCCGGGGATCCGGTCGACCACTTCCTGAATTCGCTTCTTGTCCCGGCCGGCGGCGATGAACGGAATGTTGAACTCGCGCAGGTATTCACACACGAGCCGTCCGGTGTAACCGGAGACTCCGTAGACGATGACGGGCTTCTTGTCGGTCATGACGTGCCTTTCGGTGAATGCGGGGAGAGCCGGAGCGGTCGAATTACATGCCCATGCCACCGTCGACCGGCAGGCCGATTCCGGTGACGAAGCGGGCGGCGTCGGAAGCCAGGAAGACGACGGTGTCGGCGATGTCCGCGACCTCACCGAGCCGCCCGAGCGGGGTCAGGCCGATCACGTCGGCGACCGCGGCGTCGGCGCTGGGCCACAATCCGAGCCGCTCCATGTCGGCGGCCAGCCCGAGTCCCATCTCCGTGGCGACCAGCCCGGGGTACACACAGTTCACGCGGACGCCGTACCCCAGTTTTCCCGCTTCCTGCGCCGCGACCCGGGTGAGCCGGTCGACGGCGGACTTGGTGGCGGAATAGCCGGCGATGCCGGGGAACGGGATGGTGGCGGCCACCGAGGAGACGTTGACGATCGACCCTCCCGCGCCCGCGGCACCGCCGGGACGCATCGCGCGCAGACCGTGCTTCAGGCCGAGCGCGACACCGAGGATGTTCACGTCGCACATCCGGCGGACGTCGGCGGGATCGATGTCGACCACGAGTGACGAGATCTCGATGCCGGCGTTGTTGACGAGGAGGTCGAGTCCGCCGAGTTGCTCCACGGTGGCAGCGACGGCGCGCTCCCAGTTGCCGTCGTCGGTGACGTCGAGGGTCACGAATCCGGTGTCGACACCGGACTTCCCGAGCGAGTCGGCGGTCGCGCGTCCCTCTTCCTCGAGGACGTCGCCGATCACGACCGCCGCACCGGCTTCGGCGAGAGCGGCGGCCATTCCGGCCCCCAGACCCTTCGCACCACCGGTGACCAGCGCTTTTCGTCCTGCAAGATCACGCACGCTCATTCCGACCTGCCTTCGCACCGAGACGATTCGCGGAAACCACGTCACGAGACACTGTTCGCATTGTGGTGTGGATCACAGCGTATTCGACTTTGGACGACTGTCAAGAATTCTCTTGACGATTGTCAAGCTTTTGTTACACAGTCGTCAAGGAACGCGGGCTAGACTGATGCTCACCGTGCTGGACTCCGCGAGCCGAACAGGAAGAATGCCGTGACACCCGTCGCCGAGAAGAACGCCGACCGGGTCTCGCGCCGCCAGGTCGACAAATTCGCCGAGCGCCGGGATCAACTCGCCGAAGCCGCGTTGCAGACCCTCTCGGAACTCGGCTACGCCCGCACCAGCCTTCGGGAGATCGCCCAGAACTCCGAGTTCTCGCACGGCGTTCTGCACTACTACTTCAGCGACAAGGTCGATCTGATCACGCACTGCGTCCGCCATTACAAGGCGCGCTGCGTCACGCGCTACGACGGCGTGGTCGCCACGGCGCAGACGCCCGAGGAGTTGAAGGCGGGATTCGGCCGGGTACTGGTGGATTCGCTCCGCGGCGAGGCCTCGATGCATCGCCTCTGGTACGACCTCCGCTCGCAGTCGCTGTTCGAGGAGTCGTTCCGCGCAGACGTCGCCGCGATCGACAAGAGTCTCGAAAACATGATCTGGCGCATCGTGTCCCGGTATGCGGAACTGGCGGGACGCACGATCACGATCGCCCCGCCCACCATGTACGCCGTGTTCGACGGGCTGTTCCAGCAGAGTCTCGCCCGGTATCTGTCCGGCGACGACTCGGCGGCGGACGCCCTCGCCGAGGGCGTCGATCAGATACTGGCGCTCGTCATTCCGGCACGGTAGATCCAGTCACTTCTCCGCGGCAGCCTTGATTCGCTGTGCGAATGCGGGCGCGTCCTTGCGGGCTGCTCGAAGCGCGAGGGGCGCGATCAGTTTCCCGATTCCGTGACCCTCCAGCACATTGAAGATCGTCACCTTGGTGCCCGCGCCCGACGGTTCGAGGTCGTAACCGCCCTCTTTCGCGATCACGGAATTCTTCGATCGCTCCGCCCAGCGAATCTTCCGCGGCGCCTCGAATTCGGTGAGTTCGAACTCACGCTTCGTGGTCATCCCCGCGTCCTTGACGGTGCTGACGAAGACGGTGCCGACTCCGGGAGGACCGTCCGTCTTCTTCACGATCTCCTGGACCCGCGGGCTGAACTCCCGGTCGTTGACCCCGGCGGCGAGGTACTCGAACACTTCCTCGATGGGGCGATCGATCACCACAGTGCCTTCGAACCGTCCAGCCATGCCAGCCTCCCGTTTCCGTGACCTGCCGGGTTCCGACAGTACTCGCGCCGCGGCCTGCGCGCGGTCACATCGCCGCCGGGCCGTCGGTCATAGAAGTGACGGCCGACGGCGCCGCACCGCCCGCACGAAACCCGAGAGCACAGGAAGGCTTCGACATGGACACCTCGATCACCGGCACGTCCGGATCGCGACAATCGACTGCGGCACCCCCGCTTCTCTCCACCGCCCGCGGCAGACTCACCCTGACGTTGTTGTGCGCCGTGGCCTTTCTCGACTTCGTCGACGCATCCATCGTCAACATCGCGCTGCCCGACATACGCGGCGACCTGGACTTCTCGGTGCAGCAACTGCAGTGGGTGCCCAGCGGCTATCTCGTCACCTACGGCGGGTTCATGCTGCTCGGCGGTCGCCTCGCCGACCTCCTCGGCCGCCGTCGCATACTCGTAACCGGCACCGTCGTCATCGGATTGTCCTCGCTGTCCGGTGGTTTCGCGGGCAACGCGGAGATCCTGATCGGCGCCCGGCTGGCACAGGGTGTGGGTGCGGCGCTGATGCTTCCGGCCGCGCTGTCGATCCTGACGACGACATTCGAGGAAGGGCCCGAACGCCATACCGCACTCGGTGTCTGGGCCGGCGTGGGCGGTCTCGCGTCCGCCGTCGGCGTGTTTCTCGGTGGTGTGCTCACCGAGGGCCCGGGCTGGCGATGGGTGCTGTTCGTCAACCCGGTGGCATGTGCTCTCGTACTTCCCGCGGTCTACGCGCTGATTCCCGACGACCGCCGCCGCGCCAGGCTCGCGGACTTCGACCTAGTGGGTGGCGTGCTCGGTACCGGCGGCATGCTGATGTTCGTCTACGCCCTGGTCGAGGCGCCCGACCAGGGGTGGGGATCGGCCCGCACGATCGGCGCGCTGGCCGGAGCGTTCGTCCTGATCGCCGCGTTCGTGGTGAACGAGCAGCGCAGCCCCGATCCACTGCTGCCGCTGTCGATCTTCCGCATCAAGGGCCTGGCGGCGGCAAATGTCACCGGGCTGATCGCGTTCGCCGGTCTGCTCGCGATGTTCTTCTTCCTCACCCTCTACATGCAGAATGTTCTGGGCTACTCCCCCATGCAGACCGGGGCGGCGTACCTTCCGCTCTGTCTGGGCGTCGGCGTCGCAGCCGGACTCTCCTCCCAGGTGCTCACGCGAATCGGAACCCGCCCGGTCACCGTCGTGGGCGCGCTGGTGGCGGCGGCGGGCCTGTTCTACCTGTCCCGGATCCCGGTCGACGGCTCCTATCTCGCCGATCTGTTCCCGGGGCTGATGATCGTGTCGCTGGGCCTCGGCGCCGTCTTCGTCGGCGTCACCACCGCAGCCAACGCGGGGGTGCCTGCCGACGAGGCCGGGCTCGCGGCGGCGTTGCTGAACGCTTCGCAGCAAGTCGGCAGCGCGCTCGGTCTGGCGATCTTCGCCGCGATCGCCACCTCGTATTCCCAGCGTCTGCTCGCGGCGAATTCGCCTGTGCCCGAGGCGCTCACCTTCGGGTTCCAGCGAGCGCTGCTGACCGGCAGCATCTTCCTTGCTGCCGCAGCCCTGATCGCCTTACGCACCGGCAACGCCCACGGAGACGGTGAGCGACGCACGGAGTGACCCCGACCGGGCTCGTCAGTCGAGATTCTCGACGACGAGCCCGGCGAGGCGCTCGCGGTCGGCGAGGATGTCGATCTCCACGATCACGCCCTGCCGGATCGTGACACCCAGGACCGACAGCAGCTGCCCCTCGGAGATCGCGACCACACCGGCGGCACCGTTGACGAGTGCCGGGTGCGCGAACCGGGCCAGCCGCGCGAACCCGAGCACCCGGCCCGCGACGGTCTCCGCGCCGCGCACCATCGTGGAGGCGCCCGCAGGCAACGCGCCCGTGTCGGCCCGCAGCACCACGTCCGGATCCAGTACCGCCACGAGGGCGTCGAAGTCGCCGCCCCGCGCTGCCGCCAGGAAGGCGTCGACCACTGCGCGCTGCCGGACGGGATCCGTGTCGGGAACGGGCGCGCCCTGCAGTCGGCGGCGTGCACGGCTGGCCAGCTGCCGGGCGGCCGCCGGGGATCGCTCGACGATCGGGGCGATGTCCTCGAACGGCACGGCGAACATGTCGTGCAGCACGAACGCCAGCCGCTCCGCAGGGGCGAGCGTGCCCAGGACCACGAGCAGAGCGAGACCCACCGAATCGGCGAGCACCGCCTCCTGCTCCGGGGAGCTTCCGTCCGTCAGCGTCACGATCGGGTCGGGCACCTGTCCATCCAGGGGCTCTTCCCGCCGCGACCTGCGTGACTGCAGCATGTTCAGGCACACGCGGGCCACCACCGTCGTCAGCCAGCCGCCCAGGTTCTCCACGGAATCGGTGTCCGTGCGGCTCAGCCGCAGCCAGGATTCCTGCACCGCGTCCTCGGCCTCGGTGAGCGAGCCGAGCATCCGGTAGGCCACCGCCCGCAGGTGCCGGCGATGCGTCTCGAACTGCTGCGCCAGCACGTCGTTCTCGTTCATCGGTCACATCCCTCCGTCGCCGTCTGTCACCTATGTGACCGGCGAAACGCGGCCGATGTGACGACGACGCGTCGCCCGTGGCCCTCTGATGCGCGTAATGCACCCAGTTTCCCCGGTTCCGCTGTCGGATATCGCCGTGGTTAACTGAAATGACGCTCACAGTCTCTGAAGGGCTGGACGGCATGTGGAAAGCTCAGCAGGTCGGACGTCTGTTCCTCGTCTCGGTACTCGCGGCACTCGCCGTGTGCGGAGTGAGCGCCGCCGCGGCGGCGGCGCCCCCGGCCGTCACCGGAAAGATCCTCGCGCCGGCACTCTCCCCCGCAAGCGGTCAGGTCGTCGGCATCGCACATCCCGTCGTCGTCCGGTTCACGTCTCCGGTAGCCGATCGCGCGCTCGCCGAGCGTGGTGTCCGGATCACTCCGTCGACACCGGTGCCCGGGCAGTTCTCCTGGATCGACGACCGCACCCTGCAATGGAGCCCGGACCACTTCTGGCCGGCGCACACCGGGGTGACCGTCGAAGCGGCGGGAGCAAAGTCGCAGTTCCAGGTCGGTGACGCACTCGTCGCCGTCGCGAACACGACGACGCACCAGTTCACGGTCAGCATCAACGACCAGATCGTGCAGACCATGCCTGCGTCGATGGGCAAACCCGGATACGAGACACCACTCGGGACGTTCCCCGTCATCGAGCAGTTCCGCGACATGATCATGGATTCGTCGACGTACGGTGTCCCGATCGACGACGAGGAGGGCTACCGCCTCTACGTCGAATACGCCACCCGCATCACGTGGGGCGGGATCTTCGTGCACGCCGCACCGTGGTCGGTGGGTTCGCAGGGCTTCGAGAACGTCAGCCACGGCTGCATCAATCTCAGCACCGAGAATGCGCGGTGGTTCTACGACAATGCCAAGATCGGCGACCCCGTCATCGTCACGGCGTGAGTCCCGCGCCCGAGACACAGAAAAGGCGGCTCCCCGTTTCCGGGAAACCGCCTTCGCCGATCATCTGGTCGGGCTGACAGGATTTGAACCTGCGACCACTTGACCCCCAGTCAAGTGCGCTACCAAGCTGCGCCACAGCCCGTCCACACCCTCGTTCAGGTGCTCGATGAGATTACATCAGTGGCAGTCCGTAACGCTAATCGCCTGGTCAGAGCACATTCTGTCGGATCAACGACTTCGCCGCTCACGCTTTTCCCGCACCCGCACCGAGATGCGGACGGGGCTGCCGTCGAAATTGAACTCCTCACGCAGGCGCCGCTCCAGGAACCGGCGGTAGCCAGCCTCGAGGAACCCGGTCGTGAACAGCACGAACGTCGGCGGACGCGTCCCGGCCTGCGTGGCGAACATCACGCGAGGCAGCCGGCCACCGCGCATCGGCGGCGGCGTCGCGGCGACGACTTCCTTGAGCCACGTGTTGAGCCGGCCCGTCGGAATGCGCTTGTCCCACGATTCCAGCGCCGTGTCGAGGGCGGGCACCAGCTTCTGTACCGCGCGTCCCGTCTGCGCCGAGATGTTGACGCGCTGCGCCCACGGCACCCGCACCAGGTCCCGATCGACTTCGCGGTCGAGCTGAAGTCGCCGGTCCTCGTCGACGAGATCCCACTTGTTGAACGCGATGACGAGAGCCCGGCCGGCGTCGGCCACCATGCTCAGCACGCGCAGGTCCTGCTCCGAGATCGGCTCGGATGCGTCGATCAGCAGAATCGCGACCTCGGCGGCCTCGATGGCGCTCTTCGTCCGCAGCGACGCGTAGAACTCGGCGCCGCTGGCGTGGCTGACCCGCTTGCGCAGACCGGCGGTGTCGACGAAACGCCACGGCCTGCCGCCGAGTTCCACGATCGAGTCGACCGGGTCGACGGTGGTGCCCGCGACGTTGTGGACCACCGAACGCTCGTCGCCCGACAGCTTGTTCAGCAGGCTCGACTTCCCGACGTTCGGCTTCCCGACCAGGGCCACACGACGCGGTCCGCCGCCGGGGATGCCCTCGCGCGGGGTCTCCGGGAGGGCGGCGAGCACCTCGTCGAGGAGATCGCCCGTACCGCGGCCGTGCGTCGCACTCACCGAGTGCGGCTGCCCGAGCCCCAGCGACCACAGTGCGGCCACCTCGGATTCGGTGCGGCCGTCGTCCACCTTGTTGGCGACCAGCAGAACCGGCGTCTTGGACCGGCGCAGCACCTTGGCCACGGCCTCGTCGGTCGCGGTGGCGCCGACGACGGCATCGACCACGAGCAGGATCGCGTCCGCGGTCTGCATCGCCAGCTCCGCCTGCCGGGCCACCGACTGCTGCAGGCCCTTGGCGTCGGGTTCCCAGCCGCCGGTGTCCTGCACCATGAACCGGCGTCCGCTCCAGTTCGCCTCGTACGAGACACGGTCCCGGGTCACACCGGGAATGTCCTCGACGACGGCCTCGCGGCGGCCGATGATCCGGTTGACGAGCGTCGACTTACCGACGTTCGGGCGTCCGACCACGGCGAGGGTGGGAACCGGGACGTGGGCCTCCCCGTCGCCGCCGTCTTCGAGGTCGAGGACCTCCCAGTCGGATTCCTCACTCCAGGTTCCGTCGCCTGCGAACTCGGTGGTGAATTGTTCGGTCACTGCCCTGCTCCACTTCTTTCGCTTACCACCAGCAGCAACCTGCCGATCACGTCGTCGATTCCGAGTTCGCTGGTGTCGACCAGCACGGAATCGTCGGCCGGCCGCAGCGGCGACACGGCGCGCGTGGAGTCGAGGTGGTCACGGCGCTGCACATCGGCCAGCACGGCCGCGTAGTCGTCGCCTCGTCCTTCCGCGAGATTCTGCGCATTCCTGCGCTGGGCCCGGGCTTCCGCCGAGGCGGTCAGGTAGATCTTCACGTCGGCATCGGGAAGCACGACGGTGCCGATGTCCCGGCCCTCGACGACGATCCGTTCGGTCTCGCCCGTGAGACGACGCTGCGCCGCGACGAGCAGTTCGCGCACCGCGGGAACGGCGGAGACAGCCGAGACGGCCTTGGTCACCGCGTCGCCGCGGATCTCCTCCCCCACGTCCTCGCCGTCGAGCAGGACCTGCTCGCCCGCCGGGTCGGTTCCGATCGACCACGGCAGACCGACGGTCGCGTCGGCGATCGCGGCGGGATCGGTGACGTCCACGCCCTTGCGCAGCACATGCAGCGTCGCGATGCGATACATGGCTCCGGTGTCGAGGTACCGGGCGTCGAGTCGCTGCGCCAGCATCCGCGAAACGCTCGACTTCCCGGTTCCGGACGGGCCGTCCATCGCGACGACCAGCGACGAGGCACTCACAGGCCCACCGCCCCGTAGAGACCGCCGACCTCGCCACGACCCAGGACGCGCAATGTGCCGGGCCGCTGGTCGCCGAGCGCGACCGCGCCGATGTCCGTCCGGACGAGCCGGATGACGGGGTGCCCCACGGCGTCGAACAGGCGACGAACGATGTGCTTACGGCCTTCGTGCAGCGTGACCCGGACGAGCGACTTGCCCTCGTTGATGTCGAGGAGCGTGAACGTGTCGACCTTCGCCGGTCCGTCCTCGAGTTCGACACCCTCCTTCAGCTTCTTACCGACGCCGCGCTCGAGAGCACCCGACACGGTCGCTAGGTACGTCTTCGACACCTCGAACGACGGGTGCATCAGCCGATGCGCCAGGTCACCGTCGTTGGTGAGCAGCAGCAGTCCCTCGGTGTCGGCATCGAGCCGACCGACGTGGAACAACCGCTGACCGGCGGCGACCCGCTCGGAGACGATGTCGCCGACGCACGGGCGGCCCAGGTCGTCCGACATCGTCGACTGCCAGCCGCGGGGCTTGTTGAGGGCGAGGTGGACCAGGTCCTTCTGGACGACGACGCGGACACCGTCCACGCGCACCACCGCGTTCTCGGGGTCGATGCGCAGTCCCTGTTCGATGACGATGCGGCCGTCGACCTCGACACGACCCTGCGAGATCAGTTCCTCGGCCGCACGACGCGACGCGACACCGGCCTGAGCGAGAACCTTCTGCAGGCGCATGCCGTCGCCCTGCGGCGGGCCGACGGGCCGATCGGCGTCGGCGTACTGGTGCCGGGCCGGCTTGGCGTTGCTGATCTTGGGGGCCTGGGCCTGGGCCTGCGCGCGCTGCGGCTTGGCCGACTTGGGCTTGCCACGCTTGTTCTTCGCGGCAGGGTCGGGCCTGCCAGGTTTGCCCTTCGCGGCGTCGGGCCGGCCTGATCGATGACCGGCCTCGGCCCTGTCCGGACGCCCTCCGGCCTCCGACCTGGTGCGCCCTCCGGCCTCCGACCTGGTGGGGCGCTGCTTCTTGTTGTTGCGATCCGGTGTGCCATCTCGGCGAGCGGGTTTCTTCACTTTTGTACTATCCCTGTCAGTCTTCGGTGTCCAGCCCGGTGTCCAACTCTTCTGTGGAAGCCGTAGCTTTATTCATTCTCGCAAATCGTGGGTCAGATTCCAGACTGTCACTGATGTCATCTATCAGATCCACATCCGGCAACAACGGAGCCAGCGCGGGAAGATCGGCCAGAGACGCCAAGCCGAGCCGTTCCAGGAAGAGTTCCGTCGTCGAGTACTGCGTGGCGTTGGTATCGGGATCGACGCCGGCTTCGGCGATCAACCCGCGAGCGAGAAGTGTGCGCACCACACCATCCACGTTGACGCCGCGCACCGCACTGATCCGTGCGCGGGTCAACGGTTGACGGTATGCCACCACGGCCAGAGTTTCCAACGCCGCCCTCGTCAGTTTGGAGCGGGCTCCGTCGAGCAGGAGCCGTTCCACGTAGGGCGCGTACGCGGTGCGGGTGTAGAGACGCCAACCGTCACCGGCATATCGGAGGTCCATCCCGCTTCCCCGGGCGGTGAGCTCGGCGGACATGCGGTTCAGCGTCTCCGTGATGCGATTCACAGAAGCACCCGTCGCGGACGCGAGCTGCTCCGCACCGGCCGGAGAGTCGACGATCAGCAGCAACGACTCGAGAACCGCAGCGAGTTCGGTGTCCGACAACTCGGGTTCCGTGTCCGACAACTCGGGTTCCGTGTCCGACAGCTCGGGTTCCGCGTCGACGGCGCCCTCGTCGTCCGGCTCGTCGAGCGGGGCCGAACTCATCCGTAATCCTCCTCGGTCACCGGGGCGTCTGTGCGTTCCCCGGTCCAGCTCACCAGCAATTCCCCGAGTGGCTCGGGCTGTTCGAACAACACCGACTGCTCGCGGTACAGCTCGAGCAGCGCGAGGAATCTTGCCACGATCAGGGCGGTGAGTTCGCACTCCGAGACGAGGTCGCCGAAGGTCGCCCACTCCCCGGCGCCTCGCTCGCGGAGCAGTTCCAGCATCCGCGCCGCCTGGTCGGGGACCGACACCGCGTGCATGTCGTGCAGGTGGTCGAGTCCCACAGTGGGCTTCGGGCGGGGTGTGAACACGGTCGCGGCGATCTCCGCGAACCGCTGCGGGTCGACGCCGAGCAACACTTCCGGCAGCAACTGGGTGAACTGGTCCTCCAGTGCCGCCGACCGCGGATACCGGCGCAGCGCGGCCGCCTCGAGCTCACCGAACAGTTGCGCAACCTGCTTGTACGCGCGGTACTGCAGCAGCCGGGCGAACAGCAGGTCGCGCGCCTCGAGAAGCGCCAGGTCCTCGGCGTCCTCCACCTGCCCCGCCGGGAGCAGACGCGCCGCCTTCAGATCGAGCAGCGTCGCGGCGACGACCAGGAATTCCGTCGTCTGGTCGAGTCCCATCTCCGCGCCGAGCGTGCGGGTGTAGGCGATGAAGTCGTCCGTCACCTGGTGCAGCGCGACTTCCGTGACGTCCAGCTGTCGCTGGTTGATCAGGGTGAGGAGCAGATCGAACGGTCCCTCGAAGTTGCGCAGCGTCACCCGGAAGCCGGGCTTGACGGCGGGCGCCTGCGGGTCCTCGGTGTTCGAACCCTCGGTCTGCGGTGGTGCCGGAATGTCTTGCGTATTCACCACTTACCGGCCGGACCGGTGAATGACCTCGCGTGCCAGCGCACGGTACGCCTCGGCGCCGGTCGACTTGGGCGCCCAGGTGGTGATCGGTTCCCCGGCGACGGAGGTCTCGGGGAATCGCACGGTCCGGTTGATCACAGTGTCGTAGACCAGATCCCCGAACACCTCCACCACGCGAGCCATCACCTCGCGCGCGTGCAGGGTACGCGAGTCGAACATCGTCACGACGATGCCGGCGAGTTCGAGACGCGGGTTGAGCCTGTCGTGGACCTTCTCGACCGTGTCGTTGAGCAGCGCCAGGCCGCGCAGGCTGAAGTACTCGCATTCCATCGGGATGATCACCGAGTCCGCGCAGGCCAGCGCGTTGACCGTGAGCAGACCGAGGGACGGCTGGCAGTCGATGAGGACGTAGTCGTAGCGGTCGAGCACGGGATGCAGCACGCGACCGAGCGTCTGCTCACGGCCTACCTCGGTGACGAGCTGGATCTCCGCCGCCGACAGGTCGATGTTGCTCGGCAGAAGGTCGAGGCCCTCGACGCGCGTCCGCATCAGGACGTCGTCGATGGAGACGCGCGGTTCGACGAGCAGATTGTGGACGGTCAGTTCGAGGTCGTTGTGCGCGACTCCGAGGCCCGCGGACAGCGCCCCCTGGGGATCGAGGTCGACGAGCAGGACCCGCCGGCCGTATTCGGCCAGCGACGCACCCAGATTGATCGTCGACGTCGTCTTGCCGACGCCGCCCTTCTGGTTGCACATCGCGACGATCTTGGCCGGACCGTGCGAGGGCAACGGGGCGGGTTCCGGCACCTCACGCGTCGGCCGACCCGTGGGGCCGAGTTCCTCCTCCACGACCACGGCAGCGTCGTCGAACAAGTCTGCGGTGTCGGTTTGCCGCACGTCGAACATGTCGCCCTCCGGTTGCGAGTGCTCTGACTCCGCCGCTGGCGGCTGCGGTGTCACCACGGTCCGATGATCCCCTGTTCTCTCGATGATCGCTGTCGATCCCACATCGTTATACGAACGCTACCGCCTCGTACCGTGAATTTTCCCCTCGACACGCTTTCCGCTACCGCGCCCGGGGATGTGCTCCCGCCCAGACCTCGCGCAGCGCACCCACTGTCAGCAGCGTATATATCTGCGTGGTCGTCATCGACGCGTGTCCCAGCAACTCCTCGACGACGCGGACGTCGGTGCCGCCGTCGAGCAGGTGGGTCGCCGGCCTCGGAGCGGGCCCCCGTCGAACAGCGCCCGGGCCACCGAACTCGCCGCCAGCGGCGGCAGTTCACGGTTCGGATCACCCGTCCGCAGGGCGATCACCACGTCATGTCCGCGCGGCTTCGTCCCCAGCGGCACGTGTGCGCTTCCGCTCGCTGAACCGTTCGGGGCGATCGACCCAGGGGGCGCTCACGTCGCGGAGTTCGCCGAGACCGCCCGGCCGGGACCGGGCGGCGGCGAGGGCCATGACGCCGGATGCGGCCGTGGCGTTGACGATGGTCCCGTTCAGCACCATCGACACGACCTCGTCGAACGGAATCCGCTCGATCTCGAGGTCGGCTTCCTCGTCCTCCGGGTCGGGCCGGTCCACCTCGTACAGGTCCTCGGCGAGGAACACGCGCACCGACTCGTCCGTGAACCCCGGTGAGAGAACGACATCCACGAGGACGGACCAGCGCCGGGCCGCGAGGCCGGTCTCTTCCGCCAGTTCGCGTCGCGCGGCGTCGACGGGGTCCTCCCCCGGCTCGTCCAGCAGACCCGCCGGGATCTCCCACAACCGGCGCCCCACCGGGTGCCGGTACTGGTGGATCAGGACGACCCGGTCCTCCTCGTCGAGCACCACGACTGCGACGGCGCCGTGGTGCTCGACCACCTCACGTTCGGCGGTCCGGCCGTCCGGCATTGCGACGTGATCCACCCGCAGGGCGAGGATCGCGCCGCTGTAGACGGCGCGCGAGTCGAGGGTCTCGAATTCGTGCCGGCCGATGTCGGGCATGGTCCGTCTCGCCCTATCCCGCGCTGTCGACCGACGCGACCTCGTCGCGGTCGGCGGAATCGGCGATCTCGGCGTCGGCGGCCGCCGCACGCTCCTCACCGTGCACGTCGACGGGGAGGCGCTCCTCGAGCTTGTGCCTCAGCGCCGCGTCGACGAACGCCGCGAACAGAGGATGCGGGCGCGTCGGACGGCTCTTCAGCTCGGGGTGGGCCTGCGTGGCGACGAAGAACGGGTGCTGGTCGGCCGGGTACTCGACGAACTCGACGAGGTGACCGTCGGGAGAGGTGCCGCTGAACCGGAGTCCGCTCTTGGCGATCCGGTCCCGGTACGCGTTGTTGACCTCGTAGCGGTGACGGTGCCGCTCCGACACCTCTTCGCTGCCGTACGCCCGCGCCACGACGGACCCCTTCGCCAGGACTGCGGGGTACGCGCCGAGGCGCATCGTGCCACCGAGGTCGGCCTCACCGGCGATGACGTCTTCCTGGTCGGCCATCGTGGAGATCACGGGGTGGGTGGTCTCGGGTTCGAACTCGGCGGAGTTGGCGTCGTCCAGACCCACGCTGCGCGCGGCCTCGATCACGACGCACTGCAGACCCAGGCACAGTCCGAGCAGGGGGATCTTCCGGTGGCGGGCGTACCGGATCGCGCCGAGTTTGCCCTCGATGCCGCGGATGCCGAAGCCACCGGGGATCAGCACGCCGTCGACGTCGCCGAGCGCGGCCTGCGCGCCCGCCTCGGTCTCACATGCGTCGGACGGCACCCACGAGATCTCCACCTTCGAGCGGTTCGCGAACCCGCCTGCACGCAGCGCCTCGGTGACGGACAGGTACGCGTCCGGCAGGTCGACGTATTTTCCGACCAGGGCGATCCGCACGGTCTCGCGCGGCTGGTGGACGCGCTCGAGCAGGTTTCCCCATACGGTCCAGTCCACGTCGCGGAACGGCAGTCCCAGCTGACGGACGACGTACGCGTCGAGGCCCTCGCTGTGCAGCACCTTCGGGATGTCGTAGATCGACGGCGCGTCGGGGGTCGAGATGCAGCCGTCGACGTCGACGTCGCACATGAGAGCGATCTTGTTCTTCAGCGCCGGGGGGACCTCGCGATCGCAGCGCAGGATCAGCGCGTCGGGCTGGATGCCGATGTTCCGCAGCGCGGCGACCGAGTGCTGGGTGGGCTTCGTCTTGAGCTCACCCGACGGCGCCAGGTACGGGACCAGGGAGACGTGGAGGAAGAAGACGTTGTCCCGGCCGACGTCGTGGCGCACCTGACGGGCGGCCTCGAGGAACGGCTGCGACTCGATGTCGCCGACGGTGCCGCCGATCTCCGTGATGACGACGTCGGGGCGGTGTCCCTGCAGATCCGGCCCGCTCATCGCGAGGATCCGGCTCTTGATCTCGTCCGTGATGTGCGGAATGACCTGGACGGTGTCGCCGAGGTATTCGCCGCGCCGCTCCTTGGCGATGACCGTCGAATACACCTGGCCGGTGGTCACATTCGCCTGACCGGACAGGTCGCGGTCGAGGAAGCGCTCGTAGTGGCCGACGTCGAGGTCGGTCTCGGCGCCGTCCTCGGTGACGAAGACCTCACCGTGCTGGAAGGGGTTCATCGTGCCCGGATCGACGTTGAGGTACGGATCCAGTTTCTGCATGGTCACGCGCATTCCCCGCGCGGTCAGCAATTGCCCGAGGCTCGAGGCTGTGAGGCCCTTGCCGAGTGAGGAGGCGACGCCGCCGCTCACGAAGATGTGCTTGGTGGCGGTACGCGAATGAGTGCGTGACTGTGGCAAAGGGGCTCCCGTGACGACTGTGCAGGGCTTGGTCTGTTCGAGCAATGCTGGGGCCTGCCGACCCACGGGACTTCACGGTAACACCTCGGCGGACGTCCCGGAAACAACGCGCCGCGATTGCCCGCCCCGATGTGACGCGCGCTACGCCGGGGTGGCCCCCACGGTGACTCCGGTGGTGCCGGGTCCCGTGCCGTACCGGCCTGCGCCGCCGTTCAGTTGCTCCTGCAGCGCCAGCGGAACGGTGATCTTGCCCGCTTCCCGGTCGATGTTGTCGATCGTCGTGAGCGCCGCAGAGAGGGCGGCGTCGGCGCGTGCCACGGCGACCGCGCCGTTGCCCTGGGCGGAGGCCGGACGTCCGGCGAGCACCGCCCCGGCACCGCGCGCGTCCAGCGCGCCCGCGAACCGGGCCACGACCGCACCGCGGTTGCCGCTGACGCCGTCCTCCACGTCCCGATCTCCGGTCAGCACCACCGCGACCTGCGCAGGCTGGACGGCCCCGTCGTCGTAGCTGACGAATCCGGCGCCGCGCAGGGTCTCGAGGGCAAGCGCCATCTCCTGGGCGGAACTCTGCGGCTGACCCGTCTCCTTGCCGAGCATGAGGACCGAACCCAGCAGGTCGCCTGCGAGGCTGCCCTGGTCGACGGCCCCGGTCTTCAACGTGACGCCCGCGGGGATCACATTGTTGACGACCGTCCGCAACCGGTCGCCGCCGGTGGCGTCGACGAACGAGTCGGTCAACGACACCCGCCCGGTCACCGAACCTCCTGCTTGCGCGATCATCCGGTTGACCCCGTCGAGGTCGGCGGGGTCGGCATCGGGGGTCGTCACGACCATCACGGTGCGCTGCGCGAGCGAGTCGGCGACCACGCGGCCGCCCACCGCGGAATCGAATCCGTCGGCCGAGTTCAACTGCTCGGTCAGTTGGTTGTTGCGTTCTGTCGCGTTCTCCATGTCGGTCTGCAAGTCGGCCTTGTCGTCGCGCAGCCCCGACACGAGACCACTCGACAACAGGCCGGAGCCCATCACCACGCCGATTGCCAGAGCCAGAAAGATCGCCGCTATGGAAATGGCATGTTGACGCAGAGAAATCACTTGAAGAACCCCTGCACCCACAACGCGAAGCTGTTCCACGTCGCGACAGCCCAATCGAGTGCCTCACCACCCACGTTGGACACGACCAGAGCCACGATCACCGCCACGAGCGCGGCGAGGACGAGCAGCGCGATCGCGCCGCCCGACACCCGGCTGCGGTACAGGGTCGCGACAGCCTTCGCGTCCACCAGTTTCGGCCCGACCTTCAGGCGGGTCATGAACGCCGACGGATTGCTGTCGCGGCGGCCGCGGTCGAAGAACTCGTCGAGGGAGACGGTGCTCCCGACCGTGACGATCAGCGACGCGCCGTGATGATCGGCCAGCAGCAGCGCCAGGTCGGACGGGGATCCGGACGCGGGGAACGTCATCGCTCCGATGCCGAGGTCCTGGATGCGCGACAGACCGGGTGCGTGGCCGTCCTGATCGGCGGGGAGAACCACCTCGGCGCCCGACTTCAACGTGGCGCTCGTGATGTCCTCGGGGTCGCCGACGATGAGATCCGGGCGATAGCCCGCCGACTTCAGGACGTCGGCACCTGCCCCGACACCGATGAGGATCGGCGAGTACTCCTTGATGAACGGCTTGAGGTTCTTCAGGTCGGACGCGTGGTCCGGGCCGTCGGACACGATCACGACGTGCCGTTCCTTCATGTCGACGTCGACGTCGGGGACCCCGACACCGTCGATCAGCAACGGACTCTCGGTGCGGATGAACTCGATGGTGTTGCCGGAGAACGCCTCGAGGTGGTCGACCAGACCGGTCTTCGCCTCGATCATCCGGTCGGAGATCTCCGCCTCGGTCTGTTCGTCGCCCTTGGCGATGCGCCGTTCCCCGGAGTAGACACCTCCCCCGTTCACCCGGACCTTGCTGCCGTCCTTGATGCTCTTGAAGACCTCGGCGCCCGCCGAATCCACCAGGAGGATCCCGTTGGCGACGATCACCTCCGGGCCGAGATTGGGATAGCGCCCCGAGATCGAGGGTGACGCGTTGATCACTGCGAGGACGCCCGCCTTCACCAGGGCATCCGCGGTTCCACGATCGAGGTCGAGCTCGTCGAGAACAACGATGTCACCGGGTCCGACGCGGCGCAGCAACTTGGCCGTGTTGCGATCCACCCTGGCGATGCCGCTGACCCCAGGCAAAGTTTCGGTGTTACGTGACAGCAGTGCCGGCATCTTCATGGATTCGATGATGGACCGGAAGCCGGACCGACCTGTGGAGGCGCGCCGAACCGTTTACCACATCAGTCACACCATTACCACGGACGGCCCGCCGGGCCGGGTCAGGCGGAACGCTCGGCGCTGGCGGTCGCCAACAGCTCCTCCGCGTGGGCGCGTCCGGTCTCGGTGTCGTCGAGGCCGGCGAGCATCCGGGCCAGTTCCACGACCCGTTCGTCGTCGGTGAGTGTGTGCACGCCACTGCTGACGACGCCGTCCTCGTCGTCGACCTTGTCGACCACTAGGTGGGTGTCCGCGAACGCCGCGACCTGCGGCAGGTGCGTGACGACGATGACCTGGTGCGTGCGGGCCAGCCGGGCCAGCCGCCTGCCGATCTCGACCGCTGCCCGTCCGCCGACACCGGCGTCGACCTCGTCGAACACCATCGTCGCGCCCGAGTCGGACCCGGCGAGCACCACCTCGAGGGCGAGCATCACGCGTGAGAGCTCACCGCCGGACGCGCTCTTGCTGATGGGCAGCGACTGCGCGCCGCTGTGCGCCGACAGCCGGAACTCCACTTCGTCGACGCCGGACGATCCCGCATGGAGTTCGGTGCCGTCGACGGTGAGCGGGGCCGTGTCCTGGGGTCCGGCGATTCGGGGCCGGACTGTCACCTCGAGCGCCGCCCGGCCCATTGCCAGACCGGCGAGTTCGGAGCTGACGGCCTTGGCGAGTTTGGTCGCGGCCTTGACGCGGGCGGCGGTCAGTTTGGACGCGGCCTCCGCGGTCGACGCCGCCGACTCCTCCACCTGTTTCGTCAGCGCGGCCAGCGCGTCGGAGGACACGTCGATCTTCTCGAGCCGCGCACGGGCGTTGTCGGCCCATTCCAGGACGCCGTCGACGTCGGCGGCGTACTTGCGGATGAGGTTCTTCAGCTCCGCCTGCCGGGACAGCAGGGAGTCCAGTGCCCCCGGGTCCGCGGGCAGTCCGGCGAGGTATGTGGTGAGGTCGGCGGAGACGTCGGTGACCACCGCGATCACCTCGGCGAGGCGGGGTCCGAGTCCGTCGAGTTCGGGGTCGGTGGCCGATTCGATCCGGGCCCGCGCCTCGGACAGCAGGTCCAGCGCGGGCGCGGCCACACCGTCGCCGTCCATGTCGTCGCCGCCTGCGAGCGCGGCGTGTGCTTCCTCCGCCGCCGACCGCAGCGAGTCGAGTTCGCTGAGCCTGCGGACCTCGGAGACGATCGACTCGTCCTCGCCCGGGGCCGGGGCGACGCCGTCGATCTCGTTGAGGGCGAATGTCAGTTGGTCGGCTTCCTGCGCGAGTTCCCGCGTACGACCGGTCCGTTCGATGAGTTCGGATCGCGCGGTCATCCACTCGTCGCGGTGCTTGCGGTACCGCGCGACCAGCGGACCGACCGTCTTGTCCGCGAATCGGTCGAGTGCGGCGCACTGCTGGTCCGGGCGGAGCAGCCGCAGCTGGTCGTTCTGCCCGTGCACGGTGAGCAGCGGATCGGTGAACTCGGACAACACGCCCGCCGGAACGCTGCGCCCACCCAGGTGGGCACGGGACCGGCCGTCGCTGCCGACGGTGCGGACCGCGATGATGGTGCCGTCCTCGTCGCGCTCGGCACCGGTCGATTCGAGCAGCCGGGACACGGCGCGTTCGACGTGCTCCGAGCCTTCGTCGGTCATGAACCGGCCCTCGACGACGGCGCGGGGCGCACCGAGGCGAACCCGTCCCGCGTCTGCTCGCGCACCGCTGAGCAGGTGCAGGCTCGTCACCACCATCGTCTTGCCCGCACCGGTCTCACCCGTGAGCACCGTCAAACCTTCGTGGAATTGCGCCGACGCCTCGGAGATCACACCGAGGTTGTCGATCCTGATCTCTGCCAGCACGTCTAGGGCTTCCTTCCTCGCCACCCGGTGACGGGCAGCTCGAACTTTCGCACCATCCGGTCCGCGAACGGCGCCGAATCCAGTCGTACCCAGCGAACGGGTTCCTTGCCACGCACCACTTCGACGCGGGCGCCCGCAGGCAATTCGAGGGTCCGGCGACCGTCGCAGAACACCAGGCCGTCGTGGCTGCCTGCCACCGTCTCCACCGCGATCAGCGATTCCGGGCTCGTCACGAGGGGGCGCGCGAACAAGGCATGCGCGTTGCTCGGGACGACCAGCAGCGCCTCGAGCTCCGGCCACACCACAGGGCCACCCGCGGAGAACGCGTATGCCGTCGACCCGGTGGGTGTGGAGATGAGCACGCCGTCGCAGCCGAACGCCGACACCGGCCGCCCGTCCACCTCGAGCACCACCTCGAGGACACCGAGCCGGGACCGGTTCTCGATGCTCGCCTCGTTGAGCGCCCAGCCTCGTTCGATGATCTCGTCGTCCACCCGGACGAGCACGTCCAGCGTCATGCGGTGTTCGATGCGGTATTCCCGGCGCACCACCTGTCCGAGCGCCTCGTCGAGGTGCTCGGCCTCCGTTTCCGCGAGGAACCCGATCCGGCCCAGATTGATGCCGAGGACCGGAATGGACGCGGCCTGGGCGAGTTCCGCCGCCCGGAGGAACGTCCCGTCCCCACCGAGGACGAGCACCATCTCGCACCCGAGGGCCGCGTCGGGGCCTGCCTGCACGATGGTGACTTCGAGCCCGGGAACCAGGAATTCGTCGGCCGCCATGCCGTCCATCGGTTCGATGCGAGTGCTGTCGACCTCGTCGACGAGGACGCGCAGTCCGATCCCGGCCCGCTCGAAGATCTTGCCGACGCGCCGCGCCGTCTCCGTGATCTCCGCGCGACCCGGGTGCGCCACGAGCAGGATCTCCCGCTCGCGTTGCTGGGCGCCGCTGCTTCCCCCGCTCACTGTGGTCCCTCCTGCACCGCGGTGCGGATCAACTCTTCTACCGACTCGACCGGTACATCATCCGTCCCGGGTGTGACATCCGCGCGGAGCCACAGGAAGTATTCGACGTTCCCCGACGGTCCCGGCAGCGGGCTGGCCACCGCACCGACGGTACGTAGTCCGAGCGAGGCCGCCGTCTTCGCGACATCCAGTATCGCGGCGACCCGCAACTCCGGGTCACGCACCACCCCACCGGAGCCCACGTGATCCTTGCCGACCTCGAACTGCGGCTTCACCATCGGAATCAGGTCTGCGCCCTCGCCCACGCAGGCGACGAACGCCGGGAGAACCAGCTTCAGGGAGATGAACGACAGGTCCGCGACCACCAGTTCGACCGGGCCGCCGATCTGCTCGGCATCGATGGATCGCACGTTGGTGCGGTCCACGACGTGCACGCGGTCGTCGGACTGCAGCCGCCACACCAACTGTCCGTACCCGACGTCCACCGCCACGACCTCCCGCGCGCCGTGGTGCAGCAGCACATCGGTGAAGCCGCCGGTCGATGCGCCGGCGTCGAGGCAACGCTTGCCGTCGACTTCGAGTCCGCGGGGGCCGAACGCCTCGAGAGCGCCGAGGAGTTTGTGCGCGCCACGGGATGCCCAGGACACTTCGTTGTCGACCTCGACGACCCGCAACGGGGTTCCCGCTTCGATGGCGGTGGCCGGTTTGGTCGCTGCCGCACCCGAGATCAGCACTCGGCCGGAGGCGATGAGTTCTTGCGCGTGTTCTCGGGACCGGGCCAGCCCCCGCCGAACGAGTTCGGCATCCACCCGTGCTCGACGGGCCACGTCAGATCTTGTCCACGGTGGCCAGGGCCTCCACCAGCACGTCGTGCGCCTTCTCGAGAAGGTGGGCTTTGCGTGGAATGACCCCGACGCCGTGCTCGTCGTCGGGATCAGGTTCGACGGCTCCGAGCCGCGACAACAATCCGTCGACCTCCGTGTGGATCTTCTCGGGGTCGACACTCTGAGGAGGCCCAGGTAGATGGGCTCCCGGGCGCGGTATTGGCGTGCTCATCGGGCACAACGCTAGTCCATCGCGTTCCGATACGCATACAGCGAATCGCGTGACGAACAACGCGGGTCGGGCGGCTTTCAGGCACCCCAGCCGGACACGACCGCGCTCACCGCGGGCGTCGTCGATGTGATCCGCACGAAGTCGGGGAATTTCCACGCACCGACGGCCACCACTCGCAGCAACTCAGTCGAATCCACCGGCTCGGCCGAATCCGCGGTCGGTTCGATCACCAGATCGGTGCCGTCGAACTCGACGGACCACCGGCTGTCCTCACCGACCAGCGACTCGTCGGCGGGCCGGTTGAGTGCGTCCAGTGCGGATGCCAGGTAGGTGGGGCGCTGCTCCGGGGCGGCACGCAGGACGTCGATCGCGGTGCTCACGCCGGTGAGGACCAGTAGCGAGTCGAGACCGACGTTGCTGGCGCCTTCGATGTCGGTGTCCAGCCTGTCGCCGACCACCAGGGGCCGCACACAACCGCTGCGGCGCATCGCGTCTTCCATCAGCGGTGCTGCCGGCTTGCCCGCCACGAGTGGTTCGCGGGATGTCGCCGCGCGCAGGGCCGCGACCATCGAACCGTTGCCGAGGACGAGACCCCGCTCGGTGGGGAGGGTCGAGTCCAGGTTCGCCGCCACCCAGACGGCGCCCGCACGGATCGCGAGGGTCGCCTCGGCGAGGATCGCCCAGTCCGTGGTCGGCGAATGTCCCTGGACGACGGCGGCGGGTGCGTCCTCGAACGACCGCACCGGACGCAGTCCGACGTTCCGGACCTCGTCGGCGAGCGCTTCCGTGCCCACGACCAGCACCGCCGAGCCCGGTGCCACGTTCTCCGCGAGGAGCCTGGCCGCGGACTGCGAACTCGTCACCACCGTCGACTCGTCGGCGGCGAAGCCGAGTTCGGTCAGGTGCTCCGCGACGTCGCCGGGACTGCGACTGGCGTTGTTGGTCACGTAGTAGCAGGGCTGCGTCCCGGTCGCCAAAGCCTCACGCGCACCGGGGATTTCCTGCGGCCCCTGGTACAGCGTGCCGTCCAGGTCGAGCAGCAGAGCGTCGTAATCCTCTCGCAGGGTCGTCACTGATCGTCTCCGGTCAGCTCGGCCACACGCTCCTCCGCGTCGGTGTCACCCTCGAGATCCGCCGCAGCGGCGTTGAGGAACCACTTGAGTCCGTCCTCGATGCGACCGGCCGCCACCAGCGCATCGGCATACGCGTAGAACAGACGGGCGGCACCGGGACCGGTCCGCGCGGCGTCGAGATCGGGGGTCTGCAGCGTGACCACGGCCTGATCGAACTGACCGAGGTCCATGCGCGCTCCGGCGACCACCATGCGCAGTTCGGCAGCCTCGTCACCGGACAGCGCAGCAGCTTCCTCGCTTCGCCCGAGTTCGATCGCACGCTCCGGGCGACCCAGTCCACGTTCGCAGTCCGCCATCACCGCGAGCAGTCCGGGACCGCCTGCCATGCGACGAGCAGCGCGCAACTCCGACAGCGCCTCCGCCCATTCGCCGGCGTGGTACGCGGTGATACCCGCGGCCTCACGGACGATGGCGATGCGGCCCGCACGCTGGCGCGCCGCTCGCGCATGCGCGAGCGCAAGTCGCGGATCATCGTCGACGAGTTTGCCGGCCATCACCAGGTGGCGCGCAACCGTGTTCGCGTTCGTCTTGTCCAAGCTCAGCAGATCGCGACGTACCGCGGGATCGAGCTCACCGGCCTCGACGTTCTCGGGCAGATCCGGTTCGTCCGGACGGGCCTGCTGCCGCTGCGGACGGTCACCTTCACGTCCGCGAGGCGCGAAGCCGCCCTCACCGCCACGACGGGGTCCGCCACCGCGACGATCGCCGCCGGCACCGCCACGGTTGTCGCGCGAATCGCGACGGGGACCACCGGACGAGCCACCACGACCCGAACCGCCGGCGCCGCCACGGTCGCCGCTGGACGCACCGCCACGATTGCTGTTGGAGGCATTGCCTCCGCGGAAGGACCGACGTCCGTCGTCACTCTCCGACACAGTCATTCCTTTCACACAAACCACGAAAGGGGACCCAGTATATTGGGTCCCCTTTCGGTAACGGATGTTCGGCGGTGTCCTACTCTCCCACACCCTGTCGGGTGCAGTACCATCGGCGCTGGAGGGCTTAGCTTCCGGGTTCGGAATGGGACCGGGCGTTTCCCCTCCGCTATGGCCGCCGTAACTCTATGAAACTGTCACACGGAACATCAGCGAAGACACAACCACACATCGTTGGACCGATGGTGGTGGTGGTTCTTCTTCTTCAGTTCCGAAACGTGTGTTGTTTCAGATACTGCACAGTGGACGCGTAGCTTCTTTGTGGTAAGTCCTCGGCCTATTAGTACCAGTCACCTGCATCCGTTACCGGACTTCCAGTTCTGGCCTATCAACCCGGTGGTCTGCCGGGGGCCTTACCCCCTCGAGGGGGTGAGAAACCTCATCTTGGAACAGGCTTCCCGCTTAGATGCTTTCAGCGGTTATCCCTTCCGAACGTAGCTAACCAGCGGTGCTCCTGGTGGAACAACTGGCACACCAGAGGTTCGTCCGTCCCGGTCCTCTCGTACTAGGGACAGCCTTCCTCAAGTTTCTAACGCGCGCGGCGGATAGAGACCGAACTGTCTCACGACGTTCTAAACCCAGCTCGCGTGCCGCTTTAATGGGCGAACAGCCCAACCCTTGGGACCTACTCCAGCCCCAGGATGCGACGAGCCGACATCGAGGTGCCAAACCATCCCGTCGATATGGACTCTTGGGGAAGATCAGCCTGTTATCCCCGGGGTACCTTTTATCCGTTGAGCGACACCGCTTCCACTTGCCGGTGCCGGATCACTAGTCCCGACTTTCGTCCCTGCTCGACCTGTCAGTCTCACAGTCAAGCTCCCTTGTGCACTTGCACTCGACACCTGATTGCCAACCAGGCTGAGGGAACCTTTGGGCGCCTCCGTTACATTTTGGGAGGCAACCGCCCCAGTTAAACTACCCACCAGGCACTGTCCCTGAACCAGATCATGGTCCGAGGTTAGAGGTCCAATACGATCAGAGTGGTATTTCAACAACGACTCCACACTCACTGGCGTGAGCGCTTCACAGTCTCCCACCTATCCTACACAAACCGAACCGAACACCAATACCAAGCTGTAGTGAAGGTCCCGGGGTCTTTTCGTCCTGCCGCGCGTAACGAGCATCTTTACTCGTAATGCAATTTCGCCGAGTCTATGGTTGAGACAGCTGAGAAGTCGTTACGCCATTCGTGCAGGTCGGAACTTACCCGACAAGGAATTTCGCTACCTTAGGATGGTTATAGTTACCACCGCCGTTTACTGGGGCTTAAATTCTCAGCTTCGCTCCGAAGAGCTAACCGGTCCTCTTAACCTTCCAGCACCGGGCAGGCGTCAGTCCGTATACATCGTCTTACGACTTCGCACGGACCTGTGTTTTTAGTAAACAGTCGCTTCTCACTGGTCTCTGCGGCCCCACCCAGCTCACACTGCAAGAGTGATCACCGGACGAGGCCCCCCTTCTCCCGAAGTTACGGGGGCATTTTGCCGAGTTCCTTAACCATAGTTATCTCGATCGCCTTAGTATTCTCTACCTGACCACCTGTGTCGGTTTGGGGTACGGGCCGTGTGAAAGCTCGCTAGAGGCTTTTCTCGGCAGCATAGGATCACTGAATTCGCCTCATTCGGCTATGCGTCACCTCTCAGGCTGTGTGAATGGCGGATTTGCCTACCATTCGCCCTACAGGCTTACACCAGTATTACCACTGACTGGCTCAGCTACCTTCCTGCGTCACCCCATCGCTTGGCTACTACCAGATCAGGTCCCATGCATCCACATCCAGGGCCCCCGAAGGGACGTAAGGACGCTTCAGGATGGTTAGTATCACTGATTCACCAGGGGCGCGTTCACACGGGTACGGGAATATCAACCCGTTGTCCATCGGCTACGCCTGTCGGCCTCGTCTTAGGTCCCGACTCACCCTGGGCGGATTAACCTGGCCCAGGAACCCTTGGTCATTCGGCGGACGAGTTTCTCACTCGTCTTTCGCTACTCATGCCTGCATTCTCACTCGTGTGGCCTCCACGGCTGGGTCACCCCGCCGCTTCCATGGCCACACGACGCTCCCCTACCCATCCACACCACTGCCCACGACTCCGCAGAATCGCAGGGGTGCATTGTGTGAATGCCGCAGCTTCGGTGGTGTACTTGAGCCCCGCTACATTGTCGGCGCAGGATCACTTGACCAGTGAGCTATTACGCACTCTTTCAAGGGTGGCTGCTTCTAAGCCAACCTCCTGGTTGTCTTCGCGACCCCACATCCTTTTCCACTTAGTACACGCTTAGGGACCTTAGCTGGCGATCTGGGCTGTTTCCCTCTCGACTACGAACCTTATCGCCCGCAGTCTCACTGCCGCGCTCTCACTCACCGGCATTCGGAGTTTGGCTGATTTCGGTAAGCTTGTGGGCCCCCTAGACCATCCAGTAGCTCTACCTCCGGTGAGAAACACGCGACGCTGCACCTAAATGCATTTCGGGGAGAACCAGCTATCACGGAGTTTGATTGGCCTTTCACCCCTACCCACAGCTCATCCCCTCAGTTTTCAACCTAAGTGGGTTCGGTCCTCCACGACGTCTTACCGTCGCTTCAACCTGGCCATGGGTAGATCACTCCGCTTCGGGTCTAGAACATGCCACTAAAACGCCCTATTCGGACTCGCTTTCGCTACGGCTACCCCACACGGGTTAAC
>NZ_CP070609.1:1082500-1630000 GCF_017068375.1 Rhodococcus koreensis
TGCATGTGTTAAGCACGCCGCCAGCGTTCGTCCTGAGCCAGGATCAAACTCTCCGTTGAAGACTCTAGATTTCACAGGCGAACCCGTTAATCAGTCATAGACATCGAGTCAAATCACTAGCGATCAAAAACTCAAACTAGCTTCAATCAAACACTGACCCCCCACCGACGGAAGAAGGAGGGAAGCCAGCAAATACCCACACCACAACATCAACCAAACCCCAAGAGGCGGTTGAACACTCGTGATGCGGAGTACCAAAAACATTTGGCACTGACATTCATCGACACACTGTTGAGTTCTCAAAGAACACGCGCACACCATCACTGCCGAAGTAACAACTTCAGCCGCTCCGGGGCAACCGTTCCAACTTATCTCCTGCCGCGTCCCGGCGCAAACCGGGGCGATCAGGACATCTCGAAAGCATCGAAACTTGCTCGGTGTTCTCGGGAAGTTCAGGCGCCTGCGTCCAACCTCGTGTCCCCGGCCTCTCGGTCGGGGTTGGTGTCCGTGTCGCTCTGACCTGGAATAAGTTACGCGAATGAAAACGGAGCGTCAAATCCCCTGGTCAAAGGCATCCGGTACGTGAAATCCGCTGGTGGCCCGCGCTACGCGCGGGCCACCGGACGGAGTAGGTCCGAATTACGCCGCTGTGACCCGCCGCACGCTAGCTCGACAACACTTTGACGCCGGCGAAGTTGCGCTTTCCGCGCCGAACCACGAGCCACGTCCCGTGCAGCAGATCGCCCGATTCGGGAGTCCAGTCCTCACTGGAGATCTTCTGGTTGTTGACGGAGGCGCCGCCTTCCTTCACAGCGCGGCGGGCCGCACCCTTGCTCTCGCACAAGCCGCTGAGAACGAGAAGGTCGACGATGCTGGACGGCTCGCCCGGCGCGAGTTCTGCGACGGACGCCTCCCGAAGGGCGGCGCCGAGCGTCGGCTCGTCCAGGTCCTGCAGTTCCGCGCGGCCGAACAGTGCCTGGCTCGCGAGCTCCACGGCACGGGTGTTGGCTTCGCCGTGCACGAGTGTCGTCATCTCGGCGGCGAGCCGGCGCTGGGCCTCGCGGGCATGCGGCCGCTCGGCGGTGGCCGTCTCCAGTTCCGCCAGCTCCTCGGCGGTGAGGAAAGTGAACCACCGCAGGTACTTGATCACGTCGGCGTCGCCGGTGTTCACGAAGTACTGGTACCACGCGTAAGGGCTCGTCATCTCCGGGTCGAGCCACAGGCTTCCGCCTCCGGTCGACTTTCCGAACTTCTTGCCGTCCGCCGACGTGACGAGCGGGACTGTCAGACCGTGAACCGATTCGGCGTCGACGCGCCGGTTCAGCTCGACGCCGGCGATGATATTGCCCCACTGATCGGATCCGCCGACCTGCAGTGAACAACCGTGGCTGCGTCGCAGGTGCAGGTAGTCGTTGGCCTGGAGCAGCATGTAGCTGAATTCGGTGTAGGACATGCCGTCGGTTTCGAGGCGACGCTTCACGGTGTCCCGCGCGAGCATCACGTTGACGGAGAAGTGCTTGCCCACGTCGCGGAGGAAGTCGATGGCCGACAGCTTGCCGGTCCAGTTCATGTTGTTCTCGATGACGGCGCCACTCGGCGAGTCGTCGAACTCGACGAACCGTTCGAGCTGACCCCGAATCCGATCGGCCCATTCCGCCACGGTGTCGGCGGAGTTCATCGTGCGTTCACCGACGTCGCGGGGATCGCCGATCAGACCGGTCGCGCCACCCGCCAGCACGATGGGACGGTTGCCCGCGCGCTGGAATCGCTTCAGCGCGAGCAGCGGCACGAGATGGCCGGCGTGCAAACTCGGTCCGGTCGGATCGAAACCGGCATAGAGCGTGACCGGTCCGGCGTCGAGATCACGGCGCAGCGCGTCCAGATCGGTTGATTGGGCAATGAGCCCGCGCCAGGTCAGTTCATCGATGATGTTCTCAGTCACGGGTTCGATCATCCCATCCGCTCGTCGGCGGGCGTCGCACGCGGGCTTCTCCGGTACGCGGACACCGCCGGCGACTCCGGAATCCAGAAGCGCCACGGGCGGTCGGCGGCCGTGCTGACCCCGACCCGCGGGCCGCTCACCCAGCCGTCCGAATCCGCAACCTCCAGCCGAACGGGCGAATCGGTTTCGAACAGTGCCGCACCGTTCTCGGCGAGGGTGACGCCGGTCGCGGACCCCAGGTTGCCGGGCCCGCGCGCCCAGTCGGCCGGTCTCGTCACGCGGGGTCTGCGTGCCCGGACCGTCGCGGACCCGTCGAGCACTTCGCCCGCACGCAGCAGCACCCCGCCCGCGGTGCCGACCGGCCCGTAGGACACGTTCATGCAGAAGTGCATCCCGTAGCTGCGGTAGACGTACAGGTGCCCGGCCGGGCCGAACATCACCTCGTTGCGCGGCGTCCTCCCCCGGTACGAGTGCGAAGCCGGGTCGGGCCACGGGCCGTCCTTCTCGCCGCCGTACGCCTCCACCTCGACGATGCGGATCCGGACCTCGCCGACGATCAGCGTGGATCCGAGGACGATGTGCGCGGCGTCCACGGGTTCCGCCCGGTCGAGTCGATCGATGGTCACGTCCCGATTCTCCACAACCGTTGACGCCGCCACCCCGACGGTCGCATAATTCATCACACAATGAATTCACCCAGTGATGAATTGAGGCCCGCCATGAATGGCAGTGCAGCGATCGACATCCGTGATCTGCACGTGCGCCGAGGCAGGAACGAGGTGCTGCACGGCATCGACGTCCAGGTGCCGAGCGGATCCATAACCGGCCTCCTCGGACCCTCCGGATGCGGAAAGACCACGCTGATGCGGTGCGTGGTCGGCACTCAGATCGTGGAATCCGGGACGGTCACCGTGCTGGGGTCCCCCGCAGGCTCGGTCTCGTTGCGAAGCCGCGTCGGGTACGTCACCCAGTCCCCCAGCGTGTACGCCGACCTCACGGTCAGGAAGAACGTCGCCTACTTCGCCGCGCTCTACGGTCAGCCGTCGAGCGCGGTCACCGAAGCGGTCGACGCGGTGGGGCTGACGCGCTTCGCCACCCAGAAGGCGGCAGATCTGTCGGGTGGGCAGCTGGGCCGGGTCAGCCTGGCGTGCGCGCTGGTGGCGCGCCCCGAGATCCTCGTCCTCGACGAACCCACCGTCGGCCTGGACCCACTCCTGCGCGTCGAACTCTGGGAGCGGTTCGAGGAACTCGCCGCCGCCGGCACCACTCTGCTGGTGTCGAGCCACGTCATGGACGAGGCCGAACACTGCGCGTCGCTCCTGCTCATGCGGGACGGCTACGTTCTCGCGCAGGTCTCCCCCGGCGGGCTCCGGGAACAGACCGGTGAGACGAGCCTCGAAGACGCCTTCCTGAACCTCATCCGCGCATCACATGTCGGGAGTGAGAACT
This sequence comes from Rhodococcus koreensis, assembly GCF_017068375.1. Taxonomy (NCBI): domain Bacteria; kingdom Bacillati; phylum Actinomycetota; class Actinomycetes; order Mycobacteriales; family Nocardiaceae; genus Rhodococcus; species Rhodococcus koreensis. The sequence goes on from NZ_CP070609.1 coordinate 1,085,892, forward strand.
GATGAACGTCACGATCTTCGCGGCCACGGCGGGCCGGATCCTCGCGCAACTGCGGACGGATCACCGCACCGTCGCCATGATTCTGGTGGTGCCCAGCCTGCTGATGGTGCTGCTGTACTTCCTGTATCAGAACGTTCCGGCGCCGCCCGGTCAGCAATCGCTGTTCGAGCGCGTCGCGATCACGATGCTGGGCATCCTGCCGTTCGTCGTGATGTTCCTCGTCACGTCGATCGCGATGCAACGCGAACGGACGTCCGGCACCCTCGAACGCCTGCTCACGACGCCCATGGGCAAACTCGACCTGCTCGGCGGCTACGCCGCGGCGTTCTCCAGCGCCGCTGCGGCGCAGGCGGCGCTGGCGTGTGCGGTCTCGTTCGGATTTCTCGGCCTCACCACCGAGGGCAGCGTGACGTGGGTGCTGCTGATCGCCGTGCTGAACGCGATCCTCGGCGTGGCACTCGGTCTGCTGTGCAGCGCGTTCGCGCGCACCGAATTCCAGGCGGTGCAGTTCATGCCGGTGGTCGTGGTTCCCCAGCTCTTCCTGTGCGGGCTCCTCGTTCCACGGGATCAGCTCCCCACCTGGCTGGAGTGGATCAGCAACGTCCTCCCGCTGAGCTACGCCGTCGAGGCGTTGCAACAGGTCGCCACCCACCCCGGGGCGACCGGCCTCATGTGGCGTGACCTGGCGGTGGTCGCCGCCTTCGCCCTGTTCGCACTGTCGCTGGGCGCCGCGACGCTGAGGCGCCGCACACCATGACCGACCCCGCGACACGCACCGACGGCGCCCCCGGGCTGCGGACCGGACGACGCCCGGGCAACCCGGACACGCGGTCACGGATACTGACTTCCGCACGAAAACTGTTTGCACAGAACGGCTTCGACAAGACCAGCGTCCGTTCCGTGGCCTCCGGGGCGGGCGTCGACTCCGCTCTGGTCCACCACTACTTCGGAACGAAGCGACAACTGTTCCTCGCGTCGGTGGACATTCCGGTGGACCCGACGAAGGTGATCGCGCCGGTGCTCGACACCCCGCCGGACGAGATCGGCAGCCGCCTCGCCCGGGCCGTGTTCTCGGTCTGGGAGTCGCCGCACAAGCCCGCCGTGGTCGCGGCGTTCCGGTCCGCGATGGCGGGGAACGAACCGACCCTCATCCGCACGTTCCTCCTCGAGGTCGTGCTCCGAGACCTCGGACCGCGCGTCGACGAACCACCCGGAACCGGCATGCTGCGCATGCAATTGGTGGCATCGCAGATGGCCGGTGTGCTGGTGACGCGGTACGTCCTCGAAATCGAGCCACTCGCGTCGCTGCCCGTCGACGACCTGGTCGCGATCGTCGCCCCGACGTTGCAGCGTTATCTCACCGGCGATCTGCCGGTGTGATCAGGCCTCGCCGGCCGCCCGGGCGAGCAGCGTCTCGTGCTCGGCCGCGTCGACGTCCCTGGCCTCGTCGATCAGCAGGACGGGGATCCCGTTCTCGATGGGATACGCCCGCCGAAGGCGAGGGTTGTAGAGCAACTCGTCTCCGACCAACAGCAGAGGACCCTTGTCCTGTGGGCACGCGAGAATGCCGAGCAACGTCGGATCAATAACCACGGAAGTCCTCTCCAACCGTTCGGGTGAGCAGTGTCAGGCTACCGCGCGCCGGCGGGCACTCCGGCGGAGCCGTCCTCGAACTCGGCGGCCACCGCCTTGGTCAGCCGCCGGTACTGGTGCGATTCCGGATCGGCGTACCACACACGGGTTCCCGGCTTGGGCAGGCCGGCAGCGCTCAGGGCATCGGCATTCGGGCGGTACGAGGACCCCAGCGGGATGTCCCCCACCACCTGGATGATGTCGGGCCGCAGCGCGGGAGCAAGCGCGTCGAGCGCGTCGGAGATCTCCGCCAGTCTCGGCGGCGGCCCGTCGCGGAGGGTGAACGCGGCAACGGCCAGCGTGCGACCGCCGACCGCGACCCCGTAGGCCACCGCGAGGTCGACACGATCGACGGACCCGAGCGCGTCGACGATCGGCTGGGTGAACACCGCGCCCCGGCGAGTCGCGATCACGGTCTTCCTGTGGTCGACCAGCCAGTAGTCCCCGTCGGCGTCGCGGCGGAAGAGGTTCTCCGTCGGAATCCACGCGTCGCCCGCGGCGAAGATTCCCCGCATCGCGCCGCCGGACATCTCGGCGTGCACGCCCGCCCTGCCGAGGAGCAGACCGACCTCGTCGTCCTCGCATTCGCGGATGAATCCCTGCTCGTCCTCCAGCAGCCGGCCGGCGATCGGGTCGTAGGCCGCGAGCCGCACCTCGGCGCTGCCGGGCAGGGGCCGCCCCTTCGCCCCGACCTTCGCGCCTGCGACGTTCGCGAGAACCACGTCGCCCTCGGTGGAGGCGTAGAACTCGAGGACCTTCGCCGGTGCGAATCGTTCCGTCGTGCGGCGCCACAAGCCCTGCGGCATTCCGGATCCGATGAAGAGCCGGACGGGGTGGCTTCCGTCGAGCGCGAGGTTTTCGGCGTCGAGGATCTCGCGCATCATCGTCCACGTGTAGCTGACCACTGTGACGCCGTAGCGGTGGACCTCCTCGGCGAACCGCTCGGGGTCGAGTCCGCGCGAGAGCGCGATCCGCGATCCACCCGCCACGGCGCCACCGATCGCGGCGAGCAGGCTCGACGAATGATGCAGAGGCGCAAGGCAATACACGGTGTCGCCGCGGTCGAGATCGGCGGCCGAGGCCGTTCCGAACGCCGACAGCGCCCACCGGTAGTTCGTGATCTGCTTGGTCTCCCAGTGCCCGTTGGACTCACTGCAGATGATGAACGCCAATTCGCGGGCCAGTCCGGGATCGGGCCGGTACCAGCCCGGCAACGTCACCGCGTCGGGGTCGATCTTCTCGAGATCGACGACGTTCGCCGACGGATCCACGTCGAGGTCGCGCTGGGCACCGCCGCCGAGCACGAGCACTTGAATGCCGGTGGCGAGCGCGGCGTCCAGATTCTCCGGATCGGTGACGATGCGCTCGACACCGTCGATGCGGAGGGCGGTGTGGACTTCCCGCCCCGGGGGCAGGAGGACCGCGACGGCACCGAGACGGGACAGCGCGACGATGGCGGCGAGCGCGCTCGGGCGCGTCTGCATCACGACGCCGACGTGAGCGGCGGGACGGACACCGGCCTGGATCAGACCGCGGACCACGTTGTCGATCCGCTGATTGACCGCCTCGTAGGTATGCACGCGATTGTCGAAGAGGAAGCACTCGCCGCCCGGCGCCTTCCGGCGCTGCTCGGCCAGCAACCGGCTGAGCGAGATCTGGGTGTGCGGCTGAATCTGGCCGAGCCGGGCCAGCCGGGGCAGCGCCCGCGTGGCCTCGCCGGACAGTTCCACCGTGCCGCGCAACGCGCCGGACGCGAAGTCGCTGATTCCTTTGCCGACACCGACACCCACCTCGGCGACCGACGCCACGGTGTGAATGATGCGGTCGCTGATGGACACTCCGGATTCGCTACCGAAGTGCTCGTCGTAGCGCATGAGCTCGATGTTGGTGGGGCGCGGCCCCAGCCCCTCGTTCCACAGCACCCACTTGCCGGTCGTCGGCCACGTGTGGGTCGCCGCGGCCGAGCCGACCACGAGACCGAAATGCCCTGCCCGCAACGTCGATTCGTACACGTTCGCACGTGGGGCGGCCCGGCGGATGCCGCGGACGGCCAACGGCTGACCGATGTCGTCGACCTCTCCCACGAACGCGAGGACCGGACAGGTCAACTCCGCGAGCGACACCACCTGGTCCTTGATCACGAACCCGCCGGTCATCATGCGGTTGTGCACGATGAACTGCTTGAGCAACTCCGCGACGGCCGGACCGGACCACGCAACCCAGCCCTCGGTCGCGAGGAACCGTCGCTGCTGCTCCCGCGGCAACAGCGCTTCCCTGTCGTGCAACTGACGGAGGAAATCCAACCTCGACTTCAGTGTCTTGACGGGGTCGAGGAGCTGAAACCCGGTGCGGGCCATCCACCCCGACACCGCGAGCCGGTTGAAGACGTGGTCCGCGAGGAAACCCGCGGCGTCGGTGGCGAACCCGGCCGGGATCCCGAACGGCAGCCCGGCGAGCGTGTCGACCGGACTGCCGAACGTCACGAGCCCGGCGATGTTGCGGCTGCGGCGGTACGCGGCGGCCTGGTAGGCGAACATGCCGCCCTGCGAATACCCGGAGAGATAGACGTCACGCCCGGTGTGCGACCGCACCTGATCGATGATCTCGCTGATCGCGACGATGTGGTCGGCGAGATTCCGATCCCAGCCGCCCTCTTCGGAATCCGGCGAACCGAAGTCGACGACCCAGGGGTCGATCCCCATCGAGCGCAGGATGCCGACCGCGCCCTGGTCCCGTGTGACGTCGTAGACGTCGGCCGACATCATCATCGGCGGGACCAGGACGATCGGGGGTCCGGCGTCGGCCGGGTCCGTGTCGGGGAAATACCGTCGGAGCCGATACATCGGTGCGCGTTCGACCACCTCGAACGGCGATGTGGTGAGGTCCGTCTCGAGTCCGCCGAGACGAACCACCTCCAACCCGTTCTGCGCCGTCGCCACCACGCGACGGATCGGGCCCATCACCGTTTCGGTATTCAGTCCCACGAACACTCTCCCAGACTCTCGAACCGTGACGCACGTCTCGCTGCCGCCCGCCCTCACCCTACTGCGCTCGACGCGTCACACAGCCCCTAATCCGGGGCGTCCGACGCCGGTGTCATCGACACCACTCGCGCAGCGACTCGGACAGCTGACGGACCCCGCCCAACTGTTCGGCCACACGGATACCGGCCGTACCGCCGCGGGCGTTACGCGAGGCGATCGAGCCCTCGACGGTGAGCACCTCCCGCACGTCCGGGGTGAGAGCCGGATCGACTCCGGCGAGTTCTTCGTCGGTGAGATCCTCGAGTCCGGCGCCCCGCGCCTCGGCGACGCGGACACACGCCCCCGCAGCCTCGTGCGCGACGCGGAAGGGGACGCCCTGACGGACGAGCCACTCGGCGATGTCGGTGGCCAGCGTGAAGCCCGCCGGTGCCAGTTCCGCCATTCGATCCGTGTGGAATTCGAGGGTGGAGACCAGTCCGGTGATCGCCGGGAGCAGCAACTCGAGCTGCGCCACCGAATCGAAGACCGGTTCCTTGTCCTCCTGCAGATCCCGGTTGTACGCGAGCGGCTGCGCCTTCAGCGTCGCCAGCAGACCGGTCAAGTTGCCGATCAGCCGGCCCGACTTGCCGCGGGTCAGCTCGGACACGTCGGGGTTCTTCTTCTGCGGCATGATCGACGAGCCGGTCGACCAGGCGTCGGCGAGCGTGATGTAGCCGAATTCCGGAGTGCTCCACAGGATGACCTCCTCGGCCATCCGCGACAGGTCGACGCCGATCATCGCGAGCACGAACGCCGCCTCGGCCGCGAAATCCCGCGACGACGTGGCGTCGATCGAGTTCTCGGCCGACGAATCGAACGCGAGTTCCGCGGCGATCGCCTCCGGATCGAGTCCGAGCGACGATCCGGCCAGTGCTCCGGAACCGTACGGCGACACGGCCGCCCGCACGTCGAAGTCCCGCAGCCGCTGAACGTCACGGAGCAACGGGTGCGTGTGCGCCAGCAGGTGGTGCGCGAGCAGCACCGGCTGCGCGGCCTGCAGGTGGGTCTTGCCCGGCATCACCGCGGAGGGGTGCGCGGCGGCCTGCGTGGCGAGGGCGTCGACGACGTCGAGCACACCCTCGGCGACGCGGCGGACGGCGTCCCGCAGCCACATCCGGAACAGCGTCGCCACCTGATCGTTGCGCGAACGCCCGGCGCGCAGGCGTCCCCCGACCTCGGGACCGACCCGATCGATCAGACCGCGCTCGAGCGCCCCGTGCACGTCCTCGTCGGATTCGCTCGGGACGAACTCGCCGCTCGCGACGTCGGCCGCGAGCCTGCCGAGACCGGCGAGCATCGTCGCCAGGTCCTGGTCACCGAGCAGGCCGGCCTTGTGCAGCACCCGGGCGTGCGCCTGGGAGGCGCGCACGTCGTACGGGGCCAGCACCCAGTCGAAGTGAGTGGACTTGCTCAGCGCCGCCATGGCGGCGGCCGGTCCGGACTCGAACCGGCCACCCCAGAGGGCTCCTTCGTTGGTGCCGTGAGCACTCATACCTAGAGACCCAGATCGCGCTTCGCCGCGACCTTCGAGGACAGTCCGTGGATCTGGACGAATCCCTTGGCGTACGACTGGTCGAACGTGTCGCCCTCGTCGTAGGTGGCCAGGTTGAAGTCGTACAGCGACTGGTTGCTGCGGCGGCCGTTGACGATGATCGCACCGCCGTGCAGCACCAGCCGGATGTCACCGGAGACGCGTTCCTGCGTCTTCTCGATGAACGTGTCCAGCGCGACCTTCAGCGGGGAGAACCACAGGCCGTCGTACACCAGCTCGCTCCAGCGCTGCTCGGTCTGACGCTTGTAGCGACCGAGTTCGCGTTCCTGCGTGACGTGCTCGAGTTCCTGGTGCGCGTTGATGAGCACCATGGCACCGGGAGCCTCGTAGATCTCCCGGCTCTTGATGCCGACGAGACGGTCCTCGACGACGTCGAGGCGGCCGACACCCTGGGCGCCTGCGCGGCGGTTGAGTTCCTGGATCGCCTCGAGGACGCTGACGGGCTTGCCGTCGATCGCGACGGGGCGTCCGGCCTCGAAGCTGATGATCAGCTCGTCCGGGGCCTGCCAGTTGACGGTCGGATCCTGCGTGTAGTCGTAGACGTCCTTGGTCGGCGCGTTCCACAGGTCCTCGAGGAACCCGGTCTCCACGGCGCGGCCCCACACGTTCTGGTCGATCGAGAACGGTGACTTCTTGGAGACGTTGATCGGGATCTCGTTTTCCTCGGCGAACGCGATCGCCTTCTCCCGGGTCCATGCGTAGTCGCGGACCGGTGCGATGACGTCGAGGTCAGGAGCGAGCGATCCGAAGCCCACCTCGAACCGGACCTGGTCGTTGCCCTTGCCGGTGCAGCCGTGCGCGACGGTGGTGCCGCCGTGGGCACGCGCGGCCTCGACGAGGTGCTTGACGATCAGCGGGCGGCTGATGGCCGACACGAGGGGGTAGCGGTCCATGTAGAGGGCGTTGGCCTGGATGGTCGGCAGGCAGTATTCGTCGGCGAATTCGTCGCGCGCGTCCACCACGACCGATTCGACCGCACCGCAGTCGAGTGCACGCTGGCGCACGACCTCCATGTCCTCGCCGCCCTGGCCGAGATCGATGGCGACAGCAACAACTTCCTTGCCGGTCTCCTTGCCGATCCAGCTGATGGCGACTGAGGTGTCCAGCCCGCCCGAGTAGGCGAGTACGACGCGATCGGCCATGGTCCTTGTGCTCCTTAGGTTGAAGATCTGTAGAGATGATTCAGTTGTCAGGCGAGGGATTCGATCTTGGCCGCGAGTTCCGCCCCGCTCAGCGGCTCGCGTGCCACCACGAGAATGGTGTCATCCCCCGCGATGGTTCCCACGACGTCAGGTAATGATGCCCGATCGAGTGCGCTCGCCAGATAGTGCGCTGCCCCCGGGGGAGTTCTCAGCACCGCCATGTTGCCACTGGCATCGGTCGACACCAGTAGCTCCCCCAGCAACCGCGACAGCCGGTCGGTTCCGCCGGAGACGCCGCGGACGGGATTTCCGTCCTCGGGCACCACGTACACCCCGGCGCCACCGTCGGCGGCACGGAGTTTCACGGCACCGAGTTCTTCGAGGTCGCGCGACAACGTGGCCTGGGTGGCATCGATGCCTTCGGCCGCGAGCAGCGCCGCGAGTTCGGTCTGGCTGCGGACCGGGTTGTTCGACAGGATCGCGACGATGCGCGCCTGCCGACCCGCCCGGGTCGGCGCCGTTGCCGCGTTCGCTGTGCGCTGCGGCGGTGCCGCACCTGTGCGCTGCGGCGGTGCCGCACCTGCGCGCTGCGGCGGTGCCGCATTCACGGACGGTCCCCGGTTCGTTGTGCGAGCAGCCACACCAGCAGTGCCTTCTGCGCGTGGAGGCGGTTCTCCGCCTCGTCCCAGACGACGCTCTGCGGTCCGTCGAGGACGGCGTCGGTGATCTCCTCGCCGCGGTGGGCGGGCAGGCAGTGCAGGACCACCGCATCGGCATCGGCCCTCGCGAGCAGCGCCTCGTTGATCTGGAACGGGCGGAACGGGCCGACCCGGTCGAGTCCGTCGTTCTCCTGGCCCATCGACGTCCAGGTGTCGGTGACGAGTGCGTCCGCTCCGACGACCGCCGCCTGCGGATCCTCGCTGAGGGTGATGGTCGCGCCGGTGTCGGCGGCCCGCGCGCGGGCTGCGTCGACCACCCAGGGCAGGGGTGCGAATCCCTCGGGGCTGGCGATGGTCACGTCGACGCCTGCGGTGACACCGCCCAGCATCAGCGAGTGCGCCATGTTGTTGGCGCCGTCACCGAGGTAGGTGAGCTTCAGACCCTTCAGCGAGCCCTTCCGCTCCGCGAGGGTCTGCAGGTCGGCCAGAACCTGGCACGGGTGGAACTCGTCGGACAGCGCGTTGACGATCGGGACGTCGGCGCCGGACGCCATCGCCTCGAGCCGCTTCTGCCCGAACGTGCGCCACACCACGGCGTCGACGTACCGCGACAGGACGCGGCCGGTGTCCTGCAACGTTTCCTCGCGGCCGAGCTGGGTGCTGCGCCCGTCGACGACGATCGCGTGACCGCCCAGCTGCGCGATGCCCATCTCGAACGAGAACCGGGTACGCGTGGAGTTCTTCTCGAAGATCACGCCGACCCCGCGGGGGCCCTCGAGCGGACGTTCGGCGAACGGGGCCTTCTTCAGCCTGGCGGCGAGTTCGAGGACCTCCGCCTGCTGTTCGGGGGTGAGGTCGTCGTCCCGGAGAAAGTGTTTCACCACGGTCGTCACTGCTTTCCCGGCTGAGCGGCCGATTGCGCGTTGTCGAGGATCGCAGGCAGCGCCGCGACGAATCCTTCGGCCTGCTCGTCCGTGAGGACGAGGGGCGGAGCGAGCCGGACGACGCCCGGCTGCGCGGCGTTGATCAGGTATCCGGCCTCGCGGGCGGAGTTCTCCACCGCGGGGGCCACGTCCTGGGTGAGGACGATGCCGAGCAGCAGTCCGGCGCCGCGGACGTGGTCGATCAGCGGGTGGCCGAGACCTTCGATGCCTGCCGACAGCGTCTTGCCGAGCGTGTCGGCGCGGGAGATGAGGTCGTCCTCGGCGATGGTCCGCAGCACGGCGAGCGCCGCCGACGCGCAGACAGGGTTCCCGCCGAACGTCGTGCCGTGCTTGCCCGGCCCGAACAGGTCCGCGGTCGCGCCGGTGGCGATGCACGCGCCGATCGGCATCCCGCCCCCCAAGCCCTTCGCGAGAGTCATGACGTCGGGCACGATCCCGACCGCCTGGTGAGCGTAGAACCAGCCGGTGCGGCCGATCCCGGTCTGCACTTCGTCGAGCACGAGCAGTGCGCCGCGATCGGCGGTGATCTGCCGTGCGCCTGCGAGGTATCCCTCCGGCGGAACGACGACTCCGCCCTCGCCCATCATCGGCTCCAGGAACACGGCTGCGGTGTCGGCGTCGACGGCCTTGTCGAGTGCGTCGAGGTCGCCGTACGGCACGTGCATGACACCCGGAGGCATCGGCTCGAACGGCGCCCGCTTGGCGGCCTGCCCGGTGAGCGCGAGAGCGCCCATCGTCCGGCCGTGGAAGGAGTTCTCCGCCGCGATGATCTTCGATCGTCCCGTGGCCCGCGCGAGCTTGAACGCCGCCTCGTTGGCCTCCGTGCCGGAATTGCAGAAGAACACGCGCCCGGGTGCGCCCAGATGGGACAGCAATTTCTCGGCCAGTTCGATCGCCGGCTCGCTGGCGTACAGGTTCGACACGTGACCGAGGGTCGACAACTGCGCCGTGACGGCCTCGATGATCGCCGGGTGTGCGTGCCCGAGGATGTTGACGGCGATGCCGGCGAGGAAGTCGACGTACTCCTTGCCGTCGGCGTCGGTGAGCACCGCACCCTGACCGCGCGTGAGTGCCACCCGGGGGACGCCGTACGTGTTCATCAGGGCGCCGGACCAGCGCTGCTGGAGTTCCGGGGTTCCGGTCATGGGGCAACTCCCTCGGTAGGTGAAGTCGGGGCGGGCGTGACCATCGTGCCGATGCCCTCGCCGGTGAACAGTTCGAGCAGAACGGAATGCGCGAGGCGGCCGTCGATGACGTGCGCGGTGGGTACCCCGCCGCGGACCGCGCGCAGGCAGGCCTCCATCTTGGGCACCATGCCTGCGTCGAGACTCGGCAGCAGTTGCGCGAGCGCGTCCACGTCGATCTCGGTGGCCAGCGAATCGCGGTCCGGCCAGTTCGTGTACAGCCCTTCGACATCCGTGAGGACCACGAGCTTTTCGGCGCCGATGGCCTCGGCGAGCGCGGCGGCGGCGGTGTCCGCGTTGATGTTGTGCACCACACCGTCCGAGTCGGGGGCGATGGTCGACACCACGGGAATTCGGCCCGCGCGGATGAGGTCGAGAACAGCCTCCGGATTCACGGTCGTGACGTCGCCGACGAGTCCGATGTCCGTCGGCCTGCCCTCGACCATCACGGTGCGCTTGGTGGCGGTGAACAGATGTGCGTCCTCGCCGGAGATCCCGACGGCGTACGGTCCGTGGGCGTTGATCAGCCCGACCAGTTCGCGGCCGACCTGACCGAACAGCACCATCCGGACGACGTCCATCACCTCGGGGGTGGTGACGCGGAAGCCGCCCTTGAATTCCCCTGTCATGCCGAGCTTTCCGAGCATGGCATTGATCTGGGGGCCGCCGCCGTGCACGACGACCGGCTGAATTCCGACCGTCCGCAGGAACGCCATGTCGGCGGCGAACGCCGTCTTCAGCGCGTCGTCGACCATGGCGTTGCCGCCGTACTTCACGACGACGACCTTGTCGCGGAACTGCTGCAGCCACGGCAGCGCCTCCGCCAGGACGTGTGCCTTCTGGTGATCGGTGATGCCGGTGAGCGCTTCGCTGGCCGCTGTCATGACGAATACGCCGAATTCTCTTCGACATAGGCGTGCGAGAGGTCGGTGGTCCGGATGGTCACCGCGTGCTCGCCCAGACCCAGGTCGATGTCGAGGGCGATGTCGATGTCGCTCAGGTCCACGTCCCGCGCACCCGGGGCGCCGACGCCGTCGATGCAGACGGGGGCGCCGTTGAACGACACCGAGATCTTGTCGGGGTCCAGTTCGATCGGCGCGATGCCGATCGCGGCGAGGACCCGGCCCCAGTTGGGGTCGGAACCGAACAGCGCCGTCTTGACGAGGCTGTCCCGCGCCACCGTCCGGGCCCCGATCAGCGCGTCGTGCTCGCTGACCGCGCCGCTGACGGTGACCTGCACCCGCTTGGTGACGCCCTCCGCGTCGGCCATCATCTGCTCGGCCAGATCGTCGCAGACGGCCGTCACGGCCGCGTTCAGTTCGTCCTGGGTGGGTGTCACGTTGCTCGCACCGGACGCGAGCAGCAGCACGGTGTCGTTGGTCGAGGTGGCACCGTCGACGTCCAGTCGGTCGAACGTCAGCCGGGTGGCGGCCCGCAGCGCGGCGTCGAGTTGAGCGGCGGTCGCGACGGCGTCTGTCGTCACCACGCACAGCATCGTCGCCAGCGCCGGCGCCAGCATGCCGGCGCCCTTCGCCATCCCGCCGACGTTCCACTTGCCCGCATGATGCAGGGCGGCCTGCTTCGGCACCGTGTCGGTGGTCATGATCGCGTACGCGGCGTCGGTGCCACCCGAGATTCCGCCTGCGAGTTCGTGGACGGCCTCCGTGACGCCGGTCAGGACCTTGTCCATGGGCAGGCGGTCGCCGATCAGACCGGTCGAGCACACCGCGACCTCGACGGCACCGGTCTCGGTGCCCCAGTTGCTCAGCGCCGACGCCACTTCCTCGGCCGTCTTGTGCGCGTCCTGGAATCCGCCCGCACCCGTGCACGCGTTGGCACCACCCGAATTGAGCACGACGGCGCGCAGCCTGCCCGTGGTGAGCACCTGCTGCGACCACAGCACGGGGGCGGCTTTCACCTTGTTCGCGGTGAAGACGCCCGCCGCCGCGAGTTCCGGCCCCTCGTTGAGGACGAGGGCCAGGTCGGCGTTTCCGCTCGCCTTGATACCCGCCTTGATCCCGGACGCGCGGAAGCCCGCGGGCCCCGACACCCCCTGGCTGCGGACCAGGGTGCCGCCGGCGACTTCCCGGGTCGGGTGCGGATCGATCGTGCTGTCACTGCTCACGGGGCAACTCCCACTGTCGAGAGACCGGCGGTCTCGGGTAGTCCAAGCGCAAGATTCATCGATTGCACCGCTCCCCCGGCGGTGCCCTTCGCAAGGTTGTCGATCACGGCGATCACGACGATCTGTCCGGCGTCGGCGTCGACCGTCACCGCGATCTGGACCGCGTTCGATCCGATGACCGCCCCGGTCTGCGGCAGCACGCCCTGGGGCAGCACGTGCACGAACGGCTCGTCCGCGTAAGCCTTTTCGTAGATCGCGCGCACCTCGTCCTCGGTCGCCGTGGTGACCGCGGTGCAGGTGGCGAGGATGCCGCGCGGCATGGGCGCCAGCACGGGGGTGAACGACACGGTGACACGCTCACCGGCGAGTTCGGAGAGATTCTGGATGATCTCCGGTGTGTGGCGGTGCACGCCGCCGACGCCGTACGCGCGGACCGAACCCATCACCTCGGAGCCGAGCAGATCGGCCTTGGGGGCACGTCCCGCGCCGGACGCGCCGGTCACCGCGACGATCGTGACCCGCGGTTCGACGACGCCCGCCGCGACCGCGGGAGCCATCGCCAGGCTCGACACCGTCGGGAAGCACCCGGGGACGGCGATGCGGGTGGCGCCCGCCAACTTCTCGCGGGCACCGGGAAGTTCCGGAAGTCCGTACGGCCAGCTACCTGCGTGCGGGCTCTTGTAGTACCGCTCCCAGTCCTCGGCGTTCGTCAGCCGGAAGTCCGCGCCGCAGTCGATGATGACCGTGGACTCGGGCAGGTCCTTCGCGTACTGCGCCGAATTGCCGTGCGGCAAACCGAGGAACACCACGTCGTGACCGGAGAGCGTGTCGACGGTGGTGTCTTCCAGCACTCGGTCGGCGAGGGGAAGCAGATGCGGATGGTGTGAGCCCAGGGTCGAGCCGGCGTTGCCGCCGGCGGTGAGCGCGCCGATGACGAGCGAACCGTCCGCATACGACGGGTGCCCCAGCAGCAGACGCAGCACTTCGCCACCGGCGTATCCGCTCGCGCCGGCGACGGCAATCCTGATCGGTTTTCCCGCGTGCTCAGTCATACGATTGATTATGCATCATCATGCAAGCTAATACACAACGTGGTCTTTCGGCGGGACGGAAACCGCGGTCACTGCTTGCCGAGCGACCGCCGGATCTCGTCGAGCTTGGCCTTACCCGCCTTCTCCCGCTTCTCCCACGCATCCTCCAGCGATTGCCCCGACGGGCTGTCGTGCGCGAGTTCCGAGGAGCCCATCGCCGTGCCGAACCGTCCCTCGATCCGCTCACGTACGCGGTCGAACGTCGGGACACCGCCCGGGGTGTAGTCCGGCTCCGGCACACCCGGCACGACGTGGGGCACGACCTCCGCGGTCACCGGATCCTCGGCCGGAATCGCCGCACCCACGTCCACGGCCGCGAGAAGCGCGCCGAGACCCGGACGTCCGGCGGCCACCGCACGCACCACCTCGAGGAACTCGGCGTCGGTCAACTGACTGGCCGCCGCCACGACGTCGCGCACCTCGGTCATCGCCTGCTCCTCACCGTCCCGGGCCCTCCACCCAGGCTACGGGTCAGCTGCGCAGTTCGGCACCCACCGCCGCGGTCGCCGCGGCGACCGCGGCATCGCGAGCGGCGCTCGCCTCGTCCTCGGTCAGAGTGCGGTCGGCGCCCCGGAATCGCAGCGCGAACGCCAGCGACTTCCGGCCCTCCCCGACCTGCTCACCCTCGAACACGTCGAACAACCGGATGTCCTCGAGGAGTTCCCCGCCACCCGACCGCAGGGCCGCCTGGACCTCGGCGGCGGGAACCGCGGTGTCGACGACGACCGCCACGTCCTGAAGGACGGCGGGGAACGGCGAGACCTTCGGCGCAGGCAGATTCTCCACCAGCGGCAGGGCACTCAGATCGATCTCCACGGCACTCGTCCGCGGGGGAAGCCCGGCGCGCTCGAGCACCGCGGGGTGCAACTCGCCCGCGTGTCCGACGACTACGCCGTTCACGAGAAGTTCCGCGCCCCGGCCCGGGTGCCACGGCAGGTACTGCGTCGCGCGGAACTCCAGCTCGACACCGGCCGCGGCGGCCACCGTGCGGGCTGCGGCGAACGCGTCGGTGGCGTCGGCTGCGCGTCCCGCGCCCCACGGACCACTCGGCTCACGCTGCCCGGTGAGCACCGCCGCCACGTGCACCGGCTGATCCGGCAGCGACTGCAGCAGCGCCGTGATCTGCTCGTCGGTCGGACGACGGTCCACCGGCAGCGCCGCGACCGGCTTCGTGTCCGCGCCGGGCAGCACGACCTGCGCGATGCCGAACAGCGACAGGTCGCGCTGACCGCGGGAGACGTTGCGGGCGAGGACCTCGAGCAGTCCGGGCAGCAACGTCGTGGCCAGTTCCGGCCGATCCGATTCGAGCGGATTGAGCACCCGGCCGGTGTTCCTGCGCGGATCCTCCGGGTCCAGCCCCCACGTGTCGAAGACTGCGGTGGGCAGGAAGACGGGGGGAAGGATCTCGACGTACCCCGAGAACGCCAGGGCGCGGCCGACGGCCCGCTTGCGGCGCTGCGTCGGCGTCAGCCCGCGACCTGCGGGGGCCGCGGGCAGCACCGACGGAATCTTCTCGAGACCCTCGAGGCGCAGCACTTCCTCGACCAGGTCGGCGGGCTGCACCAGGTCGGGCCGCCACGACGGCGGGGCCGCGACGAGCTGGCCGTGCCCGCTGTCGCTGACGCCGACCTCGACGTTGCAGCCGATCTGCGTCAGGCGGCGTGCCGCGGTGCCGGTGGGGTAGTCGACGCCCGCCACGCGGTCGGGGAGGTCGATGTCCATGTGGATGGGCTGGTGCGGGGTGACCTCGCCGATGTCGGTGAGCGCCGACTCGACCCGTCCGCCGGCGATGTCGACGAGCAGTGCGGCAGCGCGGTCCAGTGCCGCAACGGGGATCTCGGGATCGACGACGCGTTCGAAACGCTTGCCCGCCTCGCTCGTCAGCTTGTGCCTGCGCGCGGTCTTGAACACCGCGAGCGGATCCCACGTGGCCGCCTCGAGCAGGATGTCGGTGGTTCCGGGTCCGACCTCGGTGGACGCGCCACCCATGATGCCTGCCAGCGACAGGACCCCCGAATCGTCGGCGATCACGACGTCCTCGGGATCGAGGACGCGCTCGGTCTCGTCGAGAGTCGTCAGCTTCTCCCCCGCCACCGCGCGGCGCACGACGAGCTCGCCGCTGATCTTCGCGGCGTCGAACGCGTGCAGCGGCTGGCCCAGTTCGAGCAGAACGTAGTTGGTGACATCGACGGCCGGCGAGATCGGCCGGACACCCGACAGCAGCAACCGGCGCTGCAGCCACCACGGACTCACCGCATTCGGATCGATACCCGTCACCCGGCGGGCGGCGAAGCGCGTCGCCTTCGACTCGGGTTCGACGCGGATCGGCCACGCCTCCCCGTCCGCCGGAGACGGCGGCACCGCGGCGGGGTCGGCGAAGTCCAGGTCGAACCCGCACGCCAGTTCACGGGTGAGCCCGCGGACAGAGAAGCAGTAGCCGCGGTCCGGGGTGATGTTGAGTTCGATGACCGTGTCGTGCAGACCCATCAACTCGTTGGCGTCCGCACCCGGGAGTGCGGTGCCCGGCTCGAGGACGAGGATGCCCGAGTGATCCTTGCCGATGCCCAGTTCGGCCACCGAGCAGATCATCCCGTCGGAGACCTGCCCGTACGTCTTGCGGGACGCGATGGCGAAACCACCGGGAAGGACCGCGCCCGGGAGCGCGACCACCACGAGGTCGCCTTCGGCGAAGTTCCGGGCGCCGCACACGATGCCCTGCGGCTCGGCCGCCCCCACATCCACCGTGCAGAAGCGGATCGGCTTCTTGAATTCGGTGAGCTCGGTGATCTCGAGAACCTTGCCGACCACGAGGGGGCCGTCGACGGGCTCGAGCCGGTCGACTTCCTCGACCTCGAGCCCGACCCGGACGAAACCTGCGTCGAGTTCCTCGGCGGTGACGTCCCAGTCCGGGGTGGCACGCTGCAGGATCTCGGTCAGCCAGGATTGCGCTACTCGCACGTCTGCTCAGCTCTCTCGTTCGTGAAGATGTCGTGACTGTGGTGGACGGGATCCGGGTGACGCGGGGTCAGCCCTGGACACCGAAGGGCAGCGTGAACCGCACGTCGCCCTCGACGATGTCGCGCATGTCCGGGATCCCGTTCCGGAACTGGAGTGTGCGCTCGAGCCCCATGCCGAACGCGAACCCGGTGTACACGTCGGGGTCGATTCCGGAGGCGCGCAGCACATTCGGGTTGACCATTCCGCAGCCGCCCCACTCGACCCAGCCCGCGCCGCCCTTCTTGTTCGGGAACCACACGTCCACCTCGGCGGACGGTTCCGTGAACGGGAAGTAGTTCGGGCGCATCCGGGTGCGGGTCTCGGGACCGAACAGTGCGCGGGCGAACGCGTCGAGCGTGCCGCGCAGATGCGCCATGGTGAGGCCCTTGTCGACCGCGAGCCCCTCCACCTGGGAGAAGACGGGGGTGTGTGTCGCGTCGAGTTCGTCGGTGCGGAACGTCCGTCCGGGGCACACCACGTAGATCGGCACCTCGCGCGAGAGCATCGTGCGCACCTGCACCGGCGACGTGTGCGTGCGGAGCACCTGTCGCGAACCCTCCGGTGCGATGTGGAACGTGTCCTGCATCGTCCGCGCGGGGTGATCAGGCAGGAAGTTCAGGGCATCGAAGTTGAAGTGCTCGGTCTCCACCTCCGGCCCCTCGGCGACCTCCCAGCCCATGGCCACGAACACGTCCTCGACCTGCTCGGAGATGATGCTGATCGGGTGGCGGGCACCCACCGGCTGACGCTGCGACGGCAGCGTCACGTCGATGGCCTCGGCCACGAGAACGGCGGCGTCGCGCTCGGCGAGCAGCACGGCGCGGCGCTCGTCGAACGCCGCACTGATCCGAGTGCGGGCGACGTTCACGCGCTTGCCCGCGTCGGCCTTCTCCTTGCCCGGAAGGGCTCCCAGTCCGCGGCGGGCGAGGGCGATCTGCGACTTGTCGCCCATGTGCTCGACCTTGGCCTTCGCCAGGTCGTCGAGATCCGCCACCGACGCGAACGCCTTCTCGGCGCTCTCCGCCGCCGCGGTCAGGGCGTCCTCGGTGAGCGCACTCGCATCGATCGCGCCGCCTTCGACCCCCGTGGAGGCAGCGCCCTCTTTTTTAGCCACGACCGGTGCCACTCCTTACGTTCTTTCAGTCAACACTCTCGACGAAACCGAACAGCTCGCCGTCAAATCCTATGCGATCCGATTTTCGCCGTTTCAGCTGTCGGTTCGCTTGCGGTTCTGGACCCGGGCGCTCGAATACAGGCAGATCGACGCCGCCGTCGCCAGGTTGAGGCTCTCGGCGCGACCGTGGATCGGGATCCGCACCCGGTGGTCCGCTCGCGCCGCGGTGGGCGCATCGAGGCCATGGGCCTCGTTGCCGAACAACCACGCCGTGGGGCGGGCCAGGAGTTCGTCGGCGTCGTCCAGATCGACTTCGCCGTCCGCCGCCGTGGCGAGCAACTGGATGCCCGCCGCGCTGATGCTGTCGAGAACCGCGGCCGTGTCCCGTTCACGCACCACCGGAAGGTGGAAGAGACTTCCGGCGGACGCCCGGACACATTTTCCGTTGTGCGGGTCGACGCTGTCGCCCGCGAGAATCGCCGCGTCCGCACCTACCGCGTCCGCGACCCGGATGACGGTGCCCGCGTTGCCCGGCTCCGCGACCGCGACGGGAACCGCCAGCAGGCGGGTTCCGGGACCCATCGCCTCGGCCAGCGGAACGTCGAGGAGATCGCACACCGCGACGAGACCCGGCGGGGTCACCGTGTCGCTGAGCGCACGAACCGCCCGATCCGTCACCAGCGACGTGCGGACACCCACGGCGTGCGCCCGGTCGATCAGCGTCGAGTACCGCTGCTCCGCGTCCGCGGTGTAGAAGAGGTCGTGCACCGGGTGGGTGGCGAGTGCCTCGCCGACGGAGTTCTCCCCCTCCACCAGGAAGCGCCCAACCTTGCGTCGTTCCGCGGTGCGCAGCAGCTTGACAGCAGAAACGACCCGTGGGGTGCGCTCGGTGAGCGGGTCCACGGGTCGTTTCCGAGGCTCGAAAGGCCCGGGTGCGAGACTCAGGCTGCTTCTCCGGCCGGAGCGTTCACGTCAGCCGGAAGGGCTGCCTTGGCGAGGGCCACGAGGCCGGCGAATGCCGCGGCGTCGGACACTGCCAGCTCGGCGAGGTTCTTACGGTCGACCTCGATCTCGGCCAGACGCAGACCCTGGATCAGGCGGTTGTACGTGATGTCGTTCGCCCGTGCAGCGGCGTTGATACGCGTGATCCACAGCTTGCGGAAGTCGCCCTTGCGCGCACGGCGGTCACGGTAGGCGTAGGTCAGCGAGTGGAGCTGCTGTTCCTTGGCCTTGCGGTACAGGCGCGAGCGCTGTCCGCGGTAGCCGCTGGAGGCTTCGAGAATCGAACGACGCTTCTTCTGGGCGTTTACCGCCCTCTTTACGCGTGCCACTGAAAAATCCTGTCAATCTTGGGGCGGTGAGCTGCCCCGGGTGGTCAGTAAAAGGGGTGTCGACTCAGATGTCGAGCAGGCGCTTGATGCGAGGAGTGTCAGCCTTGCTGACGACAGCCACGCCATCGAGGCGACGGGTCACCTTGGTGGCCTTGTGCTCGAGCAGGTGGCGGCGACCGGCCTTCTGGCGCAGGATCTTTCCGCTGCCGGACACCTTGAATCGCTTCGCGGTGCCGCTGTGGGTCTTCGACTTGGGCATGGAGTCCTCAGTTCTCTGTATCCGGACGGTGATCCGGGTCGTGCTGGTGTAGTCGGACTAGCTGGTCGGCGCTTCGCCGGGCGTAGTGCCGCCCGCCTGCTCCGCAGGTGTCGCCGGAGCCTGTGCCGGTGCGGGAGTTGCCCGCTGCGCCGGCGGCGCGGCGGCGCTCTCCTGCGCCTTGACACGGGTCTTCGCGCCCTTGTGCGGAGCGAGCACCATCGTCATGTTTCGACCGTCCTGCTTGGCGGACGTCTCCACGAACCCGAGATCGGCGACGTCTGCACCGAGACGCTGCAGAAGCCGGAAACCGAGCTCCGGACGCGACTGCTCACGTCCGCGGAACATGATCGTGACCTTGACCTTGGATCCGGCCTCGAGGAAGCGAACGACATTGCGCTTCTTGGTCTCGTAGTCGTGATCATCGATCTTGGGGCGGAGCTTCTGCTCCTTGATGACCGTGAGCTGCTGGTTCTTGCGCGACTCACGAGCCTTCTGCGCGGCCTCGTACTTGAACTTGCCGTAGTCCATGATCTTGCAGACCGGCGGGCGAGCGTCGGGGGCCACCTCGACCAGGTCGAGATCGGCCTCGAGGGCCAAGCGGAGTGCATCTTCAACACGCACGATGCCAACCTGTTCACCTCCGGGTCCGACGAGGCGGACCTCGGGAACTCGGATGCGATCGTTGATGCGGGTCTCAGTGCTGATGGGGCCTCCTAGGTTGAACGGTCTTGTCTCGAGACCGCCAGCAGCCCGTACGCCCGGATTCCCAACAAAAAAGCCCCGCTGCGGTGAATGACTCTCACCATGCGGGGCCCGATGTCGACCGATCAGACGAACTCACGGCTCACGCCGATCCCTCATCTCCTCACACTCGAGGAACTCGAGCCGAGTAACCTCGGACCGAGCGACCGGACCACTGAGCTGCAGTTTTACCTGCCGCGCAGAGGTGGGAGTCGGACTCCACTTGCTGCCCCCGACAAATCCGAAGGCGGTCGTTGCACCAAGGGTAACATTTGCGCACGTCGCGAGCTAATCGATGCCGGGACGTTGCGTCCCACGGCCACCTGGCCGCCATGTCATCGGCCGCTGGTGGAATCCTCTAGGGCATGACGGACAACATCGATGACACCCCGAACGACGGCACCGTGAGCGGCGGTGACCAGAATACCGACGTCCGGGAACTGGCCGACGTTCCCTCGGTCGAGGTCATCAGCCGGGCCGCGGTCATGCTCATGAGTTCGGCAGCCGAGAAACTCGGCCTGTCCGACGCCGACCCCGACTCCAGCCCCCACCGCGACCTCGACGAGGCCCGACGAGTCATCACGGCCCTCGCAGGCCTGGTGACCGCGTCCATCGAGTACCTCGGACCGCACGCGGGGCCGATCCGCGAAGGCCTGCAGGCACTGCAGCGCGCGTTCCGCGAAGCGTCTTCGCACCCGGACGAGCCCGGCAAGGGTCCGGGTGAGAAGTACACCGGACCGGTGTACTGAGAGACGGCAGGCACCGAGATGGCGGGGTACTGAGATGGCGGGCCGCAACAAGACCGAGCAGACTTCGGCCGGCGTCGACGAGTTTCTCGCCACGGTCGTCGACCCGGTGAAGCGCGCCGACAGCGCACGACTGGTGGAACTGCTCACCGCCGCGACGGGAGAGCCCGCCGCGATGTGGGGAACCAGCATCGTCGGATTCGGCTCCCGCCACTACCGGTACGCCAGCGGCCACGAGGGCGACACCGCCCTGATCGGATTCTCGCCGCGGGCGGCGGCACTCACCCTGTATCTCTCCCTCGACTTCACCGAGCACGAGGCCGAACTCGCCGCGCTCGGCAAGCACAAGGTCGGCAAGGGCTGCCTCTACGTCAAGAAACTCGCCGACGTCGACGAGTCGGTTCTCGTCTCGCTGGTGAACCGATCCGTGGCGGCCGCCCGCGCGCTCTGATCGCCCCTCACCGGTCGAACACGGTGCGCGCGTCGGCAGGCGGTTCGCCGAAGAGGTCCGGATCGCGCGGGACGAACGACCGGCCGGTGAGGGTGGCGTCGGAGACCCGGTCCAACCGGAACCAGCGCACACCCGCCCGGCTCAGGCACCACGCGACGAGGAACCACGACCCCCGCGTGTGCGCGAGAAGGTGCGGTTCGACGACCCGCTCGGTGCGGCCGCCGTCCCGGTCGACGTACCGCAGGGACACCATCAGTTCGCGCTGCACACCGTCTTCGACGACGCGTCGGATGCGGGGTTCCGCACTTCCTCCGGTGGTCTCTCGCCGGATCCACACCTTCCCGCCGAGTTGCTCCACCCGCTCCCTCGACTCCGCGTCCATCACGTCGAGCAGCTTGGCGAGCGCGGCCCGCCCGTCGGTCGCGAACGGCGCATCACGGAAGGCCGTGAGGGCGAGAGCCACCGAGACCGCCTGAGCGGGAGTGAAATTCACCGGCGGCAACGTGCCGTTCCCAATGATCCCGTATCCCCCACCCGGTCCGGCAGTGGCCCGGATCGGGGCGCCCGAGGACTGCAGTACGACGATGTCCCGCTTGATCGTGCGGGGCGTCACCTCGAATTGCGCCGCCAACTGCTCTGCCGTCCGGCCCCGGTCACCCGCGCGGCGCAATTCTTCCGTCAGGGCGTGGAGGCGTGCGGGGCGGTCCATGAGGGCAGTCTGCCGAACGTCCACGACAATGTCCCGATTCTCGTCGGACCGATTCCGTTATGCGACTGTGACGAATACGGTGACACGCTGATGTCACCGTTGCGGGTTCACTCTTGTCTCATGACTCGGACAAGCGAAGTACACGGCAGCACAGGCACTCACATCATTCTGGTCCCCGGATTCTGGCTCGGCGCTTGGGCCTGGGAGGCAGTGGAATCCGACCTGACCCGGCAGGGACATCACGTCACCGCGGTGACGTTGCCGGGACTCGACTCCACCGGCAGCGACCGCACCGGCGTCCGGCTGAACGACCACGTCGCCGCGATCACGGAGGCCATCACGAACACACCGTCGTCGGAGCGGGTGGTGCTCGTGGCGCACAGCGGCGCGGGGCCGGTTGCGTACGCGGTGAGCGATCGGGTGCCCGACCGACTCGCCCGCATCGTCTACGTCGACTCGGGACCAGTGCAGAGCGGCACCGCGCTGCGCGACGATCTCGACCCGGCGGTCGCCGAGATTCCGTTGCCGTCGTGGTCCGAACTCGAGGCCGAAGGCAGCAGTCTCGACGGACTCGACGACGACACGCTCGACACGTTCCGCAACCGGGCGGTGCCCATGCCCGCCGGACCTGCGAGGGACACGGTCGAACTCACCGACAGCAGGCGGCTGGACGTGCCGACCACGGTGATCTGCACCAGTTTCCCGTCGGAGGTCATCCAGCAGATGGCCGTAGCGGGTCATCCGATGGCGGCCGAACTCGCGCAGATCGCGAAGGTCGACTACGTCGATCTGCCGACGGGACACTGGCCGATGTGGTCGCGGCCCGCAGACCTCGCGACCGCGATCGACGCGGCCGCGAGAGTCTGACCGGATTCAGCTGACTGCTGCGGCCTTCTTCGGCGCCCGCTTACGCGGTGTCGCCGTGGCGGCCGCGGCAGTCTTCTTCGCCGACGCGGACTTCCGCGTCGGCGAAGACTTGACTGCCTTCGACTTCGCCGGAACGGGTGCCGGCACCGCGAGGACATTCTCGAGGAACCGTCCCGTGTAACTCTCCGGAACCTGCGCCACGTCCTCCGGGGTGCCTTGCGCGACGACGGTTCCGCCACCGGACCCACCCTCCGGCCCCATGTCGACCACCCAGTCGGACGTCTTGATCACATCGAGGTTGTGCTCGATCACGATCACCGTGTTGCCCTTGTCGACCAACCCGTTGACGACCCCGAGCAGCTTCCGGATGTCCTCGAAGTGCAGACCCGTCGTGGGCTCGTCGAGGATGTACACCGTGCGGCCCGTCGAACGTTTCTGCAGTTCGGCGGCGAGCTTCACGCGCTGCGCCTCACCACCGGACAGCGTGGGCGCGGGCTGACCGAGCCGCACGTACCCGAGACCGACCTCGACGAGGGTCTTGAGGTAGCGGTGGATCGACGTGATGGGCTCGAAGAATTCCGCGGCTTCCTCGATCGGCATGTCCAGGACCTCGGCGATGGTCTTGCCCTTGTAATGGACCTCGAGCGTCTCGCGGTTGTACCGGGCACCGTGGCAGACCTCGCACGGCACGTACACATCGGGCAGGAAGTTCATCTCGATCTTCAGCGTGCCGTCGCCGGAGCAGGCCTCGCACCGGCCGCCCTTGACGTTGAACGAGAACCGGCCGGGCTGGTAGCCGCGCACCTTCGACTCGGTGGTGGCGGCGAACAGGGTGCGGATCTTGTCGAACACCCCGGTGTAGGTGGCCGCGTTGGACCGCGGGGTGCGGCCGATCGGCGACTGGTCGACCTGCACGAGCTTGTCCAGCTGGTCGAGCCCGTTGATGCGGGTGTGCCTGCCGGGCACCTGCCGCGCGCCGTTGAGCTTATTCGCCATGACCGTCGCGAGGATGTCGTTGACGAGCGTCGACTTACCGGACCCGGACACGCCGGTGACCGACGTGAGCACGCCCAGAGGGAAGCTGACGTCGATGCCGCCCAGGTTGTGTTCGCGCGCGCCGACGACCGTGACCTGCCGCTTGCGATCGACCGGACGGCGGATCGCGGGAATCTCGATGTGACTGCGGCCCGACAGGTAGGCGCCGGTGAGGGATTCCTCGCAGTCGAGCAGTTCCTGGTACGGCCCGCTGTGGACGACCTTGCCGCCGTGCTCGCCGGCGAGCGGTCCGATGTCGACCACCCAGTCGGACGTGCGGATGGTGTCTTCGTCGTGTTCGACCACGATCAGCGTGTTCCCGAGGTCGCGCAGGCGCGTCAGGGTCTCGATGAGACGCCGGTTGTCGCGCTGGTGCAGACCGATCGACGGCTCGTCGAGCACGTACAGCACGCCGACCAGACCCGAGCCGATCTGGGTGGCGAGACGGATGCGCTGCGCCTCGCCACCGGACAGGGTGCCGGCGGCGCGGGCGAGGGAGAGGTACTCGAGGCCGACGTCGAGGAGGAAGCCGAGTCGGGCCTGGACCTCCTTGAGCACCTGACCGGCGATGGCCTCCTCGCGGCTGCCCAGCGTGAGGCTGTTCAGGAAGTCGGCGCAATCGGAGATCGACAGTTCACAGACCTCGGCGATCGACTTCATCCCGAACTTCTCGTTCGCGATCGTGACCGACAGGATCTCGGGACGCAGGCGCGCACCCCCGCACGCGGGACAGGGGGTGTCCCGCATGTAGCCGTCGTAGCGTTCCTTCATCTGGTCGGACTCGGTCTGCTCGAGCCTGCGGTGCAGGAACGGCATGACGCCCTCGAACTCGGCGTAGTAGGAACGGGTACGCCCGTACCGGTTCTTGTAGCGGACGTGGACCTGCTCCTCACTGCCCTCGAGGATCGCCCGACGCGCCTTCGCCGGGAGCTTGTTCCACGGCGTCTTCATGTCGAAGCCGAGAATGTCGCCGAGGCCGGACAGCAGCCGACCGAAGTATTCGGAACTCTGCCCCATCGACCACGGCGCGATGGCCCCGTCCTCGAGCGACAACTCGGGGTCGGGAACGACGAGGTCCGGGTCGACCTCCTTGCGGATTCCGAGGCCGGTGCACTCGGGGCAGGCACCGTACGGGGAGTTGAAGGAGAACGACCGGGGCTCGAGGTCGTCGATGGACAGCGCGTGGCCGTTGGGGCACGCCAGCTTCTCCGAGAACCGTCGCTCCCGGTCTGCGGCATTCTCCTCGCGGTCGACGAAGTCGAGGACGACGATGCCCTCCGCCAGCCGCAGCGCGGTCTCGACGGAATCGGTGAGCCGCTGCTTGGAACCGGCCTTGACGGTGAGGCGGTCGACGACCACCTCGATGTCGTGCTTCTCCTGCTTCTTGAGCTTGGGCGGTTCGGACAGCGGATACACCACGCCGTCGACCCGCACACGTGAGTAGCCCTGCATGTTGAGCTGGTCGAACAGATCGACGAATTCACCCTTGCGGGTACGCACGACGGGGGCGAGCACCTGGAAGCGGGTGCCTTCCTCCATCTCCAGAACCTGGTCGACGATCTGCTGCGGCGTCTGCCGCGCGATCTGCTCCCCACAGACCGGGCAGTGTGCGGTGCCGGCCCGGGCATAGAGCAGACGGAGGTAGTCGTAGACCTCGGTGATGGTGCCGACCGTCGACCGTGGGTTCCGGTTGGTCGACTTCTGGTCGATGGACACCGCGGGCGACAGACCTTCGATGAAGTCGACGTCGGGCTTGTCCATCTGACCGAGGAACTGGCGCGCGTACGCCGACAGCGACTCGACGTAGCGTCGCTGGCCCTCGGCGAAGATCGTGTCGAACGCCAGACTCGACTTGCCCGAGCCCGACAACCCGGTGAACACGATCAGGCTGTCGCGGGGCAGATCGAGATCGACCCCTCGCAGATTGTGCTCACGGGCACCCCGCACGATAAGGCGATCCGCCACTCCAAGTCCCTTCATTGTTCGACAGCCGAGGACGCACGTGGACGCTCAGCCCTCTGGCCGTGCCATGGTAAGCCGGGGCACCGACACGTTCTGGGGGACGGATGGCCGCCCTGCCACTCACCTGCCTGTATTCGACGGTAGCCTCCCCATCATGACCGAGCAGCCCATGGTGATAGAAGACTCGTACACCGGCCACGTCTCCCCCGGTTCGGCGCCGCAGCGCCGCACGGTTCCGGGAGCCACGATCACGAAGATGTCCGTCGGCCCCATGGACAACAACGTGTACCTGGTCGTCTGTTCCGCAACCGGAAAATCCGTCCTCATCGACGCCGCCAACGAGGCGGACCGCGTCAACCAACTTATCGGCGAACACGCGCCGTCGCTCGACCTGATCGTCACCACGCACCAGCACGGCGACCACTGGCTGGCGCTCGAGGACGTCGCGGCGGCCACCCGCGTGGACACCGCCGCCCATCCACTCGACGCCGACGCACTGCCCGTCCGGCCCGACCGCCTCCTCGAGGACGGCGACACAGTCACCGTCGGCGAGGTCACCCTCGACGTGATTCACCTCGCCGGCCACACCCCCGGCTCCGTCGCGCTCGCACTCACCGAAGCAGGCGGCGGACGCACCCACCTGTTCACCGGCGACTCCCTCTTCCCCGGCGGCGTCGGCAAGACCGCCGACGCGGGCAAGTTCGCATCACTGCTCACCGACGTCGAAACCAAGCTCTTCGGCCGCTACGGCGACGACACCGTCGTCTACCCCGGCCACGGTGACGACACCACCCTCGGCGCCGAGCGCCCCCACCTCGGGGAGTGGCGCGAGCGCGGCTGGTGACCGCATCCGATCGCCGATCACGCACCGCACGGTCCGCGATTGGCGATCGGCCTCCCTGGGTACTGGTGAATGGGCGGACCGTCGGTTCGGCAACACAGTCGTACGCCGACGACTGCCCAGAACTCTCGTTAGTGTGAGACGGGAGAACTCGAGATTGGGAGGCCAGGAATGCTCGTCCGTCGTATCGCTCGCCCACTGCTGTCCGCGATCTTCATCAGCGGAGGGATCGATGCACTTCGAAATCCGGCGCAGAAAGCACAGGCCGCCGCACCACTGATCGACAAGTCCACCGAGGCGCTTCCCGGGTCCGTCACGCAGAAGATCCCGTCCGACCCGGAGACGTTGGTCAAGATCAACGCCGCCGTGCAGATCGGCGGCGGAGTGCTACTCGCCACCGGGAAGGCACCGCGCCTCGCGTCACTCGCGCTCGCAGGCAGCCTCGTGCCCACTACCGTTGTGGGGCACGACTTCTGGAACGAGACCGACCCCGCGAAGAAGGCGGCTCAGCGCACTCAGTTCCTCAAGAACGTGAGCCTGCTCGGCGGACTGCTCATCGCCGCCGTCGACACCGAGGGTAAGCCCTCACTGGGCTGGCGTGGACGCCGCGCCGCCCGGCACGCACAGGAGACCGTGGCCGCGGCCCTGCCCCTCGGCTCCGGTCACGACCATCACGGTCCCGAGATCGGAGAGGCCCTGGCCGCGGCGTCGGAGCGCGCCCGCATCCTGTCCGGTGAGGCCGCCGAGCGTGGGTCCGGCCTCCTCGAGGTCGCGAAAGACCGTGGCACCGAACTCGCGAAGGTCGCGGCGGATCGCGGCGCCGAATGGGCGGAGGTCGCGAAAGAACACGGCGCAGAATGGGCAGAGGTCGCGAAAGAACACGGCGCCGAGTGGGCGGACGTCGCCCGCGAACGCGGCGCGGAACTCGTCGAGGCGGCGAAGGAGCACGGCCCGGAACTGGCCGAGGTCGCCCGCGAGAAGGGCGGCGAATGGGCAGGCACCGCCGCAGAACGCGGTGAGGTGCTGAGCAAGCGGGCCCGCAAGCAAGCGGAAACCGCGCTCGAGAAGGCCAGGGCGAAGCGGGACGAACTGTCCCACTGACCCGGCCCGCGCCGGATATTCGATCTGATCGGCCCCGGAGATCGCCGCTGACCTGCGAAGTCAGCGACACACCTCCGGGGCCGACTAGACTGTCCAGGCACTTTTGCAGCCGATCCGGTTGCAGCCGAACCAGTCAAGGAGACCTCTTGCCCGACGAGGACACGTCACGCGACGAGCGCGAGCTCGAGCAGCAGTACGTGACGATGCTCTACACCCGACTGGACGGCCTTCGCCAGTACGCGGCGAACCGGCTGAGCCGTGTACTGCTCGAAACCGGCGGCACCCCGCAGGCGCGGAGCGAGCGCGAGTCCTTCAATCAGCTCTACACCGAAGACCTCGCCAAGTACGACGCCGCCGAGAACGGACTGTGCTTCGGCCGGATCGACCTCGACGGCGAGCACCGCTACGTCGGCCGCCTCGGCATCCTCGACGAGGAGAACGACTACGAGACGATGCTCCTCGATTGGCGTGCGCCCCTTGCCCGCCCGTTCTATCTCGCGACCCCGGCCGCCCCGGACGGCGTCACCCGCCGACGGCACATCCGCACGCGGAGCCGCCGAGTGACCGCCGTCAACGACGAATACCTGGACCTGGCGGCCGCGGAGGCCGCGGGCACGGTGACCGGTTCGGACGGCGTCGCGGGTGAGAGCGCGCTGCTCTCGGCGTTGAACGCTGCCCGCACGGGCCAGATGAACGACATCGTCGAGACGATCCAGGGCGAGCAGGACGCCATCATCCGGTCGGAGCACAAGAGCGTGCTCGTGGTCCAGGGCGGTCCCGGAACCGGCAAGACCGCGGTCGCTCTGCACCGCGCCGCCTACCTGCTCTACACGTATCGCCAGCAGCTCGCGAAGGCCGGCGTCCTCATCATCGGCCCCAACGCCACGTTCCTCGACTACATCGGCCAGGTGCTGCCGTCGCTCGGCGAGACCGGTGTGCTGCTCTCCACCATCGGCGACCTCTACCCCGGTGTCCGCGCCACCGTCGAGGACAGCCTCGACGCCGGCGAGATCAAGGGCTCGCTCGACATGCTGGACGTTCTCAAGAAGGCGGTCCGGGATCGACAGGAAGTGCCGTCGCGGCCCGTGGAACTGACGTTCGACACCTATCGGATCACTCTCGACCGCAAGGTCGTCACCCGCGCTCGTGGCCGGGCGCGGTCGTCCAGACGCCCGCACAACCTGGCCCGTCCCGTCTTCGTCTCCTCGGTCATCGAGGCGCTCGCGCAGCAACTCGCGGACACCCTCGGCGCCAACGTCGTCGACGGCGGGAACCTGCTGAGCCGGGACGACATCGCCGACATGCGCGACGAGATGCGTGAGGACCCCGACATCATGACGGCGATCAGCGCGCTGTGGCCGGAATTGTCGCCGCAGCAGGTCCTCGCCGAGCTGTACGCCTCACCGAAGCGGCTGGCCGATGCCGCCCCGAATCTGACGGAGGCGCAACGTGACTCGCTGCGCCGCCCCGGAATGCGCGGCTTCAGCGCCGCCGACGCCCCGCTCCTCGACGAACTGGCGGAACTCCTCGGCGTCGACGACGCCGCCGAACGGGAGCGCGCCCGTCGCCAGTGGCGGGCACAGATCGCGGACGCCCAGGGCGCCCTGGACATCCTGACCGGTTCGGCGCCGCAGGATCTCGAGGACGAACTGGACCCGGAAATCCTGATGGCGTACGACCTGATCGACGCCAGCCAGCTCGCCGAACGCCACGACGTCGGGCAGCACCAGACCACCGCGGAGCGCGCCGCCGGCGACCGAACGTGGACCTACGGTCACGTGATCGTCGACGAGGCGCAGGAACTCTCGGAGATGGCCTGGCGAATGCTGATGCGGCGCATACCGAATCGCTGGATGACGCTGGTCGGAGACACCGCGCAGACCGGCGACCCGGCGGGAACGTCGTCGTGGCAGCGGATCCTCGAGCCGTATGTCGCGAAGCGGTGGAAGCTGACGGAACTGACCGTCAACTACCGCACACCGGCGGAGATCATGACGTCGGCCCGGCGGGTTCTCGCCGAGATCGACGCCGAGCAGACCGTGCCGCGGTCGGTGCGCGAATCCGGTTTCGCGCCGTGGGCCCTGGAAGTGTCCGAGGCCGAACTGGCAGACACCGTGCGCACCTGCGTGTCCCGGGAAACCGGACCGGGCACCACCGTGGTGATCGGCGGCCACGACCTGGTCGCCGCGCTCGCCGACCTGAGGTCGGACACCGTCAGCGTCCTCACGGTGCGTGACGTCAAGGGATTGGAATTCGACTCGGTGCTCATCGCCGAGCCTCAGGACATTCTCGACGAGTCGCCACGGGGAATGAACGACCTCTACGTCGCCCTGACCCGTGCGACGCAACGACTCGGTGTGGTGCACACGAAGACGTTGCCCGCGGTGCTGTCCGAACTCGGCCCGGCAGAGGTCGGGATCCTGTCGTGACCGCGGGCGGTCGCGGTCGGCTGATCGGGTGTGGTCTCGCCCTCACCACGTTTGCGCTGACCGCGTGCTCGGAGGCCACCGCCTCCGACCCGCCGCCCACCGCCTCGGCGGCATCCACCACCGCCGCATCACACCTGGATGCCCGTGGCCTGCGCTACAAGGAGTCGCTGGTCGCTGCCGGGATTCCGGCGCCGCCCGACGACACGGTCCTGGCGCTCGCCAACGGGATCTGCGGTCAGCTGTCCGAGGGGACCGACGAGGCGACGATCCTCGCGCATCTGGCGCCGATGGCGCAGTTCGCCTCGGCGACGTCGGATTCCGGCCTCACCACCGAACAGGTGGCGCAGGTGTATCTCGATGCCGCCGAGGCGAATTACTGCTGATCGGTCCGGTGTCAGCGCACCGTGTGGACGATGAGGACGTCGGATGTCGACTTGCGTGCGGCATCGGACGGAACCGACCCGAGGAGCCGCCCGGTGAGGGTGTTGAGTCCACGGTTGCCGATCACCAGGAGACCGGCCTCGACCTCGTCGACCAGGTTCAGCAGCGACTCGACGGGGGCACCGACGACGGCGCGTTCGACGACCTCCTTGGCGCCGGCGGCATGGGCGCGCTCCTTCGCGGTGCGCAGGATCTCGTATGTCGGGGCCGAACCGGTGATCTGGTAGGCCTCGTCACCGAGCGCGTCGGCGGCCTGCCCGACGTCCTTGGGATCGGCCGGGTAGTACGCGCAGGCGATGATCAGCTTGGCACCGGCGTCCCCCGCGATGGCGGCAGCCTTCTCGACGGCCAGAAACGACGACTCGGAGCCATCGGTTCCGACGACAACGGTCCGGTAGGCGCTCATTCATTCCTCCATGTCTGCGGTGGTCAATTGGCCGGGGTCCGGACACAGCTCATGCCTGGGACCCAGCAGCCACTGCGCTGACCCTAGCCGTCCCGGTGCCCTCATAGGTGCATTTGCAACACATGCCACAGGGGATATCCCCGGTGCATGACGGATCACATTTTCCATGCGCCCGGGCTGTGATCGGTGTCAGCGGGACACGGCGACCTTGGGACCGAACACGCCGGCCGGGAACACTCCCGCCGCGACGATCGCGTCACGCCACGGGGTCGCGAGTTCGACGAGCCGGGCCGCCCCGTCCTCCCCCAGTGCCGCCCACGGAGCCAGCGCGAGATCGTCGGTGAGATCCTCGACCAGTTCCCGCAGTTCCGTGCCTTCGGCGGTGAGTTCGCCCCGGGCGTCCAGGATTTCCCGGTCACGCAGACTGTCGCACGCGGAGTCCCACTGCTCCTGGGTCCAGGCGCGGCGGGTGATCGCGAACTTCTTCTGGAACCCGTACCCGGTCGCGGTGTGGGTGATCAACGATTCGAGTCCGCTCAGACCCGCCGTCTGCAGCGCAGCGATGTGACCGTCGCCGCGGTACTCCCGCAGCACGGTGAGGGCATGCCAGAACGCGACGTGCGGTGAGTCCGGCCACTCCACTTCCGTGTAGCCCGCGCAGAGCGGCCTGCCCTCGACACCCGGGATACCCCGCGCCGCAATCGACGCCAGTTCGGCCGCCTCGGCCATCTCCGGCGACGTCGTCACCGATTCACCGAGCAGTCGCGCATACGCCTCGCCGACCGCCCGGTACCGGGCCTCGACGATCGCCGCGGGCGTGGCCAGACCCCAGGCACGCGGAATGATCGACGCGACCGCGGCGGGGCTGAAGTTGAAGAACGTCGCCGTGACAACACCGGCACCGACCGCGCCCATCGGCGCGGAACGTCCGGCGAAGTAGCTCATCCGACCCGGTTCCAACCCCGCCTCGACCAGCCGTTCCTCGACCTCGGGAACGAAATAGCTGAGCGAATGAAGCAATTCCAGGGACCGAGCGGTGCGACCTGCGTTGTGTGCATCCATATGTGCGACCGTAATGCTGTGCGACCGTACTGCCTCGGCGCCCTCGCTATTTCAGGCCCGCGGCATCCATGCCGCGCAACTCCTTCTTCAGATCGGCGATCTCGTCGCGCAGCCGCCCGGCGAGTTCGAACTGCAGATCACGGGCGGCGTTCATCATCTGATCGGTCAATTCCTTGACCAGGTCGGCCAACTCCGCCCTGGGCATCGACTTCGTGTCGCGGCCCTCGTACACGCCGGCGCTGACCGAGCGTCCGGCCTCGCCCTGCGCACGACGCCCGCGGGTGGCGTTGCGTCCGGAACCGCCGACGTCGACGCCGCTGGCCGTATCGTCGGCTTCCTCGTAGACCTGGTCGAGGATGTCGGCGATCTTCTTCCGCAGCGGCTGCGGATCGACACCCATCTTCTCGTTGTAGGCGACCTGCTTCTCCCGGCGCCGCTCGGTCTCCTCGATGGCGTGCTGCATCGAGTCGGTGATCTTGTCGGCGTACATGTGCACCTGACCGGAGACGTTACGAGCCGCCCGGCCGATCGTCTGGATGAGGCTGGTCGAACTCCGCAGGAAGCCCTCCTTGTCGGCGTCCAGGATGGCCACCAACGAGACCTCGGGCAGGTCGAGACCCTCACGCAGCAGGTTGATACCCACCAGAACGTCGTACTCCCCCAGCCGCAGCTGCCGGAGCAGCTCCACCCGCCGCAACGTGTCGATGTCCGAGTGCAGATACCGCACCCGGATACCGAGCTCGAGGAGGTAATCGGTGAGGTCTTCCGCCATCTTCTTCGTCAACGTGGTGACGAGGACGCGCTCGTCACGGTCCGCACGTTCGCGGATCTCGTGCACCAGGTCGTCGATCTGCCCCTTGGTCGGTTTGACGACCACCTCGGGGTCGACGAGACCGGTCGGGCGGATGACCTGCTCGACGAACTCGCCGCCGGCCTGCCCCAGCTCGTACTTGCCCGGAGTGGCCGACAGATACACCGTCTGCCCGATGCGCTGGGTGAACTCCTCCCACGTCAGCGGGCGGTTGTCGGTGGCCGACGGCAACCGGAACCCGAATTCGACTAGGTTCCGCTTGCGCGACATGTCGCCCTCGTACATCGCGCCGATCTGCGGGACCGTCACGTGGGACTCGTCGATGACGAGGAGGAAATCCTCCGGGAAGTAGTCGATCAGCGTGGCGGGCGCCGTGCCCGGTCCACGACCGTCGATGTGCCGCGAATAGTTCTCGATGCCGGAGCAGAACCCGACCTGCTTGATCATCTCGAGGTCGTACTGGGTTCGCATCCGGAGCCGCTGCGCCTCGAGCAGCTTGCCCTTGTTCTCGAGGTCGGCGAGCCGCTCCTCGAGTTCGGCTTCGATGTCCTTGACGGCGCGTTCCATCCGCTCGGGACCGGCGACGTAGTGCGTCGCCGGGAAGATGCGCACCGAGTCGACCTTCCGCACGACGTTCCCGGTGAGGGGATGCAGGTAGTACAGCGCCTCGATCTCGTCGCCGAAGAACTCGATCCGCACCGCCAGTTCCTCGTACGAGGGAATGATCTCGACCGTGTCACCGCGCACCCGGAAGGATCCGCGGGTGAACGCCAGGTCGTTGCGGGTGTACTGCACGTCGACCAGCAACCTCAGGAGGGCGTCGCGCGGCACCTCCACACCGACCTCGAGCTGCACCGAGCGGTCGAGGTACGACTGCGGAGTACCGAGACCGTAGATGCACGACACGGACGCCACCACGACCACGTCCCGCCGCGACAGCAGGCTCGACGTCGCGGAGTGCCGCAGTCGCTCGACGTCGTCGTTGATCGACGAGTCCTTCTCGATGTAGGTGTCGGTCTGCGCGATGTACGCCTCGGGCTGGTAGTAGTCGTAGTACGAGACGAAGTACTCGACGGAGTTGTTGGGCAGCATGTCGCGCAACTCGTTGGCCAACTGCGCGGCGAGCGTCTTGTTGGGCGCCATCACCAACGTGGGTCGCTGCACCTTCTCGATCAGCCACGCCGTGGTGGCCGATTTACCCGTACCGGTGGCGCCGAGCAGGACCACGTCCTTCTCACCCGCGTTGATCCGGCGTTCCAGGTCCGCGATCGCCGTCGGCTGGTCGCCGGCCGGTTTGTGGTCGCTGACGACCTCGAAACGCGCCTCCGACCGCTCGATCTCCCCGATGGGACGGAACTCGGAATGTGCCACCACGGGGTGCTCGGATGCAAACGCCATGCACCCAGGGTAGGCCGGGGGGCCGACAAACTTCCCGGGCGATCTCCGTCGGCTGAAAAATCGCGGTAGGTTCCCTGCCATGGCAGGCGCGATTCACGACATCCACCCACCGAAGGTCGAGTACTTCGACCTCCGCGATCACACCAACACCGACCCCAAGGGTTTCGTCCGTCACGTCGACCACTACCGCGTCGAGCCGTGGGGGCTGTACATGGCACGCACCTCCGACCACCGGCAGTTCCACTACCTGGAGTCGTGGCTGCTCCCCGACCTGGGGCTGCGCGCGTCGATCTTCCATTACCACCCGTATCACCAGCGCGATCAGGACCACTACGTCGACATCGGCACGTTCACCCGCGGCGAGAACGTGTGGAAGTCGGAGGACCACTACCTGGATCTGGTCATCCGCACCGGCCGCGACACCGAACTCCTCGACGTCGACGAACTGATGGAGGCGCACCGCGCCGGCCTACTCGACGCCGCGACGGCCGAGCAGGCGATCCTCGCCGCCACCACGGCGATCGACGGAATCGCCGCACACGGCCACGACCTCGGCGGCTGGCTGGCTTCGATCGGCATGCCGATCGACTGGCGGTGACCTACGCGCTCCAGCCGGTTCGCTCGGCCCACTCCCACGCCCGGTGATACGCGCGGTCGAACCACGGGCTCTTCGCGTCGACGTAGGCGGTGATCGCGTCCTGATAGTCGGTGTGACCAGCCGCCTTCTCCGCCGCGGCCTCCTTGACCGCGAGGTACTCGGCGCGGGCGTCGATGTCCGCGCCGAGCCAGTCCCGGAACACGAGCGCGAACTGCTGCCCGGGCCACCCGTCGACCCGGAGGTGGATGTTCACGGGCCGCCCCGGATCAGCGCCGCCGTGGATTCGCTTGCCCCACAGAGCCGGATCGGTCTCGCCGCCCTGATACGAGGGCTTCGGGTCGTCGGCGGTGATGTGCTCGATGCGGGGGAACCCGGCGCCCGCGAGTGATTCCGCGAGTTCGTCCGCGACCTCGAGGTTCGCGACCGTCACCTGGACATCGAGGACGTCCTTGGCAGGCAACCCCGCCACGGCCGTCGACCCGATGTGGTCGATCCGGACGGCGCGGTCGCCGCACACCAGCCGCAACCGGGCGATCAACCGGTCGGCCTGGGCAGGCCACTGCGGATTCGGCGAGGCGAGTTCGGGCAGGACACGGACGACGGTCCGCGTGCGGATGTTGGACTCGAAGGGCACGAGACGCTCGGCCCACAGTGCCCGGACCTCCGGCTCGAGCGCACCCGGGGCGCCGCTGTTGTCGAGCCGGACGTCGGCCGCCGCCCGCCGTTGATCGTCGTCCGCCTGGGCTGCGATCCGCGCCCGCGCGTCGGTCTCGGACATCCCCCGCGATCCGACGAGTCGCTGCACCCGGTCCTCGGCGTCGACGAACACGACGACGACCAGGTGGAACGCGGCACCCATGCCGCCCTCGACCAGCAGCGGAATGTCCTGGACGAGCACGGCGTCCTCCGGCGCCGACTCGATCGTCTCGGTGGTGCGCGCCCCGACCAGCGGGTGGACGATGGAATTCAGCGCCAGCCGCGATTCTTCGTCGGCGAAGGCGCGGGCCGCCAGGGCCGGCCGGTCGAGCGCGCCGTCCGCTGTCAGGATCTCCGCGCCGAACCGGTCGACGAGGGCAGCGAGGCCGGGCGTTCCGGGTTCGACGACCTCCCGCGCGATCAGATCGGCGTCGACGATCACCGCCCCGAGTTCGGCGAGGACCTTCGACACGGTGGACTTACCGGCTCCTATGCCTCCAGTGAGGCCGATTCTCAACACGCCCCCAGTGTTGCACCCGCCCGCAACGACGACGCACGTCCCTCCCAGATCTCCACCCACTTCCCGCTCAGCAGACTCACCTGCCCCAAATACCACAGAAGTCCGACACGTTCGGTTATGTTCGAGCGAACGCACCGACCTGCACCTTCTCCAAGAAGAGGAACGCCATGCGCGATCACCGCAACCAGTTCGGTCGGCACCGCCTCGGCACTGCAGGCGGGGTGCATTGCATCGAGATCCCAGAGGTGGCTTCCGCGCTCGCCGAGCATCGCCGGACCTGGCTCACGGCACTCATCAGCCAAGGCAGGCACAGCTTCGCGACGATGCGCAAGCGCGCCGAGGTGCAGTCCTCGTCCGGTTACTGGATTCCCGCAACGGCGAACTGAGCGTCCGAGCACCACCCACGCACTGTGGCCCGACCTCCGAAGAGGTTGGGCCACAGTCGTATTCAGCGCAGTCACAGTGAGGGGTCCCGCAACGGCGAAACCCCGCCCCTGCAGTGCAGGAGCGGGGTCTTCGGCTGTGCCTGACGAGTCAGGCGGACTTGCTAGGCGTTGCCCGACAGCTTCTCGCGCAGAGCAGCGAGCTGTGCGTCGCTGGCCAGCGATCCACCGGCAGACTCGGACGACGAGGAGCTGGAGGACGAAGCGGCGTCGGCGTCGCCGGCACCCGACTCGGAGGAGTAGCCGGCAGCAGCGGTGGCAGCCTCGGCGGCCTCGTCTGCAGCGGTCTTCTCCATCTGAGCGGTGTGCATCTTGTGACGACGCTCAGCCTCGGCGTAGCGGTTCTCCCACTCTTCACGCTGCTTGTCGAAGCCCTCGAGCCATTCGTTGGTCTCGGGATCGAAGCCCTCGGGGAAGATGTAGTTGCCCTGCTCGTCGTAGCTGTCCGCCATGCCGTACTTGGACGGATCGAACTCGGCGTTGTAGTCCTCGTTGGCCTGCTTCAGCGACAGCGAGATGCGACGACGTTCGAGGTCGATGTCGATGACCTTGACGAGTGCATCGTCGTTGACGCCGACAACCTGGTCCGGAACCTCCACGTGGCGCTCGGCCAGCTCGGAGATGTGGACGAGGCCTTCGATTCCCTCTTCGACGCGCACGAAGGCACCGAACGGAACCAGCTTCGTGACCTTGCCGGGCACGATCTGGCCGATGGCGTGCGTGCGGGCGAACTGACGCCACGGGTCTTCCTGGGTCGCCTTGAGCGACAGGGAGACACGCTCGCGGTCCAGGTCGACGTCGAGAACCTCGACGGTGACCTCGGTGCCGACCTCGACAACCTCGGACGGGTGGTCGATGTGCTTCCAGGACAGCTCGGACACGTGCACCAGGCCGTCGACGCCGCCCAGGTCCACGAAGGCACCGAAGTTGACGATGGAGGACACGACGCCCTTGCGGACCTGGCCCTTCTGCAGCTGGTGCAGGAACTCGCTGCGAACCTCGGACTGCGTCTGCTCGAGCCATGCGCGGCGCGAGAGGACGACGTTGTTGCGGTTCTTGTCGAGCTCGATGATCTTGGCCTCGATCTCCTTGCCGACGTACGGCTGCAGATCGCGGACACGGCGCATCTCGACGAGCGAAGCGGGAAGGAAGCCACGCAGGCCGATGTCGAGGATCAGGCCGCCCTTGACGACCTCGATGACGGTGCCCTTGACGGCCTCGTCCTTCTCCTTGAGCTCCTCGATGGTGCCCCAGGCACGCTCGTACTGAGCGCGCTTCTTCGACAGGATCAGTCGGCCTTCCTTGTCCTCCTTGGTGAGGACGAGAGCTTCGACCTCATCGCCCACGGAGACGACCTCGTTGGGGTCGACGTCGTGCTTGATGGAGAGCTCACGGGAAGGGATGACGCCTTCGGTCTTGTAACCGATGTCGAGCAGGACCTCGTCACGATCGACCTTGACGATGGTGCCTTCGACGATGTCGCCATCGTTGAAGTACTTGATCGTTGCGTCGATGGCGGCGAGGAAGTCCTCGGCGGAGCCGATGTCGTTTACGGCTACCTGCGGCGAGGTCACGGTGGTGGAGGGCATGTGTTGAGTTGCTCCGGACGGGTTGTGGTCGGTTGATGGTGTTCTGTCGGACAAGCAACCTGAACCGACGAAAACATTCCCGCCGAATCAGATCACCGCAAGCGCAAGGAACGACACCCGACTGGAACCGAACAAACTCGAACTGAACCGAATCCGATGCCGCACACTTAGACACTCGCGTGGAATAGGCTACGCGCCCGTGGGCAAGCTGGGCAAACCCGGGCACGTTCCCACGCTCTACTCTGTTGCCCATGCCCGATCCTTGCCCGTCCGATTCTCCCCTCTCCGCCGGAGACGACCGCCACGGCACCGCCAACAGCGTCCTCGGAACGTCGGGGGTGAGCCGCGTCCGCGTCGACTCCGAGTCCAGCGAACGCGCGAGCCGGGCCTGGTGGGACGCCGACGCGGACGACTACCACCGCACGCACGGCGAGTTCCTCGGCGTGGACTCGTCCCAGGGTGAGTTCGTCTGGTGCCCGGAGGGGCTCCACGAAGGCGATTACCACCTCCTCGGTGACGTCGCGGGCAAGGACGTCCTCGAGGTGGGCTGCGGTTCCGCACCCTGTGCGCGGTGGCTGGCCGGCCAGGGCGCCCGGGCCGTCGGGCTCGATCTGTCCATGTCGATGCTGACCCGCGGGGTCGAGGCCATGCGGGCGGGCGGCCCGGCCGTGCCGCTCGTTCATGCCGGAGCCGAGCACCTCCCCTTCGCCGACGCGAGCTTCGACATCGCGTGTTCGGCTTTTGGTGCAGTTCCGTTCGTGGCGGACTCACAGCAGGTGATGAGTGAGGTCGCAAGGGTCCTTCGCCCCGGCGGGCTGTGGGTGTTCGCCGTCAACCACCCGATCCGCTGGATCTTCCCGGACGATCCGGGTCCGCGCGGGCTCACCGCCTCGCTGCCCTACTTCGACCGCACGCCCTACGTGGAGGTCGACGGCGACGGTGTCCCCACCTACGTCGAGCACCACCGGACCATCGGCGATCGGGTCCGCGAGATCGTCGCGGCCGGGCTGGAGGTGCGCGACATCATCGAGCCGGAGTGGCCCGAGTGGCTCGACCGGGAATGGGGGCAGTGGAGCCCGCTGCGGGGACAGATCTTCCCCGGCACCGCCATCTTCAGCTGCCGCAAGCCGTGAGTACTTCTTAACCGCCGGCGGTTAAGAAGTACTCACGGGGCCGGAGGCCACTAGAGCAGTTTCGACAGGAACAACTTGGTGCGGTCGTGCTGCGGATTGGCCAGCAACTCGCGGGGATCGCCCGATTCGACGACGACGCCGGCGTCCATGAACACCAGCTGGTCGGCCACCTCGCGGGCGAAGCCCATCTCGTGCGTGACGACGACCATCGTCATGCCGCCGGCCGCGAGATCCTTCATCACGGTGAGCACCTCCCCGACCAACTCCGGGTCGAGGGCGGACGTCGGCTCGTCGAACAGCATCAGCTTGGGGTCCATCGCCAGCGCGCGGGCGATGGCGACGCGCTGCTGCTGACCACCCGACAGCTGCGCGGGGTACGCGTCCGCCTTCTCGCTCAGGCCCACCTGGTCGAGAAGATCCCGTCCCCGCTCGAGCGCCTTCTTCTTGCTCAGCTTCTTCACCTGGATGGGCGCCTCGATGATGTTCTCGAGCGCCGTCCGGTGCGGGAAGAGGTTGAAGTGCTGGAAGACCATCCCGATGTCGCGGCGCTGCTTCGCCGCCGCCCGGGGGTGGAGTTCGTAGAGCTTGCCGCCCCGCTCGGAGTACCCGACGATCTCGCCGTCGACGTACAGCCGGCCGGCGTTGACCTGCTCGAGGTGATTGATGCACCGCAGGAACGTCGACTTGCCCGAACCGGACGGCCCGACCAGGCACAGGACCTGGCCGGCGCCGATCTCGAGCGACACACCTTTGAGCACCTTCAGCGCCCCGAAGTTCTTGCAGACCCGGTCCGCCTTGACCATCGGCGTCATTTTCGTTCCCCTCCGGGTGTGTCGGGCAGGGTTTCGGGACCGGGTTCGATCACCAGCGGCTTGCCCTGCGCATCGGCGAGCGCCTGCAATTGCCGCGGGGTGAGCTTGCGGGACGCGCCCTTCGAGTAGTACCGCTCCAGGTAGAACTGGCCGATCATGAGCAGGCTCGTGATGGCGAGGTACCAGGTGGCGGCCACCATCAGCAGCGGGATGGGCTGGAAGTTCGCACCCGAGATGTCCCTGGCACGTCCGTACAACTCCAGGCTGTACGGCACCGCGGTGACCAGCGACGTCGTCTTCAGCATGCTGATCAGCTCGTTGCCGGTGGGCGGGATGATCACCCGCATGGCCTGTGGCAGAACCGTGCGACGCATCGTCTGCGACCAC
This sequence comes from Rhodococcus koreensis, assembly GCF_017068375.1. Lineage (NCBI taxonomy): Bacteria > Bacillati > Actinomycetota > Actinomycetes > Mycobacteriales > Nocardiaceae > Rhodococcus > Rhodococcus koreensis. Next base: position 1,126,123 of record NZ_CP070609.1, read on the forward strand.
GTCATGCCGAGCGCCACCGACGCCTCGGTCTGCCCCTCGGCGACCGAGTTCACGCCTGCGCGGACGATCTCGGCCATGTACGCGGCCTCGTTGAGTCCCAGCCCGATCACCGCGAACAGGAACGCCGCGTTGATTCCCTGCAGGTCGATGTGCACGAACTGGTGGACGAACGGGATTCCCAGATCAAGCTGCTTGTAGATGGACGGGAACAGCCCCCAGAACACCAACTGCACGTAGACCGGGGTCCCGCGGAAGATCCACAGGTATCCCCACGACGCCGCCTTCAGAACCGGGTTCGGCGACAGCCGCATGACGGCGAGCACGACACCGAGGCCGATGGCGATGGCCATCGACAGGATCGTCAGCTGGATGGTGTTCCACGCCGCGGCCGAGATCCGGGCGTCGAACAGATACTGGGCGTAGACGTCCCAGCGGTACGCCTCGTTGGTGCGCGCACCGTTGACGAACAGCGCCAGCAGCAGGCCGACGACTATCGCGGCGATCCACCGGCCGGGCCGCCGCAGGGGGATCGCCTTGATGGGTTCCGGTTCCTGCCCCGTCTCGGTGCCCGGCCGCCCCGGAGCCTTCTCCACGTCAGACACTCGTCAACCGCTCAGCTCGTGGCGCCGTTGATCTGGGAGGTGGTGATGACGCCCGCCTCGACACCCCAGTTCTCCGCGATCGTCCGGTAGGTGCCGTCGTCGATGAGGTGCTGCAGCGCCTGCTGGAGGGTCTGCGCGAGCGGCGAGCCCTTCGCGACGGGCCAGCCGTACGGCGCGGCGTCGAAGACCTCGCCCGCGGCCTCGATCTTGCCGTCGCTCTGCTTGATCGCATACGCGGTGACGGGCGAGTCGGCGGACATCGCATCGACCTTGCCGAGGGCGACGGCGTTGGCCGCGTCGTCCTGGCTGTCGAACTTCACGATCTCGATGGGCGGCTTACCGGCGGCCACGCACGCCGCGCTCTTGGCGGGCACCTCTTCGAGGTCCTCGATGGTGGTCGTCTGCACGCCCACCCGGAGGCCGCACGCGTTGGTGGGGTCGACGGACTTCCCGGCGGGCTGCGCCCACTGCACTCCGGCGCTGAAGTAGGTGGTGAAGTCGACCGACTGCTCGCGTTCCTTGGTGTCGGTGAACGACGACATACCCATGTCGTAGCTGCCGGCCTGGATCGACGGGATGATCTTGTCGAAGTCCGCTTCGGTGTACTCCGGTGTCACGCCGAGCACCTTGCCCACAGCGTCCACGAGGTCGACGTCGAAGCCGACGATCTTGCCGCTCGGATCCTTGAACTCGTTGGGCGAGTAGGGAATGTTGACGCCGACGATGATCTTGCCGGACGAGGCGATCTTCTCGGGCAGTGTCGCCGCGATGGCATCCACCTTGTCGACTTCCACGGCGACGGTGTCTTCTCCGGACGGCGAGCCGCCGCCCTCGGTGTTGCTGGCGCAGCCGGCGAGCAGCAGAGCACTGCCACCCGCCAGTGCACAGATGGTGCGGGCCACGCGGCCTCGCGCGAAGACGGATCGACCAGACACTGGCATGTCCTCCAAGAATCGTGGTACACCGAGCGAGCTACGGCGACGGAGAACTCTCGAACTCCGACTAGTCGAACGGTAGGTCACGACACCCGCAACTGCGGACGTCGTTACCGAACATTAACGGCCTGACCCGGCCCGTGGCGGCGGTTTCAGCGACGCAGTGTCCGGGCGAGGACCGTCTCGGTGAACTCGCTGGTGGACGCGAGTCCACCCAGGTCAGCTGTGGCGACCCCGGAGGCGATCGTCGCACGGACCGCGTCGCGGATACGGTGGGCCGCGCCGCCGAGATGCCGGTCGGCGCGGCGGTCCCCGAGCCACTCGAGCATCATCGCGGCCGACAGCATCAGGGCCGTCGGATTGGCCCGGTTGCGTCCCGCGATGTCGGGGGCGGCTCCGTGCGCCGCCTGCGCCATCACCTTCGTCTCGGAACTGTTGATCGACGGGGCCGTGCCGAGCGAGCCGGACAGCTCGCCCGTCAGGTCCGACAGGATGTCGCCGAACATGTTCTCCGTCACCACGACGTCGAAGTCGCGCCCCCTGCGGACGAGGTGCGCGGTCATGGCGTCGACGTGCTCGTCGTCGATCCGCACGTCCGGGTAGTGGCGCTCCCCCACCTCCCGGCAGACGTCGCGGAACAGTCCGGTGGTCATCGACAGCACGTTGGCCTTGTGCACGATCGTGACGTGGCGGGCCCTCGTGCGCGCCAGCGCGAATGCGGTGTGCGCGATGCGCTCACACGCCCGCCGTGTCACGACGCCGACGGCCAACGCCACGTCGGGAGTCGGCATGAACTCGCCGCTGCCGGCGAACATGTTCCGATCCGCGTACAAGCCTTCGGTGTTCTCCCGGACGATCACGAGGTCCATGTCCGGCACCGTCGAGGCGACGCCCTCGAGCGAGCGCGCGGGGCGGATGTTGGCGAAGAGGTCGAAACGCTTGCGCACCACCCCGCCCGGGGTCAGCCGGCCGCGGAACGGCTCCGGGTAGGCGGCGCTGTCGTGCGGACCGAGGATCCAGGCGTCGAGTTCGTCCAGCGCGGACAGCGTGGAGTCGGGGATCGGCGTTCCGTGCGACTCGATGGCGCCCAGGCCGAGGGGCAGTTCCACCCAGTCGACGTCGCCGCCTCCCGCCGCGGTCACCGCGGCCGAGACCACCCGCTGGGTCGCCGGAACGATCTCGTGACCGATGCCGTCGCCGAGGAGCACCCCGACCCGGGTACCGGAAATGTTTGCCGTAGCACCGCTCATGAGGCCATCATTGCCTACCATGGTCCAGTCGGTGGAACTGCTGTTCGACGAAGCGACCGACGTTGCCGTGCGCGCCGAGTGGCAACGCCTGTGGGATGCGGGGATGCCCAGCCGCACCCGGGTTCGCGCCGAATCGAATCGGCCCCACATCACCCTGTTCGTGGCACGCCATATCCCAACCGAGATCGACGAACTGCTGGGCCGCCGGATCGCGACGCCCTCGTTCCACATCCGGCTGGGCGGGCTCGTGATGTTCGGGGGCAGGCACGTCACGCTGTCCCGGTTGGTGGTGCCGTCGAAGGCCCTGCTGTCCCTGCACCGCAGCGTGTTCGATCTCGCGGAACATGCCACGGAGGTCACGCCGCACATCCGGCCGGGCGAGTGGACGCCGCACGTGACCCTCGCGCGGCGACTGCCTGCGGATCAGATCCCGGAGGCCGCGCGGCTGCTCGACGGCGGCGACATCGTCGGCCGGGCGTCGGTGGTGCGCCGGTGGGACGGGGACGCCAAACGCGAGTGGGTGGTGACGGCACCCCCGTGATCACGGTGTGCGCGCGGTGATCGTCGCGGCGGCCCTTCGCGAAGACCGTTGGGTGACGACGATTCCCGCGATCACCGCGAGCGCCCCGACGGGCTGGTTCCAGGAGATGTGCTCGTCGAGCGCGACCGCGCCGAGCACGACGCCGACGACCGGGGTCAGGTAGGTGACGGTGGACGCCGCGGTGGGCCCCCAGCCGCGCACCACGTTCGTGTTCCACACGAACGCCAGTCCCGTGCCGAACGCCCCGAGCCCGATCATCGACGCGACGATCGCGGGGGTCAGGTGCATCGGTGTGCTCGCGACCCACGGGGTGGCGAGCACCATGGCGGCTGCGGCGATCGACACCTGCATGAACGCGATGGTCGGAGTGCTCACGCCGCGCGGGAGGATGAACCGCCTCAGGTAGACCAGTGCCACGCCATAGGACGCGGTGGCGCCGAGGCACGCGAGTTGGGCGGGGACGCTGCCGAGAATCCCCGACTGCCACGGCGCCAGCACCACGACCACACCCGTGAACCCGAGCAGGAGACCGAACAACTTTGCGTCCGTGAGCTTCTCCCCTGGCAGGAATGCCAGGGCCACCGACATAGTCATCAGCGGTGTAGTGGCGTTGTAGATGCTGGCCAGCCCCGAACTGATGCTCTGCTCGGCCCAGCTGAACAGCAGCCACGGCAGCAGGCACTGCGCGACGGCCAGCACCGACAGGTGCGCCCAGGTCGCCGCTTCGCGCGGCAGCCGCGTCCGGGTGATTCCGAGGACGGCGCCGAGGGTCACCGCCCCGAACACGAGTCGCCACAGCACGACCTGGGTGAAGGACAGGCCTTCGAGACCGACCTTGATGAAGAGGAAACTCGCGCCCCAGGCGAGCGCCGTGCCCGCGTACTGAACCGCCGGATTCCCTCTCAAAACCGGAAGTCTCCGTGCTGGATGACTTCGTTGTGGGTGTCGGGCGTGCGGCCGGCAAGCGCCAGCGCGTCGAGCGCCAGGAACACGAGGAGTACCACGACCAGGATTGTCATGCCTTCAGCCTGGTTCTCTCGGCCTCCGAGCAAAAGTGGCAGAAAAGACATAGTTGATCGTTTTCCTGCCATACTGGGTTGGTGCTGAAAAAGGTCGTCGTACCCCTCATGCCGCTCACCGAGGCGTTCGAACTCGGCGTCGCCTGCGAGGTGTTCGGTTTCGACCGATCCGACGACGGCCTGCCCACCTACGACTTCTCCCTCGTCGCCGGCTCACCGGAACCCATCCGCACCCGTTTCGGATACGGCATCGACGTCCCGTACGACCTCGACCGGCTCGACGACGCCGACCTCATCGTCGTTCCCGCGGGCGGCACCTACGCCGAGGACGACGGCTCCTACCTGTGCGCGAAGGAGCCTGCCCCGCACATGGATCCTCTCCTCGACAAACTCCGGGCCGCGGTGGACCGCGGCGCCAAGGTCGCCAGCCTGTGCAGCGGCGCGTTCGTGCTCGGGGCCGCCGGACTGCTGGACGGACGCAAGTGCACCACCCACTGGCGGCACGCCCGGCGGCTCGCCGAACTCCACCCGGCGGCCACCGTCGACCCGAACGTCCTCTACGTCGACGACGATCCGGTCCTGACCAGCGCCGGCACCGCCGCCGGCATCGACCTGTGCCTGCACATCGTGCGCAAGGAACAGGGCAGCAAGGTGGCCAACGTGATCGCCCGGCGCATGGTCGTCCCGCCGCACCGCGACGGCGGCCAGGCGCAGTACGTGGCGATGCCGCTGCCGTCGACGACGATCGACACCCTCGGGCCGCTGCTCGACTGGATGACCGAGCACCTCGCCCTCGACCTCACGGTGACCGCGGTGGCGGCCAAGGCCAACATGTCGCCCCGGACGTTCGCGCGACGATTCCAGGCCGAGACCGGAACCACCCCGGCCCGCTGGCTCAGCGACCAGCGGGTGCTGGCCGCGCAGCACCTGCTCGAGAACTCGGACCTTTCGGTCGACGTGATCGCCGAACGCGTCGGCTTCGGCGGTGGTGCGGTGCTGCGGCAGCATTTCCTGCGGCTGCGCCACACCACCCCGCAGGCGTACCGCCGCACGTTCCGGGACACGGAGCGCACCGGGTGAGGAACCCGCAGGGAAGAATCGACGGCGACGCGGCGTTGCACAGGCAGACCCACCGATCGAAAGGACCCTCGTGGCCACCAAGACTCTGACTCAGCAGAACTTCGACGAGACCGTGACCGGCAACGACGTCGTTCTGGTCGACTTCTGGGCATCGTGGTGCGGACCGTGCCGCTCCTTCGCCCCCACCTTCGAGGCCTCGTCGGAGCAGCACCCCGACGTCGTACACGCCAAGGTCGACACCGAGGCGGAGCAGGGCATCGCCGCCGCCGCGAACATCCGCTCGATCCCGACCATCATGGCGTTCCGCGAGGGTGTGCTGGTGTTCAGTCAGCCGGGTGCGCTGCCGCCCGCGGCGCTCGAGGATCTTCTCACGCAGGTCAAGGCCCTCGACATGGACGAGGTGCGCAAGCAGATCGCCGAGCAGGCCCCCGCCGAATAGGGCGTAGGACCGCCGCGGCCGAACCGAGCGGAGGACCGCCGCCTAGTGCGCGGCGGCGTCCCAGCTGCGACCGGTGCCGACGGACACGTCGAGCGGCACCGACAGTTCGATGGCCGAGGCCATCTTGTCGCGGACCAGCTGTTCCACCTGGTCCCGTTCCGCTTCGACGACCTCGAGCACCAGTTCGTCGTGCACCTGCAGCAGCATGCGCGACTTCAGACCCGCCTCGCGCAGCGAACGCTGCACGTCGATCATCGCGACCTTGATGATGTCGGCGGCCGTGCCCTGGATGGGGGCGTTGAGCGCGGCACGCTCGGCGACCTCCCGCCGCTGGCGGTTGTCGCTGGTGAGGTCGGGCAGGTAGCGGCGGCGCCCGTACAGCGTCGACGTGTAGCCGTCCTTGCGGGCCTGTTCCACGACCTCGTGCAGGTAGTCACGCACCCCACCGAACCGGGCGAAGTACGCCTCCATCTGCGATTTGGCCTCTTCGGTCGAGATCTTGAGCTGCGCCGCCAGACCGAACGCGCTGAGCCCGTACGCCAGCCCGTACGACATCGCCTTCACGCGGCGGCGCAGCTCGGGGGTGACCTCCTCGATCGGCACGCCGAACGCGCGGGCACCGACGAAGCTGTGCAGATCCTCGCCGGTGTTGAACGCCTCGATCAGGCCCTCGTCGCCGGACACGTGCGCCATGATCCGCATCTCGATCTGGCTGTAGTCTGCGGTGAGCAGCGAGTCGAAGCCCTCGCCGACGACGAACCCGTCACGGATCTGACGGCCCGCGTCCGTGCGCACCGGGATGTTCTGGAGATTGGGCTCGGTGGACGACAACCGGCCGGTGGCGGCGACCGTCTGGTTGAACGTCGTGTGGATCCGGCCGTCCTCGGCGACCGTCTTCAGCAGACCGTCGACGGTCACCTTCAGCCGCGTCGCGTCGCGGTGCGCGAGAAGGTGCTCGAGGAACGGGTGCGACGTCTTCTCGAACAGGTTCTGCAGCGCCTCGGCGTCCGTGGTGTAGCCGGTCTTCGTCTTCTTCGTCTTGGGCATCTCCAGCTCGTCGAACAGCACGACCTGCAGCTGCTTGGGTGACCCGAGGTTGATCTGCTTGCCGATGACCCCGTAGGCCGCCTCCGCCGCCTCGGACACCTCGGCCGCGAACCGGCTCTGCAGGTCGTGCAGGTGGTCGCCGTCGACGGCGATACCGGACGCCTCGATGTCGGCCAGCACCGCCAGCAGCGGCAACTCCATCTCGGACAGCAGGGCCGTCGACTCGATGTTCTCGAGTTCCGTGTCGAGCGCGGCCGCGAGGTCGAGGACGGCGCGGGCACGGAGAATCTCGGTCTCGGCGGCTTCGGCGTCGACCTGATCGGCGTCGTCGAGCAGCGACAGCTGCTCCTGCCCGGTCTCCTCCACTCGCAGTTCCCTGCGCAGATAGCGCAGCGACAGGTCGTCGAGGTTGAACGTCCGCTGCCCGGGGCGCACCAGGTACGCCGCCAGCGCGGTGTCGCTGGTGAGACCGCCGAGCATCCAGCCGCGTCCGCGCAGCGCGTGCATCGCCCACTTGGCCTCGTGCAGGGCCTTAGGCTGGGTCGCGTCCGCGAGCCAGTCGCCGAGCGCCTTCTCGTCCTCCGGGGTGGCGGACGCGGTGGCAATGTACGCGCCCTCGCCGTCGGCGGCTGCGACGGCGAGGGCCGTCACGTCGCCGCCGTACGGGGTGCGGGTGCCGACCACCGACACCCCGGACCGCTCGCCCGCCGACGCGTGCGCCGACAGCCAGTCCGCGACCGCACCCGGCTCGAGCGCACTGCCGCGCACCTCGAAGCCCTCCTCCGCCTCGGCTTCGACCGGGGCGAGCGTCGCGAACAGCCGGTCGCGCAGCACCTTGAACTCGAGGTCGTCGAACAGCGCGTGGATCTTCTCCCGATCCCACTGGGCGAGCATCAGCTGGTCCGGGGTGTACGGCAGCGGGACGTCGCGCACCATCTCGGTGAGCTCACGGTTGAGCAGGACGTTCGGCAGGTTCTCCCGCAGCGCGTCACCGACCTTGCCCCGAACCTTGTCGACGTTGTCGACCAGCCCGACGAGATCGCCGTACTCCTTGATCCACTTGGTGGCGGTCTTCTCCCCCACCCCGGGGATGCCCGGCAGGTTGTCGCTCGGGTCGCCGCGCAGGGCCGCGAAGTCGGGGTACTGCGCAGGTGTGAGCCCGTACTTCTCCTCGACGGCCGCCGGCGTGAACCGGGTGAGGTCCGAGACGCCCTTCTTCGGGTAGAGCACCGTCACCCCGTCGGTCACCAGCTGGAGCGAGTCCCGGTCGCCGGTCACCACCAGGACGCGGTACCCGAGCACCTCCGCCTGGGTGGTGAGCGTGGCGATGATGTCGTCGGCCTCGAAGCCCTCCTCGGCCATCACCGGGATGCCGAGGGCCCCGAGGACGTCCTTGATGATCTCGACCTGCCCCTTGAACTCGTCCGGGGCCTTGCTGCGGTTGGCCTTGTACTCGGGGAACTTCTCGGCCCGGAACGTCTGCCGGGACACGTCGAACGCCGCCGCCACATGGGTGGGCTGTTCGTCGCGCAGCAGATTGATCAACATCGACGTGAACCCGTAGACGGCGTTGGTGACCTGACCGCTGTGCGTCTTGAAGTTCTCGGCGGGCAGGGCGTAGAACGCACGGAAGGCCAGCGAATGGCCGTCGAGCAGCATCAGGGTGGGGCGATCGTCGGACGGCGCGGCTGCGCCGGACGCGGGGGACGTGGTGGACCGGGGGGTGGTTGCAGGGCTCACGGTTGCCCAGTCTAGGGAGCGGATCCGACACCGATCAGCCGGATGGTTCGATACCCAACCGAAACGTGCCGGAAATCCGAGAACCCCATTTCGCGCGACCGGAGCCGTTAGAGTCCGGAAATTGCGGCACGGGCGGTAGTCGAGCCCGTCGCAGCACGTTCCTGACCGATCTACACGTTTCCGGAGGACCTGCGTGGCCCCAACCGTGAGGAAGCGACTCCCAGCAGTGAGTACGCGACCGACATCCGCGAGGAACCGCACGAGACGAGGTCCGGTCACCCGGCAACTCGGCCGTGCGTTCGTCCTCGTCCTACTCGGCCTCGTCGCGGCGATCGCCTTCGGCGGTCCCGCGGCGGCGCAGGAACCCACCCCACCGCCCCCACCGACCGCAACCAGTCAGCAACCGGCGCCCCCGGAGAACGCGGTGCGGGTCAGCGGCAATCTGAACAACGCCGGCGAACGGCTCGCGGACGTCGAGGTGCGCGCTCTCGATTCGTCGGGCAACGAGGTGGCGAAGGCGACGTCGGAGGCGAACGGCCGCTGGGAAGTCCAGGTCGCGCCCGGCACGTACACGTTCGAGATCGTGGCGGACTCGCTTCCCGACAATGTCAGCGTGCAGGGCACGGTGCAGCGTGAAGTGGTGGCCGGTCGCACCAACACGGTGATCTTCTCGTTCGGCGAGGCCCGCACCGGTTCCGGGGTGCCGTTCTACGAGAAACTGATTCGCCAGACCATCGACGGACTCCGGTTCGGTCTCGTCATCGCCATCGCCGGTGTCGGGCTGAGCCTGATCTACGGCACCACCGGCCTGACGAACTTCGCGCACGGCGAACTCGTCACCCTCGGCGCGGTCGCGGCGTGGGTGATCAACGTGACGTTCGGTGTGCAGCTGATCCCGGCCACCGTCCTCGCGGTGTTCGTGGGGATCCTGATCGGCCTGCTGAACAACGCCGCGATCTGGAAACCGCTGCGAAAACGCAAGACCGGCCTGATAGCCCAGCTGGTGGTGTCGATCGGGCTCGCGATCTCCCTGCGCTACCTGATCCTGATCTTCTTCTCCGATCGCGCGGAGCCGTTCGTCGACTACCAGGCGCAGGTGGAGCGGCACTGGGGTCCGATCGCGATCACCGACGCCAACCTCGTGTGCATCGCAATCAGCCTCGTCGTCCTCGTCGGAGTGGCCCTGCTGCTGCAGAAGACGCGCATCGGCAAGGCCATGCGGGCGGTGTCCGACAACCGCGACCTGGCCGCGTCCTCCGGCATCGACGTCGAACGGGTGATCCGCTTCGTGTGGGGGCTCGGCGGCGGCCTGGCCGCGCTCGGCGGCGTCCTGTTCGGCATCTCCGAACTCGGCGGCCGCGTGCAGTGGGAGATGGGTTTCAAACTCCTGCTGCTGATGTTCGCCGGCATCACCCTCGGCGGACTCGGCACCGCCTACGGCGCGCTGCTCGGCTGTGTGATCGTCGGTCTGCTCGTCCAGCTGTCGACGCTGGTGATCAACCCCGACCTCAAGTACATCGGAGGACTGCTCATCTTGATCGTCATCCTGGTCGTCCGGCCTCAGGGCATTCTCGGCAGCCGGCAAAGGATCGGGTGAGGGCATGGACATCGCAGGAGCACTCCAGGTCTCGCTCGCCCAGCTGATCGGCCCGTCCGCGATCTTCTACGCGCTGCTGGCAATCGGCCTCAACCTGCACTTCGGTTACGCCGGGCTGCTGAACTTCGGTCAGATCGGTTTCGCACTCCTCGGCGGCTACGGCGTCGGGATCATGACCGTCACCTACCAGCAGCCGCTGTGGGTCGGCATCCTCGTCGGTCTCGTCGCCGCCGGGTTGCTGGCCGTCGTCCTCGGTATCCCGACGCTGCGGCTGCGGGCCGACTACCTCGCCATCGTCACGATCGCCGCGTCCGAGATCCTGCGGCTGATATTCCGCTCCACCGCTTCGGATTCGATCACCGGCTCCACCAACGGCCTGTTCGGCTTCGCCGATCCGTTCACCACGCTCAGCCCGTTCGACTCCGGTAAGCAGTACAACTTCCTCGGGGTGAAGTTCTACGGCGACGACCTGTGGTCGATGGTCGTCGGCTGGACTCTCGTCCTGGTGCTGTGCGGGTTCGTGTACCTCCTCACGCACAGCCCGTGGGGCCGCGTCCTCAAGGCGGTCCGCGAGGACGAGGACGCCGCGCGCGCCCTCGGCAAGAACGTCTTCGTCTACAAGATGCAGGCGCTGGTCCTCGGCGGCATGATCGGCGGGCTCGGCGGTGTGTTCAACGCACTGCAGACCAAGTCGATCAACCCCGACTTCTACTCCACCGCCCAGACGTTCTTCGCGTTCGGCGCCCTCATCCTCGGCGGCGCGGCCACCGTCTTCGGACCGGTGGTCGGAGCGATGCTGTTCTGGTTCCTGCTGGCCATCCCGGACGCACTGCTGCGCCAGGCCATCTCCGGTCCGGAGCCGCTGCTGCCGCTGACGGAACAGCAGGTCGGGGCCATGCGCTTCGTCCTGCTCGGCATCATGATCGCGGTGCTCATGGTCTTCCGGCCGCAGGGCATACTGGGCAACAAGCGGGAGGTGCAGCTCAATGCCTGACCACAGACTGCCGGATCATCTGCAGACCGACACGGTGCTCACCGCCGAGCAACGGGCCTCGATCTTCACCGACGTCCCGCACTCCCCCGGCGCATCCAAACCCGACCCGATCCTTCTCGTCGACAACGTGTCCCGCACATTCGGCGGGCTCAAGGCCGTCGACGTGGCGCATCTCGAGATCCAGCGCGGCTGCATCACCGGACTGATCGGTCCGAACGGCGCGGGCAAGACCACCCTGTTCAACCTGCTCACCGGTTTCGACCGGCCGGACAGCGGTACGTGGTCGATGGACGGCCAGTCCCTCGGCCGGATGTATCCGCACCAGGTGGCCCGCCGCGGTGTCGTCCGCACGTTCCAGCTCACCAAGGCGCTGTCGAAGCTGACGGTGCTCGACAACGTGCGGCTCGGCGCCACCGGGCAGCGCGGCGAGCGGATTGTCAACACGCTGCTGCCATGGACGTGGAAGGCGCAGGAACGCGCCGTCACCGAACGGGCCAACGAACTGCTCGCGCGGTTCACACTCGACACCAAGTCCGACGATCTCGCCGGTTCGCTGTCCGGCGGTCAGCGCAAGCTGCTCGAGATGGCGCGGGCGCTGATGACCGAGCCGACCGTGGTGATGCTCGACGAGCCGATGGCCGGCGTGAACCCGGCGCTCACCCAGAGCCTGCTGGGCCACATCAAATCGCTTCGGGACGAGGGCATGACCGTGGTGTTCGTCGAACACGACATGGACGTCATCCGCGACATCAGCGACTGGGTGGTGGTGATGGCGCAGGGCAGTGTGATCGCCGAATCCACCCCGGAACACCTCTCGTCCAACAGCGCGGTGGTCGACGCGTACCTGGGCAGCCACCACGATCAGGCACTCGAGTTCGACGACGAGGGGAATCCGGTGGGCGCGACGGCCGTTCTGGCCGAGGCACTCGAGAGCGCCGAGGCCGAAACCCTCGAGACCGGCGGCGACCTCTCCGAACCCGACATCACCGACCTGAGGCGTGAGAACTCATGACCGAACCGACCCCAGCGGAATTCGCGGCCACACCCGAGGAGCACGCCCGGCTCGCCGAGGGTGCCCTCGTCCGCGCGGACGGTGTGGTGGCCGGGTATATCCCGGGCGTCAACATCCTCCGCGAATGCAATTTCTTCCTGCGCGAGGGTGAGATCGTCGGCATCATCGGCCCCAACGGCGCCGGCAAGTCCACTCTCCTGAAGTCGTTGTTCGGGTTGATCCCGGTGCGTGAGGGCTCGGTGACCCTGCGCGGTGAGGACATCACGTCCAAACCGGCCCACGTTCTCGTGCAGAAGGGCGTCGGCTATGTCCCGCAGACGCAGAACGTCTTTCCGTCGCTCACCATCGAGGAGAACCTCGAGATGGGGATGTATCTGCGCCCCAAGCGCTTCGCGGAGAGGTTCGCGTTCGTCGGCGACCTGTTCCCGCTGCTCGTCGAGCGGAAGAAGGTGAAGGCGGGCGCCCTGTCCGGCGGTGAGCGGCAGATGGTCGCCATGGGCCGGGCGCTGATGATGGATCCGTCCGTGCTGCTGCTCGACGAGCCGTCCGCCGGACTGTCCCCGATGTTCCAGGACGAGGTGTTCATCCGCTGCAAGAGAATCAACGCGGCGGGTGTCTCGGTGATCATGGTGGAACAGAACGCCCGGCGGTGCCTGCAGATCTGCGACCGCGGCTACGTCCTCGACCAGGGCCGCAACGCCTATACCGACTCGGGGCCCAACCTGATGCACGACCCGAAGGTGATCGAGTTGTACCTCGGCACCCTCGCGGGCAGCCAGGAGAAGAAGTAGTCCCAGCGGATCCGGACACGACTGTGGGCCAGGTTTCCCTGGCCCACAGTTCGTTTCAGACGAGTGCGATCACCCGCCGACGACGATGTACCCGTCCGTCGTCAGCTTGTTGTCGGCACCGAACTTCAGCTTGCCGTACGAACCGATGGACGGCTCGCCGGCTGCGGCGAAGTCGAGTTTGCCGGTGATGCCGTTGTAGTCGATGTCCGTTCCGGCCTGCACGAGCGGCAGGCATTCCTGGTACGACGTGCACGGCGTGCCGCCCTCGGTGACGTTGTTGATGTTCGCGGCGATGTCGCGACCCGCCGTCGACTTCGCGGCTTCCGCGGCGAGCGAGGCAATGACCACGGCGTCGTAGGACTCACCGGCGTAGTTGAAGTCGATCAGCCCCGGGTTGATGCCCTTGAGACGATCCTGGAAGGCCGGGCCGACGTCGGTGAGCGGGGTGGTGCCCTGCATGCCGTCGAGCAGCGGCGCCGCCACCGACTCGCCGAGTGCGTTACCCATGTTGCCGTCCACGCCGTAGACCTTCATGCCGTCGGACGGGCCGATGCCGACCTCGTGCATCCGGGTGATGATCTTCGCCGACTCCTCGAATCCCACCACCGCGACGGCGTCGGGCGCGAAGTCCTTGACCTGGTCGACCTCGGAGTTGAACGACTGCGCGTTGGGGTCGTAGATGATCTTCTGGATCTGGTCCTCGGGGATGCCCGCGTCGACGAGGTTCTTCTGGATGTTGTCGGCGAGCCCGGTGCCGTACGGGTCGTTGAGGGCCAGGATGGACACGCGCTGACCGCCGTCGTCCGAGATGAGTTGCGACACAGCCTGAGCCTGCAGGACGTCGGTGGGGGCGGTGCGGAAGTACTGCCCCTTGTCCGGGTAGCAGACGAACTGGTCGGACGTGTTGGCCGGGGAGAACATCACGACGCCGGCGCTGGACACCTTGTCGATGACCTTCAGCGACACCGACGACGACGCCGCACCGATGATCACCTGGGTGCCCGCCGCCAGTTCGCGGTCCACCGTGGTGTTCGCCGTATCGGTGGTGGTGTCGCCGGAGTCGCCGGGAATCAGCTGGACGGGCTGGCCGAGAACCCCTCCTGCCGCGTTGACGTCGTTGACGCCGAGCTGGGTGCCCGCCACCATCGGCGGTCCGAGGAAGGAGAGGCTTCCCGTGTCGGGGAGCAGGGTGCCGATCTTCAGCGGCGCCGTGGACGGGGCACCCGCTGCCGCCGCTTCTTCGGGGGTGCAGTCGGTGGAAACAGTGGTGGCCGAGGCAGAGCTGTCACTCCCGCTCGCGGAGTCGTCGCCACTGTCCGAACTACAACCTGCCAGTGCGAGAGATGCCGCGCCGAGAACCGCGGCCGCCCGCACGAGGGTCCGTTTAGCCATCCAAACTCTCCTTAGATCACCTGTGTGCGGGCGCCACCCGAGTTGGCGTCCGCTGTGGGATCAGACGCTAGCGGTCCGGCGGCTTTCGCGATCGGTCCGGAAAGGCTCGTGACCTTACTGTGATCTGATTACGACGAGTGTTTACGCGGCCGTAGCGTGGCGAGCGTCAGGCGCCGACGAGGAGGCGCACGGACTCGACCACCACCTGGCGCCGGCGGGCCCGGTCCGCGGGCGCCGAGGCGCCGAGTTCCGGGGTCTGCGTGTGCCAGGACATCGCGACGGACCGGACGACGGCGAGCAGCTCCACCGGCGCGAATCGGGTTGGCAGCACACCACTTTTCTGCGCCCGCTCGATATCGGCGAGCTTCGACCGGTTGGACGCGACCACCACCTGGAGCGGCTCACCGTCGGGCCGTTCGAGTTGGTACCAGGTGGCGAGCCGCAGCGTCGCCGGGTTGTCCTCGTACAGGTCGAACGAGCGTCCCGCGTAGCCCGGGAGGTCGGTGGCGTCGAAGCGCACCTGCTCGGTGAACGCCACCACGTGGGCGGCGAAGACGGCGTCGAACAGTTGCCCCTTGTCGCCGAAGTAGGCGTAGATCATCGACTTGTTCGCCTTGGCGGCGAGGGCGATGCGATCGACCCGCGCCCCGGCGATACCGAATTCGGCGAATTCGGCCGCCGCCGCGTCGAGTAGTCGTTTCTTCGTTGCCTCTGCATCACGGACCATGCGTCCACACTATCAACTAACCAGTTGGTTGACAGCTACGCCGCGCAGGTGTTCCATGGATCCCGTAAGCATCCAACCAGTCAGTTGCAAGCAGAAATGGGATCTCTCATGGCCAAGACCTGGCTCATCACCGGTAGTTCACGCGGTTTCGGCCGGGAACTCGCGACCGCGGTCCTGCGCGGTGGCGACAACGTCGTCGCCACCGCCCGCAGACCCGAACAGCTGACCGACCTGATCGACACGTACGGCGACCGGGTTCGGACGGTCGCCCTGGACGTCACCGACGCCGCGGCCGCCCGCGACGCCGTCGCGACCGCGGTCGAGGAGTTCGGCGGCCTCGACGTCGTGGTGAACAACGCCGGCTACGCCAACAGCGTCCCGATCGAGGAAATGGCCGACGACGACTTCCGGCAGCAGGTTGACGCCAACTTCTTCGGCGTCGTCAACGTCACGCGGGCTGCGCTGCCCATCTTGCGCGAGCAGCGCAGCGGCTGCTTCGTGCAGTTCTCCTCCGTCGGAGGCCGCGTCGGCGGCACACCCGGGCTGAGCGCCTACCAGGCCGCGAAGTTCGCCGTCGAGGGCTTCTCCGAAGTGCTGGCGGCCGAGGTGAGACCGTTCGGGGTGAAGGTGCTCATCGTGGAACCCGGGGCGTTTCGCACCGACTGGCAGGGCTCGTCGATGCAACGCAGCTCCGTCGGGCCCGACTACGAGGCGACGGTCGGCGCGATGAACCGCTACCGGGAGGACTCCGACGGCACCCAGCCTGGGGATCCGGCACGGGCCGCGCGGATCATCATGGATGTGGTTGCCGCCGAGAACGCCCCACTGCGCCTGCTGCTCGGGGCAGGCGCCGTCGCGATGGCCGAGAAGTCGTCCCGCGAACGCGCCGCCGAGGCCCTCGCCTGGGCCGACGTCAGCCGCTCCGCGGACTTCCCTGCCGGCGACTGACCCGCCACCAACGGAAGACGGCCCGGGCGAAAACGCGTCGGCTGCCGCCGATCTCGCCGGTCAGCTGGTGGGGGCTTCCCCACCGAGGGTCTCGAGCACCACCTGCGCGACCGCCTTCATCGTCGACCGGCGGTCCATCGCGGCCCGCTGGATCCACTTGAACGCTTCGGGCTCGGTCAAGGACTGCTTGTCCATCAGCACACCCTTGGCCCGCTCGACGATCTTGCGGGTCTCCAGCCGCTCGGACAGATCGGAGATCTCCCGCTCGAGCGCAGTCACCTCCTTGAACCGGCTGGCTGCCAACTCGACCGCGGGCACCAGGTCGGCCGTGGAGAACGGCTTGACGAGATAGGCCATCGCCCCGGCGTCGCGCGCCCGCTCCACCAGCTCGCGCTGACTGAACGCTGTGAGAATGACCACGGGCGCAATACGTTTCGCCGCGATCTCGGAGGCCGCGTCGATGCCGTCGCGGCGGGGCATCTTCACGTCCATGATCACGAGGTCGGGTTTCAGCTCCACCGCCAGGTCGACGGCGGCCTGCCCGTCCCCCGCCTCACCAACCACGTCGTAGCCCTCTTCCCGCAGCATCTCGACCAGATCGAGCCTGATCAGCGCCTCGTCCTCGGCCACCACGACCCGTCGCGGCTGCGACGGCACACCTTGCTGCTGGGGAGCGTTCATGGCCACCATTCTCCTCTGCTCGGACGACCCCGGCGCGGGGAGCGAACGTTAGAAGGGTACCGGTGGTTGACTCCCGGCGGCGATCTTCTACAGTGGTACAGCGCAACACGCCCTCGTATCCCAATTGGCAGAGGAAACGGATTCAAAACCCGTCCAGTGTGAGTTCGAGTCTCACCGAGGGCACCGCCGGGATCATCCCGCGATCGCAGGTCAGATGCATTCTCTGACCTGCGATTCGCATGTCGCCCCCCGTTACGGCGTCCCTGTCACCACTGCCCGCCCGCGACCTGCCGGGTGGCGGCATTGATGCGGTTCCACAGGTTCACGCCGGCGATCGACAGCACCAGCGACGCGAGTTGCTCCTCGTCGTAGTGCCGGGCGGCCTCGTCCCACACCTCGTCGGGCACCGGGTCCGCGCGATCGCTCAACCGGGTCATCGACTCGGCCAGCGCGAGGGCCGCACGTTCGGCGTCGCTGAAGTACGGGGCCTCCCGCCACGCCGCCACCGCGAAGATCCGCTGATTGGTCTCGCCTTCCTTCTCCAGCTCACGCGCGTGCATGTCCACGCACACGCTGCAGCCGTTGATCTGGCTCGACCGCAGGTGCACGAGGGCGTGGGTCACCGGCGGCACGTTCGCCTTCGCCGTGGCCTTCCCCAGCGCCAGCAGAGACTTCATGGCGTCGGGAACGATCATCGCGGGGTTGGTCATCCGGGCTTTCATGATTGCCTGCCTCCAAAGGAATTCGGGTGGTGAGATGTCACACCGGCTTGTTTTCGTTGGTCACTGTTATGACGAACCGCGACGGGAGAATGTGACAGATGGACGCAGAAGAAGTTCTGGCGCACCGCTTCGAGGAGAACCGGACGCATCTGTCGGCGGTCGCGTACCGGATGCTCGGCTCGATCGGCGAAGCGGAGGACGCCGTGCAGGAGGGCTGGCTGCGACTCAGTCGCGCCGAGACGTCCGAGGTGCAGAACCTGCGTGGTTGGCTGACGACGGTCGTCGGGCGGGTCTGCCTCGACATGCTCCGATCCCGCAAGGCGCGGCGCGAGGATCCCCTGGAGGTCCATGTTCCGGATCCGATCGTGCGCGAGGTGGACGGGACCGATCCCGAGCACGAGGCGGTGCTGGGCGACTCCGTCGGTCTCGCGCTGCTGGTCGTTCTCGACACGCTGGCGCCCGCCGAGCGGCTCGCCTTCGTGCTGCACGACATGTTCGCCCTGTCCTTCGACGAGATCGCCCCGATCGCCGACCGCACGCCCGCCGCGACGCGGCAACTCGCAAGCCGGGCGCGCCGGCGAGTCCAGGGATCGGGGCACGCCCCGGAGACCGACCCGACCCGGCAGCGCGAGGTGGTCGAGGCATTCATGACCGCCTCGCGGGGCGGCAGGTTCGACGACCTCCTCGCCCTGCTCGACCCGGACATCGTCCTGCGGGCCGACCGCGGCGCCGACGGAGCCGACGTGGTGCGCGGATCCCGCGCAGTCGGCGAGCAGGCCCTCACGTTCTCGCGTTTCGCTCCTTTCGGCCGGCTCGCCCTGGTGAACGGCACACCCGGGGTGGTGACCGCGCCCGACGGGAAGACGTTCTCGGTCATGGCGTTCACCGTCTCCGGCGGGAAGATCGTCCGGATCGACATCCTGGCCGACCCGGTCCGTTTACAACGTCTGGGCATCTCCCCCGGCGACGTCTGACGACCCGCAGGTAGCGGCGGTTTTTTGTGCCCGATCCTGGGGATCTGCGGCGTCCTGCCAGTACCATGGTGGGACAGGTACGCCCTCGAGCACGGAGGTCACCCATGGAGCTCGGCACCGTCACTTTCACCTACGACGGGCGGGTAGCCCTTCGATTCCAGCAAGCGCTCTCGCACTCGCCGGAGAAGGTGTGGCGTGTTCTCACCGACCCGCAGTACCTGAAGGACTGGTTTCCCGCCGACGTCGACTTCGACCTCACCCCGGGGGCCGACCTCGTCTTCCGGGTGACACCGGAGCAGGTGCGCCGGTTCGGACTGCCCGCAGATCAGACCACCACCGGAACGGTCATCTCGGTGCATCCCGCGCACATCCTCGAATACCTGTGGGACGCCGAGACGCTGCACTGGGAACTCGTTCCCGACGGCAGCGGCGGCTGCTGGCTGACGCTCACCCACACCGTGGAGGAAGAGGAATCCGCCTACGCGCACGCCGCCGGCTGGCACGCGGGGCTCGAGGTCGTCGAAGCGCAATTGGACGGCCGCGAAGTCGACTGGTCGCTGTGGGATCGCGCCGACGAACTCGCCGAGTCCTACCGCAAGACGTCCTGACCACCAGAATTCCCCGACCACGCGAAGTCACCGACAGTAGGGAGTGCGTATCCCGGGCAGCACCACCACACCGGCAGCAACCTACGTGAAGGAGGTCACCGGCGAGGCGACGCGGCGATGGGGTGTGCACGGCACCGACCTCGGTTGTCCGGTGCGCCTGTCCGACGGCCGGGTCGCGTTCTTCTTCGGCGACACGTTCAGCTCCCGCGGCCGGAGCGGCCGGGGGTGGCGCAGTCCCGTGATGTTGCGCTCCACCACAACCGATCTCCGCGGCGGCATCGAGTTCGACTCCGCGGGCGGGGGCCGGACGGCGAGGGAGATCCTGCCGAACGCGCACGACGTCCGCGAATCACCCGACCGGGAATCGGCGGGCAGCGAGTTCACCGTGGTTCCCGCGGACGCCGTCACGATCGGCGACCGGACCTACCTGTCCGTCGTCAGTGTGCACTCGTGGGCGTCGCAGGGGTGGCCGACGAACTTCACGTATCTCGCCTGGTCCGACGACGGCGGCGAGCGCTGGCACCGGACACGCGCCCGGTGGGACAACCGCGGCGGTTCGCTCGACCAACTGTGGACGATGGAACGGCACGAGGGCTACGTCTATGTCGTCTCGAGTGCGTTCGACCGCACCAATCCGGGTGGAATGATCCTGCGCCGAGTCCCCGAAGCGCGGATCCTCGAACCCGGAGCCTACGCAGACTGGGGCTGGGACCGTGGCACGGGGTGGGCGTGGGGACAGCCCGCGACCCCGATCTTGCCGGGTCCCGTCGGGGAGATGTGCCTGCGGCGGATCGACGGCACCTGGGTCCTCGCTTACTTCGACCCCACCGCCTACGCGATCGTCACCCGCACGGCGCAGCGCATCGACGGACGGTGGTCGGAGCCGACGGTGCAGGTTGCCGGCGGCGACTGGGGAGCCGCGGACGGCACGTGGGCGCAGATCTACGGCGGATACGTCCACCCGGCGTCCACGTTGGACGAACTGCATCTGCTTGTGTCGCAATGGAACACGACGACCGGGGACCCCTACCGGGTGCTGCAGTTCACCACCCGGCTGGACGCGCCCGTCACCCCACCAGTTCCGACTCCGTCCACCGCCCTTCCCCTTCGAGTTCCACACCACGGGAATGGAATTGGTTGAGCGTGCTGCGGTGCCCCACGCTCACCACGATGCTGTCGGGGAGTTCGGTCCTGAGCAGGGTGTAGAGCGTGTGCTCGAGGCCCTCGTCGATCGCCGACGTGGCCTCGTCGAGGAAGATCACCGCTGGACGGGCGATCAGCACCCGCGCGAACGCGAGACGCTGCTGCTCGCCCGGCGACAGGATCCGCGTCCAGTCGGCGGTCTCGTCGAGCCGATCACTCAGATTGCCGAGCGACACCCTCGACAGCGCACCACGCACGACGTCGTCGGACGCCGTCGGCTCCTTCGGGTAGGCCAGGGCGGTGCGTAGCGACCCGAGCGGCAGGTACGGGCGCTGGGACAGGAAGATGGCCTCCCCCGACGGCCGCGACACCGTGCCGTCGGCGTATGGCCACAGATCCGCGAGGGTACGGAGCAACGTAGTCTTGCCCGAACCGGACGGCCCCTTGACCAGCAGCGACTGCCCGGGGGTCACGGTGAGCGCGAGGCCCTCGATGAGGGTCTCCCCCGTCGGGATGCGCACGTCCAGCTTTTCGACCTGCAGATCGTCGCCCGACTTGCCGGTCTTCAGGACCGGAAGTTCGGCGGCGTGCAGGTTGTCGTTGGCGAGGCCGTTGAGTCGGATGAGGGTCGCGCGGAAACTGGCGAAGTCGGCGTACGACTCGCGGAAGAAGGACAGCGAGTCGTGGACCTGACCGAAGGCCTGCGACGTCTGCATCACGTCACCGAGAGACACCTGGCCGGTGAACAGTCGCGGACCCTGCACCAGGAATGGGAAGATGACGGCCGTCTGGTTGACGGTGAGGTTCCAGCCGCTGAACTTCAACGTCCGGAAGACGATCTGCCACATGTTCCGGATGACGTCCGCGAACCGTCCGGCGAGGGTGCGCCGCTCGACGTTCTCGCCGCGGTAGAACGCGATGCTCTCGCCGTACTCCCGCACCCGGATCAGCGCGTAGCGGAAGTTGGCGCCGAGTTTCTCGTTGAGGAAGTTCAGCTTGATGAGGGGCTTGCCGATCCAGAACGCCACCGCCGTGGTCACCAGCACGTAGATGTAGACGAGGAAGATCATCGCCCGCGAGATCTCGACGCCGAACACGGTCATCGGGCCGGACAGGTCCCACAGGATCCCCGTGAACGACACGATCGACAGCACCGCGGTCACCGCGCCCATCGACAGCGAGCGGGACGTGGTCACGAAGTTGGTGATGTCGGCCTGGATGCGCTGATCCGGGTTGTCGATCGCGTCGCCGAGGAACCGGTCGCGGTAGTAGGCGCGGCTGTCGAGCCAGTCGTCGACGAGATGGTGGTTGAGCCATGTCCGCCAGTCGATGTCGAGGGTCTGCCCGATCACGTACTCGACGAGGGCACGGACCACGTGGACCGTCGCCAGGATGGCGAACACCCGGAGAAAGTGCCAGAACGCCGGCTCGTCCAGGTTCTGGATCGAATCGTAGAAGTCGTTGTACCAGTAGGAGAACAGCACCGTCATGCGCACCGCGAAGACCGTCGACAGCAGCAGCACCGCCAGGATGGTCAACGGCTTGAGGCTGCGCCGCGGATCGAAGTAGGGCGCGGCGAAGCGCCAGAACTGCCTACCCCATTTGGTGAACCGCGCGAGCAGTATCACCACGACGACGAACGCGACGACAGTCATGACGTATGCCTTGAGCAGCCACATCGAGCTGTCCCATACGACGTTGTTCCAGTCCACGACCCATATCCCCGATCACGAGGTGAAACTCACCAGAAAAGATGGCGAAGTCTAACCCCGGAGGTCGGTGATGGGCGAGAGATCCGCGCAGGACACGCGTCGACCCGGAAGACACAGACCGCCCGATGTCCCATTTGCGCGGTTTCGGCCGCGCGGGTGGACATCGGGCGAAGTGAACGGTCCCCAGGCGACAGGGGGTTCTACGAGTCCTTCTCGGGTTCAGGCTCTTTCAGATTGCCGTCGTCGTCGACGTAGTCGTCGAAGGCGGTTCCCGACACCGTGCCGCCGGAGCCGGGCAGGACGACCGTCTCGCGGGCCCCCGGCTCGTAGCGGGCGTCGATCTCCTCCACCTTCTTCCTGGCTTCGGCGAGCGCCTCGTCGTCGGGCACGGGAACTTCGCTCTCGGCCGGCCGGCCGGCCTTCTTCTCGGGTTCGTCTGCGCTCATGGTGCACGTCCGTTCCGTTTCGGTGATTCCAGACCGACCATACGCCGCGGCCACCGGTTGAACTGCCGTTCAAAGCCGTTCGGTGGCAACGGAATGGCACTGCTCTTATTGGCGCGGCGGGAAGTGCCGGATGAGCCCCTCCTGGACCACCGTCGCCAGCAACTCCCCGTCGAGGGAGAAGAAGCGCCCCGTCGCGAGACCGCGGGAACCTGCCGCGACCGGCGACTCGGTGGCGTACAACGTCCAGTCGTCGAAGCGGAACGGCCGGTGGAACCAGATGGAATGGTTCACGGTGGCCGCGACGATCCGGTCCAGCCCCCACGACAGGCCGTGGGTGGTGATGATGGAGTCCAGGACCGTGGTGTCCGACGAGTAGCCCATGACGGCCACGTGAATGAGTGGGTCGTCCGGAAGGTCGCCGTCCGATTTCATCCAGACCCGGTTGTGGGTGAGTTTCTCCCCCGTGCCCTTCATGATCCACGACGGGTCGTTCGCGTACCGCATGTCGATCGGCTTGAGCGCGTCGACGAACATCTTCAACCGGTCTTCGTAACCCTGGAAGTGGTCGCCGAGCGGCGGCAGCGTGTCCGGGAACGGGACGTCGGGCACCTCGACCGCGTGCTCGAGACCCTTGCCCCAGTCCTGGAACGCCGCCAGCATGACGAACAGTTCCTGACCGTCCTGCAGGGCGGTGACCTGGCGATTCGCGAAGGCCCGCCCGTCGCGGTGCCGCTCGACGCGGTACTCGATGGGTTCCTTGACGTTTCCGCCGCGGATGAAGTGGGCGTTGACCGCGTGCACGGCGCGCTCGCCGCTGACGGTGCGGCCGGCGGCGACCAGTGCCTGGGAGATCAACTGGCCGCCGAATGTCCGGCTACCCACCTGCGCGGGATGCCGACCTCGGTACGTGTCCTCCCCGGTCCTCTCGAGATCGAGAAGTTCGAGCAGGGTCTGGAGATCGGTCTTCGCCGCGACTTCGCTCACCTAGTGGTCCTCTTCGCCGATTCTGTGGACGTGGATCAGGTTGGTCGAGCCTACGGTGCCGGGCGGCGACCCCGCCACGATGACCACCAGCTCACCCTTCTGATACCGGCCCAACCCCAGCAACGCGTTGTCGACCTGCCGCACCATCGCATCCGTACTGTCCACCGGATCGACGATGAACGTCTCCGTCCCCCACGTCAGCGACAACTGGCTGCGCACCTCCGGCAACGGGGTGAACGCCAGCAACGGCAACGGCGTGTGCAACCGCGCCAACCGCCGCACCGTGTCCCCGGACTGCGTGAACGCCACCAGCGCCTTCGCATCCAGCCGCTCCCCGATGTCGCGGGCCGCGTACGAGATCACACCCCGCTTGGTGCGCGGCACGTGCGTGAGCGGCGGCACCTGGGTGGACTCGTTCTCCACCGCCTCCACGATCCGCGCCATCGTGCGCACCGTCTCCATCACGTACTTACCCACCGACGTCTCACCGGACAGCATCACCGCGTCCGCACCGTCGAGGACCGCGTTCGCGACATCCGACGCCTCCGCGCGGGTCGGCCGCGAATTCTCGATCATCGACTCCAGCATCTGCGTGGCCACGATCACCGGCTTCGCGTTCTCCCGGGCGATCTGAATGGCCCGCTTCTGCACCAGCGGCACCTGCTCGAGCGGCAACTCCACCCCCAGGTCACCGCGGGCGACCATCACCGCGTCGAACGCCAGCACGATCGCCTCGAGATTGTCGATCGCCTCCGGCTTCTCCAGCTTCGCGATCACCGGGATCCGCCGCCCGACCCGGTCCATCACCGCGTGCACCAGCTCCACATCGGCCGGGGACCGCACGAACGACAACGCGATGAAGTCGACACCCAACCCGAGCGCGAACTCCAGGTCCGCGATGTCCTTCTCCGACAGCGCCGGAACCGACACGTTCATCCCCGGCAGCGACACACCCTTGTTGTTGCTGACCGGGCCGCCCTCGGTGACCCGGCAGATCACGTCGTTGCCCTCCACACCGGAGACGACGAGACCGACCTTGCCGTCGTCGACCAGCAGCCGGTCGCCCGGCTTGGCGTCCTCCGCCAACTGCTTGTAGGTGGTCGAGACCCGGTCGTGGGTGCCCTCGCACTCGTCGACGGTGATCCGCACCTCCTCACCGTTGGCCCACGTGGTGCGACCCTCCGCGAACCGGCCCAGCCGGATCTTCGGGCCCTGCAGGTCGGCCAGGACACCGACCGCCTTGCCCGTCGCGTCCGAGGCCGCCCTCACGCGTTTGTAGTTCTCCTCGTGATCGGCGTGTTCGCCGTGGCTGAAGTTCAGCCGCGCCACGTCCATACCGCTTTCGACGAGTTCGCGAATACGGTCACCGGTGGCGGTAGCAGGTCCAAGTGTGCATACGATCTTCGTGCGTCGGTTCACGGCCTCGAGCCTAGTCGCCCCGCGCGCCCTTCTCCATTTAGACGACTGCCAGCGGAAGCGCCGTCGGATGCACCGGCGACGGGAGGTCCGACGCCCCTGTCAGGTACACGTCGACGGCGTGCGCCGCGGACCGGCCCTCCGCGATCGCCCACACGACGAGCGATGCGCCGCGATGTGCGTCCCCGCAGACGAAGACCCCGGGTGCGGTGGTCTGCCAGCCCGGGCCGCAGGAGAGCGCTCCGCGCCGGGTCGGCGACAACCCGTAGTCGTCGAGCAGCGGACCGAGATCGACGCCCTCGAAGCCAATCGCGAAAAGTGCCAGTTCGCACGGCAATTCGATCTCCTCGCCGACCGGCGTGATGATGCGTTTGCCGTCCTCGCGGGTGACTTCGACCTCGGCGAGCACCATGGACCGGACGTTCCCGTTCGCATCGCCGAGGAACCGCTGCACCGCGACCTGGTACCGGCGGACACCGCCCTCGGCGTGCGCGGGCGACGTCCGCAGCACCATCGGCCACGCCGGCCACGGCGTCGCCTCCTCGTCCCGTTCGGTCGGCAACTCCGGGTTGTAGTCCAGCAGGGTCACCGACAGCGCGCCCTGGCGGTGCGCCGTTCCGAGGCAGTCGGCGCCGGTGTCGCCGCCGCCGATGATGACGACGTGTTTGCCCTTGGCGGTGATGTCCGCGGGACCGTCGCCCTCGCATTCCTTGTTCGAGGTGACGAGGTGCTCCATCGCGAGATGAATACCGTTCAGCTCCCGGCCCTCGACGGTGGTGTTGTCGCGGGCCCGCAGCGCACCGATCGCGAGCACGACCGCGTCGAAGTTCGCGCTCATCTGCTCCACGGTGAGGTCGACGCCGACCTCGCAGTCGGTGACGAAGTGGGTTCCCTCGGCGCGCATCTGCATCAGGCGCTGATCGAGAATTGCCTTCTCCATCTTGAATTCCGGGATGCCGTACCGCAGCAGTCCCCCGAGCCGGTCGTCGCGCTCGTAGACGGTGACGTCGTGCCCCGCCCGGGTCAGCTGCTGAGCCGCCGCCAGACCGGCCGGACCGGAACCGACCACCGCGACCTTCCGTCCCGTGGCGATCATCGGCGGTGTGGGCACCACCGTCCCCGACTCCCACGCGACGTCCGCGATGGCCTGCTCGATCCGCTTGATCGTGACACTGCCCGTCGTGTGCGTGTCGGCGAGCGAAAGCACACACGCCGACTCACACGGCGCCGGGCACACCCGGCCCGTGAACTCAGGGAAGTTGTTGGTGGCGTGCAGCCGCTCGCTCGCCGCCGACCAGCGGCCGCGCCGCACGAGGTCGTTCCACTCCGGGATCAGGTTGCCCAGCGGGCAGCCCGCACTTCCCGAGTGGCAGAACGGGATTCCGCAGTCCATGCACCGCGCGGCCTGTTCGGACACCTCGGCGGACCGCTCCGCGGAACTCTGCGGCGCGTACACCTCGTTCCAGTCGTGTATCCGCTCCGCGACCGGACGCTTGCGCGCCTCCTTCTTGACGATGTGCAGAAAGCCCTGGGGATCAGCCACGTGCCGCCTCCATGATCGCGGTGTCGACGTCGAGTCCCTCCGCCTTCGCCATCCGGGTCGCGTCCAGCACCCGCTGGTAGTCCACCGGCATCACCTTCGTGAACAGCGCGGACCGCCGGGGCCAGTCGGCGAGCACCGACGCCGCGACCGCGGAACCGGTCCACCGGTGGTGCCGGGTGACGGCGCCGCGCAACCAGTCCAGATCGTCCGGGTCGGGTTGCATCAGCTTCACCATCGCCTGGTTCACGTCCTCCGGGTCCAGGTCGAGGACGTACGCGATGCCGCCGGACATGCCGGCCGCCATGTTCCGTCCGGTCGGTCCGAGGATCACGACCCGCCCACCCGTCATGTACTCGCAGGCGTGGTCGCCGACACCCTCCACGACGGCGGACGCACCGGAATTGCGCACCGAGAAGCGTTCGCCGACGCGTCCGCGGAGATAGACCTCCCCGGAGGTGGCGCCGTAGAGCAGGGTGTTGCCCGCGATCACCTGCGTCTCCGGGACGAACAGGACGTCGTCGGCGGGACGGACCACGATCCGCCCACCCGACAATCCCTTGCCGACGTAGTCGTTGGCGTCCCCGGTCAGGTCGATGGTGATGCCCGGCGGCAGGAACGCGCCGAGCGACTGCCCCGCCGAGCCGGTGAACGTGAGCCGGATCGTGTCGTCCGGCAGCCCGGCGGCGCCGTAGCGGCGGGTGACCTCCGCGCCGAGCAGCGTGCCGACGGTCCGGTTGACGTTGCGCACCGGCATCTCGATCTCCACGGCGTGGGCGTCCTCGAGGGCACCCTCCGCCAGCTGGATGAGCGTGCGGTCCAGTGCCCGGTCCAGACCGTGGTCCTGGTCGCGGTCCCGGCGTCGCTGCGGCAGCGGCTCCCCGTCCGGCCCGGTGGGCACGGCGAAGATCGGGGTGAGGTCGAGTCCGCGGTTCTTCCAGTGGGCGATCCCCTGCGCGGTCTCGAGGACGTCGGCGTGACCGACGGCCTCGTCGATGCTGCGGAACCCGAGGTTCGCCAGGTACCGGCGCGCGTCCTCGGCGACGAACCGGAAGAACTCCTCCACGAATTCCGGTTTGCCGGTGTACCGCTTGCGCAGCTCCGGGTTCTGGGTGGCGACACCGACCGGGCAGGTGTCGAGGTGGCACACCCGCATCATGATGCAGCCCGCCACGATCAGCGGGGCCGTCGAGAACCCGAACTCCTCCGCACCCAGCAGCGCCGCGACCACGACGTCCCGTCCGGTCCGCATCCCGCCGTCGCACTGGACGGTGATGCGGTCGCGGAGACCGTTGAGCACGAGTGTTTGCTGGGCGTCGGCCAGCCCGATCTCCCACGGCGCCCCGGCGTGCTTCATCGACGTCAGCGGGGTGGCGCCGGTACCGCCGTCGTTACCGGAGATGAGGACCACGTCCGCGTGCGCCTTGCTGACCCCGGCGGCGACGGTTCCCACCCCCACCGAACTGACCAGCTTCACGTGGACCCGGGCCCGATCGTTGGCGTTCTTCAGATCGTGAATCAGCTGCGCGAGATCCTCGATCGAGTAGATGTCGTGGTGCGGCGGCGGGGAGATCAGCCCGACCCCCGGCGTCGAGTGCCGGGTCTCCGCGACCCACGGATACACCTTGTACGCCGGCAGCTGGCCGCCCTCACCGGGCTTGGCGCCCTGCGCCATCTTGATCTGGATGTCGCTGGCGTTGATCAGGTAGTCGCTGGTGACGCCGAACCGCCCGCTCGCCACCTGCTTGACGGCGCTGCGGCGCGACGGATCGTACAGACGGTCGACGTTCTCGCCGCCCTCGCCCGTATTGGAGCGTCCGCCGAGATTGTTCATCGCGACGGCCATCGTCTCGTGGGCCTCGGCGGAGATGGAGCCGTAGCTCATCGCGCCGGTGTTGAACCGGGTGACGATCCGCTCGACCGGTTCCACCTCGTCCAGCGGCACGGGCGGGCGCACGCCCTCGCGGAACGTGAACAGGCCGCGCAGTGCGCCACCGGCCTCGGCCAGCCTGTTCACCTCCTCGCTGTACTTCGCGAACACCTCGTGCCGACCGGTGCGGGTGGCGTGCTGCAGCAGGAAGACCGTCTCCGGGGTGAACAGGTGCAGTTCGCCGTCGCGGCGGAACTGGTACTCGCCGCCGTCCTCGAGCCGCCGGTGGGCGAACTCGGCCGGGTTGTCCGGGTACGCCTGCCGGTGGCGGACGGTGACCTCGCGGGCGATCTCGTCGAGACCGGCGCCGCCCAGCTTGCTGACGGTGCCTGTGAAGTACTCCTGGACGAGGTCGCGGTCCAGGCCGATCGCCTCGAACACCTGCGCCGCGGTGTACGAACCGACGGTGGAGATGCCCATCTTCGACATCACCTTGAGCACACCCTTGCCGAGCGCGGTGAGGTAGTTCCGCACGGCGATCGTGTGCTCGACGCCGGTGAGTTCGCCCTCGGACACCAGGTCCTCGATCGACTCCATCGCGAGGTACGGGTTGACGGCCGCGGCGCCGTACCCGATGAGCAGCGCCAGGTGGTGGACCTCGCGGGCGTCCCCGGATTCGACGACCAGCGCCACCTTGGTGCGTTCCTTCGTCCGCACCAGGTGATGGTGCACCGCGGCGACCGCGAGCAGCGACGGGATCGGCGCGCGGGTGTGGTCGGAGTCGCGGTCCGAGATCACCAGCGTCCGGTAGCCGTCCGCGATGGCGGCGCTCGCCTGCGCCCGCAACTCCTCGATCGCCTCGGCCATCCCCGCACCGCCGCGCTCGACGTCGTACAGCGCGCGCAGCACCGCCGCGGCGAGCCCGGGATGGTTGCCGTCCGCGTTCACGTGGATGATCTTGTTCAGCTCTTCGTTGTCGAGCACCGGCCACGGCAGCACGATCTGCCTGCACGACGCCGCGGTCGGCTCGAGCAGATTCTGCTCCGGACCCATGACCCGCGACAGCGACGTCACGATCTCCTCGCGGATCGCGTCGAGCGGCGGGTTCGTGACCTGCGCGAACAGTTCGACGAAGTAGTCGTAGAGCAGCCGCGACCGCTGCGACATGACGGCGATCGGCGTGTCCGTCCCCATCGAACCGAGTGGCTCGCCGCCGGACGTGGCCATCGGGGCGAGCAGGATGCGCAGATCCTCCTCGGTGTACCCGAACGCCACCTGCCGCCGCACCACCGACTCGTGGTTGTGCTGCGCGTGCGGGCGATCCGGCAGCGTCTTCAGTTCGAGCAGACCGGCGTACAGCCACTCGGCGTACGGCCACTCCGCCGCGAGCCGCATCTTGATCTCCTCGTCGGGCACGATGCGGCCCTCGGACGTGTCGACCAGGAACATCTGCCCCGGCTCGAGGCGGCCCTTGGCCACGACCTCCGACTGCGGGACGTCGAGGACACCGCTCTCGCTCGCGAGGACCACCCGCCCGTCGACGGTCTGCCACCAGCGTCCCGGGCGCAGGCCGTTGCGGTCCAGCACGGCG
Organism: Rhodococcus koreensis; assembly: GCF_017068375.1. Classification (NCBI taxonomy): domain Bacteria; kingdom Bacillati; phylum Actinomycetota; class Actinomycetes; order Mycobacteriales; family Nocardiaceae; genus Rhodococcus; species Rhodococcus koreensis. The sequence goes on from NZ_CP070609.1 coordinate 1,155,924, forward strand.
CCGACCACGGTCCCGTCGGTGAACGTCACACACGCCGGTCCGTCCCACGCCTCCATCAGCGACGCGTGGTACTGGTAGAACGCCCGCCGGTCCGGGCACATCGACGTGTCGTTCTCCCACGCCTCCGGCACCATCATCATCACCGCGTGCGCCACGCTGCGGCCGGCGAGGTGCAGCAGTTCGAGCACCTCGTCGAACGACGCCGAATCCGACGCGTCGGGGGTGCAGATCGGATACAGCCTGCGCAGGTCGCCCGGGATCACCGCACTCGACAGCAACGCCTCGCGGGCGCGCATGCGGTTCCGGTTGCCGCGGACCGTGTTGATCTCCCCGTTGTGCGCGACGAACCGGAACGGGTGCGCGAGCGGCCAGGACGGGAACGTGTTGGTCGAGAACCGGCTGTGCACGATCGCGATCGCGCTCGCCATCCGCGGGTCGCGCAGGTCCGGGAAGTACCGCGCCAACTGGGACGTGGTCAGCATTCCCTTGTAGACGATCGTCCGGCTCGACAGCGACGGGAAGTACACGCCGCTGCCCTCCGACTCGATGTCGGGGGTGACCTGCTCGGCCCGCTTGCGCAGCGGGTAGACCAGACGGTCGAGGTCGAGCCCGCCGGGCCGGATCCCGCCGACGGCGGGTCCAGCGACGAACAACTGGCTCATGTGCGGAGCACAGGCGCGGGCCGTCGAGCCGACATCCGCGCCGTCCGGATCGACGGGCACCGGACGCCAGCCGAGGATCTGGAGGCCCTCCTCGTCCGCGAGGTCGGACACGCGTCGTTGCGCGGCCGCCCGCGCCTGCGGGTCCCGCGGGAGGAAGCAGATGCCCGCCGCGTACGTGCTGCTGCCGTCGTCCAGGGGCGCGGGGAGGTCGAACGAGGCGAGAGCCCCGAAGAATTCGGTGGGGAGCTGGAGCAGGATGCCGGCGCCGTCGCCGCTGTTCGGTTCGGATCCCGCCGCGCCGCGGTGCTCGAGATTCTCGAGAGCGAGGAGGCCGTCGGAGACGATGGAGTGGGAGCGGCGGCCGTGCACGTCCGCGACCATGGCGACACCGCAGGAATCGACTTCCTGGTCCGGGTCGTACAAGCCCTGGGGACCGGGCAACTGCGAGAACAGCACCGATATACCTCCACATCGGCCGGGAAGACCACCAGTGTGTGCGCTCCGCACGTGCTGTCGGCGGCCTCCGCTAGCGGGGTCGCCACGACGGGCGCTAACTGCTTTTCGGGGGTCTACCGGGACAGCATCGGCCCGTGAAGGTTGTTACCGGACATACATCCGGCGCGCTCAGCTTACCAGGACCGATACCCGGCAAGATATGCCGAATCGGGCCCGGAACGGGCGGTGGCCCGTGTCGCATCAGCAACACGGGCCACACGGTGTCCGGGGATCGTCACTGGTCCCGCAGGGGCCGTCCGTACTGGTCCTTCACGCTCCCGGTCAGCATCATGATGCCGTCGACCAGCGGCCAGATACCGCCGATTCCACAGGTCAGCCACGTCACGGCGATCTGCGCCACGGCGATGCCGGGCTGGTTCAGGTAGAACCGCCCGACGCCGAACGCGCCGAGGAAGATCTGCAGCAGCCCGGCGGTCAACTTGGACTTGTCGGAGTACGGCTCACCCGTCAGCGGGTGCCTGCCGAACGGCGCCGACGGATCGGCGTACGCGTTGTAGCCGGGGGCGTACCCGGGCGGCGGGTACCCCTGCTGGGGGTAACCCTGCTGCTGTCCGTACCCCGGCTGCTGGTACCCGGGCTGCTGGTAGTCCTGCGGCGATTGCGGAGCAGCCCCGTACTGCGCGCCGTAATTCGGATCCGGCGCCCCGTAGGTCGGACCGTCCGGCTGCTGGGGCTTCTCGTACCCGGTGTACGGCGCGGTCGGCGAAGTCGGCTCGCCCACGTTCGGGAACGGGGCCGTCGGCTCGGTTCCGCCCGGCGACGGGTAGGTGGGCGTCGACCCCCAGCCCGGGCCGTTACCGACACCCGAATAGGTGTCCCAGCCCGGTCCCGTTCCGGACGACCCCGGTGACGGCGTCGCGTCGGACGTGGCGGGCGGCTGGGACAGCGAGGCCTCGGCGGTGGCGTCGTAGTCGAAGGGCGAGCCGAATTCGGGCGGCAGGCTCGAGTCGCTGCTGTTCTCGGTGCCGTCGCTGCTCTTACCCAGGTCGACCTTGTGTGCGTCCTCGGATGCACCCTTGCCGGAATCGTCGGATGCTTTCCCCGGTTCAGTCATTCGCGTCATCCTTCTTGCTGTCGATGGTCTTCGTGCCCGCATCCCCGCCGGCACTCGCAGTGCTCGCGGCCTTGTCGTCCGATACCGACTCCGATGCGGACGCCTTCCCGTCCTCGTCCCTGCCCTCGACCTTCTTCTCCCCCTTCGCCGGTGCGGTCTCGTCCGGCTCCGCCGGTGCGGTGCCGTCCGCGACCGGTTCGCCGTCGACAGGCCGCAGGTCGGCCGGATCCTCGCGCCCCTTCGTGGCAGCGGAGAAGTACACCACGGCCGCGACGAACACCAGGGCGGAGGTGAACGAGTTCACGCGGACACCGGCGATGAGGCTCGCGTGGTCGCTGCGCATCAATTCGATCCAGAAGCGCCCGGCGCAGTACCCGGCTACGTACAGGGCGAAGAGGCGGCCGTGCCCGATGCGGAATCGGCGATCGACCCACACGAGCAGGATCACGATCAGCACGTTCCACAGTGCCTCGTACAGGAACGTCGGATGCACCACGAACGCGACCTCGCCGGTGGACACCCCGTCGATCAGCTGCGGAGACACCTGGCCGACGTCGTTGCGGCGCTCGAAGATCTCGAGCCCCCACGGAACGTCGGTCTCGCGACCGTAGAGTTCCTGGTTGAAGTAGTTTCCGAGCCGTCCGATCGCTTGCGCGAGCAGGATGGCGGGCGCGACCGCATCGCCGAGCGCCGGCAGCGGGATGCCGCGGCGCCGGCAACCGATCCAGGCACCGACACCGCCGAGCGCCACGGCGCCCCAGATGCCGAGGCCGCCCTGCCACACCTTCAGGGCGTCGACGGGGTCGCCGCCCTCCCCGAAGTACGTCGGCCAGTCGGTCATCACGTGGTAGAGGCGGCCGCCGATCAGGCCGAACGGCACCGCCCAGATGGCGATGTCGAGGACGGTGCCCTTCTCGCCGCCGCGGGCGACCCAGCGACGGTCGCCCCACACGATCGCGACGACGATCCCGACGATGATGAACAGCGCGTACGCGCGCAGGGCCACCGGTCCGACATACCAGACACCTTGGGGCGGACTCGGAATGTAGGCCAGTACGTCCACGGTGGAAGTCACGACGCCACGGTAGCGGAGCGAACGCCCTCGGCGAGTTCCTCCGTCAGCGAGCGCACCGCGTCCAGACCGCTCTCCGCCGCGGTGACCAGCGCGGATCCGACGATGACCGCGTCGGCGTAGGCGGCGATCTCGGCGGCCTGCGCGCCGGAGCGGACACCCAGTCCGACACCCACCGGAATGTCCGAGTGGGCACGGATGCGGGCCGTCAGTTCGGGTGCCATCGACGACACGGCGTCACGGGCGCCGGTGACACCCATCGTGGACGCGGCGTAGACGAACCCGCTGCTGGCGTCGAGGGTGATCGCGAGACGCTCCTCGGTCGACGACGGCGCGACGAGGAAGATCCGGTCGAGGTCGTGTTCCTTCGACGCCGCGATCCACTCACCGGCTTCCTCGGGGATGAGGTTGGGGGTGATCAGCCCGAGGCCGCCTGCGCTCGCCAGATCGCGGGCGAACTTGTCGACGCCGTACTGCAGAACCGGATTCCAGTACGTCATCACGACTGCCTTGCCGCCGACGGAGGCGATCGCCTCGACCACCGTGAACACGTCGCGTACCCGGACGCCGTTCTTCAGCGCCGTCTCGGCCGCCGCCTGAATGGTGGGTCCGTCCATCACCGGGTCGGAGTAGGCGATGCCGACCTCGACGATGTCGCAACCGGATTCGACCATCGCCTTGAACACGTCGATGGATTCCTGCACGGTCGGGAACCCGGCCGGGAGGTACCCGACGAGCGCGGCACGCTTCTCCTCGCGGCACTGCGCGAACGTCGGGTCGAGGCGCGAGAGTCGTTCGCTCACTTGGCCGAACCTTCCTTGTCAGTCGTGGTGGTCTCGGTCGAGTCGTCCGGATCGAACAGTCCGAACCACTTGGCTGCCGTGTCCATGTCCTTGTCGCCGCGCCCGGACAGGCTGACGACGATGATCGCGCCCTCCCCCAGTTCGCGGCCCAGTCGCAGTGCACCGGCGACGGCGTGGGCGGACTCGATGGCCGGGATGATGCCCTCACGCTCGGACAGCAGACGCAGCGCGTCCATGGCCTCCGAGTCGGTGACCGGCTCGTAGGTGGCGCGGCCGATGTCCTTGAGGAGCGCGTGTTCCGGGCCGACCCCGGGGTAGTCGAGGCCCGCGGAGATCGAGTGCGACTCGATGGTCTGGCCGTCCTCGTCCTGCAGCAGGTACGAGTACGCGCCCTGGAACGCGCCCGGGGTGCCTCCCGCGAACGTGGCGGCGTGCCTTCCGGTCTCGACGCCGTCACCGGCGGCCTCGTACCCGACCAGTCGCACGGACGGGTCGTCGAGGAAGGCGTGGAAGATGCCGATGGCGTTGGACCCGCCGCCGACGCACGCCGTCACGGCGTCGGGCAGCCGGCCGGTCAGCGCCTGCACCTGGACCCGCGTCTCCAGACCGACGACGCGCTGGAAGTCGCGGACGATGGTCGGGAACGGGTGCGGTCCGGCGGCGGTGCCGAAGCAGTAGTAGGTGTTGTGGGCGTTGGTGACCCAGTCGCGCAGCGCCTCGTTGATCGCGTCCTTCAGGGTCCTCGACCCCGACTCGACGGACACGACCGCCGACCCGAGCAGCCGCATGCGGGCGACGTTCAGCGCCTGCCGCTCGGTGTCGACGGCGCCCATGTAGATGATGCATTCCAGACCGAGGAGCGCGCAGGCGGTGGCGGTGGCCACGCCGTGCTGGCCGGCACCGGTTTCTGCGATGATGCGGGTCTTGCCCATGCGCTTGGCGAGCAGCACCTGCCCGAGCACGTTGTTGATCTTGTGCGAGCCGGTGTGGTTGAGGTCTTCGCGCTTGAGGATCAGCCGCGCCCCACCGGCGAACTCGCTCATCCGCGTCGCCTCGAAGATCGGGGACGGACGGCCGGTGTAGTCGCGCTGGAGGCGGTCGAGTTCGTTCAGGAACGACTCGTCGCCGCGCGCCTTCTCGTACTCGGCGGTGACCTCCTCGATCACCGCCATCAGTGCCTCCGGCACGTGCCGTCCGCCGTACACGCCGAAGTGTCCTCCGGCATCGGGGTCGTGCGTCGTACGCTCGGCGATTCCGGCGCTGGCAGGCGGCAGATTGCCACCCTTGAAGACGGTTTCCTGATTACGTGAAGTCACAGGTCCAGTCTGCCTCGAGGCCGGGTTCCGCCGCCGTCCGGGTCAGGTCCGCCGGGGCGACCTCAGCGCGACGGCTTGGGGCAGGACGGGTGCGCGCCGGCGTTGACCAGATCGGCCACCGCCTTGCGCGGATCACCGCTGGTGACGAGGCCTTCGCCGACCAGCACCGCGTCGGCTCCCGCACCGGCGTACGCCAGCAGGTCGGCCGTGCCGCGCACCCCGGACTCCGCGATCTTGATGATCTCGGTGGGCAGCCCGGGAGCGATCTCGCCGAACGTGTTCTTGTCGACCTCGAGCGTCTTGAGGTTGCGCGCGTTGACACCGATGACCTTGGCGCCCGCCTCGATCGCCCGGTTCGCTTCTTCCTCGGTGTGGACCTCGACGAGGGCCGTCATGCCCAGCGACTCCGTCCGGTCGATCAGCGACGCGAGCGCGTCCTGCTCGAGGGCGGCGACGATGAGCAGCACCATGTCGGCGCCGTGCGCGCGGGCCTCGTGGATCTGGTAGGGCCCGACGATGAAGTCCTTGCGGAGGATCGGGATGCTCACCGCGCGGCGGACGGCGTCGAGGTCCGCGAGGGACCCCTGGAACCGGCGCTCCTCGGTGAGCACGCTGATCACGCGGGCGCCACCGGCCTGGTAGGCGGCGGCCAGTTCGGCGGGATCGGCGATGTCGGCGAGCGCACCCTTCGAGGGGCTGGCGCGCTTGACCTCGGCGATGACTCCGATGCCCGGCTCGAGCAGGGCGGCCGCGGCATCGAGGGCCGGCGGTGCGGCGGCGGCGGCAGCCTTGACTGCGGCGAAGTCAAGGACGGCTTCGCGGGCGGCGACGTCGGCGCGCACCCCGTCGAGAATCGAGTCGAGAACGGTCATCGTGGCCCGAGTCCTTTCTGGGCAGAAACCCGATGTGAGGAACATCATCAGGGGTGAAGCCAGCCTAGATGGCACTCTGATTGTGTTTACGTCCGGGTACCCGGGTCTTCGTCCGAACCGTCAACTTGGTCGACAGGTTCGGCTTTCTTGTCTTCCACCGTGGGGTCCTCCCCCGCGTCCAGGGCGTCCCAGAGCATGCGCTGGGTGACGGGACCGTCGGCGGAATCGGCACCGGCCTTCTTCGCTGCGTCACGTCGCGCACCCGGGCTGTCGTACTTGGAGGACAACCCCGCCCGCACCCTCGGCCTGCGGACCAGTTCCACCGCGGCGGCGAGCGCCGCCAGGGCCCCCACCAGCACGAGAACGGCGGGTCCGGCGTGCACGGACACCGACTGGACCTCGGCCCGGCCCGGCAGCTCGGCCAGCCGAGCCGCCTCGTCGTCGGAGGCGCCGGACACGAGCAACCCCACCGCCGGGACGGCGGCCGCGACGGCCACCACCGCGACGAGCACACCCAGCACGCGCAGGGCCCAGCCCTTCACGGCGAACGACGCGGCGATCGCGGCGACCAGGGTCAGCGCCAGCGGCGTGAGCGCCGCCGCCCACGTGCCGCCCACGAGCACCGACGTGCGTTCCTCGCCGAGCCCGTCGGAGGAGGTGACCTCCACCCACGTCATCCGTGAGGCGCCCCACAGGCACACTGCGGCGACGGCGAGGAGCAGCACCGCGATCATCGATCGGCGGCGCCCCGCCCGCGCGGGGTCCCGGGCCGGCTCCGACGCGTCGCTCACTGCGTGTCGCCTCCCAGGGTCTTCAGCGTGTGCGCCGCCGCGATCGCGCTGAGCACAGCCATCGCCTTGTTCCGCGCCTCGGTGTCCTCGTATTCGGGGTTCGAGTCGGCGACGACGCCCGCGCCTGCCTGGACGTACCCGATGCCGTCCTTGATCAGGGCGGTGCGGATCGCGATGGCCGTGTCGGCGTCACCCGCGAAGTCGAGGTACCCGATGATGCCGCCGTAGATGCCGCGGCGGGTGGGTTCGAGTTCCTCGATCAGCTGCATCGCCCTGACCTTCGGCGCTCCCGACAGGGTGCCCGCCGGGAAGCAGGCGGTGACGGCGTCGAGGGCCTGCTTGCCGTCCGCGAGGTGACCGGTGACGGTGGAGACGAGATGCATCACGTGGCTGTACCGCTCGATGTGGCGGTAGTCGTGGACCTTCACCGTGCCCGGTTCGCAGACGCGCCCCAGGTCGTTGCGACCCAGGTCCACGAGCATCAGGTGCTCCGCGTTCTCCTTCTCGTCGGCGAGCAGGTCTTTCTCGAGCAGGATGTCCTCCTCCTCGGTGTGCCCGCGCCACCGGGTGCCCGCGATCGGGTGCGTGGTGGCCACGCCTTCCGACACGGTCACCAGCGCCTCCGGGCTCGAGCCGACGATCGAGAACGCGGTCTCGTCGTCGCCGTTCGGCACGTTGAGGAGGTACATGTACGGGCTGGGGTTGGACGCGCGCAGCATCCGGTAGACGTCGATCGGGTCGGCGGTGCAGTCGATCTCGAAGCGCTGCGACAGCACCACCTGGAAGGCCTCGCCGGCCTCGATGTCGCCGACGAGTTTCTGCACGTCGGCGCCGAACCCTTCGGTGGTGCGCTGACGGCGGTAGTCGGGGGCGGGTTTCGCGAACGTGGACACGGTCGACGACGCCGGGGCCGACAGGGCGTGTGTCATCCGGTCCAGCCGCTCCACCGCGGAGTCGTAGGCCTCGTCGACGCGTTCGTCCGTGCCGTCCCAGTTGACGGCGTTGGCGATCAGGGTGATGGCGCCCTCATGGTGGTCGACGGCCGCGAGATCCGTCGCCAGCAGCATCACCATCTCGGGGATCTGCAGGTCGTCGGTGGCGTGCTCGCCGATGCGCTCGATGCGCCGCACCGCGTCGTACCCGAGGAAGCCGACCATGCCGCCGGTCAGCGGCGGCAGATCGGGCAGCCGCTCGCTTCGGAGTAGTTCGAGGGTCTGGCCGAGGGCGGCGATCGGATCGCCGCCGGACGGCGCGCCCGCGGGAACGTTGCCGTACCAGGCTGCTTCACCGTCGACGACGGTCAGTGCGGCGGGACTGCCCGCGCCGATGAACGACCATCGCGACCACGATCGGCCGTTCTCCGCCGACTCGAGCAGGAAGGTGCCGGGCCGGTTCGCCGCCAGCTTGGTGTAAGCAGACAACGGTGTTTCCGCGTCTGCCAGCACCTTGCGCGTCACCGGGACGACCCGGTGTTCGGCGGCGAGAGCGTGGAACTGCTCACGTGTGGTGGTCGAGTCGGACCCGCCGTCGGCCGGGGTGGCGGCGGACTCGGGTGCGGGAATCGTGGTGGGCTCGCCGTGCATGCCGACCATCATCCCAGGCGCACTCGCACCGTCTGCGTGCGCGGGTAGCCTCGGCACCCATGAAGCCAGGTCAGCTCGCACCGGAATTCACCCTGCCCGATCAGGACGGCATCGAACGATCGCTGTCGAGCCTCCTCGAGGACGGCCCCCTCGTGCTGTTCTTCTACCCCGCGGCGTCGACGCCGGTCTGCACCGCCGAGGCCTGCCACTTCCGGGACCTCGGAACGGAGTTCTCCGCCGTGGGGGCGTCGCGCGCCGGGATCAGCACCGATGCGGTGGCGAAGCAGGCGTCGTTCGCGCAGGCGCAGTCCTTCGATTACCCGCTGCTGTCGGACGCCGACGGAGCCGTCGCGGAGCAGTTCGGCGTGCGCCGCGGACTGCTCGGCAAACTCGCCCCGGTCAAGCGGTCGACGTTTGTCATCGACACCGACCGCACCGTGCTCGAGGTCATCTCGAGCGAGTTCCGCGCGAACACGCACGGTGATCAGGCACTGGCCTTCCTCCGGACGCGTCAGGACACCTGAATCGACCGCTTGGCCAGTCCCATCCAGAAACCGTCGATCACCTGCCGGGGAATCTGCTCGGGGTCGCTCGACGCGCCGAGCGTGACGAAGAGCGGCGCGAAGTGCTCGATCGTCGGGTGTGCGTAGGGCATGCCCGGCGCGAGCGAGCGGAAATCGATCAGCGAATCCACGTCGCCCGCGGCGAGACGCTCGTCCGCCCAGGCGTCGAACTCCGAGGACCAGCCCGGCGCCTTCGCGTCGGGTGACGGGTCGCGCAGGAACGGCAGTCCGTGGGTGGTGAATCCGGACCCGACGATCAGCACGCCCTGCTCGCGCAGGGGACGCAGCCGCTCACCGAGGTGCAACAGCCGTTGCGGATCGAGGGTCGGTAGCGAGATCTGGAGGACCGGGATGTCGGCATCGGGGTACATGACCGTCAACGGCACGTAGGCGCCGTGGTCGAGGCCGCGATGCGGCTGGTGCGACACGGTCTCGTCGTCCGGCATCAGGGACACGACCTGCGCCGCGAGTTCGGGGGCGCCGGGCGACTCGTACGTGGTCCGGTAGAACCGTTCGGGGAAGCCCCCGAAGTCGTAGACGAGGGGGGTGCCGGTGGTGGTGGATCCGATCGTGAGCGGCGCCGATTCCCAATGTGCCGACACCATGAGAATGGCCTTGGGCCGTGGCAGGTCGCCCGCCCACTTCGCCAGCTGCGACACCCACAGGTCGCTGTCCACCAGCGGTGGCGCACCATGGCTGAGGAACAGTGCGGGCATGGTGGCGGTCATCGCGACTCCTTCGGATCGAGATCCCTCATCGAGGACGCCGGCCGGATCACCGCCGCCTCAATGTTGAACCTTCAAGTTACTATAGGAGTCAACCCGTGGGCGCGGCAACTATTCCCCGGGCACGAATCGGCCCCGCGGCGTGCTAACTATGGAGGACACGCTGCACACGCGTGGAGCGACGTACGGACGGAGGACACCACCGATGAGTGGTAACGACGAGGGCACGTCGACAGAGCCCGGCACCCGATGGCTCGACGCAGAGCAGCAGGAGGCCTGGCTCACCCTCATCGCACTGGTCACCCGGCTCCCCGCCGCACTGGACACCCAGCTTCAACGCGACTCGGCACTCACCCACTTCGAGTACTTCGTCCTCGCCTCACTGTCCGGCGAATCGAACCGGCGCCTGCAGCTGTCCCTGCTCGCACAGCGCGCCAACGCGTCCCTGTCCCGGCTGTCCCACGTCGTCACCAAAATGGAGAAAGCCGGCTGGGTGCGCCGCGAAAGCATCCGCGGCAGCCGCGGCTCCGACGCCGTCCTCACCGACGAAGGCATGGCCAAGGTCGTCGAGGCCGCGCCGCCGCACGTCGAATCCGTCCGGTCACTGATCTTCGACGGCCTCTCCGCCGACCAGGTCCGTCAACTGTCCGAACTGTCCGGCGCCATGCTTACCCAACTCGACAAGAGCATCGCCTCGGGAACCGGCAAGGCCTGACCGCCGCTCACCCCAGCGGCGTCCCGACAGCTCACCCCAGCGGCGTCCCGACAGCTCACCCCAGCGGCGTCCCGACAGCTCACCCCAGCGGCGTCCCGCCGACTCCCCAGCTGTCGCGCGGCACCTCGGTGATCGTCACCCACACCGTCGCCGCATTCTTACCCGTCGCGTCGGCGTACGCCTTCGTGACGGCCTCGATCGTGGCACGCTTCTGCTCCGCCGTGAGCCCCGGCGTCTGACTGATCTGAATAAGTGGCATGCGGACATCCTGCCCGAGGGCATACGAACATCCCGCCGAGGGCCGCTGCGCTAGTCGGCGGCGAGCAGGACGTCCGAGTCGAAGCAGGTGTGCGTGCCCGTGTGGCACGCCGCCCCCTCCTGGTCGACGACGAGCAGCACGGTGTCGCCGTCGCAGTCGAGCCGCACCTCGTGGACGTACTGCGTGTGACCGGACGTCTCGCCCTTCACCCAGTACTGCTGACGGGAGCGGGAATAGTACGTGCCCTTACGGGTCTCGAGGGTGCGTGCGAGGGCCTCGTCGTCCATCCACGCCACCATCAGGACGTCGCCCGTCGACCTTTCCTGCGCGACGGCATTGAACAGTCCCGCCTCGTTGCGCTTGAGCCGTGACGCGATGGCCGGGTCGAGACTCATCGGACGGTGATCCCTTCTGCACGCATGGACTTCTTGACGTCGCCGATCGTCATGTCGCCGAAGTGGAAGACACTGGCGGCGAGGACGGCGTCCGCGCCGGCTCCGACGGCGGGTGCGAAGTGCTCGACGGCGCCCGCTCCCCCGCTGGCGATCACCGGCACGTGCACGGCAGCGCGGACCGCGCGGATCATCGGCAGGTCGAAACCGGCCTTCGTGCCGTCCGCGTCCATCGAGTTGAGCAGGATCTCCCCTACGCCCAGTTCGGCGCCGCGGACCGCCCACTCGACCGCGTCGATGCCGGTGCTGCGCTTGCCGCCGTGGGTCGTGACCTCCCACCCCGACGGGGTGTCCGGTTGGCCCTGCGGCACGGTGCGCGCGTCCACCGACAGCACGATGCACTGGGAGCCGAAGCGTTCGCTCAGTTCGCGGAGCAACTCGGGCCGCGCGATCGCGGCGGTGTTGACGCTCACCTTGTCGGCGCCGGCACGCAGCAACCGGTCGACGTCCTCGACGGTGCGGACACCGCCGCCGACCGTGAGCGGGATGAACACCTGTTCCGCCGTCCGGCTGACCACGTCGAGCATGGTGCCCCGGTCAGCGGTCGACGCGGTGACGTCGAGGAACGTGAGCTCATCGGCGCCCTGGGCGTCGTACGCGGCCGCCAGTTCGACGGGGTCGCCCGCGTCCCGCAGGTTCTCGAAGTTGACGCCCTTGACGACGCGTCCGGCATCGACGTCCAGACACGGGATCACTCGAACCGCCAGAGTCATTGCGTACGCCCTCCTGAAGGCTCGGAACGGGGATCACCCAGTGATCCGAGGATATCGAGAATTTCGCCGTGCACCCCGGGCGCTCCGGCGAGCACCGAATCGGACATCACCGTCCAGGGCTTGCCGCCCAGATCGGTCACCACACCGCCCGCGGCGCGCACCAGCGCCACACCGGCCGCGTTGTCCCACGCATTGTGGCCGAACACCACCGCACCGCCGAGTATTCCGGCCGCGGTGAACGCGAGGTCGACCCCGGTGGACCCGTGGATCCGGATCCGCGAGGACACCCGGCTGAGCTGCGCGAGGACCTGCAGCCGGTACGCGCCGGGGATCCGCCCGCGACTGTCGATGTTCAGCGCCCCCAAGCCCACGATCGACGACGCCAGCGACGTGCGGCCGAGACTCGGCAGCGGCTGACCGCCCTCGAGCAACGGGCCGTCCGCGACGGCCGCGTAGCGCCGCCCGACGAGCGGCAGCCACGTGAGACCGAGAACGGGAACCCCGTCGTCGAGGAGCGCGAGCAGCGTGCCCGCGGTGGGCAGACCGGCCGAATAGTTGAAGGTGCCGTCGATGGGGTCGAGCACCCAGACGGGTCCACTGTCGAGGTCGGGTCCGCCGAACTCCTCGCCGTGGACGTCGATGCCGGTCCGGTCACGCAACTCGCCGGTCAGCCGCTTCTCGAGTTCGAGGTCGACGGCGGTCGCGAAATCGTCGGGGCCCTTGTGGACGGCGCTGGGCGCACCCACCCCGGAGACGAACCGGTCGTGCACTCCGTCGAGCAGCTCACTGGCGACGGCGAGGAGTTCCCGGGGATCGCGGGACAGGGCCATGGCGCGAACTCAGCCCGAGACCGCGGCGAGCGCCTCGGGGAGGGTGAACCGCCCCGCGTACAGCGCCTTGCCGACGATGGATCCCTCGACGCCCTGGTCGACGAGTCCGGCGATCGCCCGGAGGTCGTCGATGGTGGACACACCACCCGAGGCGACGACGGGGGCGTCGGTGGCCGCGCAGACCTGCGCGAGGAGTTCGAGATTGGGGCCGGTGAGAGTGCCGTCCTTGCTCACGTCGGTGACGACGTAGCGGGAGCAGCCGTCCTTGTCGAGCCGGGCGAGGGTCTCCCACAGGTTCCCGCCCTCGGTGACCCACCCGCGGCCGCGAAGCTGGTACTCACCGTCGACGAGGCGCACGTCGAGACCGACGGCGATCTTCTCGCCGTACTTGGCGATGGCGCGGGCACACCACTCGGGGTTCTCGATGGCGGCGGTGCCGAGGTTGACGCGACCGCAGCCGGTGGCCAGTGCGGCCTCGAGCGACGCGTCGTCGCGGATTCCGCCGGACAGTTCCACCTGAACGTCGAGTTCCCCCACCACGTCGGCGAGGAGTTCACGGTTCGAGCCGCGACCGAAGGCGGCGTCGAGGTCGACGATGTGGACCCACTCGGCACCGTCGTTCTGCCATGCGAGGGCGGCATCACGAGGCGAGCCGTATCCGGTCTCGCTTCCTGCCTCCCCCTGGACGAGGCGAACAGCTTCACCGTTGACGACATCTACAGCAGGCAAAAGGACCAGGCTCACGTGCGACAACCCTAGTCGCTCAGCGGTCGGAACCCGGCTTCGGGTCCTCGGGGTCGCGGCCGTAGGCGTTGCGGGTCATGCGTTTCGACACGTAACCCATGGCGGCGATCGCACCGGCGACGCCGAGCAACCCGACGATCAGCCCGAGGACGGGGCCCGGTTTCAGCACCAGAATGATCACGGTCGCGAGGACCAGGACCGCGGTCGCGGCGCCCATCGCGTACACGGCGAGCCTGCCGATCGACAGGTCGCCGCGCCCGTCCCCGGGTTCGGTCACAGACTGCGAACCCAGTTGCGGAGCAGTTCAGCGCCCGCGTCGCCGGACTTCTCGGGGTGGAACTGGGTGGCGGACAGTGCGCCGTTCTCGACGGCGGCGAGGAACTTGCCGCCGTGATCGGCCCAGGTCAGGGCGGGCGGCGCCAGCCGCTCCGGCGTCGGCAGTTCCCAGGTCTGGGCAGCGTACGAGTGGACGAAGTAGAACCGGGTGTCGGGATCGATACCGGCGAACAGCGTGCTGTTGCCCGGTGCCTCGACGGTGTTCCACCCCATGTGCGGCAGCACGTCGGCCTGGAGCCGTTCGACGGTGCCGGGCCATTCGCCGCAGCCTTCCGCCTCGACGCCGAACTCGACGCCGCGTTCGAAGAGGATCTGCATGCCGACGCAGATCCCCAGGACCGGCCGTCCGCCGGCCAGACGCTGACCGATGATCCGCTCCCCCCGCACCGCGCGGAGCCCCTCCATACACGCCGCGAAGGCGCCGACGCCGGGAACGACGAGACCGTCGGCCGCGAGTGCGACCTTGTGATCGGACGTGACCTCGACGCGCGCGCCGGTCCGGGCCAGAGCGCGGGTGGCCGAATGCAAGTTGCCGGAGCCGTAGTCGAGGACGGCAATCGTGGAGACGGTCATGACACAACCTTATCCGGCGGCCGAACGACGCCGGAGGGCGCGGCCGACGACCGTTCCGGCGGCCGGGACCACCGCGACCGCCGTCGCCGCGACCCCGAACACCCAGGAATACCCGGCCACCGACGCGACGGCTCCGAGCGCGAGGGAACCGAACCCGGTGCCGGCGTCGAACCCGATGTTCCATCCGGCGCTCGCCGAGCCGAATCGGGCCGGTCCCGCGGCGGTGAAGATCATGACGAGCGACTCGTTCTGCACCGCACCGAACCCGAACCCGAATGCCAGCGCCGCGCACACGAGCAGCGGCACGGGCGCCGCTGCCGCCGCGGCGACGGCGAACAGGACCAGGCCGAGGCACACGAACGTCAGGGCGGGAATCAGGGCACGGCCCACCCCGAGCCGGTCGGAGAACGATCCCGCGGCGTACCGCCCGATCAGCGTCGCCCCGCTCGACACGGCGAGGATCACCCCCGCGAGCGACGCCCGCTCCGAGATCGCGATCGGCAGCAGGCTGGACAGACCGCCGAACGCGGCCGCCACGATCGCGATCGACAGCCACGGGGTCAACACGGCGGCGAGCGGGATGCGATCGTGCGACGCGCGATCCGCGGGGGCGTGGATCGCGGGGAGCCGCGTGACCGCGACGACCGCGAGCGCGGGAATGAGAGCGCCGATCACGAAGACGGGGGTCGCGGACCAGTGCGCCATGATCGCGAGCCCCGCCGGCAACCCGACCATCTGCGCGGCGGCCACCGCGATTCCCTGCGCACCCGTCGCGCGGCCGAGCATCTGCCGCGGAACGAGTTCCGCGACCAGCGCACTGCTCGCGACGGTGAGCATGCCGAAGCCCGATCCCCGGACGGCCGACACCGCCAGCACCGGGATCGCCTCGGTGGAGAGCAGGAGGAGAAGCGACGGCGGCCCCAGCAGCATGCAGCCCGCGGCGAGCACCCACCGGTGCCCCCATCTACGCAGGAGCCGGGGCACGCCGAGTTGGGTGGCGACGGTCGCGGCCATGAACACGGCCGTCACGCTGCCGGCGAGAGTGTCCGAGCCGCCGGACAGCGAGACGATCAGCGGAACCACCGGCAGCAGCACCGCCCAGCCGCCGAACGCCGCGGCGCCCATCACCATCGCGGTGGGCAGACCGCGGGTGCGGAGCAGGCCGCGGCGCTCCCCCACTGCGACCGGCACTACAGCAACCTGAGAACGCCCGCCACGGCTGCCAGCACCGCCAGTGCCAGCAGCACGCCCGAGGCCAGTTTGTTGAACTTCCACATGGAGTACGCGCCGCCCGCCGCGATACCCGCGGCGATGAACAGGACGTAGACGAGGACGACGCTCACGAATGCGTCCGGTTCACAGGCTGCCCTTGGTGGACGGCACGCCCGTGACGCGGGGATCGGGTTCGACGGCCTCACGCAGTGCACGGGCGACGGCCTTGAACTCGGCCTCGGTGATGTGGTGCTGATCGCGCCCGTAGAGCACGCGCACGTGCAGGGCGATGCGCGCGTTGAGTGCGATCGACTCGAACACGTGCCGGTTGATCACGGTCGCGTACGGCACCCCCGGGTACCCGCCGATGACGGCGTGCAGCAGGTGCTCGGGTTCGCCGGTGTGGACGCAGTACGGTCGCCCGGACACGTCGACCGACGCGTGGGCGAGCGTCTCGTCCATCGGGATGAACGCGTCACCGAACCGGCGGATGCCCTTCTTGTCGCCGAGGGCCTGCCCGAGCGCCTGTCCGAGCACGATCGACGTGTCCTCGACCGTGTGGTGCGCCTCGATCTCGATGTCGCCCTTCGCGTGGACGGTGAGGTCGAAACTCGCGTGGGAGCCGAGCGCGGTCAGCATGTGGTCGAAGAACGGAACCCCGGTGGAGACGTCGACGATGCCGGTGCCGTCGAGGTTCAGTTCGACGGTGATGCTCGATTCCTTGGTGGTGCGCTCCACGCGGGCGATGCGGTCGGTCATCCTCGGTCTCCTGAGCTGGTGAGTTCGGTGGAGGCGATCTCGTCGCTCGCCACGATGAAGGCGTCGTTCTCGGAGGCCAGCCCGACGGTGGCGCGCAGGTATCCGGGGATCCCGACGTCCCGGATCAGCACTCCGCGGTCGAGGTAGGCCTGCCAGGCTCGGGCACTGTCGGTGAACTCACCGAACAGGATGAAGTTCGCGTCGCTGGGGATGACGTGGAAACCCGTGTCCTCCAATGCCTTCGACACCCGCACCCGCTCCGCCGCGAGGGCGTGCACGCTGCCGAGCGTCTCGTTCGCGTGCCGCAACGCCGCGCGGGCAGCGGCCTGCGTGACCACCGACAGGTGGTACGGCAGCCGGACCAGGAGCAGCGCCTCGATGAATGCCGGTGCGGCCGCGAGGTATCCGAGCCTGCCGCCGGCGAACGCGAACGCCTTGCTCATCGTCCGCGACACCACCAGCTTCGACGGGTACTCGTCGATCAGCGTCAGGGCGCTCGGTGCGTCGGAGAATTCGGCGTACGCCTCGTCGACGATCACGATGCCGGGCGCGGCGTCGAGGACACGGCGCAGTTCCGCGATGCCGACGCTGTGCCCGGTCGGGTTGTTGGGGCTGGTGACGAACACGACGTCGGGCCTGCGTTCGGCGATCGCCGCGGTCGCGGCCTCCACGTCGAGCGCGAAGTCGGCGCGCCGGAAGATCGGCAGCCACTCGGTCTCGGTGCCGTCCGCGATGATCGGGTGCATCGAGTACGACGGCACGAATCCCATCGCGCTGCGACCGGGACCGCCGAACGCCTGCAGCAGCTGCTGCAGGATCTCGTTGGACCCGTTGGCCGCCCACACGTTGTCGACCGTGACCGGCACCCCGGTCTGGCGAACGAGGTACGCGGCGAGGTCGGTGCGCAGCGCCACCGCGTCGCGGTCCGGGTAGCGGTGCAGTTCGCGTGCGGCCTCCCGCACGGACTCCGCGACGTCGTCGACGAGCGCCTTCGTCGGCGGGTGCGGGTTCTCGTTGGTGTTCAGCTGAACGGGGACCGTCAGCTGCGGCGCCCCGTACGCCGACTTGCCGCGCAGATTGTCGCGGATCGGCAGGGCGTCGACCCCGATCGACGAACCGGGCACGTTCGCGGCGGTCACCGCAGCGCCTCGAACCGCAGCCGCACGGCCTCACCGTGGGCGGGCAGGTCCTCGGCGTTCGCCAGGGTGATGACGTGGCCGGAAACCTCCTTCAGCGCGGATTCGGAGTAGTCGACCACGTGGATGCCGCGCAGGAACGTCTGCACGCTCAGGCCCGAGGAGTGCCGGGCGCAGCCCGCGGTGGGCAGGACGTGGTTGGACCCGGCGCAGTAGTCGCCGAGGCTGACCGGCGCCCACGGCCCGACGAACACCGCGCCCGCACTGGTCACCTTCGCGGCGACGGCGGTGGCGTTCTCGGTCTGGATCTCGAGGTGCTCGGCGGCGTACGCGTTGACCACCCGCAGCCCGGCCTCGACGTCGGAGACCAGGACGGTGCCCGATTGGGTGCCGGACAGCGCGGCGGTGACGCGCTCCTTGTGCTTGGTGATCTCGAGCTGCGCTGCCAGGGCGGTGTCGACGGCGTCGGCGAGTTCGACGCTGGACGTGACGAGCACGCTGGCGGCCATCACGTCGTGCTCGGCCTGGCTGATCATGTCGGCGGCGACGTGCACCGGGTCGGCGGTGTGGTCGGCGAGGATCGCGATCTCGGTGGGGCCCGCCTCGGCGTCGATGCCGACCAGGCCGCGGCAGAGGCGCTTGGCGGCGGTCACGTAGATGTTGCCGGGGCCGGTGATGAGGTCGACGGGGGCGAGTTCGGCACCGTTCGTGTCGGTGCCGCCGTAGGTGAGCAGGGCGACGGCCTGACCGCCGCCGACGGCCCACACCTCGTCGACACCCAGCAGGGCGGCCGCGGCGAGGATGGTCGGGTGCGGCAGACCGCCGAACTCGGACTGCGGTGGCGACGCCACCACGAGCGAGCGGACGCCGGCGGCCTGCGCGGGCACCACGTTCATCACGACGCTGGACGGGTAGACGGCGTTGCCGCCGGGGACGTACAGCCCGACGCGGTCGACGGGCACCCACCGTTCGGTGACGGTGCCACCCGGGACGACCTCGGTGGTGGTGTCGGTGCGGCGCTGGTCGGCGTGGACCTTGCGGGTGCGTTCGATCGCGACCTCGAGGGCGGCGCGGACTGCGGGGTCGAGTTCGTGGAGGGCGCGGTCCAGCTCGGCCTGCGGCACCCGCACCTGCGCGGGGCGGACGCCGTCGAACTTCTCACTGAATTCGAGGGCGGCGTCGGCGCCGCGTTCACGGACCGCCTCGACGACGGGGCGAACCTGATGCAGGACCGCGTCCACATCCACTCCACCTCGAGGAAGTGCGGCGCGAAGTTCGGCCGTGGAAGGGGTACGACCACGAAGGTCGGTGCGGGCGAGCATGAGAGGTCCTCTCTGCGACTGTCGGGACACGGTGTCTCGGACGAGCGGACTGTTCTGCGGAGAACAGGGCTCGACACCGATTATCCAGGATAGGCGCACCCCGTTTTCACCGGTCGGCGGCCGACCGGGTTTCAAGTTCGGTGGCCGCGCATGCAACAGCACCCGCCGGCGTGACGCCGGCGGGTGCTGCACTGTGCTGCGCGTCGTCCCGGCCGCGGGAATCCGGCGGCCTAGAGACGGGTCGAGTGCAGGAACCTCCTCGCCAGGTTCTCCTCGGTCGACGCGCCCGGCGTCCACTCGGTGATCCAGGGGCCGGTGCCTTCGCTGGGGTCGACCACTCCCCGCTCCAGCCACGCGTACCGTCCTTCGAGGATCGAGCGCGCGACCTGCTTGTCGGCGTCGTCGGTGTTGTGCCACAGACCGTCGAACAACTTCTCGACCCGCAGCGCCGCCTGTCGGCAGAACACGTCGGCGAGTTCGTAGGCCGCGGCGCCCTCGGCCTCGTTCTCCTCCCGCTGCATCTCCGCCTTGACGCAGGTGGCGGACATCGCGAACAGTTCGGCGCCGATGTCGACGACCCGGCCGAGGAAGCCCTGCTGTTTCTCCAGGGCAGCCTGCCACCGGGCCATTCCGTAGAACGTGGAGCGGGCCAGCTTGCGGGAGTGCCGTTCGACGAAACGCAGGTGCTTGGCCAGGACGCCGAATTCGCCGAACGACGTCGGCACCTGTCCCTTGCCCGCCACGAGTTGCGGCAGCCACTTCGCGTAGAAGCCGCTCGCCTTGGCCGCCGCCCGGGCCTTCGCACCGGTGTCGGCGTGCGGGTCGGCGAGATCGCCCGCCGCTGTGAGGTGCGCGTCCACGGCCTCGCGCGCGACCAGCAACCGCATGATCTCGCTGGACCCCTCGAAGATCCGGTTGATGCGCAGGTCGCGGTCCAGCTGCTCCACCGGCACCGCCCGTTCACCGCGGGCGGCCAGCGACGCCGCTGTCTCGTATCCGCGACCGCCGCGGATCTGGATCAGCTCGTCGGAGATGACGCAGGCCATCTCGGACGACCACAGTTTGGCGAGCGCCGCCTCGATCCGGATGTCGTTGCGACCCTCGTCGTTCATCTGCGCCGACAGGTCCACGACCGCCTCGAGCGCGTACGTGGTCGCGGCCATGAACGACAGCTTGTTGGCGACGGCCGCATGCTCGGCGATGGCTTTGCCCCACTGGACGCGGACACCGGACCATTCGCGGGCGATCTTCAGCGACCACTTGCCTGCGCCCGCACACATCGCCGGAATCGCCAGCCGGCCGGCGTTGAGGGTGGTGAGTGCGATCTTCAATCCGTCGCCCTCCCGCCCGATCAGGTTCTCCCGCGGAACGCGCACCTTGTACATACGGGTGACACCGTTCTCGATCCCGTGCAGTCCCATGAACGCGTTGCGCCGTTCCACGGTGATTCCCGGGGTGTCCGCCTCGACGACGAAGGCGGAGATGCCGCCGCGATGGCCTTCGCTCTTCGGTACCCGCGCCATGACGACGAGCAGTTCCGCGACGACGCCGTTGGTCGTCCACAGCTTCACGCCGTCCAGTTCGTAGGCGGCACCGCCCTCGATGGGTACCGCCGAGGACGCCAGCCGCGCCGGGTCGGACCCGACGTCGGGTTCGGTGAGCAGGAACGCGGAGATGGCGCCGCGGGCGCAGCGCGGCAGGAATTCGCGCTTCTGCTCCGGGGTGCCGGCCAGCTTGAGCGGTTCGGGGACGCCGATCGACTGATGGGCCGACAGCAGCGCGCCGAGGCTCGGGTGCACCGACGCGACGAGCATCAACGCCCGGTTGTACGCGACCTGGGAGAGTCCGAGGCCGCCGTACTCCTCCGAGATCTTCAGGCCGAAGCACCCGAGGTCGGCGAGGCCGCGGACGTATTCGTCGGGAATGCGGGACTGCGATTCGATGACACTGCCGTCCATCTCCTCGCAGTATGCGTGGAGGCGAACGAGGAATTCTTCGGCCTTGGCGGCGTCCTCGGCAGCCGGCCGTGGGAAGGGATGAACCAGATCCAGCCGGAACCGTCCGAGAAACAGTTCTTTCGCGAAGGAGGGTTTGTCCCAGCCGGATTCCCTCGCCTCCTCTGCGACTGCTCGTGCTTCTTCCTCGGTGACCTTCGGAGCTGAGGTGTCGACCATGACGCGCCTCCTACTGGCGGGTAGTCCTACTCGCCAGTATCCCCCAATCGGCGCACTCGGGACAGCGTTTCCGCTACTGTTCGGCCGGTGCGGACTCCCACGCGACTCCTGGGTGCCGGCGCGGTCCTGCTGTGCTTGCTGAGCCCCGCCGCCGCGGTGCACGCCGCCCCTCTCCCCGACGACTTCCTGTGGGGTGTGGCGACGTCCGGGTTCCAGTCGGAGGGTTCCTCCCCGGACAGCAACTGGCGGCGGTATTCCGACTCCGGCCGCACCCACGACGTGATCGGCACCTCCGTCGACTTCCGGCACCGGTACGCCGAGGACATCACAAGCGCAGCGGACCTGGGTGTCGACGTCTTCCGGTTCGGCGTCGAGTGGGCGCGCCTGCAGCCCGCGCCGGGCGTGTGGGACGAGACCGAGCTGCGGTACTACGACGACGTCGTCCGCGAGATCACCGGCCGCGGCATGACCCCGATGATCACCCTCGACCACTGGGTGTACCCCGGATGGGTCGCCGACCGGGGAGGGTGGGCGAACCCGGAGATCGTCGACGACTGGCTCGCGAACGCGCAGAAGGTGATCGAGCGCTATTCCGGTGTGGGCGCGCTCTGGATCACGATCAACGAGCCGACCGTGTACGTGCAGAAGGAGCTGTCGTTCGGCGGCATCGGCCCCGACCGGGCGCCGCGGATGCTCGACCGGCTCGTCGAGGTCCACCGCCGCGCATACGACCTGATCCACGAGAACGACCCGGGCGCCCGGGTCAGCAGCAATCTCGCGTACGTCCCGGCCGCCATGGACGCGCTCGACACCACATTCGTCGACCGCGTCCGCGACAAACTCGACTTCCTCGGCGTCGACTACTACTACGGCCTCTCCCTCGACAACCTCACCGCGGTGAGCGCGATCACCGACGCGTTCTACGACATCAGTCCCCAACCGGACGGCATCTACCACGCCCTGATGCGGTACACCCGCAAGTTCCCGGGACTACCGCTGTACGTCGTGGAGAACGGCATGCCCACCGACGACGGGAAACCCCGCCCGGACGGCTACACCCGGTCCGATCATCTCCGCGATCACCTCTACTGGATGGAGCGGGCGCGGGCCGACGGCGCACCGGTGATCGGATACAACTACTGGTCGATCACCGACAACTACGAGTGGGGCACGTTCCGTCCCCGGTTCGGCCTGTTCACCGTCGACGCTCTGACCGATCCCACCCTCACGCGGCGGCCGACCGATGCGGTGGCGACCTACCGGGACGTCGTCGCGAACGGGCTCCCGCCCGGCTACGAACCGGGCCGTCGCGCCGGAATCTGTTCCCTCGTCGATCCGCCCCTCAGCTGCACGAATCCCCCGTAACGGGAACACCGCGGGACGCGACGTACGATCAGCTCGTGTCGTGGCAGATGTGGTGTGCAGTGCTCGGGGCGTCCTGCGTGATCAGCCTGTCGCCGGGTGCGGGCGCGATCGCGTCGATGGCCACCGGAATGCGATTCGGGTTGCGGCGCGGCTACTGGAACATCGCCGGTCTCCAGCTGGGGTTGCTGTTGCAGATCGCGGTGGTCGCCGCGGGGCTCGGAGCCCTGCTCGCGAACTCGACCCTCGCGTTCACCGTGATCAAGTGGTTCGGCGTCGCGTACCTGGTGTATCTCGGCGTCCGGCAGTGGCGGGCGAGCGCGACCGATGTGTCCGGCGTCGACGGCGAGGTCGCCGAGACCAGCGGGCCCGCGATGACGCTGCGCGGTTTCCTCGTCAACGCCAGCAACCCGAAGGCCGTCGTCTTCATGCTTGCGGTGCTCCCGCAGTTCATCACCCCGTCGGCGCCGCTGCTCCCCCAATACCTGATCATCGCCGCCACCATGGTCGCGGTCGACGTCGCCGTCATGACCGGCTACACCGGCCTGGCGTCGAAGGTCCTGCGGCTGATGCGTTCACCGCGCCAGCAGCGGGCCACCAACCGGACGTTCTCCGGGTTGTTCTTCGTGGCGGCCACGTTCCTGGCGACCATTCGCCGTGCCGTCTGACCCGTGAGTACTTCTCAACCGCCGGCGGTTGAGAAGTACTCACGGGTGGGGTCACATGTCGAGGCCGAGATCCAGCACGGTCACCGAATGGGTGAGCGCGCCGACCGCGAGGTAATCGACTCCGGTCGCGGCGTACTCGGCCGCGACGTCCAGCGTGAGACCACCCGACGATTCCAGCCTGGTGGCGGGGGCGTTCGCGTCGCGGCGCTGCACGGCGATCTGGGTCTGCCACAGCGGGAAGTTGTCGAGCAGCACCAGTTCCACGTTCTCGGCGAGTACCTCGTCGAGTTGCGCGAGGCTGTCGACCTCCACCTCGCATTCGATGTCCGGCGCCGCGGCGCGGACGGCCCGCAGTGCCGCCACCACCGAACCCGCGGCGGCGACGTGGTTGTCCTTGATCAACGCGGCGTCGCCGAGACCCATGCGGTGGTTGACGCCGCCGCCCACCCGGACGGCGTACTTCTGCAGCGACCGCAGTCCCGGCAGCGTCTTGCGGCTGTCGCGGATCTTCGCCCCGCTGCCCTCGACCGCATCCACCCACGCGGATGTGGCGGTGGCGATGCCGGACAGGTGGCAGACCAGGTTGAGCATCGTCCGTTCCGCGGTGAGCAGTCCCTGCGTGGGCGCGGACACCGTCAGCACGGCCTGGCCGGGCACGATCCGGGTGCCGTCGGCGACCCTGTCGAGGACCTCGTAGCGGCCCGCCCCGATCACCTCGTCGAGCACCAGCAGTCCCACGTCGAGGCCGGCGACGGTACCGTGCGCACGGGAGACCACGGACGCCTTGGCGACCGCGTCGGCCGGGACCGTGGACGCGGACGTCACGTCGGGTCCGTACCGCAGGTCCTCGTCCAGGGCGAGGCGCACGAGCGTACGGACCTCGTCCGCATCCAGACCGCCGGGAAGGACGTGGTCGGCCATCACAGCACTCCTGTCAGTTGGGGTTGGAGAAGCTCGAGTTCGCCGCCGCGCAGGCGCACGTGCGTGCTGCGGCGCCACTCGCCGGACGTCTCCGGGTAGTCGCTGCGGGTGTGGCATCCGCGACTTTCGGTGCGCGCGCCTGCGGCGAGCACGAGCGCTGCCGCCGTCAGGGTCAGCGCGGCGTCTTCGAGCGCGGTCTGTCCCTCGGGCACCGTGCGCGGCGCGGCGGCGAGGGCGGCGGCCACCGCCTCGAGGCCTGCGCCGTCCCGGACGACGGAGGCGTTGCCGGTCATCAACTGCTGCACCAGTTCCCGCGGCGCGGACGACAGTGCGTGGCGGCCGGGATCGGCCGCCTCGACGCGTAGGTCGGCGCGTTCGACGGCTGCGGCGCCGGCCCGTTCGCCGACCACCAGGCCTTCGAGGAGGCTGTTGGAGGCCAGCCGGTTCGCGCCGTGCAGCCCGGTGCGGGCCACCTCCCCCGCCGCGTAGAGGCCGGGGACCGAGGTGCGTCCGTCGACGTCGGTGACCACGCCGCCGCACGAGTAGTGGGCGGCGGGGGCGACCGGAATCAGCTGTTCGCGCGGGTCGATCCCGGCTTCCAGGCAGGACGCCGTCACGGTCGGGAACCGCTGCGCGAACCCGGACAGGTGACGCGCGTCGAGGTAGACGTGGTCGTGTCCGAGTTCCCGCAGCCGCGACGCGATGGCCCGCGACACGACGTCGCGGGGTGCCAGGTCGCCGCGCGGATGCACGCCGGCGGTCACCGAATCGCCGTTGGCGTCGACGAGGATCGCGCCCTCGCCGCGGACGGCCTCGCTGATCAGCGGGCGCCGGCCGAGACCGCCGGGGGTGAACAGCACGGTCGGGTGGAACTGCACGAACTCGAGATCGGCGACGGCCGCGCCTGCGTCGAGTGCGAGGGCGATGCCGTCGGCGGTGGCGCCGGGCGGGTTGGTACTACAGGCGTACAACTGCCCGAGTCCGCCGGTCGCCAGGAGAACGGCGGGTGTGTGGATCACGCCGAGGCCGCGCGGGGAGTCGACGAGCACCCCGGTGACTCCGCGTGCATCGGTGAGCACGCAGACCGCGGAACTGTCGAACAGGACCGGAAGCCCGGCCGCGCCCAGCGCGCGCTGCACCTCCGCGCCGGTGGCGTCGCCGCCGGCGTGGATGATCCGCCGGGTGCTGTGCCCGCCCTCGCGGGTGCGCGACACGGTGCCGTCGCGGCCGCGGTCGAACACCGCACCCAGATCGGTCAATGCGGCCACGGCGTCGCGGCCGCCGGCCACGATCGACCGCACGGCGTCCTCGTCGCACAGGCCGACGCCGGCCTCGCACGTGTCGGCGACGTGAGAGTCCACCGAATCGGTGACGGCGTCACCGACCACGGCGATGCCGCCCTGCGCGTACTGCGTCGCGGTGTCCGTCGCCCCACCCTTGCTGACGGTGAGCACGGTCAGCCCGCGCAGTGAGGCGGTGCGTGCGGCCGTCAGTCCGGCCACACCACCGCCCACCACTACGAGGTCGGCGTGCTCTTCCCAGGAAATCCCCCGGGCCGGGCTGCTCACTCGCCGCCGCCCGGGTTTCCGATCTCGATCATCCGCTGCACCGACTTGCGGGCACGCTCGGCGGTCGCGAGATCGACGTGAACCTCGTCCTTGCCCTCGAGCAGGCAGCGGAGCAGGGCGGCGGGGGTGATCATCTTCATGTACGGGCAGGACGCGCGGTCGTTGACGGCCTGGAAGTCGACCTCCGGCGCGGCCTTGCGCAACTGGTGGAGCATCCCGACCTCGGTGGCCACCAGAACCTGCTTGGCCCCGGTGGCGCGGGCGGCGTCGAGCATGCCGCCCGTCGACAGGATCTTCACCTTGTCCTCGGGCACGAATCCTTCACCGGCGAGGTAGAGCGCCGAGGTGGCGCAGCCGCATTCGGGGTGGACGAAGAGTTCGGCACCGGGGTGCGCCTTGGCCTGCGCGGTGAGCTCGTCGCCGTTGATGCCGGCGTGGACGTGGCACTCGCCGGCCCAGATCTGCATGTTCTTGCGACCGGTGACGCGCTTGACGTGGGCGCCGAGGAACTGGTCGGGCAGGAACAGGACCTCGCGGTCGGGGTCGATCGACGCGACCACGTCGACGGCGTTGGACGACGTGCAGCAGATGTCCGTCAGACCCTTCACCTCGGCGGTGGTGTTGACGTACGACACGACGACGGCGTCGGGGTATTCCGCCTTCCACTCGCGCAGCTGATCGGCGGTGATCGAGTCGGCGAGCGAGCAGCCCGCGCGCTCGTCCGGGATCAGCACCGTCTTGGCGGGGCTGAGGATCTTCGCGGTCTCGGCCATGAAGTGCACGCCGCAGAACACGATGGTGTCCTCGGGGGCTTCGGCCGCGATGCGCGAGAGTGCCAGCGAGTCGCCGACGTGGTCGGCGACGTCCTGGATGGCGGGCAACTGATAGTTGTGTGCGAGGAGGGTTGCTCCCCGCTCACGCGCCAGCCGTTTGATCTCGGCAGCCCACTCTTCGCTCGCCTCGACGCCCGCGTAACCGCCGGGACCGTCCTGAATCTGCGGGTTGGTACCCGCCCACAACGTCGTGGTCGTCATGGCTTGCTCCTTCACCGTGAACTCGGGCGGGCTGGCCCGAATTTCCGCAATCGAGGTTTTCGACTTAGGATCGAAAACATGCCCAATAGTAACACCACGCATGAAGTGCTTACCGCGGTGTTCCAGGTTCGCCACTTTCCCGACCACATCGCCGCAGGTCACAGCGGTGATGCGCGTCACGCGGCGGGCACCGGCGAGCTCGCCGTGCTGCTGTGGCAACGGGCCCTCGATCCGCAGGCCGGCGCATGGTCGCTGCCCGGCGGACTCCTCCACGAAGACGAGGACCTCACGACGTCCGCGCGACGCCAGCTGGCCGAGAAGGTGGACGTGCAGGAGGTCTCGCACCTCGAGCAGCTGTCGGTGTTCAGCGATCCGCGACGGGTGCCCGGTCCGCGCACCATCGCGTCGACGTTCCTCGGGCTCGTCCCCCTCCCCGCCGACCCGCAGTTGCCGCCGGACACCGCGTGGCATCCGGTGTCCGCCCTGCCCGAGATGGCGTTCGACCACGGCACCGTCGTCCGGCACGCCCGGACCCGCCTCGCGGCCAAGCTCTCTTACACCAACATCGCGTTCGGTCTGGCGCCCGACGAGTTCTCCATGTCGACGCTGCGCGAAATCTACTGCGCCGCACTCGGTTACCAGGTGGATGCGACCAACCTCCAGCGCGTCCTCGGACGCCGCGGGGTGCTGACCCCCACCGGCAACACAGCACCGTCCGGCCGCACCGGCGGTCGCCCGGCCGCCCTCTACCGCTTCACCGACTCCACCCTGCGGGTGACGGACGAGTTCGCGGCGCTTCGACCGCCGAGCTGAATCCGATCGTCAGGCGGCCGCGGATCCACCTTCTTGCGTGGTGCGCCGCCGCCACGCCGACGCGACCGAGGGCTCCGCGCCGAGCACCGAATCGATGCGGCCGAAGCGGCCGAGAACGCGGTCGAGAAACTGCTCGACCTGGCGGGGGTCGTCCGGATCGGCGGCGACCGCGAGGAGTCGGTGACCGGACATGCCCGGCATGATCCGGGCCAGTTCCGCGACCGTGCGTGCGGTGACCGCAACGCACCAGCCCGAATCGAGCAACTCCTGCGCGGTACGCCTGCCCTGCTCGCTGCCGGCGGCAGTCACCACCACGACACCACGGGCCGAGCCGGCTTCGTCGGTACGCATCATCTTCGCCTCCTGGGGATCGACATTTCCGACTCCAGGTAAGCGCCAGTACTCGAGACTGCGACGGGAGTGCGCTGTGAGATCGCCGGGAGACGGTGTCACGCCCGGGCGAGACCCCGCCAGAACGTGTCGGATGCGGCGGTGACCACTTCGTCCACCGGCGCGTCGTCGAGCATTCCCCCGGCGGCGAGGGTCGCGATCCCGTGGAAGGTCGCGAACGCGACCAGGGCGATGCGCGAGGCGTCCCCGGGTCCGATGTCGCCCGCGGCCTGGGCCTCGGTGACGATCCGGACCGTCAGGTCCATCGAGGTGTGGCCCGCCTCCACGACCTGGGAGGCGGCCCCGGGCGCGTGCTTGTTGCCGTACATCAGGGCCAGCAACTCCCGGTGCGCGAGCGCGAAGGTCACGTAGGCGTCGGCGAGCGCCGCGAAGCGGGCCCGGGCATGGGGTTCGGCCTGGTCGACCGCGCGTTCGAGGGCGGCGGTGAGCCGCCGGAAACCGGATTCGGCGAGTGCGTCGAGCAGCGCCTGACGGTCGCGGAAGTGCTTGCTGGGTGCGGCGTGACTGACCCCGGCCTCTCGGGCGAGCTGTCGCAGGGACAGGCCGTCGACGCCGTCCCGCTCGAGGGTGCTCTCGGCGCGTGCGAGCAGCACCTGGCGAAGACTCCCGTGGTGGTAGGGCTGTTCGGCGGCGGACACGGCGCAAGCCTAGCAAAATGTTGTCATTGACTACATAGATGGCACTGACTACATTCGGAATCACCCCACCGCTAGGAGCAGACATGCCTTTCGACGCATCCGGAACCACCGTCCTCATCACCGGCGCGAGCGCGGGCCTCGGTGCCGAATTCGCCCGCCGGTTCGCCGGGCGCGGCGCCGACCTCGTCCTCGTCGCGCGGCGCGCCGACCGGCTCGAACAACTCGCCGCCGAACTCCGCGCCGCACACCACGTGACGGTCACCGTGCTCCCGTTCGACCTCGCGGCACCCGGCGCAGGCGCGCGGTTGCGCAGCGAACTCGCCGCGCGCGACATCCGCGTCGACTCGCTGATCAACAACGCGGGATTCGGGACGCACGGAGACTTCGCGTCCGCCGACATGGAGCGGCTGACCTCCGAGATCCAGCTCAACGTCACCACCCTCGTCGAGTTGTCGCACACGTTCCTGCCCGACCTGCTCCGGGGACGCGGCGCACTCGTCAACGTGGCGAGCACCGCCGCGTTCCAGCCGACGCCGGGCATGGCCGTCTACGGGGCGACGAAGGCGTTCGTCCTGAACTTCACCGAGGCGTTGTGGGCGGAGGCGCGAGGAACCGGCCTCACCGTGCTCGCCGTCTGCCCGGGCCCCACCCGCACCGAATTCTTCGACGTCGTCGGCTCCGACGACGCCGCCGTCGGCCGCATGCAGACCGCCGACCAGGTGGTCGCGACGGCGCTGCGAGCCCTGGACCGGCGCAGCACACCGCCGAGCGTCGTCTCCGGGCTGATGAACTGGGTGTCGTCGGTCAGCACCCGCTTCGCGACCCGCCGCATCGGCGCTCTCGCCAGCGGGCGCCTGCTCGGTGACGTCCGGATGCAGGCCTCCGTCACCCGGTAAGCGTCACGAAGTCACCGTCGCGTCGCGCTCCTCCGGCTCGTCGAGTTCGACCGGCGCATCACCGACGCCGAGATCGTCGTACGGGTTGAGCGCGGCGAGCACCAACGTCACGACGCACGCGACGAGCGGTTGGAAGATCAGCACCAGCGGGGTCCCGATCCCCGGCGCGACCGCCACGACGGCACCGGCGGTCGAGGTGTCGGGATCGGGGAAACGCAGGGCCGCCACACCGATGCCGCCGAGGGCCATCACACAGGCCCCGGCCACGCTGCCGGCGAGTACAGCGCCCAGTGCCACCGGTCCGCGACTTCGCCGCGCCGTCCACGCCGCGACCGCGGTGAGGATGCCGACCACCAGGCCGGCACACGCGAACATCCCGATCGCGTCGAACCGGTGCACGCTCTCCCCCGTCAGCGACACCCCGCGGTCGGGGGACACCACCAGCAGATGTTCGGGTGGTGCCAGGAGTCCCCACAGCACCCCGGCGAGCACGCTCGCCACCACCGTCCCGCAGAAGATTCCGGCGGCAGATCGAACCCTGAAGCGCGGGAGCGTGGTCACGCGTGCGACGCTACCGCCGTCCGCGGCAGATCGAGTCGAACACACCGTGGCGGGAACATTTCGCCCACCAGCCGTCGGGGCTGATCTGCACCACCATCCGGCGGCCGCACGCCTCGCAGAAGCGGGGCGGTTCCAGCCCGAGTTGCGCGGCGGTGGAGACCGTGTCGTCCACACCGGCCACCACGCGGCGGCCGGTGTACGGGTTGTAGCGCTCCTCCAGACCGTCGGCGTCGCCCGCGGTCGTCTCCATGGTCGTCACAGGGTGTCGTTCAGGGCCTTGATCGGCATCTGCAGATCGACGAGCAGGTCGAGGTCCTGTTCCGCCGGACGGCCGAGGGTCGTCAAGTAGTTGCCGACGATGACGGCGTTGATGCCGCCGAGGATGCCCTGCTTGGCACCGAGGTCGCCGAGGGTGATCTCGCGGCCGCCCGCGAAGCGGAGGATGGTGCGGGGCAGCGCGAGCCGGAAGGCGGCCACCGATTTGAGAGCCTCGCTCGCCGGCAGCACCTCGAGGTCGCCGAACGGGGTTCCCGGACGCGGGTTGAGGAAGTTCAGCGGAACCTCGTCGGGTTCGAGTTCGGCCAGGTTGGCCGCGAACTCGGCGCGCTGCTCGAGGCTCTCACCCATGCCGAGGATGCCGCCGCAGCACACCTCCATGCCGGCTTCGCGGACCATGCGGAGGGTGTTCCAGCGTTCGTCCCACGTGTGGGTGGTGACGACGTTCGGGAAGTGGGACTTCGACGTCTCCAGGTTGTGGTTGTAGCGGTGCACCCCCATCGCGGCGAGCTGGTCGACCTGTTCCTGGGTGAGCATGCCCAGCGAGCAGGCGATCTGGATGTCGACCTCGTTGCGGATCGCCTCGATACCAGCGGCGACCTGGGCGAGCAGCCGCTCGTCGGGCCCGCGGACGGCGGCGACGATGCAGAATTCGCTGGCACCGGACTTGGCGGTCTGCTTGGCGGCCTCGACGAGCGACGGGATGTCGAGCCACGCGGCGCGCACCGGCGACTGGAACAGCCCGGACTGCGAGCAGAAGTGGCAGTCCTCGGGGCAGCCGCCGGTCTTGAGGCTGATGATGCCCTCGACCTCGACCTCGGGGCCGCACCACTTCATCCGCACGTCGTGCGCGAGGGCGAGCAGGTCCTCGAGGCGGTCGTCGGGAAGTTGCAGGACTTCGAGCACCTGGCTCTCGTTCAGCGCTTCGCCGCGCTCGAGAACCTGCTCACGCGCGAGGGCGAGAATGTCTGTCTGTACCGGGGCCGAGGTCACACGTATCTCCTGGAAAACGGGCCGATCACGTGCCGTGAGTCGACGGAACCGAAAAATTGAACACCGTACAAGTTGAACGGTGTTCACGTTAGATCCGTGATGGAATACTGTCAAAGCCGGAGCAAGCTTTTCGACGAGATTGGGAGATCACACAGTGCAATTGCGACGCGGCGACGTACTCGACGGCGCAATGGCCATCCTCGACGAGTTCGGCCTCGCCGACCTCACGATGCGCAGACTCGCAACGGCCCTCGGCGTGCAGCCCGGCGCGCTGTACTGGCATTTCCCCAACAAGCAGACGTTGCTCGGTGCCCTCGCCGACAAGATCCTCGAAGACGTCGACGCCCCGGTCACGGCGCCCGGATGGGACGCGGAGTTCACCGAACTGGCGCATCGGCTGCGCACAGCGCTGCTCGCCCACCGTGACGGCGCCGAACTGGTCTCCGCCACCTACGCGTCCCGCATGACCAACTCCCGGGTCCGGGAAAGCTTCGCGGCCGTGGGTCTGCGATCCGGGCTGTCCCGCGAACACGCCGAACTGTCGTCCTACTCGCTGCTCTACTACGTCCTCGGCCACACGGTCGACGAGCAGTCGCGGGCGCAGATGGAATCGGCAGGCGCTCTCACCCGCGCCGCGCTCTCCCCCGACGCCCCGCAGTCGCAGATCGCGGCGTACGACGAGGATCTCCTCGACGGCGATCCGGCGGTGCGGTTCGACTTCGGTTTGTCGCTGTTCGTCGACGGAATTCGCGCGCGACTGAAAGACTCCGCCCACCGCCCGTGAGCGGGCACAATTGAGTGGACACCGCGCCGGCCACTCGCGGACCGCGCGGCGCCTCCCACGGCCCAGGGACGGACGCGATGACGTCTTCGCTCGGCCGCCGCGCCGGAACGGCCCTCGCGGCGGCACTCGCACTGTCGCTTCTCGGCGCGCCCACCCCGGCGCCGGCGCAGACCGCGGTGGGCGATCCCGGTGCCGTCGTCGCCGAGACCCCGGTGGCGCCGGACGCGCGGCCGGCGGGTGTCGCCGAGGCCACGTACGTCACGTACTGGACGACAGGGCCGATGAACGAACCCGCGCTCAGCACCGGCGCGGTCCTGCTGCCACCCGGTGACGCGCCACCCGGCGGATGGCCCGTGGTGTCCTGGGCCCACGGAACGGTCGGCATCGCCGACGCGTGCGCGCCGACGGTGACGGGGAAACTCGCCGGACCGTACGTCAAGGCCTGGCTCGACCAGGGGTACGCCATCGTCGCAACGGATTACGTCGGCCTCGGCACACCCGGCGTGCACCCGTACCTGGACGGACCCACCGAGGCGCACAGCGTGATCGACATGGTGCGCGCGGCGCGGGCCGTCACGCCGTCCCTGTCGAACCGGTGGGTCGCGATCGGTCAATCGCAGGGCGGCCACGCCGCTCTCGTCGCCGCCTCGATGGCCACCACCTACGCACCCGATCTCGACTTCCGCGGCACCGTCGCCACCGGTGCCCCGTCCAATCTGGAGAACCTCGCGCCCCTCGTCGGCCCAGGTTTCCCGCAGATCCCCCTCACCGGGAGCACGGTGTTCGTGGCGTACGCGCTCGCGGGACTGCGGGCGTCGCGGCCCGACCTGGACGTCGACAGCTACCTCACCCCGCTCGGCGTCGACGTCCTGAATCGTGTGGAGTCGCTCTGCTACGAGGAGGCGGCCCCGCAACTCGCCGGCATCTCCATCGGGCAGTTGATGTCGCGCCCCCTCGACGACCCGGCGGTCCTGGCGGCGCTGCGCACCACGCTCGGAGTCCCCGTCCGGGGCTACGACCGGCCGTTGTTCATCGGTCAGGGATTGTTCGACGACGTCGTCCCCATCGCCCTCACCTGGAAGTTCACCGCCGACCTCACCGCGAACGGGCAGCAGTTCCTCTTCCGGACGTATCCGACGGGCCACCTCACGACCATGCCCGCGTCCCTGCCCGACACCACCGCGTTCGTCCGGAGCCTGTTCGGCTGAGATTCACTGGTAAGACCACTTGACCTCTTACCTGTAGCCGTTCTAGTGTCGGGTCATGATGTTCGAGCCGATCGCGCGGAAATCCGCCTCCACCGAAGTCTTCGACCAGATCACCGCGCGCGTACTCGGCGGCGACCTCGCCGCCGGCGAGGCCCTGCCCAGCGAGCGGCGCCTGGCCGAGGCGTTCGGGGTGTCCCGGCCCGCGGTCCGGGAAGCGATCCAGAAACTCGCCCAGGCCGGGCTCGTCGAGGTCCGGCAGGGCGACGCCACCTCGGTCCGCGACTTCCGGCAGCACGGCGGGCCCGAACTGCTGTCCCAGCTGCTGATCCGCGGCGGTGAACCCGACTGGGCGGTGGTCCGCAGCATCCTCGAGGCCCGGCGGATGATCGGCGTGCAGATCGCCCGGCTCGCCGCGGACCGGGCGACCGAGAAGTCGGCCGCAGCTCTCCGCGAGGCCGTGGATCACCTTGCTGCCGAGAGCGATCCCGTCGCGCAGCAGGTCGGCGCGCTGGCCTTCTGGGAGCGCGTCGTCGACACCGCCGATTCCATCGCGTTCCGGCTCATCTTCAACAGCCTCCGCAACGCGTACGAACCGACCATGACCGCGATGGCCGCCGTGATGGTCGCGGAGGTCGGCCGCGCCGACCTGTACCACCGGCTTGCGGACGCCATCTCCGCACACGACGAAGACCTCGCGGCGCACACCGCCACCACCCTGCTCGACCTCGGGACGGCGGCCGTGACCGCCGTGATCGACACACTGCAACACCACGATTCGGAGAAGGACACATGACCACGACACCTCCCGCAGATCGCCGCCAGCGCAGGTCGATCACCCTCCGCGACGCCGCAGACCAGTTCCGCCGCCACCCGTCCCCGTGGATGATCGGCGGCATGCTCGCCGCTGCCTCGGTCGCCCGCGTCGTCGTCGGCGACTGGCAGGTCACCGATGCCGTCGTGCCGCTGGTGATGCTGGCGGTGTTCCCGTTCGCCGAATGGGTCATCCACGTCTGCATCCTGCACTGGAAGCCCCGGAAGGTCCTGGGCCTGACCGTCGATTCGCTCCTCGCCCGGAAGCATCGCGAGCACCACGTCGATCCCCGCGACGTGCCGCTCGTCTTCATTCCGTGGCAGACCCTGATGTGGCTGATCCCGGTTCTCGTGGCGCTCGCAGTGTTCACGTTCCCCCGCACCGGGCTCGGGCTGACCTTCCTCGTGGTGCTGAGCGTCCTGGGCGTCCTCTACGAATGGACGCACTACCTCATCCACAGCGACTACAAGCCGAACTCCCGCCTCTACCGCGCGATCTGGCGCAACCACCGCCATCACCACTACAAGAACGAGCACTACTGGTTCACCGTCACCACCTCGGGAACCGCCGACCGGATCCTCGGCACCGACCCGGACCCCGAATCGGTCGAGAAATCGCCCACCGCCCGCAACCTCCACGCCGTGCGCTGACGCACCCGTGAGTACTTATTAACGTCGGGCGGTTAACAAGTACTCACGGGCCCGAAGGGCACTAACGGCGGCGAAAGAGCTTGTTGCCCAACCAGACGATCGGGTCGTACCGCCGGTCGACCACCCGTTCCTTCATCGGAATGATGGCGTTGTCGGTGATCTTGATCCCTTCGGGGCACACCTCGGTGCAGCACTTGGTGATGTTGCACAGCCCGAGACCGAAGTCTTCCTGCGCCGCGTCACGACGGTCCGCCGTGTCCAGGGGATGCATCTCCAGTTCGGCGACACGGATGAAGAAGCGGGGACCGGAGAACGCCGGCTTGTTGTCGTCGTGATCACGGATGACGTGGCACGTGTTCTGGCAGAGGAAGCACTCGATGCACTTGCGGAATTCCTGCGACCGTTCGACGTCGATCTGCTGCATTCGGTACTCGCCCGGCCCGAGTCCCGGCGGCGGGGTGAACGACGGGATCTCCCTCGCCTTCTGGTAGTTGAACGACACGTCGGTGACGAGGTCCCGGATGACGGGGAACGCCCGCAGCGGTGTCACCGTCACCACCTCGTCCTCCGTGAACGTCGACATCCGCGTCATGCACATCAGCCGCGGCTGGCCGTTGATCTCCGCGGAGCACGACCCGCACTTGCCCGCCTTGCAGTTCCATCGCACCGCCAGGTCCGGGGTCTGCGTCGCCTGCAACCGGTGGATGATGTCGAGCACCACCTCACCCTCGTTGACGGGAATGGAGTAGTCCTGGAGGGCGCCGCCGTCGGCGTCGCCGCGCCATACCCGGAACTGCGCGTCGTATCCCATCTCAGGCCGTCCTTCCCGGATGTTCCGCGAGTTCGGCGTCGGTGTAGTACTTGGCCAGTTCGTCGATGTCGAACAACTCCAGCAGTTCCGGTCGCATCGGAAGCTGCGGCTCGCGGGTGACCGTGACGTCCGGGACCACGGAATCGGGGTGCGCGGACATGTCGCCGACGACGCTGCACACCAGCAGGGTGTTGCGCCACTCCGCCTCCATGCTCGGGTGGTCGTCGCGGGTGTGCCCGCCGCGACTTTCCGTGCGCAGCAGGGCCGCCTGCGCGACGCATTCGCTGACCAGCACCATGTTCCGCAGGTCCACGGCGAGGTGCCATCCCGGGTTGAACTGGCGGTGCCCCTCCACCTCCACGCCCCCGATCCGGCCCTTGATCTCCGTGAGTTTCTCCAAGGCGCGGACGATCTCGTCTTCCTTCCGGATGATGCCGACGAGGTCGTTCATGGTCTGCTGCAGTTCGGTGTGGAGCGTGTACGGGTTCTCGGTGGTACCGCCCTCCCCGACCGCGGGATCGAACGGCGACAACAGCATCCGCGCCGCCGCATCCACGGCGGCCGCGGAGACCACCGGCCGCTCCTGCAGCGACTTCACGTACTCCGCCGCCCCCAGTCCGGCGCGACGCCCGAACACGAGAAGGTCGGACAGCGAGTTGCCGCCGAGCCGGTTGGAGCCGTGCATCCCGCCCGAGCACTCCCCCGCGGCGAACAGACCCGCGACGCTGGACGACCCGCTGTCGGGGTCGACCTCGATGCCCCCCATCACGTAGTGGCAGGTGGGCCCGACCTCCATCTGTTCCTTGGTGATGTCGACGTCCGCGAGTTCCTTGAACTGGTGGTACATCGACGGCAGCCGCCGGACGATCTCGTCGGCGGGCATCCGCGAGGCGATGTCGAGGTACACGCCGCCGTGCGGGGTCTGCCGTCCGGCCTTGACCTCGGAGTTGATAGCGCGGGCCACCTCGTCGCGGGGCAGCAGATCCGGTGTGCGGCGGTTGTTGTCGGAATCCTTGTACCAGCCGTCGGCCTCTTCCTCGGTCTCCGCGTACTGCCCTTTGAAGACCGGCGGGATGTACGAGAACATGAACCGCTCGCCCTCGGAGTTCTTCAGGACCCCGCCGTCGCCGCGGACGCCTTCCGTCACGAGGATGCCCTTGACGCTCGGCGGCCACACCATGCCGGTGGGGTGGAACTGCACGAACTCCATGTTGATGAGGTTGGCGCCTGCGCGGAGAGCGAGGGCGTGACCGTCGCCGGTGTACTCCCACGAGTTCGACGTCACCTTGAACGACTTGCCGATCCCGCCCGTGGCC
This sequence comes from Rhodococcus koreensis, assembly GCF_017068375.1. Taxonomy (NCBI): domain Bacteria; kingdom Bacillati; phylum Actinomycetota; class Actinomycetes; order Mycobacteriales; family Nocardiaceae; genus Rhodococcus; species Rhodococcus koreensis. Next base: position 1,192,827 of record NZ_CP070609.1, read on the forward strand.
ATCACCACGGCGGGTGCCTCGAACAGCACGAAACGTCCACTCTCGCGCCAGTATCCGAAGGCACCCGAGATCCGGTCGCCGTCCTTGGTCAGCTCGGAGATGGTGCACTCGGCGAAGATCTTGATCCGCGCCTCGTAATCGCCGGTGGCGGCGAAATCTTCCTGCTGCAACGACACGATCTTCTGCTGCATGGTGCGGATCAGTTCCAGCCCGGTGCGGTCACCGACGTGCGCGAGCCGCGGATACGTGTGACCGCCGAAGTTGCGCTGGCTGATCCGGCCGTCGGGGGTCCGGTCGAACAGGGCCCCGTACGTTTCGAGTTCCCACACCCGGTCGGGAGCCTCCCGGGCGTGCAGTTCGGCCATCCGCCAGTTGTTGAGGAACTTGCCGCCGCGCATCGTGTCCTGGAAATGCGTCTGCCACGTGTCCTTCTCGTTGGCGTTCCCCATCGCGGCGGCGCAACCGCCCTCCGCCATGACGGTGTGCGCCTTGCCGAACAGCGACTTGCAGACGACGGCCACGGACAGGCCCTGCTCCCGGGCCTCGATGACGGCTCGCAGTCCGGCGCCCCCGGCACCGATGACCACGACGTCGTACTGGTGCCGTTCGACTTCCGTCATTCCACTCCCTCTTCGGTGAAGTCAGTTGATCAGGCGCAGGTCGGAGATGGTGCCGCTCGCCACGAGCATCACGTAGAAGTCGGTGACGATCAGTGTGGCGAGGGTGGTCCAGGCGAGCTGCATGTGCCGGGTGTTCAGTTTGCTGACCCCGGTCCAGAGGCGGTATCGGATCGGGTGCCGGGAGAAGTGGGTGAGCCTGCCGCCGGTGACGTGCCTGCAGGAATGGCAGGAGACGGTGTACGCCCAGAGCAGGATCACGTTGCCGACCATGATGAGGGTGCCGAGCCCGATTCCGAAGCCGCCGTCGGCGCCGTGGAACGCGCGGATCGCGTCGTACGTGTTGATCAGCGACACGACGAGTGCGACGTAGAAGAAGTAGCGGTGCGCGTTCTGGACGATCAGCGGCAGCCGCGTCTCCCCCGTGTATTTGCCGTGTGGTTCCGCGACCGCACACGCGGGCGGCGAGAACCACACCGACCGGTAGTAGGCCTTGCGGTAGTAGTAGCACGTGAGCCGGAAGCCGAGCAGGAACGGCAGCACCAGGAACCCCAGCGGGATAAGCATCGGCAACTCGCCGATGGGTGTCCCGAAGTCGCTCGAACCGGGCACGCACGAATCGCTCAGGCACGGCGAGTAGAACGGCGTCAGGTAGTGGTAGTCCTCGACGAAGTACGCCGTGCGGACCCACGACCGGACCGATGCGTACACCACGAAGACGGACAGGCCGAGCACCGTCAGCAGCGGCGCCAGCCACCACCGGTCGGTGCGGAGCGTGCGTTCCGCGATCCGGGCACGCGTCGGCGCCCCCACACCGGCACTTTCGGAATTCTTCGGCGGCGCGCTCATCCGCGCTCGTAGTGGAGCCCGCCCAGCCCCTCGTCATCGATACCGAGCCACATCGACGCGTCGTACGGGGTGTCCGACACCTTGATTCGTTCCACCGGTTCGCGGTGGACGACGTTCGGTGGCGAGGAGTCGAGGTCGCGCGCGTCGATCTCGAGGCGCTCCAGATCGTTGCTCAGCCGCCGCACGGATGCGGCGTCGCCGTACATCGTTCGCAACGAACCGACTGCGCGCCGGAGGCGGTCGATGGTGCGATTCAATTCGAGCATTTCGGAGGTCGACATGTGACCCCTCCCAACCCAGCCGGATGTATCCGTGACCTGAATCACACTACCGATATTCCGGGAACCCGGGGCAGCTTTCGGCCCGCGGAAAACCGGGGCGATGAATTTCGCCGGGCGGCCGAGTCGATACCTGTAGGACAACCCAAACCGAACCCTCACCGGGAGGAAATCATGGCCGACGCCACCATCGGAAGCATCCTGCTCACCAGCACACACCCCGAACGATTGCGGGACTGGTACACGGCCGCGTTCTCGCCGAAGGTCGACCGCACGCCCGGCGAACCGGGCTACGACGTCCTCGATTTCGACGGTTTCTCCATCATGCTCGACCGGCGCGACGACGTCGGCGACACGAACCCCGAACCCGGGCGTGTCCTCCTCAACGTCGAGGTCGGCGACGCCCGCGCCGCGGCCGGCCGCCTCGACGAGCTCGGGGCGACGTGGCTGTCCCCGCTCGAGGATCGTGACGGCAGCTGGTTCGGCACCGCCGTCGACCCCGACGGCAACTACGTTCAGATCATCCAGCTCAGCGCGCGGGCGCGCGCCGAGATGTCCTGACCACCGGCAGTGGAAGAGAGACCGACATGTTGAACAACGCCAGAGCATTCAGCGGATTCGCCGTCGACGACATCGCCGCGGCCAAATCCTTCTACAGCGACACCCTGGGGCTCGAGGTCACCGAGGAGGAGATGGGCCTGCTGGGCCTGCATCTCCCCCAGGGTCCCGTGGTGCTGATCTACCCGAAACCCGATCACACGCCTGCGACGTTCACGATCCTGAACTTCGCGGTCGACGACGTCGAGAAGGCCGTCGACGCGCTCACCGAACGCGGGATCCGGTTCCTGCGGTACGACGGTTTCGATCAGGACGACAAGGGAATCATGCGCGGCAACGGGCCGGACATCGCCTGGTTCACCGACCCGGCAGGCAACGTGCTGTCGGTGCTCGCGGAATCCTGACCGTCCCGCTCAGCGAGCCGTGATCGTCGCCTTCAGCCACGTACCGTCGAACCACGTGGACGCGGACGCGGCGAACGACGCCGGGTCGAGACGGCCGCTGCCCGCCGGGATCGAGCCGGCCAGTTCGACGCCCGTCACCGCGGGCAGGTCGTCCAGATTGCACCGCTCGGCGAGTCCGGGCTCGTCCGGCCACGACCCGATCACCGTGCCCGCGCAGGCGATCCCTGCCGCCGCCAGAGCCCGGGTCGTGAGTTCGGTGTGGTTGAGCGTGCCGAGTCCGGCCGCCGCGACCACGACGGCCGGTGCGCCGAGCGTGAGCGCGAGATCGACGAGCGTGAAGCCCTCGGCGCCCATCCGCACCAGCAACCCGCCCGCACCCTCGACGAGGACCAGATCGTGCCGGTCGGCGAGGGCGCGGACCGACTCGACGACGTCGCCGCACCGCAGCATCGGCAGGCCGCTGCGCCGGGCGGCGGTGTCGGGGGCCAGTGGCTCCGGATAGCGGGCAAGTTCCACCACCGCAGTGACACCGGACAGGCGGGTCACCTCCGCCAGATCGCCCGGTTCTCCTGGCGCGACCCCGGTCTGCGCGGGCTTGCACACCGCGACGGACAGCCCCGCCTCGCGCGCGGCCGCCGCGAGCGCCGCCGTCACCACCGTCTTGCCGACGTCCGTCGACGTTCCGGTGACCATGAGGATGCTCATGCCGACGCCCCCGCCAGGACGTCGGTGAGCACGGACTCGATCCGGGCCAGTTCGTCCTGATCGAGCGTCGCGCGGGCGGTGAGCCGCAGCCGCGACGTGCCCTCGGGCACCGACGGGGGCCGGAAGCAGCCGACGTGCAGCCCCTGCTCGCGGCAGGCGGCCGCAGCGTCGAAGGCGCGTTGCGGATCCCCGAGGATCACCGAGACCACCGCCGACTCCGGTGCCGCGGCACCGGTGAACCGCGCGAGATCCCGGGCGCGGTTCAGGACGGAGTCGGCGCGGTGCGGTTCACGCCGCAGAACGGCGAGGGCGGCCCGGGCCGCACCGACGGCGGCCGGGGCCAGTCCGGTGTCGAAGATGAACGTGCGCGCGGCGTCGACGAGATGTGCGCGCACCTTCTCCGACGCCAGCACCACACCGCCCTGGCTGGCCAACGACTTCGACAGCGTGGCCGTGACGACGATGTCGGGTTCGCCCGCGAGCCCCACCTCGTGCACGAGTCCGCGGCCCCCTGCGCCACGGACTCCGACACCGTGGGCCTCGTCCACCACGAGAAACGCGCCGTACTCGCGGCACACGCGGTGCAGGTCGACGAGGGGCGCGAGATCACCGTCCGCGCTGAACACCGAATCCGTGACGACCAGCGCCCGCTCTTCCGGCCGGGTGGCCAGTGCGCTGCGGACGAAGTCGAGATCGGCGTGCGGTGCGACGGCGACCCTGGCCCGGGACAGCCGGCACGCGTCGACCAGCGACGCGTGGCTGCCCGCGTCGGAGACGATCAGCGATCCGGCGCCGGACAGTGCGGTGACGGCGCCGAGATTGGCGGTGTATCCCGAGGAGAACACCAGCCCGGCGTCGGCGCCGACGAATTCGGCCAGTTCCGTTTCGAGCAGTTCGTGCTCGGTGGTCGAACCGGTGACCAGTCGCGAGCCGGTGGCTCCGGCGCCCCACCGCCGCAGCGCGGTCATCGCGCCGTGCAGCACCTCGGGGTGCCGTACGAGCCCGAGGTAGTCGTTGGACGCCAGATCGATGAGCGCGCTGCCCGGCGTGCGTGGACGCAGCTCGCGGCGCAGTCCCGCAGCGCGCCGCCGCTCCTCGACGTCGTCGAGCCAGGTGGTGAAGGTGTGGTCGGTACTCACACTCGGCACCATACGCGACTTGAACGGTGTTCAACCCGGGTGGACCCGTTTTTCCTCCGATGGCTAGGGTCGAGACCGTGACCTCCCCGAGCCTGTCCGCCGACGACATCACCTCCCTCGATGCCTCCCTGCTCTGGCATCCGTACGGCGCCTTTCCCGCGTCGACCACCCCGCTCGTGGTGGCCGAGGCGAGCGGCACCCGCCTCACACTCGCCGACGGACGCGAACTCGTCGACGGCATGAGTTCGTGGTGGGCGGCGGTCCACGGCTACCGGCATCCCGTCCTCGACGCGGCGGCGACCGCGCAGCTCGGCCGGATGAGCCACGTGATGTTCGGCGGGCTGACCCACGAACCGGCCGCGCGGCTCGCCCAGCTGCTCGTGGAGATCACCCCGGACGGACTCGACAAGGTGTTCCTCGCCGATTCCGGTTCGGTGTCCGTCGAAGTCGCCGTCAAGATGTGCCTGCAGTACTGGCGCAGTCGCGGCAGGCCGGAGCGGCATCGGCTGCTGACCTGGCGCGGCGGCTATCACGGCGACACGTTCGCGCCGATGAGCGTCTGCGACCCGGACGGCGGCATGCATTCCCTGTGGACGGACGTTCTCGCGCGGCAGGTCTTCGCGGGACCGCCGCCGCGCGAGTTCGACCCGCGGTACGTCGCGGAGTTCGAGCGCCTGGTGGCCGCGCACACCGGCGAACTGGCGGCCGTCATCGTGGAGCCGGTGGTGCAGGGCGCCGGAGGCATGCGTTTCCACGACCCCCGGTACCTCTCGGAGCTGCGCCGCATCTGCGACGAGCACGGGCTCCTGCTGGTGTTCGACGAGATCGCCACGGGCTTCGGCCGCACCGGCGAACTGTTCGCCGCGGACCACGCCGGGACCCGCCCCGACATCATGTGCGTCGGCAAGGCCCTCACCGGCGGATACCTGACCCTCGCCGCGACGCTCTGCTCCACCGACGTCGCCGAGACCATCAGCGCCGGCGACGCAGGCGGGCTGATGCACGGCCCCACGTTCATGGCGAACCCGCTGGCCTGCGCCGTCGCGGTGGCGTCGATCGAACTCCTGCTGTCGCGCGACTGGCGCGGCGAGGTCGAGGACGTGCGCCGGGGGCTCGAATCGGGTCTCGCGCCTGCCTGGGAACTGCCCGGCGTCCGGGACGTCCGGGTGCTCGGCGCGATCGGAGTGATCGAACTCTCCGAGCCCGTCGACATGCGGGCCGCAACCGACGCCGCGGTGGCGGCGGGGACCTGGTTGCGGCCCTTCCGCAACCTGATCTACGCGATGCCGCCGTACGTGTGCACCAGCGAGGACGTGCGGAAGATCACAACCGGAATGCTTGCTGCCGCACGGACCTCCACCCGGGGCTGACGGTGCGCTCTCGTCGGGCTGAGAGCGACGCGAACGCGGGCTAGTGTTCTCGATATGGAAGCGAGCGAGTCGACCGGCACCACGCCCATTCCCGTGTGGCCCGGCAGCGCCTACCCGCTGGGCGCCACCTACGACGGGGCCGGGACGAACTTCTCCTTGTTTTCCGAGGTCGCCGAGGCGGTCGATCTGTGCCTGATCGCGAAGGACGGCACGGAGACGCGGGTGCGCCTCGACGAGGTCGACGGCTACGTGTGGCATGCATACCTGCCGACCGTCGTGCCCGGGCAGCGGTACGGGTACCGGATCCACGGCCCCTGGAACCCCTCGGCCGGGCACCGCTGCGACCCCAGCAAGCTTCTCCTCGACCCCTACGGCAAGGCGTTCGACGGCGAATTCGACGGCGACCGGTCCCTGTTCTCCTACGACATCGACGCGTCCGCGGAGGACGCCCTCGCGGACGCCGGGGACGAGGAATCCGGGGACGACCCGCTGATCGTCGACACCGACGACGACATCGAGGCGGAGGACGCCGAGGACGCACGCGCAGCGGAAGCCGAGGCCGACTCGGCGCCGGGACTGCCCGGACACGATTCGCTCGGCCACACGATGACGACGGTCGTGATCAACCCGTTCTTCGACTGGGCCGCCGACCGCGCACCGAAGCACCCGTACCACGACACCGTGATCTACGAGGCCCACGTCAAGGGCATGACGGCGACGCATCCCGGTGTGCCGGAAGAACTTCGCGGCACGTATGCGGGCCTCGCGCATCCGGTGATCATCGACCACCTCGTCGACCTCGGCGTCACCGCGATCGAACTGATGCCGGTGCACCAGTTCATGCACGATCAGACCCTGCTCGACAAGGGGTTGCGGAACTACTGGGGCTACAACACGTTCGGCTTCCTGGCCCCGCACACCGGGTATTCGTCGGCGGAGAAGCCGGGCGCCGCGGTGTCGGAGTTCAAGGCGATGGTCCGCTCGTTCCACGAGGCGGGCATCGAGGTCATCCTCGACGTCGTCTACAACCACACCGCCGAGGGCAACCATCTCGGTCCGACCATCTCGTTCCGCGGCATCGACAACGCCGCCTACTACCGGCTCGTCGACGGCGACGCCGAGCACTACATGGACTACACGGGCACCGGGAACAGCCTCAACGCCCGGCACCCGCACACCCTGCAGCTGATCATGGACTCGCTGCGGTACTGGGTCACCGAGATGCACGTCGACGGCTTCCGCTTCGACCTCGCGTCCACGCTCGCCCGCGAACTGCACGACGTCGACCGGCTCTCCGCGTTCTTCGACCTCGTCCAGCAGGATCCGATCGTCAGCCAGGTCAAGCTCATCGCCGAACCCTGGGACATCGGCGAGGGCGGCTACCAGGTGGGCAACTTCCCCGGACTGTGGACGGAGTGGAACGGCAAGTACCGGGACACCGTCCGCGACTACTGGCGGGGCGAACCGGCGACGCTCGGCGAATTCGCGTCCCGGCTCACCGGCTCCTCCGACCTGTACGAGGCGACCGGCCGCCGCCCCGGCGCGAGCATCAACTTCGTCATCGCCCACGACGGGTTCACCCTGCACGACCTGGTGTCGTACAACGAGAAGCACAACGAGGCCAACGGCGAGGACAACAACGACGGCGAGAGCCACAACCGGTCCTGGAACTGCGGCGTCGAGGGACCCACGGACGATCCGGAGATCCTCGATCTGCGGGGGCGGCAGACCCGCAACATCCTGGCCACCCTCCTGCTCAGCCAGGGGACGCCGATGCTCGCGCACGGTGACGAGATGGGCCGCACCCAGCAGGGCAACAACAACGTGTACTGCCAGGACTCGGAACTGTCGTGGATGGACTGGTCGCTGGGGGACACCAACGCCGACCTCGTCGAGTTCACCAAACGGGTCATCGCGCTGCGGATGAAGAATCCGGTGTTCCGCCGCCGCCGGTTCTTCGAGGGCACCCCCATCCGCAGCGGCGACCAGACCCGTGACATCGCCTGGCTCACCCCGTCCGGTGAGGAGATGACCCCCGAGGACTGGGACAGTGGTTTCGGGAAGTCCCTTGCGGTGTTCCTCAACGGCGAGGGCATCCCCGAACCCAACCACCGCGGCGAGCGGGTGGTCGGCGACTCGTTCCTGCTGTGTTTCAACGCGCACGACGAGGAGATCGAGTTCTCCACGCCGAACTCCGATTACGCCGACGAGTGGGCGGTCGTGCTCGACACCGCCGTGCCGACGGGGGCGAAGGACGCGGTGATCAAGGCCGGGAATTCGCTGCAGGTCGAGGCCCGGTCGCTGGTCGTGCTGCGCCGGACCGCCTGAGCCGGGGACGACGATGGGGATCACGGCGACCTACCGGCTGCAACTGCGCGGAGACTGCTTCACCCTGGCGGACGCCGCCGCCGTCGCCGACTATCTGGACGACCTCGGGATCTCGCACGTCTACCTGTCGCCGATCCTGACGGCCACCACCGGTTCGACCCACGGTTACGACGTCACCGACGTGACCCGCGTGTCCCCCGCCCTCGGTGGCCGGGAGGCGCTGGCCGCGCTGTCACGGGAGTTGCGCGGCCGCGGCATGGGCATCGTCGTCGACTTGGTCCCCAACCATGTGGGGGTCGCGAATCCGCGTGAGAACGCCTGGTGGTGGGACGTTCTCACGCACGGTCGCGGCTCCGGGTACGCCGACTTCTTCGACATCGACTGGAGCGAAGACAACGGCGCGGGCGGACGGCTCGCGCTGCCCGTCCTCGGGTCGGACGCCGACCTCGAGTCGCTGACCGTCGACCGCTCGGGACCGGAGCCGCTGCTCGCGTTCTACGAGCACCGGTTCCCCATCGCCCCCGGCACGGACGCGACCGAGCCGGAGTCGGTGCACGACGCGCAGGCGTACCGCCTGGTTCCGTGGAACTCCGGGCTCATCGGGTACCGCCGATTCTTCGCGGTCAGCGAACTGGCCGGGATCCGTCAGGAAGATCCCCGCGTGTTCGAGGCCTCGCACCGCGAACTGCGGAGCTGGGTGGCGGACGAGTTGATCGACGGCGTGCGCATCGACCACCCCGACGGGTTGTCCGATCCGGCCGAATACCTCGACCGGCTGCGCGGCGTGATCGGCGCGGACCGCTGGCTCGTGATCGAGAAGATCCTCGGCCACTCCGAACCCCTGGACGATCACCTGCCGATCGAGGGCACCACCGGCTACGACGCACTGGCCGAACTCGGCGGCGTGTTCGTCGACCCGTCGGGAGCTCCCGCGCTGACCGCCCTGTCGGCGTCCCGCACGGGCGACCGGGGTGACGCGACGTGGATCCACGGGCACGAAACCGCGATCAAACGCGACGTCGCGAGCACCGGCCTCGCCCCGGAGATCCGGCGCCTCGTCCGCGCGATCCGCGCGGAGACCGGCACCGATTGCGCAGATCCTGACCTGCGCGACGCCGTGGTGGACGTCGTCGCGGCGATGCCCGTGTACCGGTCCGACTACAGCCCGCTCGCCGGGCTCGCGACCCGCGTGATCGGTGACGCCGCGCGGCGCGAACCGGGGCGGTCCGCGGCGCTGTCCGCCCTCGCCGCCGCCCTGATCGCCGGCGGTGAGGCGGCCACCCGCTTCCAGCAGGTCTGCGGCGCGGTGATGGCGAAATCCGTGGAGGACTGCCTGTTCTACCGCACGGCCCGGCTGGTGTCGCTGCAGGAGGTGGGCGGCAACCCCGCGAACGTCGGCGTCTCCCCCGCCGAATTCCACCTCGCCGCGGCCGAGCGCGCCACCCGGTGGCCGCAGGCGATGACGACGCTCTCGACGCACGACACCAAACGCGGCGAGGACGTCCGCGCCCGGATCGGCATCCTGTCGCAGGTGCCGGACCTGTGGGCCGAATGCGTCGACCAGTGGGAGCGCATTGCCCCCAGCCCCGATCCCGCCACCGGACTGTTCCTGTGGCAGAACCTGTTCGGGGTGTGGCCGGTCGACGGCCGGGCCGCGGGCGAGGTGCCCGGCTTCCGTGACCGCGTCCACGCGTACGCGGAGAAGGCCGTCCGGGAAGCCGGGACCCGGACGTCGTGGAACGACGTGAACGAGGACTTCGAACGCGACCTCCACCGCTGGCTGGACACGGTGATCGACGGCACCGTCGGCAAGGCCCTCGGATCGCTGTGCACGCAACTGGCGCCGCACGCCTGGTCCGATGCGCTCGGCCAGAAGCTCCTCCAGCTGTGCGGGCCCGGGATCCCGGACGTGTACCAGGGCACCGAACTGTGGGAGGACTCGCTCGTCGACCCCGACAATCGCCGCCCCGTGGACTACGACGTGCGGCGGACCGCGCTCGCGGGGCTGGGCACCCCTCCGGTCGACGCCACCGGCGCGGCGAAGATGCACGTCGTACAGACGGCCCTGCGCCTGCGCCGGGACCGTCCGGGGAGCTTCGTGGGCGGCACGTACGCGCCGGTCTTCGCATCGGGGACCGCGGCCGAGCACCTGATCGGTTTCACCCGCGGGCCCCAGGGATCGGCGCCGGACGTCGCGGCCCTGGCCACCCGGCACAGCGTGGGGCTGCAACAGGACGGCTGGGGCGACACCGCGGTGACCCTCCCGGACGGAACCTGGACCGACCTGCTCACCTCCGCGACGCACCCCGGCGGCCGCGTCGACACGTCCACCCTGTTCGCCCGCTACCCCGTGGTGCTGCTGGCCCGTGAGTACTTCTTAACCGCCCGCGGTTAAGAAGTACTCACAGGGGTACTGGCCTGTGTATGCGACGTGTGGTTGCCCGGGCGTACGGAGGGCCGGAGGTCCTCGCGTTGGTCGATGCGGAACCGGCGGGTCCGGCACCGGGTGAGGTGGTGATCGAGGTCCGCGCGATCGGGGTCAACCCGATCGACTACAAGCTGTACAGCGGCGCGTTCGGCGCCGATCCCGCCGTCCTGCCGATGCGGCTGGGCAGCGAGGCGGCGGGCGTCGTCGCGGAGGTGGGTGACTCCGCCACGGGGCCGAGGGGCCCGATCGCGGTGGGCGACGAGGTGATCGCGTACCCGTTGTCGGAGGCCTACGCGGACCGGCTTGTGGTGTCCGGTGATTCGGTGGTCCCGAAACCGGCGTCGTTGCCGTGGAACGAGGCCGCCGGACTTCTCGCGGTGGGTGCCACTGCGGTCGACACCCTCGACACGGCGAACGTCGGCACCGGCGACCTGCTGCTCGTGCACGGCGCGGCAGGCGGCGTGGGGTCGTTCGTCGTGCAGTTGGCCCGGGCCCGCGGCGCCACGATCATCGGCACTGCCCGCCCCGGCAACCACGACTACGTGCGGTCGCTCGGCGCGACCCCGGTGTCGTACGGGGACGGCCTGAGCGACCGGATCCGTGTCCTGGCACCGGACGGGGTGGACGCCGTCATCGATACCGCGGGCAGCGACGAGGCCGTCGACGTGTCCGTGGACCTGGTGCGGGACCGGTCGCGGTTGGTGACGACCGTCCCGGGGACACGGGCGGGCGAGGCCGGGTTCCGGATCGTGGGGGCGCTGGGGCCGGAAGGCATGGAACTGCGTAAACGTTTCCGAGCCGCCCTCGTCGACCTCGCCGGCAACGGTGACGTGCGGGTGCGGGTCGCGCGCACGTACGCGCTGTCGGAGGCGGCGCGCGCTCACGCCGATCTCCGGAAGCCGCACGCGGCGGGCAAATTCATCCTGTTGCCGTAGGCGGGGATGTCGGCCCTCAGTAGAGCAGACCGGCCCGGATCGTCGCCTTCACCCAGTTCCGGTACTCGTCGACATCCCACCCGCACTGCACGCGCAGCATCGAATACACCTGCGGCGACACGACCGTGAACAGCACGTCGGCGGCCCGCTGGACGGAGATCTCGGGGCGCAGCAGTTCGTGGGCGGCGAGTCCCTCGGCGAGGGTCATCGCATTCTCGGCGGACGCCCGCGCGCCCTCGTCGGCGAACCGCCGCATGTCCTCGTCCGCCCCCGAGGATTCGATCGACGTCGCCATCAGGGTTCCGGCCCGCTCCAGGACGTCGGTGCTGTAGCCCACCATCTGTTCGAGGATCCGCTCCACCGGGTCGCCGTCCCGGGGTGTGCGGGCACCACGCGCGGCGTCGGTCTCGCCCTGAATCGCCGCGTGCAGTGCCTGGTGGAACAGTTCCGCCTTGCCGCCCGGAAACACGGTGAACACCGTGCGGGTCGACACCCCGGCTGCTTCGGCCACGTTTCGCACCGTGGTGCTGACGTATCCGCGTTCGGTGAACAACCGGGCCGCGGCATCCCGGACGAGGAGGCGGGTCCGGCGCGCCGATTCCGCACGCAGCGGCGAAGAGTAGGGCCTCTTGGCGGAGTCGGGCACGGTCTCACGATAGACGCATTCGATTCATCGACCGTGCAACCAATGAGGCACGGCGATCCGCCGCGCCTGGACCGGGCGAAACGCCCGATGCCTACGACTTCGGGTGTTCCACCCAGGCATCGGATCCGGGAAACACGAGGGCCTCGTGGCCGTCGTCGTATCGGACGAGATAGGGCGGTTCGCCGTTCTCGCCGTGTACCTCCACGACCTCGGCGGTCGTCTCGTGCACTCCGACCACCCGGCCTTGAACGTGCAACCGGTCTCCCACTGCTACGTGCATGACTGCTCCTCGCGACGTTCGAGTCCGTACTCTCAGCTTGCTACTTCCGGATGCGGGGCGAAAGGGCCGACTCGCCGCCATCTCTGCCGCCGTGTGCCATCGTGGGGACATGGCTACGTATCGATACCTCGACAAGGACCGTAACGTGCTCGAGGAGCAGGACTTCGGCACCGTACAGGACGCCGAGGAACACCGGTTGTCGGTTCTCGGCGCCGAGATCATCGAGGAGGTCGAGGACTCCGGCACGCCCGAGAGCTGACTGTCCTGCGCGGCCCGCCCGGCCGAGGCATGCTGATCGGGTGCACACATTCGAGGTATGGGCCCCGATCCCGACATCGGTTTCCGTGGAGGTCGACGGCAGGCGCCACGAGATGACCCCGTCACCGGACGGGTGGTGGCGGGCCGACGTCGACGCGTCACCGGACTCCCGGTACGCGTTCCTCCTCGACGGCAGTGACACCCCGCTCCCCGATCCCCGGTCGCCGCGCCAGCCCGACGGCGTGCACAGCGCGTCCCAGCTCCACACCCTCGACGAGAGCCTCTGGACCGACTCGCAGTGGACCGGGCGGCAGCTCGCCGGCTCCGTCGTCTACGAATTGCACGTCGGCACGTTCACTCCGGAGGGCACCTTCGCCGCCGCGGTCGACCGGCTCGACCATCTCGTCGGCCTCGGCGTGGATTTCGTCGAACTGATGCCCGTCAACGGGTTCAACGGAACCCACAACTGGGGATACGACGGCGTCCTCTGGTACACGGTGCACGAGGGCTACGGCGGACCGGACGGGCTGCAGACCCTCGTCGACGCGTGCCACGCCCGCGGTCTCGGCGTGGTCCTCGACGCCGTCTACAACCACCTCGGACCGTCGGGGAACTACCTCGACCGGTACGGCCCGTACCTGGCGCAGGGCGCCAACACCTGGGGCCGCAGCATCAACCTGGACGGACCGGACAGCGGCGAGGTGCGCCGCTACATCATCGGCAACGCGCTGCGGTGGTTCCGCGAGTTCCACATCGACGCGCTCCGACTCGACGCCGTCCACGCGCTCGTCGACCACACCGCCACCCATCTTCTCGAGGAACTGGCCATCGAGACCCGCCGATTGTCCGCGCACCTGAGGCGACCGCTGACGCTCATTGCCGAGAGCGACCTCAACGATCCGCGCCTGATCACGTCGCGGTCGGCAGGCGGCTGCGGCCTCGACGCCCAGTGGGACGACGACGTGCATCACGCCATCCACGCTGCGGTGTCGGGCGAGAGGCAGGGCTATTACGGAGATTTCGGTTCGATGGCCTGCCTCGCGGACACGCTGCGCCAGGGCTGGTTCCATGCGGGCACGTTCTCGACGTTCCGGGGTCGCACGCACGGCAGGCCGCTGGACACGCGGCGGACCCCTGCCAGTTCGCTGGTCACGTACACGTGCACGCACGATCAGATCGGCAACCGGGCGACCGGCGACCGGCCCGGCACGTATCTCGATTCCGGGCAGCTCGCCGTGAAGGCGGCGCTCGTGCTCTGCTCGCCGTTCACGCCGATGCTGTTCATGGGCGAGGAGTGGGGGGCGAGCACCCCGTTCCAGTTCTTCACCTCGCACCCGGAGCCGGACCTCGCGCGGGCGACGGCGGAGGGACGCAAGGCCGAGTTCGCGGAGCACGGCTGGAGCACGGACGACGTTCCCGACCCGCAGGACCCGGAGACGTTCGAGCGGTCCAAGCTCGACTGGGACGAACCCGTCCGGCAGCCGCATGCCCGGCTGCTGGACTGCTATCGCTCGCTGCTGCGGCTACGGCGGGAGCGCGCCGAGCTGACGGACCCGTGGCTCGAGAACCTGTCCGTCGACTACGACGAGGCGCAGCAGTGGATCGTGGTGCACCGCGGCGCACTTCGCCTCGCCTGCAACCTGGGTGCCGAACCGGTGACCGTCCCGGTCGGCGGCTCCCCCGTGCTCTGGTGGGAGCCGCCGACGCAGGACGGGACCGGGTCGGCGACGGTGCTACCGGGTCACTCGTTCGTGGTGCTCGACAGCTCACCCTGACGGTCGCGCAGCATCCGCAGGACGAGGATCGCGGTCGTGAACAGGATCACGGCCGTCGCGCCCGCGGCGACGTGCATGCCGTCGACGAACGCCGACTGCGCGGACTCCAGGAACACTGCCCGCGCCGCCTCGGGAAGATGCTGAGCCTCCGCGACCGCGGCGCCGAGCGTGCCCTGGGCGGGCTCGATCTGTTCCTGCGGCAGCATCGACGTGTCGAGGCCGTTCCGGAAGATCGCCATGACGACGCTGCCGAGCACGGCGACACCGAGCGCGATGCCGAGTTCGTACGCGGTCTCGGACACCGCGGAGGCGGCGCCGGCCCGTTCGGGCTCGACGGCGCTCACCACGAGGTCGGACGTCAGCGTCAACGCGATACCGACACCCGCTCCGGCGAGACCGAAGCCGACCACGAACATCGTCGGGGCACCGTCCACGCCGAGCGTGAGCATCAGTGCCGCACCCACACCCGCGACGGCGAGGCCGCCGCCGAGCACGTGCGAGGTGGCCCACCGGCGCACCATCCAGGCCGCTGCGAGCGCGGTGACCGCGCTCATCAGCATCCCGGGCAGCATCAGCACACCCGATTCGAACGCAGTGTTGCCGAGCACCAACTGCAGGTACTGCGAGCCGAAGAACAGCACACCGGCGAGCGCGAAAATGGACAGCAGGTTGGTGAGGACGGCGGTCGAGAACGCGGGCTTCGCGAACAGTCCGATGTCGATCATCGGGTCCTTCATCGACTTCTGCCTGCGCACGAACACCACACCCGACACGACACCGACGAGACCGACGCCGAGGAGCACCGGGTCGACGCCGTGCACCACGGTCTCCTTGACCGCGTACACCAGCGGCAGCATCGTCGTCATCGACAACGCCGCGCTGAGCAGGTCGAACCGTCCCGGCGCGGGGTCCTTCGACTCGGGAATCACGATCGGTCCCACGGCGATCAGCACCAGCATCACGGGGATGTTGATCAGGAACACCGAGCCCCACCAGAAGTGCTCGAGCAGCCAGCCGCCGATCAGCGGGCCCGCCGCGGTGCCGCCACCGGCCATCGCTCCCCACACGCCGATGGCGAGGGTCCGCTGGCGCGGGTCGACGAAGATCGTGCGGATCAGGCCGAGGGTCGCGGGCATCAGGGTGGCACCCGAGATTCCCTGCAGCACACGGGCTGCGATCAGCATCTCGGGTGTCGGCGCCCATGCCGCGATCAGCGAGGCGATACCGAATCCGGCGGCGCCGAGGAGCAGTAGCCGGCGCCGCCCGATCCGGTCGCCGAGCGTGCCCATGGTGATGAGCAGTCCGGCGAGGACGAAGGAATAGACGTCGATGATCCACAGCAGCTGCGTGCTGCTGGGCTCGAGGTCGGCGCTGATGAACGGCAGTGCGAGGTCGAGCACCGTGCCGTCGACGGCGATCAGGAGGACGGCGAAGGCCAGGACGACCAATCCGAGCCAGTCTCGGCGTGATGCGGAGGACTGACCTGGCGCGCCGTAGGCGTCGTTGATCCCGCGATCCGTGGAGACAGACATTTATCTTCCTGCGACTTTCCGATTGGGGCCGGCAGCGTGATGAACCGTCCGGCCGGTACATTTTCGTTACCTTACCGTGAACCGTCCGGACGGTAAAGTTATTTCCCGGGTACAGTCCCTCACCATGGCTGCCGGTACGCGCGATCGAATACTCGACGCCCTCGAGAAGCTGCTGCTCGACGTGGGTATAGCCCAGGTGACCCTCGAAGCCGTCGCTGCGGAGGCCGGGGTGTCCAAGGGCGGACTGCTCTACCACTTCCCCAGCAAGGAAGCGCTTCTCGCCGCGATGGTGCGCCGGCTCGGCGAGCGGGCGGACGCCCAGCTCGCCGACGCCGTGTCCGGCGGCACCTCGCTGTCCGAGTGGTATCTCCAGGTTCCCGACGCGAGCACCACCGAGGAACTCGCCCTCTATCGTTCGACCATCGCCGCGCTACGGAGCGTCGACGGTCAGCACGACGAGATCCAGAAGGCCGTTACCGAAGTGATGCGCGGCTGGGACGAAGGTCTCCAGAGCGAGATCGACGATCCCGTGCAGGCCGAGATCGTGCGCCTCGTCGGCGACGGCATCTACCTGGCCGCTCTGCTCGGGCTCCCCATGCCCGAGCCCGAGCTGTACACGAAGGTCGTCGCGCGGCTGCTGCAGAAGTAGCGGCTCAGGTGAGGTAGCGGTAGGCGGGGCTCCCCGGCTCCAGGCGTTCCACCTGCATCCGGGACTGCTCCATCCGCTCGAGCAGCTCGCCGAGCCCCTCGGCCTTACCGAGTTCGATACCCACCAGGGCGGCGCCGGTCTCCCGGTTGTTGCGCTTCACGTACTCGAACAAGGTGATGTCGTCCTCGGGGCCGAGCACCTCGTCGAGGAAGCGGCGGAGCGCGCCCGGCTCCTGCGGGAAGTCGACGAGGAAGTAATGCTTCAGGCCTAGATTCACCAGCGAGCGTTCCAGGATCTCGCCGTACCGCGAGACGTCGTTGTTGCCGCCGGAGATCAGGCACACCACCGTGGAACCCGGTTCGAACGTGATGTTCCCGAGGGCCGCCACCGACAGGGCGCCCGCGGGCTCGGCGATGATGCCCTCGTTCTGGTACAGCTCGAGCATCGCGGTGCACAGCGCGCCCTCGTCGAGGTTGGTCATCACGAACGTCTCCGGATCGAGCCGGATCGTGGACGCCCCGCCGGCCTGGCCCAGCGACGTGTGCGTCACCACCTCGGCGCCGAGGGCGGAGACCACGGCGTAGGGCAGGTCGCCGACCCGCTTCACCGACGCGCCGTCGACGAACGGGTCGATCTCCGTCAACGTCACGGGACCACCGGCGACCAGGGCCGCCGTCATCGACGCCGCTCCCGTCGGCTCCACGCCGACGATGGCCGTGCGCGGTGCGTGCGCATGCAGGTAGGTGGCGATGCCGGCGATGCACCCGCCGCCGCCGACCGGGACCAGGACGGAATCGGGGGCCGCGCCGAGCTGGGCGAGGATCTCGGCGGCGATGGTGCCCTGACCGGCCGCGGTCCGGGCGTCGTCGAACGGCGCAACCATCGTCGCGCCCGTCCGCCGCACGTCGGCGGCGGCCGCAGCGGCGGCGGCGTCGTACGTCTCCCCCGTCAGGATCAGCTCGACGAACTCGCCGCCGTGCGCACGGATGCGGTCACGCTTCTGCTTGGGTGTGCTCGACGGGACGTAGATGCGGCCGGTGATTTCCATTGTGCGGCAGGCGAACGCGACGCCCTGCGCATGGTTGCCTGCGCTGGCGGTCACGACTCCGGCGGCACGCTCGGCGGCGTCGAGCTGGGCCATGAGATTGTAGGCGCCGCGAAGTTTGTAGGAGCGCACGACCTGCAGGTCTTCACGCTTGAGGTAGACGTTCGCGCCGGTCAGGGTCGACAGGCGGTCGCTCCACTGCAGTGGGGTGGCGTCGATCACGTGGGAAATTCGCTCGATAGCCGCGTCGATATCGCCCACCGTCAGGGGCGAGGTGATGTTCTGGGCTGCGGTATCGGGCGATGTGGACACCCGGATATGTTCCCACTCTCCGGCCATGGGATACCAGTCGGGTTCAGCCGCGCGGATCGAACTGGGACGGTCGCGGCACGTTCCGGACGTTCGACTTCGCCATTTTCACGGCCTCGCCGACACCCCCGTTCATCACCATCTTCGACAACGCCAGTGCGAAACCGGTGAGCTGCCCACCCGTGATGGTCGGCGGCAGCGACAGCGCCAACGGGTCGGTGACGAGATCGACGAGGGCCGGTCCGTCGTGATCGAACGCCTGACGCAGACCCGATTCGATGTCGGCCGGATCCTCGATCCGGCGGGCGAAGATGCCCAGCGCGGACGCCACCGCCGAATAGTCGACCGGCGCGACGTCGACCCCGAAATCCGGCAGCCCGTCCACCAGCATCTCCAGCTTGACCATGCCGAGAGTGGAATTGTTGAACACCACGACCTTGACCGGGAGCCGGTACATCGCGACCGTCACCAGTTCCCCCAGCAGCATCGACAGCCCGCCGTCGCCCGACACGGACACCACCTGCCTGCCGGGCGCGCACACCTGGGCGCCGATCGCGTGCGGCAGGGCGTTCGCCATCGATCCGTGCAGGGCCGAGGAGAGGAAACGCCGCGAGCCGTTCGGCGTCAGGTAGCGCGCCGTCCACACGTTCGACATTCCCGTGTCCGTGGTGAAGATCGCGTCGTCGGCAGCGAGGTCGTCGAGGATCGACGCGGCGTACTCGGGATGGATCGGGACGCGCTGCTTGGCCGGTTTCGTGTACGCGCCGACCACCTTGTTCATCAGCATCCGGTGCTTCTCGAGCATGTCGTCGAGGAATCGGCGGTCGTCCTTCCGCCGGATCAACGGGACGAGCGCACGCAACGTGCTCTCCACGTCGCCGTGCACCGCCAGATCGACGTCCGTTCTCCTGCCGATTCGCTGTGCGGCCCGGTCGATCTGCGCGGTGCGGACGCCGTCGGGGAGGAACTGGTTGTACGGGAAGTCCGTTCCGACGAGCAGCAGGAGATCGGCGCCGTGCATCCCGTCGTGCGCCGCCCCGTACCCCAGCAGCCCCGTCATCCCGACGTCGAAGGGGTTGTCGTACTGGATCCATTCCTTGCCGCGCAGGGTGTGACCGATCGGCGCACCGATCGCGTCGGCAAGGCCCAGCAACTCCTCGCGTGCCGCGCGCACCCCTTCCCCGGCGAAGATCGCGACCTTCCCTGCCGCGTTCACGGCGTCCGCGAGTGCCTGCACGTCGGACTGGTCCGGCACGACCGACGGCGCAGCCGTGCGCGGCACCGACGGCGCCCGCCCCTCGGCGGGGCGGTCCGCGATGTCACCTGGCAGGGTGATCACCGCGACGCCGGACAGCGCGGTCGCATGCGCGATGGCGGACGCCATGACGCGCGGGGCCTGGGCGGGACTTCCGATCAGCTCCGTGTACCGGGAGCACTCGACGAACAGCCGGTCCGGGTGGGTCTCCTGGAAGTAGCCGAGACCGATCTGCTCGCTCGGGATCTGCGCCGCGATCGCGAGCACCGGCGCCCCGGACCGGTCCGCGTCGTAGAGACCGTTGATCAGGTGCAGATTGCCCGGCCCGCACGAGCCGGCGCAGACCGCCAGTTTGCCGGTGACCTGCGCCTCCGCGGCCGCGGCGAAGGCGGCGGCCTCCTCGTGCCGGACGTGGATCCAGTCGATGCCGCCGTTGTCCGCCCCGCCCGAACGCCGGACGGCGTCGACGACGGGATTGAGGCTGTCGCCCACGATTCCGTAGATCCGCCGGACGCCGGCGTCCTGGAGTTGACGTACCAGTTGATCGGCAACGGTTTTCGCTCTCATCGGGCCTCCGGTCGGGGACGGTCGAACGGCGAACGACAGCGGCGGGGCGAGACTCAGGCGGGTTCGAGCACGAACACCGGGATCTCCCGATCGGTCTTGGTCTGGTACTCGGCGTAGTCGGGGAACGCGGCGACAGCCCGCTCCCACCACGTGGCCTTCTCGTCGCCCGTGACCTCACGGGCCACCATGTCGCGGGTCGCCGAGCCGTCGCGGAGTTCGACGTGCGGTTCGGCCTTCACGTTGTAGTACCAGACCGGGTTCTTGGGGGCGCCGCCGAGCGAGGCGACGATCGCGTACGTCCCGTCGTGCTCGACACGCATCAACGGCGTCTTGCGGATCTTGCCGGATTTCGCGCCCCGGGTGGTCAGCAGGACGACGGGCCTGCCGCCCAACGTCGTGCCCTCGGCCCCGTCGGTGGATTCCATCAACTCGGCCTGATCCGCTGCCCACTTGGACGGACTGGGTTCGTATTCACCTGTGAGTGGCATGCGTCCAGTCAACACCTGATCCGCGAGAGCCCGCCACCGATTCCACCGAACCAGCGCGCATGCGAAGGACCGCATCCGTTTGTTCGTTGCGCCGAACTCCGGATTCCGAGTACCCTGATCGCACGCGGGGCCGTCCGCTCCCCCGACCCACTCCAGTGAGGTGACCTGCGATGACGACACACGACGCTTGGGTGCGCCGCGATGTGCCCCGCAGCACCCCCGCCCGGACCGTCGATCTGGCCGGCACCGAGTGGCCCCTCTACAAGCTGGAGGCCCTGGCAGTCGCGCTGCTGGTCTTCGTCACGATCCTCGTCGTCACCCAGACGCTGCAGGCGGCCGTTCTCACGGCCGCCGCTGCCGCCGTCGTGGTGTGGTGGGCGCGGCGGCTCTTCCCGCCGCGCTCGTAGCCTCACCCATCGAAGCGATCAGACGGACAGGCAGCTCGGTCCGAGCAGCGCCTTGAGGTCGCCCATCAACGCCGACGACGGTTCCACCCGGAGCACGTCGTCCACCTTCCACAACGTGACCTCGGTGCCGCCGATCAACCGCACGTGCACGTCCGAGGTGCCCGGATGGCGGGTCAGCACCTGACGCAGCGCGCCGATCTTGTCCTTGGTGCACTGACGCAGCGGCAGACTGACCGCCAACGGCTTCGCTACCCCCACCGCCGAGAGGTCCGGCACCGCAAGGTCGTTGGCGATGAGTGAGATCCGGTCGTCACGGATCGACACGCGCGCCTTGACGAGCACCACGGAGTCCTCGGTGACATCCATCCCGTACACCGAGTAGGCCTGCGGGAAGAACAGCACCTCGATACCACCGGTCAGGTCCTCGAGCTGCGCGGACGCCCAGGTGAGACCGTTCTTGTTGATCCTCCGGTTCACCGACGCGAGGATGCCGCCGACGGTGACCTGGGTGCCGTCCTTGATGTCGCCTTCGAGGATGGTCGGGATCGCGGTGTCGGACTGCGCCGACAACACGTGCTCGACACCGTTGAGCGGGTGCCCGGACACGTACAGTCCCAGCATTTCCCGTTCCAGCGCCAACCGATGCTTGGAGTCCCACTCCTCCTCGGGGATCTTCACGTTGAACACCGAGGCGATCGACTCGTCGGCGTCGTCGCCGCCGAACAGGTCGAACTGGCCGATCGCCTCCGCCTTCTTGGTACCCATCACCGCGTCGATGGCGTCGGCGTGGACGAGCATGAGCCCCTTGCGCGGGTGGCCCAGCGAGTCGAATCCGCCTGCCTTGATCAGCGATTCGGTGACCTTCTTGGAGCAGGCGGCCGCGTCGATCTTGTTGAGGTAGTCGGAGAAGTCGACGAACTTGGACTTCTCCTTGCGCGCCTTGATGATCGAGCCCACCACGTTGGCACCGACGTTGCGGACGGCGCCCATGCCGAACCGGATGTCCTCACCGACGGAGGCGAAGTTGACCTCCGATTCGTTGACGTCCGGCGGCAGCACGGTGATGCCCATCTTGCGGCAGTCCGCGAGGTAGACGGCGGCCTTGTCCTTGTCGTCACCGACCGAGGTGAGCAGACCGGCCATGTACTCGGCCGGATAGTTGGCCTTGAGGTACCCGGTCCAGAACGACACCAGGCCGTACCCGGCGGCGTGCGACTTGTTGAACGCGTACCCGGCGAACGGGAGGATGGTGTCCCACAGCGCCTTGATGGCGGGCTCGGAGAACTCGTTGGCGAGCATGCCCTCGCGGAAACCGGCGTACGCCTCCTCCAGCACCGACAGCTTCTTCTTACCCATGGCGCGGCGGAGAATGTCGGCCTGCCCGAGCGAGTACCCGGCCACCTTCTGCGCGATCTGCATGATCTGCTCCTGGTAGACGATCAGGCCGTACGTGTCGGCCAGGATCTCCTTCAGGGGCTCCTCGAGTTCCGGGTGGATGGGTTTGACCTCTTGCCGCCCGTTCTTGCGGTCGGCGTAGTCGTTGTGCGCGTTCATGCCCATCGGACCTGGCCGGTACAGCGCGAGCACCGCGACGATGTCCTCGAAGCCGGTGGGCTGCATGCGGCGCAGCAGATCGCGCATCGCACTGCCGTCGAGCTGGAACACGCCGAGAGTGTCGCCGCGCGAGAGCAGTTCGTACGTGGCCGTGTCGTCGAGCGCGAGGGTGTCGAGATCGAGTTCGATCCCCCGGTTCGCCTTGATGTTGTCGATGGCGTCACCGATGACGGTGAGGTTCCGCAGTCCGAGGAAGTCCATCTTCAGCAGGCCGATGGCCTCGCACGACGGGTAGTCCCAGCCGGTGATGATGGCGCCGTCCTGGGCGCGCTTCCACACGGGAATCGCGTCCATCAGCGGTTCGGACGACATGATCACCGCGCAGGCGTGGACGCCGGCGTTACGGATCAGGCCCTCGAGCCCCTTGGCCGTCTGGTAGATCTTCGCGACGTCCGGGTTGGAGTCGATGAGGGCGCGAACCTCCACCGCTTCCTTGTAGCGCTCGTGGTTCGGGTCGGTGATGCCGGACACCGAGATGTCCTTGGCCATGATCGGCGGCGGCAGCGCCTTGGTGATCTGGTCGGCGATCGCGAAACCGGGCTGACCGAACTGGACGCGGGCGGAGTCCTTGATGGCCGCCTTCGTCTTGATGGTGCCGAACGTGATGACCTGGGCGACGCGGTCGCTGCCCCACTTGTCCGTCGCGTACCGCACCATCTCGCCGCGACGGCGGTCGTCGAAGTCGATGTCGATATCGGGCATGGACACGCGCTCGGGGTTCAGGAACCGCTCGAACAGCAGGCCGTGCGGGATGGGGTCGATGTTGGTGATGCCCATCGCGTAGGCGACGAGCGAACCGGCGGCCGAGCCTCGGCCGGGGCCGACCCGGATGCCGACCTCCCGCGCGTGGTTGATGAGGTCGCCGACGACGAGGAAGTAGGCGGGGAAACCCATTTCGAGGATGACGCCGATCTCGTAGTCGGCGCGGGCCAGGTACTCTTCGGGCGGTCCGTCGGGGAACCGGCGGTCCAGCCCGCGCATGACCTCCTTGCGCAGCCAGGTGCCCTGCGTCTCGCCCTCGGGGACCGGGAAGATCGGCATCCGGTCGTGGTGCGCCCACACGTCGTCGTACGGCTGGACACGCTCGGCGATGAGGAGGGTGTTGTCGCACGCGCCGGGGACCTGGTCGTCCCACAGGGCCCGCATCTCCGCGGCGGACTTGAGGAAGTAGCCGTCACCGTCGAACTTGAACCGGGTGGGGTCGGACAGCGTCTTGCCGGTCTGGATGCACAGCAGCGCCTCGTGGTTCTCCGCGGCGTCCTTCGTGACGTAGTGGCAGTCGTTGGTGGCGAGCGGCGGAATCTCGAGCTTCTTGCTGATCTCGAGGAGGCCCTCACGCACGCGTCGCTCGATCGACAGCCCGTGGTCCATCAGCTCGAGGAAGAAGTTGTCCTTGCCCCAGATCTCCTGCCACTTGGCTGCCGCCTCGAGCGCCTCGCGGTCGTGGCCGAGTCGCAGCCGCGTCTGGATCTCGCCGGACGGGCAGCCCGTGGTCGCGATGATGCCCTCGTGGTGGGTGGCGATGAGGTCTTCGTCCATTCGCGCCCACTTGCCGAGCTGACCTTCGATCGACGCGAGCGAGGACAGCTTGAACAGGTTCCGCAGACCGGTCGCGTTCTCGGCAACCATCGTCATGTGGGTGTACGCGCCGCTACCGGAGACGTCGTCGGACTTCTGGCTGCGGTCGCCCCACAGCACACGCTTGGTGTTGAAGCGGGACTCGGGCGCGACGTACGCCTCGATGCCGATGATCGGCTTGATGCCCTGGTTCTTCGCCACGTTGTAGAACTCGCTGGCGCCGTACATGTTGCCGTGGTCGGTCATGCCCACCGCCGACATCTCCAGCCGCGCGGCCTCTTCGAACAGGGGGCCGACCTTGGCCGCACCGTCGAGCATCGAGTACTCGGTGTGATTGTGCAGATGTACGAACGAGTCAGCCACGTGCGCCTCTCTGAAGGTCTGGGAGCCTCACGAGTGTAGGCCCTCGGACCGACAGCACCGGTCGCCGACGGCGGGTGTCGGCGAAGTCGTGACGCGAGTTACGGGACGGGCGCCTGGGACGGGGCGGAATTGCGCCGCTCGCGCCGGACCCGCACCAGCGCATCGGTACTGAAGATCGCGAGCGCCACCCAGATCAGGGCGAAACCGATCCACCGCGACGCGGGCATGTCCTCGTGGAGAACGGCGACGCCCCACGCCATCTGCAGCGCCGGTGTCAGGTACTGCAGCATGCCGAGTGTGCGCAACGGCACCCGTTGCGCCGCGGCGCCGAACAGCAGCAGAGGCAGGGCGGTCACCGGGCCTGCGGCCATCAGCAGCAGGGTGTGCCCGACCCCGAACCCCAGGAACGTGCCTGCGCCGGTGAGGGCGAGGAACACGAGATAGCCGACCGCGACGGGTGCGGCGACGATGCCCTCGGCCGTGAGGCTCGTCCGCGGATCGAGCGGCATCACCTTCTTGCACAGCCCGTACAGCGCGAACGAGGCGGCCAGGGTGAGCGCGATGTACGGCGGATGCCCGTAGTCGACGGTGATCACGATCACCGCGACGGCGGCGAGGGCGAGCGCGACGATCTGGGCGGGCACGAGCCGTTCCCGGAAGATCACGACCCCGAGCAGCACGCTCACCAACGGGTTGATGAAGTAGCCGAGCGCGGTCTCGACCACCCGGTCCGACGTGACCCCGTAGATGTAGGTGCCCCAGTTCACGGCGATGGCCGTCGACGCGGCCGTGACCAGCAGCCAGGTGCGCGCGCTGAGCCCGCGCAGCGAGCGGAGCCGGCCCGAGACCGCGAGGACGACGAACATGAGTGCGAGCGTCCACACCACGCGGTGCGCGAGGATCTCCACCGACCCGGCCGGGCCGAGCAGACCGAAGAACGCGGGGAACGCACCCCACAGCACGTAGGCGCCGACTCCGCAGGCGGCGCCCACGGTTTCCGCCTTCCGCGCCGTCACGAACCGCTCCCCGGGACGGCCCCGTCGTCGGGGCCGGGCGCGACGGTCTCGACCTGCTCCGGCAGCAGCGGGCGCACCGCGAACCGCCCGGCCACGGCGTCGGCGCCGAGCGCCTCGACCGCCCGGACGTCCGGTTCGGACCGCAGCGCGGCCAGCGCGTCGTGATCACCGCGGACGACGACGCCGATCACACACGCGCAGTTCCGGGCGAGTTCCGCCGACGAGACCGCCGCGATCTGCGCCTGCCGCGCCGTCTCGCCCGTCATCGCCTGGACGCGGCCGGCGGCCAGGACGCTCGCCCGGGCGAGGGCCGCGTCGCCTGCCGCGACGGACACGGGCACGAGGGGGGTCTGCACCCGGTCGAGCGGCACGCGGAAGAGCACCTGCGACACCCGGGTGCCGGACGCAGCGCCCCGGACGGTCTCCGTGGTCACCGGACGCGTGAACGAGACCAGCGCCCAGTGCTCGTGGCGACCGTCCGCCTCGTCGAGCGATCGGTCCGCCCGAGCCAGGTAGTCGGCCACCGCTTCCCCGTTGTCCGGGCCCAGCGTGTCCGTCGACACGGGCGCCCGCCGAACGGGGTTCAGTGCCCCGAGCACGACCGTCACCGCGATCAGCACGACGACGGTGAGCACTGCCGGCACCGCGGCACCGCCGGGGCGCGGGAGCCGCACCTCAGCTCGCCCGCAGAACCCCGAGAGCGTCCTCGAGATCCTTCGGGTACTTGGACGTGATCTCGACCCACCGCCCGTCCGCGGGATGCGCGAAACCGAGCGACCGGGCGTGCAGCCACTGGCGCTCCAGCCCGAGGCGCTCCGCCAGCCGCGGATCGGCCCCGTACGTGAGGTCGCCGCAGCACGGGTGCCGCAGCGCCGCGAAGTGGACGCGGATCTGATGGGTCCGGCCCGTCTCCAGGTGGATGTCGAGCAGGCTCGCCGCCTGGAACGCCTCGACCGTGTCGTAGTGGGTGATGCTGGGCTTGCCGTCGGCGGTGACGGCGAACTTCCAGTCGTTGCTGCGGTGCCTGCCGATCGGCGCGTCGATGGTTCCGCTGCTCGGATCCGGGTGACCCTGCACCAGCGCGTGGTACCGCTTGTCGATGGTCCGCTGCTTGAACGCACGCTTGAGGAGTGTGTAGGCGCGCTCCGACGTGGCCACCACCATCACTCCGGACGTGCCGACGTCCAGCCGGTGCACGATGCCCTGACGCTCGTGCGCACCGGACGTCGAGATCCGGAAGCCCGCGGCGGCGAGGCCGCCGATCACCGTCGGACCGGTCCACCCCACGCTGGCGTGGGCCGCGACCCCGACCGGTTTGTCGACGGCGACCACGTCGTCGTCCGCGTACAGGATCTCCATGCCCTCGACGGGTTCCGCCTCGATGGTCAGCGGCCGCGGCGGTTCGGGAAGTTCCACCTCCAGCCAGGTGCCTGCGGACAGCCGGTCGGACTTGCCGACGGGCGCGCCGTCGACGAGCACCGAACCTTCCTCGGTGAGCTGCGCGACCGCGGTGCGCGACAGACCGAGCAGCCGGGCGAGGCCGGCGTCGACCCGCATCGCTTCGAGCCCGTCCGGGACCGGCATCGACCGTGTTTCCCTCACTTCTCTACCCCCTTACGTGTTCCGTCCGGTTCCAGCCCCACCAGCGTGAGCACGACGAGCAGGATCGCACCGCACACGATCGCGGAGTCCGCCACGTTGAACACCGGCCACCAGCCGACGGAGACGAAATCGACGACGTGCCCCTGCATCACTCCGGGGGCCCGGAAGAACCGGTCGACGAGATTGCCGAGGGCGCCCCCGAGCACCAGCCCGAGACCGAGCGCCCACCACGGCGACCGCAGCGTCCGGCCGATCCGGACGACGCCGATCACCACACCCACGGCGACGAGGGTCAGCAGCCACGTCATGCCGGTGGCCATGGAGAACGCCGCGCCCGGGTTGCGCACGAGCCGCAGCGAGACGAGGTCCCCGATCAGCCAGACCGGGCGGCCGGGCTCGATGTTGGCGACGGCGAGGATCTTCGTCAGCAGGTCGGTCGCGAGGATCGTCCCTGCGATCGCGAACAGCAGCAGCCTGCGCTGATGCTTCGCCGGCCGGGGGGCTACGGCGCCGGACGTGTCACCGTCGTTCCGGTCTTCGGCGTCGGTCTCGTTCTCTGCCGTGGGGTCTTGACTCACCCGTTCATCATCCACTACGGAGGCAAGCCTCCGTTCACGCGCTCCCGCGCGCACTAGCCTGGGGGCGTGCCACTGTTCTCGAAAGCTCTGCGACCCGGATTCTGCCTGCTCGCCGCAACCCTCTCCCTGGTCGCTCTGACCGCCGGGTGCGGAGGTGACGGCGACTCCTCGGAGTCGACCCCCGCAGGGTCCACGTCCACTCCCGCCGAAGTGACCGTCCCGATCTCCGCCACCACCGTCGAACTGATCCAGCCCGGCGAGGAACCGCGGGAGGTGATCTCGCGGAGACCGCCGGCGGGAGTCACGCAGGACGTCCAGCTGACCACGGACGCGCAGGTGTTCCAGCAGATCGACGACCAGCCCGCCCAGGACTTCTCCTCCCCCCAGGTGACGCTCCCCCTCACCGCCGCCGTCGGCCGGGCGACCGAGGACGCGGACGGCGGCACCACCGTCGACCTCACGCTCGGCGACGTCACCAGCCCCGACGGCCGCCTCGGCAGCGCGCTCGAAGCCAGTGCCGGTTCCGGCGCCGGCTTCACCGTCGATCCCACCGGTGCGATCACGGCGCTGCGCCTGCGACCGGACGCCGAGTCCCAGGACATCGCCCGCTCCGCGATCGAGCAGGCCTTCTACCAGGCCGTGTACCGCACGGTCCCGTTTCCGGCGGAACCGGTCGGCGTGGGCGCCCAGTGGACGATCCGCCAGCAGGTGATGAGCGGCATCGCCCTCGACCAGACGACCGTGGCCACCCTGACCGCGCGGGACGGCAACCGCCTCACCATCGACTACACGATCGACCAGAAGCCGAAGTCGCCCGTGTGGGAACTGCCCGGAGAGGCAGGCACGCTGAACGTCGACCAGTACGTGATGCAGGGCTCGGGCACCATGACCGTCGACCTCGGTCTGCCGCTGCCGGTGTCCGGGACCGTGACCGTGGGCGGTGACCAGCAGTACAGCGACCCCGACGGCGCCACCCGCCTGCACCAGACCACGTCGAACTCGGTCCGGTGGGGTTCCTGATGCGCCGCGGACCCGTCGCCGCCTACTGCTCCTTGCTGGCCGTGCTCGCGCTGTCGGCGTGCTCGTCGAACGCGTCCGGCGACGCGGGCGACGCCACCGCGCTGGAGCCGCTCGGTCCGGTGGTGACCGCCGCGCAGGACGCGGCGGGTACATCGTTCGCCGATCAGGCCGCGCTGAAGGCGGCGCTCCTCGACGTCGGCGACCTTCCCGTCGGATTCACCCCGGTGCCCGATCCCGAGGACGATCTGGGGTTGCCGCCGGCGTCGGAGTCGGCGGATTCCGACAAGTCGAGCACGGATCCCGCGGACTGCGGCGCGGTGCTGTCACCGGTCGCGGACCAGCGCGCGGGAGCGGCGGCCTCGGCGTCCGGCTGGTTCACCGGCCCGGGCTTCGCGACCATCGACCAGGACGCGGCGAGCTACGCCACCGGCGCGGACGCGTCCCAGGCCTTCGCCGCGGTGCAGGAGCGGCTGCCGGGATGCACCCAGTACAGCGGCACGGACGCCGACGGCGTGCAGGTGCAGTACCGGATCGGGGGCCGCGAGCAGCAGCCCGCGGGCGACGCGTCGACGGCGTTCCGGCTCGTCACCACCAGCGAGGGCGTCAGTCTCGTCTCGGATGTGGTGGTGGTCGTCGTCGGCAGCACCGTCACTCAACTGGTCGCGACGGGACAGGACCCGATCGACGCCGGCGTCATGAACGACCTGACGAGCACCGCCGTGGCGAAGCTCGCGCCCGCACCCGCCGGCTGAGCCGGTCCCCGTAGACGACCGATGCCGGCTTCCCCGAGGGGACACCGGCATCGGTGCGGGAACGCGGCGATCCGTCAGGACCGCACGGTTCGGCCTGGAATCAGGCAGGGCATGCAGGCGAGGTCAGCTGCGCGAGCGACACGATCTGGCATGCGGTGATCTTCGACAGCTTCCACGTTCCGTTCTCGCCGGGAACGAAGATGGCCGGAACGCCACCCTGCTGGACCTGGCCGTTGACGGTCAGCTGCAGCTGGCCGCTGGCGGTGCCGTCACCGTTGTCGATGACCGGGTCGAGAACGGTGACCTCGGCGTTGTTGGCCTTGGCGGCCGCGGCGACCTGGTTGATGAGCTCCGGATCCTGCTCCGAGCCCTCGACCATCGCGGACTTGACCTCGAGCGGCGTCGCCGGGTCGAGGCCCTGCACCAGAAGCGCGTTGAGATCGGCCGCGGTGGGCACCTCGATGGCTTCCGAGGTCTCGGCAGCTGCGGAAGTCGTCGTCGTGGTCTTGGCCGCCGTGTCGCCCTCGTCGGAGCCACACGCGGACATCGTGAGGGCTGCGGCGATTGCAACTCCGGCAACCGTGATCTTACGAAGCTTCAACTCAATAACCTCTTCATTCTCGGTGTTCGTTCTCGGACGATCTGAGCTCGTTCGCTACCCGGGCGACATTACCCAAGGGTAGGCATCAGCGCCCGAGGCTACCTTCTCGTGGAGCCGGTCTCCACTCCCTCGTTCGGGCGGCGGGTCCGGTCACGCGAGCGAGCCTTCCACATCGGCCGGTTCGAGCTGCCCGTCGTCCTCCTTGAAGGTGCGGGCCTTTCCCGGACCCGTTGTGCGCGTTTCGAATCGAACGGTCACGACACCGTGCCCGGCACCCTGCACCCAGCCGTGGCCGAAGTCCGGGTGCGCCACGTCGAGACCGGGATGCCACCGGGTGTCGATCGCCCGGGCGGGTGCCGGGACGGGCTCGGAGAGGCCGTCGTCACCGGCCGCCTCCGTGATCTTCGACTCCTGGTATCCCGGCACGTCCAGGTCCAGTTCGGGGAACAGCGAGCCCTGGCGCACCGTCGACAGTCCGGCGAACCCCACCCCGACCAGACGCACCGGCCCGAGTTCGATCGGGTCGATCACCTGACGCTGCGCGGCCGCGACCAGAATGTGACGGTCGAGTGTCGCGTAGGGCAGCGTGACCGAACGCGTCACGATGCTCATGTCCGACTTCTTCAGCTTCAGCACCACCGTGCGCGCGGCCCGGCCGTCCTTCTGCAGGCGCACGAACGCGGACGCCGCGCTCGACTCGACGGCGCCCCGCAGTTCCGCCATCGTGACGATGTCGGTGGCGAAAGTCGTCTCCGCACTGACTTGTTTGGACTCGGCACGCTCGGCGACCGGCCGATTGTCGATGCCCTGCGCCAACCGGTGCAGGCCCGGTCCGATCGTGGTGCCCAGAATCGACGCGACCTCCGATTCGGGGGTCCGCGCGAAACCGCCGATGGTCTCGATGCCGAGCCGCTTCAGTTTCTCCTCCGCGACCGGGCCGATGCCCCACAGCTTCCGCACCGGAAGCTCGTCCAGCACCGCGTGCTGCTCGTCCGGCGAAATCACCGTGATCCCGTCGGGTTTGGCGAGACCGGACGCGATCTTGGCCACCTGTTTCCCCGACCCGGCCCCGATGGACGCGACGAGCCCCGTCTCCCCGAGGACCAGGGCCCGCAGACCCTCGCAATAGCGTTGCACCGCGGCCGCATCCGCTCCGGCCAGTTCGGTGGGTTCGCCGAACGCCTCGTCCATCGACAGCTGCTCGAGCACCGGCATCGGCCCGCGGAGCGCGTCGAACACGGACTTGCTGAGCATGCCGTACAGCCGGCCCCGCGGCGGCAGCACCACCGCACCCGGGCCCACCAGCCTCCGGGCCTGATGCATCGGCATGGCCGACCGCGCGCCGAACACCCGCGCCTCGTAGCTGGCCCCGGCGACGACACCGCGTCCGCCGAGACCGCCGACGAGAACCGGGCGGCCGCGGAGCGTCGGCCGGGTGAGCTGCTCGACGGACGCGAAGAACGCGTCCATGTCGAGGTGCAGCACCCACCGACGACTCACCTGGTGCAAAATACCCGCCCGGTCCGACAGGTCACGCCTTCGTGATCGCCGCCCGCACACCCTCACCGAGTTCGACGGCATCGCCCGGCGCTTCGGCCAGTTCCAGCTCGACGGCGAGGATCTCGCCCGCGATCAGTTCCCGGTGCGCGAGCGCCCAGTCCCGCCGTTCCGCGGGCACGTCGAGGACGACGGTGATCCGATCCGACACCTCGAGCCCGGCCGCGCGGCGCGCGTCCTGCAACTCGCGGATCCGGTCCTTCGCCCAGCCCTCGGCTTCGAGTTCCTCGGTGACCGCCGAGTCCAGGACCACCAGACCGGCCCCGTCGGGCAGGGCCGCCGTGGATTCCGGTTCGGCGGCGACGAGCCGCTGCGTGTACTCCTCCGGCAGCAATTCGATCCCCGCGGCGACGACGACGCCGTCCGAATTCTCCGACCAGTCACCGGCCTTCACGGCCTTGATGACGGTCTGCACGTCCTTGCCCAGCCGCGGCCCCGCGGCACGCGCGTTGACGACGAGCTCGAAGCGGCCGTGCACGTCCACGTCGGTGGTGAGGTCGACCTTCTTGACGTTGACCTCGTCGGCGATGAGACCGAGGTACGGGCGCAGCCGCTCCGCGTCCTCGGACGCGACCGTCACCTCGGGCAGCGGCAGCCGCACCCGCAGGTTCTGCGCCTTGCGCAGACCCAGCACCGTCGAGCACACCGACCGCACCTCGTCCATCGCCGACACCAGCTCCGCATCCGCGGGCAGTTCACCCTGGGCCGGCCAGTCCGCGAGATGCACGGACCGTCCGCCGGTCAGCCCCCGCCAGATCACCTCACTGATGAGCGGCAGCAACGGGGCGGCAAGCCGGGTGACCACCTCGAGCACGGTGTGCAGCGTGTCGACGGCCTCGGCGTCCTCGTCCCAGAACCGCGAACGCGACCGCCGCACATACCAGTTCGTCAACGCGTCGCAGAACGTGCGCAATTCGTCGCACGCCCCGGCGATGTCGTTCGTCTCGAGCGCGTCGGTGATGACGTCTCGGGTGCCTGCCAGCTTCGCGAGGATGTACCGGTCCAGGACGTTCGTCGAATCCGTGCGCCACTCACCGGACGTCGGCGCGTACAACTGCAGGAAGCTCCACGCGTTCCACAGCGGCAGCAGCGCCTGCCGGACACCCTCCCGGATGCCCTGCTCGGTGACGACGAGGTTTCCGCCGCGCAGGATCGGCGAAGACATGAGGAACCAGCGCATGGCGTCGGAGCCGTCGCGCTCGAACACCTCCTTCACGTCCGGGTAGTTGCCCTTGGACTTGCTCATCTTCAGGCCGTCCTCGCCCAGGACGATGCCGTGGGCCGCAACGGTCTTGAACGCGGGCCGATCGAACAGCGCCGTCGCCAGGACGTGCAGCGTATAGAACCAGCCGCGGGTCTGCCCGTTGTACTCGACGATGAAATCGCCCGGGAAATGCGCAGTGTCATCCCCCGTCGCTCCGCTCGCCCCGATGAACCACTCCCGGTTCTCGAATGGGTAGTGCACCTGCGCGTACGGCATCGACCCGGACTCGAACCAGCAGTCGAGGACCTCCGGAACGCGCCGCATCATCGACTTCCCGGTCGGGTCGTCCGGGTTCGGGCGCACCAGATCGTCGATCATCGGGCGGTGCAGATCCGTCGGCCGCACCCCGAAGTCACGCTCGAGTTCGTCGAGGGAGCCGTACACGTCCGTGCGCGGGTACGCCGGGTCGTCGGACACCCACACCGGAATCGGGCTGCCCCAGTACCGGTTGCGGCTGATGTTCCAGTCGCGGGCACCCTCGAGCCACTTGCCGAACTGTCCGTCGCGGATGTGCTCGGGCACCCAGGTGATGTCCTGGTTCAGCTCCACCATGCGCTCGCGGAACTTGGTGACCGCGACGAACCACGACGGGACCGCCATGTAGATCAGCGGCTGCCCGCTGCGCCAGCTGTGCGGGTACGAGTGCTCGATCGTCTCGTGCCGCAGCAACTTTCCAGCAGCCTTGAGGTCCTTGATGATCACCGGGTTCGCGTCGAACACCAGGAGACCCTCGTACGGCGGCACCATCGCCGTGAACTTGCCGCCCGGATCGAGCGGCTGCACCAGTTCGATGCCGTTGCGGACGCAGTAGTCGTAGTCCTCCTCACCGAAAGCCGGTGCCATGTGCACGATTCCGGTACCGGACTCGGTGGTCACGTAGTCGGCGGACAGCACCACGTGCGCGTTGTCGTGGCCGGCGAAGAAGTCGAACGGCGGGTCGTAACTGAGCCCGACGAGCTCGGAACCCTTGTGCTCGGACAGCACCTCCGGAGCCTCGCCGAGTTCGCGGGCATAATGCCCCAGCCGGTCCTTCGCGAGCACGTAACGCTTCCCGTCGCCGCCCGCGACCTGCACGTAGTCGATGTCCGGGTGCACTGCGACGGCGAGGTTGGACGGCAGCGTCCACGGGGTGGTGGTCCAGATGATGGCGTTGGCGCCGTCGAGCGGGCCCTCACCGCGGAGCGGCATGTCGACCGTGACGGCGGGATCCTGGCGCATCTTGTAGGCGTCGTCGAGCCGCGTCTCCTGGTTCGACAGTGGCGTCTGCTCGTACCAGCTGTACGGCAGCACGCGGAAGCCCTGGTAGATCAGGCCCTTGTCGAACAGTTCCTTGAACGCCCACATGACCGACTCCATGAAGTCGAGGTCCAGGGTCTTGTAGTCGTTGTCGAAGTCGACCCACCGGGCCTGACGGGTCACGTAGTCGCGCCACTCGTCCGTGTAGCGCAGCACCGACGACTTGCAGTACTCGTTGAACTTCTCGAGACCCATGACGTCGATCTCGGACTTGTCCTTGATGCCGAGTTGCTTCTCCGCCTCGAGTTCGGCGGGCAGCCCGTGACAGTCCCAGCCGAATCGGCGCTCGACCTTCTTGCCGCGCATGGTCTGGAACCGCGGCACCAGGTCCTTGACGTACCCCGTCAGGAGGTGGCCGTAGTGCGGGAGACCGTTCGCGAACGGCGGGCCGTCGTAGAACACGAACTCGGGGGCGTCCTCGCGCTGGGCGACCGAGGCCCGGAAGGTGTCGTCCTCGTCCCAGCCGGCCAGCACCCGCTGCTCGATCTGGGGGAATCGGACGCCGGCGTCCTGGGAGACGCCGTAGTCGACCTTGGGGTACGACTCGTTGCTGCTGGTCACGTTGCTGGTGTCGGTCACCGCGATCTCCTCGTGCCTGACGTACTCGGCACGGGGACGACGGGGACGCCTCCTGCGTCACCACCGCGGTACCACCCCGCTTGCACCCCGGAGGGCGCCTCTCGGTGCAGGGCTGTGACGGGCCCACCCGTTCGGTTCTACTGAGCCGGCGTGCCGGCCGTTCTTCCGAAGGCTCCCCGGTGATGGCCGGATCGTCGCCACGAATCGGTTACTGAATTGTTCGCTGTATGCAGTCTAGCCGCCACCGCCGGACGGCAACTCAGTCGGGCTCGTCGGATCCGGGTGTCGCGCCCGTATCGGCTGCGGGACCGCGTTCACCGGGAACGCCGCTCGCGGGTTGCCGGGGCACGACCGCGGCCTTCTTACCCGCGAGGGCGCTGACGAGCAGCAGGACCGCTCCGGCGACACATACCACGATGCATCCCCAGGCCCACACGACCGAACCTGTCATGAGAGCCACCACAAGGAGAGCGAACCCCACCGCTGCAAAAGCGAGTGTCACGACCAGCACGGCTCAACCTCTATCCGGGCCGCTGGCTGGGCAACTACCGCGCGCTCAGTCAGCTATTGCCCTTGGCGTAGGACTGGCTGTAATTGGACTGCGATCCACCCTGCGCGAACGAATCCTGACCGCCGTCCACCGGAACCGCGGATCCCCGCTGCTCCAGTTCCTCGAGCTGCGACTCCAGGTACGACTTCAGGCGCACACGGTATTCGCGCTCGAACGTCTTGAGCTGCTCGATTCGACCCTCCAGCACGGAACGCTGCTGGTTGATCGTCGCCATGATCTCGGTGTGCTTCTTCTCCGCGTCCGCCTGCAGCGCGTCGGCCTTCTCCTTGGCCTGGCGCAGCTGGGTCTCGGAACGGGTCTGAGCGTCGGTGATCAGTGCTTCCGACTTCTGGCGGGCGTCCGAGATCATCGTCTCGGAGCGGGTCCGCGCGTCGCCGACCAGCTGCTCCGAGTTGGTGCGCGCGTTGCCGAGCAGCTGCTCGGACTCGGTCTTCGCGTCGCTCGTCAGCCGGTCTGCCATTTCCTGGGCGAGACCCAGGACCTTGGCGGCCTGCATGTGAGCGTCGGCGCCCTGGGCGGGAGCGGCGGCAGCCGGAGCCGGAGCGGGCGCCGGAGCCTTGGGCTGCTCGACGACGCGCGCCGGCTCCGCCTTGGGGGCGGGAGTCGGTGCTGCGGACGTGGAGCGGGGAGCCTTCTTCGCATCGGCGAGCTCCTTGTCGAGCTCCCCTACTCGCTGCCGAAGGTCGGCGTTCTCCTCGATCAGGCGCGACAACTCTTGCTCGACGAGGTCGAGAAACGCATCGACTTCGTCTTCGTTGTAGCCCCGCTTACCGATCGGTGGCTTGCTGAACGCGACATTGTGCACATCAGCGGGAGTCAGCGGCATGGAAGGATCCCTTCACGCGTCATTTGGCGGTCTAGCAAGCATTCAGTTACAGCGCAGTCTACGTAACGGTGAAACAAGACTGGATCAATGGGGTCCATTCTGTCACACCACTCCCGCGGCACGCGCTTGTCCCTGAACGATCGACATCAGGATGAAGACGATGAACAGCAAGACCATGATGGATAGATCCAACCGCACCCCACCGAGATTGATCGGGGGGATCAACCGCCGAAGCAGTTTGACCGGTGGATCGGTGACCGTAAAAATCGCTTCGAGAATGACGACCACGACGCCGGTTGGCCGCCAGTCTCGTGCGAAGGTCCGTACGAACTCGACAATGATTCTGCCGATGAGTAGCAGCCAAAAGACAAACAGTATCAAGTAGATCACCGAGAACAAGGCCACACCTTCACTCTGCCTGAGAATGTCCGGCCGATCAAAACGAGCCGCGTGGCCAGGGCGTTCTGCGCCACAGCCGTCGCGGCTCGCGTCGTGTCGGACGTTCGGATCCCGATGGTCGTTTCCCCCGCTCCCCGGCTTACTTCTGGCTGTAGAAGCCGGTTTCCGCGATGCGGCGGCGCTCCTCGGCGGACACGTCGATGTCTGCAGGTGAGAGCAAGAACACCTTCGTGGCCACCTTGTCGAACGAACCACGCAGTGCGAACGCCAGGCCGGCGGCGAAATCCACGAGGCGCTTGGCGTCGGCGTTGCTCATCTCGACCAGGTCCATGATGACGGGGGTGCCGTCACGGAACCGCTCGCCGATCGTGCGGGCCTCCCCGTAGTCGCGGGGACGGAGCGTGGTGATCTTGGACAGAGGGCCACCTTCGTCGAAGAGGGGTCCGCGACGGCTCTCGACCCGGTCGGAGCGCGTGTCGACGGCGAGCGCGCCGCGGGTGCTGCCGCGCACAGCACCGCTCGCGCTCGGACGGGCCGACCGGACGGCCACGGGTTCGACCCGGGACGAGTGCCGGGGGCTCTCGTACCGGTCGAAGTCGTCGTCGAGGTCGTCCCGGCGACCGGGCGCGTAGGCGGCCTTGCTGAAGGCCGGTTCGGCGAAGTCACGGTCGTCACGGTCGAGGTACGGATCGCGTCCACTGTCGCGCGCCGGTCGAGCGGGCCTGCGCGCAGGTTCCGGCTCGTCCAGGTACTCGTCCTCGTAATCGTCGAGGGGAACCATGCCGAAGTAAGCCTTGAACTTGTGCAGACTGCTCATTGATCGACCTTCCTTGGCGCGGCGGACAGGATCCAACTGCGACCGGTCGCAGCGGTGTGGACGGGTTGGCGATCACCTGAGCGATCTATTTCGAGGTTATAGGCCTCGAACCCAACAGCGCGGTTCCGACACGCACGCAGGTGGACCCGTGTCGGACAGCGTGCTCGAGATCATTCGTCATGCCCGCCGAGAGTTCCGTCGCATCCGGATGGTCGCGCTGCAACCTCGCGTGTATGTTGTGCAGTTCCTCGAACGCCGCGTCCGGGTCGGCGTCGATCGGCGGAACCGCCATCAGTCCGCGGTACTCGAGCCCCGGCGACGACTGCACCTGCGCGGCAAGGCGATCGAGATCGGCGATCGCGGCGCCGCCACGCTGCGGGTCACCGTCCAGGCTGACCTGCAGCAGCACCCGCAGCGGCGCGGGCCGCTCCCCCGCCTCCAATGCGGTGGCCGCCGCGCGGCCGAGGGCGCCGACGAGTCGTTCGCTGTCCACCGAGTGGATCGCATACGCCCAGTGCGCGACCGCCTTCGCCTTGTTGCGCTGGAGATGCCCGATCATGTGCCACCGCACCGATGGGTCCGTCACCGCGGTGCGGAACTCCGCGATCTTGGCGGTGGCCTCCTGCTCTCGCGACTCCCCGAACTCACGGCAGCCGAGGTCGTACAGGATCCGCGCGTCCGATTCGGGGAAGAACTTCGTGACGGGCAGGAGCGAGACCTCCGACGGGTCGCGACCGGCGTCCCGGCACGCCGCGTCGAGCCGTGCGCGCACGGCGCCGAGCGCAGCCTCGATGTCCCCGACCCTGCTCATCGTTTCCACTCCCACACCGAATCTCTCGCCGGCATCGCCGGCAGTCGTCACACGCTGTCCTGCCCAGTATCCATCCAGATCACCGCCGCGAGCCGACCGGTCGGGGCCTGGCGGCGATGACTGAACAGCGTCTGGTCCTCGATGGTGCAGCGCGGATCCTCCGCCACTCCGGCGACACCCGCGTCGAGCAGTTGCTTCCGCAGACCCGCCCGCAGGTCCAGGCCGGGGGTCCCCTTGGCAGTGCGGACGGCGCTGCCGGGAAGGAACTTCTCGACGTCCGCCTGCATCGCCGCGGGCACCTCGTACTGGCGGCCGCTCGCCGCCGGACCCAGGAACGCGCCGATCCGGTCGATCCGCGCCCCCTGCTCCACCATGACGTCGAGCACCCGCGGAACGATGCCGATGCGGGCGCCGATCCGGCCGGCGTGGACGGCGGCGATCACCCCGGCCTCGTCGTCGGACAGCAGCACCGGGACGCAGTCGGCGCTGAGGGTCGCGAGCGCGAGCCCCCGCACCGTCGTCACCAGCGCGTCCGTCGCGGGCACCGGCGTATCGGTGGGCCCGTCGACGACGGTCACGTTGCGGCTGTGGATCTGCTCCATCCACACCAGGTGGTCGAACGGCACGCCGATCTCGCCCGCGAGCCGGCGCCGGTTCGCCTCCACCGCGGCCGGATCGTCGCCGACGTGATCACCGAGGTTGAACGTGTCATACGGTGCGACGGAGTGTCCTCCGGCGCGGGTGGTGACGACCCGGCGAACCCTGAACTCGGGGGCGGTCGGCGAACTCAACGACGCATGAAGGAGGGCACGTCGACTTCGTCTTCACCCTCCTCGTCGGACACCGGCACCGCGCGGGACTGCCCGTTTCCGGGAAGCGGCGGCAGACTGCTCGGGCTCTGGTGCGAGCTGATCGTCTCGCGGGTCACCGACATCGGCTCGCTGTTCTGCTGCTCGACGGACTGTCCGACCTCGCCCGCCCGTCCGGCGCCGATGGCGCTGCGACCGGCGGCACCCGACTCGACCGGCCTGCGGGCGGGGGTGCCGCCGTCGAACCCGGCGGCGATGACGGTGACCCGCACTTCGTCGCCGAGGGAATCGTCGATGACGGTGCCGAAGATGATGTTGGCGTCGATGTGGGCGGCTTCCTGCACCAGCGACGCAGCCTCGTTGATCTCGAACAGACCGAGGTCGCTGCCACCGGCGATCGAGAGCAGCACGCCGCGCGCACCCTCCATCGACGCCTCGAGCAGCGGGGAGTTGATCGCCGATTCCGCGGCCTTGATGGCCCGGCCCTCGCCGCGCGAGGATCCGATGCCCATCAGCGCGCTACCCGCGCCGGACATGACTCCCTTGACGTCGGCGAAGTCGACGTTGATCAGTCCGGGGGTGGTGATGAGGTCGGTGATGCCCTGGACACCGTTGAGCAGGACCTCGTCGGCGCTGCGGAACGCGTCCATGAGGCTGACCGCGGCGTCGCCGAGCTGCAGGAGGCGGTCGTTGGGGATCACGATGAGGGTGTCGCACGATTCGCGCAGCGACTGGATGCCGGTGTCGGCCTGGCCGCCGCGGCGCTTGCCCTCGAAGGAGAAGGGGCGCGTGACGACGCCGACGGTGAGGGCGCCGAGCTTGCGCGCGATACTCGCCACGACCGGTGCGCCACCGGTGCCGGTGCCGCCGCCCTCGCCTGCGGTCACGAACACCATGTCGGCGCCCTTGAGGACTTCCTCGATCTCGTCCTTGTGATCTTCTGCGGCCTTGCGGCCGACTTCGGGATCCGCGCCGGCGCCGAGCCCGCGGGTGAGTTCCCGGCCGACGTCGAGCTTGACGTCGGCGTCACTCATCAGCAGTGCTTGCGCGTCGGTGTTGACGGCAATGAACTCGACTCCCTTGAGTCCCTGCTCGATCATCCGGTTGACTGCGTTCACGCCGCCGCCGCCGATGCCGACGACCTTTATTACGGCGAGGTAGTTGTGCGGGGGCGTCATCGGCTCTCGCCTTCCATGAGTGTGTATCACGCTTTCGTACAGATCAGCCCAGTCTGAAGCCTCAACCTCAACCATAGGGTTACGGTTATGTCAAGTGCTGCTCGACTAGAGCGAAACGCTATGCACCGTCATACGGATACGCCATTAGGCGCGCCGAGACGCGCCGAGTTATTTGACGAACTCGCCCGCAACTCTTTCGCATCCGAGTCACGGCCCCTCACCGCACCGTCGGCAGGTCGGGACTCGACACGTCGTACGTCTGCCCGGGCTGGGTGAGCAGCGGCAGGGTGACCGCGGCCTTGCGCTCGGACTTCTCCGTGCCGCCCCACACCACGATCCGGCCGTCGAGCAGTGTCACCGCGATATCCGAAATCGACTTCGCCGCAACCTGTCCCACCTGACCGCGCAGCTGGGGCGGCATCGACTCCAGCACCTCGATCGCCGCCTCCGTCGACGGGTCGCCCCACCCCGGCTTCTCCGTCACCAGTCGCGGCACCCCGGGCGGCGGCGGTGCGATCTCGTAATCCACGGCCTCCCCGTCGAGGAGATGGGTGCCGCCGGGGCTGTCGACGAACACGACGGGCACCCGCTCGGTTACCGTGACGCGGATGGTGGACGGGTACACCCGTTGCACGCGGGCGGACGCCACCTTCGGGATCGCGGCGACGCGCAGGGCCGCGCCCTCGGTGTCGACCCGGAGCAGCGGCTGCCCCTGCGGCACCGCCAGCGCCTGGCGAATCTGCTCCTCGGAAATCGACGTCGCCCCCGCGACGTCCGTCTGCCGCACCGACAGCAGCGGCGTGAACCACGCGACGAGACCGAGCGCCACGACCACAACGACGCCGACCACACCCATCACCGCAGGCCGCCGGTACCACGGACGCCGCGGCGTCTCCACCGCCGTGGACTTCCGTGCCGCCGAAGCCGATTCGCGGGTGCGCCGCGTGCCGGGGTCGGTGGCGATCGCGCTGCGCCGACGCGAGGACGTCCGGTCGCCCGCCGCGGCGCGTGCGCCGGACGTGCCCGGTTGCGGACTGCGCGCGGCGTCGCGGCGGACAGGGCGGTCCGGCCGCTCGGACCGGCCGCGGCGCTCCCGCGTCATCGCGACGGGTGGTGGTGCGGAGCCGCACGCAGAGCGTCGAGGATCTGGTTCCCGAGCATCGTCACGTCGCCGGCGCCCATGGTGATCACCACGTCACCGGGGGACGCGAGTCCCGCGACCTGACGCGGCGCCTGCGACAGGTCCGGCTGGTAGTGCACCGGCTTCGACACCGACAGCGCGACCAGGGCGCCGCTGACGCCCGGGAGCGGTTCTTCCCGCGCCCCGTACACGTCGAGGACCACGACCTCGTCGGCGAGGTCCAGTGCGTGCCCGAATTCCTCGGCGAATGTTGCTGTGCGGGAATACAGGTGCGGCTGGAAGACCACGATGACCTTGCCGCTGCGCACCGAGTCCTCGGATTCGCGGCGGTCGGCCTCGTGGGGCTGGCGCACCAGATCGGCGGCGGCGCCGAGCACGGCACGCACCTCGGTCGGGTGGTGCGCGTAGTCGTCGAACACACGCACCCCGTGCTCGCGGCCGGTGAACTGGAACCGGCGGTGCACTCCCCCGAAACCGGCGATGCCCTCGAGGATTTCGTCCACGTCGGCGCCCGCCTCCATGGCGGCGAGGAGCGCGGCCAGCGCATTGAGCGCCATGTGCCTGCCGGGCACATTCATCCGGATCGTTCTCGGCGCCTGCTCCCCGGCCAGCTGGAACTGCAGTACCCCGCCGACGTCCCTGGCCTCGAAACTCAGCAGGCGCGCGCCGACCTCGACGCCGTCGATCGGAGCGAAGGCCCCGTCCGCATCCTCGGCGCTGCCGTAGCCGAGCACCCGCACCCCGGGCAGTCCCCGTGCCGCCACCCGCTGCGCGAGCGCCGCGGACCCCGGATCGTCGAGGCAGGCGACGAGCAGCCCGCCGTGCGAGAGCCGGGCCGCGAAATCGTCGAATACCTGGATGTAGGCCTCGGGGCTTCCGAAGTAGTCGAGGTGATCGGCCTCGACGTTGGTGACGACGACGACGTTCGGGTCGTACTGGAGCAGTGAACCGTCGCTCTCGTCGGCCTCGGCGACGAACACGTCGCCGCTGCCGTGGTGGGCGTTGGTTCCGGCCTCGTTGAGTTCGCCGCCGACCGCGAACGACGGATCGTACCCGCAGTGTTGCAGCGCCACCACCAGCATCGACGTGGTCGACGTCTTGCCGTGGGTGCCCGACACCAGCAGGGTGCGGTGCCCCTGCATCAGCGAGGCCAGCACCGCGGGCCGCAGGATCACGGGAATCCCGCGCCGGGCCGCCTCCACGAGTTCCGGGTTGTCCTTGGGGATGGCGGCGTGGGTGGTGACCACGACGGTCGGGCCGCCGGGCAGCAGGTCGAGTGCGGAGGCGTCGTGGCCGATGCGGACCTGCGCGCCGCGGGCACGCAACGCGAGGACGCCGCGGCTCTCCTTGGCGTCCGAACCGGACACCTGTCCACCCCTGGCCAGCAGGATCCTCGCGATTCCGGACATTCCGGCGCCGCCGATCCCGACCATGTGGACACGTTCCAACTGCGCGGGCAGGTCGGTCATCGGGTTCCCCTCGTCTGCGCGGCCACGTCGATCACGATGCGCGCAACCTCGGCGGCTGCGCTGCGGTGACCCGCGCCGGCCGCGCGGTGTCCCATGTCCTCGAGCTGTGCGGGGTCGCGCAGCAGGGGGATCACGGTCTCCGCGACGAATCCGGCGGACAGGTCTCCGTCGGCCACAATCATTCCACCTCCGGCGGCCACGACCGGCCGCGCGTTCAGTTCCTGCTCACCGTTGCCGTGTGGCAGCGGCACGTACACCGCGGGAAGGCCGACCGCCGACACCTCGGCAACCGTCATCGCACCCGACCGGCAGATCACGGCGTCCGCCGCCGAATAGGCGAGGTCCATCCGCGACAGGTAGGGAACGGCCACGTACGGCGGGCCGCCCGGGGTCGCGGGAACGTCGAGGGTGTTCTTCGGTCCGTGCGCGTGGAGGACGGCCACCCCGGCCGCCGCGAGCGACTCGGCCGCACCCGACACGGCCTCGTTCAGCGACCGCGCGCCCTGCGAACCGCCGAACACCAGCAGCACCGGGCCGTCGGCGGGGAGGCCGAAGTGTGCACGCGCCTCCGCGCGCAACGCGGCCCGGTCGAGACCGGTGATCGACGCCCGCACCGGGATACCGAGGATCTCGGCGTCCGAGCGCCCCCGTGCCGACACGCCCGAACCGGCGACCGCGGCCAGGACGCGGGCGGCGCGGCGGGCGCCGATCTTGTTCGCGATCCCGGCGCTGGCGTTCGCCTCGTGCACGACGATCGGGATGCGGCGCCGGCGGCGGAGCAGGCCGGGGCCTGCCGCGAGGTACGCGGGCAGCGCGACGTACCCGCCGAAACCGACGACGACGTCGGCATTGGTCGCGTCGAGCACCTCGCGGGTACGGCGCACCGACGCGCGCACGCGCCCGGGCAGCCGCAGCAGGTCGAGGGTGGGTTTACGGGGCAGCGGCACCGGCGGAACGAGTTCGAGCGGGTAGCCCCGCTCGGGAACCAGCGTGGTTTCGAGGCCACGCGCCGTGCCGAGAGCGGTCACCACCGCGGTGTCGTCGATCGCCTTGATCGCGTCGGCCACGGCCAGGGCCGGTTCGATGTGCCCGGCGGTACCACCGCCGGCCACGATCACCGACAGGGTGGGCTTGTCGCCGTTCACCTACGAAATCCTCGCTCTCCTGCTCGGCCACC
The DNA here is from genome assembly GCF_017068375.1 of Rhodococcus koreensis. Taxonomy (NCBI): domain Bacteria; kingdom Bacillati; phylum Actinomycetota; class Actinomycetes; order Mycobacteriales; family Nocardiaceae; genus Rhodococcus; species Rhodococcus koreensis. The sequence continues at coordinate 1,236,667 of NZ_CP070609.1, forward strand.
CGAGCTTCGCTGTTGACGTGCACCGCGTTCGGGGGTGCGGCCCTTGCCGCGTTCGGGGCGGCCCTTCTCGTATGTGATGCTGCGGGTCCTCGGGGCCATCTCGCGACCGGCACGGCGACGGGCCTCGGCCCGGCGCACCGCCTCCGCGCGCGCCGCGTCCGCGCGCACCGGCGAATACGCCTCCGGTTTGCGGAGCCGCAGCAGACGGCCGAACGGGCCGTCCTGCCCGGAGTGCAGCGCCGCGACCGCCTCCGGTTCGTGCCGCGCCGCGTTGGCGACGAGACCGAACATGAACAGTGTGGTGGCCGTCGACGTTCCGCCCGCCGACACCAGCGGCAACTGCAGCCCGGTGACGGGGAGCAGCCCGATCACGTATCCCACGTTGATGAACGCCTGCCCGGTGATCCACACGGTCGCCGTTCCGGTGAGCAACCGGAGGAACGGGTCGGCGGATCGGGCCGCGATGCGCAGGCCCGTGTACACGAACAGCCCGAACAGGCCGAGGACCGCGGCGCCGCCGAGGTATCCGAGTTCCTCGCCGATGATCGCGAAGATGAAGTCGTTGTGCGCGTTCGGCAGGTAGCTCCACTTCGCGCGGCTCTGCCCGAGCCCGCGGCCGAGGATCCCGCCGTCCGCGAGCGAGTACATCGCCTGCCGCGACTGGTATCCGATGCCCTGCGGGTCGGAGCCGGGGTTGAGGAACTCACGCACGCGAGCGGACCGGTAGCCGGCGGTGAGCGCGAGGATCACGATTCCGGCGACGCCGGTGCCGACGATGGCGACGAACAGCTTCAGCGGCAGTCCCGCGAACCACAACAGCGCCATCAGGATGATGGCCAGCGAGACCGTCGTGCCGAGATCGGGCTGCAGGATGATCAGGACGAACGCGATGAGAGCGGCCGGAACCAGCGGCACCAGCATGTCGCGGACGCTGGAGATGTCGCTGCGGCGCGACGCCAGGATGTGCGCACCCCACACCGCCAGCGCGATCTTGGTGAGCTCGGCGGGCTGCAACGAGAATCCGGCGACCACGAACCAGCCGCGGGTGCCCTGGGACACGGTGCCGATACCGGGGATGAGGACCAGGACCAGCAGGATGATCGTGACCGCGAACGCCGGGAACGACAGGGCGCGCATCACCCGGACGGGGATCTGCAGCGCCGCGTAGAACAGGCCGAGTCCGAGAGCCGCGAACAGCGCCTGCCGGGTGAAGAGGGTGTAGGCCGAGCCGTCGGAGGCGTAGGCCTCGACACTCGACGACGACAGCACCATCACCAGGCCGAGGACCGTCAGCAGAAACGCGATGGTGACCACGAGGTGGAACGACGCCAGCGGCCGCGACAGCCACGCCCCGATCCGGGTGCGCGGGCTGCGGGGAGGGGCCGCCCGCGTGCGCGGACTCGACGGTGCGCGCTTGGCCACCCCGGGTGCGGCGGCGGTGCGGGCCGGGGACCGCTGTCCTTCGGGGACGCGGCGGGTGCGGGCTCCGGCGGAGGTCATCGCGGCGTCCTGGAGATGTCCGACTCGTCGAGCCTGCCGACGGCGTCCGCGAAGCTGCGCCCCCGGTGACCGTAACTGTCGAACATGTCGAGCGACGCCGCCGCGGGCGCCAGGACGACGGCATCGCCTGCCGTTGCCAGCGCAGCCGCCTCGCGCACGACGACGCCCATCACAGCGTCGCTGTCGGTGTCCGCCGGCAGCACCACCCGGTGCATCGCGGTCTGCGGGACTGCACTCACACCTGCATCGTCTCCCGTTTCCACGGTGACCACGGGAACCTCGGGGGCGTGTCGCGCAAGCGACTCTGCGATCTGCCTCGCATCGCGGCCCAGCAGGACGGCACCCGCAAGGCGGCCGGCCACCTCCCGGACGAGGTCGTCGACCCGCGCACCCTTCAGCAGACCACCGGCGATCCACACCACCCGGTCGTGGGCGAGGATCGACGGGCGGGCGGCGTGCGGGTTGGTTGCCTTGGAGTCGTCGACGAACGTCACTCCCCCGACGTCGGCGACGTGCGCCGCCCGGTGCGGGCCCACCACGTGGGCGGCCAGGCCTGCTGCGACGGCGGCAGGCGGAACCCCGATCGCCCGGGCGAGAGCCGCCGCTGCCAGCGCATCCATCAGTCCGGCGGGCCCGGGTGGGGTGATCCCGTCGGCCGGGGCCAGCCGCTCGCCGTCCGCGAACGCGCGATCGACGAGATAGCCGTCCTCGACGCCCAGTTCGCCCGGCGCGGGCACCCCCAGCCGGAAACCCAGGGTGCGCGCTGCGGGGGACGAGGAGAAGAGAGAGGACGCGACTTCGTCGTCGAGACCGAGCACCGCGACCTCACCGGTCAGGGCGCGGGCCTTCGCGTCGATGTACGGCTGCATGCCGCCGTGCCAGTCCAGGTGATCCTCGGCGATGTTGAGGATCGCGCCCGCAATCGGCCGGACCGACGGCGCCCAGTGCAGCTGGAACGACGACAGTTCGACGGCCAGCACGTCCGCCCGCGGTTCGGTCTGCCGCAGTGCGTCGAGCACCGGGAGCCCGATGTTGCCGCAGGCCAGGCTCGGCAACCCGGCCGCCTCGAGAACGGAGTGCAGCATGGAGGTCGTCGTGGTCTTGCCGTTGGTGCCGGTGACCACCAGCCACCGCCGCGGCGGGCCGTAGAGCCCGGCCCGGTCCACGTGCCACGAGAATTCGATGTCGCCCCAGATCGGCACCCCGTCCCCGGCGGCGACCGAGAGCAGCGGCGCGTCCGGGCGGAAACCCGGACTCGTCACGACCAGCGCGAACTCGGCGACCCGCTCCCGCTCGGCGAGCAGATCGTCGATCGGGACGGTCGCCGCCCCCAGCCGTGCGCATTCGGCGAGGGCGTCGACGTTCGAGTCGGTGACGGTGACGTGGGCCCCGAGGTCACGAAGAGGTTCGATGGTGGCGCGGCCGGACACACCCGCACCGGCGACGAGGACACTGCGGCCCCGCAACCAGTCGAGCCCGCCGTGTTCCTCTGTCACGGCGTCAGCCCCCGATCGCTGCCAGGTACTCGCTGTAGAACAGCGCGAGCCCGATCGCGGAGGCGATGGCGGCCAGCAACCAGAAACGGATGATCACCGTGGTTTCCGCCCACCCGGCGAGTTCGAAGTGGTGGTGGAACGGGGCCATCCGGAACACGCGTCTTCGGCTCGACCGGAACACCGCGACCTGGATCACCACCGACGCCGCCTCGGCGACGAACAGCGCGCCGATCACGACCATCAGCAGTTCGGTGCGCGTCGTGATCGACAGTCCGGCGAGCATGCCGCCGAGTGCCAGCGAACCGGTGTCGCCCATGAAGATCTTGGCGGGCGCGGCGTTCCACCAGAGGAATCCGATGCACGCACCGGCGCCGGCCGCGCAGATCAGGGCCAGATCGAGCGGGTCGCGGACGTCGTAGCAGCCCTTGCCGGGGCTCGTCTCGCACGCGTTGCGGTACTGCCAGAACGTAATGATCACATATGCGCCGAGCACCAGGCTCATGGAACCGGCGGCGAGCCCGTCGAGGCCGTCGGTGAGGTTGACCGCGTTCGACCACGCGCTCACCAGCAGGTAGCAGAACGCCACGAATACGACGGAGCCCATCGTGACCGTCGCGATGTCGCGCACATAGGACAGGTGCTCGCTGCCGGGGGTGAGGTCGTTCGCACCGCGGAACTGCAGCGCGAGAATGCCGAACGCCACCGCCGCGATGAGCTGTCCGACGAGTTTCGCCGTCTTGTTCAGCCCCAGGTTGCGCTGCTTGCGGATCTTGATGAAGTCGTCGAGGAACCCGACGCCGCCGAGCGCCGTCGTGAGACCGAGCACGAGGAGTCCCGACGCCGACGGTCCGTCCGCGTCGTACCCGATGCCGATCATGTGCGAACCCCAGTAGCCCGCCCACAGTCCGGCGAGGATGGCGACGCCACCCATCGTCGGCGTGCCGCGCTTCGACTGGTGACTCGCCGGACCTTCGACGCGGATCTCCTGGCCGAACCCCTGACGGGAGAAGGCCTTGATGAGAACGGGGGTCAGCAGAATCGAGACAGCGAGCGCGATGCCCGCCGCGAAGAGGATCTGTCTCACCGCGTAGCCTCCGAACCCTTCTGTCCCGTGCTTCCCGCCAACACCGTGTCCGCGACCTCCCACAATCCGATGGACTGCGACGCCTTGACCAGCACCAGATCTCCCGGCGCCAGTTCCTTCTCGAGCAGTGCGACCGCACCGGCGATGTCGGGGACGAGGATCGACTCCTCACCCCACGAACCTTCCATGACCGCACCCTGGTGCATGGCACGGGAGGGCCTTCCGGTTCCGACGACGATCAGCCTGCTGACATCGAGCCGGACCGCGAATCTGCCGATGGCGTCGTGTTCGACCACTGATTCTGGACCCAGCTCGGCCATTTCTCCGAGCACCGCCCAACTCCGGCGCGCCGCTCCCCGGCCCGACCTGGCCATCGACACCAGCGCTTTGAGGGCGGCCCGCATCGAGTCGGGGTTCGCGTTGTACGAATCGTTGACGACGGTCACACCGTCCGGCCGGTCGCGGACGTCCATCCGGCGCCCCGAGACGGCGGCGGCGCCGGAGAGCGCCTGCGCGATCTGGTCGAGGTGCGCACCGCATTCGAGCGCCACCGCGGCTGCTGCGAGTGCGTTTCCGACCTGGTGCTCACCATGCACGGCGAGTTCGACGGGAACGCTGCCCGCCGTCGTCGTGAGAGTGAAACGCGCCCTTGCCCTCTCGTCGAGCACGATGTCGGTGGCCCGCACGTGCGCGGATTCCGAGCGGCCGACGAGCACCACCCGCGCCGACGTGCGCGGGGCCATGGCCACCACCAGCGGATCGTCCGCGTTGAGGATCGCGACTCCACCGTCCTCCGCCGAGGGCAGCGACTCCGGGAGTTCGCCCTTGGCCGCGGCGATCGCGTCCCGCGAACCGAATTCGCCGAGGTGCGCCGTTCCCACGTTGAGGACCACCCCGATTTTCGGGGGCGCGATCGCTGCGAGAGAGGCGATGTGGCCGCGGTCCCGGGCCGACATCTCCAGAACCAGGAATCCCGTTTCGGCGTCCGCGCGCAGCGCGGTCCACGGGTGGCCGAGTTCATTGTTGAACGATCCGGGCGGCGCGACGACGGGACCGAGGGGCCGCAGGACGGCGGCGAGCAGATCCTTCGTCGACGTCTTGCCTGCCGAGCCGGTGACGCCGACGACGGTGAGCCCCTTCGCGGCGAGGTCGTCGACGGATGCGCGCGCGAGCTTTGCGAGGGCCGCGAGTACGGCGGCGCCCGATCCGTCGGTGTCGTGTTCGAGCGCCATCGCCTTGCTCGGGCCTGCCCCGGGCGTCGGGGTGACCACCACGGCGGGGACCCCGACCGGGCGCGCGGCCAGGACCGCGACCGCGCCGGCCTCGATCGCCGCTGCCGCGTGATCGTGTCCGTCGACGCGGGCGCCGGGCAGGGCGAGGAACAATCCGCCGCCGGCGACCTTGCGCGAGTCGAATTCGACCGTTCCCGTCACCTCGGCCGACGGGTCGGCGACATCGTGCAGTTCGCCTCCCACGATCTCGGCGATCCGAGCGAGTGTCATCGGGATCATCGCGTTCCTCCGACCTGTCGCTCGATCGCGTCGCCCAGTACGTCGCGGTCGTCAAATGGGTACTTCACCCCGTGTATCTCCTGACCGATCTCGTGTCCCTTGCCTGCGACCAGAACCACGTCGCCTGCCTGCGCCCAGCCGACGGCGTCGGCGATCGCCTTCGCTCGGTCCGCTACTTCCCACACCTGTCCCCGCTCGGACTCGGGCACCCCGAGGGCGCCCTCGCGGATCGCGGCCCTGATCTTCGCCGGATCCTCGGTACGCGGGTTGTCGTCCGTGATGATCAGCAGGTCGGCTCCCCGCGCGGCCGCGGCGCCCATCAGGGGCCGCTTACCCGCGTCGCGATCGCCCCCGGCACCCACGACGACGGCGACGCGGCCGCGGACCTGCTCGCGCAGCGTCGCGATCACGGCCTCCACCGCGGCGGGCTTGTGCGCGTAGTCGACGACGGCGAGAAAATCCTGCCCCCGGTCGATCCGCTGCACCCGGCCCGGCACGTCGACCCCGGCGATACCGGAGACGGCGTCGCGCGGATCGACGCCCAGCGCGGCGCACAACGCGACGGCGAGCGAAGCGTTCGCGACGTTGTACTGCCCCGGCAGCCGGAGTTCCACGTCGAGCGCCGTGCCCTCGGCGGTGGTGAGCGCGAACGTCTGCGAGCCGGATGCCGACACCGTCGCCGGGCCCGCCGTCCACACCGCGCCGTCGGTCACCGGCGTCGTCGCGACCGTCGTCACGATCGAGTGGGCGCCGCGCGCGACCTCGGCCATCCGCCGGCCCCACACGTCGTCGACGCAGATGACGGCGTACTGCGCGTGCACGGACGAGTCGGCCGCGAAGAGCCGCGCCTTGGCGGCGAAGTAGTCCTCGAAGTCGCGGTGGAAGTCCAGGTGGTCCTGGGAGAGGTTGGTGAACGCGCCCACGTCGAAGCGGACTCCGTCGACGCGGCCGAGGGACAGCGCGTGGCTGGACACCTCCATGACGACGGTGTCGATCCCCTGCTCGAGCATCACGGCGAACAGCGCGTGGAGTTGCGGCGCCTCGGGGGTCGTCAGGGCGCTCGGCACCCGGCGGCCGCTCATCCGGGTCTCGATCGTGCCCACGAGACCCGTCGTCCGGCCTGCCGCGTTGAGGGCGCCTTCGACGAGATACGAGGTGGTGGTCTTCCCCGACGTCCCCGTGATGCCGATGACCTGCATCTTCTCCGAGGGGCGACCGTAGATGGTGGCCGATAGCTCACCGAGCACGCCGCGCGGGTCGTCGTGGACGAGCACCGGAGCATCGGTGCCCAGTGCGGACACCAGCGCGAATCCGGCCTCGTCGGTGAGGATCGCGGTGGCTCCGCGTTCGAGAGCGTCGGCGGCGAACTCCGCGCCGTGCGCGCGGGCCCCTGGAAGGGCTGCGAACAGATCGCCCTCCATGATCCCCTGGGCGCGCAGATCCACCCCGGTGACGATCACGTGCTCGGCGGTTCCGGTGGGTGCCTCGACCCTCGCTCCGGCGAGCGCGGCCAGAGCGCTCACCGTGGTACGGACCGGCTGGGCGGGGCGAAGACCGTCTGTGACCTTCGCCTCCACTGACGCCGACTGCGGGCGGGACGGAACAGGCACCGGGCTCCTCTCGGATGTCGACTCTCACGGACAACGGCGTAGTGCACGGATCGATACAGCGTGCTACCTCGGCAGTTCCCTGCGTTCACGGCAAATGCGCGTGTCCACTGAACGGCCGACGTGTCAGATTACCGCGAGCGCTCCCGGAACCCGATTCGGCCGACCTTCGCTCAATCGGCCTGCAGCACCAGCCTGCGTCCGGGGTCCGGGGACATCGGCACGCTGTCGCGCTGCAACATCCAGGACGCGATGTTGTGGAACAGCGGGGCAGCAGACTGCCCACCGGAGCCGTCCGCACTGCGTGTCGGCGCGTTGAGCATGATTCCGACGACGTACCGCGGATTGTCGGCCGGAGCGATCCCGGCGAACGTGATCCAGTAGTTCGAGTTCGAGTAGCACTTGCACGCGGGATCGACCTGCTGGGCGGTGCCCGTCTTGCCGCTGATCTGGTACCCGTCGACGGCGGCCTGCACCCCGGTGCCGCGCTGGTTGCCCGTGTCGTTCTGGGTGACGGACCGGAACATGTCGCGGACGGTGGCCGCGGTCTGCGGGCTGACGACCGTCACCTCCTCCGGCGCCTCCGTCTCGGTCCGGTTGCCGGACGCGTCGACCGTCGCCTTGACGATGCGCGGCGGGATGCGGACACCGTCGTTGGCGATCGCCTGGTACATGCCGGTCATCTGCAGCAGGGTCATCGACAGGCCCTGTCCGATCGGAAGGTTCGCGAACGTGCCCCCCGACCACTGGTCCCGGCTGGGGACGCTGCCCGCGCTCTCACCGGGAAGCCCGACGTCGGTGCGCTGGCCGAGACCGAACCTGGACAGCATGTCCGCGTAACGGTCCTCCCCCACGCGCTGGGCGAGCATCAGGGTGCCCACGTTCGAGGACTTACCGAACACGCCCGTGGCCGTGTACGGCGCGACCCCGTGGTCCCACGCGTCCTTCACCGACACACCCGACATCTGAATGCTGCCGGGAACCTCGAGAACCTCGTCGGGTGAGGTCAGCCCGTACTCGATCGCGGCCGCCGCGGTGACGATCTTGTTGACGGATCCCGGCTCGAACGGCGTGCTCACCGGCAGGTTGCCCATCTCCACCGTTCGCGGGTTGTTGCCGACCCCGATCGCGGGATTGAACGTGCTGTCGTTCGACATCGCGAGCACCTCACCGGTGTGGGAGTCGAGCACGACCGCCGACGCGTCCTTCGCGCCGGACTTGTCCTTGGCCATCTGAACCTGCTGCTGTACGTAGTACTGCAGGTCGGAGTCGATGGTGAGCTCGACGCTCGATCCGTCCACCGCCGGTTGCTTGTCACGCCAGCTGCCGGGAATCACCGCGCCGTCGGAGCCCCTGTCGTACGTCTGGGAGCCGTCGGTGCCGGCGAGGGTGGAGTCGAGCGAATCCTCGAGGCCGAGCAGTCCGTGACCGTCCCAGCCGGTGGCGCCGACGAGGTTGGCGGCAAGGGACCCGCCCGGGTACTCGCGGATGTCCTGGCGTTCGAGGCCGACCTCCGGGAACTTGTCGCTGATCTGCGCGGCGATGTTCGGGTCGACGCTGCGCGCCAGATAGACGAACGTCTCGTCGCCGTGCAGTTTCTCCTTCAGATCCTTCTCCGGTGCGGCGTCGCCGAGCCGGTCGTGGATCTCCTTCGCGATCGCGTCGAGTCGCGAATCGACGTCGGGGGCGGTATCGCTCTTGGCCTTCGCCTCCTCGAGTTCCTTGCGCACCCGCGTGGGCTGAAACGTCAGCGCCTTCGCTTCCATCGTGAAGGCGATGGGATTGGTGTTGCGGTCGGTGATCGACCCGCGCAGCGCCGGATCCACCTCGGTGGTCGTGCGCTGGTTCGCCGCCTCCGCGGACAGTTGCGGTGCGTCGATGACCTGGATCCACAGAAGCTGCACGGCGGCGAGGCCGAGCGCCAAGAACATCAGTCCGCGCCCGATCCGTTGCCTGAACGGAAATGACGCGCTCCCGGCGCCCGCAGGGCGCCGGGGACGATTTCTCGGTGCGCTTCGACTCACCGGCGACCACCGGAGGGTGGAGCAGTCGTCGGTGCGGCGGCCGAAGGGATCACGGGAACCAATTGTTCACCTTGCGCCTGGATCTCCGTGCCATTGCCGGGCTGCGGCGTGGCGCGCGGAGACTGCGTGGTGCTCCCTCGATTCGGGGCGGTAGCCACGGAGTTGCCACGCTGGGTGTTCGGGGCGGCCGCGTCGAGTGGAGGCACGGGCGCACCCGACGCCGGGGCCGGTTTTCCGACGACCTCGACGCTGCCGTCGGGGTGGACGACGAGCCGAGCCGGGTCGTTCGCGGGGACCATGCCGAGCTTGGCCGCTTCCTCCGCCAGTTTCGGGGCGGAGTTGGCGGTCTCGACGTCACGCTGGAGCGCCGCCTTCTCCTCCGCGAGCGACTGGTTGTGCGCGCGGGCGGCGCTCAGCTGGTACGAGTCCTCCGCGGACCGGGTCGTGAGCAGCAGTGTGACGGCCAGGCCCGTCGCGAGCAGAACGAGGATCGTCGCCACGAACGGAATGCGGGCGGTGAGCGTGCCGGTGCGGTTCTTGCCGGAGACGGCGATCGCGGATCCGTTGTGCACGGCCGCGCGCTGGGTGCGCTTCTTGTACGCCCGCTCAGCCGCGCCCGACCGGTTGTCCGCCCGCGCGGGCCGAATCTCGGTGGAACTCACCTGAACCGTCATGCCGCCGACCTCCTGGCAATTCTTTCTGCAGCGCGCAACCGCACCGGGGCTGATCGTGGGTTCTCTTCGATTTCCTGCTCGGACGCGCGCTCCGCCCCTCGTGTGAGGATCCGGAACTCCGGTCCCATCCCCGGTAATTCGACGGGAAGCCCCTCCGGGCTCTTCGACTTGGACCTGGGGGTGATTTCCTGCTTGACGACCCGGTCTTCCAGGGATTGGTACGACATGAACACGACGCGTCCCCCGACGGTCAACGCGTCGAGTGCAGCCGGTACCGCGGCGCGCAGTGAATCGAGCTCGCCGTTGACCTCCACTCGAAGGGCCTGGAACGTCCGCTTCGCCGGATGTCCCCCGGTACGGCGGGTCGCCGCAGGAATGGTGCGGTACAGCAGTTCGACCAGCGGTGCGCTGGTCGTGAACGGCTCCTTCGCGCGTTGCCGGACCACCTCGGACGCGATCTTGCCCGCGAAGCGCTCCTCGCCGTACGTGCTGAGGATGCGAGCGAGATCTCCGTGGCTGTACGTGTTGAGGACCTCGGCCGCGGTGATGCCGGTGGTCGGGTCCATCCGCATGTCCAGGGGCGCGTCGATCGAATACGCGAACCCGCGATCCGATTCGTCGAGCTGCATCGAGGAGACGCCGAGGTCGAAGAGGATGCCGTGCACCGACTCCCGCGCGGAGAGACCCGCCTGGGTGAGCGCATCCTCGATGCCGTCGTAGCGGGTGTGCACGAACGTGATCCGGTCCGCGAACGGGGCGAGCCGGCCGCCGGCGATCTCCAGTGCGTGCGGATCACGGTCGAGGGCGACGAGCCTCAGCTGGGGGTAGGTCCGCAGGAAGTGCTCGGAATGCCCGCCGAGGCCGAGGGTCGCGTCGATCATCACGGCGCCCCCGCCTTGCGGGTCGTTCGCGGTGAGAGCGGGGCCCAGCAGTTCGTCTGCGCGGTGAAGCAGTACCGGGATGTGACCGAAACCATCGGCGGGCGAGGAATCTTCCCCCTCGTGATCCACCATGATCCCTCCGGCTCCTGCTCTGCGGTGCGGGTGAACAAGCCCGGTGCCGGGGTTCACTGCTCGAACTTCTCGTGTCGGCCAGTTGCCGTGGCGAATGCTTCGAGGTCCCTGCCCGAAATGAAAACCTGGCGCTGGGGAAGTGCGTCAGGGTTCCGTCGGACAGAGGCCTCGCGGCATTCGCCGGGACGTGTTCACGCTCAGACGATTTCGCCGAGCGCGACTCCTGTTGCCTGCGAGTAGTTCTCCTCGTTCGCCTCGACATAGGTCTGCCAGGCTTGCGCATCCCAGATTTCGAGGAAATCGACCGAACCGATCACTACGCAGTCCTTGGAGAGACCCGCGTAACGACGGTGATCTGCCGAGAGGGTGATGCGCCCCTGGGCATCTGCGTGCTGCTCGTCGGTACCTGCCGCCAGTCCGCGAACGAAGGCTCGCGCCTCCGGATCGCTTCTCGACGCGGCCGCGGCCTTGCGTGCGAGAGCGGTGAATTCTTCCCGGGGATACACCGCGAGGCTGTGATCCTGACCCTTGGTGACCATCAACCCTCCCGCCAGCGCATCCCGGAACTTTGCGGGCAACGTGAGCCGCCCCTTGTCGTCGAGCTTCGGCGTGTAGGTACCGAGAAACACTCGACACCTCCCACCGCGTTCGAAATCGAACGCCGTATGCCCGGGCGGTTCACCTTCGCTCCCCGCTGCGCACCACAGTACCCCACTTTCCCCCACCCACAAGGCAGATAACGGCGTGTTGTCCCCCTATTTGCCCAATACTTGCTGGTCAACGCAGATTGGAGTGGGTGGGGGAAGATTCCCGACGTGATCATCGCCACGGGCACCATCGATCGCGCCCCGGCACACAGCGGCGCGGAACACCGGAAAAGCCCAGGTGAGAGCTCACCGGACTGGTGCGTTACCCCTGCCCCACGGCTTGTCGCAGACCCGAGGGGGGAAAGTGGGGAAACGGGGTGGGTGAGGGTGGGGATTCGTGGGCTGGAGCATTCACTGGCCCCACCTGCCGGGCACGACCGGGCCGAATGGGCGCCGGGCGACCGGGTGCCGGCCCCGGAGACAGCAGTGGCGGCGTGGCATCACATGCCACGCCGCCACTGAACTGCCGAGCGGGTCGTACTACTCCTGCTCGAATCTCTTCTTGAAGCGGTCTTCCATTCGCGACGAAAATCCGCCACTCTTGCGCCCGCTTCGGGGCTTACCGCGTTCGGCACGGCCGGTCTCACCCTGCGTGGTCGAGCCACCACGCGAGGACTGTCCGGACTTGCTCTTTCCTCCACCCCACAGGAGGAGGACTCCGGCACCGAACATGACGATGAAGCCGATCAGGCTGATGACGGGGAAACCGCCCGGCTTGATCGGAAGGGCGACGCCGGCGATGAGCAGAACAAGGCCCAGAACGAACAGGGCCACCGCCTGCAATCGACGACGACTCGATGCCGCACGCATGCGACCGCCTCGCACAGTGGAGGCGAACTTGGGATCCTCGGCGTAGAGAGCGCTCTCGATCTGGTCGAGCATGCGCTGCTCGTGCTCGGAGAGTGGCACGGTACCTCCCCCGGCACTGGAGTGTTGGCCACCGCCTCACGGTGCGAGACGGTGGGTAACCGACTTTGGCGGCTACCTAGATTTAATAATACGAGCAGTTCGATCCCCGTACCACCTACTCCACGTACGAGTTCCCCACCAACCTTACGGACTCCCGCACCGAACGACGTTCGGGGCACCGCAATGTCGCGGACGCCTCACCGTTTTCCCGCCGTTTCCGGGCGCCCGCCGCTCAGGAGGCCCGCAAATCGAGACCTGCGCCACGTCCGATGTGCTCTTCGACGGCCTGGAGAAAGCGCCCGACCTCGACGAAGAACTCGTCGGCCTCGAGATCGGTGAGGGTTCGCGACATTCCCGCCTCGATGGCGGCGCGGGTGCCCGAGTGTCCGGCGAAGTAGTCGGCCCAATTCCCGAACTCCGGCGCCGCGCGCGCCATGAGCACCCAGGCGTTACGTGTTCGTGTCCTCTTGCTCCCCGCCGCAGGCCCCTCCGCGGCGGCCAGCACCGCGCCCGCGCCGCGCAACGCGGCCAGGTACGCGCTGTGGAATCGATCCGCCGGGCCACCTGCCCCCACCGATTGGGCGAGGAGCGCGTCGGCGCGATCGAGCAGCACCGAACCGCGCCTCGTGGCCGGGTTGCGTACGTCACCCCGCCGGTGCGAGTTCCCAGAGGTCGGTCCCGTGACCGGGTTCGTCATCACTTCGAACACCTCCAAAACCCCGGTGCAACCACCCCGCCGGGCGTAGTCAGGTCGTAAGTCCGGGGGCCGGCGATGCTCGCTTCCCTCGAGCATCGCCGGATCCCCGCCATCGAACATCTGTTCGACCTATTCAATATAGCTGGACCCACCGACACGTCGTCAAGAGAAAGGTGAGACCGGTCGAACCGAACGCTGACCAGACTCCGCGCGTGGTCGAACTCTCGGCCGCCCAGTTCCGCGACCGCCTGCACGAGGCGCTGTCGATCTACGTCGCCGCCATGGGCTATCCCCACGGCACCGAATACCACCGGGCGCCGATGTGGAACGAGCACCTCCAGCGGTCGGGGTGGCGCGGCGTCGGCGCACTCGTCCCGGCCGGTGACGGATCCACCGATGACGCGGCCGCCCGCCTCGTCGCCATCGCCTACGGCTACCGCGGGGCCCCCGAGCAGTGGTGGCACCAGCAGGTCCGTTCCGGTCTGCGCCACACCGGGTGGACCCGCGACCAGATCGACGTGATCCTCGGCAACTACTTCGAACTCACCGAACTCCACGTCCACCCGGACGCCCAGGGACACCGGCTCGGCGAGACCCTGCTCCTGCGCCTCCTCGAACGCAGACCCGAACGCGGAGTGCTGCTCTCCACCCCGGAAGTGGCGGACGAGGACAACCGCGCGTGGCGGCTGTACCGCCGCCTCGGCTTCCGGGATGTCCTGCGCCACTTCCGATTCGCCGGGGACAACCGGCCGTTCGCGGTGCTGGGACGCGGGCTTCCCCTGTGATCGACGCGGTGGTCGTCGGGTCGGGACACAACGCGCTGGTGTCGGCGTGCTACCTCGCGCGGTCCGGGTGGTCGGTCGAGGTGATCGAACGCGACACCGTGCTCGGCGGAGCGGTGTCCACGGTGGAACGCTTCCCCGGATACAAGGTCGACCGTGGGTCGTCCGCGCACATCATGGTCCGGCACACGGGAATCGTCGAGGAACTCGACCTCGGCGCGCACGGCCTGCGGTACCTCGACTGCGATCCGTGGGCGTTCGCCCCCGCCCCCGCGGGGACGGACCGGCCCGGGATCGTGTTCCGCCGCAGCCTCGAGGGGACGTGCCGGTCCATCGAGGAGTCCTGTGGGGCCGCGGACGCCGACGCGTACCGCCGGTTCGTGGACGTGTGGGGTCCGCGCAGCGCCCGCGTCATGCGCGCGTTCTCGAATCCGCCGACCGCGCCCGCGCTGCTCTCGTCGTTCTGGGGGCTCGACACGGGCGGCGGCGGCAGCGACCTCTCCCGGCAGTTCCTCGGTTCCGGCGACGCACTGCTCGACGAGTATTTCGACGACGAACGACTCAAGGCGGCACTCGCATGGTTCGGCGCCCAGTCCGGTCCGCCGATGTCGGAGCCGGGGACGGCGCCGATGGTCGGGTTCGCGGCCTTGATGCACACCGTTCCGCCCGGCCGGGCCGTCGGCGGCAGCGGAGCCCTGACCGCGGCGCTCGCCTCTCGGCTGCGGTCGGACGCCGGGACGGTCACGCTCGGCGAGTCGGTGGTCTCGCTGAGCCGCGACGGCGGCACCTGGACGACCCGGACGTCGTCGGGCCGCGAGATCCGCTCCCGCGCGGTGGTCGCGGGCTGCCACGTGCTGACCACCCTCGGCCTGCTCGAACGCGGCGGGTACGACGCGCAGACGCTCGCCCGGTGGCGTCGCCGGATCCGCGTCGGCCCGGGGATCGGGATGGTGGTGCGGCTGGCGACCGACGCGCTCCCCGCCTATCCGAGTGCGCCCGACGACACCGTCACCCACGGGCTCCAGCTGCTGGTCTCGGATCGCGCCCAGCTGCGGCTCGCGCACGGGGCGGCGCTCGCCGGGGAGCTCCCGCCGCGGCCCGCGGTGCTGGGGATGAGCTTCAGCGGGCTCGATCCCACCATCGCGCCCGAGGGCAGGCACCAGGTGACCCTGTGGTCGCAGTGGCAGCCGTACCGGCTGACCGGCGGCAGGCGGTGGACGGACCTCGCCGCGCCGGAGGCCGATCGGATCGTGGCGGAGATGGACGCGCTGGCACCCGGTTTCGGCGAGTCCGTCCTCGACCGGCACGTGCAGTCTCCGCAGGACCTCGAAGACGAGATGGGTTTGCTCGGCGGCAACGTCATGCACGTGGAGATGTCACTGGACCAGATGATGATGTGGCGTCCCCTTCCCGAGTTGTCGGGGCACCGGGTTCCGGGAGCGGACCGCCTGTACCTGACGGGGGCCTCGACCCATCCGGGTGGCGGGGTGTCCGGCGCGAGCGGCCGCAGCGCCGCCCGGATCGCGCTCCGCGACGACCGAAAGGGTCTGGCCCGCGTGTGGCGCCGGCGATGACCGCCCGCGTTCCCGCCGTTCTCGCGGGGGCGGCGATCGCGGCGCAGATCCTCTACCCGCTGGTGCACGGCGGGGTCCGCGACGTCGTCACCGTGTTCGTCGTCGTCCTGCTCGCCGCCGCCTCGATCACCCATGCGGCCGTGACCCGGGGCGGACGCTGGGCGGTGGGACTCGTGGTCGTGACGGCCGGGCTGGGTCTGGTCTCCGAGGTCGCCGGGACGGCGACCGGCTTTCCCTACGGCTGCTACGACTACAGCGTCGACCGGCTCGGTCCCGCGCTCGCCGGGGTGCCCCTGGTGGTGCCGTTCGCCTGGACCGCCGGCTTCTACCCGGTGTGGTGTGTGGCGTCGGCGCTCGCCCGCGGCCCGCACCGGCGGGCCGTCCGGGTCGCGCTGACGACCGTCGGCGTCGTCGGCTGGGACCTGTATCTGGACCCGCAGATGGTCGCGGACGGCCAGTGGCGCTGGTGCGTTACCGACGCCGGCCTGCCCGGGGTCGAGCACATTCCGCTGACGAACTACGCGGGGTGGTTCGTCGTCGCGACGGTGATGGCGGTCGCGGTCGACCGGATCGACCGCCGCTTCGGCACGGGAACCCGGCACCGCGACGGCGTCCCGATCGGGTTGTTCCTGTGGACGTGGCTGGGTTCGGCGCTGGCCCACTCCGTCTTCCTGGACGCCCCCGAGTTGCGGTATTCGGCGGTCTACGGGTGGTGCGCGATGGGAATCCTGGGAGTTCCCCTGCTGGTCTCGCTGCTGCGGCCGGGCGTCCGGCGCCCCGGGGCCCGCGACACGCACCCTCACGCCTGACACCGAACCGGTCCCCTGGCACGATACGACTGTGCAGCTGCCTTCGGTTCCGACCTCGACCCGCTCGCGGAGGGCCGCGTCCCTCGCCGTCCTCGGACTTCTCCTCGTACCGTTCCTCGCGGGATGCCTGCGGGTTCAGGTGTCGATGGGCGTGTCCGCCGACGACCGGGTCTCCGGCCAGATCGTGGCCGCCGCCGTGCCGGCGAACGATCAGGACAAGGGCCCCCAGCTCACTCCCCCCGGCTCGCTGTCGGACAAGGTGCGTGTCCAGGAGTACAAGAAGGACGGCTACGTGGGCAGCCAGGCGTTCTTCAGCGACCTCACGTTCGGCGACGTGCAGCAGCTCGGCACCATGTCGGAGCAGGCCACGGGAAGTTTCCAGATCTCGCTCCAGCGGACCGGCGACCTCGTGACCCTCGACGGGAAGGCCGATCTCAGTTCGGTCCCCGCTCAGGGCACCGACGTGCAGTTCACGATCGCGTTCCCGGCCCGCGTCGCCACCACCAACGGCACCCGTGAGGGCGATTCGATCGTGTCGTGGAAGTTGCCCGCCGGCGACACGTCGACGATCCGGGCCGAGGTGCGCTATTCGGATCCCAGCACCCGCAGTTTCGCCGGCTGGGCGGGCATCATGGCCGGTGTGACGCTGGGTGTCGCCGTCATCGTCGGTGCGCTGGCGTGGATGGCCCGCAACAAGGAACCGGTGCTCGGCAGCCGTCGCGGACGGGACCACTCGGAGGTGTGACCGCTGCGCCGATCGAGCGGGTGGTCCGGTTCGGCTCCCTGGTCTCGGTGTTCGGTCTCGCCGTCGCCGCCGCCAACCTGCGCTTCGCACCGCGCCTGCCTACTCCGGCCCGCCCGGTCACCGAACCCGTCACGGTCTGCGTCCCGGCCCGGGACGAGCGCGACCGGTTGCCGGGCCTGATCCGCGACCTGCGGGAACAGCGCGGGGTCGACGATCTCCGGGTGTTCGTCTACGACGACGCCTCCACGGACGGGACGGCCGGGGCCGCGGAGGCGGCGGCCGGCGGCGACCCCCGGTTCTCGGTGGTGCGGGGAACCGCGGAACCGCCGCCGGGGTGGGTGGGTAAACCCGCGGCCTGCCACCGGGTGAGCGAGCACGCCTTCGCGCAGGGCCGGGCAGGCACCGGGATCCTCGTGTTCCTCGACGCCGATGTGCGGTTGCGCCCGGACGCGCTGACCGCCGCCTGCGCCGCCCTGCGCGCGTCCGACACGGCCCTGGTCTGCGCGTGGCCGTTCCAGCAGGCGGGGTCGGCAGGCGAGGCCCTGGTGCAGCCGCTGCTCGGCTGGTCGTGGGCGGCGACGCTGCCCGTCCGACTCGCCAACCGCTCGCGGCGCCCGTCCACCGCCGTCGCCTGCGGGCAGTTCATGGTCTTCGACGCCGCCGCGTACCGCGACGTCGGGGGTCACCGGGCCGTCGCCGACAGCGTGACCGAGGATCTCGACATCGCACGCCTGCTTCGCCGGTGCGGGCGGGCGACCACGCTGGTCGTGGCCGGCCGGTCGGCGTCGTGCCGGATGTACGAGGACGCCGGAGCGCTGCGCCGCGGCTACGACCGCTGGCTGTGGACGGCCTTCGGCTCCCGCCTCGGCGCCGCCGCGGTCCTCGGTGTCGCGACCGTGGCGTACCTGGTGCCGCCGGTCGCGCTCGCGGCGGGACGCGGACGCGTCCGCCGGTGGGGCGCGGTGGGGTATCTCGCGGCCACGACGTCCCGGCTGTGTGCCCGGGCACTCGAACGCGGCGGCCGCCTCACCACCGCGGACATGGCCGGCGCGCTCGCACACCCGCTGTCCGTCGCCGCGGTGACGGCGCTGACCGTGTCGTCACACCGCAGTCATCGGCGTGGGCGCACCCGGTGGAAGGGCCGGACGCTCAGCTGACCGGCGCCGGGGTGACCGGGGCCGGATCCGCCACACCCGAACCGACCTTGTCGCCGAGCCGGGCGAGCACCTCGCTGGTGGCGCGCGCGAAGTTGAGGGTGATGAAGTGCAGGCCGGGCGCACCCTCCGCGATGAGACGTTCACTCATCTCGGTGGCGAGGTCGATGCCGATCTCGCGCACAGCGGCGCGGTTCTCCTCCGGACCGTCGCCCGCGGCCGTGGCCAGCCGCTTCTCGAGGTGCGCCGGTAGACGCGACCCCGACAGTTCGAGCATGCGGCGGACCGACCCCAGCGACGTGATCGGCATGATCTCGGGGATGATCGGCTTCGCGCCCTGCTCGGGGTCGTACGCCGTCACCCGGTCGCGCAGACGCAGGTAGTCGTCGACGTCGAAGAACATCTGAGTGATCGAGTACTCGGCGCCCGCCCGCAGCTTCGACACCAGGTACCGGGTGTCGTGCGCGAGATCGGGCGCTCGGTAGTGGCCTTCCGGGAACGACGCCACACCGACGTGGAAGTCACCGAGGTCGCGGACGAGCCGGACGAGTTCCTCGGCGTACTCGACGCCCTGGGGGTGCTTCTCCCATTCGCCCAGCGGGTCACCGGGCGGATCGCCGCGCAGGACCAGGATGTTGCTGATTCCGCGGTCGGCGTAGGCGCCGACCATCGACCGCAGCTCGTCGACGCTGTGGGACACGGCGGTGAGGTGCGCGACCGGCAGGAGTGTGGTCTCCTCGGCGAGCTGTCCGGTGACGCGGACCGTGCGGTCGCGCGTCGACCCGCCGGCACCGTAGGTCATGGAGACGAAGGCCGGACCCATCCGCTCGAACTCGCGGACGGCGCGCCACAGACGGGCCTCGGCGGCCTCGTCCCGCGGCGGCGAGAACTCGACGGAAAAGGGCACCCGACCGTCGCCGGACGACCGGATCCGGTCGACGATGGACGGGGTGCGGGTCACCCAGCCTTCGCTGGCCCGCCCCCTGACGGAATCGAATGTCACCCGTCCAGCATAGGTAGTGTCCGGCGCAATGCACCCACTGCGTCTCCGCAGGCACCCGGGATCCGGGCAACCGGCCGCCCGGACGAGCGCCCACTATGGTGGTGTCGACGCCTGCCGCCGGTCTCGGCGCGCACGCGAAATTTCGATCCTGGAGGCAACACTGTCCGTTGGAACGCGCCCCTCCGCCCTCGCGGCCGAGGTCGAAAATGCGCTGCGCGACTTCTTCACCAGCCGGCAGGACCTGGTCGACGCCGTGGGCGGCGGCTACCGCGAGGCCGTGACGACGCTCGAGGACTTCGTTCTGCGCGGAGGCAAGCGGGTCCGTCCTGCCTTTGCGTGGACCGGCTGGCTCGGGGCGGGCGGCGACGCCCGGGGCCCCGAGGCCGGGCCCGTGCTCCGCGCCTGCTCCGCGCTGGAACTGGTGCAGGCCTGCGCCCTCGTCCACGACGACATCATCGACGCCTCCACGACGCGCCGCGGGTTCCCCACCGTCCACGTCGAGTTCGCGGAACAGCACCGCGCCGGGGGGTGGAGCGGTGATTCCGCTCACTTCGGCGAGGGCGTCGCGATCCTCCTCGGCGATCTGGCCCTGGCCTGGGCCGACGACATGATCCGCGAATCGGGCATCACCCCGGACGCGTCGGCCCGCATCTCCCCCGTGTGGTCGGCGATGCGCACCGAGGTGCTCGGCGGGCAGTTCCTCGACATCAGCAACGAGGCCCGGGCGGACGAGTCGATCGATGCCGCCATGAAGGTCAACCGGTACAAGACCGCGGCGTACACCATCGAGCGGCCGCTCCATCTCGGCGCGGCACTCGCCGGCGCCGACGACACCCTGGTCTCGGCGTACCGCCGATTCGGCACCGACATCGGTATCGCCTTCCAGCTCCGCGACGACCTGCTGGGCGTGTTCGGGGATCCGGCCGTGACCGGCAAGCCGTCGGGCGACGACCTGCGGGCCGGCAAGCGCACCGTCCTGTTCGCGATGTCGCTGCAGCGCGCCGATGCGGGCGACCCCGCGGCGGCCACCCTGCTCCGCGAGGGCATCGGCACCGATCTGTCCGATTCGGACGTCGACACCCTCCGGAACACGATCACCTCGCTCGGCGCGGTCGCGGACGTGGAGAAGCAGATCGAGGATCTCGTCGCGAACGCGTTGTCCACGCTGGAGACGAGCACCGCCACCGCCGCGGCGAGGCAGCAGCTCACCGAGATGGCCGTCGCCGCGACGCGCCGCGACTACTGAGGCCCGCGGTGGCTCGCGCGCTCCGGACGGTTCCCGGCCGCACCGATCACGTCGTGGTCGTCGGCGCGGGTCTCGCCGGTCTCTCCGCCGCCCTGCACCTCACCGGATCGGGCCGCCGCGTCACCGTCCTCGAACGGGAGTCGTCACCGGGCGGCCGGGTCGGCACCTACCGCGGTCCCGGTTACGACATCGACAACGGTGCGACCGTCCTCACGATGCCCGAACTAGTCGGTGAAGCCCTCGCCGCCGTCGGCGCGAATTTCACGTCGACCCGCCCGCCGCTGGTCCTCGAACGGCTGGCCCCGGCGTATCACGCGCGCTTCGCGGACGGTTCCTCGCTCGACGTCCACTCCGATCCCGACGCGATGGCCGCCGAGGTCGGCCGGGTGTGCGGGCCGGACGAATCGGCCCGGTACCTGCGGCTGCGGCGCTGGCTCGGCCGGATCTTCGACGCCGAGTACCACCGCTTCATGGACGCGAACTTCGACTCGCCGCTGGATCTCGTCTCGTCCCGTGAGGCCGCGAAGGATCTGCTGAGGCTCACCGCGCTGGGCGGATTCGGCCGGCTCGGCGCCCGGGTCGACCGGACCGTCACGGATCCGCGACTGCGCCGGATCTTCACGTTCCAGGCGCTGTACGCCGGCGTCGCCCCCGCCGACGCCCTCGCGGTGTACGGCGCGATCGCCCACATGGACACCTCGCTCGGCGTCTACTTCCCCCGGGGCGGGATGCGTTCGATCGCGCTCGCCCTCGCCGACGCCCTCACCACCGCGGGTGGGGAGATCCGGTTCGGCACCGAGGTCGCGGCACTCGAGCGAACCGGTGATCGCGTCGGCGCCGTCGTCACGTCTACGGGTGACCGCATCGACTGCGACGCGCTGGTGCTCACCGCCGACACGGCCGTCGTCGACGCGCTGCTGCGCCCGGTGACCCGCCGGACCCCCCGCCGGGTGCGGGTGTCGCCGTCCGCCGTGGTCCTGCACGGGACCGTCCCCACCGCGGTCGCATCAGGGTGGGCCGCCCAGCGGCACCACACCATCGACTTCGGTCACGCGTGGAAGCGGACGTTCGCGGAGATCACCGCACGCCGGGGACGCGGACGGCTGATGACCGACCCGTCGCTGCTGATCACCCGGCCCGCCGTGTCGGACCCGGGCCTCGCCGTGGACCGCGCGGGCACCGCCTCGGAACCGCTGTCGGTGCTGGCTCCCTGCCCCAACCTGCACAGCGCACCACTGGAGTGGTCCTCGCTGACCGGCCCGTACGTGACCGAACTGCTGCGCGAACTCGAGAAGCGCGGCTACAGCGGGATCGCGGAGCATTTCACCATCGACCACGTCGACACTCCGCTGACCTGGCTCGGGAAGGGCATGGCGGCGGGCAGCCCCTTCGCGGCGGCGCACGTGTTCCGGCAGACGGGACCGTTCCGGCGCCCCAACCTGGTCGGGGGCCTCGACAACGTCGTCCTCGCCGGTTCCGGGACCGTGCCCGGTGTCGGGGTTCCGACCGTCCTGCTGTCGGGGAAACTCGCGGCCGCACGCATCACCGGGCCCGTCACGGCACGAAGTGCGCAATTGCACTCGAAAGCACGAAGTGCGGGAGGATAGGGCGAGGCGTGGCGAGAACTGGTGCCGGCAGCAATTAAACTGGTTCCTCGACCATGCGATGCGCGCGACGACGAGCGCACCGACCGCAACCGAACTCACCTCGGGGGAGGAATCTGCACTCATGACGTCCTCTGCCCGGCAGGCGACCGTCGCCGCTGCGACGACCACGCCGCAGCGGTCGTGGCCCCAGTCCACGGCCGACTTCCTCCGCAGCCCGGAGGGGCATGCCGCGCTCCTCGGTTTCGTGGGCGCCGTGATGATCACGTTCGGTGGTTTCGGTGCGGGCAGCGTCCGCCGCGAGGACCCGTTGCTCGAGGCGATGCACCTGTCGTGGCTCCGGTTCGGTCACGGTCAGATCCTGTCGACCGTCATCGTCTGGATCGGTGTCGTCGCGATGATCACGGCGTGGGTGCGGCTGGGCCGCGCCACGCTCGGCGGCGACGTCACGCTCCGGCAGTTACGGATGGTCGTTCCGGTGTGGACGGCGCCGCTGCTGCTGGCCGTGCCGATGTTCAGCCGGGACGCGTACTCCTACCTGGCGCAGGGCGCGCTGCTGCGTGACGGGTTCGACCCCTACGCCGTCGGTCCGGTGGTCAACCCCGGGATCCTCCTCGACAACGTCAGCAACGTGTGGACCACCACCACCGCGCCGTACGGTCCGCTGTTCCTGCTGCTCAGTCAGGGCATCACCGCGATCACCGGCGACAACGTGATCGCCGGGACGATGCTGCTGCGCGTGACGATGCTGCCCGGGCTCGCGCTGATGGTCTGGGGCGTTCCGCACCTCGCGCGGCACCTCGGCGGTAATCCGGCCATCGCGCTGTGGCTCGCCGTGCTCAATCCGCTGGTCCTCGTCCATCTCATCGGCGGTGTCCACAACGAACTGCTGATGGTCGGCCTGATGATCGCCGGCATCGCGCTCGTCCTCGAGCGCCGCCATCTGGCCGGCATCGCGCTCGTCGCGGTGGCGGTCGCGATCAAGGCGACCGCAGGCGCCGCGCTGCCCTTCATGGTGTGGATCTGGATGCTCCACGAGAAGGAGAAGGCCGAGGCGGAAGGGCGCACACCCGCGTCGCCGCTCGCGTCGTTCGCGAAGACCGCCGGCGCGGGATTCGCCGTGTTCGCGGTCGTCTTCGCCGCCGCATCGGCCGTCGCCGGTGTCGGGCTCGGCTGGATGACGGCGCTGTCCGGTTCGAACAAGATCATCAACTGGTTGTCGCTGCCGACGATCCTCGCCCACTTCGTGACGGTCGGAACGTCGTGGTTCGCGGACCTGCGGCTGGGCGAGGTCCTGGCCGTCACCCGCCCGATCTGTGCGGTGGCCCTCGTCGCGATCGTGCTCGCCGCCTGGTGGCGGTACCGGAAGACCGAGCGGGATGCGATCCTCGGAATCCTCATCGTCCTGGTCGCGATCGTGATTCTGTCGCCCGCGGCGCTGCCGTGGTACTACTCGTGGCCGATCGCCATCGCGGCCGGCTTCGCGTTGTCGACGCGGACCCTGATGATCCTCGTCGGGTTGTCCACCTGGTTGATGCTGGTCTTCCAGCCGGACGGGTCGATCGGGCTCTACACGTTGGCGCACGTGATGCTCGCGACGTTCGCCGCGGTCGTGGCGGCGGTGTCGCTGCGCACGGTCGACCCGCTGCGGCTGCGCGCACCCCGGCCCGTCGAGGAAGAGCGCACCTCCGACCTCGCAGGTGCTGCGTCGTCGCCCGGCCTCGAATGACCGGTCGATGACCGCGCTGTCCGACAGTTACCGGTACTGCGGCGCGGTGACGGCAGAGCACGGACGCACGTACCACCTGGCCACCCGGTTGCTTCCCGAGCGCCGCCAGGCCGCCGTGCACGCCCTCTACGGGTTCGCCCGCACGGTCGACGACCTCGTGGACGTCGATCCCGGCCGGACCGCCGGGGAGTGCGCCGCCGAACTCGACCGGATCGACGCGGTGCTACGGCGCGGCTTCACCGACAAGAACGCCGTCGGTGACACCGCCTGCTCACCGGAGATGCGGCGGGTCCTTCCCGCGTTCCTCGACACCGTGGCGGACTTCGCCATCCCCCACGACTACTTCTTCGCGTTCCTGAACTCGATGCGGATGGACGTTCCGGGGACTCCGGAGCACCGGGCCGACTACGGCACTCTGACCGAACTCCGCACGTACATGTACGGGTCGGCCGTCGTGATCGGATTGCAGATGCTGCCCGTCCTCGGCACCACCGGGCCCGGCGCCGAACCGCACGCCGCGGCCCTCGGGGAGGCGTTCCAGCTGACCAATTTCCTTCGCGACGTCGGCGAGGACCTGGATCGGGGCCGGGTCTATCTCCCGGCCGAGGAGCTGGCCGCGTTCGGAGTCGACACCGAACTCCTCGCGCAAAGCCGCCGCCGCGGCACGACGGACCAGCGCATCGTGCGGGCGCTCGCCCACCTGATCGCGGTCACCCGGTCGGTGTACCGGGACGCGGAACCGGGCATCGCGATGCTGGATCGACGCGTCCAACCCGGCATCCGTACGGCGTTCGTGCTGTACTCGCGCATCCTCGACGAGATCGAACGTGGCGGGTACCGGGTCCTCGACCGGCGCGCCACCGTTCCGCGGAGAAACCGGTGGGCGACGGCGGTGCCTCAGTTCGCCCGGCTCGCGGTGCCTGCCCGCGGCAGGATGTGGTGACCGGCGGTCAGAATCCCATCGCCTGAGCGCGGCGGATCACTTCGCGGGCAAGGTCGCCGTGCAGGGCCTGGACGGGCGTGCCGGGGAGGCTGTCGTCCTCACGGAACAGCCACAGCAGGATTTCCTCGTCCTTGAATCCACCGTCGTGCAGCACCGCAATGAGACCGGGCAGCCATTTGACGGTCTCACCGGTCTCGTCGAAGAAGAGTTCGGGGACGCCGAGGACGCCGTCGCGGCGCACAGCGATCAACTGCTGATCCCGCAGAAGCTGCTGCACGCGGGTGACGGCCACACCGAGGTTCTTCGCGACGTCCACCAGCTGGAGGAGCGAGACGGAAGGGTCCAGGACATCGTCACAGTAAGGGATGGCACTCACTCCCCTAACGTTATCTGGTCGCCTCCGGCGTGGCGCTACCGGTCGGTGTCGCTGGCTACGATTGAGGGGCGTGTGGCCGGGCTGCGCGCACTGACGGGGGAACGGACACTGTGCACGATGGAGGTCAACGTTTGATCGGCGAGCTGCTCGACCGGCGCTATCGGGTGGATGCCACGATCGCGCGTGGCGGCATGTCCACCGTGTACAGGGGGCTCGACACGCGTCTCGACCGTCCGGTGGCCATCAAGGTGATGGATCCGCAGTTCGCGGCCGATCCGGCGTTCGTGACCCGGTTCGAGTTCGAGGCCCGCTCGGTCGCGCGACTCAAGCACCCTTCCCTGGTCGCGGTGTACGACCAGGGACACGACCGCGATCACGCGTTCCTGGTGATGGAACTGGTCGACGGCGGAACGCTGCGCGAACTCCTGCGGGAACGCGGGCCGATGCCGCCGCACGCGGTGGCCGCGGTCGTGGGGCCGGTTCTCGACGCGCTCGCCGTCGCCCACCGGGCGGGTCTCGTGCACCGCGACGTCAAACCCGAGAACATCCTGATCTCCGACGGCGGTGAGGTGAAGATCGCGGATTTCGGTCTGGTGCGGGCGGCTGCGGCGTCGAACACCACGTCGCACAGTGTGATTCTGGGCACGGCGGCGTATCTGTCGCCGGAGCAGGTGACGTCGGGGATCGCCGACACCCGCAGTGACGTCTACTCCACCGGTGTCCTGCTGTTCGAACTCCTCACCGGACGGACCCCGTTCACCGGAGACACGTCGTTGTCCGTGGCGTATCAGCGAATCAACCAGGACGTTCCGCGGCCGGGTTCGTACATCGCGGGTGTGCCGCCCGAGTTCGACGAACTCGTCGCGGAGGCCACGCACCGGGAGCCGTCGCACCGCTTCGCCGACGCCGAGCAGATGGGTTCGGCGTTGCGCGGCATCGCGGCGGCGCTCGACCTGCCCGCGTACCGGGTGCCCGCCCCGCGACGCTCGGCGCAGCACCTGAGCGCCGCGGCCGCCGCGAGCGCTCCTCCCCTGACCGCGCCGCCGGGCCCCGTCGCACCGCCGACGGTGCACCTTCCGCCCGCCGCGCCGCTGTCGCCGCCCAGCCCGCTGCCTGCGCAGCCCGGAATCCAGCACACGAGGGTCGTCACCACCCAGACTCCGCGGCCGCCGATGGACGAACCGCCGTTCGCGGTGGACGACGAAACCGACGACGGCTACCACTACCCCGACTTCGCCGCCGAACGGCAGCGGTCCCGCCGGACCACGATCGTGTGGCTGCTCGTGATCCTGATGCTCGCCCTGGCGGTGGGTTTCGGTGGCTGGTGGATGGGTTCGGGCCGGTTCACCGCGGTCCCGACCACCGACGGTCTGTCGCGGGGTGCCGCGGTGACGGCGATCGAAGCGGCCGGTCTGTCGACGGAGATCCGCGGGCAGTATTCGGACACGGCGGCGCTCGACACGGTGCTGGGTACCGATCCGACGGGTGGGTCGCGGATCTCCCGGGACGGCACGGTGGCCCTGCTCGTCTCGCTGGGCAGGCCGACCGTCCCGCCGCTGCCCGCGGGCGGCGAACGCGCGGGGATCGAGCAGGAACTGCGGAACCGCACGTTCACCCCGGTCGACGGCGGTCAGGCGTTCAGCGCGAAGGTCCCGATCGGTGCGGTGGCCGCGCTCGACCCGGCACCGGGCACGGAACTCGCGACCGGTTCCACGGTCAAACTGATCGTCAGCAAAGGTGCACCGCCGGTGGACGTTCCCGACGTGAAGGGCATGTCGGAGGCCGAGGCACGCGCGTCGCTCGAGGCGGTGGGCATCGTCGTGCAGGACACCACGACCGACTTCGACCGGAACGTCGCCGCCGGGGACGCGATCGCCACCAGCCCGAAGGCGGGCACCACTGTCAATGCGGGCACCAGCGTGACGTTGAGTGTGTCGAACGCGGTGCGGTTGCCGTCCATGCTGGGGCGGACCGTCGGATCCGCCCGCGACGAACTGAGCCGTCTCGGACTCGACGTGAAGGTGCGTCAGGTGACCGACACCGACAGGTCACTGGTCATCGGCCAGAACCCGGGCAGCGGCGATCTGGTGAAACCGGGGAGCACGGTCACCCTGGTCTCACTGCCCTGACCCCGCGGGAGCAGGGCAGTGAGGGTCTCCGATGCGGGCGGTCAGCCGCGCAGCATCTCCGCGACGAGGAACGCCAGTTCCAGCGACTGCTGGGTGTTGAGGCGGGGGTCGCACGCCGTCTCGTAGCGACCGGACAGGTCGAGGTCGGAGATGTCCTGCGCGCCGCCGAGGCATTCGGTGACGTTCTCACCGGTGAGTTCGACGTGGATTCCACCGGGGTAGGTGCCGAGACCGTTGTGGACCTCGAAGAATCCCTGGACCTCGTCGACGATGCGGTCGAAGTGGCGGGTCTTGTAGCCGGTGGACGCCTCGTGCGTGTTGCCGTGCATCGGGTCGCACTGCCAGATCACCTGGTGACCGGTGGCCTGCACCTTCTCGATGATGGGCGGCAGCAGGTCGCGGACCTTGTTGTTGCCCATGCGCGAGATGAGGGTGAGCCGGCCCGGCTTGTTGGTGGGGTCGAGGCGTTCGACGTATTCGACCGCCATCTCCGGGGTGGTGCTCGGACCGATCTTCAGGCCGATCGGGTTCGACACGAGTTCAGCGAACGCGATGTGCGCTCCGTCGAGCTGACGGGTGCGGTCGCCGATCCACAGGAAGTGGGCGGACAGGTCGTACAGCTTGGCGTGGTCGTCGTCGTTGTCGAGGCGCAGCATCGCGCGCTCGTAGTCGAGGACGAGCGCCTCATGGCTGGCGAAGATCTGCGCGTGGTGCAGGCTGGGATCGGTGACACCGCAGGCGTTCATGAACTGCAGCCCGCGGTCGATCTCCGCGGCGAGTGCCTCGTAGCGGGCCCCGGCCGGCGACGAGGACACGAATTCGCGGTTCCAGTCGTGCACCTTGTGCAGGTCGGCCATGCCCGCGCCGGTGAGCGCGCGAACCAGGTTCATCGCGGCGCTGGCGTTCGCGTACGCCCGCACGAGCCGCGACGGGTCGTGGGCGCGCACGGCCTCGTCCGCGACGAGGGAGTTGATCATGTCGCCGCGGTACGACTGCAGACCCAGGGCGTCGACGTTCGACGACCGCGGCTTCGCGTACTGACCGGCGATGCGCGCGACCTTGACGACGGGCAGGCTCGCTCCGTACGTCAGGACGACGGCCATCTGCAGCAGGGTGCGGATGTTGCCCTTGATGTGCGGCTCGGTGTTGTCCGCGAACGTCTCGGCGCAGTCACCGCCCTGAAGGAGGAACGCCTCGCCGCGCGCGACCTGGGCCAGCTTCTCCTGCAGGGCCACGACCTCGCTGGCCACCGTGATCGGGGGCACGCTCTCGAGGACGGTCCGCATCGCGGCGGCCTGACCTTCGGGCCATTGCGGCTGCTGGGCAGCGGGCTTGGCCAGCGCTGCGTCGAGGCGCTCACGCATCTCGGTGGGCAGCGGCGGGAGTTCGGGCAAGCGGTCGATCGGCACGTCGACAGTCCAGTTCACCCATACAGGATATTCGCTCGACCGGAGCGATGGCGAGTCAGGTCACCGGAGTGACCGTGCCGCCTGAACTGCCTCGAACTTCGCCAGGTTGTGCCGGGCGTCGGCGAGTGCGTCGTGAGCGTCGCCCGGTGCAGGTGGGAGCGCCGGGCTGCCGTGCTCCTCCCAGTACTGCCGGAGTTCGCGGGTGTACCGGGGCAGCGTCTGGGGCAGCTCCGTCATGTCACCCCACAGCTGGCAGAGCGCGACGTGGTCGTAGGCGGCCACCCACGCCCACAGTTCGGGGACGATGCCGGGCCGGGGAATCAGGAACGCGTAGAGGTCGTCGCGAATGCGGGCGCGGCTCTTCCAGAGGGGCGACGACGGCTGCGGCAGCTTGGGCAGCACGTTCCTGCGCACCCACTTGCCCGCACGGTCGGGATCGAACTCGGTGGACACCGCGTAGAATTCACGTCCGTCCTCTGCGACCACCCCGATCGACACCAGGTCGATCGTGCGACCATCCTCGATGAACTCGCAGTCGTAGAAGTAACGCACGCCCGCAAACTATGCCTCACCCGTCGGCGTCATCCGGATCCACCCCTACCTCGTGAAGGAGGCCTCGGTGAGAGCACGCTCCGACGGTCGACAGTCCGCCGCCCCTGTCGCGGACCCGCTCGACCGGCCGCGGGTGCCCGTGCACCTCCGGGCCGGCGGTCTCGTGATCCGCGTCCTCGTGCTCGCCGGGCTCGCCGTCGGATTCGCCTACAACCTGCTCGGACTGCCCGGTCTGCGGGACTTCGGCTTCTACTACCGGCTCGATCTCGACGTCTACCGCCTGGGCGGTTCGGTGTTCCTGCACGGCCCGACGCTGTACGGGTCGATGCCTGCCACCCAGATGGGCAACTTCCTGCCGTTCACGTACCCGCCGCTGGCCGCGGTCGTGTTCAGTCCGTTGTCGACGGTGTCGCTGGCGACGGCCGGGACCGTGGTGACGGTGTTGTCGCTGATCGCCCTGTTCGGCGTCCTCGTCGTCACACTCGACTCGCTGGGCATCGCACCTCGCCGCACTCTGGTGTGGACGGCGCTCGGCGCGCTCGCGGTGGCGATGGCCCTCGAACCCGTCTCGTCGACCCTGGACTACGGGCAGATCAACATTCTGCTGATGCTGCTGGTCGCGGCGGACTGCCTGCCGAAGAAGACGCCGTGGCCCCGCGGACTGCTGATCGGCCTCGCCGCGGCGGTGAAGCTGACACCGGCCGTGTTCATCCTGTATTTCCTGGTGCGCAAAGACTTTCGCTCCGCGGTCGTCACCGCGGTCAGTTTCCTTGCGTTCAGCGCGGTGGGCGCGATCGCGACGTGGAACGATTCCGTCACCTATTGGACGCAGACGCTCTTCGATTCCGATCGGATCGGCACACCGGCGTATCCCGCGAACCAGAGCATCACCGGCGTGCTGGCCCGGCTCGGTCTGAGCGACGGGATGCGCACCCCGATCTGGCTGCTGCTGAGCGTCGCGGTTCTCGCGCTGGTGATCGTCGCGATGGTGCGGGCGCTGCGGGCCGGTGAGACGGCGCTCGCGCTGGGACTCAACGCCGTCCTCGGGTTGCTCGTCTCCCCCGTGTCCTGGTCGCATCACTGGGTGTGGTCGGTGCCGGTCGTCCTCGTGCTCGGCGTCCTCGCCTACCGACGAAAGAGTGTCGCCCTGGCGGTCACGTCCGTGGTCGGCATCGTCGTCGTCAAGCTCGCCGCGCACTGGAAGCTCGGAGTGGGACGCTGGAGCGGAACCCACTGGAATCTGTGGGATCAGTTCCTGGCGTCGTCGTACGTGTGGTGGGGGCTCGCCGTGGTGCTGGTCGCGAGCGTCGCGTTCCGCACCCGGCCCACGCAGCCCGACGAGGACGATCGGTCGGAGAACTCCGACGATCTGACCGTCCCCGTCGGCTGAGAGGTCGCGGCGGTCAGCTCGCCCGGGTGTCCGGCAGTCGCGTGACGGTGCTCGCATCGTTCGCCGGTGCCACGCCGGCCACCGGAGCCGGTGCGGAACCGTCCGCGGCGGGGGCCTTCTTCTTCAGCGTGGCCGCGTAGATGTCGACGTATTCCTGACCCGACAGCTTCATCAGCTTGTACATGACCTCATCGGTGACGGCCCGCTCGACGAACCGGTTGCCACCCATCCCCTCGAAACGCGAGAAGTCGATGGGCTCGCCGACGCGGATGGTGACCTTTGCGGGACGCCACACGCGGGAGCCGATCGGGTTGACCTTCTCCGTTCCGATCATCGCGACCGGGATGACCTTCACACCGGACTCGAGCGCCATGCGCGCCAGACCCGTCTTGCCCTTGTACAGCCGGCCGTCGGGCGACCGGGTGCCCTCGGGGTAGATGCCGAGCAGCTTGCCCTGCGAGAGGACGCGCAAGCCGGCGTTCAAAGCGTCCTGCGCGGCGTCGGCGCCCGTCCGGTCGATCGGCACCTGGCCGACCACCGAGAAGAACCAGCGCTGGAACGCGCCCTTGAGTCCCGTCCCGGTGAAATACTCGCTCTTGGCGAGAAAAGTGATCCTCCGCGGCACTCGCAGCGGCAGGAAGAACGAATCCAGCACGGCCTGATGGTTACTCGCCAGAATGGCACCGCCCTCCGCCGGAATGTTCTCCGTACCCTCCACGGTCGGTCTGCCCAACCCCCAGAGAACCGGCCCCAAAAACACGTACTTGAAGAGCCAGTACCACATGGCGTCCCTCCCGTTCACAACCCAAGCTTCGTTCGGCTCGACTCTACTTCGGGTGGGTGAGGGTCGCTACACACGGCCGGGAGGCCCGCACAACATCACACTCTGCGGGTTTACAGCGATCGGCCGGGCGTCAACCCACCCGATCGGGCAGGACCGCCCGCGCGAGTTCCGCCGCCCCGATCATGCCCGCCGCCTCCCCCAGCTGGGTCGGCCGGATCCGGGCCAGCGGCCGGTGCCCGGCGCCCGTCGTCAGCGCCGCATAGTGCTCGCGGGCCTCGTCGATGAACAGCGCCGACGAACTCGCGACTCCGCCGGCGATCACGACGAGATCCGGGTCGTACACGTCACCGATGAGAGCCAGGCCGACCCCGAGCCACCGGGCGAAGTCCCGCATCGTCTCCAGCGCGAGCGGATCGCCGTCCTGTGCGGCGCCGGCGATCCTCCTGCCCGTGAGCACCCCGGGATCGACCGCCACCTCCCGCGCGAGGACGGTCGACGTCGCCGGATCCGCGGCAAGAAGTTCGATCGCGGTGTCGACGAGGGCCGTCCCGCTGCAGTACCGCTCCCAGCAGCCGTGTTTGCCGCACGCACACGGGCGACCGCCTGGAACGACCTGGATGTGCCCGAGTTCGGGTGCGACGCCGTGGCTGCCGCGGTACAGCCTGCCATCGGCGAGGAGCGCCGCGCCGATGCCCGTGCCGATCGCGAGCATCACCACGTTCCGGCCGCCCGCCGCCGCACCGAACCGGTGCTCGGCCCACGCCGCCGCGTTCACGTCGTGCTCGAGGATCACCGGCAGACCGAGGCGCTGCCCCAGGTCCCGGCCGACGGGCGCCCCGACCCACGGCAGATGCGGCGCGAACCGCACCGTGGTGTGGTCGGGGGTGATGAACCCGGCGACCGCCAGCCCCACCGCGGCGACGTCGTGCCGCGCGGACAGTTCCCGCACCGCCCGGTCCAGGCCGTTCTCCAGGGCCTTCGCCGACGCCGGGGTCGGCGACTGGAGCGAGTCGAGCACCTCGCCGGCCGAGTCGACCACCGACGCACGGATGCTCGTTCCACCCACGTCGATGCCGATGGTCAGCGCCGAGCCGGGGGTGCGATCGCTGCCCGTGCCTGTGCTCATGAAGATGATTGTGCCCATGCCGGATCGCCGACGTGCACGAGTCCGCCGATCCGGCCGGTGGCGGGCACCGTCAGCGCTTGACGGTGACGGTGATCGGTTCGAACGCGGGGCCGCCGTCCGGATCGGGCATTCCGCCGCCGTCGCCCGGACCCGGTTCCGGCGCGCCGGGGCCCGAGGGGTCGTGATCGGTGTGCTCGTCGAGGATCTGCCGCAGCACGGCGATCAGCACGGACGCCTGACCGGCGAGCAGGGTCACGAGGTCGTGTTGCTCGCCGCGGATCAGGGCCGCGAGCGCGCACACCGGGCACCACGTGCATCCCGACCACTGACCGGTGCCGGCGGCCGTTCCCGCAGCGTCCGCCGCGGCGTGCGGCGCCGCCGCGCGCTGGAGGATCGGCTCGAGACGGTCCAGGGCGGTCTCGGCCAGCGCCCGCAGCTCCGCCAGCAGCTGCGCGTGGTCGTCGTTCATACCGGCCACACCTGTGGGTCGGGCGTGAAGCGCACGACCAGATCGCTTCCGTCGAGTTCTGCGCCCGCGACGACGCACCGGCGCAGGACCGAGGCGAGGCGCACCCGGCGGCGCACCCCTTCCGCTCCCACGACCAAGTCGTCCTCCACTCGACCCAACGTCAGGGTCGACGGGTTCACGAGCGGCAGATACATCCGCATCGTGTACACAGAATCCACACCGGCCCCCGATTCCAGCCCCACCCGCACCGCAGGCGGGTTCTTCCCCAACACCGCAACCGCGTCCGTGTCGTCGGCATACAACTCCCTGGCGATACCGCCGAGATCGGCCCACCCTACCGGCTCCGTCACCGACCGGGTGACCGAGAGGATCACCGTGGTGCCCGCGGAGGCGGTGAGCTCGTCGAGCACCCGCTGCTGCAGGGCACGCCGCCTGATCAACCATGCCACACCGGGATCGTCATGTCCTGCCGGCGAATCGAAGTGCGGCAGAAGATTGTTCACGAGGATCGCGTCGATGCGCAGACCGGACAGCGCGGCCACCGCGACGGTGCGCCGGGTCTCCGTCAGCACCACCCGCTCCGGTGTCGTCACCAGTCGCACAGTGGTTTTCGCGCGGTTCGCGAGCAACTCCCGGACCTCGCCGACCGCGGACACGACCTGTTCGATCAGCGACACCAGCATGACGAGGCGGGGGTCCGAACCCAGCAGCGCGGCGATCCGGCGGTGCTGCGGCCACACCCGTTCGAGGTAGTCCAGAGTCATCGCGGGCGCGGCGAGCGTCCGGAGGCAATCCGCGGTGGGCGGGCAGTCGACCACGACGGCGTCGTAGTCACCCTCGGTGGCGAACCGGACGATCTCGCCCAGCCCGAGCACGTCCTGCACGCCGGGAAGCCCGGTCAGCTCCTCCGGTTCGAGCGCGGACAACTGAGCGCCGTGGTCGTGCGTCCCTGCGGCCGCGAGAACCGCTGCCAGGCTGCGGAATCTGTTCTCGAGCAACGTGAGGGTGTCGAGTTCGAGGACGTCGAGGGTGTCGGTCACGGACACGACGTCGCGGGCGGTGGCGATCCCGACCACGTCGGCGAGGGAATGCGCCTGGTCGAGCGAGACGAGGAGCGTCCGGTTCCCGGACTCGGCCGCCGCCTGTGCCGTCGCGGCCGCGAGCGTCGTCTTACCGACGCCCCCCTTCCCCACGAAGAACTGGACCCGCGCAGGTCCGGCACGGCCCTCGCTGCTCAGCCTTCCACCCGCTTCTTGAGTTCCTTGAGCGCGGTGTCGGTGATCGCCTTCTCCGCCTTGCGCTTGAACAGGCCGATCATCGGAATGGTGAGGTCGACGGTGAGCTCGTACGTGACGGTGGTGCCGCCGTCCGGCTCGTCCTCGAGGACGTACGAACCGAACTGCGACTTCTGGATCTCACCGGACTCGAGTTCCCAGCTGACCGACTTGCCGTCGGGCGCCCAGTCGTAACGGAGGACGTACGTGTCCTTGACCATGCCCGCGTCGAGCACGAACCGCACCCGGTCGGCGCGGCCGTTCTTTCCGGGTTCCATGACCTCGACGGACTTCGCGGCTGCCACCCACGCGGGGTACGCGTCGAAGTCGGCGATCACATCCATCACCCGGGCGGGCGGCGCCTCGATACTGATCGACCTCTTGGTCCTCTCGGGCATGGAGTGAACGCTTCCTTTCGCCTGGCCGACCCGTCGTCGATCCGGGGCCACGCCGTTACCGGTTCCGTATGTCTGTGTGGTGCCCGACTATCACACACGATTCCGGCGCCCGGACACAATGCCGACCCCGCCGCGACAGCCGGAACGGGCTCAGGACGGCGGTTCTCCCGCTGCGCGACCGGCCTCGAGTTCCTTCTTCACCTCGAAAGACATCACCTTGCCCTCGACTCGCCTGCGACGGTTCAGGGCGGCCAGATCCGGGGCGGGCTCGCTGCGCGCCGGTTCGGCGTGGAGGAAGTAGTGCACGATCGCTCCGTCCAGCACCGGCTCGAGCCACACTTCCATCGTCCCGGTGAGAGGTCCGGCCACGGTCCAGCGGATGCCCTTCTCGGCGCGGTCCTCGCGGACGGCGAGGGTGAGGTCGGGCCACCACCGGCGCCAGCGGGCAGGCGGGGCGATCGCCGCCGCGACCTGCTGCGGTGGGGCTGCGATGAACGTCTGGTCTGCGACCTGAATGCTGCTCACGGCGACAAGCTTCACATATTGCCCTCGGCGCGGTTCCGCGGTGCCCCGCGAGCAGGCCTCTGACCACCCGTGTTCGGCCAGGAGGCGGAGCCTGCGGGGGAAGGTCTAAAGTTGGCGCAGACAATCCTACTCGCCAGTATTTTCAGTGTCGGAGGTTTTCGTGCCCGAGTTCAGCGCGCCACAGTCGTTCACGATCGCGGAGGACGCGTCCGCGGTCGACTCGGTGTTCGCCCATGCCGCGGCCGCCCCGACGCTGGTCGTGTACAAGCGCAAGATCGACGGACGGTGGACCGACGTCACGGCCGCCGAGTTCGCCGCGCAGGTCACCGCGGTCGCCAAGGGACTCATCGCCATCGGCGTCCAGCAGGGCGACCGGGTGGCCCTGATGTCGGCCACCCGGTACGAGTGGCCGCTGGTCGACTTCGCGATCTGGGCGGCAGGCGGTGTCACCGTCCCGATCTACGAGACGTCCTCCGCCGAGCAGGTCCGCTGGATTCTCGAGGACTCCGCCGCGATCGACCTCGTCGTCGAGAACGAGGCACACGCCGCCACGGTCAAGGCCGTGGCCGCCGAGGCCACCGCGCTCCGCGGCGTCTACCGGATCGAGGCGTCGGAAAGCGACCGCGGCGTCGTCGAGGAACTGACCGAACGCGGCGCCGACGTTCCCGACTCCGAGGTCCGGGCCCGCGTCGCCGCACTGAAGTCCAGTGATCCGGCCACCCTCATCTACACGTCCGGCACCACGGGCAGGCCCAAGGGCTGCCAGCTCACCCACGCCAACCTCATCGCCGAGTCGAAGGGCATCCTCGATTCCAGCCTCGGCACCCTGCTGAAGACGCCCGGTGTCAGCACCCTCATGTTCCTGCCGATGGCGCACGTCCTGGCGCGCGCGGTCAGCATCGCGTCGTTCGACGCCGGGGCCGCACTCGGGCACACCAGCGACATCCCGAACCTCGTCCCGACGTTCGGCGAGTTCCGTCCCGACTTCATCCTGTCCGTGCCGCGGGTGTTCGAGAAGGTGTACAACAGCGCCCGCGCCAAGGCCCACGGCGAGGGCAAGGGCAAGGGCAAGATCTTCGACGCCGCCGCCGAGACGGCCATCGCGTGGAGCGAGGCCCAGGACAACGGCGGCCCGGGATTGGTCCTCAAGGTCAAGCACACGCTGTTCGACAAGCTGGTGTTCTCGAAGCTGCGGGCCGCGCTCGGCGGCAGGTGCCAGCTGGCGATCTCCGGCGGCGCCCCGCTCGGTGCCCGCCTCGGCCACTTCTTCCGCGGCATCGGCATCACCATCTACGAGGGCTACGGCCTCACCGAGACGTCCGCGGCCTTCGCCGTGAACACGATCGGCGAGCAGAAGGTCGGGTCGGTCGGCAAGCCCCTCGCAGGCAATTCCGTTCGCATCGCCGACGACGGCGAGATCCTGCTGTCGGGGCCGGTCGTCTTCGGCGGCTACTGGCGCAACGAGAGCGCAACCGCCGACGCGATCGAGAACGGCTGGTTCCACACCGGCGACCTCGGATCGGTCGACGCGGACGGCTACATCACCATCACCGGACGCAAGAAGGAGATCATCGTCACAGCGGGCGGCAAGAACGTCTCCCCCGCCCAGCTCGAGGATCACCTGCGTGCCCACCCGCTGATCAGCCAGGCCATCGTCGTCGGCGACCAGCAGCCGTTCATCGGCGCGCTCATCACCATCGACGCCGATGCACTGCCGGCGTGGAACGAGCGCAACGGCAAGCCCGCGGGCACGACGGTCGCCGATCTGCTCGCCGATGCCGACCTCACGGCCGAGATCGACGAGGCCGTCGCGGAAGCGAACAAGCTCGTGTCGCACGCGGAGGCCATCAAGAAGTTCCGGGTCCTGCCCGTGGACTTCACGGAGGAGACCGGCGAGCTCACGCCGACGATGAAGCTCAAGCGCAACGTGGTGCACGACAGCTTCGCCGACGACATCGCCGCCCTCTACGCCAAATAGTGCCCTTCGGGCCCGTGAGTACTTGTTAACCGCCCGGGGGATGTTGCGGAATTGAGTGACGGTGGTGTGGCTGTGTTCGGCGCGTTGGGCGGGTGCCGGTGCGGGCGGGGGTGGCCCCGCCTGGTCAGGTGGTGGCCGGGAGGGTGTGTCCTGCGGTCAGGTGGGTGAGGATCTTGCCGATGTTGTGGACCGCGGCGTGGAAGGCCCATTCGCTGCGGGCCCGGTCGAGGCCGCGGCTGGTGAACCGGCGGAATCCGAGGTTGTGTTTGGCGTGCCCGAACACGGTTTCGGCGATGGGTGAGCGTTGGCGGTAGGTGGCGATGCCGGCCTCGGTGCGCAGTCGGTGGGTCATCGCTGCGATCGGATCGGCGTGTGGTGGTGGGGATCCGGTGACCGGGTTCTCGGCCGCCGCGGTTTCGAGGTCACGGGCTTTGCCGGTGGCGATCAACCGGTCCGGGCCCGGGGCGGTCAGATTCTCGCGGGAGCAGTAGCCGGCGTCGAAGAGCATCACCCCGATCAACTCCTCCGGGGCCGGAGCCGGGGCCGGGGCCGGAGCGGGGGCGGGGTTCGGGTTGGTGTGGCGGCGGGTGGTGTCGATCAGTTGCGCGGCCTTACCGGCCTTGTCGACCATCTCGGGGAAGTAGTCGTAGTCGGCGGGGCCGGTCCCGACCCCGGTGGCCAGGATCACCCCGTCCACGCTGGTGAAGGCCTGGCAGTTGTAGCCCTGCAGCCAGCCGCCGCCGCGTAGTGGCTGCAGCCGCGAGTCGGGGTCGGTGGTGTTGCGGCGACGCTGCCCGGCGGTGGCATCGCGTGCGGCCTGCTTGCGCAGGGCGGTGTCGAGTTCGGTGCGCCGCCGCCGGACCAGGTGGTGCTCGGCGACCGGTTTCGGGACGAACCCGCCCCGGGCCCCGGACGCGGTGCGCTCCTCGTATCGGTCGAGCACCGCCTGCTGGGCGGTGACCGCCGCGTCCAGCCGCCGGCGTGCGGCGGCGACCTCGGCCCCGACCGGGACCCGGCCCATCACCGTCTGGCCGGCGTCGAGCCGGGCCAGGTAGTGCCGTGACTTCCCGTCCCGCTCGGCCTGCTCGGCCTGCTTGTCCGCGTCGAGCTGCGCCAACGCCTCCGCGATCCGCGCCGACCGGGTGCCCGGATCGGCCAACTCCGCCGGCACCTGGCCCGGGCCCGGATCGTCCTCGCCGTAGAGGTCGTCCTCGGCGTCATCGGTGGCCGCGTGCGCCGCCGCGGCGGCCGCGGCGATCCGCGCGGCCTCGGCGGCGGCGGCCTTGCGGAGCCCGGCCTCGGTGCGGTTGGCGTCCTTCGAGGCGTTCGAGGCGATCTTCACCCCGTCCAACGCGATCGTTTCGAGCCGCCCCAACCCCAGCGACGCCGCCAGGATCAGGACCTGCGTGAACAGGTCCTGACAGGCGGTGTGGTTGTCCTTGCGGAACCGGGAGATCGTCACGTGGTCGGGGGTGTCGCCGGCGCAGATCACCCGGTAGGACACCACCTCGGTGCAGGCCCGCTCGATCTGCCGGGAGGACCGCATCCCCCGCGACCACGCCCAGATCAGCAGGGTCACCAGCATGTCCGGGTCGTACCCGGCCCGGCCCGCGCCCCCGGTGCGACGAGAAGCGTGGAACGCCGAGGTGTCGAGATGGGAGTCGACGATCTCGATCACCGTCCACACCGGATGCGTGGGCGGCACCCACTCCCGCATGTCCGGCGGCAACAGGAACTGCTGATCACGATTCACCGGTCGATATCCCTTGGCCACCAACACATTATCCAGGAAACCCCAGGTCAGACCATGGTGACACGCGGACACCCCGACCCGGAATTTTGCAACAGCCCCCCCGCGGTTAACAAGTACTCACGGGGCAGTCACGCCATAAGGGACTGCAGCTTCGCGGCGAGCACGTCCCATCGCCACTGCGCCTTGACCCAGCCCCGGCCGGCGGCGCCCATCGCCGCCGCCCGGTCGCGATCCGACAGCACCGCGATCACCGATCGCGCCACCTCGGCCACCGACGTGCCGTCCACGACCATCCCGGTTTCGTTCTGCCGCACCGTTTCCGGGGCGCCGCCGGACTGTCCGGCGATGACCGGGACACCGGAGGCCGACGCCTCCAGGAACACGATGCCGAGGCCCTCGACGTCGAGTCCCGCACCCCGCGTGCGGCAGGGCATCGCGAACACGTCGGCGATCGTGTGGTGCGCCGCCAACTCCGCGGACGGCACCGTTCCCGTGAACACGACGTGGTCCTCGACGCCCGCCGAGCGGGCGAGGGAGCGCAGGCGGTCCTCGTAGGGTCCGCCGCCGACGATCACGAGGACGGCGCCGTCGATGTGTTCGCGGACGGTCGGGAGCGCCCTGATGAGGATGTCCTGGCCCTTGCGCGGCACGAGCCGGGACAGGCACAGGATCGTCGGCCGGTCGCCCAGCCCGTATCGGGCCCGCAGTTCGGACCGCGCCCCGCTGTCCGGGGTGAACAGGTCGGTGTCGACTCCGGGCGGCAGGTGCTCGAGTGCCGCACCGGCGCCGAATGCGGACGCGAATCGGCCACGGGTGTAGCGGCTGACGTACGTGACGACGTCGGTGCCGTCGCCGATCCGGCCGAGGGCCTGGCGGGCGGCGGGGAGCATCGACCAGCCGACCTCGTGTCCGTGGGTACTCGCGACCACCCGTTCCGCTCCGGCGCGGCGCAGCGTCGAACTCAGCAGTGCGAGCGGGGCCGCTGCGCCGAACCAGACGCCGGTGCAGTCGTGTTCGGCGAGCAACCTGGTGGCGCGGCGCGCGACGAACGGTGTCGGCACCATCAGGGTGGTGGGGTGACGGACGACCTGAAACGGTTGCCGCGCATCGAACTTGATGTGCGAGTCACCGCGCCAGCGCGGGGCGTAGACGACAAGGTCGTCGGCGGGCAGGTGCTTGGCGAAGGTGTGCAGGTACGACTGAATTCCACCGGGTCGCGGCGGAAAATCGTTCGTCACCAACAGGGTTCGGCGCATGTGATCACCGTAGGCGGTCGACCGCGCGGACACCGACGCAGGGTCACCCCAGGTGAGCGCCCACCCAGTCGGTCCAGCGGTCCCGGAACTGCTCGGCGTCGACGCCGAGGACGTCGGACAGTCGTGCGTCGACCGTGTCCGGATCGGCCTCCCCCACGGCCAGTGTCCGGTACAGCTCCGTCAGCTTCGTTTCGCCGTATTGCTCCGCGACGAAGGCGTTGATCGACCACGCGGTCTCGTAGGCGACCGAGCCGCGTTCGCCGGATTCGGAGAAGTCGGTGTTCTCGGGGAATCCGGTCGGCGGGCCCTCGGCGCCCACCTGCGCGGTCAGGGCCGGCGCGATCTGCCGTGCGGCCTCACCGGTGCCCCGGTAGGCGGCGTACTCGGCGTAGCCCTCCAGCACCCACATCGGTGAGCGGTCCACCGTCTCGGCGCGCGCCGCCACGTGGGTGAGTTCGTGTCGCAGGATCGCCCGCCTGGTGACCTCGGTGAGCCGTTCCGCCGACGAGGGGCTGAACACGATCCGCTGCCCGGTGACCGCGTCGGCGTCGGGGTCGACGGCGTCCGAGATGGCGACCGCGGCGATGCCACGGCCGTCGTGATCGGAACCGACGAGGGCGGTGAACTCGTCCTGCGATCCGGCGACCCACACGAGTGCGCGGCCCGCCCAGTCCGAACCCCACAGCTGGGTGGCGTTGACGACGGCGGCGGGGAGTTCCTCCGCCAGCCGGTCCACCATCGCGGCGTTCTCGGGATGTCCGAGCACCACCGACGTCCGGCCGTCGCCGGTGTCGACGCGGCGCGATACGACCGTTCCGAAGTCCCACGGGCCGCGCCACGTCCGCCGCTCGCCGTTCACGGTGGCACTGTCGCTCACGAGTGCCCAGCTGTCACCACGCCGGGCCACGACGAGCGCGATCGGTTTGCGGGTGGGGCTCTCGTCCGCCCCCGCGATCGCGTAGCGGAGTTGCACGGCCGGCGCCCACACCTCGTCGGCCCCGAGCGCGTCGACGAGACTCGACGGCACCGCCGCCTCGGGACTCTCGGTGATCTCGTAACCCCAGTCCGAGAATTCCACCCCGGCAACGTTGCTCGCGCGGCGCGTCTCGGCGGCCAGGAAGCCCGGCGACGCCGCCCGATCCATCAGACCCGACAGCCGGGCCGTGTCGTTCGTCCGCACGGCCGACGCCCACGTGTCGAGGAGCAACTGGACGGCCGCTGCCCGCGACTCCGTGTCGGCCTGCGCGGTGCCGACCGCCCCGTCGGCGCCCCGCTCGTCGTGAGAGAACCCGGTCAGCGCGAGTACGACGACGACGGCGAGGACCAGTCCGGCCAGCGCGGCGAGCTCCCACGGGCGCGCCTGACGGCGTGAGGTCGGATCCGTTGCGGAAGACGGGTCTGATGCGGGCACGCCGGTGAGTGTATGAGCACGCCTGCGCGCCGTCGCCGGACGGTCGCCGTCAGTAGCGGCGCGCCCCGTAGAAGGGGAACTTCGCCATCGACTCGATCTTCACCG
Source organism: Rhodococcus koreensis (assembly GCF_017068375.1). Classification (NCBI taxonomy): domain Bacteria; kingdom Bacillati; phylum Actinomycetota; class Actinomycetes; order Mycobacteriales; family Nocardiaceae; genus Rhodococcus; species Rhodococcus koreensis. Next base: position 1,278,353 of record NZ_CP070609.1, read on the forward strand.
GCACACCGAACGTCGAGGCGTGGAGAATGTTGCCGTTTCCTGCGTACAGGCCGACGTGGGACGCGTCGTTGTAGAAGAGGACGACGTCGCCGGGCTGGAGTTCGTCGCGGGACACCGGGGTGCCACCGCTGGCCTGAGCCTGACTGGACCGCGGGAGCGTCTTGCCGATCTGCTTGTACGCCCAGACGACGAGCCCGGAGCAGTCGAACTGGTCGGGCCCGGTGGCGCCCCACACGTACGGGTCGCCGATGCGGGTCATGCCTGCCTGCAGTGCGCTCGTGCCCGAGCCGGGGGTGAGGTGCGCGAGGATCGTGTCGGGGTCGAAGCCGGGCGGGAAGGGCGTCCCCGCCAGCTGGTCGCGTTCGGCGCCGGTGAGATCTCCGAACGCCTTGATCACGTCGGCGATCTGCGCCTGCAGGTCGCTCTGCTTGCGCTGCAGGTCGTCGCTGACCACCTTGGCCTGCTCGGTGGCCGCCCGCGCGGAATCCGCGGACTGCTTCGACGCCTCGGCCGCCTTGGTGGCGTCCGACGTGGCCGATTGGAATTGCGCGACCTGATTGCGGGTGTCGTTGGAGATGGCGTCCAGAGCGGACATCTGGTCGAGGAGTTGCTGCGGTGAGTCGCTCACCATCACGGCGAACAGGCGATTGGTCCGGGCGCCCTGGTAGTTGGCAGTGGCGAGTTTGTTCACCACGGGCTGGAAGACGGCGACGCGGGCGTTGGCCTCGTCGAGCACACCTTGGTCGGCCGCGAGCCGGGCGTCCGCATCGCGTTGGGCCGACTGCTTGGCCTCGAGATCGATCTGCGCGTTGTGGAGGGCCTCCGACGTCTGCTCGGACTGCCGGGACAGGTCACCGAGCTTCGTCAGCGTCTCGGTCGGGTTGGTGGTGACCGGGTCCGCACCCGCCGGGATCGAGGGCAGCGACACGAGTGCCACCGACAGCGCTCCGGCTGTCAGCACGCTGCCCAGGGAGCGCTTCATCTTGTGTGAGGCCACGGAAATGCGGTTCTCCGATCGTCGATCTCCACCCGCCGGGTCGGTTGTCCGATGCGCGGCTCAGGAATTTCCCCGGCCGATGCGACCGCGGAATGCCGAAGAGGTGGTGACCCCGCGTTGCCGCCCGGTTGGCGCGGCAAGACTTCGCAAGGTCTCGGTTAGGTTACGGAATGACATACGTGTGTGTCCACCCATGTCACGACGGGGGTGGCGGGGACCACCGGGCGGGTGAACGACACGCTGTCTGCCTGGGGCGCAACGACATCGAGGGTGGGTTCGAATCGTGATTCGAACCCACCCTCGGTGGTCGTGCGAGATCCTACGAAGCTACCCCGTGCATCCCCGCCCTCGACTCGGTGGATGCCTCGCCTCGCGCGTGGATCAGTAGCGGCGTGCCCCGTCGAAAGGCATGGACGCGATGGGCGCCAACTTGACGGGCTGCCCCTCGGTGGAGGCGTGGATCACGTTGCCGTTGCCGGCGTAGATGCCCGAGTGCGAGCCGCCGTAGAAGGAGATCACGTCGCCGGGGCGGAGATCGGACTGCGACACCGGGGTACCGGCGGCCGCCTGCGCGTAGCTGGTGCGCGGCAGGTTCAGTCCGGCCTGCTTGAACGCCCACTGCACCAGGCCGGAGCAGTCGAACGAGTTGGGACCTGCGGCGCCGTAGACGTACGGCGAGCCGAGCTTCGCCTGAGCGGCCTGAACGGCCTTGTCACCTGCGGTGCTGCCCGGCGCGGGGGGCGCGGGCAGGTTCGGGACACCGGGGATCTGCGGGATGACGACACCCGGGATCTCGAAGGTTCCGACACCGGGAATGGTGATGGGGTCTGCGGCCGCGGGGGCCGCGGTAGCGGTGAGCGCTCCGACTGCGAGCGCGCCGGCGACGACTGCCCGTCGCACATTCCGCTTGGAAACTTGTGACGCCACGAAAGGGGTACTCCGTTTCTTCCATTCATCCGCCGACCGAGTTAGCTGACGGGTTCGGGCTGGGAAGATCAGCCCTACCCACCGGTGCGTGAGGACGTCCCGGCGGGATTCACCCCAGTAGAAACTTGGGTTCCCGGTACGACCGCTCTCGCGAGTGGCCGATTAGGCGGTGACTAGCGATGCTGCCCCGGTGTTGAGGCTGCGAGACTCCGCTAGGTCTCAGGAAGGTTACGAAATGGAATACCCCGGTGTCGACCGGAACACGCGGAAAGTGTCCGTTTGCGCCGTTTCGAGGCATGCGGGCGCGCGGTACCCACATTCGGTAACGACTCGATAACAAGCGGTATGTTTCCGTTCGCTTTTCGACAGCGGGAGTGGACATTTCGCGTAGCCCCGCGACCCTCCGGGCGTGTCAGGCTCCGCGTTCCCGCTGTTCAACGGGGGTGGCGCGGACGCTGCCCGACAACTGCACCGGACCCGCCGCCCTCGGCCCCCGCACCCCCGGAACCCCCGTTCTGGGTCGCGCGCCCGACCGTCGCTCCACCCGCCGCCGCGGCCCGCACACGGGCAGTGTGATCCTCGTCTCTCCGAGCCTCCCGGGCGGGTCTGTCGGTGCCCGTCCATACGCTCTGAGCCGTGAGTGTCCCCGGCGTACCCGAACAGTTGAGATTCGACGAGCTCGACACCCCGCTGCGGGACACCACGTTCGTGGTGGTCGACCTCGAGACCACCGGAGCGCGGCCGGGCGAGGACGCCATCACCGAGATCGGCGCCGTGAAGATCCGCGGCGGCGAGGTGATCGCCGAGATGGCCACCCTCGTCGACCCGGGACGGTCCATCCCGCCGCACATCGTCGAGATCACGGGCATCACGACCGCGATGGTGATCGACGCACCGCGCATCGAGCGCGTGCTGCCCGCGTTCCTCGAGTTCGCACGCGGAGCGGTGCTCGTCGCCCACAACGCCCCCTTCGACACCGGCTTCCTCAAGGCCGCTGCGTCGGCCACCGACACCCCCTGGCCCAAGTTCACCGTGCTCTGCACGGTCAAACTGGCCCGGCGGGTCCTCACCCGCGACGAGGCGCCGTCCGTGAAGCTGTCGTCGCTCGCCCGGCTGTTCGACGTCGGAACCACCCCGACCCACCGGGCCCTCGACGACGCCCGCGCCACCGTCGACGTCCTGCACGCCCTCATCGCCCGGGTCGGCAACCAGGGAGTGCACAGTCTCACCGAGCTCGTCGACTACCTTCCCGACGTCTCTTCGCACCAGCGGGCCAAACGCACGCTCGCCAGTCATCTCCCCCGTTCGCCCGGCGTCTACCTGTTCCGGGGGCCGTCCGACGAGGTCCTCTACGTCGGCACGGCGACGGATCTGCGCCGCCGGGTGCGCAATTACTTCACCGGCTCGGAGACGCGCGGCCGGATGAAGGAGATGGTCGCGTTGACCACCCGGATCGACCACGTCGAATGCGCGCATGCTCTCGAGGCGGGTGTGCGCGAGCTCCGGCTGCTCGCCGCCCACACCCCGCCGTACAACCGGCGGTCCAAGTACCCGAAGCGCGGCTGGTGGATCACGCTCACCGCGGAGGCCTTCCCCCGGCTGTCGGTCGTGCGGACCCCGGCCGCCGATTCGCTAGGTCCGTTCCGGTCCCGCTCGACCGCCGCCGACGTCGCCGACGTCCTCGCCGAGTACTGCATTCTCCGCACCTGCACGAGCCGGATCCCGAAGGGACGGGCGCACGGTGCGCAGTGCCCGCCCCGCGAGCTCGGGCGCTGCCCCGCGTCCGTCCACGACCGCGACACGGAGGACGCCTACCGTCCCGGTCCGGAGCTCTTCCGGCTCTTCCTGCGCGGCGCCGACGACACGCCGCTGCACCGGATGCGCGCACGGGTGGAGGAACTGGCCGCGGGCAAGTTGTTCGAGAACGCCGCACGGCTGCGGGATCGCACCGCGGAGGTCGTCCTCGCGCTGCGCCGAATGCAGCGCCTGGCGTCGCTCACCGCCCTCGATCAGCTCGTGGCCGCTCGCCCCGCCGCGACCGGCGGCTGGGAGTTCGCGGTGATCCGTTCCGGGCGCCTCGCGTCCGCGGGCTGCGCCCGGCGGGGAATCCACCCGATGCCGGTGGTCGACGCGCTCGTCCTCACCGCAGAAACCGTTGTTCCCGACACGACTCCGCTTCGCGGCGCGTCCCCCGAGGAGGCCGGACTGCTCGCGCGCTGGCTCGACCAGGACGACACCCGCATCGTCAGCGCGTCCTCGGGGTGGTGTGAGCCCGCACGGGGCGCCGGATCCTGGTCCGACTGGTGCGCGCTCGCCCGCGCCGGCAGCGCGTCGACACGGGACGCCGAGACCCGACCACCCGCACCGGGTTCCGCCGGCCACCGCTTAGGCTGGCGATCATGATCAACGCCATCGTCCTGATCCACGCCGAAGCCCACCGCATCCCGGAGACCGCTCAGGCCGTCGCCGACATCGAGGGCGTCGACAAGGTCTACTCCTGCGCGGGCGACGTCGACCTCATCGCGATCGTGCGGGTCCGGGACCACGCGAAGATCGCGGAGGTCGTCACCGAGGGAATCAACAAGGTGGACGGCGTCTCGCGGACGGCGACGCACATCGCGTTCCAGTCCTACTCCAGCGCAGACGTGGAAGCGGGCTTCTCGATCGGCGAATAGGTCCGCCGGCTATTTGCTGGTGGCCAGGCCCGACGTGAGATCGGCCCACCGCCCGAGCAGCGTCGCGGCCGCTCCACTGTCGATGGACTGCGCCGCCGTCGAGAGCCCGTCCGACAGTCCCTCCTCGAGGGTGCGGCCGCCGAGACCCCGGAACGCCGCGATCGCCGCCGCGGCGTTGAGCAGAACTGCGTCGCGGACGGGTCCGGTCTCACCCGCGAGGAGTCGCCGCGCCACCGCGGCGTTCACGTCGGCGTCGCCGCCGCGCAGTTCGTCGAGCGACACCCGTGCGATGCCGATGTCGCGGGGGTCGAACTGACGGGTGGTCACCGACCCGTCGGCGACGATGTGCACGGCCGACGTCGTCGACGTCGTCAATTCGTCCAGACCGTCGTCGCCGCGCACCACCAGCGCCGAATTGCCGCGCTGCGCGAGCACACCGGCCACCACCGAGATCAGGCCCGGGAAGGCGCAGCCGATGAGGCCGGCCCGTGGACGGGCCGGGTTGGTGAGCGGTCCGAGCACGTTGAAGACGGTCGGGATGCCGATCTCCTTGCGGGGCGCGCCCGCGAACCGCAGCGCGGGGTGGAACACCGGCGCGAAGCAGAAGCCGATGCCGACCTCCCGCACGCAGCGGGCCACCTCGTCGGGACCGAGATTGATCTTGACGCCGAGCGCCTCGAGAACGTCCGCCCCGCCACTCTTGGAGGACGCCGCCCGGTTTCCGTGCTTGACGACGCGGATGCCGGACGCCGCGACCACCAGTGACGCCATCGTGGAGATGTTCACGGTGTTGGATCGGTCACCACCGGTTCCGACGATGTCGACGACGTCGTCGTCGACGGGAACCTTACGTGCGTGCCCGAGCATCGAGTCGGCCAGGCCGCGCAACTCCTCCGGCGTCTCGCCCTTCATCTTCAGGGCGACGCCGAATGCCGCGATCTGCGCGGACGTGGCGTTGTCGGACATGATCTCGTCCATCGCCCATTTCGCGTCGTCCACCGCGAGGTCACGTCCGTCGGTGAGCGCACCGAGGACCGACGGCCAGGTGCGTGCAGGCAGCACACCGTCGTTGGTCCCCTGAGCAGTCGGGCTCTGCATCGTCGTGTCCCCTTGTACTAGTGGCGGATCCGATCCCTGGCAGCCTAGTCACCGGGCAGATCGGACTCGCGCGCCGGTTGCGTCGCGTCCCATCCGTCGACCGAGCCCCCGAGCCGCTGGGCCAGCCCGGCCATCCTCGACCGTTCCTGGGAACAGTGCAGCGCATCGAGGACCTGGACCCGCTGCAGCACGAGTTCGACCGTCGCGCCGTCCTCGGCCGGGGACGCCTGCCTGTCCGGATCCAGCGGCCGGTAGCCGTCCTGGGCGGCGATCGACACGGCGTCAGCCACCGACGCCGCAGGCAACCGCAAGTGGTGCCGCAGTACCGCTTCCGCGTCGGCGTCCCACCGCGGATCCTCGGCGGCGGCACGGCCCAGCGCGGTCGAGCACGCTTCCACGTCGTCGAAGCTCGAGGCGACGACCACGAGGTCGGGCCGATCCTGATCGAGAGGGGCCTGCTTCCGACTTCCGAACAGTCGCCGCAGCCACCCCGTACTGTTGTCTCCAGAGCGCATGACTCCACCCTTTCACGGTCCGCGACCAGGCTGTCAGCAGGGAGAATCGGACAAGCGGGGCGCCTCGGCGCGCCGAGGGTGGACCCGGGTAGTCGTCTCTTACGACGAAGCGTCATACTTCTGTCTGTGACGAGCGCAGTAGGGACTTCAGGATCAGCAATCACCCAACGCGTGCACTCGCTGAACCGACCTAACATGGTCAGCGTTGGCACCATCGTGTGGTTGTCAAGTGAGCTCATGTTCTTCGCAGGGCTCTTCGCCATGTACTTCGTGGCGCGAGCACAGGCGAATGGGAACTGGCCGCCGGAGCCGACCGAGCTGAATCTGTTCCTCGCCGTGCCGGTGACGCTTGTGCTGATCGCCTCGTCGTTCACCTGCCAGATGGGTGTGTTCGCAGCCGAGCGCGGCGACGTCTTCGGCCTCCGCCGGTGGTACCTCCTGACGTTGGCGATGGGCACCTTCTTCGTCCTCGGACAGGGATACGAGTACATCCACCTCATCGAAGAGGGCACTTCCATCTCCAGCAGCGTGTACGGCTCGGTGTTCTACATGACCACCGGCTTCCACGGTATGCACGTGATCGGCGGCCTCATCGCGTTCGTGTTCCTGATCGCCCGCACCAAGGTCAGCAAGTTCACGCCCGCCCAGGCCACCGCCGCCATCGTCGTCTCGTACTACTGGCACTTCGTCGACATCGTGTGGATCGCCCTGTTTGCCACGATCTATTTCATCCGTTGATCAGCTGAACGCCCCAGGCAGCCCCCTGACGTCCAGTCCGTCCCGACATACCAAAGGGATACAGATGAGTTCATCCCCCCCTCCCGCATCCGACACCACGGCGTCTGCCGCCAAGGCACGCCGCCAGCGGAAGCTCCGCAGGCGCGCCACGGGCGCCCTGGTCCTGATGATGGGACTGGTCAGCGCCGGTTTCCTCGCGTCCGCGTTGACGCCAACCCCGCAGGTGGCCACCGCCACCGATGATCAGGCAGCACTGATCCGCGAGGGCAAGCAGCTGTACGACACCTCGTGCATCACGTGCCACGGCGCGAACCTGCAGGGTGTGCAGGACCGCGGCCCCAGCCTGATCGGTGTCGGCGAGGCCGCCGTGTACTTCCAGGTGTCGTCGGGGCGTATGCCCGCTTCGCGCAACGAGGCCCAGGTCGAGCGCAAGCCCGTCAAGTTCGACGCCGAGCAGACGGACGCCATCGGCGCGTACGTCCAGGCCAACGGCGGCGGCCCCACGGTCATTCGTGACGAGAACGGCGAAGTCGCCCAGTCTTCGCTGCGCGGCGGCGATATCGGACGCGGCAGCGAGCTGTTCCGCCTCAACTGCGCGTCCTGCCACAACTTCACCGGGCGCGGCGGCGCGCTGTCGTCCGGCAAGTACGCGCCGGTCCTCGACCCGGCCAACGAGCAGCAGATCTACACCGCGATGGTCACCGGCCCGCAGAACATGCCCAAGTTCTCGGACCGTCAGCTGACCCTCGAGGAGAAGAAAGACATCATCGCCTACATCAAGTCGTCGGGCGAGACGAAGCAGCCCGGTGGCTACGGACTCGGCGGCATCGGTCCCGCCTCCGAGGGCTTGGCCATGTGGGTGGTCGGAATCATCGCTGTCGTCGGTGCAGCACTGTGGATCGGAGCAAGGTCATGAGCGACGCTGGCCAGCCGGGCGGCGCCACGCCAAAGAAGTACACGGATGCAGAACTCGAGAACCTGAGCCGCGACGAACTGGTCGAGCTCGGCACCAACCTCGACCACGTCGATGTCGCGTTCCGCCGCAACCGCTGGGCGGTTCCGGGAACGAAGGCCGAGAAGCGCGCCGAGCGGTCGGTCGCGTTCTGGTTCGCTCTCTCCGGCGTCTCCGCGATCGCATTCATCGCAATCTACCTCTTCTGGCCCTGGGAGTACGCGGGCTCCGGCGAGGAGCACTACTCGGCTTACAGCCTGTACACGCCGCTGATCGGCTTCACCATGGGTCTGGCCATCCTCGGCCTCGGTGTCGGCGCGGTGCAGTTCACCAAGAAGTTCATCCCCGAAGAGGTGTCCATCCAGGACCGCCACGACGGTGGATCGTCCGAGGTCGATCGCAAGACGATCGTCGCGGAACTCGGCGACTCGTTCGACACGTCGACGCTGGGACGCCGCAAGCTGCTCAAGCGGACCCTGATCTTCGGCGGCGGCGCCCTCGGCATCATGTCCGTCATGCCCCTCGGTGGTCTGATCAAGAACCCGTGGGCCAAGCGCGACGACTCCCCGCTGTGGGTGTCGGGATGGACCCCCCGCTACGAGGGCGAGACCATCTACCTGCGCCGCGACACCGGTCGTCCCGAGGACGTCGTCCTGGTTCGCCCCGAAGACCTGGACGCCGGCGCCATGGAAACGGTGTTCCCCTTCCGCGAGTCCGATCGCGGCGACCACGACGCGCTGCTCGAGGCGCTGCGCGGCATCCGCAACGCGACCATGCTCATCCGCCTCCGCACGGAGGACGCGGCAAACGTCACCAAGCGCAAGGGCCAGGAGAGCTTCAACTACGGCGACTACTTCGCCTTCTCGAAGATCTGCACCCACCTCGGCTGCCCCACCTCCCTGTACGAGCAGCAGACCAACCGAATCCTCTGCCCGTGCCACCAGTCGCAGTTCGATGCGCTGACCTACGGAAAGCCGATTTTCGGTCCGGCCGCTCGTGCACTTCCGCAGTTGCCTATTACAGTGAACGAAGAGGGTTTCCTAGTCACAACGGGTGACTACATCGAAGCTCTCGGCCCGGCATTTTGGGAGCGTCGACCGTGACCGACAACAAACCGTCCAAACTGAGCGCGATGGCCACAGGCCAGGCGGAAGCGATGGACTCGCGCTACCACCTCGCAGCGGGAATGCGGCGGCAGATCAACAAGGTCTTCCCCACCCACTGGTCGTTCCTGCTCGGCGAGATCGCGCTGTACAGCTTCATCATTCTGCTGATCTCCGGTGTCTACCTGACCCTGTTCTTCGATCCGTCGATGGCGCACGTCGTCTACAACGGTGCGTACGAGCCCCTGCGCGGCGTCACCATGTCCCGCGCGTACGAGACCACGCTGAACATTTCGTTCGAGGTCCGCGGCGGCCTGTTCGTCCGTCAGATCCACCACTGGGCTGCGCTGATGTTCGCGGCGTCGATCGTCGTGCACCTGCTGCGCATCTTCTTCACCGGCGCCTTCCGTCGTCCGCGTGAGGCCAACTGGGTCATCGGCTGCCTGCTGCTGATCCTGGCGATGTTCGAGGGATTCTTCGGATACACGATCCCCGACGACCTGCTGTCCGGCACGGGCCTGCGCGCCGCGTTCTCCGGCATCACGCTGAGCATCCCGATCGCAGGCACCTGGATGCACTGGCTGATCTTCGGCGGCGACTTCCCCGGCGACCTGATCATCCCCCGCCTGTACGTCGCGCACGTCCTGCTGTTCCCGGGCATCATCCTCGCCCTGATCGCCGGTCACCTCGCGCTCGTCTGGTATCAGAAGCACACGCAGTTCCCCGGCCCCGGCCGCACGGAAACCAACGTCGTCGGTGTGCGCATCCTCCCGGTGTTCGCCGTCAAGTCGGGTGCGTTCTTCGCGATCACGTTCGGTGTTCTCGCCGTCATGGGTGGCGTGCTGCAGATCAACCCGGTCTGGACCATCGGCCCCTACAACCCGTCGCAGGTGTCGGCAGGTTCGCAGCCCGACATCTACATGATGTGGACGGACGGCCTGGCCCGTCTGTGGCCGGCATGGGACATCTACCTGTTCAACCGCTACACCATCCCGTCGGTGTTCGCCGTCGCGTTGATCATGGGTCTGGTGTTCACGGTCCTGATCGCCTACCCGTGGATCGAGAAGCGTCTGACCAAGGACGATGCTCACCACAACCTGCTGCAGCGTCCGCGCGACGTTCCGGTGCGTACCGCGATCGGTGCGATGGCGATCGCGTTCTACGCCGTCCTGACGATCTCCTGCATCAACGACATCATCGCGTACCACCTGAGCATCTCCCTGAACGCGATGACGTGGATCGGCCGTATCGGCATGGTGCTGCTGCCTCCGATCGCCTTCTTCGTCGCCTACCGGTTCTGCCTGGGTCTCCAGCGCAGCGACCGTGAGGTCCTCGAGCACGGCATCGAGACCGGCATCATCAAGCGGATGCCGAACGGTCAGTACATCGAGATCCACCAGCCGCTCGGCCCGGTCGACGACCACGGTCACCCGATCCCGCTCGAGTACCAGGGTGCGACCGTCCCGAAGAAGATGAACAAGCTCGGTTCCGCCGGCAAGCCCGGTTCCGGCAGCCTCGTCACGGCCGACCCGGTCGAGGAGAGCCTGGCGCTCGAGCACGCCCTGCACCACGGTGAGCACGAGCAGCTCACGATGCTGCGGGAGTACCAGGACCGTGCCCACGGCAACGGTTCGCCGACCTCCGGCAACGGATCGTCCGGCAACGGCGAGGCGCACTAGCCTCACCTCCGCAACCGACCAGAGCCCCGAACCACTTCCGGTTCGGGGCTCTGGTCGTCTATCTGGACCGTGCGCGCTCCCCTCCCCCGCGGCTGCGCACGGAACACGAGTACGACCGCCCCGAGGCCGACGAGAAGTCCGAGCGCGCCCCCGAACGGCTCGCCGAACATCACGGCTCCCCAGATCGCCGTCACCGGCGCCATCAGGAACATCAGGGCATTGACCCGCGTGATCCCGCTCCGCAGCACGAGCCAGTACAGGCCGTAGCCGCCGACGGTGGACAGGACGATCAGCCACGCCACCGACCACCAGAACGGTGGCGTCGCCGGCGGCGACAGCTTTCCGTCGAACGCCGCGAGAGCGGTGAACAGCGCGGCGCTGGTCGCGCAGTGCACCGTGAGGGCCACTACGGGGTCGGTGTCGTCGGGTGACCGGCTCTCCACGAATGTCGCGGCCACCAGCGACAGCATTCCGGCGAACGGCACGAGGTATGCCCACCACGGCACGCCGGAGGCCGCGGTGGCGTCGCCGGCGGTGACGATCACGACACCCGTCAGTCCGAGCAGCAGCCCCCACCACTGCCTCGCCGCGACGTTCTGACCGAGCAGTGGGCCTGCCAGCACGGCGACGACCAGGGGCTGGGTGCCGTCGATCAGTGCGGTGGTGCCGGTCGAGACGCCGAGTCCGATCGCCTGGTAGACGGTCAGCAGATACCCGGTCTGCGACAGCGCGCCCACCACCACCCCACGGCGGAGCGCACGGAATCCGATTCCCCGCCACCGAAGGCGTCGGAACAGCGCCGCGCCCAGTACGAGCGCGGCGGCCAGTGGGAGGAACCGCCAGGTCAGCACCGTGAGCGGATCTGCGTCCCCGGCGCCGAGTTTGGCCCCGATGAAACCGGAACTCCAGCACACGACGAACATCACGGCGAACAACACGTTCACGACGAACCACCACCCAGTAAACAGATCGGTTTACTTCCTGAAAGTACACCGATCTGTATACTTTCGCCATGGAGTCTGTGCAGCAACCGCAGCGCGTGACGCTGACGCCGGGCGCGCGACGAGCGCTGGCCGCGGCGGACCGACTGTTCTACGAGCGGGGAATCCACGCGGTCGGCGTCGATCTCATCGCCGCAGAAGCCGGCGTCACGAAGAAGACGCTCTACGACCGTTTCGGCTCGAAGGAACAGATCGTGGTCGAGTACCTCGCCGACCGGGACCAGCGGTGGCGGGCGTTTCTCGCCGGCCATCTCGACACCGTCGGCGACTCACCCGAACTGCGGCTGACGGCGATCTTCGACGCGTCCCGCGAATGGACCGCGGAGAACAGCGCGAAGGGATGCAGCATGGTCAACGCACACGCGGAGATCAGTGACCCGTCACATCCGGCCTACGCGATCATCATCGGCCAGAAGCGGTGGATGCTCGACCTGTTCACCGATGTGTGCCGGGACGCGTCGGTGCGCGATCCGGAGACACTCGCGCGCACCGTCATGCTGCTCCACGAGGGCGCCCTGGTCGCACACGGGTTGCAGGTGTTCCCCGATGCGGTGCGACTCGCGTCCGAACAGGCCGCAGCCCTCCTCGCCGCGGCGGCCGCCCGGAACCGCGAAGCCTGACGACGAAAAGCGAAGGCGCCGAACCCCAGAGGGATTCGGCGCCTTCGCCGTCACAAAAGTGTGTGGACTAGTGCTTCTCGGGCCCGACGTAGTACTCGAAGACGAGACCCGCAGCGGCGGCCAGCACGGCAACCACGGCGACCACCAGCATCCACGGCTGGAAGAACGCCATCGAGACGGCGACGAACGCGGCCGCGGCGGCGAGCAGGATCGGCCAGTAGCTACCGGGGCTGAAGAAGCCCAGGTCGCCTGCGCCGTCGGCGATCTCCGCGTCCTCGTAGTCCTCGGGACGGGTGTCGAGGCGACGGGCGACGAACCGGAAATACGTTCCGATGATCAGCGTCAGTCCCGCCGACAGGCAGATGCCCGTCAGACCCGCCCACTCGATACCGGTTCGTGAAACGGCGGTGAAGACGCCGTAGACGATCGCGACGAGAATGAAGAATACCGTCAGGATCTCGAAGAGCTTGGCTTCGATCTTCATATCAGCACTTGTCCTTGGTCAGTGAGGTATCAGCAGCAGGTTCAGTTACCTTCGACACCGCTCGCCTGCTTGTAGCCGCGGTCGGTGGTGAAGGGAGACGTCGACGTCGCGACGGGGGACTCGCCGATGGCCTGCAGAGCCTCCGCCGTGGTCAGATCCCGGCCGCCCTCGCTCGCCGGCTTGCGCAACTCGATGTACTGCGCGAACTTGTCCGGGCTCACGGCACGAACCTCGAAGTTCATCATCGCGTGGAACGTGCCGCACATCTCGGCGCAGCGCCCGACGAAGGCACCTTCCTTCTCGATCTCACTGATCTGGAAGACGTTGTCGGAGTGGTTCTCCTTGGGGTTCGGGTTCACGTCACGCTTGAACAGGAACTCCGGCACCCAGAAGGCGTGGATGACGTCAGCCGAGGCCAGTTCGAACTGGATCCTCTTGCCGGTCGGCAGGACGAGGATCGGAATCTCGTTGCTCGAACCGACCGTCTCGATCTTGTCGTAGTGCAGGTACGACAGGTCCTGGGGCGTCTTGCCGTGGATCGGCCCGGGCAGGGCGTGCTCACCCTCGCCCTCCGCCTCGGGCGCCGATGCGGACTCGACGGCGGCCTGCGCCTCCTGGTCGACACCGTCGTACAGGCCGCCACCTTCACCGAGATCGATGGAGCGGTAGCCGAACTTCCAGTTCCACTGGTACGCAGTGACATCCACCACCACGTTCGGGTTGTCCTCCTTCTCGAGGACATGGTTCTGCACGACCACCGTGAAGTAGAACAGCACGGCGATGATGACGAACGGAACCGCGGTGTACGCCAGCTCCAGCGGCACGTTGTATGCCGTCTGACGCGGGAACTCGGGTGAGTCCTTCTTCTTGCGGTGGAAGATCACCGCCCAGAAGGTGAGTCCCCACACCAGCACACCCATGACGAGGGCGGCGATAACCGACCAGGTCCACAGTTCACGCATGCGGTGCGCCTGCGGGGTTACGCCCGAAGGCCACCCGAAACGAAGCACCTCGTTGTCGATTGAACAACCCGACAGCAGCAAGGCAGCAATGCCCAAAGATACTGCCAACCCTGCCCGCCGAAGGATCCGACCTTGCGCCACGTTCACGCCTTCCTGATCGCCGCAAATTCCACTAGGGCACACCCGATGGGAAGGCCCAATTACTACGCAGCGTAGACCAAAGGTGGCGGCTCTCCATCCTCGGGTCGGGCGATGTGTCGCTGTCGTTGCCGCGGCGGTGCCGGTGTTCGGGCCGCGGCGGTGCCGGCGACGGCCCGAACCGGACGCGTCGGCAATCTGCGGCATACTTTCCGGCAGAGATCCCTGACCCCTCCACCTCGTGGAGCCTTCCAAGATTCTGAATTGAGGTACCGGACGCTGTGTGCGGACTGCTCGGGCTACTGACCTCTGGAGAAACCAGCGACAACGCCGTCTCACAGGTCGACCAGGCGATGCACTGCCTGCGGCACCGTGGGCCGGACGAGCACGGGACCTGGCACGACGACCACCTGGTCTTCGGGTTCAATCGGCTGTCGATCATCGACATCGAACACTCCCACCAGCCACTGCGGTGGGGTCCGGCGGAGAATCCGGAACGCTACGCGCTGACGTTCAACGGCGAGATCTACAACTACCTCGAAGTGCGGGCCGAACTCGCGGAGCAGTTCGGTGCGCAGTTCGTCACCGAGGGCGACAGCGAGGCCATCGTCGCCGCGTTCCACTACTGGGGTGAAGACGCCGTCCGTCGCCTGCGCGGCATGTTCGCGTTCGCGATCTGGGACACCGAGACGCGGGAGTTGTTCATCGCCCGCGATCCGTTCGGCATCAAACCGCTGTTCCTGGCGACGGGCACCGGCGGCACCGCATTCGGTAGCGAGAAGAAGAGCCTGCTGGAACTGGCGAGCCTGATCGGCATCGGCACCGAACTCGATCCGCGTGCGGTCGAGCACTACACCGTCCTCCAGTACGTGCCGGAGCCGGAAACCCTCCACAAGCAGATCCGCCGGCTCGAGTCCGGGTGCTTCGCGCGGGTGCGGCCGGGCGAAGCACCCGTGATCACCCGCTATTTCGCACCCACGTTCCCGGTGCGTCCGTTCGCCGCCGGCACCGAGCAGGCCCGGTACCGCGAGATCGCGGAGGCGCTCGAGGACTCGGTCGCCAAGCACATGCGCGCCGACGTGACCGTCGGCTCGTTCCTGTCGGGCGGCATCGATTCGACGGCCATCGCGGCGCTCGCGATGCGCCACAACCCGAACCTGATCACGTTCACCACCGGTTTCGAGCGTGAGGGCTACTCCGAGGTCGACGTCGCGGCCGAATCCGCCGAGGCGATCGGTGCACGGCACGTGGTGAAGGTGGTCAGCCCCGCCGAGTTCGCCGCCGCCATCCCCGAGATCGTGTGGTACCTCGACGACCCGGTCGCCGACCCCGCTCTGGTTCCGCTGTGGTTCGTGGCGAAGGAGGCACGCAAGCACGTCAAGGTCGTGCTGTCCGGTGAGGGCGCCGACGAACTGTTCGGCGGCTACACCATCTACCGCGAGCCGATTTCGCTGAAGCCGTTCGAGTACCTGCCCAAGGGCCTGCGCAGGGCCGCCGGGAAGCTGTCCGAACGCATCCCCGACGGCACCCGCGGCAAGAGCCTGCTCAATCGCGGTTCGCTGACCCTGGAGGAGCGGTACTACGGCAACGCGCGCAGCTTCAACGACGCGCAGTTGCGCGCCGTCCTGCGCGACTTCCGGCCCGAGTGGACGCACCGTGACGTCACCGACCCGATCTACGCGCAGTCTCAGGGGTGGGATCCGGTGGCCCGGATGCAGCACCTGGACCTGTTCACGTGGTTGCGCGGCGACATCCTGGTCAAGGCCGACAAGATGACGATGGCCAATTCGCTCGAACTGCGGGTGCCGTTCCTCGATCCGGAGGTCTTCGACGTGGCGTCGCGGGTGCCGCTGGATCAGAAGATCGCCAAGAGCACCACCAAGTACGCGCTGCGTCAGGCGCTGGAGGGGATCGTCCCCGGCCACGTGCTGCATCGGGCGAAGCTGGGCTTCCCGGTGCCGTTGCGGCACTGGCTGCGCGGCACCGAACTGTTCGACTGGGCGCACGAGCAGATCGCGGCTTCGGGCACCGATCACCTGCTCGACAAGGTCGCGATCACGAAGATGCTGAACGACCACCGGGACGGCGTGTCCGATCACAGCCGTCGACTGTGGACCGTGCTGATCTTCATGGTCTGGCACGGCATCTTCGTGGAGAACCGCATCGTCCCTGAGATCGCCGAGCCGGCGTACCCGGTCTCGATCTAGGCGCTTCGCGCCCGTGAGTGGTTGACGAGTCCAGGGACTCGTCAACCACTCACGGGCGGCGGAGCCGCCTTACGGCAGAATCGCGGCGATCTCGTCCGCGGCGGTGGAGCCGTAGGCATCCGCGAGGCGCTTGACAGCCTCGTCGCGGTCGAACGTCCATTCCTGGGTTCCGGTGGTCTCCAGTACCAGCACGGCCACCAGCGACCCCAGTTGCGCGGAACGCTCGAAGCTCAGGCCTGCGCTGTGCGCGAGGAGGAATCCGGCCCGGAATCCGTCACCGACACCGGTCGGGTCGACCTTGGCCTTCTCGGGGACGACAGCGACCCGGGTGCAGTTACCTTCGGCGTCGACGATCTCGACGCCCTTGGACCCGAGCGTCGTGACGCGGACACCGACCTGTGCGCGGATCTCCTCCTCGGACAGTCCGGTCTTCTGCTGCAGCAATCCCCACTCGTACTCGTTCGTGAACAGGTATTTCGCGCCACGAATCAGCGCCGCCGCCTCCTCGCCATTCAGGCGCGCGAGTTGCTGCGACGGGTCGGCGGCGAACGGGATGTCCAGTCGGCGGCATTCCTCGGTGTGGCGGATCATCGCCTCGGGGTCGTTGGCGCCGATCAGGACCAGCTCGAGCGTGTCGGCGTCCGGTGCGATGCCGGACAGTTGGATCTCGCGGGCCTCGCTCATCGCCCCGGGATAGAACGAGGCGATCTGCGCCATGTCCTCATCCGTGGTGCACACGAAACGCGCGGTGTGCGCGGTGGTCGAGATCCGGACGGCGGTGCAGTCGACACCGTTGTCCTCGAGCCACTGGCGGTAGTCCGCGAAGTCGGCTCCGACAGCCCCCACCAGCAGCGGGGAACCACCGAGGACGCCCATGGCGTAGGCGATGTTGCCGCCCACTCCCCCGCGCCGGACTACGAGGTCGTCGACCAGGAAGCTCAACGAGATGTGGCTGAGCTGATCGGCGAGCAGTTGCTCGGCGAACCGGCCCGGAAACCGCATCAGGTGGTCGGTGGCGATGGAACCGGTTACCGCAATTGTCACGGGCGGATGCCTTTCGATGAGTTCGGTCGGGATTTCTCACCGTACCCCGGCGTACCACCATGTTCGGTCGGCAGCACGACGACTCGGGACGGCGTGGTCGGGCACGAAAAAAGTCTGACGCGGCAGCCGGTCGGCGCCGCGTCAGACTTGTCGATTCAGTTGTGCTTCGTCCCGGGACTCAGTTGAAGGAGTCGCCGCAGGCGCACGAACCGGTCGCGTTGGGGTTGTCGATGGTGAAACCCTGCTTCTCGATGGTGTCGACGAAGTCGATCGAGGCACCCTCGACGTACGGCGCGCTCATCCGGTCCACCGCGAGGGCGACGCCACCGAAGTCCACGATCAGGTCGCCGTCCAGGTTGCGGTCGTCGAAGAAAAGCTGGTAACGCAGTCCTGCGCAGCCGCCGGGTTGCACGGCGATACGCAGTGCGAGGTCGTCACGACCTTCCTGATCGAGCAGCGCCTTCGCCTTGGCGGACGCGGCTTCGGTCATCTTGACGCCGTGGACGGCGGTCTCGTTCTGCACAGTCATGGGCTCTCCCTGTAGTTCGTAACAAACCCGTGAACGCTTCAACGGTACTCCGCGCCCGACTTATTCCCGGGTTCCCTTCACTGCGGCAGCGTCCGCAGATCGATCCACGTCCATGGTATCCGACGTCGGGGTTTCGGGTTACTGCCGTGCGGCTGTGCCGTCCCATCCACGGGCTGCGGCGGCGGCGAGGTCTCTCAGCTGCGCGTATGCGTCCGACATCGCGAGTTCGACCGACCCGGCGTGGTCCGCCAGGGACAGCGCGTCGTCGATGCCCGCGCGGTCCAGATCGGCGGTGTCGAGGAGCACCTGCCCCGCCAGGACGAGCGTCGCGATGGCCCGCCTGCGGGCTGCGGCGGCGAGCGCGATCACGAGTTTGCCGCGCAGCGACTGCTGGTCGAGGCGACCTTCGCCGGTGATCACGAGCTGCGCGGAGGCGAGTTGCCGGTCCTGCCGGGTGCGCTGGGCGACCACGTGGGCGCCGGATTCGCGGGTCCCACCGAGCGCGAGCAGCGCGGCGCCGATACCACCCGCGGCTCCGGCTCCGGCCTCGGCCGCGACGTCCCGGGCGGTCGCCCGGTGCAGTTGCCCGGCCCACGCGGTGTTCCGGTCCTCGAGGAAGGCGACGGTGCCGGGGTCGGCACCCTTCTGCGGCCCGAACACGCGGGCGGCGCCGTGCTCGCCGAGCAGCGGGTGTTCGACGTCGGTCGCGGCCACCAGTTCCACCGCGCGCAGCCGGGCGACAGCGGCGTCCGCACTACCGAATCCCTCCGCGAGGGATTCGACGAGGCCGCGGCCGCCGTCGGTGCAGCTGCTGCCGCCGAGACCGACGACGATTCTGCGGGCTCCGGCGTCGAGGGCCGCCACCACGAGCTGCCCGACGCCCCGGCTGTGCGCGTCTCGGGCGGTGCGGGGCGTCGGCGGTCCGCCGAGCAAGCCGAGCCCACAGGCCTGGGCGGATTCGAGGTAGGCGTCGGTGCCGTCGAGGAGCCAGCGGGCGGGGACGTCGACGCCGAGTGGACCTTCCACCACCGTGGTCCGGACGGTGCCGCCCGCTGCGGCGACCACGTCCACGAAGCCGGGGCCGCCGTCGGACTGCGGGGCCTCGATCAGCTGGTCGTCCGGGCGCACGGCCGACCATCCCGCCGCGATGGCGGCGGCCGCCTCGACGGCGGTCAGCGTCTCACCGAAGGAGTCCGGTGCGATCAACACTCGCATCGGCGAAGTGTATGGCGACGGGCGCGACCCGGCATTTCGATGTGAGGGCAATTTTCCACTCGGTGGCGTCTTCCCATAGTCTGGAAGGGTGAAATTGCTACGCCGCGGTGATTCGGACGATTCAGACAAGCGGGACGTCGAGGTCGCCGAGTCGTCCACGGCCCAGGAGGCGGAGTCCGTCGAGCAGGCGGGCAAGGGCCGCCCGACCCCCAAGCGGCGTGACGCAGAGTCGAAGCGTCGCGGACCGGTTGCGCCCGCACCCCTGACCGCGAAAGAGGCCCGGGCCCGCAAGAAGGCGACCCGCGGCAGCAAGGAAGAGCGCAAGGTTGCCGCGGCGGAGCGACGCGCTACCGCCGCCGAGCGACGCAACCGCATGCTCGCCGGCGAGGACAAGTACCTTCTCCCCCGCGACAAGGGCCCGGTCCGCGCGTACGTCCGGGACATCGTCGACGCCCGGCGCAACCTGGTCGGCCTGTTCATGCCGCTGGCGCTCGTGCTCATCATGGCGATGTTCGTCAGCCCGGCCCTGCAGGCGATCGTGACGCTCGCCATGCTCATCATGATGATGTTCATGGCCATCGAGGGTGTCTGGCTGGGCCGCAAGATCAACAATCAGGTGCGGGAACGCTTCCCGGACACCCCCGACGGCGGTTTCAAGCTCGGCTGGTACGCGTTCGTGCGGGCGTCGCAGATCCGCAAGCTGCGGGCCCCCAAGCCGCGGGTGCGGCCCGGCGACGCCATCTGACGGTCAGTTGTGGGGCGCGCGGTGCGTCGCGGCGAGCAGCCGCCCCAGTTCTGCGTCGCGGTCGTGCGACAGGTCCGCCAGGGGATCGGCAGGCCGGAAGAAGTTGTCGCGGTAGCTGTTCCGCAGCCGCGGATGGAGTGGACCCAGGTGCCGACCGGCGTATGTCACGGCCGCTTGCAGCACGAGGAGAAGTGCAACGAGGACGAGGAATTCGGTCATGGCTGAAATTCTCCGCTCGTCCACTTCCCGCCAACAGTGGCGGAATTGACGTTCTTCGTCAAAATACTGCCACGTCGGCGGGTTGGTAGCGTTTCCCTCCGTGCCCACCGCCGATCCCCGGGACCACCCGGGTCACCCGTACCAGCCCTCGCGAACGCTGGTACTCGGTGGTGCACGGTCCGGTAAATCCGCGCATGCCGAGGAACTGACCCAGGCCCTGGCCGGGGCGGGCCGGGTGCGCTACGTCGCCACCAGCCACCGCGACCCCGACGACCAGGACTGGGAGCACCGGGTCGCCGAGCACCGCGATCGGCGCCCCGACAGCTGGGTCACCGTGGAAACCGCGCACCGTCGCGACCTCGCCGATCAACTTCGTGCCCGCACCGACGCTACGGCGACCCTCGTCGACGATCTCGGCACCTGGCTCACCGTCGAACTCGACGGCGCCGCCGCCTGGGATTCGCCGCGGGGCACCATCGGGCCCCGCACGGACGACCTGGTCGCGAGCGTCCGCGACTACCGCGGGGCACTCGTGCTGGTGACCCCCGAGGTGGGGCTCGGCGTCGTCCCGGAGACCCGGTCCGGTCGCCTGTTCCGCGACGAGATCGGCGCCCTCAACTCGCGGCTCGCGCAGGTCTGCGATCGCGTGGTCCTCGTCGTGGCCGGGCTGACCATGACCCTGAAAGACGATCCCCCACGTGCGTCGTGCGGGGCAGATTCCACTCGAGCGAGAGGCCAAGCGTGACCAGCGAGTCCGTGAGCACCGACCCCGGTCGGTTCGAACCCGTCACCCCACCCGACGAAGGGATTCGCGCGCAGGCCGAGGCCCGTCAGCTTCAGCTCACCAAACCGGCCGGATCGCTCGGACGTCTGGAGACGCTGGCGTGCTGGGCCGCGGCCTGCCAGGGCGTCTGCCCACCCGCCCCGTTCGCACGGGCACGGGTGGTGGTGTTTGCCGGCGACCACGGCGTGGCACGGACCGGCGTCTCGGCGTATCCGCCCGAGGTGACAGCGCAGATGGTCGCCAACTTCGTCGGCGGCGGGGCGGCCGTCAACGCTCTCGCGAACCGGGCGGGCGCCGGCGTGCGCGTCGTCGACCTGTCGGTCGACGGCGACACGGATCCGTCGGTGTCCGCGTTCAAGATTCGGCGCTCGTCGGGGGCGATCGACCGCGAGGACGCGCTCACACACGAAGAGACCCTGAAGGCCATCGAGGCCGGACGATCGATCGCCGACTCCGAAATCGATTCCGGCGCAGACCTGTTGATCGCCGGCGACATGGGAATCGGCAACACCACACCGGCCACCGTTCTCATCGCCGCGCTGACGGACACCGAACCGGTCGCGGCGGTCGGCCGGGGCACCGGTGTCGACGACGCCGGCTGGATCCGGAAGACGGCGGCGATCCGCGACGCGCTGCGCCGCGCCCGGCCGGTGGTCCGGGACACGGTGGCGCTCCTGCGCACGGTGTCGGGCGCCGACCTCGCCGCGATGGCCGGGTTCCTCGCGCAGGCCTCCGCCCGCAGGACGCCGGTGATCCTCGACGGCGTCGTCGTGACCGCGGCCGCGATGGTTGCGGAGGAACTGGCGCCCGGCGCCCGCGCGTGGTGGCTGGCCGGCCACCGTTCCACCGAACCGGCCCACACGATCGCGCTGAAGCATTTGCAACTCGACCCCCTCCTCGAACTCGACATGCGACTCGGCGAGGGGTCCGGTGCCGTCACCGCACTGCCGATCCTTCAGGCCGCCGTCGCGACACTCGCGGAGATGGCGACGTTCGCAGAAGCCGGGGTCAGCACCCGCGACGCCGAAGACGGCTCCGAAACCCGGACCGACTCCGGCACCGGGACCGACTCCGCCGCCGACACCGCGGGCTGACCGTGACGGGCGTGCTGCTCGCCTTCTCCTGGCTGACCGTCCTCCCCCTGCGCGGACCGGACACCGTCGACCGCGCGGCGGGAGGCCGCGCGATCCGCGCGGCGCCGGTGACGGGGATCGCGCTGGGCGCCCTGGCCGCGGGGCTGCTGTGGGTGCTCGTGTCCGCCGGTCTCGACCCCGCCCTCGCCGGCCTGGTGACGGTCGGGGCGCACGCCCTCGCCACCCGCGGCATGCACGTCGACGGACTGTCCGACAGCGTCGACGGGCTCGGCTGCTACGGGCCGCCGGAGCGGGCGCGGGCCGTGATGCACAGCGGTGGTGCGGGACCGTTCGGGGTGTGCGCCCTGGTGATCTGCCTGGGCGCGCAGGGGCTGGCGTTCGGATCTCTCGCCGCCGCAGGACAGTTCGCGGGTGTGGCCGTCGCCGTGGCGGCCGGGCGGGTGGCGGTCGTGTTCGCCTGCCGCCGCGGAATCCCCGCGTCCTCCACGGAAGGGTTCGGCGCGCTGGTCGCCGAAACCCAGTCGCCGTGGACCGGACTCGCCTGGACCGTTCCGCTCCTCGCGGCGGGCGCGTGGTGCATCTCGCCGGGGTGGCAGGGACCGGTCGTCGTGGCGGTGGCGCTGACACTCACCGCACTGCTGGTGGGCCACTGCGTCCGGCGATTCGCCGGCCTGAACGGTGACGTGCTCGGAGCCGCGCTCGAGATCACCGTCACCGTCTCGGCGATCGGTCTCGCTTTCTGACCGACCGCCGCAACGGCTCAGCGCAGTCGACCGCCGCAACGGCTCAGCGCAGTCGACCGCCGCAACGGCTCAGCGCAGTTTGGTCATCCAGCCGTGGGTGTCGGCGAACGTTCCCCGCTGAATTCCGGTCAGCGTGTCGCGCAGGGCCATGGTGACCTCGCCGGGCTCGCCGTCGGCGATCGTGAATTCACCTTCGGCGGACTTGACCCGGCCGACGGGCGTGATGACCGCCGCCGTTCCGCACGCGAACACCTCGGTGATCTCGCCGGACTTCGTCTTGGTGCGCCATTCGTCGGTGCTGATCCGCCGCTCCTCCACCGCGAAACCGGCGTCGATCGCGAGGGTCAGCAGCGAATTGCGGGTGATCCCCGGCAGCAGCGAACCGGACAGGGACGGCGTCACGAGGCGGGCGTCGGATCCGGAGCCGAACACGAAGAAGAGGTTCATACCGCCCATCTCCTCCACGTACGACCGCTCGATCGCGTCGAGCCACACCACCTGGTCGCAACCCTCGTCGGCGGCCTGCGCCTGCGCGAGGAGCGACGCCGCGTAGTTGCCGGCGAACTTGGCGGCACCGGTGCCGCCGGGTGCGGCCCGGACGTACTCCGTCGACAGCCACACGCTGACCGGCTTCACCCCCCGCGGGAAGTACGCGCCCGCGGGCGAGGCGATCAGCAGGTAGCGGTACTCGTCGGCCGGACGCACACCGAGACCGGCCTCGGTGGAGAACATGAACGGGCGCAGGTACAGCGCGTCCTCACCGCCGGCCGCGGGCACCCACTCGTGGTCCAGCTCGAGCAGTTCGGTGATCGACTTGACGAACAACTCCTCCGGCAGCTCGGGCATCGCGAGACGGCGAGCCGACGTCGCGAGCCGCTCGGCGTTCGCCTCGATGCGGAACGTCGAGATGCCGCCGTCCGGCTGCCGGTACGCCTTCAGACCCTCGAAGATGGCCTGTCCGTAGTGCAGGACCATCGCGGCGGGGTCGAGCTGGAGCGGCCCGTACGGCTCCACCTTCGCGTCGTGCCAGCCGAGCTCCGTGGAGTAGGTGATCGACGCCATGTGGTCGGTGAAGTACCGGCCGAATCCGGGCGCCGCCAGTATCTCTCGCCGTACCTCGTCGGAGGTGGGGGCGGGATGCGGGACGCGAACGAACTCGGTGACACCTGTCATGCTCGTGATCTTATCGAACGCCTTCCTCCGCCCCACCGCCGACAGGTCGTCCGCGACAGGTGCTTACTTGGTGTTGATCTCCACGAACGGCGGGGACACCACCTCGGCGCGCAGCGAGCGCCCCCGGACGTCCACGGAGATCTCGTCTCCGGCCGACACCCCGGACCCGGAATCGAGCAGCGCCAGCGCGATCCCAACCTTGAGCGTGGGCGAGAACGTGCCCGACGTGGTCTCGCCGATCGACTCGCCGTCGCGGAGCACGGTCTGACCGGCGCGCAGGACCCCGCGGTCCAGCGCCTTGATGCCCCACAGCCTGCGGGCCGGGCCGGACGCTTTCTCGTCGGCGAGAGTCTCCCTGCCCCAGAACTTCGGCTTCTTCCAGCCGATCGCCCAGCCGCAGCGCGCCTCGAGCGGCGAGATCTCGAGCGACAACTCGTGCCCGTGCAGCGGGTACCCCATCTCGGTGCGCAGCGTGTCCCGGGCGCCGAGACCGGCGACCTGGCCGCCGTGAGCGCGAACCTGCTCGACCGCCGCCCGGAACAACTTCTCGCTGTCTTCCCAGCGTGGCAGCAGCTCGAAGCCGATCTCGCCGGTGTACCCGCTGCGGCAGACACGGACGGGAACGCCGTCCCAGGTGGCGTCCGTGAAGGCCATGTAGTCGATGTCGGTCGGCAGGCCGAGCGCGGTGAGCACCTCTACCGACTTCGGCCCCTGCACGGCGATCACGCCGAAGTCCCGGTGCTGGTCCTCCACAGTGACCCCGTCGGGGGCGGCGGCGGCCAGTGCCGCGACCACGTCCGCGGTGTTGGCCGCGTTGGGGACGAGGAACACCTCGTCGGGGCCCACGTAGTAGGCGATCAGATCGTCGATCACTCCACCCGACGGCGTGCAGCACAGCGTGTACTGCGCTTTGCCGGGCCCGATCTTGTCGAGGTCGTTGGTCAGCGCCGAGTTCACGAACGCGGCGGCGCCGCTGCCCCGCACGAGGGCCTTGCCGAGGTGGCTGACGTCGAACACTCCGACCGATTCACGGACCGCGGTGTGCTCGGCGACGGTGCCGGCATACGACACGGGCATCTCCCAGCCACCGAACGGAGCGAACGTGGCCCCGAGTTCGACGTGGACGGCGTGGACGGGCCCCTGCGACAACTGCTCCTCGGTCATGCGCCTCAACCTATCGGACCTCCGGGTAGACGCGCACCGGGTAGCCGACGACGGCGGAGCACTACCATCGGGACGGACGTCGGCCACCCGGCACCACTCATCCCCCACCGCTGCAGGAGAGACACCGTGAGCACTCGCACAGCCCGACCCCTCGGACCACAACTCGCACTGGCCGGCACCGTCGGCAAGCGCGTGGACGTGTTGGTGATCGGACTGACGTCGAGCCCGGACGGCCCCGAAATCGCGCTCGGAGACGGCATCGTCGACGAATCGGTGCTGACCGACCTGCTCGACACGCTCGTCGCGGTGGGCGCCTCCGGCAAGGCCGAGGAGACCACCCGCATCCCGGCACCCGGCACGCTGCCGGTCGACAGCGTGCTCGCCGTCGGACTCGGTTCGGCCGAGAAACTCGACGCCGAGCAGATCCGCAAGTCCGCGGGCGCCGCGGCGCGTTCGCTCAGCGGTGTCGGCACTGTCGCGACCACCCTGTCCGTGCTCGATCTCGGTGCGGCAGCCGAAGGTTTCGCCCTCGGCGCGTACCGGTTCACCGAATTCAAGTCCGCGAAGTCCGCTCCCGGCCCGGACGCACAGCCCGTCTCCCGGGTGGAGCTGCTGGTGTCGTCCCCGCGGGCGAAGGAGGCGAAGGACACCCTCGCACGCTCGTCGGCGATCGCCGAAGCCGTCGCCACCGCACGCGAATTCGTCAACACACCCCCGAGCCACCTCTTCCCCGCCGAATTCGCCGACCGCGCAAAGACACTCGGCACCGACGCGGGACTGAAGGTCGAGGTCCTGGACGAGAAGGCGCTCGAAAAGAACGGGTACGGCGGCATCCTCGGAGTAGGCAAGGGCTCGTCCCGCCTGCCGCGACTGGTCCGCCTCAGCTACTCCGCCAAGAAGCGGAACGCCCCCAAGGTCGCGCTCGTCGGCAAGGGCATCACGTTCGACACCGGCGGCATCTCCATCAAGCCCGCCGCAGGCATGGAGAACATGACGTCCGACATGGGCGGCGCCGCAGCCGTTGTCGCGACCGTGGTCCTCGCCGCCAAACTCGGACTGCCCGTTGACGTCACCGCCACCGTCCCGATGGCCGAGAACATGCCGTCGTCCACCGCGCAGCGCCCCGGCGACGTCCTCACCCAGTACGGCGGAACCACGGTGGAGGTCATCAACACCGACGCGGAGGGACGCCTCGTCCTCGCCGACGCCATCGTCCGCGCCTGCGAGGACGAACCCGACTACCTGATCGACACGGCGACGCTTACCGGCGCGCAGATGGTGGCACTGGGCAACCGGACCCCCGGCGTCATGGGCACCGACGAGTTCCGCGACCGCGTCGCCGCCATCTCCCAGACGATCGGTGAGAACGCGTGGGCCATGCCGATGCCCGCCGAACTGCGCTCGGACCTCGACTCGAAGATCGCCGACCTCGCCAACGTCACGAATCACCGCTGGGGCGGCATGCTCGCGGCGGCCCTGTACCTGAAGGAGTTCGTCGCCGACGGCGTCCAGTGGGCGCACATCGACGTCGCCGGACCGGCCTACAACTCGTCGGGACCGTGGGGTTACACCGGCCGCGGCGGCACCGGCGTGCCGGTGCGCACCATGATCTCGGTGATCGAGGACATCGCCGCCAACGGTTAGGCCCTCCGGGCTCGTGCGCCTTTCCGGTTGTTCCAGCAACCACAAAGGCGCACGGGCGGCGGAGCCGCCTACAGGTCGCGTTCGCGCTCCCGCTTCCGCTCGATGCGGCGCCGCGCGTCGTGGTCGCGCATCCGCTGCGGGTAGCCGGTCTTGCGGACGTCGTACACCGGGATGCGGAGATCCTCCCCGAGTTTGCGGGCGCCGCGTTCGCCGCCCACCCGGCGCCGGGTCCACTCGCCGTCCGCCGCGACGAGCACGACGGTGACTTCGGTCACTGTCGTCCGGGGTTCCACGTACGCCTCTACACCGAGGTGCGTGCGAGTCCAGTTCGCGAGATGGGCGGCATCCTCCGGGGACGCCTGAGATCGGCCGGACCGAGGCCGCGAGAAACGGTCGAACAACCCCACGTCGAGCCTCCTCGAGTGCGTACGCGGGACGGCGCCCGCGATGTCCTCCAAGTTTGCCAGCGAACGTCCGGTTTCCGCCGCGCACGAAAACTACCGGCCAGTAGGGATTACGTGGCGACACACCGGAGTCGTCGGGGGGTCCCCCTCGGCGGACGCGCCCGTCGGATCAATGGAAAGATGTGGAGCGCCGACACAGCGAGTGGGTGACGACGAATCGGAATTACCTGCAAGTAGACGCAAGACACGTGCATCTCGAGCACAATGGTTCACGACCACAAGTCGACAAAATTCAACAACCCGAACACAACTGTCGAGGAGTCAAAAGACATGGCCTTCTCCGTCCAGATGCCAGCGCTTGGTGAGAGTGTCACCGAGGGAACTGTCACGCGGTGGCTCAAGCAGGAAGGAGACACGGTCGAAGTTGACGAACCCTTGCTCGAAGTCTCCACGGACAAGGTGGACACGGAAATCCCGTCTCCCGTGGCCGGCGTTCTCAGCAAGATCGTTGCTCAGGAAGACGACACCGTCGAAATCGGTGGCGAACTTGCCGTGATCGGCGACGCCGGTGAGGCTCCCGCCTCCGACTCCGCTCCCGCACCCGCCGCCGCAGAGCCCGCCGCAGAGCCGGCTCCCGCCGCGGAGGCCCCGGCCGCAGAGCCCGCGCCCGCAGCGTCCGGCGGCGGTTCCGCCGACGGCACCGCGGTGAACATGCCCGAACTGGGTGAGTCCGTCACCGAGGGCACCGTCACCCGCTGGCTCAAGGCCGTCGGCGACGAGGTCGCCGTGGACGAGCCGCTCGTCGAGGTGTCCACCGACAAGGTCGACACGGAGATCCCGTCCCCCGTCGCAGGCACGCTTCTCGAGATCAGCGCCGAGGAAGACGACACCGTCTCCGTCGGCGGTCAGCTCGCCGTGATCGGTTCGGGTGCGCCCGCCGCCAAGCCGGCCGCGGCACCGAAGCCCGAGCCCACCCCCGAGCCCGCGAAGCCCGCTCCGGCCCCGGAACCGGCGAAGCCCGCACCCGCCCAGAGCGCTCCGGCTCCGGCCGCCGCACCGGCAGCATCCGCGCCTGCTCCCGCCGCCGCTGCACCCGCTCCCGCGGCGACGTCCGGGGACAGCACCCCGTACGTCACCCCGCTGGTACGTAAGCTCGCCGCGGACAACGGCGTCGATCTGTCCTCGGTCACGGGCACCGGAGTCGGTGGCCGCATCCGTAAGCAGGACGTTCTCGCTGCCGCCGAAGCCAAGAAGGCACCGGCCGCCGCTGCCGCGCCTGCCGCCGCACGGCCTGCCGCCGCTGCTCCGGCAGCCGCCTCCGCCGGGGTCCGCCCCGAGCTGGCCCACCTGCGCGGAACCACGCAGAAGGCCAACCGGATTCGCCAGATCACCGCCACGAAGACCCGGGAGTCGCTGCAGAGCACGGCGCAGCTCACCCAGACCTTCGAGGTCGACGTCACCAAGATCGCGGCCCTGCGCGCGCAGGCCAAGAACACCTTCGTCGAGCGCGAGGGCGTCAAGCTCACGTTCCTCCCGTTCTTCGCGAAGGCCGTCGTCGAGGCGCTGAAGTCGCACCCGAACGTCAACGCCAGCTACGACGAGGCGAACAAGCAGATCACCTACTACGACGCCGAGCACCTGGGCATCGCGGTCGACACCGACCAGGGCCTGCTGTCCCCCGTGATCCACAACGCCGGCGACCTGTCGCTGGCCGGACTGGCCCGCGCCATCGCGGACATCGCCAAGCGCGCCCGCTCCGGTGGGCTCAAGCCGGACGAGCTGTCCGGTGGCACGTTCACGATCACGAACATCGGCAGCCAGGGCGCCCTGTTCGACACCCCGATCCTCGTGCCCCCGCAGGCCGCGATGCTCGGAACCGGTGCGATCGTCAAGCGTCCCGTGGTCGTGACCGACGAGTCCGGCAGCGAGAGCATCGGCGTCCGCTCGATGTGCTACCTGCCGCTGACCTACGATCACCGTCTCGTCGACGGTGCCGACGCCGGCCGCTTCCTGACCACGATCAAGCAGCGTCTGGAGCAGGGCGCGTTCGAGGCCGATCTCGGCCTCTGATCCGTCACCGGACTTCGAGCCGAACGTAGTTTCGCAGGGGCACCATTTCCAGCAGGGATGGTGCCCCTGCGCTGTGAAGGAGGCTGTTGCACATGCGCGTGGTCATCGCCGGATCCTCCGGGCTGATTGGCACCGCTCTCGTCTCGTCCCTCCGCGGCGACGGTCACGACGTCGTCCGTCTGGTCCGCCGGTCGTCGGCGGGTCCCGACGAGTCCCGCTGGGATCCGCAGAAGGACCGGCTCGACACCGGGATCCTCGTGGACGCCGACGCGGTCGTGAATCTGTGCGGCGTCGGGATCGGCGACAAACGCTGGACCGGCGCATACAAGCAACTGATCCGGGACAGCCGGATCGCCGCCACCGACGTCCTGGCCGAGGCTGTCGCCGAGGCCGGGGTTCCCGTGTTCGTGAATGCGAGCGCCGTCGGCTACTACGGCGACACCGGCGACCGCGTCGTCGACGAGACCTCGCCGTCCGGGACGGGTTTCCTCGCGGACACCTGCCGCGACTGGGAGGCCGCGACGGCCCCCGCCGACGACTCGAAGATCCGGACGGTGCGGCTGCGCAGTGGCATCGTCCTGTCCCCCCACGGCGGCCTGCTCGGCCGGCTGAAGACCCTGTACTCGTTCGGGCTCGGCGGCCGGCTCGGCAACGGCCGCCAGTACCTGTCGTGGATCTCGTTGGAGGACGAGGTCGATGCGATCAAGTTCGTGCTCTCCCGCGACGACGTGGCCGGTCCCGTGAACGTCACCGGCCCGGCACCCGTCACCAACGCGCAGTTCAACGGCGCGGTCTCGCGGACGATGCACCGCCCCGCCCCGTGGATCGTGCCCGGGTTCGCGCTCAGCGCGCTGGTGGGCGAGTTCGCGCAGGAAGGCATTCTGGCCGGGCAGCGCGCGATCCCGACGGTGCTCGAGAACGCGGGATTCCGGTTCCGGCACAACACCATCGGGGAAGCGCTCGACGCCGCCCTCGTGCGGTGAACCCGGCTCGTGGCGGTACGGCCACCGGCCCGGCGTAACCTCTAGCGCATGAGCAGCGCGACACAATCCGCCCGTTTCAGCCCCTCTCCGATCTCCGTCGAACACCTCGGCACGATCGGGTACGTCGACGCCTGGGACCGACAGCGCGAGCTGGCGGCGCAGCGCGCCGAGAGCGTGGGCACCGACACGCTGCTCCTGCTCGAACACCCCGCCGTCTACACCGCGGGACGCCGCACCGAACCGGAGGATCGTCCCACCGACGGCACTCCCGTCATCGACGTCGACCGCGGCGGGAAGATCACCTGGCACGGCCCGGGACAGCTGGTGGGCTACCCGATCGTCAAGCTCGCCGAACCGGTCGACGTCGTGCGCTACGTCCGCAGGCTCGAGCAGGCGCTGATCTCCGTGTGCACCGACCTCGGCATCGTCTGCGGCCGAGTGGACGGCCGCTCCGGCGTGTGGCTGCCCGCGTCCCTCGACAACGGGCAGTGGCTGCCCGAGCGGAAGGTCGCGGCGATCGGGGTGCGGGTGCAGCGCGGTGTCGCTCTGCACGGCTTCTCGCTCAACTGCAACTCCGTTCTGACGGGCTTCGACGCGATCATCCCGTGCGGCATCCGCGACGCCGGGGTGACGTCGCTGTCGCGGGAACTGGGCCGCGACGTCACGGTCGAGGAGGTCACACCCGCGGTGACGGCGGCCGTCGTCGCCGCACTCGACGGCGAACTTCCGGTGACCGACCACGACATCGAGCGGGTGACGTTCGACTCCGCCGCCGCGGAGACGACGTCCTCCGCACCCACCTTCACTACTGTTCAGTACGGTTGACCTCCGCTCCCCGGCCCGCCGGGTGCGACGGGCCGGGCGTACCATCGTCTCCGTGACTGTGGCCCCAGAAGGACGCAAACTGCTCCGCCTCGAGATCCGAAATGCGGAGACTCCGATCGAACGCAAACCCAACTGGATCAAGACGAGAGCGAAGATGGGCCCGGAATACTCCGAGCTCAAAAGCCTCGTCAAACGCGAGGGTCTGCACACCGTCTGCGAAGAAGCCGGCTGCCCCAACATCTACGAATGCTGGGAAGACCGCGAGGCGACGTTCCTCATCGGCGGTGAACAGTGCACCCGCCGCTGCGACTTCTGCCAGATCGACACCGGCAAACCCGACGACCTCGACCGCGACGAACCCCGCCGCGTCGCCGAATCCGTCCAGGCGATGGGACTGCGCTACTCCACCATCACCGGCGTCGCCCGCGACGACCTCCCCGACGGCGGCGCCTGGCTCTACGCCGAAACCGTCCGCCTGATCCACCAGCTCAACCCCGGCACCGGCGTCGAACTGCTCATCCCCGATTTCAACGCCAAACCCGACCAGCTCGCCGAGGTGTTCTCCACCCGCCCCGAGGTGCTCGCCCACAACGTCGAAACCGTCCCCCGCATCTTCAAGCGGATCCGGCCCGCGTTCCGCTACCAGCGCAGCCTCGACGTGATCACCGCCGCCCGCGAAGACAACCTGGTCACCAAGTCGAACCTCATCCTCGGCATGGGCGAGACCCCCGACGAGGTCACCCAGGCGCTGCACGACCTGCACGACGCGGGCTGCGACATCATCACCATCACCCAGTACCTGCGCCCCTCCCCCCGCCACCACCCCGTCGAGCGGTGGGTCAAGCCCGAAGAGTTCGTCGAGCACTCCAAGGCCGCCGAGGAGATCGGGTTCGCCGGCGTCATGGCCGGACCGCTCGTCCGCTCGTCGTACCGCGCCGGCCGCCTCTACGCGCAGGCGATGGCCCACCACGGGCGCGAATTGCCTGCTGGACAGGCGCATCTCACCGAAAGCGGTGACGCCTCGCAGGAGGCCAGTTCCCTCATGGCGCGCCTCGCCCGCTGACCACGGCGGGTGCGCGGTGATCGACACCGGACGGGTCATCACCGCGCACGGCCAGGGACGTATCCTGAAGAGCATGGCGAACGGCAGTAAAACCGGTAAAGCGGGCAAACCCAGTAAAGAAGCAAAGGCAGCCGCCAAGGCAGCCCGCAGGCAGGCGTCGAAGGAACGCAGAACCCAGCTCTGGCAGGCGTTCCAGATGCAGCGCAAGGAAGACAAGCTGCTGTTGCCGCTCATGCTCGGCACACTCGTCGGACTCGCGGTGGTGTTCTTCCTCGTCGGTCTGATCTGGGGCCTGCAGTGGTTCCTCCTCCCGATCGGCCTCCTCCTCGGCGTCCTCGGTGCGTTCATCATCTTCGGCCGGCGCGTGCAGAAGACGGTGTACGGCAAGGCCGAGGGCCAGGCCGGTGCGGCCGCGTGGGCGCTCGACAACATGCAGGGCTCCTGGCGCGTGACCAGCGCGGTCGCGGGCACCACCCAACTCGACGCCGTGCACCGCGTGATCGGACGCCCCGGCGTCATCCTGGTCGCCGAGGGCTCGCCGCAGCGCGTGAAGTCGCTCCTCGCCCAGGAGAAGAAGAAGACGGCGCGCCTCGTCGGCGACACCCCGATCTACGACATCGTCATCGGCAACGACGAGGGCCAGGTCCCGCTGTCGCAGCTGCAGAAGCACCTGAACAAGCTTCCCAAGAACATCGACACCAAGCGGATGGACGCCATCGAGTCGCGGCTCGCCGCGCTCAGCAGCCGCGGTGGCGGCGCGGCACTGCCCAAGGGTCCGATGCCCGGCGGCGCGAAGATGCGCGGCGTGCAGCGCACCATCCGTCGCCGCTAGAAGCCGGTCGCCTTCCACCTGGTCCGCGTCACACCTACTCCGCCCGATGTCGAATCCGACATCGGGCGGAAGACGTTCGGGGGTCAGCGCGTGCGGATCAGCGCGGTGCCGGTGGCGCGGTCCTGCATGCCGCGACCGTCGACGTCCGTGATGGTGCCGGGCACGACGAACACGAGCAGCGCCTGACGCACCAGGGCCCGCACGAAGCCGACGCGGGCGGGTCCGTCCACGCGCGCCACCTGCATGCCGAGGAACAACTGCCCCGGGGTGAAGGAGAACAGCGTCACCGTGGTGACACCGACGACGAACCAGACGAGCAGTGTGATCGTGGAGAACGGGCCGTCGAAGAAGTTGTCGCCGATGATCAGAGCCGCGACGCCGGCCGACGACACCCAGTCGATCATCAGCGCGGCGAGACGGCGTCCCGTGCTCGCGAGTGAACCGGGTCCCTCCGCCTGCAACCCGAGGCGCTCGCCCCGGAAGGACTGCGTCGTCTCGTCGGCGCCGTCCGGCAGTGCAGCCGAAGGTCCGGAGAGCCAAGAACCGGTGATACGTGCCATGCTGTCCAGGATAGGCGTCGTCTCTCCGAGGACCTCACACCGGAGCTTGGGGCTGTGTGCGCAGTCACAGCGGATGTAAAAGCCCAGGAAGATTCGACGTGTAACACGGGCGAAACAAAAGGTTGACCGGCGGGCAACACCAAGTCCATACCGTCTGGCTCGACGAATTTCGCCAATATCCACTTGGCTGAAGCGACTTAAGGAGCACAAGCGTGGCGTTCACCACGGCCGAAGAGGTCATCAAGTTCATCAAGGACGAGAACGTCGAGTACGTCGACATCCGGTTCAGCGACCTGCCGGGTGTGCAGCAGCACTTCTCGATCCCCGCGTCCGCGTTCAACCAGGACGTGTTCGAGGACGGCCTCGCGTTCGACGGTTCGTCCGTCCGCGGCTTCCAGTCGATCCACGAGTCCGACATGATGCTCCTCCCCGACGTCGCCACCGCCCAGATCGACCCCTTCCGCGCCGCCAAGACGCTGAACATCAACTTCTTCGTGCACGACCCGTTCACGCGCGAGTCCTACAGCCGCGACCCGCGTAACGTCGCGCGCAAGGCCGAGGAATACCTGAAGTCGACCGGCATCGCCGACACCGCCTTCTTCGGCGCCGAGGCCGAGTTCTACATCTTCGACTCGGTCCGCTACGACTCCGGCATCAACGGCGCGTTCTACGAACTCGACTCCATCTCGGGTTCCTGGAACACCGGCAACGACGTGAACGCCGACGGCAGCCCCAACCTGGGCTACAAGGTCCGCCCCAAGGGCGGTTACTTCCCCGTCGCTCCGTACGACCACTACGTCGACCTGCGCGACGAGATCTCCACCAACCTGCAGAACGCGGGCTTCGAGCTCGAGCGCGGCCACCACGAGGTGGGCACCGGCGGCCAGCAGGAGATCAACTACAAGTTCAACACGCTGCTCGCAGCCGCTGACGACCTGCAGCTGTTCAAGTACATCGTGAAGAACACTGCCTGGCAGCACGGCAAGTCGGCCACCTTCATGCCGAAGCCGCTGTTCGGCGACAACGGTTCGGGCATGCACGTCCACCAGTCGCTGTGGAAGGACGGCAAGCCGCTGTTCCACGACGAGGCCGGCTACGCGGGCCTGTCCGACATGGCGCGTCACTACATCGGCGGCATCCTGCACCACGCTCCGTCGCTGCTGGCCTTCACCAACCCGACGATCAACTCGTACCACCGCCTGGTGCCGGGCTACGAAGCCCCCATCAACCTGGTGTACAGCCAGCGCAACCGCTCGGCGGCCGTGCGTATCCCGATCACCGGCAACAACCCGAAGGCCAAGCGCCTCGAGTTCCGCGCCCCCGACTCCTCGGGTAACCCCTACCTGAACTTCGCGGCGCAGATGATGGCCGGCCTGGACGGCATCAAGAACAAGATCGAGCCGCAGGCTCCCGTCGACAAGGACCTCTACGAGCTCCCGCCGGAGGAGGCCCGCAACATCCCGCAGGCCCCCACCAGCCTGTCGGCTGTCATCGACCGCCTCGAGGC
Organism: Rhodococcus koreensis; assembly: GCF_017068375.1. Taxonomy (NCBI): domain Bacteria; kingdom Bacillati; phylum Actinomycetota; class Actinomycetes; order Mycobacteriales; family Nocardiaceae; genus Rhodococcus; species Rhodococcus koreensis. Next base: position 1,313,047 of record NZ_CP070609.1, read on the forward strand.
CGACCACGACTACCTCACCGAGGGCGGCGTGTTCACCTCCGACCTGATCGAGACGTGGATCTCGCTCAAGCGTGAGCAGGAGATCGCTCCGGTCAACCTGCGTCCGCACCCCTACGAGTTCCAGCTGTACTACGACGTGTAAGTCGTGATGCCCGCCGACATGCGGGCCGGCACTTCCTGACGAGCCCATCCGTGGCGCCTGCTGATTCCAGCCGGTGACATGGGTGGGCTCGTTGTGCGTCGCGGGCTCCCCCGCTGCGGGCGCACCCGGAACCGGCACGGCGCGGCAGTGCGCAGTCGTATGATCCAGGGAACCGACCGCACGGACCGTTGCGGCATGTTCACGTGAAGACTTTCGGGAAACTTGCTCCGTTCTCCATCCCCCATGGGTCGAGAAGCAGGTGGTGCGGGATGTCAGTGCCCACGACGCCGACCGGCGTCCCGGTGCCGCGCCGTGTCGTGGTCATCCTGCTGCTGGTGATTCCGCTCAGCCAGATCCCGCTGGACATCTACACCCCGGCGCTGCCGCGAATGGTGCTCGATCTGGACTCGTCCGCGGCCGTCGTGCAGAACACGGTGACGGCGTACATGCTGGGCATGAGTCTGGCGTTCATCCCGGTCGGACTGATCGCGGATGCTGTGGGCCGCAAACGAACTCTGCTGACCTGCCTGACGATCCTCGTCGTCACCAGTGTGGGATGCGCACTCGTGCAGAACATCACGGTCCTGCTCGGGCTGCGATTCGTGCAGGGTATCGGCGGGTGTGCGTGCCTCGTCCTCGCGTATGCGATCGCCGCCGACTGCTACCGCGGCGCCCGGCTCACATCCGTGTCCGGTCTCCTCGGGGCCGCGTGGGGGCTGGCCCCCGTCCTCGCGCCCGCCGTGGGCGGTGTGCTCGTGCAGTTCATGTCGTGGCGCCTGGTGTTCGGGCTGATCGCGCTTCTGGCTGCGCTCGCCGTTCCCCTCGTCTTCGCGGGACTGCCGGAGACGCTTCCGAAGGAATCGCGATCACCGGTCGATGCGACGGCGGCGGCGCGGGTGCTGCGGGCCGCGCTGCGCCACCGCCTCTTCGTGGGCTTCGTGCTCGTGTTCGGACTGATGGCGTCCGCCCAGATGGTGTTCGGCGTCGTCGCGCCCTTCCTGTACCAGGAGATCCTCGGCTTCTCCCCCGCCGCGTACGGCGCGGTGGCGCTCGTCGTGGGCGGCGCCAACCTTCTCGGCGAACTCGCCTGCAGCGCACTCGCCGTCCGGGTCGGCACCCGCCGCCTCGCTTTCGGCGCCTGGTGGGTGTTCGTGCTCGGCGCGCTGGTACTGGCCGTCACGGCCGGGATGTCCGTCGTCACCGCACCGGCCATCACGATCGGCGCCTGCCTCGCACTCGCCGGATGCGGCGTGCTCTGCCCACAGATGTACGGGCTGGCTCTCGGGCTGTTCACCCGCAATCTCGGGCTGATCGGCGGTGTCGTCACCGCCGCCTGCTATCTCGTCGTCAGCGCGGCGATGGCCGTCGCGGGCGTGCTGCCGGAGAACAGTCAGGCACCGCTCGGCTGGCTCTACCTCGCTCTCGGCGCCGGCGCCGGAATTCTGCTCCTGCTCACCACATCCGCCCGGCAGTCCGACAGTTCCCCCGCCGAGGCGCCCGCACCACGAACCGACCGGAGGTGATCTCACGTGCCGCACCCGAGCCAGCACGGCCCAGCCGCATCCCCGGTGTCGGTGATCTTTCAACGCCGGATCGACGACGCCCGCTACGCCGAATATTCGCAGTGGCAGAAACGCGCGGCGGACGCCCTCGCGACGGTTCCCGGTTTCATCGATCAGGACATCGTGCCGCCGTCGCCGCCCGTGCAGGACGACTGGGTGGACGTGCTGCGGTTCACCACCCTCGACGACGCCCGGGCGTGGCTCGACAGCGACCTGCGGACGGAACTGGTGGCGGAGATCAAGCACGCCTTCATCGGCAACGAGGACGTCCACCTGCTCACCGGTGAGCAGACCCGGGAGCAGTCCGCGACGTCGGTGGTCATCTCCTGTCACGTCGACCCCGCGGACGAGTCGGCGTTCATGGACTGGCAGCGGAAGATCTCCGCCGCCGAGGCAGGGTTCCGCGGCTTCCGGGGGCACAAGGTCGAGAGGCCGGTGCAGGGAATCACCGAGGACTGGACGATCGTGCTCAGCTTCGACACCGAGGACAACCTGGGGTCGTGGATGGATTCACCGGAGCGGGCCGCCCTCCTCGAGGAGGGTGAGAAGTTCAACAGGAATCTCCGGATCCGCAAAGCGAGCTACGGTTTCGACTTCTGGTTCCGCGGCACGGGCGGCGACGAACCGCCCCCGGTGCCCGTCGCCCGCAGCAACCTGCTGGCGCTGCTGGTGCTGTACCCGCTGGTCGTGATCTGGGGTCATTTCTTCAGCGCGCCGTTCATCGAGGCGCACGGTGTGCCGATCGCGGTCGCCCTGTTCATCGGGAACCTGGTCACCACCCAGATCCTCGGGTGGTGGGCGGTTCCCGCGGCGTTCAAGGCGTTCGGGTGGTGGATGGACCCGGCGATCCCTGCCCGGCGGCGGAACCTGGGCTACACCGTCATGGTCGTGCTGTTCGCGATCTCGATCGGCGTGTGCACCCTGCTGTTCATGATCCCCACGACCTGACGGGAGTTTCCCGATTCACCTGCGCGATGTCCGGGTACATAGCACTGTGAAGGACCGAGGTCTGTTTTCACATCTGGAGAAAGGTGTGCGCGGTTGGACATGCAGCAACTGTGGGACTTCGTCTCCGCCAGGAAACAGCAACTCCTCACAGACTCGCTCCTGCACGTCAGTGCCGTCGTGCAGTCGGTGGTCATCGCCACGATCGTCGCGGTGGCGATCGGGATCCTGGTGTACCGGAGCCCCGCCGGCTCCGCGATCGCGACCGCCCTGGCCGGCACGATCCTCACCATCCCGTCGTTCGCCCTGCTCGGCCTGCTCATCCCGATCCTCGGGCTCGGTGTGGCCCCCACCGTGACCGCCCTGGTGTTGTACGCGCTGCTGCCGATCATCCGGAACACCATCCTCGGACTCGCGTCCGTCGACCCCGCCGTCACCGACGCCGCCCGCGGTGTGGGGATGAGCCGCACGACCGTGCTGAGCAGGATCGAACTCCCCCTCGCGTGGCCGTCGATCCTGACGGGCATGCGGGTGAGCACGCAGATGCTGATGGGCATCCTCGCGATCGCCGCCTACGCCAAGGGCCCCGGGCTCGGCAACCTGATCTTCTCGGGACTGTCCCGCGTCGGCAGCCCGACAGCGATACCGCAGGCCCTCACGGGGACCGTGCTCATCGTGATCCTCGCCCTCGTACTCGACGGCGTCCTCGCCGTCGTCGGCCGACTCACCACCTCCAGGGGGATCCGTGACTGATCTCGATACACCTCACACCAACGGCAGCACGGTCTCGGGCGTGGACATCGTCCTCGAAGACGTCGTCAAGAGCTATCCCGGCCAGGAGAAGGCGGCGGTCGACAACGTGTCGATGCGCATCCCGGCCGGGGAGATCGTGGTCCTCGTCGGCCCGTCCGGCTGCGGGAAGACCACCACGATGCGGATGATCAACCGGCTCATCGAACCGACGTCGGGGAAGATCACGATCGGCGGCAAGGACGCCCTGTCCATCGACCCCGACAAGCTGCGGCGCGGCATCGGCTACTCGATTCAGCAGGCCGGGCTGTTCCCGCACCTGACCATCGCCAAGAACGTCGGCACCGTCCCCGGGCTGATCGGCTGGGACAAGAAGAAGATCGCCGACCGCACCGACGAGATGCTCGACCTCGTCGGACTGGAACCCGGCCTCTACCGGGAACGCTACCCCCGCCAGTTGTCGGGCGGTCAGCAGCAGCGGGTGGGGGTGGCGCGGGCACTGGCCGCCGATCCCCCGGTGCTGCTGATGGACGAGCCGTTCGGCGCGGTCGACCCGATCACCCGCGCACTACTGCAGGACGAGTTGATGAGACTGCAGTCCGATCTCGGCAAGACGATCGTGTTCGTGACGCACGATTTCAACGAGGCGGTCAAGCTGGGCGATCGCATCGCGGTGCTGGGCAACCAGTCGCACATCATGCAGTACGACACGCCGGAGGCCATCCTCGCGCATCCCGCCAACGACATGGTCGCCGGGTTCATCGGCGCCGACGCATCGCTGAAGCAGCTGACGCTCACCCGGGTGGCGGAGGTCGAACTCCTCGATTGCCCGACCGCGTACGAGGACGGCTCGGTGGACGATCTGCGGGCGGCGATCTCCCCCCGCAAGATCAAGTGGGGCATCGTCCTGGACGCGCGGGACCGGCCGATCCGCTGGGTGTCGCTGCACCATCTGGCCACCGCCACCTCGCTGCACGACCTCGGCGACCCGATCGACGAGGTGATGTCCACCCAGTCGACACTGCAGGACGCCCTCGAGGCACTGCTGGCGGAGAGCAGCGCGTCGACGATCGTCACCGGCCTGCACGGCGAGTACCGCGGCCTGATCACGATCGACACGCTGGTGGCACACCTGTCCGCGATGCGTGAAGAACACGCGCACGACGACGAGGACGCCGAGCCGCAGCAGGACGGGGCGAGTGAGCGCGGGACACCGTCATGACGGCCGCCGTCACCACGAAGCCCACCGCTCCGGCCGCCCGGCGATCGGAGCGGGCCCGCCTGCTGGTCCAGCCGATCCTCGTCCTGTTCCTGGTGGTGGGTGTCCTCGGCTGGGCGTTCAGCCGAGACCTGACCGCCACGCAGAAGGGCAGTCTCAACGCCGCGAACATCGCGACCCTGACGTGGCAGCACGTGCTGATCACCGTGGTCGTGGTGGTGATCGTCGTCATCGTCGCCGTCCCGCTCGGGATCCTGCTCACCCGGCCCGGGTTCACCAAGCTGGCACCGGTCTTCATCGGCATCGCCAACATCGGGCAGGCCGCGCCTGCCATCGGACTGCTCGTGCTGCTGTTCCTCGCGACGGGGACCACCGGATTCTGGATCGGGGTGCTCCCCATCGCGTTCTACTCCCTCCTGCCCGTGCTGCGGAACACGATCCTCGGTCTGCAGGAGGTCAATCCCGCGGTCATCGACGCCGGGCGGGGACAGGGCATGACGGCCGGTCTCGTGCTGCGCAAGGTCGAGTTCCCGCTCGCCGTCCCGTACATCCTCGCCGGACTGCGCACGTCGCTGGTCCTCGCGGTGGGCACCGCGACGCTCAGTTTCCTCGTCAGCGCCGGCGGTCTCGGCATCCTCATCGACACCGGATACAAGCTGCGCGACAACGTGACTCTGGTCGTGGGAGCCGTGCTCGCGGTCGCGCTGGCGCTGCTCGTCGACTGGTGCGGCGCCCTGGCCGAGGAGTTCCTCGGCCCGAAGGGGCTGCGCTGATGAACCTCCTGCGGAAGGCGATCGCCGCGACGGCCGTGACGTTCTGCGGGGTCCTCGCAGTGTCCTGCGGTCTCGAATCCGGAGGCGCCCTGCCGCTGTCGGTGGAGCCGGGCAGCATCCAGCCCGTGCCCGAACTCGAGGGCGTCCCGATCACCGTCGGGTCCAAGGACTTCACCGAGCAGGTCACCCTCGGGTACATCATCGAATTCGCGCTCAGCGCCGCAGGCGCCGACGTGCGCGACCTCACCAACATCCAGGGGTCCAACAGCACGCGGGACGCCCAGCTGGACGGTCAGATCGACGTCACCTACGAGTACACCGGCACCGGGTGGATCAACTACCTCGGCAACGAGATTCCGATTCCCGACCCGACCGCGCAGTTCGAGGCCGTCCGCGACGAGGACCTCGAACGCAACGGCATGGTGTGGGTGGATCCCGCCCCGATGAACAACACGTACGCGCTCGCGATGAGCAGGCAGACCGCCGAGGAGACCGGGATCACCACGCTGTCGGAGTACGCGGACCTGGTCAACCGCGACCCCGCCGCGGCGACGACGTGCGTGGAGACCGAGTTCAACGTCCGCCAGGACGGATTCCCGGGCATGGCCGCCAAGTACGGCTTCGATCCGGCTCGCGCGAACCGCCAGATCCTGCAGACCGGCATCATCTATCAGGCCACCGCGGACGGAACCCAGTGCAAGTTCGGTGAGGTGTTCACGACGGACGGCCGCATCATCGCGCTCGATCTGGTGCTGCTGGAAGACGATCGCCAGTTCTTCCCGAAGTACAACCCGGCGATCACGATGCGCAAGGATTTCGCCGAGGAGCACCCGCAGGTGGCGGAGGTGATGGCCCCGATCTCTGCGGCCCTGACCAACGAGGAGATCACCGAACTGAACCGGCGGGTCGACGTGGAGGGCGAGGAACCGGCCGACGTGGCCCGGGACTGGCTGGTGCAGAAGGGATTCGTCACGCTCCCGTGACGGTCAGCCGCCGAGGGTGATCCTGGCGACGAGGCCCCGGTGATCCGAGCCCGTCAGCACCACCGATTCCACGGACTGCGCCTGCGCCCCGCTCGTGACGATGTGATCGATCGCGATCATCGGCGGAAACGGCTGCCGGTCGGCGGGATACGTGTTCTGAATTCCGGCACCGACCTGGTCGGCGGCATCACGGTAGCGTCCGGTCACCAGGTTGCGGTACTTCACGTGGTCGCGGGTGGAGTTGAAGTCGCCACTGACGATCACGGGTCCCGAGTCGGCGGGGACGGCGTCGAGAATGGCTTTGATGCGGTCCATTTCGCGTGACCACAGCGACGGATCCGACGGCCACGGCGGGACCGGGTGGAACGCGTACAGTGCCGTGCTCGCGCCGTCCGGGAGTTCCACCCTGGCCGACAGCGCGGACAGCACGAACTCCGAGTGGTGGACCTTGTCGGTCAGTGGGTACCGGCTCCAGATCCCGGTTCCCTCACCGCCGCCGCCGGGCATGAGGAACGAGTACGGCAGGGTCGATTCGAGGCCCGCGGCCCCCAGCCGGTCGACGGCCTCCGGCGTGAGTTCGTCGACGGTGAGCACGTCGACGTCGCGGTCCCGGATCTGCCGGACGAGGGAGTCGGCGTCCGCGTTGCCGAGCCAGATGTTGGCCTGCATCACGGTCAGCTCCGGCCCGGACGCCGGCGCCGAATTCGCCACGTACAGCGGGCCCTGCGACAGGGTGGCCACCGCGGCCACGGTCAGCGCGACCCCGAACCCGATCCAGTGCCGGGTGATTCCCAGCAGCAGAACCCCGACCGCGGCGGCCGCCATCAGGTAGGGCGCCGCGGACGCCAGCACGAGCAGACGCTGATTCTGGACGTCGAGGAATCGCAGCACCACACCGAACACGCCGACGAGCACCGCGAGCCACCCGAGGGCGATCAGTGCTCGCACCCCCCAGGTGGCGATCACTCCCCGAAGACTCTCTCCACCACGGCCTTGGCCCGCCGGGTCACCCGCAGGTAGTTGTCGAGGAACTCGCCGGCGTCGCCGCCGCCCCAGCCGGCGATCTGCGCGACCGCGGACAGGACGCGTCCCGACCCGGGCAGCTGATCGGTGGCCTTGCCGCGGACGAGGACGAGGCAGTTGCGTGCCTTCGTCGCCGTGATCCACGCGTCGCGCAGCAGTTCGACGTCAGACTCGCTGAGCAACTCGGCGGCACCGATCGCGTCGAGTGTCTCGAGGGTCGACGTGTTGTGCAGCGACTCGATCTCGTGGGCGTGCCGCAGCTGGATCAGCTGCACGGTCCACTCGATGTCGGCGAGCCCGCCGCGCCCGAGCTTGGTGTGGGTCGCGGGGTCGGCGCCGCGCGGCAGCCGCTCGGAGTCGACGCGCGCCTTGATGCGCCGGATCTCGCGGACCGCCTGCTCCGACACCCCGCCCTCGGGGTAGCGGGTCTTGTCGATCATGTGCAGGAAGCGCAGACCCAGGTCGGCGTCGCCGGCCACGTGATGGGCGCGCAGCAGCGCCTGGATCTCCCACGCCTGTGCCCACTGCGCGTAGTAGGCCTCGTAGGACGCCAGCGTGCGCACCATCGGGCCGCTGCGCCCCTCCGGCCGCAGGCCCGTGTCCACCTCGAGCGGCGGATCGGTGCTCGGCGCGCCGAGCAGGGTCCGCACCTTGTCGCCGATGCTGTTGGCCCACTTGACGGCGACGGTCTCGTCGATCCCCTCGCGCGGCTCGCACACGAACAGGACGTCCGCGTCCGAACCGTAGCCGAGTTCACCGCCGCCGAGCCGGCCCATACCGATCACGGTGAACGTCGCGGGAGCGGGCGTGCCGAGCTCCTTCTCGCTCGCCTTGATGACGGCGGCGAGGGCGGCGTTGAGCACGGCCGCCCACACGGACGACAACGCCTGGCACACGCCCGGCACGTCGAGCATGCCGAGGATGTCCGCGGAGGCGATGCGGGCCAGTTCGTAGCGGCGCAGGGAGCGCGCCGCCGCGATCGCGCGGGCCGGATCGTCGTGTCGTGCCGACGCCGTCAGGATGCCGCGGGCGACGTCCTCCGGCTTCGACTCCAGCAGCCGTGGGCCGGCCGGTGAATCGGCGAACAGCCGCACCACGTCCGGTGCTTTGATCAGCAGGTCGGGAACGTAGGCCGAGGATCCCAGCACCGTCATCAGCCGCTCGGCGACCGAGGCCTCGTCGCGCAGCAACCGGAGGAACCAGGTCTGATCGGTCATCGCGTCCGACAGCCGCCGGTACGCGAGCAGGCCCGCATCGGGATCCGGTGTGTCGGCGAGCGATTCGAGCAGAGTCGGCAGCAGCAGCGCCTGGATGCGGCCCTTGCGGGACGCACCGCTGGTGAGTGCGGTGAGGTGGCCGAGCGCGTTCTCCGGGGCCGTGTAACCCAGCGCCGCCAGCTGGCGGATGGCCGCGTCCGGGCTCAGCCGCAGCGCTTCCTTGTCGATGCGCGCCACCGATTCGAGCAGCGGCCGGTAGAACAGTTTGGCGTGCAGGCGCCGCACCCGGTGCGCGTTGCGTTTGATCTCCGCGTTGAGGACGCCGAGCGCGTCCTTGCTGCCGTCGGGTCGCATGTGCGCGGCCCGGGCCAGCCAGCGCAGCGCTTCCTCGTCCTCGGCGGGCGGCAGGGTGTGCGTGCGGCGCAGCTTCTGCAACTGCAGCCGGTGCTCGAGCAACCGCAGGAACTCGTAGGACGCCGCCAGGTTCGCGGCGTCGTCGCGGCCCACATAGCCGCGGGCGGCGAGTGCGGTGAGCGCGTCGATGGTGCTCTGGACGTGCAACGCCTCGTCGGCGCGCCCGTGTACGAGCTGCAGAAGCTGGACCGCGAACTCGACGTCGCGCAGGCTGCCGCGACCCAGTTTCAGTTCCCGCTCGCGCAGTTCCGGGGGAACCATCTCCTCCACCCGGCGGCGCATCGCCTGCACCTCGGGAACGAAGTCCTCGCGCTCCGACGCGGTCCACACCATCGGGTTGAGGGCGTCGAAATACTGCTGCCCGAGCGCGACGTCACCGATCATCGGGCGGGCCTTGAGCAGGGCCTGGAACTCCCAGGTCTTGGCCCAGCGCTTGTAGTACGCGACGTGGGATTCGAGGGTGCGGACGAGTTCCCCGCGCTTGCCCTCCGGCCGCAGCGCCGCGTCCACGTCGAAGAACGCCGAGGACCCGATGCGCATCATCTCGCCCGCGATGCGGCTGGCGATCGAGTCGGCGGGTTCGGCGACGAAGACCACGTCGACGTCGCTGACGTAATTGAGTTCGCGGGCACCGCACTTGCCCATGGCGATGACGGCCAGCCGCACGGGGCACGGGGCGTCCGGGCACACGGCTGCGACGGCCACCGCGAGGGCGGCGTCGAGCGCCGCATCGGCCAGATCGGACAGCTGATGCCCGACGGTCTGGTACGGCAGTACCGGTTCGTTCTCGACGGTCGCCGCGAGGTCGACGGCGGCGAGCAGCATCAGTTCGTCGCGGTACGTCTTGCGCAGTGCCGCGATGGCATCGGGTCCGGTGACCTTCGCCCGGTACAGGCGGGCGTCCGGGTGGGCGCCCTCCTCGGGTTCGGCGCCGACCGCGGCCATCATCGTGGCGGTCGCCTCGTCCTTCGACGGCAGGCGGACGTCGCCGGCGAGGATCTTCCAGGACGCGGGATCCGCGACCAAGTGGTCACCGAACGCGCTGGACGCACCGAACAACCCGAACAATCGGCCGCGCAGGCCCTTGTCGGTACGCAGTGCCGTATCGAGTTCGGCCCAGCTCTCACCGAGCCCGTCCCTCAGGCGCACCAGGGTGCGGAGGGCGAGGTCGGCGTTCGCGGCCCGCGACAGCGACCACAGCAGTTCGATGCTGTCCTCACCGACCCAGCCCAGCTCGCGGAGTTCGGACGGAGCGGTCGGCTCGACGAGACCCAGACGACCCGGACCGGGAACGGCAGAACGCGCTGCCGGAGGCTTCACCATGCTCTTGCTCACAACCCCAGATACGTCTTGAGTTCGAACGGCGTCACGTGGCTCCGGTACTCCTCCCACTCACGCCGCTTGTTGCGCAGGAAGAAGTCGAACACGTGCTCGCCGAGGGCTTCGGCCACCAGCTCCGACTTCTCCATCTCGCGCAGTGCGCCGTCGAGGTTGCCGGGCAGCTCCCGGTAGCCCATGGCGCGGCGCTCGGCCGACGTCAGCGCCCACACGTCGTCCTCGGCCTCGGGGGGCAGTTCGTAGCCCTTCTCGATTCCGCGCAGACCCGCGGCGAGGAGTACCGCGAACGTCAGGTACGGGTTGCAGGCCGAATCTGGGCTGCGGATCTCGACACGACGCGACGACGCCTTGTTCGGCGTGTACATCGGGACGCGGACCAGCGCCGACCGGTTGGACGGACCCCAGGACGCCGCGGTCGGGGCCTCGCCGCCGTGGATCAGGCGCTTGTAGGAGTTCACCCACTGGTTGGTGACGGCGCTGATCTCGTTGGCGTGCTCGAGGATGCCGGCGATGAACGCCTTACCGGTCTCCGACAGCTGCATCGGGTCGTCCGGGTTGTGGAAGGCGTTGGTGTCGCCCTCGAACAGGCTCATGTGGGTGTGCATCGCCGAGCCGGCCTGATCGCTGAACGGCTTGGGCATGAAGGTGGCGCGCACGCCCTCGGCGATCGCGACCTCCTTGACGACGTACCGGAACGTCATCACGTTGTCGGCCATCGACAGGGCGTCCGCGTACCGCAGGTCGATCTCCTGCTGGCCGGGAGCCGCCTCGTGGTGGCTGAACTCGACGGAGATGCCCATCGACTCGAGCGCGTCGATGGCGTGGCGGCGGAAGTTGGGCGCGGAGTCGTGCACGGCCTGGTCGAAGTAGCCGCCGGAGTCGGCGGGCTTCGGCGGGGTGCCGTCGATCGGCCCGTTCTCGAGGAGGAAGAACTCGATCTCGGGGTGCACGTAGCAGCTGAAGCCCAGATCGCTGGCCTTGTTCAGCTGGCGGCGCAGCACGTGCCGCGAATCCGCCCAGGACGGCGAACCGTCCGGCATGGCGATGTCGCAGAACATGCGGGCGGAATGCTGATGCCCCTTGCTCGAACTCCACGGCAGCACCTGGAAGGTGGAGGCGTCCGGCTTCGCGACCGTGTCCGCCTCGGACACCCGGGAGAAGCCCTCGATCGCGGATCCGTCGAAGCCGATGCCTTCCTCGAAGGCACCTTCCAGTTCCGCGGGGGCGATCGCCACCGATTTCAGGTATCCGAGAACGTCCGTGAACCACAATCGGACGAACCGAATGTCGCGCTCTTCGAGGGTGCGAAGCACGAATTCCTTTTGGCGATCCATGTCCGCGAGAGTAAGCAAAGTTCGTTAAATCTGTGTTACTTCGTTGATTCGGCTGTTCCGGATTCCGCATCGGGCCAGCGTGCGGGCACCTCGGGCGATCCCGTCACAGGCACCGGTCAGCACATCAGTTCGGCGGGCGGCGCTGCGAGGTCGACGAGATAGTCCGTGACGGCGTCGTCGACGCACGCCTCGCCGTCGAGGACGACGGTGTGCTGGGTGCCCCGGTACGAGACGAGCGAGCCGTTCATCTGCTTCGCCAGATCCACACCCGCCTGGTACGGCGTCGCCGGATCCTCGGTCGTCGACACGACGACGACCGGCGGGATCCCCGGCGCGGACACGGTGTGCGGCGCGCCCGTGTTCGGCGCAGGCCAGAACGCGCACACGTCCAGTGGAGCGTTGCCGGTGCCGCGACCGTCGTCGAGGAACGGCGCCGCCTGGCGGTACCGCACGTCCGCCTCCCCGACAACCGCGCGGTCGGTGACGGGCGGATCGTCCATGCAGCGGATGGAATTGAATGCGTCGTTGAGGTTGGAATACGTGCCGTCGTCGGCGCGCCCCTCGTACAGGTCCGCCAGCATCAGCAGCGAATCACCCGTCCCCGACTGCAGGCTCTCCAGCCCGCCGCGGAGCGGGCCCCAGAGGTTCGGCGAATACAGCGCCTGCTGGACGCCGGTGATCGCGTCGGTGTAGCTGAGTCCGCGCGGGTCGGTGGTCGCGGCGGGCTTGCCGATCAGCGGGTCGACGAGCGCCCGGAACCTCGCATTCGCCTGCGCCGGGTCGGTGCCGAGCGGACAGTCCTTCTGCTGCATGCACTCCGCGGCGAACGCGTCGAACGCGGACTGGAATCCGGCGGCCTGCAGGATCACCTCCTGCGTCGGGTCCTGCTCCGGGTCGAGGGCGCCGTCGAGGACCATCGCGCGCACGTTGCCGGGGAACGTCTCCGCGTACGTGGAGCCGAGCCGGGTTCCGTACGAATAGCCGAGGTAGTTCAGCTTCTCGTCGCCGAGCACCGCCCGGATGACGTCCATGTCGCGCACCACGTCGTTCGTGCCGACATGGGCGAGGACGTCGACACCGGTCCGCTGCGCGCACTTGTCCGCGTAGTCGCGGTTCTCGGCCTCGGTTCGTGCGATTCCGGCGGGGCTCATGTCGACGTCGTCGTCCTTGCGCCTCGCGTCCACTTCCGCCGGGGTCATGCAGGTCACCTGCGGTGTGGACGCGCCGACGCCGCGCGGATCGAAACCGATGACGTCGAACCGCTCGGCGATGGCGGTGCCGTCGGCCACGGATGCCAGCCCGATACCCGACGCCCCGGGGCCGCCCGGGTTCACGAGCAGCGATCCGATCTTGTCGCCGGTCGCCTTCGAGCGGGAGACGGCGATCTGCGCGGTGGCCCCGCCTGGATTCGCGTAGTCGTTGGGCACCGTCACCTCGGCGCACTCGAGCGTGTCCCCGAGCGGGGACCCGTCCGTGCTGAACCCGTCGCACGAGCCCCACTGCACCTGCTGCGTGTAGAACTCCTCGAGCCCGGCGGGGATCGGTCCGGCCGGAGCGGCCTCGGCCGCCGACGGTTCGGCGACGGCCTCACCGGTGCCCTGTCCGCCCCCCGCGCAGCCTGCGACGACAAGGACGACGGCGATGCACCCCGCGAACGCGGCCGGTACCCGAGCACTCTTCGACATAGGACGATCGTGCCAGGGGTTCCGCGGCGAAGGGCCTTCCCGCAGGTCAGAGACCGGACCGCAGGTGTGACCCATTGCACCCGCGCGACCCCTTCGCTCCCCCGCCGGCCGGTGGCAGACTGTAGGCGTCATCACCCGCACCCGGGGACCCGTCAAGGGCCTCGAGGCCAGAAAGGGACAACGATGTCCGATAGCAAGTCGTCCGCGAGCACGTCAGAAGATCGGCTCTACGGATCAGCACCATCGCACGACGTTCCCAAGCGCAAGACCCGGATCCACCACCTGCAGGCCATGAAGGCCGAGGGCGAACGCTGGTCGATGCTCACCGCCTACGACTACTCCAGCGCCCGCATCTTCGAAGAGGCCGGAATCCCGGTCCTCCTCGTCGGCGACTCGGCCGCCAACGTCGTCTACGGATACGAGACCACCGTCCCGGTCACGATCGACGAACTCCTGCCCCTCGTTCGCGGCGTCGTCCGCGGAGCGCCGCACGCCCTCGTGGTCGCGGACCTGCCGTTCGGCAGCTACGAAAGCTCGCCGGAGCAGGCCCTCGCGTCCGCGACCCGGTTCATGAAGGAGGGGCTGGCCCACGCGGTCAAGCTCGAGGGCGGCGAGCGCGTCGCTCCGCAGATCGCCGCGATCACCGCCGCGGGCATCCCCGTCATGGCCCACGTCGGGTTCACCCCGCAGAGCGTCAACTCGCTCGGCGGATTCCGCGTGCAGGGCCGCGGCGACGCCTCCGAGCAGTTGGTCGCCGACGCGATCGCCGTGCAGGAGGCCGGCGCGTTCTCCGTCGTCATGGAGATGGTGCCCGCCGAGATCGCAGGCCAGGTCACCCGCAAGCTCACCATCCCCACCGTGGGCATCGGAGCGGGCGCCGAATGCGACGCCCAGGTCCTCGTGTGGCAGGACATGGCCGGCTACACCAGTGGCAAGACGGCGAAGTTCGTCAAGCGCTTCGGTAACGTCGGTGACGAGTTGCGCAACGCGGCCGTCGCCTACGCGGCCGAAGTGCGCACCGGAACGTTTCCGGCGGAAGAGCACAGCTTCTAGGTCGTCCTCGACTCACCGGGCCGGCACACACTCGAGGGGGATGTTCATGGGACAGCGACGCGTGCACGGCTTCGGACGTCGTCACCGCCTGGCCGCAGCCGCGGCCGGGACGGTGGCGGCCGCGGCGCTGGTCACAGGGTGCGCCGGACAGGGCCCCGCCCCCGCACCCGGCACCACCGCGCCCCCGCCGCCGGCCACCACCGCGGTTCCCGGCACCGCCCTGGTGCCGGGTGGCGTCACCGAGGCGCAGGCCGCCCAGCTGTGCACCGACCTCGAGGGTCAGTTGCAGAGCTGGCGCACCTACACCCCGACGATCGGGAAGACCGGATTGAACGGCCTGGTCGGCACGTGGATCGCGAAGAACAACCTCAATGCGCTCGACTTCCTGCAGGACCGGGCCCGGATCGACGTCATCACGACGGCGGCCTGCCCCGACATCCGGCAGCAGGCGATCACCGCGCTGGAGATCCCCGATCTGGCGTCCGGCCTGATCGGGTTCTGAGGCCGACGTGAGCCAGTTGCGCACCCTGTACCCGCCGCTCGAGCCGTATCAGTTCGGGCACCTCGACGTCGGCGACGGCCAGCAGATGTACTGGGAGCAGAGCGGAAACCCCGACGGGAAGCCGGTCGTGTTCCTCCACGGCGGGCCCGGCGGCGGCACCGACCCCGCGCAACGCCAGTTCTTCGACCCGCGGGTGTACCGGATCGTGCTGCTCGACCAGCGCGGGTGCGGGCGTTCCACACCCCACGTCGCCGACGGGGCCGATCTGTCGGTCAACACCACCGGCCGCCTCCTCGGCGACATCGAACTGCTGCGTGAGCATCTCGGCATCGACCGGTGGCAGGTCTTCGGCGGGTCGTGGGGCTCCACGCTGGCACTCGCCTATGCCCAGCAGCACCCCCACCGGGTCACCGAACTGGTGCTGCGCGGCATCTTCCTGCTCCGCCGCAGCGAGATCGACTGGTACTACAACGGCGGTGCCGGACACCTGTTCCCCGAACTGTGGGACGAGTTCCTGGCGCCGGTGCCGGAG
Organism: Rhodococcus koreensis; assembly: GCF_017068375.1. Taxonomy (NCBI): domain Bacteria; kingdom Bacillati; phylum Actinomycetota; class Actinomycetes; order Mycobacteriales; family Nocardiaceae; genus Rhodococcus; species Rhodococcus koreensis. Next base: position 1,328,519 of record NZ_CP070609.1, read on the forward strand.
CCGGAGCGGGGCGGGGATCTCGTCGAGGCCTATCACCGGCTCCTGCACTCCGACGACGCCGACGTCGCGACGAGGGCCGCGGTCGCGTGGTCCACGTGGGAGGGCGCGACGAGTTCGCTGCTCCCCAAACCGGAACGGGTGGTGGAGACGTCCCAGCCGAGGTTCGCGCTGGCCTTCGCCCGCATCGAGAACCACTACTTCCACCATCGCGGATTCCTGGACGAGGGCCAGCTGCTGCGGGACGCCGCCGCGCTGGATGGCATTCCGGGCGTGATCGTGCAGGGCCGCTACGACGTGGTCTGCCCGGCGGCCAGCGCGTGGGCGCTGCACCGGGCGTGGCCGGGTTCCCGGCTCGAGATCGTCGACGACGCTGGGCACTCCGCGATGGAACCAGGCATCGTCCACCACCTGGTCGAGGCGACGGACCGGTTCCGCACCTGACCCGCTATGCGGGATAACCGAATTCGACGGTCCGCTTCGCGACGTCGGCGGAGACGAGTCTGATCTTCACCTGCTCGCCCTCGGCGGGGTCGCCGACACATTTGGCCATCACGGACACCGACGGGACGAACACGTCCGCGGTGCGTTTGCCGTTCCGTGACCGCAGCACGGTCGCGTCGAACGTCTCCCCCACCCGGTCGGCGAGCACGGTCGCCTCGGTGAGGTCGATGCAGGCCCGGTCGATCTTGCTCGCGAGGGAATCCGAGCCGCCCATGATCTCGGGCATCGATCCAAGGGCGTCCCGCGCCCAGGACGGCACCGGCGTTCCGGCGGACACGGCCAGGCACACCTCCGTGGAGTACCGGTCCGAGAGCCGGCGCAGCGGCGCGGTCACGTGCGCGTAGGGGGCGCCGATGGCGGCGTGCGCCGTCAGTTCCGGCAGGGTGCCGTCGAACGCCGCGTAGTCGGCGCCCCGCAGCAGTGACGGCGCCTCGGTCATCAGCACCAGCGTCGACGCCGAATTCGGGTCCAACCGCGCCAGGAGTTCACCGACACCGACGCTCTCGGGCCAGTCGACCCCGAGTGCCGCCGCTGTGCGCCGCAGCGCCCCGACCGCGTCCGGCCCGGCAGGCGGCAGAGTGCGGAGCAATCCGATCTTCGCGTCGAGCATCATGGCGGCCGCACACATTCCGGTCAGCAGTGAGACCTCGGCGTTCCAGTCGTCGGCCTCGGTGCGGGGCGCGAGGTCGACGCGCCAGCTGTCGCCGTCCGGCACCACCTCCTGCTCGGGGAGCCGGAGTTCGATGGCTCCGCGCGCCACCGCCGCCGCCGTGCGGAGCCGGCCGAACTCGGGCAGCGACGCAATGGACGGATGCAGTCGCCCCGCCTCCGCATCGGCCTGCACACCGGAGTATTCGAGTCGGGCCACGGACCGCACAGTGGCACGGGACACGGTGCACGACAGCGGCTCGGCCGACTCGTCGAGTTCGATCCGCCACACCACCGCCGGGCGGTCCTCACCCGGCAGAAGGCTCGCCGATCCCTCCGAGAGTTCCTGGGGATGCAGCGGCACCTTGCCGTCGGGGAGGTAGAACGTCTGCCCGCGTTTGCGGGTCTCCACGTCGAGCACCCCACCGGGCTCCACGACGGCGCCGACGTCCGCGATCGCGTAGTGCAGGACGAACCCGTCGGCTGTCCGCTCGAGGTGCAACGCCTGATCGAGATCCATCGAATCGGGCGGATCGATGGTGACGAACGCCAGATCGGTGCGGTCCTGCCGTCCGGACGCGAACCGGTCGGACGCCGTCCGCGCCTGCGCGACCGCGGCGGGCGGATACCCGTCCGGCAGGTGGAATTCGGTGCGCACGGTGCCGAAATCGATTCCGCGCGCAACGAAACGACTCATCGGCACCTCGCGCACACCCTTTCCGTAACGCTAGTTGTTCCACTCCTCGTCGGCCCGGTCCGCCGCCTTGTTCCGCTCCGCAGCGATCTGCAGCGCCTTCTCCGCCGACGCGCGGTCGGGATACGGGCCCATCCGCGTCATCGACGACGCCGCCTTCCCCTGCGTGACGGTGCCGTCCTCGACGTTGTAGTACCAGAGGTGATCTTCGTCAGTCATGTCCTCAGTGTGGCACCGGTGGGACGTGTGGGGTTGTGGATCACGCTCAGACTGTTACCCTCGGAGTCCTGTCCGGTGATACGGTCTCCGGCGCCGGTCAGTGCGGTGCCGATGGCTCGTTCTTCCCGTGCGCAGTGCCCGAACAGAGAATGGAGCGAGCATGTCGACGATCATTTTTGATCAGCTACTTCCCTACCTCGGTGCCGAAGGCGCCACCTACTGGGCCCAACTGCTGATGGTCGATCCCGTCTGACGGTTGTCGATCAGTCGATACCCCGAAACCCTCGCCGGACGCATCCGGCGGGGGTTTCCCTGCATCAGGGCACGCACGCCCGCAACACATTCGTGACGCTTCGCCCTGCCCACCGGACCTCACGTCTCTAGGCTGACGTGATGGGAGTGAATCCGGAGATCGAGGGTCGTGTCTACCCACCGACCGAGCCCTACCTCGTGGGCCGCGAGAAGATCAGGGAATTCGCCCGCGCCGTCTTCGCCACCAACCCGACGTCGTTCGACGTCGACAGTGCCCGCGCCGCCGGTCACGCCGATCTCGTTGCCCCGCCCACGTTTCCCGTCATCGTGCAGGAACGCGCACTCGCGCAACTGGTCGCCGATCCGACGTCGGGGATCGAGCCGGTCAATATGGTGCACAGCACCGAGCACGCCACGTCCCACCGCCCCGTCGTCGCGGGCGACGAACTCTCCGCCGTGCTCACCGTGACGCACGTGACCTCGCGCGGCCCGCACACCCTGCTCGTCGCCGACATCGAGATCCGTGACGCCACAGGCGATCACGTGAGCACGATGACGTCGACACTGTTCGTCAGGGGGGAGGAATGACCTCCCCGCGACGAATCCTGCTCGGCGACACCGTCGCCAAGGCCCGGTATCACGTGACCCGGGAATCCCTGGTCCGCTACGCCGGAGCCTCCGGTGACTTCAACTCCATTCACTACCGGGACGACATCGCGGACGCAGTGGGCCTGCCCGGTGTGCTGGCCCACGGCATGCTCACACTGGGACTGGCGACGCAGTGCGTCGTCGACTGGCTCGGCGATCCGGCACTGGTCACCGGGTACCGCGCGCGCTTCACCAAGCCGGTGATCGTCGGCCCGGACCGGGGCGCGGTGGTCGAGGTCGTCGCGAAGGCCGCGGAGGTCGACGAATCCGCGGGCACCGCGAGGATCGACCTGACAGTCACGTTCGACGGGCACACCGTGCTCGGCAAGTCGCAGGTGTGGATTTCACTGCGCTGACCACACCCCACATACTGGGCCGATGATCGGTGTGGTGGTGACAGCGTTCGCGGTCCTCGGGCTTCTGACCGTGATTCCCGGTCCGGACATGGCGGTGGTGACCCGCGCCGGACTGTCCGGCGGGCGCAGCGCCGCGCTGCGGGCCACGTTCGGCGTGGTCGCCGGATTGATGGTGTGGGGCGCGCTGACCGTCGTCGGGCTCGGTGCCGTGCTCGCCGCCTCCGCGGAGGCGTACACCGTCGTGAAGATCGTCGGCGGGATGTACCTGGTGTATCTGGGGGTCTCCACCCTCTGGCGCAGCCGGACGCGCCCCCACGCCGCCCCGTCCGCGCCGGCGCCGGCGCCGGCGCCGTCTTCGGGGTCGAGTTGGCGCGCCGGATTCCTGACCAACCTCCTGAACCCCAAGATCGCGGTGTTCTACACCGGCCTGCTCCCCCAGCTCGTCCCGCCCGGCTGGCCGACCGCCCCGAGCCTGGCCCTGCTGGTGCTGGTGCACGGGCTGCTCGGGATCGTCTGGCTCGGCGCGTACAGCATCCTGCTGACCCGCGCACGCACCACGCTGGAGAAGCCGTCGGTGCGAAAGGTCCTCGACCGGATCACCGGAAGCGTTCTCTTCGGATTCGGCGCCATCGTCGTGGCCGAGGCGCGGTAGCGCCGATTTGTCACCGAGGCGCGGTAGCGCCGATTTGTCACCGAGGCGCGGTAGCGCGGTCAGTTCGGGGAGTCGCTGGAACTCGCGGCGCTGCCGCCGAGCAGGATCGTGCTGATCAGGTCCGGGTCGTCGGTCATCGGGACGTGCCCGATGCCGGGCAGGATCAGAATCCGCGCCTGCGGGAACACTCTGCGCACCCGTCGCGCTTGGTAGACGGGCAGGATCAGGTCCCGCCGCCCCCACGCCACGGTGACCGGTACCGTCGCGTCGACGACCGGCGGGAGGTCGAACGAGGCCGTCAACCCCTTGTCGACCAGAGCGTTCGTGGCCAGCGACTGCGCGTCGATCACGGCGTCCTCGTAGCGCACCCGACTGGGCCGCGCGAAGAAGGCGGCGAGTGTGGGATAGCGGACGGCTTTGTATCGCAACGCCTTCGGAGTGTTCGGGCCCAGCGCCCGGGTGACTCCGCGCAGAGCGCGGAACGTGTAGATGGTGCGGGCCTGATCGGCGTGATTGACGAAGAAGCCTGCCGGTGAGAGTGCCGTGGCCGAGGCGACCTCGCCGCGGGCGGCGAGGGCGAGCGAGAGCCAGCCGCCGAGCGAATTCCCTGCAACGTGCGGCCGTTCCCCGGCAGGCGTCACCGCGCGGACGAACCCGCTCAATTCCTCGACCAGTTGGTCCATCGTGTCCGCGCCGTCTTCGAGTGCCGCCGATTCGCCGTGCCCGGGAAGGTCGACGGTGACCACCCGGCGATAGGGGGTCAGTTGGTCGAGCAGGACGTTCCAGGCCTGCCTGCGATGCACCACCCCGTGCACGAGGACCAGGGTGGGGCCGGAACCGGCGATGTCGTGAGGCAAGTCCATGAGCAGATGTTACCGCTATCATGAGTAACATCTACTGTTCCGGCACCGTCGGCGAGGGGCCCCATCGCCCACGGACGTGGACGACGGGCCCCGGCATCGACCCCGATTCGGGTCAGTCGGGCCGCTGCGGGAAAAACACTAACCGGTCTGTTTGTTACTCGCCAGTCAGGGCCGTGACCTGGTCTCCAGCCGCACGCGGCGGATCCCGCAGACGCAAGAACGAGGCGGACGAGTTGGCGTGTAAGCCGGATCCTGTCCCCGGCGCCGAAGCTCCGGGTGGCGACCATCCATCTGGGCACACCGTCGCCGGGTACCTCGAGCGGTTCACCCGCAGGCTCGGGCGAGCAGCCCTCGAACACCTGCGCAGCCGCACCGGGTCCCGGAGGATCCGATGCGGCCTTCAACCTTGCTCCGGGCGGGGTTTACCTAGCCACCCCGGTCACCCGGGGTGCTGGTGCGCTCTTACCGCACCGTTTCACCCTGACCGACACCGCACCCCGGAGGATGTGGCGTCGGCGGTCTGTTTTCTGTGGCACTGTCCCGCGAGTCACCTCGGGTTGCCGTTAACAACCGCCCTGCTCTGTGGAGTCCGGACTTTCCTCGACTCGGGGCCTGCGCACTGATGTGCTGGTTCCCCGTGCCGCGGTCGCCCGGCCAACTCGTCCGCCCGATCAGCCTACAGTTCGCGCGAACGTGTCATGCCGCCGCACTATGGTCTGAGCATGACCCGATACGCCGCCCTCCTGCGCGGTATCAACGTGGGCGGCATCAACATCAAGATGGCCGACCTTCGCAGCACCTTCGCCGAGCTGGGATTCGAGAACGTGAAGACCGTCCTCGCGTCGGGCAACGTGCTGTTCGATTCCGACCGCGACGACGTCCCCGCGCTGAAGAGCGAGATCGAATCCGCGCTGCGCGCCGACTTCCACTACGAAGCCTGGGTTTTCGTCCTCGACCTCGACACGATCCGGAAGATCGTCGACGACTACCCGTTCGACCCCGAGCGAGAAGGCTGGCACCCGTACGTGCTGGTGACTCCCGACCCCGAGGTCCTGGACACCCTGCTGGGGATCCGGGACGACCTGGACCCGGAGGTCGAACGCGTGCAGGCCGGAGACGGTGTCCTGTACTGGGAGGTGGAACGGGGCATGACGCTGAAGAGCAAGTTCGGCAAGAGCACCGGCACTCCCAAACTCAAGGCCTTCACCACCACGCGGAACCTGCGCACCCTCCTCAAGCTCCTGAAGTGACCCGCCGGTGACTGTTCTGGCAGTGGCGCTCGTCGCCGCGGTCCTCGTCTTCGCGGTCGTCCGGCCTCGCCGGTTACCCGAGATCGTCGCGGCCGCACCGGCCGCCGTCATCGTCCTGGCCACCGGTCTGGTGACGCCGGCGCAGGCCCGGGACGAAGTGACCGAGATGGCCCCGACCGTCGGGTTCCTCGCGGCGATCCTCGTCCTCGCGCACCTCGCGGACGCGATGGGTGTGTTCACCTGGATCGCGGCCCGGCTGCGGCGCGGGGCCCGCGGAGATCCGAAGCGGTTGCTGACGCTCGTGTTCGGGGCCGCGGCACTCACCACGGCAGTGCTGAGTCTCGACGCGACGGTGGTGCTGCTGACGCCGGCGGTGATCGCGACGGCCCGCTCGCTGCGGATGGATCCGCGCCCCCATTCGTATGCCACGGCTCACCTGTCGAACACGGCGTCGACGCTGCTGCCCGTCTCCAACCTGACGAACCTGATCGCCTTTTCCGCGACGGGGTTGACCTTTCTCCATTTCACCGCCGTCATGGCGCTGCCCTGGGCGGTGGCGATCGTCGTCGAACTGATCCTGTTCCGGATGTTCTTCCGCCGCGACCTGGTTCGGCCCGACGCCGAACCGGAACCGGCCCGCGATCCAGCCGCACCGACCGTCGCACTGTCGATCATCGCCGCGACGCTCGTCGGTTTCGCGGTGTCCGGCTTCGTGGGAATCGCGCCGGCATGGGTGGCGGCGGCGGGGGCGATCGTGCTCGGCGTCGTCGCGCTGCGCGACGGCCGCACCGACTTCGGCCGCATCCTGTATTCGGTCGACGTGTGGTTCTGCGCGTTCGTCCTGGTCCTCGGCGTCGTCGTCGCCGGCGTCGCGAACGGCCCGATCGGGGACTGGATCGGCTCGCGGCTGCCGACCGACACGTCGTTCGCGGCCCTGCTCACGATGGCCGTCGTCGCGGCGGTCGCCGCGAATCTGGTGAACAACCTCCCCGCCACACTGCTCCTGCTGGCGGCGCTCGGACCCCACCCGCCGACCGCCCTCGTCCTGGCGATGCTGCTCGGGGTGAACCTCGGCCCCAACCTCACCTACGTGGGGTCGCTGGCGATCATGCTGTGGCGGCGGGTCTCAGCGCGAGCCGGATCGCCCGCGGATCTGCGGACCTTCACGATTCTCGCGCTGGTGACCACGCCGCTGACCCTGCTCGCGGCCGTTGTTGCCCTCTGGGCCTGTGAGTACTTATTAACCGCCGGCGGTTAATAAGTACTCACAGGTGGGAGGTGTCGTTGACCAGGCGGACGGACGAGCCGCCGTCGGGGTAGAACTCGGCGATGCTCAGCGACGCCAGATCCAGGTGCAGCCGGTACAGCAGCGACGGTCCCGCGTCGAGCGCCAGTTGCAGCAGGGTCTTGATCGGGGTCACATGCGTGACGACGAGAATCGTGGAGCCGCCGTAGGTGGCGGTGAGGTCGTCTCGGACCTTCACTATCCGCTCCCGGACCTCGTCGAAGCTCTCCCCCGCCGGCGGTCGCACCGACGTGTCCGACAACCATTTGCGGTGCAGTTCGGGGTCGCGGTCGGCGGCCTCTCTGAACGTGAGGCCCTCCCACTCGCCGAAGTCGGTTTCGGTGAGGCCCTCGTGCACGGTGACCGGGAGCCCGAGCACCTTCGCCGCCGCCGCCGCGGTCTGCTGCGCGCGCCCCAGCGGGGACGACACCACGGCCGCGATGCCGTCGTTGCCCGCGAAGCGCGAAGCCGCGCCGTTCGCCTGGGCCAGCCCGATCTCGGTGAGCGCCGGGTTCCCGCGACCCGAGTACCGCCGGTCGACGGACAGGACGGTCTGCCCGTGCCGGAGCAGCAGCATCCGGGTCGGGGCGCCGGTCGTGTCCATCCAGCCCGGCGCCGCCGGGGTGGGCTTGTCCGACGCCGCGGCGGCGGGTTCCGGTTCGGCGCCGTAACCGGCGGCACCGTCCATGGCCTCGTTGGCGAGGCGGTCGGCGTGCGCGTTCTCGGCCCGCGGAATCCACGTGTATGTCACGGAATCGAACTGCCGGGCGAGTTCCGACGCCCGGCGCTGCAGCGGAATCATGTCCGGGTGTTTGACCTTCCAGCGCCCGGACATCTGCTCGACCACCAGTTTGGAGTCCATCCGCACGTCCACCCCGGACGCGCCGAGTTCGGCGGCGGCCTCGAGCCCGGCGATCAGCCCCCGGTATTCGGCGACGTTGTTCGTGACGGTGCCGAGGCTTTCCTTGCGTTCGGCGAGGACGGCGCCGTCGGCGGCGGCGAACACCACGGTGCCGTAGCCCGCGGGTCCGGGATTACCGCGCGATCCACCGTCGGCCTCGACGACGACGCGACCGACGCTCACAGACCCGACTCCTTGGTGCGCACCAGGATCGCGCCGCACTCGGAGCAGCGCACCACGACGTCGGGTGCGGTGCCGGTGATGCGGGAGATCTCGCCGCGGTCGAGTTCGATGCGGCACGCTCCGCAGCGCCGCGCCTGCAGCAGCGCCGCGCCGACGCCGTTCTGGCTGCGCTGCTTCTCGTAGACGGTGATCAGGTCGGCGGGGAACTGGTCGGCGAGTGCCGCCCGGTCCCGGGTGCAGCGCTGCTCCGCGGCGTCCAGGTCGGCGACGGCGTCGTCGCGGCGGCGGGACGCGTCGATGAGGTCTTCCTCGACCTGCGACAGCTGCGCACCGGCGTGGTCGTGGTCGGACTGCGACGCCTCGCGCCGTTCCATCACCTCGAGCAGTTCGTCCTCGAGCAGTCCCTGACGGCGGACGAGGCTGCCGAGTTCGTGTTCGAGTTCGGTGAGCTGCTTCGATCCGACCGTTCCGCTCTCGAGGAGCTTGCGATCGCGGTCCTCACGCTGACGGACGGCGTCGACTTCGCCTTCGAGTTTGCGGATGTCGCGGTCGAGGTCGTCGAGGATGATCTCCACGGCCACGGCCGCGTCCTTACGGGTGACGCGCTCCGCCTCGAGCCGCTCGACTTCCTGACGCTCCGGGAGCGCGGTGCGTCGGTGGGCGATCCTCGACAGCTCCGCATCGACGCCGGCGAGGTCGAGAAGCTTGGACTGCACCTGTGGTTCGACGTTCACGCGTGGTAACTCCTGCTGTCTTCTGTGAAGGGTTCTTCTGCGGCAGATTGCTGGGTGTCAACCGTACCCCGGCGCATCACGGGTTTCGGCCGGACGGCGCTACGACGGCGGCGCGCTGATCGACCACGGATCGGTGCGGACCGCGGACACCTGCACCTGCCACCCCGATGTGTGCGCGAACGCGGTGTCGAGCACGCCCTTCGCCTGTTCGCACCACGGTTGCTCGCTCGCCCAGTGCGCGACGTCGATCAGGGCCGGACCTCCGGCGCGCAGGTGCTCGTCGGCCGGGTGGTGTCGCAGATCGGCGGTCACGTAGGCGTCCACGCCGAGACGTGCGACGTCGTCGAGGAACGAGTCGCCCGAGCCACCGCACACGGCGACGGTGCGGATCATGGCTTCGGGGTCGCCCGCGGCCCGCACACCCCACGTGGTTGCGGGCAGCGCGTCCGCCACCCGGTCGGTGAAGTCGCGCAGCGTCAGCGGTTCGGGTAGCTCGCCGACGCGTCCGAGTCCGCGGGGGCCGGGGAACGTCGCCGTCTCGAACACGTCGAACGCGACCTCCTCGTACGGGTGGGCGGCGCGCATGGCGGCGAGCACCTTCGGCCGGAGGGCTCGCGGCGCGATCACCTCCACCCGGCTCTCCTCGACCCGTTCGAGTGCGCCGACCTCGCCGAGTGCCGGATTCGCGCCGTCGGTCGGGAGGAACTGACCGTGACCGGTGACGGACCAGCTGCAGTCGCGGTAGTTGCCGATGTGTCCGGCGCCGGCGTCGAACAGTGCGCGGCGGACCGGGTCGGCGTCATCGGCGGGGACGAGGATCACCCATTTGTCGAGGTTCTCGGTGGGCTGCGGCTCGATCGGCCCGGTGACGGTGAGCCCGAGCGCCGCCGCGAGGGCGTCGGAGACGCCGGGGTCCGCGGAGTCGGCGTTGGTGTGCGCTGTGAACAGGGCGCAGCCGGCCTTGATCAGCTTGTGGACGAGCGCACCCTTCGGGGTGTGGGCGCCGACGGTGTCGACTCCGCGGAGCAGCAGCGGGTGGTGGACGAGGAGCAGGTCGGCACCGGCGGCGATCGCCTCGTCGACCACCGCGGCGGTCGGATCGACCGCGACTGTCACCGTCGCCACCGTGTCGTCGGGGTCGCCGCACACGAGGCCGACGGAGTCCCACGACTCGGCGAGGGCGGGCGGGTAGGCCGCGTCCAGGGTCGCGATCACGTCGGTGAGACGCACCGGGTTCACAGGATCTCCTTCATCGCGTCGACGAGCACGGCGGTCTGCTCCGCGGGGCGCACCGCGACGCGGAGGAGGTCCGGTCCGAGTCCGGGGAACGTGTCGCAGCGGCGTACAGCGATGCCCCGTTCGCGCAGGTGCTTGCGCATCAGTTCGCCGTCCGGCAGGCGGAGCAGCAGGAACGGCGCGACGGCGGGCCGGTGCACGGCAACGCCGATCCCGGTCAGCCGCCGGACCATGTCTTCGCGCCACTCGCCCAGCACGACGGCGTGGTCGCGGGCGGCGGCGACGGCCTGCGGTTCGCTGCACGCGGCGATCGCCTCCACCTGCAGGCTGCCCACCGGCCAGTGCGCCCGTCCCACCTGCAGTCGTTCGAGGATCTCGGGGGCCCCGAGCGCGTACCCGCAGCGCAGTCCCGCCAGCGCCCACGTCTTGGTGAGACTGCGGAGCACCAGCACGTCGGGCAGTGCGCGACCGGCCAGCGACTCGCCCTCGTCCGGGACCGCGTCCATGAACGCCTCGTCGACGACGACGATCCGGCCCGGTCGGCGCAACCGCAGGATCGCCTCGGCGGGGTGCAGTACCGACGTCGGGTTGGTTGGGTTGCCGATCACGACCAGGTCGGCCGATTCCGGGACCGTCGCCGAGTCGAGGACGTACGGGTCGTCGAGCAGCACCTGTGTGACCGGCACCTGCGCCTCCCGCAGCGCCCACTCCGGTTCGGTGAACGACGGGTGGATCAGCGCCGCCTCCCGGACTCCGAGCCGCGGCAGCAGGGAGAACCCCTCGGCGCCCCCGGCGAGCAGCAGCACCTCCTCGGGTGTCCGGCCGTGCCGGGACGCCACCGCGGTCCGGGCCGCGAGATCAGCCGCGACCGTCGGGTACGTGCCCAGGTGCGCCAGCGCGTCGGCGAGGCGGAGGCGCAGCCAGTCCGGTGGCCCGTCACCTTGCACGTTGACTGCGAAATCGAGAAGTCCGGGCCCCGCATCCACGTCTCCGTGGTGACGCAGGCTCTCCCGGCTCCCGGCACGAATGTCCACGATTGTCGAGCCTAAGGGACAATGGTCCGGTGACATCTCTCTCCACCTCCGCGTCCACCACCCCGCCTGCCTCTTCTGCCCTGTCCGCACCGATCGTGCTGTTCGACCTCGACGGCACGCTGACCGATTCCGCGCCCGGCATTCACGCCGGCTTCCGCCATGCGCTCGCGACGATCGGTCAGCCGGAACCGACCGACGAGATGATCGACGCCGTCATCGGCCCGCCGATGATCGACACGTTCCGGTCGATGGGACTGGGCGAAGACCTCGTGCAGCAAGCGATCGCCGCCTACTTCGAACGCTACGACCGCGTGGGGTGGGCCGAGAACGCCGTCTTCGACGGCATCGAGAAGGTGCTCGTCGCCGCCCACGACAGCGGCAGGAGGCTCGCCGTCGCCACGTCGAAGTCCGAGCGGTTCGCGATCCGCATCCTCGAACACTTCGAACTCGCGCACTACTTCGAGTTCATCGGTGGCGCCAGCGACGACGGCAGTCGCCGCGCCAAGTCCGACGTGATCGCGCATTCGCTGCGGAACCTGGGAGTCACCGCCACCGAGGGCGCCACCGCCGACGTCCTGATGATCGGCGACCGCGACCACGACGTCCTCGGCGCCGCGCACTGGGGCATCCCCGCGGTGTTCGTCGAGTGGGGTTACGGGTTCCCCACCGAGGCCGAGCGCGCGCACACGACGGCGCAGACCGTCGCCGACCTCGGGAAGTTGCTCGATGACGCGGCCTGACACCCCGCTGCACGTGACGTTCGTGTGCACCGGCAACATCTGCCGCTCCCCCATGGCCGAGAAGATCTTCGCCGAGCACCTCCGGCGGGAAGCCCTCGACGAGCGGGTGATGGTGAGCAGCGCCGGGACCCACGGCTGGCACGTCGGCCGTGAGGCCGACATCCGCACCAACGAGACCCTGAAGCTGAACGGCTATCCGACGGGCCACACGGCCGCGGAGGTCGGCCCGTTCCACCTCGGCGCCGATCTGGTGGTCGCTCTCGCGGCCAACCACGACCGTGAGCTTGCCCACATGGGCGTGCCCGACGAGCGCCGCCGGTTGCTGCGCAGTTTCGACCCGGACGCGGACACGTCGTCCGTACCCGACCCGTTCTACGGGGACCTCGAGGACTTCGAACGGGTCCGCCTCCAGATCGAGGCCGCGGTGCCCGGGCTGCTCGACTGGGTGCGCAGCCGGTAACCCACGATCAGGGGCCCGACCTGCGAGCGGCTACCGTGGAGGCGTGCGAAGGCTGAGATTTCTGTTGCGACCCGGCTGGTTGGTGTTGGCCTTGGTGGTCGCCGGATTCGCCTTCATGTGTTTCTACGTGCTCGCGCCGTGGCAGCTCGGCAAGAACACGTCCACGGAGCACCGGAACCAGCTGATCGCCGACTCGGTCGACGCCGAGCCCGTCCCGCTGGAGACCCTGCTGTCCGGCGGTGCGGCGAATCCGGACGACGAGTGGCGCCGCGTCACCGCGACCGGGTCGTACGTGCAGAACAGTGATCTGCTGGTCCGGTTGCGGTCCATCGAGTCGCAGCCCGCGTACGAGGTCCTGACCCCGTTGCAGCTGACCGACGGCCGCGCCATCCTGGTCAACCGCGGCTACGTGCGCCCGATCCAGGGCACCGAGGCGCCGCCGGTGGATCCGCCGCCGGCCGGGCCGGTGACGCTCGACGGTCGCGTCCGCAAGTCCGAGGGCACCATCGCGGGCAAGGAGCCGATCGACGAGAACGGGCTCCGGCAGGTGTACTACATCGACGCGGGCCAGATCGGCGGTTACATCGGCACCGACCTCGTCGACGCGTACGTGCAACTCGAACCCGATCAGCCGGGTGGCCTCGGCACTATTCCGCTCCCGCAACTCGACGCGGGCCCGTACCTGTCGTACGGCCTGCAGTGGCTGGCGTTCGGCATCATGGCCCCGCTCGGCCTGGCCTACTTCATCCGCGCGGAGTGGCGCGAACGCCGCAGGGAAAAGTCCGCGAAGGCCGCCGACGACGCCGCTCCCGCGCCCGTGGCCCGGAAGAAGCCGTTCACCCGGAGCAAACCGGTGGAATCAGCGCCGAGGACGGCGGCGGAAGCGAAACTGGCCGACCGCTACGGCAAGGGCCGCTGACACCAGCGCCGCACCACCCTGCACCGCGGTCGACAGCCGCACCGCCCGGTCGAGGTCGACGGGCCGGGGCGATGGCCCGGATCCGAGCACAGGTCGCATCTCGACGCCGTGCGCGTATTCGGTGCGCCCGCCCAGCGAGATCCCGAGAGCGCCCGCCGCGCTGGCCTCCGCGACACCGGCGTTGGGGCTGGGGTGCTGGGACGCGTCGCGCCGCCACGCCTCCCACGCCTCCTTCGGCGACCCGCCGACCGCCGGCGCGGCGACGACCGACAGCGCACCCGTCAGGCGGGCGGGCAGCAGGTTGAGGAGGTCGTCCCACCGCGCCGCGGCCCAGCCGAAGTTGCCGTACTTCGGCGAGCGGTAGCCGACCATCGCGTCCAGGGTGTTGGAGGCCCGGTAGACGAACAGTCCGGGGATGCCGGCCACCGCGCCCCACACGAACGCCCCGACCGCGGAATCGGACGTGTTCTCGGCCACCGACTCCAGCGTCGCCCGGGTGAGCCCGTCGACGCCGAGCACACTGGGGTCGCGACCGCACAGCGACGGCAAGAGGGCGCGGGCGGAGGCGAGGTCGTCCGCCTCGAGGTGCGCGGCCATTCTCGACCCGGTCCGTCCCAGGGACGTTCCGCCGAGCACCGCCCACGCTGCGACGGCGGTCGCGGCTGCCTCGCCGGCCCAGCCCCCGCGCCGCGCCACCCGCGCCGCGGCGACCCCCAGACCCGCCGCTCCACCGACCAGGACGGCAACGTGCACGATTCCGGCCGGCCGGGAGTCGCGGTACGTCGCCTTCTCCAATGCCATTGCGGTGCGGCCGAATCCGGCCACGGGATGCCATCGGGCGGGGTCGGCGAACGCGCGGTCGGCGGCGAAGCCGAGGAGCAGGCCTGCGGCGCGCGCGGTGGCGGGACGGGAGGTTCGATGCACGCCGCTATTTGTATCAACTAACGTTGCAGGCGATGTAAAGGAGCGTCCCATGAGTGCCGCGATCGACGAGTACCTGGCAGGCAAGGATCCGGACGCCACCGAGCGCCTGCTGCAGTTCCGTGACCTCGTTCTGGCCTGCGGCGAGGTGGACGAGCGCGTCCACCGGACCGAGGTCGCGTGGGCTCGGGCCCGCGTCTTCGCTGCCGCGTTCATCTATTCGTCGCGGCTCGAGATCGCCCTCGACCTGCGCCGCCGCGTCCATCACCCGCAGTTGCGGGAGGCGTTTCCCACCACGAAGACGGTGATCACGCACCGGTTGACGATCACCTCCGACGATCAGCTCGACGACACCCTGGCCGAGCTCCTCGCGGAGGCCTACGACACGGTGGGTCCGGGCACGCGCACCCGGTAGAGGCCGTCCCTGCCGGACGGACACGTTCCGGTCGGAATGTCTGATTCCTGAAACTCTCCTGAGGAACTCGCCAAGCGCCCTTTCGTGCGCCTACCATGGTATTTGCCGCCTCGTTCCCCCCATTCAGGGGCGGCGCACGGCCCCGCCCCGCTCACATCTTCGGTGCTGACTCAACACCCACGTGGCCCGGCGGGGTTCTGCGCGTCCGGTGGGGAATTTCAGTGAGCCATTGGAATCGGCGACTGGGCCTGAGACGATCGAAGGGTGTCCAGCGACGTGACGAAGCTCGGCGACGACGAACTGCTCGCGCTTCTCGCCGAGCAGCGAGCGCTGCTCGGCGAGTCGATCGCGAACGATTACGGCTGCGGAACGGTGCGCACCGTCACCAGCCGGATCGCCGAACTCGAGGCCGAACTCGATCGCCGCGGATCGACGGCCTCGCGACACGGCACCTGACCGACTACCGGGAGGGGCGGCTCGTGGCCGGCGCAGCCCAGACGCCGGCCACTCCCCCGCCGTCCTCGTAACGGTCGATCTTCACGATGCCCGCCCCGGGCTCGGTGGGCCGGTGCGTCTCGTTGACAGCCTGGAAGTCTGATTCGAAGGTTCTGTCGCTCGACGTGCCGTTGCGCAGCGTCACCTTGTACCTGGACATATCAGGAATATGCCACTGCAGGCGAAGCTCCGGGCGATGAACAGGTTAACTCCACGAAACCAGTCGGAGCACCGCAGCCGAACTGAAATGACACAAATCTGTGTTATTTCAGTCAGGACTGCTACCTTCGGTGCTGTGCCGTCCGACACACAGCTGATCTTCGCCGACCACGTCGGCCGCTTCTACGCCCGCCAGTACGGCTTCCCTCCGATGGCAGGACGTCTGCTGGGGTACCTGTTCGTATGCGACCCGCCGCAGCAGACGATCGACGAGCTGGGCGAAGCCCTCCTGGCGAGCCGGAGCGCCGTCACCGGCGCGGTCAAACTGCTCGAGGGCTATCGGATGGCGCGGCGCACCCGCGTGGCCGGTGAACGGGTGGACCGGGTGAGCCTGGACCCGGCGAGTCAGCAACCGCAGAACTTCGATTCCGCCCTCCACCGCGAGCACGCGGCACTGTTCCGGGAGGGGCTGGCGTTGCTGGCCGACGCCCCACCCGAACGCCGCGCTCCGCTCGAGGAGATGATCGCGCTGGCCGAGTTCCTCAGCGAGCGACTGCCTGAGTTGCGGGACGAATGGCACACACGCCGCGATGAGCTCCGAGCCCGGCGAACCAGCACAGTCGATCGAGAAGGGGACGTGCATCATGACTGAATCCGACCTGTCCGCTCTGCGCGAGCGAGCCGCGAACGGCGACGCGACGGCGGTCGACATCCTGATCGAACTCGCCGGCGAGCGGGGTGACATGGCCGAACTCCGGCGCCTCGCCGAGGGCGGCAGCTCCGACGCGGCCGACCAGCTCATCGAAGTCGCCACCGAACTGGGCGACCTGGACGAACTCCGGCGACTCGCCGACAGCGGAAACATCACCGCCGCCGAGCAGCTCGCGGAACTCACCGACGACTGACACCGGCGAAACGAGAAAGCCCCGACCGCGCACGAGCGCAGATCGGGGCCTTGCCTGACGGTGGGCGCGGAGGGTTTCGAACCCCCGACCGCTGGTGTGTAAAACCAGAGCTCTACCACTGAGCTACACGCCCGAACATCCGGCGAGAACCTCGCCGGATGCGCATCAGGACTCTAGCGTGGCGAGCGCTTTCTCCCAAGCTCCCTGGTCACGGGCCTCTCCGGGCCCGTTCATCTCGGCGAACCGGATGATGCCTTCCTTGTCGATGACGAAGGTGCCGCGGTTCGCGAAGCCCAGCTTGTCGTTGAAGACGCCGTACTGCTGCGCGACCGCGCCGTGCGGCCAGAAGTCGGCGAGCAGCGGGAAGGTGTATCCCTGTTCGGCGGACCAGATCTTGTGGGTCGGCGACGCACCGACGGAGAGGGCGAGGATCGCCGTCTCGTCGTTCTCGAACTTCGGCAGTTCGTCGCGAACCTTGCAGAGCTCACCCTGGCACGTTCCGGTGAACGCGAGCGGGTAGAACACGAGCAGGACGTTCTTCTTTCCGCGGTAATCGGAAAGCGTCACCTCCTGGTTGTTCTGGTCCTTGAGGGTGAAATCGGGGGCGGTGGTGCCCACCTCGAGCGGCATGACGTGATTCCTTCGGTGAGTGAACGGGAAACGTGAGACTGTTCAGCGCTTGTTCGCGGGACGCGACTTCGGCTGAACCAGACGGCTTCCCGACCAGTCTCCGAGATTTGCCGCCGACGTCTGGGTGAGACCGGCTGTGGGCGCGGACTCGGCGATCTCGCTGGGCTCCACGTGACCGGGCTGACCGGTCTTGGGGGTGAGGACCCACACGAATCCATCGTCGGCCAGGGGCCCGATGGCATCCATGAGGGCGTCGACGAGGTCTCCGTCTTCGTCGCGCCACCACAGCAGCACGACGTCGATGACCTCGTCGGAATCCTCGTCCAGCAGTTCTCCACCGATGGTGTCCTCGACCGCGGCACGCAGGTCGTCGTCGGTGTCCTCGTCCCAGCCCAGTTCCTGTACCGCCATGTCGGCAGTGATCCCGAGTTTCTGAGCGTAGTTTTGGGCGTCCGCCGCGGCGACCACGGTGGGGTCCTCCTTTTGTTGACGGTGCTCGGATACCCGAACACCTGCCGGATGAAGATCAATTAGGTGAAAGCGAACATGCTCGAACGCTTTCGCGCAAGCCGACCACGCGAATTTTTCTGAGAATGTAGTGATGCGTGGTCATCGACCGAGCCTACGGTGCGGGAGTCACGATGTGGGGCAGGCTGCCCGAATCGAGTCGCTGAGCTCGTCTCCGCGGCTCGCGAGAGTGTTCAGAATGTCTCCGCGTTGCCCGCTGTCGACGGCCGCAGCGAGTTCGCGATAGTTGTTCGCGTAATCGGTGAGGAGTCCGGTCAAGTCGGGGGGAAGTGCGGGCGTGGCGGCGTTCGCACCGTCCGCGGCCGACCGGAGTGCCGCCGCCGCGGCACTCGCTTTCGCGCCGGTGTCCGCGGCTTCGGCGTTGGCGGCATCGATGAACGTGTTGTAGGTATCGATCGTGTCGCCGGCCCGGGTCACGAACATCGTGCACTGCTCCACGAGCGCCTCCCGCTCGGCCGCAGCCTTCTGCGAGGACGACGCGGCCACCGATGAGGACGTCGCTTCGGCGGCGTACTCGGCGGCCTGGGAATCGTTCTGCTGCGCGGTTCCCTCGATCGCGCCGCCACATCCGGCGATGACGCCGGCGCCGACGATCGCCGCGGCGGCAGCACTCAGCAGCCCCCAGCGGCGCGACGACGTGCACATTCGTCTCCCCCACGTTTTCGACGACATCGATAAATTCAACATTCGCCCCCGGATCTGCGCAAACGCTACCGAAGAGTAACCCGAGCACGGTGTGCCGACCGCGCCGCAATGGGGAAAGATGAGGGTGCGCCATATTCATAAAGGAGATGGATCGGGCCTAACAAGGCCGCGATCGCATGGAGAGGACGCCACACCGCGCGTCCCACCACAATGAGGAGCAACGTTGTCAGACCTGATCCAGGGACCCGCGTCTCAACCGGATTCCGCCACACCCGGCGCCGGAGCGGCCCAACCTTCCAACCCCAGTGCGACCCCGGGCTCCGACGGACGCGTGCGCGTCATCCGTGAGGGTGTTGCGTCGTATCTGCCGGATATCGATCCGGATGAGACCACGGAGTGGTTGGAATCGTTCGATGGTTTGTTGGACCGGTCCGGTCCGACTCGTGCCCGGTATCTGATGTTGCGGATGCTCGAGCGGGCCGGGGAGAAGCACGTCGCTCTGCCGGCGTTGACGTCGACCGATTATGTGAACACCATCCCGACGGAGAACGAGCCGTGGTTCCCCGGCGACGAGGAGGTCGAGCGCCGGTACCGGGCGTTCATCCGGTGGAACGCGGCGGTGATGGTGACCCGCGCGCAGCGCCCCGGGGTGGGTGTCGGTGGCCACATCTCCACCTACGCCTCCTCCGCCGCGCTGTACGAGGTGGGGTTCAACCACTTCTTCCGCGGCAAGGACCATCCCGGCGGTGGGGATCAGATCTTCATCCAGGGCCACGCCTCCCCGGGTATTTATGCGCGCGCGTTTTTGGAGGGGCGGATCCCGGCGGAGCGGATGGACGGGTTCCGGCAGGAACACTCGCACACCGACCAGGGTGGCGGGTTGCCGTCGTACCCGCACCCGCGGTTGCTGCCCGATTTCTGGGAGTTCCCGACGGTGTCGATGGGGTTGGGCCCGATGAACGCCATCTACCAGGCCAGGTTCAACCATTACCTGCACGACCGCGGCATCAAGGACACCGCCGACCAGCACGTGTGGGCGTTCCTGGGTGACGGGGAGATGGACGAACCCGAATCCCGCGGCCTCGCCCATGTGGCGGCCACCGAGGGCCTGGACAATTTGACGTTTGTGGTGAACTGCAACCTGCAGCGCCTCGACGGCCCGGTCCGCGGTAACGGGAAGATCATCCAGGAGTTGGAGTCGTTCTTCCGCGGCGCCGGCTGGAACGTGATCAAGGTGGTCTGGGGCCGCGAGTGGGATGCCCTGCTGCACGCGGACCGGGACGGCGCCCTGGTCAATTTGATGAACGTCACTCCGGACGGCGACTACCAGACGTACAAGGCGAACGACGGCGGGTATGTGCGGGAGCACTTCTTCGGCCGGGACCCGCGGACGAAGGAGCTGGTCGCGAACCTCTCGGATCAGGACATCTGGAACCTCAAACGCGGCGGCCACGATTACCGCAAGATCTACGCCGCGTACGCGGCGGCGATGGCGCACAAGGGTCAGCCGACGGTGATCCTGGCGCACACCATCAAGGGGTACACCCTGGGTAAGCATTTCGAGGGCCGCAACGCCACCCACCAGATGAAGAAGCTGACCCTCGATGATCTGAAGAATTTCCGGGACCTGCAGCGGATCCCGATCTCCGACGCGGAGTTGGAGAAGAACCCGAAGATGCCGCCGTACTACCACCCCGGCCCCGATGCCCCGGAGATCCAGTACATGCTGGACCGCCGCAAGGCGCTGGGCGGGTTCCTGCCGCAGCGGCGCACCGGCGTGGCGCCGTTGCCGCAGCCGGCGGACTCGACCTACGACGTGGTCCGCAAGGGTTCCGGTAAGCAGCAGGTCGCGACCACCATGGCGTTGGTGCGGATCATGAAGGAGCTGTTGCGGGACAAGGAGATCGGGAAGCGGATCGTGCCGATCATCCCGGACGAGGCCCGCACCTTCGGGATGGACTCCTGGTTCCCCTCGCTCAAGATCTACAACCGTAACGGGCAGCTGTACACGGCGGTGGATGCGGAGCTGATGCTGGCGTACAAGGAGTCCGAGATCGGGCAGATCCTGCACGAGGGCATCAACGAGGCCGGCTCGACGGCCTCGTTCACCGCGGTCGGCACCTCCTACGCCACGCACGGTGAGCCGATGATCCCGCTGTACATCTTCTACTCGATGTTCGGGTTCCAGCGCACCGGCGACGGCCTGTGGGCGGCCGCCGATCAGATGGCCCGCGGGTTCGTGCTCGGTGCCACCGCCGGCCGCACCACCCTGACCGGGGAGGGGTTGCAGCACGCCGACGGGCACTCGCTGCTGCTGGCCTCGACCAACCCGGCGGCGGTGGCCTACGATCCGGCGTTCTCCTACGAGATCGCGCACATCGTCAAGGACGGGCTGCGCCGGATGTACGGCGGCACCGACGGGGTGGACGGGTTCGGTGGGGAGGACATCTTCTACTACATCACCCTCTACAACGAGCCCTACTCCCAGCCCGCCGAGCCCGCCGACCTGAACGTCGAGGGCCTGCTCAAGGGCCTGTACCTGTTCAAGAAGTCCGAGGCCTCGGGCCCGAAGGCGCAGATCCTGGTCTCCGGTGTCACCATGCCCGAGGGCCTGCGGGCGCAGCAGCTGCTCGCCGACGAGTGGGGTGTGGCCGCCGACGTGTGGTCGGTCACCTCCTGGGGTGAACTGCGCCGCGACGGCATCGAATCCGAACGCCAGGCGCTGCGGGACCCGGGCACCGACGCCCCGCTGCCCTACGTCACCCAGGCGCTGTCGGATGCGGCCGGCCCGTTCGTGGCGGCCTCGGACTGGATGCGCGCCGTCGCCGACCAGATCCGCCAGTGGGTCCCCGGCTCGTACACCACCCTCGGCACCGACGGGTTCGGGTTCTCCGACACCCGCCCCGCCGCCCGCCGGTACTTCAACGTCGACGCCGAATCCATCGTCGTCGCCGTCCTGTCCGCCCTCGCCGGCGAAGGCACCCTCGACCGCTCCAAGGCCGTCGAAGCCGCCACGAAGTACCGCATCGACGACGTCCGCGCCGCCGCCGTCTCCTACACGGATACCGGAAGCGCGTAACGCCGCCATCCTCACCCACCGCCGCCCGTGTGTCCGTCGGACAACACGGGCGGCGGTGCGCGTAGGTTCTTGACTATGGTCGAGCAGAGTCCGTTGGTCTCCCGCAGACGACAAACCCGGGATCCGTTGCCCGACGCACTGTTGCGTCGCGTCAAACAGTTCTCCGGGCGCCTCTCGACCGAGGCCGTCACGACGATGCAGGATCAACTGCCGTTCTTCGACGACCTCGACGCCGCTCAGCGTTCCAACGTGCAGTTGCTGGTCCAGACCGCGGTGGTCAACTTCCTCGAATGGCTGAAGAACCCGGACAGTGACATCCGGTTCAGTCTGGACGCGTTCCAGGTGATTCCGCAGGATCTGGCACGCAGGCTCACTCTCAGCCAGACGGTGGACATGGTGCGGGTGGCGATGGAGTTCTTCGAGCAGTGGCTCCCGGCGCTCGCCCGTAACGACCAGCAGCTGATCGCGCTCACCGAGGCCGTGCTGCGGTACGGCCGCGAACTGGGTTTCGCAGCTGCCTCCGTGTATGCGAGTGCTGCGGAGTCCCGCGGCGCCTGGGACACGCGGCTCGAGGCCCTCGTGGTCGACGCCGTGGTCCGCGGCGACACCGGGTCCGACATGTTGTCGCGGGCGGCGACCCTCAACTGGGATGCCACCGCTCCCGCCACCGTCATCGTCGGCACACCCCCCGAGGACGAACGGGTCTCCGTCGTCGGCACGGTCCACACCATCGCGCAGAGGCACGGCCGCGCCGCGCTCGCGGTCGTGCAGGGTTCGCGGCTGGTGATGGTCGTCAGCGGCGAGCTGCAGGAGGGGTCGGGGCACTCGAGTTTCATGACCGACCTGCTCGGCAAGTTCTCGGACGAGCCCGTGATCATCGGACCGACCACGCCGACACTCGGCGCGGCTCACTTCAGTGCCGTCGAGGCGCTTGCCGCGATGCAGGCGGTCGCCGGGTGGCGGGGCGCCCCCCGGCCCGTCCACGCGGCCGAGTTGCTACCGGAGCGCGCACTGCTCGGAGACAACGCCGCAGTCACCGCTCTCAACGACCATCTGGTCGCTCCGCTGGCGGCCGCCGGAGGTGTTCTCACCGACACTCTGGACGCGTATCTCGACTGTGGAGGTGCGGTTGAGACTTGCGCCCGGCAGCTGTTTGTTCATCCAAATACTGTGCGGTATCGACTCAAGAGAATCGCCGAAGTCACCGGGCGCGATCCGACGAATCCACGGGATGCGTATGTGCTCAGAGTGGCCGCTACCGTGGGTCGATTGACACATTCCCATAACGAACCCATATCACGTTTAACACCAGTCACACCCTTCCCATTCGGAGAAGCAGGGCTGTAACGAACGTCTGTCCAGATTCGATGCGAGGACCCCACGTGCAATTTTGTGGGAACCCAACAAATCCGCCGACAAAGGTTCATCCGCAACGACATCTCGCGGTACGCCGTTGACGGTGTTCTCTTGAAGAGTGATTTCGTTGCTCGCCCCGGGTCAGGGCTCTCAGACTCCCGGCATGCTCATCCCTTGGTTGGAGCTGCCGGGTTCTCATGACCGTGTCGCACTGTGGTCGAAGGCTGCCGGCCTCGACCTCGTCCGCCTCGGTACCACCGCGACCGCGGAGGAGATCACCGACACGTCGGTGACTCAGCCTCTCGTCGTGGCCGCCGCGATCCTCGCCTTCGAGGAACTCGACGCGCGTGGCCTGATTCCCGCAGACACCATCGCGGCCGGGCACTCCGTCGGTGAACTCGCCGCAGCGGCAGTCGCCGGAGTCCTCTCCGCCGACGACGCCGTCGCCCTCGCCGCCGTCCGCGGCGCGGAGATGGCCAAGGCCTGCGCACTCGAACCGACCGGGATGTCCGCGGTCCTCGGGGGCGACGAGGCCGAGGTGCTCGCCCGACTCGACGAACTGGGCCTCGAACCGGCCAACCGCAACGCCGCGGGCCAGATCGTCGCGGCAGGCCTGCTGTCGGCGCTCGAGGAACTCGCAGCCAACCCGCCGGAGAAGGCTCGGGTGCGTGCACTGCCCGTCGCGGGCGCGTTCCACACCCGGTTCATGGCTCCCGCGCAGGAGGCCGTCACCGAGGCTGCGTCCAAGATCACACCGGGTGAACCCACCCGCACTCTGCTCTCCAACGCCGACGGCGCACCGGTCGCATCCGGAGCCGACGCACTGACTAAGCTGGCCGCGCAGGTAACCCGACCTGTGCGTTGGGACCTGTGTACCGCAAGCCTGCGGACCGCTCAGGTCTCGGCGATCGCGGAACTTCCACCAGCCGGAACCCTGGTCGGTATCGCCAAGCGTGAAATGCGCGGCACGCCGACTCTGGCACTCAAGACCCCGGGGGATATCTCCGCGCTAGCCGAACTGACAGAACTCGGCTAGTTTGCTGCGCGCACCTCGGTGCGTGCAGGGCCCGCAGGCGCGGCCGATGGGGACGTGCCTGCACAACTCCAGATACATCTACACCGAATCAGAAGGGAGCCACTCAGTGGCCGCCACCCAGGAAGACATCATCGCCGGACTCGCGGAGATCATCGAGGAGGTCACCGGTATTGAGCCGTCCGAGGTGACCATCGAAAAGTCTTTCGTCGACGACCTCGACATCGACTCCCTCTCCATGGTTGAGATCGCCGTCCAGACCGAGGACAAGTACGGCGTGAAGATCCCCGACGAGGATCTCGCCGGACTGCGCACCGTCGGTGACGCCGTGTCGTACATCCAGAAGCTCGAAGCAGAAGGTGGCGCCGACGCGGAGGCCGTGAAGGCCAAGCTCGAAGCTGCCAAGAACGACGAGGAGTGAGCTCAGCCGTGACTTCCGCCTCGACCAACGGGAGACAGTTCCCCAACATCGTCGTCACCAGCCTCGCGGCTACGACGTCGATCGCTGGTGACGTGGATGCCACGTGGAAAGGCCTGTTGGCCGGCGAGAGCGGCATCGACACCATCCAGGAAGCGTTCGTCACGGAGAACGACCTTCCGGTGACGATCGGCGGCAAGCTGAAGGTGTCGCCCGACGAGTCCTTGTCCCGGGTCGAGATCCGCCGGATGAGTTTCGTCGAGCGGCTGGCGCTCGTCCTGGGCCGTCAGGTCTGGGAGAACGCCGGCAGCCCGGAGGTCGACAAGGATCGCCTCGGCGTCGTGATCGGCACCGGACTCGGCGGCGGCGAAGCTCTGATCGACGCCGTCGAGAAGATGAAGGCCGGTGGCTACCGCAAGGTGTCGCCGTTCGCCGTCCAGATGGTGATGCCCAACGGTCCGTCGGCCACCGTCGGACTCGAACTGGGGGCTCGCGCCGGAGTGATCACTCCCGTGTCGGCCTGCTCCTCGGGTTCCGAGGCCATCGCCCATGCGTACCGCATGCTGGTGATGGGCGACGCCGACATCATCGTCGCCGGTGGTGTGGAGGGTTACCTCGACGCCGTGCCGATCGCGAGCTTCGCGATGATGCGTGCGCTGAGCACCCGCAACGACGATCCGAAGGCGGCTTCACGGCCGTTCGACAAGGATCGCGACGGCTTCGTGTTCGGTGAGGCCGGAGCGATGATGGTCCTCGAGACCGAGGAGCACGCCAAGGCTCGCGGTGCCACCATCCACGCCCGCCTGTTGGGCGCGGGGATCACCTCCGACGGGTTCCACATCGTCGCTCCCGATCCCTCGGGTTCGGGCGCTGCGCGGGCCATGACGAGGGCGATCGAGACTGCTGGATTGACGAAGAAGGACATCCAGCACATCAACGCGCACGCCACGGCTACGCCGATCGGTGACACCGCCGAGGCGAACGCCATCAAGGCTGCCGTCGGCAACCATGCTGCGGTGTACGCACCGAAGTCCGCGTTGGGGCACTCGATCGGCGCCGTCGGTGCGCTCGAGGCGGTGCTCACGGTCCTGAGTCTGCGTGACGGAGTCATTCCGCCCACGCTGAATCTCGAGAATCAGGATCCAGAGATCGACCTGGATGTCGTCAAGGGCGAAGCCCGTTACGGCGAGATCGATTTCGCGATCAACAACTCGTTTGGTTTCGGTGGGCACAACGTCGCGCTCGCCTTCGGCCGGGCCTGACAGCCGGTCCTGCTAGATCGCGGGTGGAGACCCCTTCGCTGAAGGGGTCTCCACCCATCGACAGCCCACGAGGGGCCCGCTACAGAGGAGGACGCGATGACAATCCTGGCACCCGCGACGAAGTCCGATGCGTCGATCGATCCGCGCGATCCCCTTGCGCGCCTGGAGAAGCTGTTCGACGCCGGGACGGTCGTCCCGCTCCATCCGCGTGACAAGTCCGGTGTGCTGGCCGCGTCCGGCAACATCGACGGTGTCCGCACCATCGCCTACTGCTCCGATGCCACCGTCATGGGCGGCGCCATGGGTGTCGAGGGCTGCAAGCACATCGTGACGGCGATCGATACCGCCCTCGCCGAAGATGCCCCCATCGTCGGGCTCTGGCACTCGGGTGGCGCGCGTCTCGCCGAGGGCGTCGAGGCCCTGCACGCCGTCGGACTGGTCTTCGAGGCCATGGTCCGCGCGTCCGGCCGCGTCCCACAGATTTCCGTCGTCCTCGGCTTCGCGGCCGGTGGTGCGGCATACGGTCCCGCGTTGACCGACGTCGTCATCATGGCGCCCGAGGCCCGCGTGTTCGTCACCGGACCCGACGTGGTCCGCAGCGTCACCGGCGAGCAGGTCGACATGGTGTCGCTCGGCGGCCCCGACACGCACACGAAGAAGTCGGGTGTGGCGCACATCGCCGCCCACGACGAGGGTGACGCTCTGCACCGGGCACGCCGCCTGGTGTCCATGTTCTGCGAGCAGGGCGAGTTCGATCAGGCCGCGGCCGCGCACGGCGACACCGATCTCCGCGCGCTCATGCCGGAGTCGGCGAAGCGCGCCTACGACGTCCGCCCGATCGTTCACGAACTTCTCGACAACGTCGAGGGTGAGTCGAGTTTCGAGGAACTGCAGGGCAATTACGCCCGCAGCATCGTCACCGGGCTCGGACGCCTCGGTGGCCGCACCGTCGGTGTCATCGCCAACAACCCGCTCCGCCTGGGTGGGTGCCTGAACTCGGAGAGCGCCGAGAAGTCGGCTCGCTTCGTCCGGCTGTGCAACGCGTTCGGCATCCCGCTGGTCGTGGTCGTGGACGTTCCGGGATACCTCCCCGGTGTGAGCATGGAATGGGAAGGCGTCGTGCGCCGCGGAGCCAAGCTGCTCCACGCGTTCGCCGAAGCCACCGTGCCCCGGGTGACGGTCGTGACCCGCAAGATCTACGGCGGCGCCTACATCGCCATGAACTCCCGCGCTCTCGGCGCCACCGCCGTCTACGCGTGGCCCGACGCCGAGGTCGCAGTCATGGGCGCGAAGGCGGCCGTGGGCATCCTGCACAAGCGGGCCCTGGCCGCGGCGCCGGAAGAAGAGCGGGAGGCCCTGCACGAGCGACTGGCCGTCGAGCACGAGAGCATCGCCGGCGGCGTCGACCGTGCCGTCGCGATCGGTGTGGTGGACGAGGAGATCGACCCGGCCAAGACGCGCAGTGTCGTCACCGCGGCCCTCGCCGCCGCCCCCTCCACCCGCGGCGACCACAAGAACATCCCGCTGTGATCTGAGCATTGATCGAGAGAAGGCCCCCACCGGCGGTGGGGGCCTTTTCGCGTCCGTGTGCGGGTGTCAGCCGACGTCGCGGCGCAGCCAGGTGACCTCGGCGCCTTCGCCGCCGCTGCGGAACGGCTCGAGCGCCTCGTCCCAGGCGGTTCCGAGGGCGTAGTCCAGTTCGGTGGCGATGTCACCGCCGGCCTCCATCAGTGCCCGCAGACGCATCTCCCCCACGACGACATCGCCGTTCGCGCTGGTGGATCCGTGCCACAGACCCATGCCGGGCACGTGGCTGAACCGTTCGCCGTCCACGCCCTCGCTGGCGTCCTCGGTGACCTCGAAGCGCAGCATCGGCCAGGCGCGGAGCGCATTGACCAACCGCGAGGCGGTGCCGACGGGCCCCACCCAATTGGTGGTCGCGCGCAGGACGCCGTTGGAGGCCGGCTGCGAGGTCCATTTCAGGTTCGCTCGGCAGTCGAGGGTCGCGGTCAGCGCCCATTCGATATGGGGGCACAACGCGGCGGGCGACGAGTGGATGTAGACAACACCAGCCGTCACGTCCGCGAACTGATTCAATGCGCGCACTCGAGCCTCCTGCTTCGACGAGGGACGTCTTCCCCAACGGCCTCAGTCGGTGTGTGCAGCACGCTCGGTTGACCAGTGTGCCCTGTGATGCCTGTGTTGCGCCAGTGATTCGAGCAATCGGTGTGTCATCGCCTTTCGCGTTCCGCGAGAATACCGTCGCTCAGCTCGGTCCACACGGGCTTGGCCCAGTCGCCGAAGTCCCGGTCCGTCAACGCGACGCACGCCAGCCCCGCGGCCGGGTCGACCCAGAGGAACGTGCCGGACTGCCCGAAGTGGCCGAACGTCCGCGGCGAGTTGCCCGTTCCGGTCCAGTGCGGGCTCTTGGCCGACCGGATCTCGAATCCCAGACCCCAGTCGTTGGGGCGCTGAGAGCCGTATCCGGGCAGGATTCCGTCCAGTCCGGGGAATTGCACCGAAGTGGCATCTGCGAACGTCTGAGGCGAAATGAGCGCCGGGCGGAACAGTTCGGCGGTGAAGCGGCCGAGATCTCCCGCCGACGCCTGCGCTCCGTGGCCGGCGGGCCCGACCAGAGCGGACGCGTCCATCGACAGCGGAGCGAACACGGATTCCGCCACGTAGTCGGCGAAGTCGATCGACGTCTCGGCGGTGAGGAAGTCGGCGAGCACCTCGTAGCCTGCACTCGAGTAGATCCGCTTGCGCCCCGGCGTCGTCTGCACCCGGTTCGCGTCGAAGGCGAGACCCGACGCGTGCGCCAGGAGATGACGCACCGTCGAGCCCTCGGGGCCTGCGGACTGGTCGAGTTCGACGGCCCCCTCCTCGGTGGCCACCAGGACTGCGTACGCGCACAGCAGTTTGGTCACCGAGGCCAGCGGGAAGACGCGCTGCTGGTCGCCGTACTCGCCGATCACCCCTTCGTCTCGCGACAGGACCACCGCCGCAGCGTTGTCCACGGGCCATCGGGCGATCTGATCGAGACTCTGCACCCGGTCAGACTACGAGAGCCGCCACCGGTCGGCTGCAGCGAGCCGCACCCGCCTGCAGCGGCGAGCCGTCACCAGTCGGCTTCGGTGTACCGGATGACGCCGCGAATGTTCTTGCCGTCGAGCATGTCCTGGTACCCGTCGTTGACCCCTTCGAGGCTGTAGGTGCGGGTGATCATGTCGTCGAGGTTCAACTGCCCCGACTTGTACATGGCCAGTAGGTTCGGGATCTCGACCCGGGCGTTGCCGCCGCCGAAGATGGTGCCCTTCAGGTCCTTCTGCAGCATCGAGAAGAGGAACAGGTTCAACTTGACGTCCATGTCGGTCATCGCGCCCATCGCGGTGACGACGCACGTGCCGAATTTGCTGGTGAGGAGCAGGGCTTCCTCGACGTATTCGCCGTGCATCTCCCCGACCGTGATGATCGTCTTCTGCGCCATCAGCCCGTTGGTGAGTGCGATGATCGGTTCGATCGCGGCGGCGGCGCTCTCGAACGCGTGGGTGGCCCCGAACTTCAGCGCCTGTTCCCGCTTCCACGGCACCGGGTCGATGGCGAAGATCTGACGCGCCCCGGACGCCACCGCGCCCTGCAGCGCGCTCATGCCGACGCCGCCGACACCCATGATGACGACGGATTCGCCCGGCTTCACCTCCGCCATCCGCGTCGCCGAACCCCACCCGGTGGGCACGCCGCAGCCGACGAGAGCGGCGACGTCGAAGGGAATGTCCTTGTCGATCTTCACGACCGACGTCTCGTGCACGACCATGTAGGGCGAGAACGTCCCGAGCAGGCACATGGGGATGACGTTCTCGCCGCGCGCGTGGATGCGGAACGTGCCGTCGCTGATCGCGAGCCCGCTCAGGAGCCCCATGCCGAGGTCGCAGAGATTCTGATGTCCCGCCGAGCACGCCGGACAGCGTCCACAGGCGGGAACGAAGGAGAGCACCACGTGGTCGCCGACTTCGAGATCCTTCACCTCCGGCCCCAGCTTGGTGATGACGCCGGACCCTTCGTGGCCGCCCATCACCGGGAAGGACGCCATGGGCATCGAACCGGTGACGATGTGGTGGTCGGAGTGGCACATTCCGGCGGCTTCCATGCGAATCTGCACCTCGCCCGCAACCGGATCGCCGATCTCGATCTCCTCGACCGACCACGGCTCGTTCAGGCCCCACAGGATCGCACCCTTGGTCTTCATGTGACTCCCAACCCTTCGTTCATGTCTGCGCATCTGCTGATGTGACGATAGACACAAACCGACCGAATTGGAACACGTTCTACCGAATCGGGTCCGGGAATCCGAAACTGTTACCCCGACACGTCGTGGAGGTGATGGATCGGGTCGTGGACGAAATACCTGGCGAGCGTCTCCACCGTGAAGGAGGCGCCGTCGCTCCGCCGCCCGGTCCGCGACCGGAGTTGCGGGTCGACGGCCTCGAAGCCGTCCGCCACCGCGACGCCTGCCGCACGCAGTTCGGCGTCCACGACGGCCGGATCCTGCTCGTTGTATCGCTCGGCGATCGCGGTCTCGTCCTGGTCCCAGTTCGGGAACAGGGGGTCCGTCTGCTCGAGGATGAGCCGGAGCCGGACGTCGAAGATCCGGAACACGTCGCGAACGTGCGCCGCGTATTCGAGGGCCGACCACGTCTGCTCGTCCGGCCGGACCGTCACGTCGGTACGGGTGAGGACCGGCGACCAGGCGTCCACGTTCGCCCGGACCAGAGCGGGAATGTCCTCGTACCGGGTTGCCGCCGAGTCGAACCCGCAGTCGGGGCACGCCCGGTCGAGGACCCAGGTCCAGTTCTTCGTGTCGGGAGTGATCGCCATGCCGGTCATCGTAGAGCGCCAGGCGAATGCCGCTCGCTCAGAGTTTGTACCCGATCGTCCGCAGCAACGCCTTGCGGTCGGCGACGTCGGCGCTGGTCTCCACACCGGCAGGAGGCTGCCCGTCGATCACACCGGCGATGCCCCGGCCGAGTTCCGTCTCGGCCACGATGATTTCGACGGGGTTGGCGGTGGCGCAGAAGATGCCGCACACCTCCGGCACCTGCTTCAGCGTGTTCAGCACGTTCACCGGATAGCCGTCCTCCAGAAACACGAAGAACGAGTGGCCCGCGCCGACGGCGACGGCGTTGCGCGTGGCCAACTCGACGAGACGGTCGTCGTTGCCGGAGCAGCGCACGAGGCGAGGCCCCGACGCCTCGCAGAACGCGACACCGAACCGGAGGTGCGGACTCACCCCCACCAGCGCCTCGTGCACATCCTCGACGGTCTTGATGAAGTGGGACTGCCCGACGATCACGTTCATGTCGTCGGGCTTGTCGATTGCCACGATCTGCAGGTCCACGATGGCCTCCTCGGGTGACTTTCAGTCTGCTCCGCGCCGGCACCGAGAACAACGACGCGGCACGTGCTGCGCCCTCGGTCAGGCGCCGATGTGGGCGGCGAATTTCGACCGGCCGGGGCCGGTGAGGTCGCCGAGTACGTCACGGCGCCCGGCCATCGCCATCAGCAGCGCTTCTCCGCTTCCACTCACCTGCGGTCCCCGGCCGTAGGACCAGTCGAGATCTGTCGCCACCAGCTTCACCCCGCGGGCTCGCCAGGCGCCGCGGATCAGCGGAGCGAACCGCGCGAAGTCCAGCGCCACTCGCAGCCGCCGCGGGGGGATGGTCCGGGGAATCGCAAGGGGCCGCCGGATGTCCTGTTGATGGATCATGCCGTCGACGAGGGCGATCCTCCCACCGAAACCGGCTGGCAGACCGCTGGGTTCGGCGTGAATGCGCTTCAACTCGAGCAGCTGCCCGGGGGTGCGGTCCACGAGGTCGTCGACCCCGAACTCGTTGACCCGGTCCTGCAGGAACCAGCCCTTCGCGAACCGTACGGCCAGACTGCGAAAGTCGAGCTCGTCGTAGCTGATCACGTGCGCGACCACGTCCCGGACCCGCCACCGCTCGCACAGGCTCGGCGACTCCCACTGCTGCGGGGACAGCCCGGCGAGCAGTTCGGCAAATTCTTCCCGTTCCTCGCGCGCCAACTCCATGGTCTTCACACTGCCCGCATCCGGGCCGACTCGAGAAGGCCGGACCGACCGGGGAAGAGGGTGGGGCGGGCGGGGCTCGAACCCGCGACCAATGGATTATGAGTCCACGGCTCTAACCGACTGAGCTACCGCCCCATCACCGCACTACTCGCTGTCGCGGCCTGCCGATGTTACCGTGCGCCCGCCGCGGGCGCGTAGCCGGGACGAGCCCGTCCCGACAGCGCTTTTCGTGGTCGACGCCTACTCGTCCTGGGCATCGCGGCGTTCTTCGTCGCTCGCGGGTTCGCGTTGTTCGACCGAGGTGACCGTCGCCGGGTCGTCGGCGACGAGTTCGTATCGTCGCCCGTACGTTTCGACGAGGGCCTGGATCGCCGCGACCACCGGGACCGACACCAGCGCGCCGACCGGGCCGAACAGCGAGGCGCCCACGATCACCGATCCGAACGCGACCGCGGGGTGGATCGAGACCGTCGCGGACGTGATGCGCGGGTGCAGCACGTAGTTCTCGATCTGCTGGTAGACGGTGCCGAAGACGATCACCCACACGCCGTCCATGGGCTGGGACGCCGCGGCGATGATCGCGGGGAGGGCGATCGCGAGGTAGGTGCCCAGGGTGGGGACGAACTGCGAGACGATGCCGGTCCACAGTGCCAGCGGCAGCCAGTAGGGCACGCCGATCACCACGAGGAAGATGCCGGTGGCGACCGAGCTGATGGCGGCGAGGATGAGCCGCGACACGACGTAGCCGCCGGCCTTCTCGACCGAGATCTCCCAGACCACCGAGATGACCCGCTGTTGCCGCGCCGGAAACCAGCTGGAGATGGTCCGGCGAAGAGCCGGTCCCTGGGCGGACATGTAGAACACGAACAGCAGCAGCGTCAGCATCTGGAAGACGACGCCGAGCAACGAGGACAACACGCCCAGCACTCCGGGCGTGAATCGCTCGGCGAGGTCCCGGACGGTCTCGGGGGTGAGACGGATCAGGTCCTCACCGGTCGCGAAGTCGGTATCGAACACACGATTGGACCAGTCGGTGACGGAGGACAGCGCGCCCGGCAGCGCTTTGAGAAGCTGGGCGAGCTGCTGGGCGAGCAGTGTCCCGAAGACCGCCAGGAATGCGATGGCGAAGACCAACAGTGCCAGCAGCACCAGCCCGGTGGCGAGGCCGCGCCGCAGTCCCCGGCGCTCGAGCCAGTCGACGACCGGTTCGAGGGTGATGCTGAACAGCCACGCGAGAAACAACAGCCCCAGGAATCCGCGCAGGTTGACGAACAGCCACCCCGACAACTGGTAGGCGGCGACGGCCAGCAGGACGTACAGGATCGAGGGCAGCAACCACCGTGGGGCATCGCTCGTGCCGAAACGCCCGCCCGGCCCCGTCGGTGCTGTCTCGCCGCCGTCCTCGCCCTCGCTCATCGCACACCCCGCGGTCGCTTGCTGCCGATACAGCGGGAATGTACTCGCCCGGGACGCGCACCGATCCGAATTGGCCGGGCGCAGCAGAAAACCCCGCCCGGATGAACCGGACGGGGTTTCGATGCTCCCCCGGCTGGACTCGAACCAGCAACCGTCCGATTAACAGTCGGAAGCTCTGCCAATTGAGCTACAGGGGATTATTCTGCTGTGCTTCGCCGTTCCCGGCGATGCGAGAGAAACTGTAGCGCATAGCCCCACCCCAGTACCAAATCGCCTGCCTGTCGATGCATCAGGCAGGATGGGGAAGGTCGTTGTGCGTCGGGAGGAAGCGGGAATGATGCGGTTGTTGATCGGTATCGCTGCTGGGTACGTGCTGGGTACGCGAGCAGGACGTGCGCGCTACGAACAGATCAGCCGGGCCACCAAGGCCGTGGCCACCAGTCCGGCCACGAAGAAGGTGTTGCAGATGTCACGCCAGAAGCTGTCCGACTCGCTGAACACCCAGCCGAAGCTCGAGCCCATGAAGCCGCTCGACGAGGACACGACCATCCTGGTCCCGCAGGACCAGCTCAAGAAGAAGTAGCCGACGACGGCCGGTTCAGCCGGCCATGCCGTCCCGGTTGGTGTCGCCGATCGCCTGATCGAGCAGGCTCCGGCGGTACTGCTCCAGGGCGACGAGGTCGCCGAGCAGCGAGTGGAACTCGTCCGACGCCGTCGCCGGTGAGATGCGCTGCAGCTTGGACTTCAGTTCCGCCACCTGCTCCCCCACCCACACCTCCTGCAGGCGTGCAATGACGCCGGAGATGTATCGCGGGACGGTGTCCTCCTCGGCGGGCAGCGGTTCGACGGCGAGTTCCGACACCAGGGACGCCGCGGTGACGTCCTCGACTCCCCGGCTGACCGCGTCGACCCACTCGCCGCCGCCGAGGCCCGCGCTGGCGCCGCCTGCCGCGATCATCGACTCGCGGATCACGACGTACGTCGCATGCGTGAACGTCTCCACCGGCAGCGAGTCGAACACGGTCCCCGCGATGGCCGGGTACTGCAACGCACCCTTCAGCGCCTCGCGCTGCGCCCACAGCGTCGGATCGTTCGGGCGGGGCCGGGACAGGCCGACCGGCAACTGAGGGGCGTCCTGGTTCTCGTCCCGGGTCGCCTTCTTCTTGGGGGGCGCGGACACCGACCCGCGGGTGGACGCCCGCTTGCGTGCCTCGTCCCGCACCCGTTGCCGGACCGCGGCGATGTCGTCCCAGCCCACCCAGCCGGACAACTGGACGGCGTAGCTGTCACGCAGCGTCGCTTCCTTGATCTGGGCGACCACCGGCACCGTGCGCCGCAGCGCCTCGACCCGGCCCTCCGCGGTCTCGAGGTCGTGCTCGGTGAGGATCGACTTGACCACGAACTCGAACATCGGGGTGCGACGCGCCACCAGGTCGCGGACGGCGGCGTCGCCGGACTTCTGCCGCAGTTCGCACGGGTCCATGCCCTCGGGCGCCACGGCGACGAACGTCTGCCCGGCCATCTTCTGGTCACCCTCGAACGCCTTCATCGCCGCGGCCTGGCCTGCGGCGTCCCCGTCGAACGTGTAGATGATCTCGCCGCGAAAGTAGCTGTCGTCCATCAGCAGTCGCCGCAGCATCGAGAGGTGGTCCTCACCGAACGCGGTGCCGCAGGCGGCGACGGCGGTCTTGACCCCGGCCAGGTGCATCGCCATGACGTCGGTGTATCCCTCGACCACCACCGCCTGATGCCCCTTGGCGATGTCCCGCTTGGCGAGGTCGAGCCCGAACAGCACCTGAGACTTTTTGTACAGCACGGTTTCCGGAGTGTTGACGTATTTGCCGGGCATGGTGTCGTCGTCGAACAACTTGCGGGCGCCGAACCCGATGACGTCGCCGGACAGGTTCCGGATGGGCCAGAGCAGGCGGCGGTGGAAGCGGTCGATGTGACCACGCCGCCCGGCCTTCGACAGGCCCGCGGCCTCGAGTTCCTTGACGTCGAAACCCTTGCCCAGCAGATGCTTCGTGAGGATGTCCCAGCCGTCGGGTGCATACCCGCACCCGAACTGCTGCGCGGCCTGCGCGTCGAAGTTCCGTTCCGTCAGGTAGTCGCGGGCCGCCTGCGCGTCGGGTTCCTGCAGGCGCGCCGAGTAGAACTCCTGCGCGGCCGCGTTGGCCGCGACCAGCCGGGAGCGGGTGCCGCGGTCGCGCTGCACCGACGTGCCGCCGCCCTCGTACGAGATGGTGTAGCTCAGCCGGTCGGCGAGTTGCTCGACGGCCTCGACGAAACTGATGTGGTCGATCTTCTGGAGGAAGGAGTAGACGTCGCCGCCCTCGCCGCACCCGAAGCAGTGATAGTGCCCGTGGTTGGGGCGGACGTGGAACGACGGCGACTTCTCGTCGTGGAACGGGCACAGCCCCTTCATGGAGTCGCCGCCCGCGCGCTTGAGGGAGACGTACTCCCCCACGATGTCCTCGATCCGTGTGCGCTCGCGAATGGCCGCAACGTCACGATCAGGGATTCTGCCAGCCACGCCCGACAGTCTAGGCGCTCCGCCGCGGCCCGAACTTCCGCCTCGGGGTCAGCAGTTCGACGGGGCGGGAATCCCGGCGAATCGGTCGCCGAGGTAGCCGAACGCGGGGCCGGCACCGAGCATGGTGACGGTGCCGTGGTCGGCGCCCGGGATCACGTCGAACTGCACGCGCGCGCCCTGTGAGCAGTACCGGGCGACGGTGTTCTGCACCGGCCCGATGGCGACGAGGGGGTCCGCGCTGCCGTGCCAGACGAACATCGGCGTCCTCGGGACTCCCGGATACAGTTCGACGCTGTTCTCGTCCATCACCGCGCGACCGGACGGGTCGGCGAGGATGCCGGGACCGTTGGTCAGGTCGGGCAGCGACTTCCCCGCACCGGCGCCGAGGATCGAATCGGTGCACATGTTGCTCATCTGCGCCCGCAGGGCGAGTCCGTCGCCGTTGAGGCCGTCCCCGAGCGGTGACCGCGTCGGGTATTCACGCTCGAGCCCGATGGCGGCCGCGAAACCCAGGCCGAACGCCTGCGAGCGCGTGCTGCCCAGACGGTCGGCCAGTTCGCCGATGTTGACAGGGGTGCCGCCCTCGGCGGCGCCCACGATGTTCAGTTCCGGCGCGTAGGTGGGTGCGAGCGCAGCGGCCCAGTTGGTCGCCATGGCGCCACCCGAGTAGCCGGCCAGCCCGACCGGACTGCCACCGAGTCCCGCTTCCGGGAGCCGCTGCGCGGCGCGGACGCCGTCGAGGACGAGCCGGCCGCCGAGTTTCGCGGCCCCGTATGCGCTGGTCGGTCCGAGATGGTCGGGGACGGCGACCGCCCAGCCCCGCGCGAGCAGGGCGTTGAGGGCCGGGGCCTCCTGGAGTCCGCCGGTGAACAGCTGATGCGACGGGGCACACTCGAGCCCGAGCGCGTTGACGAACGGCTGATACGACACCAGCGGCCGGTTCGCGGGAGTGCCGCGGGGCACCAGCACCGTGGTGACGGCGGCGATGGGCGCGCCTGCGGAGTTGGTCGACTTGTACTTGACCTGCCAGGCGTCGGCGGTGGGGAAACCGGTGGCGGCGACCTTGCGGCTCGCCAGCACGTCACCGTCGGCGCGTGCCCCGACGTCGGCGGGTGCACCGTAGAACGGGTCGGGGTCCGCGAACGGGTACACGGGTGCGGCCTGTGCCGCGGGTGGGGCCAGCAGGGCGGCGCCGACCGCCACCGCCAGCGCTGCGGACGTCGAACCGATGATCTTGCGCACTGCAGACTTCATCCGGTCTCCCTGACCATTGGGTGCAAGCTGTCTGTAGTCCTATTCGGAGCACCGCGGCGGGCGGATTGGTCCGACTTCGACGCTCGTCAGCCCCAGCTCGCCTGGGCCCCGAGACTGGACTTGTCGACGCGTTCGAGCCTGCTCTCGGTGTAGGAGGCGATCTGGTCGACGACGACCCGGACCCGTGCCGGGTCGTCGGCCGCGGCGTTCCAGGCCGGAACCAGGATTGGGTCGAGCCCGTCGGGTGCGGTCGCGAGCAGCCATTCGGCGACGCGGTGCACGCGGTCCCGCTGCCGTTCCTGCCGCGCCCGGTGGCCGGCATCGGACATCACGAAGTTCAGTGCGAACGTCTTGAGCAGCGCCACCTCGGACGCGACCACCGGCGGGACCACCAGATCGGCGTCGTACCGGGCGACCGGCTTGTCGCCGTGGACGTCGCGGGTCCCGATGATCGCGGCGGTCGCGAACCGGCCCACCAGTTCGCTGGTGAGGTTCTTCAAGGCGACCGAACTGGTGAGCGTGCCGTCGTAGCTGCCCACCCCGACGACGACCGGCAGAAGGCTCAGCCGTTTCGCGGCCTCGACGAGTTCCTCGACGTCGAGTCCCGCGAACTCCGCGGCGCCGAACTCGGCGAGCGCCCGCTGGTCCACCGGATCGGCCAGCGCACGCAGGTCGATGCGCCCGTCGATCACCCCGTCCTCGACGTCGTGCACGGAGTAGGCGACGTCGTCGGCCCAGTCCATGACCTGCGCCTCGAGACACTGGTGACCGTCCGGGGCACCCTCGCGGATCCACGCGAGCACCTCGGCGTCGTCGTCGTAGGCCCCGAACTTCGCGCCCGGGCGCGGCCGGATCCACGGGTACTTGATCGCCGCGTCCAGCGACGCCCGGGTCAGGTTGAGCCCGGCGCTACGTCCGTCGGGGTAGAGCACCTTCGGTTCGAGGTTTGTCAGGATGCGCAGATTCTGGGCGTTGCCCTCGAACCCGCCGCAGCTTTCCGCGACCTCGTCGAGGGCCTTCTCGCCGTTGTGACCGTACGGCGGGTGACCGATGTCGTGTGCGAGGCCGGCGAGGTCGACCAGATCGGGATCGCAGCCGAGACCGTCGGCGATCCCGCGGCCGATCTGTGCCACCTCGATCGAGTGCGTCAACCGCGTTCGCGGGGTGTCCCCGTCCCGGGGGCCCACCACCTGGGTCTTGTCGGCGAGCCTGCGCAGCGCCGCCGAATGCTGGACGCGCGCGCGGTCACGGGAGAAGACGGACCGGTGCTGGGCGGCCGCGATCTGGCTGCCCGGGATCCCGGCCCGTTTCGGTGCCTCGCGAACCCGCCGGGCGACGTCGTGCGCGGAGTACACCTCGCCGAGGGGTGTCGTGTGTGGAGTCATCGAAACGCCTACTGTCCCGCCGTGTAGGGGAAGTCCGCCGAGAAGTGGGTGAGCTGATACCAGATCAACGCCCCTGTCTCCCGGGCGATTCCGTGCAACTGCGATTCGCGGGTGAACACCGCGGGCCCCTGCCGGGTGGGCGCCGTCCACGCCTCGAGGCCGGCGTCGCGGGCCATCGTCCGGGTCCGCAGCGAATGCCACGGGTCGCTGACGAGGACCGCCGAATCGATGCCCTGCGCACCCATCGCCTCACTCACCGCCTCGATGCTGAGCAGGGTGTCGGACCCCTCCTCGACGGCGGTGATGCTGTCGGCGGGGACACCGCGCGAGACCAGGTAGTTCTTCCCGGACGCCGCCTCGGTGTACTCGTCGCCCTCCTGCTTGCCGCCCACCGTGATGACCTCCGGGGCCACCCCGCGCTCGTACAGCTTGTACGCCTGCTCGAGCCTGGCCTCGAACACGGACGACGGCGTTCCCGAGTACTGGGCGGCGCCGAGCACCACGATCGCGTCGGCCGTCGACGTGTCGTCGATCCGCGCGACCTGCCACACCCGGACCGCGGTGCCGAACACCAGGGCCGCCGCGAGGAGAACGACGCCGGCGATGATCCGGCGGGTCCACCGGGCCAGCGTGCCTGCGAACCCCAGACGCGCAGGACGGCGCGGGAGGTCGTGGCGTTCACGGCTCGGTGCAGAATTCACTCCCTGATTCTGCCAGCTGTCGCCGAACTGTCCCGATGACGACTCGCCACACCCGATAGATTTGCTGCCATGCCACTCGCACCGCGCCTCGAGCAGACGCCGTCGTCCCACCCCAGACTCCCCTTCCCCGGCACCCGGCGGTTCGCCGCCCTCGGCGCCGTCTCCGCACTCCTGACGCTCGTGGCGATCCTGTTCTCCCCCGCGATCGCGTCGGCGGACGCACCGTTCCGTCTGCCCGGCCAGATCACGGACACCGTCGGGGTGCTCGACGCGGACCAGCAGAGCGACGTCCAGGCCGCGATCGATCAGCTCTACGACGATCACAAGGTGCGGTTGTGGGTGGTCTACGTTCCCGACTTCAACGGTCTCGGCGCCGGACCGTGGGCGGATCAGACGGCGCAGGCGTCGTCCCTCGGCGATCGTGACGCACTGCTCGCGGTCGCGACGGTCGACCGTGAGTACGCCCTCATCGCACCGGACGGTCTGTCCGAGATCACCAGCGACGAAGCCGAGTCGATCCGGGTGGACGCGGTGGAACCCGCCCTGCGCGAGGAGGACTGGGCCGGCGCCGCGATTGCCGCGGCGGGCGGGCTCGGCGACGCGATGAGTCCGGGCGGCGGTATGTCGGTGCGCACACTGCTGATCGGCGGCGGCGTCGTCGTCGTCGTGGGCGCGGGCGGGGTCGTGCTGTATTCGCGGAAGAAGAAGCACGACCGGTCCCGGGCCGGCGTCGAGGCGGCGCGCAGCATCAGCCCCGAGGACACGGCCGCCCTGACGGCGCTGCCGTTGCCGACCCTCGACGAGCGCGCCAAGGAGGTGCTCGTCGAGACGGACGACGCGCTGCGCACGAGCCAGGAGGAACTCGAACTGGCCCGCGGCGAATTCGGCGAGCAGGCCACCGCCGCGTTCACGGCGGCGTTCGACACGGCGAAGTCCACCCTCGCGGCGGCGTTCACCGTGCGTCAGCGGCTCGACGACGCGATCCCCGAGACCCCGCAGCAGCAGCGGGAAATGCTCATCGACATCATCACCTCGTGCGGGCGCGCGGACCGCGAACTCAACGAGAAGGTCCAGGAGTTCGACGGTTTGCGGGACCTGCTGATCAACGCCCCCGACCGGCTCGACGCGCTCACCCGCGACATGGTTGCGCTGACCGTGCGCATCCCCGACTCCACCCGGACCCTCGCCACCCTGCAGACCGAATTCCCGGCCGCCGCACTCGCTTCCGTCGCCCACAACGTGACGATGGCGGAGGAACGGCTCGCGTACGCCGAGAAGGCCGTAACGGAGGGCCGGGACGCCGTCGCCCTGCCACCGGGCAAGCAGGGACCGGCGGTGTCGGCGATCCGCGGCGCCGAGGGCGCCCTCGAACAGGCCCGGATCCTGCTCGACGCCGTCGATCACGCCGCGGAGGACATCCGGCACGCCATCGCCACGCTGCCTGCCGCGATCACCGACGTGGAGGCGGGGATCGCGGCCGCGGCCCAGTTCACCGAGCAGGGTGGGGACCGGCTCGCGGCGGCGCGCACCGCGGCCGAGGCCGCGCTGGCGGCGGCCCGGACCGCCGCGGACACCGACCCGCTCGGCAGCTTCACCCAGATCGTGAAGGCCGACGCGGAACTCGACGCGGTCCTCGCCGAGGCGCAGGAATCACGGCAGCAGGCCGAGCGTGCACAGCAGCGTCTCGAGCAGGACCTCGTGGCCGCGCAGTCGCAGGTCACGGCAGCATCGGACTTCATCGGCACCCGCCGCGGCGCGGTGGGAGCGGAGGCCAGGACCCGCCTGACGGAGGCACAGCGGCACCTGGCAGGGGCCCAGCAGTTGCGCACCACCGACGCCTCCCGCGCGCTGCAGCACGCCCAGGCCGCCGCGAGCCTGGCCGCCGACGCGCTGCGGCTGGCGCAGAACGACGTGAGCCGCTGGGAGTCCCGTCAGCGCCCCGGGCTCGGTGCCGGCGGCGGGAATGCCACCGGCGCGATCCTCGGGGGCATCCTGATCGACAGCATCCTGCGCGGCGGATTCAGCGGCGGCGGCAACTGGGGTAGCCGCGGCTCCGGCGGCGGCCGCGGCAGCGGTCCCCGTTCGTTCGGCGGGCCGAGCAGTTCGGGCCGGATCAGCGGGGGCGGCCGATTCTGACGTCCTCCCGAGCATTCGTCGCACTCGCCTGCGTCGCGGCCACCTGCTGCGGCGTCCTGTCGGGCTGCGCGGGCGGGCGAGACGCCGGGGACGAGCCGGCGATCCCGCTGTCGGCGGAGGCGTACCGCAGCCGCGAGGACGACGCGGCGGGCGGCCGGATCCACGTGCGGATCGCGAATACCGGCGGCGCGCCCGTCACCGTGACATCCGTGGCGCTGGACAGCCCGGGCTTCGAGGCGGCGCCCGAAACCGGGCGGGTCGTCGAACTCGGCCCCGGCAACCGGATCGACGTCGAGGCCCAGTACGGCACCGTCCGCTGCGACACCCGACCGGAACCGGCGGACGCCGTGATCGGGGTCACCGGTCAGGGCGCGTCGCCCGTGCGGGTGCCGCTCGCCACCCCGTACGACGTCCTCGGCCGCATCCACGACGGAGATTGCGCCGCAGAGGAACTGGCGCGGGCCGTCCCGGTGACACTGATCCCGGCGGCGACGCCGCCGGAGCCGGCAGCGCCCCTCCCCGCTCAGCTCCTCGTGAGCCGGGGAACAGCGTCGGGTGACGTCCGGGTCGACGAAATCGGCGGCAGCGTCCTGTACGCCCTGCGCGGGGCGCTGCCCGCCACCATGCGGGCGGACGAGTACCGGCTGAGCATCGACATCACGATCGACGCGGCACGCTGCGACCCGCACGCACTCGCGGAATCGAAGAAGCCCTTCGTCTTTCCGCTGTGGATCGCGGTCGGCTCTTCGGCACCGGAATACTCGCGTATCCCGGTGTCCGAGGAAAACCGGCGAATCCTGACGAACTATCTGACCACCACCTGCGACGCGCGCAGGTGACCGCGGATCAGGAACCGATGAGGCGCTGCGCCAGGTAGCCCTCTACCTGGTCGAGCGCGACCCGCTCCTGGGCCATGGAGTCGCGTTCACGCACGGTCACGGCGTGATCCTCGAGGGTGTCGAAGTCCACGGTGATGCAGAACGGCGTGCCGATCTCGTCCTGACGGCGGTAGCGGCGGCCGATCGCGCCTGCGTCGTCGAACTCGACGTTCCAGTGCTGGCGGAGCGTCGCGGCGAGATCCTTCGCCTTCGGCGTCAGGTCCGCGTTACGCGACAGCGGCAGCACCGCGGCCTTCACCGGGGCGAGACGACGGTCCAGGCGCAGCACGGTGCGCTTGTCGACGCCGCCCTTCGCGTTCGGCGCCTCGTCCTCGGTGTACGCGTCGACGAGGAACGCCATCAGCGAACGCGTGAGACCGGCTGCCGGCTCGATGACGTACGGCGTGTACCGCTCACCGGAGGCCTGGTCGTAGTAGTTGAGATCGGTGCCCGAGTGCTTCGAGTGCGTCGACAGGTCGAAGTCGGTGCGGTTGGCCACACCCTCGAGCTCGCCCCATTCGCTGCCCTGGAAGTGGAAGCGGTACTCGATGTCGACGGTGCGCTTGGAGTAGTGCGACAGCTTGTCCTGCGCGTGCTCGTACAGCCGCAGGTTGTCCTTGTTGATACCCAGACCGGTGTACCAGTCCATGCGGTAGTCGATCCAGTACTGGT
The DNA here is from genome assembly GCF_017068375.1 of Rhodococcus koreensis. Taxonomy (NCBI): domain Bacteria; kingdom Bacillati; phylum Actinomycetota; class Actinomycetes; order Mycobacteriales; family Nocardiaceae; genus Rhodococcus; species Rhodococcus koreensis. The sequence goes on from NZ_CP070609.1 coordinate 1,371,003, forward strand.
GCCACTCTTCGTCCTCGCCGGGCTTGACGAAGAATTCCATCTCCATCTGCTCGAACTCGCGGGTGCGGAAGATGAAGTTGCCGGGGGTGATCTCGTTGCGGAAGCTCTTGCCGATCTGGCCGATACCGAACGGCGGCTTCTTGCGCGACGTGGTGAGCACGTTCGCGAAGTTCACGAAGATGCCCTGCGCGGTCTCCGGGCGGAGGTAGTGCATGCCCTCTTCGCTCTCGACCGGGCCGAGGTACGTCTTGAGCATCATGTTGAAGTCGCGGGGTTCGGTCCACTGGCCGACCGTGCCGCAGTCGGGGCAGCCCACGACGTCCATCTGGACGTCGTCCGGGTTGTCGAGGCCCTTCTTCTCCGCATACGCCTCCTGCAGGTGGTCCTGACGGTGACGCTTGTGACAGTTGAGGCACTCGACGAGGGGGTCGTTGAACACGCCGACGTGGCCGGACGCCACCCACACCTCGCGCGGCAGGATGACCGAGGAGTCGAGGCCGACGACGTCCTCGCGGCTGGTGACCATGTTGCGCCACCACTGCTTCTTGATGTTCTCCTTGAGCTCGACACCCAAGGGGCCGTAGTCCCAGGCCGACTTCGTGCCTCCGTAGATCTCACCGCACGGGTAGACCAGGCCACGACGCTTGGCGAGATTGACGACGGTTTCGACTTTGGACTTCGGTGCCACTCGGGTGCTCTCCATCTGGGTAATAGATGCATGGTTCACGTGCGCTTTTCGGATCCCAGCCTATCTGTCCGATCACGGTCGGTTCACCCCGCCGGTTGACATGCGTATTCGTGCATATCAAAATGGAATCGATTTGCAATAAGATGGGGTGTTCCTCCCGGGGCCGACGGCCACGCGGCCACGGTCCCGTCCATTGTCCGGCACACCGAAGGAGATCACTGGTGAGCGTCGTCGATCCCGGGGATCTGCATCCGTTCGAGGCCACCCCGCATCCGTTCGAGGCCGCTCCCCCGGCTCCTGTGCCGTCGAAGGAGACGCTGACGGCGGCAGGCGACATCCTGCGCGCCCTCGCCGCCCCCGTCCGCATCGCGATCGTCCTCCAACTCCGCGAATCGGAACGGTGCGTGCACGAACTCGTCGGAGCGCTCGGCGTCACACAACCATTGATCAGCCAGCATCTTCGCGTGCTCAAGGCCGCGGGCGTCGTGCGCGGCGAACGCACCGGACGTGAGGTCCTCTACCGCCTGGTGGACGACCACCTCGCCCACATCGTCGTGGACGCCGTCGCGCACGCCGAGGAAGGATGAACGCCTTGACCCAGAACACCGGCCAGCGCAAGCCCGTCGTCGTGGGAGTCCGCGCCACCAAGCAGCGCAGCGCCATCTCCGCACTCCTCGACGACATCGAGGAGTTCCGGTCGGCGCAGGAACTGCACGACGAACTCCGCAAGCGCGGCGAGGGCATCGGGCTGACCACCGTCTACCGCACCCTGCAGACGCTCGCCGACGCCGGCACCGTCGACGTCCTGCGCACCGACACCGGCGAATCGGTGTACCGGCGCTGCTCGTCCGGACACCACCACCACCTGGTCTGCCGCGCGTGCGGCTACACCGTCGAGGTCGAAGGGCCGACCGTCGAGCAGTGGTCGCAGTCGATCGCCGACGCCCACGGTTTCTCCGACGTCAGCCACACCATCGAGATCTTCGGTCTCTGCAAGGACTGCAACGCGCCGCGGTGAACGTCAGGGGATCAGCCCCTGCCGGGCGGTGTCCGCGCCGCTCAGCACGAGGAGCAGCATCGTGGTCAGCGCCTCGTCCACGAGTCCGGCGGCGGGGAACGTGTAACGCAGGATGACGTCCGCGAGCCTGCCGTGACCGAACACCGCGATCGAACCGAACTGCAATGCGCCGTTGCGCTCCGCGACCTTCTTGTGCAGCGCGGCGCTGACCGGACGATCCCAGGCCAGGACGCACGTCATCGACAGCACGTCGAGGCCGTCGGTGAGAGTCATCGCACTGATCGAGCACAGCGCCCCGGCGTATTCGAAGCTCAGCGAGCCGTCCTCGGCCCGGGCGACGGTGGCGAAATGCTCCAGCGCGTCCGCTGCCCGCCCGAGGAGTGCGGGCGCCCCGTCGACGGTCATTTGACGCCACCGAACCGGCGGTCACGTGACGCGTATTCGACGCACGCCGCCCACAGGTCGCGGCGGTCGAAATCGGGAAACAGCTTCTCCTGATACACCATCTCGGCGTAGGCCGACTGCCAGATCAGGAAGTTGGACGTGCGCTGCTCGCCGGACGGCCGGAGGAACAGGTCGACGTCCGGCATGTCCGGCTCGTCGAGATAGCGGGCGACGGTCGCCTCGGTGATCTTCTCCGGGTCGAGCTGACCCGCCGCGACCCGCCTGCCGATCTCCTTCGCCGCGTCGGCGATCTCCGCGCGACCGCCGTAGTTGACGCACATGGTCAGGTTCATGACCGTGTTGTGCTTCGTCAACTCCTCGGCGATCTCGAGTTCCTTGATGACGCTGCGCCACAGCTTGGGCCTGCGACCCGCCCACCGCACCCGCACCCCCATCTCGTGCATCTCGTCACGGCGACGACGGATCACGTCGCGGTTGAAGCCCATCAGGAAGCGCACCTCCTCGGGGCTGCGTTTCCAGTTCTCGGTGGAGAACGCGTACGCCGACAACCACTCGACGCCCATCTCGATGCACCCGCAGACGGCGTCCATCAACACGGCCTCGCCGCGTTCGTGGCCCGCGGTCCGAGGCAGTCCCCGCTCCTGCGCCCAACGGCCGTTGCCGTCCATCACCAGCGCGATGTGCCGGGGCACGAGTTCGGGTTGCAGGCCCGGCGGGCGGGCGCCCGAGGGATGCGGGTCCGGCGGCCGGATCTGGCGCTCGGCCCCGGAATTATGCGGAGCTCGGGGTTCGCGTCGTCGAATCACGGTCCCCATCCTGCCTGACCGAATCCTCCGCCCCTACCGCCGCATGCGGTCGTGCGCGTTCGATCAGCGGGAGAGTGCGGAGTTGCCGTTCGAGGTGCCACTGCAGATGCGCCGCGACCAGACCGCTGGCCTGCCCTCGCAACGACTCGGGCACCTGCTCGGTGCTCGCCCAGTCGCCGCGGAACAGAGCGTCCATCAGGTCGAGGACACCCGGCGACGGGGTGGCAGCGCCCGGCGGCCGGCACTGGACGCACACCGCTCCCCCGGCGGCCACGTGGAATGCCCGGTGCGGGCCGGGTGCGCTGCACCGCGCGCAGTCGTCGAGGGCAGGCGCCCACCCCGCAAAACCCATGGCCCGCAACAGGAAGGCGTCGAGGATGAGCTCGCACGGCCGGTGGTGTTCCGCGACGGCCCGAAGCGCCCCGACCGTCAGGCGGTGCAGCTGCAGCGCCGGGGCCCGTTCCTCGCCGGCGAGCCGCTCGGCGGTCTCGAGGATCGCGCACGCCGTGGTGTACCGGGAGTAGTCGTCGACGATGTCGGTCGCGAACGCGTCGACCGTCTGGACCTGGGTGACGATGTCGAGGTTGCGGCCCGGGTAGAGCTGCACGTCGATGTGCGCGAACGGCTCGAGGCGGGCGCCGAACTTGGACTTCGTGCGGCGCACCCCCTTGGCGACCGCGCGCACCAGACCGTACTGCCGGGTGAGGAGTGTGACGATACGGTCGGCCTCGCCCAGCTTGTGCTGGCGCAGGACCACCGCATTGTCTCGATACAACCTCACCGGTCCAGTCTCCCACGCCCGGGCGGCCACATTCCGCAGGCCGAGCCACATGCGACGGTCAGGGCTCGCTGCGCCCGTCGCGCACGGCGTCGACGACGTCGCGGACCCCGTCGACGACGAGTTGCGGCTGCTCGATGTTGATGTTGTGGCCGCTGTTCGTGTTCGTGACATGTTTGGCACCCGGTACGAGCTGGGCCAGATCCTCCTGCGCCTTCGGCTGCACGGCGTCGAGGGCCGGGCCGTAGCCGGGATCGATGTCGGCGGGGAGGCTTCCGTTCGCGACGCCCTCCGCGATCTGCGGCGCCACCGAGCGGTCGGCGGAGAGTACGACGAGCGGCTGGGGCCGGATCGGTTCGGCGGCGCGGATCTCGTCGAAGCTGCGGACGAAGTCGACGCGCTCGAGATCCGGGTACTCGTCGAGACTGTCCTGCGGCGGTTCGTTGAGGCGCAGGAACTCCTGGAACTGCTCCGGGGGCAGGAGTGTCTGCAACTCCTCCGACTGCGCGTCGATCAGCACCAGGCCCGCCACCTCGTCGGGATGGGTACCGGCGAAGAGTCTCGCGATCTGACCGCCGTAGGAGTGGGCGGCCAGAACATAGGGACCGGGCCCGGCTGCATCCGTGGCGCCCAGCAGCGACTGGAGGTCGGCGACCGCGTCGCTGGTGGTGATCGGCTGCGGGACCGGGTCGCTGCGGCTCACTGCATCCCCGCCCAGCACGACTCCCGGCCGATCGTACGAGCAGACTCGCGTGAACTCGGCGACTCCGTCGAAGGCCGAGGTGCTCGCCGGATCAGCCGTCATCGTCCACTGATCGGCACCGAACCGGAGACCGGACACGAACACGACGGTCGGCGTGCCCGTGCCCGCACACTCGAGATAGATGTTCCGGCCCCCGCCGATGTCGACGGTGCCGGCGAATTCCTCGCTCGTGTTGCCGTCGTCGCCCGTTCCGCACGCGGCGACGAGCACCACGACCCCCAGCGTGGGGAGCCATCCCGACAACCGCGGCCACCTCGGCACGAAACACCTCGAAACCCGTCCGGAAACGCGGACCGCTTCCGGATGATCCGTACCCAGTGCTCCCCGGATCAAACCCGGGCAGCCCACATCAGCTGAAACGCTGCTCGAGGTGCACCGTCACCTCGACGCCGGCCGCGTCCTTGCCGATGAGCTTGCACAGTGCGATCTTCAGGGGAAGCCAGTGCGGACCCTCGCCCGAGGGCATCAGGGTGGCATTGAACGGGTGGCCGTCGATCGTCCCGCCGACCTTCACCGGCCGCCTCGTTCCGAGGAGTTCGGCGGAGTCCGGCACGGTCACGTACGTCGCGAATGCCCCGTCCTTCTGGATCGGCGCCGTAAAGGTGTGCGCGAGCGGTTGCGGGGTCTTCGGTGCGGGCATTCGTGGCTCCTCCGGTCGAGTGTGATGCTGCGGTCGAAGGTAAGACTCCCGGACCGGGCCCGAATCATCGGTCGTGAGCGGGATCACGGTCACACCTGGAACCGGTACCCCATTCCGGCCTCGGTGATGAGGTGACGCGGGTGCGACGGGTCGTCCTCGAGCTTGCGCCGCAACTGCGCCAGATACACCCGCAGGTAATGGGTCTCGGTGGCGTACGCCGGACCCCACACCTCCCGCAGCAGTTCCTTCTGGCCCACCAGCTTGCCCTTGTTGCGCACGAGCATCTCGAGCATCCCCCACTCCGTCGGCGTCAGGTGCACCTCGGCGCCCGCCCGCCGCACCGTCTTCGCAGCCAGGTCGACCGTGAACGAATCCGTCTCCACCACAGGCTCGCTCGTGTCGACGGCCGTCGTCGCGCGGCGGGCCGCGGCCCGCACCCGGGCCAGGAACTCGTCCATCCCGAACGGCTTGGTGACGTAGTCGTCGGCGCCCGCGTCGAGAGCTTCCACCTTGTCCGCGGAATCGGTGCGCGCCGACAGCACGATCACCGGCGCCGGGCACCACCCGCGCAGGCCCGCGAGCACCTCCGTGCCGTCCATGTCGGGCAACCCGAGGTCGAGCACGATCACGTCGGGCGGTCGCTCGGCCGCGGCGCGCAGTGCGGCGGCCCCGGATGCGGCCGTCACCACGTCGTATCCGCGCACACTGAGATTGATTCGCAGGGCGCGGAGAATCTGCGGTTCGTCGTCGACGACGAGGATTCTCGTCATGGGTGCTCCCCTCCCGCCCCGGCCAGTTCCACCACCATCGTCAGACCACCACCGGGGGTGTCGGTGGCGCTGATGGTGCCGCCCATCGCGTCGACGAATCCGCGGACGACGGAGAGCCCGAGCCCGACTCCCGTGGTCGTGTCGCGGTCCCCCAGCCGCTGGAACGGGGCGAACATCTCCTCCGCCCGGCCCCGCGGAACTCCCGGGCCCGTGTCGGCGACGGTGACGACGGCACGGTCTCCCACCGCCGCGGCACCGACCCGGATCACGGAGTCCTCACCGTAGCGGAGCGCGTTGTCGATCAGATTCGCGAGCACCCGCTCGAGCAGGCCCGAATCCGCCATCGCCGCGACCGTTCCGACGTCGACCTCGACCCGTTCGCGGGCCCGTGTCCCGGTCCGGCCGCCGATTCCCAGCCCCACCAGCGCCCGGTGCACCACCTCGTCGAGGTACACGGGCCGCAGCGTCGGGGTCACCACTCCCGCCGCGAGCCGGGACGAGTCGAGCAGGTTGCCGACGAGAGAAGTCAGGACGTCAGCCGATTCCTCGATGGTCGCCAGCAGTTCGGCGGTGTCCTCCGGGGAGAAGTCGACGTCGTCGCTGCGCAGGCTGGACGCAGCGGCCTTGACCGCGGCGAGCGGCGTCCGGAGGTCGTGGCTGACGGCGGACAGCAGCGACCGCCGCAGCCGGTCGGCCTCGGCCAGCGCCTGCGCCTGCCCCGCCTCCTGCGCGAGTTCCGTCTGGCGGATCATGCCCACGGCCTGATTCGCGACGGCGAGCAGCACGCGGCGATCCCGGGCGTGCAGCTCGCTGCCGCGGAGGGCGAGCGCGTACTCCCCTTCCCCCACCTCGCAGACCGTGTCGGCGTCGTCGACGCTCGCCGGTGGATGCGGCCCGACCGACCCGACGAGACCGCGGTCCCGGTGCAGGACGCTCACGGACTCCTGACCGTACGTCTCGCGCACCTTCTCGAGCAGCGTGCCGAGATCGGCCCCCCGCAGCACCGATCCGGCGAACAGCGCCAGCAACTCGGCCTCCTGCGACGCCCGCCTGGCCTCCCGTGAACGCTTGGCGGCCGCGTCGACCAGGACCGCGACGGCGACGGCGACCACGAGCAGCACGACCGTGGTGATGAAGTTGTCCGGTTCGGCGATGGTGAAGCTCCGCACCGGCGGCGTGAAGAAGTAGTTGAGGAACAGACCCGAGATCAGCGCGGAGAACGCTGCGGGGGCGACACCGCCGAGCAGCGAGACGAGCAGCACCACGATGAAGAACAGAGCGCCCTCGCCGACCAGCCCGAGCCAGCGGTCGACGGCGCTCATCACCACGGTCGCCACCGACGGCACGAGGACCGCGGCGATCCAGGCGATCATCGTGCGGGACCGCGATCCCACCGGCGACAACCGCCTCAGCCGGTGGGATTCGCCGTGGGTGACCATGTGCACGTCGATCGACCCCGACTGGTGCAGCACGCTCGCACCGATTCCCTCGTCGAAGATCCGCGCCCACCGTGAGCGTCTCGACGTGCCCAGCACCAGCTGGGTGGCGTTCGCAGTCCGGGCGAAGTCGAGGAGTGTGGTCGGGACGTCGTCGCCGACGACGCTGTGCAGGCTCGCCCCGATACTCGCGGCGAGCGTCCGCACCTTGCCCATCTCCGGGGCCGACACGCCGGCGAGGCCGTCGCCGCGCACCACGTGCACGACGATCAGCTCGGCGCTGGACCTCGACGCGATCCGCCCTGCCCGCCGGACGAGTGTCTCCGATTCCGGTCCGCCCGTCACCGCGACCACCACCCGTTCCCGGGCCTCCCACGTGTCGGTGATCTTGTTCTCCGCACGATATTTCGCGAGTGCGGCGTCGACCTGATCGGCAACCCACAGCAAGGCCAGTTCGCGCAGCGCGGTGAGGTTTCCTTTCCGGAAGTAGTTGCTCAGTGCGGCGTCGACCTTTTCCGCGGCGTAGATGTTGCCGTGGGACAGCCTGCGGCGCAGCGCTTCCGGGGTGATGTCCACCAGCTCCACCTGGGTGGCGGCGCGCACCACCTCGTCGGGGACAGTCTCCTGCTGCACCACCCCGGTGATCCGCTGGACCACGTCGTTGAGGCTTTCGAGATGCTGGACGTTGAGCGTCGAGAGGACGTCGATACCCGCGCCGAGCAGAATCTCCACGTCCTGCCAGCGTTTCTCGTGGACACTGCCCGGCGTGTTCGTGTGCGCGAGTTCGTCCACGAGCACCAGCGCCGGCCTGCGGGCCAGCACCGCCTCGACGTCCAGCTCGCGGCCGAGCGTGCCGCGGTAGGCGATGACCTTCGGCGGAATCAGTTCGAGGTCACCGAGTTGCGCCGCCGTGCGGTCGCGGCCGTGGGTTTCCACCACGGCCGCGACGACGTCGCACCCCCGTTCGCGGCGGCGGTGCGCCTCGCCGAGCATCGCGAACGTCTTGCCGACACCCGGTGCGGCGCCGAGATAGATGCGCAGTTCGCCGCGCCGGCGTTCGCCTTCGGGTCCGGTACCACTCACCTCGCCATCATCCACCAGCTGTCGGGGCGGTGCACCGAGGAACGGTCAGGCCGAGGGCGAGATTCAGCTCGAGAACGTTCACCCGCTGCTCCCCGAGGAACCCGAGTTGCCGTCCCTCGGTGTTCTCGTCGACCAACTGCTGGACGCGGCTCTCGCTGAGGCCGTTCATCTGTGCGACCCTCGGCACCTGCAACGCGGCGTACGCGGGGCTGATGTGCGGATCGATGCCGGAACCCGATCCGGTGACCGCGTCCGCCGGCACGGACTCGGGTTGCACCCCCTCGCGGGCGGCGATCGCGTTCCGGCGCTGGGTGACGAACGCCGCCAGGATCTCGCTGCTCGGTCCCTGATTGGTGGGCAAGGCGGTGGCGGGGTCGCCCGGTGCGAACGGATCCTGTGCGGCGACCGACCCGGTGACCCGGTTGTGGAAGAACGGGTCCGGGTCCCCTGCCGGCACCTGCGGGTCGACACCGACCCACCGGCTCCCGACGACGCACCCGGTGGTGTCGCGGACCGGCGAACCCTCCGCCGCGCCGGCGCCGATCCGGCTCACCCCCCACACCGCGGCGGGATAGAGCACGCCGAGAACGGCGGTGAGTGCGAGCAGGACGAGGAGTCCGGCCCAGGTCTGCCGGAGCAGTCCGATGAGAAAACGCATGCGAAGTCACCCAATTCCGGGAATGAGACGGACGACGAGGTCGATGAGCCAGATACCGGCGAACGGTGTGATCACGCCGCCGAGGCCGTAGATCAGCAGGTTGCGGCCCAGCAGTGTCGACGCCGACGACGGCCGATAGCGAACACCTTTCAGCGACAACGGGATCAGCGCCACGATCACGACGGCGTTGAAGATCACCGCCGAGAGGATCGCCGATTCCGGGGTGGCCAGACGCATGATGTTCAGCGTGTCCAGCTGCGGATAGATGACGCTGAACAGCGCGGGGAGGATGGCGAAGTACTTGGCCAGGTCGTTGGCGAGCGAAAACGTGGTCAGCGCACCTCGGGTGATGAGCAGCTGCTTGCCGATCTCCACCACCTCGATGAGCTTGGTGGGATCGGAATCGAGATCCACCATGTTCCCGGCTTCCTTCGCCGCGGACGTGCCGGTGTTCATCGCCACCCCGACGTCCGCCTGGGCCAGGGCCGGGGCGTCATTGGTGCCGTCACCGGTCATCGCGACCAGCCGGCCGCCCTCCTGTTCCTTGCGGATCAGCGCGAGTTTGTCCTCGGGTGTCGCCTCCGCCATGAAGTCGTCGACACCGGCCTCGGCCGCGATGGCCTTGGCGGTGAGCGGATTGTCGCCGGTGATCATCACCGTGCGGATTCCCATCGCCCGCAGTTCCGCGAACCGCTCGGCGATGCCCGGCTTCACCACGTCCGACAGCGCGATCACGCCCAGCACCGTCGGCGCATCCGCGTGGATCGAGGCCACCACGAGGGGTGTTCCGCCGGCCTGCGCGATCTCGTTCACCGCGCCGGTGACCGCGGGCGAGGTGTGTCCGCCGAGCGAATGCACCCAGTTCAGCACCGCGTCGCCGGCGCCCTTGCGGATGCGGGTGCCGTCGATGTCGAGCCCGCTCATCCGGGTCTGCGCGGTGAACGGCACGAACTCCGCTGCCCTCTCGGCCTCGGACGGCGCGGGGTCCAACCCGAAGTCCCGGGCGCACAGGTCCACGATGCTGCGCCCCTCGGGAGTGCCGTCCGCGAGGCTGGACAGCCGTGCCGCCGTTGCCAGCTCGCTCGCGGACACTCCCGGTGCGGGATGCAGGGCGGTGGCCTGCCGGTTGCCGAACGTGATGGTGCCGGTCTTGTCCATCAGCAGGGTGTCGATATCGCCGGCGGCCTCCACCGCCCGCCCCGACATCGCCAGGACGTTCCGCTGCACCAGCCGGTCCATCCCGGCGATCCCGATGGCCGACAGCAGGGCGCCGATCGTGGTGGGGATCAGACACACCAGCAGCGCGATCAGTTTGATCGGGTCCTGTTCCTGCCCCGCGTACAGACCCATCGGGCCGATCGCGACGACGGTCAGCAGGAAGACGATCGTCAGCGACGCCAGCAGGATGTTCAGCGCGATCTCATTCGGCGTCTTCTGCCGCGCCGCCCCCTCCACGAGGGCGATCATCCGGTCCACGAACGACTGCCCGGGGGCCGCGGTGACGCGGACGACGATCCGGTCGGACAGCACGGTCGTGCCGCCGGTGACGGCGCACCGGTCACCGCCGGATTCGCGGACGACGGGCGCGGACTCGCCGGTGATCGCCGATTCGTCCACGGTGGCGATGCCCTCGACGACGTCGCCGTCGCCCGGGATCACCTCACCGTCGACGACGACCACGCGGTCGCCGACGACGAGGTCGGTGCCCGGCACCGATTCCAGAGCGCCGCTCGCCGTGATCCTGTGGGCGACCGTGTCCTGCTTCACCTTCCGCAGGCTCGCCGCCTGCGCCTTGCCCCGCCCCTCCGCGACCGACTCGGCGAGGTTCGCGAACAGCACGGTGAACCACAGCCACGCGGTGACCGCCCAGGAGAACACCGACGGGTCGGCGATGGCCATGACGGTGGTGACGACGGAACCGACGAACACCACGAACATCACCGGGTTGCGGGCGAGGTGCCGGGGGTCGAGTTTGCGCAGCGCGCCCGGCAACGCCGTCACCAGCTGGGCGGGACTGAAGATCCCGGCCTTGACGGGCGCCGGGGCGTGGCCGCCCTCGGGCGGCGTCGTCGGCTCGGTCGCCGGACGACTGGTCACGTTCACACTCACTGCAGGGCCTCCGCGATCGGTCCCAGCGCGAGGGCCGGGAAGAATGTCAACGCCGCCACGAGCACGACGGTGCCGGTGAGCAGCCCCGTGAACATCGGGCCCGCCGTCGGCAGGGTTCCGGCGCCCGGGGCCGTCTTCTTCTGCGACGCCAGGGATCCGGCGAGCGCGAGGACGAAGATGATCGGCAGGAACCGGCCGAACAGCATGCACACGCCGAGCGCGGTCTGGAACCAGTCGCTCGTGACCGTCAGCCCGCCGAACGCGCTGCCGTTGTTGTTCGACGCCGACGCGAACGCGTACAGCACCTCCGAGAATCCGTGGATCGATCCGGGACTGCCGGGGTCGCCGCTGTTGCCCTGGTAACCGGTGGTCGAGGACAGGATCACGGTGATGCCCGTTCCGATCAGGACCAGCGCGGGCATCACCAGCACCGACAGCGCGGCGAGGGTGATCTCCCGTTGCCGTAGTTTTTTGCCCACGTACTCGGGTGTGCGGCCGACGAGGAGTCCACCGACGAAGACGGCGATGAGGGCGAGGACGAGAATGCCGTAGAGCCCGGTGCCCACACCGCCGGGCGCGATCTCCCCGAGCAGCATGTTCAGCAACACGGCTGCGCCACCGAGCGGCGACAGGCTGTCGTGGGCGGAATTCACCGCGCCCGTGGACGTTCCCGTGGTACTCACGGCGAACAGTGCGGTGCCCGGAATGCCGAAGCGGACTTCCTTGCCTTCCATCATCGCGCCTGCCGCGGAGGCCGCGACGCCGCGTCGTCCCGATTCGGCGGCAAGGGTGACGGCGAGCAGTGAACCCCACAGGATGCCCATCACAGCGAGCAGGGTCAGGCCCTGGCGGTGCCCGGACACCTCGCTCGCTCGGTCGTGAGGATCGCCGACCATGGTGCCGAACGTGCGGGTGAGGGACACCGGGATCAGCAGGATCGCGAGGATCTCGACGATGTTGCTGACCGGGGTGGGGTTTTCGAACGGGTGTGCCGAGTTGGCGGCGAGGATGCCGCCGCCGTTGGTGCCGAGTTCCTTGATCGCCTCCTGCGAGGCGACGGGCGCCAGGGCGTTGGTGACGGCATTGCCGTCCAGGCCGGTGGATTCGAATCCCGTGTGGAATGACTGGATCACGCCCTGGCTCAACAGAATCAACGCGATGACGAAGGAGAACGGCAGCAGAATCCGCAGACTGCCGCGGGTGAGGTCCACCCAGAAGTTGCCGATCTCACCGCCGCGGGCCACGCGGACGAACCCGCGGATCAGCGCGACCGCGACGGCCATGCCGACCGCCGCGGACACGAAGTTCTGCACGGCGAGTCCGACCGGCTGGGTCAGGTTGCTCATCGTGGTCTCGGGGGCGTAGGACTGCCAGTTGGTGTTGGTGACGAACGACACGGCCGTGTTGAACGCGACCGCGGGGCTGACCCCGGTCAGGTCGCCGGACAGCGGCAGCACACCCTGAATGCGTTGCAGGACATACAGGAAGAGCACGCCGGCCATCGAGAAGCCCAGAACGCTGCCCGCGTAGCCGTACCAGGTCTGCTCCGTGTGGGGGTTGATGCGGCACAGGCGGTACAGCACGGATTCGACCCGCAGGTGGCGGCGCGATTCGTAGACGCGGGCCATGTAGTCGCCCACCGGCACGTACAGCGCCGCGAGTACCGCGATCACGAGCGCGATCTGCAGGCCGGCCGCGAGGGCGGGCGTCATCAGAACCGCTCCGGGTCGATGAGCGCGACCAGCAGATACACGACGAGCGCCGCCGCGATCGCGACGAGGACGACGGCGAGTATTCCGGCGCCGGTCATTTCACGCGTCCGGTCTGCAGGGCACGGAGAACGAGCGCGCAACAGGCGAACCCGCCGAGGACGAGCGCAACGTAGGCCACGTCGGCCATGTGAGGATCCCTCTTCGTACTGATCCTGCGGTTCAGCGCAGGCATGACACCCCACGGTTGCGGGGTGTCATGCCAGCATCACGCCGGATCCGGGCGACAGAGGCCTCGCTGACGAAGCGCTTACGGGACGTCCAGGGCTCTTGACGCTTTCCTTACGCGGTCCGGGTCAGCCGCGACACGGACGCGGGCACGGGTGTGCCGGTCGCCACCCACGGCGCCGGGACGGGCGCACCGGCGACCGACCGCACGGGGACGACCCCGGCCCACGCACTGCTCGCTTCGGCGGGTTCGCCCGGCGGCGCGTCCCGCACCTTGACGGTCCACTGCCCCGGCGTGATCGGGAGGGCGAGGGCCAGCGTCGCGGCGAGTTCCTTGCGACGGTGTCCCCGGACCTCGCTGCTGCGACCGGGGATCAGCACGTCCGACAGTGCGTCGAGGGCGCCGGCGGATTCGTCTTCGCCGAGGGTGACGAGGTTGCCCCGCACCACCGCCGAACGGTAGTTGGCGGACGAGTCGAACAGTGTGTCCGCGACGACGATTCCGTCGAGCATCGCGACGCACAGCACCGCGGGGGCGCCTGCCGCGACCTGCCGCAGCGCGCCGGCCCCGGTGGAACCGTGCAGCAGGATCCTGTCGCCGTCGCGGGCGTAGAGCATCGGCACGGCCCAGGGCAGGCCGTCGACGACGGTGGCGAGGGTGCCCATCGGCGCGGCGTCGAGGACGGCGTCGAGCTGCGCACGTTCGGTTCGGGCACGGTCCGGGTATCTCCTGATCTTGTCCACGAGACCATCCTCACCCCCCATGTGGTTCAGGCTCCAGATCCACAATTGAAAATATCGGCAGACCAGTATTGTGGGTTCATGCCCCGGATCAGCCCCGAGCTGCACCTGACGTTGCGGCTCCCCGACACCGACGCACCGCTTCGGCACCGCATCGCGGAGTCGATCCTCGACGAGATCCGAGGCGGCCGTCTGCGGCCCGGCGATCCGCTGCCCTCCACGCGGGCCCTCGCCGGCCACCTGACGGTCGCGCGGGCGTCGGTGGTCGACGCGTACGACGAACTCTGCTCGTCCGGATACGCGAACGCCCGCGCCGGTTCCGGCACCCGGATCGCACCGGGCGCCGACGTGGCGGCCCGCGCGCACGTCGCCCCGCACGCGATCACGCACACGTCGGAGCGGGCGTCGCAGGCCGCTGCCGCGACACCGGAGGCGCGGTGGGACCTCACCCCGGGCCACCCCGACCCCGGCCTGATCTCGACCACCGACTGGCGCCGGGCGTGGCGGTCGGCCGCGGCCGCCACGGTGACGTCCGACGTTCCCGGCCCCGACGGGCACCCGGAGTTGCGGCGCGCCCTCGCGGGGCATCTGCGCCGCACCCGGGGCATCTCGGCGCGGCCCGACGAACTCGTGATCGTTCCCGGAGTGGGCTCCGCGCTTCGGACTCTCGTCGCCGCGGCCCGGCTGAGCGGCCGCGACGTGGTGTTCGAGGAGCCCGGCTACAGCCGGGCCCGCCTGGTCCTCGAGGCCGCGGGCGCGCGGACACGCTGCGTGCCCGTGGACGAGGACGGCCTCGATCCCGCACTGCTGCGCGGCATGGACGCGGCGGCCTACTGCACGCCGGCCCACCAGTATCCGATGGGCGCCCGGATGCCGGTGGGCCGCAGGGCCCGGCTCGTCGCCGACGCCGCGGCGTCCGGGACGCTGATCATCGAGGACGACTACGACGGCGAGTTCCGCTACGACGTGTCGGCGTTGCCCGCCCTGCGCAGCATCGACCGCGGGTCCGACTACGTGGCCTACCTGGGCACGGCGTCGAAGATCCTCACTCCCGCGGTCCGGGTGGCGTGGGTGATCGCCCCCGCGGCGCTGCGGCCGGGGATCGTCCGGGCGCTGGACACGACCGGCGAGGCCTGCTGTGCGATCACGGCCCTCGCGCTGGCGCATTTCATCGACTCGGGTGCGTTGTCGCGGCACCTCGCCCGCGCCTCCCGCACGTACGCGGCCCGCCGGTCGGCGTTCGTCGCCGCACTGCAGCAGCAGCTGTCCGCGGTCGGCACGGACGGCGTCGGGGTCGCCGGCATCGAGGCCGGTCTCCATGTCGTCCTGACACTGCCGCGCTCGGTCGACGACGTCGCCCTCGCGGCGGAACTGCAGGACCACGGGGTGACGGTGCCGAGCCTCGCCGACTACCGCACCACGCCGAGCGGACCCCGGGGACTGGTCTGCGGGTACGCCCGACTGCCCGAGTCCGCGGCCCGCGGGGCCGCCGGGGTGATCGGGGAGGTGGTCCGCAGGCACCTCCGCTGATACTGTTCGTTCGAACGAACAGTCACGGGGAGGGGCGAGATGAGCACGGGACAACTGGGCAGCGAACAGCGGCGCGAAGAGGAAGGCGACCGGTCACCGGGACTCGTCGAACAGGTGAAAGCCCTGGCCTCCGGCGACACCACGTCGGTCGCGGCCACCCGCGCCGCCCTCGACCGCATCGATGCCAGCCAGCCGACGCTCAACGCGTTCAAGGTGGTCCGCCGGAACAAGGCCCTCGCCGAGGCCGCGGAGGCCGACCGCCGGATCGCCGCCGGTGAACGCCTCCCGCTCCTCGGAGTCCCGATCGCCGTCAAGGACGACGTCGACGTGGCCGGGGAGCCCACCGCGTTCGGCTGCCCGGGCGACTTCCCGCCCGCGGCGCGGGACTCCGAGATGGTGCGGCGACTGCGCGCGGCCGGTGCCGTCGTCGTCGGCAAGACCAACAGTCCCGAACTGGGGCAGTGGCCGCTCACCGGCGGACCCGCCTTCGGTCACACCCGCAATCCGTGGAACGGCGACCACACCCCGGGCGGGTCGTCCGGGGGCGCTGCGGCGGCCGTGTCCGCCGGCCTCGTGTCCGCCGCGATCGGTTCCGACGGCGCCGGTTCCATCCGCATCCCCGCCGCGTGGACCAACCTCGTCGGGATCAAGCCGCAACGCGGCCGCATCTCCACCTGGCCTGCCGCCGAGGCGTTCTACGGTCTCACCGTCAACGGACCGCTGGCCCGGACGGTCGCCGACGCGGCCCTGCTCCTCGATATCGCGGCGGGACCTCATGAGGGCGACATCCACACACCGCCGCCGGTCACCGTCAGCGACGCCATCGGCCGCGACCCCGGGCCGCTGCGCATCGCGCTGTCCCTCCGGATCCCGTTCACCGCCACCCCCACCACGCTGCACCCCGAGGTGCGCCGGGGTGTCGCGCGGATCGCCGAGGCACTGCGCAGGCTCGGGCACCGCGTCGTGGTGGACGACCCCGACTACGGGATCATGTTCGGTCTCGGCTTCCTCCCCCGGTCGATGGTCGGCATCGACGACTGGATGCGGAAGGTCCCCGACCCGTCCCTCGTCGACCCCCGCACGAAGGGCAACGCCCGGACCGGGCGGCTGTTGCGCGGGGCCCCGCTCCGGTCCGCCCGGGCGGCCGAGCCGAGAATGCGGCGACGCGTCGGTGCGATCTTCGACGAGTACGACCTCGTCCTCGCCCCCACCACCGCCACTCCCCCGCCGAGGGTCGAGGAGATCGACGGCATCGGTTCGTGGGCCACGGACAAGGTGATCACCGCGGTCTGCCCGTACGCGTGGCCGTGGAACGTGCTGGGCTGGCCGAGCGTGAACGTCCCGGCCGGGTTCACGTCCGGAAACCTGCCGATCGGCGCCCAGCTGATGGGGCACGACAACGCGGAGCCGCTCCTGGTTTCCGTTGCGGCCCAGCTCGAGTCGGTGCTCCGGTGGGACCTGGAACGTCCCGGGAAGTGGTGGTGAGCGTGGCTTCGACGGACGTCCGTGACCGCATCCTCGCGGCGGCGCTGCACATCGTCGGCACGGAAGGCATTCCCGGCGTGACCAATCGGCGGATCGCGGCGCAGGCCGGGGTCTCGCTCGGCTCCATCACGTACCACTTCCCCACGCAGACGGACCTGCTGCGCGCCGCGCTGTCGGGGTTCGTGACGGAGGAGACGCAGCGGCTGTCGGAGCTGGCGGAGGGGTACCGCGACAAGGGGCTGAGCTTCGAGGACGTCGCCGCACTGACCGAGAAGGTCGCGAAGGATCTGGCGTTCTCCGCGGAGCGGATCGCCCCGTTCGAGCTGTACATCCAGGCGGGCCGCGATCACGAACTCCGTCAGGCCGCCGCCGAATGTTTCGCCGCGTACGACGAATTGACGGTGACGATTCTCACCGCCCTCGGCGTCCCCGATGCGGAGTCCGTCGCCCCCACGGTCGTGGCGACCATCGCCGGCCTGCAACTGCGCAGACTCGCCACCGGAAGCGACGGGGAGCACGACTTCGCGGCGTCGGTGCTGCTTCTCCTGCGGGCCGCCGGCCCCGTGCGTGGTTGACGGGTCCCTGGACTCGTCAACCACGCACGGGCGGCGGAGCCGCCTAGAACCCCAGCCTGCCGAGCTGTTTCGGGTCGCGCTGCCAGTCCTTGGCGACCTTCACGTGCAGTTCGAGGAAGATCTTGGTGCCGAGCAGTTTCTCGATCTGCAGCCGCGCCTTGGTCCCCACCTCGCGGAGGCGGGCGCCGCCCTTGCCGATCACGATGCCCTTCTGCGACGGCCGCTCGACGTACAGCAGCGCGTGCACGTCGAGCAGTTCGCCCTGCTTCTCGGTGCGTCCCTCGCGGGGGATGATCTCTTCGATGACCACGGCCAGGGAGTGCGGCAGTTCGTCGCCGAGGCCCTCGAGAGCGGCCTCGCGAATGAGTTCGGCCATCAGCGTCTCTTCGGGTTCGTCGGTGAGTTCGCCGTCCGGGTAGAACGCCGGGCCCTCCTCCATCTTCGACGCGAGGACGTCGACCAGCACCTCCACCTGCTCACCGGAGGCGGCGGACACCGGCACGACGTCCGTCTCCGGCCCGAGGAGCTTGGAGACGGCGAGCAACTGCTGCCCGACCATGTCCTTGCTGACCTTGTCGATCTTCGTGACGATGCCGACGAGCGTGGTCTTCGGCGCGATCTGCCGGACCTGCTGCACGATCCACCGGTCGCCGGGGCCGATCTTCTCGTCCGCCGGGATGCACAGGCAGATCACGTCGACCTCGGAGTAGGTGTCGCGCACGAGGTCGTTGAGGCGCTGGCCGAGGAGCGTCCGGGGACGGTGCAGCCCCGGGGTGTCGACGAGGATCAGCTGTGCGTGGTCGCGGTGCACGATGCCGCGGATGGTGTGCCGGGTGGTCTGCGGCCGCGAGGACGTGATCGCGATCTTGCTGCCCACCAGCGCGTTGGTCAGCGTGGACTTGCCCGTGTTGGGCCGTCCGACGAAACAGACGAATCCGGAACGGAATTCGGGTTTACTCATGTTGCTCCTCGATCACGGATCCATCGGTTCGCGCGAAGACGACGGCCGCCTGCGCACTGACTTCGTGTAGCGCGGCGATGCCCGGGTCGTCCGGGTCCCCGCCGATCACGGCTGCCGCCTCGAAACCCTCGGCACCACTCGACACCGCCGCCGCGACGGCCGCCTGCAGCGCGGTCAGCGACAGCGCCGTCAACGCGACCGCGCCGGCAGAGTAGGTGCGGCCGTCGAGATCGCGGACGGCGGCGCCCTGACCACTTCCGGTGCGGCCGAACGCTCCTCGCGCGAGCACGATCAGTTTCGCGTCCTCGGCGTCCAGTTCAGTCATCGTCGCCCTCCCGTTCACGGTCGTTGACGTCGTCGTCCTCGTCGATCGGTGCGCGTTGCACGAAGACCGTGCTGATCCGCACCCGCCCGCGCACGTCGGGCGAACCCTCACCGCGGAGGACGAGACCGTGCGAGACGACCTCCGATCCCGGGAGCGGCACCCTGCCGAGTTCGTATCCGATGAGCCCACCGACTGTTTCGACCTCGTCGTTCTCCACCTCGATGCCGAACAGGTCACCGAGATCCTCGATCGGCAGCCGCGCGGACACCCGGTACATGCCGTCGCCGAGGTCCTCGACCGGCGGGGTCTCGTCCTGGTCGTACTCGTCGGCGATCTCCCCGACGATCTCCTCGATGACGTCCTCGATGGTGACCAGGCCTGCGATGCCGCCGTATTCGTCGACCAGCACGGCCATGTGGTTGCGGTCGCGCTGCATCTCGGCGAGCAGGCTGTCGAGCGGTTTGGAATCGGGCACGAAGACGGCGGGCCGCATCACGTCGCCGACGAGGACACTGCGTCCGCCGTCGCGGGAGTGGTACGTCTGCTGCACGAGGTCCTTGAGGTAGACCACCCCGAGGACGTCGTCGACGTTCTCCCCGATCACGGGAATCCGCGAATGTCCGCTGCGGACGGCCAGCGACGTCGCCTGCCCGGCGCTCTTGTCGCTTTCGATCCACACCATCTCGGTGCGCGGCACCATCACCTCGCGGGCGGAGGTGTCGCCGAGTTCGAAGACGGACTGGATCATCCGGCGTTCCTCGTCGGCCACCACGCCCCGTTCCTGCGCCATGTCGACGAGTTCGCGCAGTTCGATCTCGGAGGCGAAGGGGCCGTTGCGGAATCCCTTGCCCGGGGTGATCGCGTTGCCGATCAGGATGAGCAGGCGGCTGATCGGACCGAGCAGGGTTCCGATGACCTGCAGCGGGAACGACGTGATCAACGCGATCGTGTAGGCGTGCTGGCGGCCGAGCGTCCGCGGGCCGACCCCGATCACCACGTAGTCGACGAGCACCATGATGACGGCGGTGAACGTCAGCGCCCACACGGGTTCGAGGAGATCGGACAGGCCTCCGACGAGCACCACCGTCGCCGTGATCTCACACAGGATGCGCAGCAGCACCATGAGATTCACGTACCGGGGACGATCCGACAGGATGCGGAGCACCCGGGTGGCGCCGGGGCGATCCTCCTTCGCCATCTCCTCGATGCGCGCGGACGAGATCGTGTTGAGTGCGGAATCGACGGCGGCGAAGACACCACCGAGAGGGACGAGGACGATCGCGAGGACGATCAGCGCGATGGCGCTACTCACAGAAGACCCTTCACGTGGCGGTTACTGATCCGGGGCGTCGAAGAACCCGGCCTTGCCGAGCAGCTTCTGGTCCCGGGCAGCGAGCGCGGCGTCGCGTTCGGCCCTGCGCAGATCCTCGTACCAGTCGTCGAGCAACTGGTTCTGCAGGCCGAACATCTCCTTCTCCTCCTCCGGTTCGGCGTGGTCGTAGCCGAGGAGGTGCAGCACACCGTGCACGGTGAGCAGAGCGAGTTCGTGGGCCAGCGGATGACCGGCCTTGTCGGCCTGGTCCGCGGCGAAGGACGGGCACAGCACGATGTCGCCGAGCATCGACGGTCCCGGCTCGGGTGAATCCGGGCGGCCGCCTGGCTCGAGCTCGTCCATCGGGAACGACATCACGTCGGTGGGACCGGGCAGGTCCATCCACCGCATGTGGAGGTCGGCCATGGTGGCCGAGTCCACGAGGACCATCGACAACTCGGCCGCGGGGTGCACGTCCATCCTCGCGATCACGAAGCGGGCAACGCTGATCAGCTCCTCTTCGGAGACGTCCATGCCCGATTCGTTCGAGACTTCGATGCTCATGTGTGTCGCTTCCTCCTGGTTCCGGCGACACTCACCCTACCGTCGTGGAGAACGCGAGTGCGCCGCTCTCCGCTGTGCGCGGTTCCCGAGCTCGACCTTGCCGTCCCGGTCCGCCTCGAAACGCTCGTACGCGTCGACGATGTCGGACACCAGCCGGTGCCGGACCACGTCGCTGCTGTTGAGTTCGGCGAAATAGATGTCGTCGATGTCACCGAGGATCTCGGTGGCTGCGCGGAGCCCGGACCGGGCGCCGCCCGGAAGGTCCACCTGGGTGACGTCGCCGGTGACGACGACCTTGGAACCGAAGCCCAGCCGGGTGAGGAACATCTTCATCTGCTCGGCGGTGGTGTTCTGCGCCTCGTCGAGGATGATGAACGCGTCGTTGAGCGTGCGGCCGCGCATGTACGCGAGCGGCGCCACCTCGATGACACCCGACTGCATCAGCTTCGGGATGGCCTCGGGGTCCATCATGTCGTGCAGGGCGTCGTGCAACGGCCGCAGGTACGGATCGATCTTCTCGTGCAGCGTGCCGGGCAGGAACCCGAGCCGCTCCCCCGCCTCGACCGCGGGGCGGGTGAGGATGATCCGCGACACCTGCTTGGTCTGCAGGGCCTGCACCGCCTTCGCCATGGCGAGGTACGTCTTGCCGGTGCCCGCGGGCCCGATACCGAACACGATGGTGTTGGCATCGATCGCGTCGACGTACCGCTTCTGGTTCAGTGTCTTCGGCCGGATCGTCTTGCCGCGACGCGACAGGATGTCGAGGGTGAGGACCTCGGCGGGCGATTCGCTCAGGCCCTGCGTGAGCATGCCGACCGTCCGGCGCACTGCGTCGGGGGTCAGCGGCTGCCCGCGACCGACGATGGCGCCCAGTTCGGCGATGACCCGCTCGGCGAGCGCGACGTCGCCGGGCCGTCCCGTCAACGTGACGGCGTTGCCGCGTACATGGATGTCTGCGTCCAGGACCCGTTCGAGAGCGCGCAGATTCTCGTCGGAAGAACCGAGGAGAGGCGGGACCGTTTCGGGTGGGAGATCGATACTCGAACGCACGGTGCGTTCCGCCGGACGCGTGGCGCCGAACGTCTCGCCGTTCTGGTCTTGTTCGCTCACGTGAGGGATATGGCCTTCTTCCCGGTTCCTGGTCGGTCACGACGGTCGTCGCGATGAGGGAAGTCTATCGCTCGCAGGTCACAGCGCCCACCCGATTACGCGACGCCGTCACCGATCCAGGACGGCCGGATTCTCGCGCAGCCACCGCCGCGCCTCGTCCACGACGCGGGTCCCCTCGGCAGGCGTCAACCCCAGCACCGCGAGGTACGCGACGGCGAACGACTCGCCCGAATCCTGCACCTCGCCGGAATTCGCCTGGTCCAGCAGGGTGATCGTCATCGCCTCCGCGAGGTCGGGACGCTCCGGTTGCCGCGCCTCGTCCCCCATGGCGGCGACGAGGGCGGCGGACGCCTCGTCGGCGATGCCCTCGACGAGCGCCTCGCGGCTGGGGAAATGCGCGTAGACGGTGCGGCGCACGACTCCGGCGGTGGGCACGACGTCGTCTCCCTGGCCGGTCTGATCGGTGGACTCGCACTGGGCATCGGCGCGCTGGTCGTGGCACTCGTCCTGCCCGGACGCACGGTCACACCCGAATCCGGGGACCGCAGTTCAGAACTCGCCGTCACCGGACAGTAGGGCGTCCCGCGAGATCTTCCAGCATTCGGTCTCGGGATTCAGGAACGCGTAGTGGTCTTCTCCCTCGACGATGTGCAGCGCGACCGGATCGCCTGCCGCCCGCGCCGCCTCCCCGTACCGGACGCTCACCTTCGCCGGGACCTGTGCGTCCTCCGTGCCGTGGATGCACACCACCGGCACCCCGGTGGGGATGCGGTGCAGCGGGGATGCGGCGCGGTACCGATCCGGGTCCTCGTCGAACGGCACCCCGAGGAGATCCTCGATGTATCCGATCCGCCTGCCGCGTTCCCCCGCGGAGGCGAGGTCGAGGGCGCCGGCCTGCGACACGACCTTCTCCGGCCGGACCGCCGTCTGCCGCTGACCGGCCAGCCACACCGCGAGTTGCCCGCCCGCCGAGTGACCGACAACCCGGACCTTCGACAGGTCGAACGGGACCGCCGACCGCTCGGCGACCGGACCGGCGATCGCGTCGAGCGCGGCGAGAACGTCTGCGGACATCTCGTCCCACCCGCCGCCCGCGCCAAGCCTGCGGTATTCGATGTTCCAGACCGCGACACCGTGGCGCGCCAGGTCGACCGCGAAACTCGTGCCCAGGTTCAGGTGGTATTTCCCGCTCCAGAAACCGCCGTGGACGACCATCACCACCGGCACCGGGGTCGACACCGGTTCCTCGGGCGGATAGAAGTGCCCGAACTGCTGCGGTTCGGTTCCGTAGGCGATGCGAATGCGGTCCACGGACAGTCAGGCTAGCGGGGCCGCGCCCCAGCGGTCGGTGAGGACGCCGATGGCGCCCAGCGCGACGGCCGCGGCGGTCGAGGTCCGCAGGACGTGCGGACCGAGCAGCACGGGCACGGCGCCCGCCTCGGTCAGCGCGGTGATCTCCTCCTCGGAGATACCGCCCTCGGGACCGACGACGAGCACGATCTCGGCGGCCGCACGCAGCGGAAGCTCGGCGAGGCCCTGCGTCGCCGCCTCGTGCAGCACGGCGACGACTCCGCCCCGGCCGACCACTTCGCGGACGACGGCGAGCATTCCCGCGGTGCGGTGCAGTTCCGACACCTCGGGCACGATCGCCCGCCGGGACTGTTTGGCGGCGGCGAGAGCGGCGCTACGCCAGCGAGCGACACCCTTCGCGACCTTCGGGCCCTCCCACCGCGCCACGCACCGCGACGACTGCCACGGCACGATCGCGTCGACCCCCGCCTCGGTGGCCAGCTCGACCGCCAGCTCGGACCGCTCCGCCTTCGGAAGCGCCTGCACCACGGTCACACTCGGCGACGGCGCCGTCACCTGACGCCGTTCGTGAACGGTGAGTTCGAGCCGGTCCTTCCCGGCCGCCGTCACCTCGGTGTCGGCGAGACCACCCCGGCCGTCGGCCAGCACGATCCGCTCCCCGACACCGATCCGGCGCACCGTCGCGGCATGCCTGCCCTCGGGGCCGTCCAGGACGGCGGTGCTCCCCACCTCGGGCAGCGGGTCGAGGAAGAAGACCGTCGCCGCCACGATCAGCGACCGCTGAACGCTTCACGCAGGCGCGAGAACAATCCGCCGCTGTGCTGGGACTGGGTGGAGACGACCTCGGCGACGTCGCGGTCGCGCAGGTCCTTGAGCTCGCGGAGAATCTTCGTCTCCTTGTGGTCGAGGCGCGACGGCACCACGACCTCGAGGTGCGCGTGCACGTCGCCGCGGATGCCGGACCGCAGCTTCGGCATGCCGTGCCCGCGCAGGACCGTCACCGACCCCGGCTGGGTGCCCGGCTCGATGGTGATCTCCTTGGGACCGTCGATGATCGTGTCGATCGTCACGGTCGTGCCGAGGGCGGCGTCGATCATCGGAACCCGGATCGTGCAGTGCAGGTCTTCGCCGTCGCGCACGAACACCTCGTGCGCCTGCTCGACCACCTCGACATACAGGTCGCCTGCGGGTCCGCCGCCGGGGCCGACCTCGCCCTGCGCGGCGAGCCGGATCCGCATGCCGCCCGCGACGCCGGCGGGCACCTTCACCGTGATGTCGCGGCGGGCGCGCACCCGGCCGTCGCCGCCGCACTTGTGGCACGGGTCGGGAATCGTCTCGCCCGCGCCGCGGCAGGTGGGACACGGCCGGGATGTCATGACCTGACCGAGGAACGAACGCTGCACGGACTGGACCTCGCCCGCGCCGCCGCACGTCTCACAGCGCACCGGCGTGGAATCGCCGTTGGTGCCCGAACCGGTGCAGCTGTCGCACAGGATCGCCGTCTCGACGGTGACGTGCTTGCTGACGCCGGTCGCACACTCCGCCAGCGTCAGCTTGGTGCGCAGCAGTGAATCGGCGCCCGGCTGGACGCGGCCGCGCGGCCCGCGGCCCGCACCGCCTCCGCCGCCGAAGAACGCTTCGAACACGTCGCCGAGGCCGCCACCGAAACCGCCGCCGAAGCCGGCACCGCCTCCGCCGCCGCCCGAGGACAGGGGGTCGCCGCCGAGATCGACGATGCGGCGCTTCTCCGGGTCCGACAGCACCTCGTAGGCCGTCGAGATGTCCCGGAACCGGGCCTGCGCCGCCTCGTCGGGGTTCACGTCGGGATGCAGTTCCCTCGCAAGCTTGCGGTACGCGCGCTTGAGCTCCTGATCGGTCGCCTTCTGATCGACGCCGAGCGTTGCGTAGTAATCCCGTGCCACGTTGAGTCTCTCGTCCTTCTCTGCTTCGTTATCTCGCCACTGGTCCGTGCGCGCTGTCCACGCGCGGCGCTGTCGCCGGGCCGGCCGTCACCGCTCGGCGAGCACCTGGCCGATGTATCTCGCAACGGCTGCCACCGACGCGATTGTTCCCGGATAGTCCATCCGGGTAGGTCCGAGCACGCCCATTCCGCCGAGCACGGTGCCCGCCGCACCGTAGCCGGTCGAGATGACGGAGGTGCCGCGCATCTGCTCCACCTGGGTTTCCTCGCCGATCCGCACCGTCACCGTGCCCGCGTCCTGGGTGGCGGCCAGCAGCTTGAGCACCACCACCTGCTCCTCGAGCGCCTCGAGGACCGCACGCAGCGAACCGGGGAATCCGCTGATTCCCGTGAAATCGGCCGCGTTGCGGGTCAGGTTCGCGGTGCCGCCGAGGACCAGCCGCTCCTCGGGATGCTCGACGAGCGTTTCCACCAGCACGGTGGCCGACCGGATCACGGCGTCGCGCAGATCTTCGGGGGCCTCGTCGGCCAGCTCCGACACGGCGATGGACGCCGCCGCGAGCCGTTTGCCGTCGAGGGCGCCGCCGAGCAGTCCGCGGAGCCGCGCCAGGTCCTCGTCGTCGAGGACGTCGCCGAGTTCGACGATCCGCTGATCCACTCGGCCCGAGTCGGTGATGAGCACCAGCAGCAGCCGCGCGGGGGTCAGCGCGACCACCTCGAGGTGGCGGACGGACGACGCCGAGAGTGTGGGATATTGCACAACCGCGACCTGGCGTGTGAGTTGCGCGAGCAGGCGCACACCGCGCCGGAGGACGTCGTCCAGGTCGACCCCGGACTCGAGGAAATCGAGGATCGCGCGGCGTTCCGCCGTCGACAGCGGCTTCACGTCGGCGATGCGGTCGACGAACTGCCGGTAACCCTTGTCGGTGGGGACACGGCCCGAACTCGTGTGCGGCTGGGCGATGTAGCCCTCGCTCTCGAGGAACGCCATGTCGTTGCGCACCGTCGCACTGGAAACACCCAGATTGTGCCGCTCGACCAGCGCCTTCGATCCCACCGGCTCCTGGGTCGAGACGTAGTCGGCGACGATGGCGCGGAGAACCTCGAACCGTCTGTCGTCCGTACTCGACATCGCCGTCCACCTCCAGTTCTCGATCGTCACGAGCAGCGACGTCACCGAACCTTCGTTCGGGTCGGCCGTCACATCCCCTGAGCTACGCGCAGATGCACGTGCGTCTCGGCTCGGTCCAGTCTAATCGTCGCGTCGCCGATACCGGTTCAGGCCTTACTGTGGTGGGCGGAGACGAGCAGAGGCAACCACCACGGGCGGATGACGAGGCGATGATTTTCAAAGGTGTCATGGACGGCAAGCCGTACCCGGACCACGGGTTGTCGCTGCGCGACTGGTCCAAGATCCCGCCGCGGCAGGTGCGGCTCGACGAGATCGTCACCACGACCAAGGTTCTCGAACTCGACCGGCTGCTGTCGGAGGACTCGACGTTCTACGGCGACCTGTTCCCGCACGCGGTGCAGTGGCACGGCGTGCTCTACCTCGAGGACGGATTGCACCGGGCGGTGCGCTCGGCGCTGCGGAACCGCGTCGTGCTGCACGCCCGCGTGTTCGACTACGACGAGATGCCCGGCATCGTCACGGCCTGAGACGGGAGCGTCTCAGCGCAGGACCGTCCGGACCACGGCGTCGGCGAGGAGCCGTCCGCGGTCGGTCAGCACCAGGTGCTCCCCCGCACGCACCAGCAGTCCGTCGGCGACCACCCTCTCGGCCGCGCGCCGCTCGGCGTCGTCCAGTTCCGCCACGGGAAGTCCCGTGCGCAGCCGCGCCGTCAGCATCACCCGCTCGACGTGGACGTCCTCGTCCGTCAACTGCTCGCTGCCCCCGACCGGCAGGCTTCCCGCCGCCAGCTGGTCCGCGTAGCGCGCCGGGTGCTTGACGTTCCACCAGCGCACACCGCCGACGTGGCTGTGCGCGCCCGGCCCGGCGCCCCACCAGTCGCCGCCGTCCCAATAGCCCAGGTTGTGCCGGCAGGCCGCGTCCTCGCGCGCCCAGTTCGACACCTCGTACCAGGTCAGGCCCGCCTCGGCGAGCCGGGCGTCGATCCGCTCGTACCGCGACGCGAGCACGTCGTCGTCGGGCGCGGGCAGTTCCCCGCGGCGCACCTTCCGCGCCAGGGCGGTGCCGTCCTCGACGATCAGCGCGTACGCGGACACGTGGTCCACGCCCGCGGACAGCACCGCGTCCAGCGACAGGTCGAGGTCCTCGTCGCGCTCCCCCGGCGTCCCGTAGATGAGGTCGAGATTGACGTGCCCGAACCCGGCGGCCCGCGCCTCCAGCGCCGCCGCCACCGCCCGCCCCGGCGTGTGGGTGCGGTCGAGGACCTTCAGCACGTGCTGCGCCGCCGACTGCATGCCCAGCGAGATCCGCGTGAATCCGCCCGCGAGCAACCGTTCGAAGAACTCCGGCGACGTGGACTCCGGATTCGACTCGGTGGTCACCTCGGCGCCGTCCGCGAGCCCGAAACTCGAGCGGACCGCACCGAGGACGTCCGCCAGGCCGTCGCCGCCGAGCAGGGACGGCGTGCCGCCGCCGACGAAGACCGTGTCGACGGCCGGGGCGCCCGTCATCTGCGCCGCCAGGTCGAGTTCGCGGCGCAACCCCTCCATCCACGACTGCGGCGACGCCGACGTCCCCAGCTCACCGGCCGTGTACGTGTTGAAATCGCAGTATCCGCAGCGTGTGGCACAGAAAGGCACGTGCACGTAGATCCCGAACGGGCGGCTCCCCACACCGATGAGGGCGCTCTCGGGCAGCGCGAATGCCGCCGCCTCGCCGCGACCGACCGTGGAAGTACTCAATCCGCTCACCCCACCAGTGTCCATGGTCGGCTCGCCTCCGGTGTCCATGGTCGGCTCGCCTCCGGTATCGATGGTCGGCTCGCCTCCGTGACCACCCGACCGTCGCGCGCCCCTCGTCGTGATATTTCCCGCAAAAATGGTGGAAATCGGTGCCCGGCTCTGCGTGAGCGATCTGACGTGGCACAATGGTCGACATGACCGGACCCGGAGTGCGACTTGTGGCGCGTCGTCACGTCGATCTCAAGCGTGTCTGCAGCTGTTGTTGTCTGCCCTGTCTCGCGCAGTAATTCAGCCTGTCAGCCCGTTCATCTTTCTTCTCGACTTCCGGCCGGATTCGAATGCCCCGAGCGAGGATCAGCCCTCCTCCTCGGCCTCAGCCGGTGCATCGTGAGATTCAGGAGTGCTCCATGACGTCGACCACCGACGCCTCCCCCGCTGCCGCCCAGGCAGCACCCGCGCGCACGCGCACGGCGAAGCCGGCCCGGCGACGTGCCGAAGGCCAGTGGGCCCTCGGCTACCGCGAGCCCCTCAATGCCAACGAGCAGGCCAAGAAGGACGACAACCCGCTCAACGTCCGGACCCGCATCGAGAACATCTACTCGAAGCAGGGCTTCGACAGCATCGACAAGGGCGACCTGCGGGGCCGCATGCGCTGGTGGGGTCTCTACACCCAGCGCGAGCAGGGCTACGACGGCACGTTCACCGGTGACGAGAACATCGACCTGCTCGAAGCCAGGTACTTCATGATGCGGGTCCGCTGCGACGCCGGCGCCCTGAACGTCGAGCAGTTGCGCACCATCGCCGGGATCTCCACCGAGTTCGCCCGCGACACCGCCGACCTCTCGGACCGCGAGAACGTCCAGTACCACTGGATCGAGGTCGAGAACGTCCCGGAGATCTGGAAGCGTCTCGAAGGCGTCGGTCTCAAGACCACGGAAGCGTGCGGCGACTGCCCCCGCGTCGTCCTCGGTTCACCGCTGGCAGGCGAATCGCTGTCCGAGGTCCTCGACCCGACTCCCGCGATCGACGAGATCGTGCGCCGCTACATCGGCAAGCCCGAGTACTCCAACCTGCCGCGCAAGTTCAAGACCGCGATCTCCGGCCAGCAGGACGTGGTGCACGAGATCAACGACGTCGCGTTCGTCGGCGTCAACCACCCCGAGCACGGTCCCGGCCTCGACCTGTGGGTCGGCGGCGGCCTGTCCACCAACCCGATGCTCGCGCAGCGCGTCGGCGTCTGGGTGCCGCTCGACGAGGTTCCCGACGTGTGGGAAGCCGTCGTGTCGATCTTCCGCGACTACGGCTACCGCCGGCTGCGGAACAAGGCGCGCCTGAAGTTCCTGGTGAAGGACTGGGGCATCGAGCGGTTCCGCGAGGTCCTCGAGACCGAGTACCTGAAGCGCAAGCTCATCGACGGCCCCGCGCCGGAGAAGCCCACCCGGCCGATCGACCACGTCGGTGTGCAGAAGACCCGCAACGGCCTCAACGCCGTCGGTGTCGCCCCCATCGCGGGTCGCGTGTCGGGCACGATCCTGGCCAAGGTCGCGGACGCCGCCGAGCGTGCGGGCAGCGACAAGATCCGTTTCACGCCGTACCAGAAGCTGATCATCCTCGACGTCGCCGACGACAAGCTCGAGCAGCTGATCGCCGACCTGGACGAGGTGGGTCTGCCCGCACGTCCGTCGCACTGGCGCAAGAACCTGATGGCGTGCTCGGGTATCGAGTTCTGCAAGCTGTCGTTCGCGGAGACGCGGAAGCGCTCGCAGGTACTCGTTCCCGAGCTCGAGCAGCGGCTGGCCGACATCAACGCGCAGCTCGACGTGCCGATCACGATCAACATCAACGGCTGCCCCAACTCCTGCGCCCGCTCGCAGGTCGCGGACATCGGGTTCAAGGGAATGCTCGTCGATGACGGCGAAGGCAACCAGGTGGAGGGCTTCCAGGTCCACCTCGGCGGCAGCCTCGGATTCGATTCGGCCTTCGGCCGGAAGCTTCGCCAGCACAAGGTCACCAGCGCCGAACTCGGTGACTACATCGATCGCGTCGTCCGGCACTTCGTGAAGCACCGCAACGAGGGTGAACGCTTCGCGGAATGGGTCGTGCGCGCAGACGAAGGAGACTTGCGTTGAATCTCGCGACAGCCACACAGGACGACCTTCGGCTCCTTGCCGCGCAGGGGGCGGCAAGTCTCGAGGGTGCCTCCGCGCACGAACTGCTGCGGTGGACGGAAGAGACGTTCGGGAGCGGGGCGAGCGAAGCGACGGGGTATCGCAATAGTTACATCGTCGCCTCGAACATGCAGGACGGCGTCCTGGTCCACCTCGCCGCCCAGGTTCATCCCGGCGTGGACGTGCTGTTCCTCGACACCGGTTATCACTTCGCGGAGACCATCGGCACCCGTGACGCCGTCGAGCAGGTGTACGGCGTCAACATCATCAACGCGCGCGCCGAGGCGAGCGTCGCCGAACAGGACGCGGCGGAGGGCAAGGACCTGTTCGCCCGCGAACCCAACCGGTGCTGCGCACTGCGGAAGGTCGCCCCGCTGAAGAAGACGCTCGCCGGCTACAAGGCGTGGGTCACCGGCATCCGCCGGGTCGAGGCCCCCACCCGCGCCAACGCCCCCCTGATCTCGTTCGACGACGCGTTCGGTCTGGTGAAGATCAATCCGATCGCCGCGTGGTCCGACGAAGACATGCAGTCCTACATCGACGAGCACTCGATTCTGGTGAATCCTCTCGTCGACGAGGGCTATCCGTCCATCGGGTGCGCTCCGTGCACCAGCAAGCCAGCCCCCGGCAGCGATCCGCGCAGCGGTCGCTGGGCCGGTCAGGCCAAGACAGAATGCGGGTTGCACGCCTCATGACCATCGACATCTCCACTTCCCTCGCAGAAGCCGCGGCCCGGCCGCAGTTGGACGGGACGCAGTTCGACACGCTCGATGCGCTGGAGTCGGAAGCGATCCACATCTTCCGTGAGGTCGCGGGCGAGTTCGAACGCCCCGTGATCCTGTTCTCCGGCGGCAAGGACTCCACGGTGCTGCTGCACCTGGCGATCAAGGCGTTCTGGCCGGCGCCGCTGCCGTTCGCGCTGCTGCACGTCGACACGGGTCACAACCTGCAGGAAGTCCTCGACTTCCGCGATCACGTCGTCGCCAAGTACAACCTGCGCCTGCACGTGGCGAAGGTCGAGGACTACCTGGCCGACGGCCGGCTCACCGAGCGTCCCGACGGGATCCGGAACCCGCTGCAGACGGTTCCCCTGCTCGACGCGATCTCCGAGAACCGTTTCGACGCGGTCTTCGGTGGCGCTCGCCGCGACGAGGAGCGGGCCCGGGCCAAGGAACGCATCTTCTCGCTGCGCAACAGTTTCGGCCAGTGGGATCCGAAGAAGCAGCGCCCCGAACTGTGGAACCTGTACAACGGCAAGCACTCCCCCGGTGAGCAGGTCCGCGTCTTCCCGCTCAGCAACTTCACCGAACTCGACATCTGGCGGTACATCGCCCGCGACAACGTCGAACTGGCCAGCATCTACTACGCGCATCAGCGCGAGGTGTACCAGCGCGACGGCATGTGGATGACGCCCGGCGTGTGGGGCGGACCGTCCGAGGGTGAAGACCTGCAGACGCTGTCGGTGCGGTACCGCACCGTCGGCGACGGGTCCACCACCGGCGCAGTTCTTTCCGAGGCAGGCGACAACGAGGCGATCCTCGCCGAGGTCGCGGCGTCCCGGCTGACCGAGCGCGGCGCAACCCGCGGCGACGACCGAGTTTCCGAAGCGGCCATGGAAGACCGCAAGCGAGAGGGCTATTTCTGATCATGAGCGACCTTCTGAGGCTTGCCACCGCCGGCAGTGTGGACGACGGCAAGTCGACCCTCGTCGGCCGTCTGCTGTACGACACGAAATCGGTTCTCGCCGATCAGATCGACGCCGTCACCCGGGCGTCGGTGGACAAGGGACTGTCCACCCCCGACCTGTCGCTGCTGGTCGACGGCCTGCGCGCGGAGCGTGAGCAGGGCATCACGATCGACGTGGCGTACCGGTACTTCGCGACGCCCCGCCGCTCGTTCGTCCTCGCCGACACTCCCGGGCACGTGCAGTACACCCGGAACACGGTGTCGGGTGCGTCCACCGCGCAGCTGGTGATCCTGCTGGTCGACGCGCGCAAGGGTGTCATCTCGCAGACGCGCAAGCACGCCGCGGTTCTGGCGCTGCTCGGCGTCCCCAAGCTGGTGCTGGCCGTCAACAAGATCGACCTCGTCGAGGACCCGGCCACCGTGTTCGCGACCATCTCGGCGGAGTTCAACTCGCTGACCAGTTCCCTCGGCTGGGCGTCCGAGGACGTCGTCGAGATCCCGGTGTCGGCCCTGCGCGGCGACAACGTCGCGGTGCGTTCGGAGAACACCCCGTACTACGACGGCCCCACCCTCATCGAGCACCTCGAGTCGGTGCCGGTCGACGCCGAACCCCACCGGGTCGGTCTCCGGTTCCCCGTCCAGTACGTGATCCGTCCGCGGACCGCCGAGTTCCCCGACTACCGCGGGTACGCCGGACAGGTCGCCGCGGGTGAGGTGACCCCGGGCGACGAGGTCGTGATCCTGCCGTCGGGTGTCCGCACCACGGTCACGCGCATCGACACGGCGGACGGCGAACTCGACAGCGCGCACGCCGGCCGCAGCGTCACTCTCGTGCTCGCCGACGACGTCGACGTCTCCCGCGGCGACGTCATCGCCTCGCCCGCCGACGCCCCGGAGCCGCTCGGCGAGTTCGACGCGACCGTCTGCTGGCTGGCGGAGAAGCCGCTGCGTCCCGGTGCCCGCCTGCTGCTCAAGCACGGCACCCGCACCACGCAGGCCATCGTGGGCACGCTCGTCGAGCGTTTCAACGAGCAGGAGCTCACGTCGGAGGCCGCCCCGGAGTCGCTGGAGCTCAACGAGATCGGCAAGATCTCGGTGCGTGTCGCCGAGCCGATCGTCGCCGACGACTACACCGTGAACCGCCACACCGGCAGCTTCCTGCTGATCGATCCCGCCGGCGGCAACACGCTCGCGGCCGGCCTCGTCGGGGATGCCATCGCGGCGGTGGAGCTCGGCGAGCGCGTCTAGTGCGATGACTCCGCTGATCGCTGTCGCCCACGGCAGTCGCGACCCCCGCAGTGCGCGGGTGGTGGCGGCTGCCGTGTCGGCGCTCCGGGAGCGGCGCCCGGACCTCGACGTCCGGTTGTGCTTCCTCGACCTCAACGCGCCGTCCGTGGACCAGGTGATCGACGCGGTCGCCGCCGAGGGTCATTCCTCCGCCGTCGTGGTGCCGATGCTGCTGGGCAGCGCGTTCCACGCCCGCGTCGACCTTCCCGCTCTGCTGGATGCCGCCCGCCTCCGTCATCCCCACCTGCACGTCCGGCAGGCCGACGTTCTCGGGCACGATGCCCGGCTGGTCGAGGCCGTCCGGGGCCGGATCGGCGAAGCCGTCGGTGCGACCGGCGAGTCCGGACTCGGGATCGTCCTCGCCGCGGTCGGTTCTTCCGACCCGGCTGCCAACGACCGCACGCGCGCACTGGCGGGGGCGGTCGTCGCGGGCACCCGATGGTCGGGCGCGGTCACGTGCTTCGCCACCGCGGCGGAACCGACGGTGCAGCAGGCGATTTCGACGCTGCGGCGGAACGGCGCCGAACGCATCGTGATCGCACCGTGGTTCCTTGCGCCGGGACTGCTCACGGACCGGTTGAGCCGCGCCGCGGAGTCCTGCGGGCCCGGCATCACCTACGCGGCCACCATCGGACCACACACCCGACTGCTCGACGTCATGCTCGACCGCTACTCGCAGTCGCACGCGGAACTGCGGCGCTACCGAGCACTGTCGGCCTGAGCGCGGCGACCACCGCACGCCCGGCGTCCGGGTTCCCGACCGCAATCCGCACGTCACCGTTGGGATACGTGCGCGCGTGGATGCCGGCACGGGCGAGTGCGTCGCCGACTCCCGATCCGGGGACGTACAGGAAGTTGGCGTGACTGCGCGGGACCGGGATTCCCGCCGCCCGCAACGTGCGCCACAGTTCCTCACGTTCGGCGACGATGGCGGACACCCGGGTGCGGAGTTCGTGTTCGGCGGCGTACGACGCCGTGACCGCGGGAACGGCGGCGCTGACCATCCCGAACGGCAGTTGCAGCGTTCGAATCCGCCGGGCCAGAGCCGCATTCGCAAAGCCGAATCCGATCCGCAACCCGGCCAGACCGTAGGCCTTGGAGAACGTGCGCAGGAACACGACGTTCGGATGTTCGGCGACGATGCGGTGCGCGTCCAGGACCAGTCGGTGGTCGACGAACTCCACGTACGCCTCGTCGAGAACGACGACCACCCGCTCCGGCACCCGGCGGAGGAAGTCGGCCAGTTCGGCGGTGCCGACGAGGGTTCCGGTGGGGTTGTGCGGGCGGCACACGACGACGAGCCGGGTGCGGTTGTCGATCGCGGCCGCCATCGCCGCCAGATCCTGCCCGCCGTCCGCTCGGATCGGTACCGGCACCGCGTCGAGGGCCGCGATCCGCGCGAGGATCGGGTACCCGTCGAATGTCGGGGCGGTGAACACGATCCGCTCCCCCGGCCCGGCGACGGAGCGCATGATCTGCAGGGCGACGCCGGTGGCACCCTCGCCCACCACCATCTGATCGGCGTCGAGCCCTTCGTGATCCGCGATGACCCCGACCAGCCGGTCGGGCAGGAACTCCGGATACCGATGCGCCTGACGCATGACACCGTCGAGCGCGGCGAGCACGGAGGGCAGTGGGGCGAAGGGGTTCTCGCTCAGCGCGAGATCGAATCTCACGCCGGGGCCGGCAAGGGTCGGAGCGGTCATCTCACACCCCCACCGGGGCGGCGCCCCATCGGATGGCCCCGGCGCCGGCGAAGTCGCCCGCGTGCGCGAAGGCGGACATCATCACCAGGGAGCCGTTGGGGATCCGGCCCGCCTGGTTCTCGAGGTCGAGGGTGACGGGAATCGCGGCGCCGAACAGGTTCCCACATTCGTCGAACGTGTCGGGGTGTCGTTCCGCCGGAAGCTCGAGTGCGTCCCGCCAGTTGCGGAGGAACAGCCGGTTGGGCTGGTTGGTGACCAGGGTGTCGATCTCGTCCGGGGTGATGCCGATCTGCTTGCACACCGCGAGCGCCACCTCGGGGACCAGTCGGTTCCCGCGGGCGAAGACCTTCGCGATCTTCGTTTCGGTGAACCCGATGTGCAATTGGCCGGTTCCCGCCTCCCAGTACTTGCGCGGCGGATCGACGGCGGCCGTCATGTCCCCGGCGAACTCGGGGTAGGTCCGGCATTCGAGTCCGAGCACTGGCCCGGCCTGCGATTTCACCAGCAGGCACGCTCCCGCGCCGTCACCCGGCACCGCCGACTGCGCCAGCACGCGCACGTCCGACTGCGTGAAGATTTGACCGGCACTGTTCTGCACCGACACGATCAGGGCGGTCGAGGCGTCACCGGTCTGCATGATCTGCCGCGCCAGCTTGATCATGTACACGAACGACGCGCAGCCCCCGTTGTGCAGGTCCACCACCCAGTCCGGGGTGATCCCCAGCCGGCGCGCAAGTTCTCCGCCGGTGCCCAGGACCGGGACGTCCGGCAGCTGGGTGTGGGTGATGAGGATGTCCACGTTGGAGACGAGTTCGGAGCCGTTCCGTTCGATCAGCGGGGCGACCGCGCGTTCGGCCATGTCGACGGCGTTCTCGTCGCTCGCGATGTGGTGACGGAATTTCGGCGCCCGGAACATGATGTTCTCGGCGAGTCGGTCGGAGGCGGCGAATTGGGCGAAATAGTCTGCTCCCAACCGGTTCTCGGGCAGGTAGCCGGCGATGTCGATCAGGCTGACGGTGTCCATGTCTCACTCACTCATCCAGGTCGGGGTCACGGGCAGGTCGTTCGCCCATCGGTATTCGCAGATCGCCTTGAGATTGCTCATCTCGAGCTGGTGTCCGGCGGCGAACATCTCCCAGAAGTCGCCCACCCACGGAACCCGGTCCGCGGGAGCGGTCTCGGGGTAGGGATTCTCGTCGTAGAACGGGTGGCGGCAGTTGGTCCACAGCACGACGGATCCGTCGACGTCGAGGACCGTGCGCGCGTCCACCACCCGCATGAGGTACACCATCCACAGGTGTGTCCCCTGGTCCCAGGCGCAGTGATAGTCGACGGTCATCGCGGCGGGGTGTGCCACGGTGCGCGTGTAGATCTCGGTCGTGTCGCCCAGCCGGTCGTACGCGAGCCACAGCCCGGGTTCTCCTGCGGGGGTGAATCCCCGCAGGCTGTACGTCCATTCCTCGAGGCTCCGGGTGTGCGAGAGGTAGCGGAACACCTCGTCCGGCGGGCAGTCGATGTATTCCTGTACGGTGCAGTACTTTCCGAACACCTGGTCGTGCGGGTACACCGACCTCAACATGTCCATGATGATCGGTGTCGTCGCGTGACGGTCCGAGGTCTCGATGCGGACGAGGCCCGGCAGGTCGGCGGGAAGGTCGGGCAGCGGTGCGATCTCGTGGGCGGTCATCGGCGTGCTCCTTCTCGGGGTTCGATTTTCTCGGCTGTGCCGCGTGCGGTCAGGAACGGCAGGAACGGCGGTAGTTCGTCGGGGTCGCAGACGACCTCGATGACAGCGGGTCCCGTCGACTCCGTCGTGGACCGCAGCGCGTCGGCCAGGGCGGCGTGGGTGTCGACCGTGTGGCACGGCAGTCCGGGGAGCAGTGCGCCGACTCCGGCCGCGATGCGGGCGGGACGAAACCGGCTGTAGGTGTAGGCGCCCTCGTAATACACCTGTTCGCGCGTGAGGCACATCGCGTGGGCGTTGTTGTTGAATACGACGAACGTGACCGGCACGTCGTACTCGACGGCCGTGTGGATCTCGAGTCCGTGCGCGTAGAACGCGCCGTCGCCGGCGATCACGAACGTGCGGCGGCCCCGCGAGAACGCGGAACCGATCGCGGCGCCGAAGGTGTAGCCCATCCCGCCCATTCCGAGCGCCACCACGAACCGGCCTGCACTCGCGACCGGAAGGTGATGCACCACAGCGGCGCCCGTGTTCCCGGCGTCCGCGAACACGTCGGCGCCGTCGGGCAGCGCCGCGGCGAGCGCTGTCACCGCATCCGTGTAGCGCAGGCCCGACGTGCCCGATCGAGGTACGTCGATCGGAGTCGGATCGCAATGCGCGACGGGTACCGGTGAGGCTGCCGGTCCGATGTCGGCGACGAGTCCGCGCAGCGTCGCCCGTAGATCCCGGGTCGGGACGTGCTGGGCCTGCACATACGGCGTCGCCGACCCGACGCTGTACACCAGCGTCTTCTCCAGTACGGTGTCGAGCCCTCCCCGTGCCATCACCGGCAGTCGGGTGCCGACGAGCAGACAGAGGTCGCAATCCTGCAGTGCCTCGATCACATCCGGGTTCCCCATCGCGCCGGTGATCCCGAGTCGTCCCGGCGCCGCCGGGTCGAGCACGTCCTTCGCGTCGGGTGTGACGGCCACTCGCGCCCCGAGCACGTGCGCGAGTTCCGCGAGTTCCCCTCGCGCGCCTGCCCGCGCGACCTCGTCGCCTGCGATGACGGTGATACGGCCGTAGTCGTCGCGCAGGGCCTCGGCGAGCCGCGTGACGTCCGTGGTGGCAGCGCACGGTGCGGCCGGAACCGTTCGGTGCGGTTCCGGGAACTCGCCGATCGCCTGCTGAATGTCCTTCGGCAGCAGCAGTACTGCCGGTCCGCCGCGACGCGCCGCGGCGAGCGCCTCGGAGAGTTGGCGGTCGAGGTCGAGCGGTGATTCGACGCGCGCACAGTACAGCGACACCTCGCCGAACAACCGGTACGCATCGATCGACCCCGCCAGCCCACTCGTGTCCTGGAACGCGCCCGACCCTTCGAGCGACGTCGGCGGTTGCCCGATCAGTGCCAGCAGGCGCACCCGGGACGCGAACGCCTCACCGAGTCCGGCGATCACATTGAGCGCGCCGCCGCCCGACGTCGCGGCGACCACACCTGTCCGGTTCGAGGTTCTGGCGTATCCGTCGGCCATGGTCGTCGCCGAGAACTCGTGTTTGGCGACGACACCCTCGACGTCCGGGGAGCGGTGCAGCGCATCGTACAGGTCCTCGATGTTCGCGCCTCCGACACCGAAGACGTGCTCAACCCCCTCCGCGGCCAGTACCGCGACGATGTGGTCGGCGACGCGCATGCTCCGACCGGTTTTCCGTGGCTCGTGATGCGTGAGATTCATCGGCAGACCCCCGTGTCGTGGATCGGATGGGGCGAACTGTGATCACCCACTGGATATACACACGAACCACGTGCCGGCCGGGTTCACCGGTGGCAGAACATTTTTGCGTAAACGGTCGTGACGAGCGAGACACGGCGGTCGAGCCTGCAGAGAGTACGGAAACCGGGCCGGCTCCCTGCGGCCCGCTCACAACGCCGTGGTCAGCAATACCTGATGATCGTCGTCGGATCGCACATCGATGCTCGCGATCGCGTCGACGGGCAGGCTGGTGGTGGCCGTGGGCCGCACCGTCTGCCCCGCTTCCCCGGTCCAGGTGGCCACGGTGGTGACCACTCCGGAGCGATCGGTCACGGTCAGCGCGTACCCCTCGGTGTCGGCGCCGTAGCGTCCGTCACCGGGCCACGTGTCCTCGTAGGAGCACTCCACGAAGATCACCGTGCCCCAGGACGTCGACACGACGGACGCGCTCGCGGTGATCGTCGTCGGAACCACCGGTGCGAACACAGCCTCGGTGGTGTTCCCCCGGTCCGGGACCGGCAGCGCCGTGACGGGGGCGTCCGGTGTCCGGTCCTGGGTCGCCAGCACCCCGACGGGGACGGCCACGGCAATCACGGCGGCCGCGGCTGCGAGGGCCGTCGCCGCTCGCCGGTGGCGTCGGCGCCGCCGCACCGTGCCCACCAGCCCGGTCAGCACCCGCGGTGCGGGCATCTCCTCGTCCTCCGGCGCGCCGTCGGACAGCGTGCCGAACGCTTCTTCCGGTGTGATCAGGGCGAGCAGACCGGGCATGCCCGCCAATTCGGACACGGCCTGCGAGCACTGTGCGCAGTGGGCGAGGTGGGCCTCGTACTCGCGCCGTTCCGCGCCGGACATGGCACCGAGCACATAGGCGGCGTCCCAGCGGACGTAGGGATCGTCGTGCGACTCGAAGTCGTCGAGCGTCATCGGGTCACCCCCATTTCCTGCAGAGCCAATCGAAGCGCCCGCAATCCGTAATGCATGCGGGATTTCACCGTTCCCTCCGGTATCCCGAGTTCGCCGGCGATCTGGTGGGTCGACATCCCCCGGTAGTAGCCGAGCACGAGGACCGCACGATGGTCGGCACTGAGCCGGGCCAGCGCATCCCCCATCATCCACGCGTCGAGTGCGCCCTCCGAACCGTCCGGGGCCGCCCGTTCGGGTGTCGAACTCATCCCGACCTCACGCTGGGAGCGGGCACTGCGGTGCTCGTCGAACACGAGGTTCCTGGCGACCGTGAACAACCACGCCCGAGCCGAGGACTCCGACTGGTCGAGGACGTTCGGATGCTTCCAGGCGCGCAGCAGTACCTCCTGCACGATGTCCTCGGCGCGGGCGCGGTCGCCGGTCAGCCGGAGGGCATACCGCCACACTGCCGGGGCATGTTCCTCGTACAGCGCGTGCATGAGCTCCGTCTGGGCATCCGGCATCGGTCACCACCTCCCAGCAGTACACACGGTTCACCCGCGCCTCCGGTTCACCGCACCACCG
This sequence comes from Rhodococcus koreensis, assembly GCF_017068375.1. Classification (NCBI taxonomy): domain Bacteria; kingdom Bacillati; phylum Actinomycetota; class Actinomycetes; order Mycobacteriales; family Nocardiaceae; genus Rhodococcus; species Rhodococcus koreensis. The sequence continues at coordinate 1,410,549 of NZ_CP070609.1, forward strand.
AAACGGAGGGAAACCCCAGGTGAACCGGTGCCTCGGCGAGCGAAACCCCTTGCCCCATACCCCAGGAGGTGTCCCTTGCCCCATACCTCAGGAGGTGTTCAGCGCCACGGCGGCGTGAACGAGCGCCTGGAACGCCTTCTCGTCGACCGTGTCGCCCTCGTGGAAGTCGATGGCGCGCCGGGTGTTGCCCTCGAGGCTGGAGTTGAACAGACCGGCCGGGTCGTCCAGCGACGCGCCCTTCGCGAACGTCACCTTCACGGCGTTCTTGTACGTCTCACCGGTGCAGACCATTCCGTCGTGCGACCACACCGGGACCCCTCGCCACTTCCACTCCTCGACCACGTCGGGGTCGGCCTGCGTGACGAGAGCCCGGATCCGGGCGAGCACCTCGCCCCGCCAGTCACCCAGCTCCTCGATGCGCGCATCTATCAGCTGCGAGGGAGAGTCTCCTCGTCCCCCGTTCGAGCCGCTCGTCCGCTTCGCCATGTGGTCCGTCGCCCCTTCGGTTCGTCTTCGCTCGCCGGTCACCCGAGTATCCCCGCGGACCACGTCGATCGCACCGGGATCGGCCGCCTGCCGATTTACCTCTGGCGCGTCGCCGCCGTCCTGGATCAAACTGGAATGGAGGTGAGGAGCACCCCCCATGAGCACAGCACGGATTCGACGCGGCATCGTGGCAGGCATCGACGGATCGGACGGCGCACTGGAGGCGGCGGCGTGGGCTGCCTCCGCCGCGCGGCGCTTCGAGGAGCCGCTGCGCCTCGTCCACGTGTTACCCAAGCATCCGAATTCCGGGAGCGGCGACGGTCACCCTGAAGGCGATGAGTTCCTCGACGCCGCCGAGCGCATCGTCCTGAACGGGCAGCATGACCTGGAAGTGGAGCGCAGTACCCATCCCGGCCCACCCGCCCACGCGTTGGTGGAACTGTCCAAGACGGCCCGGATGCTGGTTCTCGGGCCCGCGGCCACGAGTGAGATGAAATCCGTGGTCGCCGGTTCCGACGTGGTCCGGGTGTCGAATCGAGCCGAATGCCCCGTCGTCGTCTGGCGCGGCATCCAGGGCCACGAGGTCAGCGAGACGCGTCCCGTCGTGGTCGGTGTGGACGGAAGCGAACTCAGCGACATGGCGGTGGCCCATGCGTTCGAGTTCGCGGCGTTCTTCGGCGCTCCCCTCGTCGCGGTGCACACGTGGGCCGAGCATTCCACCCTCGGTGCGTGGTATTCGGAGGAACGCCGCTTCACCGACTGGTCCGATCTGGTGCAGCACGAGGAGGCGTGGCTCGCCGAGAGCCTCGCCGGGTGGCGCGAGAAGTATCCCGATGTCGAGGTCACCCGCTGCCTCGAGCGCGGCGGGCCGATGAAGGTGCTCCTCGAGTACTCCTTCGGCGCGCAATTGATCGCCGTCGGCAGCCACGGGCGAAATCCGTTCACCGCGTCGATCGTCGGTTCGACGAGCCAGAGCCTCATCCACCACGCCCGGTGTCCGGTCCTCATCTGCCGAAAAGGCTGACCACGGCAGAGTCCATTTCGGTCGTTAAAATCAGCCTGATTCATATTCGCCTGTCGCTACGCCATTCTTCCGGCGACGAGCGAACCGGATCGGCGTTCCCGAAAACTGCCCTGAGCTGCTCGATCAACGCACCGCCACGACGCCGGATCCGACAAATCGACCGCCGCGGATAAATCAAGTGTTTCCATCACGCAAATTCGATTTCGTCCCGATTGCGGCACCGAATTTCGCCCTTATAGTTTCCGGCATGTCGGAGCCACGCTCATATCTCGTCTGCGCGTCGCAGCGCAGCGGCAGCACGCTGCTCGTCGAATCCCTTCGTGCCACGACCGTGGCAGGCAACCCGGAGGAGTTCTTCCAGTACCTGCCGTCCACCAGCCGGTCACCGCAGCCACGGCAATGGTTCGAGTCGGTCACCGACGAGACGGTGCTCTCCCTGCTCGCCCCGCTCGAACCGGGAACCGCCGACACCCGCACCGCGGAGCAGTGGCGCGATCAACTGCTCAGCGTCGGGCGCACCCCCAACGGCGTGTGGGGCGGCAAGCTGATGTGGAACCAGGTGCCGCTCGTCCTCGACCGCGCCGCCGGACTTCCGGACCGGTCCGGCAACGACCTGCGGTCCGCCCTCGGCGACATCCTGGACCGCGACCTCGCCTTCATCCACGTCTACCGGCGTGACGTCGTCGCGCAGGCGGTATCGATGTGGCGGGCGGTGCAGACCCAGGTGTGGCGCGACGACGCCACCCCGCCGGCCCCGCACGACGGCGCCGAGTACCACGCGGACGGCATCGCCCACCTCGTCCGCATCCTCCGCGATCAGGATGTGCAGTGGCGCAACTGGTTCGAGACGGAGGGCCTCGACCACATCGACATCAGTTTCGACGATCTCGTCGCGGCCCCGCAGGCGACGGCGGCGAAGGTGCTCGTCGAACTCGGCCTCGACGCCGATCTCGCGCCCCCGCCGCCGCTGAAACGGCAGAGCGACGGCCGCTCCAAGGAGTGGGTCGAGCGATACCGGTCCGAGGCCGCCGCGAACGGACTTCCGCTGTGACCGCCGCACCGTCCACCGACACGGACGCACACGTCGACGAACTCCGCGCGCTGGAGGCGGAGGCCGTGCACATCATCCGCGAGGTGGTCGCGGAACTCGAGCGACCGGTGCTGCTGTTCTCGGCAGGCAAGGATTCGATCGTGTTGCTGAGGCTGGCGGAGAAGGCGTTCCGGCCGTCCCCGTTGCCGTTTCCCGTCCTGCACGTCGACACCGGGCACAACTTCCCCGAGGTGATCGAATTCCGCGATCGCAGGCTCGCCGAGGACGGTCACCGGCTGATCGTCGCGTCGGTGCAGGAGTCGATCGACAAGGGCCGCGTCACCGAAACGGGCGGTCCCGGCACGTCCCGGAACCGGTTGCAGACCCGGACCCTACTCGACGCCCTGGAGGAGCACCGCTTCGACGCCGCCTTCGGTGGCGCGCGCCGAGACGAGGAACGCGCCCGCGCGAAGGAGCGGGTACTCAGCTTCCGCGACGAGTTCGGGCAGTGGGATCCGCGTTCGCAGCGGCCCGAGCCGTGGTCGCTGTACAACGGGCGGATTCGCCGCGGCGAGCAGGTCCGGGTGTTCCCGCTCAGCAACTGGACCGAACTCGACATCTGGCGCTACATCGAACTCGAGAAGCTCGCACTGCCGTCGATCTACTTCGCCCACGAACGGCAGGTGTTCGAGCGCGACGGCATCCTGCTCGGACTGTCCGAGTACACGCTGCCCACCGAAAGCGAACTGGTGCAACGGCTCCGGGTGCGGTATCGCACGGTCGGGGACCTCACCATCACCGGCGCGGTGCGTTCGGATGCCGGCGACGTCGCCGGCGTGATCGAGGAGATCGCCGCGGCCACGGTCTCCGAACGCGGGGAAACCCGGGCCGACGACAGGACTTCCGTTGCCGCGATGGAAGACCGCAAGCGCGAGGGGTACTTCTGATGACCACCACCGGCCGGCCTCGCCAATTGCTGCGACTCGCCACCGCGGGCAGCGTCGACGACGGGAAGAGCACCCTCATCGGCCGCCTCCTCCACGACACCGGAAGCCTGCCCACCGACCACCTCGAGGCGGTGACGAACGCCGACGGTGAGGCGGACCTCGCCGCGCTCTCGGACGGTCTGCGGGCCGAACGCGAGCAGGGCATCACCATCGACGTCGCCTATCGCTTCTTCTCGACGCCGACCCGGAGTTTCGTCCTCGCCGACACACCGGGGCACGAACGGTACACCCGCAACATGTTCACCGGGGCGTCGAACACCCACGTGGCCGTGCTGCTGGTGGACGCACGCACCGGGGTGCTCCGGCAGACCCGGCGCCACGCCCGGATCGCCGACCTCCTCGGCGTCCCGCACCTGGTCGCGGTGGTCAACAAGATCGACCTCGTCGACTTCGACGAGACCCGGTTCAAGGAAGTCGAATCCGAACTCGGCCTGCTCGCGCAGCGCCTCGGCGGCCGCGACGTCACGGTGATCCCGGTGTCCGCCACCCGGGGAGACAACGTGGTCACGCGGTCGGATTCGACGCCCTGGTACAACGGGCCCACGCTCCTCGAGTATCTCGAAGGCGTGGAACTCGCCGCGCCGTCGGCCGTCGCGTCCGAACTGCGACTGCCCATCCAGTGGGTCGCGCGTCCCACGGACCATCAGCGGCGCCGCTACACCGGCCGGCTGTCGGCGGGCACCCTGTCCGTCGGGGACGAGGTGGTGGTGCTGCCTGCCGGTTCCCGCAGCACGGTCACCGCCCTCGACACCCTCGATCCGCACCGGGCCGTCGCGGTCGCGCCGCTGTCGGTGTCGTTCGAACTCGCCGACGACGTCGACGTCGCCCGCGGCGACCTCGTCGTCAGTGCGGCGACCGATGCCACCGCACCCGTCCCGGCCCGCGAGATCGACGCGACCGTGTGCTGGCTGAGCGAAACGCCGCTGCGGGCGGGCGACCGGGTGGCCCTCAAGCACACCAGCCGCACCGTGCGCGCCACGGTGCAGGAGCTGCACACGCGGCTCGACCCGGAAACCCTCGAAGAACACGACTCCCCCAGCGAACTCGCCCTCAACGACATCGGCCGAATCACGCTCCGGACGAGCACGGTGGTGCTCGCCGACCCGTACGCCACCAATCGCGACGCGGGTGCGTTCATCCTCATCGACGAGCAGAGCAACGACACCGTCGGCGCCGGAACCGTCAGCGACACCCGCGAAGTGGTTCCTGGCGAGCAGACCCGGCACGACATCAAGTGGCATCCGTCGTCGCTGAAACGGGATCGACGCTGGTCCGCGACCGGGCAGCGGGGCGCCACCATCTGGCTCACCGGGCTGCCCGCGTCCGGAAAGTCGACCGTCGCGGTCGCGCTCGAACGGACGCTCGTCGACGCGGGCCGGACCGCGTACCTTCTCGACGGCGACAACGTCCGGCACGGCATCTCGGACGACCTGGGTTTCTCACCCGGTGACCGGGCCGAGAACATCCGCCGCGTCGGCCACCTCACCCGGTTGTTCGCGGACGCCGGGGTGGTCGCCATCGCGTCGATGGTCTCGCCGCTCCGATCGGACCGGGCGATTGCCCGGGCGCTCAACGAGGCCGCGGGCCTGCCGTTTCTCGAGATCCACGTGAGCACCCCGGTCGACGAATGCGAACGGCGCGATCCCAAGGGGCTCTACGCCCGGGCGCGGGCAGGCGAACTCCGAGGCCTCACCGGGATCGACGCACCGTACGAGGCCCCTGAGACCCCGGATCTCGCGTTCGACACCACCGGCGCCGATCTCGACGACCTCGTCGCCCGGATTCTCGCCGAACTCGCCCGGCACGAGACACTGTCGGCCTAGCGTGCGACGAGCCGGCGGAGTGCCGCCTCCAGCCGTCCGGGCACGGTGTCGAGGGTCTCGATCCCGGCGACCGCCGCGTCGAGGTCCACGCCGCGAGCGGCGAGGGCGGCGATCGCGGCGAGTGCGTTGTCCACCTGATGCACTCCGAGTAGCCGGAGCCGCACCGGTTTCCGGTCCCCGGCGCCGCGGAGCGTGAACGACGTGCCGCCCTCGTCGGCGTGCACGGCGGAGGCGTAGAAGTCGGCCGCCGGCGTCCTCGACGAGAACGTCACGCGGGGCACGGTGACGGTGGCAGCGAGGCGGCGCCCGAACTCGTCGTCAACGCCGATCGCTGCCGCGGCGCAGTGCCCCGGTTCGAACAATCGGGCCTTTGCCGCGAAGTACGCGTCCATGTCGGGGTGGAAGTCCAGATGGTCGCGGGCGAGATTGGTGAACACCCCCACCCGGAAAGACGTCCCGTCGATCCGGTGCAGAGCGAGACCGTGGCTCGACACCTCCATCGCGACCGCCCCGATCCGCTGTTCGGCGAACGCGGCGAGCGTCTGCTGGAGTTCGCACGCCTCGGGTGTCGTCCGGGTCGCGGCCCGTGAACCGCCGGGTCCCCGGACCGCGATTCCCGTCATCATTCCGGCGGCGGCCCCGGCCGCGCGCAGTCCCGCTTCCAGGAGGTACACGGTGCTGGTCTTCCCGTTCGTCCCGGTCACCCCGTAGACGTCGAGCGCCTCGGACGGATCGCCGTACACCCACGACGCCAGCGGACCGAGAACCCGGCGCGGATCGTCCACCACGATCGTCGGCAGGACGTCCGACTTCCGGTCGCTGAGCATCGCGACCGCACCGCGCGACGCGGCATCGGCCACGAACTCGATCCCGTGACGGTGGCGGCCCGGCAGCGCCGCGTACACGTCCCCGGCCCGGACGAGACGCGAATCCTGGTTGATCCCCGTCACCGCGGCGTCGCCCGGCCCGCAGAGGGTCGCCGACCGGCCGAGGCGGCGCAGCACGTCGGTCAGCGGCCTCGGTGGGGTGAACCGCGGGTAGTCGACGCTCACCCTCCCAGTCCATCACTGGTGTGCAGGCCGCGAAGACGGAACCGCGATCATCCGTCCGCGGCGCCCTACCTCGCCGCTACGTCTCCACGCCGCTCCGGGGTTCGTCCAGGATTCCGCGTTCCTCGCTGTAGGCCGACCGCACGTCCGGCACCCGGCCGAGCGTGGCGAGGTACTCCTCCATCGCCTTCCGGGCGTAGGCCGTTCCCTCCTCCTCGCTCGGGATCGAGTCGCCCGTCGCCCGTCGCCACGTGGCGAGTTCGAGCGCCAACTCGGCCTGCGTCCCGGCGAAGTCGTCGGTGTCGGCGAGATTGTCGCGCTCGCCGGGATCGGCGAGCAGGTCGTAGAGTTCCCGGCTCGGACGCGGCAGGAGATGCTCGGTGCCCAGCACCGCACCGGACAGGCTGTTCTCGATGTCGAGGGGCAGGTCGAGCCTGGGCCGCGGCGCGTAGTTCTCGATGTAGCTGAACCGCTTGCTGCGTACCGCGCGGATGGGGTCGAAGCTGTCGTGGAACGTCTTCTCCGTGAACAGGACGTCGCGCGCCGCCTCCTCCGACCGGCCCAGCAACTGCTCGGCGTGGGAGACGCCCTCCACGGCCGCGGGGACCGGGACACCCAGCAGTTCGAGGAGGGTGGGAACCAGATCCACCCCGCTGAACAGGTCGTCGTAGACGCGTGGGGCCGCCCGCAGCCTCCGCGGTGGGCGGATGATCGTCGCGATACCGGTGCCCGGCGCATACAGCGTCGATTTCGCACCGGGGAACGCCTCGCCGTGGTCGGTGAGGAACACGACCCACGTGCTGTCGTCCAGCCCCTCGTCCTCCAGGGTCTGCAGCAGCCTGCCGACCGCGGCGTCCGCCACCTCGATCGACCCGTGGAATCCGGCCAGGTCCTCACGGACCTCCGGACGGTCGGGCAGATACGGGGGCACGTCGAAACCCTCGGGATCTGCGGGTGCGTACCTGTCGACCGGGTACGGTCGGTGCGTCTCGAAGAAGCCTGCGGTCAGCAGGAACGGGTGCGGAGGGAACCGCGCCAGCCACCGCGACGCCCGATCGGTGACGTACTCGCAGTACGAGTTCGACACGTCGTACTCGTGGAAGCCGAGCCGCTTGGGATAGGCGGTCTCGTGCTGCATCCCGAACAGGGCCGTGTACCAGCCCGCCTCCGCCAGCAGGGACGGCAGCGTGCGGACGTCGTCGTGGTACTGCCAGCCGTGGTGCGCGAGTCCGATCAGTCCGTTGCTGTGCGGGTACCGGCCCGAGAACAGGGCGCCGCGCGAGGGCGAGCACAGGGGCGCCGCCGCATGCGCGTCGGTCAGCAGCACGCCCTCCGCGGCCAGCCGGTCGAGGTTCGGGCTGCGCACCCCGGACGCACCGTAACACCCGAGGTGACGGCCCAGATCGTGCCAGTGCACGATCAGAACGTTGTCACGGACGGGATTCACCGGGGTCGCCACAGTCGCCTCCTACATCGGCGGGGAGTTACAGGGAGACCGGAACTTCGGCCTCCGGGAGTTCGGGTGCCCGTGTCGCCCGCGCGTAGACGGTCTCGCCCTCGCGCAGGCCGAGTGCCGCACTGTCGCCGCGGGTGACCTGGGCGGAGAAGGGTTCGCCGGTGGCCTCGTTGCGCAGATCCACCCGCACCTCGAATCCGAGGTGAACCACGCGCTCCACCGTGGCCCGCGTGACCCCGAGCGATTCGGCCGTCCCCGCCTGCTGCGCGAGGGCCAGGTCGGGGTCGCGGCCGAGGCGGATGTCGTGCGGCCGGACCAACTGCCCGTTGAGTTTGGCCACGGACCCGAGGAACGACATCACGAAGTCGTTGCGGGGGCGGTCGTAGAGGTCCGCCGGCTCCCCGATCTGCTCGATCCGGCCCTTGTTGAGGACCGCGATCCGGTCGGCGACGTCGAGCGCCTCCTCCTGGTCATGGGTGACCAGCACCGTCGTCACGTGCACCTCGTCGTGCAGCCGGCGCAGCCAGGTGCGCAGGTCCGTGCGGACCTTCGCGTCGAGCGCACCGAACGGCTCGTCGAGGAGCAGCACCTTCGGATCCACCGCCAGTGCCCGCGCGAGCGCCATCCGCTGACGCTGACCGCCGGACAACTGCGCCGGGTAGCGGTGCTGGAAGCCGTCGAGGCCGACGATCTCGAGAAGCTCGTTGACCTTCTTGTCGATCTCCGGCTTCGGCCGTTTGCGGATCTTCAGACCGAACGCGACGTTGTCGCGCACCGTCATGTGCTTGAACGCCGCGTAGTGCTGGAACACGAAGCCGATGTCCCGCTTCTGCGGGGAGATGTCGGTGACGTCGTTCCCGCCGATCACGACGGTGCCGGAGTCGAGGGCCTCGAGCCCGGCGATGGAGCGGAGCAGCGTCGACTTGCCCGACCCGCTGGGCCCGAGAAGCGCCGTCAGCGAACCCGAGGGGATGTCGATGGAGACATCGTCGAGAGCAGCAAAGGACCCGTAGTTCTTCCGGGCGCCGGTCACGGTAATCATGTGGTGCTCCTCTTGCGGTCGAGCAGAGTCATCAGAAGCAGGGTGATCAGCGCGATGCCCATCAGCAGGGTGGCTGCGGAGTACGCACCGAACGTGTTGTGGTCGTCGATGTAGCGCGAATGCACGAGCAGGGTCAGGGTCTGGGACACCCCGGGGAAGCCCGAGGACACCATGATCACGGCGCCGAATTCGCCCAGCGAACGGGCAACCGTTAGGACCACGCCGTAGGTCAGACCCCAGCGGATGGCAGGCAGGGTGATCAGCCAGAACGTCTGCCAGCGGCTCGCGCCGAGCGTCGCGGCGGCCTGTTCCTGTTCCTCGCCGATCTCGTGCAGGACGGGCTCCACCTCCCGCACGACGAACGGCAACGTCACGAACAGGGTGGCGATGACCATCCCGGGGAGCCCGAAGATCACCTTGAACCCCAGCGATTCGAGCCCGCCGAACCAGCCGTTGGCGCCCCACAGCAGAATCAGCGACACACCGACCACGATGGGTGAGACGGCGAACGGGAGGTCGACCACCGCCTGTACCAGACCGCGGCCCGGGAACCGGCCCCGCACCAGCGCGAGGGCCGTGACGATTCCGAACACCACGTTCACCGGGACGACGATAGCCACGATCAGCAGGGACAGATTGAGCGCGGAGATCGCGGCGGGTGTGCTGATCGAATCGACGAAGGCGCCGATCCCGTTCTCGAACGTGCGGAACAGGATGATGACGATGGGCACCACCAGCAGGCCGAACAGGTAGAGCAGCGCGACCGTGCGCAGGGTGATCCGGGTGGACCCAGAGAGCTTCATTCCGCCTGCTCCTCACGACGCTGCCCCCGGCTGGCGAAGACCCGGAGGGCGAACAGCGTCACGAATGCGATGGCCAGGAGAGCCACCGACACGGCCGCCGCGGCGGCCGGCCTGTCGATTTCGATCTGCTGTTGAATGTACTGGGATGCGACCTGAGTCTCTCGGGGAATGTTTCCGCCGATCAGGACGACGGAACCATACTCGCCGATCGCGCGGGCGAACGCGAGCCCCGCGCCGCTGATGATCGCCGGAGTCAGGGTCGGCACCACCACCTTGCGGAAGATCGTCACGTTGTCGGCGCCGAGGGAAGCCGCGGCCTCCTCGACTTCCTTGTCGACCTCGATCAGCACCGGCTGCACCGAGCGGACGACGAACGGCAACGTCACGAACGCCAGCGCCACGATCAGGCCGGGCTGCGTGGCGTTGAGGTGGACGCCGATCGGGCTCTCCGGGCCGTACAGCGACAACAGCACGATGCTGGCCACGATGGTCGGCAACGCGAACGGCAGGTCGATCAGCGCGTTCACGACCCGCTTGCCGGGGAATTCGTCGCGCACGAGAACCCACGCGATGAGCGTGCCCATGATCACGTTGATCACGGCCACCACCACGGACACCACGACCGTGACCCGCAGGGACGCCACCGCCACCGGCGAGGTGATCGCGTCGACGAAGCCAGCGATCCCGTCGCCGAACGAGGCCACGGTGAGCGCCGCGAGGGGCAGGACCACGATGACGCTCAGCCACAGGGTCGCGATGCCGATGCCGAGCGGTCCCACGGCACCGGTGACCCGGGCGACCTTCTTACGCGCAGGCGGAACGGGCGGAGGCGGCACCGTGATGCCGCGTCCGCCCGTCGTCGTCGATGTGTCGCTCACGTCGGTCTTACTTGGTTGCGTTGTCGTAGATCACTGCGATGGACCCGGTGTCCTTGGCGAACACCTCGGAGTCGACCTTGGCCCAGCCGCCGAGATCGGCGATGGTCCACAGCTTGGCCGGCGCCGGGAACTTGTCGGTGAACTCCGTGGCGACCGCGGGATCGACCGGACGGAATCCGGCCTCGGCCCACAGCTTCTGGCCCTCGGTGGTGTAGAGGAAGTCCTTGAACGCGTTGGCCTTCTCCAGGTTCTTGCTGTTCGACAGCACCGCGACCGGGTTCTCGATCTTGAACGTGGTCGGCGGGGTCACGTGCTCGACGGGGTCACTGTTGCCCTCGATGAACAGCGCCTCGTTCTCGTAGCTGAGCAGCACGTCGCCGGTGCCCTGCAGGAATGCCTCCGACGCCTCACGGCCCGACTTCGGCTGAATCTTCACGTGGTCGTTCACCAGTGCGGTGATGTAGTCGAGACCGGCGGCCGGGTCCTGGCCACCGTTGCTCTTCGCGGCGTACGGCGCGAGCAGGTTCCACTTCGCGGATCCGGAGCTGAACGGGTTGGGGGTCACGACCTCGACGTCGGGACGCAGCAGGTCGTCCCAGTCGTGGATGTTCTTCGGGTTGCCCTCGCGCACGACGATGGTGACGACCGAACCGAACGGAATTCCGTTGTAGGCGTCCTGGTTCCAGCTCTTGTCCACCAGGCCGGCGTCGACGAGGCGGGTGATGTCGGGTTCGACGGAGAAGTTGACGAAGTCGGCCTCGGCGCCGTCCTTGACCTTGCGGGACTGGTCACCGGAGGCACCGTAGGACGGCTGGAACGCCACGCCCTTGCCCTCGTCGGTGGCGTTGAACGCGGGGATCAGCTTGTCGAAGCCCGGCTTCGGCACGGCGTACGCGTACAGGTTGATGGTGCCCGCGCTGCCGTCGGCACCGGCCGAGTCGCCGCCGGCGGTGTCGCTGGCGCCGCCGCTGCACGCGGTCAGCGCCACAGCTCCGAGCGTCACGAGGGCCGTGAGAAGACTACGAGAACGGCGTTTCATGGGAGAAACCTTCCTGGGGATCTGTCACAGAGGGGTGTTGCGTAAAACGTGGGAGGTGGTGCGAGAGGAGTAACGCAAAGACCGCCCGAACGGAATCAGGAATGCGAACGAAAATCAGCAGCGCGAAACCGGTCGAGCGTGCGCGGTGTCATCCGCGCGCATTTCTGTGTGCGAGGAGAAATCAACAACAGTCGATGTCGGCGACTGCGAGCATGCCGACAGCGATCAACGCCAATTCATGGCGGACCTGGTGTACAGCGGCTTCAGACACGCCGTGAAATGTAGCAGAGCCTGAACCAACGTCCCACATCGAACAGGATTTACCGGGTGAGCAGCCAGGCGACGACGACGAGGACGATCAGCGCGAGCAGCGCGAGTGTGACGCGTGAGCGCGGCATCAGGGTTCCTCCACCTTCGAGACGTCCCGCCTGAGCAGGACGAAGACTGCGGCCAGCCCACGATCGAGCAGCCACGCCAGTCCCCGGCACACCGGCACCATCACCAGCAGCACGAGGGCGACCTGCGGAACGAACGGGAGTCCGGCGATCCACAGCTCGAAGCCGTCCCACCAACTCGCCATCCGGTCCACCGGGCCAGCCTATCGTCGACCGGCTCGTGACCGGCAGACAGGTGGACGGCAGACAGGTGGACGACGGGGACGGCGGCGGTCGATGATGATCACATGGTGTCCAGCGACGCGCACTCCCACGGCCGGCTGCATGCGGCCCCGCACCATCACCACCATTCGTTCCCGCCGATCGACGACTACGCGTTCCTGTCGGACTGCGAGTCCACCTGCCTGATCGCCCGCAACGGCTCGGTCGAGTGGATGTGCATTCCCCGGCCCGACTCCCCCAGCGTCTTCGGCGCCGTCCTCGACCGCAGCGCGGGCCACTTCCGCATCGGGCCGTACGGGCAGAACGTACCCGCCGCCCGCCGCTATCTGCCGGGGGGACTGATCGTCGAGACGACGTGGCAGACCGAGACGGGCTGGCTCATCGTGCGCGACGCCCTCGTGCTCGGCCCGTGGCACAACGTCGAGCAGCGCTCGCGCTCGCACCGCCGCACCCCCACCGACTGGGACGCCGAACACATCCTGCTGCGGACGGTGAAATGCGTCAACGGGACCGTCGAACTGGAGATGAGCTGCGAGCCCGCGTTCGACTACCACCGCGGCGCGGCGCACTGGGAGTACACGGGCAAGGTCTACGAAGAGGCCACCGCCACGTGTAAGTCGAGCCGCCCGGGCGACCACCCGACGTTGCGGCTGACGACGAACATGAAGATCGGACTCGAAGGGCGGGAGGCCCGGGCCCGGACCCGGATGGTCGACGGCGACAACGTGTTCGTCGCCCTGTCGTGGGCTCACATGCCCGCACCGCAGACATTCGACGAGGCGGCCGACAAGATGTGGCAGACGGCGAAGTGCTGGCGCGAGTGGATCACCATCGGCCGCTTTCCCGACCACAAGTGGCGGGGCTACCTGCAGCGCAGCGCTCTCGCACTGAAGGGGTTGACGTACGCCCCCACCGGCGCCCTGCTCGCGGCGTCGACCACATCGCTCCCGGAAACCCCGGGCGGCGAACGGAACTGGGACTACCGCTACGCATGGGTGCGGGATTCGACGTTCGCGCTGTGGGGCCTGTACAGCCTCGGACTCGACCGCGAGGCCAACGACTTCTTCTCGTTCATCTACGACGTGTCGAGCGCCGAGGACGGCAACCATCATCCGCTGCAGGTGATGTACGGCGTGGGCGGGGAGCAGACGCTGGAGGAGTCGGAGTTGCACCACCTCTCCGGTTACGACGGTGCGCGACCGGTGCGGATCGGAAACGGCGCCTACGACCAGGTCCAGCACGACATCTGGGGAACGATCCTCGATTCGGTGTACCTGCACGTGAAATCCCGTGAGAGGGTCCCGGAAACCCTGTGGCCGATGCTCAAACGCCAGGTCGAGGAGGCGGTCAAGCATTGGCGTCTCCCCGACCGCGGGATCTGGGAGGTCCGCGGCGAGCCCCAGCACTTCACGTCGTCGAAGATCATGTGCTGGGTGGCCCTCGACCGCGGCGCGAAGCTCGCCGATCAGCAGGGTGAGACGAGTTATGCGCAGCAATGGTCCGAGCTGGCCGACGAGATCAAAGACGACATCCTCGAGCACGGCGTCGATGCGCGCGGCGTCCTGACGCAGCGGTACGGCAGCGACAGCCTCGACGCGTCGCTGCTGCTCGCACCGCTGCTCCGGTTCCTGCCCGCGGACGATCCGCGTATCCGCGCGACCGTGCTCGCCATCGCGGACGAGCTGACCGAGGGCGGGCTGGTGCTCCGCTATCGGGTGGAGACCACGGACGACGGACTGAGCGGCAAGGAGGGCACGTTCACGATCTGCTCGTTCTGGCTCGTGTCGGCGCTCGTAGAGATCGGTGAACTGGACCGCGCGAAACGCCTGTGCGATCGGCTGCTCGGATTCGCGAGCCCCCTCAAGCTGTACGCGGAGGAGATCGACCCCGACTCGGGGCGGCACCTCGGCAACTTCCCGCAGGCGTTCACCCATCTGGCGCTGATCAACGCGGTGGTCCACGTCATTCGCGCGGAGGAGGCCGCGGCGGGCGGATTCCAGCCCGCCCACAACATGGTCTGATCAGGCGCCGACCGCCTCCAGTTGCGGTGTGATCCGGCCGAGCGAGTACTGCAGGGAAAGACTGGACGGGGTGTTGAAACCGACCACCGTCGCATCATCCTCGACGGCGAGACCACCCTGCTGCACGGACGGCAACCGGTCGAACCCCGGCAGCGCCATCAGGTCGTCGCGGGTGCCGCCGTTGGGCAGCATCACGACGAGATCCGCGTTCAGGGCGTCCACCCGCTCGGGGCTGAGGGCGAGACGGCCCCCGGTCGCCCCCGCCTCGTCCACGAGCGCCTGCGGCAGCGTCAGCCCCAACCTGCGGAACACCGCACTCGCGCCGTCATCGGGGTCGGCGCCGACGACGAGTTGCCCGGTGGCGAACATGAATTGGGACAGCACCGCCGTTTTGCCCGCCAGCGCGGGCAGCCGGTCGGCGAGGCCGTCGACGCTGCCGTTGGCGGTCGCGATGATCTCCGCATCTGGGTCAGGCTTCCGCGGTCGAGTTCCACCGCCGAGCCGTCGACCCCGGATTCCCAGGGGTACAACCCGCGCTCGTCACCCATCGGTCCTGCCGCCGCATACTCGGTGGCTCGGGCCCTACGGGTTACTCCGCGTAACGGTGAAGCAATCGCTCCGCGTCGGCCGCGATCTGCCGCACCACGGCCCCTGCCGGCCGCTCCGCCGTGACGAGACCCGCCGCTTCCCCGGCGTACACGACACCGAGGTCCGGGTTCGCGGGATCGTAGGCGGCGGCGAGTTCGGCGTCGGGCGCCTCCGCGCCGTGCCAGCGTGACGTGAAGTCGTTGCTCAGGGCCCGCCCACCCCACCGGGTCGGCCACGGCTGGCTGCGGGCCTGGTCGAACACCGACGTGTACACGGTGTCGGCGCTGCCCGCCGCGATCAGCTTGCCGCGGGCGTACTCCGGCCCGATCGTCTCGGGGCTGGCCAGCAGCGCGGTTCCGATCATCGCGCCCTCCGCGCCCGACGCAAGCACGGCCGCGAGACCACGGCCGGTCGCGATACCGCCTGCGGCGAGCACCGGCAGCGTCGTGGCCTCCAGGACCTCCTGCAGCAGCGGCAGCGTCCCGATCCTGCCGGTGTGGCCGCCCGCCTCGCCGCCCTGGGCGATCACGAAGTCGACGCCCGCCGCCTCCACGACCCGCAGGTCGTCGATCGTGTTCACCTGGGACGCCACCAGTGCCCCGGTGGCGTGGATCCGCTCCACGTACGGGGCGGGGTCACCGAACGACAGCGACACGACCCGCGGGTTCTCCGCCAGAGCGGCGCCGAGGAGAGCGTCGTCGTCGTCGAGCGCCCAGGTCATCAACCCGATTCCGAACGCGTCGCCGCCGATGCCCCGCGCGACCGCCGTCTCCTTCGCGACCCACTCAGGGGTTGCGTAGCGGGCCGCGCCGAGCAGGCCGAGCCCGCCCGCCTTCGACACCTCGCCGACGAGGGTCCCGCCGGCCCGTCCGCCCATCGGGGCGCCGAAGATCGGCACCTCGATTCCCAGTGTCCGGGTCAGCCAGGTTTCGAGGGCCACGTGCCGCACCTACTTTCGATCAGACGTCGACGGACAACAGGATCGGGCGTCTACTTCTTCGGCTTGTCCCCGACGGACTCGGACGACAACGCCGCCACGAAGGCCTCCTGCGGAACCTCGACCCGGCCGATGGTCTTCATCCGCTTCTTGCCTTCCTTCTGCTTCTCGAGCAGCTTGCGCTTACGGCTGATGTCGCCGCCGTAGCACTTGGCGAGCACGTCCTTGCGGATCGCGCGGATGTTCTCACGCGAAATGATCTTCGAGCCGATCGCCGCCTGGATCGGCACCTCGAACTGCTGGCGCGGAATCAGCTCACGCAGCTTCGACGTCATCCGCCCGCCGTACGCGCCGGCCGCGGAGCGGTGCACGATCGACGAGAACGCGTCGACGGCCTCACCCTGCAGCAGGATGTCCACCTTCACCAGATCGGCCTGCTGCTCGCCCGACTCCTCGTAGTCGAGGCTGGCGTACCCCTTGGTCCGCGACTTCAGGGCGTCGAAGAAGTCGAACATGATCTCGCCCATGGGCATCTCGTAGCGCAACTCGACACGGGTCTCGGACAGGTAGTCCATGCCGCCGAGTTCACCGCGCCGGTTCTGGCAGAGCTCCATGATCGCGCCGATGAACTCGCTCGGGGCGATGACGGTGCACTTCACCATCGGCTCGTAGACCTCGCGGATCTTGCCCTCCGGCCAGTACGACGGGTTGGTGACGACGTGCTCGGCGCCGTCCTCCATCACCACCCGGTACACCACGTTCGGCGAGGTCGAGATCAGCTCGAGCCCGAACTCGCGCTCGAGGCGGTCGCGGGTGATCTCCATGTGCAGCAGTCCGAGGAATCCGCAGCGGAACCCGAACCCGAGCGCCACCGACGTCTCCGGCTCGTACGCCAGGGCGGCGTCGTTGAGACGCAACTTGTCCAGGGCGTCGCGCAGCACCGGGTAGTCCGAGCCGTCGAGCGGGTAGAGGCCGGAGTAGACCATCGGTTTAGGGTCGCGGTATCCCACGAGGGGTTCCGTCGCACCGCCGCGCGCGGCGGTGACCGTGTCGCCGACACGCGACTGCCGGACGTCCTTCACACCGGTGATGAGGTAACCCACCTCGCCGACGCCGAGGCCGATGCTCGCCTTCGGTTCGGGCGAGATGATGCCGACCTCGATCAGATCGTGAGTGGTGCCCGTCGACATCATGGTGATCTTCTCGCGCGGCGAGATCCGGCCGTCGACGACACGGACGTACGTGACGACTCCGCGGTACGCGTCGTACACCGAGTCGAAGATCATGGCGCGCGCCGGACCGTCGGGGTCGCCGACGGGAGCGGGGACCTGCTTCACGACCTCGTCGAGCAGTTCCTTCACGCCCATGCCCGTCTTGCCGGACACGCGCAGCACGTCACCCGGTTCGCATCCGGTGATGTGCGCGATCTCCTCGGCGTACCGGTCGGGGTCGGCGGCAGGTAGGTCGATCTTGTTGAGCACCGGGATGATGGTGAGGTCCTTCTCCATCGCCAGGTACAGGTTGGCGAGAGTCTGCGCCTCGATGCCCTGCGCGGCATCCACCAGCAGGACCGCACCCTCGCACGCCTCGAGTGCGCGGGAGACCTCGTAGGTGAAGTCCACGTGACCCGGAGTGTCGATGAGGTGGATAACGTACTCGTCGTCGCCCACCTTCCAGGGGAGCCGGACGTTCTGCGCCTTGATCGTGATGCCCCGCTCACGCTCGATGTCCATGCGGTCGAGGTACTGGGCACGCATCTGCCGCTCCTCGACCACACCGGTGAGCTGGAGCATGCGGTCGGCCAGCGTCGACTTGCCGTGATCGATGTGCGCGATGATGCAGAAATTCCGGATCCGGGCAGGATCCGTGAACGTCTTGTCGGCGAAGCTGCTGATGGGGGACCCCTTACCTGGACCGGCACCGGCCCGGTTCCGGGCCACTGTCACCTGTCAGGATATCCAAGCCACCGCGTTGCGGCTGCTGCGGCATACACGCACTAAGCTCGGCGGCCATGGCGAGCACGTGGAGCAGCATCGGGAAGACGTTGGGCCGACTTGCACGGGACAAGGGACCGCAGCTTCTGGCGCAGCTGCAGAAGTCCGGCGCGCTGGACCGCGCGGCCGGTGTCCTGACCGGGTCGACGGCCGCCGCGCCGAAGCCGGCGCCGGGCCGTCCGGTCACCGCCGACTCCGCCCCGACCGCCCACCGGGCACGGAAGGTGGAGTACTCCCCCGACCTGGACGGTCGCGCGGATCCGGGCGAGATCGTCTGGACGTGGGTGGCGTACGAGGAGGACGCGAGTCAGGGCAAGGACCGGCCCGTGCTCGTCGTCGGGCGAGACGGCGACACCCTGCTGGGGTTGATGCTGTCCTCGCAGAGCAAGCACGACGGCGACCGGGACTGGATCGCGGTCGGCACGGGGTCGTGGGACGCGGAAGGCCGTCCGAGCTGGATCCGGCTGGATCGGGTGCTGGACGTGCCGGAGGCGGGGATCCGCCGCGAGGGCGCCGTCATGGACCGGGCCAAGTTCGAGATCGTCGCGCAGCGTCTGCGTGTGGACTTCAGCTGGCAGTGACGCGGTCACCGACCCAGGTCTTCGGCGACCATCTCGGCGATCGCGGTCATCGCGAGTGCGTTGGGATGTACCGGTTCGGCGGGTGACTGCGGCGCGAGGCCCTCGAACCACCGCTGCCCCGTCGGCGCGCACGCGTCGTGCCCGCCGTCCACCGCGGCCTTCGCGATGTCGATGTAGTGCACTCCGTACCGGGCGGCGGCGTCGACGTAGATCTGGTTGAACCGTTCGAAGTACCGGTCGAGCCAGACCGCGTCCGCGTCGGACACGGGCAGGTTCGGCCAGCAGCCGCGTCGGCCGACGGAACCGCCGTGCCCGATCAGGTAGACCTCGGCGTGCGGTGCCTTCGCCACGATCGCGGCCACCACGGCATCGACCTGCGGCGCCATCTTCGCGATCCCCTCGACCGTGAGCTGCTCCGCCTGCGGGTCGTCGCGGCAGTCGGCGTCGGCGCCGGGAACGAGGGCGCCGCAGCGCACCGACACCGGCAGGTGGTTGGATCCGCCGCCCCCGATGCTGAGCGTCACGACGTCGGTGTCCGCCCGCAGCGCATCGATCTGCGGCGGGGCGAAGCGCGTCCCCACGAATTGCGCGGTGCTGATCACGTGGGCGGGTGTGGCGGCGGAGCACGTGACGTCGATGAGAGTGGCGGCGCCGATCAGCCGCGCCAGCTTCGCCGGGTAGTTCAGGTCCGGCGATCGCAGGCACAGGTCGCGGTGCTCAGAGAATTCGATGAGCGGTCCGGACGCGCGGGAGTCGCCGAGGGCGACATACGACGGTCCCGGCCGTAGCGCGTCCTCGGCGGTCGCGGTCGCGGGGATCGTTCCGGTGAGCGCGACGACCGCGCACGCGAGAATTCCGGCCCGCAGGCCCCGGGCACCCGGCCCGGGTCGGTCGGAGCTCAGCTCTGCAATCGGTCGTACCGGCCGAACAGCGAACGGTAGACCAGCGCGCCCACCGCGCCGCCGATCAACGGGAACACGATGAACAACCACACCTGCGCGAGCGCGCCGTTCTGGTAGGGCGCCACGGCGAGGCTGCGAGCCGGGTTGACGGACGTGTTGTCGATCGGGATCGACACGAGGTGGATCACGGCGAGTGTGAATCCGATCGACACGCCCGCGAGGGGGACGTCGGAGATCTGGTCGGTGGACGCGAGGACCACGAACACGAGCAGCGCGGTGAGGAGGATTTCGACGATCATCGCGGCGCCGATGCCGTAACCGTTCTCGATGACCCCGCCGAGCGGTCCCTTGATGGCGGACGGGCTGTGCGCGCCCCAGCCGTTGGCGCCGAGACCGTCGTCCGCCCTGTTGTACGACGGCAGGCTCTGCGCGATCGTGTAGACCACCACACCGGCGACGAGACCACCGATGACCTGGGCGACGACGTACAGCCCCGCCTTCGCGACGGACAACCGGCCGAGCGCGAGGTGCCCCACGGTGACGGCAGGGTTGACGTGGCAGCCCGAGATGGGCCCGATGGCGTAGACGAGGAAGAGCAGGGTCAGTCCGAATGCCAGTGCCACACCGAGGTTCCCGACCTTGGCCCCGGCGAAGACCGCCGTACCCACCGCCGCGAAGACCAGTAGGAACGTACCGACCGCCTCAGCTACGTATTTCTTGAGATCCGAGATCGGTTCGACTTCTACGTATTCCTGTGCGGTTGGAGACATTGAACCCACCTTCGTCGAAATGGATCGTTAGTCCTGCTTTCCACAGATAGATCTGGGTGGCACTTTACGCCAGGCGTGTGATCTCCACGACGACTTCGAGATCTGTTGCCCGGCCACCGGAGAAGATGCCCTTGAGCGGCGGAACGTCCGCGTAGTCCCGTCCGATGCCCACCGACACGTGCTGTTCGTTCACCGCTACGGCGTTGGTCGGGTCGTATCCCCACCACGCCCCGGTCCATGCCTCCACCCATGCGTGACTCTCCCCCGCCACCGTCTCGTCGACCGCCGCATCGGGTTTCGGGTGCAGATAGCCGGACACGTAGCGACTCGGAATTCCCATGCTGCGCAACAGAACCAGAGTCAGGTGCGCGTAGTCCTGGCACACGCCCTGCCGTTCGGCCCAGGCGTCGACCGCGGAGGTGTGGACGCCCGTCGTCCCCGGGACGTAATCCATCTCCCGGTGCACCCAGTCCGCCGCCGCGACAACGGCTTCGTCGGGGGTCCGCCCCTTGCGCAGGTCCCGCGCGATGGTGTCGAGCTTGCGGCTGCGCGGCACGAATGTGGTGTTGCTCAGCTGCTCGTTGAACCGGTCGGTGAGCGGCGGGCTCGCCAGTTCGTCCCAGTCCGCCTTCTCCTCCGGCTCCCAGAACGGTTCGGTCTCGACGACGGACAGTCCGGTGACCTCGAGTTCCTTGTGCGGCGCATGCAGATCGAACGCGGTGACGGCGGTGCCCCAGTAGTCGGTGTAGCGGTACGACCGCGTCGCCGGCGTCGTCTCCACCCGGTTCAGGATCACCGTCTGCCTGCTGTCACCGCGCGGGGTGAGCCGCGCCTCGTTGTACGAGGACGTAACCGGTGCGTCGTAGGCATACCCGGTGGTGTGCACGACTCTCATTCGCCAGCTCACAGCTCTCCCTCCACGACGGATTCGCCGCCGACGGCCCGTGCATCGGTCCACGCCACCCACGGCGCGGCGTGAAAATATTGCAGCGCGATGGCTTCTCCCAGCTCGCGGCAGGTTTCCTGCAATCCCGCGAGCCGATCCTGGAGATCCTCGAGGAGCACGCCGGGCGGCAGGAACTCGAGTTCGCTCCGCGCCCTGCCGAGGAGGCGCTGCGCCTCGGCCCGGGGCCCGACGCGACTGTCCGGCTGGTGGTCGAGTTCGGCGAGGCACAGCTCCGCCTGCCGGATGGCGTGGAACACCGACCGCGGGAACAGCCGGTCCAGCAGGATGAACTCGACCACCCGGTTGGCGTCCAGCGCGCCGCGGTACGTGCGCAGGTAGGTGTCGTGAGCCCCCGCGGAGCGCAGCACCGTCACCCACGCGGGCGAGGACGGGCGGTCACCGGCACGGGACAGCAGCATCCGCGCGAGCATGTCGACGCGTTCGATCGAGCGGCCGAGCAGCAGGAAGCGGTACCCGTCGTCGCGGCTCATCGTCGAGTCGGCCAGACCCGCGAACATCGCCGCGCGTTCCTCCACGTACCGGAAGAACTCGTGCGGGCCGAGACGCTTGGACGCCCGCTCCCGTTCGGCGAGGCCGTTGTACGTGGTGTTGAGGCACTCCCACATCTCGCTGGACGTGACCTCGCGGGCGCCGCGCGCGTTCTCGCGGGCGCTCGCGAGGGAGTCGATGATCGAGCCCACCTGGTTGCGGCTGAACGCCACCAGTTCGGTCACCGACCGGACGTCGAGTTCGGTGTCGGGTGCCTCGATGCCGAGCACCCGCAGCAGCAACCGGGACGTGCGGTCCGGGTCCACCGACGCGTCGTCGAGCAGTTGGTGCACGGCGACGTCGAGAATGCGGGCCATGTCGTCGGCCCGCTCGACGTACCGGCCGATCCAGTACAGCGATTCCGCGTTTCTCGCCAGCATCAGCGATCACCTCCCGGGCCCTGTTGCTGTTGCTGTTGCTGTTGCTGCAGCTGCGTGGTGCTGAGTTCGGGTCCCTGCTCGGCCTCGGCCGATTGCGCCGGTTCGGCCACGATCTCCTCACCTGCGAGTTCGCGCTCCTCGTCGGAGCTCCTGCTCGCGAGCACCCACGTGTCCTTGCTGCCGCCGCCCTGGCTGGAGTTCACGACGAGGGATCCCTCGGGCAGGGCCACGCGGGTGAGCCCGCCCGGCAGCACCCACACGTCGTCGCCGTCGTTGACCGCGAAGGGCCGCAGGTCCACGTGCCGGGGAACCAGTTCGTCCCCGATCTTGGTCGGCACCGTGGACAGCTGGACGACAGGCTGGGCGATCCACCCGCGGGGGTCCGCCTTGATCTTCCTCGTGATCGTGTTCAGCTCCTTCGGTGACGCGTCGGGGCCGAAGACGATGCCGTAGCCGCCGGACCCCTCCACCGGTTTGATCACCAGTTCGTCGACCCGGTCCAGCACCTCCTCACATTCCTCGTCGAGCCAGCAGCGGAACGTGTCGACGTTCGCGAGCAGCGGCTTCTCCCCGAGGTAGTAGTCGATGATCTGCGGCACGTAGGCGTAGACGAGTTTGTCGTCGCCGACGCCGTTCCCGACGGCACTCGAGATGACGACGTTGCCCGCGCGGGCCGCGTTCAGCACACCGGCCACCCCGAGCACCGAGTCCGGCCGGAAGTGCATCGGGTCGAGGTAGTCGTCGTCGATGCGGCGATAGATGACGTCGACCTGGCGTTCACCCTCGGTCGTGCGCATGTAGACCATGTTGTCGCGGCAGAAGAGATCGCGGCCCTCGACGAGTTCGACACCCATCTGGCGCGCGAGCAGCGAATGCTCGAAGTACGCCGAGTTCGCGACACCCGGCGTCAGGACGACGACGGTCGGGTCGGCCTCGTTGAGGGCGGCGGACGCCCGCAGCGCCCGCAGCAGGTGCGAGGCGTAGTCTCCGACGGACCGCACGCGGTGCGACATGAACAGGTCGGGGAACACGCGCGCCATCGTGCGGCGGTTCTCCATGACGTAGGACACTCCCGACGGCGAACGCAGGTTGTCCTCGAGGACGCGGAACACCCCGTTCTCGTCGCGGACGAGGTCGATTCCGGCCACGTGGATCCGCACCCCGTTCGGCGGGACGATCCCCGAGGCCTCCCGGTGGAAGTGCTCGCAGGAGGTGACCAACCGTTTCGGCAGCACGTGGTCGCGCAGGATGCGCTGTTCCCCGTACACGTCGTCGAGGAACATCTCGAGCGCCTGCACCCGCTGCTTGATGCCCTTCTCGAGCCGCGTCCACTCCGCTGCCGCGATGACGCGGGGCACCAGGTCGAGGGGGAAGGGCCGTTCCTGACCGGACAGCGAGAACGTCACGCCCTGGTCGATGAACGCCCTGCCCAGCGCGTCGGATCGGGCGGCGAGGTCGGCCCGGTCCGCGGGCTCGAGCGCCTTGAACACGCCCTTGTAGGGCGGGCGTACGGTGCCGTCGCGGTCGAACATCTCGTCGAACGCCAGCCCGTAGCGGCCGATGTCGGTGTACCCGTCGAAGACGTGGGCGGGTTCCGCGGGCTTGCGCGGCCGGGCGGTCACCCGCGTCCGCGGCGGGGTTCCCGCAGCCTTCGCACCCGCCTGTGTGCTGCCCCCCGATTTTCGGCCGGGGGCTTTCGAGGTTGCCGACGACTTCGTTATTGTTGACGACTTCGATGCTGGGGGCGTCATCCCAGACATGCTGCTACATGTACCCCCGTTCAGCAGCACAGCCGCAGGATTTGTCGGCGCGTCCGGCGCCGGTTTGAGATCGGACACCGATCACTGGTAATCTCGCCTGTCGGTGCATATGTGTGCGCCCAGAGCTTTCTCGACCGTAACCAGCTTAAGACGACAGGATTTTACGCGTGGCCAACATCAAGTCCCAGGTGAAGCGGATCCGTACCAACGAGGCGGCCCGACTCCGTAACCAGTCGGTGAAGTCCTCGCTGCGCACGGCGATCCGCTCGTTCCGCGAGGCTGCGGCGGCCGGTGACAAGGACAAGGCCAACGAGCTCCTCGTCGCCACCAGCCGCAAGCTCGACAAGGCAGCCAGCAAGGGCGTCATTCACGCCAACCAGGCTGCCAACAAGAAGTCTGCTCTTGCGCAGGCTGTCAACAAGATCTGACGGTTCTTCCGTCGTAGGCTCTCCAACAGCCGCTCGGTCCTCGGACCGAGCGGCTGTTGTCGTGTCTGCGTTGTCGTCGTCAGATCTGGCGTAGCCGGGAGACGCGTCCCACGGCACTCTCGACGGCGTAGTCCGCGTCGGCCGCCGCGCCCTTGACGTCGGCGTTCAGGGCGGCGACGATGCGCAGCGCCTCCCCGACCGACGTCGGTGTCCATCCCTTCGCGAGGGCCTGCGCCTTCTTGATCTTCCAGGGCGGCATACCCAGTTCCGACGCCATCCGGAACGGGTCGCCCCGCCCGGCCGGAGCGACCCGGGCGATCGAGTGCACCGCGTCTGCCAGTGCGTCCGCGAGCAGCACATGGGGCACGCCCCGCAGCATCGCCCAGCGCAGCGCCTCGATCGCGCCCGCGGTGTCGCCGGCGACGGCCTTGTCGGCGACGTCGAATCCGCTCACCTCGGCCTTGCCCGAGTAGTACCGCTGCACGGCGGCGACATCGATCTTTCCGCCGGTGTCCGCCGTGAGCTGCGAGCACGCGGCGGCCAGTTCGCGCAGATTCGAGCCGACTCCCTCGAACACGCTCTGCACCACGTCCGGCGACACCCGGACCCCGAGGGTGCGGAACTCGCCGCGGATGAACCCGATGAGTTCGCCGGACTTCAGTTTCGCGCACGGGTGCACCACGGCCCCGAGCTTCTCCAGTGCCCCGGTCATCGCTTTCGCACGCCCACCGCCCGAGTGCAGGATCACCAGGACGACGCCCGGAGGCGGGTCGCCCGCAGCGTCGAGGACCAGCGCCACCGCGTCCTTGCCCGCCTCTGCGGCGGCCTCGAGAACCACCACGCGGTCTTCGGCGAACAGGGACGGGCTGAGCAGTTCGGCGAGTTCGGCCGCCCCGGCGTCGCCCGCCCGCAGCCGGTTGACGGGGAGCTCGGCGCCGGCGGCCACGTTGGCGCTCGCGCGGACCTGGCTGACGACCTGCGCCACCGCGCGGTCGACGAGGAACTCCTCGTCGCCGAGGACCAGATGGAGCTGTTCGAGCTGAGTTGGAGTGCTCACGCGAAGATCGTGCCACGTGGGGCGGACACGTTCGCCGACACCCCGGAACCGGGCCGAGCACGGCGAACACCGGCGATCACCACGCAACGACGGCGTCGGCGGTGGACACTCGTGATATGACCGCGGAATCCGAGGTGGACGGCGTCACGCGCGAGGGCTTCGCGCACACGATCGACCTCGACGACGACCGCGCGGCAGGGCAACGGTACGAACTGAGTTTCCGGTACACCTGCCGCGACGGGCTGCTTCTGCGGTGGTCGGTGCAACTGGTGGCCCGCTGCTCGGTCTCCGGGCACGCCGAGGCCGTGTTCGCCGGTGGTCGATCCGCCCTCGAGCCGGTACTCGGAGTGGGCACCGCGAACGGCGCCGACGACGACTTCGACGCCGCGTGCGGCGTGTACGAGCACCAGTGGCGGTCGCTGCTCGACCCGGCGGGCGGCAGCCCGCGAGGCGAGGACGAGAGGCGTCATCTGTCCGACGCGCTCGCCCTGTACGGACGCACGTGGCGCAACGTCTCCGGCCGTGCGGTCGCCGACCGGCTCGCGTCGTTCGCGAATGTCACCGTGCTCGCACTGGGCACCGATCCGGCATTCCAGGTGATGCGCCGCACCGCCGCCCACTATCCCGAACCGGTCGTCCTCGCCGTGTATCACCCCGAGGGGCAGCGCATCGACCTCAGCCTCGCCGACACCGCGACGGTGGAGGCGCTGATCGACGATCCCGGTCCGCTGCGCACCGGACCGGATTCCAGCGCGGGCACCCTGCTCGCGGGGCCCGGATCCACCGGGCTGCTGCACCCCGGCTACCTCGGCTCCACCACCGCAGCCGGTCTCACCGAGCTGACTCCGCCACCACCGCTCAGCTGACCACTTCGCGGGTCAGCAGGTCGACCACCGCCGCGAGGGTGCCGACGCGCCCGAACTCGGCACGCTGCCGCTCGGCGCCGGTGCCGTCCCGCAGCACGGTGTCGAGTCCCGATTCGAGGAAGGCCCGGTCGCTCGCGCCCAGCCCCGGGGCCACACACTCGTTCAGCAATTCCAGGTGCCGGCGGATCGGCAGGGAAAGATCGGTCGCCGGGCTGGTGCATTCCCCGTCGAGTCCGTCCCGGGCCGCACGCCACAACTGCGCCCGCAGCAACTCGACGCGCAACCACGGCACGGCGACGCCGTCCCTGATCGAGCGCAGCGCCCACCCGACGAGGCCCTTCACCACCACCGCGTAGAGCGCCGCGTGCGCCGCGGTCATGGCGACGTCCGCGATCCGGACCTCGATGGTCGGCTGTTTGTCGGAGAGCCGGACGTGCCAGTAGATCATTCCCCGGTCCATGGCGGCACCGGTCCCGATCATGGCGCCGACCGAAGACTCGTACTCGTCCGCGGAATCGAAGTGCGGCGGCGGTCCCGCCGACGGCCACCGCGACCACATGATGTGCCGCCAGCTGTGATAGCCGGTGTCGTGCCCGCTGTGGAACGGCGAGTTCGCGGCGAGCGCGAGCAGCACCGGGAGCCAGCTGCGCACCTGGTTGCTCACCAGCACACCCACGTCGCGGCTCGGGATCCCCACGTGCACGTGACAGCCGCACGTGGTCACGGTATCCACGATCGACCCGAAGTGGCGGGCCATCTCCTCGTACCGCGGGCTCGGGGTGATCGCCGGGGGCAGCCCCTCGGCGATCAGGGAGGTACCACTGGGCACCAGCAACAGGTCGCGGCCCGCGGCCGCCTTCGCCAGCCGGCGTCGGAGGCTCCGCAACTCCTCGTGCAGTTCCTCCCCGGTATGGCACACGCCCGTCGCCGTCTCGATCTGGCACCGGGCCAGCTCGCGCTGGAGCCCGTGAATGTCGTGGCCGGCCTCCGCGACCACGTCGGGTCCGGAGGAGGAGAGGTGACCGGACTTGTCGGCGAGGAAGAACTCCTCCTCCACGCCCACACTGAGGTCGCGATCCGATTCCGTTGCTGCAGGACTCATTCAGCAGGTATCCCCGACTTCCGCGGAGACGAAACCGGGCGCCGCCGGTCAGGTGAACCCGATGACTTCCTCACCCCACGCCCGGCGCAGTTCCCGGTCCGGATCGTCGACGACCGCGTCGGATCGGCCGATCAGCAGGGTCGTGCGGTCCGCCTCGTCGTACCGCGGCCAGCCGATCTCCGCTCGGGTTCCGTCCGGGGTTCCCTCGGTGGCGAAGGACAGCCACCGGTGCTGGATCCGCTCCGACACGTGACCGGCGGTCCGGTGCCCACCGAGCTTGAACGTGGGGTCGTGCGGGACGACGCCGAAGTTGCCGAAGACGTAGGGCACCTCGGTGCCGTGGGTGGCGCCGATCCGTGCGGCGCGCAGGAACGGCGTGGCGTAGTCGAACCGGTACAGCCAGGTGGGCGCGACACGGCTGTGCGCCTCCGCGATCCACAACGTCGGCATCCGGAACGCGGCGTCCCGCGAGATCTCCATGGCCGAGCGTTTCATCGGGTAGTCGGGATACGCGGCGGCCACCTCCTGTTCCTCGTCGGCGGGGAGGTCGGGGTGGTCGGCGGCGATCGCCACGAACATCTGGTGGACGGCGTCCGGGGTGATCGGCATCAGGGGCGATTTCATCAGCCGGAACATCGAGGCCTCGTCCTTGTTCGTCCCGATCAGCAGCGGAATCCGATGCGCGAGGCCTTTGCGGAACGCCGCGACCGGATAGTGCGGGACCACGTCCCCGTCGACGGTCGGGGCCACGGCCAGCGTCCCGGGGACCCGCGCGGGCACCTGCTGGACGAGTTCGATGCACGCCTTCGTCAGTACGTCGACGGGCAGGTCGCGCAGACGGCCCGCGTCGGCGGGCGCGATGTCGAGCAGTTCGAGGAACGACTCGGCGATGCTCTCGGCCCGCGCACTGCCGTACACGGACGTCGCCGGCGAACTCTCGGCGATCGCGCGATGGAACAGCCCCTCCGCCTGCGGCGACGTCATCAGCGTGGTGACCGAGCCGCCACCGGCGGACTCCCCGAACAGGGTGACGTCGCCCGGGTCGCCGCCGAACGCCGCGATGTTGTCGCGGACCCATATCAGGGCCGCGATCTGATCGCGCAGGCCGAGGTTCGTGTCGAACGGGTGCTCCTCGGTCGAGAACGCGGAGAAGTCCAGGAACCCCAGCGCACCGAGTCGGTAGTTGAACGTCACCACCACGACGTCGCCGCGTTCGACCAGCCGAGCCGGATCGAACATGCGCTGCCCGGACGAGCCGAGGTAGTACGCCCCGCCGTGGATCCACACCATCACCGGCCGTGGTCGCCCGGCATCCGCCGCCGGCGCGAAGACGTTCAGGGTGAGGCAGTCCTCGTCGATGGTCAGTCCGGGATCGATGGGCAGCGGCCCGTGCTCGTTCTGCGGCGCGATCGGACCGAACCGGGAGCAGTCGCGCACCCCGTCGAAAGATTCGGGCGCGCGCGGCGCGCGGAGCCGCCACTCACCGATCGGCGGCGCAGCGTAGGGAATGCCCTTCCACGACAGAACGCCGCCCTCGTGGACGCCTCGCAGCAGGCCCTGGTCGACGGCCACGAGCGGGTTCTCGGTGTGCGAAACCATGACGTCATCTTGGCCCGGGCCGCCCGCCCCCCGGAGTCCGTTCTCGAATTCCTCCGGCTCGGAGCGGCGCCGACCGCCCACTCTGGCAGACTGAATCAGTGAGCCGGGCACATGCCCGCACGCTGGAGGAACCGATGCGAGACACCGTGCCCGATACGACACGCTCGCAGGCTGTCGGCAAGTCTGCGGTGACGTTCGCGACCCTCGCCGATCTCCTCTACGCGGGCCAGGATTTCGGGCAGGTCCACCACGCCATCTGCGACGCCGCACCGCTACTCGTCGAGGGCTGTCAGCACGCGAGCCTGATGCTCCGGCAGGGGTCCCGCTACGTGACGGTCGCGGCCAGCGACGACATCGCCGCCCGCGTCGACGAGCTCGAGCGCGTCGAGAACGAGGGGCCGTGCGTCGACGCCATCGTCAGCGACACCCCCCAATTCGAAACGGACCTGTCCACGTCGTCGCAATGGCCGCGGCTCTCGCAGCGGGTGCTGGCCGAAACGCCGGTGCGCGGGGCGGCCGGATTCCGTCTCGTCATCCTGGGACGCAAGGTCGGCGCCCTCGATCTGTTCTCCGACACACCGGGGGCCCTGAACACCACCTCGGTCGAGCAGGGCATCATGCTCGCCTCGTTCGCTGCGGTGGCACTGGCGGCGGTGCACGAGCACCTCGAGGCCGAGACGCTGCGAGCCGGCCTCGCGAGCAACCGTGAGATCGGGAAGGCGGTGGGTCTGCTGATGGCGTTCCACAACATTTCCGAGACCCAGGCGATGGAAATTCTCCGTACGACCTCGCAGGACATGAACATCAAACTGGCGACTGTGGCGCAGGAGATCGTGGCGCACCATCACCGGAAGATCACCTGACCGGGGTCAGTCCGACTCCGGCGAATCTGGGTTACCCGCGATGCCGAGCATGGACAGCAGCATGCGGCAGTCTTCGGCGTCGAGTGACTGAGCAGCGACGACCCGCTGCGCTCTCCACACCTGTCCGGCGTCGAGTTCGTCGTCCACGTCGAGATCCGTCCGCTCCGATTCCGACATCTCGCCCTCCAACGCGGGTGTTCCAAGACCGTTCGCCCTCGACATCTGCCACCGGATGGTAGTCGGTGTTCGGGGGTCTCATACCCACATCGGGAATCGAATTCGAAACGATACAGAAATCGCCCCACCCCCGGAATTTCAGCGTGCCGCCGGCCACCCTCCGCGCCCACTCCCCACAGGAGCAATGCGGTACAAACCATTGCAGCACAACTGGATTCACGTTTTCATTCGGGCGCATTCACACGAGGCGACCCATCCACGGCGGCCAGATCGGCGCCCACAGCACCAGCACCCCGACCACGATTCCCGTGAGCACCAGCCGGGTTCCCCGGCTGCGCAGCGCCGCGCCGATCGCCAGTACGGCACCGAGGACGAGGACCGCACCGGCGGGCCCCGAGGGCACCGG
Organism: Rhodococcus koreensis; assembly: GCF_017068375.1. Classification (NCBI taxonomy): domain Bacteria; kingdom Bacillati; phylum Actinomycetota; class Actinomycetes; order Mycobacteriales; family Nocardiaceae; genus Rhodococcus; species Rhodococcus koreensis. Next base: position 1,440,729 of record NZ_CP070609.1, read on the forward strand.
AACGGAGGCCCCGGGGATCCGCGCGCCCCGCTCGGCCACGGTCACCAGCCACCACAGCGGCCACTGGGTCAGGCGCACCACCACTTCCGCGACGGGCACACTGATGCCCGCGATCAGCGCGGTGATCGCGCCGGTCACGGTGATCACGCCGATCACGGGGGCCACCAGGATGTTCGCGCAGATCGACACCAGACTCACGGTGCCTGCCATCGCGGCCACGATCGGCGCGGTCACGGCGAAGGCGGCGGCGGACACCGCCAGCGTCTCCGCCGCCGCCCGCGGCCACCCGCGACCCACCAGCGCGTCGACCCACACGGGCGCGATCACGATCAGCCCGGCGGTGGCCGTCGCCGACAGAACGAAACCGAAGTTCACCGCCAGTTCCGGCGCCCACACCAGCAGGGCGATCACGCCCGCCGCCAGCGCGGGCATCGCCTGTTTCCGCCGCCCCGTGACGAGCGCCAGCAGGGCGACCGAGCCCATCGCGGCGGCGCGCAGCACGCTGGGTGACGGTCGCGCGACCACCACGAACGCGATCAGTGCGGCGGCGGCCAGCGCCGCGCCGGCCCGCGGACCGAGCCCCACCCCGCGGACCACGAGCAGCACCGCCCCCAGCAGGATGCTGACGTTCGCCCCCGACACCGCCGTGAGGTGCGTCAGTCCGGTCGCGGTGAAGTCGTCCTTCACCTCCCGGGGCAGTGCCGAGGTGTCGCCCACCACCAGCCCCGGCAGCAGTCCCGCCTCGCCGGCGGGCAGGACGGCGGCGGCCGCGGCGAACCGGGTTCGCAGGGCGCCGGCCCACCGCTGGTGCGCAGGCGCGGGACCGACCTCCGCCGGTGGTCCGGACACCCGGACCGTCGCCAGGCTCAGGTCCCGGCGCCGCGGCGGGCTCAGCTGCCCGCGCAGCACCACGTCCTGTCCCGGCAGCAGCCCGAGCCAACCGTCCGCCGGGGCGAGGAGGACCACCGCGCCGCCCGCGTGGATCGTCTCGCCTGCCCGGCGGATCTCGACGACGTTCGCGTTCACCAGGACGTGCCGTCCGAAGCCGGCGATCTCCCGGGGGTCGTCGACCGGGGTGACGACGAGCGTGACCCACGTCTCGTTCCGGGCGAGTTCGGTCAGCGGGTGCCGTTCCACTGCCTGAACCCGCCAGGCCACCCCTGCCGCGCAGCACGACCCGAAGAGCAGTAGCGCGAGCGTTCCCGCCGTCCATCGCCGCGGTGACCGTAGGGCACAACCGGCGAGGAGGGCGGCCGTCCCCGACAGGGTCGCCAGAAGCATCCACGCCGCACGGGAGCCGCCGAGGATGCCGATCAGCGTTGCCGCCCAGCAGATCCCGGCGAACGGGAGCAGCCGCAGGTCGAGGAGCCGCGGCTCGCTCTCGGGCATCAGAGGGTGACCTGGGCGCGCAGCTTCTCCAGCCGCACCGGCCCGATCCCGTCCACCTGCCCCAGTTGTGAGATGTCGGTGAACCTGCCGTTCGTCGTGCGCCAGGCAACGATCGCCGCCGCCGTGACGGGTCCGACACCGGGAAGGGCGTCGAGTTCCGTCTCCGTCGCGGTGTTGAGGTTCACCAGTCCACCGGCCGCGGGGGTCGCCGTACCCGCGGTTCCCGGCGATCCCGAGGAGGTGCCGCCCACCGCACTCGGCGGCGCCTGGGTGGTCGCGGCGCCCACGAGCACCTGATCGCCGTCCGAAAGCCGTTGCGCCAGATTCAATCCGAGGGTGTCACCGCCGGCGCGCACTCCCCCGGCCGCGGCGAGCGCGTCCGCGACCCGGGCGCCCGGTGGCAGCCGGACGAGGCCTGCCGACACCACAAGGCCCACCACGCTGACGACGATCTCCTCCTCCGGTGCGGCTGCAGGCGCCGTTGCGGCGGCGGGAGCCGTCGGTTCCGGCGCCGGACTCAGGGAATGCACTCCCGCGGCGGGCAGCGACGGAACCGCCTGCGTCGCCGGCCGATCGCTGCGCACCGCCAGCACAGTTACCGTGGCGACGACGATTCCCACCACGATCAGCGCGATCGCCCCGGACCGCCCGGGGTCGAATCGTGCGTCCCGCCACCGGTCGGGCAGCGAGAAGCCGACTCGGCGGCGCGCAGCGGACCACGTCTGGTCGCCGTCGAGGCCGGCCTCACCCGGCTCGGCCAGCCACTCCGGCGCCGCCGGAGTGTCGGGCGGCAGCACTTCGCGTTCCCCCGACGTCAGGAACGCGAGCCGGGTTCGCCCTCTCGAACGTTCTTCCCTGATGCCCATGGACGCGACGCTAGAGTGCGGCGCCCTCAGGATCGCGGCGCCGACCCGGCATTCGAATCGGCCTGTGGATCAGTGCGAAGTTGTGGATGAATCGTGGTTTTCGTCCTGCAATGCGGGTTCCGGGCACAGCACGATGCCGATGGCGCCCGCCCCGACGTGCGCACCGAGAACCGAACTGAAATCGGTGACGACCAGATCGCTGACCTGCGGAATCCGGTCTTTCAGTTGCTGCGCCACCGCTTCGGCGCGCCGCTGGGCGTGCATGTGATGCACAGCGACGGCCGTCCTGTCCAGGCCTGCCTGCTCCACCGCGGCGTCGACCATCCTGGCCATGGCCTTGGTCGAGGTCCGCGTCTTCTCTTTCAGCACCAGCCGGCCGTCCACGAGATGCAGCACCGGCTTCATCGCCAGTGCGGTGCCGAGCAGTGCGGCGGCGGTGCCGATCCGCCCGCCGCGACGCAACTGGTCGAGCCGGTCGACGACGATCAGGCAATGCCCACGGCTCGCGACGTCGACCGCCCGCCGGTATGCCGTCTCGAGGTTCGCGCCGGCCTGCGCGGCCCGCGCCGCCTCGAGCACCGGGTACCCCAATCCCATTCCGGCGGACTGGGAGTCGACGATCCGCACGCGGCCGTCGAACTCCTGCGCCGCTTGGCGGCCCGCCTCCCATGTGCCGGACAGCTGCCGCGAGATGTGGACCGCGAGAACGCCTGCGCCCTCACTCAGTTCCAGCGCTTCGGCGTAGGCCTCGGACAGCTCGCTGGGCGAGGCGCCCGACGTGGTGACGCCGGCGAGGTCCTCGGGGACCTCGTCGATTCCCTCCCGGAAGTCCCGGCCGCCACTGAGGACGTGGAGAGGGACCACCCGGATCCCGTACTGCTCGACGTGTTCGGGCAGGATCGATGCCGAAGAATCGGTGACGACGATGACGGGCATCGGACTACTCGGCTCCGCTCGACACCGGGTCGGCCGGAACCGCGCCCTCGGCGGAGTCCGGCACGACAGCCGCCGCGCGGATCGCGGTCAGCATCGCCGCGGCCACCTCGGTGTGTCCGTCCCAGCCCCAGTGGATGCCGTCCGGGTTGCCCTGATTGCTGAAGACGTTCGCGCGCACCGCCTCCGCGAGGTCGACGAGCGGCACGTTCTTCTCCTCCGACCACGTGGTGATGGCGGCGACGGCACCGGGACGTCCCGCGTGGACCTTGCCGTAGGCCTCACTGCGGTGCACGGATGGCAGTGTTCCGATGACGGGCAATTCGGGGCGCATGTACTCGAGCGCCGCCCGTGAGCTCTCCAGGTATTCGACACTCAGCCGCGGCGGCAACGCCACCGGCCACCCCAGCGGGGCGAGGCGGGGCTGGAGCCACTGGTAGCCGCTCCGCACGACGCGCCGCAGCGCGGGCGGGCGGACGTAGCGCAACTGTTCCCGCAACGCCGTCGGGAGCGGGGACGGCAGCGAATCCATGCCGCCGACGGCGAACACCACGGCGCCGGCGCGGGGAACCGCGGACCAGACCCGCGGGTCCTGGGTCAGCGCCCACCACACGTCGCGGCTGGTCCAGCCGATCCGCGCCACCAACTCGACATCCCAGCCGAGTTGACGGGCAACGATATTGGGCCAGATGCCGGGGTGGTCGGACGGGAGCCCGCCCTTGGGTCCGTAATACGACAGCGAATCGGCGAGCACGAGCAGGACGGGGCGTTCCCCGGAACCGGCACCCACCTCAGAGGACGTCACTGGCCACACTCGCGGAAGCGTTCCACACGTCGAGGCGCCAGCTGAGCGAATCGGGGTTCCCGTACGCGCTCAGCTGCACCCAGCTGGTGTTCCCCAGCCCGCCCAGCACCGGCCAGCGGTCGACGGGCAGATCCAGCAGGGCGGCGGTCAGCGCGGCGATCAATCCGCCGTGAGCGACCAGGACCACCGGCTTGTCGGCCCAGTCCTCGTGCTTCTCGACGAGTTCCGCGACCACCGGCTTGCTCCGGCGGGCGACGTCGATGCGGCTCTCACCGCCGGGCGGTGCCCACGTCGCGTCGCCGCGCCAAGCGGCGCGAGCACCGGGTGCGCGCGCGTCGACGTCGAGGTGCGTGAGCCCCTGCCAGTCGCCGAGATGCGTCTCACGGAGGCGTTCGTCGATCTGCACCGGCAGACCGGCGTTGTCGCCGACCTCCACGGCGGTGTCGTAGGCCCGCCGCAGATCGGAGGACACGATGGAGATCGGTCTGCGACCGACGAGCGCGGTGGCGGCGGCGCGGGCCTGCGACCGCCCCAGCTCCGACAGTTCGGTGTCAAGCTGGCCCTGCATGCGGTTGTCGGCGTTGTACTCGGTCTGTCCGTGGCGGAGCAGTATCAGTCGCCGCGGGGCACGGGGAGCATCCGTCACAGCTCGGACTCCTCGGTCTCGGGGGCGCCCGCACCGTTCGCGTCCGCCGGGCCGTGCTGGCCGATGCCCTCGACCGGCACGGCCGGGCAGTCCTTCCACAGCCGGTCGAGGGCGTAGAAGTTGCGTTCCTCGTTGTGCTGGACGTGGATGACGACGTCCACGAAATCGAGCAGTGCCCAACGGCCTTCGCGGGTGCCCTCGCGCCGCACCGGCTTGTGACCTGCCTCACGCAGCCGATCCTCGATGTTCTCGACGATCGCGTTCACCTGACGCTCGTTGGGGGCGGAGGCGATGACGAAGCAGTCGGTGATGACCAGCTGCTCGGAAACATCGAGCACCACCACATCGGAGGCCAGCTTCTCGTCGGCAGCCACTGCCGCGATGCGTGCCATCTCGATGGCTTCGGTCGTTGCGCTCACGCGATGTTCTCCCAGTTCGTTCGGAAAGTGCTGTCTAACTCTTGGTCTTGTCCGGGGCCGGTTCGGACATCGTCGTCGCGCCGTCGAGGCGCTCGGAGTCCGGTGGCCGGTACAGGTTCCGCTTGGAGATGTACTGGACCACACCGTCCGGCACGAGGTACCACACAGGACGATGGCGACTGGCGCGCCGCCGACATTCCGTCGAGGAGATCGCCAGAGCCGGGATCTCGATCAGCGTGACCGCGTCCTCCGGCAATGCATCCAGGTGCCCGGCCAGATGTTCGGTGTTGAGATCGAATCCCGGACGCGACACCCCGACGAACTTCGCCAGCGAGAACAGTTCCTCCCAGTCCTGCCAGGACAGGATACTCGCCAGGGCGTCCGCACCGGTAATGAAGTACAGCTCGGCGTCCGGGTGGTAGCTGCGCAGATCCCGCAGGGTGTCGACGGTGTACGTCACCTTCTCGCGGTCGACGTCCACCCGGCTGACCGAGAACCGCGGGTTCGACGCGGTGGCGATGACCGTCATCAGGTACCGGTCCTCGGCCGGGCTGACGCCCTTGCCCTGCTTCTGCCACGGCCTGCCGGTGGGTACGAAGACGACCTCGTCGAGGCTGAATCGGTCGGCCACCTCGCTGGCGGCCACCAGGTGACCGTGATGAATGGGGTCGAAGGTGCCGCCCATGACTCCCAGGCGGCGCCGACGCGCGCCCGTTGCTCCCTGTTCCACGAGTGTCGAGCTTACGTGTTCACACCGGCAGCAATCCGGCGACCACCGACGCCAGCTGCTGAGCGGATCGGCATTCGTGCATGCTGATGACCTCGTTGTACACCTTGGCCGCCGAGTCGCCCGATCCCCACTGACCGCTGGGCTCCGGGTTGAGCCAGTGCGCGTGTTTCGCCACCGACACGAGTCCGGCCAGTGCCTCCAGGTTCGGGTCGCGGTAGTTGTTGCGGCCGTCGCCGAGTACCAGCAGGGACGTGCGGGACGTGATGCTCTGGGTGAACCGCTCGGCGAACACCCCGAACGCGTTGCCGTAGTCGGAGTGCCCGTCGTAGCCGACCAGGTCGGCTTCCCGGATCATCCGCGACATGGCGCTGCCGAGGTCGGCCCCCGCGTCGAAGAATCGGGTGACCTCGTCGGTGGTGTCGATGAACGCGAACACCCGCACCCGGGAGAACTGTTCGCGCAGCGCGTGGACGAGCAGCAGGGTGAAGTGGCTGAAGCCGGCCACCGAACCCGACACGTCGCACATCACGACGAGTTCGGGACGCGCCCGCCGGGGTTTGCGCTGGACGAGGTCGATGGGCACGCCGCCGGTGGACATCGACTTGCGCAGGGTCCGGCGCAGGTCGATCGAACCGGCACTCGCCCGGCTGCGCCGCACGGCCAGTCGGCTGGCGAGCAGCCGTGCCAGCGGGGTGACGTTGCGTTTCAGCGCGGTCAGCTCGGCGTCCGAGGCGCGCAGGAAGTCGACTTCCTCGGCCAGCCGGGGGACGCCGTACGACGCCACCCGTTCCTTGCCGAGGTTCTCGGCCGACCGGCGCCGCGTCTCCTTCTCGATCATCTTGCGGAAGTCGGCGATCCGCTGGGCGGCGGTGCGCTTGGCCACCTCGGATTCGTAGCTTTCCGTCGTCCGGGCCCCGGTGTCCTGCTGATTGCCCAGCAGTCCGTCGAGGATCTTCTTCAGCAGGGTTTCCGGTGCGACGTCCCGCAGCGCCTGGTAGGCGGAGAACGACGGGCCGTTCGCCGACTGGTACTGCCCCAGTTCCTCGACCATCTGCGCGGTCAGCAACTCGGTGAGCTCGAGCGCCTCCGGCGACCCGTCGGTGAGGAGGTCGACGATCAGCTCGCGCAGCGCCTCGTAGTCGATGTCACCCTTCGCGTTGCGCGGCAGGCTCGTGTCGATCGCCCCGGCCGCCCGGTTCCCGACCGCCGCCGGGAACCAGAGTTCGAACAACGCGTCGAAGGTGGGCCGATGGGTGGGCCGCCGCAGCAACGCACACGCCAGACCCTCCCGCAGGGATTCGCGGTCCAGCAGGTCGAGGACCGACATCACCTGTCCGGCGTCGACCGTCTCGGACGGTCCGACCGTGATCCCGCGCCGCCGCAGCGCCTCGACGAAGTCGACGAGATGCCCCGGCAGCCCGTGTGGCGCCGCGGGACCGCCCGGCTTCGACGGGGACGCGAGGGGACCACCAGCAGCCATGGGGAGTCCTTCAGTTCAGTCGCAGCTCGGCAGAGGCCCGCAGCTGGTCGGATTGGTGCTTGAGAACGACACCCAGCGTCGCGCGCACGGCGTCGTCGTCGAGGGTGTCGAGCCCGAGCGCCAGGAGGGTGCGACCCCAGTCGATGGTCTCGGCCACCGACGGCAGCTTCTTCAGCTGCATGCCGCGCAGCACACGGATCGTCTTGACCAGCTGCTCGGCCACCGCCTCGGGCAGTTCCGGCACCCGGCTCGCGAGGATCCTCCGCTCGAGTTCGGCGTCGGGAAAGTCGAGGTGCAGGAACAGGCAGCGACGTTTGAGCGCCTCCGACAGTTCGCGGGTGGCGTTCGAGGTGAGGACGACGAACGGCTTGCGCGTGGCGGTGATGGTGCCCAGTTCGGGGACGGTGACCGCGAAATCGCTGAGCACCTCGAGGAGCAGGCCCTCGATCTCGACGTCGGCCTTGTCGGTCTCGTCGATCAGCAGCACCGTCGGGTCCTCGCGCCGGATGGCGGTCAGCAACGGCCGCGACAGCAGGAACTCCTCGGAGAAGACGTCCGCCTTGGTGGCGTCCCAGCTGTGGTCGCTGCCCGCCTGGATGCGCAGGATCTGCTTCGCGTGATTCCACTCGTACAGGGCGCGGGCCTCGTCGACGCCCTCGTAGCACTGCAACCGCACCAGTTCGGCGCCGGTGGTCTCGGCCACGGCGCGGGCCAGCTCGGTCTTGCCGACTCCGGCGGGACCCTCGATGAGCAGGGGCTTTCCGAGCCGGTCGGCGAGGAACACCGCGGTCGCGGTGCCCTTGTCGGACAGGTAACCGGTTTCGGCGAGCCGAGCGATGACGTCGTCGACGCTGGCGAAGAACGGCTTCGTGGTGGGCAGTGCGCGGTCCACGCTCGCTCCTTTCAGAAGGGGTGACGGGCAGAGGGGGCTTGACGGAAGGGACGGCCGGCGGGGTCTAGACCGGGCGGGTGTGCCCGTCTCCCCACACGATCCACTTGGTGGACGTCAGTTCGGGCAGGCCCATCGGTCCGCGGGCGTGCAGTTTCTGCGTGGAGATCCCGATCTCGGCACCGAATCCGAACTGCTCGCCGTCGGTGAAGGCGGTGGAGGCGTTGACCATGACGGCGGCCGCGTCGACCCGGGCGGTGAACTCGCGGGCGGCCGCGAGGTCGGACGTCACGATGGCCTCGGTGTGGCCGGTGCCGTACCGGTCGATGTGCTCGACCGCGGCGTTCAGGTCGTCGACCACCTTGAGTGCCACGTCGAGGGTGAGGTACTCCTCGGACCAGTCCGACTCCGTCGCGGGCACCAGCCCGGGCAGGTCCCCGTGCACGGTCACACTGTGCATCTGCAGGGCCTGCAGGAGCTTCGGCACCGCCGTCTCGGCGATCGCGGCGTCGACCAGCACGGTCTCCGCGGTGTTGCAGACACTCGGCCGCCGCGTCTTGGAATTGAGCAGGACCCGTTCCGCCATCTCCAGATCGGCCGCCGCGTGAACGTAGACGTGGCAGTTGCCGACGCCCGTCTCGATCGTCGGGACGGTCGCGTCGCGCACCACGGCGCTGATCAGACCGGCCCCGCCGCGGGGAATCACGACGTCCACCAGCCCGCGGGCCTGGATCAGGTGCGTCACGCTGGAGCGGTCCTCGCTCGGCAGCAACTGCACGGCGTCCTCCGGCAGCTGCTGCGCCGCCAGCGCCGCCCGCAGCGCCACGACCAGCGCTGCATTCGACTTCGCCGCGGACGCGGAGCCGCGCAGCAGGGCCGCATTACCCGACTTCAGGGCCAGCCCGAACGCGTCGACGGTGACGTTGGGCCTGGCCTCGTACACCATGCCCACCACGCCGAGCGGAACCCGCAGCTGACGCAGTTCGAGACCGTTCGGGAGTGTGGAGCCGCGCACCACCTCACCGACCGGGTCGGGCAGCCCGGCAACCTGACGCAGACCGGACGCGATCCCCTCGATCCGTTCCGCGGTCAGCCGCAGCCGGTCGAGCAGGGAGTCCTCGGTGCCCGACGCCCTGGCCGCCTCGATGTCGGCGGCGTTGGCGGCGAGGATGTCGGTGGACGCGGCGAGCACGGCGTCGGCCGCCGCGTGGAGCGCCGCATCCTTCTGCGCGGTGGTGAGCAGCGCGAGGACCCGCGACGCGGTGCGGGCGCGACGGGCCGCTGCGTGGACGGCTTCACGGGTATCCACCGTGGCACCGGCCGACGAGGTGGAAGTCACTGCAGTCATGAACACAGCCTATATACAGGGCTGGACACCCCGCGGAGCGGGAAGGGCGGGAATGATTTCATCCCCAGGACGGGTTGCGACTGGTCGAGACCATCAGAGGTAGGAGTGCTGCAGTGAGCGTGTTGTTCGAACCCATCACCTTCCGTGGAGTCACCGTCCCCAATCGAGTGTGGATGGCGCCGATGTGCCAGTACTCGGCCGACGTGAGCGGCAGCGACGTGGGGGTGCCGGGCGACTGGCACCGGACGCACCTCGTGACGCGGGCCATCGGCGGTGCGGGCCTGATCCTCACCGAGGCGACGGCCGTCAGCCCGGAGGGCCGCATCAGCCCGGCCGACCTCGGCATCTGGAACGACACCCAGACCGAAGCCTTCGCGCAGATCAACGCGCAGCTCGAGTACTTCGGCGCGGTTCCCGGCATCCAGCTCGGTCACGCCGGGCGCAAGGGGTCCGCGCACGTCCCGTGGCGCGGCGGGGGGAGCCTCGACGACGACGATCCGTTGTCGTGGCGGACGGTGGCGCCGAGCGCGATCGGTTTCGGCGGCCACACCCCGCCCGCGGCGGCGACGGACGAGGACATCCGGAAGGTGGTCGCGGACTTCGCCGCCGCCGCCGAGCGGGCGTCGCGCGCAGGCTTCAAGGTGGTGGAAGTCCATGCGGCACACGGCTATCTGCTGCACCAGTTCCTCTCGCCGGTCAGCAATCACCGCACCGACGAGTACGGCGGCAGCTTCGCGGGCCGCATCCGTCTCCTGCTGGAGGTCGTCGACGCGGTGCGCAGCGTGTGGCCGGCCGAACTGCCGGTCTTCGTCCGGGTGTCGGCCACCGACTGGTTGTCCGAGGAGCCGGGGCTGGACGCGGACAGCTGGACCCCGGATCAGACCGTCGCCCTCGTGCAGGCGCTCGCCGACCTGGGCGTCGACCTCGTCGACGTCTCCAGCGGCGGCGTCGCGTCCGCGCGGATCCCGGTCGGCCCCGGATACCAGGTTCCGTTCGCCCGCCGCATCCAGAACGAGACCACGGTCCCGGCCGCCGCGGTGGGGCTCATCACCGAGCCGGAGCAGGCCGAGCGGATCGTGGAGTCGGGAGAGGCCGTCGCGGTGTTCCTCGGGCGTGAACTGCTGCGCGACCCGTACTGGCCACGAAAAGCCGCACTGGTATTGAATGCCCAGGTGACGCCGCAGATTCCGGCGCAGTACGCACGGGCGTACTGACGCTCGGGCCGACAAGCCCCCACATCCTTTGCTACGGTAATCGCTCTTACAGCTGGTAGTCCCGCACCCCGGACGGTGGAGCGGGACCGACCGACGAGCCAGAGCCGATCGGCGGGGGCCGCATCGCGCCGAAGGGCCGTGGGTTGCCGAACCCGACCAGCAATCGCCGTGCGGGCGACGAAAAGATGCGTGCATCAGGTACGTGCCCCGTGCGGGTGATAACTGCGCTGGGGAGCGCAAGACATGAATGCACCAGATCACTCGATCACGTCGGCCGAGGTGGCCGAATCACCTGATGTCACGGTCACCGACGAAGCCTCCGTCAAACGCGCCGTCAAGGCCACCATGCTCGGTAACGCCATGGAGTGGTTCGACTTCGGCGTGTACGCCTACCTGGCGACCACGATCGGCAAGGTCTTCTTTCCCGAGGCCAGCGGCACCGCACAGCTGCTGTCGACGTTCGCGATCTTCGCCGCCGCCTTCGTCGTCCGCCCGCTCGGTGGACTGTTCTTCGGTCCGCTCGGCGACCGGATAGGCCGCAAGAAGGTGCTCGCCACCACGATCATCCTGATGGCGGGCAGCACGTTCGCCATCGGCCTGATCCCGAGTTACGGATCCATCGGGCTCGTGGCACCGATCCTGCTGGTGCTGTTCCGGCTCGTGCAGGGCTTCTCCACGGGCGGCGAGTACGGCGGCGCCAGCACGTTCGTCGCCGAATACGCACCGGACAAGCGCCGCGGGTTCTTCGCGAGCTTCCTCGAATTCGGCACCCTCGCCGGGTATGTCGCGGCCGCGGGACTGGTCACCATCATCAGCACCGTGGTGAGCGCCGACGCCCTGGTCGACTGGGCCTGGCGGATTCCGTTCCTGCTCGCCGGTCCGCTGGGTCTGATCGGTCTCTACCTGCGGTTGCGGCTCGAGGAGACGCCCGCGTTCCAGCAGATGGAGCAGGCCGAAGAGCGTTCGCTCGCAGACGAATCCACGGGACGCAAACTGCGCGAGACGCTGGTGGAGAACTGGCGTCCACTGGTGCTGTGCGTGATCCTGGTCGCCACCTACAACATCGCCCACTACGGCCTGCTCAGCTACATGCCGACGTACCTGTCGAACACGCTCGGCTACGACGAATCGCACGGTCTCGTCCTCATGATCATCGTCATGCTCATCATGATGGTAGCGATCAGCTTCGTCGGAAAGCTGTCCGACCGGGTCGGTCGTAAACCGTTGCTGCTGGCCGGTTTCGTCGGATTCTTCGCGTTGTCGCTGCCGGCGTACCTCCTCATCGGGGTCGGCCACTACTTCACCGTCTTCCTCGGCCTCGCAATCCTCGGCGGCCTGCTGCTGCTGTTCGTCGGTGTGTTCCCATCGGTCCTTCCCGCGCTGTTCCCCACCGGGATCCGATACGGCGGCCTGGCGATCGGATACAACCTCGCGGTGTCGATCTTCGGTGGCACCACTCCCCTGGTGCTCACGGCGCTGCAGGACGCGACGGGCAGCGACCTCGTCGCACCGATGTACATGATGGCCGCGGCGGTCGTCGGCGGGATCGCGGTGCTCCTCATCTCGGAGACCGCCCGCAAGCCCCTCGAGGGTTCGCCGCCCGCCGTGGCCACGGACGCCGAGGCCCGCCGCATCCTGAAGCGTCTCCGCCGCACCAAGGGCGAGGCATCCACGACGCCCGCACAGGAGACGGCGGCCGCCGACGCGGGCTAGTCTCGGAATATGTCCGCTCCCAGGGTCGCCGTGGTCGGCAGCGTCAACATGGATCTGCTGACGGCGACCGAACGGTTACCCGGGCCCGGGGAGACGATCCTGGGCAGCGCCTTCGCCGCCACCCCCGGCGGCAAGGGCGCCAACCAGGCGATCGCCGCGGCGCGGGCGGGCGGGGCCGTGACATTCATCGGGGCGGTCGGCTCCGACGTGTTCGCCCTCGATCTGCGGCAGGCCCTCGTCGACGCCGAGGTCGACACCCGGTACCTGCGGGAGGTCGACGGGCCGAGCGGGATCGCGGCGATCACCGTCGACGCCGCAGGCGAGAACAGCATCGTCGTGGTCCCGGGCGCCAACAGCACCGTGGTGGACCTGACACCCGCCGAACTCGCCGCGGTCGCGGACGCCGACGTCCTGCTCTGCCAACTCGAGATACCTCTCGGCACCGTGGTGGCCGCGGCGGCGCACGCCGCGGCCCACGGCACCGTCGTGATGGTGAATCCGTCACCGGCGCAGCCACTTCCGACCGAACTCGTGGAGCTGATCGACGTGCTGCTGGTGAACCAGACCGAGGCCGCGCAACTCGGCGCCGAGGTCATCGGCGCCGTCTCCCACGTCGTCACCACGCTGGGGTCGTCGGGCGCGGACTACGCGGGCAGTGACGGCACCACGCTCCACGCCGGCTCCCCGGCGGTCGAGGTGGTCGACACGACCGGCGCGGGCGACGCCTTCGCGGGCGCCCTCAGCGTGTCGTGGCGCGGCGGCCCCGGGACCGCCGTCCCGTTCGCGTGCACGGCGGGCGCACTCGCGACCACCCGCCGCGGCGCCTCCACGTCGTCGCCCACCCGCACCGAGATCGAGGCGGCCATTCCCGGCTGAGCGCCCCCTGCACTCGCCTGGATCGTCCGTGTCACCCCGGTCGTGCACCATGGGGGCATGACGACCGCCACCGAACCCGCACTCCGTGACGAGGCCGAACGGCTGCTCCGCGAGCTGGCAGGCGAGCACGCCACCCTCCGCGACGACCAGTGGACGGCGATCGAGGCGCTCGTGGTGGGCCGCAGACGGGCGCTCGTCGTCCAGCGGACGGGCTGGGGCAAGTCGGCGGTCTACTTCATCGCGGCGAAGCTCCTGCGGGCACACGGGCACGGTCCCACCGTCATCGTGTCGCCGCTCCTGGCGCTGATGCGGAACCAGGTGGCCTCGGCCGAGCGCGCCGGTGTGCGCGCCGCCACCATCAACTCCGGGAACGTCACCGAGTGGGACGACATCCACACACGGGTCGCGGACAACGAACTCGACGTGCTGCTGGTCAGCCCCGAGCGGCTCAACAACCCCGACTTCCGCGACCAGGTCCTGCCCTCCCTCGCCGCCGACGCCGGCCTCGTCGTGGTCGACGAGGCGCACTGCGTGTCGGACTGGGGTCACGACTTCCGTCCCGACTACCGGCGGATCCGCACGCTGATCGCCGAGCTGGGCGAGGGTATCCCCGTGCTGGCCACCACGGCCACGGCGAACGACCGCGTCGTCTCCGACGTCTCCACGCAGCTCGGGGTGGGCGGCGCGGAGACCCTCGTCCTGCGCGGCGGCCTCGAACGCGAGTCGCTGCACCTGTCGGTCGTGCAGATTCCGGAGGCCACCGCCCGGGCCGCGTGGCTCGCCCAGAAGCTCGACAGTCTGCCCGGCTCGGGCATCATCTACGCGCTCACCGTGTCGGCGGCCCGGGATCTGGCAAGCCTGCTGTCCGAGCAGGGGCACACGGTCGCCGCATACACCGGGCAGACCGACGCCGCCGAGCGCGAGACCCTCGAGCAGGACCTGCTCGGCAACCGCGTCAAGGCGCTGGTGGCCACGTCCGCGCTCGGGATGGGGTTCGACAAGCCCGACCTGGGGTTCGTGGTACACCTCGGTGCGCCGTCGTCGCCCATCTCCTATTACCAGCAGGTCGGGCGCGCAGGCCGGTCCACCGACCGCGCCGAGGTGATCCTGCTGCCCGGATCCGAGGACAAGCAGATCTGGAGCTATTTCGCGTCCGTCGCGTTCCCCCGCGAGCACGTGGTGCGCCGGGTGATCGAGGTCCTCGATACCGATCGGCCGCAGTCCACGCAGGCGCTCGAACCACTCGTGGAGCTCGGCCGCACCCGGCTGGAGATGGTGCTGAAGGTTTTGGACGTGGACGGCGCCGTGCGCCGGGTGCGGGGCGGCTGGGTGGGCACCGGGGAGCCGTGGGCGTACGACGCCGACCGGTACGAGCGCCTCGAGCGGGCCCGCGAATCCGAGCAGCAGGCGATGATCGAGTACCAGCGGATCACCACGTGCCGGATGGCGTTCCTGCGCGAGCAGCTCGACGACCCGGGTCTGGCGGCGGGCACGTCGGACTGCGGGCGGTGCGACAACTGCACCGGAGAGCGCCACGACGCGACCGTCGACGCCGAGGCGGTGCAACAGACCAGAGCGCGCCTCGAGCGCCCAGGCGTGGATCTGGCGCCCCGCAAACAGTGGCCCACGGGCCTCGCGAAGCTCGGCGTGAAGCTGTCCGGGAAGATCTCCGACGGTCCCGAACCGGGTCGCGTGCTGGGCCGGCTGTCCGATCTGGGCTGGGGTCAGCGCCTGCGCTCCCTGCTCGACGAACCGGACGGACCGGCGCCCGACGCCGTCCTGAAGGCCTGCATCCAGGTGCTGGCGTCCTGGGACTGGGCCGAGCGTCCCACGGCGGTGATGGCGGTCGAATCGGCCACCCACCCGCTTCTGTCGGCGTCGATCGCGGGGCAGCTGGCCACGGTGGGCCGGCTCACCGACCTGGGAGTTCTGCGGCTGCGCCCCGAGCATCCGCCGGTGTCCGCAGCCAACTCCGCCTACCGGGTGGCGGGGCTCGTCGACGCCTGGGAGACCCCCGGCGTTCCCGAAGGCACCGGACCGGTGCTGCTCGTCGACACCCTCACCGACACCGGGTGGACCCTCACGATGGCCGCGCGGACGGTCCGCGCGGCGGGTGCCGCGTCGGTTCTCCCCTTCGCGCTCGCGAGTCTCAAATAGGCGCAGTGTGTCGCTTGCGGTTCACCCAAAAGTTACATAATGTGATCAGCATCACTTTGCATGTCTCACCTGCAAAGCTCTGCCGCCTGAACTGTCCAATTTCGCGAGGCACGTGAAATCGAAGGGGATGGTTGTTAGGTTCGAATTTCCAATGACGCCTGTTCAGAAGAGTGCCATCCCGACCACCGCGCCGGACGCGGTGTTGTTCAGAAGTCCAGAGATCACTGACGGAGTCCGGCTCTGGGAGATCGCCAGGAACACGGAAGTGCTCGATCTCAATTCGAGCTACGCATACCTGTTGTGGTGTAGAGATTTCAGCCGATCGTCGGTCGTCGCAGTCGTCGACGAACGCGTCGTGGGGTTCGTATCGGGCTTCATCCGCCCAGAATCCCCTGCGACGCTGTTCGTCTGGCAGGTTGCCGTAGACGCCGACCAGCGCGGCAAGGGAATTGCAGGTCGTATGTTGAGCGCGCTGCTCGATCGCCTTGCACCCGAAGGGATTACCCATCTCGAAACGACGATCAGCCCCGACAACGAGGCTTCGATCGCACTGTTCACAGCATTGGCGCGTCGCCGAGATACGGCGATCAACAAGCAGGAACTGTTCTCCCCTAACGATTTTCCCGATGGACACGAAGCCGAAGATCTGTACACGATCGGCTAAGAGCATGCCCCGGAGGAATGCAGCAACATGACTAACATCGATACGAACATTTTCGAGAGCCTCGAGTCCGAGGTTCGCAGCTACAGCCGCGGCTGGCCCGCCGTCTTCGAGTCGGCGTCCGGATCGTGGATCCGCGACGAGAACGGCCGCGACTACCTCGACTTCTTCGCCGGCGCCGGTTCGCTGAACTACGGCCACAACAACCCGGTCCTGAAGTCGGCGCTCGTCGACTACATCGTCGGCGACGGCATCACGCACGGCCTCGACATGTCGACCGTGGCCAAACGTGACCTGCTCGAGACCTTCCAGGACAAGATCCTGAAACCGCGAGGTCTCGACTACAAGGTCCAGTTTCCCGGACCCACCGGCACCAACACGGTCGAGGCCGCACTGAAACTGGCGCGCAAGGTGACGGGTCGTTCGTCGATCATCAACTTCACCAACGCTTTCCACGGCATGACGCTCGGCGCCCTGTCGGTCACCGGTAACTCGATGAAACGCGCCGGCGCCGGAATCCCGCTGGTGCACGCCACCCCGATGCCGTTCGACAACTACTTCGACGGAGTCACCGAGGACTTCCACTGGTTCTCCCGCGTGCTCGACGACTCGGGCAGTGGCCTGAACCGTCCGGCCGCCGTGATCGTCGAGACGGTGCAGGGTGAGGGCGGCGTCAACGTCGCTCGCCCCGAGTGGCTGCGCGCCCTCGCGGACCTGTGTGCCGAACGCGACATCCTGCTGATCGTCGACGACGTCCAGATGGGCTGCGGACGCACCGGGCCGTTCTTCTCGTTCGAAATCGCCGGCATCACCCCGGACATCGTCTGCCTGTCGAAGTCCATCGGCGGATACGGCCTCCCGATGGCGCTGACCCTGTTCAAGCGTGAGCTCGACGTGTGGGGCCCGGGCGAGCACAACGGCACGTTCCGTGGCAACAACCCGTCGTTCGTCACGTCGAAGGTCGCCCTGGACCACTACTGGTCCGACGACACCCTGCACAAGTCGACGCTGGCCAAGGGCGAGAAGATCCACCAGGCGTTCACCGAGCTGGCGAACCAGTTCGAGGGTTCCGTCTCCACCCGCGGTCGCGGCCTCGTCCAGGGCCTCGTCTTCGACGAGCCGGAGCGCGCGGGCAAGGTCTGCGCACTCGCCTTCGACGAGGGACTGCTCGCGGAGACGTCCGGACCGTCCGACGAGGTGGTCAAGCTCCTGCCGGCGCTCACCATCACCGACGAGGAACTGGACCACGGCCTGGCCATTCTCGCCGACGCCACCGGCAAGGTCTGCAGCTAGAGAGAGGACTGACACCCATGATCGTTCGCACCACCGCAGAAATCACCGACACCGAGCGCGACATCACCAGCGAGGACGGGAACTGGCGCAGCAAGCGCATCATCCTCGGCGGCGACAAAGTGGGTTTCTCGTTCCACGAGACCACGATCAAAGCCGGTTCGGTCAACGAGTTCCACTACGCCAACCACGTCGAGGCCGTCTGGCTCGTCGAGGGAACCGGCAAACTGATCGACCTCGACAACGACAAGGTCTACGAACTCGGCCCGGGTTCGATGTACCTGCTCAACGGTCACGAACGTCACCGCGTCGAGCCGGAGACCGAAATGCGGATGCTGTGCGTGTTCAACCCGCCCGTCACCGGCCGTGAGGTCCACGACGAAAACGGTGTCTACCCCTTGATCGAGGTTCCCGCGTAAGTTCGACCCATGGCCGACGACGCTGCTGTTCCAGCTATAGCCATCGGACCCGCCCCGGACCCGCTCCTCGAGGATGCGGTGCGCCGGGGCGGTGCCCGTGTGGCACCCCTCGAGTCCGCGGACGCACTGGTCTGGACCACGGGTCCGATCGGGTTCCCGGATCCGCTTCCCGAGAAGATCCGCTGGGTGCAGCTGAACTCCGCGGGTGTCGAGGAGTGGTTCGCCGCGAAGGTGATCAGACCCGAGTCCACCGTGCTGTGGACGTCGGCGGCGGGCGCGTTCGCCGCCACCGTCGCCGAGCACGCGCTGACCCTGCTGCTTGCCGGGGTGCGGGCGCTGCCCGAGCACCTCGAGGCGAAGACCTGGCGCCAGCAGGAGTTCTTCTCGAAGGTCGGCACCCTGCGGGGCACCACGGTCGCGATCGTGGGCGCCGGCGGTATCGGCCGGGCGCTGATCCCGATGCTCGCGGGCGTCGGTGCCGACGTGATCGCGGTGAATCGCTCCGGCAGCCCGGTGCCGGGCGCGATCGAGACGCTCCCCACCACCCGGCTGGGCGAGGTGTGGGCCCGGGCGGATCACTTCGTGCTCGGCGCTCCCGCCACCGACGCCACCCACCATCTGGTCGGGGCGGCGGAGTTCGCGCAGATGAAGCCGACCGCGTGGGTCATCAACGTCGCGCGCGGCTCACTCGTCCACACCAATGCACTGGTGAAAGCGCTGCGGGACAACACGATCGGCGGAGCGGGACTCGATGTCACCGACCCCGAGCCGCTACCCGACGGTCACCCGTTGTGGAATCTGCCGAACGTGATCATCACCCCGCACGATTCCAACCCGCCTGCGGTGCGTCCCCCGGCGTTCGCCGAGCACGTAGCGCTGAACGTCACCCGCTTCGTCGCAGGTGAGAATCTCACCGCTCTGATCGATCCCGTCGTCGGGTACTGAACCGGCGCTATTCTGGAGTGCGTGTTCGCCCCACTGATCGACGTACTCGGGGGCCGGCGCCTGTGTGTGATCACCGGCGCCGGCATCTCGACGGACTCCGGGATCCCCGATTACCGCGGTCCGGATTCACCCCCGCGCAACCCCATGACGTATCAGCAGTTCACCGGTGACCCCGAATTCCGCCGCCACTACTGGGCACGGAACCACCTCGGGTGGCGGCACATGGACGCCGCCCGGCCCAACTCCGGCCACCGCGCCCTCGCCGGGCTCGAACGGGCCGGGGTCGCGAGCGCGGTCGTCACCCAGAACGTCGACCTACTGCACACGAAGGCCGGAAGTCGCCGGGTGATCGACCTGCACGGCACGTACGCCCAGGTCCGGTGCCTGACGTGCAACGCACTGATCTCGCGGGCGACGCTCGCCGACCGGCTCGAGCGCGCGAACCCGGGATTCGCCGAAACCGTCGCCGCCGCACAGGGAGTGGAGATCGCACCGGACGCCGACGCGGTCGTCACCAGCACCGAGCATTTCCGGATGGTCGACTGCGAGGCGTGCGGAGGCATGCTCAAACCCGACATCGTGTACTTCGGCGAGTCCGTCCCGAAACCGCGGGTCGCGGCCGCCTACGACGTGGTCGACGAGGCCGAGGCACTGCTGGTGGCCGGGTCTTCGCTCACCGTCATGTCGGGACTGCGCTTCGTCCGGCGCGCCGCCAAACGCGGAATCCCCATCGCGATCGTCAACCGGGGAGCGACGCGCGGCGACGAGTTCGCGACACTCACCGTGCACGCCGGCTGCTCGGAAGCCCTCACCGCGCTGCTCGACGCGTCGTCCGCGCTGCCCGCCTGACCTCTAGAGCGGCACCAGGTCGTCGGCGTGGACCACGGGGCGCTGCATTTCGGCAGGCAGTTCCTGGGTCGACTTGCCGAGGATGTCGCTGATCTCGGCCGAGTCGTAGGCCACCACTCCCCTGGCCACGGGACGTTCCTCGGGGCCGAGGAGTGACACGACGTCGCCGCCGTAGAACCGTCCCGACACCGCCGTGATGCCCGCGGGCAGCAGCGACCGGCGCCGGGTGACGACGGCCCGGACGGCGCCCTCGTCGATGTGCAGGATCCCCTGCTCGTCCGCGGCGTGCCGCACCCAGAACTTGCGCGCCGACAACCGGGACGGCCGGGCCGCGAACGCGGTCCCCACACTGGCGTCCCGCAGCGCCGCCCCGGCGTCCGAGGCGGCGGCGAGCAGCACCGGAACACCGGCATCGGCCGCGAGGCGCGCCGCGGACAGCTTGGACGCCATCCCGCCGGTGCCGAGGGCGCCGCCCGAGCCGGCGACCACCCCGTCCAGATCCTCGGGGCTGTTCACCTCGGGAATCAGCGTCGCATTGCCCTTGCGGGGGTCGCCGTCGTACAGCCCGTCGACATCCGACAGCAACACGAGTGCGTCCGCGCCGACCAGGTGCGCGACGAGTGCCGCGAGCCGGTCGTTGTCGCCGAATCGCAGCTCCGCGGTGGCGACGGTGTCGTTCTCGTTGACGATCGCGACCGCGTGCAGGGCGCGCAGGCGGTCGAGGGTGCGCTGCGCGTTGCGGTGCTGTGCGCGGCGGGCGATGTCGTCCGCCGTCAGCAGCACCTGTCCCACCGTGCGCCCGTACCGGGCGAACGAGGTACCCCAGGCGTGGGCCAACGCCAGTTGGCCGACGCTCGCGGCGGCCTGCTTCGTCGCCAGGTCCCGCGGCCGCTTGGTCAGCCCCAACGGGGCCAGACCCGCGCCCACCGCCCCGGACGACACGACGACCACGTCGGAACCGGCACGCATCCGTGCCTCGATCGCGTCGGCCAGCGCGTCGAGCCGACCGACGTCGAGCCCGCCGACCAGACTGGTCAGCGCCGACGAGCCGATCTTCACGACGATGCTGCCCGCCGACGCGACCGTGCGCCGGGTGGCGCTCACTGGTCTTCGGGGTCGAGGCCTTCGAGACCGCGACGGACCCTGGATGCGTGCTTACGCTCGGTCGCGCCGATGCGCTCCACCTGATCCAGACGCGGGTCGGTGCCGCGGCCGGTCCGGGTGAGGTCGACGCCGGCGGGTGTCTGGGGCTCCCAGTCGAAGCTCACGTTGCCGATCGTCACGGACGCGCCGGGCTCCGCCCCCTGCTTGACGAGTTCGGTTTCCACACCGAGCCGCGCGAGGCGGTCGGCGAGGTAGCCCACGGCCTCGTCGTTGTCGAACTGCGTCTGCCGCACCCAGCGCTCCGGGCGCGTGCCGCGGACGATGAACCCACCGGGGATCTCGGGATCGGCGATGACGCTGAAGCTGTTCTCGTTCGCGATCACCGGGCGGATCACCTGCCGCTTCGGCTCGGCCTTCGGGTGCGCCTCCCGGTAGTCCGCGACCAGCTTCGCCAGCGCGAACGTCAACGGGCGCAACCCTTCTCGGCTGACGGCCGAGATCGTGAAGATCGGCCATCCGCGGGCCTCGAGGTCGGGGGTCACCATGTCGGCCAGCTCGGCCGCCTCCGGCACGTCCGCCTTGTTCAGGATCACGATGCGGGGGCGGTCCGCGAGGTCACCGAGGCCGGTGTCCCCGGACAGCGCGCCCTTGTACGCGGCGAGTTCGGCCTCGAGCGCGTCGATGTCGGAGATCGGGTCGCGGCCGGGGTCGAGGGTCGCGCAGTCGACGACGTGGGCCAGCACGGCGCACCGCTCGAGGTGGCGCAGGAAGTCCAGCCCGAGTCCGCGGCCGTCGCTCGCGCCGGGGATCAGCCCGGGCACGTCGGCCACCGTGAACGTGGTGTCGCCGCTCGACACCACGCCGAGGTTCGGCACCAGGGTCGTGAACGGGTAGTCGGCGATCTTCGGCTTCGCCGCCGACAGCACGGACACCAGCGAGGACTTGCCCGCCGACGGGAATCCGACCAGCCCGACATCGGCGACGGACTTCAGTTCGAGGACCAGTTCCCGCTCGACGCCCTCCTCTCCGAGGAGTGCGAAGCCCGGCGCCTTGCGTGCTTTGGACGAGAGGGCTGCGTTGCCGAGCCCGCCGCGGCCGCCCTGGGCGGCCTCGAAGCGGGTGCCGACACCGATGAGGTCGGCGAGGATCCGGCCGTCCTTGTCGAGGACGACGGTGCCGTCGGGGACCTTCAGGATCAGGTCGTCGCCCTGGGCGCCGTCGCGGTTGCTTCCCATCCCCTGCTTGCCGTTGGTGGCCTTCGCGTGGGGGTGGAAATGGAAGTCGAGAAGGGTGTGGACGTTGCCGTCCACCTCGAGCACGACGTCACCGCCACGCCCGCCGTTGCCGCCGTCCGGGCCACCGAGCGGTTTGAACTTCTCCCGGTGTACGGAGGCGCAGCCATTGCCGCCTTTTCCGGCGCTGACGTGCAGCACGACGCGGTCAATGAATCGGGACATGACTGCCGGATCCTTCCTCAGTCAATTGTGTTGATCTCTGAAACTGTGTTGATCTCTGAAACGAACAATAGGGGCGGACCGGGTATCTCGACCCAGGTCCGCCCCTATTGGGAGCTTGAAACGTCCCTCACGGGACGATGCATACTCGCGGCAGGACTAGACCTCTGCCGCCGCCGGAACGATGTTCACGGTCTTGCGTCCACGCTTGGTGCCGAACTCGACGGCACCGGCGGAGAGAGCGAACAGCGTGTCGTCGCCGCCACGACCGACGTTGACGCCGGGGTGGAAGTGGGTTCCGCGCTGACGCACCAGGATCTCGCCGGCGCTGACGGACTGGCCGCCGAAACGCTTCACGCCGAGTCGCTGAGCATTTGAATCGCGACCGTTACGGGAGCTGGATGCACCCTTCTTATGTGCCATGTTCTTGACCCTCCTCGGGTGAAATCAGCTCTGAAGCTCTAGCTACTTGATGCCGGTGACCTTGAGGACCGTCAGCTTCTGCCTGTGGCCCTGACGCTTGTGGTAGCCGGTCTTGTTCTTGAACTTGTGGATCCGGATCTTCGGGCCCTTGGTGTGCTCGACGACCTCACCCGTGACCGAGATCTTGGCCAGCTTGTCGGCGTCGGTCGTCAGATCGGATCCGTCGACGACGAGAACGGGAGCAAGCGAGACAGCAGTGCCGGGCTCACCCTCGATCTTCTCGACCTTGACGAGGTCACCAACAGCGACCTTGTACTGCTTTCCGCCGGTCTTGACGATCGCGTACGTTGCCATCGGAGGGCTACCCCTTGCTTCTTCGAACTTGCTCGCGCCACAGTGTGCGCGACTGGTCTGGTGTGACGGCTAGCTCGGTCGAGATCGCGCAGCCTTCACAGGTGAGGGCACAGCTGACCTTCATCGCCGAGTAGCGACTGGTCAAGGTTACAGGAAGGCAACCGTTCCGTACAAACCGGCGTCGATTGCCTTCCCGCGTTCCCTCGTCAGTGGTCGGCGTCGACCGGCGGGCCTGCCGGACGTGCCGCGGCCCGTCGACGCCGCGGCTTGCGCGGCGCTGCCTGCGGATCCGCGCCGTCCGACGAGGACGCCGCCGGTCCGCTCACGGTCGAAGCCGACATGGCCGGCTCCGGTTCCGGTACGTGCTCCGCGCCGGGCTCCGGCGTCGGAATCACGAACACGGTCCCGGCACTCGGGGTTTCGGACACCGGCGCTGCCGCTGCCCTCGACACCCGGCGACTCCTGCGCCGCGTCGGGGCCACCGGCTCCGGTGCGGGCTCGGGTTCCGGTGCGGGTTCGGGTGCGCGCTCCACGACGGGTTCCGGGGTCTCGGCGACCGGAGCCGCTTCGGCCGGTGCCGCTTCGACGACGGGCGCCTCGGCCGCAGCTTCCACGGCTTCCTCGACGACAGCCTCTTCGACGACGGCTACCTCGGCCTCGGGTGCCACGACGGCTTCCGCAGCCACCGCTGCGGGCGCCTCGGCCACGGCCTCCTCGATCCCGGGCAGCTCCGCCTTGTCCGCGGCCGCAGCCTCCGCCTTGTGCGCGGCCTCCTCCTCCTCGTGATGGTGGTGTGCCATCGCGAGAGCGACCGGGTGGGCCCGCTTCACGGTGGCATCCACCGTCGGGGCCTCCTCGTGCACGGGAGCCTGCGGAGTGTCCCCGCCGGACGACTTGTCGCGTCCCCGCTTCTTGCGGGAACCGCCGGCGTCGCCGCCGCGGGAAGACCCGCGTGCACCGGTGTCCTCGGACGTCTTCACCTCGATCGGCTCGGCATGGACGATGATGCCGCGGCCGTGGCAGTGCTCACACGTCGTGGAGAACGCCTCGACCAGACCGGTGCCCAGCTTCTTCCGGGTCATCTGCACGAGCCCGAGCGACGTCACCTCGGACACCTGGTGGCGGGTGCGATCGCGGCCCAGGGCCTCGGTCAGACGTCGCAGCACCAGGTCGCGGTTCGACTCGAGCACCATGTCGATGAAGTCGACGACGATCATGCCGCCGATGTCCCGCAGGCGCATCTGCCGGACGATCTCCTCGGCAGCCTCGAGGTTGTTCCGGGTGACGGTCTCCTCGAGGTTTCCGCCGGCACCGGTGAACTTGCCGGTATTGACATCGACCACGGTCATGGCCTCGGTGCGGTCGATCACGAGCGTGCCACCGGACGGCAACCAGACCTTGCGGTCGAGCGCCTTCGCCAGCTGCTCGTCGATGCGGTGCGCCTCGAAGACGTCGACGCCGTTGTCCGACGTGTGCTGCGCGAGCCTCGGCATGAGGTCGGGCGCGACGGACTTGATGTACGACTCGACCGTTGACCAGGCCTTCTCGCCCTCGATCACGAGCTTCGAGAAGTCCTCGTTGAACAGGTCGCGGATGACCTTCACGAGGAGATCGGGCTCCTCGTAGAGGGCCTGCGGGTTGCCGGACTTGCCGGATTCCGCCTTCGCGGCCTGAGCCTCGATCCCGGCCCACTGCTCCTGCAGGCGCGTCACGTCGCGGGCCAGTTCCTCCTCGCTCACACCCTCCGACGCGGTCCGGATGATGACTCCGGCGTCCGAGGGCACGATGTCGCGCAGGATGTCCTTGAGGCGCTTGCGTTCCGTGTCGGGCAGCTTGCGGCTGATCCCGGTGGACGTGCCGCCGGGCACGTAGACGAGGAACCGGCCCGCGAGGCTGATCTGCGTGGTCAACCGCGCACCCTTGTGCCCGACCGGGTCCTTGCTGACCTGGACCAGCACCTGGTCGCCGGGCTTGAGCGCCTGCTCGATCTTGCGGGAGTTGCCACCGAGCCCGGCGGCCTCCCAGTTGACCTCACCGGCGTACAGCACGCCGTTGCGGCCGCGGCCGATGTCGATGAACGCCGCTTCCATGCTGGGCAGCACGTTCTGGACGCGCCCGAGGTACACGTTGCCGACCATCGAGGCCGACGCCGACGTGGTCACGAAGTGTTCGACGAGGACACCGTCTTCGAGCACGGCGACCTGCGTCGTCGCGTGCGGTTGCCCGGTGGCGACGCGGTCGCGCACGACCATGACACGGTCGACGGCCTCGCGGCGTGCCAGGAACTCCGATTCCGTGAGGATCGGCGGACGGCGGCGGCCGGCATCGCGGCCGTCGCGGCGACGCTGACGCTTCGCTTCGAGCCGCGTCGAACCGGTGATCCCCTGGACCTCGTCCTTCGAGCGGCTCTTGTTGCGAGGCTCACGCTCGTGCACGACGGTGTTCGGCGGATCGTCCTCGGACGTGGCGTCTCCCGACCCCTCGCCACCGGACTTGCGACGGCGACGACGGCGGCGGCGACGGCTCGAACCGTCGGAGTCACCCTCACCGGTCTCTTCGTCCCCGGACTCCGCTTCCGCCTGCTCGACGTCCGCGGGCTTCTCCTCGGACTCCTTCTTCGGCTCCTCCTCGGGCACCCGGCTCGGTGTCTCCGCGCCCTTCTCCGTGCCCGTGTCTTCGCGGCCCTTGTCCTCGCCCGCGGACTCCTCGGCCTCGGCACCCTCGGTGTCGGTATCGGTGTCCTGTTCGTTCGGCTGCTCGCCCCGGCCGCGGCCGCGGCCGCGACGGCCACGTCGACGACGACGCGGCTGATCGCCGTCGACGTCGGACTCGTCCGATTCGGTGTCGGCGGTTCCGGTGTCCGTGGTTTTCGCGGGCTCGGCGACATCCTCGCGCGACTCGGCGACGGGCGGCTGCTCGGTGGTGGGTTCGGGCGTCCCGGCGTCCCGGCGACTGCGCCGGCGACGCGGCGGCGTCTCGACCGCCGCGAGGTCGGGCTGCAGGAAGAGCGGGACCTGAGAAACGGCGGGAGTCTCGGCGGGCTCCTCGGCAGCGGGCGCCTCGGCCTGGTAGGCGGCGGTGGTGAACAGGTCGTGCCCGAGGTCGGGTTCGGAAACCGCGGCCTCCTCGGCGACGGGTTCCGGGCTTTCCTGGGCCGGGGCTTCCTCGGCGGGAGCCTCCGGTGCCTCCGGCTGCTCGGCCTCGGCAGCCTTCTCGGCCTCGGCAGCCTTCTCGGCGACCGCTCCCTCGACGTCCGCAACCGGTTCCGGAGCCACCTCGACGACGGCCTCCGCAGCCGGGGCCGCCGCTTCCGGTGCAACCTCGGCGGGCGCCTCGGCAGGAGTGGTCTCCGCAGCGGTGAATCCGGCGTATACCCGCTCGGCGATGTCGCGTTGCAGGCTCGACTGCGCACTGCGCAGTTCCAATCCGAGGGCCGCGGCCTCGGCGAGAACCTGCTTGCTCGTCACGCCCAGCAACTTCGCGAGGGCGTGAACGCGAATCTTCTCCGGAAGAGCGGGAACCGCGCTCCCGGCGGTGGCCGTATCGTTCGGCTCTGAATTTGTGGGCGGCGCTTGATCGGCCACGTAGTCTCCTCAGCCCCCGGGCGCGTCCACTCCCCTGTCTGGGAATGTCACGCGGCCACGCGAGGGCGCAGTATGTGTACTCGCGCCCCAGATGTGAGCGCGAGATTGTCTGGTCTCGCTCCACACAGCGCGTGCAGTGTCCGTTTTCACTGCACACCCATGTAGTGCCTTGCGGATGGCCGTGGTCCGCGGTGCGAGCGCCTGATCATCCAGCGTGCCGATACGCCCAGGTATTTCCTGTTGACGTAGGGGCAGCGATGAAGGGCATCGAGCCGTGGTGTCATCCGGTCGAAGCCACGTGGTGCACAAATTGCGGTCCGACCACCCTCAGTATCCCACACGTGTGCCGCGGTCCGTGCCAGCGGCGCACGTATCGTTCTGGAACATGTTCCGTTCGCGATGGCGCCGCCGGCCCGGAGGGCAGGTCGGTGGATCGAGGGGTGGGTGGAGAGGGTGGGTCAGCTGGCGGCGAGCTGGGGGAACCAGAGGGCGATCTCGCGCTCGGCGGACTCGACCGAGTCGGAGCCGTGGACGAGGTTCTCCTGGGCTTCGAGCCCGAAATCACCGCGAATCGTGCCCGGAACAGCCTTCTCGACCGGGTCGGTGCCGCCGGCGAGCTGCCGGAACGCCGCGATCGCCCGGGGACCTTCGAGGACTGCCGCGACGAGCGGGCCGCCCGTGATGAATTCCAGCAGGCCGGGGTAGAACGGGCGGCCTTCGTGCTCGGCGTAGTGGGCGGCGGCGATGTCGCCGGGAGCGGTGCGCAGCTCGAGCGCGGAGATCGTCAGACCCTTCCGCTCGATACGACCGAGGATTTCTCCTACATATCCGCGGGCAACGGCATCGGGCTTGATCAGTACAAGGGTGCGCTCAGTCACGGCGCACAGCCTAAATGGTCAGCCGCGCTGCCCCGGCAGCAGGCCCCGCTCCATTCGCTGACGCACATTCCGGCGGAAGTAGAGGAGGTAGCCCCACAGGATGGCGAAGACCACCCCGACCGAACCGATCGACACGTGGACGAAGAAACCGAGCAGGAGCCCCACCTGCAACAACAGGTTGTACTTCATCGCCCAGGGGCGGCCCTGCAGGCCGGCCCCGAGGATCATGAGCACCGCGAGCCCCACCAGGTACGTCCCGGACCACCAGGTGAGTCCGCCGCCGACCGTCGCGACGACCGGCAGGGCGAGAAGCACCACGATCGCTTCCAGGATCAGCGATCCCGCGACCACGCCGCGGAAGCCCTTCCACGGGTCCTTGGTCGGCGGGCCGAACTCCGGTTCCGAAGCACGGGGGTCCTGCTCGCTCACGCTGGGTCCTTTCCGAAGAGGGTGCGGGCCGCACCGGCGGTCACCACGGATCCGGTGACCACGACGCCCGCCCCCGATACTGCCTCACCGGGCTCGGCGACCTCCTCGGCCAGTCCGATGGCCGTTTCCAGCGCGTCCGCGAGGGTCGGCGCCACCACGACCCGTTCGTCGCCGAACTTTGCGACCGCGAGATTGGCGAGATCCTCGACGTCCATCGCCCGCGCCGAACCGTTGTGGGTCACCACGAGCTCGTCGAACACCGGTTCCAGCGCCGACAGAATGCCGTCGACGTCCTTGTCCCCCATCACGCTGACGACGCCGACGAGCTTGCGGAAGTCGAATTCGGCGGTCAGCGCGGCGGCGAGCGCACGGGCGCCGTCCGGATTGTGCGCGGCGTCGAGGAAGACGGTCGGTGCGCTGCGCACGCGTTCGAGCCTGCCGGGATTGACGACCGAGGCGAACCCCTCCCGGATCGCGTCCTGGTCGAGCTGCCGTTCCGGGCCTGCACCGAAGAACGCCTCGACCGCCGCGAGCGCGAGGGACGCGTTACGCGCCTGGTGCTCCCCGTGCAGGGGCAGGAAGATGTCGGTGTAGACCCCGCCGAGGCCCTGCAGTTCGAGCTGCTGGCCGCCGACGGCGATCTGCCGGGCGAGCACCGTGAATTCGGAGCCCTCCCGCGCGACCGCGGCATCCACCTCGACGGCACGGCGGAGCAGCACGTCCATCACTTCCGGCGTCTGTTCGGCGAGGATGGCGACCGTGTCGCGGGGCACGAGCGCGTCCTCGCGACCCTTCTTGATGATGCCGGCCTTCTCCTGCGCGATCCCGGCGAGGTCGTCGCCGAGATACTCCGCGTGGTCGAGGCTGATCGGGGTGATCACCGCGATCTGCCCGTCGATGACATTGGTTGCGTCCCAACGCCCGCCGAGGCCCACCTCGACGACGGCGACGTCGACGGGCGCCTCCGCGAACGCGGCGTACGCCATCGCGGTGAGCACCTCGAACTTGCTCATCGCCGGGCCACCCGCCGCCTGCGACTGCTGGTCGATCATCTGCACGTACGGTTCGATCTCCCGGTACGTGTCGACGTAGCGGCGCGGCGACACCGGGCGCCCGTCGATGCTGATCCGCTCGGTGGCGAGCTGCAGGTGCGGGCTGGTGGTGCGGCCCGTGCGCCGGTTCAACGCGGTGAGCAGTGCGTCGACCATCCGCGTCACCGACGTCTTGCCGTTGGTGCCGGTGACGTGGATCGCCGGGTACCCGTGCTGCGGTGACCCGAGGATGTCCATCAACGCCGCGATTCGGCTCAGCGACGGCTCGATCTTCGTCTCGGGCCACCGCTTGTCGAGTTCGGCCTCGACCAGCGTCAACTCCGCGAGGTCGACGGGGCTGACTTCCTCCGGCGTAAAGTCGGGCGAGGTCACGCGCCTTCCAGCTCCTTCAATCGCTTGGTGATGCGTTCGATTTCTTCTGTCGCGATCTGCTGACGCGTCCGGATCTTGTCCTTGACGGCGTCGGGAGCCTTGGCCAGGAACGCCTCGTTGGAGAGTTTCGCGGTGGTTCCCGCGAGTTCCTTCTGCGCGGCCGCGAGGTCCTTCTCCAGCCGCGCCTTCTCGGCGCCGAGGTCGACGTTGCCGGACGTGTCGAGGTCCACGGTGACGGTCGCCTTGCTCAGGCGCACCTCCACCGACGCCGACGCGGCGAACCCGTCCTCCGGGTCCGTCAGCCGGGCCAGCGACGTGACCGCGGCGAGCTGCGTGTTCAGATCGGCCTCGGCGATCCCGCTGATCCGGGCGGGCACCCGCTGCGACGGCTTGAGACCCTGATCGCTGCGGAACCGGCGCACCTCGGTCACCAGTCGCTGCATGTCCTCGACACGCTGCGCCGCAACCACATCCGCGGCGTCCTCCGCTGCCTGCGGCCACTGCGCCACGACGACGGACTCGCTACCGGTGAGCGCCTTCCACAGGGTCTCCGTGACGAACGGGATGACCGGGTGGAGCAGGCGCAGCAGCGCGTCGAGGACGTTACCGAGCACTGCCCTCGTGTTCGCCCCGACCGTGTCGTTCTCGGCGAACTGCACCTTGGCCAACTCGAGGTACCAGTCGCAGACCTCGTCCCACGCGAAGTGGAACAGCGCCTCGCACGCCTTGCTGAACTCGTACCGGTCGAACGCGGTGTCGACGTCGCCGCGCACCTGGTCGAGTCGGTCGAGGATCCACCGGTCCGCGTCGGTCAGTTCGCCGCGGGCGGGCAGCGGCGCGGGTGCGGCCCCGTTCATGAGGGCGAACTTGGTCGCGTTGAACAGCTTGGTCGCGAAGTTCCGGGACGACTGTGCGTGGTCCTCGCCGACGGACAGGTCGCTGCCGGGGTTGGCGCCGCGGGCCAGCGTGAAGCGGAGCGCATCGGCGCCGAAGCGGTCGACCCAGTCGAGGGGGTCGATGCCGTTGCCCCGCGACTTCGACATCTTCTTGCCGAACTGGTCGCGGACGAGGCCGTGCAGGAACACGTCCTCGAACGGCATCTGCGGTCCGGACTTGCCTTCGCTGAACACCCCGTCGCTTCGCTCGCCCCGCCCGGCAATCGCGTCGTCCTCCGACACGTACGTGCCGAACATCATCATCCGCGCCACCCAGAAGAACAGGATGTCGTAACCGGTGACGAGAACACTTGTGGGATAGAACTTCTCGAGCTCGGGCGTCTTCTCGGGCCAGCCCATGGTCGAGAACGGCCACAGCCCGGAGGAGAACCAGGTGTCGAGGACATCGGGGTCCTGCACCCAGCCCTCGGGCGCGGTCTCGTCCGGTCCGAAGCACGCGACCTCGCCGTCGGGGCCGTACCAGATCGGGATCCGGTGACCCCACCACAGCTGCCGCGAGATGCACCAGTCGTGCATGTCGTCGACCCAGGCGAACCATCGCGGTTCCTGACTCGCGGGGTGAATGACGGTGTCACCGTTGCGGACCGCGTCACCCGCCGCCTTCGCGAGGGACTCGACCTTCACCCACCACTGCAGCGACAGGCGCGGCTCGATGGACTCGCCGGTGCGCTCGGAATGCCCGACGCTGTGCAGGTAGGGCCGCTTCTCCGCGACCACACGGCCCTGCTCGGCGAGCGCCTCCCGCACCTTGACCCGCGCCTCGAAGCGGTCGAGACCGTCGAACTGCGTTCCCGTGTCGGCGATCGTGCCGGTCTTGTCCATGATGGTCGGCATCGGCAGGTTGTGCCGCAGGCCCATCTCGAAGTCGTTGGGGTCGTGCGCCGGAGTGATCTTGACGGCGCCGGTGCCGAATTCGGGGTCGACGTACTCGTCCGCGATGATCGGGATGTCGCGGCCGGTGAAGGGATGCTCGAGCGTCGTCCCGATCAGATACTTGTAGCGCTCGTCGTCGGGGTGGACGGCGACGGCGGTGTCGCCGAGCATCGTCTCGACACGGGTGGTGGCGACCACGACGTGCGGTTCGTCGTCGTTCAGGGAGCCGTACCGCAGGGAGACCAGCTCACCCTCGACGTCCTCGAACTTCACCTCGATGTCGGAGATCGCTGTCTGCAGCACGGGCGACCAGTTGACGAGTCGCTCGGCCCGGTAGATCAGACCGTCGTCGTACATGCGCTTGAAGATGGTCTGGACGGCGCGGGAGAGCCCGTCGTCCATGGTGAAGCGGTCGCGGCTCCAGTCGACGCTGTCACCGATGCGGCGCATCTGGCCGCCGATGGTGCCACCGGACTCCCGCTTCCAGTCCCAGACCTTGTCGATGAACAGTTCGCGGCCGAAGTCTTCCTTCGTCTTGCCGTCGACGGCGAGCTGCTTCTCGACCACGGTCTGCGTCGCGATGCCCGCGTGGTCCATGCCCGGCAGCCACAGCACCTCGTAGCCCTGCATCCGCTTGCGTCGGCTCAACGCGTCCATCAACGTGTGGTCGAGAGCGTGACCCATGTGCAGGCTGCCGGTCACGTTGGGCGGCGGCAGAACGATGGAGTACCCCGGCTTCTCGCTGTCGGGGTCCGCACGGAAGTAACCGGCGTCTACCCAGCCCTGATACAGATCGTCCTCAACGGAACTGGGGTCCCAGCTCTTCGGGAGGGCATCGGCACGGTTCTGGGGATTTTCTGGAGCTGCACTGGTCACCCGTCGAGTCTAATGAACGCGCGGACGACCCACGACGGGGCTACCGTGCGGCCCCGCTACTGGTCGCTGAACAGCGCGCGGTGCACTTCGGTGGCGGTGCGGTGTTCCGGGTCGACGGGACGTAGCGCCTCGCCGGCGTCTTCTCCGCCTGCCTGGGATCCTGCGGTGCTGTGCAGCTCGGAGAAGAGCTGCACGTGGTGGTCGTTCAAGGGATTCCTCCGGTTCGTCTGCCGCATCCGATGCGGCAACCACTCGAGAATGTCGAGTATGCATCGAAACCCCCGCCGATCGGCGGCGACACGGCGACGGCGCGCCGGTGGTAACGAAATGCGCTGACCCGACGACTATCCGGGCGTGCCTGCCGGAACCGGCGGGACACCGACCTCGCTGACCGCAACCCCCGACTGTGGTCAGCGAGGTCGACACATCAGCTGCCGCGCTATTCGCCCCGGCCGCTTTCGGCGTCCCGCTTGGCGAACGCGAGTTGAATCTCCCAGCCTTCGACATTGCCCTCGATAGCGGACGCGCGACGCTCGGCGCTCGGGTACAGGGCAGCGAATCCGGACTCGACGACGCGCAGGAGGGTGCCACCGTCCCGCTCGGACAGGAAGAATTCGACCAGGGTGGACGTGCCCTCCACGAGGGGCCGCGCGGGATCGTCTCCGCCGCGGAACGAGACGTAGTGGGGTGCGTCGGACTTGACGGGAAGAATCGGGAAGCGTCCGTACGGGGGGAAATCCACGACGAAGACGTCGCCTTCGCGTGTGGTGGTGGTCTTGCCGGGATCTCCGTCGCCGATGAACCAGCCGGGTTCACTCACCAGCCGGAACACCCGCTCGATGGGGGCGTCGATCTGGATCTCGCGCTCGATCCTGTCCTGGGACGTATCCGCAACGCTCATGATCATCCTCACCTCTCGCCGATGTGCGACCCCACGGTTGCACATCGGCGGTTCCTTGCGCAACCCTCAGGTTGCACTCGATCGGAACAATGAGGGGAGACGCATCCGGGTGCCCACCCCGACGCCGGACGGCGTGGGGCGGGCACCCGGGAAACGTGTCAGCTGAAGTGCGCCAGCAGGGCGTCGCGCTGACGGTCACCGAGGCCACGGAGGCGGCGGGTGGGCGCGATCTCCAGGTTGGCCATGATCTCCTGGGCCTTGACCTTGCCGATCTTCGGCAGGGCCTCCAGGATGGCGCTGACCTTGGTCTTTCCGATGATGTCGTCGACATCAGCCTTGGAAAGGACCTGCTTGAGGGTGATGTCACCGGACTTGAGCTTGTCCTTGAGCTCTGCGCGTGCCTTACGAGCGGCGGCGGCCTTCTCGAGAGCTGCTGCCCGCTGTTCGTCAGTGAGCTGGGGAAGTGCCACGGTGTCTCCTTCATTCGGGGTACGTATCGAACACCGTAGCGAGAGAACCGCTACTTCACCGCATCCATCGGACGTGTCGCGCGTCCTGTCCGATTCGACACGCCCCGGCTCACAGGTCCGACGGCGCGAAAATTGCCAGGACGCGGGCGGTGCGCTGTGTCATGCTCGACGTGTTCCGATCGGTTCACACGTCGACTCGAGGAAGGAAGTAGCGATGCGCGCACTGCCCACAGCAAGCGCAGCCCGGTTGCAGCCGTCACGCACGGGCGCCGCATCCTTCCCCGCCGGCAGGCAAGGCGAACGCGGGATCATGCCCGCCGCGAAGACCCAGCGCTCCGCCTGACACGCCGGAATCGACGACCGTCGCCCGGCGTGCCTCCACCGCCGCGAACCGACGACAGAACCGAGAACACCCGTGAGGTACGTATCCCGTAACCCGCCCTCGACCACCCTCGACGCCCGCACCTGGTCACGCGCGGCCGTACTGGTCCTCAACGTCACATACGAGGCGCTCTGTGAGATTCCCGCGGAACGCGCAGTAGTGCTGATCAGTGTCGGCGCGGCCGAGACGGTCGCCGATCGGGAGCCGCCGTTCCCGATCCGGTCGCAGCACGTCGAGATCAGCCTGCCGCAGACCATCCGTCTGCTGCGGTACGTCTACGTCCAGCACTCCGTGCTGGTGACCGACAGCAGTCGCGCGACGTTCGCGGGCGTGTTCCGTCGCGACCGCAATCGTTGCGGCTACTGCGCCGAACCGGTCGCGACGACGATCGATCACGTGCTACCGAGGAGCCGCGGCGGCCCGAACACGTGGGCCAACCTCGTGGCGTGCTGCGCCCCCTGTAACCAGAGGAAGGCCGATCGCACACCGGAGGAGGCACGGATGCCGCTCCTGTGGGAGCCGAAGGCGCCGCGGCACATCGAAAAGGCGCAACGGCAGATCTGGCGGGATCTCGCGGCGGTGTAGCCGCGAGATCCCCGGGTATTCCGCCTCCACCGACCGACTTCTCCCGGAAAGGGGAGATATCCCGATGACCGACGTCCTGGACACAACCCTGTCCACACTGCTGCCCGCCTCCGACGATCCCGCCGGATGGGTCGACGCCGCGTGCCGCAACGACCCCGAGCCGGACCGGTGGTTCCCTTTCCCGACAGAGGATTTCGCGTACGCGCGTGACGTGTGCCGGCACTGCGCGCTACGGATCCGCTGTGAGCTCTTCGCCAGGGCGACCGCTCAGTCCGGGGTGTGGGGCGGCAAGGAGTTCGACCGGGGCCGCGAGAGGCGGGCGTGACTCCGCCCGGCGCGGCCCCTGCCCCCCGCCCTACCGGCTGAAGCCTACTTGCCCAGGATCTCGGGCAGCGCGACGTCCTCGCCCCGCACGTGCTCCGAGAGGAACGACAGCACCACCTGGTACCAGACCTTCGCGTTCTGCGGGGTGAGGATCCAGTGGTTCTCGTCGGGGAAGTAGAGGAAGCGGTGGTCGGTGACCCCGTCGTCGTCCGCGGGCAACCCCGACTCGGACAGCAGCTCGAACCACAGCCGCAACCCGTCACCGATCGGGACGCGAAAGTCCTTGTCGCCGTGGATGACCAGCATCGGTGTCACGATGTCCGCGACGTACAGGTGTGGTGAGTTCTCCACCGCCATCTCGGGAGTCATCTCCCGCTGCCAGTACCAGGCGGCGTCGGTGGTGGGGCCGAACTGGTCCAGCGCCCACAGGCTCGCGTGGGTGACGATCGCCTTGAACCGGTCGGTGTGCCCGGCGATCCAGTTGGCCATGTATCCGCCGAATGATCCGCCCATCGCCGCGGTGCGCTTCTCGTCGATCTCGGGCAGCGCCACCGCGGCGTCGGTGATCGACATGAGGTCGGTGTACGGCGCCTTGCCCCACTTCCCCCAGCCGCGTTCGACGAACGCCTGCCCGTAGCCGGTGGACAGGGCCGGATCCGGCAGCAGCACGGCGTATCCCCGCGCCACCAGAAGCCACGGGTTCCACCGCCACGACCAGGTGTTCCACGAACCCAGGGGGCCGCCGTGCACCCACAGCGCGAGCGGCACCGGCGCGTGGGCAGAGGCGCCGGTCGGCACCGCGAGCCACGCGCGCACCGCCGCGCCGTCCGCGGCGACCGTCTCGACCTCCGTCAGCGTGCCCGGGAGTTCGGGGAGGTCCGCGGGCGCCTTCAGCAGCGACACGGCGCCGGTGGTGATGTCGATGCGCACCGGGTGCGGCGGCGCCGCGTACGACGCCCGCAGCGCGAACACCGTCGACCCGTCCGGAGCGACCTGCAGGTCGGTGTAGGCGGAGTCGTCGGTCGTGACCGGCGTGGGGTCCGCGCCGTCGCGGAGGAGGAAGATC
This sequence comes from Rhodococcus koreensis, assembly GCF_017068375.1. Classification (NCBI taxonomy): domain Bacteria; kingdom Bacillati; phylum Actinomycetota; class Actinomycetes; order Mycobacteriales; family Nocardiaceae; genus Rhodococcus; species Rhodococcus koreensis. The sequence goes on from NZ_CP070609.1 coordinate 1,476,441, forward strand.
GGTGCGCGCCCGCGGTCGTCGGCGGTCACGAGGAGACCCGAGCCGTCGGACAACCAGGCCACGGACGTGGCCCACCGGTCCCATCCGGGCGCCACGTCCGTGACGGTGCCGGTGTCGAAGCTGTACCGGTGCAGCGTGAATCGCGGCGCGGAGTCGGGTGTCGCATGCGATTCCCGCGTGAAGACGACGTGCCGTCCGTCCGGGGAGATCACCGGGTCCGACAGGTCGGCGTCGCCGTCGCCGACGAGGACGGTGCGCGCCCCCGTCTCCGTGTCGACGCGCACCAGGATGTTCCGGATCGACGCCAGCGGGCCGGGAACCGTCCACGACGTCACGACGAACGTGCCGTCGTCGCTCAGCGCGTAGTTCGCCTCCCGCAGCGCCGGACCCGGCATCGGCGTGAGGTCGGTGAGCTGCGGCTCCTGCCCGTTCTCCGCGAGCGCGTCCAGCGGGGCGGACAGCAGGTGGGGCACGTCGGGACCGAGATCGTGGTCCCAGTAGCGGATCGGGTAGCCCGTGTGCAGGATCGCCGAGACCTTCTTCTCCTTGCGCTCGGCGCGCACCCGCTCGTCGTCGGCGGACTCGCCGGATCTCCCCAGAACGCCCGTGGTGACGACGAAACGCGGCGCGCACCGGGCCGCACGCACACCGGTGATGCCGCCGCCGCGTCGCGCGACGATCACGGCCTCGCCGCCCCGCGCGGGCAGGCGCCACAGGTCGTCGGGAAGGTCGTCCTCGTCCTGCGTCGGCCGGGAAGACGTGAAGAGCAGGTCGCCGTCACTGGTGAACGTCGCGTTGGACTCCCCGGTGCGGCCGCGGGTGAGCCTGCGCGCCGCGAACTCGCCGGTGGGATCGATCTCCCACAGCGCGGTGACGTACTTCGTCGACTTCTCGTCGAGCGTCGACTGCGCGACGACGAGCCTTCGCCCGTCCGCCGACAGCGCGAGGCCGCCGACGCGACCGAGCGCGAGATAGTCGTCGAGGTCGTCGAAAGGAGTTCCGGCGTGGAGTTCAGGAATGGCGGTCACGAGTCGTTGGTATCACGAACCGGGCTCACCCCGTCACACATCCGCGTCTCAGGCGAGCAGGGGCGCGACCCGCGGCGGGATCTCGTTCAGCGCGTACGGCAGGCTCAGTACGGTGCTCCACGCCATCGCCTCGGCGGCGGCGTCCTCGAGCGTGATCGTGCGGCCGGCCTTCACCACGTCGAGTTCCTGATAGATCGGCGTCTTGTCGAGTTCCGCACGCAGCTTGTCGCCGTAGCCGCCGCCCGCGTACCAGACGAGGAGGTCGACGTTCGCCAGCGACAGCTGCTCCGTGCTGATCTCCGCGAAGTTGCCGGTGATCTGTTCCGTCACAGGGGGGTTCACGAAACCGAGTTCGGTGAAGAAGCGGACCTTCGGGTCCTCCGGGCCGTACACACCGAACTGTCCCGGTCCCTTGAGCGCACCGACGAGGACGGTCTTTCCCGCGAACGCCGGGTTGGCGGCCCGGACGTCGGCGAACTGCGTCTCGACGCCGGACACGAGTTCGGCGGCCTTGTCCTTCTTGCCGAGTGCGTCGCCGAGAATCCGCGTCTGGTCCTGCCACGAGACGCCGTAGTCGGCGAACTCCTTGGGCTGCGCGATCGTCGGCGCGATGGCGCTGAGCTTGTCGTACTGGGCCTGGGTGAGTCCGGAGTAGGTGCCGACCACCAGGTCCGGTGCGACCGCGGCGACCTTCTCGAAGTCGATGTTGGTGGACGCCGTGCCGACGATCTCCGGCTTCGCGTCGCCGAGGAGGTCCTGCGCCCACGGCCACACGCCGTAGGGGTAGTCGCCGTACCAGTCGAACGTGCCTGCCAGCGGGCCACCGAGCGCGAGGATCGTGTCCTGGTCGTTGTAGCCGACGCTGACGATGCGCTGCGGGTCCGTCGGCACCTGGGTTTCGCCGTACTTGTGGGCGACGATGGGGCCCGTGGGCTCGTTGCCGCCGCCTTCGCCGTCCGAGCTGCTGCAGGCCGCGGCGAACGCGAGCAGCGCTCCCCCGGTACCCAGGAGGAATCCGCGTCGGCTGACGCCGATCCTCTGTTGTCCCACGTTCATGCGGCGACCCTCTCGTCTACCAGGTTTCCGATCCACTTAGGTAAGGCTTGCCGAGCTTAGCCTAAGGGTTCACGCGGACGGGTTCCCGCCACATCGCCCACAGTGTCGGCCCGCCGTCCGGGATCCGGATCTCACCGGTGACGTCGAAGCCGAACCGCTGGTAGTACGAAATGTTGTCCTTCTTACTCGACTCCAGGTACGCCGGGATGCCGTCGGCATCACACCGGTCGAGCCGCGACCGCAACAACGCCGTCCCGTAGCCGCCACCCCGCCCCGCGCTCGACGTCCCGATCGTCGCCAGGTACCAGTGCACGGGGTCCACCGGGTGCGCGTCTTCGACGGTTCCGCTCACCGCGGCCCCGACGCCCAGCCGGGTGCCGAACGCGCGGACCAGGCCCGGCAGGCTGAGGAGCGACGACAACGTCGACTCCTTCCAGCCGCCCGGCGGATCCCACATGGCGGCCCCGCGGATCACACCGTCGCCGTCTTCGGCCAGTTCGGCCCCGCCCCCGGCGAGGTGGTGATGGCGGATCTCCACCGAGAACAGCCTCGGCAGACCACGCCGCCTGCGCTCGGGATCCGGCCACATCCAGACCATCACGGGGTCGTCGAAGAACGCGTCGGCGAGGACCCGCGTCAGTTCGGGGATGTCGGATTTGGTCGCGGCCCGCACGCTCACACCCATGCCCAGAGGGTACGGGCCTGCCATCGCTGTGGGCGGGAACGACCGGCCGCCACCCGCGGTTCGTGTCGGGCGGCGGCCGGTCGGACCTTCTAGATCGGATCTTCTAGACGGTGGCGTCGACCAGGAGCTTCGCGCCGGTGGCCGCCTGGACGTCCTCGACGCTGTGACCGGGTGCGGTCTCGACGAGCCGCAGGCCGTCGGGGGTGACGTCGATGACGGCGAGATCGGTGACGATCTTCTGGACGCAGCGCTTGCCGGTGTACGGCAGCGTGCACTCCTCGAGGATCTTGTGCTCACCCTTCTTGGTGACGTGGTCCATCATCACGATGACCTTGCCTGCGCCGTGGACGAGGTCCATCGCGCCGCCCATGCCCTTGACCATGGCGCCGGGGACCATCCAGTTGGACAGGTCGCCGTGGCTGCTGACCTGCATGGCGCCGAGCACGGCCACGTCGACGCTGCCGCCGCGGATCATCGAGAAGGAGTCGGAGGAGGAGAAGAACGCGCCGCCGGCGACCACGGTGATGGTCTCCTTGCCCGCGTTGATCAGCTCGGGGTCGACCTCGTCCTCGGTCGGGTACGGCCCGACGCCGAGGATGCCGTTCTCCGAGTGCAGGACGACGTCCTTGCCGGCCGGGATGTGGCCGGGGATCAGGGTCGGCATGCCGATGCCGAGGTTGACGTACTGCCCGTCCTCGAGTTCGGCTGCGACCCGGGCCGCCATCTCGTCACGCGTCCAGCTCATGCCCGCACCGTCCTGTTCTCGATTCCCGTTTCCTGCTTGCCGACCTCGACCACACGCTGGACGAAGATGCCGGGGGTGTGCACCTCGGCGGGGTCGATCTCGCCGGGCTCGACGAGGTGTTCGACCTGCGCGATGGTGATGCGACCGGCGCCCGCGGCGTCGGGGTTGAAGTTGCGGGCCGTCTCCCGGTACACGAGGTTGCCGAGCCGGTCGCCCTTCCACGCGTGGACCAGCGCGAAGTCGGTGCGGATGGCGCGTTCGAGAACGAAGGCCTCCCCGTCGAACTCGCGGGTCTCCTTGGGCTTGCTGGCGACCGCGATGCCGCCCTTGCCGTCGTAGCGGATCGGCAGACCGCCGTCGGCGACCTGCGTTCCGACACCGGCGGGGGTGTAGAAGGCGGGGATGCCCGCTCCCCCGGCGCGCATGCGTTCGGCCAGCGTGCCCTGCGGGGTGAGCTCGACCTCCAGCTCTCCGCTGAGGTACTGCCGCGCGAATTCCTTGTTGGCGCCGACGTACGAGCTGATCGTGCGCCGGATCCGGTGCTGCTCGAGGAGCAGACCCAGACCGAAACCGTCGGTGCCGCAGTTGTTGCTGACCGTCTCGAGGTCGGTCGCACCCTGTGCGAGGAGGGCGTCGATGAGGACCGAGGGGATACCGACGAGGCCGAAGCCACCCACTGCGAGGGACGCTCCGTCGGGGACGTCGGCAACGGCCTCGGCCGCCGTTGCGAAGACTTTGTTGACCATGTGACCCAGGCTACCGCAAAATGTTCGAGTAGTGAACACCCATCCACATTGCGAACAAATTGCGCCCCGCCTATTGGCCCCATCACAGAACGCGACTACTATGTGCGAATAGCGGCCGACTGTTCACATCGAGAACGTGAGGATCTTCTTCCATGCTGCATCTGCCAGCCCACTACCAAGCCGGGCACGAAGCCAATGCCCCGCTGCTGTTCCCCGAGTACAAGACGACTCGGCTGCGCAGCCCCAAGAACGACCTGATCCTGATCCCGCAGCGACTCGGCGAGATCACCGGTCCGGTCTTCGGCGACGCCGACGTCACCAAGGGTGAGAACGACATGACCCGCGCCAACGGCGGCGAGGCCCAGGGTCAGCGGATCATCGTCCACGGCCGGGTCCTCGACAGCGCCGGGAAGCCCATCCCCGACACCCTCCTCGAGGTGTGGCAGGCCAACGCCGGCGGCCGCTACCGCCACAAGAACGACTCCTGGCCCGCGCCGCTCGACCCCCACTTCAACGGTGTCGCGCGCTGCCTGACCGACAAGCAGGGCCACTACGAGTTCACGACGATCAAGCCCGGCGCGTACCCGTGGGGCAACCACCACAACGCGTGGCGGCCCGCACACATCCACTTCTCCCTCTTCGGTCAGGCGTTCACCCAGCGCCTGGTCACGCAGATGTACTTCCCGGACGATCCGTTCTTCTTCCAGGACCCGATCTACAACTCGGTGCCCGAAGCGGCGCGCGAGCGGATGATCAGCACGTTCGACTACGACCAGACCCGCGAGAACTGGGCCGTCGGATTCAAGTTCGACATCGTCCTGCGCGGCCAGGACGCCACCCCGTTCGAGGACACGCCGTTCAACAAGACGGAGGGCCACTGATGATCGACACCCAGAACCCGGACGCCCCGCGCTACCCGGTCTTCGCCAAGAGCCAGGACGAGGTGCCGTTCGGCGTCACCCCGTCCCAGACCGTCGGCCCGTACGTCCACATCGGCCTGTTCCCCACGTGGGAGAACAGCGGCGACGCCGTCCCCGAGGATGCTCCCGGACGAATCGACGTGTCCTTCAACGTCATCGACGGCGCCGGTCAGCCCATCGGCGACGCGATGATCGAAACCTGGCAGGCAGATGCCGCGGGGCGGTTCGACAGTCCTGCCGATCCCCGCGGTGCCGCCGAGGCGACTCCCGCCGGATTCCGCAGCCTGGCACGCGTGTTCGCCGACGAGAGCGGCACGATCGTGGTGCACACCGTCAAGCCGGGCACTCTCCCCGCCGAGGACGGCGCAGTCGAGGCCCCGCACATCAACGTCGGGCTCTTCGCCCGCGGCATGCTCGAGCGCCTGTACACGCGCCTCTACTTCCCGGAGGATACGGACGCCCACGCATCGGACCCCGTGCTCGCCGCCGTCCCGGAAGCCGACCGCCCCAAGCTGATCGCGGAGAAGACCGATCGCGGATACCACCTGACGATTCACGTGCAGGACACGGACGGACGGGAAACCCCGTTCTTCGCCCTGTAATCGGCCGCAAACCCAGAAAGGTGTCGCGTGTGAACTCTCCGGAGACCTCCCGGGGTGCCCTGTTCGATCCGACGTTCGGTGCCGGCGAGTTGTCGGCGCTGCTCTCCGACCGGGCGTGGGTCACCGCGATGGTCGAGGTCGAGGGGGCACTGGCCCGGGCGGAGGCGAAGTGCGGCGTCATCCCCGCCGCGTCCGCCGACGCGATCTCCTCCGTGTTCGCGCGAATCGTCGCCGACGGCTCCGTGGACGTCGGGGCCCTCGGCGACGCGGCGGCCGCGGGTGGCAATCCGGTGATCCCGCTGGTGAAACTGCTCCGCAGCGAGGTCGCGGCCACCGAGGCCGGGGTGCCCGGAGGCCACGTGCACAAGGGCGCCACGAGTCAGGACATTCTCGACACGGCCCTGATGCTGCTGTGCCGCCGGTCGGGCGCGCACGTCCTGGCGTCCCTCGACGAGGCGGTGCTGTGCGCCGAGGCCCTCTCGCGGGCCCAGCGCGGCACCCCGATCGCCGGCCGCACCCTGGGCCAGCAGGCCTTGCCCACCACGTTCGGCGTCCTCGCCGCCGGGTGGATGACCGCACTGCACAGGGCTTCTCGCGCACTGTTCGACGCACTCGACGGCCTTCCCGTGCAATTGGGCGGCGCGGCCGGCACGTCCGCCGCGCTCTACCCGCACGGCCTCGACGTCGCCGACATCCTCGCCGACGAACTCGGACTCGCACGCCAGGACGTGCCCTGGCACACCGACCGCACCCGCATCGCACTGCTCGCGTCGGCGCTCGGAACGGCCGCGGGCGCGGTGTCGAAGATCGCCACCGACCTCGTGTTCCTGTCGTCCACCGAGGTCGCCGAGGTCAGCGAAGGGTCGCCCGGCGGTTCTTCGGCCATGCCGCACAAACGCAATCCGGTGGCCGCGATCGCCGCCCGCGCCGCGGCCCGCCGCACCCCGGGACTCGTCGCGACGATCCTCGGCTCGATGGATCACGAGCAGCAGCGCGCCGCCGGCCCCTGGCATGCCGAGTGGGAAACGCTCACGGACCTGCTGCGCCTCACCGGTGGCGCCGTCGCGCGGATCGCCGACTCGCTCGGCGGACTGAACGTCCACCCCGACGCGATGGCCCGCAACCTCGACGTCACCGGCGGCCTGCTCCTCGCGGAACGGGTCACCGGAGCCCTGTCCGCCCACACCGACAACGCGCGGGACCTCGTCACCGCCGCCTGCCGGAGCGGGCACCGACTCGACGAGGATCCGGGGCTCCTCGAATACCTGCCTGCGGACGAGATCCGCGCCCTGCTCGACCCTGCCGGGTACCTCGGCCACGCCCACGACATCGTCGACCGCGCACTGGACACAGTGGCCCGCGGCCGGGAAGGAACGCGATGACAGTCGCACTTGCACACGAAATCTCCGGACCCCGCAGCGGCGCGGCCGACGCCCCCGTCGTCGTCCTGCTCGGATCGCTCGGCTCCAACCGGTCCATGTGGGACCCGCAGATCGCGGCGCTGTCCGACGAATGCCGGGTCGTCGCCGTCGATCAGCGGGGCCACGGCGAGTCGCCCGCACCGGACGGGCCGTACTCCGTCCGCGAACTGTCCGAGGATGTTCTCGCACTGCTCGACTCCCTCGGAGTCGACGCCGCCCACTTCGTCGGACTGTCCATGGGCGGCGCGATCGCCCAGTGGCTCGGCGCGCACACCCCGCGGCGGGTGCTGTCGCTGTCGCTGCTGTGCACCGCCGCGAAGTTCGGCGAACCGCAGGGATGGATCGAACGGGCCGCCGCGTCGCGCGCCGACGGCCCCGAATCGCTCGCCGATGCCGTCGTCGCACGCTGGTTCAGTGAGGGCCTGGCCAAGCGGGACCCCGAATTCGTCCGGCACTACCGCGACATGATCGCGTCGACGTCGCCCGAGGGATACGCCGCGTGCTGCGACGCCCTCGCCGACTGGGACTTCACCGCCGACCTCGCCCGGATCAGCGCACCGACACTGGTGATCGCGGGCGAGGAGGATCCGTCCACCCCGCCGTCGGTCATGCAGGTCCTCGCGGACGGCATCACCGGCGCCCGGTTCGAGGTGCTCTCCCCCGCCGCCCACGTCGCGAACCTCGAGCAGGCGGGCGCCGTCACGGCGCTGCTGCGCGAACACATCGCCGGCGGCGGATACGCGCGCGGACGACGCGCCGCGCACGCACAGGGCATGACCGTGCGCCGCTCGGTGCTCGGCGACGCCCACGTGGACCGCTCCGTCGCGGGGACCACCGACTTCACGGCACCGTTCCAGGACTTCATCACCCGCACCGCGTGGGGCGACATCTGGTCGCGCCCCGGGCTGGACCACGAACTGCGCCGGCTGCTCACGATCGCCGTCCTCACCGCGGTCGGCAACGAGCACGAACTCGACATGCACATCCGGGCCGCCCTCCGCGCGGGCGTCGACGCCGACACCATCGGCGAAGTGCTCCTCCACACCGCCGTCTACGCGGGAGTGCCCAACAGCAATCTCGGGTTCGCCCTCGGCAAGCAGGCCCTCGCCGACCTGGCCGCCGAGCCGACAGTGGAGGATTCGCAGACATGACAGCTACCGAACCGACGGAGAAGATCCTCCCGTCCCCCGACTACGTGCAATCGCTGGCCCGGGGCCTGGCCGTGATCCGCTGCTTCGATCACCAGAATCAGCGGCGCACGCTCAGCGACGTCGCCCGCGCCACCGACCTGACCCGCGCCACCGCGCGCCGGTTCCTGCTCACCCTCGTCGAACTCGGCTACGTGGCCACGGACGGTTCCGCATTCTGGCTCACCCCGCGGGTCCTCGAACTCGGGTACAGCTACCTGTCGAGCCTGTCACTGCCGGAGGTCGCGCAGCCGCACCTCGAGAAGTTGAGCCACAAGGTCCACGAGTCGTCGTCGGTGTCGATCCTCGACGGCGCCGACATCGTGTACGTCGCCCGCGTGCCCGTCAGCCGGATCATGACGGTGGGCATCACCATCGGCACCCGGCTGCCCGCGTACGCCACCTCGATGGGACGGGTCCTGCTGGCGGGACTGCCCGACGACGAACTCGACGCGTACCTCGAGAAGCTCGACATCCAGCGGCTCACCGAGCGCACGATCACGGCCCGCGACGAGCTGAAGGCCGCGATTCTCGCGGTCCGCGCGGACGGCATCTGTGTTCTCGACCAGGAACTCGAGGCAGGCCTGCGGTCGATGGCCGCACCGATCCGCAACGCCTCCGGGCTCACCGTCGCCGCGGTGAACATCTCCACGCCGGCCGCGCGGTACAGCCTCGAGGATCTGCATTCCGATCTCATCCCGTCGCTGCGGGTCACCGCAACCGACATCGAACAGGACCTCGCCACCGTCAACCGTTGACGGTGGCGAGGAATCTTCACGAAAGGCCTTTCCATGCGTGACGTCGTCATCTGCGAGCCCCTCCGGACGCCGGTCGGGCGGTTCGGCGGAGTGTTCAAGGACATCACTCCCCAGAGCCTCGCCGCCACCGTCATCACGGCGCTCGTCGAACGCACCGGCATCGACGGCAGCCAGATCGACGACGTCATCCTCGGTCAGGCGTCCCCGGGCGGAGAGGCCCCGGCCCTCGGCCGGATCGCCGCCCTCGACGCCGGACTCGGCATCGACGTCCCCGGCATGCAGGTGGATCGCCGCTGCGGATCCGGTCTGCAGGCCGTCATCACCGCCGTGCTGCAGGTGGCGTCCGGCGGCAACGACCTCGTGCTCGCCGGCGGCGCCGAATCCATGAGCCAGGCCGAGTTCTACACCAACCCCAACATCCGCTGGGGCGTCAAGGGCGAAGGGGTGCAACTCGCCGACCGGCTCGCCCGCGCCCGCGTCACCGCCGGCGGCGCGAACTTCCCCGTGCCCGGCGGCATGATCGAGACCGCCGAAAACCTGCGCGCCGAGTTCGACATCAGCCGTGAAGACCAGGACGCGCTCGCCGTGCAGTCGCACCAGCGGGCCGTCGCCGCGCAGGAATCGGGGCGCTTCGCCGAGGAGATCGTCGGAGTGACGGTGCCGCAACGCAAGTCGGACCCGCTCGTCGTCGACAAGGACGAGCACCCGCGCGCCGACACCACGGTGGAGTCGCTGTCCAAGCTCCGCGCCATCCGCTCCAAGATCGACTCCGCCTCCACCGTCACCGCCGGCAACGCCAGCGGACAGAACGACGGCGCCGCCGTGTGCATCGTGACGACCGCCGAGAAGGCGAAGGAACTGGGACTGAAGCCCCTCGCCCGGATGGCGTCCTGGGCCGTGGCCGGGGTCCCGCCGCGCACCATGGGCATCGGCCCGGTGCCCGCCACGGAGAAGGCGCTCGGTCAGCTCGGACTGTCGCTGTCCGACCTGGGTGTCATCGAACTGAACGAGGCCTTCGCCGCGCAGACCCTCGCCGTCCTCCGCAGCTGGGACCTCGACCCCACCGACGAACGCCTCAACCCCAACGGGTCCGGCATCTCGCTCGGGCACCCCGTCGGAGCCACCGGCGGTCGCATCCTCGCCACCCTCCTGCGGGAGATGGACCGTCGCGAATCCCGCTACGGGCTCGAGACGATGTGCATCGGCGGCGGTCAGGGACTGGCCGCGGTGTTCGAGCGGGTCTGATCCAGCGGCTTTCAGCGCACGCACATCGGCGAGCAGGCTCCGGGCCTGCTCGCCGATGTGCGTCCGGGGCCGGTCACAACCGGTGCAACTCCACGTCGCCGAGTTCCCCGTCGCGCACGGTGGCGGTCAGGTACGTGCAGTGCGGCTGACGCCGCCGATCGGTCGGCGATCCCGGGTTCAGCAGTCGCAGACCGGTTTCCGTGGTGGTGTCCCAGGGAATGTGGCTGTGCCCGAAGACCAGGACGTCGGTGTCCGGGTAGGCGGCCGACATCCGTTTCTCCCTGCCCGCGGCGGCCCCGGTCTCGTGCACGACGGTGATGCGCACACCGTCCAGGGTCACGTCGGCTCGCTCCGGCATCAGGGCCCGCAGGTCGTCGCCGTCGTTGTTGCCCCAGCACGCCACGAGTCGCGCCGAGCGTGAGCGCAGCGCCTCGAACGTGGGGACATCGACCCAGTCGCCGGCGTGGATCACCACGTCGGCGCGGTCGACCTCGTCCCACACCCCGGCGGGCAGGTCTCGCGCCCGTTTCGGGACATGAGTGTCGGCGAGCAGCAATAACCTCACCGTGACAGTCTGCGCCGCCGTGTGGCAGACGCGGGCCTTACGCGCCCGCGAGCGCGGCGGCGTCCTCCGCTTCCAACAGCAGACCCATGTACTCACGCATCCGCTGGGCGTCCGGTTCGAGGCCGGTGAAGATCCGGAAGGAGTCGACGGCCTGACCGATGGTCATGCCGATTCCGCTCAGCGTCCGGGCGCCGATTTCACGGGCGCGGCGGAGGAGTTCGGTCTCGGCCGGACGGTAGACGACATCCGCGACCCACAGGTCGGGGCGCAGCAGTGCGGCGTCGAGTGCCATGCCGGGGTGTGCCGCCATGCCGATCGGCGTCGCGTGGATGAGACCCTGGGCCGCACCGACCGCGGCGGGAACGGCGGCGAGGTCGCCTGCCTGGATCTCCCGGTCCGGGAACAGTTCGGCGAGCGAGTCGCGCAGAGCCGTCGAGCGCGTGGCGTCGGCGTCGATGATCGTGAAGTGTCCGACGCCCCGGGTGAGGGCTGCGTAGGCGACGGCCGCTCCGGCCCCGCCCGCCCCGAGTTGCACGACGCGGTTCATCGGCGCGCCTTCGAGGCCCTCGTCCATGTTGCGCGCAAATCCGGACCAGTCGGTGTTGTGGCCGATCAGGCGCCCGCCGTCGATGTGGACCGTGTTGACCGCGCCGAGTTTGCGGGCGTCGTCGGACAGGTCGTCGAGCAGCGGAATGATCGCCTGCTTGCAGGGATGCGTGATGTTGAGCCCGTTGAATCCGAGGAGCTTGGCGGCGTCGAGGAGCCGCGGCAATCCCTCGACACCCATGCCCAGCGTGTCGAGGTCGAGGATCCGGTAGACGTACCCGAGACCCTGCGCGCGACCCTCTGCCTCATGCAGCGGCGGGGTCAGCGATTTCGAGATCCCGGTGCCGATCAGACCGCACAGGTAGGACGGGCGGGCGGTGGGGGCATCGAGGTCACGAGAGGTCATGGGGATCACTTCCGGGAGAGGGCGAGAACTAATTAACTATCTAGTGAGTTATGTCACGGTAGCATACCTCCATACCGCGCGGAAGACAGCACAGGCAGGAGTTCCAGGAATGACACGAAGCGAGACCACGGGCGCCATCCCCGAGAAGCAGGCGGCCAAGCGCACGCGCAATCCCGAGAAGACCCGGGAGAACATCCTGCGGGTGGCGATGACAGAGTTCGCCGACAAGGGCCTGACCGGGGCCCGCATCGACGAGATCGCGGCGAAGACCGCCACCACGAAACGGATGCTCTACTACTACTTCGGCGACAAGGACGGCCTGTACCGGGCGGTCCTGCAGCGCGCCTACGAGGAGATTCGCTACGAGGAGTCCCAACTCGACGTCGACCACCTCGAGCCGGCCGAGGCGATCCGGGCACTCGCCGAGCTGACGTTCGACCATCACGAGGCGCACCCCGATTTCATCCGCCTCGTCGCGATCGAGAACACCAATCGCGGCGTCAACCTCGTCCAGGCCGAGGGCCTCCCCGAGACGCAGGCGCCGGCGATCCGCACGCTCGACCGGATCCTCCAGCGGGGGCAGGACGCGGGCATCTTCCGCACCGACACGACGGCGCTCGACATCCACATGCTCATCAGCTCGTACTGCGTCTTCCGGGTGGCGAATCGGTACACGTTCAAGGCGCTGTTCGACTGGGATCTCACCGGCGCGGAGAACCGCCCCCACCTGCGCGCAATGATCGGCGACGTCGTCCTGGCCTACCTGCAGCAGCCGGGAAAAGTATGAACTAACTATTTCGACCATTATTGACTCGAGGCTGTGACCTGGGTTACCTTGCTTATACGACCTACGAACACCTGCTCGTTCGAGCCGCCAGTGTTCACATTCCTCGCTCCCCAGGAGTATCGATGACCATCGACTACGGCACCGGCGTCTCCGGTCGAAATGGTGACGGCAAAGGCCGCTCCTCCGTCGACCCCAACGCTGATCCCACCAACGCGAAGAAGGCCGCGAAGGCCGCCTTCTTCGGCAGCCTGCTCGAGTACTACGACTTCTACATCTTCGCCTCGGCTGCCGCGCTGGTGTTCCCGCACGTGTTCTTCGAGGGATCGAAGAACCCGCTGCTGCTGTCGCTGGCCACGTTCGGCATCTCCTACGTCGCACGCCCCATCGGTGCCGTGTTCGTCGGACACTTCGGCGACCGGGCCGGGCGCAAGAAGGTGATGATGTTCTGCCTGGTGCTCATGGGCGTCGTCACGTTCCTGATCGGCTGCCTCCCGTCGTCCGAGCAGGCCGGGATGGTCGGCCCGGTGCTGCTGGTGCTCCTGCGCATCTGCCAGGGCGTCTCCGCGGCCGGCGAACAGTCGGGTGCGGGCTCACTCACCCTCGAGCACTCCCCCGCTCACCGTCGCGGCTTCTTCTGCAGCTGGACGCTCACCGGCACCCAGGCCGGCTTCATCGTCGCGAGTCTCGCGTTCATCCCCGTCGCCGCACTGCCCGACGAGACCCTCTACAGCTGGGGCTGGCGCGTCCCGTTCTGGTGCAGCCTGCTCGTCCTCGTCGTCGCCTACATCGTGCGTCGCAAGCTCGAAGAGCCCGAGATCTTCATCGCCAACAAGGAGGCGCTGGACGAGGCGCCCGCCCCGCTGCCCGTCGTCGACCTCTTCCGCACGCACTGGCGCGACGTTCTGCGCGTCGTCTTCTGCGCCTTCATCGCCGTCGTCAGCACCGTGTTCTCCGTGTTCGGCCTCGCATACGCCACCACCCCGGAGATCGGGATGAGCCGCACCACCATGCTGTGGGTCGCGATCGCCGCCAACACGGTGGCCCTCGTCTCGCAGCCGCTGTTCGGCATCCTGTCCGACCGCATCGGCCGCAAGCCTGTGTTCATCGGCGGCGCAATCGGTTCGGCCGCCGGAATCTTCCTGTACTTCGCCGCGATCGGCACCGGCAACGTCACGATGATCTTCCTGGCGGGCATCCTGCTGATGGGTGGCGTCTACGCCGGGACCAACGCCATCTGGCCCGCGTTCTACGCCGAGATGTTCTCCTCACGGGTTCGCTACTCCGGCATGGCGATCGGCACTCAGCTCGGTTTCGCTCTGGCCGGTTTCGCACCGACCATCGCCCAGGCCCTCCGCGGCGGCGACCCCAAGAACTGGGTGCCGGTGGCGATCTTCACCGCCGTCTGCGCACTCATCGCCGCGGCGTCCGCCTCCACCGCCAAGGAGAACTCCCGCACCCCGCTGCTCGACCTCGACAAGGAGGACGTCGCGCTCACGAAGACGAAAGCGAACGCGAAGGTCTGATCCACTCGGAAACGAACGATGCGCCCGGCACGTGTGCCGGGCGCATCGTCGTGTCGGTTCCTAGCGCCGGAGTTCGTGGGTGAGTGCTTCGAGTTCGTCGCCGCCGGCCATCTGCTGGGTGAGTTCTTCGAGGCTGATCTCGTCGAAGGTGCAGTCCAGCTTCTGCCGGCCCCGGTTGAGGAGCACGAAGTGGTCGCCGACCATGTAGGCGTGGTGCGGGTTGTGGGTGATGAACACGACCCCGAAGCCCTGTTCCTTGGCGGCGGAGATGTAGCGCAGCACCATCCCGGACTGTTTGACACCGAGGGCGGCGGTGGGCTCGTCGAGGATCAGGACGCGGGCGCCGAAGAAGATCGCCCGGGCGATCGCCACGCACTGGCGCTGACCGCCGGAGAGCGAGCCGATGGGGGCGTCGACGTCGGGCAGCTCGATGCCCATCTTCGACAACTCGGACATCGTGGTGGCGCGCATACCGTTCGCGTCGAGGGTCTTGAGCGGTCCCTTCCGCAGTTCCTGGCCGAGGAAGAAGTTGCGCCACACCGGCATCAGCGATACCACCGCCAAATCCTGGTACACGGTGGCGATGCCCTTGGACAGGGCCTCCTTCGGGGAGCCGAACGTGAGGGCTTCACCGTCGACGAGCAGCTCACCCTCGCTCTGCTGGTGCAGCCCGGCCATGATCTTGATCAGGGTGGACTTGCCGGCCCCGTTGTCGCCGAGCACACCGGTGACCTCCCCGGCCTTCACGCGCAGGTTGATGTCCTGCAGGGCGATGATGTTGCCGTACTGCTTGCCGACGTGTTTCAGTTCGATCAGCGGGATCTTGTCGCCACCACCGGGTTCGGTATCGACGGGCATCTGTTCGATGGTACTCATACGGGTCACCTCTTGGCGGCGTAGTTGCGGAAGGCGTTGTTGGCGATGACCGCGAACAGCAGCATCGCGCCGAGGAAGAACTTGAACCAGTCCGGGTTCCAGCCGGCGTAGACGATGCCCTGGTTCGTCATACCGAAGATGAACGCGCCGATCGCGGCGCCGATCGCGGTGCCGTACCCGCCGGTGAGCAGGCAGCCACCGATCACCGCGGCGATGATGTAGAGGAACTCGTTGCCGATGCCCTGCCCGGATTGGACGGTGTTGAACGAGAACAGCAGGTGCATGCCGACGAACCAGGCGGCGAACCCGACGGTCATGAACAACCCGATCTTGACCCTGGTGACCGGGACGCCGATGGCGCGGGCGGAGTCCTGGTTGCCGCCGACGGCGAAGATCCAGTTCCCGATCCGGGTCTTGAACAGCACCCAGGTGGCGATCGCGGTGAACAGCAGCCACCAGAGCACGGTGATCCGCACCGACACCCCGCCGACGACGAACGAGGACGCGAACACCTTCTTCGCCGAGTCGAACCCGGCCATGTCCGAGACGCTGGGGGTGGCGACCTGCCCGGTGACGAGTTTGGTGACGGCCAGGTTGATGCCGGTGAGCATCAGAAACGAGCTCAGGGTGATCAGGAAGCTGGGGATCTTCGTCTTCATCACCAGGTAGCCGTTGAAGAACCCGACCGCGAGCGAGACCACCAGGGCGAGGGCGGCGCCGGCCCACAGGTTCAGGTGCAGGTTGTAGGCGATCATCGACGCCGCCAGCGAGCTGGTGGTGACCGCGACGCCGGCGGAGAGGTCGAACTCCCCGCCGATCATCAGCAGCGCGACCGCGCAGGCCATGATCCCGATCGTGGAGGAGGCGTAGAGCACCGTGGCCAGCGCCTCGGGGCTGCGGAACGGGGGTGCGACGACCATGAAGAAGACGAAGATCGCGATCGCACCGAACAGGGACCCGATCTCGGGGCGGACCAGCAGCCGTTGCAGGCGTTTTTGTTCCTTCACCCGTTCGTCGTGGACGACCTTGTGACTGGCAAGGTCCAGATCTTGCTGTGTGGACATGATTTCCTCTCCGCGCCGGTGGATCTCAGCGTTGTGCGGTGCCGGCCGGTCCTGCGACCGGGTCGATGGTGACGGTGATTGTGTGTGCGAGAGATGGACCCACCGGGGTCCGGATCGTGTGTCCTGTCATGTGAATCGACCGCCGGTCAGCGGGTGCCGGCCTTGGCGTACTCGGCGACCTTGTCGATGTTGGTCTTGTCGATGAACGACGGCCCGGTCAGTGTCGGCCCGCCGCCGCCGATGACGTTGCCGTTGTTCAGGTAGAGCCACAGCGAATCGATCGCCAGGTAGCCCTGCAGGTACGGCTGCTGGTCGATGGCCCACTGCACGCTGCCGTCGGAGATGGCGTCGACGAGCGCGGCGTTGGTGTCGAACGTGAAGACCTTGGCGGGGCTGCCCGCGTTACCGACGGACTGGACGGCGGTGAGGGCGATCGGCGCGCCGAGCGCGAGCACGCCGTCGATGGACGGGTCCTGCTGGAGCTTGGCGGCGATCGTCGAGTTCACCGACGGCATGTCCTCACCATTCACGTTGAGCGTCTCGAACGTGCCGCGGAACGTCTGCTTGGCACCGGCGCAACGGGATTCGAGCTGAATCTGGCCCTGCTGCTGAATGACGCAGACGACGTGCTTGGCGCCGTCGTCGTTCAGCCGGTTGCCCGCAGCCTGGCCGGCGATGGTCTCGTCCTGCCCGAAGTACTGCGTGACGCCCATGTCCTTCCAAGCGCCGTATCCGGCGTTGAACGCGGAAATCGGGATACCCGCGTCCTGCGCGCTCTTGACGGCGGGCGCCATCGCTTCGGGGGTGGCGAGGGTGAGTGCGAGGCCGTCGACCTTGGAGTCGATCGCCGTCTGCACGAGGTTGGCCTGGTTGGGGGCCTGCGGATCGGAGGAGTACTTCAGTTCGACGTTGTCCTTGTCGGCGGCATCCTGCGCACCGGTGCGGATCAGGTCCCAGAACGTGTCACCCGGCGCCGCGTGGGTGACCATCGCGATCGTGATGCGCGGGGTGTCGGCGCTGCCCGCGCCGATCCCGGAGCCGCTGCTGTCCGGCTTGCCGCCGGTGCTCGAGCACGCCGCGAGGCTCATCACCAGGGCACTCGCGCAGGCCACCACCGCCACGCGACGCCGATTGGGGAAGTTCATCTGTTTTTCCTCTCGGGGGGACGAACGGCTCGTTGACGTCTTGGCCGTGTGCCTTAGATGTAATACGCGTCACACCCGAAAGTCAATAGTTTGTCTGGACATTAGGACCACATATCAAATGCGGGGGGACACGTGTCACCGCTGTGGGCCCGGAAATCGAGCGGAAATGCCGAAATAAGGGGACGCGCTCAGCGCGTGACCGATGCACCGGCGTCGCGCGGCAGACGCAGCGTGTCGACTACCGTGCCGAGCATCAGCACGCCCAAAAGGACGAAGGTCCAAGAATATTCGGAACCGAACCCGTGCTCGGACGACGTCGCCAGCGGCGTGAACGCGGTGAGCGCGAGAGCCGCGAGTGCGATCCCGAGGCCGGCTGCCAGTTCCTGCACCGCGGCATTCAGAGTGTTCGCGTGCGTGAGGTCGGCGCGATCGACGTCGGAGAACGCGAGACTGTTGTACGCGGTGAATCCGACCGAACGCAGGGCTCCGCTCACGAAGAGGACCGCCGCGATGACGGGCATCGGGGTCGACGAACTCAGTGCGGCGAGCAACCCGAAGCAGCCCACCGACAGCAGCGCGTTCACCAGCAGGATCGGCCTGATACCGAAGCGCCGCATCAGCGGCGTCGTGAAGGGTTTGATCGCGATGTTGCCTGCGAACAGCGCGGCGACGAGTAAACCCGCGAGAAACGGCGTCCAGCCGAAGCCGAGTTGGAACTGCAGTGGCAGCAGGAAGGGCACGGCCGTCACGATCAGGCGGTAGAGCGAACCTCCGGTGACGGTGGCGCGCAGCGTCCGGACGCGCAGCACGCGGACGTCGACGAGTGGGTGCGGTGTGCGGACGAGATGGACCGCGGACGCGACCAGCAGGACGACCGCGACCACTCCCCCGAGCGCGACCCGGCGCCAGTCCGTGCCCGTCACGCGGATACTTTCCAGGGCGATCAGCGCCGCCGCGATCCCCGTTCCGACCCCGAGCAGGCCCCGCCAGTCCAGCCTCCTCGCCGACCGCGAGCCGGCCCCGTGAACCAGCCTCAGCGACAGCAGGATTCCGAGGACCCCGATGGGAATGTTGATGACGAAGATCCACCGCCACGAGCCCACCGTGGCGATCGCGCCGCCGAGCAGGGGCGCGATGACGGGCGCGGCGAGCGCGGGCCACGTCAGCAGGGCTATCGCGCGGACGAGATCGCCCTTCGTGCTCGACCGCAGCACCGCGAGCCGTCCGACCGGCACCATCATGGCGCCGCCGACTCCCTGCAGCACCCGCATCGCGACGAGCATCGGCAACGACACACTCGCGGCGCACCCGATGGACGCCAGGGTGAACACGGCGATGGCGGCCACGAACACCCGGCGGGTCCCGAACCGGTCGGCCACCCACCCGCTCGCCGGGATGAGGACCGCGACCGTGACGAGGTAGGCGGAGATCGCGATGTTGACGTCGACGGGGTCGACGCCGAAGGAGTCGGCGATCAGCGGGACGGCGGGGGCGATGATGGTGGCGTCGAGAATCTCCATGAAGAGGGCGCCCGCCACCAGCAGGGCCATTCCCCGGGGGAACGACGTCGCGCGCCCCGTCCTAACGATCGACAACGGTGGTGTCGAAGTAGTACCGCGACGCCCGGTAGCAGTGGCTGCCGAACTCGACGGCGCTTCCCGAGTCGTCGAACGCGGTCCGGTTCATCGTGAGCAGCGGCGCCCCGGTCTTCTCGTCGAGGAGTGACGCCTCCGCCTTGCTCGCCGCTTTCGCGCCGATGCGTTGCCGTGCGAGGCGAATGTGCACGCCGCGGGCGCGGAGTGCGTGGTAGAGGCCGTGCGCCTCGAGTTCGTCGGGGTCCGGCGCGAGATCCACCGGGATGTGGTTGGTCATCAGCGCGAGTGGTTCGCCGTTGGTGCTGCGGAGGCGCCGGATGGACGCGACCTCGCTGCCGGGTTGCAGGTTGAGTTCGGCGGCCACGTCCTCGGCAGGCACGGCGACCTGGTAGTCGAGGAGCTTGGTGGTCGGGCTCTGCCCTGCGCGGGCGAGGTCGTCGAAGAGACTGGTGAGCTCGACCGGCCGGTGCACGGCGCTCTGCACGACTTGCGTGCCGACACCGCGTTTGCGGACGAGCAATCCCTTGTCGACGAGTTCCTGGATGGCGCGGCGCGTGGTCGGGCGCGACAGGTTCAGTCGTTTGGCGAGCGCCAGTTCGTTCTCGAAGCGGTCGCCGGGCGCGAGTTCCCCGCCGATGATCGCGTTCTCGATCGTCTGCGCGAGCTGGAAATACAGCGGAACCGGGCTCGATCTGTCGAGCTCGACTGCGAGTGGTGCACCCACGGACAACTCCGATCCTCGTGCGCGTGGCGACGTCCGCCGCCGCCGATCTTTCCGGCAGTGTATGCGAACACTAACACCAGATTGACTTCAAGTAATAATGTCAGGACAAAGTCTTGACAGGAGCCGGTGATGTGGAGCACAGTTTCAACCAGACCTCGGCGCCCTGCGCAGACCACCCACAACGACCTATTCGGGAGTCAGCCTTGACCACCAACCAGACGCAACCCAACCGGAACGGATTGGACGTCCTCGCCATCGGGCGCTGCGGTGTGGACATCTACCCATTGCAGACCGGCGTCGGACTCGAGCACGTCGAGACGTTCGGCAAGTTCCTCGGCGGAAGCGCCGCCAACGTCGCCGTCGCCGCCGCCCGCCTCGGCTGCCGCAGCGCTCTCATCTCGGGCGTCGGCAACGATCCGTTCGGACGCTACGTCCGCACCGCACTCACCGATCTCGGCGTCGACAACCGGTACGTCGGCATCGACACCGACCACCCGACCCCCGTCACGTTCTGCGAGATCTTCCCGCCGGACGACTTCCCGCTGTACTTCTACCGCAAGCCGGTCGCCCCGGACCTGCAGGTGAAGCCCGCAGACCTCGACCTCGACGCGGTCCGCGACGCGAAGCTGTACTGGTCGACCGTCACCGGACTGTCCGAAGAGCCCAGCCGCAGCGCACATTTCGCCGCATGGGAAGCTCGCGGACGTCGCAGCCACACCGTTCTCGACCTCGACTACCGCCCGATGTTCTGGTCCTCCCCCGCCGACGCCACCGCGCAGGTGCAGCGTGCCCTCCAGCACGTCACCGTCGCGGTCGGCAACCGCGAGGAGTGCGAGATCGCGGTCGGCGAGACCAACGCCCACAAGGCCGCCGATGCGCTGCTCGACCTCGGCGTCGAACTGGCCATCGTCAAGCAGGGCCCCAAGGGTGTGCTCGGCAAGACCCGCACGCAGTCCATCACGGTGCCGCCCAACGAGGTCGACGTCGTCAACGGCCTGGGCGCCGGCGACAGCTTCGGCGGGTCGCTGTGCCACGGCCTGCTCGCCGGGTGGCCGCTCGAGAAGATCCTGCGCTACGCCAACGCCGCGGGGGCGATCGTCGCTTCCCGGCTCGAATGCTCCACCGCGATGCCGACGGCCGACGAGGTCCGTGAGCTCGCCGAATCCACCGCTTCGGAGGCTGTCAATGTCTGAAACTCTCGCTCACCGCGCAGTCTGCGCGTCCTACGCCGACGTCACCGAGGTACGCGCCAGTGATCCGGCCGCCATCGACCGTGCCTGGGCGACCCGCATCGCCCGGCCCACGGTGCGCGGCAACGGCCGGCTCATGATCGTCGCCGCCGACCACCCCGCCCGCGGCGCGCTGTCGGTCGGCGACCGCCCGACCGCGATGAACAGTCGCACGGATCTCCTCGACCGCCTCCGCACCGCGCTGCGCAATCCCGGCGTGGACGGCGTGCTCGCCACCGCCGACATCCTCGACGATCTGGTGCTGCTCGGCGCGCTGGACGACAAGGTGGTCATCTCGTCGATGAACCGCGGCGGCCTGGCAGGCGCCAGCTTCGAACTCGACGACCGCATGACCGGCTACAGCGCGGCGGGCACCGCGAAGGCCGGCATGAACGGCGGAAAGATGCTGTGCCGCATCGACCTCGACGATCCGGGCACCCTCTCCACCCTCACCGCCTGCGCGGAGGCCGTCGATTCGCTGGCCGCGGCCGGGCTGATGGCGATGGTGGAACCGTTCCTGTCGCGGCGTGTCGACGGCAAGGTCAAGAACGACCTCAGCGCCGACGCCGTGATCAAGTCCATCCACATCAGCCAGGGACTGGGCTCCACGTCCGCCTACACCTGGATGAAGCTTCCGGTGGTCGACGAGATGGAACGCGTCATGGACGCGACGACGCTCCCCACGCTGCTGCTCGGCGGAGACCCGCAGACGGCCCCCGAGGAGACGTTCGCGAGCTGGGCGAAGGCCCTCGCACTGCCATCGGTCCGCGGCCTGATCGTCGGACGCACCCTGCTGTACCCGCGGGACGAGGACGTCGCCGCCGCGGTCGACACCGCCGTATCCCTCGTTCACTGACGCACGCCGGAGAGGCCCACGATGAACAGCAAGTACTACGTTCCGGTCGGTTCCGCGGCCACCGGGCCGTTCGACCTCGAGGTCACCCCCGAGTCGGCGGGCTGGACGGAATCGAGCCTCCGGGTGCTCACCCTGGCACCCGGCGGGTCGGCCGAACTCACCACCGGCGACGACGAGATCATCGTCGTGCCGCTGGCCGGGTCGGCGTCGGTGTCGAGTGAGGGGACCGAGTTCGCGCTCACCGGGCGCCGGTCCGTGTTCGACGGGCCGAGCGACTTCGCCTACGTGGGACGGGCCTCCGCCTACACGGTGGCGAGCGCGACCGGTGGCCGTTTCGCACTGTGCGGCGCCCGC
The DNA here is from genome assembly GCF_017068375.1 of Rhodococcus koreensis. Classification (NCBI taxonomy): domain Bacteria; kingdom Bacillati; phylum Actinomycetota; class Actinomycetes; order Mycobacteriales; family Nocardiaceae; genus Rhodococcus; species Rhodococcus koreensis. The sequence continues at coordinate 1,498,504 of NZ_CP070609.1, forward strand.
GCCCGGCAGAAGTTCCCGTTCCGGTACGTTCCGGCCGCGGACGTGTCCGTCGAACTGCGCGGCGCGGGCAACTGCAGCCGGCAGGTGCACAACTTCGGCACCGCCGACCGATTCGAGGCCGACTCGATCATCGCGTGCGAGGTCATCACGCCCGGCGGCAACTGGTCGTCGTACCCGAGCCACAAGCACGACGAAAACAGCGACGTCGAATCCCAGCTCGAGGAGATCTACTACTTCGAGATCGCCGAAGCCGGCGACACCGCAGTGGATTTCGGCGGCACCGGATTCGGCTACCATCGTGTGTACGGCACTCCCGAGCGGCCCATCGAGGTGCTCGAGGAAGTGCGATCCGGCGACGTGGTCCTCGTCCCGCACGGCTACCACGGACCGTCGATCGCCGCCCCCGGACATCACATGTACTACCTGAACGTGATGGCCGGGCCGGGCGAAGAACGTTCCTGGAACATCTGCGACGACCCGGCACACACCTGGCTGCGCGGCAGCTGGGAACACCAGACCGTCGATCCCCGCCTCCCCCTCCACGCACCGTCCGAAGGAGCATGACCGTGGTGTCCACCGCGCCGATGTCGGCGAGCAAGAACCCCAACGCCGAGGGCACCGTCCACCTCACGGTGGCTCAGGCGACCATCCGATTCCTCGCCGGCCAATACGTCGAGCGGGACGGCGAACGCACCAAGTTCTTCGCAGGCTGCTTCGGCATCTTCGGTCACGGCAACGTCGCCGGTCTCGGTCAGGCGCTGCTGCAGGCCGAGATCGACGCCGTCGAGGCCGGCACCGAACCGGAACTGCCGTACGTCCTCGGCCGTAACGAGCAGGCGATGGTGCACAGCGCGGTCGCGTACGCACGCCAGAAGGATCGCCTGCAGACCTGGGCCGTGTCGGCCAGCGTCGGCCCCGGCTCGACCAACATGCTGACCGGTGCGGCGCTCGCCACCATCAACCGGCTGCCCGTCCTGCTGCTGCCCGCCGACACGTTCGCCACCCGCGCGAGCGCACCGGTGCTGCAGGAACTCGAACTGCCGTCGAGTGGGGACGTCACCGTCAACGACGCGTTCAAGCCGCTGTCGCGCTACTTCGACCGCGTCTGGCGGCCCGAGCAGTTGCCGTCGGCGCTGCTCGGCGCGATGCGCGTGCTGACCGACCCTGTCGAGACGGGCGCGGCCACCGTCGCCATCCCGCAGGACGTGCAGGCGGAGGCGTTCGACTGGCCCGAGTCGATGTTCGCCGAGCGCACGTGGCACGTCGCCCGGCCGCTCCCCGAGAAGTCGGCGATCGCGCGGGCCGCGGACGTCATCCGGTCGGCGAAGAAGCCGCTGATCGTCGCGGGCGGTGGCCTCATCTACTCCGGCGCCACCGAGGCGCTGGCCTCGTTCGTCGAGTCGACCGGCATTCCGGTCGGCCAGAGTCAGGCCGGCAAGGGTTCGCTGCCGTACGACCACCCGCAGTCGGTCGGGGCGATCGGCTCGACGGGCACGACCGCGGCCAACGCTCTCGCCACCGAGGCCGACGTGATCATCGGCATCGGCACGCGCTACAGCGACTTCACCACGGCGTCGCGCACCGCGTTCAACAACCCCGACGTGCGGTTCGTCAACATCAACGTGGCGTCGATCGACTCGGTGAAGCAGGGTGGCGTCAGCGTCGTCGCGGATGCCCGCGAGGCACTCGAGGCGCTCACCGCGGCACTCGGCGACTACTGGGTTTCCGACGAGTATCGTCTGCGCACAGCCGAACTCGCAGAACACTGGGAGTCCACGGTCGACGCGGTCTACAAGATCGACGACGACTCGCTCGGCCTCAACCAGAACCAGGTCATCGGCCTCGCCAACACGCTGTCCGATCCTCGCGACGTCGTCGTGTGCGCCGCCGGCTCCATGCCCGGCGACCTGCACAAGCTGTGGCGCACCCGCGACTCGAAGGGTTACCACGTCGAGTACGGATTCTCCTGCATGGGCTACGAGGTCGCCGGTGGTATCGGCGCCAAGATGGCATGCCCCGACCGCGACGTGTTCATCATGGTCGGCGACGGCTCCTACCTGATGATGGCCACCGAACTCGTCACGGCCGTGCAGGAGAACGTCAAGGTCATCGTGGTCCTCGTGCAGAATCACGGCTTCGCGTCCATCGGATCGCTGTCGGAATCACTGGGCTCCCAGCGTTTCGGCACCGACTACCGCTACCGGGGTGACAACGGCCGGCTCGACGGCGACATCCTGCCCGTCGATCTGGCGGCCAACGCGGCGAGCCTCGGCGCCGACGTGATCCGCGCGAACACGGCCGCCGAGTTCGCCGACGCCGTCAAGGTAGCGAAGGCGACCGACAAGACCACCGTCATCCACGTCGAGACGGACCCCCGGATCGCCGCCCCGGACAGCGAATCCTGGTGGGACGTCCCGGTCAGCTCGACCAGCACCCTCGAGTCCACGCAGAACGCGTACGAGACGTACGCGCAGTGGAAGAAGATCCAGCGTCCGTTCCTCCGCCCGTCCGGCAACTGACCCGCCCCCAGCAGAACTTTCGAAAGGATTTCCCGATGAGCGTCATTCGCGTCGGATCGGCCCCCGACTCCTGGGGCGTGTGGTTCCCGGAAGACCCGCAGCAGACCCCCTACGGCCGGTTCCTCGACGAGGTGTCCGCATCCGGTTACGAGTGGATCGAGCTGGGGCCGTACGGCTACCTGCCCACCGACCCGCAGCAACTCCGCGACGAACTGGCCGCCCACAATCTGAAGCTGTCGGCGGGCACCGTCTTCGAGCACCTGCACCAGGACGACTCCTGGGATGCCGTGTGGACCCAGATCGAGGACGTCGCGAAGCTGACCGCCGCCGTCGGCGGCAAGCACGTGGTCGTGATCCCGGAGATGTGGCGCGACCCGGGCACCGGCGAGGTGCTCGAGGACCGCAACCTCACCGCGGAACAGTGGAAGAAGAAGACCGGCGGCATGAACGAGCTGGGCAAGAAGATGTTCGAGCAGTACGGCGTCAAGGCGCAGTACCACCCGCACGCCGACAGCCACGTCGACACCGAGGAGAACGTGTACCGCTTCCTCGACGGCACGGACAGCGAATTCGTCAACCTCTGCCTCGACACCGGCCACATCAGCTACTGCGGCGGCGACAACCTCGCGATCATCGAGCGGGCCCCCGAACGGATCGGATACCTGCACCTCAAGCAGGTCGATCCCGAGGTTCGCGCCAAGGTCGAGGCCGAGGACCTGCCGTTCGGCGAAGCCGTCAAACTCGGCGCGATGATCGAGCCCCCGCTCGGCATCCCCGACCTGCCGCCGCTGCTCGCCGCGATCGAGAAGCTCGACATCGACGTGTTCGCGATCGTCGAGCAGGATCTCTACCCCTGCGCCGTGGACGTGCCGCTCCCGATCGCCCAGCGCACCCGCAAGTACCTGGGGTCCTGCGGGATCCCGTCCGTCAAGTTCGTCTAACCGACCACGTCAGGAGCTAGTCAGCTATGTCCGAGAGCAACGACCTGCGCATCGCCGTCCTGGGTGTCGGAATGATGGGCGCCGACCACGTCGCGCGGATCACCGACCGCATCAAGGGTGCGACCGTCGCCGTCGTCAACGACTACTTCACCGAGAAGGCCGAGGAGATCGCGGCCGGAATCCCCGGTTGCCGCGTGGTCAACGACCCGCTCGACGCGATCGCCGACCCCGGTGTCGACGCGGTCGTCCTGGCCACCCCCGGTCCGACACATGAGAAGCAGCTCCTGGCCTGCCTCGAGCACGGCAAGCCGGTGATGTGTGAGAAGCCGCTGACCACCGATGTCGCCACGTCCCTCGAGATCGTCAAGGCGGAAGCCGAGCTCGGCAAGAAGCTGATCCAGGTCGGCTTCATGCGGCGCTTCGATCACGAGTACGAGCAGCTGAAGTCCCTCATCGACGACGGCGTGTTCGGGCGGGTGCTCCTCGCCCACTGCGTGCACCGCAACCCGGTGGTGCCGCCGAGCTTCGACAGCTCGATGATCGTCAAGGATTCGCTGGTCCACGAGGTGGACGTCACCCGCTTCCTGTTCGACGAGGAGATCACGTCGGTCCACGTCCTCAAGCCCGCCGCGAACCCCGGTGCGCCCGAGGGACTTCAGGACCCGCAGATCGCGTTCTTCAGCACCGAGTCCGGTCGTCACGTCGACGTCGAACTGTTCGTGACCACCGGTGTCGCCTACGAGGTGCGCACCGAGATCGTCGCCGAGAAGGGTTCGGCGTTCATCGGCCTCGACGTCGGACTGGTCCGCAGGTACGGTACCGGCGCGGGAACCGGCCGCTCGGGTGCCGGCATGTACGGCGGAGAGATCACCCCGTCGTTCAAGGAACGCTTCGGCCAGGCGTACGACGTCGAGATCCAGCGGTGGGTGAACGCCGTCCGCACGGGCGCGGAGACGGGTAACTACGTCGACGGCCCCGGCGCGTGGGACGGCTACGCCGCCGCCGCCGTGTGCGCGGCCGGCGTGCAGTCACTGGAGACGGGCGAGCGCGTCACCGTCGAGATGGTCGACCGTTCCTCCATTCCGGGAGCGGAGCCTGCGGAGCGACCCATCGGACCGGGAGCCTGATCACGATGAAGATCGCACTCGATCCCACCCCGTTCCACCACGACTACTCGCTGCTCGAATTGCCGGCTGTCGTCGCGGAACTCGGCTTCGAGCACCTGCAGCTCACGCCGCACCGCGACATGATCCCGTTCTTCAACCACCCGAAGGCCGACGACGAACTGGTCCGTCAGTTCCGCAAGGCCTGCAGCGACGCCGGCGTCGGCATCGCCTCGGTGTTGCCGGTCCTGCGGTGGTCCGGCCCGGACGAGGACGCCCGCGAGGCGGCGGTGCGGTACTGGAAGCGCGCCATCCAGATCACCGTCGACCTCGGTGTGAACGTGATGAACACCGAGTTCAGCGGCCGGCCGGAGAAGGCCGAGGAGTCGGAGCGCGCCTTCTACCGGTCGATGGAGGAACTCGTCCCCATCATCGAGCGTGAAGGCATCGACGTTCGCATCGACCCGCACCCCGACGACTTCGTGGAGAACGGCCTGGACGCCATCCGGATGATCCGTGGCATCAATTCCAAGAACTTCGGCCTCGTATTCGTCGCGTGCCACTCGTACCACATGGGCGCCGGAATGCTCGAGATCATGCGCGCGGCGGGCGACATGCTCCGGCTCGTTCACGTCGCGGACACGATGGATCACCATCGCTCGCACGGACTCCGGTACATCACCAATCCGCCCGGCAACCCGGTTCGTGTGCATCAGCACCTCAAGATCGGCGACGGCGACCTCGACTGGGACGAGTTCTTCGGCGGTCTCGGCGAACTCGGCTTCTACGACAAGCCCGACACGGTGATGGTGTCCAGCGTTTTCGCCGAGGACGAGAACGCACACGACGTCTCCCGCTACCAACTGAAGACCATGAAGGATTACATCGCGCGCACGCGGTGAAAGGACAACACATGAGCACCAACATCACTCGCGAGATCGCACACTGGTCCGACGGCAAGACCTTCGCCGGCACCAGCGGTAACACCGCCCCCGTCACCAACCCGGCCACCGGCGCCGTCACCGGACAGGTCGCCCTCGCCAGCGTCGAGGACGCCCGCGCCGTCATCGACGCCGCAGCCGCCGCCTTCCCCGCCTGGCGCGACACCTCCCTCGCCAAGCGCACCCAGATCATCTTCACATTCCGCGAACTACTCAACCAGCGCAAGGGCGAACTCGCCGAGATCATCACCTCCGAACACGGCAAGGTCGTCTCCGACGCCCTCGGCGAAGTCTCCCGCGGCCAGGAGGTCGTCGAATTCGCCTGCGGCATCGCCCACCTGCTCAAAGGCGACATGACCGAAAACGCCTCCACCAACGTCGACGTCTCCTCCCTCCGCCAACCCGTCGGCCCCGTCGGCATCATCTCCCCCTTCAACTTCCCCGCCATGGTCCCGATGTGGTTCTTCCCCATCGCCATCGCCGCCGGCAACACGGTGGTGTTGAAGCCGTCCGAGAAGGACCCCACCGCCGCCATCTGGATGGCCGAACTCTGGGCCGAAGCCGGCCTCCCGGCCGGGGTGTTCAACGTCCTGCAGGGCGACAAGACCTCCGTCGACGAACTCCTCACCAACCCCGCAATCAAGGCCATCAGCTTCGTCGGCTCCACCCCCATCGCCCAGTACGTCTACGCCACCGGCACCGCCCACGGCAAACGCGTCCAAGCCTTGGGTGGCGCGAAGAACCACGCCATCGTCCTCCCGGACGCCGACCTCGACCTCGCCGCCGACGCCATGGTCAACGCCGGCTTCGGATCCGCCGGCGAACGCTGCATGGCCATCTCCGCCCTCGTCGCCGTCGGCGACATCGCCGACGAACTCGTCGCGAAAATCAAAGAGCGCACCGACACATTGAAGATCGGTGACGGCACCCGCGATTCCGACATGGGACCGCTGGTGACGAAGGTGCACCGCGACAAGGTCGCCTCCTACATCGACGCCGGCGAAAACGACGGCGCCACCATCGTCGTCGACGGCCGCACCGTGCAGCCCGACGGCGGCAAGGACGGATTCTGGCTCGGCCCCACCCTCATCGACCACGTCACCACCGACATGTCCGTCTACACCGACGAAATCTTCGGACCCGTCCTGTCCGTCATCCGCGTCGACTCCTACGACGAAGCCCTCGAACTGGTGAACTCCAGCCAGTTCGGCAACGGCACCGCCATCTTCACCAACGACGGCGGCGCCGCCCGCCGATTCCAGAACGAGGTCGAGGTCGGCATGGTCGGCATCAACGTCCCCATCCCCGTCCCGATGGCCTACTACAGCTTCGGCGGCTGGAAGAACTCCCTGTTCGGCGACACCCACGCCCACGGCACCGAAGGCGTCCACTTCTTCACCCGCGGCAAGGTCGTCACCACCCGCTGGCTCGACCCCAGCCACGGCGGCCTCAACCTCGGATTCCCCCAGAACGCATAAGTACTGGTTCTCCGCGCCGGACCGTCCGCGGTCCGGCGCGGCGTCCGTTCGATCGAAAGGAACTTCATGAGCGACACCTCTCTCGCCCGCCGTCATCGGGTCGTGGTCATCGGATCGGGATTCGGCGGCCTCTTCGCCACCAAGGCCCTGAAACGGACGGACGTCGATGTCACTCTGATCGATCGCACGACGCATCACCTGTTCCAGCCGCTGCTGTACCAGGTGGCGACGGGAATCCTGTCCGAGGGCGAGATCGCGCCCGCGACCCGGCTCGTCCTCGAGGACCAGCAGAACGCGTCCGTCCTCATCGGCGGAGTCGAGAAGATCGACGTCGCCGACCGGACCGTCACGTCCACCCACCGGGGCCGCACGACCGTCACCGAGTACGACAGTCTCGTCGTGTCGGCGGGCGCCCGCCAATCCTATTTCGGCAACGACCATTTCGCCGAGCACGCACCTGGAATGAAGACGATCGACGACGCCCTCGAGCTGCGCGGCCGCATCCTCGGGGCCTTCGAAAGCGCCGAGGTGAGCACCGATCCCGCCGAGCGGGCGCGCCTGCTGACGTTCGTCGTAGTCGGCGCCGGACCCACCGGAGTCGAGATGGCGGGCGAGATCGCCCAGCTCGCGCATCGCACTCTCGCCGGCGCGTACCGCACCATCGATCCCCGTGACGCGCGCATCATCCTGCTCGACGCGGCGCCGACGGTGCTCCCGCCGTTCGACGACAAGCTGCGCCGGGCGGCCGCGGACACTTTGGGGAATCTCGGGGTCGAGATCCAGTTGGGCGCGATGGTGACCGACGTCGACGACGACGGACTCACCGTCCGCGACCAGGACGGAGCCGAGCGGCGGATCGAGGCCACCTGCAAGATCTGGTCTGCGGGCGTCGCAGCCAGCCCGCTGGGCAGGCAACTCGCCGAACAGACCGGCGCCGGCACCGACCGCGCGGGCCGGGTCCTCGTCGAACCCGACCTCACCCTGCCCGGCCACAGCAACGTCTTCGTCGTCGGGGACATGATGAACCGGGACGGTCTTCCCGGCGTCGCGCAGGTCGCGATCCAGGGTGGCCGCTACGCCGCGCAGCTGATCGCCGCCGAGGTGCGGGCCCACCGGAAGGGTCGCGACAAGCCCGAACGCGCCCCGTTCCGCTACACGGACAAGGGCAGCATGGCGATGATCTCCCGCTTCAATGCGGTCGCGAAGGTCGGCCGCCTCCAACTGACCGGGTTGCTCGCCTGGCTGCTGTGGCTCCTGATCCACCTGGTCTACATCGTCGGATTCAAGAGCCGGCTCGCGACCGCCATGTCCTGGACGTGGTCGTTCCTGGGCCGGACCCGGGGACACCTCGCCGTCACGGAACAACAGGTGGTCGCCCGGACCGCGATCAGCCGGCTCGATGCCTGGGAGGATTCCCGGGCGGTACCCGAGGCGGCGACGGCCTCGGCACGGTGAGTACCGTCGCCTCCGTGCCTGTCTCCGCTCTCACCGTCGGCATCGACGTCGGTGGTACCAGTATCCGGGCCTGCGTGGTCGACGACACCGGCGAGGTGCTCGATTCCGTGCAGGCGCCCACACCGCAATCGGCCAAGGCCCTCGAGGACGCGCTCGACCGTGCCGTTCGCGAACTCGCGGGCCGCCATCCCGTGTCCGCCGTCGGGCTTGCGGTGGCCGGCTTCATCACCCCCGACCTCACCACCGTGCGGTTCGCGCCGCACCTGCCGTGGAAGAACGTGCCGGTCGCCAACGACCTCAGCGAGCGGCTCGGGCTGCCGGTGGTCCTCGAACACGACGCGAACGCGGCCGCGTGGGCGGAGCACCGGTTCGGGGCCGCCGCCGGCGGTCGCAACGTGGTGATGGTCGCGATCGGCACCGGCATCGGTGCGGCCCTGCTCATCGACGGGACGCTGTACCGCGGGAGCCACGGAGTCGCTCCCGAACTCGGCCACCTGCAGGTGGTTCCGGGCGGCAGACCCTGCGCCTGCGGCAAGCGCGGGTGCTGGGAACGGTATTGCAGCGGAACAGCACTCGTGGACACGGCCATCGAGCTTCTCGCCGCCGACCCCACGAGTTCGACGATCCTCGCACGCGAGGTGGCGAGCGATCCGGGATCGCTCACCGGCCGCCGGATCGCGAGCGCCGCGCGGGACGGCGACCCGCTGGCCATCCGCACGATGGAGGAGTTCGCACGGTGGCTGGGTGTCGGACTCGCCATGGTCGGCGACGTCTACGACCCCGACCTCGTCGTCATCGCCGGCGGTGTCAGCGGCTCGGCTCCGCTGTTCCTCGACCATGCGCGGGACGTCTATGCCTCTCTCGCAACCGGTTCCGGACACCGCCCTCTCGCCCGCATCCGCGAAACCCAACTCGGCGAATCGGCACAGCGCATCGGGGCCGCCACCCTCGCGAGGCTCTCCGCGCCCGTGCGTGGTTGACGAGTCTCTGGACTCGTCAACCACGCACGAGCGCGGTCTCAGGTGCGGCCGTGACCGATGAAGAAGCATCGAACTACGTGGGCGCGTCGACGAGGAAGAGATTCCGGTCCTGGCCGCCAGCTGGAACGAGGGATGCAGGCGACGCACAACTCCATCACCGATGACGCGTCGCCCACCACGAGCAATGCGTCGTGGCAGCCCGCTCTCGACCACACAGGCAGCAGTTGACGCGTCGCCGCCGGATTCTCCGGCCCCGAGACCGGGAAGATGGAAAGGCTGTTCGTCGACGACATGCACCGGGGCCGCGGCGTGGGTTCGCCGCTGTTGTGCGATGCAGACGGCAGCCCCTTCCCACTACTCCACCTCGCGCACTTCACACCTTCGCGTCAGCCGTCCGGTAGCGTCGCGAGACTCGGGGCCAAATCTCATCTGGGATGGCCACTCGGTGTCCGGTTGGCCACTTGGGTGAGATTGCATTCGACGTGGCGGCATGGCGGGTCTCGAATCCGGTGGCGGAATCTCACGGCGAGTGACGGGCCGGTGGCGGATCCGTCATCGTGGAGAGGCTCGCCCACCTTCGGCGTGATCCAGATCGTTCGGGGTGTCCCGATTGACGCCCCGAAAGGACAACATCATCGGACGGGGCTACGGAACGGCGCTGGTCAGCGAGTTCCGGTCAACGGCCGGCTTGCGGGACGTGCCGATGCGGGTTCCGCTTACGGCGAAGATTCCGCAACGAAACATCGAGGACTCGTTCGGTTGCAATTGCGACAGGATCGCCCAGGGTCGAAAAGGGTCGTCGGGACGTTGTGAACCGCCGACGCGTTCCCGCAATACGGTCCGTGCGCTGACACTTCTGCTGCGTGAGGGTCGTTCCCCGCGGAGCCTAAGGGGCGGCGGGGAGTGTAGCCTCGTGGATGTCGAGGGTCATTCGAATATGCGCGGTCGCGCCATGTCGTCCTCGGCGCCCAAACCGGCCCGAAGTCAAGGGCCGAGAACTGGAGCGCCGCCATGGCGTCGAACCCGACCGATGTGTCGAACTCTCTAGCGGCTTCCGAGTCACCTAGCCCTGCCCGGGCAATGGAATCGACGTTGTCCTGCACGGCATGTCCGCACAGCCCGGATTCCCACGATGCGCTCGGTATTCGGTTTTGCGCCGTGACCTCGGACCGAAACCTCGACCGAAAGTGCATCTGCGCTGGCGAACAGGCGACTGGACAGCACTACTCCCGGTACTGAACGAGAAGTTCACCCAAACGGGAGCTTCGCTGGCGGTACCGGGAGCACGGCATGTTTGGTGGATTTGAGGATCTCGAATTCGCCAGTTTCTCCGAACCCACGCCGCTCCAGATCGGACTGAGCCGGCAACCGGCCCTGTGTCAGATCGGGACAACGACGGCGATGAGCGCGAGCAGTGTCGCGACGTTGGCCATGGGACTGTGCGGCCCACCGCATGGGGCAGGCCGAGCGCGTCGATCGCGATTGAACACCGGGGCGCTTTCTGCCATCCGGTGGTGCCCCGGTCGTCCGGTGGTCTCCTGCATCGCGCAGGTCGTCATTCGATGAGCGTTAGTCGATCCCTCAGCGACTCACGGACCTGAGTCTTGCCCCACCGGCCGATGTGCTGACAGAGCTCGCCAATGGCGGCAACGGTGTCGTCGGTATGGGTATCGATCCAAACCGGACCATCGTCGCGCTTCCGCGGCAGCAGCATGTGTTGTCCCTGTGAGGGCCACTGCACGAAGTCGTAGCCAGCAAGATCTGACTGAACGGTATCGGCCACCCAGACCGCGGCCTCATCGAACGGAGCATCCATCGACAAGCCGTCGCAGCGGGCGAACCCACTGATGCCGCGTACGCCCTGCCAGCCAATGGTGACGGCGTAGTCGCCGTTAACGGCAAGCTCCCACCCCGATCCGTCCAACCGCACGTCGCGCCCGTACCGCAGGCACCGCAGATCGCGGGCGACAGCTTCGAGAGCACGCACCCATACCTGCGGCGCCTCAACGTCGTGATCAGACCCGATCGCCGGACCACCGTCGAGCAAGCCGAAGTGCCACACCAAACTGTCCTGATTCCACAAGTCCTGGATCGGCATAACGCTATCTTCGCGCGTCCGAGCTGCCCGCCGGTGCGATTAAGTGACTGCACACCAGGCCCCGTCTCGACGCTGTTACCTCGGAGACGGAAGCGGCGTGTCGTGCGCAACACGGTGCTCCAGCTCTGCGAGTACCGCCCGCTGGTCGGATAGGGATCGATACCGGCATCCGATCGATGATGGAGATGCAACCAGGGGTTGGTGTGGCACGGGCTTGTCACGTTGCGTCGACTTGGGGCGATACCTGGATCATGAGGGTGAGGAAAGCCGCGATAGGTGCCAGCGCTCTTGTCGCGATCGCAACCGTCGCCGGCGCCTGCTCGCCCGAGGGCACCGAATCGCGCGATCCGACCGCCGTCGTCCAATCCACACAGTTCGCACCGCCGCCGGCGCCGATCACCGATCCCGTGCCCACCGCCGAGCAACTGACCGCCCTGTACAACGCCACCACCAACTACTCGATACGCGAGGAGGACCGGGCGCGGCTCCTGGATGGTCCCACCGACCAGACCCTGCCGATCGCGCGGGCTTGGGGTGCGCAACCCTCACCCCAATACCTCCAGTTCACCGCAGTGGAACCCGTCGGCCCAGAGATGGTCAACGCGACTGGGCAGGGCCACATCGAAGGCATGGAACCGTACCCAGTGGGACCAATTCCCTTCGTGCGTGTCAACAACGAGTGGAAGCTATCCCGCGCCTTCGTCTGTGGCGGATTGTTTCTCTCCGCACCACAGGTCTGTGGCTGAGGCTTTGCCCGGCACGCGCAACCGGTCTATTCAGATCGGTGACCGTTGCCGATCGCTATTCGGCGCAAAGTTGCACCTGCTTCTGGGCTCGGTCCGTATCGTTCGAAACGGGAGTCGTCGATGAATATTCGTAGTCTCGTCCTGGAAATCTCGCGCGTAGTCATACTGGCGCGTGATGACGGACGTCATGTGTTGCGGCCCCTGAACGGCTTGGCGAAGTTGCCTACTGGCCGACGACGGTTGGTTCCATGTGGAGGCCACCACTCCTTGACAACGCGGAGAGTCTGATCGAAGAGCACACGCCGGGGGACGTCCCCGGCGCCTCATGGTGGGTCCTCCACGGTAACGCCGAGCCCGAGGTCCAGATCGATCTCACTCTCGAAGACGGCGGCTCACCGACGGTTCACCGGCTCGGCAACGTCTGGGCCATCGAGTGGGTCAGCATCCCGCAAAAAGCCTTCCTCTACAGGTCTGACAGGCCAGAAGACAGCCAGCCCCACAAGATTCGAATGATCCGTCCAAGCTACCTACCGCCCGCGTGGGTTTCAGGGCGTGCTGATCGCCCGTCGCGACAGGGCATCGGCACGGCCCGCTTCCCGATCGCTCAATAAATGCCAGCGAATTGAGACAGATTGCGGTAGTCATGCCGTGAGACAGGCGACAAGTCCGCAGGTCGCAGTGTCTCAGAATGCCACCGGCAGCGAGCCCCTACACGCCCGAAAAATTCTCTGATACTTGTCGGCGACCCCCGGTAGGATCGAAGATACGTTCGATACCGGGGGTTGAAGACCATGGGGGACAACAGTTCCAGCGCGGCCGCACTCGACGCGACGCCGCCGGGGATCGTGGCTGTCGAGGGGCTCCGAAGAGGCAAATCGGTGCTGGCGCAGGCTCAATACCGGCAGGTTGTCGCGGTGACCGAGTTCTACGATCTCTGCTACGAGGAAGACGAACGGCGCGGCATCAATCCGGCTCATTCCGGTTCCCACGCGTCAGTGGAGGTGTCGGTCGCACTCGGAATCAATGAACCGGTGGTGACCGCCTGGATCGACCTCGGACTCGAACTGCGCCACCGATTGCACGGCACCCGAGTCGCATTCGCGGCCGGGCGAATCGACCTCGATCAGGCACGGGTCGTCGCCGCGATGCTCACCGGCGTCAGCGACAGCAAGTTGGAGCAACTCGAAGCCGCGATCCTCGACGGACGCTCCCTGCCGCCGTCGAAACTGCGCGCCCGCGCTCGACGGCTCATCGCCCGCCACGACCCCGACAGCGTCGCCCACCGCAACAAACTCGCCATCGCCGATCGCGACGTGTGGATCCGGCCCGCGGAGAACGGCATGGCCTACCTCGATGGCCACCTCCCCGCCGCCGACGCCCACACCCTCGCAATGCGGCTGCGGGAAATGTCGATCCACGACGTCTGCGCCCACGACCCACGCACCCTCCCTCAACGCCGAGTCGACGCACTCACCGCGCTGGTCCCCCAAGCACTTCGTGCAGGGAGGTACCCCCAGACGGCACCGGACGCCTCTTCTGCCTGTGCGGTCGGGAACAGTGCCCGGCCCGCGTCGCCACTGCGGGCACGCGGCGGGCACCGCTCGTCCAGATCGTGGTCAACGCCTCGACGTTCCTCGGACTCGACGACCTTCCCGCCCACCTCGAGGGATACGGGCCGATCTGTGCGGACTCCGCGCGTACATTGGCCGCCGACAGTGTCTTCCAGCGTATCCACACGCTGGCCACCGAAGGCAACCCAGGTGGGCACGTCCTCGGGGCCGGCCCCGTTCAGAAGACTCATGGCATACCCGTGACCTACATCCGGAACGCAGCAACCAGACCCGAACTCACCTACGCACCGGGGACGGCTCTCGGCCGCCGGATCAGGGCCCGCGACGGCAACTGCCGCTTCCCCAACTGCCAGGTGTCCGCACGGCTCTGCGACATCGACCACACGACCCCGTTCGACCGCAACCGCCCCGAGAACGGCGGTCTGACGGTCGAGTCGAACCTCGCCTGCCTCTGCCGGCGTCACCACCGGCTGAAAACCGACGGCTCCTGGACCGTTCGGCAGACCGGAGCGGGGAAACTCGAATGGACCACGCCACGCGGCGAAATCATTCGAACCGAACCGGAAGGGGCGGCAATCGAACTGACCCACAACCACATCCGAGAGATGCAGCACTCCCTGCCCTCCGGTTGCTCACCGAACTCTCCCACGACCAGCAGGACGCCGAGTACCTGAACCAACTCCACGGGCGGCGCCGCACACACCGCAACGCACCGGTACCACCACCCGCAGGCGGTGGTACCGGTGCGTGAGAACCGTCGATCAGTGAGTCGCGACGGCGGCGGCGTTTCCTGCTGCCGATGTGGCGGGGTTACCTGCGCCGAGCCGGTCCTCCAACTCTTCGAGGCTGCGGCCCTTGGTTTCCGGGACGAAGCGGTAGACGAAGTACACCGACATCAGGTTCACGAGCACGAACAGGCCGAACGTTCCGGTGGATCCGAGAACCGAGTTGAGGATCGGGAAGACGAACGAGATGAACGCGTTGGTCGTCCAGAGCACGAATACCGCGATACCCATCGCGAACCCGCGGATGGCCATCGGGAAGATCTCCGACAGCAGCAACCACACGCAGGTGCCGATGAAGCACTGGACGAAGGCGACGAACACCATCATCGCGGCAAGGATGATGTAGCTGCGGCCGGTGGACGAGGGCAGCAGGAACACCAGCGACAGCGCGGCCTGCGAGGAGGCCACACCGATGAAACCGGTGAGCAGCATCTTGCGGCGATTTACGAAGCCCAGCAGAACGATTCCGAGGATCGTCATGACTACCGATGTGACACCGACCGCGATGGTGGCCACCAGGGACGCGCTGACACCCAGCCCGCTCTGCTCGAGGATCGTCGGCGCGTAATAGTTGACCGTGTTGATGCCCGTCGCCTGCTGCACGATGGCCAGACCACAGCCGATCCAGAGGATCCGGCGCATCCAGGGGTAGTCACGCAGGTAGTGGACGGCGCCGCTGGTCTTCGACTTCCGGTCGCGGGCGGCGTGGAAGCTGATGCTGGCGTACTCGTCGGCGGCCTCGGACTCGCTGCGGCTCATTTCGAGGGTCCTGCGGGTTTCGGCGAGGCGGCCCTTCGACGCGTACCAGCGCGGTGAATCCGGGAGCACGAGCATGCCGAGCAGCAGGAGAACCGCGGGCACCGACGCGATGGCCAGCATGTACCGCCACACCGTCGGATCCTCGATGAGGTGATCGAGCAGGGCGTTGATCGAGAAGGCGAGCATCTGACCGGTGACGATCATCAGTTCGTTGATGGTGACCATCCGGCCGCGCCGCTCCACCGGGGCCATCTCGGCCAGGTACAGCGGGCAGGTGACGGCGGCGGCGCCCACACCGAGACCGAGGACGATCCTGGCCAGCACCATGATCTCCACGTTGGGAGCCATCGCACACCCGAGGGCACCGACGAGGAACAGGCCCGCGCAGACGAGCAGCGTGCGCTTACGTCCGAGGGCATCGGACAACCGGCCGCCCAGCAGCGCGCCGACGGCCGCACCGGGGAAGAGCAGTGAACTCACGACGGTGGCTTCGCCGACCGCACTGAGGTTCAACTCGTCCTTCATGTAGAGGAGCGCACCGGAGATCACGCCGGTGTCGTAGCCGAACAGCAGGCCTCCGAGCGTGGAGATGACGGTGAGCTTGGTCAGGAAGCGTTTGTGACTGCGCTCGTTATTCGCAGCGCCGCCTCTTCCGCGTGCACTGGCAGCCTTGGTGGTCAACATCAGGTGTGGCCTTTCTGGGAATGCTCACGCATCACGACACGGAAGATCGGTTCACGTGTGTCGATATCGCCCGGGACGCGCTCGGCTCGATGCAGCCGAGAGGCGTACTTTCCTGGACTGAAGCGCTTCACTAACGCGCTTCAGTTGTCTACTATGAGGTGAATCACAGAAGGTGTCAAGGGCTGGGGTCGCGATCCGTGAGAACGTCCCTGACGACGCAACCGAGGGAGATCGACATGCTCGACGACCGAGCCACCGCGCACGCGGATGCGGAGCGGGCACCGGCGGGCCTGCACCGACGCCCCACGATGGCCGATGTCGCGACGCGGGCCGGGGTGTCACGCACCCTCGTGTCACTGATCTTCAGCAACAAACCGGGCGCGTCCGACGAGACCCGGGACCGCGTCCTGCAGGCCGCGGACGAACTCGGCTACCGCCTCGACCGGGCCGCCCGCATGCTCGCCCGCGGCCGCAGCCGCACCCTCGGGGTGCTCATGGACGTCCACCAGACCTTCCAGGCCGACCTGATCGGAACGATTTACGCGGAGGCCGAAGCCGCCGGATACGAGGTCCTGCTGTCCGCGAGCGCACCCACCCGCGACGAGCACAAGGCGATCGAAGCGCTCCTCAGCCACCGGTGTGAGGGCCTGATCCTGCTCGGCCCCCTCTCCGAGGCGGACTATCTGCGCACGCTCGCGGACCGGGCCGTGGTCACCGTGGTCGGCCGCGCACTCCCCCACACCGCTGTCGACACCGTGCGGACCGCCGACGCCAAAGGCATCCGGCAGTCCGTGGACCACCTGGTCGAACTCGGACATCGCGAGATCGCGCACGTCGACGGCGGCGCGGACCCGGGCTCACCCGAGCGGCGTCGCGCATATCTCGCGGCGATGCGCAGGCACGACCTCTCCGACCACATTCGCGTCATTCCCGGTCAGCACACCGAGGAGGCAGGCGTCGCCGCCGCGAACACCCTGCTGGCCGAGGACCGCCTGCCCACCGCCGTGCTCGCCGGCAACGACCGCTGCGCCATCGGCCTCATGGACGTGTTCACCCGTGCCCACGTCGACGTGCCGGGCGACATCTCGATCGTCGGGTACGACGACAGCCACCTGTCGCAGTTGTCGCGGATCGACCTCACCACCGTGCGGCAGGACACGGAGGGCCTGGCGCGGCACGCCGTGCAGTTCGCCGTCGGCCGACTCGAGGACGAGGACCTCGACCCGCAGGATTTCGTGATCGACCCCCACCTGATGGTGCGCGGCACGACCGGGCCTGCCCGGTCGTAGCCGCGCCCGTCGGCACAAGGCCCTACTTCGCGATGCTTTTCAGGTATTCGACGCTTCGGACGACGTCGCGCACGGGACCTTCGCCCTCGGGTTCCGCCGCGAGAATGGTGTCCTGTTCGAGGACGTACCAGCCGTCGTAGGCCTGATTCTGCAGCCGCTCGACCACACCGGCGATGTCCACGTCGCCGGTACCGAGCGGCGTGTACATGCCCTGGGCGACGGCCTCGGTGTAGGTGAGTTCACCCGCCCGGACCCGGCCGAGGAGTGTCGCATCGACATCCTTCAGGTGTGCGTGGGCGATCCGCTCGGGGGCCGTGGAGACCAGGTCGAGCGGGTCGGTGCCGCCGATCAGGAGATGTCCGGTGTCCAGGCACAGCGGGATCGACGAGCCGTCCAGGATGCGGTCCACCTCGGCGCGGTTCTCGATCATCGTCCCCACGTGCGGGTGGATCACCGCCCGCAGGCCCCGGTCGGCAGCAGCGGACGACAGACGGTCGAGATTGCGCAGCAACGTCTTCCATCCGGAGTCGTCGAGTTCGGGGCGCGAATCGTAGCCGACCGCCCCCGTCACCGCCGCCAGGACGATGACCTCCGACCGCGACGCGACGAGCGAATCGAGCGCCCCGCCGATCGCAGCGACCGTGTCGTGATCCGGGTCGTGCAGGAGCACCGGCACGAATCCTCCGACCGCCGTCAGGTCGTACCGGGCGAGGGTGTCCGTCAGCTCGCATGGATCCGAAGGGAGGAATCCGTCCGGACCGAGTTCGGTGGCCGCGAGGCCCGCGTCGCGCATCTCGGTGAGCACCCGGTCGGGATCGAGCTGGTGACCCCAGCCCTCCACCTCACACACTCCCCACGAAATGGGCGCGCCTGCAAGTCGAATCGTCATCGTCGTGTCTCGTCCAATCGCACCGGACGGTGCTGTCGTAGTGAATCCGCGTGTCCGTCGATCACGCCTCGGAGCCCGTTCACGGTTGCCGCCGCGCGGTCTGCGCGGCCAGACGCTCCGCGAGCACCGCCGGACCGACGCTGTCCCGCAACGCTTCCCACACCGTGTCCACCTGGGTGGCCGGCGCGAGACTGTGCACCGGCTGATCGTGGTCGAGGTTGGTCGGGAACGGGTAGCACTCGGCGGTCGCGACGACGGCATTGCGGAGAGTCCGCTCGCTCGCCCCCACACTCTGCCGGGCCAGCAACGTCGGATACACGGCGTTCGCCATGGCCTCACGGTCCAGCACTTCCATCGCCCGGCCGAACGGCGACGAGATCTGCAGCAGATTGGCCATCCGCCGGATCGACTCCGAACGGTTGTGGCCCGCACCGTGGTAGAGCGCCGGGTTGAAGAACACCGCGTCGCCCTTGCGGAGCGGCAACTGGACGTGACGGTCGCGGAAGAACTCGACGAACTCCGGCCGCGAGAATGCCACATAGCCCGCCTCGAACAGCTGCGAGTACGGCAGATACAGGGTGGGTCCGCTCTCGACGGGCATGTCGCAGTGCGCCACCGCGCCCTGCAGCGTCAGCGCCGCCGACATCCGGTGCAGATGCGCCGGATACTCGGGCAGCTCGTGCGAAGGCACGATGCCGAGGTGGTAGTCCCGATGCGGAACCTGCGCGGCCCCACCGGGATTGACCACGTTGACCTGCGACGTCACCTGGTACAGCGGCCCCAACCAACTCTGGCAGATCAGCGCGAGGATGTCGTTGGCGTAATAGTCGGCGAACACGTCCGGTGCGCCGAGAGCCAGCTTCTGCGCGGCGTTCCAAATGCGGTCGTTGGCGCCCGCCTTGCCGAAGTGGTCACCCACCACACCACCCGACGCATGCTGCTGCGCAATGAGGAGGTCGAACTGTTCGGTGGCACGATCCACCACGGCGGGGTCGCCGAAGGCGTTCTGGAATACCACGATTCCGGGACCGTCGGTGAGCGCGCGCACGAGTTCGGTCTGCACGGCACGGCGGGACTGCGCCTCGTCGAGGTGCGGAATCAGCGATTCGCTGCGGTACACCGGAACGTTCTGCTCCATCGAGTGGGCGAACGGATAGTCGGTCAGATTCGTCGAGCGGTCCACGGAGGCGCGGAACGCGTCGAGGTCGCAGTCCGAGTCGTGGATCCACTCACGCCGGCCGGTCGGCGGAGGAGAAATGAGGGTCATGGAGACAGTCTTGCGGTGATGCAACCAGCAGACAACACCAGAAACCCATCATTTTCACCTCAGCAGGCAGCGAGGTGCCCCTAGCTGCCCTGCCCTCCGGGCACGGGGACGCCGCGCGAATTGAGCCAGCCCGCCGGATCGATCTTGGTTCCGTTCGCCGTCCACACCTCGTAGTGCAGATGCGGTCCGGTCGACTGCCCCCGGTTGCCCATGGTGGCGATCTGGTCGCCGGCCCGGACCGGCTGCCCGACCGAGACCAACGAGGTGTCGATGTGGCCGTACACGCCGATGGTGCCGTCGTCCTGCTGCAGGCGGATCCACAGCCCGAAGCCCGACGCCGGACCGCTCTCGATCACGGTGCCGTTGGTGACGGCCTTGATCGGAGTGCCGATGGAGTTCGCGATGTCGATGCCGTTGTGGTTGGTACCCCAGCGCTGGCCGAAGCCGGACGTGAACGTGCCGTCGGCCGGGAACAGGACCGCGGGTCGGCGAGCCGCCTCCTCGGCCGCAGCCTGACGTGCGGCCTGTTCGGCCGCCTCCCGGGCCAGGCGCTCGGTCTCGGCCTTCTGGGCCACCAGCCTCTCGACCTCACGCTGGGCGGCGCGCTGGATCTGCTCGGTGTGGTCGGTGAGTTCCGGGCGTTCGACCTGCAGGAACTGCGGCGGCGGAGTGAGCGACACACCCGCCTCGGTGGATGCGTGCGCCACCTCCCCGGTGGCGGCGGAGGCGATGGCGCCGGACACGAGCAGCGCAGTAGCCGCCAGCGAGGTCGCCACCACGTGCCGGCGGGCGGACTTCGCAGAACGGGTGCGCCGGGCATGCCGGGCCTGCGGGACGGTGTTCGCGTGTAGAGCCAAGACCACATTCCTCCGTCGAGTTCGTGACTGATAACGAAACGGTCACGGTTTCGACACAGGTTAGTACGTATTGGCCAAAAACCCACGTGTCGCATTGACGCCTGTGCAGTCGGTCGCCGACTCCGGTCGGATTTTTCGACCCCATCAGTCACATGCACCCCGGGAGCGCGCATCGACGACAGTGGTCACGCTCCAGACGTGTCGGACGTCACTGTCACCGCGCTCAACGGAAAGACGACGGCGCCCGTGGTCGTGACCACGGGCGCCGTTATCTGTCGGGTCGGCCGCTCAGCCGGCCGCCCGCAATTGGGCAGCCAGACGCATCGCGGAGTTCGCGTCCCCGTACCCCTCGTAACCGCCGACGCGTTGCACGACCTCGAAGAACAGGTCGGCGCCCACCGTCTGGGTGAACAGGTGGAAGAACTCGCCGTGGGCGTCAGCGTCGTACATGATGCCGGAACCGCTCATGCGGTCGAGGAGTTCGCGGGAGAGTCCGAAGCGGGCCTCGAGGTCGTCGTAGTAGTTCGGCGAGATGACGAGCGGCTCGAAGCCGTTCGACTGCATGGTCGCCGCGGCGGTGAAGATGTCCGTGCACGCGAACGCGACGTGGCTGATCCCACCGCGCCGGGCCGCGGCGATGTGGGAGTTTCCCGACACCGCACCCGGAACCATGTTGAGCGAGATGCGCAGCGGACGGTCGACGCCGTCGGCGCCCGTCTGATCCATCGTCAGCGCCTGACTACGCATCATCCCGACCGCGTCCGTGACGTCGAGGCCCTCGTGCGGCGCCATCGCGAACACCGAGCGGAGCAGCAGCATGATGCCGTCCCAGTTGTCCGACGGGACGGCGAGCGCCACGTGATCGACCCCGGTAAACACCGGCACCTCGTCCTGCCAGCGCGACTCCGTCGGATACAGGTCGAACGCCGACTGCCACGACGCGGCGCTACCCGGACCGCGCAGATCCAGCGACGTCGCATCGGTGATCTTGAGACGCACCACATCGGACTCGGGAGCGGTGTCCACACCGGGCAGCAGGACCTCGTGCACCGGGACTTCGAGCGCCGCGGCGCGCTCCCCCCACGCGTCGGGGTCGCTCGACCGGATGCCGATCTGGGTGAGCACCGGAAGGTGCGCCGGCAGACCCGGCGCCGTCCACACCGTGCCCGCGGTGGCGTCGACCACAATGGTCATCCGGCCGTGCCGCCACAACTGGAGGTCGTGGCTGCGATGCCGGCCCACCAGACGGAATCCGATGTGCTGCAACGCTTGCCGGAGGTCGGAATCCTTACCGGGACCGGCGGCGAGCCGGAGCGACACGATGCCTTCGAGCGGTGCGCGCGGCGGCGGCTCGAACAGCGCCAGACCCCGACCGGTGTCCTCACCGTGCTCGGCCTGCACCCGGGCGACCTCCTCCTGGAGGTACAGCAGCGAGCGGTGCGCGTCGGCGGCCGTGCGACCCGTCGACGACTGCCGGAACGTGTCGTTGAAGATCTCCAGCGACCACGGCCCGGTGTATCCGGCCGCCTGGACGTGGGCACCGAACGTGGCGAGATCGAAGTTGCCCTGCCCCGGGAAGTTCCGGTGGTGCCGGCTCCACTGCAGGATGTCCATCGACATCCGGGGCGCATCGGCGAGCTGCAGGAAGAAGATCTTCTCCCCCGGGATGTCACGGATGCCGGACGGGTCGTCGCCGCGGGAGAGGATGTGGAAGCTGTCGAGGCAGGTACCGAGGGCGGGATGGTCGGCGTCCTGCACGATCTTCCACGCGTGCCGGTACCTGTTGACGTGCGTGCCCCAGGCCAGCGCCTCGTAGGCGATGCGGAGCCCCCGGCCGTGTGCGTGCTCGGCGAGGGTGTGGAGTTGCTCGGTCAGGCGGGCGTCGTCGCGCACCGCCTCGGGCAGTGGCGACGAGCAGACCAGCAGGGTGTCGCAGCCGAGCTGCTCCATGATGTCGAACTTGCGTTCGGCCCGGATCAGGTTGCGCGCGAACGTCGCGTCGTCGGCCGAATCCAGATCGCGGAACGGCTGATACAGATCGAGGGTGAGCCCGAGATCCGCTGCGCGGGATGCCAATTCACGCGGCGACCACGGCGAGCTCACGAAATCGGGTTCGAACACCTCGAATCCGTCGAACCCGGCTGCCGCGATCGCGGTGACCTTCTCCTCCAGCGATCCACTCAGGGACACCGTGGCAACGCTCGTACGAACCTGTCGTCCCATGGCGCCGTCAGCCCTTGTTGCAGATGAAGTCGACGGCCAGCGAATAGCCGAGGATGCCGAGTCCGGCGATCACTCCCGTGGCGACCCCGGACACGTACGAGTGGTGCCGGAACTCCTCGCGGGCGTGCACGTTGCTGATGTGCACCTCGACGAGGGGCACCTCGAGCGTCACCAGGGCGTCGCGCAGCGCCACCGACGTGTGCGTGAAACCACCCGGGTTGATCACGACGCCCGACGCCGTGGTGCGGGCCTCGTGCACCCAGTCGATCAGGTGACCCTCGTGGTTGGACTGCCGCGCGACGATCTCACGTCCCGCCTTCGCGGCGGCGGTGCGGCACAACTCCACGACGTCGTCGAGCGTCTCCCGCCCGTACACCTCGGGCTGCCGTTGCCCCAGCAGGTTCAGGTTGGGGCCGTTGAGAACAAAGATCGGTCCGGGAGCGGTCATCGCGCGCATTACCTCCATTTGTACGAACTAGTGAGTTAGTTCGCACCCAGGATACAGCGCGCCCCGCCTAGGCGGACTTGTCCCGGCGTTCTCCCCGCTCCGGCTTGCGCGGGACGATGGTCGGGAGCACGTTGTCATTGACCGTCTCCGCGCTGACCACGACCTTTTCGACGTCGTCCCGGCTCGGGATGTCGTACATGACCGGAAGCAGGACCTCCTCCATGATCGCGCGCAGACCACGAGCACCGGTGCCGCGGAGGATCGCCTGATCGGCGATGGCCTCGAGCGCGTCCGTGGTGAACTCCAACTCCACGCCGTCCATGTCGAACAACCGGTTGTACTGCTTGACCAGTGCGTTCTTCGGCTCCGACAGGATCTGGACGAGCGATTCCTTGTCGAGGTTGGTCACCGATGCCACGACAGGGAGACGGCCGATGAACTCGGGGATGAGCCCGAACTTGATCAGGTCTTCCGGCATGACCTCCGCGAAGTGGTCCTGCGTGTCGATCTCCGCCTTGGACCGCACCTCGGCACCGAAACCGATGCCCCGCTTGCCGACGCGATCGGAGACGATCCGCTCGAGGCCGGCGAACGCGCCCGCCACGATGAACAGGACGTTCGTCGTGTCGATCTGGATGAACTCCTGATGCGGGTGCTTGCGACCTCCCTGCGGCGGCACGCTGGCCTGCGTGCCCTCGAGAATCTTCAGCAGAGCCTGCTGCACACCCTCACCGGACACGTCCCGTGTGATCGACGGGTTCTCGCTCTTGCGGGCGATCTTGTCGACCTCGTCGATGTAGATGATGCCGGTCTCGGCGCGCTTGACGTCGTAGTCGGCGGCCTGGATCAGCTTGAGGAGAATGTTCTCGACGTCCTCACCCACGTAGCCGGCCTCGGTGAGCGCCGTCGCATCGGCGATCGCGAAGGGAACGTTGAGCATCTTCGCCAGCGTCTGGGCCAGATACGTCTTGCCGCAGCCCGTGGGACCGAGCATGAGGATGTTCGACTTCGCCAGCTCGACCGTCTCGCCGCGCGCATCACGACCCTTGTCGCCGGCCTGGATGCGCTTGTAGTGGTTGTAGACCGCGACGGCGAGAGTCCGCTTGGCGGCATCCTGGCCGATCACGTAGTTCTCGAGGAAATCCCGGATCTCGGCCGGCTTCGGCAGCTCGTCGAGCTTCACCTCGCTGGACTCGGCCAGCTCCTCTTCGATGATCTCGTTGCACAGGTCGATGCACTCGTCGCAGATGTACACCCCAGGCCCAGCAATGAGCTTCTTGACCTGCTTCTGGCTCTTACCGCAGAAAGAGCACTTGAGCAGATCCCCGCCGTCACCGATGCGTGCCATCTCGTCAGGTCCCTACTTCCTTCGTCTACGTGCAACCATCGAACCGATCCCACGCCGTGCGCGCACCGACCGAAAACGAAAGCCCGTTATGTGACCGTACCCGCAGATCGCGAGCGAGGTCGACTGGTTGTCGGTGATTCGCGCACCGATCTTCCGGGAAAGCCAGCCTTGCCGATCCCGCACCCGGCTCGCGGCAACCGCGCCGTCACGGCGTGTCGCCCGAGCCGGGGCGGCAGGAAATCACTTCTGGGCGCTGAGTTTGCGGTACTCGAGCACGTCGTCGATGATTCCGTAATCCTTGGCCTCGGCGGCCGTGAGGATCTTGTCGCGATCGGTGTCCTTGCGGATCACGGCGGCGTCCTTGCCGGTGTGCTTCGCGAGAGTGGTCTCCATCAGGCGACGCATCCGCTCGATCTCGGCAGCCTGGATCTCGAGGTCGGAGACCTGACCCTGGATGCCGCCGGTCGCGGGCTGGTGGATGAGGACACGAGCGTTCGGCAGGGCCAGACGCTTGCCGGGGCTACCGGCCGCCAGCAGCACCGCGGCAGCGGATGCGGCCTGGCCGAGGCACACCGTCGTGATGTCGGCGCGCACGTACTGCATGGTGTCGTAGATCGCCATCAGCGACGTGAACGAACCACCCGGCGAGTTGATGTACATGGTGATGTCGCGGTCGGGGTCCAGCGACTCGAGAACGAGCAGCTGAGCCATCACGTCGTTGGCCGACGCGTCGTCCACCTGCACGCCGAGGAAGATGATGCGCTCCTCGAACAGCTTGTTGTACGGGTTGGACTCCTTCACGCCGTAGCTCGAGTGCTCGATGAACGACGGCAGGATGTAGCGCGACTGGGGGCCTGTAGGCGCCTGGCCTCCCAGGCTGCGGGGATCGAACAGGTTGGTCATCAGTTCTCCAAAGGATGTGTGGGAGCGGTCAGTGAGGAAGCCGGGCTGCTACTGCCCGGTCCCGCCCGCCTGCGCCGCGCGGGAGACGACGTGGTCGACGAAACCGTATTCGAGAGCCTGCTGTGCGGTGAACCAGCGGTCGCGATCCGAATCGGCGGTGATCTGCTCGACCGTCTGACCGGTGTGCTCGGCGATCAGCTCGGCCATTTCGCGCTTGGTGTGCGCGAACTGCTCGGCCATGATCGCGATGTCACTCGCGGTACCACCGATTCCGGCGGACGGCTGGTGCATCATGATCCGCGCGTGCGGGAGGGCGTACCGCTTGCCCTTGGCCCCGGCGGAGAGCAGGAACTGGCCCATCGACGCGGCCAAACCCATTCCGAACGTCGCGACGTCGCACTCGGCGAACTGCATCGTGTCGAAGATAGCCATGCCGGCGCTGACCGATCCGCCGGGCGAGTTGATGTAGAGGGAGATGTCCCGGCTGGGATCTTCTGCCGACAGCAGCAGGATCTGGGCGCACAGCTTGTTCGCGATGTCGTCGTCGACCTGGGTACCGAGGAAGATGATGCGCTCGCGCAGCAGGCGCTCGTACACCGAGTCGCTGAGGTTCAACCCAGCGGTGGCTGAAGTCATGGCGGGACTCTGCAAAGTCTCCAGGTGATTGGAAGTCACGGTACCTGCCTTCTCCGTAAATCGTTGATTGCTGACACAGACACTAACGAAGTAGGGCGGCACCGGAGTCCCGGTGCCGCCCTACTTCGCTCAAAGCGGAAAACATCTCACAGCCGAACGCGAGGGAAACACCCCGCGACCAGCATTACTTCTGGTCTTCGCCCTCGGCGGAATCCGACGCGACCTCGTCCGTGGACGCGGTCTCTTCGGCTTCGGCCTCACCGTTGCCGAACAGTTCGGCGGTGTCGACAGCGGCACCCGAGGTGTCGGTGACGGTGGCCTGCTCGACGACACCGGCGAGAGCCTTGCCGCGACGCACGTCGGCGAACACGGCGCCGAGCTGACCGGCCTGCTGGATCTGCTGGATGAACTGCTCCGGCGCCATGCCGTAGCGCTGCGCCTGGAACAGGATGCGCTCGGTGAGCTCGTCCTGACCAACGGTGACGTCGGAGGCGTCGGCGATGGCGTCCAGCAGGAGCTGGGTCTTCACCGAGCGCTCGGCGCTGTCCTTGGCGTCCTTGTCGAACTCTTCGCGGCTCGTGCCCTGCTCCTCGAGGAGCTTGTTCAGCGCTTCCTCGTCGTGGTCGAGTCCGTGCACGGCGTCGTGCAGCGCAGCGTCGACCTCGGCCTTGACGACGGCCTCGGGCAGCGGGACCTCGACGGTCTCGAGCAGGGTCTCCAGGACCTTGTCGCGGATCTGACCGGCCTGCTCGACCTTGCGGACGCGTCCGACGCGCTCACGCAGGTCGGCCTTCAGCTCGTCGAGGGTGTCGAACTCACTTGCCAGCTGAGCGAACTCGTCGTCCTCGGCAGGCAGCTCGCGCTCCTTGACGGTGCCGACGGTGACGGTGACGACAGCTTCCTTGCCCGCGTGGTCACCGGCGACGAGCGTCGAGGTGAACTCCTTGGACTCGCCGGCCTTGACGCCGACGACGGCCTCGTCGAGGCCCTCGATGAGCTGACCCGAACCGACCTCGTGCGACAGACCGCTCGCGGTGGCCTCGGGAACGGCCTCACCGTCGACGGTGGCCGACAGGTCGATGGAGATGAAGTCTCCGTCCTCGACCGCACGCTCGACACCGGTGAGGGTGCCGAAACGCTGACGCAGCGACAGCAGCTGCTCCTCGACGGCCTCGTCGGTGATCTCGATCGGATCGACGGTGACGCTCAGCTCGCTGTAGTCGGGCAGCGTGATCTCGGGACGGACATCGACCTCTGCGGTGAACTCCAGGAGTTCACCGTCTTCGATCTTCGTGATCTCGATCTCGGGCTGACCGATCGCCTTCACCGAGGCGCTGGTGACGGCCTCGGAGTAGCGGGACGGGAGTGCGTCGTTGACGACCTGCTCCAGGACGGCGCCACGACCGACACGGGCTTCGAGCAACTTGGCCGGTGCCTTACCCGGACGGAAGCCGGGGAGACGGATCTGTTGCGCGAGGGCCTTGTAGGCCTTGTCGAAATCAGGCTTGAGCTCCTCGAAGGGCACCTCAACGTTGATACGGACTCGCGTCGGGCTGAGCTGCTCGACGGTGCTCTTCACGGACTGGCTCCTTCGTGTGGTCGTGCTTTTTCTGTGCGGCAGTTACCTGCCCTGTGGTTCTGGTCGGGGTGACAGGATTTGAACCTGCGACCCTCCGCTCCCAAAGCGGATGCGCTACCAAGCTGCGCTACACCCCGGTCGAAGCCGGCTCTCGCCAACCTCGCGAGGACCCGAGGAAGAATCCTACGGCCCCCCGATTATGAAATCCAAAGCGAGGTTGGGTACAGTCACTCATCGCAGACGACATGCATGGCGATCCCAGGTTGTCGTATGCACGGGGATGTAGCTCAATGGTAGAGCCTCAGTCTTCCAAACTGATTACGCGGGTTCGATTCCCGTCATCCCCTCCGCACAGGAGCGTTCCCACCCCAGGGAACGCTCCTTTTTTCTTGCACATGGGCGGTCGCGCACATCTGATTCGCTATGACATGCGTCACAGTCGATCGAGCGACCCCCGGCCTTACCCCTCGCCCCCGTTCGCCGAGCGCGTAACCCCGATATCGATCAGTACTCTGGGAGATGTCCGATTTGTCCCCTACTCGTGGATGTTGCAGCCCCCGCAGCCGGCGGTCCGCGAGAACTCCGGAGGCCCACCGTGGAACTGCTACTCATTCTCGTGATCGTGGCGGCGGTCGCCTTCCTGGTGGTGAGGAGCCGCAACAACCGCGCCGGGCAGACCGCGAACCAGCTCGAGGACGCCAAGGCGGACGCACGCCAGGCCATCGAACGACTCGGCGGACAGGTGTACAGCCTCACCGGCTCCGACACCGCCTCACAGCAGGCACTGGCCGACGCGTCCGAGCGCTACACGGCGGCGGGCTCCCAGATCGATCAGGCCGCCACCCCCGTCCAGGCACGCCTCGCCAAGCAGACGGCACTCGAAGGCCTCTACTACATCCGTGCCGCCCGGACGGCCATGGGCATGGACCCCGGCCCCGAGATCCCGTCGATCGACGGGCAGAAGTCCGCGGGCGCGGTCACCGAGGACCGTGAGGTCGAGTTCGAGGGCAGGCAGGTCGCGGCGTCACCGAACCCGTCGTCGAAGACACCGAACTACTACCCGGGCGGTCGCGTCGCGGGGCGCCCGGTTCCCGCAGGCTGGTACTCGGAGCCGTGGTGGAAGCCCGCCCTCGTCGCGGGCGCGTGGGGCCTCGGTTCGATGTTCCTGTTCTCGGCGATGTTCTCCGGGATGGCCGGCGTGGGGTACGACGCGCAGGCCTTCGAGAGCGGCGCGGGCGACGCCTCGCAGGACGGCGGCGGTGACGCGGGCGCAGATGCCGGCGGCGACGGCGGCGACTCCGGTGGGGATGCCGGCGGCGATTCCGGTGGCGACATGGGCGGGGACGCCGGCGGCGACGGCGGCGGCGGATTCGACTTCGGCGGCGGGGACGGCGGTGGAGGCTTCGACTTCGGTGGCGGCTTCGACTTCTGACGCGGCCGTCAGGACGGCTGGCAGCTCGGGCACCAGAAGAGGTTGCGGCCCTTCATGACCGAGTGGGCCACCGGTGTGCCGCAGATGCGGCACGGCGATCCCGCCCGCCGGTAGACGTACGTCCGGGGGCGGTCCTTCGCGTATGCCGGATCCCCGTGATCGTCCTCGGGGCGGATGACGTGCATCTTGCCGCGGCGGACACCGACCTTCATGAGGGCGACGAGGTCGGCCCACAGCGCGTCCCACTCGTCGCGGGACAGTCCGCGGCCGGGCCTGTCCGGGTCGATCCCGCGCCGGAACAGGACCTCCGCCCGGTACACGTTGCCGACGCCCGCGATCACGGCCTGATCCATGAGCAGCGCCCCGATCGGGGTCTTCGACGCCGAGATGCGTTTCCACGCCTTGTCGGGGTCGGCGTCCTTGCGCAGAGGGTCCGGTCCGAGTCGCGCCTCGATGGCGGCGACCTGCGGCGGGTGGAGAACCTCACACGCCGTCGGGCCGCGCAGGTCGGTGCCGAATTCGGCGCCGACCATCCGCATCCGGACCTGCCCGACCGGCGGTTCCATGGGAACGGCCGCTTCGGTGAACGCTCCGTACAGGCCCAGGTGGACGTGCACGACCAGCCCGGACTCGTAGTGATGCCACAGGTGTTTACCCCAGGCCTCGGACTTGACGAGGACGCGGCCGTCAACGAGGGCCGCGTCCTCGGAGAATCGGCCCTGCGGGCTCAGCACCCGCACCGGCGAACCGGCGAACCGGCGTTGGTGTAGCCGGGCCAGCCGGTGCAGGGTGTGACCTTCGGGCAAGGACGATCAGGCCTCGGGCAGGGCCGGCGCGACACCGGTCTTCTCGAACTCGGACAGGATGTCGATACGGCGCTGGTGGCGCTCCTCGTTCGACCACTCGGCGGCGAGGAACGCGTCCACGATCGCGAGGGACTCCTCGAGGGAGTGCATGCGCCCGCCGAGTCCGATCAGCTGAGCGTTGTTGTGCTGTCGGGCCAGCTGCGCGGTCTCGACGCTCCATGCCAGGGCGCAGCGCGCACCCTTCACCTTGTTCGCCGCGATCTGCTCGCCGTTGCCGCTGCCGCCCAGCACGATGCCGAGGCTGCCCTCGTCCGCGACGACACGACGTGCCGTCTCGATGCAGAAGGCGGGGTAGTCGTCGAGGGCGTCGTAGACGTGAGCACCGCAGTCGACGGTCTCGTGGCCTGCGGCTTTCAGATGTTCGATGATCTCGTTCTTACGTTCGAATCCGGCATGGTCGGCACCCAGGTATACGCGCATGACTGGTGATTCTGTCAGGCGTCCTCGCGAATCGTGCCGGGGCCCCGGGACGCTTATCGTGATCAGCATGTATCCCGACAACGGACAGAACTGGGGACAGGCGTATCCGGGACATCGGCAGGCCCCCGCGCAGCAGCAGTGGGGCGGCGGGACGGGATGGAATCCCCCGGCCCCGTTGCCGGGCCTCATGCCGAACGACAGGCCCGCCCGGCACTCGTGGGAGATCCCGCTGCTCGTGGCCGCGGTCGTGCTCACCGTCGTCGCCTACGTGGCGGCTATCGCGGCGCTGTTCCTCGGGGTGGTGTCCACCTGGGTGCTCATCGTGCTGGTCGCGCCGATCCTCATCGCCGTCGGCCGCGGCCAGCTGTACGGCTCGCAGCAGGTGAACGGGATCAAGATGACGCCCACCCAGTTCCCCGACGGCTACCGGATGGTGGCGGAAGCGGCCGCACGGTTCGGGATGGCCGAGCCGCCCGACGCGTACGTCGTCCTCGGGAACGGCCGGATCAACGCATTCGCGTCCGGGCACGGCTTCCGCCGCTTCGTCGTCGTGTACAGCGATCTGTTCGAGATCGGCGGCGAGGCCCGCGAGCCCGACGCCCTCGCCTTCATCATCGGCCACGAGGTCGGGCACATCGCCGCCGGCCATGCCTCGTACTGGCGGCAACTAGGACAGTTCGCCGCCAACTACATTCCCGTCGTCGGGTCCGCCCTGTTCCGGTCGATGGAATACACCGCCGACAATCACGGCTTCTGCGTGCGGCCCCAGGGCGCCCGCGGCGCGATGGGTGTGCTCGGCGCGGGCAAGTATCTGGTGAGCGTCGTCGGATTCGACGAACTCGCCGACCGGGCCACCACCGAACGCGGGTTCTTCCCGTGGTTCGTGAATCTGCTGTCGGGACATCCGGTGCTGACCTGGCGCGCCGCCGCCCTGCGGAACCGGACCCGGCACGGCCACCTGTTCGTCAAACCCGGCCAGATCTACCGCGATCCGCTGCAACTGCAGTACGCGGGCGACCCGGCCGGGCCCGTCACTCGGTGACCGGGACGCGACTCAGTCGAACTGAGGGTCCTCGTTGCGGGTGCGCTTGAGCTCGAAGAAGTGCGGGTAGCCGGCGAGCGCCACCGCGCCGTCCCACACCTTGCCCGCGTCCTCCCCGCGCGGAATCCGCGACAGCACCGGGCCGAAGAAGGCGACACCGTTGACGTGGATGGTCGGGGTTCCGACGTCCGGTCCGACGGCGTCCATGCCCGCGGCGTGGCTCTCCCGCAGCGCGGCGTCGTACTCGTCGGATTCGGCGGCGTCGGCCAGTTCGGCCGGCAGCCCCACGTCGGCGAGCGACTTGACGATCACGTCGCCCAGGTCCTTGTTGCCCTCGTTGTGGATGAGCGTGCCCATCGCGGTGTACAGGGGCAGCAGGATCTCGTCGCCGTGCTTCTGTGCTGCCGCGATCAGCACCCGCACCGACCCCCAGGCCTTGGTCATCAGCTCGCGGTATTCGTCCGGCAGATCCCGGCCCTCGTTGAGCACGGCCAGGCTCATCACGTGGAAGTTCGCCTCCAGGTCCCGCACCTGTGTGGCCTCGAGGATCCATCGCGACGTGATCCAGCACCACGGGCAGAGGGGGTCGAACCAGAAATCAGCGACGTCCTTGGTGGTCCCGGTGTTCGTCCCAGCACTCACGTGATGCTCCTTCTCGGTGATGTACACATTCCCGTCCAGTCAACACCTCGCTGCCGGGAATCCTTCCCGGAGACCCCGCCGACGGCAGTAGGGTCGGAAGTGGTCGACCGGAAGGGAGCATCTTCACATGTCCTCCACTCGCACGTTCGTCGTCGTCGGCGGTGGCCTCGCCGGAGCGAAAACGGCAGAAGCATTGCGTGACAAGGATTTCGACGGATCGATCATTCTCCTCTCGGAGGAGGAACACCTCCCCTACGAGCGACCCCCGCTCTCGAAGGAACACTTCGCCGGAAAGAAGGCTCTCGGCGACTTCACCGTCCACCACGGCGACTGGTACCGCGACCATCACGTGGACCTGCGGTACGGCACCACCGCCACCGCCCTCGACCTCGGCGCCCACACGGTGACGCTGCCGGACGGTTCCACGCTCGGGTACGACAAGCTCGCGCTGGCCACGGGTTCGCGCTCACGCCGCCCACCGATCACCGGTTCCGACGCCGAAGGCGTCCACTACCTGCGCACTGTCGACGAATCGGACCGGTTGATCGCCGCGGTCGGCGATGGCAGGCGGCTCGTGGTGATCGGCGCCGGCTGGATCGGTCTCGAAGTGGGAGCCTCCGCCCGGGAGAAGGGCGCCGACGTGACGGTCGTGGAAGCCGCCGAACTCCCGCTCCTCGGCTCGCTCGGCCCCGAGATGGGCACCGTGTTCGCGGAACTGCACCGCGAGCACGGTGTTCAGCTGCATCTCGGCGCCACGGTCGATCAGATCGTCGTCGAGGACGGCAAGGCCACCGGCGTACGACTCGGCGACGGGACGGTCCTGCCCGCCGACGCGGTCCTCGTCGCCGTCGGCGCCGCGCCCAACGTCGAGATCGCGGAACGGGCCGGGCTCGACGTCGACGGCGGAGTTCTCGTCGACGCCGGATTGCAGACCAGTGACCCCGACGTCGTCGCGGTCGGCGACATCGCGGCGCAACTGCATCCGCAACTCGGCACCCGGATCCGCGTCGAGCACTGGGCGAACGCCCTCAACCAGCCGGCGGTCGCCGCCGCGACCATGCTCGGCCAGGAGGCCGAATACACCCGGCTGCCGTACTTCTTCACCGACCAGTTCGACCTGGGCATGGAGTACACCGGGTACGCGCCGTCCGACGGGTACGAGCGGGTTGTGGTGCGCGGCAACCTTCCCGGACGGGAGTTCCTCGCGTTCTGGCTCGACGCGGACAACCACGTCCTCGCCGGCATGAACGTCAACATCTGGGACGCCACCGATCAGATCAAGCAACTGGTGTCCTCCGCCGCCCCGGTCGATCCCGACCGGCTGGCCGACCCCGCGGTGCCGTTGACCGACCTGTCCGGTTAACGCCCCGGGCCCACTCGTGATGGGATGGCAGCATCGAGTACGAGCACCGCCGCCGATCACGAGGAGACCTCTGTGGCCCCACCGAACCTGACCCGCGAACAGGCAGCCGAACGAGCCGGACTGCTGACCGTCGACAACTACCTGATCGAACTCGACCTCACCGACGGGACAGGTCAGCCCGGAGTCGGGACGACAATTCAGCCCGGAGTCGAGACGTTCTCCTCGCGGACCACCGTCACGTTCGGGGCCACCCCCGGCGCGTCCACGTTCGTCGACATCGTCGCTACGCGTGTGCATTCGGCAACGCTGAACGGCTCCCCCGTCGACGTCGCGGATTACGACGAGTCCACCGGCATCACGCTCACCGGTCTTGCGGAACGCAACGAACTGGTGGTCGAGGCGGACTGCGCGTACTCGCACACCGGCGAAGGTCTGCACCGCTTCGTGGACCCGACCGACGACGCCGTCTACCTGTACTCGCAGTTCGAGACGGCCGACGCCAAGCGCATGTTCGCCTGCTTCGACCAGCCCGACCTGAAGGCGACTTTCGACGTGCACGTCACGTCCCCCGCCGACTGGAAGGTGATCTCCAACTCCGCGACCGTCGAGACGGTGGCGGCCGAACCCGGCAGGCACATCTTCCGCACCACACCGAAGATGAGCACCTACCTCGTCGCGCTGATCGCGGGCCCGTACGCGGAGTGGACCGACAACTACTCCGACGAGCACGGCGACATCCCCCTCGCGATCTACTGCCGCGCCTCCCTCGGGCAGCACATGGACGCCGAGCGCCTGTTCACGGAAACCAAGCAGGGCTTCGACTTCTACCACCGCAACTTCGGCACCCCCTACGCGTTCGGGAAGTACGACCAGCTGTTCGTCCCCGAATTCAACGCGGGCGCAATGGAGAACGCCGGCGCCGTGACGTTCCTCGAGGACTACGTCTTCCGGTCCAAGGTGACGCGGGCGTCGTACGAGCGGCGCGCCGAGACCGTGCTGCACGAGATGGCGCACATGTGGTTCGGCGACCTCGTCACCATGCGCTGGTGGGACGACCTGTGGCTCAACGAGTCGTTCGCGACATTCGCCTCCGTGCTGTGCCAGAGCGAGGCCACCGAATACACCAACGCCTGGACCACGTTCGCCAACGTCGAGAAGTCCTGGGCCTACCGGCAGGATCAGCTGCCGTCCACCCACCCCATCGCCGCCGACATCCCGGACCTCGCCGCGGTCGAGGTGAACTTCGACGGCATCACGTACGCGAAGGGCGCCTCCGTCCTCAAGCAGCTCGTCGCGTACGTCGGGCTCGACCCCTTCCTGTCCGGTCTGCGGGACTACTTCCGCGACCACGCCTTCGACAACGCCACGTTCGACGACCTCCTCGGCGCACTCGAGAAGTCCTCGGGCCGCGACCTGTCCGACTGGGGCACCCAGTGGCTCAAGACGACCGGGCTCAACATCCTGCGTCCCGAGTTCGACGTCGACGCGGACGGGAAGTTCACCCGGTTCACCGTTCTGCAGTCCGGCGCCGCACCGGGTGCCGGTGAGCACCGGGTGCACCGCATCGCGGTCGGCGTGTACGACGACCGGGACGGCAAACTCGTCCGCACGAAGCGGGTGGAACTCGACGTCGACGCCACCGAACGCACCGACGTCACCGAACTCGTCGGTGTCGAACGCGGTCAGCTGATCCTCGTCAACGACGACGACCTCACGTACTGCTCGCTGCGGCTCGACCCCGACTCGCTGGCCGCCGCCATCGAGCGGATCGGCGACATCGAGGAGCCGCTCCCCCGCACCCTGGTGTGGTCGGCGGCGTGGGAGATGACGCGGCAGGCAGAACTCAAGGCGCGGGACTTCGTTGCCCTCGTACAGCGCGGCATCGGCGCCGAAACCGAGGTCGGCGTGGTCCAGCGACTGCTGATGCAGGCCCAGACCGCGCTGCACAGCTACGCCGAACCCGGGTGGTCCAAGGAACACGGCTGGCCCGACTTCGCGAACCGCCTGCTCGAACTGGCGCGGGAAGCCGAGGCCGGGTCGGATCACCAGCTGGCGTTCGTCAACGCGCTGGCGGGCGCGCAGCTGTCGCCGTGGCACACCGAGGTCCTGCAGGAACTGCTGGACGCCGCACCGGAAACGGTCGGGCTGCCGGGGCTCGTCGTCGACACGGATCTGCGCTGGCGTCTCGTCACCGCCCTCGCCGGGGCCGGTGAGATCGACGCCGACGGCATCGAGACGCCGTTCATCGACGCCGAAGCCGAACGCGACCCGACCGCGGCAGGGGCCCGCAACGCCGCCGCCGCGGCCACCGTCCGCCCGCAGGCCGCGGTGAAGGAACAGGCCTGGAACCGGGTAGTCGGCGACGACTCCGTGCCGAACATCACCGCCCGCTCGATCATCGGCGCGTTCGCCGGTCACGGTCAGTCCGACATCCTCGAGCCGTACGTCGCCCGCTACTTCGCGGACATTCCCGCGGTGTGGGAGCGGCGTTCGAGCGAGGTCGCACAGACCGT
Source organism: Rhodococcus koreensis (assembly GCF_017068375.1). NCBI lineage: Bacteria > Bacillati > Actinomycetota > Actinomycetes > Mycobacteriales > Nocardiaceae > Rhodococcus > Rhodococcus koreensis. Next base: position 1,534,281 of record NZ_CP070609.1, read on the forward strand.
GGTGGTGGGCCTGTACCCGTCGTGGTCGATCAGCGAGGAGTCCGTGGCGGCGGCCGACGAGTTCCTGGCCGGCGACCGTCCGCCGGCCCTGCGCCGCCTGGTGGTCGAGGGCCGCGCGGGAATCGTCCGTTCGCTCGCGGCCCGGAAGTTCGACGCGAGCTGATCGGTGGCCGATCCTGCCGGCCTAGTCCGGCAGGATCGGCACGCTCACCCCCTGATCCCGGCCCAACAGGACCGCGCGGGTTACCGCCGAGGAGCCGAACCGGTCGCGGAGGCTGTCGAGCGTGGTGTCGAGCGTGCTGCGCGTGTAGGGATCGAACGGCAGCGCCAGTTGCTGCGGGCAGTCGTCCTCGAGGTTGGCCACCGCGACGCCGACGAGGGTGATGCCCTTGCTCTCGATCATCGGCATCGCGTTGCCGAGCAGGCCCCGGGCCGTGGTGAGGATCGTTTGCGTCTGCGCCGACGGCTGCGCCAGGGTGTGCGACCGGGTGGCACGGGTGAAGTCGTCGAACCGCAGCCGCAGCACCACCGTGCGCCCCACCCGCCTGCCGCGGCGCAGCCGGCCCGTCACCCGGTCGACCAGCGTCACCAGGGCGGCGTCCACGTCCTCCCTCGACGTGGGTCTGCGCCCCAGGGCGTGCTGGGCGCCGACGGATCTCCGTCTGCGTCCCACCTGCACGGGACGGGGATCCCGCGCCCAGGCGAGCGCGTGGAGGTGGTGGCCCGCAGCCGGTCCGACGATGGACACGAGCAACTCTTCCGGATAGTGGGCCAGCCGGCCGACGGTGGCAATCCCGGCGTCGCGGAGCTTGCGCGACGTCACCGCCCCGACTCCCCACAGCCGTTCGACCGGCAGCGGGTGGAGGAATTCGATCTCGCCGTCCGGCGGCACGTGCAGCAGTCCGTCGGGCTTACCCACCGCGCTTGCGACCTTGGCGAGGAACTTCGTTCTCGCGACGCCGACGGTGATCGGCAGACCCACCTGCTCGCGCACGTCGCGGCGCAGTCGCGCCGCGATGTCGACCGGTGTGCCCGCGATCTTGCGCAGACCCGCGACGTCGAGGAACGCCTCGTCGATCGACAGACCCTCGACCAGCGGTGTCGTGTGCCCGAAGACCTCGAACACGGCCTTGCTCGCCGCCGCGTACGCCGACATCCGCGGGCGCACCACGACGGCGTGCGGACACAGGCGCAACGCCTGCGCACCGCTACTGGCCGTGCGCACCCCGTACGCCTTCGCCTCGTAGCTCGCAGCCAGCACGACACCACCGCCGACGATCACCGGACGACCCCGCAGTGCGGGGTCGTCCCGTTGCTCCACCGAGGCGTAGAACGCGTCGAGGTCGGCGTGCAGGATGGTCGCCTCGGCGCCACTCGAGATGCGCGGGCGCGGCGAATCGGACACGAACATATGTTCGCATCGACCACCGACAGAAGTCGAGGACGGTTCAGCCCCCTCGGCCGCCGAGACACCGACGGCCCGTCACAGTTCAGCGGGACTGAACGGTGACGGGCCGTGCGGAAGCCGATCTGTGCGGATCTACGGCGAGGCGATCGCCGCGCTCATCACGCGAATGGCGCTGACGAGACCGTCGATGAGGTCTCCGTCGCCGAACGACGACACCGCTGCCGTCGCCCCGAGCTGGGCGACCCGGTCGGTGACCTGGTCGGCCACGGCCCGGCCGCTGCGGATCTCGACCGTCCGCTGGTTGGGCGAGACCGCGATGAGGACGGACCGTTCCGCCTCGGGAGTCGTCGGGAAGAGCGCATCGGCGCCGGCCGCGGTGTTCTCGCCGAGGTCGCCGACGTACGCGTTGAAGCGCACCTTCGTCTTGCGGGTGCCTTCGGTGAGGGCATCGTCGAGGCGGACGAGTTCGTCCGTCGTGAACGGCAGGTCGTCGGTGAAGGGCTCACCGACGCGGTGCACGCCCGAGATGCGACCGCTGGCGGTCACGACGCTGCCGACGGGCAGATTGTCCGCGGATACGGTCGCGGGGATCAGGTCACCACTTGCCACTTGCCGAGCCTCCAATCAGGTCTTCCGAACCGGCGTGCGCGCCGTGGTGCCCGCCGTGATGACCGTGCGTGGTCACCTCGTCGACGGCGCTCCACAGCACCGGCGCATGCGTCCATTCCTCGCCGAGGTGGAACGCGGGCGGCACGGGGCCCGGCGTCTTCTTGCCGACGAACGACATCGCCGCGAAGAAGGCGGTGATCAACGCCGGAATTCCTACGAATATCAGCACTGTCTCAAGAATGCTCACAACGCAAACGGTAGCCCAGAACCGTGCGAAGGGAAGCGTCAGGGCCGAACTTCGCGGAGGGGTCGCGCGGAACGCTCAGGCGGCGCCTTCACCGAGGTAGGGCATCCACGACGGGTGCAGGTCCTTCGTCGACGCCAGCAGTCGCCAATGCGGGCCCGACGGCGGCACCAGAGAGGCCCGGAGCGTCCAGCCGAGTTCGCTCAGCAACTTGTCCGCCTTGCGATGGTTGCAGGGCGCGCAGCAGGCCACGCAGTTCTCCCACGAATGCTCGCCGCCACGACTGCGCGGAACCACGTGATCGACCGTCTCGGCCTTGGACCCGCAGTAGGCGCAGCGGAACCGGTCGCGGTGCATGAGGGCCGCGCGGGTCATCGGAACGCGCGCGCGATACGGGACGCGGACGTAGTTCCGGAGGCGGATCACGGACGGCACCTGAACGGACCACTGCTCGGAGTGGACTACCGGGGCCTGGGGATCCTCGTGGACGGTGTCGGCCTTACCGCAGGTCATCAACACCACGGCACGGCGGGCAGGAAGGGCGGTGAGCGGCTCGTAGGTGACGTTCAGGAGAAGCACCCGGCGCTTGATCCAGAGCGGAACCGCATTCTCGCCCGGGAAAGAAGGCTCGGCGCTGTGCGCGGAGCCTTCGGTGATCACTTGTAAAGCAAACGCCCCTGAAACCCCGGCACTCCGGGCATCAGTGGGCACGAGTTGTCGGTGCGCGCGGGCGCTGTGTCGATTCTTCATGCGACCTCCGGGAGATTGCCACCAAGTGCACCATGAATTGCCTGCGTGCGCACGCCCATTTCCCACAAAAATGCAGGACATTCGGTGAACAGACGGTGACGAAGACGGTTCCCGCCCGCACGTGCACAATGGAAGACGCCATGACTGACGTGCAGCAGACCTTCTATGAGGCGGTGGGCGGAGCGGAGACGTTCCGCAAGCTCACCGCGCGCTTCTACGAGGAAGTCGCCAAGGACGACATCGTCCGGCCCCTCTACCCCGAGGAAGATCTGGGTCCGGCCGAGCGCCGGATGCGGATGTTCCTCGAGCAGTACTGGGGCGGACCGCACACCTATTCGGACGAGCGCGGCCACCCGCGACTGCGGATGCGTCACCACCCGTTCAAGATCGGCCCGATCGAGCGCGACGCGTGGCTGCGGTGCATGCACACGGCGATCGCGTCGATCGATTCCGGGACCCTCGACGACGCGCATCGCAAGGCTCTCCGGGAGTACATGGACATGGCCGCGGCGTCGATGGTGAACTCCGCCTTCTGAAGCCGACGCGCGCCGATTACGCCGGTCGAGTCGTGGCGGGGACGATCGTTTGGCACGATGGGCGATTGTGAGCACTCCCGCCGAAACATCCGCCGACGACACACAGCCGGCACCCTGGTGGTCCGACGCCGTCTTCTACCAGGTCTATCCCCGCTCGTTCGCCGACGCGAACGGTGACGGCGTCGGCGATCTCCAGGGAGTGCGGGACAAACTCGGCTACCTCGAACTGCTCGGCGTCGATGCCCTCTGGCTGAGCCCGGTCATGCGTTCCCCGATGGCCGATCACGGCTACGACGTGTCCGATCCCCGCGACATCGACCCGTTGTTCGGCGACCTCGAGGTCATGGACGACCTGATCGAGGCGGCGCACGCGCGCCAGATCAAGGTGACGATGGACCTGGTGCCCAATCACACCAGCGTCGAGCACGACTGGTTCCGCGCCGCCGTGGCGTCGCCGCCGGGCAGTCCGGAACGCAACCGGTACATCTTCCGCGACGGCCGCGGCGAGAACGGCGCGGAGCCGCCGAACAACTGGCCGAGCATCTTCGGCGGTCCGGCGTGGACCCGGATCACCGAGGCCGACGGCACGCCCGGCCAGTGGTACCTGCACATCTTCGCAGCGGAGCAACCCGACCTGAACTGGGACAACCCGGAGGTCGTCGAGGATCTCACGAAGACGCTCCGGTTCTGGCTCGACCGGGGTATCGACGGATTCCGCATCGACGTCGCGCACGGCATGGCGAAGCCGGAAGGTCTGCCGGATCACGACTGGTCCGCCAACGAACTGCTGCACAACTCGGACGACGACCCGCGGTTCGACAACCCCGCAGTCCACGACATCCACCGCGGCATCCGCAAGATCCTCGACGAGTACCCGGGCACGGCGGCCGTCGGGGAGATCTGGGTCCGCGACAACGAACGCTTCGGCGAGTACATCCGGCCCGACGAACTGCACCTCGGGTTCAACTTCCGGCTGGCGGAGGCCGAGTTCTCGGCGGAGACGGTCCGGGAGGCGATCGAGAACTCCCTGACCGCCGTCGACCAGGTCGGCGGAACCCCCACCTGGACCCTGTCGAACCACGATGTCGAACGGGAGGTCACCCGGTACGGCGGCGGCGAGATCGGCACCGCACGCGCCCGGGCCATGATCCTCGTCGAACTGGCGCTGCCGGGTGCGGCGTTCCTGTACAACGGCGCCGAACTCGGCCTGCCCAACGTCGTCCTGCCCGATTCGGCGTTGCAGGACCCGGTGTGGGAACGGTCCGGTCACACCGAACGGGGCCGCGACGGATGCCGGGTGCCCGTTCCGTGGGAGGGCACCGAACCGCCGTTCGGGTTCAGCACGGGCGAGCCCTGGCTGCCGATGCCCGCCGAGTGGGCCGGCCTGACCGTCGAGGCGCAACTCGAGGACGTCACGTCGACGCTCTCGCTGTACCGGGCGGCACTCGAACTGCGCTCGTTCCGTCCGGAGTTCTCCGGTCCCGGAGTCGACTGGTACGGCAGTCCCGAGGGCTGCTTCGCCTTCCGCAGGCGCGGTGGTCTGATCTGTGCCCTGAACGCCACCGAGGCGCCGATCTCGCTGCCGCCCGGCGAGGTGCTGCTCAGCAGCGCGCCGCTCGTTGAGGGGCAGCTTCCGCCGAACGCGGCTGCGTGGCTCATCTGACCCGGACTCACCCAGTTGCGGTGTGCGCCCGGCCTACCGGGCCACCGACAGCGGAATCCCCCCACCGCGGTGTCGGTAGATCGACCCGAACCGGGCGTCCACCCGCAGCCACGAGGCGGTGGCCCGCACCCGGACCAGTTCCGAGGCGTCGATGCGGTCGAGGTCGATGTCGGCGGTCAACCGATCCGAGCCGGCGTGCGGGACGAACCCCATCGCGGTGAGCGCGAACACCACCCGCATCGGGATGCCGACCGTCTGCCCCGCGCCCTCCACCCGCAGGACTTCCTGGTCGAGCAGTGACGCGGGCGGGCCGTGGCTGCTGCCGTGCTCCTGCGCCAGCGCCGCACCGCGCTGTGCGAGGTCGACCAGGACGCGCGCCGGAACGTCGTCGACGTGGACGAAACCCACCGTCGGAGGCAGGGCGCCCCGCCACGCCGAATCCATCGAGAACCCCGGATCGATGTCGGCTGCGGTCGCCGCTTCGAGCGCGGCGAGCAGTTGGTCACCGGCAGCCGACGTGTCGTCCGGGGTGATCGTCCCCGCGATCGTGCGCACCGCCAGCGCGTCGAAACCGGTTGCCGCCCAGGCCGTCAGACGGCCGGGTCCGCGTTGGCGGAGACGCACCACCGTCGCCTCGTCCAACCGGACCACCCGGGTGAGGAAGGTGGCGAGATCGCCGCGCTCCGTCGCGTCCGGGATCGACAGGACGCGCTCATGCACGCTGCCAGCTCTCCAGGTAACCGCGCTCGACGTCCGTGATCCTGCGGAGGCGCTGAGTGTCGATGTCGAACGCCGCGATCTGCGTCGACGCGATGATGGACGGCGCGACCGAGACGTCGACGCCCTTCGGGCGGACCTCGTAGTTGATCGTGAAATCGACGGCGCGAACCTTCTCGACCCACATCAGCACGTCCAGCGGTGAATCGCTGTGCCGGAGCTGCCCGCGGTAGCGCACGTGCAGGTCGGCGATGACCGCGCCATCACGCAACGTGACCGTGGGCCGATCGTCCTCGAACAGCCAGGGAATCCGCGCCTCCTCCAGCAGCGTCACCATCCGAGCGTGGTTGATGTGCTGGAAGGCGTCCATGTCCGACCATCGAACTTCGACCTCCGCGTGAAAGCCCTCGCTCAACGTCATACCTCCGATCGGGTGCCCATACCGCGCACCATGCTGCGTACCTGACGCGCCGCCACCGAGAGCGTCGCGAGGTCAAGGGTCCCAGACTCGAAAATCTCGGTGAGAGCGGACCTCGCCCTGGCCAGCCGGGACGCGTTCGTCGACTCCCAGTCGTCGATCTTCTCCTGCGGGGTCTCGTGAGGTTCGCCACCGAGGAGCACTTCCATCGTGAGCTGACGCAGCGAACTGTAGAGGTCGTCGCGCAACGCGAGGCGGGCCAGCGAATGCCAGCGGTCACCGCGCGCGAGGGTGGACACCGCGCTGAGCAGCCAGTCGATGCCGAGGTGCGCGTCGAGTTCGTAGTACAGCTCGGCGACCTCGTCGATATCGCGCTCGGCGATGTCGGCGATGTCGATGATGTCGAGCAGACAGAACTTGTCCAGAAGCCGGAACACCTCGAAGGCCATGTCTTCGGGCGCTCCGCGGACGACCAGCGGCCGCGCCCGCAGCTCCACGTCGGTGAGCTGATGCCCCCGCACGAGCTGCGGCACCTTCGGCGAGAGGGCCCGGAAGTCGGCCGAGTAGCGGGCGATCTCGGCGCCCACAGCGAGAGGCTGGGGCCGATTGGTCAATAACCAGCGCGACGCCCGGTCGAGAACTCGGCCCGATTCGAGGATCAGGTCGTCCTCGATGTCGGCGGCGATGTTCGCCGACCGGATCCTCGACCACAGGTCGGGCAGGGCGAAGATCTCGGTGACCGCCGCATACGCGCGGATGGCGTCGGTGCTGCTCGCGCCCGCCTCGTCCGCCAGTCGGTACGCGAAGGTGATGCCGCCGTTGTCGATGGTCTCGTTCGCGAGCATCGTCGCCACGATCTGCCTGCGCAGGGGATGCGCCTTGATCGCCGTCCGGAACCGCTTGCGTAGCACCGTCGGGAAGTACCGCGGCAGGCGCGGCGCGAACGTCTCGCTGTCGGGAAGGTCCGTCGCGAGGAGGTCGTCCTTGAGTGCAAGCTTCACGTGCGCGGTGAGGGTCGCGAGTTCCGGGGACGTCAGCCCCTGCCCGGCCTGCCTGCGACGGGCGATCTCCTCCTCGGTGGGCAGGGCCTCGAGTTTCCGGTCGAGGCCGCGGCGGGACGCTAGGTGCTCGATCTGGCGGCGGTGCACGCTCAGCATCGGGACCGCGCTCGTCCGGGAGACACCTAGGAGGTTGTTCTGGGCGATGTTGTTCGCGAGAACGAGGTGGGCCACCTCGTCGGTCATCGACGCCAGCAGCGGATTGCGGTCCTCCCGCGTCAACCCGCCGCTGCTCACCAGCGAGTCCAGCAGGATCTTGATGTTCACCTCGTGATCGGAGCAGTCCACGCCCGCGGAATTGTCGATCGCGTCGGTGTTGATCCGGCCACCGTTCTGGCTGTACTCGATGCGGCCGAGCGCCGTCACCCCCAGGTTGCCGCCCTCACCGACCACCCTGGCCCGCACCTCGTTGCCGTCGACGCGCACCGAGTCGTTGCTCTTGTCGCCCACCATCGCGTTGGTCTCGGTGGACGCCTTGACATACGTGCCGATGCCGCCGTTCCACAGCAGATCCACCGGGGCACACAGGATCGCCCGGACCAGTTCCGGTGGGGAGAGTTCGGTGACGGTGTCGTCGAGTCCGAGGGCGGCGCGCGCGGCCGCGCTGATCGGGACCGATTTGCGGGTCCGGTCCCACACTCCGCCGCCCTCGCTGATGAGGCTGGTGTCGTAGTCGGCCCACGACGACCGGGGCAGCGCGAACATCCGGGACCGTTCCTCGAACGACGTCGCGGCGTCGGGATCGGGGTCGAGGAAGACGTGCCGGTGGTCGAACGCCGCCACCAACCGGATGTGCCTGCTCAGGAGCATGCCGTTCCCGAACACGTCGCCGCTCATGTCGCCGACACCGACCGTCGTGAAGTCCTCCGTCTGGGTGTCGACCCCCATCTCCCGGAAGTGCCGTTTCACGCTCTCCCAGGCGCCGCGGGCGGTGATGCCCATCCCCTTGTGGTCGTAGCCGGCAGACCCACCGGACGCGAACGCGTCGCCGAGCCAGAAGTTGTACTGCTCGGCAACCGAATTGGCGAGGTCGGAGAATTTCGCGGTGCCCTTGTCCGCGGCCACGACGAGGTACCGGTCGTCGCCGTCCCGCCGCACCACCCGGGTAGGAGGCACGATCTCGCCCGACACCTGATCGACGTTGTCGGTGAGATCCAGGAGCCCGGAGATGAACGTGCGGTAGCAGTCCTGGCCCGCCTCGAGCGCGGCGGCGCGGTCGGCCGCCGCGTCCCCCGACGGCGTCGGGGGATTCTTGACGACGAAGCCGCCCTTCGCCCCGACCGGGACGATCACCGCGTTCTTCACGGCCTGCGCCTTCGCCAATCCCAGGATCTCGGTGCGGAAGTCCTCACGCCGGTCGGACCAGCGCAATCCGCCACGGGCGACGGACCCGAACCGCAGGTGCACACCCTCGACGTCGGGTGAGTACACGAAGATCTCGTACTTCGGCCGGGGCTTCGGCAGTTCCTGGATCGAGGTCGGATCGAGCTTGATCGACAGATGCGCCGGCGGCTCCCCTGTCTCGCCGGTGACGAAGTAGTTGGTGCGCAGCGTCGACTTGATCAGCCCGAACAGACCGCGCAGGATGCGGTCCGCGTCGAGGCTGACCACGGAGTCGATGTACTCCCGCAGACGGGTGTCGAGTTCGGCCACCAGGTCGGGTGAGGGCGTTTCCGGGTCGAACATCGCCTCGAACAACTCGACGAGCGTGTACGCCGACCGGGGATTGGCCAGCGCAACCCCCTCGATGTGGAACTGGCTGTAGGGAAAACCCGCCTGGCGCAGATACTTTGCGTATGCACGCAGGATCACGGCCTGCCGCCACGACACTCCCGCCCGCAGGATCAGTTCGTTGAACCGGTCGGCCTCCGCCCGCCCGAACCAGACCGCGGTGAACGCGTCCGTGAACCGTTCCTGAAGCTTCGGTTCGGCCGCGGATGCCTCCTCGGCGGCGAGTTCGGCATCCAGGTCGTCCTCCACCGAGGAGCGCAGCAACTCCGCGGGCACCGACAACCCGAAATCGTAGATCCAGCACGTCAACCCGTCGGGCCGCGGAATCTGGTAGGGCCGTTCGTCCAGGACCTCCACGCCCAGGCTCTGCAGCACCGGGAGCACCTGGCTCAGCGAAATACCGTCGCCGCCCACGTACAGGGTGAACCGCCAGTGCCCGACCTCCGCCCCGCGGTCGCGGTACAGCAGCAGGTCGATGGAGCCGCCTTCGAGCGCCTCGAGCCTCGCGAGATCCGACAACGCGCGGGTGGCGTCGAAATCCTCCTTGTATCCCTCGGGCAGCACGTCCGCATACCGCTGCGCCAGAATGGGATCCACACCGGCGGTGACCGGCAGGAGGTCCCCGAGGTGGTCGTCCCAGCTGCGGCTCGCCTCGGCCAGCATCGCCTGGACCCGTTCGCGGTCGGCGTCCGACAGGTCGAGCCGCGACCCCATCTGTTCGGTGTTCTTGCGAATCGTCACGTGCAGCAACGCCAGATCGGACTCCGTGACGCGTGCAGTGTATTCCAAAGTGCCGCCGCCGAATTCCCGCAGCAGGATGTCCTGCATAGCGAGCCGGACCCGGGTGGTGTACCGATCCCGGGGCAGGTAGATCAGGCAGGAGACGAACCGTCCGAGAAAGTCCTCGCGCACGAACAGGCGCACCTGGCGCCTGAGCCCGATGCTGTGCACGGCCGTCACCGTGTCGAACAGGGTGTCCGCGTCGCTGGAGAACAGTTCGGTGCGCGGGAACGACTGGATTACCTCCAGCATCGCCTGCCCCGAATACGAGTTCAACTGGAACCCGGCCCGGTCGATCACCTTGCGCACCCGGCGGGCGATCACGGGAATGTCGAGGACGTTCTCGTGCAGGGCCGTGACGGTGAAGACGCCGAGGAAGCGGTGCTCACCGGTGATGTTGCCGTTCGCGTCGAGGATGCTCACACCGACGAAGAACGGGTAGACCGAGCGGTGCACGGTCGCGGGGAACGAGCCCTGCGTGAGCACGAGCAGCGGGCGGTCGGGGATCTCGGCGGCCGGCGGCAGACTCAGCGGGCCTTCGGTGACCGTGTCGGAGCGCAGCAGCCCGAGACCGCTGCCCGGCACCACCTGCAGGCTCCGGGTGCCGGAATCGTCCGGCTCCCCCAGTTCGAATCGCCGGTACCCGAGCGCCGCGTAATTGCCCTGCGACATCCACCGCAGCAGGTCGGCGCAGTCCTCCAGGTCGTTCTTCGACACACCTGGACAGGTTGCGGAGGCCTCCAGTTCGTCGGCCAGCGTCCGCTCGAGCTTGCGCATGATGTCGGTGTCCCGGACCACCTGGCGCACGTCGGCGAGGACGGTGCCGACCTCCTTCTCGAGCGTGTCGAGAACCGCGGAGTCGGCACGCGGATCGAGTTGGACGTGGATCCACGACTCGGACACACCGTCCTCGCCGGCATCCTTGGCCTTGTCGCCCATGAGGATTCCGCGCAGTGCGCCGATCGGATCACGCCGCACCGAGACGATCGGGTGCACGAATTCGCTGATCCCGATGCCGAGACGGTTCAGCAGCGCGGTGATCGATTCGACGAGCAGCGGCATATCGTCCGTGACGATCTGCAGCGACGCACCGAGTTCGCGCCCGTCGCCCGGCCGGTAGACCCGGGTGATCGCGCGCTCCGGAGGCCGATGCAGCGCCAGTGTCAGGTGCGCGCCGAGCACTGCGTCGGAGGCGCCGTTGACGGCGCTCTCGCTGTCACCGCGATCGACGTGCCGGAAGTACACGGCTGCGAGAGTCGGCACCTGAGACCGGAGACCTTCGGGCAGATTCCGCGCCCACTCCGCATCTTTCAGTGCTGCCGATTCCGTCATCGGGGCTCACTTCCTCTTCGTTCCGATCGCCGCGGGCAACTCTCTCGAGACTAGCCCGCGGCGATGGGAACAGAGGGTGAACTTCGGGCACCCCGCGTGCCGGATCCGTCAGCCGGTGGTCACCGGCGCGAGGTACTTCTCGAGCCCGTCGCGTTCCGCCTCGGACAGCGGACGCGACCGTTCGGTCTTCACGTCGAACGCCACCAGCAGGGCGTCGCCCGTCGCGCAGTGGACGCCGTCGCGGCTCGTGACGACGTGCCGGATCGTGTACGACGAATTGCCGACATGGAGCACCGACACGTCGATCGTCAGCGGACCGGAGGCGTCGGTGACCGGACGCAGGAATTCGACGTCCATCTTGCGCACCACCATCGCACCGGGCTGCGCGCCGGCGGCGCGCAACTCGGTGGTCAGGAACGCGATCCGCGCTTCCTGCATGTACTCCATGAAGCGGGTGTTGTTGACGTGACCCAGGCGGTCGGAGTCACCCCACCGGACCTGGATCTCGTACGTGAAGGCCTGCTGCCCCACCAGGTCAGTCCCTCGTCAGCTTGCGGTGCGTCACGCGGTGCGGACGGGCAGCATCCGGTCCGAGCCGCTCGACCTTGTTGGCCTCGTAGCCCTCGAAGTTGCCCTCGTACCAGTACCAGGCCGCCTCGTTGTCGCCGAAGCCCCCCTCCCACGCGAGGATGTGCGTGCAGGTCCGGTCGAGGAACCAGCGGTCGTGGGAGATCACGACGGCGCAGCCGGGGAACTGTTCGAGCGCGTTCTCCAGCGAACCGAGGGTTTCGACGTCGAGGTCGTTGGTCGGTTCGTCGAGCAGGATCAGGTTTCCGCCCTGCTTGAGCGTCATCGCGAGGTTCAGGCGGTTGCGCTCACCACCGGACAGGACGCCCGCCGGCTTCTGCTGATCGTGGCCCTTGAACCCGAACGAGCTGATGTAGGCGCGCGACGGCATCTCCGTCTGGCCGACCACGATGTGATCGAGACCGTCGGAGACGACCTCCCACACCGTCTTGTCGGGATCGATGCCCGTGCGGTTCTGGTCGACGTAGCTGAGCTTGACGGTCTGACCGATCTTCACCTCGCCCGCGTCCGGCTCCTCGAGCCCGACGACGGTCTTGAACAGCGTCGTCTTACCGACACCGTTGGGTCCGATCACGCCGACGATGCCGTTACGCGGCAGGGTGAACGACAGGTCCTTGATCAGGACCCGTCCGTCGAAGCCCTTGTCGAGGTTCGACACCTCCACCACGACGTCGCCGAGGCGCGGCGGCGCGGGAATCTGGATCTCGTCGAAGTCGAGCTTGCGGGTCTTCTCGGCCTCGTTGGCCATTTCCTCGTAGCGGTCGAGGCGGGCCTTGTTCTTCGCCTGTCGGGCCTTCGCTCCCGAACGGACCCAGGCCAGCTCCTCCTTGAGACGCTTCTGCAGCTTCTGGTCCTTCTTGCCCTGGACCTCGAGCCGGGCGGCCTTCTGCTCCAGGTAGGTGGAGTAGTTGCCTTCGTACGGGTACAGGCGGCCGCGGTCGACCTCACAGATCCACTGGGCGACGTGGTCGAGGAAGTACCGGTCGTGGGTGACGGCCAGGATCGCACCCGGGTAGGCGGCGAGGTGCTGCTCCAGCCACAGGACGCTCTCCGCGTCGAGGTGGTTGGTCGGCTCGTCGAGCAGCAGCAGGTCGGGCTTGCTGAGCAGCAGCTTGCAGAGGGCGACGCGGCGCTTCTCACCACCGGAGAGGTGAGTGACCATGTCCTCCGGCGGCGGACAGCGCAGAGCGTCCATCGCCTGCTCGAGCTGGGAATCGATCTCCCACGCGTCGGCATGGTCGAGCTTCTCCTGGAGCTCGCCCATCTCCTCCATCAGCTCGTCGGAGTAGTCGGTGGCCATCAGCTCGGCGATCTCGTTGTACCGCTTGAGCTGGACCATGGTTTCACCCATGCCCTCTTCGACGTTCTCGCGAACGGTCTTCGTCTCGTCCAGGTGCGGTTCCTGCATGAGGATCCCGACGGTGGCACCCGGAGCGATGAACGCTTCACCGTTGCCCGGCTGATCCAGCCCCGCCATGATCTTGAGGATGCTGGACTTACCCGCGCCGTTCGGGCCGACCACACCGATCTTGGCGCCGGGGTAGAAGCTCATCGTGACGTCATCGAGGATGACCTTGTCACCGTGCGCCTTGCGCACCTTCTTCATCGTGTAAATGAACTCAGCCATGGGGCCAGCCTAATGGTGACGCGCGATGAACCCACATCGCGGAGGGTCGGGGACGTGATCGGGGGCTTCCCGGGAAGATGCCGTGGGCATCGGCGCCGGGAACGCGAGGTCGGCGCCGATACCCGCAGGTGCGCTACGCGACGAGGGACCGGGTGGCCACCTCTTCGGTCGCCGGGTTCCCCGCACCGCCGTCGGTCGTTCTCGGCGCACGCTCGAGCACGACCGTGCACCGGGCCAGATCCGGTCCGATCGCGGTGGCGCTCAACTCCAGGTCGGAGCGGGCGATGCCGTCCCGGGTGGTGTATTCGGTGGCGCGCAACTCGCCCGTCACGAGAACGGGATCGCCCTTCGTGATCGAGGCGACGACGCCGGCCATCAGCCGTCGCCTGCAGGTCACCGTGAGGTAGAGCGTGCTCCCGTCACGCCACTCCCCCGTCGCGTGGTCGCGGCGCCGGACCGTGCTCGCCATCCGGAAACTGAGGAACTCGTCACCGGCGGCGTTCGACCGGGCGACCGGGCTGGTGATGACCGTTCCGACGACGGTGCCGTGTGTTTCGTACATGACGTCTACCCCCTGTGAGTGCGGCAAGGTGCCTTCACTCACAGCGTGCCGTCCGGCGGCGCCGTTTTCGGCCTGCAGCGGACATCTGTGGAGAAATCGAGCGGTTGTGGATGGAACCGCGAAAACGGCCCCGGGAGCCCCGAACGTGTCGGGGCGGCGTGCTAACGGTCAGCGCCCGGCCTCGCGGTCCCGTCGCGCCAACTCCGCGAACATCGCGTTGTGCGCGGCCAGATCCGCGTCGTCGTCCCGGTCCGCGGCCCGGTCGACCCGCCGCGCCGTGCGGCCGTCGCTGCGGGACCACTGGATGAGCAGCGCCATCATCACCAGCACCAGCGGGATCTCACCGGTGGCCCAGGCAATGCTGCCGCCCAGTTGCTGGTCACCCACCAGGTCGGCGTTCCAGCCGAGTCCGAGCGATCGGTAGTACCACTCGCCCATCACGGCGCCCATGCTCATCAGCGCGACGCCGAAGAAGGCGTGGAACGGCAGGGAGCCGAACACCATCGCGAGCTTCGTCACCGGTTGCAGCTTGCGCGGCGACGGGTCGATGCCGATCGCGACCCAGTAGAAGAGGTAGCCGCTCAGCAGGAAGTGCAGGTTCATCAGGACGTGCGCGGAGTGGGAGTCGACGGCGGCCTCGAAGATCCCGCCGAGGTACAGGGCGTAGAAACCGCCCACGAACAGCACCGCCGCGACGACGGGGTGCGTGATGAACCGGGAGAACGGGCTGTGCAGCGCGGTCAGGATCCATTCGCGCAGTCCCGGCACACCGTTCTTGCCCGCGGGATCGAGGGCGCGCAGGGCGAGCGTGATCGGGGCACCGAGCACCAGGAGAACCGGCGCCAGCATGGACAGCGCCATGTGAGCGCCCATGTGCACGCTGAACACGGCCGGCGAGTAGCGACCGACACCCGACGACGTGGCGATCAGCAGCACCACGCACCCGCACATCCAGGCGACGGTCCGGCCGACGGGCCAGCGGTCGCCGCGCCGCCGCAGTTTGCGCAGTCCGAGCGCGTACACGACGGCCAGCACGATCGCGGCGGTGCCGTAGAGGAGGTCGAATCGCCAGTCCAGCATCAAGCGAGCGAACGTGGGCGGCCCCGCCAGGTTGTAGCCGAGTTCCACCTCCGTGAGGGTGGGCGCCGCGGTCGGGGGCGGCGGGGGCGTGCGGCCGAGTCCCACGGCGAGACCGATCGTCGCGGCGAAGACCATGACCTCCGCACCGGCGAAGCGGATCAGGTTGCCGCGTTTCGTCGGATCCTTCTGCAGTGCGGGCAGCGCCCGGCGACGCTGCGCCCACCCGAACACACCGAGTACGACGAGGGCCACGATCTTCGCGACCACCAGGCGTCCGTACGTGGTGTCGACGAGGTCGCCGATCTGGACGCGGACGAGAGCGTTCACGACACCGCTGACCGCCATGACGACGAAGCAGACGGTCGCGACCGCGGAGAACCTGCGCGCCGCGACGTCGGTGTAGGCGCCGCGCCGACGCGCGTGGGCGAGGAGAGCGAACAGACCGCCCGCCCACAGCGAGGCCGCCACGAGGTGCAGGATCAGGCTGTTCGTCGCCATGTCGTGCGAACCGCCCGAGGACGAGTGCCCGGTCAACGCGAGCGGCATCAGTCCGAGGATGCCGACGACCAGCAGGATCGGCGTCCACCACCAGCGCAGCACGAGCCGGGAGGCGATCGCGAGGACGATGGCGATGATCGCGGTCCAGCGCCAGGCGCCGGCGAGTTCGACCTGATCGATCGAATTGAAGATGTTGGCCGGCTTGACCGCTTCGGCGAAGGGTTGCCCGGACGTGTCCGACAGCGTCAACGGGACGAGGACGAGGGCGGTCGCCGCCCACACGATCGCGGCGTACGACGCGGTGCGGACGGCGCGGTAGCCGTCCACGTCGAGGACGCCGGACTTCTGCGGTGGCACGAAGAACGCGGCGAGCAGCAACGATCCGATCGTGATGACGGCAGCGATCTCCGACACGGCCCGCATGGCGGGCAATCCGTAGGTGGTGATCGGTCCGGGATCCGGAATTCCCAGCAGCACGAGCGCCTGAGCAGCGGAGAGTCCGACGACGATTGCCGCTACCAGGCCGGCGATGAGACCGCCGACGACGAACAGGGCGGTCGAATCGGCACGATTCGGGGGTTTCGAAGCCGGGTCGGACGCCGCGAGCTGGGGTGTAGCCATACATCAAGGGTAGGACCTACGACAGGCCGTCGGAGACGCGAGGGTCCGTCTCGGTTCCGGCTACCGTCGACAGGGACGTGTCGCAGGGAAACGAGAGGCTGAGATGGCGGAGTTTCTGATCATCGTGGTGGCACTGTTCTTCGCGGGCATGGGCGTCTACGGGCTCGCCCTGCCCGCCCGCCTGGTCGCACCGTTCGGTCTGACCGCGGATTCGGCGACGGCCCGCGCCGAGGTGCGCGCGGTCTACGGCGGCTTCGGTGTCGCGGTGGCGGGCCTGCTCTTTTTCGCGGCCTTCGACGCCCACGGCATCCGATCCGTCGCCGCGGTGACGGTGGCCGTCGCCCTGCTGGGGATGGCATTCGGCCGGATCGTGGCCGCCCTCACCGACCGGCCGACCCGGTTCTACCCCGTGTGGTTCTATTTCGTCGTCGAGATCGTTCTGGCGGGACTCCTGCTCTGCGCGGCGGTCCTGGGCTCGTGACGCACACCCCCCAGCCCCGGTCGGAGCACTCGGGGCGGCAGGTAATATTTGCTGCGCGCCTCCGTAGCTCAGGGGATAGAGCAAGAGCCTTCTAATCTCTTGGTCGCAGGTTCGAATCCTGCCGGGGGCACTCGTTCGACGGAGCGTCAGACGGCGAAAACCCCCGATCACCTGCACAGTCAGGGATCGGGGGTGCCCGTCCGCCCGAGCCCGGCCCTCACGAACCGGGGCAACTCGTTGCCGGGGCGATCACGGAGCAGATCTGCTCGACCACGAGGGCGGGATTCTCGTTCTCGATGAAGTGACCGCTGCCGGTCTGCGTGATGTGGGTGGCATCGAGGGCAGTCGAGAGGAGCGCGGCGGCGTCGAGCCACTGCGGCCAGTACGTGTCGGCGTCGCCGATCCCGAGATAGTCGAACGGCTCGTCCGAAGTCAGGACGGCGGCGGGCATCGCAGGCAGCGGGGGCATGGTCTCGAGCGCCGCGAGCGTGGCGGGATAGTCGGGTGTCTCCGCACCGGGATGGTTCCGGCCGTTCGTCTCGATGTCCCGCATCCACTGGTCCCACACGGCAGGCGGCAATGTCGATTGCAGATACTGCGATCCCGGATCGACGAGGACGAGACCGGACACGTCGTCCGGATAGGTCCTGGCGTACGCCGACGCGATCATTCCGCCCCAGGAGTGTCCGACCAGCACATGGGGTCCCTCCAACTCGGCGACCGTCAGCAAGGCACGAAGATCTGCCGCGTCGCCCTGCGCAGTGGTCGGTTGCGTCACGCCGGTCGATCGGCTCGCGGTGCCGTCCATCTGCTCCGTGCCGGGACGGTCGTAGGCACATACTCTGGTGAACTTCGCGATGTCGGGGTGTACGGCGAGCTCGGTGCGGACGGGCGGGGTCGTCTGATCTGTGGGGTCGCCCGTGTAACTCCAATTGTCGGCGGCGACCCCGGCCCCGGAGACGAGCACGACCGTGGGCGAACCGGAACCGCGGCACTCGAGATAGATGCCGCGGCCCCCACCGATATCGACCAACCCGGAACGGTCACCGGCACCGGGAACGAATCTGCCCGCAGTCGCCGTCGGAGTCGTCGTGGGCGCGGGGCCGTCCGCCGCGGTGCCACAACCGGACACCACGACGCACCCGAGCGCCGCGATGCATCCGGTACGGCGAGCGAGGCGGGACACGCGTCTCACGACGATCGGAACACCGGCGTCAGCCCTTCAGGAAGGCCAGCAGGTCGGCGTTGATCGTCTCCGCCTGCGTGGTGGGCATGCCGTGGGGGAAGTCCTTGTACGTCTTCAACGTCCCGTTGGCGAGAAGTTTCGCGGACAGGGGTCCGGCGTCGGCGTAGGGAACGATCTGGTCGTCCTCGCTGTGCATCACGAGCACCGGCACCGTGATCTTCTTCAGGTCTTCGGTGAAATCGGTCTGCGAGAAGGCGACGATGCCGTCGTAGTGGGCCTTGGCCCCGCCCATCATCCCTTGCCGCCACCAGTTCTCGATGATCGCCTCCGAGGACTCCACGCCCGGCCGGTTGAATCCGTAGAACGGCCCCGACGGCAGGTCGCGGTAGAAGACGGAACGGTTGGCCGCGAGTTGCGCCTGCAGATCGTCGAACACGGCCTTGGGCAGGCCGCCCGGGTTCGCCTCCGTCTTCACCATCAGCGGCGGCACCGCGCTGATCAGTGCGGCCTTCGACACTCGGCTCTCGCCGTGTCGCGCGAGGTAGTGCGCGACCTCGCCGCCGCCGGTCGAGTGGCCGACGTGGATGGCGTCGTGGAGGTCCAGGTGTGCGGTCAACTCCGCGAGGTCGTCGGCGTAGTGGTCCATGTCGTGGCCGTCGCCGGTCTGCGTGGAGCGTCCGTGCCCGCGCCGGTCGTGGGCGATGACTCGATAGCCGTGCTGGAGGAAGAACAGCATCTGGGCGTCCCAGTCGTCGGCCGACAGCGGCCAGCCGTGGCTGAACACGATGGGTTGACCGGTTCCCCAGTCCTTGTAGAAGATCTCCGTACCGTCCTGCGTGGTGATCGTGCCCATGGGTGTGCCTTCCTTGACCGCTCCGGCAATGACGCTGATGAGGACGGAATTCAGTACATCAAACTTCGGTATGCCGTAGGGCTGCTTCGACCGGCGGCGGTGTCCCGTACTCGCGCGTAGCAAACCGACTGATTAGTCTTGTTCACGCATCGCCCCAACCCGACGGGGCAACGGTGCATCGGGACCCGCCACTCCCCTCCGCGGGTGGCGGGTTTCCCGACCGTCCTGCGTCAGCCCTGTGGTGGAACCTCGAACACCAGCAGCGTGCTGGTGGCGGTGGCCACCAGGCGGCCCTGCGAGTCGGTGACCTCCCCTTCCGCGAAGGCGATGCGGCGGCCCGCCTTCTTCACGACACCGGTGGCAGTGAGCGCCCCGGAGTCGCGGGTCGCCCCGCGGATGTAGTTGACCTTGATCTCGACCGAGGTGTACCCCCACCCGGCGGGCAACGTGGTGTGCACGGCGCAGCCGGCGACCGAATCGAGCAGCGTGCACACGGCGCCGCCGTGGATGGCGCCGATCGGATTGTACTGTGACTCGTCGGGATCGAGCGCGAAGACCACCCTCCCGGGTTCGGCCTCGAGAAACCGCAGATTCATCAGGCTGGCGATGGGCGGCGCCGGAACGCTGCCGTCGAGGATTGCCCGCAGGTAGGTGAGGCCGTCGAGTTCCCGGGCCGTGCGCGCCGGACCTGCCGGGTCGTGCCATTCGACGATCTTCGACCGGATCTCGCCCCACTCGCCGGCGTCCGGCAGGCTCTCGACCGTCGACACCTCACCGTTTCCGTACGGCCTCACTATGCGGCTCCCCGCTGCGCCGGCTGCGGATAGAGGACGTCGAGGTCGCCGGACAGCGCCGCCTTGACGGTGCGGGTGGTGTCGTCGGCGAGCACCTCGTGGGCGCCGGACTCGATGCCGTCGAAGGCCAGTCGTGCGACCTCGGCCGCGGAGATCTTCTGCACGTCCAGACCACTCGTCATGTCAGTGTCCATGTAGCCGAGATGCAGCCCGACCACCTGGATGTTCTGCGCCGCGAGTTCGGCGCGCATGGCGTTGGTGGCGCTCCACAGGGCGGCCTTCGAGACGCTGTAGGAGCCGCCGATCGCCAGCCACGACAGCACGGAATGCACGTTGAGGATCGCGCCACCGCCGTTGGCGGCGATGATCGGTGCGAGCGCGCGTGTCACGTTGAGCGGGCCGTAGAGGTTGGTTTCGAGTTCACGGCGCATCCCGTCGAGATCGCCCGTGAGCGGCGACTCGCCGACGAGGATCCCGGCGTTGTTGATCAGCACGCCGAGATCCCCGACGAGTTCCGCTGCGGCATAGACTGATTCGGGGTTCGTGACATCCAGTTGGACCGGCACGACCCGCGGGTGCCCGTCGATCGTGGACGTGTCGCGCGCCGACGCGTAGACCGTGCGCGCTCCTCGTGCGAGCGCCTCGGCGACGAAGGCCCGGCCGAGCCCGCGATTGGCCCCGGTGACCAGCACCGTTCGATCTTGAATCGTGGTCATGACGACCCCTTCGAGTGAGTAAGTCTGCTTTTCCAACTAACTATGTCGACGACAGTAACCCCTATCAGTTGGAAAACACAACCCTCTATGATGGAAAGCATGAGCAACGGCGACACCCAGCCAGCAACACCCGAGATCGTCATGGACCGCATGCCCCTGACGCCGAGGCCCTGCGCCATCGCCGCCACCATGGAGTTGATCGGCGACCGCTGGTCGATGCTGGTGATCCGGGAACTGTCCTACGGGGTGCACCGCTTCGACCGGATCGCGGGCTACATCGGCGTCTCGCGCGACATCCTCACCGCGCGGCTGCGCAAGCTGGAGGAGGTCGGCGTCATCGAACGCAGGCAGTACTCCGAGCATCCACCGCGCTTCGAGTACCACCTCACCCCCGCGGGCGAGGACCTGCGGCCACTGCTGCTCTCCCTGTTCCAGTGGGGCAGCAAATGGGCCGTCGACGAGGCTCCGTCGGTGCTCGTGCACGAGTGCGGGCACTCGCTGGAACTGGAACACCGCTGCGCGCACTGCGGCGAAGCGGTCGAGAACACCGCTGTCGCAATGCATTCCCGCGCACCGCGACGAGAATCCTGAGCTGCCGGCACGGCCCGATACAGGACGTCCTGACACCGGTCTATAGTTTCCGATGTAAACGTCAGGTAAAGAAGTCCTCACACGTAAGGCAGGGGTGGTCTGTGTCAACGCGCGACCGGGTAGCAGAGATCTACGAGCAGGTCCGTCTGCGGAACGCCGGAGAACCCGAGTTCCACCAGGCCGCCGCGGAGGTCTTCGAATCGCTCCAGGTCGTGCTCGAGCACCGTCCGCACTACGCCGATTCCGGACTGATCGAGCGGCTGTGCGAGCCCGAACGTCAGATCATCTTCCGGGTGCCGTGGGTCGACGATTCCGGCAACGTGCACGTGAACCGCGGTTTCCGCGTGCAGTACAACAGCGTGCTCGGCCCCTACAAGGGTGGGCTGCGGTTTCACCCCAGCGTGAACCTGGGAATCGTGAAGTTCCTCGGATTCGAGCAGATCTTCAAGAACGCCCTCACCGGGCTTCCGATCGGCGGCGGCAAAGGCGGCTCCGACTTCGACCCCAAGGGCCGTTCCGAAGCCGAGGTCATGCGCTTCTGCCAGTCGTTCATGACCGAACTGCATCGCCACATCGGGGAATACACCGACGTCCCCGCAGGTGACATCGGGGTCGGCGGTCGCGAGATCGGCTACCTGTTCGGCCAGTACAAACGCCTCACCAACTCGTACGAGTCGGGCGTTCTCACCGGCAAGGGACTCACCTGGGGCGGCTCGCAGGTGCGTCGGGAGGCCACGGGGTACGGCGTCGCCTACTTCGTCGCCGAGATGCTGAAGACCGCGAACAGTTCACTCGACGGCAAGGCCGTCGTCGTCTCCGGTTCCGGGAACGTCGCGATCTACGCGATCGAAAAGGTGCACCAACTCGGCGGAATCGCGATCGCAGCCTCCGATTCCGCGGGATACGTCGTCGACGAGAAGGGCATCGACCTCGACCTCCTGAAAGAGATCAAGGAGGTGCGGCGGGGACGGATCAGCGAATACGCGGACACCGTGCCGCACGCCCGGTTCGTGCCGAACGGTTCCATCTGGGATGTGCCGTGCGACGTCGCGCTCCCCTGCGCCACCCAGAACGAACTCGACGAATCAGCAGCCAAGACCCTGGTCACGAATGGTGTGCAGGCGGTGGCGGAGGGCGCGAACATGCCCACCACCCCGCAGGGCGTCCAGGTGTTCCGCGATGCCGCCGTGGCATTCGCGCCGGGCAAGGCGGCCAACGCGGGCGGGGTCGCGACGTCGGCACTCGAGATGCAGCAGAACGCATCCCGCGACTCGTGGGGCTTCGAGTACACCGACGAGCGGTTGGCCGGGATCATGCGCGGCATCCACGAACGGACTGTCGCCACGGCCGCCGAGTACGGCATGCCGGGCGACTACGTGCACGGCGCGAACATCGCCGGTTTCGTGAAGGTCGCCGACGCCATGATCTCGCTGGGCGTCATCTAGAAGCAACGTAGGGTCAGGGCCTGGCCGTCGACGCCACGCCCCACGCTCCGACAGCACGAGCGCGTCAGCTCACCTGACACTGTGTCTGACCCCATTCGACCCAGCACATCTGCTTGACGTCGGGCCTGGGGTTCTTGTTGGGCAGGGGCTGGGAACAGCCGGTCTCGCAGATCGGCTTGGCCGAGGCCATACCTGCGGCACCGGTCAGCGAAATGGCAAGGGCCGCAAATCCGGCGACGGCGATGCGCGCCGTGGTGGAGATCATGGTGGGAGACATGGGTTCCTTTCGGGGGGCGGTTTTCGTGCTGCAACCAGCATCGGCCTCAGCCCCGCCCGCAGAAAGGCCGCCGAGGGTGCCATGAACGCACCCCCGGCGGCCCGATCTCTACCCTGGGTCGATACGCGCCGGCCGGTTACTCAGTCGACCGTCTCGCCCTCGCCCTCGTCTTCGCGGGCCTTCTTCGCGGCCTCGCGCATCTCGATTCCGTCGGATACCCAGTCGCCGATCTCCCGGGTGACGTCCCGGACGGCGCCCGCGATGATCGTCGCGATCTTGCCCACGTGCGTGGCCGCGGACTCCGTCAGTTCCTGCACGGTGTCCTTGCGCCGCTCGAACTTCCCCACCATGTGTTTTCGCCTCTCAGGCTGCAGTCTTCTGCCGCTCGACGATAACACCGGGAGGGGTGTCGGACGAGACGAGACCGGGCGGCAGTGCGAACGTGAAGATCTTCCCCCACACGGAGCCGATCTGCTTGAAGAAGCCACCGGTGTTGTACGGCAACCCGTGCTTCTCGCACAGCGCCTTCACGACGGGTGCCATCTCCGGATACCGGTGGGCAGGCAGGTCCGGGAACAGATGGTGCTCGATCTGGTGCGACAGGTTGCCCGACATGATGTGGAACAGCGGGCTCCCTTCGATGTTCGCGCTGCCGAGCATCTGCCGGACGTACCACTCGCCGCGGGTTTCCTCCGCGGTCTCGTCCTCGGTGAAACTCTGCACGCCGGTGGGGAAATGGCCGCAGAAGATGATCGAGTAGGCCCACACGTTGCGGATCAGGTTGGCGGTCACGTTGCCGAGCAGTGTCGGGACGAACAGCGGCCCGGTGAGCGCGGGAAAGATCACGTAGTCCTTGAGCACCTGCCGGCCGGCCTTGCGCCACCAGCCCCTCAGCAGCGGCTTGACGTCGTGCCACTTGCGCTTGCCCTGGATCACGTTCTCCGCTTCCAGGTCGTGCATCATGACGCCCCACTCGAAAAGCATCATCAGGAAGAAGGCGTAGACCGGGTTCCCCAGGTAGTAGGGGTTCCATTTCTGCGCCTCGTCGATCCGCAGGATGCCGTAGCCGATGTCCCGGTCCCGGCCGAGGATGTTGGTGTACGTGTGGTGCATGTAGTTGTGGGAATGCTTCCACTGATCGGCAGGGCAGACGGTGTCCCATTCGAACACCCGGGAGTTCAGGCCCGGTTCACGCATCCAGTCGTACTGACCGTGCATGACGTTGTGGCCGATCTCCATGTTGTCGAGAATCTTCGACACGCCGAGGGCGCCGACGCCGGCGATCCAGGCCGGCGGGAAGAAGCCGAGATACATCAGACCGCGGCCTGCGACCTCGAATCCCCGCTGCGCCTTGATGATCTTGTAGATGTATTCGCGGTCCTCGGCGCCGAGGTCCGCAACCGTCCGGTCGCGGAGGGCGTCCAGTTCCCTGCCGATCTCTTCGACCTGGTCGTGGCTGAGCACCACCGGGGCGGCGTTACGGGAACCGTCGGTGCCGCCGACGAACGGGAGAAACGAGAGTGAGAGTCCAAACATGTCGGTCTCCAAACGTTGATGTCGTGAAAGTCAGATGTCGAGGGCGACGTCGCCCACCGGAACCGAGACGCACAGTTGGATCGCCTTGTCCGGGTCGGTGTCGGTATCGCCGGTGCGGACGTTCCTGGTGCACCCCGATGTCTTCACCGTGGTGCAGGAGAAGCAGATGCCCATCCGGCAGCCGTACTCCGGATGGAGTCCGGCGGCTTCCGCCTGTTCGAGCAGTGTCGCACCGGAGTTGTCCGCGGTGACGCCGCTGGCGGTGAAGGACACCGCGCCGCCGGCCTCCCCCTCCACCGGGGCTGCGGCGGGAGCGAACTCCTCGGTGCGCAGACGGTCCTCGATGCCGAGTTCGCGGTATACCTCCCGGACGCCACGCATCAGTCCGGGTGGGCCGCACAGGAACGTCTCCGCGTCGGCGTACCAGGGCGCCACCGCGTCGAGGTGCTCCTGACCGAAGAACCCGTGCAGGTGCCCGCCGGCCTCCTGATCGGTGTACGCCAGTACGAGGGAGACGTTGGCGTTCGCGTCCACGAGTGCGCGCAACTCGTCTAGGTACGCGACATCGTTTTCGGTGTACGCGTAGTGCAGAAAAGTGATGCTTCCGACGTGCCCCTCGTCGACGAGGGTGCGCAGCATCGACAGAACCGGGGTGATTCCGCTGCCTCCGCTCACCAGCAGCAGCCGGCGCGGACGAGGAGACGGAAGGGTGAATTCGCCCGCGGCCTGAGACAGGTCGAGCACGAGTCCGGGGCGCGCCTGCGCGTGCAGGTACTGCGAGACGAGCCCGTCGGGATGCGCCTTGATCGTCAACTCGACGTGCCCGTCGGTGGACGACTGTGCATTGGCAGGCGAGTAGCAGCGGGTGTGCCGAACCCCGTCGATCACGACCCCCACCTGCACGAACTGCCCCGCGCGGAATCCACGCCACTGGCGGGTGGGGCGCAGCGTGAGAGTGACGGTGTCGGCCGTGGACCGCCGGACCTCGACGACTTCGGCGCGAAGGTCGCGCACGGTGACCATCGGCGTGACGAGTTCGAGGTAGCGGTCGAGCTGGTGCGGAGTGGCCATCGCCTCGAACAACGACAGCAGCGAGAACCTGCGTCCCTCCGCCGGACGACTGGTGTGGGCAACTGACACGTCAGCCTCCTCCATTTGAGTGCACGGTTGTACACTGACAATAGTGTGACAGAGGGAGACAGGAACTTGTCAATCACAATGTGACCGCACGCACACTCGAGGCGGGGATCGGATGCGCATGCCGGACGACGAACGCGAACACCCGGAGGTGGTGGCGGTGCTCTCCCCCGCGAATACACTCACTGCCGTGAGTCAGTCGACCGGCGCCGAACCCGAGAGCAGGGCAGCGCGGAAGGAGCGCACGAGGAAGGCCCTCCTCGACGGCACGCTCGAACTGATGGCGGACCGCAGTTTCGCCGGCGTGAGCCTGCGCGAGATCGCCCGCACCGCGGGAATCGTGCCCACCGCGTTCTACCGCCATTTCGCGTCCATCGAGGAACTCGGCGTGGTGCTCGTCGAGGAGGGCATGCGGATTCTGCGGCAGATGCTGCGCGACGCCCGCCGCACCCCGAGCACCAAGAGTGCAGGCGCGTCGCTCGACATCCTCGTGCGGCAGGTCCGCACCCACGAGGCGCAGTTCCGGTTCCTCAGCCGCGAACGCTACGGCGGTGTCCCGGAAATTCGCCGTGCGATCGCGACCGAGATGAAGCTGTTCGTCAGCGAACTCACGGTCGATCTGTCCCGCATCGACGGCTTGCAGACCTGGGACCACGACGACCTGGAGATGGCGGCCGACCTCATCGTGTCCACCATGTTCGCGGTCGTCGTGGATCTCCTCGAGGCCGATCGCCCCGGAAGCCGAAGCGAGGCCGAGGTCGTCGCGCGCGCCGAGCGGCAACTGCGCCTGATCATGCTCGGCATGAGCGGGTGGAATCCCGGAAAGAAGTAGGTCGACCGCCGTACGGTGGGGGCATGTTGTCAACCTCGGAACACGCGCACGTCACCCTCGGCGACCTGACGTTCGACGTCACGATCAGCGGTCCGGACGACGGGGCCCCCGTCGTTCTGCTGCACGGGTTCCCGGAGAGCGCCGCATCCTGGGCCCCCGTGAGCGCTCTGCTGAACGAGTCCGGTCTGCGGACGTACGCGCCGAACCAGCGCGGCTACTCGCCCGGTGCGCGACCCGACGGAGTCGACTCCTACCGGATCGACCACCTCGTCGCGGACGTCGTCGGGCTCCTCGACGCGCTCGGCCTCGACACGTCGCATCTCGTCGGCCACGACTGGGGCGCCGCCGTGGCGTGGATCGTCGCGGCGCGGCACCCTGACCGGATCACCTCGCTCACCACCGTCTCGGTGCCCCATCCCGCCGCGTTCGGCTGGGCGTTGCGCGAGGACGCAGATCAGAAGGAACGCTCCTCCTACATCCGCCTCCTGAGAATGGAGGGCAAGGCCGAACGGGTCCTGCTCCGCGACGACGCGCAGGCGCTGCGCGCGATGTTCGGCGACGTCGTCGCGCCGGCACTCGTCGACGAGCACGTCGCACTGCTCGGCGAACCGGGAGCGCTGACCGCCGCGCTGAACTGGTACCGGGCGATGACGAGCGACTTCGCGGAGACACCCGCCGTCACCGTTCCCACGACGTACGTCTGGAGCACCGGCGACATCGCAATGGGTCGCGCGGCGGCCGAGCGGTGCGGCGAGTTCGTCGATGCGCCGTACGAATTCGTCGTACTCGACGGCGTCACGCACTGGATCCCGGAGCAGCGTCCCGACGCTCTCGCGGACGCGATCCGCACCCGCACCGGAACCACACCGAACTGAAATCCGCTGTTCCCCTCGACGGGGCGTTCGTTCTGGTTTGATGGCACTAGTCGTCTCGTGCACCCTGGGAGGGCACCATGAGTGGCATCGCAATCCTTCTGGTCGGCGCCGTTCTGTGCTTCGCCGGTGTCGGTTCACTGCACGTCGCCGTTCTCGCCTCCGGATTCGGCCTCGGCTGGCTCGTGTCCGACCTGCTGTCGCTGTCGCTCGGAACGACGTTCCTGGTCGCGGCGATCGGTGCGGTCGTGGTGTGGGCGGCCACCACTCTGGTCTTCAAGTTCGCCGCATTCTTCATCGGAATCATCGCGGGCGCGGTGATCGGAGCGAAGCTCAGTCGCGTTCTGCAACCGGATGACGCCAGCTGGATCCTGAGCGGAATCGTGATCGTCGCGCTCGCCGTCGCCTGCGGGTTCGTCGCCGACCGGTTCCGGGCGCGGGCGCTGCTGTGGCTCACCGCACTCGGCGGCGCCAGCTTGGTGCTGACCGGACTCGGCCTCGCCGTCCCCCCGCTGGGTTTCTTGGAGGATCCGAACGAGGGCACCCAGCAGTTCTTCGCCACACTGATCTGGATCGTCGTGGCGGCAGCGGGCTGGCTGACGCAGCGGCGGCTGTTCCCGGAGAAGCTCCGGATCGACGACAATCGCGCGCGGCGCTAGTCGCGCTCGGGCGCCTTCACCACCGTCAGCGCGGCGAGCCCGATCCCGAGCACGATCACCAGGCCGATGATTCCGGCCCGATCCGCCGCGAACCACCAGGCGAACAACCCGAATAGGGTGGGCGAGAGGAACGACACCGCGCGACCGGTGGTCGCGTAGAGACCGAACATCTGGCCCTCCCGGCCGGGCGGTGTGATCCGGGCCAGGAATGTGCGCGCCGACGACTGTGCGGGACCGACGAACAGGCACAGCAGCAGTCCGAAGATCCAGAACATGACCGGTCCCGACACCGCCGTGAGGACGACACCGACGACGATCATCGCGATCAGGGACGCCATGATCACGGTCTTCGGGCCGATCCGGTCGTCGAACCGGCCTGCGGTGAGCGCGCCGAGCGCGGAGACGACATTGGCCGCGACGCCGAACAGCAGCACTTCACCCGCGCTGATGCCGTAGACGTTGACGGCGAGGACTGCGCCGAAGGTGAAGACACCGGCCAGTCCGTCGCGGAACAGCGCGCTCGCCACCAGGAAGTACACGGTGCGCCGGTCGGCGGCCCAGAGGTCGCGCAGATCACGCCACAGCACCCGGTACGACTCGAGGAAGCCGGCCTTGTCCGCGCCCGGGTCTGCGTGCGGACGGGCCAGCTCGGGGACCTTCAGCAGGACGGGGATAGCGAAGACCGCGAACCAGACGGCGGCCAGCAGCGCGACCATCCGGATGTTCAGGCCGCCGTCGGTGGTGAGTCCGAGGAATCCGCGAGTGTCACCGTCACCGGCGATGAATCCGAAGTAGCACAGCAGCAGGAGCACGATCCCACCGAAATAGCCCATCGCCCAGCCGAACCCGGACACCCGGCCGATGTTCGCCGGCGTGGACACCTGCCTGAGCATCGCGTTGTACGGGACGCCGGCCAGTTCGAAGATCACCGAACCTGCAGCGAGCAGCACCAGTCCGAGCCACAGGTACTGATAGGAGTCGCGGACGAGGAACATCGCCGCCATGCACCCGACCGTCGCGAAGGTGAGAACGCCGAGCGCCCATTTGCGTCGTCCCGCGGCGTCGAATCGCTGACCGGTGACGGGGGCGAGCACGGCGATGAGGAAGCCCGCGATGCCGAGCGACCATCCCAGCCACGTGCTCGCGGAGATCGACCCCGGCAGGTCCTCACCCACGGCGTCCGTCAGGTACACGGAGAAGACGAACGTGAGGATCACGGCGTTGAAGGCCGCCGAACCCCAGTCCCACAGCCCCCACGCGACAACCTGTCTGCGCGTCGCGGCCTCGCCGATCCCGGCCGGCGGACGAACGTCGGTGCTCATGCCCGCGAGCCTATGCGAGTGAACGGAGAGTTCGTGCGGTCTGACGCGACGAGCGTCCCGTTCGGACGGAAGAACTTAGTGTGCACTCAGTTGCATACGCACCTCGTTGCATACATACTTCGGTTCGTGGCACTCGAACATGCGCTTCTCGTCTCCCTGACCGAGCACTCCGGCTCGGGTTACGAATTGGCGCGCCGGTTCGACAAGTCCATCGGCTTCTTCCAGAGCGCCACCCACCAGCAGATCTACCGCGTCCTCAAACGCATGGACGAGGCGGGATGGGTCGACGCCGAGGTGGTGGCGCAGGACGGCCGACCCGACAAGAAGGTGTACCGGGTCAGTGCGGCCGGAAGCGCGGAACTCGCGCGATGGATCGCCGAACCCACCGAGCCCAACCACCTGCGCAACGAGCTGGCAGTGAAGATCCGCGCCGCTCGACACGGTGACGTCGCCGCACTCACGGCCGAGGTCGCCCGCCACCGCGACGGCCACGCCACCCGGCTCGAGGTCTACCGCATGATCGAAAAACGCGACTTTCCCGCACCGGACCAGCTCTCCGGCGCAGCCCTGCACCAGTACCTCGTCCTGCGCGGCGGAATCCGCGTCGAGGAGGGGTTCGCCGACTGGTGTCAAGAAGTACTCGACGCGCTCTCACGATAAGGACACGCCGCCAATGACACAGTTTCCCCAGCTGCTCGCCCCTCTCGACCTCGGCTTCACGACGCTGAAGAACCGGGTGATCATGGGCTCCATCCACACCGGACTCGAGGACCGCGCCAAGGACGTCCCCCGGCTGGCGGAGTACTTCGCCGAGCGCGCCCGCGGAGGGGTCGCGCTGATCGTCACCGGCGGTTACGCGCCCAACCGGACGGGCTGGCTGTTGCCGTTCGGCGCGAAGCTCACCAACCGTGTCGAGGCCCGCAGGCACCGCGCGATCACGACGGCGGTGCACGACGAAGGCGGCAAAATCGCCCTGCAGATCCTGCACGCCGGCCGGTACAGCTACCAGCCGTTCAGTGTCTCCGCCTCGTCGATCAAGGCCCCGATCAACCCGTTCCGGCCCCGCAAACTCACGGGCCGGGGCGTCCGCTGGCAGATCCGCAACTTCGTTCGCTGCGCACGGCTCGCGCAGCAGGCGAATTACGACGGCGTCGAGATCATGGGCGGTGAAGGCTACTTCGTCAACCAGTTCCTGTGCGAGCGCACCAACAAGCGCACCGACGAGTGGGGTGGGACTCCCGAGAACCGCCGCCGGATGGCCGTCGAGATCGTCCGCCGCACGCGCAAGGCGGTCGGCCCGGACTTCATCATCATCTTCCGCCTGTCGATGGCCGACCTCGTGGAAGGCGGTCAGACCTGGGACGAGATCGTCGCGCTGGCACAGGAAGTGGAGGCGGCGGGCGCAACCATCATCAACACCGACATCGGCTGGCACGAATCGCGTGTCCCCACGATCGTGACGTCGGTACCGCGGGCCGCGTTCGCCGACATCACCGGCAAACTCGAGAAGCACGTGACGATCCCCGTGGCCGCGTCGAACCGGATCAACATGCCCGAGGTCGCCGAGGAGATCCTGACCCGCGGTGACGCACAGCTGATCTCGATGGCACGCCCGATGCTCGCCGACCCCGACTGGGTGCGGAAGGCGGAGGCGGGCACCCCCGACGAGATCAACACGTGCATCGCGTGCAACCAGGCGTGCCTCGACCACGCCTTCGTCCGCAAGCACGTGTCGTGCCTGCTGAATCCGCGGGCAGGCAGGGAGACGGAACTGACACTCTCCCCCACCCGGACCGCGAAGCGGGTCGCCGTCGTCGGCGCAGGCCCCGCGGGACTGTCCGCGGCGCTCGGGCTGGCCCAGCGCGGCCACTCGGTGACCCTGTTCGAGGCGGATTCGGAGATCGGCGGCCAGTTCGGCATCGCCCGCAAGATTCCCGGCAAGGAGGAGTTCGCGGAGACCATTCGGTACTACACCCGCCAGCTGCCGCTCGCCGATGTCGACGTCCGGCTCGACACCCGCGTCACCGCGGCCGAGCTGGTCGGCACGTACGACGAGGTGATCGTCGCGACCGGTGTGACGCCCCGCGTCCCGTCGATTCCGGGGATCGACCATCCGAAGGTGCTCACGTATCCGGAGGTCGTCCGGGGCGGCAAGCCCGTCGGACGGTCGGTCGCGGTGATCGGGGCCGGCGGGATCGGCGTCGACGTCAGTGAGTTCCTCACCCACGAGCACTCCCCGACTCTCGATCTGAAGGAATGGAAGCAGGAGTGGGGTGTCACCGAACCCGAGGCCGCGGCGGGCGCGCTCACCACACCCATTCCCGAACCGTCGCCGCGTGAGGTGTACCTGCTGCAACGCAAGAGCGGCCGGATCGGCGCAGGACTCGCGAAGACCACCGGCTGGGTCCACCGTGCGGCGCTGAAGAGCAAGGGCGTCCAGGAACTGTCCGGGGTCAACTACGAGCGCATCGACGACGACGGCCTGCACATCACGTTCGGCGCCAAGCGGGAGAAGCCCCGCACCCTCGCCGTCGACAACGTCGTGATCTGCGCGGGCCAGGAATCGGTGCGTGACCTCGTCGACGACCTGACCGTCGCCGGCGTCACCACCCACGTCATCGGGGGCGCGGACGTCGCCGCCGAACTCGACGCCAAGCGCGCCATCGAGCAGGGCACCCGGCTCGCGGCCCGCATCTGACGCACTACGCTGCTGACCGTGAGCTTGCCGAACCCCACCCCCAGTGCCCGCGCCGTCGTGACCGGCGCCTCGTCCGGAATCGGCGAGGCGCTGGCCGCCGATCTGGCCTCCCGGGGCCACTCCCTGATCCTCGTCGCGCGCCGCGGCGAGGTGATGGAGTCACTCGCCGGGACCCTTCGCGACCAGTACGGCGTCGAGGTCGACGTGCGCGCGTGCGACCTGTCCGATCGGGACGCGCGGGCCGCACTCGTCACCGAACTGGCGGGCCGTGAGGTCAGCGTCCTGTGCAACAACGCGGGTATCGCCACGTTCGGGCCCGTCGCCGGACTCGACCCCGCGTACGAGCGGGCCCAGGTGGAACTCAACGCCGTTGCGGTGCACGACCTCACCCTCGCGGTGCTGCCCGGGATGATCGAACGCGGGTCCGGGGCGATCCTCATGGTCGGCTCGGCGGCGGGCAACATGCCCATCCCGCACAACGCCACCTACGCCGCCAGCAAGGCGTTCGTCAACACGTTCTCCGAATCGCTGCGCGGCGAACTCAAGGGGACGGGAGTGAACGTCACCCTGCTGGCCCCCGGCCCGGTGCGCACCGAGGAGCCCGATCCGGCGGATGCGTCGATCGTGGACAGGCTGGTGCCCGACTTCCTGTGGATCTCCAGCGAATACACCGCCAAGGTGTCGCTCGACGGCCTGGCCGACAACAAGATGCGCGTCGTGCCCGGCATCATCAGCAAGGCGATGTCCGTTGCCGGGCAGTACAGCCCGCGCGCGGTGGTCGCACCGATCGTCGGGACGTTCTACAAGAAGCTGGGCAGTTGACCGTCGGGTGAATGTACCGTTCACCGCTGCCGAGGCGCTGAAAGGTACATTCGCCCAGCGTTTCTAGCGCTTGCGTCGTCGCCCCGTGCCGAAGATGCTGCGGGAGATCTCGCGGCCTGCGGCCGACGCGGCCGAGCGGAGGAAGCTCTTCACCGCGGAGTTCCCGAGGATCTGCTCGGCCATGTTCGGCTCCTCCGGCTGTGTGGGCGCCGGCGGCGGCAAGTCGGGCAGCGGGGGCAGGTCGAGGCCCGGGCCCGCGGCCGGCGCCCCGGCGACCTTGGCCGTCAGCTTCTCGTACGCCGACTCCCGGTCGACAGTCTGCCCGTACTTCGCATACAGCGGGCTCGACGACGCCGCAGCCGTGATCGCGTCGTTGCCGATGGTGTCCATCAGCGAACGGGGAGGCCGAATCCTCGTCCATGCCACCGGTGTCGGCGCGCCCCGTTCCGACAGGACCGTCACGATCGCCTCGCCGATGCCCAATGACGTGAGGGCCTTCTCGAGGTCGTAGTTTCCGGTGGTCGGGTACGTCCGTACCGTTTTGGTCAGCGCCTTCTGGTCGTCGGGCGTGAATGCGCGCAGCGCGTGCTGGATTCGGGCACCGAGTTGCGACAGCACCGCGTTCGGGACGTCCGTCGGCAACTGTGTGCAGAAGAACACCCCCACGCCCTTGGAGCGGATGAGCTTCACGGTCTGTTCCACCTGCTGCAGGAACGCTTTCGACGCGTCCGCGAACAGCAGGTGTGCCTCGTCGAAGATGAAGACGAGCTTGGGTTTGTCGAGATCGCCTTCCTCGGGCAGGGTCTGGAACAGATCCGCCAGCACCCACATCAGGAAGGTGGAGAACAGTGCCGGGCGCGCGGCCTGGGCACCCAACTCGAACAACGTGATCACACCCGTGCCGTCGATCACCCGGAGCAGATCCTCGGTCTCGAGTTCGGGTTCCCCGAAGAACGTGTCGCCGCCGTCGGCTTCGAGATTGACGAGGGCCCTGAGGATCACACCGGCCGTGGCCGGGGATACGCCGCCGATGCCCTTCAGATCGGCCTTGCCCTCGTCGCTGGTGAGGTGCGCGATGACCGATCGCAGATCCTTCAGATCGAGCAGCGCGAGCCCCTGGACGTCGGCCCAGTGGAAGATCAGCCCCAGCGTGGACTCCTGAGTCTCGTTGAGCCCGAGCACCTTGGCGAGCAGGATCGGCCCGAACGCGGTGATGGTCGCGCGGACGGGGATACCCAGGCCTTCCGTTCCCAGCGAGAGGAATTCGACGGGGGATCCCGCGGGCCGCCACTGGTCGTCGCCGGTCTCGGCCGCCCGGGCGGTGATCTTGCCGGTGGCCTCGCCCGGCTGTGACAGACCCGACAGGTCGCCCTTCACGTCGGCCATCACCACGGGAACCCCTGCAGCCGACAACTGCTCGGCAATACCCTGCAGCGTCTTCGTCTTTCCCGTCCCGGTGGCGCCGGCGACGAGTCCGTGCCGGTTGATCGTCGCGAGAGGGATACGCACCCGGGCCGTCCGATCCACGGCGCCGCCCAGAACGACGGTCCCCAGCTCCAGAGCCGCACCCTCCGACGCGTATCCGGCCGCGATGTCCGCGGCGGCACCGGAGGGGGCCGCGGCACCTGCAGGAGCGCGATTCTCCTCAGCCTCCGCGTCCCGGGCTTCCTTCTCCGCCGCCTCCGCAGCGGCTGCGGCCTCAGCCGCGACCCTGGCCGCTTCGGCGGCTGCCGCCCGCGCCGCCGCTGCCCTTTCCGCCGGAGTCGAGGTCGCGCCGCCGTCCTGCGATTGCTGGGTCATCGACGCCCTCCTCGGATCACGCACGTCGGGAGAAAGTGTCCACCGCAAACCATATCCCGTCACCCACTTGACTACTGTGTTCCTGGTGCAGGACAAACTTGTGTGGATCGATTGTGAAATGACCGGGCTCCGCCTCGGCACCGACAAGCTGATCGAGATCGCAGCTCTGGTCACGGACAGCGAGCTGAACGTGCTCGGTGAGGGTGTCGACATCGTCATCCACGCCGACGACGACGCGCTCGCGGCCATGCCCGACGTGGTGACCAAGATGCACGAGAACTCGGGACTGACCGACGAGGTCCGGAAGTCCACGGTCACACTCGCCGAGGCCGAGCAGCAGGTGCTCGCCTACATTCGCGAGCACGTGCCGGTCGCCGGGACGGCGCCGCTCGCCGGCAACTCGATCGCCACCGACCGTGGGTTCATCGCCCGCGACATGCCGGACCTCGACACCTACCTGCACTACCGCATGATCGACGTCAGCTCCATCAAGGAACTGTGCCGCCGGTGGTACCCGCGGATCTACTTCGGTCAGCCCGAAAAAGGTCTCGCCCACCGCGCCCTGGCCGACATCAAGGAGTCGATCCGGGAGTTGAAGTACTACCGGAAGACGGCGTTCGCGGCCGAACCAGGGCCGTCTACCAGCGACATCGCCGCAGTCGTCGAGGAACTCGGACCCGCCTGAGATACCGATTGGCGTTTTGCGCATCGAACGCGCTAATATCTTCCTCGCCGAAGTTACTGCCCCCGGGCGGTGACAGAAGCGCAATGGTGGGTGTAGTTCAGCTGGTAGAGCACCAGGTTGTGATCCTGGGTGTCGCGGGTTCGAGTCCCGTCACTCACCCCACACGGAAAGCCCCCGGCCTCGGCCGGGGGCTTTCCTCTTTGCGATTGGTCTGACGCCCGCTCAGGCGTTGGCGTTGCCGGCCTTCCAGACATCCCACGGGATGTTCCAGTCCCCGAGGCCGTCCGTGCCCGACAGGGTGCCGCCCAGCGTGTTCTTGACGACGACGATGTCGCCGCGCTTCGTGTTGTCGTACACCCACTTCGCGTTGGACGGGCTGAGGTTCAGGCAGCCGTGGCTCGCGTTCGAGTAGCCCTGCTGCCCCACCGACCACGGCGCCGAGTGGAAGAAGATGCCGCTGTACGACATTCGTGTGGCCCAGTCGACGGGAGTCTTGTATCCCTGCGGGGAGTTGACGGGCACACCGTACGTGGACGAGTCCATGACAAGGTTCGCGAACCGGTCGCCGATGATGTAGACGCCGTTGTCGGTGGGTGTGTCGTCCTTACCCATCGACGTGGGCATCGTCATGATCACTTCGCCGTTGCGCTCGAACGTCACCTGTTTGGTGTTGTCGTCCGCCGTCGCGATCACGGCGTCGCCGATCGTGAAGGCCGTGTGGACGTCCTCCTGGCCGAACAGTCCGTCACCGAGATCACGTCCGTACACGGCGACCTTGACGTCCACGGCGGTGCCGGGTGCCCAGTAGTTCTGCGGACGCCACCGCACCTCGCGGTTGTTCACCCAGTAGAACGCGCCCTCGACGGGCGGATTGGTCGTGACCGTGATCGCCGACTCCGCCGACTTGCGGTCGGGGATGTTCTCGTCGAACTGGACGGCGATCGGCTGACCGATGCCCACCACGTCGCCCTCGGACGGCATGACGTACGGCTTGGTGACGTTTCCGGGCGCGCTGGTGGTGAATTCGGACGTCGAGACGGTGCCGCCACCGAGCCCGTTCGCCTTCACCTCGAGCCGGTACTCCTTGTCGTAGCCCAGCGGCTCCGTGTTGACCCAGGACAACCCGTCGGGGGCGATGGCGCCGTCGACCGGTTCACCCTCCGGGTTGAGCATGGTGACCTTCGCCAGCGTGCCGTCGGCCACTGTCACCGTCACCGGCTGTCCCGGCGAGAATCCCACTGCACCATCGACGGCCGACGCCGTCAGCTTCGGCTTGATGAGTTCGGTGACCGGATTGGAATCGATCGGCGCCTCACCTTCCGTGACGCTGTCGGCACCGGAGACGGTGCACCCTGCGATCGACAATGCGAATACGAGTGATGCCGCCACAATCGTCGCCGTCTTCGAGACGGATCCCACCGATTGCGCCCGCATGCGCCCGCCACGCCCCACACCCATGGATAACCCCACTTCACGTCCTCGCTCCGAATTCACGTTCAAGCCGGCACGTCCCTCGCCTTCGCAAGACGAATCGGCACGTCGAGACCGTGTGGTCTCCAATGATGCCAGCCACTGGAGACCGGTTCCAACCAAGCGCCGGGCCGCTCAATAACGTTCGAATATCAATCGTGACCAGCGGCGCTCTTGTTACGCACCCCCTGCGGATGGGGTCGTCACGAGGAGTCGCGACCAGGCGATTTGCATTCCCGAGAAGCGACCCGCTAATGTTCTGTCTCGCAAGAGCGAGCGCCTATAGCTCAGTTGGTAGAGCAAGTGACTCTTAATCACTGGGTCCGGGGTTCGAGTCCCTGTGGGCGCACTTGCACGAAGGCCCCCATCCTCTCACGAGGATGGGGGCCTTTTTCGTTGTCACCATCTCACCGGACCGTGCGGGCGGTCAGATGACGAACGGGCCGCCGGAACGTGAAGTCACTGCGAACTTCACCTCCGACGGCCCGTTGTCACGGGGGGTCGTTCAGCGCAACGCTTTGCGGAGCACCAGGAGCCCTGCCACCGCACCCACGGCGATCAGTCCGTACTTGACCGCCGGCTCGTTCAGCTTCGCGATCAGCGTCCGCTTCGTGTTCTCCACGAGCCGCTTCGGGTTGGTGCGGACCGTCAATTCGTCGAGAGTGCTCGCGAGCTGATTACGCGCGTTCTCGATCTCACGCTCGATGCTCTCGGTGTCCCTGGGCACGTGTCCTCCAACTTGTTCGACTGGTTCGATCAGCGAGAGCGACGCTACCGCGGCGTTCCCACACTTGTGTCAACCGTAGACGAGAACTCCCGGCCTGCGACCCCGTCTTCCCAGTCGCCGTCTCCCCCAATCGCCCTTCGGCCCACTGTCGCCCCTGCCCGGTAGCCTGACTTCTCGTGACCGACAACAGCAGACTCGCCCCTGGAGACACCGCCCCCGCCTTCACGCTGCCCGACGCCGACGGCAACGACGTGTCGCTCGCCGACTTCCGCGGCCGCAAGGTCGTCGTGTACTTCTACCCGGCGGCGAGCACGCCGGGCTGCACCAAACAGGCCTGCGACTTCCGCGACAATCTCGCCGACCTCAACGGCGCAGGACTGGACGTGATCGGCATCTCCCCCGACAAGCCGGCCAAGCTCGCCAAGTTCCGCGACAACGAGGAACTGACGTTCCCGCTCCTGTCCGACCCCGAGAAGACCACCCTCGAGGCGTGGGGCGCGTTCGGCGAGAAGAAGATGTACGGCAAGACGGTGCAGGGCG
Organism: Rhodococcus koreensis; assembly: GCF_017068375.1. Lineage (NCBI taxonomy): Bacteria > Bacillati > Actinomycetota > Actinomycetes > Mycobacteriales > Nocardiaceae > Rhodococcus > Rhodococcus koreensis. Next base: position 1,571,946 of record NZ_CP070609.1, read on the forward strand.
TCATCCGCTCCACGTTCCTCGTCGACGAGGACGGGAAGATCGAGGTGGCCCAGTACAACGTCCGGGCCACCGGCCACGTCGCGAAACTGCGGCGGGACCTGTCCGTCTGATCGGCGCGACGGGCGGCTGTGTCTCGTCAGCCGCCCGTGAGCCGTTCGATGCCGTCGAGCATCCGGTCGAGGCCGAACCGGAAGTCGTGTTCGAGCCAGTGCGCGTCATCTTCGTCACCGGCATCGAACGCACCCCCCTCGATCGCCGCCCGCAGTGCGGGAAACCGCTTCTCGTCGAGCAGTAGCGGGAGCAGCCGGGCGTAGTCGACCTGCTCCGCCTTCGCCGACCGTTCCAGGTCCAGCGCGAACCGCGCCCGCCCGATCACGAACAGCGAAACGTTCAGCACCACTTGCAGCTTCCGGTCCTCGCTCAGGCCGGTGTCGGCCAGCGACTGCAGACCGGCTTCCAGCCACGCGAGATTGTTGGGGCCCGTCGGAGGAGCGGAGATGGTCACCTCCGGCCACCACGCGTGCGCCCGGACCGCCCGGTACTCGCCCAGCGCCCAGGATTCGAGCCGGTCCCGCCATCCACCCGATACGACGAGCCCGCTGGGCTGACCGATGGCCCGATCGGCCATCAGCTCCACCAGATCGTCCTTGCTGTCGACGTACCGGTACAGCGACATCGTGGTGAACCCGAGCTGCTTCGCGACCCGGCTCATGGACAGGCCCGCGAGACCTTCGGCGTCCGCCACCTCGATGGCCGCATCGACGACCCGTTCGAGGCTGAGCCCTTTCCGCGGTCCGCGAGTCCCCGGTTCCTCGATCCCCCATGCCAGCCGGACCGCCTTGGGCAGAGTGGCGGTGGAGCGGTCGTCCGGAAGGTCGTTCGATGGGGGCATGCACGGGTCCACTTCGTCGGGGTCTTGCGCTCATCCTAAAACTGCGTACGCTGCACACCATGAGTATACGAGATACACAGTTTTCGGAGTCGGCCATCTCTGTCCGGGGATTGCGCAAGAACTACGGAAACGTCGCCGTCCTGAACGGCATCGACCTCGACGTGCCACGCGGCAGCGTGTTCGCTCTCCTCGGCGCCAACGGGGCGGGTAAGACGACGATGGTCCGCATCCTGTCCACGCTGACACCGCCGGATGCGGGCACGGTGACCATCGCCGGCCACGACCTCCGTCGCGACCCGCAGGGAGTCCGGCGAAAGATCAGCCTCACCGGGCAGTACGCGGCGGTCGACGACCTCCTGACCGGCGAGGAGAATCTCCGGCTCATGGCCCGGCTGAGCCACCTCGGCCGGGCGGACGGCCGGACACGCACGCGCGAACTGCTCGAACGGTTCGACCTGGTGGACGCGGGAGCCCGCCGCGCGGGAACGTACTCGGGCGGCATGACCAGGCGCCTCGACCTGGCGATGAGCCTGATCTCCGGCCCCGACATCATCTTCCTGGACGAACCGACCACCGGACTCGACCCGCGCAGCCGTCAGAGCATGTGGGAGATGGTCCGGCGCCTCGTCGACGACGGCGTCACCGTCTTTCTCACCACCCAGTACCTCGAGGAAGCCGACCACCTGGCAGACCGGGTCGCCGTCCTCCACGGAGGCGGGGTCGTCGCCGAGGGGACCCCCGCCGAACTGAAACGCCTCGTTCCCGGCGGCCACCTCGAGCTGACGCTCACGCAGCCGTCCGAACTGCACCACGTCGCACGCGCCTTCGGCGACGCCGTCCTCGACACCGAGCGTCTGGCGATCCAGGTGCCCACCGACGGGAGCATCGGCCAATTGAAGTCTCTTCTCGGACGGATCGACGACCAGAGTGTCACCGTCGACACGCTCTCGCTCCACGCCCCCGATCTCGACGACGTCTTCTTCGCGCTCACCGACACGTCGAACGCGTCCCCGATCCGGAACGAGGCGACAGCCCGATGATCACCGGCATACGGTCCGCCGTGGACGACGCCGCGGCCATGACCGGTCGCAGCCTCACCCGCATGCTCCGCACTCCCGAGACGATGATCATGGGCGTCGCTCTTCCGGTGATGCTGCTGCTGTTGTTCGTGTACGTCTTCGGCGGGGCCATGCAGACCCGGACCGGGTACCTCGACTACGTGGTGCCCGGAATAATCCTGCTCTGCGCCGGTTTCGGTTCCTCGCAGACCGCGGTGAGCGTCACCGGAGACATGGTGCACGGCATCGTCGACCGTTTCCGGTCCATGCCGGTCGCGCGCTCGGCCTTCCTCTTCGGTCATGTTGTGTCGAGCGTCGCACGGAACCTCGTCACGTCGCTCGTCGTGATCGGCGTCGCCGTGATCATGGGATTCCGCCCCACGGCGGGACCGATGCAGTGGCTCGGCGCGCTCGCGCTCATCGCGCTGTTCATCCTCGCGATCTCCTGGCTCGCCGCCGCGCTCGGACTCGTCGCCGACAGCGAGGAAGCCGCCAACGGATTCACGTTCCTCCTCCTGTTCCTGCCATACGTCAGCAGCGCATTCGTTCCCACCGACACCATGCCGAGCTGGTTGCACGGTTTCGCCGAGAACCAGCCCGTCACGCCGGTGATCGAAACGGTCCGTGGCCTGCTGCTGGGCACACCCGTCGGCGACACGGCGTTACCCGCGGTGTCGTGGTGCGCCGGAATCGCCGCCGTCGGCGCTGTGTGGGCGATCACATCGTTCACCCGCAAGACGGCCCGCTGAGTCTCTCCCGCCCAGGTGAAACCCGACGCGTCACCGGGAGGGATCTTCGGAATCCGGACGAAAGACGGATAGCCTGGGGCGGTGGAGTCTTCAGTCAGCAAGCAAGCGCCGCGCCGTGTGGATCCGGCGTTGGAGCTGCAGTCGGACCCGCAGGAACTCCTGCCGCGCAGACGTCCGACCCAGGAACGTAGCCGCCGCAAGTTCGACGCACTGCTCACGGCATCGCGGGAGTTGCTGGTGGACGTGGGATTCGAATCGTTCACGTGCGAGGAGGTCGCCGCCCGCGCGGACGTCCCGATCGGCACGCTCTACCAGTTCTTCGCGAACAAATACGTGATCGTCTGCGAGCTCAACCGGCAGGACCTCGTCGGCGTGCAGCACGAGATCGCCCAGTTCAACGGCGAGGTCCCGTCCCTCGACTGGCTGCGGTTCCTCAATTCGTTCGTCGACCACATGGCCGGGCTGTGGACGTCTGATCCGTCGAGGCGCGAGGTGTGGCTGGCGATGCAGTCGACGCCCTCGACGCGCGCCACCGGCGCCATCCACGAGAAGGCGTTCGCGGAGCAGGTCTCGCGGATGCTGGCGCCTCTCACCCCGCAGACGTCGCGGGAGCGGCGCACGATGATGGCCGAGGTGCTCGTCCACGTCGTGTACTCGATGCTCAACTTCTCGGTGCAGGACAATCAGAGCCACGCGGACGCCGTCGCCGAACTGAAACGGCTGATGGTGGCGTACCTGCTGGTCGCCGAAAAGGAATCGCGCACCACGTAGGCGCTACGCACTCGTGCGCCCTTCCGGTTGCCGGGGCTACCAGAAAGGCGCACGAGCGCCGGAGGCGCCTACACGGATTCGATGACGGCGAACGCGCCGGCCATGTCTCCGTCGTGGGTGAGCGAGATGTGAATCTTCACATCGGTCAGATGCTTGGCGACGTCCCCGCGTAAGCGGATACTCGGTCGCCCCCACGCATCCGTCACCACCTCGATCAGGTGGTGGATCATCTCGGGCAGCACCGGCGGGCTGGCGAAGAGAGACGTGGACCAGGCCTTGATCACTGCCTCCTTCGCAGCCCACCGGGCGGCGAAATGTCTAGCCGGATCGGAGCTCCGGGTCACGGCGTCCCGACGCTCGCCCGGTGTGAAGTTGTCGAGCATGGCCGTCCCTGGCCGGTCCAGCTGCTCGGCGAACTCCGACACCGTCACGAGATCGAAGCCGATCCCCAGAACTCCCATCCGTCGTTCCTACTTGCAGCCGGGCAGACCCGAGCTGTACACGTCGTCCGCTCCGAGGCGCGCGGCCTCGGTGAGCAGGACGTCCGCCTCGAGCTGACGGGACGCGGCGGCCGGGACACTGTCGCCGCCGAAGCGACGATCCGCCGGACGCTCGTACAGGCTGCCGCCGCCGACCATGGCCTTCGCCAGACGACGCTGACCCTCGACGGTGCGCTTGCGTGCCTGCTCGAGGTACGCCTCACGCCGGTCGGCCGGGACGGCCTCGACGAACGCCTGCGAGTGGACGACCGCGACCATGCCCGACACGTGCCCGAAGCCGAGGCTGGTCAGCAGACCGGCCTTCAGCGGGAACTGCTCGCCGAAGCGGAGCGCCTCCCGGGCCCACACGAGGTGTTCGAACTCGGCCATCTTCTCGTCGACGCAGTCGAGGCTGCGGTTCGGCGGCACGATGCCCTGGTCCAGCACCTGGCAGAGACCGATCAGCTGGAATGCTGCGGCACCACCCTTGGCGTGTCCGGTGAGGCTCTTCTGCGAGACCACGAACAGCGGTGCACCTTCGCTGCGGCCGAGTGCCCCGGCGAGGCGCTCGTGCAGCTCCGCCTCGTTGGGATCGTTGGCCGCGGTGGACGTGTCGTGCTTGGAGATCACCGAGATGTCGTCGGCACTGACACCGAGCTTGCCGAGGGACTGGGCGAGCTGCGAATCCGCTCCCCCACGACCCGCGCCGAGCGCACCGATTCCGGGAGCCGGGATCGACGTGTGGACACCGTCCGCGAACGATCCGGCGTAGGCGACCACACCGAGGACGGGCAGGCCCATCTCGAGTGCCAGGTCACCGCGGGCCAGCAGGATGGTGCCACCACCCTGCGACTCGACGAACCCGCCGCGACGACGGTCGTTGGCCCGCGAGAATCGACGGTCGTCGATCCCCTTGGCCCGCATGTCGTCGGTCTTGGCCGTGGCGGACATGTCACCGAATCCGATGATGCCCTCCGCGCTGAGGTCGTCGAACCCGCCGGCGACCACGAGCTGTGCCTTGCCGAGCTTGATCTTGTCGACGCCCTCCTCGACGGACACCGCGGCCGTGGCGCACGCCGCAACCGGGTGGACCATGGCGCCGTAACCGCCGACGTAGGACTGGACCACGTGCGCCGCAATCACATTCGGCAGGGCTTCCTGCAGGATGTCGTTCGGCCGGTTCTCACCGAGCAGCGTGTCGATGTACAGCGACCTCATGGAGGTCATGCCGCCCATGCCGGTGCCCTGGGTGTTGGCGACCAGCGAGGGGTGCACCCACCGCAGCAGTTCGCTGGGCGTGAACCCACCGGTGAGGAACGCGTCCACCGTGGCGACGATGTTCCACAGGCCCACCCGGTCGACGGAGTCGGCCATGTCGGCGGGGATGCCCCACTTGGTGACGTCGAAGCCGGTCGGGATCTGGCCACCCACGCTGCGCGTGAGCTTCATCTTGCGGGGGACGCGGATCTCGGTGCCCGCACGGCGGGTGACCTGCCAGTCACCGCTGTCCGGAACCGGGGCTGCAACCGTGTTCTCCGGGTCGGCCTCGACGAAGGCGAGTGCCTCCGCCTCGGTGCTGACCACGAAGCTCAGGTCCTTGTCGAGGAAGACCGACGTGAGCAGCGGTGCAGTGTTCTCGATCATGGCGCCGTCGTCGACGTAGCGACGGATGCCGCAGTTCTCGACGACCGTGTCGTGGTACCGGTCTGCGATCTCGGCCTCCGGAACCAGTTCCCCGGTCTCGGCGTCGTACCAGCCTGCGGACGGCGTGGTCTCCCACACGACGAGTCCGGTGTTCCAGGCGAGTTCGAGAACGCCTGCCGCCGAAAGCTCTTCGTCGACCTCCATCTCGAAGCGGGTGCGCGAGGAACCGAACGGTCCGAGCTCACCGGCGCCGACGATGACGACGAGGTCCTCCGGAGCCGCAGTGACGCCGGACCAGGCCGGAGCCACTGACGCGGAGACCCGCGGCGGGGCGGGCAGGGCCGCGATGGTGTCGAGCGCCTCCGCGACCTCGTCGGCCTCGGCGGCGGCAGCCGCAGCGTCCTGAGCCTGCTTCGCCAGAGCGGGCAGATCCAGGTTCGCCTGGGCGAGCCCACCGGTCAGATCGGCCGCGAGCGGCTCGGTGGAGGCGAGGCGACGTGCCTCGGGCTCGCACCACTGCAGCAGCTCGGTAGCCATTTCCTGGGTGGACCAGGTACGGACTCCGGCGCCTTCGACGGCCTCGACCAGCGGGTCGTTGCCGCCCATCAGGCCGGTTCCGCGGACCCAGCCGATGAGTGCGTGCACCAGGGTGACGCGCTCGGCCCAGTTGCGCTCGGCCTTCCAGCGGCCGACCACTGCGTCCAGCGCGGCCTTGGCCTCGCCGTACGCGCCGTCGCCACCGAACAGACCGCGGTTCGGGGAACCGGGCAGCACGACGTGCAGGTGGGTGTCGACGTCACGGTCGTAACCGATCTTCGACAGTCCGCCGATGAGGCGCTCCACCGACCACAGGAGTACACGCATCTCCATTTCGGCGCGGGCGCCGGCGTCGGCGAGGTCGCCTGCCACGCGGGGCGCGGCGAACGGGAACAGCAGCGTCGGGGTGACCGCTTCCTTGACCAGCTTCTTCGATCCACCGGCCGTCTCGTACTGGGCTTCACCGATCCACTCGATGAGTGCGTCGATGTCCGTGTAGGACGCCATGTTCGCGGGAACCACCCACAGGGCGGCACCGGCGCGGGCATTGCGGCGGTACAGGTCGCGGTAGAAGCCGAGACGCTTGTCGTCGAGACGCGAGGTGGTCACGAAGACCGTCGCGCCGCCGGCGAGGAGCTTCCCTGCGACCGAGGCCGCGATGGAGCCCTTGCTGGCGCCGGTGACGACGGCGACCTGGTCTGCCCATTCCGGGGTCTCGTCGGTGACGACGACTGCCGCCTCCGCGATGCGTCCGTACTTCTCGGCCAGAGCCGTGCGACCCTCGTCGGTTGCGCGGGCCTGCCACCATGCGGCCTGTGCCGCAACGGACTTGCCTGCACCGGCGAAGCCTTCGATCTCGAGGGACTCGGAGCCTGCCGCGTCGATCCAAAGACGAGCCAGGTCCTCACGTGCGCTGGCCCAGCGGTCGTCGAGGAGCACCGCCCGCTTGGCGTCGAACGCGGGAGCGACGAGTCGCGGCCAGTCGGAACCGAGTTCCGCCGACACGAGGTCGACGAGTTCGGTGTCGGTCGGCTGCGCTGCAGCCGCCGTGTCGCCGGCGAAGCCGAGCTGCTCGAGCACGAGGCGGGCAGCCGAGGCCAGCACGCCGTCGCGGCCCGTGATGTGCTCGGTGAACTCACCCAGCGCCGCTGCGTCGACGGTGCCACCGGCTCCGCCGCCCGAGGACGGGAGGGAGACGCTGATTCCGCGGCGCGAGGCGACTGCGGCCACTGCGCTGTCGATGACGGCGTCCACTGCGGCGCCGTCGGCGAGACCGCCGCCGGCCAGGCCGCCGAGGTCACCACCACGGATGCTGGAACCGTCGCGGGTTCCGAGCGCCACCTCGGCGGTGACGTGGTACGCCCAGCCGTCGCCGAGTTCCCAGACCTTCTTCACACGGTCCGCGATGGCCGCGGGACGACGACCCGAGGGGCCGAAGACCTTACGGAGGTGATCGTTGATCGAGTCGGACAGCACCGGGCCGAACGGCTTGTACGTGCGGGCCAGGGAGTCGACCGTGCCGGCGAGCGAGCCCATGTCGGCGTCTGCGGCACCGTCGATCGCGCCGAGCGAGAGCTCGGAGCCGAGGTCGACGAGCAGCTGGTTACGCCGCGAGGACACGCCGTCGCACAGCGCCTCGATCGTGTCGACGGGGCCGACCTGGTCGGGGCGGAGCTTCGTCCACAGGCTGATCAGGACCTTGGTGGCGTCGGCAGCCTTGAACGCGATGTCGTCGGGACGCGGTCCGCCGGACGGTGCGGCTGCCGGGGCCGGAGCCGCGGCGGGTGCGGCCGATGCGGCGGGAGCCGCGGCTGCGGGTGCTGCAGGCTCGTCGTCCTCGACCGGCGCCGGATCGACGTCGGTGGAGTACACGATCGCGGCTTCACGCTCGATGTTGAGGACCTCGACCGGGTAGCCGAAGCGGCCCGGCAGCTTGAGGGTCTGCGACGCGAGGTTCGCGACGGTCGGGACCGAGCCCAGACCGATCTCGACGAACCGCTCGACACCCAGTCCACCTTCGGACTCGTCGCCGAACAGCAGGTCCTGCGTCTCGATCCAGCGCACCGGGCTGGCGAACTGCCAGGCCAGGAGCTCGGTGAGGACCACGCGGGTGAGCTGAACCGGCTTCTTCGCCCAGGAGTCGAAGTCCTTCAGCACCTTGTCGAGGGGCTTCGACGGCACCAGGTCGGCGATCTCCTGCACGAACTCCTTCTCCAGGGAGAACGGCTTGGGAACCAGGTTCGGGATGTAGCGCCCGATCAGGATGGCCGGGTCGATGTCCTGCGGAAGCAGTTCCTCGAGACGTCCACGGAAGTCGTCGACGCCGCCACGCAGCACCGTCGAGTGGAACGGAACGTCGATGCCCGGAACCATGATGTACGCGCGCTTGCCGCCGAAAGCCTCACGGCGGATGTCGATTTCCTTCTCGAGCGCGTTGAGCCCGGTGACCGTGCCCGCGATGGCGTACTGCGAGCCACGCAGGTTCAGGTTCACGATCTGCATGAACTCACCGGTCGCCTCGGCGACACCGGCGACGAACGCCTCGACGTCGTCGTCGGCCAGACCGATCTGCGACGGGCGGATGGCAGCCATCCGGTAGTCGGAGCGGCCGGCCTCGTCGCGGGGCACGAGTGCGTGCATCGCGGAGCCACGCTGGAAGACCACCTCGAGGACTGCTTCGAGAGGCAGCACACCGGCGACGGCGGCGAGAGCGTTGTACTCACCGACCGAGTGGCCTGCGAGCAGGGCACCCTCGACGAACGCACCGGACTCGCGGAGCTCGGCGACCTGAGCCACACCGAGAGTCGCCATCGCGACCTGGGTGAACTGGGTCAGGTGCAGGACACCGTCCGGGTGCTTGTGCTCGACACCACGGGCCTTGACGACCGTCGGGTTGTCGCGGACCACGGCGAGGATCGAGAAGCCGAGGGCCTTGCGGGTGTGCTTGTCGGCGCGGTCCCAGATCTCGCGGGCGGCCTTGGAGCGGGCGCGGGCGTCGAGGCCCATGCCCGGACGCTGGATGCCCTGTCCGGGGAACGCGTAGACGGTCTTCGGGGCGGCGGTGCGACCGGTGGCGACCATCACGAGGTCACCGTCGATGCGGCAGCCGACCTCGACGATCTCGGCACCACGGTCAGTCGCGATGCGGTCGACGCGGACGTCGATCTCGGCGCCGGGGCGGACCATGCCGAGGAAGCGCGCGGTCCACGCGGTGAGGCGACGCGGCGGCGTCTTGGTCTCGGCCGGGTCCACGGCGGTGACGACCTGCTGGGCGGCGGCGGAGAGCCACATGCCGTGCACGATCGGGCTGCCGAGGCCGGCGAGCAGTGCCGCGTTGTCGGAGGTGTGGATCGGGTTGTGGTCGCCCGACACCTGGGCGAAGGAGCCCATGTTGCGGGGAGCCACGATCGTGGTGTCGCGGCGACGACGACGCGGGGTGTCGACGGCCGCGTCACTGAGCGAGCCACCGGCGCGGGCCGGGTCGGACAGTTCGCCCTTGCCGGTGCGGCCGCGGATCGCGAAGCGCTCCGACAGGGTGACGACGGCAGGCGCATCCAGGCCCTCGCCGAGCATGGCGCCGACCTCGACCTTGACCTCGACGACGCGGCCCAGGTCGGTGTCGAGAACCGAGGCGACCTCGGCCTTGACGACGAGAATGCTGGTCTCCGAAGGCAGTTCGCCGACGAAGTCGACGCCGTGGTCCAGGTGGACCAGGTCGAGCATGCCCTCGATGACGGAGAGCGAGTCTTCGGTCTTGGCGGCACCGAGCACGGCGAACACGGCCGGCCAGCAGGCGCCGACGACCACGTCGGGAACGGCCTTGCCGCTCACGCTCAGCGTCGTGGGCAGACCCGAACCGGTGACACCGGCGTGGTCGGCGACCAGGTCGGGCGTCCACGCCAGGTTGAGCCGTGCGACACCGTTCTTGACGGCGGGCAGTTCCTGACCGGCCGCGACCGCGAGGAGAGCCGTCATGGACTTCTCGGCGTCGGCCTCGGTGACCACGGGGGCGCCACCGTCGACGACGGACGCGGGAACGGTGAGGGTGATCTCGACCGACTTGCCTGCGACCAGCGGGACGGTGAGGAGCACCTGGCGGTCCTCGATCACGGACAGCTCGGCACCGGTGGTCTCGTGGACCGCGCGGGTGTCGGACTCGACCGACCACTTGTCGAGGTCACCGAGCCGGCGAACCGGGTTCAGCGTCAGGCGCGAGGCCCACTGGATGTCGGGAGCCGAGAGAACGGTGTCGAGGAGGCCGCGGGCGATGTCCGCGTGACGACGTGCAAGCAGCGACTGCGGCTCGGCACCGGCGGTGACCAGCTCGTCGTAGGTGGCCTTCTCGAAGCGGTCCAGCAGCTCGCCGACGGGCTCATCGGCGCGCGTGATGCCTGCAACGGCGACGGTGCCGGGGATGACGCAGACCTGGTCCGCCGTGTAGCGGGGATCGTGCGCCTGCCACAGCGAGTCGGAACGCCACCAGCGGCGGACGTCACCGTCCACGACGGGCACGAAGTTGACCGGCTTGCCGGGGGTCTTGCACAGCGAGACGAAGAACGACACATCCGCGGGGTGCAGAACCGTGGTCGCGTAGTCGGGGTACTGAGCCTGCAGGGCGCAGATTGCCGCCTCGGGACGCTCGAGGATCGCATCGTCGGCGAACAGGGTGGGGATGGGTCCGCGGTCGACCGGGTGCAGACGCGACTCGGTGCGCTGCAGCATCTCACCGAAGCGCGCACGCCAGGTGATGTCGATCCACGGGCTCTCGGTGGCCTCGATGATGGCGTCCTGGAGGTCGGTGCCGCAGTCGAATGCCTTCGCCGCGTCGATGCCGACGGCCAGCTCGAGGTAGCGGCGCAGCCACTGCTCGTACGTCATCGTCGCGACGTCGCCGAAGAACGGCTTCGCCGTGACGTTCAGGGCCTCGATGATCTCGTCGCGACGCTCGGCGACGGCGTCGGCGTCGCCGGCGACCTCGTCGAGCAGGCGCCCGGTGCGGGACGCGGCGTTGTCGATCTCGTGGATGTCGGCGCCGAGCTGGCTACGGCCGGAGGCCATGCCGCCCTCGGCGGTGCCCGCACCGACCCAGTCCGGGGTACCGGGGGTGTCGACGAGGAGCTGCTTGACCTCGGGAGACGTGGTCGCCTCGAGGGTGGCCATGGCGGCGGTGCCGACCAGGATGCCGTCCAGCGGCATCGCCGGGAAGCCGTGCGCGACGGACCAGCGTCCGGTCAGGTAGTCCGCAGCCTGCTCGGGCGTGCCGATGCCGCCACCGACGCACAGGACCAGGTTCGGCCGGGTACGCAGCTCGGCGTAGGTGTCGAGGAGCAGGTCGTCCAGGTCCTCCCACGAGTGGTGGCCACCGGCGCGGCCGCCCTCGATGTGGGCGATGACGGGGAACGAGGGAACCTCGTTGGCGATGCGGATGACGGAGCGGATCTGCGCGACCGTGCCCGGCTTGAATGCGACGTAGCTGAATCCACCCTCGACGAGGTCGTCGATGATCGAGACGGCGTCCTCGAGCTCGGGGATGCCTGCGGTGACGACGACACCGTCGAACGGTGCACCGGCTGCGCGGGCCTTCGGGACGAGGCGCTTGCCACCGACGTGGAGCTTCCACAGGTAGGGGTCGAGGAACATCGAGTTGAACTGCACGGCGCGGCCCGGCTCGAGCAGCCCGGTGAGCTTCTCGACGTTGTCGGCGAAGATCTGCTCGGTGACCTGGCCACCGCCGGCGAGCTCGGCCCAGTGGCCTGCGTTGGCGGCAGCGGCGACGATCTTCGGGTCGACCGTGGTCGGGGTCATGCCCGCGAGCAGGATCGGCGAACGACCGGTCAGCTTCGTGAAGGCGGTCTCGACGCCGATGCGTCCGCCCGGCAGCGACACCGGCTTCGGGAGGAACTCGGTCCATGCGGCGGGAACCTCGGGGGTTGCGCCCGGGGTCAGCAGGTTGCGGTGACCGCCACGGGTCGCGGCGGCGACGATCCCGACGCCCTGGCCGCGAACACTGGCCGACGTCATGCGGGTGAGGAGGTCACCGGGTCCGAGGTCCAGGATCCATCCGGCACCGGCTTCGATGGTGCCGTCGACGGCCTCGACCCAGTCGACGGGATCGACGAGGCAGGCGCTCGTGAGGGCACGGGCCTTCTCCTCGTCGAGACCGCAGCGCACGGCCCACTGGCCGACGATGTCGATCGTCTCCGCGAGTGCGGGGTGGTGGAAGCCGATCTCGACCGCGAGGGGCTCGAAGACGGGCGCGAAGATGGAGCCGCCGCGCTTCTTGGCGTCGCGCTCACGGGCCTCGTCGGCCTCGATCTGCTCGCACCGCTGCTGGACGCGCGCCAGCTGGGCGGGCGGGCCGGACAGGACGACGCGGCGACGGGCGTTGCGGATGCCGAGAACCGCTGCACGCTCGGGCTCGAGGCCCTCGGCGAGCTCCTCGACGATCTGACGGAGCCGTTCCGGATCGACGTTGGAGACGGCCAGCATCGGGGTGGCGTCGGCGGCGGAGATGACTCCACGACGACGGCCGACGAGACCGGCGGCAGCACCGATGAGCTGAGCGAGGGCGAGGAGTTCGCCGTCCTTCTGACCGGAGGAGGCGACGGCCTCAGCGGCGAGGAGTCCCTGGGAGTGGCCGATCACCGACACGGGAGCCGTAACCGCGGGATCGAGGCCCTGAGCTGCCAGCGCACGCAGCGCTGCGATCTGGGTGAGGAAGACGCCGGGGAGGGACACCGCCGCCGAGGTGAGCGCTGCCGCGGAAGGTCCGGACGCCTGGGCGTCGTCCTCTTCGTCGGCGAGTTCCTGCTCGAGGATCCATGCGATGGGGTCGAATCCGACCGGGCGCACGACGAGCAGCTCCTGCGCCACGGGGGCGAGGAAGTCGGCCGCGTCGTTGACGAGGGTGGTGAGTGCCGGCTCGAGTCCGTTGTCGCGGCTCAGTTCCTCGAGCGAGCTCAGCCAGGGTGCGCCCTGACCGCCGAAGGCGAGCGCGTACGGCTCACCTCCGAGCAGACGATCCACCAGGGTGCCCTTGCTCGACGACCGAGTGTCGTCCCGGTCTACGCCGATGCGCCGCGAACCCTTCGAGTTGCTTCCGTTTCCTGCGGGTGTCGTGTCGTCAATCGTCACGCGTATGTCCTCTCCTGGTCCCCTCTGGGGGGAGGTGGGGATAGTGTCTGCCGCCCTCGGCATCGTGTGCCAGCTGTATCGGCTCTGATCAGCTCTTCCGGGCTGCTCAAGGTTGACACAGAATCATGAGGATTTCCTCACGTTCACGAGCCGCAGCGGTGTCACAGCCGTGCATCGGAGAAATATCGCGTGATGTCCCTCACAGACCTACCGCGAAGTGACCGGCGGGTAGATCGCGTCCCCGCTGGACGTAGGCGGTGCAAGGACGTCCAAGAACCTGAGGAAAGCCTCACATTAATCGTTATCAATTCGTTACCACCTTGACGAAGTCCCAGGTTCATGCACGTATGCGCCCTCGAAACCGGGTCCGGAGCGCGACGAAAGCGAACCTGTCGGACCCTCGCACTAATGTTCGATTCCAGGAACAGTCGACAGCCATTCTCCGGGGGAAGAAATGAGCACAGCCCACGTCCGCGCCCTACTCGATCACGTCACCGCCGAACTGCCGCGAGAGTCGTGGCCGCACTGGACGGAGGGCTGGCCGCAGGAGATCGAAGCCGCCCTCCTCGACGCCGCCTTCTCCGCCCGCGCGACGTACGGCACGCCCACCTCCGGGGTCCGCGCCGTCATCACCCGCTGGCGCGATCACCGCGCCGCGCCCCTCGACGACCTCACCGCACTCGCTGCGCACGCCGACGAACCCGAGGGCCTCCTGGCGGTCCTGAACAACCGGCAGCGGGTGCCGGGGAACTACACCACCAAGGCCGAGGCCGTCGCATCGGCGGCACGCGCGCTCGCCGAACTGGGCTGCACCACCTCCGCGGATCTCCGCGACGACGACGCGCAGCGGAGCGCCGTCGTCGCCGTGCCCGGGTTCGGAGCGGCCACCTGGGAATGCTTCGCCATGCAACTCGGCGTGCCCACACCCGCATCTCGCGCAGTGGTGTGCGACTTTCTCGGCGAGGCACTCGACCTCGAATCACCCGCAACCGCAACACAGGCGGACGACCTCATCGCCGCCACGGCAGCGCGGCTCGAGATCACGCCCGCCACCTTCACCCATGCCGTCTGGCGATACCAGCGCCGGCAGCGACGGGCCGCAGGTGCGAAATGAAGTACACGCGTGAAGCCCTCGACAGGCGGTCGCGGAATCGACGAGCTATGCCGGCGTCGTGCGCTACCTCGGACTGAAACCCGCGGGTGGGACGCATGCGCACCTGCGGCGTCGGATCAGAGCACTCGCAATCGACACCTCGCACTTCACGGGACAGGCGCACACCAAGGGCAAGCCCGCCCAAAACCGAATGGCGTGGCAGGAGATCCTGGTCCGGCGTCCGGCCGACAGCAGGCGCGTTGCACCTCACCTACTGCGCCGCGCCCTGATCGAGGCTGGGGTCGAATACACATGCGTCCTGTGCGGACTCGGTGACGACTGGTGCGGACTCCCATTGATCCTGCACGTGGACCACGTGCAGGGAGACCCGTCCGATTCCCGCTTGGAGGAAGTTCGATTTCTGTGCCCCAACTGCCACAGTCAGACTGCGACGTGGGCCGGGCGGAAGAGCGGGAACGGAGGCGAGCACACCGGCTGACACGTGTGCGCCGGAGTGTCGCGCTCACATGGCGTAGTCTGTGCTTCGCGCGCGAGTGGCGGAAGGGTAGACGCGTCAGGTTTAGGTCCTGGTGTCTGAAAGGACGTGGGGGTTCGAATCCCCCCTCGCGCACTTCTCGGCCCTGCCGATTTCGGTAGCCGTGCAATCCGAGCGCCACAACGCTGTGACCGCCGCCATAGCGGCAACCTCTCCTAGCAGCGCATTCGGCGATTCAGGTACCGTCGTTACGTGTCCGGTAACCGTAAGCAACGCCGCCCCGCGCTGATCCTGTTGGTGGTCGTCGGGGCTGTCGGGTGCCTCGCACTCGGCTGGTGGCAGTGGACACGTTTCGAAGCGGTGGGCGGAACGGGTCAGAATCTCGGGTACGCATTCCAGTGGCCGCTGTTCGCGGCGTTCCTGGTCTACGCCTATCGGCGCTTCGTGCAGCTCGAGGACGCCGAGCCGGCAGACACCACCGAGGTCCCGGCCGCGCCCGCCGAACTGAGGGAAATCCCTGCGGACGTCCTGCCCCCGCGCCCCGCGGCGGCCGAGGACGACGACCCGGACGACCTCGAGAGCCGGCAGATTTCGCAGTACAACCAGTACCTCGCCGAGCTGTCCGCTCGCGAGACCGATAGGAGCACCACGTGAGCACGGGCCAAGACGAGACGACTGCCGGTTCGGTCGCAGATACCGCGAAGCAGAAGAAGATCGCCCCCGCGCTCCTGCGCTACCGCGTCCTCGCCTACGCCACCGGTGTGTGGCTGCTGGTCCTCACCGCAGAGATGGTGGCCAAGTACATCTTCAAGGTCGACAACCTGCCCACCTGGATCGCCGTGGTCCACGGCTGGGTGTACTTCGTCTACCTGCTGGTGACGCTCGACCTGGCGGTCAAGGTGCGCTGGCCCGCGGGCCGGACGGTCGGAACGCTCCTCGCGGGCACCATCCCGTTCCTGTCGTTCTACGTGGAGCATCAGCGGACCAAGCAGGTCCGCCGCGACTTCGATCTCTGATCGAGCCGCTGAGCTCCGTCACATGACGACCGGCTGACCGGTGATCATCGCGATCACGTAGGTCAGCCAGCCGAGCGGTGTCTGCGGCACCATCATCGGCAACATACGACCCTCCTGCCCTGCAGCGGAATGTGTGCCCCTGCAGGGTAGCGAGTGTCAGCGTCCGGTGAGCGCCGCCAGGGCGGGGACGAGTTGGACGAGCGCCCGCCCTCGGTGCGAGGAGGCGTCCTTCTCCTCGGGTGAGAGCTGGGCGGCCGATCGAGTGTCCCCTTCGGGCACGAACACCGGGTCGTAGCCGAATCCACCGTCGCCGACCGGCTCACCGGCGACGCTGCCCCGCCATTCGCCCCGGACCACCGTTTCGTCGCCGCCGGGTACGACGAGCGCGCACGCCGAGACGAACGCCGCTCCCCTGCGGTCTTCGGGCACGTCCGCGAGCTGCGCCAGGACCAGCGCGGTGTTCGCGGGATCGTTCCCGTGCGTGCCCGACCACCGGGCGGACAGGATTCCGGGCATACCGTTCAGCGCGTCTACTTCGATTCCGGAATCGTCTGCGACGCAGGGCAATCCGGTGGCGGCGGCACCGTCGCGCGCTTTCGCGAGGGCGTTCTCCTCGAACGTCGCGCCGGTTTCGGGGGCCTCGGGGTATTCGGGCACGGCGTCGAGCCCGACCAGTTCGATCCCGTCGACACCGGCCGCCGCGAGCACGCGATGCAGTTCCCGGAGTTTCTTCGCGTTGCGGCTGGCCACCAGCACCCGTGTGGTTTCCGGCAACGCCCTAGCTCCCGAACTTCTTCTTCGACGTCTCCGGGACCTTCGGCTCGGGAAGCTCACCGGGATAGGGCAGTTCGAGTGCCGCCTTCTGGATCTCGAACAGCTGCTCGCAGCCTGCGAGTGCGGAGTCCAGCAGTTTGTCGAGCGTGCTCCGCGGGAAGGTCGCGCCTTCGCCGGTGCCCTGGATTTCGACGAGGGTGCCGGTGTCGGTGGCGACCACGTTCATGTCGACCTCGGCGCGCGAATCCTCCTCGTATGGCAGGTCGAGGCGCACACGGCCGTCGACGACGCCCACGCTGACCGCGGCGATGCCGCAGGAGATGGGCTGAGGGTCGGCGAGGCGGCCTGCGGCACGGAGATAGGTCACCGCGTCGACGAGAGCCACGTAGGCGCCGGTGATGGCGGCGGTGCGGGTTCCGCCGTCGGCCTGCAGGACGTCGCAGTCGAGGGCGATGGTGTTCTCACCGATGGCCGCGAGATCGATGCAGGCGCGGAGGGAGCGTCCGACGAGACGGCTGATCTCCTGGGTGCGTCCCCCGACCTTGCCCTTGACGGACTCTCGGCCGCTGCGGGTGTGGGTGGCGGCGGGCAGCATGGCGTATTCGGCGGTCAGCCAGCCGAGCCCGGAGCCCTGACGCCAGCGGGGAACGCCGTCCTCGACGCTGGCGGTGCACATCACCCGGGTGTTTCCGAATTCCACCAGCACCGATCCCGCGGGATGAGTGGTGAAGCCTCGGGTGATCTTGACCTCGCGGAGTTCGTCGTCCGCCCTGCCGTCTTCTCGTGTGGTCACAGCGGAGAGCCTAGTCGTCCCCGGGTGGGGCGCGGACACGGCGTCAGACGGTGTAGACGCCGCCCGCGGACACTGCGTGCACGGGACCGGAGAATTCGGCCTTGGCCTCGGCGATGACGTCTTCGCGGGACGTCCACGGCGGGATGTGGGTGAGCAGCAGTTCGGCGACACCCGCGCGGTGCGCGACCTGGCCGGCCTCGGTGCCCGAGAGGTGGATTCCTTCGGGCCGATCCGGGCCGTGTGTCCACGACGCCTCGGCGAGCAGCACGTCGGCGTCGCGGGCAAGTTCGATCACTTCTTCGCACATGCCGGTGTCGCCGGTGTAGACGAGGGTCCGTCCGGCGCCGTTGGTCAGGCGGAACCCGTAGGCCTCGGGCGGGTGGTTGACCCGCCGGGCCGTGATGGTGAGATCGCCGACCGTGACCGGTTCGCCGTCGGCCCAGTGGTGCAGATCGATCGTGTCGGAGATGTCGTCGATGTCGCCGCCGCACTCGGCGGACGCGACGCCGATCCGGCGGGCGGTGTCGGACGGGCCGTAGACGAGGGCGCGTCCCTTCGGCGGGTTCGGATGATAGCGACGCCAGACGAGGAGTCCGGGGAGGTCCAGGCAGTGGTCCGCGTGCAGATGACTGAGGAGGACGGACACCTCGCCGGGATCGGCGAACCGCTGGAGCGCACCGAGGACACCGGGTCCGAAGTCGAGTACGAGCGGCGGTGTGTCCGGCGCGGTCAACAGATAACCCGATGCAGGTGAGTCTGGTCCGGAGACGCTCCCTGAACATCCCAGGACGGTAATGCGCATACCCGCCATGCTGCCACGACGACCCGTTTCGGAAAAAGCTTCCGACGGAATTGGCGCGTCGACCTCACAACCGATGGGGAAATGTGACCTGACCATGCTGATCTACCGTGGATCCGGCCCCGTTACCGTTCCCACGCCTCTTCGAGGACCTGGACCTGTGGGTCGTAGGTTCCGGTCGAGAGGTATTTCCATCCGCCGTCGGCGACCACGAAGGCGATGTCGGCGCGCTGCCCCGACTCGACGGCGGACCACGCCACGTCGAGTGCGGCATGGAGATTGGCGCCGGTGGACGTGCCTGCGAAGATTCCCTCGACGTCGATCAGCTCGCGGGTGCGCTGGATCGCCTCGGCGTGACGCACCCGGAATCGGCGGGTGAGCACCGACTCGTCGTACAACTCCGGGACGAATCCCTCTTCGATGTTGCGGAGACCGCAGACCATCTCCCCGAAGCGCGGTTCCGCGGCCACGATCTCGACACCGTCGACGTGTTCGCGGAGGAACCGGCCCGTCCCCATCAGGGTTCCGGTGGTGCCGAGCCCCGCCACGAAATGGGTGATCTCGGGCAGGTCCCGCAGGATCTCCGGGCCCGTCGTCTCGTAGTGCGCCATCGCGTTGGCCGGGTTGCCGTACTGGTAGAGCAGTACCCAGTCCGGATTCTCGTCCGACAGTCGCATCGCGACGGCGACCGCCTCGTTGGACCCACCGGCGGCCGGGGAGTCGATGATCCGGGCGCCGAACATCGTCAGGAGCTGGCGGCGTTCCATCGACGTGTTCTCGGGCATCACGCAGATCAGCTGGTAGCCCTTCAATTTGGCGGCCATGGCCAGGGAGATGCCGGTGTTTCCGCTGGTCGATTCGAGAATCGTCGACCCCGGGGTCAGACGGCCGTCCCGTTCGGCCTGCTCGATCATGCGCAGTGCCGGGCGATCCTTGATCGAACCGGTGGGATTGTGATCCTCGAGCTTGGCCCACAACCGCACCGGATTGCTGCCGTTCCAGCGTGGCGACAGCCGGGGCAGGCCGACGAGTGGAGTGTTCCCGAGAGTGTCGATGTACGAATCGAACCTTGCCACGTCAGCGATCAGCCTTCCGTGACTACACGGCGTACGGACGGACACTCGCTGTCGACGTCGGGGGTCGAATCTGTGACAGCCATGATCAACTCCTGAGGGTGCGGTGGGGTGCGGCGACGGAGGTCCGCCGCTGGGGACGCCCGGACATCGGCGACACGGCATGTGCGCGAATCCGCGAGCTCGACCCCCTCGACCGACCCTCCGTGACGACACTGTCGATGGCCTGAACTACGCAGTGGTGGTGTGCCCGGATCTCGCGAGGAGCGTACCAGCAGGGCATACGCTCAGCCGCCGGAAGCGGCGTACACGCCGGTAGACCACCTGTTCGCCGCGGCGGGCCTCATCCGAACGATTGCGGCCCTACCGCTTTCCGGGCCCGCTGCTTCCTGGCGTCGGCGGAGAGCAGCCACGCGGCGAGGACACCGCCGACGGCGCCGAACAGATGCCCCTGCCAGGACACACCGGGCGCGCTCGGCAGCACACCCCACAGCAGACTGCCGTACACGACGAACACCACCACGCCGACGAGGATCTGGCCGAGGTTGCGGGCGAAGACTCCCCGGACCAGCAGGTAGGCCAGCCAGCCGAAGATCAGGACGGAGGCGCCGATGTGGTTGGAATAGGATCCGCCGGTCAACCAGGTGCCCAGACCTCCGACCACCCAGACGATCCCGGTGGCGGCGAGGCCGCGGGCGATGCCCGACAGCAGCACGAGGAACCCGAGGACCAGCAGTGGGACGGTGTTCGCGAACAGATGCGCCCAGTCGTCGTGGAGGACCGGGGCGAACAGAATTCCCCACAGTCCGTCGATCGTGCGCGGCTGTACGCCGTTGTCTTCGAGTCGCTCGTCGGACGCCACGTCGGCGATCTCGATGACGTACAGCAACATCGTGAACGCGCCGACGACGATCGCGGACTGCAACCACAGCGGCTTCGACTTGCGCGCGGGCGCCGGCGACGCGCCACCCCTCGGCGCCGGCGAGCCGAATCGCGAGGAGTCGAACGGCGAAGTCATGATCCGCACACGCTTGTCGTCATGCCCACAACTGCCCTTCCAGTGCTTCTTCCGCTTCTTCGACCGTACCGCCGTATGCGCCGGTCGACAGATATTTCCATCCGCCGTCGGCGACGATGAACGCGATGTCGGCGGCGCGCTCGGCCTTGACCGCTTTGCGCGCGACCCCCAGCGCGGCGTGGAGGATCGCGCCGGTGGAGATGCCGGCGAAGATGCCCTCGTTGTCGATCAGTTGCCGGGTGCGGCGGACTGCGTCGGCGGGACCGACGGAGAACCGCGAGGTGAGGACGGATTCGTCGTACAGTTCGGGAACGAAGCCCTCGTCGATGTTGCGGAGGCCGTACACGAGTTCCCCGTAGCGGGGTTCCGCCGCGACGATCTCGATGCCGTCGACGTGTTCGCGGAGATAGCGACCGACGCCCATCAGGGTTCCGGTGGTGCCGAGGCCGGCCACGAAGTGGGTGATCTCGGGCAGGTCCCGTAGGATCTCCGGCCCCGTCGTCTCGTAGTGCGCGAGCGCGTTCGCGGGATTGCCGTACTGGTACAGCATCACCCAGTCGGGATGTTCCGCGGACAGTTCCTTGGCCACGGCCACAGCCTGATTCGAGCCGCCGCGCGCCGGTGAGTCGATGATCTCGGCGCCGAACATCGTGAGCAGTTGCCTGCGTTCGACGGACGTGTTCTCGGGCATCACGCAGATGAGGTGGTAGCCCTTGAGTTTCGCGGCCATAGCCAGGGAGATTCCGGTGTTTCCGCTGGTCGGTTCGAGGATCGTGGCGCCGGGTGTCAGGGTGCCGTCGTTCTCGGCCTGTTCGATCATGCGGAGGGCCGGCCGGTCCTTCACCGAACCGGTCGGATTGCGGTCCTCGAGTTTCGCCCACAGGCGGACCGGTGAGGTGCCGTTCCAGCTCGGTGACAGGCGCGGCAGCCCGACGAGGGGCGTGTTGCCGAGGGTGTCGATGAGCGAATCGAACCGCGCCACGGCCGCGCTCAGCCTCCGGCGACGGCGGGCAGGATGGTCACGGAATCCCCGTCGGCCACCTCGGTGTCGAGTCCGCCCGAGAATCGGACGTCCTCGTCGTTGACGTACACGTTGACGAACCGGTGCAGTCGGCCGCCGTCGATCAGGCGGTCCTTGATGCCGCCGTAGTTGCCGTCGAGGTCGTCGATGACGGCGGAAAGTGTGGGACCTGTTGCCTCCACCCGCTTTTCGCCGCCGGTGTGGGAACGCAGGATGGTGGGGATCGAAACTGTGACAGCCATGGTCGGCTCCTCGGGATGTGGGTGTCTTTCTGCCGCGGGACCGTCGCGAGGGACGGAGTCGTCACTTGTCGGGGACGTCCGCGACCGATGTGTGGGCGAACTTGTAGCTCTGCACCACGTCGACGGGTTCCTCGGTGACGACGCCGTCGACGATGCGGTAGCTGCGCAGTTCGTGGGCGTCGGGGTCGCGGGTGGAGATCAGCACGTAGTGGGCGTCCGGTTCGGATGCGAAGGAGATGTCGGTCCGGCTGGGGTACGCCTCGGTGGCGGTGTGCGAGTGGTAGATCACGACGGGCACCTCGTCGGCGTCGTCCATCGCCCGCCACACCTTCAGTTGCTCACCGGAGTCGAATCGGTAGAACGTCGGCGACCGTTCGGCGTTGATCATCGGGATGTGCCGTTCGGGGCGGTCGGAGCCCTCCGGCCCGGCGATGACCCCGCACGCCTCGTCCGGGTGGTCGGCGCGCGCGTGCGCGACCATCGCCTCGACGAAGTCCGATCGAATCACCAGCACGTCAACCACCTCCGTGAGCGCCATCCTAGGTGCGGACCGGCGACTCGGCCACCGATCGGCCGGGACCGCGTCAGGAACGCAGTGCCGAGGGGAACAGTTCGCGGTACGTGGGAATTCCCGCGACGGGGGTGGCGCTGAGGACGGCGTCGACGACGGCCTTCTCGACCACTTCGGCGGCAGCGGTGCAGACGGCGTCGACGACGGGCAGATCGGGCGGGAACGCGTCGGGCACCCCGGCCGGGTGGTGCACCGGGTGGATGCCGGTGGCGAGCGCGAAGATCGTGTCGCCGTCGAGCGGCGAATGCGCGGGCCGGATCGCGCGGGCGAGCCCGTCGTGTCCGGCCACGGCGACGCGGCGCAACGCCGCCTTACCCAGGGCGGCGTCGGTCGCGACGACCCCGATGGTCGTGTTGAGGACGGTGGCCTTGGCCATCAGTTCGCGTGCCGCCGACACCTCGGCCGCGACCGGCGCCCGGAGCCCGAACGCGGCTGCGCCCACGGTGGCGACACCCCACGGCAGCCCCGTCGCCGGATCGAACACGGTACCGACGGGATTGGCCACCATCAGCGCGGACACGGTGATGCCCTTCGCCGGACCGTCCGTGATGACGACGCTCGCCGTTCCGACCCCGCCCTTGATCGCGCCCGCACGCGCCCCGACCCCGGCACCCACCGAACCGGAGAGCACGGTGTGCGACGCAGAATCCGCTGCCCGGTACCCGAATTCGGCGGTGGGACGGGTGCGCCAGTCGCCGACCGGCAGATCGAAGATGACGGCGGCGGGGACGATCGGGACCACCTGATCGGGCTCCCCCATGGCGATTCCGTGACCGTGCTCCTCCAGCCAACGCATGACGCCGTCCGCGGCGGCGAGCCCGTACGCGCTGCCGCCGGTGAGGACGATCGCGTGCACCTTCCGGACGCTGTGGCTGGGGTCGAGAAGGTCGGTTTCCCGGGTGCCCGGCCCGCCGCCGCGGACGTCGACCGCTCCGGTCGCGCCGTGCGGGGCGAGGACGACCGTGCACCCGGTGGCGGCACCGCTGCCGAGTGCGGCGTCCGGATCGAGTTGGTGGTGGTGCCCGACGCTCAGGCCGACCACATCGACGAGCGAATCGGTGCGGCCCGGCGTCGTGCCCGTCACGGCGCCAGTGCCTGAACGAGCGAGTCCTGCATCCAGGTCAGCCAGTGGTAGATGTCGAGGTGCGGGGCGCGGGGATCACCCGGATCGAGTTCGTCGGGCGTGTCGGCGTCGATGCCGAGGTTGGTCCCCAGCGCCAGCCGGACGTCGTTGAGACCGCTGAGCCAGGCGTCGGCCTGCTCCGGCGTGAGCAGAACCTTGCCGCCGTTCTCCGGGACGGTGTGCAGGATGACCGAGCCCGCGGCCAGCTTGGCGTCGATGATCTCCGGTTCGTGGAGTCCGCGCAGCGCACCGTTGACGTCGGCCTTCGATTCGGCGCGGATCTCGTCGTCGTCCGGCGCGTCCATGTCGGGGCGGTGGAAGTCGGGCAGCAGCCGGGCGAGGACCTCCTCGTCGGGTGCCGTCGTGTTGCCCGTCCGCATCCCGGTGAGCGCGGCGAGTTCGTCGGCCGGGGCCGACGCCGCCCGCTCCTCGAGGAGGCCGAGGACGGAGGCGACCAGCGATCGCAGCACCGTCGCCTCGTGCGCGTCCATCTCCGAGCGCAGCTTCATGCCCCCGAGCGAGTTCTTCCTGCTCCACATCCGCACGTCGTGTACCGAGTTCCTTACTGTCCGAACGGAAAGTTAGCTGCTGTCCCGCTGCATCGTGGCCCACAGGCCCGCCGCGTGCAGCTTGCGTACATCGTTTTCGACCTTGTCGCGGGAGCCGCTCGACACCACGGCCTTCCCCTCGGAATGCACCTGCATCATCAGTTCCGTCGCCTTCGCTTTGCTGTACCCGAAGAGCTTCTGGAAAATGTAGGTGACGTAGTGCATCAAATTCACCGGATCGTCCCACACCACGGTGACCCAGGGACGATCATTGGCTTCATCGACCTCGACGACCTCCGACTCTGCAGGGGTGACCTGCGGCGATGCCGGCATGGCATCCACGAATGGAGCTGTCGTCGAGCAATGAGCCATGACACAAGGGTACGACGCTCCACCGCCCGGCGACACCGCGGCTTACAGTGGCCGGGTGTCCAGAGACAGCACCGCCTTGTTCACCGACCAGTACGAGTTGACGATGCTGTCGGCGGCCCTCGCCGACGGTTCCGCCCACCGTCACTGCAGCTTCGAGGTGTTCGCCCGCCGCCTTCCGGACGGTCGCCGCTACGGAATCGTCGCCGGCACCGCCCGCCTGGTCGCGGCGCTGTCGAACTTCCGCTTCGGCGATCCGGAACTCGAGATCGTCTCCCGCTTCCTCGACGACGCAACCGTCGAATGGCTGCGTGACTATCGGTTCGGCGGCGACATCGACGGCTACCGCGAGGGCGACTTCTACTTTCCCGGTTCCCCGATCCTGTCCGTCCGCGGAACGTTCGCCGAATGCGTGCTGCTCGAGACGCTGATCCTGTCGATCCTCAACCACGACAGCGCGATCGCGTCCGCCGCCGCACGGATGGTCAGCGCCGCCGACGGACGCCCGATGATCGAGATGGGTTCGCGGCGCACCCACGAGGAATCGGCGGTCGCGGCCTCGCGCGCCGCGTACCTGGCGGGTTTCACGGCCACGTCGAACCTGGAGGCGGTCCGCAGGCACGGCGTTCCCGGTGCGGGCACCAGTGCGCACGCGTTCACCTTGTTGCACACCACCCCGGACGGGCCGGACGAGGCGGCGGCGTTCCGCGCGCAGGTCGCGGCACTCGGAGTCGGAACCACGCTCCTCGTCGACACGTACGACATCACCGCGGGCGTCGAGACGGCCGTCGAGGTCGCGGGCCCCGGTCTCGGGGGTGTCCGGATCGACTCCGGCGATCTGGGTGTTCTCGCCCGGCAGGTGCGCGGGCAACTCGACGGCCTCGGGGCGACCGGCACGAAGATCGTCGTGTCCGGCGACCTCGACGAGTACGCCGTAGCCGCGTTGCGGGCCGAACCGGTCGACGTCTACGGGGTCGGCACGTCCGTCGTCGTCGGGTCGGGTGCGCCGACCGCGGGAATGGTCTACAAACTCGTCGAGGTGGACGGCATCCCCGTCGAGAAGCGGAGCAGCAACAAGGCGTCGCGGGGCGGCGTCAAGAAGGCGGTGCGGTTCGCCCGCGACACCGGAACCCTGGTGGAGGAGGTGGTGTACCCGGCCCACTCCGACGCGCCCGGCGCGGCAGGCCTCGAGGTGACAGAACTGCTGGTCCCGCTGGTGCGGGGCGGTGAGACCGCCTGCGAGGCGACTACTCTGGAGGACAGCAGATCCCTCCTGGCGGCGGGCCTCGTCAGTCTCCCGTGGGAGGGTTTGAAGCTCTCCCACGGCGAGCCCGCGATCCCCGTGCGCTTCGCCGAACCCGAATCCAGGAGGGCACCATGAGCGACATCGAGAGCACCGACGCCCGGCGGGCGCTGCTCGTGGTCGACGTCCAGAACGACTTCTGCGAGGGCGGCTCCCTCGCCGTCGAGGGCGGTTCCGCGGTCGCGGCGGCGATCAGCCGCTTCCTGACCGGAGCCGTCTACGACGCGATCGCGGCCACCATCGACCACCACATCGACCCGGGCCACCACTTCTCCGAAGAACCGGACTACGTCGACACCTGGCCGGTGCACTGCAAATCGGGAACCCACGGCGCGGAGTTCCACCCGGACCTCGATCGGAGCGGCATCGAGTCGGTGTTCTCCAAGGGCGAGTTCTCGGCGGCGTACTCGGGCTTCGAGGGCACGAACTCCGACGGCCAGACCCTGGAGAAATGGCTGCGTGCGGCCGGGGTCACCGAGGTCGACATCGTGGGGATCGCCACCGATCACTGCGTGGTCGCGACGGCACTCGACGCCGTGGCCGCCGGCTTCCCGACGCGCGTGCTGCTCCCCCTCACCGCGGGTGTGGCGCCCGCGACCGTCGAGGCCGCGATCACCGCGATGCGGGCCGCCGGGGTGCGCCTCGTAGGGCGCGACGCGGACGTCCCCTCGGACCGCGTGACGATTTCTGACGTAGGTCCCGAGTAACCTGCTCGGGTGCCTGAAAACCTCCCCAACGTCCCCGAGCTGTTGCGCACGGCGGTGCGGTCGCTGGGCGGTGCCGAGCGGTCCAACCAGCTGACCATGGCTTCCGCCGTCGCGCATTCGATCGACACCGGGGAGCATCTGGCCGTCCAGGCCGGTACGGGTACCGGCAAGTCGCTCGCCTACCTCGTGCCGAGCGTCCGGCACGCCGTGCAGAGCGGCAAGACGGTCATCGTCTCGACGGCCACCATCGCGCTGCAGCGTCAGCTGATCGACCGCGACATGCCGCGGCTCGCGGACGCGCTGCAGGGTTCACTCGGCCGCAGGCCGCATTTCGCGATCCTCAAGGGCCGCAACAACTATCTGTGCATGAACAAGATCCACACCGGGACTGCGGAGGAGCCACCGGCCGACGAGCTGTTCGACCCGTTCGCGGTGTCCCGGCTCGGCCGTGAGGTCCAGCGCCTCACCGAGTGGTCCTCGGACACCGAGACCGGCGACCGCGACGACCTGGCCCCCGGAGTCAGCGACAAGGCGTGGCGCCAGGTCAGCGTCACGGCCCGGGAGTGCCTCGGCAAGTCCCGCTGCCCGGTCGGCGAGGACTGCTTCGCGGAGCGGGCCCGCGCGGAGGCGTCGCAGGTCGACGTCGTGGTCACCAACCACGCCCTGCTCGCCATCGACGCCATCACCGGAATCGCGATCCTCCCCGAACACGACGTCGTGGTCATCGACGAGGCACACGAACTGGTCGACCGCGTCACCAACGTTGCCACCGCGGAGTTGGCGGCGTCGACGATCAGTGCCGCGGCGCGGCGCTGCGCGAAGCTCGTCGAGGAGCAGGACGCCGATCGTCTCGAGGCGGCGGGCGAGGGCTGGGCGGCGCTGCTCGAGGAGTTGCGGCCCGAGCGGTGGGAGGCATTGCCGCCCGGTGCGGCGCCCGCGCTCGCCGCTGTCCGCGACGCCGCCTGGGCGCTGCGCACGGCCATCGGCCCGTCCCGTCCGGGCATGGCGTTGAGCGACCCGGAGGCGGCCGCCGCCCGCAACACCGCGCTCGCGTCGGTCGAGGAGGTTCACGACAGCGCCGTCCGGGTTCTCAGCGCGTTCGACGAGCCGGATCCGGCGAAGCGCCACGACGTGGTGTGGCTGGCCGCCGACGACAACCGCGGTTCGATCCGCCGGGTGGTGCGGATGGCGCCGCTGTCGGTCGGCGGGCTGCTACGTTCCCGGCTGTTCGCGGAATCGACCGTGGTCCTCACGTCCGCCACGCTGACCGTCGGCGGGTCCTTCGACGGCCTCGCGGTCAACTGGGGACTTCCCGCGGAGTCGTCCGTCGTGATCGATCCGGCGATGGCCACCGGGTCCGAGGCGCCGTCCGACACGGGCACGCTCAAGTGGAACGCCCTCGACGTCGGGTCGCCGTTCGACCACGCCCGCGCCGGCATCATCTACATCGCGAAGCAACTGCCGCCGCCGGGGCGGGACGGCCTGTCCCCCACGTATCTCGACGAGATCGCCGAACTCGTCGAGGCGGCGGGCGGGCGGACGCTGGGATTGTTCTCGTCGATGCGGGCCGCGAAGGCCGCGTCGGAGGCGATGCGCGACCGGCTCGACACCCCGATCCTCTGCCAGGGTGACGACTCGACGGGCGCCCTCGTCCGGGCGTTCGCCGGCGACGAGCCGACGTCGCTGTTCGGCACGTTGTCGCTGTGGCAGGGCGTCGACGTGCCGGGTCCGTCCCTGAGCCTGGTGATCCTCGACCGCATCCCGTTCCCCCGCCCCGACGACCCGTTGCTGGTCGCCCGGCAGAAGGCGGTCGAGTCGCGCGGCGGCAACGGGTTCCTTTCCGTCGCAGCCAATCACGCGGCGCTGCTGCTCGCGCAGGGTGTGGGACGTCTGCTGCGCAGCGTCGACGACAAGGGTGTGGTGGCGGTCCTCGATCCGCGGCTCGCCACCGCCCGGTACGCCGGGTATCTGCGGGCATCGCTGCCACCGTTCTGGGAGACGTCGGATCCGGAGGTCGTGCGCAAGGCGCTGGGACGGATCCGCGACTCACGCCCCTGAAACGCTGCTCCGCACTGAGTCGGACAGCGGATCGGTGCGCACCTATGCTCGACCGATGGACCTTGCGATCTCAGTCCGCGGACTCACCAAGAAGTTCGGTGAAGTGCTCGCCCTCGACGGCCTCGACCTGGAGGTGAAGCCGGGCGAGGTGCACGGATTCCTCGGACCCAACGGCGCGGGCAAGTCCACGACCATCCGGGTGCTCCTCGGTCTGCTGCGCGCCGACGGGGGTTCGGCGTCCGTTCTCGGTTCCGATCCGTGGCGTGATTCCGTACCCGTGCATCGGCGGCTCGCCTATGTGCCGGGCGAAGTGAACCTGTGGCCCAACCTGTCCGGCGGCGAGGCGATCGACCTTCTCGGGCGACTGCGCGGCGGACTCGATCCGGCGCGGCGCGCGTCGCTGATCGAGCGGTTCGAACTCGACCCCACCCGGAAGGGCCGCACCTATTCGAAGGGCAACCGGCAGAAGGTCGCCCTCGTGGCCGCGCTCGCCGCCGACACCGAACTCCTCATCCTCGACGAGCCGACGTCGGGCCTGGACCCGTTGATGGAGGCGGTGTTTCAGGAGTGCATCACCGAATTCGCGCGCGGCGGACGCACGGTGCTGCTGTCCAGCCACATCCTCGCCGAGGTGGATGCGCTGTGCCACGCCGTGACCATCATCCGGGCGGGGAGGACGGTGCAGGCGGGAACATTGTCCGAGCTGCGGCATCTCACCCGGACGACGGTGACGGCGACCACCCGGATCAAGCCCAATCCGATCGGGAACGTCCCCGGTGTGCACAACCTGCAGAAGGGTGAGGACGCGAACACGGTGACGTTCGACGTCGATTCCGATCAGATCGACCCGGTCATGACCACGTTGACGGGGCTGGGCATCGTCTCGATCACCGCCAACCCGCCGACGTTGGAGGACCTGTTCCTCCGCGAGTACCGCGACGAGGTCGAGGCGCTCGGGATCGGACGGTCGCAGTGAGTCAGCTGAGCGGGACGGGTGTGCTCGCCGAACTGGCGGTGCGCACCGACCGGGTCCGGATTCCGGTGTGGACGGTCGCGGTGGCCGGTCTCACCGTCCTGCTCGCGTCGAGTTACTCCACCATCTACCCGACCGCCGAATCCCGGCAGGCCCGTGCCGAACTCATCTCGTCCCCGGCCGCCACCGCCCTTGCCGGGCCGGGCTACGGCCTGGACGACTACACGCTGGGTGCGATGGTCGCCAACGAGATCGCCGGCATGACGATGGTGGCCGTGGCGATCATGTCGGTGCTGCTGGTGACGCGGCATCTGCGGACGGAGGAGGAGACCGGGCGCGCGGAACTGGTGCGCGCCGGCGTCGTCGGGCGGTACGCGGGAATCACGGCGGGACTGATCTCGGCGGCCCTCGCCAATGTGTTCGTCGCGCTGCTGCTGGTCATCGGGTTGCTCGCCGTGGGTCTGCCTCCGGTGGGTTCGCTGAACATGTCGGCGGGTGTGCTGGTCGTGGGTCTGGTGTTCACCGCGCTGTCGGCGCTGGCGTCGCAGCTCACCGAACACGCCCGCGCGGCAAGCGGTGCCGGAATCTGCGCGGTCGTCGTCGCGTACCTGCTTCGGGCGGTGGGCGACGTGCAGCAGGGACACAGCGGGAGCCTGCTGACGTGGGTGTCGCCGATCGGCTGGTCGCAGGCCACCCGCGCGTACGTCGACGAACGATGGTGGCCGTTGCTGATCGGCGTCGTCGCGGCGGCGCTGACCGTCATCTGCGCGTATGGCGCCATCGGTCGCCGGGACGTCGGGGCGGGACTCCTCCCGCCGCGGGGCGGGCGCGCCGAGGCGTCCCCCCGCCTCACCGGAGTCACTGCGCTCGCGGCGCGCCAGCAGCGCGGCCAGATCCTCGCCTGGGGTGTCGGCGTGTTCGCTCTGTCGCTGCCCATCGGTTCCCTCGGCAGGCAGATCAGCGATTTCATCGGACAGGATCCCGATCTCGCACAGCTGCTGCCGGGTGGCGCCGCGGCGGCCGCCGACGGCGCGTTCGCCCTGTATCTGGTGTTCCTGGTGGTGATGGCCGCGATGTACGCCGTCGGTGCCGTCGTGTCGATCCGCTCGGAGGAATCGTCCGGTCGCGCCGAGGAGGCACTGGCCACCCCCGTGTCGCGGGCGCGGTGGCTCGGTGGCCAGCTGGTCGTCATCGCGGCCGCGGCCGTCGCGATCGCAGTGATGGCCGGGGTCGGCATGGGGATCACCGCGGCGTTCACGCTGTCCGATGCGGGCGCGCTCGGCCGGTTGACCGGCGCGGCCCTGAACACGGTGCCGGCAGTGCTCGTGATCGTCGGATCGTGCGCGGCCGTCTACGGGCTGATCCCTCGCGCGCTGCCGGCTCTGTGGGCGTTCGTGGGCTACGTTCTCGTCGCCGGAATGTTCGGGGAGGTCCTCCCGGACTGGTTCGGGATTCTCTCCCCCTTCCACTACACGCCGGCGCTGCCTGCCGAAAGCTTCGCGGCCGCCCCCCTCGCCGTTCTGCTGATTCTGGCGGCGGCCCTGTTCCTCGCCGGCGTCGCCGGCTTCCGGCGCCGGGACGTCGGCCCGTAAACCGTGCCGGGACGAACCCCGGCCGGCTCAGTGGAGCCGGTCAAGGGTTCGGCACCGTCACCAGGCCCAGTTCCGACGGATCGACGAGCAGATCGT
Source organism: Rhodococcus koreensis (assembly GCF_017068375.1). NCBI lineage: Bacteria > Bacillati > Actinomycetota > Actinomycetes > Mycobacteriales > Nocardiaceae > Rhodococcus > Rhodococcus koreensis. Next base: position 1,602,875 of record NZ_CP070609.1, read on the forward strand.
GGTGCGGAAGCACCCGCACCGTGTACCCGACCGAGCCGGACAGCGGCAGCGCCAGGTCGGCGACGAACAACTCCCCCGACTCGTCCGACGCCGAATGCGTCATCGGGACCGTAACGATGTCGGTGAGCTCCTCGTCCGGTCCGGCCTTGCCGATCACGGCCTGCACGGTGACGTCGTCGACGGACAGTTCACCGAGGCGGATACGGGCGCGGAGCACCAGATTCGCTCCGATCTCGGGAGTGTCGGGCAGCCCCGCGCCGTCGACCTGCAGGACCGTCACCGCAGGCCATGCCGCCTCGACGCGTCGACGGAACGCGGCGAGTTCGCGGGCGCCGGCGAAGTTCTCCGCCGCCACCGTCCGAGCCGATTCGGCCGCGGGCGCGTAGTACTGGACGGCGTAGTCGCGCACCATCCGCGACGCGAGCACCTTGGGGCCCAGATTCTGCAGCGTGTGACGCACCATCTCCACCCAGCGCACCGGCAGTCCGTCCGCGCGGTCGTAGAACCTCGGCAGGACGGCGCGCTCGAGCAGTTCGTACAGTGCGCTGGCCTCGAGGTCGTCGCGCCGGGTCTCGTCGACGACGCCGTCCGCGGTCGGGATGGCCCAGCCGTTCTCGCCGTCGAACATCTCGTCCCACCAGCCGTCGCGGATCGACAGGTTCAGTCCGCCGTTGAGCGCCGACTTCATCCCCGACGTGCCGCACGCTTCGAGCGGGCGCAGCGGGTTGTTGAGCCACACGTCGCAACCCCAGTAGAGGTACCGCGCCATCGACATGTCGTAGTCGGGGAGGAAGGTGATGCGGTGCCGGACGTCGGCGGCGTCGGCGAACCGCACGACCTGCTGGATGAGGGCTTTGCCGCCGTCGTCGGCGGGGTGACTCTTCCCGGCGACCACAAGCTGTACCGGACGCTCCTCGTCGAGGAGCAGTGCCCGCAGCCGTTCGGGGTCGCGCAGCATCAGCGTCAGACGCTTGTAGGTGGGCACGCGCCGGGCGAAGCCGACGGTGAGCACGTTCGGGTCGAACACCTCGTTCGTCCAGCCGAGTTCGGCGGACGTCGCGCCGCGTTCGATCCAGGACGCCCGGACCCGCCGGCGCACCTCCTCGACGAGTTTTCCGCGCAGCGCGTTGCGGGTCGCCCACAGCTCCTCGGCGGACAGATCCTGCAGCCGCTCCCAGCCGCGGGCCTCCTCGACCAGTTCGGGGCCGAGGATGCGGGTGGCGAGATCGATCCATTCGGGTGCGGCCCAGGTGGGCGCGTGGACACCGTTGGTGACCGAGCCGATCGGCACCTCTCCGGCGTCGAAGCCCTGCCACAGCGGCTGGAACATCTCCCGGCTGACGATGCCGTGCAGCTTGGACACACCGTTCGCTCGCTGCCCGAGACGCAGGCCCATGTGGGCCATGTTGAACACGGACGGATCCGATTCGCGCCCGAGTCCGAGGATCCGGTCGATCGTCAGCCCCGGCAGCAGGGACGATTCGTTCGCCCCGTTGTCGCCGCCGAAGTAGTGCCGCACGAGGTCGGCCGGGAACCGGTCGATTCCCGCGGGAACGGGGGTGTGGGTCGTGAAGACGGTGCCGGCGCGGACCGTGGCCAGCGCCTCGTCGAAGTCGAGCCCGCCGGTGGTGACCAGTTCGCGGATCCGCTCGATGCCGAGGAAACCGGCGTGACCTTCGTTCATGTGGAAGACGGCGGGATCGGGCAGGCCGTAGGCGTGGGTGTAGGCGCGCACCGCGCGGACGCCGCCGATGCCGGCGAGGATCTCCTGTTTGATGCGGTGGTCCTGGTCGCCGCCGTACAGGCGGTCGGTGACGCCCCGCATCTCGGCGTCGTTCTCCGCGATGTCGGAGTCGAGCAGCAGCAGCGGGACGCGCCCCACCTGGGCGATCCACACGCGGGCACGCAGCACCCGACCGCCGGGTACCGCGACGTGCACGAGGACGGGCGCCCCGTCGGACGACTGCGGCCCGGACTCGGTGAGCAGGCGCAGCGGCAGGCCCTGCGGGTCGTGCGGCGGGTAGTGCTCGGCCTGCCAGCCGTCCGCGGTCAGCGACTGCCGGAAGTATCCCGAGCGGTACAACAACCCGACACCGATCAGCGGCAGTCCCAGATCGGATGCCGCCTTCAGGTGGTCGCCGGCGAGAATTCCGAGGCCGCCGGAGTAGTTGGGCAGCACTTCGCTGACCCCGAACTCCATTGAGAAATATGCGATCCCGCCGTCCAGCGACACTCCCTTGGCCTGCTGGTTCTGATACCAGCGGGGCCGGGACAGGTAGTCGTCGAGGTCGGCGGCCGCGGCGTCGAGCCGGGCCAGGAACGCGACGTCCTCGGCCAGTTCGTCCAGGCGGGCGGGATCGACCTCACCGAGCATCCGGACCGGGTCGAACTGCACCTGCCGCCACAGGTCCTCGTCCAGCAATCCGAACAGTTCCTGCGTGGCCGGATGCCACGACCAGCGAAGATTGGTGGACAGCGGACCGAGGGCAGCGAGCCGCTCCGGAAGGTGGGCTCGGACAGTGAACCGACGCAAGGCTTTCACCTCGCGAACGATAACGCACTGCGGGCGTCGTCGCGCCGTGTCGGGCCGGGTGGGCGTCAGATCTCCAATACGGACAGGAACCGGTCGACTCCACTACGGTTGAACGGGCGGCCCAGCCCACGAGCCGCCGGCAACTTCCGGCTATGGAACGGAGCCCAGTGTGACAGGTCGACTCGGAATCGACGACGTGGAACCGAACGTCGGGTGCGGCCGCTTTCCCGCCAAGGCCGTTGTGGGTGAGGTGTTTCCCGTCCGGGCAACCGTGTGGCGCGAAGGTCACGACGCCGTGGCCGCCACACTGGCGGTGCGGGGGCCGCGCAGTGCTTCGTCCGGCGGCTCGGCGACGTTCCGGATTCCCATGACCAGCGGTCCGGTGCCCGACACGGTCGACGGTTCCTTCACCCCGACCGGCGAGGGTCTCTGGACGTTCCGAATCGAGGCCTGGAGCGATCCGGTCACCACGTGGAAGCACGGGGTCGAGGCGAAGCTCGCGGTGGGACAGGGTCCGGCCGAACTGGCCAACGACCTCGAGATCGGTGCACGGTTGTTCGAGCGTGCCGCGAAGGGCGTCCCCCGCGGGGACCGTTCACGACTGACCGGGGTCGCGGCGTCGCTGCGTTCCGACCGTCACCTCTCCGAGCGGGTGGCTCCGGCGTTCGGATCGGACGTGACCGAACTGCTGCGCGCGCATCCGCTGCGCGAACTGGTCACGAAGAGCGAGGCGCACACCGTGCTCGTCGATCGCACGCGGGCGCTGTTCGGGTCGTGGTACGAGTTCTTCCCGCGATCCACCGGCGGCCGGGACGAGAACGGCAGGCCCCGGCACGGCACGTTCGCGACGTCCGCGGCGGCGCTTCCCCGGATCGCGTCGATGGGTTTCGACGTGGTGTACCTGCCGCCCATCCACCCGGTGGGAAAGATCAACCGGAAGGGCCCCAACAACACGCTGACCCCGGGCCCCGAGGACGTCGGTTCGCCGTGGGCGATCGGCTCGGACGAGGGCGGCCACGACGCGATCCATCCCGAGCTCGGGACGCTGCGCGATTTCAAGGCGTTCATCGCCGCCGCCCGGAAGCTGAACCTGGAGGTGGCGATCGACCTGGCCCTGCAGGCCGCACCGGACCATCCCTGGGCGAAGAAGCACCCGGAATGGTTCACCGTCCTTCCCGACGGCACCATCGCCTACGCCGAGAACCCGCCGAAGAAGTATCAGGACATCTACCCGGTCAACTTCGACGACGACCGCGACGGCATCTACGCGGAGGTCCTGCGGGTCGTGCGGCACTGGGTTGCGGCGGGCGTCAAGATCTTCCGGGTCGACAACCCGCACACCAAACCGGCGGACTTCTGGGAGTGGCTGATCGCCGAGGTCAAAAAGTCGGATCCGGACGTCCTGTTCCTGTCCGAGGCGTTCACCCGTCCGGCACGACTGTACGGTCTCGCCCGCCGCGGGTTCACGCAGTCCTACACGTATTTCACGTGGCGGACGGCCAAGTGGGAGTTGACGGAGTTCGGCAAGGAGATCGCCGCCAAGGCCGACGAGGCGCGCCCCAACCTCTTCGTCAACACCCCGGACATCCTGCACGAGAGCCTGCAGACCGGCGGTCCGGGAATGTTCGCGCTGCGCGCCGCGCTGGCGGCGACCCTGTCGCCCACGTGGGGCGTGTACTCGGGTTACGAACTGTACGAACATGTTCCGGTGCGTCCGGGCAGTGAGGAGTACCTCGACTCGGAGAAGTACCAGCTGCGTCCCCGTGACTTCGAGGGAGCGGCCGCCCGCGGCGAGTCCCTGGAACCGTGGATCACCGCGCTCAACCGGATCCGCAGGCAGCATCCGGCGCTGCAGCAGTTGCGCAACATCCATTTCCACCACGTCGACAACGACGCCCTGATCGCGTACTCCAAGTTCGACGCCACCACCGGCGACGCCGTGCTGACGGTGATCAATCTCAACCCGTACGGCGCCGAGCAGGGCAACGTGTGGCTGGACATGCCGGCGCTCGGCCGCGACTGGCACGACCACCTGACCGTGCTCGACGAGGTCACCGGGGAGCAGTATCACTGGGGGCAGACCAACTTCGTGCGCCTCGAACCGTGGCGGGCCGTGGCCCATATCCTGGCATTACCGTCGATTCCCTATCCGGCCAGAACGAAGCTGGCCTACCGCGGAGGTACATAGTGACCGTCGAACCGCCTGTCGCCATCGCACCCGACGCCGCCGACCTCGACCTGCTGGCCCGGGGCGAGCACCACAACCCGCACTCGATCCTGGGCGCGCACCCACATCCCGAGGGCACGGTGATCCGCGCGCTGCGCCCCTACGCCGAGGCCGTCGACGCCGTCATCGGTGGGACGAGTTTCTCGCTGGAACACCTCGCGCACGGTGTGTGGGGCGCGCTGGTGCCGTACCGGGACCTGATGGACTACCGGCTGTCCACGACGTGGCCGGGTGGTCACAACGACGTCTCCGCCGACGGCTACCGGTTCCTGCCGACGCTCGGCGAACTCGACCTGCACCTGTTCGGTGAGGGCAGGCACGAGCGGCTGTGGGAGATCCTCGGCGCGCACCGCCGCCGCTACGACACCCCCGACGGCACCGTCACCGGCACGTCGTTCGCCGTGTGGGCGCCCAATGCCCGCGGGGTGAGCGTGATCGGCGATTTCGACGGGTGGAGCGGCCGGAACTTCCCGATGCGGGTGCTCGGGTCGACGGGGGTGTGGGAGTTGTTCGTCCCCGGGATCGAGGTCGGCGACCTGTACAAGTTCCGGGTCCACGGCCCCGACGGCAGTGTGCGCGACAAGGCCGACCCCATGGCCTTCGCGACGGAGGTCCCTCCCGCGACCGCGTCCCGGGTGTCGGTGAGCACGTACGAATGGAACGACGCCGAGTGGCTGGCGCAGCGGGCGGCCACCGAGCCCGCGCAGTCCCCGATGAGCGTGTACGAGGTGCACCTCGGTTCGTGGCGACCGGGGCTGAACTACCGCGAGATGGCCGAGCAACTCGCCGCCCACGTCACGGAGACGGGGTTCACGCACGTCGAACTGCTGCCGGTCGCCGAGCACCCGTTCGGCGGGTCCTGGGGATACCAGGTGACGTCGTACTACGCGCCCACCTCACGGTTCGGCTCGCCCGACGACTTCCGGTGGTTCGTCGACCACCTGCACGCCGCCGGCATCGGCGTCATCGTCGACTGGGTGCCTGCCCACTTCCCCAAGGACGAGTGGGCGCTGGCCCGGTTCGACGGCACACCGCTCTACGAGCACAGCGATCCCCAGCGCGGCGAGCAACTCGACTGGGGAACGTACGTGTTCGATTTCGGGCGTCGCGAGGTCCGCAACTTCCTCGTCGCCAATGCGCTGTACTGGCTCGACGAGTTCCATGTGGACGGTCTGCGCGTCGACGCGGTCGCGTCGATGCTGTACCTCGACTATTCGCGGCCGGAGGGCGGCTGGACACCGAACATCCACGGCGGCCGGGAGAACCTGGAGGCGGTCGCGTTTCTGCAGGAGACCAACGCCACGGTCCACAAGCAGCACCGCGGGGTCGTCACCATCGCCGAGGAATCGACGGCGTGGCCGGGTGTCACCCGCGCGACCAACGTCGGCGGACTCGGGTTCAACATGAAATGGAACATGGGGTGGATGCACGACACCCTCGGGTTCCTGGCGCACGATCCCGTCCACCGCAGCTATCACCATCACGAGATCACGTTCTCCCTGATGTACGCGTGGAGCGAGAACTATCTGCTCCCCATCAGCCACGACGAGGTGGTGCACGGGAAGGGCACGCTGTGGACGCGGATGCCCGGCGACGACTGGTCGAAGGCCGCCGGCGTGCGGGCCCTGCTGGCGTACATGTGGTCGCACCCCGGCAAGCAACTGCTGTTCATGGGTCAGGAGTTCGGGCAGACCGCGGAGTGGTCCGAGGAACGCGGACTCGACTGGTATCAGCTCGACGACCCGTATACGGGCGGCTTCCACCGCGGTCTGCTCCGGCTCGTCCACGACCTCAACGCCACGTACCGCGAGCACCCGGCGTTGTGGACGCTCGACACGTCACCGGGTGGGTTCTCCTGGATCGACGCCAACGACACGGCGAACAACGTCCTGAGCTTCCTGCGTTACGGCACCGACGGGTCGATTCTGGCGTGCCTGTTCAATTTCTCGGGTTCCGCGCACGCGAATTATCGTGTGGGCTTGCCAGAACGGGGCGAATGGCGTGAAATTCTCAACACCGACGCCGAGGTCTACGCAGGATCGGGTTGGGGAAATCTCGGTGCGGTGACGGCAACTTCGCAGCCGTGGCACGGCCGTCCCGCCTCCGCGGAGGTGGCACTGCCCGCGAACGGAGCGATCTGGATGAGTCTGGAGCGTTGATGAAGGCACGGCCTTGCTGACCCGACGTCGGCTGTGGGCTGCGAGCGTGAGCGTTCTGGCCGCGACTGCGGTCGTACTGTCGGGGTGCACGCGTTCGGTGGACGGTGAGGCCGCGTCCATCTACGACGATCCGTTCAAGGTGGCGGGCCTCGACGCCACGTCGGGTCCGAGCGGTGCCCGCAAGGGCGCGCCCGCCGCCGACCTCCCCGTCACCGGCACCGACGGCGGTGAGATCGACACGATGGCGGCCAACGCGGTGAGCGACATCGAGAGTTACTGGCGCACCGAGTTCCCGGCACTGTTCCAGCGCACGTTCGAGCCGGTGGAGGAGCTGATCTCCTGGGATCCGCGGGATTCCGACGGCCCCCGGTTCTGCGGAGACAGCACCAAGGAACTCCTCAACGCCGGCTACTGCAGCACCGACCACACCATCGGCTGGGACCGCGCGCTGCTGCTGCCGGAGGTCGTGGAGAAGTTCGGCATCGTCGCCGCCGTCTTCGTGCTGGCCCACGAGTACGGGCACGCCGTCCAGACGAAGGCGGGAATCGCCGACGAGAACGTGGGCGGCGGCATCGTGCGGGAACAGCAGGCCGACTGTTTCGCGGGGGCATTCATGCGGCACATCGCGGAAGACAAGGCGCCCCATTTCACGCTGAACACGTCGGACGGCCTCAACAAGGTACTGGCGTCGGCAGTGGCGATCGGTGACACCGACCCGAACGATCCGGACAACGTGCACGGCTCGGCGTTCGAACGAGTCACCGCCACCCAGATCGGATTCACGGACGGACCGGCAGCGTGCACGCGCATCGACGAGAAGGAGATCGACTCGCGGCGCGCGGATCTGCCGCAGCGCTTCGCCGACGACACCGACGACGGCGAACTTCCCGTCACCGACGAGTCCGTCGAGGCGTTCTTCACGTCGTTCCAGCAGATCTTCGATCTCAGCGATCCGCCCACGCTGCAACTCGACGGCGCCGACCTCGACTGCGCGGACGCCGACGTGACGGAACCGGTGTCGTACTGCCCGGCCACCAACACGATCGGGGTCAGTGTCGACGCCCTCGCCGAACGCGGCACACCGGGACGCCCGGGCCGTCGTGAACTGTTCCAGACCAAGCTCACCGGCGACTACAACGCGTACGTCCTGCTCGCCTCGCGGTACACCCTGGCGTTGCAGCGGGACCGGGGCGACGATCTGCACTCACCGCAGACCGCGCTGCGGGCCGCCTGCCTGTCCGGTGTCATCACCAGCGCGCTGAGCCCGGCCAGTCCGGCCACCCTGGCGGAGGGCAGCGTGTGGTTGTCCCCCGGCGACCTCGACGAGGCGGTCTCGGGACTGCTCACCGACGGACTCGCCGCCAGTGACGTGAACGGGGAGACCGTGCCGAGCGGGTTCTCCCGGGTCGACGCCTTCCGCACCGGCGTGCTCGGAGGCGAGCAGGCCTGCGAGGGCCGGTACCGCTGACCGGTCGCCGGCTCAGATCTCCCGATAGCCGAGCGCCGCGGAGATCCGTCCGGCGGCCCGGCACACGACCGGCACGAGGCCGCGCATCCGCTCGTCGGGCATGTACGGACTGGGGACTTCTGCTGTCGGCCTTCGGCTGGACGTATGCAGCGCTGCAGATTCCCGGTGGATGGCTCGTCGACCGGATTCCCCCGAGACTGCTCTGCCCCGCCTGCCCTCATCCTCTGCTCGATCGCGACCGCGTGCATGGGGTCATCGGCGGCCTCGTGGCGCTCATCGCGTTGCGACTGCTGGTCGGCGTGTTCGGGGGCGCCCGCGTATCCCGATCAACAGCCGGGTCGCGACGGCCTGGTACCCGAGCATGAACGTACGATCGTGATCGGTTTCTACACCTCCGGACAGTTCATCGAACTGGCCCTGCTCCCTTCCTTCTCTCATGGTTGCAGTCCGTGCTTGTCCTGGCACGTCGACCTCGTGGAGGAGGAACGCGAGCGTCCGGAGGTGACCCGGAACGATGTCGCCACCGTCCTCGGCCGGCACAAGCTGTGGGGAATATACCTGGGGCAGTTCTGGCTCACGTCGACGCGGTGGTTCTTCGTCACCTGGTTCCCACCTACCTCGTTGATTTACCGGGGCATGGATTACTTGACTTCCTCTCGGCCGTGAACGACCGAGATTCCCCTCGAGACTCGCGTCCCGAGGTTCCTGTTTCACCGACAGTCGCCACCCCGCACGTTATGTGCGAGGCGGTCTCACACCGTCTCCGCAGGCTGCCACCGCCAGTCCGACGGCCAAAATATTCCTCGCCGCGTTCACATCCCGATCATGGACGACGCCGCACCGGCACGCCCACTCCCGCACGTCCAGCGGCATCGTCGACGCGACCTCCCCGCACACCGAGCAGGTCTTCGACGACGGATAGAACCGGTCGACCGCCACCACCCGCCGCCCGTACCAGTCGGCCTTGTACTCGAGCATCGACCGGAACTCGGACCAACCCGCATCCGAGATCGCCCGAGACAACGACCGATTCTTCACCATGTTCCGCACACTCAGATCCTCGATGGCGATCACTTGGTTTTCGCGCACCAGTCGAGTGGAGAGTGTGTGCAGATAATCGCGGCGCCGATCGGCGATCCGGCCATGAATCTTCGCGACCTTCAGTCGGGCCTTGGCCCGGTTCCGGGATCCCTTCTGCTTCTTGGCCAGCATCCGCTGCGCCTTCGCCAACCGCGCACGGTCCGCGCGCTCGTGGCGCGGGTTGGTGATCTTCTCCCCCGTCGAGAGTGTGTACAGGCTCGTGATCCCGGCATCGAGCCCGACCACCCGATCGACCGGCTCGAGTTCGGCGATCGTGTCCTCGACGAGAATTGAGATGTGGTACTGACCGCGAGCATTGCGCGACACCGTCACCTGCGACGGTACTGTCCCCTCCGGGAGCGGCCTCGACCACCGAATATCCAAGGGTTCGGACTGCTTGGCCAACCGGACCTGCCCGCCGCGGTAGGCGAAGCAGTTCGAGTAGTAGGTCGCCGAATCCTTCGACTGCCCCTTCTTCTTGAATTGCGGGTATCGGGTCTGCTTGCGCCAGAACTTCTCGAACGCACCCTGCAACTGCCGCAGCGCCTCCTGCAACGGCCCCTTCGATGGCTCCGCCAACCACTCGGTCTCGGTGTCTCGTTTCCATCCGGTGAGCATCTTCGAGGTGTCCGCGTAGGTGACCCGTCGCTGCTCCTGCGACCAGGCACGCGACCGCTCGGCCAACGCCCGGTTGTAGACATACCGGGTGCACCCGAACGTCCGAGCAAGCTGTTCCGCCTGCACCGCAGTCGGATAGAAACGGTACTTGAACGCCCGCTTCACCACCCTCCCCGCCATGACCGAAGACACTAGCCACACAGTCCGACAAACCAGATCGGCCATCCCGGACCTGAAGGACCCGGGTTTGCGCCGAGAGACTCGCGGAACAAGTCCGGATTCCTCGCGTCGCTGCCGTTCGTCGCGGCGCTCGTCGGTGTGCTGTTCTCCGGGGTGTTCTCGGACTTCCTGCTGCGCAAGGGGGTCTCTCTCGGAGTCGCCCGGAAGGGTCCGATCATCGTCGGACTGCTCTTGACCGTCGCGATGATCGGCGCGAACTTCACCGACTCGACCGCGATGGTGATCGTGTTCCTGTCCATCGCCTTCTTCGGCAACGGACTCGCGTCGATCACGTGGTCGCTGGTGTCGGCACTCGCACCGGAACGGCTGCTCGGGCTGACCGGCGGGATGTTCAACTTCATCGGCAACCTGTCGTCGATCGCCACGCCCATCGTCATCGGGTTGCTCGTCACCGAGGACAGTTTCGCTCCGGGATTCGTCTACATGACCGTGGTGACCGCGATCGGAATCGCGTCCTACGTCCTTCTGGTCGGACGGGTGGAGCGCGTTCGCAGCTGATCGCCGTCGGGGGTGACCGGGGTGAGCGCCGAAAGCACTCACCCCGGTTCCTCGTCAGTACAGTGCCGCGGCGAGTTTCCGGCGCGCGGTCATGACGACCGGCTCGGCCGGGTCGAACAGTTCGAACAACTCCAGCAGACGGGTCCGAACCCGGGTCTTGTCGTCGCCGGCGCTGCGGGCGACGACACCGATGAGGCGGGCGAACGCCGCGTCGGGCGCCTGGGAGTAGAGCTCCACGTCCGCCGCCTGCAATTGGGCGTCGATGTCGGCGGGGGCGGCGTCCGCCGCGGCGACGGCACCGGGATCGACGGACTGCACGCGGGCGAGGAAACGTACCTGGCGGATCGCGCCCTGCGCCTCCGCGTTGTCCGGTTCCGCGTCGAGGATCTTCTGGAACTCGGCTTCGGCTGCGGCCAGGTCGCCCTCGTCGAGCGCCGCCTCGGCCGCGACGAAACGCGGGTCCTCCGGCTCGGGCTCGTCCGCGTCGCCGTTGCCGGCAGGCGGCCCGGACAGTTTTCCGGCGGTCGCCTGCTGGACGGCGGCGAGCCACTGACGCAGTTGCGGTTCGGGCTGCGCGCCCTGGAAGTCGGCGAGCGGTTGACCGCCGGCGATGGCGACGACGGTCGGGACGGACTGGACGCCGAAAGCCTGCGCGATGCGCGGGTTGGCATCGACGTCGACCTTGGCGAGCACCCAGGTGCCACCGGCCTCGTGTGCCAGCTTCTCGAGCAGGGGTGAGAGTTGTTTACACGGCTCGCACCAGGTGGCCCACAGGTCCACGACGACCGGGACCTGCTGGGACCGGACGAGGACCTCCGCCTCGAACGTCGCCTCGGTGACGTCGATGACGGATGCGAGGCCGGTGCCGCCGGGGGCGGCCGGGGCGGCGCCGTCCCCGGAGGGTGCGGGCGCAGGCGGGGGCGGAGCGGCCGCACGCTCCTTGAGGGCGGAGAGATCGACTGCTCCGCTCATGGCTGCGGCCACTGCTGAGGAACGCGCTGACGGACGAGAACCTGGTCGAGTCACGTCCACCAGTTTGTCACGATTCGAGCGTGCGCCGGAATGCGGGCCGTGCCTACCGCGGACTCGGTCAGACGAGCGACGGTTCGCTCTTCGCCTCGCCGGTCCGGGACAGTTCGGCCATGCGGCCGGTGCGGGCCGCCCAGACCTCGAACACGACGGTGCCGAACGGCGGGACGCTGGCGACGAGCGCCCAGAAGACGGTGACCAGGTTCCAGCTCAGCTTGCGCGCGGTCCACAGCGAGACGAGCAGGTACAGCACGAAGACGCCGCCGTGGATCGGGCCGAAGATCTTCACGCCGATCTCGTTGCCGTCGGCGGGCAGGTACTTGAAGGCCATGCCGATGAGGAGGCCGAGCCAGGTGAATGCCTCCAGAATTGCGACAAATCGGAAGCGCTTGGCCGTGGTGCTGAGATCGAAGACGTTCGCCATGCCGACCATTGTGCCCGACCATCTACGACAGTCCGTAGTGGTGTGAGGCACACCACCACGGACCATCGTCTGTCAAGACTTGGGGACGCGGACGATCAGGGCGTCACCCTGACCGCCTCCACCGCACAGTGCCGCCGCGCCCACGCCGCCGCCGCGACGGCGCAACTCGAGTGCCAGATGCAGTGCGATCCGCGCACCCGACATCCCCAGCGGATGCCCCATCGCGATCGCGCCGCCGTTGACGTTCACGATTTCCGGATCCAGGCCCAGCTCCCGCGTCGACGCGATCCCGACCGCAGCGAAGGCCTCGTTGATCTCCACCAGGTCCAGGTCCTTCGGGTCGATCCCTTCCTTGGCGCACGCCTTCGCGATGGCCCGCGCCGGCTGGGACTGCAACGTCGAATCCGGGCCCGCCACCACCCCGTGCGCGCCGATCTCCGCAATCCAGGACAGCCCCAGTTCCTGAGCCTTCGCCTTGCTCATCACGACGACGGCGGCCGCGCCGTCCGAGATCTGCGACGCCGACCCGGCGGTGACGGTGCCGTCCTTGCTGAACGCCGGCCGCAACCTGGCCAGCGACTCGGCGGTCGTATCGCCCCGCACGCCCTCGTCGGAGCCGACGAGCACGGGATCGCCCTTGCGCTGCGGCACCGGAACCGGCACGACCTCGTCGTCGAAGACACCGTCCTTCCAGGCGCGCGCCGCCTTCTGGTGCGACGCTGCCGCGAACGCATCCTGCTCCTCACGGCTGATCCGCTGCCCGTCCTCCGCGTTCTTCGCCTCCGTCAGGCTGCCCATCGCCTGATCGGTGAAGATGTCGTACAACCCGTCGAACGCCATGTGGTCGCGCATCGTGACGTCGCCGTACTTGAACCCCTCCCGCGACTTCTCCAGCAGGTGCGGGGCACGCGACATCGACTCCTGGCCGCCGGCGACGACGACGTCGAACTCGCCGGCCCGGATCAGCTGATCCGCCAACGCGATCGCGTCGATCCCCGACAGGCACACCTTGTTGATCGTCAGCGCAGGCACGTCCATCCCGATCCCGGCGGCCACGGCGGCCTGCCGCGCCGGGATCTGACCGGCCCCCGCCGTGAGCACCTGGCCCATGATCACGTACTCGACCTGTTCGGGGGCGACGCCCGCCTTCTCCAGTGCACCGCGAATCGCCACCCCACCCAGATCGGAACCCGACACATCCTTCAACGAACCCAGCAACCGGCCCATCGGGGTCCGGGCTCCGGCGACGATCACAGAACTGGTCACGATTTCCTCCGCGTGAGACGAATGGGCGGGTGCCGGGCGACGGAAGTCACATCCCGACGAGAACTACCGAAACGGTAGCGCTAACGTCGGGACCATGACACAGTCCTCCCCCACCCAGTCCACGTCGCCGCTGTCCTCGGATCTGGTGACCGCCATCGACCACGTCGGCATCGCCGTTCCCGACCTCGACGCCGCCATCGCGTGGTACTCCGAGCACCTCGGCATGGTGTCGACACACGAAGAGGTGAACGAGGAGCAGGGCGTGCGCGAAGCGATGCTGAGCGTCGTCGGCGCTCCCGCGGGCAGCACCGCGCTGCAGCTTCTCGCGCCGCTGAACGAGAACTCGACCATCGCCAAGTTCATCGATCGCAGCGGTCCCGGTCTCCAGCAGCTGGCGTACCGCGTCACCGACATCGACGCCATCTCCGCCCAGTTGCGCGAGCGCGGCGTCCGGCTGCTGTACGACGCACCCCGCCGCGGAACCGCCGACTCGCGCATCAACTTCGTCCACCCGAAGGACGCGGGCGGAGTTCTCGTCGAGCTGGTCGAGCCGTCGGCGACCCACTAGAGCTGTGACCGGCCGCCGGGTGCCAGGCGCAGAGACAAGTTCTACTTTGCCCAGGTAGATTGGCGGCCATGGTAAACGAGCAGGACCGTGGTTCGATCCCCCTTCCCTTCTCCACCGTGCGTAAGGGATTCGACCGGGACGAGGTACGCAACTACTTCGAGCGATTCGACGCCGAGCTGCGCGTCACTGCCGCCGACCGCGACGCCGCGGCGGCGCAGGCGCGGGATCTCGCCAAGCAACTCGACGACGCGCGGGACGAGATCGACGATCTCCGCAAGGACGTCGACCGCCTGTCGGTTCCGCCGACCACCGCGGAGGGAATGAGCGACCGCATCTCGCGCATGCTCCGGCTCGCGTCGGACGAGGCGTCCGAGGTGCGCGCGAAGGCCGAGGCCGACGCCGCCGAGACGATCTCCGTCGCCGAGCAGGAGGGCGCGCAGCTCCGCGGCCAGTACGAGTCGCTGGTCGCGGAACTCGAAGACCGCCGCAGCGCGCTCGAGATTCAGCACGAGCAGACCATGGCGAAGGCCCGCACGGAGGCGGCGAAGATCGTCGAGGCCGCGCAGTCCGAGCGCGACCGCCTCGCCGCCGAGGCCGAACTGCGTCGCTCGCAGGTTCAGGAGGACTTCGACCTCTCGATGTCCGAGCGCCGCCAGAAGACGATCACGGCGGTGAACGAGCTCGAGTCCACCAGCAAGGCCGAGGCGCAGCGTCGTCTCGCGGACGCCACGCACGAGGCGGAGCGCAGGCTGCAGGCTGCCACCGACCAGTCGGAGCGCAAGATCGCCCACGCCAAGGAACTCGCGGAAGAGCTTCGCGTGCTCCGCGGCCGGATCCTGGCGCAGCTCTTGGGCATTCGAGGGCAGCTCGATTCGGTTCCCGCCATGTTGGCGTCGGTCAACCGGGAGAGTGAACTCCTGGACGCGCATCCCGACACCGCGGCGTCGAAGTCCGAGAAGCGTCCGAACGAGAACCCGAACAGCCAGTCGGCACCGAACGGCGCAGCGGACCGCAAGACCGAGTCGGGCGAGTCCGGGTCGAACGCGTCAGGGAAGAAGTCCGGGGACGAGACGGACAACTCGGACGAGGACACCGCGGTGCTCTCCACCGTCGAGAAGACCCAGGCGAACCGGCCTGCGGGTCAGCGAACGGTGAAGACCGGAAGCTAGGACCACCTGCGGGTGAGGCCCCGGGTGCTGCGTCCCGACCAGCACCCGGTGTGCCAGTGCCGCCGGTCCTCGGCTCCGCCGTATTCGGCGGGCCAGGTGACGAGGTGGGCGACACCGGGCCGGATGTCGTGATCGCAGCCCGGGCACCGGTACGACTTGGTCGCCCGGGCCCCGGGGATGGTGCGGACGATGTAGCTCTCGTCCGCGTCGCCCGCGGGACCGGATTCCTGACGCATCAGCGCACTACCGAACAGCGAGCCCTCGGAATTGTCCGGGGGCGCACTGCGGCGCGTGTTCTTCCGCTGCGGTTTACGACGGGGCACGGGTTCAGCCTAGGCCTCAGAAGAGCCGGAACTCGGTGCTCTCGGTGCCGCGCAGCGCTTCGTAGTCGAGCACCAGGCACCGGATTCCGCGGTCGGTGGCAAGGGTTTTGGCCTGCGGCTTGATCTGCTGGGCGGCGAAGACGCCGCTCACCGGTGCCAGCAGCGGATCGCGGTTGAGCAGTTCGAGGTACCGCGTGAGTTGCTCGACACCGTCGATGTCGCCGCGGCGCTTGATCTCCACGGCGACGGACGCGCCGTCGGCGTTCCGGCACAGCAGGTCGACGGGACCGATCGCCGTCATGTATTCACGCCGGACCAATGTGTAGCCGTTGCCGAGCGTTTCCACGTGTTCGGCGAGCAACTCCTGCAGGTGCGCTTCGACACCGTCCTTGACGAGCCCGGGATCGACTCCGAGTTCGTGACGGGAGTCGTGCTCGATCTCCTCGATGGTGATCCGCAGTTCCTCACCGGCCTTGTTGGTCACGACCCACAGGGCTTCGGCGTCCTCGACGGAGTCCTCGACGAGCCAGCAGGGCGGGCTCATCCAGTTCAGGGGCTTGTAGGCGCGGTCGTCGGCGTGGATGCTCACGGAACCGTCGGCCTTGATCAACAACAGGCGACGAGCGGTGGGCAGATGTGCCGTCAAACGGCCTACGTAGTCGACTCGGCATCTGGCAATCACTAGGCGCACCCGCCCACCCTAAGGGATCGTGCCGACTAGTCTCGAATGACTATGCTCAGCCCTCGCCGATCCGTCGCCCCGCTGGGGTCGTGGTTGCTGGGATCGCCGGACGAGAGTCCCCGCCGGCGCCGCATCCGTGTCCAGTTGCTGCTGACCGCGCCGCTGGTGTTCACGAATCTCGTCGGTGCGGTGATCACCTGCCTGCTCATCAGCGTCGTCGTCCCCGGGCCGAGTGTGTGGGCGAGCGAGTTCGCGATCGCCAACTTCGTCGCAGTGCCGGTGTTCGTGCTGTGCGCGGTGCTGATCGGCGTGACCTGGGGCACCAAGCGACTGGTGTCGGATCTGCGATGGGCAACGGAGGACGACGTGCCCACCGACCACGACCGGTCGGCGGCGTTCCGCGCCCCGTGGCGCCTGACCCGGGTCCAGGCGGCGCTGTGGGGCATCGGGTTGGTCTTCTTCACGACGCTGTACGGCCTCATCGATCCCCAGACCATCCCGAAGGTCGCGTTCACGATCGCGATGGCCGGCATCACGGTGTGTGCGTTCTGCTACCTGCTGACGGAGTTCGCGCTCCGTCCCATCGCCGCCCGCGCACTCGGATCGGACGGACCGCAACCCCGCCGCACGCTCGGCATCACCGGCCGCACGGCGCTGGCGTGGATCCTCGGGACGGGCGTTCCCGTGCTTGGCCTGATGCTCATCGCGATCTTCAGCTTCATCCGTCCGGCGAGCCCGACCAGCCTCGCGGTGTCGATCCTCGCGCTCGGTGGTGTAATTCTGCTGTTCGGTCTGCTGCTGGTGGTGATCAGTGTGCGCGCCACCGAGGCGCCCATCCGCTCGGTGGCGCAGGGCATGGCGAAGGTGGCCGACGGCGATCTCGATGCCGAGGTCGTCGTGTACGACGGCACCGAACTCGGCGCGCTGCAGACCGGGTTCAACCGGATGGTCGAGGGACTGCGCGAACGTGAGCGGATCCGCGACCTCTTCGGGCGGCACGTCGGGCAGGACGTGGCGTCGCAGGCGCTTCGGCACAACCCCGAACTCGGCGGGGAGGAACGCGACGTGGCGGTGCTGTTCGTCGACATCATCGGGTCCACCACGATCGCGGCCACCCGGTCTCCGGCGGAGGTCGTGGATCTGCTCAACCGGTTCTTCGACGTGGTCGTCGACGAGGTCGACCGGCGGGGCGGGTTCGTCAACAAGTTCGAAGGCGACGCCGCGCTGGCCATCTTCGGGGCACCGATGGCGCTCGACGACCACACCGGTGCGGCCCTGTCCGCTGCTCGGGTCCTGCGCGAACGGCTCACCGCCGAGGTACCGGAATGCGATGCGGGAATCGGGGTGGCGGCCGGTCGCGCGGTGGCCGGAAACATCGGCGCCCACGAACGTTTCGAGTACACGGTGATCGGCGATCCGGTCAACGAGGCGGCGCGGTTGTCCGAGCTCGCCAAGAATGTTCCCGGGCACGTCGTCGCGTCCGAGCGGGCGATCGCCGCGGCGTCCGAGGACGAAGGCACGCGGTGGCAATGTACCGACACCGTCACCCTGCGCGGGCGTCTCGAACCGACCACGCTGGCCGTTCCCGCCGAACTAATCCCCGCCGGTTCCGCCGCCGACGATGAGGGCGCCGACTCCGTCGAGTAGCCGGGCGAGCCCGAATTCGAAGGCGTGGGCGGGCGAGAACGCGGCGTTGTGGTGCTCCCCCGCCGTGGCCCCGACCCGGGTGGCGAGCGGAAACCGCTCGGGGTCGAAGACCTTCTCGAAGTGCGGCGCGACGCTCTGCCACCACTCGCTGTCCGCCTCGCCCTGGTCGGCGAGCGCGGCCGCGTCCACCGCCGCCCGCGCCGCGCCGGCGACGAAACTGTCGAGGAGTGTGACGACGGAGTCCATGTCGAGGTCCGGCAGTCCCAGTCCCTCGACCGCGCGCAGTTCCCGCTCGTACTTGGCCATCCCGCCGGGCCCGAGGACCGGCCGGCTCAGCGCGACGACTCCGAGCATCCACGGGTGTGCGCACAGCAGTTGGAAATAGTCGTGCGCGGCGGCCGTGAGACGCTCCCGCCACCCCGCGTCGGTGTCGTCACCCGGTTCGAGCGTGGACAGCGCCCGGTCGAGCATCACCTCGACCAGTTCCGTCTTTCCGGGAACGTGCGTGTACAGCGACATCGCCCCGACGCCGAGTTCGGCCGCGAGCCGGCGCATCGAGACGGCGTCCAGCCCCTCCGCATCCGCGACGGAGACGGCGGCCTCGACGATCCGGTCGAGTGTCAGGCCGGGTTTGCCGTTGCGGGGACGCGAGATCGGCGTGCTGCGGCCACCCCACAGCAACTCCATGGTGCGGGCGGGGTCGCCCTCCGGTGCCGCGCTTCTTCCCATGCCGAGATCTTCCCACGGCGCCCGGGAACAATTCCGCACGCCGCCTCGTTGACGTACGGCGTACCATAAACCCGGCGAAAGGCGCAGTAGTGACAGCAGAGCCCACCCTCGCCGGCTGCGCGGCCACCTTCGTCCCCGCCGATCCTCCGCGCGACTCGCGCCTGGTGTTCTGGAGCGATTCACCGGACGGGCAGCAGCCACCGAGTGCCGATTCCCGCACCCGGATCTTCACCGGCAGAGAGGTGAACAGCGTTCCGACGCAGCATGTTTCCCTCGCTGACGCGCTGCCGATGCTGCTGTCGCCGGCACCCGGCGACACGGCGCATCGATCGGTCGCGTTCTGGGCCGCCTCCGCCCGCACCGCCGTCGGATACCTCGAGGCGGGCAAGGTCCTGCCCTCGGTCACACCGCACGGCCGCGACGTCTGGCGGCTCGGCACCCTCGACGACGAGGACGCATCGCACCTGCGTCTGCTGGCCGCCGCGCTCCCGCCCGAAGCTCGCGCCATCCCGCTCGGGGATCCGCGCGCCGACGGTGTTCGCCTCCCCGCCGCCGCGGACGTCCTGCGCGACTTCCTCACCTCGGTCGTCGACACCGTCCCGCGACTCGGTTCGCCCGCCGACGCCGGCCCCTACCTGGCCTGGGATGCCGACCCCTCCCCGGAACTGCAGGCGTGGGCGGACGCCCTCACACCCGAGGCGATCGCGCTGTCGTTGCGGATCGACCCCGTCGATCCCGGCGCGGTGGATCTCTCGGACAGCGAATTCGACGCCACGGTCCAGGTGCACGGCGTCGCGCGGCCCGGAGTGGTGTGCGACGCCGTGGACCTGTGGCGGCATCCGACGCTCGCCGAATCCGCGTTCGCTTCCGACCCGCGGATCGAGGTTCTCGGTGCCCTCCGCCGCGCGGCCCAGGACTGGGCTCCGCTCGAAGATCTGTTGCGGGCGGAGACGCCGCACCGCATCCGGCTCGAGGACGACGACCTGGGCTCCCTCGCCGGGGACGCCGGCCGTCGGCTGCGCGAGCGGGGCGTCCAGATCCATTGGCCGCGCGCACTGGTCGCCCAGACGTCGACCCGCATCATCCTCGGCGACCCCGGATCCCGGGAGGGCGCAGCCGCTTTCGGCGGCGACCGTGCCTTCGACTTCGACTGGCGCGTCGCGGTGGGCGAAAACGTGCTCACGCGGGAGGAGATGGAAGAGCTGGTGTCGGCGAAGCGGGCAGTCGTGAAACTCCGCAACCGGTACGTCGTCGCGGACGCGGAGACGATACGAAAGACCCTCCTGCGGCGGACCGGAACCATGACGGCCGTCGAGGCCCTTCGGGCCGCGCTGACCGGCCGGGCCAGGCGCGGCGAGGACGACGTCCGCGTCGACTCCTACGGGGCGGCCGCGGCGGTGGCGCGGGAGCTGTCGGACGGGGATCCGGAGCCCGTGCCGGTCCCCGCAGCCCTGCGCGCGCAACTGCGGGACTACCAGTTGACCGGCTTCCGCTGGCTCGCCGGGCTCACGTCACGGGGCCTGGGCGCCTGCCTCGCCGACGACATGGGCCTGGGAAAGACGTTGACCCTCATCGCGCTTCACCTGCACCGGCAGCAGGACCCGGACACGGCGGGACCCACACTCGTGGTCTGTCCCGCGTCCCTGCTGGGGAACTGGCGGCGGGAGATCGAGCGTTTCGCACCGGGCACCGGTGTCCTCGTCCACCACGGTCCGAGCCGCCGGCCTCCCGGTGAGACGGTCGCGGACGGCAGCGACACCGTCGTCCTCACCACGTACGCGACGATGCGGCTCGATTGCGAAGTTCTCGCCGGGACGACGTGGGGTCTGGTCGTCGCGGACGAGGCCCAGCATCTGAAGAACCGGTCCGCAGCCGTGACGCGGGCGCTGCGGACCATTCAGGGACAGGCGCGCGTCGCCCTCACCGGCACTCCGGTGGAGAACCGGCTCAGCGACCTCTGGTCGATCCTCGACGGCGTCACCCCCGGTCTCCTCGGCCCCTACGCGCAGTTCCGGCGCCGCTACGACGGCTCGTCAGAGATGGACGGGCCCGACGGCGCGGCGGAGTTGGCGGCATTGATCTCACCGTTCGTCCTCCGGCGCAGGAAGTCGGATCCGGGGATCGCCCCCGAGCTTCCACCGAAGACGGAGATCGACCTCGACGTCACTCTCACCCCGGAGCAGGCCGGCATGTACGAGGCGCTCGTCCGCGACGCCATGGAGCGGATCGAGACGAGCGAGGGCATCGGGCGGCGCGGCAGCATCGTGTCGCTGCTGACCGGTCTGAAGCAGATCTGCAATCACCCGGCTCAGTACCTCGGCCAGGAGCACGCCACGCTCACCGGCCGTTCCCACAAGATCGGTCTGCTCGACGAGCTGATCGATACCAACCTGTCGGAGGGCGGCCGTTCCCTCGTGTTCACCCACTTCACCACGATGGGACGACTGCTGCGACGGCACCTGACGACGCGCGGGGTGACGTGCGAGTTCCTGCACGGAGGCACGTCCGTCGGGGCCCGGGAGGACCTCGTCGAACGCTTCCAGAACGGCGACGTCCCCGTCCTGATCCTGTCCCTCAAGGCCGCAGGCACCGGGCTGAACCTCACCCGGGCCGATCACGTCGTCCACTTCGACCGCTGGTGGAACCCGGCGGTCGAGGACCAGGCCACCGATCGTGCGTACCGCATCGGTCAGACCCACCCGGTTGTCGTGCACCGGCTCGTCACCGCGGGAACCATCGAGGAACGCATAGCCGCCATGCTCGCGTCCAAGCGGCAACTCGCCGACTCGGTTCTGTCGCACGGCGCCGCCGCCTTCACCGAGCTGACCGACGGCGAACTCGCCCGGCTGGTGGCCCTGAGCCCCGACTACGACTTCGGAGGTGACCTGTGACCGACGCCATCACGCATCCCCGCTTCCCTGCGCAGAAGGGCCGGCGCACGCGCGGCAGGACCTGGTGGGCGCAGCGCTGGGTTGACGACGTCGAGCAGGCCGCGCTCGACTCGAACACACTGAAGCGCGGACGCGCCTATGCCCGTGGCGGACTGGTCGGTCCGCTCACGTTCGCGCCCGGGCTCGTCTCCGCGGACGTGCACACCGACGACGAGAGCCTGCACGTGCGGATCCGGGTGGACCCGCTGGACGAGCGACAGTGGGGCGAGGTGCTCGCGACTCTCGCGTCGCGGAGCGGTCACGTCGCCCAGTTGTCGAGTGGGACGCTCCCCCGCGAACTCGACGAGGATCTCGCAGCCGTCGACGTGTCACTGATTCCGTCGATGTTCGACGCCGATGCGACCTGCACCTGCGAGGAGTGGGACGTGCCGTGCCGCCACGCCGCTGCGGTGCTGTATCAGGCCGCGTGGGTCCTCGACGACGACCCGCTGCTGTTCTTCCTGCTGCGCGGACGCGAGGGACAGGAGATTCTGCAACGCAGGCACGGCACGCACCCGGAGACGTCCCGGTCGTCCTTCGACGATGCATGCGTCCCGGTGCCCGCAACGGACGCCTACGCCGCAGTGCCCGGACCGCTTCCGGCGCCGCCGCGCCCCGGCGGAAGCCCGGTGCGGCCATGCTGGCTGGACGGCGCTCCCCCCGAAGTTCGGGCCGACGCCGTCTGGTCTGCGATCGTCACTGCGATTTCGCGATACGGAGACCATGTCTGAGGTCGTCCGCCGGCCCGGGCACCAGGCTGGGTGCGACCACCCGGGCCCCGGTCGCCGGATACGGCGTGCAGATCTGGACGTCGTGCACGAAGCACCAGCGCCAGTTGTCCCCCGCATGGAGCGACTGGACGATCGGATGACCGCTGAGTTCCGCGTGATGTCGCGCGTGCCGCATCGGTGATCCGTCACTGCATCCGACATAGCCGCACGTCAGGCACAACATCAGGTGCTCCCAGCGGGTACCGAGTGCGAGACAGCCCTCGCACCCGTCCGACGTGTGCGCGACGACATCGCGAGTCATGTTCAGATCGGGATCGTGCCAATTATTGGATTGGGTCATAAGTGCCACCCCTCAGTTACCAAGATTGGCGGCTGATCCGTCTCGCCACATGGTCACAGCGGAACGAAAGAATCCCCCGAAATCCGGCCCCGCTGGACAGCGTCCCGGTTTCGACGGCGCAAAACGGGGTAGTTCCATGCCATGGATCTGGATGCAGCCCCAGACCCGAGGGTGGGTCACACCCCGCGGGCCACGAACCTGTCTGCGGTGCTGGCCGTGACCGCACACATGCACGACTGCGGGAATCGGGACGAGATCCTGTCCCTGCTCGCCGAAGCCCTCCCCGAACTCGGCCCATTCTCGGTCGAACCCGTGACCGTGCTGACGGGCGAAGTCCCCGACGACGACGTCTGGCGGCACCGCGTGTTGCTCGACGATTCGTGGTCCCGGCCGGTGTCGCTGACACTGCGGGCCGACTACCCGCCGACGCCGGTGCAGGCGACGCTCCTCGAGTTGTTGATTCAGCACACGGGGTCGGCCCTGCGCGCCGCGTCGCTCCGCTCCCGGGCCGCCACCCAGGAACGCCAACTGCGCGAGGCCACGGACGAGATCACCGCGATCGGCACGAGAGCCGCGCGGCTCGAGGAGGAAGCGAAGATCCACAGCACGTTCGGGCGACTCGCCGCGACCGGCGCCGAGGAGACCGCCATCGCCGAGACCCTCCACGAGGTGACCGGACTCGCCGTCGGTATCGAGGACGCGTTCGGCAATCTTCGTGTGTGGTCCGGCCCGGACGCGTCCGGGCCGGCACCCCGGTACCGCAAGGTCGGCGGCGGGAACCGGGTCGACGTCCTGCGCCGGGCCGCGATGGAGGGGCGGCCGCTGCGGGACGACAACCGGATCGTGCAGGTGGTCCGGCCTGGCCAGACACTTCTCGGTGTCCTGTATCTGTCCGACCCGGATCACCGCGCCACCGATCTCGACACCTTCGCACTCGAGCACGCCGCGACGATGCTCGCCGTGGACATGGCACACCGCAGATCGCTCGCCGAGACGGAGGCACGGCTGAGCCGCGACCTGGGTGCCGACCTACTGGCCGGCACCGACGACGACAGCGCCTACTCGCGGGCCGACGCGCTCGGCTACGACCTGCACACACCGCAACGCGTCCTGGTCGTCCACTGGGGTCCGGACACGTCCGTCGAGTCCGTCACCGAGGCGTTCCGTCGTCACCTGACGGCCACCGACTCGTCAGCCCTCCTCGTTCACGGCAACGAGCAGCGAACCGGCGTCCTCGCCGCAGTCATGGACACCAAGACGGACGTGAACACCGTCTTCTCAGCGTTGGAGAAGTCGCTTGGCCCCGCCGTCGGTGTGGTCGGGGTCGGATCCGAATGCACCTCTCCCAGCACACTCCCCGACTCGTACACCCACGCGATTCGCGCCCTCGAAATACGAAAGCAGTCGAACTCGCCTCGCGGTGTGGCACAGTTCGACGAACTCGGCGTCTACCGCATTCTCGACTCGCACAGCAGCACCGGAGATGTCGAGGCGTTCGTGCAGGAATGGCTGGGCCCCCTGCTCGACTACGACCGGCAGCACCGCAGCACGATGACGGCCACCCTCGCCCAATACCTCGAATGCGGCGGCAAGTACGACGAGACCGCGCAGGCCCTCAGGATCCACCGCAGCACACTCCGGTACCGGATGTCCCGCATTCACGAACTGACCGGGCGTGATCTCCGCAGTGTCGACACACGCCTGAATCTCCATCTGGCGTCACGGGCGCTGCAGGTCCTGGCCGGCGGTACACCGGGGTGAAAAGGTGTGCGCGGCAACGGCTGCCGTCGGCAAAAGTGTTGTGAAATGCCGAAAGCCCCCCAACATGGTTGGGGGGCTTTCGGTAACGGATGTTCGGCGGTGTCCTACTCTCCCACACCCTGTCGGGTGCAGTACCATCGGCGCTGGAGGGCTTAGCTTCCGGGTTCGGAATGGGACCGGGCGTTTCCCCTCCGCTATGGCCGCCGTAACTCTATGAAACTGTCACACGGAACATCAGCGAAGACACAACCACACATCGTTGGACCGATGGTGGTGGTGGTTCTTCTTCTTCAGTTCCGAAACGTGTGTTGTTTCAGATACTGCACAGTGGACGCGTAGCTTCTTTGTGGTAAGTCCTCGGCCTATTAGTACCAGTCACCTGCATCCGTTACCGGACTTCCAGTTCTGGCCTATCAACCCGGTGGTCTGCCGGGGGCCTTACCCCCTCGAGGGGGTGAGAAACCTCATCTTGGAACAGGCTTCCCGCTTAGATGCTTTCAGCGGTTATCCCTTCCGAACGTAGCTAACCAGCGGTGCTCCTGGTGGAACAACTGGCACACCAGAGGTTCGTCCGTCCCGGTCCTCTCGTACTAGGGACAGCCTTCCTCAAGTTTCTAACGCGCGCGGCGGATAGAGACCGAACTGTCTCACGACGTTCTAAACCCAGCTCGCGTGCCGCTTTAATGGGCGAACAGCCCAACCCTTGGGACCTACTCCAGCCCCAGGATGCGACGAGCCGACATCGAGGTGCCAAACCATCCCGTCGATATGGACTCTTGGGGAAGATCAGCCTGTTATCCCCGGGGTACCTTTTATCCGTTGAGCGACACCGCTTCCACTTGCCGGTGCCGGATCACTAGTCCCGACTTTCGTCCCTGCTCGACCTGTCAGTCTCACAGTCAAGCTCCCTTGTGCACTTGCACTCGACACCTGATTGCCAACCAGGCTGAGGGAACCTTTGGGCGCCTCCGTTACATTTTGGGAGGCAACCGCCCCAGTTAAACTACCCACCAGGCACTGTCCCTGAACCAGATCATGGTCCGAGGTTAGAGGTCCAATACGATCAGAGTGGTATTTCAACAACGACTCCACACTCACTGGCGTGAGCGCTTCACAGTCTCCCACCTATCCTACACAAACCGAACCGAACACCAATACCAAGCTGTAGTGAAGGTCCCGGGGTCTTTTCGTCCTGCCGCGCGTAACGAGCATCTTTACTCGTAATGCAATTTCGCCGAGTCTATGGTTGAGACAGCTGAGAAGTCGTTACGCCATTCGTGCAGGTCGGAACTTACCCGACAAGGAATTTCGCTACCTTAGGATGGTTATAGTTACCACCGCCGTTTACTGGGGCTTAAATTCTCAGCTTCGCCACCGAAGTGGCTAACCGGTCCTCTTAACCTTCCAGCACCGGGCAGGCGTCAGTCCGTATACATCGTCTTACGACTTCGCACGGACCTGTGTTTTTAGTAAACAGTCGCTTCTCACTGGTCTCTGCGGCCCCACCCAGCTCACACTGCAAGAGTGATCACCGGACGAGGCCCCCCTTCTCCCGAAGTTACGGGGGCATTTTGCCGAGTTCCTTAACCATAGTTATCTCGATCGCCTTAGTATTCTCTACCTGACCACCTGTGTCGGTTTGGGGTACGGGCCGTGTGAAAGCTCGCTAGAGGCTTTTCTCGGCAGCATAGGATCACTGAATTCGCCTCATTCGGCTATGCGTCACCTCTCAGGCTGTGTGAATGGCGGATTTGCCTACCATTCGCCCTACAGGCTTACACCAGTATTACCACTGACTGGCTCAGCTACCTTCCTGCGTCACCCCATCGCTTGGCTACTACCAGATCAGGTCCCATGCATCCACATCCAGGGCCCCCGAAGGGACGTAAGGACGCTTCAGGATGGTTAGTATCACTGATTCACCAGGGGCGCGTTCACACGGGTACGGGAATATCAACCCGTTGTCCATCGGCTACGCCTGTCGGCCTCGTCTTAGGTCCCGACTCACCCTGGGCGGATTAACCTGGCCCAGGAACCCTTGGTCATTCGGCGGACGAGTTTCTCACTCGTCTTTCGCTACTCATGCCTGCATTCTCACTCGTGTGGCCTCCACGGCTGGGTCACCCCGCCGCTTCCATGGCCACACGACGCTCCCCTACCCATCCACACCACTGCCCACGACTCCGCAGAATCGCAGGGGTGCATTGTGTGAATGCCGCAGCTTCGGTGGTGTACTTGAGCCCCGCTACATTGTCGGCGCAGGATCACTTGACCAGTGAGCTATTACGCACTCTTTCAAGGGTGGCTGCTTCTAAGCCAACCTCCTGGTTGTCTTCGCGACCCCACATCCTTTTCCACTTAGTACACGCTTAGGGACCTTAGCTGGCGATCTGGGCTGTTTCCCTCTCGACTACGAACCTTATCGCCCGCAGTCTCACTGCCGCGCTCTCACTCACCGGCATTCGGAGTTTGGCTGATTTCGGTAAGCTTGTGGGCCCCCTAGACCATCCAGTAGCTCTACCTCCGGTGAGAAACACGCGACGCTGCACCTAAATGCATTTCGGGGAGAACCAGCTATCACGGAGTTTGATTGGCCTTTCACCCCTACCCACAGCTCATCCCCTCAGTTTTCAACCTAAGTGGGTTCGGTCCTCCACGACGTCTTACCGTCGCTTCAACCTGGCCATGGGTAGATCACTCCGCT
>NZ_CP070609.1:1632500-4700000 GCF_017068375.1 Rhodococcus koreensis
TGCAGGGCAGATCACCCACGTGTTACTCACCCGTTCGCCGCTCGTGTACCCCGAAGGGCCTTACCGCTCGACTTGCATGTGTTAAGCACGCCGCCAGCGTTCGTCCTGAGCCAGGATCAAACTCTCCGTTGAAGACTCTAGATTTCACAGGCGAACCCGTTAATCAGTCATAGACATCGAGTCAAATCACTAGCGATCAAAAACTCAAACTAGCTTCAATCAAACACTGACCCCCCACCGACGGAAGAAGGAGGGAAGCCAGCAAATACCCACACCACAACATCAACCAAACCCCAAGAGGCGGTTGAACACTCGTGATGCGGAGTACCAAAAACATTTGGCACTGACATTCATCGACACACTGTTGAGTTCTCAAAGAACACGCGCACACCATCACTGCCGAAGTAACAACTTCAGCCTCTCCGGGGCAACCGTTCCATCTTATCCTACCAGCCTCACCGGCGCAAGCCGTGACGCTGATCAAGATCAAACCGGGATTGAAGCACCACCATACACGGCGGTGAACTTCCGATTTACCAGGCGCCTTCGTCCAACCTCGTGTCCCCCGCCTTCCGGCCGGGGTCGGTGTCCGTGTCGCTCTGACCTGGAATAAGTTACGCGAAGGGAAACTGCTTGCCAAATCGCCAGGTCACGGTGTTCGTCGTTGCAGGATTCCGCTGGTCAGAGCCGGTGCGCCCCTTCGGATCCGGGGCCTCGCCGCTCGTACCGGTTGCTGTGACGCCGGACTCACCGTGAAGAACCGGGTTCCGCGTCCACTCGTTCGATGCGGCCACCGAGTTCCTGCAGGATCTCGACGAAGCGGGGATAGCCGCGGTCGATGTGGAAGACGTCGTGCACTTCGGTCACCCCGTCGGCGACGAGACCCGCCAGCACGAGGCCGGCTCCCGCCCGGATGTCCGACGACCACACCGGCGCACTCGACAACTGCGCGATTCCCCGGATCACTGCGTGATGACCGTCCGTCCGCGCATCGGCGCCCAACCGGATCATCTCTTCGACGAACCGGAACCGCGCCTCGAAGACGTTCTCCGTGATCATCGATGTTCCCTCCGCGACCGCCGCGAGGCCGATCGCCATCGGCTGCAGGTCGGTGGGGAAACCCGGATAGGGCAGCGTCGCGAAGTTGACGGCTGTCGGCCGCGCTTCCTGGACCACCCGGAATCCGTCCGCCTCGGCCGTAACCTCGGCGCCGGCCACCCGCAGCTTGTCGAGCACCAGGCCGAGGTGCTTCGGGTTGACCCCGCGCACGCGCACGTCACCGCGCGTCATCGACGCCGCGATCCCCCACGTCGCCGCGACGATCCGGTCGCCGATGACGCGGTGCGTGGTCGGCTCGAGCTTGGGGACGCCCTGGATGGTCAGCGTGGATGTGCCGGCACCCTGGATCTTCGCGCCCATCTGGATCAGCATGTTGCACAGGTCGACGATCTCGGGTTCGCGGGCCGCGTTGTCGATCACCGTCTCGCCCTTGGCGAGGACGGCGGCCATCAGGATGTTCTCGGTCGCCCCCACCGACGGGAACGCGAGCCGGATGTTCGCACCGTGCAGGTCCTCGGCCTGCGCGACCACGCAGCCGTGCTCGATCGTGCTGTGCGCACCGAGCAACCGCAGCCCCGACTGATGCATGTCGAGGGGCCTCGAACCGATGGCGTCGCCACCGGGCAGCGCGACCACGGCGCGACGGCACCGCGCGACGAGCGGTCCGAGCACACACACCGAGGCGCGGAACTGTCGTACCGCCGCGAAATCGGCGTGGTGTTTGGGTTCGGCGGGTGTCGTGATCCGGACGACGGAATCATCGAGGTCCACCTCGCAGCCGAGGCCGCGCAGGACGTCGGCCATCAAAGGAACATCCAGGATGTCCGGACAATTGGTGACGGTTGTGGTGCCCTCAGCCAACAGCGCTGCCGCCATCAGCTTGAGAACGCTGTTCTTCGCGCCCCCGACAGACACTTCACCTACGAGGCGGTTACCGCCGGTGACAAGGAAGCGTTCGCTCACAGAACACAGCCTAGAGCCAGGGATGCCGGCACCGGAGGCCGGTACCGTAACGCTATGGCCGTACACCTCACCAAGATCTATACCCGGACCGGCGACGACGGGACCACCGGACTCAGCGATTTCTCCCGTGTGTCGAAGAACGATCCGCGGCTGATCGCGTACGCCGACTGCGACGAGGCGAACGCCTCGATCGGGGTTGCGGTCGCGCTGGGCGACCCGCCGGAGGAGATCCGGTCGATCCTGCGGCAGATCCAGAACGACCTGTTCGATGCCGGCGCCGACCTCTCCACCCCGGTGGAGGCGGAACCGAAATACCCGCCGCTGCGCATCACCGGCGAATACATCGATCGTCTCGAAGGCTGGTGCGACGAACTGAACGAACGCCTGGAGCCGCTGAACTCCTTCATTCTCCCGGGCGGGACGGCGCTGGGCGCTCTGCTGCACGTGGCGCGGACCGTGACCCGTCGCGCCGAGCGGTCCGCGTGGGCGGCCGTCGACACCAGCCCGGAGACCACCAACGCTCTTCCGGCGAAATACCTCAACCGGCTGTCGGATCTGCTGTTCATCGTCAGCAGGCTCGCGAACCCCGAGGGCGACGTGCTCTGGAAGCCGGGCGCCGGGAAGTCCTGATCAGAGTCGGCGACCGCGAACCGATCGGCCGGACGGTCGCGATTCGACCCAGGACAGGAACGCGGTCAACGCTCCCCCGTCCAGTGCGATCTCGTACGAGCTCCCGCGGTCCTTGACCGACAGGATGATGATCTCCTCGGACATGATGTCGAATTCGGAGCCCTCGGGGCTGCGACGACCTGCGACCTCGATGCCCTGGCGCTCGATACGCGAATCGGGGCCGGGTCGCAGACTCGACAGTTTGAAGAAGACGAGGGAGCCCTCGCCGTAGCGGATGACGCCGTGGCGCCACCCGGTGTCCCCCGGGGCAGGCGTCACCCGGAGGATCGCCGCGGTGCCCCCGCGGCGCAGTACTGCAAGCCGATACAGAAAAACCGCGACGAAGGCCGCGAGCAGCACAACCAGAATGATCAACACAGTCATTCCGATTGTCACTGTTCGTCGGCTCCGTCGCGGTCTTTCTCGTGCAGCCTAGGCGCGCTCGACAGCGCGGACCCGACCCTTGGCGACAGCAATCGCCTCGAGGTCGTCTCCACTCTCTGCGAGCACGGCCTTGGCCGCTTCCACATCGATGTCCTCGGCCAAGTCGGCTGACTCGGCGAGGATCGTGACTGTCTTCGCGGTCACGGACAGGAATCCGCCGTGCACAGCAGCGACGATACGCTCACCGTCGGCCGTCGTGATCGCAACCACTCCGCCCTCGACCAGCTGTCCGAGAACCGGCTCATGCCCGGGCATGACACCGATCTCGCCCTCGGTCGTCTGTGCGCTGACGAGAGTCGCCGAACCAGACCACAACCGTCGCTCCACGGCGACGAGTTCCACGGTCATCTCAGCCATCGTCGACTACTTCCCGGCGATCTTCTTGGCTGCAGCCTCGACGTCATCGAGTCCACCACAGCTGTTGAACGCCTGCTCGGGCAGGTGATCGAACTCGCCCTTGCAGATGCGGTCGAACGCCTCGATGGTGTCGCGGAGCGGCACCACGGAGCCGGGCTCACCGGTGAACTTCTCGGCGACGATGAAGTTCTGGCCGAGGAACTTCTGCAGACGACGGGCACGGCCGACGAGCACCTTGTCCTCTTCCTGCAGCTCGTCCATACCGAGGATGGCGATGATGTCCTGCAGTTCCTTGTACTTCTGCAGGATGCGCTTGACCTCGTTGGCGACCCGGAAGTGCTCGGCACCGACGATGCCGGGCTCCAGGATGCGGGAGGTGGAGGTCAGCGGGTCCACAGCGGGGTAGATACCCATCTGCGAGATCGGACGCGACAGCTCGGTGGTGGCGTCGAGGTGCGCGAACGTCGTGGCCGGCGCCGGGTCGGTGTAGTCGTCGGCGGGCACGTAGATCGCCTGCAGCGAGGTGATGGAGCGGCCTCGCGTCGAGGTGATCCGCTCCTGCAGCTCACCCATCTCGTCAGCCAGGGTCGGCTGGTAACCCACGGCCGAAGGCATACGACCGAGCAGGGTCGACACCTCGGAACCGGCCTGGGTGAAACGGAAGATGTTGTCGATGAACAGCAACACGTCCTGACCCTGGACATCGCGGAAGTACTCCGCCATGGTCAGCGCGGACAGGGCGACGCGCATACGCGTTCCCGGCGGCTCGTCCATCTGGCCGAAGACGAGGGCGGTGTCCTGGAGGACGCCCATCTCTTCCATCTCGAGGTGAAGGTCGGTGCCCTCACGGGTGCGCTCACCGACGCCTGCGAACACCGAGGTGCCGGAGAACTCGCGGGCGATACGGGTGATCATTTCCTGGATCAGAACGGTCTTGCCGACACCGGCACCACCGAACAGACCGATCTTTCCACCCTTGACGTACGGGGTGAGGAGGTCGATGACCTTGATGCCGGTCTCGAGGATCTCCGTCTTACCCTCGAGCTGGTCGAAGGCCGGTGGCTTGCGGTGGATGCCCCACTGCTCGCCGTCGCGACCCGTACCGGGAGCGTCGAGGCAGTCGCCCAGCGCGTTGAAGACGTGGCCCTTGACGACGTCGCCGACGGGAACCGAGATCGGCTTGCCCGTGTCGGACACCGAGGTGCCGCGGATCAGACCGTCGGTGGGCTGCATCGAGACGGTGCGCACCAGGTTGTCGCCGAGGTGCTGTGCAACCTCGAGGGTCAGCGTCTTGGCGACCGAGGGGAGCGTGATCTCGGCGTGCAGGGCGTTGAACAGTTCAGGAATGGCGCCACGCGGGAATTCAACGTCCACGACGGGACCGATGACCCGCACGACGCGGCCGGCGACGGACGAACCCGAGCCTGCCCCGTTGTTTTCGGTTACTGCTGCGGTCATTGCTTAGTCACTTCCTGCGCTCGAGGCGAGCGCATTCGCGCCGCCGACGATCTCGCTGATTTCCTGGGTGATCTGGGCCTGGCGAGCCTGGTTTGCCTGACGGCTCAACGTGTTCACCAGTTCGTTTGCGTTGTCCGTCGCGGCCTTCATGGCGGTACGACGGGCAGCCGACTCCGACGCCGCAGCATCCAGCAGCGAGGAGTAGATGCGGGTGCTGATGTACTTCGGCAGCAGGGCACCGAGCAGCTTGTCGGGTTCCGGCTCGAAGTTGTATCCGGCGACCGGGTCCGAGTTGCTGGACCCGTGACCGTTCGTCAGGATGTCTTCGCCGAGTTCGACGTGCTCCTCGGAGACCATCACCTCGAGGGGAGCCATCCGGCGAACCTCGGGAGACTGGGTCAGCATCGACACGAAGCGGGTGTAGACGATGTGCAGCTCGTCGACGCCTTCGATGGTGCCCTCACCGTTCGGCGCGGGAACCTCGGAGCCGGATCCGGCCATGAACAGGTCGACCAGGTGCCGGCTCGCCTTGGCAGCGTCGGAGTAGCCCGGATTCTGGGAGAACCCGGTCCACGCACCCCCCAGATCGCGGTCACGGAACGTGTAGTAGCCCAGGCCCTTGGATCCGAGCACGTAGATCACCGGATCCTTGCCCTCGCTGCGCAGCAGCTGGAACAGCTCCTCGGCCTCCTTGAGGACGTTGGAGTTGTATCCGCCGCACATACCGCGGTCACTGGTGACGACCAGGACCGCGGCACGCTTGGGATCGGTGCGCTCGTTGAGCAACGGGTGGTCCAGCGAAGCGGACGCGCTCGCCAGCTCCGAGAGAACCTTCGTGATCTCCTCGGCGTACGGCTTCGCCGCGGCGACGCGCGACTGTGCCTTCGTGATCCGCGAGGTCGCGATCAGTTCCTGGGCCTTGGTGATCTTCTTGGTCGAGTTGACCGACTTGATGCGAGACCTCAGTTCGAGAATGCTTGCCATCGATCGATCACTCTCCCTTCATGTTTCGCAGCATCATGGGCAGGCCGCTCACTTGCTGACGGTGGTGCGCTTGACGTTGATCTGCTCGTGGCCGACCTCGCCGGCGTCCAGAGCCTCAGCCTCGGCCTCGTTCACGACCCGGCTTCCGTCGGACGCGAGGAACGTTTCCTTGAACTTGTCGGTGGCCTCGACCAGTGCCTTGGCGTTGTCGGCGTCGAGGGCCTTGCCGCCCTTGATGCTCTCGTACACGCCGGAGGCGGTGCGGTGCAGCTCGTCGAGCAGTTCGGCCTCGAAGCGACGGACGTCGCCGACGGGCACGCTGTCGAAGACACCTTCACCGGCGAGGTAGATCGACACGATCTGGTCCTCGACGGGGATCGGGCTGTACTGATCCTGCTTGAGCAGCTCCACCAGGCGGGCGCCACGCTCGAGCTGTGCCTTCGAGGCGGCGTCCAGGTCGGAGGCGAAGGCCGAGAACGCCTCGAGCTCACGGAACTGGGCCAGCTCCAGACGCAGCGAGCCGGAAACCTTCTTCATGCCCTTGGTCTGCGCGGCGCCACCGACACGGGACACCGAGATGCCGACGTTGATGGCGGGACGGACACCCTTGTTGAACAGGTCCGACTCGAGGAACACCTGACCGTCGGTGATGGAGATGACGTTGGTCGGGATGTAGGCCGAGACGTCGTTGGCCTTGGTCTCGATGATCGGCAGCGCGGTCAGCGAGCCTCCACCCAGGGCGTCGGACAGCTTGGCCGAACGCTCCAGCAGGCGGGAGTGCAGGTAGAAGACGTCACCGGGGTATGCCTCACGTCCCGGCGGGCGACGCAGCAGCAGCGAGATGGCGCGGTACGCCTCGGCCTGCTTGGTCAGGTCGTCGAACACGACCAGGACGTGCTTGCCCTGGTACATCCAGTGCTGACCGATGGCGGAGCCGGTGTAGGGGGCGAGCCACTTGAAACCGGCGGAGTCGGAGGCCGGGGCAGCGACGATGGTGGTGTACTCCATCGCGCCCTGCTCCTCGAGGGCAGCCTTGACGCCCGCGATGGTGGAACCCTTCTGGCCGATCGCGACGTAGATGCAGCGAACCTGCTGCTTCTCGTCGCCGGTCTCCCAGTTGGCCTTCTGGTTCAGGATCGCGTCGATGCAGACGGCGGTCTTGCCCGTCTTACGGTCGCCGATGACGAGCTGACGCTGTCCGCGGCCGATCGGGGTCATCGCGTCGATGGCCTTGATGCCGGTCTGCAGCGGCTCCTCGACGGGCTGACGCTCGAGCACCGAGGCAGCCTGCAGCTCGAGGGCGCGGGTCTCGTCGCTCGCGATCTCGCCCAGGCCGTCGATCGGCTGGCCGAGCGGGTTGATGACGCGGCCGAGGAAGGCGTCGCCGACGGGTACCGACAGCACGTCGCCGGTCCGCTTGACTTCCTGGCCTTCCTGGATGTTCTCGTAATCGCCCAGGATGACGGCACCGATCTCGGTGGCATCCAGGTTGAGCGCGACGCCCAGAATTCCGCCGGGGAACTCCAGCAGTTCGTTGGCCATCGCCGAAGGCAGGCCACTGACGTGCGCGATGCCGTCGCTGGTGTCGGTCACGACGCCGACCTCTTCGCGGGAGGCCTCCGGGGAGTAGCTCGCGGTGTAGTTCTCGATCGCGCTACGGATCTCGTCGGAGGAGATCGTCAGCTCCGCCATGTTTTTCCTGCTCTCGGTGTCTGGTCTTCGAAAAGATCTGGGGTATGGGGTTCGGTTGCGGACTACTTGAGGGACTTCCGCAACGCTGCGAGACGTCCCGCTCCGCTGCCGTCGATCACCTCGTCGCCCACCCGGACGACCAAGCCGCTGAGGAGTTCAGGATCGACCTCCACGTGAACCGTCACCGGCTTCCCGTAGGTACGGGTGAGGGTGGCGGTCAGCCGATCCGACTGCTCACTGGACAGCGGAGCAGCGCTGCGCACCTTGGCGACAACGGCCTTCCGCTGCGCTGCTGCCAGATTCGACAGTTCGTCGAAGGCGTCCGCGGGTGCGGAGTTCTTCAACCGGCCCACTGCCTGGGTCGCCAATGCCTCGGAGACCGCGGTGACCTTGCCGTACAGCAGCTTGGAGAGCAGGTCACGCTTGCCCTTCGCCAGTACGGAACGGTCGGACAGTGACTGCTCGAGCTTGGGGTCACCGGCAACGATGCGGCCGAGACGGAAGAGCTCGTCCTCGACGGCGTCGAGCTGTCCCTGATCGGCCGCTGCCTTCAGCAGCGATTCCCGACCGAGGAGCACCAGCGAGTTGAGCAGGTCGGAGGTGGCGGACCAGTCCTGGCCCACCGCCGCCTTCAGGACGGCGAGGGTCTCGGCCGAGACCTTGCCGCCGAACACCTGCTGGGCCAGACCTTCGCGAACGCTCCCGGTCGTCGAGGTGTCCGACAGGGCACTCCGGAGAGTGCGCTGCTCGTCCAGGATCTCGACGACCGAGAACAGCTCGGCCCCGATCTGGGCCGCGGCCGCTGTGGCTGCTCCGGCAGAGACGGATCCCAAGGCCGAAGACAACGCAGCACGGGTCTGCGTCAAGGCCTCACGGCTCGCTGCGTACATGGTGCTCACTTCCCTGCTGCGGAATTTGCGCCGATGGAGTCGAGCTCGTTCAGGAATCGATCGACAGTGCCGGCCCGCTTGACGTCGTCGGCGAGGGACTCACCGATGAGCTTCTCAGCGAGGTCGACCGCGGTGCGGCCGAGATCGGCGCGCAGTTCGGCGACGATCTGCTGACGCTGGGCAACCAGCTGGTTGTTGCCGGCGGCCACGATGCGGTCGCTTTCTTCCTGAGCCTGTGCCTTCATTTCGGCGATGATCTGCTGCCCCTGGGTGCGCGCGTCCTCACGGATCTGCGCAGCTTCGGTGCGAGCTTCGGCCAGCTGAGCGCGGTACTGCTCGAGCGCCGCCTTCGCTTCGGCCTGGGCCTCTTCGGCCCGCTTGATGCCGCCGTCGATCTGCTCGGTTCGCTCGGCAAGGACCTTCTGGAACATCGGAAGGACGTACTTCCAGAAGACGAAACCAACGATGACCAGGCAGACGATCGACCAAACGATGTCATACGTCGCGGGGAGGAGAGGGTTGTGACTCTCTTCCTCTGCCGCGAGCAATGCGATGTTGGCTGCCATGTGACGGTCTTAGAAAATGAAGCCGGCGACGAGGCCGATCAGCGCGAGGGCTTCGGTGAAGGCGATACCGAGGAACATCGTGGTACGAACCTGTCCGGCCATCTCGGGCTGGCGAACCATTCCCTCGATTGCCTTACCGACAACGATGCCCACGCCGATGCCGGGGCCGATCGCGGCGAGACCGTAGCCGATGGCTCCGAAGCCCGTCGAGCGGGTTTCCTGGACAGCTTCCTGAGCGAGGTAGGCGAGGCTCATGGTGTTCCGTTCCCTTTCTGTTGACCTCCGCCGGATTCGGCGGGAGGCTCAGTTCTTGGTGTAGCTGGTCGTGAAATTTGTGGTGCTAGTGCGAATCCGCGTGCAGCGCCAGATCGATGTACACCGACGTGAGCAGCGCGAAGACGTAGGCCTGCAGGAAGATCACCAGCAGTTCGAAGAAGGTGAATGCAATGCCGGCGGCAAGCGAGGCCACACCGAACACGGCCTGGAACCCACCGGAGACGAAGAAGAAGTACTGGGTGGCGCTGAAGAACAGCACCAGCAGGATGTGGCCGGCCAGCATGTTGGCCATGAGACGAACCATGAGCGTGAACGGCCGGAGGACGAACGTCGAGATGAACTCGATCGGCACGAGCAGGAAGTGCAGCGGAAGCGGCACACCCGGGACGACGATGCTGCTCTTCACGTACTTGAAGAAGCCGTACTTCTTGATGCCGACGTAGTTGAACACGATGTACGCCAGGGCGGCGAGCACGAGCGGCATGCCGATGCGCGCGTTCGGCGAGATGTTGATGAAGGGGATGATGCTGCCGAGGTTGCTGGCGAGCACCAGGAAGAAGATGGTGGTGATGACCGGCAGGAAGCGCTTGCCCTGCTCCTTGCCGAGAATCTCTTCCGCGATGTTGATCCGGACGAAGTCGAGCGCGATCTCACCGATGTTCTGGACACCGCGAGGAATGATCTTCGGGCTGCGCATCGCGATGACGAAGAAGAGCATCATCAGCGCGGACAGCAGGATGCGAACCAGCATCAGGCGGTCGAGTTCGAACGGAGTCCCTTCGAACAGGACCGCGGGCGGGAAGAAGTCGTTCAGGGAAGGCGCGTGGAATTCTTCCGCGGCCACGTTGATGACGCTCAGCGTTCTCTCCCGTAGTCGGTCCGCAGCCTTCGTTGACTGCGGTTCGATCGGACATTGACGATCAAACAAGTCGACAAGCTCGACTCGCGTATTCGTCAGCTGCTGCGGACTGTTCGAGTCCAGCGTCTGTCGGTGTCGGCGACTCTCGTCGACTCGGCGGCCCTGAAAGTGCGGCCACCTACAAGCATGCAATACCGGCGAGTAACTGACTCGCACTCTCATTGCTCTCGCTTGACCCAGACCTTAGCAAGTCATCTACGACGTTGTGTAGACGGGGTCGGGGTCGATTCAATTTTACTACATCTCGTAGTACTACTTATCGTCCGAATCGGGCGATCCGGCGTCGTCCGACGGCGTGGGTTCGACGTACGGCGCCTTGGTACCGAGCACTCCGAACGTTTCCGCTCCCAGCACGATGACCAGCGAAAGCACCATGACCAGCACCAATGCCGTCTTGTCGTAGAAGTCGAGCGGTTTGAGGATCGCGAGGACCGTGATCGCGAGGATCATCTTCAGCAACCACGTACCGAGCAGTACCGCTCCCGCCGTCAGCGCCGGAAGCTTCGCGGTGAACAGCACACCGAGTGCGGTGCACAGGATGAATCCTCCCCCGACCGCCGCACCGAGAAGGGCCCCGTACAGGCCCGGCTTGCCCGCGACGAGAAAAGCGACGATCGAACCGACCACTGCCAGCACGATCAGACCGAGAACTCCGTAGCGCACGGCAGCCCGCAACGACGCGGTGTGATCAGGGGCGGAGGCAGGGGTGAACGTCACGGTCGCCAAGGGTAGTGGATCCTCGCCGGTCCGCGGCAACCCTCCCGTCAGCCCCGACGATCGTGCTGCTGTCCGCGAATCGACGGGACAGCCGTCACGACCAATGCGAAGACCAGGCCTCCCGCGACCAGGAGCACGACGACGCGACGGTCGAACAGGGCCGAACCGA
This sequence comes from Rhodococcus koreensis, assembly GCF_017068375.1. Lineage (NCBI taxonomy): Bacteria > Bacillati > Actinomycetota > Actinomycetes > Mycobacteriales > Nocardiaceae > Rhodococcus > Rhodococcus koreensis. The sequence goes on from NZ_CP070609.1 coordinate 1,643,664, forward strand.
CCGCGCCGAACGCCAGCACACCGACCCACAAGTAGATGAGCAGCACGACGCGGCGGTGCGAGTGCCCGATCTGCAGGAGCCGGTGGTGGAGGTGCATCTTGTCGGGGCTGAACGGGCTCACCCCGGCGCGGGTTCGCCGGACCACGGCCAGCAACAGGTCGAGGATCGGAATGAACATGACGGCACCGACCAACAGCAGCGGCGAGAGCAGACCGAGCAGGTCGCGGGTGCCGTACGCGGTCAACGGAATGCGACCGGACGCGCTGGTGGAGATGGCCGCCAGCATCAGTCCGATCAGCATGGAGCCGGAGTCGCCCATGAAGATCTTGGCGGGCTGGAAGTTGTGCGGAAGGAAACCGAGACACGCACCTGCCAGGGCGGCGGCGATCAGAGCGGGCGGATAGGCGCTGACGTCGCCGCCCTGATCGTGCAGAAGTCCCACCGAGAACACGCAGATCGCGAGCGACGAGATCAGGCCGAGGCCCGCGGCGAGGCCGTCGAGGCCGTCGACGAAGTTCATGGCGTTCACCATCACCACCGCGACACCAACGGTGACGAGACCGGCCTGCAGCTGGTCGAGGATGACCGTGCTGCCGTCCCCGAACGGCATATAGACGATGAACCAGCTCACCCCCATCACGACGAGGATCCCGGCCGCGGTGACCTGGCCGACGAACTTCGTGAGCGCGTCCAGGCCCCAGCGGTCGTCGACCACCCCCACCAGCACGATCACAAACCCCGACACCAGGGCCGCGGGAATGTCGGAGGTGAACTCGAATCCCCTGGTGAGCGCGGGTAGCTGCTGCGCGAACAACAACGCGACGAGCATGCCGAGATACATGCCGACCCCGCCGAGGCGGGGCGTCGGGGTGACATGGACGTCCCGGTCCCGCGGCACCGCCACTGCCCCGAACCGCAGCGCGAACAGCCGCACGGCTCCGGTGGCGAGGTAGGTCACCACCGCGGCCGTGAAGAGGACGAGCAGGAGTTCGCGCAGCGGGACACCCGCGCCCCCACCTGCTTGAGCCAGCACCACGCCGGCCGATTCGGCAGCACTCACTGGGCGGACAGACTCTCCGCCGTCACTCCGAGTACGGCGGCGACATCGCCGGTGGGCACCGCGCCTTCACGCAGGATCCGCGGGGTGGCGCCGGTGAGGTCGACGATTGTCGATGCCTGCCCCTGTTCCGCCCGGCCACCGTCGAGGTACACGCTCGCCGATCCGCCGAGTTGCTCGCGGGCTTCCTCCACCGTCGTGGCGGGCGAGCGCCCGGAGACGTTCGCGCTCGACACCGCGAGCGGACCGACCTCACGCAGCAGTTCGAGGGCGACCGGGTGCAGCGGCATGCGCAGCATGACCGTGCCCCGGGTGTCGCCGAGATCCCATGCCAGCGAAGGCGCTTGCTCCACAACGAGACTCAGCCCGCCGGGCCAGAACGCCCGGATGAGGTCGCGCGCCTGCGGGCGCACGCTGTACACCAGGCCGTCGATCGTGTTCCACGAGCCGACGAGCACGGGCACCGGCATGTCCCGCCCGCGACCCTTGGCCCGCAGGAGGGCGGCGACGGCCTCGCTGTCGAATGCGTCCGCGCCGATTCCGTACAGCGTGTCCGTGGGGAGCACGACGAGACGCCCGGCCTTCAGCGCATTCTTGGCCGCACTCAGTCCGGCGGAGCGTGAATCGGGAAGGCCACAGTCGTAAACGGTACTCACCGGTTCATTCTTTCACCCTCGGCGTCGGCCCCTGCACGCTGCGCCTCGATATCCGTTGCGACGCGCCGGGCCACGACGAACCGCGGCTTCCCCGCCAGGTCCGGATGCTCCGCGACCTCGCCGAACACCCGGCGGGACGCGAACAGTGCCGCGACGTCGGAGCCGTTCGAGTCGTCGTGCTCGATTCCGACCGCTCCCCCGATGCGCAGCCAGCGCGCGACGTTCGAGATCATCGGCTTGATGACGGACAGACCGTCAGGTCCGGCGAACAGCGCGCTGTGCGGATCGTGGTCGGCCACCTCGGGTTCGAGTTCGACACCCTCCGGGATGTACGGCGGATTCGCGACGATCAGGTCGACCCCGCCCTCGAGCCCGGCGAGCAATGTCCGGTCCGTCACGTCACCCTGGTACAGCCTGATCGGCGCGTCACCTGCCTGTTCGCGGGCGTCGGCATTGCGCCGGGCCCACGCGAGCGCATGCGGTTCCAGTTCGACGGCGTGTACGACGGCGTCGGGGCGGGCGTTGGCGATCGCCAGCGCGAGCGCGCCCGACCCGGTGCACAGGTCGAGGACCACCGGCGGATGCTGATCGCAGCTTCCGAGGAATGCGAGCGCCCACCCGAGCAGCAGTTCCGTCTCCGGGCGCGGCACGAAAACGCCGGGGCCGACCTCGATGTCGATGTCTCCCATGGCGGCCGTACCGAGGATGTACTGCAACGGAATCCGCTTGGCCCGCTGGTCGACCATCTTCTTGTAGGCGTCGATCACCGACTCGTCGACGAGCGGGACGAGCCCGAGCCGGGTTCGCTCCACCCCCAGCAGGTGTGCCGCGAGCAGTTCGGCGTCCGCACGGGAGCTACGCACCCCGGCCTCGTCGAGTTGCGCGGTTGCGTCGATCAGGGCCAGGCGAAGAGGAAGGCGACTCACAGGTACAGACTGCCACGCGGCCCGCCGCCCGGTGGCGCGGTCCCGGCTTCGCGGTTACTCCGCGGCGAGCCTCGCCTCACGGTCCGACTTGCCGAGCGCGTCGAGCAGGGCGTCGAGTTCGCCGTCCAGGACCGCATCCAGGTTGTGGGACTTGAACCCGATCCGGTGATCGGTGATGCGGTTCTCCGGGAAGTTGTACGTACGGATCCGCTCGGAACGGTCGACGGTGCGCACCTGGCTCTGCCTGCCCGCCGACGCCTCCGCGTCCGCGGCCTCCTCCGCCGCAGCCTGCAACCGGGCGGCGAGCACCTGCATGGCGCGGGCCTTGTTCTGCAGCTGCGAGCGTTCGTTCTGACAGGTCACGACGATGCCGGTGGGCAGGTGCGTGATCCGGACCGCGGAGTCGGTGGTGTTGACACCCTGACCACCCTTGCCCGAGGAGCGGTAGACGTCGATGCGCAGGTCGGTTTCGTCGATCTGCACCTCCTCCACCTCTTCCGGTTCCGGGTAGATGAGGACACCGGCGGCGGACGTGTGGACGCGTCCCTGCGATTCCGTCACGGGCACACGCTGCACACGGTGGACGCCGCCCTCGAACTTCAGCCGCGCCCAGACCCCGTCACGCACATCGCCCTTCGACTTGATCGACAGCGTCGCGTCCTTGTATCCGCCGAGGTCGGACACGGTCGCGTCGAGGATCTCGACGCGCCAACCGTGACGCTCGGCGTACCGGACGTACATCCGGGCCAGGTCGGAGGCGAACAACGCGGATTCCTCGCCGCCCTCCCCCGACTTCACCTCGAGCACCACGTCGTCACCGTCGTGCGGGTCGCGGGGAGCCAGGAGATCGGTGAGAGTCTTGTCCAGTTCGAGGACCTGCTCCTCGAGTGCGGGCACCTCGGCGGCGAAGCTGGAATCGTCGGCGGCGAGTTCACGCGCCGCCTCCAGATCGTCCTGCGCCGACTTGAGCCTGGTGTACGTCGCCATGATCGGTGCGAGTTCGGCGAATCGCTTGCCCGCCTTGCGGGCCGCGGAAGCGTCGTTGTGCAGGGCCGGATCCGCCAACTGCTGCTCCAGGCCGGCATGTTCGGCCAGGATGTCGTCGATGGCCGAAGGCTGGGTGGTCCCTGCCATGATTCGCTCCGCTCTGCGTTCGTTCGGGAAGTAGGCACAAAAAAGCCGACGCCCGGCCTGCAATTATCGCAGGACGGGCGTCGGCGGAACAGCTAGGACTCTGCAGATTCCTTGGCTGCGCCCTTGCCGGCACGCTTGCCGTAGCGAGCCTCGAAGCGGGCGACACGTCCACCGGTGTCGAGGATCTTCTGCTTGCCGGTGTAGAACGGGTGGCACTGCGAGCAGACCTCGACGTTGATACGCCCGGTCTCCTTGGTGCTGTGGGTCTCGAAGGTGTTGCCGCAACCACAGACCACGGTGGTGGCCACGTAATTGGGGTGAATGCCTGACTTCATGGTGTCCCTTTCAATGGTCGCCGGGTCGCCTTCGCCGTTCGAAGACGTGAACCGGAACCGGACTCAGCCGCTCAGTATGCCAGACCGCAGGTTCGCGATCCCAATCGGCATTTTGTGCTTGCGGTGTGGTCAACGCGGGTGGTCCGCGTTTTGTTCCACGGTGATTCCGGAGGGGGAAACAGCGGGGCCCGGCGACTAAAGTCGCCGGGCCCCGCTTCGGGTCGATGATCAGTCGTCGATCGCGCCCGGAGCAGTCTTCGACACCTGCATGAGGAATTCGAGGTTGCTCTTGCTCTTCTTGAGCCGGTCGATCAGCAGATCGATGGCCTGGTGCGAATCGAGACCGGAGAGCACGCGCCGGAGCTTGTGCAGCACCGCCGCCTCGTCCGGGCTGAGCAGCAGCTCGTCCTTACGTGTGCCCGAGGGGTTCACGTCCACGGCCGGGAACACGCGGCGTTCCGCGATCTTGCGGTCCAGCTTCAGCTCGGCGTTACCGGTGCCCTTGAACTCCTCGAAGATCACGGTGTCGCCGGTGGAACCGGTCTCGACCATTGCCGTCGCGATGATCGTGAGCGAACCGCCGTTCTCGATGTTGCGCGCAGCACCGAGGAAACGCTTCGGCGGGTACAGCGCGGTCGAGTCGACACCACCGGAGAGGATACGTCCCGACGCCGGCGACGAGTTGTTGTACGCACGGCCGAGGCGGGTGATCGAGTCGAGCAGGACGACGACGTCCTTACCCGCCTCCACCAGGCGCTTCGCACGCTCGATGGCGAGCTCGGCGACCGACGTGTGGTCTCCCGGCGGGCGGTCGAAGGTCGAGGAGATGACCTCGCCCTTCACCGAACGCTGCATGTCGGTGACCTCTTCGGGACGCTCGTCGACCAGCACGACCATGAGGTAGCACTCGGGGTTGTTGGTCGCGATGGCGTTCGCGATGGCCTGCAGAACGCTGGTCTTACCGGCCTTCGGCGGGCTCACGATCAGCGCACGCTGTCCCTTGCCGATCGGCATCACCAAGTCGATGACACGCGTCGTCAGGATGTTCGGCGTCGTCTCCAGACGCAGCCGCTGATTCGGGTACAGCGGGGTGAGCTTGCCGAACTCGGGGCGCTTCTTGGCCGCTTCGACGTCGCCGCCGTTGACGGTGTCGATGCGGACCAGCGGGTTGAACTTCTGCCGCTGGTTGCCCTGGTCACCCTCGCGTCCGATCCGGACGGCGCCGGTGATGGCGTCGCCGCGACGGAGGCCGTTCTTGCGGATCAGGTTCATCGACACGTAGACGTCGTTCGGTCCGGCCAGGTAGCCGGAGGTCCGCACGAACGCGTAGTTGTCGAGGACGTCCAGGATGCCCGCGACCGGCTGCAGGACGTCGTCCTCGCGGATCTCGGTCTCGCGAACGTCACCGCCGCCGCCTTCACCGCGGTCGCGTCCACGACGACGTTCGCGGAAGCGGCGTCCGCGGCGTCCGCGACCGCCTTCCTCGTCGTCGCCGGGGCGGTTGTCGCTGGTGCGCGGGCCGTTGCCGCCCTGGCTGCGGTCGCCACGGTTGTCGCGGTCGCCCCGGTCACCGCGGGTCTCGCCGCGATCACCACGGGTCTCGCCACGGTCGCCGCCGCGCTCACGTCGGTTGCGGTCGCCGCCCTGCTCGCCGGAGCCGTCCTGCTTCGCCGGCTTCTCGGCGGAATCCTGACGGTCCTCGGCCTGCTTGCGCTCGGCCTGCTGCGTGTCGGTGGCAGTCGCCGAGGCCGTGTCCTGGGCGTTGCCGCCCTGGTCACCCTGCTCGGGAGCGCCCGCCCGACGTGCGGATCCGCGACGCTGGCGGCCACGACGTCCGCCTTCGGCGGTGTCGGTGTCCCCTGCAGCGCCGTCGGCCGTCGCAGGTTCGGCCGTCTTGGGCTCGGCGGCCTTCTCGGCGGGTTCCGCCTGCGGAATCACTTCGAGTTCGGTCTGAGCGGACTGTTCGCGCTTGGCGCGCGTCGCCCGGGTCCGGGGAGCGGTTTCGGTCGCGGCAGCGGCCGGGGCCGCAGAGCCGCCCTGACGCTCCTTGATCGCGGCGATCAGGTCGCCCTTGCGCATCCCCGAAATGCCCTTGATGCCCAGCTCACCTGCGAGAGAGCGGAGCTCGGTGAGCACCATTCCGGACAGCCCGGCACCTCGGCGCGCGTCGGCGCGCTTTGTGGAGGCCGTCACTGATGACGCCTGTGAAGAGTCGCCTGCCTGCGCGCCAACGGTATCCACCGAGGAGGCGCGCACAGGAGCGGCGATGAGGTCCGTATCGGTCACGGAGGTCCTTTCCTTCCCTCACTCGCGCTGCGCAGAGTCGAGGGTTCGTCCCGTAATTCGGTTTCGAATACCGAATTCGGATGTGCCGTACGTAGTTGCATGTGAAGAACTGCCGGCTTGCCCGCCATCACATCACCCTTGAAACAGGCGCGTACTCGCAATCCCTACACGACAGATAGTGCGGAGGATCGTGCCAGGAGCCGTCAACCCCGATTGACCTGGAGTAATTGCCCTGGTGAAGCACCGGCGTCTGATGCGCACGATGTACGGACATTGCCCAGGATAGCTGTGAACGACCGTAGGGGCAAGGAGACGCCCCTACGGCGTGTCAGCTGGTCCGGACGCCGTCGGCTACGTCCAGTTCGAGAACCTGCAACCCCTCGGCCTCGGCCTGTGCTCGAAGATCCACGGGGAAAGGCTCCGTGGTCAATGCGAGAACGGTCGGTCCGGCTCCGGAGACGGTGGCGGCGATACCCGCCTTGCGGAGGACGGCGATCCATCGCGTCGTCAGAGGAAGGGCCGGAGCGCGCTGCGTCTGATGCAGTCGGTCCTCGGTGGCCGACATCAGAAGGTCGGGACGCTCTGTGAGCGCCACCACAGCGAGGGCCCCGCGGCTGACGTTGAACGCGGCATCCCGGTGGGGAACCGTCTCGGGCAACAGACCCCGCGTGTGGGCCGTCGACGAGCGCTCCCCCGGAACCAGTGCGACGACCCGGATCGCGGGGTGCACCTTCAGCGGGACGGCCGAGTAGATGTCGGTGGCCGCGGGGGCTCCGTCGGCCTGCTCACCCGCGCAGCTCCACGACACGACCGCGCCGCCGAGCACGCTCGCCGACGCGTTGTCGGGGTGCCCTTCGAATTCCGACGACAGCTGGACGAGCTGATCGAGCGACAGTCCGAGTTCGGGGTCGAGCTTGATCGCCAGGCCGTTGGCGGCCGCCAGTCCCCCGACGACAGCGGAGGCAGAGGACCCCAGACCGCGCGAATGGGGTATCACGTTGCGGCACACCACGTCCAGGCCGTCGGCCCACACACCGGCCGATTCCAGGCCGCGTTCGATCGCCCGGACCACGAGATGGGATGGACCCCACGGCACGTCGTCGGCGCCCTCGCCCTCGACCCGGATGTTCAGCCCCGAAGCCGTGGTCGTCACGGTGATCTCGTCGTACAGTCCGAGCGCGATGCCCAGCGTGTCGAAACCCGGGCCGAGGTTGGCGCTCGACGCAGGCACGCGAGCGGTCACGGTGAGGCCCGCGGGGAGGGTCTGTGTCATGGTGGCAGTGTGGTCCTGCGGCGTGGTGGGCGTGGGCGCCCCCACTACGCCAGCTCGAGGGCCGAGGCGACAGCGACAGGGTCGACCGGGATCGGTTGGACCTCAGGCATACCCGCCAACGCCGTGTCGGGGTCCTTGAGGCCGTTACCGGTGACCGTGCAGACGACGGTCAGCCCGGAGTCCAGCCAGCCCTCCTTGCGGGCGGCGAGCAGGCCCGCGACGCTCGCGGCCGACGCCGGTTCGACGAAGACCCCTTCGGTCCTGGCGATCAGCCGGTACGCCTCGAGGATCTCGTCGTCGGTGGCGGCCCGGAAGGCGCCGTGCGACTCTTCCTTGGCGGTGACCGCGCCGTTCCAGGATGCCGGCGAACCGATGCGGATCGCGGTCGCGATGGTCTCCGGGTCCTTCACCGGCGCACCGTGGACGAGCGGCGCCGCGCCCGCGGCCTGGACTCCGAGCATGCGGGGCTTCACGCTGGTGAGCCCGTCCGCGTAGTACTCGGAGTACCCGCGCCAGTAGGCGGTGATGTTGCCGGCGTTGCCGACCGGGAGGGCGTGCACGTCGGGCGCCTTGCCGAGGGCGTCGCAGATCTCGAACGCCGCGGTCTTCTGCCCCTCGATGCGGACCGGGTTGACCGAGTTCACGAGCCCGATCGTGGGGAATTCCGCGGTGGTCTTGCGGGCCAGTTCGAGGCAGTCGTCGAAGTTGCCCTGCACCTGGATGATCCGCGCACCGTGCATGACGGCCTGCGCGAGCTTGCCCATCGCGATCTTGCCCTGCGGCACCAGCACGGCGCAGGTCATCTTCGCCTTGGCGGCGTACGCGGCGGCGGAGGCCGACGTGTTACCCGTGGACGCACACAGGACGGCCTGCTGACCGCGGGCCAGCGCATCGGTGACGGCCATCGTCATGCCGCGGTCCTTGAACGAACCGGTGGGGTTGAGCCCCTCGACCTTCAGGTAGACGTCGCAACCGGTGATCTCCGAGAGATGCCCGGCGGGCAGCAGCGGGGTGCCGCCCTCGCGCAGGGTGACCGTCTTCCAGTTCGGTCCGATGGCGAGGCGGTCGCGGTAAGCCTCGATCAGCCCCGGCCAAGGGGTGTGAACGGGATTACGGGTGCCGGTCATTGTTCGGTGCCTTCCAGTCGCAGCACGCTGGTCACAGCGGTGACGAATTCGAGTTTGCTCAGGGCCTCAACGGTTTCCGACAGGGCAGAATCCGTCGCGACGTGGGTCACGACGACGAGGCGGGCGCCGTCGCCGGCGCCTTCCTGCCGCACGGTGGAGATACTGACGCCGTGCTGCGAGAATTCGGCAGCCACCGCCGACAGGACCCCGGCCTTGTCCGCTACCTGCATGTTGACGTAGTAGCGGGTGGGGATGTCGCCGATCGGCGCGATCTTCAGCTTGGCGTACTTGGACTCGCGGGGTCCGCGGCCGCCGTTCACCTTGTTGCGCGCGGCCATCACCAGGTCGCCCATCACGGCCGACGCGGTGGGGGCGCCGCCGGCGCCCTGACCGTAGAACATCAGGCGCCCGGCGTTCTCCGCCTCGACGACGACCGCGTTGAACGCACCGTTGACCGAGGCCAGCGGGTGCTCCAGCGGCACGAGAGCCGGGTAGACCCGCGCGGAGATCCGCTCCTTGCCCTCGGGGGTGGTGATCCGCTCGCAGATGGACAGCAGCTTGATCGTGCAGTCGAGTGCGCGTGCCGACGTCAGGTCGGCCGCGGTGATCTTGGAGATCCCCTCCGGTACACGTCGGCGGCGGTGACCCGGGTGTGGAACGCGATCGACGCGAGGATGGCAGCCTTGGCCGCGGCGTCGTAGCCCTCCACGTCGGCGGTCGGATCGGCCTCGGCGTATCCCAGGCGTCCGGCCTCGGCGAGGGTCGCGGCGTAGTCCGCGCCGGTCTCGTCCATCGCCGACAGGATGAAGTTGGTGGTCCCGTTCACGATTCCGGCGACCTTGTTCACCCGGTCGCCCGCGAGCGACTGGATCAGCGGGCGGATCACGGGGATGGCGCCCGCCACGGCGGCCTCGAAGTAGAGGTCGACGTTGTGCAGTTCCGCGGCCTCGGCCAGTTCACCGGTGTGATCGGCGAGGAGCGCCTTGTTGGCGGTGACGACAGACTTGCCGGAGTTCAGCGCCGAGAGAATCAGCTTGCGGGGCAGATCCATGCCCCCGATCACCTCGACGACCAGGTCGACGTCGTCGCGGGCCACAAGGGACTCCGCGTCGGTGGTCTGCAACTCCTCGGGAATTCCGCGGTCCTTGCCGGGGCGGCGGACGGCCACTCCACGCAGTTCCAACGGGGCGCCGACGCGAGCCTCGAGGTCTTCGCTGTGCTCCCGCAGGATACGCACGACCTCGCTCCCGACGTTGCCGAGGCCGAGGACGGCCACACCGATAGCGCGATGCGCCGATTCGCTCGTCACTCTTGTACCTCCAAGCTCAACAGGTCTTCCACGGTTTCCCTGCGCAGGATCACGCGCGACTGTCCGTCGCGCACCGCCACCACGGCAGGGCGGGCGAGCAGGTTGTACCTGCTCGACATCGAATAGCAGTATGCACCGGTGGCCGCGACTGCGAGCAAGTCGCCGGCGTCGATGTCCTCGGGCATCCAGGTGTCGCGGATCACGATGTCACCGGATTCGCAGTGCTTGCCGACGACGCGGGACACCACCGGCGCCGCGTCGCTGACCCGCGAGACCAGTTTGGCCTCGTACTCCGCCTGGTACAGCGCGGTGCGGATGTTGTCGCTCATACCGCCGTCGACGCTAACGTACCGGCGGGTGAGGTTGCTGCCGACGGTGACGTCCTTGATGGTGCCGACCTCGTACAGCGTCACCGTTCCCGGTCCGGCGATCGCGCGGCCGGGTTCGACGGCCAGCGTCGGCTCCGGCAGACCGACGAGCGCCGACTCGTGGCGCACGATGTCGCCGAGTTTGGCGGCGAGCTGGTCGACCGGCGGCGGGTCGTCGGTGGGGACGTAGGAAATTCCCATGCCGCCGCCGAGGTCGATGATCGAGATCTGGGCGGTCTTCTCGACGCCGAACTCCGCGACCGCGTCCCGCAGGAGCCCGATCACACGGTGCGCGGCCACCTCGAAGCCGTCGACGTCGAAGATCTGCGAGCCGATGTGACTGTGGAGACCGACGAGACGCAGGTTGTCGGCGGCGAAGACCCGCCGGACCGCGTCGATCGCCTTACCGCCGGCGAGCGAGAACCCGAACTTCTGATCCTCGTGGGCAGTGGAGATGAACTCGTGGGTGTGCGCCTCGACTCCGACCGTCACGCGGATCAGGACGTCCTGCACCACACCGGCTTCGGCGGCCACCTTGTCGAGGCGGTCGATCTCCGTGGCGGAGTCGAGCACGATGTGCCCGACCCGGGCCGACACGGCGGCGGTCAGCTCGGCGACCGATTTGTTGTTGCCGTGCATGGCGATTCGCTCCGCCGGGAATCCGGCATGCAGCGCGACCGCGAGTTCGCCGCCCGACGCGACGTCCAGGGACAGGCCCTCGTCGGCGACCCAGCGGGCGATCTCGCCGCACAGGAACGCCTTGGACGCGTAGTGCACCTTGGCCGTCGGCCCGAAGGCGCGGGCCATGTCGCGGCAGCGGGACCGGAAGTCGTCCTCGTCGACGACGAACAGTGGGGTGCCGTACTTCTCGGCCAGTTCGGTGACCGGGATGCCCGCGAGGCTCACCACTCCGTCCGCGGCGCGGCGGGCGTTGCGGGGCCACACCTCGGGAGAGAGCGCCGCGAATGCGGCCGCGTCGGCGGGACGTTCGGGCAGACCGGGCGCGTGCAGTTGCTCGGCGTGCTTGGGACCGGCGGGGTGCGCGTTCACATCTGCTCCGGTGCGCTGACGCCGAGCAGGGCGAGACCGTTGGCCAGAACCTGACGGGACGCGTCGCACAGCGCCAGTCGCGCGATGTGCAGCGGGCCGACCTCTTCGTCGCCCTGGGGCAGGATGCGGCAGGCACCGTAGAACCGGTGATAGGCACCGGCCAGTTCCTCCAGATACCGCGCGATGCGGTGCGGCTCACGCAGATTCGCGGCGCTGGTCACGACCCGCGGGTACTCGCCGAGGGTGCGGATCAGATCGCCCTCCTGCTCCGAGATCAGCAGCGAGAAGTCGGGATCCGTGACGGCGATGCCGAGGTCGGCGGCGTTGCGGGCGATGGCCGACAGCCGGGCGTGCGCGTACTGCACGTAGTACACCGGGTTCTCGTTGCCGGTGCTCGTCCACAGTTCGAGGTCGATGTCGATGCTCGAATCCACCGAAGACCGGATCATGGCGTACCGCGACGCGTCGACGCCGATCGCCTCGACCAGGTCGTCCAGGGTGATGACGGTGCCGGCACGCTTGCTCATCTTCACGGCCACGCCTTCGCGGACCAGGTTCACCATCTGCCCGATGAGTACCTCGACGGTGTCGGGGTCGTCGCCGAACGCGGCCGCGGCCGCCTTGAGCCGGCCGATGTATCCGTGGTGGTCCGCACCGAGCATGTAGATGCACAGGTCGAAGCCCCGGGAGCGCTTGTCCTGGAAGTAGGCGATGTCACCGGCGATGTACGCCGCGTTGCCGTCGCTCTTGATGACGACCCGGTCCTTGTCGTCGCCGAAGTCGGTGCTCTTGAGCCACCAGGCGCCGTCCTCCTGGAAGAGGTTGCCGGAATCCTTCAGCGTCTCGACGGCCTTCTCCACCGCGCCGGACTCGAACAGCGAGTTCTCGTGGAAGTAGACGTCGAAGTCGACGCCGAACTCGTGCAGGGTGCGCTTGATGTGCGCGAACATCAGGTCGACGCCGATGGCGCGGAAGACCTCCTGCTGCTCGCCCACGGGCAGGTCCAGCACGTCGGGGCGCTGCTGCTGCACCGCGGTGGCGATGTCGGCGATGTAGGCGCCCGCGTATCCGTCCTCGGGGGCGGGTTCGCCCTTGGCGGCGGCGATCAGCGAGCGGGAGAACCGGTCGATCTGGGCGCCGTGGTCGTTGAAGTAGTACTCGCGCGTGACCGCCGCGCCCTGGGTGGACAGGATCCGGCCCAGCGCGTCGCCCACCGCGGCCCAGCGGGTTCCACCGAGGTGGATGGGGCCGGTGGGGTTCGCGGAAACGAACTCGAGGTTGATCTTCTTGCCGTCGAGCGTGTGGCCGGACCCGAAGGCGGCACCCGCCTCGAGGATCTTCGCGACGATCGCGCCCTGCGCGTCGGCGGCCAGGCGGATGTTGAGGAAGCCCGGGCCCGCGATGTCGGCGCTGTCGATGCCCTCGGCCGCGGTCAGCGCGTCGGCGAGCCAGCCGGCCAGCTCACGCGGGTTGGTACCGACCTTCTTGGCCACCTGCATCGCGACGTTGGTGGCGTAATCGCCGTGCTCGGGATTGCGCGGACGCTCGACCGTGAGAGTTTCGGGAAGCACGGACACGTCGAGTCCGCGTTCGGCGAGCACTTTCGCGGCGGTTCCGCGGAGCAGTTCGGCAAGGTCAGCTGGAGTCACAGGTATCTATCCTATGGCCAACGCGTCCCGAGCGGTGATCCGGCTTCCCGCGAGTCCCGGCGACCGCCGGCGAGCGTGGGCCCGGCCACTCTCCCAGGTTGCGCTCAGGGTGGGTAAGTACAGTGGGATCGCCCTGAGTCCCGGCTCTCAGCTCCCGGTCACCGGGGGGTCGAGCGCCCGTAACCCACACACCGAAAGATCACAATCGATGCCAAGCGGTTCGGAAAGTCGCGGTCCCGATAAGAACTCGGGCGCGAAGTCGGCGAAGGCCATCAAGGCCGCCAAGAAGAAGAGCGGCGGCGCGAAAGTCAAGGGCGGCGCGTCCGCTCCGCGGAACATCCCGTGGCTGACGATCGGTGCCGGAGCGGCCGTTCTCGCACTCGTGGCGGTCCTCGCGATCAACCTGGTTCCCAAGTATCAGGCCAAGGAAGAGGCCGCGAAGTACGCGCCGAGCGCCGAGAACCCCGATCCGTCGGTCAACATCGACGGCGTCGTGAAGGTCGACTACCCGGCAGGCATCCACATCCAGCCGACGCAGCGCGTCGCGTACGACCAGTCGCCGCCGTTCGGCGGCCCGCACGACGCCATCTGGGCGACGTGCACCGGCACGGTCTACCCGAACGCGATCCGCACCGAGAACGCGGTGCACTCGCTCGAGCACGGCGCCGTGTGGATCGCCTACAACCCGGACGAGCTGTCCGCCGACCAGGTCGAGACGCTGAAGGACAAGGTGGACGGCGAGACGTACACGCTGCTGTCGCCGTACCCGGGCCTCGACAGCCCCGTCTCCGTGCAGTCGTGGGGCCACCAGCTGAAGGTGGACAGCGTCGACGACAAGCGCATCGACCAGTTCATCACCGCGCTGCGGATCAACAAGAACACGTATCCCGAGGTCGGCGCGAGCTGCTCGTCCATCCCGGGCTCCGGTTTCGACCCGGACAACCCGCCGCCGTTCGACCCGTCCACGCCGGGCGCGGACGCGGTGCCGATGGACGGTGGCGGTATCAACCCCGACCAGTCGGAATCCGGCGGCGCGGGAGCGCAGCTGCCGAGCGGCATGCAGCTCCCGTCCGACCTGCAGCTGCCGTCCGATCTGCAGCAGGCCCCGGCCGAGGGCGGCAATGGCTAGTTCCGCCGACACCGGGCACGGACCCGAGACCGATTCCGTCGACGAGGCGACCCCGGCCCGGCCCAGTCAGCGCACAGCGCTCCTGGTCATCGGGCTGATCGGCGCCATCGCCCTCGGATTCGCGCTCGGGTTCCTCGCCCGGCTTCCGCTCGAGGACTCCGGTACCCCGGTCCCCGAGGCCGGTTCCGTCGATGTCGGATTCGCGCAGGACATGAGCGTGCATCACAGCCAGGCGGTGGAGATGTCGGCGATTGCGCTGGCCAATGCCACCGACCCGGCGGTCCGCAGCCTCGCATACGACATCCTCACCACACAGCAGAACCAGCTCGGACAGATGCAGGGCTGGCTCGCGCTGTGGGATCAACCGGCGCTGCCGTCCGGCGGCTACATGGGCTGGATGGAGTCGGAGCACTCGGACGGTCACACCCACGGGACCGCCGAGAACACGCACATGGGGTCGATGTCGAAGATGCCCGGCATGGCGTCCTCGGAGGACATGGCCGCGTTGCGTCAGGCCACCGGGCCGGCCGTCGACGTCCTGTACCTCCAGCTGATGCTGCGGCACCACCAGGGCGGGCTCCCGATGATGGAGTACGCGGCCCAGCACGCGTCGGAAGACGCGGTCCGCAGCCTCGCTCAGACGATGGTGGACACCCAGCAGAGCGAAGCGACGGTGATGACGAACATGCTCACCGCGAAGGGCGCCGCTCCCCTGCCGATGAACTGACGTCCGGCGTCACGACCACGTCCAGTCGCGCACCTCGGGCATGTCCTCGAGGTGCGCGACGACGTATTCGCCGTGCCGTTCGAGTTGCCGGAGGCAGAAGTCGGCCAACTCCGTGGCACCGGCCGGTTCGCGCCGCGTGCGGCGCAGCGCGGCGAGGGCGAGGTGGTAGCGGCTCATCCGGTTGAGCACGACCATGTCGAACGGTGTGGTCGTGGTGCCCTGTTCGCTGAAGCCGCGGACATGGAAGCGGTCCGGTGCGGGACGTCCGTGCATCAACTCGTGGACGGCGCGCGAGTACCCGTGGAACGCGAACACCACGTGGGTGTCCGCGGTGAAGAGGTCGAGGAAGGTGCGCGCGTCGAATCCGTGCGGGTGCTCGGTGGGTGTGAGCAGCCCCATCAGGTCGACGACGTTGACCACCCGGGTGACCAGTTCCGGGGTGTGTTCGCGCAGCAACTGCGCTGCGGCGAGGACTTCCTGGGTCGGGACGTCCCCGGCGGCGGCGAGCACGACGTCCGGTTCGGTGCCCGCAGAAGACTCCGTTCCCGCCCACTCCCACACCGACGCCCCGGCCGCGCAGTGCGCGTGTGCCTCCGTGAGGGTCAGGTACTGCAGGTGCGGCTGCTTGTCGACCACGACGAGGTTGACGTGATCGGTGCTGCGGAGGCAGTGGTCGGCGATCGAGAGCAAGGTATTCGAGTCCGGTGGGAGCCACACCCGGACCACGTCCGGTGCGAGCGGGATGACGGCGTCGATCATTCCCGGCCCCTGGTGGCTGAACCCGTTGTGGTCGTTGCGCCAGCAGGTGCTGGTCAGCAGGACGTTCAGCGAAGCCACCGGCGCGCGCCACGGCAGATCCACCGCATGCTGCAGCCACTTGGTGTGCTGGACGAGCATCGACACGCTCACCATCGCGAACGCCTCGTAGCTCGCGAACAGTCCGTGCCGCCCCGACAGCAGGTACCCCTCCAGCCAGCCCTCGCAGAGGTGCTCGCTGAGCACCTCCATCACCCGGCCACGGGCCGACAGTCCGTCGTCGTAGTCGGTGACCGGGAGCTGCCAGCACCGGTCCGTCACCTCGAAGACGGCGCCCAATCGGTTGCTGGACGTTTCGTCCGGGCAGAACAGCCGGAAGTATCCACCGCCGTCGGGCGTGGTGGTGGCGGCGTAGAGGTCGCGGAGCAGTTCCCCGAGCACCCGGGTGGTCTCGTGGTGGGTGGTGCCGGGTTTCTCGATCGGGAGCGCGTACTTCTCCAGGGGCAGTACCGGAAGATCCGCGCGCAGGCGACCGCCGTTCGCATACGGCGACGAACCCATCCTCTTGTCGCCCTGCGGCGCCAGCCGCACGAGGTCCGGCACGAGTGCGCCGGACGAGTCGAACAGTTCGTCCGGGCGGTACGACCGCATCCACTCCTCGAGTTGACGCAAATGGGCCTCGTCGGTGCGAACCCCCGACAGCGGAACCTGGTGCGCCCGGTGCGTGCCCTCGACGAGCACGCCGTCGACGGTGTGCGGACCGGTCCAGCCCTTGGGGGTCCGCAGCACGATCGCCGGCCACTTGGCGGCGCTGCGCCTGCCTGCCCGCGCCTCCCGCCGAAGGTCGGAGATCGCGGTGTGTGCGTCGGTCAGCGCGCGATGCAGCGCGGGGAAGACCTGCCGCGGGTCGTCGCCCGAGACGACGACCGGCGCCCACCCCTGACCGCCGAGGAACGCTTCGACGTCGGCGTCGCTGCTGCGGCCGTGGACGGTGGGCCCGGCGATCTTCGCGCCGTTGACGTGCAGGATCGGCAACACCGCACCGTCGCGTTCCGGATTGAGGAATGCGGGCAGTTTCCACGACGCGGACAGTGGTCCCGTCTCCGCCTCTCCGTCTCCGATCACGCACGCCACCAACAGATTCGGGTGGTCGAACGCCGCCCCGGCGGCGTGTGCGAGCGCATAACCGAGTTCGCCGCCCTCGTGGATGCTGCCCGGAGTCTGCACGCTGACGTGACTCGGGATGCCGCCCGGCGTCGAGAACTGCCTGCAGAGCCGGTGGATACCGGCGGCGTCGCGGGACACGCCCGGATACACCTCCGAGTACGTCCCCTCCAGGTACGTGGCGGCGACGAGCGCCGGACCACCGTGACCGGGACCGGTCACGTAGAGACAATCGGTGTCGGTCCGGCGGATGAGACGGTTCAGCAGGGCGTAGATCATCGACAGCCCCGGACTCGTTCCCCAGTGCCCGAGCAGCCGGGGTTTGATGTGGTCCGGGCGCAACGGCTCCCGCAGAAGCGTGTTGTCCTGCAGGTAGATCTGCGCGACCGTCAGGTAGTTGGCCGCCGCCCACCACCGCAGGTCCGACTCGAGGTCGGCATCGGAATAGTGCCTGTCGGAATCCTGCGACCCCGGCTGCCGTACATCGGTCATTCTCGACCCCTCCCCGAGAGTTCGCGAGCGTCCACGTCCTCCCGACACTAGGCGTGTTCGGGCCTCTACCGGGGCGAGTCCACGAAGTAGGGGGACCGATTTGGTCGATCCCCCTACCTATGCGCTACCATTGGCCAGCCCAATCGGCACACCGGTTTTCCGGTGCGCCCCCGTAGCTCAGGGGATAGAGCGTTCGCCTCCGGAGCGAAAGGTCGCAGGTTCGAATCCTGCCGGGGGCACCACGAGAAAATGCGCCGCATTGCCGCGGCGCAGTTTTCTCTGGTGCTACCAGTCTTCCCCGAGTGATCTCCTCGGGCCTTGTCGAGAGCTGCAGCCGCGCCGGCAGATGCCGCGCACATCGATCGAACGCTGGCCTCCTCCATTGCAGGTTCCGCGGCAACAACTCTCTGCCGAAGACTCTCTCCGGCAGTGTCGACCAAGGGACACCCCTGTGCAGCAACACCGCTCTCATCCACTCACCCTCGGCGTCGTCGCGCGTTCGAGTAAGACCGACGAACGCCGGCTCCCGATCCATCCGCTCCACTTCGACCGGATCGACGCCGACCTCCGCGGGCGCATCCATCTCGAGTACGGCTACGGCGAACCCTTCGGCGTGTCCGACGAGCAGCTGGCCCCGTCGGTGGGAGGACTGCGCACCCGGGAGCAGCTGATCGAGCACTCCGACGTCCTCCTGCTGCCCAAACCTCTCGCGAAGGATCTGGCGGACCTGCGTGACGGCCAGATCCTGTGGGGGTGGCCGCACTGCGTCCAGGACACCGAGCTTACCCAGGTGGCCGTCGATCGTCACCTCACGTTGATCGCGTTCGAGGCCATGAACCACTGGAGCGCCGAGGGGTCGTTCCAGCTCCATGTCTTCCACAAGAACAACGAACTCGCCGGATACAGCTCGGTGTTGCACGCGCTGTCGATCGCGGGTTCGACCGGCGACTACGGTCGCCGCCTCCGCGCGGTGGTACTCGGCTTCGGTGCGACCGCCCGCGGCGCCGTGACCGCACTGAACGCCCTGGGCATCCACGACGTCCACGTCGTCACCCAGCGCGGGGTCACCGCCGTGAGCTCGCCGATCCACTCCGCGGAGATCGTGCAGTTCGATCACGACGACGCCGATCCGCGCCGCAGTCACGTCACCACGGACGAGGGCCGGATGCCGCTCGCCGGGTTCCTCGCCCGGCACGACATCATCGTCAACTGCGTCCTGCAGGACACGGAGTCGCCGCTGACGTTCCTGATCGACTCGGACGTCGAGACCCTCCTGCCCGGCAGCCTGGTCGTCGATGTGTCCTGCGACGAGGGAATGGGCTTCAGCTGGGCCCGGCCCACGTCGTTCGCCGATCCGACGTTCATGATCGGTGAGAACGTCCGCTACTACGCGGTCGATCACAGCCCGTCCCACCTGTGGAATTCGGCGACCTGGGAGATCAGCGAGGCCTTGCTCCCCCACCTGGGGACGGTCCTCGACGGACCCGCCGCCTGGGACCGCAGCGACACCATCCTGCGGGCCGTCGAGATCCGCGACGGAGTGGTGCAGAACCCCAGGATCCTGTCGTTCCAGCACCGCGCGGCGGAGTACCCGCACCCTGTCGTCGCCTGATCGACCGGGCTCAGGCCGGGGCGCTGCGGCGCATTTCGCGCCGGAGGATCTTTCCGCTGGCCGTCTTGGGTAGTTCGTCGACGATTTCGACGCGCCTCGGGGCCTTGTAGCTCGCCAGCCGCTCCCGGCAGTACTCGACGAGGTCGTCCGTCTCGACCGTCGGCCCGGGGCGGAGGCTGACGAACGCTGCGACGGTCTCGCCGCGGTAGCTGTCCGGCTCGCCGACGACGGCGGCCTCCCGGACCGCCGGGTGCCGGTACAGCACGTCTTCGACCTCGCGGGGCCAGACCTTGAACCCGGACGCGTTGATCATGTCCTTCTTACGATCGACGACGTACACCCAGCCCTGGGCGTCCATGAATCCCACGTCGCCGGTGAGCAACCGGCCGCCCGGCAGCGACTGCGCCGTGGCGTCCGGTTTGTTCCAGTACGCGGGCACGACCATCGGCCCGTCGACGGCGATCTCCCCGACTTCGAGTGGATCGACGTCCTGCCCGTCCTCCCCGACTATCCGGATCACAGCGGAGGGAAGGGGCAGGCCGATCGCCAGCGTGCCCGACGACGGATCGACCGGCGCCTCCATGTTCGGCGGGACGACGACGCACGGCGCGCTGGTCTCGGTGAGCCCGTAGCCGTTGCGGATGTACTTTCCGGTCAGCTCCCGGAACCGTTCGACGATGGCGGGCGGCAGCGGGGCGCCACCGGACATCACGGCCTCCAGCGAGGCGAAGCGCTCACCGGAGAAGTCGGGGTGGGCCATCAGCGCCATGTAGGCGGTGGACGGGCCGACCATGAACACCGGCCGCTCCTGCTCGAGGGCGTCGAGCACGACCCCTGCGTCGAACCGGTACGCGAGGATCAGCGGCGACGCCAGGTCGATCGCGGTGAGCAACTGGCACACCATGCCCGTGATGTGGAACAGCGGCGCCATCGCGAAGATCGGCGAACCGGCGGGCTTGCTCTCGTACAGGCGCAGGATCGAACTGTTGACGGTGAGATTCCGGTGGGTGTTGGTCGCTCCCTTGGGGACTCCACTCGTTCCGGAGGTGTAGGACACGAGCGCGATGTCGTCCGGGACCAGACCGGGATCGGGTACGTCGGCCCCCGCGCGCGCCTTGGCCACCTCGAGCAGGTCCGGCACGCCCTCGGCGCGCGCCCGGGTCATTCCCCCGAAGACCCGTGGGTCGCCGGACGTCTGGATGTCGAGTTCGCTCGCGGTCAGCGCGATCCGCACTCCCGCGGCGGACGCCCGCTCCGCCACCCGATCGGCCCACGCGTTCTCGCTGCACACGATCGCGGTGACTCCGGCGTCGGTGAGGATGTGGGAGAGCTCGTCCCGGTACATCGGGTTCAGCGGGACGACGACACCGCCTGCCTTCCACGTGCCGAGCAACGCCAGCACGAACTGCGGGATGTTCTGCAGGTAGATCGCGAGCCGGTCGCCCTTCCCGAACCCGTTCTCGGTGAGGTAGGCGGCCACACCGTCGCTGAGTTCGTCGACCTCGCGGTAGTCGAGGGTGCCGCCGAGGTACCGGATGGCCGGCCCGCCCGGGGCGGATTCGACCGCGGCGGAGAACATGTCGAGCGCCGTCCGGGCGGGGATCTCCCCCACCGAACGCGTGTTCTCGTCGTACCGGTTCATCCAGGGCCTGTCGTCGTACCAGCTCATCGCCGCCGTACCGCCTCTCGCTCGTTCCGTGTCCGACTGTGTGACGTGCTGCTTCAGCGTGTTCCCGAGATCCCGCCGTCGACGGGGACGACGGTGCCGGTGAGGTAGGCCCCGGCGCGCGAGGAGAGGAAGATCGCGGTGCCGGCGACGTCTTCCGGTGTGCCGACCCGGCCGAGCGGCACCGAACCCTCGACCGCCTCCTTCCGCTCCGGGTCGTCGAGGATGAACGCCATCATCTTGCTCGGAAATGGTCCCGGCGCAATGGCATTGACGGTGATCCGCTCGGCGGCCAGCGCCGCGGCGAGCTTGCGGGTGAGCATGTGGACCGCGGCCTTGCTCGCCCCGTACGAGAAGTTCTCGGTACCCGACACCACGAGTCCGTCGATCGACCCGATGTTGATCACCCGGGCGGGGTCACCGTCCGTCGCCGCGGCCCGCAGACTCGGCAGCAATGCCTGGGTGAGCAGGAACACGCCCTTGACGTTGATGTCGAAGATCTTGTCGAACCCGGCGGCGGGGAAATCGTCGACCGGCGCACCCCACGTCGCTCCGGCGTTGTTCACCAGGACGTCCAGCCGGGGCGACACCTCGGCGACCCGTGCGACGAGGCCTTCGATCCCCTCCTCGGTGGACAGGTCGGCGGGGTGCGCGTGGCACGTCCCCGGTCCGGCGGCGGACAGTTCGGCCGCGGCCTTCTCACACGCCTCGGCCTTGCGGGCGGAGATGATCACGGTCGCCCCGGCCAGGACGAATCCCTGGGCGATCATCCGGCCGATACCCCGCGAACCTCCGGTGACCACCACGGTCTTGCCCGCGACGTCGAACAGCGAACCTACGTCCATGTGCGTTCCCTTCAGGGTTGGAAGACTTCAGGGTTGGAAGACGAGACGACCGACGGTGCTGCCGTCACCGAGCCTGCCGATGCCGTCGGCCACGTCCGCGAGCGAGAGCCGCTCGCTGATGAGCGGCGTGATCGCACCGGAATCGGCGAGACGGGTCAGTTCCTCGTGACAGTCGGCGATCGCCTGCTGGTTGTACTGCTTGTACAGACCCCAGTGCAGTCCGATGATCGAGTAGTTCTTGATCAGGGCGTGATTGAGACCGGGGGTCGGGATGGTGCCGCCGGCGAAGCCGATGATCAGGATCCGGCCTTCGAACGCGATGCACTTGGTGGACTTCGCGTAGGCGTCGCCGCCGACCGGGTCGTAGACGACGTCCGCGCCGCGTCCGCCGGTGAATTCCTTGACCAGCGGAACGAAATCGTCGGTGTGCCGGTCGATCACCAGATCCGCCCCCAGCCGGCGGCAGTACTCGACCTTGTCGGCGCCTCCGACGACGCCGATCACCTTCGCTCCCGCGGCCTTGCCCAATTGCACTGCGGCGCTGCCCACTCCGCCCGCGGCGGCGTGGACGAGCAGCGTCTCCCCCGGCTTCAGCTGGGTGCGGCGGTGGAGAGCGAACCAGCTCGTCTGGTAGCCGATGCTCAACGCCGACGCCTCGGCGTCGTCGAGCGCGGACGGGGCGGCGAACGTGTTGGTCTCGTCCATCACGGCCATCTGGGCGAATCCGCCGCCGGGCAGGTTGGGGTTGCCGATCACCCGGTCGCCGACGGCGAAGCGGGTCACGCCGTCCCCGGCCGCCACTACTTCACCGCACAGTTCAACTCCGGGTGTGAACGGCAGCGGCGGCTTGATCTGGTATTCGCCGCGGCACAGCAGCACGTCGGGGAAGTTCGCCGGGGCGGCGAGAACTTTCACCAGCACCTGGCCGGGGCCTGCCGTCGGGTCCGGGACCTCCTCGAGTTGCAGCGCGGTGCGCGGCTCGCCGAGTTCGTGGACACGCCATGCCTTCATGGATTGCTTCCTGACTGTCGGTGGTGGGGCTCGGGTTACGCGGGCAGGTCGGCCAGGTCGGCGAGGCGCGCGCGGTGACGGTAGGCGGTGCCGAACGCGAGCTGATCGCTCTTCGCCCTCTTCAGATACAGGTGCGCGGGATATTCCCACGTCATGCCGATGCCGCCGTGCAACTGGATGCACTCCTCGGCGGCGTGGACGGCGACGTCGCTGCAGTACGCCTGCGCGACGGCAGCCGCGACCTCGGCGTCCGCGTCGCCCCGGGCGGCGGTGTCCGCGGCGTAGCGGGCAGCGGCGGCCGCGGAGGTGACTTCGAGCCACAGGTCGGCGAGGCGGTGCTTGATCGCCTGGAACGACCCGACGGCGCGGCCGAACTGGGTTCGCTCCTTGGCGTACGCCAGGGTCGTCTCGAAGCACCACTGCGCGAGCCCGAGTTGCTCGGAGGCGAGCAGTGCGGCGCCGAGAACGAGGGCCTCACGGACCGCCGCCGCGGCGTTGCCGTCGTCGATGCGGGTGGCGGCGGCGGCGTCGAACGCGACGTCCGACAGTGGCCGGGTCATGTCGAGCGCGAGCACGGGCGTGACCGTGACACCGGCGGTGCCGGCGGGCACCGTGTGCAGTTCGAGTCCGTCCGGACCCTCGACCGGCACGATCAGGATGTCGGCCTCCGAGACGCCCGCGACACTGGTCACGGTGCCGGTCAGAGCGTCGCCCTCCCGGCGCACGGTCGGGGTGAACAGTCCCGGTGCGGTCGCGAGACCGACCGTGAGCGCACCGGTGGTGGTGCCGTCGGCGAGTGCGCCGACCGTCTCGGTGTCGCCCGCCTTCAGCAGCGCGACCGTCGCGAGTACGGCGCTGGACAGGTACGGGACGGGTGCGACGGCGCGCCCGATCTCCTCCATGACCACCGCGGCCTCACGTGCGCTCGCCCCGGCGCCGCCCAGTTCCTCGGGGACGAGCAGGCCGGCCAGGCCGAGTTCGACGGCGAGCGATTTCCACACCCCGGAGAAGTCGGCGGGCGTCCCGTCGTACGCCCCGACGACCAGCTCGTGCGCGCAGCGGTCGGCGAGCAGCCGGCGGACGCTGTCGCGCAGGGCATCTTCCGTGTCGGAGTACAGCAGATCTGCGGTGTTCATCGGGGCAGGTCCTTCCAGGCGATGTCCTTGTCGACGCGGTGCTCCGGCGGGAGGCCGAGGACGCGTTCCGCGATGACGTTGCGCAGGATCTCGGACGTGCCGCCCTCGATCGAGTTGCCTTTCGCGCGCAGGTACCGGTATCCGGGTTCGCGGCCGGTGAAGTCGACCTTGTCCGGGCGGCGCATGCTCCAGTCGTCGTAGCGCAGCCCGGCCTCAGCGTGGAGTTCGATGTCGAAACCCGAGATGGTCTGCGCGAGCCGGGCGAAGGCCAGCTTCAGGCCGGATCCCTCGGGGCCGGGCTGCCCGGCCTCGAGTTGCTGCCGCAGCCGTTCACCGGTCAGCCGGGCGACTTCCGCTTCGACCCACAGCCGGAGCAGTTCGTCGTGCATCGCGGGGTCGCGGAGCTCGGGTTGTTCGCGCCAGGCGCGGGCGACCGGTCCGATCATGCCGCTCTCGCGGGCGGCCGCGGAACCGCCGATCGCGACCCGTTCGTTGTTGAGGGTCGCGGTGGCCACCCGCCAGCCCTGTCCCTCATCGCCGAGCCGATCGGAATCGGGAATGTGGACGTCGGTGAGGAACACTTCGTTGAACTCGGCCTCACCGGTGATCTGCCGCAGCGGCCGGACGTCGATTCCGGGATCGCTCATGTCGCACAGGAAGTAGGTGAGCCCGGCGTGCTTGGGCACCGACGGATCCGTGCGGGCCACGAGGATGGCCATCTGCGCGTTCTGCGCCCCCGATGTCCACACCTTCTGCCCGTTGACCGTCCAGCCGTCACCCTCACGGACGGCTCGCGTCGCGACGGCGGCGAGGTCGGAACCCGCCCCCGGTTCGCTGAACAGCTGGCAGTAGATGTGCTCGCCGGTGAAGATCGGCCGAAGGTACTTCTGCTGCTGTTCGTCGGTGCCGAACGCGGCGATGGTCGGCGCGGCCATGCCCAGTCCGATCCCGTTGCGGCTCTTCGCCGGGCCGGGCGCCCCTGCGGCCTCGAGTTCGGCGTCGACCTGCGCCTGGAAGCTCTGCGGCAGACCCAGACCGCCGCGCCCGGGCGGGAAGTGGACCCATGCGAGGCCGGCGTCGAATCGGGCCCCGAGGAACCGGGCCGGATCCGACTGGTCGTTCTGTTCCAGGAGGGTCGCGATGCGGCCGCTCAGGTCGCGTGCGATCGCCTGTTCGTCAGTGCTCATCGTCCTCAGTCCTTCGGTCAGATTCCGGCCCGGGCAGCGATGTCGCACGCCTTGGCCACGAGGTCGTCGATGCGCTCGACGGTCGGGGTGCCCGCGGCCGCCTTGTTCTGCGGTTCGTCCCGGGCGCGGCGCATGACGCCCTCCGCGATGACCGCGACCTTCCACAGGCCGAGGACGTGCCAGAACGCCAGGGCTTTCGGGTCGCGTCCGGACTCGTCGAGGTACACCCCGGCGATCTCCACCCGGTCCGGGAAACCGTCGAGGGTGGACGCCGGGAAGTCGCCGCCGGTGGTCTCACCCGGCTCCGGCCAGTACGCGAGCAGGCTGCCGACGTCGGCGAGCGGGTCGCCCAGCGTGCACAACTCCCAGTCCAGGGCGGCGGTCACCTCCCCGGTCGCGTGGGAGGTGATGACGTTGCGCAGGTGGAAGTCGCCGTGCACGAGGGTCCGTTCCCGCTGCTCCGGCACCGAGTCGGTGAGCCGTCCGGTCAGGTCGTCGAGGGCGGGCAGCTCGCGGGTCTTCGACTTCTCCCACTGACCCGACCACCGCTTGAGCTGACGCTGCGCGTACGGCTTGTGGCTGGCCAGGTCGGTCAAACCGGTGCTCTCGAGGTCCACCGCATGGATCTTCGCCAGCGTCCGCGGCAGCGACAGGCCGATCGCCCGGCGACGTTCCGGGGTCAGGGACTCCGCGATCGACATGCGATCGACGACCTGTCCGTCGACGAACTCCATCAGCAGCAGCGGTACCTCCGTGACGTCCGGGTCGTCGGTGAGCCCGAACACCCGTGGGGTGGGCACCGCGGTGTCCTCGAGGGCGGAGAGGATCCGCGCCTCGCGGGCGACGTCGTGGGCCGACGCGAGCAGGTGCCCGAGGGGTGGGCGCCGGAGCACCCATCTGCCACCCGCCCGGTCCTGGACCAGGTAGGTGAGGTTCGACTGGCCGAGACCGATCCGGTCGAAGGTCAGCGGTCCGGCAGTGTCGATGCCGAGCGTGCCGATCCAGCGGCTCACGGCCTCGGTGTCGATGCCGACGACGTCCACGCTAGACACCGAGCTGAGCCCCCTGCCGGAACGGGATTGCGTCGCCGAGCAGTTGCCCGCCGTCGATCGCCATGGTTTCGCCGGTGATCCAGCTCGCGGCATCGGACACGAGGAACGCGACCGCGGACGCGATGTCCTCGGGTTCGCCGATCCGTCCCAGCGCCGTGGACGCCGACACGGCCTGCTCGTGGTCCTTCCACAGCGCCTCGGCCAGCTTGGTCCGCACCACACCGGGAGCGACGGCGTTGACCCGCACGTTCGGTGAGAGTTCCAGTGCCAGTTGCTTGGTGAGGTGGATCAGCGCGGCCTTCGACGCGTTGTACAGGCCGATGTTCGCCTCGAACGCCATGCCGCCGATGGACGCGGTGTTGACCACGGCACCGCCGTGCTCGCCCATCCACGCCTTCGTGGCGAGGCCGGTCCACAGCACCGGCGCCCACAGGTTCACGTCGAAGGTCTTGGCGAACCGTGCGTGGTCCTGGTCGATGACCGGTCCGAAGGCGGGGTTCGTTCCCGCGTTGTTGACCAGGATGTCCAGGCTGCCGAAGCGTTCGACGGTGGTGTCGACGCAGCGCCGGGCGGCCTCCTCGTCGACGGCGTGCGCGGCGACGCCGATCGCGGTGCCCCCGACCTGCGCCGCGGCGGCGTCGGCCGATTCCTGGGAGCGTGAGGTGAGCACCACGTCGGCACCGGCCGCCGCGAGGGCCCGGGCGACGGCCAGGCCGATACCCCGCGAGGCGCCGGTGACGATCGCGGTGCGTCCGGTGAGGTCGAGTCCGGCCATGTCAGCTCACCGCAACCTTGTGACCGTTGGTGGAAGCGTGGGCGTCGTCGCGGTACTGCCGCAGTTCCTGCCGCGCGATGGCGCGCTTGTGGACCTCGTCGGGACCGTCGGCCAGGCGCAGGGTGCGCAGGTGCGCCCAGGCCATGGCGAGGGGGAAGTCGTCGGTGACGCCCGCACCGCCGTGCACCTGAATCGCCCGGTCCACGATCTTGAGCGCAATGTTCGGAGCCGCCACCTTGATCGCCGCGATCTCCGTCCGCGCCTCCTTGTTCCCCACCGTGTCCATCAGATACGCCGCCTTCAGCGTCAGCAACCGGATCATCTCGATCTCGATGCGCGCCTCCGCGATCCAGTCCTGGATGTTCGCGTTCTCACTGACCGGCTTCCCGAACGTCACCCGCGACGACGCCCGGCGGCACATCAATTCGAGTGCCCGCTCCGCCATCCCGATCGCCCGCATGCAGTGGTGGATCCGGCCCGGCCCCAGCCGGGCCTGGGAGATCGCGAAGCCCTCGCCCTCGCCCTTCAGCACGTCCGTCACCGGCACCCGCACATCGGCGAAGTCGATCTCCGCGTGCCCCTCACGGTCCTGATACCCGAACACCGGCAGCCCCCGCATCACCGTCACCCCGGGCGCATCGATCGGCACCACCATCATCGACTGCTGCCGGTGCGGCGCCGCCGACGGATCCGTCTTGCCCATCACGATCAGCACCTTGCAGTTGCGGTGCAACGCATTCGACGCGAACCACTTGCGGCCGTTCAGCACGTACTCGTCGCCGTCACGCACCATCGACAACTCCACGTTGGTCGCGTCCGAACTCGCCACCGCGGGCTCGGTCATCGCGAACGCCGACGCCATCGTCCCGTCGAGAAGCGGCTTCAGGTACTTCTCCTTGTGCTCGGCCGTGCCGAACAGCTCGAGCACCTCCATGTTGCCCGTGTCCGGCGCATTGCAGTTGCACGCCTCCGACGCAATGTGGCTGCGCCCCATGATCTCCGCCAACGGGGCGTACTCGAGGTTGGTCAACCCGGCGCCCGTGCCCGGGTGCGGATGGAACAGATTCCACAACCCCCGGCGCCGCGCCTCCGCCTTGAGCTCCTCCAGAACCGGCGGCTGGAAATGCGGATCCCCCGACTCCCGCATCTGCTCCTCATACACCGCCTCCGCCGGATACACGTGCGAATCCATGAACTCGAGCAGATCGACCTGCAACTGCTGGGCGCGTGCGGAAATGTCAAACAGGGACATGGGAACTCCTGACGGGTAGTGAGGGAAACACGGGTGTGCGCTTGTCGAGGTGGCTCTGGATGCCCTCGACGAGATCGGCCCCGCGGAACGCCTGCAACATCAGGCCTTCCGCTCGGGCCACGGACTCGGCGTAGGTGCCGTCCGCATCGCTGTGCAATTGGTCCTTGATGACGGCCATCGACGTCGGCGAGCAGTGCGCCGCCAGGTCCGCGGCATACGCGACCGCGGCGTCGACGACCGAACCGTCCGGCACGAGGTGGTCGACGAGTCCGATGCGCAGCGCCTCCTCGGCGTCCACCATGCGGCTCGACAGCAGCAGGTCGGTGGCCCGGCTGCGTCCCACGAGTCGGGGCAGCAGCCAGGAGATACCGTATTCGGCGATCAGCCCGCGCTTGGCGAACGCGGTCGTGAACCGTGCCGATGCGGACGCGAACCGGACGTCGCAGTAGAGGGCCTCCACCATGCCGAGTCCGGCCGCGACCCCGTTGATCGCCCCGATGAGCGGTTTCCGCAGCGTCGCGGGAAGGTCGCGGGGGCGCGGGCGGAAGAGGTCCGCGTCGGAAGCGTCACCGACGGCCTGCAGGCGGCCGAGGTCGGCACCGGCGCAGAACCCGCGCCCGGCGCCGGTCACGACGATCGCGCGCACGTCCGGGTCGTCCTCGGCGTCCACGAGCAGCGTGAAGTAGCGGTCCTCGAGGTCGTCGGTCCAGGCGTTCAGCTTGCCGGGCCGGTTGAACGTCAGCACCAGGACCGGTCCGCGCCGCTCGGCGAGGACCAGGTCTGCGGGCTCGCCGGTCACGCGTGCTCCAGCAGCGAACTCTGGAAGCGGCGCATTCCGCGCAGCCACCGGTCGTAGTCGGACCCCTTCTGCCGGTACATGGTGAGGACGCTCTCGTGGGGCAGGATCAGGAACGTCTCCCGGTCCACGGCGTCGAGCACGATGTCGGCGACCTGCCCGGGCTGCAGCACCTCCCCCGCCGAGACGACGGCCTTCGTGGCAGCGACGCCGAGGGGATCGCCCGAGTTCTCACCGGAGCGCATCAGCTTCGTCTCGACTCCCATCGGGCAGAGGCAGCTGACGCGAACCCCGTCGTCCCCGTATGTGACCGACAGCCATTCGGCGAACGAGACGGCCGCATGTTTGGTGACCGCGTAGGTCGCCGAGCCGATCTGGGTGAGGAGCCCGGCCGCGGAGGCGGTCGACA
This sequence comes from Rhodococcus koreensis, assembly GCF_017068375.1. Lineage (NCBI taxonomy): Bacteria > Bacillati > Actinomycetota > Actinomycetes > Mycobacteriales > Nocardiaceae > Rhodococcus > Rhodococcus koreensis. Next base: position 1,672,843 of record NZ_CP070609.1, read on the forward strand.
CGAAGTAGCCCTCGCCGCGCGCGATCCATTTCGGCACGAGCTGCTGGGCGGCGCGGATGTGGGCGCGGACGTTGACGTCGAACGCGAGGTCCCAGTCGGCGTTGCCGGCGTCGAGGCCGGGCGCTCCCGCGATGCCGGCGTTGGCGAAGTAGAGATCGACCGGCCCGAACTCGGTCTCCGCGCGGTCGATGATGCGCCGGATCTGATCGGCGTCCGCGACGTCGCCACCTTCGGCGACGGCGGATCCCGGGTGGCGGGCGTTGATGCCGTCCGCGACAGCGGCGGCTGCGTCCGGGTCGAGATCGGCGACCAGCACCTTGGCGCCCTGTTCGGCAAGACGGTCCGCGATCGCCCCGCCGATTCCGCCTCCACCGCCGGTCACGATGGCGACTTTCTGTGCAACCTTCACGAGGTGTCCTCTCCTTCGCCGTGCGTTGTGACTCGCGTCTCTCTTTTGTATAGTTGAATCCGTCGTCAAGTTCAAGTGTCTGGGGTCGGCAACACACGACTTCCGATGCAGCCAACGTGACACATCCAGGCCCTGCACCACCCGGAATCGAGGGAGACAGATGACCGACACCACCGCACTGCCCGTTCGCCCCGCGAGCTTCGACGAGCTCACAGCGCTGATCGGCAAGGAGCTGGGCCCCACCGACTGGCACGACGTCACCCAGGAACGCGTCAACGCCTTCGCCGACGCCACCGGCGACCACCAGTGGATCCACATCGATACCGAGCGCGCCGCCGCCAGCCCGCTCGGCGGCACCATCGCGCACGGCCTCTACAGCCTGTCCCTCGGACCGGCCCTGTCGGCGACCCTGCTGCGCTTCGACGGTTTCGCCCACAGCCTGAACTACGGCTACAACAAGGTCCGCTTCCCCGCGCCGGTGCCGGTAGGTTCGCGCATCCGGATGCGTGCCACCATCCAATCCGCGGAACAGGTCGGGGGCGGCATCCAGGTGACCATGTCCCAGGTCGTCGAGCGCGAGGGCTCCGACAAACCGGTGGTCGTGTCCGAGTCCGTCGCCCGCGTCGTCGAGGCCGGCTAGCAGCCGTGAGCACCTGTGAACCGCCCGCGGTTGACAACTACTCACGGGCGAATGTGCTCGATCCGGTGTCCCGCCACGCCGACACCACTCCCGACAACATCGCGCTACGAGGTGCGGACAGCACCCTGACCTACGGACAGTTGCGCGCCGCGAGCACCCGGTACGCGGGAGCACTCACGGAAGCGGGCCTGTCCCCCGGCGACCGAATCCTTCTGGCCGCACCCTCGGTGCCCGAGTTCGTGGTCGCGTACCTGGGCATCCAGGCGGCGGGGTGCGTCGTGGTGCCGGTGAACACGATGTCCACCCGGCCCGAGACCGAGTACGTCCTCACCGATGCCGGCGCCGCACTCGCCATCGTGTGGCACGAACTCGGGCCCGCGATCGCCGACGCGGCCGCCGCACTGGACATCCCGGTCTGGACGCTCACCCCCGACTGCGTGTCGCCGGACACCGAGCCGGTTCCCGTCGCCGAGCGGGACCGCGACGACACCGCCGCCATCCTCTACACGTCCGGTACCACCGGGCGGCCGAAGGGCGCGGAGCTGACGGTGGGGAACCTGCTGTCCGGCGGCGAGATCGGCGCCGAATGCAGTCGCGGTTCGAGCGAAGACCGGACCGGCACCGGACTTCCCCTGTTCCACGTGTTCGGCCAGGCCTCGGTCATGATGGCGACGTTCACCGGCGGTGGGTCGCTGACGCTGCTGGCCCGATTCGATCCGGCGGCGATGCTCGCCCTGCTCCGCCGCGACCGCCTGACGATCATGGCCGGTGTGCCGACGATGTGGAACGCCATGCTGCATGCCGCGGACGGCACTGACTCGCAGGACTTCACGCAACTGCGCATCGCCATCTCCGGAGGCGCGTCACTTCCGGGCGAGGTGGCCCGCGAATTCGAGTCCCGCTTCGGGTGCACCATCCTCGAGGGCTACGGGCTCACCGAGACCACCGCGTTCGGCACGTTCAACGACATCGACCGCGGCGGGAAGATCGGCTACACGGGTCGCGCGGTGCCCCGGCTTGCGGTCGAGGTACGCGACCACGACGGACTCGTCTGCCCGCCCGGGACCGTCGGCGAGGTGTTCGTGAAGGGGGCGACCGTGATGAAGGGCTACTGGAACCGGCCGTCCGACACCGCCGCCGTCCTGGACCCGGACGGCTGGCTGCGCACCGGGGACCTGGGCGAGACCGATGCGGACGGGGATCTGCGCATCGTCGATCGGGTGAAGGATCTCATCATCCGGGGCGGCTACAACGTGTACCCGAGTGAGATCGAGGAGGTCCTGTACACGCACCCCGACATCCTCGAGGCCGCCGTCGTGGGCGTCCCCGACGATCACTACGGCGAGGAGGTGGCCGCGGTCGTGGCCACTGTCCCCGGTTCCGGGCTGGACGGCGCCCAACTGACCGGCTGGGCCCGGGAACGGCTGTCCGCATACAAGATTCCCCGGATCGTCGCCATCGTCGACTCCCTTCCCAAGGGGTCGACCGGAAAGATCCTCAAACGGTCGATCGACAGAACCGCACTGAGAAACGACGCACTGACCGCAGAAGTACCCGAAAGGTGAACACCGTGACAACCGTGAACAGGCAGGTCCGACTGGCGAAGCGTCCGGTCGGCCGTCCCGACGACTCCACCTGGGAGATCACGTCGGAACCGATACCCGAACCCTCGGACGGCGAATTCACCGTGAAGGTGGACTACGTGTCCCTCGACCCGGCGATGCGCGGGTGGCTCGACGACGTGAAGTCGTACGTGCCGCCGGTCGCGATCGGCGAGGTGATGCGCACCCACGCCGTCGGCCGGGTGGTGGCGTCGAAGAACGCGAAGTTCCCCGAAGGACAGCTCGTGTCCGGGCAGTTCGGCGTGCAGGAGTACGCGCTCTCCGACGGCCGCGGCGCGCTCGCCGTCGACGAGTCGCTCGCCCCGGCACCGACGTGGCTGGGCGCACTCGGATTTCCCGGCATGACCGCGTATTTCGGCCTCACCGACGTCGGCAGACTGGAGAAGGGCGACACCGTGCTCATCTCGGGCGCGGCGGGAGCGGTCGGGAGCATCGCCGGGCAGATCGCCAAACTGAAGGGCGCCACGGTGATCGGCGTCGCAGGCGGCCCCGAGAAGTGCGCGTGGCTGACCGAGGATCTGGGTTTCGACGCGGCGATCGACTACAAGTCCGAATCGGTCGGGAAGGCGCTGCGCGCCGCCGCACCGGACGGGATCGACATCTACTTCGACAACGTCGGCGGGGAGATCCTCGACGCCGCGCTGGCCCGGCTCCGCAAGAACGCCCGGGTCGCGCTGTGCGGCGCGATCTCCGGATACAACGCCACCGACCCGCAGCCCGGGCCGTCCCGGTACCTGTCGCTGCTGGTCAACCGTGCGTCGATGACGGGGTTCATCGTGTTCGACTACCTCGACCGGTTCCCCGAGGGCATGGAGGCGATGTCGGAGTGGATCCGGGCCGGGGAGATCGTGACCCGTGAGCAGGTCGAGACCGGGGGCGTCGAGGCGTTCGGCCGCACCCTCAATCTGCTGTTCGACGGCGCCAACACCGGCAAGCTGGTGCTGAAGATCAGCTGAACTCCTCCTCCCGCGACGATGCCCACCGCCGAGATCCGGCGGTGGGCATCGTCGTGAAAAGGGGCGGGGTGTCTAGTAGAACTGGGCACCGGGCACGGCGGCCGGATCGCTGCGGACCTCGGCGGTGTTGGTCTCGCGGAGCTTCCACGCGCAAAGGAAGGTGACCAGCCCCATCACCGCGACGAACACCGCGACGAACGTGGTGGTCCCGGTCTTGGCGATCAGCGCGGTCATGATGAACGGGGTGCCGCCGCTCACCGTGATCGCGGCCAGCTGATACGCCAGCGAGGCGGCGGAATACCGGACATTGGGAGCGAACAACTCACCCATGTACGCGGCGATCGGCCCGTACGTCATGGACTGAAAGACGCTGCCGACTGTGACGGCGACGAAGAACAACACCAGGTTCCGGGTGTTGATCAACCAGAAATACGGGAACGCCCACACGATGATCATCGCCGCACCGATCAGGATCATCGGCCTGCGCCCGATCTTGTCGGACATGTGCCCGGACCACAGCACCACACCGACCGTGAGCGCCGCGCTGAGCAGCGAGATCGCGAGCAGGTCGTTGCGCTTCATCCCCAGTTCCGCGGTGCCGTAACTGAGCACACCGGCGATGGAAATGTAGAACAGCGAGTTGGTGGCCGCGAGCAGGCCGCAGCCGAGCAGGATCTTGCGCCAGTGGTCCCTGATCGCCTGGGTCAGCGGTGCGCGGACGACGGTCCCGTTCTTCTTCTCCGCCTCCTGCTGCAGGTGACGGAATTCGGGGGTGTCCTCGACCTTGGTCTGGATGTACAGCACCACCGGGAACAGCAGCGCGCTGGCGAAGAACGGGATCCGCCAGCCCCAGCTGAGGAACGCCTCGTTCGAGATCGCCGCGGTGGCGCCGAGGAACACGAGGTTGCCGAGCAGGACACCGAACGAGACACCCATCTGCCCGAAGGTGCCGGAGAATCCCCGGCGCTTGGGACTGGCCGATTCGGTCAGCAGCAGCACGATCCCACCCCACTGACCCCCACACGCGAGGCCCTGGACGAACCTCAGGACCACCAGCAGGATCGGGGCCGCGATCCCGATGGTCGCGGCGCCGGGCAGGCAGCCGATCAGGAACGTCGCCAGCCCCATGAACAGCAGGCAGGTCACGACCGCCGGTTTGCGGCCGTACTTGTCACCGAAGTGACCGGCGACGAGGCCGCCGAGCGGGCGGGCGACGAAGCCGGCCCAGAACGTGCTGAACGAGAGCAGGGTGCCCACCAACGCCGACGCGCCAGGGAAGAAGACGTGGGGAAAGACCAGTGCCGCAGCGGTTCCGTACAGGAAAAAGTCGTACCACTCAATCGAGCTGCCGACCAGTCCCGCCGCCAGCAGTTTCCGATGTGCACGCGTGCGCGAGACGGCCGTGTCGCCTGCCGCGTCCTTACTCGGCTGCACCGCGGATGAAGTCATCCGATCACTCCTCGAGATAGGTCTACGGGTGGATGTGGGATCGCGATTTTTCAGAACATGACGCCAACTTCAAGTCAGTGAGCGCTTGCTTAGTGTGTGTGAACAGTGATGTGATGTCAATCACTCGAGGGGATTGATCTTGCCGAATCCCGCCGGCACGGACGAAGCTCGATGCGGCGGAGAGGACCACCGATGACCGAACTGCGAGACGACGTGTTCGCGACCGAGCAGGCCAGCCCGGGTCCGCCGACCTCCGAGGAGCGCCTGCTCCGCGCGGCGACGACGCTGTTCTCCGACAAGGGTTTCGAAGCCACACGCACGCGGGACATCTCCACGACGGCGGGAATGAGCCCCTCCGCGATGTATGTGCACTTCCCGTCCAAGGAGGATCTGCTCTTCCAACTGGTCCGCCGGTCGAACGAGCGCGCCCTCGCGCTGGTGCTCAGCGCGGTCGCACCGTTCACCGACCCGATCGACCGCGTCCGGGCCCTGGTCCGCGAGTTCAGCATCATGCACGCCCGGAACTTTCGCCGGGCGCGCATCGCCCAGTACGAGAGCAGGCATCTCAGTCCCGAACACCGCGAGACGGTGGCCGAGACCCGGCTCCAGATCCGGGTCGCCGCGATGCGCGAGGTGCAGAACGGGCTCGATCAGGGTGTGTTCCTCATTCCCGACCCCCGCGTCGCCGTTCTGGCGATCATGTCCCTCGCGGTGGACATCTGCCGCTGGTACAGCCCCGACGGCGAATTCACGCCGGAGGAACTGGGCGACATCAACGCCGATCTCGTTCTGCGCATCCTCCACGCCCCCGGCTACTGACGGCCCCTCAGACGCGGTCCGGGACGCGCAGCGCGTTCGTCCACATCCGCGCGAGCCCGGCGTTCAGTTCTTCGAACGTGAGTGATCGCCGCTCGCTCGGCGGTCCGACGAAATAACCGTAGGCCATTCTCCCGACCATGGCGGACAACGCCTTCGACGTCAGCATCGGGTCGAGCGACGCGTCGGCGAGACCCCGAGCCTGCAGATCGGCGATCGCCCGCGCGTTGCGCAGGTAGAACGTCTCGTCCCGCGAGCGCTCCAGTTCACGGAATGCAGGGTCGACGTGCGCGACCTGCTCGAGCAGGGCCAGCAGACGCGCATTCCGGCGGCACGCGTGCAGGTATGCCCGGATGCTCGCCTCCACGACCGCGTGCACGTCGCCCTCGTCCTCGACCCGCCCCATCCCGGGATGCAGCAGGTCGTTCTGCGTCACCTCCACGACCGCCGCGAACACTTCCTCCTTACCGGCGAAGTAGGTGTAGAAGGAGCCGGTCGAGAGTCCGGCCTCCTTGCTGATGTCGACGAGGCGGGCGTCGAGGTATCCCTCGCGCTCGAACACCACCCGGGCCGCGGCGACGAGGCGATCGCGGGTGCGGACGCCCCGGGCGGTGACCGGTGGTGTGGGTGCGGTTCGCGGGCGCGACATGTCAGTACGGGTCCACGTTCTCGAAGTACCGCCGGGGCACGTCGACCAGCATCTCGGTGATCATCTTCTCGGTGACGCCTCGCTCGCGGACGTAGGGCAGCACGTCGTTCTCGATGTGCAGGTAGTGCCACTGCGGCAGCGCCGCCATCAGGTTCGGGTCGATCCAGTCGATGTAGCAGGAGGCGTCCTGCGACAGGACCATCTGCCCTGCGAAGCCGCGGCGGCACATCTCGACGAGCGTGTCGGCGCGCGCTTCGAACGTCGTTTCGAGGTTGATCCCGAACCGGTCCATGCCGAGGACGAAGCCGGCCTCGGCGAGGCTGGTCAGGTGGTCGACGTCGGTGCTGTCTCCGCTGTGCCCGAGCACGATCCGGTCGGGCCGCACGCCCTCCTCGTCGCACATCACGCGTGTGACGTGCAGACCGGCCTCGCTGCCGGGGTGGGTGTGCACGGTGATCGGCACTCCGGTGCGCCGATGCGCCTTCGCGACGGCCCGCATCACCCGCTCGACACCCGGTGTCGGCCCCTGGTGGTCGATCGCGCACTTGAGCAGTCCGGCGCGCACCCCGGTGTCGGCGATCCCCTCTTCGATGTCCTTGACGAACATGTCCACCATCGGGTCGGGCACCTCGGCCCCCACCATCGCGTCCAGCGCGGGACCGCGGTAGTGGAAGAAGAACGGCACATCGTCGTAGGTGTACAGCCCTGTCGCCGCCACGATGTTCAGTTCGGGAAGCTGTTCCGCCACCCGCTGGATGCGCGGAATGTACCGGCCGAGGCCGACGACGGTGGGGTCGACGATGGTCCGGACCCCCTGCTCCGCCAGCGCGCGCAGCTTGGTGACGGCGTCGGCGACCCGCTCGTCCTCGCTCCCCCACTCGTCCGGGTAGTTCTGCTGCACGTCGGGTGTCAGCACGAACACGTGCTCGTGCATGTACGTGCGTCCGAGTTCGGTGCTGTCGATCGGTCCGCGGACCGTGTTGACCTGACTCATGCAGATTCACCCTCTCCGGGTGTGACCGTCGTCATACCCCCAGGGCTCAGCGTAGGGCTAACTTGAACCTGACGTCAACATTCACTGCGGTGAGTCACCCACCACCGGTCGCGGCCTGGATCGGCGCCATGTCGAAGTAGTCGCGCCAGGTGGTGATCTTGCCGCCGGTGATCTCGAAGACGCCGACGACGGGCAGTTCGACGACGGTGCCGTTGAGGGTGAACACGTCGATCCGCTCGTTCATCACCACCCCGCTCGACTCCTCGGCGTTGGGGCTCTGACCGCCGTCGGTGACCTGCCGGTGCACCCGGAAGTCGATGCCGCCGAAGGCCGCGGTGAAGCCGGCGACGAACTCGCGGATCGCGTCACGCCCGATGACGGGTTCCATCGGAATGTTGTGATAGACGGCGTCTTCCGCGAAGTATTCGGCGATCTTCGCCGGATCGGGCTCGATCCACTCGGCGCAGAATTGGGTGACCAGCTGGTCCGGGGTCATCGGTTCTCCCTCTCGATCGCGACCGGTTCGATGATGGCCATGACGGACTGGATCGCCCCGGCCGGGATGTCGAAATGTTCCGTGATCCGGACCGACGTCACCTCGGTAGGCGTGGCCCCGAGGTCGAGCACGAACCGGGCCACCACGTTGTCGCCCCATTCGTGGAAGGAGAGGTCGTGCACGGCCTGGATGGCCTGGTACTGCAGTCCGTTCTCGAGTTCGTCCCGGATGAACGCCCCCGATTCGCCCGTGTGCTGCCCGTTCTCCACCCGCCACGCGTTGTCCGCGAGACGCACCTTGGTGGCGTCGTGACTGACCAGTGCGTCGATGTAGGCCCTGGCCATCGCAACGCGTCCGCTGTCGGCGGTGTCGGTGGCGTGTTTGGCGATCGCCGCGAGCAGGGGCGCGGCCAGTTCCGGCCGGCAGATCAGCAGGTCGGGGAGATAGGGGTGGGATTCGTTGTAGTCCAACGGGGTTCCGTCGATCCGCGAGCAGTGCAGGCCCGCGGCCACGGCGACGCCGACGGGGGCCGCCGAGTCCCATTCCCACTGCCCGCCCGCATGGATGTACGCGTCGACGTCTCCGCGGAGCACCGCCATCGCCTTCGCGCCCGCCGAACCCATGGTGGAGACCTCGGCACCGATGTCCGTCGCAACGGCGTCGACGAACGCGGGCGGCCTGCTGGCGGACACGACGATCCGCGGGCGGGCAGGCAGCTGTTCGGCATGGACCGCGTGGCTGTCGTCGTCGCTGGCGTACACGGCGCCCAGTGCCGGTTGCGCGACCGCGGCCGCCGTGATGCCGCGACCGCGTTCCCACAGCGCGACGTGCACCGCCCAGTCCGAGTGCCCGGGCAGTCCGTACTCCTTGGACCCGTCGAGCGGGTCGATGATCCACACCCGTGACCGCTCCAGCCGGGACCGGTCGTCGGCCGACTCCTCGGAGAGGATCGCGTCTTCGGGTCGCTCCGCCGCGAGTTTGCCGAGGATGAACGCATCGGCGGCGATGTCGCCGCGCCTGCCGAGTTCACGACCGTCGGCCGATCCCAGTCCCGCGGTGCGGATGTCCAGCAGCAGGGCGCCGGCACCGGAGGCGATGTCGGCCGCGAGTCGTGCGTCAGTGATCACGTGTCAACAATTCCATAATTCTCGCGGCTTGTTCGGTCGGCGTGCCGTCCTCGGGCCGGAGCACGAGTTCGGCGTTCTCGGGCGCCTCGTACGGGTCGTCGACCCCGGTGAATCCCGTGATCTCCCCGGCGCGGGCCTTCGCGTACATGCCCTTGGGATCGCGCGCCTCGCACTGGTCCACCGGCGTGTCGACGAACACTTCGACGAAGTCGAGCCCGGCTGCCCGATGCTGTTCCCGGACGCGGTCCCGGTCCTCGCGGTACGGGCTGATCAGCGACGCGATCGCGACCACCCCCGAGTCGGCGAGCAGTTGCGCGACGGCGCCGACACGGCGGACGTTCTCGGCGCGGTCCGTCGCACTGAACCCGAGGTCGGCGTTGAGGCCGTGCCGCAGGTTGTCGCCGTCGAGCCGGTAGGCGGGCACCCCGGACGCGACCAGGCGGCGCTCGAGTTCCACCGCGACCGTCGACTTTCCCGACGCCGACAGTCCGGTCAGCCACACGGTGCGGCCGCGCGTCGCCCGCTCCTCCCGCGACACGGCCGCCGCGTGCCACACCACCTTCGAACGCGACAGCGTCGGCCCGGTGATCATGCCGGCGGCGACCGTGTTGTGGGTCGACTCGTCGACGAGGACGAAACTGCCCGTCACGTGGTTGCGGCGGTACGGGTCGAACATCAACGGCTGCGACGTTCGCAGCTGCACACGGCCGATCTCGTTGAGCGACAGCGACCGTGCGGACTCGTCGCGGTGCAGGGTGTTCACGTCCAGCCGATAGTCGAGCCGCGCGATCGACGCCTTGGTGGCACGGGTGGTGTGCAGCAGCGTATACCGGGCATCGGGTGTCAGCGCGGACTGTTCGCTGAACCAGCAGACCATCGCGTCGAGTTCCTGCCCGACGAGCGGACGGTTGTTGGGACGGCACAACACGTCTCCGCGGCTCACGTCCAACTGGTCGGCGAGTTGCACGCACACCGCCGACGGTGCGAACGCCTCGTCGAGGCGGGTTCCGCCGGGACCCCAGATGGCACTGACGGTGGAGGTGAATCCCGACGGCAGCGCCACCACCTCGTCGCCCGGCTTGAACACCCCACTGGCGACCGTCCCCGCGTAGCCGCGGAAATCGTGCAACGCCGAATCGGTCTGGCGTTGCGGCCGGACCACGTACTGCACCGGGAACCGCGCGTCGATCAGGTTGCGGTCGGACGCCACGTGCACCTGCTCGAGGTAGTGCAGCAGCGACGCTCCCTCGTACCAGGGCATGTTGGCGGTGCGTTGCGCGATGTTGTCGCCGCGCAGTGCCGACACCGGGATGAACGTGAGGTCGTGGACCTCGAGTTTGATCGCGAACTTCCGGAATTCCTCCTTGATCTCTTCGAAGCGTTCCTCGGACCACCCGACGAGATCCATCTTGTTGACGCACAGCACGAGGTGCGGAATTCCGAGAAGGCTGGCGATGAAGGCGTGGCGGCGGGTCTGCTCGAGGATGCCCTTGCGGGCGTCGACCAGGATCAGGGCCAGGTCGGCGGTCGACGCGCCGGTCACCATGTTCCGCGTGTACTGCTCGTGCCCCGGGGTGTCCGCGATGATGAATTTGCGGTGCGGCGTGGCGAAATAGCGGTGCGCGACGTCGATGGTGATGCCCTGCTCGCGTTCGGCGCGCAGGCCGTCGGTGAGCAGAGCCAGGTTCGCGTGTTCGTCGCCCCGTTCGCGGCTGGTGCGTTCGACCGCCTCGAGCTGATCCTCGAAGATCGCCTTGGAGTCGTAGAGCAGCCTGCCGATGAGGGTGGACTTGCCGTCGTCGACGCTGCCCGCGGTCGCGACCCGGAGTAACTGCGGCATCAGAAGTAGCCTTCCTTCTTGCGGTCTTCCATGCCGGCCTCGGAGATCCGGTCGTCCGCCCGGGTCGCCCCGCGCTCGGTCAGCCTGCTCGCGGCGACCTCGGTGACGACGGCCTCGGGGCTGGTTGCCGACGATTCGACGCAGCCCGTGCACGTGGCGTCGCCGACGGTCCGGAAGCGGACGAGGGCCTCGTACGGTTCGTCACCGGGGAGCAGGGTCAGGAACCGTGTGTGCGCCAACAGCATTCCGTCGCGGAGCACGACCTCCCTGCGGTGCGCGTAGTACAGGGACGGGAGCTCGATCCCCTCCTCGCCGATGTACTGCCAGATGTCGAGTTCGGTCCAGTTGGACAGCGGGAACACCCGGATGTGCTCGCCCTTGCGATGCCTGCCGTTGTACAGGCTCCACAGTTCCGGGCGCTGCGCCCGCGGATCCCACTGCCCGAACTCGTCGCGGAAGCTGAACACCCGCTCCTTCGCGCGGGCCTTCTCCTCGTCGCGCCGGGCGCCGCCGAAGATGGCGTCGAACCCGTGGTCGCGGATGCCGCGCAGCAGCGCCGTGGTCTGGAGCCGGTTGCGGCTGGCCCGCGGACCCGTCTCCTCGCTGACGCGACCGGCGTCGATGTCGTCCTGCACGCTGGACACCACCATCCGCAGGCCGAGGCGGTCGACGGTCCGGTCGCGGAACTCGAGGACCTCGTCGAAGTTGTGACCGGTGTCGACGTGCATGACGGCGAACGGGAGAGGCGCGGGCCAGAACGCCTTGGCGGCCACGTGGAGCATCACCACCGAGTCCTTGCCGCCGGAGAACAGCAGGACCGGTCGCTCGAATGTGGCGGCCACTTCTCGGAAGATGTGCACGGCTTCGGCTTCGAGCGCGCCGAGGTGGGACAACTCGTACACGGGCGGTGCGGTCATGGGCGACTCCTCGTCGCGAGTTCCTTACCGGTCGCTGTTCCATATTTGGACCAGCCCGGTCGAAAATGAATGCACCTCCGAGAATAGAACGTGTTTCAGATTGCGGTCAATGCCTGCCCGCCCGTCACCGCGGCCGGCGGCCACCCACCTCCGTCGTGATCGCGTCCGCGGCCGCGGCGAGGGCCTTGCCCCGCCGCGCGATCTCGGACGGCGCGAGTTCGGTACCCACATAGAGGGTGAGGACCATGGCCTGGTGACCCTCGGCGTCGTACGTCGGCGCCGCGATGAGGCTGACGGGGTGCGGCGACGCGGGGTCCGCGTGCTCGGCGTCCAGGTACACCCGCTCCCCGAGGCTGGACACCATCTCGCCGAGCACGTCGCGCAACTCCGGCGGCAGGTCGTGCGCGGCCACCCCCGCCATGAGCGTGTGCAGGCGCTGCCCGACGGGAGTGAGAGTCTCGACGAGGTATCCGGTGCGGGAACACTCCTCGACGACCGTGCGCAACCGGTCCCGGTCGAGGCGCACCGGCAGCGTCGGTTCCCGGCGCAGCCACGACTGCAGGGCGTCGTCGCCGTCCCACAGCACGTACATCAGGCCGACGGGCGGCGCGAACGGGTACATTTCCCCCACCTTGGCGGCGGCCCGCACCCCCGGCGGACTGGTCAGCTCGAGGACGGCGATGCGGTCGCCGACCACCGCCGACGCAGTGCAGGTGGTCCGGAACTCGTCGCTGAGCACGGCGAGATGCCTGCGCGCCACCGGCCCGGCCGCAAACCCCTGCTGGGCCGCGCGGCCCGCCGCGATGAGGGCGGGCCCGAGGCCGTACGTCTTCGTGGCCGGGTCCCGGACCAGGTAGCCGCCGCGGACCAGTTCGGTGAGGATCCCCAGGCACGTCGGCTTGCTGATGTCGAGCGTCCGGGCCAGCTCCGACAACCCGAAGCGATGCTCCTTACGCGCCACCAGGAAGTCCAGCACCTGCACCACACGCTCGGTCGGCGGCGACCGCCGGCCCTGCGCCCGGTCGGGCATCTCGTCCTCGTGCCCCATTGACCACTCCTTAGAACACGTTCTATTGTCGGTTCATCAATGTTCTACCACGCAGGTACATATTTGTACCACCCCTCGTGAGGAGCACGGTGTGCTGACCGACCCATTCGCCGACGCCATGGCCGAGGCCGAGAAACTGATCGAGAGCGCCCCCCACATCCGCACCGAACAGGACCTGCTGGAGGGCTACCAGTACCTCGCCGGCGGAATCCTCGCCACGACGCACGCGGCCTGGGCCACCGAACGGTCGCACCCGACGTTCATCTCGGGCACCGGCCCGTACATGAAGATGGGCCTGGACAACCCGGACACCCTCTACTTCGGTGCGCGGATCGACGACGACGTCGAATACGTGGTCACCGGCCTGCGCGGCACCACGGCGGACCTCAGCTTCCAGGTGCTGAACGGAAATTACACGGCCGCACACGTTCCCGGCAGCGTCACGGCATTCGACGACCGGGAGATCGACATCGCGCCCGACGGCTCGTTCGAGGTGCGGTTCGGCCCCGACGACAGTGCGGGCCGGCGCAACTACTTCACCCTCGCTCCGGGGTCGTCGCAACTGGTGGTCCGGGAGGTGTACAGCGATTGGAGTCAGCGGCGCGGCACCATTCGCATCGCCAGGGCGGATACGGTCGGTACCGCCCCGGGCCCGCTCACCCGCGAGACCGTGGAGAAGCGGTACGCGCGTGCGGGCAAGGCCCTCGTCGCGCGGGTGAAGACGTGGCTGCAGTTCCCGGAGTGGTTCTACCTGAACCTGCCGGTGAACACGATGACCGAGCCACGGCTTACTCCGGGCGGTCTCGCCACCCAGTACTCGTCGGTCGGGCACTACGAACTGGCCGAGGACGAAGCCGTGGTCATCACCGTCCCCAAAGCCGACGTGCCCTACCAGGGCTTTCAGCTCGGCAGCATGTGGTACATCTCCCTCGACTACGTCAACCACCAGACGTCGCTGAACGTCGCACAGTCGCAGGTGGATCCCGACGACCACATCCGTCTGGTCGTGTGCGACCGCAATCCCGGCGTCGCCAACTGGATCGCCACCGTCGGGCACCTCCGCGGCTACCTGCAGTTCCGCTGGCAGCGCGTCTCCCGCGAACTGACCCCGGACGACGGTCCCCGGGTCGAGGTCGTGAAGTTCGACGAGATCCACCGGAGCCTGCCGTACTACGACTCCAACAAGATCTCCCCCGAGGACTTCGCTGCACGCATCGCCGCACGCCAGGCCGCAGTGGCCGACCGGATGCTGGGATGACCGCCATGACTACTCCACAACTCCTGCAGGACAAGGTCGTCGTCATCTCCGGCGTCGGACCGGCCCTGGGCCGTACCCTCGCCGTCCGCTGCGCAGCCGCCGGCGCCGACGTGGTGCTGGCCGCCCGGACCGCGTCGCGCCTCGACGAAGTGGCCAAGGAGATCATCGCCGTCGGCCGGCGCGCGGTGACCGTCCCGACCGACATCACCGACCATGCCTCGGCCGAGAACCTGGTGTCCGCGGCCGTCGACGCGTACGGCACGGTCGACGTGCTGATCAACAACGCGTTCTCGGTTCCGTCGATGAAACCGCTGGCCCGCACCGAGTTCGACCACATCCGCAGCAGTTTCGAGCTGACCGTGCTCGGGGCATTGCGGCTGACTCAGCTGTTCACTCCCGCACTCGCCGAGGCGAACGGCGCGGTGGTGAACATCAACTCGATGGTGCTCCGGCACTCCCAGGAACGGTACGGCAGCTACAAGATGGCCAAATCCGCCCTGCTCGCGACGTCGCAGTCGCTCGCCACCGAGTTGGGACCGCTGGGAATCCGCGTCAATTCCGTTGCCCCCGGCTACATCTGGGGAAACACGCTGAAACAGTATTTCACGCACCAGGCCGAAAAGTACGGGACGACCGTCGAGCAGATCTACGAGCACACCGCCGCGAACACCGATCTGAAGCGGCTCCCCACGACCGAGGAGGTCGCCGACGCCGTGATCTTCCTGGCCTCCCCGTTGGCGAGCGCCGTGACCGGCCAGTGCCTCGACGTCAATTGCGGCGAATTCCACCACTAGCGAACAGAACCGGAGCATCATGAGCGAGCGCACCACGGTCGGCACGGTCGAGGACCTGCACGCCTCGGCCACCCGGCTGACCGGTCTCACCGACTTCGGTGTGGACGACTACACCGAAGCCCTCGGCGTCCTGCTGGATTCGTATCACACCGACGAGCAACTGACACCGCTCGGCAGCAAGGTGTCCCGGGTGTTCCTCCGCGGCGCCCTGGTGGCCCGGCTGCTGAGCGAGGCGGCGTGGAAGCAGAACCCCGAGCACGCGGACGTGCGGATCGAGCGGCCCATCTTCGTGACCGGCCTTCCCCGCACGGGGACGACCGCGCTGCACCGACTGCTCACCGCGGATCCGTCCCATCAGGGCCTGGAGATGTGGCTGACCGAGATGCCGCAACCCCGGCCGCCGCGTGAGACCTGGGAATCGAATCCGGTGTTCCAGAAGATCGAGGAGGGCTTCAGCCGCCACCACATCGAACGCCCCGAATTCATGGGCGTCCACTACATGTCGGCGAGCGAGGTCGAGGAGTGCTGGCAACTGCTGCGGCAGACGTTCAAGTCGATCTCGTACGAGTGCCTGGCGTCGCTCCCGACGTACTCCCGCTGGCTCGAGGGCCAGGACTGGACGAACGCCTATCGGCGGCACAAGAAGAACCTGCAGCTGATCGGACTGCCCGACCGGGACCGCCGCTGGGTGCTGAAGAACCCCAGTCACCTGTTCGCGCTCGACGAACTGCTCGCGGTCTACCCGGACGCCCTGATCGTCCAGACCCACCGGCCGCCGCGCACGATCGTCCCGTCGGTGTGCAGCCTGGCGGAACAGGCGACGGAAGGGTGGTCGGAAAAGTTCCGGGGCAGCGTCATCGGGGAGAGTCAGCTCGAACTGTGGGCCCGGGGGCTCGAGCAGTTCACCGCGGCCCGCGCCCGGCACGACCCCGCCCAGTTCGTCGACGTCGACTACCGGGATTTCGTGGCCGATCCGCTCGGCACCGTCGAGGGGGTCTACACGCACTTCGGGCTCGATCTCGGTGGGCCAGCCCGGGCGGCGATGGAGGCGATGCACGCCGAGAGCCGCAGCGGCGACCGCCGCCCCTCGCACAAGTACACGCTCGAGGAGTTCGGGCTGACGGCCGAGCAGGTGGACGAGAGATTCGCCGATTACCAGTTCAGCGCGTCCAGCTGACCGGATAGTCGAGGATCGACGACGCCGCCCGCGCCGCGATCAGCGGCCTGGGCGACAGCGGCAGGTGGACGACCGGGGGAAGCGGCTCGGGTTCGGGCTCGGGTCGGGGATCCGGTTCGGCTTCCGGTTCCGGCGACCACGTCGTACCGCTGTCGAGGTCGAGAGCGTCGAGCAGCGGTATCAACTCGGCGGCGATCCGGTCGCCCACCTCGGTGAACGCCGACTCGGCCAGACCCACCGGGTCGCTGATGTTCGGCTCCTCGACCGTCCCGTAGTCCCGGCGGGCAACCGCGAGTTCGGCGACGGTGCGGGCCCCGGTTGCGGCGGCGATCCTGCGTGCCTCCCGCAGGGTGAACGTGCAGTGGCTCGTCCCGAGGAGCAGTTCCATCGAACGGTCCCGGATCTGCTCGGTCATCGCGAGGACGAGGTCGGCGCGTTTGATCATCTCGGGCTGCAGGCGGCGCGCCCGGAAGCCGTCGGCGCTCGCACCGAGGCCCTCGATGACGCGGGCGGCGACGGGTTCGATCGGAAAGCCCACGAGGGCGCGGACGCCGGCGCTCTCCGCGGTGAGGTGCGGCAGATCGCGGGCGAGTGCGTACGCGTATGTCAGCCGCTCTGCGATCGGCGAGCGGCAGACGTTCCCGCTACAGACGAACAGAACGTGCATGAGGGAACCCTAACCAGCGACTTCGCCCACATGCGAGCCCGATTCCACTGTCCGAGCGGTCTGTTCTTACAGTTCACCCACAGGTGGCGGGTCGTTCATCCACTGGACTCCTCACGGTCACCTCGATTCACGAACACCCGGCACCCCGTCATCTGCCCACAGCAGACAACTGGCGGTCCTGCGCCGGCGCGGCGGTAGAACTGGAGACATGACCACAGCCGCACTACCCGACCTGAACTACCGCGACCTGTTGGCGGACAGACTGTTTCGCCAGCGCACGATCCTCCTCACCGGCGAGGTCGACGATGCCATGGCCGAGCGCGCCTGCTCCGAACTGGTGCTGCTCGCGGCCGCCGACCCCAAACGCGACATCGTGCTGTACATCAATTCGCCGGGTGGTTCCGTCTTCGCAGGCCTGGCCATCTACGACACGATGAAACTCGTCCCCAACGACGTGGTGACCGTGGCCATGGGTTTCGCCGCCAGCATGGGGCAAGTGCTGCTGTGCTCGGGAACCCACGGCAAGCGGATCAGCCTGGCGCACAGCCGCATCATGATGCACCAGCCCTCGGCAGGGATCGGCGGTACGGCCGTCGACATCGCCATCCAAGCCGAGAGCCTCGAACGGATGAAGCGACAGTCGCAGGAGATCCTGGCCGCGGAGACGGGGCATCCGGTCGAGCAGATCGCCGAGGACAGCGACCGGGATCGGTGGTTCACCGCGGACGAGGCCCGCGACTACGGGATCGTCGACCGCGTCGTGTCCTCGTTCGCGGAGATCGCCCCGCACACCACCGCCCCGAGAATTGGATTGTGAAGCCATGTCCCAATACACCATTCCCCACGTCATCGAACGCACCCCGGCAGGCGAGCGGTCGTTCGACATCTTCAGCCGACTGCTGAACGAGCGGATCGTCTTCCTGGGCACGGAGATCGACGACGGCGTCGCCAATGTCGTGATGGCACAGCTGCTCCACCTGCAGGCGGACAGTTCCGATCAGGAGATCGGGCTGTACATCAACTCCCCCGGCGGCTCCACGACCGCGATGCTCGCCATCTACGACACGATGCAGTTCCTGCGCCCGACCATCGCCACCTACTGCATGGGGCAGGCCGCCTCCGCCGCGGCGGTTCTCCTGGCAGCGGGAACCAAGGGACACCGGCACGTCCTGGCGCACTCCCGGGTACTGCTGCACCAGCCGTCGACGCAGGGCAACGGTACGATCTCCGACCTGGCGCTGCAGGCCGCCGAGATCATGCGGGTTCGTTCGCAGACCGAGGCGATTCTGAGCAAACACACCGGGCAGACCGTCGAACGCCTTCGCCGGGACACGGACCGCGACCGCATCCTCACGGCTCAGGAGGCCATCGACTACGGCCTGGCCGACACGCTCGTCGCGGAGTGACTGCGAAGGCTAGGCGGCGAGCAGGGTGGGCACCTGCCGGTTCGGGTTCCCGGTCGCCGAGTTCCGGTTGGCCGCGCCGAGCCGGCGCCCGGACCGGAACAGCAGGTGCTCGACCGGGAGACCGAGGGCGCCGCACACGGCGCGCAGCATTTCGGAGGACGGCTCCTTCTTCCCGCGCTCGATCTCGGAGAGGTACTGCTTCGACATGCCGACGGCGGCGGCGACGTCCTCGAGACTCCGGTCCTGGTCCCGGCGCGCCTCGCGGAGCACCCGCCCGTAGAGCTCACGCACCAGCGGCTCCTCCCGCGAACGCTCGGGGGCGGCCGTGACCAGCGTCAGTCTGCGCTGAGCTTCCATACCTCCGGAGTCTTCCAGCCCACGCACCCTGACGCCGCGGCGTTCACCGACAGCGGACAGCCGATCACGGCTGATCGAGCAGGTGCTTGCCGAGTAGTTCGTCGACGCGTTCGGCCGCCTCGTCCGGGATCCAGTGGCTCACGCCGCGGAGCACCTCGAATGTGTACGGGGCGTCGACGAAGCGGGAGGTCAGCTTCGGCCCCACCGGACCGATCGCAGTATCGCCGTCGCTCCACACGAACAGCGTGGGCACCCGGACCTTCCGGGAGGCCGATCGGGGCGAGATGAACGGCATTGCGCGATACCAGTTCAGGGCGCCCCGGGCCCGCGTCCGGTCGCGCATGGGCCCGAGGTCGCGCTTCGCGTCGTCCGGCGACTGGCCGCTGGCGACCAGGGCCCGGTAGCCGAAGCCGTCCGGGGTGAGCACCCGCTCCGGGATCCAGGGCAGCTGGAACGCGAACATGTACCAGGACTTCAGGATCTGACGGCTGGTGAGCATCGCGCGTACGAACGCCGCCGGGTGCGGCACCGACAGCGCCGTCAGCGTCCGGACCCGGTCCGGGCGTTCTGCGGCGAGACCCCAGGCCACGGCCGCGCCCCAATCGTGTCCGACCACGTGCGCCGGGCCGAGGCCTGCCCGGTCGATGAGCGCGACGACGTCCGCGATCAGTTCCGCGCTGCGGTACGCCCGGCGGGCGCGGGGCCTGGCACCGGGCGAATAGCCGCGCTGGTCCGGGGCCAGGGTGCGGAAACCGCGCCGGTGCAGCAGCGGCGCCAGCGCATCCCACGACCGCGAGTCCTGCGGAAACCCGTGCAACAGCACCACCGGTGTGCCGTCGATCGGGCCGTCGTCGCGGACGTCGAACACCAGTCCGTCGCGGGTGAACGTGCCGATCCGCTCCGTGCGACTCATCCGACGATCGTCTCACGCTCGCTGCGGTCTGCGGCCGACTCTCCGGCGCGGAGGAAGCGTCCGGTCTTGGTCACGCCGAATCCACCGGTGAATTCGCCGTCGCGGTAGACGAGCCTGCCGTTGATCACCGTCGCGACCGCGGCGCCGTCGCTGCGGTTCACCATCCGCCGCAACCCGCCGTATTCGGGGACCTCCGCCTCGAACAATCCGTCCACCGTGGAGTCGAGACCCGCCGGGTCGACGACGACCAGATCGGCGCGGTCACCTTCGCGGAGGTGGCCGGCGTCGATGCCGTACCAGTCGGCCAGCTCGCCCGTCAGCCGGTGAACGGCCCGCTCGACGGTCAGGAACGGCTTGCGGTCGGACTGCGCGTCCTTGACCTTCTTCAGCAACCGGATCGGGTAGTTGTAGAACGCCATGTTGCGCAGGTGGGCGCCGGCGTCGCCGAATCCCATCTGCACCCCGGAACTGGCCGCGAGCTTCTTCGCGAACCTGGGGCGATGGTTGGCGATGGTGGTCCGCCACCGCAGGTCGGTGCCGTACTTCACGACGAGATCGAGGTACGCGTCGACCGGGTGCACACCGCCGAGGTCACCCACGGCGCCGAACGTCTTGCCGATCAGCGTCTCGTCAGGGCACCCGACGATTTCGGCGTCGTAGAAGTTGCGGTGCCAGATGCGGGGGCTGAACTTGTTGTCGTAGTCCTTGCGGAACCGGCGTCGGTAGGACTCGTCCTGCAGTAGGGCATTTCGCTCCACCTGGTCCTCGAGGTGCAGTGCCGCCGCGCCGGCGCCGAATTCCTCGAACACCACGAGGTCGATCCCGTCCGCGTAGACGGTGAACGGCACCGGCAGGTGCTGCCACTTGAAATCGGTCTTGGCGAAGCGGTTCAGCAGCGGCGCCGCGGCGAGCATGAAGTACACGATCGGCGGGTAGGCCTTCGAGTCCGCGGCCGACAGCAGCGACGTCTTGAGGGGCTTGCGCCGCCCGAGGCCCGAACTCTCCGTGAAGAATCCGGCGATGTTCGGATGCAGGTTGATTGTCGGTGCGCTCTGCAGGATCTTGCCGCGCTCGCGCAGGATGCGATTGAGGAAGCGGAACTCCTTCCACCGCGCGTACGTGGACGGCAATGAGCGCGAACGGTATTCGTCACCGTCGATCTTGTCGAGTGCGTTCGTCATCGAGGAGAGGCCGAGGAAGCCGGCATCGACGGCGTCGGTGAGCATCGCACCCATCTGCTCGAGTTCGCGCGCGGTCGGCTCGATCCGCTTGTCGGTGCCGCGGCCGAGACCGAGGACGTGGGTGCGGATGTCGGAGTGCCCGATGAACCCGGCGATGTTGGGGCCGAGCGGCAACGACTCGAGTGCCTCGACGTACTCCGCCGGGTTCTGCCAGATCTTGTTTTCCTCCAGGATCCCGAGCACGGAGTCGTGCGGCACGGCCTCGACCCTGCTGAACAGGTCGGCGCACTCGCGCGGCGTCGAATACACGGTGGAGAGGGAGCAGTTTCCGAGGACGACGGTGGTCACGCCGTGTCGTACCGACTCCGGCAGGCCGGGGCTGACGAGCACCTCCGCGTCGTAGTGGGTGTGCACGTCGACGAATCCGGGGAGCACCCACTTGCCTGCGGCGTCGATGACCTCGGTGTCAGGTCCGACGGGCAGCGGGCGGGTCGATGCCCGGACGACGATTCCGTCGCGGATGCCGAGATTGCGTCGCAGCGGCGCGGATCCGGTTCCGTCGAACCACAGCCCACCATTGACGACCACATCGAAATCCGGCATTGTTGTGCTCCTCACACTCAGTATGTGTAACCCGAGGTTACGTATGTGGTTGAGTAAAAGTCAATGGACGGTTCGGGCGATCCTCAATAGAGTGCAGGGGTGGCCGCCGCACCCCGCTCTCCCGAAGATCGGCGCGCGCAGATCCTCGACGTGGCCGTCCGACTCCTCGAGACGGTGCCGTTCGACGACCTCTCGATCGACCAGGTGGCGGCCGAGGCGGGCGTCTCGGCACCACTGCTGTTCCACTACTTCAAGAACAAGCAGGGCTTTCGCAACGCCGTCCTCGAAGCCTCGGCCTCCGAACTGCAGCGGCGGATGACACCCGACGCGACGCTCCCGCTATACGGGCAACTCCGGGCAGGCGTCGAAACGTTCGCGGACGCGGTGATCGAGCACCCCACCATCTATCTCGCGGTCATGCGGATGGCCGGGAGCGGCGACGAGAGGATGCGGCAGATCTACCGCGGCATGCGTCGGACGTTCACCAGGTGGATCGGCGTGTCGCTGGCCGAGTTCGGCGTGCCGACGACGCCCGCGCTCGAGGCCGCGATCTCGGGCTGGCAGGCGTTCATGGAGGAGATCGTGCTGTCCTGGCTCGACGAGCCGACCATGGAACGCACCGAGATGATCGACCTCTGCGAACGCGCCTTCTACCACCTGCTTCCCGCAGCAGGCGTCGACGTCGACACACTCGACACGACACGCTGAACCGGATCGCGATCGGAGTCCGGGTTCACAGGAACCTTCCAGCCGCCTCCCAGCCGGGTGACGCCCCCACGCGAGAACGTTGTCAGGACAGCAACTCGCGAAGGGACCACCTGATGACTGCCGTTCTCACTCCGGCTCCGCCACGGAGAACAGGATCGCCCGGCCACCGCGCCGAGTCGGAATCGTGGATCCGCCGGCGCGGTTCCGCACTCGCCGTCACCGCACTACTCGCCGCCACCGCGGCGCTGTACCTGTGGGATCTCACCTCGAGCGGCTACGCCAACAGTTTCTATGCCGCGGCAGCGCAGGCTGGTTCGCAGAGTTGGAAGGCGTGGTTCTTCGGCTCGCTCGACACCTCGAATTTCATCACGGTCGACAAACCGCCCGCGTCGCTGTGGGTGATGGGACTGTCCGGACGGATCTTCGGGTTCTCCAGCGCCAGCCTCCTCGTCCCCCAGGCCCTGATGGGGGTCGGGTCGGTCACCCTCGTCTACGCGGCCGTCACCCGCGTCACGAACAGTGGCGCCGGGTTGATCGCCGGCGCCGTTCTCGCCGCAACTCCCGCGGCCGCCTTGATGTTTCGCTTCGACAACCCCGACGCTTTGCTCGTGCTCCTGATGACCGCGGCCGGATATTTCGTGGTCCGCGCGATCGAGACGGAGACCGGCCGCCGCGCCGCGATGTGGATCACCCTCACCGGGGTCGCGCTCGGCTTCGCGTTCCTCACCAAGATGTTGCAGGGCCTGATGGTGCTGCCCGCGTTCGGTCTGGCCTATCTGGTTGCCGGACATGCCCGGTTGCGGTTTCGCCTGCTGCACCTGGCCGGGGGTGTCGCCGCCGTCGTCGCCGCGGCCGGATGGTGGGTTCTCGCCGTGTGGCTGTGGCCCGCGGACTCGCGCCCCTACATCGGCGGTTCCACCGACAACAGCGTCATGGATCTGGTGCTCGGCTACAACGGACTCGGCCGGATCTTCGGAAACACCGGCGGTGGTGGCGGCGGAATGGCCGGCGGAAGTGCGGGATCGAGTTTCGGCGGGAGCACCGGGCTGGATCGCCTGTTCGGCAGCGAGATGGGCATCGAGATCTCGTGGCTGATCCCGGCGGCGCTGGTCGCCCTGGTCTTCGGGTTGCTCGCCCGTGGACGCGCTCCGCGGACGGACCGCGTGCGGGCCTCCCTGATCGCGTGGGGTGGCTGGTTCCTCGTCACGGGACTGATCTTCAGCTACATGTCCGGCACCATCCACCCGTACTACACGGTGGCGCTCGCCCCCGCGATCGCCGGGATGATCGGCACCGGCGGGTACGCCCTGTGGCAGAAGCGCGGCAGCATTCTCGGACGGTTCGGTCTCGCATTCATGATGGTGGCCGCAGGTGCGTGGGGCTGGGTCCTGTTGCACCGCAACACCGAGTGGATGCCCGCCCTGAAGTGGGTCCTGCTCGCCGGCACCGTTCTCGGCGCCGCCCTGCTCGCGCTCGGCGACGGGAACCGCGTCCGGAAACTCGCCGTCACCGGCGTGCTGCTGGGCTCGCTCGCCGGAATCGGAGGCTCCGCGTCCTACGCGATCGCCACCGCCGCCACCGCGCACAGCGGATCGATCCCCACGGCCGGCCCGTCCGGGGCAGTCACCGATACCGGAATGGGAGGCGGCGGCGGCCGGGCACCCGGCGGTGACATGGCCGGCGGCCAGGCACCGGGCGGTGACATGGGCGGCAACGAGGGTGGGACGAGTTCCGAGCTCAC
The DNA here is from genome assembly GCF_017068375.1 of Rhodococcus koreensis. Lineage (NCBI taxonomy): Bacteria > Bacillati > Actinomycetota > Actinomycetes > Mycobacteriales > Nocardiaceae > Rhodococcus > Rhodococcus koreensis. Next base: position 1,696,611 of record NZ_CP070609.1, read on the forward strand.
GACGTTGCTCGCCGAGGCAGGCACCACGTGGTCGGCCGCGACCAACGGTTCGCAGAGCGCTGCCACCTATGAACTGGCCGCCGACACCGCGGTGATGGCCATCGGCGGATGGAGTTCCGACCCCACGCCGACACTCGACCAGTTCATCTCCTACGTCGAGAACGGCCAGGTGCACTACTACATCGCCGGTGGTGGTGGGGGTGGTGGTCGCGGCGGCGACAGCACGTCCGGCGCGATCGAGCAGTGGGTGGCCGCCAATTTCACGCCCATCACGGTGGGCGGCACGACCGTGTACGACCTCTCCGGTTACACCGGATAGTTCCCCGTCGAGCACGCGGAGAACCGGCAGGTGCATCACCTGCCGGTTCTCGTCGAGCGAGTGACGGGATTCGAACCCGTGTGAACGGCTTTGCAGGCCGGTACCTCAACCACTCAGTCACACCCGCATCGATGATCACTGTGCCCGGCCGGCGCCGAGGGTGCGAGGGTTGTGCTCACGGTGATTCTGAACCGACACGCCGGGGCGGGAACAAACCACGTGCCCTCGTTGCTGTGTTGCTTCATGACCGACACCGAAGAACGCGCCGCCCCGACCGGCGAGCGGACAACCACTCGGCCCAGCCTTCGGGTGATCCTCGTACTCGGCGCGATGGTGGCCCTCGGCCCCTTCACCATCGACATGTATCTGCCGGCGCTACCGGACATCGGAACCGACCTCGGCGCGTCCTCGTCCGCAGTCCAGCTGACCATCACGGGAACCCTGCTCGGCCTCGCGCTGGGGCAGTTGATCGTCGGACCGCTGGCGGACAGCCTGGGGCGCAGACGCCCCCTCATCGCCGGTATCGGTGTGCACGTCGCCGCGTCCGTGCTCGCGGTGTTCGCGCCGACCGTGGCAGTGCTGGGGGTGCTCCGCGTCTTCCAGGGCATCGGCGCCGCCGCCGCAGCGGTGGTCGCGCTCGCCGTGGTCCGCGACCTGTTCTCGGGGAACACCGTCGCCGTCGTGATGTCGCGGCTGATGCTCGTCCTCGGCGTCGCACCCGTGCTCGCCCCGAGTATCGGCGGGGCGCTCCTCATCGCCCTCGACTGGCGCGGGATCTTCGTCGTCCTCGCCGTGATCGGCACGCTGACGGCGTTGATCGGCGCGTGGGGTCTGACGGAGACGCTGCCGCCGGAGCGTCGTCGCAAGAGCAACCTCGTCGCCGTGCTGGGCACCTACAGGGGCCTGCTCGGGGACCGGGCGTTCATGGTGCTCGCGCTCGTGTCGAGCGTGGCGATGGGATCGCTGTTCTCGTACGTCTCCGGTGCGTCGTTCGTGTTCCAGGACCAGTACGGCCTGGACGAGCAGCAGTTCGCGCTGCTGTTCAGCTCCGGCGCGATCGCCCTGATCGGGGCCTCGCAACTCAACGTCCGCGCCCTCGCGCGCTGGTCACCGCTGCAGATCACGGTGTCGGCCCTCGGCTTCGCGACAGTGGCCGGGCTGGCGCTGATCACCACCGCGCATTTCGAGTTCGGCGGGCTCGTCGGGTTCGTCGTTCCCCTGTGGTTCCTCCTCGGCGGTGTCGGCTTCGTCCTGCCCAATGCCCCGGCCCTGGCCCTCGGCAGGCACGGGGAGGCCGCGGGCACGGCTGCCGCGCTGCTCGGCGCCCTGCAATTCGGTGTCGGCGCCCTGATCGCTCCCCTGGTCGGGGTGCTCGGTAACACCGGCGTCGCGCTTGCGGTCACCATGACCGCGTGCACGGGACTGGGGTTGGTGGCGCTGGCGGCCGCAGCGAAGGCGGAAGCGCGCTGACGACACGCTCGGCAGACTTTCACGGCCCATCACCCGACATGGGATGATCGACGCATGCCACCACCGTCACCACTTCATCTCGACCCCATCGAAGAGGCCCACCGGCAGTGGACCAAGCACGGCTGGGGTGACGTTGCCGACGGCATGGCCGCGGTGACCTCGGTGATGCGCGCCCATCAGATCATGATCGCGCGGGTGGAAGAGGTGCTCAAACCGTCGGGGCTCACGTTCGCCCGGTACGAATTGCTGACACTGCTGACGTTCACGCGCACCGGCGCACTCCCGATGGCGAAGGCCAGCGCGCGCCTTCAGGTTCACCCGACGAGCGTCACCAACGCCGTCGACCGGCTCGAGACGGCGAATCTCGTGCGGCGTGTTCCGCATCCGAGCGACCGTCGGGCGACGCTGATCGAAATCACCGACGCGGGAAGGAAACTGGCAGTCGAGTCCACCGAGCGGCTCAACGCCCAGGTGTTCTCCCGCCCCGGCGTGTCCGGTGACAAGCTGGAACAACTGGTCGCCATCCTCGCCGAACTGCGCCGCGAGGCAGGCGATTTCGACACCGGAGACGCGCCCACCAAGTGGTGAAGCACCACTGTCGCCCCGCACCTGGTCCGGTGCGGGGCGACAGTCGTTTCAGGGCTTTCAGCGGTGCTTGAAGACGGGCGAACGCTTCTCGACGAACGCCGCCATCCCTTCCTTCTGATCTTCGGTGGCGAACGTCGAGTGGAACACCCGGCGCTCGAAGCGGACGCCCTCGGTGAGCGTGGTTTCGAAGGAGCGGTTCACCGCTTCCTTCGCCATCATCGCGACCGGGAGGGACATCTCGGCGATGGTGGTCGCCGTCTGCAGCGCCTCGTCCAGGAGGTCGGCGGCGGGCACGATCCGCGACACCAGCCCGGCGCGTTCAGCCTCCTCGGCGTCCATGTTCCGGCCGGTCAGGCACAGTTCCATGGCCTTGGCCTTGCCCACGGCGCGGGTCAGTCGCTGGGAGCCGCCGATGCCGGGGATGACACCGAGTTTGATCTCCGGCTGACCGAACTTCGCGGTGTCGGCGGCGATCAGGATATCGCAGAGCATCGCCAGTTCGCACCCGCCGCCGAGGGCGTAGCCCGCGACGGCAGCGATGGTGGGCTTGCGGGCCGCGGCGAGGCGATCCCACGCGGCGAAGAAGTCGTCCAGGTAGACGTCCATATACGACTTGGGCTGCATCTCCTTGATGTCGGCGCCCGCCGCGAAGGCCCGGTCGGAGCCGGTGATCAGGATGGCTCCGATCTCCGAATCCTTCTCCAACTCCTCGACCGCCGACACGACCTCGCGCATCAGCTCGGAGTTCAATGCGTTGAGCGCCTTCGGACGGTTGAGGGTGATGATCCCCACCCGGCCCTTGCGCTCCAGGAGGATGGTCTCGAAGTCGGTCACTGCTCTCCCTCGGTGGAACGTTCGCGGATGTCGTTGATGATGGCCGAGAAGTCCTGGCCACCACCGCCGGCGGCATGGAACCGGCTGTACAGTTCGGCGGCGCGGAGCCCGAGTTCGGCCTCGACGCCGTTGGTCTTCAGCGCGTTCGCGGCGAGACCGAGATCCTTGTCCATCAGCGCCGCGGCGAAGCCCGGCTGGTAGTCGTTGTTGGCCGGGCTCGTCGGAACCGGTCCGGGCACAGGACAGTTGGTGGTGAGCGCCCAGCACTGACCCGACGCGTTGGATGCGACGTCGAACAGGGCCTGGTTGCTCAGGCCCAGCTTCTCGCCGAGGACGAACGCCTCGCTGACGGCGATCATCGACACACCGAGGATCATGTTGTTGCAGATCTTCGCGGCCTGACCGTTGCCCGGGTCGCCGCAGTGGACGACCTTCTTGCCCATCACGTCGAGCAGCGGCTTCGCGGCCTCGAAGTCGTCCGCCGTGCCGCCGACCATGAACGCGAGAGTTCCCGCGGTGGCGCCGACGACGCCACCGGAGACGGGTGCGTCCACCGAGCGGTGTCCGGCCTCGACGGCCTCGTCGTGCGCGGCCCGGGCGTCCGCCACGTCGATGGTGGACGAGTCGATGAACAGGGTCCCCGGTTTCGCGGCGGGCAGGATCTCCGCGTAGAGCCCGAGAACGTGCTTGCCGCTCGGCAGCATCGTGATCACGACGTCCACCTCGCGTACGGCATCGACGGCCGAATCGGCGACAGTGACACCGTCTTTCACTGCCTGCTCGAGTGCGGCGGGGGCGAGGTCGAAGCCGACCACCGTGTGTCCCGCCTTGACGAGGTTGGCCGCCATGGGGCCACCCATGTGGCCGAGTCCCAGAAATCCGACGGTAGTGCTCATAGCAGTCCCTCCTGGACGCGTGTGGCTGATGGTTCAGTGCTGCGGCTGCGGGGCCGTGAGGCCGAGTTCGAGGTCGCCGAGGGGGGTGAAGAATGTTGCGACGGCGTCGTCGGTCACGTCGTCGATGGAGGCGGGTGACCAGTGCGGGTTGCGGTCCTTGTCGACGACCTGCGCCCGGATCCCCTCGACCAGATCGGCCGAACCCAGGCAGGCCACCGACACCCGGAACTCCTCGTTGAGGACCTCCTCGAGACTGTTCGCCGCCCGGGCCCGGCGCAGCGACGCCAGGGTGACCGCGCACGCGGTCGGCGACTTCGACAGCACCTGCCCGGCCGCCTTCGCCGCCTCCGGCACCCCACTGCCCTGCAGCCGGGCCACGATCTCGGCGACGCTGTCCGCGGAATACGCGGCATCGATCCAGCCCCGCTGCGCCACCAGGTCCGATTCCGGGGCCGGTTCGGTGAACTCCGCCAACGCCTCCTCCACCGACGTGTCCGTCAACTTCTGCACGAACTGCTCGATCTTCTCCGACGGGATGAAATGGTCGGCGAACCCGCACGCGATCGCATCCCCCGCACTGAGGCGGGCGGTGGTGAGCGCGATGTGGGTGCCCAACTCTCCCGGGGACCGGGCCAACAGGAACGTGCCCCCGACGTCGGGAACGAACCCGATCCCGGTCTCGGGCATCCCGATCATCGACCGCTCGGTCACGATCCGCACACTCCCGTGCGCCGACACCCCGACCCCGCCGCCCATCACGATGCCGTCCATGATCGCCACATACGGCTTCCGGTAGTTCGCGATCGCCGCGTTGAGGATGTACTCGTCGCGCCAGAACTCCCGCGACCCGGTGCCACCGTCCTTGGCGTCGTGGTAGATCGAGACGATGTCCCCGCCCGCGCACAGGCCGCGTTCCCCGGCGCCGGTGATCAGCACCGCCGCCACCTCGTCGTCCCCGGCCCACGACTCCAGTGCCGCCGCAATCTGCTGGACCATGGCGTGGTTGAGGGCGTTGATCGCCTTCGGCCGGTTCAACACGATCCGGCCCACACCGCCGCTCTTGCCGATCAGAACCTCGTCCACCGTGTCTGTCATGCCGCTCCCTGCTTCCCGTGTCCCGCGCCCGCGATGACGCTGCGGGCAATCACGACCCGCATGATCTCGTTGCTGCCCTCGAGGATCTGATGCACCCGCAGGTCGCGGACGATCTTCTCGATCCCGTACTCGGCAAGATAGCCGTACCCGCCGTGCAGCTGCAGCGCCTTGTTCGCGACCTCGAACCCGGTGTCGGTGGCGAACCGCTTCGCCATCGCACACAACTCCACCACGTCCGGGGCACCCTCCTCCAACGCGGCCGCCGCCCGCCACAACAGGGTGCGGGCCGCCTCCAGCTCCGTGCGCATGTCCGCCAGCTGGAACTGCAACGCCTGCGAGTCGAGCAACGACGACCCGAACGCCTTCCGGTCCGCCAGATACGCCACCGCCTTATCCAACGCGGTCTGCGCCCCACCGACCGAGCAGGCGGCGATGTTGAGCCGGCCCCCGTTCAGGCCGGCCATCGCGATCCGGAACCCGCCGCCCTCGTCGCCGAGCAGGTTGCCCGCCGGCACCCGCACATCCTCGAAGATCACCTGCCGGGTCGGCTGGGCGTTCCAGCCCATCTTCACCTCGTTCGGCCCGAACGACAGCCCGGCCGAGTCCTTCGGGACGATGAACGCCGAGATCCCGCGCGGCCCGCCCTCCCCGGTGCGGGCCATCACCACATACACCTCCGAGGTGCCGGCCCCGGAAATGAACTGCTTGACCCCGTTGAGCACGTAGTCGTCGCCGTCGCGGACCGCCCTGGTGCTCAGCGCCGCCGCATCCGAGCCGGCGCCGGGTTCGGTGAGGCAGTAACTGCCCAGCTGATCCATCGCGCACAACCCCGGCACCCAGGCGCGGCGCTGCTCCTCGGTGCCGAACCGGTCGATCATCCAGGTGACCATGTTGTGGATGGAAATGTAGGCGGCGATCGACGGACAGCCCTTCGCCAACTGCTCGAAGATGCGGGCCGCATCGACCCGGGTCAGCTCGGAGCCGCCCACGTCCTCGCGGATGTAGATCCCGCCCATCCCGAGCGAGGCCGCCTTCCGCAGCACATCGACGGGGAAATGCTTGGCCTGATCCCATTCCACCGCATGCGGCGCCAGATGCTCGGCCGCGAAATCACGGGCCGTGTCACTGATCGCCCGCTCGTCATCGGTCAAGGTGAACATGGAGATCCGTTCAGTTCATGGTGGGGATGACGAAGTGGTTGGTCTCTTCCTTCTTGCCCGAGGGCCAACGCTGCGTCACGGTCTTGGTCTTGGTGTAGAAGCGGAAGGAGTCAGGACCGTGCTGGTTCAGGTCGCCGAAGCCGGAACGCTTCCAGCCGCCGAACGTGTGGTACGCGATCGGTACCGGGATCGGCACGTTGACGCCGACCATGCCGACGTTCACCCGGTTCGTGAAGTCGCGGGCCGTGTCGCCGTCGCGGGTGAAGATGGCGACGCCGTTGCCGTACTCGTGCTCGGTGGGCAGGCGGAGCGCCTCCTCGTAGTCCGCCGCGCGGGCAACCAGCAGGACGGGTCCGAAGATCTCTTCCTTGTAGACGCGCATGTCGGTGGTGACCTTGTCGAACAGGGTCGCGCCGGCGAAGAAGCCGTTCTCGTGGCCCTCGAGGATGAAGCCGCGGCCGTCGATCACGGCCTCCGCGCCCTCATCGATGCCGATCTGGATGTAGTTGTTCACCCGCTCGAGGGCGTCCTTGCTGACCAGCGGACCGAAGTCGGCGGACTCGTCGTCGCTGCGGCCGATCGTGAGCTTGCCGACCCGCTCGGTCAGCTTCGCGACCAGCGCATCCGCCGTCTCCTCGCCCACCGGCACGGCGACGGAAATGGCCATGCACCGCTCACCCGCGGAGCCGTAACCAGCGCCGATGAGGGCGTCTGCCACCTCGTCGAGGTCGGCGTCGGGCATGATGATCGCGTGGTTCTTCGCGCCACCGAAGCATTGTGCGCGCTTGCCGTGGGCCGCGGCGGTCTCGTAGATGTACTGCGCGATCGGGGTGGACCCGACGAACCCGACAGCCTTGACGCGGTCGTCGGTGAGCAGGACGTCCACCACTTCCTTGTCACCGTTGACCACGTTGAACACACCGGCGGGCAGACCGGCCTCGAGGAACAGTTCGGCCAGGCGCAGCGGCACCGAGGGGTCGCGCTCGGACGGCTTGAGGATGAAGGCGTTGCCGGCGGCCAGCGCGGGACCGGCCTTCCACAGCGGGATCATGGCCGGGAAGTTGAAGGGTGTGATGCCGGCGACGACGCCGAGCGGCTGACGCATGGAGTACACGTCGATCCCGGTTCCGGCGGATTCCGTGTACTCGCCCTTGAGCAGGTGAGGAGCGCCGAGGGCGAACTCGATGACCTCGAGTCCGCGCTGGATGTCGCCCTTCGCGTCGGGGATCGTCTTGCCGTGCTCGGACGACAGGAGGCGCGCCAGCGAATCCATCTCCTCCTGCACGAGCTGGAGGAACTTCATCAGGACGCGTGCCCGCTTCTGCGGATTGAACAGCGCCCATTCGCGCTGAGCTTCTACCGCGTTCGCGATGATCGCCTCCGTCTCGGCCTTGTCGGCGAGAGGCACACGCGCCTGCACCTCACCGGTGTTGGGGTCGTAGACGTCGCCGAACTTGTTGGAGGCACCGGGGACGCGCTTGCCGCCGACGAAGTGGGATAGCTCTTGAACCATTGTGCGAACCCGTTCCTTGTTCGATGATGAGGGAGTTCCGAATATGTGCTCATCCTATAGTTGGATGTCCATGTATGTCCATCATACGATCGGAACATGCAGATTCACTCTCCCGAGGAGCTGAACTTCCTCCGCATCCTGCAGACCAACCCGTACATCACCACGATCCTGGACCGTGCACCCCAACTCGGCCTCTCGGACTGGTACCTCACCGCAGGCGCCGTATTCCAGACGGTCTGGAACCACCTCGACGGCCGCGACCCGCAGTCGGGGATCAACGACTACGACCTCTTCTACTTCGACGACACCGACCTCGGCCACGACGCCGAAGACGACGTCATCCGCCGAGCCGACGCACTGTTCGGCGACCTCGATGTGCGCGTCGAAGTCAGAAACGAAGCGCGTGTGCATATTTGGTACGAAAACCACTTCGGCGTGCCCTCGACACCCTTCACCGACTGCACGATCCCGTCCTCGCTCCGCGTGAGGTGTACGAATCCAAAGCTGCCCGGTGGCAGAAGGAATGGCCCCATTTGACCGTGGTGCCGTGGCCGGAGTAAGCAGTCAGTGCTTTCGCACGACGTGCTCGGGCTTGCCCGGTTTCCAGATGGTGATATCCATGTGGCCGTCGCCGACCTCCACCGCCGAGCCGCCAATCAGGTCGGCTCGGTAGCAGTGATCGAATTCCTGCCCCCGGATGTCGAACCCGGTCTCGTCGAACAGTGCCTGCGCGAAACGCTGATGCAGGGCCTTGTCCTGGACGTCGTCGACGACACCCCACAGTTTTGCGTCACCCTCCTTCACCTCGGTGTCGACGGTCGCCGTGTGCAGGCAGAAGCGCGGATCCCGTGCCAGATCACGGAACTTCGTCGTGTTCGGCATTCCGGCGATCCACAACTGATTCTCGAAAAATCTCGGCTCGACCGGGCTGATCCGCGGAAACCCGTCGGAGCGAAGCGTGCCGAGCATGCACAGGTTCTTGGTCGCCGCGTGCCTGCGGGAGAAGATAGCGGCAATCCGCGGAGCAGCTTCGGCGAACTCATTCCAGCTGGCCATGCACACGACCCTACGACGAATCCCATGGCCGCCGGGTCAAGACGCCCGCAATTGTGCGATGAGGATCGCTTCGATTTCCGACCGACGCGCCGCGGACGGCAGTCGTGGGGCCGCGGACCGGTAGTGATGCCCCGTCGGGGTACCGAGGTCGAAGAGATGCGTTCGGCCATGCCTCCTGACGGGGCGCGCGGTCCAGCCGTCGCCCTCCTTCGCGTAGTTGCACGCCGCGCACAACCCGGCCCATTGTGTGCCGTGGTGGCACCCTTCTTGCGGCGCGAGAGAATGTGATCGTGATGGCGGATCGGCGCATCACACCACGGCGTCCGGCACGTCCGGTCCCGGAGATCGATCAGCTTCGCAAGGCTTTTCGGGAACGTCCGCGCCTGCGATTCCATCGCCGTCAACGACCCCGACACCGGGCACGAGTAGATCAACCGCAACGTGGTTTCGGTCTCCCCATCAAGGGCGTCCGCCACCAGTTTCCGGGCGATCCCCGCCGGCACCGGCCCGAACCCCGCCAGGTCCGCCGCCTCGTTCTCACCCGCCAGCAGTGCTTCGTCGGAGATCACCAGGTTCACCGCCACCGGCACCATTGGCGACCGATGCCCCGGTGCCGCGGTCGAACAACAGGTCCACCATCAGCTGGTTGCGGGTGCGGCCACCGCTCTCCCCGGTGATGAGGCTGTCCGCATCCCGCCCCAATGTGGCGTGTAGGCACACTGCTTGCTCCATGGGCAGCAGCACACTCAGATACGCCATCGAATCCGGCGCCGGCCGCGTCGTGACCCGCCGCTCCGAGACGGCCTTGCGGTACCGGGCCACCACCGCGGCGGCGTCGAGTTCCACCGCCAGGGCCTTCGCCTTCGCGACCAGGCCGCGGTCCCCGACCCCGTCGAGAATGTTCGGGTCCGAACACAACCGGCGATCCACCACCGCACGATCCGCCGCCGATAGACATGCTGTCTCCCGCACCAGCAGCGTGGCACGCCACTCGTTCAACCGGCCCGACCGCAACAACGCCAACGTGTGCGGCATCTCGTGCACCACCGCCCGAGCGAACCCCAGATGCCGCCCGCCGCGGTTCGGGGACTCCCTGCGCGCCAACGCAATCTGCGAGGCGATACCGCGGTCCCACTCCGCCCGCGGTCCCACTCCGCCCGCGGCAACCGCCGGGCCTTGCGGTCCTCCCGCATGCACGTGGCGACATCATCGGCGGCCACCGCCTGCACCGCACACCCCACCGACTTCAACGACTCCACCGCATCGAGCCACTCGATCCCCAACCCGGCATCACCACACGGCCCGACACACCGCAACCGCGCCGTGAACGCCCGCAACTCCTCCAGATCCGGTGCCCCCACATCCCCCACGACCAGCCTCCCCCGAGGTTGTTCGAAACTTTGTTCGACTCTAGCAGCCTGACCGGACCACAGGCAATGGCCGAAAGTTCAGATACCCAGTGCCACAGCGGCTGCGATGGCGAGGGTTTCGTCGACGGCGTCGTAATCGCCGGTCCCACCGCCGGGACCGCCGCTGTCGGCGACGGTGCGGCGGGCGGACAGGTGTACGGCGTCGACACCGGTCCCCGCGACCGCGGCGATGTCGTCGACGCGAATCCCGCCACCTGCCATCACCTGGATCCGCCCGTGTGCGTGGGCGACCATGGCCGACAGGGCGTCGAGGCCGTCGATGCAGCGGGGCGCTCCGCCCGAGGTGAGGACGCGGATGATGCCCGACCGCGCGAGCGCATCGAGGGCAGTCGCCCTGTCGTCGACGACGTCCATCGCACGATGGAACGTCACCTCCACCGCGTACGGGTCGATGCCGTCGAGCAGGCGGGCCAGCGCGTCGCGGTCGACGGCCATGCCTGGCGTGAGCGCACCGACGACGACGCCGGATGCGCCCGCGCCCACCGCGGCACGGATGTCGCGGGCCATGACCGCGATCTCGTCGGCGTCGTAGGCGAATCCGCCGGGCCGGCACCGGATCAGCGGGTGTACCGCGATCCCCTGGGCCACAACGGCTTCGATCATGCCGATGCTCGGTGTCAGTCCGCCGGTCGCGCCGAGTGCGGTGCACAACTCGACACGCGTTGCTCCGGCGCGCCGTGCGATCCGGGCGCCCGCGACGTCCTGGACCGCCAGTTCGAGTACGGGTGCCATCTAGAACAACTGCCAGGAAGGCTTGTGTTCCAGTGCGTACCGGTAGTAGTCGGCGAGTTGCAGTTTGCTCGCCGCGGCCTCGTCGATGACGACGGTCACGTGCGGGTGCAGTTGCATCACCGACGCCGGGCAGAACGCAGCGAGCGGACCTTCGGCGGCGGCGGCGATCGCTTCGGCCTTGCCCTTGCCGAACGCGATCATCACCAGGTGCCGGGCTTCGCTGATGGTGCCCAGCCCCTGGGTGAGGACGTGGTGCGGGACGTCGTCCACGCTGTCGAAGAACCGCGCGTTGTCGAGTCGGGTCTGCTCGGTGAGGGTCTTGACGCGGGTGCGTGAGGTCAGTGCGGAACCCGGCTCGTTGAACCCGATGTGGCCGTCGGTTCCGATGCCGAGCAGTTGCACGTCGACGCCACCCGCCTCGGCGATGGCCGCGTCGTATCGTGCGCCTTCCTCGGCAATGGTGGGCGATTCGCCGTTCGGGCTGAGCACCCGCTCGGGATCGAGGTTGACGTGGTCGACGAACTCCGAGCGGATCACCGAGAAGTACGACTGATCGTGACTTTTCGGCAGCCCGACGTACTCGTCGAGGAGGAAGGCCCGCGCGTCCGTGAAGTCCAGCCCGGACTCGCGGTGCCGTCGCGCGAGTTCGCGGTAGCTTCCGAGCGGGGACGACCCGGTGGCGAGGCCCAGTGTCGCCGGACCGCGTCGGACGTACCTCTCGACGATGTCCGCGACGGTCGTGCTCACCTCCGACGGCGTCGGCCGGATTACGATTTCCATGCGAGTCCTTCCGTTCCGGCGGGCATTCCGCCGGAAAACACGCCACGCGGGCGCAGTTGGTGATCGGTCACGACGATATCTGCGCGGAGGCCCGGGGCCAGGGTGCCGCGTTCGGATTCCAGGCCGAGCAGCCGGGCCGGGGTCCTGGTGGCGGACGCGACGGCGTCGACGAGTCCGACGCCGCTGTCGACAACGGTGGTGCGCACGACATCCAGCAGTCGTGCGGTGCCGCCCGCGATGGCCCCCTCGGATCCGTCGGCGGTCGCGAGCCGGGCCACCCCGTGCGAGACGCGCACGTCCAGTGGCCCGAGTTGGTAGTCGCCGTCCGAGACACCGGCGGCGGCCATGGCGTCGCTGACGAGGACGATCTGGTCCGGTCCGACGGCGTCGAACACCATCGACACGGTCTCGGGCGCGAGATGCACTCCGTCCGCGATCAATTCGACGACGATGTCGCCGCGACCGGCTGCGGCGAGAAACGCGGCCACCGGCCCCGGCGCGCGGTGGTGCAGCGGCGGCATCGCGTTGAACAGGTGTGTGGCGGTCAGCGGCCCGCCGGCGGCGTCGGCGATCCGTGCGGACGTCGTCGCTGCATCGGTGTCGGTGTGGCCGAGGCTCGGTAACACGCCGCGCCGGCGCATCGCGGTGAGAAGCTCGCCGAAGTGCGCGGTCTCCGGTGCGAGCGTCATCGACCGGACGGTGCCACGCGCGGCGTCGCAGATCCGCTCGAACAGGCCGGGGTCGCCGGGCACCACGGACGCGGGATCCTGCGCACCGCAGCGGGCACCGGAGATGAACGGGCCCTCCAGGTGGATCCCGAGGAGGTCACGGCGTTCCACCAGGTCGGCGAGGATTCCGGCCTGCCGGAGCAGATCCTGCTCCCCCGCCGAGACCAGGCTCCCGAGCAGTCCGGTGGTGCCGTGCCCGCGGTGATGGTCCGCGGCCAGCCTCGCCCCGTCGGCGTCGGCGTTCGGAAAGCCTGCGCCTGCGCCGCCGTGGCAGTGCAGGTCGATCAGGCCCGGCAGCAGTATCGACGAAGTCGGGTCCGGCAGCGGCACCTGCCCGCGGTACTGCGACGCGGAACCGACCCAGGAGATTCGGTCGCCGTCGGTGACGACCACGCCGTCGGCGAGGACGCCGTCCTCCACGACGGCCCTGCCCCGCAGGATCATCGGGGTGCCCCGGACGCAAGAGCCGCGACTGCCGACCGTGCGGCCTGCGGTGACTGTGCGCTGCGCGCGGCGACGGCCATCTCCCGGCACCGGTCGAGGTCGGTGACGGCCAGACGGGCACGGACGGCGCCCAGCGATGGGGCCACCATGGACAGGCTCGTGACGCCCAACCCGACCAGCACGGGCGCCAGCACTGGATCGGACGCGGCCTCCCCGCAGACGCCGACAGGTGTGCCCGCCTCCGCTCCGGCCGCACCGACCAAGCCGATCAGGTCCAGGACCGCGGGCTGCCACGGGTCGAGCAGTGCGGCGAGGCCGCCGGCCATCCGGTCGGCGGCGCACGTGTACTGGCTCAGGTCGTTGGTTCCGATACTGACGAAGTCGAGATGTTCGAGCAGATCGCGGGCGCGCAGTGCCGCCGAGGGGATCTCGATCATCGCCCCGACCTTCGCGATGCCGCGGGAACGGGCGAGTGCAGCGAATCCCTCCGCCTCTCCCGCCGTGGCGACCATCGGGGCCATCACCCACAGGTCCGCGCCGGTAGCGGAGGCCGCCACGCCGAGCGCTTCCAGTTGGGTGGCCAGGACCTCCGGGAAGACGGTGCCGACCCGCAGCCCCCGCACACCGAGTGCCGGGTTCTCCTCGGCGCCCAGATCGAGGAACGGCAGCGGTTTGTCGGATCCGGAATCGAGTGTCCGGACCACCACCTTCCGTCCGGCGAACCGCTCCAGCACGGAGGTGTACGTGGCGATCTGCTCGTCGAGGGTGGGCGCGGTCTGCCTGCCGAGGTAGAGGAACTCGGTGCGGAACAGTCCGACGCCCTCCGAATCCGCGGCGGCGGCGCGCACGGCGTCGTCGACGGTGCCGATGTTGACGAGCAGCCCGACCGGTGCGCCGTCCCGGGTGCGGCCCGGCCCACTCGTGGCCGCGACCCGCGCCCGGGCCTCGGCGATCCGCGTCCACACCTCCGACTGCCGACGTTCGCCGGGGTCGACGACGACCTCGCCCGTGGTGCCGTCGAGCACCACCGGTCTCCCCTCGATCAATCGGTCGAGGTCGGCGCAGTTCACGATCGCGGGCAGGCCGAGCGATTTCGCCAGTATCGCAGTGTGGCTCGTGGGCCCGCCCTCCGCAGTGAGCAGGCCCACCACGTCGCTGCCGCCGAGCATCGCGGTGTCCGCGGGCGACAGGTCCCGGGCAACGAGAACGAACGGATATCCGGGGTCGGGGATTCCGGGCATCGGCACTCCCGACAGCACCGCGACCGCACGATGTCCGAGGTCGCGCAGGTCCGCGACGCGCTCGGCCATGTACCCCCCGAGTGCCTCGAGTGTGACGCAGTAACCCTCGAACGCGACGCTCACGGCGTGCGCCGTCGGCATGCCGCCGCGAAGGTTCTCCTCGGCGGCGGACACGATTCCCGGGTCGCGGGCCATCGCCGCCGACACGAGCAGGATCTCGGACGCGACGCCGTCCACCTGCGCGGCGCGGGCCTCGAGGTCGCCGGACACCGTCGCGAGGGCGTCCCGCACCCGGGCGATCTCCGCTGGGACCGATTCGCCGACAGGGTCTTCGGCGGACGTCTCGACCGGCGTCCCGAACGCGAGCCAGGGCGCGCAGACCAGCCCCGGACTCACCCCGAGTCCGTGCACTACCTGTTCCGTGGTCGTCGGCATCAGGCGGCGTCGAGGTCGGAGGCGAGCAGGTCGGCGAGGCGGTCGAGGGCGTCCTCGCTGCCCTCCCCTTCCGCGGTGATCGTCACCTCGGTACCGAATGCGGCGCCGAGGGTCATGACCGCGAGCATGCTGCCCGCGTCCACCGGCGCCGACTCGCCGACGGCGATCTGCACCGGGACCGGCACGGCCGCGGCGGCCTGGGTGAACTTCGCGGCGGGGCGGGCGTGCAGGCCCACCTTCGAACCGATGAGGACCGTTCGTGAAGCCATGCTCACTGACCTGCCTTTTCCGTGTCGGTGTCGGTGTTGGTGTCCGCGTCGTCCTCCCGGCCGGGAGTGCGCAGGTTCCATTTCTTGATGACGAAGCTGAACAGGACGTAATAGATCACCGCGTACCCGAGCCCGATGGGGATCAGCATCCACGCGTTGGTGGCCTTGCCGAAGTTGAGGACGTAGTCGAAGAAGCCTGCGGAGAACGTGAATCCGTCATGGATGCCGAGCGCGTTGACCAGGGCCATCGAGGTGCCGGTGAGGAACGCGTGGATCAGGTACAGCGGCCAGGCGACGAACATGAACGCGAATTCGAGGGGCTCGGTGATCCCGGTGAGGAACGCCGTCAGCGCGGTGGACAGCATGATGCCGCCCACGACCTTCTTCTGCGAGGGCCGGGCGTTGCGCCAGATCGCCAGTGCTGCAGCGGGAAGCGCGAACATCATGATCGGGAAGAAGCCGGTCATGAAGATGCCGGCGCTCGGGTCGCCGGCGAAGAACCGGTTGAGGTCGCCGCGGACGAGTTCTCCGCTCGCGTTCTGGTAGTCGCCGACGAGGAACCACACGGTGGAG
The DNA here is from genome assembly GCF_017068375.1 of Rhodococcus koreensis. Taxonomy (NCBI): domain Bacteria; kingdom Bacillati; phylum Actinomycetota; class Actinomycetes; order Mycobacteriales; family Nocardiaceae; genus Rhodococcus; species Rhodococcus koreensis. The sequence goes on from NZ_CP070609.1 coordinate 1,712,174, forward strand.
TTCAGGATGTGGTGCAGTCCGGTCGGGATGAGCAGGCGGTTGGCCATGCCGTAGACGCCGCCACCGATCACCGAGTTCTCGGCGACCGTCTCGCCCACCCACGTCAGGGCGGAGTTGAACGCCGGGTACAGGAACGCCATGAGGACGCCGACGACGAGACCGGTGACGGCGGTGAGGATGGGAACGAGCCTGCGGCCGTTGAAGAATCCGAGGTAGTCGGGCAGTTTGGTGCGGTAGAACCGCTGCCACAGAATGGCGGACAGCAGACCCATCACGATGCCCGCGAGGACACCGTAGTTGATCAGCGCCTGGTCGCCGTTCGGATCGGTCTTGCCTTCCAGGACGACCGGGGACATGGCCTCGAACACGCCGTTGATGACCATGTATCCGACCACGGCGGCCAGGGCGGTGGAACCGTCGGCCTTCTTGGCCCAGCCGATGGCGATGCCCACAGCGAAGATGAGGGGCAGCCAGGTGAATACGGCCTGGCCGGCCGCGGAGATGACGGACGCGGCGGTGTGCATCGAGTCGAATCGTCCGAGGAGGTCGTCCTGGCCGAGTCGCAGCAGGATGCCTGCCGCGGGTAGTACCGCGATCGGCAGCATCAGGCTGCGCCCGAGGCGCTGTAACCCGGCAAACACCGCTGATTCCTTTTTCGGGCTGTCTACGACAGTCATATCGGCCTTCTCTGTGCGCGTCGGTCGCCGAATCGGCGTCTGGTGAGTCCCGAAACCGGTGGCGGCGAGCGCGTCGTACGGCTTCGGGAAAACTATTGTGGACCAGCACCCCCAACGGGTACTGTCCGGTCATAACCAGTTGCTAGTTTGACCAGGTGAGCACAGGATGTCAACAGGCAAATGTGATCCAGCTAACTCATTCCTCACCATCACCTGCAGCGCAAACACGAACTACGAGGGAGAACCGATGTCCAAAGCGGACGCAATCATCAGCGGCCTCGGCGGTGCCGACAACATCGTCGAGATCGAGGCCTGCATCACCCGGCTGCGCACCGAGGTCAAGGACGGCGCCAAGGTCGACGAGGCCGCGCTCAAGGCCGCAGGCGCCCACGGGGTGTTGAAGGCGGGCAGCGTCGTCCAGGTCATCGTCGGTCCCGAGGCGGACACCCTGGCCGAGGACATCGAGGACATCCTGTGAGCCTGTCCGTGCAGGCACCGCTGCCCGGCCGGGTGCTCGCCCTGGCCGACGTGCCCGACCCCGTGTTCGCCGGACAGATGGTGGGTTCCGGAGTCGCGATCGAGCCGGCACGCGACCGCGGCGCCCTCGACGTGCTCGCGCCGATCTCGGGCAAGATCCTCAAACTGCACCCGCACGCGTTCGTCATCCTGGGCTCGGCGGGCGGCGGCGTGCTGGTGCACCTGGGAATCGACACCGTGAAGCTGAAGGGCGAGGGGTTCACCCTGCTCGCGGCGGAGGGCGACGAGGTCGACGCCGGCGACCCCGTGGTGCGGTTCGATCCGACCGAGATCGACGGCACCGGGTACTCCGCCGTCTGCCCGATCGTGGTGATGGATTCCAAGCCGGACTCGGTGTGCACCGACACCATCGGGTCCGACGTGACCACCGGCGACGTCCTGTTCGCCTGGGCGGCGCAGTAGAAACAGAGGGCTGCCGGGCTCAGACGCTGCGCTGAGTCCGCTCCCCCTGAACTTCCATCTGCAGTTGGTAGCGATCGGACCGGTACCAGCTGCGGGTGTGCTCGACCGGCGTGGGGCCGCTGAAGGACACCCGGTCGAAGTACATCACCGGGGCGCCCTTCTTGATGCCGAGCAGGGTCGCGATCTCCTGGCTCGCGCCGTCGGCGCTGACGGTCTGCTCGGCCCGGTCGATCGGCATGCCGTACCGGTCGGCGGTGGCCCGGTAGATCGACCCGGTGAGGTCGAGGTCCAGCAGGCCGGGAAGCAGTGCAGCGTTGAACCAGCCGTCGTCGACGCTGACCGGTTCGCCGTCGGCCAGCCGCAGCCGTTTGACGTGGTAGGCGCTGGTGTCCGGTGCGATCCGCAGGGCCTTCGCGGTGGCCTCGGGCGCCGCGTCCTCCTCGCTCTGCAGCACGACCGTCGTCGGCTTGTGGCCCTGCGCCCGCATCTCCTCGGTGAACGAGGCCAGGTGGAGTTTCGACTGCACCGGACGATGCGCCACGAACGTGCCCTTGCCACGGACCCGGACCAGGTGCCCCTCGTTGACGAGCTGCCCGATCGCCTCGCGAACGGTGATGCGACTGACGCCGTAGTCCTGCATCAGTTTTCGTTCACTGGTCATCAGGTCGCCGGGCTGAAGTTCTTTGGTGCACTTGTGCAGCAGGATGGCACGGAGTTGCTCGTGCTTCGGAATCACGCTGTCGCGTAGATGTACGGGCATCATGCCGGCGGCTCCAGCTCTGTCAGGGTCGGACACATCGGATCAGTCGGTCGGACTCCAAAGGTCCCGTCCGGTCCGGTCCAACACCGAGAATACGTGATCCGGGCGCCCGGGCCTACCGTGCCGCGGCGGCCAGCGCCTCGAGATACCTGCGCGTCATCGCTTTCTGCACGACCCGGCCAGCGGGCCCGCCGAGCCGCGTGAACCACCGCCCCGGTTTCGAGAACGCCGACACGGTCGCGACGACGGTGCCGTCCGGCCGCTGTTCGACGACGAAGCTCTCCTCGCCGCGCTCGGGATGACCCGGCAGCGTGCCGTACGCGAAGCCCTTGCGCTGCGGATCGTCGAGCACGTAGACGACCCGGCAGGAGAACGTCAGCCGGAACGGACCGATCCCCCAGCGCAGTTCGACCGACGAGCCGGGCACGGCGGTCGGAGCCTCGGCCCGCACCTCGAGCCCCGCGCCGCGGTGCATCCCCCAGGCACACAGGTGGGCGGCGGCCGCGTCGAATGCGTCTGCCCCGTCACCGATCACCTTCTGCTCACGCAGATGGTGGTATCCCGCCGGGAACGGAACGTCGCGGCTCGCACCCACCTCCGGGTACGTGAACGCGGGCAGGTCGTCTCCGGAGGTACTGATGACGGTCGATCCTCTCGGTCGGGAGGTCGCCCAGCCTACTGCTCCGACCGGGCCGCGGGACGGATGTTCTGATTCACATGGAAGAGGTTGTCCGGATCGTACTTCGCCTTCACCTGCGCCAACCGGTCGTAATTGCCGAGGTATGAGGCACGCACCCGGTCCTCACCCTCGGACATCATGAAGTTGACGTACGCCCCGCCCGCGGTCGTCGGGTGGAGGGCCTCCCAGTACTGCTTGGCCCAGTCCGTGATGACCTCGGCGTTCGCCGGATCCGGGTCGACCCCGACGATCACGCCCGCCCAGCCGCCGTCCCGGTACGCGAACGCCGTGCCGTCCTCGGCCACCCGCGTCGCCGCGCCGTCGATCGGATACATGTGCATCGTCGAATGGCCGGTGGGCAGCCGACGGCCGAACTCCAGGTGGATGTCGACGGCCTCGTCGGAGATCTCGCGGACGAAGTCTGCGCGCCAGTACCACTGCAATCCCGCCGGGTACAGTGCGTCGAAGGCCGATTGCAATGCTGTGAAGGGCATTTCGCCGACCCCTACCAGCAGTGGATTACCGAATTCGCGGATCGGTTCGAGCACCGCGTCGGCCTTGCCCGGGTCGCCGGTGTAGCACCAGATGATGCCGCACGCCTTGCGGCCCCACAGTTCCTCGGGGAACGGCGGCGCCGGCGGAATGGTCAGCAGGCCGATCCAGCCGTTGAGTTCCTCGGGCAGTGAGGGCAGGAGTTCGCGGTACCACCGCATCACGTCGGGGGTGTCCTCCAGGTCGTACAGCACCGGCCCGCCGACGACATTTCCGTGGTCGCCGATCTCGTGACACGCGAACTGGAACGACGTGACCACACCGAAGTTCCCGCCGCCGCCCCGCAGCGCCCAGAACAGGTCCGGATGCGACCGCTCGCTCGCCGTCACCAGGGTGCCGTCGGCGAGGACGACGTCGGCGGAGAGCAGGTTGTCCACCGTGAGACCGAAACGGCGCGTCAGGTAGCCGATCCCGCCACCCAGCGTCAGCCCGCCGACACCGGTGGAGGCGATGAACCCGGACGGGGTGGCCATGCCGAACGGCACGGTGGCATGGTCGACGTCGCTCCAGGTGCACCCGCCGTCGACCCGGACGGTCCGGTCGGCGGGCGAGACCGTGGTCCCGCGCATACCCGACAGATCGATCACGAGGGCGTCGTCCCACACGCCGAGTCCTCCCGCGTTGTGTCCGCCTCCGCGAACCGCGAGCTCGACGTGCTGCTCGCGCGCGAACCGCACGCACGCGACGACATCCGCGGCGTTCGCGCACCGCGCGATGGCCGCGGGACGACGGTCGATCATGGCGTTGTACACGGCCCGCGCGTCGTCGTAGCCGGCGTCGCCGGGCATGATCAACTCTCCGCGCAGAGACGCGGCCAGTTCCGTGAAAGGCGGTGACGTCGTCGGTGTCGAACTGGTGGTGGTGCTCATGACCTTCTCCTCGGATCGGCGGCCCCGGAACGGGCAGTGCCTGGTAATTCACACCGTAGGAATCGGGCGTTCGCGCACCGTTCGCGCCGAAACCCCACCCGCGAACGGTCCGACGTCCGCACGAAGTCGCAGGACCTGCGGCAACCACCACCGGTCGTCGTGTTGCTCAGCGGCGATCAGGGCGGCATCGAGGGTGGCGCGGGCGGCGTCCACCGACCCGGCGTCGATCTGGACCTCCGCCAGCAACGAGAGCCAGTACGGCATCCGCGCGAACGCCCGCTGCCGTCGTAACGCGGCGAGCCCGTCGCAGATCTTCGCGATTCCCGGTTCGCCGCCGAGAAGCCGGCCTTCGAGGATCTGAGACCACTGGCTGTAGTAGGCGAAGTGGTAGCGCTCGCACAGCTGCCGCAACTCCGTCAGCGAGGCGAGCAGCGCGGTGTCGTCGCCCCGGACCTGATGCAGCACCGACGCGTACCCCAGCGCCACCGCGAGACTGTACGGGTGGCCGCAGGCCCTGCCCAGCTCGAGGGCATCCGCGGACGCCTGCACGGCCGCCTGCTCGTCGCCGATCATCCAGTACGCGTGCGATTTCCACGCGTGGCAATGCACCTCGAGCCGCGTTCCGAGGATGAACGAATAGTCGTCCGAGAACGATCGCTGCGCGATGTCGAAATGTTCGATCGCCTCCCTCGGCCTGCCGAGACCGAGGGCGCCGCCCGCCACCGCGAAATGCGCCTGACCCTCGAATTCCGGATCCGCCGCGGACAGTTCGAGGGCACGCACGCCGAGCCCGTAGGCGTGCGCGGTGTGCCCCTGCACGAAGTGGACCGCGAACAATCCGATCAGCGCACCGAGCACCACCTTCGGCCTGCGTAGTCGCTGCCCCAACTCCATGGTGCGGTCCAGCGTCCGCTCGAGCTGAGGGTCGGAGTATCCGTACAGGGTGGTCAGCGGCGCCGACATGCCCTGGCGCACGTCGACCTCGTGAGCGTCCCGATTGCGGCCCACCGGCATCGCCTCCAGAAGGTCGAGGCAGTCCCTGAAGAGCCGCAGGGCGTCGGCGTTCGCGAACACGCCTGCCGCTACCTCGGCTGCGCGCTGCAGATAATGCAGGGCACGGTCGGGGCGGCCGCCGCGCCGATACTGCTCGGCGAGTTGCCCGGCCACGTCGTCGGTGCGGCCGGTGTGCAGAAGTTCGAGTCCCTGCGCCAGACGCCGATGCAGGAGCCAGCGTCGCGGCGGACCGACCGAGCGGTACGCGGCCTCCCGGACCAGGTCGTGCACGAAGTCGTACCCGGTGCCCGCCGGCCTGACGATCCTGCGCCGCCACAGTTCGTCCACCGCCTGCACGAGGGAATCGGTGTCCAGGTCGCTCGCCTCGCTGAGCAGGTCCAGATCGAAATCCGCGCCGAGGGCCGCGGCGAGGCCTGCGACGTCCCGGGCCGGTTCCGAGCACTGCCCGAGTCGCCGGGCCAACACCTCGCCGAGGTTGCCGGCGCCCCCGCCGCCCCCGGTCGCATCCGTGCCCGGCACCATCCTGGCGGCCTCCACGACGTACAGCGGGTAGCCCGCGGTCGCGGCGTACAGGACCGCCTCCTCCGCAGGATCCAGCACCCGGCCACCGAGGGACCTCGCCAGTTCGACGGTCCCGTCCGCGGTCAACGGGTCCACCTCGACGTCCGTGACCAGTCGCGCCGACCGGAGGGCCCGCAACGCGTCCCTCACGTCGCGGCGGGACTGCGCCTCGTCCGTGCGGGCGGTCGCCGCGACCAGTACCCGCAGATGGGTGTCGAGGGACAGCAGGAACGCCAGCCACGCCGTCGTCTCCGCGTCGCACCACTGCAGATCGTCGAGGACGAGCAGGACCGGCCGGCCGGGCGACAGCACCGCGCGCGCCGTCCCCTCGAAGAAGCGGTGCCTCTGCCATGCGTCGACCATCGCCCGGGACGTCGCCGGCCGCGGCGCGGACTCGACGCTCGGGACCAGCCGCTCGACCTCGACCCTCCACAACGGATCCAGCGACCCGATCGCCGACCGAAACTCCGGGCTGCGCAGCCACTCGGCGACGGGGGCGAGCGCGACGCGGCCCGGCAGTCCGAAACACCGCGCCGTCGCTACCACTGCCCCGTCGGCACGAGCGATCTCCGCGAGTTCGGTGGTCAACCGGGTCTTGCCGACCCCCGCGTCACCGGAGACGAGCACCAGCCCCTGCCTGCCGTCGAGGGCCTGCCGCCACCGCCGCTGCAATTCCGCGCATTCGCGCTCCCGCCCGATCAGGGCGGGCATCGCCGTCCGAACGCGTTCGCGCCGGGGAGCCGCGGCGGGTTGCTCGCCCAGCAGGTTGTCGAACAGCCGGGTGGTCGCGGCGCCCGGCGCGACCCCGAGTTCGGTCTCCAGCACCGCCGCGCACCGGTGATACGTGGTCATCGCCGCCGCCCGGTCACCCGATGCGGCTTGCAGTTCCATGAGCGTCCGGTACCCGGCCTCCGCCAGCGGGTCGAGTTGGATGCGCCGACGCGCCCACGTCGTCGCCGCCTCCACCTCACCCGAGTCCCGCAGCACCCGCACCGTCGCCTCGCAGAGTTCGACGCACTCCCGGCGCAGCACGTCCCGATGGTCGAGGACCCAGTCCTCGTACGCCCCAGGCATGAGGTCACCGCGATAGGTGTCGATCGCGCAGTCCGCGTGTTCGAGAAATGCCGGGGTGTCGGAATCGGCGAGGGCGGCGAGGGCTGCCGCCCGCTCGTTGCGGAACGTGTCGACGTCCACCCGGCACGACGGCGAGTCCGTCCACGTCAGCGTCGGCCCGTCCGCGGTCGGCGCACCATCCGACCCCAGGAGACCACGGAGGTTGTGCAGTTCCCGCCGCAGGTTGGTGCGAGCCTGCTGCTCGCTCGACTCGGGCCAGAACAGCCCGGCGAGACGGGTCCTGGACTGGGCGAGACCGGCGTGCAGCACGAGATAGGCCAGCAGCGCGATCGCCCGTGACGAGACGGTGCCTGCCCCGTCGTCCTCCGGGTTCGACACGCGCTGCTCGCCGAGCAGGTAGACCGTCACCATGACTGACCAGCTCCCGGTCGCGAAACGAGGCGAGCTTCCGCGTCATTCATCATCGCACGGTCAGCGGAAGTGCTGGTACAGCGCTTTCAGCTCCCGGATCGCGGCGTCCACCGCACGCTCGTCCTCACTGACCGAGCGGATCGCCTTCCGCAGCAGGAGCGGGTCGAGGTCGTCGATCGCTGCCCGGAAGTCGGCGTCGGGCAGTCCGGGCAACGAGGACTCGTCCCCGAACCAGTCGTCGACATCGGATTCGGAGGAGTCGCCCCCGACGCCCTCGATCAGCATGTCCAGATCGACGCCGCGCAACGTCAGGATCTCGAGCGGGTTCTCGTCGATGCGCTCGGTGGCGAGGTACGCGACCGCCGCCGCATGCTTGCACGGCCACCCGTCGTCCGGGCAGGTGCAGTCGTAGTTCAGCGCGGACGCCCCGGCGGGCAGCAACAGGGGGCCGAGAACCTCCGGAACCCCGCCGCCCGCCAGCATCGCCAGGCTGCCCGGTTGCCTGCGGACCACCGCGACCAGTTCGGCGATCTCCGACTCGTCGAGGCGATCGATCGAGACGGTCGCGACGAACGGCTGGAGTTGACTGCCCTGAACCTCCCCCGTCACCATTCCGCCTGCGATCTCGAGCGAGATCACCTGACCGCTGCGCGCGTAACTCCGACCGCGGCTCATCCGGCCCTTGTCGGCGACGAATTCGATGATGTCGACGAATTCGCGACCCCACCACGTGCGGCCGAACGATCCCCGCTGGGACCGTGCCTCCAGCCCGCCCGTCACGGGTCGTCGCCGGCCGTACTGACCGAAGTACGGTCCGGGGCGCCGATTCGTCATTCGCCCACCGCCTCGTCGCCGAGCCGCAGCAGTTCGCCCAGCTGTTCGGTGCTCATCTCCGTCACCCAGTTCTCGCCCGTCCCGACGGCGAGATCCGCCAACTCCTGTTTGGTGGCGATCATCGCGTCGATCCGCTCCTCCAGGGTGCCGACGCACACGAGCTTGCGCACCTGCACGTCCCGCCGCTGGCCGATCCGGAACGCGCGGTCCGTGGCCTGGTTCTCGACGGCCGGGTTCCACCACCGGTCGAGGTGGACGACGTGATTGGCCGCGGTGAGGTTCAGCCCTGTTCCGCCGGCCTTCAGCGACAGCATCATGATCGGCGGCCCGTCGTCGCTCTGGAACGAGGCCACCATGTCGTCGCGTTTCTGCTTCGGAACACCCCCGTGCAGAAACGGTACGGGGGTACCGAAACGTTCGGCGAGGTACGGGGTGACGAGATCACCGAATTCACGGAACTGGGTGAACAGCAACGCCTTCTCGCCGTCTGCCACGACGGAGTCGAGGATGTCCTCGACGAGCCCCAGCTTGCCGGAGCGGTGCTGTCCGCGCCGCATCACCGCCGACCCGTCGCGCAGGAAATGCGCCGGATGGTTGCACACCTGTTTGAGTTTGGTCAGGGCGGCGAGGACGGCGCCCTTGCGCTTCATCCCCTTCTTGTCCTTGATCTGCGCCATCATGTCGTCGACCACCGCCCGGTACAGCGCGGCCTGCTCGGCGGTGAGGTTGGCGCGGACGGTCATCTCGAACTTGTCCGGGAGGTCGGCGATGACGGCGGGATCGGTCTTGACGCGGCGCAGCACGAACGGGGACGTGACGGCGCGGAGCCGGGCGACGGCCGTCTCGTCCTGCTCCCGCTCGATCGGCACAACGAAACGCTTGCGGAACATCGCCTCCGAACCCAGGATGCCCGAATTCGCGAAATCGAGGATCGAGCGCAGTTCGTCCAGCCGATTCTCGACCGGAGTGCCCGTCAACGCGACCCGATGCTCCGCCGGAATGCTGCGGGCCGCCCGCGCCTGCCCGGTCTTCGCGTTCTTGATGTGCTGCGCCTCGTCCAGCACCACCCGCCGCCAGTCCTGCTCCTTCAGCTGCGCGACGTCGCGGGCGAGCAGCGCGTACGTGGTGATCACCAGGTCGCTCTGTGTCACGGCGGCGGCGAGGTCGTCACCGCTCAGCCGCTGCGGACCGTGGTGCACCAGCACCCGCAGCGAGGGAACGAAGCGTGCCGCCTCACGCTGCCAGTTGCCGACCACCGACATCGGGCACACCAGCAGGGTGGGCGTGGCGGCGTTCTCGTGTGCGAGCAGGGCGAGCAACTGCAGCGTCTTGCCGAGACCCATGTCGTCGGCCAGGACCGCCCCGAGCCCGAGGCGGCTCATGAACACCAGCCAGTCGAGCCCCCGCTTCTGGTACGGCCGCAGCGTGGCGTCCAACCCGTCCGGGGTCGGCACGTCCTGCGGCTTGATGTCGCCGTCGAGCAGCGCGGCCGCCCAGCCGGTGGCGGTGACCTCCTCGACGGGGAGATCGGACAGATCGTCCGCGATCAAATCTTTCAGCAGGTCCACGATGGCGCGGTCGCCGCTGCCGTGCCGCTCCGCGACGTACCGCGCGGCGCGGGAGAGCACGTCCTGATCGGCCCGGACCCACTCACCGCGCAGCCGCACGAGATCGCTCTTCGCATTGACCAGCCGGTTCATCTCCGCGGCGGTGAGCACCGTGTCGCCGAGTGCCAGTTCCCAGTTGTACTGCACCAACTGGTCTTTGCCGACGGACCGGTTCTCCGCGCTCGCCGGGGTGCTGGGCGAGCTCACCCGCAGTCGCATCGACGGCGACGCCACACTCCAGGCCCGCGGCAGCAGCAGGCTGATGCCCTTCTCCTTCAACGCCACCGCACCGTGCCCGACGAGGTCGATGACCACCGCGGTGGGCAGCATCAGGTCGAGACTGTCGGGGTCGCTCGGGACGTCCTGCAGCCGCGGGTAGGCGGCGACGGCCTCGGTCAGTTTGCGAACACCGGTCTGCAGGCGGCTCGCCTCCGTCCGGTGCAGCGGAATCGGCACCGGCGCTTCACCTTCCGGGCGCAGGCACACCTGTAGCCGCCACAACACCGTGTCCGGGTCCCAATCGCCCTCCACGTCCACGTCTTCCGGCTCGAGCAGTCGCAGCACCAGTTCGGGTTCGTCCACCTTCAGGCTGTCCCGCCACCCGTCGAGGGAACCCGCCAGCTGGGCGGTGCCCTCGGCGAAGTCCTCACCCCGAACCAGCGCGTCGATCAGCGGATGCTCCGGTGCGGTGCCGGAATCGTCCGGGTGCCTGCCGCCCAGGACCCGCCGGGCAACGGGGTCGGTCAACTCGGTCACCATGTCGTCGAGCACCGCCCGCGGGGTGGTTCCGTGGCGCTGCACCGGGGGCATCGCGACCGACAGTTCCGTGAGCCACGCACGCTGCCGTTCGCCGCCGAGGAGCCGCCATCGCGGCCACCATCCGCCCTCCGCCCGATGCACCTCCGGCACCACGCGTCCCGCACGCACCCAGCGCTCGACGCCGCGCGCCACGTGGGCGAGGTAGCGCAGATCCCCGGCGATCCGGGGGTCGCGGGCCGACACCGACAGCAGGAAGTCGGTCGCGTCCGGCGGCGCGAGGGCGACCGCCGCCCACTCGAGCATCTCCGGACCCGACGGCGTCGGCATCGGCACCTTCACGTGATGGCGGAACTTCCGGGCGAGCACCCGCCCGACCGCGTCGGTCGGCTCCGCGGCGGCCGGATTCCGGTCCTCGACCCACAGCATGAGACCCGAACCGGGTGTCCAGAGGCCGTGCAGCATGCACCCATCCAATCAGGCACAACCGACAGTCGGAGAAATCCCTGCTCGGCGGCTGTAACCCTCGACGAGATTCCACCGATGAACGAGGTGGCGGCTGTCCACGCCGGTATCGACCGGGATCGCTGCCGTTGGTAGATCGCAGTGATCGGAGGAAGACACAATGGACGCGACACAGATGTTGCAGGTTCTCGTTCAACTCATCCAGGTCCTCGGACCGTTGATGGGCGGCGGAGGAGGCGGCGGAGGCACAGGCTCCCTGGGTAGCCTGTTCGGCTCCTGAGTTCTCACGAAGTAGGCCCGCCGACTCCGTTCGGCGGGCCTACTTCGTGCCCGGATCCGGGCACGAAGTTCGTGATAGGACTGTGGGCGTGAGCATGGCATACGGCTTCAGCGAATATGGCGGCCCCGAGACGCAGCAGTTCTTCGACGTCCCCGTTCCCTCCCCCGGCCCCGGACAGCTGCTGGTCGCCGTCCACGCGGCAGGCGTGAATCCCGCCGATTGGAAGGTGCGGGCGGGAACGCGGAAGGACACGGTCCCGGTCACCCTTCCCGCGGTTCTCGGCCGGGAGGTCGCGGGTGTGGTGGCCGACGTCGGCCCCCGGGTGACCGGGTTCGCGGTCGGCGACGCCGTGTTCGGGGCGACCGCCACCGGTTTCGGCGGATACACCGAGTACACCCTGGTCAACACGGCCGCAGCGGCACACAGGCCCGACGCGGTCTCGTTCGCCGACGCGGCCACGCTACCCGTCGCGGCGGGGACCGCGTACGACGCGCTGACGACCCTGGACCTGGCTCCCGGCAGCCGATTGCTCGTCGTCGGTGCGGGCGGTGGCGTGGGGGTGGCGGCGCTGCAGTTGGCCGCGGCCCGGGACGTCACCGTGATCGGGGTCGCGAGCGAGGGCAAACGGGAGGTCGTCGAATCGCTCGGCGCCACGTGGGTGGCGTCCGGGGACGGACTCGCCGAACGGGTGCCCGGCCCGGTGGACGCCGTCTTCGATCTCGTCGGCGGTGCCGCGCTGGCCGAGGCGGCGCGGGTGGTGACGGATCCGGCGGCGATCATCAGTGTCGGCGACCCACTCGCGGCACGGGATCTCGGCGGCTCGGGAGTGGAACGGCGCCGCACGTCCGCGGTGTTCGCGGAGGTGGCCGCGCTGGTGGCCGACGGAACCCTCGACCCGCGGGTGGCCCACCGGTTCCCGTTCGCGCACGCCGGTGACGCTCTCGCGACGGTCGAATCCGGTCACACGAGCGGCAAGGTCGTGATCGAGTTCGGTTAGCGGGTCTGGCTTTCACCCGGCCCGAGGTAGATGCTGGAGAGACGTAGCTGCCGGAAACTCTCGGGAGTCGGCCATGAGCATCCTGATCCAGGTTCTCGAACAGGGGTACGCGCTCACCACCCCGTGGGAGCAACGGAAGTACGCCTTCGTCGATGCCACCCACATCGTCACCATTCGCCTGGACGGGCAGTCGGGTGTGTGGCTCGACGGAATGAAACACGGTGAGGCGCACCGGCTTGCGGTCACCCCCGTCGCCAGCGAGGCGATCTTCTTCCTCCTGCGCACGCTCGACCTGCTGGCCGAATGCCGGCAGAGCGGCGGTTCCTGGGTCATCGGTCACGACGGCACGCACGTGTCGTCGATCGCCGCGGTGCGCCTGCCCTTCAGCTGACCTGTCGGGGGCCCGGTGCATACTCCTGGACGGTAGGGGAAGAGTTTTCGAGCGCCGGGGGACGCATGAGACTTCTGTACGTGACGGCGTGGCTGGCCGTGATCCTGTCGGCCGGTGGCTGCGGAGTGTCGCTGCTCGACCTGGGCGACAGTCCCGCACCGGGCAGCCCGCCGCGCGCGCACATCGAGGAGTTGCTCGGGCGGGTCGCCACGGTCGAATCCCGTCCGCACCCCGGCGGATACCAGCGCGGGTGTTCCGGCCGGGAGCTGTGCGTCTTCGGACCGGCCTGGACCGACGACCAGGACGCCGCGGGCGGCCACGACGGGTGCGACACCCGCAACAACGTTCTGGCGATCGATCTCCGCTCGGTGATCTTCCGCGACGGCACCCGCGACTGCGTAGTGCTCAGCGGGGTCCTCGCCGATCCGTACTCCGGTGAGGTGCTCCCGTTCGACCGGGCGGACGCGAAAGCCGTCCAGATCGACCACGTCGTATCCGTCACTTCGACGATATATCCCCGAATAAGCCCAGGTCATAGTGTCATCGACATGCCGATGACGCCGGAACCGGTCGTAGGTAAGCGCGGCATCGAGGCATTGCCCTGGCCGATGGGGGCCGTATGACCGCCGTGTAGTTAGAGCGGTCTGAGCTGGGCTATTTCGCGGCGGAGTGTGAGATTCTCGCCGTGGGCGGCGGCGAGGGCTTGGCGGAGCGCTAGCACTTCTGCGTGGTGGCGGCTGCGGATTTCCTTCAGCTGGGTGGCCAGTGCGCGGACTGCGGAGGATGTGGTCGGTTGCTCGTCGGGTGCTGCGTCGGGGCCCGTGCTGCGGTGACCGGTCGAGGTGCGAAGGTCTTCGATCTTTCGGCGGAGGTCGCTGTGCTTGTAGAGGAAGTCGGTCGAGAGATGGGCCCTGCGGGCGACACTCACGAAGGTGATTTGCTGGCCCGCGGCGGAGAGCTCGCGGAGTGCGTCGGTGGCGCGTGCCATGGCCTGGTCGTGTCGGAGGCGCGCGGCTCGCTGGAGGTGTTCGGACATGTCGACTCCTATCAGGCGGTCTGGTCTCGGACTCCGGCGCCGCGGATTCCGTGTTGGTCGGCGGTGTCGGTGATCGCGAGCAGGATCTGGTTGAGTGAGGTGACCTCGTCGGTGCGGCCTTGTAGCCAGACGTTGTCCTCGCTCATCTGCGTTCCGTAGCGGGCCGCAAATGTCTCCTTGCGGATCTCGATGAGCCGCTGGGTTTCCTCGAGTTGCCGGGAGAGTTCGGCGGCGTGGGTGGCATCAGTGACGAACTTCGGGCAGGTCAAGCACGCGTTTCCCTTGTCGCAGGATTGCCTCGGTGGGAGGGTGCACCAACCGTTCGGCAGAACGCGATCGGCCCGGCTGTCGAGCTTGAGGAAGTCGTAGAGATCCGAGGTGTCGATCCCCGGGGTTCGGCCGTCGCTGGTGACCTTCTTGTAGCGCAGGAATTCACGCTCCTGGGTTTCCGACAGCGTCACCGCATAATGCATGGTCATTTCCGGGCTGACGTGTCCGAAGTATCTCATCACCACGTGCAATGGAACGCCCGCGTTGAGCAGGTTGGTGGCGGCCGTGTGTCGGAAGCGGTGTGTCTTACTGATCATTACCGGGTGTCCGGCACTGTCGGTGATCGCCAAGCGATCCGCGAGTGCGGCCAGGTGCGTATGCAACGTGGGCATCGGGTAGGACGCGGTGCCGTTGCGGTTCTGAATACGTCTCAGGAAAAGGTATCTGGGGGTCTGATCTGGTCTGCCGACTCGCGCCATGTGCTCTCGCGCGACCTGTTGTTGAGCCCTGATGACGGTGACGATTTCGGCGTCGACCGGGATCGAGGCGGGGTGTGCGGATTCGATCTTCGTCTGTTGGTAGCGCAGGCGGGCCACGAAGTCTGCGCTGTCGACCGTGTCGGGAGGCGACTTCGATGTCCTCTGGAGTGGGATCAAGGGGTCAAAGTCCATCATGAGGATCTCGTTGACTCGGCGTCCGGTGCGAATGAGGAGCATCAATATGTGAAAGGCCTGAATGTCACCGAGGCCACCCTCGGTGCGTGGCTTCGCGAGCAGTTCGGCGCCGGCGGCGATTCTGGTGACCACCGCGTCTTCGAGGACCATGTCATCGTCGTGTCGCTTGTTGGTCAGGCGTGGTTTGTCTTCGGGCCGGAACAACACGCAGTGCTCGGGGCGCAGCAGCCGCCATTCGGGTTGGCCCAGCGTGTGGGACGCTTCGTCGCGATGGTCAAACATCCATTGGTAGAACTGCTCGATTGCGGTCATGATGTTTCGGCGCGGATTCTTGCCCAGGAGCTGGTTCTTGTTCTTTCCGGTGGTGACGGTGTGCGTGCGTAGCATCTCGCAGAATCCCCGCACGAACGGCCGGAAAGCGGAGGGGTCGCTGGTCAGGGTGGGGCCGGCGTCGCCGACCGTGTCGAGATGGCGTTGAAGCCATTTGAGTGCGTCGAGACGCGATTTGATCGTGCTCCAGCTGTAGCGGCCGTTCTCGAGGTTCTCCGAGAGCCATAGTTTGGCTCCCTCACGGAGCCAGTCACTGCTCAGTCGACTGAAGTTGGCGGTGTGGTGGCTCATCGGTTCGTGTTCACGCTGGGGAACGCGGGGGTCGAGTTGTGGATTCCACAGGTTCAGCTGCCACCACGGGCCCTGATGGTAGGGGTAGACGAGAATGTCCTGCAGGCGACGCAAACGGTGGAGAGCCTTGCTGTCGTTGCTGGTCCCGCGCTGCAGGCCGCGCAACTGCGCCCGCTGCGCCTCTCTCAGCCACTGTTCGGGGGTGAGGTGCAGCAATGACTCCGCTGACCGGGCAGTCTTCCCGCCATAGCCAGTAGCGGCGCGCAGGATTCCTGTGGTGGCGTTGAAGTGCGTCGGGTGGATAATTCTGCCCAATTCCACCTCCCGGTGGATCAGCCAGGCCAGCTCCCAGGTCATCGGTTCCGGCAGCGAGCGAAAGTTCAGGGCTACCGACGTCCATGGTCCTCCTCCCACACTGCGCTCGGCGACCGCGGGGGCGTAGATGTCGGGCATGTTCTTCTTGTCGAAATGATCGCTGCGGCATGGCTCGGGCAGTGAATCCCACAGCTGCCGTGCCCGAAGGGGGTCGAACATCTCCGAGACAGGCAGCCGCAGGTCGCGGCCTTCGAGACGTTTAGGTTCTGGCCTGGGCTCGCGTCTTGGGCTACGGGACATCGGTTTTCGTCTCCCATCCCGATACGACGTCGCGCCAGTTCGCCAGCGCTTCCAGCTCAGCGTCCTCGGTGACGTGCCCATACCTGTTGATCGTGGTTTGCACGTCTCGGTGCCCAAGGCGCCTGCTGACCACATGCAGAGGTGTTCCCGCGAGCAGCAGTGCGGTGGCGTGGGAATGACGGAACCAATGCGGCGTCATCGCCTCCGGTAGCTGCGGCACCTTCCGTTTCATCGCCCGCAGGTGCGCATACACACTTTCGCCG
This sequence comes from Rhodococcus koreensis, assembly GCF_017068375.1. Lineage (NCBI taxonomy): Bacteria > Bacillati > Actinomycetota > Actinomycetes > Mycobacteriales > Nocardiaceae > Rhodococcus > Rhodococcus koreensis. The sequence continues at coordinate 1,728,519 of NZ_CP070609.1, forward strand.
CGCAGCGGTGCGTAGAGCGGTTCGCGTCGGGTGTTGCAAAAGATGTATCCACTGTCCCAGTCGTCGATTACACCGTCTGCGCCGTGCTCGCAGAGCCACCACACGAAATCGCCGTAGAGGCGGTCGAGGCGGCTGCCGACGAAGACCTTGCGGTAGCCGGATTTCGGTATCAGTCCGTGGGGGTGTGGTCGTGGCACGATGGCAACCGATGCCGTGTCTCCACGGCTGGTGTTCCAGTCTCGATGCTGAAGTGAGAGTGCTTCACCGATTCGCATGCCGGTCTCGGCCAGCAAGGTCCAGAGAAATCGGTACCGCAGATCTCCTGACCAGTCGCCGGTCGGCGCGCAAGATGCCTCGGCTGCGATCAGGGCATCGATGGAGTCCGGCTCCAGCAGTGGAGTCTGCCGGTTTCGGAGTCTCACGCGGATAGCTGTCCGTCGCTGAGCATTTCGACGAGCAATATGTTCGAGAATCGGCATATACCTAGCCGGTCGTGATCGCACGTGCTCGTAGAGGAACGATGCGGCATCGACGCCGAACGCGGCATGGTATCGGTAGAAGCTCATCACCGGTCGTATGCGGATCGCCACGGTCGCTTCTGTGACAGTCGCTTCCGGATGAAGTTGCCGGACGAACGGGTCGAACTGGCCGGTGCGCACGGCCATCAGGAAATGGCCGAAGTCGCTGAGCTGGACCGTATCCCACTGCCGATCGGACTTCTCCAGGTAGGACCACCAGAGCGCTAGACCACGCGCGTACGTTTTGATGGTGTTTGGGAGAGAACTCCGATTGACGAGCGAATTCCAGATACTGCTCGATCGGTTCGACGAGTGTGTGGGAATCGGACACCACCGTCCACGTCGTCTCTCCACCGGTCATCACACGTTGAGTGGACGCCATCTGGTCTCCTTCGACGTGACCACGCTAACGCGCTCAACGCCTCGGTCTCGGGATTGCCGTCCGGTGTGTCAGCGATGTCGTCGGCATCGCATGCCAATGTCCGATACGCGTACCAGTGACGAGGATGGCCAATGAACTACACCCATGTCGATGATGTGAACGGCACAACACTCCTAGTACCGGATACCACGTCTACCCGCTGGCAGCGGCGTGGGACATGGGCGCGTCGACGTGGCCGCCCGAGCGCCGGCTCCGGTTCGCCAACGACGTCACGTTCAACCTGCTGGCCGTCAACGGCGCCGACAATCAGGACAAGGGCGACCAGACCCCGCAGGACTGGCTGCCACCGAACCCGGCGTACCGCTGCTTCTACGCGGGCAAGTACCTCTCGGTGGCGGTGGAGTACGGACTTCCGGTGACGCAGGCGGACCGCGACGCGCTCGCCGAGGTGGCGGAGCGGTGTCCGTGATCGTCCCGGCGCCTCAGGCCACGGTGAACGACCGGGTGTGCCAGCCGGTGGCGCCGCTCGGGACCGGCGGCGTCCGCTCCTCCACCTGCACGTTGCCGTCCAGATCGGTGGCGCGCACCTGAAGTGTGTGCAGGCCGGACGCGGCCTCCCACTCCCACGTCCACTGCCGCCAGGTGTCGATGCTGTACTGCGGGGCGAGGGTCGCGGTCTGCCATGCTCCGTTGTCGACCCGTACCTCCACCTTCTCGATGCCGCGGTGCTGCGCCCATGCGGTTCCGGCGACGAGTACCGGGCCGGGCGCGGTGGGTGCGAACGGGGCTGGCACGTCGATCCGGGATGCGGTCTTGATCGGACCTTCCGCGGACCATCCGCGCTTCGTCCAGTAGGCCTCGGCCTTGTCGAATCGTGTGAGTTCCCACTCCACCACCCATTTGGTGGCCGACACGTAGCCGTAGAGACCGGGGACGACCTGCCGCACGGGGTAACCGTGTTCGAACGGCAGCGGCTGACCGTTCATCGCCACCGCGAGAATCGCGTCGCGTCCGTCCCGCAGCGCCGCGACCGGGGTGCCCGCCGTGAAGTGGTCGCTGCTCGTGGAGAGCAGCATGTCGGCGTCGGGGTGCACGCCTGCCTCGTCGAGGATGTCCTTGATGGGGTAGCCGATCCACGTGGCGTTGCCTGCGAGGTTTCCGCCGACCTCGTTCGACACGCACGTCAACGTGATCAGCCGTTCCACGGGTGTGCGTGCGATCAGGTCGTCCCACGAGAGGGTGAGTTCGCGGTCCACCATGCCGTGGATGCGCAGTTGCCAGTCGTCCGTCGTCAGCCGCGGCACCCGGAGGGCGGTGTCGATCCGGTAGAAGTCCTCGTTCGACGTGACGAACGGGGTGCCGCCCGGCACGCCGATGTCGGTGCCCGGAACGATCGCGGCCGCCCGGTCCGTCACCCCGGGAACCGCGAAGGCGCGGCGGTTGTCCACGGCGCCCGCGACCTGCTGCCCGAGGTACCGGCCCGCGGCTCCCGCGGCCGCGGCCGTCGCGGCGGCTCCCGCCGCCAACAGGAGAAAAGTGCGGCGCGGCAACCACGAATCCTCGGAATCCGAGTTCTCGGGAGCCCGCGCGGTGGCCGTCAGCACCCGCAGGACCGCGATACCGGCGACGACGCCCACCACTGTCGGCAGCGCATACATCCAGGTGGCGCCGGGACGCTGGGTCGCGGCCACGATTCCCACCAGCCCGAGCACCGCGAGGATTGCGCTGCCGAACGGGGCGCGGGGGCGCTCGACGATCCCCGCGACTGCGGCGAGGAGCACGATGAGGATCGTCATGCCCACGAACAACGCGGGTTTGTCGTTGGTGCCGAACGTGTGTATCGCGAACTCGCGGGCCCAGGCGGGGCTGCGGTCCACCGTCGTCGATCCGACCGCGTAGAACGGCGACGCATTCGGGTCGATCAGCGCCGCCAGCAGTTCGCCCACTCCGAGTACCATGCCGGCGGCGATCACTCCGGCGAGCGCGCGCGAGAACAGGTGCCGCCGTCTCCGTGGCGTCCGCGCCGCCTCGTGCCGGTCACCGATCGTGGTAGTCATCGCAGCCTTGCTCCTTTGCGGTCGTCACCGTGTATTCGGAGCTGAGAACGCGCACGGATGGGAGCCCACCACTAGTATTTACCGGATGAACCAGCTCGACAAAGACACTCTTCTCTGCATCTCGCTCTCCGGCCGGCCGAGCAACATCGGCACCCGGTTTCACAATTATCTGTACGGCGAGCTGGGCCTCAATTTCGTGTACAAAGCCTTCACCACCAACGACCTCCAGGCTGCGGTCGGCGGCATCCGGGCGCTGGGGATCCGCGGCGCCGGTGTCTCCATGCCGTTCAAGGAGCAGATCATCGACTACGTCGACGTGATGCACGAATCGGCGTCGGTCATCGAGTCCGTCAACACGGTCGTCAACGAGGACGGGGCGTTGCACGCCTACAACACCGACTACCAGGCCATCGCGAACCTGTTGCGCGACAACGCGTTGCCCCACTCGCTCTCGGTGGCGGTGGCCGGGAGCGGCGGCATGGCCAAGGCCGTCGTCGCCGCCGTGCGCGACTACGGGTTCACCGACGTCACCGTGATCGCCCGCAACGAGACGACCGGCGGCGCCGTCGCGAAGCAGTACGGATTCGCTTGGCAGCCCGAACTGGGCGCGGCGCGACCGGGGCTGCTGATCAATGCCACCCCCATCGGAATGGCCGGTGGTCCCGAGGCCGAGGATCTGGCATTCGAACTCGACGCGATCGACGCGGCGGAGGCCGTATTCGACGTGGTGGCGATGCCCGCCGCAACGCCACTGATCCGGGCTGCGGCCGAACGCCACAAGACCGTCATCACGGGCGCCGAGGTGATCGCGCTGCAGGCCGCGGAACAGTTCGTCCTCTACACCGGCGTGCGCCCGTCTCCCGAAGAGATCCGCAGGGCCTCCGAGTATTCACGGTCGTGAGGTGAGCACCGCCGAGACACCCGCGCAGCGGCTCGCCCGCAATTTCAGCGAGCTGCTGCAGGAACTCCGTGTCGCGCAGGCCGGTGTGCAGATCCTGTTCGCCTTCCTCCTGGCGGTCGCCTTCACCGAGGCGTACGAGGAGCAGTCGTTCGGCCTCCGCATGCTGCACCTCGTCACGGTGCTCCTGACGACGGTGTCCTCGGCGCTCCTCATCGCCCCGGCGGTCTGGCATCGCGTGCTGTTCCGTCAGGGCCGCCGGGCCGACATCCTGCGCAAGGCCAACCTGTTCGCGCTGTGGGGTATCGGATTTCTGGCCGCCGCCATGACCGGCACCGTGATCCTGATTGCCGAAGTGGCAGTGGGCGGTCCGGGCGCGATCGTGATCGGCGTGGCGGCCGCGCTGATGTTCGCGACGCTGTGGTTCGTGTTGCCCCGTCTTTTCAATCACCACGCCGACGGCGAGGAGTAGGTCCCGCCGTACCGCGTCCCGTTGTCCGTGAGCTGTTGCCCGACAACGTTTTCTCATCGCAGGTGGTTCCCCCACCACCGCACCCGGGACCCGTCACTCCCCCGGTCGGCCGTAAACCCCACCCATGTCCGAATCTGGATTAATTCAATTTTGGGTCTTGACACGAATTGTGACCCCTGTCACGCTTCTCTATACGGAATCATTATTTCGCATTGTGGAAGAAGGGTCGCATGGTTTTCGATGCAGGACTCCAACGATTCAACGAGGCGTCACAGTCCGAGGCGACGGAATGGGCGCGGATCTGCCTGGACATCCCCCGGTGGGCAGACGAACTCGTCTCCGCCCGGCCGTACCCCGATCGCGCCTCGTTGCTCACCGCGGCCAGGACGGGGGCCGGCCCGCTCTCCGCGGAGGAGATTGAACTGGCCCTCGCCCGCCACCCCCGAATCGGTGAACCCCCGGGCGGCGACGGCGCCGAGGCGCACCTGGCCCGCTCGGAACAGTCGAACGTCGATTCGTCCGACGCTGCCGCCAGGAAGCGGCTCACCGACGGCAACCGTGCCTACGAGGACAAGTTCGGACGGGTCTTCCTGATCCGCGCCGCCGGGCGCAGCACGTCCGACGTCCTCACCGCCCTCGACCGCAGGCTGGTCAACGACGAGGCCGGCGAATTGGCCGTTGTCGCAGAGGAACTGCGCGACATCGCCGCACTCCGGCTCGCCGGGATGCTGGACGCATGAGCGACGTCAGCCAGGTCACCACCCACGTGCTGGACGCGGCCGAAGGCATGCCCGCGCGGGAGGTGCCGGTCACGCTGGCGGTCCTGAGAGAGTCCGCCTGGGTCACCGTCGCCGACGCCGTCACCGACGACGACGGGCGCGCCGCAGCTCTGGGACCTGCCCGTCTCGAGCCGGGCACCTACCGGATCGTGTTCGACACCGGACGCTACTTCGCCGCGAAGGGACGTCCGACGTTCTACCCCGACATCACCATCACGTTCGCCCTCACCGACAGCGAACAGCACTACCACGTACCTGTCCTTCTCAGTCCATTCGCATACTCGACCTACCGAGGGAGCTAATCATGAGCAAGATCGTGCTCGGCCAGAACCAGTACGGCAAGGCGGAAGTCCGGTTGGTCAAGATCACCCGGGACACAAAGCGACACGAGATCGAAGACGTCACCGTCACTTCGCAACTGCGCGGAGACCTCGACGCGGTACACACCGAAGGCGACAACGCGCACGTCGTGGCCACGGACACCCAGAAGAACACGGTGTACGCGTTCGCTCGCGACGGCGTCGGCGCGATCGAGTCGTTCGCGATGCGACTCGGGAAGCACTTCACCGGCGAGTTCGAGTGGATCACCGGCGGGCGGTGGGAGATCGAGCAGTACTCGTGGGCTCGGATCCCGGTCGACGGCGAGGGCCACGACCACTCCTTCGTCCGATCCAGCGACGAACGACGGAACACCGTGGTCACCGTCGACGGCGACCGGACGTGGATCGTGTCCGGTCTCAGCAACATGGTGGTGTTGAAGTCGACGGGTTCGGAGTTCCGCGGATACCCGAAGGACAGGTACACGACCCTGCAGGAGACGTCCGACCGGATCCTCGCGACGTCGGTGAGCGCCCGATGGCGGTACCTCACCACCGACGTCGACTTCGACAAGACGTTCGAGAACGTGCGCGCAATCATGTTGGAGGCGTTCGCCACAACCCATTCGCTCGCGCTGCAGCAGTCGCTGTTCCAGATGGGTTCGGCGGTCCTCGAGGCGCATCCGGAGATCGCCGAGGTGAAGTTCTCGATGCCGAACAAGCACCATTTCCTGGTCGACCTGGAACCGTTCGGACTCGACAACCCCGGCGAGGTGTTCTTCGCCGCCGACCGCCCCTACGGGTTGATCGAGGCGACCGTCGAGCGTGAGGGCGCGCCCGACGCCGGCCGCGCCTGGGATTCCGTTCCCGGATTCTGCTAGGAGCGCGGCGATGAAGCGGATCGGACATCGGGTCGCCGGAACGACCGGACCCGAAGACGAGCGTTTGCCGCTCGGAAAGTCGTACATCTACGGGTTGCAGCACATCCTGACCATGTACGGCGGCGTGATCGCGCCTCCCCTGATCGTCGGCGGCGCCGCCGGACTGACCGGCGTCGAGATCGGCCTGCTGGTGTCGGCGGCCTTGTTCGTCAGCGGCGCCGCCACCTTGCTGCAGACCCTCGGCGTTCCCTTCTTCGGCGCCAAACTCCCCCTGGTGCAGGGCATTTCCTTCGCCTCGGTGTCGACGATGGTGGCGGTGGCCGCCGGTCCGGGCGGGCTGCGCTCCGTGTTCGGGGCCATCATGGTCGCAGGCGTCATCGGGTTGCTGATCAGCCCCTTCTTCTGCAAGATCGTCCGCTACTTCCCACCCGTCGTCACCGGGTCGATCATCACGGTCATCGGCATCTCCCTCCTGCCGGTCGCGGTGCGGTGGGCGATGGGCGGCAACGCCAAGGCCCCGGACTGGGGATCGATGTCCAACATCGGACTCGCCGGGTTCAGCCTGTTCGTCGTGTTGCTGGTGAGCCGACTGGTCCAGGGCACCCTGTCGCGGTTGTCCATCCTGATCGGCATCGTGGTAGGCACCCTGTTCGCCGCCCTGATCGGCAAGGCCGACTTCAGTGCGGTCGGGAAGGGCGCGATCTTCGAACTGCCGCAGGTGTTCTCGTTCGGCACCCCGCTGTTCCAGATCGGCGCGATCATCTCGATGACCGTCGTGATCCTGGTGATCATGACCGAGACGACGGCGGACATCCTCGCGGTCGGCGAGATCGTGGGGACGAAGGTAGATGCTCGCCGGGTCGGCGACGGACTCCGCGCCGACATGCTCGCCACCACCGTGGCGCCGGTGTTCGGGACGTTCCCGGCCAGCGCGTTCGCCCAGAACGTCGGACTCGTCGCGATCACCGGGATCAAGAGCCGGTACGTCGTCGCGGCCGGCGGTTCGGTCCTGTTCGCTCTCGGGCTGTTCCCCATCCTCGGTCGGCTGGTGGCGTCCGTGCCGCTGCCCGTCCTCGGCGGCGCCGGGATCGTGCTCTTCGGCTCGGTGGCCGCGAGCGGAATCCGCACCCTGTCCAAGGTGTCGTACGACGGCAACCTGAACCTGGTGATCGTCGCGGTGGCCCTCGGATTCGGCGTCATCCCGATCGCGGTGCCCGAGTTCTACTCGGCCTTCCCGGAGTGGGTGCACATCGTCTTCGACTCGGGAATCAGCGCGGCGAGCATCGTCGCGGTGCTACTGAACATCCTGTTCAACGAGATCAAGGCGGGCAACCGGCCCACGCCGTCGGTGGTGTCGGCGGCGCCTCCCGTCGCCGTCCACCGCGCCGAGGACACGGCGCACCCGGCAGACACGGGGCATCCCGCAGACACGGCGCGCACCTCCGCCGTGCGCAACGAGTGAAGGATCGCACCACCGCAACACGCTGGTCGGGCGGTGCAGTCGCGACGCTATCGGTCCGCGACTGCACCGCCTTCCCGACGAAGATCGAGCAGGCGCATCACGCGCGTCGCGCTCACCCCGTGGACGAGGACGGAGAGGACGACCGTGAAGGCCACCGTCGACCACAACCATTTCTCGTTCTCCACGCCGGCCTCCGCGGCGGCGTAGGCGAGATAGTAGATCGACCCGATTCCGCGAACCCCGAAGAATGCGGTGACCCGGCGCTCGGGGCCGGACATCTCCTCGCAGCCCAGCAGCGAAAGCCATGCCACCACCGGCCGGATGACGAACACGAGGGCCGCCGCGACGAGAACCCCGCCCCACGTCAGTTCGGCCAGCAGTCCGGACGTGAGTGCCACGCCCAGCAGGAGCAGGACGGCGAGGGTGAGCACGTGTTCGAGTTGCTCGATCAGGCTGTGCATCTCGGCGTGATACTCGTGGGCCCGCTCCGTCCGACGGATGGCGACGGCACAGGCGAAGACGGCGAGAAACCCGTATCCTCCGGCCAGTTCGGTGAGTCCGTAGACGGCGAATGTGGCGGCGAGCGCGAAGATGGGTTCGCTGCGTTCGGCTAGGCGCATGTGTGCGATCGGGAAGCGGAAGACCGCGCGACCGAACAGGTCACCGGCAATCCACCCCAGGGCCGCGCCGATCACGACCTTGCCGATCAGCTCCCAGGCCACCCACTGCACGATCCACTGCTCGATCGGCCCCTTGCCGATCATGAACAGTGCCAGATACACGAACGGGAACGCGAGAGCGTCGTTGAGCCCGGCCTCCGAGGTGAGCGCGAACCGGACCTCGTCGTCCTCCCGATGGGACTCGCCGCCCGACGTGGGACCTTCCACCTGCACGTCGGACGCCAGAACCGGGTCCGTGGGCGCGAGGACGGCCCCGAGCAGGATCGCGACGGCGGGGGTCAATGCCGCCACCCACCAGCCGAGCAGCGCGACAGCGGCGATACCGAAGGGCATCGCGATCAGCAGCAGACGCCACGTCGAATTCCACGTCCGCCAGCCCAGTGGCCTGTCGATCGCCAGTCCCACACCCATCAAGGCGACGATGACGCAGGTTTCGCTCAGGTGTTCCGTCACAGCGGGATGCAGTGCCGGCGACAGGGTGTCGGTGCCCGACTTGCCGAGAAACAGGCCGGCCCCCGCTCCGACCGCCAGGACGATCAGCGGCGCCGAGACGGCACGGTCCTGGAACAGGCCTGGAACGGTCGCGGCCAGCAGAAGAGCCAGTCCTGCTGTCAGATACACGAGATCGGTGTTCAGCGCAGTCACCCCACCTCGCCGCGCAGCAGGGACGCCATCCGTGCGTCGAACGCCACGAACAGCACCCGCGGAATCCCGGAGTCCGAGTCCCGGACGGCGCCGACCGCCTGCCGGACGGCGTCGTCCGCGGGCCAGCCGTACACCCCGGACGAGATCAGCGGGAACGCGACGGACTGCGCGCCGAGGTCGGCGGCCACCGCCAGGCTCGCGGTGTACGCGCTGCGCAGGGTGGCCGACCGATCGTCCGAAGCGGAATAGACGGGGCCGACCGTGTGGATCACCCATCGGGCGGGCAACCGGCCCGCCGTCGTCGCGACCGCCTGTCCCGCCGGCAGTCCGTCCTGCAATGTGGTGGCCCGCAGTTGCCGGCATTCGGCGAGGATCTCGGGGCCACCGGCCCGGTGGATGGCGCCGTCCACGCCACCGCCGCCGAGCAGTCCGGAGTTGGCGGCGTTGACGATCGCGTCGACCTCGACCGTCGTGATGTCACCCTGCACTACCTCGATGGTGGTCATGTGCCCATTATCGCCGCGAACCCACCGCGACCCGCACGATCAGTCCGGCGACCAGCGCCCAGAACGCGGACCCGATGCCGAGGATGCTCACCCCCGAGGCGGCGATCAGGAACGTGACGACGGCGCCTTCCCGTTCGCGGACGTCGTCGAGGGCGGAGGCCAGAGCGCCGCCGAGGGTGCCGAGGAGGGCGAGTCCGGCGACGGCCTCCACGACGCCCTCGGGCGCCGCCGCGATGAGTGCGGCGACCGCGGCGGAACACACCGCGAGCACGAGGTACGCCCAGCCCGCCGTGAACGCCGCGACCCAGCGTTTCCGCGGGTCGGGATGCGCGGACGGCGCGGCGGCGAGGGCGGCGCTGATGGCGGCGAGGTTGATGGCGTGCCCACCCGCGGGGGCGCCGACGAGGGTCCCGACACCGGTCACCAGCATGGCCGGCCGCCACGGCACCCGGTATCCGAAGGAATTCATGACGGCGGTGCCGGGAATGTTTTGGGACGCCATCGTCACGATGTACAGCGGGATCGCGATCCCGACCATCGCCTGCCACGTCCACGCCGGTGCCGTGACGTCGAGCCTCGGCAGGAGCGCGCTCGTGTCGAGGGTGTCGCTGCCGGAGACGAGACCGACCGCGATCACCACCGCGGCAGCCGCGAACGCGGCCGGGACCGCCCACCGCGGCGAATACCGCTGCAGAACCAGCCACACGAGGACGACGGGCGCAACGGCGAGCGGGGCGTCACGCAACGCCAGCACCGGCGCCAGGCACAGCGGCAGCAGTACTCCCGCGAGCATCGCCTGCGCCAGTGCCGGGGGGATGGCCGCGATGAGCCGTCCCAGCCGCGGCCACAGCCCGGTGAGGATCACCGCCGCCCCCACGACGGCGAACGCCCCGACCGCGGCGGGCCACCCGCCGCTCACCGTTCCCGCCCCGGCGAGCAGAGCCGCGCCCGGCGTCGACCACGCGAGGGTGATCGGCATGCGGTAGTGCCGCGACATCCACAGCATCCCCAGCGCCTGCGTCACACACAGCGCCAGCAGTCCCGACGCGGCCTGGGCGGAGTTCGCGCCCACCGCCGTCAGCCCGGTGAGTACGACCGCGAACGAACTGGTGAAGCCCACCAGAGCGGTGACGATTCCGGCGCTGATCGGCTGGGCGGCGGAATCCGGTGAACGCACATCACTGTCGGGCACAGACATAGGACGCGATTCTGCCCGACGCGTGGTGCAGACGATCCGTGGCATTAGGGTCGGGACGGTGAAACACGACGACGCCCCCGTGATGCCGACCGCCGCACACTTCCCCGCGCTGTGGCCGGTGCCGACCCGCTGGGCGGACAACGACCACTACGGGCACGTCAACAACGTCACGTACTACTCGTACTTCGACACGGCCGTCAACGGCTGGCTGATCGCGTCGACGGGCACCGACATCCGGGATCTGCCCGCCATCGGCGTGGTCGCCGAGACGTCCTGCAGGTACGTCAGCGAGCTGACGTTCCCGGACCGCCTGCAGGTGGGATTGTCCGTCGAGAAGCTGGGCACCCGGAGCATCGTGTATGCGCTCGCCATCTTCCGCGAGAACGGCGACGCACTCGACCTCGCGGCTCTCGGCCGCTTCGTTCATGTCTACGTGGACGCGAAGACCCGCAAGCCGGTTCCGATCCCTGACGAAATTCGCAGCGCCGTAACCGTTCTGGTGGTGCCGGACACGCCCTGAGGGTCCGGCACCACCGGGTGGTTCAGTGCAGGCCCTCGGCCTCGGCGGTGGCCACCGCCCGGGCGATGATCCCGTCGATCAGCGCGACCGTGGGCGCACCGGTCTCGGCCTTGTTCCGGGGGTCGTCGATCACGCGGCGCAGCACGCCTTCGGCGATGATCGCCAGCTTCCACAACGCCAGCACGTGCCAGTACCCGACATGAGTGACATCGCGTTTGGTGTGGTGGACATAGGCCTCCACGAGTTCGGCCCGGGTGGGGAATCCCTCGAGGGTGGAGGCGGGGAACGGTCCCGCGTCCTCGTCGCCTGCCTCGGGCCAGTAGGCCAGCAGCGCGCCCACGTCGGCGAGCGGGTCTCCCAGCGTGCACAGTTCCCAGTCGACCACCGCGACCACCTCGCCCTCCTCCGGCGAGGTGATGACGTTGCTCAGGTGAAAATCACCGTGCACCAACGACAGTTCGGCCTGCTCCGGCATGTTGCGCTCGAGGATCCCGGCCAGATCCTCGATGGCCGGGACCTCGCGGGTGCGGGATTTCTCCCACTGATCCGTCCAGCGCTTCAACTGCCTTGCCGCGTAAGGTTTGTGGCTGGCCAGGTCCTCCAGCCCTGCGTCCCGGAGATCGACCGCGTGGATCTTCGCGAGCGCCTTCGGCATCGCCAGCCCCACGGCACCCCGCTGCTCGGGTGTCAGCTTCTTCGCCACGCCGACACTGTCGATCACCACCCCCGCGACGTAACTCATCAGCACGAGCGGCGCGTCCGTGACCTCCGGATCTTCGGTGAGCCCGAGGATCTTCGGCACCGGAACGTCGGATCCCTGCAGAGAGGACAGAATCCGGTGTTCGCGGACCACGTCGTGCGCCGACGCGAGCAGATGTCCGAGCGGTGGTCGCCGCAGCACCCACCGTCCGCCACCCGCGTCGCTGACCGCGTACGTGAGATTCGACTGACCGTTCCCGATCCTCTCGAAGCTCAGCGGCGCGATCGCTCCCACACCGAGTCCGGCAATCCACGCAGAAACGGCATCTTCGTTCAGCCCCACAGCATTCACGCGCTCGATGCTAACCGCTCGGAAGCCCGATGCGGAGGGAACCGGTCCGCACCGCAGGTCGCGGCCCTAGGGTGGCAACAGTGAGGCCGAATCGGCCGGAACTGGAGGGACGGACGTGGAAGTTTTCCTCATCGTGTGTGGCGTGCTCCTCGCCGTGAGTGCCGTCGCCGTGAGCATTCCCAAGCTGAGACTGAAGGGAACCGCGTGGACGGGGTTGCAGGCCCGGGGCCTGAGCGGGCAGCAGGTGCGGCTGATCGGCGTGGCGGAACTCGCCGGCGGTATCGGCGTTCTCGTCGGCCTCTACTGGACTCCGCTGGGCGTGATCGCGACGGTGGCGCTGCTGATTCTCCTCTTGTGCGCTATCGCGTTTCACGTCAGACACGGCGACTACGGCAATCCCGATACCCGGGCCGTCGCGATGCCCGCGGTCTACCTCACAGTGCTCGCCGTCCTCGCCTCGATCGGGTTCGTGTTCGCGGGGTGATCGGACGTTTCGGACAATTGCAGCGACAACCATGCGTCGGTGGCGTTTGCATTGGTCATTAGACGCAGCATGACACCCATCGCACCCCCGAAACTGGGCATTCTGCTCGACGTCGCCGGTGCCACTTGCGCACTTCGCGTTCCCGTGGATGCTGTGAAGTAGGACACACCCGTCCTACCGCAGTACCCGTCTCCGACGAACCCACAAGGTTCACGGACTCGACAACACGAGGTGACCCCGATGGTCGACAAGATTGCCTATCCGGTCCAGCTCATCCAGCCGGACGGCCGACGGGTCTTCAGACCCGACTACACGAGCCTCGTCCGCGACATCGGACCCGACCAACTGCGCGACCTGTACGAGGACCTCGTCGTCGCGCGTCGGATGGATGTCGAGGCGGTCGCTCTGCAACGCCAGGGTGAACTGGGACTCTGGGCCCCGCTGCTCGGTCAGGAAGCCGCCCAGGTCGGCTCCGCCCGCGCCCTCCGTCCCGACGACTACGCGTTCATCAGCTACCGCGAACATGCCGTCGCCTACTGCCGGGGCGTGGACCCGGGTGTGATGACCCGCATGTGGCGGGGATGCGCGCATTCCGCCTGGGATCCGAGTTCCGTGAACGTGACGAATCCGGCGATCGTCGTCGGCTCGCAGGGGCTGCACGCCACCGGGTACGCCATGGGCGCCCACCTCGACGGTGCGGAGATCGCGACGATCGCCTACTTCGGCGACGGCGCCACCAGTCAGGGCGACCTCGCGGAGGCCCTCGGCTTCTCGATGAGTTTCAACGCGCCGGTCGTATTCTTCTGCCAGAACAACCAGTTCGCGATCAGCGAACCGGTCCACCTGCAGAGTCCCGTCCCCATCGCGCAGCGCGCCGCCGGTTACGGCATGCCCGCCCTCCGGGTGGACGGCAACGACGTTCTCGCGGTCCTGGCGGTCACCCGCCAGGCCACCCAACGCGCCCGCGAAGGCAGTGGACCGACGTTCATCGAGGCCATCACGTACCGGATGGGCCCCCACACCACGTCGGACGACCCCACCCGGTACCGGGCGGCGGCCGAGACGGAGATCTGGAAGGCCCGCGACCCCATCGACCGGATGAGGCGACTCCTCGACCGGGAGGGACTGCTGGGCGACGACTTCCTCGCCCGGGTGCAGGCCACCGCCGACGCCGTTGCCGCGCGACTGCGCTCGGGGACCGTCGAGGCGCCCGACCCCGCGCCGCTCGATCTGTTCGACCACGTCTATTCCACCGACCACCCGCTCATCGACGAGGAACGCGAGCAGTACGCCGCGTACCTCGCAGGCTTCGCCGGCATCGAGGAGGCACTGTCATGACCACCACCACGCTGTCGCTCGGCGCCGCACTCAACGCAGGTCTGCGGCGCGCTCTCGAACACGACCGGAAGGTCGTGATCATGGGCGAGGACGTCGGACGCCTCGGCGGGGTCTTCCGCGTCACCGACACTCTGCAGAAGGACTTCGGCGACAACCGGGTCATCGACACCCCGCTCGCCGAATCGGGAATCGTCGGCGCCGCGTTCGGGATGGCGCTGCGCGGCTACCGGCCGGTCTGCGAGATCCAGTTCGACGGATTCGTCTACCCTGCGTTCGACCAGATCGTGTCGCAGGTCGCCAAGATTCACTACCGCACGCAGGGCCGGGTCACCGCGCCCCTGACGATCCGGATCCCGTACGGCGGCGGCATCGGCGCAGTCGAGCACCATTCGGAGTCGCCGGAGGCGTACTTCGTCCACACCGCCGGACTCCGCGTGGTCACCCCCAGCAACCCGGCGGACGCGTTCCACATGATTCAGCAGTCCGTCGCGGCGGACGATCCGGTGGTGTTCTTCGAACCGAAGCGGCGGTACTGGGACAAGGCCGAGTTCGACGTGGACGCCGAACCGGACCTGCCGCTGCATCGGGCCCGGGTGGTCCGGGCGGGCACGGATGCCACCATCGTCGCGTACGGCTCCGTCGTGCCGACGGCCCTGTCGGCCGCGTCGATCGCCGCCGACGAGGGGCACTCCCTCGAGGTGATCGACCTGCGCTCCCTCTCCCCGATCGACTTCGACACCGTCGAGGAATCGGTTCGCAAGACCGGGAGACTCGTCATCGCGCACGAGGCGTCGACATTCCTCGGGCTGGGTGCGGAGATCGCGGCCCGCATCTCCGAGCGGTGCTTCTACCAACTGGACGCTCCGGTCCTGCGGGTCGGCGGATTCGACGTCCCGTATCCCCCGTCGAAGCTGGAACGGCATCATCTGCCGGACGCCGACCGCCTGCTCGACGCCGTCGATCGCAGTCTCGCGGCCTGATCGCACTCACCGGAGGAGAGGAGTTGTCCGTTGGCACAGGAATTCCGCCTACCCGATCTCGGTGAGGGACTGACGGAGGCCGAACTGGTCTCCTGGGCCGTCGAGGTGGGCCAGACGATCGAACTCAATCAGGTGATCGGCGAAGTCGAGACGGCGAAGGCGCTCGTCGAGTTGCCCTCGCCGTACCCGGGTGTCGTGGAGGAACTGCTGGTCGCCCCGGGCGCGACGGTGCCGGTGGGGACACCGATCATCCGGATCGCGACGGATGCGGCCATCGAGGAGGCTCCCGTGCGCACACCCGTCCTGGTGGGGTACGGGCCCGAAGCCGCCGCCGAGAGCAAGCGTGCCCGGCGGCGATCCGTCGGCCCGGAGACTGCCCGCCCGGAGTCTGCCCGCCCGGACCGCAGGCGCCCCGACGCGTCGCCGGGCGCCCGGCTCGCGGCCCGTGAACGCGGGATCGACCTCGCGGTCGTCACGGGAACGGGACCGTCCGGCGCCGTCACCAGGAACGACGTGGAATCCCACGCGGGATCGACTGAGCCGGCAGTCTCGCCGGAGCCTTCCGAGTCGCTGCAGCGCGAGACCCGCACCCCGATCCGCGGTGTCCGCAAGCAGACGGCGGCGGCGATGGTCCGCAGCGCGTTCACGGCCCCGCACGTCACCGAATTCGTGACCGTCGACGTGACGCGCTCGGTGGAACTGCTCGGGCGTCTGCGGGCCCTCCCCGAATTCGAGGGGCTGTCGGTGACACCGCTGAGCCTGGTCGCGAAGGCGATGATCGTCGCGTTGCGGGCGAACCCGAGCCTCAACGCCTCGTGGGACGAGGAGAACCAGGAGATCGTCACCAAGCACTACGTCAATCTCGGTATCGCCGCGGCCACACCCCGCGGTCTGGTGGTCCCCAACATCAAGGAGGCGCAGTCGCTGAGCCTGGTCGAATTGTGCCGCGCGATCACCGAACTGACCGCGACCGCACGCAGCGGCAAGGCCGATCCCGCGCAGTTGACCGGCGGCACGGTGTCGATCACCAACGTCGGGGTGTTCGGTGTCGACGCGGGCACACCCATCCTCAACCCCGGCGAGGCGGCCATCCTGTGCCTCGGCAGCGTCGGCAAGAGACCGTGGGTGCACGAGGACGAACTCGCGGTGCGGTGGGTCACCACGTTGAGCGTGTCGTTCGATCACCGGGTGGTCGACGGCGAGCAGGGGTCGAGGTTCCTGTCGTCCGTCGCGGCCATGCTGCACGATCCCGCCTCACTGCTCGCGCACCTCTGATCCTCGGTACGTTTGGTCGGTGAGCATTTCCCGAGCATCCCCGGTCGACAAGCGTGTGCCGGCGGAGCCGCTCCGCCGGGCCAGGGCGGGAACGTTCGGGATCTTCGGGATCAACGGGTTCCTGCTGGGCATGTGGGTCGTGCACATCCCGGCGATCGAGAACCGGACCGGCATCAGCCACTCCACGCTGGGTTCGCTGCTGCTCCTGCTGGCGGTCGGCGCGATCGGCGGCATGCAGGTCAGCGGCCCCCTGGCCGACCGGTTCGGCAGCAGGCGGATGGTGGTCGTCGCCGGACTCGCGCTGTCGGTCGCCACCGTGGGTCCGGGGCTGGCGTCCACTGCCTGGCAACTCGGTCTCACCCTGCTCGTGTTCGGCTTCGCCAACGGCGCACTGGACGTCTCGATGAACTCCCAGGCCGTCGAAGTCGAGCAGCGATATCGACGGCCGATCATGTCGGCGTTCCATGCCCTGTTCTCCGTCGGCGGGGTGGCGGGGTCCCTGCTCGGCGCGGCGACGCTCGCCGCCGGATGGGCGCCCCTGACGGCGCTGCTGGTCGCCGGCGGCATCGGGGTCGTCACCGTCGCCGTGGGCTCCCGCCGGCTGATGGCGGACCGTCCCCGCTCACGGCACGACCCGGCACCCGCCGAGAAGGCCCACGGTCGACTGTCCGCGCGGGTGCTCGCGCTCGGCGGCATCGCCTTCGTCCTCATGTTGTCGGAGGGTGTCGCGAACGACTGGAGCACCCTGCAGGTCAAGGAACACCTCGGAACGTCGGATTCCGTCGCCGCCCTCTCGTTCGGCGCCTTCTCGGTGATGATGACGGTGGGCCGGTTCACGGCAGACCGCGTGAGCGCCGCGCTCGGCCCCGTCGCCGTCGTCCGCTACGGCACCCTGATCGCCGCGCTCGGCATGCTGCTCGTCCTCGTCTCGGCGCTGCTCCCGCTCACGATCCTCGGCTGGGCGCTGTTCGGCCTGGGACTGTCGGGCTGCGTCCCGCAGATCTTCACCGCCGCGGGCAACCTCGGCGCGGGTTCCGCCGGCACCAACATGTCCCGCGTGGTCGGGCTGGGGTATGTCGGATTTCTCGCCGGACCGGCCACCATCGGCTGGATCACCCAGGTGGTTCCCCTGACCGTCGCGATGGTGGTGCCACTCGTTTGTGTGCTGGTGGCCGCCACGTTCGCGGGGGCGGTCCGGCGCACCTGAACCTCAGGCGACGGTGCGGTACCTGAGCATCATCTCGTGATCCTCGTGATCGAGGATGTGACAGTGCCACACGTAACCCTGCAGTGATCGCGGAACTCCACCGGGGCCGTGCCCGTGGGCGTCGTGTGCCCCGTGCCCGAACACGGCATCAGGATCGAAGCCCAGCGACTCCGCGGTCGGGAACCGAACGACGATCCTGGTGACGGAATTGGCGTTCGCCAGCACCGTGTCCTTGAATCCCCGCTCCCACGGTTCCGCGGGAAGGAGCGGCGAGATGGTGAACGCGTCGGCGGATGGCGTCCACCGGATTCCGAGCGGCGGCTGCGGGGCGGCGAACGCGAGACGCAGCGTCTCGATGACTTGACGCCCCAGCACCCGGAAGTTCGCGAGATGAAGATGCACGGGATGCGGATCGTTGGTCGCGTTGACGATGTTCCACTGCTCCACCGTCCCCTGGCGCGGCAACTCGATGTCCTCGGTCGAATACCGGAGGTTGTTCAGGGACATGATCGACGGCGGCAGGCGCACGTCGCTCGGCTGGCTGAGGGTGACGTCCCGGAAGACCTGAGGTCGCGGGATCGGCGGCAGCAACTCCGGCTGCCCGGGTCCCCCGCGCAACGTCGCAGGCGGCGCGCCGGAGTATCCGCGGGCCGTGCCCACCCGGAACCGGCAGAACCTCGGCATCGTGCGCTCGCCGATCAGCGCGGCCTGGAACGGCGGTGGCTCGTCGTTGCAGAGTTCCACCGTCGACCCCGGTTCCAGCGCGCCGAAATCGACGAGCAGGTCGGCCCGCTCGGCGGGGCTCAACCGCACCCGCGTCACCGCGACCGGTGCGTCGAGCAACCCGTTGTCGCCGCCGATGACCCAGAACGGCATGCGGTTGCCGAAATACAGATTCCACACGCTCAGCGAACCCGCGTTGACCAGTCGCAATCGGTACAGGCCGCGGGCCACGTCGAGTTCCGGCCACACCTTGCCGTTCACGACCCCGACGTCGCCGACCGCGCCCCCTTCCCAACTCCCCTGCGGCACGGTGGGCGTCGAACGGATCCGCTGCCTGCCGTCGGCGGTGAACATCTTCTCCTGCAGCACGAGCGGCACCTCGAACTCCCCCGCAGGCAGACCCAGCGGGTTGTCGGCGTGTCCGGTGTCGAAGTCGTCCCGCAGCAGGTACAGCCCGACCAGGCCCGCGTAGATGTTGAGCCTCGTCACCCCCATGGCGTGGTCGTGGTACCAGAGTCCGGCCGCGTCCTGCCGGTTCGGAAGATGGTGCAGGTACTCCTCGCCCGGCCGGAACACCTGCTCCGGGTGCCCGTCGAACTGGGGCGGGTTCACCCCGCCGTGCAGATGCGTCGCTGTGGGCACCTGGGTGCGGTCCCGTTCGCTCAGCCCGTGCAGCGACGTGTCGAAGTCGACCGCGAACGGGTGGACGGTGACGGCGTTCCGGAACGCCATCATCGTCGGCTGATCGACGTGCGCCTCGATCGTCGCGCCGAGATAGTCCGCGCCGCTGTATGCCAACGCCGGCGAGGGCGCCAGGTCGGCGTGGAACTGATGCAGCGTGCTGCTCGCCTGCACGTCGACGCTCGTCCCGGACGTCGTCGGCAGGATCGGCAGCCGATCACGATACGGCTGGATCGGCGGCGACGAGAACATCAACGGTCGCAGCGGATCGATGTCGAAAGGGAACGCGCTCGCCGAACCGGCCGACACCGCGCCCAGCCAACCGCCCAGCCCACCGCCCAGCGCCACCGCCCGCAGGAACGATCGGCGCGAGATCCGTTCACTCATATCGGTCACTTCGTGCGTGTCACGCGGAAAGACGATTCGAGATCGGTCGACGACGACGTTACTCCGACGGGTGCGGCACCCACCCGAGATCCGGACGCGCGCTCGTCGCACGACGGCGACCGTTCACCGACCTCACAGCGGCCGCTCATGGATCACTCAGCGTCGGTTGGCACACTGTGTGTCGTGACCGAATCGACTAGCAGGCTTCGTCACAGTGTTCGTCGCCTCGCCTTCGCCGCGGCGGGTGTGGTGGCACTGTGCGCGCTGTACCTCATCCGCCCCGAATCGTCGGGTCTCGTCCTCCCGGAGGCACTCCGACCCGTCGCCGAACCCGTGATCCAGGCGATCGACGTCACGACGGTCCTCGCAGCGGCCGTCGTTCTCGCCATCGTCGCGGCGATGCGAAAACTCTCGTACGGCATGGGCGCGGTACTGCTGCTCTGTATCGGCGCGAATCTCACCAGCGCCGCCGTGCGGGCCTGGGAATCGGATGCGCCGTCCGTGCTGCTGCCGAGCGGGCACGTCGTCGCCGTCACCGCCCTGTACGGTTCGGCGCTGCTGGTGTCGGCGCCCCGGTTCCGGCCCGTCATCGCGGGCCTGGGTTTCGCCGTCGTCCTCGGTGTCGCGGGGGCCGCTGCGCTCGTCGAGTCCACCGGCATCTTCGGCCTCGCGGCCAGTCTGATCATCTTCGCGATCTGGTGGGCGCTGGCGTCCACCCTGATGCTGTACTCCCCCGTCGCGGCCGAGCGCGAAGAGCGCCGGCCCGACACCGCGGCCATCGCCTTCTCGCGGCACCGCGGCAGTCTCCGGCTGTAGGCGGCTTCGCCGCCCGTGCGCCTTTCTGGTAGCGGGAGCTACCAAAAAGGCGCACGGGCCCGGAGGGCCTAGAGGGCTTTGAGCTCCTCGGTGACCTCGGAGACCGACTTCTTCGCATCCCCGAACAGCATCGAGGTGGTGTCGGCGAAGAACAGCGGGTTGTCGATGCCGGCGAAGCCGGAGTTCATCGACCGCTTCAGCACGATCACCGACTTCGACTGATCCACATTCAGGATCGGCATCCCGTGGATCGGGCTGGACGGATCATTGCGGGCGGCCGGGTTGGTGACATCGTTCGCGCCGATCACCAGGGTGACATCGGTCCGCGAGAACTCGTCGTTGATGTCGTCCATCTCCTTCATCGCGTCGTACTCGACGTCCGCCTCCGCCAGCAGCACGTTCATGTGCCCGGGCATCCGGCCCGCGACCGGGTGAATGGCGTACTTGACCTCCACCCCCTTCGACTCGAGCATCTTGGCCATGTCCTTGACCGCGTGCTGGGCCTGCGCGACGGCCAACCCGTAGCCGGGAACCACGATGACCTGGTTGGCGTATGCCATCTGGATCGCCGCGTCCGCCGCCGAGGTGGACTTCGCCGTCTTCGCGGTGCCGTCCCCGACCGCCGCGGCGACGCCGCCGCCACCGAACCCGCCGGCCACGATCGCCGGGATGGACCGGTTCATCGCCTTCGCCATCAGGTTCGTCAGGATCGAACCCGACGCGCCGACGATCATGCCGGCCACGATCATCGCCTGATTATTGAGCGCGAGACCGGCGGCCGCGGCGGACAGACCGGTGAGCGCGTTGAGCAGGGAGATCACGACGGGCATGTCGGCGCCGCCGATCGGCAGCACCACCATCAACCCCAACACCGCCGCCAGCACCAGCACCCCGACGATCCACCACTGCGACGTCGGACCGGTCGGGTCGATCGCCTTGACCCCGATCGCCACCGCCAACGCGACCGCCCCGACCAGCAGCACCGCATTGAGCGGCTGCTGCAACCGGCCGATGCCGATCGGCCGGCCCGGCAGCGTTTCCTGCAGCTTGAGGAACGCGATCACCGAACCCCAGAAGGAGATCGACCCGATGATCGCCGCGAACAGCGACGCGATGACGATGTGCACCGTCGGCGACTCACCGTGCGCGAAGGCGGTGAACCCGTCCGAGTCCAGGAACTCCGCATACGCGATCAGCGCGACGGTGCCGCCACCGACACCGTTGAACAACGCCACCAGCTGCGGCATCGCGGTCATCTTCGTCTTGAGCGCCGGCGGCACACCCAACACCACACCGATCACCAGACCGGACACGATCAGCACCCAGTTGGAGGTGTCCCGGATCGCGATCAGGGTGGCCACCACGGCGACACCCATGCCGACCGCGGCGATCTGGTTACCGCGGACCGCGGTCTTCGGGCCGGTCAGACCCATCAGACCGTAGATGAACATCGCGAACGCCACGATGTACAACACGTTGACCAAGTACTCCATTACTTGTCCCCACCCTTCTCAGCAGCAACAGGCGCGGTGGGCTTGGACTTGAACATCGCGAGCATCCGGTCGGTGACCACGAAACCACCGACCACGTTGATCGTTCCGAAGACCAGCGCGACGAACAGGATCACCTGCAGCCCCCACGGCGGGTCCTCGACCTTGCCGAGCACCACCAGGGCGCCGAGGACGACGATGCCGTGGATGGCGTTCGTGCCCGACATCAGCGGGGTGTGCAACGTGTTCGGGACCTTGGAGATCACCGCGAACCCCACGAACCCGGACAACACCAGGATCGCGATGTTCGCCAACAATTCGGTATACATCTAGGACACACCCTCCTCACGGGTGACGCAGGACGCGGCCAGGACCTCGTCCGAGAAATCCGGGGCCAGCGCCCCGTCGACGAGCATCAGCTCGAGCAGCGCGGAGATGTTCTTCGAGTACAGCTCCGAGGCGTGCTCGGGCATGCTGGCGGGCAGGTTCAGCGGCGAGCAGATCGTCACCCCGTGCTTGACGACGGTCTGACCCGGTTCGGTGAGCTCGCAGTTGCCGCCCGTCTCGCCGGCCAGGTCGACCACCACGGAGCCGGGCTTCATGCCCTCCACCGCGGCCGCGGTCACCAACCGGGGTGCCGGGCGGCCCGGGACCAGGGCGGTGGTGATGACCACGTCGAAGCCCTTGATCGCGTCCTCGAGGGCCTGCTGCTGCTGCGCCCGCTCCGCCTCGGTGAGCTCGCGGGCGTAGCCGCCCTCACCGGCGGCGTCAATCCCCAGATCGAGCCACTGGGCACCGACCGAGCGGACCTGGTCGGCGACCTCCGGGCGCACGTCGTAGCCGGTGGCCCGGCCGCCGAGCCGCTTCGCCGTCGCCAGGGCCTGCAGGCCGGCGACACCGACCCCGAGGACCAGCACCGTCGCCGGCTTGACCGTGCCCGCCGCGGTGGTGAGCATCGGGAAGAACCGCGTCGACTCCGACGCCGCCAACAGCACCGACTTGTAGCCGGACACGTTCGCCTGCGACGACAGCGCGTCCATCACCTGGGCGCGGGAGATCCGCGGGATCGCCTCGACGGCGAACGCCGCCACCCCGGCCGCCTTCAGCGCGGCGACCTGATTGTCCTGGTTGCGGGGGGCGAGGAACCCGATCAGGGTCTGCCCGGCATGCAACCGGCCCACTTCCTCGTCCGACGGCGGCGCGACCTTCACGATCACGTCCGCCGACCACGGGTCGGCGATCTTCGCCCCCGCCCCGGTGTACAACTCGTCCGGGATCAGCGCGCCCAATCCGGCACCCGACTCGACCACCACGTCGACGCCCTTGGCGATCAACGACGCCACGATCTTCGGCACCAACGCCACCCGACGCTCACCGTCGTTCGACTCCCGAACGACACCGATCGTCGGGCGCGCGGTGGACGCGCTCTGCGATGTATCCATGTATCGACTTCCTGCGGTAGATGGTGTGTGTGCCGCGACGAGCGGCGATCAACCGATGACGAGCGGGAAAAAAATTCCCCCGATTCGACTGAGTTAGCTGATAGTAGCCAGAGAACGCGTGACGTAGGGAACAGAGAAGTCCGTGCGTACGCGTCTGAATCGAGTCCGAACAGTCGTTCTCACAGATCTTTCTGCTCGATTGTGAACCCGATCACAGGGCGATTCGTCGTAGTCTGACGGTAGACAGCCGCAAGGAAGCGGAGGTTCGGCCATGAGCAAACCGAAGGAACGGAGCGCGGAGGACGTCACCGCGGATCCGCCGGTGATCGTCGAGCGGGTCTACGACCATCCGACCGAGGGCGATGGACTGCGACTGTTCGTGGACCGGCTGTGGCCGCGGGGGCTGCGCAAGGACGCGTTCCATTTCGACGACTGGGCCAAGGACCTGGCGCCGTCGACGGAGTTGCGTCACTGGTACTCGCACGACGTTGCCGCGTTCAGCGAGTTCCGCGAGCGGTACGTCCACGAGCTCGATTCACCGACCGGCCGGAAGGCGGTCGCACGGGTGCAGGAACTGGCGCAGGGGCGGCCGATCGTTCTGCTCACCGCGACGAAGGACGTCAGTCACAGTCATGCCGAGGTCCTCGCCGAATACATGCTGGATCGGTTGTGACGTTTCCCGGCGACGAGGCCGTGCCCATCACCGAGCCGGACGGCGACGTCGGCGGCGATCCGGTCTGCTGGCTCGACCGCGTGTGCCCCGACTGCGGGTTGTTCCTCACCGACCGGACCGCGAGCACCTGCCCGCGCTGCGGTGCGGCACGGGACAGGTGACGGTCGGGGGTTCAGCCGGCGTTCAGGTACCGCGCGCGGAGTTTGTGCTTGACGAGTTTGCCGGTGGGGGTGCGCGGCAGGTCGTCGGAGAAGTCGATGCTGCGGGGAGCCTTGTAGTGACTGACCCGCTCCCGCACGTAGTCGAGTAGCTCGCGGGCGACGGCGTCCGACGGTTCCACCCCGGCGACGAGTTGCACGACGGCTTTGACTTGTTCGCCCATCTCCTCGTCGGGTACGCCGATCACCGCGACGTCGAATACCTTGGGATGCATGGTGAGAACGTTCTCCGACTCCTGCGGGTAGATGTTCACTCCGCCCGAGATGATCATGAACGCGGCCCGGTCCGTGAGGTAGAGGAAGCGGTCGGAGTCGATGTACCCGATGTCGCCGCTCGTCGTCCACGTCGGGTGGTCGGGGTGCGTCGCGGAGTCGGTCTTCGCGGGGTCGTTATGATACTCGAACGGTCGCTCCTCCCGTTCCCAGTAGACGGTTCCGATGTCGCCGACGGGGACGTCCGCGCCGGTGTCGTCGCAGATGTGGACGGTGCCCATGACCCCGTCGTGGCCCACCGACCCGGGCTTGGCGAGTGCCTGTGCGCTGTCGATGAACGTGGCACCGGCGCCCTCCGTGGAGGCGTAGTACTCGTGGACGACCGGACCCCACCAGTCGATCATCGACCGCTTCACGTCGGGCGGGCACGGCGCCGCCGCGTGGATCGCAACCTTCAGACTCGACACGTCGAACTTGTCGCGAACGTCCTTCGGCAGCTTGAGCATCCGGACGAACATCGTCGGAACCCACTGACTGTGGGTCACCCGGTACTCCTCGATGAGCCGCAGTGATTCCTCGGCGTCGAAACGGTCCATCAGCACGATCGTGCCGCCGACGGAGGTGATGGTGCCGCAGAAGCGCAGCGGCGCGGCGTGATACAGCGGTGCCGGGCACAGATAGACGGTGCCGGAATCGAATCCGTACATCGGGGCGAACACCGCGGTGTACGGGTCCGTCGTCGTGTCCACTTCCCCCTCGGGGAGTGCGGGTTTGATCCCCTTGGGCCTGCCGGTGGTGCCCGACGAGTACAGCATGTCCTGCCCGCGGGGCTGCGAATCGAGCGGTTCGGCCGACTGCGCCGCCACGGCGTCCTCGTAGCTGTCGAATCCGTCCAGCGCACCGCCGTACACGAGCCGGTGGCGGACGCGGGGCAGCTGACTCCGGTCGCGGGGCACAGCGCCGCCCGCGTCGGCGGACACGATGAGCACCTCGGCTCCGCAGTCGTCGACGACGTAACCGGCTTCCTCCGGGGTGAGGTGCCAGTTCACCACGGTGATGTACAGCCCGGATCGCAGCGCCGCCCAGTACACCTCGAGGACCCGGAGGTCGTTGCTCGACACGAGCGCCAGGTGGTCGCCGACCTTCAGGCCGAGCGAGCGCAGGTGCCGTGCGAGGCGGGTGGACCGCTCGTCCAACTCCCGGTAGGTCAGCCGCTCCCCCGTCGAGGGACGTATGACGGCGGGCTTGTCCGGGGTGGTCGCCACGAAGTTTCCAGGGAACATCCGCACTCCTTTTGTTAATGGAGATTCTCACCCTCGGTCTACCACACCGAACCCCTGGACGGGGAGGCCTTCGACGCTCTCACCGGCACATTCGCCCACCCGCGGCGAAAATGCTCGGCCTGTCGGGCGGAAGGTCCTAGAGTTGAGGCAAAAGGAGGCGTACGACCCGTGAATGCCCTACAGAAGGAATCGATCCTCGACGCGTTGTTCGAGGAATGGGACGTACTCGACGACGTGCTGTCCTCGTTGTCCGGCGACGCGTGGTTCACGCCCACCGCCCTGCCCGGGTGGACGGTGCACGACGTGACCGCGCATCTCATCGGCACGGAGTCGCTGCTCGCCGGAATCTCCGCGCCGCACACCACCATCGACGTCCGCGGCCTCGCCCACGTGCGCAACGAGATCGGTGCGTTCAACGAACAGTGGGTGGAGGGACTGCGGGGGTGCTCCGGCACCGAAATGCTCGAGCGTTTCCGGATGATCGTCGCCCGCAGGCGGTCGGAGCTGGGCGAGATGACCGACGAGATGTTCGCGGCCGAGACCACCACGCCGGTCGGGCCGGCGCCCTATCTCCGGTTCATGCGCATCCGCGTGTTCGACTGCTGGATGCACGAGCTCGACCTACGGGACGCACTCGGGCTGCCCGGCGACGAGGGCGGCCTGCGCGGGGAGACGGCGTTCGCGGAGATCGCAGGCGCCGTCGCATTCCTCGTCGGCAAGCGCGGCAAGGCTCCGGACGGGTCGAGGATCACGCTCGAGCTGACGGGACCGCTCGCGCGGAACATCCACATCGCCGTCGACGGCAGGGCCGCGGTGGTCGACGAACTGCCGTCGGAGGCCACCACGACGGTGACTCTCGACTCCCGGCTGTTCACCCGGCTGGCAGGCGGCAGGACGACGGCCGCGGACCACCGCGACGAGATCGCGTTGCGCGGCGACACCGACGCGGGCAAGCGGATCGTCGACAACCTCGCGTTCACGATCTGACCGCGGTGCGCCTGTTCCTGTCCTCGTACCGGTTCGGCGCGGATCCCGCGCCGCTGATGTCGCTCGTCGGCCGTCCGGGGCGCGTCGGGGTGATCGCGGCTGCGGCGGATGCGTGGCCGCGGACGGCGCGGACGTCCGCGGTCGTGAGTGACGTGATGCCGCTGACGCGCCTGGGCTTCACCGCGGAGGAGGTGGATCTACGCGACTACATCGGCGACGACGGGCAGCCGCGTGCGGCCGCACTGAGGCAGCGGCTCGACGGGTTCGGCATGGTGTGGGTGCGCGGCGGGAACACGTTCGTGCTGCGCGCGCAGATGGCCCGGAGTGGGGCGGATCGGGTGATCCCGGAACTGTTGGCGAGTGATTCGCTCGTGTACGCCGGCTACAGCGCGGGGGCGTGCGTGATGACTCCGACGCTGCACGGTCTCGACTCCTCCGATGACCCGGCGGAGGTGGTCGCGACGTGTGGCGTGGAGCCGCGCTGGGACGGACTGGGGATGGTGGGCTTCGCGATCGTGCCGCATCACCCGCCTGCGGAGCTTCCAGGGGCCGAGAACGCGGTGCCCTTGGAGGACGTGGCCGCCGTTCGGCGCACGATCGACGCCCTGAGGCTCGCCGGCATCGAGTACCGCACCTTGACGGACGATCAGGCGATCGTCGTGAACGGAGATCGAACCGAACTCGTCTGACGACGGCGAGCCCTGCGGCGGGAAGGCCTTCAGCCGAAGACGGCGACCGGCACGGACGGCGTGAAGGGGGCGACGCGGTCGAGTGCGGCCCAGGTGACCTCGCAGCGCTTGGCGGTGACTTCGTCCGCGTCGGCGAGGAGCGTGTTCAGGAGGGTCTTCGGGTTCAGGCGCCATTCCTGGACCATCGACCGAACTTCCTCGTTGGTGAACAATCCCGAACCGGCGAGTGCGAAGATCCATTCGTCGAACTCGCCACGGTGGATCTGCTCGATGGAGTCGTAGTCGATACCACCATCGAGGAACTCGTACGAGAACATCGCGGAGATGTAGCTGCTGGGATCTCGGTGGAGTGCATTCATCGGTGCGGGTCCTTCCAGGGTCGGTGCGGCAAAACCCGGCCCCAACGGTGTTCTGGCTCACATTTCGTGAGAATCTCCGTTTGGGTGTAACGCCTCGCCGGTGTTTGACGATGCAAGACGCTAACCCGTAGAAGTGGGTTTTTGCATTGCCTGGTCGATACGATCCGGTAACAGAGTGGCGAATGTGACCTGTGTTACACCCGATTTGTCCGGGTCCGCCCGGTTCGCGGGACGCCTCTACCAGCATTTTCCCCTCCGGGCACGGTTGCATACCCCATCGGTGGACCCCCCGAAAAAATTCACCCCCCTGATCCCACATCGTGAGACTCCTACGCGTAAGTAACTAACAGATGGGCTATTGGGGGGTCGCTTCTGCACCGAACGTCCAGGTTGGAGCGATATCCGGGAAACACGGTCGGAATCGGTTCAGTTGGACGAATGACCAATTCGCGGACACTCGCCGTTCGCCGGGCTACCGTCGAGGTCCCCGACACCCGCATTCCAGGAGTCACGATGACGGTCACCGACGACGCACTCGCGGCGCTCACGAGCGCGCTCCCCCGGGGCTGCCTCGTCACCGATCCGGACGTCCTGGCGTCCTACCGCCAGGACTGGGCGCGCGATCCCGACGCCGTCCTCCCCCTCGCCGTCGCCCGCCCCGCGACCACCGAGGAAGTCCAGGTGGTGATGCGCTGGGCGACCGAGCACCGCGTCCCCGTGATCCCGCGCGGCGCCGGCTCCGGGCTCAGTGGCGGCGCCACCGCCGTGGCGGGCAGCGTGGTGGTCAGCACCGAGCGCATGCGCCGGATCGAGGTGGACCCGGTGACGCGGATCGCCGTCGTCGAACCGGGGCTGCTCAACGCCGAGGTCAAGGCCGCGGCCGCCGAACACGGCCTCTGGTACCCGCCCGATCCGTCGTCGTTCGAGATGTGCTCGATCGGCGGCAACGTCGCGACCAACGCGGGCGGGCTGTGCTGCGTCAAGTACGGCGTCACCACCGACTACGTCCTCGCGCTGCGGGTGGTTCTCGCGGACGGGACGGACGTGCGCCTCGGCGGCCCGCGGCTGAAGGACGTGGCCGGCCTGTCGCTGACCAAGCTGTTCGTCGGGAGCGAGGGAACACTCGGCATCGTCACGGAGGCGACGCTGCGGCTGATCCCGGCCCAGCCACCTGCGAGCACCCTCGTCGCGTCGTTCGCCTCCGTGCAGGCGGCCGCCGACACCGTGCTGGCCATCACCCGCACGCTGCGACCGTCGATGCTCGAGTTCATGGACCGCGCCTCGATCGGCGCCGTCGAGGACGCATTGAAGATGGGCCTGGACCGGACGGCGGAGGCGATGCTCATCGCCCGGTCGGACGCCCCCGGTTCGATTGCGGCCGAAGAGATTTCCGTCATGTCCGACGCCTGCACGGCAAACGGCGCGACCGAAGTCTTCACCACCGACGACCCCGACGAGGGCGAAGCGTTCGCCGCGGCAAGACGATTCGCGATCCCCGCGGTCGAGAGACTGGGCACCCTGCTCCTCGAGGACGTCGGGGTCCCGCTGCCGAAACTGCCTGCGCTGGTGGAGGGAATCGCGGCCATCTCCCGCGAACGTGACGTGATGGTCGCGGTGATCGCCCATGCCGGCGACGGAAACACGCACCCGCTCATCGTGTTCGACCCCGAGGATGCCGCGATGGCCGAGCGCGCCCACCTCGCTTTCGGCGAGATCATGGACCTCGCAATCGCTCTCGGCGGCACGATCACCGGCGAGCACGGTGTCGGCCGCTTGAAGAAGGCCTGGCTGCCCGACCAGTTGGGCCCGGACGTCATGGAATTGACGCAGCGGATCAAGACGGCACTCGACCCGATGGGGATACTCAACCCCGGAGCGATCCTGTAGCTACCCAGGGCGGGTGCGATATCCAATGGTTACCCAAGGGACTGGTGTGACAGGTGAGGTATTGCTAGCGTGACCGGACCGAACTCGACTCGTCGCAGAGAGGTGCGCTCGTGACCAGACTCCGCCGTGTCGCCTCCCTGGCGATGCCCGCCTTACTCGCTTCCACCTGCACGTTTTTCACGATGGCGCCCCCTGTTGCGACGGCGGCGCCGTGCCTCGGCGGAACCGGCAGCCTCGGATCGAGCGGCTCGGGCCAGGGCATCAATCCCATCCCCTGGCTCAACGGCAGTGACGGCCGCCTTCCCGAGCTGCGTGGCAAAACTCAGGCAATCGCGCACATCACCGGGCCTCGCAGCCCCAACGACACGATCGGCAGGTTCCGGGTACTCGGCACCGACCTCGGCATCATGTGGGACAACGGCGGAGGCGAGATCCTCACGGCGTTCGGTGACACCGTCGGGCTGAGCGACAACCCGCTGTGCGGTCTGGTCGGCGACTGGCGCAGCAACATCCTGCTGCGCAGCTCCGACAAGGACCTCACCGACGGGATGGGCATCGACAATTCCCCGGTCGATCTGCCGAACCATTCCAAGGAGATCATCCAGAGCCAGAAGATCCCGGGCGTGGAGCAGACCGTCATCCCCACCACCGGCATCTCGGTCGGCGAGGGCCCGGCCGCGACGCAGTACATCAATTACATGTCGGTGCGCAGCTGGGGCGCCCCGGGCGAGTGGGACACCAACGCGTCCGGCATCGCGTACTCCGTGGACAACGGCGAGAACTGGGTCACCGATCCCCTGACGCTGCGGCCCAACGTGCCGGGCACGGGCGCCGAGAACTTCCAGATGGGCTCGTACGTCAAGCACGACGGATTCGTCTACGCATTCGGCACCCCCTCGGGGCGTTCCGGCGACGCCCGGTTGTCGCGGGTGAAGGAGGCGGACATCCGGAACCTCACGCTGTACGAGTACTGGGACGGCAAGGCGTGGGTGAAGGCCAACGCCACCGTCGCCACACCGGTGATCCCCGGACCGGTCAGCGAGTTGTCCGTGCAGTTCAACGAATACCTCGGTCAGTTCGTGGCGATGTACACCGATGCCGGCAACTCGGTGGTGATGCGCCGTTCCGACCACCTCGAATCCGGCTGGAGCGAACCCGAAGTGCTCGTGAGCAGCCGGGACGTGCCCGAGCTGTACGGCGCGTACATGCACCCGTGGTCGAAGGGATCCGACCTGTATTTCCTGGCCACCACCTGGTCGGACTACAACGTCATGCTGCTGCGCACCAACCTCGCGGACTGACGTAATCTGCGAGTGACAGCGTGCGCGGGACAGCGCGCACGCCACACGAGCAGAGGAGCGATCTGTGGCGGCCACGGTGGAACACGACGTGTCGGAATCCCGGTTCGAGATCTACCTCGACGGCCAGCTGGCCGGATACGCCGACTACTTCGAGCGGAACGGCGCCCGCGACTTCCACCACACCGTGACGTACCCGCAGTTCCGCGGGCAGGGTCTGGCGGCGGTGGTGGTGAAGGCCGCCCTCGACGACACGAAGTCCAGTGGGCTCGCCGTGATCCCGTCGTGCTCCTACGTGGAGAAGTACATCGCCGAGAATCCGAGCTATGCGGAGCTCGTCTGATCCGCTCCGCCCGGCCGTCCGCGCGACGTGTCTTCTCGCGGCGACGGTCGTGCTGGCCGGTTGCGGTTCCGGCGGCGGTTCGGACACCGATCCGGCATCCGCGCCGACCACCTCGGTGGCCGTGCAGCCCGGCCCGTTCGTGGGTGAATGCGGCTCGCTGACCGACGCCGAAGTGTACGAGCGGGCGCGGATCGCGGGGCTCACCCCGGTGTCGCGGAACGGCATCAAGTGCCGGTGGGAAGCGGACGGCGGCGAACGGTACGTGATGTTCACCTGGTACCGCGGCAGCCCCATCGACCGGGAGCGGTCGGTGGCCAAGGGCATCGGTCACGAGGTCCACGACCTCGAGATCGCCGGGCATCGCGGGTTTTCGTCGCAGAACGTCGGGTTCTGCGAGGTCGCGCTCGGCACCGGTTCCGACTTCGTGCACTGGCTGGTCCGCTACGGAACGGGCAGTGCACCCTCCGATCCGTGCGAGGCACCGACCGCGCTCGGCCGGCTGACGCTGGAGAAGGCCAAATGACCGGCCGCCGGCGACTCGCCGCGGCGGTCGCGTCGGCGATGGTGCTGGCCGGCTGCGGCACGTCCGTCACGGGCACTCCCCTGCCCGAGGGTGCCGCCTCCTCCGACGACGGCTCGCCGCAGTTCGACAAGCTCCTGCGCGAATGCGACGCCGTCCCCAACGACAAGATCGTGGAGACACTGCACGGCGCAGGCATCGACCAGTACTTCTACGGTGCAGTGTGCATGTGGACGGTGTCGTCCGCCGCCGGATCGATCGACGTCACGTTCGGCTGGTTCGAGAACAACTCGTTGCAGCGGGAGCGGGCGGTGGCGGACCAGCTGGGCTATCAGGTGGAGACCACGACGATCGCGGGCACGTCGGCGTTCAGCGCCCGGCGGCCGGGTGATTCGGCGACGTGTGGGATCACCGCCGCCTACTCCGGTGTCATCACGTGGTGGGTGCAGCAACGGTCCGGGACGGGCGACCCGTGCGACGGTGCGCGCACGCTCGCCGAGTTGACTCTGCAACGCAACCAGTAGCGGCCGAAAATTCGCTCGCGGTGGCCACGACCTCGCTGTTAGCGTCGAAGGACCACCGACCGAGCCGACCAGAGGACCTTGCCGTGACCGCCACCGAGACGGCTGTGACTCGCCGGTTCGGGCCCCTGATCCTCCTGAACGTCGCGACCCTGTTCTCCTCCACGGGCAACGGCATCGTGATCGTCGTGCTGCCGTGGCTCGTGCTCGAGCAGACCGGTCGCGCATCGGACGCCGCGATCGTCGCGGGCGCGGCCACCCTCCCGCTGTTGCTGTCGAGCCTGTTCGCGGGCACGTTCGTCGACCTGTTCGGACGACGCCGCACGTCGCTGATCTCCGACTGCCTGTCGGCCCTGTCCGTGGCGGCCATCCCGGTGATCGCGACCACGACGGGCCTCACCGTCACGGTGATCGCCGTCCTCGCCGCGATCGGCGCCGCGTTCGATCCGGCCGGCATCGCGGCCAGGGAGTCGATGCTGCCCGCCGCCACGAAGTCCGCGGGGTGGTCACTCGACCGGATGAACAGTCTCTACGAGGCCAACTACAACGTGGCGTATCTCGTCGGCCCGGGCATCGGCGGCGTCCTCATCGCCACCGTGGGTGCGGTGAACACGTTGTGGGTCGCCGCCGCCGGGTTCGTGCTGTCCGTTGCGACGATCGCGTTCCTGCGTCTCGAGCACGCCGGCAGACCGGACACCGCCACGCGCCCGACGTCCATTTGGCACGGCACGCTCGAGGGATTGAAGTTCGTGTGGCACAACCGGCTCCTGCGCACGATCGCGCTCGTGGACATGGCGGTGGTCGCGCTGTACATGCCGGTCGAGTCAGTGGTGTTCCCGGTGTACTTCACCGAACTCGACAAACCTGCGCAACTCGGTTCGGTCCTGATGGCGCTCAGCATCGGCGGCGTGGTGGGCGCCCTCGCCTACGGACCGCTCGCGCCGTTCGTGTCGCGCCGGATGCTGATGGTGGTGGCGGTGACGGTGCTGGGCGCAGCGATGGTCGCGATGGCGTTCCTGCCGCCGCTGTGGGCGATTCTGGCGCTGGCTCTCCTGCAGGGTCTGGTGTTCGGTCCGGTCGGCCCGATCGCCAACTACGCCATGCAGACTCGCAGTCCGGAGCACATGCGCGGCCGGGTCACCGGGGTCATGACGTCCACGGCGTATGCGGCGGGTCCGCTGGGCTACCTGCTGGCCGGTCCGATCCTCGACAAGTGGGGTATCCAGCCGACGTTCTTCGTGCTCGCGATCCCGGTCCTGATCATCGGGCTGGCGTGCTTCGCGCTGCCCGTGCTGAAGGAACTGGACGATAAGGTGCCGGTCAGTTGAACCCCATGACGTCGTTGCCCCAGGCGACCCGCATCTCGTGGTCCGGGTCCTTCACCAGCGTGTCCGCGCCGTCGATCAGCAACGTGGCGCGGTCCTCCTCGTCGTAGGGGGCCCAGTGCTTGGACGCGTCCAGGGCGGCGGGGACACCGTGCCGCGCGAACGCGAGCCACCGGCGCTGGATGCGGCCCGACACCTCGAGTGCCGTCTTCCGGCCGCCGAGCCAGAACGTCGGGTCGATGTTGAGGGTGTCGAAATTGCCGAAGACGTACGGGAGTTCGGTGGCGTGCCCGGCTCCGATGCGCGCGGCCTTGAGCATCGGGGTGGCCTGGTCGAACCGGTACATCCACGTCGGCGAGTGCCTGCTGTGGGCGTCGGCCACCCACAGGGCGGGCATCCGGAACGCGGCGTCGCGGGACATCGCGAGTGCGCCCTTCGGTTTGCCGCGGTCCGGGTACACAGACAGGATGTCGGCGAGGCGGGCCGCGGGCAGTTCCGGGTGATCGGTCGCGATCGCCCGCAGCATCTCCTGCACCGAATCCGAAGTGACCGGCAGCAGAGGCGATTTCATGAACTTGAAGATCGACGACTCGTCCTTGTTGGAACCGATGATGAGGGGGATCCGGTGGGAGTAGCCCTTCTGGAACGCGGCCACCGGGTAGCGGGGCAGGAAGTCGCGGTCCACCACGGGCGCCATGGCGA
This sequence comes from Rhodococcus koreensis, assembly GCF_017068375.1. Classification (NCBI taxonomy): domain Bacteria; kingdom Bacillati; phylum Actinomycetota; class Actinomycetes; order Mycobacteriales; family Nocardiaceae; genus Rhodococcus; species Rhodococcus koreensis. The sequence goes on from NZ_CP070609.1 coordinate 1,762,726, forward strand.
GTGTGCCCGGGATCTTCGTCGGCACCTCGTTGACGAGGGTGTCGCTGGCCTCGATGACCGTGCGGTACGGGAGGCGCAGCAACGTGTCGATCCGGGCGGGTTCCACGTCGAGGATGTCGAGGAACTGCTTCGCGACCGTGGCCGCCCGCTCGCTGCCGTACACCGACGTGGCGGGTGGGCTCTGGGCGATCGCGCGGTGGAACAACCCGTCCGCACTCGGGCACGTCATCAGGGTGGTGATCGACCCGGCTCCCGACGACTCCCCGAACACCGTCACCTCGTCCGGGTCACCGCCGAACGACGCGATGTTCTCGCGCACCCATTCGAGGGCGGCGACCTGGTCGCGCAGCCCGCAGTTGGTCTCGAACACCCGCTCCGCCGTCGAGAACGACGACAGGTCGAGGAAGCCGAGCGCCCCGACCCGGTAGTTGAACGAGACCAGCACGACGTCGCCGAGAGTGGACAGGATCCGCCCGTTGTAGATGCCCTGGGCCGCGGTTCCCAGGCAGTAGGCGCCGCCGTGGATCCACACCATCACCGGCCGCGGGATGCCGTCGGGCCTGGGTGCCCACACGTTGACCGACAGGCAGTCCTCGTCCATCTCGAGTCCGGCGTCGATCGGGACGGCGGTGCCGTGGCCCTGCGGGGCCATCGGGCCGAAGTCGACGCAGTCGCGCACGCCGTCCCACGGTGCGGGCGGGGCCGGCGCCCGGAACCGCAGATCGCCGACGGTGGCGGCGGCGAACGGGATGCCCTTCCACGCGTAGACGTCGCCTTCGGGATAGCCGCGCACGTCGCCGTCCCGGGCGCGGACGACGAGTGTGTCGCCTGACTTCTCGACATCCACGGCCGAATCTCCTCACGCAGCGCGTACGGGAATCTCTCGCCAAACTACCAACGATGCGCAGGCAGGACCGTTCGAACGCGATATAGATCAACCGCGCGCTAACATGTGCTCCGTGGCCGCATCGACCGATCCCGAGGGCAAGAGTCTCCTCGACTACCCGCGGCCGTCCGTGGCGGTCGACGTCGCCGTCCTCACCGTCGACGGCGCCGAGCTGAAAGTGCTTGTGGTTCCGCACCGTTCGGGCCGGCTCGCGCTTCCGGGCACCTTCCTCCACAAGGGCGAGCGGCTGCGGGACGCCGCCGAGCGGTGCCTGCGGATCAAGGCCGGACTGGCGGGTGCCGAGTTCCACCAGTTGGCGATGTTCGACGACCCCGCCCGCGACGACCGCGGGTGGGTGCTGTCGATGACGCACGGTGCGGCGCTGCCGCGCACGGCACTCCCCCGCGACGCCCTGCTGATCCCCGTCGACGGCGACCGGGTGACGCAGGACCTCGCGTTCGACCACGCGGACGTCGTCACCCTCGCCGTCGCCGACCTGCGCGAGCGGTACGCGCGGTCCGTCGACCCGTCGGGGCTGGCCGGCGACACGTTCACGGTGCTCGAACTCCGCCGGGTCTACGAGGTGGTGTTCGGCCGTCCCCTCCCGAAGGACTCGTTCCGCCGGCACATGATGCCCGCCCTCGAGCACACCGGCGACATGGCCGTCGTCGGGACCGGCAGGCCCGCCGAGATCTACACGCGCGGCCCCGCGCCCCTCCCGCCGGGAGCGGCCGCGTTCCTCGCAGGCTGAGCCCGTCCACCCACCCGGGGCCTTTCCGTTCGCGGCACGGCCGGTGCTAGGGTCGGCTTGTTCTGACACGGGGTGCTCCGCACGGGCGGGGCTGAGAACACACCCGGGAACCTGCTCAGGTAATGCTGACGAAGGGATGTCAACGTTGTGAATAGCTCTGTCCAAGGTGCTGCGGGCGCAGGCCAGCACGCCCGATTCACGGACCACTTGTGGGACCGGACCAAGGTGCTGCGCGAAGCGATCGACGAACTCGAGTTCCTCCGCCGCCTCGGCGACGGAACACTGCCGCTGGACGTGTTCCGCACGTACATCGAGCAGGATTTCCTGTACCTGACCGGATACGCGAAGGCCCTGTCCCTGGTCGCCGCGCATGCGCCGGGCCCCGTCGAGGCCGGCTTCTGGGCCGGCTCGGCAGCCGAGGCCGCCACGGTCGAGGCGACATTGCACCAGAATCTGCTGACCAGCGGACGGCTCCCCGCGTCGGACGCCGAACCGCAGCATTCGCAGGCCTGCCTCGGGTACATCTCCTACCTGACGGCGGTCGCCGCCACCGAGCCGTACGCGGTGTCCGCCGCCGCGGTGCTGCCGTGCTTCTGGATCTACGCCGACGTGGGACGCCGGCTGGCGGCGAGCGCCCGGGACGTGCTGGCCGCCGACCCGACGCACCCGTACGCACAGTGGGTGACCACGTACGACGCGGAGGAGTTCCACGCCGCCGTCGCGAAGGCCCGCGAACTCGTGGACGCCGCCGCGGAGGCCGCGACCGACGCCCAGCGCGAGGCGATGGTGGAGGCGTTCACGATCGCCAGCCGCTACGAACTCATGTTCTGGGACACCGCACTCAACAAGCAGGAATGGCCGGCGTCGTGACACTTTTCTCCCGTACCAAGCGCGCTGCCACCGCAGCCGTCATCCTCGTCTCGGCCCTGTCGATGCTCACCGGCTGCGCCGGCGACTCACAGTCCGACGACACCATCCGGTTCGCACTCGACTGGACGCCGAACACCAACCACACCGGACTGTTCGTCGCCCAGCAGGAGGGCTGGTTCGCGGACGCCGGACTCGACGTGCAGGTTCTGCCGTACAACGACACCTCACCCGACACCCTCGTCGACGCCGGCAACGCGGAGTTCGGCGTGAGCTTCCAGAGTTCCGCGACGTTCTCGAAGGCCGCGGGCGCCCAGACCACGTCGGTCATGGCCCCGCTGCAGCACTGGGCGACGGGCATCGCGGTGAAGGCGGATCGCGCCGACATCACCCGCCCCCGGGATCTCGACGGCAAGATCTACGCCGGTTTCGCGGACCCCGACGGCGAGGAGACGCTGAAGCAGATCATCCGGAACGACGGCGGCAAGGGCGAATTCACCACCGTCACGCTCGGCACGTCGGCCTACGAGGCCGTGTACTCCGGCACCGCCGACTTCACCGTGTCGTTCTTCGGCTGGGAGGGCATCGAGGCCGAGCACCGGGGCACCCCGATGCGCTACTTCCACTACACCGACTACGGCTTCCCGGACGCGTACGCACTCGTCATCGAGGGCAACGAGCAGTGGATGGACGAGCATCCCGAGCAGGCCCGCAAGTTCGTCCAGGCCCTGCAGCGCGGCTACCAGTTCGCCGCCGACCGGCCGGACGAGGCCGCGCAGATGTTGATCGACGCCAACCCCGGCGCCTTCACGGACGAGTCCCTCGTGCGGGAGAGCCAGCAGATGCTGTCCTCCGAGTACATGAAGGACGCTTCCGGAAAGGTCGGGACACAGACGGCCGAGCAGTGGGCGGGGTACTCCGGTTTCCTGTTCCAGCACGGCCTGCTCACTGGCCCCGACGGGGCACCGCTGACCACGGAACCCGACTGGTCGACGTATTTCACCAATGAGTACCTCGCTCAGCCCTGACCCGACCCTCCGGACCCCGGCCCCGGGCACGTCCCCGCTGCTGCGGCGGGTACTGCCCGCGGTCGTGGTCGTGGCGCTGCTGGTCGTCGCGTGGCAGGTGTACGTGACGGTCAGCGGTATCCGGCCGCAGGTGCTGCCGTCGCCGCTGCGGGTCGTCCAGCAGGGTTGGCGGGCGCGGGACGCCATCTCCGGTCACGCCTCCGCGACACTGCAGGTGACGCTGATCGGGTTCGCCGTGTCCCTGCTCTGCGCGTGGGCTCTCGCCGTGCTCGTGGACTTCTCGCCGTGGCTGCGACGCGCATTCGTTCCGCTGTTCGTCGTGTCGCAGACGCTGCCGATCATCGCGATCGCGCCGCTGATGATCATCTGGTTCGGATTCGGTCTGCTGCCGAAGGTCCTCGTGATCGCCCTCGCCACGTTCTTCCCCATGACGATCGGCCTGATCGAGGGTTTCGCCGCCGCCGACCGGGAGGCGGGTGCGCTGTTGCGCAGCATGGGCGCCTCCCGGTGGCAGGAATTCCGCTACGTGCGGCTGCCCTCGGCCATCCCCCGGTTCTTCACCGCCCTGCGCATCGGCATCACGTACGCCGTCGTGGGTGCCGTGTTCGCCGAATACGTCGGGGCCACGTCCGGTCTCGGCATCTACATGGCCACGCAGAAGAACTCCTTCCGCACCGACCTCGTGCTGGCGGCGGTGCTCGTCACCGCCGTGATCAGCGTCAGCCTCTACCTGCTCACGTTCGCGGTGGAGCGCGTCGTCGCCCCCTGGATCAAGAACGAGAGAGCCCGGCATGAGTGAGACCGCGCGCGTCGCACTGTCCGGACTGAGCAAGGGATTCCCCGTCCGCGGCGGCATCCGTCCCGTCCTCGACAACGTCTCGTTCACCGTCGAACCGGGCGAGTTCGTGTCGGTGATCGGCCCCAGCGGGTGCGGGAAGAGCACCGCGTTCGCCATGCTCGCCGGACTCGACCAACCGGACGCCGGCACCGTCACGATCGGCGGCGAGCCCGTGCGTCCCGCGGGCAGTGGCCCGTCGAACTGCGCGTACATGCCGCAGAAGGACCTGCTGTTCCCGTGGCGCAGCGTCCTCGACAACACCACCCTCGGACTCGAGGTGCAGGGCGTGCCCCGGAAACAGGCGCGGGACAAAGCCCGGGAACTGTTTTCCGTCTTCGGTCTCGGCGGGTTCGAGGACGCCCGCCCCAGCCAGCTGTCCGGCGGCATGCGACAGCGCGCCGCGATGCTGCGGACCGTCGTCCAGGACCGGCCCGTGCTGCTGCTCGACGAGCCGTTCGGCGCCCTGGATTCGTTGACCCGCACCGAGATGCAGACCTGGTTGCAGGACGTGTGGCAGCGCTACCGGTGGACCGTCCTGATGATCACCCACGACATCCGGGAGGCCGTCTACCTGTCGGACCGGGTGGTCGTGCTGTCCGCCCGGCCCGCCACCGTGCGGCGCGAGGTGACGGTGGGCCTGCCCCGCCCCCGCGAACTGTCGATGATGACGTCACCCGAATTCGCGGACGTCGAACACGAACTGCTCGGCGTGCTGCACGAGGAATCGCGGCGGGCCCTCGTCGAGCAGGAGTCGGGCAGACGCTGAAACCCGCGGCGCCTCCAAGCAGTAGCGTCTCAGAGTAGTGCCGCCTCCAGTTCGCCGAGGGCAGCCTCCAGGTAGTGGAGGATGCGTTGCAGGCTCGGCACCGAGCGGCGGCACCCGATGACACCGAAATCGAGGTTGCCGCCGTTGGTGGTGAGCGTGATGTTCAGCGCCTGCCCGTCCAGCACCACCGACGTCGGGTAGATGCCGTCCAGCCGGGACCCGTTCCAGTACATGGTCTTCCGCGGTCCCGGGACGTTGGAGATGATCACGTTGAACGGCGGCGGCGTGAAGCGGACGAACCCCGGCACCGGCGTCAGGGCGATCGGTGACATGTTGACCGCGGACCACGCCAGCGCCTGCAACGAGGTGAGGCTGCCGAACAATTCCTTTCCCTGCGACATGGACGCGGAGATCGCCGTCAGACGCTCCGCCGGGTCGTCGACGTCCGTCGCCAGGTTGCACAACGTCACCCCCACCGCGTTGCCGCCGGAGTCGGCCTTCTGCTCGTCGCGCAGCGACACCGGAACCATCGCGATCAGCGGTTCGTCCGGCAGCGCGTTCTGTTCCTCGAGGTAGCCCCGCAGCCCCCCGGCGCACATGGCCATCACGACGTCGTTGACACTGACGCCTGCCGCTTTCCGCACGGCATGGATCCGGTCGAGCGGCCAGGACTGCGCGGCGAACCGGCGCGCGCCACCGATCGGGACGTTGAGCATGGTGCGGGGCGCCTCGTACGGAAACCTCATGTCGTGCTGACCCATCGCGGTGCGGGCGATCCGCAGCGACGCCGGCGCGAGACCGGCGACGTCGCCGACCGTGCGGCGGACCCCGTTCACCACCGACCAGAGGTCGGGGGCGGCGGCTCCGTTCGCCGACCCCGAGCGCGGCAGGTTCCACGGCGGCGGCGCGTCGCGCACGTCCGGGTCGGTCGACAGCGTCCGCATCAGCAGCCGCAGCCCGGAGACCCCGTCCATCAGCGAGTGGTGCAGCTTGGTGTAGATCGCGAACCGGCCGTCGGAGAGGCCCTCGATCAGATACATCTCCCACAGCGGGCGATGACGGTCCAGGAGCGTGCCGTGCAACCGGGACGTCAGCGTCAGCAATTCGCGGACCCGGTACGGCGCAGGCAGGGCCGAATGACGCACGTGGTATTCGAGATCGACGTCCGACTCGTCGGCCCACCACAGGTTCCCGAGACTGCCGACCGGGCCCGCCGGCTTCTTGCGGAACGTGGGGTCCACGTCCGTGTGCTTCAGCAGTGTTTCGTGCATCGACTTCACGTAGTCCGGTCCGGCATCCTCCGGCGGTGTGAACAATTCGAGCGATCCGACATGCATCGGATGCTCTCGCGATTCGCCGAGAAGGAATATCGAATCGGTAACCGGCATGATCCCCACCTGGACGTTCACCCCCGCTCGGTCACTATCCCATTACGACTTCCGCCTGGATGCTACGTCGGGCGTAGCGTCCGTGCGACCTACTTCGATGTAGACCGTACGGCGCAAAGAGGTGGCAAACCTGAAGGCAGCACGTCGAAGGGCACCGAGGCCGGAACGGAGGCAGGCAATGAGCACTGCGACTTACGAATTCTGCCCGTCACCGCTCCCGGTGACGCGGCGGGAGTTCGCCGGGACCAGCCTGCAGTCGGCGGCCCTCGCACATACCCTCCGCCGCACGGTCCGGCCGTTCCTCGACGGGTGGGCGCGCTACCCCGAACTGCCGTGGCCCACCGGAGTCGTCGACCTGTTCGGGTACTCGCTCGGCCCCATCCGCGGAACCCAGCGCAGGCCCGTCCGGCTGCCGCACTGCCGCGCCGAATGGATCCGGCCTCCGGGTGAGCTCGGCGACCGGGCGATCCTCTACCTCCACGGCGGGGCGTTCCTGTGCTGCGGGATCAACTCGCACCGCCAGATGGTGTCGCGGATCTCGGCGGAGTCCCAGGCGTCGACGCTGAACGTCGCGTACCGGATGATCCCGCGGAACCCCATCCGGGCGGCCGTCGCGGACGGTGTCGACGGGTACCGGTGGCTGCTCGCGCACGGGTACACCGCGGACCGCCTCGTCATCGCCGGCGACTCGGCGGGCGGATTCCTGACGTTCATGGTGACGCTCGAAGCGCTGCGCCAGGGGCTGCCGCGTCCCGCCGCCGACGTCGCGCTGTCGCCGCTGACCGACCTCGACCCGGTGAACAAGCTGGCCCATCCCAACGCCGACCTCTGCGCCGTCTTCCCCAAACGCGCGGTCGGTGCCCTGTCCAGGCTGATCGAACGCCTGGACACCCGGGGCGGGCACGAGCCGTCCACGTCCCCCGTGGACGGCTCCCTCGCCTCCATGCCGCCTGCCCTGATCCAGACCGGCTCGCAGGAAATGGTGTACGTCGACGCGGAACTGATGTCCGAGCGGCTGTCCCAGGCCGGTGTGCCGTGCGAACTGCAGGTGTGGGAGCGGCAGGTGCACGTCTTCCAGGCCGCCGCCGGACTGCTCCCCGAAGGCACCCGCGCCATCCGCGAGATCGGCCGGTTCATCCGCAGGGCCACCCCCGTGAGTGCTTGTTAACGTCCGGCGGTTACGAAGTACTCACGGGTGCGAACAGGTGGTTCCGGTCGAGCGTGGAACCCGGCGTGCGCCCGCCACCCCACCCGATCACGGCGCGGTAGGCGCCGAGCGCCCCGGACTCCGCCAGCGCGTCGGCGTCGGTGTGGGTGGAGTCCTCGGGAACCGGGGTGTCGAACGGCGCGACGTACAGCGCGTCGGTGGGACAGTTCGCCTCACACATGAAGCACGTCTGGCAGTCCTCCTGGTGCGCGACGACGGGAACCCCGTCCTCGCCGCGCCGGAAGACGTCCGTCGGGCAGACCTTGATGCAGATGTCGCACTGCACGCACCTGTCGGCGAGGACGACCTCGATCACGACGCCACCGTCCTGTTTTCGGCGGCGCCGTGTTCCGGCCGCACCCACACTTCGCCCATTCCGCCCGACAGCAGGCGACGGGTCTGCGACGGATCGGTGTCGGGCAGGTCGGTGCGCACGTGCATGCCCCGGGTCTCGGTCCGCGCCAGCGCCGAGTGGGTCGCCCACCGGGCCGCGGCGAGCATCGCGGCGGCCGAACGTGCCTGCAGCAGTTCCCGTTCGCTCCCGCCGAGCAGATCGGCGGCACCCGACCAGGCTTCGTCGAGCGCGGTCACGCTGTCCTGCAGGCTCGTCGCGCTGCGCCGGTAGCTGCGCCGCAGCGGCAGGGTGTGCTCCTGAACCAGTCCGACGATGGCGCGCGACGCTTGCCGCCGGGCGGACGGGCCGCGCAGACCGGCCGTTCCCGCGCCGCGCACTCCGTCGGGGACGGGACGCCCCCGCGCGAACCGGGCGGCGCCCGCGCCCGCCCATGTTCCCGAGGAGATCGCCCAGGCCCCGTTGTGACTGCCGCCGCCGCTGCGGCCGCCGGTGATCAACTCGCGGGTGGCGGCGTCGCCGGCTGCGAACAGGCCGGGAACGTCACTGGCGCAGTCGGTGCCGGTGATCCGGATGCCTCCGGTCCCACGCACCGTCCCCTCCAGCACCGCGCGCACGGGATACTTCTGCGTGAACGGGTCGATGCCAGCCTTGTCCAGCGGCAAAAAGTAATTCGGTTGCGACGTGCGCATGACCGCGCGGATGTCGGGCCGGGCCCGATCCAGCCGCGCATACACCGGGCGGCCGGTGGCGAGGTGCGCCATCGCGGCGCCGCGTGCGGAGAAGCCGCCGTCCCCGAGCGGCTGGCCGTCCGCGTCGTAGTACGTGGCGAACTGCATCATCAAGCCCTTGGTGTGCCCGCTCCACGCCGGGGCCAGCGCGTAGGCGGTCGAGAATTCCATGCCCGAGAACGACGCCCCGACCTCGGCGGCCATCAGGAGTCCGTCGCCGGTGTCGACGTTCGTTCCGAAACTTCCCGACAGGAACGCGCAGCCGCCGGTCGCCACGACCACGGCCCCGGCGCGCACCGACCACGGCGCGTATCCGTTCTGCCGTTGCAGACCGGCGGCGCCGGACACGACGCCGTCGCCGGTGGTGAGCAGTTCCAGGGCGGGGCTGTGGTCGAGAATGGTGACCCCGGCCCGGTGCACGCGCCTGCGCATCCGGCGCATGTACTCCGGCCCCTGCAGGCTGGTGCGCACCTCCCGGCCGTCGTCGCCGGACGGAAACCGGTAGCCGGAATCGGCCAGTTCGTCCACCCGGCGGTGGGTCTCCTCGAGCACCCGGTACATCCAGGCCGGTTCGGACAGCCGGCCGCCGTCCTCGAAGCGGGCCTGCACCGACCGTTCGCGGGCGGGGCCGGGCGGGATGTTCCACAGGTTGTTGCCACCCGACGCGGTGGGACCGCTGGTTCCGCAGTACCCCTTGTCGGCGAGCACCACCCGGGCGCCCTCCCGGGCCGCGGACAGTGCCGCCCAGGTGGCGGCGGGTCCGCCGCCGAGGACGAGGACGTCGGCGACGATCTCGAGTGCGCTCACGAAGCGAACAGCATCGCCGACGCGGCGACGGCCGCCCCGGCTCGTTCGGACAGCGGGCGGCGGCGGAACAATCTGTCGAGCAGAGACATCGTTACCCCCGGTCGGAGCGGTATGGACACCGCTCGATCGTCGGCTCGCGACCCCGTCCGGGCAAGGGTTCTCGTCAGCGTGCGCCGAACCCCGGCGGCCGCCCGGCAACCTTCGAGCGAACCCCTCCCGGGCAACTCGATTGCGGACACGTGCACCAGCCGGGGGCAACGCCCTCTATGGTGGACGCATTTGCACGCCGACGACGGGTAAAGCATGGACGACAGGACTGTAGCGATCGGGGCGCTTGCGATTGCCACCGTTTCAGCGGTCTCCGGGCTGATGATCGGCGCCGCAGGCGGCGCGTTCGGCAGTCGCGGACCGACAGTCGTGCCACCACCGCTGTCGTCGGAAGGTCTGCAGGCCGCGGGGCCGTACAGCGCGGAACCGGCGACGTTCCAGGTGTTCGTCCCGCCGACCCCCACCTGGCAGATGGCGGAGCTGACCACCCCGCGGGTCGTCACCCTCCCCACCGAACCGGCGCCGGTGACCACCGCGCCGCCGCCCGCGCCCTCGACGACCCCCGCACCGCCTCCCCCGCCGCCGGTCCGGACGACGCTCGCGCCGCCTCCGCCTCCCCCTCCGCCGACGATCAGCCTCGCCCCGGTCACCACGCCGGTGACCCGGCCCCCGATCGTCACGACGACCGAGGCGACCGTTCCGCCGCAGGCCGCCGTGGCACCGACACTGGCGCCGACCACCACCACGACGACGCGTCCGGTGATCACGATCCCGCCGGTCACCACCAGGCCACGAGGCTGACGCTCAGGCCCGTCTGCGCGCGATCAGTTGCGCGACGGCCACCCCCGCACCCAGCGCGGCGACCAGCGCGCTGAAGACGATCCCGGCGGCCCGAAGGTCGGTGAACCGCGCGAGCACGCCGACACCGACCGCGGGGACGGCCAGCATCACGTAGATCCCCGCGAAGAACGCCGACGACACCCCGCCGCGGAACTGCTGCTCGACCCGTTCGACGGTGGTGGCGATCGAGGCATTGAGGCACAGGCCCCCGGCGACGCCGAGCACCACCGCGGACGCGAGCAGCGGCGCGAGCACGATGTTCGCCAGCGCGAGCGCCAGCAGGCCGGCTGACGGGATCAACGCGAGGCACCCGACGAGCATCGCGGCGGCCGTCGACATCCGGCGTGCGAGGAGCTGACCGAAGGCCATGAACAGGAACGTCAGGAACACGACGAGACCGGCCATCGTGTGGCTCCTCGACCCCAGATATTCGGTCAGGAACAGCGCCGACACGGCGGTGAGCACACCGGTCACCGCGAATGCGGTTCCGGCGGCGAGCACGGCGGTGACGAAGGCGCCGCGGATCGACGCCGGAACCTGCAGGCGGCGAGGTCGGATGCGCCACGTCGGGCGGGTGGCCGGTGCCGGCGCGAACAGCCACAACGCGGCGCCCGCGAGGACGGCGAGCACGAGATTCACCACATAGGGAATGGTCAGCGGACTCGAGGTGAGGTCGGCGATCACCCCCGCGCTGAGCGTGCCCAATCCGAGTCCGCCGGTGTTCACCGCGATCGCGAGCATTCCGGCTGCGGCCTTGCGGTCGGGCGGGAACAGATCGATCACCGCGGCCGTGCCCGTGCCGGTCATGAGGCCTGCGGACAGCCCGGAGATCACCCGGGCCACCACGAACACCGGAAGCGTGGACGGCAACAAGAACAGCACGGCACTCACCGCGGCGAGGGTGACCGCGAGAAAGAGCACCGGACGCCGTCCGAGGTCGTCGGACAGCCGCCCGAACAGGGCGAGCGCGACCACGACCCCGACCGCGTACACGGCGAACAGGATCGTGACGGTGAGGGCGCTGAACGCCAGTTCCTGCGCATAGATGGAATAGAGCGGGGTGGGAAGTGTCGTTCCCATCATCGTGACGAGGAACGCGAACGACGTGGCCCCGACCGCGAGGGCGGACGACCGCCGGGTGCGGGTTCCGGACACTGCGGGCGAGAACGAAGGCATGGATCCGAGCCTTTCGGAGATCGGGAGCGGTGACAAGCCCCGTCCAGCAGTCGGTAAGGTGGCTTCCCGCCGGATTGGGGGGTCCACTCCGGGACCGAGAGTGTCCAGCAGCGGAGGTCGGGGATGAATGGCGGGGAGAATTTTCGATCGGGCGCCTGGGATCACCGCGCCATCAGCAGTGCTGTCGACGCCCTGAGACCCGCCGAGTCCGAGGCGGTCGCCGCGTCCTGGGACGACCTCGGACGAAAATTTCAGGAGTCCGTGGCCGCGTTCCACGAAACGACCCGGGCCGCGGTCGGCACCGGCTGGCGCGGACGGTCGGCGACCGCGGTGGTGTCGGCACTCGACGACTACGCCGCCCGGGCCGGGCAGGTCGGCGGCCGTTTCGCCGACGTGGGAGAGGCATTGCGGCACGCGAGCGCCGGCGCCGAAGCGGTACGCGGTGCGGTCGGCCCGCCCGGGGACCACCCGACCGACTGGACCCGGGTGCTACCCGGCAACTGGACCGCGGAAGCCGACGCCGATGCCGCGGAACAGGACGCGAAGGCGACCATGGATACCCTGTACGCGTCGGCGTATCGGGTTGCCGACGATCGACTCCCCACCGACGGTCTCGCCGCGACCCACGGTGCGGCGACGGAACACGGGCGGCCGGTGGGCTTCGACATCGGACCGAACGGCGTGCACGGCGTACCCAGCGATCAGCAGGTGGCCGAACCCGAACCTGAACCCGGCGCGGACTCCGAGCCTCGCGAGAGTGACCAGGTCCAGCCCCAGGCCACGCAGGCCGCTCCCGGTTCGATCGCCGGTGCGGCGCTGGCCGGGGCCGTCGGCGGCGGGGTGGCGCAGTACGCGCACGGCATCGTGGCCGCGCACCGGGCGCCGGCCCCCGAACGGCCCGGCAGTCTGGCCCTGCCCGCCGCACGCGAAGACGAGGAGGAACCACCGACCTACCTCGAAAGCATCGACGAGGGAAGCGAACTCGTCGGGAAACTACCCCTCGTCACGCCCGCGGTGATCGGCGAATAGTCGTGGGGCACTGGGTGTTGAGCGGTCCGCAGTTCTCGGCGTCGTGGGCGCGGACCGGCCAGGACCGCATCCCGTATCCGTTCACGGTCACGAGCGCGCTGGCCACCGCCGACGAGTACGAGGCCGAGCAGCGCCGGATCCGCGCCGACTTCTCCGGACCGGAACACGACCCGCTCGCGTCGGCGCTGCTGGTGCTCGCCGAACCCGACCTCCGGATCGAGATCTCCGGCTCCGAAGGCGGCACGCCGATCCGCCTGATCGGGGCGCTCGCGCGCGGGCACGGAATCGCGGCGGTGCAGCATCCGGGCGGCGAGGTGGTGATCCGCAGCTGTGAACCGTACGACGTCGGCAGGCAGCTGATCGCGCAGCTGCCCGACACCGACGCGGGCACGCGTCGCGGCGTCGTGGTCGACCGGGCGGATGCCGCGCACCGGCAGGCGGAGGTCGCCCGGATCCTCGACCGCCCGTCGACGGGTCAGGGGGTCGTCACCGTCGTCCGCGGCGCGCGGCACTCGCCGCGCCCGGTCGGCGGTCTGGCGTGGCGTGACATCGACAGCGACGGCAGATATCTCGTGTGGGGCGACACGGCGGTGGCGGTGGAACCGGGCACGTCGTGGGACCTCCTCGACGCGGTCACCCGGCTGACCGGACGGATCGCGGCCGGTCACCCCGTCTGAGCCCCGCACCCCCTCCTGCGCTGCGGTGTCAGCGATCGCCGCTACCGTATACAGCGGAAGTAGGTGACCTGTGGCCGACCCGGACGGAGCAGACATGCAGGACTTCGATCTGGATTCGAGCGTGAACCGCGACTGGGCGGAGTTCCAGCGGCGCCTCGCGGACTATCTGGCGGCGATGCAGGACGAGGACCTACTGGTGCTCGAATCGGGATTCGAGGAACTCGACGAATCCCAGGGGCTGATGCCGTGCATCCAGTTCGTGGTGTGGGACGGCGACACAGTGCGCTGCGAGGTGCCGTCGAACCACTACCTGCACCCCGACCGCGCGCTGACCGAGGCCGAGCAGACGTACCTCACCGAGCTGGGCTGGAACCGTCCGACCCGCGGCCCAGACGACGACCCGGACGACGGCTCCCCCGCGTTCTACGTGGACAAGAAGCTGTCGTGGTCAGATCAGCTGGCCGCGATGGCGGTGGCCGCGTTCCGCGACGTCTGGGGAATCACGCATCCCGCGTTCCTGAGTACCGAGACGTCGAGCACCGATCCCGAGGCCACGTTCGACCCGATTGCGGTGCGGCCGCCGCTGGTCGCGCAACTCGACCCCGCGGCCGCCGTGGTCCCGCGGGACGTCGAGCACCTGCACGAACTGATCACGCTCTCGCTGGTGCCGATGCTCGGGCTGCTGCCCGAACGCGACCCGGACGGCGACGTCCCGATCCGGATGGGCAACACCATCCTGTTCGTCGGGCCGCTCGCCGACACCGTCGACGTGCAACTGTTCGCGCCGCTGGTGCACGACATCAGCGACCGCACCCGGGCGGCCGAGGTCACCGCCGACCTCAACCGCACCTGGTCACGGATCAAGTTCGTGCTGGTCGACGACCGTTTGTCGGCGTTCCTGGAGGTGTCGGGCAACCCGTTCGTCCCGCAGCACCTTACGGACAGCTGCAAGTCGTTCGCCGATTTCCTGCGCACCGTCGACAGCGACTTCGCGGCGCGGTTCGGCGGCGAACTGTTCTTCAACCGGGACTCCGGCCCCGACGAGGAACCCGAACCTGTGTCGGCACCCCACACCGGGAACGGGACGTCGACGACCGATCTGCCGAAGGAACTCCAGACGCTGTTCCATCTCGATCCCGGGTGCGGTGGCGACACCGATCCGGCCGTCGTCGCCGACGTGTGCGGTCACGACCGCGACCGGATCCTCGCCCTCCTCGACACCGGCACCGCGTGGGTGTCCCGTCTGCGTGACACGGACGACGCGTCGGTGGAGCACTGGGAGCGCGTCGTCCGCACCCTGCGCAACGCCCTCCGGACCGTCGTACTGCCGCCGACGGAGAACGCTCCCGACACCAAGCCGCGGCCCGAGCAGATGGGACTGTTCAACAACCCCGAGGAGCAGACGCTGTTCGACGATCCGTCGTCCTAGAAGCGACCGTTTCGACGATCGGTCCGGGTTTCCCGGGATATGGCGTACTGTCGGCTCTATCGGAGCCGTCCAGGTTCCGCATTCAGGGATGGTCCATGGCTGACAAATCGCCCCGCAATTCCATGTCGAAGAAATCCGGCAAGTCGCTGAAGGAGAAGCGCGCCGACAAGAAGATGAAGACGAACGGACAGAGCGATCCGGAAATCGTCACGCACGTCAAGAAGCGCTAGCGCCCGTGCGCCTTTCTGGTAGCTGCAGCAACCACAAAGGCGCACAAGCCTGCCCGCTCTACCCACTTCCCACGCTCGACGGCAACACGGAAGTCACCATTCCCACGACCGCCAGACCAGGCTCCACCGCACCGTGCAAGCATCTGGGGGCCTTATGCTTCGGTAGGCAGCGGCAGCTGTCGACGGTTTCGCGCTCGGCTGAGGCCCCTGAAACGCGGTAGTGCCGCCACTTCGCAGCAATCCCATCCGTAACCCACAAAAATGCGCACAGGCGCACACTAAAAGCGTGCATACCGGTGGTCTGCCCACCACAGCCAGTGGTCGAGCAGACGCAGAAGGAGTCACGATGAATCTGAAAACGAGTGCGGCGCGTGCCCTGGTCGCCGGTGCGCTGGGCTTCACCACGCTGGGACTCGGCGCCGTTCCGGCAAATGCTGATCCGTGGCCACCGCCGCTACCCGGCATCTCGGTACCCGACTTGGGTCCACCGCCCGGACAACCGGCGAAGCAGCCATTCTTCCCACCGCCGGGACAGTTGGGCCAACTGCCATTCTTCCCACCGCCGGGACAGTTGGGCCAGCTACCCTTCGTGCCGCCGCCCGGACTCTGGGACAAGCCGTGGAAATGGGTTCGTTGACGCTGATCGTCATGGCGGACATGCTGACTGGTCGCACCGACGTGTTTTCAACGGTCAGGGTTCGCCCGGGGCCAGGCGCCGTACGTGCATCGGATGCATCGCGGCGCGTCGGCCGCGGGTCGGGCTGACGACGAGCGTGACGACGGTGTCCCTCACCTCCCGGTGCTGCTCGGTGACGGCGCCTACGATCGCGCGACGGCGAACCGTTGTGGACGATCCCGGATCTCGTGTCGACGCCGCGGGTCACGCCGGAGTCGTACGGCCCGAACACCACGCAGTCGCGGTCATCAGTCCTGCGCGCCGAGCCGCCACAGCGACGTCACTTCCCGCTTGCGGGCGGCGTGCAGCGCATCCGAGCGGTCGGCGACCTTGCCGTGCCGGGGCGCCACGTCCCGCCGCCCGAGAACGGTGAGGCCGGCGTCGTCGATCAGGGTCAGCAATTCCTCGCGGGTTCGCAGTCCGAGGTGCTCGGCGATGTCGGACAGGATGAGCCAGCCCTCTCCCCCGGGTTCGAGGTGCTCGGCCAGGCCGGCGAGGAATCCGCGGAGCATCCGGCTGTCCGGGTCGTAGATCGCGTACTCGATGGGCGAGGTGGGCCGGGCCGGGATCCACGGCGGGTTGCACACGACCAACGGCGCCCGGCCGTCGGGGAACAGATCCGTTTCCACGACCTGCACCCGACCGGCGTAGTCGAGCCGGTCCAGATTCGCCCGCGCGCATGCCAGCGCGTTCGCGTCGAGTTCGGTCGCGATCACCTTCTCGACACCGCGGTGCGCAAGGACGGCCGCCAGCACGCCGGTGCCGGTGCCGATGTCGAACGCTGTCGCGAGCGAAGGCAGCGGGGTATCGGCGACGAGGTCGACGTATTCGCCGCGAATCGGTGAGAACACGCCGTAGCCGGGGTGGATGCGCGCACCGAGGGCGGGGATCTCGACGCCCTTTTTCTGCCACTCGTGGGCGCCGATCGCGCCGAGCAGATCCCGCAGCGTGGTGACCGTCGGCTGGTCGGTCGGTCCGTATGCCGCGAGCACCGCCTGCCGCACGTCGGGGGCGCGGCGCAACGGAACGGTCTGGTCGGCGTCGAACGGCACCAGCAGCATCCCGAGGATGCCTGCCCGCCGCGACTGTGTCTGCCGGTGCAGATGGAACGCGGTGGCCGGGTCCGTGGACGTCTTGCGGGCCTTGCGGTCGGTGCGGGCGGCGACGGCCGTGCCGAGCTGGCGGGCGTTGTGGAAATCACCGCGCCACAGCAGCGCCGTCCCCTCGCACGCCAGACGGTAGGCCTCGTCGGCGGTCATCGAGTCGTCGGCGACCCTGATCTTCTTCGGGGGCGCCGCCCCGCTGGTGGACCGCCACACCGCCGAATGCTCGGTGCCGTCCTCGGTCCAGCGGACGAACTCGGTTTCCATGAGGGAGAGCCTAGGCCTACGGCCCGTGAGTGGTTAACGAGTGCAGGGACTCCTTAACCACTCACGGGCGGCGGAGCCGCCCTACGGGAGTGCGCGGACCGCCGCCCGGCGGAGCTTGCCGACTTCGGTGCGTGGGAGGTCGGGCCGGAAGTCGACGACCTTCGGCGCCGCGTAGGGCCCGACGCGCTGCGCGACGAGTTGCTTCAGTTGCGTGACGAGGTCGCTGTCGTCACCCGGGGTGTCCGCGCGGACGACGACCGCCCGGACCACTCCGCCGCGGACCGGATCTTCGTACGCGACTGCCGCCGCGTCCGCGACCGCCGGGTGCTGCAGCAGCGCGTTCTCGACCTCCACCGGGCTGATGTTGTGTCCCGACGCGATGATCATGTCGTCGTCCCGGCCCAGTATCTGCCACCGCCCTTCGGAGTCTGTGACGGCGCGGTCCTCGGTGAGGAACACGTCGCCGCGCCAGCGGTCGGCCCACAGTTCGGGGGCGTTCTCGTACCCGCTGGACATCTGGTGGCGGGGCTGCCGTACCGCGATCAATCCCGGCAGGCCCTCGGCCACCGGTTCGCCGTCCCGGTCGGCGAGGAAGGTGTCGAAACCCGGGATCCCGGCGGACATCCAGCCGGGAACGGACCGCGTTTCGGTGCCCTGGGTGTCGCCGAGCAGCATGCCGACCTCGGACAGTCCGTATCCGTTGCGCACGGCGGGTGCACCGGTGCCGGCCCAGTCTGCGGCGACCGCTGCGGTCAGCGGTTCACCGGCAGCGGCGACGGTGCGGAGCGACGCCGGTACCCCTTCCTGCGCGAACGTCGCCGTCAGTCGCCGCAGTGCGGCAGGCGCGGTGGTGAGGATCGTCGCCTTCTCCTCCCTGATGACGCGATGCCAGGCCTCGGGGACGAACTTGCCCGAGTACATGACCCGCGGCACGCCCAGCGCCATGACGGCGGCGCCGGTGCTGAACAGTCCGAACGCCCACGCCGGGTCCGAGGTGGAGAAGACGATGCTGTCGCGGGTGGCCCCGAGAACGGTCTTCGCGTAGGGCATGACCGAGACGAACGTGGCGTGGGTCATGGTGCACGCCTTCGGTGTTCCGGATGTTCCGCTGGTGAACAGCAGGGTGGCGGTGTCGCCCAGTGCGGTCTTCTCGAGCGGACCGTCGGCGGCGGCCAGGTCGACCTCGGTCCAGAACGACTTGTCGGTCCCGCCGGCCGCGCCGTCTCCGACGACGAACACGGCCGGGTCGAGTCCGTGGGTCGCCTGCGCCTCCGCGAGCGCCGGCCGGTACCGCCGATCGACCACGATCGCGCGGACTCCTGCCGCGTCGAGCCGAAGACCGATCGCATCCGGGGCGAAACCGCCGAACAACGGCACGTACACCAGCCCGGATCGCCATACCGCCAGCGCGGTGATCCAACTCTCGACCTGTCGGGACAGCAGTCCGCCGACGCGGTCTCCCCGCTTCAGGCCCGCTCGGGCGAACACCCGTGCCGCCTTGGCGGCGAGACGGTCGAGTTCGAAGTACGTCCAGCGGTCGGCCGACCCGTCTTCGTGCCGGACGGTCAGCGCCACCCGATTCGGGTCGGCGGTGTAGCGGGTGCAGATCTCGTGTGCCGTGTTGAAGTCGCCGCCGAACGGGTCGCGGTCCAGCAGGGATTCGATGTCCTGCCAGGCAGCGGCGAGTGCGGGCGACGCGGGTCCGTCGAGAGACATCAGTGGTTCACCTTTGCAGTTTTCGTCAGGGTCAGAACGAGGACGGTGATCGCGCACGCCGCGGCGATGTATGCGGCCAGTGCCCACGCACCGTCCGTCTCGGCCGCGATCGCCACCGCGATGAACGGTGCCGGCGCGCTGAACACGACGCCGCCGAACTGATAGGCGACGGACGCGCCCGTGTACCGGACCTCGGCAGGGAACAGACCGGTGACGTATCCGGCGACCGCGGAGTAGGTGACGGCGTGGCCGATGGTGATGATCAGAATCATCGCCAGCAGCACCGCGGCACCCGTGCCGGTGGACAGCAACCAGAAGAACGGGTACGCGATCGCGGCCATGTAGACGGAGCCGTAGATCAGCATCTTCCGAGTCCCGATCCGGTCCGCGATCATCGACGCGTAGGGCACGGACACGATGTCGAGGACGCACGCGACGAGGATGCTGAGCAGAATCGTCTGCCGCGAGATGCCGAGTTCCTTCGGGCCGTACGACAGCACGAAGACGGTGACGAGGTAGAAGGGCACGAGTGAGGCGGCCTGGGTGAGTATGCCGACGCCGAGTGCGCGCTTCTCACCCCGCAGCACCGCGAGGATCGGGAAGTCGGCAATCTTCTTGTCGCGCTTGACGTTCTCGAATTCCGGCGATTCGACGACCTTCAACCGCACGTACATGCCGACCGCGACCAGCCCGGCGCTGGCCAGGAACGGAAGCCGCCAACCCCACGCCTGCACCTGGTCCTCCGGAAGCTGCTCGACGAGGAGAAACGCGAGTGTGGCGAGCACGAGTCCGGCGGGAACGCCGGCTTGCGGCCAGCTGCCGTAGAACGCGCGTTTCTCGCGCGGTGCGTGTTCGACCGCCATCAGTACCGCGCCGCCCCATTCTCCGCCGACCGCGAAGCCCTGGGCAAGGCGCGCGAGGACGAGCAGCACGGGCGCCGCGAGACCGATGGCGCCGTAGGTGGGGATCAGACCGATGGCGACGGTCGACGACCCCATCAGCACCAGGGAGAACACCAGCATCTTCTTGCGGCCGATGCGGTCTCCGAAGTGCCCGAAGACGATGGCTCCGGCGGGACGGGACACGAACGCGACGCCGAACGTCGCGAACGCGGCGAGTGTCCCCGACAGCGGACTGAGTGACGGGAAGAACGCCTTCCCGAAGATCAGGGCGGCCGCGGTCCCGAAGATGAAGAAGTCGTACCACTCGATCGCGGTTCCGACGAAGGACGCGAACGCGACCTTCCGGGGTTCGACCCGGGTGACCTCCAGGTCGTCGATGACTCTCATATCGAATCTCCCATCGCTGCTGATGTCGGGCGGTGCGGTTGCCTGTCGGCCCGGTGCCACCGCGGTTGTGATCGAGCGGTCGGGCCTCGTCCGGAGTTCGCCGATCGGACCTCGCGTCCGCGACGTCGCCCCGTGTGGCCGCAGTCACAGGTTTAACACAGCCGCCGCGTCGACCGCAAGCATTTTTGTACCGATTGATCCAGCCTCAAGGCATTCGCGTTAGTCGATCATTAAGTGCGTTTACATCAAATTTCTCGACGGCTCTGGACTATTTTTGGATCGGTCAGTACATTTCTGGCATGAACGAGAACGACAACGAAGATCTCCGCGTCGCACTGGTGTCCGGCGGCTCCCGCGGCATCGGGGCCGCCGTCACCATCGGCCTGACCCAGCGCGGCTGCCGGGTGGGTTGCACGTACCGAACCGGCCGTGACGAAGCCGAGAAGCTCACCGCGAACGCCCCTGAACAGGTACTACCGATCCACTTCGACCTGCACGACGACACCACGGCGACCTCCGCGGTGGAGCACGTCGTCTCCCATTGGGGACGCCTCGATTCGCTGATCCTGAATGCGGGTCAGTGGTCGGGCGGACGGCTCAACGCGACGAAACCGGACGCCTGGTGGAGCGTGATCGAGACGAACCTCCGCGGCACCGTCGCCCTCGCCCGGGCCGCGCTACCCCACCTCGCGAACGGCACGTCACCGAGCATCGTTCTGGTGTCGTCGGTCGTCGGCGTGATCGGTCACCCCGGCGACACCGCCTACGCGAGCGCGAAATCGGCGATGGTCGGCTTCGGGCGATCGCTCGCGAAGGAGGTCGCCCGTGACGGCATCCGGGTCAACATCCTGGCCCCCGGCTTCGTCGCCACCGACATGACCGACGCGGTGCCCGCATCCGCGCGCAGGCGCATCGAACAGGACACCGTCCTGGGCCGATTCGGCACCGTCGACGAAATCGCCAAGGCCGCAGTCTTCCTCAGCGAAGACGCCACGTTCTGCACCGGCTCCGTTCTCACCGTCGACGGAGGCTGGGCGCTGTGACACACCACGACTGTGACGACCCACAACGAAGGGAAGAAACACCATGACCGCGACACTCACGCATTCGGCCGGAATTCCGGAGTCGGAGTACCTGACCCTCCGGGACCGCATCTTCGAAGCGATCTGGTCCGAACTCGATCCGCTGGAACAGCTGATCGAGGACGACGAGCAGGTTCCGCACGACATCGTCATGCCGATCCTCACCCGGATCGGCGCGCTCGGCCTGCTGGTCCCCCGCGAGTACGGCGGCAGCGGACTCTCGATCGCCCAGTACCTGCCGATCATCGCCGAGTTCGCCAAGGTGCAGGGCGGCCTGCGGGTCATCGTGCACGTGCACAACTCGTTCGCCCACGCGCTCTCCGAAATCGGGAACGAGCAGCAGAAGGCGGCGGTGCTTCCGGGCGCGGCGACGGGCCGGAATTCGGTCGCGTTCGCGCTCACGGAGCCGGGATTCGGGACCGGAGCCGACCTCGGCTCGACCGCGGTACGAGACGGCGACGACTACGTCATCACCGGCGAGAAATGGTTGATCACCAACTCGGACATCGCGTCTCACTTCATCGTGTTCGCGAAGACGACCGACCGCGAAGTCTCCGCGTTCCTCGTTCCCCGCGACACCGAAGGCCTGTCGATCGCGGCACTGCCCGAGACGATGGGCTGCAAGGGCACCGAGCACGGACACGTCACCCTCGACTCCGTCCGGGTTCCCGCCACCGCACTCGTCGGCGCCGAGGGGCAGGGCAACGAGCATCTCGAACGCGCCCTGGAGATCAGCCGGGTCTTCATCGCGGCAAGTTCGCTCGGTACCTCCGAGCGCGCCCTCGAACTGTCGATCGCCCACGCCAAGAGCCGCGTCACGTTCGGCAAGCCGATCGGCACGCGGCAGGCGGTCCAGCGGTACCTGGCGGAGATGGCCACCGACGTCTACGCCCTGCGCGGCATCCTGGCGGACGCGGCGAGGAAGTGGGATGCGGGCGAACGGATTCCGGCCGAGGCCAGTATGTGCAAGCTGTTCGGCCTCGAGGCGGTCGGGCGGGTGACCGACCGGGCGCTGCTCGTCCATGGCGGCATCGGTTACACGCGTGCGCATCCGATCGAGCGCCTGTACCGGGACGCCCGCCTCAACTGGCTCGAGGAGGGCACGCCGACGATCCAGTATCTGGTGGCGGCGGGACGACTGCTCGACGGGTACGCGTTCTCCGACGCATTCGAGACCTCGCGTCGACCCTGACCCGGCCATCCGCCGACCTGCAGCCGGGGCTCGGCTGCGGGTCGGCGCCGCCCTCGAAGGAGATGACAATGACGAACTCAGACCCCACCGTCCTCGTGGCGGGGGCACGAACCCCGTTCGGACGCTTCATGGGATCTGTCGGGTCTCACCGCCGAGGAACTGGGCGGCGACACGATCGGCGGTGCGCTGCAGTCCGGATGTGCCTGTCGGGAATCGACGCGATCACGCCGGCGCACCGAATGATCGCGTGCGGCGACGCGGTCCTGATCGATCACCTCGCGTTCGACGGCCTCCGCGATGCCTTCACCGGGTTGTCGATGGGGGCGCTGACCGAGGCCGGAAATCCCGGGTACGGCATCACGCGGGAGGCTCAGGACGGCTGGGCCGACGGTGCCTGCGCCGTCGTGGTCACGCGGAAGTCGACGGCCGTCCGCCTCGGCGTCCACTCGGATCGGGTGAGGGCGGCATCGGCGCGGCGGCGCTGTGCGGGGCGGCAGCCAGGGGCAGGCCCTGATCGTGCACGTCGCACGCACTCGGATCACAGACCCGGCCGCGCCGAACCCGTGATCCGGGCCGTCTAGACTCACACCTTCGACCGCCGGGAGACAAAGGGGCCCTTCGATGAGCGACAAGTACGACGCCAACCGGGACCGGGTCCTGCAGGTGGCCGCCGAATTGTTCGCGAAATCGGGGTACCACGGCACCGGCATCGCCGACCTGGGCACGGCGGTCGGGCTCGGCCGCGGGGCGCTGTACCACTACATCGGCAGCAAAGAGGCCGTCCTCTACGAGATCAGCAGCAGGCAACTCGCCCAGATGAACACGGTCGCCGACGAACTCGCGCTGTCGGAGGCCGATCCGGAGAAGCGACTGCGCGGCCTCGCCCGGGCGCTGATGCGCAACATCGCCGAACACCGCGCGGAGTGGACGGTCTTCTTCCGCGAGTACCACGCGCTGACGGACGAGCGTCGTGATCGCATCATCGTCGAACGTGAACGCTACGAATCGCATTGGCGGAACGCGTTGGAACAGGGCATTCGCGACGGGCATTTCCGCGTGCTCCCGCGGCTGATGGTGAAGGGCCTGCTGGGCATGTTCAACTACAGCTACCTGTGGATCACCCCCGCGGGCGCGGAGACGCCCGAGGAGATCGCGGACGAGTTCCTCGACGCCGTCATCATCGGGATGCGGGCGTGAGGCGCTCCGCGCCCGTGCGTGGTTAGCGAGTCCCTGCACTCGTTCGCCGCGCACGGGCGGCGCAGCTGCTGACTTGGACCCGCCAAGCCTGGCGCGACTATTCTCGTCGTATGAGCCCGTCCCCGGCCACGCCTGCCCGCTGTTCCATCGCGCGTGCGCTCGAGGTCCTGGGCGACCGGTGGACGCTGCTCATCGTCCGTGACGCGTTCTGGGGTCACAGCCGATTCTCGGAGTTCACGCGCAGTCTCGGTGTGGCGTCCGATGTGCTCACCGCCCGGCTGGCGTTGCTCGTCGACGAGGGAATTCTCGAGCGCCGCGCGTATCGCCAGGCGGGGTCGCGGGAACGTCAGGAGTATGTGCTGACCGAGAAGGGCAGGCAGTTGCATGTCGTGATCGGGGCGCTGGGCCAGTTCGGTCGCGACCACCTGCCGCGTCCGGGGAGCACCTCCCCCGAATACTCGGACGAGACCACCGGCGAGGCCGTGTCCCTGGCCTTTGTCACCGACGACGGCCGACGCGTGTCCGCATCGACTCTGCACGTGCAGCGAGGAGAACCGGCGCCCACGGGCGACTGACGAAGCCGGCCACATCGTGAGAAAACGACGGCTCGACCTCGTCATACCCATGCTAACTTGGAAAATCCAAGCCAGAGAGAGGCAAGAACGCATGTCCCATCAACACGGAGTTCACGCAGTCGAGAATTTCTGGGCCCGGGTGTGGCAGTCACCCCAGGATCCCCACGCGATCGACGAACTCGTGGTCGAAAACTTCGTCATCGTCAGCGGCGGAGAGACGATCCGCGGCCGGGCCGACTTCAAGGAATGGGTGCTGAAGTTCCAGTCCACCGTCGAGGATCTGGAGTTCATCCCCGTCGAAACGTTCCAGAACGCGGACGGCTCCCGCGTCGCGTCGCTGTGGGAGATGACCGGCCGCAATCGCGGATTCATGGGCACCGAACCCGACGGGCAGCCCATCCACCTGATCGGCACCGCCGTGTGGAACGTGCGCGCCGACGGGATGCTCGAATCCAACCGCGTGGAGCGCAATGCCTGGGAGCTGCACCGGCGGCTGACGGCCTAGGCGCTTCGCGCCCGTGCGCCTTTCTGGTTGTGGGAGCAACCAAAAAGGCGCACGGGCGGCGGAGCCGCCTACTTCGCTGCCGCGATCCGGGCCTCGGCGACGGCGTCGGCTGCGGCGCCGGCGAGGATGCCGTCCCGCTTCGCGATGTCGAGGATCTGCACGACGGTGGCGAAGATCTTCTCGACCTGCGCGCGGACGTCGTCGGCGGACGTGCCGAGCCGCTCGCCGGCGACCTGGATGAGTCCGCCGCCGTTGGCGACGTAGTCGGGGACCCACGTGATGCCGCGGTCACCGAGATCGTGCTCGACGATCGGGTGGGCGAGCTGGTTGTTCGCGGCCCCGCAGATCACCTGGGCGGTGATCGCGGCGACGGATTCGTCGGTGAGGGTGGCGCCCATCGCGCAGGGTGCGTAGACGTCGAGTTCCAGGTCGATGACGCTGGAGGCGATCTTCACCTCGGGGAAGTCGCGGGCCACCCGATCGAGTGCGGCTGCGTTGACGTCGGTGGCGACCACCGACGCACCGTCGGCGAGCAGCAGCTTGATCAGCTGGTAGCCGACCTTGCCGATGCCCTCGACCCCGACGACGCGTCCGGCGAGGCTCGGGGTGCCCCACTTCTCCTGCGCGCCGGCGCGCATGCCCTGGAAGACGCCGAGGGCGGTCATCGGGGCGCTGTCACCGGATCCGCCGGCGGACGTGTTGCGTCCGACGACGTACTCGGTGGCGCGGCCCATCACGTCGAGGTCGTCGGAGTTGGTGCCGACGTCACCGGCGGTGATGTAGCGCCCGCCGAGCGTCTGGACGAAGCGGGCGTACGCCTCGAGCAGCGCCTCCGACTTTCCGGTGGCCGGGTCGCCGATGATGACGGCCTTGCCGCCGCCGAGGTCGACTCCGGCGATCGCCGACTTGTAGGTCATGCCCCGCGACAGCCGCAGGACGTCCTTGAGGGCGGCGGCCTCGTCGGCGTAGGGGTAGAACCGGGTGCCGCCGAGCGCCGGTCCGAGGGTGGTGTCGTGGATCGCGACGATCGCCTTGAGTCCGGTGGCGGGGTCCTGGAAGAACGTCACCTGCTCGTGCGCGGTGTCGGTGGGGAAATCGGTCCGTTCGAACACTCCGGCGTTCTGGAGCGGTGCGGTGGCGTGACGTTCCGCGGTGAGAGTCATGTCTTCTCAGGACCTTTCCGAAGGGGTGGCGATGGTGATGGTGGAGGTGTCGACGCCGAGTTCGGCGAGACGCTGGAGGTAGACGGTGACGTTGCGCAGCTTGACGTCCTCGTAGCCCCGGACGAGGTCGGGAGTCGCGGCGATCAGCGTGGCGGTGTCGTAGGTGTCGGCGGTGAGGTCGGCGATCAGGCCGGCGACCGTGGCCTCGTAGTGCGCGAGCAGTTGACGCTCGAGACGACGGACCTTGGCGTAGCCGAACGGGTCGAACGCGGTGCCGCGCAGGAACTTCGCCTTGGCGAGGGTCTTGAGCGCGACGTGGGAGCGGGGGCCGAATCCGATCTTGGTCTTGCGGCCCATGGCCTTGAGGACCGGCGGGTGCAGCTTGTAGGTGAGCTTTCCGGCGCCGGGGACCTCGCCGGCGGCCGCGTCGAGGAAGGCCTGGTCGGTGAGCATCCGGGCCACTTCGTACTCGTCCTTGTAGGCGGTGAGCTTGTGCAGCCCGGCGGCGACGGCCTCGCTGAACTCGGTCCGGCTGCCCAGTGCGCGCTCGGCGTTCCACGCCTGCTGCACCAGGGCGATGTAGCGGGCGGCGACGCGGTCACCCTGGAAGGCGACCAGGTTCGCGGCCCGGCGTTCGGTGAGCTCGCGGGTCGCGCCGTCGAGGGTGGACCCGGCGAACAGGTGGGCCGGGACGACGGTGTCGCTGCGCTGCGGCACGGCGGCCGAGCTGGTGGCGTCGAGGAAGGCCGCCCGGTCGGCGACGGCGACGCGTCCCCAGTGGAACGCGGCCTTGTTGGACTCGACGGCCACCCCGTTGATCTCGAGGGCTTCCTCGATGAACCGGGCGGGGACGGGCAGCCCGCCGGCCTGGTAGGCGGCGCCGACCAGCAGGAAGTTGGCGGCGGCGGTGCTGCCGAACAGCGCGGTGGCGGCGGCGAGGCCGTCGATCGCGGTCAGTTCGCGGGCCGAGACGTCGAGACGCTCGAGCAGCTTGTCCTCGTCCGGGTAGCGGACGGCGGGGTCGTAGACCATGTCGCCGGTCGGGGTCTGGCTCGTCGATGCGACCGTGATGGTGCGGTCGGAGCTGCCGAAGCCGGCGTACTTGGCGTCGGCGGCGGTCAGCAGGTCGAACGCGAGGACGCAGTCGGCGGTCGCGGGGCTGATCCGGTTGGACGGCGCCGAGCTCCCCGCACGCGTCTTCTGGTCGCTCAGCCGCAGGTGCGACGTGACGGGTCCGGCCTTCTGGCTGAGACCGGTCTGGTCGAGTCCCTCGACGTGCAGCCCGGCGCGCAGCGCGGCCATGCCCAGCACCTGGTTGACGGTGACGATGCCGGTACCACCGACACCGGCCATGAACAGGTTGTGGGTTCCGGTCCACACGGCGGGATCGGGGTCGCCGATCTCCGGCGGAACCGGGATCTCGCGCAACGTCTTCGGCGCGCCCTCCTCGGGCAGTTCGACCGTCACGAACGACGGGCAGTCGCCCTCGAGGCAGGAGTAGTCGGTGTTGCAGCTGGTCTGGTCGATCTTGGTCTTGCGGCCGAACTCGGTGTCGACGGGCTGCACGGACAGGCAGTTCGACTTGACGCCGCAGTCGCCGCAGCCCTCGCAGACGGCCTCGTTGATGACGACGCGGGTGCGGCGGGCGGGCAGCTTGCCGCGCTTGCGCTTGCGGCGGGCCTCGGCGGCGCACTGCTGATCGAAGATGAGGACGGTGACGCCCTCGATGTCGCGCAGGACGCGCTGCGCCTCGTCGAGCCGGGTGCGGTCCCACAGCAGCGTGTTGGCGGCGAAGTGGGCGCCCTTGTGCCGCTTCGGGTCCTCGGCGCAGACGATGATCTGCTTGACGCCCTCGGACGCCAGCTTGTGGGTCAGCTGCGGCACGGTCAGCCCGGCCTCGGCGTCCTGGGCGCCGGTCATCGCGACGGCGGAGTTGTAGAGCACCTTGTACGTGATGTTGACGCCGGCCGCGACGCACGCCTGCACGGCGAGCTGGCCGGAGTGGAAGTAGGTGCCGTCGCCGACGTTCTGGAACATGTGCTTGACGTCGCTGAACGGGGCCTGCCCGATCCACTGCGCGCCCTCGCCGCCCATCTGGGTGAGCATCGTGACGGCACTGTCGGTGCGGCCGGACATGGTGACCAGGGTGTGGCAGCCGATGCCGCCGCCCGCGATCGATCCCTCGGGCACCGCGGTGGAGCGGTTGTGCGGGCAGCCGGAGCAGAAGTACGGGGTGCGCGACGTCGGGAGGACGGTCAGTTCGAGGCGCGGCGGCGGGGCCGGGGTCAGCGCGACCCGGTCCTTCAGGACGCGGCGCAGCGGTCCGGTGAGCCGGGCGGCGGTCAGTTCGCCGTCGACGGGGATCAGGTTCTTGCCCTGCGCGTTCTTCTTGCCCAGCACGGCGGGTGCACTGGCGCCGCCGTACAGGATGTCCTTGAGCTGGGACTCGACGAACGGCATCTTCTCCTCGACGACGAGGACCTGCTCGACGCCGTCGGCGAGTTCTCGAACCTTGTCGGCGCCCAGCGGGTAGGGCATGCCGACCCGGAGGATGCGGATGCCGGCGTCCTCGAGCTGGGAGTCGCCGAGCCCGAGGTCGAGCAGGGCCTGGCGCAGCGAGTCGTACGCGGTGCCGACGGCGGCGATGCCCAGCCACGCGGTGCGCGGGTTGACCTCGATCGCGTCGATGTCATTGGCGGCGTTGAACGCCTCGACCATCGCCCAGCGCGGGCCGTAGAGGTCGGCCTCGGCGTAGACGCTGTCGGGCGGGGACGCGAGCACGCGCTGCCGGTACGACCACGGCTTGCCGTTCCACTCGATCTCGGGGAGCACGATGTCGAGGCCGGCGAAGTCGCGGTCGAGGGTCCAGAGTCCGTCGGCGACGTCGGCGACGATCTTCATGCCCGACCAGCAGCCGGAGATCCGCGACAGCGCCACCCCGTAGAGGCCGAACGTGATGACCTCCTCTGCGTTGCGCGGGAAGAAGACGGGCATGCCCATCGCGGCCATGGACCGTTCGCTGGCGCAGGGGATGGTGGAGGACTTGGCGTTGGGGTCGTCGCCCACGAGGACGAGGACGCCGCCGCGCGCGTTGGCGCCGTACATCGCGGCGTGCCGGATGGAGTCGCTGGCGCGGTCGAGGCCGGGACCCTTGCCGTACCAGACGCCGACGACGCCGTCGTGGGTGCGCTCGCCCTGCGGGAGGTCCACCTGGCTGCCCCAGACGGACGTCGCGGCGAGTTCCTCGTTCATGCCGGGCACGAATTTCACGTCGTGGTCGGTGCTCAGCGTGGGGATGGCGGCGATGGTGCGGTCGAGGCCGGCGAGGGGGCTGCCCTGGTAGCCGGAGACGAACGTCGCGACGTTCAGGCCCGCGCGGCGGTCGCGTTCGTGCTGCTCCACCAGCTGGCGGGCGATGGCCTGGACACCGGTCATCAACACCGGACCCGAGTCGGCCCGGTATCGGTCGGCGAGATCAAAGGATGCTGCACTGGTGCGAGCGTCGTCTAGCTGAGTCATTGCGATTCCCGATCCGTCGCGTTGAGCATTTCGTGAGCTTGATCCTGTATCTGCTCTATGATTTGGTCAACGCAAATCGGATCAACTGATCAGTTCACGCAACAGGTGACGGTGGTCACTTCCCGGAGGTACCCAAAGTGCTCAGCATCGACAAGCTCGACGTGCAGTTGCTCGGACTGCTCGGCCAGGACTCACGCATGAGCGTGGCCGAACTCGCCAACTCGCTGGGCGTCGCCCGCAACACGGTGCAGTCCCGGATGAAGCGCATGGAGACCAGCGGGCTGCTCACCGGCTTCCGCCCAAACCTCGACCTCGCCGAGGTCGGCATTCCCATCCAGGCGTTCGTCGGGCTGGAACTCGAACAGGGCAAGCTGACCGCCGTCGGCAACCGTCTCGTCGACCTGCCGGAGGTCATCGAGATCCACGCGACCACCGGCCGGGAGGACCTGCTGGTGCGGGTGGCGACGTCCACGCACGCGGAGCTGCAGAAGTTGCTGGAGAAGATCGCGAACCTGCCCGGCATCACGCATTCGACGACCACCATCGCGCTGACGAGCCCGCTGCCGTACCGGATTCAGCCGCTGCTCGAGCACCTCACCGACGACTCCGGGTGGGGCCGGTCGACGGCACTGCCCCGTTCACACCGCTAGGACCGGTGCAGTAGTTTCAGACCATGAGTGAGAGTCAGGGACGAATCGCGTTCATCCAGGCCACGTGGCACCGCAGCATCGTCGACCGCGCACGCGACGGCTTCACCGACGAGGTGACCACGCTGGGCTATTCGAAGGACGATCTGGACTTCTTCGAGGTGCCGGGCGCGTTCGAGATCCCGCTACACGCACGCCGCCTCGCCCTCACGGGGCGTTACGACGCCGTCGTCGCGGCCGCGCTCGTCGTCGACGGCGGCATCTACCGGCACGAGTTCGTCGCGACCGCGGTGATCGACGGCCTCATGCGGGTGCAACTCGACACGGACGTGCCGGTGTTCTCGGTTGTGCTGACCCCGCACCACTTCCACGAGCACGACGAGCACCTCACCTACTTCGGCGAGCACTTCGTCAAGAAGGGCGCCGAGGCCGCGCGGGCCTGCGTCGCCACCGTCACATCGCTGAAGTCGCTGCCGACCGCGAACTGACGCGCCTCCCGAATCCGCAACGAGAACACCACCGCCGGTACGTACCGGCGGTGGTGTTCTCGTATTTCCGGGGTCGGGTGCGCTACCCGGCGACGAAATGCGACAGAATCGCCTGCACCGCAGCCGGGTCGATCTTTCCCGCATTACCCATCAGGCCGTTCATCAAGCCCATATTCATCTCCGCGATTCCACTCGAATGTCGACAGTCACGCTGGCTGTCGTCGGCGCGAGCGAGATCGTTACGGGGTCGAACTATCCGGCCCTCGCGTGCCGGTGCTGGACGAAGAGGAGCCAGAACACCGGCGCGCCGACGACGGCGAGGATGGTCGCGAACACGCGGAGCCCGACGTTCCCCTCACCGAAGGGGGCGATCATGAGGACGATCGTGCAGACGACGGCGCCGAGCAGTTGCCAGTGCGCGCCGAAGAAGCCCGCGATCATCGCCCATGCGTTGCGGGCGACGATGCGCGCCGGCGACTCGGGCTCGGGTGGGGGCGGCGGGGACGGGGTCACCGCAACCGTCGAGTTACGAGCGGCGGCCACCAGTTTCGGGGCGTGGGCGCCGAGCGGCGGGGTTTCGCCGTCGGGTTCGCACCGGAACAGGGCGATGCCGACGGCGTCCGCGTAGTCGACGGCCTCGTCGGTGTATCCGGGGCCGGAGAAGTACAGCAGTTTCCGGGCGTGGCTGGTTCCGCGGGTGCCGTAGAGGTTCGCGAGATCCGATTTGCCTGCGCTGCCGCCGCGCCACTTCACCTGCGCGTACGCGCGTGACGAGTAGACGTCGATGCCGCCGTCCGTGCCGCCGAGTAGCGCTGTCGCGTCGCCGTAACCGAGCTTCTGCATCTGCTCGGCGGCATTGATTTCAGCTTCAGCCGCCGTGCGTATGCGTGCCATGCCTCACTCCCCCAGATCGAACCAGTCTTTCCCTTCGAAGGTACCCGCAGATCCGGCCAAACCAGCTATCCGCCGGTGAACGTCACACAGTCGTCGTCGGATTGCAACGCACTGCAACCCTTCCCGGCCGCGTGCCGGCGTCGTACCGTTCGGCCCATCAGCAGGTTCACAACGAGGTGAGGGCGGATTCATGAGAGCAGCGCGCTTCCACGGACGACGCGACATCCGGATCGACGACATCCCCGAACCGGAACTACGGCCCGGCGCCGTGAAACTCCGGGTCGGGTGGTGCGGCATCTGCGGCACCGACCTGCACGAGTACCTGGAGGGCCCGATCTTCATCTCCCCGCCGGGACATCCGCATCCGCTGTCGCACGAGAACGCGCCGGTGACGATGGGCCACGAGTTCTCCGGGACGGTGGAGGAGGTCGGTGAGGGCGTCACCGATGTCGCGGTGGGCGACAACGTGGTGGTGGAGCCGTACTTCGTGTGCAACGAGTGCGCGTCCTGCACGGCGGGCAATTATCACCTGTGTACGAAGATGGGGTTCATCGGATTGGCCGGTGGCGGAGGCGGACTCAGTGAGAAGGTGGTGGTCGACCGCCGGTGGGTGCACAAGATCGGCGACATCCCGCTCGACGAGGCGGCCCTGATCGAACCGCTCAGCGTCGCGCATCATGCGGTCGTCCGCAGCGGGGCCGAGGCCGGCGACGTCGCGCTGGTCGGCGGTGCCGGGCCGATCGGACTCCTGGTCGCCGCGGTCCTGAAGGGTCTGGGTGTCACCACGATCGTCACCGAACTCAGTGACGCCCGGAAGCAGAAGGCGCTGTCCAGTGGGGTCGCCGATCACGTCGTCGACCCGTCCTCGGAGGACGTGAAGGCCCGGGTGCTCGAGCTGACCGGCGGCGTCGGCGCCGATCTCGGGTTCGAGTGCGCGGGGGTGAACGCCGTCCTCGACACCATCCTCGACGCCGTCCGTCCCGCGGCCGTGGTGGTGAACGTGTCGATCTGGGGCAAGCCCGCGACGGTCGACATGCAGAAACTCGTCCTCAAGGAGATCGACCTGCGCGGCACCATCGCCTACGTCCGCGACCACGAGGCGGTGATCGAGATGGTCCGCAGCGGGGTGATCGACCTGGCCCCGTTCATCACGGGCCGGATCGAACTCGACAACCTGGTCTCCGAGGGACTCACCACGTTGATCGAGCACAACGACACGGCGGTGAAGATCCTGGTCCGGGCGTGACCGTCAGTCGGGTTCGTCCGTCGACGGCGTCACCGCCCTGGCCTTGAGTGCCAGCCACAACTCCATGCGGTCGTCGGCCTGGTCGAGGTTCCGTCCGGTCAGCGCAGCGATCTTGTCGATCCGGTTCCGGACGGTGTTGCGGTGCACAGAGAGGGCGGCCGCCGCGGGGTCCCATGCCCCGTTGGCGCGCAGCCATTCCTCGAGTGTTCGCTGGAGTTCGACGCGTTCGCGCGGCTCGAGCTGATCGAGGGGTGCGAGGACGGCGGTCGAGAAGCCGCTGAGCACGTCGGCCGAGCCGAGGCGCAGCAGCAACTGGACGGTCTCCCCCTCCTTGGCGTCGACGGCGCGGCCCAGCCGGGCACTGACCGCGACGAGGGACCGCGCCTGCATCGCCGACACGGCCAGCGCGTCCACGGGAACCAGCGCGCCGATCCCGATCGCGCATCCCTCCGCGACCCCGGACAGCAGGTCCGCGAGCCCGGCGGACTCGGGGTGCGCGATCTCGATGTCCCAATTACGCTGCCGCAGGACGGCATCCGGGAGGGCCGAACCGATCCGGACGGTCAGATCGGCCACCGCGTCGGGAGCGGAGCGCACGACAGCGATCTGCAGTGGGT
Organism: Rhodococcus koreensis; assembly: GCF_017068375.1. Taxonomy (NCBI): domain Bacteria; kingdom Bacillati; phylum Actinomycetota; class Actinomycetes; order Mycobacteriales; family Nocardiaceae; genus Rhodococcus; species Rhodococcus koreensis. Next base: position 1,795,952 of record NZ_CP070609.1, read on the forward strand.
CGCGGGACAGCCCGATGCCGGCGGCGATCTGATGCGCGCGTTCCCGCCGAAGTCCGGGCCGGAGCAACTGCGCCAGCGCCGCCGCCCGCCGCTGCCGCTCGGGTTCGCCGGCCACGTGACGGCGTTCGAGTTCGAGCGACAGGAGCGAGACGAGAACATTGGACGCGTGACGCAGCGCGCTGTCCGCCGACCTCTCGAGCACGACGAACGCGAGCGGGTTCTCGATGCGAACGGGGTGCAGTTCGAGTTCCCGCCGTCCGGCGCCGCCGAACGCCGTCCAGCCCCTGGCGCGGGTGGTGTAGCGACCCACCTGATCCTCAGCGTCCTGCAGGAACGCCGCATCGACCCCGTCGGAGAGTTGGACGACCCCGCCCGACGCGTCCAGCACCGCGCAGAGTGAGCCGCTGACGGAACGCCACGTGTCGAGCAGTCCGCTCAGCGGCGACGGTCCGGCCGCGACCGCCGTGAGCCGATAGCTCAATTCGATGGCGTCCTCGAGCGCACGTTTCTCCTCCTCGGCTATCCGGGAGAAAATCCACTTGGTGATGGCGATGAACGGCACCGAATCGGGGGCGATGAGCAGCGGGACGCCGAATTCACGCGCCGCCTCGACGAGCGGCGCCGGTGGTGCCTGATAGGGCAGCCCGTGCCCCAGCCCCAGGCACAGCGCGGCGACCCCGCCCGCGACGCAGTCCCGGACGTAGTCGCGGCACCCGGACTCGGTCATGGGAAGCATGAGACCGACGGTCATCAGCAACTCCCCGCCCTGCAGCCAATCCCGCGGGCGCGTCAGTTCGGACACGTGCGCTGCGGTGATGGGGTTGTTCACCCCGGCCGTGCCGCTCATCGACGTGAGCCGGAGCGTGGGAGCGGACAGCACGTCCTGGACGGTGATCACCGGCATCCCCTTGTACGAATTGCCCAACCGTAATAGACGAACTGTACATCTCGCCTCTGGTGCCGGAGCGGCGCACTGCGCAGAGTAGTGATCAGAGCCACAGCACCTCCTAGGAGTTTCAGTGACAGATCACTCCGGCGACACCGCCGCGACCCTCGGTGGCACCATCGAGACCCGCTCGATCGACTACGTCCCCGAGGACGAACGTCACGGGAAGGTCCGCGACCAGGGCCCCTTCTGGTTCGTCGGAAACTTCCAGCCCTTCACGGTGGCCATCGGCTTCGTCGGTCCCGCCCTCGGCCTGTCGCTGGGCTGGACGGTCGTCGCGGGCATTCTCGGCATCTTCTTCGGAACGTTGTTCATGGCGTTCCACGCGTCGCAGGGACCGGTCCTCGGACTCCCGCAGATGGTGCAGTCCCGCGCGCAGTTCGGCTACCGCGGTGTCGTCCTCGCGCTGATCGGGACCTTGTTCACGTACGTCGGGTTCAACGTGGTGGACGTCGTCATCATCAAGTCGGGCCTGCACAGCATCTTCGGGTGGAACGCGGCCGTCATCGCCGTCGTCATCACCGCCGTCGCGACGCTCCTCGCCATCTACGGCCACGACCTGCTGCATCTGTCGTTCCGCGTGCTGTTCTGGCTGTCGCTGCCGCTGTGGGCCATCCTCACGTGGGGCGTCGTATTCGGGCACGCCGGCGGCAACGCGGGCGCCACGACGGGCGGGTTCACGCTGCTGGCGTTCATCGCCCAGTTCAGTGTCGCGGCCTCCTACAACATCACGTACGCGCCGTACGTGTCGGACTACTCGCGGTACCTGCCGCGCAACACGCGGACGTCGGCGATCGTGTCGGCCGTGTTCCTCGGCGCCTCCGCGTCGCCGGTCTGGCTGATCCCGGTGGGCGCGTGGATGGCCACCCGACTCGGAGCGACGGATGCGCTCGCCGGCATCCACGACGCCGGCAACTCGGTGGTCCCGTTCCTCGGCAGCGTGCTCGCCCTCGTCGCGACGCTCGTACTGGTGGCCACCATGGGCCTGAACGCGTACAGCGGCATGCTCACCGTGATCACCGGCATCGACTCCTTCCGGAAGGTCACCCCCTCCCGCCGGATCCGGGTGGTGACCGTCCTCGCGCTGGCGGCGGTCTGGCTGGTGCTGAGTCTGCTGTTCACCGATTCGACGACCGTCCTGAACACGACGCTGCTGATCATGCTGTACCTCCTCGTGCCGTGGACCGCCGTCAATCTCACCGACTTCTTCTTCGTGCGCCGCGGGCACTACGCCATCACCGACCTGTTCACGCCGGACGGGTTGTACGGAATGTGGTCGTGGCGGGGCATGACCGCCTTCTTCGCCGGCATCGTCGCGTCCGTTCCGTTCATGGTGCTGCCGTTCTACGTCGGACCGATCGCCGCGGCGCTCGGTGACGTCGACGTCGCGTTCGCGGTCGGCCTCGCCGTGTCCGGGATCGTGTACTGGTTCCTGTCCCGGTCGCTCGACCTCGACACCGAGGAACGGTTCATCGAAGACAGCGAAGCCGCACTGGCAGTCGAGGAGACACCCGCTCATGGCTGACACGGCGACGACAGCAGACGTCCAGGACGCGATCGACGCGCTGATCCGGGCATTCGGCGAGCACGACACGACCGCCTACTTCGAGGCGTTCAGCCCGGACGCGACGTTCGTCTTCTACACCCACCCGGTGCCGCTGCCGAGTCGCGAGGCCTACCGAGAACTGTGGACCGAGTGGGAGTCGGACGGTTTCCTCGTCCTGGCGTGCCGCTCCAGCGAGCAGAACGTCACGTTCCCGGCCCCGGATGTCGCGGTGCTGACGCATCGGGTCGGCACCACGGTGCGGGATTCGACGGGAACTGTCGAACTCGACGAGCGGGAGACGATCCTGTTCCGGCGTCGCGAAGGCTCGGGCTGGATCGCCGTCCACGAGCACTTGTCGCCCCAGTCGAACACAGACTGATAGCTGTCAGATAGCTGGCTCGACGTGCACCACGTCACATCAGGACCCCGTCGGGTTGCGGAGTCAGGCTCCCGACGGTGTACTGGTGAGTAACCCTGCCCGGCTCGGCCTATCGCGAAGGTGCACAGATGACGGACGAACGGCCCGCCAAGAACCAGACCCGACCGGACAAGGCGACGCGATCGACGCCGAAAGAAGAGACCGCGGACGTCTCCAAGACCGATCTCGCGGCCGTCGTCGACGCGCTGACGGCGACGAACGAGAAGAACTTCGACTTCTGAAACCCGAGCGTCAGTCCCGTTCCCGGTGCGGCACGAATTCGAACGTCAGGCACGCGAACGCCACGGGCAGCAGGTAGCGGAAACGCAGGAGCACGTAGCGCCGGTTCCCCGTCGCATGGAACTTGCCGAGGTAGCGGTACAGCGACTCCAGCGCGATCAGCGCGTCGCCCAGGTGCAGGACGCGGCGGAAGAGCCGGGCGCCGGCACCGGGTGCGTCGGGGTCGAGGAGTTCGGGAAACGCCGCGAACGACAGCGAGACGTAGCGCGCACCGGTCCGCTCGGCGTACCGGATGACGTCGACGGTCATGCGTTCGTCGGTGCCGTTCGGGGCGCCGTCACCGCGCCACGGCACGTCGAGGCTCAGCTCGCGGGCGGAATCGGCGGTGCCGTACCGCTGGAAGGCGACGGCGCGACCGGTGCAGTCGCGGGCGACCACGAGGAGAACACCGGGAAGCGTGCCGTCCAGCAGGTGATCGAGGATCATCGAGAATCCGCGGCGCTGATGTCCGGCGCGGGCGTCGTCGACGATGCCGATGAGTTCCCGGCGTGTCGGTTCGTCGAGCGCGGCTTCGGGGACGATCTCGGTGGTGAGCCCGGCGTTGCGGGTGCGCTGCACCGCCTGCCGGAGGTTCCGGAACTTCCTGCCGTGCAGGGTGAAGGATCCGACGTCGATCACCACGTCGCGGCCGATCGGGACCGCCGTCAACGGTTTTCGGGTGTCGCCGCCGATCTCCCACAGCCGGGTGACCCGCTCCCCCGCGCCGAGCACCGCGACGCGCCACCCGCGTTCGGCCGCGAACTCGTCGAACGCGTCGAGGAGCGCCGCGAGCCCCCGCGGGTCTCCGATGGGATCGCCGGAGACGACGGCGATCCCGGACCGCGCCCGGTAGGCGATCGCCGCGGTGCCGGACGCGTTGAAGTAGTACGACTTCGCCGAATTGAGGGCGAACGGCGACAGTGGATCGTCCGTGGTCCGCTGGATCAGCGAGAAGACGCGGGCACGGTCCTCGGGCTGCGGCACGCTGCGCACCGGAAGCATCAGGACGGGTCCGGTGGCCACGAGGAGCAGGAACCCCGGGGTCGAATGTGCGCTCGAATAGGCCACATCCGCGACCGCCACCATCAGCACCGCCGCGGCCGCATGCGTGACGGTGACGGGCCGTCGCAGGTGCAGTCCCCGGGCCACGAGCAGGACGGCGATTCCGGACGCCACCATCCACGTGCGGACGGGACCCGACCGTCCGGCCATCCACATGAGCACGAGGCCGACCACGACAGTGGCGCCGACGAGCGCCATCCGCGCCGCGGGCGATTCGGGCCGGTAGACCCGCAGCCCAGGCACGGTCGTCGGTGTCGATTTCGAATTCTGCACGCGCACCCCTGCACCCGGAAACGACTGTTCCGTACCTCCAATCTAGCGGCTCCGCCGCCCGTGAGTGGGTAAGGAGTCCCTGGACTCGTTACGCACTCACGAGCGAAGCCGTGGTGGCGGCGCACCGTGCGGCAGGGACGGCCCGACCGCGGTGAGCGAGCCGGCGGCACGCCCCTTGCCCCAGCCGAGTTTCTCGCGGTACCGGCCGATGTGGTCCTCCGGGATGCGCTGACCGTCGACGAGCGGAGTGGACTGCGGGTCGACGTACAGCGCGTCGACCGGGCAGTACGCCTCGCACATGAAGCACGTCTGGCAGTCCGATTGCCGCGCGATCACGGGGATCCCGGTGTCGGTGCGGTCGAACACGTTGGTGGGGCACGCGTCGACGCATTTGTCGCAGCCGATGCACGCCTCGGCCAGCAGAACCTCGATCACGACGCCACCCGCAACAGCCCGTCGTGCACCGCGGCGGTCGAGGTCCAGACGTCGTCGAGCCCACCGGTGAGGATGTGGTGGTGCTGGGTGGGGTCGAGGTCGGGATAGTCGGCGCGCTTGCTCATTCCGCGGGTCTCCGTCCGCGCCAGCGTCGAGTGGTACATCCACCGGCCCACCGCGGTGATCGCGGCGGCCTGCCGGGCACGCACCCGCTCGTCGCCGGAGTCGCCGCCGAGGCCGGCGGACAGTGCCGTCCACAGCGACTCCAGTTCGCCGAGCGCGCCCTGCACCCGCGTCCCGTCCCGCAGGTAGTTCTTCTCGTACGGGATGAGTTCGGCCTGCGCGGCCGCGACGACGGCGGACGCCTCCAGCCCCGGCCGCCCCGTCGGCCGCAGCCCGGCCCCGCCGGCGGGACGCAGTTCGCCCGCAGCGACCCGACGTTCGGTTCGCGCAAACCTAGCGGCCCCGGTTCCGGCCCAGCTGCCGGACGACATCGCCCACGCCGAGTTGTGGCTGCCGCCGCCGGTGAAGCCGCCGCAGATGCGTTCACGGGTCGCGGCGTCCCCGGCCGCGAACAGCCCGGGCACCGAGGTGGCGCAGGTGTCGTCGACCACCTCGATGCCACCGGTTCCGCGGACCGTGCCCTCGGCGAGCATGCTGACCTCGAAGCGGTCGGTGAACGGGTTGATCCCGCGACGGTCGAACTGCAGGAAGAAGTTCGGCTGGCCGAGCCGCATCTGGCGCTGCACCTCGTCGTCGGCGCGGTCGAGCTGGGCGAACACCGGTTCGGACAGCAGTGTTTTCGCGATCACCGACCGCCCCTTGGTGGAGCCGGCGCCCTCGAGGACGCTGCCGTCGGCGTGGAAGAACGTGGCGTAGCCGTAGTAGGCGGTCTTGGTGATGGTGGAGTTGGCGGGAACGATCGCGTAGGCGTTGGAGAATTCCATGCCGGAGAACGTGGCCCCCACCTCGGCGGCCATCAGCGCACCGTCGCCGGTGTCGACGTTCGTGCCGAGCGCGCGGGACAGGAACGCGCAACCGCCGCTCGCGATCACGACGGCGCCCGCGCCGATCCGGTAGTCGCGGTCGTCGTGGCGCTGGTAGCCCGCCGCGCCGCGCACCCGGCCGTCGGTGTCGACGAGCAGTTCGAGGGCCGGCGAGTGGTCGAGAATCCGGACGCCCGCCTTCTTCACCCACGCGCGCATGCGTCGCATGTATTCGGGCCCTTGCAGTCCGGTGCGGATCTGCTTCCCGGTGTCGGGGTCGACCGGGAACGGGTACCGGCCCTCCTCGGCGAGCAGATTCATGGTCGCGTACGTCTGGTCGAGGACGCGGTCCATCCAGTGGTGATCGGCGAGATGTCCGCCGAGTGCTTCGCGGCTGGCCTTGGCCTTCGCCCGCGCGGACGGGTCGGGGTCGACGTACCAGACGCCGGTGCCCGAAGGCGCGGTGGCGCCGCTGGTTCCGCAGTACCCCTTGTCGACGAGGACTACGTCCGCCCCGGCTTGGCGTGCGCGGAGGGCGGCCCACGTTCCGGCGGGGCCGCCGCCGATGACGAGGACGTCGGTGCTCAGGTCGAGAAGTTCGGTCATGAAGGGCGCTCCTGTCGAGGCGGAACAACTGCCCTTCGACGCTTCCGCACTTCGGGCGTCCCCGCCATCGTCAGAATCATCGTGAACCGAATCGCCCGTGCGCCTTTCTGGTTGTTCCAGCTACCAGAAAGGCGCACGGGCGCTATGCGCCCTGACCGTAGTCGACGCTCAGCCAGTGCTCCGGCCGCATCCGGATGATGATCGCGTTGTCGTCGTACGCCTGCTCCACGAACGGGTCGACCTCGTCGGCGGGGAGGTAACGAGCGGCGAGTCCACGGACGATGTCGGCGGTGGGTGCTTCGTCGAACTCCGCCGGACCTTCGACGCTGACGTACCGGTACGGCGGCTTCTCGTGCTGGGCGACGAGGCTGAAGCGGCCGGAGGCGCGGATCAGCCGCTCCTTCAGCGAGCCGCGCCCGGTCCAGACGTACGGTTGGCCGCCGGGTTCGTAGCCGTACCAGATGGGCACCGCAAGTGGGGCGCGTCCGTCGCGGTCGACGGCGATCACCCCCACGTGCACGTCGGCGAGGAACTTCTGACGTTCGTCACTGGTCATCGACAACTGCGACATTTCAGTCTCCGCTCTGGTGATCGGGTTTCGACGGTGGTGCGGGGTCGAGCAGTTGGGCGAGGTGTTTCGACGATCGGTTCGGATCGAGTTGCCGCACCTGCATGTGGCAGCTGAACCCGTCCGTCAGTATTACTGCATCTTCGGGACTCTCGCGCAGCGCGGGGGCGAGTGCCTGCTCCGCGACCTGCATGCTGAGGTCGTAGTGGTCGGCCTCGAATCCGAAGTTACCTGCGACGCCGCAGCATCCGGTGGCTTCCCGCACGCGCGGCACCCCGACGGCCTGCAGTGCCTTCCGCTGGGCCGCCGCGCCGAACACCGCGTATTCATGGCAGTGCGTCTGCACGGTGACGTCTTCGGGCACCGGCACACTCGGGCTCCATCCGGACTCGGTGCGTTCGAGCACCGCACCGGCGAAGCTGCGGATGCGGGCGGCGACGCGTCGTGCGGCGTCGGTGTGGACGAGTTCGGGCAGGTCCTTCCGGAATGCGGCGGCGCAGCTCGGTTCGAGGACGACGATGGGCCGGTCGGTGCCGTCGTCGAGGAGTTCGGCGGCCCTGGTGAGGGTCTTGGTGGCCTGCTTCAGCTGTCCGGTGGAGATCCAGGTGAGCCCGCAGCACACGTCGCTGCGGCACTGCGAACTCAGGCCCGCGTCGGCGAGCACCCGCGACGCGGCCCCGACCACCTCGGGACGGAACCCACGCGTGAACGTGTCGGCGAGTATCACGACGTCCGCGGTGCCGGCCCGCGACGTCTCTCCGACCTCGCGGCGGATCTGCTTGCGGGACGCGAACTCCGGCATCGACCGGTGCGGGGTGAGACCACCCAGCCTGGCCGCGACCTTCGCGAGCCGGCCGGCGGTGAGCCGATTCACCACGGGCGCCGAGCGTTCCGCGATCTTCAGCCACACCGGCAGCCAGCCGAGGGAGTAGTGCGACAGCGGCCGCACCCGGCCACGGTAGTGGTGGTCGAGGAACTCGGATTTGTACGTGGCCATGTCGACGCCGACGGGGCAGTCGGTGGAGCAGGCCTTGCAGGACAGGCAGAGGTCGAGGGATTCCTTGACGTCCTCGGACCGCCAGCCGTCAGCGACGGTCGGCGAGTTGCGGACCATCTCCTGCAGGGCGCGGGCCCGGCCCCGGGTGGAGTCCTTCTCGTCCCCGGTGGCGCGGTAGCTGGGGCACATCACCCCGCCGGTCGACGCGCGGCAGCGGCCCACCCCGATGCAGCCCTGGACGGCGTGGACGAACGGTGCGACGGGGACGTCGCTGGTGGGGGTGAGGTCGAAGGTGGTCTGCCAGGCCCGCGGGTTCACGCCGTCGAGGGCGAGGCTGCCGAGCAGCGGTTCGGGCTCGACGATGCTGCCGGGGTTCAGCACGGCCGCCGGATCCCACAGGCGTTTGAACGTGGCGAACGCCGCCATCATGGTGGGCGTGTACATCATCGGCAGCAGCGCCGACCGGGCGCGGCCGTCGCCGTGCTCACCGGACATCGATCCGCCGAACCGCACACAGAGTTCGGCGGCACGGTGGATGAACCGCGACATCACGTCCCGGCCCTCGTCGGTGCGCTGGTCGAAGTTGATGCGGATGTGCATGCAGCCGGCGCCGAAGTGCCCGTACATCACCCCGGTGAGGTCGAATTCGGCGAGCAGCGCCTTGATGTCGACGAGGTAGTCGGCCAGCTGATCGGGTGCGACGGCGGAATCCTCCCAGCCCGTCCAGGATTCGCCGCCCTCGACGAGCCGGGCGGACAGTCCGGCGCCGTCCTCGCGGACCCTCCACAGCGACGCACGTTCCGCCGGGTCCCCGACGACGCGCGAGTCGACGAGGCGTCCGGCCGCACGCAGCTTCGAGACCAGTTCTGCCCCGCGGAGTTCGACCTCCGCGAGGTCCTCGCCGTCGAGGTCGACGTACAGCCAGGCCTGACCGTCGGGCAGCCCGACCACGGAGTCGGCGCCGCGGAGGTGCCGCATGGTGTCGACGATCGCCGAGTCGATGCCCTCGATGGCGGCGGGCGAATAGTCGAGGATGATCGCGTTGTCGCGGGCCGCGTCCACCAGGTCGTGGTATCCGAGGCACAGCAGCATCGCCGCGGACGGCACCGGCACCAGCGCGACGGTCGCGGCCACGATCACCGCGCACGTCCCCTCGCTTCCCACCAGCGCGCGGGCCACGTCGAAGCCGTTCTCGGGCAACAGGTTCGCCAGGTGAAAGCCGGATACCTGGCGTGGGATGCGGCCGAGCTCGAGCCGGAAGTCGCCGAGATGCTCCTGCGTCAGTTCGTCGAGTCCGGCGGTGATCCGCGCGGCCTCGCCCACCGCGGGCGTGTCGTCGGGATCGGTGGCCCGCAGCCCGTCGCGGGTGGCGGTCAGCCGGTGCCCGCTCGCGGTCACCACGTCGAGTGCGACGACGTGATCGGACGTGCGGCCGTAGCGGACGGAGTGGTTGCCGCAGGCATCGTTGCCGATGGCGCCGCCGACCGTCGCGCGGGACTTGCTGGACGGGTCCGGCGCGAAGGTGAACGCGCCGTCCGTCGCCAGTTGCACGTCCTTCTGCAGATCCGTCAGCACGATGCCGGGTTCGACGACGGCGGTGCGGGCGGACGCGTCGACGGCCCGCACCCGGTTCATGTGCCGGGAGAAGTCGAGCACCACTCCCCTGCCGATCGCGTTGCCGGCGAGCGAGGTCCCGCCGCCGCGGCTGGTGACGGGGATGCCGCGGTCGGTGCAGGCCCGCACGATCGCCACCACGTCGGCGGGCCTGTGCGGAAACGCCACGGCCAGCGGCGGCACCCGGTAATTGGAGGCGTCGAAGGAGTATTCGGCGCGCCGGCGCGTTCCGGTGTCGAGGTCGATGCCCAGCTCGGCGAGCTCGGCATGCAGTTCGGCGGCGGGGCGCGTCAGCTCAGCCACGCGCAGCCCTGCCCTCGGAGTCAGCAACCGGAATCGTCGTCAGCGGGGCCATGGCTACATCGTCGAGCCGCCCCCGAAGATTGTCAACAATCCACTCCGTGAGCCGGTACGGTACGGAGGGGTGAGCGTCGTGCGAACGTCTGCACCCGCCCGGCGACAGCTGGCCGTGCGGGTGGGCGGCGCTGCGTGGGTGCTGATCGCGCTGTATTTCCTCGCGGAGGTCGTGACCGCGCGCGCCTGGCCGCGGCCGTACCGGGTGCGGACGAGTTCCGTCAGCAATCTGGGTGTCACGGGCTGCGACGGGTCGGCGGCCCAGGTCGCGGCCGTCCGACTGTGCTCGCCGCTGCACGCGGTGATCAACAGTGCGTTCGTGCTGACCGGGGTGTTCATCCTCGTGGGGGCGGTGTGCCTGCGCGACTTCCTCCCGCCCGGCATCCTCCGCCGCACCGCGCTGGCCCTGTTCGGTATCGCCGCTGTCAGCGCCGCGCTGACCGGCGTGGTTCCGATCGACGTGGACGCCCACCTCCACCAGGTCGTCGCGACCCCGACGTTCGTCGCGCGCAACGCCGCCATGATCGTCGTCGCGATCGGGCTGTACGGGCGGTGGCGCCTCTTCGCACTGTGGACCGGCCTGTGCTGCCTGGTCGGGATCGTCGGGATGGCGGCGATCCTCCTCCGCGAGGGACCGTTCGGAATCACCGAACGCCTCGCGCTCTACCCGTTCACGGTGTGGGTCGTGACCGCCGGGTTCAGTGCGCTTCGCGCCCGTGCGCCGTTCTGGTTGCTCTGACTACCAAAAAGGCGCACGGGGCGCCGAAGGTGCCACCATGGAGTGATGTCCACAGCCCTCACGCATGCCGCCGCTTCTCAGCAGGTCGCGGAGAACGGCCGCATCTCGATCGAACCCAATCGCAAGCGCCTCCGGGTGTTCTTCGGCGGTCAGGCGGTCGCCGACACCACCCGGTCGGTGTACCTGTTCGAGAAGGGACACCTGCCCGTCTACTACATCCCCCGCGACGACGTGAACTTCGACGTCCTCCAGCCCGTCGACGCGACCACCACCTGCCCGTGGAAGGGCAAGGCGCGGTACTGGGATCTCGTCGTCGGCGACCGTCGTGCCGAGCAGTCGGTGTGGGGTTACGACGAGAAACTCGCGGATTCCCTCGACCTCAGCGCGTACGTCGCGTTCTACTGGCACCGGATGGACGCCTGGTACGAGGAGGATCAGCAGGTGTTCGTCCACGCCCGCGACCCGTACGTCCGGGTGGATGTGCTGCCGTCGTCCCGGCACGTGGAGGTCTTCGTCGGCGACACCCTGGTCGCCGACACGGTCCGCCCGCGACTGCTGTTCGAGACGTCGCTGCCGGTGCGCTACTACATTCCCCGCATCGACGTGCGGTCCGAGTTCTTCACCGCCTCCGATACCAGGACGTCCTGCCCGTACAAGGGGACGGCGTCGTATCTGTCGTTCACCGGGACCGAGAGCACCGATCCGGTGGAGGACGCCGCCTGGTTCTACCCGTTCACCACCGCGGAGGCGTCGGGCATCGGCGACCACGTCTCGTTCTACCCGGACCGTGTGCGGATCGTCGTCGACGGCACACCGGTGGAGAACTGATATGGACGCAGATTTGTCAAGAGGGCAGCAGGAGGCGGACGTCCAGGACCGTCGTCGAGGGACGTCCGCCTCGGGTGGCCCCGGATGAATCTGTTGGTTGGTGGCGAGCGTGTCGGTTGTCGACGCGTTGTCGAAGTCTGATATGCGCGGGTTGGCTACCGCAAAGACAGTTGTTCGGCTGGAGTGGATCGCTGGTCTAACCTCGAGCGTGATCCCAACGTGCAGTTGAGGATTGCTCATAGTTCTCTCGCGGGTCACTCCCAGGCGCTGTTGTCACCAACCGTGTATCATCCGGGACGTTCGTGGGGGCCTTCGGCCCCCGGTCCGTGCCCCCATCGGTCGTCGCCGAGGGAGCGGGGGCAAGGTGGAGTCCCCGCAGCGCAAGCGAGGAGAACCGACCTTGCCGCCCGACGAGCAAACGACCAGAATGGCCCGCGACGGGGGAAGGCCCCATGGGTCAGTCGTCGAGCACGGCCAACGACCAGCACCACCCGGCGAGCTCGCGGGCGATGGCGGTGTTCGCCAGCACGGGACGCTTGCGGCGGGCGTCGAACCCGGCCCAGCGCTCGTGCAGGCGCCGGTTGCCTCGTTGCCCGCGGGCTCGGGCCGCCGGTGAGGCCTTGTCCCAGCGGCGCCGCAGATCCACCCCGGCACGATAGGGCTGCCGGTGATGCCAGGCGGCCTCGATCAGCAATCGGCGCGCGTGCCCGTTGCCGGTCTTGGTGATCGCCCCCTGCGAGCGGGAGGCGCCCGAGGACGACTCGGTGGGCACCAGTCCCAGGTACGCGCCGATCGAGCGGCCGGTCAGCCGGTGCCAGTCCCCGATCTCGACCGCCAGCCCGAACGCGGTCAACGTGGACACCCCCCGCAGGCACCCGAGCCGGGTCACCACCGGGGTGTAGGCGCTGTCGGCGGCCATCCGGGTGATCGCGGCATCCAAACGGTCGCGCCGGCCGACGGCGGCGAGCATGGTGTCGTACGCGGTCTCGTACGCCAACTGCAGACCGGGTTCATCGAAGTGCTGGCTGCGCAGCCAGGTGTCGTGCACCTGCGTCCACGCGTGCCCTCCGCAGTAGACGATCCCCTGCCGCAGAAGAAGTTTCGACAGCCTGTGCCGGGCCGCCATTAGATCCCGGCGGACGTCCTCACGCGCGCGCACCAGATCCCGGGCGGCCTCCTGCGCCACGCTCGGCACCGTGACCGAGGTGATCTGATCGAGGTGCAGCAATCTCGCCAGATGCCGTGCATCTCGCGCGTCGGTCTTGACCCGATCTCCGGACGGGCGCTGCAGCTTCGAGGGCGCGGCCACCAGACACTCGATGCCGACCGTGTCCAGGAAACGGGCCAGCCCGAACCCGGTGGGCCCGGCCTCGTACGTCGCCTTCACCGGATCCGGCAACGACCGGATCCACTCGAGTATGTCGCGATGATCGGGCGTCAATCGGCGCTCGAACAGCTCACCGGTCCGCCCGTCGAGGCCGCACGCGACGACCGATCGTGCGTGCACATCCAATCCGACACTCGTACGCTGATTCATTGCTGGGGCCTCCCACATCTTGTGGCTCTACCGGCCAGGACCCGTTTCCTGTCGGCAACCCACGTTCACATGTGGAGTGGGCCCCAGCCCATACCCTCATACTGTCTAGCGGGCCGGCAGCGGCGGCAGTTCGAGGTTGTCCCGGAACGTGCCGCCCACGTAGTCGTCGCCGACGATTCCGCGTCGCCGCAGTTCGGGCAGCAACCCGTTGACGACGAAGTCCCGGGTTCGGTCGTCGGCGAGCCCGCCGAGGGAGATGACGTCGAGAACACCGGCGTCGTAGCGTTCCTGTACGGCGTCGACGAGTTGCTCGGGTGTTCCCGCGACCGCCCAGTGGCCGGTGTCCTTGGACGCGATGATCAGCTCACGCAGCGTCCGCCCGGACGCGGCGAGACGGCTGAAGATCTCGACCCGGCCGCGGCGACGGTTCACCGAGTGGACGTCGGGCAGGACGTCGGCCGGGATCGGCTTGTCGAGCGGCAACCCGGACAGGTCGATGTCGCCACCGAACATGTCCTCGAGCCGGATCCGGCCCGCGTCGAGGTCGGTGGCCTCCTCCTGCTCCCGGACGAGCCGGCGCACCTCGTCCTCGGACGCGCCGTAGGTGGCGTGGAACGAGCTCATGATCAGGGGCAGTCCGTCGGCGCGGCCGAGTTCCGTGGCCCGCGCCCGGATGCTCTTGGTATAGGTGACGGCGTCCTCGAGGGTGGGCAGCGACGTGAACACCACCTCGGCGAAGCGGGCACCGAGCTCCACGCCGGCCGTGGATTGGCCGGCCTGGAACTGCACGGGCCGGCGCTGCGGCAGCGGCGGGATGTTGAGCGGACCCTGCACCGTGAAATAGGTGCCCGCGTGGTCGATCGGCCGCACCCGGTCGGCGTCCAGCGCGGTACCTCCGGCTCCGTCGGACGTGAGCGCCCCGGGTTCCCAGCTGTCGAACAGTGCGTTGATCACTTCGAGGGATTCCGTCGCGCGGGCGTACCGCTCCTCGGGGCTGGGGAGGTCGAGGTCGCTGTAGTTCTCCTCACCCAGCGACGACGTCACGGCGTTCCACGCCGCGCGACCGTTGCTCACGTGGTCGAGGGTGCCGAACAGCCGCGCGAGGTTGTACGGGTGGTGGAACGTGGTGGTCACCGTCGCAATCAGCCCGACGTGCGAGGTCACGGCGCTCAGCGCGGACAGGAAGATCAGCGGTTCCTGCGCGCCGATCGCGCCCTGCGCCCCGAAACTGAGGAGGTCTGCGGCGAACAGCGCGTCGAACTTGTTTGCCTCCGCGATCTTCGCGATCTCGATCGAGGAGGCGACGGTCGACTGCTGCGGGTCGATCGCCGCCGCATAGGTGCTGACGGCGCCGCTGACTCCCGTCACCGTCTTCAGTGGGCGGCGTCGCGCAGTACTCATTCGCCCAGCCTAGGGACGGCGGGCCGGTCGGCCCAGCGTTCGGATCAGCCGGATTCTGACCGCCCACGACACCGTCCCGCTACCGTCGGGGTGTGCTGTTCTCGCAGATCGTCGCGACGTCCCGGGACGTGGGTGCCACCCGGTCGCGGAAGGTGAAGGTCGGGGCGCTCCGCGAGGTCCTCACCCGGCTGGAGCCGTCCGAGGTGGAACCGGTGGTCGCGTGGCTGTCCGGGGAACTCAGGCAGGGCCGCATCGGAATCGGCTGGCGGACAGTCGCGGACATTCAGGCGACGCCCGTCGACGTCGGGTCCGTCACGGTGTCCGAGGTCGACGGGACCGTCTCCGCCGTCGCCGAGGTCACCGGCTCCGGGTCGGCGGCACGCAGGCGTGAACTGCTCGCGGACCTGTTCTCCCGCACCACCACCGACGAGCGGGATTTCCTGATCCGGCTGGTCACCGGCGACCTCCGCCAGGGCGCACTGGAGGGCGTGATGACGGACGCGATCGCGGCGGCCGCCGATCTTCCCGTCGAACCGGTGCGCCGGGCGTTCATGTTGTCGGGACGGCTGCCCGCAACGGCGGTCGCGGCGTTCGACGGTGGCGTGGACGCGCTCACCGCGTTCCGGCTGGAGGCGGGTCGTCCGATCCGGCCCATGCTGGCCTCCCCCGCCGAATCACTCACCGACGCGTGGACCGAACTCGGCGGTGATGTCAGCGTCGAATACAAACTCGACGGGGCCCGCATCCAGGTGCACCGCAACGGCGACGAGGTGCACATCTTCACTCGCACCCTGCGTGAGATCACCGGCAGCGTGCCGGAACTGGTCGAACTCGTCGCGGGCCTGCCGTGTACGTCGGCGGTGTTCGACGGGGAGACGCTGGCGCTCACCGACAGCGGCAGGCCCCGGCCGTTCCAGGAGACGATGAGCCGCTTCGGCGCCGAGTCTTCCCGCGACCTGCTGCTGCACCCGTACTTCTTCGACTGCCTGCATCTCGACGGCGTCGACCTGCTGGACGCTCCGCTCGAGCAGCGGTTGGACGCGCTGGAACGGGTCGCGCCGCAACACCGCATCCCCGGCCTGATCCGCCCCGACAGCGAGGGGGCCGCAACCCATTTCGACGACGCACTCGCCGCCGGGCACGAGGGTGTGATGGTCAAGTCGCTCACCGCCCCGTATGCGGCGGGACGACGTGGCCGCGCCTGGCAGAAGGTGAAACCGGAGCACACCCTCGATCTGGTGGTGCTCGGCGCGGAGTGGGGGTACGGGCGGCGCACCGGATACCTGTCCAATCTGCACCTCGGGGCGCGCGACCCGGACGGCGGCTCACCGATCATGGTGGGCAAGACGTTCAAGGGCCTCACCGACGCGCTGCTGCAGTGGCAGACGGACGAATTCCCTCGCCACGAACGCCGCCGCGACGACCACACCGTGTACCTGCACCCCGACCTCGTCGTGGAGATCGAACTCGACGGCGTCCAGGTCAGTTCCCGCTACCCCGGCGGGCTCGCCCTGCGGTTCGCGCGCGTGCTGCGGTATCGCCCCGACAAGGCGGCCGCCGACGCCGACACCATCGACGCCGTCCGCGCCCTGCTTCCGGGGTGAGCGCTCGTCCTGCGTGGCGCCCGCCGGGGCGGTAGCCTCCCCGGCACAGCAAGTCGCCGTGCCGCGAGGGAGTCGACCAGTGACATTCGTTTCCCGCTTCGTGCCGTCGTGTGTCGCCCCGGTGGTCGAGGACGCGTACCGGAGGGCGGCCGAGGCGGCGGAGGGTCCCGTCCGCGTCGCCGTGTGTACGGTCACCGTGCCGATCGAGGTCGGAAAGACGTCGTTCCGCATCCTCCGGCTCACCGAGGAACTGCTCGAAGAGGTCGTGTTCCTGCTGCGGACGATGCGGCCGGTGGTCGAGGCCGTGAGCACGGGCAGGCAGTCCGACAATGTCGACACGATGTTCCGGACGCTCGAGCAGATCCAGCAGTCGGCCGACGCGATCGCCCGCACGCCGATGGGGGTGGTCCGGAGTGTCTTCTCACCGGCCCGTCCGGTGCCCGAGCAGGTCGACTATCACCCCACCGTCATCGACGCCGAACCGCCGCCCGCCCCCGGTCTCACGGTCCGCATCGCGTCGATCACGGTGACGGCGCCGAGCATCACGTTCGGCAGGCCCGCGCGCTGACCGCGCCCACCCGGATACGCTCGTATGGTGAGCGAACACATCCTCGTCACCGGTGGGTCGCGCGGCATCGGCGCCGCCGTCGTGCGCCTGGCCGTCCATCGCGGCTATCAGGTGACGTTCACCTATCAGAACGACGACGAGGCCGCCGCCCACCTCGTGCACCAGTGCGGGATCCGCGCCACCGCCGTGCGTGCCGATGTGCGCGACGCCGCACTGGCCGCGGCCGTGGTGGGCGCGGCCGACGAGCGCGGGCAACTGACCGCGGTGGTCAACAATGCGGGGACCACCGGTCCGCTCGGCACCTTCCTCACCACCACGGACGCGTCGCTGCGGGAGGTGTTCGACGTCAACGTGTTCGGGACGATCAATTACGCCCGCGCGGCGGCCGAACACTGGGTCCGGGAGGGGCGCCCCGGCGTGCTCGTCAACCTCAGTTCGGTCGCGGCGGGAACCGGGGCACCCGGCGAATACGTCGGCTACGCGGCCTCGAAGGCGGCCGTCGACAGTCTCACCACGGGGCTCGGGCGGGAACTGGCGAGCGCGAACATCCGGGTCGTCGGCGTCGCTCCCGGCACCACCGACACCGACATCCACGCGGCCGCGGGCGACCCGGGGCGACCCGAACGGGTCGCCGGTCGGATCCCCCTCGGCCGGGTCGCGACACCCGAGGAGATCGCCGAGGCGGTGCTGTGGGCCCTGTCCCACCAGGCGTCCTACGTCACCGCCACGACCATCGCCGTCGCCGGCGGTCTGTGACTACCTCGGCTTTACGCCGCACCTCGGGACGAGCATCGGCACCCGCGTGCGGTAGGTGCGATAGTCGTCGCCGAACGTGTCGATCAGGTCGTGTTCCTCGAAACGCACAGCGACCAGGATGAAGCCGGTGGTCCCGACGGCGAACAGCAGCCGGCCCCAGGTCATGGTCGGCGCGACCCAGAACGCGATGATGAAACCGGCGTACAGCGGGTGCCGGATCACCCGGTACAGCACGGGTGTCCGAAAGTGGCTGGGCAGAGCCGACTTCCCGCTCTGATTTCGCAGCACCTGACGCACCCCGAACAGATCGAAGTGGTCGATGGCGAACGTCGCGGCCAGCACGAGGGCCCATCCGCCGAGCGACACGGCGAAGATCGCGACGCGGACCCAGCTCGTCTCCACGTGCCAGATCTGGTCGGGCAGCGGACGCCATTGCCACATCATCAGCGCCAAAGCGGCCGTGGCGAACAGTACGTAGGTCGAGCGCTCCATCGGTTCCGGGACGATCTTCGTCCAGCGCTTCTTGAACCAGGGCCTGGCCATCACCGAATGCTGCATGGCGAAAATCATGAGTAGCACCACGTCGACGACCACCGCGACCGCGACGGGGGCGGCGGGTCCGTCGTTGATCGTGTGGGGCACGACGAGGCCCTCGACCCATCCCATCGCGTAGAGGAACACGACCAGGAACGTGACGTACACGACCGTTCCGTACACGGTGATCAGTGTTCTGGCGACGCCGCCGGTGCGGTGTTTCTGCGGTGCTTCGACCATCTCGGCCATGATGTTCTCTCCGATCCATGGGTTTCCCCCGACGCACCGAAGTCTCCGGCCGCGCGACGGGCGCGACCAGTAACCCTGGGGTGGGACTCACCGCACCCCGGGGACCTGTCGGAGCGGTTGACTACTCTGTGGCCATGCTTCCCGGGGACTTGCGCGACATCGATATGGCGTCGATCAAGGCGGTCCTCGGCACCACCACGTACCGCCGCGGCGAGCAGTACGCCCGCGACCACGCGGTCATCGAGATGTCGTGGGATCTGGCGGCCAAGGAGCTGTGGGGCGAGGTGGCGGGCACGGCGAGGGAGCCGTACTCCGCGTCGGCGTTCGTCGTCTCCAGCGGTGGCCGCACCGTGTACCGGTACGGGATCTGCACGTGTCCGGTCGGCATGAACTGCAAGCACGTCGCCGCCCTGCTGATCACCGCGATGATGCAGGCGAGGTCCGAGGCCCAGGCGGCGGTCGCGCCCACCTGGGAACGCTCCCTCGGTTCCCTCCTCACCGCCGATCCGTTCGGCGACTCCGGCGGACGCTCGCCGCTCGCCATCCAGTTCCGGGTGCAGGCGTCGGCTGCCGGCGCGGCACCTCGGTTGCTGGTACGGCCCGTCCAGCCGGGCAGCAGGGGCTGGATCGTCGGCGGGCTGGCGTGGAACAAGCTGGGCAGCCAGTTCCAGCATCCCGCCGAGCAGATCCGGGTGCTGCACGAGATCCACCTGCTGGCCGACGGGGGTCTGACCTATCGCCGCCAGAACTACACCGATCTCGACCTCGGGGTCTTCGCCAGCCGCCAGCTGTGGTCGCTGCTCGACGAGGCGGCCCGGGTTGGTGTCGAGCTCATCCACTCCTCCAAGCGTCTGGGCGCGCTCGGCCCCTACCGCACGGCCGAGGTCTGCCTCGACGCCACCCGCGACGAGGCCACGGGCTCTCTCGTGGTGCAGCCGGTGGTCCGGATCGACGGTCGACCCGTCGACGCAGCGACCGTCGGCTTCATTGGCGTCCGGGCCCACGGCCTGTTCTACGTCGACGCGGACGACCGCATACATCTCGCCCGGCTCGACGCGACCGTCCCCGCTCCCCTGCAGGACCTGGTGCGCCGCCGCATACCCATCGAGGTTCCCGCCGCCGAGCAGTCCCGTTTCCTGACGGACTTCCTGCCGAAGTTGCGCAACCTCGCCACGGTCATCTCCTCGGACGGCTCGTTCGTCCCACCCGAGATCTCCGAGCCCACCCTGGTGATGCGGGCGTCGTATCTCTCCGACCATGAGGTCACCGTCGATTGGGAGTGGCTGTACACCGTCGGGGACGACGAGCATCGCACGCCGCTCTCGGCCCGGACCCCCGGCGACGAGTATCGGGACGACGCCCGCGAACGCATACTGCTCGACGAACTCGACATCGCCTGGGACAGGTACGGGTTGGGGTCGAGCGGCCCGGAGTCGACGGCGTTGCGCGGACTCGACACGATGCGGTTCACCACCGAGGTCCTGCCTCTGCTCCACGGCAAGTCCGACGTGTCGATCGATGTGTCGGGCGAAGCGGCCGACTACCGGGAGGCCGGCGACTCCCTGGTCATCGGGGTGTCCGTCACCGAATCCGAGGGCGGCACCGACTGGTTCGACCTCGGCGTGACCCTCTCAGTGGAGGGCCGGGACGTTCCGTTCGACCAGGTCTTCTCGGCGCTGACCGCTGGGAAGACCGAACTACTGCTGCCCGACGGCGCCTACTTCTCCCTCGACAAACCCGAGCTCCACACGCTGCGCAAGCTGATCGACGAGGCGCGGGCTCTCCGCGAACGCGCGGACGGGTCGTTGCGGTTGAGCCGTTTCCAGGCGAGCCTGTGGGACGAGTTCGCCGCGCTCGGCACCGTCGAGAAGCAGTCGACGCAGTGGCGGCAGCAGGTGGACGGACTGATGGCCCCGACCACCGTCGGGCCCGCGGACGTTCCGAGCACGCTCGACGCCCGGCTGCGCCCGTACCAGCTGGAGGGGTTCCGCTGGCTGAGCTTCCTGTGGGAGCACGGGCTCGGCGGCATCCTCGCCGACGACATGGGACTCGGCAAGACGCTGCAGGCACTGGCATTGATCTGCCATGCGCGGCAGTCGAATCCGGACGCGCCGTCGTTCCTCATCATCGCCCCCACCAGTGTCGTGTCGAACTGGGAGTCCGAATCGGCCCGCTTCGCCCCCGGCGCGACCGTCGTCGCGATCTCCGACACCCTGACACGACGCAAGGTTCCGCTGAACGAACTGGTCCGGGGTGCCGACATCGTCGTCACGTCGTACACCCTATTCCGCCTCGAGTTCGACGCCTATGCGGAGTCGGCGTGGTCGGGGTTGATCCTCGACGAGGCGCAGTTCACCAAGAACCATCAGTCCAAGATCTACCAGTGCGTCCGCCGACTCGAGACTCCGTTCAAGCTGGCGATCACCGGCACGCCGATGGAGAACAACCTGATGGAGCTGTGGTCGCTCCTGTCGATCACCGCCCCGGGGCTGTTCCCGAATCCGGCCCGGTTCACCGACTACTACCGCAAACCGATCGAGAAGCAGGGCGATACGGAGCTTCTGGCACAGCTGCGCCGCCGCGTGAAGCCGCTGATGCTGCGCCGCACCAAAGAGCAAGTGGTGAAGGATCTTCCGGCGAAGCAGGAGCAGGTGCTCGACGTCGAGCTGCACCCGCGGCACCGCAAGGTCTACGACACCCATCTGCAGCGTGAGCGGCAGAAGATCCTGGGTCTGCTCGCCGACGTCGACAAGAACCGCTTCACGATCCTGCAGTCGCTCACGCTGCTGCGGCAGCTGAGCCTTGACGCCGGTCTGGTGGACGACGAATACCACGACGTCCCGTCCGCGAAGGTGGACGCCCTGCTCGAGCAGCTCACCGACGTCGTCGCGGGCGGTCACCGGGCGCTGGTGTTCAGCCAGTTCACCGGGTTCCTCGGCAAGATCCGCGACCGACTCGCGGACGCCGGCGTCGCGCACAGCTACCTCGACGGCAGCACCCGTCGTCGCGGCGACGTTCTCCGCGAGTTCAAGGAGGGCGCCGCCCCGGTGTTCCTCATCAGCCTCAAGGCCGGCGGCTTCGGGCTGAACCTCACGGAGGCCGATTACTGCTTCATCCTCGACCCGTGGTGGAACCCGGCAACGGAGGCCCAGGCCGTGGACCGGGCGCACCGGATCGGGCAGACCCGCAACGTGATGGTGTATCGCCTGATCGCGAAGGACACGATCGAAGACAAGGTGATGGCGCTGAAGGCGAAGAAGTCGGCGTTGTTCGCGAGTGTGATGGACGCCGACTCCCTGCTCAGCTCCACCCTCGACGCCGACGACATCCGCAGCCTGTTCGAGTGAGGAGTGCACATTGAGCCGGAACAGTCAGCAGAACCGCGCTGCACGCAAACGCAAGAAGCAGCAACGTGGCCATGCCAGGGAGCAGCGTCCGCCCCGTCCCGAGGTCGAGGGTGCCGAATCCCTGGTGTTCGCCGGAATCGAGTTCGCGTACGGGCCCTCGGCGAATCCCGAGTCGCTGCAGCGGACGGTCCGTCAGCTGGCCGATCTCGACGGTTCCCGGTGTGCGGACACTGTTCTCGACTGGGTGTCCCGGATCCTCGACGGGTCGATGGACCACGTGTTCGGCACGGGGTGGCAGCCGACGGAATTCGTTCACGCGGTGCGCCGGGAATTCGGTGCGCGCACGGCTCGGCTGACGGTCACCGTGATCGGCGCGCACGCGAGCCGCACCTCGGCGCGCAAGACCGCGCCGGTTCAGTGGCGGGAGCAGCTCGACGAGTTGGGTATCGCTCCGGACAGCGCACCCGCCCGTGGCTACCTGTCCGCGTGGTGTGCCTCGGAGAATGCCGACCCCACCGAAACGTGGACGGCGATCCTGTCGTTCCTCGGCTACTGCAGTTACCTGATACCCCTGACCCCGCTGCTCGCGACCCCGGCGAACTGGGGCGAGGGAACGGTCGCCTCGTCCTCTGCTCCACGCGGGCCCGAACCCAAGGTGCTCTCCCGCATCCGCGGCCTGCTGGCCAAGGCCGAAGCGACCACGTTCGCCGAGGAAGCGGAGACCCTTTCGGCGAAGGCGCAGGATCTGATGACCCGGTATGCGATCGACAGCGCTGTGATCGACGCGCATGCACACACCTCACTGACCGATCAGGTGGTCACCCGCCGGTTGCTCGTCGACAATCCGTACCCCGAAGCGAAGGTGCAGTTGCTGCATTGTGTGGCGAAGACCAACAATGTGCGCGTGCTCTGGCACCAACGATTCGGCCTCGTCAGCATGGTCGGGATGCCCGTCGATCTGGATCTCAGCGAAATGCTATTCACCTCGCTGCTCGTTCAGGCGTCCCACGCGTTGAGCGAGGCGGGCGGTGATCGGGTGAAACGCTCACCCAGCTTCCGTCGCTCGTTCCTCCTCGCGTTTGCCACCCGGATCGGGGAACGGCTCACGATCGCCCGGGAACAGGCCGGCCGCGACGCGTCCAGTCAGTACGGCAAGGAACTGGTGCCGATCATGGCCGAGCGCAGCGAGGCGGTGGGTTCGGTGTTCGAGGAGCAGTTCCCCTCGGTCGTCACGACGTCGCATTCGATCACCAATGAGCACGGCTGGCAGGCGGGGCGTGTGGCCGCCGAGCTGGCCGACCTGACCGGCGGCCGGGAACGCATCACCGGCTGAACCGAGAGGAGTCCGATGTCCATCACCGCCGACGTCCATCGGCTTCTTCGCCTGCGCCAGGACCACGCCGCGTGGACGCTGCTGCGGGCCGACACGGCGCCGGCGATTCTGGCGCTGCTGGGCCGGCACTTCGATCGCGGGACCCGACGCCTCCCGGCTCCGGAACTGTTCGCCCGCTTGGACTCCGACCTTCAGACGATGCGCGACGAGGGCCTCGACTTCCCGCGCACCGGTCAGGCGTACTGCACCGAGTGGGTGCGGTCCGGTTATCTGCTCCGCCGAGCGGCGGCCGGTACCCGTGAAGAGACTCTGGAACCGACCGAGGGCGCGTTCGCCGCGATGGCGTTCGTCGCGAATTTCACCAGTCAGGCGAGTTCGGCCACCGAATCCCGCCTGACCACGCTCTCCACCCAGTTGCAGGCTCTGGCCCGGGATTCCGATCCGCGCACGGAAACTCGCCTCACCGCGCTGCTGACCGAACGGGCGGCGATCGATCAGCAGATCGCGGCGGTGGAGTCGGGGGTTTTCCCGGTCCTCGACGGCGATCGTGCCGTCGAGCGTTCCGCGGAGATTCTCGCGCTGGCCTCGGAGGTCCCTGCGGACTTCGCCCGGGTCCGCGCCGAACTCGAGGAACTCAACCGTGATCTGCGGGCGCGCATCCTCGACGACGACGGTGACCGCGGCGACACTTTGGGAGATGTGTTCCGCGGCGTCGACCTGATCGGGGACTCCGATGCCGGCCGCAGCTTCACCGCGTTCTACGACATGATTCTCGATCCGGCCCGGTCGTCGCAGATCGACGAGTGGATCGACGCGGTGCTGCAGCGGCCGTTCGCCGCGATGCTGACCACCGATCAGAGATTACGGTTCCGGACGTTGCTGACGGAGATGGAAACGGCAGGCTCCGAGGTGCATTCGACGATGACCTCACTGTCCCGGTCGTTGCGTCATTTCGTCCAGTCACGTCACTACGAGGAACACCGCCGGCTGCAGCGGTTGCTGCGCACCGCGCAGCAGAGTGCCGTCGCCGTGGCCAAACGTCGTAGGCCCTACGACCTGCTCGACCTCGATCTGGTGCGTGTGGGTATGACCATCGAATCGGTCGCAGCTCTTCGCCTGCACAATCCCGCCGACAACCTCGTCACCGAACCGGTGCTCACCCACGACGCCGGCACCGTCGATCTCGACGAACTCCGAAGGCTCGTCCGAGAATCCGAGATCGATATGGACGAATTGTCCGACAACGTCGCGGCCACTCTGCGGGCGCACGGTCGCGCCACGATCGGTGACGTCCTGCGCGACTACCCCGCCACTCAGGGGCTCGCGAGCGCGGTGGGATTGATGGTCCTTGCCACCCACCACGGGCACGCGATCGACGGCACCGAGGACATTCAGTGGGTGTCGGGAGCCGGCGTCGCACGCCGGGCGACGATTCGACGTCGCCTGTTCGATCCGGCCGCCGACGAGTTCACCACCCGGCAGGCATACGAACCCACGGGGAGCCCGACATGACCGACGAGCCGACGACCCGCGGCCAGTACCCCGGAGACACCGGCGAACTGGATGTGGAGACGCGGCGCGCCTTCGTGCAGCTGCTCAAGGGCCCGCTCGTCACCGCGGCCAAGCATCCCGAGGTGTGGCGCGCGGTGATCCGGGACGAGCGCCTCCTCCGGTCCCGGCTCGCCGACGTGTTTCTCGTTCTCGTCATCGACGACGAGAACGAGCTGGCGTTCACCCGCCCCGCCGACACCGGCGACGCCGGTACTCCCACGGTGCTGCGCACCGAGCGTCTGACCTTCATGGACACGGTCATGCTGCTCGCGTTGCGCCAACGTCTGCTGCGCGCGCAACCGGGTGAACGGGTGATCGTCGATCTCGACGAACTGCGCGAACAGCTCGAGATGTATCGCGCGGCGAGCGACACCGACCCCGCCGGCTACGCGAAGCGCATCAACGCGTCGTGGAAGAAACTCGACAAGTATTCGCTGCTCACAAAGACGTCGACCGACGATCGGATGGAGGTCTCCCCGGTGTTGCGGCAGCTGTTCGACGCCGAACAGGTCGCTCTCGTCGAGGCGGAGTTCCGGCGGATTCTGGAGGAGGGCACATCGTGATCCATCCCGGTCAACGCAGACTCGCGCGCGTGCAGGTCGTCAACTGGGGGACGTTGCACGGCCACCACGATCTCGCGGTGGCCCGCAAGGGTTTCCTGATCACCGGCAATTCCGGCTCCGGCAAGTCCACGCTCATCGATGCCATCTCGGCGGTTCTGGTCCCGGGTAATCAGCTGCGGTTCAACGCGGCCGCGCAGGAGGCCACGAACTCGGGACGCAACTTCGTCACGTACATCCGGGGTGCGTGGCGGCGGGAGGCGGGCGCGGACACGGAGGGGCTGGTCGCCTCGTACCTGCGGACCGGTGCGACGTGGAGCGGCATCGCCCTGACCTACCGCGCGGGCACCGACGATCCGCCGATCACCCTCGTCAAGCTCATGCATCTCGGGCGGGGGCAGAACGCGGCGGGCGATGTCAGCCACCTCCATCTCATTCTCGATCACGAACTGGACCTGACGGATTTCAGCGCGTTCATGGCCCGCGGTATCGACACGAGGGGAATCCGTAAGCGGTGGCCGGAGGCGGCGGTCAACCCGACTTACGCGCCGTTCGCCCGCAGTTTCCGCTCCCGTCTGGGCATCTCGACGGAAGGCGCGCAGCGACTGCTGCACCGCACGTTGTCCGCGAAAAGCCTCGGCAGCCTCGACCAGTTGTTCCGCGACTACATGCTCGACACCCCGAGCACGTTCGCGATGGCCGAGCGCGCGGTCAACCAGTTCCACGATCTGCAGGAGGCCCACCGCGTCGTCGTCGACGCACGGCTTCAGGTCGAGATGCTCACACCGCTCGTCGACCTGGCCGACACGCGGCGCCGCGGCCTCGAGTCCTTGCGGGACACGGAGGAGGAGAACGCGCATCTCGGGGCGGTTCACGCCGAGATGACGCTGTCGCTGCTGTGCGGTGATCGCACCGAACGCCGCGCCCTGACTCCCCTGCTGGAGTCGGGCGCGGCCGAGGCCACGGCAGCGGCCGAACGCGCCCGCCAGGAAACCCTCGATCTGACCGTGAAACTCGAGGGCATCGAGGGCGGCCGGCTGGCCACCCTCCACGCGCAGCGAGACGCAGAACTGAAGACGTTGGCCCGGGTGCGTGCCAGGCGGGATCGGATCGCAGAGGCGGTGTCGGCCTGGGAGGGAACCGTTCCCGAGACCGCCGAAGAGTTCGCGCGGTTGCGCGGGCAACTCGAGGATCAGTTGCGCCAGGCGTCCACCACCCACGAGGAGCGGTTCGGTGACCGCTATCCCCTCGCCGAACAGCGCGGCACCGCGCAGAAGGAGCGCGCCGCGCTGATCACCGATCGGGAGATCATCGCCCGAAGACGCTCCAACATCGATCCGGGACTGCTGCGCGCCCGGGAGTCGATCTGTTCCGCCGCGGGCGTCCCCGATGACGCCGTGCCGTTCGCGGGCGAGTTGATCGCGGTCCGGGACGAGCACTCCGAGTGGACCGGCCCCATCGAGCGGGTCCTCGGCGGCCTCGGGCGCACCCTTCTCGTCCCGGAGGAGGTGTATCCGGCGGTCGCGGCGGCCGTCGATGCCACCCACCTCGGCGCGCGGCTCGTGTATCGCCGGGTGCGGGTCGGCGCCACGCCGACGACGGTGCCGAAGACCGGGGCGCTGTCGCTGGTGCGCCGAGTAGAGGTCTCGGACGGTCCGCTCGCCCCGTGGATCCACCACCATCTCGCGGACCGCTACGACTACGCATGTGTCGACACCGCGGCCGGCTTCGCGGATCACGCCCGCGCCGTGACACGTGCCGGGCAGGTCAAACACTCCACGGAGCGGCACGAGAAGGATGACCGCAGCCGCATCGACGACCGGCGGCGGTGGGTTCTCGGTTTCGACAACGAAACCAAACTCGAGGACATTCGCCGTCGAATCGCGGATCTCGACGTCACGATCGCGGGTGTCACGAGCCGACTCGACGCGCTGGACCGTGAGGATCAGCGGATCGCCCGGCAGAATCGCGCAGCACAGACAATCCTCGATGCGCAGTGGGCGGATGTCGACGTCAGCGCGGCGCAGGCTGCCGTCGACGCGGTGGACGGCCGCCTCGACTCCTGGCAGCAGGACAACCCGGAGCATTCCGCGGTGTCGGCTGACCTCGAGCTCGCGAAGAAGGCGGAGAACGAGGCCGACGCGGCCCGGCGTCAGGCGGACACAGCTTTGTCGGTGCACCGGACTGCGCTCACGGAACTCGAAGCGAGGATCGCGCAGGCCGGACTCGACGCGGGCGAGACGGCCCCCGATGCGGTGGCTGCCCGGATCAAGGAGCGGTTTCAGAAGTTCGCGCGCCGGGTCACATCGGACAATATCGACAGGGCGCTGTTCGAGGTCGGCCAGGGCATCGGCAAAGACAGGGGTGAGGCGCAGAACGCGGTGTCTGCCGCCGGCGCGTCGATCGTCCGGATCCTGTCGCAGTACCTGGCGCGGTGGGAGTCCCGCGGCGGTGAGTTGAGGGTCGACGCCGAATACGTCGACGACGCCCTGGCGATTCTCCAACGGCTGCGCTCCGACGGTCTCCCCCGGTACGAAGATCGGTTCTTCCAGCTGCTGCACGACCAGTCGCACCGCAACATCGGCGAACTCGCTCGCACGATCCGCAAGGCGCCGGCGGAGATCCGTTCCCGGATCGACCCGGTGAACGACTCATTGCGCCGCTCCGCGTTCGACACCGACCGGTGGTTGCGCATCGACGTCCGCGAGCGACGTTCGCCGGCGGCGGCCGACCTGCTGGACGACCTGACCCGGATCACGAGCGGTGGTTGGGACGTCGAGCAGCGCCCCGCGGCCGAGGAGCGATTCGAGCGGATGGCGGCGGTGCTGGAGCGTCTGGCCTCGAAAGAACCCGCAGATCAGCGCTGGCAGCGGCAGGTCCTGGACACTCGCCTGCACGTGGGATTCATCGGCGTCGAGATCGATGGCGCCGGAGAGGCTCGCAACTACCACGATTCGAGCTCCGGACTGTCCGGCGGTCAGGCACAGAAACTCGTGTTCTTCTGTCTGGCAGCGGCATTGCGGTATCAGCTCGCACCCGACGGCGCAGACCTTCCCCGTTACGGCACGGTCATCCTGGACGAGGCGTTCGACCGCGCCGACTCCGCCTACACACGCCGGGCGTTGGACGTGTTCGCGCAGTTCGGTTTCCACATGGTGCTGGCGACGCCGCTGAAGTTGCTCGGCACCCTCGAGGAGTACATCGGCGGTGCGGTGACCGTGAGTATCCGCGACCGCATGCACACCGAACTCAGCCTCATCGAGTTCGACGACGTGGGCAGTGCATGAGCACACGATGCGTTCTGCCGCCCGTAGCCGCCGCGAAGGCACTGGCCGCCTACAACAGTCGCCGACGACGCTGGCTGGCCGACTCCGTTTTCGCCGATCAGGATTCGCTGACCGTGGCGCTGCATCCGCCGTCCGAGCAGCAGATTGCCGGGGACCCCGACACGGTCGTCGCGTGGGTACGCGCCTGGCGCGGCTACGCCGGCGACGGCCGGGTGGAGTGGGCGACGCGGCGGTGGCCGAGCTTCGGCACCCAGGACGTGCCGGTGCGGCTGACGCTGGCCGGGGCCGGCCGGATCGCGTCCGCGGGTGGCCGCGCAACCGAATGGCGCGCCCTGGTGATGCGCCGTGACACACTCGTCGACCGTCTCGGTCCCGGCACCCCGGAGTTGTCGGCCGCGGTTGCCGCGACCGCGGCGAAATGGCTCGAACTGGACGACGACGACTTCGGCAGGCTGACCACCATCGCGCGGTGGTTGAGCGACCAACCGAACTCCGGGTATTTCGTTCGTCAGCTTCCCGTTCCGGGGGTCGACACGAAATGGCTCGCGCGTCACCGCGGCGTGGTGGAGACGCTACTCGACGGCGTTCGCGGCAGCCGGGACCTCGGCATCCGAAGCCTTCCCCACCTGCGCGATCTCGCATTGTGCGATCCCGGTCTGCTGGCCGGCAGTCCGCGACGCTTCGCCACCTCCCTGGAGGAACTCACCACGTTGCCGCTGAACCCGGCGCGCACGCTGATTCTCGAGAACAAGGAGGGCCTGTACGCGCTCCCGCCACTGGCAGACACCGTTGCGGTGCACGGCAGCGGCTACACGGTCCACGAACTGGCCGAAGTCCCGTGGGTGGTCGGCTCGGAAGTCTGGTACTGGGGCGACCTCGACAGTCACGGGTTCGCCATCCTCGACCGCCTGCGCCGGCACCTTCCGCACGTGCGGAGTCTGCTGATGGATCAGGCCACCCTGGATCGGTGGCGGGGACTCGCGGTCCGGGAGCAGTCACCGACGTTCAATGAAGTGTCCCACCTGACCGGGTCCGAAGCCGCCGCCCTGGGATCCTTGCGCGAGGGTGATCTCCGACTGGAGCAGGAGCGGATCCCCTGGCCGTACGTGCTCGAGCAACTGAACGCCGCCTTCGGTCCGGACCTGTCATCGCCGTCCTCCGGCTGCGACGCCCGTCCGGGCAGCAAGTAATGTCCGATCCATGCCTCGTTACACGCTCCCCCTGCGGAACAACGCCACGCCGGACGCGCCGGCGTCCGTGAGCCGCCATGTGCCGTTCTACTGCGTGCACGAGGCGGCCGCCGTGGCGTGGAAGCGGGCGCTCGTCGAGGCATGCGGCGACCTGCTCGACCCGGTCACGCAGACCGCCGTCGTGAACGTCGTCAGCAACTTCGGACGCGAACTGTTCACCGGCGCCGCGGACGTCGACGTCACCCTCGACCGGATCGGCACCACCTCGCTGACCTTCCTGATCACCCTCCACCAGGACGGCGTGCAGGCCGCGGAGCTGACCGTCATACTCGTGCACCTCGATTCGAGCCGGGTGAACTCGACGCGGTGGTCGCCGGAACAGATCGCCGCGTTCGAAGCGTTGCGCGACGCTCGAGCTGTCGCCTGACCTCGACCATCGAAGTTTCAACCACGCCTGATCTGGGCATTTGATGGTTATGAGTATCGAAGACGGGCCCGGTGACACGCTGAGCCCCAGCGAGAGCCTGGACTCCGACGACGTGCGCAACAACGACGGCGACGACGTCGTCGATCCGCCCGACGGCTGGAGTGAGGCCGACCGGTTCGGTACCACGCTGCGTGAGGAGCGCGAGGGTGAGTCGCTCGACGAGAAGTTGTCCGAGGAGGAGCCCGATACCCCGCTGGAGCAGCAGCAGGAGGTGTCGTTGCGGGATCTGCCCGACGACGAGCTGACCGAGGACGTCGACCGCGTCATCGACGACGAGGAGATCGACATTCCGGTGTTCGGCACCAAGCACGCCGCCGTCGTCGAGGGCGTCATCGTGGAGGACTCGCGCACCGATCGCGGTCAGATCGACGGGTCCGCCGAGGACGGCGACTCGTTCTTCACGGTCCTCGACTGACCGTCGCCCCGCAACCTGGGCCTACACTGGCACTGTTCGCACTCGCGACCGTCACCGAAAGGCCCGACATTACTCATTCTTCTGCTCCGCACGACGTGTACCTGGTTCCTCCGGAGCAGGAGACCGCCGACGCTGTCGCGCATGCCTCCGCCGCCGCGTCGTCGCGGTTGCGGGACCGTCCCGACGTGGTGCGGTTCAAGGGCCGGTTCGCGCTGCCGATCACGCACACGACGCCGCACGAGGCGATGGTCGAGGACCTGTTGTTCGTCCGCGACGTCCTCGACGCGGCCGGCATCGAGTACCTGCTGGTGCGGGGCAACGACGAACGCCCGGTGATTGCGATCAACTGGGCGCAGCGCAAGGCGTTGCGTGCGGCGCTCGTCGCCGCGTGCGAGGACCGCCCGTTCTACTCCAAGACGGTCGACGCCAAGGGCCCCGCGGTCCTCGTCTCCGACGGCAGCCTGTCCGCGACGTCGAAGGCCCGCATCTTCCGGTTGTTCCGGCCGCGCGTGCACCTGGCCAGCGGCCTGAGTTACGGGGCGTCGACGGGCGTGCAGATCGAGCTGTGGTCGATCAGCGACGACGAGATCGTGCTGCCGATGGAGAATTCACTGACCCGCCGTGTGGTGCGGTCGGAGGAGGCGGTCCGCGGCACCGTGGAGCGGTTCGGCCGGGTGTGGCCGACCATCGAGAACATGTTCGCCGACCACGCGTCGGACATCAATTTCGACGTCGACCTGGTGTTCTCCTGGGTGGACGGCTCGTCGGCGGAGTTCCAGGCGCAGCGCGCGAAGCGGATGCAGAACTACGTGGTCGGTGAGGGTGACGACTCCGCCGCCCGGTTCCGGCAGATCGACGAACTCAAGTACGCGTTGCGTTCGGTGCACATGTATGCGCCGTGGGTCCGCCGCATCTTCGTGGCCACCGACTCCGACCGTCCGGCGTGGCTGGCCGACGACCCGCGGGTCACGTTCATGCCGAGCGAGGAGTTCTTCGCCGACCCGTCGGTGCTGCCCACCCACAACTCGCAGGCCGTGGAATGCCAGTTGCACCACATCCCCGGGCTCGCTGAGCACTTCCTGTATTCGAACGACGACATGTTCTTCGGCCGCTCGGTGGGCCCGCAGATGTTCTTCTCCCCCGGCGGGATCACCATGTTCATCGAGGCGACCACCCGAATCGGGCTGGGCCACAACGACGACGAGCGCAGCGGCTTCGAGAACGCGGCCCGCGTCAACCGCCGGCTGTTGCAGGACCGGTTCGGGCTGATGACCACCCGGCACCTCGAGCACGCCGCCACCCCGCTCCGCAAGAGCGTCATGGAGGAGATGGAGAAGGAGTTCCCCGACGAGTTCGCCGCCACGGCCGCAAGCACTTTCCGGGCCAGCACCAACATTTCGGTGACGAACTCGCTGTATCACTACTACGCGCTGATGAGCGGCCGCGCGGTGGTGCAGACGGCGGCGCGGGTGAAGTACGTCGACACCACCATGAAGTCGGGGCTCCGCGACATGGATTCGCTGCTCGCGAAGCGGTCGATGGACTTCTTCTGCCTCAACGACGGCAGCGCACCCGAGATCGACCTGGAGCTGCGGACCCGGAAGGTGACACAGTTCCTGGAGAACTACTTCCCGATCCCGGCGCCGTGGGAGACCGGGATCTGATCAGACGCTGGGGAACGCGTCGGCCGGGCGCTCACCCTCGTCGTAGACCGTTGCGGGAGAACCGATGAGGAGCGAGTCGGGTTTGCCGACGACGCGTGCGTCCTTGCCGGTGTAATCGAAGCGGTGCAGGATCCAGCGGATCGCCTCGAGCCGGGCCCGTTTCTTGTCGTTCGATTTCACGACGGTCCACGGCGCGTGCGGGGTGTCGGTGTAGAACAGCATGGCCTCTTTCGCCTCGGTGTAGGCGTCCCACTTGTCGAGGCTCGCGAGGTCGGTGGGTGAGAGTTTCCACTGCTTGACGGGGTCGGTGCTGCGGGAGACGAACCGGGCGTGCTGCTCCTCCCGGCCCACAGAGAACCAGAACTTCACGATGTGGATGCCCGACTGCACCAGCATCCGCTCGAACTCCGGCGCTGACCGGGTGAACTCGAGGTACTCGTTGGGGGTGCAGTAGCCCATGACGCGTTCGACGCCGGCCCGGTTGTACCAGGAGCGGTCCATCATCACGATCTCCCCGCCCGCGGGCAGGTGCTGCACGTACCGCTGGAAGTACCACTGGGTGCGTTCGCGTTCGGTGGGCTTCTCCAGCGCCACCACCCGCGCGCCACGAGGGTTGAGGTGTTCGGTGAAGCGCTTGATCGCGCCACCCTTGCCTGCGGCGTCGCGGCCCTCGAAGATGATGACGACCTTCTCGCCGTTCTCCTTCACCCAGGCCTGGAACTTGAGCAGTTCGATCTGCAGTTTCCGCTTGCGGTTCTCGTACTGCCGCCGCGTCATCTTCGTGTCGTAGGGGTAGCCGTGCCGCCAGGGCTCGTCCTCGTCGGCCGCGTGTTTGCGGCCGGACTTGCGCAGCAGCTCCCCGATTTCGTCTATCTCCGGGGTCACGTCGATCTGGTCGGCGCGTGCGAGTTCGAAGGCTGTGGGATCGCGCAACTCGTCCATCTGCAAAGGCTACCGCTCTGCGCCGTCGCCCGGCAGGCCCATGAGATCGTAAACGGCATGAGCATCGACCACATCGTTTCCGCGCTCGGCTCGACGGCCGCGACCGAGCTTCGGACCGCCCTCGACGCGTCGCCGGTCGTCACCCTCGACGGAATGGTGCTGCCCGAGCCCGCGCGGGACGCCGTCCTCGAACTGCTCACTCTCCTCGCCGACGGTCAGAGCGTGGCGCTCGGTGCGGTGGCCGACCTGCTCACCACATCGCAGGCCGCGGAGATCCTCGGCGTCTCCGACACCTATGTCCGCCGGCTCGCCGACTCCGGCGCGCTGCCCATCGAGATGCGCGGCACCCACCGCCGGTTCCGGCTGTCCGACGTCATGGCCTACCGGGAACAGTTCCCGCGCAGCAACTGATCAGACCCGGACGGGCTTGACGGCCTGCTCGCCGGCGTCGGGGATCCGCACGCCCTCGGCCGCGAGCCGCTGCCCGGTTTCCTCGGCGGTGACGTATTCGCCGACGGTGTCGTAGCTGCCCATCGGGACCACCGAATGCACGATCGTCTCCGGGTACACGTGCACCAGGTTGTAGCCCTGGGCGCCGTCGCGTCCGCGCAACGCCCCGGCCGGGACGTTGAGGTCCTGGGTGTAGCAGGTAGCCGACGCGACGGAAACCGGGATGCCCGCGAACGTCGCCGTCGTCGAGTAGTGCAGATGCCCCGCGAGGATCGACCGGACGTCGCTCCCGCGGAGCACGTCGGCGAGGCGCGGCTGATCGCGCAATTCCACCAGCACCGCCAGGTCGAGGACACACGGCACCGGCGGATGGTGCAGCGCCAGGATAGTCCCGTGCGGCGCCGGGACCGCGAGCTGCTGTGCCAGCCAAATCAATTGGCTCTCGGAGATCTCCCCGTGGTGGCGCCCGGGGACCGTCGTGTCGAGCGTGATGATGCGCAGCCCGTCGACGTCGTGGACGTCATCGATCGGCTCGTACGATGGTTCCTGCCCGAGCAGTTCGGCCCGGAAGTTGCCGCGGTCGTCGTGGTTGCCCATCGCCCAGATCACCTGCGCACCGAGCGACGCGGCCACCGGTTCGACGATCGCCCGCAGCTTCTCGTAGGCGCCGGGCTGGCCGCGGTCGGTGAGGTCGCCGGTGAACACCAGGGCGTCCGGTCGGGCGTGCGAAGCCTCGATCTCGGTGAAGATCTGCCTCAGCGTGGCCTCGCTGTCGACGGCCCCGTACAGCAGGTCGTCGTCGACCAGATGGGTGTCGCTGAGGTGCAGCACGAAGTGCGACGGTCGCGGATACTCGGCCGTCCGTATGTCGGCTGCCTCGGTGCCGCTCATCGGTCTCTCGCTTCCGCTCGCCCCGACGGGCAGGTGCCCGGGTGGACTCCTGCTGGTTGTCCAACCCTAGCCAAGCGCACTGCGGTCACCGCCCGGGGTACGCGCGGTGTCCGGACGGTGAACGGTGGGGCACGTCAGTTTCGTGCGTGGTGCGGGGTGCGCGTCTCCGGGCCGGCGGGCGGGATCATCGCGGCGAGGTTGGCCTGGGCCTCGAACCGGGCGCGCTCGTCTCCGTCGTCCGTGGCTGCCGCGTCCTTGGCCGCCGCGAGGAACGGGCGGACCAGGTCGAGGGGCATCGGGAAGACGACGGTGGAGTTGTTCTCGCCGCCCATGGCGCTGAGGGTCTGCAGGTAACGCAGCTGCAGGGTGGTGGGGTTGCGGCTGATGACGTCGGCGGCCTCGGCGAGTTTCGCGGAGGCTTGGAACTCGGCTTCGGCGTTGATGATCTTGGCGCGACGCTCGCGTTCCGCTTCGGCCTGCCGGGCGATGGCCCGTTGCATGTTCGCGGGGATCTCGACGTCCTTGATCTCCACGGTGGTGACCTTCACGCCCCACGGTTCGGTCTGCTGGTCGATGACCTTCTGCAGGTCCTCGTTGAGGCGTTCCCGCTCGCCCAGCAGGGCGTCGAGGTCGGCCTTGCCGAGGATCGAGCGCAGGGTCGTCTGGGCGATCTGCAGGGTGGCGGCGAGGAAGTCCTCGACCTCGACGATTGCCCGGTCGGCGTCGACCACCCGGAAGTAGGCGACGGCGGTGACCTTGGCCGGCACGTTGTCGTGGGTGATCACTTCCTGGACGGGGATCTTCAGGGTCACGGTCCGCAGGCTGACCCGTTCCATCCGGTCGATCGCCGGGATCAGCAGCACCAGTCCCGGGCCCTTCAGGTCGACCAACCGGCCGAGCCGGAACACGACGGCCCGCTCGTACTCCCGCAGCACCCGGATCGAGCTGCTTGCCACGACGGCGAGGAGGGTGATGACGACGCACAGGATGACGATGATGGTGGTCATAGCTCGAGCTCCCATGGTTCGCGGCGGCGCACGGTGAGGGTGAGTCCGCGGATCTGCTCGACGACGACGGAATCGCCCGCGGTCGGTGTCTCGTCGTCCCCGAACAGGGTCTGCGCCCTCCACAGGCTGCCGGCGGCCTCGACCTGACCCTGCCTGCCTTTCCAGTTGCGGACGGTGGCGTCGGATCCGATGAGGGATTGCATTCCGGTGCGCACGGGCGCGTGCCCGGCGGCGAGCGCCTTCCGGCCGCCCACCACGGCGAGACCCACTCCGACCACCGCAACTCCGGCGGCCGCCGGGATGGCGATCATCTGCGCGGTGTCGCTGGACGTGAACAGCAGCCACACCCCGGCCCCGACGAACAGTGCCCCGAGCCCGCCGAGCACGCCCGCGGTCGGTGCGTGTGCCTCGACGACGATCAACAGCACACCCAGCACCAGCGCCAGCACGCCCAACGCGGTCATCTCGCATCACCCACGATCACGCTTCGCGAGGACCCGGTCGCACTCGCATAGCCACTCGACGATCGAGCCCTCAGTTCAACGGTAAGCGCAGGTCGACGGCAATGCCACCGGCAATTTCCGGCGGGGTACCGTTCAACGAATGACCAACCTAGATCACGGAGATCCCGGTGACGCCCCGACCGTGCCGCCGCCGTTGGAGGAGGTCGCCAATCCCGCCCGCCCGTCCGCGGCCGAGGAGGCCCGGACCGTCGCGGCCACCACCAATGTGGGCACCCTCGCGAGCCTGACCAGGGACGGCGACCCGTGGGCGTCGTTCGTCACCTACGGTCTGCTCGACGGCTCCCCCGTGCTGTGTGTGTCGCAGATGGCCGAGCACGGCCGCAACCTCGCGCACGATCCCCGCGCCAGCATCGCGATCGTCGCACCGAACCCGCCGTCCGATCCGCTGGCCAGCACCCGCATCACCCTCGCCGGGTACGTCTACCGCCCGGAAGGCGACGAACTCGCCGCCGCGCGCGAGGCGCACCTGGCGGCCATCCCGGCGGCGCACGTCTACATCGACTTCAGCGACTTCTCGCTCTGGGTGCTGCGGGTCCAGCGTGTGCGGTGGGTCGGCGGCTACGGGCGAATGGACTCGGCGAGCGAAGAGTCCTACGCCGCGGCGACAGCAGACCCCGTCACCCCGCATGCCGGCCGGGCGATCGAGCACCTCAACGCCGACCACGCCGACGCCCTCCGCGCGATGGCACAGGCTCTCGGCGGCTTCCCCGACGCGAAGACGGTCACCTGCGAGGGCGCCGACCGCTACGGGTTGGACCTGCGCGTCACCACACCCCGCGGCGTCGCCGTCACCCGCGTCGGGTACGCAGAGCCTCTCGACTCCGTCGACCAGTTACGCGCGGCGACAGTTGCTTTGACAGAGCAGGCCCGGGCACTGACCGGGCGTTGAGCGCGTGACCCGGGGGTGACTCCCTCCCCGACCGACCTGCCCGGCTGAGAGCGGCGAGCTTCGTGCTCGCCGCTCTCGCGCATTACCCGACTGGGTGACCACGCATGCCTCGAGGCAACCTCCGGTCGCGCAGCCACTTCCTCGGGATCCGCCCGGCTTCGCCGCTACCTCAAGGGGAGTCCGTTCTTGCCCTTCGGCTCGCCTGCGAGGAGGACGATTCCGTCGATGACGGGCCAAATCCACGCGACGAAGAGCCACATACCGAGGGAGACGACGGTGAGCACGATGTTCACGATCAGCATCGCGAATCCGAGGCCTGTGTGGCCGGCGTAGAACCGTCCCGCGCCGAAGTACCCGAAGAAGATGCTCAGCAAGCCGGCGGCGAGCTTCGTCTTGTGCGAGTACGGCAATCCCGTCACCGGGTGGTAGCCGTACGCCGCGGGCTGTTGCAGTCCCGATCCCTGGCCGAAGTTCTGGGCGGGATGCGCGAAGGGCTGCTGCCCGTATGGCTGCACTCCAGACGGCTGTTGCGGTTGTTCACCGTAGGGAGGCTGAGGCTGGGTCATCGGCGGTGTCCTTCGGAGATGTAAGAAGCACGAAATTTGACGACGTACTGAGTCGACCACACCGATCCGCGTCGCAGCATTACTACTGCGGCGCTTTGCAATCCACTCAACGGTCACTAGGTAACACGGACCCAAGCTCGTCCGGTATCGGTCGCGTGACCGTATCTGCCGTACACAGGCACGCATTCGGATCCATCGCTCCTCGCGGGCGGTATGCGTAGGCAATCGCCATCGCGAAACACGGTGCCGGCGCGTCCCCTTTGCGGCTTATCGGAGTTGCATCGGGCGACCTACAGAACACGTCCGCCGTTGGCTCTACTGTGTTCGCATGAGCAACACGGATGCGGCAGAGAGCGCGGCGCACACGGAGGACGACATTGCTCTGCTCGATGACGACGAGTGCTACTGGATCGTGGGATGCGGCAGCAAGCGGTCGGGCCGCAACCAGGTGAAGGACTTCCTGGCGTCCGGCGAGTGGCGGATGGATCCCGATCCTCGGTACGAGCCCAAGGTCGTCGACATGCGAGTGGGCGAACGCATCATCGTGCGAACGCGGAAGAACGTGACTGACGATGTGCCGTTCGATCGCCGCGATAATTCGGTGTCCGTGATGGACTTCTCTCTGCGCGGTGTCATCGCCGGCAACCCAGGCGACGGCTGCTCGGTAACCGTGGAGTGGGAGGACACCGCTCCCCTGCCGCGGCGGTACTACTTGTACACCAGCCAGGACACGGTGTGGCCGGTCGCCCGCAACCTGCGACCCGAGTGGGACGACCTCATCGAATTCGCGTTCGACGATCAAGACCAGGACATCGACTACTTTCGCAACCTGCCGTTCTGGGCGCCGCGCTTCGGGGACAGATGACACGCTCGCGGCCCTTGTGGGAACAGGTGATGCGGTACAAAATCGCATGCTCCCCGGGCGAATGCCGCGAGACCGACGGATGGATGCAGGTCGGGGCGACACACATCGAACAGCACGGGGAACAGGGCTCGTGTGCGAGCTGTACCAGGGCGTCCTCGTCGTCGAAGGGGGCCGCGTCCAGACGATGCTGTCATTCGGCGACGAGGTCGAACCGCTACCGGATGACATGCATGAGGCATTCACCATTCCCGGGGCACACGCTCAGAGTGCTGCCGACCGATTCGGCGACCTGGTCGATTTCGTTGCGCTCAGCCGCTACTTCGACGGGCCGCGCAGGATCCGAAACATACCGCCTCCTGGTGCCTGGGCGCGGCCGGCCTGGACCGCGTGCGTTGTCGCGGGACGGCCCCTGCTCGAGGTGAGGGCCACACACTTCACGACCGCACCCGGGTCGCGGACTCTGGTCTGCGAGCTCTACCCGGGAATTCTGGTCCTCGAAAAGGACGGGGTCTGTTCCGTGCTGACCTACGGAAGTTCGGTCGAGTTGCTTCCGCCACGCAGTGACGAGCGAATGGCAATGTCCGGTGGCCAGGCTGTTTCCGCCGCCATCGAGTTCGGCAGGCAGATGTCGAGTCAACCAGGGGCGTGGCCGCCACCGCGGTGGGCCCGCGGGCGGACCTGAGAAGCAGGTGACCCGTCGCCAACACGGCGATTCTCACGCCGTGTGAACGCGGCAACCCACGACAGTCGACCGGCGAGCTTCACACTCGCCGCATTACCCGACCGGGTGACCACGTAGTGGACCACGTGGTCACCCGCCTGTGTGCAACGCGCGAACAGACCATTGTGATTCAGGTCATACCGCGATCTCGTCCCCACCGAAGAGTGCGGTGACGACGAGCCGAGTTGCATACCAGGAAGGTCATTTCCATGACGCAAACCGTTGATCGAGCAGTGTCCGTTTCCGCCGAGCCTGTCGACTATCTCGCCCGGGCGAAGGCGGTCGCTCGCATCGTCGAGCAGGAGGCGGATGCGATCGAGCGTGACGCGACGATCACCAGGCCGGTGTACGAGGCCCTCGCCGAGGCGGAGCTGTTCTGGACCCTCGTCCCGACGGAGTTCGGTGGCGGCGGGCTGGGCATCGTGCAGGCACTCGAGGTGATCGAGGAGATCTCGCGGGCCGACGCGTCGACGGGCTGGGCGCTGATGGCCAACTCCTTCAGCACCGGCATCGCCGCCGGATTCATGAACGACGAGGGCGCCCGCGAGATGTTCGGCGGCCCGGACCGCGGAATCACCGCCGGCATGATCATGCCTACCGGCAAAGCCGTCCGCGTCGAGGGCGGTTACCGCGTCACCGGCCGCTACCAGTTCGCGAGCGGATCCGCGCACGCCACCTGGATCGGCGCGGGATTCGTCGTCCACGACGACAACGGGAACCCCATCGTGGACGAAGCCGGCACCCCCGACTGCCGCGTCGGCTTCCTCCCTCGCGCCGACGTCGAATTCCTCGGAAACTGGAACGTGATGGGACTGGTCGGCACCGGCAGCTACGACTACGCCGTCCACGACCGCTTCATCCCGGACAAGTTCACGATGGAGACGTTCTCCACCACCCCCGTCCGCCCCGAGGCCGTGTACCGGCTGGGGCTGCTCGGCATCGGCGTCGGCGGGCATGCCCCCGTGGCACTCGGTCTCGCGAAGCGGGCGCTCGAAGAGATCGTCCGGATCGTCGCGAACAAGGCACGCCCCGGCTACGCCACGGTCGTCGGCGAGTCGGAACTGTTCCGCCGCGAATTCAGCAAGTACGAGGCGCTCTACCAGGCGACTCGCCTGTACGTGTACGCCGCCCACGAGGACGCCGAGGCCAGTGCGCGCGCCGGTGTGGAGATCACCGAGGAGCAGCGCGCCCGGTTGCGCCAGGTCATCACCTGGTCGCAGGAAGTCGCGGGTGAGATCGTCGGTTTCGCGCACCGCTGGGCCGGCAGCCAGTCGATCCGTAACCCCAGCGCGCTCGGCCGGTGCGTGCGCGACGCCGCTGTCGCGACGCAGCACATGCTGGTCGATCAGATCACCCTCGTGGACGCCGCCACACCGATCATGCGCGCATACGCCGTCTGAAGACCCCCACACATTTACAACGGAAGGACCCCTGATGGGACAGCTTGAAGGCAAGGTCGCACTGGTCACGGGAGCCGCACGCGGGCAGGGACGCTCGCATGCCATCCGGCTCGCGGAAGAGGGCGCCGACGTCATCATCGTCGACCTCTGCGCCAAGCCGGCCACGACGAAGTACCGCGGTGCGACGGAGGACGAACTCCAGGAAACGGCCCGGCACATCGAGAAGTTCGGGCAGCGTGCCCACGTCGCGGTCGCCGACGTGCGGTCGCTCGGTCAGCTCCAGGATGTGGTCACCGAGGGTGTCGCGAAGCTCGGACGACTCGACACCGTGGTCGCGAACGCCGGCATCTTCTCGTCCGCACCGCTGCACGAGCTCACCGAAGAGCAGTGGGACGAAATGGTCGACATCAACCTGTCGGGTGTGTGGAAGACCATGCGGGCCACCGTTCCCCACCTGATCGAGCAGGGTGAGGGCGGGTCGATCGTCCTGATCAGCTCCACCGGCGGTTTGCAGGGTTTCCCCAACTTCGCCCATTACGTCGCCGCGAAGCACGGGGTCACCGGACTCGCCCGGACCGCCGCCAATGAGCTGGGCGCCCATCGGATTCGGTGCAACTCCATCCATCCCACGTCGGTGTTGACGGACATGATCGACAACGAGGACATGTACCGCCTGTTCCGTCCCGATCTGGAGGCGCCCACGCACGAGGATTTCCGTGAGGCGTGCGAGACGGCGATGAACGTGCTGCCGACTCCGTGGATCGAGCCGGTGGATGTCAGCAACGCCGTGGTGTGGCTGGCGTCGGATGCGGCACGCTACGTCACCGG
Organism: Rhodococcus koreensis; assembly: GCF_017068375.1. Lineage (NCBI taxonomy): Bacteria > Bacillati > Actinomycetota > Actinomycetes > Mycobacteriales > Nocardiaceae > Rhodococcus > Rhodococcus koreensis. The sequence goes on from NZ_CP070609.1 coordinate 1,837,169, forward strand.
CATCGCGATGCCCGTCGACGCGGGTGCCCTCAACAAGGTCTGACCAGCACATCCCTGCGAGTGCGGGGCACGCGGAACTAGCTCGGCGTGCCCCGCCCCGCGTGCGCTAACGCGGCGGCGATCTCGTGGCGCCTGCTCATCCCGAGCTTTTCCAGAATATGTTCGACGTGCCCTTCCACCGTGCGCGGCGACAGCACCAGCTTGGCGGCGATCTCCTTGTTGGTCATGCCGGCGGCGACGTGCGTCGCCACCTCCTGCTCCCTCGGGGAGAGGAGGTCTTCCGGGCGCGTGCCACCCCCGGGAGCCGGATCCCCGGACGGTACCGACTCCCCCAGGACGAATCCGGTGATCTCGGAGACCGACATCGCGGCCCCGCCGGTGTGGCACTTCTCGAACTGATCGTTTCCCAGAGACTTTCGCGCCTGCTTCTCGAAGCGTGCGCGTTGCTCGACCCAGTGGCTCGAGCCGTACAGCTGCATGCCGAACGACTCCCACATCGAGGAGGCGGCACCGAGGAGCACGGCCGACCGCTCCGCCGACCCTGCCTCGGCTTCGGCCCATCCCAGAAGGTCGGTGACCAGGGTGGTTCCGACGACGTCGTCGAAGTCACGCCGCAGGCGCAGGCTTTCGGAGCCGAGCCGGAGTGCGTCCTCGAACTCCTCGTTCATCAATGCCACCAGCCCGAGCCCGTAGACGGCGTAGGAACGCAGCCACGACTCCCCGACCGCGAGGGCACGCTCGTTCACCGTCTCGAAGAGTTCGGTGGCACGCGCCGTCTCGTCGGTGAAGCAGTACAGCATCCCGAGGTGGACGCGCAGCGTGTGGGCGAGATCCTCACGGTCCGGGATCTCTTCATACATTTCCAGCGCCGCCGTGAGCCGCCGTTCCGCCTCCTCGAAATCGCCGGCGAAGAAGGCCTTCAGCCCCATGACGTCCGCCGTGAACGCGCCGGTGATGGCGTCGGCGGCGGTCAGGTTGACGGCGTTGGCCTCGATGAGCGCCGAGTCGGCGGATTCGCGGTCGCCCTGCAGGGTCTGGACGAGGCCGAGGTTGACGAGCATCCGCCCCCTGGTGGCCGTCGGCGCCGTCTCCCGTTCGAGAATGCGGTTCAGCCACATCCGATGCTCGCGCACCGAGAACCCGCACGACCAGAGGAACCAGGCGCGCGAGACCATGTCCGCGGCCATCCGCACTTCGTCGTCGTCGGACGAATCCAGCAGAGCCGCGTGCAACGCCGACCGGATATTGGCATGGTTGCGACGCAGTTTCTCGCTTCCGGCGCGTTGGTCGGCACTGAACCAACTGTCGGCCGTCGTGGTCACCAGCCGCGTACACCAGCGCAGGTGCCGCAGCGTCAGGGTGTCCATCTCCGCGGCGGTCAGCTTGCTGTTCCCGTATTCGCGGATCGACTCGAGCATCCGGAACCGCACGTGCGTGCCGCCCTCTTCGCGGTGCAGGATCGATTTGCCGACCAGCGCCGAGATGCCGTCGAGCACGGTGTCCGCCGGGACGTCGTCGTCGCTACACACCTCTTCGGCCATGCCGAGGTCGAATCCGCCCGCGAACACCGAGGCGCGTGACCAGAGGAGTTGCTGTTCGCGCGTGCAGAGTTCGTAGCTCCAGTCCATCGTCGCCTGCAGGCTGCGGTGCCGCTGCGGCCCGGTGCGGTTGCCGGTGGTGAGGAGATTGAGCCGGTGATCGAGCCGATCCGCCAGTTCGTACACCGACAGCACCGGCAGTCGCGCGCAGGCCAATTCGATGGCGAGAGGCAGGCCGTCGAGGCGATCGCAGACGCGCATTACCGCGTCGCGGTTGTCCTCGGTGAGCTCGAATTTCGAGAGGACGGCGGCGGCCCGGTTCACGAACAGTTCCACCGCGCTTCCCGTCCCGCGGGCCGGCGAGGCCGACGCCGTTCCGTTGACCGTGGGCAGCGGGGAGAGCGGGAAGACGAATTCGTCGGGAACCGAGAGTATCTCGCGGCTGGTGGTGATGATGCGCAGTTCGGTCGTGGAGCGCAGCAGCACCGACACCAGTTGCGCGCATTCGTCGAGGAGGTGCTCGCAGTTGTCGAGGATCAGGAGCATCCGCCGCGTCCGGAGATACTCGATGATGGTGTTCTCCGTCGGGCTGGCATGCATGTCGCGGTTGGCGAGGGCGAGCCCGTCCACGACGGTCTGGGTCAGGAGGTCGGGGCTGCGCAGCGCGGCGAGTTCGATCACGCGCACACCGTCCGGAAACGCGCGGCGGTACTCGCCGGCGGCATGGATCGCGAAGCGGGTCTTGCCCATTCCGCCCGGGCCGGTGATCGTCACGAGCCGGTGGTCACCGAGCAGTTTTCGCAGTTCGAGCAGTTCGGTGCGACGGCCCACGAAACTCGATCCGTAGACCGGGACCGACGGAGCCGCGGGCACCGTGTCGGCGGGGCTGTCGTGAGGTTCGCCGGTCGACCGTTCCGCACGGATGCTCGTGACCCTGCGGGCCAGCGTGGTCCTCGACTTGGCCCATTGGATCCGGCGCGCGATCTCCGCGATCGCGATGCCGGGGTCGTCGGCGATCAGCTCCCGAATGGCCGAATCGACGGGGTCGGCGACGGAGCCGCGTCGGCTTCGGTGGTCGGTGGGCGGGTGGTCGAGAGTCAGCGCGCGGCGCACCGTGTTGCGCGACATTCCGAGCTGCACAGCGATGTGCTTGATGGGGGATCCTTGCCGGTGGAGTCGGCGAATCTCATCCCACTCGTCAGCGTTCACAAGGCCCCTTCTGGACTCGTAACCGGTCGGTCGACCTCCCGGTGATTGAGATCTGGATCACCCTGGTCGCTGGTCGCACCTCCTGTCAACTTTCGGGGGTCAAGATGTGTCATCGTGACCGTGGCCTTTCGTACTCACACCCGGGCCCGAGCCGAGAAAGTGGCGTTTAACTGCGCAGATTCGGGTCACCGGGTTCGGATTGGTGTGACCGTAGCGAACCACGTAGCTGGACGGTTCCGCCAGGCTCCGCGCACGGGCAGGGTGATGCACACCACAGGAACGACACGTGGTGCCGACATATCCGAAGCGACGATGGAGTCCGCATGACCAACAGCAATGCCGCAGCCCTGAAGACAGCTTTCGCCGCCGCAGACGAGGGGAACCCGGTTCCGCTCGTGGAGCTGTACTCGGACGAGATGACGTGGGCCGGTTTCACGCTCGAGGGAACCCTCCGCCTCTACACCAAGGCGGAGTTCCTCGAGGCCTTCGGCGTCCTGGCCAAGCTCGACGAATCCCGCAACGAGGTCGTCTCCGTCGACGTCGTCGGTGACGACTTGGTGACCGCCAACGTCCGGGCGTACCGCCGCCTCGGCGAACTCGAACTCGACACCACGATCGTGATGACGCACCGCTTCGAGGACGGCAAGGTCACCCGCGGCACCGACATGTGCTCGGCGACGTTCGAGGAGTTCTGGGCCAAGACGGGGCTCTCGGTGTAGCTCTGCGTTCCAGCCGCCGTGGCAGCGCGGCGGCTGGCACTTCTCCCCCACACCATTCACTTCGACAGCCTGAAGTAGGTACCGATGCGAACCCCCACCTCACCGCACATCACCGCCACCACCCCCGAACACATCCGGGACGCCTACCGCACCGTCCTCGGAAAGTTCTGCACCGGCGTCGTCGCCGTCACCGCACTCGACGACACCGGCAACCCCGTCGGACTGACCGTCGGCTCCTTCAGCTCCGTCTCCCTCGACCCCGCCCTCGTCGCCTTCTTCGTCGGCCGGCATTCCACCACCTTCCCCAAGGTCGCCGCCTCCGGCCGCTTCTGCGCCAACATCCTCGCCGCCGACCAACACGAACTCGGCCGCGCCTTCGCCCGCAGCGGCACCGACAAATTCCACGGAATCGACTGGACCCCCGCCACCACCGGTTCTCCCCGCCTCACCGGCGCGCACGCCTGGGTCGACTGCCACATCGACCTCGTCCAAGCTGTCGGCGACCACGACCTCGTCGTCGCCCGTGTCGTCGAACTCGGCGCCACCGACACCCCCGACCCGCTGCTGTTCTACACGTCCACGTTCCATCAGCTCACCCCCGCGAGCCCGGCATGAACACCGTCGAACAGTGCCTCGAGCAGCTGCGCGCCGGGAAGCCGATCCTCGTCCTCGACGACGAAAACCGTCAGAACGAAGCCGATCTCGTGATGGCCGCACAGTTCGTCACCACCCAAGACGCCGCCTACTTCCTGCGGCACACGTCCGGCTTCTTCTGCGTCGCGATGCCCGCCGAACGAACGCGCGCTCTCGGTCTCCCCCTGATGGTCGGGGATCCCGACAACCCGCTGGGCACCGCGTTCACCGTCAGCGTCGACGCCGCCACAGGCACCTCCACCGGCATCAGCGCCGCCGACCGGGCCCGTACTATCCGCCTGCTCGCCGACCGCGAGACCGTCGACACCGACCTCACCAGGCCCGGCCACGTCCTCCCGCTGCGCGCCCGCGACGGCGGAGTCCTCACTCGGCCCGGCCACACCGAAGCAGCCGTCGACCTGTGCACCCTCGCCGGTCTGTCCCCCGTCGGGCTGATCTGCGCGGTCACCACCGCAGACAAGCGCGACATGCTCCGCGGCGAAAACGTGCACTCCTTCGCCGCAAGCCAGAACCTGCCCGTCGTCACCATCGAGGAAGTGGTGAACTACCGGCGCCGCACCGCGACCATCGAACGCTGCGCCGACGCCGAAATCCCCACCGACCACGGCACCTTCACCGCCATCGTCTACCGCTCCACCAGCGGAATCGAGCACCTGGCCATGGTGTTCGGCGAACCGGCCGGCACCACCGCCCTCACCCGCGTCCACAGCGAATACCTCACCGGCGACGTCCTCGGCTCACGGCGCTGCGACTGCGGCGCACAACGCTCCGCCGCACTCGAACGCATCGCCGACGCCTGATGCGGCGTCCTGCTGTACCTCCGCGGGCACGAAGGCCGCGGCATCGGACTCGCCGCGAATATCGCCGCCTACCAACTCCAATTGCCCGTCGACGCCCGCGACTACACCGACGCCGCAGCAATCCTCCGCGACCTCCGGATCGATCGCATCAACCTGCTCAGCAACAACCCCGCCAAGGCCACGGGCCTCACCGCGGCCGGCATCACGATCGCCGGCACAACACCCCTTGAATCCGCACCGAACGACCACAACACTCAGTACCTCGTGACGAAGCGGAACAGCCTCGGACACAACCTGATGCAGACGGCGCTGGCTGTCGCACCCCTCTGAGTACATTTCAGATTGGTATTCAGAGAATTCGACACGGTCGTGGACCATGTCGTCGCGGACCCTGCACGCCGACCAATTTCGAAATCACCATCGGCTAGATTGCCTACATCGTAACGACCTGCACCGCCAAGGCCTCCTCAAAAAGGGACGTCTTGACTCCGCCACCGAACAGGTCCTCGCTGAAATGGGGCGCCGCTTGGCTCCGAGCCGCAACGCCCCGGCACAGCGACGCTACTGAAGGGCTGGATCTAGATGATTGATTCCTTGAACGGATCAGTGGTCGTAGGCGATCAATGATCGCTTGGCAGTGGCGCCGATGTTCCAGTTGTGCCAGATGCCGGCGGCCATCGCCAGCACACGCTGGGCGACGCGGGCGAACACCCCGTGCGTGGTACGGCCACCGTGTTCCTCCAGGCCAAGCTGCCCTTTCAACGTGTGGTTGACCGATTCGATCCACTGCCGCACCCCGCCGAGATTCCCGTTCTTGTACGTTTCGTCCTTACGGTCCGGGCGTAGCAGCTTCAGACCCATCGCGGCGGTGGTATCGGCGAACTGTGCGCCGGAAAAGCCTTTGTCGGCGAGCAAGATCTGCCCCGACCGAATCAGGTGATGATCGCGTTCGAGCAGCGCGGTCACCACCTCACGCTCACCGAGCTTCGGATTCGCCAGGCACCACATGATCGGCATCCCGTCGCCCGCACAGACCAGATACAGCTTCAGCCCCCAGTAGAAGCGCGAATGGGAAGCGCAATAGCCGTACCCGGCGTGTCCGGCCAGGTCCGATCGCTTCACCGTTTCACGAGACATCCCGCAGGGCACAGGGGTGGCGTCGGTGATCCACAGGTCGTCGAACCAGGATGGTGAGATCCGCGCCAGCGTCTGAATTGCCTTGCACAGCAACCCTCGTGCCGCCCTGACACGTTTGTTGTAGTCCGACTGTCCGGGAATGTAGGGAAACAGGGCACGCAACTCGACGCTGTGGTGGGCGTGCCGGATCCACCGGCGTTCACAATCGAACCCGAGCAGCATCTGTGCCACGGCCAGGGTGAGCAGTTCGGCATCGCTGAGCACGGGCCGCCGACCCCGACCGGTGCGGGGTTCGACGACATGATCGTCGATGAGCACATACAGTTCGGTCAGGAGGGTTTCCAGTTCTTTGGTCACGCTTTGATCTTGGAAACCCTCCGCCTACCACCCCCGCAGTGACACACCTTCAAGGAATCAACCATCTAGCCAAATTGTCCCTGGTGGGACGCCCGTTCCAGGCTGAAAATGGTGTGGTGGTCGCCCGTCGACGCCGTCCCCCTATGGTTCTTCGAGGCCGTCATCTAGCCGGGCGTTGGGGATCACGCCGTGGGCCCTTCACTGTTGCCGTCGTTGTCGAGCACGAGGATTAGATTCCGTTTCACCCCGGTGATCCCCACGGGTGACCACGCCTGATCAATCGGTGTGTGCGCCGGTGAGGAGAGGACGACGATGCTGGTGGAATCGCACGACGAGGAACAGATCATCGCCCGGGTCGCGGCCCTGGATATCGGCAAGGCGGAGGTGGTGTGCTGCGTCCGGATCCCGGCAGAGGCTGGACGGAAGAAACGGTTGCAGGAGGTGTCCACGCACTCGACGATGACCCGGGCGTTGACCGAGCTGGCGAATCATCTGGTCGAGTTGGGTGTCGAGCGGGTGGTGATGGAGGCGACGTCGGATTATTGGAAACCGGTGTTCTATCTTCTGGAGGCGCACGGCCTCGATCCGTGGCTGGTCAATGCCCGCGACGTCAAACACCTGCCCGGTAGGCCCAAAACCGATGTCCTCGACGCTGTCTGGTTGTGCAAGGTCGCCGAACGGCAGATGCTACGACCCAGCTTCGTGCCGCCCTGGCCGATCCGCCGGCTGCGGGACCTGACCCGCTACCGCACCGATCTGGTCGGGGCGCGCACGGCAGAGAAGAACCGGGTCGAAAAACTCCTCGAGAGCGCCTGCATCAAACTCTCCGTCGTGGCCTCGGACATCTTCGGGGTATCTGGACGCGCGATGATGGACGCGTTGATCGCCGGCGAACGGGACCCGAAGGTCCTCGCCCAGCTGGCGCGGTCGAGGATGCGGGTGAAGATCGCCCGGCTCGAGGAGGCGTTCAACGGGCACTTCGACGACCACCATGCCTTCCTGCTGGCCCGGATGCTGGGCCGGATCGACGCGATCGACGCCGACATCGCCGCGGTCGACGAGCAGATCGAGGCGCAGCTGGCCCCTTTCGGATCGGCGGCGGCACGCCTGGATGAGATCCCCGGCATCGGTCCCGTCGCCGCCGCCGCCATTCTCGCCGAGGTGGGGGTGGACATGTCCCGGTTCCCGACCGCTGGGCACCTGTGTTCGTGGGCGAAATTCTCGCCCGGAATCAGCTCCTCGGCCGGCAAGTCCAAGGGCAACGGTGCCACCGGGCACGGCAACCGCTACCTCGCCCGGGCCCTCGGTGAGGTCGCCGTCGTGGCCGGCCGCACCGACACCTTCCTCGGCGCCCGGTACCGGCGCATCGCCAGACGACGCGGTAAGAAACGGGCCATCGTCGCCGTCGGTCGCTCCATCCTGGTCATCGTCTGGCACCTGTTCTCCGACGACCACACCACCTTCCACGACCTCGGCCCCGACCACTACACCCGCCATATCAACCCGGACACCAAGAAACGCAACCACATCCGTCAACTCGAAGCCCTCGGCTACACCGTCACCCTCACCCCGGCCGCCTGACCCGCACAACAACACCACCACGACCTTCCCGGCTCCGCTGCGCTCCGCCGGGACAACCCGCGTGCCGGCACCACGAGCAAGGTCACCTCATTTTCGGATTAGTGGCACCTGGATCAGGTGGGTAGCCTACTGAAACCCGCCCTCATTGACGACCGTGTTGACGGACTCGATGACCGACGCCGATTCCCGGTGACGCCCCGCCGCCACCACCAATGTGGGCACCCTCGCGAGCCTGGCCAGGGACGGCGACCCGTAGGCGTCGTTCGTCACCTACGGTCTGCACGAATGGACTCCGCGACCGATGAGTCCAACGCCGCCGCCACCGCCGACCCCGTTACCCCGCATGCCGGCCCGGCGATCGAAGGCCTCAACGCCGACCACGCCGACGCCCTCCTCGCCATGGCCCAGGCGCTCGGCGGCTTCCCCGACGTGAACCCTACCTCCCTGATGAAGTCCGGATCCCCGCACACCACTAGCTGATCCCGCGCCCGCGACAGACCGACGTACAACCGCTCACGCGAACGCTCCTGCACCACCTTCTCGTTGAGCGCCAGCACGACGGCACGCCGTTCGAGTCCCTTGAATCCCAGGACGTGCCCGTAGAACACCTGCTCGGTATCCCAGAAGCTGTCCCAATACGCCGCGTTGCCCTCCGTCTGCCGGCTCACCTGCTCCGGGTGACGGCTGCCCGTGGCAAGCAAGGCCAGATCCTCGGGACGCCACCCCTCGTCCATCAAGGAATCGATCTGGTCGTCGGCAATCGTCAGCGCGTCCTCCGCCGCGCAGGGCACGAAAAGTACGTCGGGGCCCTCCCCGCCGAGCAGGCGCATCCGCTGTCCCACCAGCGGTGTGAACGAGTCCGCAATCTGACGGGTGTTTCGCAGATTGTGATCGAGCACCAGCGGGACCAGTTGAATCGGCGGAACGCCCTGCCTGTCGAATACCCGCTGCCCCTCGTCGCTGAATACGTAGATGCCCCCGGCTTCGTCGTCACGCAGCGCCGCCAGCAGCGGACCCCACCAGTCGTCGGCGAAGTCTTGTGCCTCGTCCACGACCACCGCGTCGAACCGGTCGCGCAACGGCAGTGCCGACGCCAACTCCGCCATGTGCCGCGGCAGGTCGTGTTCCCAGAACTGCACGGTGTCGGTGTTGCGGATGCTCTCGTCCGGGCCCTCGGGCGCTCCCCACAGTTGCCCCAGCGCGTGGAACTCACCCACGTACGCGGGACGCTCCTTGCGGGACCAGGTGGCGGTCAATCGCTCGAGATACGACGCCAACCCGTGCGAGTAGCAGATGAGTGCGACGCGCTGCCCCTGCTTCGCCAACCGCCGCGCCTTCTCGACCGCGAGGAACGTCTTGCCGCTTCCGGCGCCACCCCGCACCTCGACCCGGTGCAACAGCCGGATCGCGTCGAGTATCGCCGACTGCTGGGCGGTGAGCGCATCGGCCGCGTCTTCGTGCGCGATCGCTCGCGCAACCACGTCGCGTTGCGGCAGTCCGCGTCCGGAGAGGACCGTTGTGAGCTGATCGACCCCGTCCTCGGGCAGCGCCGGCCGATCCAGCTGCTGGCCGGACAGCACCTTCTGCAGTCGCGACACCACGTCGTCCAGGTCGCTGCGATCGATCACCTTCCACCGTGGGCATTCCGGCAGTGCGAAGTCGTCGGTGAGTTCTGTGTTGGGGAAGACCACCACGTGGTCCCATCGCAGCCGCCCGTGACTCCAGCGCGGGTCGGCTTCCACGTAGCTCCGCAGGGCATACAGCGCGTCCCGTGCTTGCCGAACCGGGTGAATCACCGTCGGCCCTTTTCGCTGCTCTTGGTACCAATCGCTGCCGTCGTGCCAGATCTGCCCGCCCTTCACCTCCAGGCAGACGATCCCGTACCCCTCGAGCGCCACCACGAAATCGATCTCGTGGTCCTTGAGTCGGTCGGTGACCCGCTGGTTTGCCACCACGAGGTCACCATCACCGAGCTGACCCAACAGCGCATTCCACACCGATTCCTCGGAACCATTCACCAGGCGCGGATTCTCGGGGATACGGATCACCATGCGGATACTTTCGCACGGACGGTTCAGTTCAGCTCTGCGATCCCGGCTGAAGTCCGCGGTGAGTAGTAGTTTTGCGGTGTGGACACTTCGTGGCAGGACCCCAGTGCCGTCTCGTCGATGCTCGACGACTGGGAAACGTGGGCGATCGTCGGGCTCTCCGGCAATCCCGACCGAACGGCGTTCCGCATTGCGGAGTTGCTGCAGCGCCGAGGAAAACGAATCGTCCCCATCCATCCCACCGCACCGACCGTGCTCGGCGAGCAGGGATACGCCACACTCGCGGACGTTCCGTTTCCGATTGACGTCGTCGACGTCTTCCGTCAGTCCGAGGCCGCCGGCGAGTTCGCGGACCAGGCCGTCGCGGTGGGCGCGAAAGGCGTTTGGTTCCAACTGGGCGTCATCGACGAGGCCGCGTTCCAGCGGACGACCGCAAAGGGCGTCGCGATGGTGATGGACACCTGCCCGGCGATCGAGTGGAGTGCGCGGGAATCAGCGTGACCGTGGCCGGGCTGAAGTCCGACCACGCGACTACGGCTACCCTGGACCGAAATCGTGCAAATCGGACAACGTTCTGACGCGATCCGCTCAGCCAATCGGAAGGTTCCCACCTGTGGCCATCGACTACACCCGACGCCCCTCCACTCCTGCCGCACCGCAGGGCGGAGTCAATCTGAGCAAGGTCACGCTGTCGAAGGCCGCGCCGTCGGTCAGCCTCACGAAGTCCGGTGAGCGGCAGGGCGCGATGCGGGTCAACCTCAACTGGTCGACGGGGGCGGCGCCGCAGCCCAAGAAGGCCGGCTTCTTCGCGAAACTTGCGGCCGCCGCGGGCGGCAGCAACGGCATCGATCTGGACCTCGGCTGTCTCTACGAATTGGCCGACGGATCGAAGGGTGTTGTCCAGGCACTCGGCAACAGCTTCGGATCGCTGCAGGCTGCGCCGTTCATCCAGCTCGACGCCGACGACCGCACCGGCACAGTGACCGGCGGCGAAAACATGCATATCAACCTCGACCGGCCGGAAATGTTCAAGCGCATCCTCATCTTCGCGATGATCTACGACGGCGCACCCAACTGGGCAGCCGTCGACGGCGTCGTCACCCTCTACCCCACCAGCGGCCCCGAGGTGGAGGTGCGCCTGGACTCGGCGAACAGCTCCGCTCGCATCTGCGCCATCGCGATCTTGCAGAACACCGGGCAGGGCATCACCGTGACCCGTGAAGTGAAGTACGTCGAAGGCAGCCAGGCCGATCTCGACAAGACCTACAGCTGGGGCATGAAGTGGGCCGCCGGCCGCAAGTAGCAGCGTCCTGCGATAGCGAATGCCTCGACGCGTCGACCCACACGAATGGATGAGCCAAACGTCATGGCACGGCCAAGCACGTGACCGCCAGGCGTCCGATGGAATCCCGCACAGCTCCCGAGTGGCCCTGGGGTAGTGGGCTCAATTTTCGGAATGCCCGGTCCCCCCTCCGCCAAAGGGAACGCTGGGACCGGGCCCCACACCGAAAGGAACCAACAGTGCGAACTCAGCATAACCCGTTCCGCCACGCACGATTTCCATCCTGAGACCGCAGCCACGCGCGCCCTCACACACCGTCACGCATCGCCGCGTCCTGGGCTTGGCATGCCACTGCCGACGCGGCGAGGAGTTTCAAATACACTTCTCGTGGCAGTGCGTATTCGGATCGAGGGATCCAAATAGCGTGGGGTGGGGGGAGTCCTGACTGTCGATCGAGCGGATCTGTGAGTGCTCGCATCGCCTGTGCACGAGGTCGCTCGAGTGATCGATAACCTCGAAGGTCGTTTCGTACCCGGCTGCGACGCCCGCGCCTCCTCGATGGGCTGGCGAGTGCAACGAACGTGCAACCCACGAATTGCACAGCGAGCGAGGCTAATCGGGCGGGTTCGCGTTGGGAATTGTCACTGCTGCGTTAGTGGGATTGGAGTTCGCGGCAATCCACTTCGCGATCAATATCGATGCGAAGTATGCGGTGGCGCCGTGACCGAGAAAGCTGACACCTGGTTCGGTGCCGCCACCTACCTTTCCATGGCAATTACCGTCGTGCTCGTTGTCATCGGAATCGTGAATCCGTCGACTGATTCGGGCACCCCGGCCTGGGCATGGGTCGCTCTCATGCTCGGCATTGTCACAATGGTTGCGTTCTTCATTGTGGGACAGATCCATCGGCGCATCGCGTGTGGAGTACTCATCGGGTTGCTGACACCGCTCTGTGCGTTGCTGGCGATTCCGATCGTGGCAGGGATAGGTCACATTGTCGGTGCGGTCTTCGGGTAGCCACCGACACACACCAGGCCGCATACGCATCGATCGATTGTCACGCGCGATCGCGCTACCGTCGTGACTATGTTCAGTACCGAGATCGAGGTGCGCACCGGCGCCGAGCCGGTGGTGTACGACCTGACCCGTGAGATCGAGAAGTTCCTCGCGTCGGCCGGCGCCGGCGATGGGCTGCTGCATGTCTGGGTGCCGCACGCCACGGCGGGACTCGTGGTCATCGAGACCGGCGCGGGGAGCGACGACGACCTGCTGCGCGCGATCGACGACCTGCTTCCGCGCGACGACCGGTGGATCCATCGTCACGGCAGCCATGGACACGGTCGCGACCACGTGCTGCCGGCATTCCTGCCGCCATACGCGTCCCTTCCTGTCTTCGACGGCGCGCTCGCGACGGGCACCTGGCAGTCCGTCTGCCTCGTCGACACCAATGTCGACAACCCGGTGCGGCACGTCCGATTCAGCTTCCTCGCCGCCTGAGCCAGCACCGGCGGGACGCGTCCGATCACGCGCGCGCGAGTCCTCTTGCCGAGGAATAGATCTCAGGAAGGCTCGCCGTCTCGTCGGTGGAAGACCGATCCACCCACGTCTCCAACGCCGCCCGGAGCACGGCGACCGACACGTCGACCGCCAGGCGAATCTGTAGGTCGGAGCAGTCGAATCTCTTCGACACCGCATCGACCAGGGCCGCCGTCCGCCGCACACTCTCGCGCGCCAGCACAGCACGCAGCGCAGGCTCTTTCTTGATGAGCCTGTTCACCCGCAGCAATCGCCGGCAGGGCGTCGACGAACTGTCCGCGTACGTCACCAATGCGTCCGCGAAGGACGTCTCCAACGCGAGCCTCGGTGAGAGGGTCGAGTCGAGTTGGTCGAGCCGTGATGCCACGACCACCTCGAAGGCCCAGTGGTCCCGGAGCGCGGCCTCTTCCTTCGTGGCGAAGTATCGAAAGAATGTGCGCTGAGACACGCCCGCTGCTTGCGCGATCTCCCCGACGGTTGTGGCCTCGACGCCCTTGCGCTCGAACAGTGTGAGCGAAGTCTCACTGATCTCCACGTTCGTCTGCTCACGTCGCCGCTCCCGCAACCCCAGCGGGCCGACGGGCAGGTCAGACGGCACGGGGAACACTTCGATTCTGGTCATCAACGGCCTTCGTTATCGGTAGGAGAACCCCACGCGTCGATCGTTCACATCCGGACATCCGTTGTCAACATGGCAGCGTGTGTCATAATGTATGCGAAGGGTAGGTAATCAATGAATCTCAATATCGGTGATATTTTCCTGTACCCGCACCATGGGTCCGTGACAGTCACAAAGCTCACGACCCGGATGTTCAACGATCTACCCACTGATTACGTGCAATTCGAAGTCGCTCAAAACGGGCTGTCCATCGAGATCCCGGTCGCGAAAGCCGAGGCCATCGGCGTTCGGAACGCGATCAACAACGATGAAGTTGGTCGAGTCTTCGACATCCTGCGCGGGCCGACGGTGGACGACCCGTCGAACTGGTCTCGTCGGTTCAAGGCCAATCAGGAAAAGCTGACCGTGGGTGGAATCTTCACGGTGAGCGAAGTCATCCGCGATCTGATGACCCGTTCACAGGAAAAGCCCCTCTCGGCCGGCGAGAAGCGGCAGCTCGAGCACGCGATGCAGCTCGTCATTTCCGAACTCGTCCTCGCGATGAAGTCCGACCCGGACGAGACTCGGCGCCGCATCGAAGCTATCTACGAATCCGCCGACTCTCCCGCGGCGGTCGCTGCAGTCTGACGACACGAAAATCGGCGGCAGCCCGGACGAGAGTTCCGGGCTGCCGCCGATGTCGTCGAGTCGGCTTGCGATCTCTCACGTCTCCAGCACAGGAGTCGAGATCAGCTGCTGCCGAAAAGGTTTCCGAGTGATCCGGTTCCCGAGCCCTGCCCATAGGTGATGATGACAGTCGGTGCTGCGTCCGCCGCTGCGGTCGCGAGTGTTCCGCCCGGCGCGTAGGACGAGCCACCGCCGCCTCCGCCACCGCCGTAGTTGTCGGCGCCGCCGCCACCGCCGAACCAGCCGCCGCCACCGCCGCCACTCGCACCTGCCGCGGCGCCTCCGATTCCGGCTTCACCCGGCGAACCGTGCGGGTCACTGCCACCGTTGCCTCCGACGCCACCAGCGACGCCGGTCGCACCGCCGCCGCCTCCCCCGCCGCCGCCCGCTTGGCCGTCGGGGCCGGTCGGGGTCAGGTTCCCTGCGCCACCGATATAGGTGTCGCCCGCGCCGCCGCCGCCTGCCGCGACGATCTGGCGATCCGCCAGCTCACCCGAGCCGGTGCGAACGTCGGACGCCCCGCCTCCCCCACCGGCACCGGTGCCACCGGCTCCGCCGCCGTTGTATCCGGCCAGCCCGGTGCCGTCACCGCCGTTCCCGCCGACCTGGATGTACAGCGCGTCACCTGCGGCGACCGTCAACCGCCCGGTCGCGACAGCCGCGGCACCGCCGAGGATCTGACCACCGTTTCCACCACGTCCGCCCGTTGCCGTCACCGCCAAGCTGGTAATGCCGTCGGGGACCGTGAACGACTGCGCACTGCCGGTTGAAGTGAATGTGCAGGTCACCTGGGTTCCGGTGCCTTGCACGCAGCCGGCAGGCAGCGCGGCCGGCGCGGCAACCGCCAGGCTGGGGGCGAGCAGCCCCGAGGCGCCGACTACGGCGAGTCCACACATTCCGGTCGTGTACCACCGGCGCCGTGATCGAACGAGGTTTGTGGTCAAAGCAGTCTCCTGTCGCAACGCGAGCATGTGAAAGCTGGTCCGAGTGGAGCATTCCACAGCATCCGGCTTCCAGTGGGTATTCCGGTCTCCGGGTCGGCTTTCGCGCAAAAGCGCCAGGTCACGGGCATGCCGGACCGCTAATCGGGACCCGCGGTATCGCAATCCGCGCTGAAAGGTCACTATGAAGGTAAGTAGAACTAATTTGTTCCTCTAGGCAACGAGGTATGCACATGAGCGACGCAGCGCCCATCGGTGACGGGATCTTCCAGATTCCGGTCCCGATTACCGACAATCCCCTTGGTCACACACTCGTCTACGCGATGGAATCGCCCGGCGGCCTGATCCTCGTCGACGCCGGCTGGGACGACGACAATGCGTGGGCAGGCCTCACCTCCGGGCTCGAGGCCATCGGGCACTCGGTCAAGGATGTCGAAGGCGTCGTCCTCACTCACTTCCACCCCGACCACACAGGTCTGTGCGGTCGCGTTCGGGAGGCCTCCGGGGCCTGGATTGCGATGCACGAATCCGATCACGAGATGTTCGAGCACATGTCGACCGGCCACGGCCCCGAGTGGCTGGACTTCCAGAAGGCCAACATGACACGGGCCGGCGCGGCCCCGGCCGATCTGGAGGCGTTCGAGAAGTCCGCGTCGGGGAAACCGCCTGCGGGTCCAGATTCAGCCCCCGACCGTGTCCTCGTCGACGACGAACTCATCGCCCTCACCGGTCGCGGCCTGCGCGCCGTCTACACCCCCGGCCACACCCCGGGCCACATCTGCTTCTATCTGGAAGACGCCGACGTGATGTTCACCGGCGACCACGTCCTGCAGAAGACGACGCCGCACGTCGGCAACTTCGTCTACCCGCTCGAGGAACGCGACGCCCTCGCCGAGTTCATGGACTCGCTGCGCCGCGTCCAGACGATGAACATCACCCGGGGTCTCGGCGCGCACGGCATCCCCATCGACGACGTCGCGGGCCGCGCCGGCGAACTCATCGAGCACCACGAAGAGCGACTCGACCACCTGTACAAGGCTTTCGGCGACGACCAGATCACGGTGTGGCAGGTCGCCGAGCGCATGAAGTGGTACAAGCCGTGGGCCGACATCTCCCCCATGGGCAAGGGCATGGCACTGTCCGAGGCAGCGGCACACCTTCGGCACCTCGTCGCCCGCGACCTCGTCGCCCAGGTACCGGACAGCGAACCCGCCGTCTTCGCCCGCCGCTGACACGTGAGCGGCAAAGCGTCCTCGGGCACGCTTTGCCACTCACGTGGGTGGGGTCATCTCCAATCGCACCCCGAGGAGTCGGACTTCCCGCTCGTGGTCGAGGCGGTCGACCAATGCTGCTGCCGCGTCGGCGATCACGTCGGGATCGAACGTCGGCTCGGGTAGTGGTTTGCTCGTCGTGTGGGTGTCGAACGGGGCGTAGCGCACCTTCAACGCCACTCGCACCGCCTTGCGGTTCTCCGCGAGGATGTCCTCCCGGACCCGGGCGGCGAGGCGACGGATCTCCTCGGTGACGGTCTCCCGGCCGGCGAGGTTCTGCTGAAACGTCGTCTCCCGGCTGTGCGACCGCGCCACCCACGGTTCCGCGGACACCGGGGAGAGATCGATTCCGCGACCGATCCTGGCGTACCACGGACCCATAGTTGGCCCGAGAGTCGCACCCAACTCCTGACCCGAGGCATCGGCGAGTTCGCGCACCGTATTGATACCGAGCGCGGCAAGCTTTTTCGAGGTCTTCTTACCGATCCCCCACAGCGCATCGGTGGGGCGCTCCCCCATGACGGCGAACCAGTTCTCCTCGGTGAGTCGGTAGATGCCCTGCGGTTTGCCGAAGTCCGTCGCGATCTTGGCCCGTAACTTGTTGTCGCCGATGCCGACTGAACAGTGCAGCCCCGTCGCCTCGAGGACGGCGTCGTGGATGGTGCGGGCGAACGCCTCCGGATCATCGGTCTCGACACCGAGAAACGCTTCGTCCCAGCCCATCACCTCGACGACAACGTCCAGCTTCCGCAGGGTGTCCATCACGACCGCCGACACCTCCATGTACGCCTCGGCGTCGACGGGCAGGAATACGGCGTCGGGAATCTTCCGTGCCGCTATCCGCATCGGCATCCCGGAACCCACACCGAACTCCCGCGCCTCGTACGACGCCGTCGACACCACCGCACGCTCGGTCGGATCCCCACGACCACCCACGACGACCGGACGTCCCCGCAGCTCGGGGTGCCGCAGCACCTCGACCGCGGCGATGAACTGATCGAGATCGACATGCAGCACCCACCGGTGACGCGGCGGAGTACTCATGGGACCAGTGTGCCCGACCCATCCGTCCGGGAACCCCGGAATCTACGGAGATCCCGGACGGGGGCGCGGTCACCGTTCGTTGCGTTCCCACAGGTCGTCGGCGTGATCACCGAGGTCGCGGCGGTTGAGCCTGCGTGACTTGCCGAGCTTGCGGAGCGTCGGGATGGTCTCGCGGGCTGCGACACCGATGCCGCGACGCTTGCGCGGAGAGCAGAGTGCGCAACCGCGGTAGGTGCGTGAGGGGTGGTGGGTAGGCATGCCGCCTCCGATGATGACTCCGCGCGGAGCGAAGAGTTCAGAATACATCGGTGCCGTCGGCGGGCGGTAGCAATTCGTCGGGGAACCGATAGGAGCATCCGAGTTCACTGGTTGACCGGGTGCCCCAATTGTCCCGGAACCAGGCCACGCACGTGTTCGCGACCAGGTTTGCGTCGCGACTGAAGAGATAGCCGTCGGTGCAGTCCTCGAAATGGCCGTCGAACTGCCAGATGTCGAGTGGCAGGTGCTCGGTGGAATAGTCGGCGAGCAGGAGGTGCCCGAGTTCGACGCGTGATCGGCGAAGCATTAACACACCGCCGGCCAGTACCTGAATCTGCGCGCAGACGACCTCTCCATCGTCGTCCTCACTGACGTAACTATTCGGGCCGATCTCGACGATGAGCGCGACCGGTTGATCGACCAGCGAACCCGTCAACCACTCGACCATCCCCGCCCACGAAACCTCGGGCAACTCGGTGGAATCGACCATCATCACCTTCCCTTGCTCGCGACCAACCACGACAGGGGATCGTCGAAAGCCTCCCCTTGCGTCGTATCAAAGCAGAAGGTCCCGACACATGCGGCGCGAAATCGCTCGCACCCTCACTTCGTCCTCGGACGGAGTGAGGGTCCTCGCGTCTCAGGACCCTCAGGTGACGAGACCTGCCCGGAATGCGGTCAGCGCCGCTTCGACTCGGTTACGCGTGCCCAGCTTGGCGAAGACTGCCGAAATGTGGGTCTTGACGGTCGTTTCGCTGAGGAAGAGCTGACCAGCGATGTCGGCATTCGACGCGCCGGATGCGAGGGACCGCAGGACGTCGCGTTCCCTGGCACTGAGCGCGGCAAGGACCGCCCGATCGGGATCTGCGGTGGGCGGCCGGTTCGCCGCGACGATCCGCCGCAGCGACTCCTCACTGAACAGTGTGTTGCCGGCCGCGACGGCGCGAACGGACTGGTGGAACGTCTCCGGCGGTTCGTCCTTGCTGAGGAAGCTGTGGGCTCCGGCCGAAACCGCCTGAAGCACGAGGTCGTCGACGTCCATCGCCGTCATCGCAATCACCCGGGGTGGGTGTTGCAGGGTCATCAGGTGACGGGTGGCATCGAGTCCACCGACCCGGCGCATCTTCAGGTCCATCAGCACCACGTGCGGTCGATACGCATGGACCGCGGCCGGCACCCGGTCCCCGTCGTCGACATCTGTGACGACGGCGATATCCGTGGTGGCAGCGAAGATGTCGGAGACACCTCGCCGGACGAAGGGATCGTCGTCAGCGATCAGAACGGTGATGGCGTTGGTTCCGGTCATGGTGACCACAGGGTATTACCCCGGACCGACAGCACCGCCTCGCGGTCTGGGCGATGTGGCTCAGGCGAACCACGGGAGCCAGCAGTCGACGACGAACTCCCCACCGAGCCTGCCTGCCTCGAGCTTTCCGCCGATGTCACGGGCCTGCTCGGCGAGTCCGCGAAGACCGGCGCGCGAACCACCCGGGACTGTCGGGGGCTGGAAACTGAGGCTGTTACGGATGTCGATTCGGATACCGTTCTCGCTGGCGCCGCTGATCGAGATGCGAATCGTTTGATCGCTCGCGTACTTCTGGGCGTTGGTGAGCGATTCCTGCACGACCCGGTAGGTGACGTGTCCGGACACGGTGCCGACGTCGCCGGGCCGCAGGTCTGCGAAATAGGTGGCGTGCAGACCGGCCGCGCGGGCGGACTGGACCAGGTCGGCGACACCGTCGATGCCCTGGTGACCGCTCGCTCGACTCGCCCCGCCGGACCCCCGCAACACACCGACGATGTTCTTGAGTTCGTCGAGCGCCTCGTGCGCGGTGCTGCGTATCATCGACGCGGTGTTCGCGATCTTCTCCGGATTGCCCGCACCGCCGACCTGCAAGGCCCCGGCGAACAGGGAGATTCGGCTCAGGCTCGCGGCGAGAGTGTCGTGCATATCCCTCGCGATGCGAGTGCGTTCCTCGGTGCGGATCATCTCGTCTCGCATCGCATGCGTCTGCTCCGTCGCGCGGTCGCGACTGCGCTCGGCCTGAGCCAGTTCTGTGCGGGTGTGCTTCAGCACCGCGATCGAAACCACGATCGCCACCAGCGTCGCCGCAACGAGCCAGGGAATCCACAGTGCGATATCCCAGTCCGGCTTCGGCCCACCGACCTCCGGTCGTGTCGAACCCATCGTCAGAACCGAATTGTCGCGGGTGCGGAACGCATCGTAGGTGAGCGAGACGCCGCATGCCAGGAACACCGCTGTCGCTGCCGCGACCAGCTGCTGCCCCCGCTCCGTCCGGGCGAGTGCGTAGAGCGCGATCAAGGCGGCAGTGGCGTCGGTCGAGAAGAACAGCGGACCCACCAGGGCCACGCCCAGAACCAGCCACGGCCGTTCGTGCCGCCATACCAACGCGACCGCGGCACCCAGATTCAGCACCAGTCCGATCGCTATGTTCCACACCGCGACGGTCGCGGAATCGCCGGACAGACCGACCGTCATCAGCGAACAGAACACGCTGAGCGTCACCGCGCCGGTGGTCCAGACGCGGCGACGGATGATTTCAGCGGATGTTGCAGTCACGGCCATGAGGCTACGCATCGGACCGACACGTTCGCGATCGGCCGAAAGTAGGGGCCCGAACTGACTTCCGACCGAAAGTAGGAATCGATCCGGCTCTTCGGACGATCCGCGATGGGCGCCCCGTCGGGTGAACTCTCCATTGAGCGCGATCGCAGCCACGGCCTGCGGCCCGCAACCTCACCCGCATGACCCACTCACAGGAGGATCCGAGATGACGAACCCCGGTCAGCCCTATCAGAACCAGCCCTACCCTGCCCCGCAGCCGCCGAAGAAGAAGCGTCGCCTCTGGCCGTGGATTGTGGTCGGCGTTCCGATCCTGCTCTTCGGTGCATGCTCGATCGCCATCGCGTCGAGCACGGGGAGCGACGAGGGCACCACCGTCACAGCAGGTTCCGGCGACGGGGAGGCTCCCGCCGACAGCGGGCCCGCCTTCCCCGGCAAGCTCGAGGAAGACACCTCCGCGGCCGGCGGCGACACGATCACTCGCGACGGGCTCGCCTACACCGTCGCCGCGCTCGAACCGGTGAGCAGCATGATCGGCGAGTACTTGTGCAGCACCGTGACCATCAAGAACGTCGGCGACAAGCAGAACGACTTCAACGGATATGTGGATTGGAGCCTTCAGGATGCCGGCGGCGCCATTCGCGACGCGACGTTCGCGCCTGACCGCGAACTGCTGAACTCAGGGAAGATTGCGCCCGGCGGTCAGGCCACCGGCAGCGTCTGCTTCGACGCCCGCCAGGGCTCCGGCCCCGGAACCTATGTCGTGCTCTTCGAGGACACCTTCTCGCTGTCCACCGACCGCCTAGCCTGGATCAACACTCTGTAGATCCCGCATGGGCAAACGTCTGGGGGCGGGGCACGAAGCGTGCCGATACCGCTGTTCGTGCTCCGTCCCCATATTCCATTCTCCGACAAGTCAATATGCCATTCAAATGACAACGGGAACCGGAAACTGTGCTCAAGACCCCTGCCGGGCGCACTTGTCGGACGGGCCTGATACTTTCCGTTTCAACGAACCGACCGCAGGTTCGCAAATCCTGAGCAAAGGCTGATCATCTACATGTTCCGCAAGGTTTCACTCACCGCTGCAATCACTCTCGCAATCGCCGGCCTCGGATCCGGGATCGCGAATGCGGCACCCGCTACCTCGTTCGGCGCCGGTGATTACATCGTGGGGGTCGACATCGCCCCGGGCACGTACGTCGGCAGCGGCACCGTCGACGACATCATGGGGTGCTACTGGGAGCGCCTGTCGGGCACCAGCGGTGAGTACGAAGACATCATCGCCATGGACTACACCCACTCACCGAAGGTGATCGTCACCATCAAGCCGACCGACATGGTCTTCTCCTCCACGGACTGCGGAACATGGACGCCCGCTCCCGCCGCCCAACCCCAGGCCCGGCCGGCGCCCGCCGCACCGGCACCGGCACCGGCACCGTCGATCTTCGGTTCCTGACCACAGCCCCAGCAGATCGCCCCCACAAGCACCCGCGGTGGGGGCGCTCCCGAACTATCAGAGGCAGATCACTGTGACCGAACCCCTCTACCTCGACCCCGTCGCTGAGCCGGTTCCCGGAGATGCGCCCCAGACCAAGCGACTTCGGCGCTGGCCATGGATCTTCGGTGTCGTCGTCGCCCTTGCGGCCGGTGTGGGAATCGGCCTCTCGACCACCCCCAGCGAGGCAGAGAACCAGGCCAAGATCGACGCCGCGCTCGCCGGTGAGCGCGAGGCCCTGGCTGCGCAAAGCGCTGAAGTCGCGGGGAAGGCTGCCGACGCCGAGAAGGCGGCAGGCGACGCGGAAGCGGCCATGAAGAAGGCACAGGAAACGCAGGTGGCAGCAAACCAGCATGCGGTCACCGTGAACGCTCAACTCGACGAGCGGAAGCAACAACTGGACAGCCGGGAGCAACGACTCGTCCCCCGCGAAGCCGACGCTGCCCGATCGACGTTCGGCAGTGGACTCCACCGAGTGGGCGTCGACATCAATCCGGGCACCTACCGCACCACCGGCGGTCCGTACTGCTACTGGGAACGCTTGTCCGGCACGTCAGGTGAATTCGACGACCTGATTGCCAACGACGTACCCAGCGGTCCGTCCGTCGTCACGATCTCGTCGTCGGACGCCGCGTTCAAGAGCCAAGACTGCGGGACGTGGACGAAGACTGGCTAACCACGCAGCGGCCCAGAACTCAGCCCACTCCATCATGACCGCGCACAAGACCGGTCGACACATCACAAGGGAGATTTAGTGAAGCACAAGTTCGTGGGGGCGATGCTGTGCGCGTCGTCGGCGGTAGCAATAGCGGTGTCCGGCGCTGGCGTGGCCAACGCGGGCACTTACCTGAGCGGCGACGGCACGTACCGAGTCGGTTACGGCCCGCAAGACCTACAACCCGGCTTGTGGTCGTCGTCGGGTGGCAGCAGCTGTTACTGGTCGCGCACCGCATCCGACAGTTCGATTCTCGAAAATTCCTTCGGCGAGGGTTCACAAACCATCGAGATCAAGCCGGGCGACGCGAAATTCACCACCCACCGGTGCGGAGGCTGGCGTCGAGCGGACCCTGTTCCCAACCCGATTCCCGGGCTTCCGCCCATCGAAGCCGTCGACTACCGCAACATGACGACCCTCGGACTCGGCGCGGGTATCGGTTCGGCGGCTGTGGGGTCCGCTGCGATGCCGTCCATTCTCGGTGTGCTGTTGATGGCAGGATCGTCGGGCAGTTAGCCCGGACAAAACGAACAGTCCACCTACATCGACAGCACCATCTGCGCGAAGAGGCGACCCCAGACGGGGTCCATCGGCTGGTCGCGCTGGACCCAGCCCTCGACCATGGCGCCGGTGAGTTCGAGGAACGAAATCGTGGGGCGGGCGATCCAGAAGAGTTCTTCCCGGCCGACGATGGTCCCGTCGCTCGTCTGCCAGCCGAGGGCGGCGAGGCCTTCGGCGATGACGTCCCGGCGTTCGTCCGACGTGGTGCCGGCGGCGAGGGTGAGGAGCACGAGGTATCCGGCCTCCCGCTCGATGGGCTCGTCCGCCAGTGGCAGCCGGTCGAGAAGGTGTGCCCACAGCCGACGTGCATCGCTTGCCGTCGCGGAGCCGAGATTGGTGCGAATCAGTTTGCCCTTGTATTTGCGCACCAGTCCCAGGGTCTTGGCGTATTCGCGGAGCAGGTGGACCGGCCGCTGATCCGACTCGCGGTTGCTGGTGGCGGGCCAGTCGTCGAAGCCCGGCAGTTCCCGCCGCATCTCCGCCACCACGGCCGGTGGCAGGTAGCCCGCCTGGGTCAGTGTGATGCCGTCGGGACCGATGCGGTTCAGGAACCACCGCAGGTGGAATGTCGCCGCTTCGATCGTTTCGTGGATGTCGCCCAGCCGGTCGGTGAGGTGGGCGCGCTCGAGAAGCGAAAAGACTTGCGGGGCAGCTTGATGGGGGATCCGTCGCAGCAGTGCCGCGAACTTCGAATCCGTCACCGGCCCGTGGTCACGGATGACCGCTTCGATCCGCAGGCCACGGTTCACGGTGTCGACGCCGAACGATTCGGGTGCGAAGCCCGGCCCGACCCACGCCCCGGCGTCGTGATGACCGGGGTGCGACGGCGTCGCGAGGACCTTCAGCAGGTCGTCGTATCCGCCCGGTCCGCCGCAATCCTCGGGCGGGCACGCGCGGGCGCCGGCGAGGCAGGTGACGGTCGGCTCCGAGGCGTCGGTGTCGATCCGTTCGAGCACGATCGTGTGCTCCCAGCCGTCGCCGAAGTCGTACAGATAGGACAGCTGCTCCCCCGGTTCGGCGAGCACCTGATCGAGCCGCACCGCGTCCTCGCACAACTCGTCGTCCTCGTCGGCGAAACCCTCCTCGATGCTCTCGCGCATGTCGTAGCGCTCCGACGCGGGCGGCTCACCGCCGACCCACGAATGCAGGTGGCTGTCCTGCCAGCCCATGATCGTCTGCACGATCGGATGCAACTCGTGCAGCCGCAGGTTCGACGGCACCACGAATTGGCGCCAGATCGGCGGCGACACCTCGTCGAGTTCGATACGCAGGTGGTAGCCCGCGACGCGGCGTCGGCCCCGCCGTTCGGACGGCCGGACGATCACCGGCACGTCAGGAACGACGGACAGGTGTCGGCGTTTACCCGAAGCGGTCATGGCGTCATGGTAGGCGGGAGGCAGAAGTGTCCGGCACAAGTGGTGACGATAGCGTGAAGGCATGTCTGTGTCCGCACTTCTCGCAGGTCGGTACCAACTGCGGGGAGTGCTGGGCCGAGGCGGGATGGCCGACGTCCACGACGGGTGGGACCTGCGCCTCGAGCGCCCGGTCGCGATCAAGGTGCTGCGCCCCGAACTCGCGTCCGTCCCCGACACCCGCCGGCGGTTCGAGGCCGAGGCCCGGCTGGCCGCGACGTTGAACCACCCGAACGTGGTCGCGGTGCACGACTGCGGCGAGGACGCGGGAGTGGCCTACATCGTGATGGAAAGCCTGCCCGGGCGAACCCTCGCCGACGAGATCGCCACCGGACCCCTACCCGACGCGCGGGTGCGATCGATCCTTGCCGACGTGCTCGCCGCCGTCGGCGCCGCTCACGGTGCCGGGATCCTGCACCGCGACATCAAACCGGGGAACGTGCTGTTCACCGCGTCGGGCACGGTGAAGGTCGCCGACTTCGGCATCGCGAAGAGCGCGGCGTCCGACCACACGGCGACGGGACAGGTGCTGGGCACCGTGGCCTATCTCAGTCCGGATCGCATCCTGGGCACACCCGCCACGACCGACGACGACCTGTACGCGGTCGGCGTCGTCGGCTACGAGGCCCTCGCCGGGCACCGGCCGTTCGCCGGCGACAACATCCTGTCGCTCGCCCGGGCCATCACCGACGGGGCGGCCCGACCCCTCCACGAGGTGCGTCCGGACGCCGACCCGAACCTCGTGCACACGATCGAACGGGCGATGTCCCGCGATCCGCGGCAGCGGCACGCCGACGCCCAGTCGATGCGGGCCGCCGTTCTCGGAACGCCCGTCGCACACCCGCCGCCGACGAGGGCATTCACGCCCACCACATCCGTTCACCGGCCGGCACCCCAGCATCGGCGACCCGGGAGGACCGGCGTGATCATCGCCGCCGTCGCCGCTCTGCTGGTGGCCGCCGCCGTGGCGGCACTGGCCATCGCGTCGCAGAATCAGAACGGCACCGTCGGTCCCGGCCCGAGCACCACCGCCGTCGCCCCGCCCCCGGCGCCCGTGTCTCCGCCGAGCGGCACCGTCGACGTCGAACCCGTCGCACCGGCGCCGCCGGTCGACGCCCCGAAGACCGGTCCGGGAAACAGCAACGGCAACAACGGGAACGGCAAGACCAAGGACAAGGACAAAGACAAGGACGGCAACTGACCTGATCGGGATTGCCGCGGTGGGGCATGCGCCCATCAGGAGCCGCGACGCGCGTCCACCGCGGCCCGGACCGCGGGCGCGACGTCGGTCGCGAACTTCCTGACCTGGTCGAGGTCGTCGCCGTCGGTGCCGAAGACGAATGTGTCCATTCCCGTCTCCACCACGAGGTCCGTCAGTTGGCTCACCCATTGCTCAGGGGTGCCGTGGAACAGCGTGTCCGACCGACTGTCGCTCACCCGGCCGAACACGTTGTAGACGCGGACGATCGAAGCCGGATCGCGGCCGGCGTCCGCAGCACCCGCGTCGATCTTCGCGTGCATGCCCGGCAGAATCTCCGGCGGGAAATAGGAACTCGACGGCACCCACCCGTCGGCCGAGCGTCCCAGCGCCCGCAGCATTCGGGGGCCACCGACGCCCAGCCAGATCCCGATACTGTGCGCCGGGACCGGTCCGGGGTGCACGCCCTCGAGGCGGTAGTGCTCACCGCCGGAGTACACGGCACGCTCACCGGACCACATCAGGCGGATCACCTCGACCGCTTCCTCCACCGCCGTCGCGGCCTGCCCGGGCGTGCGCACGTCACCGCCCATCGCGCCGATCGCTTCCCAGAACGCACCCGCACCCAACGCCACCTCGAACCGGCCTCCCGACATCACGTCGAGGCTGGCCGCGGCCTTCGCCATCGTCGCCGGCGGGCGGAGCGGCAGGCACGCGACATCGGGAAACACCCGCACCCGTTCGGTCCGCGCCAGCAGCATGCCCATCAGCGACCAGCAGTCGAGGAATTTCGCCTGGTACGGGTGATCCTGGACGCCGATCAGGTCGAGTCCGGTCTCGTCGGCGAGCGCGGCGAGTTCGAACGTGTTGGCCAGCAACTCCACCGTCGGGGTGACGAACACCCCGAACTGCGGGGTCCTGCCGTAGTCGGTCATGGTGGCGTCCCTTCTCGGATCGCTGGACTCCCCTCGATCATCCAACACCGTGGCCGCCGGGAACACCCGGTTCGCCGCGCGGCATAGTGGGTTCATGACAGACGACACGAAAGACGCTCCCGCACCCGACGTCCGGGACGCGCCCGAACACCACCGCTTCGAAATCCGTGTCGACGATGAGCTGGCCGGGTTCACCGAATACCTGGACCACGAGAATCAGCGGATCTTCTTCCACACCGAGATCGGCGAGCAGTTCGCGGGCCGCGGCCTGGCCAGCACGCTGATCCGCAGCGCGCTGACGGAGACCGTCGGGGGCGGCAAACGGATTGTGCCGATCTGCCCGTTCGTCGCCCGCTACCTCGAGAAGCACGACGACTTCGCCAACGACGTCGACCCGGTCACCCCGGACGCGATCGAGGCGGTGCGGCACCGGGAGCGCTGATCAGGGTGCGCCGTCGGCGCCGCGAGCCTCCTCGAGCTGCCGGATGAGGGTCGCGGCGTCGTACGGCCCGGTGTGCCGGGTGAGGTCGGTGCCCGTCGCACCGAGGTAGAACGTGGGGGTCCCCCGGAAATCGCTCGACTCGGCGTCGAGTTCGTCGTCGTCGATGCGGTGACCATACGTGCCTTTGCGGATGTCTTCCTCGAACCGGTCCATGTCGAGCCCCAACTCGGCCGCGTAACCAAAGATCTCGTCCTCGGCGAGGGCGTCGCTGTTGGCGAACAGGTGGTCGTGCATCTCCCAGAACCGGCCCTGGGCGGCCGCCGCCTCACTCGCCTGGGCGGCGAACCGGGCGTGCGGGTGGACGGCGTCGAGCGGGAGATGCCGGAAGACGTAGCGGAGTTCGTCCCCGAACTGCGCTCGCACGTCCCGGATGCTGCCGGTGGCCTTGCTGCAGAACGGGCATTCGAAATCGCCGTACTCGACGAGGGTGAGTGGCGCATCCACCGGCCCGCGCACGTGATCGCGGCCGGTGGCGACGGGCCGGAGCAGGGTGAGCCCGACGACCTCCGTCGGCGGGTGCACCCAATCCGAGATCCGGAACAGCGCCCAGCCGAGCACGGTGGCGATGACGGCCGCCGTCAGGACGCCGACCCGGGCGTCGTTGGCCAGTTCGGGCGAGTCGATGGCCAGGTCGACGATGAACAGCGAGATCGTGAAACCGATGCCGGCCAGCGCGCTGCCGCCGGCGATCTGCGACAGACTCAGCCCGGGCGGCAGACTGCCGGGCCGCAGCTTCGAGAACAGGGCGGTGGCCGCGGTGATGCCGACGAGCTTGCCGACCACCAGGCCGAGCACGATGCCCCACGCCAGCGGAGACCGGGCCGCGTCCGCGAGCGTCTGCCCGGTGATGACCACGCCGGCATTGGCGAGCGCGAAGATCGGGACCACGAGGAACGCGGTGTAGGGCTGGTAGAAGCGCAGCAGCCGCTCGTTGACGGACACCGCGCGCAGCACCCCGAGCTGGGCGGCGCGCGCGTAGTCGGAGTTCGGTGACTGCCGGAATGCCCGCGTGAGCTCACCTGCCCGCTCCACCTCGCTGCGCCGCGGCGGGTACACGGGCAGGATCAGCGCGATCAGCACGCCGACCAGGGTGGGGTGGACGCCGGACTCGTAGAACGCGACCCACGTCCCCGCCGCGACGACGAAGTAGGCGACACCGCGCCACACCTCGAGCTTGCGCAACTGGACGATCAGCAGCAGCCCGACGCACCCGAGGAGCAGCGGTCCGAGCCGCAGGTTGTCGGTGTAGAAGAAGGCGATGATGGCCAGGGCGCCGATGTCGTCGGCCACCGCCAGTGTCAGGATGAACACGCGCAGCCGGGCGGGGCATCGGGGTCCGACGAGGGCGAGTGCGCCGAGCACGAACGCCGTGTCGGTGGAGACGACGACACCCCACGCACTGGCCTCGTCCCCGGTCGGGTTGAGGAGCAGGAACAGGACGGCGGGTAGCGCCAGACCCGCGATCGCGGCGAGCAGCGGCACGGCGGCGCGGGCGCGGTCGGTGAGCTCGCCGATCGTCAGCTCGCGTTTCACCTCCAGCCCGACGACGAAGAAGAACAGCGTCATCAACCCGTCGTTGACCCAGTGCTTCAGGTCGAGACCGATGCTGTAGTCGCCGATCTGGATGGTCACCGGGGTGTGCCAGAACGACTCGTACGAATCACCGATGTTGGCCCACACCAACGCGAGAATCGTGGCGACGAGGAGGAAGCCGGCCGACAACTTGTCGTCGTCGGTGTCGTCGCGGATCAGGGCCAGCCGCGCCGACAATCGTCGAAGTGTGGTGGGGCTGCTCTGCTCGACCGTCATCTGGTCCTCACTCACATTCTCGACCGCTGGTCAGCCTAACGCCGCGACGCTCGAGCCGCCCAGCTGTCCGAAGAACCCCGATCCGGCCGCGATATCATCCCGGCATGGGATCGAAGCGGGGTAGGAATCCGGGCCAGAAGCGGGCAGCAAAACAGCAGGCACGCCAGCGGAGGAACCGCTCGACGATTGTGCCGATGTTTCCCACTCCCGCCGTCGACCCGGCGCTTATCGACAACTTCGTCCAGTGGCTGCATACGGGCGATCTCCCCGTGGACACGGATCTCTTCGCGCACCTCGTCGAGTCGACACTTACCAACCTCGCACGCGGCCGCCGCGGATTCCGCGCCACCGGCTGGCTCCCCGCGGACGCGCACAACCTGCTCGATGTCGCCGACCAAGTATCCGCAGAAGCTGCCGACGACGTCGAGGACGTCGCCATGGCGATCGTCGCCTCGGCCCTGACCTTCCTCAACTATCTCGACGAAAACCGGCTGTGGACCGGCACCGAGGACAACCTCATTCATTGCATCGAGGACCTCATCGAATTCCTCGAGCCGCAACCATCCGTCCTCCTTCCCGACGACATCGCACTTCGCGCCGTCGACGAAGGAGACGAGCTTCGCGCACTCGCCTCGCTTCCGGTGATCACGACCCTTGCCGCACTCGTCGAGTGGGTCGGCACGGGCGCGCCCGTCACCTCCACCAAGGTCCCCAAACCCGTCTCGCTTCCCGATCTCGCTCGCGCATTGGGTATCGATCTCGCCGTCGACTCCGAGGGGTTTCCGCGTGCGCGGAAAATCCGCTCGATGCGCGACGTACCCGAAATGTTGGAGTATTGGGAAACCGCGAAAGAGGTCGGTCTCATCACCGTCAACTCCACGCGAGCGGTCCCCGGACCGAACGCAGAGCTGATCACCGACCGCACGACCCGCGCGCTGCCGCTGATTCGGGCAGCTGTCACCGAATACGTCCGCAGGCAACTCGTCACGGGTCAACGTCATCCACTCGACCCCACGCATCTCACCGATATCGTGGTGATCCAGGTGATCTTGGCGGGGATGACAGAGGAGCCCACTGCCAGCTCGGAAGACGCGCCGTTCGATGACGAGCAATCGCTGATGGATGACTTCGTCTACGACCGTTTGGACACGCTGGTGGAACAGAAATGGCTGACCAGGGATGACGCGTACCGAGTTCCAGCCGCGCTGCAGCCTGCAGTCCTTCGTGCCGTCCAACTCGCGAATGCAGAAAACGAGTACGCGGCATCCGGAGGGCTGGATTCACACATTACCGTGCGGATCTCGCTGGAAGGCACGCACATTCCTGTCTGGCGTCGCATTCGACTCGATGCCGCGCTTCCGCTCGCCGCTCTCCATGACATTGTCCAGTCGGCGTTCGGGTGGGAAGACTCTCATCTCCACGAGTTCTCCGCCGGACCGGCGTACTCGGGCGGCGAAGTGTTCATTCCCGCGGCCGACATCGCGCACCGTGATGTCGTGGGTACTGCCGTCCCGGAGGAGGAGGTCGCGATCGGTTTGTTGCTCAGCTCGGTCGGCGACTGTCTCACCTACCTGTACGACTTCGGTGACGACTGGATCCACCACATCGAGGTCGAGTCGGTCGACAACCCTGCACCCGACTCCCCTGCCGCGCTCTGCCTCGATGGACACAATATGGCGCCCTACGAAGATTCCGGCGGGCCGTGGGGCTGGGCGAACAAGATCGAAGCCAGCGCTGACCCGCATCACGAGGAACACTCCGAGATTCGGGAGTGGCTCGGCCTTCGCCCAGGTCAGCAACTCGATCCGACATCGTTCGATCGAGCCCGGGTGAACAAAGCCTTGGAGACGTTGTTCGTGTAAAGGGAGCCACCCGCGTCGGTGTCCGCGCATCACGGGCGGACACCGACTCAGACGTAGTTCTCGAGAACGAACTGGGTGAATCCCTTGCGGATCAGGCGCACGGCCTGCTTCTGCCCCTGACGCAGCACGGACTTAGGCACCCACACCTTCGGTTCCACCGCCATCGTGAGCTGAACCGACGTCCCGCGCGTGGTGGGGACCAGTCGGTACTCCCCTTCCTGGCACTTCTGCTTCTCGCTCTCGAGGAGCGTCCACGACATGTGCTCGTCCCCGATCCACTTGTGCTCGGCGAGCTGAGTGTCCGAGACGCCGAGAACGGCGAGCGTCATCCGCACGGTGCGAGGGCGTCCGTCGTCGAACCGGGACTCAACGACCACCTTCTTGTGCACCGCCGACCACTCGGGGATGCGTTCGACGTCCACCAGCGCGGCCATGACCTGTTCAGGGCTCGCCTCGATCTCGAACTCGCCTGATACCGACAACGCCATCTGGTGCTTCTCCTCCTCGTTTCCGGGTGCCTACGTGAGTGGCGATGCGTCCTCCAGCACGCTTTGCCACTCACCTGGCCTACAGTTCGGACGCGTAGCGCTCCAGCATGGCAGCAAGTTCCCCGGGGCGCGCGAGTGCCGCGAGATGGCCCGAGTCGATGACCTCCGGTGCGATACCCAGCCGCTCCCGGACGATCCGCTGCATGAAGTCGAGCGGAAACAGCCGATCACGACTGCCGGCGACGACCCGCGTCTTCACGAATGGCCACGCCTCCGCCTGCCACACCGTCCCGAACGGGGTGTCCGACATGACCGGCTCCTCGTGGCTGAACGCCTCCTCGGTGACGTCGTCGGGCACGTCGTGGAAGAACAGCGCCCGCAGGTCGTCGGGTGCGTCCGGGTCGCGGCCCTCCGATAGGTCGAACGCCCGCTTCGCCGCCGGCTGACCGGTGGTCTCCCACCACCGCCCCGGCGCCTCCCCCGGCGCGGGCAGCATCGGTGCCACCAGAACCAGCAGGTCGACGTCGACCTCGCCGCGCTGACAGACGATCGCCGCGGTGAACGCGGACATGGACTGCGCGACCAGCACGATCGTCCCCTCGACGTCCTCGACCGCATCGACGACGACGTCGGCGAACTCGTACTGGCCCGCGTCGTCGTCCCCGTACGGGAGGTCGACGGCGATCACCGAGTGCCCGCTCCCCTCCAGGATCGGCGCGACGCGGTGCCAGTACCACGAGTCGGAGCCGGCGCCGGGCAGCAGAACGAAGGTTGCGGGCATCTCGACTCATCTCCTGTTCCGGGACACGAACGGTCGAGATGAGCCTAAGCGCTACGTGAGCGGGAATGCGCGTCCGAGGACACTTTGCCACTCACCTGTGGGAGTGAAACGGCAGCGCAGTCGGCGGCGATACACACCATAGATCGGACGAGTCGCTCCGATCGTGCCGGGAACCACCACACACGACGAGAACCGAGCTGACATGTTCACCAACCATCTCTTCGGCGGAATGACCGATGAGGAAATCGACATCGAGATCGCCGACGAGTTGGCGGCCTGACGCAGTTCCCCCGTACGTGAGTGGCGCCGCGCACCCCGGCACACCGCGCCGCTCACGTACGAATCGCGTTCATGCTCAGCACCGGTCGGCCGGTTCACCCCTCCGCACGGCAGCCATCGCCAGCCTCTCGAGATCGTCCGCGGAGTATCCCGGCCAGCCGTGCAGCATCCGGCGCCACCGGTCCGGGACCGCCGACGCACCCCACCGGGCACCGAGCAACCCACCCGCGATCGCCGCGGTGGTGTCGGTGTCGTTGCCCGCCCGGACGGCCCGCTCGAGGGCCAGCCGAAGGTGATGCGGCCCCGAATCGTCGGCGCCGCTGATCGCCCACCACGCCGTCTGCAGGGCGTGAACCACCCAGCCGTTCTTCGGGAAGTCGGCGGGTGTGCCGCGTTCCGCCCGGTCGAGCAGCGGTCCCCAGAACTCGCCGACCTCAGCGGGCACCACCTGCAGGTATCCCCGCACCCCGTCGAACGTCCCGAACAGCACCGCGTGCCGGATCGCGTGGGACCACAGCCGGCACGCCTCTCCGGCGCGCTGATCGTCGTGGGTGAGGGCACCGATCTGGTACGCGGCCTCGGTGCACGCCTCGGCGTCGTCGAGATACGCCAGCGCGACCGGGGCCGTCCGCATCAGCGAACCGTTGCCGCCCTTCCTCCCCGTGATGCTGCGTGCCCGCTCCTGCATGGCCGCGGCCGAGCCGTCGCGGGCCGACAGCACGGCGCGCGTCTGATTGCCGACGTCGGGCGGGTTCGAATCGATCCACCGAACGAACTGTGCAGCAACGGCATCCAGTCCGTCATCCCGGCCGATATCCACTCCGGACGCTGCCACCTCCGCGACGGCTACGGCCATCGATGTGTCGTCGGTCCACTCCCCCGGCGCCCAGTCGAACATGCCGCCCCCGACCATGTCGATCACCGCATCGGCCGCCGGGGTGGTGAACTCGTATCCCGCCCCGAGCGCGTCGCCCGCGGCGGTGGCAATCAATACGCCTGCGGCTCGGTCGGTCTGGCGTTCGGTCAACTTCACAAATCCCCCTTAGATCGAATTCGCTCCAATATTAGAGCACTATCGATCTAACATGCAAGACTTCTGCGTGTCGGCACGTCGGCGTAGCGTCACGTAAACACTGTCGACGGAGGAGTGCTCATGTCGGGCGAACTGTCGTTCTTCGAACTGGGTGTGGCCAACACGGAGCAGGGCCGAAAGTTCTACTCGGCGTTGTTCGGCTGGGAATTCGAATCGGGACCCGGCGGATCGGGATATTCGATCGCCACCCCGAACGTGCCGGGCGGGATCCACGGCGGCGACGAGGGCGCCGGCCCCTACGTCTTCTTCCGGGTGCCGGACCTCGACGCCGCAGTCGAGCACGTTCTGGCACTCGGCGGCACAATCGACGCCGTGGATCTGGGTGACGATCCCGAGTCGGTAGCAAAATTCGGGCGATTCAAGCTCTGCCACGACGACCAGGGGTCCGCCTTCGGTCTGCACGAACCACCCTCCGGCAACTGAATCAGCGCGCCCGGAACGAGGTTCCCGGACGCGCTGATTCGGATCGATCGGTTACGGCTCGTTCGGTGAGTCGCCCCCGCCCTCGTCACCCCGGTCTCAGTTCACGACCGAGCTACACGACGGCCCACTGCCTCGTGTGAACGATCACCGCCGAATCAGGGATTGACCGTCCGGCCTTGATCGTCGTTGACCGGCGGCTGCTGCGCGGAAAGACCGTCGTCGGGGCCGTCGCACCAGTTGTCGAATTGGTTGTACGGATCGGTGCCCCACGCCGGGACGTTGTTCTCGTACGGTTCCGCCCAGTCGTCGCACCCGATCGGACCATTCTGCGGGAACCCGGGTGGCATCGGCTGAATGACATCCGGCCTGCGCACCGGCACCGCCGAGTCGAGACTGCCGCCCCAGGCGACACCGGACGCTCCCAATCCGATCGAAGCCGCGAACACTGCCACCGCGGCGACCCTCCTACCCATTCTCATGATTGCCTCCGTTGGTTTCATGGCCTCCCAGGCTGCGATACCCAGAAACCCGAAAAACAATCCTCGACGAGGGTGTTTCGTCCAGAAAATTCGACGATCAGTCGGTTTCGGGGCGGCAGCGCACGTACATCTCGGTCACCGACGTCAGCACCTGCTTGCCTGACCCGTTGAGAATCTCAGTCGCTACGGTCACCAACGCCCGCCCACGACCGTCCTGCTTCACGTCCTCGATCAGCAGGTTCCCGGTCAGCACGTCACCCGGCCGCACCGGCCGGAGGAAGTTGACGTCGCGCATCCGGCTCCCTGCGATGACGCTCCAGCGCGCGTAGAGAGTGGTCGCCGACAGTCGCTGACACACCGCAATCGTGTGGACACCACTCGCGATGAGCCCACCGAAATAGCCCTCGTCTGCGGATTCACGGTCGATGTGGAACGACTGCGGATCCCACTGCCCCGCGAACTCGAGCACCTCCTCCTCGGTCACCGTGTACGAGCCCAGCTCGAACCTCTCGCCGACCCTGAGGTCGTCCGCATAGACGACGTCAAGCTTGCTGTCCACCACAAACCGTCCGATCATTCGCTCGCGCCTCCACCAACACGGAGACTCCGTCGAGGATATGACCGCACGACGGCTGCAGCGACAGCGCCCTGCCGCCGGCCGCAGAAGACGATCGTTAGACAGTATGAGGGTATGGGCTGGGGCCCACTCCACATGTGAACGTGGGTTGCCGACAGGAAACGGGTCCTGGCCGGTAGAGCCACAAGATGTGGGAGGCCCCAGCAATGAATCAGCGTACGAGTGTCGGATTGGATGTGCACGCACGATCGGTCGTCGCGTGCGGCCTCGACGGGCGGACCGGTGAGCTGTTCGAGCGCCGATTGACGCCCGATCATCGCGACATACTCGAGTGGATCCGGTCGTTGCCGGATCCGGTGAAGGCGACGTACGAGGCCGGGCCCACCGGGTTCGGGCTGGCCCGTTTCCTGGACACGGTCGGCATCGAGTGTCTGGTGGCCGCGCCCTCGAAGCTGCAGCGCCCGTCCGGAGATCGGGTCAAGACCGACGCGCGAGATGCACGGCATCTGGCGAGATTGCTGCACCTCGATCAGATCACCTCGGTCACGGTGCCGAGCGTGGCGCAGGAGGCCGCCCGGGATCTGGTGCGCGCGCGTGAGGACGTCCGCCGGGATCTGATGGCGGCCCGGCACAGGCTGTCGAAACTTCTTCTGCGGCAGGGGATCGTCTACTGCGGAGGGCACGCGTGGACGCAGGTGCACGACACCTGGCTGCGCAGCCAGCACTTCGATGAACCCGGTCTGCAGTTGGCGTACGAGACCGCGTACGACACCATGCTCGCCGCCGTCGGCCGGCGCGACCGTTTGGATGCCGCGATCACCCGGATGGCCGCCGACAGCGCCTACACCCCGGTGGTGACCCGGCTCGGGTGCCTGCGGGGGGTGTCCACGTTGACCGCGTTCGGGCTGGCGGTCGAGATCGGGGACTGGCACCGGCTGACCGGCCGCTCGATCGGCGCGTACCTGGGACTGGTGCCCACCGAGTCGTCCTCGGGCGCCTCCCGCTCGCAGGGGGCGATCACCAAGACCGGCAACGGGCACGCGCGCCGATTGCTGATCGAGGCCGCCTGGCATCACCGGCAGCCCTATCGTGCCGGGGTGGATCTGCGGCGCCGCTGGGACAAGGCCTCACCGGCGGCCCGAGCCCGCGGGCAACGAGGCAACCGGCGCCTGCACGAGCGCTGGGCCGGGTTCGACGCCCGCCGCAAGCGTCCCGTGCTGGCGAACACCGCCATCGCCCGCGAGCTCGCCGGGTGGTGCTGGTCGTTGGCCGTGCTCGACGACTGACCCATGGGGCCTTCCCCCGTCGCGGGCCATTCTGGTCGTTTGCTCGTCGGGCGGCAAGGTCGGTTCTCCTCGCTTGCGCTGCGGGGACTCCACCTTGCCCCCGCTCCCTCGGCGACGACCGATGGGGGCACGGACCGGGGGCCGAAGGCCCCCACGAACGTCCCGGATGATACACGGTTGGTGACAACAGCGCCTGGGAGTGACCCGCGAGAGAACTATGAGCAATCCTCAACTGCACGTTGGGATCACGCTCGAGGTTAGACCAGCGATCCACTCCAGCCGAACAACTGTCTTTGCGGTAGCCAACCCGCGCATATCAGACTTCGACAACGCGTCGACAACCGACACGCTCGCCACCAACCAACAGATTCATCCGGGGCCACCCGAGGCGGACGTCCCTCGACGACGGTCCTGGACGTCCGCCTCCTGCTGCCCTCTTGACAAATCTGCGTCCATATCAGTTCTCGTCGTACCGCGGCCAGCCCGGATACGGAGCAAGCGTCGGGTATGGGGCGTCGTGCGGGAGGTCCCACTTCGTGGGCCGATTCGACGGCCCGTCCGGCATCCGGTTCAGGCATTCGAGGAACGCATCTTGATTTCGTGCGCTCTTTACGTGGTCAACTACTCTCGCCTCGCCGAATACATCGGCGATCGGAGCACGTTCAGGACCTTTCGCCGATTGGATGCCGGTGCTCGAGTCTTTCATCGAAATCTCCACCGTTTCCGCCACGATATTTGTCGTTCCGACGTTGAAGAATCTTCCGTCGTCGCCCTCGCGCATCACCGAGTAGTCGCCTGTGCACACGGTCGCAAACCAACCGTGTTCGGTCGGTGTCATCCAAAGCAGATGTTGAAACTGCGTACCGACAAAGTTTCGCCTCGCCAGATCGTGGGGGTTGCCGTAGTCGGTCCGGAGACTCTCGTCCACAGCTTTCGAGAACCCCGGATATCCCGCGCCCGAGGTAAGGGCCCTGACTGTCAGGTAGTACGACTCCACGTACGCCCTGACAACTGTCGCCGCGGGGGTGAACAAGTCGATGCCGGGATCCGCCGACCAACGGTAGTTGTAGTCGATGTTGTCGGGAATGGAATACGTAGCAGAGTCAACTGCCGGCGACACGACTGGTTCTCGTGTCGGCTCGGATCCGCACGCCGACAACAAGAGAATTGCAGCGATCGTATGGATGCCCAGCCGCCTCACTGCCCGTACCTCAAGTCCTTCACCTGATCACGGCCCGCGTTCAATGCGTCAATGAAATTGCCCAGTCCCGTGATGCCCGAGTCCGTCATGTATCCGACCAAGCCGGACTGCAGCAGAGGGAGTCTCTGGTAAGGATTTTCAGCGCCAATCTCGTCGTATGAAAGCAGTGGGCCATTCTCGCCATCGCGAAACAGATCGAGCCCCTCGTACGGTTCCAGGGCCCCACCGTTCGCCGCCTGCAAACCCAACGCAATCTGGTAGTACTGATTTGCCAGCAAGGCGTTGTCGGCGAAGTCAGTGTTCGCCTGAAGTGTGCTGTCCGGTATGGAGCCCATGACCGCGCTCTTGAACGTCGGGTCGGCGAGATCGATTCCGCTCGAAATCAGAGGGCCTGCGACGGGAATGAATTCGACGCCCTTGCTGATAACTGTCCTGATCGTGTCGTAGGCAACCCCCTTGCTCTCGAAACCGGCTGCGTTCTAGGAGGTTTCGTCGCCGAGTCGGTCGGCGAACTCGAGATCGAACCCCTTGTCCACCACGCCCTGAAGATTGCCCGCCCATCCCCCGTACTGGTAGTGGGGATTCTGATGTGTCTGGCCGTCGACAGCCCATGCCTGTTCCAGTTGCGCCGACACTCCCAGGGCCTGCGCGTTGAAGTAGCCCGCCGCGTCGGCGTTGGAGTCGATCACAGAGAAGATTCGCGGCACTTCCTCCAGCCGCAAGTGCGCATGTCCCGATTCGCCGCTGAAGGCATTGGTTCCGGTAAAGGACTCGGGCACCCCCACCATATTGCCGATGTAGGGTGCGAGTGATGTGCCCAAAGCCTGGGTGATTTCGGGGTTTACCTCGCCGATGGCCTGGCCTTTCATCCCGGGGATGTCGAGGAGTTCGGCGTCTTTGGCCGCGAGGATCTGTGCCAGCCCGAAGGCCGATTCGCCGGCTTGCTGCGACCGGAACATCTCTCCGGGGTCCGACGGATCGGAGGGTCTGGCGTCGCCGGCGATCCAGTCGAACATCCCGGCGACGTTCTGTTCGCCGCCCTCGGCCCAATCGCGCTGGAGCAGCGGCATGACGACGTCGTCGCGGTTGTAGCCGGTCGGCATGCCTTCACCGGACAGGATGTTGTGGACGGCGACGTGATCGCGGCCACCGACCCCGATCATGTCCTGCAGGAGTGTGTCGACGCCGTCGCGGCCCAGGACGTTGTGGTCGAAGGAGTCGCCGATCAGCAGACTCTTGTCGTTGGTGGCCGACGCGATCTCGCCGGCACGGGAGAGGAGATTCTCGCTCAGCTCACTGCCCTGCTGGACGGCAGGGTCCGCGAGTCCGAACGCCTTGGTGAATCGTGCCAGGTCGTGGCCGTTGTTGACGACCATCGACTGCTGCGGGGCGTCGTGTGCGCCCTTCGCGAGGTTGCCGGTCGACGTCACCGGTCCCTCGAACAGCCCACGAAGACTTTCCGGGATGTGACTCTGTCCGCCGACGTCACCGGCTGCACTGCCGACGTTGTAGTTCGACACGACGGCGAGGCCGTTGGACAGCGCGCTCGCGGCCTCCGTGCGACCGTTCTCGCTGTACTGCTCTGAGAGTGCGAGGAAGCCGTCCTTGCCGGCTGCGGTGTAGAACTGCTGGAGGAAATCCATAGTTCCCTGCGGAATGTCGGTGACCTTGCCGCCGTCGGCCAGCGTCTTCACTTGTGCTGGGGTGAGCCCGGCGGCCGCGATCTCCCGCGCAACGCGGTCACGGACGTCCTGCGGAATGTCGGAACCGCCTCGCGCGACCAGCTCGCCCAACTCGGTGCCCTCGTGCCCCGACAGGCCCGCCGACGCGGGGGCGCTCGCCGCGACGGCCCCGAGGGCGTCCCGGATCGCCGTCGCCATGTCCCGATCGGCGTTGTCGAGTTCCGTCAGTGCCCCATCGAGTTGGCTGCGCCAGTATTCCATCAGGTCGGCGTGCTCGGCGGCTTCGGCGTCACTCATCGTCTTCGGCCGACTGACGATCTGCCAGTCGTCGGAGACGGTGCATCCGTCGGTCGCCGCTTTGTCGATCACGGCGGCGACGTAGTCCCGTGCATGACCGAGGCGATCGGCCCCGCCCACCAGGGCGGTCGACAGATCCTCCAGATCGTCTGCGAGCCGACGGAATTCCGTCCGCTCGGTGTTCGCCCGCTGCTCGGCGGCCGCCTGCGACGGGCCGCGCCAGTCGTCGTGGAGGCCTAGATCCGCGACGACCCGATAGACGTCCTCGGCCCGGCTTCGCGTGTCTTCGGCGGTCCGACCGATTTCCTCGCCCGCTGACCTCAGGTCCTGCGGGTTCCAGACGTGCAGTTGCGACCTCGGCGGAATCACATCTCCCCCATCGCCGACAGCTGCGAAGCGAACGCCGTGTCGGTGACGTCGTAGTTCTCGTCCCCGTCACCCGCGATGAACGCCATCTCGTCGATGCGACTGGCTGCCACGCCGAGCGCGGACGCGAGAATGTCGCCGGCGTCCCGGCACGCGGCGGCGGTGTCGGACCCCTCGACGGCCCGGCCCGCGTCGTCGAAGCTCCGCCGGCCGCCCAGCGCCTCGACCTCACGGGCGATGGCGCCGAGCGAACCGGACATCGCACGGAGCATGTCGGGGTCGACCTTGACGACCGTGACGTCCGGTCCGCCGAGCACCGGCGGCAATCCTGGGACGCTCGCCAGCGGAGGCTGCATCGCGCCTGTTCCGTCCAGTGAACCGATGACACTGTCCGGCCACGTCATATCGCCCTCTGACATCGACTTCCCCCTGTTATCTGCATCGAGGTCCACCCCTGGACCCGGGCCACCGAATGCTCGGCGACCGTGGAGAGAATAGCGGACCACCCTCACACGGACGTGTGACCACGACACGGTTGTGCATCGGTTGGGCGGATACGCGGATTGGGAATGGCACGAACCGGGTACCGAGACGAGATGGCCATTACAGATATCAAGGAGTACAGCCACCTCACCGAGGCGGACGTGGAGGCGCTGGGCGCGGAACTCGATGCGATCCGCGCCGACATCGAGGAGTCCCGCGGCGCCCGCGACGCGCGGTACATCGATCGGGCGATCAAGCTGCAGCGGTCACTGGCGATTGCGGGCAGGGTTGTCCTGTTCGGCAGCCGGAAGAGACCGGCGTGGCTCCTGGGTACCGCCCTGATGGGTGCGGCGAAGATCATCGAGAACATGGAACTCGGCCACAATGTCATTCACGGCCAATGGGATTGGATGAACGACCCCGAGATCCACTCGTCGAATTGGGAGTGGGACAACACATGCCCGTCCTCGGGGTGGAAGCACTCCCACAACTACGTGCACCACAAGTTCACCAATATCGTGGGACTCGACAGCGACGTCGGCTACGGGATTCTGCGGATGACCCGCGACCAGAAGTGGTCGCCGGTGTACCTGGCGCAGCCGTTCTACAACGTGCTGCTGGCGTTGCTGTTCGAGTGGGGTGTCGCGCTGCACCACCTGGACGTGGAGAGTATCCGGCGCGGCGACTACGACCGCGCCGAAACCCTTCGCAACGCGAAGGAGGTGGGACGGAAGATCGCGCGGCAGGTCGGCAAGGACTACGTGGTGTTCCCGGCGCTGACCGGCCCGGCGTGGAAGAGCACCCTCACGGCGAACATCACGGCCAACGTGATCCGGAACCTGTGGGCCTACGGTGTCATCTTCTGCGGCCACTTCCCGGACGGTGCCGAGAAGTTCACCGAGGAGGAGTTCGACCAGGAGACGAAGGCCGAGTGGTATCTGCGCCAGATGCTGGGCTCGGCGAACTTCCACGCGGGCCCGGTGCTCGCGTTCATGAGCGGCAATCTCTGCTACCAGATCGAGCACCACGCGTTCCCGGATCTCCCCAGCAACCGCTACGCCGAGATCGGCGTGAAAATGCGGGCACTGTGCGACAAGTACGACCTCCCGTACACGACGGGTTCCCTCCCCCACCAGTACGGACTCACCCTGCGCACCATCTTCAAACTCGCCCTGCCGAACCGCTTCCTGTCGGCGTCCGCGGACGACGCACCGGAGACGGCGTCGGAACTGCGCTTCCGCATCCGGGGTGGGATGAAGGAAGTGTTCGGGGTCGACCCTGCGACCGGTAAGCGGCGCGGGCTGCGCACGGCGCTGGCGATGATCCGCAACTGACCCGGACGCCCGCGCGTACCGGAAGCGTTGCACCGGATCTGATCGAACAGGATCACCTGGGCAGCAACGGTTCCCACCACCGCAACACAAGCAAGAAACGGCTATCGCGGCGATAGCCGCTGAGCCGGAGAAGTTCCTTGACGCTGCCGTGCGCCGACACCAGGATCAGTGAGACCGTCGTCACAAATCCCTTGATGTGTGGAGGTAACCTATGGCGTCACCTGTTCCCACTCCCGAATTCCCTATGCGCAGGACTTGCCCGTTCTCCGCGCCTGCCGGGTACCGCGAACTGCGAGATACTCAACCGGTTGCGCAGGTGAACCTTTGGGATGGCCGTTCGGCCTGGTTATTGACGCGCTACGACGACATCCGTTCGATCCTGCGGTCATCCTCGATCAGTTCGCAGACGAGAAGACCCAACTTTCCCTTCCTGTCCGCGTCCGATCAGGCAGCCAAGATGCAGGACGAATCCCTCCAACGGATGGACGGACCAGAGCACAGCCGACGGCGCCGACTACTGATCCCCTTCTTCACCGTTCATCGGATCGAGGCATTGCGGCCGACTGTGACGAAGTTGGTACGGGAACTCCTGGAGAACCTGGTCACCAAGACTCCGCCTGTCGACTTCTTCACCGAGTTCTCCCTGGTCGTGCCGTCGACAGTCGCAT
Source organism: Rhodococcus koreensis (assembly GCF_017068375.1). NCBI lineage: Bacteria > Bacillati > Actinomycetota > Actinomycetes > Mycobacteriales > Nocardiaceae > Rhodococcus > Rhodococcus koreensis. The sequence continues at coordinate 1,879,342 of NZ_CP070609.1, forward strand.
GCGAACTACTCGGCGTCCCCTATCAGGATCACGAATTCTTCCAGGAGAAGAGTGCGATACGGATCTCACGCACAGCCACCCCCACCGAAATCACGGAGGCCACCGACGAACTGCTCGACTACCTCGGCGGACTGCTCGACGCGCGCCGTGTCGAGCCCCGCGACGACGTCATGACCTTCTTGGCGGACCATGTGTCCAACGGTGATCTGACCCGCGAAGATGCGTTGATGGACGCGAATCTCCTCCTCCTCGGCGGCCATGAAACCACCGCCAACGTGATCACCCTGGGAACGATGGCGCTACTCGAGAATCCAGACCAGCTGGCGCGAATCACCTCCGGCGAGGTCACCGTCACCAACGCCATCGAGGAACTTCTCCGCATCACGTCGGTCACGCACAGCAATGCGATGCGCCTGGCGCTCGAAGACATCGAGGTCGGCGGTCGAACGATTCCGGCGGGCGACGGCTTCATTGCGGCGGTGTCCGCGGCGAACTGGGACGAGTCCATCTTCCCGAATCCGGAGGTACTCGATGTCGGCCGGCCGGAAGCCCGCCAGCACATGGCCTTCGGGTACGGCGTTCATCAGTGCCTCGGGCAGGCTCTCGCGCGCATGGAACTCGAAGTTGTGATCGAGGCCGTGTTCGACGTCATTCCCAGTCTCCGGTCGGCACAGCCGATCGAACAGCTCAGATTCAAGGATGATTCAGCGTTCTACGGGGTCCACGAATTCCCGGTTACCTGGTAGCGAACGAACCACACAGACAACTCATGGTGCGGGCTTCACCTGCCGGGTGGGCCCGTGAGGAAGTTCGATGGCAAGGAGCGGTTGTGATTCGGGTGTCGGTAGACAACACGAAGTGTATTGCGGCGGGACTCTGCGTCGGGCGTGAGCCGGGCATCTTCGATCAGAACGACGACGACGGTCTGGTGTTCGTTCTTCGGGAGAACGTCCTCCCCAGCGAGCAAGAGGGGGTGATCGAATCGGAACGTATCTGTCCATCCGGAGCCATTGTGGTGCACACGGATTGATCACGGTGCCCGATCGATGGGTGGAAAGCAGGCTTCACAGTGCGCAATTCGTTCAACGGAACCGAAGTGAGACTCGTGGTCGAACAACGGACGGTCCTCACCGATGACATCATCCAACTCGAGTTACGAAACGAAGACGGATCGGATCTTCCGGCGTGGGATCCGGGGTCGCATATCGAGTTGATCCTGTCGGAATCCATGGTTCGCCAGTATTCGCTGTGCGGAGATCCCGCCGACCGTGGCAGTTGGAAGATCGCGGTGCTCCGGGACGTCTCGGGCCGGGGCGGATCGCAACGAATTCATGATGAACTGCAGGAGAAGTCGTTCGTGACGGCACGGGGGCCACGCAACCTGTTCCCACTCCGGCCGTCACGTAACTACCTCTTCATTGCGGGCGGGATCGGTATCACCCCGATGCTGCCAATGATTTACGCTGCGGCGAAATCGGGTGCCCGATGGGCGATTCACTACGGTGGCCGCTCACGCAAGTCGATGGCTTTCGTCGATCAGCTGTTGGAATTCGACCACGCCGGCGTTCATCTCTATCCGCAGGACGAGGTCGGGTTCATCGATCTCGGTTCAGCACTGGCAGATCCCGATCCCGAGACCTTGGTCTACTGTTGTGGACCTGAACCGCTTCTCGCCGCGGTCGAGGACCAGTGCCGGCCGACCTGGCCTTCGGATTCTCTGTGTGTGGAACGCTTCTCCCCGCGAGCCATCGACGAGCACGCAGCCGAGACTGCGTTCGAAGTAGAACTGGTGCAGAGTGGGAAGACAATTACCGTGAATCCCGGTCAGAGCATTCTCGACGCCGTCGAACAGTCGGGTGTTCCGGTCCTCTCGTCGTGCATGGAGGGTACGTGTGCCTCGTGTGAGGTCGCGGTTCTGGACGGCGTCCCGGACCATCGGGATTCCGTTCTCGACGAGCGTGAACGCGAGGCCGGCAAGACGATGATGATCTGCGTCTCGCGTGCACTGAGTACGCGTCTCGCCATCGACCTCTGACCGGTAGAGCCCTTGCCCCCACGGGGGCAAGGGCTCTACCTTTTCGGCCAGGGCATGACGATCTACAACGCTCTACGTGCCAGGCTGAAGACCTGCCCGGTGGGACCGCCGACGCGCTGCTGGGCCAGCCACCCGACCAGTTCTGCGACTTCATGCGGCAACTTCACACGCTCACTCGGCAAGCCGTCAGGGGCTTCACCCACTGCGACCAGACCTCGAGTGAGCTGTGTCGCTACTGGCCCGGGAATCACTTCGTTCACGTCGATACCATGCTCCCAGACTTCTTCGGCCAAGGTCTTCGTGAGATGACTGACTCCCGCCTTGGACGCACCGTAGGCCGAAAATCCAGCCGTCGTGGAATGCCCGTGACCCGACCCGATCAGGATGATCCGGCCGCCGCCCGCCTCGATCATGAAGGGGAGAACGGCTCGCGCAATATTGAACGTGCCTATCAAGTTCAGTGTGACCACACGGGCCCAGTCGGCGGGATCGGCGTCGATCACCGCGCAGGGAGCCCCCGCACCGGCACTGTTGACGAGAACATCGACGTCACCGAACACATCGACGGCTTCACGGATCGCGGCATCGCACGCGTCGAAGTCGGCGACATCGCACGGTACGACCAGCGCCTTCGCGCCGAGCGCCTCCACCTCATGTGCGACAGCGTCCAGCTCCGCTGAAGTTCGAGAGGCCAGGACGATGTCGGCGCCCGCGCCTGCAAGGTGGAGTGCGCACGCACGGCCGATCCCTCGTCCTGCCCCGGTGACGACCGCAACCTTGTTCGACAGATCGAATGCGTCACTCTTACCTGCTATCTGATTGATCATGCGAGAATCCCTCTGCTACCTAGATCAGACGCGTGCGAAGGGCGGGACGATGTCTTCGTAGTGCACCGCGCCCTTCTCGAGCATGCCCAGCCGGTCCATCACCTCGGCAGCATGCTCGATCCCGCTACGAGTGACCTTCCAGTTGGGACCGACCTTCGGGAAGACACGATCGACCATGAAATCGATTGTCCTGGCCGCGTCTTCCGGTGCCTCGTTGTTGAAGGTTCCCTCGTTGAGGAGTTGTGCCGCAGCAGCCCGATTGTCAGTAATCCATGTCTTGGCCTCCCACTGCGCAGCAAGCCACGCGTCGGCAGTGTCCTGATTCGCTTCGACCTTGTCTTCACGCATGACCAAGGGACAAACCTGCAGATCACTCAACAGCTGCGGGGTACCGGCGGCACTGAAATCGATCAGCATCCGGCCACCGACTTGCGTGGCAACAGACAGACCCGCGCCGAACGTGAATCCCACATAGGCATCGAGCCGATCGTTCTTCATCTGGGCGATGGCCGCCGACAGCTGCCCAACCCCGAGGACAGTAATGTCATCGCGTTCCATCCCAGCCGCCTCGAGCGCCAGATTCAGAATGTTGTCGGTACCTGCACCGATCGCGGTGACACCAATCGTCTTCCCCTTCAAGGAAGCCATCTTTTCGACGAAAGAGGCGTTCTCACCGGGCCAGTTACCCGGCCCCACGATCAGGTTGTAGGTGTTGACCGGCATGCGCATACCGACAATCACCGGCCGTTTGCCGTTCTGACTCTTGGCGAAGGCGAGCATTGCGCCCATCGTGTCCATCGCAGCGCCATCGATCGCGCCCGCACTGACCATCTGCAAACCTTGCACACCGCTCTGGGGGTAGATGAGCTTGGGAACTTCCAGGTTGAAGAGGGAGAACTGGTTTTGAGCGACATTGATCGCATCGATCAGGAAGTTGTCGCCGGATGACGATCCCACGACGAATGGAGTCGGCCTCGCGAGCGCACCAGCTGCTTTCGGTCCCTGCGTTCCGGCTGCTCCGCCGCCTCCGCCGCATGCGGCGAGTACGGAACCGACACCGACGGCCAGCGCTCCAGCGCCGGCAAACTTGAACACATTGCGCCGGCTGATTGCAGACCCGGGCGCCGCTCCGCGAATTCGCCCGGCGGATTCGACACGGTGGAAATCCTTGCTCATCGCTCTCCCTAAGCTCACAACATCAGGGCAGGCAAAATCGATCGTTTCGCCTGAAAGTGGACAGCCGATCCCGAATCGTACAAACCACAGAAGTTCCCGCACGCGATATCACAGGACGTTCACTCACCCAAATCGGCTGGCCACTAGTGGACCAGCAGCGCACCGAGGTGTCAAGGTCGATCGACATACCCGGGAACTATCACCCCGATAGACATTTTCGGTTGCTCGTATACCCCCGGGATGCGATTCTCACCTCATGAGAGATTCTGTGTTGCAACGGCATCCAACTCGGAGTTTCATGCGCCTTCTTCGTCGGACCCGATAGTTCGCGCACAGTTGCCTCCGCTCCCCCGAACTGATCCGTAAAGGAACTGACATTGCACCAAGCACTGAGATCCAATGTGCCTGTCGCCGCCGCCGATGTCGAGTACGGCCGACTTCTCCGGTTGAACGGACATCGGATTGTCGTACTCGGGGCCGGAAGTGGCATCGGGGAACACACCAGTCGCATGTTGGCCTCCATGGGCGCCGAATTGGTATGCGTCGACGTCGACCCCGCGGGCGCGGAGTCGATCAGCCGAACCCTGAACTGCCCTTCACTCTGTGCCGACGTGACGTCCGAGTCCGGCGTCGCGGAACTCGTGAAGTTCATCGAAGACGAAGTCGGGGAGATCCACGGATTTGTCGACGTCGTCGGCAGGACGACTCCGAAGCCGTTGGCGGAGTTCACCTTGGCCGACTGGGAAGACGACTTCCGTGTCAATACCCGGCACGCGTTTCTTCTCGGGCAAGCGCTTTGTCCGCTGATCGCCCGCAGCGGCGGCGGATCCATTGTCTTCGTCTCCAGCTCGTGGTCCCAGTACGCCAGCCCGGCCGCCCCCGGTTACGGTCCCGCAAAGGCGGCGCTGAACACCTGGATCAAGCAACTCGCGGCCGCATACGGTCCGGCGGGCGTCCGAGTCAACGGCGTTACCCCGGGGTTCTTCCTGACCGCCCGCATGGTCGAGACGCTCGACCGGATCGGCCGGACAGCAGCAGAATCGATCGTCAACCAGGCTCTGCTCGAGCGCTTGGGGCAGGCGTACGAGGTGGCAGGCGCCATCGGATTCCTGCTGTCCCCGGCGGCCGGTTACATCACCGGCAGCCTGATTCCGGTCGAGGGCGGTGCGACCTCCCGAGACCCGCTCGGGTTCGCTCGGCGCGAGTGAAATCGACAGCAGCATAACCACTTCAACCAAGTGCACCGTCGTCGACGTCACGTCGACGGCGGTGCACCCGATTCCACTGCCTCGACCGAGGCCGAGCGAAACCAGTTTTCCCAGTCAGCTTTCCAGACCTATCGAGGTGCAGATTTGAAATCGAATGAAGTATCGAGCGGCAATAGTCAGAGGTGCCTGGTCGGTGTCCCTCGAGAATCGAGTGACGGTGAGCGCCGGGTGGCTCTGGTGCCGAAAATTGTGTCCGCTCTGATCGGCAAGGGCGTCGATGTGGTAGTCGAGTCCGGGGCCGGTATGGGGGCGTTGATTCCCGACGAGCTGTACACCGCTGCCGGGGCGAAGATCGGCGATCCGTGGACCGCTGATGTAGTGGTGAAGGTTGCACCCCCGTCCACGGACGAGATCAGCCGGATCAGCGCGGGGACGAGGCTGATCGGCTTCTTGAATCCGCGCAGTGCGGATAATCGGATTGCCGAGCTCGAGGCCGCCGGAATCGAGGCATACGCCATGGAGGCGATTCCACGTATTTCGCGCGCCCAGGTGATGGACGCGCTGTCGTCGCAGGCCAACGTGTCCGGCTACAAGTCGGTGCTGCTGGCGGCGTCGGAGTCGACACGGTTCTTCCCGATGCTCACCACGGCTGCGGGCACGGTGAAGCCTGCGACGGTGCTGGTGCTCGGTGTCGGTGTCGCAGGCCTGCAGGCGTTGGCGACGGCGAAGCGTCTCGGTGGCCGCGCAACCGGATACGACGTGCGTCCCGAGGTCGCGGACCAGGTGCGGTCGGTGGGCGCGCAATGGCTCGACCTCGGAATCGACGCGGCCGGTGAGGGTGGATACGCCCGCGAGCTGACCGAGGACGAGCGCGCGAAGCAGCAACGGGCTCTCGAAGATGCAATCAAAGGCTTCGACGTCGTGATCACCACGGCCCTGGTGCCGGGTCGTCCTGCCCCGCGTCTGGTGACTGCTGCCGCCGTCGAAGGAATGACGCCCGGCAGTGTCGTCGTCGACCTCGCGGGTGAAACCGGTGGCAACTGCGAGCTCACCGAACCGGGTCAGACCGTCGTCAAACACGGCGTGACCATCTGCTCGCCGCTGAATCTGCCGGCGTCCATGCCCGAGCACGGGTCCGAGTTGTACGCGAAGAACATTTCCGCGCTGATCGAATTGATGCTCCTCGACGGCGGTGCCGGCGAAGGAACGGGGAAGGTCGCCGTCCTGGCTCCGGACTTCTCCGATGAGGTTCTGGCCGGCGCGTGCGTCACCCGTGAAGAGAAGGGCGCCTGATGTACACATCGCTTCTGGCGAACATCGCGATCCTGGTGCTGTCCGGGTTCGTCGGTTTCGCTGTGATCTCCAAGGTTCCGAACACCCTGCACACTCCGCTGATGTCGGGTACGAACGCCATCCACGGCATCGTCGTGCTGGGTGCGTTGGTCGTCCTGGGCAAGGTGCACGATCCGTCGCTCGGGTTGCAGATCATCTTGTTCGTCGCGCTCGTCTTCGGAACCGTGAACGTTGTCGGTGGCTTCGTGGTCACCGACCGCATGTTGGCGATGTTCAAGGCCAAGCCGGCCGCCGCGTCTGTGTCGAAGGATGGTGACCGGTAATGGAATACCTGGTCAATGGTTTGTACATCGTCGCGTTCGCGATGTTCATCTACGGTCTCATGGGCCTGACGGGCCCGAAGACCGCGGTGCGCGGCAACCAGATCGCCGCGGTCGGCATGGTCGTCGCTGTCGTCGCGACGCTGATCTCCATTCGCGATGCGCAGATGGGGAACTGGATCCTGATCGCCTCCGGCCTCCTGATCGGTGTCTGTCTGGGTGTTCCGCCGGCGCTGCGCACGAAGATGACGGCGATGCCGCAGTTGGTCGCACTGTTCAACGGTGTCGGCGGCGGCACGGTCGCGTTGATCGCGTACGCGGAATTCCTGGACTCGGACGGGTTCACCGCATTTCAGCACGGCGAATCGCCGACGGTCCACATCGTCGTCGCCTCGCTCTTCGCCGCGGTGATCGGCTCGATCTCGTTCTGGGGCAGTGTGATCGCGTTCCTGAAACTGCAGGAGACCCTGCCCGGTCGCCCGATCGGAATCGGAAGGCTCCAGCAGCCGCTCAATGCTCTGCTGCTCATCACCGCAGTCGCGTTCTCGGTAGTCATCGGGATCAGGGCGATTTCGCCGGAAGGCCCGACCGGCTCCCTGTGGATCGTGGGGGTTCTGGTGCTCTCGGGCATCCTCGGCCTGATGGTCGTTCTGCCCATCGGCGGCGCCGACATGCCCGTCGTCATCTCTCTGCTCAATGCGCTGACCGGGTTATCGGCCGCTGCAGCAGGTTTGGCACTGAACAACCAGGCGATGATCGTCGCCGGCATGATCGTCGGCGCTTCGGGCACCATCCTGACCAACCTCATGGCCAAGGCCATGAACCGGTCCATCCCCGCCATCGTCGCCGGTGGATTCGGTGGCGGCGGCGGTGACGTGGCAGCATCGGACGGCGTCGTGCGCACGGCCAAGGCGACGTCGGCCGCCGACGCCGCAATCCAGATGGCCTACGCCAACCAGGTCATCGTCGTACCCGGATACGGATTGGCTGTCGCGCAGGCCCAGCACGCCGTCAAGGACATGGCGAAGTTGCTCGAAACGAGGGGCGTCGACGTCAAATACGCCATTCACCCCGTCGCCGGGCGTATGCCCGGTCACATGAACGTTCTTCTCGCCGAGGCAGATGTCTCGTACGACGCGATGAAGGAAATGGACGACATCAACGACGAGTTCGCTCGCACCGATGTCACCCTGGTGATCGGCGCGAACGACGTCACCAACCCGGCAGCGCGCAACGATCCGAGTTCACCGATTCACGGGATGCCGATCCTCAACGTCGACCAGTCAAAGTCCGTCGTCGTGCTCAAGCGTTCGATGAACTCCGGTTTCGCCGGTATCGAGAACCCGCTCTTCTTCGCCGAGGGCACGTCGATGCTCTTCGGTGATGCCAAGAAGTCGGTCGCCGAAGTGACCGAAGAACTCAAGGCGCTGTAGCGCTCGACCTAGGACGTCCACGCGTACCGGAAGCGTTGCGCGACCTCGTCGACCGGTTTGTCCCGGTACTCGGCGTGCTCGTAGCGCTTGACCGCCGCCAGCGCTTCCACGATGAGCGGACCGAACAGGTCCCGCGCGAGTGCCGAGGACTCGAATGCCCCGAGCACGTCGGACGGCAGGGTCGGGAGGAGGTCGACGGCGTGCGCGCCTGCCAGGTTCGCCGGGTCGACCGACACCTCGTCCGGTAGTGGAAACGCACCGACGATCCCGTCGTGGGCGGCGCCGAGAATGGCGGCGCCGCTCAGGTACGGGTTCGCGGAGGGGTCGACGGGTTTGATCTCGAGGTTCGCGCCGTGCGGGTTCCCGGCGGTGTCCGTGCACAGGCGGACCGCTGCCTCGCGGTTCTCCAGCCCCCAGCAGCGCGACACCCCCGACCACATCCCCGGGCGCAACCGCAGATGCGACAGCGCCGACCCGGCGAGAACCGCCGTGAACTCGGGTAGCGCCCGCAGGATCCCGGCGACCGCGGCGCCACCGGCGGCCGTCAGCCCGTGCGGGCCCGGACCTCCGGACAGGATCGGCCGATCGTCCTCGGCGAACGACACGTGCTGGTGGGCGCCGTTTCCCGCACCGCCCGCAACGGGCATGGGCGAGAACGACGCCCGCATCCCCTGGGCACGCGCGGTCCGGCTGATCAGTGCGCGAGCCAGCACCACGTCGTCGGCGGCCGTGACGGGGTCGGCGGGGGCGAGCGACACCTCGAACTGGTTGAGCCCGGCCTCGGCGTGGACCTGTTCGACAGGCAGCCCGGCCGTCGCTGCCGCGGCGAGCAGTCGTGCGAAGAATTCATCGTGCGCGAGAACGGCGTTCAGTCCGTACGCGGACCATTCGTCGGCCGTCGCCGCGTCGAACAGCGTGAACTCGATCTCGTGGCCGGTCCGCGCGCTCAGCCCGGATTCCTCCAGCCGCGCCGTCACCCGCCGCAGCGCATCCCGGGTGCAGGCGAGCGACGGCGTTCCGTCCTGCTCGGTGAGGCACGCCGGCGCCCAGTACGTGCCGTCGCCCAGATTTCTCACGTCGTCGGCGTCGATCCGCAGCCGAAGGTCGCCCACCACGGAGAAGGCCGGCGTGAACGCGAGGTGGTCGTCGACGCAGAACACACTCCAGCTCGGCGAGGCGCCCGCACCGGCGTCGACGAACGTGGACAGCCTCGCGATGGGCAGCATCTTCGCCCGGGAGACCCCGGCCATGTCGACGATCGAGCCGACGATGCGGTCGGTGGGGGCGAAGTCGTTCCCTGCGCCGCGCATCAGTGCCTCGCCACCGCCCCTGTCACGAACCGAGCAGCTGGTGCGCCCGCAGACCGACGTACAGTTCGGCGGCGTCGATGGGGTCGGAGAAATCGCGTCCCGTGAGGGTGTGAATTCGGCGCAGCCGGTACAGGACGGTGTTGCGGTGGTAGTGCAATTGGGTGGCCGCCGCCGTCGTGGAGCCGCGGCAGGAGAACCAGGCGTCGAGAGTGGCGAGCAGGCTTTCCTGTTCCTCCGCGGGCAGGGCCAGCACCGGTCCGAGTATCTGGTTCGACGCGAGCTTCCCGGCGTCGGGAACACTGACCAGCAGCAGCGACACCGGCACCGACTCGTAGCGGGTGACGGTGCACCCGCCGCGCCCCGCGCAGCGGCGGGCGATCCGCGCCTGCTCCACGGCCCGGCTCGTCCCACCCGGACGTCCGAACGCCGAGCTGACGCCGATCCGTCCGTGACCGGTGCGGCCGAGGATGTCCAGCGCCGAATCGAGGACCTCGGCGGTGGCGGCCCACAGCAGCCCGACCCGGCCGTCGACCTCCGAGTCCCACACCGAGTCGACCCCCGCACCGCGAAGGTCCGACTGGACGACGTCCGCTGCGGACGTGGACGCCGCCGCCTCGACGGACACGACGAGGAACGTGCTGTTCTCCGGAATCCGGAACGTGCGGAGCGCGTCGGCGGCGCCGGCCGGGTTGGCGGCATGGTCACCGAAGAGGGTGCGGATCAGCCGGCCCCGCGACTCGGCGTCCTCGCGGGCGCGCAGGTCGGCGGTCTCCCGGTAGGCCTCCGCGGCGCTGTCCGAGTAGACGTCCACCAGCGCCCACACCTGGGCGGCCATGTCGAGCAGCGCATTGGTGGCGCGGCCGTCCGAGCGGTTCATCAGTTCGTCCCAGATCAGGCGACCACCGAGCCGGAACGCGTGGAGCAGCGCCGCGAGCGGCACCCCCTGTTCGGCCTTCAACTGTCCGGCCGCACGCGCCGCCTCCAGCCGGATCGGCGCACTGCCCGCGAGGTTGCCCAGCATCGCCGTGAGGTTGTCGACGCACGCCGCGTACAACTGCTCCGGGGTGAGGAGTGTCGCCTCCACGTAGCCGTGCTCGGCCGACAGGATGCGCGAGACGAGTTCCTCGGACAACTCGTCCACCGACTCCAGCATCGAGCCCAGAAGATCGGTGGGCGAAGGCGCGACATCCGGGCTGACAGTCATCCGGCAAGACTATCCACCGGATGAAATCGGCGCCATCCCCCTTTTGTGCGACGGCATAGCCCCGGTGGGCTACATTCACAGCCGCTGCCTATGGCGCGGCGCCCGCAACGGGGACGAGAATCGGTGTTCTACGCCACAGAAATCTTCCAATTCTGTGGCGCGGCCCACCATGTACTCGACCCGAGCGGAGCTGTCCACCGTGAGCACTTCAGAACCCGAGGTCACCTCCAACACCACCTCGCCGCACCAGGAGGTCGACGCGGCCCTCGCCGACCTCGCCGAGGGCGAGAAGACCTGGGCCGACCTCTCCCTCACCGACCGCGGGACACTCCTCGACAAGGTGCACGACCTCACCGTGCAGCATGCCGCCGACTGGGTGGACGCCGCGGTCGCGATCAAGGGCCTGGACCCGAAGTCGCCGCTGGTCGGCGAGGAATGGATGTCCGGACCGTACCCGCTGGCCACCGGCACCGCGGCACTGTCCGCGAGTCTGGCAAAGCTCGACGCCGGCACCAGCCCACTGGACGGCGCCACGTTCGGCACCGCGCCGGGCGGCCGCACCACGGTCAAGGCGTTGCCCCTGAACATCTTCGACAAGTTGCTGCTCAGCGGATTCAGCGCGGACGTGTGGCTGCAGCCGGGAATCGATCGTGCGACGGCACAGCGTGACGCCGGCCTCGCCCAGCGCGACCCGTCGCGGACGCAGGGCGTCGGCGTGGTCCTGGGCGCCGGCAACATCACCTCGATCGCCCCGCTCGATACCCTGTACGAACTGATCGCGCACAACCGCGTCGTCGCCCTCAAGCTCAACCCCGTCACCGACCGCCTGCTGCCCGTGCTGACGCGGGTCCTCGAACCGCTCATCTCGATCGGCGCGGTCCGGTTGCTGACCGGCGGCGCGGACGTCGGAACGTACCTGGTGCACCACGACCTGGTCGACCACGTGCACATGACGGGCAGCGCGCTCACCCACGACGCGATCGTGTTCGGGACCGGCGAGGACGGTGCGCGGCGCAAGGCGGCGAACGAACCCCTCCTCGGCAAGGCCATCTCCAGCGAACTCGGCGGCGTGTCCCCCACCATCGTGCTGCCCGGCGAATGGAGCCGCGCCGACATCAAGTTCCAGGCCGAACACATTGCGACGCAACGACTGCACAACGGCGGCTACAACTGCGTCGCGGCGCAGGCTGTGGTCGTGTCGTCCGAGTGGAAGCAGCGCGACGAGTTCGTGGCCGCCCTGAAGGAGGCGCTCGACAAGGCACCGGAACGCACCGCGTACTACCCCGGCAGCGACGCCCGGGTCGCCGGCGCCGTCGCGTCGTTCCCCACCGCGGCCCGGCTGGGCGAGAACGGCGGACGCGTCCTGGTCAGCGATCTCGAGCCCGGCGCCTACGCCCCGCTCCTGCAGACCGAGTACTTCGCGCCGGTGCTCGGCGTGATCGACCTTCCCCACGGCGGCGCCGAGTTCGCGGCCCACGCCGCCGACCTCGTCAACGCGGACTTCGTCGGAACACTCGGGATCAACATCGTCGCGGCGCCGCACACCATCCACGAGATGGGTGCGGAGTTCGACTCGCTGCTCGAGAGCCTCCGCTACGGGACCATCGCAGTCAACGCGTGGACCGGCGTCGGCTACCTCACCGCCACCGCCACCTGGGGAGCCTTCCCCGGCCACACCCTGAACGACGTGCAGAGCGGCATCGGCGTGGTGCACAACGCGCTCCTCATCGACCGGCCGGAACGCACCGTCGTCCGCGGCCCGTTCCGGCCGTCGCCGCGGTCCATCCTGAACCGCGAGATGTCCATCTCGCCCAAACCCCCGTGGTTCGTCACCAACCGAACCGCCGCCACGACGGGCCGATTGCTGACAGGATTTGCCGGTGCACCCTCATGGACCCGCCTGCTGGCGATCTTCGCGTCCGCGCTGCGTGGGTGAGGGCTGCGAGTCCTCGTCCCGTCACCCCCGTCGAAGTGGAGATGAACGATGAATCAGGAACTGTCTGTGGCCGACTACGTGATCGTGGGGTCGGGTTCGGCAGGTGCGGTGCTCGCCGACCGGCTCAGCGCCGACTCCGGCAGCGAGGTCGTGGTCCTCGAGGCCGGCGGTGAGGACAAGGACAAGTTCGCGCACATCCCCGCCGCCTTCTCGAAACTGTTTCGCAGTGAACTGGATTGGGACTACCTGACGGAGCCGCAACCCGGGCTCGGCGGGCGCACGATCTACTGGCCGCGCGGCAAGATGCTCGGCGGCTCGTCGTCGATGAACGCGATGATGTGGGTGCGCGGATTCGCCGCCGACTACGACGAGTGGGCCGAACTCGCCGACGACACGTGGTCGTTCAGGGAAGTGGTCAAATACTTCCGCCGCATCGAGAACGTGCAGGACGCGTCGGACGCCGACAGCGGCACGGGCGGACCGATCGTCGTCTCGCACCAGCGGAGCCCCCGCGCCCTCACCGCGTCGTTCCTCGCGGCCGCCGAGGAGACCGGCTACCCCGTCGAACGGGCGAACGCCACTCGGCCCGAAGGCTTCTCACAGACCATGGTCACGCAGAAACGGGGCGCGCGGTGGAGTACGGCCGACGCCTACCTGCGGCCGGCACTGAAGCGGAAGAACCTGACCGTCCTCACCGGCGCCCAGGCCACCCGGGTGCTGTTCGAGGGCTCCGCCGCCGTCGGCGTCGAGTACGAGAAGGACGGGGTGCGACGCACCGTCCGCGCCGCGAAGGAAGTGATCCTCGCCGGCGGGGCGATCAACTCGCCGCAACTCCTCATGCTGTCGGGCATCGGCGACGAGGCGCAGTTGCGGGCGCACGGCGTCGCGGTGCAGCAGCACCTGCCGGAGGTCGGGAAGAATCTGCTCGACCACCTGGTGTCGTTCCTCGGCTACAGCGTCGACTCGGACTCGCTGTTCGCCGCGGAGAAGATCCCGGAACTGCTCAACTACCTGACCCGCCGCCGCGGCATGCTGACGTCGAATGTGGCCGAGGCGTACGGTTTCACGCGCAGCCGGGACGATCTGGCACTGCCCGATCTCGAGATGATCTTCGGGCCGGCGCCGTTCTTCGACGAGGGCCTCATCCCTGCGACCGGGCACGCCGCGGTGATCGGCACCATCCTCGTCAAACCCGAGAGTCGCGGCGAGATCTCGCTGAAGTCGGCGAATCCCCTCGCCAAGCCGATCATCGATCCCCGCTATCTCAGCGACAGCGGCGGAGTCGACCGACGGGCGATGCTCGAAGGACTGCGCCTGTGCGACGCGCTCGCGTCCGCGCCCGCGCTGAAGTCGCGGCTCGGCAATCTGATTCGCCCGGCAGTGGAACCGAGCACCCCGATCGACGAGATCCTCGAGCGGGCACTCCAGGAGAACGCGCACACGCTCTACCACCCGGTCGGGACGTGCCGCATGGGCAACGACGACGCGAGTGTCGTCACACCCGACCTGCGGGTTCGTGGGGTCGACAAACTGCGCGTCGCGGACGCGTCGATCATGCCCGCCATCATCCGCGGGCACACCCACGCACCGTCGGTCCTCATCGGTGAGCGGGCGTCGGATCTGATCCGCAACTCGTAGGGCGCTTCGCGCCCCGTGCGGGCGGCGGAGCCGCCTAGTAGCGGCGCGCCGCGTAGAACGGCATCGAATCGAGCGGCGACTGCTTGACGGGCTGCCCGGCGGTGGGCGCGTGGACGACCGTGCCGTTCCCGGCGTAGAGCCCGACGTGCTCCGCCCCGTTGAACAGGACCAGGTCACCCGGTTGCAGGCTGCCCTTGTCGACGGGCGATCCCCCGTTCAACTGGTCGTAGGTGGTACGGGGCACCGAGATGCCCACCTGCTTGTACGCCCACTGCACCAGGCCCGAGCAATCGAAGGAGTTCGGCCCGGTGGCGCCCCAGACGTACGGCGAGCCGATCTTCGACTCGGCGGCGGCGAGAGCCTGAGCGCCGTGGGTGGCCGGCATCGCCGGCGGGGCCGGGACCGGTCCCGGCAGTGGCCCGGGGTTCGGAGCCGGAGCGGATGGAACCGGAGGCACTGGCGGTACACCCGGTACCTCGAATGTCCCAATTCCTGGGATGGTGATCGGCTCCGCTGCAGCGGGAGCGACGGGAAGCAGGAACGCTCCCACTCCCACACCGGCGGCGATCAGAAGACCGCCGGTCGAAAACTGCAGACGATTGCCCCGACGCAATCTATGCTTGGCCATTGAGCTGAGTCCTTCAATTTTTGAGAGTCCGGCGACTTCCGTGCCGTTCGGACGAGACGTTAGATAACATCCCGGTCACGGACTCAGCGGACAACGGCCGATCGGCCCATACACATACCTGTTTTTGCAATACAGGTAGATAACGATTCGATATCGAACCGACCGGTCCGGCACGAAACACCAGAAACAGGTATGCGTTCGGGTAAATCGGCCCGTTACCGACGGCATCCCCGTCGTCCACGCTGTGTGCGTGTCACTGACCCAGAACTCAGAACCCGAGATCTTCGGGGAACCCGCAGATGCGGACGCCACGACCCTCACCGTCGTGGGTGCAGGCTCGCCCGTCGTCTTCCTGCACGGATGGGGACTCACCCCGCGGGTGTACGACCGCAGCCTCGCGATGCTCGCTCAACACGGGCATCGCGTCGTCACGCCGACGCTCCCCGGCTTCGGCGGCACCCCCGATCACGCGCCCGAGGACCGCACCTTCGCCGGTTACGCGGCCTGGCTCGGACGGTTCCTCGACGACGCGGGAATCAGTGAACCGGTCACCCTGGTCGGCCACTCGTTCGGCGGCGGCGTCGCCATCCAGGCTGCCCACGACCTTCCGGAGCGGGTCGCGCGCCTGGTCCTGGTCAACTCCGTCGGCGGCGGCGCCTGGTCGTCCGACGGCTGGCACACCCGGCCCATCGACGAGCGACCACTGTGGGACTGGGGCGCCTCGGCCCTGGGTGAGGCGCTGTCGATCCGGACCATCGCGCACACGACGGCATCGCTCGTCAACGGTTTTCTGCCCAACGCGCTACGGGATCCGGGTGCGGTCTGGCGAACGGCACACCTGGCCAGACGGGCGGATCTGCGCCACGAACTCGGCGTCCTCGCCGACCGTGGCCTACCGGTGTCCCTCCTGTGGGGTCGCGGGGACCGGACAATTCCCCTCGCCAGCTTCGAGTCGATGAGGAAGGCGCTACGCAATCCTCGCGTCATTACCGTGACAGGCAACCACGGCTGGCTGATCCACGACCCCACCTCTTTCGCCGACGCCGTCCGCCGGGCACTCCACCGCCCGTGAGTGGTCGGCGAGTGTAGGGACTCGCTCACCACGCACGGGCGGCGGAGCCGCTCAGCCTGCAGCGACCACCGGATTTCCGTCGGCGTCACTGCCGGGCGGATACGTGCCGTTCGCGTACGGGTTGTAGTCGTTGGTGAACAGGCCCTCCGCCGTCGTCCCGCCCGGTTTCAGCACCCCCAACCGCACGCCCTGGTCGATCCAGATCTGGAACTCCCCGGGATCGATCACTCCCCCGGCCGCGGGCACGCCGGCACTCTTCCACTGCCGGACGAACTCCGTCGACTCGTTACGCCCACGACCCTCGACGATCTTCACGAAACGATCGACCACCTCCTCCTTCGGCACCGTCTGCGTCCACCGCACGGCGCGCGCGACGCCCTGCACGAAGTCGCGGACAGCGTCCTCGTTCTTCGAGATGAAATCGTTCCGGAACACCACCGCCCCGATCCCCAGCGGGCCGGTGAGATCGACATCCGTGAACAGCGGCGTCAACCCGCCCCGGCCGAGCGCGGCATCCTTGACGATCCCCCCGAGATTCCCCACGTCGATCTGCCCCGACCGCAGTGCCTGTTCCGTGTTGTTCGGCGGCACCACGGTCAGCTCCACCTGGTTGATCTCGTCGTTGGTCAGGCCGGCACGGAACAGCCATTCCTTGATGACGTACTCGTGGTAGGCGCCGAGGGTGTTGATTCCCACCTTCTTCCCGATCAGATCGCGGGCCGTCCGGATGGGACTGCCGTCGAGGACGTAGTAGCCGTTGAAACTGTCGGCCTCGGTGTCGCCGTCCGATCCGTATACCGACACGACCCCGGTCAGCGGTGCCCCGGCATCGACGAGTTTGGCGATGGCGCCATTGAAGGCCGCCCCGAAGTCGGTCTCCCCGGTGGCCGCGGACTGAATGCTCTGCGGCCCACTCGTCGTGTCCCCCAACCACTCCAGTTGCACCTTCTCGAAGAACCCGAGATCCTCCGCAAGCTCGGGGAAGGTGACACTGGCCGGGCTGCCCTCGTACCGCAGCACCGTCTTGCCGTCCTCCGTCGTCCCGCCGCCCGAGGACGACCCACCACATGCCGCGACCACCAGCGCCACGGCCGTGACCAGCACCGCGGCGGCGAACGATCTGTTACGGCGCAACCCGATCGGCGACTCAGCCCTCATGTCGTCGTCCCCCTGGCTCAGTCGGAGCCGTGGAACGCGGTGCCGGCCACCGACCGCGACGGCTGACCGTCGACGCCGACCGGAACATCACCTTCGACCGTGGTGCGGTACAGCACCCGCACGACGTCGAGATGATCGAGATCCGCCGGCGCGAGGTGCGCGGTGATGCGGTTGTCCCACACCCCGATGCTGTTGTTCTGCCAGCGAACTCGAACCGTGTACGCCGGGTTCGTGACCTCCTCGAACAGCAGGTCGAGGATCCGGTCGCTCTGTGCCGGGGAGACGCCGAGGATGCGGCTCGTGAAGCCGGGAGTGACGAACAGCCCCCGCTCACCGGTCTCCGGATGCACGCGGACCACCGGATGCTCCGTCACGATCGGTTTCGTCGTGACGTTCTGTTCGGCGTCACTGCCCGCCTCCCAGCGCTTCTGCCGTCCCCCGAACCGGTGTTCGGCGCGCAGGCCGTCCACGAACGACTTCAACGATTCCGGCAGATTCGCGTACGCCGCCGCGAGATTGGTCCAGGTGGTGTCGCCCCCGACGTCCGGCACCAGTTCCGACCGCAGGAACGTGATCGCCGGCGGGTTCACCAGCGCCGAGACGTCGGTATGCCAGAAGTTCGCGTAGCTGTACTTGCGGGCACCGCCGCGGGCCGCGTACTTGCGGCTGTCCACCTCCAGGATTTCCGGGTAGCCCTCGGGGGCGTTGTAGTCGTAGGGGTGGGCCGGCGTCACCTTCCCGAAGTGCCGGGAGAACCGGATCTGCGCCGCGTGGTCGAGGGGCTGGTCGCGGAAGAACAGCACCTTGTGGTCAAGCAACGCCTGCCGCAGTCGTGCGGCGGTGGCCTCGTCCAGGTCACCCGCGAGATCCACACCGCTGACCTCGGCGCCGATATAGCCGGCAATGGGAGCGATCCGGAGCTCGGTGGCGACACCGGGACGGTCGTCGATAACTGTCATTTTCGTCTCCTTTATGGACTCGTGCGCCTTTCTGGTAGCGCCAGCTACCAGAAAGGCGCACGGGCGGCGAAGCCGCCTACTTCTCGCCGCGGAACGCCGCGCCGGCGATGGACGTGGATTCCTTGCCGTCGGGGCCGACGGGAACGTCGCCCTCGAGGGTGGTGCGGTACAGGACCCGGGTGACGTCGAGGTGGTCGAGGTCGGTGGGCGCGAGGTGGGCGGTGGCACGGTTGTCCCAGAACGCGAGGCTGCCCGGCGCCCAGCGGAAGCGCACCGTGTAGGCGGGGTTCGTCACCTCGGCGAACAGGAGGTCCAGCAGGCGGTCGCTCTGGGACGGCGACACCCCGACGATCCGGGCGGTGAACCCGGGCGTCACGAACAGGGCACGCTCCCCCGTCACCGGGTGAACCCGGACCACCGGGTGTTCGGTGACGAGCGGGTTCTCCCGCGTCTTCTGGGCGTAGCTGCTGTCCTCGGCCCACTGCGGGTGCCTGCCGCCGAACCGGTGCTCGGCGCGGAGGCCGTCGACGAGGCGCTTCAGTGAGTCCGGCAGACCCTCGTAGGCGGCGACGAGGTTGGTCCACTGGGTGTCGCCACCCTGCTCCGGGACGAGGTGCGCGCGCAGGATAGTGCCTGCCGGCGGGTTGATCAGCGCGGTGACGTCGGTGTGCCACTTGTTGTCGTAGCTGTACTTCTTGCGCCCGAAACGCTTCTCGTACTTGCGGCTGTCGACGGCGAGGATCTGCGGGAAGCCCTCGGGTGCTTCGTCGTCGTACGGGTGCGACGGCGTCACGTCACCGAACTTGCGGGAGAACGCGATCTGTTCGGCGTGCCCGATCTCCTGGTCGCGGAAGAACAGCACCTTGTAGCGATGCAGGGCGTCGCGAACCTGTGTTACCTCGTTGTCGGCCAGTTCTTTCCGGAGGTCGATACCGGAGATCTCGGCGCCGATGTGCCCGGCGACGGGACGGACCTCGAGCGCGGTGTCGGCGGACCGATCCGAGTCGGTGGGCGCTGCGGTGGTGACGGTCATGGGTACTCCTGGGTTTCGGGCTGAATCGATACGTCGCGATCATCATCGAATCCCGAACCACGTTGCTACAACGCTTTTTTCACAATGCGAAAAAGGTTCACCCTGAGTTTTTCCCTACCGGAACGCGGGAAATGCGGTTCCGGCGCCCGCACCGATCCGCGCCGCGACGCCCCGCATCAGCGGCACGATCTCCCGCACGAGATCGTCGGTGAGTCGCCGGCGGAGCGCCTGGACTCCGAGCGCGCCGCGGGGCCGTCCGTCGGCGTCGAGAACGGGAACCGCGACGGCGAGCACGTCCCGGTTCTCGACGGAGAAGGCTGCGGCGTACCCCCGCCGCCGGACCCGTTCGAGGTCCGAGGGCACCGGCACCGAACTGCCTCGCCGGGCGGACGCCGTGCCGAACGCCAGAATCGCCATGCCCATCGCGCTGGTCTGCAGTGGCTGACGCGCCCCGGGCAGCTGATGCGTGCAGAACCGTTCGGGTGGGCGCGCGGAGAAGACGGTGACCGCGACATCGTCCTTCGCGACGCCGAGGCTGGCGGTCAGTTTCACCCGCGCGGCGAGCGAATACAGGTGCGGCGCGAACGCTTCGGCGTCGTGCCGCCCCAGCGACGGCACGGCGAGGGAGATCAGGCTCGGCCCCACCCGATAGCAGTCGGTGTGCTCGTCGCGTTCGAGCAATCCGCCGCGGACGAGGGCCTGCACGATGCGGTACGCGGTGCTGACGGCCAATCCGGTGCGGGCGGCGAGCGCGCTGACCGTCAGGTCGGTGGCTCCGCCCTCGAAGCAGGCGAGGACCGCGATCGCCCGCTCGACCGCCTGCGACCCCGACCGCGGTGAATTCACCAGGCCTCCTTACCGTCTGGACGCAGTCAGGCCGACCGCGCGGCTCCGTACTCGGGAAGCGGCACCGCGAAGCGGTCGCGCAGGGTCTTCTCCGCGTATTCGTGGCGGAACAGTCCCCGCTTGCGGAGCAGGGGCACCACTTCGTCGACGAAGGTGTCGAGGCCGGACGGGAACGCGTCGGGCATGAGGTTGAATCCGTCGGCCGCCTCGGCGCGGAACCACGCCTCGATGGTGTCGGCCACCTGTTCCGGGGTGCCGATGACGGCTCGGTGGCCGCCGCCGCCTTTCAGCTCGCGCAGGAGCTGGGCGACGGTCAGGTTCCGCTCACGCGCCAGCCCGACCACCGATTCGCGGAATCCGAGGGAACCCGAGAACGTCGCCGGGTCGGGCGGCCCGTCCAGCAGCGACTGCGGGATCGGCTGGTCGAGGTCGAGTTCCGCGAGCGGGACACCGAGCGTCAGACCCAGCCGGTCCCAGCCGAACCGGGCGGGGACGTGTTCGCGGAGCTGCTCGTGTCGAGCGATCGCCTCCGCTTCCGTCGAGCCGATGACGGTGATCAGCCCGGGCAGGATCTTCACGTCGTCCGGGTTGCGGCCTGCCGCCCGCGCCACGTCCTTGACGTGCTTGTAGTGCCTGCGCGCGGAGTCGAGCGTCAGTTCCGCGGAGAATACGCCGTGAGCGGTGCGTCCGGCGAGCTCGCGCCCGGCGGGTGATCCACCCGCCTGCACGAGCGGCGGCTGCCCCTGCTCCGACGCCGGAGCCCGCAGCACGCCGTCGACGTCGAAGAACTCGCTGTGGTGCGACACCGGGACACCGCTGCGAGCGCTCTCCCACAGCGCGGTGACCACACCGACGAACGCCTCGGCACGGCGGTAGCGGTAGTCGCGGTCCGGGATCTGGTCGAAGCCGAAATTGGCTGCCGCCGTCGGTGAATACGTGGTGACCACGTTCCACCCCACCCGGCCACCGCTGAGGTAGTCGAGGGAGAGGAAGCGTTCGGCGAGATCGCGCGGGTCGTTGAACGTGGTGGAGGCGGTCCCGATCAGCCCCAGATTCTCGGTGGCTGTCGCGACGGCCGCCAGGATCACCGACGGTTCGAGCGCCCGGGTCGGCTTGACCCGGGGGTTCTCCCAGAAGCCGGGACCGTCGGCGAGGAAGAACGCGTCGAGGGTGCCGCGCTCAGCGATCCGCGCGACCCTGGTGAAGTGGTCGAGATCGACGAACGAGTGGGCGTGCACGTCGTCGAGCGTCCACGCCCCGGGGGCGATGCCCACGTCGAGCACGTTCACGTTGAGCACCAGTTGGCGTCGGGAGCTACTCACGGCTTTGCCTTCCGAATCAGAAGAATCCGGTGTCGGGGAGCGGTGTCTCGTTGACCACGAGGTCGCCGATCACCCGCGCCTTGTACACCGTCGGGTTGTGGGAGAACAGGGTTCGCAGGTTCCGCCAGTGCCGGTCCAGGTGCGCGGACTCCCGGGTGGCCGAGGCACCGCCCACCTCGAACAACCGGGTGGCGGCCCGGAGCGCGACGTCCTCGATGGACACCTTCACCTTGGCGGCCAGGACCGCGGCGTCCTGCTCGAGCCGGGCGTCGACGCCGGACGTGCGGGCGGCGTCCGCGGCCACATCCTGGGCTGCGGCGGCCGCGCGGACCACCGACTCCGCCGCGAAGGCCGCCGCCGACAGCGTTCCGACGACCTCGAGCAACTGCGGGTCGTGCCGTGGTTCCTCGGCGGCGGCGAACACGAAACTGCGCTTGCGGCCGCGGATCAGCGCGGCGGACTCGGTCGTGACGGTGCGGAGGATGCCCGCCGCGATCGCGTGCAGGTACAGCTGAGGAAGCGCCTGACGCGGCCGGGTCTCCTCGTCGCCACCCCGGAACGGAAGGGTCTCGGACTCGGCGACGGCGACGTTCTCGAACACGGTCGTCCCGCTGCCGGTGTGACGCTGGCCGATTCCGTCCCAGTCGTCCTCGTGGACGATCCCCGCGCGGTCGGCGGGCACGATGGCGCTGAGTGCCTTTCCATCCGGGACGTTGGCGGAGACCCGGATGAAATCGGAGTACAGCGAGCCGGTGCTGTAGAACTTCACCCCGTCGAGGCGGTACCCGCCGGACTGCGGAGTCAGCGTGGATTCGAAACTGTAGGAGCCGACGGCGCGGGTGCTCAGTTCCGAGGACGCGCCGCCGAACAGCTTGCCCGACAGGACCTCCGGCAACCATGCGTCCTTGCGTTCGGTGCGCGGGACCCGCAGCAGTTCCTCGACGAAGGCGTAGTGGACGCGGATGATGTGCGGAACATCGGGATCGGCCTCGGCGAGGTCGATCACCAGGTCGAACAGATCCTGCAGGGTGTACCCGCCGCCGCCCTGTTCGCGGGGCACGCGCACGGCCCCGAGGCGGTGCTCGCGGATCAACTCGACGGCGCGGTGCGGTCCTTCGGTCCCGCCACCGGCACGCCGCCGCGCGGCGTCGTCGGCGATCTCGGCGATCACGGCCGCCAGTTCGGCGGAGCCGCGTGCGGGCGGGCGCACCGCCTCCGGCGCGGGTGCCTCGGATACCGCTGTCATGGTGAATCTCCTGTCTTCGGTGAAATGGTCAGCTGACCGGGAACGCGCTGCGGCCGCCGGACAGCACGGTCTCCGCCGTCTGCAGACCCAATCGGTCACGCAGGGTGGGCCGCGGGTCGTGGAGTGACGGGTCGCGCCGAACCGCGTCGAGCAGGGCGGGCAGATCGGTCGCGGTGAACCCTCGGACGATCACGCCGTCGGCTTCCGTCGCAGGTGGGATGCTGCCTGGTGTCCACTGCAGGTCGATGAGCAGCGCCTGGTCCCGGGCGGCGTCCGGGTCGAAGTGCGCCCGGTACCGGCGCACCGAGTCCTCGTCCGGAAGGATCACCGCGTCGGCGGTGCGCCGCGCCGCGACCTGTTCGGCCTCGGTCGCGGGGTGCCAGAAGACGGGCGGCTTGCGTTGCGGCGGTTCGGGAACATTGAGTGGGCCGGAGACGGAGAAGATCCCCGAGTGATCGATGTGGACGATCCGTTCGGAGTCCGCGAAGATGCCGCGCTCGGCGTCGTCGACGATGCTGTCGCCGGGCCAGCTCTCCCACAACTTCCGGACGACCGACACGGCATCGACGGCCGCGTTCACCGGGCCCGACCCGATCAGCCAGCCGGCCCTGCCGTGGGATCCGTGGTCGAGGGAACCGAGCCGGCGCGCGAGATTGAACGGGTGATCGCGGACGACGGCGCCGGCCACCACCAGTCCCACCGTGCTCGTGTGCCGGGCCAGGACGGTGGCGGCCACCGTCGCATCGATCCTCGGCTCCACCTCGTTCTTGTGGTCACCACCGAGAATGAGGAAGTCGATTCCCGACTCGTCGATGCTGCGCCCGAAGTCTTCTCGCCGCGCCTGCTGCCTCGGGTCGAGCACGTGCGTGACGACGGCGGCATCGAGGTGCAGCCCGACGACGGAATGTCGGCTCATGACGGTTCCCCTCTCCGCGATTGCCTTTTACCTTCCCAGAGCGTCGCGCCCGGGACGAGCATTGCGCTCAGTCTGATTGTGAGTCGTGAGCAATCGAAACATTCTGCTCCACAGCGGTACTCACCTGCGCTCGGTCCAGGTGTCGCATAGCGGTGTTCCGCTCACGCTGCGGGGAAGGCTGTACGACCCCACCGTCGCCGCCGTAACGTCGCCCGTGTGGTCACCGTCTGGATCATCGCGGGTGCGTTCCTCCTGTTCCGTGGGGTTCCGGGCGTCGTCGCGCTGTGGCGGTCCCGGTCGTGGACCGGGTCCGAATGCTCGGTCGTCGACGTACGACCCGCGGTCACCTACGCGTACCGGGTCGGGGGCGACGAGTTCACCGGCCGGCGAGAGACATTCGATCCCGGTCCGGGATCCGGTGCCGCCGCGTCCGGTGCCGGCAGGAACGAATTCGTTGCCGGACAGGTCCTCTGGCTGTGGTACGACCCGCAGGATCCGCGGTCCAGCGTCCTCCGGCGCAGTGCGTCCGTATCGATGTTGCTGGTCGCCCTGGGGCTGACGTCCCTCGCCCTCGCGACATCCACCCTCTTCTCAGGAGATGCCCCTTGACATCACGACAGCAGACCCTCGAACCGACACCGGGAGACCTCGGATGAGTGTGATCCAGCGCAGCAGGACCTTCTACGGACTCGCGCTCGGTGAGCACCTGCTCGTCGATGCCATCCGCCGCGGCCGGGTCGACGAACTCGCCGCGTTCGTCGACCGAACCGGGGCGGACTTCGTCCTCGTCGGTGTCGAACGGGTGTCGCGGACCGCTCCCCGCCCCACCGCGGCCCTGTCCCCCAGCGTGTCCGCCGCGGCGCTGATCGCCGCCACCGCCGACGTCGGTGTGTTCGTCACCGCCGTCCCCCACCTCGACCACCCGTACAACCTGGCTCGCCGCCTGGCCTCGCTGGACCACACCAGCCGCGGCCGCGTCGGCTGGCTCACCGGGGTGGAGGACCGGTCGGCGCCGGGCAACCTGGCCTCGGCGGGGGTATGGATCGAGCCCGGGCCGAGTCCCGCGGTGACGACGGACGCGATCCACGCCTCCCGCACACTGTGGGAGAGCTGGCCGGCCGACACGATCCGTGGACGCCCCGGCGACGTGCGGTTCGCCGATTCCGACCGCATCGTCTACGCCGACCACCAGGGGGTCTTCGACATCGCCGGCCCCCTCAACGTCCCGACACCGCCGCAGCAGAAGATTCCCGTCGCATGGTGGGCGGAGGAGGGCGACGACATCGTCTCCGCCGCCGAGGTTTCCGATATCGTCGTGCTGTCCGGCGGCGACGTCGACCGGCACGGCACGGCCGTGCGTGAGCGCGCCCTGCTGTTCGTCGTCGACGATCCCGACGCCACCGGCGTGGACGGTCACATCGCGACCGTCACCGACCTCGACGCCGGCTTCTCCGCATGGGCGCGACCGCCTCGGCCCCGCGGGTACCGGCAGCGGTCGCTCCGGGCGACGCTGCGGCTACCCGATCCGGCGGCTGCCCCGGCCCACCGCCGTCCGGTGTATCCCGGGTAGCGAGCGCACCTTCTGATCAAGTCGATTCTTACACATGACTTTCCGTTTACCCACGCCTATCGTTTCGGGAGCCCACTGGCCCACCCACAGGCCAGGACTCCCTCCCGGCGGCCGACCCGCGGTGCCGTCATCCGATACAGGTGGTGCAGCATGATCGAAGTCCGTTCCGTCACGAAACGATTCGGGAAGAGAGCCCGTTCCGTCGAGGTGCTCCACGACATCGACTTCACCGTCGGCACCGGCCAGATCGCCGCGGTGATCGGCCAGAGCGGGGCGGGCAAGACCACGCTGTCGCGCATCATCAGCCTGCTCGAGCGTCCGTCCGAGGGTCGCATCCTCCTCGACGGGACGGACGTCTCCGGGCTGTCCGAGCGGCGATTGCGGGAGCAGCGCCGCGCGATCGGCACGATCTTCCAGGCGTCGAGCCTCCTCGCCCGCCGGACCGCCGCCGAGAACGTGGCGCTGCCGCTGGAATTCGCCGGCATCGGCCGCACCGAGCGACGGGCACGGGTGGCGGAGCTGCTCGAGCGGGTGGGACTGTCCGACAAGGCCGACCTCTACCCCCGGCAACTGTCGGGCGGGCAGCGGCAACGCGTGGGGATCGCCCGCTCGCTGGCACTGGCGCCCAAGGTCCTGGTGTCCGACGAGGCGACGTCCGGACTGGACCCCGCCACCACCCGATCCATCCTCGCGTTGCTACGCGAACTGCGCGACGACCTCGGGCTGACGATCGTGCTGATCACCCACGAGATGGACGTCGTCCGCCAGGTCGCCGACGTGGTCACCGTCCTCGACGCGGGACGGGTCGTGGAATCGGGACCGGTGATCGACCTCCTGCGCGACCCCCGTTCCGAACTCGGCGTCGGGCTGCTCCCCGACCGTTCCCACATCACCGCGGAGGACCGGGACGTGCTGTGGCACGTCACCTACGGCTCCGACACCGTCCCCACCAACTGGATCGAGCGTCTCGGCACGGCGACCGGCCGGTCGATCGGGGTGCTCTCCGGGACCGTGGAGTCGGTCGGCGGACGCCCGGCGGGCCGGGTCACCATCTCGGTCGCCGGTGACCATCCGTCGGTCGGGGAGCTTCTGTCCTCGTGGGGCCTGCACGGGACACGGGTCGACGACAGCGCGTCCGCCCCGGCCACCGAGGAGGCGGCCGCATGAGCGCCGACAGCGTCGTCCTGGCCATCTCGACCCCCGTCGAGGAACTTCCCGAATTGTTCCTGCCCGCCCTGCAACAGACCGTGCAGATGGTCGGGATCACGGTGATCCTGGCGATCCTGCTGGGCACTCCGCTGGCGGTCATCCTGCACAACACCGCTCCCCGCGGGCTGTTTCCCAACCCGGCGGTCAACGCGGTCGCCGGTTGGGTGGTCAATCTCGGACGATCGCTGCCATTCCTGGTGCTGATGGCCGCCATCATCCCGTTCACCCGCTTCGTCGTCGGCACGTCGCTCGGGGTGCAGGCGGCGGCCGTACCGATGACGCTGGCCGCAACCCCGTACGTCGCGCGCCTGATCGAGAACTCGCTGCGCGACGTTCCGCCCGAAGTGGTGGAAGTGGGACGCGCGTCGGCCGGCTCGAACTTCCAGATCATCCGCAAAGTGCAACTCCACGAAGCGGTCCCGAGCATCATCGGTGCCCTGACGATCGCGTTGATCGGCATCCTCGACATGTCGGCGATCGCAGGCGCCGTGGGAGCCGGCGGCATCGGCAACCTCGCCATCGCCTACGGCTACAACCGATTCGACAACACCGTGATGATCACGACGGTCATCGCGCTCGTGGTGCTGGTCCAGGTCATCCAACTCGTCGGCGACCTGGCAGCCCGCCTCACCAACCGACGCTGAGCCTTTCACTCCCACCCAGATCAGAGGACTACACCCATGACGACTCGACCCCGCTCGGTGACGCGCGCCCGCGCTGTCGCGGCAGGCGGACTGACGGCCACACTGCTACTCCTCCTGACCGCGTGCGGCGCGGGAGGTGGCAACGACCGCACCGAGGGCGACGGTCCGCAGACCACGTTCAAGATCGGGTACACCGCCGGATCGATCCTCGACGAGAAGCTCGCCAAGGAGGTCGCGAAACTCGCACCCGACCACGGCATCACCGTCGAACCGGTGCAGATCGAGGATTCGAAGCTCAAGAACCTCGCGGTCTCCCAGGGCGACATCGACGCCAACCACAGCCAGCATCAGGAGTGGATGCGGGTGCAGAATGAGGACGGCAACTTCGGACTATATGCGGCCGGCGACTGGTACGTCCTGAAGTTCTCGGGCTATTCCGAGAAGTTCGACAAGCTCGAGGATCTCCCCAAGGGCGCCAAGGTCGCCATCCCCGACGACCCGTCGAACCAGGCGCAGGCCCTGCAGACCCTGCAGGACCTCGGCCAGTTGACGCTGAAGGACGGAGTCGACCCGTCCCGCGTGACGATCCGCGACGTCAAGGACAACCCGAAGTCGTTCGAATTCACCGAGGCCGCGCTGGCGCAGTTGCCGCGCACGCTCCCCGACGTCGACCTGGCGCTGGGCTGGCGTTCCAACTTCGATCTCGCCGACGTCCCGGACGACAAGATCGTCTTCAACGCCCCCGCCTACGAGCTGTATTGGATCGAGGTCGTCATCAACGAGAAGAACAAGGACAACCCCGACTTTGCGCCGCTGCTCGACACGTACCACGATCCGCGGATCGGTCAGCTGATCGACAGCGACCCGTTCTTCTCCCGGGTGGCGCAGAGCATCGAGTCGGCGCGGGCCACCGACCGGAGCCAGACGAACGTCGACGGCGCCGCCGCGAAGCCCGCCGGCTGATGCCCGCGCAACGAGAGGTCATCCTCAACGTCAACGTGCTGGACGTGGGTTTCCACCCGTCCGCGTGGCGGGCCCCCGATCTGCACCCGACGTCGTTCATCGACCCCGACTACTACGCCGAGGTCGCGAAGATCGCGGAGCGCGGCACCCTGGACGCGCTGTTCCTCGCGGACGGTCCCGCGCTCCGCGAGGATCCCGCCGTCAAACCGACCCGGGCGCTCGAACCCACCACCGTTCTCGGGGTGGTGGCGAGCGCGACGGAGCACCTCGGGCTGATCGGCACGGCGTCGACGACGTTCAACGACCCGTTCGACCTGGCGGACCGGTTCCTGTCCCTCGACGTCGTGTCCGGCGGGCGGGTGGCGTGGAATGTGGTGACCACGTTCCACGCCGGGACGGCCCACAACTTCGGTCTCTCCCGGATCCCCGACCGCGAGGCGCGGTACCGCCGCGCCTCCGAGTTCGTGGACGTCGTCACGGCGCTGTGGGAATCGGCGGCCACCCGGGTGCCGGTGCACCACGACGGGGAGTTCTTCCACGTGCACGGTGTGCTGCCCGTGCCGCCGTCGCCGCAGGGCCGCCCGCTGCTAGTGCAGGCCGGTGGTTCCCCGCAGGGCCGCACGCTGGCCGGACGCAGCGCCGACGCGGTGTTCTCGGCGGAGCTCACACTCGACGCCGGTCGGCAGCACTACCGGCAGGTGAAGGACGTCGCGCGCGCGGCCGGTCGCGACCCCGGGTCCGTGAAGATCCTGCCCGGCCTCGTCACGGTGGTAGGCAGCACCGAGGCCGAGGCGATCGCCCGGTACGAGGATTGGGAGTCCAAGGCCGCCGAGCGGCTCGGCGGGATGCTCGGCGTCGACCTCAGCTCACTCGACCCGGACCGGCCGATCCCGGAGGACCTGCTGCTGGCGCCGGTCGACCCGTCGTTCTCCGGTTCCCTCGGGTTCCGTGAAGCCGTCGTGCGACTGGCACTGGAGAGCCGGTACTCGGTGTCCGAACTTCTGCGCAAGGCAGGCGGCTTCGGCCACCGGCTCGTCGTCGGCTCCCCCGAACAGATCGCCGACACCATCGAGGAGTGGTTCGTGGCGGGCGCGGCGGACGGATTCAACCTGATGCCGGACGGATTCCCCTCCGGCCTCACCGATTTCGTCGACCACGTCGTACCGGTACTCCGCGAGAAGGGGATCTTCCAGCACGAGTACGCCGAATCGACACTCCGCGAACGTTTCGAGGGCGCTCCGCTCCCCGTGCGTGGTTGACGAGTGCAGGGACTCGTTAACCACGCACGGGCGGCGGAGCCGCCTACGCGGGTGTCCGGACCACGGTGAGGGCGGACTGCCGGCGGAGGGTGAAACCCAGGCTCTCGTACAGCCGGATCGCCGTCGTGTTCGACTGCGCGGCGTGCAGGAACGGCGTCTCCCCGCGTGCGTGGATACCGGCTCCGACGGCGCGGACGAGCCGGGCACCGAATCCGCGGCCCCGGAAACGCTCGTCGGTGCAGACCGCGCTGATCTCGGTCCAGCCGGGCGGATGCAGCCGCTCTCCCGCCATGGCGACGAGTTCGCCGTCGACCCGAAACCCGAGGTAGGTCCCCATCTCGATGGTCCGCGGAAGGTACGGTCCGGGCCGGGTGCGGCCGATCAGATCGAGGATCTCCGGAACATTGTCCGCGCCGAGGACCTCGGCGTCCGGGTCCGGTACGACGTCCAGCGCGGTGCCGTCCATCTGGACCAGGCCGAAGGAGTCCAGAACCTCCCAGCCCGGCGGCGGCGTGTGCCCGAATCCGCGGAGCGCGGCCGTCGCCGACGGGCCGAGCAGTGCGGCCAGGTCCGCCCAGTCCTCGTCCACCAGGGTGTCCGGGTGGCCGACGTGCGGCGCGACGTCCGGGTGATACCGCGCCACCCGGCCCGACCACCGGGCGAAATGCGCGTGCTCGCCGCGCAGGGATTCGCGAATCGCGTCGTCCAGAGGATGGACGTCCGTCTCGGCCGGGGCCGTCAGTTCCGTGGTCATCGCACTCGGTTACGACGCGACGGTGCGGAGCCAGCGGAACCGGCTGCGGTGGAACACGATCGGCTCGATCTCCGACTGCACCCGCAGCTCGTTGATCCGCAGGACCACGATCGCGTGATCGCCCGCGGGCACCTGCTGGGTGACGGTGGTGTCCAGCCACACCGACGCTCCGTCGATGAACAACGCGCCGCCGTCGGTGGTTTCGGTGTCGAGGCCCGCGAACCGGTCACCGGTCTTCGCGGCCAGCACACGCGCGGCGGCGTCGTGCGCCTCACCGAGCACACTGATCCCGACGTGCTCGAGGTCCGCGAGCTTCGGCCACGTCGTGGACGTGTTCTGCACGCAGAACGCGACGAGCGGCGGCTCCAGGGACACCGGCACGAACGTGCTCGCTGCCATCCCGACCCGTTCACCGTCGACTTCGGCGCAGACGGCGACGACACCGCTCGGGAAATGTCCGAACGCCTCTCGGAGCGAAGTCTTGTCCAGTGTGCCGTCTGCCTGCGTCATGAGAGTTCCGTCCGGGTCCGGGCCGCCGCGGTGAGGATCGAACCCCACCGCTCGGCGTAGTCGGCGATGCGCGTGTCGGTGGTGTAGGCGGTGTCGATGAGGTAGAGGCCCGGCGCGGGGGCTGTCGCGCCCAATTCCACGAGCACCGGCTTGAGCAGCAGGTCCGGCGCCATGGCGTGTGCCGGGCCGGCCCCGAGCATCAGCGGCACCACCACGACGCCCTTCAGGCCGTCGCCGGTCGCGAACTGGTCGAGGAACAGTTTCAGCACACCCGTGTACGACGCCTTGAACGTCGGGCTGGCGAACACCACGAGATCCGACGAGGCCACGGTCTCCACGGCCGCCGCGACCTTCTCGTCGCCCCACCCGAGCAGTCCCGGACCGAGCTCGATCACGTCGACCGTGGAATCCACGGCGGCGCCTGTCACCGCGGCCGCGACCAGACCGGCCGCGTCCAGCGTCCGTGAACCGGGCTTGGGATTGCCGGCCACTACCGTTACCTTCATTGCCTCATCACCTCTCGCATGCCTACCCCGCCACCCTAGAGCACTCAGTGGTTCCGGTCGAATACTGCAGGGCAGGAACGGAAGTCGAGGCACGTTCCTTCGAATCACGGCGATCGAAACCATTCCGCACCGCGCGCGGACGGGCTACGTTGTCAGCGGCCACACTCCGTGGTCAGCAGATCGATCGTGGGGATTTTTCGTGAAGTTCAGCCGTTCTCTCGCCCTTGCCGCCGTTCCTCTCCTGGCGGTACTGACAGCGTGCTCCGGTGGATCCGGCGGCGCCGACGGCGACACGGTTCGGATCGGAACCACCGAGGCCAGCGACCTTTCGTGGGAGATCTTCGAGGAGAAGGCGAAGGACGCGGGTATCACGCTCGACGTCGTGAACTTCTCCGACTACTCGCAGCCGAACATCGCCCTGTCGCAGGGGCAGATCGACGCCAACCTCTTCCAGCACCTGCAGTTCCTCGGCGAGTACAACACCGGCGCCGACGACGACCTCACCCCGATCGGCGCCACCCAGATCGTGCCTCTCGGCCTGTACTCGCAGAAGCACCAGAGTGTCGCCGACATTCCGCAGGGCGGGGAGATCGCCATCCCCAACGACCCCAGCAACCAGGCTCGTGCGCTGTTCGTGTTGAAGGGCGCCGGCCTGCTCACCCTGACCGGCGACAACCCGTCCCCCACGCCCGCCGACATCGACGCGGGTAAGTCCAAGGTGAAGGTGACGCCGGTCGACGCCGCGCAGACGGCGCTGTCGCTCGCGTCCGTGGACGGTGCGATCGTCAACAACACCTTCCTCGAGCGTTCGGGCATCGATCCCGAATCGGCCCTCTACAAGGACGACCCGTCGAGCCCCGCCGCCGAGCCGTACATCAATACGTTCGTCACCCGCGCCGAGGACAAGGACAACGCGACGTACCTCGAACTCGTGAAGATCTGGCACAACCCCGAGATCCAGGCCGC
The DNA here is from genome assembly GCF_017068375.1 of Rhodococcus koreensis. Classification (NCBI taxonomy): domain Bacteria; kingdom Bacillati; phylum Actinomycetota; class Actinomycetes; order Mycobacteriales; family Nocardiaceae; genus Rhodococcus; species Rhodococcus koreensis. The sequence goes on from NZ_CP070609.1 coordinate 1,911,283, forward strand.
CGTGCGCGAGGAGTCGAAGGGAACGTCGGTCGAGGTGGAACGCGACGGCGCGCAGCTGCAGCAGATCCTGTCGCGGGTCGAAGAGGGAATTCGTTCGGCCAAGTAGATGACACCGATCGTCCGATTCGAATCCGTCACCAAAACCTTCCAAGCCGGAAAGAAGACACTCACCGCCGTCGACGCCGTCGATCTCACCATCGAACGAGGTGAGATCTTCGGGGTCATCGGCTACTCGGGGGCCGGGAAGAGCACGCTGGTCCGGCTGATCAACGGCCTGGAACGCCCCACCGGTGGGCGCGTCGTCGTCGACGACGTCGACATCACCGCGCTGCCGGAATCGAAACTCCGGCACGTGCGCGCGAAGATCGGCATGATCTTCCAGCAGTTCAACCTGTTCCGCTCCCGCACCGTCGCCGGGAATGTCGGATACCCCCTCGTCGTGGCGGGCTGGCCACGGCAGAAGCGCCGCGAACGCGTCGCCGAACTGCTCGCGTTCGTCGGCCTGTCCGACAAGGCGCGGGCCTACCCCGACCAGCTGTCCGGCGGGCAGAAGCAGCGGGTCGGGATCGCCCGCGCGCTGGCGACGTCGCCGGACCTGCTGCTCGCCGACGAGTCCACCAGCGCCCTGGACCCGGAGACCACGCAGGACGTACTCCGCCTGCTCCGCAAGGTGAACCGGGAACTCGGGGTCACGATCGTGGTGATCACGCACGAGATGGACGTCGTCCGGGCCGTCGCGGATCGTGTCGCCGTGCTGGCGGAGGGTCGCGTCGTGGAACTCGGCACCGTGTTCGACGTCTTCTCCGAACCACAGGCGCCGGCGTCGAAGAGCTTCGTGAGCACGATCCTGCGCAACCGCCCGGAACCGGCCGACCTGGAGCGGCTGCGCGCGCGTTTCGGTGGCCGGATCGTCACCGCCGACGTGCGGGACGGCAGCCGGATCGGCGACGTTCTCTCCGACGCGGGTGGGCACGGTGTCCGGTTCGAGATCGTCTACGGCGGCATCACCACCCTGCAGGACCGCTCGTTCGGCAGTCTGACGCTCGAACTCGTCGGTCCGGACGACGGTGTCGACGACGTCATCCGCCGGTTGCGGACCGTCACCGACGTCGAGGAAGTACAGGCATGACCACGAACTGGGACAAACTGCGCCCCGTACTGTTCGAATCCATCGGCACCACCATCTACATGGTGGTGATCACACTGGTGGTCGGCGGGCTGATCGGGCTCGCGGTGGGGACGCTGCTGTACGCCACGCGGAAGGGCGGGATCCTCCAGAACACGGCCGCCTACACGGTCCTGAACATCCTCGTGAACATCGTGCGGCCGATTCCGTTCATCATCCTGCTCGCCGCACTGGGGCCCGTCACCCTCGCAGTGGTGGGCCGGACCATCGGCACCGAGGCCGCGATCTTCGTGATGATCATCGCGTCGTCGTTCGCCATCGCGCGCATCGTGGAACAGAATCTGGTGACCGTCGACCCCGGTGTGATCGAGGCTGCCCGCGCGATGGGTGCCGGTCCCCTGCGGATCATCGTCACCCTGCTGATCCCGGAAGCCCTGGGCCCGTTGATCCTCGGATACACGTTCGTCCTCATCGGCATCGTCGACATCTCCGCGATGGCCGGCACCATCGGCGGCGGCGGGCTCGGCGACTTCGCCATCGTCTACGGCTACCAGCGCTTCAACTGGCAGGTGACCCTCGTCGCCACCCTCGTCATCATCCTGCTCGTGCAGGCCTCCCAGTTCTTCGGCAACTGGCTGGCGCGAAAGGCATTGCGCCGCTAGCGCCCGTGAGCCTCAACTCCCGGCGACGCTCGCGGGTCACGGCGCCACCACTCAAGGTGGGCGCCGATCCGACGAGGAGCGCGGTGTAGGGGTGCTGGGGATCGGAGATCACCTGATGGGTGGGTCCGTCCTCGACGATGTTGCCGCGGTACAGCACGACGATCCGGTCGACCAGCGCGGCGACGGCCCCCAGGTCGTGCGAGATGAACAGCTGAGCGAGCTGCCTCGAATGCCCGAGTTCGGTGAGCAGTTTCAGGATCTGGATGCGGTTGACCGAGTCGAGGGCGCTCACCGGTTCGTCGAGCAGCAGCAGCGCCGGATCCAGGACGAGGGCCCTCGCGATCGCGATCCGCTGACGCTGCCCACCCGACAGTTCGGCCGGAATCCGCGCCGCGATGCCGGCGTCGAGTCCGACACTGCTCAGCACCGCCGCGACCTTCGACCACACGGCGTCACGGAGCCCGCCCCGCACGATCAGACCCTCGGCGATCGACTCGCCCACGGGGATGTCCGGGTCGAGGCTCAGCAGCGGATCCTGGAACACGTACTGGACGGTCCCCGTGCGGCGGTGCGCCCGGCGTTGCGCCGCGGGCAGGTCGTCGACGCGCTGCCCGCGGATCTCGACCGACCCGGCCGTCGGGGTGATCAGACCGAGAATCGTCCGGGCCAGTGTCGTTTTCCCGGAGCCGCTTTCACCGATGAGTCCCACCTTCTCGCCGGCATCGATGGTGAGGTCGACGCCGTGCAGGATCTGCTTGCGGGCGCCACGGAGCCCACGCTCCACCCGGACGTCGGTCATGCGCAGCAACGGTTCAGACACGAGCCGCCTCCTTCCCGATGAACGACTCGAGCCCGTATTCCCGATGGTTGTCGACGAGTTGGCGGGTGTATTCGTGCCGGGGCGCGGTGAGCAGGTCGTCCGCCCGCCCGGACTCGACGACGGCGCCGTCCCGCATCACGATCACGCTGTCGCAGACCTGAGCGACCACGGCGAGGTCGTGCGAGACGAGGACGAGCGCGAGGCCCAGTTCTTCGCGCAGGTCCTCGAGCAGGTCGAGGACCTCGGCCTGGACGGTGACGTCCAGGGCGGTGGTCGCCTCGTCCGCGATGAGGAGTTCCGGTTCCGCGGACACCGCGATCGCGATGAGAACCCGCTGGAGCATGCCCCCGGACAGTTCGTGCGGGTACTGGCGGTACACGGTGTCCGCGTCGGTCAGCCCCATCTTCCGGAACAGTTCGAGGCCGCGCCGCTTGGCGTCGGCGCGGGACAGTCCGAGCGTGGAACGGAGCGCCTCGGCGAGCTGTTCACCGACGCGGATGGACGGGTTCAGGTAGGACGCCGGGTCCTGGAACACGGCGGCGATGCGGGTGCCGCGCAGGGGTCGCCACTGCTTGCGCCCGAGGTCGGTGAGTTCGATGCCGTCGAAGTCGATCGAGCCTGCGGTGACGTCGATTCCGCCGGGCAGGATTCCGAGGATGGCGCGGCAGGTCAGCGATTTGCCGCTTCCCGATTCGCCGACGATCCCGAGTGCTTCGCCGGGCGCGAGGGAGAAGTCGACGCCGCGGACCAGTTCGGTTCCTTCGTCGAGAGCGATACGCAGATCGCTGACGGTGAGCACCGGCCTGCGGGGGCGTGTGGTGTCCGGTGCCGAAGTGGCATCGAGTGTGTCAGTGGACATCCGAGGTGACCTCCTGTTTCCTGGGGGCGCGTCGTGCGGGGCGGCCGGTTGCATCGCGCAGTGCGTCGGCGATGGCATTGAGCGCCCACACGGTCGCCACGATCAGCAGCGCGGGGACGACGGGACCGAACGGAACCTGGTAGAGGTACTGCAGTCCGCTGGCGAGGAGTCCGCCCCAGGTGGGGTCGGGCGGGACGACGCCGATCCCGAGGAAGGTCAGCGAAGACACGATGACGAGGCTGGCCCCGGTCATGGCGGCGAATGTCACCCCGACCGCGGGCAGCACCTTGCGCACCGCGTGGCGGCGGATGATCCAGGACGTGTCGGCGCCCATCAGTTCGGCGGCCTCGACGTACTGGGAGTTGGCAACGGTCAGCGCCGCGGCGCGAGTGACCCGGTAGAACGCGGGCGCGATGAGGATGCCGACCGCGAACATCGCCTGCGCCAGCCCGTTTCCGAGCAGCGCGGTCATCGCGACGGCGAACACGAGGAACGGCAGCGTGATCAGCGCATCCATCAGCCGGAGCGTGAACCATTCCACGCTGCGCCCCAGATACACCGACAGGAAGCCCGGGATCACGCCGAGGAGAAATCCGACCACGACGCATTGCAGAGCCGACAGCACCGACACGGTCGAACCCGCAAGCAGCCGGCTGAACACGTCCCGTCCGACGTTGTCCGTTCCGAGCCAGTGAGTTCCGCTCGGGCCCTGCAGGATTGCCGACGTGTCCTGCTCGAGCGGGTCGAACGGCGCGAGAACGGGCCCGAAGAGCGCGAGGACCACGATCAGCCCGAGGACGATCAGCGCGGCGCGAGCGGAGTGATAGCGCAGAATTGCTGTGAGCATGGGATGTCAGTCTCTCCGCTTGGTGGCCGGCTGCAGGACGCTCTGGGCGATGTTGACGACGATGTTGCAGAACAGCACGAACACGATCGCCACCACGAGCGTTCCCTGGACGATCGGAACGTCCCCGCGCAGCGCGGAGTCGGCGGCGAGGCGACCGAAGCCGGGCATGGAGAACATGGTCTCCATCACGACGGCGCCGCCGATGAGCGTGGGGATCTTCATGCCCAGGATCGACAGGGCGGGACCGCTGCCGTTACGCAGGGCGTGCACGAACAGGATCCGTGACGGACCGATGCCCCGCACCACCGCGCCGGTGACGTAGTTCTGATCCAGTTCCGCGACCAGGCCGGTGCGGAGTTGCCGCGCGATATCGGCGACGACGTCCATGCTCAGCGCGATCGCGGGCATGATGATCAACGACAGCCAGCGGCCGAAGTTCTCGTCCGGCGGGACGTACCCGGCCGACGGCAGCCAGTGCAGCCCGACGCTGAAGACGAGGATCAGTCCGATGGAGATGACGAACGGCGGCAGCGTCGACGCCACCGACGTGTAGGCGGTGATCGCCCGGTCGAGCAGGCTGCCCTTGTAGACGGCGGCGAGCACCCCGAGCCCGACACCGAGGACGAGTCCGATGACCAGCGCGACACCCGCGATGGAGGCGCTGACGGCGAGCCGCTCACCGATCAACTCGCTGACCGGGATCTTGCTGAACCACGAGACACCGAGGTCGCCGCTCAGCATGCTCGACATCCAGTCGACGTACTGCTGCCAGACCGGCTTGTCCAGCCCGAACTCGGCGTTGATCCGGGCGATCGTCTCCGGGGTCGCGGCGTCACCGGCGATGCCGGCGGCCGGATTCAGCCCGCTGGCCGCACCGAGCAGAAACGTGATCAGGGTGGAGAACAGGAAGACCGGGACCACGATCAGCACGGTGCCGAGCACAATCCGCGCCGCCGTGCCGAACGCGCCCGCAGGCACCGGGAGAGCGAATGTCCTCCCGGTGCCTGCGGCCTCGATGTCTGCGGTGGTCACGAGACCGTGACGCCTTCCCAGCGAACCTGGGACGGCAGGATGTTCAGGTTCTTCAGGTCCGGGTTGGACACGATGATCCACGGGTTGCTGAAGAGGTAGTTCGTCGGCGACTGCTCGACACCGACCTTGACGGCCTGCCACAACCGCGGCTTGTACTCCGGGTCCTCGAGCGGGGTGCGGCGCACGGTGTCGAGTGCGGCGGAGAACTCCGGCGACGCGTGCGGGCCGCTGAGGTTCATGATGCCTTCCGGACCGTAGACGGCGAGCAGGTTCTGCACCGGGGATTCACGTCCGATGGTGCCGTCCGTGGCCAGCTGCGGGTTCTTCGCGATGTAGACCTCGCTCTGCCACGTCGACGATCCCGGCGGGACCACCTTGATCGTGGACTCGACGCCGATCTTCTTCAGCTGCGACTGCACGAGTTCCGCACGGTTGGTGGCCGCCGACTGCGCCGTGATCTCGATCGACAACTGCCCGGGCGCGTAGCCCGCCTCGGCGAGGAGACGAGATGCCTTGTCGGGGTCGTAGTTCCAGAGCTTCTCGATCTCCGGGTTGAACGCGAGGTAGCCGTCGGGGAACGGCTGGCTGGTGGTGCTCCCCAGCCCGTTCGTGATGACGTCGACGAATGCCTGGCGGTCGAATGCGTAGCGGAACGCCTCGACGATCTTCGGGTTGTCGAACGGGGCCTTGTTGAGGTTGATGGACACGTCGTTCGCTGCGAGCGACGGCTTCACGGTCACGTCGAGACCGGCGGCCTCGGCTTCCTTGGACTGCAACGCAGGCAGCGTCGCGAAGTCGATGGAGCCGGACTGGACACCGGCGACGAGAGTGGCCGGGTCCGGGGCGACGCTGAGTTCGAAGTGGTCGATGTGAATGTTCTCGGCGTCCCAGTAGTTCGGGTTCTTCTCGAAGTACGCGTGATCCTCGGCGACGAAATCGGTGATCGTGAACGGACCGGCCCCGACCGGCCACACGCTGAGCTTCTGCGGGTCGGCGGCCGCCGTCGGGCTGGCGATCGCACCGGTGCGCCCGGCGACCAGGTACGGGATCTGGTAGTCGGCGTCGGCCAGGTGCAGCGTGACGTCGGTGGCGGTGTCTGCCGTGACCTCGGTGACGCCGGCGAGCTGATCGCGCAGGAACGAATCGTCCTGGGTCTTGCCCCGGTCGAAGAACGCCTTCACTGCCTGCGAATCGAGGGTGGTCCCGTCGGAGAACGTCAAACCGTCACGCAGGCTGAACGTCACCGCGGTGCCGTCGGCGTTGTACTTCCAGCTCTCGGCGAGCGACGGTTCGACGTTGCCCTCGGCGTCGAGCCGGGTCAGCGACGCATACGCGAGGCTGATGGTGTTGATGTCGTTTCCGGTCCGGCTCGTCACCGGATCCCACGAGGTGGGGAGGTTGAACGCCCACTTGACCTCGGCGCCGTCCGAACTGCTGCCACCGCCGCACGCGGTGGCCACGAGACCGACGATCACTCCGAATATTACGGCGCCGGCGATCCGCCGGCTCTTCTTGCTCACTGGGTGCTCCTGACCATGCAAAGGGGGGGTGGTGATTCAGACGCTCGCGGACAGCGACGCGGTGGTGCCGGGCAGCGGGGCGGGGTCGATTCCCTCACGCCGCGCACGGGTGTAGCGGTTCTCCGCGAAGGGCAGGCCGAGGTTGCCGCGCAGGGTGTCCTGCTCGTAATCCTCCCGGACCACCCCGCGCTCGCGCAGGATCGGCAGCACCTCGTCGACGAAGCGGCGGAACTGCGCCGGGTGACCGATGTGGATGTTGATGCCGTCGAGGGCGTGACCGTCCAGCCAGCGCTGCAGTTCGTTCGCGACGGTCTCGGCGCTGCCGGTGAACGGCGACGTCTTCGGCGCGTTGAGCGCCTCGACGGTCTGCCGCAGCGTCAGCCCGCGGCCGACGGCGAGGTCGGTGATCTTCTTCGCCTGCGTGTAGAAGCTCCGCTCGGCGTGCTGCAAGGCCTCGGTGGGGAACGGCGCGTCGAGGTCGTACTGCTGGAAGTCGTGCCAGCCGAACGGCCGGCCGAGTTCCCGCAGGGACCTACCGAAGTCGTTGTCCGCCAGCTGGGTCGTGCGTTCGATCTCGCGGGCGTCGGCGTCGGTGTCGCCCACGGTGACGGTGACGCCCGGCAGGATCACGATGTCCTCGGGGGCGCGCCCGTACGCCGCGGCCCGGTTCTTGATGTCAGCGTAGAACGCCGCTCCCGCTTCGAAACTCGGGGCATGCGTGAAGATCCCGTCGGCGATGCGCGCGCCGAGGTCGCGGCCCTGGTCGGAGTCGCCGGCCTGGAAGATCACCGGCTGGCCCTGCCGTGAGCGTTCGATGTTGAGCGGGCCCACCACCGAGAAGTGCTCACCCCGGTGGTCGAGGGTGTGCAGCTTGTCCGCGTCGAGGAAGCGGCGGGCGTCCCGGTCGCGCGGAAACGCGTCGTCCTCGTACGAATCCCACAGCGCCTTGACCACCTCGACGTGTTCGAGTGCCCGGCCGTAGCGGGTGGCGTAGTCGTAATGCTCCTCGAGGCTGTAGTTTCCGGCGGTGCCCGAGTCGCCGCTGGTGACCACGTTCCAGCCTGCGCGGCCGCGGCTGATCAGGTCGAGGGACGCGAACCGTCGCGCGAGGTTGAACGGCTGGTTGAACGACGTGGTCAGGGTGCCGACGAGCCCGATGTGCTCGGTGGCCACGGCGAGCGCCGACAGCAGCGTCAGCGGCTCGAGCCGGTTCAGGTAGTGCGGGGGCGAGTCGGGGGTGATGAACTGGCTGTCGACGATGAACACGAGGTCGAACCGCGCCTGCTCGGCGAGACGCGCGTACTCGATGTACCAGTCGATGTCGACGCTGGCGTCGCCGGGGATCTCCGGGTCCAGCCAGGTGTACGGGTGCCCGGGACCACCTGTGGGGGTGAGGACAGCTCCCAATTTCAGTTGCCGTCTCGTCATGTTCTCGCTCCTTCGTCGTTCGCCGTCAGGCACCTGCCTCGGCACGCCGCGTTGAAGTGTATGGAGCAAACAGACGCGTGCAGAGTATTAAATTCTCGATGTTTCAAAACATATTTCGTATGTCCCGCAGTGCTGCCGAACAAAGTCCGATCAGTCGAAGAACTCGCGCGACGACTCCGCGACAGCCGCCGCGACGACGTCGGCGAGCTGCCCGATCAGCTCGGCGTCGTCGGGCAATTGAGTGGCCGACAGGCGCAGGAGTTGCCGTGCGGGTGACCGCACGAACGACCGCGATCCCGCCCCCACGGAGATGCCCTGCCGCGCCAACGCGACCAGCGCCGCGGTCTCGTCCGACACCGTCACCCACACGACCAGACTGTGCGGGCCCGCGAAAGCCTCGATACCGCGGTCGATCAGGGCCCCGAGCAGCGTCGTGCGCCGCGCGGCGTAGCGTTCGTGCGCCGCCGTGACCGCGTGTTCGGCGTCGGCGCTGCCGATCAGGTGGGCGAGGGTGTTCTGCAGGATCCGGCTGTTCGAGCCGACGCCGTGACTGCGCACCTTCATGGCCTTCTCGATCAGCTCGCGGGAGCCGCCGAGGACGGAGGTCCGCACGTCGATCCCGTACGCCTTGCAGTAACTGCGGATCCGGACGACACGCTGCGGCAGTTCACAGCCCAGCGTCGGCGGTTGCTCCGGTTCGAGCGGTCCGATCGAGTCGTCCTCGACCACCCACACCGCCGGATGCCGTCGCAGCACGTCGGCGAGTTCGCGGGTGCGCCGCGCGCTGACCGCGTGGTCGACGGCGAACGGCGCCCCGGGCTGGAACACGAACGCGACCGCACCGGCCGTCAGGGCCTCGTCGAGCGCGTCCGGCCGGGGACCGTCGCGGTCGGCGCCGACGCCGACCGCATCCAGACCCAGATCGCGGAGGGTGTCGAGCACGCCCGGGCCGAGAGGCTCGTCGACCGCCACCCGGGACCCGGGCGGCGCCGCCGCCTCCACCGCCAGCAGCAGCGCCTCGGTGCCGCCGCCCGCGGTCGCCCACGCCTCCGGTTCGAACGGCCACCCCGGAGCGACGGCATTGCGCAGACGCTCGGTCATCAGTTCCCGCCCGAACACATTCAACGTCTCGGCGTCCAGGCTGGACAACAAAGCGTCGGACAGGGACGGCTGCAGCGCCAGATCCGGTGCATTCTGCGCCAGGTCGACGCCACGCCAGTCAGGGATGCCGCGCTCGGGCACACTGTCGAGCGGCGGTAGAACCACGGTGCCGCCGCGGCGGCGGGTCTGCACGAAACCTTGCTCCTGCAACCGGCCCCACGCGCTGACGATCGCACCGACACTGAGATCGGTCGCCTTCGCGAGTGCGCGGACGGTCGGCAGGCGGTCGCCGGGGCTCAGCTCACCCGACCTGATGAGGTCGGCGACGGCATCGGCGAGTTCCGCGGTGCGGCCGTCGATTCGTTCGAGCAACCACTCCGGAGCAATCGTCTCCGACTCCAGCACCGCTGACATCCACACCCCTTCGATCGACAACCACTACCGGCCCCGCCCCGGGTCATTGCGCGAGTGCGCCCGCCGGTTCGCGGAGGAGGACGTCGGGCGTGCCGGGCAGTCGCAGACGCTCGAGGAACTGCACGATCTCGGCGGCGACGGACCGGTGGGACACGTCGTTGAGAATGTCGTGCCGCCCGTCGTTCACGACGACCACGCGGGCGCCCGGCAACGCGGACGCGACGGCGACGACCTCCGCCGCCGGGCTGAGGACGTCGGCGCCTCCGTGGACGACGAGGACGGGAACCTGCACGTGGGTCAGCGAATCCGCGGTGGCGACCGGCGCTTCCGCGCCGAGCGTGCCCCGGTCGAGAGCATCGTCCGCGGCCAGGACGCCCCGGTGCACCGGACACGCGGAGCGGATCTCGAGTTCGCCGTCCCACCCTCCGGTGAAGGCGTCGGTGCCCGCGACGAGGAGACCCGCGGCCACGACCCCGGACACGGCCGGATGGGTGGCGGCGAGGTCGAGCGCGGTGAGGGCGCCACTGTCCGACCCGACGACGGTGAGCGGGAGACCGGACTCGGCGTCGGCGATCACCCGAGCGGCCGCCGCGGGGTCGTTCTCCACCACCGCGACGCGGTAGCCATCGAACGCGATCCGGCGGGCGAACCTGCGGTACACGTGAGCATGCTCACCTCGGCCGGCGATGACGATCACCGAGCCACGCGCGGTCGCTTCGGGTTCCAGCCAGTCGATGTCCACTGATTACCTCACTCGGGGTGGTTGTTCGCAGGATTGACTGCGTCACCCTGACTCACTCGCGCGCGGCGAAACAAGAGTAATGCTCGAGCAGAACAAAACGCGTGTCTTCTCGTCACACTTCGTGTTTTGTTCCGAACATATTCGTTTTGTGATCGACCCCCGGCCAATCAAGAGTATCGACGAAGGGACAGGCACACCGATGCCCGAGACCACAGGGTTCGCGACCCGGCAGGTCCGCACCGGCTATCAGCCCGGCACGCCGCAGAACACCGCGATCCCCCCGATCTACCAATCGGTTGCCTACGACTTCGGCAGCTTCGACCAGGCACGGGACATCTTTTCCCTGCGCCGCAAGGGAAACCTGTACAGCCGCACCGGGAACCCCACCCAGGCCGTGCTCGAGCAGCGGCTCGCCGACCTCGACGGCGGTGTCGCCGCGCTGGCCACCGGGTCCGGGCAGTCCGCCGTCGCAGTCGCACTGCTCACCCTCGCCAAGTCGGGGCAGCACATCGTCGCGGCGCGGCAACTGTACGGCGGCACGGTCGACCTGCTCACGGACACGTTCGCGGACTTCGGGATCGACGTCACGCTCGTCGACCAGGACGACCTCGACGCCTGGCGTGCGGCCGCGCGCCCCGAGACCCGGGCCTTCTTCGCCGAGACGATCGGCAACCCCGTCGCCTCCGTCCTCGACGTCCGGGCCGTCGCCGACATCGCGCACCAGGCCGGGGTACCGCTGATCGTCGACAACACGATCGCCACCCCGTACCTGCTCCGCCCCAAGGACTTCGGCGCCGACATCGCCGTGTACTCGGCCACCAAGTTCATCGGCGGGCACGGAACGTCGCTGGGCGGGGTGATCGTCGACCTCGGTACATTCGACTTCGGCGCGGAGCCGCGGCGCTGGACCCAGTTCACCGAGCCGTATCCGCGGATCGGCGACCTCGTGCTGTGGGACGAGTTCGGTCGCGACCGGAGCGCGTACCTCGTGTACGCGAAGACGAAGGTCGTCCACGACCTCGGTCCCGCACTGTCCCCGTTCAATTCGTTCCAGCTGCTTCAAGGGCTGGAGACGCTGGACCTGCGGCTGGAGCGGCAAGTCGGTTCGGCGCTGGCGATCGCACAGTTCCTCGACGGTCATCCCGCGGTGGCGAAGGTCAATTACCCCGGACTGCCGGAGAACCGGTGGCACGACGCGGCCCAGCGGTACCTGCCGCGCGGCGCCGGCTCGGTCTTCTCGTTCGACCTCGCCGTCGACGACGCGAAGGTGGCGAAGTTCGTCGACTCGCTGCAACTGTTCGCCATCGTCGCCAACATCGGCGACGCCCGCTCGCTGGTGGTGCACCCCGCCACCACCACGCACAGCCACCTCGACGACACGCAACTCCGCGACGCCGGATTCGGCTACCGCACCGTCCGATTGTCCATCGGACTGGAGAACCTGGAAGACCTCGTCGACGATCTGCGTGCGTCGCTCGACGCCATCACGGAGGAATGACATGCATTTCGGCTACTGGACGCCCATCTACGGCGGGTTTCTGCGCAACCTGGGCGACGAAGGCATGCCCGCCACCTGGGACTACGTCAAAAAGCTGTCGCAGCTGGCGGACCGGCTCGGATACCACACCACCCTCGTCCCCGAGCTCTACCTCAACGACCGCAAGGGCGTCGACGCACCCAGCCTCGAGGCCTGGTCGCTGTCGTCGGCGATCCTCGCGGTCACCGAACAGCTCCGGGTGATGACGGCGGTGCGACCCGGATTCCACCTGCCCGCGGTCACCGCGAAGGAATCGGCCACCATCACCGACATCGCCGGCACCACCGACGCCGGTGCGGCACGGTTCGCGCTCAACGTCGTCGCCGCCTGGTGGGAGGAAGAAGCCCGGCAGTACGGCGGCGCGTTCACCCGGCACGACGACCGGTACCGGCAGGCCACCGAATTCGTCGACGTACTCCGCGGACTCTGGGAGCACACCCCGTTCACCTACCAGGGCGAGCACTTCAGCGTGCGCGACTCGATCCTGTCGCCGAAACCCGCAATCCATCCCCCGGTCTTCGCGGGCGGCGAGAGCGAGAGCGGCCGCGAATCGATCGCGACGTTCGCCGACTCGTACGTGCTGCACGGCGGCACCGTCGACGAGGTGCGCACCAAGATCGCCGACATGAACGCGCGGTCGCAGCGAATCCACCAGCGGGACATGGCCGAATTCGGCATGTCCACCTACATCATCGTGCGCGACACCGAAGCCGAGGCCCGCGCCGAGCTCGAACGCATCACCACCGTCGACCCGCACTCGCCCGGGTACGCGTCGTTCGAGGAGTTCGTGAAGAACTCCGAACTCGACGTCGAACTGTCCAAGCGCGAATACTCCGTCGGCACCCGCGGACTGCGCCCCGACCTTGTCGGCACACCGGAACAGGTCGCGGAGAAGATCCGGGCCTACCAGGACGCCGGCCTCACCCTGCTGCTCATCCAGTGCTCCCCCGCGCACGAGGAACTCGAGCGCATCGCCGAGCAGGTGTTCCCGCTCGTCCCCACCCGTGAGTACTTGTTAACCACCGGCGGTTAACAAGTACTCACGGGGGCCTTGACCGGACCCCTCGTCGCGAGTAAGGATCGAAGAGCGCGAGGGGATTCGTCATGGCAGACATCGAAGTCGACTATTGCGTCGTAGGAGCCGGATTCGCCGGACTGACGGCGGCGCTGCGTCTGAAACAGGCCGGGCACACGGTTGCACTGATGGAGGCCCGCGACCGGATCGGCGGGCGCACGTTCACCGAGACCCGCGACGACGGTTCGTGGATCGACCGCGGCGGCGCGTGGATCGGGCCGGGGCAGGACCGGATCTACGCCCTGATGGACGAATTCGGCGTCCCGAGTTACAAGCAGTACACCGACGGCGACGCCATGATGGTCGTCGACGGCAAGCAGTACCGGTACAAGGGCACGATTCCCCTGACGATGAGTCCCTGGGCCACGGCGAATCTCGGCGCCGTATTCTTCGAACTCGGCCAGATGTGCAAGACGATCCCGCTCGAGGCGCCGTGGGAGGCGAAGAAGGCCGCCAAGTGGGACGCGATCAGTCTCGCGAAATGGCTCGGCGACAACACGTTGTCCAAGCCTGCCCACGACCTTCTCGAGACCGCCGTCGCCGGTTGCTACACGTCCGCCGCATCCGAGGTGTCGATGCTGTTCGTGCTGTATCAGATGGCGTCCGGCGGCGGTCCCGGTTTCGTTCTCGGTGTGAAGGACGCGGCCGAGGATGCGCGGCCGGTCGGCGGGATGGGGGCCGTCTACCGTCCGATGGCAGCCGAGATCGGCGACGCGCTCCACCTGTCGCAACCCGTCCGGGACCTCGCGCAGGACGGCGACGGCGTGACCGTTCGCTCCGGGGACCTGGCCGTGCGGGCGCGGAGAGCGATCGTCGCGGTGCCTCTCGCCATCGCGAGCCAGATCCTCTACGAGCCCCTGCTCCCGATGGATCGGTCGTTCCTGCACCAGAGGATGCCGAGCGGCGCCGTCATGAAGATCGCCGTCGTTTACGACGAACCCTTCTGGCGCGCCGACGGATTGTCGGGGCAGTCGGCGGCCCCCGACTCCCCCGCGACGATCACCATCGACGCCTGCACCGACACCGGACGTCCCGGCGTTCTGTGCGTGATCGTCGAGGGACCGATCGCCCGCACGCTGGGGACGCTGCCGGAAGCGGAGCGGAAGAAGGCGGTGCTCGGCGAGTTGACCGCGAGATTCGGAGCCGCAGCGGCCTCCCCCGTCGACTACATCGAGCAGAACTGGAGCCTGGAGCGGTACTCCGGCGGCGGCATGCTCAGCCACGCACCGACGGGAGTGCTCACCCAGTTCGGCCACGCCCTCCGCGCGCCGTGCGGTCGCATCCACTGGGCGGGCACGGAGAGTTCGTCCGTGATGTGCGGCTGGGTCGACGGCGCCGTCCGCTCCGGTGAACGCGCCGCCCGCGAAGTCACCCAGCGCGACGGCGTGCTGTCACCCGCCCACGCTCAGTAGTAGACGGCGCCCGGCGCACCCCCACCGACCGCAACCGCGTCGCCGGTGATCCCGACGCTGCGCGGCGACGCCAGGAACGTGACGACGTCCGCGACCTCGCTCGCGTCGATCAACCGGTGGATCGAGTTGGTCGCCAGCCGCGACTCCAGTTCGGCAACGGGCACCCCTTCCGCCTCGGACTGCTCCGTCAGCCGGTCGACGAGTCGTTCCGTCCGCGTCAATCCGGGATGCACCACGGTGACGTTGACGCCGTGCGGTCCGAGTTCGTCGGCGAGGTTCTTCGTCAGCGCCGACACCCCGACGTTCCGGACGGTCTGCGCGATGGAGTTGGCCTGGCGTGCACCGAGCCCGCTGATGTTGATGATCCGTCCCCACCCCTGCTCGACGAGGTGCGGTGCCACCGCGCGGGCGGTCCGCAGATAGCCGAGCACCTTGATCTCGAGTTCGCCGCGGACCACGTCGTCGGTGGTGGACGCGAAGTCGCTCGGCTTGCCCGCACTCCACGGTGTGGCCGCCGCGTTCACGAGAATGTCGACGCCGCCGAGTTCGTCCACCGTTCGCTGCACGAGGGCGCGCACCGACTTGTCGTCGCCGGTGTCGGTGGGTACCCCGATGACCCTCCGGCCGGTCTCCTGCGACAGCGTCTTCGCCGCCAGTTCCAGCGCCTCGGCGCCCCTGGCCGCGAGCACCACGTCGACCCCCTCCGACGCGAGGCTGCGCGCGATCGCGAGACCGATTCCGCGGCTGCCGCCGGTGACGACGGCCCGTTTGCCGCTCAGACCGAGATCCATTGTGTTCTCCTCATCTCCGCTGTCCACCCCTCGATTCGAGGGTAGGACCGCGACGGCGGGGAGTCACGGATTCGGTTCAGCGTGAGGCCAATTGCGCTCCGCACCCGTGCGCCTTTCTGGTAGCAGTCACTACCAGAAAGGCGCACGGGCGGCGAAGCCGCCTACCGTTGGATCGACTTGATCTCGAGGAACTCCTCGAAGCCGAGGACGCCCGCCTCGCGACCGATGCCCGACTGCTTGTACCCGCCGAACGGGGCGTTGGTGTTGAACGCGCCGCCGTTCACCTCGACCTGGCCGGCGCGCAATTGCCGCGCGACCCGGTCGGCCCGCTCCTGGTCTCCGGACCACACGCCGGCGGCGAGCCCGTACTCCGTCGCGTTGGCGATCCGCACGGCGTCGTCCTCGTCCTGGTACCCGATGATCGACAGGACGGGACCGAAGATCTCCTCCTTGGCGATGGTCATGTCCTCGGTGACACCGGAGAACACGGTGGGGCCGACGAAGTAGCCGGAATCCTGGCCGGTCTCCCGGCCGTCGAGGACGGCGCGCGCGCCTTCCGCGATGCCCTGTTCGATGAAGCCGCGGACCCGCTTCAGCTGGTTCGAGTTCACCAGCGGCCCGAGCACCGACGTGGCGACCGTCGGGTCGCCGACCGAGTAGTTCTGCGCGACCTTCGCCGCGATGGCGGAGGCCTCGTCCACCTTGTCCGCGGGGACCAGCATCCGGGTGAGCGCCGAACAGGTCTGGCCGGAGTTGAGGAAACACTTGGCCACGCCGTCGGTGACCGCCGTCGTCAGGTCGGCGTCGTCGAGGATGACGTTGGCGGACTTGCCGCCGAGTTCGAGTGCCACCTTCTTCACCGTCTCGGCCGCGACCACCGCGACCCTCTTGCCCGCCCGGGTGGAGCCGGTGAACGAGACCATGTCCACCTCGGGGTGGCCGGCGATCGCCTCGCCCACGACCGGCCCGAATCCGCTGACGAGGTTGAACACGCCTGCCGGCAGACCGATTTCGTCGAAGATGTCGGCGAGGGCATAGGTGGCGAGCGGCGCGACCTCGGTCGGCTTGAGCACCACGGTGCAGCCCGCGGCCAGCGCACCGCCGACCTTCAGCACCACCTGGTGGAGCGGGAAGTTCCACGGGGTGATCGCACCGACGACCCCGATGGGTTCGCGCACGATCAGCGAGTTGCCCACCTCGTGGGCGTCGAAGTCGTAGGTGGCGGCCAGTTCGGCGAACGCGGCGAGGTTCGCGAGGGGCATCCCGATCTGGATGGGCTTCGCGAATCCCAGCGGCATGCCCATGTCGCGGGACACCAGGGCGGTGAAGTCGTCGAGGCGCTCCTTGATCAGGGCGGCCGCCTTCCGGAGGTACTCGCCGCGTTCCGTGCCGCTGAGCGCGGACCATGCGGGGAAGGCGGCTCGTGCGGCAGTCGCGGCGCGATCGACGTCGTCGGGGGTGCCCTCGGCGACCACCGCGATGACGTCCTCCGTGGCCGGGTTGACCACGTCGATCCGGCCCGTCCCCTGCGAATCGACCCAGGATCCGTCGATGTAGATCTTGGTCCGGTCCAGAACTTCGCTCATCGATCTGCCTCCAGTGAAAGTGTCGCGGAAACCTTGCGCCCGCAGCCTACGACCGGAGCCCGCCTGTTCGGGGCGAATGCGATCTCCCCGAACCACCCACCGGGACGCCGCCGATCGCGGACCATCGACGTACGCCGCACAGTCAGCAGGAGGAGCGATCAGATGCGCACGCAGTCACCGGCACGCACCCTTCTCGGAGTACTCGGTATCGCCGCCGCACTCACCGCCTCGGCATGTGGCTCGACGGACGAGTCGGGGACCGCCGAACCCTCGCCCGGCGGCCTCACCTCGACGACTTCGGAGGCGGCCACCACGACAACCACCGCCGCCACCACCACGACCACCACCGCGCCGTCGCCGACCGGGACGACCACTGCGCACCCCGACCGCTGCCTGATCGGCGAACTGCAGGTGACGCTCGGCCAGCCCAGCGGGGCGGCCGGATCGCAGGAGATCCCGCTCATCTTCACCAACACCGGCACCCGCGACTGCATCCTCCACGGATACCCCGGGGTGTCCTACGTCGCGGCCCCGGACGGCCCGCAGGTGGGTGCGGCGGCCGAGAGGGACGGCGGAACGGAGACTCCCGTGACGGTGGCTCCGGGCGCGCGGGCCACCGCTGCGGTGCGTGCGACGGTGGTGCAGAACTATCCCGCCGACACGTGTGGCCCCACGCCGGTCGCGGGTTTCCGGGTGTATCCGCCGAACGACACCGGTTCGGTGTTCCTCCCCTACCCCACCACCGGCTGTTCGCAGACCGGCGTGAAGCAGCTGTCGGTGCAGCCCGTCACGGGGTGACCTTGTTCACCCGCACCGGGTGAATCGGCTCACCCCGGGCCCGACCTACGGTCGGGATAGACGTGGTCGCGCAGGAGGAGGGCGGAGGCATGTTCGAGATCATCCGCGAAGTGCATTCCGAGGTTCGGCACCGCCGCGGCCCGCGGCATCACCATCATCTCCTCACTCGGCCGGAGCGCCGGTGGCGGATCATGAGACACCTCCTGATGTGATCCTCGGGGGCGAGAATCCCTCCCACCAGGACTGTTCCTTGCCTTCGCTCACCATCGGCGCGGATGGGTACTATCCGACGTCGTGACTGACAGCAGGCTGGAATCGGCGAATGTGTCCAGAGACGACTCGGACGAGTCGCCGATCGGGACCCCGCCGCAGTCGTCTCCTCTCGGTCAGTCGGTTCGCTCCGCCCGTCTCC
The DNA here is from genome assembly GCF_017068375.1 of Rhodococcus koreensis. Classification (NCBI taxonomy): domain Bacteria; kingdom Bacillati; phylum Actinomycetota; class Actinomycetes; order Mycobacteriales; family Nocardiaceae; genus Rhodococcus; species Rhodococcus koreensis. The sequence goes on from NZ_CP070609.1 coordinate 1,929,445, forward strand.
TCGCCATCGTCGCGTCCCTCTTCGGTGTACTGCTCACCTTGTCGCTCCCGTTCCTTCCGGTCGAGCAGGACAGCGCCACCCTCACCTGGCCGCAGAACGGCAGCACCGGAAGCGTCGAGGCACCGCTCGTCTCCTACGCGCCACTGAGCCTCGACGTGCGAATCCCCTGTTCGACGGTCGGCGAACTCGCCGACCGCGGCGGGCTGCTGACCTCCACCGCCCCCGCGGGTGCCGCCGACGCCGGGAGGTACGGACTGGTCGCCAGGGTGAATCCGGCGACCGCGGACGGTCCCGCCGGCGTCGAGGTGGTGCTGCGGAACCAGGTCCTGCTGTCGTCACCGCTGGACGGGCTACCCGCCGATTGCACGCTCGTGGTGTCCTCGGATTCGACGCGGACCACCGCCGGATTCGTGACGGCAGGCCAGGACGCCCCGACCGTCGTCGACGGCGACCTCCGCCCGCAGATGGTGGGCATCTTCAGCGACCTCGACGGGCCGGTGCCCGACGGACTGCAGGTGAGCGCGCAGATCGACAGCCGGTTCTCGTCGACGCCGTCGACGATCAAGTTCGTCGCCATGGTGGTGGGTGCGCTGGCCACGATTCTGGCCCTGGTGGCACTGCACCGGCTCGACAACGTGGACGGTCGCCGGGCACGACGATTCCTGCCCACCCGCTGGTGGTCGTTCGGGGCCGTCGACGCCGTCGTTATCGGCACGCTGGTGCTGTGGCATTTCATCGGCGCCTCCACCTCCGACGACGGCTACCAGTTCAACATGGCCCGCACGTCCGAGGCCGCGGGCTACATGGCCAACTACTTCCGCTGGTACGGCGTCCCCGAGGCGCCGTTCGGGTCCCCCTATTACGACGTCCTCGCGGTGCTGGCGAACATCACACCGGCCAGCCCGTTCGTGCGCCTGCCCGCGCTGCTCGCCGGCATCGTCGCGTGGCTGGTGATCAGCCGTGAGGTGGCACCGCGACTCGGCGCCGCCGTCCGGGGCAACCGGCTCGCGCTGTGGACCGGCGGGCTGGTGTTCCTCGCGTTCTGGCTCCCCTACAACAACGGTCTGCGGCCCGAACCGATCGTCGCGGTGGGCGTGCTGCTCACGTGGTGTTCGGTGGAACGCGCCGTCGCGACCCGTCGGCTGCTGCCCGCCGCGGTGGCGATCCTGGTCGGCGCGGCCACGCTGACCGCGGGACCGTCCGGGTTGATCTGCTTCGGCGCCCTCGTCGCCGGCGCCCGGCCGATCCTGCAGATCGTGATCGCGCGGGCCAAGACCGTGGGCTATCTGGCACTGCTCGCGCCGCTCGTCGCGTCGGGAACCGTGATCCTGGTGGCGGTGTTCGCCGACCAGACCCTCGCCGCCGTCATGGAGATGCAGCACGTGCATGCCATCGGCCCCAACGTCCCCTGGTTCGACGAGTACCTCCGCTACCAGTACCTGTTGAACATCTCCGTCGACGGTTCGCTGTCGCGCCGGTTCGGTGTGTTCGTGATGGTGCTGTCCCTGGCGGTGACGGTGCTGGTGATGCTGCGCAAGGGTGGCCGGATTCCCGGGACCGCGGCCGGACCGTCGCGGCGGCTCATCGGCATCACGCTCGCCGCGATGGGCCTGATGATGTTCACGCCCACCAAGTGGACGCACCACTTCGGTATCTACGCGGGACTCGCCGGGTCGCTCGCCGCCCTGGCGTCGGTGGCGGTGAGCGCCTCCGTGGTGCGCTCGCCACGCAACCGCGCCCTGTTCGCGGCCGCCGTGCTGTTCCTGCTGGCGATGTGTTTCACCAGCACCAACGGGTGGTGGTACGTGTCCAGTTACAGCGTCCCGTGGTGGGACAAGCCGGTGTCGATCGCCGGACTCGGTGCGGGCACGATCCTGCTCGGCGCCACCCTGGTGATGCTGCTGATCGCGGCGTGGTGCTACTTCCGCGAGCCCTACGCGCGCAACGACTCCGTGCGCAAGCGCCGCGTGTGGGCGCTCCCGCCGTTGACGGTGGCGGCCGCCGCGATGGTGCTGTTCGAGGTGCTGTCGATGGCGAAGGGCGCGGTCGCGCAGTACCCGGCGTTCTCCCTCGCACGCTCCAATGTCGACGCCGTCACCGGCGCACCGTGCGGCCTCGCCAACGACGTCCTGCTCGAAACCGATCCCAACGCGTCACTGCTGCAACCGCTGTCCGGTGACGCGGCGACCGCCCTCGCGGGCACCGGCAGCGTCGGCTTCACCCCGAACGGTGTCGCCGGAGACCTGAGCGCCGACGAGGAATCGTCGGATGCGGGTGTCGCCAACTCCGTCAAGACCGACAACACCGAGCAGACGGCGTCGAGCAACGCCGCGGGCACCGGCGGCGGCGCCGGCGCGGTGGGTGTCAACGGCAGTGCCGTGGCATTGCCGTTCGGACTGGACCCCGCGAGCAGCCCGGTCCTCGGCAGTGACGGCAGCGACGGCGACGCGTCGCTGACCACCGGCTGGTACCGGCTGCCCGGTGCCGAATCGGATACCGGTGCCGGTGACCTCGTCTCCATCGCCGCGGCGGGTCGCATCCGCTCCGTCGACGCGGACGGCGTCGTCACCTACGGCCAGAACCTCGAGGTGGAGTACGGCACCGCGCAGCAGGACGGCACGGTCGCGGTCGCAGGACGGGTGACGCCGATCGACATCGGTCCGGCGCCGTCGTGGCGCAATCTGCGGGTTCCGCTCGATTCATTGCCGGCCGATACGGATGTCATCCGGCTGGTGGCGTCGGACACGGACAGCGATCCGCAGCAGTGGCTGGCGGTGACACCGCCGCGGGTTCCGCGGACGCAGACACTGAACGACGTGATCGGATCCGAATCGCCGGTCATGATCGACTGGGCTGTGGGCCTTGCGTTTCCGTGCCAGCGACCGTTCGATCACCGGGCCGGTGTCGCGGAGGCGCCCGAGTACCGGATCCTCCCGGACCGTCCCGGCGCGATCATGACCAGCCTGTGGCAGGACCGGTACGGCGGCGGCCCCCTCGGCTGGATCGAGATGACCCGGGCGAGCCGAACCATACCGTCGTATCTGAAGAACGACTGGGACCGCGACTGGGGCGGAGTGGAGCAGTACTCCCCCCTCGACGCGGGTGCGACGGCCGCGGAGATCGACACCACCCGGACTCAGCGTTCGGGACTGTGGAATCCGGCGCCGATCATCACCGCCTACTGAGCGTCGGTGACGCGCCCGCACCGGGCGCGTCACCGTTCACCTCAGAGTTCGAATTCGGCCGGCGCGATGCCGACGGCGAAACAGGCGTCCCGCACCACGTTTCGCTCGTTCTGGTCGAAGTTGCCGTCGGCGCCGCCGATGACGATGCCGATCTGGATGACGGCCCGAGCCTGATCCTGCTTGGTCTTCAGCTTCGCGATGGTGGCGGTGGCCTCGATCTTGCCGAACTCGAAATCGGACTGCAGCTTGCTGCAGTACCAGTCGAACTTCTGGCTCAGCTCGTCCGAGGGGAACACACTGAGCGCCTCGTTGCTGGTGATCAACCCCGCAGTCTTCTGCCGCTCGGACGGGTCGATGGTCCCGTCCGCCGCGGCGATGAGGGCGCACATGGCCATCGAGGCGTTGGCGAACTCCTTGTTCTGGAACTGCGCCGTCTTCGTCTTGAGCTGGCCGTTCATCTCGAACGCCTTTGCCTTCAGCTGATCCCAGAAAGCCATTGGACTCCTTCTTCGTGTGCCCACGCACGGTGCGTGTGGTGTCCAATTTGCCAGGTTTCGTGGGCGGACGTCGCCGCGGTCGGTCTACCAGCGCAGTCGCACGCGGCTAGCTCTGGGTCTGGCGGCGGACGATCTCGTTGATCCAGATCGGCGCGTACGGGGACGTGCAGTTGGGCGGGGTCGGGTAGTCCTTCAGGATTTCGAGGCGTTCGCCGATGCCGACCGCGCGGGCACGAAGCTCGGGGTGATGGATGCCGATGTTGGCGAGGCATTCGTTCATCGCCCACTGCAGGCGGTCCGGCGCATCCTTCATGTGCGCCTCGATCAGGTCGAGGAGTTCGGGCAGATCGAGGTCGCCGGAGTCCTTCGCCACGCGGTCGCTGGTCAGCGCCCACCCCGCGCTGGCGACGACAGGGTCGGCGTCGGCGAACCACGCGACGCGCAGTTCTTCGACGTGCGGGCTCTTCTTGACGACGTAGCTGACGAGCCAGCCGTGCACCTTGGGGACGCGTGCTTCGCGGAGCATGGCGTCCAACTCGGACGCGGAGTACGCCTTGGGGCGGCAGATCAGGATCGCAACGAGACGGGCCGCGGTGTCACCCGTCCCCCACAGCTCACCGGAGAGGTCGTGCTGGGTCTTCAGACTCTTCGCGACTGCGCGCAGCTTGGTGAGGTTGACACCGTGATCGTCGCCGTGGCGTTCGTTCACGGCGCGGATCTTCGGATCTTCCAGGGCCGCCAGTTCCGCCATCACGTCGCCGACACTGGCCTGCGGTACCGCACGAGTCGCCACAACGATCTCCTCTACTTCTCCGCCCGACATCGCGCCCAGCTTACGTCGACCGTCTTCCGTGACCTCTAAGGACGCAGCGACTGCAGGCCTGCAGTCGGCACGTGAATCCACCCCTCCCGCTCGGCGACGTCGCGGTCGCCACCTTCGGGTAGTGCCGTGCAGCCGAGGGCCGCGGCCCGCGCGATGACGGCGGCCAGCACGGCGTCGAGGGCGTCGTCCGATTCACGGCAGATCGTCTGGAATGCACCGAGTTCCATCCAATCCGCGGCAACGAGGAACGCGTCGACCAACTCTCCCAACGTCACCCGGTTCTGCACACTCTTGTACCCGCGTGACACCAGCCCCCAGGTGCGGAGCGCTGCCGCCGGATACGCCTCCACCACCCGCCCGTCGACGCGGCCGACGTCGACGCCCAGGTCGCCGAGTTCGGCGAGGATGCCGGCGCAACGCAAAGCGACGTGTGCGATGAGGTCCGCCGACACGCTGAGCGGCGCTATTCCCGTCGCGGCCTGCACCACGAGGTCGGTGCGCCGCTTGGTCAGCGGACGACGTCCCTCGCGGTTCGCGAGACCGACGGTCGCGGGAAGCCGGCCGGCGTGGTGTTCGGACACCATCCGGACGAACGCGTCGGGCCAGCCGAACGGTGCGTCGATACCGGCCCTGTCGCACGCCAGGACAGCCTCGGCGATGGCATCGTTCCCGACTCCCAGCCTGATCGACTCGACGCGGGCCACGCCGTCGGACCAGTCGACAACGGCCAGGGCCGTCTTCTTCGGCTCGGCCGCCAGGTCGACTCCCACGGTGCGCACCGGACCAGGTTAGACCGCCGGGAATCGGTGCTGACCTGGCATTACGGTTACATTCGCGTTACTGCTCGCGGCGGTTTCCGCTCCGACCTGCTGAATCTGCGGAAGTGATGCAACGCGAGGCCGGCCTGGTGGTGCCCGGGCCCGTCTACCTGCTCCTGGCGCATCGCGGTCCCGGCCGCTCGGGCAGGGTTTCGCCGTTGTCCACCGCGGGATCGCGGCGGCCCTTTAGGGTCGGAGGACACCCGCGTTCACCGGAGCAGAGAGTAGTCGCAGATGTCCAGTTTCCCGGGCCTCACCCACGTCGCGATCACCGTGTCCGACCTGGCGGCCAGCACCGCCTGGTACACAGCATTGTTCGGTTCGGCACCCGTCCTGGACGAGGACGAGGAATCGGGCACGTTCCACCACACGGTGTTCGCCCTCGACGGGGGCATGCTCTTCGGCCTGCACACCCATCCCGACAGCGGCGCCCCGGCGAGGTTCGACGAACGGCAGGTCGGGCTCGACCACATCGCATTCCAGTGTTCCCCCGACGCACTGCCCGGGTGGGTGGAGCGGCTCGACGCACTCGGAATCGAGCACGGGGGCATCAAGACGGCGCACTACGGGTCCGGAATCTCGTTCCGCGACCCCGACAACATTGCGCTGGAGTTCTTTGCGCCTCCGGCACCCGTGAGTACTTCTTAACGTCGGGCGGTTAATAAGTACTCACGGGTGGCGGAGCCGCAGGCGGCGTCGTGCAGGGTCAGGGCCAGCGCGAGGGCGCCGTCGACGGCGGCCCGGTCGGCGGCGGGTGCGGCGCTGGCCGCAGCGAACTCGGCCTGATGGTTGACGGCGGGTGCCGAGTCGATGCCGATGTAGGGGTGGATCGCGGGAATCACCTGCGAGACGTTGCCCATGTCGGTGGAGGCCCGGTTCATCAGCGAGTCCGGGCCGGTGCGGAACACCCTGCCCAGTCCCTGCGCGTGCCGGACGTACGACGTGAGCAGCGCTTCGTCGGTGCGGAACTCCGAGTACGGTTCGCTTTCCGGGGCGATGGTCAGTTCGCAGCCGGTGGCGACGGCGCCGGCCTCGAAGCAGCGGGCGACCCGGGGTTCGATGCGGGCCAGCTCGTCCAGGGTCTCGGCGCGTACGTACCAGCGGCCTTCGGTGCGCTGGGGAATGGCGTTGGGCGCTTCTCCCCCGCGGGTCATCATCCCGTGGACGCGGGTGTTCGGCGGAAGCTGCTGCCGGAGCAGCCCGATGGCGACCTGCGCGACGGTGAACGCGTCGGCCGCGTTGACGCCGCGCTCCGGGTACGCCGCCGCGTGTGCGGCCTTGCCGTCGTATCGGATGTGGCTGTGGGACACCGCGTACGGCTCGGCGCGGGCGACGTCGACGGGTCCGGGGTGGGCCATGACGGCGGCGTGGACGCCCTCGAACGCCCCGCGTTTCAGCATCTCGATCTTGCCGCCCCCGCCTTCCTCGGCGGGGGTGCCGAGCACCGACAGGGTGATGCCGAGGTCGTCGACGAGCGGCGCGAGGGCCAGCGCCGTCCCCACCGAGATGGCGGAGATGACGTTGTGCCCGCACGCGTGGCCGAGGCCGGGGAGCGCGTCGTATTCTGCGCAGACCGCGAGGTGCAGCGGCCCGGTGCCGACGTGCGCGCGGAACGCGGTGGGCAGCCCGACGTACTGCTGCTCCACCGCGAAGCCGGCGTCCGAGAGCACCCCGGCGACCCGGACGCACGAGCGTGCCTCCTCCCATGCGACCTCCGGGTGGGCGTGCAGGTCGTGTGACAGCGCCAAAATCCGGTCTTCGGCGCGCCTGGCTCCGTCGCGAATCGCGTTGTCGGCATTCATAGGTCACCCGGCACGCCGTAGGACGGGGCGGCCGTGGGGTCGACGCCCCGCACCCGGTAGTCCCGCTTCTGCGGCTCCCACACCGTCCACAGCCGGCGCAGTTCGCCGACCGGGTCGTCGTGCCAGTCGACACGCAGATCGGTGACGGCCCACGGCACGTCCTCGACCACCTGCATTCCCGCGGAGTGCACGGGTCCGGCCTCGCCGCCCGCGGTGACCGCGGCGGTGAGACCGTCGAGCAACCGGCCCTCGAACGTCGGGGCCGTGCTCGACACGTAGCCGAACAGCAGCGACCGGATGACGCCTTCGTCGCGGAGCATGTTGCCTGCGACGGCGGCCCCGCCGCCCTGCGCGCTGCTGTGGATGCCCAGCGTCCGCGCGCCCGAGTGCACCGCGGTGCCGCCGTCCGCATCCACGACGACGATCTGCCGGTATTCCGGGAACTTCTCCTGCGCGAGTACGGATTTCAGCGCGACTTCCGCGTTATCGCCAGACGCGAGCGCGTCCAGGCCGATCGGTCCCAGCTGCGGATTGGTGACGTTCTGGGAGGCGACGACGCCGACGCCGGACCGCACGTGCAGGCAGCGCGACGCCACGGCGGGGCTGGAGGAGCACACGACCATCCCGAACGCGCCCCCGGGATCACGGGCGACGAGTGAGAACGTCATGAGCTGATCACTGCCGTCGCGTCGATCTCGACGAGCCATTCGGGCCGGGCCAGGGCGTCGACGACGATGCCGGTGGACACCGGATGCACACCCTTAAGCCAGCGCCCGACCACCCGGTAGACGGTCTCCCGGTACCGGACGTCGACCAGGTAGATGGTGACCTTGACGACGTCCTCGAGGCAGCTGCCCGATTCCTTCAGCAGCATCGCGATGTTCGCCATCGCCTTCTCGGCCTGGGCCTCGACGTCGCCGATTCCGACGGACTCCCTCGTGTCGAGGTCCTGGCCGATCTGCCCGCGCAGGTACACGACGCCGCCGGCGACGACGGCCTGGGCGAGATCGTTGTCGAGGTTCTGTTCCGGGTATGTCTCGCGGGTGTTGAACGGGCGGATGCGGGTGTGGGTGGTCATGCGGCATCTCCGTCGACGTTGTCGGACAGTCCCGCCGCGGCCTTGACGAGGCCGAGCGGCCCGTCGAAGTCGAAGTTGCGGTACACGGCGGCGAGCTGCGCGAAGGGCGGCGACTGGGCGAAGAGCTGGAACGTCAGCCGGTGTCCGGCGTAGTCGCTGTTGAGCAGGTCGCGGGCGAACGCGAGGAGCTTGCGACGGTCGTCGGCCACCCAGTTGTCGTTGATGGAGTAGAACTTCTCCAGCCACGGCGCGACGTCCGGGTCGGCGAACGTGGCGGCGTCCGGGGTGATGCAGATCTGGCCGCCGCACAGTTCGCGGGCGATGTGCATCATCGCGGGCAGCTGGCTGAGCGCCATCACCCGGCCGGTGTAGAGCAGCGACTGGTTGGGCATGAGCAGGCCACCGGGGCTGGGCTCGGCCAGCGAGATCGCGGCGGTGAGGTGGGCGTTGATCGTCTCCCGGTAGCAGGCGAGCTGGGCGAGCTTCTCCTGCACGGCCTGCTGCTTCTCGAGCCCGCTCTGCTTGACGTTCCACAGCGCCGATCCGATCATGAGGTCGGCGAGGTGCAGGGTGCGCTGCACGAACGGGAACGCGCTGTAGCGGTGCAGGGTGGAGCGGATGAATGTCGCGGCCCGGGTGTGCCGGTAGAACAGCACATCTTCCCAGGGAATCTCGACGTCGTCGAACACGACGAGGGACTCGACCTCGTCGACCCGGTTGGCGAGCGGGTAGTCGGCGGCGGGTGCGCGGCCGGCGAACCCGTTGCGGGAGATGTACTTCAGCCCCGGCGCACCCATGTCGAGCACGAATCCGACGGCGTAGTCGGACAGTTCGCTGTTGCCCCAGTTCGCGATGGTCGGCTTGGTGAATGCCTGGTTGGAATACGCGGCGGCGGTCTCGTACTTGGCGCCGCGCACGACGATGCCGTTGTCGGTCTCCTTCACGACGTGCAGCAGCATGTCGGGATCCTGATCCTGCGGGGCCTTGGACCGGTCGCCCTTGGGGTCGGTGTTCGCCGACACGTGGAACGGATCCTCTCGAATCGACCGCTCGAGATGGCGGCGGATGTTCTCCGAGAAGCGCGGGTCCACCTCGTTGAGGACGTCCTGCCCGTCGAACAGCGACCACATCTCGCCGATGGTCTCGTCGCCGACGCGGGTGACCACACCCCGGGTGTCGTCGAGCACCAGGTCGACGGCGGCGCGCTTGTCGAGCCAGTCCTGCTGGGTGCGGGGCAGCTTGTTGGCGACGGCGTTGCGTTCACCGGAGTCGGGGTCGACGTAGGTCATCGCGTCCTGCGTGGCCTCCGCGTGCGCGAGGTCGTAGATGCGGGCCCGGACGTCGACGATCGGCTTGAACATGGGATGGTCGGCGACGTCCTTGACGCGTTCCCCGTCGACCCAGACCTCACGGCCGTCTCTGATGGACTCCCTGTATTCGTCACCGGTGCGGATCATTTCGTGCTCCTGGTCCTGGGCGCGGGGTGTGCGTCCGGGTAGTCGGGAAAGGTGGAAGGTTCGAATGCTGCGGGCTTGCTGTAGGTGCGGGACGCATAGACGAGCGGTTCCCCGGAGTGCGACTCCACGGCGGCGACACGCCCGATGTAGACGCGGTGGGTGCCGGCGTCGATGACCTCGTGGACGGCGCAGTCGAACGACGCGATCGCGTCGTGCACGCGGGGTGAACCGGATGCGGCCACGGTCCAGTGCCCACAGGTGAAGTCCCACCGCTGCTTACCGGGCCACGGACGGCCCGCGAACGTGTCGGCGACGTGATCGTGCTGGGTGGCAAGCACATTGACGCAGAAGACGCCGTTCTCGGAGATCGCGTCGTTGACGGGGCTCCGTCCGTGGAGGCAGACCAGCACCAGCGCCGGGTCTGCCGACACGGAGCACATCGCGCTCACGGTCTGCGCGGCGCGCCCGCCGGGACCGTCGGTCGCGACGACGGTGACCCCGGTCGCGACGGCGCCCATGGCCGTGACGAAGTTCGCGGTCGAGTTGTCCGGCACCGGTGGGGCCACCGATGTTCGGGCCGTCGTTTCGACGGCTGAGTGAGGGTCGGCGATCGGCATGACGGGCTCCTTTCTGTGTGCGGTGAGCGAGGAGTTCGTGCCGTGGAACCAATCTTGAAGTCCACGGCGAAATCTGTACAACACAGATAAGTGGAGCACTGCATAATGAAAATCGATGCAGCGCGAACGGGTGACCCGCGGCGCCCGGACCAGCGATAATTCCTACATCAGCCGATGCGGACGGGGACGATCATGACGCCACTGCAGCGCTACATAGCCGAAGAGATCGCGATCGACCACGCCGACGGGCTGTTGACGCGCCGGGAGGCGCTGCGCAGGCTCGGACTCATCGGCCTCGGCGTGGCGGCGGCGACCTCCCTGCTCGCCGCGTGCTCGAGCGGCAGCGACGAGCAGTCGTCGACGTCGGCGCCGGTGACACCCGGTGGAGCGACACCCCCGCCACCCGGAACGGCCGACGCCGTGGGCACCGAGGCCGTGACGTTCGCAGGCCCGGACGGACGGGTCCTGCAGGGCGCCTGGGCCGAAGCGGCCACGCCCCGCGGAACGGTGCTCGTGATCCACGAGAACAAGGGCCTCACCGACCACATCCGTTCGGTGGCGGGCCGATTCGCCGGTGCCGGCTACTCGGCGCTCGCCATCGACCTGCTGTCGGAGGAGGGCGGGACCGCGACGTTCACCGACCAGGCCCAGGCCACCGCCGCGCTGGCCACTGTGCCGCCGGAACGCTTCGTCGCCGACATGAAGTCCGGGGTCGACGAACTCGGCCGCCGGGTACCGGACAAGAAGGCGGCGGCGGTCGGGTTCTGTTTCGGCGGTGGGATGGTGTGGCAACTCCTCGCATCCGGCGAACCGCGACTGGCCGCGGCCGTCCCCTTCTACGGTCCCCTACCCGAGGGCGCGGACTTCTCCGGGTCGAAGGCCGCGGTCCTCGCCATCTACGCGGAGCTGGACGCGAGGGTGAACGCCTCCCGCGATGCCGCCGCCGCGGCACTCGCGAAGGCGGGGCTGCCGCACGAGATCGTCACCGTTCCGGGCGCCGATCACGCGTTCTTCAACGACACCGGGCCCCGGTACAACGCGACCGCGGCGGCGGAGGCCTACGAGCGCGTCCTCGCCTGGTTCGGCGAATACCTGGGGTGAGGCGGGCGCATCAGCAGCGCCGCCACGAGGAAGCAGACCGCGCCCACGAACGTGCCCAGGTCCGCGACCGTCGCGTTCTTCAACACGTCCGTGCCCGGGACGATGTACGCGCCGACCGCGGACACCCCGAACGCCACCGACCCGATCATGTTCAGCCAGGTGCTGCGCCAGTTGCGGGCGTGCGGATCCCACAGCTTGTCGGTTTCGGTGGTGGCCACCACCGCCAGACCGCTGGCGACCAGGAACGCCGTCGACCCGAAGAGGTCGGGCCGCCACCCCCACACCCGGTCCTGTTCGACGGTGAGCCCCTGGATCAGAGCGACCGCGGTACTCACGTTGAACAGGAGCGTGCCGACGAACTGGATCAGTGCGGCCCACCAGTCGTAGCGTTCCACCCGGTGCGATTCCGCCCCGGGCACCGGTCGGCCGCTGAGCGACAACTGGATGAATCCGGCGGCGGTGAAGAACAACGATCCGACGAAGTAGGTGATGTTGTCGAGTTCCGGGCCGACCGCGTCGCCGTACACCCGCGTGGCCGCGAGTCCGAACAGGACGGAGCCGATGACGAATCCCCAGGACTCCCGGCGCAGGCGCAGCACCCGGCGCGGCGAAGACGAGGTGCGGTCCTTCGACATCGTGACGTCCCCCTCACCCGTCGGCCCGGGTCCTCAGACTCTCCGAAGACCCGGGCCCGGTCAAGGCCGGGCGCGGAAATTCGGCTGCGAGTCCACGCGGGGTGTGCCAGTGTCGAACCATGACGAGCATCGGCGGAATCACGATCAGAACTGCGACCGAGCAGGACTGGCCGAAGATCGTCGTGCTCAACGAGATCTGCTTCGTGACACCGCAGACGGAGGAATTCACCGCCCACTGGAGGCAGCTCGTCAGCGGCGAACCACCGGTGATCGCGCTGGACGGGGACGAGGTCGTCGGCGCGACGATGGACATTCCCATGACCGTCACCGTTCCCGGCGGCGGCAGCGTCGCGGCGGCGGGCGTCACCGCGGTCACGGTCGCGCCCACCCATCGTCGGCGCGGCGTTCTCCGCGCGCTGTACACCGAACACCACGCACGGATCCGGGCGTCGGGCGTGCCGCTGTCGATTCTCACCGCCAGCGAGGGCGGCATCTACGGGCGGTTCGGGTACGGACCCGCGACCGTCGAGTCGACGGTGAGCATCGACCGCCGGTTCGCCGTCCCGCACCCGAAGGCGCCGGACCCCGGCGGTGTGCGGATGGTCCATCCCGCGGAGGCCCGACCCGCATTCACGGACGTCTACCACCGCTGGCAGCAGGTGACGCCCGGTGCGCAGGTGCGGCCGGAGATCGTGTGGAACCGGATCTTCGCCGACCGCGAGAGCGAGCGCGGTGGCGGCACAGCCTTGTTCGGGCTGGTCCACGACGGCGGCTACGTGCTGTACCGCCGCGCCTCCGGCGACAACGGATCATTCGCCCGGGTGGAGGAGATCCGCACGGTCACCGGCGACGCCCACGCTGCGCTGTGGCGGGCGATGCTCGGCCTCGACCTCGTGCGCCGCATCGAAGCAAACCTCACCCCCGAGGATCCGCTGCCCTATCTGCTCACCGACGGCCGGCTCGTGCGCACCGCCTCGCGTCACGACGAGTTGTGGGTGCGGATCATGGACGTCCCCGCCGCGCTGGAGGCCCGCACGTTCCGCGGCGACCTCGACGTCGTGGTCCAGGTCGACGACGGGTTCCTGGACGCCGGTGGCACATTCGCCCTCACCGTCCGGGACAGCAAGGCCGTGTGCACACGGACCGACGCCGCACCGCAGGTGGCCCTCGACCTCGACGTGCTCGGCAGCCTGTACCTCGGGGCGCACCGGGCGCGGACGTTGGCGGCCGCGAACCGGCTGTGGGCCGCCGACGCCGACGTCCTCGACCGGTTCGAGCACGCGTTCGGCTCCGACCGCGACGCCCAGATGGGCTGGGGGTTCTAGCCCGCCGTCCGTGCCTGTTTCGCGAACACGGCCCGCGCCCGCTCGGCGACGGCCCGGGCCCTCGCCGTACTCCGGACCCCTCTGAGCCGGGCGAGGACGACGGGGAGTCCGGGAACGTCGTCGGCGATCGGCAGTGTCGCGACCCTCCCGCCGTCGTACGTCCGGCCCTCGGCGGGCCGCTGGTTCAGGATCGAGAAGCCGTGGCCGCGGGCGACGAGCCCACGCACCGTTTCGTAGCTCGCCGACCGGTAGCGGACCATCGGGGTGACCCCCGACCCCGACAGCATGGCGAGGAAGTAGTCGCGGCTGCTCGGCAGGTCCAGCAGCACCATCGGTTCGCCCTCGAGGTCGGCGAGCGCGATCGCGTCGTGGCCGGCCAGCCGGTGGTCCGGCGGCAGGACGACGTGCGGCCTGGCGACGCCCAGCGTCTCCGTCTCCATGTCTTCGCCCAGCGCGAGGTCGTAGGTGAGGGCCAGTTCCGCGGTGCCGTTGCGCAGCGCCGCCCGGACCGCCTCCGCCTGGGTCTCGACGACTTCCACCTCCAGGTCGGGGTGCTGATCGCGCAGGTCCGAGATGAGCGTCGGGAGGATGAACGGGGTGAGGGTGACGAAACAGGCCAGGCGCACCGTTCCCCGGACGTTGTCCTCGTGGCCGCGCGCCGCGTCGAGGACCTCCCCGAGATGGGCGAGGACGCTGCGGGTGTCGCGGAGCATCTCCTCCCCCGCCGCCGTGAGAACGAGTCCGCGGGACCGTTGCCGGATGAACAGCTGGGTGCCGATCTGGTGCTCGAGTTGGGAGATCGCCGACGAGACCGCCGACTGCGCGACCATCAGTTCGTCGGCGGCCTTCGTCATGCTGGAGAAGTTCGCGGCCTCGACGAAATACCTGAGCTGGGTGAACGTCACGTCGGGTCGTCGTTGCATGCGCTCTCCTCGGGATCTGAGGCCACCAGGATCGCAGGTCTCCGACCGGGGAGCCACCCACGGCACCCGCTGTGGCCGCGACGCCGTCAGCGGACGTCGGCCTTCACGAGGCCGGGGTCCGGCTCCGACCCGGGGCCGTCCTCTCGCGCGGTGCGCGGGCCGGTCGCGGACCGCACCGACGCGCCCCGCACGTAGCCGACCGCGCCGAGGAGCGCGAGCACGGCCAGCGTCCCGAGGGTGAACAGTTCGAACGTCCCCTGGCTCACGCCCCAGATCTCCGCGAAGTCGTAGTCCAGGCCGAACACCGATTCCAGCGTGCCGGGGAACACCGCCACCCAGGAACCGAGCAGCACCCAGGCGAAGCAGAGGGAGCCGAGGACGCGGAAGCCGACGTTCCCGGTAGGCACCCGGAAGGGCCGCGCGACGTCCGGGAACCGCGTGCGCAGCCGGACCGCGGACGGGATGACGATCAGGTAGCTGAGCAGGAACGTCGAGATCGAGATCGTCAGCACCACCGCGAAGATGGAACCGCCGGACCCGGTGATCTGCATCGCCGCGATCATGAAGACGGTGGCGACGACTCCGGACAGGAAGTTGACGCGCACCGGCGTTCCGAGGCGGGGATGGAATCGGCCGAAGAACCCGCCGAAGAAGGCGCCGTCGGCCGCGGCCATCGCCTGCATGCGGTCGCTGATGATCATCCACGCCGCACCCTGGGTCATCAGGATCACGGCGAAGATCACCCCGGTCACGGTCAGCATGGCGGGTGCGGCGGGTCCGTACACGCTGTACACGGTCGCGACCGCCTCGAGCAGGCCGCCGACACCGGTGATGTCGTCCGCGGGCACCACCAGGAGGATCGCGAAGATCGGCAGCAGGTAGGACGCGGCGGCGATGCCGCAGGCGCGGGCGATCGAGATCGGGACGTCGCGGGCGGGGTTCTTCATCTCCCCGGCGGCACTGTTCCCGGATTCGAAACCGAGGTAGGAGAACAGCAGCAGCGGCGTCACCCCGAGGAGCCCGGTGAGGGTGGGGCTGAAGTCGCCCGCCGAGATGCCGGCGAAACCGTTCTTCGCGGCATAGATCCCGGTGGTGACGAGGAAGAACAACAGGAAGACGATCTTCAGGAACGCGCCGACCGTCGGAATCCATTTGCCTCGTGCCAGGCTCACCACGGCCGCGAGCACCGTCAGCCAGATGAAGACGAGCTTGAACAGGTAGTCCGTCACCGACCCCTCCTCGAACGCGGTGACGTAGTGGTTCCAGGTCTCGGCGGCGATGAACGCCATCGACCCTCCGACCCACACCGGCTGCGTCACCCACGTCAGCAGCGACGCGAGGGCCGCGAGCGGCCGGCCGAACGCCCGCCGGACCCACACGTAGACGCCGCCCTCACCCGTGAACGTGCTGCCGATCTCGGCGAAGATCAGACCGTACGGCAGCAGGAAGAACACCGCGAGAACCAGTGCCCAGGTGAAGGTCTCCGCGCCGAACGTGGAGACCTGACCGAGAACCTCGACCGACACCACCGCCGCGACGATGAGGAAGACGATGTCGAAACGGCCGAGGGACTTCTTCAGGTGTCGTGTCTGTTCGTCCGCCAGGGCGGTCGGGGTGTTGTCGCTCATCGGTGCACCTCGTTGCTGGAGTCGATAGGAAAGTGCTTGCGCGCTAGCGCGTTTCGGCCGGCGCGGCGTCGGCCTTCGGCGGCAACATCGCAGTGATGCCGGTCACTACTCTCGTCCGCGCCCGGCAAATCTGTACAACACAAAGATCCGGGGTAGTGCATCAGTTCTGCAGATGCCAAGACTCGGGTGAATCCCTGCGGCTAGTCCGCGGTGAACTCGGCGATCGAGCACGACAGCACGGTGTCGAGGTAGCGGAGGACGCTGTTCCGCGCGGTCCACGGCTCGATGCGCCGGTTCCGCGCGATGATGTGCAGGCCGTAGGCGTCCTCGAGGCTCACCGCGGTGCGGGCGATCTCCTCGGTGGGCATCGACGGCGTGAACACGCCCTGGGACCGGCCGATCTCGAGCACCGTGCTGTACAGCGACACCTCCAGGTCGAACAGCGTCGACAGCAGCGCGGAGTGCGTCGCGTTGCGGCTCGCGTGGAGATGCAGTTCGTAGAGGACCGTGCACAGCGGATCGTCGGCGGCATCGGGGATGCCCAGCCGCACCGTGGTGCGCAGCCGCTCGACCGGATCGGCGAGATCCTGCACGGCGTCGTGCCTGCGCCGGTAGAACCGGTCGACCGCGTGCTCGTGCACCTCGACGAGCAGATCCTCGAGTGACGGGTAGTAGTAGCTGACCAGACCCGCCGACAGGCCCGCCTCCTCCGCGACGTCCTTGATGCGCAGCCCGGTCATGCCCCGCTTGGTGATCGCGGTGGTGGCCGCCGAGACCATCTCACTGCGCCGGACTCCCTGCCTCTTCGGACGTGCCATGACCACCATTATTGATGAACTTCATCAATAAACAAGTCGCGATCGGGGCGGTATTTCTCCCACCGAGCCTGGACTTTCACTACTCGATCGGCAATTATTTGAGACAGATCGCAAAGAATCGCCGTCTCGGCGACAGTGGAACGGCCGGCCAGCCGAGTGCGCAGGCCACCACAGCGAGCCCACTCTCCGTCTCCAGTCAGGAACCCACCGTGCGTGATCCGCGATACGACATCCTGTTCGAACCGGTCAAGATCGGACCGGTCACCGCCCGCAACCGGTTCTTCCAGGTCCCCCACTGCAACGGCATGGGCTACCGCGACCCCTCCGGCGAGGCCTACATGCGGCGAGTCAAGGCCGAGGGCGGCTGGGCGGTCGTCTGCACCGAGCAGGTCGAGATCCACCCCACCTCGGACATCGGCCCGTTCATCGAACTGCGCCTCTGGGACGATCAGGACCTGCCCGCCCTCACCAGGATCTCCGAGAAGATCCACGAAGGCGGTTCTCTCGCCGGCATCGAACTCGCCCACAACGGCCTGAACAGCCCCAACCTGATCAGCCGCGAAACCCCGCTCGGCCCGCAGAATCTGCCCGTCGTCTCCTGGAACTACGACCCCGTCCAGGCCAGGGAGATGACCAAGTCGGACATCGCCGACCTCCGGCACTGGCACAAGGAGGCGGTGCGCCGGTCGTTGAAGGCCGAATACGACATCGTCTACGTGTACGCCGGGCACGCGATCGGCGGCCTGCACCACTTCCTGTCCCGTCGCTACAACAACCGGACGGACGAGTACGGCGGCAGCCTCACCAACCGCGTGCGCCTGCTCCGCGAGATCCTCGAGGATTCCCGCGAGGTCGCCGACGGCAAGGCCGCGGTCGCGTGCCGCATCTCCGTCGACGAACTCCTCGGCGACGAGGGCATCACGCGCAGCGAGATCGAGGACGTGATCGGCCTGCTCGGCGAGACCCCGGACCTGTGGGACTTCGTGCTCGGCAGCTGGGAGGACGACTCCGTCACCTCGCGGTTCGGACCCGAGGCGGAGCAGGAACCGTACGTTCGGGGACTGAAGCAACTCACCACCAAACCCGTCGTCGGTGTCGGCCGTTTCACCTCGCCCGACACGATGCTGCACCAGGTCAAGAGCGGCATCCTCGACTTCATCGGGGCGGCCCGACCGTCGATCGCCGACCCGTACCTTCCCCGCAAGATCGAGGAGGGCAACCTCGAGGACATCCGCGAATGCATCGGCTGCAACATCTGCGTGTCCGGTGACTTCACGATGTCTCCGATCCGCTGCACCCAGAACCCGACGATGGGCGAGGAGTTCCGTCGCGGCTGGCACCCGGAGCGGATCAAGGTCCGGTCGAGCGAGTCGAACGTGCTCGTGGTCGGTGCGGGTCCCGCCGGCCTCGAGGCCGCGCGTGCCCTCGGGCAACGCGGTTACACCGTGAGCCTCGCCGAGGCCGGCAGGCAACTCGGTGGCCGGGTGACCCGGGAGTCGAAGCTGCCCGGACTGTCCGCCTGGATCCGGGTGGTGGACTACCGGCAGCAGCAACTCCGCAAGTTGTCCAACGTCGACGTGTTCATGGAGAGCGAGATGACCGCCGACGACGTCATCGACAACGACTTCCACCACGTGGTCGTCGCCACCGGTTCGAGTTGGCGCCGCGACGGCGTCGGCCGGTGGCACACCCACGCCGTTCCCGTCGACGACCACGCCGACGTCCTCACACCGGACGACGTGATGGCGGGGCTGCGACCGGCGGGCAACAAGGTGGTGCTCTTCGACGACGACCACTACTACCTCGGGGCGGTCGTCGCCGAACTCCTGGCGAAGGAGGGATTCGACGTCACCCTGATCACTCCGGCCGCGCACGTGTCGCAGTGGACGACGAACACCATGGAAGTGGTCCGGATACGCAAGCGAATCATCAAGGCCGGGGTCCACGTTCAGGTGAACCGCGCTGTCACCGCGATCACCCCCGAAGGTGTCCGCACGGTGTGCGCGTTCACCGGCGACGAACAGTTCTTCGACGCGGACGGCGTCGTCCTGGTCACCGCCCGGCTTCCGCACGACGGACTGTTCCACGACCTGCAGTCGCGCGAATCCGAGTGGGCCGCCGCCGACCTGCGCAGCGTCCGCGGCATCGGCGACGCCTGGGCGCCGTCCACCATCGCAGCGGCCGTCTGGTCCGGGCACCGGTACGCCGAGGAACTCGACGAACCGCCCGCGCCGGGCCCCGTCGCCTTCCGCCGGGAAGTCACCGGCCTGTCGATCGAACCCGTCAGCACACTGACGATCCCCCCGTTCGCCAACGCACAGAATTGAGGAACACCGCCATGACCGCAGTACACCCGATCCCCACCGACGCCGAGAACGTCGCGGCGATGACCCCCAGCGCCTACGTCACCGCGGAGACGCTCCGGGCGGGCGATCCGCAAGAACACGAAATGGTCCACCTGAGCAGCGGCGACGAGAAGTTCACCGTCGGCTCGTGGCGCGCCGAGCCCTATCGCGAGTTCATCGAGTCCTACCCGGGCGACGAATACACCCGGGTCCTGGAGGGCTCCGTGACCTTGACGGCGGACGACGGGGTCGCCCACACCTTCGGCCCCGGCGACGCGTTCACCCTGACCAAGGGGTGGCGCGGGGAGTACCGCGTCGACGAACCGCTGCTCAAGCAGTTCGCCATCTACGTTCCCTGACCATCACTTTCGAGCACGAGGATGACGATGCCTGATCCGACCACACTCGACGACTGGACAGCACTCGCCGCGGCAATCACGCCGCGCCGCGAACTGTTCGTCGACGGCGCGTTCCGTCCCGCGAAATCGGACGAGACGTTCGATTCGATCAACCCGGCGACCGGTGAACTGCTCGCCCGGGTGTCCGCCGCGGACGCCCCCGACGTCGACGCGGCGGTCCGGTCCGCGAGGGAGGCGTTCGACTCGGGCATCTGGTCGCGCAGCCCGGCGTCCCACCGCAAACGGGTCCTGCTCAGGCTCGCCGAGCTGATCCTCGAGCACCGCCACGAGCTCGCCCTGCTCGACTCCCTCGACATGGGCAAGCTCGTGGTGGAGGCGCTGACCGTCGACGTCCCCTCGGCCGCCGCACTTTTCACGTTCTACGCCGAGGCTCTCGACAAGATCGGCGGGGAGATCGCGCCCACCGATCCGGGAAGTCTCGCGCTCGTCTCCCGCGAACCGCTCGGTGTCGTCGCCGCCGTGGTGCCGTGGAACTTTCCGCTCGATCTGGCGGTGTGGAAGCTGGCGCCGGCCCTCGCAGCGGGCAACAGCGTCGTCCTCAAACCCGCCGAGCAGGCCCCGCTGTCGGTGCTGCGACTGGCCGAACTCGCGACCGAGGCGGGGCTGCCCGACGGCGTCCTGAGCGTCGTCCCGGGGCTCGGCGCCACCGCCGGGGCGGCGCTGGGCCTGCATCCCGACGTCGACGTCGTCGCCTTCACCGGCTCCACCGAGACCGGGAAGAGGTTCCTCCGCTACGCGGCGGACTCGAATCTGAAGCAGGTCTGGCTCGAATGCGGCGGCAAGAGCCCGAATCTCGTGTTCGCCGACGCCGATCTCGACGAGGCCGTGGAGAAGGCCGTGTTCGGCGCCTTCTACAACCAGGGGGCGGTGTGCTCCGCCAACTCCCGGTTGCTGGTGCAGGAGTCGGTCGCCGAGCAGGTCACCGACGCACTCGTCCGCCGGGCGTCGTCGATCCGGCCGGGCAACCCGCTCGACCCCGGGTCCACGCTGGGTGCCATCGTCGACGAGAAGCACACCCGGACGGTCGCCGGTTTCATCGAACGCGCCCGCCCCGACAGCCGGGTGTTGCTGGGCGGCAACCGGACCACCGTCGACGGCCGGGGTTGCTTCGTCGAACCGACGATCCTCGGCGACGTCGCCCCGACCGCCGAGGTCGTGACGCAGGAGGTGTTCGGACCGGTCCTCACCGTCCAGACGTTCACCGACGAGTCCGACGCCATCCGCATGGCCAATGACAGCATCTACGGGCTGGCGGCGTCGGTGTGGACGGAAAACCTGAACCGGGCCCACCGCGTCTCCTCCGCGCTGCGGGCGGGAACCGTCTCGGTCAACACCGTCGACGCCATCAGCGCGCAGACCCCGTTCGGCGGGTTCAAACAGTCCGGGTTCGGCCGCGACCTCTCCCTGCACGCGATGGACAAGTACACCGGACTGAAGACGACGTGGATCCGGCTGCGGTGACGCGCGGGCGAATGTACCCGTCGGCGCACCCGAGGCGCCCGGAGGTACATTCGCCCCGAAACGTGGCACCCCACACCGGCCCGTCGAGCCGCTAAGCTGGCGCCATGTTCGCCCTCGTCCCTCCGGAACCAGATCCGCGATTGCGTTGTGCCACAGCACTTCATGGCAACACCTCCACGATGGAGGCGATCACGGTACGCCGGCTCGCCGCGGCCGACTGGGAGGCGGTGCTCCGGATCTACTCCGAGGGGATCGCGACGCGACGGGCCACGTTCGAGACGGTGACCCCGACCAGGTCGGAGCTGGACACACGCTGGCTCGACGGGCACCGGTGGGTGGCCGAGGTGTCGGGGACGGTGGCCGGGTGGGCCGCCCTCTCCCCCATATCCTCGCGGCGGTGCTTCCGCGGGGTCGCCGAGAATTCCGTGTACACCGCCAGGGAGTTCCGCGGGGAAGGCGTCGGCACCGCACTGATGCGGCGGCTCCTCGACGAGGCCGACTTCGCGGGACTGTGGACGCTGCAGGCCTCGGTGCTGGCGGTCAACACCGGGTCGATCGCCCTGCACCACGCGGTCGGCTACCGGACGGTCGGGGTGCGGGAGCGACTCGCGCAGATCGACGGCACCTGGCACGACAGCGTCCTGCTCGAGCGCCGCCGGGACACCTGACACCGCGACCGCCCGGCGATACCGTGGAGGAATGCTCCCCGTCATCGACCTCGCCGAACTGGACACCCCGGCCGGGCGGGAACGGCTGCGGGAGATCACCCATCACGTCGGGTTCTTCTACCTCGACGGGCACGGCGTGGACCGGGCACTCCTCGACCGGGTGTTCACCGTCGCGCGGGAGTTCTTCGCCCTGACCGACGACGCCAAGCAGTCGATCGCGATGCTGAACAGTCCCCATTTCCGCGGCTACAACCGGGTGGGCGGCGAACTGACCAACGGTGAGACCGACTGGCGGGAACAGATCGACATCGGGCCCGAACGGCAGCCGATCCCCGGTGCCGCCGGCTACCTGCGGCTGCAGGGTCCCAATCAGTGGCCCGCGGATCTCCCCGACCTGGAGAAGACGATCGAGGCCCTCGACGCCGCGCTCGCCGACGTCGGGATGCGGCTGCTGCGGCACTGGGCCGCGTCACTCGACGCCGATCCGGCAATCTTCGACGACGCCTTCGCGCACGCCCCCGCCACACTGATCAAGGTCGTCCGCTATCCGGAACGCCCGAGCGCCGACCACACCGGCGAGCAGGGTGTCGGCGCCCACAAGGATTCGGGCGTACTGACGATGCTGCTCCTCGAACCCGGGTCGTCAGGACTCCAGGTGGAAACCGAGGACAGCGACTGGATCGACGCGCCCGCGCGGGCGGGTTCGTTCGTCGTGAACATCGGCGAACTGCTCGAGGTCGCGACCGGTGGCTACCTCCGGGCCACCCGGCATCGGGTGCTCACGCCCGCCGGTGCGCCCGAGCGATTGTCGGTCCCGTACTTCCTCAATCCCGCTCTCGACGCCACGGTCCCGGTGATCACCCTGCCACCGAATCTCGCCGCGCGAGCCCGCGGAATCGAGGACGACCCGTCGAACCCGCTCTACAACACGTACGGCGAGAACGCGTGGAAGAGCCGCACCCGCGCGCACCCCGACGTCTACGCGCGCTGGTATCCGGGCGAGGCGGAACCGGAGTAAAACGCCCGCCGCCACCGGGAGTATTGTTCCCGCAGTGTTGTTCCTGACCTCTCGGCGCTACGTCGACCTCCGCCTGCAGGCGAGCGCGATCTGTCCGCGCTCGCGCTGACGCACCTCTCCACTCAGGACTCTCTCCCGCCGTATCCGCCCCACCGGGCGACGTTCCACGGCCCCACGCGAAAGGCACACCCATGCCCAGTTCCGCGCTGTCCACGCGCGCCGAGACCACCTCTCGACGCCGTCTCCCCCAGTGGGCCACCTCGTTCGGCCCCCAGATCGTCACCGGTCTCGTTGTCGGCGTCATCCTCGGACTCGTCGCCCGCGCCATGCCCGTCGCCGCCGACGGCAACGAGAACTGGCTCGTCGGAACCGTCCACACCATCGGCTCCAGTTACGTGAAACTGCTTACCGTCGCGGTGATCCCGCTGGTGTTCACGGCCATCGTCAGCTCGATCGCCAACCTGCGTGAGGTGGCCAACGCCGCCCGCCTCGCCGTCCAGACACTGCTGTGGTTCGCGATCACCGCGTTCATCGCCGTGATCATCGGGATCGTCGTCGGGTCGATCACCCAGCCCGGAGCCCGCACCGGCGTCAGCGCCGCCACCGAAAAGGCGCCCGGCACCACCGGTTCGTGGTGGGCGTTCGTCACCGGACTGGTCCCCAGCAACTTCCTCGGACTGAACGCGAAGACCACCGTCGCCGAGGGCGCGGCCAGCACGTCGCTGAGCTTCAACGTGCTGCAACTGCTCGTCGTCGCGGCCGCGATCGGCATCGCCGCCCTGAAGGTCGGAGCGAAAGCCGAACCGTTCCTGCAGTTCAACGCATCGCTCCTCGCCATCGTGCAGAAGGTGCTGTGGTGGATCATCCGTCTCGCACCGATCGGGACCGCGGCACTGATCGCGAACGCCGTCGCCACGTACGGCTGGGACGCCATCGGCTCGCTCGGCTGGTTCACCGCCGCCGTGTACGTCGGCCTGGCCATCGTGTTCTTCGTCGTCTACCCCGTCCTGATCCGCGCGCACGGACTGTCGGTGCGCGCCTTCTACTCCGGCGTGTGGCCCGCAACACAACTCGGCTTCGTGTCGCGGTCGTCGATCGGCACCCTGCCCCTCACCGAGCGGGTCACCGAACGCAATCTCGGCGTCCCCCGCGAGTACGCGTCGTTCGCCGTGCCGCTCGGGTCGACCACCAAGATGGACGGCTGCGCCGCGATCTATCCCGCGATCGCAGCGATCTTCGTCGCCGAGTTCTACGGTGCGCCTTTGTCGTTCACCGACTACCTCCTGATCATCGTCGTGTCGGTCATCGGTTCCGCCGCCACCGCGGGCACCACCGGAGCCACGGTCATGCTGACGCTCACGCTGTCGACGCTGGGGCTTCCCCTCGCCGGTGTCGGCCTGCTGCTCGCGGTCGAGCCGATCGTCGACATGGGCCGCACCGCGGTGAACGTCACCGGCCAGGCGCTCGTCCCCACCATCGTCGCCAAGCGGGAGGGCATCCTCGACGAAGCCCGCTACAACGCCGAGCGCACCGGCGACCCGTTCCAGGACGACGACACGGTCGTCGCCGCGTAGCGAACGCTCGACGAGAGCCTTCCCCCGTGGAAGGCTCTCGTCATGGCCGACCTCAGCACGATCAAACGACGGATCGTCATGCAATTCCAGCGGCACGTCGCCAACCCGCTCACCGCGCGGCTGTCGAGCCAGACCCTCCTCGAGACCACCGGCCGGGTGAGCGGGCAGCCCCGCGTCACGCCCATCGGCGGCCGGCGCACAGGCGCCGAGTTCTGGCTGGTGTCCGAGTTCGGGGAGAAGTCGAACTACATCCGCAACATCCGTGCGAACAATGCCGTTCGCCTGCGGATCCACGGCCGGTGGCATACCGGCACGGCGACACTGCTGCCCGACGACGACACGAGGGCGCGGCTGGCCCAGCTGCCCCGGATGAACAGCACCGCCGTCCGCGCGGTCGGTACCGACCTCCTGACGGTCCGGATCGATCTCACCGACTGAGATCCGACCCCGCACACGCCCACCGAATTGCCATCCGCGGACGCAATGGCGCCCGCGTCCGGCCACTCGCTGTGCATCTACGGACCAGTCAGTCCGAACGGCCGTTCGGGTATGCACGTTTTGCGGCCTGGCCAGGTGTGATGTTCGCAACTACGCGTTCGGCCTCCACGCCGGGCGCGGATTTGCTACCGCTCGTCGCGCTCGAATCGAGCAGCTTGCAGATCGGACTTAGCCTCCGCTAATCTGCGGTTTCGCGTGGACATGCCAAAGTCCGCATTTCAGACAACGACGTCTGCCTCACCGGCGCATCGGTACGGGGCCGGTTCTCTGCCGTGATCCTCTCGCCGACGCCACCCGTGCGCCCAGCACGGACCCCTATTCGGCGAGTATCGCGAGGAGACAGTCGGTTGAACACGAGTGCCACCGAGTCCGGCCTGTACGACAGGACGCTCGACAAGAGCAGCTGCGGCGTGGGCTTCATTACCCGCAAGGACGGCATTCAGACCCACGACGTCCTCCTCCGGGGCCACGAGGCCCTGTGTGCCGTTCCTCACCGCGGTGGCATGTCGGCGGAGGGTGTCGGCGACGGCGCCGGCGTGTGCGTCGACCTGTCGGTGCCATACTTCCGGGCCCTGACCGGTGACGGCGACCTCGAGGCGGGCCGCTTCGGGGTCGGCAACTTCTTCCTCCCCACCGACGTCGCGTTCCACGGCGACGCGGAGGCCGTCATCGAGCGGGCTCTCGCCGAGCAGGGGTTCCGGGTGCTGCTCGAGCGCGACGTGCCCGTCGACGCCACCGTGCTCCGGCCCGCCGCGATCCGGCACCAGCTGCCGATCCGGCAGTGGGTGTTCACCGCGCCCGACGCGTGCGCCGACGAGACCGAGTTCGACCGCCGCATCCACGACGCCCTCCTCGCGATCGAGGCCGTCGCGTACACCCAGCCGGATCTGGCCGGGCTGTACCCGCTGTCGCTCAGCGCGCGCACGCAGGTGCTCAAGGGCCGCCTCAACTCGAACGAGGTGATGCCCTACTTCCAGGACCTCGTCGACCCGGCGCACGCCATCCACACGCTGTACTTCCACACCCGGTTCTCCACCAACACCGACCCGCATCCGACGATGGCGCAGCCGTTCCGTCTGATGGCGCACAACGGTGAGCTCAACACCGACAAGAAGAACCGCCTGTCCGAGACGGCGCTGGCCCGTGCCCGCAACCGGGAAATCGTCCGTCCGCACGGTCAGTCCGACAGTTGTCGCCTCGACCAGACGCTGCAGAGCCGCGTCGTGGAGGACGGTCTCGACCTGGTGACCGCGGTCGTGTCGATGATGCCGCCGGCGTGGGAGAACGATTCCACGCTGTCACCCGAGGTGCGGGCGATGCTCGAGTACTTCTCGCTGTACGAGGAGAAGAACGACGGCCCGGCCGCGCTGATCTTCGGCGACGGCACCGTCGTCGGCGCCCGGCTCGACCGGCTCGGTCTGCGTCCGCTGCGTTCGGTGGAGACGGACGAGTACCTGTGCGTCACGTCGGAGGCCGGGCAGATCGACTTCGACCCCGCCACCGTGCTGCACCGTGGACGCATCGAGGCCGGCGGCATGCTGTACTTCGACCACCGCGTGGGCCGCGCATACTCCACCGACGAAGCACTCGAACTGCTCGCCGCCCGCAACGACTACCCGACGCTCGTCGCGGAAGCGCGCCGGACCATCGAGGCGCTGCCCGAGGTCGAGGCCGAGCCGGGTCCGTTGCGCTACAACGGCGACCTGGAGCGCACCCAGCGCTACGTCGCGTACTCGCACAACCAGGAAAGCTTCAAGTTCATGATGGACCCGATGCTCGCGTCGGGTCAGGAGAAGATCTCCGCGATGGGCTACGGCAACGCCATCAACGCGCTCTCCGATCAGGAGGGTGGTGTCGCCAAGTACTTCTCGCAGCGTTTCGCGCAGGTGACCAACCCGTCGCTGGACAGCATCCGTGAGGCCGACGGCATGACGCTGCGCGTCGCGCTGGGCGCCAAGCCGAACAGTGGCGCGCAGTCGGCCCCGCAGATCGTGGTGCCCTCGCCGATCCTCACCCACATGGACATGCTGCGGATCCGCAAGCAGTCCGAGACGCCGGTGCAGCGATTCCCGATGCTGTACACCCCGGTGCACGGTGACCCGGCCGCCAACGCGGCGGCGCTCGAGGCCGCGGTCGACGGGCTCTGCGACGAGGTGGAGGCGTTCGCCCGCGAGCAGGGCGGCATCGCGATCCTCACCGACCGTCACGTGGCCACCGACCGCGCCGCGCTGCCGATGATCGTGGCGATCTCCGCGGTCAACCAGCGGCTGATCGAGGAGGGCCTGCGCCTGCGCGTGTCCGTCGTCGCCGAGAGCGGTCAGATCTCGTCCTCGCACCACGTGGCCGCCGCCCTCGGTTTCGGCGCCGCCGCGATCTACCCCCTCGCCGTCCGTCTGCGCGCCGAG
This sequence comes from Rhodococcus koreensis, assembly GCF_017068375.1. Classification (NCBI taxonomy): domain Bacteria; kingdom Bacillati; phylum Actinomycetota; class Actinomycetes; order Mycobacteriales; family Nocardiaceae; genus Rhodococcus; species Rhodococcus koreensis. Next base: position 1,956,540 of record NZ_CP070609.1, read on the forward strand.
GAGAAGTTCGCCGACGACGCCGACCAGGCGTTCAAGCGGTTCGCGAAGGCCGCCGAGAAGTCGCTGATGAAGACGATGGGCCGGGTCGGCCTGTGCACCGCCGAGAGTTACATCGGCGGCGAGTTCTTCGAACCGAACTACCTCGACACGGACGATCGGGTGCTGCGCCGCTACTTCGCGAACGTGAAGACGCCGGTCGGCGGTGTCGGGTTCGCCGTCATCGCGCAGGCCGTCGCGGACTGGCACCAGCGCGCGCTGTCGGTCACCGGGGAGAAGGACGTCCCGCTGCTCGGCCTGTTCAAGGAACGCGCGGAGGGCGCAGGCCACTCGTACGGCACGGCGGCCGTGCGCGGCTTCGTCGACCTCACCGAGGAACCGATCGCGTTCGACACGGCGGGCACGCAGGACCACACGGAATCGCTGCGACTGCTGCCGCTGAACCGGCTCGAGGACGCATTCGGTCTCGACGACGACGCCTACCGCAACGCCGGATTCCAGAAGCTGACGCACGAGGCGATCGACCGCTTCGAGATCACCCCCGGCTACCGTGCGTTCGCGCGGACGATGGCCGACGAGCGGACCCGTCGTCCCGCAGCGCTGCGCGACGTCCTGGATCTGCCCGCCGACGTCACGTTCCTCACCACGGCGGCGGAGTTCCGCAAGCAGATGGGCCGCTTCTCCCGCAAGGGCAACAACAGCTTCGCGGTGCGCGGACTCGCCTCCGAGGCCATCGGCGAGGACGAGTTCCGGCTCCGGCTCACCGGACCGCACGCGGGCGAGGCCGAAGTGCTGGTCGCGCTCGGCGAATCGCTGGTGATGCGGTTCGGCGACGACCTCCGCGAGCACCGCGTCGACGGCGACGCCCTCGTGGTGCGCACGTCCGGTGAGGCGCTGCGATGTCTGTCGCTGCTGCGCACCGCTCCGGCGAGCCTGCCGATCGACCGGGTGCAGAAGGCCAGCGAGATTACCCCGTTCCTCACGTCCGGCGCCATGAGCCACGGCGCGCTGAACTCCAACGCGCACGAGGCCGTCGCGCACGGCACCAACATGGTCGGCGGCATGTCGAACAGTGGTGAGGGCGGCGAGCACATCTCCCGTTACGGCACCATCCGCGGCTCGCGGATCAAGCAGTTCGCGTCCGGCCGCTTCGGTGTGTGGGCCGGCTACCTCGCCGACCCGATGCTCGAGGAACTCGAGATCAAGATCGCGCAGGGCGCCAAGCCCGGCGAGGGCGGGCAGCTGCCCGCACCCAAGGTGACCGTCGAGATCGCGGCCGCGCGCGGCGGCACCCCCGGCGTCGAACTCGTCTCTCCCCCACCACATCACGACACGTACTCGATCGAGGACCTCGCGCAGCTGATCCACGACTGCAAGGCGGCGCGGGTCCGCGTCATCGTCAAGCTCGTGTCCTCGGAGGGCATCGGCACCATCGCGGTGGGTGTCGCGAAGGCGGGAGCCGACGTCATCAACGTGGCCGGCAACACCGGTGGCACCGGTGCCGCCGCGGTGACGAGCCTCAAGTACGCCGGACGTTCGGCGGAGATCGGCGTCGCCGAGGTCCATCAGGCGTTGTGCGCCAACGGTTTGCGGCAGAAGGTGCTGCTCCGCTGTTCCGGCGCGCACCAGACGGCGAGCGACGTGGTGAAGTCGGCGTTGCTCGGCGCCGACAGCTTCGAGTTCGGCACCACCGCCCTGATGATGCTCAAGTGCGTCATGGCCAAGAACTGCAACATCAAGTGCCCCGCCGGCCTGACCACCAATCCCGAGCTGTTCGACGGTGACCCGCGGGCGATGGCGCAGTACCTGCTCAACATCGCGCACGAGACCCGTGAGGTGCTGGCCGAGCTGGGTATGTCTTCGTTGCGCGAGGCCCGGGGACGCTCGGATCTGCTGCAGCTCCTGGACCACCCGTCCAGCGTCGGCCAGCTCGACCTGCGCGCGATGCTCGCCGTGGTCGACGAGGTCACCATCGGCGATCCGGTGTACCTGGAGAAGGACTACACGCTCGACGACGGCTGGCTCGTGCAGCTGCGTGCCGCCCTGATCGAGCAGGGCGAGGCCACCGTCGAGCTCGGCGACGGCGTGCACCTGAGCAACCGCAACAAGAGCGTCGGCGCCCAGCTGGCGGTCGACATCGAGCGGATGCTCAATCACGAGCTCACCGAGGTCGCGCTGCCCGCCGTGCTCCGCGACGAGCGCGGCCGCGGCTACCTGCGCGACGGCAGCGTCCGGATCGCGACGTCCGGGTCCGCGGGCCTGTCGTACGGCGCGTTCTGCAACGACGGCATGGCCCTGGTCCACACCGGCACCGCCAACGACGGTGTCGGTAAGGGCGCGAACGGCGGCAGCATCGTCGTGCGCTCCCCCGGTGGCGGTTCGGACCGCCACGGCGGCAACGTGCTGATCGGCAACTTCGCGCTGTTCGGCGCCACCGGTGGCCGCACGTTCGTCGAGGGCCAGGCGGGTGACCGCTTCGCCGTGCGCAATTCGGGTGCCACCGCGGTCGTCGAGGGTGTCGGCGACTTCGCCTGCGAGTACATGACCAACGGTGCCGTGCTCAACCTCGGCGGCTTCGGCAAGGGCCTCGGCAACGGCATGAGCGGCGGCTTCGTCTACCAGTACGATCCCGAGAACGAGCTGCCCGGCAAGGCCAGCGCCGACTCGATCCTGCTCGGTTCGATCACCGGCGACGACGAGCACGCCGCGCTGCACCGTCAGGCCGTGCACGTGCTGCTCGGGTGGCACCTCGAGGCCACCGGCTCCGCCAAGGCGGCGTGGCTGCTGGCGAACTGGGAGACCGAGCAGCACCACTTCGTGTACGGCATGCCGCGCGCGCTGCTGCAGTACCAGGACAGCGACGAGATCCTGAAGGCCAAGCCCCGCAAGGATCTGGCCGACGAACTCGCCGCCGCGCTGGTCGGGCACCAGGTGCGCAAGTTCAAGCTGGACTACCGGGACGGTCACGCCGTGCTGGACGGTGCCGTGCCCGGCTACGGCGAGGCCGACACCGAGGCGATGTTCGCACTGCTGAACAACTACACCGTGCTGAACGCGGCGCAGGAGATGGCGCTGTCCAAGCTGCCCGGTGTCACGGATCCGTCCGACCCGGCCGTCGACAAGGCCGTCCGCAACCTGCTGCTCACCGAGGACTTCTTCCTCATGCAGCGGTTGCAGCGGTACGCACGGGAAGCGTTGAAGGACTACAGCGACGAGGATCTGGCCGTGATGGTGGCGGCCAAGCGGCTCGCCGACTACAAGGATGCGCTGCGCCGCCGCAACGTCCGGTCCATCGACGCCCCCGGCACGTACGGCTGGATCCTGCACCAGGATGCGAAGAACGTCGACAAGATCGGCCGGCTGCCCGGTTTCGAGGAGTTGTTCGCGCAGCACGCCCTCCCCGATCTGATCCCCACGAGAGACGTGGTGCCCTCATGAAATTGCCCTACATCCCCCAGGACGCCCCGTTCAGCGAGGACCAGCGCGTCTGGCTCACCGGCTTCCTCGCCGGAATGAGTTCGCGTCTGGTCGCCGGCGGCTCCGACGCGCCCGCCGCGGCGGCCGGTGGGCAGCTGCCCGCCATGCACGTGCTGTACGGCAGCCAGACCGGGAACGCCGAGGGTGTCGCGGAAGACGCTGCCGCCGCGGCACGTTCGCACGGCTTCGCGCCGGTGGTGAGCGCCCTCGACGACGTCGACACGGACGCCCTCGCCGCGATGCAGCGCGTCCTCGTCGTCACCTCCACCTACGGTGAGGGCGAGATGCCCGACAACGCCGAACTGTTCTGGCAGGCGCTGGCCGCCGAGACCGCACCGCGGCTCGAGACCACCGACTTCGCGGTCCTCGCGCTCGGCGACACCGGGTACGACGGATACTGCCAGGCGGGCAAGATGATCGACACCAGGCTCGAGCAGCTCGGGGCCCACCGTGTGACGCCGCGCGTCGACTGCGACGTCGACTACGAGGACGCCGCCGCCGCGTGGGTCGCCGACACGCTGCCGCTGTTCGCGGCCGTCGAGGGCATTCGCGGCGAGTCCGCCGTCGCCGACGTCGCCGAGCCGGTGACGAAACCGGCCCGCACACGGTCGCAGTGGAACCGCAAGAACCCCTACAATTCCACGCTGTCCGTGAACCGGCGGCTGTCGAGCGACACGTCCGCGAAGGAGATCCGCCACTACGAGTTCGCGCTCGCCGACAGCGGTCTCGACTACGAGGCCGGTGACGCGCTCGGTGTGATGCCGATCAACGATCCCGCCCTCGTCGACGCCCTCGTCGCACGGCTGGGCATCCCGGCCGATGCCGCCGTCACCGGCAAGGAGCGGCCGTTCAGCGACCTGCTGCTGCACGGGTACGAGATCTCCACGCCGAGCCACGAATTCATCGACGAGATCGAGAAGCGGGCGGGCGACGAGGAGCTGAGTCACGTGCTGCGGCACGGCGACAAGGAAGCCCTCGACGCGTGGTTGTGGGGCAAGGACGTGCTCGACCTGCTGCTCCTCGAACCGTCGGTGACGCTGACGGCGGACGAGTTCGTCGGACTGCTGAAGCCGTTGCAGCACCGGGCGTACTCCATCTCCTCCAGCCCGCTGGCCAACCCGGGCAGCGTGCACCTGACCGTCGCCAGCGTCCGCCACAGCTCGGCCGGACGCGACCGCGGCGGCGTGTGCTCTACCTTCCTCGCCGATCGGATCGCCGAGGGCGGCAACGGCGGGATCTTCGTGTCGAAGAACAAGTCGTTCCGGGTCCCCGCGGACGACGACGCACCGATGATCATGGTCGGCCCGGGCACCGGCATCGCGCCGTTCCGCGCGTTCCTGCAGGAGCGGCAGGCGCGGGGCGCGTCGGGACGCAACTGGCTGTTCTTCGGCGACCAGCACCGCGCGTCGGACTACATCTACGAGGAGGAGATCGCCGCGATGAGCGACAGCGGTCTGCTCACCCGCCTCGACCTCGCCTTCTCCCGCGACCAGGCGGAGAAGATCTACGTGCAGAACCGGATGATCGAGAACGGCGCCGAGTTGTTCGCCTGGCTCGAGGACGGCGGCCACTTCTACGTGTGCGGCGACGCCACCCGCATGGCGAAGGACGTCGACCGGGCACTGCACGACGTGATCGCCACCCATGGCACCCTTTCCACCGAGCAGGCCGCCGACTACGTGACCAAGCTCAAGAAGGAAAAGCGCTACCTGCGCGACGTGTATTGACCACGTCGGCAGCAACTCACGAGGAGCAAGAACAATGGCAGTGGTGATTCTGTACGGCAGCGAGGGCGGAACCTCCGAACTGGTGGCCGACAACATCGCCGACGTGCTCGGCGACTACGGCGACACGTCCCTGTACGACATGATGGAATTCGATGCGGGCGATCTCGACCCCGAGAACTTCCACGTCATCGTGTGCTCCACGTACGGTGAGGGCGAGCTGCCCACCGGCGCGGAACCCTTCTTCGAAGGGCTCGAGGAGGACGAACCCGACCTCACCGGCATGCAGTTCGCGCTGTTCGGTCTCGGCGACAAGGTGTACGAGGAGACGTACAACCGCGGCGGCGAGATCATGGCCGAGAAGCTGATCTCCCTCGGCGCGGTCCAGGTCGGCGAACACGGCAGGCACGACGGCTCCAGCTCCGTCCGCCCGAAGGATCAGGCCGAGGAGTGGGCCAAGAACATCGGCGAGGAATTCCTGGGCTGACACCCTCAGACCGGGAGTCGCGACTGCACGCTCCGCACCCAGTCGCGGCTCCCGGCGAGGTAGCGGTCCCGCGCCGACACGAACAGGTGAACGCTGTCGGCGCCGGGCCAGTCCGCGGGCAGCATTGCGCCCGGCAGGCCCGGGTCGATGTACGGGATGATGCGCCATTCGTCGAGCAGCGGCACGAAGCGGACGAACGCGTCGCGCGGCGACACCTCCTCCGGCGCTGAGAGCGCGACCCGGTGGTGGTCCAGGAAATCGCGGTGCCGCGCGGCGATGCCACCCAGATCCCACCACCGGGCCGCCGCGTCCCCCATCGAATCGGGGGCGAACACCGACGTGGACACGAACGTGGTCACGTACTCGGACAGGCCCAGCGCGTCGACGATGTCCCCGACCTCGGTTGCGAGGTGTTCGGGGGCGATCCACAGCCCCGGCGACACGGTTCCGCACCCGATCCAGCCGAGCCGTCTGCGCAACTGGTGCCGCGCCGCCCGTTGCGATTCGGGGATGGTGAACGAGATCAGCCGCCACGGATCGGTGTCCGCCATCTGACGGAAACCGAAGATCCGCGGATCGCCGCGGGTGAACATCGACTCGGCCTGCTCGGTCACCTCGTACCCGCTGCGGCCGTCGCGGGCGCGCGGTCGGAGCACCCCCTTCTTCTTCAGCCGGGCCACCGCGATCCGCGTCGACTCGGGCGGGATACCGACCGCCTGCATCACTTCCACGAAATCGGCGATCGCCACCCACCCGCCGACGTCGCGCACGTACGCACCGAGCACGGTTCGGATCAGCGACGTGGCGCTGCCGGGTCGCGAATCGAAGTCGTCGAGGATCGCGCTCGCCGGTTCAGTCGGCGAGTTCATCACGGATCGCGAGTATCCCGGTGCACACCTCGCCGAAGCTCGTGCTCAGTGGGCTCAGGCCGAGACGCAACCCCTGCGGGGCACGGAAATCGGGGATGACGCCCTTCGTCCACAGTCGCTGAACGACGGCCTCGAACCGCGGGTGGTCGATGATGACGTGACCACCCCGCTCGGCGGAATCCTCCGGCGATCCGATCTCCACGCCCAGCGGAATCAGCACCTCGCGCACGAGGTCGAGTGCGTACTCGGTCAGGGCGATCGACTTGGCCCGCACGGCGTCCATCCCGACGTCGTCGAGAAGCGCGAGGGTGTCCTGGAGTGCGATTATGCCGAGGACCGACGGCGTTCCGCTGATCACGCGCCGGATGCCCGGCGCCGGCTCGTAGCCCTGCGCCATCGCGAACGGGTCGTCGCGCCCCATCCAGCCCCAGATCGGCTGCACGAAGTCCTGCTGATGGTCGGCCCGGACGTACGCGAACGCCGGTGAGCCGGGTCCGCCGTTCAAGTACTTGTACGTGCACCCGACCGCCAGGTCGACCTCCCACGCGTCGAGTTCGAGGGGAACCGACCCGACGGAGTGACACAGGTCGAGCAGCAGGAGCCCGCCCGCTTCGTGCACCACCCGGGCGGCCCCGGCCGCATCCACCAGGTAACCCGAGCGGTACGCGACGTGGCTGAGAACGACGAGCGCGGTGTGTTCGGACACCACCGACTGCAGGTCGTCGACGGTGACGCCGCCCCGGGTATCCGATTCGATCCACCGGAGCGTGAGCCCGAGTTCCCCGGCGACGGATTCGAGCACGTACCGGTCCGTCGGAAAGTTGTCGCGGTCCACGACGATCTCGGTGCGACCCGGCCGCAACGCGAGCCCACCCCGCGCGAGTTTGTACAGCAGGACCGTCGTCGAGTCGCCGATGGTGGTCTGACCGGCGGCCGCGCCCAGCGACACCCGCGCGAGGGTGTCACCGATCGTGATCGGCAGTTCGTACCACTCCTCGTCCCACCCGCGGATCAGCCGGCCGCCCCACGACTGCGTGACGAACGCGGTGATGCGCTCGGCGCTCGCCTTGGTGGGCCTGCCGAGCGAGTTCCCGTCGAGGTAGGCGGGCACCGAGGGATCGTCGGCTCCGATGAACAGGTCGCGGTACGCGCGCAGCGGGTCCGCGGCGTCGAGTTCCCCGGCCCGGGCCGCCAGCACATCCGTCGACGTGGTCATCATCGCCCGATCTCGGTGCGCACGGCCAGCAGTTCCGGGAAGAACGTCAGTTCGAGGGCCTTCTGCAGGAACCCGACACCGCTGGATCCTCCCGTTCCGGACTTCATCCCGATGGTCCGCAGCACCGTGCGCATGTGGCGGAAGCGCCACAGCTGAAAGTTCTCCTCGAGGTCGACGAACTCCTCGAACGCCTCGTAGACGGCCCAGTGCTCCTCGGAGTTCTCGTACACGAACTTGATCAGCGGCATCAGGTCGTCGTTCAGGCTGTAGGCGGCGGTCACGTCGCGGTGCAGCGCGGACGCCGGCACGTCGTACCCGAGCCGCGACAGGCACTGCCAGAACGCGTCGTACAGACTCGGCTCACGGAGCAGCCGGTCGAGCAGTTCGTGGGCGGCGGGATCGGCCTCGAACACCTTCAGCATTCCGGCGTTCTTGTTGCCGAGCACGAACTCGACGGCGCGGTACTGATAGGACTGGAACCCGGACGAATTGCCGAGGAACTGCCGGAACTCGGAGTACTCGGTGGGCGTCAGCGTGGCCAGCACCGACCACTGCTCGGTCAGCGTCTTCTGGATGTGCTTGACGCGCGCCACGCACTTGAGCGCCCTGCCGATGTCGTCCGCATCGAACGCGTCCCGGGCCGCGAGGGTTTCGTGCAGGACGAGCTTCAGCCAGAGTTCGGTGGTCTGGTGCTGGATGATGAACAGCAGTTCGTCGTGATGCTCGGGCCTGCTCACCGGTTTCTGCGCGCTCAGCAGGGTGTCGAGGTCCAGGTACGAGCCGTAACTCATCCGCTCGCTGAAATCGGTGACGATCTCTTTCTCGATGGCTCTGGTGTTGGCCTGCACGCCCATGGCCGTCCTCACTGCTGGTGTTCGAGTACCGGGCTCCGACCTCCATATTACATAATCGTGGCGACCGCCACAGTCGTCGAATACGCGCCGATGCTCGCCGCGGACCTCAGGCCAACTCGGCCGCCCAATCGGCGAAGCTCTGCCAGCCCACCTCGGGGTAGAGCCGGCGCAGTTCGCCGATGTTCGCGTCGTACCCCGTGTCGGTGAGGAAGCGGAACATCGCGCGCATGTCCGGCGATGCGATGGCGTCCGCGTCGGACGAATGCGCATGTACCTGTGTGCCCAGCACCTCACCGAGCACCTCGGCCATTCGACGTGGCGTCGGATCATCCGAAGCCAGGTCGACTCTCGTCCCGGCAAATCGGTCCGGATCGTCGAACACGAGGGCGACGAACCGACCGAGGTCTCGGCGCGACAACTGCTGCAGCGGGGTATCGACGGGCAGAGGCAGGTCGAGCCGGCCGTGGCGGATGCCGTCGAGGCCGCCGAGCAGGTTGTCGTAGAAGTAGGTCGGCCCGACGATCGTGTACGAGACCGATGATTCTCGCAGCAACGCCTCGGTCACGGCCTTCGTCTCGAAATGTGGCACCCCGGTGCTCTTGTCCGCGTCGGCCACCGAAGAGAACACCACGTGGGGAACACCGGAATCACCGAACGCGTCGACGAGCGCGGCGCCCTGAGCAATCTCCGCCTCCGGGCCGTCTTCGAAAGGCGTTGTCATGGCGAACACGCCCGCACACCCGTCGACCGCAGACGCGATCGCCGCCCGGTCGGTGATGTCGGCCACGGCGATGTCGACGCCTCGCAGGCGCAACGCCTCTGAGCGAGAGGAGCTTCGACGGACGAGCGCTCGGACCTCACGCCCTCGCTCGAGCAGCGCGTCGACGACAGCGCCTCCTTGACCACCCGTCGCTCCGACGACTGCGTACGGCTCACTCATGGGCACAACCTCTCCTTCTCGACCGCGCCAGCGTACTCGCAGGCCCTGCCCGCCCCTCGGACTACTCGACCATGTGGGACACCGCGACCGTGGAGTTCGCGGCAGCGGTGCGCTGGGGTTGAGCGACGAGGATCAGCACCAGGGACAGGACCAGTCCTGCGACGCTGACCGCGATGAGCGTGCCGTACCCTCCGGCGCTTTCGACGAGGCGTCCACCCATCAACGGGCCGAGTGCGAATCCGCCGCCGATCGCGAGGTTGGCCAGGTTCACCAGCTGCCCGGACCGATCCAACCCGGAGAGGGTGGCCATGAGATAAGGCAGGATGAAGGTCCAGGTGAACTTGAAGAGCAACGCGGCCAGAGTGAATCGGAGAACCCCGGGTATTCCCGCCAGCAGAGCGACCGACAGGGTCATCGCGAGGTAGCCCACGAGGAGATTGATTCGGGTGCTCGGGCGTGCACCCAGAACGGTGGCCCCGACCGATCCTGCGATGCCGAGCACGGTGGCGATCGACAGGATCACGCTCGAGGTTTCGTTGTCGATCATCGACGCGCCCGCGATGCCACCGAGGAACGTCCAGATGCCGCTGAGGCTGACGTAGAAGGCAAGCAGCGCAATCAGGCCCAGGGTCGCACGGAGAGCGTAGTTGGGTGTGGGGACCGAGTCTTCGGCGCCGGCGCGGCCCACGAAGATGTTGCGTTGCGGCAGGAAGCGGACGAGTGGGAGGACGACCATCATGAGAATGGCGAGAACCCAATATGCGATGCCGATCCCGAAGGTGTCGAAGAACTTCGGGAGTACGGCCAGTCCGATCGCACCGAAGCAGAGTTGCCCCATCAGCCACAGGCCGTAGACACGGTTGCGGTCCCTGGTCTGGGCTGCGAGTGACATGCACAGGACCATCAGCGATCCGCCCGCAAGCGAGGTCAGGAATCGAACCGCAACAAGAGTCCCATAGTCGCCGATGTAGGCCGAGCCGATATTGCCGATGATGAACATCGTCCCGAAGATCGTGGACATCGTGCGGAGGTTGTACTTCTTCATCCACCACAGCGCGGGAATCGACGCGATACTCATCGCACCGAGCTCGGCAGCGAACAGATCACCCGTCTGCGACGGACTCAGTGCGAGCTGCAGTTGCAGTTGGCTTGCCGCGGCGGGCGCCATGAGAAGGAGCATGGCGACAACGGCCGAAAACAGGACGATGACGGCTACGCGTCCTGTGGAGTTGGGGTCGGTGCTGTCGAATGGGACGCGTCGACCGTCGAGGTACTGGGGCATCGAATGTTCCTTCGTGAAAGGGGGAAGGCGGATAGCCGTCAATGTCCTTCTGCCCGTGATCCGGTGCGCCCCAGATCATCTTCTGCTATCCGGATGACCGGCTTGCCCGCACCGTGCTGGGAATCGAAGGCAGCGACAGCTTCGGAGAGAGGCCCCACGCTTGTTGCAGGTGGCCGCAGACGACCGTCACGGACCCGGCGCTCGAGGCGGACCAGGCACTCACGATCGGATTCGACGACGAAGAATATCGCCCGTCCCTGCTCGGGCATCACCCGAGGGGGCTCCGCGATGGTGACGAGGACACCACCGGGACGCACCAGTTTCGCTGAACGGTCGAGTGTTTCGCCGCCGATGACATCGAGCACCACGTCGACCTCGTCGAGATCTTCGAGCCTGTGCCGATCCAGATCCACGAAAGCGTGGGCGCCGAGACCGAGAACCGTGTCACCGTGCCGAGCACGACCGGTGCCGATGACCCGGGCGCCCGCCTCGAGCGCCAGTTGCACTGCCATCGAACCGACCGCGCCGGCCGCACCATGGATCAGTACGGTCTGACCCGTGGCGAGTCGCCCGTGATCGAACAGCGCCTGCCACGCGGTGAGCCCGGAGATCGGCAGGGCGGCGGCCACGGTGTGATCGACTCCGCTAGACAGCGGCGCCAGGTTTCGGGCCTCGACCGCGACGTACTCCGCGAGCGTACCGTTACGGGTCCAGTCGGCGACCCCGAACACGCGCTGACCGATTGTCAGACCGGTCGTGCCATAACCCAATTCAGCGACGACTCCGGAGACTTCGTGTCCGGGAATGGATGGTGCCCGGTCGCGCCCCGCACGGTCGGACCAGGTGCCGGGCCAGTCGAGCTCACCGGGTGTGAAGCTCGCGGCGTGAACGCGGACGATGACGTCGTTCTCTGCCGCATGAGGGTACGGAACTTCCGCCACCGACAGTCCACTGACACCGGATTTGTGGTCGGACGCGATGACCGCTTGCATGAAAACCTCACTTCGTTTCGTTTCGATTGCGCGACGTGTCGTCGCGGCGGTGCTCAGCCCTGGTGCTGACGTGCGCTGGGGTGGCGCAGATAGTCGCGGGCAATGATCTCTTCCGGTTCGAGCATGGTGATCATGTCCACGTCGGGAGCGCAGATGCACACGGCGACGAACCGGCTCCAAGCCTGTGGATCGGGATTGGAGACCTGGTAGTGCACGACGTCACCGCCGGGTTCCCAGAATGCCTCGCCCGCAGCAATCAGCCTGGGTTCTTCGCCTTCCAGCTCGAAGAAGATGCTGCCCTCCAGTACGTAACCGAACACCGGTCCGGAGTGGCGATGCGGCGCGAGTCCAGGGTCGGCCGGTGGGAGTTCGACGAGTTGTGTCATCGCGTGCGAACCCTCGGGAATCGCGGGCGGGGTGGCGCAGAGAAGATCGGTGACCTTGACGTTTCCGGCATTCAGCATGCTCTGAGGCTAGTACGGTAGCGAGCCGCCGCATGGGCCACTTGCACACCGAATTCGGGGTCCACTCACGGGAGTTGCCGAACCAATGCCTCCACGGCGGCAGGCCATGCGCTCTGCGCCGGCGCGGCGAAGCCGACGACCAGACCGTCGCGATCGACGTCGACTTCGGGATGGCGGTAGAGCGCGAGGCCCTCGACAGCGAGATTCCGCCACGCCGGTTCTTGCGCGGCGGCGCTCTCGTTGCCGCCGGCCAGGTGCAGCAGCACGTGCAGGCCCGCAGGCAGACCGGTCACGCGATTGGCAGGCGACGACCGGCCGACCGCGCCGACGAGTTGCTCCCGCCGGCGGCGGTACTGCGCGCGCATCGCGCGAATGTGCTTGTCGTAGGACCCGGTTCGGATGAACTCGGCCATCGCCAGCTGGTCCACGAAACCGCAGGTGGCCTCGGTCTCGCCCTTCTGGCGGGCCACCGTCTCGACGAGCCGGTCGGGAAGGACCAGCCAGCCGAGCCGAAGGCCCGGGGCAAGGGACTTGCTCGCGGTGCCCATGTACACCACCCGTTCCGGGTCGACACCCTGAAGCGCGCCGACGGGGCTGCGGTCATAGCGGAATTCCCCGTCGTAGTCGTCCTCGATGATCACACCGCCGGTTCTGCGTGCCCAGTCGACGACGGCCGCGCGCCGGTCGGAGCGCAGCGGTACGCCGGTCGGGAACTGGTGTGACGGGGTGAGCAGCACGCCGCCCACCTCCTGCATGCCGTCGAGCGCGGCGACGTCGGCGCCACCGGCGTCGACGGCCAGCGGCGGATAGTGCAACCCTGCCGTGCGCAGTGCTTCGCGGTGCGTCGGCAACCCGTAGGACTCGACCGCCAGGGAGGCAACCCCGGCACCGGCCAGCGCGCGGGCCAACAGCGTCAGCCCCTCGGCGGCACCGCAGCAGACGATGATGTTGTCGGGCCTGCAGACGACGCCGCGGGCCCGCGCGAGGTACTCGGCAAGCGCCAGGCGCAGTTCGGGACGGCCGTACGGGTCCGCGTAACCGAACGCCTCGGACGGGACCGTGTGGAGCGCCTGCTTGACGGCGCGACTCCACTGCCCGCGCGGGAATGACGACAGGTCGGGCTGGCCCGGTCGCAGATCGTGGTCCGGGCGGCGCGCCGGCAGCCTCCGCACGCGAAACCCTTCGGCCCGCACGGCCCCCGCGGCACGGCGGGACACCGTCGTGCCGGAGCCGTGTTGTGACGTCAGCCAACCTTCCTCTACGAGTTCCGAGTACGCCCGCGCTACCGTGTTCCGCGCGATGCCCAGGTCCGCGGCGAACGCGCGACTCGACGGCAGCCGAGTGCCCGGGGGAAGCCGGCCCGACCGGATGGCGTCACGCAGAGCGTCCATCACGCTGTCGCGGACCCGGCCGGCGGGCCGCTCGAGGTGCAGATCCAACCCGGCCCTCGGGGCCGGTGGTGAATCGGTGTCCGTGGTGTCGGCGGACACCCCTTCGTCGGCGCTCAGCACATCCTCCAGTTGACGGGAAGACCTGACCAGGAGCTTACGCCGGTGCGGGCATCGCGCCGCGGATGAAGGGTCAATGCAACAACGACGAGGGTGGCACACCGTAGCGCTGCCGAAACGCGGCGGCGAACCGGCCGAAATGAGTGAACCCCCATTTCAGCGCAACGTCGGTCACCGAACGGGCCGAGCCCGAGGCGAGTTCGGCTCGGACGCCGGCAAGGCGGATCTCGGTCAGGCATTCGCGGGGAGTCTTGCCGAGGTAGATGCGAAAGCCCTCCTGCAGGCGCCGTACGCTGACCCCGGCTACGTCGGCCATGTCCGCCGCGGTCCACAGCCGGTCGGGCTCGGCGTTGATGGCATCGATCACGCGAGTGACGATCCGTGGTCGGACAGCGTGGCGATCGTCGGTCTCGTCCGGGACGGCAGCGAGCAGGAATCCATCGGTGAGCGATGCCGCCAGTCCTTGTGCCACATGCGGATTGGCCAGCAGCGCGTCATCGACGGGCTGATCGACAATGCTGCTCAGCAGTCGAAACCAGCTGGCAGCAGCGGGCCTGCTCAAATCGATCTGATCGGGGATCACCGCGTCGGCTCGGCCTGTCACGCGCCACAACTCGCGTTGGACGAAGTCCCGATCGATCTTGACGCCGAGAATCGTGCAGGCACCGGGCCACCGCGTGATATCGGCCGGCGTGTCAGCGGGGTTGACCGTGGCGAAGCCCGGGGCGGACACGACGAGCCGCCCCCTGATCCGGGTCTCGAGTTCGCCGTGAAGCGGGATGTTGATGCCGACGGCGCCGGGATGCTCACTGTGAACGGCAACATCAGCGCCCCAATTGATTCGGACAATGTGCAGCGGGCCGAGGTGCAGGGCCGACACCCCGGGCGACGCGGCAGGGCCGGAAGCGACCAGGGGCATGAGCTCATGCGGAAAATAGGCGTCGGATACGGCATGGGACGCCGCATCCCAATCGGGGTGCCGTATGCCACCCCCGGGGTGCTCGCCGCCTGACTGGGTGCCGGAAAAGCTCTCGCGCAATGTAATCGACCTCGGGTTAACGGATCGCCACGCGACGTGTCCGTGCCTATCTTCTATCACACTCGGTGCAGAACCAGAAGGGAGCGCGGACAGGACAGTGCGACGCGGACCCCGGCTCGGCGGGGTACGGGCGACGCCGTCTTCGAACAAAGTTTCGGCATTCCGACGTCGCTCCGCCCGGGGTTGCGATAGTCTGACTGCGTCTGTCGCAATGTGGAGGTGTCGTGTCGAAGGCGAGAACTCGCAGCGGCAACGTTCCGTCTACCGCGACCAGCTTCGTCGGTCGGCGTCAGCAGCGCAAGGAGATCCGCGACCGCTTGGCGAGCGGACGGCTGGTGAGCTTGATCGGGCCGGGCGGAGTCGGCAAGACCCGATTGGCGTTGCAAGTCGCCGACGAGATGAACCACCTTGTCGAAGACGGTGTGTATTTCGTCGAATTGGCGTCCGTCTCGGACGGAGGCGACGTTCCGGCTGCAGTCATTCACACACTGGGAATTGTCGATCAGTCGAATCGTGACGCCACAGCGAAGCTGATCGAATATCTTCGCGATCGCGAGATACTGCTCATCCTCGACAATTGCGAACACGTACTCCCCGGGTCCGTCGCACTGGTCAGCGAAATTCTGCGATATGCGCCGTCGACGCGAATTCTTGTCACTACCCGCACGTCGCTGATGGTGACCGAAGAATTCCTTTATCCAGTGCCTCCACTCACCATTCCCGATGACGCGGCGCCGGTCAGCGTTGAATCCTTGCCGCAATTCGAGTCGATCCGACTACTCCAAGAACGTGCAGAGGCCGCCTCCCCCGGCTTCGTCCTCGACGAGCACAATGCTGCCGCAGCGGCGCGTTTGTGTATTCAGCTGGAGGGAATTCCGCTCGCAATCGAGCTCGCGGTCGCCCGAATGCGCATTCTTTCGCTCGACCAGATCCTGGAACGACTGCCGGACCGATTCGGGTTGCTCACAATGGGAAGTCGATCGGCCGCACCGCGCCAACAGACCCTCCGATCGCTCGTCGATTGGAGTTTTGCACTCTGCACGGAACCGGAACGTCATCTGTGGGCACGCCTCTCCGTTTTCGCAGGCAGTTTCGACCTGACGTCGGCCGAAGGCGTGTGCGGCGACGGAAACGCCGAGGGCGGCCACCCGAAGACAACCACGCTCGATCTCCTGAGTTCCCTGGTGAATCAGTCCGTCCTCGGCGTCGAGGACCAAGAATCGACGATGCGCTTCCGGATGCTGGAAACCATCCGGGCGTACGGCGCAGAGATACTCGCGCTGACGGGAGACTCCGAGAGATTCCGCAGCCGCCACCGTCAGTACTTTCTCGACGTGGTCACAGACCTGGAACGTTCCTGGTGCGGGCCCGGCCAAGCCGCCTCGGCCAAGTGGATGCGCGTCGAGCGGGAAAATCTCCGAGCCGCGCTGGACACCGCCGCCCCGGGCGACAACTATCAACTCGAGTTGATCGCCGGACTGCGATACCGCTGGTACGCCGATGGATACATTGCCGAGGGTCGCAGGTGGGCGGATGAAGCGCTCGACGCACCCGACGGTGACCGGGCGCCCACGCCGGCCCGGGCAAAAGCGCTCTGGGTCGCTGCCAGGGTGTGCCTTCTCCAAGGCGACCACGAGGCGGCCGCACTGCGCCTCGACGAATGCGAAGCAGCGGCGACGCAGCTTCACCTTGCTGATGCGGCTGCCCACTGCCTCGGGCTGCGGGGACTCGCCGCACAGCTTCGCGGCGACCTTGCCGAGGCCGAGAGCTATCTCGAGCTCGCGCTGCGAGAGTTGGCCGACGTCGGCGAGACCGCCGAATGGCTGATGGCGTCGTTCGAGTACGCCGTCGCACTTTCCCTCGACGGTCGCAGCGCGGAGGCATCGGCCGTCAGCACGTCGGCGCTGGCCGTATGCCGGCAGCGCGGTGAACGATGGGCGCGCTCGTACCTGAAGTGGAGCCAAGGCCTCGACCACTGGCTGCAAGGCGACTTCACGGCGGCACATGCGACCGCGCTCGACGCGCTTCGTGATCACCGCGTCTTCGATCCGTCCCTGGGCACCGCCCTGATGACCGAGCTTCTGGCCTGGATAGCGAGATCAACCGGTCAGTTCGAGCACGCGGCACAACTGATCGGGGCCTCTCGAAGCCTGTGGCGACGCACCGGTACGGAATTGGTGGCATTCGGGCCGAAACTCACGGGCTATAACTCCGCCTGCCGCGGTCTGCTCGAGCAGGCCATGGCACCCCGGGCGCTGTCGACAGCTCTACAGGCCGGCTCAAAGCGGTCCCCGACGGGAATCATCGCCTATGCATTGGCGGAACAGGTCGTCGATTCGATTCCCGAGGATGAACCACCCGCGCTCACCAGTCGGCAGCAAGAGATCGCAGCCTTGATAGCGAAAGGGCTGACCAGCCCACAGATCGCGGCGGCTCTGGTGATCTCCGTGCGCACCGTGGAGAGCCACATCGAGAACATCATGACGCGCCTCGGGTTCGTCTCACGCAGCCAGATCGCCTCGTGGTACATCGGACAGTCCCGCTGACCGGACCACGAACTCGCAGGTCAGAACCGCTTCGCCGCGTTTGCTACTGAACGCACCCGGTACGCACATCCGCAACTTCCGTACCCCCTACCGTGATCTGCCCCATGTGCGTGATCGCACGGTGCGGCAGATTACAACGGGCCACACGTTGTGACCTATCCCATGCGAATAGCCCGACAGTGCGGCCGATCACAACGGGTCAATCGACCACGCGCGAGTCCAACGCGTCGCCGACGTGGCTCGGTGCAACACAGTCCACGCCGGGGCATCCGGCCGAAATTCGAAGGAGTCCCCATGGCATCGCAGTTCGAGGCCCGACACTCCGGCCAGCAGCCTCGGCGAGCGGACACCGAGAATCAGGCACGCGAGGACCTCGCGATGGAAATCAAGGCCAAGACGCCGATCACCGACACCGTCACGCAACTGACCCTCGTCCGCGCCGACGGTCGAGACCTCCCCGACTGGACGCCGGGTTCACACATCGACGTCGTACTCGGACCGGACATGGTCCGGCAGTACTCCCTGTGCGGGGAACCCAGTGACCGTCGTTCGTGGCAGGTGAGCGTCCTGTACCAACCCGACGGCCGAGGCGGCTCCACACGCCTCCATCACGAGTTGCGCGAAGGCGAAAGCATCACCGTCCGTGGGCCACGCAACAACTTTCGCCTCGTCGACGCACCCCGGTATCTGTTCATTGCCGGAGGAATCGGAATCACCCCGTTCCTCCCCATGATCACGTCGGTCGATCGAGCGGGAGCCGAATGGTCCTTGATCTATGGAGGCCGTAGTCGACGCAACATGGCATTCGCAGACGACCTGACACAGGCTCACCACGACCGCGTGACCTTGGTTCCGGCAGACATCCACGGGCGCATCGATCTCGCTCACATCCTCGCGGGTGTCACTCCCGATACCGCGGTATACGTGTGCGGACCGGAGAGTCTGCTGTGTGCTGTGGAGGCGATGGGCGCCGAGCTCGACAATATCGGCGACATTCACCTGGAGCGGTTCACTCCGAAGACTCCAACGGACGCGCCCGTCCTCGATGAATTCGAAGTCGAATTCGTGCGGAGCGGTATCACCGTCTCGGTCGGATCGGATCAATCAATTCTCGACGTCGCACGGTCCGCCGGCATACCCGCACCATTCTCCTGCTCCGAGGGAACGTGCGGGACCTGCGAAACAAATATCGTGTCGGGCCTGGCCGATCATCGTGATTCAGTTCTCAGCCCCGCAGAGCAGGAAGAAAACAGCACCTTGATGATCTGCATCAGTAGGGCCGCGTGTCCAAAGATAAAACTCGACCTCTGACAGCCCACCGAAGAGAGGAAAACAATGACTGGATGCCCGGTCGCTCATACCGCCGCTGGATTCTCGTTCTTCGACCGCGAATATCAGGAGAATCCGGGAGCCGCGCTGGCGTGGGCTCGCGAGAGCCAACCGGTGTTCTACAACGACGACTCGGACTACTGGGTCGTCACGCGGCACGAAGACGTGAAATCGGTCTTCAGCCAATTCAATCAGTTCTCTGCGGCCATCACCCTGACGCCGGTCACCCCTCCCTCCGAGGAGGCGGGCGCGCAGCTCGGCAAGTACAACTTCGCGCCCTGCCCCGTCCTCGCGGATTCCGACCCGCCCATGCATCGGCAGTACCGCCGGCTGAACGCTCCGGCATTCATGCCAGACCGGATCGACCCTCTTACTCCCTACATTCGGGACACGACGAACGCCTACATCGATCAATTCGTCGATCGGGGTCATGCCGATCTTGTCGCCGATATGCTCTGGGACATACCCTGTTTGGTCGCTCTGCAGTTCTTGGGGATTCCCGAGGAGGACGTCGACACCGTACGCAAGCTGGCCACGTCCATGACCGAATTCGTGTGGGGACGGCCTACTCCCGAGGAGCAGATCCGTGCCGCCGACGGATTGGGCCAGTTCTGGGAGATGGGTGAGCGCGTCATCGGGAAGCTCAAGGAACTCGACGATCCACCGGGGTGGTTGGGCCACGCGATCACGATGCAGCGCGAGCACCCGGGCGTCATCTCCGACACGTGGCTGCAGACGAACGTCATGGGCGGCGCGATGGCGGCCCACGAGACCACGACCAATGCCACCGCGAACGCGGTCGTCACTCTGTTGAGGAACCGCGACCAGTGGGATCGCCTGTGTGCGGACCCATCTCTGATCCCCGCGGCGGTCGAGGAGTGCCTGCGACTCAACCCGTCGGTGGCCGCCTGGCGCCGAGTCGCGAAGCAAGACGTGCAGGTCGGCGACGTGACGATTCCCGCGGGAGGAAAGATCCTCATGGTGATCGCGTCGGCGAACCAGGACGGCTCCGTGTTCGACGATCCCGAACGATTCGACATCGACCGAGACGCCAAGGCACACATCGCATTCGGCGCGGGAACGCACATATGCCTGGGTAACCATCTCGCCCGACTGGAGATGGTCATCTATCTGGAGGAACTGACGCGACGCCTGCCCCACATGACTCTCGACCACCAGGAGTTCCACTACGTTCCGAACACCTCGTTTCGGGGCCCGGAGTCGCTGCACGTCAGTTGGGACGTCGAGAAGAACCCGATCCTCACCTGAGCGGCGCCTCGCGCGCCGAGCGCTCTCGAGTACTCCCGAACGCTACGAACGGAGAAAGCACGCATGACCACCAACTCCATCGACTTCTCTGATACCAGGACCTGGCCGCCACTGGACGGACTCGCGCCAGGATTCGACGGCAACAAAGCCGTCAGGTCGAGCAGTGTGGCCGGCCGCGACATCGTGTTCACCAACTCCCACGGCAGCCGGGTGTCGCATCGTTTCGGCACGGCCACCGTCGAATGGAGCTACGAGCCCGGGCCCGGCGACCCGCACCCAGTCGTCTCCGGAACGGACGACTACGAGGCCTTCGACGTCGCAGAAGGGTTGGTGTACACACAATTCCATCATCGTGACGACGTGCCGAATACAGCAGTCAGCCTCGTCCTCGACTTCGACCACGGACGCAGCCTGGCCATCGTGAGCACGATCGGAGATCCGGCCGAAGGCCGGACCCGGGTGCAGCACAACTTCCTGCAGGGCCGCATCGAGGGACTGGAGACGCGCGGACCGGAACCGGCACCCACGACCGCACTCCTGGGTCGGCGAGTGTTGTGGACCTACAGCGACGATCACAGCTACGAGCACGTCTACCTCGGACCGCACTCGTACACGTGGCACTGCCTGGCCGGGCCCGCGGCCGGCCTTGCGGACACCGACGAGTGCACGACCTATCAACTACGCCCCGGAATCTACGTCTTTGCCTCGCGGGAAAAGGTGACCCCCTGCGCGTCGGTCACCATTGCCGATCACCGCGACATCACGTCTCTGCGATCGTACGGAGCCCTCTTCGGACTGGACGAGACAGGTGAGCTGCCGACGCACTTCACCTTCGGCGCAGTAGGCGAGCTACTCAGTCACACCCTACGAACCACTCACTCCTGAAAGGACACGCCCATGTTGGCAAAAGGAAACGTCAAGGTCACCGACCTGCTCTGCGCCACCCCGCCCGCCATTCCCGAGGGTTCGCACGCGATGACACAACTCGTCGAACTCCCACCGGCCGACCCCGGACTCGCGCCGCATCGCCACTCCGGACCGGTGTTCGGTTACGTACTGGAGGGCAGCATCTTCTTCGAGCTGGAAGGCGAAGAACCCAGGCTGATTGCTGCAGGCGAGGCATTCTGGGAACCCGGCGGTGACGTCGTGCACTACCAGGTCTCCAATCCCGATCCACAGGCCTGGAGCCGGTTCGTCGCCGTGTGCATCTGCGCTCCCGACGTGGACATGATCACCATGCTCGAACCGGAAGAGATCATTGCCCGCGATCATCTGCGCCACCCCAGCGCACGTCAGCACCAGGGCTGAGCGCGGCTGCGACCCCACGTCGCGCAATCGAAACGAAATGAGGATTCATGTCAATACTGTCGCGACGGGCGGTGGCCGACATCATTGCCCGCCGGTTCGCCGCCAAGATCAACTCTGCGATCCACCCCGCCGGCGAACCCCGGTTCCCTGAAATCACCATTCGCACAACTGACGTCAGCATCGAGACGCGCCACGGTCCGGTCGCTGCGACCATCTATCCCCCGCAGTCGCCGACAGGCAACCCCGGGGTTTATGTGAATGCTCACGGTGGCGGCTTCGTGGTGGGACACCGCGAACAGGACGACGCCTGGTGCCGCTTCCTTGCCGCCCACGCCAATGTCTATGTGCTCAACACGGATTACGCGTTGGCGCCGCACAAGCGGTTTCCCACGCCCGCCGAGCAGTTCTACGACGTAGTTCAGTGGGCATCAGCGCCGGAACGTGACTGGGACGGCACGCGGTTGTGCGTCGGCGGCCAGAGCGCAGGAGGCAATCTGTCAGCAGCCGTGTCGCGGATGTCGCTGGAAAACGACGGCCCCGCCATCTCGTTGCAGATTCTGCACTACCCGCCGCTCGACATCGTGACGCCTCCCTCCCACAAGCCATCACCGCTGGGCTCGAAAGCCGTCCTGCAGCCCTGGTTGTGTGAGGTGTTCGACACCGCCTACACGCCCGATCGCGCGCAGCGTAGCCACCGGTTCGTCTCGCCGGCATGGGGAGACAACGCCAACGGCATCGCAGGTATCGCACCGGCATTGGTCATAACCGCAGAGTTCGACCGACTGCGCAATGAAGCCAAGCGATACGCGGACAGGCTCGAGGCGGTCGGCGCGCTCGCCGAATACGTCGAGGTGCGCGGTGTCGACCACGGTTACGACATCATGACCGACGAGACCGAGATAACACGGCGGATGTACGAGGTGATCGTCGCTCACGTCAACCGGGCGATCGACTGAAACATTCTGTCCCACAACCGTTCGACAACCTACTCAAAAGGAACATTATGAGCAGCGTAAATATCGGCAAGCAGCACCCGACCGTCTACAAGGGCCTGGTGAAGCTCGACGCGGAAGTGAAGTCCGCTCTGGACCTGGCGGGCGTGGATCCGCTCCTGGTGGAGTTGGTGAAGATCCGCGTCTCCCAGCTGAACGGCTGCGCCTTCTGCCTTCGCATGCACACCCGCGACTCTCTGGCCAAGGGAGAGAAGGCAGATCGGCTCGCGGTTGTCGCGGCGTGGTGGGAGGCGCAGTACTTCAGCGACCAGGAGCGTGCCGCGTTCGCCCTCGCCGAACAGGTCACCGGTCTCGCCGTTCCGGAACGGCGCACCTGGGACGACGGCTCCCTCACAGAGGACCAGGTGTCCGCGATCACCTGGCTCGCGATCGTGATGAACGCCTGGAACCGGGTTGCCATCACCAGCCACTACCCAGTGGCGCCGTAGAGCGTGCATTCTGCCGGTCGCTGAGTGTGACGATGTTCGATATCCCAGTCGCGTACGCGGCGATGTTCGTCGGAGCGGTCGGGGCCCTCGTCCCGATGTGGCGGGCGCACGGAACGGACTGCCGGGTACGGATCGGGCACGGTGCAATGGCGGTGTCCATGGTCGCGATGATGATCCCCGGGGTGCCGACGGGGATTCACCTGCTCGGGGGTGCCGTCCTCATCGCGCTCGCCGTGTTCGTCACCGGCGAGACCATGCACCGCCGGACCGCGATTCCCTGCGCGGTCGATCTCACGGCGATGGGGGTCCTGCTGCTCCTGGCCCCGACGTCCGCTCCCGCCCCGGCGGCGTCGGCGCCGGGGCCGGGGCCGGGGCAGGCACCCTCCGGCCACCATCACGGTGGCGCAGGAATCTCGACGGGCTGGCTTCCCCTCGTCGTGCTCGTGTGCTGGGCGCTGCTGACCCTGCACCTCTTCCGCTCCACCCCGCGCCGCGAGCGCCGTTCCGGCGTCAAGACCGCGGCGGCGGGTTCCGCACTGATGATCCTGGGCATGGCTCCGATGGCCGTCTGACACCACAGAGGGGTCCCGAGCAGAGTCCTCGCCCACTTCGCAAAGTCGTTCAGAGAAGAGAGTTTCCGTGCCCCTCGTGTCCGAACCCACCACACCTCCGACGGTCGAACTGACCGACGAGGAGATTTTCGCCGGCCATCTCGGCGGCAAGCTCTCGGTCGAGCTGACCGCCCCGCTGGACACTCAGCGGGATCTGTCGATCGCCTACACCCCGGGGGTGGCGCAGGTCTCCCGCGCCATCGCTGCCGACGAGACCCTCGCCGACCGCTACACCTGGACCAGTCGCTTGGTGGTCGTCGTCTCCGACGGTTCCGCGGTGCTCGGTCTCGGGGATATCGGCCCCCGTGCCTCTCTTCCGGTGATGGAGGGCAAGTCGGCCCTGTTCAAGAACTTCGCGGGCCTGAACTCGATCCCGCTGGTCCTCGACACCCAGGACCCCGACGAGATCGTCGAGACCCTGATCCGGGTGCGCCCGAGCTTCGGTGCCGTGAATTTGGAGGACATCTCCGCGCCGCGTTGCTTCGAGATCGAACAGCGCGTCATCGAGGCGCTGGACTGCCCGGTCATGCACGACGACCAGCACGGCACCGCCATCGTCGTCCTCGCTGCGCTGAAGGGTGCGGTCAAGGTCCAGGACCGGGACCTGCGCGGGTTGCGCGTGGTGATCTCCGGTGCCGGCGCCGCCGGTGTGGCGTGCGCGAACATCCTGCTCGCCGCCGGGATCGCGGACGTGACGGTGCTGGACTCGAAGGGCATCGTCTCCGTGGATCGTCAGGATTTGAACGCGGTGAAGGTGGATCTGGCCGCGCGTACCAATCCAGCCGCCCGCCGCGGTGGCGTCGCCCAGGCGTTGGACGGCGCGGACGTGTTCCTCGGGGTGTCCGCGGGCACCGTCCCGGAGGAGCTGATCGCGACGATGGCGGAGAACTCCATCGTGTTCGCGCTGTCGAACCCGGACCCGGAGATCCACCCCGACGTCGCCCGCAAGCATGCGGCGATCGTCGCCACCGGGCGCAGTGATTTCCCGAACCAGATCAACAATGTGCTCGCCTTCCCCGGTGTGTTCAAGGGCGCCCTCGACGCCGGCGCCCGGCGCATCACCGAGGGCATGAAACTCGCCGCCGCCGAGGCGATCCTCTCGGTCGTCGGTGACGAGCTGGCTGTGGACAAGATCGTTCCCAGCCCGCTCGATCCTCGCGTCGCCCCCGCTGTCGCGGAGGCAGTCGCCGCCGCTGCGCGGGCGGACCGCGTCACCGCATGGCACTGACGACTGTCCCGATATGTCACGATCGACCGACAGTGGATCCGACCCGCTGGCGCGAATCAGCCAGCTGCACTTCGGTGGGCGACTATTTCTTCTTCGCTCCGGAGAGCGAAACAGACCACGCCCGCTATCTCCGAGAGGACATCGCCCGCGGCATCTGCGGAGGCTGCGTCGCCCGCAACCACTGCCGCCGGTACTCGCTCGAGACCGCACAGCCGTACGGAGTGTGGGGAGGCTTGACCGAATGGGAACGCAAAGAGATTCTCGAGCGATGCAGCGCATCGTGACGAGGGAGACCGGACCAGGTGACGCGCGTGAACGCCACATCGGCAGGCGCGTCACCCGCCGGCGCGCGGGCTCAGACTCAGATTCCCGCCGCCGAGACGAGCTCCCGAATCTCGAGAGCTTTGTCCAGCATCTGACGTGTGTTCCGCCACCAGTCCTGCAGGTGCAGATCGAGGATCAACTCGTCTGCGCCCGCACTTGCCACGGAGGCGATGTCGTCGAGAATCTGCGCGGTTGTGCCCGAAAAGCCGATCCGATCGTCGTCGAGCGGAGTCTCGGAGAACGCGACGTTCCCCACCACGATCATTTCCATCTCGGACGGGTCCCGCCCTGCCGTGGCCGCGGACTGGCGGATCAGGTCCCACGCCGTGCGAAGCTTCTCAGCACCGGCAGCGCCGGGGGTCGGGAAAAGCGGCATCCAACCGTCGGAACGTCGGGCAATCCGTTCCAGCACACGCGCATTGGGACCTCCGGCGGCGCTGACATCGACATCGCCGGCCAAGATGACCGGAATCGGCGAAGCCGGCTTCGGCAGGACGTAGGCGTTGTCGATGAGCGTGTGGGGCCCGCGATAGTTCACTGGATCCGGACCCCAGGCTGCGTCGAAGACGTCGAGGGTCTCGTCGAGCAGTCGGCCGCGCTCGGACTTGGCCATGCCGACCGCCTCGAACTCGTCTACCGCCCAGCCTGTTCCCAACCCCGCAACCACACGCCCGCCGCTGATCTGGTCGAGGGTCGCGAATCTCTTCGCGAGTTGGAGAGGCTGATGAAGGCCGGCAACAATCACACTGGTGCCCAGTCGGACTCGCTCGGTCACCACCGCTGCCGCAGCGAGGACGGTCAGCGGGTCAGCCGCTTGCCGATACGCGGACGGCCACGGCGCGCCCGGAGTGAAAGAATCGCGGGGCGCCACCGGAAACAACAGTCTCTCCCAGGCCCAGACACTGTCGAACCCGGCACGTTCGGCAGCGCCGGCAACTTCCGTGACGTCGTGACGCAAATCAGTACCTACCCGCTGGGGCAGTCGAAGTCCAAGTCTCATGAGTCCAGAATGAACTATCGTCTTCCTGGTACCAGGAGTGAATTTATCCTGGTATTCGCGCCACCCGGATCGTCGTCCTCCCAGGTTCGGCTTCCATGAAGAATGTGAACGCACGTCCTGAAGTCCGTGCCCGTCGCGGCGAGTTCGGCGCTTTCCTGAAGAGTCGCCGCGCCCGCATCACGCCGGAGCAGGTCGGGCTGCCCACCGGAGGGCGCCGCCGGACCCCGGGACTGCGACGCGAGGAGATCGCCCAACTCGCCGGCGTCGGAGTGACGTGGTACACGTGGCTCGAACAGGGTCGCGATATCAAGGCATCCGAGCACGTGCTTACGGCGATTTCGCGGACGCTACGGCTGGATCTGCACGAGCACGCACACCTGTTGACGCTGGCCGGCGTGACAGAACCGCCGAGCGCGACGGAGTGCAATGCCGTTACGCCGTCGATGAAGACAATGATGGCCAAGCTCGACCCGTATCCGGTGATAGTGAGCAATGCGCGCTGCGACGTCCTTGCATATAACCGGGGCTACTGTTGGCTGATGGGCGACCTCGACGCTATTCCTTCCGGCGAGCGCAATCTTGTCGTCCAAAATCTGCTGAACCCTGAGTGGCGGGCGCGCACCGTCGGCTGGGCGGAGCACGTGCCCCGTATTGTGGCGGGCTTCCGCGCCGCGTGGGCGGAGCACCTCGGCGAGCCGGCGTGGGAATCCCTGGTGAAGCGACTGGCTGCCGAATCGCCCCTGTTCGAGCAGCTGTGGAATCGATGCGACGTGACCCGCGAACCCGTCACAACTCGGCGCTTCGAGCACCCCATTGCGGGGCCGCTGAAGTTCCACGTGACCCACCTGAACGCCGGCGTTCATTCGGAGATCACGATGTCCACCTTCACACCAGCCGACGAGATCACGGCATCGAGGCTGCCGACCGCGCCCGGCCCGCGATGATTTTGCGGTCGTGGCGGTGTCAGTATTCGTATGAGAACACTGGCGATCACCCAGAACATCACCCTCGACGGCTCGATCGAAATGCTCGGCGACTGGTTCGACCCGGCGGACCAGGATCCACAGTTGCTGGAAGCGACCAACCGGCAGTCCGAGCGCGCGGACGCCATGTTGCTGGGTCGGCAGACGTTCGAGGACTTCCGCAGTTACTGGCCCCGACAGACCGACGACCAGACCGGGATCACCGATGAACTGAACCAGATTCAGAAGTACGTCGTCTCCTCCACCATGTCCGACCCCGAATGGGGGAACTCGACCGTGCTCACGGGCGACTGGATCGCCCAGGTGAGGGCACTGAAGGGGAAGGAGGGCCGCGACATCGTCGTCACGGGCAGCATCACGTTGACCCATGCCCTGATCGAGTCCGGCCTGGTCGACGAGTACCGGCTGTTCGTGTACCCGGTAGTCCAGGGTCGGGGACGAAGGCTGTTCCCCGACGGCTACGAGACGCCGAGGCTGCAGTTAGTAGAGGCCCGCGGCTTCCAGAACGGCGTCTCTTTGCTGCACTACACCGTCTGAGGCCGCACCTACCGCTCCGCGTCAGCAGGAGCTGTGAGCGTGGTGGTGGTGGTGGTCGTCGGTGTCGGTCTCTTCGTCCGCGTCGGCAGCTCTGGTGGTGGCGGCAGCAAAAAAGTGGTGGTCGGCTCCGACGAGCGTGTCACGGGGAGTACCTCGAACGTCGTCTGCACCACCATCGACGGGATCGGCACGCACCGCAGCCCGGCCACCTGGAAACCGCGACTGCCGCGGTTCGGCACCGTCGCGCGGAAGTCCGCGACGCTGCCGACCTGACGGGTCTCGCCCAGGACACGATCTCCGAACTCCACCGACCACGGCCCGCCACACGTCGGAAGATTTGTCGCGTGGTACTGGATGCGGTCGCCCGGCTGCCCGCTCGGCGGAGTGACGAAGAGGACCGGTCCAGCGGGATCGAGCATGCGCGTCGCTTCCCGGTCGGGTTCGCTCGACGCGCCGCCGCCGGTATGGACTGCGAGCAGGACAGCAACGGACCCGACGAATGCCGTCGCCGCCAACCAGGGTGTCTGTCGCACCGGTCTCACCTCGCACCCTCAATTATGCGGCTTCGCCGCCCACTGCAGGCCGGTCTCGTCGTCGTACAGCGTGGGCGACGGGTACCAGTCGGGGTTTGGGGCGGCACGTCCGGTTACGCGGCGGTACTGCGCCGACCACCGGTCGGCAACACCGAAGGCGAAGGCGTAGGGGACGGCGGCGAGGAAGCACTCACGGACCGCGGCGGACCCGATCGTCTTCGACCGACCCGACAGCACGCGTTCGAACCCAGCGGCGGCCGCCGATACTTGCCGCCCCGTCGGCGTGTGCCGAAGGCCCGTTCCCGCCGCGAACACGCCGAGGGAGCCGGCGACGAACGCGACGAACGGAGCCCCAAAAAGCGTGGGACCGAGTGCGCCGAGGAATCCGAGCGCGGCGAGAACCGTGCACAGGCATGCCATTGCCCGCCCGATCCACGTCCTGATCGAGGGTACGAGCAGATCATCCTGCGCCGCCCACGACCGGCATGCGTCGGACATCGCGCGCATGCCCTCTCTTACCGCGTAGCCGGATGTCGGCGAGCCATCGGCGACGAATACCGCACCCGTCGAACGGATTCCGAGGGAATCGGCCAACACCCGGGAAATGGGGTCGATCTGCCTCCACCCTTGAGGGGTGCCGATCCCCTCGATCTGCCACAGACCGTCGTCGACCAACGTGAGCCGGACTGCCGACTGCTCGGCCAGGTGGAGCAGTGTCGCCGTCGGCGCGCTGTCGCCGATCCACTTCCGCACGACGTATTCGGTCTGCGCAGGCCCGAGACCGGGAACGGGTCCGTACCGCACCGGCGCCTCGGGAAGCTCCTCGCGGGCACTTCGCGACCACCGACGTCCCGCGCCCCACGCGACGACCGACATCCCCACGGCGACCCCGGCGAGCACGAACGAGTCGCCGACGATCGCGGCGAGTCCACGCGCATTCGACGTCGGCCCCCACACCAGGGGCAACAGCAGTCCTGTGCAGGCCGAGGCACCGAGGAGTACGGCACCGGCAACGCGCATCCTCGCCGCATCCGCAGCGCGACCCTGCGCCGCGCTGCGGCCCTCCCCGCCGGAATCGGGCTGGTTTTCATCGCCGTTGTCGTACATTCGCTGACCTCGCTGCCGGGGATATTCGCTGATATCGCAATCCTCGGCACACTCACCCCCGGCAACCAGATGACACAGGGACTACCAACCCCACCTCGAGGTGCACGAATCCTCACCCCATCGGGGACGACGCTCCCGCGCACGGTGTGTTGCGCCGACACCTCCGTCCGGTCGGTGGCGGCGAACGCGATTCACCAGTCCGCGATCACCGGGACGACGCGGTCGCCCAGGATCTCGAGGGGCGTGATCGACGCGACCTGCGGCACCCATCCGTGAACGTGGGTTATGCCGAGCTTCGACAGGTCCTCGAGCTGACCGAGCAAGGTGTCCACATTCTGTCCGTCCGCACCCGGGTCGAGCGGGAACATCACGGTCTTCTCGATGGCGTCGTAGTCGGTACCGAGCGCACTGCAATGTTCCCTCAGCACGTCCAGCTTGTGGGCGACCTCGGGTCCACCGAACAGATTGCAGGCCTGTGCGTACTGCGCGACCATCCGGAGCGTCTTCTTCTCGCCCCCGCCGCCGATGAGGATGGGCGGGTGTGGGCGCCGTAGCGGCTGCGGAACGTTCATGGTGCGGCCGAGCTGGTAGTGCTTTCCCTCGAACGGTCCGTCGTTGTCGCTCCACATCTGCAGGCAGATCTGCAGTGTCTCCTCGAGCCGTTCGAAGCGTTCGGCCGTCGGCGGGAAGTGGAGACCGAGGCCGACACTCTCGTCCTCGTTCCAGGCGGCGCCGATCCCGAGGTACGCGCGACCCTTCGACAGGACGTCGAGCGTGCTCACGGCCTTGGCAAGGAGGCCCGGCTCGCGATAGACCGTGGCCGTGACCCAGGCCAGCAAGTCCACCTTCTCGGTGACGGCAGCGAGGAATCCGAGGGTGGTGTACGCCTCGAGCATCTCGGTGTCGATCGGTCCTACCGGTTCGATCTGCCAGAGATGGTCCATGACGCTGAGCTTGGAGAAACCCGCGCCCTCGGCGGTGACGGCAATGCGGCGCAGGTCGTCCGAGAGGTTCGACGGTCCGGCGGGAAAGGTGAAGTCGGCGATGTGCAGTCCAAGTTCCATAGCTCTCCACGCTAAACCTGTTGCCGCCCGCTACCCAGGGATCGTCAGTACCACCCACACGTGCCCTCGCCAGATGTCCTCACGGATACGTACGGTGACCCGGTGACCGAATCCGCTCGCCGACTCGACGTCGTCTTCGCACCCGGGACCGTCGCGCACAGGGGAACCGCCGCGGAACTCCTCGGCCGGGCGCTCGATGCGCGCGGCCTCACCGGCGAGGTGACGTTCGCCGCGGACACCGCGGATCTGCAGCGCGCGGTGCGGACGGCGGCGGGCCGGGGCGAGTTCGTCGTCGTGCCCGGCGCCGGGGCCTCGTTCACCGCACCGGCCTGCGGCGCGATCCGCGTCGATTTCGGGGACTGCGAGCCAGACCGCTCCGACGGGATCCGGGCCCACATCCGCGGGCGCGGACTCGACGGACTCCGATTCGCGGTCGACAGCTGGTACCACCACCGCTTCCGCCCCGGGACGATCGTCCACTACGGCGACGACCCCGATCAGCGCGCCGAACTGCGGGTCCCGGACGGCACCGGACCGTTCCCCGTCGCCGTGCTGATCCACGGCGGATATTGGCGTCCCCGTTGGGAGTTCGACCTGATGGACGGTCTGGCGGTGGACCTGACGGCCCGCGGGTACGTGACGTGGAACGTCGAGTACCGGCGCCCCGCCGAGGACCGGTGGGCCGCGATGACGTCCGACGCCGCCGCCGCATTGCAGGCCGCCGGGACCGTCCCGGAGGTTGATGTGGGACGCGTGGTGATCCTCGGCCACTCGGCCGGCGGGCAACTCGCCCTGCGCGCCGCCGCCGATGCCGCGGCCGAGGAGGCAGCGGTGTGTCCGGCGCTGGCGGTCAGCCTCGCCGGGGTGCTGAATCTGCGACTCGCCGACGAACGCCGACTCGGCGAGGGTGCGGTGGTGAACGCCGTCGGCGGCCACTGGGCCGAAGACCGGGCAGCGTACGAGCGGTCGTCACCGCTCCATCGGCTGCCGCTCGGCGTCCCGCAACTCGTCGCGTGCGGCCTGGGCGACGAACCGGATCTGCTGGAGATGAGCAGGGAATACCACGCGACCGCAGCGGGGGCTCCCGACGACGTCACCCTGATCGAGGGCCCCGGCGATCACTTCGCCGTCATCGATCCCGCGAGCGAGATCTGGCGAAGGATCACCGGGGCGATCGATGCCCGGATCAGACCTCGGACAGCGTAGACACCGCCGACCGCAGCCCTGCCCCGGCACTGCCGCGCAGCAGGTCCGCGCAGCGCTCGGCCATCGTCATGACCGTGATGTTCGGGTTGACGTGCGGCAGTTTCGGCATCGCCGACGCATCGACAACCCGAAGACCCCGCACCCCCTTGACCCGCAGTTCCGGATCGAGCACCGCCATCGGATCGTCGACACCGCCCATCCGGGCCGTGCCCGCCGGGTGATACACCGTGTTGTGGGTCTTGTGGATGTAGTCGAGGATCTCGTCGTCGGTCACCGCATCCGGTCCCGGCGCCAGTTCACGGGCGATCCACCCGCGCAGCGCCTTCTGCTCGGCGATCGTCCGGGCCAGCTTCACCCCGGACAGCATCACCCGGTCGTCGTGACCGTCGCTGTCGGTGAAGTACCGGGGATCGACCTTCGCGCGGTCGCGGAAGTCCCGCGAGCGCAGCCGCACCATGCCCCGGGAGCGGCCCTGAGTGACGTTCGGTGTCAGGCAGAAACCGTTGTCCGTGGTCGGGTAGCCCCACCGGAGGGTGTTCATGTCGAACGGCACGCTGCCGTAGTGCATCATCAGGTCCGGATGGTTCAGCCCCTCCTCGGTGGTGGCGAACAGACCGATCTCCCACCACTGCGTCGACTCGGTGACCATCGGCCGGGACGCCTCCCAGAAAACCAGACCCTCCACGTGGTCGTCGAGGTTGGCCCCGACCCCGGGCGAATCGACGCGGACGGGAATTCCGAACTCCACGAGATGCTCTGCCGGACCGATACCCGAGAGCATCAGCAGTTTCGGGGTATCGATCGCGCCGGCGGTGACGATCACCTCGCGGCGCGCCGACACCGTGTCGTACCCGGTGAGGTCGGGGCGCTGGTAGCGCACGCCCGTCGCCGTCTGCTGATCGTCGAACAGGATCTCGCTGACCCAGCAGCCGGTCCGGACCTCGAGGTTGGGGCGGGTGCCGAGGATCGGGTGCAGGTAGGCGTGCGACGACGACATCCGGGTGCCGTCCTCGGACGCGTTGATCTGGAACCAGCCGGCCCCGTTCAGCACCGTTCCGCCGCGGTTGAACGCGACGGTCGGCAGACCGACCGCGGCGGCAGCGTCGAGAACCGCGTGGCCGCACGGATCGTTCGGTGGGACGTCACGCAACCGCACCGGACCGCTGCGGCCGTGGCCGTCACCGGGGGCGTCGTTGTTCTCCAGCCGGCCGACGTACGGCAGGATGTCGCGTGCACCCCACCCCGACGCACCCATCGCCTCCCAGTCGTCGAGCACCTCGGCCGGTGGCCAGAATGCGATACACGAATTGTGCGACGAGCACCCGCCGAGGACCTTGGCCCTGGCGTGCCGCATGAAACTGTTGCCCCGCTCCTGCGGCTCGACCGGGTAGTCCCAGTCGTACCCGGAGTCGAGCAGGTGCATCCACTGCGACAACTCGAGGATGGCCCGGTCCCCGACGTCCGACGGTCCCGCCTCCAGCAGGCACACCGTCACCGACGGGTCCTCGCTCAGGCGGGCCGCGAGGACGTACCCCGCACTGCCGCCACCCGCGATCACGTAGTCGAATTCCAGTGCAGTGCTCCGCAGTTCACTTTCGGTCATCGAGCAAGCTCCTTGTCGATCGGTTCGGATTGCGGTGCGGCCGGTGCGGCGGCCACGGAGTGTGACGTCAAGGTACCGATGTGGTGCCGGCCGGTGGTGAGGTACCACAGCAGTCCGAGCCCGAGGATGACGCCGATGTAGACGAAGGCGCCCCACGTGTTGTACCAAGGCTCCCCGTAGACGGCTTCACGCGGCCAGGCGAGGTTGACGGCCATGCCGATTCCCCACACCACGGCGACGATGTTGACGGGCAGACCCCATCTGCCCATCGTGAAGTAGCCGCCCTCCTTCAGGTCCCGCGGCGGCCACTGGCCGCGCAGCCTCCGCTTCAGCATCGGGCCGGTCACCATCAGGTAGGCGAGGTAGATCATGATGATCGCGATCGAGGTCAACACGGTGAAGATGTGCGGTTGACCGATGTTGACCACCAGGATCAGCGCGGCCACCACTCCGATCGTCACCGCGGGCACGACGGGTGTCCGCGTCTTCGGGTGAACGCGGGCGAGCCGCTCCCCGAACGGAAGTGCATTGTCGCGGGCCATGGCGAAGGTCAGCCGGATGGCGGCGGTGTGCACCGCCAGCGAGCAGACCGTCACGGCGATCACGATGCAGATCAGGAAGATGGTTCCCAGCGGGCCCCACATCACCTGCTCCACGATGTACTGCAGGCTGCCGTCGGACGCGCCGATCTTCGGATCGTCCAGGTCGGGCGCCGCCATCACGGCGAAGACGAGGATCGCGCCGCCGATCACGAACGAGGCGAGGATCGCACGGAGGATCGCCTTGGGGGCGGTGCGGCGGGGTTCCACCGTCTCCTCGCCCAGCGAGCTCGCGGTATCGAAGCCGTACATCACGTATCCCGACGCGAGAGTGGCCACCAGGAACGCACCGAGATAGCCTCCACTTTCACCGGCGCCGTAGCCGTGGGTGGAGAAGAACACCTGCGGGCCGCGGGTCGCGTTGGCGGCGAGGATGATCGCGATCAGCACCGCGGCAATGAGTTCGATGAACACCCCGGCGCTGTTGATCATCGCCATCAGACGGACACCGAGCGCGTTGACGACGGTGGTGAAGCCGATCATCACGGTCCCGAGAATGACGGCGTTGGTGGCGAAGTCGTGTTCCCCCGTACCGTCGCCGACGATCTGGAAGCCGCTCCACAGCCGAGGCAGATTGAGCTGCAGCGCCAGCACAACGGCCGACAGGGTGACGATCGACGCGGTGAGCATCAGCCAGCCGGCCGACCACCCCACCACTCTGCTGCCGAGCGTTTTCGCCCAGTTGTACACGGAACCGGCGATCGGATACTTGGCGGCCAGCTCCATGAAGCACAGTGCCACCGAGAGCTGGCCGAGGAACACCAGCGGCCACGACCACAAATATGCGGGGCCTGCAGTGCCGAAACCGAAGTAGAACAATTGGAAAGTGCCGGTCAGGATGGAAATGTAGCTGACGCCCGCGGCAAAGCTCGCGAACTTGCCGATACTGCGATCCAGGGACTCCTTGTATCCGAAATCTTCGAGTCCACTGTCCTGATCGCCGGTCGTGTTGTCGGGTCTGGTCATTCGATCACTTCCTGAGAAGTCGATGGGGTCTGCTCGCGGGCCCTGCCGAGTGCACGTCAGGTCGCGGTAAACCACCCCGCGTGAGGTGAGGTCGTGTTGTTCCAGATGTGTTTGACTTCCTGGTATTCGGAGACCCCGGCGGGCCCGAGTTCGCGTCCGTTGCCGGACTTCTTGAATCCGCCCCACTCCGCCGCCGCCGTGTAGTAGCCGAAGTCGTTGAGCCACACCGTTCCGTGGCGCAGACGGCGCACCACCCGCTCGCCGCGGGCGGCGTCCGACGTCCGGACCCCGGCGGCGAGGCCGTACTCGGTGTCGTTGCCGAGTCGGACCGCGTCCTCCTCGGTGGTGAATCGCTCGACGGTGAGGATGGGCCCGAACGTTTCCTCCTGCACGATCCGCATCGTGCGGTCGCAGTGGTCGAAGATGGTGGGCAGGTAGTAGCTGCCGCCGTCCAGCGCGGGATCGGCGGGCCGGGAGCCGCCCGTCCGGAGCGTCGCTCCCTCGGCGATACCCAGTGCGACATAGGCTTCGATCTTGTCGCGCTGCGCCGCCGACACGAGCGGTCCGGTCTCGCTGGCCGGGTCGAGTCCCGGGCCGACGCGGATGGCCTCGGCGCGCGAGACGAGCGCGGCGACGAACTCGTCGGCGATCGACTCCTCGACGATCAGGCGCGTCCCGGCCGAGCACACCTGACCCGAATGCAGGAAGACTCCGGTGAGCACCTGGTCTACCGACGACTCCCAGTCGGCGTCCGCGAAGACGAGGTGCGGATTCTTCCCGCCGAGTTCCACGGCGACCTTCGTGACGTGTTTCGCGGCCGTCTCCAGGATGGTGGTACCGGTGGCGAGTCCGCCCGTGAACGAGATGAAGTCCACGTCGCCGGTGTCGGTGAGGGCGGGGCCGAGGTCGGCGCCGCTGCCCTGCACGAGGTTGACCACCCCGGCGGGCACACCGGCCTCCTCGATCAGCCGGGTGAACGCGATCGTGCTCAGCGGCGTGACTTCGCTGGGTTTGAGCACCATCGTGCAGCCGGCCGCCAACGCCGGTGCCACCTTCCAGGAGATCTGCAGCAGCGGGTAGTTCCACGGTGCGATGAGGACGCACACCCCGATCGGTTCGCGAACGACGCGGGAGACGACGGCGGGGTCACCCACGTCGACGACGCGGTCGCTCGAGACGAGGGCCAGCCTGGCGTAGTACCGGAACACGGAGACGACGTCGTCGATGTCGATTCGGCTCTCCACCAACGTCTTACCGGTGTCGACCGTCTCGATGCGCGCCAGTTCCTCCTTGTCGCGCTCGAGGAGTTCGGCGATACGCGACAGCAGCGACGATCGCGTGGCGACCGGCGTCTCCGGCCAGTCCCCGGCATCGAAGGCCGCCCGGGCCGCCTGCACTGCTCGCCCGGCGTCTTCGGGCGACGCCTCGTCGACGGTGGCGATCACGTTGCCGGTTGCCGGGTCGATGCAGTCGCGGGTGCGCCCCGATGTCGCAGCCACCCACTCCCCCGCGATGAAATTCACCGTGCCGAACAATTTCTGGACGTCGAGATCAGCAGATAGCGCCGACATCTTCATAGTGTGTCCGAAACCCTTTCGTGTGCAAATTCTTTCGTTGGGCCGACGATGAGCGGATCACGGGAGACGTCCCGGTACAGCGAGACGCACAGTCCGATCATCACCAGCAGGAACGGCGCGGCCGCGATGATCGTCATGGTCTGCAGCCCCTGAAGGGCGTCCGTGCCGCCGGTCCAGAGGATGAGCGCCGCGGTGCCGCCGGTGAGCGTGCCCCAGAACACGACGATCCGTTTGCTCGGGTGCCGGGTCCCCCGCTCCGACAGGGTGCCCATCACGAGCGATGCCGCGTCGGCTCCGGAGACGAAGAACAATGCCACCAGCACCATGACCAGGACGGTGGAGACACCGGCGAGCGGCAGGTGGTCGAGCATTCCGAACAACTGTCCCTCGGTCGACGACTGGGACGCCACATCGGTGCCGTCACGTTGCACCCCGATGGCGGAACCTCCGAACACCGCGAACCACACGAGGCTGACCGAGGTGGGAATGACGATCACACCGACGACGAACTGCCGGATAGTGCGGCCGCGGCTGATCCGGGCCAGGAACATGCCGACGAACGGGGTCCACGACACCCACCACGCCCAGTAGAAGATCGTCCACGACGACAGCCACGACGCGGTGTCGTCGCCGGCACTCGCGGCGGTGCGACCCGACATCGTCGCGAGTTGCGCGCTGTAGTCGGCGATGGTGGTGGGCAGCAGATTGAGGATCAGCACCGTGGGGCCGAGGACGAACACGAAGACGGCCAGCACGATGGCCAGCACCATGTTGATGTTGGACAACCAGTGGATTCCGCGGGCCACACCGGACACCGCCGAGGCAACGAACGCGAACGTCAGCAATCCGACGAGGGCCACCAGGGCGAACGTGCCGACCTCGCCCATCCAGCCGATGATCTCGAGCCCGGACCCGATCTGGAGGGCACCGAGGCCGAGCGACGCGGCGGTGCCGAACATCGTCGCGATGATCGCGAGCACGTCGATCACCTTGCCCGCCGCCCCCTCGGCGCGACGGCCGAGGAGCGGGACGAACGCAGAGCTGATGAGTTGCTTGCGGCCCCGCCGATAGGAGCCGTAGGCGATCGACAATCCGACCACCGCGTAGATCGCCCACGGGTGCAGTCCCCAGTGATACATCGTCGTGGCCATCGCCGACCCGGCGCTGCCGTCGGTCCCAGGAGGCGGGCTCACCATGTGCGCGAGGGGTTCGGCGACGCCGTAGAACATCAGCCCGATCCCCATGCCGGCGCTGAACATCATCGCGATCCAGCTGACCGTCCGGAACTCCGGCTTCTCGCCGTCCTTACCGAGCGGAATCCGGCCGTACCGGGAAAACGCCAGGAACAGCGAGAAGAGGACGAACCCGGTGGCCGCGGTGATGAACAGCCACCCCATGTCGGCGACGAGCCACCCGAGGGCCGCGTTCGACACGAGCGCGAGGTTCTCCGGCGCCAGCAGGCCCCACAGGATGATGCCCACCCCGACTCCCGCCGCGGCGCCGAACACCACCTTGTCGACACCGCCCCGCGGCGCGGCGTGGGCGGGTGTCGCGCGCTCCGGTTCCGGCGCCTGCACTTCGGGAGGGTCGATCACCCTCGGTTGCTCGCCGGCGTACGTCATTTCGCGTCCCCACCCAGCCGGGTCAGTAACCAGTCGTGGAATTCGCCGATGTGATGCTCCGCGGGCACCAGCACACCCCCGTCGCGGTAAGCCTTCGACGACATCGTCGGCTGCGTCCGCTCGCACGCATCGAAGTCCTGCTGGTTGACCCGGTGGAACAATTCGACCGAGCGGGAGACGTCGCGTCCCGACGCCGTGACGTCCGGCGCGTACAGCCAGTCGCATTCCACGATGGTGCGGTCCGCGGACATGGGGTACATGCGGTGGAAGATGACGTGGTCGGGCACGAGGTTCACGAAGACCTGCGGCCGAACGGTGATGGCGTAGTACTTGCGGTCCTGGTCGTCGCTGATGCCGGACAACGCCTCGAATCCGCCGCTTCCGTCGATGGTGAAGCCCTCGACTTCATCGCCGAAG
Source organism: Rhodococcus koreensis (assembly GCF_017068375.1). Taxonomy (NCBI): domain Bacteria; kingdom Bacillati; phylum Actinomycetota; class Actinomycetes; order Mycobacteriales; family Nocardiaceae; genus Rhodococcus; species Rhodococcus koreensis. The sequence goes on from NZ_CP070609.1 coordinate 1,994,659, forward strand.
GCGGCACCGTGCCCCACGAAGTACTGTGCGGCAAGGCCGTCCGCGAACTCCGGAAGCACCTCGGTGAGTTCCGGGTGAATGGTGGCGCAGTGGTAGCACTCCATGAAGTTCTCGATGATCAGCTTCCAGTTGGCCGCGACGTCGTAGGTGATCCGTCGGCCGAGTTCCAGGGTTCCGATCTCGTACCGGTCGATGGCGGCCGGATCGCCGAGCCGTTCGGTGACGGAACCGATGACCTCGTCCTCGAACGACGGCGGTTCGTCCGCGAGGCACACCCAGGCGTAACCGAGCCACTCGCGCAGCGCGACCGGCACCAGCCCGTACCGCACCCGGTCGATGTCGGCTCCGGTCTCGTCGCGCAGCGCGGCCATGTTCGGCGCGGCGACCAGTTTGCCGTCGAGTCCGTACGTCCACGCGTGGTACGGGCACTGCAGGTTCCGCCGAACCTGGCCTTCGTCCTCCGTGCAGAGCATGGCGCCGCGGTGCCGGCAGATGTTGAGGAACGCCCGGAGGGCGCCGTCCCGGCCGCGGACGACGAGGACGCTCTCCCGGCCGACGGTGACCTTCTTGAAGGCGCCGGCATCGGCGAGATCAGCGGTGCGGGCGGCGCAGAACCACATCGCCTCGAAGACGTTCTCCTGCTCGCTCACGAAAATGTCGGGGTCGGTGTAGTAGCGACCCCCCAGAGTGGGGATCAGTGCCGGGGCGGGCGCGGGGGCTTGGACGTCCGGAGCGGACATAGATGTCACCGTTCTTTCGTTACGGGAAAGATGCGTTCGGTCGGGGCTGTGACCTGGAATCTGTGGGCGTGTGGGGGCGCGGATCCGCCCGGCGAAACGACGCGCATGGATCCGGTCGGCTGCGGAGACTGCTCTCCGCAGGGCCGTCGCGATCCCGGGCTTGTTGCGTCATCGGCAACGCTAAGCGATTTACACAACTTAGACTGTCGCAGATGGGAGTGTCAAACATCACATTCGGGAGTTCTTTCGTGGGCGTGACGCCCCCGAAACACGGCATTAACGAAATGCCCGAATTACCGACGGGTAGAACGTTCCGCGTTGGGAGAGAAGGCCTTCCGGAGACGGAAGGATGAGGCCGGTGCCGCGGCGCCCGAATTGTCCGATCGATTTCCGGCCGTCGACGGGCCACGAAGGCGTCCGCGACCGCCCTCGGGCACCGCCCCACAGATGGCGTCTACGCTGCTACGATGCCGCGCCGTCCGACTGCTGGGCCTCGATGCGCGCGACGGCGCCCGCGAGCTCGAGGGCGACAGCCTCGAAGCGGTCCCTGGCGAGCCGGTACTCGGGGCCCGACACGCAGATGGACGCCACGATCCGCTTCGTCACCTGACTGCGCACGGGCACCGCCACCGAGTGCAGCCCCGCTTCCAGTTCCTCCGCCGTGGACGCCCACCCGCGCGACCGCACCCGCGCGAGTTCGACGCCGAGCGCGTGGAGGTCCGTGATGGTGTTGGGGGTGAGTGCGGGAAGATCCGGTCCCAGCCGGCTCTGCAGCTGGCCGCGCGTCAGCTCGGAGACCAGCACTTTTCCGGTTGCGGTGGCGTGCGCGGGACTCACCTGACCCACCCACGATCGCAGGGCGACGCGCCGGTCGCTGCGCGATTCGAGCACGTTGATCGTGCCGGCCCCGTCGAGGACGGCCAGGTTGACGGTCTCCCCGAAGGCGTCGGCCAGCCGATCGCATTCCGGCTGCGCGATCTCGACGAGCCCGCTCTGCGCCACGGTCGCCTCGGCGAGCCGGACGACGGCGAATCCCAGCTGGTACTTGCCGCGCACGCCGGCTTCCTCCACGAAACCCCGCTGCTGCAGGGATGTGATCAGCCGGGAGACCGTCGACTTGTGCACGCCGAGGCGCAGGGCGATCTCCGAGACACCGATGCGCCTCTCGGACGCGACGATCTCGAGCACGTCGATGGCGCGTTCGACCGCGTGCACCGTCTTTCCGCGCGCTTCGGTCCCCTGGGCCTCCGAATCGGTCATGCCCCGAGGTTATGCCTCCACCGATCCGGTACGCAGTTTTTACACGCGAACGCTTGACACCACGGGGAGGCAGCCTGGAGCATTGTGTTGCACGCCTCGCAAGTCGTCGCGTATAGCGCAACAACTGCACTTCCACTCTTGTCCTTCCTCCCCAACACTTCGGAGGTATCGAGTGATTCTCGATAGCGATTCCCCAGCTGCAGTCGACACCGGCATCACGGTTCCGGTGTGCGAGTTCATCGCGCTCCCGGTCGGCGAAGTCGCCACCGTCACCCCGCCCGGCATGACCCCGATCTCCGTCTTCCACACCGAAGACGGCCTGTACGCCATCGACGACACCTGCACCCACCAGGACGCGTCGCTCGCCGACGGCTGGGTCGAGGGCTGCACCGTCGAGTGCCCGCTTCACGAGGCCTGCTTCGACCTGCGTACCGGCGTGCCGTCCGGTCCGCCCGCCAAGATCCCGGTGCGCACCCACGCAGTCTCGGTCGTCGACGGCACCGTCGTACTCCACGTGGCGAACGGAGAGCACTGATGAACGCGATCCCCGAATCCGTCATCGTCCTCGGCGCGTCGCTCGCCGGTCTCTCCGTCGTGCGCGCCCTGCGTGAGAAGGGCTACGCAGGTGCCCTCACGGTGGCGGGCAGCGAGTCGAGTCTGCCCTACGACCGGCCACCGCTGTCGAAGGAGTACCTGACCGGCGCACTCTCGGACGCCGACCTGTCACTGATGACCACCGACGACGACGGCCTCGACGTCGCATGGCACCGCAACCGGACGGCGACCGGGCTCCTGCATGCCCCCGACGGACGTCACCGGGTGATCTTCGGCGACGATTCCTACCTCGACGCCGACGCGGTCGTCGTCGCAACGGGCGCCCGTGCCCGCACCCTGCCCGGCCACACCGGCCTCGCGGGCGTCCACACGCTACGCTCCGTCGAAGATGCCCTGTCGTTGCGTGAATCACTTTGTCGCACCGAGAATCTCGTAGTCGTCGGCGCCGGTTTCATCGGTGCGGAGGTCGCCTCCAGCGCTGTCGGGATGGGACTCGACGTGACCGTCGTCGAGGCGTCGCCGACACCTCTTGCCGGACCACTCGGCATCGAACTCGGCGCGATCTGCGCCGGACAGCATGCAGTGAACGGGGTGCGGCTCCTGACCGGCGCGGTCGTCGAGCGGCTTCTCGGAGACGACACCGTCACCGGCGTCCAACTCCGCGACGGCACGATCCTGCCCGCCGACACCGTGGTGGTCGGGATCGGCGCGGTACCGAATGTCGAGTGGGCGGGCGACTCCGAACTGCTCGTCGACGACGGGTTCGTCACGGACGCCCAGTGCCGGACCAACGTTCCCGGTGTCTACGCGATCGGCGACTGCGCACAGTCCTTCGACGAGACCCACCAGTCGCATCACCGCAGCGAGCACTGGAGCAACGCCGTCGCGCAGGCGGGCGCGGTCGCCGACACGATCCTCGCGTCGACACCCGGCCCCGCGGCGATCCCCTACTTCTGGTCGCACCAGTACGGCAAGATGCTGCAGTTCGCGGGCACCCGGAACGCGACCGACGAAGTCCGGTTCGTGGACGGCGATCCCGGGACGGGCTCGTTCGTGGCCACGTACGACCGGAACGGCGACACCGTCGGGGTCTTCGCGATGAACAATCCCCGGTTGTTCACGCGGTACAAGAAGCAACTCGCGAAGTCGCGAGCCTGAGGGCGGGATCCGACGGTGACGACTCGAGCGACGCTACGGCGCGGCGTAGCCCAGCCGGCTGCTGATCCGCTGGGCGGTATCGAGCGCCGCCCGGGCGACCTCGTCGAAACGCTCCGGCAACAGCCGGTATGCGGGACCGGAAACACTCAGCGCAGCAATCACTCTCGCCGTGTAGTCACGGATCGGCACGGACACGGCGTTCATGCCGACCTCGAGCTCCTCCTCGGACTGAGCCCAGCCGCGGTCGAGGATGGTGGCGATCGACTCGGACAGCGTCGCCAGGTGGGTGATCGTGCGCGGGGTCAGGGCGATGAGACTGCCCCCGACACTGTCGGCGATCTCGGCGTCGGACAGTTCGCTCAGCAACAGCTTCCCGCTCGACGTCGCGTGGGCGGGGCTGCTCTGCCCCACCCACGTGTTGGTTCCGACTCCGGACGGCCCGTCCGCTTTGACGACGCTCACGGAACGGTCACCGTCGAGAATCGAGATATTGACACTCTCACCGACCGTTTCCGCGAGTTCGGCGCACAATTCCTGACTTTGTCGCACCAGGTCACCGTCCGGGGATGCGGTGCGGGCGAGGCGGACCAGAGAATTCCCGAGCCGGAATTTTCCCCGATTCTTCAATTGCGACACATATCCGCGCGAATCGAGAACGGCGACAAGTCGCGACGCCGTCGACTTGTGAACTCCCAATTCGTCGGCGATCTCCGTGACGCCCGCGGTGCCGAGCCTGGCGAGGATTTCGAGCACTGCCAGCGCACGGTCCACCGACTGCACGGCGCCGGCAGGACGGTTCCGATCCCCATTCGAGTTATCGTCCAATTCATTCATCGCAATTCTCAGGATAGGCGACTTCGTCCCATGGCGTGGCAGGCCTCCGCGCCGGAAATTCACGTCACGTGATCGACTCTCCGACATTCCCGAGCCCAATATGTTGATATATCAATTACCGACCCCGTCGCGATATTGCGCGCCCGCAGCGTCAACCCGTCGACTTCCCGCAGCACCCACCCAATCAGGAGAACCGTCATGACTTCACCGCGCGTCGTGATCATCGGAGCCGGCATCGTCGGTGCGAACCTGGCCGACGAGCTCACCGCTCGTGGCTGGGACAAGATCACCGTCCTCGACCAGGGGCCGCTGCCACTGACCGGCGGCTCCACCTCCCACGCGCCGGGGCTGGTGTTCCAGACGAACGCCTCGAAGACGATGACCGAACTCGCCCGCTACACCGTCGAGAAATTCCTGAGCCTCGACGTCGACGGCCAGTGGTGCTTCAACCAGCTCGGCGGCCTCGAGATCGCCACCACCGAGGAACGGTTGGCGGACCTGCACCGCAAGCAGGGCTGGGCCACCTCCTGGGGCATCGACGGCAGCATCCTCGACCCGGCCGAGTGCGCGAAACTGCACCCCCTCCTCGACCAGAGGCGGGTCCTCGGCGGCCTGTACGTGGAAACCGACGGACTCGCCAAGGCCGCCCGCGTCGTCGTCGCCCTCGCCCGCCGCGCCGAGGCCCGCGGCGCCGTGTTCCAGGGTTCGACGAAGGTGATCGGCATCGAGCACGCCGGCGGCAAGGTCACCGGCGTCACCACCAACCACGGCACCATCCCCGCCGACATCGTCGTCTCCTGCGCCGGATTCTGGGGCCCCGAACTCGGCGAACTCGTCGGCATGGACGTGCCCCTCCTGCCGCTGGCGCACCAGTACGCCACCACCGACCAGATCCCCGAACTCGTCGGCCGCAACACCACCCTCGCCGAGGCCGGCTTCCCGATCCTGCGGCACCAGGACCAGGACCTCTACTTCCGCGAGCACGTCGACCGCCTCGGCATCGGCACCTACGCGCACCGCCCGATGCCGGTGAACACCCGCGAGTTGACCGACAGCGCCGACATCTCCGACTCCGCCATGCCCTCGATGCTGGCGTTCACCGAAGAGGACTTCGCACCGTCGTGGGAGCAGTCCAAGCTGCTGCTGCCCTGCCTCGAGACCGCGAAGATCGAGCACGGCTTCAACGGGGTGTTCTCCTTCACCCCCGACGGCGGCCCGCTGATCGGCGAATCCCCCGACATCACCGGATTCTGGATCGCCGAGGCCGTGTGGGTCACCCACTCCGCCGGCGTCGCCCGCGCCGTCGCGCAACTGCTCGTCGACGGCCGCTCCGAGGTCGAACTGCACGGCTGCGACGTGCACCGGTTCGAGGACATCCAACTCGACCCCGACTACGTCAGCGAAACCTCCCAGCAGAACTTCGTCGAAATCTACGACGTCATGCACCCCCTGCAACCGAAGCAATCCCCCCGTGGCATCCGGGTCAGCCCGTTCCACGCCCGGCAGAGCGAACTCGGCGCCGTCTTCCTCGAGGGCGCCGGCTGGGAACGCCCGCACTGGTACGAGGCCAACGCGCACCTGCTCGAGCAGCTTCCTGCCCAGTGGCAGCCGCCGGCCCGCGAACCGTGGGCCGCGATGTTCCACTCCCCCATCGCCGCCGCCGAGGCCTGGAAGACCCGCACCTCGGTCGCGATGTACGACATGACCCCCCTCAAACGGCTCGAGGTCTCCGGCCCCGGCGCCCTGGCCCTGCTCGAACCGCTGACCACCGGCAAGATGGACAAAACCGTCGGCGCGGTCACCTACACCCTCGCCCTCGACACCGCCGGCGGCATCCGCAGCGACCTCACCGTCGCCCGCCTGGCCGACACCGTCTTCCAGATCGGCGCCAACAGCAACCTCGACCTCGACTACCTGCGCCGCCACGCCCCCACCGACGGCACCGTCCAGATCCGCGACATCACCGGCGGCACCTGCTGCATCGGCCTGTGGGGACCCCGCGCCCGCGACCTGGTCCAGGCCATCAGCCGCGACGACTTCTCCAACGACAACTTCAAATACTTCCGCTCCAAGCAGGTCCGGATCGGCGGCATCCCGGTCACCGCGATGCGCCTGTCCTACGTCGGCGAACTCGGCTGGGAGCTCTACACCACCGCCGACAACGGCCAACGCCTCTGGGACGTGCTCTGGGCGGAGGGACAGCAGTACGAGATCATCGCCGCCGGCCGGGCCGCATTCAACAGCCTCCGGATGGAAAAGGGCTACCGCTCCTGGGGCACCGACATGACCACCGAACACAACCCCTACGAGGCCGGACTCGGGTTCGCCGTCCGCCCCCAGAAGGGCGACTTCGTCGGCCGCGACGCACTCGACGGTGTGTCCGACGACACCGTCACGCGGCGCCTCGCCTGCCTGATGATCGACGACCGCACCTCGGTGGTGCTGGGCCACGAACCCGTCTACCTCGACGGCCAACCCGCCGGCTACGTCACCAGCGCCGCCTACGGCCACACCGTCGGCGCCCCCATCGCCTACGCCTGGCTACCCGCCACCGCCGGCACCGGCACCACCGTCGAGATCGACTACTTCGGCACCCGCATCCCCGCCACCATCGTCGCCGAACCCCTCGTCGACCCCGAAATGAAAAAAATCCGAGCATAAACCACACCGGCGCCGGGTCCGCCGCCTCGCTCAGCCAGGTGGTGGCCCCGGCCCCTTGACCCGCTTCTCCACTCTGCAATAGCATTCTTGATATATCAGTTCTATAGAACTGACACCTCAACGGTTCCGCTTCGAGGAGACCCCATGCCCCAGACCTTCACCCTGACGCTCAGCTGCGCCCAGCGTCCCGGGATCGTGCACGCCATCAGCTCCTTCCTCTTCGAGCAGAACTGCGACATCGCCGAACATCAGCAGTTCGACGACACCCGCAGCGACGCCTTCTTCCTCCGCACGTCGTTCGTGTCGGCGGGCGACGTCGACATCGAGCACCTGACCGCCCAATTCGCCGACGTGGCCGCGAAGTTCGGCATGACGTTCACATTCAACGGCAGCGATCTGCCCCGCGTCATCGTGATGGTGTCGAAGATGGGCCACTGCCTCAACGACCTCATCTTCCGTTGGCGGGCAGGCAATCTCGGCGCCGAACTCGTCGCCGTCGTCTCCAACCACGAGGTGCTGCGGCCGATGGCCGAGGCCGCCGGCCTGCCGTTCGTTCACGTTCCCGTCACCCCCACGACCAAGCCGGAGGCGGAAGCCGAACTGCTGTCGCTCGTCGACCGGTACGACGCCGACCTCGTGGTGCTGGCCCGCTACATGCAGGTGCTGTCGGACGACGCATGCCGGGCGCTCCGCGGGCGTGCGATCAACATCCACCACTCGTTCCTGCCCGGTTTCAAGGGCGCCAAGCCCTACCACCAGGCGTTCGATCGCGGCGTCAAGCAGGTGGGCGCGACGGCCCACTACGTGACACCCGACCTCGACGAAGGGCCCATCATCGAGCAGGAAGTCATCCGCATCGACCACACCTTCGACCCGGTGCGACTCGCCACCGTCGGGCAGGACGCCGAAGCCCTCGCACTCTCCCGGGCCGTGCGCTGGCACTGCGAGAACCGCGTCCTGCTTCACGGACACCGGACGGTCGTCTTCAGTTGAGGCGGCTTCGCCGCCCGTGCGCCTTTCTGGTAGCGGGAACAACCAGAAAGGCGCACGGGCGCGGAGCGCCTACAGCAGTTTGCGGATGGCCTGCTCGAAACCGGCGACATGCGCGAGGGTGAGTGCGGACGCGGTGTCCTCGTCGCCGTCGACGATGGCTTGCAGCAAGGCAGCATGCTCGCGGACGTGGCTGGCGACGTCGGGGAGTCGGTCGAGGAACAGGCACCAGATGCGGGTGGCGTGGGCGTCGAGGCTGACGAGGATGTCCTCGAGGTGCGGGTTGCCCGAGGCCCGGTAGATCTCGCGGTGCACGTGGACGTCCTTGCGCAGCACCTCGCGGGGGTCCTCGGTGTCGGCGATCTCGGCGATGTCGGCGGCGAGCGCGGCGAGTCGGGCCCGGGCGTCCTGGGTCGCGGAGCGCGCGGCGCGGGCGGCGGCGGTCGGTTCGAGTCGTTTGCGGATCTCGGAGATGTCGGCGAGGTCGGTCATGTCGACGGCGGTGGCGAAGGTGCCGCGGCGGGGGTAGGCGACGACGAGGCGTTCGCGTTCGAGGCGCTTGAGGGCCTCGCGCACCGGGGTGCGGCCGAAACCGAGTTCCTCGGCGAGGCGGTCGTCGTTGATCGGCTCACCCGGCCGGATATCGAGCATGACCAGGCGTTCGCGGATGATCTCGTACGCGCGTTCAGCGTTGGTGCCGCCGTTCGATGCCGTGTCCGCGACCGAGGAATGCGCCAGGCTCATGTTTCGTCTCCCTGATTTTCCGGAGCTATTGACCTTTATCCGATCCTGACCTTACTCTACTTTCCAGTTGATATATTAGTTCGAAGTCAACTGACCTTCTAGAAAGGCGAACCATGACTGTGGACACCGCAAACCTCACCGAGGCGGCAGCAAACCCGACGTTGACTCGGCGGTTGGTGGATCTCGATCCGGCCGTGCATGCGGCGATCGGGGCCGAGTTGGCGCGGCAGCAGGGCACCCTGGAGATGATCGCCAGTGAGAATTTCGCGCCGCTCGCGGTGATGCAGGCGCAGGGGTCGGTGCTGACCAACAAGTACGCCGAGGGCTACCCGGGCCGCCGGTATTACGGGGGGTGTGAGCACGTCGACGTGATCGAGCAGTTGGCGATCGACCGGCTCACCGCCCTGTTCGGTGCGGGGTTCGCGAATGTGCAACCGCATTCGGGGGCGCAGGCCAACGCCGCGGCGATGGCGGCGCTGCTGACCCCCGGTGACGGCATTCTCGGGTTGGATCTCGCGCACGGCGGTCACCTCACGCACGGGATGAAGCTGAACTTCTCCGGCAAGCTGTACGACGTCGCCGCGTACCACGTCCGCGAGGACGACCACCTCGTCGACATGGACGAGGTCGAACGCCTGGCCCGCGAGCACCGCCCGAAGCTGATCATGGCCGGCTGGTCCGCGTACCCCCGCCGGCTCGACTTCCCCCGGTTCCGGGCCATCGCGGACGAGGTCGGCGCCTACCTGATGGTCGACATGGCGCACTTCGCCGGCCTGGTCGCCGCCGGACTGCACCCCTCCCCCGTCCCGCACGCGCACGTGGTCACCTCCACCACCCACAAGACGTTGGGTGGGCCCCGCGGCGGCGTCATCCTCACCAACGACGCGGCGTTGGCGAAGAAGTTCAACTCCTCGGTGTTCCCCGGCCAGCAGGGCGGCCCGCTCGAGCACGTGATCGCCGGCAAGGCCGTCGCGTTCAAGCTCGCCGCCGAACCCGAATTCGCCGAACGTCAGCAGCGCACCCTGGCCGGCGCGAAGATCCTCGCCGACCGCCTGCTGCAAACCGATTCGCGGGCCGCCGGGATCAACGTCGTCTCCGGCGGCACCGACGTGCACCTGGTGCTGGTGGACCTGCGTGAGTCCGAACTCGACGGCAAGCAGGCCGAGGACCGGCTGCACCGGGTCGGAATCACCGTCAACCGCAACGCCGTCCCGTTCGACCCCCGCCCGCCGATGATCTCCTCCGGGGTGCGGATCGGCACCCCGGCGCTGGCCACCCGCGGTTTCGACGAGGCCGCGTTCACCGAGGTCGCCGACATCATCAGCCACGCGCTGCGCCCGGCCACCGACGAGGCCGGCCTGACCGCGCTGCGGGCCCGGGTCGACGCCCTCGCCGCCGCGTTCCCGCTCTACCCCGACCTCACGGAGACGAACTGATGACGACCCTGAGCTCCGGCACTGCAGCGACCCCGCCCGGTGCGCACCTGCCCGATCACCCGGACTTTCTGTGGCGTAACCCGGAACCGAAGAAGTCCTACGACATCGTGATCGTCGGCGGCGGCGGCCACGGCCTCGCCACCGCGCACTACCTCGCCAAGAACCACGGCATCACCAACGTCGCCGTGCTGGAGAAGGGCTGGCTCGCGGGCGGCAACATGGCCCGCAACACCACCCTGATCCGGTCGAACTACCTGTGGGACGAGAGCACCCGCATCTACGAGCACGCCCTGAAACTGTGGGAGGGCCTCGAGGAGGACCTGGACTACCCGATCCTGTTCAGCCAGCGCGGCGTCCTCAACCTCGCCCACAGCCTGCAGGATGTCCGCGACAGCGTCCGCCGGGTCGAGGCCAACAAACTCAACGGCGTCGACGCCGAATGGGTCGGACCCGACGAGGTCAAAAAACTCTGCCCGCTGGTCAACATCTCCGCCGACATCCGCTACCCGGTGCTCGGGGCGACGTACCAACCCCGCGCCGGGATCGCCAAGCACGACTACGTGGCCTGGGGGTTCGCCCGCCGCGCCGACCAGGCCGGCATCGACATCATCCAGAACTGTGAGGTCACCGGCTTCGTCACCGACGGCAACAAGGTGACCGGGGTCCGCACCACCCGCGGCGACATCGCCACCGGGCAGGTCGCGCTGTGTGCGGCCGGGCACACCTCCACCCTCACCGACATGCTCGGCATCGCCACCCCCCTGCAATCGCACCCGCTGCAGGCTTTGGTCTCCGAACTCCTCGAGCCGGTGCACCCGACGATCGTGATGTCCAACGCCATCCACGTCTACGTCTCCCAGGCCCACAAGGGGGAACTGGTGATGGGCGCCGGTGTCGACTCCTACAACGGCTACGGCCAACGCGGCGCCTTCCACATCATCGAACGCCAGATGGCCGCCGCCGTCGAGTTGTTCCCCGTCTTCGCCCGGGCGCATCTGCTGCGCACCTGGGGCGGCATCGTCGACACCTGCCCCGACGCCTCCCCGATCGTCGGCCGCACCCCCTACGACAACGTCTACCTCAACGGCGGGTGGGGCACCGGCGGCTTCAAGGCCACCCCGGGACTGGGCTGGTGCCTGGCCGACACCCTCGCCCACGACGAACCGCACGAATACATCGCCCCGTTCAGCCTCGACCGGTTCGTCACCGGCGCCCTCGTCGACGAACACGGCGCCGCCGCCGTCGCCCACTAACCCACCCCCGCACACCAACCAGGAGTCAGCATGCAGTTGATCGAATGCCCGTGGTGCGGGCCGCGTGAGGAAACCGAGTTCCACTACGGCGGCCAAGCCCACGTCGACTACCCCGAAGACCCGGCCGCGTTGACCGACGAACAGTGGGCGCAGTTCGTGTTCTTCCGCGCCAACCCGAAAGGCCTGTTCGCGGAACGGTGGTCCCATGCCGCCGGTTGCCGGCGCTGGTTCAACGCCGTCCGCGACACCGCCACCTACCGATTCCACAGCGTCTACCGCGTGGCCGAGCAGAAGCCGACGATATCGTGAACGCACCCTTCCGCACCCGCCAGGGCGGTCGCCTCGACCGCACCACCACCCACACCTTCACCTTCGACGGCCGCGAGTTGACCGGTCACCCCGGTGACACCCTCGGCTCCGCGCTGCTCGCGAACGGCATCCACCAGGTCACCACCAGCATCAAACTCGGCCGCCCCCGCGGCATCACCGCCGCCTGGGCCGAGGACACCGGCGGCCTGGTGCAGATCGAGGAACCCTTCCCCGAGCCGATGCTGCTCGCCACCACCATCGAGTTGTTCGACGGCCTCGTCGCCCGCGGCATCCCCGGCCAGGGCCGGCTCGCGACCATCCCGGACTCGGCGAAATACGACGCCACCCACCACCACACCGACCTGCTGATCGCCGGCGCCGGCCCGGCCGGGCTCGCCGCCGCCCTCACCGCCGCCCGCGCCGGCGCCCGGGTGGTGCTGCTCGACGAGCAGAGCGAAGCCGGCGGCGACCTCCTCGGCTCCACCGATCTGATCGACGGCGCCCCCGCCCTGGACTGGGCCGCGGCCGCCGTCGCCGAGTTGGCAACCTACCCGGACGTGCTGCACCTGCAGCGCACCACCGCGTTCGGCCACTACGACGACGGCTTCGTCCTCGCCCTGCAGCGCCGCACCGACCACCTCGGTGGCCAGGCCCCCGCCGCGGTCAGCCGGCAACGCATCTGGCGGATCCGGGCCCGGCACATCCTCCTCGCCGCCGGCGCCCACGAGCGCCCCGTCGTCTTCACCGACAACGACCGCCCCGGCATCATGCTCGCCCACGGCGCCCGCACCTTCCTGCACCGCTACGGCGTCACCGTCGGCGCCCAGGCCGTCGTGTTCACCACCAACGACAGCGCCTACCAGGCGGCGATCGACCTGCACGACGCCGGGGTCCGCATCAACGCGGTCGTCGAGGCCCGCGACACCGCCCCCGCCCGCTGGCAGCATGAATGCGAGGCCCGCGGCATCCCGGTCCGCACCGCATCCGTCGTGTCCGGCACCCGCGGCAACGGCCGGGTCAGCCACGCCCTCGTCACCTCCCGCGACGACACCACCGGCACCCCGATCCCGCTCGCGTGTGACGCCCTGCTCGTCAGCGGCGGCTGGAACCCGGCCGTGCACCTGTTCTCCCAGGCCCGCGGCAAGCTGAAGTACGACGACACCCTGGGTGCGTTCGTGCCCGGCGAGACCCTCGACGGCGTCACCGTCGCCGGCTCCGCCAACGGCATCCTCGACCTCCCCGGCTGCCTGCACGACGGCCAGAACGCGGGCCGGGAGATTCTGGGCGCGCTGGGCTTCACCACCCCGGACGTGGCATCGACCGCCGACAACTCCGGCGGTGCTGATTCTGCCGACGACGGTGGCCTGCCGCCGCTGGTGCTGTGGCGGGTCCCCGACCCCGCGGGGCAGGACACCCAGTTCGTCGACGTCCAACGCGACGCCACGGTCGCCGACCTCGCCCGCGCCGTCGGCGCCGGCATGACGTCGATGGAACACATCAAGCGCTACACCACCATCGGCACCGCCCACGACCAGGGCAAAACGTCCGGGGTCATCTCCTCCGGCATCACCGCCGAACTCCTGCACCGCCCGATCGAAACCCTCGGCACCACCACCTTCCGGCCCCCCTACACCCCGGTCCCGTTCGCCGCCCTCGCCGGCCGCGCCCGCGGCACCCTCTTCGACCCCGAACGGGTCACCGCCCTGCACGACTGGCACCTCGGCCGCGGCGCCGTATTCGAGGACGTCGGCCAATGGAAACGCCCCCGCTACTACCCACACCCCGGCGAGGACATGGACACCGCGGTGCTCCGCGAATGCGCCGCCGTCCGCGCCGGCGTCGGCATCCTCGACGGCTCCACCCTCGGCAAGATCGACGTCCAGGGACCCGACGCCGGGGTGCTGCTCGACATGCTCTACACCAACATGATGAGCACCCTCAAGGTCGGCATGGTCCGCTACGGACTCATGTGCGGCGTCGACGGCATGGTCATCGACGACGGCACCATCATGCGCCTGGCCGAGGACCGCTACCAGGTGTTCACCACCACCGGCGGCGCCGCGAAAATCCTCGACTGGATGGAGGAATGGCTCCAAACCGAATGGCCGCACCTGCAGGTCCGGCTCACCTCCGTCACCGAACACTGGGCCACCTTCCCCGTCGTCGGACCCAAATCCCGCGACGTGATCGGCGAGGTCTTCGGCGACCTCGACGTCACCAACGACGCCTTCCCGTTCATGGCCTGGCGCGACACCACCCTCGCCGGCGTGCACGTGCGCATCGCCCGGGTCAGCTTCTCCGGCGAGCTCGCCTACGAGGTCAACGTCGGCGGCTGGCACGCCCCCGCCATCTGGGCCCGCCTGATCGCCGCCGGCGACAAACACAACATCACCCCCTACGGCACCGAAACCATGCACGTCCTGCGCGCCGAAAAGGGCTACCCGATCATCGGGCAGGACACCGACGGCACCGTCACCCCCCAGGACCTCGGCATGAGCTGGGCGGTGTCGAAGAAGAAGGCCGACTTCATCGGCAAACGCTCCTTCACCCGGCAGGAAAACCAGAACCCGCTGCGCAAACAGTTCGTCGGACTGCTACCCCTCGACCAACACACCGTCCTCCCCGAGGGCGCGCAGATCATCGAACACCGCCCCGACGGCACCCTGCCACCGCCGCCCGTCCCGATGCTCGGGCACGTCACCTCCAGCTATATGAGCGCCGAACTCGGCCGCCCGTTCGGCCTCGCCCTCGTCAAGGGCGGCCACACCCGAATCGGCGACACCCTGCACGTCCCGGTGGACGGAAACCTGGTCGCCGTGCACGTCACCGGCACCGTCCTCGTCGACCCCGAAGGAGCACGCCGCGATGGCTGACACCCTCACCCCGCTGAGCCCCCTGCACAGCTGGAACCACACCTTCGCGCACCTGCCCGAGTCGGTGCGCATCACCGAGGAACCGTTCGTTACCATGATCGACCTCTGGGTGGACCCCACCGGACCCGGTGCGGCCGCCGCCGCCGCGGTCCTCGGTGTCGACCTGCCCACCACCGCATCCACCGCCGCCACCGGGGACACCGCCACCGCGATCTGGCTCGGCCCGGACGAATTCCTGATCACCACCCGCACCCAGGCACCCGAAACCCTCGAAACCCAACTCCGCACCGCGGTCACCCCGCACGGCGGCGCCGCCATCGACGTCTCCGGACAGCGCACCACCCTCCGGCTCACCGGAGCGCACGCCCGCGACATCCTCGCGAAGGGCTGCTCGATCGACCTGCACCCCACCGTGTTCCGCCCCGGAACCGCCGTGCAGACCATGCTCGGACTCGCCGGTGTCGTGCTGATCGCACTCGACGACACCGGCACCGACTACCGCATCCTGGTACGAGCCTCCTTCGCCCGCTACCTCGCGGCGTGGCTGATCGACGCCGCCGAAGAATACGGAACTCACCCCGAATAAACGCGGCGACGCAGGCAATCTTCGGCCCCGGGGGACGACATGGCGCCGTCCCCCGGGGCCGATTTCCACCCACAAGGAGGTGCACCCCGATGCCGTCCCCCACTCTCACCGCCACCGGCCCCCACCGGCTGCTCGACGCCCTCACCCGCCACACCCCCCTGGTCTGCGGCATCGTCAACGTCACCCCCGACTCCTTCTCCGACGGCGGCCGCTACACCGACCACCACCGCGCCGTCGACCACGCACTGTCACTCGTCGCCGACGGCGCCGACCTCCTCGACATCGGAGGCGAATCCACCCGCCCCGGATCCACCCCACCTCCGGTCGCCGACGAAATCGCCCGCGTCATCCCCGTCATCGAGGCACTCGCGCGGCACACCACGGTCCCCATCTCCGTCGACACCTCACGTCCCGAGGTGATGCGCGCCGCCGTCGCCGCCGGCGCCACCCTCATCAACGACGTCCGCGCCCTCCAGCTCCCCGGCGCCCTGCACACCGCCGCCGACCTGCAGGTCCCGGTTTGCCTCATGCACATGCTCGGCGACCCCACCACCATGCAACATGCACCCCGATACCGGAACGTCGTACACGAGGTCCGACGCTTCCTCCTCACCCGGATCGAGGCGTGTCTGACCGCCGGCATCCCGTCCGAGCACATCCTGCTCGACCCGGGCTTCGGATTCGGCAAAACCCTCACCCACAACCTTCAACTACTCAGCGAACTCCGGCAGATCACCGAGATCGGCCTCCCCGTCATGGCCGGACTCTCCCGCAAAGGCATGCTCGGCGCCATCACCGGCCGCGACGTCGACCACCGCCAGGCCGCATCCGTCGCTGCAGCCCTCATCGCCGCCCAGAACGGCGCCGCCATCCTCCGCGTCCACGACGTCGCGGAGACGGTCGACGCCGTCGCGGTGCTCCGCGCACTCGTATATCGTGGTCCCGCCACCTCCAGTCACGCGCCGAATCGAGACTCCGCCCTGTGAACACTTCCGTGTCCGCCGCAGTGGGGCTCGCGACGATCGACACAGCTGAGGTTCAGCTGATGGAGACGATGTATCACGATCCCCGCACGGGCTTGCGGCATCTCGACCGTCACCTGTCGCGTCTGGCCCGTTCCGCGGCGGTCCTCGGGTACGAGTTCGGGGAACGAGAGGTCCGGCGCCACCTCGCGCACCAGCTGTCGTGCGCCGGAGCGGCCCGGGTCCGGGTGCGCCTGCACCGCGACGGCGGCGTGGACGTCGACGTCTTCGCTCCCCCGGTCGCGCCTGCCTGTGTATCCCTCGTCCTCGACGACGAGCCCGTCGATTCCCTCGACATCCTCCTCGGGCACAAGACGACGTTGCGCGAGCGGTACGACCGCAGGCGTCACCGCAATCCCGATGCCGACGACGTCGTGCTGGTCAACGAATTCGGGCATGTCACCGAGACCACGATCGCGAACCTCGCCGCCCGGATCGACGGCGCCTGGTGGACGCCGCCGTTGTCGTCGGGATGTCTGCCGGGTGTCGAGCGGTCGTGGCAGCTGGACCGCGGGTTGATGCACGAGCGCATGTTGACGCCGAGCGACCTCCGGGGTGCCGAGGCTCTCGTCGTGATGAGTTCTCTCAAAGGTGTGCTGCCCGCGACGCTCCGGCCGTAGCCGCACATTTCCCAACGTTTTCCCGATCCCCTCTTGACCCATGCCGCATACTGACCTACCGTTATTGCACTGACTGATATATCAATCTCGAATCTGTTGGATCGCAGGCAAGTAGTCCGCGACCGCAAGGCCCGACTGTCAAAGGAAAAGGCATGAGAGCTCGTAAGATTCCCTCGGACCGACGGTATACGGCCACACACAGCTGGGTGGCGCTGACGCCGGGTGCGAACTTTTCCGATTTCCCCTTGCGCGCAGGCGTCACCGACCGCGCACTCGACGACATCGACGTGGTCGGAGTGGACCTGCCTGCCGTGCGAAGCACTGTCGACGCGGGTTCCCCCTGCGCTGTGATCTGGTCGTCGGCGCGGACGGCCATCACCGTGTACGCCCCGATCGGCGGTCTGATCACGATGACGAACCGCGACGCCACCGCTGATCCGGCGCTCGTCGCCGAAGATCCGTTCCACGCCGGATGGTTGTTCGCCATCCTGCCGGTGCCGTCGTCGTCCACGTACGGCCTCCTGACCCCCGCGCAGTACGCGACCGAACTCAACGAGACGGTGACCCTGTGACCATCAGCGTGTTCGACCTGTTCTCCGTCGGTGTCGGCCCCTCGAGTTCCCATACCGTCGGACCCATGCGCGCGGCCGCGCGTTTCGTGTCCGACCTGCACACGCTCGGCGCGTTCGAGGACGTCACCGGCGTCCGCGTCGACCTGTACGGCTCGCTCGCCGCGACCGGCGCCGGCCACGGGACGATGTCCGCAGTCCTGCTCGGCCTCGAGGGGTATCGGCCCGAGACGATCGAAACCGAGGAGATGGAGCAGCGACTCGAGGCGATGCGGACCACGCGGCGCATCGCGCTCGGCGGTTCGCACCACATCGCGCTGGCCGAGGACGAGATCGTGCTTCATCCGCTGACGATCCTGCCGTTCCACCCGAACGGGATGACGGTGACGGCCTATGCGGCCGGGAACGTGGAAATCCATCGGGAGACGTACTTCTCGATCGGTGGCGGATTCGTGGTCACCGAAGCCGAGAGCACGGAACACCGGCCGACGCCGGCGAGCGGGTCGTCGTTCGGGTCCGCGAAGGAACTCCTCGACATCTGCGCGCGGCACGGATGCCGCGTCAGCCAGGTCATGCTCGAGTTCGAGAGCGAAACCCGCGCGGCCGCGGAGATCCGCGACCGGATGCTCCACATCCGCGACGTCATGGTCGAGTGCGAGCGACGCGGCATCTCCCGCGACGGACTCCTTCCCGGTGCGCTGCGCGTCCGGCGGCGCGCCCGTGACTGGTATCTCCGGCTCGATCAGGAAGACCCCCATCGTGATCCCGCGTTCGCGGAGGACTGGGTCAACCTCGTCGCGCTCGCGGTCAACGAGGAGAACGCCTCGGGTGGGCGCATCGTCACCGCCCCCACCAACGGCGCCGCGGGCATCATCCCCGCCGTCCTGCACTACGCCGTCCACTACACGCCCGCCGGCCGGGCCGACCCCGACGAGACCGCGGTCCGGTTCCTCCTCGCGGCCGGCGCGGTCGGATCCCTGTACAAGGAGCGGGCGTCGATCTCGGGCGCCGAAGTCGGCTGCCAGGGCGAGGTGGGCTCGGCGGCGTCGATGGCCGCGGCAGGACTGGCCGAGATCCTCGGCGGCACACCGGAACAGGTGGAAAACGCCGCGGAGATCGCCATGGAACACAGCCTCGGCCTCACCTGCGACCCCATCGAAGGCCTCGTCCAGATTCCGTGCATCGAACGGAACGCGATCTCGGCAGGCAAGGCCATCAACGCCGCCCGGATGGCCCTGCGCGGCGACGGGACCCACCGCGTAAGCCTGGACCAGGTGATCGAGACGATGCGCTCGACGGGCGCTGACATGCTGTCGAAGTACAAGGAGACGTCCACCGGCGGTCTCGCCGTCAACGTTCCCGTCAACTACGTCGAGTGCTGACATGATCACAGACGAACTTCGACTTCTCCCGGCCCGCGCCGCTCATTTCATCCGGCAGCACCCGGTTCCGGCGCGCGGTGCGTACGCGCCGGAAACCCGAATGTCGGTGCTCGACATTCTCGTGCATTGCGCGCCGGTGCGCGGCGACGCGTTCGTGGCATTCCAGTTACTGAGCCGAAGCGCCCTGCCGGACTCGTACCTTCTCCGCCTCGATGTGCTGGACGACGCGCTGTCCGCCCTCGACTCGTTCACCGTGACCGAGGACGAATGCGAACAGGCCTTCGGTCCGAACTGGGAGGACGTCGTGCGGCACGCCGTCGATGCGGCAGCACTCGTCGACGAACAGTTCGGAGCACTGACGCGGACGAGCAGCGCCGTCGACGGCCGCCGGCGGCTCGGCGCCTGGATCTGCGCACGAGACGCGGCGTCGGAAGCCGGCCGGATCAGGTCCTGGTACCGCGCCCAGGACGCCGCGTGGGAACGCCACTACATGGACGGGGTGACCCTGCGCGAGGACGAGCGGATGCGTGCCGATCTCGCGACCGCCGTGCGCGACGCGGCGGCTGCGCACGCGGTGTCGGATCTCGTCGGAACACACGATTT
The DNA here is from genome assembly GCF_017068375.1 of Rhodococcus koreensis. Lineage (NCBI taxonomy): Bacteria > Bacillati > Actinomycetota > Actinomycetes > Mycobacteriales > Nocardiaceae > Rhodococcus > Rhodococcus koreensis. The sequence goes on from NZ_CP070609.1 coordinate 2,014,254, forward strand.
CACCAGGGCACACTACGAAACCCTGCTGGAACCGTGGCGCCTCTGTTCGCCGGAGGGCGCTAGTGGACTGCCGCGAGCACTGCATCGGTGAACGTCCGCGGCAGGCCCTGATGACCGCTCTCCCGCAGCGCCGACAGCGCTGCGACGACGTTCGGGCCGCCGTCGGGTAGGAATCGGATCAGTTCGTGCCGAGCGCACTCCACTGCCGCGGGAAGAAGCGTCGCCTGCGCTTCGTCACGACGTCCGGCCGCCCACAGGCACGACACCAGCAACCGGACCGCCTGCAGCCCGGCCCGGCGCCGCCCGGTGCCGTCGAGTTGCCGCACCCAGTCGTTCGCCCACTCGCACGCCCGATCCGCGGCCGCCGAATCGCCCTGCGCCTCGAGCAACATGATGGCCGCCTCTTCCTCGAGCTGCGCCGTCGCCAGGTCGAGCCCGTCCGTCGGGGTACGCCGGGTCTCGCGCGTGACGGGCACGAACCCGGGCGCCGGGGGCAGCCCGATCCGCACCCGCTCGTTGTCGACGGCGGCCCGCAGACGAGGCAGGGAGAACGTCTCGGCAGTCCGAACCCCCTCGTCGAGCTGTCGTGCCGCGGCGCCGGGATCGCCACGCAACGCCAAGATCCGCGCCCTGAGGCAGTAGTGCCGGATCATGAAATCCGCTGCGCCACCGAGCGCGGCGGGGTCGAACGTCTCGTTGAGCAACTCGTCCGCTTCGTCGATCCGGCCCTGCTCGTAGTGGACTTCGGCGAGAAGCGTACGCGTGAGCCGCGCATGCTGCGACTGCGTATTCTCCGCCTCCCGGACCAGCCGGCACGCCTTGCGGTACAGCTCCATGGCACCGCCGACGTCGAGCTGTTCGAACTTCGCGAGCCCGGCAAAACAGTACCCGTACGCGACGGAGTACGGCCCCGTGTTCTGCCGGTGGTACGGGGCCGCCCAGCTCTGCCTGCGGTACGCGTCCTCGAACCGGAATTCACACGTGTCCACGAACGTCTCGATGAGAGCGGCCATCGACACCACGAAGGGGTGATACTCCGTGGGACGGGCGAGGCATTCGGCGACGAGCTCGCGCACACCCTCGATGCGGTCGGCGGTCGCCTCGATGTCGGCCTGCAGGACATCCGCTTCCACCCGGAGCTCGGCGGCGCGACTCTCGGACATCTCCCCGGCGTCGATCTGCTCGAGTGCGCGGGTTCGGGCGGCCTGCGCGAGTTCGAGTCGCTGGAGTTCGCAGTTCGCCCATCCGATGGTGAGTTGCAGCCGCGGGCTGGCGGCCACCAGGTCGGCGGGCAGTTTCCCGATCAGGCCGAGCAGCGTCGACATCTGCGACCGATCGAGGAGGTAGAGGTCGTCCTCCTCGAGCAGTTCCACCGCTCGCTGCGGTTCACCGGCCGCGAGGATGTGGTCGACAGCCTCGCCCAGCAGGTGCCGCTCCCGGAACCAGTCGTACGCCCGGCGGTGCAGATCGGTGATGCGCCCGGGGTGATCCCGCTCGAGGCGCTGATGAAGGATCTGGGCGAACAGGTGATGGTAGCGATACCACTGACGGTCGTCCCCCGTCCTGCCGAGGAACAGATCGCGTGCGGCGACCTGCTCGAGTCTCGCCTGCCCGTCCCGCACACCGCCCAGCGCCGACGCCAGGTCGCCGCACACCTTGTCGGGGACCGAGGTGGTGAGCATGAAGTCGAGCATGTCCGGCTCGAGGGCGTCGAGCACGTTCTCGGCGAGATACTCACCGATGGCGTCGGTCCCCGTCCGCAGCTGTTCGATCAGGTTCTCCGGACTCCCGGCTTCGCGCAACGACAGTGAGGCCAGCTGCAGTGCCGCGATCCAGCCGTCGGTCGATTCCCGGAGTTGCTCGATCTCGGTGTCCTTCAGCGGAACCTGCACCCGGTCCGCCAGGAAGTTCTGTGATTCACCGAAGTCGAAACACAGGTCTTCGGAGGCTATTTCGTTGAGTTCGTCGAGCACCCGCATCCGGCTCAGGGGCAGCCCCGACCTGTTCCTGCTCGCGACGACGATCTTCAGGTGGTGACAGCCGTTGTCGAGCAGGAACGTCATCGCCTCGATCGGCCCGGAGTCGGAGATGCGATGCCAGTCGTCGATCACGACTACGAGCGCCTGCGCGCTGTCGTGAAGCCGGTTGATCAGCGACGTGAGGACGAACCGTTCGACCACGTCCCCGTGCTCTTCCAGGGATTGCCCCAGGTCGGTGACGACGTCCGGGCGGACCCGCCGGATCGCCTCGACCAGATGGGAGAGGAACCACACCACGTTGTTGTCGTCCCGGTCCACGGTCAGCCACGCGACCGCGGTCCCGGCCTCGACCAGGTCGTCGCGCCACTGGGCGACGAGACTGCTCTTGCCGAACCCGGCAGGCGCGTGGACGAGTGTCAGCCTGCGGTCCCGTCCCGCGCGCAAAGCGGCGAGCAGCCGGCGGCGAGGCACGAGCTGCCGGGTAGTCGTGGGTGGGCGGAACTTCGTCACCGGCGCGGGCGGGGTCGGCGGCGTCCGCACGTTGTATGGGAGCCCGGGGCGCCGGGACGGGGTGGACTCGCCCGCATGATCGTGCGGCTGCTCGGGCGCCCGCTGAATCGGGATGTACATGTCGTCGACGGCCACACCGTTGCGACGCTCGACGGCGCGGAGCTCGTTGCCGAGGTCGGCGGCACCGCCCGGCCTGTCCTCGACCGCGCGGGCCATGGCATGTTCGACTGCGCTGCACACGTCGTCGGGGATTCCGGCGTCCCGCAGGTCGGGGACCGCCTGCGTGGAGATCCGCAGGAACTGACCGACGACCTGTTCACCGCTGCGGCGCTCGTACGCGGCATGACCGGTCAGCGCGCAGAACAGCGTGGACCCGAGGCTGTAGACGTCCGACTCGACCGTCGGCGGCCTGCCTTCGAGTACCTCGGGCGCAGTGAACGCCGGGGAGCCGGTGATGGACCCTGCCGTCGTCTCGAATCCACCCGAGACGCGGGCGATACCGAAGTCGGTCAACTGCGGTTCGTCGTATTCGGTGAGCAGGATGTTCGCCGGTTTGACGTCGCGGTGCAGCATCCCACCGCGGTGCGCGGTCTCGAGGGCGCCGGAGATCTTGATCCCGAGCCGCAGCACCTCCTGCCACCCGAGAGGGCCCGAACGACGGATCTGCGCGTCGAGGGAACCGAACGAATGGTACGGCATGACGAGAAACGGGCGACCGCTCCGGGTGACCCCGACCTGGTAGACCGCGACGATGTTCGGGTGCCCGGACGTCCGGCCCATCGCCCGTTGCTCCCGCACGAACCTCGTCACGTTGTCGGGATCGAGGTTCGACGTCAGGACTTTGACGGCGACCGTGCGCTCGAGATCTTCCTGCAGGCAGCGATACACGACCCCGAACCCGCCGCGGCCGATTTCCACGGCATCGTCGAACCCTGCCGCTGCCAGCTCGGACGTGATCTCCGGCTGACGCTGGGTTGCCCACGGATCGTCGTTCGCCATCGGCCTGCACCACCTCCGACACGCTCCACCCAGGATAGTCCGCGGGGACACCCGGAGATCGGGTCGTCAGTCGCGCGTCGCGGCAGGTGCACCGAGCCGCGCGGACACCGTGCGGGCCGACTCGGCGACGGTGCGGCCGAGCGAGTCGAGCATGGTGTGGGGAACCCGGAACCGTGGTGCGGACAGCATCACCGCGCCGACGAGGACGCCGCGGTGGTCGTGAACCGGCGCCGAGATGCCGACCTCCTCGATCGATGTCCGGCCGTCGTTGACGGCGTACCCGCGATCACGGATCTCGCCCAGTTCGTCGAGGTACTCGCCCACCGAGTCGGCGTCGTCCGGCCCCAGCAGCAGCCGCCGTTCGAACAGCCGCTCCACCTCGGCGCGCGGCATGTCGGACAGGAAGACCTGGATCGACGAACTCGCATACGTGTCGTATCGCGTGCCGACCGCGGCCGTGTGCTTGACCTGCTTGGGACTCGGAACCTGTTCGACGACGACGGATTCGTGGCCGTTCCACACCATCAGGGCACTCGTCTCCTCGGTCCGCCGCGTCAGGCCTTCGAGTTCGGGCAGCGCCACCCGCCGAACGTCGAGGTTCGCCAGCAACGGCCCGGCCAGGCCGATCACGCCGAGACCGAGCCGGTACCGCCCGGTCCCCTCCTCCCGTTCGACGTATCCCGCTTTCTCGAGGGTCGCGAGCATCCGGGACACACTGCTCTTGTGCAGATCGACCTTCCGCGCGATCTCGGTGACGCCGAGTACCGGTTCGGTGATCGAGAACGCCTCCAGAACGCGCAGCCCGTTGAGCAGAACCGACGGCGACGGCTTCGTGTCACCGTTCTGATCGCCGAGTTGATCGACGTCGTCCACACTCATGTCCGCTGCGCTCCTTCGACTCGGCTGGTACCTCTGCCGACCCTGCCACACCTGCGGCAGGGTCGGCGTACCGGTCAGACGCCGAAGATGTTGTGTTCGGGTCCGAACGGGAACCGGGTGATGTTCTCGGCGTCGTCCTCGCCGACGACCAGGATGTCGTGTTCGCGGTAGCCACCGGCACCGGGCATTCCCTCGGGAACCATGATCATCGGTTCCATCGACACGACCATCCCGGGTTCGAGGACGGTGTCGATGTCCTCGCGCAGCTCGAGGCCCGCCTCGCGCCCGTAGTAGTGCGAGAGCACGCCGAAGGAGTGCCCGTATCCGAACGTGCGGTTCGGCAGCAGACCCTCGGCCTCGTAGATCTCGTTCAGCTCGGCCGCGATGTGCTTGCAGACCGCGCCCGGCTTGATGAGCTCGAGGCCGCGGCGATGGACCTTGACGTTGACCTCCCACAGTCGCAGATGTTCCGCCGACGGCTCACCGTAGAACAGCGTGCGCTCGAGCGCCGTGTAGTAGCCGGCGATCATCGGGAAACAGTTCAGCGACAGGATGTCTCCGCGCTCGACGCGACGGCTGGTGGCCCAGTTGTGGGCACCGTCGGTGTTGACACCCGACTGGAACCACACCCACGTGTCGCGCAGTTCGGCGTGCGGGAAGGTGGCCGCGATCTCCCGGATCATCGCGTTCGACCCGGCAATCGCCACCTCGTACTCCGGGACGCCCTCCGTGACGGCGTCGCGGATCGCCTCGCCGCCGAGGTCGCCGATCCGGGCGCCGTGTTTGATCAGTTCGATCTCCTCGGGCGACTTCACCATGCGGTGCCGCATCGTGGCCTTGGCGACATCGGTGAACGTCATTCCCGGCAGGACCGCGGCGACGCGGGACCGCAGGTCTGGGGTGAGGTGGTCGTCCTCGACACCGAGCGTGCCGCGCGAGATACCCTGGTTCGCCAGCACCTGCTGCACTGCGTACTCGAAGTTGTCGCGTCGCCAGTCGGTGTAGACGACGTTCTCGCCGAACGTGCGCCGCCACGGCATGCCGGCGTCGATGTTGGCGGACACGGTGGTCGAGCTGTCCTGGGTGACGACGAGGGCGTAGGGGCGGCCGAACGCGGTGTAGAGGAAGTCGGAGTAGTAGTTGATGTTGTGGTAGCTGGTGAACAGCACGGCGCCGACCCCGTTGTCCGCCATGTGCTTACGCAGCGCGACGAGCCTGCGGTCCATTTCCACCGGGGAGAACGTGGGAACGACCTTCTCGCCGTTCGGGATGCTCTTGATGCGCTCCAAGTTCATGATGTTCCTTTCGAATTGCCGGCGGCATCGCGTGATGCCGCATTTCTGTGGGAGGTACGGGTGGTCAGACGTCGGCCAGGGGTCTACGGGAGGTTTCGCGGGCCATAAGCATCGAGCCCATGGCGACGAGGGCTGCGGCGACGAGGTACCAGGCGGGCGCCAGTGGGCTGCCGGTGATCTCGATCAGTAGGGTGGCGACGAACGGCGCGGTGCCGCCGAACAGGGCATTGGCGGTGTTGAAGCTGAAGGCGAACCCGCTGTAGCGGACCTGGGTGGGGAAGATCTCGGACAGGAAGGTCGGGAGGGTGCCGTCGTTCATGGTGAGGAACGCGCACAGCACGATCTGGATGACGACGACACCCACGATCCCGACGGCCCCGAGCACGCTGAACAACGGGACGGTGAACACGGCGAAGCAGATCGACGCGCCTATGAGAACTCGCTTGCGGCCGAATCGATCCGAGAGCGCACCCATCCCGAAGATGAAGACGATGTAGCAGGCGAGGGCGATCGACGCGGCGACGAACGAGGCCGTGTGCCCGACGTTCAACACCTCCGACAGGTAGGTCGGCATGTAGCTGAGAATCAGGTAGAAGCCGACCGCGTTGAGGCACGTGACCCCGAACGCGATGACGATCGCACGTCGATGATGGGTGAACAGGATCGACAGCGGCGCGTTGGCCTCCACTTTCTGTTCCATTTCCTGGAACTTCGGGGTGTCCTCAAGCTTCAACCGGATGTAGCGGCCGATCAGACCCATCGGCGCCGCGAGCAGGAACGGCAGCCGCCAGCCCCACCCGTTGATCTGTTCCGTCGAGAGCACCGCGGTGAGCAGTGCCGCGATCAGCGATCCGAACAGCAGTCCGGCGGCCGTGGACGCGGGCACGACACTGGTGAAGAGGCCGCGCTTGCGGTCCGGGGCGTATTCGGCGAGGAACGCCGAGGCGCCCGCGTACTCGCCGGCGGCCGAGAATCCCTGCACCATGCGGACGAGTAGCAGCAGGACCGGCGCGACGTACCCGATCTGATCGAAGCCGGGGATCAGGCCGATGCAGAACGTCGACGCCGACATGATGAGGATCGACAGCGACAGCGCGGTGCGGCGGCCGATCTTGTCCCCGAAGTGACCCCAGACCAGGCCGCCGATCGGGCGGATGACGAACGAGATAGCGAAGACGGCGAACGTGGCCAGCAGGCCCGTCGTGGGCGCGGCCTCGGGGAAGAAGACCACCGCGATAACCGTTGCGAGGTAACCGTATACGGCGTAGTCGAACCATTCGACGAAGTTGCCGACGAAGCTCGCAGCGACGACGCGCCGGAGCACTCGGGGCGAGGGGTTCACCGCGCCGGCCTCGTCCGTTTGCTGCGCAGCTGAGGGGGAATTGAGGTTTTGGGCCATGCCCACTCCTTCTCGGGGCGTCGGCGCCTGCCGACTGCGACGAATGGCATTTGTTGCTGTCAGTGCAACTGCAATTCGATTAGTGACGATATTGTGCGCATCGTCACATGTCAACGGATCACGTCGCCATTGCAATCGAATCGGGGTTGTCGAGGATGAATCGGACCTGAAACGGCAGTAAACACGTCAAATCGGAGATCGAGCCACCTCCGTGCGCGATTCCCGGTGAAGTTCACAAGAATGCAACCCTGTTGCAACAGACGATCCGCTGCGTGGGTTCCGCAACCCCGCAGACTGTCAGTTCGAGTCGACCACACCACCGAGGTAGAGGCGCGTCGCGAGGTGCAGGGCAGCGAGCCGCGGCGAACCCGTCGGATCCTCGCCGAGCAGCGCGAAGATCTGCTCGAGCCGCTGGTACAGCGTCTGGCGCTGCACGTGCAGCCGGGCCGCCGCCTCGGTCTTGTTGCACCCGCACTGCAGGTAGACGTCCAACGTGTCGATCAGGCGGCGACCACGTTCCACACCCACCACGAGCAGCGGCCCGAGAACTTCCCGGACGAACGCGGCCAGCAACGCAGGATCGTCGATCCGCCGGACCAGGCGTTCGAGAACGAGGTCCGCGGCGACCACCGCGGTGTCGGCGATGCCCAGATCGCCCGCGAGGTCGAGCACGAACCGCGCCTCCGCCAGCGTCCCGGGCAATCCGGTCAGACCGGTGACCACCGGCCCCACCGCCACCCGGGCCTGCTCCGCCCGGGACGTCGTGCGCAACGACGCGACCAGCGCAGCGCACGACCCGGACCGGTCGTCGGCCCGGACAACGACGATCGCGTGCAACTCGTCGCCGGCCACGGACGACACCGTTCCGGCCGAGTACCGATGCAGCGTCGCATCGACAGCGGCGAGAGCCACCGGACCGTCGACCGAACGGCCGACGACCCCGACGTACGACACCCCGTCGGCCAGCCCCGCCGCGCGGGCCGCCGCAACGAGACGCTCGGGCGCAGGATTCGGCTGGCCGGCGATCCGCAGCAACGCCTGCGCGGCGCGGACCGAGGCCGACGGCGGAAAGGATCGCAGGAGCGAGATCGCCAGCGCTGCCGGCGCTCGCTCGACGATCGCCTCCGCGGTGACGTGATCGGCCGGGTCGTCCGGAGACACCACGAGCGTCGCGACGCCGACACCTTGAACCGCCACCGGTACCGAGAACAGCCCCGAATCTGCAGCGGGAGCGGAGATCCCGTCCCCGAGGGCCGCGATCACGTCGCCGGCCGCGTCGAGCAGGGTCACGTCGCCGGGCAGGAGTCGCGCGAGCACCGCAAGCAACTCGTCGGGACCGCCACCGCGCGCCAGTTCCTCCGACAACGCGTGCGCGACGGCGTCACCACGACGCAGTCGCTGCACCGATTCGTTGACCAGCAGGCCGTTGATCGCCTCGGCCACCTCGACGAACGGCACGACCCCCCGCAACTCCACCACCGGCAACCCCGCCGCCGACGCCTCCTCGATCAGTTCTGCGGGGATCCGCGGCAGTTGCGTCCCGGTCTCGATGGCCACTCCGGCGACGCGGCGAGCCGACAATTCACGCACGTAACGCCGCAGTCGGTCCGGATCGGCGGACGCGAGCGCGAACCCTGCGGTCAGCAGCAGTTCGCCGCCGCGAAGAAGGTGCGCGATGTCGATGACTTCGCTCGAATGCACCCAGCGCACCGGTTGCGTCAGAAGCTGGGCGCCGACGCGAACGACGGGGCGTCCGGCAGCCAGGCTCGGGTGCGCGAGGACGTCGGCTAACGACAGCGACATGACATTCCGTTCGTTGACAACCCGATTTTATTGGCAAAGTGTAAATGGTGTGATGTGGGTCACGCACCGGAAGATGGGAAGCCCACATGGCCTCACAAAGGGAGTCCGATGGTCAAGAACATTCCCACCGACAGTCCTCACATCCACGACTTCGAAGAAGTACTGCAACCCATCCCCGAGGAAGCACGCACGACGCGTGTCTCCGGCCAGTTCTGGATCTGGGCGGGGGCGAATATCGCGCCCATCAACTGGGTTCTCGGCGCTCTCGGCATCGGTCTCGGACTCGGTCTCCGCGACACGCTCATCGTTCTTGTCGCCGGAAACATCGTCGGCATGGCACTTTTCGGCGTTTTCGTTCTCCTCGGCCAGCGTACCGGCGTCACCGGCATGGTGTTGTCGCGGGCGGCGTTCGGCCGGCGCGGCGCGTATCTGCCGGCCGCAATCCAGGCCTGCCTGGCCGTCGGGTGGTGCGCCGTGAACACCTGGATCGTCCTCGACCTGGTCATGGCACTGCTCGGCAAGTTGGACCTCGTCGACCCGCACGAGCGGAACCTGGCAGCGAAGGTCCTCGTCGGAGCGGTCATCATGACGATCCAGGTGACCATCGCATGGTTCGGGTACCGCGTCATCGCCGCATTCGAGCGCTGGACCGTTCCCCCGACGCTGGCGGTACTGGTTCTGATGTCCGTCGTCGCCTGGTTCCACCTCGACATCGACTGGTCGTATGCCGGGCCCACCGGTGAAGTCCTGCACGGCGGCACCCGGATCGCGGCCATGTCGACGGTGATGACCGTGATCGGAATCGGCTGGGGAATCACATGGTTCACCTACGCCTGCGACTACTCACGGTTCGTGAGCCGGACGGTGTCGCGGCGCAAGCTGTACCTGACCAGCACCCTCGGTCAGTTCGTTCCCGTGGTGTGGCTCGGAGTGCTCGGCGCGAGCCTCGCCACGACCAACGGTTCCGTGGATCCGGGTGAGCTGATCGTGTCGAACTTCGGCGCGCTGGCGCTGCCGGTGCTGTTCCTCGTCATTCACGGGCCGATCGCCACCAACATCCTCAACATCTACACGTTCTCGGTCGCCGCGCAGGCCCTCGACATCAAGGTGCACCGCCGGAAGCTGAACCTGCTGGTCGGCATGTTCGCCCTGGTCGTGGTCGTCTTCTTCATCTTCCAATCGAGCCTGGCCACCGTGCTGGAGACGTGGCTGGCGGCGATCGTGGCCTGGATCGCGAGCTGGGCAGGCATCATGCTCGTCCACTACTTCCGGGTCGAGAAACGACAGATCGACGCACGCCGGCTCTTCGACCCGATCGGATCTCGCCGACTGCCCGACGTCAACTGGACCACGATGGGATGCTTCGTCGCCGGAATCGCCGCGACGTGGCTGTTCATGTACGGCGCCACGAGCCTCACACAGGGCTTCGCGGCACGCGCCCTCGGCGGGCTCGACCTGTCCTGGCTGGCAGGTGGCGGAGTCGCCGCCGCCCTCTACGCAGTCCTCGGCCCCCGCGCGCACCGCCCTTACCGCATCACCGGTCAATCCCCGACACGATCGGCCGCGACCACCGACTCCCTCGACGTCCTCACCGGCAACTGACCCCCTAACACCAGGAGCACTCGTGAACAACGACTTCACATGGCCGCAGGGCCACACCGCAGCCGCCGCCTTCACTTTCGACGTCGATGCCGAATCCTGCGTCCTCGCCCACGATCCCACCTCGGCGAACCGAATGTCGCTGATGAGCCACCAGTCCTACGGGCCCCGCGTCGGCGTCCCCCGCATTCTGCGACTGCTCGAGCGCCAGGGCGTGCATGCGACGTTCTTCGTGCCGGGATTCACCGCCGAGTGTTATCCCGACACGGTTCGCGCCATCATCGACGGCGGCCACGAGGTCGGACACCACGGGTATCTGCACGAACCCATGAAGGGCCTCGACGCGGCCACCGAGGCACGCTACCTCGACCGGGGACTCGACGCGCTCGAAGAGGTCGCGGGCATCCGCCCCGTCGGCTATCGCGCACCCTGGTGGGAAATGAACTGGCACACACCCGAACTCCTCGCCGAACGAGGTTTCGTCTACGACTCCAGCCTGCTCGACGGCGACGAACCCTACCTGATGGCGACCAACCCGGAATCGGGACGGACCCTGATCGAAATTCCCGTCGACTGGGCACTCGACGACTGGGAGCAATACGCGTTCTACCCGGGTGTCACCGGCAGCGGCGTCATCGAAAGTCCCGCCAAGGTCCTCGAGATGTGGACCCTGGAAGCGGAGGCCCAGCACGCCGAAGGCGGGTGCTTCGTCCTCACGAACCACCCGTTCATCTCCGGACGGCCCTCCAAAGCAGCAGCACTGGAACGGCTAGTCGAGAACGTCAAGGCAATGGACGGAATGTGGGTGACCACCCTCGGCGAGATCGCGGCACACGCCCAGCGCGTCTGCACCGAACCCTTCACCCACACCCGATTCGAGATCCCCACCTTCCCCGACGTGCAAATCCGACGGACGCCCCCGGCCCGCGCCACACTCCGGTCCGAACGGTGAGGGATCCTCAATCGTCGACCATCACCCCGTACTCGGTGGCGAGCGTCGCGAGGTCGTATTCATACCCCTGACCCACCGCGCGGAGGCGCCACCGCCCGGCGCGTCGGTAGATCTCGGCGAAATGCATCGTCCGTTCGGTCGTGCCGGCGTCCAGTACGAACGTTGCGATTGTGTGGTCCGGAGCATCCACGGTCACCGAGATCGGACCGAGTTCGCCGAAAGTACGATCGCCTCCGATCGCCGCGGATACGGACACGCACTGGTAGTCGGAGTGCAGGGCAGTCAATTCGATCCGAACTCCCTGCTCGCTGCTGCCGTCGCAGGACAATTCCACAGTGCCGTCCGCGCTCGTCGGCGAGTTGTAGAAGAGGAAGTCCTCGTCGCAACCGACTCGGCCGTCTTCGCCGAGAAGAAGCGCAACCACATCCACGTCGAACGCGTCGCCCTCGACATGGGCGCGCCACGACGCGTTGACCGTCAGCGACGTCGTCTGCGGCGGCAGGTCGATCACCTCTCCGCGTGCCAGCAACGGCGCAACCCATTGTGGTCGGATCGGTTCGAGGGACGCCACCGCCTCGACTTGCGGCACCTCGTCGCGTGGTGCCGCCGGGTCGAGTGCGGTGTTCACATCGGTGGCGGTGAGCAGCGGCAGCTGACGTGCCGAGACTCGGTCCATGCGGGGATCGAGTTCGCCACCATCGAGAACGAGGACATCGGTGACTCCCGCGGAGAGATTGACCGACGGCTTGGCACCCAGCTGCACGATTCGGGAGCGCATCAGAACGGAGTCCGAATGCGAGCCACCGACGATGAGTACTCTCCTTCCGTGCCAGGGTTTCTCGGAGGCGACAGTTTCCGGAGGTCGATACTTCCGGCCTTCGGACGGTGTGGCGGCCGCCTTCGGCTCACCCGGCATCACATGTTGCAACATCTCGCCGAGTTGCGACTCGGTCAGGACCGGGATCCCGTCCGCCACGGCGCGCCGCGCCTTTGCACTCGACGAATGCGGATCGTTGCAGACGACGACACTCGTCTGGCGGCTGACCGAATTCATGACGTCCAGGCCGGCGGCTGCCAGCCGTGCGGCGAGCGCAAGACGGGGAACATCCGTACTGCCACTGATGACCAGTTTCATGCCCTGGACCAGTCCGGTCCCGGGGTCGAGTCGACCCGGATTCCGCCACGGAGACTCCACGCGCGGAATCCGATCCGGGTACACCGCCCGCCGATCGGCGCAGCCGACGACAGGCAGAGGCAGTCGGAGAGACTCTGCCAGCGAGGCGCTGTGCGCGAAGACCTCCGTCAGCACGAGGGCATCGTCGTAGGCGTCGTGTGCCCGGTTCTGACGAACCTTCCAGTGCGCAGCCAGAGTGGACAACTTGTGGTTGGGGACGTCGATCTCGAGGCGTCGCGACAGAGCAAGGGTGCAGAGCCGCTGCCGCGTCGGCATCGTCATCCCCGCCCGCCGTATCTCGGCATCGAGGAAGCCGTAATCGAACGACGCGTTGTGCGCGACCAGCGTCCGACCGTCGAGAAGCTCCAGCAGATCTTTCGCGACCTCTTCGAAGCGAGGTGCCCCCGCCAGACGCTGTGGCGTGAGATTGTGGATATGAACCGGCCCCGGGTCGCAGCCCGGGTTGAGCAGAGTCACCAATTCTCGCTCCACCGAACCGTCTTCACGCAATGCCAACGCCGCGACGCTGAGCACTCTGTGCGTGGACGAACGAAGACCGGAGGTCTCGACGTCTACGACAAGCCAGCGGTGCCCTGTCGGCAATCGCACCGGCCGGGTCATGGTCGAGGAGGCAGATGACAGCACAGAGCGACTATAGAGCGCGTTTCTCACCGTTCTGATCGACGACACGGATATCTCCGGCTCATATCGTGCTTGATCCGAACTTCTCGGTAGTTTTCTGTTCAAGTACAGGTCGAGGGTTGTGTCATTCGCGTGAATGACACAGAGGAACATTGCGCTTCAACGACTTTCGTAGTTCGTTACCCGTTGGCTACTATTCCCACTACACCGAATGAGTTGGCCGCCGTGGCATTTCTCGACCATTCCGCGGAAGCCCTGCCCCACCCCTGAACGAGGTAAATATGAAGGCTCGACGGCTAGTTCTCGGCATCCTCGGCTGTGCCGCCATATCGATGGCGGCCGCACCTTCCGCGCAGGCGGCGACAATCTTCGATTTCCTTCCCCCGGAGATCGCGTCCCTGATTCCGAGCGGATCGGCCGACGCCGTGAACCCACTCCTGCCGCCCGCACCCGCCGCTCCGGCAGCACCCGCTCCCGCACCGCAGGTCGCACCGGCTCCGCAGGCAGCCCCCGCGCCGCAGGTGGCTCCGGCACCGCAGGCCCCCGCACCGCGGGCGGGCTACAAGAACTGCACCGAGGCCCGCAACGCCGGCGTCGCTCCGATCTACCGCGGACAGGACGGCTACGCGTCGCACCTCGACCGCGACAACGACGGCATCGCCTGCGAGTAGCCGATCACCGACCGCTCCACCCGTCTACGCTTCAACGTGCCGGTGTCGCCGTTCCCCGTGCGGCGCAGGGCGGCCGGCACTAAGTTCGGCGATGACGGTTGAGGTTCTACGCGAGGGGGCGGTCCGGCATGGGCAGGACATATTTCAGGGCACTGGGCGCGGTCGCGCTGGCCGGAGGTGCCGCACTTTCTGCGGGCGCAGGCACGGCCGGGGCGGACGTTCTCACCGAGATCAACGGCTGCAGGATCGTGGCGAATCCGAGCCCCGAGGACCGCACGACCTGCCCGGGCGCCGATCTGAGTTCCGCGAACCTGGCGGGCCTGAACCTGAGCTTCGCCGACCTGGCGGGCGCGAACATGGAGCGGGCGAACCTCACCGGCACCAACTTCGCGGCCGCGGATTTGTCGCACGCCGACCTGAGTGACGCGAACATCACCGGCACGAACTTCACGGACTCGCAGCGCAACGCGGTGATCCTGTACAGCACGGACATCGACCTCTTCGGCACGATCGTCGGGGACCTGAACATCACGACCGAACCCGAATGGTCCACCGACGCCCACGAGCGCGCGCTCGCTGCGGTCGTGCCGGTGACACCGCAGGTCCCGTTGCCGTAATCCACTCCGTACCAGCCACCCGGGTCGCGCTCTGCGCGGTCCGGGTTTTTCGTGTGCCCGCACCCTTGACATTGGATACTGACACTATCCATTATTAGATAGTTCTAATATCCAACCTTGGGAGGCGTCAGATGACGACGATCGAACCCACCCGTTCGACGCACCACTACGACGGCGAACTGGTGGTCTTCCTGATCGGGATGACCATCAACCGGCCGTGGCGGCCCGACCTGTGGTTGCCCACTCTCGTCGCGATGCCGAAGATGCTGCGCGAACTCTCGGAGGACCCCGATTCGGGTCTGCTGGGTTACCGTCTGACATTCGAGGGGCGCGGACCGACGGTGATTCAGTACTGGAACTCCGTCGACAAGTTGTACGCCTACGCCAGTGACAGTGAGGCGAAGCACCGCCCGGCCTGGGCCGCGTTCAACCGGCGGGCCCGCAAGGCGCCCGGTGCCGTCGGCGTCTGGCACGAGACCTATCCGGTGGACCGCGCCGAGTCGATCTATGTCGGCACACCGGTGATGGGCCTGGCCCGGGCCACCACCCGTGTGCCCGTCGCACGGAAGTTCAGCGCCGCCCGCGACCGGCTGTCGCGCAGCGGTCACACCCACGAACACTGATCGATTCAGGAGACTGGCATGGAACCCTTGATCGCCCTCGTCACCGTCACTCTGGCACTGCTCGCCGCGGGCGCGGCCGGCGTGCGCCGGTTCCGGCCGTGGCCTGTCGCCCTGCGGGGTGGGCTCGCGGCCATGTTCACACTGACTGGGATGGCCCACTTCTTCGGACTGCGGGCGGAACTCGTCGCCATGGTTCCGCCGTCCCTGCCGAACCCGGGCCTGCTGGTGACCCTGACCGGTCTGCTCGAACTGGCCGGCGCCGCGGGACTGCTGATCCGGCGCACCGCGCCGTGGGCGGCCGGGTGCCTCACCGCCCTGCTGATCCTGATGTTCCCGGCGAACGTGTACGCCGCCGCGGAAGGCCTGTCGACGGGACCGTTCGAAGCGCTGATCCCCCGCACACTTCTGCAGGTCGTGTTCCTGTCGGCGACCGTCGCCGTCGTGATCTCGTCCGTGCGGGGCCGGGCTACGGAATCGCCCTCCGCAGCCCACTCGCTCGCAGCACCCGGCGCTGCACTCCCGCCCGCACCGCATCCTCGGTCCCGATGATCCGCACGTGCTTTCGCGCACGCGTGATCGCGGTATACAGCAATTCGCGGGTCAGCAGCGAAGACGCCGCGCCGGGCAGCACCACGGTCACCGTGTCGTACTGGCTGCCCTGGCTGCGGTGAATCGTCATCGCGTACACCGTCTGCACCGCGGACAGATGCGTCGGATGCAACAGGAACGGTTCGCTGCCCCGAACGAATGCGGCGAACAGCTCATCGTCGTCCCGACGCACGATCACCCCGGTGTCGCCGTTGTAGATCTTCGTTTCGTGATCATTGGCGGTCACCATCAGCGGCTGGCCCGGATACCAGCGATCCGGGTCCAGTCGCTGCCCCGTCGACTCCCCGATCCACTCCATCGCCTGCCGCGCCCACCGCTGCACGCCGTACGGACCTTCCCGGTGCGCGCACAACAGCCGGTGCTCCTCCGAATGTCGAAGTGCAGCAGCGGCATCGCCGGATTCCGCGGAACGCGTGACCGCGGCGGCCGTCGCCACCACGTCCGCCCGCAGTGCGCCCAGATCTTCGGGTCCGTGGAACGACACCTCCGGGGCACCGCGCGACAGGATCTCCACGACCTCGTCCGGCTCGCCTTCCCGCACCGCGACGGCAAGCTGGGCAATGGCGCCGCCAAAGCGCCGCCCGCGGCTGAGCCGGACCACTCCGCCCCGCAACCTGTCCCGTTCGCCCGCACTCAGGGCGGCTTCGAGTGGGTCGTCGGCGGCGTCGAGGTCGTCGCCGACGATCCTGGCGAGCACCGGATTCTCGGTGCCCGACACCGGCCTGGCGACGAGA
This sequence comes from Rhodococcus koreensis, assembly GCF_017068375.1. Classification (NCBI taxonomy): domain Bacteria; kingdom Bacillati; phylum Actinomycetota; class Actinomycetes; order Mycobacteriales; family Nocardiaceae; genus Rhodococcus; species Rhodococcus koreensis. The sequence continues at coordinate 2,030,739 of NZ_CP070609.1, forward strand.
TCGGCCAGGACCGCGCCCGCGTCGACGGACGTCAGCTGATCCGGGTCCCCGACGAGTACCAATTGTGTGTCCGGGCGGACGGCCTCGAGGAGCCGGCACATCATCGTCAGCGACACCATCGACGTCTCGTCGACCACGATCACGTCGTACGGCAGGTGATTGTTCGCGTTGTAACGGAAGCGGCTGCCGCGTCCACGCTGCCAGCCCAGCAGCCGATGCAGTGTCATCGCCTTCAGTTCGGTCGGCAATCCGAGTGCGTCGGCCTGCTCGCGCACCGACTCCTGCAACCGCGCCGCGGCCTTCCCGGTGGGTGCCGCGAGCGCGATACGCCGTCCCGGCCCGGGCTGCCTGGTCAGCAACGCCAGCACCCGGGCGACGGTGTGGGTCTTGCCCGTTCCGGGTCCGCCGACCACCACCGACGTCCATTGCGTGGCCGCGACCGCGGCCGCGATCCGTTGCCGATCCGGCGACGGAGCCGGCGCCGTGTCGTCGTGCTGGTCGCGGAACAACGCGTCCAGCCCGTCCCGCAGCGACTGCTCGTCGACGACGGGATACCCGACGGCGCGCTGGTCGAGAACCCGCCGGATGGTCGCCTCCTGCCGGAAGTACCGGTCGAGGTAGAGCAGCCCGCCCTCGGCCGTGTCGACGAGCCGCAGCGGTCGGAGCGGTCCCGCGGGACCACCCGTGACCAGCGGGCTCCGGCGCAGAGCCGCGACGACGGTGTCGTCGTCCGGCCAGGGCAGGGCGTCGAGATCGACCTCGGATTCCTCGTCGACGGTGACGTCCCGGAACCGCGTCAGGTCCAGGCACACCGAGCCGGACCGGACCGCACGCACCGCCAGCGCCGTCGCCAGCACGACGTCTTCCGAGGATTCGCCGCCGAGCGCCGACAACCGCAGCGCGACGTGCACGTCCGCGGCGGCCAGCACCCCGGCCTCGTTGAAGATCCGCAGCATGCCCTTGCCGCGCTGCGCCACCTGCACCTCGGTCATCGCGCCGCATCCTGCGGGGAGGCCGACCCGGACAGCAGGTCGGACAGCTCGGTGATCAACGCGGCGGGCGGCGCCCAGTCGAAGACTCCGCAGCCCGGTGGCGTGCCGGGCCCGACCATCCCGCGGACGAACAGGTACTGGACACCACCGAGGTGCACCGCCGGATCGTAGCCCGGCTGCCGCCAGCGCAGGTATCGATGCAGCGCAACGGAATACAGCAGGGCCTGCAGTGGATAGTGCGCCCGCAACATTTCCGCGGCCATCCTCTCGCGGGTGTAGTGCGCGGTGGTCAGGTCACCCTGCGCGAGACGGTTGGTCTTGTAGTCGACCACGACGTACCGCGGTCCGGGCAGTCGCAGCACCGCGTCGATGCTGCCGGTGAGGTATCCGCGCAGCGGGGTCGGTTCGAGTGTCTGCACGGCGTCGGCGTACGACCGGAGTGGGTCGTCGTCGGGAAGGTGAGTGCGCAGCAATCTGCCGACGCCGTCGAGCATCACGGTGAGCGAGGGCGTGTCGCCGCCGGCGAGGGGCAGTTCGAAGTCGAGTTCCGCCAGCAGGTCTGCGGGTGCCAGGTCGGCGAGTGCCCCCGCGCCGAGCGGAGTGCGCAGCACCGGTACCAGTGCCGCGGCGAGCTGGGCCGGATCGACGTCCGACAGGGTCGACGCGATCACATCGCGGCAGCACCGCAGGACTTCGTCCTCCAGATCGGGTGCCGCGGTGTCGACGATCTCGAAGACGGCGTGGACGAGCGTGCCGAATGTCGCGCCGCCCGGCAGTTCGTTCATCGTCGACGGCAATCCCGCGGTGACGTCGTCCGGCGCGAGCAGTGGCGGTTCGTCCGGCTCGTCCGTCTTCTCCTCGACCTCCGCTTCACTGCCGACGGCAGGCGCGTCGTGTGCGGACGCCGTCAGCGCCGAATACGACGTGCGACGCCACCGCGTGTCCAGCAGCCGACGGAACCTCGCGGCCTCCAGGTCGCCGCTGGGCTCACGCTGCGGTGTCCAGCCGACCCGCGGGATGGGTTCGGAACCCACCGCCTCGACGGTCACCGTCTCCGGCGCCGCCGTGCCCCAGGCGGACAACCGTTCCGCGACAATGGGATCCTCGGGGACGGTGACCTTCTGCGGGACGTCCCGCTGCCCGGGTTGCCGACCCAGGATCATCCGGTGCAGCGGCGCGCCCGCCGTCGTGAACGCCGGCGCCCACCACATCACGAGCCCGCACATCGCCCGGGTGACCGCGACGTACAGCAGCCGCAACTCCTCCCCCGCCTCTTCGGCGTCGTGCCGGTTCCTGCGGTCGGCGTAGCCGGGGCTGCCGGGGCCGCCGACATCGAGGACGCGTCGGCCGTTGTCGTCGTGCAGCAGCAGTTTGCTCGGTTTCGAGATCGTGGCGACGTCCCACGCGTACGGCAGGTAGACGAGCGGGAATTCGAGGCCCTTGCTGGCGTGGACGGTCGCGATCTGCACCGCCGCGGCGTCGCTGTCGAGCCGCCGGCTGCGGTCCACCCCGCCCGAGGTCGGATCCTTCATGCGTTCGGTGAGCCAGCGGGTGACCGCCGTCAGGCCGAGCGACTGCTCGACGGCGGCACCGTTGAGCAACTGCGCCACGTGCCGCAGATCGGTCAGCGCCCGCTCGCCCGCCGCCAGCCGGAGCAGTCTCGCCTCCAGCGCGCCGACCGCGGACAATCGTTCGAACAGGGCCGCGAAACCGGACTGCGCGAACACCGAGCCGAGTTCCCTCAGCTGACCGCCGACCTCCGCGACGATGTCGTCGCCGCGGGCGTCGAGTTCCTCGGCCGTGTGGCCGAGCAGTGGGGTGAGCGCGGCCAGCCGCACCCGGTCGGCGCGGTGCGGCTGCTCGATGGCCTGCAGGATCCAGAGCCAGTGCTGCGCAGCGGGAGTGGTAAAGACGCTGGCCCCGCCGGCGAGCACGGACGGCACCCCGGCGCGGTCGAGGGCGTCGTGGACCAGGGTGATCTGGGCGTTGGTGCGCACCAGGACCGCGATGTCGCCGGGCTCGACGCGTCGGACGCTCCCCCCGGCGTCGAGTGTCGCGCCGCCGTCGAGGAGGGCCACGATGTCGGCGGCGAGGTCTGCGGCGATCTTCTTCCGGAGCGGCCCCACCGCCGGGTATCCCGACTTGTTGATCGGCCCGGCGCCGGTCCGCGGCAGGTAGCGCAGTCGCAGTGGCACAGAGCCCGTGAGGCGCGACTTCGGCCTCGCACCGTCGACGCGGTGCACCACGATCTCGGGATGCCCGAGTGCGGCGCCGCTGTGCAGATACTCGAGGCCGTCGAGGAGTTCCTGATCGCTTCGCCAGTTGGTGGTCAATTCCTGGTGCCGGTCGGCGGAGCGCACCGCATCCAGGTAGCTGAGCACCTCGGCGCCGCGGAACGCGTAGATCGCCTGCTTCGGGTCGCCGACGAGCACCAGCGTTCCGCTGTCGTGGAACGTTCGGCGCAGGATGTCCCATTGCAGGGGGTCGGTGTCCTGGAACTCGTCGACGAGCACGACGCTATAGCGTTCGCGGACCCGCCTGCAGGCCGCCGCACCGTGCTCGGGATCGCTGAGGACGCGGTGGAGGAGCATCGGGAGATCGTCGAAGTCACGCAACCCCACCGCGCGTTTGCGTCGCTCGACTTCGGCGCGGACCGCCTCGGCGAACGCGACCCGATCTCCGGCTGGGGTACCCCGCGCATCTTCCGGGGCGAGCACGGCCTGCGGGTCGAAGATGGCGGCGCGGGCGGCGGCGGTGGCCTCGGCGGGTGTGAACGGGGCGGAGTCGGCGCGGCCGTACGCCCGGAGGTACAGGTCGGCGATCACCTCCGTCGTGAGGTCGTCGGCGGCCTCGACGAGCACCGTGTCGGGGTCGCGTTCGCCCGCGATCCCGAGGCCGTCGAGCATGCGCTGGCAGAAGCTGTGAGTGGTGACGATGGTGGCGGCGTCGAAATCCGACAGTGCCTGCAGCAGGCGCCTGCGCCGCAGCGTCACCTCGTCGGCTTCGGCCTCGGCGAGGTGCCGGATCACGTGGTCCGTGCTCAGCCGCGCGGTCGCGGGGTCGGCCAATGCGGCTGCGGCGGAACCGAATCGCTCACGGGTGCGTTCCCGCAATTCCTGCGTCGCCGCGCGGCTGAACGTCACCAGCAACAACTGCGACAGGTCGACACCGCCCTCGGCGACGAAGCGGGCGGCCAGCCCGACGATCGCGTACGTCTTGCCGGTGCCGGCGCTCGCCTCGAGCACCGTCGTGCCCTCCGGCAGCGGACCGAGCAGGTCGAAGCCTCGCGCGCCGGTCACGGCTGCGCCACCGTCTCCGCAGCGAGCAGTGGCGCCCACAGTTGCCGGGCGTAGTTCTCGATCGTCACCGCGTCGCCGAGGACGTCGATGCCGGGCGAAGCCCCGTACACGTACGTGATGTGGCGGTCGCGTGCGTCACCGAAATCACTGCTCCATTCCTTCCGGGCCGCCTCGATCGCGTCCTCCATGCTGCTGCCGCCGTGCCGTCGCTCGGCGTAGGCAGCCGACGCGGCCGTGGCGATCGGCAACGGCGCATGCAACCCGAGATCGCGCAGTTCGACCAGTCGCACCAGCTCCTCCCGCGCGTTCTCCGGCGCCGTCAGGGTCGAGCGCCACGCCGGGCGGCTGTACGAGCCGCGGCCGGTCGTCACGGCCGTCCATTCGGTGTCGCCGCCGTGGTCGGACGCCGCGACGGCCAGCAACTGTGCCCACGCGGCGAGGCGGTGTTTCGGTCCCAGCCTCGAATACGTGGTGCTCGCGATCACCGATCCGTGCACACCCCCCACGGTGCCGGTGAGGCGCCGTCCGTTGCCGAGATCGACATCGACGTCGACGGTCTCCGCGCGTCCGACGTGCACGGACCCGCTGACCGCGACGAGCGCCTCGACCGCGTGCTCGATGTCGCCGAGCACCGACTCCCCCAACTTGAACGGCGGCAACGTGCCCCGGCGCCACTCGGCGGCGCGGAAGTCGGCCGGTTCGGTTCCCGACAGTCGCGCGACGAGCATCCTCTGGCCGAGGTCCCAGCGGGCGAGCGGATCGGGCGCCACGTCCAATGCGTCGGCGAGGTCCTCGTCCACGTCGGGGACCCGCAACCTCAGCCGTTGCCGCAGGAACGCCTGCGTCGGATGCACCAGGAACGCAACGAGTTCCGCTAGGTCGACGTCCTCCGGCGTCGGCGGCACCAGCGGCGCGGGCAGGAACGCGGGTTCCGGTTCGGGTGGATGCTGCGCAGCGCGGGCACCGGCCAGCGCCGCCCGGTCGAAACTGAACGGACGCTCGGGCCGGAAGTTGCGGGCGTCGAACGGCTGCAACGGATGCCGGGTCACGACGCCGGGGAGGGCATCGCTCCCGACGGTGGCCGCGACCGCATCGAGCAGTTCGGACAGCGGGATCGCAGGAGGCCGGGACATGCCGGTGACGGGGTCGGCGCCCGTGTAGAACAGCAGGAGCTTCTCACTGGCGGACATGACGGCGTCGAGCAGCAACTGCCGGTCCTCGCTGCGCGGATCGCGTTCGCCGAGAAGAGGATTACGGGCAAGCACGTCGTCGCCGTCCACACTCACACCCCGCGGGAACACCTCGTCGTCGAGCCCCAGGAGGACGACGACGCGGTGCGGCACCGAGCGCATCGGCACCATCGTGCACACCGTCAGCTCCCCGGTGCGGAAATTCGCGCGGGTGGGTCGTCCCGCGAGCCGGGTGGCGAGCATGGCGCGCACGTCCGACAGTCGCAGGACCGTGTCGCCGCCGTGCTCCGTCGCCGCCCCCAGTTCCCTTCTGGCCTGCGCCAGTTGCCACGTGTCGGCGGCGCCGACGTCGACGAGCAGGTGCAGCGCCCGGGTGAGCGCGCTCGACCAGTCCGCGACCGACTGCGGCCCGGCGAGCCCGCGCAACGCGACGTCGAGGCGGTCGACGAACTCGGCCAGCCTCCCGGTGAGGTCGATGTCGTTGCTGTCGACGTCGTCGAGCGGAAGAGCGAGGGCGAGCCATTCGCCCGCGGACTCGTCTGCCGCGGCGCCGAGCAGGATGCGGTCGAGTGCGGTGGTGAACGTGTTCTGCGGGAAGTCGCCGAGACCGAACGCCGCACGCTGTCGCGGCCCGATTCCCCAGCGGGCACCCGTCGCGGACGCCCACTCCCGGATCCGTTCGAGGTCGTCGTCGCCGAACCGGAACCGCCTGCGCACCGGGGCGGCCGCCGACAGGTCCAGAATCTGACTCGCCGTCACCCTCGCGTCGGCGAGCTCGAGGAGGCTGGACACCACGGCGAGCACCGGATTGGTCTGGTGCAGGGCCCGATCAGCGAGGCGGACCCGCAGACGGTGACCGGGGTGCCCGAGCACGTCCTGCCCGAACGCGGCCCGGATCAGCGGCGCGTACGACTCGACGTCGGGGCACATGACGAGCACGTCGCGCGGTTCGAGAGTCGGATCGTCCTCGAAGAGATGCAGGAGGCATTCGCGCAGAACCTCCACCTGACGGGCAGGCCCGTGGCACGCGTGGACCTGCACGGACTCGTCGGCGGTGCACTCGGCGAGCGCCGGCGCCCGATTGTCCCGGACATCTGCCTGCAGGCACCCCAGCAGAGAGTCCGGCGGCGGGGGTCCCGTGTGGTGGAGGTCCTCGACGTCGAGGCGGGTCAGTCTCGACTCGAGTTCGCGGACGTCCAGCGCCAGGCTCGACAGCAGGGGGTGGGCGACGGACAGGGCGGTGTGGTCGTCGGCGCGCGCGAGAACGCCGTCCGCCGTGGACAGCGACGACCACAGTGCGGGGCTCGGATGCGAAAGCCACAGGTGCACATCACGATTGACGGACAGGGCGGCGAGAACGGCGATCTGATCGGTCGCGAGGCGGGTCGGGCCGAACAGCGACAGCCTGCCGGGGAGTTCGACGAGGTGCGGTTCCTCGCGCAACCGGGCGCAGGCGGAGTCGAGGCGCTCGGCGGGCGCGGGGCCGCCAAGCCTCGCACGCAGCCGCCGCCACAATTCGGCTTGCCACAGCAGGTCGTCGTCGAGTGGGCCGCCCGCACCGTCGGCGTCCCGGCCTGCTGCCCAGTCGACCAGCATCGCCGGCCGCTGCGCGGCGTAACTGCGAAACAGTTCGGTCAGGTGCGAGGCGGTGGCGTATCGCCTGCCGGGCCGGTGATCGTCCGGGTCGCCGTCGGGCCGGCCGTGCCCGAGGTGTTTGGCGAGGACGGCGCACCAGGGCTCGCCGAGGCAGTCGTCGACGACACCGAGCAGCGCCCACAGCACCCGGGACGAATGCCACGGGTCGTCGTCGGCGGACACTCCGGTGGCGGCGGCGAGGCACTCGTCCACGAGCCGGGCGGGTGACGGGAAGTCGATGTTCGCGGCCACCCCGTCGCCCACGCCGGGCCGGGCACCGAGCGCGGTCGAGAGTCGCTGGGTGAGCCAGCGCTCCACACCCTTCGCCGGGACGGCGACGACCTCACGGGCAAACGGATCGGACAGCGGGGTCGCGAGCACGTCGCCGAGAGCCGACGCGAGAGTGGTGGAACGCTCGGCACGATGCAGTACGAGCACGTGGCCTCCCTTCGCTCCCCAACTCCGGTCGGCTCAGACTTACCACACCCCACCGACTCGGGAGGCCACTCCGTACGTGAGCGGCAAAGTGTGCCGGGGCACGCTTTGCCGCTCACGTCAGCGGCCGGGGCGGGCCTGGGTGAGGTGCGGGACCCAGCCGTGGGTGGGCCACTTCTTCAGGCCGACCTTGGCGGGGACGATCCGCTTGTTCACGAATTGGCTCTCCAGTTCGGTGTCGGACTCGCCCGTGAACCGCCACAGCGCCGCGTCACCGGGTCGTGCCACCGTCGACCACGACTTGACACGGTATGCGGCACGAACGATGTTGTCCGCGAACACGATCACCGGGATGTCGTCGGTGTTGCGCACGGCAGCGCCGGCCGCCCACGCGCCGCGGGACAGTTCGTACACCTCCTCCGGCGTCACGCCGCGCCGGGACGCAGCGGGCACCTCGAGGACGACGCACGGGGTCGGCAGGTTCGGGACGGGTTCTGCTGCGTACTGCAACACGAGGTCGTCGACGGGCACCGCGCGATGCTCGCCCGCGCCGCCGGCGAGATTGCCGAGCTCGGCGCCCTCGACGAGCCCCAGCGCTCCCACGACTCCGCCCCGCACCGCGTCGGCAACGTCGGCGGTGTCGGCGATCCGATGCGCCACGATGTAGTGCTCGACCTCGTGGCCGGAGTCGTAGATCTCGCGGATGCGGGCGATCGTCGCGGCCTTCACCTCGGCGCTGTCGGTCTCCGGATCCTCGAGCGTCTGCCGGTGCTCGTTCTCGGCCAACGCCTCCCACACGTAGCCGTACACCCGGGTGCCGCGCCCGGAGCCGACGTAGAACACCGACCTGTTGCGCGGATCGAGGAGCGCGTAGACGTAGGTGCCGAGTTCCTCACCCACCCGCTTCGGAAACGGCTTCGGCGCGTGGCGGGTCTGATACACCTCTCTCAGAATCAGTCGCAGCGCCGCCAGTTTCAACGCGACGGGAGTACCGCCGTCGATGCCGTCGAACAGTGCGGTGGCGGCGCCCTGCACGGAGGAGAAGGTGTGCCCGATGTGCCGTTCGAGGGACTTCGTGACGTCCGCGAACTGCGCGAACCGCACCCGCGGGTCGGGGGACGCGTTGTCCAGGTCGTTGGACGCGAGGAAGGTCTGGACCTCGGCATTGTCGAGCCAGCGAGAAGTGATGTCGATCGGGATCGTCCAGACGGTAGCCATGCCCCTACCGTAAGGGAAAACCTCGGTGAAGAACTCGGACGACTAATACACCGGGCGATTCGAACTCTTTCGACGTCGTACCCGGTGCGGGAAGATGGAGTGGTACCCGTTCCGACGCAGGTTGGGAGAACATTCATGACGACGCCCAGCTACTCCACCCGCACGGCGGTCGACATCGCTGTCGGCATCCTCATCGCCTTCCGCGGCTGCTCCGAGAACGACGCGTTCACCGAACTCGCGGAGACGTCCCGGCAGCACAAGGTTGCCCTCGCCCGCACCGCCCGCGCGTTGATCGCGTTCATCCAGACCCATCACGACGACCTTCCCGCGTCCGACGTCACCGTTGCGGCCCTGCAGTGGAGCCACGCCACGCCGTACCGCGGCGCGTTCGGCACGGCGGCATGAATTCGGGCGAAGTCTGAGAATTCTCTGGCTTCGACGGCGCGACGCTCCGCAAACCTTCAGACTCGATGTGAGACCGAACGACCTGCGCACCGAGATACGAAGAGGTAACTGAGTTGACGATCCGCAAGATCACGGTTGCCGCGGTAGCGATCGCCGCAGCCCTCACGATGTCCTCCTGTGGTTCCGACGAGTCGTCCGGCTCGAGCGGGACCACCACGTCCACCACCACGTCGGCGACCGAAACGACGGCCGACCTCGTTCTGCCGACAGCCGCCGACCTCAACGCCCTGCTGGCGAAGGGCCTCGACCCGGCCACTCCGCTCGACCAGAAGATCGCCATGGTGGAGGGTTCGGAGCAGGATCCGAACCTGTTCAACCAGGTCGCGGCCGCCGCTCAGCAGGCGGGTGCGCAGGTTCAGGTGCTGGACCCGGTCATCGACAACGGCGACGGCAGCGCCAGCGCGCAGCTGCAGTTGACGATCAACGGCCAGGTGCAGCAGAACACCCTGCCCGCCATCTTCGTGCCCGGCGAGAACGGGACGTGGAAACTGTCGAAGGCGACGGCCTGCTCGATCGTGGCGATCGCGCAGTTGACGTCGCCGGCCTGCCCGCCCGCCTGAGCCGGATTCCGCGTCACACGCCTTCCAGCGCCTCCCCGATCTCCTGGACGGCCCGGTTGTGCTGATCGGTGATCAGCACGTGTCCTGCTGCGATGGTCAGCGCAACCGGCCATTCGATGATTTCGACGGCGGCGAGCAGGCCGATCGCCGCGAAGAATGCCAGCTGCTCGGGACGTGGCAGCGGCACCCTGCCGAGGATCGGTAACTGCACGGCGAAGCTGTGGGCCGCCTGCACCCGCTGGACGGCATCGCTGTGCGACTGCGCCTCCGACGTTCGTTGGGCCATAGTTCGTCTCCCTTGTGCGTGCCGTTTTCCGGTCAGCCACCTTGACCGTGAACCGTGTCGGGTGTGCTGAGTGCCGTCGCCCAGACCGCTGCCGGTGTTTTCTCCGGCGCCGCGGACCCGTTGACCGGGGTGGTCACCCGGGTACTCACCCCACCGCTCCGGGAGGTGTACGCCGTGCTGCTGCGGGCGGGCGTGATCGAGATCGTCGACTGATCGCCCGCAAGCTTCTCCACCAGTCCCGGTGCGAACGCGGCTGCCGCGGTCGCCGCACCCGCGCACCCCAGCGCCTGGGCCCACCCGATCGGTCCGAGCGGGGTGCATCCCAGGAGCTGACTGACCCCGGGCGTACTGACCATCACGGTGAGCGCGGCGAGTGACCCACCCGCGGTGAGGACGACGAGCGGGCTGCGCGAATCGATGAGCGTCTGCCCCAGCTGCGTTCCGACCAGCGCGACCAGCCCGACCGTCGACGCCCGGCGTTGCCTGCCGGTCACGCTCGCCAGCGCCCACGCCGTCGTCGCGCCTGCCGCGGTGGCGGCGCCGCGGATCGCGACGGTCCGCCACAGCGCCGCACTGTCCGGTCCGCGGCCCTCTCCCCGGGTCTGTTCGTTGGGCGGGCTCACCGCGAGTGCGGCTGCCGGCAAAGCGTCGGTGAGCACGTTCACCAGCAGAAGCTGACGCGCGGTGAGCGGTGACCGTCCGGCGATCGCGCTGCCGATCAGGGCGAACGCCACCTCCCCGGCGTTCCCGCCGAGCAGCACCGCCACCCCGGCCTGGACCCGCCGCCACAGCTGGCGGCCTTCATCGAGGGCGTCGCGCAACGCGTCGACGCGGCCGTCGAGGAGCACCACGTCCGCGGCGCTGCGGGCGGGGTCGCTACCGCGCGAGCTGACGCCGATCCCCACACTGGCGGCCCGGATCGCGGCGGCGTCGTTGGCACCGTCGCCGACCATCGCGCAGACGTGACCGACACGTTCGAGGGTCTGCACGATCTGCACCTTGTGCTCGGGCGTCATCCGGGCGAAGACGACGCACTTCTCGACGGCGTTCTCCTGCCCCCGGTGCGACAGGGTGTCCCATTCGGTGCCGCTGATCACCTGCTCGGACGACACGGGCAGTCCCAGCTCTCGCGTGATGGCGGTGGCCGTGACGGGATGGTCGCCCGTGATCAGCCGGACCCCGACCTGGAGGCGTTCGAGGTCGGGAAGCAGTCCGGCCGCCTCGGGGCGCGGGGTGTCGGCCAGCCCGAGTAGTCCGACGAGTTGCAGCCCGCCGCCGCACAGTTCGTCGAGTACGTCGGCGTCGTCGGCCGCGCGTCGCGATTGGAATGTCGTGACGGTCCGGCGGGCGACGGCGATGACGCGCAACCCGTCGGCGGCCATCCCGAGCACGGTGTCGTGGACCTCGTCGGCGTCGATTCCGGTGCAGGCGGCGACCACGACCTCCGGTGCACCCTTCAACGACAGGTGCGTCCCCGACAGCGAGGCCGAGTAGGGCCGTCCGGATCGGAACGGAAGATAACTGCGGTGCTCGCCCTCCGGTGGCAGCAGGTCCGTTGCGGCGTCGGCGATCGCGACGTCGGTGGCGTGCGCGGCCGGACTGCCGTCGCGGGTGACGGCGCTGCGGCCCGCGCACGCGAGCACGTCGTCGCGGTCGAAACCCGGCTGCGGAACGGCGGAGACCACCCGTAGGCGGTTCTCGCTGAGGGTGCCCGTCTTGTCGAAGCACACCACGTCGACGCGGCCGAGCGCCTCCACGGACCGCGGCGCCCGCACCAGCGCGCCCGATCTCGTCAGTCTGCGTGCCGCGGCCTGCTGTGCCAGGGTCGCGACGAGCGGCAGCCCCTCCGGAACCGCGGCCACCGCGACCGCGACACCACTGGTGACGGCCTGCCGCAGTCCGGTGCCGCGCAGGAATCCGACGGCGGTCACCAGCGCCCCGCCCCCGACGCTGACGGGCAGCACCCGGTCGGTGAGGCTTCTGAGCTGCGCCTGCAGACCGACATGCGCCGCACTCGCCGGGGTGATCGCACCGGCACGTCCCGCTTCCGTGGCGTCGCCGACGGCGGTGACGATCGCCGTCGCCGTGCCGGTGAGGATCGTGGTGCCCGCGAACACCATGCAGGCACGTTCGCCGATCGGTGCGCCCGGGGTCGGCGACGTCTGCTTGCTCACCGGCAGCGATTCCCCGGTGAGCGAGGATTCGTCGACCTCGACCCCCGAAGCCTCGACGAGCCTGCCGTCGGCGGGCACCACCTCGCCGGGGCAGATCTCGATCACGTCGCCCGGCCGCAACCGCGACGCCTCCACCCGCTCCGTCACCCAACTGTTCGGGGATCCGGCGACGCGGTGGGCGGGCGGATCCCCCGCCGCCAGCAACCTGTTCAGCAGTCGTTCCGCGTGCAGGCGTTGCACGGCCGACAGCGCGGCGTTCCCCGCGAGCACCGATCCCACGAGCACCGCGTCGATCGGCGAACCCAGTAGCGCGCTCGCCGCCGATCCGGTGGCGAGGACGGGGGTCAGCGGATCCGACAGCTCCGTGCGCATCGCCCGCCCGAAGTCCCAGGCCAGGCCGACCGGCCACGCGGTGAGCCGCCCGATCGCCTCCACCGGGGTCAGCACCAGACGCACCGAGCGGCGGCGGGACGTCGCGGCGTCCACGTCGTTTTGCACGGGCAGTAGCCGGCGCACCTCCGTCGCCGGCATCTCGTGCCAGGCGTGAACCGGGGCGGCCGGGGGAATTTCGGCCCGCAGCACACTGCGCGCGAGAGAATGTCCCGTCCACAATCCTGCCGCCGCACCGACCGTGACGGGCCCGGGTCCGCGGCCGCGCACTCCCGGCAGCATCACGAGCGCACCGAGCATCGACGCCGCCGTGGCGATCTCGACGCCGCGCCGGCTCGCCGTCCGGGCGTCGGGCAGGGACCGCAGCACCCGCCACACCCCGGCGAGGTCGTCGACCAGCAGGTCCGCACACCACGGCGGCGGGGCGCCGCCGGCGAGAACACCGATGCCGACGTCGGCCGCCGACAGGGCGTGCGGCGCGTGGCCGGCCACCACCGCGACCGTCGCGCCGTTCGCCTGCAACTGCGCGACGGCGTCACGGAGGTCCGCATCCGGCGATCCGCTCGACGGGAGCAGGTCGTCGAAAGCCGAGCGGAGTCCGCCGAGTCCGTCCACGTTCACCGACATCACCTGGGCGCCCGACGTGCGGGCCTGCGCGAGCACGGCCGCCGCGTTCGCGTGGTGGGCGGGCGTCACGAGGACGGCGGAATCCTCGTCCACGGCGGCCGAGGCGACATCGCCCGGCAGGTCGGAGAGCGCGTGCCAGCCCACCCCGAGCGCGCCGGCCTCGACGGCGGACCTCGCGGACTCCCACACCCGCGTCCGGTCGGCGTCCCGAACGGCACGGAGTCCGCTCACCCGCAGTTCCGCCGTGTGCAGCACCGACGGGTCCACGACCACCGCGTCGACCCGGTCCAGGCGGCGCAGCGCGGCGGGTCGCAGCACCAGCACGGAGTGCCGGTCGGCGAGTCCGCGCCCGAGCGTCGCGGCGAAGGTCTCCCGTGCGGTGCGGGCCGCCTTCGGCGCGGCGACCAGGGCCGCGTCCGCGGCGCCCGCGACACTGCGGGTCGCGACCCCCACCGCCGTCGCCCCTGCGAACTGCGCGATCGCCGCCCGGTCGACGTCCCGCTCCACCGGTCCGGACGTGCCGCGCACGCGGGGGCGGCTGGCCGAGTCATCCGCGGGGTCCCGGGCCAGTTCGGGTTCGCGGCGGTGCCACACCCGCCGGCCGGACCACGCCTCCGCCGTGATCGCCGACCGCAACGCCACGTCGACGGCGAGAGACGCCGGCGCGCGCCGCAGCACGTCGCCGACGGCCTGAGCGGTGGCGAGCAGCAGTTCGGCGGCGTCCGGCCCGAGCCGGTTCTCGACCATGCCGCGCAGTCGCGGCTGATAGTTGACGAACGTGACCGCGGCGGCGGGCACCGCCGCCGGCAGGCTGGGCATCGGAAGCAGCCGGACACCGACCGCTGCGACCAGGCCCGTCGTCGCGGCGGCCAGTGCGAGAGCCCGTTCGGCGAGTGCGACGTCGTCGCCGGGCAGTTCCCTGGGCCGGTCCCGGACGCCGCCGCGAACGAGAGGGCGGGCGGCATCCTCCGCGCGCGCGACCACCCGGCACAGCGCGGCCACCGACGGTCCGTGGTCGCCGACCGTCACCACCAGGCGGGACAGCGCGCGGTTGAGTTCGGCTCCGTCCACACCGGCGGTCGCGCGGACCGCGCCGAGAACGGCCGCCGCCACGTCGGCGCCGCGCGGTCCGTCGAGTCCGCGGATCTCGATCCAGGCACGGCCGTGTCCGGAACTCGTGCGACGGGCCGGGGTTCCGCCCAGCACCTCGGTGGTGATTTGAGTCGCGGTCCGCGCGGTGGTGGCCACCAGATCGGCGGCGACGGCGCCGCCGTAGGACGCCACCCCGAGTCCGATTCCGGCGACGCGCACCGGCAGGGACGCGGCAGCGGAGACGTATCGACCGAGTCCCACGGCAGCTACTGTGCAGCCGACGTCGGGGCTTCGGTGTCGCGTGAGGTCCGGGACCCCGCGCCGAACTGTCGCAGCACGAGCGCCGCCCCGCCCGCGGTGACCAGCACCGGCCACTCGACCAGTCCCGCGGCGCCGACGGCGGCCAGGGTCAGCGCTGCGGCCGGTGTGGAATGACTTCCGCTCTCCATGCCGGCCCGGGCCCCGCTCGCCGCCCCGCGGACTCCGCCGACCACACCGCCGAGTGCCGCTCCTCCGACCGCGCCGACCGCACTCGTCGTCGCGTTCGCAGCACCTGTCACGGCGTTCACTGCGCCGTCGACGATTCGCATGATGAGCTCCCATCGGCCGTGGCCACTCCCGCCGGGGCACGGCGGATCATGTCTGCGATACCCACCTCAGGGTATTCTCAACCGCCGCGCACCGGAACAGATTTCAGGGAACTCTCAGATATTACCGAATAACGTTCTGCTCCAGAGGAATTCGTTCACCCTGTTCGGTGCGCCAGAATTCCCACCCGTCGCGGGTCTCGACGTCGCCGCTGATGTGACTGGCAACGGCGGTCGCCGCGGTCGTGGGGTCGGGGAACCGGCGGCCCTGCATCGGACCGCGGGTGATCTCCAACGTCCCGGTGCCGGAATCGAACCGTCCGACCAACCGATATCCCTCGAAGTCGGCGACCACCTCGAGCCGGGCATCGACCAGTTCCTCCAAGGCTGCGGTCGCCTTGGCCGGCTTCTTCCTGGCGGAGGCGCGGGCGGCGGCGTCGGCACGCAACGTGGCCGCCGTGGTGGCGCGCTGAGCGTCGCTGTAGCGGCTGGGGTCCTTCTCACCGGCGAGCCCGAGCAGGTCCCAGCGCCCGCGGCCGTGCGCGACCCGGCTCAGCGGAATCGCGTGATGCCCGGTCCGCGTGCGCCCCGGGGTGTCCATCATCCACAGGTCCACCTCGGCGCGGATGTCGTCGGCGACCTCGGACGAGGGCACGACGAAGAACTCCTCCGGGGAACTCGCGAGATCCACGAACACCCAGAATTGCGATCCGGTGTCGTCGTCGTCGAGCGACTCGTCCTGTTTACGGGCCTGCCAGTCGCCGCTGAGTTTGGAACGCACCCGCACGATGCAACTCGTGCCGTCGTCGCCCCACACCTGGACGGGGTTGCGCCGCGAGTGGGTGAGCCGGACCGCTTTGCCACCCCGCTCCACGACATCGGCGATGAAGGCCTGGATTCCCCGGCTGGCGGTGTCTTCCACTGTCTACTTGTCCGTCCGTGATTCTGCGTCCCGTACGCAGGTCGGGAGAGGTGTGGCGACGGGATTGCGCAGCACGACTCGGCGTTCTCCTCCTCACCCTACGTGCCGTGCCCGGTGCGCGGTGACTACCCGGTACTGCGGGCCGCTTGCGCGCCCTCGGCGAAGAACCACGACAGCACGAGGGCGCCGGGGTCCACGACGCCTCGCGCCGCCTCGCCGATGTAGCTGGCCCGGCCGCGTCGCGCGGTGATGCCTGCGGTCGCCTCGGCGCCGCGGCCGGCGGCGTCCGCGGCCTCGGCCAGGGCGTCGGCCGGATTCTTGCCCTGCTCGACGGCCGACTCGAGGGCGGTGACGGCGGGGTCGACGGCGTCGATCATCGTCTTGTCACCGGGTTGCGCCCCGCCGAGTTCCTGAATCGTGTCGAGGCCCGCCCGTGCCGCGGCGGCGATCGCTTTCGTGTCCAGACCCTGCGGTGCGTCGACGGC
Organism: Rhodococcus koreensis; assembly: GCF_017068375.1. Lineage (NCBI taxonomy): Bacteria > Bacillati > Actinomycetota > Actinomycetes > Mycobacteriales > Nocardiaceae > Rhodococcus > Rhodococcus koreensis. Next base: position 2,047,096 of record NZ_CP070609.1, read on the forward strand.
CGCCCGGTAGAACTGCCGGAACCAGACCCCGAACAGCGCGCCCGACGTGCCGCCCGCGTGACCGAGATAGGCGTCGGACAGCGACTCGAACACCGTCGCGGGGGAGTACCGGTCGCGGATCCCGGCGACGTCGACGTGGTCGAGTGCGGCCACCATGTTGGTGCCGAAGTCCCCGTCGCCGGCGCGGCGGTCGAGGTCGGTGAGGTTCGGCTCCTCGGCGAGCACCTTCTCCACGAACGCGCCGAACCACGCCCCCACCGCCGCCCGGCCCAACGTGTCGGCGGTGCCGGACACCTCCGGTTCGTCCTCACGGGAGGCGACATCCGACCGAAACTGCACCGCGGATCGGTCTGCGATGCCGCGGAATTCACCGGCCGGGGCGTTCGGCCATCCCGGTGCGGCGGTCGGTGCGTCCCACAGGTCGAGGAGTTCGTCGTCGCAGCGCACCAGCGTGACGGACGCGCCGTCCATGTCGAGGGCGGTGACGAAACTGCCGACCAGCGACCGCCGGATCGCCACGCCCCGCTCCGCGAGATGGTCGGCGAGTTCACCGAACAGCAGTTGCAACTCCAGCGGATGGGCCGCGCCGAGGCCGTTGACGATCGCGATCACCGACTCGCCCCGCTGCACGCCGAGCGAGTCGAGCACGGGGTCGGTGAGCCGACGGACCAGTTCGGCGGCGGGCAGTGCGTCGACCCGGTCGGTTCCGCGTTCGCCGTGGATGCCGATCCCGAGTTCGATCTGCCCCTCCGGCAGGTCGAACGACGGCGAGTCCGACCCCGGCACGGTGCACGCTCGCAGTGCCACCGCCATGCTGCGCGAATTCCGGGCCGTGCGTCGCCCGAACTCCGCGACGGCGGCGAGGTCGTCTCCGCGTTCGGCCGAAGCGCCGCAGATCTTCTCGACCGCGATCGTGGCCGCGGTGCCCCGACGTCCGGGTCCGTCGTCCCGTTCGGATGCGACGTCGTCGTCGACGAGCACGTGCTCGACCGTGATGCCGTCCTCTGCCGCCAGGTCACCGGCGATGCGGAAGTTGAGGACGTCGCCGGTGTAGTTCTTCACGATGTGCACGACTCCGCCGCCGGCGTCGACGGCCCGGGTGGCGGCCCGCACCTGCAGCGCGTTGGGCGAGCTGAAGATCAGGCCGGGGCAGGCTCCGGTGAGCATGCCCCGGCCGACGAACCCGGCGTGCAGCGGTTCGTGCCCGGACCCACCGCCCGACAGCAACGCGACCTGCCCGGACGGCAACGGTTCCCGGCGGGTGAGATAGCCCGGTTCCGGATGCCATTCGAGGTCGTCGGTGGTGGCGACGGCCCCGCGGAGTGCGTCGACGACGAAGGTCTTGGGTGAGTTCAGGAACTGTGCGTGCGCCATGCCCCCAGGCTAAGCGCCCACATGTGAGTGCCGTGGCGTGCCGGAGCACACTTTGCCGCTCACGTGGGTGGCGGCGGCGAGCGCTTCCTCGAACTCCCGCCTGCCCGACTGCGATCCGAGCAGCAGCGCGAGCCGGGTCAGGAATCCCTCACGGTCCGACTCCTCCGCCTGGTCCATCGCCTCCGACAGTCCCGTCCACACGTTCTCGCGCAGCAGTTCCTGCGGCGTCGCAATCGTCTCCGTGTGTGCGGGGACGACACCGTGCGCGGGGGCGGTCGCCGCCCGCAGGTGCCCGGGCACGTCGCCGAGCAGCGACAGGTCCCGGACCCGGCACAGGACGAGCCCGTCCGGACGGATCACGAAGCATTCCCCCGCGGACGCGCCGAGGGCCGTCGCCAGCGTGCCGTCGGGGTCGTCGAGGACCGTCAGGTCGTCCGCCGCGTCCACCGCCACACCCGGCGCCGGGACGACGACCGCGCGCACCGACTCGGGCGCCAGCGCCATCGACATCGCGGCGGCGTGGGCGGCGACGACGTCGGCACCGGCGGCGTCGACCCCGATGCCCAGCACCGCGAAACCCGTTCCGCGGACACGGTTCAGCGAAGACTCCACCGATCCCCCGGCGGTGACGACCCCAACGCGGCGGTCCTCCATCGGATCCCCGGGCAGCACACCGGTCGTCCCCTCGGCCACCGGCCAGGTGAGCGGCGACAGGTGCGCGTGCGTGGCACTCGACTGCCGCGGGTTGATGAGGTGACCGAACTCCGGGCGGGTCGTGGCCAGCGCCAGTACGGCGTCACGGGTGGTGCGGTAGCCGTGGCTGCCGGGCGACATGATGAGCGTCGACTTGCCCGCGTTGTCGACGTTCTGCTGCCAGGCCCCGCGACGCTCGGCCGAATACGCCTGCAGGAGTGAGTGGTCCGCCGTTCCGTGGACGACGGCGGACAGGGTCCAGGCGAGGGTCTCAGCGTCCTCCATGCCGGAGTTCAGCCCGCGGACGCCGAAGATCGGAACCAGGTGGGCGGCGTCGCCGGCGAACAGGATCCGGCCGTGCGTGAAGTCGTCCAGTGCGAGCGCGTGCGCGCGGTAGAAACCGTGCCATTCGAGGGTCCACGGCACGTCGTTCTCGAGCCAGTCGAGGTGCCGGGTGATCCGGTCGCGGATGCGGTCTTCCTGCGTCTCGAGTTCGGCGTCGTCGGAACTGTCCAGTTGGTAGTCGATGCGCCAGATGTCGCGGGGCTGCCGATGCATGATGATCGTCGAGCCGGGGTTGCTCGGCGGGTCGAACCACACCATCCGCTCGGCGGGCAGCGCCGATTCCCAGTGGATGTCGGCGATGACGTAACTGCCCTCATAACTGTTTCCCTGCAACCGGATTCCCGCCAGTTCGCGCATCCGGCTGCGACCGCCGTCGGCGGCGACGACCCACCGTGCGCGGAGCCGGCGCACACCGAACGCGGTGTCGACGTCGAGGGTCACGTCCTCGTCCGACCGCAGGACCCCGGCGACACTCGACGACCAGTGGAACGTGATCAGCGGGTGCGCGAGCAGGGTGTCGGTCATGATCTGCTCGATCTCGGACTGCGACACGTTGACCATGGGCCCGCGGACGTCGTGCTCGCCGTGCGCCATCTCGAAGTGCAGCACCTGCTCGTCGCGGTAGAAGCTGCGCCCTCCCACCCACGGGAGCACGATCTTCTCGAGTTCGGGTCCGAACCCGAGCCGGGCCGCGACCTCGAGGCTGTGCCGGGAGATACAGATGGCCCGGCTGCCGAACGACACCTGGTCGGCGGCTTCGAGCACGGTGACGGGGATGCCGCGCTGCGCGAGGCCGAGCGCGACACCCATGCCGACCGGGCCGGCGCCCACGACGACGACGGACAGGGCCTCGTCGGTTGCGGTGGTCGACGCGAAGTCCGTCGCCGCGTATTTCCGGGGTTGGAAGTAGGTGGACATGTCAGGCGGCCTCCGCATTTCGTGCGATCTTGTTCGTTTCCGGCAGCATCAGGATCGCGACGAGACTGATCACGGCGATCACCACGAAATAAGCGGTGACGGCCGTCGAACTCCCGAAGGCCCCGAACAGCCACGTCGCCAGGAACGGTGCGAGCCCGCCGCCGAGGATGGCGCCGATCTGGTAGCCGAGCGACGCACCGCTGTAACGGATGTGGGCGGGGAAGAGTTCCGCGAACAGTGCCGACTGCGGCCCCGCGGTGGTGCCGAGCACCGCCGCCATCACGATCATCGCGAGCAGCATGACGGGAATCGACGCAGTGTCGATCAGCGGGAAGAACACCGCCGCGACGATCACCAGCGCGATCGAACTCCACGTGTACACCCGGCGCCGGCCGAGGACGTCGGACTTCCAGGCCGACACCGCCATGCCCGCCATCCAGACCGGGCACGCGACGATCAGCAGGGTGAGCATCGTGGCGCGGCTGTATCCGAGTTCCGTGGTGCCGTACGTCAGGACGTACACCATGAACACGTAGGCGATGCCGTTGGTCGCGATGAACGTGCCCGCCGCGAGCAGTACCGTCCGCCAGTTCTTCGTCAGCACCTCGACGATCGGCATCTTCACGATCGTGTCGCTCTCCTTGGCCTCCGCGAACGCCGGGGACTCGAAGACGCCGAGGCGGATCCACATCGCGACGCCGACGAGCACGGCGCTCATCAGGAACGGCACCCGCCAGCCCCACGTCTGGAACGCGTCGTCGGACAGCAACTGGGTGACGGCGAGGAACACGACGTTCGCCATGATCACTCCGGCCGGAACGCCCATCTGCGGCGCGGCGCCGTACAGGCCGCGCTTACCTTCCGGGGCGTGTTCGGTGGCCATGAGCACCGCGCCGCCCCATTCGCCGCCGACGCCGATGCCCTGCACGAACCGCAACGCCACCAGCAGGATGGGTGCGGCCACCCCGATGGCCTCGAAGTTCGGGAGCAGTCCGATGCCGACGGTCGCGGCGCCCATCATCGTCAGCGACAGCACCAGCATCGACTTGCGTCCGATGCGGTCACCGAAGTGACCCATGACGACGCCGCCGATCGGGCGGGCGATGAAGCCGACCGCGAACGTGGCGAATGCGGCGAGGGTTCCGGCGAACGTCGACGCGCCGGGGAAGAACTGCGGTCCGATCACCAGGGCTGCGGCGGTGCCGTAGATGAAGAAGTCGTACCACTCGATCGCGGTACCGACGAAGCTCGACAGGACTGCCCTGCGCGCTTCCTTGTGAGACACCGGCGGTGTCGCCTCGGTGATTGCCGTCATCGTCTGCCTTCCCGGTTCTGCTGCGCCACACTCATCGCGCTACGGAAAACAATGACCCCACTCACATACGTCTGAAAAGCGGGACTATCCCCACATGAATTGCAGAAAATCCGTGGAAGACACGAAGGCGCAGTTCAGGCCGTGACGAACCGGATGAACGCCCGCGCGACCCGGCTCAGCGTCGTTTCCTGATGCCACGCGACGACGACGGCCACCGACGCCGGTTTCGGTTCGGCGATCGGTTTCACGACGACGGGCAGGCCTTCGTACGTGACGTCCACCCGGGGCCGTTGCAGCAGCAGCGTCCACCCCAGGCCGCGCCCGACGAATGCCCGCGCCGTCTCGAAGTTCGCGGTGCGGTACGCCACCCGGGGCGCGAACCCGGCCTGCCGGCAGACGTCCATCGCATGGTTGGTGCTCGGCGGCGCGTCGAGGAGCACCATCGGGTGCTCCGCGAGATCCGCGAGGCGTACCGGCCCGTCGACGCCCGCCAGCGGATGTTCCGCCCCGAGCACCACCATCGGCTCGCGGGTCATCAGCGGCACGGTCTGCCAGTCCGGGGGCAGGTCGAGGTCGTAGACGATGGCGACGTCGAGTTCGCCGCCCTCGAGCTGCGTCCGCAACCGGTTCTGCGTGTCTTCCCGGAACTCCACCGACGCGCGCGGGTACTCGGTGGTGAACGCGTACAGCATCGACGGCAGGATCGTCGGGCCGAGCGCCGGGTAGCAACCGACGGCGATCGGCCCCGCGACGACCCCGCCCGCACCGGATGCGTCGGCCTGCAATTCGCCCGCCTGCTGCAACAGGGCGCGCGCCCGCGACAGGACCGCCTCCCCCGTCGGGGTCAGCTGCACACCGCGGGCCCGCCGGCGGACACACAACTGCGCCTTCAGTGCCTTCTCCAGATCCGTCACCGCAGCGGACAACGCCGACTGCGACAGGTGCATCCGCTCGGCCGCACCACTGATCGTCCCGGTCTCCGCTACCGCCACGAACGCCGCCAGCTGGCGCATCGTGTACGCGGGGACGTTGTCGGGGCGGGGCATGCAAGAACGGTAGCGCGGACGATCAGCGTCCGGTGGCCGCCGGAACCTGCTCGAGCACCTCCCGGGTGGCGGCGACCAGCCGCGCGAGCCACGCGTCCGTGCCGACCGACCGCCGGAGCGGCTCGTTGGGGAGTTCGACGCTCACCGGCAGGTCTGCCGGCAACGTCGACCAGATGTCGGCGAGCGGGATGCCACCCGCCCCGGGCACGAGTCGCTCTTCGCGCGCCTGTCGGATCAGTTCGGCGTCCTCGGTGGGCGCGGGCACCGAGCCGTCGCACATCTGCGCGTAGTGCAGCCACTCCCGCGGGATCGCCGTGAGGTCGGCCGCAGTGGTGCTCGACCGTCCGACGTGCAGGGCGTCCACCAGCACGCTGCGCGCCGGGCCGTCGGCCTGCGACACGATCTCGACCGCGGCGGTCGCGTCGGGTACCGCCGTCCACGGCATGAACTCGAGGCTCGCGACGATGCCGTAGTTCGAGCACAGTGCCGCGAGCCGGGCGTACGAGTCGGTGAGCCGGGCGCGATCGCGGTCGTCGCCGCCGACGAGCACGGCCCTGGCGCCCAGCCGCGCGCCCGCCTCGAGAAGCGGAACGTAGTCCTTCTCGTCGAAATCAGCTCCCAGCCGGATGATTTCGAGGTCAAACACCTCGATCGGCGAATCCTCGAGACGGCGCACCAGCGCGTCGAGGGCGGCCGGGTCCTCGTGCAGCGGGTAGGCGGTGGTGCCGGGTGCGGCGGGCAGCAACCGGATGCCGATCGTGTCGAAACCGTGTTTCTCGGCGAGGTCCACCTGCTCGAGCGGCGCGGTGTCGAGCACCGTGAGCGCGGCAAGGCCGAGTGGGGCGGTCATCGCAGTTCTCCTGTCGCCGAGGCGAGGCGGCGACCGGTGAGGTAGCCGAAGGTCATGGCCGGGCCGAGGTTGATGCCGCCGGACGGGTAGTGACCGCCCATGACGCTGGACTGGTCGACGCCGACGGCGAACAGTCCGCCGATCGGCTGGTCGTCGTCGTTCAGCACCCGGGACGTCGAATCGGTGACCAGGCCCGCGAATGTGCCGAAGCTGCCGGGGACCACCTTGACCGCGTAGAACGGGCCCTCCTCGAGCGGTGCGAGGGCCGGGTTGGGCCAGGGGTTGTCGGCGTCTCCGGACCCGACGGTGAACGGTGTGGTGCCACGGCCGAATTCGGGGTCGACGCCGTCGCGGGCGCCCTCGTTGAATGCCGCGACCGACTTCTCCAGGCCGTCCGGGTCGACGCCGATCTTCTCGGCCAGTTCGCGGACCGTTCGGCCGCGGGTGAGGTAGCCCGACTTCAGGTACGGCCACGTGGGGATCGGCAGCGGCTTGGCCATGCCGAGCGGGAAGTACCGCAGGTACCGCTGGTCGGCGATCAGCCAGGAGCACACCTCCTCGCCGTCGGGCACCTGCTCGACCATCGCGAGCGTGTAGTCGTGGTAGCCGAGCCCCTCGTTGACGAAGCGTCGTCCGTCCGCGAGAACACCGATGGCGCCGGGCTTTCCGCGGTCGAGGATGTGCGGGAACACGCCCTTCTTGCCGTTGCGGTACCGGATGATCGACACCGGGCAGTACGCGACCGGGGAGGCGACCGAGTCGTCGAGTCGGCCGCCCGCGGATTCGCCGAGCGTGATGCCGTCGCCGGTGGTCGTGGACGGGGTCAGCGTCCAGTGCTCGCGTCCGGTGGGGGTGCGGGGGAACAGTTCGCGGCGCCGGTCGACGTCGCGACTGAAGCCGCCGGTCGCGAGGACGACGCCGCGTCGGGCGTGCACGGTGTAGGCGCCGTCCGGGCCCGCCAGCCGGACACCGGTGACGCTGCCCGCGGAGTCGGTGGTCAGTGCGGTGGCCGCCGTGCTCACGCGGATCTCGACGCCGGCGTCGAGCGCCGACCGCAACAGCCTGCCGACGAGCGCGGTGCCGTTGACGAGCTGCTGGCCGCGGCGTGTGGTGGCGAGGTCGAGCAGGTGCGTGGACACCCGTTTCGTGCAGTGGAGAAATGCCTTCGCCGAACGCGTCGAGTGCAGGAAGGCCTGCAGGTCCGGGCCGGCCATGATGCCCATGCCGAGGAACGACGTCTCGTAGAGCTGGCGACGCAGGAGCGCCGCGACGTCGGGGCCGAGTTTCCGCAGGCTCACCGGCTTCGGTCCGACCGAGCGGTGGCCCGTTCCGGCACCGGGTGTGTCGCCGTGGATGTCGGCGATCTTCGCGCCCGGAACGAACTGCAGCGCCGTCTTCTTCTCGAAGAACTCCACCATCTCGGGCGCGCCGTCGAGCAGGGCGTCCACCTTGGCGGCGTCGAAGTTCTCGCCGAGCCGGTGTTCGAGATACGTGCGCGGCGCCGAGCGGTCCTCGTTGACACCGTCCGCGTGCGCGAACAGATTCCGCGGCGTCCACATCCACCCGCCCGACCACGCCGTGGCGCCGCCGCACGTGTCCGCCTTCTCGACGACGAGGACGGACGCTCCCCCGTCGGCGGCGGCGACGGCGGCGGACAGGCCGCCCGCGCCGGAGCCGATGACGACGACGTCGTAGGCCGGGGTGGAAGGGTCGGGGGTCATGCGTTCTCCTTGGTGGTGACGGGGGCCGGGGCGGGCGTGAGGTCGACGACCCGGCCGGTGCGGGACGACTCGTAGACGGCGGCGACGATCGCGAGCGAGGCGCGGGCGTCGCGTCCGGTGACGGCAGGCGCCCGGCCGGTCAGGACGGCGTCCGCGAAGTCCTGCACCTGGAGGGTGTGGAAATCGGCGAGTCCGGCGTTGACCTCGGTGACGTCGAGATTGGCGCGGACGTCAGAGGTGAAGGGCGCCCGGAACTCGGTGTCGCCCGGCACGGTCCAGATCTCGTTGACACCCTCCTGCCCTTCCGGGAATTCGAGAACGCTCGCGACCGCACCGGTCTGTCCGATCACGGTGACCCGGTTGCCGAGGTTGTGGTTGGCGCCGGTGGTCGCGGTGACGGTGGCGGTGCCGCCCGACGCGAACGACACGACCGCCGACGCGCTGTCCTCGGTCTCGATGTGCTCGCCGTGCGTGTGGGTGCGGATGAAGCCGCTCACCTGGACGGCCTCGCCCATGAACCACTGCAGCATGTCGATCTGGTGCACGGCCTGCGTCATGAGGACACCGCCGCCGTCGGTGTCCCACCGTCCGCGCCACGCGTCGGCGGAGTAGTAGGACGACGGGCGGTGCAGGATCACCGACGCCTCACCGAGTACCGGAACTCCGATCCGGCCGTCGTCGATCGCATCCCGGATGCGGCGGGCGGCGGGCCAGAAGCGGCGCTGGAACAGCACCCCGAACGTGATGCCCGCGCGGTCGGCGGCCTCGATCATCCGGTCGGCGGCGGCGACGTCGACGGCGATCGGCTTCTCGCACAGCACGTGAATGCCCGCCTGCGCGGCCGCGACGACGACCTCCTCGTGGACGGGATGCGGCGTGCACACGGTGCAGGCGTCGAGACCGAGGTCGAGTAGTTCCGCGACCGACCCGACGGCCGTCGTGATGCCGTGCGCCGCAGCGAATGTCCGGGCCCGCTTCAGGTCGGGGTCGCAGCACCCGACGACCTCGACGCCGGGCACCTGCTGCAAGGCCCGGGCGTGGTTGCCGGCGATCTTGCCGCAGCCGACGATGCCGATTCGTAGTGCCATCAGAAGTGCTCCTCGGTTTCGACGTCCCGGGCCGCGGCTTCGCCGCGGTCGAGACGGTTCAGGGCGTCGACGTCCCCGGCCGTGAGCCGGACGTCGAGGGCAGCCAGGTTCTCGGCCTGACGTGCGGGATCGGCCGACCGGACGATCGGGACGACACCCTGCGCGCGATGCCAGGCCAGGACCACCTGCGCGGGCGAGTGGCCGAGGCGTTCGGCGATCGCAGTGACCGCGGGTGCGCCGAGCACGTCGCCGCGGCCGAGCGGACTCCACGACTGCGTGGACACCCCGAGTTCGTCGTTCGCGCGGCGGACGGGCAGCCGGGCGAGCGAGGGGTCCATCTGAATCTGGTTGACGGCCGGGGCCTTTCCGGTCTCGGCGACGACGCGGCGCAGGTGCGTGCCCAGGAAGTTGGAGACGCCCACGTGCCGCACCAGCCCGGCGTCCCGGCAGGCGAGCATCGCCTCGAACGCCGCGACGTATGTGTCGTGGCGTGGCAGCGGCCAGTGGATGAGGAACAGGTCGAGCCGATCGAGCCCGAGACTCTTCAGGCTGCGTTCGACGGCACCGCGGATGTCACCCGACACGTGATCGCTCCCGCGCAGTTTGGTGGTGACGAACAGTTCGTCGCGGGGCAGACCGCACTCCGCGAGGGCGGCGCCCACGGCGTCCTCGTTCCCGTAGATGGCGGCAGTGTCGATCAGCCGGTAGCCCGCCTCGATGCCGGACAGCACGGCCCGGGTGGCGTCCGGACCGGTCAGCGGCCAGGTCCCGAGACCGAGGGGCGGGATCGCCATCATGCGCTGACCACCTCGCGGGCCTCGGCGGCCGCCGTGATCTTCGCGGCGACGTCGGCCGCGGTCACCAGAGCGGCATGGATGGAGCCGCCGTCACCGCTCGCGTCACCGACCGGGTGGACGCCGAGCCGGGGTGCCAGCCCCCTCAGCGCGGCGAGCAGGTCGGCGCGGGGCTCGACGCCGTGCGAGATCAGCAGTTCACCGGGAGCGTCGACCACCCGCTCCTCGCCGCCGGTCGAGATCACCACCCGGTCTTCCTCGATCCGCGTCACGATCGACGACAGATGGGTGGTGAGGTTCTCGCTCGCGGCGAGCCGCGGCAGCAGCACGATCTTTCCGCGCCGGCCGACGTCGTGGGCGATGGCCTCCTGCGGGCCGATCATGACGACCGTCGTGCCGTGCTGGAGCAGGTCGTCGGCGACCGCGGCCGCTTCCCGGTCGGCGCCGAAGATCGTGATCGCCTCGGGGGCAGGGTCACCGGATGCCAGGAACTCCCGGACGTCGCGGACCCTGCGGGTGCCGGCCCCGGGGAGGTCGACCGCGGGTCCGCGGCCGCCGGTCGCGAGCACGATGGCGTCGAAATCCAGGCCGGCCAGTGCGGCGGCGTCGACCCGCGTGCCGGGGTGGCAGGTGACGTCGAGGTCGGTGAGTTCGGCGAGGTACCACTCGACGATCCGCGAATACTCGGGGTACTCGTGGAGCCGGGACGCCAGCGCGAAATCCCCACCGAGGCTGCCGCGTTCGTCGTAGAGGTCCACGCGGTGCCCGGCGAGGGCGAGGTCGCGGGCGGCCGCCATGCCGGACGGTCCGGCCCCGACCACCGCGACGCGCACGGGCACGTCCGCCGGCGTCGACGGCTGCTCGAGTTCGCGGCCCACCCACGGGTTGACCGAGCACGGGACGGGTCCGGCGGCGAGGCTGTCGATGCAGTAGTTGCAGGCGATGCACGGCCGGTACCGGCCGCCGTCCAGCGCGCGGTTCGGGAAGTCGGGGTCGGCGTGCAGCGTGCGGGCCATGCTGACGAAGTCGGCCTGCCCGGATTCGATGATCTGCGCGGCGATCTCGGGTGAGCTGATCCGGCCCGCGACGCCGACCGGGATGTCGAAGTCCCGCGTGTACTGCCGGGAGTAGGGGGCGAGGAGGCCGCGCGGCCACTCACCGGGCTGGATGATCCACTGCCCGGATTCGTAGTTGCCGGCGGAGACGTCGAGGAAGTCGAGGCGGTCGGTGTCGATCGCGTCGATGCGGGCGCGCGTCGTCTCGGCATCGAGTCCGCCGTCGATCGCCTCGAACGCCGAGAACCGCAGTCCGAGAGCGATACCCGGGGCCATGGTGCGGACGGCGTCGATGACGCGGTTGACGAACAGCGTCGGGTCGGCCCACTCGTCGTCGCGGTGGTTGTACGCCGGTGAGAGGAATTGGTGGATGAGGTAGCCGTGCCCGCCGTGCAACGAGATGACGTCGATTCCGGCTTGCTGACAGCGCGCGGCGGCCTCGCCGAAGCATTCGACGATGTGCTCGATGTCGTCGCCGTCGAGTTGCTCGGGCATGTCACCGCCGACCACCGCGCACGGGATCGGTGACGGTGCGACGGGGACGAATCCGCTGACGGCGCCCTGCGCGGTGCGGCCGCCGTGGTTGAGTTCGACACCCACCAGCGCGCCCTGCGCATGGATCGCGTCGGCCAGCTTCGCGATGCCCGGGAGGCGTTCGTCGACGTCGACGCCCATCTGCCGGATGCGGCCCTTGCCGTCGGCGCGCACGTAGCTGGCCTCGGTGAACACGAGAGCCGCGCCGCCCGCCGCGCGGCGTTCGAGATACGCGATGTACTCGTCGGTCATCGTGCCGTCGACCTCGCAGTAGTTGCGTTCCATCGGGGCCGACACGAAGCGGTTGCGCAGTCGCACGTTGCCCAGGTCGAGGGGCGCGGCGAACGGGTGCGCGGTCATCGGGACTCCTCCAGGACGGTCGGGGCGGACTGCTCGGCGAGCAGGTCGCCGAGGTGGCGTCGCATGCGCTCGGGGTCGGGGGTGACGCCGGTGAGGAGGGCGAACGTGTCGGCCGCCTGCGCGACGAGCATCTGGCCGCCGTCGAGGACTGCGCAGCCGAGAGCGGTTGCCGCCAGAACGAGTTCGGTGCGCAGCGGGCGGTAGACGATGTCGGCGACCCACAGCCCGGGATGGAGCGCGCCGGTGTCGAACGGCGTTCCCGGATATCCGACCATGCCGATCGGGGACGCGTTGACGACGCCGTCGCAGTGCGCCAGGTTCGCTTCGATCGCGTCGAGTCCGATGGTCGTGACCGTCGTCTGCGGGAACGCGGCCTCGAGGCGGGCGCAGACGTCCGCGGCACGGGACGGGTCGACGTCGGCGATCCGCAGGTCCCGCACCCCGGCGGCGGCGAGCGCGTAGGCGACGGCCGAACCGGCACCGCCGGCGCCGGCGAGAACGACGCGTCCGAGCGCGGCGTCGGGCAGTCCGCGGCGCAGCGCCGAGAGGAATCCGCTGTGGTCGGTGTTGTGCCCGATCAGGCGGCCGTCGCGGACGACGACGGTGTTGACGGCACCGAGAAGTCGTGCGTTGTCGGACAATTCGTCGAGGGATTCGACGATCGCCTGCTTGCACGGGTGGGTGATGTTGAACCCGGTGCAGCCTGCCGCGACGGCACGCCGCAGTGTGTCGCCGGACCTGTCGACGGGGATGCCCTCAACGGCGACGTCGATCAGGTCGTAGCGGTAGTCGGTGAGGCCGAGCGCGGCGGCCTCGTGTTCGTGCAGCGCCGGGGACAGGGACGTGGCGATCCCTGCCCCGACGAGGCGGATCCGGTGCCGGGTGGATTCGGGGTGCATGAAGGTCTCCTGCAGAGGTGTCGGTCAGGCGTCGTTGCGGACGAGCGCCTGCTCCCGCGTGCCGGCCGTCGTCGCGTCGGGTTCGCCCAACTGCTCGGTGGGGGTGCGGTAGGTCTCGGGACCGGTGAGCGCGGCGGCCGAGGACAGCAGGGCGAAGCCCAGGCACATCCAGGCGACCGGGGTCCAGTTCGCAGTGTCGCCCGCCGACAGCCACTGCGCGATGGCCGGGGTGAAACCGGCGACCAGCAGTCCGAGCATGAGGCTCACGGCCATTCCGGTGTACCGGACCTTGGCGGGAAACTGTTCGGGGAAGTACGCGGGGTACACGCCGTTGGGCATCGCGTAGAACAGGCCGATCAGGACGATGCCGGCCGCGAACACCATGGGCGCACTGCCGGTTCCGATGGCGTGGAAGAACACGAACACCATGCCTGCGGCGCCGACGGCGCCCGTCACGAACACCGGCTTGCGGCCGATCCGGTCGGCGAGGATGCCGAACAGCGGCTGGGTGAGCACCGCGACGAAATTGGCGGTGGCGATGGCCCACAGCATGGTGGAGCGTTCGAGCCCGGCGACCTGCACGGCGTACGCCAGCGCGAAGACGTTGACGATCGTGTTGATCATCGCGAACGTCGCGCTGAGGCTGATGCGAATCACGGTGCGCCAGTGCGAGCGGAACATCTCGACGACGGGAATGCCTGCCGTGTCGTCCTGTTCCTTCAGCTCCTCGAAGACTTCCGGCTCGTCGAGCTTGCGACGCAGCCAGACCGCGACGCCCGTCACGACGATGCTCAGCAGGAACGGCACCCGCCAGCCCCACGAGTAGAGCGCGTCGTCCGGCAGGGCCGCCACGGGAATGAACACCAGACTCGAGATGACGATGCCGAACATGATGCCGCTCATGGTGAAGGAGGTGAAGAATGCGCGGCGACCGTCGGGCGCGTGCTCGAGGGTCAACGCGGAAGATCCGGGAGATTCTCCGCCCGCGGACAGGCCCTGCAGCAACCGCAGGAGCACCAGGATGATGGGCGCGGCCATTCCGATCTGCTCGTACGTGGGAAGGCAGCCGACGACGACCGTCGCGATGCCCATGAGGAGCAGGCAGGCCAGCAGGGAATTCTTGCGGCCGTATCGATCGCCGAGGTGCCCCCACAGCACGGCGCCGAGCGGACGCGCGATGTACGCGACGCCGAGCGTGCCGATCGACAGCAACGTCGCCGTCGCTCCTCCGCCAGGGAAGAAGATCTTCGGGAAGACGAGCGCTGCCGCGGACCCGTAGATGAAGAAGTCGTAGTACTCGAGCGTGCTGCCGAGGAATCCCGAGACGGCGGCCCGGCGGGCGTTCTCGTTCGGTTGTCCCCCGGTGTCGCGTGTAGACGTGCTTGCCATGGTGTTCCTTTCGTCCCAGGATCCGGTGTCGCCGCGAGGCGTTCTTCGGAGGTGACTCACCTCACACGAAGTTCCGGACCGTGACGAGCGTGTCATGGCGGACTATGCGCAGTCCAGCGCAAAAAAAGTCTTAGATATAGATTGAAAACGTCCTAATCGGGAGTCGGCAGGATCTCCTCCGACACTGCGAGCGCCACCCGGAGCGCGTCGGAGACACGACGGGGCGACCAGGCGAGGCCGTGGTTCATGTAGATGGGCTCGCCGGTGAGGGGAACGAACACCGTGCCCGGGGGCGTGATCGCGGCGATGCCCGACGTCATCAGCGCCACGCCGACACCCGTCGCCACCAGCATCAGGATCATGTACGGGTCGGTGATCTCCTGAACGACGCGGGGACGGAACCCCGCATCGACGCAGGCGCGCATCGCCACCTCCTGCAACGCCGAACCGGCCGACAGCGGCGTCGTCACGAACCCGTCCTCGGCGAGGTCGCGCAGGTCGATCTCCGGCTCCGACGCGAGCGGGTGATCCGCGGGCAGCACAGCACCGAACGGCTCCCGGCGGATCAGCCGCGTCGACACCGATGCCGTCTCGACGGGAAGCCCGACGAACGCGAGATCGAGTGCGCCACTGTCCAGTTGGGTGATGGCGTCGCGGGTCATGATTCGCCCGACGAGGGTGAGTTCGATGTCGGGGTAGCGTTGCCGGAGCGCGCGGGTGAGCGGCGGCAGAGACAGATGGTTGAGCACACCGGTGAAGCCGATCTTGATGCGGCCGTACACGCCCCCGGCGGACGCGCGGGTGGCCTGACGCGCGATGTCGACGCTCTCGAGAATGCGGTAGGCGTGTGGCAGGAACGTGTGGCCCGCCGACGTGAGCGCGACGCTGCGGGTGCTCCGCTCGAACAGCGGCACGCCGATGTCCTTCTCGAGTTTGCGCACCGTCTGACTCAGCGGCGACTGCGCCATCTGGAGTCGCGCGGCGGCCCGGCCGAAATGCAGTTCTTCGGCGACGGCGACGAACGCCTGCAGCCAGCGAATCTCCATCGGATTCCCTTCGGCGAGTTTGACGAGTGTGGCTCAGCCCATATATTCCAATTCGTACACAGTGCGAAATAGATCATTCCGATTTCGCACATAGAACAAGACTAATGCGCACACAGTCGCGAGGAGAAACCACCATGGTCACGTATCCCGAGGGCGCGACCGCGCTCGTCACCGGCGGCGCGAGCGGAATCGGTGCGGCGTGCGCGGAACGCCTCGCCGGCGGCGGGGTCCGCGTCGTCACCGCGGACGTCGCCGCCGGGGCCGACGAGCGCCTCGACGTCACCGATGCCGACGCCGTCGAGAACCTCGCCGCACGCCTCGGCCGCGTCGACATCCTCGTCAACAGCGCCGGTGTTGTGGGACCGTCGGCGCCACTGGTCGACGTCGAACTCGAGGACTGGCGCCGCACGTTCCGCATCAACGTCGAGGGGACGTTCCTCGTGTGCCGCGCGTTCGTGCCCGCCATGACCGACGCCGGCTGGGGACGGGTCGTGAACATGGCGAGCATCGCGGCCAAGGATGGTAATCCCGGGCAGAGCGCCTACTCGGCGTCCAAGGCAGCGGTGATCGCGTTGACGAAATCGCTCGGCAAGGAGGTCGCGACGACCGGCGTCCTCGCCAATGTGGTCGCCCCGGCGGCGGTGGAGAGCCCGATGAACGCCGGCACCGACCCGGCGATCCTCGCGCGCTCGCAGAGCCTCACCCCGATGGCCCGGATGGGACGGCCCGAGGAGATCGCCGAACTCGTCGCATGGCTGTGCTCGGAGGCGCTCAGCTTCTCGACCGGCGCCGTCTACGACGCCAGCGGTGGCCGGGCGTCGTACTAGCGCTCACAACCAGTGCGGCGGCTCGGGGATGTCCGCGCCGAGTCCGACCGCGCCGCGGCCGGCGGCCCACCGCACGACCGCGGCGAGGGGACCGGACACCTTGTCGGCTGTCGGCGAATCCGGCTGTACCGCAACCAGTTCACAGCCGTCGACCGTGAGCACGAGGCCCGCGCCGAGGTCCTTGCGACGCCACATGCCGACGATGTCGGTGAGCAGCGACTCCAGCACGACGTCGGGAAAGTCGCCGAACCGGCCACCGTTCCCCAGGTCCACGGCATGGATCCACACCTCCCGGGTACGCATCCACGCCGTCTCCGACACCGGCACCGTACGGCCCTGCGCGGTCCGCACCTGCGCCTCCCACGCCGCCACCGGCAGGTTCCGCCACTTCTCGTCGAGGCGGGCGACGGTGTGGTCGAACAGGTTCCGCAACGCCGCCGCCGACAGGGTGGCGCCCTCGGCGATCTCCCGCCCCCGCTGCTCCGGCGACGCATACATCGGGGATTCGATCCCGGTGGCCGCCCACTCCAGCAGCCGGCACAACGCGGCCGCGTTGTAGCCGACGTGCGCCACCAGGTGCGCACGCGACCACCCGGACAGCGCCGTCGGCTCGTACAGTTGCTCATCGGTCAGCTCGGCGAGACGCTGCGCGAAATACGCCGTGCCGCGGCGCGCGACCAGCAGCCGCTCGGCCAGGGGAAGGTCGTGGAAACCCACTGGGTGCGTCCTTACTTGACGATCGTCTTGTTACGCACCGAACCGAGGCCGTCGATGGTGACCTCGACGGTCTGCCCGTCCTGAATGTAGAGACCGGGCTTGCGGGCGTGCCCGACCCCGCCCGGGGTTCCGGTGATCACCACATCACCGGGCTGCAGCGTCACGATGTGCGAGATGTACTCCACCAGCTTCGCCGGGGTGAACACCAGATCATCCGTGGTGGTGGTCTGCACCACCTGCCCGTCGAGCGTGGTGACCAGGGCGCCGCCGAACGTGTAGGAGTCGGTGGTCGTCAGGAACGGCCCGAAGCCGCTGGTCTTCTCGAACGTCTTGCCCTGATCCCACTGCAGCGTGCGGTACTGGTAGTCGCGCATCGTGTAATCGTTCATCACCGAATACCCGGCGATGTACTGCTCGGCGTCCGACTCGGACACCTGGTACGCCTGCTTGCCGACGACGAACGCCAACTCACCCTCCCAGTCCAACTGGGCGGCGGCATACGACGGGACGATCACGTCGTCGTACGGGCCGGTCAGCGCCTCCCGAAACTTCGCGAACAGGGTCGGGAACTCGGGCAGCTCCCGGCCCATCTCCTGGATGTGGTTGGCGTAGTTCAACCCGACGCAGATGATCTTCCCCGGATTCGGCACCACCGGCGCGTAATCCGCGCCGTCGAGATTCACGGTGTCCCCGGACGCGTTCTCCGCGACCGTTTTCCAGTCCGGGTCGTTCAACAGCACGGACAGATCCGGGTAGCCGTCGATGACGGTGGCGGCGGTGTCGGAATCGACACGGACGGCGACGGTCGCACCGGCGCGGCGCAGGGTGGCAAGCTTCATGAGATTTCAGGCTCCTTCGGAAATGTACGTGCGATGAAAGTGCAGGCGCTCGACGATCGGGGCGTCGGAGAACGCGAACAGGTCGAACTCGGTGCCGGCCTCGATCGACCACTCCGTCCAGGACGGGACCACCACCATGTCGCCCTTGCCGACGGTGCGGGTCTGCCCGCCGAGGACGAACCGGCCGGACCCCTCGAACACCTGGTAGACGGTCGATCCGACGTCGCGGCGGGGCCTGGTGCGGGCGCCGGCCCGCAGGCGGTGGAACTCGGCCCGGATGGTGGGCATCACGTCGCCGCCGGTGGTCGGGTTGGTGTAACGGACCGCGGCGTGACCGGGTTCGGTGGTCGCCGCGTAGCCCTCGTCCTCGAGTGCCAGCTGCTCGCGCAGCGCCGCGTCGGTGTGCTCCCACCGGTACGCCGCGATCGGCGACGACGTCTTCGCGTCCAACCCGACCAGCGGTCGCAGTCCCGGATGCGCCCACAACCGCTCCGAGCGGGACACGTCCGGGGTGGAATCGTCGGTGACGTTCTCGGACCCGAATTCGAAGAACCCGGTGTCGGTGTAGTGCACGAACGGGATGTCGAGGCCGTCGATCCAGGCCATCGGCTGATCGGTCTCGTTGTGGTGGCCGTGGAAATGCCAGCCCGGGGTGAGCAGGAAGTCGCCGCGTCGCATCGCGACCGGGTCCCCGTTGACGACCGTCCACACCCCCTCGCCCTCGACGACGAAGCGGAATGCGTTCTGCGCGTGCCGGTGCTCGGGGGCCACCTCCTTCGGGCCCAGGTACTGGATCGCCGCCCACAGCGTCGGCGTCACGTACGGAACCCCGCCCAAACCGGGGTTGGCCAGGGCGATCGCCCGCCGCTCCCCGCCCCGGCCGACCGGCACCAGATCCCCGGCCCGCTGCGCCAACGGGTACAGCGTCGACCACTTCCACACGAACGGCACCGCCCGCGACGTCGGCGTCATCGGCATCAGATCACCGAGCTGAGTCCACAACGGATTCAGGTGTTCGCTCTCGAAATCTTGGTAGAGCTGCTTCAGCTCCGGGTCGTCGTCGACGTGCGGTTCGGTAGCGGTCATGTCATCGACGCTAGGAGTGCCTGCCGCCCCGTCGATACAAAATTCTTGTGTGCAGAATCATCGGTCAGGGTTCGAGGTCCGCGATGTCCACCTCGAGTTCGCGGATCGCGTTCTTGATCTGCGACACCAGCGGGCCCTGCGAGTGCTGACGGAAGCGGGTGATCGGCACGGCCACGGTCAGCGCTCCGACGGCGGTTCGGGCCCGGTTCCGGATGGCGACACCGAATGCGGCGACGCCTTCCTCGGTCTGCTGCACGTTGACGGCGAACCCGACGGCGCGGGCGGCGGACAGTTCCCGGTAGAACTGCTCGAACTCGTCGGCAGGCAGACGGCGGTCGCCCCACTCGCGTTCGTCGTCGGCCAGATCCGCGGGCCGCAGGTACAGCTGCGCGAGGGTGTCCCTCGGTAGCTCCGCCAGCAAAATCCGTCCTCCTGCAGTTAATTCCGCATCGAGGACCTGCCCCTGGCGGTCGCCGACCCGCAAGATTCCCGCCGACTCGGCGGACGACAGGAAGCGGGCCTGGGTGCCGACGCGGATCACGAGGTTGACGGTCTCGCCGCACAGGATCGCGAGCGCCTCCATGTGGGGCCGGCAGAGGTCGTTGAATTCTCGGGTCCACCCCCGCTGTGCCGGGCCGGCCCCCATCGCCGCCCCGGGGTGGTACCGGCGTTTCTCGTCCTGAACGGCGAACCCCCGGTACACCAGCATCGCCATCAGCCGGTGCGCTGTCGACGGTGCGATGCCGAGTTCCTCGGCG
Source organism: Rhodococcus koreensis (assembly GCF_017068375.1). NCBI lineage: Bacteria > Bacillati > Actinomycetota > Actinomycetes > Mycobacteriales > Nocardiaceae > Rhodococcus > Rhodococcus koreensis. The sequence goes on from NZ_CP070609.1 coordinate 2,066,750, forward strand.
GCGTCCTTGATCCGCAGCGCTCCGACGTCGCGCAGCATCTGCAGCAGGCGCAGCGCGTTGTCGACGGACTCCAACATGTACGCCGGCTTCTCGATGGTCTTCTTTTTCTGCACAGCAGAACTTTATTGCACGGGTGCTGTGCGCCGCATCACCCTCGATTCATGCCCCTCACCGCCACCACCGCGGCGCCGACGACGAACCGCGTCGGACTGGACCGCACCGCCACGATCGCCGTCGTCGTCTGCTGGCTCTTCGTGGTCTTCGACGGCTACGACCTCATCGTCTACGGCAACGTCATCCCGAGCCTCCAGAACGAATGGGGCATCAGCGCCGCGACCGCGGGCACTCTCGGCAGTCTCGCGTTCCTCGGGATGATGATCGGCGCCGTGCTCGCGGGCCGCCTCTCCGACGTCGTGGGACGCAAGCGGGCGGTGATCGGCTGCGCGATCGTCCTGTCCGTGTTCACCGCGCTGTGCGCGCTGGCGACCGGACCCGTCATGTTCGGCGCGTTGCGTCTGATCGCCGGGCTCGGCCTGGGCGGCCTGGTTCCGACGTCCAATGCGCTTGCCGCAGAACTGGTCCCCGCGAGGTGGCGCGCCGCGGTGGCCACGATGATGATGTCCGGGGTTCCCATCGGCGGCTCGATCGCGGCACTGCTCGGCATCCCCGTCATCCCGAACTGGGGCTGGCAGCCGATGTTCGCGTTCGCGCTCGTCCCACTGATCCTGCTGGTGCCGATCGCGTGGAAGACGCTGCCCGACCACACTGCGGCGGTGACGTCGACGGAGGTGCGGCCGGCCACGGGCTTCAGCGCACTGCTCGGTACCCGATTCCGTTCCGTCAGCATCATGTTCGCGCTCGCCACGATGGTCACCCTGCTCGCGTGGTACGGCCTCGGCACGTGGCTGCCCAAACTCATGCAGGGCGAGGGCACCGACCTCGGCAGCGCGCTCACGTTCGCCCTCGCGCTCAACCTCGGCGCCGTCGCGGGCTCGTTCGTCACCGCCTGGGGCGGCGTCCGGTTCGGCACGATCCCCACCAGCATCGTCGCCGCGCTCCTCGCGGGCCTCGCGCTGCTGTCGTTGCTGACGAGCCCGCCGGTCGCGCTGATCTACGTCATCTTCGTGCTCGCCGGCGTCGGGACCCACGGGACCCAGTGCCTCGTCATCGCGGCGGTCGCATCCCACTATCCGGATTATCTGCGCGGCACGGCCCTCGGCTGGGCGCTCGGCGTCGGCCGTGTCGGGGCCGTCGCGGCACCGCAGATCGGCGGCTTGCTGCTGGCCGCCGGGCTCGGCGCGGATTCCAACTTCATCCTCTTCGGCGTCAGCGCCCTCGTCGCCGCACTGCTGCTCACCGTGATCTGGCGCCGCTTCCCCTCCCCCACGTGAGTGCCGCCGTGTGCCCCGGCACGCTTTGCCACTCACCTGCCCCGAACGCTCGAAACGAAGGAACTGTCATGTCGAACCTGCAGGACGCACGCATCATCATCGCCGGAGGCGGGATCGGCGGCGCGGCCAACGCCCTCGCCCTCGCCAGGAAGGGCGCGAACGTCACCCTGTTCGAACGGGCCACCGAATTCGGGGAGGTCGGTGCCGGACTGCAGGTCGGGCCGCACGGCGCCCGCATCCTCGCCTCCTGGGGCGTGCTCGACGACGTTCTCTCCCGAGCCTTCCTGCCCAAGAACATCGTGTTCCGCGACGCCGTGACCGCCGAGGTGCTCACCAAGATCGACCTCGGAGCGGAGTTCCGGGCCCGCTACGGCGGACCGTACTTCGTGACCCACCGCAGCGACCTGCACGCGACGCTCGTCGACGCCGCGCGGGCGGCGGGCGCCGAACTGCACACGGGCGTCACCGTCTCCGACGTGGTCACCGACGGCGACCGGGTGCACGTGAGCACCGACGACGGCCGCACCCACGAGGCCGACATCGCCCTCGGCATGGACGGCCTCAAATCCCGCCTGCGGGCGAAGATCTCGGACGACGAACCGGTGTCGTCCGGCTACGCCGCCTACCGCGGCACCACGCCGTACGACGAGGTCGACCTCGACGAGGACATCGAGGACGTGGTCGGGTACATCGGACCGGGATGCCACTTCATCCAGTACCCGCTGCGCGGCGGGCAGATGCTCAACCAGGTCGCGGTGTTCGAATCGCCCGGCTACAAGAACGGGGTCGAGAACTGGGGCGGCCCCGAGGAACTCGAGCAGGCCTATGCGCACTGCCACGAGAACGTCCGCCGCGGTATCGACTACCTGTGGAAGGACCGCTGGTGGCCGATGTACGACCGGGAGCCCATCGAGAACTGGGTGGACGGGCGGATGATCCTGCTCGGCGACGCCGCGCACCCCCCGCTGCAGTACCTGGCGTCGGGAGCGGTGATGGCGATCGAGGACGCGAAGTGCCTGGCCGACTATGCCGACGAGGACTTCTCCGCCGGTGGTGGCAACTCCGCGTGGCCGCAGATCCTGAAGGAGGTCAACACCGAACGCGCACCGCGCTGCAATCGCATCCTCACCACCGGACGCATGTGGGGCGAGTTGTGGCACCTCGGCGGCACCGCCCGCATCGCACGCAACGAACTGTTCCGCTCCCGGGACACGTCGAGCTACAAGTACACCGACTGGCTGTGGGGTTACTCGTCCGATCGCACGTCATAATCACCTCCCCGCCCGGAGGGTTCGGCAGACTGGGTGAGTGACCCTCAACCTGGTGAGAACCCGTGTGTGGCGTGATGGCGAGTGCGTGAACAAGGATTTTCCGCTTGCCGACGTGTCCGAGAAGGTGCGGGACGAGAACGCGCTCGTGTGGGTCGATCTGTGCGACCCCGACCACGAGTGCCTGACCGAGCTGGCGAACGAATTGCTCCTCGATCCGAACGCCATCGAGGATGCCGTCGCCCGCGGTGAGCGACCGAAGGCGACGCGTTACGCCGGCCACGCATTCGTGACCGCGTACGCAACCTGGTTCGACGCCGACGACGTCAGCACGCTCGGCGTCCTCGACTCACGGCTTCGGCTCAGCCGCGTCTCGGCGTTCGTACTGTCGAACGGGATCATCACGGTGCGGCGGGACGACCGGTTCGACATGTCGCAGGTGGTGGAGCGCTGGGAGGAGGACCCCGCGTTGCTCACACCGGGTTCGGGTGCACTCGCGCTCCTGCACGGCCTGCTCGACGCCGTCGTGGACGGCCAGTTCGAGACGATCGAGACGATCGACGACGCGATCGAAGCGCTCGAGGAGGGACTGTTCGACGAGTCCGCGCGGACCAAGGAGATTCAGCAGCGCACGTACCGGTTGCGGAAGGAATTGGTGCAACTGCGTCGCGTCGTGCTGCCGATGCGGGAGGTGGTGGGCGCCGTCATCCGGGGGCGCGCCGAATCCGAACACGATCGGTCGCCGGTTCTCGACAGCTTGTACACCGACCTCTACGACCACGTGACGCGTGCGGCCGAGTGGACGGAGTCGTTGCGTGACATGGTGGTGACCGTGTTCGAGACGAATCTGTCGCTGCAGGACGCCCGGCTCAACACCGTCATGAAGAAGCTCACCGGCTGGGCGGCCATCATCGCGGTCCCCACCGCGGTGACGGGGTGGTTCGGTCAGAACGTCCTGTTCCCTGGGGTCGGGCAGGTGTCGGGGACGATCGTCAGCACCGTCGTGATCGTGACGTCCGCGAGCCTGCTGTATGTCTTGTTCCGACGGCGCGACTGGCTCTGACGGATCTAGAGTTCGCTCGGCTGCGACACGGCCAGCAGCACCCGGAGGTTGTCGGTGACCACCCTGGCCGAGATGGTGGGATCGATGGCGCGCTGAATGCCCAGTCCGACACCGAGACTGAGGATGCTGCTGGCCGCGTCCTGCGCGGGCACGGGCAGGACGACCCCGAGTGAGTCGGTGAACGATTTCAGCAGCGTGACCGTGATCTCCCGCGCGACACCGAGGGTGGCGGTGAGGGCGTCGCGGAGTTCGGGGTCGTGACGGGACAGCACGATCAGTTCGAATTCCAGCATGGTCCATCCGACGTCGCCGAGCGTCTTCTCCGCCCAGGCCTGGAACGCCTCGAGTCGCTCCTCCATCGTCTCGCCGCCGCCGAGCGCCTCCGCGATCTCCTGCCCCTTGGTGGCGTGGATGAGCCCGAGCACCTCGAGGCACAGTTCCTTCTTGTTCTTGAAGTTGGAGTACACCGCGCCCTTGGAGTAGCCGGCCTCGTCGGCGACTTTCTCGAGTGAGGTGGCCGCGTACCCGTCGGCGAGGAAGAGGTCGCGCGCGGTCGCGACGAGATGCGCCCGCGTCCGCGCCTGACTCTCCGACCTGGTCAATCGCGCCATGCTCACCCTTTCTCCGAAGCCCCTGCGAGAATATTCTACTTTTCATATACCACCGGTATCTGGTTTCTGATAGCTTTCTAGGTATGACTTCGAGTGACACACAAATCAGCCGCGGGCTGGTGCTCGGTTGCGGCGGCACGCTCGGCGCAGCCTGGACGGTGGCGGCCCTGGTCGCCGTGAGCGACGCCCTGGGATGGGATCCACGCGACGCCGACGTGCTCGTGGGCACGTCCGCGGGCGCCGAACTCGTCACCATGCTGGGCGGCGGCGCCGGCGTCGACGAACTGCTCGCGATGCAACTCGGTGGGGCCACGCATCCGGCGCTCGACGGGCATCTCGCCGCCGCACCGGGACGGTTCCCGCCGCTCCCGGCGCCGGGCCTCGGTTCGCCCGGCCTGCTGCGCCGCGGACTGCCGCCCGTCACCGCCGCGAGCGGACTCCTTCCCCGCGGCCGCGGCGACACCGCCTGGCTCGACCGGCTCGCACAGCGGTTCACGGGCGCGCCCGGCTGGGTTCGCCACCCGGCGACATGGCTGCTGAGCATGGACTACGACACGGGCGAACGCGTCGCATTCGGCTCACCCGGCGCACCGGCCGCGACCCTGTCCGAAGCGCTGCGGGCGTCGTGGGCGATTCCCGGCTGGTTTCCCCCGGTCCCCATCGGGCCCCGCCGGTTCGTCGACGGCGGGGCGGCGTCCACCGCATCCGCCGACCTCGCGCTCCCCCTCGCACTCGACGAGGTGATCGTGCTGGCACCGATGGCATCGACCGGCCGCATCCCCGGCCGCCGGGCGGCCCGCATCGAACGCCGGATGCTGCGGAACTGGATGAGTGCGGGCCTGGACGCCGAAGTCGCGAGGCTGGAGGCGGCCGGTACGCGGGTGCTCCGGCTCGACGCGACCGCCGAGGACCTCGCCGTCATGGGCCCGAACTTCATGGACGGCCGGCGCCGGCTCGCCACCCTCGAACATTCCCTCGTCACCACCCGAGCCCAGCTCGCGAACGGAGTCCGCGCATGAACCACTACGACATCCTCATCGTCGGTGCCGGGATCTCCGGCATCGGGGCCGCCATCCGCCTGAAGCAGAGCGGGATCGACAACTTCGCCGTTCTCGAGAAAGGGGACGCGCTGGGCGGGACGTGGCGCGACAACACCTACCCGGGCTGCGCATGCGACGTCCCCTCGGCCCTGTACTCCTATTCGTTCGCACCGAACCGGGAGTGGTCGCGGTTGTTCGCCGGGCAGGAGGAGATCCGCCGGTACATCGAGCGCACCGCCACCGATCACGGGGTACCCGCCCACGTGAAGTTCGGAACCGAGATGCAGCGCGCCGAGTGGAGCGAGCAGACGAGGCGCTGGACGGTGGACACGTCCGCGGGCACGTTCACCGCGAACGCCGTCATCGCCGCCGCCGGGCCGTGGAACGAACCGCTCGTTCCCGCGATTCCCGGTCTCGACACATTCACCGGCGAGGTCTTCCATTCCTCCCGCTGGAATCACGACTACGACCTCGCAGGCAAACGCGTGGCGGTCGTCGGAACCGGTGCGTCCGCGGTGCAATTCGTCCCGGCCATCCAGCCGAAGGTCGGGGAACTCCATCTGTATCAGCGGACCGCGCAATGGGTGCTGCCGAAACCCGACCACTCCCTGCCCGGCGTCGAGCGCACGATCCTGCGCCGCGTACCGGGCGCGATCCGCGCGTTGCGACGCCTCGAGTACGCGATCATGGAATCTCTCGGGCTCGGCTTCCGGCACCCGTGGATCCTGCGGGTGATCCAGCAGGTCGGCAAGGCGCAACTGCGTACCCAGGTGCGGGATCCGAAGCTGCGCAAGGCGTTGACGCCCGACTACACGCTCGGATGCAAGCGGCTGCTGCTGTCCAACACGTACTACCCCGCACTCACCCGCCCCAACGTCGAGGTGCACGCCACCGCCGTGCAGTCGGTGCGCGGCAACGTCGTCGTCGGCAGCGACGGCGCCGAACGGGAAGTGGACGCCATCATCTTCGGCACCGGCTTCCACATCCTCGACATGCCCATCGGGTCCAAGGTGTTCGACGGCGAGGGCCGCAGCCTCGACGACCACTGGAAGGGCAGCCCGCAGGCGTACCTCGGCACGACCGTCGCGGGCTTCCCCAATGCGTTCGTCCTCCTCGGACCGGCCCTGGGCACCGGCCACACGTCGGCGTTCATGATCCTCGAGGCACAACTCGAATACCTGATCCAGGCCGTCACCGCGGCCCGAAGCAACGGATGGACCAGGATGGAACCGCGCCGGGACGTGCAGGACGCGTTCAACGCCCAGGTCCAGGAAGCCCTGGCCACCACCGTCTACAACGCCGGTGGCTGCCAGAGCTACTTCCTCGACGTCAACGGCCGCAACAGCTTCAACTGGCCGTGGTCGACCGACCGCATGCGGCAGCGACTCGGCCGGTTCGACGAGGCGGCGTACGACGTGTCGCGTGAGCCGGCGACGGCTACAGCGACTTCGCGATAATTCCCTTCATCACCTCGTTGGCGCCCGCGTAGATCTTCTGGATGCGGGCGTCCTCGTACATCCGGGCGATCAGGTACTCACGCAAGTGCACCTCGATGCAGTGATCCAGAGCTGCCCGAAGCCCTGCCCCTCCTCGCCGAGCAGATTCGACTTCGACCCGTTGGCGATGTAGTCGTCGCCGTCCCGGATCGCGGTGGCACCACCATGAATATCTACACCCACCCGGACCGCATCACCTGACGTGAGTGGCAAAGCGTGTGCGGGCACGCTTTGCCACTCACATGCGGGGTCAGATGCGCTTGAAGAGTGCGGCGAGGGCCTGGCCGCCGCCGATGCACATGGTGACGATGCCGAGTTCGAGGTCGCGGCGCACCAGATCCTTCGCCAGGCGCAGGCTCAGGATCGCCCCGGTCGCCCCGACCGGGTGACCCAGCGCGATCGCCCCACCGTACGGGTTGGTCTTCTCCGGGCTGAGCTTCGCGTCCCGGATCACCGCGACCGCCTGCGACGCGAACGCCTCGTTCAACTCGATCACGTCGATATCACCGGGGGTGGTGCCGGTCTGCTCGAACAGATTCTGCAACGCCAGCACGGGGGCGTATCCCATCAGCGCGGGGTCCATCGCCGCCGTCGCGACCGCCTCCAGCGTCACCAGCCCGGTCAGGCCCTTCTCCCGGGCGGCGGACTCGGTGGCCAGCACCAGCGCCGCGGCGCCGTCGTTGATCCCTGACGCGTTGCCGGCGGTCACCGACCCGCCCTCCTCGAACGCCGGCCGCAGCTTCGCCAGGGTTTCGAGGGTGGTGTCGGGCTTGGGATGCTCGTCGACGTCGACCGTCTTGGGACGCCGGCCCCCGATCTGCACCGGGGTGATCTCCTCCGCGAACGCCGCCCGCGCGGCGTCGGTGGCGGCGCGGCGCTGGGATTCGACGGCGAACTCGTCCTGCTGCTCCCGGCTGACGTCGTACGTGCGGGCCACGGCCTCGGCGGTGCGGCCCATGTGCACGCCACCGAACGGGTCGGTCAGAATCGCGACGGTGCCGTCGACAAGTGTGCGGTCGCCGAGCTTGTAGCCGGAGCGGGCGGAGAAGTCGTAGAACGGCATCCGCGACATGCTCTCGTCGCCGCCGGCGAGGGCGAAGTTCACCCCACCCCACCGCATCTGCTGCGCCGCCGACCACACCGCCTGCAGACCGGACCCGCACAACCGGTTGACGGTATACGCCGGCGTCTTCTCCGGAAGTCCGGCGGCCAAGGCGACGCGGCGGGCGTTGTAGGCGTCCGGCCCGACCTGACCGATGCAGCCCATCACCACCTCGTCGATGTCCGCACCCGGCACCCCGGCACGCTCCAGTGCCGCCTTGACGGCGGTGGCACCCAGTTCGTGGGCGGGCACGTCCTTGAACGCACCACCGAAGCTGCCGATCGGGGTCCTCGCGCCGTCGACTACGACGATCGGTTCGGGAGAATTCATGACGTGCCCTTCCGTCTCTCTGCCAGTACGGGGAGATAGTAGGACTTCAAAGTACCTGGCGGTTCACGCAGGGCCTCCCGCACGTCACCGGGTCAGCGTCCGCGAATCAGATCGGCGCACTTCTCGGCCATCGTCATGACCGTGATGTTGGGGTTGACGTACGGCAGTTTCGGCATGGCGGACGCATCCACCACCCGCAGATTGCGCACCCCCTTCACCCGCAACTCCGGGTCGAGGACGGCCGCCGGGTCGGTGGCCGCACCCATCCGGGCGGTCCCGGCGGGGTGATACACCGTGTTGTGGGTGCGGTGCGCGTAGTCGATCAGTTCGTCGTCGGTCTCCGCCTCCGGCCCGGGAGCCAGTTCCCTCCTGATCCAGCCCCGGAGCGGTTCCTGCTCGGCGATGCGGCGCGCCAGCCGGAACCCGGCGAGCATCACGGCCTCGTCGTGACCGTCGGGGTCGGTGAAATACCGGGGGTCCACTCGCGGACGATCCCGGAAGTCGCGGGAGCGGAGCCGCACCGTTCCGCGGGAGAGTCCCTGCGTGACGTTCGGGGTGAGGCAGAAACCGTTGTCCGTGGTGGGGTAGCCCCATCGAAGGGTGTTCATGTCGAACGGCACGCTGCCGTAGTGCATCATCAGGTCCGGATGATTGAGCCCCTCCTCGGTGGTGGCGAACAGTCCGATCTCCCACCACTGCGTCGACTCGGTGACCATCGGCCGGGACGCCTCCCAGAACACGAGGCCCTCGACGTGATCGTCGAGGTTCTGCCCCACGCCGGGGGCGTCGACCCGGACGTGCACGCCCATCTCACGCAGGTGCACCGTGGGGCCGATACCCGAGAGCATCAGCAGTTTCGGGGTGTCGATGGCCCCGGCGGTGACGATCACCTCGCGGCGCGCCGAGACGGTGTCGTATCCGGAGAGGTCGGGACGCTGGTAGCGCACCCCGGTCGCCGCCATCTCATCGTCGATGACGATCTCGGCGACCCAGCAGTCGGTGCGCACGTCGAGGTTGGGCCGGGATCCGAGAATCGGGTGCAGGTAGGCGTGCGACGTCGACATGCGGGTGCCGTCCTCGGACGCGTTGATCTGGAACCACCCCGCGCCGTCGAGGACGCTCGTGCCGCGGTTGAACTGCACGGTCGGCAGCCCGACCTTCGCCGCAGCCTCGAGCAGGGCGACGCCGCAGGGGTCCTTCGGGGGGACGTCACGCAACCGCACGGGACCGCTGCGGCCGTGCTGGTCGCCGGGGGCGTCGTTGTTCTCCACCCGCGCGACGAGCGGTAACACGTCCTTTGCGCCCCAGCCCGTCGCACCGGCTTCCGCCCAGTCGTCGAGCGTCTCGGCGGGTGGCCAGAACGCGATACACGAATTGTGCGACGAGCAGCCGCCGAGCACCTTGGCCCTGGCGTGCCGCATGAAGCTGTTGCCCCGCTCCTGCGGCTCGACCGGGTAGTCCCAGTCGTATCCGGAGTCCAGCAGGTGCATCCACTGCGACAACTCGAGGATGTTGCGGTCACCGACGTCGGACGGCCCCGCCTCCACGAGGCACACGGTCACCGACGGGTCCTCGCTGAGCCGGGCGGCGAGCACGCATCCCGCGGTTCCCCCGCCGGCGATCACGTAGTCGAACACGGTGTCCGTCATGGCAGTTCACTCTCCGCCTCGTCCTTCGTCGTCGCCGCGTGCGAGGCGAGGCAGCCGATGTGGTTGCGGCCCTTCACCGCGTACCAGAGGAGGCCGAGCCCGAGGATGATGCCGATGTAGACGAACGCACCCCACGTGTTGTACCAGGGGGTTCCGTAGACCTCGGGGCGTGGCCACGCCAGGTTGAGCGCCATTCCCACGCCCCACAGCACGGCGAAGATGTTCACCGGAAGCCCCCAGCGGCCCATCGTGAAGTAGCCGCTCTCGGCGAGTTCCTTCGGCGGCCACTGCCCCTGCAGTCGTTTCTTCAGCAGCGGACCGGTGACCATGAGGTACGCCAGGTAGATCATGATGATCGCGATCGACGTCAGCACCGTGAAGATCTGCGGCTGACCGATGTTGATGACGAGGATGAACGCCGCGAGCAGACCGATCACGATGGCCGGGACCACCGGCGTCTGATGCTTCGGGTTGACGTGGGCCAGGCGCTCCCCGAAGGGCAGGGCGTTGTCGCGGGCCATCGCGAACGTGAGCCGGATGGCCGCGGCGTGCACGGCGAGCGAACACACGGTTACCGCGACGACGATGCAGACCAGGAAGATCTTGCCGAGCGGTCCCCACATCACCTGCTCGACGATGTACTGCAGACCACCCTCGCTGCTGCCGATCAGCGGATCGTCGAGGTCGGGGGCCGCCATGACGGCGAACACCAGGATCGCCCCGCCGATCACGAAGGACGCGAGGATCGCCCGCAGGATCGCCTTGGGTGCCGTCCGCCGCGGGTCGACGGTTTCCTCGCCGAGCGAACTCGCGGTGTCGAAGCCGTACATCACGTACCCGGACGCGAGGGATGCCACGAGGAAGACGGTCAGATACCCGCCGGCCTCCCCGGCGCCGTACCCGTGGGTGGAGAAGAACACCTCCGGGCCGCGGGTGATGTTGGCGGCGAGGATGACGGCAATGAGGACCGCGGCGATCAATTCGACGAACACGCCGGTGCTGTTGATGAGGGCCATCAGCTTGACGCCGAATGCGTTGACCGCCGTGGTGAACGCGATCATGATGGTGCCGAGAATGACGGCGTTGGTCGCGAAGTCGTACTCACCGCTGCCGTCGCCGACGATCTGGAAACCGCTCCACAACCGCGGCAGGTTGAGTTGCAGCGCAAGCACGACCGCGGAGAGGGTCACGATCGACGCGGTGAGCATCAGCCAGCCCGACGACCAGCCCACGATCCTGCTGCCGAGCAGCTTGGCCCAGTTGTAGACCGAGCCGGCGACGGGATACTTGGCCGCGAGTTCCATGAAGCACAGGGCGACGGCCATCTGCCCGACGAACACCATCGGCCACGACCACAGATACGCCGGCCCCGCCGTGCCGAACCCGAAATAGAACAACTGGAACGTGCCGGTGAGAATCGAGATGTAGCTGACTCCCGCCGCGAAACTGGCGAACTTGCCCAGACTGCGGTCCAATTCTTGTTTGTACCCGAGTTCGCCGAGTCCACTGTCCCCCGGCTCATCTCCGTCACCCACTGCTCCGTGCCGAGTAGCCATCGTTCTCTCGCCTCTCCGTGCGCCGGACTAGCCGTTGTCGAACCACCCCGCCGCCGTGGGCGAGGTGTTGTGCCAGATGTGTTTGGTCTCCTGGTATTCCGCCAGACCGGCGGGGCCGAGTTCGCGCCCGTTCCCCGACATCTTGAAGCCGCCCCACTCGGCGGCCGCGGTGTAGTAGCCGAAGTCGTTGAGCCACACCGTTCCGTGGCGCAGGCCCCGCACCATGCGCTCGCCCCGGGCGCTGTCGGCGGTCCGGACGCCCGCGGCGAGGCCGTACTCGGTGTCGTTGCCCAGTCGCAGCGCCTCCTCTTCGGTGGTGAAACGCTCGACGGTGAGGATCGGCCCGAACGTCTCCTCCTGCACGAGGCGCATGGTGCGGTCGCAGTGGTCGAAGATGGTGGGCAGGTAGAAACTCCCGTTCGCCAACGCGGGATCCGACGGCCGGGCTCCCCCGGTCACCAGCCGGGCGCCCTCGGAGCATCCGAGTTCCACGTACTTTTCGACCTTCTCCCGGTGGGCCTCGGATACCAGCGGACCCGTTCGGCTCGCCGGGTCGAGACCGTTGCCCATCCGGATCTTCTCCGCCCGGGCGGCGAGCGCGGCCACGAACCGGTCGGCGATGGATTCCTCGATGATCAGGCGGGTTCCCGCCGAGCACACCTGACCGGAGTGCAGGAACACTCCTGTGAGCACCTGGTCGACGGAGTCGTCTCCGTCGGCGTCGGCGAAGACGATGTGCGGATTCTTGCCACCGAGTTCCACGGCCACCTTGGTGACGTTCTTCGCCGCGGTCTCGAGGATGACGCGTCCGGTGGCCAGCCCGCCGGTGAAAGAGATGAAGTCGACGTCGGGGGTTCCCGTGAGGGCGGCGCCCAGGACGGCGCCGCTGCCCTGCACGAGGTTCACCACCCCGGCCGGAACACCGGCTTCGGCGATCAGCGCGGTGAACGCGATGGTGCTGAGCGGGGTCACCTCGCTCGGTTTGAGGACCATCGTGCACCCGGCCGCCAGTGCGGGCGCCACCTTCCACGAGATCTGCAGGAGAGGGTAGTTCCACGGTGCGATGAGCACGCACACACCGATCGGCTCGCGCACCACCCGGCTGATCACGTCGGGACGGCCGACGTCCACCAGACGGTCCGCCTCGACCGCGGCGAGTTGCGCGTAGTACCGGAACACCGACACCACGTCGTCGATGTCGATCCTGCTCTCCTCCAATGTCTTTCCGGTATCGAGCGTCTCGATGCGCGCCAAGGTCTCCTTGTCGCGTTCGAGCAGATCGGCGATCCGCGCGACGATGGCGGTGCGCTCGGCGACCGGCGTGTGCGGCCAGGTGCCCTCGTCGAACGCGGCGCGGGCCGCGGCGACAGCGCGGGCGGCGTCGTCCGGGGAGGCTTCGTCGACGGTGGCGACCACCGACCCGTCGGCCGGATTGATGCAGTCCCGGGTCTCGCCGGAGCTGGAGCGGATCCACCGCCCGTCGACGAACAGGCCCGTGTTCAGAAGGTCATCGATCGACTGGTCCCGCATCACTCAACTCCGTGTCTCGCCGGAACGAACGCACCCCCTCCACGGTATGCCGTCGGAGTCGCGGTGGGCGGGGTTCGCCCGACACATGTCCGATTCGCCTGGGAATCCGCGACCGGGAAGGGTGTGTCCGGTAGCCGGACGCGCGTGCGCCTAGCGGCTGCGATAGCGTCGTCAGGCGAACTCTTCGCACATTCCCGGACAGGACACACCTAGAAACGGAGCACCCGTGGTCGCGATCGGCAACTCGGATCTGGACATCTTTCCCCTGGCCCTCGGTGGCAACACCTTCGGCTGGACCAGTGACGAACCGACATCGTTCGACATCCTCGACGCGTTCGCCGCGGGCGGCGGCAACTTCGTCGACACGGCGGACTCGTACTCGGCGTTCGCCGACGGCAACTCCGGCGGCGAGTCCGAGACCGTCCTCGGCAATTGGATGGCGTCCCGCCGCAACCGGGACCACATCGTGATCGCCACCAAGGTCAGCCAGCACCCGGAGTTCAAGGGACTGGCCCCCGCCAACGTGCGGGCAGCGGCGGAGGCGTCCCTGAAGCGGCTGCACACCGACTACATCGACGTGTACTACGCACACTTCGACGACGCCGACACGCCCCTCGTGGACACCCTCGGCGCATTCGACAAACTGGTCCGCGACGGACTCGTCCGGCATGTCGCCATCTCCAACTACTCACCCGAGCGCATCCGCGAGTGGCTGTCGCTGACTGCCGAGCACGGTTTCGCCGCGCCGATCGCGCTGCAGCCGCATTACAACCTGGTGCACCGCCACGACTACGAGCCCGAGGTGGCCGCGATCGCCACCGAGAACGGCCTCGGCGTCTTCCCGTACTACTCGCTCGCGGCGGGTTTCCTCGCGGGCAAGTACCGCACCCAGGCCGACCTGGACGGTCAGCCTCGCCAGCGGATGGCCACCCGCTACTTCTCCGAGTCCGGCCTCGCCGTCGTCGACGCCCTGGCCGAGATCGCCGAAACGCACTCCGCCGAGATCTCCACCATCGCGCTCGCGTGGCTCCTCACCCGGCCCGGCATCACCGCACCGATCGCGAGCGCGAGCCGCCTCGAACAGCTTCCCGCCCTGCTCGACGCCCCGACCGTAACGCTGACCGCGTCCGAGATCAGCCGGCTCACGACCCTCTCGGACGCGATCGGCGCCTGACCTCAGCCCAGCAGCTTGCTCCGGAGCCGGTCGACCGTCGCCGAACTCAGACCCAGCCCGTCGGTGAGGTACCGGTCGACCGTGCCGTACTGCTCCGCGAGCCGGCCGAGCCCGGCCTCGAGGTAGCTGCGGTCCACACCCAGCAGCGGCTGGTAGATCTTCGCCACCGCCTCGCCGCGGCTGGCGGCGATCTGGTCGTACGTGACCTTCATCGACGCCGCGGTGTATTCGTTGGTGAGCAGATAGTCGTCGAAGATCGTGTCCTGCGAAACGCCGGCGATGGAGAGCAGCAGCGCGGACGCCCAGCCGGTGCGATCCTTGCCCGCGGTGCAGTGGAAGATCTGCGGTCCGTCGGTGTCGGCCAGTGACGTCAGGAGTTGCGCGAACCCGGCCCGGGTCGCCGCGTCGTCGACGAAGCTGCGGTTCATCTGCTGCATGAACGCGACGGCGTCGGCGGGCGACTTCAACTGCGCGACAGCGGCACCCAGGTCACCCGACAGGATCGGGATACCCTGATACCGCGGTCCGGCCGGGAGCCGGTCGGGTTTCGCCGCCACCTCTTCGACGGTCCGCACGTCGTACACCGCGGTCAGCCCGAGCCCGGTGAGGACTGCGAGATCCTGATCGCTCGGAACCAGCGCGTTCGAACGGTAGAACAGCCCCCGCGTGACGTGTCCGCCGCGGGCGGTCGCATACCCCCGGCCCGATCCCCCGACGTCGCGGAAGTTGTCGACCGACGCCAGTCGCGGCGTCTCGACGACCGGGCCCGCGCTCCCGAAATCGGACGAACCGAAATCCGGGAGGCTGATTCCGGGCAGCGAGAACGGGTCCGCCGACGCGAGCGCCGGCGCGCCGAGGCCCGCGAACAGGACGCTGCCGGTGATCAGCACCGCGGCGGTGGAAGTGACACGTCGAGACATGGGAAGCCTTTCGATGGTCTGTCGGGGAGATCCGCTCATCCGGCATGTCCGGAACGTCAGCGGGTAATCCACATCACAGTGGTCCGAGTTTCCCGTGGCTACGAGTTGTTCCGATCACCGGGAGAACCCGTTTCCCGCGGAGGCCGACCACAGCAGACTCGGGCCGTCGGCAGCCGAGGCGCCCGACGAACGTGACTTTTCGACGACGAGGATGTGAGCTGAGATGACCGAGACCGCACAGCAACTGGCGGGGAAGGTTGTGATCGTGACCGGGGCGGCGCGGGGGCTCGGCGCAGCCTTCGCCCAGCGCATCGTCGACGAGGGCGGCAGCGTCGTCGTCGGTGACGTCCTCGACGACGACGGCCGCGCGACGGTCGACAAGCTGGGTGACCGGGCGCGGTACTGCCACCTCGACGTCACCGACCCGCAGCAGTGGCAGGCCGCGGTCGACGTGGCGACGAGCGACTTCGGACGCGTCGACGGCCTCGTCAACAATGCGGGCATCTCCACCGGCCAGTACATCGAGCACGAACCGCTCGAACACTTCCGGACCGTCCTCGACATCAACCTGACCGGCGTGTTCAACGGCCTGCAGGCCGTCATCGGCCCGATGCGCGCCGCCGGCGGCGGATCGATCGTCAACATCTCCTCGGCCGCCGGGCTGATGGGACTCGCCCTGACCGCCGGCTACGGCGCATCCAAGTGGGGCGTGCGCGGGCTCACGAAGATCGCCGCCGTGGAACTGGGCACCGACCGGATCCGCGTCAACTCCGTCCACCCCGGCATGACGTACACCCCGATGACCGCGGGTCTCGGAATCCAGCAGGGCGAGGGCAACTACCCGAACACCCCCATGGCAAGGGTCGGGGTACCCGAGGAGATCGCCGGCGCCGTCGGATTCCTGCTGTCCGACGCGGCCACGTACGTCACCGGGGCCGAACTGGCCGTCGACGGCGGCTGGACCGCCGGACCGACCGTGAAATATGTCATGGGCCAATGACATCGAATTCGGAACCACACGAGGAGCACAGACGATGAATCGATTCGACAACCGGCGGATCCTGGTGACCGGCGCTGCGTCGGGTATCGGCCAGGCCACCGCCCTCCGCCTGCTCGAGGAAGGCGGCACCGTCGTGGCAGCCGACGTCTCCGAGGACGGCCTCGCGCGGACGACGGAACTCGCCGAAGCGGCAGGCACGGCGGGGCGCCTCAGCGTCGCCGCCATCGACATCGGCGACGAGACGTCCGTCGTCGACGGTGTGAGCAGCAGCGTCGAGAACCTGGGCGGATTGGACGTGCTCGTGAACGCCGCGGGCATCCTCCGCGCCTCACACACCCACGAGACGCCCTTGGACCTGTGGAATCAGGTGATCGGGATCAACCTCACCGGCACCTTCCTCATGGTTCGCGAATGCTTGCCCGCGCTGCTGCGCAACGAGCGCAGCGTGGTCGTGAACTTCAGTTCCACGTCCGCCGCGTTCGCGCATCCCTACATGGCCGCGTACGCCGCGAGCAAGGGCGGCATCCAGTCGTTCACCCACGCGCTGGCCCTCGAATACGGCAAGCAGGGCCTGCGCGCAGTCGGTGTCGCCCCCGGCAGCATCAAGACCGGAATCACCGATGCCACCTCCGGATACGTGCCGTCCGACGCCGATTGGGGCCTGTTCTCCAAGCTGTCACCGATCCTCCCCACCACCCTGGAATCGGGTGGCGCGGCCATGGGCGGACCCGAGCAGGTCGCCGGAGTCGTCGCCATGCTCGCCTCCGACGACGGCGCGTTCGTCACCGGAACCGAGATCCGCATCGACGGCGGCACCCACGCCTGAGCGGTGAACCCTTGCGCCGGCGACGGCGGCACGTAGGTTGGACGCATGAGCCTCCCCACTCCTGCCGCCGATCGCACCGCGCTCGTCACCGGAGCCTCGTCCGGGATCGGCACGGCCCTCAGCCGTGAACTCAGCCGACGCGGCCATCAGGTGGTGCTCGTCGCCCGCCGGGCCGAGAAGTTGGAGGAATTGGCCACCGAACTGCGGGCCGCGGGCGGCCGGGCGCACGTGCTGGGCGCCGACCTCTCCGACCGCTCGACCCGGGCGACCCTGCTCGACCGGGTCGGCGAACTCGGACTGACCCTGGACATCCTCGTGAACAACGCCGGCCTGTCCACGCTCGGCCCGGTGGCCGCATCCGATCCGGACGCCGAGATGAACATGATCGAGGTCGACGTGACGGCCGTCGCCGACCTGTGCAGCCGCGCCCTGCCCGGCATGGTGCACCGGCGCCGGGGAGCGATTCTCAACGTCGCGTCCACCGGGGCGTTCCAACCGCTGCCCGGCCAGGCGGGGTACGGCGCCTGCAAGGCATTCGTCCTCTCCTACACCGAAAGTCTGACCGGCGAATTGAAAGGCACCGGGGTCACCGCGACCGCACTCTGCCCCGGACCCGTGGACACCGGATTCGGCGAGACGGCAGGTTTCGCAAAGGAGGACGCGGAGGCCGCGCTGCCCAGCTTCATGTGGGAGAGCCCCGAATCCGTGGCCAAGACCGGTATCGACGGACTCGACAAGGGACAGATGGTCGCCATCCCCGGTTTCGCGAACCGGGCGGCGTCCGTCTTCGCGCGCCTCGCGCCGAACAAGTTCCTCGTTCCCGTCCTCGCCAGCCGTCATCCCGGTTTGCGGCCGTAGGCGCCGCCCGTCGGTTTAGTGTGGGCTGGTGGAGATGACTACCGCTACGCGCCGATTCGCCCAGATCACCGCGACCGTGGCTGTCGCCACCGCCGCCGTTCTCGGGAGCGCCGGTGTGGCCGCCGCCGACGAATGGCCGCCGATACCCACCGAGCCCAGTCCACTCGCGCCGTTCGACAACCAGAACTTCCTCACCCCGACCGATCTCGACTACTGGAATCCGTTCGTCAGCGCGAACCGACTCACCTCGCCGTTCGGGACCGCCAACCGCATCGTCTGCACCGGATTCCACGGCGTGCTGCTCGATTGCTGGCAGGCCGACCAGAACGGGCAACCCCACAAACTCGTCAAACTGTCCCTGGACTTCCCCGGGTCGCTCGGCGCCTCGCTCCCCGGCGGAGGCCCCGGGCACTTCGTCTACCCGGGTTTCATTCCGGGCAGCTGAGACCGACTACAACGGGTCGCCCTCGACCCGTCCGGCCGGAAGCGTCCGGCCACAGATCGTGAGAGCGAGATCCTCTCCCGCTCCGCGCAATTCGGCACCCGACCCGTACGACCAGCCGAGGTCCGTGGCCCGCAGTCGGCGACCCTCGATGTCGACACCGAAATTCGAGTGCCCACCGCCCGCCGTGAGGTCGTTGAGGACGATGCGGATCGTCGCCTCGGGTACGCGTCGCGGCACCCCCAGCGGCACCGTGACGTCGAGGCCGTGGATCACCACATGGTTGAGCGCGCCGTGATAGCCGCCGCCCGGCGGAGTCCACGCGCGCATGGTGTCCGAACGCAGGTCGGCGACAAGATCAGACGTTGCCAATTCGGCGTCACTACGGGCGATCTCGTTGGACAGCCGGGTGAAATCGAACTCGCACTCACGCAGGCGCGTCATGAACTGCTCCTCGGAGTAGCGCGCCGCCATCGTGACATGTGCGACCACTTCGCGAATCCGCCAGCCCTCGCACAGCGAAGGCGTGTCCCATTCCGCATCCGAGATCCCGTCGAGGACGTCGGCCAGGGCCGAGAACTCGTTCGCGACCGCACGCTGTAGGACGGCATCATCGGTCATCGCAGTCAGCTCCCATCAGATGTGTTCTCCAGGATCACCGTAGACCGAAACCGCCGAGTATTGCGCCAGTCGAACATGATTGATAAAGTCGAACGTATATTCGAATGACCTCGGGGGAGGCTGGTCGTGGGGGATGTGGTGGCACCGGATCTGGAGGAGTTGCGGGCGTTCACGGCGCGGCTTCGTGTGGTTTCTGCGAGTGGTGATCCCGGGTTGGGGATCGAGTGGATCGACGCGGTGGAGTCGTTGAAGTCAGTGGGGTGCGCGGTGCAGGCGGTCGTCACCGCCGATGTCGCCACCTGCGTGCGGGAGGACCGCAAGGTTCGGGGGTTGCCGCGGGCGGAGTGGGACCGCGGTATCGGGTCGCAGATTGCGTTGGCGCGCAGGGAGTCCCCGAACCGCGGCGGCCGGCATCTGGGGTTCGCTCAGGCGGTGGTGCACGAGATGCCGCACACGTTGGCGTTGTTGCGGTCCGGTCGGTTGAACGAGTGGCGTGCGATGTTGCTGGTGCGGGAGACAGCGTGTTTGTCGGCGGCGGATCGCGCGGTGGTGGATCGCCGGTTGTGTTCGGACCCGAACATTCTCGACGGGGTCGGGGACCGCGGCCTGGTCGCGAAGGCGAAGGCCCTGGCGGTGGAACTCGACGCCGCCGCGGTCGTGGCCCGGTACCGCAAGGCCGTCTCGGAGCGGCGGGTCACGACGCGGCCGGCGCCGGATTCGATGGCGTATCTGAGTGTGCTGATGCCGATGGAACAGGCCGTCTGCCTACACGCCACATTGGGTCGCGACGCGGACAGCCTCATCGCGACCGGGGACAGCGGTGGCCGCACCCGCAATCAGCTGATGGCGGATCTGTTGTTCGACCGCGGCACCGGGGCATCGGTCGCCAATGGTGTGCCGGTGGCGGTGAACCTGGTGATCTCCGACGAAGCACTGCTGGCGGGTGAGAACGAGGCGGCGGATCTGGCGGGGTTCGGGCCGGTGCCGGCGGGGATCGCCCGGAAACTGGTCGCCGACGCCCTTGATAGTGATACCGCGGTGACCTTACGAAACGTGTACTCGTGCCCGGTGTCGGGGTCGTTGACGGCGATGGAGTCGCAGGCGCGGACGTTCCCGAAAAGCTTGCGGAAGTTGATCGACCTCCGGGACCGGACGTGCCGCACCCCGTGGTGTGATGCGCCGATCCGCCATCACGATCACATTCTCTCGCGCCGCAAGAAGGGGGCCACCACCGCACATAATGGGGCCGGTTTGTGCGCGGCGTGCAATTACGCGAAGGAGGGCGACGGCTGGACCGCGCGCCCCGTCGGGAGGCATGGCCGAACGCATCTCTTCGACCTCGGCACCCCGACCGGGCACCATTACCGGTCCGCGGCCCCGCGATTGCCGTCCGCGGCGCGGCGGTCGGAGATCGAAGCGAACCTCATCGCACACCTCCGTGCGTCATGAGGTGGTGGAGGTTAGCCCTTCGGTCATCCCCGTCCCCCCGACCACGATGTGAGTTCGGCGATGTCTCCGTGCAGCGCCGACTGGTACGTGAGCATCAGCTCCTCCACGCCGCCGAACTGGTCTCCGACGTTGTGGGTGTTCTCCGCCGACAATTCGCGGTCGCCGGAGCGTGCGATGAGTTCGTCGATGCGGCTGTCGAGGCTCATCGCCCGGTTGACGGCCAGCACGGACCGCAGCTGCACCTCGGCCCGGGACAGCAGGTCGCCGATCCTGGCGAGTGCGGCGACGCGGTCGACCAGTTGATCCCATACCGGCTTCAGCGCGTTGCTCCTGGCCTCGATCTGTTGACGCGCGCCGTCGGAATGGGTGGCGCGCAGCGCGTCGTCGAGTTCGATTCGGATTCCGCGCAGCGCGACGGTGTCGACGGCGATCTGGGTCAGTTCTTCGGCGAGGTCGAGTTGGTACCGCTGGATCGCGAAGTGCTCCGAATGCCAGACCGGGGAGCCGTCGATCCTGTCGAAGAGCATCCCCGCCAGGTAGAGCAGGGTGTCGTACGAGTCGGCGAATCTGTCGTTCTCGAGATCGGCGCCCTTGCCGATGGCGTCGGCGACACGTCGCCCGACCGCGGCCATCGGGGTGTTCTCCGCTGCGTGGACGAGGCGTTCCGCCGCGGTGCCTCGGGCGTAGTTGCCCGCGCGTTCGAGCGCGGTTCCGGCAATCGGCGCCGGTGTGCGTTGTAGTGCCCGGAACAGTGCCTCACGTTGTTCGAGATCCAGGTGGACACCCTCGCGCCGATCCCGGCGCATCGCCCGGACACCGTTCCCGTAATGGGCGGGCGACATCACCACCGCCGACCGATACGACTGCAGTTTGCGGCCGAGTTCGGTGGCGCGGTATTTGAACAGCAGCTGCGCAGGTCCGGGACGCAGGCTGTCGGTGCGGCGCCCCATCTGGTGGTATTCGTCCGTGAGCAGACGCAGCGCTCCGAAGCCGCCGATCGACGGAATGGTGCGGCCCGCGCGTCGCCGGTTGGTGAGCACCTGCCGGGTGGGCGGATCGAGATGTCCGGCAGCGATCAGTACGGCGGCGGCGTCCGACAGCGGGGCATGCATGCCCGCGATCGTGGACCGTTCACACCAGTCGCGGACCTGGAAGGAGATGCGGGCACGACGCTCCTCGTACTGGGCGCTTTCCGACATCGGACCTCCTGGCAGTTCGCTGATCACCACTGTCCCAGAATTTCGTCGGACGCGCCGCGACCGATCGAGACGGGCGCGGTTCTAGGCTCTCCACCATGACCTACACGGTGCGTGCGGTACTTCTGTTCGCGGCGGTGGCAATGGTGGCAGGGGTAGCCGGTTGCGCCCGCTCCGTCGACGGCTCCCCCGAGACCGGCGCCGTCGCGGGGCCCGCGACCACATCCGCAACCACATCGGCTGTGACGACCGCCCCGAAGACCACCACCACCACGAGGTCCACGAGGTCCACAACGGGCACCACCACCGCAAGCGCACCCCCGTCGACGACCAAGACCACGACGAGCACCCCGACCCCGGCCGACCCGCAGGCGTTCGCCGGCGCCGCGGCGGGGAGTTACTACTTCACTACGCCGAGCACCAAGTTCCACTGCGCGATCCTGACGGGCGGCGACCTCCCGACCGCCGGCTGCCACGGCCCGATGCCGGCGTCGGCGCCGAAGGTCCCGGGCGCGGGTGCGTCCGGGACCGCGGTCACGCCCAACGCGATCGAGGTCACCGGCGGCCGCCCCGGTCAGTTCGCCAGTGCCGGCGACCCGCGGTTCTATCCCCTCGACGGATCGGCCGCCCCCGCACTGTCGTATGGACGTGCGTTGCAGGTGAACGACCTGACGTGTCTCGTCGACGAGGCCGCCGGGGTGACGTGCCGCAGCGACGCCGGTCACGGATTCACGCTCTCGGACAGCGCGTTCCGGGTGTGGTGAGCCGGTTCAGCCCAGTTCGTCCGAACGCCGTTCCATCAGTGTGCGCAGCAGCGTGTTCTCCTTCGAGGTGAAGCCGATCGACTCGATGTCTCCGATTCCACGCCCGATGCCCTTGCGGACGCCGTCGAGCATTCTGGTGACGGCGCGTTCGGGAACACCGAGCCTGCCCCCGCATTCGACGAAGTGCCTGCGGTTGAGTTTGTTCGCCTTGCCGTAGAAGTCGAGGGCCATCGGGTCGCGCCACCCGAGGTACGGCTGGGTGCAGAGGAGGTCGTAGGCGGGTGTGACGCTCCACAACCCCGATTCGGCGAGTTGTACCGAGAAGTTCTTGCCGTGCAGGTCGCCGTTGCCGATCGCGTACGAATAGGCCACCAGCCGAAGTAGTTCCAGGGTGGCGACGCGCGCCGATCCGCCGCCGCGCTCACACACGCCTGCGAGTGCGGTGATCACGTTCTCGGTCTTCAGCCGGTACTTGGCTGCGGGGAACATCCCCATCACCTGGCACGCATCCTCCTGCGGGGTGCGGATGACACGGCCGGACGCATCGACTCGCCGGTCGAAACGCGCGACGAGCAGGCCGGCATTGCCCTTGCCGTCGTGCACCAGTTGGTGGTCGGCGACGGGCAACCCGCACTGCGCGGCGAGTCCCATGAAGAAGTGCTCGTTCTCGACCAACTGCGGGTACCCCTGCGGGGGTGAGAGTTTGAGAATGGCCGGACCCTTCTCGGTCGCGATCGGTGTCGAGTACATCTGGGCCGACACCTTCGCCTGCACCCCGGGCAGCGAGGTGGGGTCCAGCTTCACGGCCTCGTGCCCCGACATGTGCTCGAACAGCGCCCGCAGGTCCTGTCGTTCGACCGCGTCGGGGTCGAACACGGGTGCTGTCTCGGGCGGCGGCACCCCGGCGGGCAGGACGCGCACGTCGCCGATCGTGTCGGCTCCGACCGCCATCAGGATCGTGAGGTGATCGTCCTCGGACGTCTTGGTGGCCGCGACCGCGCCCCGCAGCCGGATCCCCTCCGGGAGCAGACCCGCGAAGAACGGCGGGACGCTGCCCCCGCTGGCACGGACCTCGGCCGACGTGGTGGGGATCGTCCACGCGACCTGCGGGGCGCCGGGGTCCTGCAGGTAGGAGGGGTCGTAACGGAAGACGACGTCCCCTCCCTCCCGCACGAGAGTGCCCGCGAGGCGGTCACCCTTGTAGACGTCGGCCCGGTCGACGCCGCTGAGGTTCTCGACCATCAGACTGTCACCTCCACGCCCGCGCGAGTGACGAGCGCCAGGCGGCATCCCATGGCGTCTGCGACGGCGTCGACGAGATCCAGCTGGACTGTCCCGCGGCCCGATTCGATCGACTGCACACTCGACCTCGACACGCCGGCCAGGTCGGCGAGCTCGGCCTGCGTCAACCCGAGCTGGTGTCGCCGTGCCACGAATCCGTCGGAGATCCCGCCGGTCTCGGTTCGCTCGCGGCGGCGTGGGGTAGCCATGGCAGCCTCCTGATCATGTCAATGCTTGTCGTCGGATGCTTAACGCCAGTGTGCGCCGATTCTGCCCCGAAGTCCATGACTATGACTGCGAACGCAGGCTTAATGATGGAAGTCGATGAAAACAAGCGCGAACTCCCCTTTACGCCTGCGATCGCAAGCACAGGCAACGTCGCGGCACCCACCCCCTACCCTGGTTACATGCGCATAGGAGCACACGTCCGCCAGGACGAAGATCCGATCGGATACGGCGAACGGCTCGGCGCCGACGTCATTCAGATGTTCCTCACGGACCCGCAGAAATGGGAGAAGCCCCCGACGCATCCGCGGACCGACGAGATCCGCGACAGCCCCATCGACGTGGTCGTGCACTCGTCGTACGTGATCAACGTGGCCAGCCTCAACAACCGGCTCCGGATGCCCTCCCGCAACGCCGTCGCGCAGCAAGCCCAGGCCGCCGCCGACATCGGCGCGTTCGGACTGGTGGTCCACGGCGGGCACGTCCGCGACGGCGAGGACGTGAACGCGGGAATTATCAACTGGCGCAAACTGTTCGAACGCCAGGCCGACAAGGGCGGATTCCCCGTCCCCATCCTCATCGAGAACACCGCCGGCGGCGACTTCGCGATGGCGCGGCACTTCGACGCCATCGACCGGCTGTGGCAGGAGGTCGGCGATTTCGGCGCCGGCTTCTGCCTCGACACCTGCCACGCGTGGGCGGGCGGCGAGGATCTGGTGGGAGTCGTCGAACGCATCAAGGCCATCACCGGCCGCATCGACCTGGTGCACCTCAACAACTCCCGTGACGAGTTCGACTCGGCCCGCGACCGGCACGCCAACCTCGCCGACGGAACCATCGACCCCGAACTGCTCGCCGAGGTCGTGCGGACCGCCGGCGCACCCGTCGTCCTCGAGACGCCGGAGGAGGGGCTGTCCGAGGACCTCGTGTATCTGCGGGAGACCGTCGGTTAGTCGCCCAGCCGGCCGGTCAGCCTGCGGTACCGCTCCTCGCTGACCGGATTCAGGCCCTCCACGGTGACGTCGGTGCCGCGGCTCGCGTACTTCGTGGTGATGCCGTCGAGCGCGGCCACGGTGGAGGCGTCCCAGATGGTGGCGCCCGACAGATCGATGACCACGCGGCCGGGGTCGTCCGCGTAGTCGAACGAGAACACGAGGTCGTTGGACGAGGCGAAGAACAGCTGACCGCTCACCCGGTACGTCTTCACGTCGCCGTCGAGTTCGCCGCGCACGTCCACCATGTGCGCCACCCGGCGCGCGAACAGCACCATCGCGACGAGCACACCGACACCCACGCCGATCGCGAGATTGTCCGTGGCCAGGGTGCCCGCGACGGTGCTGAGCATCACCAGCGTCTCGCTCAGCGGCATCCGCCGGAGTGTGCGGACGCTGTGCCAGTCGAAGGTCGTGGCGGCCACCAGCACCATCACGGCGACGAGCGCCGCCATCGGAATGGTTCCCACCACGTCGCCGAGACCGACCACGAGAATCAGCAGAAACGCACCCGACAGGAACGTCGACAACCGGGTTCGCGCCCCACCGGTCTTGACGTTGATGATGGTCTGCCCGATCAGCGCGCACCCGCCCATGCCGCCGAAGAGCCCGGTCACGATGTTCGCGACGCCCTGCCCCCACGACTCACGCGTCTTGTCCGAATGCGTGTCGGTGACCGAGTCCACGAGTTTGGCGCTCATCAACGATTCGAGGAGTCCGACGACGGCCATCGCCAGCGCGAACGGCGCGATGATGCGCAGGGTGTCGACCGTGAGCGGAACGTCCGGCAACCCGATGAGAGTCGGCAGGCCGTCGGGCAGTTCGCCCTGATCCCCGACGGTCGGCACCGCGACACCGGCGAGGACGGTGAACGCGGTGAGTCCGACGATCACGAGCAGCGGCGCGGGCACGGCCGTGGTCAGCCGGGGAATCCACACGAGCAACGCGAGACCGGCGGCGAGGAGCGCGTACACCGCCCACGGCACGTTCGTCAGATACGGAAACTGGTGCACGAAGATGAGGATTCCCAGCGCATTGCAGAAGCCGACCATCACACTGCGGGGCAGGAACCGCATGAGCCGCGCCACGCCGAGGACGGCGAGGACGATCTGCATCGCACCGCCGAGGAAGACCGCCGCAATGAGGTACTGCAACCCGTGCGACGCCATGAGCGGGGCCAGCACCAGCGACACCGAACCGGTGGCCGCGGAGATCATCGCGGGACGGCCGCCGGTGAACGCGATGGTCATCGCCATGATCGCGGCGGTGAACAAGCCCACCCGCGGATCGACCCCCACGATGATGGAGAACGACAACGCCTCCGGGATGAGGGCCATCGCCACGACGAGCGCGGACAACGACTCGATACGAAACACTGTCGGATGCAGCCACACCGGCCGTCGGAGAGCGAGAGAGGGCACGGTGAGACAATCCTTCTTCCTGAACGGGACCCGAAGATCCTATCCGGGCGGCGTTCGACCAGTACGGTTAGCTGATCCGCCGACAGAGGAGGAACCCCGTGCGACCCACACTTCCGGCCGTCCTGATCACCGTCCTGACCGCGCTGTCGCTGGCGGGGTGTGGGAACTCCGACTCGGGGCCGGTCATCGACCAGGTTCGCGAGGCCGGCGTCCTGAAGGTCGGCACCGAGGGCACGTACACACCGTTCAGCTACCAGGGTCCCGACGGTCAGCTCACTGGGTACGACGTCGACGTCATCCGCGCGGTCGGCGACAAACTCGGCGTGTCCGTCGAGTTCACCCAGACCCCGTGGGACTCCATCTTCGCGGGGCTCGAGGCGAAACGCTACGACCTCGTCGCCAACCAGGTGACCGTCAACGACGAGCGCACCCAGAAGTACGACCTGTCGACGCCCTACACCTACTCCGAGGGTGTGATCGTCACCCGCGCCGACGACAACGCCATCACCTCGCTCGCCGACCTGAACGGCAAGACGACGGCGCAGTCCGCGACGAGCAACTGGGCGCAGGTGGCCAGGGACGCGGGCGCGAACGTCGAATCCGTCGAGGGCTTCGTGCAGGCCATCACGCTGCTCAAGGACGGCCGGGTGGACGCCACCGTCAACGACAATCTGGCCGTCGCCGAATACCAGAAGCAGACCGGCGACACCGGGGTGAAGGTCGCCGCCGAGACCGGGGACACGAGCGAGCAGGCGTTCGCGGCCCGCAAGGACAGCGGCCTGATACCCGACATCGACAAGGCCCTGGACGAACTGCGCGCCGACGGAACGCTCGCACAGATCTCGCAGAAGTACTTCGGCACCGACGTGTCGGCACCGACCAACTGAGAGCCTGCCCGTGGACGACGCAACGGTCCAGCTGATCCTGGACAACCTGTGGCCGATGCTGAAGGCCACGATCACCATGACGATTCCGCTGACGATCATCAGCTTCACCATCGGTCTGGTGATCGCGTTGCTGGTGGCGCTCGCCCGGATCTCGTCGATCAGACCGCTGTCGATGCTGGCCCGCTTCTACGTCTCCATCATCCGCGGCACCCCGCTGCTGGTGCAGTTGTTCATCGTGTTCTACGCGCTGCCGCAGTTCGGTGTGACGCTCGAACCGTTCCCGGCCGCGGTGATCGCGTTCAGCCTCAACGTCGGCGGCTACGCGGCCGAGGTGATCCGGGCGGCGATCCTGTCGATCCCCAAGGGACAGTGGGAAGCCGCGCAGACCATCGGCATGGGCTACACCACCACGCTGCAGCGGATCGTGCTGCCGCAGGCCACGCGGGTGGCCGTCCCGCCGCTGTCCAACACGCTGATCTCACTGGTGAAGGACACGTCGCTGGCGTCGACGATCCTGGTGACCGAGTTGCTGCGCGTCGCCCAGCTCGCGGCCGCACCGACGTTCGACTTCTTCGCCCTCTACGGCATCGCCGCGCTGTACTACTGGGTGATCTGTATCTTCTTGTCGGCCGTCCAGGTCCGGCTCGAAGCCCGACTCGACAGGTATGTGGCCCGATGACCGACACCCCTCCCCTGCTTCAGGTATCCGGCGTCGAGAAGTCGTTCGGCGACCATCACGTTCTGCGCGACATCAGCTTCGACGTCGGGGCGGGCACGGTGACCGTCATCATCGGACCGTCGGGCTCCGGCAAGACGACGGTGTTGCGGACCCTCAATGCCCTGGACGTGGCGGACCGCGGGGTGATCTCCATCGGTGACGAGTCGGTGGACTTCGGCGCCGAGGTGGGCCGGTCGGCGCTGGCCAGGTTCCGCGCGCAGAGCGGCATGGTGTTCCAGGCCCACAATCTGTTTCCGCACAAGACGGCGATCCAGAACGTCACCGAGGGCCCGATCGTGGTGCAGAAGCGGCCCAAGGCCGAGGCGCGTGCGGACGCGATGCGGTTGCTGACGCAGGTCGGTCTCGCGGAGAAGGCGGACCAGTACCCGTACGAGTTGTCGGGCGGTCAGCAGCAGAGGGTCGGTATCGCCCGGGCGCTCGCCCTGAAGCCGAAACTGATGCTGTTCGACGAGCCCACGTCCGCGCTCGACCCGGAACTGGTCGGCGAGGTGTTGCGGGTGATCCGGGATCTCGCGACCGAGGGCTGGACGATGGTGATCGTGACCCACGAGATCCGGTTCGCGCAGCAGGTGGCCGACCAGGTGCTGTTCGTCGACAACGGTGTCGTACTCGAACGCGGCACCCCGAAAGACGTACTCGTCAATCCGACCAGCCCGCGACTACGACAGTTCCTGCACCGGATCCTCGACCCGCTGTGAACGGTCAGCGCAGCGATTTCTCCATCAGCACGACGCTCGGCCACTCCACGTCGAAGTCCCGGCGACCCACCAGGAAGAATCCCTGCTCCTCGTAGTAGTCGCGGAGCCGGGCGTTGGTTTCGACGCATTCGATCCGCACGACGGACGCGTCCTCGGAGCGGGCGTGCTCGTCGACCCACCGCAGCAACTGGGCGCCCAGTCCGGCGCTGGCGTGCCTGCGGTCGGTCATGACCCGGGCGACGTAGGCGGCCGGAATGTCGTCCTCGAGCCACACGTCCGGATCGGATCGCAGCACCCGGAGCGCCCCCACCACGATCCCCGCGAACAGCGCGACCCGCCATTCCCCGAACTCGATCTGCTCACGCACGTCGGCGAGCGAGACCTCACCGCGGGCGGGCGGATCGATTTCCCTGGCCAGGAGCCAATCCTCTGCGTCCCAGTGCATCTGAACGATGTCTTCAGCCTGCTCGAGTTCTGCCCGCTCCACGGTGACCGCCATGCACACACAGTAACCATCCCGCTGCGAAAACAAACCACCGCTGTAGCCGTGTCTATCTG
The DNA here is from genome assembly GCF_017068375.1 of Rhodococcus koreensis. Classification (NCBI taxonomy): domain Bacteria; kingdom Bacillati; phylum Actinomycetota; class Actinomycetes; order Mycobacteriales; family Nocardiaceae; genus Rhodococcus; species Rhodococcus koreensis. The sequence goes on from NZ_CP070609.1 coordinate 2,095,837, forward strand.
CGACGATGTGACTGGAGTTACAGTTACATCCTGGGACAGTTACCTCAGGGCGGTGGTAGCGATGAACCTGTTTCGTGCGGTGGTCCTGATGACACTGTCCACCTGCGCGGCCGCGTATGTGTGCACCCACCCTCCGCGCGCGGCCGCCCAGCCCCTCGGGCCCGAATCCATTCTCCCGTCCCCCATCCTGGACGACGACTTCTTCGTGTGGCCGCCGAACGTCGCGGAGTTCGCGGCCGGCGAGATCATCCGCTCACGGGAAGTGACGCTCCGGGCGGTGCCGAACCCGCTGGTGCCGCACCGGGCCCACCAGATCATGGTGCGTTCCAACGATTCCAAGGACCGCCCCGTGCCGGTGACCGCGACGGTGCTGGTGCCGACGGCGGAGTGGACCGCGCCGGGTCCGAGACCGGTGGTCGACTACAACATGCCCATCGACTCGCTGGGCGCCCGGTGCACACCGTCCTACAAGATGGTGCACGACTGGCAGACCCTCGACCTGGACATCCCACCGGTGCTCTCGCTCTTCCTCGCGAAGAACTACGCGGTGCTCGTGCCCGACCACCAGGGACCACGGATGGCGTACAGCGCGGGGCGGATGGCGGGTCATGCCGTGCTCGACAGCATCCGCGGCATGAGGCGGCTGCCCGGCCTCGGGCTCTCGGACAGCCCGGTTCTCGCGACCGGATACAGCGGTGGTGCGATCGCCACCGGCTGGGCGGCGCAACTGCAGCCGACGTACGCACCGGACGTGCAACTCGCCGGCGCCGCCGCGGGCGGGACCCCCGCCGATTTCGGGTTGCTCCGCAGGACGATGAACGGCCAACTCGGTTCGGGTGTGTACCTGTCCGCCGTCCTCGGGCTCGCCCGCGAATACCCGGAGATGCTGATGCTGGCGAATCCGCTCGGTGTGGTGCTGGCGACGTCGCCGCTGAAGGACCAGTGCATCCTGGCCCTCGCACCGGCCGGGGTCGCCTCGCTGCCCGCCGAACTGTTCGCCGCCGTCCCCGACCCGTTCGGCAATCCCACAGCCCGAACGGTGGTCGCCGAGAACAGGATGGGCGCGCTCACCCCGACCGCGCCGGTGCTGCTGTATCACGGGTCGTCGCGAGTGTTCCTCGGCGACGAGTGGATCCCGGAGGACGGGGTGATCACACTGCAGCAGGAGTGGTGCCGCGGCGGTGCCGACGTCACCTATGCCCCGCAGTTCGGCGAGCACCTCACCGCCGCCGTGTTCGCGTTGCCCGAGGTGGTGCGCTGGATCGACGACCGGCTGGCCGGAGTGCCTGCGCCCGCGGGGTGCCGCTGACGGCTACCCGTGCCCGTGCGGCAGCAGCAGATCGGCCTGCCCGACCCCGGCGACGCGTGCCTCGTCGAGCCACGTCGCGGTCTGCTCCCGCGCCCGCGTGATCAGTTCGTCGGCGTCGCCGAAATCGGCGGGACTCGTGTCCAGCGGGCACAGCGGGGGCACCACCCGGATGTCCGCGACGCTCTCGTACCGCTCGATGTCGAGGGCGAGCCGCTGATTGATCGCGAGCGTCACCCCGAGCAACCCCATGCCCAGCGCACTTCCGGGGACCTTCGACAGGGTGCAGGCATATCCGGTGGGCAGTACCCACACGGTCGTCGCCCCCAGTTCGATCGCATGGGAGATGGGGGTGTTGTTGACGACCCCGCCGTCCATCAGCGCCCGGCCGTCGATCACCACGGGTGGGAGGATGCCGGGCAGCGACGCGCTGGCGGTGACGGCGTCGACGGCAGGCCCCGTCGACAGCCGGACGTCCTTGCCGGTGAGCACGTCGACGGCGATGACGTGCAGCGGGATCGGCGCATCCTCCATCCGTTCGAACCGCAGATGCTGCGCCAGCAACTTCCTGATGGCGCGGTTGGAGACCAGGTGGTTGCGGAGCCCGACGAAACCGGTGAACCCGGTGAGCAATCCGGCGGGAAACACCGCGCTGCGGGTGAGACCGCGCCACAGGTCGGCCAGTTCGCGCAGGTCCGCGTCGGAGGAACCGCCGGCGAGCCAGGCGCCGTTGAGCGCACCGACGGACGTGCCGACGATGAGGTCCGGCCGAATTCCCCTGCCGATCAGGGTCTGCAGCATTCCGACCTCGATTGCCCCGAGGCTCGCCCCACCCGACAGAACGAAAGCTGTTGTCATGCCGCCACCGTAGCCGGTCAGCCCCGGCGGTACAGGCTCGCGATGTCGTCCGCGAAGCGCTCGGTCACCACGGGCCGCTTGATCTTCAGGGTGGCGGTCAGCTCCCCGCCGGCCTCCGTGAGGTCGCGGGCCAGCACGACGAACCGTTTGATCGACTCCGTGTGCGAGACGGTGGTGTTCGCGTCGTCCACGGCGTCCTGCAGGTCTCCGCGCAGTTCCTCGTCGTCACGCAGGTCCGCCACCGTGGCTTCGGACGGCTTGCCGTGCGCGGCCTTCCACTTGCCGAATTCCGGCGGATCCACGGTCAGCAGGGCCCCGATGAACGGGCGGCCGTCGCCCACCACCACCGCCTGCGAGACGAGGGGATGCGAGCGCAGCCGGTCCTCGAGCGGACCCGGTGACACGTTCTTGCCGCCGGCGGTGATCAGCAGATCCTTCTTCCGACCGGTGATGGTGAGATAGCCGCCCTCGTCCAGGTCGCCGAGGTCGCCGGTGCGAAACCAGCCGTCGTCCAGCACTTCCCGGGTGGCGTGTTCGTTGCGCCAGTAGCCGCCGAACACGACGCCGCCGCGCAGTTCGATCTCGCCGTCCTCGGCGATGCGCACACTGTTGCCGCCCAGCGGCTGACCGACCGTCCCGATCCGCTGGGCGCCGGGGACGTTGACGCAGTGCGCGGCCGTCGATTCGGTGAGTCCGTAGCCCTCGTAGACCGGAACCCCGATGCCGCGGAAGAAATGGCCGAGCCTGGGCATGAGCGCCCCGCCACCCGAGATCGCCCACCAGCAGTCGCCGCCCAGGGCGGCACGGAGTTTCGCGTAGACGAGTTTGTCGGCGACCGCGTGCTCGAGCCGGAGCCGCAGCGGCGCACCGCCGGTGTCCTGGGCCTCGCTGTACGCCACCGCCGTGGACTCGGCGAAGTCGAAGATCCGCTTCTGCAGGCCTCCACCCGACGCCGCCTTGCGCGCCGCGCCGTCCCGCACCTTCTCGAACACGCGGGGAACACCGAGGATGGTGTTGGGCCGGAAACGTTCGAATTCACCCGTGACCGTGCCGAAGTCGGACCAGTGCGCCTGCGTCGCCCCGCCTTCGAACATCGCCAGCGACACCGCCCGCGCCAGCACGTGCGCCAGCGGAAGGAACGTCAGCACGCGGTTGCCCGGCCGGGCGACGTCGCCGATCGGCGCCGCGAGCAGCGACCGCACCTCCGACAGGAAGTTCCGGTGGGTGAGGATGCAGCCCTTGGGACGACCCGTGGTGCCGGACGTGTACACGAGTGAGGCGAGATCGTTGGCGGTCAGCGCCACCACCCGCTTGAACACCTCGGAATCGTCGATCGACAACCCGTCCGTGATGAGCGTGCCCACCGCGTCCTCGTCGATGGTGAGGATGCGCTTCAGCGTGTAGGGGATGCCGTCACCCTCGAAACTCGACGCGTGGGCCGGGGTCTCCACGAGCGCGGCCACGGCCCCCGAATCCTCGATGATCCACCGGATCTGGTCGTGCGAGGAGGAGTCGTAGATCGGGACGGACGCCGCGCCCGCCGCCCAGATCGCGTAGTCGAGCAGCGACCATTCGAATCTGGTCGACGACAGCAGTGCCACCCGGTCGCCGGGGCGTACCCCGTTGGCGATCAGACCCTTCGCGACCCCGGTGACGAGTGCACCGAAGTCCTTGGCCGTCACGTCGACCCACCCGCCGGACTCCGGACGCGTGTACATCACCCGATCCGGGTAGCTCTCGGCGTGCGCGAACACCCGGAGCACGGCGTTCTCGTGGTCCGACACGGTGAACGTCGGGGCGCTGGTGTACTCACGCACGGGTGCCGTCTCCGATGCTGTCGTCTGCGTCGCCGCCCTGGCGGAACTTACGGAGGTGCCGGGCGAACGCGGCGATCTCGGCGTCCGACCACGAGGCCACCCGGTCGCGGACTTCCTCCACCCGGCGGGCGTCGGCGCCGGCCAGCACCGCGACGCCGCCGTCGGTGAGGCTCAACGGGTGACCGCTGCGCAGCGGTCCCGGTTCGGCGTGCACCCAGCCCTCGTCGATGCAGCCCCGGAGTTGACGCGACACGGTGGAGCGGTGCACGCCGAACGCGTCCGAGATCTGGGTGGCCCGGCAACCCGGATTGCGGGCGACGAAGGAGAGCAGCGAATGTTGAGCGAACGTCGGGGATCCGACGGGAGGGCGGTCACCGGCGACCAGTTGACGGACGAGGCGGACGAGTTCGTCATGGACGGCCACCACGCCCGACGCGGGCGTTTCCTCCGGCTCGACCTCGTTGTGTTGCACACCGCAACTATATCCGACCACCCTGGCGTCGACCACCCGCACCCCCGATTCCCGTTGTCCTTCGCTCGACTCACGTTCTGCCCATACTGCTACCGATGCGCCGGAAATTCATTCGGCCGCAAACGTCACACGGTCACAATTGGAGAACGCTTTTCGCGCACCGCTACCGGCCGGACAACGGCCGGCGCCGGAAAATCCGTTGCGGCCTGCGGCCCGGCCGATGCACTGTGTGCGAATGCTGATCAGACGCGAGAATGCAGGCGACGTCGACGCGGTGGCCGAGGTGCACCGGCAGGCTTTCGACGGCGACGCTCCCGTCGAAGTCGGACTCGTGACCCGGTTGCGGTCGAGCGACGACTGGATTCCGCAACTGGCCCTCGTCGCCGAAATCGACGGAACCGTCGTCGGCCACGTCTGCCTGACCCGCGCGACCGTCGACGCCACGGACGTACTCGCACTCGGCCCGATCGGCGTCCTCCCCGGTCTCCAGCGCGACGGGGTGGGTTCGGCGCTGATGCACGCCGTGCTCGGCGGCGCCGACGCCAGGGACGAACCGCTCGTCGCACTGCTCGGTCACCTCGACTACTACCCGCGGTTCGGCTTCGTCTCCGGAACGTCGGTCGGGATCGAGCCGGACCAGCCGTCGTGGTCGTCCCACTTCCAGGTACGCCGGCTCGCATGCTGGGATCCGTCCATCACCGGCACGTTCCGGTACGCCGCGCCCTTCTACGACCTGTGACGTCGAATCCGCTGGTAGTTTGAGGTGGAACATGTCACGGGGGTGAGCCGGAACCGAGGTAGGGAAACGATGGAGAACGCGGCCGACGGCGCCAGGGCAGGCGAGCCTGTGGATGCGTCCGTCACGACGACCATCGTCCGCCGGGTCCTCCGCGGCTGCGACGAGGAGTTCGCCGACTGGATTCAGACCGGGCTCGGACTCGCCCGTCTGTTCCCCGGATTCCTCGGCGGGGGGTGGCTCAAGGAGAGCAGCACCTCCGATGTCTGCGTGATCGTCCTGAAGTTCGAAACCCAAGCCGCACTCGACAACTGGTTGACGTCGTCGCTGAGGAACGGGTGGCTCAGGACCGGCGGCAACATCGCGGTCGAGGCGCCGAACGAGCCGGCGTCGAACGTGGAGAGCCTGTTCGAGCGTCCCCGGCTCTGACGAACCGCCGTCAGGCGGACTCCCCCGGGATCGGGGCCCCCGCCGGCATCCCCTCCCCCAGATAGGTCTGATAGAACGGCCGCCAGTCCGCGGACGCATCGCGACGGTGGCCTGGCGTGTCCGCCCCGTCGAGGTGCCGGTCGAGGTCGGCGAGACAGACACTCCACCCGGCGGCGTTCCTGGCCGCCGTGTTGCGGACCTCGAGAACATTCACGAGCGTCAGTGCGCACCCCTCCGCGGTCGGCTCGACCTCGAAGTGGATCTCGTCCCCGCCCCAGGTGAACGCCAGGGTGCACGGCGCGCCATACACCAGGACCGTCCCCGTCTCGGGGTCGCTGTGCGGGTCCGGGAAGAATTCGATGTCGCCGCCGGCGTAGGTGTCGAGCCGGACCCGAGACGGAAACCAGTGCGCGAGTTCGTCCGGCTCCGACACGGCCTCCCACAGCCTCTGCACGGCGAACGGGTACGTGCACCGGAACCGCACGGCGGGACGACCCTTGAACTCGAAATACCTTCCGTGGATCACCGGCCCACTCCTCGCTGTCGCACCTGACGACAGCTTGACACGCGAGACCGGCGTCCACACCGAAGTTGGCGGACAATTCCGCGCACCCTCCTCCCTTTCTGTCGGACAACTCCCCTACGGTGGCGGAGTGACGTCGCCTTGGTCGGAGGGACAGGTCGCATCGGTGGCGCCCGATGCCGGCTCGCTCGCTGCCGCCGCAAAGCTGTCGGCCGCGTGGACGCAGACGGGCGGCAACGGCGACGCACTGTGGGGACTGTGCCAGGGCAGCGGCAAGAGCCCCTACCGATCGGTCGTCGACCTCACCGGTCCGGCGTACCACTGCTCGTGCCCGAGCCGGAAGTTTCCGTGCAAGCACACGCTCGGGCTGCTGCTGATCTGGTCGCAGGGCCGGGTTCCGGAGCAGTCCGAACCGCCCGAGTTCGCGAACGACTGGCTGAGCCGGCGGGCCGGGCGGGCCGTGCCCGCGGCGGCCACGAGGACGACCGGTGCGAAGGCCACCGAACGCCGAGCGGAACGAGTGGCGGCGGGCCTCGACGAACTCGACCTGTGGCTCACCGACCAGATCCGGGGCGGGCTCGGCGCGGCCGACATCTCGGCGTCCGCGTTCGACGCCATCGCGGCCCGCATGGTCGACGCACAGGCGCCGGGCGTCGCGTCCGCCCTGCGCCGCCTTCCGATCGTCGTGGCCACCCGCGCCGACTGGCCGGACCGGTTGCTCCGCGAATACGCCAGGCTGCACCTTCTCGTCGTCGCCCATCGCCGCCTGAGCGAACTACCGGAACCGTTGCAGGCATCGGTGCGCTCGCACGTCGGCTACCCGGTGGCCACCGACAGCGTGCGCGCCGAGCCGGGAGTCCGCGACCGGTGGATGGTCCTGGGCATGCAGACCACCGAGGAGAAGCGCCTCTTCACCCGCAAGGTGTGGTTGCTCGGCCGCGACCACGGTCGGCGCGCGATCCTCCTGGACTTCGCGCACGGCTCCGCCAACTTCTCGACGGTGATCCCGCCGCTCGGATCGCTCGTCGACGCCACCCTGCACTTCTACCCCGGCGCCGCGCCCCTGCGCGCCCAGTTCGGCGACACCCACGAGCCGCCCGAACCGTTCACGACGGTCGCACCGAGCGACATCGACACCGCACTCGACGACTTCGCCGCCGCGGTCGGAGCCGACCCGTGGATCCGCTCGTGGCCCGCCCTGCTCACCGGAGTCACCCCGGCATACGACGACGGGAACTGGTTCGTCGTCGGCGGGCAGGGCCGCGCGCTGCCGCTGTCCGGCGAGGACCCGGTCCTGTGGCGGCTGCTCGGAATGTCCGGCGGCAGTCCCGTCACCGTGTTCGGGGAGTGGAACAGCGACTCCCTCGTTCCCGTGTCGGTGTTCGATCGCGGCGACGTGTACCCGCTCGTGGCCGCCGCGCCGTCGACCGCGGGGAGTCGGCGATGAGCGAACTCCTGTCCGCCGCACTGCTCGGCACGGCACGTTCCACTCCCTCGTTCGAGGGTCTGGCCACCGGCGAACTGGCGCAGTCGGTCGGTGGTGACCCGGCGGAGACCCTGCTGGGCGCCGCCGCGCTCGAGAACGCGTACCGCGACGGCGGAGTCGCCGCCTCCACCCGCGTGCTGCCCGCGCCCGCCGAGGACGATCCGCGGCTGCAGTTGCCGTCCGCGTCCGCCGCGCACCTGATGCAGTTGCTCGCCGCCAAATCGTGGACGCTCACCGAGTGGTTTGCGGTGGTCGCCGAGCGGGGATACCGCGCGCCCGATCATCTCGTCGCCGACCTGATGGCGGTGGCACGCACGAACGACACCCACCGCGAGAGCATCCTGCGATTGGCAGGCCCCCGCGGCCAGTGGCTCGCCGCCCAGAACCCGGACTGGTCGATGCTGGTCCGGCGGTCCGATCGCACCGACGTGTGGACGCACGGCGCGCACCTGGAACGGCTGCTCTGGCTCACGACGATGCGGGCGGTGAACCCGGCGATCGCGCTGGCCGAACTGCGTCGCACCTGGGATTCCGAACGGGGCGAGCACCGGGCGGCGTTCATCGCGGTCCTGGGCACGGGGCTCGGCGACGCCGACTCGGACCTGCTCGAGCGGGCACTCGACGACCGGCGGAAAGAGGTGCGGCAGCAGGCGGTCCAGTTGCTGCGGCAGCTGCCGAACTCCGCGTACGCCGAGCGGATGGCCGCCCGCGCCCGCGCGTGGGTGCGGGTGGAGAAGAAGCCGTTGCGCACCCGCCTCGTGGTGAACATGCCGGGTTCCCTGGACGATTCGGCCCGTCGCGACGGAATCGAGGACGTCCACTTCAAGAACAAGGGAATCCGCAGCTGGTGGTTGCGGATGGTGGTCACCGCCGCCCCCTTGCCGGTGTGGGAAGGCATGATCGGCTCGGCCTCCGGCGCGTGGGAGATCCGGATCGAAGACCAGTGGCGGGAGGTGATGATGGAGGCGTGGACCAACGCCACCGTGCTCCAGCGCAATCCGCGCTGGGCGTCCGCCCTGCTGCACCGTGAGGGACGGAAAACCGAACGTCGCGTGGTGCCGATCGTCCCCGCCCGCGAGCGGCTCGCCTACATTCTGTCGGGCCACGCCGACAGCTACCTGCTGGGCGTCGACGGCGCCGCACTGTTCGAGGGGCTCCCCCACCCGTGGCCGCTGGACCTCGCCGAACGGGTGATCGCCCGCCTCGAGGACGTGGCCGGGCGGCACGCCGAGACCGGCAAGGACCTCGGTCAGTTCTCCCGGCACAGCCACTATTCGACCCTCCGCAGCGCGGAGACACACTTCCCGTTCGCTGCGGCGCCGCTGCTCCGGGCGGCCGCCGAACGCACCCGTGACCCGGGCTGGCAGCAGGCGTTCGCCACTGTCGCCGCCAACATCGACCATCGCAGAACAGTCCTGAAGGAGTTCGAGTGACCGAGATCGCGGCCGGCCCGGCCGACCTGCTACGACCCCACGCCGAGCAGGCCTACGCCGACGAACTCGCCGCCCTCGCCGCGCAGGACACCCGGCCCCGGCCACCGTCGTGGAAGTTGTCGCCGTGGGCGGTCGTGACGTACCTGCTCGGCGGCGAACTCGACGACGGCACGGTCATCACCCCCAAGTACGTCGGTCCCCGGCGGCTGATCGAGGTAGCGGTCGCGACGCTCGCCACCGACCGCGCACTGCTTCTGCTCGGCGTGCCCGGAACCGCCAAGACGTGGGTGTCCGAACACCTGTCGGCTGCGGTGTCCGGCGAGTCGACCCTGCTCGTCCAGGGAACGTCGGGCACACCCGAGGAGGCCATCCGGTACGGCTGGAACTACGCGAGGCTCCTCGCCGAGGGTCCGACCGCGGGCGCACTCGTTCCGTCCCCGGTGATGACGGCCATGCAGGGTGGCCGTATCGCGCGCGTCGAGGAACTGACCCGCATTCCCGCCGACGTGCAGGACGCGCTCATCACCGTGCTGTCGGAGAAGACGCTGCCGATCCCCGAACTGGGCACCGAGGTGCAGGCCACCAAGGGTTTCAACCTGATCGCCACCGCCAACGACCGAGACCGCGGCGTCAACGACCTGTCCTCCGCGCTGCGCAGGCGTTTCAACACGGTCGTCCTGCCCCTGCCCGCCGACGAGGAGGACGAGGTCGCCATCGTCGCGCGGCGAGTCGAGCAACTCGGGTCCTCCCTGGAACTGCCGGCAGTCCCGGCGACGGACGACGAGATCCGGCGTGTGGTCACCGTGTTCCGGGAACTGCGGTCCGGCGCCACGAGCGACGGTCGCACCAAGCTGAAGTCGCCATCCGGAACGCTGTCGACGGCGGAGGCGATCTCCGTGGTCACCAACGGACTCGCCCTCGCCGCGCACTTCGGGGACGGGGTGCTCCGTCCCTCCGACGTCGCCGCAGGCATCCTCGGGTCCGTACTGAAGGACCCGGTGGCCGACCGGGTGGTGTGGACGGAATACCTCGAGGCCGTGGTCCGCGAACGGGAGGGCTGGGCCGACTTCTACCGGGCGTGCCGCGAGGTCACCGGGTGAGCACCGGGGCGATGAGCCCGCCGGCGGGCGACGTCCGAGTCTTCGGCATCCGCCACCACGGGCCCGGTTCCGCACGATCGGTGCGTCGCGCGCTCGACGAGTTCGTCCCCGACGCCGTCCTGATCGAAGGGCCCGCCGACGCCGATCCGCTGGTCGCGTTGACCGCGTCCGGCACCATGGAACCCCCGGTGGCGCTGCTCGCGTATGCCACCGGCGAACCCCGGACGGCGGCGTTCTGGCCGTTCGCCGTGTTCTCCCCGGAGTGGCAGGCGCTGTCGTGGGCGGCCGGACACGGCGTCGACGTGCGCTTCTGCGACCTTCCGGCCGCCAACACCCTCGCCGCCGACCGCGCCGAGTCCCGTTCCGAGGATCCACTGGCGGCGCTGGCCGCGGCGGCCGGCTACGACGACACCGAACGCTGGTGGGACGCCGTCATCGAATCCGGTTCGGGGGCCGACTCGTTCGACGCGATCACCGACGCCATGACCGCGCTGCGCGGCACCGTCGAACTCGACGAACCCACCAGCAGACGCGAGGCGTACATGCGCCAGACCCTGCGGAAGGTGATCAAGGGCGGTGCCGTGCGGATCGCGGTGGTGTGCGGCGCCTGGCACGCCCCGGCACTCGCCGGACCCCTCGGACCGGCCACCGCGGACGCGCGAATCCTCAAGGGAATCCCCAAGATCAAGACCTCGCTGACGTGGGTGCCGTGGACGCATTCGCGGCTGTCCACGGCGTCCGGATACGGCGCCGGCATCACCTCCCCCGGCTGGTATCACCACCTGTTCACCGCCCCGGACCGCACGATCACCCGGTGGCTCACGAAGGTCGCGCGGGTGCTGCGGGACGAGGACCTTCCCGTGTCGAGTGCACACGTCATCGAATCCGTCCGTCTCGCAGACACGTTGGCCGCGTTGCGGGCGCGGCCGCTGGCCGGACTCTCCGAGGTCACCGAAGCCACCCGCGCCGTGATGTGCGACGGGGACGACGTCCTGCTCGACCTGATCACGCGTCGCCTCGTCGTCGGCGAGGCCCTCGGCGCCGTCCCCGACGACACCCCGACCGTTCCGCTCGACGCCGACCTGCGTGCCCGGGCGAAGACCCTGCGCCTGAAGCAGCAGGCCACCGAGAAGACCATCGACCTCGACCTCCGCCGGGACAACGACGTCGCGCGGTCCCGGCTCCTGCACCGCCTGCAGATCCTCGGTGTCGACTGGGGCACCCCGGCCGACAGCGACGTCCGCGGCACCGGCACGTTCCGTGAGACGTGGTCGCTCACCTGGCAACCCGAACTGGCGGTGTCGATCATCGAGGCGTCGCTGTGGGGCACCACCGTCGAGGCCGCGGCGACGGCGAAGGTCCGTGAGGAGGCGGCGGCCGGCGACGTCTCCCTCGCCCGGCTCACCGGGCTGCTCGAGCAGGCGCTGCTGTCGGATCTCGGCGACGCCCTGGCCGAACTGTTGCGCGCGCTGGAGACCGCGGCCACGCTCGACCACGACGTCATGCACCTGATGGACGCGCTGCCCGCGCTGACCCGCACCCTGCGGTACGGCGACGTCCGCGGCACCGACGTCTCGTCCCTCACCCGCGTCACCGACAGCCTCCTCGTCCGTATCTGCGCGGGACTGCCGTCGGCGATGTCCGGTTTGGACGACGACAGTGCCCTCGACCTGCGCCGCGCCGTCGACGACGTCCACGCGGCGGTGATGTTGCGCGACGACGACCGTGCGTCGGCGCGGTGGCTCGGCACGCTCACCGGCCTCGTCGACCGCACCGACGTGAACGGCCTCGTGATCGGGCGCATGGTCCGACTACTCCGCGACGCGGGCGCCGTCAACGAAACCGAGGCCGCCACCCGGCTGTCGCGGGCGCTGTCCGTGGGCGCCGACCCGTCGGCCAAGGCCGGGTGGGTCGACGGCTTCCTCGGCGGCGGAGGGCTGCTGCTGGTCCACGACCGGCAACTGCTGCGACTGCTCGACGGGTGGGTGTCGGGGCTGCGCGAGCAGGATTTCGTCGACGTGCTGCCGCTGCTGCGGCGCACGTTCGGCAGCTTCGAGACCGGGGAACGCCGGGCCATCGGACAGTCCGTCGAGGGTGGCTCCACGGCCGAGACCCCCGCCGAGGTCGATGCCCGGCGCGGCACCGTCGCGATCCGCACCGTCGCCGACATCCTGGGGGTGACGTCGTGACCGAAGACGCGGAGCGGCTACGTCGGTGGCGACTCCTGCTCGGCAACGCCGCCGAGGAATCCACCGGCGGACTGGCGTCCAGGACGGACGCGGCGATGGACGGCGCACTGGCCGCGCTGTACGACACCAGCAGCGACGGGTCGAAAAGCCGCCGGCGCACTGCGGGTCTCGGCGGATCGGCACCGAAGGTCGCACGCTGGCTCGGCGACATCCGCACCTACTTCCCGAGCAGCGTCGTGCAGGTGATGCAGAAGGACGCCATCGACCGGCTCGGCCTCACCCAACTGCTCCTCGAACCCGAACTGCTCGACGCCGTCGAACCGGACGTCCACCTCGTCGGCACCCTCCTGAGCCTCAACCGGGTGATGCCCGAGACCAGCAAGGCCACCGCCCGGATGGTCGTCGAGAAGGTGGTCCGGGAGGTGGAGGACCGGATCGCGCAGAAGACCAGAACCGCCGTCACCGGTGCCCTCAACCGCTCCGCCCGAATCACCAATCCCCGGCACCGCGACATCGACTGGAATCGCACCATCCGCGCCAACCTCGCGCACTACCTGCCCGAGCACAAGACGGTGGTGCCGGAGCGGTTGCTCGGCTACGGCCGCCGATCGCAGGCCGTGCAGCGCGACGTCGTCCTCGCCATCGACCAGTCCGGCTCGATGGCGTCGAGCGTCGTGTTCGCGTCCGTGTTCGGCGCGGTGCTCGCGTCGATGCGCGCGCTGAAGACGTCGCTGGTCGTGTTCGACACGGCAGTCGTCGACCTCACCGACAAGCTGTCCGATCCCGTCGACGTGCTGTTCGGCACGCAACTCGGCGGCGGCACCGACATCAACCGGGCCATCGCCTACAGCCAGTCACTGATCGACAGGCCGGCGGAATCGTTGTTCGTGCTGATCTCCGACCTGTACGAGGGCGGGATCCGCGCGGAGATGCTCCGCCGGATGGCGGCGATGAAGAACGCGAGTGTCCAGGTGGTGGTGCTGCTCGCCCTGTCCGACGACGGCGCCCCGTCGTTCGATCACGACAACGCGGCGGCCCTCGGTGCGCTCGGCATTCCCGCGTTCGCCTGCACACCGGACACATTCCCGGAACTGCTGGCGCTCGCACTGGAACGCGGCGACATCGGCAGGTGGGCGGACGGGCTCCAGCAGGGGTGACGGCGGGGTCAGCCGGCAGCCATCCGGCGCTCGCTGTGCAGTTCGGGGTGTGCGTCGGCACGGATCCTGAGCAGGACCAGGCCGGACACCGACGCGACGATCAACGACGCGACCGTCCACGGGACGTGCAGTTCGGAGATCCCGACTCCCGCACCGACGAGTCCCACGACGAGCAGGCTCCACATGATCGCTTTGACTGGACCGGACCCCATGACAACGCTCCTTCACCGAGATACGTACATCCCCCGTGAGTTCTGATGTGCGCGCAGAACGTTAGCTGCGTCACACTGGGGTCCTCGTGCGACACGTCGAAAACGCTCTTTCCGATACCAATCCGAGACCTGCCCCCGTGAGTACTTGTTAACCGCCCGCGGTTAACAAGTACTCACGGGTGGGCTAGATGATGCTGACGGTGCCCTGGGTCGTCGCCGCCGCGAGCACGCGCAGGTGGTCGTCGGAGCCGCCGAGGGTGTGCTCGATGGCGGTCAGCCGGCTCACGTAGTGCCCGACCGGGTACTCGGCGGTCATGCCGATGCCGCCGTGCATCTGGATCGCTTCCTGCCCGATCGTCCGGGCCGACCGGCCGATCTGCAGTTTGGCGCGGGACGCGACCACCGGGTCCACGGTTCCGTCGGCCAGCGACATCGTGGCGTAGAGACTCATGCTGCGGGCCAGTTCCAGCAGCACGTACATGTCTGCCGCACGGTGGGTGAGTGTCTGGAACTTCGCGATCGGGACGCCGAACTGCTTGCGGGTCTTCAGGTACTCGGTCGTCAGCCGCAACGCCTCCTCCATCGCGCCGACGGCCTCCGCGCACAGTGCCGCCTGCGCCCGGATGTGTGCGCCCTCGATCGCCGCAGCCGCGTCGCCGCCCGCACCGAGCGGCTCGGCCGGGGTGCCGGACAGTTCCACCTGCGCGGCCCGCAGTCCGTCGTGGGTCGCGTAGGGGGTGCGGGTCAGGCCGGTGGCGTCGCCGTCGACGAGGAACAGTCCGACCCCGCCGTCCGGGAGTGTCGCGCTGACGACCAGCATGTTCGCGCCGCCACCGTGCGGAACAGGATTCTTCGTACCTGTCAGGGTCCACGCGTCGCCGTCCTTCGTCGCGGTCGTGGACACCCGGGCCGACGGCCAGCGCACGCCCGGTTCCCGATCGGCGAAGGCCAGCAGGAGGGTGCCCTCGGACACGTCCGGGAGAATCCGGCGACGCTGCTCCGTACTGCCGGCCGCAGCGATCAGACCGCCCGGCACGAGCACGGCGTCGAGGACCGGTTCGGGGGCGAGGCGGCGGCCTATCTCGGTCATCACCGATGCCACCTCGACGGGTCCGGCGCCCATTCCCCCGTCTTCCTCGTCGAAGCTCAGGCCGAGCAGCCCCACCTCGGCGAGTTGCTTCCAGACCTGCGGGCTCCACCCCTGCTCGGTATCGGTGACAGCGTTGCGCTTCTCCGCGTCGTAGCTGCGCCCCAGCAGTTCGCGGGTGGTGTCGCGCAGCAGTTTCTGTTCGTCGGTCAGGTCGAAGTCCATGTCACGCCCTCACAATCCGAGGATCGAGGAGGCGATGATGCTGCGCTGCACTTCGCTCGATCCGCTGTAGATGGAAACCTTGCGGTAGTTCAGATAGGTCGGTGCCGTCCGCTGCGCCCAGAGCGGTGAGGAGATGCCGTCACCGGCGGCGAAGGGTAGGGAGTCGGGGCCCGCGACGTCGGTCAGCAGTTCGAGTGTCGCCTGCTGCAGTTCGGACCCGCGCAGCTTCAGCAGCGACGACGCCGGGTTCGGCTTGCCGTCGGCCGAACTCGCGACGACCCGCAGCTGGGTGAGCTCGAGCGCGATGATCTCGTTCTCCAGTTCCGCGATGCGGGCGGCGAACAGCGGGTCGTCGAGCAGCGTCCCCTCGCCGACCGAGATCTCCGCGGCGCGCTTCTTCGCCTGCGCGAGCCGGACCTTGGAGAATCCCAGGCGGGTGACGCCGGCGCGCTCGTTGCCGAGCAGGAACTTGGCGTAGCTCCAGCCCTGGTTCTCCTCACCCACGAGATTCTCGGCGGGCACGCGCACGTCCTCGAAGAAGACCTCGTTGACCTCGTGGCCTCCGTCGATCAGCTTGATCGGGCGCACTGTGACGCCGGGCGTCTTCAGGTCGACGAGGATGAACGAGATGCCGGCCTGCTTCTTGGGGGCATCCGGGTTGGTGCGGGCGAGGACGAAGATCCAGTCTGCGTGCTGCGCGAGGGTGGTCCACGTCTTCTGGCCGTTGATCACGTAGTCGTCGCCGTCGCGGACGGCGCGGGTCTTCAGCGACGCGAGGTCGGAACCGGCCTCGGGCTCGGAAAATCCCTGGCACCACCAGATGTCGAGGTTGGCGGTCGCGGGAAGGAACTTCTCCTTCTGCTCCTGCGAACCGAACGCCGCGATGACGGGGCCCACCATGCTGGTGTTGAACGCGAGCGGCTCGGGCACCGACGCGAGCTGCAGCTCGTCGAGCCAGATGTGCTTCTGCACCGGCGTCCAGTCGCGGCCGCCCCACTCGACCGGCCAGTGCGGCGTCGCGAGCCCGTTGGCGTTCAGAATCCGCTGAGACTCGATGAAGCCTTCTTTCCCCACTTCTTCGCCCCGCGCATACCGCTCGCGGATCTCCGCCGGAATCTGTGTGGTGAAGAACGTTCGCATCTCGTCGCGGAACGCCAGCTCCTCGTCGGTCAGGGCCAGATTCATCGGAATTCCTTCGCACTCGAGGTCGGATTCATGTTCTGGTCCCGACGGTACCCCCACCTCCCGCGGGACACCACGACATCCCCAGTTGTAGTCACAATGACCACATCAGTGATACCGTTTCGTAGTCACTACGACTACAAGGAGTTCCCGTGATCGCACTACTCGTCGACTGGCTCAATTCGGCCGCGGTGACGTCGTTCGGGACGACGACGAGCTGGGCCGAAGTGCTCGGTTTCGCGTCGGGCGCCGTGTGCGTCTGGCTCGTCGCCCGGCAGTCCACCTGGAACTGGCCGATCGGAATCGCGAACAACCTGGTCTGGATCCTGCTGTTCTACGCAGCCGGACTCTTCGCCGACTCGGCCCTCCAACTGGTCTACATCGCGCTCGCCGTGGCCGGGTGGATCCGGTGGATCCGCGGTCGCGCCGGCAACCCGTTGCCCGTCACCGGGACGTCGCCGGAGGAATGGAGGTGGCTCGCCGGGACCGGCATCGTCGGCACCGCCGCCTTGACCGTGCTCCTGCACACGGCGACGTCGTCCACGGTCCCGTTCTGGGACGCCGTCACCACAGCCCTCTCGCTGCTGGCCACCTGGGGACAGGTGAACAAGCGCTGGGAATCGTGGCTGCTGTGGATTGCGGCCGATCTGGTCTACGTCCCGCTCTACCTGCACAAGGGTCTGACGCTGACGGCCCTGCTGTACGTCGGCTTCCTCGTGCTCTGCGTCCGCGGTCTCCTCGAGTGGCGCAGGTCCTCGGGACTCCCCGCCCTCGCGACGACCGCGAGCAGGTGACCGCAATGCGCGACCACGCGCTCGTGATCGGAAAGTTCTATCCCCCGCACGCCGGGCACCACCTGCTGATCCGGGAGGCGGCGCGGGTAGCCGCCCGGGTGACGGTGGTGGTGATGGCGTCCCGGGTCGAGTCGATTCCCTTGGCGGACAGAGTGTCCTGCCTCGCCGAATCGCATGCGGGCGACCGCACGGTGACCGTGACCGGCATCGCGTGCGACGCCCCGATGGACCTGGCGTCGCGACCGGTGTGGGCCGCCCAGGTGGCGTGCATGCGCGCCGCGGTGCGCCAGGTCACCGGAATCGCCGTCGACGTGGTCGTGTCGAGCGAGAAGTACGGCGACGACCTCGCCCGCTGGTTCGACGCCGTCCATGTCCCCGTCGACCCCGAGCGGGTCCGGTTCCCGATTTCGGGAACCGCCTGTCGAGGCGACCTCGCCGGCAATTGGGAACACCTCGACGCGCCCGCGCAGGCACTGCTCACCACCCGGATCGTGGTGCTCGGCGCGGAATCCACCGGGACCACCACCGTCAGTCATGCGCTGGCGCAGCGCTTCCGCGCCCGCGGCGGGATCTGGCGGCGCACGCACTGGGTTCCCGAATACGGTCGCACGGCAACCGCCGACAAGCTGGCGAGAGCCCGCGTCGCCGACGCGTCCGCCGGCGTCGACGACCTCGTCTGGATCGGGCAGGATTTCGCCGACATCGCCCGCATCCAGAACGAGTGGGAAGAGGCGGCGGCGCGGTCGGGGTCGCCCCTGACGATCTGCGACACCGACGCAGAAGCCACCACCGTGTGGGAGCGGCGCTACCTCGGCCCCGACAGCACCCGGGCGCACGACCACCGGCCGGGCCGCCATGCCCTGTACCTCATTACCGACCACGTCGGTGTCCCCTTCGTGCAGGATGGGTTGCGTGACGGAGAGTCGATCCGGGAGGAGATGACAGAGTGGTTCGTCGATGCACTCACCGCCGCCGGGCGGTCGTGGGTGATGCTGACCGGGAGCCAGGCAGAGCGTCTCGACCTCGCGACGCAGGTCACTGAACAGGCACTCGCCCACCGATCGACGTTCGCCGCACCACTGGGAGGCTGACAGTGTACGACGCAACCGACTACCCACCGTTCGCCGTGACCGTCGATCTCGCGATGTTCACGCTGCGCGGCCCCTCGCTGTCGGTCCTGCTGGTGCGGCGGGGAGAGGAACCGTTCCAGGGGATGCCCGCGCTGCCCGGCGGTTTCGTTCACGCCGACGAATCGGCGGACGTCGCGGCGCGACGCGAACTGGCGGAGGAGACCGGACTCGACAGCTTTCCCGGTCACCTCGAGCAGTTGGCGACGTACAGCGAGCCGGGCCGCGACCCGCGCATGCGCGTCGTGTCGGTGGTGTTCGTGGCGTTCGCGCCGAACCTGCCGGAGCCGTCCGCCGGTTCCGACGCCGCCGACGCCTACTGGATGCCGGTCGAGGACGCGTCCCGCGAGTCGCTGGCGTTCGACCACGCGCAGATCCTCGCCGACGCCCTCGAGCGGGTGCGGTCGAAACTCGAATACACCACTTTGGCAACCCATTTCGTGGAGTCTCCGTTCTCGATCCGGGACCTCCAGACGGTGTACGAGGCCGTGTGGGACGTGACGTGGGACCGCGCGAACTTCCGCCGCAAGGTCCTGGGAACGCGGGGGTTCGTCGAACCCGTCGAGGGCGTCGCCGACGCCGCATCCACGGGCGGCAGGCGCGCCCAGCTGTACCGGCCGGGCGACGCCACCACCCTGCACCCGCCGATCCCCCGCCCGTGAGTACTTGTTAACCGCCGGCGGTTAAGAAGTACTCACGGGTGGCGGAGCCGCAGAACGAGCAGAAACGCGCCACCGGCCGCGTCGATCTGCGTCTCGACGTCCAGTTCCGGTGCGAGACGGGACAACCGGTCGAGCAACCACTCCGACGCGTCCTCCGCATCCGACTTGCCCGGGCACCGCGCCACCGCCACCCGGCCGCCCTTGCGGCCGAGTTGTTCGACGACGCCGATGATCGGGGCGGGGTCGACGACGAACAACCGGTCGGGCCACGGCACCACCGGTTTGACGGCGCCCTTCTTGGTGTTGCACGCGCGGTGAGCGAGGCGTTCGACGCCGCCCTTCGCCTTGGCCTTCTTCGCGGTGACGACACTGTCGATGCTGGGGCCGCGCGGGTCGTTGACCGACATGTCGGGATCCACCGGTTCGTCACACAACCAACAGCGCCACGACTCGCGGTCGCCGACCTCTCGAAGAGTGCTCATGGGCGCCAACGCTACCCGTGGGCCTGGACGGGATCGAAGCCGGAGATCAGCCAGTCGTCGCCGGATTTGGTCAGCTCGACGGAAATGCTCGTCGCCGTCACCGCCGGTTCCGGTTTCCCGGCGCTGGTGGTGCTCTGGTTGACGAACAGCAGCACCGTCGCCGTGTCGGCCGCCACCTCGACCGGACCGGACGCGGCCACCGTCGCCTGCGTGGCGACCCGGCTCTCCTTCGCCGCCGGGACGACGACGTCCGTCGTGAACTGCGTGTAATAGTCGAGGAACTCCCCCGTCAGGCGCTCCTTCGCGGCGCCGACGTCGTTCTCCACCGTGTCCGGACCGTACGACAGCAGAGCGATCGCGCCCTGCGAAGCGGTGTCGGTGACGGCGGCGCGGACGGTGTCGTCGACGCGCTGGCCGGGCCGGTAGAGCGTGAAGTACAGCACCCCGGCCAGCACGGCCGTGACCACGGTGAGCGCACCCAGGATCAGGAGGAGCCTGCGCGACTTCGGCGATGCGTCGGTACTCACTGCACGAACCCCGCCTTCACGATCTTGTACGTGCCGTCCTCGAGTTGCATCGTGACCCGCATTCTCTGACTACGCGGTTCCTCTGCGGCCCCGCCCGCATTCGACACCTTCTGGGCGACCGCGACGAGCACGTCGGCGGAGTCGCCGTCCTGCCTCTCGATCGCGGCCTGGCGCACCTCCCCGACCGATTTGACCTGGGCCTCCTGCATGACGGCGATGAGATCCTTGGACCGGGCCTCGAATTCGTCGCGGAATTCTCCCGCCGAGCCGTCGAGCACCTTCTGCACGTCTTCGTCGGCCCGCTGGAAGTCCATCGTCGTCAGATTCACGACGCCCTGGCTCGCGGCGTCCACGATCTCGGACCGCTGCTGCGCCGCCCGCTCCGCCTGCCAGTGCGTGTAGCCGAAGTAGCCGCTCACCGCGAGGAACGCGAGCGCGAGAACGGACAGAACCGCCACACCTGCGGTGACGGCCGGCGTCCGGGGCCCGGGGGCAGTGCCCTCACCGGAAGCAGCGTCCTCACTGGAAGCGGCCTCCTCACTGGGGGCAGCGTCCTGGTCGGGGGCCACTTCCGCCATGGGATTCCTTCCGTCGTGCCGTACCTCTGTTACCTGGATCACGCTATGGTACCGGGTAGTCATATCAAATATTTTTCGCACCGGTATCCGGACAGATCCGCGGGCGGAAAGGCGCGTGGGAGACCCCGCGTACCGTCGGTGATCATTACTGTTGAGGAGAAGGCAGGCGACTCGAAGGGGATCCACGATGACCAGCGATTCAGGCGCACGCAGCCGCGTGCAGTTCGGTGCCGGGGCGACTCCGGAACTCGTCAGTTCCCAGGGACGGACCATCATCGCGGACGCCGTCGTCGCCAAGATCGCCGGTATCGCCACCCGTGAGATCAACGGCGTCTACGACGTGGGCGGCGGCACCGCACGCGCCGTCGGCGCCCTCCGGGACCGGATCCCCGGCGCCCGCGTCAACCACGCCCAGGGCGTCGCCGTCGAAGTCGGGGAGAAACAGGCCGCCATCGACATCGGCATCGTCGCCGAATACGGTGTTGCACTGCACGAACTCGCGGTCGGCATCCGACGCAACGTCATCGCGGCCGTCGAGCGCATGACCGGACTCGAAGTGACCGAAGTGAACATCACCGTCTTCGACGTCATGCTCTTCGACGAATCCGAGGCCGCGTCCGAACTCGACGGCAAACCGAGGGTGCAGTGACCGGACCGCTCCCACCGGACACTCACGCGGAGGACATCTCCGAACGCATCGTGGCCGCCGTCCTCGCGACCCCCGGAGTGGCAGCGATGCACGGCGGCGCGTTCGGCGAAGTCGCGACGTACCTGCCCGGACGCCGGGTGACCGGGGTGACCGTCGGCCCCACGTCCTGTGCCGTCCATCTCGCGGCGCGCTACCCCGCCAACGTCGTCGACACCGCCGAAAGGGTGCGGGCCGCAGTGGAATCACTGGTGGACGTCCCCGTCGACGTGATCATCGAAGATCTCCTGACAGAGACAGGACACGCTCAATGAACAGCACAATCACAGGCCTGATCGTTGGATTACTCCTCGCCATCGCCGGCATCCTCGGCGGTTTCAGCGGATTCGTCTTCGCCGTCCTGCTCGGCGCACTGGGCATGGCCGTGGGCGCGCACCGCGACGGGCACCTCGATCTCGGCGCCATCCTCCGAAGCCGCGGCCGTGGCTGAACCGTCCACCGCACCCCCCGCCGGACCCCGGGACGACGCTGCGCTCGACGACACCGCCCAGCGCGGCGAATTGGTCATCAAGGAACGCGCCGTCGTGAAGATCGCCGTCGCCGCAGCGCTCCAAGTACCCGGCGTCGTCAAGCAGTCCGGCGGACTGTCCCGGCTGACGGGCAGAGAACTCCCCCGCGCCGACGTCTCGACGGGTGCGGACGCCGTCGCGATCAACCTGTACATCGCGGTGCAGTGGCCGTGCCGGCTCGATCTCCTCAACCGCAGGCTCCGCGCACAGGTGCACCGCCAGGTCGAGCAGATGACCGGCATGCCGGTCATCGAACTCAACATCGTGGTCGTCGGAACGGAATCCGCGGCACCCGAAGACAGCGGCGCCGACAGCCTCTACTCCGAACAGGGCGATCCGGCGGTGCCGCCCCTCCCGGTGGCGCCGATCCGGCCCCGCACGCCGCGCGCGACACCCGCCGCCGTGCCCGCCGCGATCATCGTCGCCGTCGCCGCCCTCGGCCTCGCGGTCGTCGCCGCGCGTGAACTGCTCATCATGCGCGGCACGTTCGCCAACGCGCCCTGGATCCGCAACACCGCGCAATGGCTGGGCAGGCTGCACTGGTCCGATTGGATCGTCCCCGTCGCCGTCGGCGCGATCGTGCTGGGAATCGTGTTCATCGTCGCCGCCCTCAAACCGCGGCCGCGCACCCATCTGCCCCTCGCGGTGGGCGACACCCCGATCGTCTGGCTGCGCCCCACCGACCTCGCCCGCAATTCCAGTAGTCACGCCAACACGGTCCCCGGGGTGCTGTCGGCGCACACGACAGTCGACCGCAAGCACGTCACCGTCCGCGTGGTGCGCACCGAGTCGACACCCGCCGCAGACGTGGCCATCTCCGTCCGCGAGGCCGTCGAACCGACGCTGTCGCTGCTCGGCACGTCCCCCGAACTCCGAGTGCAGGTGAAGCCGTGACGCATCGGACCGCCGCCGTCAACCGGCTGATCGTCCTGCTCGTCGGGCTCGCGCTCCTCGGATTCGGCGCCTACGCCATCGCCTGGGACCTGCAGGTTCCGATCGTCCGGGAATGGGTGTCGCGGTACGACCGCGCACGCGTCACCGCGCTTCCCGACCAGGGCTGGTGGGGCTGGGCCCTCGCCGCGACGGTCGTCGTGGGACTGGTCTTCGGGATCGTGGTCCTCGCGCTGGACCTCACCCGGCGACGCACGTCCGCCGTCGCAGTCCCGGATCGCGAATCGGGCACCTACGTCACCGTCGACCTGGGCTCCCTCGCCAACGGGGTCGCCAGCGAACTCGCCCAGTACCCCGGAGTCCGGCAGACGCGGGCCCGCGCCGTCGTCGAACGCGGACTCCCCACCCTGTCGATCGTCGTGACCGCCGACCCCACCCTCGACATCCACGACTTCACCCGCAAGTCCGAGGACGTCGCATCATGGGTCGCGTCGACGCTCGGCGGTGAGCAGGTCGCCACCCAGGTGCTGCTCCACCTCGACCGCGCCGACCACCCGGTACACGTCGAAAACTGACACGGGAAGTCCCGGTCTCGGTAGGTTCTCCGCCATGGAGTACGTCGTGTTCTACACAACCGATCCGTCCGCCGCCGCCCGGATCCCGGAAGTCTATCCACGGCACCGTGAGTACCTCGACGCGTTCGCCGCGGAAGGCGGGATCCTCGGAATCGGACCGTTCGACGACCCGGCGAGCAACGGGTCCATGGCGCTGTTCACCAGCCGTGAGCGGGCGGAACAGTTCATCGCACGCGACCCGTTCGTCCTCGAAGGGATCGCCCATCCCAGCGACATCCGGGAATGGGACGCGCTGAACTACCGCTGACGCAGAACCCCGAAAACGCCGATGGCGCCCACCCCGGAGGGTGAGCGCCATCGGCGTTGGTGAAGCTAGATCACTTGTTGATCTTCGTGACCTTGCCGGCGCCGACGGTACGGCCGCCTTCGCGGATCGCGAAGCGCAGGCCCTCGTCCATGGCGACGGGCTGGATCAGCTTGACGGACATCTCGGTGTTGTCACCGGGCATGACCATCTCGGTGCCCTCGGGCAGCGTCACAACGCCCGTCACGTCCGTGGTACGGAAGTAGAACTGCGGACGGTAGTTGTTGAAGAACGGCGTGTGGCGGCCGCCCTCGTCCTTGGACAGGATGTACGCCTGGCCCTCGAACTCGGTGTGCGGGGTGGTGGTGCCGGGCTTGACGACAACCTGTCCACGCTCGACATCTTCGCGCTTGATACCACGAACCAGCAGACCGACGTTGTCACCGGCCTGGCCCGAGTCGAGGAGCTTGCGGAACATCTCGATACCGGTGACCGTGGTCTTGGTGACCGTCTCCTTGATGCCGACGATCTCGACCTCTTCGTTGACGTTGACCTGGCCACGCTCGATACGACCGGTGACGACGGTGCCACGACCGGTGATCGTGAAGACGTCCTCGACGGGCATGAGGAACGGCTTGTCGGTCTCGCGGACCGGGTCCGGGATCGACTCGTCGACCGCAGCCATGAGCTCGAGGATGTTCTTGGTCCACTCCGGGTCGCCCTCGAGCGCCTTCAGTGCGGAGACCTTGACGACGGGAGCTTCCTCGTCGAACTCCTGCGCAGCGAGGAGCTCACGGACCTCCATCTCGACGAGCTCGATGATCTCGTCGTCGTCCACCATGTCGGCCTTGTTCAGGGCGACGAGGATGTACGGCACGCCGACCTGGCGGGCGAGCAGCACGTGCTCACGCGTCTGGGGCATCGGGCCGTCGGTGGCCGCGACCACGAGGATGGCGCCGTCCATCTGCGCCGCACCGGTGATCATGTTCTTGATGTAGTCGGCGTGACCGGGAGCATCGACGTGCGCGTAGTGGCGCTTCTCGGTCTGGTACTCAACATGCGAGATGTTGATCGTGATACCGCGAGCCTTCTCCTCAGGAGCCTTGTCGATCTCGTCGAAGGCCGAGGCCTCGTTGAGATCCGGGTACGCGTCGTGCAGAACCTTGGTGATGGCCGCGGTCAGCGTGGTCTTGCCGTGGTCGACGTGACCGATGGTGCCGATGTTCACGTGCGGCTTCGTCCGCTCGAACTTCGCCTTCGCCACTGTGTGTCCTCCTGGACTGATTGATGCTTGCGGTATGCAGCAGTGCGGTTGTTATTACTGGGTCGTGCTTCGGCCGGCTGGAACCGAGGTTACTCGCCGGTCGCCTTGGCGATGATTTCCTTCGAGACGTTCGCGGGAACCTCTGCGTAGGAATCGAACACCATGGAGAAGTTCGCCCGGCCCTGGGTCTTCGACCGCAGATCACCGATGTAACCAAACATCTCCGAGAGCGGAACCAGCGCCTTCACGACACGGGCACCACTGCGTTCCTCCATGGCCTGGATCTGGCCACGGCGGGAGTTCAGGTCGCCGATCACGTCACCCATGTACTCCTCGGGTGTGGTGACCTCGACAGCCATGAGCGGCTCGAGAATGACCGGGCCGGCCTTGCGGGCGGCTTCCTTCAGCGCCTGCGAACCGGCGACCTTGAAGGCCATTTCCGACGAGTCGACGTCGTGGTACGCACCGTCGAGCAACGACAGCTTCAGGTTCACCAGCGGGTAGCCGGCGAGAACGCCGTACTGCATCGCGTCCTGCGCGCCTGCATCCACGGAGGGGATGTACTCGCGAGGGATGCGGCCACCGGAGACCTTGTTCTCGAACTCGTAGGAGGCACCGTCTTCGCCGACGAACGGCTCCAGCGCGATGATCACCTTGGCGAACTGGCCCGATCCACCCGTCTGCTTCTTGTGGGTGTAGTCGTGCTTCTCGACCTTCTTGGTGATGGTCTCGCGGTAGGCGACCTGCGGCTTGCCGACGTTGGCCTCGACCTTGAACTCGCGACGCATACGGTCGACGAGGATGTCGAGGTGGAGCTCGCCCATGCCGCCGATGACGGTCTGGCCGGTCTCTTCGTCGAGTTCGACGGAGAACGTCGGGTCCTCTTCGGCGAGCTTCTGGATCGCGGTGCCCAGCTTCTCCTGGTCGGACTTCGTCTTGGGCTCGATCGAGACCTGGATGACCGGGTCCGGGAAGCTCATCGACTCGAGCACGATCGGGGCGTCCTGTGCACACAGGGTGTCACCGGTCGTGGTGTCCTTCAGGCCGATCATCGCGTAGATGTGGCCGGCCACGGCCTCGTCGACCGGGTTCTCCTTGTTGGCGTGCATCTGGAAGAGCTTTCCGATGCGCTCCTTCTTACCCTTGGTCGCGTTCATGACCTGGGCGCCCGGATCGATCCGGCCGGAGTACACGCGGACGAACGTCAGCTTTCCGAAGAACGGGTGCGAAGCGATCTTGAAGGCCAGAGCCGAGAACGGCTCTTCCTTGCTCGGCTTACGCGTGAGGATCTCTTCCTCGTTGCCGAGGGCGTGACCCTGGACCTCGCCGATGTCCAGCGGGTTCGGCAGGTAGTCGATGACCGCGTCGAGCATGGGCTGAACACCCTTGTTCTTGAACGCGGAACCACACAGCACCGGGTACAGCTCGGAGGCGACCGTCATCTTGCGGATGGCGCCCTTGATCTCCTCGATGGAGAGTTCCTCACCGGCGAAGTACTTCTCCATGAGAGATTCGTCGGACTCGGCAACGGTCTCGAGCAGCTTCTCGCGGTACTCGGCAGCCTTGTCGGCCAGATCGGCCGGGATCTCCTCGATGGTGGGCTCGGCACCCGTCGGCACGACGCCACGCCAGGTGATGGCCTTCATCTCGACCAGGTCGACGACACCGTCGAAGTCGTCTTCCGCGCCGATCGGCAGCTGCAGGACGAGCGGCTTCGCGCCGAGGCGGTCGATGATGGTCTGGACCGTGAAGTAGAAGTCCGCGCCCATCTTGTCCATCTTGTTGACGAAACAGATGCGCGGAACGTCGTACTTGGCGGCCTGACGCCACACCTGCTCCGACTGGGGCTCGACGCCCTCTTTGCCGTCGAACACTGCGACGGCGCCGTCGAGCACGCGGAGCGAACGCTCCACCTCGACGGTGAAGTCGACGTGGCCCGGCGTGTCGATGATGTTGATCTGGTTGTTGTTCCAGAAGCAGGTCACCGCGGCAGAGGTGATCGTGATGCCGCGTTCCTTCTCCTGTTCCATCCAGTCCGTGGTCGAGGCACCGTCGTGCGTCTCACCGATCTTGTAGTTGACACCGGTGTAGAACAGGATGCGCTCGGTGGTCGTGGTCTTGCCGGCATCGATGTGCGCCATGATGCCGATGTTGCGGACCTTGTTCAGGTCGGTCAGCACTTCCTGTGCCACAGGATTCTTCCCCGCTCGTAGCTCGTGTATCGGGTGTCGGCCTCCCCGGTGTTCCACCAGCGGGGCCATTGTCTCGAGTTGTAGATCAGCCGGTCCCCGGTAGGGGCCCGACGTGCGACGACGCCGGAGCAGTCACGGTTGGTGACTGCTCCGACGTGACGTCACCAGCGGTAGTGGGCGAATGCCTTGTTGGCTTCGGCCATCTTGTGAGTGTCCTCACGGCGCTTCACAGCGGCACCCAGGCCGTTGCTGGCATCGAGGAGCTCGTTGGCGAGACGCTCGACCATCGTCTTCTCACGACGCTGCCGGGAGAAGGTCACGAGCCAGCGGAGCGCGAGGGTGGTGGAGCGGCCCGGACGGACCTCGACCGGCACCTGGTAGGTGGCGCCACCGACACGGCGGCTGCGAACCTCGAGGGCAGGCTTGACGTTGTCCAGTGCGCGCTTGAGGGTGACGACCGGATCGGTGCCGGTCTTCTCGCGCGCCTGCTCGAGTGCTTCGTACACGATGCGCTCGGCGGTGGACTTCTTGCCGTCCAGGAGAATCTTGTTGACGAGCTGCGTCACCAGGGGCGAACCGTAGACCGGGTCGTTGATGAGCGGACGCTTCGGAGCGGGGCCCTTACGTGGCATTAGCTCTTCTCCTTCTTGGCGCCGTAGCGGCTGCGGGCCTGCTTGCGGCCCTTGACACCCTGGGTGTCGAGGGAGCCGCGGATGATCTTGTAGCGCACACCGGGGAGGTCCTTCACACGACCACCGCGGACGAGCACCATCGAGTGCTCCTGCAGGTTGTGGCCCTCGCCCGGGATGTAAGCGGTGACCTCGACGGAGCTGGTCAAGCGCACACGCGCGACCTTACGGAGCGCCGAGTTCGGCTTCTTCGGGGTGGTGGTGTACACGCGGGTGCACACGCCACGACGCTGCGGGCTGCCCTTGAGGGCTGCCGTCTTGACCTTCGCGGTCTTGTCGCGGCGGCCCTTGCGGACCAGCTGGTTGATGGTTGGCATTTACCGGCTTTCTTCGTGTTGAACAGACTGCTCTGGACAAGCAACCTTGGCTGTTCTGAAATTAGGGATCTAGCAGTTGGGGCAAGAGAGCTGCTGCCCCTCACCCGCACCTCGAGCTGCACCCGAGGTCGGGTGTGTCGCATACCCCCACACAGGCAGCCGGATGCTCGTTCCATGCAGAAATCTGCACGAACGCGCGCACGGCAATACCTCGCTAGGCACACAGATCGGCCCGGGCATGCCGGACACGACCCACAACGATACCCGGCGGCGCGCCGGAAGGTCAAAGTGGGCGGGCAATGGTAAGGGCTGACCTGCGATGTGGGGTACTGCTTGGAGCTGTCGGTACGGACACGGGCACATCAACTACTCAGATTGAGCGTCAGATCCGCAAGCGTCGATGCCGCCTGGCACGGGTCTGCCGCCCCCGCCTGGAACTGTACCCACCAGCCGACGACCCCCGATGAGGGCGACCCGACCGTCACTCCGCACGCCCCCGGATCGCCGGGCGGACGCATCACGACGGCCCTGCGCCCCTGGATGGTGGACGCTTCCACTGTGTAGCCGAGCTTCTCCGCGGTCGACTTCTCAGTGTCGAGGGAACCCGTCTCGAACCAGTTGAACGTCACCTTCACGGGACCGTTGGCGCCGACCGCGTCCCAGCGGCAGATCGCGCCGAAGAAGCCTCGTTGGATGGCGTCGGCGCCGACGGTCTGCGCGATCTGTTCGTCGGCGACCGCGTTGCACTCCTCGAGCAGGGCCGTGAACTGTTCGGTGTCCCCCGAGGAGGAACTGCCCTCCACCCTCGGTGAGCCCTCGATCGTCGACCCGCACCCCGCGATCAGCCCGATCGCGGTGGCCGCGGTCAGCACCCGCACGGCGCGCCACGTCCGCCTGCCCATCACTCCCCCGCTCACTTGGCCCTCGACACGCTGAGTTCGGCGAGGTCGCGCGCCACCTTGCACGGATCGGCCGCGGGTTGCGCGTCCGCATACATCACCGACCAGTGCACGAAGTCACCGCCGAACTCCACACCGAGTTCACACAGAATTCCTTCGGACGACGCGATGAATCCGGGATGTCCCTGGACGTCGATGTCGGTGGCCGGCCTGCCGATCAGCTCCGAACCCGCCCGCTCGCGGCCGATCGGACTACCGCGGTACCAGGAGAACGTGACGCTGGGACCGCCTATTCCCGCAGTTTCCCACTCGCAGCCGACGGAATTGCGCGTCACCCCGGTGAAGGGAGGCATGCCGAACGCCTTCGCCACCTCGTCGTCGGTGACCGAACCGCACTGGCCGAAGAACGGGCCCGGATCGGTCACCTGCGGAAGACTCTGTGCGGCGGGTGCGGTACCGGAATCGTCTCCATCTCCCCCACAGCCGGCCAGACCGGCCGCGACGGTGATCAGGACGAGCGCTCCCCATTTCCGGCCCATGGTCGGTGACTCTACCGATCGCCGCGATCTTTGCCCGGTCAGTCGAGAACGGCCACGTCGAGGCGCCTGGGCTCTACAGATCTGCCGCCCCGCGGTAGTGCCGCGTCCAACTGCGCAGCCCACTGCCGCACGATCTCCGCGCGCCTCTTGGAGTCGTCCGTGAGCACGTCGGCCAGGCCGAGTCCGCGGGCGAGATCGAGGGTGGCCTGGACGAGCCGGTGCGCCACCGGATCGGCGTCGTCGAACCCGAAGTGTTCGACGGCGGTGCGGTGCGCGACCCGCCCGAACCGTTCCTCGAGCGGCACGATCCGGGCCCGCAGTTCCGGGTCGGCGGCGGCCGCCGTCCACACCTGCAGCGCCGCCTTGAACAGGGTGCCGGTGTAGTAGTCGACGAGCCGCGACACCACCGCCTCGGTGCGCCCCTCCCCGGTCGGCAGGTCGGTGGCCTCGCGCCGGGCCTGCTCCATCCGGGCGTCGAACATGACCTCGAGCGCCGCGGTGATGAGGTCTTCGCGGGTGGGGAAATGGTGCTGGGTCGCGCCGCGGGACACGCCGGCGCGCTGGGCGACGAGGCTGACCGTCGTCGCGCCCCAGCCCAGTTCCGCTAGGCAGTCGATGGTGACCTCGAGGAGATGTCCGCGCGTGACCCGGCTACGGTCCTGCTTCGGTTCGCGGGTCATGTGTCACTTCCTCTCGTCGCGCTGCGCGCCCGTGAGTGGTTGACGAGTCCAGAGACTCGTCAACCACGCACAGGGCCGGAGGCCCATCTCGGTGGCCGCTTCTGCAGAAACGCCATCATGCCTTCCCGCGCCTCCTCGGATTCGAACAGCCTCGCCGACTGGGCGGTCAGCGCGTCGGTGTAGCGGTCGAAGTCGGCGAGCACACCGCGGGTGGTCAACGTCTTCGATTCGGCCAGACCCTGCGGCGACGCCTGCCGTAACTGGTCCAGCAATTCCTCGACGGTGTCCTCCGGGTCCTCGGCGGACTCGCTGATCAGCCCGATCGCCTCCGCCTCGTGGGCGCCGAACTTCTCGCCCGTGAGCAGGTAGCGGCTCGCGGCGCGCGAATCGATGCGGGGCAGCACGGTCAGCGAGATGATCGACGCGGCGAGCCCGAGCCGGACCTCGGTGAGCGCGAACGTGCTGCGCGGGCCGGCGACGGCGAGGTCGCACGCCCCGACCAGCCCCATGCCCCCGGCCCGGACGTGACCGTCGATCCGGGCGATCACCGGTTTCGGCAGCTCCACGATGGCGCGCAGCAGTTCGGCCATCTGCCGGGTGCGCGAGCCGACGTCGCCGGACGTCTCGCTCAGATCCGCCCCGGCGCAGAACGTGCCACCGGTGTGGGTGAGGACGACGCCGCGGACGTCGATGTCCGCGGCGGCGTCCCGCAATCCCTGCAGCAGCTCGTCCACGAGCCTGCCGGAGATCGCGTTCCTGTTGTGGGGCGAGTCGAGGGTGAGGGTGGCGAACCCTCGATTCACCTCGTACCGGACGTACCGGTCGGCTTCCACGTCGGTCATGTGCTGTCCGTTCGACATCAGTACGACTTCGGCAGCCCGAGCGAGTGCTGGGCGACGAAGTTGAGGACCATTTCCCTGCTCACCGGCGCGACGCGGCCGATGCGGGCCGCGCCGAGCATCGCCGCGAGACCGTATTCCTTGGTCAGGCCCGCGCCGCCGTGAGTCTGGACGGCCTGGTCGAGCGCCTTGATGCTGGCCTCGGCGGCGGCGTACTTGGCCATGTTGGCGGCCTCGGCGGCGCCGAAGTCGTCGCCGCTGTCGTAGAGGACGGCGGCCTTCTGCATCATCAGCTTGGCGAGTTCGAGTTCGATCTTGATCTGCGCCAGCGGATGCGAGATGCCCTGGTGTGTGCCGATCGGCTCCTTCCACACCGTGCGTTCCTTCGCGAACCGGACCGCGGCGTCCAGCGCGTAGCGGCCCATGCCGATCGCCATCGACGCGCCGAGGATGCGTTCGGGGTTGAGTCCCGCGAACAGCTGCATCAGGGCCGCGTCGGCCTCGCCGACGAGCGCGTCGGCGGGCAACCGGACGTCGTCGAGGAACAGCATGAACTGGTGGTCGGGCTCGACGATGTCCATCTCCATCGGCGTCTTCACGAAGTTCTCGGCGTCGGTGGGGACGATGAACAGCGCAGGCTTCAGCTTGCCGGTCTTCGAGTCCTCGGTCCGCGCGACGATCAGGACGGCGTCCGCCTGGTCGACCCCGGAGATATAGATCTTGTTCCCCGACAGCAGCCAATCCTCGCCGCCACCATCACCCCTCGCTCCGCTCGACCGGTCCCGCCGCGCAGTGGTCGTGATCTGATGCGAGTTCGACCCCGCGTCGGCCTCGGTGATGCCGAACGCCATGATCTTCGAGCCGTCGGCGAGTCCGGGGAGCCACTTCTGCTTCTGGTCCGCCGTGCCGTACTTGCCGATGATCGTGCCGCAGATGGCGGGCGAGACGACCACCAGCAGGAGTCCGGCGCCGTGGGCGGCGAGTTCTTCCTGGACGAGCGCCAATTCGTAGATACCCGCGCCGCCGCCTCCGTACTCCTCGGGGAGGTTGACGCCGAGGAAGCCGAGTTTGCCCGCCTCGTTCCATAATTCGGTGAGCGGTTCGCCGCGCCGCGCCCGCGGAAGCACGTAGTCGACGTAGTTGAAGCGCTCCCCGAGCCTCGACACGGACGCGCGGAGTTCCTTCTGTTCTTCTGTCTCGATGAAGCTCATGATTCTCCTTCAGCGTGCGCTGCTTCGACTACTGCCAGGACTGTTCCCACGTCGACCTGCGTGCCGACGGTCACGGAAAGTTCGGTGAGGACACCGGACGCCGGCGCCTTGATCGTGTGTTCCATCTTCATCGCCTCGAGCCACACGATCGGCTGACCGGCGGTCACCGCATCACCGACCGCCGCGCCGACGCGGATCACGGAACCCGGCATCGGCGCGAGCAGCGACCCCTCGGCGACGACGGCACTCGGATCGGTGAATCGCGGTGCGGCGTGCAGGCTCACCGGGCCCAGCGTGGAATCGACGAAGACGTCGTCCCCGTACCGGGACACCTCGAACGAGCGGCGCAGCCCCGCCGCGTCGAGTGCGACGTGCCGTGCCGTCGCGGACACGAGTGAGACGTCGTCGAAACCCTCCGCCTTCAGCCCGTACCGGGTGAGCAGGTACCGGATCTCGACGTCGCCGCCGGTACCGGTGAACGTCTTTGACTGCGGCGCGGACGCCAGGTTCCGCCACCCACTGGGGAGCGTCGAGTCGACCGTCGCGACGTCACGGTTGTGCGCGGCGTCGGCGAGGGCGGCGGCCAGCGCCGACAGTCGCTCGGTCTCCACCGACGCCAGTGGCTGCGCCAGCACGTCCAGTCCGTGGGTGTCGAAGAAGGCGGTGTCCGTGTCGCCCGCGAGGAACGCCGGGTGGCGGAGCACGTTGACCAGGAGGTCGCGGTTGGTGCGCAGACCGTGGATCTGCGTGCGGCCCAGTGCCGTCGCCAGCCGGGTCGCTGCCTGCGTCCGGGTGGGCGCGAACGAGATGACCTTCGCGAGCATCGGGTCGTAGTGCACGCCGACGGTGGACCCGTCGACCACCCCGGAGTCGAGGCGGATGCCCGGCGTGCGGAGAACGTCGAATTCGACCGCGGTGCCGGGTAGCGCCAGGCGGTGGACCGGCCCGCTCTGCGGCTGCCAGTTCTGCGCGGGGTCCTCGGCGTACAGCCGGACCTCGATGGAATGGCCGGACACGGCGGGCGAATCCGCGTCGAGTGCCAGACCCGACGCCACCTCCAGTTGCAGGTCCACCAGGTCGAGACCGGTGGTGCATTCGGTGACCGGGTGCTCCACCTGCAGGCGGGTGTTCATCTCCAGAAAGAAGAAGTCCCCACCGTCGGTGTCCGCTCGTCCGGTCGCCAGGAACTCGACCGTCCCCGCCCCCTCGTAGTCGATGGCCTTCGCCGCGAGCCGGGCGGCCTCGAACAGCCGCTCACGCATTCCGGGGACGGCCTCGACCAGCGGCGACGGCGCCTCCTCCACCACCTTCTGGTGCCGGCGCTGGATGGAGCACTCACGCTCCCCCACCGCCCACACGGTTCCGTGCCGGTCGGCCATCACCTGGACCTCGATGTGCCTGCCCGTCTCGAGGTAGCGCTCGCAGAACACGGTCGGGTCGCCGAACGCCGATTGCGCTTCGCGCCGCGCGCCTTCCAGCTGTTCCGGAAGGTCCGCGAGTTCACGCACCACGCGCATGCCACGTCCGCCGCCGCCGGCGGACGCCTTGACGAGCACCGGCAGATCGGCTTCGGTGACGGCGTCCGGATCGAGTTCGGCCAGCACCGGGACCCCCGCGGCGGCCATCAACTTCTTGGACTCGACCTTGGAACCCATCATCTCGATGGCGGGCGCGGGCGGTCCGATCCACGTCAGCCCCGCATCGTGGACGGCGCGCGCGAATTCCGCGTTCTCGGACAGGAACCCGTAGCCGGGGTGGATGGCGTCGGCACCGGCGAGGAGCGCTGCCTCGATGACGAGGTCACCGCGCAGGTAGGTGTCGGCTGGACTGTTGCCCGGCAACCGGACCGCGGCGTCGGCCTCGGTGACGTGCGGGCTGAGTGCGTCGGCGTCCGAGAACACGGCGACGGTCCCGATGCCTGAGCGGCGGCAGGTGGCGAAGATGCGGCGGGCGATCTCGCCGCGGTTGGCAACCAGTACGGACTGGATCATGTCGTGCCTCACATCCGGAAGACGCCGAAGTTCTCGGCGCCTTCGATCGGGGCGTTGGCAATGGCCGACAGGCACATTCCCACCACGGTGCGGGTGTCGCGCGGGTCGATGACGCCGTCGTCGTAGAGGCGACCGGACAGGAACATCGGCACGGATTCGGCCTCGATCTGGTTCTCGATCATCGCGCGCATCCCGGCGTCGGCTTCTTCGTCGAACGCCTGCCCCCGCGCCTCGGCGGAGGCCCGGCTGACGATGGAGATGACGCCGGCCAGCTGCGCGCCGCCCATGACGGCGGATTTGGAACTCGGCCAGGCGAACAGGAATCGGGGGTCGAACGCGCGTCCGCACATGCCGTAGTGGCCGGCGCCGTAGGACGCGCCGAGCAGGATCGAGATGTGCGGGACGGTGGAGTTGGAGACGGCGTTGATCATCATCGACCCGTGCTTGATCATCCCGCCTTCCTCGTACTCCTTGCCGACCATGTAGCCGGTCGTGTTGTGCAGGAACAGCAGCGGGGTGTTCGAACGGTTGGCGAGCTGGATGAACTGGGTGGCCTTCTGCGATTCCTCGCTGAACAGCACGCCGCGCGCGTTGGCGAGGATGCCCACCGGATATCCGTGCAGTTCGGCCCAGCCGGTGACGAGGGACGATCCGTACATCGGCTTGAACTCGTCGAAGTCGGAGCCGTCGACGATGCGGGCGATGACCTCGCGGGGGTCGAACGGGATCTTGAGGTCGGCGGGGACGATGCCGAGCAGTTCCTCGGGATCCTCGAGCGGTTCGATCACCTCCGCGCGCGGCGCCGGGCCCTGCTTCTTCCAGTTCAGGCGTTTGACGATGCTGCGGCCGATCCGGATGGCGTCCTGCTCGTCGACGGCGAAGTAGTCGGCGAGACCGGACTTGCGGGCGTGCATCTCGGCGCCGCCGAGGGTTTCGTCGTCGGATTCCTCACCGGTGGCCATCTTGACCAGCGGCGGCCCGGCGAGGAACACCTTGGACCGTTCCTTGATCATGACGACGTGATCAGACATGCCGGGGATGTACGCGCCGCCGGCGGTCGAGTTGCCGAAGACGAGGGCGATGGTCGGGATACCCGCCGCGGACAGCTGGGTGAGGTCGCGGAACATGCGCCCACCGGGTATGAACACTTCCTTCTGCGTGGGAAGGTCGGCGCCGCCGGATTCCACGAGGGAGATGACGGGGAGCCGGTTCTGCCGGGCGATGTCGTTGGCGCGGAATCCTTTCCGCAGCGTCCACGGGTTGCTGGTTCCGCCGCGGACCGTCGGGTCGTTCGCGACGATCAGGCATTCGACGCCTTCCACGACGCCGATGCCCACCACGGTGCTGGCGCCGACCGGGAAGTCGCTGCCCCACGCCGCGAGCGGGCACAGTTCGAGGAACGGCGAGTCCGGGTCGAGGAGCAGTTCGATGCGCTCTCGGGCGAGGAGTTTGCCGCGCTTCTTGTGCCGCTCGGTGTATTTCTCGCCGCCGCCCGCGAGCGCCTTGGCGTGCTCGGTCTCGATCTCGGCGAGTTTTTCCGTCATCGCGTTCGCGGCGGCGGCGTACTCCTCGGAACCGGTGTCCAGGGCGGATTTCAACGTGGTCATGACTGATACCCCAATCGCTTGGCCGCGAGCCCCGTCAGGATCTCGGTGGTGCCGCCACCGATTCCGAGGATGCGCATGTCGCGGTACTGTCGTTCCACTTCGCTCTCCCGCATGTAGCCGAGGCCGCCGAACAGCTGAACGGCCTGGTTGGCCACCCACTCGCCCGCCTCGACGGCGGTGTTCTTCGCGAAGCAGACCTCGGCGATGAAGTCCTCGTTCGACACGAGCGAGCGCTCCACCAGCGCCCGGGTGTAGACGCGGGCGACGTCGGTCCGGCGGGCCATCTCGGTGACTGTGTTCTGCACCGACTGCCTGCTGATCAGGGGACAGCCGAACGTCTCCCGGTCGCGTACCCACGCCAGCGTGAGGTCGAGGCACCGCTGCGCGCTCGCATAGGCCTGCGCGGCGAGGGCGATGCGCTCGGTGAGGAAGGCCTGGGCGATCTGCGCGAACCCGCTGTTCTCCTCGCCGACCAGGTTGGCGGCGGGTACCCGTGCGTCGACGAACGACAATTCGGCCGTGTCCGACGCGCGCCAGCCCATCTTGTCGAGTTTGCGCGCCACCTCGAATCCGGGTGTGCCCTTCTCGATCACGAGGAGGGAGACCCCGGACGCGCCAGGGCCGCCGGTGCGGACGGCGGTGACCACGAAGTCGGCGCGGACGGCGGACGTGATGAACGTCTTGGACCCGTTGACGACGAAGTGGTCGCCGTCGCGGACCGCGGTGGTCCGCAGATGCCCGACGTCGGAACCGCCACCGGGTTCGGTGATGGCGAGCGAGCCGATGAGTTCGCCGCGCAGGGTGGGGCGGACCCACTTCTCGATCTGCTCGGGATCGCCCGCGGTGGCGAGGTGCGGCAGCGCGATTCCCGAGGTGAACAGGGAAGCGAACACACCGCCCGACGCACCCGCCTGGTGGAATTCCTCGCAGATCAGCACCGCGTCGACGAGGTCTCCGCCCTCGCCGCCGACGGATTCGGGGAAGCCGGCGCCGAGCAGTCCCAGTTCGGCGGCCTCCCGGTGGAGGGTGCGGGGCAGTTCACCGTCGCGCTCCCACTCGTCCAGGTGCGGCAGTATCTGTCGTTCGACGAAGCTGCGCACCGTCTTGCGCAGTTCCTGCCGCTCGGGGGTGTCCCACACGCTCACAACGGTGTCCCTTCGGGGAGGAGTGCTTTGGGTATGTCGAGGTGCCGGGATCTCAGCCATTCGCCGAGGCCCTTGGCCTGCGGGTCGAACCGGGCCTGGGACGCGACGCCCTGCCCGAGGATTCCCTCGATCACGAAGTTGACGGCGCGCAGTTTCGGCAGCACGTACCTCGTGACGGTGAGATCGGCGGCCTCCGGGAGCAGGCGCTTCACCTCGTCGACGGTCAATGCGTGGACCAGCCACCGCCACTGCTCGTCGGTGCGCACCCACACACCGACGTTCGCGTTGCCGCCCTTGTCGCCGCTGCGTGCCCCGGCGATGGTGCCGAGCGCGACCCGGACCGTGGGTTCCGCCGCCCGCGGTTCCGGGAGCGCGGGCTCGTCGACGTCCGCGAGTTCCCGGACGTCGGTGGCGGGTTCGATGTCGACGCGGGTGCCGTCCGGCAGCACCGCGACGTGCGGCACCTCCTTGGCGTACACGTAGCCGGGGGTGAACACCCCGTAGGGCTGCCCCTGCCCGGGCGGCGCCGTCAGCGTGAATCCGGGGTAGCTCGCGAGGGCCATTTCGACTGCGACGGAAGAGAATCCGCGACCGACGGCGTTGGCGTCGGGGTCCCGGACCACGCAGCGCAGCAGCGCGCTCGCCGCTTCCTCGGTGTCGGCGTCCGGGTGGTCGGTGCGGGCGAGCGACCAGTCGAGTTCGGCAGGCCGGGTGGGCAGCCACCCTTCGAGTTGCCGCTTCACGAGCGCCGCCTTGGCCTCGATGTCGAGGCCGGTGAGCACGAACACGGCCTCGTTGCGGAAGCCGGCGAGCGTGTTCAGCGACACCTTGAGCTGCGGCGGCGGCGCCTCCCCGCTGACGCCGCTGATCCGGACCCGGTCGGGGCCGTCCTGCGACAGTGCGGCGGTGTCGATCCGCGCGGTCACGTCGGGTCCGGCGTACCGGCCGCCGGTGATCTCGTACAGCAACTGCGCGGTGACGGTGCCGACGGTGACGGCGCCGCCCGTGCCGGGATGCTTGGTGATGACGGACGATCCGTCCGAGTCGATCTCGGCGATCGGGAACCCGGGGCGGTCGAGGTCGTCGATCTCGGTGAAGAACGCGTAGTTGCCGCCCGTCGCCTGAGTGCCGCACTCGATGACGTGTCCCGCGACCACGGCGCCGGCGAGCTGATCGACATCGTCTCGCTGCCAGCCGAAGTGCGCGGCGGCCGGGCCCACGATCACGGACGCGTCGGTGACCCGTCCGGTGACGACCACGTCGGCGCCGGCGTTCAGACATTCGACGACGCCCCACGCCCCGAGGTAGGCGTTGGCGGTCAGCGGGCTACCCAGCCCCAGTTCGGCGGCCCGGCCGATCAGGTCGTCGCCTTCGACGTGGGCGATCTTCGCCTGCAACCCCAGTCTGTCGTTCACCTCCCGCAATGCGTCCGCGAGGCCGGCAGGGTTGAGCCCGCCGGCGTTCGCGACGATGCGAACCCCGCGGTCGAGGGCGAGCCCGAGGCAGTCCTCCGCCTGACGGAGGAACGTCTTGGCGTAGCCACGGTTCGGGTCCTTCATGCGGTCGCGGCCGAGGATCAGCATGGTGAGTTCGGCGAGGTAGTCGCCGGTCAGATAGTCGAGTTCGCCGCCCTCGAGCATCTCGCGCATCGCCGACAGGCGGTCGCCGTAGAAGCCGGAGCAGTTGCCGATCCGCACGGTCATCGGGTTCCCGCCTCACGGCCGCCGCCCGCCGGGCCCGCGAAGGCCTGAGCGATGTTCAGCCACGCGTCGGCGTCCGCGCCGGTGGCCGCGAGGGCGAGGTCGGCACGGTTCGCGCGCTGGGTGACGAGGAGGCAGAAGTCCTCGGCGGGTCCGGTGACCTTCTGCGCGGCGCCCTCGGGACCCCACGTCCAGACGGACACTCCGTCGGGGGCGGTGAGTTCCACGCGGAACTCCTCCGCGGGCGGGGCGAGTTCGTTGACGGCGTAGGCGAAGTCGCGGGTGCGGACGCCGAGGTGGGCGATGCTCTTCAACCGCTCGGTGGGTTTGCGCGGCACTCTGAGCGCGTCGGCGACGTCCTGGCCGTGCGCCCAGGTTTCCATCAACCGGGCGGTAGCCATCGACGCCGCCTTCATCGGCGGGCCGTACCAGAGGATCTTCTGTCCCGGCGGCACGGCCAGGAGGGCCTCCGCGAGCCGTGTTCGGGCCGAACGCCACGCCGCCAAGAGTTCCGCGGGTGCGCGCCGGGCGTGTTCGGCGGCGCCGGCGTCGACGAATCCACCGGGGTTCGCGGCGGCCACCGTCAGCTGCTCGGTGAAGCCGTCGGGGTCGGTGATCGCCAGCAGCGCGGCCTCGTCGGTCCACAGCAGATGTCCGATCTGGTGGGCGATGGTCCAGCCCTCGGCCGGTGTCGGATCGGCCCAGCGGGTGTCGGGGAGGTCGGCGACGAGCGCGTCCAGCGAGTCGCTCTCGGCGCACAGATCATCGATGAACCTCTGCAGTTCAGCCATGCGACCAGCATCACACCGACCCGATAAAAAAGCAAGCACGATTGATTGTTATTTGGCTGCGCATCGCTCGGCGAGCTGACATCCTGGTCACGTGATCCGACAGATGCTCACCCAGGCCGCGCTCAACCCACTCCCCACCCCGCGCACACTGGCAGCCCGACTGGTCCCGGGAACCGGCCACACCGTCGCCGGGAAGCGGATCCTCGTCACCGGCGGTTCCTCGGGCGTCGGCGAAGCGGCGGCACGCCGGCTCGCGACCCTCGGCGCGGAGGTCGTCCTCGTCGCCCGCGGCTCCGACGCCCTCGAGTCGGTGCGCGACGACATCCTGCGATCGGGTTGCGACGCCCACGCCGTCCCGTGCGACCTCACGGACCCGGAGTCCGTCGACGCCCTCGTCGCGCGGGTGCTCGGGGAGATCGGACCCGTCGACGTTCTCGTCAACAACGCCGGACGGTCGATCCGGCGGACCGTGGAGGACTCGCTGGACCGCTTCCACGACTTCGAACGCACCATGGCCGTCAACTACTTCGGCTCGACGCGGCTGACCCTGAAGTTGCTCCCGTCGATGCTCGAGCGCGGCGAGGGGCACGTCATCAACGTCGCGACGTGGGGTGTGCCGGCCGGGGTCATGCCCAAGTTCTCCGCCTACCACGCGTCCAAGGCGGCCGTCGGCGCGTTCGGCCGCAGCCTCGGCGCCGAACTGCGCGACCGCGGGATCTCGGTGACCACCCTCGACTTCCCCTTGGTCCGCACTCCGATGATCGCGCCCACCGCGGACTACGACGCGATGGCGGCACTGACTCCCGAGCAGGCGGCGGAATGGTTCGTCACGGCGGTGCGCACCCGCCCGATCGAACTGCTCCCCAGTTACGCCGAATTGTTCCGGCTACTCGGCACGTTCGCGCCGTCCGCCACCGACGCACTGGTACGGCGCACCGGCATCTGAGCGCAATGACAGACTGGGACGGTCTCGAATCCGCGCTCACACCCGAGGGAGTCGTCCATGACCGACGCCGTGCTCACCACCCGCGAAGGCGACATCGTCACCTGGACGCTCAACCGCCCGGAGGCCCGCAATCCCATCTCCGAGCCGGACGTGATCGAGGCGCTGGAGAATGCGGTGGCCGACGTCAACGGTGATCCCAGTGTGCGCGCCGCGATCGTCACCGGTGCCGGTTCGGCGTTCTCCTCCGGCGGCAACGTCAAGCACATGCGCGACCGCGCGGGAATGTTCGGCGGCTCCCCCGCCGACCTGCGTCAGGGCTACCGGCACGGCATCCAGCGCATCCCGCTCGCCCTCTACCACTGCGAGGTGCCGACCATCGCCGCCGTCAACGGGCCCGCGATCGGCGCCGGCTGCGACCTGTCGCTGATGTGCGACATGCGGATCGCCTCCACGGCCGCCGTGTTCGCCGAGAGCTTCGTCAAGGTCGGACTCGTTCCCGGCGACGGCGGCGCCTGGTTCCTTCCGCAGGCCGTCGGGATGGCGCGGGCCAGCGAGATGGCGTTCACCGGCGACGCGATCGACGCCGCGAAGGCGCTCGAATGGGGACTCGTCTCGCAGGTCGTCGAACCGGGGGAACTCCTCGACGCGGCGCGGGCGCTCGCCGACCGGGTGGCGGTCAACCCGCCGCAGGTGCTGCGGATGACCAAGAAACTGCTGCGCGAGGGCCGTCACCAGAGCATCGAGAGCCTCCTCGAACTGTCGGCGGCCATGCAGTCGCTCGCCCATCACACCGCGGACCATCACGAGGCGGTCGGCGCGATGCTCGACCGCCGCACTCCGAACTTCACCGGCCGGTGACCCCGGGCAGCGCACACCCGTGACAGCCGAGCCGCGCAGTCAACTTCTCCCCGTCGTCTCGGTCCTCGGATCGGTGCTGTCCGTCCAGTTCGGTGCCGCGTTCGCGAGCACCCTGTTCGATGCGGTCGGCGCAGGCGGCGCCGTGTCGCTGCGCCTGACGATCGCGGCGATCATCCTCGGGGTGCTCGTGCGGCCGCGGTGGCGACGGTGGACACGCACGCAGCGGCAGGGTGTTCTCGCACTCGGAGTGGCACTCGCCGTGATGAACTCGGCGTTCTACGAGGCCCTCGCGCGGCTCCCGCTCGGCACCGCGGTCACCATCGAATTCCTGGGTCCGCTCACCCTCGCCGCCGTGCTGTCGCGGAGACTGCAGGACGGCGTGTGGGTGCTCGCGGCGCTGACCGGGGTGGTCCTGCTCGGCCTGCGCGAGAACTCGGGCGCCGAGTCCCTCGACCTCGTGGGGGTGGGGTTCGCGCTCGTCGCCGGTACGGCCTGGGCCGGCTACATCGTCGCCGGCTCCCACCTCGCCGCGAGGGTACCCAGCGCGGACGGCCTGGCCGGGGCGAGCATCGTCGCAGCGGTGCTGACAATTCCGCTCGGCGCGGTGTCGGGCGGCACCGCGCTGTTCGATCCCCGGATCCTGGCCGTCGGCGCCGCGGTCGCCTTGCTGTCCTCGGTGATTCCGTACTCGCTCGAACTGCGGGCGCTGCAGGTGATGAGCAAGAAGGTGTTCGCCGTACTCATCGCGCTCGAACCGGCGGCCGCGACCCTCGCCGGGGTGATCGTGCTCGGGCAGGTCCTCGGACCGCAGTCGCTGGCCGCGATCGCGCTCGTCGTCGCGGCGGGCGTCGGATCCGTGCTGAGCAACCGGTAGCGGCACGGACGACGGGCCGGGCTGGCAGGATCGACCCGTGAGCACCGCGAACCTGACCCGAGCCGAAACCGCCGAACGTTCCCGCGCGATCGAGGTTCTCGGCTATCGGGTGGAACTGGACGTCCTCGGCGCCGTCGACCCGGAGGTCGCGACGTTCGCGACCACGACCACCGTCGAGTTCACCGCGAGCACGTCCACGACCTGGCTCGACTTCCTCGGGGCCGGGGTGGAGTCGGTGACCGTCAACGGCGCCGGCGTGCCCGTCGACTACGACGGCGCCCGCATTGCGTTGAGCGGGCTGCGGGAATCGAACGTCGTGACGGTCGCCGCCCGGGGCGAGTACAGCCGTTCCGGTGAGGGACTGCACCGGTTCCTCGACCCGGCCGACGACCGGACGTACCTCTACACGCAGTACGAACCGGCGGACGCGCGGCGGGTGTTCGCGTGCTTCGAGCAGCCGGACCTGAAGGCGCCGTTCACGTTCGTCGTCACCGCGCCGCACGGGTGGGAGGTGATCTCCAACCAGCAGGTCGCCGAGCGGGAAGACACGATCGGCGGGCAGGCCGTCACGTTCGCGCCGACCCTGCCGATCTCCACCTACATCACCGCGATCGTGGCCGGGCCCTACCACCGGGTGGACTCGGAGTGGAGCGGCGGCGACCTCACGATCCCGCTGGGCGTCCTCTGCCGGGCGTCGCTCGCGCAGTACCTGGACGCCGACACGATCTTCGAGATCACCCGGCAGGGGCTGAGCTTCTTCGCGGACGGCTTCGATTACCCGTACCCGTTCGGCAAGTACGACCAGGTGTTCGTTCCCGAGTACAACCTCGGGGCAATGGAGAACCCGGGCTGCGTGACGTTCACCGAGGCGTACGTGTTCCGCGGCGCCGCCACGGATTCCCAGTACGAGGGCCGCGCGAACACGATCCTGCACGAGATGGCCCACATGTGGTTCGGCGACCTCGTGACGATGGTGTGGTGGGACGACCTGTGGCTCAAGGAATCGTTCGCCGACTACATGGGCGCACTGGCGAACGCGGAAGCCACCCGGTGGACCGACGCGTGGGTGGCCTTCGCCAACCGCCGCAAGGCGTGGGCGTACCTGCAGGACCAGCTGCCGACAACGCATCCGATCGTGGCGGACATCGTCGACCTCGAGGCCGCGAAACTGAACTTCGACGGCATCACGTACGCGAAGGGCGCCAGCGTCCTCAAGCAACTCGTCGCGTACGCCGGGCGGGAGGCGTTCTTCGAGGGCGCGCGCCGCTACTTCCGCGCCCACGCGTTCGGGAACACCACCCTCACGGATCTGCTGACGGAATTGTCGGCGACGTCGGGCCGGGACCTGACGAGCTGGGCACGCGCCTGGTTGCAGACCACCGGGGTGTCCGCGCTGAGTCTGGAACGGGACCCCGACGGGCGCGCCGCGATCGTGCAGACCGATCCGCGCCCACATCGGCTCGGCGTGGGACGCTACGAGTTCGACGCGGCCGGCGATCTCGTGTGCGCGGCGCGGGTCGAAGTCGACCTCGCGGTCGCCCGCACCCCGATCGACCTCGACGACGCGCCGCTCGTGGTGCTCAACGACGCCGACCTGACGTATGCGAAGGTGCGGTTGGACGATCGATCGCTGAGCACCGTCGAGCAGTCCCTCGACCGGGTGCGGGACCCGCTGGCGCGTGGCCTGATCTGGTCGTCGCTGTGGAACACGACCCGCGACAGCGAACTGGGCGCGAAGCGGTATCAGTCGATGGCCCAGCGGTTCTCCCCGGCGGAATCGCACCTGACCCTGCTCACGTCCGTGCTGGCCAACGCCCCGTACGCGATCGAGCACTATCTGCCCGAGACCGCGCGCGCCGTCGCTCGTCGCGAGTGGCTCGACCACACGTGGCGTGCATTGTGGGATGCCCCGCCTGCGTCGGGGAGCCAACTCGCCTGGGCACGTGCGGTGGCGGCCGCCGCCGAGGTGGACGACAGTCGCGCGGAGGACATCCGGTCGCTGCTCGACACCGACGGGCAGGCACCGACCGGGTTGTCGCTCGACCCGGACCTGCGGTGGGCGCTGAGGGGCGCGCTCGCCGCCACCGGGCACGTCGGCGACGCGGACCTCGACGGTGAACTGCGCCGCGACGACACCGGTTCCGGCCGCACCGCGTACCTGCGGGCGACGTTCTCGCGACCGGACCCGGGCGTGAAGGCGAAGGCCTGGGACGCGATCTTCCACGACCGCACACTGTCCAACGACCACCTCGGCGCGATCATCGCCGGATTCCGCGCAGGCGCCCGGCAAGACCTCGTCGCGGGATACGCCGCCGACTACTTCGCCGCGATCCGCTCGGTGTGGGAGACGCGCAGCATCGAGATCGCCCGGCGGATCGTGGTCGGGCTGTTCCCGTCCGAGACGAACCTCGACGCGGCGGACGAATGGCTCGCGAGCAACACCGATGCGCCCGCCGCGCTACGCCGGCTGGTGCTCGAGCAGCGGGATCACCTCGCGCGGGACCTGCGGGCGCAGGCCTTCAACAGCTCGGAGGTTACCGGCTGACCGGCCCGGCCCCGATCGCGGCGCGGGCGGTCCAGCGTTCCAGGGTGCGGCGCCACAGTCCCGACGCGCTGTCGCC
This sequence comes from Rhodococcus koreensis, assembly GCF_017068375.1. Lineage (NCBI taxonomy): Bacteria > Bacillati > Actinomycetota > Actinomycetes > Mycobacteriales > Nocardiaceae > Rhodococcus > Rhodococcus koreensis. Next base: position 2,140,367 of record NZ_CP070609.1, read on the forward strand.
GGCCCACGCGACGTACCCGTCGGGACGGACGAGCAGTGCGGGCCCGGCATCGGTCCGGGTCACCGCGTGAATGCCGCCGGGAACGGGCGCGCCCGACTCGGTGACCAGGACGAACCCGCCCGAGCGCAGCACCTCGTAGAGTCGGCCGGCGTCGGTGGGCAGGTCTTCGGCGCGCCGGCCCACCAGGGCGCTCTCGCCGGCGTCGTGGCCGTAGCCGATACCGATGCCCGAGAACATCCGCGCCACCGCGTCGCCGATCGGCGGGAATCCGAGTAGCGCTGCCACCGCACCGTTCCGGAGCTTCCGCAGAATCCACGGCCGCACGGTCATCATGCGCATCGTGGCTCCGCTCGACCGCAGCACCATCCGCCCCACCGGGTGCCGTTCGGAGTGGTAGGTGTCGAGCACCGCGTCGTCGGCGCCGCCGAGGACGGCCGCGAGTTTCCAGCCGAGATTCATCGCGTCCTGGATGCCGGTGTTCATCCCCTGGCCGCCCGCCGGTGAATGCACGTGGGCGGCATCGCCTGCGAGGAACACCCGGCCCGTCCGGTACTGCGGGACCTGCCGTTCGTCGCTGTGGAATCGCGACTGCCACCGCACGTCGCCGAGTCCGTAGTCCGTGCCCATCGCGAGTCGGATGGTGCTGCGCAGTTCCTCCCGGTCCACGGGGGCGCTGTCGTCCACCTGGTGTTCGCGGTTCCAGGCGATCACGCGAAACAGGTTGTCGCCGTATGGCGCGATGAAGGCGAATCCGTCGCGGACGGCGTTGACGGTCACGAGGTTGTCCGGCGGGTTCTCGAGTTCGACGTCGGCGAGCATGATCGACCGCAGCACGGCCTTGCCCGGGAACGGCTGCCCGATCAACGTCCGCACCACGCTGTGCGCGCCGTCCGCACCGACCGCATACGCCGCGTGGAACGTGCCGGCGCGTCCCGAACCGTCGTGGCCGTGAACGCGGACGCCGTCCCCGTCCTGCTCCACCCCGGTGACGGTGAAACCCCGGACGAAGTCGGCGCCGCGCTCCCGGGCGTGCGCCTCGAGGAGGGCGTCGACGTTCTGCTGCGGGGTGACGAGGACGTACGGGAAGCGGGACCGCAGGCGCCCGAGGTTCAGCGCTGCGCCGCGCCACAGTTTCAGGCCCGGTGAGGCGGCGCCCGTGGCCACGAGACGGTCGGCGAGTCCGCGGGCGTCGAGCAGTTCGAGAGTGCGGGCGTGGACGCCGAATGCGCGGCTGAGGGTCGACGGCGCGGCGCGTTTGTCGAGCACCGTCACGGATCGGCCCGCCGTCGCCAACTCGGCAGCGAGCATGCATCCGGTGGGTCCCGCGCCGATCACCACCACGTCGATGTGCTTCATGACGTTGCCTCCGATCGAAAGGTTCCCAGCAAGTCAACAACTGTTGACTTTGACGGTAGACGCATCCCGACGCCAGGTCAACAGTTGTTGACTACACTTCGGGAATGCCTGAACGCCGCGCCCGCTCCGCCGTCGCCACCCGCGCCGCGATCCTCGACGCGGCCCGTGCCCGGTTCGGCACGAACGGCTACGAACGCACGACGATGCGCGCCGTCGCGTCGGACGTCGGCGTCGACCCCGCACTCGTGGTCCGGTACTTCACCAACAAGGAATCGCTGTTCGCCGAGGCCGCCGAATTCGAACTGCACCTCCCCGACCTCCGCGACGTTCCGGTGCGGGAACTCGCGACCGTGCTGATGCCGCGCTTCTTCGCGGTGTGGGAGAACGACGGCGCGTTCCTCCCCCTGCTCCGCGCGGCGGCCAGCAGCCCGCGGGCCGCCGAGGCGATGTTGCAGGTCTTCGCCCGCCAGGTGGCGCCCGCGCTCGCAGCGGTCGCGGCCGATCACGCCGACGAGCGCGCGGCCCTCGTCGGGTCGCAGGTCCTCGGACTCGCCTTCTCCCGCTACGTACTCCGGGTGCCGCCCCTCGCGGATATGACGCACGAACAGCTGATGCGGTGGGTCGGGCCCGTGCTCGAGTACTACCTCACCACGGAACCGCAGTAGCCGCCCTACCGGTGATGTCTGCCGCCGTTCAGCATCCAGCGGGCGTCGATTTCACTCGTGCTGCGGCGGTGCCGCCGGATGGTGAACGACGTGATCGGCAACCGCTCGACGACGCTCGCGTCGGCCCGCGGATCACCCGCAATCCCCTGTTCGAGAACCGAATACGCGGTGTGGTTGACCGAATGGACGGCCAGCCGGAGGGCGTCGAGCGCCGTCGGCCTCGGCCCGAACGCGGCGAGCGTGTGACCGCCGTCCACCGCGGTCTCCACCACTGCGTAGAAATGCCAGTCTGCGCCCGAATCGCCAGTCATGTTGCGCCTCGCTCGATGTGCTTCTGTGAGCTGTGCCATGACCGTATCGCGAGGGTACGACACGTTTTCCGGCGGCGCGCCGGTCAGGCCACGGACCGGCGGCCGATCCCGAAAAGCTTCTGCGGGGCGTCGATTCCCTCGAGCCGGTGACTGCCCGCCGGTTCACCCCAGAACTCGTCGCTGTCCAGTTCGTCGTAGAACTCCCCCGTCACGACCACCTCCTGGGACGGCGCGACCGTGACGACGCGACCGGCCATGGCGACCGGCCTGCCGAACCAGTCGCCGGCGCTCGGTACCGCCGTGCCCCAGGCGATCCCGGCCCGCAACTGCGGAAGCCCCTCGGCGCGCGCGGCTTGCACGAGGTCGAGCGCGACATGCGCCAGCGCGTTGGGATCGGGCGAGACCATCATGACGGCGTCCCCGATCGTCTTCACCAGACGCACCGGCGGCGACACCAGATCCGCGGCCACCAGGTCGAGGCGCTCGGCCACCCGGCCCAGATCGGCGGGCTCCGCCTGCTCCCCGAGCAGCGTGAATCCGACGAGGTCCGCGAAACAGACCCCGACCTCCTGCGCTCCCCGCACCTGGAGGTTCGCGTCGCCCGCGATTCCCACCGCGTCGGACCGGAGTTGATGGCGCAGAGTGGTGGCGATGAGATGAGCCAGGATCTGCGCCTCGAAATCCACGATGCGACGCATCTCCACCGCGTACCGCAGGGCCACCTCGGGATGCTCGCGCGTCGCCTCGAGCCGCTCCTGCAGGAGCGAGTCCGCGGCGCCGGCGACCGTCCAGAGGTTGCGGCCGAGCACCCGGGCGGCCGCGAAGATGGCGCTCTCGTCGAGACCCAGATCCCGGTACTGCTCCAGTCCGCGCGCGAGGTCGAGGTCGCCGTCGTCGTAGAACGTGCCGTCCGCCGACGCACCCCGCCCGATGGCGCGAAACCACCGGCGGGCGTCGTCGACGGTGACGCCCACCTTCCGGGCGATGTCGTCGATGCTGTACCGGCCTTTCGGCGACAGCGCGTGCTCGAGCAGCACGTGTGCGAGGCGATCGCCCCGCGCGGCGCCGCGGAGATCGTCGACCGACGCCCCGTCCTCGATGAGGGTGTTCAGCACCCCCATGCGCGCGGACCGGTCCGGCCCGCTGAGCCCGTCGAGGAGGCCGGCGCGCTCGAACTCGTGGAGCAGCGACGGCGGCGGACCGGGGCGTCGCAGCGGGCGGGTCGGTGGGGACACCAGACGTCCCGTCCGGGGCGTGATCCGTCGGGGCTGTCGCGGAGTGCGCACGTCCCCATCGTCCCAGGAACGACGTCGCCCTTCGCCGTAATCCTCCGAACTCCCTGTCCCCGCGACCGGGACCGAACTATATTCGGTGTGTGCCGATTCAAAGTCTGTTACTGGACGTGGCGGAGGGCCATTTCGCCCGCCGCGGCGTCCTCGGCACCCGGCTGGCCGACATCCGGCAGGAGGCCGGGGTCAGCGTGGGAGCCGTCTACCACCACTTTCCGAACAAGGAAGAGCTGTACCTGCAGGTCTGGTTGCGCGCACTCGCCGACTACCAGGGCGGATTCCGGGCCGCACTCGCGGAATGCGCCGATGCCCGGTCCGGGGTGGAAGGTGCCGTCGTCCGCCACCTGCACTGGGTGTCCGGCAACCCACAGCGGGCCACCATCCTCGCCGCGCCGCGCCCGCCGGGCGTCGACGAGCGGGCCGACACCACCAATGCCGCGTTCTTCCGCGACGTCACCCACTGGTGGCGGGTCCACGAACACTACGGAACGGTCCGCCGATTCGACTTCGACGTGCTCTACGCGTTGTGGCTCGGCCCGGCGCAGGAGTACTCGCGCCAATGGCTCGCGGGCGCCATGACCACCGACCCCACCACGGTCGCGCCCGAACTGGCGCGCGCCGCGTGGGATTCGTTACGAAACCAGGAGTAAAGGGATGACAGTCGACGTCGCGCTCACCGCCGACACCGCGCAGGCCGTGCTGGAGGCCCAGCCGTTCAGCGTGCTAGTCGGCGCACGGATGACGCAGTTCGGCGAGGGCGGCACCACCCTCGAGATCCCGGTCCGGGACGAACTGCGGCAACAGAACGGCTTCGTGCACGGCGGTGTCCTGTCGTACGCCGCCGACAACGCCCTCACGTTCGCCGCGGGCACGGTCCTCGGCGCGAACATCATGACCGCGGGCTTCACGATCACCTACCTCCGGCCCGCGCAGGGCGTGCTGCTGCGAGCGGACGCCCGGGCCGACGCGTCCACTCGCCGCCAGGCGCTGTGCCGGTGCGACATCTACGCGGTGCAGGAGGACGGTTCGGAGGTACTGTGCGCCGCCGCCCAGGGCACGGCGACAGTCAAGCAGCCGCGATAGTCGCGGCACACGGGATGGAACGATGAGACCATGGCTGATTCCGTCGATCGCGCATCCGTGGACAGGGCGCGTGAACGTATCACCGGCCTGATCCGCCGGACCCCTACGTTCCGCACCACCGTGCCCACCGTCCACGGCGCCGTGCCGGTGATCTTCAAACTCGAATTCCTGCAGTACGGCGGCTCGTTCAAGGTGCGGGGCAGTCTCAACGCGCTGCTGCACGCCGAGGAGGACGGACGCCTCGACGACGCAGGCGTCGTCATCGCGTCGGGCGGGAACGCCGCCATCGGAGCGGCGTGGGCGTCGCGGCTCCGGGGTGTGAAGTGCACCGTGGTCGTCCCCGTCACGGCGCCCGACGTCAAGATCGACAAGCTGATCGCACTCGGCGCGGACGTGCGCAAGGTCGGCGACCGGTACGCCGAGGCGGCCGAGTACGCGACGGAACTCGCGGCGTCGTCGAGCGCCCTCGCCCTGCACGCCTACGATCTCCCCGACATCGTGGCCGGGGCGGGCACCATCGCGCTCGAGATCCAGGACGACGTCGCCGAGCCGCTGTCCTACGTGATCGCCGTCGGCGGCGGCGGACTGCTGTCCGGCGTCATCGCCGGCAGCGGCGAGGACGACAGCATCTTCGGCGTGGAGCCGAGCGGAGCGGCGACGCTGCACTCCGCGGTCGCCGCCCGGCAACCCGCGGACATCGACATCGACAGCATCGCCGGAGATTCCCTCGGCGCCACCCGGATCGGCTCCATCGCCTGGGAGACGGTCCGCTCGCGGCCCGTCTCCAGCCTCATCGTCGACGACGAGGCCCTGATCGACGCGCGAACGCTGCTGTGGGAGGAGTTCCGGATCGTCGTCGAGCACGGCACGGCAGCGGCGCTCGCCGCGATCGTCACCGGACAGCTCCGCCCCACCGGCGACAAGCCGCTCTGCGTGGTGCTGTGCGGCGCCAACACGTCGCTGACCAGTTACTGATCCGGCCGCCCGTCAGCTGCGCGGTTTCAGGCGGCTGTTCGGCAGTTCGGGGGCGGGCAGCGGATCGCCGTCGTAGCCCTCGACCGTGCCGAACCGGGGGTCGGCGGGCGCGGCGCCCCGGACTTCGGACTGCCATTCGCGGCGGTAGCCGACGATGTCCTCGTGGCTGCGGCCGAGGAAGTTCCACCACATGATCACCTGCTCGCCGAGCGGCTCGCCGCCGAGCACCAGCAGCCGCGCCCGGGTACCGCCCGTGTTGCGCAGCGCCACCAGCGACTCGCCCGGCGGCTGATAACCGAGTTCCGCCCAGCGCAGCGTGGTCCCGCGCAGCTGCACCTCACCCTCGTCCACGAGCACCCCCACCTCGAAGCCGCGCTCGATGTCGAGGGTGATGTCGGCACCCGGCTCCAGCAGGATTTCAGCACCGAGCAGCGGCGTGAACGTGCGCACCGGCGACGTGGAGCCCACCGTGCTTCCGAGGAACACTCGCACCGTTGCCCCGCCCCGGACGACCGGATCGGGCGCGTACGTCTCGAATGCCGGCTCCGCGTCCTGCGCCGACGCCGGCAACGCCACCCACAGCTGCGCGCCGTGCAGGATCCGCGTCTGCGGTGTCGAGACCTCGGAGTGCGCGATCCCCCGCCCCGCGGTCATCAGGTTGACCTCACCGGGACGCACCATCGCGTGCGAGCCGATGCTGTCGCGGTGTTCGATCTCGCCGGTGAACAGCCAGCTCACCGTCTGCAGTCCCGTGTGCGGGTGCGGCGGCACGTTCATCCCGCCCGTCTTCGCGACGTCGTCCGGACCGTAGTGGTCGGCGAAGCACCAGGCTCCGATCAGCGAACGGTCGCGCTGCGGGAGGGTGCGCCGGACCGGCATCGCGCGGGGGCCGCCGAGCGGGACCTCGCGCGCGCCGAGCACCTGGATGCCGCCGCCGTCGGGGTGCGATTCGCACCGCTCTTCCACCGTGTTCGTCTCCAGATTGCTCACTGCTCCATCGTGCCTTTCGTCAGTCCTGTGCGCCGCGTAGTTTCGCGCAGAGTTCGGTGAGCGTGTCGAGTTCGTCTTCGGACAAGGCCGAGCCGACGTGCCGCCGGATGCTCGCCGCGTGCCTGCGTCCGACGGACTTCTGCACCCGCACACCCTCCTCGGTCAGTGCGACGACGGTCCCGCGGCGGTCGGCGGGATCGCCCTCCCGGGTGACGTACCCGGAGCCGGCCAACCGCTCGACGAGCCTGCTCAGCGACGGCTGGCTGAGCAGGATCTCCCGATTGAGGTCGTGCAGGCGCAGCCTGCGCCCGGGTGCCCGGCCGAGCGTGAACAGCACGTCGTACTCGCGCATGCTCAGCTCGTCCCACACGTCGTCGGCTGCGAGATTCCGCATCACCGCGACCTGCGCTCGGAACAGCGCCTCCCACGCCTCGGCCGCCCGTTCGGCCCTACTGACGGGCGGCATCGACCGGCTCGCGATCGGACTTCATCGACGCGTGCGTCGGCGGGTTGTCCGGCACCCCGGCAGGCCTGCGGGCGGCGAACTCCTTGCGCAGCACGGGCACGACCTCGCCGCCGAGCAGATCCAGCTGCTCGAGCACCGTCTTCAGGGGAAGTCCCGCGTGGTCGACAAGGAACAACTGCCGCTGGTAGTCGCCGAAGAAGTCGGCGAACGTCAGGGTCTTCTCGATCACCTGCTCCGGGGTGCCGACGGTCAACGGGGTCTGGTCGGTGAAGTCCTCGAGGCTCGGCCCGTGGCCGTAGACCGGGGCGTTGTCGAAGTAGGGCCGGAACTCGTCGACGGCGTCCTTGGCGTTGCGGCGCATGAACACCTGCCCGCCCAGGCCGACGATCGCCTGGTCCGCGCGGCCGTGGCCGTAGTGCTCGTACCGCTCGCGGTAGAGGTTGATCAGGGCGATGTAGTGCTCCTTGGGCCAGAAGATGTTGTTGGCGAAGAAGCCGTCGCCGTGGAATGCCGCGATCTCGGCGATCTCCGGGCTGCGGATCGACCCGTGCCAGACGAACGGCGGGATTCCGTCGAGCGGGCGCGGCGTGGAGGTGAAGCCCTGCAGCGGGGTGCGGAACTGCCCCTGCCAGTCCACGACATCCTCGTCCCACAGTCGGCGCAGCAACCGGTAGTGCTCGAGCGCCAGCGGGATGCCCTGCCGGATGTCCTGGCCGAACCACGGATAGACGGGGGCCGTGTTTCCGCGGCCCATCATCAGATCCACCCGGCCGTTCGCGAGGTGCTGCAGCATCGCGTAGTCCTCGGCGATCTTCACCGGGTCGTTGGTGGTGATCAGCGTCGTGGACGTGGACAGGATGATCTTCTCGGTCTGCGCGGCGAGGTAGCCCAGCATGGTGGTGGGTGACGAAGGCACGAACGGCGGGTTGTGGTGCTCGCCGGTGGCGAACACGTCGAGCCCGACGTCCTCGGCGTGCTTGGCGATGGTCGTCATCGCCTTGATGCGCTCGTGCTCGGTGGGTGTGCGGCCGGTAGTGGGATCGGCCGTGACGTCGCCGACGGTGAAGATTCCGAACTGCATAGCTGTTCCTCTCGCGTCAGAACTCCATGCATTTGCATGAACCTATTGCAACATTCAACCACTTCGGCCTATTCCGGAAACGGCCGAGGGCGGCAAGCGCAGTGCGCTTGCCGCCCTCGGCGACGTTCGGTCGGGACGAGCCCGATCAGTGCATCATGACCGTCGGGGCACCTTCCGCCTCGAGATGCGGGTTGACCGACTTCTTCCGCGGCAGCATGAACGCCGGGATGAGCGTCAACGCGATCAGCACGGTGGCGACCAGGAACGTGTTGCCGAACGCGTCGGCGGCCTGGCTCAGCACCTGGTCCACCATTCCGGGAGGCTCCTGTGCGGCGACCTCGGGTACGTGCTGCATCGCGACCGTCTGACTGTCGAGACCGCGATCGAGCAACTGGTTGGTGAGGACCACCGACATGACCGCGGTACCGATCGAACCCGCGGTCTGCTGGACGATGTTCATCAGCGTGGAACCACGCGCGACCTGCTCGTTCGACAGTGTCACGATCGCCGCGGTCATCAGCGGCATCATGGTGCAGCCCATGCCCATGCCCATCACGAACAGCGCACCCATCAGCAGCCAGGTCGGCGAATCCGCCGCCACCTGTGTGAAGACGCCCAGGCCGATGAGGATCAGCGGCAGACCCGTCAGCACGATCTTGCCGGGGCCCATCTTGTCGACGAGTCGTCCGGCCACCGGCATCGTCAGCATCGCGCCGATACCCTGCGGAGCCATCAGCAGACCAGCCGCGAGCGTGGTGTGCCCGCCGACCTGGATGAAGTAGCTCGGGAACAGCAGACCGGCACCCATGAACGCGACGATGAACAGCGAAGTCGTGATGACCGCGACCGACAGCTGCCGGTTCTTGAACAGGTGCAGGTCGATCAGCGGGTGGTCCTTGCGCAGCGCGTGGAATATGAATGCGACGATCAGGACCAGGCCGATCACACCGGGCGCCAGCACGCGGGCCGAGGCGACGGTGCCCACCTCCGGGATGGACGACACACCGAACAGGAACAGCGCCAGACCCGGCGAGAGCAGCAGCATGCCGAGGAAGTCGAAGGACTCGGACGGCGAGGCCTGGTCGGACGGCAGGATGATGAACGCGGCGGCCAGGGCGATGATGCCGATGGGCAGGTTGATCAGGAAGATCCAGTGCCAGCTCGCCGCCTCGATCAGCCAGCCGCCGAGGATCGGGCCACCGATGGGGCCGAGCAGCATGGGGATACCGAGAACCGCCATGACCCGGCCGACGCGGTCGGGGCCTGCCGCCTTCGTCATGATCGTCATGCCGAGCGGCATCAACATGCCGCCGCCGAGCCCCTGCAGGACGCGGAAGCCGATCAGCGACGTGATGTCCCACGCGAAACTACACAGCACCGAGCCGAGCACGAACAGCACGAGGGCCGTCATGTAGAGGCGTTTGGTGCCGAAGCGGTCGGCCGCCCACCCGGTGACGGGGATGACGGTCGCCAGGGCGAGGGTGTACGCGGTCATCGTCCATGCGACGGTGGCGTACGTAGTGTCGAACTCGGTGGCGAACGTCGGCAGCGCAACGCTGACGACGGTCACGTCGAGGATCGACATGATGGCACCGAGCACCACCACGGACGCGATCTTGAGGACCGTGCCGTCGAGCTTGTCGGGCGCCGCGTTCGCGGCGGTCGGCGATGTCATCCGAATATCTCCTGGTTGAGTTCTCGCAGGGACTCCCCCGCGAGGATCGGTTGTAGTGCCTCGATCAGCCGAGTCCGCTCGCTCTCCGGAACCCGCCATGCGAACCGTCGCAACTGATCACGCTTGCATTCGATGTGCTGGTTGGCGACCTTATGCCCGGCCTCCGACAGGGAGACCCGTTTGACCCGCCGGTCCCGCTCGTCCTCCCGGCGGACCACGAGACCCAGCTTCACGAGTTGATCGACGTTTCGACCCGCTGCGGCAACCGAGAGCCGCAACCGCTCGGCCACTTCGTTGATCGGAAGCGGCTCACCGTGCTGAGCAAGCGCGAAGAGCATGCGCACCTGCGAAAACGTGAGGTCCAGCTCGATGAGGTTGTCCATCGACTCCGACTCCCCCGCACTCAACAGTTGGGTGAAGAAGTCGTTGAGTAGTTCGAAGAGAAGATCAGGAGAATTGTCGGGCACCCTCGAATGCTAGCGCTCATGCAACTATTGCCCAAGAGCAACTAAGGCGCAACCGAATAAATGGTGTCAGGTATCACATTCCCCGGCAGCGCCCACGACCTGCGGGTTCAGTCCTGGACGAGGACCGCCTTGCCCAGCACGAGGCCGGCCTCGAGATCGCGCAGCGCATCCGCGGCCTGCTCGAGCGGGTACCGGGACGTGACCACCGGGCGCAGTCCGCGCTCCACGTGCCGGATCAGCGCGGCGTGCACCTCTTCCAGCGCATTCGGTTCGGTGCGGATGAACTCGCCCCACGCCGCCCCGACGATGCTGATGTTGCGGAACAGCACGCGGTTCACCTTCACCTCGGGGATCGCACCGCCAGCGAAACCGATCACGACCAGACGCCCTTCCGGGGCCAGCACTCGGACGGCCTCGTCGAATGCGGCGCCGCCGACCGGGTCCACCACGATCTGCGCACCCCGGCCGCCGGTCAGCTCACGCGCCCGGGCGCCCCAGCCGTCGTCGAGGCGGACGACCTCGTCGGCCCCCAGTTCGCGGAGGAAGTCGTCGGCCCCGTCCCGGCGCACCACCGCGATCACGTGGGCGCCGTGGGCCTTGGCCAGCTGGATGCTGGACGTCCCCACGCCACCCGCCGCGCCGAGGACGACGACGGTTTCGCCGGCCCGCAGTCGGGCCCGGCGCTCCAGCGCGAATTCCATCGTCTGGTAGTTGACGATCAGCGACGCCGCTTCCTCGAAACCCAGCGTCGACGGGATGGGCAGCACCTGCGCGGCAGGCACGGCGACCCGTTCGGCGTAACCACCGACCTGCGGCGCCGCGAGCACCCGGCGGCCCGGCTCGAATCCGCTCGCGTCGGGTGCCGACACCACGACACCCGCGACTTCGGCGCCGGGGACGAACGGCGGTTCGGGTCGGAGCTGATACTTGCCGTAGCTGATCAGCAGGTCGGGAAAGCACACGCCGCTCGCCTTGACGTCGATCAGGACCAGCCCCTCGGCCGCCGGTTCGGGAACGTCCCGCAGTGTCATGCCGCCCGGCCCCGACAGCTCCGTCACCACCACTGCGCGCATGCTCGAAACACTAGACGCGCAGGGGTGGCGGGAGGCGTCAACGAGCGAACAGTCGCTTCCGTCTGCGGGCGACGGTCACCATCTCGACCTTGTCGGTCATCTTCACGCGCGGCCGGGCCGATCCCGCCGCGCGCGATGTCTCCGCCTTGTCGATGGCGCGCCAGCCGGCGAAGCCGATCCGTTCCGGCTGGCGCCGCTCGACGAGCATCTTCACGTCCTTGCGGGTGCCGACCGTGCCGAGGAGTTTGCCGGCCTCGAAATCCGCGAGCAGCGAGGACACGGTCTCCTTGGCGCACGCCTTGTTGGTACCGATGACGCCGCTGGGACCGCGCTTGATCCACCCGGTGACATACACCCGGTCGGTGACCCGGCCGTGCTCGTTGGGGATCACGCCGCGCCTGTCGTCGAAGGCGACGCCGCCGACGGGATTGCCGCGGTACCCGATGGAGCGCAGCACGAGCGAGGTCTCCAGCGAACCCTCCTCGCCGCGGGGCCGGGCGGACAACGCGCCGGATTCGTCGACCACCAGTTCGTTGCGCCCGTAACGCAGGACCTCGGCCTTGCCGGTACCGGTGACCTCGATCGGCGACGTCAGGTAGCGGAACACGATGCGCTTGTGACCGGGGCGGGGCGCGCGCTGCGCGAACTCCCGCGCCAGCCGGACCTTCATCGCGGTGGCCGGATCGTCCAGCAGCGCCGCGCTGGCCGGGTCGAGGTCCAGGTCGGCGTCGTCGATGACGAGGTCCACGTTCTCGAGGTCGCCGAGCGCCAGGAACTCCGGGTTGCTGTACGCGGCCTGCGCCGGTCCACGACGGCCGAGGAGCACGACCTCTTCGATGTTGCTGCGCCGCAGCGCGGCGAGGGCGTGATCGGCGATGTCCGTCCGCTCCAGCTCCTCGACGTTCATCGTGAGGATGCGGGCCACGTCGAGCGCGACGTTGCCGTTGCCGACGATCACCGCGCGCGTCGCGGACAGATCGAACGTACACCCCGCGTAGTCCGGGTGGCCGTTGTACCAGGCCACGAACTCCGTGGCGGCGTGCACGCTGGGGAGATCCTCGCCCGGGATTCCCAGCCGCCGGTCGCTCGACGCCCCGACGGCGTAGATGACGGCGTGGTGATTCTCCAGCAGCTCGTCGTGGGTGACGTGCTTGCCGACCTCGACGTTGAGGTGGAACTCGAAATTGGGCCGGTCGAGACTCCATTCGAACATCCGGGTCACCTCTTTGGTGCCGGGATGGTCGGGCGCGACGCCGGCGCGGACGAGTCCCCACGGGGTCGGCAGCTTCTCGAACATCTCGACCTCGACGTCCGAACGTTCGAGCAGTTCACCCGCGGCGTAGCAGGCGGCCGGGCCGGCCCCGACGACGGCGACCCGCAGCGTGCCCAGGTCGCGCCGCGGCGGGGTCGCGGGCGTGAGCGGGATCCACCCGGTCGGCATGGGGTTGGTCGTGTAGTACTCGGCGTTGATGTCCTTGTAGCGGGTGAGCGAGCCGAGGAGCTTGTCTTCGGGGAAGATCGCGTCGACCGGACAGGCGTCGACGCAGGCCCCGCAGTCGATGCAGGTTTCCGGGTCGATGTGCAGCATCTCGGTCTGCGCGAATTCCCGTTCCTCCGGCGTCGGATGGATGCAGTTCACGGGGCATGCGGAGACGCAGCTCGCGTCGTTGCAGCACGCCTGGGTGATGACATATGCCATTGCGGTTTCCTCACACCTGTCCGGACCATCGAACTAATTTGTGTTACACGTGGTAACAGTTATATGAACTGTACTGAGAATCGCGTCCGCAAACAAGCACCGGCGCCGGATGAAAGAATCAGGGCCCCGTCCACGAGCGAAGGAACCGCATCTTGGCACTCGACCGCCCCCTCGCCGCTCCGCCCTCACGCGGCCGCTTCTTCGAGACGTCCTGGCCGGTTCGCACAGGCGACATCGACGCCGCCAAACGACTCCGCCTCGACGGCATCGCGCGCTACCTGCAGGACGCCGGTCTGGACAACCTCGACGCGGTCGACGCCGCCGACAGCCACCCGCTGTGGATCGTCCGGCGCACCGTCATCGACGTCCTGCGGCCCGCCGTGTGGCCCGAACGCGTACACCTCCGACGCTGGTGCTCGGCACTGTCGACGCGCTGGACGAACATGCGCGTGCAGATCCAGGGTGAGGCGGGCGCGCTGATCGAGACCGAGGGGTTCTGGATCCACATCAGCGGCGAAACGGGCATGCCCACCCGCATCGACGACGAGTTCATCGAACGCCTCGGGGAGTCCGCAGAGGAACACCGGCTGAAGTGGAAACGGTGGCTCGTCGAGAACGCGCCGGCCGCCGACGAGGACGGGATCGAGGACAGCGAGTTCGTTCTGCGCCGCACCGACATCGACCCCTTCGACCACGTCAACAACGCCGTCTACTGGCAGGCGGTCGAGGAACTGCTCGCCGACCACGAGCATCCCGGCGGCGGCCGCCTCGTCGACAACCCACACCGCGCAGTGCTCGAATACCTCGCGCCCATCGTGTCGACCGACAGGATCGTCCTGCGCAGGCGCCGGGACGACACGTCGCTGACGGTGTGGTTCCTGGTCGACGACGCGCTGCGGGCGGTGGCCCACGTCGGGCCGATCACCACCTGATCACACCATCTGCTGGGTGCCGATCACCCGCAACAGGTCGAGCTTGGCGCGCGCATCGGAGCCCGGCTGCGGCATGTACACGAGCAGGTGCTGATAGGCGCCCTGCGTCAGCAACGTCTCGCAGACGAGGTCGATGCGCCCGACCTCGTCGTGGAGAACGCTCTTCGTGTCGGATCGGCGGACGGCCACGTCGTGCCGGTCCCAGAGCGCCGCGAATTCGGTGCTCGTCTCGTACAGCCGGGCGACGAGTTCGGTGACGTCGGCGTCGCCCGCGCGCCGGGCGGCTGTCGCCCGCAGATCCGCGACGTGCTGTCCGGCGAGACGATCGTGATCGTCCGCGGGGAACAGTCCGCGCTCGGCGGGGTGCGCGAACCACCGCCACGTGATGTACCGGTCGAGTCCCGCATACCGGGTCACGTCGCCGAACAGGATCACGTGCATGCGGTTCTGGACCAGCACTTCCCCGAGGTCCGAGATGACGCAGCCCGGGGTGTCGTCGAGTTTGTCGAGCAGATGCAAAAGCCCCGGTCCGACGTGCTTGTTGCCCGCGGCCCGCATCGGCGGCACCTGCCCGGACAGCAGATACAGGTGATCGCGCTGATCGTCGGTGAGCCGCAGAGCCCGCGCCATCGACGCCAGGACCTGCGTCGACGGGTGCGGACCGCGAGCCTGCTCGAGTCGCGTGTAGTAGTCGGTGGACATTCCCGCCAGCAGCGCCACCTCGTCGCGCCGCAGTCCCGGCGTCCGCCGCCGCACTCCCGGCGCCAGGCCGACGTCCGCAGGCACCAGCTGTTCCCGGCGACGGCGGAGGAAGTCGGCCAGCTCGGAACGGTCCATGACCCAACTGTGCCGGACCGGCCGGGGCGCTGCCAGGGATCGCCGGTCCCCCGATGAACGGTCTCTGGTTGCCGGACCCGCCGACGGCGACGCTGGTGTCGGTCAGGAACACACACCGATCATCGGAGCAGAACATGATCAGCACCACCGCACTCGGAACCACGGGTCCGGCCGTCGGCCGGCTCGGCCTCGGCGCAATGGGAATGTCCGGGACGTACGGCGCTTCGGACGACGTGGAGTCCGTCGCCACGATCCATGCGGCCCTCGACGCCGGGATCGACCTCGTCGACACCGGAGACTTCTACGGCTCGGGCCACAACGAGTCCCTGATCGGCACGGCCCTGCACGGCCGTCGGCGCGAGGAGGTGGTCCTCAGCGTCAAGTTCGGTGGGCTGCGCGGGCCCGGCGGAACGTGGGCCGGTGTCGACACGAGACCCGACTCGATCCGGAACTTCCTCGCGTACTCGCTGCAGCGGCTCGGCGTCGACTACATCGACATCTACCGCCCCGCCCGCCTCGACCCCGACGTGCCGATCGAGGACACCGTCGGCACGATCGGTGAACTCGTCGACGCCGGCTACGTGCGCCACATCGGACTGTCCGAGGTGGGTCCCGAAACGCTGCGCCGAGCCGCGGCGGTGCACCCGATCACGGACCTGCAGATCGAGTACTCGCTCATCTCCCGGGGCATCGAGGCCGAGATCCTGCCGCTCTGCCGGGAACTCGGGATCGGCATCACGGCCTACGGCGTACACTCCCGCGGTCTGCTCAGCGATTCGCTGCACACCGGCCAGGCCCTCGCGGCCGACGACTTCCGCGCGCACAGCCCCCGGTTCCAGGGTGAAAACCTCCGGCAGAACCTCACCCTCGTCGACTCGCTCGCCGCCGTCGCCGCGCAGCACGGGGTGAGCGCCGCACAACTGGCGATCGCGTGGGTTCTCGCCCAGGGCGACGACATCGTGCCGGTGATCGGGGCACGCACCGTCGCCCGGCTCGAGGAGACCCTCGGCGCGCTCGACGTCCACCTCGGCGCCGGCGACCTCACGGCGATCGCCGCGGCGGTCCCCGACACCGCTGTCGCCGGGGAGCGCTACGCGCCTGCGCAGATGGCCCAGCTCGACAGTGAACGCGCCGGCGTGGGGCGCTAGCGTCTAGCCATGGCCTCGCACAGCTCGTCTCGGAATCGCACCCTCATACTGATGCGCCACGGCAAGTCGGCGTACCCGGAGGGGGTCGCGGATCACGAGCGGCCGTTGGCGCCGCGCGGACGGAAGCAGGCGGGTCTGGCTGGTGAGTGGCTGCGGTCGACCCAGCCTCCGATCGACGCCGTGCTGTGTTCGACCGCTCGCCGCACCCGGGAAACACTGGAGGCGACCCGGGTCGGCGCTCCCGCCCGGTTCGCCGAGGAACTCTACGGCGCGTACCCGTCCGAGGTGCTCATGGAAATCGTGCGGATCGAACCGTCGGTGCGCACGCTGCTCGTCGTCGGGCATGTTCCCGGCATGCCGTCGACGGCTCTGGATCTCGCAGGCAACCCCGACACCGGGGACGCCGACCTGATGCGGGAGAAGTTCCCGACGTCCGCGCTCGCGGTCCTCACGGTGCCGTGCGAGTGGGACGAACTCACGTCGAGCGCGGCGTCACTGGCCACGTTCCACGTTCCGCGGTAGCGGCCTCAGAACAGCTTCCGGCCGACGACGGCGACGACACCGAGGATCAGGACCAGCACCAGCGCGGACCAGAATCCGAACAGCCACCAGACCACGCCGAAGACGACCAGCGCCGGCGCGACGGTGATGAGCGCGATCGTCGGGCTCTCCCGCACGACTTCGAGTGCCGACTCGGCCTTCACGCGATCGATCTTCTTCTCGGACATCTCGTCTCCGTTCAGCGAACCACGCATATCGGACAGGTGATGTCGAGGATAGTCGTCACGGGGCGAGTGCCGTCGTGCTCGGGCGCCGCTCCTCGGCTAGCTGCCCGGGAACGTCACGACGTCGAGGTACAGCGGCATCTCGTCGGTGCGCGATCCGGTCTGCGTTCCCGTCGCGTCGACCACCGGGGCGCCGGCAGTGGCAGCGGCCTCGAAGCTCTCCCCCGTCACCCGACCGTCGAGGTCGAAGTTCTCGAACTCGAACGGAATGCCGTTCGACGCCAGGAAATCCGGCCCGTCCATCACATGGAAGTGCAGGTGCGGCGCGTCGGTGTTACCGCTGTTGCCCAGCAAACCGATCTGCTCGCCCGCCCGCAGGTTCTGGCCGACGCTGATGTTGTCCACGCTGCCGGGCTGCAGGTGCGCGTAGAACGCGAACCGCCCGTCCCCGATCGCCTGCACGACGTGGTTTCCGCCGTACTGGTCGAGCGGCAGTCCCTGTGGAGTGGCCCCCGGAACCTGTTCGGACAGATCGCCCACGACGGCGATGATTTCGCCGTCCGACACGGCGCGGACCGGTGCGCCGTAGTACGCGTAGCTCGACAGCTGCTTTTGGTCGCCGGTGTAGATGCGACCCTGCTCGTCGAGTTGGACGAAATCGATCGCGAAACGCTCGGCCGCCAGCATCCGGCCGTTGATCGGCAACACGGCGGCGCGGTGGGAGGTGACCGTGCAGCAGCCGGTGCCGTCGAGCCAACGCGGACCGTCGAGCGGCGAGCGGATCCGGACGGCCTCGCGGGTGTCGACGTTCGTGTCCGCCACGTTCTCGGCGAGTTGCTTCGGCACGAGCGACGTCGCCTGCGGGAAGTCGACGTTCACGACGTGGTCGAGGCTGCGCGGCACGTCGTCGGGACTGTCGAGGGTCGCGTCGATCCACACCAGCCCCTGCTGTCCGGGGGCGAGGACGTTGCCGGCCTTCGGACCGCCGCCCAGGGCCTGGAACCACGGTGTCAGCGCATCGCCGCTCAGGTCCACCAGTGTGCGGCCGTCACCTTTCACCTGCAGCGATGTGATCGTCGCCGGCTGCGAACCGGTGTTCGTCAGCCGCAGTTCGTAGGCCAGGTGCACGCGGCCGTCGCTGCCCGTCACCGGGATCGGTGCGGCCACCACGTCCGCGACCACCGGGGTGATCACCGCGGGGGTGCCGGACGAGGCCGGCGCCGCAGACGACGTCGCCTCGCTCTGCTGGGTGTCCGAGGCCGTGCAGGAGGTCGCGACTCCCACGACGGCGGCGAGTGCGAGCGCGACGGCGAACCTCGACCGGGCCATCATTCGACGCTAGCAACGCTGAACATCCTGCGACAAGGCTCGAAACGGCTGGAGGCACCGAAACCAGATGAAGGCCCCACCCCCGAAGAGAGAGGGGTGGGGCCTTCGTCCGTTGGTGAGTGCTCAGCGAGTCCGGGGACTCGTCAACCACTCACAGGCGCGGAGCGCCTACCGGTAATCGTTGCTGAAACCGTAGTCGTCCAGCGGCACCGCGGCACCGGTGTTCTGGCCGAAGCCGTCCGGGCTGTAGTACTGGTCGTCGTACGACGGAACCGCGTACGCAGCAGCGCGGGCCTCTTCGGTCGGCTGAACCTGGATGTTGCGGTAACGGTTGATACCGGTACCGGCAGGGATCAGCTTTCCGATGATCACGTTTTCCTTCAGACCGATCAGCTTGTCGCTGCGGCAGTTGATCGCCGCATCGGTCAAGACGCGAGTGGTCTCCTGGAACGACGCCGCGGACAGCCACGAGTCGGTCGCCAGCGATGCCTTGGTGATACCCATCAGCACCGGACGTCCGGCTGCCGGCTCGCCACCCTCGGCGACGACACGGCGGTTGGCCGCCTCGAAGTCGGCACGCTCGGTCAGCGAACCGGGCAGGAACTCCGTGGCGCCCGAATCGATGATCGTCACGCGACGCAGCATCTGGCGCACGATGACCTCGATGTGCTTGTCGTGGATCGACACACCCTGGCTCCGGTACACCTCCTGGACCTCGTTGACGAGGTGGATCTGCACCTGACGGGGGCCCATGACACGCAGCACCTCGTGCGGATCGGCAGCACCTTCCATGAGCTGCTGACCGACCTCGACGTGGTCACCGTCGGCCAGAAGGCGTTCGGTGCCGTCGTCGTGCTTGAAGACACGCAGACGCTGACGCTTCGAGAGCTTGTCGTAGACAACCTCTTCGCCACCGTCGTCCGGGACGATGGTGATCTTGTAGAAGCGGTCGCCGTCCTCGAGCTGCACGCGTCCGGTGACGTCGGCGATCGGGGCCTTGCCCTTGGGGACGCGGGCCTCGAACAGCTCCTGGACACGCGGCAGACCACCGGTGATGTCTTCTCCGGCGACACCACCCTGGTGGAAGGTACGCATGGTCAGCTGAGTACCGGGCTCACCGATGGACTGGGCGGCGACGATACCGACGGCCTCACCGATGTCGACCAGCTTGCCGGTGGCCATCGAACGGCCGTAGCAGGTGGCGCAGACGCCGGTGCCCGTGGTGCAGGTGAGCACCGAACGGACCTTGACCTTCGTGATGCCTGCCTCGAGCAGTGCGTCGATTGCCGGGTCGCCCAGGTCGTGTCCGCGCTGGACGATGACGTTGCCGTTCTCGTCCACCGCATCGGCTGACAGGGTACGAGCGTACGTGCTCGTCTCCACGTGAGCGTCGCGGATCATCGAGCCGTCGGCCTGCTTCTCCGCGATCGTGGTGATGATGCCCCGCTCGGTTCCACAATCCTCCTCGCGGACGATGACGTCCTGCGAGACGTCCACCAGACGACGGGTCAGGTAACCCGAGTCGGCGGTGCGGAGCGCGGTGTCGGCCAGACCCTTACGGGCACCGTGCGTGTTGATGAAGTACTCGAGAACGGTCAGGCCTTCCTTGAAGGAAGACTTGATCGGACGCGGGATGAACTCACCCTTCGGGTTGGTCACCAGACCCTTCATACCGGCGAGCGAACGAACCTGAGTCATGTTGCCGGCGGCGCCGGACTTCACGATCATCGGGATCGGGTTGTCGTCGGGGAAGTGGGCCTCCATGGCCTTACCGACCTCGTCGGTGGCCTCGGACCAGATCTTGACCAGAGCGCTGTTGCGCTCGGTCTTGTTCAGAGCACCACGCTGGTACTTCTTCTCGATCTGATCGGCCTGAGCTTCGAAGGACTCCATGATCTGAGCCTTCTCCGGCGGCACGAGGACGTCGGAGATCGAGACCGTGACACCCGAACGCGTGGCCCAGTAGAAGCCGGCGTCCTTCAGCTTGTCGACGGTCTGCGCGACCACGATCATGGGGTAGCGCTCGGCGAGATCGTTGATGATCGTCGCCTGACGCTTCTTCGGCATCTGCTCGTTGACGAACGGGTAGTCCGCCGGCAGCAGCTCGTTGAAGAGCACGCGACCCAGCGTCGTCTCCGCGGTCCAGCCGTCACCGTAGTTCCAGCCTTCGGGGAACAGCTCCGACTCGATGTCGCGGGGCGGGCGCTGCTGCGTGAGCCGCACCTTGATCTTCGCCTGCACGACGAGCGCGCCACGATCGACGGCCATCTGAGCCTCGGCGGGCGAGGAGTACACGCCCTGCTCCGCCTCGTCGTTCGTCGACGCGGCGAGTTCGCCGGTGGCACCCTCGTCCAACCGGGTCAGGTGGTACAGACCGGTGACCATGTCCAGACGGGGCATGGCGAGCGGTCGACCCGACGCGGGCGACAGGATGTTGTTCGACGACAGCATCAGGATGCGTGCCTCGGCCTGCGCCTCCGCGGACAGCGGAAGGTGCACGGCCATCTGGTCACCGTCGAAGTCGGCGTTGAAGGCCTCACACACCAGCGGGTGGAGCTGAATGGCCTTGCCCTCGACCAGCTGCGGCTCGAAGGCCTGGATGCCCAGGCGGTGCAGCGTCGGTGCACGGTTCAGCAGCACGGGGTGCTCGGCGATGACCTCTTCGAGGACGTCCCACACCTGTGCGCGCTGACGTTCCACCATGCGCTTGGCGGACTTGATGTTCTGCGCGTGGTTCAGGTCGACCAGGCGCTTCATCACGAACGGCTTGAACAGCTCGAGAGCCATCAGCTTCGGCAGGCCGCACTGGTGCAGCTTGAGCTGCGGACCGACGACGATGACGGAACGACCCGAGTAGTCGACGCGCTTACCGAGCAGGTTCTGACGGAAACGACCCTGCTTGCCCTTGAGCAGGTCGCTCAGGGACTTCAGCGGGCGGTTACCGGGACCCGTGACGGGGCGGCCGCGACGGCCGTTGTCGAACAGCGCGTCCACGGACTCCTGCAGCATCCGCTTCTCGTTGTTGACGATGATCTCGGGGGCACCGAGGTCGATCAGTCGCTTGAGGCGGTTGTTGCGGTTGATGACGCGGCGGTACAGGTCGTTCAGGTCGGAGGTGGCGAAGCGGCCACCGTCGAGCTGAACCATCGGACGCAGCTCCGGCGGGATCACCGGGACGGCGTTCAGAACCATGCCCATGGGCGAGTTCTGGTTGACCTGGAAGGCTGCGACGACCTTGAGACGCTTCAGTGCGCGGAGCTTCTTCTGCCCCTTGCCGCTGCGGATGGTCTCGCGGAGGTTCTCGGCCTCGGCGTCGATGTCGAAGCTCTCCATGAGCTTCTGGATCGACTCGGCACCCATGGCGCCCGTGAAGTACTCGCCGTAGCGGTCGACGAGTTCGCGGTACAGCAGTTCGTCGACGATGAGCTGCTTGACGCTGAGCTTGGTGAACGTGGTCCAGATCTCGTCGAGACGATCCAGCTCGCGCTGCGCGCGGTCACGGAGCTGACGCATCTCGCGCTCGCCGCCGTCCTTGACCTTGCGGCGGACGTCGGACTTGGCGCCCTCCGCCTCCAGCTCGGCGATGTCGGCTTCGAGCTTCTGAGCGCGGGCCTCGAGGTCGGCGTCGCGCTGATCGGCGACGGTCTTCTTCTCGACCTGCATCTCGGCTTCGAGCGTGGACAGCTCGTTGTGACGCAGTTCCTCGTCGACACCGACGATGACATACGCGGCGAAGTAGATGATCTTCTCGAGATCCTTCGGCGCCAGGTCGAGCAGGTAGCCGAGACGGCTGGGCACGCCCTTGAAGTACCAGATGTGGGTGACCGGGGCAGCCAGTTCGATGTGGCCCATGCGCTCACGACGAACCTTGGCGCGGGTCACCTCGACGCCGCAGCGCTCACAGATGATGCCCTTGAAGCGGACACGCTTGTACTTGCCGCAGTAGCACTCCCAGTCCCGGGTGGGGCCGAAGATCTTCTCGCAGAAGAGGCCGTCCTTCTCGGGCTTGAGCGTGCGGTAGTTGATGGTCTCCGGCTTCTTGACCTCGCCGTAGGACCAATTGCGGATGTCCTCTGCACTGGCGAGGCCAATGCGGAGTTCATCGAAGAAGTTGACGTCGAGCACGTAACTTCCTTTCCCCAGAGGGATTGTGGATCAACGGTCACCCGCCGATTCCTGACTGCCAATTCAAATGTGAACTACGCCCCCGGGGCACGGATTTCCGTGACCCGGGGACCGAAAACTAGTTCGCGAGGTCGTCGACCGTCGCCGCCTCGTTCCGGGACAGGTTGATGCCCAGGTTCGCTGCGGCCCGCTCCAGGTCCTCGTCGTCGCCGTCCGCCATCGCGATGGCCGCGCCGTCCGAGGACAGCACCTCCACGTTGAGGCAGAGCGACTGGAGCTCCTTCAGGAGCACCTTGAACGACTCGGGGATACCCGGCTCGGGGATGTTCTCGCCCTTGACGATGGCCTCGTACACCTTGACTCGACCCACCACGTCGTCGGACTTGATGGTGAGCAGTTCCTGCAGCGTGTATGCCGCGCCGTAGGCCTGCATCGCCCAGCACTCCATCTCACCGAAGCGCTGGCCACCGAACTGGGCCTTACCGCCGAGCGGCTGCTGGGTGATCATCGAGTACGGACCGGTCGACCGAGCGTGGATCTTGTCGTCGACCAGGTGGTGCAGCTTGATGATGTACATGTAGCCGACCGAGACCGGGTACGGGAACGGCTCGCCGGAACGGCCGTCGAACAACGTGGCCTTTCCGTCGGACGCGACCATGACCTCGCCGTCGCGGTTCGGCAGCGTCGAACCGAGGAGACCGGTGAGCTCGTCTTCCTTGGCGCCGTCGAACACGGGGGTGGCGATGTTGGAGTCGGAAGGCGCCGACAGCATCTCCTCCGGCAGCTGCTCCGCCCAATCGGGCCGGGAGCCGTCGCCGGCGATCTGAACGTTCCAGCCGGTCTTGCCGATCCACCCGAGGTGGGTCTCCAAGATCTGACCGATGTTCATACGACGCGGAACACCGTGGGTGTTCAGGATGATGTCGATCGGCGTGCCGTCGGGCAGGAACGGCATGTCCTCCTGCGGGAGGATCTTGCCGATGACGCCCTTGTTGCCGTGGCGGCCGGCGAGCTTGTCGCCGTCCTGGATCTTGCGCTTCTGTGCCACGTAGACGCGGACCAGCTCGTTGACACCGGGGGGCAGATCGTCGTCGTCGTCGCGCGAGAACACGCGGATGCCGATGACCTTGCCGGTCTCACCGTGGGGAACCTTCAGCGACGTGTCGCGAACCTCGCGGGCCTTCTCACCGAAGATGGCGCGCAGCAGGCGCTCCTCCGGGGTCAGCTCGGTCTCGCCCTTCGGCGTGACCTTCCCGACCAGCACGTCGCCGTCACGAACCTCGGCACCGATACGGATGATGCCGCGCTCGTCGAGGTCGGCGAGGACCTCGTCGGAGACGTTCGGGATGTCGCGAGTGATCTCCTCGGCACCGAGCTTGGTGTCGCGGGCATCGATCTCGTGCTCCTCGATGTGGATCGAGGTGAGGACGTCCTCTTCCACGAGGCGCTGCGACAGGATGATCGCGTCCTCGTAGTTGTGGCCTTCCCACGGCATGATCGCGACGAGCAGGTTCTTGCCGAGCGCCATCTCACCGTTCTCGGTGCAGGGGCCGTCGGCGAGGACCTGTCCGGACTCGACACGCTGTCCCTCGTCCACGATCGGACGCTGGTTGGCGCAGGTGCCCTGGTTGGAACGCGCGAACTTGCGCATCCGGTACGTCTTGCGGCTGCCGTCGTCGGCCATGACCGTGACGTAGTCGGCGGAGACCTCTTCGACGACACCGGTCTTCTCGGTGACGATGACGTCGCCCGCGTCGACGGCGGCACGCAACTCCATGCCGGTACCGACCAGCGGGGCCTCGCTGCGAACGAGCGGCACCGCCTGACGCTGCATGTTCGCGCCCATCAGGGCGCGGTTGGCGTCGTCGTGCTCGAGGAACGGGATCATCGCGGTCGCGACGGACACCATCTGCCGCGGCGAGACGTCCATGTAGTCGATCTCGGCGGACGAGACGAACTCGACCTCGCCGCCCTTACGACGGACCAGAATGCGATCGTCGGTGAAGTGACCGTTGGCGTCGACGGCCGAGTTGGCCTGTGCGACGACGTGGCGGTCCTCTTCGTCCGCGGTCAGGTAGTCGACCTGGTCGGTGACCTGGCCACCCTCGACCTTGCGGTACGGCGTCTCGATGAATCCGAACGGGTTGACCCGTGCGTACACCGACAGCGAACCGATCAGACCGATGTTCGGACCTTCGGGGGTCTCGATCGGGCACATGCGGCCGTAGTGCGACGGGTGAACGTCTCGCACCTCGAGGCCGGCACGCTCACGGGACAGACCACCCGGGCCGAGGGCGGACAGACGACGCTTGTGCGTCAGCCCCGACAGCGGGTTGTTCTGGTCCATGAACTGCGACAGCTGGGACGTTCCGAAGAACTCCTTGATCGCAGCCACGACGGGCCGGATGTTGATCAGCGTCTGCGGCGTGATCGCCTCGACGTCCTGGGTGGTCATGCGCTCACGAACCACGCGCTCCATGCGGGACAGGCCCACGCGGATCTGGTTCTGGATGAGCTCACCGACCGTGCGCAGACGACGGTTGCCGAAGTGGTCGATGTCGTCGACCTCGACGGGCACCGCGACGCCGCCGGGGGCGGTCATCTCGGTGTCACCGGCGTGCAGGCGCACCAGGTACTCGATGGTGGCGACGATGTCTTCCTCGGTGAGGGTCGACGCGACGATCGGCTGCCCGGTGTTCAGGCCCAGCTTCTTGTTGATCTTGTAGCGGCCCACGCGAGCCAGGTCGTAGCGCTTGTCCTTGAAGAACAGGTTCTCCAGGAGCGTCTGGGCGCTCTCCTTGGTCGGCGGCTCGCCCGGACGCAGCTTGCGGTAGATGTCGAGCAGCGCCTCGTCGGTGCCTGCGGTGTTGTCCTTCTCGAGGGTCGCCATGAGGATCTCCGAGAAGCCGAAGCGCTCGGCGATCTGCTCGGTGGTCCAGCCGAGGGCCTTCAGCAGCACGGTGACGGGCTGGCGGCGCTTGCGGTCGATGCGGACGCCGACCGTGTCGCGCTTGTCCACGTCGAACTCGAGCCATGCACCACGGCCCGGGATGACCTTGACGCTGTGCAGGTCCTTTTCGGTGCCCTTGTCGACGGAGTGGTCGAAGTAGACGCCGGGGGAACGCACCAGCTGCGAGACCACGACACGCTCGGTGCCGTTGATGATGAACGTGCCCTTGTCGGTCATCATCGGGAAGTCGCCCATGAAGACCGTCTGGCTCTTGATCTCACCGGTGTTGTTGTTGATGAACTCCGCGGTGACGAACAAAGGCGCCGCGTAGGTCATGTCCTTGTCTTTGCACTCGTCCGTCGAGGCCTTCACCTCGTCGAAGCGCGGGTCCGAGAAGGACAGAGACATCGAGCCCGAGAAATCCTCGATCGGGGAAAGCTCCGCGAGAATGTCCTCGAGACCGCCGGAGATTGCGCTGTCGCCACGAGCGGCGGCGCGTTCGCGCCAGCTCTGCGCACCGATCAACCACTCGAACGAATCGGTTTGTAGATCAAGAAGCCCGGGAACTTCGAGGGGTTCGCGAATCTTTGCGAACGAAACCCTCTTCGGGGCTCCGGGGATTCCGGAAACTGCCTTGGTCTGGCTAGAGACTGCCAAGATGCGTCCTTCCAGCACCTCACGCGGGCCGCTCTTGCTGTTGCGACCGCCGCTGTATCTGCTTCGAATTTCGCTGGTCACAACCCGAACGAAACTCGTCACAGTTGCTGAAGAGTGAATCACTTCGCAGCGGTACGGACGAGAGGTGGACAGGAGGCAGCCAGCGCAACGTCCAAAAGTACACCCAAACTCGGTAGATGTCGAGTCGGGCACCCGAAACAGCACCCAGCCGGGCGCTCGGCCACGCGTCACTGCGCATGTTCACGCATCAGAGTGACGCGTGATCATCGCGGCGTCAAGAGTCTGAGGGCGTGTCGTGTCGTTTCGCGAGGCCCGCGGCTCGTCCCGGCACCCCTTTCCAGCTGCGGACGGGCGGTGAACAATATGCCCACGCGATCGCCGTCGATTTCTCGAGGGAAGCAGAGCCGTGACGCGCTGGAGTTCGTTCGTCGTCGCCAGACCGAAGCTGGTTCTCGCCGCCACGGTGCTGCTGGTGCTGCTCGGCGGGGCGTGGGGTTCGGGGGTGTTCGACCGGCTCAGCCTCGGCGGGTACACCGACCCGGGCAGCGAGTCCGCGCGCGTCGAGCGCCTGATCGAGGGGGCTTTCGGCAGACAGACCCCCGATCTGGCGGTGACCTACCACGCGCGTACGGGTTCGACGATCGACGACCTCGGCCCCGAAGTCGCCGCCCACCTCGCGCGGATCGACCCCGGCGTGCTCGCCGACACCCCCCTGTCGTACTGGTCCGCGCCGCCCCAGGCGAAGGAGTTCCTCCGGTCCACCGACGGCACCGAGGGACTCGTGGTGCTGTCGCTGAGCGGCGACGAGAACACTCGGATCTCCGCATACCACGACCTCCGGCCGCTGCTGGTCATCGACGGCACGGCCGCGGAGTTCAGCGGTTTCAGCGCCGCCGCCAACGCCTTCAACGAGGTGTCCGAGAGCGACCTGTTGCGGGCCGAGGCGGTGTCGTTCCCGATCCTGCTACTCCTGCTCCTCGTCATCTTCGGCGGCCTCGTCGGCGCGGCCGTACCGCTGTGCGTCGGCGGTCTCGCGATTCTCGGCGCGCTCGGCGCTCTGCGGGTGATCTCGTACTTCACCGAGGTCAGCGCATTCTCGGTGAACATCGCCAGTCTCGTCGGGCTGGGCATGTCGATCGACTACGGACTGTTCGTGGTGACCCGGTTCCGTGAGGAGCTGCGGTCCGGCGCCGGCACCGACGACGCCGTCCGCCGGACGCTCGCCACCGCGGGCCGGACCGTGGGGTTCTCCGCCCTCCTCCTGGTGTGCGGTTTCGTGGGCATGCTCGTGTTTCCCCAGGCCATCGTGCGGTCCTTCGCCTACGGCGGGATGGCGGCCATCGCGATTGCCGCGGTGCTGACGCTGTCGGCACTGCCCGCCGCCCTCGTACTGCTCGGGCCTCGCATCAACTCGCTGACCTGGCGACGGGGAGTGGTCGAACGCGGCGAGGACCGGGCGCACCGGTTCTGGGGCGGCGTCGCCGAACGCGTGATGCGGCGGCCCGTCCCGATTGCGACGGCGATCGTCGCGGCACTGCTGGTGCTTGCCGCGCCCCTGGCAGGCGCGTCGCTGGGTGATCTCGATCACACCGGACTGCCGGCGGGTCATCCACTCCGGGTCGCCGTCGACGATCTCGCCGCAGATTTCCCGCTCGCCAACAACGGGGCGACACTCGTGCTGCAGGACAGCGACGGCAAGGCGCCGCCGCCGGCCGCCACGGCAGAGTTCTTCGCAGCGACCGCCGCGGTCGCCGGGGTCCAGCGGGTGGTGCCGGTCGGCGCCACCGACACGTTCGTCGCCATCCGGGCCGTCTTCGACGACGCGGACCGGACGGCGGGGGCCATGGCTACGGCCGCCGCCCTGCGCGACCTCCCCACCCCGGACGGAACCGAGAAGATGCTGGGTGGCGTGAACGCCCTGACCGCCGACGGACTGGACGCGATGGGCGCCCGGCTGCCGTGGATGATCGGAATCATGGTGGCCGTCACCTTCGTGTTGATGCTGCTCGCGTTCCGGTCCGTGGTGCTCCCCCTGAAGGCGATCGCCATGGCCACCCTCAGCCTCGCCGCCTCGTTCGGTGTGCTCACGTGGATCTTCGAGGACGGTCACGGCGCAGATTTTCTCGGCGTGACGCCGGGGCCCCTGCCCGCGACGATGGTGGTCCTCATCATCGCGGTGGTCTTCGGGCTCTCCACCGACTACGAGATCTTCCTGTTGTCGCGGATGGTCGAGGCCCACGACGCGGGCGCGTCGACCGAGGAGGCCGTGCGGATCGGCACGGCGCACACCGGGCGCATCGTGACGGCGGCGGCCGCGCTGCTGATCGTCGTCACCGGAGCGTTCACGCTCTCGGAACTGACGATGATGCGGTTCATCGGTCTCGGCATGATCATCGCGCTGCTCATCGACGCCACCGTCATCCGCATGATGCTGGTGCCCGCGCTGGTGAAGTTGATGGGCGAGGCCAATTGGTGGGCACCGGGATTCCTGGCACGGAAGCCGGCCACCCCTGGGCCATCCGACCGCCCGAAACCGTCACCACAGCAAGGGATTCCCATTCAATCGTGAAGACGTCCCGATTCCCGGAACCGATTCACTCTGCCCGAGAACTCAATTCGATGCTCGATGTCATCCGGCATACGAATCTCGTTCCGGTTCAGTCTTTTCCGGAAGCCGGTCAGCCCTCGCTGTCGGAGATGTCGGACAGCACCCATTTGCCGTCGATCTTCTCCATCTTGATCGACAGCGGCGTGGCGGCACTGCCCTGAGCGACGGCGTCACCGGTGGCGCTGACGTTCATGTGCGCAAGCAGTTCGGCGCGGTCACCGTCGAGCACCGTGACCCCGATGTCGGTGACGGACGCCTGCGTGGCCGTCTTGGTCTGGATGGCAGCTTGCTTGGTCGTGTCGGCGGTCGAGTCGAACTCTTCCCGCTTGGCGTCATCGAGATAGCCGCGCGCCTTGTCGAAGTCCTGATCGATCGTCTCGTAGCTGTAGGTGTACAGCGTCTCGATCGCCTCGGTTCCCGCCTTGGTCACCTCGGCGGTTGCTCCCGCGTCGACCCACGCGGTATTCGTGATGTTCGCTCCGGGTTTGAACGCCGCGACGACCGCGAACACGCCGAGCACCACCGCGACCGCTCCGAGGACCCCGACGAGCTTCCACGTGACGCGACCGGTCCCGCTGCCTGCGTCGGTCGCGTTCTCGGCGACTGCGGGAGCCTGTTGCTTGCTGATGCGCGGTTGAAGGTTGGGAACCTTCGCCTTCCCCGCCGACGCAGCCTTCCCCGTCGACGCAGCCTTCACCGTCGACACCGTCTTGGCCATCGATACGGTCGTGTCCGTGTCGGGCTTGTCCGCGACGGGAGCCTTCGTCGTCTCGGGAACCTGTGCCGTGCCGGTGGAGGCCGCGGTCGCCACGGCGGGCGTCTCGGCCTTCTCGACCGGTTCCGGCTTCTTCACCGTGTCCGGCTTCTTCACCGGTTCCGTCTTGTCGACCGGGGTGTCCGCTCGGGGAGGCTTCGGCGTTGTCTGACGGGTCCCCGCTACGCGCGGACGCCTGCCCTTTGCAGCGCTGTCCGGCACGTTGTTTCGGCGCTTGGGGGGCATAGTTCACCACTTTCTCATTGCACGACGAGCTGTCGTCGACGTGGACACCACGGCAGCACGCCGCCGCGGCACATCAGGACTACTGGCCGCTGCTGTCGCCCTCGGGCACCTGTTCGGCCGGCGCCTGCTCGGCGGGAGCCGGTTCGGTGGGGGCCGGGGCTGGGGCCGCGCCGGCGGCGGGCACCGGACCGCTCTCGAGCGGAATACGTCCGCCCACCGGTTCGACCGACGAAGCCTTCCAGACCCCGTCCACGTCCTGGACGTCCATCCGCATCGTCACCTTGGCCTTGTCGAAGCGGTCCGGCCACGTGGTGGTGACGGCCACGACGACCAGCGCCTTCGCGGTGCCGTCGTCCGTGTTCAGTTCCGTGAGTGTGCCCTGGATCAGCTCGGCCTTGCTCGCCGCTCCCGATTGACGCATCTGGTCGGTGAACCCGTCCACGGTCGCCTGGAGGTCCTGGTTCATCTTGTCGCCGGTGATCGACGACTTCATGTTCTCGAACGATCCGTCGAGGTCTGCGGAATCGACCGAGTTGAGATTGATCGCGGCCTGCTGGGCGCCCGTCAACGCGGAATCGCGTGCGTCGGCGATCGGCTTGTCCACGAAGAGCGCTCGCGCCCACCCGAAGCCGAACCATCCGGCTGCGACAACCGCGATCACCACCAGTGCGGTCACCGCAGCAAACGAGGCCTTCAGAGTTCTGTCCTTCCCCGGAGCCGGTTGTCCCGACTCCGGGGGCGTGGTAATTCGCGTCACACCAATACCCTACTGATTGTTTTCTTCAACTCGCCCTCGGCCGGAACCGAATGCTACTTGGGAGTAACCCCGAGGAGCGGCGCGAGCTGCGTTGCGATGGGATTCAAGTTGAGAGTGTCAGGCATGACCTTCGGCTTGAAATCCCACGGCTGGATCGTGTCCGGATCGGCGAACACGATGCGGTCTGCACTTCGCACACCCGTCACGCTTCCCTGGGGAGCGTCGCAGTTGGCCTTCACGTTGAACGGGAAGTCCTGCTGGGTGTCGTCGAAGTTCGGGTCCTGCCGCTTCATCTCGGCCAGGATCTCCTGCGTCCCTTCGTAACCGAGTGTGCATGACGGCGGATTGTTGGTTTCCAGGACGATTCCCTGATGCACCGTGCCGTCGCCCGGGGCCACGGTCGACGCGGACGCCGCGATGGCAGGCAGGAACATCAGGATCGGCCGCAGCGCGATCGCCTGCGGAGCCAGCTTGTCACCGACCGCGGCGAGATTCGTCAGGTCGGTGGTGAGGCTCGGACCGATCTCGTTGACCAGCTGACCGACCTCGTTGCTCGCCGGAATTCCCTTGTCGATGATCGCGCGGAGATCGGGGTCGCTGGTCCGCAGCTGCGCGGCGACCGCGTCGAGGTCCGAACTGAACTGCACGATCGCGGACGACTGATCGGACTGCGTCGCCAGCACCGTCTGACTGTCCCTGACGAGTGCCAGTGTCTGGGGCAGGACGTCGAGCCCGTCCTTCGTCAGCGTGGAGAGTGAATCCGCGAGCGTCTGCAGATCCTCGCCCTTGCCGTTGAACGCCGTCCCCAGCTGGGTGACGACGGTGCGCAACGAGTCGACCGGAACCGACCGGACCAGACCGTCGGTGGCCATCAGCACCTGCTCGACCGGAACGGGTGTCGACGTGTCGGCCTCGGTGATCACCGAGCCCTGTTCGAGGTACGGCCCCTGGTCTGTGTCGGGCTGAAGGTCCACGTACTGCTCACCGATCGCGGACCGGTTGGCGACGACGGCCTTGGCCGACGCCGGGATGTCGGGCCCGCCCGAGGAGATCTTCAACTCGACGTTGATGCCGTCCGCGGTCAGCGACAGGTCGCCGACGCGGCCGACGGGAACTCCGCGGTACGTGACCTCGGCGTTGGTGAAGATGCCGCCGGAGTCCTTGAACTGCGCGTTCACGTCGTACTCACCGAATCCGAGCAGATTGTCGAGGCGGACGTACTTGGCGCCGACGTAGACCAGCCCGAGCATCGCCACTATGGCGAATGCGACGAGCTGGATCCTGACCAGTCGTGACCTCACTGTCCACCCCCGATTCCGAACTGCTCCAGCAGTCCCCCGAGCGGGTTCTGCGGCGGCGGTGCTGCGCCGTTCCCTGCGCCACCGTTGCCGGCGGGCGCGGTGCCGGGGAGCCCCGGGATCCGCAGGCCCGTCGGGGCGGGGACGATCGGCGGAATCGGCAGCAGGGACACCGTCGGCCACCCCGGCTTCGGCCCGTTGCCGTTGTAGTACGGGTTCGACGGGTCGACGATCGGCTTGGGCTCACCGAACTTCGGCGGCACGTACACCGGGTCGCCCTGGCCGACGCCGAGTGCGCTCAGCGCATCGCCGATCTGCAGGTCGACCGTGAGGAACAGGTTGACCGATCCGCCGAGCGCGATCTTCTCGACGCCGTCCGGGAACGGCACGGTCGGAATGAACGCGAGCGAATTGGGCAGGTTGTCGCCCGAATCGGCGAGTGCCTTCAGGGTCGGCCGCAGTGCGAGGAGATCCGCGATCAGGTTGTCCTTCGACCTGTTGATCACGTCGGTTCCGACGGTGCCGAGCCGGTCCAGTTGGGTGAGCATCTGGGTGAGCTGTGGACGCTGCTCGTTGAGCACTTCCGCCGCGATCGGCAACTCGTCGAGGATCAGTCCGATCTTCTCGTTCTGTTCGTTCACGCGCGTGGTCAGTGCGTCGAGGCCGTCCAGGGCGCGGGTGATGTCGTCGCGCTGCTGGTTGAGACCGTCGATGAGCGTGTTCGTCTGTTCGAGGAGTCCCCGGACCCGATCCTCGCGCCCGTCGAGTGCGGTGGTCAGTTCGTGCACGATCGGCTGCAACTGGCCGACGCCGCCACCGTTGAGCAGCAGCGACAGCGCGCCGAGAACCTGCTCGATCTCGGTGGCGTGCCGGGTGCGGTCGAGGGGGATCGTGTCGCCGTCCTCGAGGCGCGCGGGATCCTTGTCCTCCGGCGGCTCGGACAGCTGGACGAACTTCTCACCGAGCAGGTTCGTCTGCTCGATGGCGGCGACCGCGTTGGCGGCGAGATCGACCGACGAGTCGAGGACGACCTCCACGTCCGCCGTCCAGCCGTCCGGTGCCACTTTGATCGTTTCGACCCGGCCCACCGGGACACCGTCGACCTTGACCGCGGACTGCGGGACGAGGTCGAGGACGTCGTCGAACTGGATCGTCAGATGCATGGGGTGGTCGCCGACATCGGGACCGCCCGGTAGTGGAACCCCGTAGATCCCCTCCGACGAGCAGGACGTCACTGCGATGGCGACGGCGCACGCACCGGCGCCGAGGATTACCGACCGCTTCATTCGCCCTCACCTCCCGTTGCGCCTTCGAATCGCGGCGACACGACACCCGGCACCGTGCCGGGCGTGACCGTCCGCTGAATGTTGTCCGCACTCATGATTCCGAACGGAAGCACGAGCGACGGAGTCTTCGCCGATTGCGTGATCTGCGACGTGATGTTGGCGCAGTTGTCGATCAGCGGCTGCATCTGACGTCCGAGTTGCTCGAAACGCG
Organism: Rhodococcus koreensis; assembly: GCF_017068375.1. NCBI lineage: Bacteria > Bacillati > Actinomycetota > Actinomycetes > Mycobacteriales > Nocardiaceae > Rhodococcus > Rhodococcus koreensis. The sequence continues at coordinate 2,173,381 of NZ_CP070609.1, forward strand.
GATCGCCGGGAACCAGCTTGCCGAGGTCGATCAACTTGCACCCGACGCCGGCCGGATCCTGCAGGTCCGGGAACGCCAGGCGCGAGGCCAGAGTGCCGGACTCCGCGTCGTAGGAGTTGGCCAGGTTGCTGATCGCCAACGGCAGCAGGGTCAGCGAGTTGACCAGTGACTCCCGGTTGTCGGCGAGGGTCTGCGTCACCGGGACCAGATCGTTCACGTTCTCGGCGAGGATCTCCCGGTTGTCGGCCACGAACTTCGACACGTCGCCCAGGGCGATCGCCAGCTGGTTCAGTGCGGCACCGAGGTTCTCCCGCTCCCCCGCCAGGAATCCGGACAGGTCGGAGAGCTGCGAGTTGAAATCGCGGACCTGCTGATCGTTGGCCGCCAGCGCACCCACGAACACCTGGAGGTTCTTCACGGTGTCGAACAGGTCGCCGCGACTGTCGTTGAGAGTGCGGGCGGCGTCGGACAGCTGGGTGATGCTCTGCCCCAGCGCCTCTCCATTGCCGTCGAGGTTGGCGGCGCCGGTCTCGACGAACTGCGACAGCGCACCCTCCTTGTTCGCCCCGTCCGGGCCGAGCGCGGTGGAGAGCTCCTCGATGCTCGCGTACAACTGGTCGACCTCGACGGGGGTCGCGGTGCGGTCGCGCGAGATCACCGCGCCGCTGGCCATCTTCTCGCCGCCCGTGTAGGCGGGCGCGAGCTGAATGTAGCGGTCCGACACCACGGACGGCGTGACCTGCGCGGCCTTCGCGTCGGCGGGAATGTCGACGCCGCGATCGACGCGCATGTCGACCTTCACCTGATCGCCCTGCGGCTCGACGCCGTCGACGGATCCGACCTTCACACCGAGGACCCGCACATCCGAGCCCTCGTAGATGCCCACCGACTTGTCGAAGTACGCGGTGATCTTCGTGGTGCCCGCGCGGGTAAACACCCACCACAGGGCGCCGGCGATCACCAGCGCGACGATGACGATTCCCACGATGAGGGCGATCCCGCCGCGTCCTCCGCGGTCGGCTCCGTTGTCGACGTCTGCCATCAGTTACCCCCCAACGTGCGGACGGGTTCGCGCGGACCGGGAATGTCGGGCAGCCCCGGCGGCAGGAGGTTCACCACGACCTGGTCGAACCAGCGACCGTTGCCGACCACGTTCGTGTACAGGCGGACGAACGGCTCGTACAGTTTCATCGCCTTGTCCAGGTTCTCGTTGTTGGCCTTCAGGATCTCGACGACACCATCGAGTTGTTCGAGCGCGGGACCGATGGCGGCCTCGTTGTCGCGCACGAGTCCGGTCAACTGTTGCGACAGCCGTTGAGTTCCGGTGAGCAGCTGGGAAATCGACTGCTGACGGCTGTTGAGCTCACCAAGCAGCAGCCCGGCATCGCTGATCAACCGGTTGAATTCGGCGTTGCGATCGGCGAGGACCTTGGTGGTCTTGCCGGTCGCAGCGAACAGCTTCTGCAGTTCCTGATCGCGGCTGGCGATGGTCTGCGACAGCCTGCTGACACCGTCCAGCGACGCGCGGATCTCCGTCGGAGTCCCCTCGAACGCCTGCGACAGCGTCACCATGCTCTGCGCGAGCTGATCGGAGTCGATGTCCCCCACCGTCTGCGCGGCGGCCGAGAACGCCTCGATCACGTCGTACGGAGACGTGGTGCGGTCCAACGGGATCGTGTCACTCGGGTTCAGTGTGTCCGAGCCGCGGGGGTCGAGGGCCAGGTACTTCTGCCCCAGGATCGTCTTGATCTGGATGGACGCGGACGTCTCGTCGCCGACCCACGCATCCGACACCTTGAAGGCGACGTCCACATGGTCGCCGTCGAGTTCGACGGAACTGACCTTGCCGACCTTGACGCCCGCGATCCGGACCTCGTTGTCGGGCTTGAGGCCCGCCGCCTCGGTGAATTCGGCGTGATAGGTCGACCCGGCGCCGATGAACGGCAGCGAATCGAGGAAGAAAGCCGACAGGGTTGCCAGCAGCACCACGAGAATGCCGAGGGCACCAGCCACTGCCGGGCTGCGACGTCTGCTCATCGTGTCTGCAACTCCTGTAGGCCGTCCTGCGTGCACCGTTTCGCCGAGTTCGTATAGATCGGCTGGTTGACGGTGGGCAAGCCCGTGGGCAGGTTCAGTTGGGGCGCGGTACCTGGTCCTGCGACGATGTCGACTCCACAGAGGTAGAACTGGAACCAGGATCCGTAACTGGCTGCCCGGCCGAGCTTCTCGAGCTTCACCGGAAGCGTCTGGAGAACGCTGTTGACCGTGTCGGAGTTACGGTTCAACGTCGTCGCCAGCGTGTTCAGCGACGTGATGGATTCCTGGATGGACGGTCGGGTGGGTTCGAGCAGATCTGCCGTCGCGTCGGTGAGTCCCGCGAGGGACGTCACCGCCGATCCGACGGTTCCCCGCTCGTTCGCCAGGCCCGTGACGAGCTGCTGGGTGTTGACGATCAGCGAATCGAGTTGATCGTCACGCTGATTCACCGTGGCGAGCACGTCGTTGAGGTTGTTGATCACCGCACCGATCACCCGATCCTTGTCGGCGACGGTGTTGGTGAGGCTTGCCGTGTTCTTGACGAGTTCCGTGATGGTTCCCGACTCACCCTGGAACACCTGGATGATCTGGTACGACAACTTGTTGACGTCTTCGGCGCTGAGGGTCTGGAACAGCGGGCGGAAGCCGTCGAACAGCGTGGTGAGGTTGACGGCAGGCTTGGTCCGCTCGATCGGGATCGTGTCGCCGCCGCTCATCTTCATGCCCTGCTGGCCCTCCCCCTGTTCGAGCGCGATGTAGCGCTGCCCCACGAGGTTCCGGAAGCGGATGGTCGCGGTGGTGCTGGCCGGCAGCCAGTCCCGTTCCGACACCGTGAACTGGACTTCCGCCTCGCGGTCGTCGTGGATCGCGATCTTCTCGACCTGACCCACGCGCACACCGGCGATGCGGACCTCGTCACCCTCGTTGAGCGAGGTGACGTCCGAGAAGATCGCGTTGAACTTGGTGCCACCGCCCCCGCCGAGGTTGGCGATGGTGGCCGCCAGCAGACCGGTCGCCAGGATAGTGACCACGGCGAACACGATCAGCTTGACCAATGGTGCGGTCAGACCCCTCACTTGAAGCTCACCTCAGTCCCCCTCATGGTCGGCGCGCCGACGAGTGTCGTCCAACTCGGCACGTCCTCCGGTGCCATTCCCCCGGCCTCGCCGTAGACGACGTCCAACGTGTCCTGCTCCATCTTCGAACCCGCGTAGCTCGCGGGCGTGACCTGAGCTCCGTACCCGGGGACCTGATCGGGGACGCCGGCGGGCGCCGGGAAGAAGTCGATGGTCGACGGTCCGGGGTTCCGCGACGGGACCTGGTAGGCGCCGTCGTTGTAGGACGACCCGCCCGGGTACTGCGGGAACTTCCCACCCGGTGCGGTGACGTTGTCGTAGCAAGCCGGTCCGCGGTTGTCGAGCAGGCGCGGCTCGTCCTGGTTGGGCACGTAGCGGCCCTTCGGGTTGACGAACTGCACGCTGGCACGCACACCGGGGTACGGATCGTCCGGTGCCAGTAGTTCACGGGCAACGGGAGCAGACTTCGCGAAGCCCGCGAACGTGCACTCGAAGCTCGGCGAGTAGCGGCCGAGAATCTGCAGCGCCTCACGCGAATCGGCGGCGATGCTGACGATCGACTCGGCGTTGGTCTGTAGCAGATCCGCGGTGCTCGACGCGGTTGCGGTCAGCGACACGAGCAGCGTGGAGATCTCATTCTGCTTCTCCACCACGGTATTTCCGGTGGTCCGCAGGCTGTCGAGGGCGTTGACCAGATCGGGCGCCGCCTCGGAATACGTCTGCGAGAAGTCCGCCAAACCTCGCAGATCCTCCTGGATGGCGGGAAGTTCGGTGTTCAGCCCACCGAAGATCTCCTCGAGCCGGTCGAGCGTCAGGCCGAGTTCGGCGCCGCGGCCGCTGAGTCCCTGGGACAGCGCGCCGAGCGTGTTCGCCAGGTCCTGCGGCGGAATGGCCTGTAGGAGCGGCAGCAGGCCGTCCAGAACTTCGCCGACCTCGACGGCGTTGCCGCTCTTGTCCTGACGCAGCGTGTCACCGGCCTGGATCGGCGGAGCCGTGTCGCCCTCCGGAACGATCAGCGACACATAACGTTCACCGAACAGTGTCTTGGGCAGCAGCCGCGCCGTCGCGTTGGACGGGATCAGCGGTGCCTTGTCCGGCTGGATCGCGAGAGCGAGAGTGACCTCGCCCTCCTGGGGGGTCGCCGAGCGCACCTCGCCGACGATGAGGCCGCGGACCTTCACGTCCGCATTGGGCGGCAGGGCATTTCCGGCGCTGTCGGTGAGGAGGTCGATCTTGACGACCTTGGTGAAGCTCTTGTTGAACATGCCGATGGTGAAGGCCAGGAACAACGCGAGGACGAGGAAGAACACCAGCCCCAGCACCCGTCGTCCCACAACAGATGTCGTGTTGGTCATCCGGCCACCCTCACTGTGGTCGTCGTGCCCCAGATGGCGAGGCTCAGGAAGAAGTCGAGCACGGCGATGGTGACGATCGCGGTGCGGACCGCCCGGCCCACGGCCACACCCACACCGGCGGGACCACCCGACGCGTGATAGCCGTAGTAGCAATGGATCAGGATCAGCACGAACGCGAAGATCAGCACTTTCGCGAACGAGTACAGGACGTCCTGCGGTGGCAGGAACAAGTTGAAGTAGTGGTCGTACGAGCCGGTCGACTGTCCGTTGAACACGGTACTGATGACGCGGGAGGCGAGATAGGCCGCGAGCAGACCGACGATGTACAGCGGGATGACGGCGACGAATCCCGCGATCATGCGGGTGGTGACGAGGAACGGCACACTCGGCACCGCCATGACCTCGAGCGCGTCGATCTCCTCCGAGATCCGCATGGCGCCGAGCTGCGCGGTGAAACCACAGCCGACGGTGGCCGAGAGCGCGAGTGCCGCAACGATCGGCGCGATCTCACGCGTGTTGACGTAGGCGGACAGGAAGCCGGTGAGGACCGAGCTGCCCAGCTGTTCGAGCGCGGCGAAACCCTGCAGTCCGACCACGACGCCGGTGAAGCCGGACATCATCGCGATGACGCCGATGGTGCCGCCGATGACGGCGAGCGCGCCACTGCCGAAGGTGACCTCGGCGAGCAGCCGCAGCACCTCCTTGCGGTAGTGCACGAGAGTGTGGGGTGACCAGGCGATGGCCCTGGCGTAGAACGACATCTGCTCGCCGGCCCGGTCGAGCACGTTGAGCGGCGCACGACCGACTCGGCGCGCCGCCATCAGGGTCCGGTCACCGCGTCCCTTGGCGATTGTCATAGGGTCACGATCCCTTCGCCGGAACGATCTGCAGGTACACCATGGTCAGGATCAGGTTCGCGAAGAACAACAGCAGGAACGTGATCACCACCGACTGGTTCACCGCGTCACCGACGCCCTTGGGTCCACCCTTCGGATGGAGCCCCTTGTACGCGGCGATGACACCGGCGATGACACCGAAGACGGCCGCCTTGAGCTCGCCGACCCAGATGTCGGGAAGCTGCGCGAAGGCCGAGAACGATGCCAGGTACGCACCGGGATTACCCCCTTGGAGAATGACGTTGAAGAAGTAGCCACCCGCGATGCCGACGACCGACACCAGGCCGTTGAGCAGGATCGCGACGAGCACCATGGCGAGCACCCGGGGCACGACGAGTCGCTGAATCGGGTTGATGCCGAGCACTTCCATGGCGTCGATCTCTTCGCGGATCGTCCGCGCGCCGAGATCCGCCGTTACAGCCGAGCCCGCAGCTCCGGCCACCAGTAGTGCCGTCACCAGCGGGGACCCCTGCTGGATGACGGCGAGCACGCTGGCCGCTCCCGTGAACGACTCTGCACCGAGCTGTTTGATGAGCGATCCGGTCTGCAGTGACACCACTGCGCCGAACGGAATCGCGACCATGGCCGTGGGCAGGATCGTCACGCTGGCGATGAACCAGGCCTGTTCGATGAACTCGCGGAACTGGAATGGCCGTTTGAACGTGTTTCGTGCGACGTCGACGAAGAGCTCGACGATGTTTCCGGCCTGCGTCAGCGCACCGTTGACCGGCCGCAAGACCGAGCTGCGGGTAACCCCCATCCGATATGCCTACCCTTGCCCGTGAGTGGTGTTTTCGTATCCTTCGCCCCGGTATGCGGGGATGACCTGTGTGTCTTCCTGGCTGTATGCGTAGTCGTAACCGCCGCCGCCGTTTCCGCCGGAGGTCTCGTCGAGGCTTTCCTGGATCGCGATCTGCGCGTTCTCGGGCAGGGTGTGCATGATGTGCCGGACCCGTTCCTGACGACGGGCCACGGCCTGCCGGAACGGCATCCCCGGCGTCGCCTTCATCTGCGGTACGATCCCCTCGACGTCGTCGACACCACCGGCATGGTGACCGGCATCGACCATCGCCTGCTCCTGCGCCATCTGCGCCTCGTCCTTCTCCTCCGACATCCCGATCGGACCGATCATCGTGCCGTTCAGGAACTGCTTGACCACCGGCTCCTCGCTGGTGAGCAGCACCTCCCGCGGACCGAACATCACCAGATGCCGGCGGAACAACATCCCGATGTTGTCCGGCACCGTCCGAGCCAGATTGATGTTGTGCGACACGATCAGAATCGTCGCATCGATCTCCGCGTTGATGTCGATCAACGTCTGCGAAATGTAGGTGGTGCGCACCGGATCCAGACCCGAGTCCGGCTCGTCGACGAGAATGATCTGCGGATCCAGCACCAGCGCCCGCGCCAGCCCGGCACGCTTGCGCATACCACCGGAGATCTCGCCGGGCAGCTTGTCCTCGGCCCCGAGCAGGCCGACGAGTTCCATCTTCTCCATCACGATCTTGCGGATCTCGGACTCGGACTTCTTCGTGTGCTCGCGCAACGGGAACGCCACGTTGTCGAACAGGTTCATCGACCCGAACAGCGCACCGTCCTGGAACAGCACCCCGAACAACTTCCGGATCTCGTACAGCTCCTTCGAGGAGCACTCGAGAATGTTGGTGCCGTCGATGACGATCGACCCCTGCTCCGGACGGAGCAGACCGATCAGCGACTTCAGGAACACCGATTTACCCGTGCCCGACGGCCCGAGCAACGCACTGACCTCACCGGCCGGAAGGGTCAACGTGACGTCCTGCCAGATCCTCTGCGAGCCGAAGGACTTGGTCAGTCCCTCGACGGATACCTCGACTCCCACCATTACCTCCGCGACCGTTCGATGCACTCACCCCGTGTGGGTTGGGTCACTCTATCGCATCGACGTGTTACCTGTGACAAGGGATGCTACTCATGAGTAAGGAAGCATGCCAACTGCGGGTCTCACTATGCAAAACAACGCGTCTGAACTGGGATAACGGTAGCGAAATTTTTGATCGCGCGTCCCGCTTTCGGTCAGGAATCTCGACACTCCGAAGCCCCCCGAGGACGCAAAAAAGAGGGCCACTCCCCACGGATGGGGAGTGGCCCTCTTCGTCTGCTCGGTGAGCAGCGCGGGTGAGAGACCGTCTTACTTGACGGTGATCTTCGCGCCGGCAGCCTCGAGCTTCTCCTTGGCGGCGTCGGCCGCGTCCTTGGCAACCTTCTCCAGGATGGCCTTCGGAGCACCCTCGACGAGGTCCTTGGCTTCCTTCAGGCCGAGGCCGGAAACGACCTCGCGGACGACCTTGATGACCTGGATCTTCTTGTCGCCGGCCGACTCGAGGACGACGTCGAACTCGTCCTGCTCCTCAGCAGCCTCGGCGGCAGCCGGTGCTCCGCCTGCAGCGGCAACGGCGACCGGGGCAGCGGCGGTGACCTCGAAGGTCTCCTCGAATGCCTTCACGAACTCCGAGAGCTCGAGGAGGGTGAGCTCCTTGAACTGGTCCAACAACTCTTCGGTGCTGAGCTTCGCCATTGTGGCGGTCCTTCCTGTAAGTCCCATGTCGCTGATCCGCGACCGGGCGGGGTTATAGCAGTGATGCGCGGGTGCGGATCAGCTTTCGGCTGCAGCCTCGGCGGGAGCTTCGGCAGCTCCGCCTTCTGCGGCCTTCTTTTCCTGCAGAGCAGCGGCCAGACGGGCCACCTGCGAAGCAGGAGCGTTGAACAGGCCTGCGGCCTTTGCCAAGTTGCCCTTCATCGCGCCGGCAAGCTTGGCCAACAGGATCTCGCGGGACTCGAGGTCCGCGATCTTGTTGACCTCGTCCACGGACAGCGCAGCGCCGTCCATGTAGCCGCCCTTGATGATGAGCGCCTTGTTGTCCTTAGCGAAGTTCTTCAGAGCCTTCGCAGCATCGACGGGCTCGCCCTTGATGAATGCAATGGCGGTCGGACCGACGAAAAGGTCATCAAGGCCCTCGACGCCCGCCTCAGCAGCGGCACGCTTGACCAGGGTGTTCTTGGCGACGGAGTAGGTGGCACCTTCTCCGAGAGCGCGTCGCAGTGTCGTGATGTTGCCCACCGTCAGACCACGGTATTCCGTGATCACAGCAGCGGTCGAACCCTTGAACTGCTCGGTGATCTCCGCAACTGCGGAAACCTTCTCAGGCTTTGCCATACTTCGCCTCCTCTCATGACAGTCGTTATCCCACTTCGGAACCGCTGCGCACCGCCGGGTATCCCGGAGCACACAATCCACGACATGCAAAACGCCCCGGTGCAGGGCACACGGGGCGTGAAAGGAAGCCATTCGGCCAGGGCGCGAACCCACAACCGAAACGCATCCCCCTACCTCGTCCTCCTGCGTGGGCCGCCGGACATTCCCGGACTTTCAATCACACCCTTGCGGGAGCGATCACCAACGGTCTTGGGTAGAACATGATTTGGGGTGAAGCTCGAATAGTGCATCGAACTCCGCAGGTCAGATTACGGCATGTCCTGCTCAACCGCCAAATCGCGGCCGGACCCTGACGTAGAGACGTGACCGGCGTCACCTTTCGGACGGGGCTGTGACCCATCAGACCGAAGTTGGGATCAATTACCTGTTACGTCACGTAACATGTATGAGCTAGCTTTTTCTCATGACAATCCTCGAAGCCCGAGCCGTCGTGGCCGGGTCCCGGACGCGCCGCTTCCTCGCGCTCGCCGTGATCTGCCTGGCCGAACTGCTGGTCGTGCTCGACAACACCATCGTCAACGTCGCTCTCCCCTCGATCGGCGTCGAACTCCGTACCAGCGTCAGCGGCCTGCAATGGGTCGTCGACGCCTACACACTGACGTTCGCCGGGCTGCTCCTGGCGTTCGGCAACCTCGGCGACCGCTATGGGCGTCGACGCGTCATGGTCATCGGCCTGATCGGCGTCGCCGTCATGTCGATCGCGGGCGCCAACGCCGAGAGTCTGGGCCAGGTCATCGCGGCCCGCGCCGCGATGGGTGTCTTCGCCGCCGCCGTCTTCCCCGCGACCCTCGCCCTCGTCATCAACATCTTCACCGACGTGCGGGAACGAGCGCTGGCCATCGCCGCCTGGACCGCGATGGCCGGATTCGCGATCGCCATCGGCCCGATGGCCGGTGGGTGGCTGCTCGAGCACTTCAGCTGGCACTCCGTCTTCTGGATCAATGTGCCGATCGCCGTAGTCGCGGCGATTGCGACGCTCATGTTGGTGCCGGAATCGCGTGCCTCCGTCATCGGGCGCATGGACCTCCTCGGCATCGCAGCCTCGATCACCGGCATCACCGTCCTCGTGTGGGCGATCATCGAAGCCCCTCACCACGGGTGGACGTCGGCCGTCACCGTCGGCGCCGTCGCGCTCTCGATCGCGGTACTGACCGGATTCGTCTTCTGGGAGTTGCGCACCGACCACCCCGTCCTCGACCTGCGACTGTTCCGCAACCGACGGTTCTCCCTGCCCGCCCTCGCGATCGCCATCGGGTACTTCTCGATGTTCGGTTTCCTGTTCCTCATCACGCAGTACTTCCAGGGTGTCCGCGAGTACACGCCGTTCGAGTTCGGTGTCGCCTCGCTGCCGTTCGCGGTGTCGGTGGCGGTCGGCGCCCCGATCGCCACACTGCTGGCGCAGCGGGTCGGGACCACCCCGGTGATCGTGTTCGGTCTCCTCCTGACCGGGGTCGGCCTGTACCTCGGGGGCCAGGTTGCCGTCGACAGCAGTTACCTGACGGACGTGCTCCCGTCGATGGTGTCGATGGCGCTGGGCCTGGCCATCGTGCAGGGACCGGCAACCGAGTCGATCATGGCGTCGCTGCCACTCGACGAGGCCGGAGCGGGGTCGGCCGTGAACGACACGACCAGGGAAATCGGAGGAACGCTCGGGGTCGCCGTGCTCGGATCGATCGTCGCGTCGTACTACGCGACGACGATGAGTCCACTGCTCGACCGCATTCCGGCCGCATTGATGAACGACGACGAGAAAGGTTTCGCCGGCGCCACGGTCCTGAGTGTGCTCGAGATCCGCAAGCGCGAGATCCCGCCGTTCCTCGAGCAGCAGCGTGAGAATCTCATCCTCACCATGAAGACAACGGTCCTGCAGGGTTCGCACACCGCATCGCTCGTCGCGGCGGGCGCCGTCGTGGTCTGCGCGGTCGTCGTCGCGATCTTCATGCCCTGGGTGCCGGCCCGCACGGACTCCGTGATGCTGGCGTGGCGGAAGAAGACCGAACCGGAGACCGCCGACGAGAACTGAACCCGGAAAAAGCAGTTCGGCCGGTACGGAAGATTTCCGTACCGGCCGAACTGTGTGTAGCGAGACTTACGCGTCGGCATCCTCGAGAAGGTTGCGGGTGCGGTTCGGGTCCACCGGGATGCCCGGGCCGGTGGTGGTCGAAACGGTGACCTTCTTGACGTAGCGGCCCTTCGCGGAGGACGGCTTCGCACGCAGGATCTCGTCCAGCGCGGCGCCGTAGTTCTCCACCAGCTTGGCGTCGTCGAACGATGCCTTGCCGATCACGAAGTGCAGGTTGGCCTGCTTGTCGACGCGGAAGTTGATCTTTCCGCCCTTGATGTCCGCGACGGCCTTCGTGACGTCAGCCGTCACGGTGCCGGTCTTCGGGTTCGGCATCAGGCCACGCGGTCCGAGGACGCGGGCGATGCGGCCGACCTTGGCCATCTGATCGGGAGTCGCGATGGCGGCGTCGAAATCGAGCCATCCACCCTGGATCCGCTCGATGAGGTCCTCGGCGCCGACGGCGTCGGCTCCAGCTGCCTCGGCCTCGGCAGCCTTCTCTCCGACTGCGAACACGATGACGCGGGCGGTCTTACCGGTGCCGTGCGGCAGGTTGACCGTGCCGCGAACCATCTGGTCCGCCTTGCGGGGGTCGACGCCCAGACGAACTGCAACCTCGACGGTCGCGTCCATCTTGCTCGACGACGTCTCCTTCGCCAGCTTCGCAGCCTGCAGCGGGCTGTACAGCTTGTCGAAGTCGATCTTCTCAGCGGCGGCGAGATACGCCTTGCTGCGCTTTGCCATTTCTTCTGTCCTAACTTCTCACCGCAGTGTGTGTCTTGTCTGCGGTGGTGAATGGTTCAGTAGTGGTCTGGGCCTGGCCGGCCCTCCCACGCTTTCTTCGACGGCGGTGCCGTCAATCGATCTTCGACGGCGGTACCGTCGATCGATCAGGGCTGACTCAACCGTCGACCGTGATACCCATCGAGCGTGCGGTGCCGGCGATGATCTTCGCGGCCTGCTCGATGTCGTTCGCGTTGAGGTCTTCCTGCTTGGTCTTCGCGATTTCGCGCACCTGATCCATGGTCACGGAAGCGACCTTGGTCTTGTGCGGCTCGCCGGAGCCCTTCTGCACGCCAGCAGCCTTGAGCAGCAGCTTGGCAGCCGGAGGGGTCTTCAGCTTGAAATCGAAGGTCCGGTCTTCGTAGACCGAGATCTCGACCGGCACCACGTTGCCGCGCTGGGACTCAGTCGCCGCGTTGTAGGCCTTGCAGAACTCCATGATGTTCACGCCGTGCTGACCAAGCGCGGGACCCACGGGCGGTGCAGGGTTAGCCTGACCGGCCTGGATCTGAAGCTTGATGAGCCCTGCGAGCTTCTTCTTCTTGGGGGGCATCTCGTTTTCCTAATTCTTGCTGGGTGTGTTTCTTGCTACTGCAGTGCAAGTATGTGCCGCTAGATCTTCGCGACCTGCGTGAAGGACAACTCGACCGGAGTCTCGCGACCGAAGATCGAGACGAGGACCTTGAGCTTCTGCTGCTCGGCGTTGACCTCGCTGATGCTGGCGGGCAGCGTGGCGAACGGGCCGTCCATGACGGTGACCGACTCGCCGACCTCGAAGTCGACCTCGATGAGCGGTTTCGCGAAGCTCTCTCCGCCGGTCTCGCCGGCCGACACGGTTGCCGCGGCAGCCTGCTTCTTCTGCTCCTGCTGCGGGAGCAGGAACTTGGTCACCTCGTTGAGGGTCAGCGGGGACGGACGCGACGTCGCACCGACGAATCCGGTGACGCCGGGCGTGTTGCGCACAGCTCCCCAGGACTCGTCGTTGAGATCCATGCGGACCAGGATGTAGCCGGGCAGAACCTTGCGGTTGACCTGCTTGCGCTGTCCGTTCTTGATCTCGGTGACCTCTTCGGTGGGAACTTCCACCTGGAAGATGTAGTCGCCGACGTCGAGGTTCTGGACACGGGTCTCGAGGTTGGCCTTGACCTTGTTCTCGTAGCCCGCGTAGGAGTGAATGACGTACCAGTCACCGGGTGCGCGACGCAGCGCGGCCTTGAGTTCCGCAACGGGATCCTCGGGCTCTTCGGCGGTCACAGCCTCTTCGGCGGTCACGGCCTCCTCGTCGGCGACAGCTTCCTCGTCGGCTTCTGCCTCGTCCTCGGCTTCAGCCTCGTCCTCGATGATCTCGTCGGCCGGGGCGTCGTCGGCGACGTCGTCACCGAAGAATTCCGCGGCTTCGGTGCCCTCGTCGGCAGCCTCGACATCCACTTCGGCTGCCGCCTCGGCAGAAACACGCTCTTCGGCCAAGGCCTCATTCGTGTCGTTCTCGGGGGTGCTCACTGGGGCACTCGCTTCCTCTCGTCACTCACATACTTCGGATCCACCGGGGCGGATTCCGTCAACCGAACAACCAGGTGACGCCCTTGATGACCGCCAGATCCAACACGCCGATGAACGTCACCATGAACACCACGAATGCCAGGACGACGCTGGTGTAGGTGATCATCTGCTTGCGATTGGGCCAGATGACCTTGCGCAGCTCGGCGATGACCTCGCGGAAGAACCGGCGCAGGCGCTTGAAGATGTTTTCCTTGCGCGGCTTGTCGGCGCGATCCTTCTTCGCCGGCTTGACCTTGGTGGTCGTGTCCGACTTCGACTGTTCCGGTGCCTTCACGGAACTCGCGGCGACCTCGGTGCCTGCCGGAGAACGACGGCCCTGGCGCTTACCGCTGGGCTTTCCCGAGGGAGTGGCGGAACGCGTGGTGGTGGCGTCGGCCGCGGTGTCGTCGGCACCGTCCGGGCGCGTGGACCCTGAAGTGTCGCCGTCGCGCTTGGCGCGCTCCTCGCTCACGTCGTTCCTCTCAGTCGCTGGCATCCGGGGGCAGGGGCGACAGGACTTGAACCTGCAACCTGCGGTTTTGGAGACCGCTGCTCTGCCAGTTGAGCTACGCCCCTTTGGTCGGGAGAGCTGGTCCGAATCTAGCCTCGGACCAATTCTTGACCGACCTCTCTGTGATTACATGACACGCGCGCCACCCTTGCCGGCCGTACAGCACCGTAGGGCAGCGCGCAGCGCTGAGTAATCCCAGAAATCTCAGTGTACTTCAAAGCCCCGGAACAAACCCAATCCACCCGGCTGTCAGGCCAGACGGACCGTTGCGGTGGCGCGACCGAAGATCTTCTTCCCCTCGGAACGCGCCACGATCGCGACTACTGCTGTCTTGCTTTCTTCGTCGAGCGACTTCACCTTACCGGTGTACTCGACCTGCGCGGCCTCGTCCTCACGGACGTAGACCGAGCTCGTGAAACGAACGTTGTATTCCTTGACCGCACCCGGATCGCCGAGCCAGGACGTGACGAAACCGCCGCCGAGACCCATGGTGAGCATTCCGTGCGCGATCACGTTGTCCAGGCCGGCGAGCTTGACGACCTCGTCGCTCCAGTGGATCGGATTCGGATCGCCGGACACGCCCGCGTAGTTGACGAGGTCGCCACGCGTGAGCTTCACGATGCGCTCGGGGAGTTCCTCACCCACCGAGACGTCCTCGAACTTACGAAGCGCCATGCATGATCACGTCCTTGACTGCGTGAGCGATGTTCTCGTCGACCTCGCCACCGGTACGCGCGACCAGCGTCGTCCACGTGGTCTGGACGAGTTCGTCGTACTGATCGGTGACGATGTTCTTGGTGACGATGATGTCGCTGCCACCCATCTGACGGAACGACTCCAGGTAGACGTCACAGACCAGTCGGTCGCCGACCTTGATCGGCTTGTGGAATTCGAGCCGCTGGTCGGTCTGGAGGATCTGACTCGGGTCGTAGCCGGTGACGATCTCCTTGAAGAGGCGTCCCTGAGCGATGATGCCGACGAGCGAGATGAACGTCAGAGGAGCGAGGAGACCGTCGTAGCCGAGGCCCTTGGCGGCTTCCTCGTCGTGGTGAGCGGGGTGCCAGTCCTGCACGGCACGCGCGTACTCGCGCACCTTCTCGCGTCCGACCTCGTAGAAGTCGTCGACGCGGTAGTGGTGCCCGACCATCGCCAGTGCGTGCGCGGCAGGATCAGCAGGAACAGCCGCGGGCGCGTAGGCCTCTGTCTCTGTCACAGTGTCAGTCACGCGAAAGAACCTCTTCTACCCTTGACGTCAGCGCGTGAGGGCAGCCTAGAGGACTCCCTTCGCGAACGCAGCCCTTGTCCGGACCGTGTTACTTGGACTCGCGATGTGACTGGTGAGTTCCGCAGTTCGGGCAGAACTTCTTGATCTCCAGGCGATCGGGGTCGTTACGCCGATTCTTCTTGGTGATGTAGTTGCGGTGCTTGCATACCTCGCAGGCCAAAGTGATCTTGGGCCGAACGTCAGTCGAGGAGGCCACGGGATGCCTTCTTTCGGGTGAATCTGATTACGAACAATCAGGGTGGATCATGCATATTGTGTAGCGGTGACCGGACTTGAACCGGCGACGCAACGATTATGAGTCGTTTGCTCTACCAACTGAGCTACACCGCCTCGGTGTCGAGTGTCGCGCACCAGGCGCTCCACTTCAATCCAGCGAGCCCCCTAACGGAATCGAACCGTTGACCTTTTCCTTACCATGGAAACGCTCTGCCGACTGAGCTAAGGGGGCGTGCTTCGCTCGCACATCGCTGCGCGCTGAAGCCTTGACGAGATTACACAGAAGTTCCGACCAGAAACAAATTGGCTGGTCAGCGGCTTTCGTAAGTCGCTGCACCCGACACTACGCGTCTCCGGCCCGGTCCGGGCCGGGTCGGCGGGCCCGGCACCCCGTCTCACCCACGAACGGCCCGGCCTCACCCACGAACGACAGAACCCCGGTGAGCTGTCGCTCACCGGGGTTCTGTGTGTGGCAGATGTAGGATTCGAACCTACGTAGGCATAAGCCGACGGATTTACAGTCCGCTCCCATTGGCCGCTCGGGCAATCTGCCGGGGTTGCACGAGGAGCGCGAAATCTGTGGGAAATCGCTCTCCGCTGCGGAAAGAAGAATACAACGAACGGCCCCCCGTTTTGCAAACCGGGTGGATACGGGCGGTTGCGAACCGATAGCGTCGAATCTGCTCGCCGGCATTCGGCGGGTCCCCGGCCGGGTCGCGGCGGGGAGAACTAGACGAAACCGGGAGTGTGAAGTGGCTGATTCGTCCTTCGATGTGGTGAGCAAGGTCGAGCGTCAAGAGGTGGACAACGCCCTGCATCAGGCCGGCAAGGAACTGTCGACCCGGTTCGACTTCCGGAACACGGGAGCATCGATCGAATGGTCCGGCGAGGAAACCATCACCCTGACGGCCGACACGGAGGAGCGACTGCTCGCCGCCCTGGACGTCTTCAAGGAGAAGCTGATCCGGCGTGACATCTCTCTGAAGGCGTTCGACGCGGGCGAGCCGGCGCAGTCCGGGAAGATCTACAAGCTGTCCGGCAGCCTCGTCCAGGGCATCACCACGGAGAACGCCAAGAAGATCACCAAGAAGATCCGCGACGAGGGCCCCAAGGGCGTCAAGGCGCAGATCCAGGGTGACGAGCTGCGCGTGAGCAGCAAGAAGCGCGACGACCTGCAGGCCGTCATCTCCCTGCTGAAGGGTGAGGACTTCGGGATCGCGCTGCAGTTCGTGAACTACCGGTAGGCGCTGCGCGCCCGTGCGTGGTTGACGAGTCCCTGCACTCGTCGACCACGCACGGGCGGCGAAGCCGCCTACCTGCCTGCCATGCGCTCGAGGCGCTCGATCCGCTCGGCCATCGGCGGGTGGGTGGAGAACATCCGGCTCATCTTCTCGCCGGTGCGGAACGGGTTGGCGATCATCAGGTGCGACTGCGCGGCGAGCTGAGGCTCCGGCGGCAGAGGCGCGGCCTGCGTGCCACGCTCCAGCTTCCGTAGCGCCGACGCCAGCGCCAGAGGGTCGCCCGTGAGTTCGGCGCCCGACTGGTCGGCCTGGAACTCCCGGGACCGCGACACCGCGAGCTTGACGACGGTCGCGGCGATGGGCCCCAGCAGCGACACCAGGAGCAGCGCGATCGGGTTCGCGCCCTGTCCCCCGCCGCGGCCGCCGAACATGTTGGCGAACATGGCGAAGTTCGCGAGTCCCGACACGACGGCCGCCATCGCGCCTGCGACCGACGAGATCAGGATGTCGCGGTTGTAGACGTGCGACAGCTCGTGCCCGAGCACGGCCCGGAGCTCCCGCTCGTCGAGGATCTGCAGGATGCCGCTGGTGCAGCAGACCGCCGCGTGACGGGGGCTGCGCCCGGTGGCGAACGCGTTGGGCGCGCTGGTGGGGCTGATGTAGAGCCGCGGCATCGGCTGGTGCGCGGTGGTCGCCAGTTCCCGGACGATGCGGTAGATGACCGGTGCCTGCACCTCGGTGATCGGCTGGGCATGCATGGCCTTGAGCGCCATCTTGTCGCTGTTGAAGAACACGTACGCGTTCATGCCGACTGCGAACACGATGGCCAGCAGCAGGATGGTCGGGTTGCGGAACAGGGCGCCGATGAACACGATCAGCGCCGACATGCCGACCAACAGAACCAGAGTCTTCGCCCCGTTTGCGTAGCGCACGTCACGCCTTCCTTGTCGTTGTCACCCGATCACGGTCGTCCGAGTTTCGAGATCTTGATCATTCAACGAAACACGGTGGCGGGACGGTTCCCGTTCGGCGAACGAGATCGGGTGAAGACGAGTCCGGGTACTGACGATACGGCTCAGCCGACGCGCTCGATCGTGTAATCGACGAGCTTCACGAGGGCGTCGTTGGCGGGGCCCTGCGGCAGTTCGGCGAGCTGGGCGCGGGCCTGGACCGCGAACTCCTCGAGCTTCGCCTTGGCGGCCGCCATGCCGGGTGAGCGTTCGAGGAGGGCGAGCGCCTCCGCGACGTCGTCGTCGTTGGTGACGGGGCCGTCGAGGAGCACGCGCAGGCGGTCGGCCTCGGGACCCTCGTCGCGCAGCGCGTACAGGACGGGCAGCGTGTGCACGCCCTCGCGCAGGTCGGTTCCGGGGGTCTTGCCGGACTGTGCCGAGACCGACGAGATGTCGATGATGTCGTCGGAGATCTGGAAGGCGGTGCCCACGGCGTCACCGAGCCGTTCGAGCCGCTTCACGTGATCGGCGTCCGCACCGGAGAACGTGCCGCCGAAGCGCCCGCACGCCGCGATCAGCGAACCGGTCTTCTCCCAGACCACCTTGAGGTAGTGCTCGACCGGATCCTGCTCGCCGCGGAGCCCGATCGTCTCGCGCATCTGGCCCGTCACGAGTTCGGCGAACGTCTCGGCGATGATGCGCACCGCCTCGGGGCCGAGGGTCGACACGAGACGCGACGCGTGGGCGAACAGGTAGTCGCCGGCGAGGATGGCGACGCTGTTGCCCCACCGCGAGTTCGCGCTGGGCGCACCGCGGCGCATCGTGGCCTCGTCCATCACGTCGTCGTGGTACAGGGTGGCGAGGTGGACCAGTTCGACGACGGTGGCCGCCGTGACCACCGACGGGTCGGAGGCCTTCGGTCCGAGCTGGGCGGTGAGCACCGTGAAGAGGGGGCGGAAACGCTTGCCTCCCGCCTTCGCGAGATGCAATGCCGCCTCCGTCAGGAAATCCTCCCCGTCGGAGAGTTCACTGACCAGCAGTTCCTCGACTTGCTTCAGTCCTTCACGGACCGTGGCGGCGAGCTGCGGGTCGCCGAGATCGATCCCGGCGACCGTAGTGCCCACTACAGCGTCGGCAGCGGTGTGTGCTGCGCCCTCGGTGCTCACGTTCTCAGTACCCATTCCTGTCGTCAGTGACGGCGCGGCTCCGCGCCGTCGGTGGCGGCTCGGCTACCACGGTAGTGAACCTAGCGGTTCCGCCGCCCGTCGGCCTCGCCGCGGTCGTGTAGCGGAGCCTGACAGGATGTAGGCGTGGTCGCAGCAGAACAGTCGCCCGCGGGATCCCCGCTTCCCACCGCCACCGACGTCCTCGTCATCGGTGCTGGTCCGGCCGGGTCCTCGGCCGCCGCCTGGGCGGCACGCGCGGGACGCGACGTGGTCCTCGCCGACGCGGCGGTGTTTCCCCGCGACAAGACGTGTGGCGACGGACTCACCCCCCGCGCTGTCGCCGAGCTCGACCATCTCGGCCTCGGCGACTGGGTGCGGTCGAAGGGCACCAATCGCGGGCTGAGGCTCAGCGGGTTCGGGCAGGAGCTCGAACTCGAGTGGCCGGGCAGGTCGTTCCCGGCCGTCGGCAGCGCCGTGGCCCGCACCGAGCTGGACGACCGGATCCGCGCGACCGCCGTCGACGCCGGCGCCGTCATGGTGCAGGGCGCCAAGGCGATCGGCGTCGAACGCGGCGGTGACCGGGTGACGGCGGTGACCCTGAAAACGTCCGACGGGACCCACACCGTCGGCTGCCGGACGCTGATCGTCGCCGACGGCGTCCGGTCGACCCTCGGCAAGCAGCTGGGTCGCGAATGGCACCGGGACACGGCGTACGGTGTGGCCGCGCGCGCCTACATCGCCACCGACCGCAGCGCCGACCCGTGGATCACGTCCCACCTCGAACTGCGGGACGCCGCCGGGACGCTGCAGTCGGGCTACGGCTGGGTGTTCCCCCTGGGCACCGGCGAGGTGAACATCGGCGTCGGCACCCTGGCCACCGCCAAACGTCCGGCCCCGGGCGCGCTACGCCCCCTCCTGGACCTGTACACGGCGCAGCGCCGCGAAGAGTGGAACTGGGACGGGGAGTTGCGGGCCGTCGCGTCGGCGTTGCTGCCGATGGGAGGTGCGGTGTCGCACATCGCAGGCCGGAACTGGGCGATCATCGGCGACGCGGCCGCGTGTGTGAATCCGCTGAACGGCGAGGGCATCGACTACGGGCTCGAAGGCGGGCGCCTCGTCGCGGAGATCCTCGACGCCGACGACCTGACCCAGCTGTGGCCGTCGATCCTGAGGGAGCGGTACGGCCGGGCGTTCTCCGTGGCCCGGCGACTCGCCGGACTCCTGACCGTGCCCCGGGTCCTGCCCGCGTCCGGCCCGGTGGCGATGCGGTCCCGCGCGCTGATGACCGTCGCGGTGCGTGTGATGGGCAACCTCGTCACCGAGGAGGACAGCGACCTCACCGCCCGCGCGTGGCGGGCATCCGGCCTGGTGTCGCAGAAGGTCGACTCGCGACCGCTGTTCGGCTGACGGTCAGCGCGTGGCGCGGTGCAGGGCGACCACGCCGCCGGTGAGGTTGCGCCACTGCACGTTCCGCCAGCCGGCCGCCTCGATGCGCAGCGCGAGTTCCTGCTGGGTGGGCCAGGCGCGGATGGACTCGGCGAGGTACACGTAGGCGTCGGGGTTGCTGCTGACGGCGCGCGCGACCCGCGGCAGCGCCTTCATCAGGTACTCCATGTAGACCGTGCGGAAGGGCCCGAACACCGGCGTCGAGAACTCGCTCACCACGAGACGCCCACCCGGTTTGGTGACCCGGGCGATCTCGCGGAGGCCGGCGTCGAAGTCGGAGACGTTGCGCAGCCCGAAGGAGATGGTGGCGGCGTCGAACACGGCGTCGGCGTAGGGCAGGTGCATCGCGTCGCCCGCGACCATCGGCACCTGGCGGCCGCTGCCTGCCTGCAGCATCCCCTTGGAGAAATCGGTGGCCACACACCAGGCGCCCGACCGTCCGAGTTCGACGGTGGACACGCCGGTCCCGGCGGCGAGGTCGAGAACCCGCTCCCCCGGCTTCAGTGCCAGGGCCGAACGCGTCGCCTTGCGCCAACTGCGGTCCTGGCCGAACGAGAGGATCGTGTTGGTGAGGTCGTAGCGCTTCGCGACGCCGTCGAACATCGACGCGACCTCGTGCGGATCCTTTTCGAGCGACGCCCGCGAACCGTGTGTAGTTGCCACGCCCGAAACGCTACCAACCGTGCCCGGCGCCGGCGTCGGCGCCGGGCACGGTGGCGCGGCGGTCACTTCTTCGAGACGCGGACCAGCTTCTTGTTGACGAACTCGTCCATCCCCCACGGACCGAGTTCACGGCCGACGCCGGAGCGTTTGACGCCGCCGAACGGCAAACCGGGGAGCGTCGTGCCGTGCTCGTTGACGTACGCCATCCCGACGTCGAGCCGGTCGGCCACCTCGCGGGCACCGTCGAGGTCGCTGCTCCACACCGAACCGCTGAGACCGTAGGCGGAGGAGTTGGCGAGTTCGACGGCCTCGTCGGCGGTGGCTACCTTGTAGACGACGCCGACCGGCCCGAACAGTTCCTCGCTGTATGCGCGCATCTCGGGGGTCACGTCGACGAGCAGCGTCGGTTCGACGTACGAGCCGGGACCGTCGATCTTCTTCCCGCCCGCGAGGAGCGTCGCGCCCTTGGCGACGGCGTCCTCGATCTGCTCGATCAGGGAATCCGCGGCGGTCTGCGAGGACAGCGGCCCGAGGACGGTCTTGGCGTCGAGCGGATCGCCCGTCGGTGTGGCCTTGAACGACTCGGCGAGTTTCGCGACGAACTCGTCGTAGTTCGGTTCCGTCACGATGAACCGCTTCGGCGAGTTGCAGGCCTGGCCGGCGTTGGACAGGCGGGCCCGGGTCGCCGTCTTGACGGTGGCGTCCATGTCCTCGGTGTCGAGGACGACGAACACGTCGGAACCGCCGAGTTCGAGGACGACCTTCTTGAGGTTGCGGCCCGCCGTCTCGGCGACGCTGATCCCGGCCCGTTCACTGCCGGTGAGGGAGACGCCCTGGACGCGCGGATCCGCGATCATGTCGGCGATCTGCTCGTTGGTGGCGAACACGTTGACGTACGCGTCCTCCGGGAGGCCGGCCTGCCGGAAGATCTCCTCCATCAGCAGCGCCGACTGCGGACAGTTCGGGGCGTGCTTGAGCAGCACGGTGTTGCCTAGCACGAGGTTCGGTGCCGCGAAGCGCGCGACCTGGTAGTACGGGTAGTTCCACGGCATCACACCGACGAGCGCACCGATCGGCCTGCGGTAGACCACGGATTCGTCGGCGCCGGGCACGTCGAGCCGTTCCGCCTCCAGCAGTGCGGGGCCGTTGTCGGCGTAGTAGCGGTAGATCGCCGAGGAGAGTTTGACCTCGCCTTTGGCCTCCCGGACGGGCTTGCCCATCTCGAGCGCGATCATCCGCGCCAGTTCGTCCTCGCGCTCGGCGTAGAGGTCCGCGGTCCGGCCCAGAATGCGGGCTCGTTCCTCGGCGGGGGTCGTCCGCCAGCTCAGGTATCCGCTGTGGGCGCGTGCGAGCGCCGACTCCACTCCCACATCGTCCAAGGTCTCGAATTCCCGGACGGTTTCACCGGTCGCGGGATTGACAGTCTTGTACTTCGCCATACCCCGGGCAACGACGAGCCGGTCGCTCGAATTCCCCGCCGACGCCGAGCCGCCGGTCAGGCGGCTCGGGTTTCGCGAAAGCCCTGACCGCCTGCGACCGCCACATAGTGGCCCAGCAGCTCGTCGCAGATCGCGGGCCACGTGCGGTGCAGCACCGACTGCCGGGCGGCCTCCCCGAAGCGGGCCCGCATGCGACGGTCCCGCAGCGCGTCGACGGCACTCGGCAGCAGTTCGCCGAACCGGTCGACCGGCAGCAGATAGCCGTTGCGGCAGTGCGCGACCAGATCGCGGGGTCCACCGGCGTCCGGTCCGATCACCGGCACCCCGCTGGAGAGCGCTTCCTGCACCGCCTGGCAGAACGTCTCGTGCTCGCCGGGATGGACGAAGACGTCCAGGCTCGCGTACGCCTCGGCGAGCTCCGCACCACCGAGTTGGCCGGTGAAGACCGCGTCGGGCATCAACCGCTGCAAGCGGCTCCGCTCGGGACCGTCGCCGACGATCACCAGCCGGACCCGCTGGTCGCCCGCCAGCGCGGCCAGCCGCTCGACGTGCTTCTCGGGTGCGAGCCTGCCCACGAAACCGACGACCAGCCGGTCGGAGCCGCCCAGCCAGGAGTCCCGCAGTCCGGTGCTGCGGCGGGACGGCGCGAATCGAGTGGTCTCCACACCGCGCGCCCAGCGGTGGACCCTCGGAATCCGCTGCTCGGCCAGGGCCTCGACCGCCGACGTGGACGGCGCGAGGGTGCGCGTGCAGCCCCGGTGGATGCGCCGCGTCCAGGCCCACGCCGCCCGGCTGGTGATGCCGAGGCCGTAGCTTTCGGCGAACCCCGCCACGTCCGTCTGGTACACCGCGACCGTGGGGACGTCGAGCCGGTGCGCCGCACCGAGCCCGCCCGCCCCGAGGAGGAACGGCGACGCCAGGTGCACGACGTCGGGGTCGAACGACCGCAGCGCGGCGGTGAGTCCGGGCTGCGGCAGACCCACCGGGAGCGAACTGACCTTGGGGACCATCACCGCGGGCACCCGGTGGACGGGCACACCGTCGTGTTCGGTCGGCGCCGGTGCCTGCGATCCGACCGTGTCCGGGGCGACGACCATCGCCTGGTGTCCGGTGCGCTGCAGATGGTCGAGAACCCGCAGCACCGAGTTGGTCACACCGTTCATGTTGGGAAGAAACGATTCCGCGACGATGGCTACTCTCACGCGCTCAGCGTGGCAGTGCTCGTGGTCACAGCAGCGAGATCGACGTGACTGTCGCGCGAAGTTCCGGGAAATTCAGGATGACACTGCCGGCGCGGACTCCGCCGAGATCTCGCGGCGCCGGAGATACCAGAGCACCGGTCCCGCGATCAGCCACGTCACCACGATCAGCGAACCGGCGGGGATCACGGCCACGCTGGCGTCGCGCCCGGACACGCGCACCAGGTCGGGGTCGCTGCGCGCGTACTCGACGTCGATCCGCTGACCCACCGTGAGGTTGGTCGGGTACAACACACCGAGTTCGGGGTTGTGCGTCACGCCGTCCGGGGTGACGAAACTGATGGCCGACCGCAACGATCCCGCCGACAGCACCTCCGCCGTGGCCACGCCGCGGTCGGATTGAATGGTGTGGTCGTTGCGCCAGGCGGCGAGGACGAGGAGCACGGCCAGGATCGAGATGCCGATCGCCGCCACCAGCACCCCGCGCCGGACCCGCCGCGTCACCCGCGCATTCACAGTTGTGCCCGCACCGCGGCGTGCAGTTCGCGCAGCCCGGAACGTTCGGTGGTCACCTCGAGCACCCGGATTCCGCGGTCGCCGGGCGCGTCGGGCGTGCTCAGCCGCGTCGACAGCTCACCCACCCCCACCAGGTGATGCTCCACCCGGTAGGCGGCGCAGAGTGCGGCGAGATCCATCCCGTGCGGAGTGCCGAAGACCCGCTCGAACACCCCGGCGTA
Organism: Rhodococcus koreensis; assembly: GCF_017068375.1. NCBI lineage: Bacteria > Bacillati > Actinomycetota > Actinomycetes > Mycobacteriales > Nocardiaceae > Rhodococcus > Rhodococcus koreensis. Next base: position 2,197,238 of record NZ_CP070609.1, read on the forward strand.
CTGCGGATCGCCCTGTTCGAGCAATTCGAAGATGCCACCGCCGTCGTCGTTGGCGACGACGATCGTCAGGTCCCGGGGCCGCGGTTCGCCCGAGCCGATGAGCAGCCCGGACGCGTCGTGCAGGAACGTGAGGTCGCCGAGCAGGGCCACCGTGCGTCCCTCCTCGTAGGCGAGCGCCGCCCCGACGGCGGCGGACACGGTGCCGTCGATCCCGGCGACACCCCGGTTGGACAGCACCCGGACCTTCGGCGCCGGATAGCTGACCAGTGCGGCGTCCCGGACAGGGTTGGACGCGCCGAGCAGCAACTGGTCGCCGTCGGTGAGGGCGTCCATGACGGCGGCCGCCACATGGAGGCCCGTCGCCTTCGGGTGGGCGGCGAGTTGCGCGCGCACCGCCTTGTCGGTGTGTTCGGACAGCGTGCGGCACCTGTTGATCCAGGCCCGGTCGGGTTCACCGGTCACCACCGCGCGGGTTCCGGTGGCCAGCACGTTCCCGGACACGTCGGGCCAGCGGGGGCCGGTGGTGAGCGCGTAGACGGCCACCGCCGGATCGGCGAGGACCTTCGACACGGACCGGTGCAGGGTGGGGCGTCCGGTGATGACGGCCTGCCGCGGCTTGAGCTGGGGCAGCGCCATCGGATGCACCGGGATGCCGTGCAGGGGCGCGGTCGGCTCGGCGACCGTCGGAAGGCCGGCGAGTTCCGGCCGAAGCGCCGATCCGTGCCCGGAGATCACGATGGTGTCCGCGGTGATGTCGAGGTCCATCGCCACGTCGAGCGTCGCGTGCTGGGTGGTGGTCCACGCCGCCCCACCCGGCCGTCCCTGCGGGACCGGGCCCTGCGCGTGCACGTCGGGGACGAGCGGTTCCCGGAGCGGGATGTCGAAGTGCACGGGTCCGGCGTTGCCCGACCTCGTGCCGCGCGCGGCGGCGAGGACCCGGCAGACCGCCGAACGCCACTGGCTGTTCTGCGCGTCGTCCTCGGCCAGGCCGAGGCTGACGGTCGCGCGCACCTGGCTTCCGAACAGGCCGAGTTGCTCGATGGTCTGGTTGGCGCCGGTGCCGAGCATCTCGTACGGGCGGTTGGCGCTGAGCACCACGAGCGGCACCCGGGCGTAGTTGGCCTCGAGGACGGCGGGACCGAGATTGGCGACCGCGGTGCCGGACGTCATGACGATCGGAACGGGACGCTTGCCTGCCACGGCCAGGCCGAGCGCGAGGAATCCCGCGGTGCGCTCGTCGATGCGCATGTGCAGACGCAGTCGGCCCTGGAGGTCGGCGGCCTGCAGGGCGAACGCCAGCGGCGCATTCCGCGAACCCGGGCAGAGCACGACCTCGCGTACTCCCCCGCGGACCAGTTCGTCGACGACCGCGGTGGCTTGAGCAGTGGACGGGTTCACGCCATCAAGAGTGTCAGATACTCCGGCACCCCCGTCCGGCGACCTGGCCGGGTGAGTTCACGGCCACATTCCGGGCGCTGACACCATGTGGGCATGCGCACTCTCTTCGATCCCGCCGAGCTACCTCCACGCCGCATCTACCAGGTGCTGACCGCCTCGGTGGTGCCGCGACCGATCGCGTGGGTGTCCACGGTCTCGGCGGACGGGGTGGCCAACCTGGCCCCTTACAGCTTCTTCTCGGTGTCCAGCACGCAGCCGCCGGTGGTGCAGTTCACGTCCGTCACCCGCAAGGACAGCCTCCGGAACATCGAGGCGACGGGTGAGTTCGTGATCAACCTGGCGACGGAGCCCCTGGTGGCGGCCGTCAACGCCAGTTCCGCCACCTACGGCAGTGATGTCGACGAGTTCGCCGCGCTGGGCATCGAGACCGAGCCCAGCGAGCGGGTCCGGCCGGTCCGGGTCGCGGGTTCGCCGGTCGCCATCGAATGCACCCTGCACGGGGTGACCCCGGTCGGCGACTCGTTCGTGGTGATGGGCGACGTCGTCACGATCGCGGTGCGTCCCGAGGCGCTCGCCGACGACGGGCTTCCGGACTTCACCGAACTCGCCCCGCTCAGCCGCCTCGGCCGCAATGAGTGGGGTCTGCCGCCGAGGGTCGTGATGCTGGACCGCCCGCACCGCCCCGAGTGACGGATCAATTGGTTAGGCTTACCTGATAACCGCACCGCAACCGGGGGAGCTACCACCGACATGGCCCAGCGCAGCAAGTTCGTCAAACCTCAGAGTCGCCGGATCGCGTCCGCACGAGTGGTCGCAGGCAAGCAGATCAGCCCGAACTTCGTCCGCGTCACCATCGCGGGTGAGGAACTCGACTCCGTCAGCCCCATGGGCTTCGACCAGTGGTTCCGGATGTTCATCCCCCAGCAGGGTCAGAGCGCCCTGCGGCTACCGACCAGCGCGAGCAACCTCTGGTACGCCCAGTACAAGCTGATGTCCAAGGACACCCGGCCGGTAGTGCGCAACTACACGGTCCGCGAACTCCGCGTCGCAGGGTCGGGAGCGTTCGGCGACACCACCGAGATCGACATCGACTTCGCCTCGCACGGCGACCTCGGTCCCGCGTCGGCGTGGGCGAACGCGGCGGCGGCCGGTGACGAGGTGGCGATCCTCGACGAGGGCCTGATCTACAACCCGACTCCGGACGCCGAGTGGCAGCTGCTCGTCGGGGACGAGAGCGCGCTTCCCGCAATCGTCGGGATCCTGCGTTCGGCACCACAGGACCTGCGGGCCGAGGTGTTCGTCGAGATTCCCGATGCCGAAGACGCTCAGGACGTTTCGGTGGGTGACGGCGTGAACGTGCACTGGCTGGTCCGCGAGGACGCCGACGCCCGCCCGGGGGTGCTCGCACTGAACACGGTGAAGCAGGCGGAATTGCCCGCCGGGCCCTCCTACACGTTCGTTGCAGGCGAGAGCGAGCTGACGACGGCGTTGCGGCGCCACCTGGTGAACGAGCGCCGCATCCCGAAGTCGAACATTTCGTTCACCGGGTATTGGCGCTTCGGTCACGCGGCCAACTGACCACAGGTGAGTGGCAAAGAGTGCCGGGGCACGCTTTGCCACTCACCTGGGTTCTCAGTTGGCGTGCTTCTGGACGAGGGCGCCCAGACGCGGAAGTGCCTCGATCACATTCTTCTTCGCCGACGGGCGCAGCGACGAGTACACCTTCTTGACAGCGCCGCGGTCGCTGCCCTCGATGCGCTCGTCGGTCACACCGAGCAGCGAGTCCGCGACCTCGTCGCTACGCGCGACCAGGTACTCGGAGAATCCGGCCTCACCGCTGGCGGTGAACGACTGCCAGTACGGTTCGAGCTTGGTGACGAACGCCGGCAGCAGACCCTCGATGGCGTCCGGCACGATCGACGGTCCCACCTTCTTGACGGCGCCGTATCCACCCTTGAGTGCCAGTCCCGAGGCCCCCGACTTGTCCGAAACCTCCGCGTCGATGAGAGCCTGGACGTCTGCGATGACCGCAGGAACGCGCGACTCGTCGAGCAGGGTTTCGTTCAGAGCTGCAACCACTTTCAATGCCTCCGTATTGACTGAGCGATCAGGTCCGGCCAGACACTATACGAAAAACCGGACGCCGCGTTGTTCGAGCAGGCCATGGCACCGGCGCGCCCGCTCGATCCACCAGCGTGAACGCTCCGCGGACGCGGCGAGAGCCGTGACGCGTTCGACGTCGGGTGCCACCGCCTCGACGGCGAGCTCACCGTCGACGGGTTCGCGGGCGCGGGCCACGTCCGCCTCGAACAGTCCCCCGGTACCGAGACCGCACGCGAACTGCAATTCGGGGAGGGCCGCGGCGGCTGCGACACCGGCAGCGATGCCGACGGCGGTGTCCAGGGCGCTCGACACGACCACCGGCACACCGTGCGAGGACAACTCGTCGGCGAGCGCCAGCAGTCGCCGCATCCCGCCGAGCGGGGCGACCTTCACGACGGCCACGTCCGCGCCGCCTGCCCGCACGACCTTCAGCGGATCCTCGGCCCGCCGGATGCTCTCGTCGGCGGCCACCCGCACGTCGGGCATCCGCCTGCGGACCTCCACCAACTCGGGCACGCTCGCGCACGGCTGCTCGGCGTATTCGAGCGGACCGTCGGCGGTCAGTGCCCGCAGCGCGGCCTCGGCCTCGTCGACCGACCAGCCGCCGTTGGCGTCGACGCGCACGTTCGGGACGAGCGCGCGGACCGCCCGCACCCGCGCGACGTCGTCGTCGAGGGTCTGACCGCCCTCGGCCACTTTCACTTTCGCGGTCCGTGCACCGGGGTACCGCGCGAGCACGTCGGGCACCCGGGCGGCGTCGACGGCGGGGACGGTCGCGTTGATCGGTACCCGCGTTCGCACCGCGGGCGGCGGTCCGAGCCAGGCGTCCTCGATCGCCGACTGCAACCAGTGCGCCGCCTCGTCGTCCGCGTATTCGGGAAACGGTGCGAACTCGCCCCATCCCGCGGGACCGCGCAGCAGCAATGCTTCTCGCGTCGTGATGCCGCGGAACCGCACGCGCATGGGCAGACTCACCACGACCGCGTCGGCCAGAACCTCCCCGACGGAGGGCAGGGACGTCACGGGTCAGGGCTGCCCGGGCAGGAGCACCAGCATGAGCGCCTCGCATTCGGCGAGGAGCGTCTCACCGTGTGTCATCCGGGCGGTGATGTAAGTCTTGCGCCCGTCGACGCGGTCCACCTTGCCTTCGATGGCGAGCGTGGTGTTCAGCGGTGTGATCGCGCGGTAGTCGACGTGCAGGTACGCGGTGCGGCTGATGGGCCGGCCGTACGCGTGGACGATCATGCCCATCAGGTCGTCGAACAGCAGCGGCAGCGTGCCGCCGTGCGCGGCGCCGTTCCCCCCGAGGTGGTAGCGGCGGAACATTCCGGTGCTTCGCACCCCGTCGGGCCCGAACTTCTCGATGTTCCACGGCGGCAGAAGGAGACTCCCCCTGCCGGGCAGTTCGATCGTGCGGCCCGCCGGCGACCGCCCCTCGGGCGCGACGTGCGGCCCGAGCAGTTCGGCCAGTTTCTCCACCTGGTCCGCGGCCGCGGCGAGCACGTCGTCCGGGGCGTCCACGGACACCGCGAGGTCCTGCAGCGTGCGCATTCCGTCGACGAACCGGGCCCAGTCGGGACCGGGCGTCACCGGCTCGTACTTGGGGAACCCGCCGTGGTGCTCGTACTCGTCGTCGCCGTCGTAATCGAGACGGGTGACGTCCGCAGCCTGTTCGCTCATACCTGCACGGTAAACCCGGGCAAACTCCTGCGCGCGCGGACACCCGCCAACGGCACCCGATAACCTCGGAGCCGTGACTTTCAACCCGCAGCACTGGCGACCGGTTCCCGGTTTCGAGAACCTGACCGACATCACGTACCACCGGCATGTCACCCAGGGAATCGTCCGGGTGGCGTTCGACCGTCCCGAAGTACGCAACGCCTTCCGCCCGCACACCGTCGACGAGTTGTACCGGGCGCTGGACCACGCCCGGATGACGTCCGACGTGGGTGCCGTGCTGCTCACCGGCAACGGTCCGAGCCCCAAGGACGAAGGCTGGGCGTTCTGCTCCGGCGGCGACCAGCGCATCCGCGGGCGCAGCGGATACCAGTATGCGGAAGGCGAAACCGCGGACACCGTCGACAAGGCCCGCGCCGGACGACTCCACATCCTCGAGGTCCAGCGGCTGATCCGGTTCATGCCGAAAGTCGTCATCTGCCTCGTCAACGGCTGGGCCGCGGGCGGCGGTCACAGCCTGCACGTCGTGTGCGACCTGACGCTCGCCAGCCGCGAACACGCCCGGTTCAAGCAGACCGACGCCGACGTCGGCAGCTTCGACGGCGGCTACGGCAGCGCCTACCTCGCCAAGATGGTCGGCCAGAAGTTCGCCCGCGAAATCTTCTTCCTCGGCGAGACGTACACCGCGGAGGAAATGCATCAGATGGGCGCCGTCAACAAGGTCGTCGATCATGCCGAACTCGAGGACGTCGCGATCGACTGGGCCACCAAGATCAACGGCAAGTCCCCGCAGGCACAGCGCATGCTCAAATACGCGTTCAACCTGCAGGACGACGGCCTCGTCGGGCAGCAATTGTTCGCGGGCGAGGCAACCCGAATGGCGTACATGACCGACGAGGCGGTCGAGGGCCGCGACTCCTTCCTCGAAAAGCGCGAACCCGACTGGAAGCCGTACCCCTGGTACTTCTGACGCGACCTGTAGCTATATGTACTCGACCGACATGCGGTCGATCGTGCCGTTGAACGGGAACGGCGCCCGGTCGTAGTAGTCCAGCGACACCGGGGAACCGAGGCAGGTGCCGACGTCGAGGCAGTCGTTGGCTGTGAACAGCAACGGCACACTCACCGGCACCTGCCCCTCCCCGACGACACTGCCGTCGACGCAGAGCTTCACGTTCAGCGGGCCACCGGGCCTCGCCTCCACGAATTCCGTGACCACCTCCACCTTTCGCGTGCCCGGCGGGAGCGGCACGGTCGAACGAATCTTCGTCCGCATCAGGATGAACAGGTTGTATTCGTAACAGAGGTAGCCGTCGTCGACGAAGCACGTCAGCCCGCCCGCGTTGCTCCCCAGTGCGTACAGCACTCCGCTCGGGCTCTCCGGCGCGGTGAGGTCGAGGGTGACCCGGTTGTTCTTGTTGCCCAGACCGGGAGCGCAGAACTCGGGCATGCGGATCGTGTCGCCGGAGAACTCCCAGCTCGTGTACGGCGTCGTGATCCGCTGCTCGGGATGCAGTGCGACCACCCACAGCCCGCCACCGACGGGGAGCGCATTGTTCTTCGCCGCCTCGATCACGAACAGTTCCCGCAGTTGCGCCAACTTCTCCGGATGCTGCTCGGCGAGATCCCGGTTCTGGGTCCAGTCCTCGTCCAGGTTGTAGAGCTCCCACACGTCGTCGTCCGGACTCCAGTCGCGGATGCCGCCCGGCATACCCGCCGCCCAGGGTGCGCGCGGCCCGAACGCGGACGCCATCCAGCCGTCGTGGTAGATCGCCCGGCTGCCCATGATCTCGAAGTACTGGGTGAGCTTCCCTCCGGAGGCATCGCGGTCGACGAGAGTCTGCGCGAAGCCGGCGCCGTCGATCGGGTCCTGCGGAACACCGTTCACCGTCCGCGGCGGAGTGATCCCGACGATGTCGAACAGCGTCGGCATCACGTCGTTGCAGTGCAGGAAATGCGTGCGGGGTGCCGGGTCCGGTGCCACCTTCGCCGGCCACCGGGCGACCATCGGGTTGCGGGTGCCACCGAGATGGGAGGCCAGCAGTTTCATCCCCTTGTACGGTGCGCTGCCCGCCCACGCCCAGCCCGCGTGATACATGTTGTCGGTCTTCGGCGACCCCAGGACGTCGAGGCCACCGAGCTCCTCGAGCGCTGCGATGTGCTGCGCCGGTGTGGTCGGAATGCCGTTCTGCGCCAACAGTTCACTGATCGTGCCGTTCTGGCCCTCACCGGACGAGCCGTTGTCGCCCCAGATGTACAGGACCAGGGTGTCGTCCCGGTACCCCAGGCGGTCCAGTTCGTCGAACAGCCTGCCCACCTGGACGTCACAGTGCTCGGCGTACCCGGCGGCCACCTCCATCAGCCGGCGCTGGAACGGTTTCTCGTCCTCGGGAATGTCGTCCCACGCCGCCATGGTCGGGTCGCGGTCGGTCAGCTCCGCCTCGGGGGGAATCCAGCCCTTCTCCTTCGCCCTCGCGAAGACCCGCTCCCGGTACGCGTCCCAGCCGTCGTCGAACTTCCCGCCGTACTTGTCGGCCCACGGCTTCATGATGTGGTGCGGTCCGTGCAGGCAGCCGCTGGCCCAGTACATGAAGAACGGCTTGTCCGCCTCGAACGCCTTGTGCCTGCGCAGCCAGCCGATCGCGTCGTCCGCGAGATCCTCGCTGAGGTGATAGCCCTGCTCCGGGGTCTTCGGGGGCAGCACCACCGTCGTGTTCCGCACCAGGTTCGGTTCGTACTGCGACGCCTCGCCGGCGAGGAAGCCGTAGAAGTACTCGAACCCGAGACCGGTCGGCCAGTTGTCGAACGGACCTGCTGCGGTGGTCTCCTCGGCGGGAGTGTTGTGCCATTTCCCGAATGCGGCGGTGCTGTAGCCGTACTGGCGCAGCACTTCGGCCCCCGTCGCGCTCGACCGCGGGATGTGGCCGGAGTAGCCGTCCCAGTCGTTGGCCAGCTCCGCGATCTGCCCGTTCCCGACGCGGTGATGGTTGCGCCCGGTCAGCAGCGACGCACGGGTCGGTGAACACATTGCGGTCGTATGGAATCGGTTGTAGCCGACACCGTCCTGCAGCATCGCGTCGAGTGTCGGGGTGTTCACCTCACCTCCGAGCCCGCTCGGCAGGCCCGGCCCGGCGTCGTCGATGAGGACGATCAGAATGTTCGGGGCGTCGTCGTGGAGCCGCCGCTCCTTGGGACTCGGGCTGTAGACCGACTCCTGCATGGTCCGGCCCGCGATGCTTCCCGACGGCGTCGGCGGGAACGGTAACGACTCGCCACCCGGTATCGGCTTCCCTGTCACGCTCGAACTCATGGCCCAATCCCCTCGTCGTCCACAGCCGTCAATCCAGTCCAGCACCGGGCGAGCGCGTGGGAGTAGACCCTCGGAGGGTGAATTACGCGCCCGGATTCGCCGCGTCGGCAGGAGAGGGGGCGCGGCGTGCCCGATTCGGGCACACTGACCCACATGAGCATCGACCGCGAGCTCCCCGCGCCGGAACATCGCCGTCCGCCCGGAGTGAGTGACGACACCGTCGCCGCGCTCGGGAAGCTGTCCGAGGCCCTCGAAACAGTCGAACGCGCCCGCGGCCACCTCTACTCGTTCCATCAGCTGATCGGCCACGCCGATCTCCAGCTCGGTGAGGCCGTCGACGCACTGCGGGACGCGGGTCACACCGACGTCGCGGACCGGGTGCAGTCCGAGCTCGTCGGCCGAAACGTCGTCGAGGGCCGGTGGACATTCCAGATCGTCGAGGAGTTCGACGACCAATACTGGTCGCCGCTGCGCGAGCACGAACGTGGCGCACGTCACGAACTCGCGGACGGACGGCGGCACCTGTTCGAGGCAGAGATGAAGGAAGATCGACGCACACACGGCCGGACGGGACACGAAGCCCGCCCCGGCGAAGGAGGGTGACGGGTGGAAATCCTCAGCAGCAGGACGATTCTGCGGCCGCGCGACTACGCGACGACGCTGAGCTTCTACCGCGACATCCTCGGGCTGGCCACCGCCCGCGAATACCCGGGGGGCACCGTGTTCTTCGCCGGTCAGGGCCTGATCGAGGTTGCCGCGCACGGCGGAACGGGTGAGTCGACGTCCTTCGACGGCGCCCTCTGGCTGCAGGTTCGTGACCTCACCGCGGTCCAGACCGAGCTGGTCCTCGCGGGGGTGAAGATCGACCGCGAGGCCCGGCAGGAACCGTGGGGGCTGTTCGAGATGTGGATCGCGGACCCCGACGGCATCCCGATCGTGCTGGTGCAGGTTCCGGAGGATCACCCCATCCGCCGCGACACCCGCCCGAAGAGTCAGAACTGACGAAAGGCCATACGCAGGAGTGATTCTGTACACCTGACGTCAACTGTACTTTTTCAGTTGAAATCCGCACAATCTGGGTGTGACCGCAGAGCTCGTAGTTCTCCTGGTGGTAGTCGTCACCGCCCTCGCTTTCGATTTCACGAACGGATTTCACGACACCGGCAATGCAATGGCCACCTCGATCGCGACGGGAGCTCTGCGACCCAAGGTCGCTGTCGCGCTCTCCGCATCGTTGAATCTCGTCGGCGCGTTCCTGTCCGTGGAGGTTGCGGCGACAGTCGCGAAGGGCGTGGTGAACCTCGGAGAAGTGGGCGGCGAGGATCTGCTGCTCATCGTGTTCGCGGGCCTGGTCGGCGGCATCATCTGGAATCTGGCGACGTGGCTGCTCGGCCTGCCGTCCAGCTCTTCGCACGCACTGTTCGGCGGTCTGATCGGTGCGGCCATCGCGTCCATCGGCATGAGCGGTGTCGAGTGGGGTGGGGTGCTCAGCAAGGTCGTCGTTCCCGCCGTTCTCGCCCCCGTGGTCGCGGCGCTGGTCGCCACCGCGGGCACCAAGCTGGTCTACCGGATCACCTCGGGCGTCCGGGAGGACACCAAGGAGCACGGGTTCCGCATCGGCCAGATCGGTTCCGCTTCCCTCGTGTCGCTGGCCCACGGAACCAACGACGCCCAGAAGACGATGGGCGTGATCTTCCTCGCACTGGTCGCGCACGGAAGCCTGTCCGCCGACGACGAGATGCCGTTCTGGGTGAAGCTCAGTTGCGCGATCGCCATCGCCCTCGGGACGTACCTCGGTGGCTGGCGCATCATCCGCACCCTCGGCAAGGGACTCGTGGAGATCGCCGCTCCGCAGGGCATGGCCGCGGAGTCCTCGTCCGCCGCCATCATCCTCACCTCCAGCCACCTCGGACTGCCGCTGTCCACCACCCACGTCGCGACCGGATCCATCCTCGGCACCGGACTCGGACGCAAGGGCGCCGAGGTCCGCTGGGGCATCGCCGGACGCATGGCCGTCGCGTGGCTGGTCACGCTGCCGTCGGCGGCGATCGTCGGCGCGGTGTGCTGGGTCATCGCCCACCTGATCGGCGGTCTGCCAGGCGTTCTGGTCGTGTTCGCCGCCCTGATCCTGCTCGCCGGGTTCATGTACCTGCGCTCCCGCCTGCAACCGGTGACGTCCGGCAACGTGAACGCCGAGTGGGAGTCCGGCGACGCCGCCGCTCCCGCCGAACCCACCGAACCGGAAGTGGCCGAGACCGCGGACTCCGCCGGTCCCGCCGCGAACCGCTGAGGGGGCTCCCATGACACTGCTGACCACCACCGTTCAATCGCTCTGGCAGGTCGTCCTCGTCGGTCTGCTGTTCGGCGCCGGTCTGCCCGCGATCTTCGCGCTCGGACTGCGGTCGCTCGGCGGCGCGGACACCGCCGAGGGCACCTCGCAGCCGACCGTCGCAGGCCGGATCGGCGCCTGTGCCTGCTTCGCCGTGGTGCTGATCGCGATCATCACTGGGATACTTCTGTTGATGAAGGACTTCCTGGCCAGCAGCTTCGGTATCCACATCTTCTGAGCGGCGACCACGAGTCCCCGTTCCATCGACGAAAGAGGCCGAACGCGTGCCCAAGAACTCACTTAGCTCCGTGCTCGACTGGCTACGCGCCGGGTACCCCGAGGGAGTCCCGGCGAAGGACCATTTCGCGTTGCTGGCCGTGCTGCGTCGCCGTCTCACCGACGAGGAGATCGAACAGGTCGTCGCGCTGTCGATCGAAACCGCCCACGAGACACCGCAACGCCACGTCGACTACGACAACATCCGACGCCTCATCAGCGAGATCACCCACGAGGAACCGTCCGAGGAGGACGTTGCCCGGGTGACGGAGAACCTCGAGGCCGGGGGCTGGCCGGTCGGTACCGACGCCGAGAGCGGCGACGACACCGGCGACACGGAAGAAACCCGCGACGCAGGCTAGCCATGAGCCTTCCACCGTTTCTCTCCTCCATCATCGGCTGGCTGCGTGCCGGCTACCCGAACGGCGTGCCCGAGCAGGACTACATTCCGTTGTTCGCGCTGCTCACCCGCCGCCTGTCGGAAGACGAGGTGGATGCCGTCGCCGACGCCCTCGTCGAGGAGGGCGACCTGCCCATCGAGAAGACCGACATCCAGGTGCTCATCACCAAGGTCACCGACGAGTTGCCGCTGGAATCGGACGTCGACCGGGTGCGCAGCAACCTCGCCGCGGGCGGCTGGCCGCTTGCCGGGCCGGCCCAGTGATGCGATGGCCGCTTGCCGGGCCGGCCCAGTGAGCGAATTGCGGGTCCTGCCCGTCCCACCTGGTGCCGGGGCTCTCGGCATCCTGCCGCAACTGTCGGCGATCCTGGACGGGACCGCGCCCGCCGCGCTTCCCGTGCCCGCCGCGGACGAGAGGGAGACCCGGCGGCTGACGGACGCACTGCGGCCCGGGGACCCGATCGACGACGGTGTCGCACTCGTGGTCGCGACGTCCGGGACGACGGGCGTGCCGAAGGGTGCGATGCTGTCCGCGGCTGCCCTCCGTGCCAGCGGTGAGGCGACGCACGCGCGGCTCGGCGGCCCGGGCGCCTGGCTGCTGACCCTTCCCGCCCACCACATCGCGGGCATGCAGGTGTTGCTGCGCAGTGTCCTCGCAGGGTCCGACCCGGTGGTGATCGACGTGTCCGACGGCTTCGACCCCGGCGCGCTGCCGAACGCCGTCGAGTCGATGTCCGGACCCCGCCGCTACACCTCGCTCGTCCCGACCCAGCTGGTCAAGGCGCTCGACCACCCCGAAGCCGTGACGTCGCTGGCTGCGCTCGACGCCGTCCTCCTCGGCGGCGCCGCCACCCCCGCCCCGGTCCTGCGACGCGCCGTCGACGCCGGGATCACCGTCGTCCGCACGTATGGAATGAGCGAGACGTGCGGTGGGTGCGTGTACGACGGGGTGCCCCTCGACGGCGCCCGCGTGCGAATCGACGGCGACGGCCGAGTCCTCCTCGGCGGCCCCATGCTGGCCTCCGGGTACCGCGGACTCCCCGACCATCCGGCGTTCGCGGAGCCCGGCTGGTTCCGCACCGACGACGCAGGCACCGTCACCGACGGCGTCCTCGCCATCTCCGGCAGACTCGACGAGGCCATCTCCACCGGCGGTCTCACCGTCGTCCCGCAGGTGGTCGAGGCGGCCCTCGTCGCCCACCCCGCGGTCCGGGAATGCGCGGTGGTCGGACTCCCCGACGAACGACTGGGACGCCGCGTCGCCGCCGTCGTCGTCGCCGAACCCGGCACCGCACCGACACTCGCCGAACTTCGCACCTTCGTCGGACGCGCCCTCGACTCCACCGCCGCCCCCCGCGAACTCCACCTCGTCGACTCCCTCCCCCTCCGCGGTCCCGGCAAGGTCGACCGGCGCGCGCTGGAAGCGCGGTTCGGCTAGCAGGTTCGCCGTGCGCGCGGAGTTGCACACCGATTCGTCGGATTCCCGCGCAATTGCGTGTGCTTCCGGCAATTCGGTGGGAAGCGACGGCTCATCGGCGCCGGGAGCGGGCACACGCGCGCTCGAATCGCGCCTTCACGGCGTCGAACCGTCCGAGGTCCGCCCACACCCACCTGATCACCTCGAGGCCCGTGTCCCGTATCGCGTCCTCCCGCAACTTCTCCCTCGCCACGATGTCGCCCGCCTGCCCGGAGCCGAATCGGTACTTGCCCATGCCGTCGAACTCGCCGACTACTCCCCAGCGCTCCCAGAAGAAGTCGACGCGGCCGACGAACGCGCCACCGCAGGTGCGGACTTCGTGCTGCAGATCGGGCGCCGGCATCCCGCATTCGCGCATCCTGATTCGGCTGAGCGACTCGCCGGGACTCTCGCTGCGTTCATCGAACAGTGCCACCGCGCGTCGCGCCGCCCCTATGCCTTTCCGCCGGCCGTGACGGTCCAGTACCGCCCGGACATCGTCGATCGACACGACGCCGCGGCGCAGGGCGGAGTCGCCGATCACGACGGCCTCGTCCAGAAATTCCGAACGCGCAACGTCCGCCACGGTCCGGGCGAGCGACGTCACCGCACCGACGTCGAGTCCGTGGAAGACGGCGGCGGACGCATGGCTGACCACGATCCCACCACCGTGCGCCACCACGGCCGCCGCGACCCGTGCGCGGTGCATCCCGCCCGGGTCCAGTGCTGCCGAGTGGTCGCTGTCCAGGTAGGCGCCCGCAGCCACGGAAACCAGTTGTCCCGTCGTCCTGGCGCGACGCAGTTCCGGGTCGGTCATTCCGTCGGCCAGTGCATGACGGCGAAAGATCAGGTCCTGTGCTCTCATATCGAGCATCGTGCCCCGAGGTCGACGCCGGTCGCCGCCTCCGACCAGGGGAAACAGTCGGCCTGTGGATAACCGAGGGGCTGTGGAATTCCACATCCGCACACCGATTCGTCAGATGCCCCCGCAATTGCGGCTGATTCCGGCGAATGCCTGTGAATCCGCAGGACAACAGCCCTCGTGAGCCCGTGCAAGAGGCGTGCAAGCCCGCTGCAAGGGGTGGGCTGCATCGTCTAGTGCGTTGGCCATGAACGTTCACCGGTCAGGCTGCGGCTGTGTCGGCCCGTGTTCGGCCCCAGCGTTGTTGGCGTTCGCTGCGGACGCGGGCTCGTTCTTGGCGTTGTGCTGCGAGGACGTCGGGGTGGCGGGCGTTGGCGTTGCGCCAGCGCAGGTAGTCCTGCAGGCGCCGGGCCAGAACGGTGTGGTTGGGGTGGTTCGAATCGCCCATCACAAAGGTGCGCAACGGCCCGAACTGGGCCTCGATCGGGTTCGCCCAGGACGCGTTGGTCGGCGTCAAACACAACTCGACGTTGTTGTCCGCCGCCCAGGCACGGATTTTGGGTGTCTTGTTCGCCGAAAGGTTGTCCAGGATCACGTAGACCGGCTCGCCGTCGGGGCGGGCGGCCCTGATCGACTTGAACGCGGCCAGGCTGTGATCGCCGCCCTTGCGGCGGCGGGTCACGCCCCACAGCTGGTCGTCACCGAGGCTGTAGCAGCCATGGAAGTACCGGATCCCATGGGTGCGGCGGTAGGTCGCGGGCAGCCGGTGCGGCTTGGACCGCGGTGCCCACGCCGATCCGTGGCAGGGCCGGATCGACAACGGACCGAACTGGTCGAACGCGAAGCACCGGTCCGGGTGCTCGGTGGTCACCTGCTCGATCCGGTCCAGTTTCGCCTCCTTGTCCGGGTCGGTGGACTCTTTCCACGTGCGGGTGCGCTGGAACGTGATCCCACGCTCACGCAGGATCTGTCGCAGCCGCTCGCGCCCGATCCTCACGACCCGGACCGGGTTGTCGGCCAGGTAGGCGGCGAGTTTGCGCAGGCTCCAGTGCGTGAACGGCTGTCCGAGCTTGACCGGGCGCGTGGTGGCCGTCGTGACGACGAAGGCGATGTCGTCATCGGTGATCAGGCGGGGACGGCCTCCCGCCCACCGAGGGTCCAGCGCGGCCAGGCCTTTGTCGTTGAACGCGTGGATCACATCCCGCACGGTGTCCTCGTCCGCGGCCACCAGCCGCGCGATTGCCGGCACCGGTGTCCCGGACGCCGATGCCATGATGATCATGGCCCGGCGCACCCGGATCGCCGACCCCTTGCCGCGACGCACAACCTGTTGCAGCCGCTTGCCTTCCGCATCGGTCAACCGACGCGCTCGAACCGGTTCCGCCACAAACCACCCCACACTCTCGACAGCTACTACCCCCCTCGAGAATGCAGCAATCCCCGGACATACCGCCGGATTCTCAGCGGTGTGTCACCACCCGGCCAACGTTCGTGGTCAACGCACTAGGGCATGAACCTCACTGCAACTCCCCCAGCCATCGAGGCCGACGGGCTCGTGAAGCTCTTCGGCCGCCAGCGCGCCGTCGACGGCGTGAGCCTGTCCGTGCCGACCGGGTCGGTGTACGGAGTGCTCGGCCCGAACGGCGCGGGCAAGACCACCACGGTGCGGATGCTTGCGACGCTGTTGCGCCCGGACGGCGGCGAGGCCCGGATCTTCGGCCACGACGTGGTGCGTGAACCGAACGCGGTGCGCTCGCTGGTCGGTGTCACGGGCCAGTATGCGTCCGTCGACGAGGACCTGTCGGCGGTCGAGAATCTGGTGATCTTCGCCCGGTTGCTCGGCCTGAGCCGGGGCGACGCACGACGCAAGTGCACGGAACTGCTCGAGGAGTTCGACCTCACCGAGGCGGCGACGAAGCCGCTGAAGAATTTCTCGGGCGGCATGCGACGGCGCCTGGACCTGGCGGCCAGCCTGATCGCCCATCCGCCGCTGTTGTTCCTCGACGAGCCGACGACGGGCCTGGACCCGCGGACTCGTGCCCAGATGTGGGACACCATCCGCCGGCTGGTCGCGGACGGGTCGACGGTGCTGCTGACCACGCAGTACCTCGACGAGGCGGACCAGCTGGCGGATCGGATCGCCGTCATCGACCGCGGGAAGGTGATCGCGGACGGCACGGCCGACGAGTTGAAGGCGTCCGTCGGCGTCTCGTCGCTGCAGTTGACCCTGGCCGATCGCGGACAGATCGACGACGCGCGTTCGGTGATCGCACACACCCTCGGCGTGGATGTGGCGATCACACCGGAGATCGGCCGCCTCACCGCACCGATGACCGATCCGTCGCTCACCGTGGAACTCCTGATCCGGTTGCGCGACCACGGGATCGCCGTCGACGAGATCACCGTCCAGAAGCCGAGTCTCGACGAGGTCTTCCTCACCATCACCGGCCACGGCGCAGAAGACACTGCCGCCGACGCCGATACCGAACGGAGCGTCGCATGACCACCGCCCTCGAATCCCGCGCACACGCGGGCCCGCAACCGATTCCGGAGGCCCGGAACCGGATCAGCCTCGAACAGTCCGTCGCCAACACGCTGACCATGGCGTACCGGGGACTACTCAAGATCAAGCACAACCCGGAGCAACTGTTCGACGTCGTCGTCCAGCCGATCATCTTCACGTTGATGTTCACGTACATCTTCGGTGGCGCCATCTCCGGCGACGTGGCGTCGTATCTGCCGATCATCATCCCGGGCATCCTGGTTCAGACGGTGATCACCACGTCGATCGTGACCGGCACCCAGTTGCGGGAAGACATGGACAAGGGCGTCTTCGACCGCTTCAAGTCGCTGCCGATCGCCCGCATCGCGCCGCTGTCCGGCGCTCTCCTCGCCGACGTCGTGCGGTACGGCATCGCCACGACCATCACGTTCACTGTCGGTATCGCGATGGGGTACCGGCCGGGCGGCGGCGTCGTCGGGGTGGTGTCGGCCGGTGTGCTCGTCGTCGTCTGCGCCTTCTCGATCAGCTGGATCTTCGCGCTGATGGGCGTCCTCATGAGCAAAGCGTCCTCGGTGCAGGGCATTTCGATGCTGATCCTGTTCCCGCTGACGTTCATGTCCAACGCGTTCGTGCCTGCCGACACGATGCCGGGCTGGATGCAGGCGTTCGTGAACGTCAACCCCGTGTCTCACGTCGTGACCGCGGTGCGGGAACTCGTCAACGACGGCCACTTCGGTGTGCACGTCGTGTGGTCGCTGCTCGGCGCCGCCGTGATCGTCGCGATCATGGCACCGCTGACGGTCCGTACCTACATGCGTAAGGCCTGACACCTCGAGAACGAGCGAGCCGGTGGACGCGGGGTCCACCGGCTCGCTTCGATTATTTCTCCAGTTCGGGGGCGTCCGCCTGCAACTCCCCCACCTCGGTCTTGAGGATCCGCATCGACCGTCCCAGGCCGCGGGCGGCGTCCGGGAGCTTCTTCGACCCGAACAGCACCACGAGCACCACCGCGATGATCGCCCAGTGGCTCGGGCTCAGCGCCCCCACTACTGCGGCTCCTCGCCGTCGGGGTACGCTGCGTCCACCTCGACCTCGACGAGCCAGCCGGCGGCGGGCAGGCTCGCGACCTCGAGCGCGAACCGGCTGGGCCGTGCGGAGTTCCGCTCCATCGGGGCGGCCGGTTCGGCGGTGCCGAGCGGGACGAGTTCAGTGTCGCCGGTGTCGAGGTTGGTGTTCGCGAAGAACTGCCGGTATGCGCGGTTCCAGCCGGCGTAGTCGGCGCGGTCGGTGCCGGGGGCGTTGTCGAGGAACACCCGCATGGTCACGACGTCCTCGAGCGTCAGTCCCTGTGCCTCGAGATTGTCGCGAATCCGCTTCAGCGCGTTGATGCCCTGCGCTTCGGTGATGGTGACTCCGGCCGGGAGTGCGCCGCCGGAGAACACGTCGGTGTCGATGTACGACTCGGGGGTGCCCTCGGGTGCGGCCTTGTTGGACGCGCCCGGGCCGATGCCGCTCGATTTGTAGACGGCGGTGCCGCCGCCGATCGCGACACCCTGCGCGATCATCGGATTCGCCTCCCCGGCTTCGAGAACGGACTTGGAGACGAACGTGCTGCCAGGTGCCTCAGCCGCCGCCTCCTCGGAGGAGCACGACGTTCCCCCGGCGATCAGAGCGGATGCGGCGAGTGCGGCGGTCACGGCCTTGGTACGAAAAGACTTCACAGTGCACAACTCCTGGTTCGGGGGAATGGGTCAGGCTTCCTGGGCGACGCGCTCGTGGATGTGGGTGACGACGTCGCGGGCGGATGTCAGCGCGCCGTGTTGCCAGGCGATGGCGTTGGACAGGTGGTCGCCGGCGAAGTAGATCTTGTCGACGGGTTCGAGCAGCTTCTCGTACTCGGGAGTGGCCGCCCCGCCGTGCGAGCCGCCGCTGCCCGCCCAGTTGGCCCAGGCACTCTCGGAGTACTTGGTGCGGCGCCAGCTGCCCGAGAACGACGAGGAGATGTCGCGGGTGTATTTGTCGCCGTGGATCTCCGAGCCCTCCGCGATCGCCTTGGCGAGCCGCTGGCGGTGGGTGAGCGACTCGAACGCCTCCTGCCGCTTGCCACTGCTGTAGTACGCGACGACCACGCCCCGGTCGGAGTTGTAGTGGTCGTACGGGAACATGATCTGCGAGATGTCCTTGTCGGTGTTGGACGCGCCGCCGTAGATGCGCTCTTCCGTCTCCCACCACCGGCGCGAGTACTCGATGCCGAGCTTTCCGGACGACGACGGCTTGGCCGCCTTCAGCGCGGTGAGCACGTCGGCGGGCAGATTGTTCTGCAGTCGTCCGACGAGGTGCGGCGGGATGGTGCAGATCGCGTAGTCGGCGGTGATCGACTTCTTCGCGCCGCCTGCGGTGTATTCGACCGTGACACCGCCGGACACGTTCTTCATCGACGTGACCTCGGCGCCGAAGACGATGTTGTCGGTGCCGATCCGGTCCTGGAACGCGTAGTAGATCCGGTCCATCCCGCCGACCGGGGTGAACATCATCATCGCCTGGTCGTAGCCGAAGTCGAAGCTGAAGTTGCGGCCGATGCCGCTGCGGATCACTTCCTGCATCGCGAACGGCTTCTTTTCGGTGCCGAAGTTCAGGCCGGCTCCGGGCTCGGAATCGTAACCGCGACGGGATGATCCGAGGTAGCGGCCGTCGTCGGACAGGTCGCCGAAGTCGCTGAGGAATTCCGACAGCGCGTCCTTGTCCTCCCGGGTCAGTACCTGGTCCAGGGCGCCCTGATCGGTGGCCTTCTTCAGCAGTTCGGACATGTAGCCGAACGTGTCGGCCTTCGCCGCCCGGTAGGTGACGGACTGTCCCGACAGGGACGTGTCGCTCGCGTAGTTCACGAACGTGTTGGCGTTCTGGTTGCCGAAGCCCTGGATCTCGACGCCGAGTTCGCGGCAGTAGTCGAGTGTGATGTGGCTCTGCGGGATGCGGGTGGCGCCGACGTTGTAGAAGTGGCCGTCCGAGAACGTGCACTTCTGGGTCTCGCCGTTCAGGTCGGTCTCCTCGGTGCCGCCCCGGGCGGTCCAGACGCGGCCGCCGGGCCGGGTGCGGGCCTCGAGGACCGTCACCGTGTATCCGGCCTTCTGCAGTTCGAATGCCGAACACAGTCCGGCGGGGCCGCCGCCGAGCACGACCACGGAGTGGCTGCCCTTCACCTTGCCGATGAGGTCGCCGGCCGCGAGCGGCTGGAAGGTGCGGGCGGGCGCGGCGGTCGACGGTGCGAGCCCGAGCGTCGACATCGCGCCGTACGCGAGTCCTGCGCCCCCAGTGGCCCCGAGGCCCTTCATGAAAGATCTACGTGTGAATGCCAATTCGCGCTCCCATTCTTGCGCCCGGCGACCCGGGTAACGTGTCCGGATTCATCCTGGGAGGCAAGCGAGTCGGGAAGTTGTCGGCGGCGAAACAGTCTGAGGCCGGCGAGCGAGAACGGGTGTGTGCCGTTCTCACTCCCGAGTCGCAGTTCGACCCGAAACCGAAACTTTTCGGCAACACGACCCGGCTAGTTTCACGCGCATGTCAGCCCTTTCCGACGCCATCGCGCGTTCATTCGCCACCGGCGAGCCCGCACGTGCGGCCCTGTCGCCGTTGCGTGCGCTAGGCAGGCGACAACTGTCGGGCGTCGAGGTTCTCGCCCAGTCGGTGGCGACGACGGCGCCTGCGGTGTCGATGGTGGTGCTTCCCGTCACCATGTTCACCCACCAGATGCTGCTCAGCGGTCTGATTACGATCGTCGTCGCGACGGTGGTGGTGTCCCTGATCGCGGTGTGCGTCTCGCAGTTCACGCGGCGCATGGCGGCCGCGGGCGGTCTCTACAGTTTCGTGTTCCAGGGCCTCGGCACCCGGGCCGCGCTGACGGCGGGCGTCGCGATGCTGACCAAGTACGTGGGCAGTGCGGTGATGACGCTGTATCACGGCGGCCAAGCCGTGATCGCGACGCTCGGCTTCTTCGGGGTGGAGTTGCGCGGGCCCACCGAGCGCCTTCTCGTGTACGCCGGGATCGCGATCGTGATCCTCGGTTGCCTGGTCCGTGGGGTGCGGTTCGCGGCTCTCGCGATCCTCGCCGTCGAATCGTGCTCGTTGCTGTTCATCGCCGGTCTGATGATCGTGACCGGCGCGGGCGGCCAGCACGCAACGGTGCCGCCGTCCGATTCCGCGTACGGACCGCTGCTCATGACTCTGGCCGCGGTGTTCGCGCTGGCCGGCTTCGAGAGTGCCACGTTCTTCGGCCCGGAGGCCAAGCGCCCGCTCGCCACGGTGACCCGCACCGTGATGCTCACTCCGATGATCTGCGGCGGCCTGTTCATCTTCTCGGCGTGGGCCGCCTGGTCCGGTCGCGCCGACACCCTGGTGAACGCGTACCTCCACGGCACCGCTACCGGTGTCGACCCGGCCGTGGTGATCGCCCTGAACCTCGGGTTGGGCACGTCGTGGCTGGCGTCGGCGATGGCGTCGTCGAATGCCGCGTCGCGCCTGCTGTATTCGATGGGCATCGAACGGGTAGTCCCGCGTCTGTTCGCCCGGGTGCACCGCAGCCACCGCACCCCGTACGCGGCGCTGGCGGTCATCGTGTGCGCCGTGTGTGCGGGTGCCGCGACGTTCAGCATCGTCGGGAAATCGACCGGATTTTCTCACGTGCAGTTGATCGCCAGGACTGCGGTGGTCGCGGCGTACGTGCTGGTGGCCGTGGCGTCGGTGCGGTTCCTCAGCCGGATCGGGGAGCACACCCCGCTCGTCCTGGCGGCGGGAGTCGCAGGCAGCGCCGCCGGCGGAATCGTCCTGGCCTACATGCTGTTCGTGAACGTGGCCCACGGATTCTCGATGGTCCCCGCCGTGGTGCTGGCCCTGTTGCTGTCGGGTTCGGCGTGGCAGTTGTACCTGCGGTGGCGCCACCCGGCGAGTCTACGGTCGATGGGGGTGTTCGACACCGCCGAGACGGACGACGTGCTGCCGGGGGCCGGGGTGTACGCGACCGATGCCGCCGGGAACCTCGCGTTGACGGCGGCTGGACGCACTCCCGGGTCCCGGTGATGGGCGCCCGAGCCGGGGAGATCGCGGGCCACGAACCACGCGCCGTGCAGAAGGCACTCGCCCTGCTGGAGGCCGTGGCTCAGCTCGGGTCCGGGGCGACGGCGAGAGACATCGCCGCACACGCGGGGATCCCCCAGGCCACGGCGTACCGGCTGCTCAATCTTTTGACCGCCGACGGCTATCTGGTGCGGATCGCCGATCTGTCCGGGTTCGCGCTGGGCCGCAGGACCCGGCAGCTGGCGGGGGCGGATGCGGCGCCGGACCCGGTCGACCACCACGCCGTGCTCGAGGAACTGCGGGAGCAGGTGCGTTTCGGGATCCATCTGGCATCGTTCGCGGGCAGCCGGGTGCGACTGATCGACCGGGATCCCGACCACGAACTCAGCGGCGAGAACACGATCGCCGCGCACCTGCACGCGTCCGCCATCGGCAAGGTCCTCCTCGCGTCCCGTCCCGAACTGGTGCCGCCGAGCCTGCGCAGGGTGACGTCGTCGACCATCACCGACTTCGGCGCGCTGCGGACCGAACTCGACGCCGTCCGGCACACCGGTTCGGCCCGCGAGGTCGACGAGGTGCGCGTCGGCCGCAGCGCTGTCGCCGTCCCGGTGCACGACGCGCAGAACGCGGTGACCGGTTGCCTCGCGGCGATCGGGAAGACGGGACGGCTGGCGGTCGACGACCCGGAGCTGACCGACCTCCTACGTTCCGGCGCGGCGCGGGTCGGCGGCCGGGTGCCCGCCTGACGCGAGGTCGCGACTCACGGCGGCGAGCACATCCAGAATCTCGGTGTGCACCGCACGACGTGACCAGGTGCCGAACCTCGCCTGCGCCGACGTCCAGTGGTCCGCCTCGACGTTCTCGAGTGCGAACGCGACGTGCCGGTGGTGTTGCAGCGAGACGCTGTCCTGCCGGGCGCGCGCCGGGACGGACAGTGCCAGCAGCGCGAGACCGCGGTCGGAATCACCGCGCGCGATCTCGAAACATCCGATGCCCGCCGCGACGGCGCCGGTGACCGGCAGATCCGGATATGCGCCCACACCCAGCCGGGACCGTGCCCACTCCGCGAGTTGCGGAACGACGTCCACGATCATCTCGGACCGGCCGTGCAGCACGTGGGCGGACACCACCGAGGCCGCCAGCACGAGTCCGTACGGATCGGCGTAGAGCGCGGCCGTGATCCGGGGGTACATCAGGTCCAGCGCCTCCCGGTACCGGGCGAGCCCCCGTTCGACGTCGCCGTCCGCCAGATCGGCTTCCGCGAGACTGCCGATGGCGGCTATCCGCCATTCGTCCTGCTGGTCGTCGGTCCCCGCGCCGGGACCGCGATGCTCGAGCAGAGTCTCGGCCAGCACCTTCCGGCCCGCCTCCACGTCGCCGTCCGCGATCAGCGCGGAGGCCTGGAAACCCCACAGCTGATTCGCCTCCTCCTGCGCGCCCAGTTTCCGCAACTTCTCGACCGCGACCTGATAGAGCCCCACCGCGTCCCGGTATCGTCCGGACTGGCTGTACAGCGAGCCGAGGAACTGTGCCGCCATCGCCGTGCCCCACACGTCACCGATCGCGGCGCACAGTTCGGAGACGGCCTGCGCGTCGCGCACGGCACCCCGGAAATCGCCGAGGTTCTCACGCATGCTGGCTCGTGCTGCCAGCGCCGCCGCATGGGTTTCCCGATCGTGCGAGCGCACCCCTTCCGCGACCGCCCTGGCGTGCCGCCGCCCCGAACCCAGAGACAGGATGACCGTCACCGCGAAGGAGGAGACCGGCGGCAGATCGGCGCGCCCGCAGAGGAGGTGCCGCAATCGCGTCCGGGTGCGGGCGAGGGTGCGGGCCTGACCGCCGAACACCAGATGCATCGCCGCGAGCAGGAACGTGTACGCCACCAATTCCGAGTCGACGTCACTCAGATCCGCGTCTTCCGTTGCCGCGAGGATCCGCGGCGTCCAGTTCATCACCTCCGAGTGCGCGCCCCGGATGGCCCACAGGCCACCGAGCACCGGGAACACGATCGCAACCGTCTCGGCGTCGCCGCGTTCCACAGCCCACCGGAGCACGGCGAGGAAGTTGTCGTGGTCGGCGTCGATGTCGTCGGCGAGCGCGACCTGGTCGGCACGGCACCGCACCAGCGCCTCCGACGCGAACGCGTGTGCCCACACTCGCTGGCGGGCAAACACTTCCGGCTCCTCGGCAGCCTCGGCGAGTCGCTCCTCGCCGTATTCCCGCACCGTCTCGAGCATGTAGTAGCGCAGCGTGTCCGACGTCTCGGACACGGACAGCAGGGATTGATTCACGAGGCCCTCGACAGCCTCCACGACATCATCGACGCCGTCCCACTCCGCGATCGTCCGGGCGGCGTCGAGGGTGAAACCGGCCGGGAACCGGCAGAGTCTGCGCAGCGCGATCTGCTGCTGCTCGCCCAGAAGCTGCCAGCTCCAATCGATGACGGCGTGCAGGGTGCGGTGCCGTTCGGGCGACGTCGGGTCGTGTGAGCGCAGCAGCGCGAACCGGTGCTCGAGCCTTCGTCCGATGTCCTCGACGCTCATGCTGCGTACCCGCGCGGCGGCCAGTTCGATTGCGAGCGGAAGGCCGTCGAGGGTGCGGCAGACACTGCGCACGGTCTCCGGGTCGAGACGCGCCGTGGGCCGTACGGCGCGGGCCCGGGCCGTGAACAATTGCACGGCGGGCGCATCGTCGTCGTCGATCGCCAGCGGCGGCAGTGGGTACACCGCCTCGGATGCGAGCATGAGCGGTGATCGGCTGGTCGCGAGGACGGTCAGCTGATCGCCTGCGGCCACCAGATCGGCCACGATCTCGGAGCAGGCCCCGACGACGTGCTCGCAGTTGTCGAGAATCAGGAGCATCGGCCCAGCCGACAGCGCTTCCCGGAGCTTTTCCCGCGCGGAATGGATGCGGCCGAGGGTGAGCCGTCCCGGCGCGATGTCGATTTCGCTGAGACCGAGGGTGCTGCTGATCGCCGCGACGACGTCCTCACTGCTGCGCAACGACGCGAGTTCCACCAGGGCCACGGACGTCCGCGCGGCGGCCCGCGCACCCAGTTCGTGCGCGAGCCGGGTCTTGCCCGCACCGCCCGGTCCGAGGATGGTCACGACACGCGAGGACGTGAGCAGTCCCTCGATCTCCACCACGTCGATGTCACGCCCCAGCAAGGCGTTCGGTGCTGCCCGGAGGCCGATCGCCGTGCGGTCCGGCGCCGCGGGGCGCCTGCCGTCCGACTCGGGTGCGCCGTCGCCGCGCAGGATCTCGGCGTGCAGGGCGACGAGGGCGGGCGACGGGTCTGCCCCCAGCCGATCCACCAGCCGCCTGCGGAAGGTCGCGAACACATCCAGCGCCTCGTTGTCACGCCCGAGCCCGGCGAGCACGCGCATGAGGTCGGCGTGCGCCCGCTCGTCGAGGGGTTCCGCGGCCACGTGGGCCTGCGCCTTCGGCAGAGCGGTCGCCCAGTCTCCCGCCTCCACCAGCGCCGCCCGGTCCGCGGCCTCGAGCCGGCCCCGGATCACCGCGGCGTCCGCTGCGAGTTCCGTTGCGGCCGCACCCTCGGGCAGGTCGGCGCCCGGGTCGCCCCGCCACAGCGCGAGCGCGTCGCGGATCTCGTCCGGCCCGGCGCCGCCGACGTGACCCCGGCCCTGTAGTCGGCGGGCCACGTCCTCCGCGCGGGTCAGGTCGACGGCGTCCCGCGATACCGCCAGCCGGTATCCGGCCGGGCCGATCTCCAGCGCCCCATCCGGCAACGCCGCCCGCAGCCGGGAGACCTGCGTGTGCAGCGCGTTCATCGGGGACCGCGGCGGATCCTCGCCCCACACTTCGTCGATGAGAGCCTGCGCGGACCGGCTCCGGCCGGGCACGCGGGCGAGGGCAACGAGCAGGCTGCGCGCGCGGGTGCCGGGGAGCGGTGCGAGCGCGCCCGATCGCCGCGTCGATACCTCACCCAACAAGGCGACCTGGATCGGTGCGCTTGCCGGTGCCACCGTCTCGTCCACGCTCATCTGCTGGTCCACCGCGTTCGATGGTATTGCACCGGGCGGACGCGAACTTCTCGAAGTTCGGTGTGGGTGCGGGCGCCTTCTCGCTCGGTGCAAAGATCGGTGCATGGCAACGGCTGCTCAATGGATCGAAGGCGCTCGTCCGCGCACCCTCCCGAACGCGATCGCCCCGGTGCTCGTGGGCACCGGCGCCGCGGCATCGCTCGGCGGCGCGGTGTGGTGGAAGGCGGTACTGGCACTGGTGGTCTCTCTCGCGTTGATCGTGGGAGTCAATTTCGCCAACGACTACTCGGACGGGATTCGCGGCACCGACGACGAGCGCGTCGGACCGCTGCGGCTCGTCGGGTCCAAGCTGGTGAAACCGTCGGCGGTGAAGGCGGCGGCCATCGCTTGCTTCGCGGTCGCCGCGGTGGCCGGCCTCGTCCTCGCGGTCACCACCGCGTGGTGGCTCGTGCTGATCGGCGCCCTGTGCATCGTGGGCGCCTGGTTCTACACGGGCGGCAAGAAGCCGTACGGGTACAGCGGCTTCGGCGAGGTCGCCGTCTTCGTGTTCTTCGGTCTCGTCGCCGTCCTGGGCACCCAGTACGTGCAGGCCGAGACGATCGATTGGGCCGGTGTGGTGTCCGCGGTCGCCGTCGGGTCGTTCTCGAGCGCGGTTCTCGTCGCCAACAATCTGCGGGACATTCCCACCGACACCGAATCCGGCAAACGCACGCTCGCCGTCCGGCTCGGCGACTCGCGTACCCGCATCCTGCACCTGGTCACGCTGACGGTCCCGTTCGTCGTGACCCTGGTCCTGGTGCTGCGCACCCCGTGGGCGCTCGTCGGACTGCTCGCGCTGCCCCTCGCCGTCCGGGCGAACGCCCCCGTCCGCTCGGGCGGCCTGGGTCTCGCACTGATTCCCGCGCTGCGGGATTCGGGGCTGGCGATGCTGATCTGGGGCGCCGCCACGGCCGTGGCACTGTCGGCCGCCTGACCCTCCGCGTCAGTCGCCGTCCGGCAGCAGAATGCCGAGGACGAAGTTGACGATCGAGATGATCAGGCCGCCCCACACGGCCGTCCAGAAGCCGTCGACGGTCAGGCCGTACTCGGTCTGGGAGCTCAGCCACGCGGTGAGCAGCAGCATCAGGGCGTTGATCACCAGGGTGAACAGGCCGAGCGTCAGGATCAGCAGCGGCAGCGACAGCAACTTCACCAGCGGCTTGACGAAGATGTTGACGACGGTGAACACCAGCGCGATGCCGAGCAGCACCACGATGTCCCAGCCGGTTCCGTTGCCCGAACTGGAGATGTCGATACCCGACACCCAGGCTGCCGCCAGCCAGATCGCGAACGCGTTGATGACGAGGCGTACCAAGAAGGTCATGCGTGCATGCTGGCACACCGATTGGACAAACGGGAACCGGGCGACCGGTCAGGCAGCGCGGTCGTCGAGCGCCGCGTGCACGCGGCGGCGGAGTTCGCCGACCCCGACCCGGACCTCGAGGATCTCCTTCGTCGTGCCCTCGGCGACGCGCAGCACCCCGAGGAAGATGTGCTCGGCGCCGATGTGATCGTCCTTGCGCGCCAGCGCCTCCCGCAGTGAGAGTTCGATCGCCTTCTTCGCGTCGCGGGTGAACCCGATGTGTCCCGACTTCCGGCCGAACCAACCGCGCTTCTCCGAGGGCTGTTCCGGATCGAGCACGCCCTTGCCGAAGTTCTGCTCGAGACTCTGCCGCACGGCGTCGAGGTCGATCCCGATCGATTCGAGTGCTTCCGCGTCGGCGTCACTCAGGGCGGTGCCGTGGGCCGCGACGGTTGATCGCGCGGTGTCCTCCTCGATGCCGGCGTCGGCGAGGATGCCGTGGACGGGTTCGGTTTTCACGGACAGCAGGGCGAGCACGAGGTGTTCGGGCCCGATCTGCGGTGACTTCACGTCGCGCGCTTCCTGCTGCGCGCCGATCACCACGGCCCGGGCGTCCGTCGAGAATCGTTCGAACATGCGCCTTACCTCCCTCTCCGGTTGTGTTTCTGGTGGACGGCCTGCCTGCTCACCTCGAGGGAGTCGGCGATCGCCTGCCAGGACCAGCCCTGGGCGCGGGCGTTGGCGACCTGGATGGCCTCGAGCCGTTCGAGGAGACGCCGCAGCGCACGCACGGCCCGCAACCCCTCGGCGGGGTCGGGGCTGCCCGCCGCTGCGGCGAGCGTGGTTGCTTCGGTCATGCATGTCAATTTAGGTTGACACCGACCGGGCGTCAACCCTGATTGACAGATTTCGGGAAGGCCGTCAGTACGCGGCGACTGCCCCGTCGACGGCGATCTGCAGGTCCTTCTGCACGACGTGCGCGATGTCCATCGGTTTCGCCGGAAGGTCGAATACCGGCTCCGACACGAACACGCTGGCCGACTTCACGTTCTCGGGGTCGGGCCCGTGGGCGTCCGGCCCGTAACTGATGCCAATGGACAGCAGCACGGGCGAGACTCCGCGGTCCGCCGCACGTTTCGCGATGTGACCGATGCCGCTGTTGATGTGCTGCAGCCGGGTCGGATCGTCCTCGTTGCACGTGCCCTCGGGAAAGATCGCCAGGTTGTCGCCGCGACAGAGCCGCTCGGCGGAGATGTCCATCATGAGCCTGCCCGCATCGGCGACCGCCCGGAGCCCGTAGTTCTTACTGCGGAACACCGGGATACCGCCCATCATGTCGACCTTCTTGTGCAGGTCGGGGTCGACGAACAATTCGTCTTTCGCGAGCACCCGGGTGCGTCCGATCGCGCGGCGCAACGGCGTGTTCCAGGCCGTCGCCGCCAGCGTGTACTGATCGCTGTGGGTCACGTGATTGGCGGCGACGATCAGCACCCTGCCGGACTTCACCAGCCCGGCGAGCTGCGCCTTCGCGTCGTCCGCGTAGACGATCCGCGGCCGGTACTTCGCATACAGCGACGCGTACGCCAGCTTGGCGAGCACCCGATTCTGCCGGTGGTCGCGGTAGTACGCGTACACCGCTTCGTAGTTCTCGAGAGTCACCTCGGGCTTGTTCATGCGTATCCCCGCTCCGTCGTCCTCACGCCAGGCTACCAACCTACGGTTGCGTAGCCTACGGAGGAGTAGGTATTGGGAAAGTGCAGGGAAACTGTGCGAACAGCACGATTTCGGGTACAAAAGACCTGTGATCCGCCCGGCCATTTCCACCGACCTGCCCGCTCTGCAAGACATCGAAATCGCGGCGGGTGCGCCGTTCCGCGACATCGGCATGGACGCCGTCGCCGACGATCCCCCGTTCTCACTCGACGAGCTGACCGAATACCTCCAGCTGGAATGCATCTGGGTCGCGGTCGACGCAGACGATGCCCCGGTCGCCTACGCACTCGTCGCCGTCGTCGACGGCGGCGCGCACATCGAGCAGGTTTCGGTCCACCCCGGCCACGCCCGCCAGGGCCTCGGCGCCCTGCTGCTCGACGAGATCTCGTCGTGGGCGGCCGTCCGCGGACTGCCCGCCCTCACTCTCACCACGTTCGTCGACGTCCCGTGGAACGCCCCCTATTACGAGCGGCTGGGTTTTCGCCCCCTGCCGGAGACCGACCTCACTCCGGGCCTGTCACGCATCCGCGACGACGAGGCCCGGCACGGTCTGGCCGCGTGGCCGCGGGTCACGATGACCCGCGCGGTGACCGCGCCGGTGCGCACCGCCGCCACCGCGCCTCAGCCGGGCTGACCGGGCCACTCACCGGTCGCCGCGAACCGGTCGAGCACCGCGGTCGGGCCTGAGAGGTCGATGCCCTCGCCTGCCACCCAGTCGTCGTCGAAGTAGGTGTCGGCGTACCGTTCGCCGCCGTCGCACAGGACGGTGACGACACTGCCGGACCGTCCGGCCGCGAGCATCTCCGCGACGACGGTGAACGCGCCCCACAAGTTCGTGCCCGTCGACCCGCCGACCCGGCGGCCCAGCACCGAACTGGCGTGCCGGGCCGTCGCGATGGACGCGGCGTCGGGCACCCGCATCATGCGGTCGATGACCTGGCCGACGAAGGACGGCTCCACCCGCGGCCGGCCGATGCCCTCGATCCGCGAGGGCATTCCTGTCGCGTATTCGCAGGAGTTGCTCTCGTAGCCGCCGAAGAACGCGGAGTTCTCGGGGTCCACGACGAGAAGGCGGGTCGCGTGCCTGCGGTACCGGATGTACCGGCCCAGCGTCGCGCTGGTGCCGCCGGTCCCGGCGCTCATGACGAGCCACTCCGGCACCGGGTGCTCTTCCTGAATCATCTGCTGGTAGATCGACTCGGCGATGTTGTTGTTGCCGCGCCAGTCGGTGGCCCGTTCCGCGTGCGTGAACTGGTCCATGAAGTGACCGTTCGTCTCCGCGGCGAGCCGACGGGCCTCGCTGTAGATCTCCGGCGGGTGGTCGATGAAGTGGCAGCGACCGCCCTGCGCCTCGATGAGGGCAATCTTCGCGCCGCTCGTGCTGCGCGGCACGACGGCCACGAAGTCGAGCCCGAGCATCTTCGCGAAGTAGGCCTCACTGACGGCCGTCGATCCCGACGACGCCTCGATGACCGTCGTTCCCTCGGTGATCCAGCCGTTGCAGATCGCGTACAGGAACAGCGACCGGGCCAGCCTGTGCTTGAGGCTGCCCGTGATGTGGGTCGACTCGTCCTTCAGATAGAGCTGCACACCCCAGTCGACGGGCAGCGGGTACCGCAGCAGGTGCGTGTCGGCGCTGCGCTGCGCGTCCGCGTCGATGAGGCGGACAGCGTTGTCGACCCAGTCGCGCGGCAAGCTCCGGTCGATGACGACGCAGTCGTCGACCGTCACCGGGACGTGCCCTCACCACGGAGCCGGGCACGCAGGTCGGCCTGGTCGGCGCGGCGCTGCGCGTCGAATGTGGCGATCCCCTCGTTGACCCGCTTGCGGAGTTTCGCGAACAGCAGCAGCGACAGCGGGAGCGCGATGAGGACCGCGAAGATCGCGGCGACGAGCAACGGAACGGCGACCCCGACGAGTGCGGCCACCCCGAGGATGATGGCGCCGATGACGACGACCAGCAGCAGCCGGGCGATCGAATAGATCGCGACGTCGCGCGCCAGCTGCCGCTTGGTCACCCGCCCGTCCTGCTTCGCTTTCGCGCTCGAATCTGCGGGCTCGACCTGGTCTTCTGGCTTCTCGGATGACTCGCTCACGGTCCCAGGTTACCCACCGCCGAGGGGGCTCCTCACACGTCCGACTTATCCGATTTGTCTATTACCTCCCCTTTACCAACATTAGATCGTTCGAGTACCCGGGGTCTCGGATGTCACGATGACCGAGATCAGTCGCAACAGCGGCCGGCTTCAGCACAGACCAGTCGAAAGCAGTGGAGGATCGTCGATGAGCGCACCCACCTACAACGGACCCGGATTCAGCGGATCCAACGAAGCCCTCATGACCCCGGGCCAGGTGGCTGCCCTGTTCCATGTCGACCCGAAGACCGTGACGCGTTGGGCGCACGCGGGGCGGCTCGGATCGCTGCGCACCCCCGGCGGGCACCGCCGCTTCCGCGAGGCCGAGGTCATGCAGCTGCTCCGCTCCCTCACGACAGAGGCGGGCCGACCCTGACGCTGCAGGCGGGCCGACCCTGACGCTGCAGGCGGGCCGACCCTGAGGTTCGCCGAGTAACACCGCACTGCCCGGACGCCCTGCGACCGGGTAGGTGCCCTCTGCTGCCGACGCGGCTACGCTCGAGGAATACCGGCTACCCTCGAGCGGTGTAAGGAGGTGCGCGGTGATCTATCTGTTGGCACTCATCGGGCTCGTGACAGTGGCGGTCCTGATGTGGAAGGCGTTCGGCCCGAATACGAGGCCCGTGCTGAGCACGCGGGTGCAGGGACCGGACGACGATCCGGATTTCCTGTGGAAGGTGGATCGGGAGACGCGTCGGAAGAAGTCCGACGAACCCGATGCCGGTCCGGCGGACCCGGCCGGATGAGAAACAGCCGTGGTGCCGGTTGGGCCGGCACCATCGGCGTCACTGCCTCAGCGACGGTCCTGTAGCGCGAAACTCGACGCCGGGAAGTCGGAGGCCACCGCGGCGGCCAGTTCGAGGAGTGCGTTGCGCGTCTTAGGACGCAGCCGCTCGAGTTCGATCTCGGCGCCCTCTTCGAGGTGCGGGTCGAACGGAATCAGCCGCACGAGGCGGCATCGCTGCTCGAAGTGCTCGACGACCTTCGGCAGATCCACCTTGCCCGACCTGGGGCGCACCGCATTGACGACGGCCACCGACCGGGCCACGAGTTCGCGGTATCCGTGGGCGTCGAGCCAGTCGAGTGTGGCGGAGGCGCTTCGGGCGCCGTCGACGGATCCCGAACTGACCACCACGAGTGCGTCGGCCTCTTCGAGGATGGTCTGCATCGCGGAGTGCATCAGTCCGGTGCCGCAGTCGGTGAGGACGATGCTGTAGAACTTCTCGAGCATCGTGACGGTCCGCGAGTAGTCGTCGGCGCTGAACGCCTCCGAGACGGCCGGGTCGCTGTCGGATGCGAGCACCTCGAGCCGGTGCCGGCTCTGCGACGTGTAACTGCGGACGTCGCTGTACTTTTCGATGCTCTTCTCGTCGCGCAGCAGGTTCCGCACCGTCGCGGGGGTCTCGAGGGGAATCTTCTGACTCAGCGTGCCGCGGTCGGGGTTGGCGTCGACGGCGATGACGCGGTCGCCGCGCAGTGATGCGAACGTGGAGCCGAGGGTCGCGGTGGTCGTGGTCTTGCCGACTCCGCCCTTGAGGCTGAGCAGCGCGATCTTGTAGCACCCCTGCAGCGGCTGGTTGACCTGCTTGGTCAGCTCGATCCGCCGCTGTTCCTTCGCGCTGTTCCCGACGTTGATGTAGCGGCCGGACAGTTGGTACAGCGCCTTGCGCCACCCGGTGGTGGGGGCGGGCTTGACCTGCTTGAGGAGCAGCGACGTCGACAGGTCACGGGCGGACACCGCGTACTGCTGATCGGCGTTCGTGTTGTGCGGACGATTCGCGGGCTGCTGGGGCGCGAACGCACCCGGCTGCGGCGGGGGTGTGTGCTGGACCGGCGGCTGCTGCGGGGGCGTGAACGCCGCCGGCTGGGGTGCCTGAGCCTGCGGTACGGCGGGGGCAGCCGGCGCCTGCTGCGGGGCGGGGGCCTGGGTCTGCGGCCGCACGGGTGCGGCGGCGGGGGCCTGGGCGGCGGGCTGTGCGAACGGATTGGGACCCTGCGGCTGAACGTACGGGGCCTGCCGCGCGGCGTTCCAGGCGACGGTCGATCCGGTGTCGTCCGCGGGCGGATTCGATGCAGGCCGTACCGGCTCCCACATGCCGGAGTTGTTTTCGGACATGGCTGAACGTCCCCCTCGTGAAGTCTCCATCGTCCCCACCGGATCTCACCGATCGGAGACGTCGCGGCGGAAGGATATCAGTCGGTGGCGACCGTCAGTTCAGGCCCGCGTACGAGTGCAATCCCGACACCACCATGTTGATGATGAACAGGTTGAACAGCATTGCGACGAAGCCCGCCACGTTGATCCATGCGGCCTTGGTGTCGCGCCATCCGGACGTCGCGCGGGCGTGCAGGTAGGCGGCGTAGATCACCCAGGCGATGAACGACACCGTCTCCTTGGGGTCCCAGCCCCAGAATCGGCCCCACGCCGCCTCGGCCCAGATCGCGCCGAGGATGACTCCGGCACCGAACAGCGGGAACCCGATGATGGTGGTCTTGTATGCCAGGCGGTCCAGTGTCTGCGCGTCCGGCAACCGCTCCGCGATCCGCGCGAACAGGCTCGTCCCCTCCTCGCCGTGCGGGTACCGCATGCGCAGCAGGAACAACAGGCTCGCGATGCCCGACACGAGGAACACACCGGAACCGACGCTCACGATGGTGACGTGGATCGGCAGCCAGTACGACCGCAGCGCGGGCACCACGGGTGCCGCGTCCGCGTACAGCACGGTGGCGGCGAGGAACATCAGGATCAGGACGGGAACGAGCAGGAACACCCACATCGACCGGTACGCCGGCTTCGACAGCAGTGCGAGACCGACGACGAGCGCGGCGGCGCAGGCCATGGTCACGAACTCGTACATGTTGCCGAGCGGGAACCGCTCGGTAGCGAATCCGCGCAGCACGATCGACGCGAAGATCAGTACCGTGCCGACGACGAGCACGGCGGCGCCCATGCCGCCGAAACGCTCGGACAGGGGCTTCTTCGGCTGCTCGACCACCCGACCGGGGACGTCGGGCGCTTCGGACGGGCGAGCGCCGGATCCGGCCGACACGAGTTCCCGGTCCTGCACGGCCTGCGCACGGGTGGACGCGTACTGCACGATGAGCAGCACGAGCGCCAGCACCAGCACGGTGAAGGCTGATCGGAAGGCCCAGTCGCTGTATTGCGCCAGTGTCTCGTTGGTCGTCATCGTTGGCTCTCCTGCGCGTCAGGCTTCGTGTCGTCCGTGAGCAGACGGGTGCAGAGCCGGCCGAACTCGTCGCCCCAGCCGGCCTGATCGGTCCGGGCGAGTCCACCAAGCTCTACTACAGTACGTCGTGGCCGCGGCTCGGCGGCGTCCGCGGGGTAGATGCGAGCCCAGATCCGGCGGCGCTTGACCAGCAGCGAGACGAGCAGTCCTGCCATCATCGTCAGGGCCGACACCAGCACCCACTGCTGCGCCGGGTCGTGCGACACCTGCAGGTTCACGAAGTCCACGGCGCCGTCGAACCGCACCTGGGTGCCGTCGGACAGGGTCGAACTCTCCCCCGGCTTCAGATTCACCCGGTCCTGCTTCACGAGGCGGCCCTGGTTGATCAGTTCCGTGTTGAGCGAGAACAGCGACTGCGGGTTGCCCGTGTCGAGGCCGGTGTCGCCCTTGTAGATGTCGATGGCGACGGCCGGGTCGTTCATCGCCGGGAAACTCGACGCCAGCAGGTTGCCGTGCAGCAGCGCGGTCGGGGCGAACAGCCCCTCGATCGCGATCTGGTTCTTCCGCCGCTCGTCGGTGTCGGGGTACATGCCGCCGGGCGGGTCGAACCGCATCGCGCCGCTGCTCAGGAATGTCGTCGCGTCGTCGGGACGCCACTGCAGCGTCTCGGTGCGGGTTTCCCCGTTCGGGAACGTGACGGTGAACGTCGGCGCATACCCGTGTCCCTGAAGGTAGACGCGGTCACCCTCGACGCGCAGCGGGTGGTTGACCTGCAACTGCCCGTCCCGCCAGGTGTTCGTCTCGAGGTCGTCGCCGGCCTGGTAGGCGATGTTGGACGTGAACATCTCGGCCTGACCGCTGTCGAGGTAGTCGGCGGCGAAGTCCTTCACCTTGATGCACAGCGGCGTCATGCCGGTGCCGTCCTGGGTGTTGCCCGCCTTGAACGAGTCGAACACCGCGGGCGAGGTGGTGCAGAACCCCGGACCGTTGTTGGCGACGACGATCACGTTGCCCTCGTAGCCGAACAGCTTGCCGACGGCGATCGCGACGAGCAGCGCGACGAGCGACAGGTGGAAGACGAGGTTGCCGAGTTCGCGGAAGTAGCCCTTCTCCGCGGAGATGGTGATCTCGCCGTCGTGGGCGGCCCGTTCCCCGCCCGCGCGGGTCTCGACCCGCCACCCCTTCAGGTGGGTGCGGATGCGCGCGGCGAGTTCCTCCGGTGTCTCGTCAACCCGGTCCTCGTGGTGGTGCGGCAGTCGCGCGAGGTTCCGCGGGGCGGGCACCGGACGGGTGCGCAGCGCCTTGGCGTGGTCGACGCAGCGGGGCAGGATGCAGCCGACGAGGGAGATGAAGAGCAGGACGTAGATCGCGGTGAACCAGAAACTGCCGAACACGTCGAACAGTTCGAGCTTGTCCATCCACGGACCGAGGGTCGGCCGGTTCGCGATGTACTCGTCGACCTTGCCTGCGTTGAGGCTGCGCTGCGGCAGCAGCGCGCCCGGGATCGCGGCGAGGGCGAGCAGGAACAGCAGCACCAGCGCCGTGCGCATGGACGTGAGGCCGCGCCACGTGTTGCGGACCAGCGCGAACGCGCGGCCCGGCAACGATTGACGGGGCACCGGTGCGGCTTCCGGGGCCTCGGGAGTCTGGATGTCGCTCATATCGGCAGGGTCACTTCCGAGATAAAGGCGTCGCGAACCCAGCCGACGAACTGGTCCCACGCGCCGGTGACGAGGGCGATACCCACGGCCACCAGCATGATTCCGCCGAAGATTTGAATCGTGCGCGCGTTGCGGCGCAGCCAGCCGACGCCGCGCAGCGCGCGGGACGAGCCGAGCGCGAGGATCACGAACGGCAACCCGAGGCCGAGGCAGTACGCGACGATCAGGGCCACTCCGCGGGCCGCGGTGGCACCGTCGGTGCCCGCGGCGAGGGAGATGACGCCCGCCAGGGTCGGTCCGAGGCACGGCGTCCAGCCCAGCGCGAAGACGGCACCGAGCAGCGGGGCCCCGGCCAGGCTGGAGATGCGCCGCGGCTCGAGCCGGGTGTCGCGCTGCAGGGCCGGGATCAGACCGATGAACACCAGGCCCATGGCGATGGTGACCACTCCGCCGACCCGCATCAGGACGTCGCGGTTGATCGCGAGGGCCGAGATGGCGCCGAACACCGACGCGGTGGCCAGCACGAACACCACAGTGAAACCGGCGACGAACAGGGCTGCGGCGCCCGCGACCCGCAACCGTCCGTCCGACACGGTCTTCGTCCGGGTGGCTGCTTCCTCAGCGGTGACGGCCGGGGCGTCCGCACCGACGACACCCGCGAGGTAGGACAGGTAACCGGGGACGAGCGGCACGACGCACGGCGACGCGAACGACACCAGACCGGCGAGGACGCACGCGCCGAGCGCGAGCAGCAGCGGTCCGGTGGCCGCGGTGGACTGGAAGGCGTCGCCGACGCCGCCGGCGAGAAGGGCAGTGCTGGTGTTCACGATTCCTGTGCCACCCGTTCGACCACCGGCTTCAGGTCCTCGACGAGCAGTTCCTTCAGGAACACCGCGGCCACGCGGTGTTCCCGGTCGAGCACGATCGTGGTGGGGATGACGCTCGTGGGGTAGTTCTGACCCAGCGCGATCATCGTCCGCATGGCGGGGTCGTAGATCGACGGGTACGACACCTTGTTGTCGATCACGAAGTCCTGCGCCTTGTCCTGCTGGTTGTCCCGCACGTTGATCCCGAGGAACGACACGCCCTGGTCCTTGGTCTCCTCGTACACCTGCTCGAGGTCGTTCGCCTCACCCCGGCACGGGCCGCACCACTGCCCCCACACGTTGAGGACCACGACCTGACCCTCGAAATCGTCGATCGAGGTGGTCTTACCCTCGGTCATCAGATCGGGTCCGGACACCGTGCCGATGGTGCCGCGGTCGGCAGGCGGGTCGTAGAAGATCTCCGTCTGACCGCCCGGCGACACGAAGTCGAACGTGCCGCCCTGAGCCACGGCGTCGTCGCCGGACGCACACGCCGACAGCGACACCGCGGCCGTACAGATCACCGCGAGAAGCCCGGCGAAGCGCCCCCGGTTCATGCCCCGGTCACCCTCGGATCCGACGCGCCCGCGGGCTCCGAGTACACGATGTCGATGAGGGTGTCGCCCTCGTAGACGAGCGACGTCAGCGACGCGAGACCGCACTGCCGGTGGCGCGGATCGTGCCACAGCCGCTCCCCCTGCAGGAACCGGCGGAGGGTCCAGACGGGGAGTTGGTGGCTGACGACGACGGCCTCGTGTCCGACCGCCGACACGCGGGCGGTGTTGACGGCGGCCAGCATGCGGTGCGCGATCTGCAGGTACGGCTCGCCCCAGGACGGTGTGAACGGGTCGCGCAGTTTCCACCAGTGCCGGGGACGGGACAGCGCGCCGTCGCCGACGGAGACCTTGAGTCCCTCGAATTCGTTGCCGGCCTCGATGAGGTTCTCGTCCGTCGCGATGTCGACGCCGTGTGCGTCGGCGATCGGGGCGGCCGTCTCCTGCGCCCGCTGCAGCGGTGAGGACACCACGTGCGTGATGTCGTGCTTGGCCAGCACCGACGCCACCGCGCGGGCCTGCGCCTCACCCGTCACCGACAGCCGGAACCCGGGGAGCCTGCCGTAGAGGATCCCTCGCGGGTTGTGCACCTCGCCGTGCCGGAGCACGTGCACGATGGTGCGGGTCTGTGTGTGGTCGGGATGATCGGCTTCGGTCACGTTGCGGTTCCTCGGGTCGGGGCGGGAGGTCAGGTGGGTGTCGGCGGCGGGGCCGCCGGCCCCCGGAGGGGAAGACTCGTCAGGGCTGGACGGCCGCGGCGGCGGCCTTCGCGGCGTGCGGCAGGGCGTCGGCGATGATCGAGAATGCGGTGTCGTCCATGGCGGCGGAGACGAACCACGCCTCGAACGCGCTCGGCGGCGGGTACACCCCGCGGGAGAGCAGTCCGTGGAAGAAGGCCGGGAAGCGCCAGGTCTGGGCGGCCTTGGCCTCGGCGTAGTTGGTGACCGGGTCTTCGCTGAAGAACACGCTGAGCATGGTGCCCGCGGTCTGCACGCGGTGCGGCACGCTCGCCGCGGTCAGTGCGTCGGACAGCAGCGTCCGCAGGGTGGCGCTGTTGCGTTCGAGGGCGTCGTACACACCCTGGTCCGCGGCGCGCAGGCTGGCGAGCCCGGCGGCGACGGCGACCGGGTTCCCGGACAGGGTGCCTGCCTGGTAGACGGGTCCGGCGGGGGCGAGGTGCGCCATGACGTCGGCGCGGCCACCGAACGCGGCGGCGGGCAGACCACCGCTCATCACCTTGCCGAACGTGTAGAGGTCGCCGGCGACGCCGTCGAGCCCGAACCAGCCGGCGGAGCTGACCCGGAATCCGGTCATCACCTCGTCCATGATGAGCAGTGCGCCGTTGTCGCGGGTCAGCTTGCGCAGGCCCTCGTTGAATCCGGGCTGCGGCGCCACCGCGCCCATGTTGCCCGCGGCGGCCTCGGTGATGACGCACGCGATCTGGCCCTCGTTCGCGGCGAAGGCCTGGGCGACGGCGTCGAGATCGTTGTAGGGCACGACGATGGTGTCCTCGGCCTGCGCGCCCGTGACGCCGGGCGACGTGGGGAGGCCGAACGTGGCCAGTCCCGAGCCGGCGTCGGCGAGCAGCGCGTCGACGTGTCCGTGGTAGCAGCCGGAGAACTTGAGGACCTTGGTCCGGCCGGTGAATCCGCGGGCGAGGCGGACGGCGCTCATGGTGGCCTCGGTGCCGGAGTTGACCAGCCGCACCTTCTCCACCGGTGCGACGCGGCGGACGATCTCCTCGGCCAGTTCGATCTCGCCCTCGGTGGGCGCGCCGAACGAGAGGCCGGTGGTGGCCGCCTTCTGCACGGCCTCGACGACGGCGGGGTGCGCGTGCCCGAGGATCATCGGTCCCCAGGAGCAGATGAGGTCGACGTAGTCGTTGCCGTCGACGTCGGTGAGCGTGTAGCCGGACGCTTCCCTGATGAACCGCGGGGTGCCGCCGACCGAGTGGAACGCCCGCACCGGGGAGTTGACACCGCCGGGAATGACCAGATCAGCCCTCTCGAAGAGCTGGGCGGAGCGGGAAGCGTGCACGTCGGGGTCACCGGAGGAAACAGTCACGGCCTCCAGTGTCCCAGTTCTGTCGAATTTGCCAACGACAGGGTGTAGTGGGTGGCCAGGATCACTCTGCCCGATCCGTCGCGCCGGGACGTTCCGGGACGAGCGAGGCGAACATCGCCCGCATCGCCATCATCGCCATCCGTCGATGATGCACCGCGTGCCGACCGGAGCTCACAGATTGCCGCGGGCCGCCTGTTCGCGCTCGATGGATTCGAAGAGGGCCCGGAAGTTACCTGCCCCGAACCCCAGCGATCCGTGCCGTTCGATCACCTCGAAGAACACCGTCGGCCGGTCGCCGAGCGGTTTGGTGAAGACCTGCAGGAGGTACCCGTCCTCGTCGCGGTCGACGAGGATTCCGCGTTTCTGCAGTTCCCCCACCGGCACCCGCACCGTGCCGATGCGGGCTCGGAGTTGCGGATCCTCGTAATAGGCGTCGGGGGTGGCCAGGAACTCGACGCCCTCAGCCCGCAGCGCGTCGACGGTCGCGAGGATGTCGCCGGTGGCGAGGGCAAGATGCTGGCAGCCCGGCTCACCGTAGAACTCGAGGTATTCGTCGATCTGCGACTTCTTCTTCCCCACCGCCGGTTCGTTGAGCGGGAACTTCACCCGGTGGTTGCCGTTCGCCACGACCTTCGACATGAGCGCCGAGTACTCGGTGGCGATGTCGTCGCCGACGAATTCGGCCATGTTCGTGAATCCCATGACCCGGTTGTAGAACCGCACCCAGTGATCCATCCGGCCCATCTCGACGTTGCCGACCGCATGGTCGAGCGCCTGGAACAGGCGAGCCGGTTTCCCCGGCCGCGCCGCGTAACCGCTCGAGCGCGAGACGAATCCCGGTAAGTAGGGGCCGTCGTACCGGCTGCGGTCGACGAGGGTGTGCCGGGTGCTGCCGTAGGTGGCGATCGCCGCGAGCCGCACGGTGCCGTGCTGATCGGTGACGTCTCGTGGTTCCTCGAGGATGGTGGCCCCCTGGGAGCGTGCGTGTGCGATGCAGCGGTCGACGTCGAGCACCTCCATGGCCAGGTCCACCACGCCGTCGCCATGGGCCCGGTGGTGGTCGGCGAGCGGGCTCTTCGGGTCCACGGCGCCGTGCAGCACGAACCGCGCCGTTCCGGATTCGAGGACGAACGACTTGTGCGAGCGCTGCCCGGTCTCCGGCCCGGCATAGGCGACGAGGGTCATGCCCCAGGTGGAGACGAAGTACTGCATGCTCTGCGTCGCATTGCCGCACACGAACACGACGGCGTCCATCGCGACCACGGGAAACGGGTCCGCGGTGTCGTCGTGTTCGACGAGCCCGACCAGCTGCCGGAGCTCGTCGGTCTCCAGGTGTGCGGCCACTTCGTGCGGCGTCAGGCGGATGTCGGCGATAGTCATACCCCACTGTGATCCAGCACACACCGCTGCGCAACGGTGCTTCTTGACGCTGTTCACTCTGTACAGAATGCTGGATCAAAATACGGATCGACCCTACATATTGACCAGGGACGCCATGAACATCGATCAACTCGACGCCGCACTGCTCGACCTGCTCCATGCCGAGCCGAAGGTCGGCGTGCTGGAGGCGTCGCGACGCCTGGGGGTGGCGCGCGGCACGGTTCAGGCGCGACTCGACCGGCTCGAACGCACCGGCGTGATCACCAGTTCGGCACCGACCCTCGACCCGGAGGCGCTGGGGTTTCCCGTGGTCGCGTTCGCCACCCTCGAGATCGCCCAGGGCAACGGACACGCCGCCGTCGTCGAGCATCTGACCGCCATTCCCGAAGTGCTGGAAGCGCACACGATCACCGGCGCCGGCGACGTCCTGGTCCGGGTGGTGGCCCGCACCCACGCCGACCTGCAGCGGGTGATCAACTCGATCGTCGACGGGCACAACGTCCTTCGTTCGTCGACGGTCATCGCGACGCAGACCCAGATCGCGCTGCGGCACGACCAGCTGGTCCGCGCCGCGGTCCCACCACCGCGCGCCTAGGGGTCCTCGGAACCCAGCTCGTCCAGCAGTGCACTGAGCAGGTAGCAGGCGTCGTCGAAACGGTCGTGGCCGACGAGGCCGCCCCAGTGGCGCTCGATCTCGGCGACCCGTATCGCGGCGTCCTGCAGCGCCTGCCGCCCCCGCGTGGTCGGGACGACGAGTTTCGCCCGCCGATCCCGCGTGTCCGGCACCCGCTCGACGTACCCGAGTTCCTCGAGATCGTTGATCAGTTCGGACGCGGCGGACAGACTCAGTTCGGCCCGGGCGGCGATCTCGGTCAGCCGCCGCCCGTCCCAGCCGATGTTGCCGAAGATCTGCAGATGCGGTGGCCGGATGTCGCCGTACCCGCGCTCCGCCATGGGTTCGCTCAACTCCCGGCGGAACTCGTGCAGCAGACGGACCAGCAACTGTCCCACCGCCGGCCGATCGGTCGGCAGACCTCTTGACCGTTCCATGACACAGGAGAATACTACGGTTACCGAAGTTTCGGTTTCCGAAGCAATTCTCGAGACGTCACTCATCTGGGGCATCCCATGGACACACGAACGATCACCCGCACGATCCCGACGAGCGTCGGGAACCTCGCCGTCCACGTCACCGGCAGCGGACCGCCGACCGTGCTCTGGCACAGCCTTTTCGTCGACTCGACGACGTGGGCTCCCCTGCGCAGCCACCTGGTCGCGGATCGGCGGCTGATCTCGATCGACGGACCCGGCCACGGGGAGAGCACCGCCGTGCAGCGACGGTTCACGCTGGAGGAGTGCGCCGCGGCGGCCGTCGCCGTCCTCGACGCGCTCGACATCATCGAACCCGTCGACTGGGTGGGCAACGCCTGGGGTGGACACGTCGGACTCGTCGCGGCCGCCCACAGTCCCGACCGGTGCCGCACCGTCGTGACGATCGGGACACCGACCCAAGCCCTCACCCGACGGGAACGCGCCAGGATCGTGCCGATGGTGTGGGCCTACCGCATCGCCGGGCCGATTCCACCGCTCACGACCGCGGTGATGAACGTCCTTCTCGGCAAAGAGCTTTCACGGAATCACCCGCAGCAGTTCCAGGCCGTCTCCCGGACCTTCCGGCAGGCGCCGCGGCGTGGCATGCACGAGGCGATGCAGTCGATCATGCTGCACCGCGAGGGGCTGGACCCGCTTCTCCCCCGGATCGGTGCACCGACGCTGATGATCGTCCCCCGCGCAGACACGATGATCTCCCTCGAGCAGGCACGTGCCGCCGCGGCGACTTTGCCGCACGGCGCGGCCACCGCGGTGGACGGCGCCGGCCACGTCACACCACTGATCGCGGATCCGGCCACCCTCGCCGACGTGATCACCGCGTTCTGGCGCGACCCGGTGCGATACCTGGCCGCGCTGTGATCACGTCGGCGGACCTCCCGTGACGAGCGGCCGTCCGGTGCCGGACCCCGTCGGTCCGGGACAGGAGTCGGTGTGGGACTACCCGCGACCGCCCGCGGTCCGGCGGAGCGACGAGCTGGTGGAGGTGTGGTTCGGCGGACAACTCGTCGCGCGCACCCGCACCCCGTTGCGAGTGCTCGAGACGAGCCACCCGCCGACGTACTACCTGCCGCGGTCGTGCTTCGCCGACGGCGTCCTGCGTCCGGTCGCCGGGAGCACGGTGTGCGAGTGGAAGGGGCGGGCGGACTATTTCGACGTCGTCGCGGGCGGACACGTCGCCGAGCGTGCGGCGTGGCACTATCCGCGGCCAGTTGCCGGCTACGACCTCCTTCTCGGGCACGTGGCGGTCACGCCCGGACCGATGGACGGCTGTTTCGTCGACGGCGAGCGGGCGCGACCCCAGGCGGGAGGGTTCTACGGCGGCTGGATCACCGATCGGGTGGTCGGCCCCTTCAAGGGTGGGCCCGGCAGTCGTTTCTGGTGATCGCCGCGGTCACACGCCTCACCCACTATCGTGAGACTCGTCCTTCTCCCACGGCGGCAAGTCGTCGACGATCAGGGCAACGAACCACGGCAGCGGAAGCGACACACCGATGATCGCCACAGCCGCCCACGGGTTGCCGGTGACTCCGTAGACCACCGCCGACAGCAGGAACGCGAAAGTCCTGCCGGACGCCACGATCACGTACCTGCGCACCCGTCGCCGATGCTGTTCCTCGAGTGACACCGACGCCGTGGTGATGCTGATCGGGTGGCGTGCGGTGCCACTCGGCGCGGAGGCCCACCGAGCGCCTGCACCTGTGACGGCGGACCGTAGTGCGTGGGAAAAGCTCACCGCACGGGAGTACCCGATACCGTCCCGGTCAGTCGCGGATGCCGCTGCGAATCCAGTGCTGGATCCGCCAGATCACGTTGTACGGGTTGAAGGGTGCGACATCGGAGGTGTCCCACTCCTAGGCGACCGCAGATGCTTAGAGCAAGAATGCTTCTCGGCGGTATCGGTATCGCCGGTTCCGCGACCGACGCCGCGCGCCTCACAGCGACGGCTACTGTCGAGTCATGGCCACCACAGCTGACCACTTGAGAAGCACACTCGACGGACGCTGGCGGGAGGTACGCGAGCGCGTCAGGGCGGAATTGTCCGGCGCCCCCGACTTCGCCCCGCACTACACCCCCGACCTCGACGAGGCCCGCGCCAAGGCGCTGGCACAGTTGCGCGTGCTCGCGAGCAACGGCTACGCGGCCGCCGGATTCGCGAAAGACCATGGTGGCACCGGCGACGCCGGCGCCGCCGTCACGAGCATCGAGATGCTGGCGATGTCCGACCTGTCGCTGATGGTCAAGGCCGGCGTGCAGTGGGGACTTTTCGGCGGCGCGATCGAGAATCTCGGCACGGCGCGCCATCACGAGGCGTACGTGAAGCGTCTCGTCGACCTGGATCTGCTGGGTTGTTTCGCGATGACGGAGACGGGTCACGGCAGCGACGTGCAGGCGCTCGAGACCACCGCCACGTACGACCCGGAGACAGCCGAATTCGTCGTCCACTCCCCCACACCGTCCTCGCGCAAGGATTACATCGGCGGCGCGGCGCAGCACGCGACGACGGCC
Source organism: Rhodococcus koreensis (assembly GCF_017068375.1). NCBI lineage: Bacteria > Bacillati > Actinomycetota > Actinomycetes > Mycobacteriales > Nocardiaceae > Rhodococcus > Rhodococcus koreensis. The sequence continues at coordinate 2,241,147 of NZ_CP070609.1, forward strand.
GCGGTGTTCGCGCAGTTGATCACGGGCGGCGAGTCCCGGGGCGTGCACTGCTTCGTGGTGCCGATCCGGGACGAGGAGGGCAACGACCTCCCCGGCGTCCACACGTCGGACTGCGGCTACAAGGGTGGCCTCCCCGGGGTCGACAACGGCCGGATCACGTTCGACCAGGTGAGAATTCCGCGGGAGAACCTGCTCAACAAGTACGCCGATGTCGAGCCGGACGGCACGTACACATCACCGATCGACAACGCGAACCGCCGCTTCTTCACGATGGTGGGCACTCTCGTGCGCGGACGCGTCACCGTCGGCGGGTCCGCGGGCGCCGCCGCCCGTGTCGCGCTGTCGATCGCGACCCGTTATGCCTTGCAGCGCAGGCAGTTCAACGCGCCTCAGGCCGAGGACGAAGTGCTGCTCATGGACTATCTCGTGCACCAGCGCAGGCTGTTCCCGCTGATCGCACGCTCCTACGCACTGCAATTCGCGCAGAACGAACTCGTCGCCACGATGCACGAGATCCAGAGCCGTGACGACGCCGACCCCCAGGAACAGCGCGAACTCGAGGGCCGCGCCGCCGGGCTCAAGGTGGCGAACACCTGGCACGCCACCCGCGCGATCCAGGAGGCCCGGGAAGCGTGCGGCGGTGCCGGGTACATGGCCGAGAACCGGCTCACGGCGCTGAAGGCGGACACCGACGTGTTCACCACGTTCGAGGGCGACAACCACGTCCTGACTCAGCTGGTGGCCAAGGAACTGCTCACGTCGTATGCGGACGAGGTGCGCGGCATGAGCCCCGTCGAATGGATGCGGTTCGCGGCCACGACGGTCTCCGACGTCGTCAAGAAGCGCACCGCCGCACAGCAGATCATCCAGACGATCCTCGACACGAGGCAGGACAACGAGGAGGACGGCAGCCTCTTCAACCGCGGCACCCAGCTCACGATGTTCGAGGATCGGGAGCAGTACCTGCTGTCGACCGCCGCCCGCCGCCTGCAGGGTGCGCAGAAGCGCGAGGAGAACCCGTTCGACGCCTTCAATTTCGTGCAGGATCATGTGCTGCACGCCGCGCAGGCTCACATCGACCGGATCGTGCTCGAGGCGTTCGTCGCCGGCATCGACGAGTGCGAGGACGACGAGGCCCGCGACCTGCTGAGCGATGTCTGCGACCTCTACGCGCTGAGCGTGATCGAGGAGGACAAGGCGTGGTTCATGGAACACCGGCAACTGTCGGTGGAGCGGTCGAAGGCGGTGCAGAGGGGAATCAACGAGCGGTGCCGGTCGTTGCGGCCGCACGCGCAGACGCTCATCGAGGGGCTCGGGGTTCCCGAGGCGCTACTCGGCTCCGCGATGCTCGACGGTCCCGGGACCGACACCGTCCGCAAGACCCAGATCTTCCGGTGACGGGGCCGGCTCGGCGGGTTCGCCCGCCGGGCCGGGTCGTAGCCGGCGCACCGAATCGATCACCAGCAGTCCGGCGACCGCCACCAGTGCGGCGGCGACGGCGATCCACGACCCCGTATACGCGGTGCCCTCGAACGAGGGCGCACCCGGCGCGACGGGACCGAATTCCGACGTGACCCGGGCGTGGTTCCAGCACCACACTGCGACGGCGAGGGCGGCCACGGCGCCGAGCCACTCCGCGGCCGCCGTCACGGTCCGGCGGTTCATTCGGAAGATCCTCCCGCCGAATTCGCGAGCAGCGATTCGAGTTGCGCGCGCAGTGCCACGTCGTCCTTCGCCCACGCCTGCACGAGGGCGCCGCCCCGCAGTCGCAGTCCGATGCCCTTCCGGCGTCGCGGAACCGCGGACAGTTCGCCCAGACTCCGGGCGGTTTCCCACGGCTGCTGCTCGTACGACTCGGGGTCGGCGGGGGGCATGATCTTCAGAATCTCGGTGATCGGCAGGTCTTCGGTGCCCTGCCGCAACGACGACGTCGTGAGTTCGACGCTCGCATGCCTGCGCGCGGCCACCACCTGCACGTAGACGAACCCGCTGAGCAGCACCGCGAACAGCGACAGCGCGAACCAGTGCACCACAGGGCCGGTCAGAAGTTCGATGATCAAGGCGATCAGGCAGAACACCGGACCGAACGCCAGCATCCGCCAGCGGGCGCCCGGCTCACTGAACAGGACGGCAGTTTCGCTCACACGCTCATCCTGCGACATCGCGGTCCGCGAGGAATACGTGGGGCTCGTCAGGACAGCACGCCGGGGATCACGACGAGCAACAGAGTCAGTAGCACGAAGGCCACGATGATCGCGAACATCATTGCTTCTTTGCGAGACCCGTGTGCTCGATCGTCAGCGCGCATGGAGAAAAGTCCTTCGGTCGAAATGAAGTCTGCCGTTCTACCCTTGTGACGTACTTCACGGTACATCTTTATATTTCACGAGCAAATCGAAGCTACTCGGCGGAGGGTGGCAACCTCAGGAAGTAGCTGTTGGAATCCTTCCGGTGCATCAGCACGACGGCGCCGACTGCCACCACGGCCTGCAGGATCTGCACGCCGCCGAGTGCGAGCGCGGAAGCGCTTCCGTCCGATCCGATACCGAAGAGCACCGGGATCGTCCACACCACCATCATCACGCACGCGATGGTGATCAGCATCCTGGCCCAGTTCCGGCCCTTCCGCATGAAGTGCACGAACAGGACGAAGAGCCCGGTGAGGATCAGAATGAGGACGACCGTGAACCCGATACCCACGTAGAACAGCTTCTCCACACCGTCGCGGGTCATGTCGACCTCGCCGGACGTGAAGCTGGGGTTCTTCATCAGTTCGTCGACGAACGTCGACTTCTCCCCCACCACGAGAACCATCGCGGCCAGCGCCTGGACCAGACCGAGCACGGCCACCACCCACAGCAACTGGGCCGCGGTGCCGACGTCGACCGGTGCCGGACGTTCGGGCTTCGGCTGCGGCACCGGCGGGGGGTACGGGAAATTGTGCGGGGACGGGCTCTGCTGATGCGGGGCCTGGTGCGGCGGTGTCGGTGGCCACTGCTGGGTCATGGCACCACCGTATCCGCCTGCGAGGCGATCACAACCAGCCCGCCGCTTCGGTCGCCCAGTAGGTCAGCACGACGTCGGCGCCCGCGCGGCGGATGCTGGTGAGCGATTCGAGGATCGCGGCGTCCCTGTCGATCCAGCCGTTCTGCGCGGCGGCCGTGATCATCGAGTACTCACCCGAGATCTGATACGCCGCAACGGGCACCGGCGAGCGGTCCGCCGTCTCGCGCAGGATGTCCAGGTACGACATCGCCGGCTTCACCATCACCATGTCGGCACCCTCGTCGACGTCGAGGTCCACCTCACGCAACGATTCGCGGCGGTTCGCCGAATCCTGTTGGTACGTACGGCGATCGCCCTGCAACGACGAACCGACCGCCTCACGGAACGGCCCGTAGAACGCGGAGGCGTACTTCGCCGAGTACGCGAGCTGACCGACGTCGGTGTAACCCTCGCCGTCGAGCGCCTTCCGGATGGCGCCGACCTGGCCGTCCATCATTCCGCTCGGCCCGAGCAGATGCGCACCGGCCTCGGCCTGCGCGACCGCCATGTCGACGTACCGCTGCAGCGTGAGATCGTTGTCCACCGCACCGTTCGCGTCGAGAACACCGCAATGGCCGTGGTCGGTGAACTCGTCCAGACAGGTGTCCGCCATGATCACCGTCGCGTCGCCGACTTCGTCTGCGAGCCAGCGCAATCCGCGGTTCAGAATACCGTCCGGATCGGACGCACCCGAACCCTCGGGATCCTTGTCGTCGGGACGCGGCACCCCGAAGAGCATGAGCCCGCCGAGCCCCGCCTCGGCCGCCTCCGTGGCCGCCCGCCGCAGCGAGTCGGGGGTGTGCTGGAACACGCCGGGCATCGACGAGATCTCGCGAGGCTCGTCGATCCCGTCCGCGACGAACATCGGCAACACGAGATGCCGTGGCTCGAGCGAAGTCTCGGCCACGAGCCGGCGCAGCGCCGGCGTCCGGCGGAGCCGTCGCGGGCGGTGGGTCGGAAACACGGACATGCCCTCCTTCGTCGGGCCTGTGAGTGGTTGACGAGTCCCTGGACTCCTCAACCACGCACAGGCGCGTAGCGCCTATCGCCGAGCGCGGGACTTCTTGCGCGGCGGGGGCAGTGCGCCCTCGGCGCGCAGGCGCGCGGCGTGCTCTGCGAGAGCCTCCACCAGCGGGCCGACCTGAGCGGTCTCCGGCTGCACGTCCACGCGCAGACCGAACTCGATGGCCGTCTCGGCGGTCTTGGGACCGATGCAGGCGACGAGGGTGCGCGCGTGCGGCTTTCCGGCGATACCGACGAGGTTGCGGACCGTCGAGGACGAGGTGAAGCAGACGGCGTCGAACCCACCGGTCTTGATCATCTCGCGGGTCTCGGCCGGCGGCGGCGCAGCCCGGACGGTGCGGTACGCGGTGACGTCGTCGATTTCCCAGCCGCGTTCGCGCAGGCCCTCGGCGAGCGTCTCGGTGGCGATGTCGGCGCGGGGCAGCAGAACCCGGTTGACCGGGTCGAAAACATCGTCGTACGGGGCGAATTCGGCCAGCAGGCCTTCGCTCGACTGCTCACCGGACGGCACGAGTTCGGGGTTGATTCCGAACGAGCGCACCTTGGCTGCGGTGGCCTCGCCGATGCAGGCGATCTTGACGCCGGAGAACGCGCGGGCGTCGAGCCCGAACTCCTCGAACTTCTCCCACACCGCACGCACCGCGTTGGTGGAGGTGAAGACCACCCACTGGTAGCGGCCGTCGACGAGGCCCTTCACGGACCGTTCCATCTGTGCCGGGCTGCGGGGCGGCTCGACGGCGATGGTGGGCACCTCGATCGGGATGGCGCCGTGGGTGACGAGGCGGTCGCTCATCTCGCCTGCTTGATCCTTGGTGCGCGGCACCAGGACCTTCCAGCCGTACAGCGCGCGCGACTCCCACCAGGACATCTTGTTGCGCTGGGCGACGACCTTGCCGACCGTCACGACCAGCGAACCGACCAGTTCCGAACCGGCCTCGTTCAGCGTCGCGAGGGTGGCTTCCACCGTGCGCTGCTGGCGGGTGGTGCCGCGGACAGTGATGGCGGCCGGGGTCTGCGGGGCCAGACCGTGCTCGACGAGGGCGCTCGCCGTCTCGGCGAGGTGGCCCGACGTGGCGTGCAGGACCAGCGGTCCGGGTGCGGCGGCCAGGGCTGCCCAGTCGACCTCGCCGCGGACGTCGGCCTCGGTGTGTCCCGACCCCAGTGCCATACCGGCGTAGGAGGGGACGGCGGACGCGGACGGCAGGCCCGGCAGGACCTCGAACTGCACCTGGGTGCGGGCGACGGCGGTGACCTCGGCGATCACGGAGTCGGTGGTCAGCGGGTCGCCGGACACCAGACGCACGACGTCGTGGCCGTTCCTCGCCTCGTGGACGAGGGTCTTCGCGACCTCCGCCGGCTCCCCCAGTGCGGGACGGACCTCGGCGAGCGGCTCACCGGTCTCGGCGTCGACGCCCAGGTCGGTGCCCACCAGAACGGTGACGCCCTTGTCGACGTCGGGGTCGGTGAAGGCGAGGGTGGCTGCGGCAAGGACGTCCCGTGCGTGCACGGTGAGCAGTGCCGGATCGCCCGGTCCGGATCCCACGAACAGGATTCGTCCGGGGGTGTTCTTACGGACTCGGCTCATCGGTAATTCTCCAGTGCGATCATGTGTCGAGATGGGTACAGGAAGCGGATCGGCCGATCAGTCGGCCTTCGCACATCAAACATCGGCATCACCGGCCTCGGTGACATTCATCAGCTCCCGCGCACCGAGCTCGAGAAGCTCCCGCGCGACGGAGCGGCCGAGTTCTTCGGCGTTCTCCGGGGAGCCCACGGCCCCCGTGCGTATGACGTCGGAACCGTCGATGGCCGCGGCGCAGCCCCGGACGGACAGTTCGTCGAAGATGCGGCCGTCGTCGTCGAGGGATTCGACGACCTCGGCGATGGCGCCGACGGGCGCGGTGCAACCGGCCTCGAGTTCCGCGAGCAAGGCACGTTCCGCCGTGACGGCGGCGCGGCTGTTCGGGTCGTCGAGCTCGGACAGGATCGCCACGAGGGCCGTGTTCACCGACAGGCATTCGACGGCGAGCGCGCCCTGCGCGGGTGCGGGCAGCATCTGGACCGGTTCGAGGGACTCGGTGATCAGGTCCAGTCGCCCGATCCGCGCCAGGCCCGCCCGGGCCAGGATCACGGCGTCGAGTTCACCGGATTCGACCTTGCCGAGGCGCCGCTGCAGGTTGCCGCGCAGCGGCTGGATGTCGAGGCCGAGGCCCAGCGCCCGCAACTGCGACGTGCGCCGAGGTGCGGACGTGCCGACCTTCGAACCGGCGGGCAGCTCACCGAGGACCAGTCCGTCGCGGGCCACGAGCGCGTCGCGGGGATCCTCGCGCGGCGGAATGGCCGCGATCGTGAACCGCTCGTCGCGGGCGGTCGGCAGGTCCTTGTAGGAGTGGACGGCCACGTCGACCCGGCCGTCGGCGAGCGCTTCCCGGAGTTCGGCGGTGAAGACGCCGACACCGATCTTCTCCACCGATTCCATGGACTGGTCGCCCTTGGTCTTGATGATGACGAGTTCGGCGTCGTGCCCGGCCGAGATCAGTGCGTCGCGCACGGTTCCGGCCTGGGTGGTCGCGAGCTCACTCCCACGGGTTCCGATCCGCAGCGTACGGGTGCCGACGGCGCTCATGCCTGCGATTCCTTCCCATGGTTGTCGTCTCCGACGAAGCGGCGCAGGCGCGGGTCCTGGCCTGCGATGAAGCCGTCGGTGATGTCGATGGCACCCAGGTCGGCGCCACCGAGTTCGGTGGGCTTCGCTACGGCCTCGACGGATCCGGGGCTGAGTTCGAACAATTCGCGCAGAGCGGCGGCGTAGGAGTCGCCACCGGGCGCGGAGGCGAGCTGTTTCACGCGGACGGTGGGCGCGTGCAGGAGCTTGTCGACCACTCGCCGCACCGTGCGGGCGACCTCGTCGCGCTCGGGATCGTCGAGTCCGGGCAGACGCGAATCCAGTCGCATGAGCTCCGCCTCGACCACGTCCGCCGCGCGCTGGCGCAGGGCCGTGACGGTCGGCGTGACCTCCGCCAGCCGCTGGCCTGCGAGGTAGTTGGCGAGTTCGGCGGCGACGATCGTCCGGGCGGCGTCGGCGTCGGATGCGGCCGCGCCCGCGGCGGGATCGCGCTGCAGCGATTCCATGTCGAGGACGGTGACCCCGGGCAGACCGGACACGGCGGGTTCGACGTCGCGGGGCAGTCCGAGGTCGCAGATGACGAGGGGGCGTTCGGGAGCGCGGCCGGGCTGTGCCAGCGCGCGGTGGGTGTCCGCGAGCGTGACGACGGCGCCGACCGCGCCGGTACAGGTCACGAGGACATCCGCCTGGGCCATCGCGTCCGCGAGTTCGGCCAGGTCGAGGGCCTCCGCCGCGACGCCGTTGGACCGGGCCGTGTCGGCGAGGTGTTCGGCGCGCTCCTTGGTGCGGTTCACGACGACGATGCGGCCGATCCCGGCACGCGTGAGGTGTGCGACGGACAATCCGCCCATCGATCCGGCGCCGACCACGACGGCGGTCCGTCCGGTCAGTCCGCCTGCGCCGACGATGCCGGCGGCGCGGTCGAGGGCCACGGACACGACGGACGCGCCCGCGGAGTCGATACCGGTCTCCGAGTGCACCCGCTTGCCGACGCGCAGCGCCTGCTGCGCGAGTTCGTGCAGCGTGCGGCCCGCGGCCTGCTGGGCGTCGGAGGACGCGTACGCGGTCCGGATCTGCCCCAGGATCTGCTGCTCGCCGATCACCATCGAGTCGAGACCACTGGCCACGGCGAACAGGTGCTCCGCCGCAGCCTCGCTGTAGCGGACGTACGCGTGCCGGTGCAGATCGGTCAGATCGAGCCCCGAATGGTCGGCGAGCAGTTCGCCGACCTCGGCCAGCGCACCGTGGAACGCATCGACGACGGCGTAGATCTCCACCCGGTTGCAGGTGGAGACGATCATCGCCTCCGAGATGTGCGACGACGCCAGAAGCTTGTCCGTCAACTTCGGGCGATCGGTGTCGGTGACAGCCACCCGCTCGAGAACCGGCACCGGGGCCGTCCTGTGCGAGACCCCGACAAGCAGAACACTCACGGCGCGATCACTGATCCGTTTCTTGGTGCGGTGGACGGGACAGCCGAATGTCCGATGCGGACGCGGGGAGCGGTGGGTACCGATTCCGTGTTGCGTGCGCTGTTGAACGACAGGACCTGCATTTCGACCGCGAGGTCGACGCGGCGCATCTCGACGTGATCGGGGACGTCGAGGGAGGTGGGCGAGAAGCTGAGGATGCAGCGCAGTCCGGCGCGCACGAGACGGTCGGCGACTTCCTGCGCCGCCTCGTCGGGGGTCGAGATGACTCCGATGGTGGCCTCGAGTTCGGCGCAGGCCTGCTCGAGTTCGTCGACGTGCCGCACGGTGAGGTCGCCCACCGGCGCACCGACCCGCGCCGGGTCGCTGTCGAACAGTCCGACCATGGAGAACCCGCGCCGGCCGAAACCGCCGTAGCCGGCGAGCGCCTGGCCGAGGTTCCCGACGCCGACGAGCACCACCTTGTGTCCGCGGTCCAGGCCGAGCGCCCGCTCGATGCGGGCCCGCAGGCGCGTCACGTCGTAACCGACGCCCCGCACACCGTTCGGGCCCAGGAAGGAAAGGTCCTTGCGAAGCTTCGCGGAGCCGACACCGGAGGCGGCGGCGAGTTCCTCGCTCGAGACGATGATCGTGCCGCGTTCGGTCAGCACTCCGAGGACCCGCAGGTATGTCGCGAGGCGCGTCACCGTAGCCTGGGGGATGTCCCGCGATTCGGCGAGCGGGGCCGCGCCGGTGCCCGAGGGGGCCGGCGACCCGACCACAGACTGCCCGACCGCCCCCGTGACGCCAGGGGCCACAGACCCATGCGTCTGGTGCGTTTCGGTCACGTCGTTGGCTCCTCGTCCGACCGGCATTCGATGCCGTTCTTCACGATGCTCCGGGGAATTGTTCACACCACGGTAACTGCTTGTGAACCCATGCACAAAGTCGCTGCGACTGCGCGACATGCGGTCCTACCTGCACGGCATCGGACGATCCCACTTTTAGGGTTCCCTTACTTGCGTAAATCCGAGCGAAGGCGCTCTTCGTCGACCTCCCAGTAACTGTGCTCACGTCCGTCGAGCAACACCACCGGCAATCGGTCGCCGAATTCGGCCCGGATTTCGGGGTCCGTGGCCGCCGCCGCGTCGACGTCTATGCACGTCAGTTCCAGCCCGAACTCCTCGCACAGAACCAGCAACCGCTCGCGGGCCGGCGCGCACGCACCGCACCCCGCCCTCGTGAGAAGCGTCACCTCGTGTCCACCCGTGCTCATGCCCCGCCACTTCCTTTCGACGCCTCCGGTGGAGTCACTGTGCCGTTTCGGGGTCCGCGGACGCCAATCGGCTCGGAGATGAACGTCACACAGTTCCCCCCGCGGGGCCATCCACCCGCCCCGTCCCCGATTCGGGGGATAGGCTGCTCCCAGAGGCTTCTGCGATACGGGAGGTGCGAGTGCCTGCGCGATCACTACCGAACGGCTCGGGTTTCGGTTCAGGTCTGGCGGGGATCATCCTCCCGGGCCGACGCCAGTTCAGGAATCCGCTGGGACCCAGCGAAGCCGAGGTACGTGCCAACGTCGCAGGTGAGGCGAGCGCCGACGCGGCCCTCGCACTTCACGTCGCGTCCGGCGAGGACACCGAACTGGTCGAACACGACGTTCCCCTCGACCTGACGGCCGCCGCGTTCTTCGACGTCGACAACACGATGGTCCAGGGCGCCTCGATCATCCACTTCGCGCGCGGGCTCGCCGCCCGCAAGTATCTGAAGACGTCCGACCTCCTCGACTTCGCGTGGAAGCAGGTCAAGTTCCGCGTCACCGGCAAGGAGAGCAGCGACGACGTCGCCTCCGGCCGGGAGAAGGCCCTGTCGTTCGTCTCCGGACGGTCGACGGCCGAACTCGCCCGGCTCGGTGAGGAGATCTACGACGAGGTGATCGCCGACAAGATCTGGCCCGGCACCCGGGCGCTGGCGCAGATGCACCTCGACGCCGGACAGCAGGTGTGGCTCGTCACCGCGACCCCGGTGGAACTGGCGCAGGTCATCGCGAAACGCCTCGGCCTCACCGGCGCCCTCGGCACGGTCGCCGAGAGCGAGGACGGGATGTTCACCGGACGTCTGGTCGGCGACATCCTGCACGGCCTCGGCAAGGCACACGCCGTGCGTGCCCTCGCGGTCCGCGAGGGCCTCAACCTCAAGCGCTGCACCGCCTACTCGGACAGCCACAACGACGTGCCGATGCTGTCGCTCGTCGGGACCGCGGTCGCGATCAACCCCGACACCGATCTGCGTGAGCTCGCCAAGAACCGGGGCTGGGAGATCCGCGACTTCCGGACCGGACGCAAGGCCGCCAAGATCGGCGTTCCCACCGCGCTGCTCCTCGGCGCGGCAGGCGGCGCACTCGCCGCCGTCGTCGCGCGCCGCCGCGAACAGGCGGCCTGAGCCGCCCGCCGCGGCTCAGCCCAGGAACACGTTCCGGCGCTTCGCGAGGAGCCGGTACAGCGTCTGCTGGATGGTCTCCCGGACGTGGTCGGTGACCTCGAACAGTTCCATCGGGTCGTCGGCCGCCGACGCGTCGTACGTGTCGGTGACGATCGGCTTGCCGAACTCGATGTACCACTTCGACGGCAACGGCACGAGCCCGAGCGGCCCGAAGTGCGGGAAGAGCGGGGTCACCGGGAAGTACGGCATCCCCAGCAGTCGGGCGAGCGTCCCGAGTTCACCGATCTTCGGGTAGATCTCCTCGGACCCCACGATCGAGCACGGAATGATCGGCGCACCGGTCCGCATGGCGGCGGACACGAAGCCACCGCGGCCGAACCGCTGCAACTTGTACCGTTCGCTGAACGGTTTGCCGATGCCCTTGAAACCTTCGGGGAACACGGCCGCGACCTCCCCGTCCTGCAGCAGGCGCACGGCGTCCGGGTGGCACGCGAGCGTGTGCCCGGCCTTGCGTGCGACACCACCGACGAGCGGCATCTCGAACGCGAGATCGGCGGCCAGCATCCGCAGCGGGCGATGCGCAGGGTGATGGTCGTGAACGGCGACCGAGGTCATCAGGCCGTCGATGGGCAGCACACCGGCATGGTTGGCGACCACCAGCGCACCGCCGGTCGATGGAATGTTCTCCAGACCGCTGACCTCCACGCGGAACCACTTGTCGAACAGCGGACGCAGGATGGGGAGCCACACGTTCTCGGCGAAGTGGGGGTCGTAGCCGAAGTCGTCGACGTGATAGTCGCCCGAGAGCCGGCGGCGCACGAACTCGGCGGTGTTGACGATCTGCTCGGCCAGGGCGTGGCGGACGGCGTCGACCGCCGAGGACTCGGTGACGGGCTGGGGTGGGGTGATCACGGAGGGCGGCGGCATCGCGGACGGATGTCTGCTCTCGCTCTGCTCACGCCTCGAACGTCCGATAGCGGTCCCGCGCGCGGCTGTCGCACCGTGCAACGGAATGACCTTCGCCACTTCGTTCACCTCTCCCCTTTCGCCGTGCCGGTAAGAGCGAGTAGTGCGTTCTCTGCTGCGTCGACCCATTCGTTCTTGATGATCGCCTTGACGCCGGCAGCACGAGCGAAGTCGTCGAGCGCCTGCATCGAGGTCCACCGTGGCTCGAAGGATAGTTCGGTTCGCATGCGCGTGGTGTCCAGTCCGCAACCGAAATGGAAGTACTCGAGTTGCTCGGTGGTGTACGACCGCATCACCGGCCCCATCAGCGCACGTCCGAGGTTGCGGAACAACCCGAACGGCATCGGGACCTCGATCCGCCCGGCGCGGCGGATGGCCTGCGACATCATGACGACGCCGTCGCCCGCGACGTTGAACGTGCCCGCCGGACCCGACACCGTGGCCCGTTCCAGCGCGGCCAGCGCGTCCTCTTCGTGCAGGACCTGCAGGCGTGCGTCCCGCCCGAGAATGGTCGGCACGACCGGTGAGGTGAGGTACTGCGCGACCGTCGCGTTGAGTCGCGGCCCGACCAGCGGTGCGAGGCGGACGATCGACACGCCGATGTCGGGGCGCCTGCGCCCCATTCCGCGCAGATACCCCTCGATCTCGATGCAGTCCCGCGCGTACGCGCCCGCCGGGCGGCGCCGGGCGCTCATCTCCTCGGTGAACTTGGCCGGGTCCTTGGCGCTGCAGCCGTAGACCACGGAGGCCGAACGCAACACGACCTTACGGACGCTCGGAGCCTTCTGGCAGACGGCGAACAACTGCATCGCGCCGATGACGTTCATGTCCTTCATGGCCGCGCGACTACCCGACTTCGGCGGGCGCGCCAGCGTCGACGCGTGCACGACGGTGTCGACCTCGGCGTTACGAATAACCTTGCCGATCAAGGGATTCCGGATGTCGGCGCGCACGAACTCGGCGCGGCCCATGCGGCGCAACATGTCCTTGCTCGGCGACACCGCGTCCACCGCGATGACCCGCTCGATGGCCGGATTCTGAGCGAGCCGGGTGACCAGATATCCACCCAGAAACCTGCTGGCCCCAGTGACCAGCACGACGCGCGGCACCGCCGTCCGCGTAGTACTGTCTTCGTCACTCACAACCACTAAGACCCCCGATCACGTAGCGAGTGACGTCAACGATACGTGCAGGAAGGGGATGGCGCTCCGCACAACGGCAATTGGCCGGTCGCCCGATACGCGACAGGCCCGCCGTGAAACGACGGATGCCCGCCACCGGAGGTGACGGGCATCCAGACGCAACTCTTTACTTACCGAGTTTCCTGCGCTGCACTCGGGTGCGGCGAAGCAGCTTACGGTGCTTCTTCTTCGACATGCGCTTGCGTCGCTTCTTGATCACTGAACCCATAGCGGGTGTCCCTCACGTTCTTCTCTAGCGTTCCTGCGCACGCCGATCACGTACGCTCGCGCCACTCTGGCGCCTGGGCCTCGTTTTAACTAGCTCAGCGCCTTACGACACCAGCTGGCTGGTACGACAGTCGCTAATCGTACCGGTGCGGGTCCTCTCCCCGAAAACGAGGTCGAAGTGACCCTCTTCGTGCCGATCGGTCAACCGGCGTCGAAGTACGAGGTTTCGAGGTAGTCGTGCACTGCTTTCGCATGCACTCTGAACGAGCGGCCCACGCGGACGGCGGGCAGTTCGCCGCTGTGCACCAACCGATACACAGTCATCTTGGACACTCTCATCAGCGTCGCTACCTCGGCGACGGTGAGAAATTGCGTTCCGGCCAGTGCCGGTTGTCCGTCCGGGGCCGAGCCCTTGGACGGCTTTTTTGCAGACGTCATCAACCACTTACCTCCGGCACGTCTCGCGCCGCCGGCTTCCCCTCCGGCGGAACAGACACGCACGTGCTACTTCGAGCTTAGCGGGACGGATGGGGTTACTGCGACGGGTGTGGGCAATCGAATATTCATTCGGTCGTCGTGCCGAGTTCGGCAGAACGAATTTTCGCGGCTTCGAGGGCGTCGAAAAATGCTGTTCGGAGACCGTTTCCCTCCAGCCGGCGGATTGCCGCCGCGGTGGTTCCGCCGGGTGAAGTCACGGCGGCACGAAGTTCGGTCGCGCTCTCCCCCGACCTGTCGAGCATGGCCGCGGAGCCGACCATGGTCTGCACGACCAGTTCGGTCGCGGTCGCCCGGGTCAGTCCGAGCCCCACGCCCGCGTCGATCATGGCCTCGGCGACCAGGAAGAAATAGGCCGGACCGGAGCCGGAGACGGCGGTGACGGCGTCGATCTGCGATTCGGGGACGACGACGACCTTGCCGACCGACGACAGGACGCCGCGGACCAGTTCGAGGTGTTCCTTCTTCACGTGCCTGCCGGGCGCGAGCACGCTGACGCCCTCACCGACCAGCATGGGCGTGTTGGGCATGACCCGGACCACGGGGAACCCGGCGGGCAGTCTCGTCTCGTAGAAGGCGGTGGGGATACCGGCAGCGAGCGAGACGAGCAGCTGCTCGCGCTCGCCGTCGAGTTCCACCTTGGACACCTCGGTGAGCGCGGACTCGACGTCTCCCGGCTTGACGGCCATCACGATGACGTCGGCGCCTTCGGCGGCGTCGGACGGGGTGGTGACCCGCACCGAGTACGCCGCTGCCAGCTCGTCGGCGCGCGCCGGGTGCTGCTCGGCCACCACCAGATCCTTGACGGCGTGACCTGCCTGCAGAAGCCCCGAGATGAGGGCCTCGCCGATCTTGCCGCCTCCGATTACCGCGATTCTCGTCATGGCGAACAGCCTGCCACGACGCTCTGCGGCGCCTTCCTAGCGGGGGATCATCGCCAGTTGCCGGCTCTGCACGACGATCGCCCCGGTGGAGTCGAGGACGGTGTGGTCCTCCTCGAACCATGCGCCGCCGAGCACCGTGCTGCTGGCCATCACGCGCAGCCAGCCCGGCGCGGGCTGCCTGCGCAGGTAGGTGGTCAGCTGGACCGTCGGCGCCCAGCCGAACATGCCGCGGTTCATCGTCACGGGGGCGCTGATGTCGCCGGTCATGATCGCGAACAGCGCCGCCGTGTCCGGGTCGCTCTCGTCGCCCGCGCGCGGTCGCACCCACATGCGGACCTCGGGTTCGCCCTGGTTGCCGGTCAGGAAGTGCGCCGACGTCCCGTCCACCCGCATGTCGCAGCCCTGGGCCACGTGGACGATCTGCCCCATCGGGTGGTCGGCCGTGAGCACGACGGCGTCGGCGGGCGGTTCCACCGGGAGCTGCGCCAGGGCGTGGTCTCCGCTGTACTGCGGCTCCCCCACGTCGGGGACGCCGAGCGTGACCGACGCGTGGACGGCAACGCGGTCGCCCTGCGTCAGCTCCACGTCGACGAACGACACCTGCTTGCCCTGCTTGCGCACCGTCGTCGACAGAGTCACCTCGCCCGGGTCGGGGGCGGACAGGTAGTTGGCCCCGACTGCGAGGGGCTGCACCCGGGCCGGCCCGGCATCGCCGGTCTCGTCGAGCAGTCGCCTGCGGGCGGCGGCGGCGCAGAGCGACATCATCGAACCGCCGTGCACCTTGGGGCCGATGGTCCAGATCGGGTCGATCGACGCCCGGTACGTCCCGTCACCGGCAGCGGTGAGGACGTTGAGATCGTGGAAGGGAGTTGAGCTCACTGCTGGTCCTGTTCTTCGGGGTTCCGGAGACGCTTCTGTGCGACGTCCTGGTGTGCGAGCCGGCGCATCGCGGCGATCACCGGTTCGTAGACGGCCGTGCCCAGCACCGCGTACCGGATCGCATCCTCGGCCGATGCGGTGGGCATGAGCCCGATGTCGATCTCGGCGATCCCGCGCACGTGGCGCCCGTAGGCGTCGAGTCGCTCCTCGGTCATCGGGATGCCGGCTTCCTCGAGTGCCACGAGGGCACGTTCGAGCTGACCGACCGCGACGTACCGGGGGTCGTAGACCTGCCCGAGCCTGTCGAGGACGGCGCGGGCCCGGGGGAACTCGTCGGCGTCGTCGGCGGGGGTGTCGAGGTAGGGCGGGAGTTGCGCGATGGCCTGGCCGAGCACGTCGAACAGTGAGCCGTCGGGATGGTCGACGAGGCGGAGTATCTCCCGGATGCGGGGAATCGGCAGTCCGGCTCCGGCCAGCGCCTTGACGAGGCCGAGGCGCTGCACGTGCTCCTCGCCGTACCGGGCCTGGGTGGCGCTCGTCGCCTCGCCGGGCATCAGCAGACCTTCGCGCAGGTAGTACTTCACCGTCGCGAGCGGAACGCCGGTACGGGCGACCAACTCGGAAACGCGCACGGCCCCTCCTTCGACAACCAGACTGGATACTGAAACTATCCAATGTGGCCCCGAGCTTACCGCAGGAGAAACTCGGCAGACGCCTCAGGTGTCGTCGTGATCGCCACCGGAGTGGCTGCGTGGCGACCCCGACGCGGCGCGTCCCGGTTCGAGATGTTCACGGGCGAAGGCCAGCGCCTGCGCGAGCATCGACGACCGTTCCCGGCGGGTTCGGGCGTTCTGCGTGTTGATCTCGACCACGGCCTGCCCGTCGAACCCGGTGTCGACGAGGTGCCGGCACAGCTGCGCGCAGGGCTGGGCGCCGTGACCGGGAATGAGGTGCTCGTCCATCGACGCACCCCGGCCGTCGGCGAGGTGGAGATGCGCGAGGCCCTCCCCCATCCGCTCCGCCAGTTTCATCGCATCCATTCCGGCCGTGGCCGTGTGCGACAGGTCGAGCGTGTAGTGGGCGTGCCCCGAATCGGTGGGGTCGTAGGACGGGCTGAACGCCGACAGCGCGGCCCCGGGTCCGCCCCGCCGCCGCAACCGCTCGGCGGATCTCTCCTTGCTGCCGAAGAAGCCGTCCGCCCGCATCGGGAACATGTTCTCCACCGCGACGATCACGTCGCTGCGCCGTTCCAGGTCGGCCACCTGATCGGCGAAGCCGTCGGCGTACCGGCGCTGCCAGCGGAACGGGGGGTGCACCACAACGCTCGTCGCCCCGAGCGATTCGGCGGTGCGGACGGAACGCTCCAGCTTCGCGACGGGGTCGGCGCCCCACACCCGCTGCGAGATGAGCAGGCACGGCGCGTGGATCGCCTGAACCGGGATCGCGTACCTGCGCACCAGCCCGGCCACGGCGGCGGCGTCCTGGCTGACCGATTCGGCCCACACCATCAGTTCGACGCCGTCGTATCCCAGATCGGCCGCGTACCGGAAGGCCGCCTCGGTGTTCTCCGGGTACACCGAGGCCGTCGACAGGCCCACCAGTACCTTCCGCCCACGCGGTGACCGTCGAATCTGCTCGTGCCCACTGTCCCCGACCATGAGCAACTCAGCCCGACGCAAGCATGAAGGCTAACGGCCCCAGAGTGACGATCATCCCGACGACGACGGCGATCACGAAGCTGGTGATGTCGTCGGTGCGGCGCAGGATGCGGACCATGGCGACCAGGCCCACGATGACGAGCAGCGCCAGAATCAGCGCGACCCACGGGAAGACGTCCCACAGCTTCTCGAAACCCTTGAAGAGCAGGGCCCCGGCGATCACGGCCACCACACCCTGGCCGATGAGAACGGCCCACTCACGGGTGGAGTTCTCGCCGGCCTCGTCCTTGCCTGTCTTCTCCGCTTTCGCGGCCTTCTCCGCCTTCGCCTCCTTGCGGGAACGGCGCGGGGTGTCGGACTTCTGCGTGTCGTCGCGCTGGCCGGTGTCCGCCTCGTCGGTGGCGGCCTCGATGAGGTCCGTCTCCTCGGCCGCGTTCGCCGCATCCGAGTCCCGGGACTGACGCATCAGGTCGCCGGCCAGCGTCGATCCGGACAGCAGCGCGGGCTCCGGCTTCGCCTTGGCGGGAGCCTCCGGCTTCGGCGTCTTCACGAACTTCGACGCGCCGTTCGACGCCGCTGCCGTACCCGACTTCGCTGCCGTACCCGACTTCGCTGCGGCGCCCGCCTTCGCCGGGGTTCCGGGTTTCGCCGGGGCCTCGGGCTTCACGGGTGCGTCGGACTTCGCGGCCGGTTCGGCCTTGGCCGTTGTGTCGGGCTTGGCCGTTGTGCCGGACTTGGCCGTTGTGCCGGGCTTGGCCGGGGGTTCGGCCTTCGGCGCCGGTGTCACCCGCGGAGCGGCGACGGTCGGGGCCGGCTCCGGCTTCTTCACGACCGGGGCGGCCACCGTCGGAGCCGGCGTCGGGGCGGCGGCCTGCGGCGCCGGCGGTTCCTTCCGGACGGACCGGCTGACCCAGGTTCCCTGGTGATCGCGCGACGTCCCGCCCGGCACCACGGCGCGGCCACGGCCGGCGGGGCGACTGGCGATGGGTTCGTCGTCGTCATCGTCGCTGTCGTCGACTGGAGCCTTGAAAGCGGCCGTGCGCTCGTCGGCCCTCGCCGACGGTGCTGCCGGCGCCGACGGTGCAGTCGGCGTGGGCGTGCGCGACGGCTCGGGCGCGGCCGGTTCCGGTTCGGATTCGAGTGCCCGCGATTCGGACGGATCCCGGACCACCGGAATTTCACCGGTCAACTCGGCGACGGAGATTCCTCCCGCGACGCCGCGCCGACGCCGCCCGCCCCGGGACTCCACCTGCTGCCCGTTGCGTTTGAGCAGTTCTGACACAGAGATCTGCTGACTGTCCTCGGTCATCGAGCACCCACCATCAATTCACCGCCCATTTCCGTATCGAGCTTGCGGAGGATCAATCCCTCGCGCAGAGCCCAGGGGCAGATTTCGAGTTCCTCCACGCCCAGTGCTCTCATGCTGGCCTCCGCAACGAGCGCTCCGGCCACGATCTGCTGCGACCTGTCGGAGCTCACCCCTTCTA
The DNA here is from genome assembly GCF_017068375.1 of Rhodococcus koreensis. NCBI lineage: Bacteria > Bacillati > Actinomycetota > Actinomycetes > Mycobacteriales > Nocardiaceae > Rhodococcus > Rhodococcus koreensis. The sequence goes on from NZ_CP070609.1 coordinate 2,259,470, forward strand.
ATTCTGCACGGTCCGAGGCCGTCATCCGCGAAATGAAAGCTATGAGTTGCCTGAGACCGCTGGCGGTGAGCGTGCGCTTGACCCGCGGGCCCGCGCCGGACGGTGCGGCGCCCGTCAGCCGGGCCAGCGAGCGGAACGTCTTCGACGTGCCGACGGCCCGGTCCCACTGCCCCGCCGTGCGCAGTTCCTTCGCCGGGACGGTCAGTTCGGCGTCCAGCCAGTCCCTCAGCACCGCCACGCGACGCTTGCCCGGCGGGTCGGCCTCGAGCCAGTCCCGGGTGAGCCGTCCCGCGCCGAGTTGCAGCGACAGCGCGACGTCCGGGTCCTCGTCGCCGCCCGTCGTCAGCTCGAGGGATCCGCCGCCGATGTCGAGGTTCAGGATGCGGCCGGCGCTCCACCCGAACCAGCGGCGCACGGCGAGGAACGTCAGCCGCGCCTCGTCGACACCCGACAGGACCTCCAGCGTCACGCCGGTCTCGTCGTGCACGCGCGCGAGCACGTCGTCCGAGTTGTTGGCGTCGCGGACGGCGGACGTCGCGAAGGCCATGAGTTCACCGCACCCGGATGTCCTCGCGATGCTGGAGAAGTCTGCCACCGTCGTGACCAGGCGATCTGCACCTTGAGTGGTGATGTCGCCCTTGTCGTCGGTGTTCTCCGCCAGCCTCAGAGTCGACTTGGTCGAACTCATCGGTGTGGGGTGGCCGCCCCTGTGGGCGTCCACTACGAGAAGATGGACGGTGTTGCTTCCGACGTCGAGTACCCCTAGTCGCACATTGACACGGTACTGGGTCTACCGTCGGGCTTTGTGACAGCACGTAAAGCAGGGCGTTCACACAAGATGACACCCAGCCCCGAAGTACCCCTCGACTTCGCTCGCGAATGGGTCGAATTTCCCGATCCCGACAACGCCGAGCACCTCATCGCCGCGGACATGACGTGGCTGCTATCCCACTGGACCTGCGTGTTCGGCACTCCGGCCTGCCAGGGCATCATCGGCGACCGGCCGGACGACGGCTGCTGTTCGCACGGCGCGTTCCTCTCCGACGAGGAGGATTTGGAGAAGCTGAACAAGTCAGTGAAGCTGCTCACACCCGAGAACTGGCAGTTCATGGAGAAGGGGCTCGGCAAGAAGGGGTACATCGAGGAGGACGACCTCGAGGACGAGCCCGCGCTGCGCACCCGCCGGTATCAGGGGGCCTGCATCTTCCTGAACCGCCCCGGCTTCGAGGGCGGCGTCGGTTGCGCGCTGCACTCGATGGCGCTCGAGCGCGGGATCGAGCCGCTCGAGGTCAAGCCCGACGTGTGCTGGCAGCTTCCGATCCGCCGCACCCAGGAGTGGGTGGAACGCCCCGACGGCGAGCAGATCCTCAAGACCACCATCACCGAGTACGACCGGCGTGGCTGGGGTGAGGGCGGCTCGGACCTGGACTGGTACTGCTCGGGCTCACCCGACGCCCACGTGGGCGCCAAGGCGGTCTGGCAGTCGTACGCGCCGGAGCTGACGGAGCTGCTCGGCAAGGCCGCGTACGCGGAATTGGCGACGCTGTGCAAGCGCAGGGCCGGCCTCGGACTCGTCGCCGTGCATCCCGCGACCGTGGCCGCACAGAAGAGGGCCGCCGGGTAACGGATCGGACCTGCCGGTCGATTTAGCCGTCACGGCCCCATTCCGGGCACAGCCACGACGGGAGAGATCATGTTCGCTCGCATTCTGACCGGTGCCCTGCTGACCGCCGCCGCAACGCTCGCTCTCGCGCCGACCGCGTCCGCCGACCCGACCCCGGACTGGAACACCTTCTACGACAAGACGGCGAACTTCGTCGCACCGTTCGATCCGGGCGCCTTCGGCGACAAGGCTGACCGGGCCCTCGTCCTGAGCCCGTACGGAACCGGCAGGGTCATCGAGTGCAAGGGCGACGGACACTACGTCGCGGTCTACTGCAGGCAGTTCGACGACCAGGGCCGCGAGCACGCGATCACGCAGATCATCTCGGCGCCGTTCCGCGGCGTCTGGGTGTACAACCCGTTCTGACAGTCGCCCGTTCCGGCAAACGCCCACGAATTCGTCAGCCGCACCGGCAATTGCCTGTGCGGCTGACGAATTCGTGCGCAACTGTGGCGGATCGGCGTCCGCTCACGCCTCCAGTTTGTAGCCCAGCCCGCGGACGGTGACGAGGTGTTCCGGCTTCGCCGGGTCGGTCTCGATCTTCGAGCGCAGACGCTTGACGTGCACGTCGAGGGTCTTGGTGTCGCCGACGTAGTCCGCGCCCCACACCCGGTCGATCAACTGTCCGCGGGTGAGTACCCGGCCCGAGTTCCGCAGCAGGTACTCGAGGAGGTCGAACTCCTTGAGCGGCAGCGTGACGGCGTCACCGTTCACCTGCACCACGTGCCGTTCGACGTCCATCCGGACCGGTCCGGCCTCGAGGACTGCCGAGTCCTGCGCGACGTCGAGTTCGCTGTCGACGCCGCGGCGCAGCACCGCGCGGATGCGGGCGATCAGTTCCCGCGCCGAATACGGCTTGGTCACGTAGTCGTCGGCGCCGAGTTCGAGACCCACCACCTTGTCGATCTCGCTGTCCCGTGCCGTCACCATGATGACGGGGACACCGGATCGGCTGCGGAGTTGCTTGCAGACGTCCGTGCCGCTCATGCCGGGCAGCATGAGGTCGAGGAGGACGATGTCGGCACCGGCCCGGTCGAACTCGGCGAGCGCGGACGGTCCGTCGCCGACGATCGTCGTCTCGAATCCTTCCTTGCGAAGCAGGAAGGCCAATGGGTCGGCCAGTGACTCCTCGTCTTCCACGATCAGCACACTTGTCATCGCTTGGCCTCCATACCGGTTTCTCTCCTCCCGACAGTTCCGCCGTCGGCGTCCCCGCCGTTCGTCTCTACTGTCTCGATGTGTGCAGGAATCTGCAGGGTAAACGTCGAACCCGTTCCTGGCTTGCTCCACAGGTCGATCGATCCGTTGTGGTTGGCGGCCACGTGCTTGACGATCGCGAGGCCGAGTCCCGTTCCGCCGGTCGCCCGGGCCCGCGCCTTGTCGACGCGGAAGAAACGTTCGAAGACGCGTTCCTGGTCGGCCTTGGCGATGCCTTCGCCGCGGTCGGTCACCGAGATCGCCACGTTGTCGCCGCGGATGGACCGGCTCACCGAGACCGGGGATCCCTTCGGCGAATAGGCGATGGCGTTCTGCACCAGGTTGGACAGCGCGGTGACGAGCAGCGCGCGGTCGCCGAGCACTTCGTAGCCGCTGTTGTGGTCCGTGGTGACGGCGATGCCTGCGGCTTCCGCGGAGATCTTGCAACGCTGCAGGGCCTCGTCCACCACCTCGTCGACGGCGACGGCCTCGAGGTCGGGCAGCTTCTCGGCGCCCTGCAGCCGGGACAGCGCGATCAGTTCGGTGACCATCTTGCCGAGCCTGACGGATTCACCGAGCACGCGTTCGCCGAAGTGCCGGACCGAATCGGGGTCGTCCGCCGATTCGAGAAGTGCCTCCGCGAGCAGTCCCATCGCGCCGACCGGGGTCTTGAGTTCGTGGCTGACGTTGGCGACGAAGTCGCGGCGGGTCGCTTCCATCCGCACCTGCTCGGAGTCGTCGTCGGCGAACAGGACCACGAAGTTGTGGTCTTCCTTGCTGAGCAGTCGTGCGGTGCCGCGCACCGCGATCCGGTCGCGCCCCCGCTGCGGGTTCTTGGTGCTGAGGTCGACCTCGACGGGTTCGCCGGTTTCGAGGACGCGGAGCGCCGCCACCCACGCACGGTCGTCGACGAGCCGGTTCCGCACCAGGCCCAGCTCTTCGGCGCGGGGGTTGAACAGGACGACGTCGTGGAACTGGTCGACCACGGCGATGCCGCTCTCGGATGCCAGCACGATCAGGTCGAGGACCTGCGACATCGTGAGCCCCGACGTTTCTTCCATTCGCTGCGCCTGCCGGGTAGACAGCATGGGGATCAGCACGCCACCGACGAGGTAACCGACGAAGCCGCCCACGATGGCAAGCAAGACGGCTTGAACAACACTCACGCCTGAATCGTACGTTCGCGCGGCGGGCCGGTTACGCAGGGTCCAGGCATTTCCGCGCACGTCACACGCGGCAACCGGAGTCTTCGTCCGCAGTTAACCTGCTGTTGGCCGGACGTCCCGCGAACGGGACGTCCGGCCGGTTGCACGGGTTACTTCCCGCCCTGGTTCGCGACCGCGGCGGCGCCTGCGGCGGCCGCCTCGGGGTCGAGGTAGGTGCCGCCGGGGTTGAGCGGCTTCAGGTTCTCGTCCAGGTCGTAGCGCAGCGGGATGCCCGTGGGGATGTTCAGCCCGGCGATGTCCTCGTCGGAGATTCCGTCGAGGTGCTTGACGAGGGCACGCAGCGAGTTGCCGTGCGCGGTGATCAGGACGGTCTTGCCGGCCTTCAGATCGGCCGAGATGGTGTCTTCCCAGTACGGGATCAGGCGGACGACGACGTCCTTCAGGCACTCCGTGAGCGGGACCTCGTCGAGGTTCGCGTAGCGGGGATCGGTGTCCTGGCTGTATTCGCTGCCGGCCTCGATCGTCGGCGGCGGGGTGTCGTAGCTGCGGCGCCACAGCATGAACTGCTCGTCGCCGTACTTGTCCTTGACCTGCGCCTTGTTGCGTCCCTGCAGGGCGCCGTAGTGGCGCTCGTTGAGACGCCAGTCGCGGATGACGGGAATCCAGTGCCGGTCTGCCGTGTCGAGCGCGATGTTGGCGGTGCTGATGGCGCGGCGCAGCAGCGACGTGTACAGCACGTCGGGGAGCAGGTTGTGCTCGAGCAGCAATTCGCCGGCGCGCTTGCCCTCGGCGATGCCCTTATCGGTCAGGTGGACGTCCACCCAGCCGGTGAACAAGTTGAGCGCATTCCATTCGCTCTCGCCGTGGCGGAGCAGCACAAGGGTTCCGGTACTCATGCCGTTCATCCTGGCATGCCTGCCGGAACCCTCGCGCCGTGAACCCCTGCCGTCAGCTCCGGCGGGCCTCGCCGGCCCGGAGATCCTTGCGGAGGATCTTGCCTGCGGCGGACTTGGGGACGAGGTCGATGAACTCGACCCTGCGGACCTTCTTGTGCGGGGAGACCCGGGCGGCGACGAACGCGATCACCGCGGCCTCATCCAGATCCTTGGCACCGGGCTGGGCGACGACGAACGCCTTCGGCACCTCCTCACCCTCGTCGTCGAGGACACCGATGACGGCGGCGTCGGCGATCTGCGGGTGCGTGAGCAGCAGCGCCTCGAGTTCGGCGGGCGGCACCTGATACCCCTTGTACTTGATCAGCTCCTTCATCCGGTCCACGATCGTCACCACCCCCTCGGCGTCGACGGTCGCGATGTCCCCGGTGTGCAGAAACCCGTCCGCATCCAGGGTCTCCGCGGTCGCCGCCTCGTTGCCCAGGTACCCGGCCATGATGTTCGGACCCGCACACCACAACTCCCCCGGCGCGCTGACCCCCTCGGCCGGGTAGGCGACCTCCAGCCCGGTGGCCGGGTCGACCAGCTTGCACTCCATGTTCGCGATCGTCGGGCCGACCGAGTCGAGGGCGATGTCGTCCCGGTCGAACGGGATCGCGTGCGAGACCGGGCTCATCTCCGACATCCCGTAGCCCTGCCGGACCCGGCAGCCGAGCCGGGTGGCGACGGCCCTGCCCAGTTCCTGATCCAGCGGGGCGGCACCGGAGAAGATCGAATGCACCGAGGACAGGTCGTAGTCGTCGACCAACGGGTGCTTGGCCAACGCCACCGCGACCGGCGGCGCGATGAACACATACGTGCACCGCTGCCCGGAGACGATGCTCAGGAACTCGACGAGGTCGAACTTCGGCATCGTCACCAGGGCGGCCCGGTTGTAGAGGGCGGCGTTGAGCAGCACCGTCATCCCGTAGATGTGGAAGAACGGCAGCACCGCCAAAAGCCTGTCGTCGGCGCCGATGCCCATCCGCGGGTTGATCTGACACACGTTCGCGACCAGGTTGCGGTGGGTGAGCATCACCCCCTTCGGGCGGCCGGTGGTCCCCGACGAATACGGCAGCACCGCCAGCTGGGTGGCCGGGTCGAACGACACCTCCGGGGCCGGGTGGCCCTCGGTGAGCAGATCCGCCAGGGACGGGTGCCCGGCGGCGCCGTCGAGGACGATCACATTCTCGGTGGGGATTCCGACCCTCGCCGCCGCATCCTGGGCTTGCGGTAGCAGTGGGGAGACGGTGAACAGGAACTTCGCGTGCGAGTCGGTGAGCTGTTTGGCGATGTCCTCGGCGGTGTAGAGGGCGTTGATGGTGGTGGCGACGCCGCCGGCGCGCAGGATGCCGTGGAACACCGCGGCGAACGCGGGCACGTTCGGTGAGTGCAGGGCCACCACCTCACCGACCGCGAGGCCGCGGGCGGCCAGCGCCCCCGCCACCCCGTCGATCTGCCCGACCAGGGTTCGGTAGGTGGTGACCGCACCGGAGGTGCCGTCGATCAGGGCGGGCCGTTCCGCATCCGCCGGGTCGACCCGACCGAACAGGAAATCGTAGACACTGAGGTTCGGGATCTCGACGTCCGGAAACGGGCTCTTGAAGCTCACGTGGGTCACTCCCTCGAAGTGTTGCAGCAGCAGTTGTGACACCAGTCACAGGTTCGCCGCAACTCTACCCGCGCGCAATTCCCGTCCGCGGGAGGTCAACCCACACTCAGGACTGCGAGTCCTCGATGAGATGTTCGAACGGCTTCAGGTTCGCCAGCGACTCGCCGCGCGAGACACGCCATTCCCACTCCCGCTTGATGGAACCGGCGAATCCGAGTTCGAGAAGGGTGTTGAAGTCGCCGTCGGCCGCCTCGAGCACCTGCCCGAGAATGCGGTCCAATTCGTCCGCGGTCACCGCGTGCTCGGCGATCTGACCGACCAGGTAGATGTCGCCGATCTTGTCGATCGTGTATGCCACCGAATACAGCCGGCGGTTGCGCCGCAGCAGGTACTTGTAGACGCCTTCGAAGTTCTCGTCGGGCTTGCGGCAGACGAACGCCTCGACGCGCAGGCCGTGCTTTCCGACGGTCAGCAGTGTGGTGGTCTTGAGCTTGCGCTCGCCGGGCAACTCGACGACGAAGTGTGTCGAGTCCTTCCTCGTGAAGTCCAACTCCCGGTCGGTCAGGGCGGACTCGATCACCTCGGCCAAGTCGGTCATGCGCGTACTCCCCCGACCCTGCGCAGCTTCCACAATCCGCGTCCGCGACGCGGGGAGAATTCGCTGGGGCCGTGTCCGTAGTTGTAGTTGACGGTCGCCATCCGATAGCTCTCGAGAAGGCCGTCGGCGGTGTGTTCCCAGGAGAAGTTCTCCGCGTGCCGCGGAGCCTCGGCGGCCAGCGCGGCCAGCCTGCCGGGCGCAGACACCAGCGACTGCAACGCCGTCGCCCAGTCCTCGGTGCGGTGCCCGTCCACGAGGAGCCCCGTCTCGCCGTGACGGACCGCGACGCCGAGTCCGCCCACGTTCGCCGCGATCACCGGCGTGCCGCAGGCCTGCGCCTCGATGGCGACCAGACCGAACGACTCCGAATAGCTCGGCACCGCAACGAGATCCGAAGCCCGGTACACATCGGCGAGCCGATCGGGCGCCTGCGGCGGGAGGAACGTGACCCGCGCGGCGATGCCGAGCGAGGACGCGAGTTCGATCAGCGCGTCCGGCCGGGCCAGTCCGGATCCGGACGGACCCCCGACCACGAGCACCCGCAGCGACGACTCGGGATCCCGGGCGATCAGTTCGGCGGCGGCGCGGAGCAGGACGTCGGGAGCCTTGAGCGGCTGGATGCGTCCGACGAACGTCACGACGGTCTCACGGGGGTCGAGCCCCAGCTTCGCGCGGGCGGCGTCCCGGTCGCCGGGGCGGTACCGCGTCAGGTCGGCGCCGGGCGCCACCACGTCGATCCGGTTCGGGTCGGCGCCGTAGTGGCGGACCAGCTGATCGGATTCGTCGGTGGTGTTCGCTACGAGCCGGTCGGATTCGGCGACCACCTGCTGTTCGCCGATCTGACGGGCGGCCGGTTCGGGGGTGTCCCCCTCGGCCAGCGACAGATTCTTGACCGCGGCGAGCGTGTGCGCGGTGTGCACGAGCGGCACACCCCACCGGTCGCGGGCGAGCCAGCCGACCTGCCCCGACAGCCAGTAGTGCGAGTGCACCAGGTTGTAGTAACCCGGTTCGTGGCGGGCCTCCTCGCGGAGCACCCCGGCCACGAACGCGCAGAGCTGCGTGGGCAGATCCTGCTTGTCGAGCCCCTCGAACGGGCCGGCGACGACGTTGCGGACGAGGACCCCCGGCGCCGCTTCCTGGACCGGGGCGTCGGCGGACGACGTGGCCCGGGTGAAGATCTCCACCTCCACGCCACGGCGGGCCATCTGGATGGCGGACTGCAGCACGTAGACGTTCATGCCGCCCGCGTCTCCGGTACCGGGCTGCGCCAGGGGTGAGGTGTGGACCGAGAGGACGGCCACCCTGCGGGGGCGCGAGTTGTGCAAGGGCGTCACCACTCCATAGTGCTCCCCCACCGATCGGCCCCTTTAACCGAGGTTGTCGACGAACGCGCCGACCTCCTTCACGAAGCGGCCGGGATCCTCGACGAACGGTCCGTGGTCGCAACCTTCCCAGAACGAGGCCCGCGCCTGCGGGATCAGGTCTGCAGCGTGCCTACCAGCCGAGACGTCGACGACGGAGTCCTCGGTCCCGTGCAGGACGAGTACCGGGACGTCGAGCGACCGGAGCAGGTCGTCGTGGCTCGCGGAGCGGTTGAACAGGGCGGCCCGCACGTGTGGCGGGGTGGCGAGGCCGGCGCCGAACAACGCCTGCGACTGCGCGCCCTTGCCTTCGGTAGGTCCGGTGAGCGCGGTGCCGAACGCGCCCAGCGCGCGGATCGCCTCGCGCGGCTCCTCGGACATCGCGCCGGGGATCGCGGCGCGCATCGCCGCACCGACCTTGCCGCCGGCCTCCCCGCGACCGATGCTGGTGATGGCCCCGACGAGGACGACGCCGTCGACGGCGGACGTGCCGTGGGACGCCAGGTAGTCGCAGATCACGAGGCCGCCATAGGACCAGCCGAGGAGCACCGCACCGGACGTGACGCCTTCCGCCGTGAGCACCGCGTCGACGTCCCCGGCCCAGATCGCGGAGTCGTCGTAGTCGGCGGCCGGGGCACCCGAGTAGCCGTGTCCGCGAAGGTCGACGGCGATGACGCGGTAGCGGGCGGCGAGTTCGTCGAGCACGCCGGCGCCCCAGCACTTCGACGACTGCGCCCAGCCGTGCAGGAGAACCAGGGCCCGCGCGTCGGGGTCACCGGTCACCGAGTAGACGAGGGGCGTTCCGTCGACGCCGACTGCTTCACGAATAGCCATGGGGTCACCATAGAGGCCAGCAGCGCAGCGACCGCCGCCACCGCGTACCCGGCGGTCGTGCCGAATTCGTCGATCATCCGGCCGGCGAGTGCCGATCCCACGGCGACGCCGACACCGAGTCCGGTGACGATCCAGGTGATGCCCTCGGTGAGCGCGGCCGCAGGCACGATCTGCTCGACCAGACCAGTGGTGACGATCATGATCGGCGCCACCGTCATCCCCGCCACCGCGTAGGCGACGGCGAGCGCCGGGATGCTGCCTGCCAACAGCAGCGGCACCATCAGCACCGCGACCGCGAGGACCGCGACCATCAGCTGTTTCCGGAGCGACGCCGACACCCGGACCGCGCCGAACACGAGGCCCGCCACCGCGGACCCGGCCGCGAACAGGGCCAGCACCACCGTGGCGGAGGCGGGTGCGTCGTGGCTCCGGGTGAAGGCGATGGCACCGACGTCGATGACGCCGAAGATCGTGCCCATCGACACCATGACGGCCACCAGGATCCACAGCGCGGGGGTCCGGACGACGGACGGGCGGCCGCCGTCCGGCGACGAGTGCACGGGCGGCTCGGTGCCACGCTGAGCGACGAGCGCGAGGGTGCCGACCACCAGCAGCACGAGTCCCGCGAGCGGTCCCGCCTCGGGGAACACCGTGACGGAGAGCCCGACGGAGACCACCGGTCCCGCGATGAAGCACAGCTCGTCCACGACCGCCTCGAATGCGAACGCCGTCCGCAGCAGTGGCGTCCCGCGGTACAGCTCGGTCCAGCGGGCGCGCACCATCGCACCGATCGTGGGCATGCAGCCGGCCGGGACGGCCCACACGAACAGCACCCAGTCGGGGGTCCCGAACCGCACGCACAGCAGCATCGCGGCGAGGGATGTCGCGCTGATCCCCGACGCGACGGGCAGCACGCGGGACTGCCCGTAGCGGTCGACCGCCCGGGACACGACCGGCGTGATGAACGCGTAGGTCAGCGCGAACACCGCGGCCAGGGCGCCGGCGAGCGCGTAGTCCCCGCGCAGTTCGGACAGCATCGTGACGATGCCGATGCCGACCATGGCGATCGGTACGCGCGCGACGAATCCCGCTGCCGAGAACGCTGCGGAGCCGGGGGCGGCGAAGATCTGACGATAGGTACCGAGCACGCGTCGAGCCTCACAGATCGTGGCCGCGACTTCCAGCACGTGCAAGTATTGCGCTCATGAGTGTCCTGGTGTGTTTCCACGCCCATCCCGACGACGAAGTGTTCACCACCGGCGGCGTGATGCGTCAGGCCGCCGACGCCGGTCACCGCGTCGTCGTGGTCACCGCGACGGACGGGGCTCTCGGCGAGGCGCCCGAGGGGATCCTGATCGACGGCGAGTCGCTCGCCGAGCGTCGGCGCCGCGAACTCGAGGAGTCGACGTCGCTGCTCGGCGCCCAGCGTGTGGTGTTGCTGCACTACGCGGATTCCGGGATGGCGGGATCGCCGGAGAACGAGAATCCGGCGGCGTTCTGCAACGTCGACGTCGAGGAGGCCGCTGCCCGGCTGGCCGCGATCCTCGTCGAGGAATCCGCCGACGTGGTCACCATCTACGACCCCAACGGTGGTTACGGGCACCCCGATCACGTCCAGGTTCATCACGTGGGCCTCCGGGCCGCCGAACTGGCCGGTGTGCCGCACGTGTACGAGGCCGCCGTCAGTCGCGACCACATCCGGCGACTCATGGCCGCGAATCCGGAATGGTCCGAGAACGCCCAGCCACCGGACCTCGACACGTTCGGTCTTCCGGACTCCGAGATCACCACGGTCGTGGACGTCACCTCGGCGATGGGCGCCAAACGCGCCGCGATGCACGCGCACGCCACCCAGATCGGGGACTTCGGCCCGTTCCTGCAGATGCCCGAGGAGCAGTTGCAGGCGGCGTTCGGTCAGGAATGGTTCCGCCGGCGCGGGGCGCCCGCGGGGCTCGCGGAGTCGTCGCTGCCGCTCTGACCGGAACTGCCTACGCGGGTTCGGGTCCGCGCCTAGCATCCACGGGTATGGATCCCGCTGATCTCGTCGCGACCATGCCGTTCGCCGTGCACACCGGGGTTCGCCTCACCAAGGCCGCACCCGAGGAGGTCGTCGGGCACCTCGAGTGGGACCGGCACCGCACCACGGCGGGAAACGGCATGCACGGCGGGGCCCTGATGACCCTCGCCGACAGTGTCGGCGCCGTCTGCGCGTTTCTGAATCTTCCGGCGGGGGCGTCCACGTCGACCACGAGTTCGAGCACCGTGTCCACCCGCGGCGTCCGCAAGGGCACCGTCACCGCGACCGCGCGTCCGCTGCACGCCGGACGCACCACGGTCGCCGTCGTCACCGAACTGCGGGACGACGAGGACCGGCTGGTGGCGCAGGTGACGCAGTCGCAGGCGGTGCTGCACCCCCAGCCGGGAAGCTGACCCCGTGTCGAGACTGCTGCGGGCGTACCGGTCCACGGGCGCGGATCTGCCGTTCGGCAACGTCCTCGCCGCACACGACGTCGCGATGGAAGGCTATTTCTGGCGGTTCACCCAGCCCGCGACCGGACAGGTCGTCATCGCGCTGGCCGGAATCAACAGGGCCGCGGACGGCCACTGGGCGACGCTCGGTCTGGCCGGTCACCCCACGAGGTTCCTGCGGACCGCCGCGCATCCGGAGGGCTACGCCAACCCGGCCGGACTCGGCGCGTTCGCCGGCGACGCGTTCCGCGGGTCCGTCGACCGCGTGCGGGTGGATCTCGGACCGGACGCCCGCCTCGACGTCCGGATCGGCGCCCAGGTCCCGTGGCCGCGGCGCAGGCTCGGCGGGTCGAGCGTGTTCCAGACCGTGCCCGCGCTGAACCAGTACTGGCATCCGTGGTTGCTCGGCGGACGGGCCGAGGGAACCGCGGTTCTGGGCGGCACCGAGATCGACCTCGACGGCGCCCAGGTCTACGGCGAGAAGAACTGGGGCAGGGGCGGATTCCCCGACTCCTGGTGGTGGGGCCAGGCCCAGGGATTCGCCGACCGGCAGGCATGCGTCGCGTTCGCCGGCGGCGAGATCACCGCGGGTGGGCTGCGCACCGAGGTCACGGCCGTCGTCGTCGCGCTGCCCGACGGCACGGTGTTCCGCCTCGGCAACCCGGTCACCTCCCCCGTCCGGGCGCACGTGACGGACGAGCGGTGGTCGCTGCGCGGCCGCGGCCGCACGTGGAGCGTCGAGATCGAGGGCGCCTCCCCGCTGGGCTCGGCCCACGTGCTTCCGGTTCCGCTCCCCGCCGAGCGTCGCAACATTCCCGGCGCCCTCGAGCATCTGGCGGGTTCGATGAGTGTCACGGTCCGCCGCCGTGGTGAACTCGTCTGGGCGGACGAATCGCCGCTCGCCGCGTTGGAGCACGGCGGGATCGAGCGGGCGCGTGCGGAACTGCGCAGACGGGGTGCGCCGCCGGACGCGACGTCGGCTCCGCCCCTCTGCTGATCACCTCGAGTTCGGGTGGCTGCAACGCCTCGACGATCTCGTCGGTCTCCGCGTGCAGAACCCCGATCCGTCCGGCCTCCTCCAGGTGACGCGCGTCGACGCCCGAGATCGCATCGGCGGCGACGAGCACCGTGTAGTCCCGTTCGCTGGCGTCGACGATCGTGGCGCGCGGACAGTTGGGGTAGTTGCAGCCCGCGATCACCACGGTGTCGACCCGCCACCGGCGCAGGTGCTCGTCGAGCCCGGTGCGGTAGAACGCACTCCACCGCGGCTTGAACAGGACGTGTTCGGTGGGCGAGACGGCCTGGACGTCACCGGCGAGGAGCGATTCGGGGTCGAGTCCCGGCACTCCCAGCTCGAGGAACGGGTCCGAGTTCTGCCGCCAATGCGTCACGCAGCAAATCTAACGCTCACGCGGACTCTGTAGCCGGAATCACAGGGACCGGACCATGGGCATGGAACGCGGGTTTGGGACCATGGAACGGGTGGGGTAGTGCGAGAAGGGTCCCGACCGATGACTGTGAGCGATGAGAACTGGCCGATGATCGGCGCGACAGGGGCGCGCTTCGGTTCGGCCGGCCGGCGCCGAAGCGGCAGGAAAGAGCAGTCGCCGACGGCAGAGCCGAGCCCGTCGCAGTCGGTCGAGTGGGTGGAGCCCGGCCGGGCCGAGGCCGTTCCCGAGCAGGCAGAGGCCGTGTCCGGAGCCGCCGATCGAGCGCCCCGGACTTCCGAGGCCACCGAGTGGGCGGAACCCGAGGAGACCGTCTCCATCGTCCGGCCGTTCATTCTCACGGGCGGGCGAACGGAGTCCGGCGTCGATCTGCCGTTGGAGGCGGTCATCGTCGCCCGCGCGGACGGGGACGCCGTCGTGGACGCGATGCCGGCGCCGGACGAACTGCGCCGCGTCTTCGCGCTGTGCTCGGAACCGCGGTCGGTGGCCGAGATCGCGTCGCTCGCGTCGATCCCGCTCGGGGTCGCGCGCGTGCTCGTCGGCGACCTCGCGGCGGCCGGCGCGGTCACCGTGAACGAGACGGCCGGATCCACCGGCCCGGATCGGAAGCTGATGGAACGCGTCCTCGACGGGCTGCGCAAACTCTGAAGCCCCGCTCGCCGGGACAGATGCCCACGAATTCGTCAGCCGCACAGGCTATTGCCTGTGCGGCTGACGAATTGCTGTGACGCTACGGCGACGTGCGGCGCATCGCTCCGACCGGGTCGGAGTAGATGGTGCTCAGCGACACCACCGTCGACGCGTACTCCTGCACCCGGTTGCCGAATCCGGAGATTCGAATGTCCCTGCGCTCCAGCGACGATGCCTGCGCGAAGGCCTCCGCGACATGCGGGATTCCGGCCGGGTACTCGGTGAACGCCTGACCGCCGAGGATCACGCGGTCCGGGTTGAACAGGTCCCGCAGCATCGCGACCGTCTTCCCGAGCACCTGCGCGCGTTCCACCAAAATCTCGTGCGCAGGAACGGAACCCGAGGACGCCGCCTTGTAGAGCGCGCTCATCGTCGGACGCTGGTTCGACTCGGGGAGGATGCCGGCGTCGAGCGCGGCGGAGATGACCGCGCGATCGCTGATCGTCGCCTCGAGGCATCCGCGTGAACCGCACGAGCACTGCGCCGACGAACCGGTCGGCAGGTGCGCGATGGAACCGGGGCCGCTCGACGGCGTGTGGACGCGGCCGTCGATCGTGATCGCGATTCCGGCCGTCTCACGGGCGTAGAAGTACAGACCCGTTTCGCCTTGCGCGACACCGTCTTCGCTGTCCGGGCTCAGCAGCAACTCTGATGCGGCCATCGCCTCGACGTGCGCCGCGACGGAGACGGGCAACCCGAGTCCGGTCGCGATGATGGCGCCGACCTGAGCCGACTTCCACCCCAGCCGGGGGTGGTCGACGACACCGGTCTGCGCATCGACGCGCCCGCCGAGCGCGACACCCGCCCACAGCGGGCGACGCCGGTGCCAGCGGGACGCGAAGGCCCGTGCGCTGCGGGCGATGCCGGTCAGCGCGTCGGCGGACGCGCCCTGCGGGGTGGGCACCTCGACCGCGCCGAGGACCTTCCCGCGGAGGTCGCTGGCGATGATGCTGGTCACGACCGCACCGATGTGGATGCCCACGGTCAGGTACGGCTCGTGGTTGACCTCGAACGGAACACGCGGACGACCGATCGCGCCGGACGGCGTGAGGTCGCCGCGTTCGCGCAGCAACCCGAGGTCGAGGAGCGCCGACACCTGACGGTTGACGGTGGCGATGCTCAGTCCGGTCGCCTTCGCGGCGACGTCCCGGGACAGCGGCCCGCGGGACCGGGCCACCCGCAGAACGCCGGCGGCGGGGCCGTCGCTGATCCGCAGTTCGGGAGGAACGATGTGGAGACGGGGTCGGGACACGGGCCGCTGGAATCGAGATGCGGATCCGGTCCGGGTGGGGCTGGAAAGGGTGGGGGTAGACACGTGGCAGTCCTTGCATGCGGAGGCGGTGCGCACCTTCGTCCGAACGCTGCATCGGTCCCGGGTGGAGATGGGGACGATCGAGGACGATCGATCAGGAGAAGGCGGCGCGAATTAGCTGCAGATGCTGAGACAGCGACAACACAGTTCCCGCGCCAAGGGCAGCCGCGAACCCAGCGCGGAGGTCACGTAGGTGACCCGCGGAGCGGTCGACTGGCCTGAGGACATGTCACGAAAGTAGCAGCTTCGGTCGGTTTCACCAATCCGAAGGCGCGTCGGCGTGTACCGGCGCGCCACCCCTCTTCCCCAGTTCCCGCTGCTGCGGGGCGGCGGCACCCGCAGCAGCGGGAGACTGACGCCACTCTTGACGGGCAACCGTGTTTCACGACACAATACGCCGAGATACCAACCGAACGTACGGTTATAGGAGTGAGATGTATCGATGTGATCGTCACTGGTCGGCACACCGGGCCCGGAGTTGTCGATGAAGACGACGAGAGCGGTGCTCGCCCTCGGAGTGGGACTCACCGTGCTGTTGACGGCCTGCACGGCCACCGGAACGCAGGAGTCCACCGCAGCCGGAATCACCGTCAAGCGGGACGGCTACGGAATCCCGCACGTGTACGCCGACACCACGCGCGCGCTCTACTCCGGATACGGCTACTCCGTCGCCGAGGATCGCCTGTTCCAGATGGAGATGGCCAAGCGGTCCTCGGTCGGCACGGCGGCCGAGGTGCTCGGACCCGACTACGTCGAGATCGACAAGACGGCGCGGGGCAGCATCGATCCGCCGTCGATCAAGGATCAGCTCTCCCGACTGCCGCAGGCGGAACGCGACATCTTCGACGGCTACGCCGAGGGGTTCAACAAGCGGATCGACGAGGTCGCCGCAGACCCGGATCACCTGATGCCGAAGCAGTTCCTGGACGGCGATTTCCGGCCGGAGCACTGGACCGGGTACGACGTGGCGATGGTCTGGGTGCAGACCATGGCAAACAGATTCTCCCAGTCGAGCAGCGAACTCGCGAACCTCCAGGTCCTGAAGAGCCTGCAGGCGAAGAACGGCGAGGAGAAGGGCCGGCAACTCTTCGACCAACTGATCTGGGCCGAGGAGGATCCCGCCGCCCCAACCACGGTCCCCCGCGACCAGTCGACGTCGCTCGGCGACGAACCGCACGCGATGTCCGTGGAAGCCGGGCTCTCCGACGTGACGCAGGCGCTCCCCGACGCAAATCTGACTCGCATGAAGAACGCGGGCGGTGGCGACTGGCCGCACATGAAACCCGAGGCCAGCAACCTCTGGATGGTCGGCGCCGACAAGACCACCGACGGCACGTCCGTTCTGATGAACGGGCCGCAGTTCGGCTGGTTCAACCCGTCCTATGTGTACGGCGTGGGTTTGCACGGCGCCGGTCTCGACGTCGCGGGCAACACGCCCTATGCCGTCCCGACCGTTCTGTTCGGCACCAACAAGACGATCTCCTGGGGAGCGACCGCAGGGCCGCTCGACGTCAACGACGTCTACCAGGAAGTCCTCGACCCGTCGAACGAGCACGCATACCGATTCGACGGCGGGTACCGCCCGATGGAGATCCGGAACGAGACGATCGAGGTGCGCGGCGCGGCAGACGTCGCGTACCCGGTCTACTCGACGGTGCACGGCCGGGTCACCAGCTTCGACACCCCGAACGGAAGCGCCTACTCCCTGAAGGAGAGCTGGGCGGGGTACGAGATCCAGTCGCTGGTCGCCTGGATCGACATCATGAAGGCCACCAACTGGGACGAGTTCCTCGAGCAGGCGAAGAAGGTCGCCATCACCATCAACTGGTACTACGCCGACAACCAGGGAAACATCGGTTACGTCTCTCCCGGTCGACTGCCCGTCCGCCCGGCCGGCCAGGACCTGCGGCTTCCCGCGGTCGGTGACGGCAGCATGGAGTGGGAGGGCATCCGGTCCTTCGAGGACAATCCGCAGTCGTACAACCCCGAGCAGGGCTACCTGGCCAATTGGAACAACCAGTCCGCGGCAGGCGCACTCGCCGACGGCTACAACTGGTCCCCCGTCGACCGCGTGCGGGCCATCACCACCCGCCTCGAGGCCAAGGACAAGTTCACTCCCGGCGAGATCTGGGACATCAACCGGCAGGCGTCGTTCGCCGACCTCAACGTCGACTATCTGCTGCCGTACCTGGAGCAGGCCACCGGGCAACTACCGGACGGCGACCCTGTCGCCTCGGGCGTGAACCTGCTCCGCAACTGGGACGGACAGGCCACCGACGACAATGCGGACGGCGTGTACGACGGACCGGAACCGGTGATCATGCGCACGTGGCTGCCGATCCTGTTCGATGCGGTGATCCGCGACGACCTTCCGGACGACGTGTACGCGTCGTATGCGGCCAAGGTGTACCCCGCCGCGGGCACCGCACGTCCCGCCGAGGCGACGAAACTCGTCTACAACGCCTTGCGCGGCGACGAGTCCGGCGTTCCGCAGACCACCGACTTCTTCAACGGAGCGGACCGCATGTCCGTCCTCCGTTCGACGTTCGGCCAGGCGATGGACCGGCTGCGCGCCGAGCAGGGCCCCGACCCCGCCGGCTGGAAGTTGCCGGTCGGCGCGAACCGGTTCGACTTCAAGAACTACCTGGGCGTCCCCCAGGCCGGTAGCGACGAGGTGCTGTCGCTGTCGCCGTACATGAATCGCGGAACCCAGAACGACCGCATCGTGCTCGGCGACGGCATCGCCGACCTCTGCACCGTCGGGCCGCCCGGCCAGAGCGGTTTCATCGCACCGGACGGCACGCGGTCACCGCATTACAGCGACCAGATGGACATGTACCGGAACTTCCAGTGCAAGACCGACCACCTGACCGAACAGTCGGTTGATGCGAACAAGTCCGGCGAGGTGACGTTGAACTAACGGATTCGGCAGTTCGGTAGGCATTCCTCATCCCCCTGCCGGGGCGGCGCGTCCGCCGCCCCGGCGCCCTCGAAGGACATCGACATGACCTCCACGCAGATCTCCGTGACACCACAGGCGCCCTTCCGGCCGCTGAAGGTGGCCGGCGCCAGTCTCATCGGAACCGCCATCGAGTGGTACGACTACTTCATCTACGGCATGGCCGCCGCGATCGTGTTCGGCCCGCTGTTCTTCCCGTCCTTCTCCTCGATCGCGGGCACCCTGGCCGCGTTCGCGACGTTCTCGGTCGGCTTCGTCGCGCGGCCGATCGGCGGCATCGTGATGGGCCACTTCGGTGACCGCATCGGACGCAAGTCCATGCTCGTGCTGTCGCTGATGCTGATGGGCGGCGCGACCGTCGGCATCGGACTGCTGCCTACCTATGCCACCATCGGCGTCTGGGCGCCGATTCTGCTGGTCACCCTGCGTTTCGTCCAAGGAATTGGGGTCGGCGGGGAGTGGGGCGGCGCCGTGCTGATGGCGGTGGAGCACGCACCCGCCAACCGGAAGGGCTTCTACGGGAGCTTCCCGCAGATGGGCGTGCCCGGCGGTCTGATCCTGGCGAATCTCGTGTTCCTCGGAGTGTCGACGAGCCTCAGCGAGGAAGCGTTCCTGGCGTGGGGCTGGCGGATCCCGTTCCTCGCCAGCGCGGTGATGGTGCTGATGGGTCTCGTCATCCGATTCACCATCACCGAGAGCCCCGACTTCGAGAAGGTCAAGGACACGCACCGCGATCAGCGACTGCCGATCGTCACCGTCCTGCGGGAGAACCTGCGCGAAGTGCTGCTGTCCGCAGGCGCGTTCATCGGCATCAACACCGTCGGATACATCTTCATGGCGTACCTGCTGTCCTATTCGACGAAGGTCCTGGGCATGAGCAAGACGCTGGTGCTCGTCTTCACGCTGGTCGCCTCGTTCGTGTGGCTGATCGTCATCCCCGTCGCGTCGATGCTGTCCGACCGGTACGGCCGCCGGCGACTGCTCGTCACCGGCTCGGTCGGGCTGACGGTCTGGGCGGCGGCGCTGTTCCCGCTGATCGATCTCGGCAACCCCGCGGTGATGATGATCGCGCTTCTCGGAACGGCCGTGTTCATGGGCATCGTGTACGGGCCGATCGCCGCACTGTTCACCGAACTGTTCAGTGCCGAGGTCCGGTACAGCGGTGCGTCACTCGGCTATCAGATCGGTTCGGTTCTCGGCGGCGGGCTCGCCCCGACGGTGGCCGCCGCGCTGTACGCGAGCTGGGGTTCATCGGCACCGATCTCTGTGTACCTCACCGCGGTCACGCTGCTCAGCCTGCTCTGCGTCATCGCGATCACCCGGAAGGTCCGCGCCGCCGCGTAGCGCCGACAGCATGGATCACCCGTCTCCGCCGCACCGCCCGCCGGTGCGGCGGAGACGTCGTCGTGCGCCCACCCGTTGCGATCAGGGTGACGCAAATCCTTCCGGCGGCACACTCCCCGATGGTTCGGTTACAGGACTCCACACCGTCTCCGGTATCCGAAAGGCCCACCATGTCCATCGATTTCGCGCCCGAGCACGTGACCGACGCCGAGGGTTCCCAGAACGCGGCGAGCGTCGTCAAGCTGGGCGCCCACATCGGCGCCCGGATCGACGGCGTCCGGCTCGGCGGCCACCTCGACCCCGCCACCGTCTCGCTCATCCGCCAGGCCCTGCTCGAGCACAAGGTGATCTTCTTCCGCGGCCAGGAACATCTCACCGACGACTCGCAGTACGAGTTCGCGGAACTACTCGGCTCCCCCACCACGGCGCACCCGACCGTCACCTCGCGCGGCACCAAGGTGCTGCCCATCGACTCCGACTACGGCAAGGCCAACAGCTGGCACACCGACGTCACGTTCGTCGACCGCATCCCGAAGGCGTCGATCCTACGCGCGGTGGAACTCCCCACGTACGGCGGCACCACCACCTGGGCGTCGGGTGTCGCCGCCTACAACGCGCTGCCCGAGCCGCTGAAGGTCCTCGCCGACAACCTGTGGGCGACGCACACCAACGTCTACGACTACGCGGCGACCAGCGCCGAACGCGCACAGGACGAGAAGTCGCAGGAGTACCGCGCCGAGTTCCAGTCCACCTACTTCGAGACGGAGCACCCGGTGGTGCGGGTCCACCCCGAGACCGGCGAGCGCACACTGCTGCTCGGTCACTTCGTCAAGAAGCTGGTCGGGCTGAGCAGCACGCAGTCGCAGGCGCTCTTCAAGGTCCTGCAGGATCACGCCATCTCCCTCGAGTTCACCACCCGGTGGAACTGGCAGTCGGGCGATGTCGCGATCTGGGACAACCGTGCCACTCAGCATTACGCCGTCGCCGACTACGACGACCAGTACCGGCGACTCAACCGCATCACCCTGGCCGGCGACGTCCCCGTCAACGTCCGGGGCGAGCGCAGCCGCAGCGTCGCGGGCGACGCGAGTGACTACTCCGTCATCGACGAGCCCTAACATGTCGGCATGACCTTTTCACCTGACACCCGCATCGCCGTCGTCACCGGAGCGAGCTCCGGAATCGGCGAAGCCACCGCCCGCACCCTGGCCGAGCAGGGATTTCATGTGGTGATCGGGGCTCGGCGACTGGATCGTCTGGAGAAGATCGCCGAAGACATCGGCGGTACCGCGCTCGAACTCGACGTCACGGACCAGGATTCCGTGGACGCATTCGCCGCGGTACTGCCGAGGGTCGACGTGCTCGTGAACAACGCGGGCGGCGCCAAGGGACTGGCCACCGTCGCCGAGGCCGACCTCGACGACTGGCGGTGGATGTGGGAGACCAATGTCCTGGGCACCCTTCGGATCACCAAGGCGCTGCTGCCGAAGCTGATCGAGTCGGGTGACGGTTTGGTGGTCACCATCACGTCCGTGGCGGCGCTCGAGGCGTACGACAACGGCGCCGGGTACACGACGGCCAAGCACGCGGAGGCCGTCCTGCACCGCACGCTGCGCGGGGAACTGCTCGGCAAGCCGGTCCGCCTCACCGAGATCGCCCCGGGCGCAGTGGAAACCGAATT
This sequence comes from Rhodococcus koreensis, assembly GCF_017068375.1. Taxonomy (NCBI): domain Bacteria; kingdom Bacillati; phylum Actinomycetota; class Actinomycetes; order Mycobacteriales; family Nocardiaceae; genus Rhodococcus; species Rhodococcus koreensis. The sequence goes on from NZ_CP070609.1 coordinate 2,280,736, forward strand.
CTCGCTGGTGCGCTTCGAAGGAGACCAGGATCGGGCCGACAAGGTCTACGAGGGCATCACGCCGCTGGTGGCCGCAGACGTCGCGGACGTCATCGGGTTCGTCGCCTCCCGGCCGTCCCACGTGAACATCGACCAGATCGTCGTCAAGCCACGAGATCAGGCTTCGTCCGGACGTTTTCACCGTACGACGTAGGCGACTTCGCGGCGATCCGCCTGTCCTGGTGTTCGAGGAAAAGGACCACCGCCCACAGTCCCGCCACGATCGTCACCAAACCCAGCAACATCCATCCCATCCCACAGCCCCCTGCCGATCAACGACTTTCGACCGAAACGGACTGTCGGGGTCGTCCGTCGACCCCTCGACAGCGGACGACTCCCCACAGTTGTGTCACCCGAGAACGCGGCGCCGTTGACGCGTCCTCATTCAGATAGACGCAACGGATCCGCTTTCGGTTCCACCGAGTGCGAAGAAAGTTTCAGAAAGGGCGGGCAACCCGGTAGGTGAGCGGCAAAGTGTGCCCGAGCACGCTTTGCCGCTCACCTATGCGAGGGCCGACAGGGACTGCCAGTCGGGCCAGCTGATCGCCCAGTCGTAGATGTCGCCGTCGGCGGCCGACAGGTCGATGGACGTCCCGGTCACCTCGACGGGGTCGCCGTACAACGCGGTGCCGAAGTACTCCTGGGCGTCCCCGAGGGACAGGTTGATGCAGCCGTTGGTTACGTTCGACGAACCCTGGACGCCGATGGTCTCGGGGTTGGCGTGGATGAACTCGCCGTTGTTGGAGATGCGGACCGCCCACCGTTCGCGGACGTTCTCGTAGAACGGCGGGTTGGACATGAGGAAGTCCTCGTGCTTCTCGGTCACCATGTGGATGCCGCTGCGGGTGACGTTGCGCGCCTCATTGCCCTCGCCATAGCTGACGGGGATGTCCATGATGGTTTCGCCGCCGCGCACCACCTGCATGCGATGGCTGGGGGCGTTCGCGATCACGATCTGACTGCGCCCGACGGTGAAGTTCAGCGACAGGTCCTGCTCGCCGTACGCTCCCCCGCCGAAGTCCACTCCGTACAGCTTGGCGTCCAGGGCGACGGTGGTGCCGGGCGCCCAGTAGTTCTGGGGACGCCAGTGCGCCCTCGACCCGTTGTCGTCGGGCAGCCACGCCCAGGAGCCGGGGGTGGGCGGGTTGGTCGTGACGGTCATCGCCTTCTCGACCGCCGCCTTGTCCTCGACGGAATCGTGGAACTGCACGATGATCGGGGCGGCGATCCCGACTTCCTGACCGTCGCCGATGTTGAGTGTGGCGCCGATCGTCTCGTCGGGTTCGAGCGTGGTGAAGCTGCCGTCGACGGCGACGGACTTGCCGTCCGTGCCGAGCGCCGTGCCCTTCCACGTGTAGGTGGCGCCGTAGCCCAGCGCCTCCCCGACGGTGAACGTGGTCCGGTCGGGTGACAGCACACCCTGCACGGCACGCCCCTCGGCGTTGACGAGGGCGATGTCGGTGAACGTGCCCTGCGACGTGGTCGCGGAGATCGGCGCCACCGGACTGACGTCCTCGGTGCCCGACGCCGGATTCTGGGTGACCTCGACCGCCGGTTCGGGCGGCGCGGTGGCGGTTCCCGACTCGGAGCCGACCGTGCATCCGGTCAGCAAAAGGAGAAACGCGATCAGCGCCGTCGCGATCAGCGCGACGCGCGACCGACTTGTCCGAGAACCCAGTTCATGCACAGCTAACAGGTTACCTGTGCTACGGACCTGTCTCAGATCGCGCAGCCGACCGTCACGGGTTCGGGTTCGAGCCGGACACCGAATGCCGACTGGACGCCGTCCCGGACGTCACGGGCCAGTGCCAGCAGGTCTTCGCTCTTCGCGGCGCCGCGATTGGTCAACGCGAGTGTGTGCTTCGTCGACAGCCGCGCGACGGCGTTCTCGCCCGGATACCCCTTCGAGAAGCCGGACCGCTCGATCAGCCAACCGGCAGACAACTTGGTTCCGCGGTCGGCCGGGTACTGCGGAACGGTGACATCGCCGAGGCGGGTCTCGATCGCGGCGAGGACCCCCGCCAGCTCGCCGTCGGAGACGACGGGGTTGGTGAAGAACGAGCCCGCGCTCCAGGTGTCGTGGTCGTCGGGGTCCAGCACCATGCCCTTGCCCCGGCGGAGATCCAGCACGGCACCCCGGACCTGCGCCGACGGCAACCGGTCGCCCTCGGAACCGTCGAGCGCCGAGACGAGTTCGCGGTAGCGCAGCGGCTCGGACAGTCCGTCGGGATGCACGGTCAGTTCGACGGCGAGCACCAGTGCCGCGTCGGAGTGCTTGAGGACGCTCGTGCGGTACCCGAGGCCGAGCGCGTCGGGTTCGACCCAGCGCGCCTCGCCGGTGCGCCGATCGAGGAGGTGCACCCGCCGCAGCATCGACCCGATTTCGACGCCGTACGCGCCGACGTTCTGCACCGGGGTGGCCCCGGTCGACCCGGGGATCCCCGACAGGCATTCGAGCCCGCCCAGTTGGGCGGCGACGGTCTGCGCGACCACCTGATCCCACTCGGCGCCCGCCTCCGCAGTGACGAATCCCTCCTCCAGGCCGACAGTGGTGTTGCACACACGCACCACCACACCGTCGAATCCGTCGTCCCCGACGACGAGATTGGAGCCGCCGGCGAGGATCAGCGTCGGGATGTGCGCGGCGTCGAGAAGACTCACCACGTCGACGAGGACCTGCGTGGTCGGGCACTCCGCCACGATCCGCGCCGGCCCGCCGACCCGCAGCGTGGTCATCCCCGACAGTTCGAGGTTTTCCGACACGAAGGCACCCGAATCGACGAGTTGACTGACAATGCTCACGTCCCACACAACCGCAAACGGTAGCGTGGCCGATCGTGAGCCGCCGCATCGAGCATTCGTCGTCCTATGCGTTTCCCGTCGCCCAGGTCCATGCGGGCCTGATCACCGAGCAGTACTGGCGCGACCGTCTGAACAAGGTCGGAGGACCGGGGGCCACCCTGGACCAGGTCACGACCGGCCCGGGCACGATCTCGGTGGCCATGTCGCAGTCGATTCCCGCCGAGCACCTGCCCAGCATCGTCTCGAAGGTCCGTCCGGGCGACCTCGTGATCAAGCGCACGGAGACGTGGGGCACGCTCGACGGCGATCACGCCGAGGGCACGTTCACGGCCGAGGTCGTGGGTGCGCCCGCGACGATCTCCGGAACCCAGACGCTGACGGCCGACAGTTCAGGGTCGAACGTGCAGGTCGAAGGCAAGGCCGAGGTCAGGATCCCGCTCATCGGCGGCAAGATCGAGAACGCGATCGCGGACGAGGTCCTCCGCCTGATCACGAAGGAGCAGGAGTTCACCGAGCAGTGGCTCGGGAGCTGACCTGGGGCGGGTGTCCATTGTGTTGGGTCCCAGCCGGTAACCTAGGCGATCATGGCTCGCCGCATCGACTACTCAGCCCGTTACAAGCACACCCCCAAAGAGGTGTACAACGCGTTCACCAACCGTGACTACTGGGATGCGCGCATCGAGGAGATGCGGAAGTACTCCGAGAATCACATCGAGCACTTCGACGTGAACGACGACGGGATCGACATCGTCCTGCACCACATCCTGCCGCGGTCGGAACTCCCCGAGATCGCGCAGACCGTGATGAAGAAGGACATGGTCATCACGCGCAAGGAGTCGTACACGCCCTTCGGTGAGCCGACCACGGGCACGTACGAGGCGTCGATTCCGGCGGGCCCGGGCAGTCTCACGGGCACCATGAAGCTGTTCGCCACCGAGACGGGGTGCACGTTCCGCACCTCGTCCGAGGCGAAGGTGTACCTGCCGTTCATCGGTGGAAAGCTCGAGCAGCTGATGCTCGTCAATCTGATCGACCTGTTCCGTGCCGAGGCCGAGATCACCGAAACCTGGTTGTCGCAGCACTAGCACCCACCGCACGGATTTCCCATGACTTCAGCGACGCTGAGGCGGCCCCACGGTGTCATCACCCGGGGTACGACAGGCATCAACAGGCTGCGCCGCAGCGACCGCTGGCTCGTCCACGACGCGCTGGTGCGCCGGACGCTGCACGCGTCCACTGACCCGCTCGTCGTCGACCTCGGGTACGGCGCCCGGCCGCACACCACGTTCGAGCTCGCTGACCGGTTGACCGCCGTGCGCGGCGACCGCCGGGTGGTCGGGCTCGAGATCGACCCCGAGCGAGTGGTCGAGAGCAGGAACGGAGTGAGTTTCGCCCGCGGCGGGTTCGAACTCTCCGGACTGCGTCCCGTCCTGGTCCGTGCGTTCAACGTGCTGCGGCAGTACCCCGAGGATGCGGTCGGGCCTGCCTGGGCGCGGATGCAGTCCGGGCTCGCACCGGGCGGGTTGATCCTCGACGGCACGTGTGACGAGCTGGGCCGCCGCTGCGCGTGGGTGCTGCTCGACGCCATCCGCCCGCTGTCGCTGACACTGGCGTGGGATCCGTTCGCGGTGGAGAAGCCGTCGGACATCGCCGAACGACTGCCCAAGGCGCTGATCCATCGGAACGTCCCGGGTGAGCCGGTCCACGCCCTCCTCGCGGCGGCGGATCGCGCGTGGGCCACCGCGGCGCCGCACGGCTCGTTCGGACCGCGGGTGCGGTGGCGGGCCGCCCTCGAACTGCTGCGCGCGCAGGGACTTCCCGTGCAACCGCAGCGCCGCCGGATCCGCGACAACATTCTCACCGTTCCGTGGGATCTGGTCGCACCCGGTTCCGGCACGAATTAATTCACGCGACATCCCCCGACGCGCCCCGTAGAGTCGGTTCACGAAACATGTTGTGCCGGTGCGCAGGCGAGGGCTACTTCGACTGTGGATCGCGTGGTCGCCGGTTCGAATCCGGTCAGGGACGCAGGTCCCTGTAGCTCAGTGGTAGAGCGCGTCCGTGCCTCCGCCGACTTCGAACTCGGCACGACATGTGTGCGCGCCACCCGGTGCGCAGACGACGGATACTTCTCTGGTGAAGTGCGTGGGGCACGCGGTTCGACTCCGCACCCCGTCGTCGCCTCGACCTCGGGTGGCGCGCACCCACGAGCACCGGCACCTCCCGGAAGGAGGAACGACCATGAGCAAGTTCAACCCGAAGATGCTGCGCCGCAACAAGGTACGGAGCCCCATCACGTCGGAGACGCAACCGTCGGGCCGCACCTTCGAGGGCGGCAGCGGCTACGCCCGCGACGCGAAGAGTGAGCTGTTCCTCCTCGCGGTCACGAACATGGTCGGTGAGCACACTTTCTACGAGTCGGCTTCGGACTGCGACGGGCGGTTCGTCGCGCTGATCCACGAAGTCGCACTGTCGGACCCGGAGTGGACCGCCCGCCTGATCGGGTGGCTGCGCCGCGATGCGCATCTGCGTTCGGCGTCGGTGGTGGCCGCAGCCGAGTTCGTCCGGGCCCGGCTGGGTGCCGGTCTGCACGGCGGCAACCGTGCCGTCATCTCCTCCGCACTGGAGCGGGCCGACGAGCCGGGCGAGATCCTCGCGTACTGGATGTCCCGGCACGGCCGTTCGATCCCGAAGCCGGTCAAGCGCGGTGTCGCGGACGCCGCCGCCCGGCTGTACTCGGAACGCTCACTGCTGAAGTGGGATTCCGAGAGCAGGGACGTCCGCTTCGGCGACGTTCTCGAGCTCACCCACGCGTCGCCGTCGGCGGCGTGGCAGGGCGAGCTGTTCCGGCACGCGATCGACCGGCGGCAGGGTCGCGAGAACGCCGTGCCTGCCGGTCTGCGCATGCTCACGGAACGGTCGGCGCTGGCGGCACTCCCGCCGGAGGACCGGCGTTCAGTCCTCCGGACCCCGGAGCGTCTGTCGGCGGCCGGCATGACGTGGGAGTCGCTCGCCGGCTGGCTGCAGGGACCGATGGATGCCGCGGCCTGGCAGGCGGTGATCCCGTCCATGGGATTCATGGCGCTTCTCCGCAACCTGCGGAACTTCGACGAGGCCGGGATCCCCGACCACGTCGCCGAGCAGGTGGCGGCCCGGATCGCCGATCCGGAAGAGGTCGCGAAGTCGCGGCAGCTGCCGATGCGCTTTCTCGCGGCGTACCGGAACGCGCCGAGCCTGCGGTGGGGGCACGCGCTCGAGCGTGCGCTCGGGGCATCACTGTCCGCGGTCCCGTCGCTGCCCGGCCGCACCCTGGTTCTCGTCGACCGGTCCGGGTCGATGTTCTACAGCCGCGTCTCGGCGCGGTCGGAACTGACGAGGGCGGACGCGGCCGCCGTGTTCGGCACCGTGCTGGCGGCACGAGCCGAGCAGGCGGACCTCGTCGAGTTCGGCACGGACAGCCGGATCGTTCCGTTCGCGCATCAGGCGGTCCTGCGGGTGGTCGACAGCTTCGGCGACCTGGGCGGCACCGACACGGCATCGGCGGTGCGGAAGCATTACCGCGGCCACGATCGCGTCGTCATCGTCACCGACGAGCAGGCGGCGTGGGGAGATCCGATCCGGCACGTCCCGGCCGACGTCCCCGTCTACACGTGGAACGTGGCGGGCTACCGGCACGGTCACGGGCCGGCGGGGTCCGCGAACCGTCACACGTTCGGCGGACTGTCGGACGCGGGGTTCTCGATGATCCCACTGATGGAGGGCACCCGGGACGGCGAGTGGCCGTTCTGAGTGCCGCGGTATTCCGTCAGGTGCAGGTGGCCAGTGCGTGTTCGACGCGCTGCGCCACCTGCGCCGGCAGGGATCCGCATTCGCCGTGCAGTGCGCGGGCGTTCAGTCGCCCGATCGCGACGCCGTCGGCGACCACCTCGTCGAGCAGTTCCTGCGAGATTCCGCTGGCGGCGAGGTCGAGGGCCGTGCACAGCGGCGTGGTGATGCGCAGCGGGCCGACCTGCTCGCAGTCCTCCGGGCGGAGTGACCGCCGGTGCAGCGCCAGCTGCTGAGTCGGCGAGGGCGGCGACAGCACCGTCGAGAGGTGGATGAACCGCGGGTACAGGTGTCCGAGACCGTGAAGTTCGGCGGCACTCTGGTGGGAGACCGCGGCGGCGGCACCGAACCAGGTGCACCATTTTGCGAATTCCTCGAGATCGGAGTGCGGACAATCCTTCAAGCGGAACAGGTCTCGCTCTATCTTGACCCATGAGCCGTCGGCGAGTCGCTCGCCGATCTCGTCGGCAGCGAACCCGAGGCGCAGCACCTGCGCAGTGGTGAAGAAACCCGCCTGAGCCGTCGCGACGCGTGTCAGCTCTTCACCGACACCTTCGCGCTCCGGGTCACCGGGACGTGGAGCCAACCATCCGGACATTCCCCTACATTACTGGGCAATTGTGGCAGGTATCACAATTTCTACGGATCTCGACGACCCGCCGCCGACGCATTCACAGAATTTGTTCAGAGTTGTCGGGAAGAATCCGTGTAATGGCAGCCCGAACGAACTCCGCACCCCGAAGTAACCGTGTGCTCGTCATCTCTCTGGTCGTCATCGCCGCGCTCGTGGCGGTACTCGTCGGCGGCGAACTCTTCGTCCGCCACAGAGTGAAGACCTGCATGGCAGACCAGTTCGAGAGCCAACTCGGCTCGCAGGTGGACGTGGGACTGAGCTGGAAGCCGGTCCTGCTGCAGTCGATCGACAAGAACGTCCCCTACATCACCATCGACAGCGACGACACCAAGTTCGGCCCCGCACAGGGAATGCAGGTGCACGCCCAGGTCAACGACATCCGGATCGAGAACACCGCGGACAGCAGCGGCACCATCGGCAGTTCCGACGCGGACGTCACCTGGTCGACCGCCGGCATCCTCGCGACCCTGCAGCAGCAGGCGTTCGGCTCGCTGATCAGCGGTGTCACCGCCGATTCGAGCGCGGGAACCCTGAAGTTCTCCGTCGGCCCGGCCGGGCTCGCGGATCTGACCGTCAAACCGGAGGTCGTGAACGGGACCGTGAAGGTCGACACGGTGGGCGCTGCGATCCTCGGCTTCGGGCTTCCCACCGACCTCGTCGACGGCGTGGTCCAAATCCTGACCTCGAGCCTGCAGACCTACCCGCTGGGCATGCAGCCGACGGCGCTGAAGGTCACCGACGACGCGATCGAGATCACCCTCGAAGGCGGCGCCTACACGATGCCTGCCGCCCCCACCCAGCAACAGCAGCAGGAACAGCAGAGCAGCTGCGGCCTCCTCGTCTGATCGGCGGCCGGGTCAGTCGGGCAGTCCGTCCAGGACGGCGCGGGTGCCCGACAGGCCGAGCCGCGTCGCACCGGCCGCGATCATGTCGAGCGCGGCCGCCGCGGTGCGGATCCCGCCGCTCGCCTTGACCCCGATCCGCCCGCCGACGGTCTGCGCCATCAACCGCACCGCCTCCACGGTCGCTCCCCCGGCCGGGTGGAACCCGGTGGACGTCTTCACGAAGTTCGCGCCTGCCCGCTCGGCGGCCCGGCACGCTTCCACGATCGCCTCGTCGCTCAGCGCGGCGGTCTCGAGGATCACCTTGAGGACGGTGCTGTCGCCGACTGCCTCGCGCACGGTGAGGACGTCGGCGAGCACCGCGTTGAAGTCGCCTGCCACGGCGGCACCGATGTCGATCACCATGTCAATCTCCTGGGCGCCCTGATCCACGGCGAGCCTGGCCTCGGCCCCCTTGACCAGCGAGTGGTGCTTCCCCGACGGGAACCCGACCACCGCCGCGGTCACCAGCCCGGGTGCCTTGACCGGAAGCATCGACGGCGACACGCAGACTGCGAGCACACCGAGCGAACGCGCCTCGTCGATCAGCGCCTTCACGTCGTCGGTGGTGGCCTCGGGTTTGAGGAGCGTGTGGTCGACGAGGTCGGCCACCTGGGAGCGGGTCAGTGCAACGTCGGACATACCTGTGAGCTTCGCACAATGCCTTCCCGGGCCCGCCGCACGGCCTAGCATCGCCGTATGAGTGATCCGGGATCGGTCTTCGACGAGGCACGGCTCGAGTTCGACCGGCTGACGACGGCCGTGTGGGGACCGGCCGGGCAGTCCCTCGCCTTCCAACTCGGATTGCGCCCCGGGGACGCCGTCCTCGACGTGTGCTGCGGCGCAGGGTCTTCGGCGCTTCCCGCGGCCACCGCGGTGGGTCCGTCGGGTCTCGTCCACGGCGTCGACCTGTCCGACGAACTCCTGGAGGTGGGGCGCCTGAAGGCATCGGACCGCGGGCTGCAGAACATCGAGTTCGTCCGCGCGGACGCCACCACGTGGGAGCCGCCGAGCACCGTCCCGGCGGCAGGCTACGACGCACTCGCCTGTTCGTACGGCGTGTTCTTCCTGCCCCACATGGACGCCGCGTTCACCCGGCTCGCGCGCCTCGTCCGGCCGGGCGGCAAGGTCGGGATCACGGTGTGGCGGCGGGGCGCGTTACGGGACTTCGCCGAGGCGCTCCACGACGCTGTCGCCCGGCACCGGGAACCGGAGGCCGACTCCGGCGGGTCGCCGTTCGACGCGCTCGAACACATCGACACCCCGGACGGGCTGCACCAGTGGCTCGGCGAGCTGGGCGCGCACTCGACCGAGGTCCGGGAGCTGTCCAACATCATTCCCGCGACACCCGAGTTCGTATGGGACCTCGTGATGGGCGGGAACCTGCGCCGCGCGCTGTCCCCGTTCGACGACCGGACGGTCGAGCAGATCCGTCTCGATTTCCTGCAGCTGCTCACCGAACGCGCGATCCACGACGTCGACGCCGGCACCCTCGTCGGCACCGCCGTGGTGAACGGCCGGAGTGCGACCTGAAAGACTGGTGCCCATGAGCGCTGCTTCGACCGAGGACCACCGGTACGTCCTTTCTCTCGGCTGCCCCGACCGCACCGGCATCGTCGCCCGGATCTCGACGTTCCTCGCCGAGGTCGGCGGCTGGATCGTCGAGGCGGCGTACCACGCCGACGCCGACACCGGCTGGTTCTTCACCCGTCAGGCGGTGCGGGCGTCGTCCGTCGACATGTCGATCGGAGAACTCCGGGAGCGGTTCGCGGCCGTCGCCGCCGAACTCGGCCCGGAGACCGAGTGGACCGTGTCCGACACGGGCGAGCGCAAACGGGTGGTGCTGCTGGTGAGCAAGGAGGCGCACTGCCTCCACGACCTGCTGGGCCGCGCGGCCGGAGGCGAGTTGCCCGCCGACATCTGCGCGGTGATCGGCAACCACCGCGACCTGGAGGCCGTCACGCGACAGCACGGCATCGACTTCCATCACGTGCCGTTCCCGAAGGATCCCGCCGAGCGCGGGCCCGCGTTCGAGCAGGTGCGTGAACTCGTCGACGCCCACGACCCCCATGCTGTGGTGCTGGCACGGTTCATGCAGGTGCTGCCGTCGGAACTGTGCGAGCACTGGGCCGGCCGGGCGATCAACATCCACCACAGCTTCCTGCCGTCGTTCGTCGGCGCCCGCCCGTACCACCAGGCATTCGCCCGTGGTGTGAAGCTGATCGGCGCGACCTGCCACTACGTGACGGCCGAACTCGACGCGGGCCCCATCATCGAGCAGGACGTGATCCGCGTCGACCACGCCGACGAGGTCGCGGACATGGTCCGGCAGGGTCGCGACATCGAGAAGCTCGTGCTGTCCCGCGGCCTGCGCTGGCACCTCGAGGACCGCGTCCTCGTACACGGCCGTAAGACGGTGGTGTTCAGCTGATTTCGCCGCCCGGCTACTGGGACGGCAGCAGCGCCAGCACTTCCGGGACGGGCCGCAGGTGGGCGGTGAGGATGTCCAGCGCCGTGTCCGCGTCGACCGCGTCGAGTGCGGCGACGAGCGCCCGGTGCTGCGCGTTGATGGTGTCGAGCCGTTGGGGCCCGACGTGCAGCGCGCGGACGGCGACGCGCTGCTGCCGTGACCGCAGCGAATCGTAGAGTTCGGTCAGGACGGAGTTCTGTGCGGCACTGACCATGGTCAGGTGGAATTCGCGGTCGAGGCCGGACACGGCGAACCAGTCCTGCTCGCGCCCGGCGGCTTCCATCGGCTCGATCAGATCGACCATGTGCGCGGGTGCGCCGGCTCCCCGCGCGCACAGGGCGGCCACCGCGTGGCCCTCGATGAGCAGCCGGGTCTGGTAGACCTCTTCGAGTTCACGAGCCGTGACCGTGCGCACCTGCGCCCCCTTGCGCGGGAGCAGCGTGATGAATCGTTCGGCGGCGAGGCGGTGGAACGCTTCTCGCACCGGAGTCCGTGACACCCCCATCGTCCCGGAGACCCAGAGCTCGTCGAGGAATCGGCCGCCTTCGATGGATCCGCGGATGATCTCGTCCCGCAGCCAGACGTACACCCGATCTCGTGCCGGTCCGGATTCACCGGTGGGCCCGGTGAGCGTCGATGCCGACATCGCGATCCCTTCGTCAGACGACCCGCCGGGATTGACGGACTCGTAACAAATTGATCATACAAGCTATGGACACACCAAGTATTCTTTGTGTATACATAACATATACAGAGCGGATGTGGGAGCGGTCACAGCGCAGTGACGGCCGAGAGCCACCCGTTTCCGGCAAGTGACCCCCGAAAAAGGAGACCACCAGCATGTACAGCACTCCCGCCGATCGGCGTTACGCGATCTGGCTGTCCGACCCGAGCTTCGCCGCAGCGGAAATCGCGCGCGGCATCGGCTACGGCGCCGTGGTCCTCGACATCGAGCACGGATCGTTCGACCTCGCGGATCTCGAACGGTTCATCCCGTTCCTGCGCAGCCTCGGCATGGAGGTCCTGGCCAAGGTACTCGGACCCGAACGCGGACCCATTCAGCAGGCGCTGGACTTCGGCGCGACCGCGGTCGTCATCCCGCACATCGAAAATGCCGCTCATGCAAAGGAAATCACGGCATTCGCGAAGTTTCCGCCGCTCGGCGACCGGAGCTTCGCGGGCGGGCGGACCACCGGCTACGGCGGTTTCACCGACGAGTGGGTCGCGGAGCAGGACGCGTTCACCCGCTGCTACCCGATGATCGAGGACGCCGGAGCGATCGAGGCCATCGCCGAGATCCTGGCGCTCGACACCGTCGACGGTGTGTTCGTCGGGCCCTCGGACCTGTCCCTCCGCCGCGAGCGGGGAGCATACTCACGCAAGGAGGGTGACTTCACCGACCTCGCCGCGGTGGCCTCGGCAGCCGCCGAAGCGGGCAAGCCGTGGGTGCTCCCCGCGTGGAGCGTGGAAGAGAAGGAGTTCGCGGTGCAGCACGGGGCCGATCAGATGGCGCTGATCATGCAGCACGGCGCGCTCGCCGCAGGGTTCGCGGGACCGTTCGAGCAGATCAAGCAGATCAGGGAGTCACGATGACGACCCGGACGTCGGGATCCGCTTCCCCCACAGGCACGGACGCGGCCGTCCGCCCCCGCGTGGGTCGTGCCCGGTGGACGATCGCCGGAGTTCTCGGCGTCGGCATGTTCGTCAACTACATCGACCGCGTCAACCTGTCGATCGCAGCCCCGGAGATCATGCGGGACTTCGATATCAGCGCCTCGCAGATGGGCATGGTGTCCTCGGCGTTCCTCTGGACCTACGCCATGCTGCAGATGCCGATCGGATCGTTCATCGACAAGATCGGCGTCCGGTGGGTCAACCGGGTGGCGGCGTTCCTGTGGGCAGTCGCCTCGTTCGCGTCCGCCGCCGCGGGCGGTCTCGGCATGCTTCTCCTCGCCCGTCTGGTCCTCGGCGTCGGTGAGGCGCCGACGGTACCCGCGGGCTGGAAGGCGATCGGCCAGTGGTTCCCCCGCCAGGAGCGCGGAACCGCGACGGCCGTCTTCGACGGGTGCGCGAAGGTCTCCAACGTGATCGGCATCCCGATCATGGCCTTCCTCGTCACGACGTTCAGCTGGCATGCGGCGTTCATCTTCACCGGCATCCTGTCCGTCGGCTATCTGGCCGTGTGGTGGCTGCTCTATCTCACCCCGAAGCAGGCGCTCGCCAAGGGGCGCCTCAGCCAGGAGGAATTCGACTTCATCCGCGAAGGCGGCGCCGAGGACGAGGACGCCGAGACGGCGGGCTCACTGAACGGACTGGGATACCTTCTGCGCCGGCGCAAGACGTGGGGCCTGGCGCTCGGCTACGCGTCGTACACCTACGCGTACTACGTCCTGCTCACCTGGTTGCCCGCCTACCTGGAGAAGCAGTTCGGGGTGAACCTGCTCAAAGGAGGCATCTACACGATGATTCCGTGGCTGGTGGCCGTCATCGCGCAGTTCCTCATCGCGGGCATCCTGATGGACCGATGGCTGGCTCGGACCGGCGACGTCACCAAGGTGCGCCGGACGGTGCTGGTGGTCAGCCTTCTCGCGTCCCTGGCCGTGACGGGTGCAGCGTATGCGGGATCGATCGCGGTCGCGCTGATCTTCCTGTCGATCGGTGCCGCCGGTCTGGCCGTGTCCGTTCCCGCGGGTTCGAGCATCGTCGCCCTGATCGCACCGCAGGGCTACACCGGATCGCTCGGCGGAATCGTCAACTTCGTCGCCAACCTCCTCGGGATCGCAGCGCCTATCGTGACCGGCATGGTGGTCGACTCCACGGGCTCGTTCGCGGGCGCCTTCATCGCGACCGGAGCCGTACTCGTCGGCGGAATCTTCTGCTACACCGTGGTGCTCGGCAAGATCGAACGCATGCCCGCACCCATCACCTCGGAAAGGTACTGACATGATCGACGTCGCAATCGCACAGTTCGCATCGGGTGCGGACAAGCACGACAACCTCGCGCAGATCGCGAAGTTCGCGGAGGAAGCGGCCGCGGGCGGCGCCCGGGTGCTGGCGACTCCCGAATACGCGATGTTCACGCTCCCGGTGATGGACGAGCGGTTCGTGGACTCCGCCGAATCCCTCGACGGTGAATTCGTCACCGGCCTGCGCGAGATCGCCGTCCGGCACGGGCTGACGCTCGTCACCGGGATCAACGAGGCGATCCCGGGCGAACGCAGGATCTTCAACACCCTCGTCGCGATCGCCCCCGACGGCGGCATCGCCGCCACGTACCGAAAGCTGCATCTGTACGACGCGTTCGGCTACCAGGAGTCGGAGTTCGTGCAGGCGGGGACCATCGGCGATCCCGAGACGTTCACGGTCGACGGCATCACGTTCGGCCTGCAGACGTGTTACGACCTGCGGTTCCCGGAGGTGACCCGGCGCATCGTCGACGCGGGCGCCGACGTCCTGGTCCTGCCGGCCGAGTGGGTGCCCGGCCCGCTCAAGGAGGACCACTGGACCACGCTGGTCCGCGCCCGGGCCATCGAGAACACCATCTACGTCGCCGCGGCCGATCAGTGCGCCCCGGTGGGTTCGGGCGCGTCCGTCATCGTCGATCCGATGGGCGTGGTGATCGCGTCCCTCGGCGAACGGACCGGGACCGCGATCGGCACCGTCTCCGCCGAGCGCATCGCCGAGGTCCGCGCCAAGAACCCGGCGCTGACGCTGCGCCGCTTCGAGGTGGTGGCCAAGCAGTAGATGCCGGCGAATTGGTCAGGCTCACACGCTATTGCGTGTGAGCCTGACCAATTCGCGCGCAACGGTATTCAGCGGAAGACGTCGGGCAGGCCGTCGGACACCGACTGGGGGAAGTCGGGTTGCCGCTTGTCGAGGAACGCTGCGACCCCTTCCCGGACATCCGCCGACGTTCCGCGGACGTGGATGGCGATCGACTCGGCCCGGTGCGCGACCTCGGGGCTGTCGGCGCCGAGCATTCTCCACATCAACTGCCGGGTCAGCGCGACGGAGACCGGCGAGGTGCCCGCCGCCAGTTCGCGCGCCACCGCAATCGCTCGCGGCAGCACGTCTGCGGCGGGGACGACCTCGCGGACGAGGCCGCGTTCGAGCGCCTCCGCCGCCGACACCATCTTCCCGCCCACGGCCCACTCGACGGCGGTCGAGATCCCGACGATCCGGGGCAGGAACCAGGTGGAACAGGCTTCGGGCACGAGCCCGCGACGGGTGAACACGAAACCGAACTTGGCTGTGTCGGAGGCGATCCGGACGTCGGCGGGCAGTGTCATCGTCACACCGACTCCCGCTGCAGGACCGTTGATCGCCGCGATCACCGGCTTCGTCGACCGGTAGATCCGCAGCGACGCCTGACCGCCCGAATCGGGCGGCGCCTCGCCGCTTTCCGCGTCGTCCTCCGTGACGAACGTCTCGCCGCCCTTCGCGAGGTCGGCCCCGGCGCAGAAGGCCCGGCCGGTTCCCGTGAGGACGATCGCACGGATGGTGTCGTCGGCATCGCACTCGTCGAAGACCTCGATGATGCGGTCCCGCACCTCGAGAGTGAAGGCGTTGAGTCGATCCGGGCGATTCAGCCGCACGATCGCGATCTCACCGTCCCGCTCGAGTTGGACGACGCTCTCGGTGGCGATACTCGTCATGAACTGTTCTCTTTTCGTCGTGTGGTCCCGTGTCGCGCGGTGTGTCAGCGCACCTTCGAGAACCGTTCGGATACGTCGCGGTACTCGGATCTGATCGCGGTCTTCGACAGCTTTCCGCTGGGGAGGCGCGGCAGGGGTTCGTTCCGGATCACGACGTACCGGGGCACCTTGTAGTCGGCGACGAGTCGGTCGCAGTGCTCGACGATGGCGACCTCGTCGACGTCGCCGGTCACCGTCACGATCGCGGCGGGAGTCTCACCGAATCGTGGGTCCTTCGCGGCGATCACCGCCACTTCCTCCACTCCCTCGATCTCACCGATCACGCGTTCGAGTTCCACCGGAGAGATGTTGATACCTCCGGTGATGATGAGGTCCTTGAGCCGGTCGACGAACTGCAGACGCCCTTCGCCGTCCCGCGTTCCCAGATCACCGCTGTGCAGCCAGCCGTCCCGCAGCGCGGCCGCGGTGGACTCCTCGTCGTTCCAGTAGCCGGGCGTGACGCCGGGCCCGCTGAGGAGAATTTCGCCTTCCTCGCCGGGGTCGGCCTCGGTCCCGTCCGGGCGGACAACTTTCATCTCGGTGAAGATGGAGCCGTTTCCGCACGTCCCGGGGTGGTCGAATGCCTCGCTCACGAGGGTGGCGGTCGCGACTCCCCCGGCCTCGGTCATTCCGTAGATCTGCCGGAGCGCCACTCCCTTGTCCGCCCACCGCTGCAGCAGAGCGGGTGCGACGGCGGCGCCGCCGACGATCGCCGTGCGCAGGGAACCGAGATCCGCGTCGTCGAATTCCGGGGCACGGGAGATGGCCTCGAAGATCAACGGGACACCGAACAGCGCCTGGACCTTGTGTTCGCTCAGCAACGCCGCGGCGCGTCCCGGCTTCAGCTCGCGTTCGATGATGATGGTGCCGCCGAGCACGGTGGTCATGAGCAGACCCCACACGAGGCCCGGGGTGAAGACGAGCGGCAGCACCAGCAGTGTCGTCGCACCGGGCCGCAGCCCCTCTTCGGTCAGCGACGCCTCGAAGACGATGTTGAGCAGGGTGCGATTGGTGCAGATCACGCCCTTGGAGAGCCCCGTCGACCCGCTGGTGAACAGCAGCGCCGTGGGGTCTTCGGGACCGACGTCGATCCGGAAGTCGTCCACACCGCCACCGCGCAACGCCGCGAACTCGTCGAAGGGCAGCGAATCGAACGTCGCCCCCAGGGTGCGGGTCGCGTCCACCGCGTCGCCGAATTCGGCGGGCGCCAGCACCAGCCGGGCTCCCGCGTCGTCGACCACCTTGCGGAGTTCCGCCGGCTTGAGCCGGGGGTTCAGCGGGACGAGGACCGCGCCCGCCTTGAGCACTCCGAGCGCGACGGCCGGCCACTCGAGCGAGTTCGGGCCGAGCACGCCGACTCGGTCACCCGGCTCGATTCCGGCCTCGACGACCCGGCGAGCGACGCGGCTCGACCAGTCCTGCAGTTCCCGGTACGTGAGCGCGTCGTCGTCTACGACGATCGCCCGCTGGTCGCCCTTCGTCGCCGCCCACCAGTGCAATGCCGACCCGATTGTCGCAGCCATCTCCACTCAACCTTCCGCCGTCGCCGCCGGGCGACATCGATGACACGGCAGACGCCTCGCGCCACCGCTACAAACCTATGATCTATAGATTAACTGATACTGCACCGAATCGGACACCCCGATCGGCACGTTTTCTCGAAAAGTGTTCCGCTCGAGCGATTGCCAACCCGGCCGATCCCGCCGCCGCGCCGCCCACCCAGAACGCGATCACGAACGCCCGCTCCGACGCCAGATCCGTGCCGGCGACCGTCACGGACGCGAGCAGTGTCGCGACCAGCGCGCTGGCGAGGGAACTGCCGAACGTCCGCGCAATCGCGTTGACGCCGTTGGCGACCCCGGTGAATTCGGCAGGCACGGCGTCGACGAGCAACGCGGGCAGCACCGCGTAGGACCCGCTCACGAAGACGTTGATCACGACGAGCGCCACGATCACCTGCCACAACCGGGAGTGGGCCAGTGCCAGCATCGCGAATCCGGCCACCCCGATCCCGCAGGCTGCGACGAGCACGCGGTCGGCGCGGAAGCGGTGAACGAATCGGCCGCTCGCCGACGCCGCCACCACCCCCGCCACCGAACCGGGGAGCAGCACGAGGAGGCTGGTGCGCAGTACCGAGGCGTCGAAGCCGTATCCGACGGCGGCGCGCGAGGCCTGCACGAACTGCGCCGAACCGAGGAACTGGATGTACATGGCCATCCCGACGAGAAACGCCGCGAGGTGCGTGCCCGCAACTCGCCGCCCGGTCAGCAGCATCGGCGGGACGAGAGGCGCCCGGGTCCGTCGCTCGTGCAGGTACCACCCCGCCGTGACGGCGATCCCCAGTGCCGCCACGCCGATCGTCGCCGGTGAGGCCCAGCCCCACCGGCCGCCTTCGGCGAGGGCGATCAGGATCGCGGACAGGCCCACGGCCATGAGTCCGACGCCGACCGGGTCCATGCCGCTGCGGGTCCGCGCCGCGCCGCCGCGAGGTACGGTCACCCAGGCGACGACGAGGGCGGCGAGGTTCAGCCCGACGAGCAGGGCGAACACTCGCCGGAAGTCCGCGCCCTCGGCGTGCAGGACGCCGGCGGCGACCATGCCGAGTCCCCCGCCCACGGCCAGGATCCCCGACATCAGCCCGATGGCCCCCAGGAGCCGGCGCGGGTCGAGACGCCCTCTCAGTACGGCGACGCCGATCGGGAACAGCGCGAACGACACCCCCTGAAGGATTCGGCCGAGCACGAGGAACGGGAGTTGCTCGGTGACGGTGCACAGCACCGAACCGAGGAGCACCAGGACGAGCGTCCCCAGCAGCACCGGGCGCGGACCTTGCCGATCGGCGAGTCTGCCGAGAACCGGAGTGCACACTGCCGCGGCGAGCAGGTTCGCGGTGACCACCCAGCCCACGGCGGCCGAATCGACCCCGAGTTGCGACGCCATCGCGGGGAGCAGCGGCACGACCGCCGTCTGGATGACGGCCGTGGTCATGACGACGAAGCACAGCGCCGGGACCAGCAGCCGATCGCGCTTCCCGGACCGTCGGGCCGGAACCGTGACCGTGGCCGACTCCGCCCCCGTCATCACCATCCGTCAGAGATCCAGGATCAGCTTGGGTGTGCAACTCCGGGACACGCAGATCATCATCGCGTCGTTCTCCGCCTGCTCGTCCTCGCTGAGAACGGAGTCCCGGTGATCAGGGGTGCCGCCGAGCACCGCGACCTCGCACGTTCCGCAGGTGCCCTCCCGGCAGGAGAAGTCGACGTCGAGGCCTTCCCGGAGGACGGCGTCGAGAACCGTCTCGTCCGCGGCAACCTGCACCGTGCGCCCGGATCGGCCGAGTTCGACCTCGAACGCGCCGTCGTCGCCTTCCGGAAGCGCCTTCGGCGCGAAGCGCTCGACGTGCAGGGTGACGTGCGGACGTTCCCGGCACGCCGATTCGATGCCCTGCAGCAACGGTTCCGGCCCGCAGCAGTAGACGACGGTTCCGGGCTCGGCCTCGTCGAGGGCCGTGGCGAGATCTAGGTGTCCGTGCTCGTCCTGCGGGCGGAGGAGCACCCGATCCGGGTGTGCGTCCGCGAGTTCGTCGGCGAATGCCATGCTCGCGCGGGTCCGCCCGCCGTAGAGCAGGCGCCAGGGCGTTCCCTTCGAATCCACTTCCCGCGCCATGGGGAGCAGGGGCGTGATGCCGATCCCGCCGGCCACGAACAGGTACGAGTCGGCGTCGACGAGGGCGAAGTGGTTCCGGGGACCTGCCACGGTGACGAGGTCGCCGGATTCGAGCTTGTCGTGGACGCGGATCGAGCCGCCTCGACCGTCGGCCTCACGGAGCACGGCCACGGTCAGCGACGTCGTGTCGCCGGGATCCCCGCACAGCGAGTACTGGCGGGTGATCGTGTCGTCGAGGACCAGATCGATGTGTGAACCCGGTGTCCAGGCCGGGGCCGCGGCACCGGACTCGTCGACCAGCGTGAGTCGCACGACGCCGTCGGCAAGCGTTTCCTTACCGGCGACCTGCATCTGCAGCCGCTCCTGGTTCGCATTGCTGGTCATGTACCTGTCTCGTTCCACTCGACTCCACTTGCTCGTAAATCTTATGTCATTAGATTAATGTCACGCAAGACGCACGTCGGAGATGTTGCCCCGCGGCAGCACCTGCGATAAACCTATGTGCATTAGAATTTTGGATGGGAGACCTCGCTCATGAACCCGCAGGCAACCGAATCGGTGCTCGACCTGTTCCGCCTGACCGACTCCGTGGCCGTCGTCACCGGCGCGGGCAGCGGCCTCGGCGCAGGTTTCGCGTGCGCGCTCGCCGAGGCGGGCGCGGATGTCGTGATCGCCGCACGACGGCGCGACCGACTCGACGCGGTCGCCCGATCGGTGACCGAACGCGGTCGCGACTGCCTGGTCGTCCCCACCGACGTGACCGATCCACAGCAGTGCGACGCGCTCGCCCGGGCGGCGATCGACCGGTTCGGCAGACTCGACATCCTGGTGAACAATGCCGGGGTCACCCACGCTGCACCCGCCACCCGCGAGCGGCCCGAGGACTATCGGGCGGTGCTCGACGTGAACCTCTTCGGCGCCTACTGGGCCGCGCAGGCCTGCGCCCGCGTGATGGGCCCCGGTTCCAGCATCGTCAACATCACCAGCATGCTCGGCCTGGTGAAGTCGGTACTCCCGCAGGCCGCGTACTCGTCGAGCAAGGCGGGGCTCATCGGCTTGACCAGGGATCTGTCGAACCAGTGGTCGGGGCGCAAGGGCATCCGGGTCAATGCGATCGCACCGGGATTCGTCGACACCGACATGATCGGCGAGATGTCGGCGGAGACACTCGCGGCATTCCTCCACGACTGTTCACTCGGACGAACCGCCACCCAGCGCGAACTCGACGCGGCGGTGGTCTTCCTCGCCAGCCGGGCCTCGGGCTACATCACCGGTTCGACGCTCGCCGTCGACGGCGGAACCTCCGGTCACTGACCGACGAAAGGCGACAACGACCATGCCGATCACCACGATTCGCACCGAACTGCGAGGCGACGGACTCACTCTCGTCGCGGACCGGTGGGAGCCTGCGTCCGCGAAGAAGGGAATCGTCCTGCTGCTGCACGGTGGTGGGCAGACCCGTCATTCGTGGCAGCGCACCGGAATTCGACTCGCCGACAACGGCTGGTGCGCCCTGGCCATCGACGCTCGCGGTCACGGTGAGAGCGAGTGGGCCGAGGACGGCGACTACGGCAGCAACGCCCACGCGCGCGACCTCGCGGCCGTCGCCGCCGGTCTCGACGAGCCACCGGTGCTGGTCGGCGCGTCCATGGGCGGAATGGCGTCGTTGCTCGCGCAGGGCGACCACGGCATCGGCCGCGCGCTGGTCCTGGTGGACATCACCCCCCGCGCCGAACCCGGCGGCCTCGCCAAGATCACGTCGTTCATGGAGAGCGGCCTCGCCGGTTTCGACACCCTCGACGACGCGCTCGACGCCGTCGTCGCCTACAACCCGCACCGTCGTCGTCCGCCGCGCGTCGAGGGACTTCGCAAAAACCTTCGCCTCCGCGACGGGCGCTGGTACTGGCACTGGGATCCACGGATGATCACGTATCGGGAGAACACCGACGACCACGCCGAGGTCCGGGAGGCGCGGGCCCGTGCCGCGGCGCGCGCGGTGCGCGTCCCGACCCTCCTCATCCGGGGCGCGCAGTCCGACGTCGTCAGCGCGGACGGTGCCCGTGACCTGCTGGAACTGATCCCGACGGCCCGTCACATCGATGTCGGAGGGGCCGGGCACATGGTCAGCGGCGACGACAACGACCTGCTCAGCGGCGGCCTGCTCGATTTCCTCGACGGCGACGTCGCCTACACCCATGAGGTGACCACGACCGACTACGATTCACCTCATCATGACTGACAACCATCCGAGCGAACACCCTGACCGGAAAGCCTGACATGCCCCGACCATCGAAGCCCCTGATCAGCCGCGCGGCTGCGGTGCAGGCGTCCATCGAGATCATCGATTCCCAAGGACTCGAGGCATTCAGTCTGCCGCGACTGGCCAAGCACCTCGGAGTGCAGGCGCCGTCGTTGTACCACCACTTCGCGGACAAGAGCGAGATCCTCTCCGCGGTGGCTCGGCACATCGCCGGCGCGTCCGTAGTCCGTCCCCGCCGCAAACCCGGTCCCGACTGGCCCGAGTTCTTCGTGGCGTTGAGCATGAATTTCCGCCAGGCCATCCTGCGCCACCGGAACGCCGCGCCGATCCTCCTGCAGTATCTGCCGCGGGACCTCCTGATCGGCACGTACGAGGACACGGCCCGGTTCCTGCTGGACTCCGGTGTGCCGACGCATCTCCACGTCCAGATTCTGGACGGGATGGAGACGTTGTCGATCGGCGCGGTCCTCACGGAGGCGATGCGCAAGCCGAGCACCCGGGCAACGATCTTCCCGAACGTCGATCCGGAGTCTCAGCCACTCCTCGCCGAAGCGCTTGCCGCCAACGAACTCTCGTCGAAGCGATTGTTCGAGGAGATGATCCGCAGCTTCCTGTACGGCGTGATGCGAAACGATGCGGCCGCCGCGAACGCCCCGCAGGAACGCTCCGCCTGACACGCCGGCACCCGACGAGGCGAAGGGCCCCTGGGACACGATGTTCCAGGGGCCCTTCGTCATCTCGGTGCCGGCGATCCGCTACCCGATGGCGGGCAGATGCACCGTCTTGGTCTCGAAGAACTCCTCGAGACCCTCGACGCCGCCTTCACGTCCGACGCCGGACTGCTTGTAGCCGCCGAAGGGCACGGTGAAGTCGATGATGGTGGCGTTCACGCTGACCGTTCCGGTCCGGATACGCTGGGCCACCTCGAAACCGTGCTCGAGGTCGGCCGTGTACACCGCGCCGGACAGTCCGTAGATCGAGTCGTTGGCGATGGCGATCGCCTCGTCCTCGTCCTCGTAGGTGATCACGGAGACCACGGGACCGAAGATCTCCTCCTGCGCGACCCGCATGTCGTTGCGCACGCCGTCGATCAGGGTCGGTTCGACGAAGAAGCCGTGGTCGACGCCTGCGGGGCGGCCGCCTCCGAGCACGACGGTCGCGCCCTCCTCCTTCGCCGAGGCAATGTAGCTCTCGACCCGGTCACGCTGCCGTTCCATGGCGAGCGGGCCGAGGAATGTCGTCTGCTCCCACGGGTTTCCCATGGTGAGGAAGCCCAGTGCGCCCTTGAGCGCCTCGACCACCTCGTCGTGGCGCTTGCGTGACACGAGCACCCGCGTCAGCGCGATACACGCCTGACCGCTCTGCATGCAGCCACCCATCGGGAGCGACTGCATGACGTGCCCCAGATCGGCGTCGTCGAGGATGATCGCCGCCGACTTGCCACCGAGTTCGAGCGACACCCGGGCGATGCGCTCACCGGCGAGCGACATGATGCGCCGCCCGGCGAGAGTGCTTCCGGTGAACGTGATGTGATCGACGTCGGGATTGGTGACGAGAGTTTCGGACACCTCCCGGTCGGCGCAGAGAACGCTGACGACGCCATCCGGAATCTTCCCTTCGGCCGTCAGTTCCCCGATGACGTCGGCGAACACGGACGGCGACAGTGGGGCTTCCGGCGCCGTCTTGAGGATCACCGAGCACCCTGCGGCGAGGGCGGGGGCCACCTTGAAGGCGATCGTCCCGATGGGCCCGTTCCAGGGGATGATGGCTGCCACGACCCCGGTCGGTTCCTTCAGGATTCGCGAGACCCCGCCGTCGGCGCGGGTCCGGTCGTCGCGGGTGGAGTAGTCGCGGGCCACGGCCGCCACGGCGCGGAACAACCCGGCGGTCATCTGCTGGGTCGGGCCGCTGACCGCGACGGGGATGCCGACCTCGATCACGCCGAGCGGGGTCAACTCCTCCACGCGGCTCTCGAGTCGCGAAGCGATCTCGTCGAGGACGTCGGCGCGTTCGGCCATCGTGCGCGACGCCCACCCACCGGAATCGAATGACGTGCGAGCGGCCTGCACGGCGCGTTCGACGTCTTCGGTTGTGGCGCTGCGGATTCGCGCCGCCTTATTCTCGGTGAACGGGTCGACGAGGTCGATCCACTCGTCTCCCGTCGACTCCACCCACCGGCCGCCCACGAACACCTGCTCGCGATCGGCGATCTTCGGAGGCGCTGCGGCCGCCGACTCTGTTGTCGTCATGGTCGAAAATTCCCTTCGCTCAGCGGTTGTTGTAGCCGGCATCGACCGGCAGGGTCACGCCCGTGACGTACCGCGCCTCGTCGGAGGCGAGGAACACGATGGCGTTGCTGATGTCGACGGCCTCGATCAGCTCGACCGGCATCGGATTCTTGTACGATTCGTCGTTCGCGACCTCGGGGTGCGAGTTGACGAACTCGCCGTATTCGGCGTTGGCCACCATCGGGGTGTTCACCCCGGTGGGATGCACGGTGTTGACCCGAATGCTGTGCTTCGCAAGCTGCTTCGAGTACAGGCGCATGAGACCGACGACGCCGTGTTTGGCCGCGGAGTAACCGGCCTGGCCGGGGAACGTGTTGAGCCCGATGCTGGTGAGGCCCGCGGCGGAACTGGTGATGACGATCGACCCGCCCTCGCCCCGCTCGATCAGCCCGGGCACCGTCACCTCGAGTACGTGCCACACGCCGGTGAGCATCACGTCGATGGCGTCGTGCCACGCCTGCGGCTGATTTCCGGGTCCGATGACGGGCATGATGCCGGCGTTGGGCAGGACGATGTCGACGTGACCGAACTGTTCGATCCCGGCGTCGTACGCGCGCTGGACGTCGGCGCGGTTCCGGACGTCGCCCACCGACGTGACGATGGAACCGCCGGCCTCCTTGACCAGGCGTTCGGTCTCGGCAAGATCATCCGTGGTCGCCATCGGATAGAAGACGGTGTCGATCTGCTCGCAGATGTCCATCGCGATGACGGAGGCGCCCTCCTCCGCCAGTCGCACCGCGTGCGAACGTCCCTGTCCGCGTGCCGCACCGGTGACGAACGCGACCTTCCCCTCGAGTCGTGCCATGACGTGTCCTCTCGTTCAACCGAGTCTGAGATGTCGGTGATGTGCCCCGAAATGTCGCGCGGCGTGCGCGCGATGTGAGCACTGGATGTGGGTCTTGGGTTCGAGGGCCGTCGGCCGGACGCCCTCGAAACGGACACCGCTTGTGAGCCGTGTCACAGGACAGTATCGCGGGATTCGCCGCTCGTCAACAGTGACACAAATATCGTTCTCCGTCTCATGCCTCAGAGGTAGCCGGGGGCCTCATGCCACTCACCGACCTGGTAGCACGTGTGCGCATCCTCCTGCTCGAACGACAGCAACCGGCAGAGCCGGACCGCACCGTCGTCGTCGGGATCGATTCTCATCAAGGCGATCTGGGCCCCCGCGTCGCGCAGCACCTCGAGCGCGCGCACGAGCAGCGCCGCACCCAGGCCGCCGCCCCGTGCCTCCTTCTCGAGCACCAGCGCACGGATCCACGCCGCCCGCAGTTCGAGGTGCGTGTGCAGCGACGGGTCCAGCCAGACGAACCCCTGGGGGCGGCCGGCGTCGCCGGACGCGAGTACGACGGACCCGGTTCCGTGGGCACGGCTCTCCGACAGTTTCTCGAGCTGAGCGGCCGGAATTCCCGAACGGCCCAGCACGTCGTCGAGAGCCTTCACCGACTCGGGGGCCTCCAGCCCGCGCGGTGCCTCCAGCACGGACCCGGCCGGGAGGTGCACCGGATCGAGCGGAACCGCGAACGGCCCGGTCAGGCTGCGGAACAGGGTCCACAGCCGGCTCACCGACGAGATCCCGAACCGTCGAGTCAGGCGCTCGGCCGCGGGATGCGTGCCGAAGGCCCAGACGCGCAGCGTGCGCGCACCGGTACCCATCCAGCCGTCCGGCCGGTCGACGTCGAGGCCCAGTTCCTCGACGAGCAGGGTCGCAATCCCCCGCGATCGATAGTCGGGGTGCACGACGAACTGGACGGTCCCGAGACCGTCGTCGTCCACGGCGATAGTGAGGTACGCGACCACGACGAGCGGAACGTCGTCGAGAGCGCTCAGGCCCCGGCGCGCCTTGACGGCAAGATGCGATACCGACACCCCCGGCCGCGAACGTGCCGTGACGTCACGCGGTTCGATGCGCGAGAACCCCGCTTCGTCGTCGTATTCCGCGGCCGCGCCCACCAGGGCGAGAACCTCGTCGCGGTCGTCGTCTGCGAGTTCCTCGCACCATTGACAGGAAATCATCCGTATCACTCCTCATCGGACGGTGTCACCTAAACCTAATGCTCATTGATAACACCCGCAACGGCCGGACCTGCGAGGGTTTACACATAAATCTATGTGAGTTAGATTTAATGGGTCGATCCACACCGCATTCGGAGCCGGTGACGGGTAGCGGCGACAACGCCGGCCCCTCGACTCCGCACGACACTGGAGGAAACGCAATGACCGAGGTCGGAGCCCCCCGCGAGGAACGCATTCGCCGCGCCCTGGATCACCTGCGCAACGACACGACGGACGAATTCGACCACATCACCTGGTTCCAGCCGGAGGAATTCACCGATCCAGCG
The DNA here is from genome assembly GCF_017068375.1 of Rhodococcus koreensis. Taxonomy (NCBI): domain Bacteria; kingdom Bacillati; phylum Actinomycetota; class Actinomycetes; order Mycobacteriales; family Nocardiaceae; genus Rhodococcus; species Rhodococcus koreensis. Next base: position 2,306,637 of record NZ_CP070609.1, read on the forward strand.
GTGGCCAAGCGGGAACGTGACCTCATCTTCGGACGTGTCCCCTCGATCGTCGCTCACGGTTCCGAGATCCCCCGCGCCGGCGACTTCTTCACCCTGCAGATGCCGCGGAACAACATCATCGTGGTCCGACAGCGCGACGGCGGCGTCAAGACGTTCGTCAACCTCTGCCGGCACCGTGGCGCCCTCCTCGAAAAGGAGGAGAAGGGCCGTTGCCGACTCTTCTCCTGCCCCTACCACCGGTGGTCGTACGACACGGACGGCAGCCTCCGGACAATCACCCGCGACAACACGTTCGGCGAGACCGACACCACCAACATGGGGCTCGTGGAATTGCCGACCGAGGAACGTCACGGTTTCATCTGGGTCGTCGACGACGCGGACGCCGAGATCGACGTGGCGGGCTGGCTCGGCGAAGAGATGGATACGATCGTCGCCGGCTACGACCTCGGTTCCAAGATCGCCTTCCAGTCCGAGGGATTCGACGAGCCGGTGAACTGGAAGATCATGCAGGACGCCTTCCTCGACGGGTATCACATCCAGTACGCCCACCCGAATACCGCGGCAAAGCACATCCACACCAACGTGCTGGCGTTCGAGGACTTCGGCAGGCACTGCCGATTCATCGCGCCGCGCAAGTCGATCGACCGGTGGATCGAAGAGGATCCCGGCGACCGGAGCCTGGCCAAGGACATCACGGAAACCCATTTCCTGCTCCCCAACAGCACCCTGTTGCGGCAGCCGGATCACTTCCAGCTCCTCACCTTCCGGCCGCACCCCACCGATCCGCAGCGCTGCCGCATGGAGATGCGCCTGATCGTGCCGCCTGTCGCGGAGACCGAGATGACCGAGGAGAGGTGGAACCGCCTGTGGACCAAGAACTGGGAGATCCTCCTCGCCGTTCTCCACGCGGAGGATTTCCCCCTCCTTCGGGACTCGCAGCACGGCATGACCAGCGCCAATGCCGGCCGGATGGTGCTGGGCCAGAACGAGGTCGCCAACCAGGTGTTCCGGCGTGAGACGCAGAAACTACTCGCAACGAACTGACAACACATGATGTGCGGGGCGCCCACGGGCGTCCCGCATCAGGAGGAAGACATGCAGAGCGATCTGTTCGACCGGGACCACGAGTTGTTCCGCGAATCCGTGCGGGGATTCGTCGACAAGCACGTGGTGCCCCAACTCGAGAAATGGGATGCGGATCGCCTGATCGATCGCGAGACCTGGCTGGCAGCCGGTCGCCAGGGTCTGCTCGGACTGCCCGTCCCCGAGGAGTACGGCGGTCCCGGCGAACTGGACTACCGCTTCCGCTTCGTGATCCAGCAGGAGATCGCCCGGGTCGGCGCGTCGGCCCTGCAGTCCGGATTCTCCACGAACGACGACATCGTCCTGAACTACCTGCTCCGTCACGCCGACGCCGAGCAGCGTCGGCGCTGGCTGCCCGGGTTCGTCACCGGCGAGACCATCGGCGCGATCGCGATGAGCGAGCCTGCCGCGGGCAGCGACCTGCGCGCCATCCAGACCACGGCGGTCGCCGACGGCGACAGCTGGGTGATCAACGGGTCCAAGACGTTCATCACCAGCGGAATCCTCGCCGACCTGGTGATCGTGTTCGCGAAGACCGATCCTTCCGCCGGCTCCCGCGGCTTCAGCCTCTTCGTCGTCGAAGACGGGACGCCGGGATTCGCCCGGGGCCGCAAGCTGGACAAGCTCGGTCTGCACGCCCAGGACACCGCCGAATTGTTCTTCGAGGACGTCCGCGTCCCCAAGGAGAATCTGCTCGGTGAGATCGGTTCGGGATTCGCGTATCTGATGCAGAGCCTCCCCCTCGAACGACTCGGCATCGGTATCGCCGCGCAGGTGTCCGCCGAGGCGGTCCTCGGCTGGACCCTCGACTACGTCAAGGAGCGGACGGCCTTCGGCAAGCGGGTCGGGGAGTTTCAGGGCCTCGGCTTCACCCTCGCCGAACTGCAGACGGCCGTCGAGGTGTCCCGTGCATACATCGACCGGTGTGTGCGTGAGCACAACGCCGGCACCCTCACCGCCGTGGATGCGGCGAAGGCCAAACTCTGGGCAACGGAACTGCAGGGCCGTGTCATCGATGCCGGGGTGCAGTTCCACGGTGGATACGGCTACATGATGGAGTATCCCGTCGCCAAGGCGTACATCGACGCGCGGATCCAGCGGATCTACGGCGGCACCAACGAGATCATGAAGGAAATCATCCATCGAGACCTGATGAAGGCCTGAACGATTCCGAGTAGAAGGGGTGCGGCGAAGTACTCTTCGCCGCACCCCCCCTTTTTTCGCCGTTCCCACCCACGCCCACCCGCGCAGAAACTACATTTGTTAGGTAAAACGGTCGCCCTGGGGTAGAGGAGTCGGACGCGATGGCTGCACGCGCACGCACGGTGGCAGTTCTCGGAGTCCTGGCAGTCCTGGGCACTCCGGCGGTGGCCGACGCCGCCCCGGACAAGGCTCCCGTCGGGCCCCCGCAAACGGGGTGGCCTGCCGCGTGGGCCTATTCCATCGAGCACCCGGCGGCGACCGGGTCGACCTCGTCGGGCACTCCCAGGGCGGACTCGTGCCGCTGTTTTACATCAACCACCTCGGTGGAGAGTCGAAGATCGGCACGATGATCGGGGTCGCTCCCGCCACCAACGGCATCAGCGCCTACGGAATGCTGAATTTTCTCGCCGCGCATTCCCAGGCGAAAGATGCCGTCGGGAACGTGATTCCGGCGGTCGACGACGGGACGGCGGGTTCGGCGCTCGTCACGGAGACCGGTGAGGGTGGCATGACCCGCCCGGGAGTCGAGTATGCGACCGTCAGTTCGCGGCACGACCTCGTCGTGCAACTGAGCGAGTCGCAACTGCCGCCCGGGCCGAACGTGTCCAACGTCGTGGTTCAGGAATTCTGCCCCGAGGATCTGACCAATCACGGAACCATGGTCCACGACGACATCACACTCCGGATCGTGCGCAACCTCCTCGACCCGGCGACGGCCGTTGCTCCCGCCTGCCATCCCGTGGCGCCGCTACCCTGAACCTCGACGTGCAACGGCGGGACGGGCCGAGGTTTCCCTCGGCCCATCCCGCCGTGTGAGCGTCGGCCATTATCCGGCGACCTCGGACGACGACTCGGCCCGCTCCGCACCGTCCCGCGCGCGCGTTGTCCTCGACACCGAGACCCATGCGGCGGCGACGCCCGCCACCGAAATCGCCACCAGCAGGATGCTCAGCGCCGCGGTGCTGCCGCCGTCGTTGAACGCGAGTTGCACCGCGAGGACCGGCACGAGCGCGGCGCCGAGAGCGTTCCCGAGTTCACGGCCCAACCCCAGACCGCTGAAGGCGTGACGGGTCTCGAACAGTTCGGTGACGTACGCCCCCATCGGGCCGAAGATCGCAGCGACACCGACCCCGTTCCCCAGGACCAGCACCAACCAGAACGCGGCGGTACCGCCGTCGTGCCCGACGAGCCAGAACGCCGGGAAGGCGAGCAGCGCGGAGAACACGAACCCGGCGATGATGACCGGTCGTCGACCCACCCGGTCCGACAGCATCCCGAACAGGGGAATGAATGCCGCACAACTCAATTGCGCGAGCACCAGGCCGATCAGGATGTCGGTCTGCCCCATGCCCAGTTGGTTGCGGCCGAACGTCAGCATGAAGACGAGATAGAAATAGCCGAGACCGGCCTGCCCGAACACCATCACGAGTACGGACAGGATGGCGCGGGGTTGCCGGCGGATGACGTCGAGAACCGGGGACGTGGTCTTGTCGTTCGATTCCTCGATGTGGCGGAACGCCGGGGTCTCGGGCAGCCGGGCGCGCAGCGACAGGCCGTACAGCAGAATCAGTCCGCTGAGCAGGAACGGCAGGCGCCATCCCCAGGACATGAAGGCCTCCTCGGGAAGAGCGGCCGACACGCCCAGCAGGGCGCTGGTGCCGAGGACGCCGCCGATGGACGCCCCCGCTCCCGGCAGCGATCCGAGAAGCCCCCGTCGGCGCTGCGGCGCGAACTCCACCGCGACCAGGGTGGCGCCGCCGTATTCGGCGCTGGCCCCGATTCCCTGGAGGATCCGGAGGAGGACGAGGAGGGCCGGAGCCAGCCAGCCGATCTGCGAGTAGCCGGGCAGAAGACCCACGAGCATCGTCGCGGCCCCCATCATCACGAGGGTGAAGACGAGGATCTTCTTCCGACCGATCCGGTCGCCGAGGCTGCCGAGGACGACGCCGCCGATCGGCCGGACGAGGAAGCCGACTGCGAACGTCCCGACCGCTTGCAGCGTGGCCAGGAAGGGGCTCGCACCGGAGAAGAAGACGCTCCCGAACACCACCGACGCGGCCGAGGCGTAGAGGCTGAAATCGTAGTACTCGAGCAGAGTTCCGACGAACGCGGCGCGGCTGGCTCGTTTCGAGTCGCCGGCGGACCCGGAATCGGAGACCGTCGTACCGCCGTCTGCGGCGGTTGATGGGCTGATTGTCATGCACACACTCCGTGTCGTGCGGTCTCGAAGAGTTCGAGAATGATTGTGACGGGTGCCACGTTAACCAACAGCCATTAGGTTTGTCTAGGCTTTACCTTCGGTATTTCGACCTCACCGGAACACCGGTGACATGGGCGTGATTCGACAGCGGCCCAGGGTGACCCGGGCCGCTGTCGAATCCACTCGTGTGTCACCTCGAGGTGGAGGCGGCCACCTCGAGCGGGGGATCCGTGACGGGCGGTTGCAGGATTCCGTCGTCCACGAGACGATCCACCTCGGCGGTCGTCATGTTCAGCAGCTCCTCACAGATCTCCCGGCTGTGCTGCCCGGCGGCCGGAGCCTGGCGCAGCGGCGGATCCGAAATGGCCGAGAAGCGCGCGACGCGGGCCGCCGTGGGCAACGCCTTCGGAAGCAACGCGTGATGCGTGACCGTGTAGGCGTCGCGGGCCGCCAGGTGCGGATCGGTGAGCAGTTCGGGAAGTCGCAGCATCATCCCGGCGGGCACTCCCGCCGCCTGCAACTGCGCGACCGCCGCTGCGGGAGAACGCGTCTGCAGCCACTCACCCAGCACGGCGTCGACGTCCACGCGGTTGCGGATCCGCTCGGCCCGGGTGCGGAACGCTGGAACGTCTGCCAGTTCGGGCGTGCCGATCGCGGCGCACAGTCGCACCCAGTCGTCGTCGTCCCTGACCGACACGACGCACCACTCGTCGTCACCCGCACAGGCGAACACCCCGGCCGGCGCGGCGAACGGGTCCGAGTTGCCGGGCGCGGAGACGGTACCCGGTCGCAGCGATTCGGTGACGAGTTGAGCACCGAGTTGGACGAGCGCGGTGTCCGCCTGCGCCACCTCGAGCGCTGCGCCCCTACCCGTGCGGGTCCGCTGGATCAAAGCCGCGAGCACCGCGATCGCCGTGACGTGCGCGGCGATGTGATCGGGATAGACGGTCGAGCCGTCACAGAGCAGGTCCTCGTTCCCGGGGTACCGCCACAGGGCGGACACACCGCACGCGGCACGCACCAGCGGGCCGTATCCGAGTCGGTTGTTCCACGGTCCGACACTGCCGAACGCGCTGCTCTCGGAGACGATGATGCGGGGGTTGAGTGCGGCGAGTTCGTCGTACGACAGGCCCATCGACGCGAGTGTTCCGGGCTTGAAATTGGCCAGGACCACGTCGGCCTCGGCGACGAGTCGGCGGAACAACTCCCCGCCCTCCGGGCTGCGCAGGTCCAGACCGAGGCTGCGCTTGTTGCGGTGCCCCCAGGCGACGGACGCGGCCAGCGCGGCGCCGCGCTTCGACTGGCGGAGACCGTCGGGGAACTTGGCATTCTCGACCTTGACGACGTCGGCGCCGTAGTCGGCGAACTGACGGCTGAGTTCGGCGCCGAAGACGATCACGCCCAGGTCGAGGACGCGTAGGCCGTCGAGTGGGCGGGTGCCCCGTTGCCGCATCCCGGACGCCTCGCCCGCCGGTGTCTCCCGCGTCGCCTGGGGCTGGGCGTCGTGCTCCCCGACCTCGGGCGCCGGGGTCCTGATTCCGACGCGTGCGCCGTCGAACGACACGTAGCCCGTCGGAACCCGGGCGCGCACCCCGGTGGCGATCTCCAGGTCCGCGAGGGCACCGGCCGCGTCGAAGTGCTCGGTCGTCAGCACTTCCCCGAGCGAGAGGACGCCACCGACGGGCACTCCCCTGGTCGCGCCCTCCGCGACGAGTTGGTCGCGGGTGCGGGTCGCGAACAGCGCCTCGATCAGGGGGTGCAGGGCGTCGGCGGCGGCGAATCGGGCCGGAATCGTGTCGTACTTCGGGTCGGCGAATTCCTCCGGCTCGCCGAGCCATTCGAACATTCCCCGCCACTGCCGTTTGGCCAGCAGGCAGATCCGCACGTAGCCGTCGGCACAGGGGAACACCGGATAGAAGTTCGACGCGTCCGGTCGATTCCGGGGGAAGTCGTCGGAGCGCCCCGCGGCCGCGGAACCCTGCGTCCCGAAACCGGGATCGAAGCCGTGGACGAGCGCTTCGAAGGCAGACAGATCCACGACCTGGCCGCGACCGGTGTGGATGCGGTCGTAGTAGGCGAGCAGCGCCGACCAGGCGGCGTGCATCCCCACCGTCTCCTCCACCAGGCCGGCGGGAGGAAGCAGGGGTTCGGCTCCGGGAGCGCCGGAGCGGGACAGCACACCGCTCAGTGCGTACAGCACCTGTTCCGTGGCCGCCCAGTCCCGGTAGGGCCCGGTCTGCCCGAACGGCGTGACCGACACGCACACCAGTGACGGTGCGAGAGCGGAGAGTTCGGCCGCGCCCACTCCGCGTTCGCTCAGCAGGCCCGGCGCGTGCGATTCGATCAGGATGTCGGACTCCGCGGCGAGTTCCCGCAGCCGGTCCCGGCCTGCGGGATCGTCGAGGTCCACGACGATCCCCCGCTTGTTCGCGTTGCGCAGCGCGAACGGGATGCTGACCCCGTCCACCACCGGCTCGGCGCGGCGTGAGCGGGCGCCTCCCGGACCTTCCACCTTCGTCACCTGCGCGCCGAGGTCGGCGAGGTACCGGCCACACGACTCACCGAGGCCGTCGGTGAGGTCCAGTACGCGGACACCGGTCAGCGGTAGCGTCATCGCCTGCTCCGTTCGATCAGATCTGATGGTGAATGAAAAGCTGTTCGACTCAGCGTGTTCCGAAGTACACGGACTTCGTCGCGAAATACGGGGTCAGGCCTTCCGGACCGAGTTCACGTCCGAGACCGGACGACTTGACGCCGCCGAACGGCGCGTCGAGGTCGAGGGCGTAATGGTTGACGCCGACGGTCCCGCTGTGGATCCGGGAGGCCACGGCGAGGCCGTGCTCCTCGTCGGCGGTCCAGACCGTGCCGCCCAGGCCGTATTCGGAGTCGTTGGCGATCGCCACGGCCTCGTCCTCGTCCGTGTAGGGGGTGATCGTCAGAACGGGCCCGAAGATCTCCTCCTGGGCGATGCGCGCGGAGTTGTCCACGTCCACGAACACCGTCGGCTCGACAAACCAGCCGAGCGGCTGCGAATCCGGTACGCCCCCGCCGGTCGTCGTGCGGTAGCCCGCGCTGCGCCCGTCCTCGATGTAGCCGAGCACGCGCTCGCGCTGGGCGGCGCTGACCAGCGGCCCGATCCCGGTGGCCTTGTCGAGGGGATCCCCGACGACGAGACCCCGGACCGTCTCGGTGACCGCCTCGACGACCTCCTCGTACCGGGCACGGGGGGCGAGGATCCGGGTACTCGCATGGCATGTCTGGCCGTTGTTCACCAGCGACACCTCCGCGAGGTTCGCGGCGAACACGGACAGGTCGGCGTCGGCTGCCACGATTGCAGCCGATTTGCCGCCGAGTTCGAGCGTGACGGGGCGCAGCAGCCTGCCACACACCTCGCCGATCGCTCGTCCCGCCGCCGTCGAACCGGTGAACGCGACCTTGTCGACCCCCGGGTGCTGCACCAGGTAGGCGCTCGCCTCGCGGCCCGCGGGCACGATGTTCAGGACGCCGGGAGGCAGACCGGCCTCCTCGGCGGCATCCGCGTACGCGAACGCGTCGAGCGCGGTTTCGGGGGCGGCCTTGAGCACCACGGTGCACCCGGCCGCGAGCGCGGGCGCGATCTTCATCGCGGCGAGGGGTTGCGGGTAGTTCCACGGGGTGATCGCGGCGACGACGCCCACCGGCTCACGCCGGACCACCGTGCGACCGCCGAACGCGCTGGGACGGATGTCCTCGGACGCCGCGTCGCGGACGAGCGCGGCGTAGTAGCGGATCATGGCGGCGGGTCCGAAACCGTTGACCCCGGCGGAGAGTGAGATCGGCATCCCGTTCTCGCGGCTCACCAACGTCGCGGTGTCGCGACCACGCTTCTTCAGCGCGGACGCGAACACGTCGAGAAGGTCTGCGCGAGCGCGGTTGTCGAGCTGACCCCACGGTCCGCGGAGTGCGTCGCGTGCGGCGGAGACGGCGGCGTCGATGTCGGCGGCGGAAGCGAGAGCCGAACGCCCGAGCACCTTCTCCGTGGCAGCCTCGACGACGTCGGCCGCGGCACCCTCCTGCGGGGCGACCCACCGGCCACCGATGAACAGAGCGTCGCGGTCCACGGTCATGTTGTCCATGTCGATCCTTCTCACAGAGTCGGGGTGCTACAGCACGTCTTCGTGGGCGAAGAGCGTCGAACTGACGAGCGGTGCCATCGGGCCGCCGATGAACAGCGACGTCTTGGCGTGCGCCACCGGATTGGTCGACGTGCCGCGGATCTGCCGCACCGCTTCGACCGCGAGCCCCATTCCGTTGACGAACGAGTCGGCGATGTTGCCGCCACTCGTGTTCACGGGGAGCTTGCCGACGCCCGCGGTGAGGTTGTCGACGGTGAGGACCTCGCCTGCGGCGGGGCCGGACGGCGCCAGGCCGTGGTCGATGAGCGCGGCGACGGCGGGCCCGCTGAAGTTCTCGTACACCTGGACGACGTCCACGTCGTCGGGGCCCAGACCTGCTGCGGCCCAGAGGCGGTCCGCGACCCCGGGCCGTCCGGTGGCGCCCGCGAAACCCGCTGTGGCGTACTGGTCGTCGTTGTCGATGATCGAGGAGTAGCCGCCCGGTGCGCCCTGCGCTCCCGCGAGAACGTACGCGGGATCGGGTCGCAGCGACTTCGCGCGGTCGGCGGAGACCAGCACCAGCGCGACGGCGCCGTCGCTCTCCCGCGAGCAGTCGTACAGGTGAAACGGTTCGGTGATCAGGCGGGACGACTCGTACGTCGCCTCGTCGAGCGGCTTGCCGTAACCCTGCGCGGTCGGATTGTTCTGGGCGTGCCGGTACGCGGCGAGCACCAGCGCACGCATGGTCTCGCGCGGCACCCCGTCGTGCTCGAGCAGTCGCTGTGTCCGCAGCGCGCACACCTGGGCGGGCGATCCGACGCCGTGCGCGAGGAAGTGCGGGCCGTAGTGGTACTTCGCGTAGCCGAGCCGCCCGGTATCCGCCTGTGCCATCGAGCGATAGACGACGACGCACTCGGCCTGCCCGGCAGCGATCGCGACGGCGGCATTGTTGATCGCGGCAGCGACCGTCCCGCCGCCACCGCCCCACATCATGTTCGACCACCGGACGTCGTCGACGCCCAGTGCGCCGCCGATGACCGCACCGTCGTGCCCGCCGCCCGCATACGACACGAATCCGTCGAGTTCGCGCGGCGAGATGCCGGCGTCCGAGCATGCCGCGAGGATCGCCTCGAGCGTCATCCTCAGTTCACCCGCCGGGGCCTCGCCGCGGCGGTAGTGCAATTCGGACACGCCGACGACGGCGGCCGCCCCGCGCATGGTGAGTGCACTCATGCCTGCGCTCCTTCTGTGGATCGACGCCAGCGCAGCAGCGGCCAGGTTGCGCCTTCGTCGTGCTCGATGTGCCCGACGACCGGGTCGCCGATGCGGATGGCGTCGGTGTCGTCACCGGTCAGGATTCCGAGTACCCGGCGGTGCCCGGCCTCGGGAAGTTCGACCAGGACCGTCACGTACGGGACCCGGTCGGCCAGTTCGGTGATGAACGGGTACCAGCTGCGCGACCAGCTGTACACGGTCCCGGTGGGCGTCACGGACTCCCAGTTCGGGTCGAGGGTGTGGCAGGATCCGCAGACCCATTGCGGTCCCCAGATCCAGGTCTCGCAATTGCCGCAACGCTGGAGTCGCAGCTCACCTCGGGTGAGCCCGTCCCAGTACGGTTGGTCGAGGCCGTCGGCGGACGGTCCCCACGGTTCTCCCGTCATGCCGGACGCCCTCCTTCGGCGGGGAAGTTCTCGAGCGCCGCGGCCAGCCAGCGGCCGTCGTGACGCTCCCAGATCGATCGCAGGCCGATCGTGCCGCCGGGGGTCGTGTACACCGTCTCGCCGATGCGGCGGTCGCCGTCGGCCCGGACGTCCTTGATCTCGAACCCGTCGACGTCGCCGCGGGGAACGGTGACACCGTCGAACACGGCGGGCAGGTTCTCCTGAACCATGTCGGCGAGTGCGGACTTCATGTCTCCGGACACCACGTATCCGACGTGCCGCTCGTACAGTTCGCGGAAGTCTTCGACAGACATTCGAAACTCCTTTTCTCCGTGAGAACCTCACACCTCACGGCGGATGCCCTCGATTCCTATACCTTATGTCGTTAGGTAAACCGGAGTCAATCGTCCGCGAACCGGAACGTGCCGTCGGCTGCGACGACCGCTGTGTCCCGCGCGACGTCGACGCCGACCAGACGGGCCAGCGCGCCCGCTTCCGTCGTGGTGGCCAGCGTGCGTTCGCCGCTGCCGGTCCGCACCGCCACGAAGCCGCGCTCCGGGGCGCCGTCGCGACCGTGCACGACGGTCCAGGACTCGATCGAGCCGGACCCCTCATAGCTGGTGAGCGCTCGCGTGGTCGGCAGCGCATCGACGTCGGCCTGAACGTCCTGGCGCCGGAAGCCGCTGCGCGGCGGCTCCGTCCGGTAGACGCCGAACGCGTGCTTGGTGAGGTAGCCGCCGTTCGCCGTGATCAGCCCGTACGTTCCCGGCGCCTCGCGCAGCCGGGTCGCCAGGGTGGCGATCGCGTGGGTGCTGTAGTTGTTCCACGGACCGCCCGCGAACGTGAGGCCGCCGGTGAGCGTCAGCGGTCGACCGGGGTCGTCGACGGGCAGCCCCAACTCGGCCGCGGCGACCTGGACGGCCGACGGGAAGCACGAATACACGTCCACGTGCGCCAGGTCGTCCCGCCCGATTCCCGACAGTTCCAGGGCGCGCGCCCCCGCCAGCCGGATGGCGGGTGACCGATCGAGCGCCTCCCGTTCGGCGATGTCGTACGTGTCGTGCGCCTCGGTGCCTGCATGCGGAAAGACCCAGTTGTCGCGGGGAATCCCGAGGCGGGTGGCAACGCCGACGGAACAGAGGAGCAGCGCCGCGCCCTGCTCCACCATGTTGTTCGAATTCATCAGCTTGGTGTACGGCCGGCTGATCCACCGATTGTCCTCGGACGGCGTGACGATCTCGTCGGCCGTGTACTCACGGCCGGTCCACGCGTGCGGGTTCGTCGCCGCCACCTTGCTGAATCCCGACCAGAGTGCGCCGATCGCGGCACGATGCTCGTCCTGCGACCGCCCCGACGAGATCCGCAGCGCCTGCTCGAACAGGGGGTACACGTAGGCGGGCCGATCGAGCCCGATCCTGGACTGACCGTCGAAGACCATCGGCACCTCGGGGACGAGGACCTCCGCGGGTGGAACCGAGTCGTCCTGCACGGTCCACTCCGGGCGAACACCCCGAGACCGCAACTTCATCCGGGTCCGCCAGGACTCGGCACCGCCCACCAGGACCACGTCGGCCCGGCCCGCCGCGATGTCCTCGGCCGCCTGGTTGACGAGGACCTGCGGGCCGCTGCCCCCGCTGCCGGTGCACCCGGTGTGCCGGACGGCGGCACCGATGCGTTCGCCGACCAGCGCCCCGGGGTCGCGGTACCGCCACGACAGCATCCCGATCAACCGGACCGAGTCGACGAGTTCGAGCAGACGCGACGATCCTGCCTCTGAGGCGGCGGCGCGGGCCGCCGCGACGATCAGATCGACGGGTTCCACTCCCCCGGTCCGCTCGTTGACCTGTCCGCCGCCGACGAGGATCGGGGTGCGCGGATCGAGCGTCACGACATCACCGCCTCGAGGATGCGTTCCCGGTTCTCCGGCCTCGGCCAGCCGCCGAGGATCAGCGTCGTCAAGCAGGTGGGTTTCCAGCGGTTCACGATGTCCTCACAGATCTTGTCGGCAGGCCCGATCAGCGCGACGTCCTCGACCATCTCCGTCGGAACGGCCTGCGCGGCGAGATCGGGCCGTCCACGCAGGTACAACTCCTGGATCTCGGCGCAGGCGTCGGCCCAGCCCATGCGGGCGAAGACGTCGTTGTGGAAATTGGCGCCCTTGGCGCCCATGCCACCGGCGTACAACGCGACGACGGGTTTGATCTTGGCCGCCGCCTTTTCCACATCGTCGTTTTCGACCAGCCAGCACACGTTGGCGATCTCGAAATCCGACGGCGACCGGCGGGCCCCGTCCCGGCCGAACCCCTCGGCCAGCGCGGCGCGGTAGAACTCGTCGCTCTTGGGCGAGAACCACAGCGGGGTCCAGCCGTCCGCGATCTCCGCGGCAAGCGCGACATTCTTCGGACCCTCCGCCCCGAGATAGACCGGAATGTCCTCGCGCAGTGGGTGAACGATCGACTTCAACGGCTTTCCGAGACCGCTGCCACCGTCCAGCGGCAGCTGATAGTGCCTGCCTTCGTAGGTCACCGGCTTCTCCCGGGCCCACACCGCACGCATGATCTCGACATACTCGCGGGTTCGCTCGAGCGGCCGGGGATACGGTTGCCCATACCAGCCCTCGACCACCTGCGGTCCCGACGCGCCGATGCCGACGATCACCCGGCCCCCGCTGAGGTGGTCGACCGTCTGCGCCGCCATCGCCAGGGCCGTCGGCGTCCGGGCCGACATCTGGCAGACCGCGGTCCCGAGTGTGATGGTGGACGTGCGTGATCCCCACCAGGCGAGGGGGGTCAGCGCGTCCGATCCGTAGGTCTCCGCCGTCCAGAAGCTGTCCACGCCGAGCGCCTCGGCTTCGGCGAGCATGCGGTCGACGTTGCGCGGCGGACCGGAGCCCCAATATCCCGCGGCGATACCGACTTTCACTGGTATTCCTCACTTACTGCCCCGTTGGGCCGGTGTTGCTGGTCGCTGAAGTTCAGTGATTCAGATACTCGGGCGGGCGCTTCTCGAGGAAGGACTTCACCGCCTCGCGGTGGTCCTTGGTCATGGCTGCCAGGATCTGGGTGCGGTTCTCGAGGTCGATCGCCGCCCGGAGACTCGGCACCTCGAGGTTCGACCACATCACCTCTTTGGTCATCCACACCCCGAACGGCGTGTTCTGCGCAATCGCCTCGGCGGTGCCCAGCGCCGCGTCGATCAGGGTGCTTTCCGATTCGACGGACGAGGCGATTCCGATTCGTTCCGCCTCCAAGGCGTCGATCGTCCGGCCGGTGAGCAGGATCTGCGCGGCGCGCGAGAACCCGATCATGCGGGGCAGCAGCCAGCTGACCCCGATGTCGCAGTTGGACAGGCCACGTTTGATGAACGACGCGTGCAGGGCGGCCGAGTCGGCGATGATGCGGATATCGGCCATCAGCGCGAGCGCCATCCCGCCGCCTGCCGCTGCGCCGTTGATCGCGGCGATGATCGGCGGCCGCGCGCCGCGAAACGCCTCCACCAGGTCGGCGATGTGCTTCTGCACCCGCAGCCCGGCCTGGGGGCGACCCTCGCCGTCCGCGGCGCCGTCCGGGGTTCCGTACCCACGCAGGTCCAGGCCGGCGCAGAACGCCTTGCCCGCGCCGGTGAGGACGATCGCCCGGATGGTCGAGTCGTCCCGCACCCGGGCCAGAACCCGGTGCAGTTCGCCGATCATCTCCGCGTTCATCGCGTTGAGCGCTTCGGGTCGGTTCAGTCGCACGAGCAGGATGCCGGGCCGCGGCTGCTCGGTCAGTATCAGTTCGGACATTCGGGGCCTTCCCCTCGTGTGGTTCCGACGGCCTCCGCTTCGTGTCGGTACCGTCGACATATCAAGCTAATACCTTTAGGTTAATACCTCAAGATCCACAGTTCGGACGGACGGCGCGAAAGGACAGAACACAATGGCGGAACTGCACGGCAAGGTCGCGGTGGTGACCGGTGGAGCGAGCGGGATCGGGGCGGCGACCTGCGCACTCCTCGCGGAGCGGGGTGCGCGGGTGGTGGTCACGGACATCGACGACGAACGCGGCGAGGCGGTCGCGGCCGCCCTCGGCGAGCACGGTGTCTACCTGCACACCGACGTCACCCGCGAGGAGGATGTCGCGGCCGCGGTCCGCGTCGCGACCGAGCGCTTCGGACGCCTCGACGCGATGGTCAACAACGCCGGCCGGGTCGGGGCCTGGACGTACGTCGCCGACACGACCGTCGACGAGTGGGACTCCTCGTTCGCCGTCCTGGCGCGCAGCGCCTTCCTCGGGACCAAACACGCCGCCCGGGTGATGCGCGAGCAGGGATTCGGCACCGTGGTCAACGTGTCGTCCGTGGCGGGGGTGCGCACCGGCTTCGGCCCGCACCCGTACGGCGCCGCGAAGGCCGCCGTGCTGCAGATGACCCGCAGCGCCGCACGCGAACTCGCGGAATTTCACGTCCGGGTCAACGCGGTCACCCCCGGCGGCGTCGCCACCCGCATCGTCGGTCACGGCGCCGGCCTGGACGGAGACGCGCTGGACGCCAGCGTCGACAGCGTGCGGCAGGGTCTCGCGACATTCCAGCCGATCCCCCGCGCCGGCGAGGGCCACGACATCGCCGGCGCCATCGCCTATCTGGTCTCCGACGACGCAACGTTCGTGACCGGGCAGAACCTCGTCGTCGACGGGGGCCTGACCCTCGGGAAGGCGTGGCCCACCAACTACAGGCGCTGACGCACCTGTGCGCGGTTGACGAGTCCTGGGACTCGTCAACCGCGCACGGGCGCCGGAGGCGCCTACACCGGACCGCCGAGCCAGACGCCCACCTCTTCACCCGACACATGGCGGGCGTCGTCACTGACGAGGAACGACACGGTCGCCGCCACGGACTCCGCCGGGATCCGCGGCCAATGGGCGGCCAGGACGTCGACGGCGGCGTCGCCCCCGGAACTGATGATGTCGGTCTCGACGAAACCGGGGACGACGGTGTTGACGGTGATGCCGCGCCGCGCGACCTCGAGCGCCAACGTCCGGGTCATCCCGGTCAGACCGGCTTTCGCCGCCGAGTAGGCGCTCATCCCGGGCGACGGCCGCCGTCCGCCGGACGGGCTTCCGAAGAAGACGACCCGGCCCCAGCCGTTCTCGTACATCGCAGGCAACGCGGCGTGCGTGCAGTAGAACGCCCCGCTGAGGTTGACCGCGATCACGCGATCCCAGTCCTCCGGTTCCTGCTTGCGGACCGAGCCGGCGAGGTTCATGCCCGCGTTGTTGACCAGCACCGACGGCGCCCCGAGCGTGTCGGCGGTCCGTGAGATCAGCTCCTCGGCGGAGGCCGCGTCCCCGATGTCCGCCTTGATCGCCGCCGCGCGGCCACCGCCCGCGACGATCTTCGCGACCACGTCGGCCGCATGCGTCTCGCTGCGCGAATAGTTCACCGCCACGGCGAAACCGTCCGACGCGAGGCGCTGCGCGATTGCCGCACCGATGCCCCTGCCACCCCCGGTGACGACGGCAACCTTCTGTTCACCCGCGTTCGTCATTCAGCGCACCTTCCGGTGGGTGTCCGGCACGTCCGCGTATGTGTCGCGCAGTTCCCGTTTGGCGATCTTGCCGCTGGCCATCCGCGGCAACGGCTCGTCCAGCAGGACGACGTAACGCGGGACCTTGAAGTCGGCGAGGCGCCGATTGCAGAACTCGACGACATCCGCCTCGGTCAGGCCCGGCGCCGCCTTCACGAGAGCAGCCGGAGTCTCTCCGAACTTCGCGTCGGGCACGCTGATCACCGCGACTTCCTCGACCTCGGGGATCTGATTGATCACCGATTCGATTTCGGCGGGCGAGATGTTGAGCCCACCGGAGATGATCATGTCCTTGAGCCGGTCCACGTAGGTCAGGTAGCCGTTCTCGTCGAGCTTTCCGAGATCTCCCGTGTGCAACCAGCCGTCGATCAGCGTGGCTTTCGTCGCGTCCTCGTTGCGCCAGTAGCCCGGCATCATTCCCGGACCGCGGAGGAGGATCTGCCCGGTTTCGCCAGGCGCGCAGTCGTTTCCGGACGCGTCGACGACTCGGATCTTGGTGAAGATGCCACCCCACCCGCACTTGTCCGGATGCTCGGCCGCCTCGTCGCGGGGCATCACGGTGGCGGAACCGCCGATCTCGGTCTGCCCGTAGATCTGCCGCAACTGCACACCCCGGTCCTGCCAGATCCCCAGCAGGTGTGCAGGCACCCGGGCACCGCCCACGTGTGCGGTGGTGAGGTGGCGGAGGTCGGCGTCGGCGAATCCCGGGACCTTCGCGATCTGCTCGAACAGAATGGGTGGACCGGTGAGCGTCGTCGCCTTGTCCTCGACGAGGACACGCAGGGCCGCCTGCGGGTCGAATCCCGGTTGCAGGAAGAGCGTGCCGCCGTGGATGACCGTGCGGGAGATGCCCCAGATGATGCCGGCCGCGGTGAACAACGGCAGCACGAGCAGAGGACGCAAACCATTGGGCAGGATGGGTTCCATCAGCGACCACTCGTGCATCTCGCCCGCGATGGTCGCATGGGTGAACACCACCCCCTTGGGCCTGCCCGTGGTGCCGCTGGTGAAGACGATCGCGGTCGGTGTCGAGACGTCGACCACGGGAGTCGGGAACGTCACGTGCTCCCCTCCGCGCAGGGGCCGCACGTCGTGTTCGAGGACGGCGATCGAGAAGGTGTCGTGCGCCTTCAGGACCTCTTCGAGTCTGGGAAGGTACGCCTGATCGCAGTAGACGATCTTCGGCTCGCAATCCTCGACCAGCGCCGTGAGCTCGCCGGCGAGCATCCGCTGATTGAACGGCGCGGCGATGGCGCCCACCTTCATCGCCCCCAGCGCCGCCGCGCACCATTCGAGGGTGTTGGTTCCCACGAAGCTGACCCGGTCGCCCGGCAGGACGCCGCGCGCCGCGAGGTCGTGGGCGACGCCGTCGGCCCACCTCGACAGTTCCGCGTACGTGACGACGTCGCCGTCGAAATCGATGGCCGGTTGGCCGGGGACGATCCGCGCCCAGAAATTCAGCGCGTCGATCACGGTTCCGCTCATTCATTGCCTCCTGTGTGCCCGGCCGCGACCGGTGGGATCGAAACCGAAGTTCTCCGTGACAGGGACTCGTGCGTACGGTCGCACTGTGCCGCCCGTCACAGCTGCTAAATCTAAAGGTTGTTGTTAAATCCGGCAAGGTGCGCTTCGCGCCCGTGAGTACTTGTCAACGTCCGGCGGTTAACAAGTACTCACGGGTGCCGGAGGCGCACCACCTCGACGTTGATGCCGGTGAGCTGCGACTGGTTGCTCAGCGGGTCGTAGCCGTCCGTCCCGGTGGGCGCGAGACGGTTGACGTTCACACCCGGGTTGCGCCTCGCGACGTCCAGCCCCCGGGCCGTGCGCTGCCCCCAGCCGTGGGTCATCGCCACGACGCCCAGCCGGAGGGTGTCGTCGTAGATCAGCATCGCGTCGACCTCGCCGTGGCGGTTGCGCACGGTGACGTCGTCGCCCTCGACGAGGTCCCGGCACCGCGCGTCGTCCGGGTGCATCCACAGCGGATTGCTCTGGTGGACACCCTGTTTGAGTACGGGAAGATTGTGCAGCCAGCTGTTGACCATGTAGTGGGTGCGGCGGGTGATCAGTTTGAGCTGGTCCGCGGGCTCCGCGGCCAACTCCTCGAAGATGCGTTCCGCGGTCCCGTACGAGCGCTGGAACAGCGCGGGACAGCAGTCGATCAGGCCGTCGTCGTGCTGGACCGCGATGCTGAACACGTGCGACGGTTCGGCCTCCGGCAGCACCGCGGTCTGGCACGGCATGGTCGCGAGGAGATCGATGCTCAGACCCGACTCCCGCATCTTCGCGTCGACCGCGGCGAACGGATTCGGGTCGGGGTCGTCGAGCAGGGTCGGGACACCCATCGCCTGCTGGATGCGGGACAGGATCCACCAGTCGTCGCGGCGCTCCCCCGTCGCGGGGACGACGGCGGGCGTGTACTGCACGTACGGCTCCATCGCCACGCCCATCGTGTTGAGGAAGTTGACGTCCTCCCGTTCCAGCCAGTCCGTAGCCGGCAGAACATAGTCCGCCATCTCACCGGTGACCGTGCGGTACAGATCGACGGTCACGATCAGGTCCAAGTGCTCGAACGCCCGGCGCAGGCGGTCGTCGCCGCCGACCGACAGCAGCGGGTTGCCCGACACCACGATCAGCGCGCGGACCGGGTCTGCGGGATTCTCGATGAAGTCCGGCAGGAGCGCGGCGGGCAGATCACCGCCGACGGTGCGCATCTCACCGAAGGGACCCTCGTAGAACGGGTCCTCCCGTTTGCGCTTCGAACCCTGCACCACGTCGGCGACGCCACGC
This sequence comes from Rhodococcus koreensis, assembly GCF_017068375.1. NCBI lineage: Bacteria > Bacillati > Actinomycetota > Actinomycetes > Mycobacteriales > Nocardiaceae > Rhodococcus > Rhodococcus koreensis. The sequence continues at coordinate 2,325,228 of NZ_CP070609.1, forward strand.
GAGTAGATGTTGCCACCGCGCCTGCCGAGGTTGCCGGAGAACAGGCTGACCATGGTGAGCATCCAGTAGGCCAGGGTGCCTTGACGGCCCTGGTTCACCCCGGTCGCCATGTAGACGCTCGCGCTCGGTGCCGCGCAGAACTCGTCGGCGACCTGCCGGATCGTGTCGGCCTCGATGCCGGTGACCGCGGCGATCCGGTCGACGGGATACTGCCGGACGAAGTCGAGCAACTCGTCGACGCGACGAGCGTGACGTTCCACCTCCGTTCGGTCGTACCCGATCCGGAAGACGATCTCGTGCAGGATTCCGGCGAGGAAGTAGAAGTCGGTGTCCGGCTTGATCAACAACACGTCACCGGTCTCCGGCGACGACGACTCGATGCGGCGCGGATTGACGAACAGGACGGTCCCGCCACGGCTCTTCACTGCGCGGATCTTGGCCATCGGATCCGAGATGTGGATCAGCGTCATGTGCGAGACCTGCGGGTTGCTGCCGAGGCACAGGAAGTAGTCGGTGTGCAGCAGGTCGGGAATCGGATGTGCCATCGACGCCCCGTAGATCGCCTCGCTGGCAGCGTATTTGGCCGAGGTGTCCTGGGTTCCGGCGCTGAAGCGCATCCGGGTGTCGAAGCCGCGCGCGATCGTGGCGGCGTTCGCGTAGTAGGCGCCGTTGAACGCCGACGGGTTGCCCTGATAGACGGCAAGGGCGTTGCGGCCGTGCTCGCGGCGCACCTCCTGGAGCCGTGCTGCGATCTCACGCGCCGCGACGTCCCACTCGACGGGTTCGAAGACACCGCGCTCCTCGCTCCGCGGATTCATCCTCTTCAGCGGCCGGGCCAGCCGGTCCGGATCGTGATGGACCTGGAGGTAGTGCACACCCTTGTGGCAGGAGAACCCCTTGTGCACCGGATGATCCGTGTCCGGCCGCAGCCGGACGACCTCGTCACCGTCCACCTCCGCGAGCAGGCCGCACCCCGGCTCGCAGATCCGGCAGAACGTGTGGACCTTCCGCGTCACGATCCCACCCGCGCGGCTCTCGCGACATCGCCCGCCGCGGCGGCGGCGACGATCTTGACCCGAGGACGGCCGACGGCCCGCCCCTGCTCGCGCTCGAAGCGGTCGATCGCGCGCCAGTCCGCGCCGCCGAGCGCGTCGGGCCTGCGTTCGCGCACCAGCGCCGCCAGGTCCGCAGCGGCCTGGGTCGGGGCGGCGAGCAGTCCCGCGCGGTGATCGGCGAGGAGTGCCTCGACGGTCTCCGCCGCGCAGTAGCGATTGGTGCCGATCACACCGGTGGCACCGCGCTTGATCCAGCCCGCCACGTAGTGGCCGCGGACGGTCTCCCCGGTGCCGGGCAGCGCGACGCGGCCCGCGGCGTTGGCGACGGTCCCGGCGGCCTCGTCGAACGGGAGGCCGCCGATCGGCAGTCCGCGGTACCCGACCGCCCGGAGGATCAGACCGCACTCGATCCGGTCCGCGGTGTCGCCTTGGGCCACCAGAAGCGACTCGGCACGACCCGCACCGAGCACCTCTCGCGGGGAGGTACCGAAGCGCAGCACGATGCGCTTGTTCCCCGGCGTCGCCTTCCGCCGGGAGTAGTCGGCGAGGATCCGCAGCTTGGCCGGTGCGTCCGGTGCCGCCGTCACCGGACCGTCGACGAGAACATCGATTCCCGGCAGCGAGCCGAGCGCGAGCAGTTCCGGCGTGGTGCAGGCCGCGTGCTCGGGTCCGCGCCGACCGAGCACCACCACCTCCTCGACCCGGCTGTCGGCCAGGGCGGCGAGGGCGTGGTCGGCGATGTCGGTGCGGCGCAGGGTGTCCACATCGGAGACGAGGATGCGGGCGACGTCCAGGGCGACGTTGCCGTTGCCGACCACGACGGCGCGGCGCGTGGACAGGTCGAAGGCGCGATCGGCGTGATCGGGGTGGCCGTTGTACCAGGCGACGAACTCCCGGGCGGCGTAGCTGCCCGGCAGGTCCTCGCCGGGGATGCCGAGGCGCCGGTCCCCCGACGCCCCGGACGCGTGGATCACCGCGTGGTGGTGTGCCAGCACCTCGTCGATCGTCACGTCCCGCCCGACCTCGACGCCGAGGTGGAAGGTGAAGCCGTCGCGTCGCGCGGTGCGGTCGAACACCCGGTCCACCGTCTTCGTGTGCCAGTGGTCCGGCGCGACGCCGAACCGCACGAGTCCGCCTGCGACGGGCAGCCGTTCGAACATGGTGACCTCGGCGGCGATGTCGCGGCGGGCCAGCAGTTCCTCGGCGGCGTAGAACGCCGACGGTCCGGATCCGACGATCGCCACCCGCAGCGCGGGGGGATCGGTGACGCCGGTGGTCGCGAGGGCCAGCGGGAGTGGCTGCACGTGCGCACCCGGCGCCGCGGTGCGCGGATTCTGCTGGAAGTACTCGGCATTGATGTCGCGGTACCGGTCGATGTCCGGCGCGGGGGCGTCGCCGGGGACGATCGCGTCCACCGGGCACACGTCGGAGCAGGCGCCGCAGTCGATGCACGCACCCGGATCGATGTACAGCATCTCGGTGCGCGTGTACTCCCGCTCGGCGGGAGTCGGATGGATGCAGTCGACCGGGCAGACCGCGACACAAGTCGCGTCGTTGCAGCAGTTCTGGGTGACCACGTACGCCATCAGGGATGCTCCTCGCTGGTGCGCGTCACGGTGACCGGGACGCCGTTGAAGATCGGGGACGCCGTCAGCGCCTCGAGGTCGGTGGTGTCGTCCACCAAAGCGTTGTAGTTGCTGCCCGGGACCGACGCCGACCGGGACGTCCGCAGGCCGGGCCCGTCGTGGCCCCACCCGTGGGGCATGCTCACCACACCGGGTCGCAACGCGTCGTCGATTCGCAGTTCGGCCGTCACGGTGGTGACCTTGGACGTCACCGCCACCCGGTCGCCGCCGACCAGGCCGCGCTCGGCCGCGTCGCGTGGGCTGATCAGCAGGGCGCACTGGCCGCCGTCCGGTTGGGGCAGGGCATTGTGCAGCCACGAATTCATGCCACGACGCTGACGCCGGTTGATCAGCAGCAGATCCGGGGCGGCCCGGGTCATGCTCGCCCGCACCCGCGGCAGATCCCCGACGATCATCTCCGGCATCAGGTCGATCCGCCCGTCCGGGGTGCGCAGCACCTCCGGGACGCGCGGTGTCAGCGGCCCGTAGTCGATGCCGTCCGGGTTGGCCTCCAGCAGTGCGAGAGTCAGCCCGTCGGGGTCCAGCCCGAAACGGTCGCCGTAGGGTCCGCTGCGCAGACGCAAGTCCAGCAGTCGCTGAGGGCCGCGGCGGCCGGCGACGGCGTGCAGTGCCTGTACCGCCTCGCAGCCGGCGAGTTTCGCGGCGCGCCGGGCGGCGACGGCCGCCACCTCGTCGTCCATCTCCTCGACCGGGCGGTGCGGGGTTCCCTGGGCGATCGCGGCGATCCGCAGTAGGATCTGCCATTCCGCCTGCTCACCGTCGGCGAGGTCGAGCAGGGGTGGGGTGTACCGGGCGACGTTCCGGATCTGGAAGTGCGCCAGCGTCACGTCGTGGTGGCCGCGGGTCGCCAGCGGTGGCGGCGGCAGGATCACGTCGGCGTGGCGGGTGGTCTCGTTGAGGTAGCAGTCCACCGACACCATGAAGTCGAGGGCGCCGAGCGCCTCCTCGATCGCCCCACTGTTGGGCAGGGAGCGGGCCGGGTTCCCGGCGAGGGTGATCAGCGCCCGGGTACGGCCCGGTCCGGGCGTGAGGATCTCCTCGGCGAAGCACACCGCGGGCAACTCCCCCATCGCCTCCGGCAACCCCCGCACTCGCGAACGCCACCGGTCGAACATCAGCTTCGGCGGTCTGGTCACCGGCCAGGTGTTCTGCCCGCCGGCCGGCGGCAGCGCGAACATCGCCCCTCCGGGCCGGTCCAGGTTGCCGGTGACGATGGTGAGCACCTCGACGAGCCAGTTCGCGAGGGTGCCGAACTCCTGCATGCACGTCCCGATCCGTGAATGCGCCACCGCTGCAGGCGCGCCCGCGAACCCCCGCGCGACCGCGCGGATCATATCGGCGTCGATCCCGCACGCGGCGGCGACGGCGTCGGGGTCGACGTCCGCCGCCATCGCCAGAGCGGCGTCCAGGCCGTCCACCACCGCAGGCACCCGATCGGGTCGGGACAGCCCCTCGGACGCGATGACGGACAGCACCCCGAGCAGGAACAGGGCGTCGGTCCCGGGCCGGATCGGCACGTGCAGATCCGCGACCTCGGCGGTGCGGGTGCGGACCGGATCCACCACGACGAGGATGCCGCCCCGCTCACGCAACGCCTGCAGGCGGTGGTGCATGCCGGGGGCGGTGACGGTGCTGCCGTTGGAGACCATCGGATTAGAACCGAGGATCAGCAGGTATTCGGTGCGGTCGAGGTCGGGCAGGCTCATTCCCAGCCCGGTGCCGTACAGCAGCATGTGCGCAAGGTTCTTCGGCCAGGTGTCGACGCTGGCCGGCGAGTAGATGTTCCGGGTACCGACCGCACCGATCAGCTCACCCAGGTAGAACGTCGAATCCAGGTGGTGGGCGGCCGGATTCCCGTGGTAGACGGCGCAGCTGCCCGGGTCACCGGTGACGAACTCCGGTAGCCGACGCTCGATCTCGGCGAACGCCTCGTCCCAGGTGGCCTCGCGGAACCCACCGTCTGCGGTGCGCAGGAGCGGGGTCCGGATCCGGTCCGGGTCGCCCTCGATGCGCCCGAGGCCGAGCCCCTTCGCGCAGCTGTGCCCAGCGCTCATCACATCGTCGGGGTTCGGCGCGACCCTCGTGATGGCGCGACCGTCGAGTTCGACCAGCAGCCCGCAGGTCGACTCGCACAGCGGGCAGATCCGGTGCCCGGCGATCGGTTCTGCCGTCGTCATCACACGTCCTGTTCGATGGTGGTGGGCTCGACCGCGACGGGAACCGCGGTCATGGTGGGCATCGCGTTGATCGACTGGACGCCGTCACCGGTTCCGGTCAGCGCGTTCACGTTCACTCCGACGTCGTCGCACGGGTCGACGCTCCCGAAGCAGTGCGTCATCGACACCGTGCCGCGGGCCAGGGTGGCGTCCGCCCGCGCGGTCGCACGCAGGTGCCCGGACGCCGAGCGCACGGTCACCGCCTGCCCGTCGGCGATGCCCACGGCGGCGAGGTCGTCCGGGTGCAGGCTCGCGGGGTTGGCTCCAGCCGGAACGAGTCCGGGCACGCGGGTGCCGGTGGAGTTGACGGCCTCCCGGATCCGCCGCACCGTCAACAGGAGCGGGAACTGTGCTGCGACCGCCCTGTCCGTCAGCGCTGCGCGCAGTTCGGCGCGCACGTCCTCGGGCATCAGCGTCAGGCGGTGCCCGGCATTCTCCTCGGCCGCCGGACCCACGACGGCGCCGCTGCATCCGGCGAGGTGTCCGTGCGGGGCGGCGACCAGGTCCGCGAACGGGATGCGCCCCCGCTCGGCCATCATGGCCAGCAACTGCTCGGGGGTCGGCGGCGCGGCGGGGTCGAGGATGCGACCGGCGAACTTGACGGGCTGCCCGGAGGCTGCGGCGAGGTCGAGGAAGAATCGCCAGTCGTCGACGACGCCGGGCGGCGCGGTCACGACCGCGGGGGTGTACTGCGCGAACGGCTGCGGGAAGAACGGTTCCATGATCGCGGTGTGATCGGCACGTTCGTACATCGTGGTCGGCGCGATCACGTAGTCGGCGAGCCGCGCGGTGTCCGACATGCGCGGGTCAACGCACACCAGCAGGTCCAGTGATCGCATCGCGCGCAACGCTTTCCCGCGATCGGGCAGCGCCGCCGCCGGGTTGCCGCCGGAGACGATCAGCGCCCGCACCCGGTCGGGGCCGGGTTCGAGGATCTCGTCGGCGAGGATGCCGGACGGAAGTTCGCCGCGGATCGCCCGGACCCCACCGATCCGGCTGCGGAATCCGTGCTCGAATGCCCGGGTGGCCGGGGCGACCTCCGCGCGCGCCGGTTGGTGCCGGGTCAGGACGGCGCGATCGTCGGCCCGCTCCCCCTCCCGCAGATACCGGCCGCACACCACGTTCAATGCCGCGACGAGGTGTTCCGCGAGGTTCGAGTGCGGGCCCATGCACAACCCGGTGCCGCTGGTCGCCATACCCCGTGCCGCGCCTGCGAACACCCGTGCCGCGTCGCGGATCCGCGCTGCGGGAATACCGCAGATCCGCTGCACGACGCCGGGGGTCGCGCCGGCGACGGCATCGGCGAGCACGGCCAGGTCGGCCGTGTACCGGTGGCAGAAGCCGGCGTCGTGGAGGCGCTCGGTGAGGACGACGTGCAGGAGACCGGCGAACAGCACTGCGTCCGTGCCCGGCCGGGGTGCCAGGTGGATGTCGGCGAGCGCCGCGGTCTCGGTGCGTCGCGGGTCGACGACGATGAGCCGCAGGCCCCGTTCCCGCGCCGCCCTCAGGGTGACGGACGGGTTCTGCACCACCGCGCCGTCCCCGTCGCCGCCGTTGCCGGAGACGACGGGGTTGGTGCCCGCGAGCAACCACACGTCTGCGTCCTCGAATCGCTGCCGGCCGCCGAGGTACGTTCCCATCCGTTCGGCAACAACCCATTTCGCGGACTGGTCGATGGTCATCGTGGAGAACAGCTTGTGCGAGCCGGTACCCCGGAACCAGGCCCGGGCCATCGGCGGGGTGAGTGCGGCGAAGTTCTGCTGTGTCCCCATGAACAGCGCGACCGCATCCGGTCCGTGCCGGTCGACGATTGCGCGCAGCCGGTCCGCGATGTCGGTGACCGCCCGCGCCACCGGCACCGGCTCGTGGGTGCCTGCGGCGGTGCGGCGCATCGAGGTGGTGAGCCGGTCCGGGCCGTGGACGAGGTCGCCGCCTCGGCGCCCCTTCGGGCAGGTGTAGCCGCCGGAGATCGGATGGTGGGCATCGCCTAGCACCCGCGCGATCCGCCCGTCCTCGATGTCGAGCAGGACCCCGCACGAGGAGGCACACAGCCTGCAGTACGACGTGGCCCTCGACGTGACGGATCGCATGGCTCAGTGCGCCTCGGCGGTGACGGCGGTCGACTCCGCGGCCCCGGCGACGGTGCGAACGCGCAGTCGTTCCCGCGCGAACAGCGCACCGAGCGTGAGGACGGCGACGGCGGTCGGCACGATCATCAGCAGGAAGATCGTGCGGGCATCCATCCCGGCCGCGATCAGGGCGGCGCCGAGGGTGGGCCCGGCGATGGACCCGATCCGCCCGATTCCCATGGCCCAGCCGATGCCGGTCGAGCGTGCCGCGACCGGGTAGATCGACGCCGCGATCGCGATGATGCCCGCCGAACTTCCGGACATCCCGAATCCGACGATGCAGATCGTGATCAGCAGCAACGTGGAGTTCGCCAGGAACATCGCGACGACGCCGATGAACAGGGCGCCGAGTGTGTAGCCGGCCATCACCACCGCGTAGGCGGCGTCCGCGCCCCGCGACCGGCGCCACGCAGTGCCGACGCGGTCGGTGATCCACCCGATCGACAGTGCGCCTGCCATGCCGCCGAGGTTGAACAGCGCCGCGGCGAGGATCGCGTGGGAGGGGCTCTGCCCGGCCTGGCTGAACAGCGACGGCATCCACCCGAACAGGAAGTAGATCACCAGGAAGTTGATGACGAACACGACCCACAGCAGCACCGTGTCCAGCGCCCGGCCGCCGGCGAAGAGTTCCCGGATAGGCGATCTGGTGGCCACGGCGGCGTCCACGGTGAACGTCACCGATCCGGTGATGCCCGCCTGCGGTGCGATCGCCGAGAGGATCTTCGCGGCGCCGGCGTGATCACCGCGGGAGGCGAGGAACTTGCCCGATTCCGGCAGCCCGGCCCACGCGAGCGCCGCCACGATCAGCGGGAGGACGCCGCCGGCCACGAAGATCGACTGCCACCCGTACGCCGGGATCAGTTGAGCGGCAGCGAGTCCGCCGAGGAAGCCGCCGAGCGACATGCCCGCGACGACGATGGTGACCAGGGTGGAGCGGCTGCGAGCGGGGCTGTATTCACTGGTCAGCGCAATCAGGTTCGGGGTGACGCCGCCGAGCCCGATTCCGGCGAGAATGCGCAGCACGATCAGCACCCCCATCGACGGCGCGAACGCGGACGCGAGGGTGAACACCGCGAACAGCACGGTGCACAGCAGGATCACCCGCCGCCGGCCCCAGCGGTCGGCGACGGGACCGAACAGCAGGCTGCCGACGACCATCGCGCCGCTGCTGAGCGCCAGCAGCAGCCCGAACGAGGCCTTGGACAGGCCCCAGTCCTCGGACAGCGCGGGAATCGCGAATCCGATCAGCTGGGCGTCCATGCCGTCGAGGATCGCGAGCGCCAGGCACAACGCGATGGCACGCTTCTGGAGGGCCGACACCGGTGCGGCGTCGATGAGTTGGGAGATGTCGACTTCACGAGTTGGGGCCACGACGTGCATTCCTCTCGAAGGGGGGAACCGCGGGAGATGAAGCCTCGAACTGGATGGGTCTTGCTAGACGGGGGTGACGGTGCCGTCGACCGCGAGTGCGTCGGCGGGCACCTCGGGGAACCGCTGGCGCAGAGACGGTTTCGCGAGCTTTCCGGAGAACGTGCGCGGCAGCGGCTCGCCGAGCGCGACGGCGTGCTTGGGGCGCTTGAACTTCGCCAGGTTCTCGCCGGCGACCTCGGCGATGTCGGCGACGATCTCGGCGGCGGGGCGCTCACTGTGGAACACCACCATCGGCACCTCGCCCCATCGGTCGTCCTTGACGCCGATGACCGCGAGGTCGACCAGGCCGTCGATGCCGTGCAACGCCTTCTCGATCTCGGCGGGGTAGACGTTGAGGCCCCCGGAGATCAGCATGTCCTTGCTACGGTCGACGATCTTCAGGAATCCACCCTCGTCCTGCATGCCGAGGTCGCCGGTACGCAGCCACCCGTCGCCGAGGGTCGCCGCGGTGGCCTCGGGCTTGTTCCAGTACTCCCGCAGCACGTGCTCGCCGCGGACCAGGATCTCGCCGACCTCCCCGGCCGGGGTGTCGACTCCCGGATCACCGATCCGGATGTGGGTGCCGACCAGCGGCAGCCCCGCGAAGCCGGGACGGGACACGGCGTCCTCGTAGGCGAGCGTCGAGACCATGCCGGACGCCTCGGTCAGGCCGTAGCACTGGGTGAGCGGGATGCCGTGCGAGCGGTAGAAGTCGAGCAGGTCGAGGCTGACGGGAGCGCCACCGGTGCCGGCGAACGTGAACTTCGCGAGCTTGCGGGTGCCGAAGTCGGGCAGCATCGTCATCCGTTCCCAGATCACGGGGACGGTCGTGGTGGCCGTGATCTGCTCACGCTCGAACGTGTCGAGGGCGATCTCCGGGTCGTACTCGCGCAACAGGACCATCGTCGCGCCGGGCACGACGACGAGCTGCATGAAGATCGACAGGACCGAGCCGGTGTACACCAGCGGGGCGGAGCACAGCACCCGGTCGCGGGACGAGAAGCCGAACGTGATCGACTGCGAGATGCCGGGAGTCATCGCGTTGCGGTGGGTGATCAGGGCGCCCTTCTGCACGCCGGTGGTCCCCGACGTGTAGCAGATGAAGCCGGGGTCGTCGGCGTCGATGGCGACGACGGGTGCGGTCCCGGGGTCGATCAGCCGCTCGTACGGCGGATGGGCACTGCCCCCGATCGCGTACGTCTCGAACTTCGCCTGCTCGGCGGCGACCTCGAGCAGCGACGCGAAGCTGTCCTCGACGATCACCACGCGCGGCGCGGAGTCGAGCACCATCGGCGCCAGCTCCTTGCCGGTGAGCCGGAAGTTCAGCGGCACGCTGATGGCGCCGAGCTTGAGGGTCGCCAGGATGATGTGGGCGAGTTCGGGGCGATTGAGCATCATCACCGCCACCCGGTCCCCCTTGCGGACGCCCCGCGCCGCGAGGCCGCGGGCGAGTGCGTCGGTGATCGCGTCGACCTCGGCCCAGGTCTGTGCCGTGTCCCCAAACACGATGGCCTGCTGCTGCGAACGTGTCTTACCCCAGAACCGGGTCAGGTCCGCGAGATTCATCTGTGCTCCTCGTGCTCGTCAGCCGGGTGTGACCACCCTCACTTCGTGTGCCGTAAACCTAACAGCTGTAGGCGAACGGCGCAATGCTCGATTCGGGAATTTCGGGCACCCGGCAGAACCGGACCGTCGCACGAAAACAACACCCACACAGTGTATTTCGTGTGAGTGTTGCTTCCGCGGAATGCGTCCGGTCAGCCGGCGGGAGGTGCCTCGCGCCGAGGGCTCGCCGAGTCGGTTGCCGCGGCGACCCGCGTGGTGTCGTACCGCGCCACCGTCCGCAGCACCTCCGCGGTGTCCGCGCCCACGACCGGCGGCAGCGCGGGCGCGAACTTCTCCCCGGCGACGCGCACGGGGCTGACCACGAACTCGAGCTCGCCGACCCCCGGGTAGTCGACCCGGTAGGTGTTGTCCCGCGCCCGGAAGTGCGGGTCGTCGAGCATGTCGGCCACGCTGTTGACCGGGCCTCCCGCGATGCCGTGTTCGAGAAACAGCTGCACCCACTCGGCGCGGGTGCGCTGCGCGAAGATCTCCGTCAGCGCGCGCCACACCAGGTCCGCGCGGGCGGGGGCACCGTCGTCGGTGCCGGTGAGGTCGACGTCGATCAGGTCCTGGCGTCCGACCGCGACCAGGAAGTTGTGCCAGAACTTCTCCACGTGCGACCCGAACAGGATCGCCTCGCCGTCGCTGGTGCGGTAGGCCTCGAGCCGTGGCCAGTCGGGCAGCCGGCCGTCCGGCAGCCAGGTCGGCCGGGGAATCGAGCGGTCCCTGTTCAACTCCGCGTCCACCAGGTCCGGCATCCACGCGGCGGCGACGTCGATGCCCGCCACCTCGACGTGACAGCCGGTACCGGTGGCGCCGGCCTTGTGCAGCGCCGCGAGCAGGCCCATCGCCCCGTACGCGCCGAGCGCGTACATCGCGATCGGCGGCGTCGTGGATCCCGCCATCCCCTCGGTCGGCGGCTCCGAGGGAGTGCCGACCTCGCGGAGCCCGGCGTACGCGTCGAACACCGGACCTCCGGTGCCGAGAACACGGTACGGTCCGTCGGTGCCCATGCCCGACACCGTGCACAGCACGATCTTCGGATTCACCTGTCGCAGTTGCTCGTAGCCGATGCCGAGCCAGTCGAGGTACCCGCCCCGCATGCCCTCGATGACCGCGTCGCACGACCGCGCGAGGTCGAGGAACGCCTGCTTGCCTACGGGTGTGCGCAGATCGAGTGCGACGCTGCGCTTTCCGCGATTCCATCGCAGGTGCATGAAGGCAGGCCCGTCCTCTCCTCCGACGGCACGGCTGCCGCCGATGCGCACGGGATCCCCGAGCGGACCAGATTCGACCTTGATCACGTCCGCACCCAGATCGGCGAGATGCCCGCCGAGCGACGACGGCGCCAGCTGCGCGACCTCGAGGATCCGAACGCCGTCCAGCAGCGAGTACCCACTCATGAACCCTCCTTCGCTCCCCGGCCGACGGCCAGCGAGACATTCTGTGTCTGTTCCGGTTTCAGTTCGATCCAGAGTCCGTCGACGTCGGCGACGAGGACGTCGCCGTGATACATCGCGCCGCGCAGGAATCGCTTGCGGCCCTCCTGCCCGGCCAGCTCCGCCTCCACGCGCAATTCGACGCCGAGCGGCGCGGGGGCTCGGTAGTTGACGTGCAGGTACGCCGTGCGTGCCCAGTGCCTGCCGGAACTGTTGGCGAGGCGCGCGAGTATCTCGTCGAAGATCAGCGGCGTCACGCCGCCGTTCATCGCGTAGCGCCCGGAATGGAATCTGCCGACCGTGACGCGCCCCCGCGCCCGGGTCGCGGTCACCTCGTCGACGTGGAGGGGTGGCGTCAGCGCCTGTGCCCGGCCGGGAAGATCCCAGCGCCTGCCGGCGATCTGTTCGTCCTCACCGACCTCGAACTCCGCCAGTCGTGCTGCGAGGCCGCGGAGCGTACGCGCCGCGCGACTCGCCGCGTCCGGACCCGGGCGACTGCGGGTGACGGCCTCCTGCACGGAGCGCAGAGCCTCGGCCAGTTCCGCGAACTCGTCGTCACCGTCCGCGGTCGGTTCGAATGGGTCGTCCCAGCTGGGACTCCAGATGTCGTCGGGAGTCGAGAGGGTGACGTCCATCCGGACCTCGCTTGCGGTGCTGACGAGTGACGGCCCGCGGTTCACCGGGCGCGCCGTCCGAAGTAGGAGCCGAACATCTCCTCGACCGGACGCGGCCGGAGCGTCGTGCGCGACACGACGTTCTCCCGGTCGTACCGGGACCGCAGGTCGCGTCCCGGTCCGTCGAGCAGCAGAGTCTTGATCTCGCGCATGGACTCCGGGGGCTGCGCGGCGATCTGCCCGGCCGCCTCGAGCGCGGCGCCGAGCACGTCGCCGTCGGCGGCGTACCGGGAGACGAGACCCATCCGGTGGGCCTCCGCACCGGTGACTGCCCGGGACGTCATCAGCAGATCGCGGGCGAGTCCGGCACCGATCAGGTGGTCGAGTACCCACGTGAGGTTGGCGCCGCCGTACTTCGCCGCGGTGACGGTGATGCGGGTGCCGGGACCTCCGACGCGCAGATCAGAACACGCCGCCAGCAGGGTGCCCGCGCCGTAGGCCATTCCCTGGACTGCGGCGACGGTGGGTTTGGGGAACGTGAAGTATCTCCACAACAGTTCGTCCCGTTCGAGCAGGCTGAGGGCGCAGGCGTCCGCCGTCATCGCCCGGAGTTCCTTCAGGTCGTATCCCGCGGAGAACGCGGCGGTACCCTCCCCTGCCAGCAGCACCACCCGGACGTCCGGGTCGTCCGCCGCCTCGGCGAGCGCGGCATCGAGTTCACGTTGCAGGCCGAGGGTGATCGCGTTGTGCACCTCGGGCCGCGCGAGTTCGAGTTGCAGCACTCCGGGCGCGGGCGACGATCGGCGCAGGTCGCCCGTCGTCACCTCACACCGCCGGCCGCGGCCTCCTGCCGAGCGACCTCCTCGGCATCGCGGGTGATCATCTTGTGGAACACCTGACCGGGAAGCTCGTTGCGTCCGTAAATCAGCTCGTCGACCTGCCCGTGCGCCGCGTTGGCCGTGATCGTCTTCGTGACGAACCAGTCCTCGGCGTGCAGGGTCTCCATCAGGAGTTCCCAGTTCTTGTCCAGAATCCGCTTCTCCCGCGGAGTCTCGGGTTCCTTCGGGGAGAGAAGGCGAATGGTGCAGTACGACACGTTGGGATCTTCGGTGTCGGGCACGATCGTCCAGATCTCGAAGTGGTTGGGCTCGGTCACGAGCATCGTGCCCGGGTAGATCGTGTAGTTCGCGAGGGAGTAGTCGCGGACGTCGAACGAGTCGGGATCTGCGCCGCGAACCTCGGTGATCGACTTGCGGGCCACGACGATTCGCCACGAACGGTCGACCAGGTCGTAGGCCGTGATGTTGCCCTCGAGGTAGTTGCACACGGTCTTGGTGTGCAGCTGGCACAGGTGGTACGAGTCCTGGACGCCGTCGACGGCGATCTTCCAGTTCATGTCGAGTTTCCACGTCTCCTTGCGCACCTGGAACGACTCGGCCATCCCGGTGTCCGTCACCTCCGCGTCGTGCTTGGCGCCGAGAATCCCGGCGATGTCGAGTTCGGCGCCGACCGTCGGAACCACCCAGACCAGTCCGTGCCGCACCTCGCAGGGAAATTCGACGAGCCCGTATTGCGAGCGGTCCATGCCGTCGAAGCCTTCTGCATGCGGCATTCCCCGCAGATCTCCACCGCGGCCGTACGCCCAGTTGTGATACGGGCAGCTGAAGACGCGCTTGCAGCCGGCTTCCTCGAACTCCACCTTCGAGCCCCGGTGCCTGCAGACGTTGGAGAAGGCCTTGACGCTGCCGTCCGTCTGCTTGACCACCAGTAGCGGCGTGCCGATCAGCTCGGTCGTGACGAAGTCGCCCGCCTTCTTCAGCTCGTCGACGTGGGCGACGATGTGCGGCAGCCGCCGGACCACCGTGCGCTCGCGTTCGGCGAGTTCGGGGTCGTTGAACACCGAGAACGGCACTCGAAGCAGGTCGTCCGCGTAGTCGGTGCTGTTGTTGTCGACGTGTGCGATCAGTCGCTCGGTGAGTGTGATCTTGTCTTCGCGCTCCATACACCGAGAGTGGCACATGAGACATTCATTGTCTAGCGTCTCATGGCAGATTGTGGTTGTACTGTTTCCTGGTGGCTGCAAGGACTGGAAACGACCCCGCGACCGACGTCCGCTCGACGATCCTCACCGCAGCGGAGTCGTGCTTCGAACGCTTCGGGATCACCAAGACGACGATGGAGGACGTCGCCCGCGCCGCGGACATGTCCCGCGCAACCGTCTACCGGTATTTCTCCGACCGGGAGAGTCTGATCATCGAATCGGTCGCGCGGCGCGCGCGCAAGAACATGACGCCCGCCCGCGCCTTCATCGCGAAGTGGCCCACTATCGAGGAGCGACTCGTCGAGGGCATCTGCCAGAACGTCGAGAGCGGCCTGCGGGACCCCATGGTCCACCTGCTCGTCTCCCCCTCGGAGATGACCCTGGCGAACTCCCTGCTGACCACGTCGGGCAAGGCCGTCGAACTGACGAGTGAGCTGTGGGAGCCGATTCTGCGCGAAGCGCAGGAGGCCGGCGACCTCCGCGCCGACCTGGATCTGACATTGCTGTGCGAATGGATCTCGGAACTCGAGATCATGTGTATCAGCCAACTCAACGGCGGCACCGGCTCGCTGGAACGGTTCCGCGAGAAGATCCGCACGTTCCTGGTCCCCTCGGTTGTTCCTGCCGCGCTGCCTGCCGGCGACTGAGTACGCACGGTACGGCGCCGCCGGCAGAGGGCCCCGAACTCCGGCTACCGCGGCGCCGTGTCCCCGTCGAGTGCGGAATCGATTCCGCTGATCTCGGTGATCTTCCAGTCGTTTCCGCTGTCGACCGTCATCTTGTAGGTCGCGGTCGACTGCAGTCCGTCCGGTGCCTGGCTGTTCTTCGTCAGGACGCTGACGAAGCAGTCGACCGAATAGGTTCCGTCCGGTCCCGGTTCTGCTTTCGCCGAGATCGGCTGTGCGCTCGACGTCCACTGGAGCGGAGCGATGATCTGCTCCATCGACGTCGCGGCCTGGGTGAGACGGTTGGACAGTTCCGGAGCGGTGCCCGCCGTCAGCCGTGTTCTCCACGCGGGCAGGTCGCGAAAGTCCATTTCGGCGGCGCCGGTCGCGTAGTCGAGGGCGATCCGTTCGGCCTGCTGCCTGCTCGCCGCCGCGTCGTGGAGTTGGTCGAGTTCGTCGGTCGTGCTCCGAAGTTGCCACCCGAGCACCGCCAGTGCGACGACGAGAACGGCGACCAGGCCCCCGACCACCACCGACCGCAGTGGCACGTTCCTGCCACCTCGACGCTCACGATCGCCCGCACCATCGGAGGGTCCGGCCTCGGGGGCGGTTCCGGAGTTCACGAGTTCCATTGATTTCTGCATCGTTCGCCTTTCGCTGGGCTGTCCGATCTCCGGGGGTGGACGATCGAGTACGTCTGGGGTGCGGTCGGCTCTACCGCCCCGACGGGCTGAGGTGGACTGTCAGTGCATCTCCGGATGCGGTGGACGCCATGACGTTGTCGAGCAGGCGGCCCACGTCGACGGTCCGCATCGACGCCGCCCCGGCCTGGACCGACGGCAGGAGATTCACGCCGATCACCTGCAGGTCCGGGGCGGTGTGATCGAGGAACGTCTGCAGTTCCCCGATGAAAGGACTTGCTCCGCCTGCGATTCCGTCGCGCAGCGGACCCTTCTCGGTAGCGAATCGGATTCCGCCGAGCACGTCGTGGAACCCGCTGCCGAACTCGGCGACGATCGGTGTCGTATCCCGGAAACCCTGCGGGAGGGTGGCGCTGTCCATCAGCAGTGGTTGCAGGGTGTCGAACAGCGTCGTGAGGGTGTCGGACTGCTGGGTGAGCGTCGCCGCGAGTAGTTCGCCTGCCCGCGTGAGATTGTTCAGGACCGCGAAGTCATCGGGAAGCGCGACGTCGATCGTGTCGAAGATCGCTTGTACCCGAAAGGGATCCACCTGCTCGAGGAGCCTGGTCAGGCGCTCCGAGAGCTCCTTGAACGTCGTCGGCACCACGACCTGGTTCGCCGGGACGGTGTCCCCGTCCTCGAGATACGGCCCCGCTGTGGACGAGGGCAGCACCGCAAGGAACGGTTCGCCCAGCGCCGACAGATTGTCGACGCGGAACTCGCTGTCGGCGGGGATCGACCGGTCACTCTCGTAGTTCCACGCGACCTCGATGTGATCGGCCGACGCCGTCACCCCACTGATGTGTCCGATCGCCACCCCCCGGAGCAGCACACGGGAGCCGACGACGAGTCCGTTCGTGTCCGGCACGTCCAACGTGGCGGTGCGTACGTCGTCGAACCGGGAGACGTGCAGACCCGCCCGGCCCATGTACAGGAACGACAGCACGGCGATCACCACCATGCCGAGAATCGACAACGAAGTCTTGACAGTCATTTCACTGCTCCCAGCATGCGGAGCAGGTTCTCCGCGTCGGCCACGATCTGGTCTCCCCCGGCAGATTCGATGCCCTCGATCTCGACGGAAGGCTTCTGCGCGAACGGCACGATCCTGCTGCGCAGGAAACGGGACAGCACGACGGTCGTGTCCGGGCCCTCGTCCCAGACGTCGCGCGCCACGTCCCCCGTGTCGGCCAGCGTGTTCAGCATGGGAACCATCCACAGTCCGCCTTCGTAGACGCTGCCGACGGAGGGCAGGATCTGGCCGATGTGCGACACCACCGAGATCGCGAGTCGCCGCCAGTAATGCACGCTGGAACTGTCGAACATGGCCGAAAGCGCGTCGGTGCGATCGTCGAACGACAGTGCGGTCTCGTTCAACCCCGTCAGCGTCCGGTCGATCTCCTGCGTCCTGGCAGCGAGGTCCTGCAGGTCCAGCGCCGCCACGGACGCCGCGTCGCGCACGGCCGGGAGCGGCGGCACGACGGCATTGACGCGGGCCATCACATCCTCGATCCGCTGGATGCTGCCGCCGTTGACGAAGTTCGCGAGGACTGCGATGGTGTCCTCCAACTGCGGTGGCGAGATGGTGCGGGCGACGGGGATCGTGCCACCGGCAGGCAGGTACCCGTCGGCGGAATGTTTGCCGTCACCGGTGACCGCGATATAGGTGTCGCCGAGGAGAGTGTCCTGACGGACGATCGCCCGCGCATCGGCGGGAATCCTGGTGCCGCTTCCGACTCCGGCCGACACCGTCACCGTCGATCCGGACACCTGCAAAGACCGGACCTCGCCGACCCGCAGGCCGTCCATCATCACGTCGGCACCGGCGGGCAGATTCATCACACTGGCGAACTCGAGCGACAGGTCGTAGGTGTCGCCGACGCCACCGCGGACCGAGGGCAGGTCGTCCGGTCCCAGGGAACATGCCGGCACCGTCAGCACCACCGCGCTCACGGAGGCGGCGCACAGAAGCTGCCGCGTTCTTCTCGACAGATTCATCTCAGTTCCTTCCCGTCCGCACGAGGTCGAGCAGCCGATCCATCGGCACCTCGGTTCCGGTGGTCGTCAGAGCCACGGTCGGCGGCTGGTAGGCAATGGTGAGTGCTCCGTCGCGCGTCGTCTGCTGCGCGAGGAAGGGTGCAACCGACGGAATCGTCGAGATCAGGCCTGCCATGTCGTTCGACCGTGTCGCCGCCAGCTTCAGGGCGTCGGTCGCCGGTCCGTGCACGAAGGGCCAGATGTCGGCGCCGTAGTTCTGCTGGATGTCGTGCAAAGTCGCTACCAGCCAACCGATTCCCTCGCACACCTCGATGACTCCGGGCCACAGATCGATGCCCGCGGCAACGACGGCAGGCATCTGCTCCACGATCGACCGGATCGAACTCCACCGACGCAGCGCTTCGTCCGTCAGCGGGGCCATGTTCGCGATCGACGAGCCGATGTCGGCGACGAGTTTGTCCGGATCGGCTGCCGCCTCGGCGGCATGCCTCATCATGTCCGCGGCGTTCTCCCCCTGGCCGCGGAGCGCCTCGTCCAGACCGAGCACCGTCTTCCGGACGTTCTCCTCACCGTCGTCCGGAGCGATCGCATCGATGAAATCCGCTGCCGAACCAGCGATCTCGGAGATGCTCTTCGGAGTGTGACTGTGCCCCAGCGGGATGCACTGTTCCGGCGCGAGTTCCGGACCGGACGTGTAGTTGCCGACGAGTTCGAGACTCCGATCGGCGAGCAGGGACTTCGAGCGGGTGACCGCTCGGACATCGAACGGATAGGACCGGCCACTCGCGAGCGAGAAGGTGACCTGCACGTGGTCGCCCTGCGGCTCGATACCTTCGACACGGCCCACCTCGTAACCCATCTGGGTGACCGGGTTGCCGGCGTAGAGGCCGATGGCGTCGGGCATGAGCGCGCAGAACGCCGACCGGTCTGCCGGCTCCCCCGTCGTCGCGACCGCCACACCGGCGCCACCGACGGCGGCGGCCGCGCACACGACGGCCAGCACCTTGACGATCAGGCGTGATTTCCCGGACATCTCAGCACGTCCGTCCGGGAACGGGGACACAGAAGTCCGAGGCCATGAGTGTGCCGCCCTTGATCGCGGCCATTCCTTCGGGCGTCAGCCATTCGGCAAGCTGAGTGCGCAACGACTGAAGATTGTCGATGGCTGGGCCCATCGACGTCCGGAACTCGTCGATCACACCCTTCGCGTGGTTCACAGCGTCGAGTACCTCCGTCTTGTGGTCGAGATAGAACGCCTCGAACGGCTGAATCGTCATCAGGACGTTGCCGAGCAGGGAATACGCCTCGTTGAATCCGGCGTGGGTGGTGTTGTACGTCGAGAGAACCACGTCGATCTCGCGGATCAGGTCGAACACCATGCCCTGATCGGCCTCGAAACTCTGGAGATACTCCGCGGCGAGGTCGGCGATCGTGCGGACCTGCGCACGCTGCTGATCCATCACGCGGGCGATGCTGGTCAGGCCCGAGATCATGGACGCGATCGACGTCGGGTTCTCCTCGAGCGCCCGGGCCATCTCGTCGAGGTTCGCGTCGACGGTGCCGCCCTCGACGTTGTCGGTCGTGTGCGGCGCGGCCTGGAGGACATCGCCGATCGAATACGGAACGCTGACCTGCTCGACGGGCAGCGGGGTGTCCCCGAGCGGCAGAACGCCGAGAGGGACGAGGGTGATCGCGTATCCCCCGACCGGGGT
Organism: Rhodococcus koreensis; assembly: GCF_017068375.1. Taxonomy (NCBI): domain Bacteria; kingdom Bacillati; phylum Actinomycetota; class Actinomycetes; order Mycobacteriales; family Nocardiaceae; genus Rhodococcus; species Rhodococcus koreensis. The sequence continues at coordinate 2,344,438 of NZ_CP070609.1, forward strand.
GAGCATGCGCACCTCCACACGGGAGTCCGAGCCGACCGGTACCGCGTCGTCGATCTCGGCCGTCACCAGTACCGCGTCCGGCTCGATCAACACGTCCGTGACGGTTCCCACGCCGATGCCCGCCACCCGGACGTCCTGGCCGATGTCGATCGAGGAGGCGTCGTCGGTACGGAACGAGAACGACATCCGTCCCGGTGGGTTCGCGTAGAGGACGGCGGTGGTCACGAGTGCGAAGACCACCAGGAGAACGATGCCCGCGCCGAACGCGACCTCCCTGCCGACCAGCGCCCGCGCCCGGCCCAACACCCCGCCGATACGCTGGGCACGGTTTTTCGTCACGGGTTGCATACGACGACCTCACTCCCTCTCAGCAGAACCTCGACGTCGGTGGGTAGCTGCGCCACACCGTTCGTGCACTGGATACCGCCCGGGCCTGCCCCGGCGGTCTGCGGAACCTGCAGACCGGCGAAGGCGACCGGCAGCAGTCGCAACGCTTCCGCGGTGTCCGGCACCGATGCGAATGCGTCGGAGAGCATCTGCTCGACGTCCATTCCCGGTTGCAGACCGAGAGCATCGATCAACCGTTGGATCGGTGTGAGGAATTCGGGGCCGAACGCAGCCGTCTTCGGGAACTCGTCGATAACCGTCATCGCCTTCGCGATCGGGAAACTCACCGAGCGCAGGAACTCGACGACCTCGGGCGACCGGCCTCCCATGCTGTCGGAGATCCGTGCGAGATTGCCGGTGAGGGTCGAGATGACCTGTTCGCGGTCGTGGGCGAGGCCGGCGAGTTTCTGTGCGTCTTCGAGCATCGGTGACAGTCCGTTTCCGTCTCCTTGCAGAAGCGAGATCGCGTTGTCGGTGAAGGTGTTGATGTCGTCGGTGCTCATGGTCGCGAGTACCGGTTGCAGTCCGTTGAACAACTCGGTGATGTCGAACGAGGCCCGCGTCTTGTCGGCAGGCAGTCGATCGACTGCTCCGCCCGGATTTTCGGGGAATTCGGCGTCGATGTAGCGAACGCCGGTGAGGTTCTGGTACTTCACCGCGAGGATCGTGTCGGAGGTGAGCTGATACGGCTTCTCCATCGTGAAGTGCACTTCCGCGAGACTCCGCCCGCCGTCCCGGATCAGTTCGACCGATTCGACCTTGCCGATCCGGACCCCCTTCGTTCGGATGTCCCCGTGTGCACCGAGCCCGGAGACATCGGTGAATTCCGCTGTGTAGCTGTTTGTCTCATTGGTCACCGGGCTCTTCATCGCGCTGATCACGATGATGAAGAGGACCACGGAGACCGCAGCCGCGACGGCGAGCTTGACGAGAGTGACGATGTACCTGGTTCGGTTGCTCATCGGCCGGCCCCGTCCTCGGACGGCGGGGCACCGGTCAACGCGAGCGGGGCCGCCAGTGCGGGCAGATCGTCCAGGACGATCCGGAGATTGAGCCGCTGCCCGTCGCCGCTGTCCTCGAACGCCGAGTCCAGCCGCTCGACGGCGGTGCGCAGTCGCTCGGGGCGCGCCCCACCGTCGTACAGGTGCGGCACCACGCCGGCGAGTTCCGAGACCACCTCGGTGACCGGTACCAGTTCGTCACCGTGAGATTTCAGCAACTGCCCGGCCTGTCCGAACAATTGTCCGGCCGCCAGGGTCAGACCGGCGTCCGTCTCGTCCATGAACGGGTCGTCGACCCCTACCGAACCGTCGGGTCGCTGGTTGTAGGTGCTGTTGTAGATGTGGGTCAGCGAATCGATCGCCTGTCGATTGAACGCCGGGAACACGTCGAGGACGTCGTTGACACGCCCGAGCAGGTCGGCCGGAAGTGCCTGCTGAGTCTGCGCGACCCGGTCGCCGAGCACGAGTGCCGCATCGAACATCGGTGTCAGGCCGTCGGTGTACCGGACGACCTTGTCCAAGCTGGTGATCATCGAGTCCGTCAGGGTGCCGTCGACGGCCAGCGAACCCTTCTCGATCATGGTCGACATCGTGAAATCTCCTGTGGGCGTGCGGTCCAGGGTGCGGTGTGCCTCCAGACCGGAACCGCCGGGCCTGCCGACCAGATTGACGGCGGTGGAACCGAAGTAGTTCTGCGGCCGGAAGTCGACATCGAAGGCATCGGTCAGGCCGCCGATCTGGTCGGGATCCAGCTGGAGGTCCATGCGGACGGAGTCCGCGCCCGTCCGTTCCAATCCGGTGACGACACCGACCTCACCGCCCCGCAGGATCACCTTCGTGCCGGAGTCGACGCCCGGGCCCACGTAGGGGACGTCGATGCTGATCGGCAACCCTTCCGTGTCCGCGCTGCTCGGGTATACCCAGACTGCAGCGATCACTGCGCAGGTCGTCACGACGACCCCCAGCCCCGCCCCGTGCAGCACTCGGCTCTGACGGCCGGGGACCCCTCTCAGGAAGTCCTGACTCCTCGCTCTGCTCATTGACTCATCCTTTGAACACTAGTTCGGGACTGAGGCCCCAGATCGCCACAGTCATACAGAAATTCAGGACGACGATCGCGACGAGGCTCGCCCGGATAGCCCGCCCGGACGCCGCGCCGACCCCCGCGGGCCCGCCACCGGCGAAGTATCCGTAGTAGCAGTGGATCATCGTGACGACGGCACAGAAGACGACTGCTTTGACCAGCGACGCCACGAGGTCCGGAACACTGAGAAATTGGCTGAAGTAGTGATCGTAGGTACCCGAAGGCTGGCGGTGAAACGTCTTGATGATCAACCCTCCGGTGAAGAAACTGACCACGAGCGCCATCAGATACCCGGGGATCACGATGAGCATGCTTCCGATCAGCCGCGTCCCGACCACGAACGGAATGGCCTGCAATCCCATCGATTCGGTGGCGTCGATCTCCTCGGAGATGCGCATCGAGCCGATCTCGGCGGTCATCCGGCAGCCGGCCTGCGCGGCGAATCCAATTCCGGTGATGATCGGGGCGATGACCCGGACATTGCCGAACGATCCGATGATCCCGGTCAACGCGCCGAAGCCCAGCAGATCGAAGGCCATGAACGCCTGGATCGCGACGACGGCGCCGACGGCCAGTCCCAGGAAGAACATCAGGCTGACGACACCACCGTCGACGACGAGGGATCCGTTCCCCCACGCCATGTTGTTCATGGTGGTCATCGTCTGCTTGCGGTAGTGCCGCAGCGTTGTGGGCAGCAATGCGACCGTCTTGACGGTGAAGACCGTCACCTGACCGATTTCCTCGATCACCGACGTCGCAGCGCGACCCACCGAGCGAATCGGTTGCAGCAGAACCCCGCCGACAGGTCCCCTGCGATGCGTGGAGTGTGTGTTCATGTCACGCCAACCGGGCCGGAAAGAACATCATCTGGATCTGACTGACCACGAGATTGGTCATGAAGATGCAGAAGACACTGAGTACCACCGAGGCATTGACCGCGTTGGCCACGCCTTTCGGGCCGCCCTTCGCTTCGAGACCTCGCAGGCTGGCGATCAACACGACGAGCGCCGCGAAGATCACCGACTTGAGCACGGAGAAGACCAGATCGGTCGGTGTCGCGAAGGAGCCGAACGATTGCCAGAAACTGCCGGGCACCACATCGTTGACATTCGCCGAAATCACCAGCCCCGCCGCCACACCGGCCGCGACGATGACGATGCACAGCATCGGTGCGATGGCGACCATCGCGATGAACCGCGGAACGACCAGTCGCTGGACCGGGTCGATTCCCATGACCCGGATCGCTTCGATCTCCTCGCGGATCGCACGGGCACCGAGATCGGAGGCGATCGCCGATGCGGCCGCACCGCTCATCAGCAGTCCCGCCGCCATCGGCGCCCCCTGCCCCACCACGCCCAGCCCACTCGCGGCTCCTGCCAGCGAGTTCGCGCCGACCTGGTTCATGATTCCACCGACCTGCACCGAGACCTCGGCACCGATCGGCACCGCCATCAGCAGCGCGGGAAGTGCGGTGACCTTGAGAAGTTTCCACATCTGCGTGGCCACCTCCTCGAGGGGCAACCGCAGGGCGATCGTGTCGGATACCGTGTATTTCAGGATGTTCACGGCGAGCTCACCGGATCGCCCCAAAGTCGCGAGGCTGCGAATGGGCGTGTCCTTCAGGTATTTCCCCACCGCGGCGATCGACAGACGCGGCCGCCGTCGCTTCTCCGCTGCGTCCGGCTCGATCGGCGCGACGTCCACGGCGATCGGGACCTTCACACTCGTCACTTCGCAACTCCCGTGTCGAATCCCGCTGCCTCGAAGTACATTCGGTCCGTGTCTGCGTCTCCCGGACTCCACTCGTCGCCGACGCCGTCCGCTCCGAGGCTTTCCTGGATCGCGATCTGCGCGTTCTCCGGCAGGGTGTGCATGATGTGCCGGACCCGTTCCTGACGACGGGCCACGGCCTGCCGGAACGGCATCCCCAGCGTCGCCTTCATCTGCGGAACGATCCCCTCCACATCGTCGACACCACCGGCATGATGCCCGGCATCGACCATCGCCTGCTCCTGCGCCATCTGCGCCTCGTCCTTCTCCTCCGACATCCCGATCGGACCGATCATCGTGCCGTTCAGGAACTGCTTGACCACCGGCTCCTCGCTGGTCAGCAACACCTCCCGCGGACCGAACATCACCAGATGCCGGCGGAACAACATCCCGATGTTGTCCGGCACCGTCCGAGCCAGATTGATGTTGTGCGACACGATCAGAATCGTCGCATCGATCTCCGCGTTGATGTCGATCAACGTCTGCGAAATGTAGGTGGTGCGCACCGGATCCAGACCCGAGTCCGGCTCGTCGACGAGAATGATCTGCGGATCCAGCACCAGCGCCCGCGCCAGCCCGGCACGCTTGCGCATACCACCGGAGATCTCGCCGGGCAGCTTGTCCTCGGCCCCGAGCAGGCCGACCAGTTCCATCTTCTCCATCACGATGTTGCGGATCTCGGACTCGGACTTCTTCGTGTGCTCGCGCAACGGGAATGCCACGTTGTCGAACAGGTTCATCGACCCGAACAGCGCGCCGTCCTGGAACAGCACCCCGAACAACTTCCGGATCTCGTACAGCTCCTTCGAGGAGCACTCGAGAATGTTGGTGCCGTCGATCACGATCGACCCCTGCTCCGGACGGAGCAGACCGATCAGCGACTTCAGGAACACCGACTTACCCGTGCCCGACGGCCCGAGCAACGCACTGACCTCACCGGCCGGAAGGGTCAACGTGACGTCCTGCCAGATCCTCTGCGAGCCGAAGGACTTGGTCAGTCCCTCGACGGATACCTCGACTCCCACCATTACCTCCGTGTATTCAGGCGTCGAACGCGCCTCGGATGTTGCAGGGCACTTGCGACCTCGGGCCGGAACCCACAGCCGTCCCGCCGCGCACATCGAATACAGCTTGTTTGCAGCATTTTTCATCGAATCGCGGACGATGGACGGCGAGTTCACGACCTCCAGCTGTGATACAAATTACGTCGCACGTAATACGTTATACGGCTTTTGACCGTCCAGGCAAGAGCAGGAAGCGAAATGGCTCATCTGCGAAATACGCGCCGGCATAGGCATTCCCGACCGATTCGGCCGTGACCAGGCACGGGAACCGTCGACCAGCATACTTAAGGACATTAGATTTACCGGGTGAAAGCACAAAGAAGCCGTGCCCCCTCGGGGACACGGCTTCTTTTGGACGCGGGCGACTACGGCAGGAAGGCCGGCAGGACGAATTGCCTCATCATCTGCCGGTGCGAGGGATCGGCAGGATCCGAATTATCCAGTCTCGGAGCGAGCATCAGCTGCACGAGGGTGATCCAGGAGCACGCCTCGTCGGTGTCTATATCCGACCTCATTTCGCCGCCTGCCTTGGCGTCGTCGAAGATCGGCCCCCACAGTTCGGTGGTCAGACTCGTTGCGAGGGGGATCGTCTCGAGCCACGACTCGCCGCCGACGTGTTCGGGGCTGACGAGGATGCGCACGATCGGATCGTTGATCCCGTCGTACACCAGGTAGATGAGGCCTTCGATCAGCCTGTCCTCGAACGTCGCACACTCCATCAGGAACTTGCGGCCACGTTCGAGCGTCTGACGCGATCGCCACCTGATCAACTCGGTGGTGAGCGTCTCGCGGTCCTGGAAATACCGGTAGACGGTCGGGCGAGAGACCCCCGCCTCCTTGGCAATGTCCTCCATGGTGGTCTTCGAGATCCCGAAACGAAGAATCATCGTCTGGGCTGCCACGAGTATCTGAGACCGTGCGACATCGGCGTCCTGGCTCAGCACACCGGCGGTCTTCCTTCTTGCCATCCTCGCTCCAGACACCGTCACTTCCGACCAGCCACCCGACCAGTCGCGATACAAATGACAATACACGTAAGTTGTTGCATACCGGGGGCGACGTCCACTCCATTACACCAAAAGAGCGAGGCAGCTGCCCGAAGTCCCACAGGACCACGGACAACTGCCTCGGACGTCCGCCCGGCCTCAGGCCGACGGAGTGAAGGTGATCGGGAGCCGGATGCAGCCGCGAACCTGGGTGGCGTGCAGGATCGGCGGATCCTCCGGAACCAGTCGGTAATCGGGCAACCGCTTGTGAATCTCCTCCATGGCCAGCTTGAGCTCGATTCGTGCCAGGTGAGACCCGATGCACCGATGAGGACCGGCACCGAAAGAGAGGTGACGGTTGGGCGAGCGGTCGATCCTCAGCTCGTCCGGATCCTCGAACTCGTTGCCGTCGCGATTCGCCGAGCAGAGCAGCACGATGAGCTGTTCCCCCTCCGCGATCGTGACGCCGCCGATCTCGACGTCGCGGGTCGCTCGCCGGCCCGCGATCACCGCAGCCTCGATCCTCAGAATCTCCTCGACCGCCGCCGGGATGGTGTCGGGATCGTCCACGATCTCCTGCCGCTGCCCCGGATTGTTCGCCAGGTGGATGATCCCCCACGCCAGTGAACCCTGGACCGTGTGCAGGCCCGCGATGAGCAGGAGGAAGAACATGCGATACAGCTCTTCGTCGGTGAGCAGCCGTACCCCGTCCTCCATCTCGATCGGGGTGTTGATGATCTGCGCGGTCAGACTGTCCGAGGTGTTCTCACCGGACCGCACTCCGGCGACGATGGCACCGAAGTAGCCGAAGATCTGGTTGGCCGCATCCTCGCGGGCCTTGGCCGATTCTTCTTCCGTTCCACCGGGAATGCCCTGCAGTGCAACGTCCGTCGTCTTGGTGAACATCTCGGCGTCTTCGAGGGGCCAGCCCATCAGGGCCAGGAACACCCGCGTCGGCAGCTCGTGGGCGAACTCCGAGATGAACTCGGCTTCACCGCGTGCCGCGAAGTCGTCGATGAGCTCGTTGATGACGTCCCGGATCTGGGGCTCGAGTTCCTTCATCCGCTTGGGACTGAACAGCGGTTGCAGCGCCTGCCGGTAGAACGTGTGCTCCGGCGGGTCCAGCTCGATCGGGATGAACTTCCCCTGGCCCGCGTTCACGAGATTGTTCGGGTAGCTGGAGAAGGTCTCCGGATCACGCAGGACCTGGTGTATCTCCTCGTAGCGCGTCACGATCCAGTGACCGCCGTGCGCCTTCGAATACACGACTGGGCCGATGGCCCGCAGCGCCGCCGCGCGTTCCTGGAACACGTCCTCGGGCATCGCCAACGTCTGGTCGTAGACGTCGAAGTCCACGATGAGGTTCTCGGGTAGTTGGGTTGTCGTCACTGCTTCTCAGCCTTCCGAATTCGGGAGTTCGACGCTCAGCGCGCGTTCGGGGCACATCTCGACGAGGGCACCCAGTTGATCTCGTAGTTCCTCGGGAACAGGTTCGGCCACGACGATGGGGAAGCCCTGGTCGTCGCTGTCGACTATCTCGGGTTCCGCGCCGTAGCAGAGGCCGTGGCCCGCACAGGCGGATCGGTCGACCTTCAACGACTGCGCACGGTTCTGCGCATGAATGGTCATCGACGGACGCTCCGCTCAGTCGACGGGAAGCGTGGGAGTCGGCGTGTCCTCTTCGAACATCATCGCGACTCGTGACAGTGTGCCACCGTCCGTCGCGGGCAGCGTCAGACCGGAAATGTATGCGGAGTCGTCCGACACGAGGAAGAGTGCGACCTTCGCGTTGTCCACGAGCGACGGCGGACGCTGGAGCTTGAGCGGAATCGGCGAGACGCCCGGATCCCACGGTCCCGCGGTCTCCTCGTAGGACTGGCCGATCACCGGGGTGCCCGGGCCCATCAGGAAGTTCGGCGACATCCCGTGCGTGGGTGCGAGGGCATTGACGCGGATGCCGTAGCGTCCGAGATCCAGGCTGAGGCCACGAACCAGGCCGTTGACACCGGCTTTCGTCGCCGAGTACATCGCGATGCTGTGATAGGCGGCGAAGGAAGCCGCGGACGACGTCGCCAGGATGGTGCCGCCGCCGTTGGCCCGCATCGCAGGCACAGCAGCCTTACAGGAGTACACGACGCCGCTGAGGTTGACTCCGAGAACGTGCTGCCAGTCCGCATCCGTGAGGTCCTGGAACTCCACGTGTTCGCCGCCCGCCACCGACGGGACACCACCGCGGGAGACGACACCCGCGTTGGCCCACATGATGTCGAGCTTGCCGAACTGCTCGACGGTGGTCTCGACGCTGCGGTAGACGGCGGCCTCGTCACTCACGTCGGCGGTGATGGCGATCGCCGTTCCGCCCTGCTGTTCAACCAGTTTCGCGGTCTGTTCGGCTCGGTCGCCGTCGATGTCGACGACCGCCACCTTCGCGCCTTCCGATGCGAACAACTGCGCACCCTGGCGTCCGAGCCCGGATCCACCTCCGGTGATGACGGCGACTTTGTCCTGAAGTTTCATGTGAACTCCTCTGTGATGATTCGTCAGATGCCGGAGACTTGCGGTGCATGGGACATCGTCCGGCGAAGTCGGGCGGCGAGACTGTTCCGATCCTCGACGGCGGGGCTGTCGCCGGTCGAGAGGATCGAGTGCGGGCCGCATCCCCGATCCGAATAAACCTTATATCGTTAGGTGATGAGACGTCAATCACTTTCTTCGACGCGCGCCGGGTCGGCGCGCATCAGGGTGATATCAGCCGGAAATAGATGCACTCGAAGCGATTTCAATCATCGAGGCGGTGTCCACGAGCTTCACGCGCGGTCGGCCCGATTCCCTGCCGAGTCGCCGCTCGTGCGCGTCGATCGCCTTCCATCCGTCGTAGTCGATGCGCTCGGGACGCCGCTCCGCAACCAGCCGGCGGAGATCCTGCCGGCCACCCCCGGGAGCCGCCAATCGACCGGAGTGGAAGTCGTCTACGAGTTTGTCGACAGTTTCGGCGGCGCACGCCTTGTTGGTTCCGATGACGCCGGAGGGACCTCGCTTGATCCACCCGACGGTGTACACACCGGACATCGGTCCACTCGCGTCCGGTTCCAGCACACGACCTCCGACGTTCAGCATCGTGGATCGTGCACCCGAGACGGGGATTCCCGCGACGGGGATCCCCCGGTACCCCACCGACCGCAGGACCAGACCACAGTCGACGTCCTCGACGACACTTGTGGGAGCCGCCCTGGAACGGCCGTCCGCATCCTGAACCAGCTCGTTGCGGACCAGGCGGATCCCCTCTACCCGGCCGTCTCCCAGAACCGATACCGGAGAAAGCAGGTAGCGCAGCGCAATACGTTTGTATCCCGGAATGTGCGGGGCGGCGGCGAACTCTGCGACGATCCTGGCTTTCATCGCCTCGATCGAGTCGGTCCGCCCATCTGCCTCCCGCACCACCTCCTCGGGCCGTACCGCGACAGTCACGCCGGGGAGATGGCCGAGCGCGAGCAACTCCGGATTCGTATACGCCGCTTGCGCCGGACCTCTCCGGCCGACGACGAGCACTTCTCTGATCCTGCTCTCCGACAACGCTTTCAATGCGTGCGGGGCGATGTCGGTCTTGGTCAACTCGGCGGTGCCGGCGACGAGCACTCGGGCCACGTCCAACGCCACATTGCCGTTGCCGATGATCACGGCGCGCTCGCCCGACAGGTCGAACGTGCGGTGCGCGTGGTCGGGGTGACCGTTGTACCAGGCCACGAATTCCGTTGCCGAGTGGCTTCCGGGCAGGTCCTCACCGGGAATCCCCAGCGAGCAGTCGGCGGGGGCGCCGACCGCGTAGATCACCGCATCGTGATGCGCGAGCAGGTCGTCGTGAGTCAGGTGCGTGCCGACCTCGACGTTGAGGTAGAAGTCCACATTCTTCCGCGACGCCGTCTTCTGGAAGAGGGAGGCGACCGCCTTGGTCCCCTGATGGTCCGGTGCGACACCGAATCGGATCAGCCCGAATGGTGTCGCAAGCTTCTCGAAGAAGGAGATTTCCACGGCGGGACCGATCCGGGACAGCAGGTTCTCGGCCGCGTAGCAGCCGGACGGCCCGGAACCGACGATCGCCACCCGCAGCAGTGCGCGTTCGGACACCCGGGCAGCCTCGGCAACGGGACGTTCGGGTACGGGGACGGGCTGATCCCGGTTCGCGTAGAACGCCGCGTTGATCTCCTCGTAGCGCGCGGTTTCCGGAGTCAGGTCGTAGTCGGGAACGATCGCGTCGACCGGGCACGCATCGATGCATGCGCCGCAGTCGATGCAGCCGACCGGATCGATGTACAGCATCTCCGCGCTGCCGTAGCCGGGCTCGTTCGGAGTGGGATGGATGCAATCGACTGGGCAGACCGCGACGCAACTCGCGTCGTTGCAGCAGGATTGCGTAACTACATGAGCCAACGTGAGCTCCTATCGCCTGATGACCGGATCGGTGGAACGCTGGGTCGCGTCACGTTTTACAGTGATACAAATTACGTTAGATGTAATGTTGTCGGTGTGTCAAGCCTCACACCGCCACAAAAAAATCGGGCCCACACGCCACCCGGCGTGTGGGCCCGACCGACTGCGGGGCAGCCGAAAGGTCAGAGGTTGCGCAGCCGCACGATCTCCTTGTCGAACTCGTCGATGCTCTCGACGGAACTCATGTGACCGACGCCGGGCAGGACGATCAGGCGCTCGAGGTGACCGGCCTCGTCCAGGACGCGAGCGAGCTTGCGGGCATGGACGGGTGGGGTCAACCGGTCCATGGAACCGACGAGCACCGTCGTCGGAACCGCGAGGTGGTCGAGTGCCTCGTGGATGTCGAGGCCGCTGAGGGCAGCACCCCAGCCGCCGCGGATGCGCGGCTTGCAGTCCCGGACGATGTTCTCGCAGAACTGGACCTCGGCGCGCGAAGCGTTCGGCGACATCGACACGTACTGCAGCGCTCGCGTCATCACCGGCGAAGACACCAACGGGACCGGCGTCTTCAGGACGGCGCGGCCGACCGGAACCGGCACGCGCGGAAAACGATTCGGCAACGGTATGACGGTGGTCTCGGCGACGAGCCGGTCGCAGGCGGTGCTGGCGAGCAGGACCGCGGACGCATATTCCTTGACCTCGCCGGGGTGCCGTCCCGCCCACGCCATGATGCTCATGCCACCCATGCTGTGACCCACGAGCACGGCCTTCTTGCCTTCACGCACCGTCGCCTTCAGCACCTCCGACAGGTCGTCGGCGAGGACGTCGGGACCGAGCGGAAGCGAGCCGACCGAGCTGCGGCCGTGCCCACGCTGGTCGTAGGTGATGACGCGGTACTCCTCGGCGAGCGCATTCACCTGCGGGTACCAGTACTCGGTCGAACACGTCCAACCATGGCTCAGCACAATGGGATCGCCGTCCACCGGACCGTAGGCGCGCACGTACAGCGTCGCTCCGTCGTCGGTGAGGATCTCCGTCACGTCCGGGCGCAGATCCGGGGTGCGCAGCAATTCGTTCGGCGCCACCTCGGTCGACAACGTCAACCCGCGGGTGGCGCGCTTGTGACGGATCGCCGCTGCCGCGGCGGCGACGGCGCCGACCCCGGCTGCGCCTGCGAGCGCCCGGAAGGCGATGGTGCGCGAACTGCTGGTCATTCCTGCCCCTGTCCTGTCTCACTTGCTTTGTTGGTGTCTGTGCCCGACGCCGGACCCGGTGTCTCGCCGAGTTGCCGGGCCGCCCGCTCGAGGGCCCGGGAGATCTGCTCCTCCATCGCCTCTTCGAACAGCGACTGGACGGCGTCGTGCGCGAGGGGACGCATCTGGTCGACGAGGCGCGCGATTGCCGAGACCTTCGCCTCGTCGAGTTCGAGCGGCTCCCCCTCGGCGGCGAGGTAGCGGTCTGCGACGACGGCAACGAACCGCGCGGCGACGTCCGAGAGATCGCGTCGCACCGCCGCGGTCTGCTCGAGGACGTCCTCGAGCGGGATGCCTGCGTCGACGAGGACCTGCGCCGCCTCGATCAGTCGCGGATTGTCGACCGAATAGTCGTCCCCGGCGGGAACGAGCACACCGAGTTCGGTGCCGCGGGCGATGTTGGCCTCGGTGGTCTGCGCCCCGAACATGCGTTTCAGCTCGGCGATCGTCAGGCGTGCCGCGCGCCTGCGCTTCTTCCAGCGGCTGCCCGGGTCGTCGGTCTCCAGAACGTCCTTGACCTGGAGTCCGTAGTGCGCGGCGGTGAGCAGTTCGCTGATGGTCGCGAATGTGTAGCCGCGATCGAGCATCCGCCCGATCAGGTGCAGCCGCGCGAGGTGCGAGTCGTTGTACCACCCCGTGCGCCCCTGCTTCCGCGGCGGCGGAAGCAGTCCGCGGTCCTGGTAGACGCGCACGTTGCGCACGCTCACCCGCGCCTCGCGTGCGAGGTCGTCGATCCGGTATTCCGTCATCGGACGGTGTTCGCCCGTCGGAGCAGCAGCCGGGACGTCGGGCGGGCATCGCTCGCCGATTCACGCTGATGGACGACGGACATGTCAGCTCCCTCGGTAGCCGTACAACCACCATAGCATTGTCACAATGTCCATTGTCATCGTCAGGGCGCGAAAGGCCCCGACCTTCACGGAGCCGTGAGGAGGAGCGGTAACTGTCCGGCCGGAATGCCTACCAGCGAGGTCCGCGCTGCACGTCGTCGACACGGGGGCGCACGTCCACGAGATAGACGCACACCGCGACGACCGCGACGATGCCGAACAACTGCACGGCGGGGAACAGCAGGAGGACGAGAAACGCGACCGCGAGAATGCTCAGCCAGATCGGTTTGCTCAATTTGTCCACGGCGGTGAACGCATCCTTGCGCTGGCGGGCCGCGTGGAACAGCGCGTACGCAGCACCACCCAGAGCGACGATGCGAATCACCAACAAGATCACCGAGACGACGCCGTCAACTTGAATCACAGCCCCATCCTACGAGGTGGGCACGCAAACGGCCCCCGCACCGAACGTGCGGGGGCCGAAAAGCGTGAAGGATCAAGCCTTCTTGACCGGAGCAGCCTTCTTCACCGGAGCGGCGGCCTTCTTGGCCGGAGCCGGAGTTGCCGCAGCCTTGGCCGGAGCGGGAGCCGGAGCAGCCTTCTTCGCGGGAGCGGCAGCATGCTTGGCCGGGACCGCCTGGTCGGCGCGGGCATGGACGTCGGCCGCGGTGGCGGTGACGCGATCGGCAGCCCCCTTCGACGCTTCCTCAGCCTGGTCGCCCAGGTCGAGAACCTTCAGGGCAGCCTCGTCGCCGGCGTCGGCGATGGCCTCGCCGAGTCCCTCGGCGGTGTCGGAGATGCGACCCGAAGCGCGGCCCGCGAGCTTCGCGGCCTGCTCGCCCACGGCGCGCGTCTGGCGGGCCACGGTGCCGAGAGCTTCCTCGGTCAGCTCGACTGCGTCGCCGAAGGCGGTCTCGGCGCGGCCGATGCCCTCCTCGACGACCGGCTGCTTGCGGATGCGCTCGACGGTGTCCTCGCCGCGCTCCGCGAGCGACGTGTACAGGTCGGATGCGACCTTCAGGTAGGCCTCGGCGACCTTGCGCAGCTCGTCGGCGGTGAACTTCTCACGCAGCTCGGCGAGCTCCTCCGGCAGCTCGGACGGCAGTCCGGCGAGGCGGTCGCGAAGGTTCTCGACACCCTCGGTGACCTCTTCCTGCAGTCCGGCGAAGCGCTCCTTGGCGCCGCCGACACGCTCTTCGACGTCACCCTGGGTGGACTCGGCGCGCGAGCGGACCTGGGCGACGACGTCGGCCACGGCCTGCACCACGACGTCTCCGGCACCTACGGCCGCATACAGCGAGGTCTTGACGCTGTCGATGGTCTTCTGGTCAGTCATCGGCTTTCTCCTCTTCAACGGTGGGGGGTTCTGGTTCCGGCGTCTGGGAATCAGAACGCTGGTGTTCTTCTGTCCGAAGCTCGGACGTCCGGGATTCGGCCGCTTCCGCCGATTCGTTCTCACGACAGAACGACTCGTAGATCTCGAGCAGCACCTGCTTCTGCCGCTCGGTTATGGCCGTATCCGCGAGCAGAGCGTCACGGAGGGGACCGTGTGGCCGCTGCTCGAGGTAACCCGCCTGGACGTACAGGACCTCCGACGAGACCCGGAGACCCTTGGCTATCTGCCCAAGCACCTCGGCCGAGGGCTTGCGCAACCCACGTTCGATCTGACTCAGATACGGATTACTGACACCGGCCAGCTGCGCCAACTGCCGCATCGACACCTGGGCTGCTTCGCGCTGGGCACGAATGAAACCTCCGATGTCGTGAGCGGCGTTGCTGACTACGCGAGCTGCCAGATCTCCTGCACCGGCCGCATCGCGGTCATCGCTGGCCATCAGTCCTCCGTGTTGCTGGGCAGCACCAAGCCTAAAGCAGGGTGCTAGCAATTGCAAGCACTCTGTTAGCACCCAGCTAGCGGGCCGTTCCGCGGGACGTCAGCCGAACAGCAACGTCGAGAACGTGTAGATCAGCAGGCCCGCGATCGCACCGACCACGGTGCCGTTGATACGGATGAACTGGAGATCGCGGCCCACCTGGAGCTCGATCTTCTTGGACGCCTCCTCGGCGTCCCAGCGCTCGACGGTGTCGGAGATGATCGCGGTGATCTCGTCGGTGTAGTGGACGACGACGTAGCGCGTGCCTGCGAGCACCCACCCGTCGACCTTGGTCCGCAGCTCGTGGTCGTCGCGCAGCCTCTCGCCGAATCGCACGACGTTCTCCGCGACCTTTGTGCGCAGGGTGCTGTCCGGGTCGTCGACGGACTCCATGATCAGGCGCTTGGCGACCTTCCACGTCGCCGCGGCGAGGCCCGTCACCTCCTCGCGTCCCATGATCTCGGCCTTGATCTTCTCGGCCTTCTCCATGGTCGCGGGATCGTTCTGCAGGTCGTCGGCGAAGTCGACGAGGAAGCGGTTGGCCGCCTGCCGCACCTCGTGCTCCGGGTTGGACCGCACCTTCCAGGTGAATTCGACGAGTTCCCGGTGGATCTTCTCGCCGAGCATGGCGTCGACGAACTTGGGCGACCAGGCCGGCGAATCGCGGCTGACGATCCGGTCGATGGTCTCCTGACTCCCGAGGGCCCACTGGTGCGCCCGCTCGGCGAGCAGATCCAGGATCGGCAACTGCCGGTTCTCTCGCAGCAGTTCGCCGAGCACCCGTCCGATCGGCGGCCCCCACTGGGGCTCGGCCAGCCGGCGCACCAGCGTGCTGTCGATGATCTGCTGCACGTCCTCGTCGCGGAGGATCTCGACGAAGCCGCGCAGGATGGTGGCCGTCTCGGCGGCGACCCGCGCGGCATGCTTCGGCTGCGCCATCCACGTGCCCAGCCGGAGCGGGATCTCCGCGGCCTCCACCTTGGCGGACACCACCTCGGGGGCCAGGAAGTTCTGGCCGACGAAGCTGCTGAGGCTCGCCCCCAGCTGATCCTTCTTGCGCTTGATGATCGCGGTGTGCGGGATCGGCAACCCCAGCGGATGCCGGAACAGGGCCGTCACCGCGAACCAGTCGGCCAGCGCGCCGACCATGCCTGCCTCCGACGCGGCCCGCACGTAGCCGACCCACGCCCCCGCGCCCCGAGATTCCTGCCACCGGCACACGAGGTAGACCACGGTGGCGAAGACGAGGAAGCCCGTCGCGACAGCCTTCATCTTGCGAAGATCGCGACGCTTCGCATCGTCGTCGAAGACGGAAAGGCTCAATTGATCCACAGACGCCATTGTGCCCAAGGTCGACGCGGGGGCGGTCGCCCAGCCGCGGGACGCGCGCCCGCACAGACGGCGTTGTGCCGTGAGACAAGACCCGCGCACTAAGCTGACAGGAGATCGCGACACGAAACGGATGTGAAGAGAGTCAGTGGCGAACGACGGCGTGAAGGATCCCGAGCAGGTGACCGAGTCGATGACCAAGCTGGACAAGGCGGCAAAGCCCGATGGGCGCAAGCGCCGCTGGCGTGAGCACAAGATCGCGCGCCGAGAAGAACTCGTCGACGGAACGATCGCCGCCATCCGCCTGCGTGGACGGGACATCGGCATGGACGAGATCGCGTCCGAGATCGGCGTCTCCAAGACCGTCCTGTACCGCTATTTCGCGGACAAGAGCGACCTGACGAACGCGACCATGGCGCGGTACGTGGAGACCACGCTCGCCCCCCGGATCTACGAGGCCATCGGCGGAGACCTCGACGACTTCGAGTTGACCCGCGCCACGATCACCGCATACGTGGAGACGGTGGCGTCGGATCCCGACGTCTACCTCTACATCATGGCCAACGGTTCCGGCCCCGGCCGCGAGACGGTCGCCGACTCGGAACGGATGATCGCCGAGGTGCTCTCCACCGTTCTCGGCGAGCGGCTGCGGCAGATGGAGATGGACTCCGGCGGCGCAGTTCCCTGGGCGTACGGAATCGTCGGCGGTGTGCAACTGGCCACCCACTGGTGGATCTCCAACCGGTCGATGTCGGTCGAGGACCTGATCAACTACCTCACGATGATGACCTGGGGTGGCGTCACGGGCATCGCCGCGGTCAACGGCTCGCCCGCCCGCTTCAATGCGATCCCGCACCCGCTGCTGCCGCCTGCCGACGCGACCGAATAGGCATCGGTCAATCTTGTGTAACTCACAGTTACAGGTAAACTTGCCCGTGTGAACGAACACGAGGAAGAAGAGGGCTACCGCGGCCCCGCCGACGTCGTCGTCGGCGACCGTCCCGCCGTGACCGTGCAGGTCCAGTTGGCGGGAAACTTCGAACCCATCAGCGGTCGGTACGTCTGGCACGGCCGCGTCCGCACCCTGACGGATGCCCTCGGCGCGGACGCAGACCTGTCCGCAGGCACGGAACTCCGGATCACCAGCCCGGAAGGCACGGCCACCGCCCGGATCACCGGAGTGGATCTCTGGGGAAGCCATCTCGTCGACGGAGTGACGCCCCCACCCTTCAGCCGGGTGTGAACTCGAAGTCCGCCGGATCGACCTCCCGCGTCTGCCGCCAGTAACGCACGGTCGAGCCCGGCCAGATCGCGCGGTTGACGCCGTGCGAGTCCAGATACCAGCTCACGCATCCGCCACGGGACCACACGCCCTTCGACAGCTTCCGCTGAATGTCTGCGTTGAACCTGCTCTGCACGGCCGGCCGGACGACCGCAGCGTCCGCGCCGCGCCGGTCGACGAGATCCATCAGCCGGAGGGCGTAGCGAATCTGCGACTCGATCATGAACACGACCGAATTGTGACCGAGCCCGGTGTTGGGGCCGAGGAGGAAGAACGCGTTGGGGTAACCCGCGACGGTGATACCGAGATGAGTGCGGATGCCGTGCTCCTGCCATTCATCGGCGAGGCGCCTGCCGTCGACCCCGGTGAGGGCGACGCTCTCGAAGCCGTCGGTGACGTGGAATCCGGTGGCGTAGATGATCGCGTCCACGTCCCGCTCCGTCCCGTCCCCCGCGACGATGCCGTGCGGCCGGACCTCCGCGATACCCTCGGTGATCACGACCGACCTCGGTGAGATCAGCGCCGGGTAGTACCTGTCCGACCCGAGGATCCTCTTGCAGCCGATGACGTAGGACGGGGTGAGCTTGCGGCGGAGTTCGGGATCGGTGACGGTCCTGTTCAGATTCCCCCGCGCCGCGCTCTCGATCGGCTTCATCAGGCGGAAATGCCCGTTGAACCCGAGCGCGAGCGATTCGTAAGTCCAGTAGACGGCGGCACGCGCCATCCGTCGTGCCAGCGGGACCCGGCCGAACAGGCGCCGCGCCTTCTGCGGGATACGGAAGTTCAAGCCCGGGATCACCCAGGGCGGAGTCCGCTGATACAACTGCAACTCGGCGACGTCGCCCACGATTTCGGGAACGAACTGGATCGCGCTGGCGCCCGTGCCGATCACCGCGACCTTCTTGCCCCGCAGGTCGTAATCGTGGTTCCACCGCGCCGAATGAAACGCGGTGCCCTCGAACGTGCCGGCTCCCGGCAGATCCGGGACGTTCGGGATGTGCAGCGAGCCGATCCCGGACACCACGAACTGGGCGACGTACTCGTCGCCCGACTCGGTGTGGATGTGCCAGCGGCAGTGTTCGGCGTCCCAGTAGCCGCCCATCATCGTGCGGCCGAAATGAATGTTGCGCCGCAGGTCGTACTTGTCGGCCAGTCCGCGCAGATAGTCGAAGATCTCCGCCTGCCCCGACCACATCTGCGTCCAGTCCGCGTTCGGCTCGAACGAGAACGAATACAGGTGCGAGGGCACGTCACACGCACAGCCCGGATATGTATTCTCCCGCCACGTACCGCCGACCTCCCGCGCCTTCTCCAGCAGGATGAAGTCGTCGCGCCCACGCTTGCGTAGCTGGATGGCCGTGCCCAGACCGGAGAACCCGGTCCCGATCACCAGGACACGGCACTGATGCACCTCGCCGCCCACACCTCCATGTAACGCTCCTGTGGCACTGTCTGTACATGGCAGAGAACGCACGCGGATTCTGGACGACGCCGGCAACCGAGGCCCTGCGGTCACACCCGGGTCGGCGGATCGCCGAACTCGACTGCGGGAGCACACCCGGATTCGTCGGCGACAAGTCGGACGGCGTCCAGCTGTTCGAGGAACGCGGCGCGGTGCTGTCCGCCCTGCAGGAGAAGCTCTACGCCAACGGACGATCCGGCGACCGGCGGTCGGTGCTCCTCGTGCTCCAGGGTATGGACACCGCGGGTAAGGGCGGGATGGTCCGCCATGTCATCGGGCACGTGGACCCGCAGGGAGTCGATCACGCCTCCTTCGGTGTTCCCACTCCCGAGGAGAAGCGTCACCACTTCCTGTGGCGGATCGGCAAGGCCGTCCCCCGCGGCGGGCAACTCGGCGTGTTCGACCGGTCGCATTACGAGGACGTGCTGGTGGTCCGGGTTCACGATCTCGTGCCCGAGGCAGTCTGGAGCGGCCGCTACGACGAGATCAATCAATTCGAGAAGGAACTCGTCGCGAGCGGCACGACCCTGGTCAAGGTCGCGATGTTCGTGTCACTCGACGAGCAGAAGTCGCGGTTGCGCGAGCGTCTGGAACGCCGCGACAAATACTGGAAGTACAACCCGTCGGACGTCGACGAGCGCTTGCTGTGGCCGGCGTACCAGGACGCGTATCAGGCCATGCTCGACCTGACGTCGACCGACTACGCGCCGTGGCACGTGGTTCCGTGCGACCGCAAGTGGTACAGCCGGCTCGCGGTCACCGAACTGCTGATCGACGCACTCGAGAAACTCGACCTCGACTGGCCGCCCGCCACTTTCGACATCGACGCGGAAAAGCGGCGGCTCGCGGAATCCTGACGCCGACCGGGAGCGCCGCAGTCAGAAGAGGTGCGGCGATTCGTGATGCAACCTGTGGTCGTGGCGCACGGTTCCGCCGTACAGCGCCATCGCTCCGGCCAGTGCGACGACGCACAGAGACCCGGAGATCACCGCCCAGCCGCCCTGCCCGGATCCCGCGGCGACGAGGAACCCGCCGAGACAGACCACCGAGAGCAGAACCAGTGCGAAGCTGACCCAAGCTGCGAAGAGATTGAGTTTCATTGCACTCACCTCACCTTCGAGAACGTGGTCCCGACGCTACGCCCGACCTGCACCGACGACAAGGCGGGCCGGTTTTCTTCGAGCCGCGGTGGGTAATCGAATGTCATGAACCTCGAGAGCGTGTTCCGGAAAGCGGAGGCCGCCGGATTCCTCGACGGCGGCAGCCGGTTTCTGCAGCAGCGGATCCAGGGGGCGCTCGGTTCGTCCGGCGCGGGCCCGTTGTTGCGCGGGTCCTGGCTCGGGCACCCCGTGCATCCCGTTCTCGTCAGCATTCCCATCGGCGCGTGGGTCGGCGCGAGCATCTTCGATCTGGCATTCCGCGATCACGTCGGCGCACGCAGGCTGATCGCCCTGGGACTACTCGCCACTCCCCCGACGCTGATGACCGGCTGGGCGGATTGGGCCGACCGCGACACCGTTCAGCGCCGCGTCGGACTGATCCACGCCGAGGCCAACGCCATCGGTGTCGTGGCCATGCTCGCCTCCTACCTTCGCCGCAGACACGGGACCGACGGACGCGCTGTCGCCACCAGCACCGCGGGACTCCTCGCGATCGGCATCGGCGGCGCGCTCGGCGGGCATCTGACCTACGCAATGGGCGCAGGGGTCGACGAGGTGCGGGAGGGTCCGCGAACGGACTCGCCCCTCACTTCGGTGGGATGAAGAATCGAGGAACGTCATGATCGTGCTCGGACTGATCTTGCTCCTGATCGGATGGCTGGCCGGCATCAACTGGCTCTGGACCATCGGCATCATCCTCGTGGTGATCGGTGCGGTCCTGTGGATTCTCGGCGCGACCGGGCGTGCGGTAGGCGGCAGGCGTCGCTGGTACTAGAACGCAACACCGGCCGGCTCGTGTCACCCGTCCCGTGACCGAATGCGAGTCGGTCGGTTTACAAACCCGAACTTCGGGAATCCCCGTGGCATGACGGCCATTCATCGCGAACCCAGACCTCCCGTGTGCGGCGGGCAGCCGATGAGAACGACCGCCGTCGGCACCTCGAGACGATTACGGATTTCAATGGTCTCCGCCAACGCCAGTCCCCTCGACGTGTCGGACGGCGCCGAAGTCGGAGGGCAGAGCATTCATCTCGCCGAACTGTCGGCGGCCCTCACGAGGGAGGGCCACGACGTCACGGTCTACACGCGGGCGGAGAGCGAGGACGCCCCGGCACGGGTCACAACCGCGGGCGGGTACACCGTCGTGCACGTTCCGGTCGGCCCCGCACGGCCGATGCCGGAGGCCGAGATCCTGCCGCTGATGGGGGCATTCGGCAGCTTCCTGAAGGCCGAATGGGAGGCCGAGCGGCCCGACATCGTCCACGCCCACTACTGGATGTCCGGGATCGCGACGCAACTCGCGGCCCGCACACTCGGCATTCCGGTGGTCCAGACGTTCCACGCACTGGGAGTGGTCGAGCAACGGTTCGAGCACGCCGACACGTCGAGCACCCACAACCGAATTCACTTGGAGCAGTTGATCGCCCGCGGCGCTACCCGTGTGGTGGCGACGTGCACGGACGAGGTCTTCGAACTCTCCCACCTCGGCCTGCCCCGCTCGCGCACGTCCGTCGTTCCGTCCGGCGTCGACGTCAAGGAGTTCACGCCCGACGGCCGCGCCGACGAGAAGGGCAAACGCCACCGCCTCGTCATGGTCGGCAGGCTGGCGCCGAGCAAGGGCTTCGACACTGCCATCGAGGCGCTCACCCACTTCCCCGACACCGAACTCGTCATCGCGGGCGGACCGGCCGCAGACGACGTCGCCGACGACCCCGAAGCGTCCAGACTGCTGACGCTGGCCCGTGAGACGAAGGTGCGCAACCGGGTACGGATCGTGGGGCGGGTGCCGCGAAACGCCATGCCCGCGTTGCTGCGCTCGGCGGACGCCGTCGTGTGCACCCCGTGGTACGAGCCGTTCGGCATGGTGCCGCTCGAGGCGATGGCCTGCGGCACCCCGGTGGTCGCGTCCGCCGTCGGCGGCATGCGCGACACGGTGGTCGACGGCATCACCGGACGCCTGATCTCCCCGCGCAACCCGGTCCGCCTGGCCGAGGCCCTGCGACAGATCTTCGACGACGACGCCCTGCGCACGGGATACGGCATGGCGGGCTGCGATCGCGCCCGCGCACGCTATTCGTGGGACCGGGTCGCCACCGACACCCTCCGCGCCTACGGGCGCTGTGTGTCGGCCCCTCCGCGCACGAGTCGAACCGGCGCCCACTGAACTCGGGCGCCGGCTCGGCCGGTTACGCCGTACGGCCGTGCCAGGCCCCGAGGGCGCTGTCCACGGACGCGAAGCAGGGGAAGCTCGACTCCTGGCCCGCCGCCCTGAGCAGCCGGTAGACCGGCCGGCCACAGATCATCGCCCACGTCCGCCCGTCCCGGACGTTCGTCTCGTGAACGGTGTCGAGCACCGACAGACCCGCGGTTCCGATGAAGTCCACCTTCGACATGTCGAGGATGAACTGCCCCTCGGGCGAGATCCGCGTGCACACGTAATCACGGAACCCCGGTGCACTGAACAGGTCGATCTCGCCTCGCACCCCTACCAACATCACCCCGGAACCGAGCCTCTCGGAAGTGAATTCCGCGCTCGCACAGCGTGTCGGAGCGGAACCGACGGCCGCGAGCGTTACTCTCGGCTTGTACGTGGTACCGAACTCCGTGCCCGAACACGCCATTTCAGGTTCTGGGACCCCTTGACCAACAGACATGGCTCACCCCATCTCGAACATTGAGAGGGGAAGCGGAGCACCTGCAGACAGACCCGACCTCGGACACATGACACTGTCTGCTACGGCAGCGCTTCCCGACATCGGCTGTGTGTTCAACCTCGGTTCGAGACTACTCCCGCCTGTGATGTGTCACAAGGAAATAACAGATACTGGGGCCCTCATTTGCCCTGGTGAGCGTTTACAAACCGTTATGCACGGTTGTGCGGGCAGAAACAGCCGCCACGACACGTTCTGCGACCACCCGAAGTTTGACGTTCTCGCGCTGCGAACGGGTGACGAGGACATCGAATGCGGTCTCGGCGTCGAGACCCCGCAACGCCATCACGATTCCCTTCGCCTGGTCGATGACGGAACGGGAACGAAGTGCGATACGAAGTTGCTCGATCAGATTTCTCGCCTCGCCGTACCGTCGCGCGTTGCGCACCGCGACCGATGCCGCCTCGACGTGCAACTCGAGCACCGACTCGTCCATCCGGTGGAAGGCGTGCGGCAACAGTCCGTACAGATTCAGTGCCGCCGACTGCTCCGGGCCGGGCAGCGGCACGGACAGATAGCTGTGGACGCCTGCCGGTTCGGAACTCGCGGCGTACGCCGGCCACCTCTCGTACGCGGCGGCGCGGTCGGCGCGCACCGGTTCACGGGAGCGCACCGCGTCGAGCGCGGGACCCTCACCGAAGCGGTACTGCAACTCTTCGAGTGCCACGACGTCGTCCGAGGTCGCCGCCGCCGTCACCGGTCCGGTCGCCCGGAGAACGGTGACCCCGGCCATCGCCGCACCCGGGAAGGTCGACACGATCCGACGGCACACCGTGTTCAGCGCGACCTCGAACTCGTCCTCGGGCTCGAGCAATTCGAGCACGGAGTCGAGCGAGACGGTGACCGCGTCGGCATCGACGTCACTCGTCAACGTGTGCAGGTGAATCTCGTCAGGCATCCCACTCACTCGTCTCCCGTGACCATCATGACCCTGCCGAGGGCCTCAGGAACGCTGATCGTGCCGCCAACACTACCCGCGCAAACGTACTGATCGGACTGGTTTGATCGGTCCTGTTCTGCGGTATTCCACCTGCGGTGTCGCCGGATCGCTACCCTGACTTTTCAGCAGCGCGAGCCGACCCACCACTCGCCGACAGCACGGAACGCCCGACCCGGAGGTCTCATGGCCATCGCCAAGACAATCGAACCCGACCAGGATCACACACATCCCGTCGTCGAACTGCGCGTGCGAGCAACGCCCGATCAGCTCTCCGTACTGCGCGCCCTGGCAGCTACCGTTGCCATCCACGAAGACTTCGACCTCGACTCCATCGCCGACATCAAACTGGCCATGGACGAGATCTGTACCCAGCTGATCGTCCGCGCGACACCGGATGCACTTCTGGTGTGCCGGCTGCAATTTCTCGACGGCACCTTGCGAGTCGACGTGTCGAGCACCACCACCTCGGTCGACTCCCTCGGCGAGCGTTCGTTCGCCTGGCACGTCCTCAACGCCCTCACCGATTCGCTCGACCTGAAACAGGAGCCCGACCCTTCCACCGCGGGTTTCGTCACCACCATGGAATTCACCAAGGTGAAGAATGGCCTGAGTCTGTGACGTCCCATACTCACAGTGGGGGGCACACGGCCCGTTGGCCGGACGAGTATCAGGACGTCACAGCACTGTTTCAACAGATGGCAGCCCTCGATGAGGACGACCCCCGGCGCAGCAGACTGCGCGACGCCGTCGTGACTCGCTGCCTGCCACTGGCCGAGCACATCGCCCGCCGCTTCGACGGCCGCGGCGAGGCGCACGACGATCTGGTGCAGGTCGCGCGCCTCGGCCTGGTCAACTCCGTGGACCGGTTCGACGTGGAGCGCGGATCGGACTTTGTGTCGTTCGCCGTTCCCACCATCATGGGCGAGGTCCGGCGGCATTTCCGCGACACCGGGTGGGCCGTCCGCGTCCCCCGCCGGATGAAGGAACTGCATCTCGCGCTCAGCCAGGCCGTCGCCGAACTGTCGCAGAGCCTCGGCCACGCCCCCACCGTCAGCGAACTCGCCGAGCACCTGGACCTCGAACAGGAGGAGGTGGCGCAGGGACTGCTCGCCGGCAACGCCTACCAGACCGTCTCCGTCGACAACACGTCCTCGGACCGGGCAGGTGAGCTGTCCATGGTGGAGACGCTCGGCGACTACGACGCCGCGATGGACGACGTCGAGAACCACGAGACCCTGCGCCCCCTGCTCCAGTCACTGCCCGAACGGGAGCGGACCGTCCTCATGCTGCGGTTCTTCGGCAACATGACCCAGACCCAGATCGCCGACCGCGTCGGCATCTCGCAGATGCACGTGTCCCGCCTGCTCGCGAAGACCCTGGCGTCGCTGCGAGATCAACTCGGTGACGCGTAGGTCAGATCGTTGCCGTGTCGATCACGAATCGGTACCGCACGTCGCTGCCGACCACGCGGTCGTAGGCGCCGTCGATCTGGTCCGCGGAGATCACCTCGATCTCGGCGCCGATTCCGTGTTCGGCGCAGAAGTTCAGCATCTCCTGCGTCTGAGCGATGCCGCCCACCATCGAACCGGCCAGGCTGCGGCGGTTCGCGGCGAGGCTGAACGCGCGCACCTCGATCGGCTTCTCCGGCAACCCCAGTTCGACGAGGGTGCCGTTGATCGCGAGCATGGACATGTACGCGTCGATGTCGAGATTCACCGACACGGTGTTGACGATGAGGTCGAATTGTCCGCGCAACTGCGTGAACGTGCCCGGATCCGAGGTGGCGTAGTAGTGGCCGGCGCCGAATTTCAGGCCGTCGTCCTTCTTGCCGAGCGACTGGCTGAGCACGGTGACGTCGGCGCCCATCGCATGCGCGATCTTCACGCCGACGTGTCCGAGACCGCCCATCCCGATGACCGCGACCTTCTTGCCCGGTCCGGCGCCCCAGTGGGCGAGTGGTGAGTACAACGTGATGCCCGCGCACAGCAGCGGCGCCGCGACGTCCAGTTCCAGACCGTCCGGGATGGACAGGACAAAGTGTTCCGTCACCACGATGTGCGTCGAGTAGCCGCCCTGCGTCCACTCGCCGTCGCGCCCCGTGGCGTTGTACGTCCCGGTCGCCCGGTTGACGCAGTACTGCTCCTCGTCGGCCCGGCAGGCGTCGCATTCCCCGCAGGAGTCGACGAAGCACCCGACCCCGACCCGGTCGCCGACCCGGTGCTTCGTGACCTCGGACCCGACCGCGCTCACCACGCCCGCGATCTCGTGACCGGGCACGACCGGGTAGTGGGTGCTGCCCCATTCGTTACGGGCGGTGTGGATGTCGGAGTGGCAGATGCCGGCGAACTTGATCTCGATCAGCACATCGAGCGGTCCGAGTTCGCGGCGCTGCACGGTGGTCTTCTCGAATCGGCTGTCGGCGGACGTGACTGCATATGCGGCTGCGGTAACCATGCTTACATGCCTACATGTTTGCGCGACCGAACGCACGTTCGGGGCCACCACTGCCGCGGTGACCCCTGAACACGCCTGAGGAATCAGTCCTCGGATTCTTCCTTCTCGGACCGCCGGCGCAGACGCTTCGCGGCCGCCACCAGGTTGCGCAGCGACGGCTCGAGCTGCCAATAGTGGCGAGTCTTCAGCCCGCCGTCCGGGTTGGCCCACAACCGTTCCAGTGAGACCGACTCGCTCGCCTCCGTGAGCAGTTCGTCCAACTCGTCGATGTCCGGAATCCGGGCCGACCGGCTCTCGTACACACCCGGACCGACCCCGTGGGTCAGCGCCCGCTCCTTGATGGCATCGAGCACCCACGTGATGGAACGCGTCGCCACGATCGCCGTCACGTCCGCATCGAGCCGTTCGATGGCGTCGACCACCGACGCCCGGCTCGTGTACGTGAGGTGCGTGTGGATCTGCGTCTCCGGCTTCGCCGCACCCGTCGCGAGACGGAACGCGTCGACCGCCCACTCGAGATACGCCTCGCGGCCGTCCTCGCGCAACGGCAGCAGTTCCCGGATCGCCGGCTCGTCGACCTGGATGATCGCGATTCCCGCCGCCTCCAGGTCGGCGATCTCGTCACGGATCACCAGCGCCAACTGGTCAGCCGTCTCGTACAGCGGCTGATCCTGGCGGACGAACGACCGCGCGATCATCGTCACCGGACCCGTCAGCATGCCCTTGACCGGCTTGTCCGTCAGCGACTGCGCGTACGCGATCCACTCGACGGTCATCGGCTTCGGCCGCGACACGTCCCCGTAGAGGATCGGGGGACGTGTACACCGCGAGCCGTAAGCCTGCACCCAGCCGTTGTGGGTGAAGGCATACCCCTCGAGAAGCTCCGCGAAGTACTGCACCATGTCGTTGCGCTCGTGCTCACCGTGCACGAGGACGTCGAGACCGATGTCCTCCTGCAACCGGATCGTGCTTTCGATCTCCGCCTGGATCCCCTTGTAGTACTCGTCCCACTCCAGGCGCCCCTGCCCCAGCTCGTACCGGGCCTTCCTGATCGCATCCGTCTGCGGGAACGAACCCAGCGTCGTCGCCGGAACCAGCGGCAGGTTCAGTCGCTCCTGCTGCGCGACCCGCCGCTCCTCGTACGGGACCCGGATGCGGTCGTCCGGCTTGATCGCGTTGACCCGTGCGCGCACCGCATGCTTGAGCTTGAAGTGCACCGACGTGGGACGCTTGCGCCACTTGTCGGACGGGCCCTCGGTCAGCGCCTTGGCCAGCGAGACCACCTCACCGACCTTCTGCTTCGCGAACGCGAGCCGGTCCGCGACGTCACCCGGAATGTCGTACTCGGACAACACGTCGTACGGCACGTGCAGCAACGACGTCGACGTCGAGACCACCAGATCGGGCACGACGTCCTTCAGCGTGTTCAGGTACGTCAGCGTGTTGTACCGGTCGACGCGCCACACGTTCCGGCCGTCGACCACGCCGGCGTAGATGCGCTTGCGCTTCATCCCCGGGATCCTCGCCAGCTCGTCGGCACTGAGCCGATGACTGACGAGGTCGAGACCGAGAGCCTCGACCTTCGTGGAGGCGAGGACGGCGAGGGCCTCCCCGAGATGCCCGTACGGGCCGGTGACGAGGATGCGGGGACGCAGCGGCGCGTGCGACAACTTCTCGTACACCCGGGCCAGCGCCGCCAGCTCCTCCGGCGTGCGGTCCTCGGTGAACGACGGCTCGTCCAGCTGGACACACGTGGCGCCGGCCTTCGCGAGCTGCTCGAACAGAAGCTCGTATTCCGGCAGCAGTTTGTCCAGCAGCTCGAGGGTCGAGAAGCCGTGCCGCTTCGACGTCGGACCGACCTTCGACAGCAGGAGCAGCGACACGGGCCCCATCACGACGGGACGCAGTTCGATCCCGCGTGCCTTCGCCCGTTCGAACTCGTCCAGCAGGATCTCGGACCGCAGCGAGAACTCGGTGTTCTCGTCCAATTCGGGCTGGCGGTAGTGGTAGTTGGTGCCGAAGAACCGCACCAGCTCGAGCGGGGGGAAGTCCGGCCTGCCCCGTGCCAGCGTGAAATAGAAGTCCAGCGGATCGAGCTGGTTCTCGAGCGGCGCGAACCGCTCGGGCACCGCACCGAACAGCAGCGCGTTGTCGAGTACGTGGTCGTAGTACGAGAACGTATTGCCCGGGACCTGGGTCAGACCGGTTGCGGCGAGCTCACTCCACGTCTCCTCCTGGAGATCCCGGGCGACGGCGACGAGTTCGTCCTTCGTTCCCGTGCCGTGCCAGTAGGACTCGAGGGCACGCTTGAGTTCGCGGTGAGGTCCGATGCGGGGATACCCCAGGATGCTGGATCCGTATGCTGCGGTGCTGGACATGCGGTCGACCTTTCTGGGCTCAGTCCGGTGGCTGAGAATGCCTCTGGGCTCGATGCACCTGTGCGCCTCTCACAACCGCCGGAGGTCGTGAAAGGCGCACAGCTGTAGTCGCCTACCTACTAGCTGGCCTTCTTGCTCGCACGGCCGTTGTCGCCGTACTCGTAGAAGCCCGCGCCGGACTTCTTGCCGACCAACCCGGCCTCGACCATGCGGAGCAGCAGCGGCGGCGCCGAGTACAGGGGCTCCTTGAACTCTTCGTACATGGAGTCGGCGATGGACTTCACCGTGTCCAGGCCCACCAGGTCGGTCAGTGCAAGCGGTCCCATCGGGTGTGCGAGGCCGAGAACCGTTGCCTTGTCGATGTCTTCCTTCGTGGCGAACCCGGACTCCACCATGCGGATCGCGGACAGCAGGTACGGCACCAGGAGGGCGTTGACGACGAATCCGGAACGGTCCGCGGACCGGACGACCTGCTTGCCCAGCACGTCGCTCGCGAAGGCCTCGGCCCGCTCGGACACAGACTTGCTCGTCTTGAGCGTGGTCACCAGCTCGACGAGGGGAAGCACCGGAACGGGGTTGAAGAAGTGCATCCCGATGACCCGCTCCGGGGCCGTCGTGGCGATGCCCAGCTTCATGATCGGGATCGACGACGTGTTGGACGCCAGCACGGCGTTCGGATCCGTCACGACCTGGTCTAGTTCGGCGAAGATCTCGCTCTTCACCTTCTCGTCCTCGACGACGGCCTCCACGACGAGCTGCCGGTCCGCGAAATCGCCGAGGTCGGAGGTGAACCGCAGCCGCCAGGCGGCCTGCTCACGTTCCCGCTCGGTGATCTTGCCGCTGCTCACTCCGCGATCGAGCGAACGCAGGATGCGCGAACGCCCCGCCGCCGCAAGCTCACGGGTCTGCTCGAACACCAGAACGTCGACGTGCGCGCGAGCGCACACCTCTGCGATTCCGGCACCCATGATCCCGGCGCCGATCACGCCGACGCGCTGAATCTTTTCGCTGGTCACGTCAGCTCCTTTTCGTCTAGTGGAGTCGTCGTCCGGGGAGGGGCCCTGTCACAGGCCCCTCCCCGGGGTCGGGTTGATCAGGTGAGGCCTTGATCGGTCGAAGCCTCGGAGGACAAGACTCAGTGGAACTGACCCTCTTCGGTGGAGCCCTTCAGCGCAGCCGTCGACGTGTTGGGGTCGACCGTGGTGGCGATGCTGTCGAAGTAGCCGGCTCCGACCTCACGCTGGTGCTTGATGGCCGTGAAGCCACGCTCCTCGGCGGCCTTGAACTCGCGCTCCTGCAGGTCGACGAAGGCGGTCATGCCCTCGCGGGCGTAGCCGTGGGCCAGGTCGAACATGCCGTAGTTGAGCGAGTGGAAGCCTGCCAGGGTGATGAACTGGAACTTGAAGCCCATCGCGCCGAGCTCCTTCTGGAACTTCGCGATGGTCGCGTCGTCCAGGTGCGCCTTCCAGTTGAAGGACGGGGAGCAGTTGTAGGCGAGCAGCTGGTCGGGGAACTCGCTGCGGACGGCCTCGGCGAACTTCTTGGCGACCTCGAGGTCCGGCACGCCGGTCTCCATCCAGATGAGGTCGGAGTACGGGGCGTAGGCCTTGGCACGCGCGATGCAGGGCTCGATGCCGTTCTTGATGCCGTAGAAGCCCTCGGCGGTGCGGGTGCCGTCGAGGAACGGGCGGTCACGCTCGTCCACGTCGGAGGTGATGAGGGTGGCGGCCTCGGCGTCGGTGCGCGCGATGACGACGGTGGGGACGTCCGCGACGTCGGCCGCGAGGCGAGCCGAGGTCAGGGTGCGGATGTGCTGCTGCGTCGGGATGAGCACCTTGCCACCGAGGTGGCCGCACTTCTTCTCCGACGCGAGCTGGTCCTCCCAGTGCGAACCGGCGACACCGGCCGCGATCATGGCCTTCTGCAGCTCGTAGACGTTGAGCGCGCCACCGAAGCCGGCTTCACCGTCGGCGACGATCGGGGCGAGCCAGTTGTCGACGGAGGTGTCACCCTCGACCTTGGCGATCTCGTCGGCGCGCAGCAGCGCATTGTTGATGCGGCGCACGACCTGCGGGACCGAGTTAGCCGGGTAGAGGCTCTGGTCGGGGTAGGTGTGTCCGGACAGGTTCGCGTCACCGGCGACCTGCCAGCCGGACAGGTAGATGGCCTTGAGGCCTGCACGGACCTGCTGCACGGCCTGGTTGCCGGTCAGCGCGCCCAGCGAGTTGATGTAGTCCTCGTTGTTCACGAGGTCCCAGAGGATCTCGGATCCACGGCGTGCGAGGGTCGCCTCTTCGACAACGGTGCCCTGGAGCTTGGTGACCTGCTCCGCCGTGTAGTTGCGGGTTACTCCCTTCCAGCGCGGGTTGGTGTCCCAATCCTGCTGGATTTCAGCTGCGGTCTTCGGGGTGCCGGTGGTCGACATCAAGACTCCACTCTCTTCGACTTCTGGTCCGGTACGGATGTACTGCTTCACATCCTTGCCAGGCCCTTCGTATGTACTCACCGAGAATGACATAAGCAAAAAGTGCCGTCTACCTGTTGCTACTGCCAATCTTGGCTAGCTTTTCACAGCACTTTGCAAAGACTGTTAAGAAAGTTCAGCGTCAAACCTGCCCGATCGGGGAGGAAAATTACTCGCCAGTAGCAAATACTCGCAGGTGGTGAACCACATGCACGCAACCCGGCGTACACAGATAGTTGCTCCCGTCGGACCGTGCCGTTCACCGCCTGCGCAGGAGCCTCGACGCATTCGATGTGACTGCAATCACGGATCGGGTCGGCTACCGTGACCTCGAATGGTCTCCTCCGGGCGAAGGGCACCACGATGCCGCTGTACGAATTCCGATGCGCCGCCGACTGCGGCCCATTCGAGCGGTCGTTCCCCATGGCCGACGCGCCCCGGTCCATCACCTGCCCGGGATGCGAACGCGACGCCGCCCGGCTCGTGTCCTCCCCGCGCCTCGGACACGGATCCTCGTCCGCGATGAACCTCCTCGACCGCACGAAGAGGTCGGCTCACGAACCGGACGTCGTGACCGGTCCGCCGCCCCCGGCCACGGCCGGACGTCCACCCGTCACGAGCAATCCGCTGCACCGCCGACTTCCTCGTCCCTGACCGGCCACCGAAGGAGCGCACATGCCCGAACTGCTGTTTCCGCTCGATTCCTCGAAGAAGTTCACCGATCAGGCGATCGTCGGTCACAACCGCTGGCACCCCGACATCCCGGCCGCGGTCACGGTGAAACCGGGCGACTCCTTCCGCGTCCACTGCCGCGAATGGTTCGACGGCGCCATCCACAACGACGATTCCGCCGACGACATCCTGAACGCGCCCCTCACCACGGTCCACACATTGTCCGGGCCGTTCGCCGTGGAGGGCGCGAAGCCCGGCGACCTGCTGATCGTCGACATCCTGGACGTCGGACCCATCCCCCAGGAGGATTCCGGCCCGCTGGCCGGCCAGGGCTGGGGGTACACGGGAATCTTCTCCCGCCACAACGGCGGCGGATTCCTCACCGAGCAGTTCCCCGACGCCTACAAGGCCGTCTGGGACTTCTCCGGTCAGACCGCCACGTCGCGGCACGTCCCGCACGTCTCGTTCACCGGCATCGTCCACCCCGGACTGATGGGCACCGCGCCGTCGGCCGCACTCCTGTCGAGATGGAACGCGAGGGAGGGTGCGCTCATCGCCACCGATCCGGGCCGGGTTCCCCCACTCGCCCTGCCGCCCGAACCGCAGGACGCCGTCCTCGGGTCCCTGTCGGGCGCCGACTTCGACCGCGTCGCAGGCGAGGCCGCCCGCACCGCGCCCCCACGCGAGAACGGCGGCAACCAGGACATCAAGAACCTCACCAAGGGCAGCCGCGTCTTCTATCCCGTGTTCGTCGACGGCGCGAACCTGTCCGTCGGCGATCTGCACTTCTCCCAGGGCGACGGCGAGATCACGTTCTGCGGCGCCATCGAGATGGGCGGCTTCATCGACCTGCGCGTCGACGTCATCAAGGGCGGCATGGACACGTACGGCGTGTCCGAGAACGCGATCTTCATGCCCGGCAACACCGACCCGCAGTATTCGGAGTGGCTCGCGTTCTCCGGAACGTCCGTCACCCTCGACGGGGAACAGAAGTACCTCGACTCGCACCTGTCGTATCAGCGCGCGTGTCTTCACGCGATCGACTACCTCACCAAGTTCGGGTACAGCCCCGAGCAGGGCTACCTCCTGCTCGGCGCCGCCCCGATCGAGGGCCGGCTGTCCGGGGTGGTGGACATCCCGAACTCCTGCTCGACCGTGTACCTACCGACGGCGATGTTCGACTTCCCCGTCGCACCGTCCGCGTCGGGCCCGTTCCGGATCGACCCGGGCGTCGGCGCGCCGCGCTCGGAGAACAGGACCTGATCGCGAGTAAATCTTGCGAAGGTTCCGTTCGCACACCTGACCTGCACCGGTACCATTGCCGTATGTCCAAGACCTTCGTCGGCACCCGGTTGCGTCAGCTCCGAACCGAGCGTGGCCTGAGCCAGGCGGCGCTGGCGAAGACGCTGGAGATCTCGGCCAGCTACCTCAATCAGATCGAGCACGACGTCCGGCCGCTGACCGTGCCGGTGCTGCTGCGGATCAGCGAGGTGTTCGGCGTCGACACCACGTTCTTCTCGTCTCAGGACGACACGCGCCTGATCGCGGAGATGCGCGAGGTCGCGCTGGACCAGGAGATGGGCATCGACGCGGACGCCCAGGAGATCGCGGAGATGGTCGCGTCGCATCCGGGCCTGGCGAAGGCGATGGTCAACATGCACCGCCGCTTCCGCAACACCACCGCCCAGCTGGCTCTCGCGACGGAGGACCGCTACAGCGACGGCAGCGGCAGCGGCGCGATCACGATGCCGCACGAAGAGGTCCGCGACTACTTCTATCAGCGGCAGAACTACCTGCACGAACTCGACACGGCGGCGGAGGAACTGACGGCGCGGATGCGGTTCCACCGCGGCGACGTCGGCGGTGAGATCGCCCGCCGGTTGCAGACCGTGCACGACGTGCAGATCGTCAAGCGCATCGACCTCGGCGAGAACGTCCTGCACCGGTACGACCCCGGGTCGCGGCTGCTGGAGATCTCACCGCACCTGTCGGGTGGGCAGCAGGTGTTCAAGTTCGCGACCGAGCTGGCGTTCCTCGAATACGGCGACCTGCTCGACAAGCTGGTGGCGGAGGGCGGCTTCACGAGCGACGAGTCCGTCGCGCTCGCCCGGCTCGGGCTCGCCAACTACTTCGCCGCGGCGACGGTCCTCCCTTACGGCCAGTTCCACGACGTGGCCGAGGATTTCCGGTATGACATCGAGCGCTTGTCGGCGTTCTACTCGGTGAGCTACGAGACGATCTGCCACCGCCTCTCCACGCTGCAGCGTCCGAAGCTGCGCGGTGTCCCGTTCATGTTCGTGCGCGTCGACCGGGCGGGCAACATGTCGAAGCGGCAGTCCGCCACCGGGTTCCATTTCTCCACCAGCGGCGGCACGTGCCCGCTGTGGAACGTGTACGAGACGTTCGCGTACCCGGGCAAGATCATGAACCAGATCGCGCAGATGCCGGACGGCCGCCGGTACCTGTGGATCGCCCGCACCGTCGAACGCCGCGCCCAGCGTTACGGTCAGCCCGCCAAGATCTTCGCGATCGGGCTCGGCTGCGAGATCCGGCACGCGCACCGGCTCGTGTACGGCGACGGTCTGGACCTCGACGATTCCAACCCGGGCACCCCGATCGGCGCGGGCTGCCGGGTGTGCGAGCGGGTCAACTGCCCGCAGCGCGCGTTCCCGCCGCTCGGCAAGCAACTCGACATCAGCGAGCACCAGAGTTCGGTCTCCCCGTATCTGATCCGCTAGCTCACGACCTTGACCCGCGCCGAGGTACCGGCCACACCGCTATTCGGGACCCCACAGCCAACGCGCGAATCTCCCCCACCGGATTGCCAGGTTTCTTCGCAGACGAGTGGGCACGGGCGCGAGTAAGTACCGTTTGAGGTCGTCGATACGGTCCTGACGCACCGGATGCAAGACGAAGACGAAGAACACCATCAGACCGACTGCAACTGCATACGCCCATATTGTCGTCTGAAAGCTGAGAAAGAGAAGCACCGACCCTACGGTGGTGAACAACAAGGCGAGTTGTGTGAAGCGGTTCTTTCGCCAGGCATTGTCACCGGTGTACTTCAGTTCGTGGGACAGAGCGCCGAGGATCGCCGGACCGTCCAATTCCAAGTACCGATGAATTTCCGTGTCGGACAGCTGTCGGAGATGTCCGTAATAGATGAATTTGTTGTGGTTCCTCGCTTCCGACTGGAGCACACTTCTGCGCCGCAGCACGGGAGTCACCACCGCCACAGCGCACAGTGCCGAAGCGAACACGAAGGCCACGCCCACGAAGTTGAAGACACGCGACGCGCCGCCCAGACCAGCGAACAGACCGCCGTCCGTCGACAGTGCAATGACGGCACCGATCAGAGCCGTATCGATGGTGAGAGTGAACGTCGCTCGTATGTCCACCCGGCCATTCCAATCGAGGAGCGCCTTCTGGATCTCCCAGGCGGTGTCGACGCGAGCCTTGTCCCTCATCACGTCGAGGCGTTCCTGATCGAGTCCGCGATCGGATCCAGTGGTCACCGGCGCGGTGGGCGTTGCGCCGGCAGAAGAATGTGCAGCACCGTCAGACGACTGCGAGCCGGTGTGCCGGGGATGGCTCCGCCTCGACGTCCGGCTTTTCGATCCCGTTGTCATTCGAATTCGCCACCTCACGGGTCGCGCGGTGAACTGTGCGCTTGCCGCTTTGTCCGGGGCTCAGTACATCGCAAACGGTCTGTTTCAATCGTGCTCCCGGGCTCCGCAATTGTCACTGACCTTTTGAACGGCAAATGGTCGTTGTACCACACGGGTCCCGCCGTGTCCGGCAGAATCAGTCGCGGGGATCGACTGCTGCCGGCGCGGACCGACGTCACGGTGGTTCAATCCGACTGAACCGGTGTGGCATTGGCCGCGGGTGCAGGCAGGATCCGGCCGCGTGTCAGCGCTGTGAGCGCTTGTTCACGCAACCGTAATTCGCGTCACGAACACGTCACCGACAGACATTCGGACGCAACAACGGCCGCTTAATGTTCGCCCCACGAATACACCTCTGTATACGTGGGGCGGATACATGTCCCGGGTTGCGGAGGTCCACCAAGTCCTCCGACGGAAAGGCCCGTACATGCGCACCTTCTCCAAGCGCGCCCTCGCTGCACCGACCGCGCTCGCCGCCATCGGGCTCGTGCTGACCGGTTGCGGCAGCAAGGCGTCCGACACGGCCGGCGAGTCCACCGCGGCGTCCTGTGTGGACACGTCCGGGGACACGATCAAGGTCGGGTCTCTGAACTCGCTGTCCGGCACCATGGCCATCAGTGAGGTGACCGTCCGGGACTCGATCGCACTCGCGGTCGACGAGATCAACAACTCGGGCGGCGTGCTCGGCAAGAAGATCCAGATCGTGGCCGAGGACGGCGCCTCGGAGCCCACCGTGTTCGCGGAGAAGGCCGAGAAGCTCATCAGCAGCGATTGCGTCGCAGCCGTGTTCGGCGGCTGGACGTCGTCGAGCCGCAAGGCGATGCTGCCGGTGTTCGAGGACAACAACTCGCTGCTCTACTACCCCGTGCAGTACGAGGGGCTCGAGGACTCGAAGAACATCTTCTACACCGGCGCGACCACCAACCAGCAGATCGTGCCCGCTCTCGACTACCTGAAGGAGAAGGGCGTCAAGTCGCTGTACCTGGTGGGTAGCGACTACGTGTTCCCGCAAACGGCCAACCGCATCATCAAGGCGTACGCGGAGGCCAACGGCATCGAGATCAAGGGCGAGGACTACACACCGCTCGGCTCCACCGACTTCTCGACCATCGTCAACAAGGTCCGCTCCGCCGACGCGGACGCCGTGTTCAACACCCTGAACGGCGATTCCAACGTCGCCTTCTTCCGCGAGTACGCGAACGTCGGCCTGAAGCCCGCCGACATGCCCGTCGTGTCGGTGTCGATCGCCGAGGAGGAGGTCGGCGGCATCGGCGTCCAGAACATCGAAGGTCAGCTGACCGCATGGAACTACTACCAGACCATCGACACGCCGGAGAACAAGAAGTTCGTCGACGCGTACAAGGCCCGGTACGGCGCGAACAAGCCGACGTCCGACCCGATGGAAGCCGCGTACACGTCCGTGTACCTGTGGAAGAACACCGTCGAGAAGGCGAACTCCTTCGCCACCAAGGACATCCAGGACAACGCGGACGGTGTCACGTTCGCCGCGCCGGAGGGACTGGTCACCATCGACGGGTCCAACCATCACATCACCAAGACCGCGCGCATCGGTGAGATCCGCGGCGACGGCCTGATCTACACGGTCTGGGATTCGGGCACCCCGATTCAGCCGGACCCGTACCTGAAGTCCTACCCGTGGGCCGAGTCCCTGGGGTAGCTGGAACACGGTCCGACGAGCACGAGGGAAGAGAGAGGACATACATCGATGGATGTAGTGATCGGACAGCTGTTCACCGGGTTGAGTATCGGATCGATCCTGTTGCTCGCGGCGCTGGGGCTGTCGTTGACGTTCGGCCAGATGGGCGTCATCAACATGGCGCACGGCGAATTCATCATGGCCGGCTCGTACACGGCCTACGTGGTGCAGCAGGTGGTGTCGAGCGCGACCGGTTCTCTGTTCATTTCTCTGCTCGTCGGTTTCGTGGTCGGTGGTGCGATGGGCGTCCTGCTCGAGGTGACACTCGTGAAGCGGATGTACCACCGGCCGCTGGACACGCTGCTGGTGACGTTCGGTGTGGGACTGATCCTGCAGCAATTGGCCCGCGACGTCTTCGGGGCACCCGCCGTCAACGTCGCCGCACCGGGCTGGCTGTCCGGCGGGGTGGAGATCCTGGGCGCGGTGGTCCCGAAGACGCGGCTGTTCATCCTGGTGCTCGCCGTCGTGGCCGTCGTCGCGCTGTCGCTGGCGATGCAGAAGTCGTCGATGGGACGCCGCATCCGCGCCGTTGTACAGAACCGCGACCTCGCGGAGACGAGCGGGATCTCCAGTCGCCGAACCGATGTGACGACGTTCTTCATCGGTTCCGGGCTGGCGGGCGTCGCGGGTGTGGCGCTGACCCTGATCGGCTCGACGAGCCCGACCATCGGCCAGAGTTACCTCATCGACGCGTTCCTGGTGGTCGTCGTCGGCGGCCTCGGCCAGATGAAGGGTGCGGTGATCGCCGCGTTCGCGCTCGGCATCCTCAATTCGTTCGTCGAGTACTCGACCACGGCGTCGATCGCCAAGGTCATCGTGTTCGTGGTCATCGTGGTGTTCCTCCAGGTTCGGCCGCAGGGCCTGTTCGCCGTCAAGACGAGGAGTCTCGTATGAGCATCCTGACGAGTGGCCGCTACCGCGCGTGGGCGGGATTCGCGCTGGCCGCGCTGCTTCTGTTCGTTCTCGCCCCCGCGGTCCTCAGCGACTTCCGGCTGAGTCTGCTCGGCAAGTTCCTGTGCTTCGCGATCGTCGCGGTCGGGATCGGCCTCGCCTGGGGCCGCGGCGGCATGCTCACGCTCGGCCAGGGTGTGTTCTTCGGACTGGGCGCGTACATGATGGCGATGCATCTGAAGATCGCCGACGCCGAACTCCGCGGCGACACCGTGCCCGACTTCATGCAGATCGCGGGCATCCGGGAACTGCCGGGCTACTGGGTGCCGTTCACGTCGCCGATCGTGACGATCCTGGGAATCCTCCTGGTCCCCGCGTCGGTGGCGTTCGTCCTCGGCCTCGGCGTGTTCAAGCGCCGCGTCAAGGGCGCGTATTTCGCGATTCTCAGCCAGGCACTCGCCGCCGCGTTCGCCATCCTGCTGGTGGGCCAGCAGAGCACCGGAGGAAGCAACGGCCTCAACCGGTTTCGCACGTTCTTCGGTTTCAACCTGAACGATCCCGCCAACAAGCAGATGCTGTTCTTCATCGCCGCAGGCGTGCTGCTGGCCGTCGTCGCCGTCACCCGGCAGCTGATGAACAGCCGGTACGGCGAACTGCTCGTCGCCGTCCGGGATCAGGAGGAGCGGGTGCGCTTCCTCGGGTACGACCCGGCGAACATCAAACTCGTCGCCTACGTGACGGCAGCATTCTTCGCAGGCCTGGCCGGTGCGCTGTTCGTGCCGATCGTCGGCATCATCTCCCCCGCCGACGTCGGGATCGTCCCGTCGATCGCGTTCCTGATCGGGGTGGCCATCGGCGGACGCGCCACGCTCCTCGGCCCCGTCCTCGGCGCGATCGGTGTGGCGTGGGCGCAGAGCGCCTTCTCGGAGTCGTTCCCGTCCGGCTGGATCTACGCGCAGGGTCTGCTGTTCATCGTGGTAGTCGGATTCTTCCCGGCCGGTGTCGCGGGACTGTTCGCGCTGCTGAAGCGCAAGCAGAAGGCCGCGTCCGAGCAGCAGCCACGGCCCGGTCCGGAGGACGAGACCGCGGCGGCGGAACGAATGGAGATGGCGCGATGACGATTCCCACCACAACCAAGGAGCCGGTGCTCGGCGGCAACGCCGGAATGTCCAGTGAGTACCTCGAGGCCCGGGACCTGCGGGTCAGCTTCGACGGCTTCAAGGCGGTCGACGGCGTCGACCTCACCCTGATGCAGGGCGATCTGCGGTTCCTGATCGGCCCCAACGGCGCGGGCAAGACCACGCTGGTCGACGCCATCACCGGGCTCGTCCCCGCGACGGGATCGGTCACGAAATCCGGCGTCGAGTTGATCGGCAAGAAGGTGCACCGCATCGCCCGGCTCGGCGTGGGCCGCACGTTCCAGACGGCGAGTGTGTTCGAGGACCTGTCGGTGCTCCAGAACCTCGACATCGCCGCGGGCGCGGGCCGCTCCGCGCTCACCCTGATGCGCCGCCGCAAGACGGTGCTCCCCGCGATCGAGGAGGCGCTCGACATCACGGGTCTCGGCAAGCTCCGCGACACCCCGGCCGGAATCCTCGCGCACGGGCAGAAGCAGTGGCTCGAGATCGGCATGCTCCTCGTGCAGAACTGCTCGGTCCTGCTGCTCGACGA
Source organism: Rhodococcus koreensis (assembly GCF_017068375.1). Classification (NCBI taxonomy): domain Bacteria; kingdom Bacillati; phylum Actinomycetota; class Actinomycetes; order Mycobacteriales; family Nocardiaceae; genus Rhodococcus; species Rhodococcus koreensis. The sequence continues at coordinate 2,383,914 of NZ_CP070609.1, forward strand.
GCCAGTGGCGGGCATGAGCCACGAGGAACGCGAGGAGACGGGAAACCTGCTGCGCCGCATCGGCGGTGAACGGACCGTCGTGGTGGTCGAGCACGACATGGACTTCATGCGCGCGTTCGCGACCTCGGTGACGGTGTTGCACGCCGGGAAGGTGCTGAGCGAGGGAACGGTCGAGCAGGTGCAGGCCGATCCCCGTGTGCAGGAGGTGTACCTCGGGACCGCCGCGGCGGGCGCCGCCCCCGAGTTGCAGCCCGACGTTTCGAAGGAGGACAGCGATGCTCGAGCTTGACGACGTCCGGGCCGGGTACGGCCGAACCGAGGTGATCCACGGAGTGTCGCTGACGGTCCCGTCGGACGGGGTCGCCGCGGTGATGGGACACAACGGCGCAGGCAAGACCACGCTTCTCCGGGCCGCGGTCGGACTGATCAAGGTGAATTCCGGGCGGGTGCTGTTCGACGGCGAGGACGTCACAGCGCTGCGGCCCAGCGCCCGGGTGGCGCGCGGCCTCGCGTACGTGCCGCAGGGCCAGCAGTCGTTCGGTCAGCTGACGACCGCGGAGAACCTGCAGGTGGTGGCGGACGGCCGCAAGCGCGGCAAGGAACTCGTCGGCGAGGCGCTCGACCTGTTCCCGGCGCTGCGCGGCCTGCTCGACCGGCGCGCCGGTCTCCTCTCCGGGGGCCAGCGTCAGCAACTCGCCATCGCGCGGGCGCTGATCACGGAACCGAAGATGCTGATCCTCGACGAACCGACGGAGGGAATCCAGCCGTCCGTCGTGACGGAGATCGAACGCACGATCATGGAACTCACCCGCCGCGGCGGCCTCGGAGTCCTGTTGGTGGAACAGCACATCGGGTTCGCGCTCGAATCCGCCGAGCGCTACTACGTCCTCGAGTCCGGGCGGGTCACGTCGTCCGGCGACGGCGGCGCCGCACCCGATTCCGACGTCCGGACCGCGGTCTCCGACGTCCGCGCGGCGATGGCGATCTGATGGCCCGCCGAGAACCGGCCGGTTCCCTCAGCGACCACGTGTACCTGTCGCTGCGCACCGATCTGATGAGCGGCCGGATCCCGCCGGGACAGCGGCTCGGCGAGGAACGTCTCGCCGACACCTATGGAGTGTCGCGGACACCGGTGCGGGAGGCCCTCGCCCGGCTCCTCGCCGACGGACTCGTCCAGCGCGACGTCGGCGGACTGTTTCCGTACCGCCCCCGCATCGACGAACTGGCCGGACTGTACGAACTGCGCATCACCCTCGAGCTTCAGGGAATCGCCCGGGTCCGTGCCGACGAGTCGCTGTCGCACGACCCGGACGTTCTGGGACCGGAACTCGAGCGGTGGTACGCGCTGCGGAAGGAGAACCCCGAGCCGGATGCCGGATTCGTCGCGCTCGACGAGCAGTTCCACACGGTGCTACTGCGGTCGGCCGGAAACCGGGCGCTGTCCGATGCGCTCGTCAGCGTGAACGCGAAGGTTCGGCCGGTCCGGATGTTCGACTACCTGACCCCCGACCGCATGAGCGCGACCGTCGACGAGCACATCGCGGTGGCCGAGTTCGCACTCGACGGCAAGCTCGATACCGCGTACGACACACTGCTCGCGCACATCAGCGAGTCGCGGGAGGTGGTGATCGAGCGCGCGGAACAGGCGCTTTCCCTCGCGCGGATGGCCTGGGCGATCCGTGATTGAGACAGTTGTCCAACTCGGTGGGACGTTGTTGTTTGTTTGTTGCGGCCGGGCACGGTCCTGACGTCATGGGCGTTGACCAGCATCACCTCGAGGAGTTCCTCGAGCAGGTAGTAGAACGGGCGCCAGTAGTTGCTGGTGGCTTCCATCACCACGCAGGTGACCTTCCGCTCGAGTAGGTGCTCGCGCAGGGCGAGGATCTGGTTGGTCATCGCGCCCCACGTCGTCACCGTGGAGGAGGTGCGTCTGTTGCCGCGGCCCTGGATCCGCACGCACACCTTCGCGTCCTTCTTGGAGATGTCGATTCCCGCGCATCGCGGGTGCACCACGTCCATCACCGCCACCGATCCCGGGCTGGGCCCGATACGTATCTGGTTGTATGGGTGCGTGTTCCGGGGAGGGCGGGGATAGAAACAGGACTCTGACACTCGTGCTCGAAGGCAACAGTCCACGGTTCCCGCGGACGACGAACTGTGCCCTCCGCCACCAAACTAATCCACAGGCTCACCGGCACCATAGAGCATCCGGGGTCGACCGAAACACCCCTCAAGTATCCCCCAACCAGCACCGACCCCACCGGACTGCGGCCGTGACGATCACCGGCAAACCACGCACTCACGGTGACCGACCGCCACATTTCCCCTCACCACGGCGGAGCAGCGCCCCTGGAGAACTGATATGGACGCAGATTTGTCAAGAGGGCAGCAGGAGGCGGACGTCCAGGACCGTCGTCGAGGGACGTCCGCCTCGGGTGGCCCCGGATGAATCTGTTGGTTGGTGGCGAGCGTGTCGGTTGTCGACGCGTTGTCGAAGTCTGATATGCGCGGGTTGGCTACCGCAAAGACAGTTGTTCGGCTGGAGTGGATCGCTGGTCTAACCTCGAGCGTGATCCCAACGTGCAGTTGAGGATTGCTCATAGTTCTCTCGCGGGTCACTCCCAGGCGCTGTTGTCACCAACCGTGTGATCATCCGGGACGTTCGTGGGGCCTTCGGCCCCCCGGTCCGTGCCCCATCGGTCGTCGCCGAGGAGCGGGGGCAAGGTGGAGTCCCCGCAGCGCAAGCGAGGAGAACCGACCTTGCCGCCCGACGAGCAAACGACCAGAATGGCCCGCGACGGGGGAAGGCCCCATGGGTCAGTCGTCGAGCACGGCCAACGACCAGCACCACCCGGCGAGCTCGCGGGCGATGGCGGTGTTCGCCAGCACGGGACGCTTGCGGCGGGCGTCGAACCCGGCCCAGCGCTCGTGCAGGCGCCGGTTGCCTCGTTGCCCGCGGGCTCGGGCCGCCGGTGAGGCCTTGTCCCAGCGGCGCCGCAGATCCACCCCGGCACGATAGGGCTGCCGGTGATGCCAGGCGGCCTCGATCAGCAATCGGCGCGCGTGCCCGTTGCCGGTCTTGGTGATCGCCCCCTGCGAGCGGGAGGCGCCCGAGGACGACTCGGTGGGCACCAGTCCCAGGTACGCGCCGATCGAGCGGCCGGTCAGCCGGTGCCAGTCCCCGATCTCGACCGCCAGCCCGAACGCGGTCAACGTGGACACCCCCCGCAGGCACCCGAGCCGGGTCACCACCGGGGTGTAGGCGCTGTCGGCGGCCATCCGGGTGATCGCGGCATCCAAACGGTCGCGCCGGCCGACGGCGGCGAGCATGGTGTCGTACGCGGTCTCGTACGCCAACTGCAGACCGGGTTCATCGAAGTGCTGGCTGCGCAGCCAGGTGTCGTGCACCTGCGTCCACGCGTGCCCTCCGTAGTAGACGATCCCCTGCCGCAGAAGAAGTTTCGACAGCCTGTGCCGGGCCGCCATGAGATCCCGGCGGACGTCCTCACGCGCGCGCACCAGATCCCGGGCGGCCTCCTGCGCCACGCTCGGCACCGTGACCGAGGTGATCTGATCGAGGTGCAGCAATCTCGCCAGATGCCGTGCATCTCGCGCGTCGGTCTTGACCCGATCTCCGGACGGGCGCTGCAGCTTCGAGGGCGCGGCCACCAGACACTCGATGCCGACCGTGTCCAGGAAACGGGCCAGCCCGAACCCGGTGGGCCCGGCCTCGTACGTCGCCTTCACCGGATCCGGCAACGACCGGATCCACTCGAGTATGTCGCGATGATCGGGCGTCAATCGGCGCTCGAACAGCTCACCGGTCCGCCCGTCGAGGCCGCACGCGACGACCGATCGTGCGTGCACATCCAATCCGACACTCGTACGCTGATTCATTGCTGGGGCCTCCCACATCTTGTGGCTCTACCGGCCAGGACCCGTTTCCTGTCGGCAACCCACGTTCACATGTGGAGTGGGCCCCAGCCCATACCCTCATACTGTCTAATCCGGCCCTGAAGGACCGGGATTGCGCGCTACGCTCCGCGGTCACGCACTCTCGAAGAGAATCTGGTCGGACGTCGCGTCCTGATCACCGGCTCGGCCCGGGGAATCGGCGCCGGACTCGCCAGACGACTTCACGAGCGGGGCGCCCACGTCGGGCTGCTCGGCCTCGAACCCGAACTCCTCGAACCCGAACTCCTCGAACAGACTGCCACCACCTGCGGCCGGGCGCCGTGGCGCCGGTGCGACATCCGCGACCGGCGTGCCGTCGAGGACTCGTTCGACTACCTCACCGACCGGCTCGGCGGCCTCGACGTCGTCGTCGCGAACGCGGGCGTGACACCCCCGGCGCACATTGTCGCGGGTGATCCGGAAGTGATGCGCTACGCCATCGAGGTCAACGTGCTGGGGACGTACCACACGCTGCGGGCCGCGGGGCCGTACATCGGGCATCGCAACGGATACGCGCTGGTCGTGGCATCGTCGACGGCATTCGACCCGCTGCGTGGCGTTCACAGCGCGACGAGAGGCGGCGCCGAGGAACTCGGCGAGGCGCTGCGGGAGGAGTTGAAGCCGCTCGGGACCCGGGTCGGCATCGCCCGGCTCGGCGAGATCGACACCGATCGCACCCTGATCGGTTTCGACGGCGTCGCGGTCCCCGCACCCCGCGGCAGCGCACTCGCCCGGACGTCCTCGATCACGGTGGCGGTCGACGCGCTCGAACGGGGAATCGCGGGACGGAAGAACCGGATTTCCGCGCCGTCCCGGGTACCCGGGACGGATTCTGTGCGTATGCTCGCACTCCGGGCCCTCCCACTTCGGGGCCTCGCATCTCGGGCGACCGAGATGACCCGGTCGATCGAACTACGCACGCACGCACCCGTTCCTGCCAGGGGGCGAGTAGAAGGAGAGGGGGCGGCGTGACCGCACGCATTCCACCGGGACGTCTGAAGGAACTCGGCCCCGTCAACTGGGTGCTGTGGCGCGTCATCTCCCGCGTCGCCGGCGTCCCGGACGCGCATCTGTTCAGCACGGTGGGCCACACGGGGGGTCTCTTCCGCGCGTGGCTGCACTACTCCGGCAAGCTGATGCCGGGCGGAAAGATTTCCCGCCACGAGACCGAACTGATCATCCTCCGGGTGGCGCACCTGCGGAAGTGCGGCTACGAGATGGACCACCACGTGCGCCTCGGACGCCGGGCCGGCGTCACCCCGGCGCTGCTCGAACAGGTGCTGGAAGGTCCCGACGCGGAAGGCTGGGACGCGCGCCGCCGCGCCATCCTCACCGCTGTCGACCAACTCGTCACCACCGACAATCTGGACGATGCCACGTGGTCGGCGCTCGCCGCGTACTTCGACGATCGCCGGCTGATCGAGTTCTGTTTTCTGGTGACCCAGTACGACGCCCTGGCCACCACCATCGGGACGCTGCGGATCGAACGCGACTACTCATAGGTTCCGCACAGCGCAGAGAACGCAGAGAAGAGGAACAGCTGCATGACCTCCGCCACCGAAGACGTCCGTTCCGAGAAGGGTCTGGCGCGGGTTGCGCAGTCGCTGGCCGGGTGGACGGAGAAGTGGTTTCCGGACGCCTACGTCTTCGCCCTCGTCGGTGTCTTCGTCGTCGCAGTCGCCGCACTGGCCAACGGTTCGTCTCCGCAGGAAGTGGTGGACGCGTTCGGCGACGGGTTCTGGGATCTGACCGCGTTCACCCTGCAGATGGCGATGGTGGTGCTGACCGGGTACGTCGTCGCGACGTCCCCACCGGTGGCCCGGCTGATCGACCGTCTGGCGACGGTGCCCGGGACTGCACGCAGCGCAGTCAGTTTCGTGGCCTTCCTGTCCATGTCGGTCTCGTTCCTGAACTGGGGGCTCAGCCTGGTGTTCGGCGGGCTGCTGGCCCGGGCGATCGCGCGCCGAACCGACCTGCGGGTGGACTACCGTGCTCTGGGCGCGGCGGCCTTCATGGGCCTCGGCGCAGTGTGGGCGCTCGGCATGTCGTCCTCCGCCGCCCAACTCCAGGCCACCGCCGCCTCGCTGCCCCCGGCGCTCCTGACGATCACCGGCGTTCTCGACTTCGGAACCACGATCTTCACGTGGCAGTCGCTGCTGATGTGCGTGATCATCATCGCCCTGACCGTGGTGATCGCCCACTTCTCGGCGCCGCGGGGCGCCGCCGTCACCACCGCCCAGGACCTGGAGGTGGACCTCGACGACCGGCCGAAGGACGTCCCGCCTCGATCGCGACCGGGAGAATGGCTCGAGTACAGCCGGATCCTGCCGATACTGGCCGGTCTGATGACGTTGGGATGGCTCGTCTCCCAGTTGGTGACCAAACCCCTGCTCACCGTCGTCAGCAGCCTGAACGGCTATCTGCTGGTCTTCCTCATGCTGGGGCTGGTGCTGCACGGGACGCCGCGTAAATTCCTGCAGGCGGTCGCCCTGGCCGTCCCGGCCACGGCGGGCATCCTGGTCCAGTTTCCGCTGTATGCCGCGATGGCCGCGATCCTCACCAAGGCCGAGGGCAGAAACGGCCTCACCATCTCGGAGCATCTCGCCGAGTTCTTCACGAACATCGGCAGCGGCGGAGCGTTCACCGTCGTCATCGCCCTCTACACCGTCGTGCTGGGCCTGTTCGTGCCGTCCGGCGGCGGAAAGTGGCTGGTCGAGGCACCGTACGTCATGCAGTCGGCCACCGACGTCGGGATGAACCTGGGCTGGACGGTCCAGGTGTACAACGTCGCCGAGGCGCTGCCGAACCTGATCAACCCGTTCTTCATGCTGCCGCTGCTCGCGGTGCTGGGGCTCAGGGCACGCGATCTGGTGGGATTCACGTTCCTGCAGTTCATGTTCCACCTGCCGGTGGTCCTGCTGCTGGTGTGGCTGCTCGGCACGACGTTCGACTTCGTCCCCCCGGTGCAGCCCTCGACACCGTGAGAGGTGTTACTAACCCACGCTTTACTTCGAGAAATCTCGGTGAAACACCCCGTCCTTAGCGTATACAACCATGTCCACAGGGATGAATACGCCGCCGATCGAGTACTCCTTCGACACCCTGCTCGTCGCGAACCGGGGCGAAATCGCCTGCCGCATCATGCGAACCGCGCATCTTCTCGGACTGAAGACGGTTGCGGTGTATTCCGACGCCGATTCCGCGGCCGCGCACGTCGAGATGGCCGACGTCGCCGTCCGGCTGGGCCCGGCTCCCGCCCACGAGTCGTATCTGCGGGCCGACGCCGTCGTGGAGGCCGCACTCGCCACGGGCGCAGGCGCGATTCATCCCGGGTACGGGTTCCTGTCGGAGAACGACGCGTTCGCCGCGGCGGCGGAATCCGCGGGCATCGCGTTCGTCGGTCCCACTCCCGAACAGTTGCGCACGTTCGGGAACAAGCACACGGCACGCGAGGCCGCTCGCGCCGTCGGCGTCCCGCTCGTCGTGGGCAGCGGGCTCCTCTACTCCGCCGACGCCGCACTGTCCGCGGCCTCCGACATCGGCTATCCGGTGATGATCAAGGCGGTCGGCGGCGGTGGCGGCATCGGGATGCAGGCGTGCTTCGACGCCACGGAGCTCCGCGAAGCCTACGACCGCGTCCAGCGCCTCGCCCAGGCAAACTTCTCCTCGTCGGGGGTGTTCCTGGAACGCTTCGTGGCCCGCGCCCGGCACATCGAGGTGCAGGTGTTCGGTGACGGCCACGGCCGCACGCTCAGCCTCGGCACCCGCGACTGCTCACTGCAGCGCCGCAACCAGAAGGTGGTCGAGGAGGCGCCGGCGCCCGGACTCTCCGACGAGGTGGTGGAGCGACTGCTGGCCGCGTCCCGCGGTCTCGCGTCCTCGGTGAACTACCGGTCGGCCGGAACCGTGGAGTTCGTCTACGACGTGGACCGCGGTGAGGCGTCGTTCCTCGAGATGAACACCCGACTGCAGGTGGAGCACCCGGTGACCGAGGAGGTCACCGGGGTGGATCTCGTCGAGTGGATGCTGAGGCTCGCCCGCGGCGACGGTTCCATGCTGGACGGGCTGCCCGACTCCGGACCCGAGATCAGGGGAACCGCCGTCGAGGCCCGCATCTACGCCGAGGACCCCGGCCACGACTACCGTCCCAGCGCCGGACGCCTCACGGGTGTGGAGTTCCCGGCTCACACGCGGGTGGAGACGTGGGTCGACACGGGCACCGAGGTGAGCGCCTTCTACGACCCGATGCTGGCGAAGGTGATCACCCGCGGGCACCGGCGCACGGCGGCGTTCGCCGCCCTCGCGGAGGCGCTCGCCGACACCCACATCTACGGAATCCAGACCAACCTTCCCCAGCTCCGGCGGATCTGCGTCGCCGACACCGTTCTGGACGCCGCGCACACCACGCAGTCGCTGGCCGATCTGCGGGCCACCGGGCGTCGCGTCGACGTCCTCCGTGCGGGAACCATGACGACGGTGCAGGACCATCCGGGCCGGATCGGCCTGTGGGAGGTCGGAATTCCCCCGTCCGGGCCGATGGACGACCTGTCGTTCCAGCTGGTCAACACGGCGGTCGGCAATCCGGCCGGCGCACCGGGGCTCGAATGCACCCTGCAGGGGCCGCGCCTGGTGTTCTCGGATGCCACCGTGATCTGCGTGGGCGGCGCCGATGCCCCGGTCACCCTCGACGGCGAGCCGATCCCTCTGTGGCACCCGGTGGAAGCGCCGGCCGGATCCGTACTCGACGTCGGCACTCCGGCGGACACGGGTCTGCGCACGTACGTCGCGTTCCGGGGCGGGATCGACGCCCCGCTCTATCACGGCAGCGCAGCCACGTTCACGCTCGGCGGGTTCGGCGGCATCACGGGCAAGGCCGTCGCGACGGGCGACGTGCTGGGCCTGTTCGACGACTCGCTGTTCGAGAACACGACGGGTCTCGGCGCGCCGCATCCCGTCCCGGAGGACTCGATCCCGGAGTTCACGCACGTGTGGCATCTCGCCGTCACCGAGGGACCGCAGCCGGCGCCCGCCTACTTCACCGATTCCGACATGGCACAGTTCTACGACACCACCTGGAAGGTCCAGACCCACGCGAACCGGACCGGACTCCGGCTCGACGGCGCCAAGCCGGTGTGGTCGAGAACCGACGGCGGCGACGCCGGACTGCACCCGTCGAACCTGCACGACAACCCGTACAGCGTCGGAGCCCTCAACGTCTCGGGCGACACTCCGATTCTGCTCGGACCCGACGGGCCGAGCCTCGGCGGCTTCGCGTGCCCGCTCACCGTCGCCAAGGCCCACCGGTGGAAGCTCGGGCAGATCCGGCCCGGCGACAGCGTGCGGTTCGTCGCGGTCTCCGACGACGGTGCGGACTCGCTGCGTTCTTCGGATTCGTCTCGCAGACTGGATGTTCCGCCCGCGGAGACCCGGTCGGCGAACAGCGACGGCGGGGTGCTGCACCGCATCGCGCCGATCCTGGACCGACCGGAGGTCGCGTACCTGCGCGCCGGCGACGACAACGTCCTCGTCGAATACGGGGACCGGGAACTGGATCTCGGACTCCGCATGCGCGTCCACGCGTTGTCGGAGGCGCTGGTCCGGCGCCGCGTGCCGGGCGTCATCGACATCACGCCGGGTGTCCGGTCGCTGCACCTGCACTTCGACGCCGACCGCCTCCCGGCCGGGAGGCTGCTGGACATCCTCCAGGACATCGAGGAGCTGCTGCCGGCGACGCACGATCTGGTGGTGCCGAGTCGCACGGTCCGGTTGCCGTTGTCGTTCGACGACCCGTCCATCGCGGAGGCCATCGACCGCTACCGCAGCGGGGTCCGCGACGAAGCGCCGTGGCTGCCGTCGAACACCGAATTCATCCGGCGGATCAACGGATTGGGCAGCGTCGACGACGTCCGGGACGCCGTGTTCGACGCCGAATACCTGGTACTGGGGCTCGGCGACGTCTACCTCGGTGCACCGCTGGCCGTGCCCCTCGACCCGCGGCACCGCCTGGTCACCACCAAGTACAACCCGGCCCGCACCTGGACGCCATCCGACGCCGTCGGGATCGGCGGCAAGTACCTGTGTGTCTACGGCATGGAGTCGCCGGGCGGCTACCAGTTGATCGGCCGCACCGTCCCGATCTGGTCGGGTTACCGGCAGCACCGCCCGTTCGACGAGGGCAAACCCTGGATGTTCCGGTTCTTCGACCGCATCGTGTGGGAACCCGTCACCCCGGAGCGGTTGCGCGAGTACCGCGCGCAGGCGGTGGCCGGTCGGTTCGACGCGGAGATCTCCGACGGCACGTTCGCGTTCGCCGACCATCTGAAGTTCCTGCAGGACAACGCCGAATCCATCGCCGAGTTCGACGCCCGGCAGTCCGCGGCGTTCGAGACCGAGAAGTCGGCGTGGCGCGCGTCGGGCGAATTCGACCGTGTCGAACAGGTCACCGCACCCGAGCCGGCCGCGCGCGGCGACTTCCCGCCGGGCGCCGTCGTCGTCGAGGCGCCGATGGTCGGCAGCGTGTGGCGCGTCGAGGTCGAGGCCGGGCAGCGCGTCGAAGCGGGCCAGAACGCCGTGGTGCTCGAGGCGATGAAACTCGAGATGCCGGTCGCGTTCACCTCGCCGGGCGCCGTCCTCGAAGTCCTCGTGTCACCGGGCGCGATCGTCGGCCCGGGCACCCCTCTCGTCGTGATTGGAGCAGAAAACTGATGACTGTCGATGCCGTGAACCGAGGACAGGCCGCCCTGTCCCCCACCGCCCGGGTCGAGGACGCCTTCCGGCGGATCGCCGAGGTGGACCGCCCGGAGGTGTGGATCACCCTCCGGCCCGCCGAGGACGTCCACGCCGATGCCGTTGCCGTGCAGGCCCGTCTCGACGCCGGCGAGCACCTGCCCCTGGCCGGGAAGGTCGTGGCGGTCAAGGACAACATCGACGTCGCCGGACTCCCGACGTCGGCCGCGTGCCCCGAGTTCGCCTATCTCCCGGACGTCACCGCGAGTGCCGTGCGCCGCCTGGTCGACCAGGGCGCTGTCGTACTCGGGAAGACGAACCTCGACCAGTTCGCGACCGGACTGGTCGGGACACGCAGTCCGTACGGCGCCGTCCGGTGCTCGTGGGACCCCGAACGTGTGTCGGGCGGATCCAGCTCGGGTTCGGCGGTGGCCGTCGCCCTCGGCATCGCCGACATCGGAATCGGCACCGACACAGCGGGATCCGGCCGGGTCCCGGCGGCGTTCAACGGCCTCGTCGGAATCAAGGCGACACTCGGCGTCATCCCCGCCGACGGGGTCGTTCCGGCGTGCGTCGACTACGACTGCGTCACCGTCTTCGCCACTGAACTCGACACGGCGGTGACTGCCGCCCGCATCATGTCTGGCCCCGCGACCGCGGACCCGCGCAGCCGTGCGTGGCCGTCCGACGTCCGGCTCGCCGCGCCCACGCACGCACGCGTCGCGATTCCCACGGAAGCAAATCTCGCCCTGCTGACGCCGGAGTACCGCGCGGCGTTCGCCGACACGGTCGCGTCGTTGACGGACCGCGGGTTCGCCGCCGAGGCGGTCGACATCTCCCCGCTGCTCGATGCCGCCCGACTGCTGTACGACGGCGCCGTCGTCGCCGAGCGGTACACCGCCGTCGGGCAATTCCTCGACACGGCGCCTGCGGGTGCCGATCCTGTGGTCACCGCCATCGTCGAGTCGGCGCGCAAGCCCGCGGGCCACGAGTTCGCCGCCGACCTCGACACGCTCACCCGCGTCAAGGCGCAGACGCGGGATCTGCTGGCCGGTTTCGACGGACTCCTGCTGCCCACCACCACCGAACACCCGACCATCGCTGCCGTGCAAGCGGATCCGATCGGCATCAACCGGCGGATGGGCACCTACACGAACTTCTGCAACCTGCTCGACATGGCGGCGGTCGCCGTCCCGGGCACCCCGACCGCCGCCGGCGAACCGTTCGGGGTCATGTTCGTGGTGCCGGCGTTCGCCGATCAGGTGGCCGTCGACCTCGCCGCCCGGCTGCTCGGCGCGCCCGCGCCCACCCTCGTCGAGGAGGGGGTGGAACTGGCCGTGTTCGGCGCGCACCTGCGCGGGCAGCCCCTGCACTTCCAGCTCGAGGACATCGGGGCACGCTTCGTCGACACCGTCACCACCACCGACGCGTACCGGCTCACCGCGCTCGACACCACCCCACCCAAGCCCGGCCTCGTCCGCCGCGGTCCCGGCGCGGGCTCCCCGATTTCCGGGGAACTGTTCCGCGTGTCCGCTGCGGGGCTGGGCAGCTTCCTCGCGGCGCTGCCCGCCCCGATGGCCCTGACGAGCGTCGAATTGTCCGACGGCCGCGCCGTGGTGGGCTTCAGCTGCACCCACGACGCGGTCGACGGGGCCACGGACATCACCGAGTTCGGCAGCTGGGTTGCTTACGCCCGTGAGTACTTCTTAACCGCCCGACGTTAAGAAGTACTCACGGCGAGGGCGGTGGCGGCAGGGGTCGAGTTGCGGCCGATCAACCTCTGCAGGTCGCCGCTCTCGGTGTCGAGAGCGCCGATGGCCACGCCCGCATCCGAATCGGCGAGCATGCTCGCGATCGGTGCGGGTAGTCCGGCACCCTCGAGCGCCGCGGCGTACTCGGCCTGCGGAAGGTCCTTGTACGACACCGGCTTTCCGATGACGGAGGAAATGACGTCCGCCAGTTCGCTGTACGTCAGGCGCTCGTCGCCGCCGAGTTCGTAGACCTTGCCCGCCTGCCCGTCGGAGAGCAGGACGGCGGCGGCCGCCTCGGCGTAGTCCTTGCGGGCGGCAGCGGCGACGACACCGGTCCCGGCACTCCCGAACAGCGCACCGGTCTCGCCCGCCGCGGGAATGCTGCCGAGGTAGTTCTCCCAGTACCAGCCGTTGCGGAGCAGCGCGAAGTCGATCCCTGACTGTGCCAGCCGATCCTCGGTGGCGCGGTGTTCCACGGCCAGACCGATCGTGCTGTTCTGCGCGTCGAGAACGCTGGTGTAGGCGACGAAGCCGACCCCGGCGGCCTTCGCGGCATCGATCACGTTGGCGTGCTGGGCAACCCGCTGTCCGACCTCACTGCCGGAGACGAGCAGTAGCTTGTCGACGCCGGCGAATGCGGTCTCGAGCGCGGCGCGATCGCTGTAGTCGGCCTGCCGGACCTCGACTCCCCTGTCCGCGAGGTCTGCGGCCTTGGCCGGGGTGCGGACCACGGCGACGATGTCGGCGGCGGGTACCCCCTTGTCGAGCAGTGCCTCGACGACGAGCCTGCCGAGGTGTCCGGTTGCTCCTGTGACGGCGATGGTCATGACGAACTCCTAGCGCGTAGTGGTGCGAGTTGACTGTTCAAGCTCACTTTCCATCATGCACTAATTTTTCGTAAGTGCAAATACTTCAGTAAGTGCTTCCTCTTCGTCGGATACACTGGACGCATGTCCGAGCCCGCTCACCCAGCACAGGAAAGCGAAGACCGCACCCTCGAAGCGGACGTCTTCGCGCGCAACTGCGCGTCTCGTGAGACCCTGCAGACCGTCACCGGCCGCTGGGGTGTGCTCGCGCTCGCGGCACTGACCGAGGGAAACTACCGATTCAGCGCACTCCGCCGACGCGTCGACGGTGTCAGCGAACGCATGCTGTCGCAGACACTGCAAGCACTCGAACGAGACGGCCTCGTGGTTCGCGACGTGCTCGAGGCCATCCCGCCGAAGGTCGAATACAGCCTCACGCCGCTCGGCGCCGAGGTCGGTTCACGCCTGATCGGCCTGATCGAACTGGTCGAATCGCGCGTACCCGACGTTCTGGCTGCGCAAGAAAGGTACGACGCCGGTCGCGGCGTCAGCTGAGTTCGTCGAGGTCGGACTCTTCGTCGACGATGTGGACCGCGGCCTCCTCCGCCGACGCCGCTCCCCCGTCGATTCCGATGTCGAAAGCAACGAGATCCTTCTCCTCGTCCTCCCCCACACCCTCGTTCTCGGCGAGAAGCCGCCCCGAACGCTGCCGTCCGACCTCGTTGTCATCGAGGATTTCCACGTTCTCGTCCTCCTCGAACGCCGGATCCGGTTCCTCCTCCGCGAGCCGCTGATCGAGGGTCTCGCCTTCGCGCTGCTCGGCCGCCGTCGTTCCGAACGCGTTCAGCCCGAGCGGCTTCTCCGGAGGCGAATACCCCTCGTCGAGAACGTCGTCCACACCTCGGTCGACCAACGTGTCCTCCGGCTGCAGCTGGTCTTCGTCGTCCAGGCTGTACTCGCCCTCGGATCCTTCTGGCGTGCTGTCCGGCATGGTCATCTTCCCCACGATGCCATCGCTGCGGGCAGTTCGCCATCGGATCGCGGAACGGATCCGCCCGGAAACGACGAGGACCCGCACAGAGACTGTGCGGGCCCTCGTCGGTGTTCGGGTCAGAAGTTGATCATGTGTCCGGCGAGGCCGTGGATGGCCTCCTGCAGGGCTTCGGACAGCGTCGGGTGCGTGTGCACGTTGCGGGCCAGCTCGTTGACGGTGAGGTCCCACTTCTGCGCGAGGGTGAGCTCGGGCAGCAGCTCGGAGACGTCGGGGCCGATGAGGTGGCCGCCGATCAGCTCACCGTACTTCGTGTCGGCGATCAGCTTGACGAAGCCGGTGGCGTCGCCGAGGCCGTGCGCCTTGCCGTTGGCGGCGAACGGGAACGTCGCGACCTTGACGTCGTAGCCCTCGTCCTTGGCCTGCTGCTCGGTCAGACCGAAGCTGGCGACCTGCGGTTGGCAGAACGTGGCGCGCGGCATCATCCGGTAGTCCTCGATCGGCAGCGTCTCGGCGCCGGCGATCGTCTCGGCGGCCACCACGGCCTGCGCCTCGGCGACGTGCGCGAGCTGCAGCTTCATGGTGACGTCACCGATGGCGTAGATGTGCGGCACCGACGTCTGCATGGTGTCGGTGATGCCGATGGCGCCGCGGTCGGTGAGCTGCACGCCGGTCTTCTCGAGGCCGAAGCCCTCGACGCGGGGTGCGAACCCGACGGACTGCATCACCTTGTCGACGACGACCGACTCGGTCTCGCCGGACTTGTTGTTCTTGATCGAGACGGTGACCTTGGAGCCGTCGTCGTCGATGCTCTGCACGGCGGCACCGGTGATGACCTTGACGCCGAGCTTCTTGTACTGCTTCTCGATTTCCTTGGAGACGTCCGCGTCCTCGTTGGGCAGCGCGCGGTCGAGGAACTCGACGATGGTGACGTCGACTCCGTAGTTCTTCAACACGTACCCGAACTCCATGCCGATCGCGCCGGCACCGACGATGAGGATCGAACCGGGCAGCTCCCGGGTCATGATCTGCTCTTCGTAGGTGACGACGTTCGTGCTCAGCTCGGTGCCGGGCAGCAGCTTGGTGGTGCTGCCGGTGGCGATGATCGCGTTGTCGAACGTGATCGTCTCGGTGCCGCCCTTGGTGAGCGCGACCTCGATGGTGTTGGCGTCGGTGAAGGTGCCCTTGCCGTCGTACTCGGGGATCTTGTTCTTCTTCATCAGGAAGTGGATGCCCTTGACGCGGCCCTCGGCAACCTTGCGGCTGCGGTCGAACGCGGCGCCGAAGTCGAAGGACGCCTCACCCGAGATACCGAACAACTTGGCCTCTTTTGTGAAGAGATGCGCAAGTTCGGCATTGCGGAGAAGAGCCTTCGAGGGGATGCAGCCCACGTTCAGGCACACACCACCCCAGTACTTCTGCTCGATGATGGCAGTGCTCAGTCCGAGTTGTGCCGCGCGGATAGCAGCGACGTACCCACCGGGACCGGCTCCGAGGACAACGACGTCATAGTGTGAGGTCACGGTTGTTCAGGGTAGTCCCGTCCCGATTCGCTGTCTCCACGCGGTCGCGTTACCCGCGGGTAGCCTCATCCGTCACACCTTTCCCGCCGCGACCAGGCACGACACCGCCTGCAAGAATGGCGCCATGACGGATCCCTTCCTCTGGCTCGAAGATGTCACCGCGGAACGGTCACTCGACTGGGTGCGGGAACGCAACGCCCGCACGCTCGCCGAGTACACCGAGAACGCCGGGTTCTCCGCGCTGGAGAGCCGGATCCTGGACGTGCTCGACACGGACGACCGGATCCCCTACGCGGGCATGCGCGGCGAGTACCTCTACAACTTCTGGCGCGACGGCGAACACAAGCGCGGCATCTGGCGGCGCACCACCCTGGAGCAGTACCACACCGACAACCCCGACTGGGACGTCCTGCTCGACGTCGACGCACTCGCCGAACGGGAGGGCGAGAACTGGGTGTGGGCAGGCGCCAGCGTGCTGCGACCCGAGCAGTCACGTGCCCTGCTGTCGTTCTCGCGCGGCGGCGCCGACGCGTCCGTGGTGCGCGAATTCGACCTCGAGACGCGCGAATTCGTCGGCGGCGACCACGCATTCGACGTGCCCGAGGCGAAGACCAGCATCAGCTGGATCGACAAGGACACCGTGTACGTCGGGACCGACTTCGGCGAAGGCTCGATGACCGACTCCGGCTACCCGAGAATCGCGAAACGCTGGCATCGCGGCACCACGTTCACCGAGGCGGTCACCGTCTTCGAGGGCGAGACCACCGACGTGTCCGTCGGCGCGTCGTACGACGACACCCCCGGGTACGAGCGGCACTTCGTCGGCCGGTCGATGGACTTCTACAACTCCGAACGCTACGAACTGCTCCCCGACGGGTCGAAGGTCCGGATCGACACCCCGGACGACGCGGGTTCGTCCGTGTACCGCGAGTGGCTGACCATCCGTCCGCGCACCGACTGGGAGGTGAACGGCACCGTCTACCCGGCCGGGTCGCTACTCGTCGCGAACTACGTCGACTTCCTCGCCGGGTCCCGCGAGCTGACGCCGCTGTTCACCCCGGACGAGCACACGTCCCTCGAACAGGGAACGTGGACCAGGAACCACCTCCTCCTCGTGCGACTATCGGACGTGCAGACCAAGCTGTCGGTGCTCACGCCGAACGACACCGGGTGGGAGGAGAAGCCTCTCGACGGTGTCCCGGAACTCACGGCGAGCGGGATCATCAGCACCGACCCACGCACCGGCGACGACTTCTTCGTCAACTCCAGCGGATTCACCACGCCTGCGACGCTGCTGTACGGCTCCGTCGGTGGTGCGCTCGAACCCGTCAAGCAGGCGCCCTCGTTCTTCGACGCGGACGGCATGTCGGTGTCGCAGCACTTCGCGGTGTCCGACGACGGAACCGAGATCCCCTATTTCGTGGTGCGCCGCGACGACGTGACCGGACCCTGCCCCACCATGCTGTACGGGTACGGCGGCTTCGAGAACTCGATGGTCCCCGGGTACAGCGGGTCGGTCGGGTTCGCATGGCTCGAACGCGGCGGCGCGTACGTGGTCGCGAACATCCGCGGCGGCGGCGAGTACGGCCCGTCGTGGCACACCCAGGCGGTGCGGGAGGGCAGGCACAAAGCGTTCGAGGACTTCGCCGCGGTCGCCCGCGACCTCGTGGCCCGGGGTATCACCACGTCGAAGCAGCTCGGAATCCAGGGCGGCAGCAACGGCGGGCTGCTCATGGGCGTCATGCTCACCCGCTACCCGGAACTGTTCGGCGCGATCGTGTGCCAGGTCCCGCTCCTCGACATGAAGCGGTACCACCTGCTACTCGCCGGGGCGTCGTGGATGGCCGAGTACGGCGATCCGGACAACCCGGACGACTGGAAGTTCATCAGCGAGTACTCGCCGTATCAGAACACCGACGCGGCGGCGGACTACCCGCCGATCCTCGTCACCACCTCCACCCGCGACGACCGCGTCCATCCCGGGCATGCCCGCAAGATGGCGGCGCTGCTCGAAGAGCAGGGCCACGAGATCTGGTACTACGAGAACATCGAGGGCGGGCACGGCGGGGCCGCGGACAACGCGCAGGCCGCGTTCAAATCGGCGCTCACGTTCACGTTCCTGTGGGAGCAGCTCACCCGTTGACCCCCACCTGTGAGTACTTCTCAACCGCCCGCGGTTAACAAGTACTCACAGGTCAGGTGTGGTCGTGGATCCAGTCGACGATCCGGTCGACGGTGCTCGCGGGCTCGCGGATCCACCCGTTGTGGCCGAGTGGTTGCGGCTGGTGCCACAGGGTGACGTCGGCGTTGGGGAGTTTCGCGAGGAGGTTCTTCGCCGCCGATTCCGGAGCCAGATCGTCCCCCTCGACGGTCACGGACAGCACCGGCAGTTTCAGCCGGGCGATGCGTTCCTCGTAATCGATGTCGGCGCCGTCGGGTTCGATCCTGCCGGTGCGGGCGAATCGCGACCAATCGGTGATCAGCACCTTCGACTGCCGCCCGAACCCGCCGATGTCCAGTTTGTCGCCTGGCCAGAACCCGGCGAGGTTGGCGGTCATCGACATCGCCGCGGCGCCGACGAGCATCCGCGGGGCATGGATCCCGGGGAACCCGCGGTGATACGGCGACCCCGACGCGACGAGCACGATCCCGCCGAGCCGGCCCCGGATCCGTGCCCCGTACATCACACCGAGCTGACCGCCCATGCTGTGCCCCAGCAGGAACGGCGTCGCCGCAGGAAAACGCTCGCGCACCACTTCGAAGATCGCGGGAAAGTCGAGGGCCACCAGTTCGTGGTAGCCGTACGTGCTGTCGCTGCTCGGGCGGGGGCGGCTGTCGCCCTGGCCGCGGAGTTCGCCGATCGCCGCGTTGAATCCCCGGGACACGAGTTCCTCGGCGAAGGGTTCGTAGTAGCCGGCGGGAATTCCCAGGCCGGGAAACACCACGATCACGGGGGCGTCGTCCGGGCCGGGAAACAGGCGAACCGGAGTAGTGGTTCCGTCGGGCATTTGGATCGGTACTGTCTCCACTTCGTCAGACTAGACGGCTCGACCCCCGCAGATCCGGGATCTGCGGGGGTCGATTCTGTTCCGAGACCGGACGCTAGAGGCCGATCGACGCGGCGAGCATCGGCCACGACTTGTGCAGGTCTTCCTGCCAGTAGGTCCAGGAGTGGGTGCCGGTGGGCCGGAAGTCGAACGTCGCGGGAATCTGCAGTTCGTTCAGTCTGTCCGCCAGCGCATGGGTGCACTGGTTGGTGGCGGCCTCGATGGCGCCGCCGACGAGGATCTGGTTGGCGAGCGTTCCGACGTCGCCGTTGATTCCCGGTGCGTTCAGCTGATCGCCCGCCCCGGGCAGCCCGGATCCGTTGCTGACATAGATGTCGAGTCCGCGCAGCTTCTCCGCGTTGATGTACGGGTCGTTGGCGGCCCACCCCGGACCGTCTTCAGGACCCCACATGTTGGAGGTGTCGCCGCCGCCGCGACCCTCGACGACCATACGTACGTACGCGCGACCGGGGTCGGTACTGGTCATCGCGCACCCGCTGTAGGCGCCGACGCTCTGGTACAGGTCGGGCGCCGACTGCGCCAGGCTCAGCACGGAGCTACCGGCCATCGAGATGCCGGCGATCGAGTTGACACCGTTGGTGCCGAGCGCGGAGTCGACGATCGGCGGAAGTTCCTGCGTGAGGAACGTCGTCCACTTGTTGTTGCCCAGTTCCGGGTCGGTCTGCTCCCAGTCCGTGTAGTAACTGAACGCGCCCTCCATGGGCGTGACGACGTTGACGTTCTTGTCGGCGAAGAAGTCGACGACGTCGGTCCGGGCCTGCCACGTGGCGGAGTCCTCGCCGCCGCCCGCACCGTTGAGCAGGTAGAGCGTCGGCCTCGGCGCGCTCGTGTCCGCGGGGGTGATCACCCGCAGCGGAATCTCGCGGTCCATGGACGCCGAGTACACGTGAATGGTCGACTGCCGGTCGTCGATCGGGTCGGTGCTCACCAGGTGGGAGCCGCCGTCCGCGACAGTGGCGTCTTCGGCGGGATCTGCGTAAGCGGACGCCTGGACCCCGAGGCAGGGAACGGCCGTCGTCAGAGCGACCGCGAGCGCCAAGCGCACCCCGTACCTACCCGCTGCAGTGCGGTTGACCATCGTTCTCCTTCGCTGCGACGTCGCCTGCCCGACTCCGTAGAGGCGAGAGCTGGAGCCCACATGATGTCATGCGAACTCCAGCTCTCGTTCAGAAGTGGGGTCGAAACGGGGTGTCCCTATCCCCCGACGGACCCGAGGAAGCCGATCAGTGTGGTGAGCGCTTCGAGCAGACCCAAAAGGCTGTCGGACATAGTATTACTCCTATTCGACGCAGTGGATTTTCGAACTCCCCCTGCGATCAGGGGCTCCGTCATTTGTACCCGAGTTTTCGCTCCGAATAAGCACGAAGTGGTAAACATTTGCGATCGTTGACTTAACGAAGAACCGTTGATCAAACACCGGCAAATCCCCAATTACCTCCGAAACACGCCGCACCACCAGGGAATACGCCGAGACCTCGACCCCCGGATTCCCGATTCCGTAATCGAAGAGCGACAGAACATACCTCGATTCACCGTTTCCGGGCATTTTCTTGTCGTTGCCCTTGAATTCCCCTTCGAAGAAACGAAGAGTTGGCGAATTTCGCACATCTCTTCTTTGGCCGTGGTACACGCATCTCATTTGTCCAGAAAAATAGATGACGCAAAAAATTCTTCAGTCTTACACCAATTCGACCCGAAGAGTGGGATTTCTAGTTCTTCGGCGCGTCGTCACTGCTCAGGGTGAAAGACCAGGGTGGAGATCGGGGTACATCCCGATGGTGCGGACCGGTTTCACCGAACAGGATGGAGGCATGACATTCGACAGCAACACTCCCCGCCAGTTCACCCGTTCCGACAGCCAGAAGATGCTCGCAGGCGTCTGCGGCGGCATCGCCGAATACTTCTCGGTGGACGTCAACCTCGTCCGCCTGCTCACCGTGGTGGCCACTCTGGTCACCGGCGGCACCGCGGCCCTCGTCTACCTCGCCGCCTGGATGCTGATGCCTGCCGGACACTGAGACGAGAACACAACCCCGAAAAGCACTGTGGCCGTGAAACGGACCCGGCAAACGACGCACAGACGAGAAAGAGCCCGGGACACCAGTTGGTGTCCCGGGCTCTGTCGGAGCACTTCGTGCCCGTGCGCGGTGAACGAGTCCGAGGACTCCTCAGCCACGCACGGTAGGCGTAGCCGCCTTTAGAAGTCCATACCGCCCATGCCGCCGGTCGGGTCGCCCACGGGCGCTCCGGCCTTCTCCGGCTTGTCGGCGACGACGGCCTCGGTGGTCAGGAACAGAGCCGCGATGGACGCTGCGTTCTGCAGCGCGGAGCGGGTGACCTTGACCGGGTCGTTGATGCCGGCTTCGAGCAGGTCGCCGTACTCGTTGGTCGAGGCGTTGAGGCCGTGACCTGCGGGCAGGTTGCGAACCTTCTCGGCAACGACGCCGGGCTCGAGGCCCGCGTTGAAGGCGATCTGCTTCAGCGGAGCTTCGAGGGCGACGCGAACGATGTTCGCACCGGTGGCCTCGTCACCTTCGAGCTTCAGGTCGTCCAGTGCGGGAGCCGACTGCAGCAGAGCCACGCCACCACCGGCGACGATGCCCTCTTCGACGGCAGCCTTGGCGTTACGCACGGCATCTTCGATGCGGTGCTTGCGCTCCTTGAGCTCCACCTCGGTGGCAGCGCCGGCCTTGATGACTGCAACGCCACCGGCCAGCTTGGCCAGACGCTCCTGCAGCTTCTCGCGGTCGTAGTCCGAGTCGCTGTTCTCGATCTCGGCGCGGATCTGGGACACGCGACCGGCGATGGCCTCGGGGTCTCCCGCGCCTTCGACGATGGTGGTCTCGTCCTTGGTGATGACGACCTTGCGTGCCTGGCCGAGCAGCTCGAGTCCGGCGGTCTCCAGGGAGAGGCCGACCTCTTCGCTGACGACCTCGCCACCGGTGAGGATGGCGATGTCGGCGAGCTGAGCCTTGCGACGGTCACCGAAGCCGGGAGCCTTGACGGCCACGGACTTGAAGGTGCCACGGATCTTGTTGACCACCAGGGTGGACAGGGCTTCGCCCTCGACGTCCTCGGCGATGATGACCAGCGGCTTGCCGGACTGGATGACCTTCTCCAGCAGCGGCAGCAGGTCCTTGACCGTGGAGATCTTGGAGCTCACGAGCAGGATGTACGCGTCCTCGAGGACGGCTTCCTGACGCTCCGGGTCGGTGGCGAAGTACGCCGAGATGTAGCCCTTGTCGAAGCGCATGCCCTCGGTGAGCTCGAGCTGCAGGCCGAAGGTGTTGGACTCCTCGACCGTGATGACGCCTTCCTTGCCGACCTTGTCCATGGCCTCGGCGATGAGCTCGCCGATGGACGGGTCGCCTGCGGAGATACCAGCGGTAGCAGCGATCTGCTCCTTGGTGTCGATCTCCTTGGCGGTCTCGAGCAGACGCACGGTGACGGCCTCGACGGCCTTCTCGATGCCGCGCTTCAGACCCAGCGGGTTGGCGCCGGCAGCGACGTTGCGGAGGCCCTCACGGACGAGAGCCTGGGCGAGAACGGTAGCGGTGGTGGTTCCGTCGCCGGCGACGTCGTCAGTCTTCTTGGCGACCTCCTTGACCAGCTCGGCACCGATCTTCTCGTAGGGGTCCTCGAGCTCGATCTCCTTGGCGATGGACACGCCATCGTTGGTGATCGTGGGGGCGCCCCACTTCTTCTCGAGCACGACGTTGCGACCCTTGGGGCCCAACGTCACCTTGACTGCGTCGGCGAGGGCGTTGAGTCCCCGCTCGAGGCCGCGACGGGCCTCTTCGTCGAACGCGATGATCTTGGCCATTGCGAAGTGATCCTCCGGATTGGGGGTGACACACAAGGCGACCGCTAGTCGGGTCGCCTCATTTACGCCTTCGGCCGAGTTCGGTGCCCGCGACGGACGACCAGGGGTGTCTGTGGTTCCCGGTCTCACCGTCCCGACCTGGCACTCACCCGCGGCGAGTGCCAAGTGCATTTTTAGCACTCGAACAGGGTGAGTGCAAGGTCGGGACGGAAGCGCTGTGCCGGGGCGATCAGCGCATCGCGCAGACCTGACCGGTGTTCAGGTTGAAGGCGAGAGACAGCGCGCCGACGCAGTCCACGCCGTTCGCGTCGGCCGTCGCACCCGAACCCCAGCCCGCGATCGCGACGGTGGTCGTGCCGTCGGCCGCACCGGAACGGGCGATGCCGCCGCCGAGCGAGACCGCGTACGCCTGACCCGAGCCCGTCGACGCACCGAGCGACGTTCCGTATCCGTTGGCGTACGTGGTGGCGCCGCTGTGCCCGTTGGCGACGCTCACCGCGGTGCCGCTGTCCGCGGCCATCGCGTGGGCGGTGCCGGCCTCGGTCGCCTTGGCGCCGCAGCTCGCGGTGTCCGACACCTGGACGTCGTTGGCCGACGGCGGGGAGACGCAGTTGACGGGGGCGGCACCGGCGACGCCTGCGCCGGCCACCGAGATTCCCGCCGCGACGCCCAGACCCACGGCCATCGCCGCTCCCACACGTGCCAGCCGTCGGCCGAAGAGAGACGAGATACGAGTACGCGATGCCGAGGCGGTCGAGGTGACGGGGGTGGAGACAGCGAGCATGGAAGCTCCTTCTGGGAACGTCGAATTGGAGGATTCGCCGCGAGAGTACCCGCTCCGGGCCGGTTAGTCCCGGACCCCGCTCAGGCGAGTTCGTCGAGGAGCTTCGGCAGCTGCGCGACGGAGTCGACGACGTGGTCCGGTCGCTGCGCGGCGAGGTCCAGAATCGACTGGCGGAACTTGCCCGTCCGCACCAGCACACCGATGAGTCCCACCCGCTGCGCAGCCAGGACGTCACCCGTCAGATCGTCGCCGACCATCATCGTCACGTCCGGTCCCGTACCCATCAGATCGGTGGCGGTGAGGAACGCGGCGAGCGACGGCTTGCCCACCGACACGACGTTGGTTCCCGCGACCTCCTCCATCCCGGGGAGGTAGGTGCCCGTGTCGATGCGCAGCCCGTCGTGGGTGGCCCACGTGGTGCCCCGGTGCATCGCCACGACGGGGACGCCGTCGAGCATCAACTCGACCACGCGGCTGAGTGCGGCGTGGGTGAATTCGGGCCCGGCGCCGCCGAGGATCACCACCTCCGGGTTGTCGTCGTCCAGTTCGATCCCGGACAGATCCGCGGTGATGTCGCCGCTGTTGAGGACCCAGGCCCGCGACCCGGGATAGGTCGACCGGACGTACTCGGCGGTGAGCCGGGCCGCGGTGACGATCTCGTCGGAGTCGGCTTCGATGCCCGCCGACCGGAGGCCGTCGGCGACCTCGTCGCACGTCCTCGACGTCGTGTTGGTGAGGTACGCGCACGCGAGTCCGCGATCGCGCACCTCCCGCACCGCGGCGGCGGCGCCGTCGATCGGATGCCACGAAGTAACCAGCACACCGTCGATATCGAGCAGGACACCCTCGACCCCAGCCATGACAGGAGCCTATCCCGGCATCACTGCCGAGTCCGGCAGACGAGGACGGGGCAGGGAGCGTGATGCACGAGATTCTGGCTGACGGATCCGAGCAGGGCACCCATCACCTTGCCCCGGCCGTGGCTACCGACGACCAGCAGTTGCGCGGTCGCCGCGTGCCGCAGCAGGACGTCGGCGGACGCGCCCTGTGTCGTCACCTCGGTCACCGGTACGTCGGGATATTCGTCGCGGGTCCCGGCGAGGCATTCGGACACGACGGCCTTCTCCCCTTCTTCGTACGCGGCCCAGTCGACGTACTTGGACGCGTGCGCGAGTCCGTGCTGCTTCTCCCCGCTCCACGCGTGCACCGCGTCCAGACCGACCCCGAACGCGGACGCGAGCGCGAACGCCTCCTCGACGGCTTTCTCACTGACCTGGCTGCCGTCCACGCCGACGACGATCGGGCGGGCGTCCGGTGATTCCGGCGCAGGCTCTCCCCGGACCACCGCGACCGGGCTGTGCGCGTGGTTGACCGTCCGGAGGACCGTGGATCCGAGGAGATAGTCGGTGACCGCACCCGCACCCTGCGCGCCGACCGCGACGATCCGCGCCGCCCGGGACAGCTCGATCAGGTGGGACGCCGCGGTCCCGGATCGGACGTCGCGCTCGACGGCGAGTCCGGGTTGATCCTGCAGGGCGACGGCGGTGGCGGCGTCGAGCATCGAGTTGCCGTCCTCACGCAGTTCCTGGATGAACTGGGCGTCGATCATCATCGCGTTGCCGTTGTAGAACGTGGCCTCGTCCGGGTACGTGTGGGCGAGCAGGAGCGGGGCACCGAGCCGGACCGCCGTGCCCGCGGCCCAGCGCGCCGCGTCGAGCGCGGCCCGGGACCCGTCGATACCGACGACGACGGGTGCCCCTGCGTGTTCGCTCATATCTCTCTCCCTCTACGGCTCGAGAACTGCTGCACCGCTGAACTTTCCGCCTGCCAGGTCCCGGAGGGCCCGATCGGCGCGGTCGAGTGGGTACGGGTGGGTGTCGATGCTCAGCCGGTGTTCCGCTGCGATGCGCAGGAATTCGACGGAATCCGAACGGGTGTTGGCGGTGACGCTGCGGATCTGCCGTTCCCGGAACAGGTGCCGCTGGTACTCGAGCGCGGGAATGTCGGTGAGGTGGATTCCGGCGACGGCGAGGGTGCCGCCGTCGGCGAGCGCCTCCATCGCGACGGGCACCAGGTCGCCGACCGGGGCGAACAGGATCGCGGAGTCGAGGGGCTCCGGCGGTGTGTCGCGCACGCCCTGCACGGACGTCGCCCCGAGTCGTTCCGCCAATGCCCGGGCCTCCGCCCCTCGCGTCATGACGTGCACCCGGGCGCCGCGCGTCGACGCGACCTGGGCGGTGAGGTGCGCGCTGCCGCCGAACCCGTAGATGCCGAGCGCGCCGCCGACGGGGACCGCGGCGCGCTCGAGTGCCCGGTAGCCGATGATCCCGGCGCACAGCAGCGGGGCGAGTTCGGTGTCCGTGTACCCCGCCGGCAGGTGCAGCGCGTAGTCGGCCGGGACCGTCGCGAATTCGGCGTACCCGCCATCCGCGTCCCATCCCGTGTACTGCGACTGCCTGCACAGGTTCTCCGCGCCGCGCAGGCAGGCCGCGCACTGTCCGCACGTGCGCCGCAGCCAGGCGATGCCCACCCGGTCCCCGACGGCGAACGATTCGGTCACCGAATCCCCCAGTGCGGCAACCTCCCCCACCACCTCGTGGCCGGGAATCACCCGGGGCCGGTGCACGGGAAGATCCCCCTCGGTCACGTGCAGGTCGGTGCGGCACACTCCGCACGCCAGAACCTTCACGAGAAGTTCGCCCGGCCCCGGCTCGGGTATGGGCTCGCTCGCCCGTTCCAGCGGGTGGCCCGCGACGGGGCCCGGAGCGACCACGCGCCACGCGGTCATCGTTCCGGTTCCGCCCTGCGTCGCCGCCATACCCCCACAATGCCCGTGACGGGTGGCCACCGCCAGGACCCGGAGGGCCGTGTCTCGACGACACGGGACCGCGGCGAAGACCCGGCCGGACCGCGGCCGGCAACTAGGCTCGCACCCATGGACCTGCGCGGTGAAGACCTGTTCACGGTGGCGGGGTCGCTGGCCGAGCTGATCGGGGCCCCGATCACGATCGAGGACGAGAACTCGACCGTCCTGGCTTATTCGAGCGGCGAGCAGGCCGTGGACCAAGCGCGCATCGAGACCATCCTGGGACGGCAGGTGCCCGGGAAGTACCGGCAACTCCTCGAGGCCGCGGGCGTCTTCGAGCGCCTGCACCGGGACACCGACGTCTTCTACGTGGACATGGGACTGCCGGACATGACTCCCCGCGCGGTGATCGCGGTGCGGGACGCGGGACGGTCGGTCGGGTCGATCTGGGCGGCGATGACGTCGGCCCCCACTCCGGAACAGGAATCGATCCTGCGGTCCGCGGTCCCGGTCGTCGCCGAGCACATCGCGGCGGAGCGGGAACGGGTGGACGTGACGCGCCGGATGCAGGTCGACCGCGTCCGCGCGCTGATCAACGGCGGCGAGCCCGCCTTCCGTGCCGCCGACGACCTCCGGCTGGAGGGACGGCTGACGGTCGCGGCGGCCGCCCCCGTCGCGATCGGGCGCCCGCTGCCCTCCGGTCTGCTCGCCTCCCTCGGCCTGTACCTCGACACACTGGCGGTCGATTCGGTGGCCGCGCAGCTCGACGACGTCATCTACGTGGTCATCGCCGCGTCGGAGAAGGACGTCCGGCGCCTCGCCGAGGACTTCCTCGGCCGCGCCCGCAGCGGGGCAACATTCGTGGTCGCCGTCGGACGCGAGGTGAGCACGGCCAGCCAGGCACACCTGTCGCGCGGGGACGCCGACCGGGTGCTCACCGTGCTGCAGCACTCCCGGTCCGGTGGTGTCGCCGGGACGATGCGGGACAGTCTCGCGTCCGTGCTGGCGTTGCGCGTCGCCGACATCTTCGACGGCCTGGGCGAGCTCACCCCGCTCGCCGCGCTCACCCGGCACGACGTGCAGCACGGCACCGATCTCGTCGCCACCGCCCGCGCCTTCCTGGCGCACGGCGGCGACGTCGCCGATGCCGCCGCCGCGCTGCACGTGCACCCCAACACGCTGAGGAATCGGCTGCGGCGCTGCGTCGACTCGTGCGACGTGGACCTGACCGACGCGGACACCCGGCTCATCCTGATGCTGCACCTGAAGCTGACGGGACTGCGGGATTGGTGACCGCTGGGGGATTTGTGACCCCTGGCCGATTGCACAGGGGGCGCTGTCCGGGATTGGCCGAACGGCTACTGCCCCGGCTCCGTCGCCCGCCGATGATGGAGTCATGAGCACAGTGCAGCGCCCTGACCATGTCGCGATCGTCGGAGCAGGCGTCGTCGGATTGTCCACGGCGTGGTTCCTCCAGGAGCGTGGCGTGCGCGTCACCGTCGTCGACCGTGCGGGTGTCGCGGCGGATGCGTCCTGGGGCAATGCAGGTTGGCTCGCACCGGCATTGACGCTGCCGCTGCCCGAACCGGCCGTGCTGCGGTACGGCCTGCGCGCGATGCTGAATCCGTCCTCGCCGGTCTATGTGCCGTTCACGACCGATCTGCGGTTGGTGCGTTTCCTCGTCGGCTTCGCCCGGCACTGCACGCCCTCCCGGTGGGCGGACGCGATGAAGGTGTACGCCGAGGTCAACCGGATCTCCCTGGGCGCCTACGACGAACTCGCGGACGGCGGCGTCCGGGAGCACACGCATCTCGCCGACCCGTTCCTCACCGCGTTCAAGTCGGACGAGGACCGGCAAGCGCTCGTCGACGAGTTCCGCCACGTCGAGGCCGCGGGCGGCGAGGTCGAGTACGACCGCGTCGACCGAGACGAGATCCACTCTCTCGAGCCGAGTCTCGGCGACGGCGTGCACTCCGGTCTGCGGCTGCGCAACCAGCGTTTCATCGACCCGCCGCGTTTCGTGCATTCGCTCGCCGACGCCGTCCGCGCCCGGGGCGGCGAGATCAGGTCCGGCTTCGACGTCGCGACGGTGCAGGATCAGGGGCAGTCGGGCGTCCGGCTGGTCGCGGCTTCCGGCGACACGGTGACCGCCGATTCCGTCGTCCTCGCGGGCGGCGCACACCTCAATACTCTCGCCCGCCCGTTCGGTGTCCGCGCCCTGGTACAGGCCGGCCGCGGGTACAGCTTCAGTGTCCAGCCCGAGCAGATGCCGAAGAACCCCATCTACTTCCCCACCCAGCGCGTGGCGTGCACCCCACTGCACGACCGTTTCCGCGTCGCCGGGATGATGGAATTCCGCAGTCCCGACGCACCTCTCGACCCGCGCCGGGTGCAGGCGATCATCGCGGCTGCGACGCCCATGTTCACCGGCATCGACTGGGAATCGCGGCGGGAGGAGTGGGTCGGATCCCGGCCCTGCACCACCGACGGACTTCCGCTCGTCGGCGCCACCCGCTCCCCCCGTGTGCACGTGGCGGGCGGCCACGGCATGTGGGGCATCGCCCTGGGTCCGCTCACCGGACGCATGATGGCCGACTCCATGACCGGGGGCGAGGTTCCCGCCGTCATGCGGCATTTCGACCCGCTGCGCTGAATCCGGCTCAGGACCGGGCCGCCCAGAATCTGCGCAGTTCGACGACGAGTTCGCGCGAACGCTCGTCGGGGAAGAACAGCTTGCCGCCCCGGATCTCCACGACTTCCCGCGCTCCCGGAATGAGATCGCGGAGCCGGTAGGCCCACGGGGTCCGGAAGAACAGGTCTCCCGTGCCCCACACGATGAGCGTGGGCACCGCGAGCGCCGCGAGGTCCGGCTCGACCGCGAGCAGATCGCGCGGATTCAGAGACGCGATCCAGCGCTGGAAGAGCAACGCGCGGTCGCGGGTGCCGAGCAGCGGCTCGACGTACGCCGCGACGACCTCTTCCGGCAGCGAACGCACGTTCTGATACCCGGTGCCGTACAACAGCTTACGAGCCCTCTTCACCTTCCGCGTCAACGGCGGCAGAATGCGGGCGAGTAGTCCGGCCCGGGCCAGCAACACGGCCGGCAGGAATGCCTTCGGCGGCACGTTGTCGTGGGTGTCGCAGTTCGTCAGCGTCAGCGTCGACAACCGGTCGGGGTGCCGGGCGGCGTAGATCTGCGCGACCGCGCCGCCGGTGTCGTTGGCGACCACGTCGACCTTCTCCAAACCCAGCGCGTCGCAGGTGGCCGCGACGACGTCGGCCAGTGCGCCCAGCGTGAAGTCCTGATCGGGTGCGGCGGGGGTGCGACCGTGCAGCGGGAGGTCCAGGGCGATGCACCGTCGTTCGTCCTCGAGTTGACGGATCACGTTGCGCCACAGGTAGCCGGACGTCCCGACGCCGTGAATGAAGAACGCCACGCGGCCGGAGCCGGAATCGAGGTAGCTGACCGGTCCACGGTCGGTGTCGACGGTCTTCCGGCGTGTGTCGAACTCCGCGAGAGTCATGCGGACCATCTCCTGCAGTCCACGGTAGTCGCAAGACTCGAGACTTGACTTGCTCTCGGCCGTGAACGACCGAGAATCCCTCCAGACTCGCGCCTCGAGGTTCCTGTTTCACCGACAGTCGCCGCCCCGCACGTTATGTGCGAGGGGGTCTCACACCGTCTCCGCAGGCTGCCACCGTCAGTCCGACGGCCAAAATGTTCTTCGCCGCGTTCACATCGCGGTCGTGGACGACGCCGCATCGGCACGTCCACTCCCGCACGTCCAGCGGCATCGCCGAGGCGACCGCCCCGCACACCGAGCAGGTCTTCGACGACGGACAGAACCGGTCGACCGCCACCACCCGCCGCCCGTACCAGTCGGCCTTGTACTCGAGCATCGACCGGAACTCGGACCACCCCGCATCCGAGATCGCCCGAGACAACGACCGATTCTTGACCATGTTCCGCACACTCAGATCCTCGATGGCGATCACTTGATTTTCGCGCACCAGTCGAGTGGAGAGTGTGTGCAGATAATCGCGACGCCGATCAGCGATCCGGCCATGAATCTTCGCGACCTTCAGTCGGGCCTTGGCCCGGTTCCGGGACCCCTTCTGCTTCTTGGCCAGTGCCCGCTGCGCCTTCGCCAGCCGCTCACGATCCGTGCGCTCGTGTCGCGGGTTGGTGATCTTCTCCCCCGTCGAGAGTGTGTAGAGGCTGGTGATCCCGGCGTCGAGCCCGACCACCCGATCGGCCGGCTCGAGTTCGCTGATCGTGTCCTCGACGAGGATCGAGATGTGGTACTGACCGCGGGCATTGCGCGACACCGTCACCTGCGACGGCACCGCCCCCTCCGGTAGTGGCCTCGACCACCGAATGTCCAGGGGTTCGGTCTGCTTGGCCAACCGGATCTGCCCGCCGCGGTAGGTGAAGCAGTTCGAGTAGTAGGTCGCCGACTCCTTCGACTGGCCCTTCTTCTTGAACTGTGGGTAGCGGGTCTGCTTGCGCCAGAACTTCTCGAACGCACCCTGCAACTGCCGCAGCGACTCCTGCAGCGGCCCCTTCGACGGCTCCGCCAACCACTCCGTCTCGACATCGCGTTTCCATCCGGTGAGCATCTTCGAGGTGTCCGCGTAGGTGACCCGTCGCTGCTCCTGCGACCAGGCACGCGAGCGCTCGGCCAACGCCCGGTTGTAGACATACCGGGTGCACCCGAACGTCCGAGCAAGCTGTTCCGCCTGCACCGCAGTCGGATAGAAACGAAACTTGAACGCCCGCCTCACCCCCCTCCCCACCATGACCGAAGACACTAACCCCAGGGTCCGACACAACCAGATCAGCTATCCCGGACCTCAAGGACCGGGTCTGCGCCGAAAGACTCACGGATCAACTCCGTCAGTCCAGCCGCCCCACCACCGCCTCCGCGCTCGCGACCAGCGCACCGGAGGCGGCGAGGGCGACCGCGGCCTCGATCTCCGGCGCGAGGTGACGGTCGGTTCCCGGTCCGGCGACGTGCTCGCGGATCGTGTCCCGCACCGCCCCCGTCGCCGGTGACGGTGCGAGCGGGGCCCGCAGGTCGAGCGCGCGAGCGGCCGTCAGCGCCTCGACGGCGAGGACCCGGGTGAGCCCGTCGATCGCCCGGCGCAGCTTCCGGGCGGCGGACCACCCCATCGACACGTGGTCCTCCTGCATCGCCGACGACGGAATCGAGTCGACACTCGCCGGCGCCGCCAGCCGCTTCAGTTCCGACACGATCGCGGCCTGCGTGTACTGGGCGATCATGTGGCCGCTGTCCACCCCCGGATCGTCGGCCAGGAACGGCGGCAGCCCGTGGTTGCGGGCGACGTCGAGGAACCGGTCGGTGCGGCGCTCGCTCATGCTCGCGACGTCCGCGACGACGATGGCCAGGAAGTCCAGGACGTACCCGACCGGCGCCCCGTGGAAATTGCCGTTCGACTCCACCCGGCCGTCGAGCGTGACCACCGGGTTGTCGACGGCGCTCGCCAGTTCCCACGACGCCACCCGCTCGGCGTGCGCGAGCGTGTCCCGCGCGGCGCCCGCGACCTGCGGCGCGCACCGCAACGAGTAGGCGTCCTGCACCACGGTGCAACTCGGGTTGGCGTGGCTCTGCACGATCTCGGAGCCGGCGAGCAGGCGGACCATGTTCGCGGCGGCGCGGGCCTGGCCGGGGTGGGGCCGCAGCGCCTGCAGGTCGGGGGCGAACACCTTGTCGGTGCCGAGCAGCCCCTCGACGCTCATCGCCGCCGTGACGTCGGCCAGCCGCAGGAGCGCGTGCAGGTCCTCGCACGCCAGCACCAGCATGCCGAGCATTCCGTCGGTGCCGTTGATGAGGGCGAGACCCTCCTTCTCCTCGAGGACCACCGGCACGATCCCGGCCGAGGACAACGCTGCCGCGGCCGGCATGAGGGCGCCGTCCGCGTCCCGCACCGTGCCCTCGCCGATCACCGCGAGCGCGACGTGGGCCAGCGGCGCCAGATCACCGGAGCACCCGAGGCTGCCGTACTCGTGCACCACCGGAGTGATCCCCGCCGACAGCAGCGAGGCGTAGACCTGCGCGACTTCCGGCCGGGCGCCGGTCCTGCCGGTGGCGAGGGTCGACAGTCGGAGCAGCATCAGAGCGCGCACCACCTCGCGTTCCACCTCGGGCCCGTTTCCGGCGGCGTGCGAGCGGACGAGACTGCGCTGCAGTTGCGCGCGCAGGGCAGAGGGAATGTGCCTTGTGGCGAGGGCCCCGAACCCCGTCGAGATGCCGTAGACGGGCTTCGGGTCCGCGGCCAGCGCCTCGATGCGCTTGCGGGTCTCCGCCATCGCCGACATCGCGTCGCGCGAGATCCGCACGGGCGCGCCGTGGCGCGCCACCCGGATCACTTCTTCGGCGGAGACCGCACCGGTTCCGACCACGACACACTCTTCGGCTCCCACAACCCCAGTCTCCCCCGCGTCCGGGCGGAGAGTGACGGGATTGCGGGAGCCTCGACCGTGTCTACAACCGGCCGCGTAGAGCTTCCTCGATTTCGCGTGGCGTCATCAGACGTTCGAGTTTTTCACTCGGCCACGAGGACGGACGTCCTTGCAATCGGGCTGATTCGAGTAGAGGGAGAGGGCTGCGGTCCCACCGCAGGATCGAATGAACATTCACTACCGATCACTTCCGAACACCGACTCGACAACTTTCCAATTTGCGCCATTGCATCGGCGACAGTTCGTCGCACTATTGACTCATCGCCAATCGTGCCCCTTTGGTTACACGGTTTCGATGAGGCGCGCGGAAGTGCTGGAAAACTGCAGGCCGGGCCACGTTTCAGTGACCTACCGCACAGCTCTCCGGCCACAGGGCCTACCATGACGCAAAAGTAATTGTTACCTTACGTACCACCTTCCCTGACTGGAGACAGCCGATGGCAACCACCCTCGAAGCAAGCATCGACATCGACGCGACCCCGCAAGACGTGTGGGCGGTCGTCTCGGATCTGAAGCGGATGGGCGAATGGAGCCCCCAGTGCCGCAAGATGCGCGTCCTCGGCGGCGTCGTCGAAGAGGGCACGAAAACCGTCAACATCAACCGCAAGGGCTTCCTCGTGTGGCCGACCACGTCGAAGGTCGTGAAGTTCCAGCCCAACAAGGCCATCGCCTTCCGGATCCTCGAGAACCGCACGATCTGGTCGTACGAACTCGAGCCGACCGCAAGCGGGACCAAGGTCATCGAGCGCCGCGAAGCCCCGACCGGCACGTCCAAGGTGTCGCAGTTCCTCGTCAAGACCGTCCTCGGCGGCAACGAAGACTTCGAGGTCGACCTCGTCAACGGCATGAACACCACCCTCGCCCGGATCAAGTCGGCGGCCGAGGGCAAGTAGCCGGGTTGACCCTCGACCTGGTCGAGGCCTCAGCGTGGTCCGCATGGACACACCGGACGCCGTCATGGCGAGGATCTCGCAGGGGCAGGAACGGGCAGTGGCGGGTGACCGGGAGGGCGCCCGGCGCATCTTCGACGAGGTGTGGGACGCCCTCCAGGGGTCCGGCGACACCACGCCGGACCCGCTGCACGTCGTCACGCTGGCCCACTACATGGCGGACGTCCAGACCGACCCCGCCGAGGAGTTGCGCTGGGACCTGCGAGCCCTCGGCGCCGCCGACTCGCTGACCGACGACCGGGCGCGGGAACATCACTCGTCGCTGTCGGTCGCGGGTTTCTACCCGTCGCTGCACCTCAACGTGGCGGCCGCTCATCACGCCCTCGGCCAGTCGTCCGAGGCGCGCCACCATCTCGATCGGGCAGCGCAGAGCTGCGACCACCTCGCCGACGACGGCTACGGACGGATGATCCGCGGCGCCGTCACCCGGCTCCGCGCCGAACTGGACGTGACTGTCGGACCGCCGGGGCAGAGTGGACGCCGTGCTCAGCATCGGTGAACTCGCTCGCGCGTCCGGTCTGTCGGTCAGCGCACTGCGGTTCTACGACAAGGCCGGGGTGCTCACCCCGCACGCGGTCGACCCGCGCACCGGTTACCGCTGGTACACCGACCGGCAGGTGGACGCCGCCGTCCTCGTCGCCGCGATGCGCCGGGTGGGGATGCCGGTGAAGGAGATGGCGGCCGTGCTGAGCGGCACCGACGCCCACGGACTTCTCGACCGGCACCTCGGCCGGCTGGAGCAGGGGCTGGACGACGCCCGCCGTGAACTGACGCGGATTCACCGCCTGCTCGACGCCCGAGCGGACCGGACGCGGACGGTTGTCCTCCGCACCGCCGACCTCCGCGCCGCGGTCGGGGCGGTGCGGTTCGCCGCCGACGCCGACTCGGAGTTCCCGGTGCTGCGCGGCTGCCTCTTCGAGGCGGACCACGACGTGCTGCGGCTCGTCACCACCGACCGCTACCGGCTGGCCGTCGGAACGGCGACCGTGCTCGAACCGCCGGACCAGCCGATCTCCGTGGTCGTCCCGTGCACGTTCCTGGACGACGCTGCCGGGTTGCTGCGGCGCCACGACACGGTGACCGTCGTCGTGGGAGCCGACTCGGTCAGCCTCCGCTGCGGCCGCGAACAGCTCACCACCGGTCTCGTCGACGGCGCCTTCCCCGACCATCGCAGCCTGTCGCCCCGCGACCCGGGAATCGAACACACCTTCTCCTCGGCGGCCCTGCGGGTACTCCTGGCCGACGCGGGTGACCGGGTGGATCTGGGGGTTCTCGAGTCGGGCGAGATCGTCGTCGGCCACCCGGGCACCGAGCGGCCCGTCCGCTTCCATGTGCAGGTGAACGCCGGTTTTCTGCTCGAAGCGGTCGACGCGCTGCCCGGCGCGCAATTGACGTTCCGGGTCGGTGGGCCCATCACGCCCCTCGCCATCCGGCCACGATCCGTTCACACATCGGACCCCGCGAGTGCGTACTCTCTCCTGATGCCGTTGCAGCCGGAAGCGCTCACGTAACCTGTGGGTGCGGCGCGATGGCGCGCAGGCAGCACGTCCGTCCGAACACAGTTAGAGGAGCCCGTGGCACGCAAGCCCACACCCCCCGGAACCCCGCAAGCCACGAGCGTCGGGCACATCGTCGACCTCGTCCGCGGAGCAGTTCCGCCCCTGCATCCGGCCGGGCTGCCCTTCGTCCTCGCACCACTCGGCGTGGCCGTCCTCGGCCGCAACCGCAAATGGGTCCGTCGCGGAGCACTGACCTCCGCCGCTGCCTGCGCCGCCTTCTTCCGGCATCCGCACCGCGTTCCGCCGAACCGTGTCGGCGTCGCAGTCGCACCCGCCGACGGTGAGGTCGCGCTCGTCGACTCCGCGGTCCCGCCGTCCGAACTCGACATGGGAACCGAACCGCTCCCCCGGGTCAGCATCTTCCTGTCGGTGCTGGACGTGCACGTCCAGCGCAGCCCCGTCGGCGGCGAAGTGAAAAAGGTCGTCCACCGGCCGGGCAAGTTCCTCTCCGCCGACCTCGCCGACGCCAGCGAGGTCAACGAACGCAACAGCATGCTGCTGCACACCGCGGAGGGCCACGACGTCGCCGTCGTCCAGATCGCCGGTCTGCTCGCCCGCCGGATCGTCTGCGACGCCAAGGTCGGCGACACCCTCCCGATCGGTGACACGTACGGCCTGATCCGGTTCGGCTCCCGCGTCGACACGTACTTCCCGGCCGGCACCACGCTGCTCGCCGAGCGGGGACAGCGGACGATCGGCGCCGAGACCGTCATCGCTCAACTGCCGTGATCGCGAACGCGAAGAAACAGCGGAGGGGACGACCCCAGCAGGCGGTGCGGCTCCTGCCGAGTGTCGTCACGATCCTCGCGCTGTGTGCGGGACTGTCCGCCGTCAAGTTCGCGCTGGACGAGGATCTGGGAACGGCACTGGCCATGATCGGCGCCGCCGCGGTCCTCGACTCGCTCGACGGGCGGATCGCGCGACTGCTCGACGCCACCAGCAAGATGGGCGCCGAACTGGATTCGCTCGCCGATTCCATCTCGTTCGGCGTCGCCCCGGCTCTCGTCCTCTACGTCACGCTGCTGGACGGCCAGAGTTTCGGCTGGATCATCGCCCTGATCTACGCGGTGAGCATCGTGCTGCGGCTGGCCCGGTTCAACACGCTCCTCGACGAGGACGACATTCCGGGTTACGCCAACGAGTACTTCACGGGTGTCCCGGCGCCGGCGGGTGCGCTGGTCGCGCTGGCCCCCCTGGCCGCCGCCGCGCAGTGGGGCGACGGCTGGTGGTCGTCGTATCCCGTCGTCGTCGCATGGACCGTGTTCTCCGCGGCGCTGATCGTCAGCCGGATCCCCACGCTCGCACTGAAGACGGTGTCCGTGCCCCCGCACATGGCGGCCGGTCTGCTCGTCCTCGTGGCGCTCGCGGCGGCGGCCCTCGTCACCTACCCGTACATCCTGCTGATCGTCCTCGTCGCGGTGTACCTCGGGCACATTCCGTTCGCCGTCCACTCGAAGCGGTGGGTGGCCGCGCGGCCCGAGACGTGGGACATCAAGCCGTCCGAGCGGCGGGCCATCCGGCGTCAGCCCGACGCCCGCGGCAGGCGGTCCGCGGCACGGCTCGGACTGCGCCGTCCCCGGGCCCGGTAGGTCGCTCCCGCACGTAGGCTCGACGGCGTGACCTCACCGGAACTCGCGCTCACAGTCCGACTGAACACCTCGGCCGCCGACACCCGGCGCGGCGTGGTCCGGTTGCATCCGGAAGCCCTGGCCGCGCTCGGTCTGCGCGAGTGGGACGCAATCGCCCTGATCGGTGCGCGCCGCACCGCCGCCGTGGCCGGTCGCGCGCCTGCCGGAACCCCCACCGGCACCGCGCTCCTCGACGACGTGACGCTGTCCAACGCCGGGCTGTCCGAGAACAGCACGGTCGTCGTGACACCGGTGACGGTGTACGGCGGGAAGACGGTGACGGTCAGCGGCTCCAATCTGGCCGTCAACTCCGTCTCCGACGTCACCCTGCGTCACGCCCTGCTCGGCAAGGTCCTCACGGTCGGCGACACGGTGTCGCTGCTGCCCCGCGACCTGGGCCCCGGAACCAGCACCGCCCCCGCGACACAGGCCCTGTCCCGGACGTTCGGTGTCGCCTGGACGTCCGAACTGCTCACCGTGACCGGGGTCGACCCGGCCGGTGGTCCGGTGAGCGTGCAGCCCAACACCGCGGTCGGGTGGGGTGAGGGTGTGCGTGCGACGGTGACCTCGCCGCCGTCCCGCCTGCCCGCACCGCCGGTCCGGCCCGCCGAGGAGGTGCCCCCGGTCCCGGTCGAGGACCTGGTCGGCGCCCACACCCAGGCCGCCAAACTCACCGAGTGGCTCGGGTTGGCACTCGACGAACCCGAACTGCTCCGCACGCTCGGGGCCTCGCCCCATCTGGGCGTCCTCGTGACCGGGCCCGCCGGTGTCGGGAAGGCGACGCTCGCCCGTGCGGTTCTCGCGTCCCGGCGGGTGGTCGAACTCGACGGGCCGAGTGCCGGCGCGCTCGAGGCAGGATCCCGGCTGCAGCGGGTCACCGCGGCCGTCGAGGCGATCCGCAGCGGCGGCGTCCTGTTGATCACCGACATCGACGCCCTGCTGCCGTCCACCCCGGAGCCGGTGTCGGCGCTGATCATCGAACAGCTCCGCCACGCGGTCGAGACCGTCGGGGTCGCGTTCGTCGCGACGTCGGCGCACCCGGAGTCGGTCGACACCCGGTTGCGCGGGCAGGACCTGTGCGACCGCGAACTCGCCCTCACCCTGCCCGACGGCTCCACCCGCCGGGCCCTGCTGGAACTGCTCCTGCGGAAGGTCCCCAGCGACGGCATCGCCCTCGACGCGATCGCGGCCCGCACACCGGGGTTCGTCGTCGCCGACCTCGCCGCGCTGTGCCGGGAAGCCGCCCTGCGGGCCGCGTCCCGCGCGGCCAGGAAACCCGTCGAGCCGGCGCTCACCCAGGACGACCTCCTCGGCGCACTCGACGTCATCCGCCCGCTGTCGCGGTCGGGCAGCGAGGAACTCGCGATCGGCAGCCTCACCCTCGACGACGTCGGGGACATGGTGGAGACCAAGCAGGCGCTGACGGAGGCGGTGCTGTGGCCGTTGCAGCACCCGGATTCGTTCGCCCGGCTGGGTGTCGATCCGCCGCGCGGCGTGCTGCTCTACGGCCCGCCCGGCTGCGGCAAGACGTACCTCGTTCGGGCACTGGCCAGTTCGGGACATCTGAGTGTGCACGCCGTCAAGGGCGCCGAGCTGATGGACAAGTGGGTGGGCGCGTCCGAGAAGGCGGTCCGCGAACTGTTCCAGCGGGCACGGGATTCGGCCCCGTCGCTGATCTTCCTCGACGAGGTGGACGCGCTCGCGCCGCGGCGCGGCCAGAGTTCCGATTCCGGGGTGGCCGATCGGGTGGTCGCCGCGCTGCTCACCGAACTCGACGGCGTCGAACCGCTGCGCGACGTGGTGGTCGTCGGCGCCACCAACCGGCCCGATCTCATCGACCCGGCGTTGCTGCGCCCCGGCCGCCTGGAGCGGCTGGTGTTCGTGCCGCCGCCGGACGGCGACGCCCGCCGCGCGATCCTCCGGACGTCCGGGAAGGCGGTCCCGCTCGCCGACGACGTCGACCTGAACGCTCTGGCGGACGATCTCGACGGCTACTCGGCCGCCGACTGCTCGGCGTTGCTGCGGGAAGCCGCGCTGGCCGCGATGCGCCGGAACATCGACGCCGCCGACGTCACCGCGGCCGACGTGGCCGAGGCACGCGAAAAGGTGCGCCCCTCACTCGATCCCGAGCAAGTGGCGCACCTGAAGGCCTATGCGCTGTCGCGCCCGTGAGTACTTGTTAACCGCCGGCGGTTAACAAGTACTCACGGGTCAGGACCAGCGGCCGAGCAGGGTGGCCGCGTGTGCGGCGAGCGCGGCCTGGAAGAACGGGCCGAAACTCACCCGCGCGACG
Source organism: Rhodococcus koreensis (assembly GCF_017068375.1). Classification (NCBI taxonomy): domain Bacteria; kingdom Bacillati; phylum Actinomycetota; class Actinomycetes; order Mycobacteriales; family Nocardiaceae; genus Rhodococcus; species Rhodococcus koreensis. The sequence goes on from NZ_CP070609.1 coordinate 2,423,060, forward strand.
CCGAGCGGTCCGAAGCTCGCCGGATCGTCCTGATCGGGCAGCCCGATCGCGTTGACGGGCAGCGGAAGCTCCGACGTGAGCCGCTTCTGGGTGGCGTCGTCGTGACGGCCGACGGGGTAGAGCACGTCGGCTCCGGCCTCGGCGGCGAGCTTCAGGCGCGCGATCGCGCGGTCGACACGGTCGGACTCGTCGCCCACCTGCTTCACGAACAGATCGGTCCGCGCGTTCACGACCACATGGACCCCGGCGGCGTCGGCGGCCTGCCGCAACCCTCCGACGAAGTCGGCGTGCTCCTGCGGCTCACGGAGGCGTCCGCCCTCGCTGTGGACCGTGTCCTCGATGTTCAGACCCACCGCGCCCGCACCGATCAGACCCTCGATCAGCCGGGTGGGGTCGAGCCCGTATCCGGATTCGATGTCGACCGACAGCGGCAGCTCCACCGCGGCGGTGATCTGCGAGATGCGGTGCAGCAGCTCGTCGAACGTGATCCCCTCGTTGTCGGGCTTGCCGATCGAGTCGGACACCGGGTGGCTTCCCACCGTCAGTGCCTGAAACCCGGCGGACACAGCCAGATTCGCGGACCACGCATCCCACACGGTGGGCAGGATGACGGGGTTGCCGGGCCGGTGCAGCTCCAGCAGGGTGGTGGCCTTCTCGTTGATCGACGTCATAGGGGGCTCCTCGCCTCGGGTGTATTCGATCGGAGTCGTTCTCGGGCACGCCTTCGTTGCCAACGCCGGGTTCGCCATTTCCATTCCTACCCGCTCGAGTACCGTGGGCAAATGGACTTCCGGGAACCCCTGTCGGCCGCGGCTGCGCTCGCGTCCGGCGCACTGGCCGGGTTCGTCCTCACCAATCCCCGTAACCGGGCCTGGACGATCAACGCCTCCGATCGCGAGATCGACCGGTGGATCAGCAGCCAGCCGACGGGTGTGGTGGTGGCCCTGGTTCTCGCCGTCATCGCGGTGGGCGGTCTGCAACGGTCGGGCTCCCGGCGGGTGTCGTGGCTCCTGGCCGCGGTGTGCGCGGTCGTCCTGATCGGCGCGCGCTGGGCGGTGCCCGGCGCCGGCGGCGTCGACACGTTGATCGCCCTGCACTTCGCCAAGACCGCGACTGCCGGGTTCCTGCTGGGCGCGGCGGTCGCCGCGGTGTGGGGTCGCTGGGCTTCGCAGCTGGCGCTGACTCTCGGGGTGGCGGGCGCATTCCTCCTCGCGAGCGTGCAGAAACTGCCGCGCGGCGATACCGCGTATGTCGAACCCGCAAGCATGAGCACCTCGGCGATCGGCGAACCTCCGCAGTGGCTGCTGATCGGAGTTCTCGTGCTCGCGCTCGCGTCGGCGGTGCTGGCGCGGTCGCAGTTCCGGGTGCAACGCCCCGAACGGAAGACCCTGCTGACCGCGCTGGTCGGAGCCCTGGGACTCGCCCTGCTCAACCGGCTGCTCGGGGCGTGGATCGACGATCAGGAATTCGGCGAACCCCTGACGGTCTGGCTGATCGTGGCGTTCTCGCTCGCTGTGATCCTGGGGGTGACCGTGCTGATCGGGCGACGGCTCCCCGGGATCGACGGACACTTCCTCCTCGCGGCGACCGGGGCCACCGCCGCGGCCGTGCTCGTCCTCGACGACCTCCGGACCCCCCGGGTGACGACGCCCGCGCCGGCGTTGCTGGCGGTCGGCGTCGTCACCGTCGCCGCGGGAATGGCGGTGGCGGTCAGGGTTCCGCCGAAGCGGCGACGGCCCGGGTGGGGTCTGTGTGTCGCCGCCGTCGTTCCGCTGGTCGCCACCATCTCGCCGGACTTCGGCAACGACGGCGTCGCGCTCCTGCTCCGGCTGGGGGTCCTGGGCGGCGGGACGGGTTTCGCGCTCGCCTCCGCGCTGCCGGGTTCTGCGCCGGTCGCGGTGCTCGGTCTGGCGCTGCCGTTCGCGTCGCTGGTGTTCGTCGCGGCGACCACGGTTCCCCGCAGCCGGGTGGTCTACTCGGGTGCGCCCAGCGAACACCGCCTGCCGTCGTCGCCGGCCTCGACCGCCGCGTCCGACCATCTCGCCGGTGTCGCGATGCTGCTCGTCGTCGCGTTCTGCGTCTACTCGCTACGTGAGCGCCACGGTGCACCGGAGGGCACCGCGCCACTCACCTAGTCGAGGAGGCCGAGCGACTGCAGCCGGCGGAACACGAGCATCGAGCCGGGCGCGACGTCCGGCATCGCCGCGTATTCGTCGACGGTGAAGTACCGCAGTTCGGCGATCTCGCTCGTCGGCCGCGGCTCGGTGCTCAGTTCGGCGAGAAAGCAGGTAATGTGCAGGTCCGTGCCCTCGGGATGTCCGTACGCGGGCGCCTCGAAGACCCCCAGGCGTTCGAGCGTCCCGTCGACGATTCCGGCGTCGAGTTCCTCCCGGATCTCGCGGTGCAGAGCCTGTTCGGCGTTCTCGCCCGGGTCGATCTTGCCGCCTGCCATGTAGAACGCGGTCTTCCCCGCCGAACGCGTCTGGAGGAGTTTGCGGTCACGGATGTGGGCGAGCGCGGCGGTTCGGATCTCGGCTGGCACCGACCCAAGATAGATCAGTCCGGGCACGTGCCCATAACACAATGCGCCCCATTAGTCCGATTTGCCGCGATTGTGGGTCCGAATAACCGACCCAGTAGGATGTACACGTAGCCCAGTTCGCTAGCTAAGCGAACGGTCTACACGACTCGGTTCGTTTCGTTCCGACACCCCGCCGCCCGCTGACCCCCGACGGAGTGCCTTTTGCTTGCTGTTCTGCTCGCCCATGCCGTTGCCGCCGTTCTGGCTCCGCTTGTGGTGCGCCAGTTCGGCCGCAACGGTTTCTATCCCCTCTCCCTCGTCCCGCTGGTGTCACTCGGATGGGTGATCGCGAACTGGGGCACGGTGCAGACCGTGTCCGTCGAATGGGCTCCGGGCCTGTCGATGGACCTCGACTTCTGGTTCGATCCGCTCGCCGCGATCATGTCGGTGCTGGTGCTGGGCATCGGCACGCTGATCCTGGTCTACTGCGCCCGCTACTTCACCGACGACGAACCCCGTCTCGGCATCTTCGCCGCCGAGATGGTGGCATTCGCCGGGGCCATGTTCGGGCTCGTCGCGAGCGACAACATGTTGCTGCTGTACATCTTCTGGGAACTGACGACGGTCCTGTCGTTCCTGCTGGTCGGGCATTACGCCGAACGCGCCTCGAGCCGCCGCGCCGCGACGCAGGCGCTGCTCGTCACGACCGCGGGTGGTCTGGCGATGCTCGTCGGCATCATCATCCTCGGCCAGGTGAGTGGCACGTACAACCTGTCCGAACTGATCGAGGTCGCACCTCGCGGCTGGCTCGCCGGTGTCGCCGTCGTGCTGGTCCTCATCGGTGCGCTGTCGAAGTCGGCGATCGTCCCGCTGCACTTCTGGTTGCCCGGCGCGATGGCCGCCCCCACCCCGGTCAGCGGCTATCTGCATGCCGCCGCGATGGTGAAGGCCGGTATCTATCTCGTGGCCAGGTTGTCGCCAGGTTTCGCCGACGCGGCGCCCTGGCGGTTCACGATCATCACGCTCGGCCTGCTGACGATGGTCCTCGCCGGGTGGCGGGCGATGCGCGCGTTCGACCTCAAACTGGTGCTCGCGTTCGGCACCGTCAGCCAGCTCGGCTTCATGATGGTGCTGGTCGGTCTCGGCACCCGCGACGCCGCGCTCGCCGGCATGACGATGGTCGTCGCGCACGCGATGTTCAAGGCCGCACTGTTCATGGTGGTCGGCATCATCGACCACACGACGGGGACCCGCGACATCCGCAAACTCGCGCACCTCGGCAATCGTGCGCCGGCGCTGATGGTGTTCGCCGCACTGGCCGCGGCCAGCATGGCCGGGCTTCCGCCGTTCCTCGGGTTCGTCGGCAAGGAGGCCGCGTTCGACTCCCTGCTGAGCACGACCGTCCTCGCCGACCCGGCGCGGATCGCCACCGTCGGCGTCGTCGTGCTGGGTTCGATCCTCACGCTCGCCTACAGCGTGCGCTTCATGTGGGGCGCCTTCGGCCGCAAGCGGCTCGCGCGGCCGAGCCCGGCCGTGCAGGGCATGCATGCGCCCGGACCGTTGTTCCTCGCCGCACCCGCCGTTCTCGCGGTGCTGAGCCTGGCGGCGGGACTGGCGGCGCCGCAGCTCGAGAAGCTGCTGACGCCGTACTCGCGCACCCTGCCCCCGGAGGCCGCCACCGACTACCACCTCGCGCTGTGGCACGGCGTCAACACGGCGCTGCTGCTCACACTGCTCGTCTTCGCCGTCGGCACCGCGCTCTTCGTGGCGCAGCGCTGGGTCAACCGGTTGCGGTTCGAGCATCCCCCGCTCGGCAACGCCGACCGCATCTACGACGCGACGCTGCGCGGCATGGACGCCCTGTCGATGCGGCTGACCGGCGCCACCCAGCGCGGTTCGCTACCGCTGACCCAGGCGACCATCCTCGGCACCCTGGTGCTGGTGCCGCTGGTGCTGCTCGCCGTCGGCACCGACACCGGCGCCGACGTGCGCCTGTGGGATTCGCCGGTGCAGTTCGTGATCGGGCTGATGATGGTCGCGGCCGCGCTCGCCGCAACCGTGATGCGCAACCGTCTGGCCAGCGTGATCCTCGTCGGTCTCAGCGGCTACGGCTGCGGTGTGCTGTTCGCTCTGCACGGCGCTCCCGACCTCGCGCTCACCCAGTTCCTGGTGGAGACACTGACGCTGGTCATCTTCGTCCTCGTGTTCCGGAAACTGCCCGCCGAGGTGGACGAGCGCCGGGCGATCGGATTCAAGATTCCGCGGGCGCTGCTGGCGGTCGCGGTCGGTGCCACCATCACCACGATCGGCGCGTACGCCATCAACGCGCGGAACTCGGTGCCGATCTACGAGCGACTCCCCGACGCGGCGTACTACCTCGGCAACGGCAAGAACGTCGTCAACGTCCTGCTCGTCGACATCCGCGCCTGGGACACGCTCGGCGAGATCTCGGTGCTGCTCGTCGCGGCCACCGGTGTCGCGAGCCTGGTGTTCCGCAACCGCCGCTTCGGCAGCGCCCCCCGGGTGGCCGACGCCCCCGCGGTCACGGCCGAGTCTTCGGCCTCGCATTCCGAGACCACCTGGCTGCTCGGCGGCGACCTCATCGATCCGAAACACCGGTCACTGGTCCTCGAGGTGACGACCCGGCTGATCTTCCCGACCATCATGGTGCTGTCGGTGTACTTCTTCTTCGCCGGTCACAACGCGCCCGGCGGCGGGTTCGCCGGCGGCCTCACCGCCGGTCTGGCGCTGGTCCTGCGGTACCTCGCGGGCGGGCGGTACGAACTCGGCGAGACGGTCCCGATCGACGCGGGCAAGATCCTGGGGCTCGGGCTCACGCTCGCCGCAGGCACCGCGCTGGCGTCGCTGTTCCTCGGTGCCCCCGCGCTGTCCTCCGCGGTCTTCGAGGTGACGCTGCCGGTGTTCGGTCACGTCAAGATGGTCACCGCCCTGTTCTTCGACCTGGGTGTGTACCTCATCGTGGTCGGACTCGTACTCGACGTACTCCGCAGTCTCGGGGCACGTCTCGACGCACAGGTCGAGGTGAACCAGTAATGAGCGCCAACCTCGGATTTCTCGTCATCATCGGCGTCCTCGTGTCGGCCGGCGTCTACCTGCTCATCGAACGCAGTATCACCCGCATGCTGCTGGGGTTGCTGCTGTTCGGCAACGGCATCAACCTTCTCATCCTCACGTCCGGTGGGCGGGACGGCAATCCGCCCATCGTGGGCCGCGAGTCCATTCACGAGTCGATGGCCGACCCGCTGGCTCAGGCGATGATCCTGACGGCGATCGTCATCACGATGGGCATCGCCGGTTTCGTGCTCGCGCTCGCGTACCGGTCGTTCAAGATCACCACGCAGGACGCCGTCGAGAACGACCCCGAGGACACCAAGGTCCTGCGGCGCCGGTCGCCCGCCGAGGCCCCGGACCGCGACCGCTCCGACGACCCGGTCACCGGCGAGCCGAGTTTCAGCGGCGACGCCTTCGACAAGGACGGAAACCCCATTCCCCTGGAAGAACTGAAGAACCTCGAAGACCTCGAATGCTACGAAGACCTGCACGACGGTGACTTCGACGACGACGAGGAGATCGACAAGGCCGGGATCGGGGAGAAGTCGTGACCATTTCCCCGCACGTCATCACGGCGCTCGCGCCGCTGCCCGTCCTCGTCCCGATGCTCGCCGCCGCGGCCACGCTGGTGCTCGGACGGCGTCCGCGGGCCCAGCGGATCATCACGCTCGTCGCGTTGATCGGCGTCCTCGTCGTGTCGGGACTGCTGCTGTTCCTCGCCGACCGCGACGGCACGACGGCCGTTCAGGTGGGTGGCTGGGACTCGCCGATCGGCATCACGCTGGTGGTCGACCGACTGTCCGCGATGATGCTGGTGGTCTCGTCCATCGTGCTGCTCGCCGTCATGGCGTACGCCGTGGGTCAGGGTATCCGCGACGGCAGTGAGGACCAGCCCGTCTCGATCTTCCTGCCGACGTATCTGGCGCTGACGGCGGGCATCTCCAACGCATTCCTCGCCGGCGACCTGTTCAATCTGTACGTCGGTTTCGAGGTGCTCCTCGCCGCCAGTTTCGTGCTGCTGACTCTGGGCGCGAGCGCCGACCGCGTCCGCGCGGGTGTGTCGTATGTGATGGTGTCGATGGTGTCCTCGCTGATCTTCCTGGCGGGCATCGCGTTCGCCTATGCGGCCACCGGCACCCTCAACCTCGCCGACATGGCCACCCGCCTCGACGGCATCCCGTCCGGCACCCGCACCGCCATCTTCGGCGTGCTGCTCGTGGCGTTCGGCATCAAGGCCGCGGTGTTCCCGCTGTCGACGTGGCTGCCCGACTCCTACCCCACAGCGCCGGCCCCGGTCACCGCCGTGTTCGCCGGCCTCCTCACCAAGGTGGGTGTGTACGCGATCATCCGCGCGCACACGCTGCTCTTTCCGGAGGGCGAACTCGACAACGTGCTGATGGTGTGCGGCCTGCTGACGATGCTCGTCGGCATCCTCGGTGCGATCGCGCAGAGCGACATCAAACGTCTGCTGTCCTTCACCCTGGTCAGCCACATCGGGTACATGGTGTTCGGTGTCGCGCTGTCCACGCAGTCGGGGCTCTCGGGTGCCATCTACTACGTCGCCCACCACATCCTGGTGCAGACCACGCTGTTCCTGGTGGTCGGTCTCATCGAACGCCAGGCCGGGTCCTCGTCGCTGCGGCGTCTCGGTGGGCTCGCCGCGGCCAGCCCCGTCCTGGCCATCGTGTTCCTCATTCCGGCCCTCAACCTCGGCGGCATTCCCCCGTTCTCCGGGTTCATCGGCAAGGTCGCGTTGTTGCAGGCCGGCTCGGCGGACGCGAGCGTGCTGGCGTGGACCCTCGTCGCAGGCGGAACCGTCACCAGCCTCCTCACCCTGTACGTCGTCGCACGCGTGTGGACCAAGGCGTTCTGGCGGGCCCGCGCCGACGCCCCCGAGGGCGACCTCGCGGACGTCAGCCCGTCGGCGCTGCTCGACGAGTCCGAGGCCGACATCGCATTCGACGACCGCGCCGACGTGGGCCGGATCCCCGCAATGATGCTGATCCCCACCGTCGCCCTCGTCGCCGTCGGGCTGGCGATGACGGTGTTCGCCGGCCAGATCATCCAGATCAGCGATCGCGCGGCGAGCGATCTGCAGAACCGGTCCATCTACATCGACGCCGTCCTCGGCGGTCACCCCGGCGGCGAAGCGCAGGAGGCACCGCGATGAAACGCGAGAGAATTCTCCAGTTCGGCGCGTTGCTGTGGCTGATGTCGGTGTGGATCCTGTTGTGGGGCAACGTCAGCTGGGGCAACATCCTCGGCGGACTCGCCGTCGGCGCGATCATCATGGTGCTGATGCCGCTGCCGCGGGTGCCCGTGGAGGGCCGGGTGCATTTCCTGCCGCTGCTGCGGCTGGCGGTGATGTTCGTGTACTACTCGCTCCAGTCGAGCCTCCAGATCGCGTGGCTCGCACTCCGTCCCGGGCCGCCGCCCGTCACCGGCGTCCTGCGGTACCAGCTGGGGATCAAGTCGGACCTCGTGCTGACCCTCTGCATCGACGTGCTGAACCTCATCCCCGGGACCATGGTTCTCGAGATCGACCAGGTCCGGCGGATCGTCTACGTCCACGTCCTGGACATGGGCTCGCAGAAGGCGGTCAGCCAGTTCTACCGCACGGTCGCGCAGCTGGAGCGGTTGTTCATCGAGGCGTTCGAACGGGACTCCGACTGGAAACCGAGCCCCTGGCACAACCGCGACCAGCAGTACGACGACCCCGCTCAGGAGGGCAGCTCATGACAGTCGTATCGGTCATATCCGGAATCATCCTGGTCGTTGCCGGGATGCTGACGACGTTCCGGCTGCTCGACGGTCCGAACTCGCTGGATCGCCTCGTCGCCCTCGACACGCTGATCGCCCTCGCGATGTGCGGACTCGCCGTGTGGGCGGCGTACACCGGCGACACGACGATCGTGCCCGCAATCGTCGCGTTGTCGCTGGTGGGGTTCATCGGCTCGGTGTCGGTGGCCCGATTCCGGGTGAGTGACAAGTCGTGACGACCGTGCTGAACGTCATCGGGGCCACCCTCATGCTGTGCGGGTCGTTGCTCGCACTGACGGCCGCCATCGCCATCGTCCGCTTCCCGGACACCCTGCGCCGCATGCACGCCGCCACCAAACCGCAGGTGGTCGGTCTCATCATGGTTCTCGCGGGCGCAGTCCTCGAACTGCGCGGCAACGTCGACATCTGGATGCTGATCCTCGTCGGCATCTTCACCCTGTTCACCGCGCCGGTCATCGCGCACAGCGTCGGCCGGGTGGCGTACCGGGAGCAGCGCGATCAGGACGGGCTGCTGATGATCAACGAGTTGGAGCCACCAGAACGTCCGTGACAGCCGCCTTCGCGCCGTTGCCCCACCGGGCGAGCGCGGTGTCGGGCCTGGCGAAGAACGTCGCATAGAAGCCGAGACTCATCGCGGCAAGGGCGCCGAGAACGAGCGGTCCGGACACCTCCGGAAATCGGCCCATCGGCACCGCGAGGTAGCGGTAGCTGAGCAGCAGTCCCGTCAGCACCAGCGCGCCACCGCCGACGAGACGGACCCGGAACCAGCCCCACCCCCGTTCGGGGTCGCGGAGCGCGGACTCGATGGTCAGGCACAGGACGGCTCCGGCGACCAGGTCGACGCCGTAGTGGTAGCCGAACCCGAGGGTCGCAGTCAGTGTGCACACCAGCCAGAACGTGCCGCCGAGCCGCAGCCACCAGGCGCCCTGCCGGGAGTGGATGAACAGCGCGAGTGCCCACGCCGTGTGCAGGCTCGGCATGCAGTTGCGCGGGGTCGTCGAATCGAACGACAGGGGTTCGGGCGCGAAGTCGGGTGCCGGGACGAAGTTCGGCCAGTAGTCGCTGACCTGGAACCCCTGCCCTTCGGTACCGAACGCGAAGATCGGACCGACCACGGGGAACAGCACGTAGAAGATGGGACCGACGAGACCGATCAGCAGGAACGTGCGCACCAGGTAGTGCGAGGGCCATCCGTTCCGAAGCTGGTAGACGGCCACCGCGATGGCCGCGACGGGCAGTTCGATGTAGACCCAGTGCAGGATGCCGTAACCGACGGGACCGAGCGCGTCGACGAACTGCCCCATGTGCCACGACGGGCTTCCCAGCGCGTGATCCGCGAGCTGGGCGAACTCGTCGAGGACCATCGGCCCGGCCATGATCGTGACCTGCAGCCAGGCGTCGCCGAACTTGGTCGCGAGAATCAGCAGCGCACCCAGCCCGACACCTTTCAGGGCGCTGCGCCGCTGCTCACCCGTCCACCGGACCGCGGCGTAGACACCGACCGCCGTCAGAACCCACGTCGCGCCGTTACCGACGGTCAGCGGGCCACCCGACAGGTAGCGCACAGCCGCGACCACCACGTCGATGCCCGCTGCCGCGGACAGCGCCACGACGCGTTGCCGGTTGCTGAGCCCGACCATCGCGAGCGCGAGGCCGGCCCACGGAACGGACGCCGACTTGGGGGTCAGGACGTAGTCGCGGAACAGGCTCTCCAGGGGCCCCTGGAAACCCTGGACGGACGCGACCGACTGGACCACGACCAGCAGGATCGCGACACCGAGCGCCCCGCCCGCGACGAACATGCGGGAACGATCGACGGGCCCACCCGGCCGTACAACGGCAACATCGTCGATCGACACCCGCCAAGTGTAAACAACACGTGAACGGCAAGTGGACGAGTGTCCTGCCCGAGACCGGCTTTCAGGTCCCGAGCTCCTTCACCAGCGCATCGACGACAGCCACCAGGTCACCGCCGGTCGCCTCCGCGACCTGACGTTGCCGCTGGTAGGAGGCGCCGCGGCGGGGAATCTCCTCCACAGCGGCCAATTCGTCCGCGCAGCCGAGACGCACGGCGGTCGGCGCCAGCTTCTCCAGCAGGTCGTTCAGGTCGTCGGTGACGAGTCGCTCGTTGCTGTCCTCGTCGAGAATGATCTCGGCGTCGAGCCCGTACCGCGCGGCCCGCCACTTGTTTTCCTTCACGTGCCACGGCTGCAGGTTCGGCAGGTTCTCGCCCGCCTCGAAGCGCCGGTCCAGGTCGACGATCAGGCAGTGCACGAGCGCGACGAGAGAACTGAGTTCGGCGCGGGTAGAGATACCGTCGAAGACGCGGACCTCGATGGTGCCCCACCGCGGCGCGGGCCGGATGTCCCAGTGCATCCCGCCGATCTTGGTGATCACGCCGGTCTTCATCTGGTCGCTGATGAAATCCTCGTACTGCGCCCAGTTCGCGAACTGGTACGGCAGCCCCGCGGTGGGAAGTTGCTGGAACATCAGGGCGCGATTGCTCGCGTACCCCGTGTTGACGCCCGCCCACATCGGTGAGGACGCGGACAGCGCGAGCAGATGCGGGTACCGCTGCAAGAGCGCGTTGAGAATCGGGAACACCTTCTGCGGCGAAGACACCCCCACGTGGACGTGCACACCCCAGATCAGCATCTGACGGCCCCACCACTGGGTACGCTCGATCAGCTCGTCGTAATCCGGTGTCCGCGTGACCAATTGGGTCGACCACTGCGCGAACGGGTGCGTTCCGGCGCAGATGAGATCGACCCCGAGCGGGTTCGCCGCCCGCCGCAGCAGGTCGAGCGACTCGTCGAGGTCGTCCATCGCCTCACCGACGGTGGAGTGGATGCCGGTGACGAGTTCGACGGTGTTGCGCAGCAACTCCTTGGTGATCCGCGGATCCTCCGGACCCGCGAGATTCGCGACCGCGTCGAACACCTCCGCGGCCGTGTTGGAGAGATCCCGCGTGACCCTGTCGACCAGCGCGATCTCCCACTCGACACCCAGCGTCGGCCGCGGCGAACCGGGAAAGGGAACTACCACGGTTTCGATCCAACCACAGGCCGAGGCCCGCGGCAGCGCACCGACACCCCGGCCGCAGCCGGGGTGTCACGCGACTCAGCTGGCGCCGATGACACCGCAGGCCACACGAGAGCCTGCGTCACCGGTGTTCAGGGTTTCCTGATCGGGAGCGGGTGCGTAACGGGTGGGGATGTTCGCGAAATTGTCGGGACCCGAGTGGATCATGACCGCGGTGCCGCTGTCGCCGTTCTTCAGGTCCTCGACCGTGAAGGCGTCGGTGGTGGTGACCAACTCGGCGGTGCCGTCCTCCAGCACCTGCAGCGAGGTGAGGTCGCCGCTCGCGGGGTGCCCCGAGTGGCCCTCGGCCTGGAAGTGCCCGCCCGCGGACAGGAAGTTTCCGGGCGCACCACCGGTCGGTGCCACGGAGTTCGTCTCACACTTTCCGACGGAGTGCACGTGGAATCCGTGGAACCCGGGCGTCTGATCCTTGACGGACACGGTGACCTCGACGTGACTTCCCGACTGCTTGAACGTGGCGGTACCCACGTTCACGCCCTCCGCGTTCTTCAGCGTCGCGGTGAGCGCGCCGCTCTCCGCGTGCTCGCCCGAGCCGCTCTCGGCGTCGCCGGGAACGCCTGCGGCACTGGGATCGGCGGCACCGGTCCAGACGGGAGGAGTGGTGCCGGGAACGTCGGACGGCGCCTCGTTGTTACTGCAGGCGGTCAGTCCGAGTGCGGCAATGGCCACCACCGGGGTGACAATGCGCCAGGACATCCGACGGGTAGAACTCGAGGCCATCAAACCGCTCCTTTGAGGTGGCGAAGAAGTGCATCTGATCATAACCGCGGCGCCGATGCACCGACCGTCCGGTCTACTGCGCGGAAGTGACGATGACGACCACACCGGCAGACGAATTCGCGATTCCCGGGAACTTCGGCTCGGCCGACACCCCCAGTTGCGCCGCGATCTCGATGGCCGCTTCCTTCTCCGCGGCGGAAGTCCCGTAGTACACGGTGGTTTCGGAGATGGTGCTGTCGCTGTAGTTGCCGGTCTCCGACACCGTCCACCCCGAGGACATCAGTTCGGTGGCGGTCTGGCTCGCGAGACCCGTGACGTTGCTGTTGTTGAGCACCCGCACCGGCACCGACGCCGCGTCGGCGGCCTTCGTGGTACTGGACGCACCGGACGTCGTGCTCGCCGCGGAAGCCGAGGTGCCTCCCGCCGCTCCGGCGGCCGTCGTCGGACGGGCGGCGGTGGTCGTGGCAGCCGCCGAGGTCGTGACGGTGGCTGCGGTCTCCTCCGAGTCCGAACCTCCGAGGGAGGCGAAACCGAGACCCGCGAAGAGAATCGCGAGGGCGATCAGCACCATCGCGAGGGCACGTAACGGCGGGCCGGACGATTCGGGTTTCGGAGTACTCACGATGTCGACCTTAGCGACCGGGTGCTACGTGACGTCGAACCCGAGGCGACGGGCCGCGCGGGCCTTCTGCCTGCTCGCGCGCAGCCGTCGCAGGCGCTTCACGAGCATCGGGTCGGCTGCGAGTGCCTCCGGCCGGTCCACCAGCGCGTTGAGCACCTGGTAGTACCGGGTGGCGGACATGTCGAACAGCTCTTTGATCGCTTCTTCCTTCGCGCCGGCGTACTTCCACCATTGGCGCTCGAAGGACAGGATGTCGTGCTCCCGACGCGAGAGACCGTCGTCGACGACGTCGTCGACCCCTACGGAAGTGTCGCTGTCGGTGCGCTCGGACTGGTTCCGACTACGCGCTGTTGCGCCGTCCATCTCACTCCTCGACTACTAGCTCTCGCTCGATGTCAGCGAAACCACGTTCCCCCGGCTCCTCGATCGCGTGGCCGACCGAGCAACGAATTACACAGCTGTACTTCAGCGACTATTCAACCACGACGAACGCCGCGGGCAGTGCGAACGGCTCGGGCGCGCCGCACTATCCTTGACGACCATGGCCATCCTCCCCATCCGGATCGTGGGCGACCCGGTATTGCACGAACCGACCGAGACGGTGTCCCAGTCACCTGCGGAACTCGCAGACATCATCGCCGACATGTACGACACGATGGACGCCGCCAACGGCGTCGGGCTCGCCGCCAACCAGGTCGGCCTGCCGCTGCGGTTGTTCGTCTACGACTGCCCGGACGTCGACGAGAACGGAAAGCCGTTCCGCCGCCGGGGTTGCGTCGTCAACCCGGTCCTCGAGACGTCGGAACGACCCGAGACCATGCCGGACCCGGACGACGACGTCGAGGGCTGCCTGTCGGTTCCCGGCGAGCAGTTCCCCACCGGCCGGGCCGAGTGGGCGAAGGTCACCGGCACCGACGCCGACGGCAACGCCGTCGAGATCGAGGGACGCGACTTCTTCGCGCGCATGCTGCAGCACGAGGTCGGTCACCTCGACGGTTTCCTCTACGTCGACATGCTGGTCGGCCGCAACGCACGCGCCGCCAAGAAGACCATCAAGCGCGCCGGCTGGGGAGTTCCCGGGCTCAGCTGGGTGCCGGGAACGGTCGAAGACCCGTTCGGGCATGACGACTGACATTCCGCTCGGAAGCCGGGTGGTGCTGCGATACCAACTGCCGCCCGGGTCCAGCCATCCGGTGACCGACGTCATCGGGGTGCTCGAGAGCATCGAGCCGGCCGTGGTCGTCCGCGACGCTGCCGGCTCCGCGATCGAAGTGGAGCCGGAGCGTGTGGTCGCACTGAAGGCGGTCCCCGCACGACCGGTGCGGGCGAGCGAGATCCGGTCCCTCGAACTGGCCTCCGCCGACGGCTGGCCGGGTATCGAGCACGCATGGATCGACGGCTGGCTCGCCCGGTACGGCCACGGCTTCACCGGACGCGCCAACTCGGCGGCGCCGCTCGGCGACCGCGGGACGGTCGGGAGTCTCGACGACCCCTCCCCCGGCGGCACGCTCGACCGCCTGCGCGAGTGGTACGCCGAACGGGACCGCCCGCTGCGGTTGCTGATCCCCGACCGCCTGGGCGAGGTGCCGCTGGGCTGGAACGTCAGCGACGAAGTGGTCGTGATGGCCGCCGACGTCGAAAACCTGGCGCTGCCCGAGGGTCCGCGGACCACGACGGTCACCGATCACCCGGATCCGGACTGGCTCGCCCTGTACCGCTACCGTGGGTCCGCGCTGCCCGACTTCGCGGTCGACGTGCTGAACGCGGTCCGCGGCGGGACGCTCGGCTTCGGCCGGATCGGCGCCGCCGACTCGGCGCTCCTCGCCGTCGCCCGCGGATCCGTCACGACCGCGCCCGACGACCGACGATGGGTCGGACTCACCGCGGTCGAGGTGGCGCAGGCTCACCGCCGCCGCGGAATCGGCAGCCTGATCTGCGGCGACATGATCAATTGGGGACGCGAGCACGGCGCGACCCACGCGTGCCTGCAGGTCGCCGTCGAGAACGAGGGCGCGCAGGCGATGTACCGCAACGTCGGCTTCGTGGCGCACCACCGGTACCGCTACGCCACCGAACCCGGCGGCTGAAAATCTGTCGGACAATGCCGCTAGGGTGGCTGCCGTGCGCATCGCAACCTGGAACGTGAACTCTGTTCGTGCCCGTACCGACCGGATCCTGGACTGGCTCCAGCGGTCCGACGTCGACGTGCTGGCGATGCAGGAAACCAAGTGCAAGGACGAGCAGTTCCCGTACGAGCGGTTCCGCGAACTGGGGTACGAGGTCGCGCACGTGGGCCTCAGCCAGTGGAACGGTGTCGCGATCGCGTCCCGTGTCGGTCTCGACGACGTGCAGATCGGCTTCGAGGATCAGCCCGGGTTCCACAAGGACCCGGAGGTCGCGCCCGCGCAGGAAGCCCGCGCCATCGGCGCCACCTGCAACGGCGTCCGCATCTGGAGCCTGTACGTCCCCAACGGCCGTGAGCTCGCCGATCCGCACTACACGTACAAGCTGGAGTGGCTGGCGAAGCTGCACACGGATGCGGTCGGATGGCTGGACCGAAATCCGGACGCGCAGATCGCGCTGGTCGGCGACTGGAACGTCGCGCCCACCGACGAGGACGTCTGGGATCCGGCGCTGTTCGAGGGCAAGACCCACACGTCCGTCCCCGAGCGCGAGGCCTTCCAGGCGTTCGTCGAATCGGGATTCGCCGATGTCGTCCGTCCGCACACCCCGGGCCCGGGTGTCTACACCTACTGGGACTACACCCAGCTGCGGTTCCCGAAGAAGCAGGGAATGCGCATCGACTTCGTGCTCGGGTCGCCCGCCCTCGCGGGCCGTGTCGACAAGGCCGAGATCGACCGCAACGAACGCAAGGGCAAGGGCGCCAGCGATCACGCGCCGGTCATCGTCGACCTCGGCGACTGAGAACGCAGCAACCCGAGACTCACAACCGCACAACCGAACCCGATGAGCACGCCGTGCGCGATGCGCAGGGGGGCGTCGGCGTAGAACTGCGGGATGAACAGTGCGAACCCCACTGCCATCGGAATGCCCGACCAGCCGGCGAGTAGCCGGGAGCGGGCGATGGCCACGGCGGCCGCCGCCGCGCCGACCGCGACGAGGAGCAGGCCGGTGGCGAACAGCGTCGCCTGCGCCGCTCCCATCCGCACGCTCTCGGCGAGGGCGGTGACGGCACCGTCGTCCAGGCCGCTGGCGCCGAGCGTGTGCAGCGCGAACGTTTCGGCCCCGTAGTACGGCAGGGTCAGTCCGATGCCGATCCACGACGCCGCCACGGCAACCACGCCCGCCCGCCTGCCGGCCGTCCCCTCCAGCAGGCCGGCGAGCGGAACGAGCGCGAGTCCGAACGCGATGAATCCGCCGACGGCGGCGAGGTGGGCGACGAGCCACCACGGTGAGGCGAACTCCGCCCGCCCGTCCGGTGCCCCGCCCGCCGCGTACGGACGCACCACGGGGTAGACGACGAACAGCGCACCCGCGAGGGCGAACAGCGCTGCGGCGGAGATCCGTGCGATCCCGGCACGACCGTCGATCCGATCCGACACCACCATGACACGCCTCCGATTGTGAGCACTGCTCTCTATGCAGAGCAGTATTCACCACGAATCGACGTCCAGCAAGAGCAGTGCTCTCGGAAGTCGTTCTAGTCGGCGACCAGGATGTCGAGATGCTCTGGGTTCAGCGCCACGTAGCGCCGGACGTACGTGCAGATGGGACGCACCTTCCAGCCCCGCCGGCGCGCTGAACCCAGCGCCTCGCCCACGAGGACCGCGGCGAGGCCGCGGCCACCGAAGTCTTCCACGATCACCGTGTGCATGAACGCGACCACCTCGCCGGACTCGGCGGTGAACCCGGGGATGTCGTCCTCGTCGCGATAGCCGAGGATGCCGACCAGCTCGTCCCCCAGCCACAGATCGAATCGTTCGTGGGCGGGGTTGTCGAGTACGCGAGTATCGACGGCCGTGATGCTCCCCGACGGCTCGGAACCGTCCGACATGTGATCCATGCCACTCATGGAATCAGTTCACGAGCACCGTCGCGAGTGGAATCACCGGCCCCGGAACCGTTTCGTTGCCGACGAGTGGTCGATTCGTGTCCCGACCGCGTCAGGCGTCCACCGGAACCATGAGGTCGCGGTAGTCGGGATGCCCCGCGACGAAGCGCTGCACGTACGTGCAGACGGGCCGGACCTTCCAGCCGTACCCGCGGGCGAGGTCGAGGGAGCGCCCCACCATGAGTGCGGCGAGTCCGCGGTGACCGAAGTCCTCCACGATCACCGTGTGCATGAACGAGACCACCGGGGCCTGACGCCCCCGACTCTTCGGGCCCGGCGGCCGGGCCACCACTCCCGCACCCGCACCCGGTGGGGTGTCCGCGAGGGCGAAGTATCCGAGGATGCCGACCAGGTCACCACTCAGTCGGAGTTCGAATCGGTTCTGATCGGCGTTGTCGATCACGTCCACAACCTGCGCGTCCGTCAGCATGGCTATCTCCTGGGGGTATGTGTCGTAATCGAAATGTGATGTTCATCACCCTTTATACCGATGCACGGAACCGCTGTCCAAGTTTCCCCCGAATGTTCACTCTCAGAGATCTCGGTTACAGTCTCCGGGACAACTACACATCCACGGGGGCTCGCACCAGCGGGCTGAGAGGACGGCTAGGGGCCGTCGACCGTCGAACCTGTCCGGGTAATGCCGGCGTAGGGAGCATCATCGATGAGCACAACCATATCTACAGCCACGTCCGTCACCACGGGACCGATCCAGGGCAGCACCAAGCAGTACCTGCTGTCGGGCGACGACGTCCGGGTGCCGGTCCGGCGCGTACATCTCACCAACGGTGAGCACCTCGACGTGTACGACACGTCGGGCCCGTACACCGACACGGACGCCACGATCGACCTGGACGCGGGACTTCCGCATCTGCGGGCGTCGTGGATCGCCGACCGGGCGGGCACCCAGCTCGACGCCGCCCGCGCCGGAACCGTCACCCCTGAGATGCGGTATTGCGCTGCACGAGAGGGTGTTTCACCTGAGGTGGTGCGCGCCGAAGTCGCGGCGGGTCGCGCCGTGATCCCGGCCAACCGCTGCCACCCCGAACTCGAGCCGATGATCATCGGCAAGGCGTTCGCGGTCAAGATCAACGCGAACATCGGCAACAGCGCGGTGACGTCGTCGATCGCGGAAGAGGTCGAGAAGATGGTGTGGGCGACGCGGTGGGGCGCGGACACCATCATGGACCTGTCCACCGGCAAGAACATTCACGAGACCAGGGAATGGATCCTGCGCAATTCGCCGGTGCCCGTGGGGACCGTGCCGATCTATCAGGCGCTGGAGAAGGTCGACGGCGATCCGACCGCGCTCACGTGGGAGATCTACCGCGACACCGTGATCGAGCAATGCGAGCAGGGCGTCGACTACATGACGGTCCACGCCGGGGTGCTGCTCCGCTACATTCCGCTGACCGCGCGCCGGGTCACCGGCATCGTCTCCCGCGGCGGTTCGATCATGGCGGCCTGGTGCCTGGCCCATCATCGGGAATCGTTCCTGTACACCCACTTCGACGAACTCTGCGAGATCCTCCACCGCTACGACGTCACGTTCTCGCTCGGTGACGGTCTGCGCCCCGGCTCCATCGCGGACGCCAACGACGAGGCCCAGTTCGCCGAGCTCCGCACCCTCGGCGAGCTCACGAAGATCGCGAAATCGCATGGCGTGCAGGTGATGATCGAAGGTCCCGGGCACGTGCCGATGCACAAGATCGTCGAGAACGTGCGGCTCGAGGAGGAGTTGTGCGAGGAGGCGCCGTTCTACACGCTCGGACCGCTCGCCACCGACATCGCACCGGCGTACGACCACATCACGTCCGCGATCGGGGCGGCGATGATCGCGCAGGCCGGTACCGCGATGCTCTGCTACGTGACACCCAAGGAGCACCTGGGGCTGCCGAACCGGGACGACGTCAAGACCGGGGTCATCACGTACAAGATCGCGGCGCACGCCGCGGACCTCGCAAAGCAGCATCCGCGCGCGCAGGAGCGGGACGACGCGCTGTCGAAGGCCCGGTTCGAGTTCCGCTGGCACGACCAGTTCGCCCTGTCCCTCGACCCGGACACGGCGCGGGAGTTCCACGACGAGACGCTGCCCGCCGAGCCGGCGAAGACGGCCCACTTCTGCTCGATGTGCGGTCCGAAGTTCTGCTCCATGCGGATCTCCGCCGACGTGCGGGAGTACGCGCAGCAGCACGGACTCGATTCGGTCGAAGCCATCGAGGCGGGCATGGCCGAGAAGTCGAGCGAGTTCGTCGACGCAGGTGGCCGTGTGTATCTGCCCGTCGAATCCGTCACCTCAGAGAATCGGTAAGGTCCCCTTCGTGAAGCTGCTGCCCCTGACCCCCGACGGCCAGACCCCCGTCCGCGTCCTCACCATCGCCGGCACCGATTCCGGCGGTGGCGCCGGGATCCAGGCGGACTCGCGGACGATGGCGCTGTGCGGCGTCCACGCATGTGTCGCGGTCGCCGCGGTGACGGTGCAGAACTCGGTGGGGGTCAGCGGCTTCCACGAGATTCCGCCGGAGACGGTGGCCGCGCAGGTGCGGTGCGTCGTCGACGACATCGGGGTCGGGGCAGCGAAGACGGGGATGCTGGCGTCGACGGCCATCATCGAGGCCGTCGCCGCCGTGTGCACCGAGGTCGGGATCGGCCGGGACCAACCGGTCCCGCTGGTCGTCGACCCGGTGTGCGCGTCGATGCACGGCGATCCGCTCCTGCACGCCGAGGCGCTGGACGCCGTGCGAAACACGCTGATCCCGATCGCCACGGTGGTCACCCCGAATCTCGACGAGATCCGGTTGATCACCGGCATCGACGTGGTGGACGACGCGACCGCACGCCGGGCCGCGGAGGCGCTGCACGCACTCGGCGCGCAGTGGTCGATCGTGAAGGGCGGGCACCTGCGGACGTCGGCGTCGAGCACCGATCTGCTGTTCGACGGCGACCGATTCCTCGAGTTCAGCAGTCCCCGGATCGACACCGGCAACGACCACGGCGGCGGCGACACCCTCGCGGCCGCCATCGCGAGTGCACTCGCCCACGGATGGTCCGTGCCCGACGCGGTGGCGTTCGGCAAGGAGTGGGTCACCAAGTGCCTGGAGGCGTCGTACGACCTGGGTGCCGGTCACGGCCCCGTCTCCCCCCTGTGGCGCCTGCGGCACCCGTGAGTACTTATTAACGTCCGGCGGTTAACAAGTACTCACGGGCGGCGGAGCCGCAACCGCCAGATACCGAGGTCCGAGGGCACCCCGCTGGGGGCGGGGGCGAAGAAGGCGCGCCGCCACGGCTTGACCCCGACCCCCAGGTCGTCGAGGGTGCCCGGCTGCAGGCTCGACAGCGTGGCGGACGACGCCATCACGTTGCCGTCGCCGCCGAGTTCCATCATGCGGGCCGCGACGGTCACGTCGACACCGAGCCAATCGCTGCCGATCTGCCGGGGCGAACCGGTGTGGAGGCCGACGCGCATGCGGGGGCGGTAGCCGTCCACCTCGACGTCCGCGAGGGCGTCCTGCGCGGCGAAGACGGCGTCGATCGCGCGGTCCGGGCTGGAGAAGACGGCCATCACACCGTCGCCGAGTCGTTTCACCACATGCCCGCCCCGGTCGACGATGGGGGTCTCGACGGCCCGGGCGACGTCGCGCAGCAGGGCGAGGGTGGCGCTGTCACCGGCGGGCAGCGACCAACTGGAGAACCCGACGAGGTCGGTGAACACGATGGTCACCTCCCGTGTTCCCCGGCCGCGTCCGGTGCGCTCGAGCAGTGCCTGCCACACCTGCAGCGCGCCGAGGCTCATCTCGCGGGACGCGCCCGGCTGGTGATCGAGGAAGCGGTCGGCGACGCGGGCGATCGCCCGCGCGCTTCCGGGGCCCGCCGTCGACAGTGGGTCCCCGAACGCGGGATCGCCGGGGAGCGCGCGACGAATCTTCCGCAGCCCCTCGATCAGCTGTGGCTGCCGGTTGACCGATTCCACCCAGCCCAGCACCTTGTCGCCCCGTTTCGGTGTCTGCGCAGCGCCGTGCTCGGCACTGTTCTCTTCGGCGGGGTCGTCGCTCACGAGAGTAAGAGTAACTCAGCGTCACATGCACAAACCCGTGACGAATCGGACATCACTCGGTGGCCCGCGCCTTCTCCCGGTCCGCGCCGATGGGGACTCCGTTCGGCCCCGCGAGCGACTCCGCGTACACCCCGACGGCATACGCGACCGCGGCGGCATTCTTGGCGAGCGCGGCCCTGTCCACGTTCTCGAGGGTATCGGTCGCGCTGTGGTAGTTCTTGTCGTACACGACACCCGGGGTGCCGCCCCACTTCTGCGCCTGCTCGGGGGTCTTCGTCTCGTCGGCGCCGCTGAACACGCCGCCCGACGGGATGCCGTGCTCGATGAACGGACCGTAATCGGATCGGCCGTCGAAGTCCGTGCCGTCCGCGGCGATGCCGTCGCCCTGCAGGAACTCGGTGAACGTGCGCTCGATGCCCGCGGATCCCTCGGGTCCGGGCCCCTCGCCGACGTTGTCGGAGTTGTCGCCGTCGTAGGCCAGGTAGCCGGCGTTCTCGGAACCGAGCATGTCGAAGTTCAGGTACAGCGCGATGTCGTTCCGCTGCTCCTCGCTGAGGCTGTCGACGTACGCCTCCGATCCGAGCAGACCCAGTTCCTCGGCGCCCCAGAACGCGAAGCGCACGGCGTTGTCGACGTCGGGCGAACCGCCGAGTTGCACGGCCGTTTCGAGGGTCGCGGCGACGCCGGTGCCGTTGTCGTTGATGCCGGGGCCCTCGGGGACGCTGTCCAGGTGCGCGCCGACCATCACGACGTCCTCGGTCGAGCCGGTCTTCGTCTGGGCGATGACGTTGCGCGCAGTGCTCGACTCGGTGACGGTGTCGAGCGTGAGGGTGACGTCACCCCCCGCCTGCTCGAGCGCGGCGCCGTCCGCCTTGCTCACCCCGCCCGTGGGCACCTTGCCCACATCCGGGTCGCCGAGGGTGCCGCCGCTCATCGGTCCGTCCTCGTTGTTGACGACGATCACGCCTGCGGCACCGCGCTCGGACGCCACCTGCTGCTTGGCCGCGAACGGGCACACCCCGCGGTTCACGAGGACGATCGCGCCTGTCACGTCGAGGCCGTCGTAATCGGTGACCTCGCATCCCGGACTGTCGTCCTTCGGGGCGGGCACCAGGCGGGCGGTGAGCCCCTGCGGACCGGTCGACGGTGAATACGACATCGCCCGGACGTCGAAGTCGCGGTCGCCGGACCGCAGGGCCTCCGTCCGCACGTCGAACTTGTGGAACTCGAATTCCGGGGTCTGGACGTCGAAGCCCTTGTCTTCCAATGTCTGTGCGACGTAGTCGACGCTCGCGTCGTAGCCGGACGTTCCGGCTGCGCGGTTGCCGTCGTTGCTCTCGGCGATCGTCTGCAGTTGCTCGAGGTGCCCCACCACACCGCTCTCGGTGACCGAGGCCGCGAGAGCGCTCGCGTCGACCGGCGGCGAATCGGGTTCACTCGTCGACGAGCACCCGGCCAGGACCATCGCACCGGCCACTCCGACTGTGAAAACTCCCCGTAGTCGCATGTCGGGAGCCTAACGCAGAAGCACCTGTGGGCCGGCGCGAATGGATTTCGCACCGGCCCACAGGCTCCCGCCCCACCGTCACCCTCAGCCAGGTCTCCCGACGATCACCTGGCGGAGGAGCAGGGCGAGATTACTGTATCGGGTGTCAGGCGTCGCGCTTGTTGACGACCACCAGTCCGGCCCCGAAGATCACGAAGACGAACACCGCGAAGTACACGAGGCTGCCCCACGGGCCCCAGTGGAAATCGACTCCCTGCGGCGCTCCCAGGAAGTTGTTGGCGTTGAGGAACGGCAGGAACGGCATGATCTTCTGGCCGAACGAGCCGAACAGGTTGAACAGGCTCTCGATCAGCAGCGGCCACAGCAGCAGCAGGGCGATCGCCCCCGCCGACTGACGCAGCAGGGTGCCGACTCCGACGGCGAGAACCACGCACAGGAACGCGTAGATCGGGACGCCGTAGATCGACCGCCACGCGTCCGCACCGGTCAGGGTGAGTGCCGCTCCGGCCTCGTCGCCGGCCGTCGCCTTCGCAATGGCGTACGCGCCGAACGTGAGCACGAACGTCAGCACGGCGCCGAACGCGCCGATCAGGCCGGCCTTCGCGACGAGGACGGACGCCCGGTTCGGGATGGCCTGGAACGTGGTGCGGATGACCCCGAACCGGTATTCGCTGGTCACGGCCAGTGCCGCGAGGATCATCAGAACCAGCACACCGAACCCGGAGACACCGCCGACGGCGTCGGACATCTGCGGCAGGAACGGGTCGAAGTCGGGTTGCTTACCGTCCGCGATCTGGTTGTTGAACGTGTTGATGCTCGCCTTCGCGCTCAGCCCGATGACCGCCGCGAGACCGAGGCCCAGCACGATGATGATGACGGTGCACCACCACGGCGACCTCGTCGACGTGATCTTGATCCGTTCGGCATTGAGAACAGCCATTACAGTGCACCCCTCATCACATCTTCGACGCCCTCTGCGTGGTACTGCACGTCGTCTCCGGTCAACTTCATGAAGGCGTCCTCCAGCGATCCGCGCTGAGATGCCAACTCGTGCAGGACGATGCCCTGCGAACCGGCGATCCCGCCGACGACGTCCGTCGACGAATCCACCACGACGAGCGCCTGCTGCCCGTCGGATCCGTCCTCGCGCACGGTGAGTCCGTTGGACGTGAGCGCGCTGCGCAGCGCGTCCAGCTGTGGGCTCCGCACGCGCACCGTCGATTCCGAGGACTTGCTGACGAACTCGGACACGGTGGTGTCGGCGATCAGACGCCCGCGGCCGATGACCACCAGATGTTCTGCGGTGAGCGCCATCTCGGACAGCAGGTGGCTCGACACCAGCACGGTGCGGCCCTCGGCGGCGAGGCGCTGCATGAACTTCCGGATCCAGACGATGCCCTCCGGGTCGAGCCCGTTCACCGGCTCGTCGAACAGCAGCACCTTCGGATCGCCGAGCAGCGTGGCGGCCAGGCCCAGTCGCTGGGACATGCCGAGCGAGAATCCGCCGGCCTTCTTCCCCGCCACCTCGGTGAGCCCGACGAGGTGCAGCACCTCGTCGACCCGGCTCTTCGGCAGCGAGTTGGACGCCGCCATCCACTGCAGGTGGGCGCGGGCCGAGCGATTGGGGTGCACCCACTTCGCGTCGAGCAGAGCCCCCACCGTCCGCAGCGGCTGCACCAGGTCGCTGTACGGTTTGCCGTCGATCAGCGCGCTGCCCGCCGTGGGGCGGTCCAGCCCGAGGATCATGCGCATCGTCGTCGATTTTCCTGCACCGTTCGGGCCGAGGAAGCCGGTGACCATACCCGGCTTCACGTTGAACGTCAGGTTGTCCACCGCCTTCGTCGCACCGAAGGTCTTTGAAAGTCCCCTCACTTCAATCATGTGAGAAGAATGCCGGAACCTGCGGCCGGTGCGCATCGGCCGCAGGTCTACTCCCGACTCGTCCCCTGGTACCGGTCGGACCCCGAACCGGACCCCGACTCGACCCCGAGTTCTACGACGACGCCTGCGCCCAGAACCGCTTGGGGATGCGGCCCGCGTGCCGGGCCTCGTACCCCGCCACCACGGCCCCGCGCATCGCCGACGCCATGAGCGCCGGATCCTTCGCCCTGGTCACCGCCGTGGCCAGCAGGACGGCGTCGCAGCCGAGTTCCATCGCGAGGGTCGCGTCGCTGGCGGTCCCGATGCCGGCGTCGAGGATGACCGGTACCCCGGCACCCTCCACGATCATCTCGATGTTGTGCGGGTTCGCGATACCGAGCCCGGTGCCGATCGGCGAACCCAGCGGCATCACGGCCACGCAGCCGA
Source organism: Rhodococcus koreensis (assembly GCF_017068375.1). Classification (NCBI taxonomy): domain Bacteria; kingdom Bacillati; phylum Actinomycetota; class Actinomycetes; order Mycobacteriales; family Nocardiaceae; genus Rhodococcus; species Rhodococcus koreensis. Next base: position 2,447,818 of record NZ_CP070609.1, read on the forward strand.
CGTCCTCGAGCCTGCGGGCCAGGACCGGGTCGTCGGTGGTGTACGGCAGGACGACGAATCCGTCGTCGACCAGTTGCTCGGCGGCGCTGACCAACTCGATGGCGTCGGGCATGAGGGTGCGTTCGTCGGCGATGACCTCGAGCTTCACCCAGTCGGTTTCGAGCGCCTCCCGGGCGAGTTGCGCCGTCAGCACCGCCTCGGCCGCACCGCGACACCCCGCGGTGTTGGGCAGCGGCGCGATGTCGAGCCGGCGCAGCAGGTCCAGCACCCCGGTGCCGCCGACGGCGTCGACGCGGCGCATCGCGACCGTGGTCAGCTCGGTGCCGGACGCGACGAGCGCCTCTTCGAGCACCGTCAGGTTGGCGGCGCCACCGGTGCCCATGATCAACCGTGAACCGAACGTGCGGCCCGCGATCGTGAGGCCCTTCTGCACGCCGGGCGTCGCGTCAGCCACCCTGCACCGCCGTGAGGATCTCGATCTCCCAGCCCCGGACCACGAGCTCGTCCCAACGGGCGCGGGGGAACACGGCGCCGTTCACGGCCACCGCGATTCCCTTGGTCGGCAGGTTCAGCACCTCCAGCAGCCCGGTGACGGTCAACGGTTCCGTGAACTCGTGATCCTCGCCGTTGACGCTGATGCCGATCGGCACCACTACTTGCTGCTCACTCATCTCTACCTCGCTACTTTCTCGAAACGTTCGGGGTCTGCGGCTTTCGCCTCGACCAGTGCCGAGCCCTCCAACAATGCCACCGTCGCGTCGGCGGTCACCGGAGTGAGCAGGATGCCGTTGCGGCCGTGTCCCGTCGCCACCACGACCCGATCGGACACCCGGCCGATCAGCGGCAGGTTGTCCGGGGTCATCGGACGCAGACCCGCCGAGGTCTCACGCAGTTCGTACTCGCCGATGGCGGGCATCAGCGCCTCCGCGTCCGCGATCAGGTCCCGCACACCGGCCACCGTGACCTGCGTGTCGTTGCCCGATTCGTACTGGGTGGCTCCGACGACGATGCCGTCGGCACGCGGCACCAGGTAGGCGGGTCTGCCGTGGACGCTGCCGCGGATGGTCCGGCCCGGCGCGGGGGTCACCCCGGGACGGGCCCGCAACCGCAGGATCTCGCCCTTCACCGGGCGCACCGGAAGTCCCGGCCACAGTGCCGGTGACGCGATGCCCGCGGTGACGACGATCTGGTCCGCGCCCAGCCCGTCCAGACTGCGCACGGCCTCACCGATCAGCTCCACCCCGGCGTCGACGGCACACCGTTGCAACGCCTGCAGGAGCAGCCTGTTGTCGACGGCCAGTTCGTCGACGGCCAAGAGCCCTAACCGGACTCCGCGACCCAGCATCGGCTCGAGGGCGCGGACCTCGGCGCGATTCAGGATCTGCAGATCCCGGCCCTGCGCCCCCACCCACTCGGCGATGGTCCGGAGGTCTTCGGCGTCGGCGCCGTCCAACGCGACGGTGAGCGAACCCTCCGACGTGAACAGGTCGACGCCGGCCCCGGCCTCCAGTTCCTTCCCGAACTCGGGCCACCGGTCGAGCGACGCGCTCCCCAGTTCGAGGACGCTCTCCTCACCGGGCCAGCCCTCGGACAGCGGGGCGAGCATGCCGCCCGCCACCCAGGACGCTCCCGAACCGATCGACGGGTCGTACAGCTTCACCGACCAGCCGTTGCGGGCTGCTCGCCACGCAATCGACAGGCCGATCACTCCGCCTCCGACGACGGATACCGATCTCGCCATTGAACTCCACCTCACTTCCTGCGCCGGCATGATCCGGGTCAGGTATGACGGTCGGGCTCGGCGTGAGCCCCTCTCAGCCCCACGTTCCCCGGGACTCCCGTGTTGCACTTTCACCGTAGAGGCTACCGTCATGCCGTGACCACCTCACATCACAGCAACCTCACGGACCGTCGGCGCCGCCTCGGAACAGCACGTTTGTACCTGTGCACCGATGCTCGGCGCGAGAAGGGCGACCTGGCGCAGTTCGCCGAGGCCGCGCTGTCCGGCGGCGTCGACATCATCCAGCTCCGCGACAAGGGCTCGGCCGGTGAGAAGAAGTTCGGCACGATGGACGCCAGGGACGAACTGGCGGCACTGTCGGTGCTCGCGGCCGCGGCCAGGCGGCACGGGGCGCTGCTCGCCGTCAACGACCGGGCCGACATGGCGCTGGCCGCAGGCGCCGACGTCCTGCACCTCGGCCAGGGCGATCTGCCCGTCCCCTACGCGCGGACCGTCGTGGGTTCGGATGTGCTGATCGGCCGGTCCACGCACAGCCGCGCCCAGGCCAGCCTCGCGGCGATCGAGGACGGCGTCGACTACTTCTGCACCGGACCGGTGTGGGCGACCCCCACCAAGCCCGGGCGGACCGCGTCGGGCATCGACCTGGTGCGCTCGACCGCCGACTCCGCGCCGAACCGCCCGTGGTTCGCGATCGGCGGCATCGACGAGTCCCGGGTTCCGGAGATCCTCGCCGCAGGCGCCGACCGGATCGTCGTCGTGCGGGCCATCACCGAGGCCCGCGACCCGCAGGCCGCCGCGCGCTCACTGTCCGCCCTGCTGCAGCAGAACGCGTAGTTACGCCTGCTGGAGCCAGTCTCGCACCGTGGCGGGCGGTAGGACCACGACCGTGGCGGGCAACTGTTCGATCAGCTCGGGGTCGGTGGTGACGACCGCGGTCACCGTCCCCAGCGTGGTGCCGTGACCTGCCGGTTCGGCGAGGCGACCGACCGTGTCCAGTGCCTCGAGCACCTCGACGCGCGGCAGCCACCCGTAGGTGCCGTCGGGCAGGTGCACGGTGCGGGGCAGTGCCTTCGACAGCTGCGCGAGCGCGCCGCTCTCACCCAGCACGTCGTACCGGTCGAGCAGCAGCCGCACCTCGGTGGTGCGCAGTTGCGGCCACCCCGCTTCGAACCCGGGGTGCAGTGGCAACCCGGCGACGTCGGTTTCCCGCACCCAGCGCAGTTCGGTGCTCTCACCGTTCGCGACGGTGGGCAGTGGACGCTCGGCGTCGGCGATCACCGTGGTGTAACTCCAGCCGCTCGCGGCCTTCATGGTGACGACCTCGGTGCGGACTCTGATGGCCGCACTCTCGATGCCGGCTTCCTCGTGCGCCTCGCGTACCGCGGCGTGGGTCGTGGTCTCGTGGCTGTCCCGGGCACCGCCCGGCAACGCCCACGTCCCGCCCTGGTGGCTCCAGGCCGCACGGTGCTGTAAGAGCACGGCCGGCGTCTCGTCCGGGAGCGGCGCACGCAGCAACAACCCGGCCGCACCGTGCTTGCCCCAATGACGACTGCCGTCCGGCCCGGTCGCCCAGCCGTCACCGTCACCACGCATCGACTACCCCTGTCCGACCTGATGGGTCTCCCTGCAGTTCCCTCACACTAACGGTTTCTGCCGGAAGTGCCCGATATCCCCAGTCACCGACTCCTGCTTATATGCTCCCCACAAGGTGCGGCCGTGACACGGGAGGGGTGCGACGTGGTTCTGCGTGAGGCGCCGTCGATCGAACCCCACGGCAGCCGCGCCCTGTCTGCCGCCGCGGACGACGACGTCGACCCCGCCGTCGCGCGTCGTAAGGAACTTCGGGCCTTCCTGGGGTCGACACCCGCCAAGCTCACCGCCCTCGGCGCGCTCCTGGTGCTGCTCACCCTGACCGCCGGATTCGTGGCCGCGTCGACCGTGAACGGCAGGGAGGCCACCCTCGACAGCGTCCTCGCCGAGACCGAACCGCTGTCGTTCTCGGCGCAGAACCTCTACAGCGCCCTGTCGGTGGCGGACGCCGCGGCCACCACCGCGTTCATCTCCGGCGGTCTCGAACCCCCCGAACTCCGGGACACGTACGCGCAGGCGCTCGGCACGGCCTCCGCCGACCTCGTGTACGCGTCCGGCGGGCTCGCCCCCAGCGACGTGGACAGCAGGCGCCTTCTCGCCTCCATCTCCACCGACCTCAGCGTCTACTCCGGTCTCGTCGAGACCGCGCGGGCCAACAACCGCACCGGTCACCCCGTGGGCGCGGCCTACCTCAGCGAGGCATCCACGCTGATGCAGACGAGCATGCTGCCGAAGGCCCAGGAGTTGCACGCCCGGCAGGAAACCGACGTCGCGGACATACAGCGGGACTACTCCCGTCCACCCTGGACGGCGCTGATCCTGGTCCTCGTCGCGCTCGTCGCGCTGCTCGTCGCGCAGGTCGTCCTCGCACGGCTGAGCAGGCGCACGTTCAATCTCGGGTTGATCCTGGCGTCGTCGTGCACCGCGATCCTCCTCGTGTGGATGCTGGTCGCCGGGTTGGTCTCCTCCCTCGACACCAAGCGGGCGCTGACCCAGGGCGCCCGACCGATGCACGAGTTGACCGCGGCGCGCATCCTGGCGCAGCAGGCGCGCACCGAGGAGACGCTCAAACTGGTCCGCCGGGACTCTAACGGCGACTACGACGCCGTCTTCGAGGACAAGTCCGGTCAGCTCGACACCCTGCTGTCGGGCTATCCGCACGACGGCGACCGCGCGGTCGGCCACGACGAGGTGGTGCGGGCCGAGGACGCCTGGAAAAGCTGGTCTTCGGCGCACGATCGCATGAACGAGATCCTCGCGAAGGGCGACTTCGTTTCGGCGGCAACGGTTGCCATCGGGCCGGGACCCTCGGATTCCGCGGCCCAGTTCACCGCCGTCGACGATGCGCTCACCGACGGGATCGGGACCGCCCGCGACCATCTGCGGTCGAACGTCGAGTCCGCGGCCCGGGTGCTGACCGCACTCGGTTCCGGCGCCCTCGTCCTCACGCTCGTCGCGTTCGCCGGAATTATCATCGGGTTGTGGCCTCGGTTGAGGGAATACCAGTGAGGCGGCACCGGATCGCGCTGGTGCTGCTGGCGGCCACGTTGCTGATCGGCGGGTGCGCCGAGGCCGCTCCGGAGCACGTCGGATCGCCGAACGTGTCCTACACCGAACCCCCGCTTCCCGCGGCCGCGGCACCGGCCCCCGAGACCAGCGCCGCCCCGCCTGCTCCCGAGAAGGACTGCGGCGACCCCACCGCGAGCCTGCGCCCGTTCCCCGACTCCGACACGCCGATGCCGACGGTCGACGCCATCCGCGCGCGGGGGCGTCTCGTCGTCGGCCTCGACACGGGCAGCAACCTGATGAGTTTCCGCGCTCCCGCGACCGGCGCCGTCGAGGGCTTCGACGTCGACGTCGCCCGGGAGATCTCGCGGGACCTGTTCGGCGACCCGGACCGGCTCGACTACCGCATTCTCACGTCGGCGAATCGTGAGAAGGCGCTGCAGGAGTCGATGGTCGACATCGTGGCGAAGACGATGACCATCACCTGCGACCGCAAGGAACGGGTGGCGTTCTCCTCCGAGTACTTCGAGGCGCAGCAGCGGGTTCTGGTCGTGAAGGGATCCCCGATCCGCAGCGCCGCCGACCTGGGCGGAAAGCGGGTCTGCGTCGTCCGCGGCACGACGTCGCTGACCCGGTTGCAGAAGGTCGCGCCGACCGCCGAGATCCTCACGGTCCCCATGTGGTCGGATTGCCTGGTGGTCCTGCAGCAGCGGCAGGTCGACGCGGTGAGCACCGACGACACGATCCTCGCCGGCCTGGCGTCCCAGGACCCGTACCTCGAGATCGTGGGGGACAGCATGGGCGCCGAACCGTACGGCATCGGCATCACCAAGGCGAACGAGGACCTCGTGCGGTTCGTCAACCGCACACTCGAACGGATCCGCAGCGACGGAACCTGGACCAGAATGTACGACCAGTGGCTGTCGGTGCTGGGCCCGTCCCCCGCCCCGCCGTCCGCCGTGTACCAGGACTGAGGGGACGCATGCCGCAACATTCGAAGAACCCCGAGTCCACCGACCCGGACCTCGCCACCCAGGCCGCGGTCCGGGAACCCGAGGACGAGGCCACGCAGGCAGCAGTTCGGGAAGAGCTGGACGAGGCCACGCAAGCAGCAGTTCGGGAAGAACTGGACGAGGGGCCGGCCACCCAGGCGGCGCCGACGTCCCGGCCGTCGGGTGCGTCCGGCACCGGTCGCTCGACGCGGTCACCGCGCACCCGGTCCGGGCAGCGCCTGCGTCTCGGCGGCGGACTCGTCGAGGTGCCCGTCGTCAAGACACTCGACCCGGCGTCGGCGGTGATGACCGACCCGAAGGTCCCCGAGGGCAAGCGCTTCTGCTGGAAGTGCAACAAGCCGGTCGGCCGCAGCGGCCCCACGTCCGAGGCCTCCGAGTTCGGTCTGTGCCCCTCGTGCGGAGCGACTTTCGACTTCCGGCCGCTCCTCGATCCGAACGAACTGATCGGCGGCCAGTACGAGGTGCAGGGCTGCATCGCGCACGGCGGCCTCGGCTGGATCTACCTGGCCATCGACCGCAACGTCAGCGACAGGTGGGTGGTTCTCAAGGGGCTGTTGCACTTCGGCGACGCCGAGGCGCAGGCGGTGGCGGTGGCCGAACGCCAGTTCCTCGCCGAGGTGGCGCACCCGAGCATCGTGAAGATCTTCAACTTCGTGGAGCATCCCCGGTCGGACGGAACCCCGATGGGCTACATCGTCATGGAGTACGTGGGCGGTCATTCGCTGCGCGACGTCCTGTCGACGCACATCAGGCCCGAGCGCATGCCGGTCGAGCAGGCCATCGCGTACGTGCTCGAAATCCTTCCCGCACTGACATATCTACACTCCACCGGTCTGGTGTACAACGACCTCAAACCCGACAACGTGATGGTCACCGAGGACGCCCTGAAGCTGATCGACCTCGGCGCCGTCGCCGGCATCGAGGACTACGGGTACCTGTACGGCACGCCCGGGTATCAGGCGCCGGAGATCGTCAAGACCGGCCCGACCGTGGCCTCCGACATCTACACGGTGGGGCGCACACTCGCAGTGCTGACGCTCGACATGCCGTCCGACAAGGGCCGGTACCTCGACGGGATCCCCTCCCCCGAGCAGGCGCCGCTCCTGACAGAATACGAGTTCTTCCACCGACTCCTGTTGCGCGCCACCGACCCCGATCCGAGCAGGCGGTTCGCGTCCGCCGAGGAGATGGCCGGTCAGCTCACCGCCGTACTCCGCGAGGTGCTCGCGCAGCAGACCGGCGAGGAGCATCCCGGACTGTCGACCGTGTTCAGCAAGCAACGAACGACTTTCGGCACGAACGAGGCCGTCGAGCAGACGGACGTGTACGTCGACGGCGTCGAACGGGACAGGAATCTCGACCCGCTGTCGGTGGCGCAGGCCCTGGCGGTGCCGCTGATCGACCCGGCCGACCCCAACGCCCAGCTCCTGGCCGCCGCGGTGCACAGCGAACCGCAGCAGACCCTCGATTCCATTCGGCACGCCCGCGAGAGCGGTATCGAGCGGGTCGTCGGCGACCTGGACGTGTCGTTCTCCCGGGAACTGACCCTCGCCGAGATCAAGGCGCACCTCGACCTCGGGGACGCCGCCACCGCGACCACACTCCTCCGCGACCTGGAGGCGGAGATGGGCGGGAACTGGCGCGTCGACTGGTACGCCGGACTCGCGACGCTGATCGACGGCGAGTACGAGACGGCATTCCCCCGGTTCGAGTCCGTGCTGCAGGCGATGCCCGGTGAAACGGCTCCCAAACTTGCCCTCGCGGCCACCGCCGAACTGATTCTGCAGCACTGCGAAAGCTCCGATTCCCACCGGTGGCGGACCTTCGCCGAGAAGTACTACCGGACGGTGTGGCGCACCGATCACAGCCTGGTGAGCGCAGCATTCGGGCTGGCCCGCCAACTCACCGAACGCGGAGATCTGCCCGGCGCCATCGCCGCGCTCGATCAGGTTCCCGCGACGTCCCGGCACTTCACCATGGCCCAGATGACGAGTGTGCTGATGCTGCTGTCCGGCAGGCCGATCGAGGAGATCGACGAGGCGGCGCTGCGGGAGGCGGCGCTCCGCGTCACCGCGCTCGCACCCGAGGAGAGCCGGGCGCTGCAGATGCGCACACTCGTGCTGGGCACGGCGCTGGACTGGATGCGTGCCGGTCACACGTCGGCAACGGAACTCGAGCAGATCCTGGGGGTGCCGTTCACCGAACGGGGACTACGCAAGGGCGCCGAGGCCGGTCTGCGGGCGCTGGCCCGCAACGCCCCCGAGCGCACCCACCGGTACACGCTGGTGGACCTCGCCAACGCCATCAGGCCCAGGAGCCTGCTGTAACACTCAGACCCCGACCAGCTCCACCGCGGCGCGGGCAATCGCGAACTCCTCGTTGGTCGGCACGACCAGCACCTGGACGTCGGACTCGTCCGCCGAGATGCGGCGGGCGTCCCGGGAATCCGCGCGGTTGCGGTCGTCGTCGACGACGATGCCGAGGCGGCCCAGCCCCGCCAGGCTGTCGCGGCGGACGTCGACGTTGTTCTCGCCGACTCCCCCGGTGAACGTGATGACGTCCACGCCGCCCAGTTCCACCAGGTAGGCGCCGATGTACTTGCGGAGCCGGTGCACGTACACGTCGTAGGCCAGCGCCGCGTCCTCGTCGCCCTCGCCGACGAGTGCCAGCAGCGCCCGGAAGTCGTTGACCCCGGACAGGCCCTTGAGTCCGGAGTGCCGGTTCAGCAGGTCGTCGATCTGATCGACACCCATGCCGCTGCGGTGCAGGTGCAGGATCACCCCGGGGTCGACGTCGCCGGACCGCGTGCCCATGACGAGACCCTCGAGCGGAGTCAGGCCCATGGACGTGTCGACGGCCAGTCCCCCGCGGATCGCGGACGCCGACGCGCCGTTCCCGAGGTGCAGCACTATCTGATTCAGCTCCGACAGGCCCCGGCCGAGGAACTCGGCCGCCCGCCCCGACACGTACTGATGCGAGGTGCCGTGGAAGCCGTACCGCCGGATGGCGTGCTCCTGCGCGACCGTCCGGTCGATCGCATACGTCGACGCCTCCGCAGGCAGCGTGTGGAAGAACGCGGTGTCGAACACGGCGACGTGCGGGATGTCCGGCAACTCCTCGCGCGCCACCTCGATCCCGATCACGTTCGCCGGATTGTGCAGCGGCGCAAGCGCCGACAGGTCCGAGATGGACTGCACCACCGCGTCGTCGATGATCGTCGGCTCGTAGAACACGTCGCCGCCGTGGACGATGCGGTGCCCGACCGCGACGATCCCCGCCTCCCGCAGCGGACGCCCCACCTCGGCGACGATGTCCGACACCATCTTCAGCCCCGCCCGGTGGTCGGCGATGTGGACGTGGCGCTCCGCCAACCCGGTGCGGTGGTGATAGACGATGCGCCCCTCGGGTTCCCCGATCCTCTCGATGAGACCGGACGCCGAGGACTTCCCGGTGTCCGGGTGGACCAGCTGGAACTTGATCGACGACGAACCGGAATTGACCACCAGGACGGAACCTTCGCTGCCTTCGCTCACTGCTCTGCTCCCTGCGCCTGGATCGCCGTGATCGCCACGGTGTTCACGATGTCCTCGACCAACGCCCCTCGCGACAGGTCGTTGACGGGTTTGTTGAGACCCTGCAGCACCGGCCCGACCGCGATCGCTCCGGCACTGCGCTGCACCGCCTTGTACGTGTTGTTGCCGGTGTTGAGGTCGGGGAAGATGAAGACCGTCGCCTTGCCCGCCACCTCCGAACCGGGCATCTTCTTGTCGGCCACGCTCTGCTCGATGGCGGCATCGTACTGAATGGGGCCTTCCACCAACAGGTCCGGCCTACGCTCCCGCACCAGTTTGGTCGCGGAGCGCACCTTGTCGACATCCGCGCCGCTGCCCGAGTCGCCCGTCGAATACGACAGCATCGCGATGCGCGGATCGATGCCGAACTGGGACGACGTCTGCGCCGACGAGATCGCGATGTCGGCCAGCTGCTCGGCCGTGGGGTCGGGCACCACCGCGCAGTCACCGTACGCGAGCACCCGGTCGGACAGGCACATCAGGAACACGCTCGACACGGTGGACACACCCGGTTGCGTCTTGATGATCTCGAACGACGGCCGGATGGTGTGCGCCGTGGTGTGCGCGGCACCGGAGACCATGCCGTCCGCGATTCCCAAGTGCACCATCATGGTTCCGAAATACGAGATGTCGGTCATCACCTCGCGGGCGCGGTCCACACTCATGCCCTTGTGGGCGCGGAGCCGCGCGTACTCCTCCGCGAACGGACCGGCATGTTCGGACGTCCGCGGGTCGAGGACCTGCGCTTCCGCGAGGTCGACACCGAGTTCCGCCGCGCGGCGACGCACCTGCACCTCGTCGCCGAGAATGGTCAACTGCGCCACCTGCCGTTGCAGCAGCCTCCCCGCCGCCCGCAGGATGCGGTCGTCGGCGCCCTCCGGGAGCACGACGTGCTTGCGGTCCCGGCGGGCGCGGTCGATCAGCTGGTACTCGAACATCTGCGGAGTCACCACCGACGGGATGGGCAGCTTCAACCGCTCCAGCAGCGTCGGCGCGTCCACCCGGAGTTCCATGACACTCAGGGCGGTGTCGATCTTGCGTTGCGAGCCGACCGCCACCCGGCCACGGGTCTGAGCGGCCGCACTGGCCGTGTCGAACGTGCCCAGATCGGTGGTGAGGATCGGCAACCGCGGCCTGAGGCCGGCCATCAGCTTCGCGATCGCCGGGTGCGGCACCAGCCCACCGTTCATGATGATGCCCGCCAGCGACGGGAACCCCTCGGCCTCATGCGCATTCACCATCGCCAGCAGCACGTCGGACCGGTCGGCCGGGGCAATCACCACCGTGCCCTCCGTCAGCCGCTCGAGAATGTGCTCGGCCGTCATTCCCCCGACCAGCACCCGCAGCGCCTCCCGGTGCAGCAACTCGGGGTCGCCGCTGAACAGGCTGCCGTCGATCGACTCGAGAAGTTCGGCCATGGTCGGTGCGACCAGCAGCGGGATCTCGGGCAGGCTCCACGCGGGCACACCGGTGGACGCCAACGCGTCGGTCACGGCGTCGAGTTCGTCGGGGTTGCATCGATTGGCGACCACGGCCAGCAGGTGCGCGTGGTGACCGGTCAGTTCACCGATGGCAAGTTGGGCGAGCTGCGCGACCTCCTCGGGGGTGCGCCGGACTCCCTTCACTGCGAGCAACACCGGTGCGCCCAGGTTCACGGCGATCCTGGCGTTGTAGCCGAGCTCGCTCGGGCTGGCCACGTCGGTGTAATCGCTGCCGATCACCACGACAGCATCGCACTGCGCCGCCACCTGGTGGTACCGGGCGACGATCTCGCTGAGCGCGCCCTCCGGGTCTGCGTGGACATGCTCGTACGTGACCCCCAGCGACTCCTCGTACCCGAGGTCGGCCGTCGTGTGCTCGAGGAGCAATTCGAGGATGTAATCGGTCTCCTCCGTCGACCGGGCGATGGGGCGGAAGACACCCACCCTCGCCGCCGACGCACACAGCATCTGCAGGACACCCAGCGCGATGGTGGACTTTCCGGTGTCCCCCTCCGGTGAGGCGATGAAGATACTCGAGGGCTGAGGACGTGCGGGTGGATTCACAGGCGAAGGTGTCGCGGGCGCAGCCATGGCCATAGCGTATCCGGACACCGCCGCTGGGTGATTGACACCGCTCCGTCCCGACGGTCAGATGGCGTATGGCCGAATCACCCTTCCCCGACGTCCGATGGGGCAGCGAGACCAGTTTCCTCCGCGAACCCGCCGCTACGTTTGCCGCCACCCGACCCGGATCGTGGGTGATCCGGAACCTCGCCGGAGTGGATCGCCTGCTCCTGCAGAAGAGCAGGGGACGCTTCACGATCCTCGGCCCGATCGCCGCACCGGTGGTCCTGCTGACCACCACGGGTCGGAAATCGGGCGCGCCGCGGACGAGCCCACTCCTGTACTACCGCGAAGGACAGCAGATCTTCGTCGTGGGCAGCAACTTCGGGCAGGATCACCACCCGGCGTGGTCGGCGAACCTCCTCGCCCAGCCGAACGCGAAGGTCACCATCGGCGGGAAGGACATCCCCGTCACCGCAACCCTGCTCGCGGAACCGGAGCGGACGCGGATCTATCGCGAATTCGACGAGATGGTGCGCGTCTACGGCGTCTACGAGCACCGAACGAACCGCACGATGCGGGTGTTCGCACTCACCGCCGCGTGAGACGTTCCGCGCGGCCGCGCCCCGGTTCGAACTCATGACGCTCGCAGATGCGCGATGAGGATCGCTTCGATCTCCGACCGTCGTGCCGCGGACGGGAGGCGCGGGGCCGCGGACCGGTAATGGTGCCCCGTCGGAGTGCCGAGGTCGAAGAGATGCGTTCGGCCATGCCTACCGACGGGGCGCGCGGTCCAGCCGTCGCCCTCCTTCGCGTAATTGCAGGCCGCACACAACCCGGCCCCATTATCTGCCGTGGTGGCACCCTTCTTGCGGCGCGAGAGAATGTGATCATGATGGCGGATCGGCGCATCACACCACGGCGTCCGGCACGTCCGGTCCCGGAGATCGATCAACTTCCGCAAGCTTTTCGGGAACGTCCGCGCCTGCGATTCCATCGCCGTCAACGACCCCGACACCGGGCACGAGTAAATCAACCGCAACGTGGTTTCGGTCTCCCCCTCAAGGGCGTCCGCCACCAGTTTCCGGGCGATCCCCGCCGGCACCGGCCCGAACCCCACCAGGTCCGCCGCCTCGCTCTCACCCGCCAGCAGTGTTTCGTCGGAGATCACCAGGTTCACCGCCACCGGCACCCCCGAGGTCACCGATGCCCCGGTGCCGCGGTCGAACAACAGATCCGCCATCACCTGATTCCGAGTGCGGCCACCGCTGTTCCCGGTGGCGATGAGACTGTCCGCGTCGCGCCCCAATGTGGCATGTAGGCAGACGGCCTGTTCCATCGGCAGCAGCACACTCAGATACGCCATCGAATCCGGCGCCGGCCGTGTCGTGACCCGCCGCTCCGAGACCGCCTTGCGGTACCGGGCCACGACCGCGGCCGCATCCAGTTCCACCGCCAGGGCCTTCGCCTTCGCGACCAGGCCGCGGTCCCCGACCCCGTCGAGAATGTCCGGGTCCGAACACAACCGGCGATCCACCACCGCACGATCCGCCGCCGACAGACCGGCTGTTTCCCCCACCAGGAGGGTGGCACGCCACTCGTTCAACCGACCGGACCGCAACAACGCCAACGTGTGCGGCATCTCGTGCACCACCGCCCGAGCGAACCCCAGATGCCGGCCGCCGCGGTTCGGGGACTCCCTGCGCGCCAACGCGATCTGTGAGGCGATACCGCGGTCCCACTCCGCCCGCGGCAACCCCCGAACCTTGCGGTCCTCCCGCATGCAGGTGGCGACATCGTCGGTGACCACCGCCTGCACCGCACACCCCACCGACTTCAGCGCCTCCACCGCGTCGAGCCACTCGATGCCCAACCCCGCCTCACCACACGGCCCGACACACCGCAACCGCGCCGTGAACGCCCGCAACTCCTCCAGATCCGGTGCAACCACATCCCCCACGACCAGCCCTCCCCCGAGGTTGTTCGAAACTTTGTTCGACTCTAGCAATCACCCATAACTCATGGCAATAGCCGAATCCGCCGTAAACCGCGTGCAGCGCAGCGCCACACGGCGCTATACAGGAGGTCGCGCACGCCTGCGCCAAGGAATGGAGAAGCAGTTGCCCACGAGTGCCGCACCGGATCCGATGACACTGCACCCCGTTTCGGGTCAGCCCAGGGTAGTCCTGCTCAAACCCCTGATCGACAACCCGCTGATCGAGGTCGGGGAGTACAGCTATTACGACGATCCCGAGTTCGCGGACGAGTTCGAGACGCGAAATGTCCTGCACCACTACGGTCCGGATCGATTGATCATCGGAATGTTCTGCGCGTTCGCGACGGGGACGACGTTCATCATGAACGGCGCGAACCATCGGATGAGCGGCGTCTCGACCTTCCCCTTTCCGATCATGGGAGGCGCGTGGGCCGAGCATGCCGATCTGCTCGCGGATCTACCGTCCCGCGGCGACACGGTCGTCGGCAACGACGTGTGGATCGGGGGCAACGCGACGATCATGCCCGGCGTGCGCATCGGGCACGGCGCGATCGTGTCGACCGGTTCGGTGGTGACGCGATCGGTGCCGGACTATGCCGTCGTGGGCGGGAATCCGGCCGTCCACATCAAGGACCGCTATTCGGAATCCGAGATCGCCGCGCTGGTGCGCATCGCGTGGTGGGACTGGCCGATCTCCGTCATCACCGAACAGGTGCGAACGATCGCCGCAGGTACTGTCGAGCAACTTCAGGAGATCGCCGACGGACTCGGCTGAATCAGCCGCACGCAGCTTTGGGCGACTCGGTGTCGAGGTCGAGTTCGCCGTCGTCGGCGAAGACGAGGCGTCCGTCGTCGAGGGCGACGGCCCAGCGGTGCACGGGCGCCCAATCGCGCCCGAGGAGTCCCTCGGACTGGGACAGGTCCGCGAAATCCTCGATCACGACGCCCGGCGCGGGAGCGTCGGCGTCGCGGCGGACGCGAACGCGAGCACCGACGACGACATCGGCACTGTGGGGCTGTGCGGCACTCTTCTGATCAGACATGGGTTCATTCCACTTTCTGCCGGGTGGTGCCAGGCAAGGGATCATCCGGGCCCGCTGCCGAGAACTCACTACAGACGATCGGCAAATTTTGAGCAAGCCCCGAGTCGGAGTTGTGGGGATCATCACCGAGGCCTTGACTCCCGAAGAACCACGCGACAGTTGTCCATCATTTGTACACAAGAGCCATTGACGTCAAGAGAACCCTCCGCCATGATTAGATGTAACTGCTGGTTACACTGACATGGAGGGATCTCATGGCACGCTCGACGCTCGCTATCCGCAATCCGAAGATCACGGATCGCCAGGACACCGGCGCCCGGCTTCTCCAGTCCTCCGCACGCATGTCGTACGACCCGACGGTCGAGGTGGACTGGGACGCGCCCGTCCCCGACGACCTGTACGGCCTCACTCCCGAGTGGTCCTCGCTGTACGGCACGCCGATGTGGGACGAGATGACGTTCGCGCAGCAGATCACGCTGACGAAGCACGAGGTGTCGTCGATCATGGGCACCGGAATCTGGTTCGAGATGATTCTCCAGCAGATGGTCATCCGGGACATGTACGCCAAGGACGCCTCACAGGCGCATTTCCAGTTCGCGCTGACGGAGGTGGCCGACGAATGCAGGCACTCCGTGATGTTCGCGCGCACCGCCGAGAAGTTCGGATGCCCCTCCTACGTTCCGCGCAAGTCGGTGGTCACGCTGGGGCGCGGATTCAAGGCGCTCGCGTCGGGGGAGGTCGCGTACGCCGGCATTCTCGTCGCCGAGGAGATCCTCGACGTGATGCAGCGCGACTGGATGAAGGACACCCGCGTCCAGCCGATCGTCCGCGTCACCAGCAAGATTCACGTGGTCGAAGAGGCCCGGCACATGCGCTTCGCCCGGGAGGAGACCCTGCGACGGGCCGAGGGCATGAGCAGGGTGCACCGCGCGGCGAGCCGCGCCTGCATCGCGATCGCGTCGAACCTGATCGTCTCCAGCATGATCAACCCGGCCGTCTACGCGGCAGCCGGCCTCGACACCGAACGCGCGGTGCGCGAGGCGAAGAAAAACCGGTTCCGGGCCGAGAAGATCCGGGAGAGTTCGCAGCCGCTCATGCGGTTCCTGGACGAGGCCGATCTGCTGGGCGGTCCTTCCCGGCGGCTCTACAAGCGCGTGAACATGCTCTGAGGCCCTTCGGGCCCGTGAGTGGCTAACGAGTCCCTGCGCTCGTCAACCACGCACGGGCGGCGGAGCCGCCTACCCCCGCAGCCGGGGCGCGAGATCGCGCTCGAAGAGTTCCAGGAACCGCTTCTGATCGTGCCCGGGGGCGTGGAACACGAGGTGGTTCAACCCGGCGTCGAGGTACGGGCGGATCTGCGCCACCGCCTCGTCCGGATCCGACGCCACGATCCACCGCTTCGCCACCTGCTCGATCGGCAACGCATCCGCCGCCTTCTCCATCTCGATCGGATCCTCGATCGAATGCTTCTGCTCCGGCGTCAACGACAACGGCGCCCAGAACCGCGTGTTCTCGAGCGCCAACTCCGGATCCGTGTCGTACGAAATCTTGATCTCGATCATCTTGTCGATCTCCGCGACATCCCGCTCCGCCTTGGCCGCCCCCTCCGCGACCGCAGGCATCAACTTCTCCGTGTACAACTCCATGCCCTTGCCCGACGTGCAGATGAACCCGTCACCACTGCGACCGGCGTACCGGGCCACCACCGGACCACCCGCGGCGATGTACACCGGGATCCCGCCCTCGGGCACGTCGTAGATCGACGCCCCCTTGGTGTTGAAGTAGTCGCCCTCGAAATCGACCCGGTCACCGAGCCAGAGTTCCCGCATCAGCCGGACCGCTTCCCGCAGGCGCGCGAACCGCTCCTTGAATTCCGGCCACTCCCCGGCAAAACCGGTCGCGATCTCGTTGAGCGCCTCGCCGGTACCGACACCGAGCATGATCCGCCCCGGATACAGACAACCCATCGTGGCGAACGCCTGCGCCACCACCGCCGGGTTGTACCGGAACGTCGGCGTCATCACCGACGTCCCCAACTGCAGCCGCTCCGTCCGCTCCCCCACCGCCGTCATCCACGCCAGCGAGAACGGCGCATGACCACCCTCGTGCCGCCACGGCTGAAAATGATCCGACACCGTCGCCGAATCCATCCCGTGCCGCTCCGCCAGCACACCCAGCTCCACCAACTCCCGCGGACCGAACTGTTCCGCGGACGCCTTGTAACCGAGCTTGAGTTCGTGGGCCACCGTGTACTCCTTCGTCTTCACGTCCGGTTCGCGAGATGCAAACCTCTTCTGCAGGTTAGAGCGCGGCCACCAGGCTGGCGAGCGCCGCTCCCAGTGCCACCACCGTCAGGGTCACCGCGAACAACCACAACTCGTGGGGCGGCGGCATCGGTGCGCCGTCGCGCAGCGCCCTCTCGACCTGCGACCACCGCCGCATCCCGACGAGGGCCGCGGCGGCGGCGAGGCCGATCAGGATCAGTCCTAGGGTCGTCCGCACCCATCCGGTGCTGAATTCGGGGACCAGGTGGATCATCGCGATGCCACCGGCCAGGAGTGCGAGTGAACTCCGCATCCAGGCGAGGAACGTCCGCTCGCTTGCGAGCGTGAAACGTTCGTCGGGCCGGTCGTTGTCGGTCACCGAATCATCTTTACACCGGTTCACGGGAACCGCACCAAGCAGGTACCCCGCAGTCCTAGATTGGAAGGGCAGGCCACAGCCAGGGGGCGTCCATGCGACCGTTCGAAGCTCTGCGATCCGCGATCTCTCTGCGTGTTGCGGCGGTGATGCTGCTGGTCTTCTCCGCGTGGGCGGCGCTCGGACCGTCGCCTGCTTCGGCGGAGCCGCGCATCACCAGGGTGGACGTCTATTCGGAGTCGATGGGCCGGTGGGTGGCCAACGACGTGATCTCTCCGGCGTCGGCAGGTCCGGCGCCCACGTTCTACCTCCTCACCGGCATCGGCGGCGGCTCGGATGGGATCTCGTGGTTCAACAACACCGGTGTGCGGGACTTCTTCGCCGACAAGCACGTCAACGTGGTAATGCCGATCGGCGGGCAGTACAGCATGTACACCGACTGGGATGCCGACGACCCGGTCCTCGGCAGGAACAAGTGGCAGACGTACCTGACGAGCGAACTTCCCGCCGCGATCGACGGCCGGTTCGCGACCACCGGGGCGAACGCCATCGGCGGGGTGTCGATGGCTGGCGGCGCGGTGCTCGACCTCGCGGTCCAGGCTCCGGGGTTCTACCGGGCCGTCGGCTCGTACAGCGGTTGCGCCGCGACGAGTGGACTGCTCGGCCAGGCGATGGTGCGGTCGATGGTGGAATTGCGGGGCGGCGGCAACGCGACCAACATGTGGGGCTCTGCTGTGGACCCACAGTGGCGGGTGCACGATCCGATGGTGAACGCCGAACGTCTGCGCGGCACAGAGTTGTTCGTCTCGAGCGGCAACGGACTTCCGGGCGGCATCGACAACCACGACCCGGTGCTGGTGGTGCCGCAGACGATCGGCGGCAGCGCGGTCGAGATGGTGACCAACGTGTGTGCGGTCGCGTTCCAGTCGCGATTGCACTCGCTGGGGATTCCGGCGACGTTCGCGTATCTCTCGCAGGGCACCCATTCGTGGGGGCTGTTCGAGACGGAGCTACGGGAGTCCTGGCCCGTCATCGGCAGAGCGATCGGGGCCTGACCCCAGGGAGTTCTCCAGGATCGGTCCGATCACCGCGAGGGCTTGCGGTGTGGTCATCCGCAGATGGTCGCAGTCCACCTTGTTCTCGACGATGACACCGGTGATCGCGGGCTGCCAGACGCCCGGCGACGGCCGTTCGCCTTCTTCCCCTTCGGCGGATTGCGCGGCGCTGAAGAACAGCAGGTCGCCGTCGAACACGCGCGGGCGGTGTCCGGTGGAGATCTGCTTCGAGTTCTCCAGCCCGGTGCTGATGCGAGCGAGGAGGGTCGACGCGAACGCCGGGTCCCGGCCGAACGAGCGTCCGAGCATCTCGAGCAGTTGCTCGCGGTACGACGTGCCGGCGTCGTCGCTGCCCTCGAATTCGACGCCCAGCCCGTGCAACCACTCCTCGGCGTTCACTTCGAGGTCACCGAAGTTTTCGCCCTCCGCGACGTAGCTGTCCATCATCGCGAGGGTGCCGACCTCGGCGCCCGACTCACGGAGTTCCACGGCAATCGCCTGGGCGATGACACCGCCGAGCGACCAGCCGAGCAGGTGGTACGGCCCCCGGGGCTGGACGGCACGCATCTCGACCACGTATCGGTGAGCGAGTTGTTCCATCGACTCGAACGTCGTTCCGCCGCTGAGGATCGGCAGTTGCAGCCCGTACACCGGACGGTCGGGCGAGAGGTGCCCGATCAGTCCGGCGTAGCCCAGCGCGAGTCCGCCCGCCGGGTGCACACAGAAGAGGGCGGGTTGCGCGCCGGACGCCCGGAGCGGGACGACGACGTTCAGCACGTCGTCGGCCGGCATGCTTCCGAGCACCGACGGGTCGACGATCCGGCGGGCGAGGCCCTCCGGGGTCGGGTTGCGGAAGATCCACTGCAGGACGACGTCGGTGCCGAGCCGGTCCCGGAGCGCGGACGCCACCCGGGTCGCGACGAGCGAGTTGCCGCCGAGTTCGAAGAAGTCGTCGTCGGCCCCGACACGGTCGATGCCGAGCACGTCGGCGAAGACCTCCGCGACGACCTCCTCCACCGGGGTGGCCGGTGCCCGGAACTCCCGGGGCGCGAGCACGGGGGCGGGGAGCGCCCGGCGGTCCAGCTTGCCGGTGCGGCCGACGGGCAGCCGGTCGAGGACCACCAGCTGGGTGGGCACCATGTACGGCGCGAGATGCGACCCGGCGTACCGGAGCACCTCGGCGGTGTCGATGCTCGCGCCGGGCTCCGCCGTCACGTATCCCACCAGCCGGTCGCCGGTGCCGCTGTGCACGGCGACCGCCGCCCGGCCGACGCCGTAGCAGCGGGACAGCACCGATTCGATCTCGCCCAACTCCACCCGCTGTCCGCGGATCTTCACCTGGAAGTCGTTGCGTCCCACATACTCCAGCCGCCCGATCTCCGTCCACCGCACGAGGTCGCCGGTGCGGTACATGCGGGAGCCCGCTTCGCCGAACGGATTCGCGACGAAGGACGCACCCGTGAGCGCCGGACGCCGGTGGTAGCCGCGTGCCAGCCCCGGTCCCGCGACGTACAGTTCTCCGATCACCCCCACCGGGACGGGCTGCAACCAGGTGTTGACCACGATCACGTCGACGCCCCGCCCCGGACCGCCGACGTTCACCGATTCGTCGGGCGACAGCACCTCGCTGATCGTGGTCTGCACCGTCGCCTCGGTGGGTCCGTATCCGTTGAAGACGAACCGTCCCGGGGTCCAGCGGTCGGCGATCTCGGGTGGGAACCGTTCGCCCGCGACGGCGAGAATCCGCAGTGACGGCAGATCCTCGGGGCGGAGGGTGTCGAGGATGGTGGGGGTGAAGAACGCGTGCGAGACGTGCTCGCTCGCGAGGAGTTCGGCCAGTTCCCGTCCCCCGAGCACCGTCGGGGGCACGACCACCAGCGTCGCGCCGACGGCGAACGCCATCAGCAGTTCGAACAGGGACGCGTCGAAGCTCGGCGACGCCAGGTGCGACACCCGCGCCCCGTGCATCGACGCGAACCGTTCCCGTTCCTCGACAGCGAGATTCGCGATGCCGCCGTGTGTGAGCACGACGCCCTTCGGTGTTCCCGTCGACCCCGACGTGTAGAGCAGGAACGCGGCGTGCTCGACTCTCAGCGGACGCAGACGGTCGGCGTCGGTCACCGCGTCGCCGGAATATCCGTTCACGACGTCGGGATCGTCGAGCAGCAGCCACGGCACCACCCCGGGCAGCCGGTCGCGGTGCGCGGTCACCGTCAGCCCGAGCATCGCACCCGAATCTTCGAGCATGCCGCCGGTGCGCGCGGGCGGCAGGGCGGGGTCCACCGGCACGTAGGCCGCCCCCGATTTCGCGACCGCCCACACCGACAGCACCCAGTCGATCGACCGGGGCACCCCGATCGCGACGAAGGCGTCCGGACCGGCGCCGCGGTCGATCAGCGCCCTGGCCAGCCGGTTCGACTGCTCGTCGAGTTCCCGGTACGACAGCGTGACGCCTTCGCACGACACCGCGGTCGCGCCCGGTGCGAGCGCGGCGCCCGCGGTGAGGACGTCGGGAAGCCTGCGTTCCGCGACCGCGGGGAAGCCGCGCATCGGTACGAGTTCGTCCCGTTCGAGGGCGTCCAGGATCTCGAGGTCGCCGACCCGGATCGACGAATCGGATACGGTCGCATCGAGCATCCGGACGAACCGGTCTGCCAGGCCTGCGACGGTGTCGGCGTCGAAAAGGTCGGTGGCGTAGGCGAAACCGGCGGTGATGCCGGCCGGCGTTCCGTCGTCCGTGTACTCCTCGGCCAGTGTCAGCTGCAGGTCGAACCGGGCGATCGTGGCACCGAGGTCGATGCCGCGCACCTCGACGCCCGGCAGCGAGAGGTCGGGGCGCTGGACGTTCTGGAATTCGAGCAGCACCTGGAACAGCGGTGAATGCGCCGTGGAGCGGGGCGGATCGAGTGCTTCCACGACCTTCTCGAACGGCACCTCCGCGTGCGCGTACGCACCGAGGTCGACGTCGCGTACCTGGTCGAGCAGGTCGGAGAACCGGTCCGCGTCGGACACGACGGTCCGCAGGACGACGGTGTTGACGAACATTCCGACGACGTCGTCGAGTGCGGCCTCGCCGCGTCCGGCGACGGGGGTGCCGACGGCGATGTCCCCGGTGCCGGACATTCTCGCGAGGAACGCGGCCAGGGCGGCGTGCGCGACCATGAACACCGTCGACTGGTGCGTGGACGCCGTCGCCAGCAGCCGGCGATGCAGGTCGGCGTCGATCTCGAACCCGACCCGGCTCCCGTCCGGTGTGCGTTGCAGCGACCGCGGGCGGTCGGCGGGCAGGTCCAGCGCGGCGGGGAGCCCGGCCAGTGTGCTGCGCCAGTAGTCCAATTGCTGCGACACCAGTGACTGCGGATCGTCTTCCGAGCCGAGGAGTCGGCGCTGCCAGAGCGTGAAATCGGCGTACTGGACCGTGGTCGGTGGCCAGTCGGGGGCGTGCCCGGCCGACCGGGCGGTGTAGGCCGTCGTCACGTCGCGCGCGAGCGGGACCATCGACACTCCGTCCGCGACGATGTGATGGACCACCACGAGCAGCGTCCGGTCGGTGCCGGAGGTCTCGAACACGTCCGCCCGCAACGGAATCTGTTCCGTGACGTCGAATCCCTGCGCGACCGCCGCCGACAGCAGCTCCCGCAACTCCGCCTCGCTGGACACCGTAGTGACGGGCAGGTCCGGAACCGCATCGGCGGCGGGCACGATCACCTGCACCGGTTCTTCGCCGGCCATCGGGAACCGGGTGCGGAGCGTCTCGTGGCGTCGCACCACGTCGGACACCGCGGCGTGCAGGGCGTCGAGGTCGAGTGCGCCGGTGAGGCGGAACGCCATGGCGATGTTGTAGGCAGGCGAGGAGGTATCGAACTGGTTGAGGAACCACATGCGGGTCTGGGCCAGGGACAGCGGAATTCGCGCGGGTCGCGGCGCCGCCCGCAGTTCCGGCCGGTGTGTCGGCGCACCGGCCTTCGCCGCGCGTTCCGCGAACTCCGCCACGGTCGGCGCCTCGAACAGGGCGTGCACGCCGACGTCGACGCCGAGAGCCGCGTCGACGCGGGCGACCACACGGGTGGCGGACAGCGAATCTCCCCCCAGACGGAAGAAGTGGTCTTCGGCCCCGACGCGGTCGACGCCGAGGACCTCACCGAACACGTCGGCGACGACGGCCTCGAACGGCGTGGCCGGCGCCCGGAACATCCGCACCGGAGCCTCGGGTGCGGGTAGTGCGGCACGGTCCACCTTCCCCGACGCCGTCACCGGCAACTCCCCCAACACCACCACCACCGACGGCACCATAAAACCCGGCAACACCGACCCCGCAAACTCCACCACCGCACCCGAATCCACCCGAACCCCCACCTCCGGCACCACATACCCCACCAACCCACCACCCGAACCCACCACCACCACAGCCGCACCCACCCCCGGACACGACACCAACACCGACTCCACCTCCCCCAACTCCACCCGCTGCCCCCGCACCTTCACCTGAAAATCAGCCCGCCCCACAAACACCAACGACCCCAACCCATCCCACCGCACCAAATCCCCCGTCCGATACAACCGCGCCCCCACCCCAAACGGACTCGCCACAAACGACGCCGCCGTCAACCCCACCAACCCGTGATACCCCCGCGCCAACCCCACACCCCCCACATACAACTCCCCCACCACCCCCACCGGCACCGGCCGCAACCACGAATCCAACACCACCACCTCAACACCCACCCCCGGACCACCCACCGTCACCACACCCCCCGGCACCAACGCACCACTCACCGTCGCCTGCACCGTCACCTCGGTCGGCCCATACGCATCGAACAACTCCCGACCCACACCCCACCGCTCCACCAACTCCGGACCACACACCTCCCCCGCCACCACCAACACCCGCACCGACCCCAACGACCCCTCCACCGAACCCAACACCGACGGCGTCACAAAACAATGCGACACCCCCTCCACCTCCAACCACTCCCCCAACACCGCACCCCCGAACACCCCCGGCGGCGCCACCACCAAACACGCCCCCACCGAAAACGCCATCAACCACTCGTACACCGCCGCATCAAAACCCGGCGACGCCACATGCGACACCCGACACCCCGACCACAACCCAAACCGAACCCGCACCTCCTCCACCAAATTCGCCAACCCCCCATGCGACACCACCACCCCCTTCGGACGCCCCGTCGACCCCGACGTATACATCACATACGCCGCATTCCCCACCCCCAACCCACCCAACCGCTCCCCCTCCGACACCACCCCATCCGACACCCCCTCCACCACCGACACATCATCAACCCGCAACCACTCCACCACCCCCGGCACCACCACCCCCGACACCGACAACCCCACCACCGCACCCGAATCCACCAACACCTCCCGCACCCGCCCCACCGGCAACCCCACATCCACCGGCACAAACACACCCCCCGACTTCACCACCGCCCACACCGCCACCACCAACTCCACCGACCGCGGCACCACCACCCCCACCACCACCTCCGGACCCACCCCACAACCAATCAACACCCGCGCCAACCGATTCGACCACCCATCCAACTCCCCATACGACAACTCCACACCCCCACACGACACCGCCACCCCACCCCCACCCGCCACCACACCCCCCGCCAAAATCTCCGGCAACAACCGCACCCCCACACCCGACACACCACACACCAACCCCACACCCGACCCCCACACACCCACCCCACCCACACCCACACCCGGATCCGACGCCATCGCCTCGAGCACGCGGGTGACCTGTCCCGCGATCGAGCCGACGGTGGCCCGGTCGATCAGGTCGGGCCGGTAGTGGAACGTCATGCGCAACTGGATGTCCACGGAGAAGGCGACGCTCAGCGGGTAGTGCGTGGCGTCGACGCCGCGCACGTCGACCACCCGGATGCCGGCGAGGTCGCTGTCCTCGGTGAGGCCTCCCCGGTCGATCGGGTACGACTCGAAGACGGTCGCGGTGTCGAACCCGATGTCGGCGCCGACCGCGCGCTGGATGTCGGCGAGGCCGAGGTGATGGTGGTCGACGAGGGCTGCCTGTTCCGCTTGCGTCCGGTCGAGCAGCGCACCCAGGGTCTCCCGGGGGTCGAGGGTGATGCGGGTGGGTACGGTGTTGACGAACAGCCCGATCATCGACTCCACACCGGGCAGGTGCGGCGATCGCCCGGACACGGTGCTCCCGAACGTCACGTCGTCGCGGGACGTCGCGGCGCCCAGCACGATGCCCCACGCCACCTGAGTGACCGTGTTCAGTGTCGTGTTGCGGGTCCGCGCGAGGGTCGTCAGGTCGGCGGTCAGTTCCTCGGACACTGCGTACTGGGCGCTCTCGGGGGGAGCCGACAGTTGCCGCCCCCGTGCGTCGGGCAGGAGCAGTGTCGGACCGTCGATACCGGCGAGTGCAGCCGCCCAGGCCTCCCGCGATTCGGCCGCGTCCCTGCGGTGCAGCCATGACAGGAAGTCCCGATAGGGCCGGGGCCGCGGTAGCGCCGACGCATCGGCGTCCCCGGCCACATAGAGCGCGAGCAGTTCGCGGATCGCGAGCGGCATCGACCATCCGTCCAGGAGGGTGTGGTGGTTGGTCCACACGAGCCGCGATTCCCGGCTGCTAGTCGACACGAGCAGGAACCGCAGCAGGGGGGCCCGGGACGTGTCGAACGGTGCGGCCCGGTCGGCGGCGAGGACGCGCTCCAGTTCGGTGGTCCGCTCGGCCTCCGGCAGGCCGGTGAGGTCGAGTGCGCGGAACGGCACGTCGACGGTCGCGGGCACCACCTGCACGAACGTGCCGTCCCGCGCGGGGACGAACGCCACCCGCAGATTCGCGTGCCGCTCCAGTAGAGCCGCCGCAGCCCGGCGCATCCGGTCCGGGTCGACGGCGCCCTTCAGGTGCAGTTCCACCTGCACCGTGTAGGCGTCGATCGACGGTTTCGCGAGCAGGGCGTGGAACAGCAACCCGGCCTGCAGCGGGGTGGGCGGCCACACGTCGGTCAGCGCGCCGAAGTGTTCTTCCCACGTCTCGAGGTCGTCCTGGGTGACGTCGACGAGCGGAACGTCCGAGGGCGTGAGCCCACCGGCGATCCCGCTGCGTGCGTGGGACACCAATGCGGACAGCGCCTCCCGCCACCGCGCCGCCAGCCTCTCCACCTCGGCGCGCGCGAGCAGGGTGTCGGGGAAACCGAAACCGACCCGGAGCCGTCCGCCGATGACGATCGCGTTGATCTCGACTGCGGCCGACGCCGGCATGTCCGGGTCCGGGACGTACCGGAGGTCGCCGAACCCGTCGGCGGGGGTCCAACCGGCCTCGGTGTCGCCGACCGCCGGATCCGGGACCTGGCCGAGGTAGTTGAAACTGATCTGCCCCGGTTCAGGGTCCGGCAGGCTGCCCGCGGTGTCCGGGTTCAGGTACCGGAGCAGTCCGTAGCCGATGCCCATGTCCGGCACCGCCCGGAAGTGTTCCTTCACCCGTTTCAGTGCGCTGCCCAGGCCGCGGCCGCCGGCGAGCGCGTCGTCGAGGTCGATGCCCCGGAGTTCGACGCGAACCGGGAAGACCGTCGTGAACCAGCCGACGGTGCGGGACAGGTCGGCGCCCGGCACCACCTGCTGCTCCCGGCCGTGCCCTTCCAATCGGATCAGCGTCGACGTTCCCGGGATCCCCCGTTCGGCTCGCCACCTCGACGACGCCACCACCAGCGCCGTCAGCAGAATGTCGAGGGCGCCCCCGTGATAGAGGTCCGGTAGGCGGGTGAGCAGCACGGACGTGTCGTCGAGGGAGGTCTCGACACTCACGTCCTGCAGGGCGGTCGCGACGTCCACGCCCGGGTCGAGGGGTCGGTCGGTGATCAGCGGGTCCGGTCCCTCGACGACGGACTGCCACCACCGCAGTTCGGCGGTTCGCTCGCTCCGGACGGCTTCCTCCGCCAGCGCGTGCGCCCACCGGCGCATCGACGTCGCCGGTTCCGGCAGGGTCGGCACGCTCCCGGCGCTCACCTGATGCCAGGCGGTCACGAAGTCGGGCAGCAGAATTCGCCACGACACCCCGTCGACCGCGAGGTGGTGTGCGACCACGATCAGTCGCCCCGACCGGACCGGGGTTGCGGTGGCCGGCGCGGGGTCGAGCCACACGAACTGGGCGACGACCCCGTCGGACGGGCGCAGTCGCTCCACGGCGGCCTGGTGCTCGGTCGCGATCAGGTCAGCTGATCGGCCGGGATCGGTGGCCGGGTCGAAGACGACCCGCCTAAGCAGTGACGCGGCGTCGACGTCGGCCGCGGCGCGAGTCTCCATCTGCCACTGCCCGTTCGCGTCCCGGTACAGCCGCGACCGCAGCATGTCGTGGCGCGCGAGCACCGCTGTGACGGTCGCGAGGAGCCGGTCGGAGTCGACGGTGCGCGGGAGGTCCAGCAGCACGCTCTGGCTGAACCTCTCGTAGTGCCCACCCCGCTCGATCAGGTACCGGACCACCGGGGTGGGCGGGAAGGTGCCGATTCCACCGCCCGCGAGTTCGGCAAGGGCGACCGTGGTTTCACGGTCCGCGATCTCCGATTCCGCTGCGAGCGCCGCCACCGTCCGGTGCTCGAACACCTGCTGCGGGGTGAATACCAATCCTCGAGCCTTGGCGCGTGACACGAGGCGGATGGACAGGATGCTGTCGCCGCCCAGCGCGAAGAACGACTCATCGAATCCCACTTTCTCGACGCCGAGTACTTCGGCGAACACGGACGCCAGTGTTTCTTCCGCCGCACTCCGTGGCGCGCGGTCCGGCCCGCGCGGGGCCATGTCGGGTGCGGGTAGTGCGGCACGGTCCACCTTCCCCGACGCCGTCACCGGCAACTCCCCCAACACCACCACCACCGACGGCACCATAAAACCCGGCAACACCGACCCCGCAAACTCCACCACCGCACCCGAATCCACCCGAACCCCCACCTCCGGCACCACATACCCCACCAACCCACCACCCGAACCCACCACCACCACAGCCGCACCCACCCCCGGACACGACACCAACACCGACTCCACCTCCCCCAACTCCACCCGCTGCCCCCGCACCTTCACCTGAAAATCAGCCCGCCCCACAAACACCAACGACCCCAACCCATCCCACCGCACCAAATCCCCCGTCCGATACAACCGCGCCCCCACCCCAAACGGACTCGCCACAAACGACGCCGCCGTCAACCCCACCAACCCGTGATACCCCCGCGCCAACCCCACACCCCCCACATACAACTCCCCCACCACCCCCACCGGCACCGGCCGCAACCACGAATCCAACACCACCACCTCAACACCCACCCCCGGACCACCCACCGTCACCACACCCCCCGGCACCAACGCACCACTCACCGTCGCCTGCACCGTCACCTCGGTCGGCCCATACGCATCGAACAACTCCCGACCCACACCCCACCGCTCCACCAACTCCGGACCACACACCTCCCCCGCCACCACCAACACCCGCACCGACCCCAACGACCCCTCCACCGAACCCAACACCGACGGCGTCACAAAACAATGCGACACCCCCTCCACCTCCAACCACTCCCCCAACACCGCACCCCCGAACACCCCCGGCGGCGCCACCACCAAACACGCCCCCACCGAAAACGCCATCAACCACTCGTACACCGCCGCATCAAAACCCGGCGACGCCACATGCGACACCCGACACCCCGACCACAACCCAAACCGAACCCGCACCTCCTCCACCAAATTCGCCAACCCCCCATGCGACACCACCACCCCCTTCGGACGCCCCGTCGACCCCGACGTATACATCACATACGCCGCATTCCCCACCCCCAACCCACCCAACCGCTCCCCCTCCGACACCACCCCATCCGACACCCCCTCCACCACCGACACATCATCAACCCGCAACCACTCCACCACCCCCGGCACCACCACCCCCGACACCGACAACCCCACCACCGCACCCGAATCCACCAACACCTCCCGCACCCGCCCCACCGGCAACCCCACATCCACCGGCACAAACACACCCCCCGACTTCACCACCGCCCACACCGCCACCACCAACTCCACCGACCGCGGCACCACCACCCCCACCACCACCTCCGGACCCACCCCACAACCAATCAACACCCGCGCCAACCGATTCGACCACCCATCCAACTCCCCATACGACAACTCCACACCCCCACACGACACCGCCACCCCACCCCCACCCGCCACCACACCCCCCGCCAAAATCTCCGGCAACAACCGCACCCCCACACCCGACACACCACACACCAACCCCACACCCGACCCCCACACACCCACCCCACCCACACCCACACCCGGATCCGCGGCTGCGGCGGTGAGGATTCGGGCGAACTCCTGGGCGTCGGCCGGGCCGTGCACGTCGACGACCCAGGTGCCGTCCCGGTCCTCGAGTTCCACGAACGCTCCGTTGCCGGCGCAGTGCCACCGCTGCACGACGGCGACGGCACTCTCCCCGATGCGCTCGACACCGAGGGGTTCGCGCATTCCGCCCGTCACCGACCACGGTTCTCCCGCACCGTCTTCGGAGGCGAGGAACCGGTGTCTGCGGGATCTGCGGAGTTGCAGGCCCACGTGCCGGGTCAGTGTGTCGAACGTCAGATCCGGTGTGAGGGTGAGTCGCACGGGTGTCGTGGAGCCGTGCTCCCGGTGTCCGATCACCACGTCGTCGATGCCGGTGCGGCTGTGGGCGTAGACCGCCAGCGCGGCGAGCAGGACGGCTGCCGGGCCGCCGCCGCTGCGGCGCGCGAGCCGCACGAGGGTGCCGTCGGCGGGAATGGTGACGCGGCGCTTGCCCTCCGGACCGGGTGGGATCTCCTGTCGCGCCGCTCCGGCCGACAACTGCTCCCAGTAGTGCCTGTCGTCCGCCCAGGCGTCGCTCTCGCGGTACCGGGCATCGGATGTCAGCTGGATGATGGGCGCCGCGAACGACAGGGTCTCCGGCGGCGCGGTCGGCGCCGCCTCACCCGACTCATAGGCCTCGGCGGTGCGGCGGACGATCGCCGCCATGCCCGGCTCGTCGTTGACCAGGCGGTGGTAGCGCTGGAACCAGCCGTATCGGCCGTGCGGTAGCCGGAACAGGACGTGTACGTACAGCGGCCCGGCGGCGGGGTCCATCGGACGGGCCAGTTCCCGGTCGATCCACGTCGTGGCGAGCAGTCCGGGGCCGGTGACGTCGAGGACGTCGGGACCGGTGACCGCGGTTCCGGCGATCTGTCCGGGCTCGGGGCCGTCGAGGACGAATGTGGCATGCAGGCCATGGCATTCGGACAGTGTCCGGTGCAGTGCGCGGCAGAACCGGTCTTCGCCGAGTGGGCCCTCGAGTTCGAGGTACTGGCCGAACGTGTTGTCGGCGAGGTCGGCGCGGAGTACCGCGATCTGGTCGTAGGTGAGGGGCAGCACCTCACCGGTACTCATGGAATCCCCGTCCGGTCTTGCGCCCCAGGTGCCCGGCCTCGACCAGGGCGACGAGCGTCGCGGGCGGGCGGTAGTGGTCGTCGCCGGTCAGCTCGCGTAGCGCGGTCATCGTGTCGTGGACGTTGTCCAGGCCGATCAGGTCGGCGGTCCGCAGCGGTCCCATCGGGTGGCCGAGGCAGCCTTCGAACAACGTGTCGGCGGTCTCCGCGTCGGCGATGCCGTCGCCGACGGCGGCCGCCGCCTCGGCGATGCAGAGCATGAGGACCCGGTTCAGCAGGAATCCGGGGCCGTCACCGACGACGATGCCGGTCTTTCCCAATGAGGTGAGGAGAGCCAGCGCACGGTCCAGCGACTGCGGCGACGTCCGCGGGCCCCGCACCACCTCGACGGTGTCCTTGAGCGGTGCCGGATTCATGAAATGCAGCCCGACCACCTGTTCCGGCCTGGTGGTGCTCGCCGCGAGCCGGTCGACGGGGATGCCCGACGTGCACGACGCGAGGAGGGCGCCGGGTGCGCAGACCCGGTCGAGTTCGGCGAATATCTTCTCCTTGAGGTCGATTCGCTCGGGGACGCACTCGATGACGACGGCGACGTCGCACAGATCGGTGAGCTGCCCCGTCCAGTGCACCCGCGCGGTGACCTCGGCGGGTTTCGGACCGCCGGTCCGGCCGAGGAGTATCGCCAGCCGCAGCGAGTCGCGCATCCGGGACCGGGCCTGTTCGACGGCCTGCTGGTCGGAGTCGACGACGGTGACGTCGTGGCCGGCCCGAGCCAGACTTTCGGCCACCCCGGCGCCCATGGTTCCCGCCCCCACCACACCGATGCTCAGTGCATTTCCGCTCATCGCACTGCCCCCGAGGTGAAGCCGGTGGTGAAGCCGGTGTCGTCCTGATGCACGTATTCCATCGCCACCTCCTGGGTGGGCAGGTCGGGGTGAGCCACCAGTCCGGCGTGCAGCCGGCGGAGGTCGGTGAGCATCGCTCCGACGGTGCTCGCGTCGAACAGGTCGGTGGCGTAGTCGAGTTGGAGGGTGAGCGCCGATGGACCGCGGGTCCACGACAGCCCGAGTTCGACGGGTGACCGGTCCGCCAGGACGTCGCCGCCTGCGCGTTCGCCGTCGCAGCGCACCGGGAAGTGCTGCGCCGCCGGGTCTACCGCGCCGCGGTCCGAAGACAACTCGCGGTGCACGGTCTCCACCAGTTCCGGGTAGGTGGGTTCCGCGGACAGGTCCACGGCCACGATCCGCGGCGTCGCCCCCGGCTGCGCGAGCGCGGCCACCGCCACCTCGTCCTGCGCGGTGTACCAGGCGAGCAGGGTGAGCCAGGCGGCGAGCAGTTCCGGGAGGTCCGGGTATCCGTCGAGCGTCGCCGTCACCCGTGCCACGGAATAGATCGGCGGTACGGCGCCGTCGGCGGGCTGCCGGGGCCGGTCGGCCGGGACCAGTGGTGGCGCAACCGAAAGCGGAACAGGCGATGCAGTCGCAGGTGCCGGTGACGAGTCTGTGAGGAACACCGAAATCGTCTGCGTGCGAGACGATCCCACGATTCCCTCCAGGATGCGGACGTATTCGTCGCACAGCCCGGCGGCGGTCTGTTCGGTGAACAGTTCCGTGCTGAACTCGAGTCCCGCGGCCATGTCGTCCTCGCCGCCCCGTTCCGTGGTGACGAGGGTGAGGTCGAATTTGGCCGTGCCGGACGGCACCCCGCCGAACGCGATGGCGGCGGGGTCGTCCTGGTCGAACAGCGTCTCGGTGAGTCCGTGCTGCGACTGCAGCGCCGGCAGTTCCTGGTGGACGTGGCAGACGTCGAACAGTGGTGTCCGGCTGAGGTCGCGGTCGCCGGTGAGTGCGGTGACGACGCGGTCGAACGGGATCTCCTGGTGTTCGAGGGCACCGAGCACGACGTCCCGCACCCGTACGCACAGTTCCGAGATGCTCGGTTCCCCGGACAGGTCGGCGCGCAGGGCCACCGTGCTGTTGAAGTACCCGATCATGCCGGACAGTTCCGGCCGGTTGCGTCCGGTCGTCGGCGTCCCGACCACGAGGTCGCGCTGGCGGCTGCGGCTCGCCATGAGGAGGTAGAACGCGGACAGCAGCACCACGAACAGCGACACGGACTCCCGCCGCGCCACGTCCCGCAGGCTCCGGGTCAGTTCTTCGGAGACGGTGAACGTGTGGAACGCCCCGGTGAAGTTCTTCCGCTCCGGGCGCGGGAAGTCGGTGGGCAGCCGCAGCAGCGGAACGTCGTCGAGCACTGTTTTCCAGTAGTCGAGTTCGCCGTCGAGCGCGGCGCTCGCGATCAGCTCCCGCTGCCACAGGGCGTAGTCCCAGTACTGGACGGGGAGCGGCGCGAGGTCGGCGGGGCGACCGGCGCGGCGGGCCGCGTACAGGGCGGGCAGTTCCTGCTCGAAGATCCTCGGCGAACCCCCGTCGTTGACGGAGTGGTGGGTGGTGACCTGCAGGACGTGCTCGTCCGGGCCGAGCCTGATGAGCAGTGCCCGCACGAGCGGATCGGTGGCCAGGTCGAACGGCGCCGCCGCGGCCTCGTGCACCAGTGCCCGGGCCGCGGCCACCGGATCCGGTTCCCCCGACACGTCGGCGGTGCGGAAGAAATCGCCGAGGGAGTCGCGAATCCGCAGTTCCGGCTCCCCGTCGACCTCGACGTAATTGGACAGCAGCACCCGGTGCCGTGCGGCGAGGTCGTCCCACATTCCACGGACGGCGGATTCGTCGATCGGACCGTGCAGGTCGCTGACCATCGGGAGGTTGTAGATGGTGGTGGCGGCGTCGAGCTGATGATGGAACCACATGCGTACCTGACCGAACGACATCACGTGCCGCCCGCGCGGTGTGATCGGGGGCAGCCCGCCGGCCGCGGATGTGCCGCCGGCCAGGAGGGCGGCGAAGTCCGACACCTTCGGCCGCTCGTAGAGGTCGATGAGTTTGGGCCGGACCCCGTACCGGTCCGATACCCGGTCGACGAGTTGCATGCCGATGAGCGAGTTTCCGCCGAGGTCGAAGTAGTCGTCCT
The DNA here is from genome assembly GCF_017068375.1 of Rhodococcus koreensis. Classification (NCBI taxonomy): domain Bacteria; kingdom Bacillati; phylum Actinomycetota; class Actinomycetes; order Mycobacteriales; family Nocardiaceae; genus Rhodococcus; species Rhodococcus koreensis. The sequence continues at coordinate 2,480,487 of NZ_CP070609.1, forward strand.
CGGCGTCGACGTCCCTCTCGGTGTGGAGCAGCTCGCGCAGTGTGGTCTGCAGCCAGTCGAGGCTGTCCTCCGGTGCCGCCGTCACCGGTTCCGGGTTCGGCTCCGCCGAAGGAACGTCGGGTGTGCCCGTCCAGTAGGGCCTGCCCGGAAGGTCGAACCAGCACCGTGAACCGCGCAACGGGTGACCGGGCAGGCGCACGCGCCAGGCGGACTCGTCGCTCGCGTCGACGGCCGTCCAGTCGAGGTCGACTCCACGCTCGTACAGACCGGCGAGGAGGTCCGTGACCGCGTCGGACGTGTCCGGCGCACGAAGTATGTCGGCGTCCCGGAGCGCGTCGGCGAGTAGTGCGCCGAGGCGCCCCGCCGGGCTCGGCTCGACGAAGACGACGGGTCCGTCGGCGAGCATTCCCTGTGCGACGGCGACGAGTCTGTCCGTGTCGAACGCGGGGTTCGCGGCCGCGGCGGCGAGGTCGGCGGCGTCCACCGCCGCCAGTGGGTCCCGCAGGTACCGGGCGGCGTAGCGGGACACTCCGCCGCTGAGGACGGCGTCGACGGTGACACCGGCGGCGCGGAGTTCCCCATGTACGGCGATCTGCCCGGCGAGGAGGTCCGCCTCGTCGCCGGTGACAGGAAGCTCCGGCGGCAGGTCCCGGCCTCGCAGCGCGGCAGGCATCCGGTCGGGTGACAGCAGCAACGCCACGGCCGGGCGCGGACGAGTGGCCGGTGCGGGGTTCTCGCCGCGGCCGCCGACTTCCGCGGCACGTACGGCGAGCGACCGCGAGAGTTCGGCAATGCTGCGTGCCTGCACGGCCACCCGGTGGTCGTGGTGCGGCCGGCCCCGGTTGAGGGTGAAGGCGACGTCGTCGAGGTCGTACGCGCGCACGGCCGTTGCCAGTTCGGCGCACAGCGTCGCCAGCGCGCCCACGCTCTTCGCCGACACCCCCACCAGCCGCGTGGTGCCGGTGTCGGGTCGGACGGTGACGGCACGCTCCGGTGGCTGTTCCACCACGCAGTGCGCGTTGATGCCGCCGAGGCTGAACGAACTCACCCCCGCCCGCCGCGGCCCGGTGTCGTCGCTCCACGTCCGGGCCCCGGTGACCACCTCGATGCCGCTGCCGGCCAGATCGACTCCGCCGGTGGGGTGTTCGAAGTGCAGCGACGGGTACAGCTCGCCGTGCTCGACGGCCATGATCGCCTTCACGAGCCCGGACACCCCGGCCGCGTGGTCGAGGTGCCCGATGTTGGTCTTCACCGAACCGATCGGCAGGACGCCCGGGCGGTCCCGGAAAGCGGCCGCGATCCCTTCGAGTTCGACGGCGTCGCCGAGCGGGGTTCCCGAACCGTGCGCCTCCAGGTACCCGGCGTCGTCCGGGGTGAGGCCCGCGTTCTGCCAGGCCCGGGAAATGACGGCCACCTGCGCCCGGGCGCTCGGGGAGCTGATGGTCGCGGACGAATGGCCGCTGGACATCGTGGCGGTGCCGCGGATCACGGCGTGGACCGGGAGGCGGTCGGCGCGGGCGCGGGCGATCGTGGTGAGCAGAAGCGCCGCCCCGCCCTCCCCGACCGCGGTGCCGTCCGCGTTGGCGTCGAATGCGCGGCAGCGCGCGCCGGGTGACATCAGTTCCGCGGATCCCTCCGCCATGTCGGCGCGGATACCGTTCACGCGCAGGCTCACTCCGCCGGCGATGGCGAAGTCGGCGTCACCCGACCGCAGCTCCCGGCAGCCGTGGTGCACTGCAATGAGCGATCCGTTGCATCCCGAATCGACGGCGTAGCAGGGTCCGGTGAGGCCGAGGTGGTACGCGATCCGGGCAGGGACGGCGAACGGAACGTTGCCCAGGGTGCTCAGCACACCCGGTTCCGCCCACATCGCCGGATACGTCGACGCGGCGGCACTGAACACCACCGCGGTCGCGCTGTCCCGGAAATCGGTCACCGAGTAGCCGGCGTCCTCGACCGCCTGATACGCGAGGACCAGCGCGAGCCGCTGCTGCGGATCGATCAGCGACGCTTCCCGTTTCGACAGGGTGAAGTAGGAGTAATCGAACGTGGAGATGTCCTCGACGAATCCCATCGGGTGGTAGTGGGACGGAGGGCCCAGCCCGGTCGCCTCGGCCCGGGACCGCGACAGGGGACGCACCGAATCCCGGCCCGCCGCGAGGTTGGCGCGGAATTCCGCCAGGTTGGCGGCCTCGGGGTAGCGCGCGGCGATGCCGACCACGGCGATGTCGTCGTCACCCGGTGTGGAATGTCGCATGGTCACCGATGTGGAACGTCGCATGATCACGGTTGCCTCCTCCCTGCTGGTCAGAACTCGTAGGTGGCGGGCGCGGGCGCCTCGCTGTCGGTGGAATGCGAGAGCGCCTCGGCCTGCGCCGCCACGGTGACGAGGTCGAACAACTGGCCCACCCGCAGGGCGCCGGGCCACTGTCCGTCGAGACGCCGCTGCAGTTCCACGACGCGGTGGGAGTTGCCGCCGACGTCGAAGAATCCGTCTTCGGGACCGAAGTCGTCGTGCCCCAGCACGGCCGCCCAGTGTTCGGCCACCGACCGTTGCAGTGTCGTCCAGCGTGGCCGCACCGCCGGCTCCGCCTCGGACACGAGTGCGCGCAGCGCGTTCTCGTCCACCTCGCCGCCCGCCGTTCGCGGGACGGCCCCGAGTGCGACGAAACGGGTGGGCACGGAGCGGGCGTCGAGCCGTCCGGCGCTGAACTCCCGCAGGTCCTCCGCCATCGGCAGCACGGCCGCCGCGGCCGCAGGCACCCAGAAGGCGGTGACACCGGTTGCGGTCGTGAGGACCACGGCCTCACGGACCGCCGGGTGACTCTCGACGACGTCCGCGACCGACCGTGCCGGGGATCCGGCGGCGTCGACCGTCAGCAGTCGTCCGGACCGGTTCCACCGGGCGAGCGCGCCCGTGCGGACCATCCGGGAGCCCGGGGATCCGAACGGGTTCGCCACGAACGTGGTGGCCGCCGCGCGCGCCGACGTGTGGGACTCCCGCGTGTCGGCGACATACACCTCGCCGCTCACCTCCTCGGGGGTGAGCTGCAGCCGGGGATCGAGCACGAACGTCCCGGCCGCGGTACTCCATTCACGGATGCGGGTGTGCTCGTCCGGGGTCAGCAGGTCGACGTCGCCGACGGGGAAACTCGGATCCGCGACGAACGCGGCGAGGATCCGGGTGAACCTTCCGGCGAGGGCCTGCACGGTCGCCTCGTCGAAGAGGTCGGTCGTATAGGTGAATCCGGCCGTCAACCCTTCCGGTGTTCCGCAGTCGTCGTACCGCTCCCGCACCGTCAGGTGCAGGTCGAAGAGGGAGACCTCGACGTCGGGTTCGAGGACCTGGGCTTCGAGGTGCGGGAGCGTGAGATCGGGGTGCTCGGTGTTCCGGAACTCGAGCAACACCTGGAACAGGGGTGAATGAGACTGGGAGCGAGGCGGGTTCAGCGCCTCCACCACCCGCTCGAACGGCACGTCGGCGTGGGCGTAGGCCGCGAGATCGGTCTCGCGGACCCGTGCGAGCAGAGTGTCGAACGTCCCCGACACGTGGGTCCGCAGCACGAGCGTGTTGACGAACATGCCCACCACGTCGTCGAGGACGGCCTCGCCACGGCCGGCGACCGGTGACCCGATTACCACGTCGCCGGAACCACCCGAGCGGGACAGCAACACGGCGAGGGCCGTGTGCACGATCATGAACACGGTGCACCGCCGGGTCCGCGCCAAGGCCACCGCCTCGCGGTGCAGGTCGGCGCCGATCGTGAATGTCACCCGGTCGCCGGCGGCCGATCGGCGGGGCGGGCGGTCACGGTCGGTGGGCAAGTCGGTCACGGCGGGCGCATCGGCGAGCGCCGACCGCCAGTAGTCGAGTTGCCGGGAGAGCAGGGAGTGTGGGTCGTCCTGCGAGCCGAGGAGTTCCCGCTGCCACACGGTGTAGTCGGGGTACTGCACCGGCAGCGGCTCCCATCCCGGCGCGCAGCCCTCGGACCGCGCGGTGTAGGCCGTCAGCACGTCGCGGGCGAGCGGGACCATCGAGAACCCGTCGGCCGCGATGTGGTGCACCACGACGACGAGGACGTGCTCCCGGTCGCCGAGTGTGAACAGCCGTGCCCGCATCGGCACTTCGGCGGCGACGTCGAATCCTGCGGACACGAGTTCCGAGATCTGTCCGGGTACCGGATCTTCGGACGTCGACACGGTGAGTTGCGCGATGTGCCCCGCGCCGACGATCACCTGGGTGGGTCCGGTGTCGCCGTACGGGTACCGGGTGCGGAGCGATTCGTGCCGCTCCACGACGTCGGCGAGGGCGGCGGTCAGCGCGTCGACGTCGAGGTCGCCCGACAGCCGGACGATCATCGCGACGTTGTACGCGGGCGAGGACGGGTCGAACTGATTGAGAAGCCACATCCGGTGCTGCGCCCACGACAGCGGCACCGGGCCGGGGCGCCGGGGCACCGCCACCGCGGGCCGGACCTCGCCGCCCGCGGTCTCCCGGGCGATCCGCGCCGCGAGCGCCCGCACGGTCGGGGCCTCGAACACGTCCCGCACACCGACGTCCGCACCGAGCGCGGAGTTGATGCGCGCAACCACCTGTGTTGCGGTCAGCGAGTTGCCCCCGGACGCGAAGAAGTCGTCGTCGGCTCCGACGACGCCGGTCCCGAGGACCTCGGCGAACACGTCGGCCACCGCGGACTCGAACGGGGTGCCGGGCGCACGGAAGATGCGAGGGGCGAATTCGGGTTCCGGCAGCGCGTGCCGGTCGACCTTGCCGTTGGCGCCGAGCGGAAGCCGGTCGAGGACGGTCACCGAGGCGGGCACCATGAACGGGGCGAGCACCGATCCGGCGAACTGCAGCACCTCCGTGGTGTCGAGATCCGCGCCGTCCTCGGCCGTGACGTACCCGGCGAGGACAGCCTCGGCGGCGGGTGTGCGGCGCACCACGACCACCGCCTGCGCGACACCGGGGCAGCGGGTGAGCGCCGCTTCCACCTCCCCCGGCTCGACCCGCTGGCCGCGCAGCTTGACCTGGAAGTCGTTGCGGCCCAAATATTCCAGCCGCCCGTCCTTCGTCCACCGCATCAGATCCCCGGTGCGGTACATGCGCGAGCCCGGATGGTCGAACGGGTTCGCGACGAACGCGGCGGCGGTCGCTCCGGCCCGCCGGTGGTAGCCGCGTGCCAGACCGTCCCCCAGCACGTACAGCTCACCCACCACACCGACGGGCACCGGCCGCAACCACTCGTCGAGGACGAGTTCGCGGACGCCACGCATCGGGTGGCCGATCCGCACGGGGTCGCCCGGGGTCATCGGGTCGCCGATGTTCGACATCACCGTCGTCTCCGTCGGGCCGTAGCCGACGAGCAGGGTGCGCCCGGCCGCCCAGCGGGCCAGCAACTCCGGCGGGCAGCGCTCCCCGCCGACGACCAGGGCGCGCAGCAAACGCAGACCGCGCGGGTCGATCGTGGCCAGGACCGCCGGGGTCGCGAATGCGTGGGTGATCCGTTCTGCCGCCAGCAGTTCCGTCAGCGCGGCGCCGCCGTACACGTGCGGCGCCGCGATCACCAGTCGCGCGCCCGCGCCGAACGCCATCAGGTATTCGAGCATCGTCGCGTCGAACCCGGGCGACGCGAGATTCAGCACACGCGACGCGTTCGTCGTCGCATACCGCGTGCGCTGATCGATCGTGAAGTTCTGCAACCCCGCATGGGGGATCACGACGCCCTTCGGCGCGCCCGTCGACCCGGACGTGTACATCAGATACGCCGGGTGGTCCGGTCGCAGCGGCACGACCCGGTCCTCGTCGGTGATCGACCGGGACTCCCATCTCCGCGTCGGACCCGGGTAGTCGAGGAGTAGCCATTCCACGCCGTCCGGCATCCGGTCGCGCTGTTCGGCGACGGTGAGTCCCACCACGGCCCCGCAGTCGGCGAGGATGTCGGTGATCCTCGCGGACGGCAGGCTCGGATCCACCGGCACGAACGACGCACCCGATTTCGCCACCGCCCACACCGCCACCACCAGTTCCACGGATCGGACGAGCCCGATCGCCACGTGGTCCTCCGGCCCGATTCCGCGGCGGATCAGCACCCACGCGAGACGGTTCGACCAGTCGTCGAGTTCGCGGTACGACATCACCGCGTTGCCGTACGACAGCGCGACGGCGTGCGGGTCCCGGGCGGCCGCGGCGGCGAGGATCTCCGGCAGCAGCCGGGTGGTGCCGGTGGGCCGCCCGCGCACGGGCACCAGCGCCTCGCGTTCGCCTGCGGACAGCAGATCGAACCGGGCCAGCGGAACGTCCGGGTCCGCGACCACCGTGTCGAGGAGCCGCACGTAGCGTTCGGCGAACTTCCGGACGGTCGCGGCGTCGAAGATGTCGGTGGCATAGGTGAATCCGGCGCTGATCCCGGCGGGCGCCCCGTTCTCCCCGAACCGTTCGGCCAGCGTCAGCTGCAGGTCGAACGTGGAGACGGAGACACCGAGGTCGATCTCGTCCACGTCCAGTTCCGGCAGGCTCGGGGTGGGCCGCTCGACGTCCTGGAATTCGAACAGCACCTGGAACAGCGGGGCGTGGGCGGTGGTGCGTGGGAGCGCGAGCGCCTCGACGACCCGCTCGAACGGCACCTCCGCGTGCGCGAACGCCTCCAGATCGCGGTCCCGCACGGCGGCGAGCACCGCGGCGAATGAGTCGGCGCCGCGGACCGGGGTGCGCAGCGCCAGGGTGTTGACGAACATCCCGACCACGTCGTCGAGGACGGCCTCTCCGCGCCCCGCCACCGCCGATCCGATCATCACGTCGGCGGTGCTCCCCAGGCGGGACACCAGGACCGCGAACGCCGCGTGGGTCACCATGAACACCGTCGCATCGTGTTCCCGCGCCAGGGCGACCACCTTCCGGTGCAGGCGGTCCCCGATGTCGAACGCCTCCCGCGCGCCGGCGAGCGTCCGGTGCTCGGGGCGTGGGCGATCCATCGGCAGGTCCGTCACGATCGGCGCGTCGGCGAGCGCGGCACGCCAGTACCCGAGCTGACGGGACATCAGCGAGTCCGGATCGTCCTCCGCTCCGAGCAGGGTCCGCTGCCAGACGCTGTAGTCGGAGTACTGCACCGGGAGCGGCACCCAGTCCGGCGCGTGCCCCCGCGCCCGCGCGGTGTACGCGGACGTCACGTCCCGGGCGAGCGGTCCCAGCGACAACGCGTCCGCCGCGATGTGGTGGACCACCAGGGCCAGGGCGTGATCACGCGGACCGAGCTCGAACAGGTGCGCCCGCAACGGAACCTGCGCGGTGACCTCGAAGCCCGCGGACAGTGCCGCGGCGAGCCGGTCCCGGAGTTCGCTCTCCCCCGACACCGGGACCGCGCGGAGGCGGCGCACCGCGTCCGCCGCCGGAATCACCGACTGCACGGGCGTGTCGCCGCGCATCGGGAAGATCGTCCGCAGCGCCTCGTGCCGGTCGACGACGTCCGTCAGCGCCGCGTGCAGTGCATCGACGTCGAGGGGGCCGCGCAACCGGAAGGCCGCCGCGATGTTGTAGGCGGGCGACGTCGTGTCGAACTGGTCGAGGAACCACATCCGCGTCTGCGCCAGCGACACCGGCGCCGCCGCGGACCGGTCGGTGGCCACCAGCGGCGGCCTGCTCGCCGAGTCCGCCCGCGCCACACGGGCGGCGAGCGTCCGCACCGTCCGCGCCTCGAAGACGTCGCGCACTCCCACGGCCGCACCGAGCACAGCCTGAATCCGCGCCACGACCTTCGCCGCGACAAGCGAGTTGCCGCCGAGCGCGAAGAAGTCGTCGTCGACGCCGACCGCGGGCACGCCGAGCAGCGCGGCGAACACGACCGCGATCGCCTCCTCGGCGGGGGTGCCCGCTGCCACGAAGTCGGCGCCGGAGTCGTTGGCGGGCGCCGGAAGTGCCGCCCGGTCCAGTTTCCCGTTCACGGTGAGCGGCACGCGCTCGAGGACCGTCACCGACGCCGGGACCATGTACGAGGGCAGCGCGGTTGCCGCGAACTCCAGCACGGCCCCCGGGTCGACGACCGCACCCGCCTCGGGCACCACGTACGCGGCGGGCGCCGGTCCGGTCACCGGATCCTCGTGCAGCGTCACCACGGCCTGCGCGACACCGTCGCACCGGCCCAGCACCCACTCCACTTCGCCGAGTTCCACCCGGAAGCCGCGGATCTCGACCTGCAGGTCGTCGCGTCCGAGGTAGTCGAGGCTTCCGTCCCGCCGCCACCGCACCACGTCCCCGGTCCGGTACATCCGGTCCCCCGACGCGTCCGCGACGAAGCGGGACGCGGTGAGCCCGGCGCGGCCGAGGTAGCCGCGTGCCACCTGTGGTCCCGCCACGTACAGTTCGCCGGCCACACCGACCGGCACCGGATGCAGCCGCGCGTCCAGCACCGACACCCGGAGCCCGGGAATCGCCCGTCCGATCCCGCTCGTCCACGCGGCGGCGGCGAGCGCGCGGCCGAGCGGGAGGTGGGTGACGTGCACCGTCGTCTCGGTGATGCCGTACATGTTCACGAGCACGGGCGCGTCCTCGCCGCGGCGGGAGTACCAGCGTTCCAGCTGCCCGAAGTCGAGCGCCTCGCCGCCGAGCACGACGTAGCGCAGCGACGTCGGGCCTGCGGCGGCGTCGGCCTCGGTGGCCTCGATCAGCTGGGAGAACGCGGTCGGGGTCTGGCTCAGCACCGTCACCCGCTCGCGGCGCAGCAGCGCGAGGAACGCGGGGGGTGTCCGGGCGGTGTCGAGGTCGACGACGACGAGGGTGCCGCCGTGCAGCAGCGCGCCCCACAACTCCCACACCGAGAAGTCGAATGCCGGGGAGTGGAACATCGTCCACACGTCGGCGTCGTCGAACCGGAACAGGTCCCGGGTGCCGGTGAAGAGGGAGACCACGTTGCGGTGCGACACCGCAACGCCTTTCGGCCGCCCCGTCGATCCCGACGTGTAGACGACGTAGGCCAGCGAGTCCGGATCGGCCGGTGCCCGTTCCGTATCGGTCAGCGGGTCCGCGGAGCGGCCGTCGATTTCGGGGTCCGCCGAATCGAGAAGCAGGACCGGAACATCCGAGACGGGCAGCGAGGCCGCGGTGTCCCGGGTCGCGAGCACGCACACCGGACGGGCGTCGGCGACGACGAGCGCCGAACGCTCACCGGGGTGATCCGCGTCGACGGGCACGTACGCGGCCCCGGCCTTGACGACCGCCACGAGTGCGACGACGAGCGCTGCCGTCCGCGGCAGTGCGACGGCGACCATCGACTCCGGGCCCACCCCCAGCGAGAGGAGGTGCCGGGCAAGGCGGTTCGACCGGGCGTCGAGGTCGCCGTACGTGATGCGCTCACCACCCGACACGACGGCGGTGGCGCCGGGGTTCCGTGCGGCCCGGTCGGCGAACAGCGCGCCGAGCGTGGTTTCGCCGGCGGCGTCCGCCTGCCGGATCGACCATTCCCGTACGAGGGCCTGTTCGGCCGGATCGGCGAGGTCGATGTCGCCGACCGCGACGGACGGATCCGCGACACCCGTCGCGGCGGTGCACACGAACCGCCGGGCGAGCCCGTCCACGGTGGCGGCGTCGAACAGGTCCGTCGCGTAGGCGAAGCGGGCCGTCGTGTCCGACACCGTCACCCGCAGATCGAGGTCGCCGAGTTCCCCACCGGAGTCCGAGAATTCGAGCAGCACCTGGAAGAGCGGTGCGTGGGACGCGGACCGCGGGGGGTCGAGTGCCAGGGCGACGGCCTCCACTGGCACGCCACGGTGGGCGAACGCCTGCGCGGCGGCGTCCCGGACCGTGTCGACGACGTCGCCGAACCGGTCGGCGCCGCGCACCCGGGTCCGCGACACCACGACGTCGGCATCCGTCCGCGTGCCGAGGACGACGTCGCCGGTACGGGCCGATCGTGCCAGCACCAGTGCCAGCGCCGCGTGCGCGACGGTGGCGGCGTCCGTGCGGTGCGCCTCGGCGAGCGCTGTCAGCCCGCGCCGCAGTTCCGGGTCCAATTCGACGTCGACGGCGGCGCTGCGCCGGGACGGCCGTGCGGGGCGCGGACGATCGGTGGGCAGATCCAGCAGCGGGGGCGCGCCCGCCAGGGTGCGCGTCCAGAAGTCGAGCCGGGCCGTCTCCTCGTGGACGGTGCCGACGGGGGCGTCCGGGTCTGCCGCGAGGCAGTCGCCGAGCAGGTCCACGAACCGCCGGTGATGGGCACCGACCTCGCCGGCGTCGTAGCGGTGGGGGTTGGCCAGGAAGTGGACGACGGTCCGGACCGGGGAGCCGCTCTGGTACACGTTGACGAGCAGGTCCTCGACCGGTCCGGACGTGACGATGTGGTATTCGCCGACGAGCGGCCCGAGGGCGAGTTCCTGATGGAAGAGCATCACGTTGACCATCGGTCCCGACAGCGACTCCGCGGCAGCAGCTCCCGCGTCGCGCCGGATGTCGCCGAGCCCGAAACGCTGGTGCCGCAGCGCACCCATCAGGTCCAGTTGCACCCGCTCGACCAGTTGTCCCACGGTGTCCTCGGGGCGGATCCGCACGGGAAGCGGCACGACACCCGCGACCATCCCGCCGGACCGTCGCAGGATTGCGGTGGTGCGCGCCGACACCGGGATCTTCACGAGCACGTCCCGGCGGCCCGTCATCCTCGACAGGTAGCAGGCGAACGCGGCGATGATCGCGGCGGTTCCGTGGGTGCCTGCGCCGCCCAGCGCTCGCTCCGCGGCGTCCGGGAGAGGCCCCGCGGCGTCGGTGCTCGTGGCGACCGCGGGCCCGGTCCGCCGCGCCAGGGTCGATCCGGGTCCGAGACCGCTGATCCGATCGGCCCAGTACTGCCGGTCCGCCGCGAAGCGGTTCGACGACCGGTACTGCTGGTCGGCGTCGTACAGATGCCGGGGGTCCGCGGCCTCGCCCGGTGCCGGTTCCCGGCCGAGCACCTGCGCGGAGTACCGGGCCGCGATGCGGTTGAGCATCGTCATCGCACCGTAGCCGTCCAGGGCGACGTGGTGAATCTTGCTGTACCACAAGTAGTGTTCGTCACCGACCCGGAGGATCGACGATTCGACGAGCCGGTCGCGGGTCGGATCGAGCGGGGTCTCGCAGTCGGCGCGCATCCACCGGCGGGCGGCGTCCACCGATTCGGGGTCGTCGCGGAAGTCGACGAACCCGATCGAGCGGTCCGCGGCGGGGTCGACCATCTGGAACGGCTGACCGTCCCTGTCCATCAACCGGAGAAACGGTGATCCGAATTCGTCCGCGGTCGCGACGGTGGCCGCGCGCAGGACGTCGACGTCCAGGTCGCCGTGCACCTCGACGTACTGGGCGATGCACAGCGGCACGTCGGGGGCCAGTTGCTGCGCCAGCCACGCCTCGTATTGCGCGGAGGACAGCGGGAACGGTGTCTCGGCGTTGCCGGCGGTCCCGGGACGGTGCTCAGGCAACGCCACCACCTCCGCCGGGGAGCAGCCGGCGCAACGCCGCCTCGTCCACCTTGCTGCTCGGGGCGAGCGGAAGCGCGCCGAGCGCGAGGAAACGGTCGGGCACGGCCTGCGCGACGAGGCGTTCGGCGCAGTGCGCGATCAGGTCGCGGGGTGTGGGCAGCACGGTCGCCGTGGCCGCGGGCACCCAGAACGCGGTCAGTGTGGTCTCCCCGTGTTCGTCGGCGGTCGCGAGGACCACGGCCTGGTGGATCGCGGGATGACTTTCCAGCGCGGCCTCCACCGCGTGCCTCTCGACGCGGGCGCCCCGCACCTTCACCTGCCCGTCGAACCGGCCGCAGAATTCGATGTCGCCGTGCGGGTCGACGCGCGCGAGGTCGCCCGTGTGATACATCCGGGCGCCCGGCCGCTCCGCGAAGGGGTCGGCGACGAACCTGGCCGCGGTGGCGCCCGGGCGGGACGCGTAGCCCTCGGAAATCTGGGGACCGCCGATGTACAGGTCCCCGACCGCCCCGTACGGCACCTCGACCAGTTTCGCGTCGAGGACGTACGCCGTGCTCGCGCCCAGCGGTCTGCCGATCGGCGCGATCGAGGCGGGGACGTCGCGCACCGGATGGGCGAGACAGCTGACGGTGGTCTCGGTCGGACCGTACTCGTTGCTCAGCGGAACACCCGGCAGCACTGCCCGGTGCTGGGCGACGAACACCCCCGGAAGGGCTTCTCCCGCAAGCGTCACCAACCGCAGGCGCTCGCGCAGCGGGGCGAGGTGCGGCAGCAGCAGCCGGTAGAACGACGGAGTCGCCACCAGGTGGGTGGCCCGCCACGTCCGGGCGAGCGCGGCGACCGCCTCGGCGTCCATCAGTTCGTGCGCGGCAGGGAGCACGCTGGTGCCGCCGGCGCACAGCGCCCAGAGGGTCTTCAGCAGGGAGCCGTCCCACGTGAGGCGGAACGCGGAGAACGTGACCAGGTCGTCCTCGTCGTAGTCGTAGTTGCGGCCGTCGACCATGCTCGCGAGGTTGGCGCGGCTCGCGACGACGGCCTTGGGGATGCCGGTGGAACCGGACGTCGTGATCACGTACGCCGGGGTGGCCGCGGGCACGTCCGCGGGAAGTTCGGCCGCCGGTTCGTCTCCGGGCGCGGGGCTCGCATCCCGGTCGTGCAGTCCCGGAACACGTCCGCCCGCACTACGGGCCAGTGCCCGAATCGTCTCCGGCGACGTCTTGGGATCCGCGGACCCGAAGACGATGGCACCGCAGTCGATGTCGCCGAGGAGTGCGCGGAGTTGCCCCACCGGATGTCCGGGCTCGATCACGCACCACGCCGCGCCCAGCCGCAGAGCCGCGATCATCCCGACGACCGTCTCGACGCTCTGCCGCTGATGGATCAGCACAACCTGGCCCGGTCGCACGCCGAGGGCCGCGAGCCTGCGCGCCAATGCCTCGCTCGCCGAGTCGAGTTCGCGGTACGTCAGCGCACGGTCGCCCACCACGACCGCGATCCGGCCGGGAACCCGCCTGCACTGGCGGAGGATCCCGGACGTCACTCCGCCGCTCGAGACCACGTCCGTCATGGCGTCACGTCTCCCGAGACGACCGTGACGTGATCGGCGTTCGGTGCCGCCGCACTCCGGATGTCGTTGCACAGCAGCAGCATCCGGCCGGGATTCGGGTCGACGACGTCGAAGCCCGCGAATCGCAGCGTCACCAGCATGACCCGGTTGACGTCGGTCGGCACGAACTCGGCGAGCGCCCGCCTGCCGTGGGCGCGGGCCCGCTCCACGACGTGCCGGATCAGCGCCGTCCCGACGCCACGCGACATCACCCGGCACGACATCAGCAGCAGTTGCAGGACGGAATCGTCGCCGCGGATCTCCGAGACCGCGAGACCGATCGTGCCGTACCCGCCGAACCGGTCGGCGAGCGACGCGACGAGCACCTCGTGATCGTCGGAGGCGCAGAGCCCGCGCAGTTCGTCGATCCCGAAAGTGCGTCCCGTCGTGTTGAGTTGATGAGACCGCACGGTCAGTTCGTGCGCGCGTTCGAGGTCGTCCTCGTTCGCCCTGCGGACCGTCATGACCAGGTCCAGCGAGCCCAGGAACTCGGTGTTCGACCCGTGGAACTCCTGTTCGCTCACCTGCCGGATCCGTTCGGCGCGGTACAGCGCCCTCCGCTGCCTCGCCTCCGCGGTGACGGCGGGCGGGGTCAACTCGGGAAGGTCGGGGAACGACGCGATCTGCTCGGCGGGATAACACCGCACCGGGGGCAGCGCCTCGGACACCTCGGCGCGCTCGACGGGATCGTTGTCGACGAAGGCAATGGTGTCGAGACCCAGGTTCAGGGTCTCCGCGATGCGGCGCACGGCCTCCGACTTCGGGCCCCACCCGACGTCGATGGCGCAGAACAGTTCCTCGATGCCGTGCATCCGCAGGTGCGCGGCGGCGGGTTCGAATTCGCCGCGGCTCGCCACGGCGTGCAGGATTCCGCGCCGATCGAGCACGTCCAGGGCGCGGAGGGCGTCCGCGGTCGGCACCGGGGCGTCCTGTTCGAGGACGACGCCGTCCCAGATGGTGTCGTCGAGATCCCAGACCATGCACTTGACCGTCGGCGCCATCGCGATCACGCCCCGCGCCCGGGCCGGTCCGGCAGGCGCCGGAGCAGCGCACTGCTCCACGCCGCGACCGGACTGCTGTTCATTATCACGCAGTAGTCGCCGGGCGCCTGCGCGGACGCCACGCGCTCGAGATTCGCCACCACGTCGACGGAGCCGAGATGGCCGTACCGGGCCAGGTTGTCGCGGCAGACGGGATCGATCGCGACGTCGAGTGCCTCCTGCCAGAACGCGAACGCACCGAGCGACAGGTTCTGCATGAGGAACACGCCGATCCCGTCCTGCTGCACCCCGTTCCGGGCCAGCAGCTCCGCGTTGATCTCCGTGAACCGCTTCCTGCTCTCGACCGCCAGGCGAAACGAGTACGTCGGTTCGTCGGCGCATTCCTCGATCCAGTCGGCTTCGCGGACGTCGCGGTAGTCGATGTGGAACAGGTCGGCGTATTTTCCGTCGCTGCGGATCATCTGGTCGACGAGTTCGTACCGTCCGGTCCCCGACTTCGTCAGCAGGACCGCGGCGGCGCCGTCGCCGAGGAGCGTCATCGGCGGCCGGTACCGCGACCGGGTGGGTGTCTTCGCCGCCGCGACGACGAGCACGTTCTGGCAGCGGGGGTCGCCGCGGAGCATCGCCGACGCGAGCGTGAACGCCGCCGAGACGGACACGCACCCGAGGTCCCCCACCCCGGTCGTGAACGCCTGGGTCGCGCCGAGTCGGTGCTGCAGCCGCGTCGCCTCGGACGCGAGCAGATACTGCGGAACCCGGCCCTGCACGAGCAGCAGCGCGTCGAGCTGGGTGGCGTCGAGGCCGGACGTGCGGAGCGCCTCCTCCGCCGCGGCCTGCGCCAGATCCACCTCGGCGAGACCGATTCCGATCCGCACCGTGTCGATGCCCAGTGCCAGCGCGTGCTCGCGCTGCGCGATCGGGAGTTCGTCGAGTTCCGGCAGTCCCGCCACGGTCACCTCGTCGTCGGGGAACCACAGCGCGACGGACTCGATCGTGACCGGCGGGTCTGCCGTCATCGCACACCTCCCCCGAGCACGTAGTCACCGATCTGGAGTTCGGCGACCTCGGTCGAGCCCTCGATGATCTGCATGACCTTCGCGTCACGGAAGAAGCGGCCCACCCTGCTGCCGGGGGCACACCCGGCGGCACCGAGCACCTGGACCGCCTGCTGGCTCACCGATGCGGCGACGCGGGCGGCGGCGTACTTCGCGGCGATCGTCGTGAACAGCGCGCTCGGCTCACGCGCATCGCGTTGTTCGGCGGCCCGTTCGCACAGCGCGCGGGCGCCGGCCGCGTCGACCCAGCTGCGCCCGAGGATCGCACGGACCGAGTCGTGCTCGGACAACACGGCACTGCCCTGCACCCGGGTGGAGGCGTGTGCGACGGCGTCGGCGAGGCACCCGCGCGCCATGCCGGCGCACCCCCACGCCACGGTGTACCGGCCGTGGTCGAGGGCCGTTCCGACCACGTGGGACAGCCCGAATCCCGGCGGTGCGATCAGGTGGTCGGCGGGGACGACGACGCCGTCCAGCGCGATGTGCGCGATCCGGGCGCCGCGCATGCCCAGCTGACCGTGGAGCGGTTCGACGGTCACCCCCGGCGCGTCCGTCTCGACCAGTGCGGTGGTCAGCCCGGCCTGCGACCGGCCGAGGACGAGCAGGACGTCCGCCACCTCGCCGAACGTGACCCACAGTTTCCGCCCCGTGATGCGGTGGTCCGTGCCGTGCTCCTCGAAACTGGTAGCCACAGAGGAGAGGTCGCTGCCCGCCCCGGTTTCGGTGGCGGCGAATCCGGCGAGGAGCTCACCCGTCGTCAGGGCGGGCAACCACCTCGCCCGCTGTTCGGCGGTGCCCCACCGATCGACCGCGGCGTTCACCATCCCCTGCACGGTCAGCAGCGACCGCAACGACGTGCAGACCGCCCCCAGTCTTTCTGCGACCGAGCCGAGTTCGGCGGCGTTCAGGCCCAGCCCCCGGCACTCCGTCGTCCGGTCCAGCCCGAGGACACCCGCCTTCGCGGCGGCCTCGATGACCTCGACCGGCAGCCCGGTCTCGTCCCAGTTGCCGGCGTCGATCTCGGCGGAGGCGACAAGTGTGTCGATTCCGATCACGGCGACGCCCCGTCCGTCGCACGAAGCTGCTCGCCCCGCTTCCTCCGTATGAACCCCGCAACCCGGGCCGCAGTGCGGAAGTTGTCGAGGTCGAGATCCTCCACCTCGACCACGACGTCGTGGGAGCCTTCGATGTACGTGACGATCTCCAGTGCCCGCAACGAACTCACCAGTCCCAGGGTGAAGTAGTCGTCGTCGGGACCGAGTTCCGTCGACGTGATCGAGCTCAGGTACTGCCGTAGCTGCTCGACCAGCTCGTCATGGGACTCGGGCACAGGTGCATTTGCTGTGTCCATGGGCCTGGGATTCCCAATTGGACCAGCGTTCAATCATCGCGCTCTCAGGCGGCGAGCAACCTCGGCAGTCCCCACTCGGCCGCGAGCAGTTCGTAGGAGCGCAACCGGTCGGTGTGATCGTGGGTGACGCTGGTGATCACCAGTTCGTCGGCGTCGGTGAGCCTTCGCAGACTGTCGAGTTTGTCCGCGACGGTGGCCGGTGCCCCCACGAACTGGGTGATCAGCCGGTCCTCGACGAGCGCGCGTTCCGTGTCGCCCAGCGGTGCGGTGTGCGCGGGGTCGGGGTACGGGATCGCGCCGTGCCCACTACGGATGCTGTGCGTCCAGTGCCCGAACGTCGACGCCAGTTCCTGCGCGGTCGCGTCGTCCTCCGCCACGACCGTGTCGGCGGAGACGACGACGTACGGCTTCGGCAGACTCGGCGACGGGCGGAACGCGGCGCGGTAGGCCTCGACCGCTTCGAGGGTCGTCGACGGGCTCACGTGATAGTTCGCGCCGAACGGCAGCCCCAGCCGGCCTGCCAGTTCGGCGCTCGGCCCCGCGCTGCTCCCGAACACCCACACCTCGACGTCCGCGCCCTCACCGGGACTCGCGTGCAGCTCGATCCCGTCCGGGGTGCGGTACGTGCCGCCGAGCAGTGCCAGGATGTCGTCGACCTGCTGGTCGAATGCGGGCGACAGCGCGCCGGGCTGCTGCAGCACCGACTGCGCCGCCGCGAGCCGCGGGGACAGCAGGAGCCCGGACGGGTCGAACGGCGCCGGGATCACCACGCCGTCGCGGATCTCGGTCTCCCTGCGGGGCGGGGCCGGCTGGTTGTTGCGTTCGGCAACCGCTTTCAACGCCTCGGCCCGCCGCTGGCCCGACCGTCCGAGCCCGAGGTCCAGGCGACCCGGGTACAGCGCGTCGACTGTGCCGAACGCCTCGACGACGGCGGCCGCGGTGGTGTGCCCCAGCTGCACGGCGGCGGCACCGATCCGGAGCGTGCTGGTCGCCGCGGCCAGGATCCCGACGAGCACGGCCGGCGAGGAACTGGCGACACCGACGAAGTGGTGCTCGGCCACCCAGTACCGCTTGTATCCCCACGCCTCGGCGTGCTGGGCGAGGTCGACGGTGTTCCGCAGCGCCGTGCGGGCGGTGGCGCCCTCGCTGACGGGCGACAGATCGAGAACGGACAACGGAGTGGTCATGAGGGCACTTTCTGGAGAGAGCGGGGATTGACGGCACGATGGCTGGGCGGGGCACCGAGTCCGAGGTGCTGCCGCAGCGTGGCGGTGGTGTAGTCGGTGCGCAGAACACCACGGTCCTGCAGCAACGGCACCACCGTGTCGACGAACGGGTCGAGTCCGTCCGGGGTGGGAAGGGAGGGCAGGACGAACCCGTCCGCGGCGTCCTCGCGGACCCACCGGACGATCCGGTCCGCGACGGATACGGCGGTGCCCGCGAACGTCGCACTGAACAGGACCTTCACCGCACCGGCGGGCCTGCCTGCGTCGACCGTCCGGCGCGCGACGTCGGTGTAGGCGGCGTGAGCGGACTCGAACGTGCCCAGCGGAGCGATGATCACGTCGCCGTGGCGGGCGGCGAGATCCCGGGCTTCCGGGCCGTCGCCGGACACGATCACCACCGGTTGCGCCTGCGGGCTGCGGGGGACGGTGAAGCGTCCGCCGATGTCGAAGTGCCTGCCCCGGTGATAGAACGCGCCTGCGGTGGGATCCGACACGAACCGCCCCGCGCCGCGGTCGAGGGTCACGACGCCCTCGGCCCAGGAATCCCACAGGGTGCGGGCGGTGCCGACGAACTCGGCGGCCCGCCCGCCGGCAGGGGCCACGGTGTTCCACGCCGCCCGGCCGCCGGACAGGTGATCGAGCGAGGCGAACCGGCGGGCCACGTCGAAGGGTTCGGCGGAGGTCGTGTCCAGCGTCGCCGCGAGCCCCACCGCGTCCGTGAATCCGGCCAGCGCGTTCGCCGCGATGACGCCGTCGGCGAGGAAGAAGTCGAACCGTCCCCGTTCCGCGGTGCGGGCGGCGTCCGCGAGGACGGCGAAATCCGTCCGGCCCGCGGGCGCCGCCGCCCCGAGCACGACCTGCTTGTCGGTCATGCCTACCGCGGGTTCTTCTCGCCGGCCTCGACCGCGAGCGTCAGCCGGTTCTCGGCGGGCGCGACCGGGCAGGTGGCGTAGTCGGTGAACGCGCACGGCAGGTTGGACGCCCGGTTGAAGTCGAGGATCACCCGGCCGTCCGCGGCGGGGGCGTCGACGGCCAGTGACCGCGCCGCGGGGTACGTGCTGACCCCGCTGGTGGCATCGGTGAACAGCACCTGCAGCCCACCGTCCTTGCCCGCGAACGCAACGAGTTCGTGTGCGGCGCCGTCGTGCTCGAAGGCGAGCGACCCCAGCGCCGTGTGGTGGTGCTCGAGCCCTTCGACGACGGCACCCGTCGTCACGACGCGGGACTGCGGGAACGGGGTGAACGTTGCCGGCACCGCCCACTGCCGTGCCGGCAGGAACGCCGGGATGCCGGTGAACGCGGCGAGGGTGGCGGCCTCGGGGTCGTGGATCCGCAGGGCGACGTCGCCGGTCCGGCGGATCACCTCGACGGTGCGATTGCCGTGGCGTACGAGCAGACCGGGGGCGCCCTCCTGCGGTGCGAGCGTCGCCGTGCCGTCGACCGTCTCGCCGTCGATCTCGAGACCGGCGTCGGCCGGGGCCGTGACGATCAGGCCGTCCGCGTCGGCCCGCCACTTGCCGGGCAGGTCGGGGAACGTGGTGTCGGTCTCGACGAGCCAGTGCAGCGCCGTGAGGCTCAGCCAGCCCAGCGGTTCGCGGAAGTAGTCCTCGCGCGCCGAATGCCAGTCCTGCCAGCCCTGCTCGAATGTCGCGTCTTCGGTGACTGCGGTCATGATGCCCGAACTCCTTCTGTCTGATGATGCGGATGGCGCAGTCCGAGATGGCTGCGCAGGGTCGTCCCCGAGTACTCGGAGCGGAAACTGCCGCGGTTCTGCAACTCCGGGACCACCTTCTCGACGAACTCGTCCAGCCCGGCCGGGGTGAGGTGCGGTACCAGGATGAAGCCGTCGCACGCGTCGGCCTGCACGTAGCGGTCGATCTCCTCGGCCACCTCGGTGGGAGTTCCGACGAACTGCTGGCGGGTGGTGACGGCGATGATCAGTTCCCGGATGCTGAGTTTCTCGGCTTCCGCCTTCGCCCGCCACTGGCCCGCGATCTCGCGCGGGTCCTTCGCGTGGCGGACCCGGCCGCGGGTGATGGTCGAGTCTTCCGCCGGTTCGACGTCCGGCAGCGGTCCGTCCGGGTCGTACCCGGAAAGATCACGCCCCCAGACCTGTTCGAGGAACGCGATCGCGGTCTGCGGTCCCACCTGCTGATGCCGGATGTGGTCGGCGCGTTCGGCCGCGTCCGCCGCGGAGTCGCCCAGTACGAACGTCGCTGCGGGCAGCACCTTGAGGTCGTCGTGGCCGCGCCCGTACTTCGCGAGCCTGCCCTTGACGTCCAAGTAGAACTTCCGGCCGTCCTCGAGTGATCCGTGGATGGTGAAGATCGCGTCGGCCTGGGCGGCGCCGAATTCACGGCCCTCGTCGGAATCGCCGGCCTGCAGCAACACCGGGTGCCCCTGTGGGCTCCGGGGAACGGTGAAGCGTCCCCGGATGTCGAACTGTGCGCCGGAGTGCGTGACCTCGCGGATCGACTGGTCCGGGGCGAACACTCCCCGGGCACGGTCGATCTGCAGTGCGTCCCGATCCCAGCTGTCCCAGAACTTTCGGGCGCCCTGGATCACTTCGCCGGCGCGGACGTAGCGGTCGGCCTTGTCGAGATATCCTCCGCGCCGGAAGTTCTCCCCCGTGAACGCGTCCGAGGACGTCACCATGTTCCAGGCGGCCCGGCCACCGGACAGGTGGTCGAGTGAAGCGAATTGCCGTGCCAGCTCGTACGGTTCGTTGAACGTCGTGTTGATCGTCCCGGCCAGGCCCAGATGGGTCGTCGCGCCGGCGAGTGCGCCGAGCACCGTCAACGTGTCGGGGCGGCCCACCACGTCGAGGTCGTGGATCCGGCCCCGGTGCTCGCGCAGGCGCAGGCCCTCGGCGAGGAAGAAGAAGTCGAACAGGCCGCGTTCGGC
Organism: Rhodococcus koreensis; assembly: GCF_017068375.1. NCBI lineage: Bacteria > Bacillati > Actinomycetota > Actinomycetes > Mycobacteriales > Nocardiaceae > Rhodococcus > Rhodococcus koreensis. The sequence goes on from NZ_CP070609.1 coordinate 2,501,066, forward strand.
GGTCTCCGCGAGGTGCACGAACGAGTCGAAGTCGATCTGGCTCTTCGATTCGGGGTCGCTCCACACGGTGGTGTTGTTGACGCCGGGAAAGTGTGCGGCGAGGTGAATCTGCTTGCGCTGGTTGCTCATGCTGTCAGTCCTGTCCGGCGAAGCGGTTGGCGGGACGGGTGAAGCCGAGTCGTTCCCGGAGCAGTCCGCCGCCCGGGGCCGGGTCGTTCGAGCGCAGCAGGGGCAGGACGCTGCCGGTGATGGCATCCAGGCCGGACGGCAGCGCCAGCGGCCGCAGGGTGACGCCGTCGACGTCCCCGGTGGCCGCCACGTCCGTGATCAGCCGGGCCAGTCCCGGCGCGTCGCCGCGGTAGAGAACCGACGCCGGCTCGTACCGGGCGCCGGACCAGTTCTCGAGTTGCGCGAGGTCACGCTCGGCGGCATCGGCGGTCTCGGCGATCACCACCTCGACGTCGAGCAGGATCCGCAGCGTCGCGGGGTCGCGACCGGCCTCGGCCGCAGCACGTCGCACCCGGACCGCGACGTCGCGCGCGGCGTCGACGGTGGGCGCGGCGATGCGGATCACGTCGGCGCGGGCGGCGGCGACCCGGGTGGAGTGCTCGTCCCGCGCACCGATCACGATCAGCGACTGCCCCTGCGGCGACCGCGGCGTGATCGAGGGACCCTTGACGGAGAAGTGGTCTCCCTCGAAATCGATGTAGTGCAGCTTGTCCCGGTCGATGAAACGGCCGGTGGCCACGTCGCGGATCTCGGCGTCGTCCTCCCAGCTGTCCCACAGCAGGCCGACCACCTCGATCGCGTCGGCCGCCTCCGCCCACAGATTCTCGGCGTCCTGCGCGTCCTTGCGCCCGAACAGATCCGCCTGGACCTGACCGGAGGACACGTCGACCTGCCACCCGGCCCGGCCGCCCGACGCGTGGTCGAGGCTGGCGATCGCCTTGGACACGTGGAACGGTTCGGTGTGCGTGACGGTCACCGTGGGGACGAGGCCGATGCGCTCGGTGGACGCGACGGCCCGGGCGGTGATCGCCACGGCGTCCAGTTGCCCACGCTGATCGGCATGTCCGGTCGTGGCGATCGCGAAGGAATCGCCGACGAACGCGAGGTCCACGCCGGCCGAGTCGGCCTGCCCGATCAGGCCGGTCCAGTAGGCGGCGGTGAAGAGGTCCTCGGCGCGCGAGTCCTGGCGACGCCAGGACTGCGGATGAATCCCCGTGCCGTACAGATCGACGGCGACGAGGGGACGGTGTGGCTCAGGCATGAATCGATTCCTCCAGCTGTGCGGAACGTGGGCGCCCGACGGACCGTCCCGGGATGGCGTCGAGCAGCTGCCGGGTGTAGTCGTGGCGCGGGTTGTCGAATATGTCGGCCGCGGTGCCCGATTCGACGATGCGGCCGGACCGCATCACCGCGACCGTGTCGCTGATCTGCCGGACCACGGCGAGGTCGTGCGAGATGAAGAGGTAGCTGAGCCCGAGGTCGCGTTGCAGGCTCTCGAGCAGTCCGAGGATCTGCGCCTGCACCGAGACGTCCAGGGCCGACACCGGTTCGTCCAGCACCACGAGTTCGGGGCGCAGAGCGAGCGCGCGGGCGATGGCGACCCGTTGACGTTGCCCGCCGGACAGCTCGGCCGGCCGGCGTTCGAGGTAGGTGCGCGGCAACGCGACCTGTTCGAGCAGTTCGGCCACCCGCGCGGCCCGCTCCGCCCTGGTTCCGACATCGAACGCACCGAGCGGTTCCGCGACGATGTCCGCGATCGCCAGTTTCGGATCGAGGGAGGCGTACGGGTTCTGGTACACGATCTGCACCCGCCGGCGCAGTGCCCGCAGCGCGCCGCCGCGCAGACCGGTGATGTCCCGGCCGTCGAACTCGACGCGGCCCGCGGTGGGCGACTCCAGCCGGATCGCGATCCGGGCCACCGTGGACTTGCCCGACCCGGACTCCCCCACCAGCGACAGGGTGCGCCCGCGGGGGACCTCGAACGATACGTCCCGGACGGCGTCGATGGACGTGCGCCGGTCGATCCTGAACGTCCTGGACACCCCGGAGACGCGCAGCAGGACGTCGGGGCCGGCTCCGCCCGCCTCCTCGCCGCGGGTGCGGTCCTGTCCCACCGACAGGCTCGGCGCCGCGGCCAGCAGGGTGCGGGTGTACTCGTGCTGTGGGTTCGCGAGGATCTGACGGGTCGGGCCGGCTTCCACCACCTCGCCCTGGCTCATCACCACGATCCGGTCCGCCCGGTCGGCCGCGACACCCAGATCGTGCGTGATCAGCAGGACCGCGGTGCCGGATTCGGCGATCCGCGCGTCGAGATGATCGAGGATCCGGCGCTGCACGGTGACGTCGAGGGCGCTGGTCGGTTCGTCCGCGATCACGAGTTCGGGGCTGCACGCCAGTGCGATCCCGATCAGGACACGCTGCCGTTGCCCGCCGGACAGGTCCTGCGGGTACTGCCGCGCCCGCACCTCGGGCTCGTCGATCCCGGCCTCGGCCAGAATGCGCACCGCCTCGATGCCTGCCGTCCGCCGGTCGGCGAGACCGTGGATCCGGAGCACCTCCGCCACCTGGGCGCCGACCCGCAGGACCGGGTTGAGCGACGTCGTCGGGTCCTGCGGAACGAGGCCGATCCGGGCGCCGCGGACGCGTTCGAGTGCGCGTTCCGACTTGGTGTCGAGACGCTCACCGTCGAACGTGACGGTGCCGGCGACGGCCCGCCCGGATCCGCTGAGCAGTCCGAGAATGGCGTGCGCCGTGGTGGATTTTCCGGAGCCGGACTCGCCGACCACGGCCACCACCTCACCGCGCGCGACCGTGAGGTCGACGCCCTGCACGGCCACGATGGGTTCGCCGGCGCTCCCGTACGCCACCCGCAGTCCGGAGACCTGCAGCAGCGGAGTGTCGTTCGCGCTCATCGCACTTCTCTCTGTTCGAGTGCATGCCCGAGCCGGTGCGCCGACAGCACGACGGCCACGATCACCAGTCCGGGCAGGGTTGTCATCCACCACGCGGTGGCGAGGTAGTTCCGGCCCTCGGAGATCAGCGAGCCCCATTCCGGGGTGGGCGGCACCGCGCCGAACCCGAGGAAGCTCAGCGACGACACCGCGAGGACCGCCATGCCGAACTCGACGGCGGCGAGGGCGACGACCGGCGCGTACGAGTTCCGCAGCACGTGGCGGCGCAGCACCGTGTGCCAGCGGACACCCGACGCGAACGCGGCCTCGACGTACAGCGACCGCCGCACCCGCAGCACCTCCGACCGCATCACGCGGGCGAAGTTCGCGATCAGCGACACGCCCACCGCGATCGCGACGTTGACCGTGCCGAATCCCAGTGCGGTCACCAGTGCCAGCGAGAGCAGCAGCGCGGGAATCGACAGGAGGACGTCGACGACCCGCATCAGGACGGCGTCCAGAGCACCTCCGAGGGCGCCGGACAGCAGTCCGATCAGCGAACCGACGACCAGTGCGATGCCCACCGCCAGCAGTGTCGCGGTCAGCGACAATCCGGCGCCGTGCACCACCCGGGTGTACACGTCGCGTCCGATGTTGTCGGTGCCGAACCAGTGCGCGGCACTCGGCGCCTGCAGCTTCTGCGCGGGCACCCCGACCAGCGGGTCGCCGCTCGCGAACACCGACGGCGCCACCGCGAATCCGACCGCGACGAGGAGCACCGCCGCCGAGGCGACGAGCACGAGGTTGCGACGCCACCACGCCACCACGCGGCGTCCGCGGCCGTGCGGACGGGGCGCGACTGTGGGAGGCGCGTCGACCGGCGGAGGGCCGAAACCCTCGGCCTCCTCGATCAGTTCTCTGGTGAGGATGTCAGACATGAACCTTCTCCTCCACATTCGCGACGGTGTCGCTGCGCTCGGAACTCCGCCTGCCCTCGACGATCCTGGGGTCGATCAGCGGGTAGAGCAGATCCACGGCGAGATTGACGAGGACGTAGACGAGCGAGCTCAACACCACGATGCCCTGGACCACCGGAATGTCCTGCGCCATCACGGAAGTCTGGGTGAGCCGCCCCACCCCGGCGCGGGAGAACACCGTCTCGACGACGACCGATCCCGCCAGCAGATTGCCGACGAGCACACCGGCGATGGTGAACGCGGGAATGCTCGACAGGCGCAGCGCGTGCCGGGTCTGGATCTGCCAGCGCGACGCCCCCTTCGCCCGCGCGGCCTCGATGAACGGCTGCCGCCACGTGGTCTGCAGACTCGCCGCGAGCACCTGGGCGATGACGGCCCCGGTCGGGAGCGCGAGCGTCACCGCCGGCAGCACCAGCGTCGCGACCCCCTGATCGCCGAACGCGGGGAAGACCTTCAGCCGGAACGAGAACAGTTGCAGCAGAATCAGGCCCACCCAGAACGTCGGCACCGCGACACCGAGCGGGGGCAGGGAGAACAGCAGGTTCCGCACCCAGTGGACGCGCGTGTAGGTGGCGAGGAACGCGACCCCCGCCCCGAACACGACGGCGAGGACCAGCGCCGCGGACGCCAGCGCGAGAGTGCTGGGCACCGCGTTGCCGATGGCCTCGGTCACCGACTGCCCGGTGGCGATCGAGTACCCGAAGTCACCGCGGACGGCGTGGCTCAGCGAGTTCCAGTACTGCACCCACACCGGCTGGTCGAGTCCGTACCGCGCCTGCAGTTCCGCGACGGCCGCCGCGTCGACCGTCGTCCCGGTGGACGCCGAGTCGACGGCGATGCTCACCGGGTCGGACGGCAGGAGGAACAGCACGGCGAACGACACGGTGAACGTCGCCCACAGGACGGCGATCGCCTGCAGCACGCGGAGTCCGAGGTAGCGAATCATGGCTCAGCGTCCGCTGATCCAGGTGTCGAAGAACTGGAGCCGGGCCGAGGCCTCGAACTTCAGGTCCTGCACGTTCGGGCCCGCGCCGATCGCCTGCGACAACTCCACCGTGGGGATCCACAGGCCGTTGTCGAGGATCTGCTGCTGGGCGTCGGCGACGAGCGCGCTCCGCGCGGCGGGATCGGTGGTGGCGAGCTGCTTCGCCAGCACGTCGTCGAGCGCGGGAATCGGGCCGCGGCTGTTCAGGTTGCGGCCTTCGAGCCCGAACTGGGTGCGCAGGATGTCGCCGTCGGCACGGGTGCTGTTGTAGTAGGTGGCGTCGAAGTCCTTGGAATTCTGGCGGGCGGTGGCCTCCGGGGTCGACACGAGGTCGAGCTGCAGGTCCACTCCCACCGCTCTGAGCTGCTGCTGCACCAGTTCGAGGATGGCCTGGTTGCCGGCGAACACGGAGCTGAACAGAACGGGGAAGGCGAGCTTCTGACCACCCTTCTCGCGGATGCCGTCGGCGCCGGGCACCCAGCCCGCCTGATCCAGGATCGACTTCGCCTTCTCCGGGTCGTACGTCACGCCGGGCAGTGCCACGTAGCCCGGGGTGCGGCTGGCCAGGGTGCTGGTGGCCGGCTTGAAGTTGGGGCCGAGCACGGTGTCGACCAGTTCCTGCCGGTTGATCGCCGGCACCAGCGCGCTGCGCACGACGGGGTCGACGAGCGGTCCGCGGGTCACGTTGGGCTGGAAGCCGAACGGGGTTCCGGGATTCGAGGTGGTGAGCACCTGCCCGCCCGCACCTTCGATCTGCGGGGCGTCCTGCGGCAGCGCGTCGCTGATCGCGTCCAGCTGTCCCGAGGACAGGCTGCCCGTGCGGACACCGGATTCGGGGACGACGGTGAACTCGATGGTGTCGAGGTAGGCCTCGCCGTCGTGGGCGAACACGTCGGAACCCCAGTTGTATCCGGCGCGCTTGGCGAGGGTGACCGACTTGTCCTGCTGGTAGTCGGCGTACGTGAACGGCCCGGTGCCCGAGATGTTGCCGGTGCACCGCTCTTCGGCGGACTTCGCGACGGACGCGTCGGACAGGATGCCGAGCTGCGGGGTGGACGACGCCTGGAGGAACTGCGCGTTGGGTGCGGCGAAGTCGACCTGCGCGGTCTGCGGGTCGATCACGGTGGTGCCCGTGTACCCGGTGAGGTAGCTGGCACCCAGTGCGGCCTTGGCCCCGGTGAGGGTGTTCACGATGGCGTCGAGGTTCTTCTTCACCGACTCCGCGGTGAAAGGCGTTCCGTCACTGAACGTCACCCCCTCCTTCAGATGGAACGTGAAGGAGGACGCGTCGGCGTCGGTGTCCCAGCTCTCGGCCAGCCACGGCTTCAGTTCGCCCGTCTCCGGGTCCTGGTCGGTGAGCGAGTCCACCACCTGCCGGGCCACGTAGATCGTCTGGTTGGTGCCCGACTGCGCGGGGTCGGCGCACGTGGGTGCCTGGGACAGGCCGTAGCGGAGGGTGCCGCCGGGCTGGGGCGGGCCCGCGTCCGCGGAGGAACTGCTGGAGCCGCCACCGCAGGCGGTGAGCGCCGTGGCCAGCACGGCGGCGGCGCCGATACCTGCCGCGATGCGGCCGCGGTGGGACGAGGACAAAGGCACTGATGGCACCGAGAACTCCGTGATCTCGAAGAAGTGCCGTGCGCGCTACCCGTCGAGTGGGCAGCGCTCACGCGCACAGAAAGGTGAGGGACACCGGATCCGACGCGGATGCGGTGTGTAGAGCAAGAACCCCGGATGTCTGCCGGGGTGTCAGATCAGCTGTGACAGATGGAGGTGGACAACCGGCAGAGATCGACGTGCAGACGCCCCCAGGCGCTCACGAAGCCTTCGGTCAACATGGTTCCTCCATCGATCCCGGCGGTAGCACCCGCACCCGCGGGGCGGGGGGGTTGCTGCGACGTCAACGAGCCAGGTCTCTCGGTCGCTCTGGATGGTCGTTACCGAGTGTAAGAGATCGCCGGTCGCCGCGCCACACGGCCCCCGCTACCCGACTGCCTGCCGGGGCGGGAGTTCCCGTCGCGACAGCGGCGGGCGGAGACCGAGATGCTCACGCAGGGTCGCGCCTTCGTATTCCGTTCGGTACGAGCCGCGCTCCTGCAGTTCGGGCACGAGCAGGTCGACGATCTCGTCGAGTCCGGTGGGCACCAGGTACGGCGAGATGTTGAATCCGTCGGTCGCCCCGCTGCGAACCCACCGGGTGAGTTCGTCGGCGACCTGCCCGGGGGTGCCCGCGAAACCGGACCGCTGAGTGGTCGCGATCGCGACCTGCCGCAGCGACAGGTTCTGCGCCTCCGCCAGGGCGCGCCACTCGCGGGCGATGGCGAGCGGGTCCTTGCCGTCGCGGGCGGCCCCGCGGGTGACGGAGATCGGTGCGGGCACCGGATCGAATTCGGGCAGTGGACCGTCCGGGTCGCGATCGGACAGATCGCGGCCCCACACCTGACCGACCAGCGACAGCGCCGTCTGCCCGGTGTACTGGCCTTCGCGGACCCAGCGGACCTTGTCCTCCACCTCGGACGCGTTCTCCGCGAGCACGATCTGGGTGCCCGGCAAAATCTTGACGTCGTCCTCGGGGCGCCCCGCGCGGCGCAGTCTCGCCCGGATGTCCTCGGCGAAGCCGAGCGCCTCGTCGAAATGGGTTCCGTGGCGGGAGAAGATCACGTCGGCGTGCGTGGCCGCGAAGTCCCTGCCTGCCGGTGAGTCGCCGGCCTGGAAGATGACGGGATGGCCCTGGGCGCTGCGCGGCAGGGTGGGGGTGATCGTGACGTCGAACTGCGACGTGCGCCGCGACACGTCCTGCACACTGCCCGCGGTGGCCCAGGACGGCGCTTCGGTGCTCGTCGCGACGGCGCCGTCGGCCCACGCGTCCCAGATCGCCCGCGCGGTGCCCAGGAACTGCCCGGCCCGCTCGTACCGGTCGGCGTGATCGAGGAAGCCGCCGCGCCGGAAGTTCTCACCGGTCCACGCGTTGTCCGTGGTGACGGCGTTCCAGCCGGCGCGTCCGCCGGACAGCAGGTCCAGCCCGGACAGTCGCCGGGCGAGGTCGGCCGGTTCGTTGTAGGTGGTGTTCTGGGTGGCCACCAGCCCGATGTGCCGGGTGATGCCGGCCAGCGCCGAGAGCTGGGTGATCGCATCCGGCCTGCCCACGATGTCGAGATCGAGGATCTTGCCTTCCTGTTCCCGCAGGCGTAGACCCTCACCCAGGAAGAAGGCGTCGAACAGGCCCCGCTCGGCGGTCTGTGCCACCCGACGGAACGTTTCGAAGTCGATCTGCGATCCGCTCGTCGGATCCGACCAGATCGTCGTGTGGTTGACGCCCTGGAAGAAGACCCCGAAATGCACCTGGGCTTCGGGCCGGGCGTATGAGTCGTCGGTCATGATCTCCACAACCTTTCAGCGAGAGGATTCTGCGAGGCGCTCGGCCCGGAATCGGTTGGCGGGGCGGTCGAGTCCGAGCGTGCTGCGCAGAGTCGAACCGGGAACGGGACGGTGGGCGGCACCGGCGCGCAGGAGTGCCGGGATCACGTACCGCGCCAGCACCGGGAGGTCCTCGTCGACCACGGCGGGATGCAGGCGCACACCGTCGACCTGCGAATCCAGTGCGCGCAGCAGTTCCACCAGTCCGGTGGCCTCGCCGGCGAACGACAGCCGCTCACTCGACGGGGCGGGAGTGGCTGCGCCCAGCGCCACGTCGAGTTCGGCGAACACCAGCGCCGCCCCGCGGTCCTTCGCCCGCGCGGCGGCGTCGGCGATGTCACCGGGCGTCGTCCCGGACACCAGCACCACGTCGACCTGGGTCGGATCGGTCTGCCCGTCGAGTCCGAACACCACCAGTTGCCCCTGCGGCGGCCGCGGCACGATCGCCGGACCCTTCACCGAGTACGTCTCGCCCCGGAAGTCGATGTAGTGCAGCCGGTCGCGGTCGACGAAACGGCCGGTGGCGTAGTCGCGGATCACCGCGTCGTCCTCCCAGGAATCCCACAGGTTCCGGACCACGGCGATCGCGTCCCGCTCCTCCCGCGCGAGGTCGGCGGGTGCGGTGATCTCGGTCCGGCCCAGTGCGCCCGCGACCCGCGGGTCGGTGTCGCGTGCGGCGATCCAGCCGCCGCGGCCCCGCGACGCGTAGTCGAGTGTCGCGAGCTGGGAGGACGTGTGAAACGGTTCGGCGTAGGTGGTGCCGACCACCGGTACGAGACCGATCGTGCTGGTGGTCGCGGCCACGAACGCGGCGCGGTTCACGGCGTCGATCCGGCCGACGGGTCCCCCGACGGCGCCGGGCGGCAGCAGCGAATCGTCGAAGGAGGCGAATGTGAAACCGGCGTTCTCCGCCGCAGCGACCCGGTCCGCCACCGTTCGCCCGGTCAGCAACCGGTCGGGTGTGTGCGCGGCGCGCCGCCAGGCCTCGGGATGCGTTCCCTCGCCGTCGAGTTCGATGCCCAGATGCAGGCTCATGGCCGTTCCTCCTCTGTGTCGGCCGCGAGGGGGCGGCTCGGAATGGTCTCGCGCAACACGGGCGCCACCTCGGCCTGGAACAGCTCGAGGCTCTCGCGGTGCTGTTTGTCGCTGCCGACGCGGTCGGCGCTCAGGTGGATCACCTCGTGGCCGAACTGCTCGTGGTAGCGCTGCACCTTGTCGATCACCTGCTGCGGGCTGCCGATCAGCGCGGAGCTGCGTTCGACGAAGTCCTCGAGGGTCTCGAATACCACGGGAAGTCCTGCCCTGCGGGCGAAGTCGAGCCGGGCGGCGTGAATCGGCCGCCACACGTCGAGCGCGTCCTGCGAGTTCGGTGTGACGTAGAACCCGGCGGTCCCGGCGCCGACGAGGGCGTCGGCGGGATCGTGACCGTAATGGGTCCACCGTTCGCGGTAGTGCCGGACGAGTTCGGCGTAGGAGTCGATGGGATACGTCACGTTCGCGGAGAAGATCGGATCTCCGTAGCGGGCGGCGAGATCCACCGATTCCTTGCTCGTCGCGCTGCCGTGCCAGATCCGGATCCGCCGCTGCAACGGGCGGGGCAGCGCGACGGCGTGCTCGAGCGACGGCCGGAACGTGCCCTCCCAGGTGACGTCCTCGCTCTCCCACAACTTCCGGAACAGCTCGTACCCTTCTCGGTTGCGGTCCCACTGGTCGTCCGGCGTGACGTGGAACAGCTGTGCCTGCGCGGTGCCGTTTCCCTTGCCGATGATGAGCTGCAGCCGGCCACCCGACAGGTTGTCGAGCGTCGAGTAGTCCTCGAACGCACGGACCGGGTCGAGCAGGCTCAGCGTGGTCACCGCGGTCCACAACTGCAGGGTGGTGGTCCGCGCCGCGATGGCGCTGAGCACCACGGGCGGCGACGAGGACAGGAAGGGGTGTTCGTGGCGCTCGCCCACCGCGAAACCGTCGTACCCCAGTTGCTCGGCGAGGACGGCCGATTCCACGACCTCCCGCAGCCTGGCCGCGGTGCCGATCTTCTCCCCGGTCACCGGATCCGGGTGGTGAGTGATCAGGCTCATCAGCAGAAACTTCATACGGACTCGTACTCCTTTGCGGCGCAGTCGGAAGGCAGGGCGGTGTGCAGGAGCTTCTCGAATCCGTGGACCCCGATTTCCTGCGGTGGGAGGGAGCGGTCGAACAGCGCCGTGTACCCCGCGGCCAGGTACAGGGCCACCGCCTCGGGTTGCCGCGGCCCGGTGGTGAGGAAGATGCGCGAGTAGCCGGCCCGGACGATCTCGGCCTCGAGTTCCCGCAGCACGATGCGCCCGAGTCCGCGCCTGCGGTGCGAGGACGAGGTCCAGATCCGCTTGAGTTCCGCGGTCGTGTCGTCGTAGCGGCGGAAGGCCCCGCCCGCCACCGACATCCCGTCCTCGACCACGACGAGCAGCGCGCCCCCCGGCGCGGCGAACTCTTCCGCCGGATACGTGCTGAGATCCTCGTACATCTGGTCGCGGGACCGCCCGTACCGAGTGCTGTATTCGGTCGCCAGTTCTTCGAGCAGCGGCGCGGCCAGTGGATCGGTCTGATCGACGAACACGGTCTGCACGGGGTCGGTCCTCTCGCTCACTGTTCCTCCTGTCAGCTGGTCTTCGGGAGCCCGGGCGGGTTGACGACCGACGTGTTCACGGCCTCGTTCGCGATGTTCCAGCGGTCGAGAACCTGTGCGTACGTGCCGTTCTCGATGACATGGTTGATGGCCTCGTTGACGGCGGTAATCAGCCCGTTGTCCTTCTTGGTGAGCACGGCGATCTCACCCTGGAGTGCGTCGCCGGCGCCCGAGAACGTTCCGGCGATCTCGGTCTCCCCGGCCTGCGCCACGTGGAACGACGAGGAGGGGTTGGGGCCGAAGTAGGCGTCGATCCGCCCCGACGCGAGCGGCAGGTAGTAGTCGGTGGCGTTCTGGTAGTAGGTGATGTCGGTGGGTTCGAGACCGGCCGCCACGTTCTGCTCGCTCCACTTCACCAGCAGCGCTTCCTGATTGGTGCCGGAGGAGACCGCGATCTTCAGGCCCGCGACGTCCTTGGGTTCCTTGATCTGGATGCCGCTGTCCTTCTTCGTCTCGAACGCGACCGTGTCGAGGCGGTATGTCGAGAAGTCGTACTTCTCCTTCCGCTCCTCGGTGACGGTGACGTTGGAGATGAAGGCGTCGGCCTCCCCCGAGTCGATCCGGACGAAGTTCTGCGCCCAGTCCGCGGCCTGGAGATCGACCTTCAGGCCGAGGACGTCGCCGATCAGGTATGCGAAGTCGGTTTCCGAGCCGATCAGCGTCTTGTCGTCGTCGGCGTAGAAGCGCAGCGGCGGGGCGGAACCGGCACTGCCCGTGACGACGAGCGTGCCGCGGTCGCGGATCTGCTGGGGAACCTTCGCGGCGATCGACTCGACCTCGTCGGTGGTGATGCGATTCTGATCGGCGGTGAGGTTGTAGCCGGCGGCCGAGGTGGGCCCCGATCCCTCGTCCTCGACGTCGCCGCCCCCGCACGCGGCGGCGAGGAGCGCGACGGTGGTGAGAGCCGAGGCCAGAATCTTCTTACGGAACCGTGCGGTGGACATGTGTGCCTTTCGGGGATCCACACCGGGGTGTGGAGGTCAGAGAACTCGGGAGAGAAAAGCTTTGGTGCGGTCGTGCTGTGGGTCGTCGATGACCTGCGCGGGCGGGCCCTGCTCCACGACGACTCCGGCGTCCATGAAGACGGCCGTGTCGGCGACCTCCCGCGCGAAACCCACCTCGTGGGTGACGATGACGAGGGTGGCGCCGTCGCGTGCCAGTTGCTTGATGACGGCGAGAACCTCGCCGACCAGTTCCGGGTCGAGCGCCGACGTGGGCTCGTCGAACAGGATCACCGCAGGGCGCAGTGCGAGGGCCCGGGCGATCGCGACCCGCTGCTGCTGGCCGCCGGACAGTTGCCGCGGGTACTCGTGGGCCTTGTCACCCACGCCGACCCGTTCGAGGAGGGCGATCGCCTCGGCCTCGACCTCGGCCCGGTCACGGCCCTGCGCCGACACCGGTGCCTCGACCACGTTCTCCAGCACCGTGAGGTGGGGGAACAGGTTGAAGTTCTGGAACACGAATCCGATCCGGGACCGCTGCTTCAGGATGTCGCGTTCCCGCAGTTCGTGGAGTTTGTTGCCCTTGCGCCGGTAGCCGATGAGGTCGCCGTCGATCCGGATGGTGCCCCGGTCGACCTTCTCCAGGTGGTTGAGCGTGCGGAGCAGCGTGGACTTGCCGGAACCCGACGGGCCCAGGATCACCGTCACCTCGCCCTTGCGGACCAGCAGGTCCACACCCTGGAGGACTTCGAGTGCGCCGAAGGACTTGTGGACTCCGCGAACCTCCACCGCGAACTCTGCCTGCTGGGTGTCGGTCGTCATTTCGTGGCCCCTCTCGGTACGGAGACGCCGGCGTCGCGGATCTCGGCGAATTTCCGGGTGACCTTCTGCCACGGAGTCGGGGGCAGTGCCCGAGCCGATCCGCGGGCGTAGTGCCGCTCGACGTAGTACTGGCCGACCGACAACAGCGTGGTCAGGATGATGTACCAGATCGTCGCGACCATCAGCAGGGGCACGACGCGACCGTTGCGGCCGAAGATCACCTGAACCTGGTAGAACAGTTCCGCGATCGCCATCGTCGACACGATCGACGTGCCCTTGAACAGGCTGATCACCTCGTTCGCGGCGTTCGGCAGGATGCCGCGCATCGCCTGCGGCAGAACGATCTTGAAGAACTGGCGACGACGCGGAATACCCAGCGACTGCGCCGCCTCGATTTGCCCGTGGTCCACCGAGATGATGCCGGAACGGATGATCTCGGCGGAGTACGCGGCCTGGTGCAGGGCCAGACCGATGACGGCGGCGGTGAAGCCGCTGATGACGCCGTTGACCTCGAACGTGAAGAAGCCCGGTCCGAACGGAATTCCCAGCGACAGAGTCTGATACAGGTACGTGATGTTGAACCAGAACAGGAGTTGCACGATCAGCGGGATCGACCGGAACGCCCAGATGTAGACCCAGGCGATCACCTGCAGCACCGGGTTGTGCGACAGGCGGCTGACCGCCAGCACCACACCGAGCGCGAATCCGAGGACCGTCCCCCAGAGGGTCAGCTTCACCGTCATCCACAGGGCCTGCAGCACGGAGCCGGCGGTGAAGTACTTGCCGAACGTCGCCCAGTCCCACCCCGGGTTGGTGGCGAGGCCGTGGACGAACTGGGCGAGCAGCACCAGCACGGCGGCGCTGACCACCCACCGCCACGGGTGCCACCGCCGTGCGACCTCCAGCGCGGCGTCCGCGGGCCGGTCACCATTGCCGGACGGTTCGGAATCAAGGGGCGCGGCCGAACGCGCCCGGACGGGGGCGCTCACGCTCGCTCACCACTGGGAACAGACATCACTGAGGCGGCCTTTCACCTGGAGACGGGACGGGGAAGAGGGCGCGTCTTCCGCGGGATGCGGGCGCGCGTCAGGCGCTCACCTGGCGTTTTACCCGGTGAGCGTGCGGTGAGACCTCGTCAACAGTGGCAGGAGGTGGTACGGCACAGGTCGATGTGCCGTCTGCGCCACGCAGGGCGCGCGGGGTAGTTCATGTGCTGCCTTCCATCGATCCCGGCGGTAGCACCCGCACCCGAAAAATTCGGAAGGGTTGCTGCGACGTCAACGAGCCAGGTCTCTCGGTCGCTCTGGATGGTTGAAGCGAACACTAGCTGCATTCCCGGACGTCGTCAACACGGGGTATTTCCCTGCAACACAGGGGAAATGGCGTCGAGCGGACGCAAGAATCACCGTGCGCAGAAGTGCTGACAAGTGGTCGGAGATGCGGTTGGATGAGACGAGCAGTCGCGTATCGCCACCGCCGCGTGACCCGGCTGCCGGGCCGTCCGAGGCCCTTGTAACGTCGCCTCGGTGACACCACTCGAAGTCATCGCGATCCTGGTAGCCGGCGTCGGCGCGGGCGCGATCAACGCCATCGTCGGCAGCGGCACGCTCATCACCTTCCCCACCCTGGTGGCTTTCGGGTTCCCTCCGGTGACCGCGACGATGTCGAACGCGATCGGCCTGGTCGCCGGTGGCGTGTCCGGCACGTGGGGGTACCGGCGGGAGCTGGCCGGGCAGGGGCCGCGGTTGCGGTGGCAGATCCCGGCGTCCCTGTGCGGTGCGGTTCTCGGCTCGTGGCTGCTGCTGCACCTCCCCGAAACGGTGTTCGAACTCGTCGTCCCGGTGCTGCTGATCCTCGCCCTGATCCTGGTGGTGCTGCAGCCGAAGATCCAGGCCTGGGCGAAGCAGCGTGGCAGCCACGAGGCGGGCCTGAGCACGGCGCGACTCACCCTGCTGACCGTCGGCACGTTCGCCGTCGGCGTGTACGGCGGATACTTCACCGCTGCGCAGGGCATTCTGCTGATGGGCGTGATGGGCGCGATCCTGCCGGAGAGCCTGCAACGGATGAACGGCGCGAAGAATCTGCTGTCGCTCATCGTCAACGTCGTCGCGGCGACCGCGTACACGCTCGTGGCCTTCGACCGGATCAGCTGGGCGGCCGCCGGCCTCATCGCGGTGGGCTCGCTGCTCGGAGGCGTCCTCGGCGCCCGCTACGGCCGCCGCCTGTCCCCCACCGCACTACGGGGAACCATCGTCGTCGTCGGTCTCATCGGCCTGTTCCGGCTGCTCGCATAGTCACGCATGCACCCTCCCGCTCCCCCATACTGAGTCGGTGAGCAACGAAGTAGAGCACCCGGGCTGGACCTATCTCATGGACATGGACGGCGTTCTCGTCCACGAAGAGCATCTGGTCCCCGGCGCCGACCTGTTCCTGGCCGAACTCCGGGAGTCCGGCACCCCGTTCATCGTCCTGACCAACAATTCCATCAGGACTCCGCGCGATCTCCGCGCCCGGCTGCTCCGCACCGGCCTGGACATTCCCGAGGAATCGATCTGGACGTCCGCCCTGGCCACCGCGACGTTCCTGGCGAACCAGCGCCCCGGCGGCAGCGCCTACGTCGTCGGCGAATCCGGGCTCACCACCGCACTGCACGACATCGGATACGTCCTCACCGAGAACGATCCCGACTACGTGGTCCTCGGCGAGACCCGCACCTATTCCTTCGAGGCCATCACCACCGCAATTCGACTGGTGGAGAGAGGCGCTCGCTTCATCGCCACCAACCCCGACCCCACCGGACCGTCGCGCGAGGGTTCCCTTCCGGCCACGGGATCCGTTGCGGCACTGATCAGCCGGGCCACCGGCCGCGACCCGTACTACGTGGGCAAGCCGAACGCGCTGATGATGCGCTCGGCCCTGCGGGCCATCGGCGCGCACTCCGCGAACACACTGATGATCGGTGACCGCATGGACACCGACATCGTCTGCGGTCTCGAGGCCGGGCTGCAGACCATCCTCGTCCTCACCGGAATCTCGACGCGGGATTCGGTGGAGTTGTTCCCCTACCGCCCCACCGCGGTCCTCAAATCGGTCGCCGACCTGGTCGGCCGCACGTCGGATCCGTTCGGCGATGCGGCTGCGCCACCCGTGAGTACTTATTAACCGCCGGACGTTAACAAGTACTTACGGGTGGCGGCAGCCGGTGACGCCGCGGAGGGAGGCTGCCTTGTACGTCCCGAACGTGATCCGGTTCCCGTCTCCACCGGCGAACGTCACATCGTGACGTCCGGGCTCGTCGACGTGGACGTCGAGCCGATCCATCCCGGCGTCGGCGGCGACCGCGCGGGCCGCCGCCAGCACCGCCGTCCAGTCGTCGTCGCGGATCGGGTTGTCGGACAGTAGCGCTCGCGTGGTGACGGACTTCCCCGCCGTGTAGGCATACGGTCCGGGGCATCCGCCACCCTGGCTGCGTTCACGATGCCACCGCCACTGGACATCCGGAGCGAGCGCGCCGACGGCTTCGCTGATCCGCACCAGCGCATCGGTGACGTGTCTCTCGGTGACGGCGAGCGTCGGCCTGCCGCTCAGGCTCTCGGCCGCCGCCGCGATCTCCTCGTCGCCGAAGTTGTACGGGTTGTCCGTCATGCCACCACATCCGCTCGTCAGGATCGCCGCGCCGATCACGGCGACCGTCTTCGTCACCCACCGGATCGTCACCGGAGCGCCAGTTCCGGCAGACCCGCCGCGATCACGGACATGTTGTAGCCCGACGCCCGGAGTTCGCCGTTGTCACTCGGCCGTGGATACTCGCTGTGCCCGTTGGCATCTTCCCGCCGGACGCCGTCGGGGGTCGTCGCCGCACGCACCGACAGTTGCTCGAGATCGGTCTGCACCGGATCCGGTCCGAGCCGGCCGAACCCGTCAGCCACGGTGATCGGGTCGTCGTGCGCGCGCATCACGAACCCGTGGCCGGGTGCCAGCCCGAGGTCCGATTCGTCGTTCGCATCGAAGCCGGGCGAACCGTAGAACACGGCGTCGTCCACCGGTTGCCGCGGTCCCGCTACCTGCAGGGCCAGGCCCTGGGTGTACGAACCATACGAATGTCCGAGGGCGGTGATGTGCGGGTCGGGCGTCTGCGAGGCGACGTCGAGACCCTCGTAGAACGAGGCGAGCTTCGGGGCTCCCGCGGTCGCGCGGTCGGACTGCCATGCATCGAGGAGCCATCCGCGCCCGAGGTTCTGGTCGATGAACGGGACGTCGTAATTGCCCGGGCCCGTGGTGGTCGGCGGCTGATACCCGAGCCACGCGATCGTCGACACCGTGTCGCCGGTGTGTCCGGACAGGTCCAGCTGCCGTTCGATTTCCGCCTTCAGCGCCCTCGCCTCGTCGGTCATTCCGGCGAGGGAGCCGACGGTGGTGTCGATGCCCGGGGTGGTGACGGAGATGTGGTCGGCGGTGTCGGGGTCGCCGAGCGCGAACGCGGCCATCGTCCGTTCACCCGACTGCAGGTCGAGCAGCATCAGCCTGCCGTCCGGGTGGTCGCGGACGAGTGCCTCGAGGTGGTCGAGGTCCTGCAGCTTCTGCTCGGCATACCACAGGTGTGCATCGTCGTCGGTGAACGCGCCACCGAACACGTTGTGGTCCAGCCTCTCCCGGAGGCGGTCCCGTTCCCACTCCCACCGCGACCGCTCGTCGGCGAATCGGCTCACGTTCGCCTCGTGCCGCACCGCGGACGGAATGCCGTCACGGGCGCCCACCCACTCGGGATGCCGCTCGATCACCTCGCGCCGCTGAGCTGTGGGCAGGGCATCCCAGTACTCGCGGTTGGCGAGCGGGGAACCGTCTGGTGGCGGCGCGGGGGCGGACAGGCCGCGACCCACCTCACCGGGTTCGACACCGCCGTCCGCGGCCCGCGTCAGGACGGCAGCCGCGTCGTCGACGAGGTCCTCCGCCTGCAGGATCAACGCCCGGGCCGCGGCACCCAGTTCGGCGCGGATTTCCTCGCGCCCCGACGCGTCCGGCACGTCGACCGGCGGTCCCGGTACGTCCTCGACGTCCCCGTTGTCCGACACTGCCATACCGTGGGCGAGAGCAGTGTCCCGGACGCCGTCGAGTTCGGTCTGCAAGTGCGTGACCGCGTCGAACAACTCGCGGGTCAGCGATTCGACGACGGCGACCGACGCCGCCTCGCCGCTCAGTTCATCCGCGGCGATCCGGAACCGCTCACGTGCGGCGTCCGCAGCCTCGTCCTGCCACGCCGGCAACCAGCCGATGTCGGCGAGACCGTCCTGCACGAACGCGATGGTCGCCGCCCGCTCGGACAGCGACCGTTGCACGGCCTGCAGCGCGCGGACGTCCCACTGGGTTATGTCCCTCAGATTCACGATCCCCCCCAGGATGCATAATGCCCGTACCCTAGCGGATCGATCGCGCCCGCGGGAGTCCGATCTCGTCTCGACCGACACGAAGGATCGAAAATGAGCGGTTCCACCCACGTCGACACCGGTACCCTGCGCGCAGCGGCCGGTCAGCTCGACGCCCTGTTCGACGATGCACTCTCACGGCTGAACCCCATCGACGCTGCCGTCGCCGACTCGGGGGCTGCGTGGCCGGACGCGGCCGGTGCCGGGTTCGCCCTGTTCACGTCCTACCTCGACGGCAGGCAGGAGTCGTTGCAGCGCACCCTCGCCGAGATGTCGGCGACACTCGTCGAGTGCGCCCACCGATACGACACCCAGGACGCCACGACCGCCGAGCGCCTCCACGCGGTCGCGCCGGCCACGAGCCTCGACCTCTAGGCCCTCCGGGCTCGTGCGCCGTTCTGGTTGCTGGAACAACCAGAAAGGCGCACGGGCGCGAAGCGCCTATCCCAGTGCCTGCTCCAGGTCGGTCAGGAGGTCGGCGGTGTCTTCCAGTCCGACGGACAGCCGGACGACGCCGTCGGTGATGCCCACTGCCGCACGACCTTCCGGGCCCATCGCCCGGTGGGTGGTGGTGGCCGGGTGGGTGATGAGCGACTTGGAGTCGCCGAGGTTGTTGGAGATGTTGACCAGCCGCAGGGCGTCGAGGAGTTCGAACGCCCGCTTCTTCGCTTCGCTCTCGGGCGCGTTCAGCGCGAAGGTGACGACGGTGCCACCGCCGCTCATCTGCCGCTTGGCGAGGTCGTACTGGGGGTGCGACTCGAGATACGGGTACTTGACCCAGTCGACGGCGGAGTGGCCTTCGAGGAACTGGGCGATCTCCAGTGCCGAGCCGACGGAGTGCCGCACCCGGATCGGCATCGTCTCGAGCCCCTTGAGGAGCGTCCACGCGTTGAACGGGCTCAGTGCCGGCCCGGTGTGGCGCATGAGGTTCTGGACGGGTCCCTCGATGTAGTCCTTCGGACCGAGGATCGCCCCGCCGAGCACGCGGCCCTGGCCGTCGATGTGCTTGGTGCCGGAGTAGACGACGATGTCGGCGCCCAGTTCCAGGCTGTGCTGCAGCAGCGGGGTCGCGAACACGTTGTCGAGCACGACCTTGGCGCCGGCGGCGTGTGCGAGTTCCGCCACCCGGGGCACGTCCACGAGTGTCTGCATCGGGTTCGATGGTGTCTCGAAGAACACCGCGGTGGTCGGCTCGGACAGAGCCTTCTCCCATTGGTCGAGGTCTTCACCGTCGACGAACACCGTCTCCACACCCCAGCGGGGCAGGATCTCGTTGCACACCACGAAGCAGGAGCCGAACAGGCTGCGCGCCGCGACGAGTCGGTCGCCTGCCTTGAGCAGCGCACCGAGTGCGGTGAACACCGCGGACATTCCGCTGGCGGTGCCGAAGCAGGCCTCCGCGCCCTCGATGAGGCGCAGCCGCTCCTCGAACATCTTGACGGTGGGGTTGCCGTACCGGGAGTAGACGAAGTGGTCGATGTCGCCGGTGAACGACGCCTCGGCCGCTCCCGCGCTCTCGAACACGAAACCGGAGTTCAGGAAAATCGCTTCGGACGTCTCTTCGAAGCCGGAACGGAGGGTTCCTCCGCGCACGCTGATCGTGCCCTGGCCGATGTCGTCCGGCAGCGCCTTCTGAAACGCGCCGCCTTGAGGAATTGCACTCACCACTGCCTCCACGGCAGGCCCAGAGCCCGCCAGCCGACCGCCCCACGATGACCGTCGGCGTCCAGGCCGCCTTCGAAACCGTCGAGCACGTTGTACGACGGGCCGATGCCCGCCGCTGTCGCGGCTTCCGCCGCACCGATGGACCGCTGGCCGGAGCGACACAGGAAGATCACCGGGGCGTTGTCGCCGCCCGCGATCCCGGCCTCCTTCAGCTGGTCCACGAAGTTGTCGTTACGACTGCCCGTCGGGTAGCTGACCCATTCGATCAGCACGGTCTTCCGCCCGAGGGAGGTCGTGTCGGGGACTCCGACGTATTTCCACTCGGCGTCCGTCCGCACGTCTACCAGCACCGCGTCGGGATTGTCGCGGAGCAGCTCCCAGGCATGCTCCGGCGTTATGTCGCCTGCGTAACTCACCATGTCAGCTTTTCACAACCCTGTTCTGTGCGCCCTTCCGGGCAACGGTCAGTTGCAGACGACCCATGTCTCGCCGTCCCGCGTCAATTGCCAGGTATCCGTCGTCTCGCCCTTGCCGTCGTCGGCGCTGACCCGGACCTCTGCCCGGGCACGGTCGCCGTTGACCTCGGACGACTCGACGCCCTGCAGCGTGACGTCGCCTTCCCTGCCCCGGAGCACGGACCGGTCGTCGGACCACGTCGGGCAGACCAGCGTCTTCTGCAGATCGGCGTCGTCGTGGTTGTGGGCCTGGATGAAGTCGGCGACCGAACGGTTGATGCGGTCCGCTTCCGTGACGTTCTCGTCGGCGGGCGAGAGCATGCTGGACACCACGATGGCGACGAGGATGACGACGATGACGGTGACGGCGGCGATGAACGGCACCGCCGTGATGCGCCGGGGATCCACCGAATCTTCCGCGCCTCCCACGTCGTGCTGAGGCGATTCGCTCGAACCGGACATGACTTCCCTTCGATCTCGGCTGGCCACGAGTGTATAGAGCTGCCCCTACAAATCGTGTTTGTGACCCCCCAACGCGGAGGCGACTACCCTCTACAGGCGTGAGTCCCGAGAATGGGCTTTGCCCTGTCTGCTGCACCTCGGCCACCCGATTAGGCTGGGCTTAATTTAAGCTGAGGTTTCGTTGTCCGCCCTTCAGAAGGTAGTTCGCTCCAGATGACTGATCAGACACGTCCGTTGCGCGTTGCGATCGTGGGTGCCGGCCCCGCCGGTATCTACGCAGCCGACGCACTCATGAAATCCGATGCCGCGTCTGACGGCGGGATCAGCATCGACCTCTTCGAGCGGATGCCTGCCCCCTTCGGTCTGATCCGGTACGGCGTCGCCCCCGACCACCCGCGCATCAAGGGCATCATCACCGCCCTGCACAAGGTGCTCGACAAGCCGTCGGTCCGCCTGCTGGGCAACATCGACTACGGCAGCGACATCACCCTCGAAGACCTGCACAGCTTCTACGACGCGGTGATCTTCTCCACCGGCGCCAACGCCGACCGCGCCCTCAACATCCCGGGCATCGAACTCGACGGCAGCTACGGCGCCGCCGACTTCGTCTCCTGGTACGACGGCCACCCCGACGTCCCGCGCACCTGGCCCCTCGAGGCCGAGAAGGTCGCCGTCCTCGGTGTCGGCAACGTCGCCCTCGACATCGCGCGCGTCCTCGCCAAGACCGGCGACGAACTGCTGCCGACGGAGATCCCCGCCAACGTCTACGAGGGACTCAAGGCCAACAAGGCCGTCGAGGTCCACGTGTTCGGTCGCCGCGGACCGGCGCAGGCCAAGTTCACCCCCCTCGAGCTGCGTGAACTCGATCACTCGCCGACGATCGAGGTCATCGTCGATCCCGAGGACATCGACTACGACGAGGGCTCCGAGCAGGCGCGCCGCAACTCCAAGCAGGTCGACATGGTCGCCAACACCCTGCAGGACTGGGCCATCCGCGACGTGGGCAACCGCCCGCACAAGCTGTTCCTGCACTTCTTCGAGTCGCCCACCGAGGTGCTCGGCGAGGACGGCAAGGTCGTCGGTCTGCGCACCGAGCGCACCCAGCTGGACGGCACCGGCAACGTCAAGGGCACCGGCAAGTTCAACGACTGGGACGTCCAGGCCGTGTACCGCGCCGTGGGTTACCTGTCGCAGAACATCGCGAAGCTGCCGTTCGACGAGCAGGCGGGCACCGTCCCGAACGAGGCCGGACGCGTCATCGCCGACGACACCGCCGAGGGCAACGCCCGGTTCATGCCGGCCACCTACGTCACCGGCTGGATCAAGCGCGGCCCGGTCGGCCTGATCGGACACACCAAGGGCGACGCGAACGAGACCGTCGCGAACCTGCTCGAGGACCGGACCGGCTTCCCCGAGCCCGCGAACCCGGGCGAGGACGCGATCATCGAGTTCCTCGAGGGCAAGCAGGTCCCCTACACCACCTGGCAGGGCTGGTACCGCCTCGACGCGCACGAGCGCAGCCTGGGCGAGCCCGAGGGCCGCGAGCGGATCAAGGTCGTCGAGCGTGAGGACATGCTCAAGGCCAGCGAGCCCGACAAGGCCTGATCTTCCGACTCGGTGCGAAGGGAACCTCCCGCGGGAGGTTCCCTTCCGTCGTCTCGGACCAGGTGTCTCCGGATGGCCGCGAGGCTCACCCCGGTTGCTGACGCGATGCCCCGCGCCGTCGCCCGCAGAAGGCAGGATATGAGTCGTGTTTGACGCCCACGTTCACATCATCGATCCCCGGTTCCCGGTGGTCGAGAACCACGGCTACCTTCCGGAGCCGTTCACCGTCGCCGACTACCGCGCCCGCACGGCAGGCTTCGGCGTGGACGGCGGCGCCGTCGTCACGGCCTCGTACCAGGGCACCGATCAGAATTACCTGAAAGCCGCGCTCGAGGAGCTCGGCCCCAGCTGGGTGGGCGTCACCCAGATGGAACTCGACACCACCGACGAGAGCATCCTCGAACTCGACCGCGCCGGGGTCCGGGCCGTCCGGTTCAACCTTCGGCGCAGCGCGACCGACGTGAAGCTCCTCACCAAACAGGCCCTGCGGGCGTACGAGCTGGCCGGCTGGCACGCCGAGTTCTACGTGGACGCCACCCTGCTGCTGTCGCTCGAGCCGGTGTTCGCCAAACTGCCCGCCGTGTGCATCGACCATCTGGGGATGTCGACGCGGGGCCTGCCGTACCTCCTCGATCTCGTCGACCGGGGAGTCCGGGTGAAGGCCACCGGGTTCGGGCGGACCACCATCGAGAACGTCGGCGACGTGCTGCGCAAGATCCACGCCGTCAACCCCGAGGCGCTGATGTTCGGCACCGACCTACCGGGCAGCCGATCCCGAAGAGTGTTCCAGGACAGCGACATCGACATCGTGGCGGACGCCGTCGGCGACGACTTCGACAAGGTCATGGGCGGCAACGCGCGTGCGTGGTACCGCTGCGACACTCCGGACGGACGCTGCTAGCACGCAGGCCCCTCGTCAGCAGCCTTCCATCTGCACGCTGTTCATCGACACCATCTCGGCCACCGGCGGCGTCTGCGGCTGCGACACCAGCCACGTGTTGTAGTTCTGCATCTGATCGCAGTCCAGCTGTTCGCGGCGCTCCTGCCGCCGCTCCCGCTGCCGGTCGTCCATGTCGTCGCCGTTCCGGTCGACGGCGATGCCACCGGTGGTCGAGCCGTTGGCCTGCCGTTCCAGCCCGCGGACGCCGTCGGGGGTCATGATCCAGCCGAGGGTGTAGTCGGTGCCGTCGTGGTTGGTGGTGGCCCGGAACAGCCCGTCCTCCGCGGCGACAGGTTTAGCGGTGAACGCCTTGTCGGGCATGCCCGGCGCGCTGACCTGCCCCGTCACGGTGCCGTTGCTCATCGACGCGGTGAGCGTCGCCCCGTCCGGCGAAGACAGCGTCGCTTTGTCACCCTCCATGGTGCCGGTCATCCACGTCCACATCTGGTCCCCGTCGCACAGGAAGGCGACCATGTCGTTCCCCGACCTGGCCAGCGCAACGTATGCGTCGGATCCGTCGACCGACCCGACATAGGTCGGGTCCATCTGCGGGGTCATCACGAAGGGCGACGGAATCTTCTCCATCATGTTCGACGCGGGCGCCGCTGCGCCGCTGCTCGTGGCCTCCGCGGCGCTGGTGGCGCTCGGCGCGGACGAGTCGGACGAGTCGTTGCCGCAGCCACTCAGTGCGAGGGTCGCGGCAGCGAGCGGGGCCAGGATCCAGGTCGTCTTCTTGTTCACGGCGCATTCCTCCGCTAGCCGGGAAGATCAACATCCGCATTTCATCATCGCAGGTGGAGGTCGCTCCTGGATACCCCCGGCGACGATTTCGGCGACCTACGTCGCGACCACCGCGGTCAGCCACACCCCCGACGCGATCAGGGCGCCGAGCAGTTCGATCAGCATCGACAGTCCGACGGCCTTGCACGCGTGCCACGTCGACGCCCACGCCCGGTTGTGGGCACGCAACCGGTACAGCTCGCCCACATACGTTCCCGCGATGAACCCGAGAAACAGTCCCACCACGGGAACGACGAAGAACCCCACGATCCCGAGCAGCCCACCGACGATCAGCGACACGTTGGGCACGCCGGCGCTGCGCATCCGCTTGCCGGGCCAGGTGTATTTGACGACACCGCTGATCACGGGGAACAGCGTGGCGACCGCGAACACCGTCCACGCCGTCGCACCGCCGGTCATGATGGCCCACACCAGGATTGCGGCGAAGATGAGGATCGTGCCGGGCAGGATCGGGATGACGATCCCGACGAGCCCGACCACGATGGCCAGGCCGACGAGGACTTCTGCGCCCGGACTCACGCGACGGGCTCGACGCGGGACGCCGCCTCCCGCGCACGGCTGCGGGCGGTCTCGACGTCCGGCCCCGTGGACACGGCGACGCCCATCCGCCTCCGCGCGAAGCTCTCCGGCTTGCCGAACAGCCGCAGGTCGGTCTCGGGGACGGCCATCGCGTCGGCGACACCCTCGAAGCCGATCCCGGCGGCATCCAGTTTTCCGTAGATCACCGCGGACGCACCGGGTGTCGTGAGGGTGGTGTCGACGGGCAACCCGAGGATCGCACGGGCATGCAGTTCGAACTCCGAGAGTCGTTGCGTCCGAAGGGTGACCAGTCCCGTGTCGTGCGGGCGGGGGCTGACCTCCGAGAAATACACGTCGTCACCCTTCACGAACAGTTCCACCCCGAAGATCCCGCGGCCGCCCAGCGCCGACGTCACCTTCTCCGCCACCTCGCGCGAGCGGGCGAGCGCCGTGTCGCTCATCGGTTGCGGCTGCCACGACTCCACGTAGTCACCCGAATCCTGCAGGTGCCCGATCGGCTCGCAGAAGAAGGTGCCCACCTCGCCGTCGGAGCCGATCGCCCGGACGGTGAGTTGGGTGATCTCGTAGTCGAAGTCGACGAACCCCTCCACGATGACGCGGCCGTAATTGACGCGGCCGCCCGCGAGCGCGTAGTCCCAGGCCTTCTCGACGTCGTCGGCGGCACGCACCGTGGACTGCCCCTTGCCGGACGAAGACATCACCGGCTTGATCACGCAGGGAAAGCCGATGCGTCCGGTCGCCGCCCGGACCTCCTCGAGCGATTCTGCGAACTCGTACGGCGACGTGGGCAGTCCCAGTTCCTCCGCCGCGAGCCGCCGGATTCCCTCGCGGTTCATGGTCAGCTGCGTCGCCCGCGCGGTGGGCACCACGACCGCGACGCCGCGCTCCTCGACCGTGGCCAGCGCATCGGTGGCGATGGCCTCGATCTCGGGCACCACGAAATGCGGCTTCTCGGCGTCGACGAGCCGAAGCAGCGCCTCCGGGTCGCTCATGTCGATCGTATGCGCGCGGTGCGCCACCTGATGGCCCGGCGCCTTGTCGTAGCGGTCGACGGCGATCACCTCGACCCCCAGCCGCTGGAGGGCGATGATCACCTCCTTGCCCAGCTCACCCGACCCGAGCAGCATGACGCGGGTCGCGCCTGCCGTCAGAGGGGTACCGAACCGTCCGGGTGCCTGTTCACGCATAGTCACAACTATATGCGGGCACAGTTTCTCTATGCGGGCACGGTTTCGCACCAGCGCCTACTTCAGCAGCCGCGACATCCGGCGGTCGGCGAGCACCTTGCCTCCGGTCTGGCACGTCGCGCAGTACTGAAAAGACTTCTCCGCGAACGACACTTCTCGCACGGTGTCACCGCAGACGGGGCAGGGCAGACCGGTTCGGGCATGGACGCGCATCCCGGACCGCTTCTCCCCCTTCAGCCGTGCCGCGTCCTGGCCGAGCGACCTGTCGACGGCGTCGGTGAGCACGGAACGCATCGCGTCGTACAGCACGTGCACCTGGTCTTCCGGCAGGGTGCGTGACGTCGCGAACGGGGAAATCTTTGCGGTGTGCAGGATTTCGTCGGAGTAGGCGTTGCCGACGCCGGCGAGCAGCGACTGGTCGACGAGCGCGTTCTTGATCCGCGCCGACGTGGTGGACAGCAGCGCCGCGAACTCGGGTTCGGTGACGGCGAGGGCATCGGGCCCGAGCCGGGCTATCCCCTCCACCTCCTGCGGGTCGTGCACCAGCCACACCGCGAGCCGCTTCTTCGTGCCAGCCTCGGTCAGGTCGAACGCCGGCGTCGCGCCCTCCGGGGTGAAGAAGTGCACCCGCAGCGCCAGTGGGCCCTTGCCCGGTTTCGGCGGCGCAACAGACGGGTTGTCGGTCCAGCGCAGCCAGCCCCCACGCGACAGGTGGGTGACGAGCCACAACCCGGAGCAGTCGAGCGCGAGGTGCTTGCCGAACCGGGCGGCACCCGTGACGTCGCGGCCCTGCAGGGCGGTGATCGGGGGGTCGAACGTCTTCAGCACGCTCAGGGCCGCCACGTCCACCCGGCCCACGACCGCTCCCACGGCGTGTTCACGCAGGAACTCGGCTAACGCCTCCACCTCGGGCAGCTCGGGCATGTTCCCAGGCTAACGGCATGTGAGCGGGAAAGTGTGCTCCTCCACACTTTCGCACTCACCTGCGGAGGAGGTAGGTGTCCATGATCCAGCCCTTGCGTTCGCGCAGTTCGGCGCGCACCCGCTGAATCTCGTCCTCGACGTCGCGGAGGCGACCGGAGATCAGCACCTCGTCGGGGGTGCCCAGGTAGGCGCCCCACCAGATCTGGACGTCGTCGCCGGGGACCTGCGTGAACGTGCAGTGGGCATCGAGCATGACCACCGCGTTGTCGACGCCGTCGGGCAGCCCCTCGGCGAGGCGGCGTCCGGTGGTGACGTGGACGGGTTCGCCGATCCGGTTGAGCACGATCCGATGCTGGGCGGCCAGCGACTGCACGCTGGTCACGCCCGGGATCACCGAGTAGTCGAACGACACGTTGCCGCGGGCGAGCACCCGCTCGACGATCCGCAGCGTGCTGTCGTACAGCGACGGGTCGCCCCAGACCAGGATCGCCCCGACCCCCGGCTCCGACGCGAACTCGGCCTCGAACAGCGCCGCCCGGCGCTCGTGCCAGTCGTCGACGACACCCTCGTAGTCGGACGGCGTGCGGTCGCGGGGCGGGTCGACGATGTCCACGACGCGGTACGGGCCGGCGACGTGCTCCTCGAGGATGCCGGTGCGGAGATCGACGAGGTCCTGCTTCTCGTCGCCCTTGCCGATGACGAAGAACACGTCCGCCTTGTTCATCGCCTTGATCGCCTGGACCGTCACCTGGTCGGGGTCGCCGGCGCCGATTCCGATCACGAAGAGTTCACGCATGTGGCGAGGCTAACGCTCGTGCGCCTTTCCGGTTGCTCCAGCTACCGGAAAGGCGCACGGGTGGCGGAGCCGCCTATGCTCGTACCGTGACATCTGTGCCGACCCCGTACGAAGACCTGCTCCGACTCGTCATGGACACGGGCACCCCGAAGGCCGACCGCACCGGGACCGGCACGAAGAGCGTCTTCGGGCATCAGATGCGCTGGAACCTCGCGGACGGGTTTCCGTTGATCACCACGAAGAAGGTGCACCTCAAGTCGATCGTGTACGAACTGCTGTGGTTCCTGCGCGGCGATTCCAACGTGAAGTGGCTCCAGGACAACGGCGTCACGATCTGGGACGAGTGGGCAGACGCGGACGGCGAACTTGGCCCGGTCTACGGCGTGCAGTGGCGCAGCTGGCCGACCCCGTCCGGCGAGCACATCGATCAGATCAGCCAGACCATCGAGACACTGAAGTCGAACCCGGATTCGCGTCGCATCATCGTGTCGGCGTGGAACGTCGGCGACATCCCGCAGATGGCGCTGGCGCCGTGCCACGCGTTCTTCCAGTTCTACGTCGCGGACGGCAAGCTGTCGTGCCAGTTGTACCAGCGCAGCGCCGACATGTTCCTGGGCGTGCCGTTCAACATCGCAAGTTACGCGCTCCTCACCCACATGGTGGCGCAGCAGGCCGGGCTCGAACCGGGCGACTTCATCTGGACAGGCGGCGACTGCCACATCTACGACAACCACGTCGACCAGGTCACCGAGCAGTTGAGCCGGGAGCCGTTGCCGTATCCGACGCTGAAACTGAACCGGCGGGATTCGATCTTCGACTACACGTTCGAGGACGTGGAGATCGTCGACTACCGGCACCATCCGGCCATCAAGGCGCCGGTGGCCGTCTAGTGGCCCGCGAGGTCAAGCTGGTCTGGGCGCAGGGTGTCGGCGGCGTCATCGGTCGCGACAACACGATCCCGTGGCACGTCCCCGAGGACATGGCGTACTTCAAGAAGGTGACGCAGGGCCACCCCGTGATCATGGGCCGCAGGACGTGGGACTCGCTGCCCCCGCGATTCCGGCCCCTGCCGGGTCGGCGCAACATCGTGATCAGCCGTCAGCCCGACTGGGCTGCGGAGGGGGCGGAGTCCGCCGACGGCATCGCCTCGGCGCTCGCGCTCACCGACGAGGACGTCTGCGTCATCGGCGGCGGCCAGATCTACACGGCGGCAATGCCGTTCGCCACGCAGCTGCTGGTCTCCGAGATCGACGTGACGATCGACGGCGACGCCTGGGCACCCCCCATCGACGAGTCCTGGCACGCACAGGACACCGGTGAGTGGCTCACGTCGGCGAAGGACGGCACCCGGTACCGCTGGATCACCTACACCCGGCGCTGACCGGCCACCTGTTTGCCACCGCACCGTTACCCGATTCGACGGGTGACGATGGGCGCAGTGGTTCATACTCACAGCATGGACAAGAAGTCACTGACCGCCCTTGCCCGTCAGCAACTGAAGTTGGCAGGCGGGACGTCCAGCGGCCGCAGTTCGCAGACCGTGTACGGCGGGCATCGACGTAGCCTCCGGCAGACCGTCGTCGCCCTGGCCGCGGGTCAGAAGATGGCCGAACACGAGAGCCCGGGCGAGGCCACCCTGTTCATTCTCAGCGGCAAACTGAACCTCGTGGCCGGCGAGGACTCGTGGAAGGGTTCCACCGGCGATCTGCTGGTCCTCCCGACGGACCGGCACAGCGTCGAGGCCATCGAGGATGTCGCGTTCCTGCTCACCGTCGCCATGTGACGGTCGTGCGCGATCGTCTCGAGGATTCCGTTCGGAGCCTGAACCCGGGCTACTTCGCGATCGTCATGGCCAGCGGGATCATCTCGGTGGGCATGAAACTGGGCGGATTCGACGTGCTCTCGGTTCTGCTGTTCATCGTCTGCGCCGCGGCCTACGTGACGCTGGTGATCCTCACGATCTGGCGGATCGCGGCGTATCGCCGTCAGGTCGTCGACGACCTGACGGACGCGAGCCGCGGATTCGGTTTCTTCACGTTCATCGCCGGGACCGATGTGTTCGGCGTGCGCCTGGCGATGGACGGCCACCACGCTGCCACCGCGGTGCTGCTCACCGTCGCCGGGCTGACCTGGATCGTGCTCGGCTACGTCGTCCCGTGGACCGCCGTCCTGGGCACGTCCGAACGTCCGGTGGTGGCACGTGCCAATGGAACCTGGTTCATCTGGGTGGTCGCCGCCCAGTCGGTGGCCGTGGCCGCCGCGACCCTCGAACCGGTGTACGACGGCGCCCGCCGGTTCCTGGCCGTGGTCGCCGTCTTCACCTGGTCGATCGGGGTGTGCCTGTACGGCGCGGCGGGGATCTTCGTCGCCGCACGGATGTTGCTGTATCCGCTGCGGCCGCGCGACCTCACGGCGCCGTACTGGGTGGCGATGGGTGCGTGTGCGATCACCGTCCTGGCCGGCGCCCGCATCGTCGAGATGGAGGACGCGCCGATGGTGAACGCCACACGTGGGCTCATCGGCGGATTCGCGGTGGTGTTCTGGGCGTTCGCGACCTGGCTCATCCCGGTCCTGGTGGCCGCCGGATGGTGGCGTCACATCACCAACAAGGTGCCGCTGCGCTACGACGCCACCGTGTGGAGCATCGTCTTCCCCCTCGGCATGTACGCGGTCGCCGGCATCTACCTGGGCCGGGCGGATCACATCCCGCTCGTCGGTATGGTCGGTAGTGCCGAACTGTGGTGTGCATTCACCGTGTGGTGCGTGGCGTTCGTCGTCATGGTGGTGCATCTCTGGCGGTCGGTGGTGCAGGTCGGACCGGCAACAGTGGAGACGCAGGAGAGCGCATGACGGAAACCCCACCCGTGATCGAGGTATCGGTGGCTGCGGCGCCGTCGGTCGTATGGCCTGCCCTGCGCGACCCGGAGTTGCTTCGCCGCTGGCACGGCTGGGACTGCGAGGGCCTGGACGACGAGATCAGGGAAATCTACTTCGGCGACGACGTGACGGAGGACGCCGAGGCCTTCATCCTCGCCCTCGGCGGCGCCGACCGGTTCAGCCTCCACGAGCTCGACGGCACCACGCTGGTGCGGATCACCCGGCCGCCCCGGGGCGCCGATCCCGCCGCCGACGACTGGTACGACGACGTCACCGAGGGCTGGACCACGTTTCTGCAGTTCCTCAAGTTCGGCATCGAACGGCACGGACTCGACGAGCGTCGCACACTGTTTCTGCAAGGCCCGGTCGCGGACGGAGATTCGGCGCGGCACCTGCTCGGCCTCGACAAGCTCGCGGGCCTGACGGTGGGCGATCACTTCACCGCGGTCGCCGACACGGGCGACCTGCTGCACGGGGTGGTGTGTTTCGTCGGCGAGCACCAGACCGCGGTGAGCGTCGACGATCTCGGCCCCGGACTGTTGCAGTTCGGCGAGCAGCCCGTCAACGCGGCGCGTCCGAACGGCGGTGCGCAGATCCTCCTGGCCGCCTACGGCCTGGACGACGAGGAGTGGGCCGAACTCGAGCAGCGCTGGACGGAGTGGTGGCAGGCCCGGCCGGGGGCCGAACCTGCCACCTGAGTTCTCGACCGGTCAGGCGAGCACGGTGCCCAGTGTGGGCCACCAGATCGTGCTCTTGACGACGTTCGGCCCCACCTGGTGGTTCAGCGAGCCGTACACGGCCGCCACGACGAGACCGCTGCCGAGCCCGGCGACCGGCGGAGTGGAGACGACAGTGGGAACCGCGACGTTGTTCTGGTCCAGCTTCACGATGCCGCTGGCACCGGTGGCGAAGCTGTAGTACACGACGTCGAGTTCGGCGCCGGTCTGGTCGTTCGCGATGACGCCCGGTCCGCCGAAGAATCCGAAGCGGAACTGGTTGCTCATGTTGGTCGCCACGCCCGCTCCGTACAGCTGTCCGAGAACGGGACCGCCCTGCCCGGTGTCGGAGTACGCCGGGACCTGGAAGATCTGACCCGGCAGGGCGATGTTCGTCGCCGCCGTGTCGGTCGGGGATGCGGCAAGTCGCTCGATGGCGGCCTCCGCCTCGGGGTTTCCGGCGGCCACGGTGCGCAGCTTCGTGATCGCGGTCGCCGGGTCGACGACGGGAGCGGAATCTGCGGGCTGCGCCGACACGACACCGGTGAACATCATCGTCGCTGCCACTGCAGCGGTCAGACCTGCCGCGATACGTCGTGCGAAGTGCCGTCGATTCATTCTTCTTCTCCCTCGTCACGTCAATGGGTAAGCATTAGTTCGGATGAGTAAACACTCGAGCTCTTATCGACGCCGTGGTTCGCGGTGTTACGCGTCCCTCAGACCTATGCTGCTGGCATGGGATCGGATGGTGGGCACGAGGCGAGGATCAGTGAGTTCCGGGAGGGGCTCGCCGACGTGGTCCCCACCCGCCGAAGTCTGCAGCGCCTGTTCGAGGCGGTCCTCGTGGTCGGGTCGGGGCTGGAGCTGGATTCCACCCTGCAGCGCATCGTCACTTCGGCCACGTCCCTCCTCGGGGCCCGCTACGGCGCGCTCGGTGTCCACGCCCCCGACGGCGGGCTCTCGGAGTTCGTCTACGAGGGCATTACGCCGGAGGAGCGTGCGCGCATGGGCCACCTGCCCGAGGGCCGCGGGCTGCTGGGACTGCTGGTCCACGACCCCCGCCCGGTGCGCCTCGCCAACCTGGCCGATCACCCGGGGTCGATCGGCTTCCCGCCCAATCATCCACCGATGAAGAGCTTTCTGGGCATGCCGATCATGATGCGGGGCAAAGTTTTCGGAAGCATCTATCTCACCGAGAAACTCAGCGGACCCGAGTTCACCGACGAGGACGAGGTCATTCTGCGCGCGCTCGCGACGTCGGCAGGCGTGGCGGTGGAGAATTCCCGGCTGTTCGAGGAATCGCGGACGCGGGAGCGGTGGTTGACGGCCGTCGCGGCGATCACCTCCCGGCTGATGGTCGGCGGATCACTCGACGAAACGCTGCACACGCTCGCCGCCGAGGTACGCGAACTGTCCAGCGGTGACGAGGTCTTCATCGTCGTCACGCTCGGCGAGGGCGCGGTGGTCGGGGCGGACAGCACGGTGCGGCCGCTGCGCACCAACTTCCGAAGCGCCACCCAGGCCGAACCGTTCGCCGCAGTGCTGCGCTCCCGCACCCCCGCACTGCTGACGGGGATCGACGGTCTCGCACCGTTCTCCGCCGAGGCGGGCCGGGCCGCGGTGCTGCCGCTGTCGACGGCGTCGGGGGTCGGCGGGGTCCTGGTGGTCACGGCGCGCGGCACCGCTCCGTGGGATCCGGACGAGGTGGCCCGGCTCGAATCGGTGGCCGACCTCGCCGCCGTCGCGGTGGAGTTCGCCGATCAGCAGAGCAAGCAACGTCTGCTGTCGGTGCTCGCCGACCGCGACCGGATCGCGCGCGACCTGCACGACAACGTGATTCAGCGGTTGTTCGCCACCGGCATGAGCCTGCAGAGCACGCACGCGGTCGGGGACGTTCCGGACGGCGTGCGCTCCATCGTCTCCACTGCGGTCGAGCAACTCGATCGGACGGTGCGCGAGATCCGCACCACCATCTTCGATCTGCAGGCCACCGGCATCGCGTCGGCGACCAGTCTGCGCCGCCGCCTGCTCGACGTGATCGGCGACCTCACCTCCCATTCGCCGGTCGCGCCGAACGTCCAGTTCACCGGCGCCATCGACACTCTCGTGCCCAGCCGCATCCACCCGCACGCGGAGGCGGTGTTGCGCGAAGCCCTGAGCAACGCGCTGCGGCACGCGCGGGCCACCACCATCGACATCTCGGTGGCCGCCGCGGACGACCTCGTTGTCACCGTCGCGGACGACGGCATCGGGATCGCCGACGGCGCCCGGCGCAGCGGACTGGACAATCTCGATCGGCGCGCCGAGCACTGCGGCGGCACCTGCACCGTCGATTCCGCCGACGGGGGAACCGTCGTCACGTGGCGGGTACCGTTGACGTGACGAAACTGTCAGTGCTCTTTGCGTAACTCGGTGGCCAGCACCGCCGCCTGCGTGCGCCGCTGCATCCCCAATTTGGACAACAGCCGCGACACGTAGTTCTTGATCGTCTTCTCGGCGAGGAAGAGCCGCTCGGCGATCTCCCGGTTGGTGAGCCCCTCGCCGATCAGGTCGAACACGGCGCGTTCCTGCTCGGACAGTTGCGCCAGCGGGTC
Organism: Rhodococcus koreensis; assembly: GCF_017068375.1. Taxonomy (NCBI): domain Bacteria; kingdom Bacillati; phylum Actinomycetota; class Actinomycetes; order Mycobacteriales; family Nocardiaceae; genus Rhodococcus; species Rhodococcus koreensis. The sequence continues at coordinate 2,534,755 of NZ_CP070609.1, forward strand.
GTCCCGGCGGGCGGACCTGATCCGGTTCATCAGCGCCGACGTCGCCCTGCTGTCGAGCAGCGAACCGCCCTCCCCGACCGTCCGCACGGCCGCCACCAGGTCGGTGCCGAGGATCTGCTTCAGGACGAATCCGGACGCCCCGGCCATGATGGCGTCGAACAGCGCCTCGTCGTCGGAATACGACGTCAGCATCAGGCACCGCAGTTCGGGCAGCGCAGCGCGCAGGTCCCGGCACAGCTCGACACCGTTGCCGTCCGGCAACCGGACGTCGAGCACGGCGACGTCGGCGCCGCTGCCCGGGATCCGCGCCATCGCCTCACCGACCGACGCGGCCTCCCCGACCACCTCGAGGTCGGGCACGCTGCCGAGTAGATCGACCAGGCCTCGTCGCACGATCTCGTGGTCGTCGACCAGGAACACCCGCGTGGTCATGTGTGCACCTCCACCGTCTACTCATCGAACCGTACCGCGCACACCCCGGGTATCCACCGATCCGGGACCTCTCCCGCACACAACGGGACCTTCGACCCCAGCGCGGACACGCCGGCGACCGGAAGGCTGAGGATGCGGGGGAACACCCGGACACCACTACTGGAGGTCGCGATGAACAGCTGGTCGCTCAGTGACATCGAGGTGGTCTCCCGCGCCATCGTCTCGGCTCCGTCGGTCCACGACACGCAGCCGTGGGATCTGCGGCTGGACGGCACGTGCGCGCAGATCAGCGAGCGCCGCGGCTTCACGGACACACCGCGCGCCGACCGCGTGATCTCGTGTGGCGCTGGTGTCACGAACGTGGAACTCGCGTTGCGGGCACTCGGCAGGCAGATCGAGACCGATCTGCTGCCCGATCCGCGCCGGCCCGAACTCGTCGCAACCGTTCGCGCAGTGGGGACGGCTTCGCCGTCGAGCACCGATCTGAGGCTCTTTTCCGCCATGGCCCGCCGCCGAAGTCATCGAGAGGCGTTCGCCGACATACCGGTTCCCGCGGCCACCGTCGCCGACATCGTCGACGCGGCCGAGATGGAGGGTGTCTGCGCTCGCCTGCTCGCCGCGGACGAGGCACCCGCGCTCGCCGACGTGCTGCTCTATTCCGCCGACCGGGTTCGGCAGGATCCGGGCCACCAGCGCGATCTCTTCCCGTGGACGTCGCATTGGCTGCCGCGGGGCGGTCACGAGTCTTTCGACACGATCCGCACCGTCGTCACCCGCGGCGTCCCCGATTCGGCACGCCTCGCCGCCGCCATCGAGAGCGAGACCGTCCTCGTGTTCGCATCGGACACGCAGGAGTCGATCGACCTGGTCCGCACCGGAATCGCGGTCGAACGTGCGTGGCTCACCGCCGTCGACGCCCGGCTCGGCGCCTCCGTTCTCTCCCACCCGCTGCGCGTCGACGACTCGGCTCCTCGGCTCGCGAATCGACTGAACCTGCCGGGCCATCCCCAGCTGATCCTGCGAATCGGATACTGACAGAACAGAAACGGAGCGCCATTGTGAGCCGCGTACTCACGGACCGCGAACTGCTGCACGAACTCGAGGACGTTGCGGAAGACAACGTCAACCGGCACCTCGCCATGGCCAGGGACTGGCACCCCCACGACTACGTTCCGTGGGACGACGGCCGCAACTTCGCGGCGCTGGGCGGCGAGGACTGGGATCCGGAACAATCCCAGCTCAGCGACACCGCGCGGGCGGCGATGATCACCAATCTGCTGACCGAGGACAATCTGCCGTCCTATCACCGCGAGATCGCCCAGCACTTCTCACTCGACGGCGCGTGGGGCACGTGGGTGGGCCGGTGGACCGCGGAGGAGAACAAGCATTCGATCGTGATGCGGGACTATCTGGTCGTGACGCGAGGGGTCGACCCGGTAGCGCTCGAGCATGCTCGAATGGCCCACATGACACAGGGCTTCGATCCCGGCGGCGGGTCGATGCTCGATTCGGTGTCGTATGTGACGTTCCAGGAACTGGCCACCCGGGTGTCGCACCGCAACACGGGTAAGGCATGCGGTGATCCGGTCGCGGACCGCATGCTCGCCCGGGTGGCGGCCGACGAGAACCTGCACATGATGTTCTATCGCAACATCGTCGGCGCAGCCCTGGACATCGCTCCCGATCAGGCGATCGCCGCGATCCACAAGGTGGTGACCAACTTCCAGATGCCCGGCGCGGGCATGCACAACTTCCGCCGCAATGCGGTCCTGATCGCGAAGGGCGGCATCTACGACCTGCGCCAGCACCTCGACGACGTCGTACTGCCCGTGCTTCGAAAGTGGAACATGTTCGAGCGCAACGATTTCGGTCCGGAAGGGGAACGCTGCCGCGAGGAGCTGGCGACGTTCCTGCACGGCATGGAGGCCAAGGCATCCCGGTTCGAGGAGTCCCGGGATCGCGCACTCGCCCGCGAGGCCCGTCTCGGCGAACGCATCGCGGCCCGCTGACGCACCTCGAAGACCTAGCTGTCCGGCCGGACGATCATCACCGGGCAGTCCGCGGTGTGGAGCAATGCGTTGCTGGTGGAGCCCAGCAGCATTCCCTTGAAGCCACCCCGGCCGCGGCTGCCCACGACAATCAGTTGCGCCTTCTCGGCGAATTCGCTGAGCACCCGCACGGGGCGGTCGCGCGCGACGACGCGTTCGACCGTCACGTCCGGATACCGCTCCTGGTACCCGGCGAGACGCTCCGACAGCACCACTTCCTCGCCCGTCTGAATGCTGCTCCACAGCGGGTCGTCCGGACTGGCACCGAGCGACGGCTGCACACTCACATCGCTCCACACGTTGACCGCGACCAGGCTCGCACCCCGGGCGGCGGCCTGCTCGAACGCCACTTCCAACGCGGCCCTGCTGCTTTCCGAACCGTCGACACCGACCACGATCGGCCCCTCGGTCGGCGGCTGCCCGTCCAGGGTGCGCCCCCGCACGACCACTAGCGGGCAGTGGCCGTGCGCGGCGACCGCGGACGTCGTGGAACCGATCAGCAGGCCGGTGAACTCGCCGTGCCCGCGCGAGCCGAGCACCACCATGTGCGCGTTGGCGGACAGTTCGATGAGGGTCTGACTCACCTTGGCCTCGAACTGTTCGGTGGTGATGTCGAGCGGCTCGTCCACCGTCTGCTTGGCGTGCACCCGCGCACTGCCCAGCCGGGCCTTCGCCGTGTCCTCGAGTTCTTCCTTGAAGCTCTCGGCCAGATACGGCTCGGTGTAATAGAAGGCAGGAATGTGGACCACTGTCACGATGTGCAGCGGGAGCGACAGTGCGGCGGCGGCCCGAGCGGCCCACGCCACAGCGGCCGACGCCGACTCGGATCCGTCCACACCCACGACGATCGGCTTGATTCCAGTCATGGTCACCTTTCCTGATTCTTCCGGCTGTGCACTGCTGAGGTGTGCGGGTGCTACCCGCAGATCTTGCGGAGCTTCTCGACCAACGCGACACGACCCGCACGATCCGCGGCGAGCGGTGTGACGGTGAGCGTGGTGACCCCGGACTCGGCGAACGCGGCCACCCGCTCCGCGACGTAGCTCTCCGGACCGATCAGCGACACGGCCCGCACCAGGTCGTCCGGCACCGCGGCTGCGGCCTCGTCCTTCTTGCCCGACAGGTAGAGGTCCTGGATGGTCTCGGCTTCCTTCTCGTAGCCGTACCGGACCGCGAGGTCGTTGTAGAAGTTCTTGCCCTTCGCGCCCATGCCGCCGATGTACAGGGCCAGACCGGGGCGGACCCAGTCGAGCATGTGGTCGACGTCGTCGCCGATAGCGAGGGCGGGCGACGCGAAGACCTGCAGGTCGCCGAGGCTCGGGTCGCGCTTCGCCTTACCCTTGGCCAGCGGCTCGCCCCATACGCTCGCGGCCTTCTCCGGGTGGTAGAAGATGGGTTCCCAGCCTTCGGCGATCTCGGCGGTCAACTCCACGTTCTTCGGTCCGAGGGAGGCGATGACGATCGGGATGCGGTCACGCACAGGGTGGTTGATGATCTTCAGCGGCTTGCCCAGCCCGGTGCCCTTCTCGGCGGGCAGCGGAATCTGGTAGTACTTGCCCTGGAACTCGACCTTCTCGCGGCGCCACACCTTGCGGCAGATCTCGACGACCTCGCGGGTGCGTCCGAGCGGGGCGTCGTATTTGACGCCGTGGAAACCCTCGATCACCTGCGGACCGGAGGCGCCGAGTCCCATCACGAAGCGCCCATCCGACACGAAGTCGAGGCCGGCGGCCGTCATCGCGGTCAGGCTCGGCGTGCGGGTGTAGATCTGGAAGATGCCCGAAGCGAGTTCCAGGGTGGTGGTCTTGGCGGCGAGGTAGCCGATCTGGCTCACCGCGTCGAACGAGTAGGCCTCGGGCACGAACGCGATGTCGAGTCCGGCTTTCTCCAGGTCGGCGACCTCGTCGACCGTCTCGGCGAAACCGCCGCTGTAGTTCAAGCCCATACCTATGCGCACGTCGTTCCCCAATCCTGGCGTTACCTGCAACCTGTTCCTGCTTCGTTCCAGAACACTACTGCGCGTAGTCGCCTCAGGGGCGTGCAGGCCTCACGACGACTACCGGGCAATGCGCACCACCGACCAGGCTGTTGCTGGTCGAACCGAGCAGCATCCCCTTGAATCCTCCGCGCCCCCGGCTGCCGACGACCAGCAGTTGCGCCTTCTTCGACCAGTCGAGCAACCGTGCCCGCGGATTGTCGATGTACACCTCGCGGGTGACCCGCACGTCGGGGTATTTCTCCTGCCAGCCGGCGAGGCTCTCGGCGAGGACGGCACGTTCGTCCTCCTCGAGTCCCTGCGGCACGAGGGCCGCGGCCCGCGGATCCTCGAACGCCTTCGATCCGAGGTCGCTCCACACGTGGACGGCCACGAGCGGAGCATTCCGCATCGACGCTTCCTGGAAGGCCACCGAGATCGCCCGCTCACTGGTGGCGCTGCCGTCGACGCCGACCACGACGGGCCCGTCCGCGTGGGCGTCGCCGCGGACCACGACGACCGGGCAGTGCGCGTGGCTGGTGACGTTGATCGCCGTGTTCCCGAGCAGCGCGGTGGCCGCCGCCCCGGACCCGGACGCGCCGACCACCACGATCCGGGCGTTCTCGGACAGGTCGACGAGCCACTGAGCGCTGCTCCCGATCGACAGTTCGGTGCAGACCTCGATGATGGGATTGACCGCGAACGCCCGCTCCTGCGCCTCGGCGAGAATCGCCTTGCCGCTCGCCTCGACCCACTCGTACACGCCGCCCGAATCCATGTACGGGCCACCGAACCCATACGGAGCGAAGTCGAGTGCGTGGATGATCTTCAGGTTCAGTCCACGTTCGGTGGCGAGTTCGGCAGCCATCCGGACAGCGGACTTCGAGCTGTCCGATCCGTCGACGCCGACGACGACGCTGTTGCGGTCCCGTGTGCTCATGGCTTCACACTATCCCCGGCCTCCTTTTCGCGTCTGCCGCCCTTCACCTTTCGACGTGGGGACTTAAGTCCCCATCGATTCGGGCTCTCCGGCCGTAGCCGCAGCGGCCCGATTAGGCGATAATGAGAAATGGAGGCGTGTGTCTCGTCGAATATTACTGGGCCACTGCCTTTTTCGGCCCAGAAAATCACGAGCGATCTCGGTCACAAATTTGGTATCCAAGATGCGAATTAAAGTACATTCGGGTCATGCAACTCACACAGTTCACCGACCTCGGACTGCGGGTGGTCATGCGACTGGCCGTGGCCGGGGACGGCGAACGACCGGGTAGCCGGGCGATCGCCGAGGAACTGTCGGTGTCGTACACCCACGCCGCCAAGGTGATCACCCGACTCGGCGAACTCGGCATCGTCGACGCACGCCGCGGACGCGCCGGCGGCCTGGCCATCACCGAACTCGGGCGCACCGCGTCCGTCGGCTGGCTCGCCCGCCGACTCGAAGGCGACGCGGAGGTCGTCGACTGCGACGGCGCCCAGCCGTGCCCGCTGCGATCGGGGTGCCTGCTCCGGTCGGCGCTCCGGCGCGCGCAGAACGCGTTCTTCGAGTCGCTGGACGGCCTCACCGTCGAAGACCTCACCCGAACCCCCACCGGAACCGTGCTGCTCGCCCTCCCCCGGGTGGCCACCTCAACTTCCCAGTTTTCTCGAACGATCGGAGAATGACATGCTCTCGCCCACCTCGACGGACGTCATCCGCGCCACCCTGCCCGTGGTCGGCGCCGCGATCTCGGACATCACGACGCTGTTCTACCGCAAGATGTTCGACGCTCATCCCGAACTCGAACGAGACCTGTTCAACCGCGGGAACCAGAAGCAGGGCGAACAGCAGAAGGCGCTGGCCGGCGCCATCGCCGCGTTCGCCGCCCTCCAACTCGAGCCCGATCAGGCGCGCGTCGACCTCATCCTGTCGCGGATCGCCAACAAGCACGCCTCGCTGGGGATCGAACCCTCCCAGTACGCGATCGTGCACACCCACCTGTTCGCGGCCATCGTCGAGGTCCTCGGCGACGCCGTCACTCCCGAGGTCGCTGCCGCCTGGGACGAGGTGTACTGGCTGATGGCGGAGACCCTGATCGCGATGGAGGCCGGACTGTACGCCTCGGCGGGAGTGGCCGCCGGTGACGTGTGGCGCGACGTGCGGGTCCGCGAGCGCAGGCACGAGTCCGCGGACACGGTGTCGTTCGTGCTCACCTCCGTCGACGGCTCGCCGCTTCCGTCGTTCACTCCGGGGCAGTACCTGTCCGTCGCCGTTCGCCTGCCGGACGGCGCACGCCAGATTCGCCAGTACAGCCTGTCGTCGGCCCCGTCGCGCGGCGACTGGAGGATCTCGGTGAAACGCGCCGGCGAGGTGTCGAACTTCCTGTACCACAATGTCTTCGAAGACGATGTCTTGACGGTGTCGACGCCGTTCGGCGATCTCGTCCTGCAGGACGACGACGCGCCGCTGCTCCTGGTGTCCGCGGGCATCGGGTGCACCCCGATGATCGGGATGCTCAGCCACCTCGCCGACACCGACGACAGCCGCCCGATCTCGGTGCTCCACGCCGACCGGTCCGCCAGCAGTCACGCGCACCGCGCGGAGCTCACCGAACTGGTGGAACGTCTGCCGTTCGCGGTGATGCACCGCTGGTACGAAGACCTGGGCACCCGACGTCCCGTGGGCGGCCTGCGGGAGGGACGGGCCGACCTCGGCGAGGTCACGATCGCGCCCGGCACCCGCGCCTACCTGTGCGGCCCGCTGCCCTTCATGCTGGGAATACGCGAAGCGCTCCTCGCCAAGGATGTGCCCGCCGAGAACATCCACTACGAGGTGTTCGGCCCCGACAGCTGGTCGGCCACCGTGTGACTGCGGGCGCGGCGCCGTTCACACCGGCCAGGTGTGGACGGGGCTGCCCTCCCGCATGTTCTCCACGTACTGACGCAACATGGCGGCGAGGGCTTCCCGGCGGCTCAGCCCGGCGTTCTCGTGCCGGACCACCTGCGCGCGCTGCCACGACGCCCCCGTCTGCCGGGTGACGCACCGGCCCTCGATGACGCTGAGGTACCGGTCGCGGGCCTTCGCCGACAACCCGAACGCCGCGAGTCCCTCGTCTGCGATGGGCAGCAGCCGCCGTAGGACGAGTTCGTCGGCGCCCGCGAATCCGACACCGGGCCAGTACAGTTCGGCGTCCATGCCGAATTTCGCGCCGGCGTGCAGGTTCTCCTCGGCGGCGTTGAACGACATCCGCGACCACACCGGCCGATCCGATTCGGCGAGCCCGCGCAGCGCACCGTAGTAGAACGCGGCGTTCGCCATCGTGTCGAGCACGGTCGGGCCCGCGGGCAGCACCCGGTTCTCGATGCGCAGGTGCGGTTTGCCGTCGTCGCTGTCGTACACCGGGCGGTTCCACCGGTAGATGGTGCCGTTGTGCATCTGCAGTTCGTTGAGGTCCGGCACCCGGCCCGCGTCGAGTTCGGCCGACGGGTCGACGTCGGACACCTCCGGCAGCAGCGCCGGGAAGTACCTGGAGTTCTCCTCGAACAGGTCGAAGACCGACGTGATCCACCGCTCGCCGAACCACACGCGCGGCCGCACACCCTGGTTCTTCAACTCCAGCGGACGCGTATCGGTGGCCTGCGCGAAGATCGGGATGCGGGATTCGTGCCACAACGCCTTGCCTGCCATGAACGGTGCGTTCGCCGCGAGCGCCACCTGGGCGCCTGCCAGGCACTGCGCGGCATTCCAGTGGGCGGCGAATTCGTCCGGCGCGACGCGCAGGTGCAACTGCAGCGACGTGCACGCGGCCTCCGGGAGCACCGAATTGGCGTCCACCTTCAGCTGTTCGGCAGACCGCCCCTCGAGCGGCACGCCCTCGAGGTCGAGTTCGATGTCCTCTCCGCGCGCGGCGAAGATCTGGTCGTTGAGCTGCTCGTAGCGGGGGTTCGCGGTGATCCACTCGCGGCCGAGATGCTCGAGTTCCAGCGTCGGCAGCATGCCGACCATCACCAACTGGGCGTCGTGGCCGTGGATCCGGGCGTCGGCGACGTGCAGCGACGCCCGCAGGGTGCGTTCGAGCTCGAACGTCCCCTCACCGTTCAGCGGACCGGGGCGGACGTTCATCTCGACGTTGAACTGGCCGAGCTCGGTCTGGAACACGGCATCGTCGTCGATCGACTCGAGGACCGCGAGATTGGACATCGCGGGCGTCATGTCGGAGTGGACGAGATTGAACTCGATCTCCATGCCCAGCATGGGCCTCGGCGGGTCGACGTCGTCGGCGAACGCCCCCTCCCGCAGCATCCTCTCGAGCGCGTCGACGCACATGAGCACCTTCTGCCGGAACAGGCGCCGGTCTTCTCGGGTGAATGTCCGAGACGTCACTTCGCGACCCATACCACTCCCCAACTGCGCGTCGAACTGCGCTCACGGGGGAGCATATCCGTTCAGCCCGCGCGAATGCGGGATGGCGGGCTAACCTCGAACCAGACGCTGGTGAGCGGAAGGACCGGAGATGACGCCTGATACCGACTCCAAGAAGAAACCAGAGTTCTCCGTGGGCACGCGCGTGAAAACGCGGCACTCGGCCGATCACGAACTGGCCGAGAAGAAGTGGCCCCTGGAGGCCGGCGTCATCGTCGACGATTTCGCCGGCGTCCAGGACATCAGCAACGATTCGTACGGCCGGGACTGGGCCGTGTCACGCCGCTGGGCGATCGCCCTCGACAGCGGACCACTCGTGTTCCGCAACGACGACGATCTCGAGCCGGAGTAGGCCCTTACGCGTTGGCGCCCGCGTTGCCCCAGGTGACGGACACGCCGCGCTCCTGCAGCCAGCGGCCAGGATCGATCTTGTTTCCGTTCGCGTCGTGCACCTCGAAGTGCAGGTGCGGTCCGGTGGACTGGCCGCGGTTGCCGACGTGGGCGATTTCCTGCCCTGCGGTGACGCGCTGCCCCACGCTCACGGTGTAGTCGTTGACGTGTCCGTAGACGGTGACGGTGCCGTCGTCGTGCAGCAGACGCACCCACAGTCCGAAGCCGGACGCCGCGCCGGCGTCGATGACCTGGCCGTCGGCCGCTGCGAGCACCGACGTGCCGATGGGCGCCGCGATGTCGATGCCGCCGTGGTGGGCTCCCCAGCGGGAACCGAAGTCGGAGGTCAGCTTGCCCGAAACCGGCTGAACCGTGTGGGGCTTGACCGGGTTGACGGAGGACAGCCACTGCTGAGCCTGGGCGCCGAGGTCCGGGCCCCCGAGGTTCTGGGCGGCGGTGCCCAGGTCTGCGGGCAATTCGAAGCCGGCGGGAAGGACACCGGCCGGGATCTCGAACGGCAGGCCCGGCAGGGTCTGCGCACCGTTCGTCTCGTGGGAGTCGACGGGGGCGGCGGCGGCGTTTCCGGCACCCAGCTGGGCTGCACCGACGACGATGGCTCCGGTGGCGGCCGCGACAGTCGCGGCCTTGATGCCCACACCCGCTCCGGCCTGCTGGTTGCGATGGCGCCCGCGCGCCGCGTCCGGATCGATCTCGAAGCGAATGGAAGACCCGCTCGCCCGGTGGTGGGAACCCACAGTAAATACCTCGTCAGTCGTCGGATTGCAGCCCTCCCCGTCCGGGGTGGGCTCCTCTGTCTGGCGACGAATGTAACAAAACGATATAGGTCCGCGCCACCGTTACCGAACGTTTATGTTCGGCGCTCCTCGAGTTCCGCCTTGAAGGCGGCGTACCGAGCGCGGTGCGGGGCGCGCCGGCGAATTACCGCCCACGCGATCCCGAGCACGATGAACCATACCGGGGTGACGAGGAGCGCCTCGAGGGTGTCGTCCTCCTGGGTCAGGGCCCAGATGAGAAAGACGAAGAACGCCAGCACGACCCAGCACATCACCACCCCGCCGGGCATCTTGAACTTCGAGGCCTCGTGCAGTTCGGGGCGGCGCTTCCGGTACACGAGATAGCTGGCCAGGATCATCGTCCACACGAAGATGAACAGCACCGATGAGATTGTCGTCACAGTCGTGAACGCCTCGATGACCGAGTCGCCGGAGAACAGCAGCGCGATCGCCGACAGCAGGAAGGCGCACGAGAACATCAGCGCGTTGGCCGGGACCTTGCGGGAGCTGAGCCTACCGAGTCTGGCCGGTGCGTCCCCCTCCTGCGCGAGGCCGTAGACCATCCGGGACGTCGAATAGATTCCCGAGTTGGCCGAGGACGCCGCCGACGTCAGCACCACGAACTGGATGACTCCCGCCGCGATTCCCAGACCTGCGAGCGTGAACATCGCCGTGAAGGGGCTCTCCCCGGGGACGACCTCACGCCACGGCGTGACCGAGATGATCACGATCAGCGACACCACATAGAACAGCAGGATGCGGATCGGGATGGAGTTGATCGCCTTCGGCAGGTTCTTCTCCGGATCCTTCGCCTCGGCCGCCGTGGTGCCGACGAGTTCGATACCGACGAACGCGAAGACCGCGATCTGGAATCCGGCCACGAAGCCCATCGCGCCGGTCGGGAACATGCCGCCGTCGTTCCACAGGTTGTCGAATCCCGCCTCCGAGCCGCCCGGCGACGTGAAGTGCGTGAACACCATCACGAGTCCGACGACGATGAGGCTGAGGATGGCGATGATCTTGATCAGCGCGAACCAGAACTCGGTCTCGCCGAACGCCCGGACTGTCGGCAGATTCAGCAGCAGCAGCGCCGCGATGGCGATCAGCGCCGGGATCCACAGCTGGAGGTCGGGCCACCAGTACCGCACGTAACCGGAGATCGCGATGATGTCGGCGATCCCCGTGACGATCCAGCAGAACCAGTACGTCCACCCCGTGAAGAACCCGGCCCAGGGGCCGAGCAGGTCTGCCGTGAAGTCGGAGAACGACTTGTAGTGCAGGTTGGAGAGCAGCAACTCCCCCATTGCCCGCATCACGAAGAACAGCATGAAGCCGATGATCATGTAGACGAAGATCACCGACGGTCCGGCCAGCGAGATCGTCTTCCCGGACCCCATGAACAGGCCCGTGCCGATTGCTCCGCCGATCGCGATCAGCTGGATGTGCCGGTTGGCGAGCTGCCTGGAGAGATGCGGTTCGCCGCCCGCTCCCGTCCCTGGGTCGCCGCCCGATCCGATCGAGTCCGTCGAGGAAGTGCGGTCAGCCATGGAACACCTGCAACCCTTCTCAGTCCTTGCTGTCACCGTCCGAAAGCGTGCGTCACGTTACGCCGGGGACTTGACAGAAGCCGAGTAGCTAAGGCTAACCTCATTTCGTTACTTCGAGGCGAGGAGCCTGCACATGATCGAGGACCTGATCGAGATCGCGTACGCCCAGGGCGCTGTCACCTGTGTGGCTCAGGCCGCCGGCGGCGTCGACGAGTACGAACTCGCTCGGGTCGATTCGGTCGCGTCCAGCGTCACGGTGTCGGTACGGGCCGACGGCAAGTTCGCGAAGGCCACGAGCATCGAGGGATACCTCAGCCTCGGCCAGGTCGTCCGGGCGTGCGGACTCGACTACCGGCACGCCACCCGCCCGCCAGTACATCCACTGTTGACGTCCTCTCGGCCGTGAACGACCGAGATTCCCCGCGGGACTCGCGTCCCGAGGTTCCTGTTTCACCGACGGTTGCCGCCCCGCACCTTAGGTGCGGGGCGGTCTCACACCGTCTCCGCAGGCTGTCACCGTCAGTCCGACGGCCAAAATATTCTTAGCGGCGTTCACGTCCCGGTTGTGGACGGCGCCGCATCGGCATGTCCATTCCCGCACATTCCAGCGGCATCGCCGAGGCGATCTCCCCGCACACCGAGCAGGTCTTCGACGACGGACAGAACCGGTCGACCGCCACCACCCGCCGCCCGTACCAGTCGGCCTTGTATTCGAGCATGGACCGGAACTCGGACCAACTCGCATCGGAGATCGCCCGAGACAACGACCGGTTTTTGATCATGTTCCGCACACTCAGATCCTCGATGGCGATCACTTGATTTTCGCGCACCAGCCGAGTGGAGAGTGTGTGCAGATAATCGCGGCGCCGATCGGCGATCCGGCCATGAATCTTGGCGACCTTCAGTCGGGCCTTGGCCCGGTTCCGGGATCCCTTCTGCTTCCTGGCGAGCATGCGCTGCGCCTTCGCCAGCCGCTCACGATCCGCGCGCTCGTGGCGCGGGTTGGTGATCTTCTCCCCCGTCGAGAGCGTGTACAGGCTCGTGATCCCGGCATCGAGCCCGACCACCCGATCGGCCGGCTCGAGTTCGGCGATCGTGTCCTCGACGAGGATCGAAACATGGTACTGACCGCGAGCATTGCGCGACACCGTCACCTGCGACGGTGTCGCCCCCTCCGGCAGTGGCCTCGACCACCGAATATCCAGCGGTTCGGACTGCTTGGCCAACCGGATCTGCCCGCCGCGGTAGGTGAAGCAATTCGAATAGTAGGTCGCCGAATCCTTCGACTGGCCCTTCTTCTTGAATTGCGGGTAGCGGGCCTGGTTGCGCCAGAACTTCTCGAAGGCGCCCTGCAATTGCCGCAGCGATTCCTGCAACGGCCCCTTCGACGGCTCCGCCAACCACTCCGTCTCGGTGTCCCGTTTCCATCCGGTGAGCATCTTCGAGGTGTCCGTGTAGGTGACCCGTCGCTGCTCCTGCGACCAGGCCCGCGTCCGCTCGGCCAACGCCCGGTTGTAGACATACCGGGTGCACCCGAACGTCCGAGCAAGCTGTTCCGCCTGCACCGCAGTCGGATAGAAACGGTACTTGTACGCCCGCTTCACCACCCTCCGCGCCATGACCCAGACACTAGCCACAGGGTCCGACAAATCCAGATCGGCTATCCCGGACCTCAAGGACCGGGTCTGCGCCGAAAGACTCACGGATCAACCCAGGTGCTCCCCGAAGAAACCGTCGATCCTGGTCCACGCATCGGCGGCGGCTTCCGGGTCGGGCACCATCCCCGTGACCTTCATCAGGGGACGCATCACCTTCGGTCCGGCCAGTGCGTCGTTCAGGAACGTATGGCCGGCCGTCGGATACTCCTTGACGTCGTGGACCACACCGGCCCGGGTCAGCGCCGACTCCAACTTGGCCGCCGCGTTCCGCAGGGCGAAGTCCTTCCCGCCGTAACTGGCCACCACCGGACACGCCCCCGCCACCGCCGCGTCCAGGTGACGCGGCAAGACCCCGTAGTTCGGGGCTGCCGCGTCGAACCCGGTGCGCAGGGTCATCAGAGCGAACCCGCCGCCCATGCAGAACCCGATGACCCCGATCTTCCCCGTGCAGTCCGAAGACCCGGACAGCCACTGACGCGCAGCCTCGATGTCCCCGTACGCCCGGCCCTTCCCCGAGAGCATCGCCCGCATCGTCGACACCAGGCAACGTCGCGCACCGCCCGCACTGAACAGATCCGGCGCCAGAGTCAGAAACCCCGCCGACGCCAGCCTGTCCGCCTGACGCCGCATCACGTCGTCCAAGCCGAACGCCTCGTGCACCATCACCACACCCGGCCACGGACCCTCACCCGACGGCCTCGCCAGATAGCCGTGCAAGTTCAGCGAACCGTCGTGCCGCGCAGCGAGGTCGGTCAAGTCGATCTCGGACATGTGCGTCTCCCGTTCCGTCGTCACTTCCAGAACATCTGCGACAACCATGCCCTCCCCATCGCGAGCGCACCACCATTCCCGCTACACTCACCTCGGTGTGCGCCCCGCGCGTGCACCGCGCCTTCGTAGCTCAGGGGATAGAGCAACCCTCTCCTAAAGGGTAGGTCGCAGGTTCGAATCCTGCCGAGGGCACTCTCCTGCATACGGTCGTCCACGCGCCTCTGCTGCGGTAACGCAGGTCACGCCGCGGGCGATACGACGGGTAGGTCGGGACGACCGAGGAGAGTCTCATGAACTGGGTGGACATCGACATTTTCCCACCGCCGATCGCCGACCTGCTGCGCCTGTTGGCCGCGCCGACGAGCAACGGGGCGGGATCATGATCGGCATGCTGCCCGACCTGCCGTACATGGGGTTGGACTGGGAGTTCTTCTTCCCGACCAATCTGTACATCGCGTTCATCAACTGGTGGAATCCTTTCTAGCGCACAGTAGCCCGGTCAGCGGGTCCCGCGTACGCGCCGCCACCACCTGGCCTTCCGCTCCGCCTTCTCTGCCTCCTCCATCTCGTGCCGCATCTGCTTCAGGACTGCCGGGGCCTCGAGCGCGCTGAACGCCCGGGATTCGGTTCTGAACTCCTTCAGGTACGTGCAGCACACGAATCCAGGGCCGAGCGAGCCGAGAGAGAAGGGAATCGACACCAGCAACCAGTTCCCGCCGTACGCGTGGCCGAGCGTCACACAGATCAGGGCGACAGCACCCAAGGCGAACTGGAGATACAGGAACTTCCCGCCCTGCCGCCTGGCATGTTCCATCCCCGACAGGTGATAGTCCATGTTCAGCCTGTGGATCTCGATCTCCCGCTGGGTCCGAATGATGTAGTCGTCGAACGTCTCGCCGTCATTGAGATAGTCATCCATCGGGCCGCCTTCGTCGCGTGGGAATCGCAGCGTAGGCGTGCCCACCGACATGTCGTGGACAGCCATAATCTTTGCGTAAGGGCGACGCCGCCATCATGGTCTTTCAGCGACGACGGCGACTACGACCGGCCGACGCTCCGGGACGAGACCGTCGGTCACGGCACCTCTCTCAGCGTCGGCAGCGACGGCGAGGTCGACGAGGGCGGCGAATGACGGTGTCAGTCGATCGCGAAGAGCCGCGCCGCGTTGTCGTGGCACACCGCCCGCAGCCACGGCTCGCCGAGGTCGAATCGGGTGAGACCCTCGAGCGCGTCGAGGTACGGGTACGGGATGTTGGGGAAGTCGCTGCCGAACACGATTCGTTCCTGCAGTTCCGACAGGCGGTGCACCTGGTCGCGCGGAAACGGTGTGGCCGCTTCGGTGTAGTCCGTGAACGTCATCGTGGTGTCGAGATACACATTGGAGTACTGGTCGGCCAAGTCCAGGAATTCCCGGTACTCCGGCAGCCCCATGTGGGCGATGATCAGGTGCAGCCGCGGGTACCGCGACAGCAGTTCAGCGATCGGGCCCGGGCCCGTGTGGGTGCCGGGCGCGGGCCCCGACCCGCAGTGGATGACCACGGGGACACGCGCCTCCTGCAGCACACCCCACACGGGGTCGAGGAGCGGATCGTTCGGCGAGTAGTCGCCCACCTGGATGTGGGACTTGAACACGCGCGTCCCCGACTCGATCGCCTCCGCGACATACGTGGCCGCGGACTCCTCCGGGTAGAACGTGGACGTCCGCAGGCAGTCGGGGGTCTGCGCGGCGAATTCGGCCGACCACTGGTTGAGCCACGCCGCCATCTCCGGCTTGTGCGGGTAGATCATCGACGTGAACCGGCGGACACCGAACCCGCGGAGGTGCTCGACGCGGACGTCCTCTTCGTGCCGGTAGTGGATGGGCCACTCACGTCCGGTGAGGGGACCGACGGCGTCGAAGTAGCCCCACACCTTCTCCATCACATTCGCGGGCATGAAGTGGGTGTGGACGTCGATGATGCCGGGCAGCCCCAGCGCGCGCCAGAACTCCTGCACCCGTAGATCCTCGGACAACACTCTTCTCCTCGACGCAGTGCCGGACCACGGAACCCCGGCGGATCGGAACGGGGGCCGACTCAGAACAGCGTGAACGCGTCCTCGGGCTCGGGTGCCGGCGCGACAGGCGCCGGTGCAGCGGCAGGGGCGGGTGCAGCGGCAGGGGCTGCGACCGGCGCCGGAGCGACCGCGCCGGATGCGACGGCACGAGCCGCCTCGCCGGCGAGGACGTCGGCCATCTCGTTGTAGTGGTTGCCCACGTGGCCGCGGACCCAGCGGAACCGGACCGGCCCGGGGCGTTCGGCGATGGCCCGGTCGATGGACTGCACCAGCCCGAGGTTCTTGACGGGAGCACCGCCCGCCGTCTTCCAGCCCTTGCGTTTCCACCCGGGCAGCCATTCCGACGCGCACTTGATGGCGTACTGGGAGTCGGATTCGATCAGCAGCGGATCGGCGCCGGGATGCGCGGTGATCGCTTCGAGCAGCGCCCGCAGCTCGGCGATCTGGTTGGTCCCGGAGGGTTCGCCACCCGATTGGCTGGGACCCTCGTGATTGACCCATGCCCAGCCGATCGCCCCACCGGGGTTGCGGAGGCAGGATCCGTCGGTACTCACGATGATCATGGCTGGGACTTTACGTGCGCGCTCCGACAGCCGCCGGTAGCGGTCGCCTTCACAGTGGATACGCTGCATTCGATGACGGCTTCGCTCGAGGTGGTCGAGACCACCGTGACCGCGCGGCGTCCCCTGGACGTCGCCATGTCGTTGCAGCCGCTGCAGCGCGGGAAGGGTGACCCCTGCCACCGCCGGACGGCCGACGGCGCGATCTGGCGGACGTCGGTGCAGAAGTCGGGCCCGGTCACCTATCGCCTCACCCAGATCGACCGTCATTCGGTGCGCTGCCAGGCGTGGGGTGCGGGTGCTCCCGAGCTGGCTGCGGGGCTGGGCCGCCTCGTCGGAGAGCACGACGAGTGCGCGGACTTCGCCCCCGACCATCCGATCCTCGTCGAGGCGCACCGGCGTTTCCCGCACCTGCGCCTCGGCCGCACGGACCGGGTGCTGGAAGCCCTCGTGCCCGCGATCCTCGAGCAGCGGGTGCACGGCATCGCGGCGTTCGCGGCGTGGCGGCACCTTGTGTGGAAGTTCGGCGCGCCTGCTCCCGGTCCGGCTCCGGACGGGATGCGACTTCCCCCGACCGCGGACGTGTGGCGGCGGGTGCCGTCGTGGGAGTTCCACCGGGCCAACGTCGACCCCGGCCGGTCGAGGACGATCGTGCGCTGCGCGCAGGTCGCCGACCGGCTCGAGAAGATCGTCGACCTCCCCCGCGAGGAGGCGAACCGCCGGCTGATGTCCATTCCCGGCGTCGGGGTCTGGACCGCGGCCGAGGTGTCGCAGCGCGCGCTGGGCGATCCCGATGCCCTGTCGGTCGGCGACTATCACCTGGCCGCGATGGTCGGGTGGTCGCTGCTCGGAAGGCCCCTCGACGACGCCGGGATGGTGGAGTATCTGGCGCCGCTGCAGCCGCACCGCCAACGCGCCGTGCGACTGCTGGAGGTGAGCGGGCATGCCGTCAAACCCAAGTTCGGCCCCCGCACGACGGTCGTCGACCACAGCTGGCACTGAACGTCATTCACGCACTCCACGTGGCCGCATTCCACCACCTGTGAACACCTGTTCAAGTGTTCATACGAACAACTAGACTTCGAAGGATCAGCTGCCGGCCGGAGGAGACGCCGTGGAATCCGTGGCAATGCACATGAGCGACGGCCTGATCAACGCACCGACCTCCCTGCTGTTCGTCGTCGTCGCCGTGGCGGGACTGTCGATCGCCGCCTGGCGCGCGCGCTCGGAACTCGACGAACGCACCGCACCGATGGCCGGTCTCGTGGCGGCCTTCATCTTCGCGGTCCAGATGGTCAACTTCCCGATCCTTCCCGGTGTGAGCGGCCACCTCCTCGGCGGCGCACTCGCCGCCGTCCTGGTCGGCCCGTACACCGGCATGCTCTGTATCTCGATCGTGCTGATCGTGCAGGCCCTGCTGTTCGCCGACGGCGGGCTGACAGCGCTGGGGGCGAACATCACCAACATGGCGATCATCGGGGTGGTGGTCGGCTGCGGCGTCGCGGTGACGTTGCGTCCGCTCGTCGTGCGGCAGGAGCGACTGCGCTTCCGCGTCCTCGGCGGGATGTCGTTCGCCGCGGCCCTGTGTGGAACGGTGGCGGCGGCGATGGGCTTCGTGCTCGAGTACGCGATCGGCGGACACGCCACGTCCGGGGAGTCGACCTCGCTGGGCGCGGTGGCCGCCTACATGCTCGGGGCGCACGTGCTGATCGGCATCGGCGAGGGCCTCATCACGGCCGTCACGGTCACGGCCGTCGCGAAGGCGCGCCCCGACCTTGTGTATCTGCTGCGGACGGCACCCCGGCGGGTGGAGGTGCGGGCGTGATCTCCCTCCGCCGCTTCCTGATCGGCTTCGCGCTGGTGGCGCTGCTCGTCGCCGGCGCGGTCTCCTACCTCGCCAGCTCCAGTCCGGATGGTCTCGATGCCGCGACGACGCGCGGATGCGAGACGGTGGAGACCGACAACGGGGAGGCGCTCGTGGGTGACTGCATCGCCCGGAACGCGTCCGCGCATCACCTGTCGGACTCGCCGCTCGCCGACTACACGGTGGGCGGCCGGGCGCATCTCACCGGGGTCGCGGGCGTCATCGGCGCGACCGCGACGTTCGCCGTCGCGGGTGGCCTGTTCTGGCTGCTCGCCCGCGCGCGGCGCAACCGAACGAGCCCCTGACCGTGGGAGCCGGTCACGCCCATCCGCTCTACCTCGACGGCGCCTCCCCCCTGCACCGACTGCCCGCCGAGGTCGAGATCGTCTGCGCCGTCGTCTTCGTCTTCGCGGTGGTCGCGACACCACGCGAGGCGTTCTGGGCGTTCGCCGGCTACCTCGCCGTCCTGATCGTGATCTGGCGGATCGCCGGCATCGCGCTCAGGTGGATCGGGCCGAGGATGCTGATCGAGTTGCCGTTCGTGACACTCGCGGTGCTGCTGCCGTTCGCCGAGGGCGGCGCCCGCGTCACGGTCGCGGGACTGTCGCTGTCCGTCGCGGGCCTCTATGCGGCCTGGGGCATTCTCGTGAAGGGCACTCTGGGCGTCCTCGTCTCGCTGACGCTCGCTGCGACGACACCGGCCCGGGACCTGCCCTTGGGTCTGGCGCGACTGCGCGTGCCCGCGATGCTCACGACGATCGTGGTTCTGATGCTGCGCTACCTCGACCTGCTCACGGCCGAGATCGAGCGGATGCGCACCGCCCGGCTGTCCCGCGGCGACGACCCCCGGACGTTCCGGCAGATCGGCGCCACCGCCCGGGGCGTCGGCGGTGTGTTCGTGCGTTCCTACGAGCGCGGCGAGCGCGTCCACCTGGCGATGCTGTCGCGGGGGTTCGCGGGTTCGGTTCCCACGATCGGGGCGCCCCCGGCGACCGCTGCGGCATGGCGGGCGGGGCTCGTGCCCGCGGTGTGCGCGGTGGGGATCTGTCTCACGGCGTGGGTGCTCCGATGACCGCGGCCGTGCACCTCGAGGGCGTCTCGTTCGCGTATCCGGACGGCCGGGCCGCGCTGCACCGGATCGACCTCACGGTGGAACCCGGCGAGCGGGTGGCCGTCCTCGGCCCGAACGGGGCGGGCAAGACCACACTGATGTTGCACCTCAACGGCATTCTGACGGCCACCGAAGGCAGCGTCACGGTGGGCGGGCTGGCGCTGTCGCGGGGTGCGCCGCGGGACACGTTGCGCGAGGTCCGGCGGCGGGTCGGCATCGTCTTCCAGGATCCCGACGACCAGTTGTTCATGCCCACCGTCGCGCAGGACGTCGCGTTCGGTCCGGTCAATTTCGGCGTCACCGGGTCGGCGCTCGACGAGCGGGTGCGCGACGCGCTGGCGGCCGTGGACATGACGGCGCATTCCGATCGCAACCCCGCGCACCTGTCGGTGGGCCAGCGACGCCGGGTCGCGCTGGCGACCGTCCTCGCGTGCGCCCCGAACGTCCTCGTGCTGGACGAGCCCTCGAGCAATCTCGACCCCGTCGCCCGGCGCGAACTGGCCGAGGTTCTGCTGGGTATCGACACCACGCACCTGCTCGTCACGCACGACCTCCCGTACGCCGCCCAGTTGTGCACACGCGCCGTGATCCTCGACGAGGGTTGCCTGGTGGCCGACGGTCCGATCCTGGACTTGCTCGGCGACCCCGCGTTGCTCGCGCGGCATCGCCTCGAGTTGCCGTGGGGTTTCCGGCTTCCCACCGCCGAGCCTCATTCGCCCGGCGAACGATCCGTGACACCGCCGACCGGGTAGCCCACGATGGGGTGACGAAGCTTCGCCCGCACTCCGACCGGAGGTCAGCGATGTCCACACCCGAAGCCGATGCCGCGACGGTGTCCCAGCGCATTTTCGACGCGTCGCTCGGGGCCATCGACCTTCTCGCCGTCCACCTGGGAGACCGCCTCGGCTGGTACCGCAGTCTCGCGTCGGAAGGCCCGGCGACGGCGGACGAACTGGCGGAACGCACCTCCACTCATCCGCGGTACGCGCGCGAGTGGCTCGAGCAGCAGGCCGTGTCGGGACTTCTCACGGTGGACGCCGCGGATCCACCGAAGTTCACGCTTCCGGCCGGTGCCGCCGAAGTGCTCACGGACGAGCAGAGTCTCAACTATCTGGCACCGCTCGCGCGGATCTTCGTCGCCGCGACCACGCAGATGCCCGCACTGCTGGAGGCGTATCGCACCGGCGGCGGCGTGGGGTGGTCCCAGTACGGTGCGGATGCTCGCGAGTCGCAGGCCGATATGAATCGGCCGTGGTACGAGCAGGTTCTTCCCGGCGCGCTGGCGTCGGTTCCCGAGGTGGACGCGTTGCTGCGGGCGCCCGGTGCCACCATCGCCGACGTCGGATGCGGCGGCGCCTGGTCCACGATCGCACTCGCGCGCGCCTACCCGGACGCCACGCTCCACGGCTACGACATCGACACCGCGACCGTCGAACTCGCGAGGTCCAACGTGCGCGAGCGGCCGGATGTCGCCGACCGGATCACGATCACCGAATCGGACGCCGCGGGAATCCCCGAGGGCAGTTGCACCGCGGCCTTCGCGTTCGAGTGCATCCACGACATGCCCGCTCCGGTCGAGGTGCTGTCCGCGGTCCGCAGGGCGCTGGCCCCCGGCGGTGCGATGATCGTGATGGACGAGGCGGTCGACGACGAATTCTCCGCGCCGGGAAGCGACGTCGAGCGACTGATGTACGGCTTCAGTCTCACCGTGTGCCTGCCCGACGGCATGAACCACACTCCGAGCGCGGGCACCGGAACGGTCATGCGCCCGAGCACATTGCGCGGCTACGCCGAGTCCGCCGGTTTCGGCACCATGGACGTCCTGCCGATCGAGGATTTCGGGTTCTTCCGGTTCTACCGGCTGACGGTGTAATCGTCGCACCGACAC
Source organism: Rhodococcus koreensis (assembly GCF_017068375.1). Classification (NCBI taxonomy): domain Bacteria; kingdom Bacillati; phylum Actinomycetota; class Actinomycetes; order Mycobacteriales; family Nocardiaceae; genus Rhodococcus; species Rhodococcus koreensis. The sequence goes on from NZ_CP070609.1 coordinate 2,556,247, forward strand.
CCGATACGTACGTATTTTGCGGAAAGGCCGAAAACTGGGGCGTCCGAAGGGGGAAGATGTCTGCAGTAGGCAGGTTACGGACGCTTTCGCCGGTCGGGGCAACTGTGAAGCGCCAGGTCGAACCAGATTTGTCGTTTGTCATCCGCTACTACGCATGGGAAACACCATGAAACTGCATAGAGTGACAGCGCCGGCAGCGCTGCTGATCGCCACCCTGTGTGTCGGAATGGGTACCGCGTACGCCGCCCCCACTCCCGCCGACCAGGCCGTCATCTCGCACACCAGCCTCAGTGCCGACGGCCGATCGGTCGGCACCGCACTCGACGCGGGATATTTCACCCTGTCGAGGACGGCCGCCGCGGTCGACATCTCCAACGATTCCGGAACCACGGTGGCCACGATCCCACTGCGTTACTCGATCGCCGGCGTGCAGTTCGCGATCGATCCGCTCGTCACCGACGGCGGCCGGTTCCTGAGCCTGACGCCCACGACGACCCCGGTCGCGGGAACACTCGCCCTCACCCCGGTCGACAGGGATTCCGCGTACGCCAACATGATGACGCAGCTCGAGATCGGCTGGGTGAACGGCGGCGGGACCGCGACCGCGATCGGCGCGGGCATCGGATTCGTCGCCGGGTGCATCTTCCTCATCCTCGGCGGATGTCTCCCCGGTGCCGCGGTAGGCGCAGCGATCGGCGCCGTCACCGGTATCAGCAACGCGAACCCCGCTGCGACACCGGCGGTTTACGAATTCCTCGGAACCCTGTAGCGGGGCTTCCGTTCCGACCTCGAGCGACGATTCCGGGAGGACTATGGGTAAGTTCGCACACGGGGAGCATCACCGCGCACCCACATATGCATGTAGCCGTTCCGGTTTTCCAGCGAATATGGTCCACGCACAACGATGTTCGGTGCTCTCAGGTGGGGACCGTGTTCGTCCTACGACATGGTGGGAATTTCCATGAAACTCTTGAGAACTCTGGCATTGTCCATATTCGTCGTGTCCGCGATGGCCGTCGGGGCGGGAACGGCGTACGCCGATCCGGCACCGCAGGGAATCGACTGGTCGCAGCCGCTCATGACCCCGGCCGCCGATGGCGGTAGCAGCCAGGTGGCCGAGCAGTTCTTCCCGGAGAACGAGACCAAGCAGGACGCCTTCGACAAGATGACCAACGAGATCAATACCGGCTGGAACAACGCGGGCCTGCAGGGCATGGCGATCGGTTCCAACGTGGGCATGGCCATCGGGTGCGTGTCGATCTTCCCCAACTTCATCGCAGGCTGCATCGTCGGCGCAGTGGTCGGCACCATCGCCGGCGCCGTCATCGGCATCGGCGTGGGTAACCCCAATGCCCAGCCTGCCGTAGAGCAGTTCTTCGCTACACCCTGAGCGAAGAGCGGGCTGCAGCCCCGGCCTCACTCGGGCCGGGGCTGCGGCGTGTCCGCCCACGACTAGTTGATACATGACCAATTAGTGCGCTAACTGATCTGCTCGGTCAGCCGACGACACCCTCTGCACGCCGGTTCGCGATGTCCTCCGCCGACCAGCCCAACTCGCCGAGGATCAGATCGGTGTGCGCGCCGAGCGCGGGCACGTCCCCCATCCGCATCTCCACGTCGGAGAACGTCATCGGCGGCAGCATCGCCCGGATCGGCCCGGCCTCGGTGCCGACGTCACGCCAGCGGTCGCGCTGGTCGAGTTGCGGATGCTCGATCAGCCCGCCCAGGTCGTTGAGTTCCGCCGCCGGGATCCCGGAGTCCGCGAGCGCCTGGTCGAGAGCGGCGCTCGTGAAACGTTGCGTCTCCTCGGCCACCAGGGCGTCCACCTCCGCCCGGTGCTGCACCCGCAGCATGTTGGTCGCGAACCGGGGATGGTCGGCGAGGTCAGGGCGTTTGAACACGTCCGTCACCAGTTGCCGCCAGCCGCGGTCGTTCTGGACACCGATGAGGATCTGTCCGTCCAGGGTGGGATACGAGTCGTACGGGACGATCGCCGCATGACCGAGCCCGACGCGCGGGATCTGCTTGTCGGCGTACATCTTCATGTACATCGGATGGCCCAGCCACTCCGCGGTCGCGTCGAACATCGACACGTCGATCCGCGCTCCCACACCGGTGCGCTGCCGCCGGAACAGGGCACCGAGCACCGACGTCACCGCATACATTCCCGCGGCGATGTCGGAGACCGGGACACCCGTCTTGGTGGCGGTGTCCGGAGTGCCTGTCACCGAGATCATCCCCGTTTCCGCCTGGACCAGCATGTCGTACGCCTTGCGTTCGCGCCGGGGTCCTGCCGACCCGTAGCCCGACATGTTCACGACGATCAGTTCCGGATGCTCGGCGCGCAGTGCGTCGGCGCCGAACCCGAGACGGTCGGCGGCGTCGGGGGCGAGATTCTGGATGAAGACGTCGGCCTTCTCGATCAGCTTCGCGACGGTGTCCCGCCCGACCTCGGACTTCAGGTCGACGCCGATCGACTCCTTCGACCGGTTCAGCCACACGAAGTGCGAGGCCTGCCCGAACACCGCGTCGTCGTAGTTGCGGGCGAAATCGCCCTCCCCCACGCGTTCGATCTTGATGACCCGCGCGCCCATGTCCGCGAGATGGCGGGTGGCGAGCGGAGCGGCCACGGCCTGCTCGAGTGCCACGACGGTGATGCCGTCGAGCGGCAGCAGTCCGGGGTCGTTCTCCATGTCGGGATTCACCTTTCCTCTTCGGCTCCCGTGTGATTGTGATAGTGCGTGGCACCGATGGTGTGCAGCAGTTCGTGCACGGTGTCGTCGGTGAGCCGGTACCGCATCGAACGGCCGTCCCGAGTCGCCGACACCCATCCCTGGTTACGGAGCAGTCGCAGCGCGTGCGAGACGGCGGTCCCGGTCATGTCGAGGGCCGCCGCCAAGTCGCCGACGCAGATGTCGGGGGCGTGGTGCAGGCACAGCAGCAGCCGGAGGCGGTTGCCGTCCGAGAGCAGTTCGAACCGGTTCGCCCAGCCGTCGATGTCGGGGGTGTGCAGTGCCGCCGCCGCACGCCGAACGTCCTCGGGGTTCAGGGCGGGGGTGGCGGCCATCACGCCAGTCTACAAACGCCGCGAGCCCGCCCGGCCCGGCATCCATAGGCGATTCCTCACTGTCCGTTCGGCTCTGTGACTTTGTTTCGGCACGCACACCGGTGGTCGACTGGCACGACACGTCACCCGGTCCCCCGGCGGCGTCGACGACTCATCGAGGAGCCTGATGTGAGCGGTCTGCATCTTCCCCAGCGCGTGCGGCACCATGCCGCGGAACGGCCGGGAGCACCCGCGGTGACGTGCGGTGACACCACGCTGACGTACGCGGAGCTCGACTGGCGGACCAACCGGATCGCAACAGCGCTGTCGGCGTTGACATCCCGGGGCGGCCGGGTCGGGGCACTGCTCCGGATGCGCACCGAAGGCGTCGAGACGTTCGTGGCCGCCGCCAAGTCGGGGCTCGTGTTCGTCCCGCTGAACTGGCGGCTCCCGGCAGCCGAGGCCGCCGCGGTCGCGGCCGATGCCGGGCTCGAGGTGCTGATCGTCGAATCGGAATTCGCCGCCACCGCCGACGCAGTCCGCGACGCGCTCCCGCGGGTGGTCGTGGTGGTCGTCGACGCGGCCGACGGCGACACCCTTCCGCCCGGCGCCTGGTCGTGGGATCGGCTGGTCACGTCGGGCACCGCCACCGACCCGGGGCTCGGGGACGACCCCGCCGCCGAGGTGCTGCAGCTCTACACGTCGGGCACGACCGGGCTTCCGAAGGGTGTGGTCGCGACGCATCGCAACCTGCACAACGAGCCCGACGGCCTGCTCATCTACCAATGGAAACCCGGTTCGGTGGCACTCGACGCCTTGCCGCTGTTCCACATCGCGGGCGCCGGATGGCTGAGCACCTGCCTGTCCGCAGGCGTCCACGTGGTGCTGCTCGGCACATTCGACGCCCGGCAGGTCGCCGAACTGATCGAACGGCACCGGATCACCCACGCCTTCCTGGTTCCCTCGACCATTCAGATGCTCCTCGACGTGCCCGACCTCGAACGCTACGACGTGTCGAGCCTCGAGCTGGTCGCGTACGGTTCGGCGCCGATCACCACCACGCTGCTCCGGCGGGCGATCGATCGCCTCGGCTGCGGATTCGTGCAGCGTTACGGCATGACGGAGACGACGGGCTCGGTCACCGCACTCGCCGCCCGGGACCACAACCCGTCCGGGGACCGCGCGCACCTGCTGCGGTCGGCAGGCAGGCCCATGCCCGGTGTCGAGGTCGAGATCCGGGACGTGGTGACCGGCGCCCGGCTCCCGGCGGGCGAATCCGGGGAAATCGTGTGCCGCTCACGCAACAACGTCGAGGGCTACTGGAAACGGCCGGACGAGACAGCGAACCTTCTCACCCACGACGGTTTCCTGCGCACCGGCGACGCCGGGCACATCGACGCGGAGGGCTATCTGTTCGTCACCGACCGGGTGAAGGACATGATCATCACCGGAGGCGAGAACGTGTACCCGATCGAGGTCGAAACGGTGCTCGCCGAGCACCCGGCGGTGGCCGAAGTCGCGGTGGTCGGTGTGCCGCACCGGACCTGGGGTGAGTCCGTGACGGCGGTCGTCCGGCTCGCCGACCCGTCGGACGCACCGGACGAGCAGGACCTGATCGCGTTCACCGCCACCCGGCTCGCGTCGTACAAGAAGCCGCGCGAGATCGTCTACGTCGCCGAACTTCCGCGGGGCGCGAGCGGCAAGGTCCTCAAACGCGCCCTACGCGAAGGACTCCGCGACACGGAGGTGCCGTCGTGATCGTCACCGAGGACGTCGGTACCGTCCAGCGTGAGGCCTGGGCCCGCGGCGTGCTCCCACCCGTCGAGCAGGTGCGCCCCGGATTGTGGTCGATCCCGGTGCCGATGCCACGAAACCCGTTGCGGTACGTCCTGATCTACGCGCTCACGATCCCCGACGGTCTCGCGCTGATCGACGTCGGCTGGGATTCCGAGGAGTCGTGGCGGGCGCTCGTCGACGGGATCGCGCAGACCGGGCACCACGTCACCGACGTCCGGTACGCCGCCGTCACCCACCTGCATCCCGACCATTTCGGCCTCGCACCCCGGCTGCGGGAGGTCAGCGGGGCGGCACTCGCGATGCACGGCGCGGATGCCGCACTGCTCGGCCACCGTTCGGCGGCGGACACCACCGCCGACGAACACACGTGGAACACCCAGCTCAACCAGCTCGGGGCACCCACCGGCATCCTCGCCGCCGCCCGCGTCGACCTCGTCCGGCTGGGGCCGGGCGAGTCCATGGACGTCGTACTCGGCGACGGCACTCCCCTGGGCCTGCCCGGCTGGGATCTGCGGGCAGTCTGGACACCCGGGCACACGCCCGGTCATCTGACGTTCGTCGACGACACCCACGGGCTCATGTTCAGCGGCGACCACATGCTGCCCCGCATCAGTCCCAACATCTCCACCGTCCCCGGCGAACTGGAGAATCCGCTGCACCGGTACCTGCTGTCGCTGCACGCCACCACCTCGATGCCCGACAGTGAGGTGCTGCCCGCGCACGAGTACCGGTTCCGGGGGATCGCCGAGCGTGCCAGGCAGCTGATGGGTCATCACGAGGAACGCTTCACCGAGATCGTCGCCGCTCTGGCCGTGTGGCCCGAATCGACGGCGTGGGAGATCTCGCAACACATTTCGTGGTCGCGGCCGTTCGACTCCATGTCCGACCGCCTGCTCCGCCTCGCGGTCCGCGAAACCCACGCCCACCTGCTCGTTCTCGCCGACCGCGGAAGCATCCGCTCGCTCGGCGGCCGCCCCGAACGCTGGACCCCTACCTCCCGTAAGGAAGACACCCCATGAGTGTGGTTCTCACCGAATTCGCCGACGGCGTCGCCGTCATCACCCTGAACCGCCCGGAGGCGAAGAACGCCGTCGACCTCGAGGTCGCGAAGGCGCTCGCCGCCGCGATCGACGAATTCGAGGCGCGGCCCGACCTGACCATCGCGATCCTCACCGGCGCCGGGGGAACGTTCTGCGCGGGCATGGATCTGAAGGCGTTCAGCCGCGGCGAACGGCCGTCGCTGCCCGGCCGCGGATTCGGCGGACTCACCGAGGCCCCGCCGACGAAACCGCTGATCGCCGCCGTCGAAGGATGGGCGCTCGCCGGCGGCTGCGAGTTGGCCCTGTCGGCCGACCTGATCGTCGCGGCCCGCGACGCCAAGTTCGGCATCCCCGAGGTCAAGCGGGGGCTCGCCGCGGCCGCCGGCGGTCTGCTGCGACTGCCGAAGGTGCTGCCCTATCCGATCGCGATGGAGATGGCGATCACCGGCGATCCCCTCACCGCCGAGGTCGCGCACGCGCACGGACTCGTCAACCGGCTCACCGAGCCCGGGCAGGCGCTCGACACCGCCCGCGACCTGGCGGCCCGGGTCGCCGCCAACGGTCCCCTCGCCGTCCGGGCCACCAAGCAGGTACTCGCGATGTCGGCCGCCTACACCGACCCCGACGCGTTCGCCGGGCAACGCCGCTTCCTCGATCCGGTGTTCACCTCCGAGGACGCCCAGGAGGGTGCGCGTGCGTTCGCGGAGAAGCGCCCGCCGGTGTGGCGTGGCCGATAGCCGCATGACCGGCACGGCCCGCGTCACAGCTTCCGTACGATGACGGCGTGGACCTGCATCTCGTCACCTACTTCGTCGCGGTAGTCGATCACGGCGGGATCACCAGGGCCGCGCAGTCCCTCTACATCTCGCAACCGTCCCTTTCGCAGGCGATCCGCACACTCGAACGCCGCCTCGGTGTCACCCTGTTCGACCGCACCGGGCGACGTCTCGAGCTGACCGAGGACGGCCGCACGCTCGACGTCGCCGCCCGGCGCATCCTCGCCGACGTCGAGCGGGCCAAGGCCAAGGTCGCTGCGGTGCGCGAACTCGTATCCGGCCGCGTCGACGTCGTCACGTACGCGGCGTTCTCGATCGATCCGATCGTCGACCTGGTGCGCCGGTTCCGTGAGCAGTACCCCCGGGTGACGGTCCGCGTCATCGACGCCGACGGCCCCACCGGCGTCCTCGGTGCCCTGCGCCGCGGCGAGGCCGAACTCGGGGTGATCGATTTGTCCGTCGACCACAGTGCACTGCACTCGGTCCCCATCGGCGATCAGGAACTGGTACTGGCCCTGCCGAACGCCCTCGCCGACACTCTCCCCGATCCGGTGCCCCGCTCGGCGGTCCGGGACATTCCCCTGATTCAGGATCTCGGGGACAAGAGCGACGCGGCCCTGATCACGGATCTGGTGGGTGATCCCGCGAACGTGGTCGTCGACTGCACCCACCCGGGCGCCACGTGGGAACTGGTGATGCGCGGCGCGGGGGCCACGGTCCTGCCCCGCCTGGTCGCCGAGGAACAATTGCGCGGGGTCGCGATCCGGTCGATGACGCCGAAACTGACCCGGCCCGTCGGACTCGTCCAGCGGTCCGGCCCGGGATCACCGGCAGCCTCGGCGTTCGTCTCGATCGCGCAGGCCACCCAGGCCACGGGCACCCGAGAGGGGAACTGACCGCATGGAGTTGCGTCAGGTCGAGTACTTCCTCGCCGTCGTGGAACACGAAGGCATCAACGGGGCCGCCGCGTCGCTCGGCGTCGCACAACCCACCATCTCGCAGGCACTGCGCGGGCTCGAGCGGGAACTGGGCGTGCAATTGTTCCACCGCATCGGCCGCGGCATGGTGCTCAGCGCCGCAGGCCGCAGTTTGGTCGGGCCGAGCAGGCAGATCCTGCGCGACGTCACCGCCGTCGAAGACCTCCTCGCCACCTCCGACGGGGCACTGGCCGGCCGGCTCGATGTCATGGCGTTTCCGGCGCTGGCGATCGGTCCCCTCGTCGACCTCGTCACCGAATTCCGGCGAACCCACCCAAATGTGCTGGTGCGCTTGGGTGAATTGAAAGACGAGGCCCAGGCAGCCTCGCTGATCGAGGACGGGCACTGCGAATTCGTGGTGGCCCACCTCCCGCTCGACGACGCCCGGCTGGACGTCCTCGAACTCGGCGAACAGGAGTACTGGCTCGTATACCCGCCGGGCACCGACCTGCCGGAGGGCCCGGTTCCGCTCGCCGACCTCCCCGACGTCCCGATGGTGTTCGTTCCCCGCGGCCACTCCGTCGCGGACGAGATCGAGGAATCGATCCGCCACGCCGGGGCACGACCGCACCTCGCGGCGCTGTCCGATCACCGCGAGGCGCGGCTTCCCCTGGTACTCGCCGGGATCGGCGGGACCCTGCTGGAACGGTCGATCGCGGAGGCGGCCCGGGACCGCGCCGTGGTCCGCCGGGCGGAGCCGACGTTTGCCCGCACCTTCGGGATCGCGTTCGACCCCGACATGCTCTCCCCCGTCGGGCACGCGTTCGTCGAACTGGTGCGGGCGCACACCTCGAAGACCTGAACACAGCTCATAGGTTTCGCCTCATCCTGTGTGTCCCAGAACGACATTGCGATGGAACGTTTCCGGTGATCGACTGACCGGGAGCGGCACGGCGCCGGCCAACCCGGGCGTCGCCGAGAACCGCGCCCACGTCTGGAGCCGCGCATGAGCATCGAATCCCTCCCCTCCACCGCAGGGGCCGCATCCGCAGAATCCGACGTCCTGGTCGGCCGGGACGGCGCGGTCGCGACGATCACGCTGAACCGGCCCACGCGGCGTAATGCGATGACCCTCGACTCGTGGATCGCCTTGCGCGAGACGCTCGCCGAACTCGCCCTCGACGACGCCACCCGCGTCGTGATCCTCACCGGTGCGGGCAGCGACTTCTGCACCGGCGCAGACCTCGACAAGCGCGCCCCGATGCACCCGCTGACCCGGATGCGGCAGATCAACGCGACGGCGCTCGCGGTCGCGGAGTTCCCCAAACCGCTGATCGCGAAGGTGCGCGGCTACGCCGTCGGAGCCGGCTGGAACCTGGCGCTGCTGTGCGATCTGCTCATCGCCTCGCGCGACGCACAGTTCAGCCAGATCTTCGCCAAACGCGGCCTGTCGGTGGATTTCGGAGGCTCCTGGCTCCTGCCGCGCATGGTGGGACTGCACCGCGCGAAGCGCTTGGTCATGCTCGCCGAGATGCTCGACGCCGAGCAGGCGGACGCGCTGGGACTGGTCAGCGAACTCGTCGAACCGGAAAAACTGGATGCCACGGTCGCCCGGTTCGCCGCCGGCCTCGCGGCGTCGCCGACCGTGGCCGTCATGCAGTCGGCGCGACTGATCGAGGACGGCACGACGTCGTCGCTGCGGGACGCACTCGAGAACGAGTCCCGTTCGCAGGCGGTCAACTTCGCGACCGACGCACCGGCCGCATTGCGCGCCTTCGTGGAAAAGCGTCCCCCCTCCTTCAGCGGGGAATGGCAGGTGCCGCAACCGTCGTAGGAACCGCTAGATGATCGCACCGTCGATCGTGCAGAAGCTGTGGCACAGCCGGGTGACGATCCGCGGCCCGCGTTCGGGATCGAACCACCGATCGATGTGCGCCCAGTGGTAGGGGTGCGTCATGTACGGCCCGGACAGTCCGTCGAGGTCGGCGTACTCCTGCTCCCAGACGTGGGTCCACCGCGCGGCGCCGGCCGACTCGTGCACCCGGCTCAGCTGCGAGGTCCCGATGGTGCGGATGTAGTCCGGCATCGCCCGCGTCTCGGATTCGAACTGCTGCACCACCGCCGGGTCGGCGGAATTTTCGACCGAGACGAGGAGCGTCCGGTACACGGCCGGCTCGAAAGCGCGTGGGGCGGGAGTGGGAACGCCCGTGTAGCCGACGCTGTCGACGTGCCCGATCTCGGGGACGGACAGCTGTGCGGCGATATCGGGTTCGACGGCGCGCCAGTCGGATTCGTCGTCGAAGTGAAGGTGCGCGATCACGTCGCCGCCGTTGATGCCGCCGGGCAGGGTCGGTGCCACGAGGACACGCCGGGCCCGGGAGGCCGCTACGTCCTGCAGCCTGCCTGCCACCGACGCAGCGGCGCTGCCGTCCGAGTCCGCGCCGAGGTGAATCAGCTTGGTCACCTTAAACATCGGTCGCGACCTCCACGTCCGCGGGCGAGCAGGACACCGTGCGTCGCCGGGTGGTGAGAAGCTCGTCGGCGTCCTCCCACCAGCGGAGCACCTCCGCGTCGTGGCGCGCGAGGAGGCTCTGATGCCACCAGGCGCGAGCGCCGCGCACGGTCCAGCTGACACTGACGGTGTTGGACTGGTCCTCGAGCCACACCGGCGGGGAGACGAGCACGCGATCGAGGGTCAGGCCGCGCGCAATCGCGCCGGGCGCATAGCGTTCCAGGTAAGCGTCGAGAAACGCGCGCGCCCGACCGGGCGACACCACCATCTCGTCGACGACGTACACGATCGGCTCGGCCGAAACCATCAGCGCTCCCTCCTTCCCGCTACCAGGACGGTAGGGGACGAAGGGAGCGCGTCACAGGGTTGCGTCCACCCAGCGGGAGCTACGTCGCCGCGGTCGCGAGTTGCTCGCGCAGCTTCGTCTTGAGGATCTTCCCGGCCGCGGAGGTCGGCAACTGCTCGACCACCACGACGTCGCGTACCTTCTTGTACGGCAGCACCCGCTCGGCGACGAACGCGGACACCGCGTCCCCGTCGATCCTCACACCGGGCATCGGCACCACGAACGCCACCGGCTCCTGGCCGACGCTGCCTGCCTCCCTGCCGACGACGGCGGCGGAGGACACGTCCGGGTGCGAGACGAGGATCTCCTCGAGCTCACGCGGATACACGTTGTAGCCCTTGTAGATCAGCATGTCCTTGGTGCGGTCGCAGATGAACAGGTACCCGTCCTCGTCGAGGTAAGCGATGTCGCCGGTGTCGAGCCAGCCGTCGACGAACTGCTGCGCCGTGATCTCCGGGTGGTTCAGGTAGCCGTCCGTGACCTGCGGTCCGCGGACCCACAGCTTGCCGCGGTCGCCGGCCTCCAGTACGGCACCGGAATCGTCCTGGGCGCGGATCTGCACCTCGGTGTCGAAGACCGGCAACCCCACGCTGCCGAGTTTGTAGGCGACGGAGCCGGTCAGCGGTGCGGAGGCGACCAGGCAGGTTCCCTCCGTCAGCCCGTACCCCTCGACCACGCTCGCCGACGGGAACGCCCGGCTCAGCGCCTCGAGGGTCACGTGGTCGATCGGTGCGGCCCCCGAGGAGACCACCCGCACCGAATCGGTGTCCCGGGTCGCGGCGTCGGGATGCGTGGCGACCGCGTGCCACATCGCCGGGCTCCCGGTGATGTACGTGGCGCGGTGCGTCTCGATCAACTCCAGCATCCGCCCGGGCTCGAAGCGTCCGGCGAACACCTGCGTCGCCCCGCACAGCAACAGGAACGACATGTTGATCAGCGCATGCGCGTGGAACAGCGGCGACACGACGACGGTCGCGCCGTCGCCGGGCACCACCCCGCGGTCGCCGAGACTCTCGATGGGACGCAGTTCGATGCCGCCGTCGTCGGTGGCGCAGACCTCGTGGCCCGCCCGCCAGGCGATCATCTGGGTGACGTTGGCGAGGACGTTGCGGTGCAGCACCCGCACCCCCTTCGACAAGCCGGTGGTGCCGCCGGTGTACGCGAGGTGGGCCACGTCGTCCCCGGACACTGCCGGGGTGAACGGTGCGGCGGCGTACCCGCGGACGAACTCGTCGAACCCGAACTGGCCGCGACCGACGCCCGCGGGGAGGCCGGCCACCACGATGGTGCGCACGGTGGTGCCGCTCGCCGCCGCGGTGAGGGTGTCCAGTTGCCCGGGCTGGGTGACGGCGGCGACCGCCCCCGTGTCGATGATCTGCGAGCGCAGGCCGGGGCCCGGCTGCAACGGGTTGACCAGGGTGACGGTCGCGCCGGCCCGAAGCGCGCCGTAGTAGGCCACCACGAATTCGATGCAGTTGCCGAGGTGCAGGAGCACCACGTCGCGTTCGGTCACTCCCGCGTCCCGCAGCGCGGCGGCGAACGCTCCCGACCGCTGGTCCAGCTCGCGGTAGGTGCACACCGTGTCGCCGTCGACCACTGCGGCCTTGTCGCCGTACAGGTTCGCCATGCCGGACGGGAACGCCGCCAACGTCAGTTCGGGGTAATGCAATACCGGTGCAGCAGAATTCACGTTGGGTCCTTAGTTAGTCAGCGAGGTGCCATGCGGATGGCGCCGTCCAGGCGGATGGTCTCGCCGTTGAGGTAGCCGTTCTCGAGGATCTGGCAGGCGAGCTGTCCGAACTCGCTCGGCTTGCCCAGACGCGACGGGTTCGGCACCGACTTCTCCAGCGACGCCCGCACGTCGTCGCGCAGCCGGGCGAGGAGTGGGGTGTCCATGATCCCCGGGGCGATGGTGCACACCCGGATGTTACGGCTGGCGAGGTCCCGGGCCGCGGTGACCGTCATGCCCACGATGCCTGCCTTCGATGCGGTGTAGTTGATCTGGCCGATCTGGCCTTCGAATGCGGCGACGGACGCCGTCAGCACGACCGCACCGCGCTCGCCGTCGATCTCCTCCTGGCGCGCCATCCGCTCCGCCCCGAGCCGCAGGGCGTTGAACGAGCCCACGAGGTTGAGCCGGATCACGAACTCGAAGTCCTCGACGGAGCCTGCCTTGCCGTCGGAGTCGAGGATGCGCATCCGGCGTCCGGCGCCTGCGCAGTGCACGAGGCCGCGCAGTCCGCCGCGGTCGTCGGCGACGTCGAGTGCGGCCGCGAACTGCTCGGAATCGGTCACGTCGGCGGGGGCGAACTGGGCGGCGCTACCCAATTCCTTCGCGGCCGCCTCGCCATCGGAGTTCGGCAGGTCGATGAGCGTGACCTGAGCGCCCGCGTCGACGAGCCGGCGGGCCGTCGCCAGACCGAGACCGGACGCGCCGCCGGTGACCGCGGTCGAAATTCCCTTGAGTTCCATCGTGCGTGTGTTCCCTTCGAAAGATGTTGCCGGATCAGAGAAGTTCGAGAATGGTGGCGTTGGCGAGGCCACCCGCCTCACACATCGTCTGCAGTCCGTACCGAATGCCGTTGTCCCGCATGTGGTGGACGAGCCGGGTCATGAGGATCGCCCCGGAACCGCCGAGCGGGTGCCCGACCGCGATGGCGCCGCCGAGCGGGTTCAGCCGGTCGGTTGCGGCGCCGGTCTCCGCCTGCCACGCCATCGGGACGGGAGCGAACGCCTCGTTCACCTCGAATGCGCCGATGTCGTCGATCTTCAGTCCCGAGCGGGACAGTGCCTTCTCCGTCGCGGCGATGGGTCCGGTCAGCATGATCACCGGGTCGTCGCCCGCGACGGCGCACGTGTGGATGCGGGCCATCGGGGTCAGGCCCAGTTGGGCGGCCTTCTCGCTCGTCGTGACGAGCAGCGCACCGGCGCCGTCGGAGATCTGCGAGGAGTTGCCGGCGTGGATCACGCCGTCCTCCTTGAAGACGGTCTTCAGCTTGCCGAGCGATTCGAGGGATCCGCCGCGGCGGATCCCCTCGTCGCCTGCGAGGACGTCGGAGAGCGGTGCGAGTTGCCCGTCGAATGCGCCCCGGTCCGCGGCGTCGGCCGCGAGTGCGTGCGATCGCAGCGCGTACTCGTCGAGCGCCTGACGGGACAGCCCCCACTTCTCGGCCATCATCTCGGCGCCGGTGCCCTGGCTGAACCCGCCGACGCCGTACCGGTCGAGGACGGCCGCCGGGAAGTGTTCGCCGTTCGTGCTGGCGCTGCCCATGGGAACCCGGCTCATCGACTCCACACCACCGGCGACGACGATGTCCTCGTGGCCTGCGATGACCGTGGCGGCGGCGAAGCTCACGGCCTGCTGGCTCGATCCGCACGCCCGGGTGAGGGTGGTGCCCGGCACCGATTCGGGCCAGCCGGCGGCGAGCACGGCGGTGCGGGCGACGTTGCCCGCCTGCTCCCCCACCTGGCTGACGCAGCCCCAGACGACGTCGCCGACCTGATCCGGGGAGAGTCCGGTGCGCGCCGCGAGGGCCTCGAGGACGTGCGCCGACAGATTTGCGGGGTGGATTCCGGACAGGGAACCGCCACGCCGCCCGATGGGCGTGCGGACGGCGTCGACGATCACTGCATCGCGCATGGTGTGTTCCTTCGATCTGAGGGGGTGACTCGAATCAATCACGGGCGAAGTCGTCAGCACAACGACTTTCGGCCGATCGCAGCGTTAGTTCGTGCCTATGCCCGCAGCGTCGCCCCGGACCAGTTTCTTGTCGCGCTCGGGGTTCGCGAAGAGCAGCGCCCCGACGGCGCACACGGCGGCGACGAGTCCGAGGGCCTGGAACGCGGTGGCGTACCCTTCGGCGGGCGAGGCGGCCGCGTCGACGATCAGACCCGTCGCGTAGGGGGCGACGAGACCGCCGATCGCCATGACGGCGAGGAAGACGCCCAGCGTGCCGGCGGTCTGGCGGGGCGGGCAGATCTCCGAGATCGCCGCGTTGAGCAGCGGAAACACCGACGCCGCGAAGCCGTAGCCGACGGAAACGACGAGGACGGCTACCGCGGGTGCGGTGATCGACGGGAGGGCCAACAGGATCGCACCGCAGATCAGCACCCCGACGGCGGGGACGACGACACGGACCACGCGGGACGTCGAGCCGCGCGCGAGCAGGCGGTCGCCGATCACGGACGACAACAGCATCAGGATCAGCCCGGCGATGCTCGGGAACGCGAACATGGAGCCGGCCTGGAGGCGGCTGTACCCGAGGCCCACCTCGAAGTACGACGGCAGCCACGTCAGAACCACGGCGACCAGTGCGTACACGCTCATGACGAGAAGCGCGCCGAAGATGAACGTGCGGGTCCGGAAGATGCGGCCCCACGGCACCGCCGGTTCGCCCGCGTCACCGGCGGCCGCGGAATCGGCGCCCTTGCCGCTGCGGATGTACGGGCCTTCGCTCCAGACGGTCAGCCAGACGACGCACCACAGAACTCCGATGGCGGCCAGTGCGACCAGCGCGTAGCGCCACCCGAACGTGACGGTCACGAACGCGAGAGCAGGCGCGACGGCGATCTTCGCGATCGATGCGGCACCGGCGAGCAGCGCGCTCGGCAGTCCGCGCTTGGCGGGTGCGTGCCACGAGTACGCACCCGTGTGGAGCAGCGCGGAGCTCGGACCTTCCGCGAGCCCGAGCAGCAGGCGACTGACCAGCAGCACCCCGAAACTCGCGACGACCACGAGCGGAAGAATTGCGACGGACCAGGCGATCGCGAGCAGCAGCAGCGCCCATCGCAGCGACATCCAGCGGTTCAGCGCGCCGGCGAAGAAGCCGCCGACGGTGAAGGTCAGGAAGAAGAGGCTGCCCACCAGCCCGATCTGCGAGGCGCTCAGCCCCAGTTCGTGGGCGAGGGGCTGGGCGATGATGCCGAGGACGGCCTTGTCGGCGTAGTTGACGACGTAGAGCAGCACGAGGAGCGCGGTCAGGCCCCAAGCGCGGCTGCGGGACTCGGAACCGATGGCGACGGTCCGGTCGAGGGTGGCAGTGGAGCGGGTCACGTGGTGATCCCTTCGAAGAATGTGGTGGCGTGGGTCACAGTATCTCGATTCATTGAACGGACCGGGAAGCCGTCGATCAATACGTACTCGGCGAAGGCACCGGCTACGTCTGCCTATGAGTCGCCGAGGTGCGGGTGCATTGGACTGCGCTATCCGACAGATAGCCCGAACGCCCCTAGCCGGGCCCCCGCGGATCGGGCATTCTGAATTCCATGAGCCGCCTCGCCCACACTCTCGATCTGACCGAGTTCCAGACCGAGATCGTCGACACCGTGCGCACTTTCGTCGATCGCGACATCATCCCGGCCGCACAGGAACTCGAACACTCCGACACCTACCCCCAGGCCATCGTCGACAAGATGCGCGACATGGGCCTGTTCGGGCTGATGATCCCCGAGGAGTACGGCGGGCTGGGCGAATCCCTGCTCACGTACGCGTTGTGCGTCGAGGAGCTCGCCCGCGGCTGGATGAGCGTGTCCGGTGTGATCAACACCCACTTCATCGTCGCGTACATGATCCGTCAGCACGGCACCGACGCCCAGAAGAACCATTACCTGCCGCGGATGGCGACCGGTGAGGTGCGCGGCGCGTTCTCCATGTCCGAGCCCGAGCTGGGTTCCGACGTCGCCGCGATCCGCACCAAGGCCGAGCGCAACGCCGACGGCGACTACGTGATCAACGGCCAGAAGATGTGGCTCACCAACGGCGGCAGCTCGACGCTCGTCGCCGCGCTGGTGCGCACCGAGGAGGGCGCCGCGAAGCCGCACGCCAACCTGACCACCTTCCTGATCGAGAAGCCCGCCGGTTTCGGTGAGGTCCTCCCCGGACTCACCGTCCCGGGGAAGATCGACAAGATGGGCTACAAGGGCATCGACACCACCGAGTTGCTGTTCGACAACTATCGCGCGGCCGCCGGCGACGTCCTCGGCGGAACCCCGGGCCGCGGGTTCTCGCAGATGATGGACGGCGTCGAGGTCGGCCGGGTCAACGTCTCCGCCCGCGCGTGCGGGGTCGCGATCCGGGCGTTCGAGCTCGCCGCCCGATACGCACAGCAACGCAGCACGTTCGGCAAACCGATCGCGGAGCATCAGGCAGTCGCCTTCAGCCTCGCCGAGATGGCGACGAAAGTGGAAGCCGCGCATCTGATGATGGTGAACGCGGCCCGCCTGAAGGACTCCGGGGAACGCAACGACGTCGCCGCGGGCATGGCCAAGTACCTCACCAGCGAGTACTGCTCCGAGGTGACCCAGGCCAGCTTCCGCATCCACGGCGGCTACGGCTACTCGAAGGAATACGAGATCGAGCGCCTGATGCGCGAGGCACCGTTCCTCCTCATCGGCGAGGGCACCAGCGAGATTCAGAAAATGATCATCAGCAAGGGCGTACTGCGCAGTTACGCACTGTAATCCGAAGGAGAAAACCCGTGCAGCGTACGGTGTTCAACGAAGATCACGACGCGTTCCGGAAGACCATCCGCGACTTCATCGCCAAGGAAGTCGCGCCCGTCCACCACGACTGGGAGGGCGAGGGACATCCGCCGCGCGACTTCTACCGCCGCCTCGGTGAACTCGGCGTGCTGGGCATCCAGGTGCCGGAGGAGTTCGGCGGAGGCGGTGAGAAGAGTTTCAAGTTCGCCGCGGTGGTCGGCGAGGAGACGGCGGCCGCCGGCGTCACGTTCGGCAGTTACTCCGTGCACACCAATCTGATCCTGCCGTACCTGCTCGAGTACGCCAGCGACGAGCAGAAGCAGCGGTGGCTCCCCGGATTCGCGTCCGGCGACATCATGTTCGCGATCGCGATGACCGAGCCGGGCACCGGTTCCGACCTCGCGAACATCGCGACGTCGGCGAAACTGTCGGCGGACGGGTCGCACTACGTTCTCAACGGCGCGAAGACGTTCATCACCGGTGGCGCGCTCGCCGACCGGATCCTCGTGGTGTGCCGCACCGCGCCCAGCACCCCCGAGGACCGCCGGTCCGGTCTCACCATTCTCGTCGTCGACACCACGTCCGAGGGTTTCGCGGTGGGCCGCAAGATCGAGAAGATCGGCCTGAAGGCGTCGGACACCGCCGAACTGTCCTTCACCGACGTGCAGGTGCCGGTGGCGGACCGACTCGGCGACGAGGGGGCCGGTTTCAGCTACCTCACCCACAACCTCGCGCAGGAACGTCTGTCCATCGCGCTCGGCGGGTCGGCGACCGCGGCCGCGGCGTTGCAGCACGCGATCGCGTACGTCAAGGAACGCAAGGTGTTCGGCAAGCCCGTCGCGGCGTTTCAGAACACCAAGTTCGTGCTCGCCGAGTGCGCCACCGAGGTCGAGGCGATCCAGCTGATGGCCGACCGGGCGCTCGAACTGCACGACGCGGGCGAACTCACGGTCGCCGACGCCGCGAAGGCGAAACTGTTCTGCACGGAGGCCGCGGGCCGGGTCATCGACAAGTGCCTGCAACTGCACGGCGGTTACGGCTACGTCCTCGAATACCCCATCGCGCGCCTGTACGCGGACACCCGCGTGTCCCGCATCTACGGCGGGACGAGCGAGGTCATGAAGACGATCATCGCGAAGGATCTCGGCCTCTGACCCCACACACCAACAGTATGGGCGTACTGTTTGAAGGCGTGGACGACATATGGGATCCGGACAAGTACCTCGCCTTCGCGGACCATCGGGGGCGCCCGTTCTACGAGTTGCTGTCGCGTGTCGACGCGCGGTCACCCCGCCGCGTGGTCGACCTCGGCTGCGGCCCGGGGAACCTGACCGTCAGCCTCGCCCAGCGGTGGCCGGACGCCGTCCTGGAGGCGTCCGACAGCTCACCCGAGATGGTCCGGGCCGCGCGTGACCGCGGCCTCGACGCCGCCCGGCTGGACGTCCGCGACTGGACGCCACAGCCCGACACCGACGTCGTCGTCTCCAACGCCGCCCTGCAGTGGGTGCCCGAACACCGGGAGTTGCTGCGCCGCTGGCCGGCACAGCTGCCGTCGGGGGCGTGGATCGCGGTGCAGGTCCCCGGCAACTTCGACGCGCCCTCGCACGCGATCGTCCGGGACCTCGCCGGGACCGAGCGGTGGTCCCGGTGGTTGACGGACGTGCCGTTCCGGGCGGACAACGTCGTCGACGATCCCGTCGGGTACGCGGGCCTGCTCGCGGACGCCGGGTGCGCCGTCGACGCCTGGGAGACCACGTACGTCCAGCAGTTGACCGGGGAGAACCCGGTGCTGGAGTGGATCACCGGAACGGCGCTCCGGCCGGTCAAGGATGCCCTCTCGGCGCCGGACTGGGACCGCTTCCGGGAGGAACTCGTCCCGCTCCTCGACGAGGCGTATCCCCGGCGACCGGACGGGAGCACGTTCTTCCCGTTCCGGCGCATCTTCGTCGTCGCCCGGGTGCAGTAGGGACCGGCTCAGCCGTGGTGTCTCCGGTACGCGGCGGCCGCTCCGGGGTGCAGCGGCACGCCTGCGGTGACGATCAACGACTGCCGGTCCAGGAACTGGCTGCCGGTCGCCTGATCCGGCACCAGTTCCGCGGCGTGGTCGATGAGCACCTCGACGATCGCGCCCGCGGCGCCGTCGGACACGGCCGGATCGGCGAGCAGCAGGTTCGCGAGACCGATCGTCGCGACCGACGTCTGCTGTCCGTACGTGCCGGGCGGAATCAGCACCGGCTCGTAGCGTGGGCCGAACCGCACCCGCAGTAGTTCCAGTTCGGCGGACAGGTCGAGCAGTCGCAGCGGGATCCCGAGATCCGCGAACGACGGCGTCGGCACCCCGCCCGCCCACAGCACCGCATCGACGGTGCCGTCCCGCAGGGCCTGCCCCGCATCGGTCATCGACAGGTGCAGTCGCGTCACGTCTCCCGGGCCCGCCAGGCCCAGGACGTCGAGGATGCGTTCGCCCGTCAGTTCCGCTCCGGAGCCTGTGGCGCCCAGACTGATTCGGGTTCCTCGCAGCTGCGAGGTGTCCGCGATCCCGGAATCGGCGCGCACCGCAAGCTGCATGTAGTTCTCGTACACCTTGCCGAGGGCGGTGAACGCGGCGCCGGCCTCCATCGCCGACACGGCGGCATCGGCGAGGCTCAACGCCAGTTCCGCGTCCCCGGACGCGAGCGCCGCCAGATTCTCCATCGACCCCGCGGTCCGGACCGGGACGATCCGCACCGGCAGTGCGGCACGTTCCGCGGCCGCGGCCGTCAACTGGGCGAACTCCCAGAAGAATCCGCCCTCCTCACCCGCGGCGAGTCGCAGCGGATCGGTACCGCTGTCCGAGCACGCGGCGAGTACCGAACCCGTGGCCGCGGTCGCACCCGCCGCGAGGACGCCGCGCAGCAGTGTTCGTCGCGTGATCACGGCGCCACCGCCGGGAGTGCCAGCGTCACCCGGAGCCCGTGTGGCCGTTCCGCGACGACCGACAGCGTTCCACCGGCGCCCTCGACCAGTGCGGTCGCGATGGACAGTCCGAGCCCGGTGCCCTGCTGCGCCGCCGCGGACCCGCGGAAGAACCGCGCAGACAGTTTGCCGATCTCGTCCTCGCTCACCCCGACCCCGTCGTCGCTGACCCGGATCTCGATTCCCGCGGCGGACCGTCCCGTGTCGATCCGGACCGTCGCCCCGCGACCGGCGTACGCGTGCGCATTGCTGAGCAGGACGTCCAGGACCTGGGACAGGTGACTGTCCTGGAAGTCCGCGACCAGCGGTTCGGCCAGCGGCCGGAACACGAGGGCCATCCCCGATTCCCCGAGAGCCTCCGTCCAGGCGTCGGCACGGTCCGCGAGGACGGCACCGACGTCGCACCCGCCGCGCGCAGACTCGTCCTCACCGGCGTCGGCGGGTGATTCGGCGACGGCGAGCGCGAGCAGCCCGTCCAGGATTCCGCCGAGCCGATCGACCTCCATCCCCGTCCGGCGGTAGGTTTCGGCGCCGGCCTCGGCGACGTGCGGGCCGAGAGAGTCGAGCCGGATGTGCAGGGCCGCGAGGGGGTTTCGGAGTTGATGGGCGGTGTCGGCGATCAGCTGGCGCTGCGCCTGCCCGGACGCCTGGACGGCGCCCGACATGGTGTCGAACGCCTTTGCGAGTTCCTGCACCTCCGGCGGTCCGCTGTATCGACCGGGCGGCCGCCCGGAGTTGCGACCCGTCCGCGGGCGCGGGGACGGGACCGCCTCGGTGAGGGCGCCGACCCTGGCGGTGAGCGCCCCGAGCGGGCGAACGGTCCACCGGGACAGCGCGATCGCGACGGCCGTGACCGCCGCCAGCGCGCCGAGCGCCCCCGCGACGATCACCAGCCACGACGTCCGGATGGATTCCCGTGCGGCGCGGGTGGACACGTCCAAGACGACGGCGCCGTCCACCTGCGCCCCGGTGCCGACGGGCACGGCCGACAGCACCCGGTTCGCCGACCACGGGGTCAGCGAACCGCTGATCCCCTGCTTCTGGTTGCGCAGTCCCGCCGTGATCGCCGCGGCGACGTCGGAGTCGTCCGGCGACAGTCCCGCCCCGGCGCGGACGTTTCCCCTGGCGTCGACGATGAGGACGCCCTCGCCGTACAACTCGTGGTAGCGGGCCACCTCCTCGCGCAGCAGCGTGGTACTTCCGGGGGCCTGGGTCTGCCCGGCGAGGCTCGCGAAATGCGTCGCGTCCGCCTCCCGGCTCAGCCGCAGGGCCTGGGTCCGTCCGGCACTGGTGGCCAGCGCCAGCGGGACCGCGAAGGCCACCACCGCGACGGCCGCGAACACCAGCAGGACGGCGAGCACACGGCGGCGCACGTCACGTGCCCCAGCGGTAGCCGTACCCGCGGATGGTCGAGATGAGGCCGGGGCGGCCCAGTTTCGCGCGCAGCCCCGTCATGTGCACGTCGAGGGTGCGGGAGATGGCCACGTACGCGTCGCCCCACACCGCGTCCATCAACTGCTGACGGCTCACCGCGGCGCCGGGACGGGTGACCAGTACCTCGAGAAGCTCGAACTCCTTGGCTGTCAACGCCACCGGAGCGCCGCCGACCTCCACCTCGCGTGCCGCCAGATCGACCACCACGTCGCCCTCGGTGACCGTCTGCTCTGCCGAACGTCCGGTCGCGGGCCTGCGCTGGGTCACGACGTCGAGCCGCGCAAGCAATTCCGCGAGCCGCGCCGGCTTGACGAGGTAGTCGTCCGCCCCGCCGCGTAGCCCCCGCACCACCGACCGTTCGTCGTCTCGGGCCGTGAGGATCACCACCGGAACGTCGCTGACGGCCCGCAGCTGCCGGAGCACCTGCAGGCCGTCCGCGTCGGGGAGACCGAGGTCGAGGATCACCGCGTCCATACCGCGATGGCCGAGAAGGAGATCGGAACCGCGGCGCATGCGCACCGCCTCGTGGCCGTGGGTTCCCAGCGCCTCCACGAGTGCGTCGCCGACTCCGTCGTCGTCCTCGACCACCGCGATCTGCACGTCACTTCCCTTCGATCAGCTCCGCGAGTCGACCAGCTCGACGTCGTCGTCCGGGGTGTCCGCCCGGCTGGACGTCCGGTCGAGGGGCGAACCGTTCGAAGTCTCACGCATGAAGACGTAGACGACGAGCGAGATGGCGATGCACCCCGTCACGTAGTAGAAGAATAGCGATTCGTGGCCTGCCCGCTTCAGGGCGAGGGCGACGGTCTCGACGGTTCCACCGAAGATCGCCAACGTGAGGGCGTACGGCAACCCGACACCGAGCGCACGGACCTTGGTCGGGAACAGCTCCGTCTTCACGATCGCGTTCACCGACGTGTATCCGGTGACGACGATCAGTCCCAGCATCATCAGCGCGAACGCGACCAGCGGATTCGTCGTCTTCCCGAGCACCGTCATCAGCGGCACGGTGAGGATGGTTCCGCCCACCCCGAAGAAGATGAGCAGCTTCCGGCGGCCGATGCGGTCGGACAGTGTGCCGCCGATCGGCTGCAACACGATGAACACCAGCAGGGCCGCGAAGTTGATCCACGCCACCGTGTCCTTGGAGATGCCGGACGTGTTGATCATGTACTTCTGCATGTACGTGGTGTACGTGTAGAATGCCACGCAACCACCGAGCGTCAGGGCGCAGACCAGCAGGCACTCGCGGGGGTACTGCAGCAGCATCCGCAGCGAACCCTCCTTCGGCCCACTCGCCGTCGCGTCGTCTTCGCGCTTGGCCTCCACCTCTTCGGTGAACGCCTCCGACTCGTCCATCGTGCGACGGAGCCACATCACCGCGACGGCACCGGCGGCGCCGAT
Organism: Rhodococcus koreensis; assembly: GCF_017068375.1. Classification (NCBI taxonomy): domain Bacteria; kingdom Bacillati; phylum Actinomycetota; class Actinomycetes; order Mycobacteriales; family Nocardiaceae; genus Rhodococcus; species Rhodococcus koreensis. The sequence goes on from NZ_CP070609.1 coordinate 2,578,954, forward strand.
CAGGAACGGGATCCGCCAGCCCCACGACTGCATGGCCTCCGCCGGCAGTGTCAGCTGCAGAATGATCTGCACACCCAGTGCGATCAGCTGCCCGGCGACGAGCGTGACGTACTGGAAGCTCGAGTAGAACCCGCGCCTGCCCGGCGAAGCGACCTCGGCCAGGTACGTGGCGCTGGTGGCGTACTCGCCGCCGACCGACAGTCCCTGCAGCATCCGGGCGATCACCAGCAGCACCGGCGCCACGATCCCGATGCTCGCATAGGACGGCGTGACGGCGATGACGAGCGAACCCGCCGCCATCACCGTCACCGACAAAGTGAGCGCCGATCGGCGACCGCGGCGGTCCGCGTACCGTCCCATGATCCAGCCGCCGATCGGCCGCATGAGGAACCCGACCGCGAAAACGGCTGCCGTGGACAGCAACTGCGCGGTGGTGTCGCCCTCGGGGAAGAACTCCTTCGCGAAGTACACGCTGAACGCCGCGTAGACGTACCAGTCGTACCATTCGATCAGGTTGCCGACCGAACCCTTCAAAACATTGCCGATGACTCGGCGCTCACCCGTCGATGTGGTGCTCACGCGGGACTCCTCTCGATGCCCTGGATCTCTGCGTTCACACCACAGTGGGTCACGTCACATCGATACGGAAGAGCCGCGGAGCCTTCCTAACACTCCCTTAGGAAAGAGCCCCCGTGAGTACTTGTTAACCGCGGGCGGTTAACAAGTACTCACGGCTGGGGTGTCCTCGCCCAGCCGCGGCGGCGCGCTGCGATAGCTCGCCGGGGTGGCGCTGAGCCGGATCGGGTTCGCCACCTGCCGCACCGGCCGGTCCCTGCGCGGGTCGTCGATCTCGACCACCGGGTTCAGCCCGAGCCGCTCGGCGAGCGCCACCGCGTCGGCGATGTCGTTGAGCGGCCCGCACGGGACGCCCTCGTCGGTCAGCTTCTCGAACCACTCGTCCGCCGAGCCCGCGGACAGCGCCGCGGTGATGTCCCGGACCAGTTGCTCGCGGTGCGCCACCCGTTGCGTGTTGGTCGCGTACCGCTCGTCGTCGGCGAGTTCAGGAACACCGAGAACCTCGACGAGAGAGGCGAACTGACGGTTGTTCCCCACCGCGAGTACCAGCGGACGGTCGCCGGTCCGGAACACCTCGTACGGCGCGATGCTGGGATGCCGGTTTCCCATCGCCTGCGGAACGACACCGGCGCCCACGTACCCCGACGTCTGGTTCGCGAGGGCGGACAGCAGCGACGACAGCAGGTTCACCTCGACCCGCTGCCCCTCCCCGGTGCGGTCGCGGTGACGCAGGGCCGCCAGGATCCCGACCGCGGCGTGCAGTCCGGTGATGATGTCGACGACGGCCACCCCGACCTTCGTCGGAACGCCGGGTTCGGGTCCGGTGATGCTCATCAACCCGCCGACGGCCTGGATGAGCAGGTCGTATCCGGGGAGGTTGTTCTGGCCGCCGAACCCGGTCACGGAGCAGTAGACGACGTCGGGATTGATCTCCCGCACGGCGTCGTAGCCGAGCCCGAGCCGGTCCATCGTGCCGGGCAGGAAGTTCTCCACCACCACGTCGGCCCGCGCGGCCAGTTCCCTCGCCTGTTCCAGGTCGACGGGGTCGCGCAGGTCCCACGCGAAGGACCGCTTGTTGCGGTTGACGGACTGGAAGTAGGTGGACTCGTCGCCCACCCACGGCGGACCCCATTGCCGGGTGTCGTCGCCGACGCCGGCGCGCTCGATCTTCACGACCTCGGCGCCGAGATCGGCGAGCAGCATCGTGGCGTACGGCCCGGCGAGCACCCGACCGAAGTCGGCGATCAGCAGGCCGTCCAGGGATGCACTTCTCACCGGAACGCTGCCTCGCCCGTCAGCGCACGGCCGATCACCAGCTGGTGCACCTCGGACGTTCCCTCGTAGGTCAGCACCGACTCGAGGTTGTTGGCGTGACGGATCACGGGGTACTCCAACGTGATTCCGTTGGCTCCGAGAATGGTCCGGCACTCGCGGGCGATGGCGATGGCCTCGCGGACGTTGTTCAGCTTGCCCGTGCTGACCTGCTCGGGGCGGGCCTCGCCGCGATCCTTCAGACGTCCGAGGTGGTAGGCCAGCAGGTGTCCCTTGCCGACCTCGAGGGCCATGTCGGCGATCTTCACCTGAGTGATCTGGTAGGCGGCGAGCGACTTGTCGAACACCTGACGGTCCTGAGCGTAGGAGATCGCGGACTCGAGGCAGTCGCGGGCCGCGCCCATCGCACCGAAGATGATGCCGAACCGGGCCTCGTTGAGGCAGCCCAGCGGGCCGGACAGCCCCTTGGCCTCGGGCAGCATCGCGGATTCGGGCAGCCGGACGTCCTCGAGCACGAGTTCCGAGGTGACGGACGCGCGCAGCGACATCTTGTGCTTGATCTCGGGCGCGGAGAAGCCGGGGGTGTCGGTGGGCACGACGAATCCGCGGATGCCGTCGTCGGTGCGCGCCCACACGACGGCGACGTCGGCGACGGACCCGTTGGTGATCCACATCTTGGTGCCGTTGAGGATCCAGTCGTCACCGTCCCGCTTGGCGTTGGTGCGCATGCCTGCGGGGTTGGAGCCGAAGTCGGGTTCGGTCAGCCCGAAGCAGCCGATCGCCTTGCCCGCGGCCATGCGCGGCAGCCATTCCTGCTTCTGGTCCTCGCTGCCGTAGTGGTGGATCGCGTACATGGCCAGCGAGCCCTGCACGGACACGAGGCTGCGGATTCCGGAGTCTACGGCCTCGAGTTCCAGGCAGGCCAGGCCGTAGGCGGTGGCGCTCATTCCGGCGCAGCCGTATCCCTCGAGGTGCATACCGAGCACGCCGAGTTCGCCCAGCCCTTCCGCCAGTTCACGCACGGGCAGCGCCGCCGCTTCGAACCATTCGCCGATGTGGGGCCGGATCTTCTCGTCCGCGAATCGGCGCACGGTGTCGCGGATCGCGATCTCCTCGGTGTCGAGCAGCGAGTCGAGGGCGAACAGCTGGGACAGGGTCTGCGAGTCGGACATGTGTTCCTCCACGGGGCCGGTGGGGCTGGTGTGCAAACGTTCGCGAGAACGATTGCACGAACGATTTCGTCACGTAGACTAAGTCGCGTTCCGGCGGACGTCAACCACGAGGCCGCCGGGTCCCCGACCCCGAGCGCGAGGATTGCCCGTGAACCTGCCGGATCGCCCGACCCGCACGTCCGGGCGTCCGCCGACCCTCCGCGAGATCGCCGAACGTGCCGGCGTCCACGTGTCGACGGCGTCGCGGGTGCTCCGGCAACCCGAACCCGCCGACGGCTGGTCCGACGCCGCGTTGCGGGTGCGCGAGGTGGCGGTGGAACTCGGCTACCAGCCCAACCTGTGGGCCGCGAGCCTGCGCACCCGCAAGACCACCACCCTCGGCGTCGTCATGCCACGACTCACCGACGGAGTGGTCGCGACCATGTTCCAGGGCATCGAGGAGACGGCCACGCAGGCCGGCTACTCCGTGCTGCTGTCGAGCCCACCCGACGACCTCGACGCCCAGCGCCGCGCCATCGAGTTCCTCGTCAGCAGGCAGGTCGACGGCCTGCTGCTCAGCAGCCTGCACAGCCCCGGCCGCGAGTTCGTCGACTCACTGTCGGTGGGGGCGCTGCCGATGCTGCAGCTCAATCGGCACGCCGATGTCGGTCTGCCGTTCGTGTCCGGCGACGACCACCGGGGCGGCTACCTCGCCGGACGCCATCTCCTCGACCGCGGTTTCACCGAGATCGCCGCCATCGCAGGCCCCGACCACGCGAGCACCTCCCGCGATCGGCTCGCCGGATTCCGGGACGCGCTGGCCGAGAACGGCATCGAACTGGGACCGGAGCGCGTCGTCCGCTCCGACTTCGACGTGTCCGGCGGTGTCGCCGCCGCCACCGTTCTCCTCGAGTCGGATTCGCGCCCCGAGGCGATCTTCACCGTCAGCGACACCATCGCGATCGGCGTCCTCGGCGTCGCCCGCGACCTCGGGCTGCGGATCCCCGACGACCTCGCACTGGTCGGGTACAACGACATTCCGGTGGTCGCCCAGCTGCCGGTGCCGCTGACGACCGTCCGGTCACCCGCCCGCCTGATCGGCGCGACGGGGGTGCGTCATCTGCTGTCGCTCATCGCCGGCAACGACGTCGAATCGGTGAAGCTTCCGGTCGAGTTGATCGAGCGGGCGTCCACCAAGAAGTAGTGGTCAGAGTTTCGCCCGCAGTTCCCGCTTGAGCAGCTTTCCGCTCTGGTTGCGGGGCAACTCGTCCACGAACACCACCTGCTTGGGCACCTTGAACGGCGCGATGCGCTCCTTGACGTGGGCGATCAACCCGTCCCGCGTGATGTCGGACGCGTCCTCCCGCAGCACCACGACCGCGGTGATCGCCTCGATCCACTTGTCGTCCGGCGTCCCGATGACGGCGACCTCGGCCACGTCCGGGTGCGTGTAGATGGCGTCCTCGACCTCGCGCGACGCCACCAGGATGCCGCCGGTGTTGATGACGTCCTTGATGCGGTCGACGACGGTGATGTACCCCTCGGCGTCTCGCGTCACCAGATCACCCGAGTGGAACCAGCCGTCGCGGAACGCCTCCGCGGTGGCGTCGGGGTTGTCCCAGTACCCCAGGCACAGCTGGGGCGAACGGTAGAGCACCTCGCCCGGCGTGCCGTCGGGAACGTCGTTGCCGTCCGGATCCACCACCCGGGTCTCGACGAAGAACACGGCCTTGCCGCACGACGACGGCCTCTCCTCGTGCTCGGCGGGCTGCAGCACGGTGGCGAGCGGCCCGATCTCGGATTGTCCGAAGCAGTTGTAGAAGCCGAGGTCGGGGTAGCGTTCGCGCAGCCGCTTCAGCACCGTCACCGGCATGATCGACGCACCGTACTGCGCCTTCTTCAGCGACGACAGGTCGCGGGTCTCGAGATCGGGATGTCCGGCGAGCGGCACCCACACGGTCGGGGCCAGGAACAGCGAGCCGATGTGATCGGCCTCGATGCGCCGCAGGATCTCCGGAATGTCGGGGGTCTGCATCAGATTCACCGAGGCGCCCACCGACAGGTACGGCATCATGAACACGTGCATGCCCGCCGAGTGGTACAGCGGCATGCAGATCAGCGGATTGTCACGCTCGTCCAGCGCGAGGGCGATCACGGAGGACACGTACTCGTGCACGAGTCCGCCGTGAGTCATCATGGCGCCCTTCGGCTTCGACGTCGTCCCCGACGTGTACAGCAGTTGCGCCAGGTCGGTGGACGCGACCGGCACGGCCACGGCGGGCACGTCGCCGGAGCCGCTGTGGGCGAGCAGGGAATCCTCGGCGTCACGCAACGGCACCACGTGACGCAGGTCCAGCCCGTCCCGGATCGAGTCGAGGGTGCCCCGCAGCGCCGGATCGACCAGCACCGCGGTGCTCCCGGACTGCGACACCAGGTAGGTCAGCTCTTCGCCCTTGAGCGCATAGTTGACGGGGACGTGCACGAGACCCGCACGCGCGCAGGCCAGGAACCCGATCGTGTACGCGTCCGAGTTGGTGCCGTACGCGGCGACGCGCTCACCGGCCGACAGTCCCAGCGACTGCAGGTAGGCGGCGGCGCGGCTGACCGCGTCGTCGAGTTCCCGGTACGTCCACGTGCGGTCCTCGAACGTCAGCGCCCTGCGGTCGGGGAACTTGGCGGCCGAGCGCCGCAGCACTCCGTCGACGGTATCGGTGCGCGCATCCAGACTCATGCACGAAGGTTATAGGACGTCCAACTACCTTGCCAGAGGTTTCGGGCTACCTCCCAGCCGACACCAGCATCGGCGAATGCATGTCGTAGTACGTCACGTCGTCGGTCAGCCGGCCCTCCTCCTCGAACAACGACCTCAGGTCGTCCGGTATCTCCAACTTCTCGTGGGAACGGGCCTCCGCTTCGGACGTGAAGTACACCGCCTCGACGTACCCGCCGTCGCCGTAGGTGCACAGCGTTCCACCGAGGATCTCCGGTCGCAGCTCGTGCACCCGGTCGGCGGACTCGTCCAGCAACTCCCGCATCCGGTGCGCGTCCGTCGTGTGGCCCTCCATGACCTGCACGAACGTCGCGTCGTCCGAACCGCCACCCATCCACTCGGCCACCTCGGGGCAGTCCATGAAGGACACCGGTCCGTCGAAGCACCGCTCGGTCTCCGCCCACCAGGCGCCCTGCTCGGGGCGCTCACTGTTGAGCCGGGCAGCCTCTGCCGATTCGAATCGCGCCAGCGCGATGAACGTTCCGTCGTCGCACAATCCCTGGGTGCATCCGAGGAAGCCCGTCGCCCCCGGACGCACGTCCTCGGTCCAGCGGTCCATGCATCGGACGAGGCCGGCCTCGTCCGACACCTTTCCTTGAATGATTTGGATGAACATCGATGTCACCTCCCGCGGGACAGTCGCCCCGCAGTGAGAACATTCTCGGTGGCCGGCCTGTCGCGGTCCACCGTCGGCGGGCGCCGACGGCCCGCGGCCGCAGCCACTGCACCCCTGATCTTTCGCCGGTTCGCTACACCACGCAATGCAGGCAGGGCCTGTCGCGGAGGGCTATTTGCCCTGCCACTGCGGGGTGCGCTTCTCGACGAACGCCTGCATGCCCTCCTGGGCGTCGCAGGTGACGGCGTTGGTCGCCATCGTCTCGGCCATCGCCTGGTACGCCTCGCCCTGGGGAAGGTCGATCTGGCGGTAGAACGCCTGCTTGCCGATCTTCACGGTGAGCGGGCTGGCCTTCGTGATCTTCGCGGCGAGCGCCCGGGTCTGCGCGTCGAGGTCCTCCGGTGCGACCACCAGGTTCACCAGGCCCCAGTCCGCCGCGGTCTCGGCATCGATCGTTTCGCCGGTGAGCAGCATCTGCAGGGCGCGCTTGCGTCCGATCGCGCGGCTGAGCGCCACCATCGGGGTGGAGCAGAACAGGCCGATCTTCACTCCGGGTGTCCCGAACACGGCGTTCGACGACGCCACCACGAGGTCGCACGACGCGGCGAGCTGACAGCCCGCCGCGACCGCCGCACCCTGCACGGACGCGATGACCGGCTGCGGAATCTCCTGCACGGCCTGCATCATCTCGACGCAGGTGTCGAAGATGGCCTGCTCGTCCTCGAGGGTGCGGCCGATCATCTCCTTCAGGTCGTGACCCGCGGAGAACACCGGTCCTGCAGCCCTGATGACGACGACGCGGGTGGTGTCGTCGTCGCCCAGCTTCCGAAGCGCTGCGGTGACGTCCCGCATGGCTTCGGACGACAGCGGATTGCGCTGTTCGGGGCGGTTCAGGGTGAGGAACGCGACGCCGGTGTCCGGCAAGGCAGTGGTCTCGACGAAGTTCTCGGTCATGACTACTGCCTACCACCCGTGAGTACTTCTTAACCGCCCGCGGTTAAGAAGTACTCACGGGTGGAGCAATGCGGGCCCGCACCTCACCGAAGCCGATGCGGGTGCCGTTGGGGCCCGGTGCGGTGGCGGAGATGGCGATCTCGTCGCCGTCCTCGAGGAACGTGCGCTTCTCGTCCCCCACGACGACCGGATCCTGACCACCCCACGTCAGTTCGATGAACGCTCCGCGCTGGTCCTTCTCGGGTCCGGAGATGGTGCCCGATGCGAACAGGTCGCCCGTGCTGGCGGCGGCGCCGTTGACGGTGGTGTGCGCGAGCATCTGCGCCGGCGACCAGTACATCTGTGCGTACGGCGGCCGCGACACGACGTGCCCGTTCCACTCGACGGCCAGGTCGATGTCCAGACCCCACTTCTCCTCGCCGCGCAGGTACGGCAGCGGCTGCGGATCCTGCGTCGGGGTGTCGATGCGGGCCGCCTCGAGGGCCGCCAGCGGCACCACCCACGGGGAGATGGACGTCGCGAAACTCTTCCCGAGGAACGGGCCGAGCGGAACGTACTCCCAGGCCTGGATGTCGCGGGCGGACCAGTCGTTCACGACGACCGCGCCGAACACGTGGTCCGCGAATCGATCCGGCGTGATGGTCTCCCCCAGCTTCGTCGGGACGCCGACGAGGAAGCCCATCTCGGCCTCGATGTCGAGGCGGCGGGACGGCCCGAAGTCGGGCGCGTCCTGATTCGGGGCCTTGCGCTGCCCGCACGGCCGGACCACATCGGTGCCCGACACGATGACGGTGCTCGACCGCCCGTGGTATCCGACCGGCAGGTGCTTCCAGTTGGGCATCAGCGGCTCGGAGTCAGGGCGGAACAGTCGTCCGAGGTTGGTGGCGTGATTCTCGGACGCGTAGAAGTCGACGTAGTCCGCGATGGCCACCGGCAGGTGCATCGTCACGTCCTCAACCGCGAACACCGCGGTGTCGGCGACGTCGCCCTGGACGAGTTCGGTGACCTGCCGGCGAACCTCGCTCCAGCGGGCCGGGCCCTGCGCCATGAACGCGTTGAGGGTGGGCTGCGCGAAGACGTCGTCACCCAGGGTGACGGCGAGATCCACCACGGAATCTCCCACCCGCACACCGACCCGGGGGGCCGAGTCCGCGGTCGAGAACATACCGTACGGCAGGTTCTCCAACCCGAACAGCGAATCGGCGGGAATGTCGAGGACGGTCATGCGTGGGCTCCTTCATCGGCGGAAGCGTGCTCATCGGAGAGGGCGGACGACGGCACGAGGTGCAGTGCGACGAGATCCTCGAGGGGCTCGAGGATGCTGCACGTGCCGAAGGATCGGAAGGCGGTGCGGACGGCGCCGACGACGTCGGCGGGGAGGTCGCTCAGTTCGCGGGCGATCCGGGTGCCGTCACGTTCGGCGAGGGTCGCGGCCACCCGGTCGGTGTCGGCGCCGTCGAGTGCGTGCCGGGTGGCGAGAAGCACGTTGAGGAAACCGTGCTGCTCGAAACCGGTGCGCGGATCGGTGTTGCGGACGGCGTGGTGCAGTCCGGCCGTGGCCTTGAACGGGACACCTGTCGTGACGGCGGCGCGCACAGCGGACGCGAGTTCGCTCTCGTCCGGGTAGGCCTCGGCGACAACGCCTCCCGTGCGGAATTTCGCCGCGAACGGGCCTCCGACGAGTGCGGCGAGGAAGTCGGCCCGGCGCTCGCCGCGCGGAACCTCGACGAACACCTCACAGCCGGAGGTCAGGTCTGCCGCGGCGTCCAATGCGGCGAAGAACTCCGCGGCCGTCTGTTCGGCGGGCGGCGCGATCTCGAGCGCGACGGCGGTGGCACCGTCGATCTGCGCGAGGCGGTCGAGTGCGGGTTCGAGAGTGGCCGGGCCACCGGGCAGTGTCAGGCTCAACTCGATCGCGCCGGCTGTCAGTTCGTCCAGCCGGGCGACGGGGAACACGAAGGGGCCGACGAGATCCCCGTACGGCGCCGACAGATGCCTGGTGTGCGCGGGCAGAGCGTCGGGTAGCGGCGCGTTTCCGGGCGGAAACAGGGCGGCGTCGTCGCAGAGACCGGAGAAGAGAGCGGGGATCACTGCTTCGGCCCCCGTCCTGCCCAGGTCCACGCGTAGCCCGAGTCCTCGCAGGCCAGTGCGCCCTCGCCGAGTTCGAGCGGACGGAACGTGTCGACCATGACGGCGAGTTCGTCGAAGAACTCGGCCCCGATGCTGCGTTCGTACGCGCCCGGCTGCGGTCCGTGCGCGTGGCCGCCGGGGTGGATCGAGATGGACCCCTGCCCGATGCCGGAACCCTTGCGCGCCTCGTAGTCGCCGCCGACGTAGAACATGATCTCGTCGGAGTCGACGTTCGAGTGGTAGTACGGCACCGGAATCGACAGCGGGTGGTAGTCGACCTTGCGGGGCACGAAGTTGCAGATGACGAAGTTGTTGCCCTCGAACGCCTGATGCGCCGGCGGCGGCTGGTGCACGCGCCCGGTGATCGGTTCGTAGTCGGAAATGTTGAACGTGTACGGGTACAGGCACCCGTCCCAGCCCACGACGTCGAAGGGATGCTGCGGGTACACCATTCGCGTGCCGACGATCCCGTGCGACGTCCGGTGCTTGACGAGCACCTCGACGTCGGTGCCCTCGGCCTGCAGCGTGTCGGACGGTCCGTGCAGATCGCGCTCGCAGTAGGGCGCGTTCTCGAGCAGCTGACCGAACCGCGACAGGTACCGCTTCGGCGGGACGATGTGGCTGTTGGCCTCCATTGCGTAGGCGCGCAACGGTTCCGGGCCCTGCGGGATCCAGCGGTGCGTGGTCGACATCGGAATCAGGACGTAGTCGCCCTGCTTCGCCTCGAGCGCACCGAACACGGTTTCGACGGTGGCGGCCCCGGATTCGACGTACACCATCTCGTCGCCGATCGCGTTGCGGTACAGCGGCGATTCCTTGGCGGCGACCACGTAGGAGATGCGGACGTCGGCGTTGCCGAGGATCAGCCGGCGTCCGGTGACCACGTCCGTGTCGGCCCAGACCGTCTCCGGGAAGAGGTCGTGCAACTTCAGGTGGCGCGGCTTGAGCGGGTGATTGGGGGTGGTGCTCTGGTCGGGCAGGTCCCACACGGTGGCGTCGACGATCGCCGACGGGATGTGGCGGTGGTAGAGCAGCGAGGAGTCGGAGGAGAAGCCCTCTTCTCCCATCAACTCCTCGAAGTAGAGCTGACCGTTGTCGTCACGGTGCTGCGTGTGCCGCTTGGGCGGAATGTTGCCCACGTGCCGATAGAACGCCATGACCGGCCTCCCTAGAAGTGCGTGTCCGTAGTAGTAAACACATTAACTAAATTGGGGGCGTGATGGCAAGCACAGATTTTCCGGGAGGCGCAGCAGGGTCAGTTGCGGCCGCGGACGTCGAACTGACTGCGGTTGGTGATCAGCTTGTCGAGCAGCATGACGAGAATGCGCTGCTCCGGCTCGGTGAGGACGCTCGCCCACGCATGCTCGCGCTCGTTCTGCTCACGGTAGATCTCGCCGATCTCGCTGCGCCCCTTCTCCGTGAGCGACAACTGGACCGACCGGCCGTCCCGCTCGTCCGGGGACCGCTCCATCAGACCCCCACTGACCAGCGTTTTCGTCAGATTCGACACGGCGGCTCGACTCATGCCGGTGAGCTTGGCGGCGGTCTTCGACTCGACCGGCCCGGCCAGCCACGTCACGAACATCAACCGGAACGCCGACCACGACAGCCCGCGCGGTCGGTGGATCGACGACTCCAGGTCGTACGTCACCACGTTCGACGCGCGGTTCAACGTCAGGAGCACCTGGGTGGCGAGTTCGTGCGTCGAACCGTATTCGGTGCTCAGACGCCTGTTCGCCAGTTCGATGAACGACCAGAAGTCGAGGCTCTCGGGCACCTCGACAGGCACCGGCGCTACGTCATCGGTCATGGGGGAACCCTATCGCGAGCCGGTGGCAGGCCCAGCGCCCGCCACCTCCGCTTTTAGTATATCTATGAACTAGTTGCGCTGACGCACCCGTGAGTACTTATTAACCGCCCGGGGGCTGTTGCAAATTCCGGGTCGGGGTGTCCGCGTGTCACCATGGTCTGACCTGGGGTTTCCTGGATAATGTGTTGGTGGCCAAGGGATATCGACCGGTGAATCGTGATCAGCAGTTCCTGTTGCCGCCGGACATGCGGGAGTGGGTGCCGCCCACGCATCCGGTGTGGACGGTGATCGAGATCGTCGACTCCCATCTCGACACCTCGGCGTTCCACGCTTCTCGTCGCACCGGGGGCGCCGGCCGGGCCGGGTACGACCCGGACATGCTGGTGACCCTGCTGATCTGGGCGTGGTCGCGGGGGATGCGGTCCTCCCGGCAGATCGAGCGGGCCTGCACCGAGGTGGTGTCCTACCGGGTGATCTGCGCCGGCGACACCCCCGACCACGTGACGATCTCCCGGTTCCGCAAGGACAACCACACCGCCTGTCAGGACCTGTTCACGCAGGTCCTGATCCTGGCGGCGTCGCTGGGGTTGGGGCGGCTCGAAACGATCGCGTTGGACGGGGTGAAGATCGCCTCGAACGCCTCGAAGGACGCCAACCGCACCGAGGCCGGGCTCCGCAAGGCCGCCGCCGCCGAGGCCGCGCGGATCGCCGCGGCCGCCGCGGCGGCGCACGCGGCCACCGATGACGCCGAGGACGACCTCTACGGCGAGGACGATCCGGGCCCGGGCCAGGTGCCGGCGGAGTTGGCCGATCCGGGCACCCGGTCGGCGCGGATCGCGGAGGCGTTGGCGCAGCTCGACGCGGACAAGCAGGCCGAGCAGTCCGAGCGGGACGGGAAGTCGCGGCACTACCTGGCCCGGCTCGACGCCGGCCAGACGGTGATGGGCCGGGTCCCGGTCGGGGCCGAGGTCGCCGCCGCACGCCGGCGGCTGGACGCGGCGGTCACCGCCCAGCAGGCGGTGCTCGACCGATTCGAGGAGCGCACCGCGTCCGGGGCCCGGGGCGGGTTCGTCCCGAAACCGGTCGACGAGCACCACCTGGTCCGGCGGCGGCGCACCGAACTCGACACCGCCCTGCGCAAGCAGGCCGCACGCGATGCCACCGCCGGGCAGCGTCGCCGCAACACCACCGACCCCGACTCGCGGCTGCAGCCGCTACGCGGCGGCGGCTGGCTGCAGGGCTACAACTGCCAGGCCTTCACCAGCGTGGACGGGGTGATCCTGGCCACCGGGGTCGGGACCGGCCCCGCCGACTACGACTACTTCCCCGAGATGGTCGACAAGGCCGGTAAGGCCGCGCAGCTGATCGACACCACCCGCCGCCACACCAACCCGAACCCCGCCCCCGCCCCGGCTCCGGCTCCGGCTCCGGCCCCGGCTCCGGCTCCGGCTCCGGAGGAGTTGATCGGGGTGATGCTCTTCGACGCCGGCTACTGCTCCCGCGAGAATCTGACCGCCCCGGGCCCGGACCGGTTGATCGCCACCGGCAAAGCCCGTGACCTCGAAACCGCGGCGGCCGAGAACCCGGTCACCGGATCCCCACCACCACACGCCGATCCGATCGCAGCGATGACCCACCGACTGCGCACCGAGGCCGGCATCGCCACCTACCGCCAACGCTCACCCATCGCCGAAACCGTGTTCGGGCACGCCAAACACAACCTCGGATTCCGCCGGTTCACCAGCCGCGGCCTCGACCGGGCCCGCAGCGAATGGGCCTTCCACGCCGCGGTCCACAACATCGGCAAGATCCTCACCCACCTGACCGCAGGAAACACCCTCCCGGCCACCACCTGACCAGGCGGGGCCACCCCCGCCCGCACCGGCACCCGCCCAACGCGCCGAACACAGCCACACCACCGTCACTCAATTCCGCAACATCCCCCCCGACGTTAATAAGTACTCACGGGTGCGTCAGCGCTCATAACCCTTCCGCATGTCGTCGACGATGCGCGGGCGGTCGAGGGTCGAGGGCTCGAGTTCGCGGCGGGGACGGTCGCGCGGAAAGATCGCGGACGCGGCGAGGGTCGGTTCGTCGAGGAAGCGGAGTTCGGGGACGTCGCGGGGCAGGCGCAGCGCTGGCGGTTCGGGGCCGCGCCGGGCGAGGACGTACCCCCAGTCCCCGAAGCTCGGCACCAGCACGTGGTACGGCGTGACGGCCAGGCCCGCCGACGCGACGGTCGACGTGGTGCGCCAGAACGCGTCGGGCGTCGAGTAGGGACTGCCCGACTGCACGGCCATCAGTCCGCCGGGGTTCAGGGCCGCGGCGGCGAGACCGTAGAACTCGGTGGAGTACAGGCGGCCGAGCGCCGGGGTGTCGGGGTCGGGGAGGTCCACGATGACGGCGTCGAATCCCGAGTCGGGTGCGTCCCGCAGCCACCGGAACGCGTCGTCCAGGACCACGTGCACGCGCGGATCCCGCAGAGCACCCTGGTTCAGCCCGGACAGTCGCGTGTTCGCGAGTTCGATGACCGCCGGGTCGAGTTCCACCTGCACGATCTCCTCGACCCCCGGCAGTCGCAGGACCTCTCGGGCTGCGAGGCCGTCGCCACCGCCGAGGATCAGTACCCGTTTGGGGTCGTCCGCCATCGCGGGGTACACGAGCGATTCGGTGTACCGGTGTTCGTCGACGCTGGAGAACTGGAGGTCGCCGTCGAGGAAGAGCCGCACGTCTCCGCCGCGTTCGGTGACGACGATCTCCTGGTACTGCGACCTTTCCGCGGCGACGACGGGATCGGTGTAGAGGCGTTGCCGGGACGTGGTCTCGATGCCGTCGGCGCGCACCAGCAGCACGGCGATGCACGCGGCGGCAACGAGCAGCGCCACGACGGCGAGGAGCCGGGTGCGCAGGCTCAGCTGCCAGCGCAGCAGGATCAGCGCCACGACCGCGGCGGCGACGAGATTGATGATGCCGGTGATCGCGGCGCCGCGGATCATCCCGGCGACGGGCAGCAGGACGAACGGCCACAGCAGGCCGCCGACCAGGGCGCCCGCATAGTCGGCGGCGTTCAGGTTTGCCAGCACCTTTCCGGTGCTCTCGGCGCCGGTGTCGCTGCGGCCCGACTGCAGCAGCGTCATCAGCAACGGCACCTCGGCGCCCACGAGCACACCGATCAGCGCGGTGGCGAGCACCAGAATGATTGCGCTGGAACCGAAGAACGTGAACGTCACGTACAGGGTCACCGCGCTGAACCCGCCGACGAGTCCGAGAACGATCTCGACGACCACGAACGACGCGGCCGCGGTGGACAGCAGCGGTTTGGCGGCGAGGGCACCGACCCCGAGTGCGGCCACGAAACCCGCGACGATCAGCGACGTCTGGGTGATCCCGCCGCCGGTCAGGCTGACCGACAGCGTCAGCAGGGCCAGTTCGTAGATCAACCCGCACGCGGCGCACGCGGCCACAGCGGCGAGCAGGAACGCCCTGGACCGTCCACTGAGAGCGCGGGTGGTGGAGGAATTCGGCTCTGCCGCTGTGGTCGTCACGAGATCAGGTGAGTGCGGCGGCGTTCACGAGGCCGATGGCGAAGAGGCTCGCACCGACCGCCCAGGCGGCACCGCACATCTGCGGGTTCCCGACCAGTCCGACCAACTGGCCGGGCAGCAGCACATTCATCAGTCGCAGCGCGATGACCTGCAGCAGTACCCCGAAGAGGCCGTAGACCGCGGAGTCGGCGAGTCCCTGTGCGAATCCGTCGGAACTGGTGAGGATCGCGGTGACCACGACGACGGCGAGGGCAAGGTGGTTCGACGCCAGGAGGATTGCCGCGTTGGGGTTCTTGTCGACGTACACCTGGTGCCGGAGATTGCCGGGGGTGGCGAGGTCGAGGACGGCGAAGCCGACGCCGAGGACGGCGATGCCGATGACGAAGTACGCCAGGGTGCCGAGCATGCCGACGGCGAGCAGTCCGACGTCGACGCTGCCGATTTCCGTTGCTGCCGCCGTGTAGGTGGTATTCACGCGCTTCTCCCGAGTCGAGTGGTCTCTGTCATTTCGCGCTGCCGGATCCGCCGCTGCCGCCGGCGCCGCCCGCCGGTGAGCCGGGGTTGAAACCGGGCCCCAGATAGGCGAACCCGCCGCTTCGGTAGCGTCCGTCGATGTCTTCGACGCGCACGAGGCTGCCGCCGCCCGGCGCGGCGCTGACCGTGACGATGTCGTCGTCGTAGCGCAGGTATTCGCTGCCGCCGTCCGCCTTCCGAGCCGCCGGGGGCTCCTCCGCGACGATCGACGAGACGGTGGTACCCACCGGGTCTTTCGACGTGTACGTCTTCGCGTCGCCCGCGGTGTTCTGCAGGGCGTACGTGTCGGCGATGTAGTCGCGCACCCCGCCGCCGCACGCGGTCGCGGCCAGCACCAGGAGCAGCATCGGGGCGAGCCGCACGCGTGTCCCGAACCTGCTCACGGCAGCCACCTGCTTCGCGTTTTCACGATCACCCCACCCTTGTCTACCGGATACAGATGCCAGGTCTGCCAGGCCCATCCGCCGGAATGCTCACGCGTCGCCGTGAGCGCGGTCAGCGCGGTGTGATCTCCGGGAAACGCCCCGCAGATCCACCCCTCCACCTCGGTGGCCTGCCGCCGCAGCCAGTCGGCGGTCTGCTCGAGGCGGGCGCGGTCGACGATGTCGGTGGTCGAGTCGAATCGGTACCCGCCCGCGCTGTCGGACACCGGGAGCGGTCTGCCGCCTGCCCGGATCGCGTCGCACGACACCTGCTCGGTGATCCGGCTGCCCGCCGCGGACGCCGTCACCGCGTGCGACGCCCCGAGCACGCCGAGGGTCACCCGCTCGTCACCGTAGGTGATGGTGAGTTCGGCCAGCGGAAGCGGCGTTTCGGCGTTCACGACGAGACCGAGCGCCTCGGCCGTCACATCCCGGGATTCGATGTCGAGGACGTGCAGTGTCACTGCGGCGGACCGGAATGGATCACGGTGAGCTCACCCCGGGTGACGGCGCGGCCCGTGGAGACCTCCCACGACTGCGTCCGCGCCCAGCGCTCGAAGGACAGCAGGCCGGTCTTGTCAGCGGTCGCGTAGTCGGCGTAGTCGACGATGCCCTGGGGTGCGGTCCCGGTGGTGCCTTCCGCCGTGAACGAGGCGGTGCCGCGCTCGATCTGCCGGTGCACGACGTCGTCGAGGATCACGTCACCGCCCGGTTCGAGGCCCGTGCCCTCGCGGCGCATCCACAGCGTCATGTCGAGGTTGCCCTCGTCGTTCTCGACGGTGAGCCATCGCTGGCCGGTCGACCCGTCGAGGAGGTGTTCGTGCCAGATGTATCCCTCTTCGTCGAGGGTGATGGTCCCGCGCACGACGTGATCGATTCCGGCGTACGTGATGATGTCGCCGACTCCGATCTTGTACGGGTCGTAGACCTCCGGGTAGTCGGCGAGCGGATCGACCCTGGCAGCAGGCGCCGTGTTCTTTCCGGACCGATTCCGCAGGATCAGCACGATGCCCACGATCACGACAACGATCAGCAGCAGTAACAGCAGCTTGGTCAACGATCTCTCCTGGTCGGCGGATCCGGCGCGGGAGGCCAGTGCCCGGCCCCCACCGGTCAGTCACCTTACTGTGCGCCGGACACCCGCACACCTGGCGATTGCAGAAGCCAGGTTGCAAAGGCTAACCTAACCGAATGCGCGAGTGGTGGGGCGGAGCGCTGTCGTTCACCGAGATTCGCGCGGCATACGCCCAGAAATCGACAGAACCGACAGTGAGGAACCATATGGCCATCCCACCCATTTCGACCTACACGATCCCGGAGATCCACGAGGTCCCCGAATCGAAGGTGACCTGGCGCCTCGACCCCCGGCGCTCCGCACTGCTGGTCCACGACATGCAGAACTACTTCATCGACGCGTACGACGTACGTGCCGAGCCCATGTCGACCGCGATGGCCAACATGGTCCGGATCCGCGAACTCTGCTCGGAAGCCGGGATTCCCGTGATCTACACGATGCAGCCCGGTGACCAGCACCCGTCGCGTCGCGGAATCCTCGCCGACTTCTGGGGCCCGGGATTGACGTCGGGTCGTGACACCGAGGTGGTCGAGCCGCTCGCCCCCCGCGACGGTGACATCCAGGTGACCAAATGGCGGTATTCGGCCTTCCAGCGCACCGACCTCCGGCAGCTGCTCGGCCATCACGGCCGCGACCAGCTGATCGTGACGGGCGTCTACGCGCACATGGGCTGCATGCTGAGTGCCGCCGAGGCGTTCATGGCGGACGTCCAGCCGTTCCTGGTGTCCGACGCGACTGCGGATTTCAGCCGTGACGAGCACCTCATGGCGCTCACGTATGCCGCGAAGCGCTGCGGTTCGGTGACCACCACGGATGCGCTGGTAACCGCACTCTCCCCGCTCGAAGTCGGCTGAGGCTCGGCAGTCGGATCACCACAGCTTATGTGGTTAGGCTAACCTGACACGCCGAGCAGCTGAAAGCCCGAAAGCCCCAAGCCCGAAAGCCGAAAGCATCAGGAGCGCCTGTTAGATGTCCCTTTCGATATCGTCGCCGTCCACCCTGCAGACCGGGGCGGACACCGACGTCAGCTTGACCGCCGCCCAGCGCGAACTGTGGGCCGGGCACCAACTGGACCCGACCCGGTCGGCGTTCATGACGGCCGAATACGTGGAGGTCGCGGCCCCTGTCGACCTCGACGCTCTCGCCGCGGCGATACGCACGGTGATCGCGGAGGCCGAGGTGCTCTCGACCCGCTTCGTTGCCGAGCCCGACGCCGATTCGGCCGACGTGATCCAGGTGCACGATCGACATCACGCGCCCGAACTCGAGTGCGTCGATCTCGACCGGGCCGCGGCGGTGGAGTGGATGCGCGAGGACG
Source organism: Rhodococcus koreensis (assembly GCF_017068375.1). NCBI lineage: Bacteria > Bacillati > Actinomycetota > Actinomycetes > Mycobacteriales > Nocardiaceae > Rhodococcus > Rhodococcus koreensis. The sequence goes on from NZ_CP070609.1 coordinate 2,597,127, forward strand.
TGCGCCGACCACTCGACTTCGACACCGCTCCCCTCGTGCGCACGGCACTGATCACAGCCGAATCCGGTGCAATCTGGTACCTTCGCGCCCCGCACGCATTGCTGGACGCGTACGGGTATTCACTGCTCACCCGCCGTGTCGCGGCGCTGTACACGGCCCGGCTCGCGGGCACCGAACCCCGACCGGCGAAGTTCCCGCCGCTGCGCGAGCACGTCCGGGCGGCACACGAGTTCGACGCCGCGACCCCCGAGGGCGCGCCGCCTGCCGCCTCGCGTCCGGTCGGATTCAGTGACACGGTACGCAGACCCGTGCCCGATCCGCATCGGCACACGATCGCGATCGACCCCGACGTCGCTCAGAGCCTGCGCGCCGCGGCCGCCACGCAGGCGACCACGTGGGCGGAGGCGGTGTACGCGGCCGCCGCCGCGTACCTGGGCTCCCACACCGGCGCCGAGGAGGTGACGCTCCACATTCCGGTGCTGGCCCGCAACGGAATCGAGCTGGCGTCGCCCGTGACGGCCACGAACATCGTGCCGCTCCGCATTCCCCTCCACGCACGACCGACGTTCGCCGACGTGACCGGCCGGGTGGCCGCGGCACTGTCCGACACCCGGCCGTTCCAGCGCGTCCGGGACGCCGGGAGCCGCGTCACCGGCGGAGCGGTGGTGAACGTCAAACCGTTCGCCGCCAGAATCGCTTTCGGCCCCACCTCCGGGTCGGTGCACCAACTGGCCACCGGTCCGGTGGAGGACGTGGTGATCTCCGTCTCCGGCGCCGGCGACGAACTCACGCTCGAATGGGCCGGAAACCCCGAGGTCTACACGGACGTCGAGATCCGGAACCACGCACACCGCTTCGCGCACTACCTCCGAAGCATCTCCGTGGCAACGGAACCCGTCGCGGTCGTGGACGTCTGCGCCCCGGACGAACTGCACTTGTGGCGGTCGGCGGCCGGACTCGACCGGACCGGCACGGCAGCGGCACTTCCCGACAGCATCGTCTCCGCCGTCCTCGCGCAGGTGCGCACCCACCCGGACCGGGTCGCGGTGAACGACCTGACATACCGGGAACTCTCGGAGCGCAGCGCCGCCCTGGCGCGCCGGCTGAGGTCGGCCGGTGCCGGACGCGGCACGGTCGTGGCCGTCAGCCTCCCCCGCGGCACCGATCTGATCGTCGCCGTCCTCGCGATTCTCCGCAGCGGCGCGACCTACCTGCCGATCGATCCGTCCTCCCCGGCCGAACGGGCCCGGTTCATCCTGCGGGACGCGCAGCCGACGCTGGGAATCGGATCCGCCGATCTGCTCGGCGACCTCCCCCGCGTCGAGGAGGGCGCGCCGCAATCCGGCGTCGGGGAACTCGAAAACCCGGTGCGCGCCGACGACATCGCGTACATCATCTATACATCCGGATCCACCGGTGTGCCCAAGGGCGTTCCGATTCCGCACCGCAACGTGATGCGCCTGTTCGAGGTGTCCCGGGAATGGTTCACGTTCACCGAGGACGACTGCTGGCCGCTGCTGCATTCGTATGCGTTCGATTTCTCCGTGTGGGAGATCTGGGGTGCACTGCTGCACGGCGGCCGCATCGTCACGGTCGACGAGACCACCCTCACGTCACCGGCCGACCTCGCCGCCCTTCTCGTCGACGAGGGTGTCACCGTCCTGAACCAGACGCCGTCCGCGTTCGGGCATCTCGTCGACGCTCTCGTCCGCGCGGACTCGTTCGACCGGCTGCGGCTTCGGTACGTCGTGTTCGGCGGTGAGGCCCTCGATCCGGCCGTCCTGCGCGCCTGGTTCACCGCCTCGGGTCCGGGTGCGGAAACGACCCTGATCAACATGTACGGCATCACCGAGACCACCGTCCACGTCACCGCCACGAAGGTCACCGGCGCCGACGTCGTGGACATCGGGGCGCCGCTCGGCGACCTGTGCACCTACGTTCTCGGGCCGGGACTGCGCCCGGTGCCGCCCGGCATCACCGGCGAAATCTACGTCTCCGGGCCCGGACTGTCCCCCGGCTACCTCGGGCGTCCCGACCTGACGTCGGCGCGGTTCGTCGCCGACCCGTTCGCCTCCAGTGGGACGCGCATGTACCGGACCGGCGATCTCGCCCGGTACGACGCGACCGGTGCCCTCCACTACCACGGCCGGATCGACGACCAGATCCAATTACGCGGCTACCGTGTCGAACTCGGCGAGATCACCGCCGCGATGACCGCGGTTCCCGACGTGCAGGCGGCGGTCGCGACGGTGCACGAGCAGGCCGGCGGCGACCAGCGGATCGTCGGATACGTCGTTCCCCGGCCGGGCAGCACGCCCGACACGGTCGAGGAGGACGTGCGGGCACACCTCGTCCGCACGCTGCCCGGGTACATGACGCCGTCCGCGCTGGTGCTGCTCGACCGGTTGCCGTTGACCCACAACGGCAAGGTCGACAAGGACGCGCTGCCCGCCCCTCGTTGGCTCGGACAGTCCGGCGACACACCGCGGACCGACACCGAAGCCCGGATTCTCCCGCTGTTCACGTCGATCCTCGGCGCCGAGCAGGTCGGCGTCCACGACGACTTCTTCGCGCTCGGCGGAAACTCCCTCCTCGCCGCCGCCCTCGTATCCGCGATCACCGCGGAACTCGGTGTGCCGCTGCGGGTCGCGGCGGTCTTCGAGAACCCGACCGTGGCCACGGTGGCCGCGCAGCTGGAGGACGCCGGCGAGCAGGTGCAGGCGAGCAGGCCGTCCCCGCGGGACCTCCCCGAGGGCACGCCGGTGCCGTTGTCACCCGCGCAGGAACGCCTGTGGTTCCTCGACAGCGCGGCCGGTGGCGGAACGTACCTGCTTGCACTGGCGGTCGATTTCGGGGACGGCCTCGAACCGGATGCGCTGTCCGCGGCGCTCGCGGACGTCGTGACCCGGCATCAGTCGTTGCGGACGGTGTTCCCCCTCGTCGACTCCATGCCCCACCAGGTCGTGCTTCCCGCGGCACACGCGAAGGTCCGGCTCGAACGCGTCGACAACGTCGGCAACATCGAGGGGCACATCGCGGCGATGACGACGGTGGGGCTCGGACTCACCGACCAGCCGCCGCTGCGCGCGGTGCTGTACGAACCGCAGCACACGCTGGTCCTGTTGATGCACCACATCATCGGCGACGAATGGTCGCAGTCGAAGCTGCTGGACGATCTCGCGTTCGCGTACAACGCCCGCCGCGCCGGACGGGCACCGGAGTTCACGCCGCTGCCGCTGCAGTACCCGGACGTCGCCGTGTGGCAGCGCGGACGCATCGGCGCCGGCGACGACGCGACCCCGCTGCTGACCGGCCAGCTCGACTACTGGCGTGAGCAACTCGCCGGGCTGCCGCTCGAACTGGGCTGGCGCACCGACCGCCCGAGACCTGCCCTGCCCACCAATCGCGGCGCGAGCGTGCACCGCACGCTGCCGCCGTCGCTGCACGCGGCCGTCGATGCGCTGGCCGCCGAGCGGCGCGCGAGCTTCTTCATGATCGTCCATGCCGCGGTGGCCGTACTCCTCGAAAGGCTCGGCGCCGGGGAGGACATCGCCCTCGGGGTGCCCGTCGCGGGTCGTAGTCACCCCGACCTCGACGCGATGGTGGGCTGCTTCATCAACACAGTGGTGCTGCGGACCGACGTCTCGGGCGACCCGACGTTCGACCAGTTGCTGGACCGGGTCCGGGCTGTCGACCTCGACGCCGTCGACCACGCCGACGTACCGTTCAACCGCATCGTGGAACTGGTCAATCCCCCACGGTCGTCGGCCCGCCACCCCCTGTTCCAGGTGATGCTCTCGCACTGGAAGCAGGACGCCGCGGCGGAGCAATTCGACGGAACGACCGCGGCCGTGCGGATGCTCGACGCGACGTCCGCGAAATTCGATCTGGCGCTCCGCTTCCAGGAACGTCCGGAGAGCGGCGGCGTCGACGTCACGTTCGAGTACTCCACCGAACTCTTCGACGTCGCAACGGTCGAATCCCTCGCCGACCGACTCGCCGTGGTGATCGAGCGCCTCGTCGCGAATCACGAGCAGCGGATCGGTTTGCTCGACGTCCTGACCCCGCAGGAGCGGGAGCGGGTGCTCGGCGAATGGTCGCACTCGGAGCACTCCATTCCCGCCCGCACGTTCGACGAGTACTTCTCGGAGCAGGTGGCCCGCACCCCCGACGCCGAGGCCCTCGTCGTCGGATCGAGCGTGCGGCCCGCCGTCTCGCTCACCTACCGGCAGCTGGACGAACGCGCGAACCGCTTTGCCCACCTGCTGATCTCGCGGGGCGCAGGCCCCGGCGACGTGGTCGCGCTCGCCCTCGACCGATCCGCCGAGCTGATCATCAGTGTCCTCGCCGTGCTGAAGAGCGGTGCCGCATATCTTCCCGTCGACCCCAGGTACCCGGCCGACCGGATCGCGCACATGCTCGCCGACGGCGCCCCGATCGCGATTCTCACCTCGTCCGTCGGTGTGCCCGACCGCACGCCGCTGGGCACCGCCGTGCCCGTTCTCGACCTGGACGATCCGGACCTGCAGGCGCTGCTCGACACCCAGCCGGTCGGCACCCCCACGGACGCCGACCGCACCAGGCCGCTGCAACTCGACGACGCCGCGTATCTCATCTACACGTCCGGGTCCACGGGAGTTCCCAAGGGCGTGGTCGTCCCCCACCTCGGCATCGCGGACCTGCTGTCGCTGCAGTCGGACGTGATCGGCATGGACCACACCACGCGTGCGCTGCACTTCTCGTCCATCAGCTTCGACCTCGCGTTCTGGCAGATCATGTGGGGGGTGCTCTCGGGCGGGACGCTGGTGGTCGCGACGGACGCCGACCGCATCCCCGGCGAGCCCCTCGCCCGGGTCATCAACGAATACGACGTGAACTTCGTCGGTGTGCCACCGTCTTTCGCCGCCGCGTTCCCGCCGGAGCATCCCATCCCGGAGGGCGTCGACCTGATGCTCGGCGCCGAGAAGCTCACCCCGCAGCTGATCGAGCGGTACGCACCCGGCCGCCGGCTGTTCAACGCGTACGGACCCACCGAGTGCACGGTCAACGCCACCCTCGCCCTCGTCGAACCGGGACACGAAGGTCCCGTCCCCATCGGCGTCGTCGATCCGGGCAAGCACGCCTACGTCCTGGACCACGCGCTCCGGCCGGTACCCCCGGGCGTGTCCGGCGAGCTGTATCTCGCGGGCGACAGCGTCACCCGCGGATACCGCAACCAGAGCCCCAAGACGGCGGAACGGTTCATCGCCGACCCGTTCGCGGAGCCGGGCAGCCGCATGTACCGGACGTCGGATGTGGTGTGGTGGGGCCGGGACGGTCAGATCTACTTCACCGGCCGGGCCGACTCGCAGGTCAAGGTGCGCGGATTCCGCATCGAACTCAACGAGATCGAGGCCGTGCTGGCCGGTGACCCGGACGTCGAGCACATCGTCGTCGTGGTCCGCGAGGACCGGCCCGGTGATCAGCGGCTGGTCGCGTACGCCACGTCGGTGCCGGGTGGCCGGATCGACCCCGACCAGTTGCACCGCCGCGCCGCCAGCCGGTTGCCGGACTACATGATCCCGGCGGCGTTCATCGCCGTCGACGAGTTCCCCACCCTGCCGAACGGCAAGCTGGACCAGTCTTCGCTCCCCGTTCCGCACCTGTCCCTGCAGGTGTCCGAGCGGGGGCCGCGCACGGCCCGCGAAGAGGTGCTGTGCCAATTGTTCGCGGAGGCCCTCGGCATCGAGCGGGTCGGCATCGACGACAGCTTCTTCGACCTCGGTGGCCACTCGCTGATGGCGGCCGGGTTGATGAGCGCGATCTCGAAGCGGCTGTCCGTCACCGCGACGGTGGCATCGCTGTTCGCGGCGCCGAGCGTGGCCCAGCTGGCGGGCCGTCTCGACGACGATCACGACGCCGACGCACTCGCCGTCCTGCTTCCGTTCCGCACCGAGGGATCCAAGGCGCCGGTGTTCTGCTTCCACCCCGCCGGCGGAATCAGCTGGGGCTATTCAGGCCTGCTGCGGCACATCGACGACGACTACCCGCTGTACGGCGTGCAGGCCTCCAACCTGTCGACGTCCAAGCGGCCGCCGGAAACGCTCGAGGACATGGCCGCCGAATACATCGAGCACATGCGGACCGTGCAGCCGACGGGCCCGTACCACCTCCTCGGATGGTCGCTGGGCGGCGTCGTCGCGCACGCCATCGCGGGCGCACTGCAGGATCAGGGCGAGAAACTCGGCATGCTCGTCATGCTCGACTCCTTCCCGTCGGACGCGTGGGCGTCGATGCCGACGGAGCAGGACGCGCTCGCCGCGCTGCTCTACATGGTCGGCTACGACCCCGAACCGCTCCTCGCCTCCGACACCGAGCCGCACCGCGGCGGTGGACTCGACCGGCAACAGGTGATCGACATCCTGCGCGGCGAGGGCAGTGCCCTCGCCGGGATCAACGAGCACACACCGGCCGCGATGATCGACAACTTCGCGAACGCCGTGCGCCTCGAATCCGAACCCTCACAGATCGTCGTGGACTCCGACATGCTCTTCTTCACCGCGGCCAGGAATCCTGCGACCGCGGCGACGTACGACTTGTGGCGGCCCTACCTGACCGGGACCATCGTCAACCACGACCTCGACTGCGAGCACAAGGACATGACTCAGCCGCGGTGGATCGGCGAAGTCGGTTCCGTCGTGAACGAGGCGCTCGCCTCGTTCGGCTCGCCCATGAACCCCATCAACAAAGAACAGGGAGATCGATGAAAACGTCCGGAAGATACTGGCGTAGAGCCGGAATCGTGATGATGGCGGCAACCGCGCTGTTCGCGGGTGCCTGCAGCGAGTCGACGTCCGACTCGACCGACGCGGCGGGATCCGCCACCGGACAGGCCGACGCGTCGGCCTTTCCCGTGTCGATTCCGTCGGCGCTCGGCACCGCCGAGATCCCGGAGGCACCGGAACGCGTCGTCACGCTCGGCTGGGGCAGCGAGGACGCGGCACTGTCGCTCGGCGTCGTGCCCGTCGCCGTGCAGAACATGAAGTCGGACACCGGAACCGACGACGGCCTGCTGCCGTGGTCGCGTGCGAAGCTCGAAGAGCTCGACCCGAACGCGGAACCCGCGTTGCTGACGGCGTCGAGCAAGGAGATGCCGTACGAGCAGATCGCGGCACTCGACCCCGACGTGATCCTGGCCGTGCACTCCGGTGTGAACCAGGAGCAGTTCGACAAGCTGTCGGCGATCGCCCCCACCGTGGCGTACCCGGAGCGTCGCTGGGCGACCAGCTGGGAAGACCAGATCACCACGGTCGGCAAGGCCCTCGGCCGGTCGGCGCAGGCCGAGGCGCTGGTGACGCAGACGCAGGACACCCTGGCGCAGGCGAAGTCGCAGCACCCCGAGTTCACAGGCAAGACGGTGGCCTTCGGCAGCGGCACCGAGCCGGGATCGTACAACTTCTACTTCGACACCGATCCTCGCCTGAAGATGCTGGCAAGCCTCGGATTCACGGTCGACCCGCTTGCCCAGAAGTTGCGTGAGAGCAGTGACCAGACCAAGTTCGCCGCTCCGGTCAGCATGGAACTGCTGCCGACGTACAACCCGGATGTGCTGCTCGCCTGGTACCTCTCGCCCGAACTGCAGAGCGAGGTCCAGTCGAATCCGCTGTTCGCCGGGGTAAAGGCCGTGCGCGACAACGCCTATGTGGGTCTGACCGATCCGCCGCTGGTGTTCGCGTCGAGCTCGCCGAACGTGCTCAGCGTGCCGTGGCTGCTCGACAAGCTGCTCCCGCAGCTGTCGCAGGCCGCGAACAACGCTCAGGCCAGCTAGTTCCCACCTGAGCGCGTCACTGTGCCGCTGCCGAGAGGTCGTCCTCTTCGGCAGCGGCACTGCTGTAGGTGCGCAGTCCCTTCAACGCCACCGCGAGAACCGCCAGCACCACGATGCCGCCGGTTCCGTAGAGGAGGAACGCCTCCCGCGGGCCCACCGCGGCGCCGACGGCGCCCGCGACGAGCGCTCCGGCAGCCGAGCCGGTGGAGATCTGGGCGCCCCACACACCGGCGACGCGTCCGCGGTACTCCTCGGGCGTCTCGGTCTGGATGACCGCGTACCGGAGGATGTCGCCGAGCACGCGCCCGAAACCGTGCGCGGCGAGACCGAGGAACGTGACTGCGATCATCGGGACGGCGCCGACGCCGATCAGCCCGGCCGACGCGATCATGGCCGCGAGGAACACGATCAGGCCCCCGCGCCGCGCGGTTCCCGTCCAGCCGCTCGTGAGTGATCCGGTGAGGGCGCCGACGGCGGGAGCACTGTAGAGCAGTCCGGTGGCGGCCGGCCCGGCGTGCAGCACCTGGCTCGCGTAGGCGGGCAGCAGCACGTTCCAGCCGGTCAGCATCATCGCGCAGAAGCCGACCAGCAGCGTCCCGCCGACCACGGAGTCCTTGGCGGCGTAGGTGAAACCGCTGGCGATCGACCGCAGCGGACTCTCGGTGTTCTTGACCGGCGGCGGCAGCGACGGCAGCCTGGCGATGCAGTACGCGGTGATCCCCGAGGACACTGCGGCGAGAACGTAGTTGGTGCCCACGGACGTCGCCGCGATGATCACACCGCCGATGGCGGGTGACGCGACCGTCCCGAGATCGGCCATCACGGTCATCAGAGCACCTGCGGCGGCCATCTTGTCCTTGGGCAGCAGCGACGGGATCACCGCCATCAACGCGGTCGCGGAGATGCCGCCTGCGAGGCCCTCGATCACGCCGCACAGGTAGATGATCCACAACTGGGGCGTGGGCAGGAACGCGTTGACCGCGAGAATAGCGAAGGCAACCCCTGCTGTGGCCCGTGCAAGCGAGATGACCGGCCTGCGGTCGTACCGGTCGGCGATCACGCCGCCGAACAGGGTGCCGATGAACACCGAGGAGCCCACGACGATGCTCGCCGCGCCCACTGCCAGTGTGGAATTCGTCATGTCGTACACCTGCAGCGGCACCGCCACCAGCAGCAGGCCCAGACCGAAGATGGAGATCGTGCGGGCGATGAAGATGTATCGGAACTCGCGACTCGTCCGGAGAGGCGTCAAGTCGATTGCGTATCGCGATAATCCAGCCATTGTCATCCATTCACATTCGGTTGCAACAGCTCTCCGTTTCGCCGTTCGCGCGGAGAGCAACTATGCTTAGGCTTCACTAACCCAGCAACCTACCCCATGTGGTCGGACCGGCTCAACGCGCCGGGGTCCGGCCGACGCACCGGAGGATGACAGTGAGTTCCGCTCCCAGCACAGTTCCGACCCGCGACCGAATCCGCGCCGATGTGGCCGACGTCCTCGACGTCCCGGTCACCGACATCGACGACGACGCGAACCTCCTCGACGAGGGAATGGACTCCGTGCGCGTGATGGCGCTGGTCGAACGGTGGCGCGCGGACGGAGTCCAGGTCGATCTCGTCGACCTCGTCGGTGAGCCGACGCTCGACGCCTGGTTCGAGGTCACTTCGGCGCAGTGAGCGATCCCACCGCCTACTCTTGATCCGGCTGGTCGATCCGGGGAGCGACACGGACACGGGAGGACGCGAGGGGCCATGGCACACGAAACCAGCGATACCGGCAAGATGAGCGTGCTGCGGACACCGCGGTTCTGGATAGCTCCCGTGCTCCTGGTCTCCGTCGTCATGTCCCTGCTCGCCGCGTTGTACATGGGCGGCATGCTCAATCCCCCCGAGCACCTCCACCACTTCCCCATCGCCCTCGTCAATCAGGACGAGGGCGACACCGTGCCCAACTCCGATCCGCCGCAGCAGCAGAACTTCGGCAACCAGATCGCCGCAGGCCTCCTCGAGGGCGTCGATCCGAACAAGATCGAACTGCGGCAGATCGGGATCGCCCAGGCCCAGTCCGCACTGGACAACGGGGAGATCTACGGCGCGATCGTCATCCCTAGCGACTTCACGAAACGCACACTCATCCTCGCCCAGGCGAGCGTGATCCCCGGGGACGTCGAACGACCCGTGATCACCATCTACACGAACCCCCGCGCCGGCACGATCAGTGCGAACCTCGTCCAGAACATCGGTGAGATGGCGATGGACAAGGCCAACCAGACGATGGGCGAGCAACTCACCACCCAGGTGACGCAGCAACTCCAGGCGACGGCCCCCGACCTCCAGCTGTCGGGGGCCAGCCGGCTGGTGCTCGACGACCCCATCGACGTGCGGGTCGTGGCCCACAACCCACTACCGGACGGCACCGGTTTCGGCCTGGCGGCGTTCTACTACGCGCTGCTGATCGTCCTGGCGGGATTCACCGGTGCGACCATCGCGAGCACCCTGATCGACGGCATGCTGGGATTCACCCCGACCGAGGTCGGGCCGCTGTACCTGCACAACGAGGCGGTCCCGATCTCCCGTTTCAACACCCTGCTGATCAAGTGGGCGGTGATGGTACTGCTGGCGATGATCGTGTCCGGGCTGTACCTGTGGATCAGCTCCGCCCTCGGGCTGCCGATCACCGACCCGCTCGCGCTGTGGGAGTACGGCGCGTTCGCGATCGCCGCCGTCGGGATCACGGCGATGTCCGTGATGGCCGCGTTCGGGAACCTGGGCCTGCTCATCAACCTGATGGTCTTCGTCGTCCTGGCACTCCCCTCGTCCGGGGGCACGATCCCGCTCGAGGCGGCGCCGCGGCTTTACAGCTGGCTCGGTGAGTTCGAGCCGATGCACCAGATCTACATCGGGGTGCGCGCCATCATGTTCTTCGGCGCATCGGGCGACGCCGGCCTCATCCACGCCGTGTGGATGACCCTCGCAGGCCTGCTCATCGGCCTCGTCTTCGGTGCCGTCATCACCCGGTTCTACGACCGCAAGGGTCTGCACCGCCGCCACAAGGCACAGACCGAACCCGACGTGGACGCGGCCGGGGCGTGAGTCACGCGGGCGCGGACGACCAGGCCGTACCGAACTGTTCGTACCAGGGATGCGGGGCGGGCACCGCCGCCAGGATCCGCTCGACGAACCGATCGGGGTCGCCGAGTTCGGTGAGTCCGACTCCGCGGCGCTCGTAGTCGGCGAATCTGTCGTGCAGTCCGGCGATCACCTTGTCGGTCACCGTCTGCTCGAACTCTTCGATGGTTGCCATCGGATGCCCCTCCTTCCGGCGAGAAGCGTCTGCGTTCAGTGTAGTGCCGACCTGCGGATTCACCCCCGTTCTGCGGCGGATTATCGCCTGTCGGTGGCGCAGAGCAGACTGGGCCCGTGAGAGTGGTCATGGTTCCCGGCGCCGAGGGCGGCGCGACGACCGTTCGCACCGATGCAGAGGGAGTCCCGGTCGAGTCGCCGCGTCGGCACTCCGACGGCGTGGCCGCGGTCCGCGACATCGAAGCAGCCGAGCACCCCCGCTGGGTCTGGACGAGTACCGCCGCCGTCTATCCGGCGCTGCTGCGGGCCGGGGTGCGGGTGCGGCGCTGCCACGACCTCGCACTCACCCGTGCCGTCCTCAGCATGCGCGACGGCGTTCCGGCGCCGCCGGCCGACGAACCCGTCGACGAACGCCCCGGTCTGTTCGACACCGCACCCGCCACGGATCCGGCGCAGGTGGTCACCGATTTCGCGGAACAGCGGAAGACGATCGGTGACGATGCGAAACTCGACCTGCTGGTGGCCGCCGAGTCCGCGGGAGCGCTGGCCGCCGCGGAGATGAGTTTCGACGGGCTGCCGTTCTCCACCGCCGCCCACCGCGCCTTCCTCGAAACGACGCTCGGGCCCCGTCCCGCCGGGTACGACCTGCCGCAGCGCATCCAGGACGTCACCGTCGAGATCGGGGCGGCGTTCGGTCGTCGCATCAACCCGGCGTCCCACGTCGAGGTCGTCGACGCCTTTCGCCGCGAGGGCATCGAACTCGCGTCGACCCGCAAACACCTGCTGCGCGACGTCGATCACCCCGCCGTCCCGCTCCTCCTGCACCATCGGGATCTGTCCAAGCTGTTCAGCACGAACGGTTGGCAGTGGCTGGAGAGCTGGGTCCGCGACGACCGGTTCCGCCCGGTCTATGTCCCCGGCGGCGTGGTGTCCGGCCGCTGGGCGAGCCGCGGCGGCGGCGCACTGCAGATTCCGAAACCGCTGCGGTCGAGCGTGATCGCCGACCCGGGTCACACGTTCGTCATCGCCGACGCCGGCCAACTCGAACCCCGCATACTGGCCGCCATGTCGGGTGACACCCGCATGGTCGCCGCTGCGGGCGCCGACGACCTGTACGCACCGGTCGCGGCGGAGACGTTCGACGGCGACCGCGGCAAGGCCAAGGTCGCGATCCTCGGTGTGCTGTACGGCGCCACCGCCGGCGAGGCCCGTTCCCTGCTCACCCTGCTGCGCACCCGCTTTCCCGTCGCCGTCGAATACGTGGAGAGGGCGGCCCGCGCCGGTGAACGCGGCGAGGTCGTGCACTCGTGGCTCGGCCGCGCCTGCCCGCCGCCGTCACCCGACTTCTGGTCCCACGGCGACGCACGGTCCCGCGGCCGGTTCACCCGAAACTTCGTGGTGCAGGCCACGGCATCCGAGTGGGCGCTGTGCGTGCTCGCCGATCTGCGACGCCGCCTGGCCGACGAACCGGACAGCGAACTGGTCTTCTTCCAGCACGACGAGGTGATGGTGCACACCCGGAATCCGGAGTCCGCGACGCGGCATGTTCTGGGCGCCGTCGACGTAGCCACCCGGTTGCTGTTCGGCGAGACGCGGGTGCGGTTTCCGATGGATGTGGCGGTGCGGGACTGCTACGCCGAAACCTCCGACGAGGCCTGACCCGCGCAAGTTTCCGGTGTCGTGGGTGCGCTCGGCATGGTGTACTGGGACGCACTGCTGGCGGGGGCGGCGAAGGAGAACCCATGACGAAGTTGGATTCGACGGACTCGAGCACGAGCGGCGAGAAGTCGCGCAGATTTCGCTGGCCCGCGTTCACCATCGTGGCCATCGCGATCGTCGCGTTCTTCGCGGGCGGATTCGGGGGGACCTTCCAGGGGAAGCTCACCGAGGTCCAGAAGAACGACAACGCCGCCTACCTGTCGAGTTCCGCCGAATCGACGATCGTCACCAACGAATCGTCCAAGTTCCTCACCGTCGAAACCATCCCCGGTTTCGTGCTGTTCCACAGCGACGCACCGCTCACCGACCAGGACAAGGCGGCCGTCGCTCAGGCGCACGACGCCATCGCGGCCGTCGACGGCGTCGACGCCGAAGGCATGTCGCAGCCGCAGTTCTCGGAGGACGGCACCACGGCGTCGATCTTCGTTCCCCTCGTCGCGAAGGAGGACGGCACGGCGGTCGCCGGTGACGTGCTCGCCGCCACCGAGGAGAACGTCCTCACCGCCGCGAAGAGCGCGGCCACCGGGCTCGAGGTGCTCCCCGCCGGTCCCGGCGGTCTGCTGGTGGCGTTCATCGACGCGTTCGCCGGTCTCGACGGCGCCCTGCTGGGCGCGGCCCTGCTCGTGGTGGTCCTCATCCTGCTGGTGGTGTACCGCTCCCCGGTGCTGTGGTTCTTCCCGCTCTTCTCGGCCCTGCTCGCGCTCGGTCTGGCGTCGATGGTCATCTACTTCCTGGCCAAGGCCGAGGTGCTCACGCTCACCGGGCAGAGTCAGGGCATCCTGTTCGTCCTCGTGATCGGGGCGGGCACCGACTATGCGCTGCTCCTGATCTCCCGCTATCGGGAAGAACTGCACTTCTATCCCAGCCGGTTCGACGCCATGATCAAGGCCTGGAAGGAATCCGCCCCTGCCATCACGGCGTCGGCGGTCACCGTCATCCTCGGTCTGCTGTGCCTGACGTTTTCCGAACTGAACTCCAACAAGAGCCTCGGTCCGGTCGCCGCGATCGGCATCGCGTGCACGTACCTCGTGATGATGACGTTCCTGCCGGTGGCGCTGTCCGCGGCGGGACGGTGGGTGTTCTGGCCGCGGAAACCGAAGGTGGACGAGGCCGCCGACCTCACCACGCACGGTCTGTGGGGCAAGATCGCCGCCCAGGTCGGAAGCAAGGACCGCTCCCTCTGGATCGGGACGACGGTGCTGCTGGCCGTGCTGTTCCTGGTCGGCATCGGCAGCCTGAAGACGGACGGGCTGTCCTCTTCGGAGAACTTCACCAACCGGCCGGACGCCGTCGTCGGCCAGGAGTTGTACGACTCCAAATTCGATCCGGGCGCCGGCGCACCCGCCGTCATCGTCACCAACGCCGATCAGACGAACGCGGTCATCGCAGCCGTGAGCGGCGTGGAAGGTGTGTCGACGGATCCCGGCGCGGTGTGCCCGCAGGTCGATGTCGAGAAGCTGTCCGCCCTCGTCAAGTCGAACCCGGCGGCGGTGGCTTCGGCGGCCGGACAGGGGTGCGCACCCGACTTCCTCACCGCCGCACCGATCGACGGGCGAATGGTCGTCAACGTGACCCTCGCCGACTCGTACGATTCGCCGGAAGCTCTCGAGACGGTGAAACGACTGCGGGACGCGGCACACGCCGTGCCCGGCGCCGACGCGCTCGTCGGTGGCAGCACGGCAACCACTCTCGACGTGCAGACGGCGTCGGTGCACGACCGGAACCTGATCATCCCGATCGTTCTCGTCGTCATCTTCGTCGTGCTGTCCCTCCTACTCCGCGCGCTGCTCACGCCGATCATCCTCATCGCCACCGTGGTCCTGTCGTTCGCGGCCACGCTCGGGGTGTGCGGGCTCTTCTTCACCCATGTCTTCCATTTCGCGAACGCGGATCCCGCGTTCCCGCTGTTCGCGTTCGTGTTCCTGGTGGCCCTCGGCATCGACTACAACATCTTCCTGATGACGCGGGTCCGCGAGGAAACCGAGGAACACGGCACCAAATCCGGTGTGCTGCGCGGTCTGGCGGTGACCGGTGGGGTCATCACGTCGGCCGGTGTCGTGCTCGCCGCGACGTTCGCGGTCCTCGGTGTGCTACCGCTGGTGTTCCTCGCCGAGGTCGGGTTCGCGGTCGCGTTCGGCGTGCTGCTCGACACGATCGTCGTGCGCAGCATTCTCGTCCCAGCGCTCTCCCACGACATCGGCAAGAAGATCTGGTGGCCGTCGGCGCTGGCGAAGGCCAAGGACTAATACGCCTCAGCCGTCCACAGGTGGAACAGGGCGTACGCCCGCCAGGGCCGCCACGCCTCGGCGAGTTCCGCAGCCTGTCTGCCGGTCTTGACCCCCAGCGCCCGTTTGAGGACGAGGTCGTCGGGTGTGAACGCGTCCGGGTCGCCCAGTACCCGCACCGTCAGATAGTCCGCCGTCCACGGACCGATGCCGGGCAGCGCGAGCAGACCGGCCCGGAACTCGGCCGGGTCGGTGTCCGCGCCGAGGCGCAGTCCGTTCGACGCGGCCTCGGCGAGTGAGAGCACCGTCCGGGCCCGGGCCCCGGTGAGACCGAGGGTCGAGCGGAACTGTTCGGGTGCGAGCGCCGCCAGCGTCTCCGGTTCGGGGAACGCGAAGAACCCGTCGTGGACCGGAAGGCCGTACGCGGCCACGAGCCGGCTGCCGAACGTCCGGGCAGCGGCCAGCGAAACCTGTTGTCCGAGAACGGTCAGGACCGCCGTCTCGAACCCGTCCACGCTCCCCAGGCGCCGCAGTCCCGGCCGTTGCGCCACGAGCGGAGCAAGCTGCGGGTGGCGGCTCAACGCGGCGTCGATCGGCAGCGGATCCGCGTCGAGGTCGAGCCAGCGCCGGACCGTGGCGGTCAGTGCCTCAACGTCGTCGCGGTGCGCCGGTGTCAGGTGCGCCTCGACATACCCGCCGGCGGGTCGCACGTGAACGGACACCAGCGCGGGCCCGTGCGGCCCGTCCAGCACCCGGGTGTGGGTTCCGTCGGGGTCGTGCCACTCGAGCCCGGCCACGGTGTGCGCGCGGAGCGCACCCCACAGCGGTGCGTGGGTGAACGGAC
Source organism: Rhodococcus koreensis (assembly GCF_017068375.1). Taxonomy (NCBI): domain Bacteria; kingdom Bacillati; phylum Actinomycetota; class Actinomycetes; order Mycobacteriales; family Nocardiaceae; genus Rhodococcus; species Rhodococcus koreensis. The sequence continues at coordinate 2,613,025 of NZ_CP070609.1, forward strand.
CCCGATACGGCAGTCGCACTCTCATGTGTCCACGAGTCCCGTCACCCGCAGCGTGATGTTCAGTCGCCCCGTGGTCAACCCGCAGCCCGGATCACTCGTGCCGGGAAGCACTTTCGGCACACCGTGATACGCGAAGCGCGACTCGCCGCCGAACACGAACAGGTCGCCGGACAGCAGTTCGACGTCGGTGTACGGCTTGGTGCGGGTGGCGGTGTTCCCGAACCGGAACGTGCACGTGTCGCCGATGCTCAACGACACCACGGGCGCATCGGATCGTTCCTCCTTGTCCTGGTGCATGCCCATCTTCGCGGCGTCGTCGTAGAAGTTGATCAGCGCGGCATCGGGCGTGTACCCGGCGGCGGGCTCCCCGTAGGCGTCGCCGACCGCCCGCCGGCCGAGTTCGACCAGCCAGTCGGGTAGCGGCGCGACGCGCCCACCGCCCGCGTCGTCGGCGGTGCGCGAATAGGAGTACGGCTTCCAGTGCCAGCCGAGGCACACCGTCTGCACCGACATGCGGTGTCCCGTCGGCAGTTGCGCGGCCCGCATCGGGACCGGCGCGGTGGCCCAGCGCCGGCATTCGGCCACCAGGTGGCGTTGCTCCTCCGGCGTGAGCCAGTCGGGGACGCGGACGGCGCCGGGCGCCACCACGGTCCGGGGTCGGGGTATCAAGGCGGACATCACGGTCACTCCGCGTCGTGCAGGACCAGGCCGAGGGTCCGGCGGGTGCCGCGTCTGATGGTGCTGACGCCGTGCCGTACCGGCCCCGTCGACCAACCGCGGGTCGAGCGCACGGGACGGTCCCGGGTGGTGAAGATCAGCGCGTGACCCTGCCGCAGCGTCGTCACCGTTCCTCGCGACTGGGCGCGGGGTCGCTGCTCGACGAGCATGAACTCGCCGCCCTCGTGATCCACCCCCGGTCGGTCGAGCCCGATCACCACCTGCAACGGGAACACCAGGTCGCCGTAGAGGTCGCGGTGCAGCGCGTTCCAGTCGTTCGCCCGGTAGCTGAGCAGGATCGGCGTCGCCCGCTTCTGACCGGCGTCGTGGCACATGTCCAGCCATTCGTCCAGGGTGTCCGGCCACGGCGACGGCTGCCTCAGCTTGACCGCCCAGTCCCGTGCCACGGGAAGCAGTTTCGGGTAGAAGGCGGCGCGGAGTTCGGCCACGACCTCCGGTAACGGATAGTCGAAGTACCGGTACTGTCCCGAGCCGAAGCGGTGCCGGGCCATGTCCACGGTGGACCGGAAACGGTCGACCTCCTCGTACATGTCCGCGATCTGCCCGCATTCCTCGGCGGTCAGGATCTGCTCCGATTGCGCGCACCCCGCGGCGTCGGTCTCGGCGTGCAGCGTCGGCCAATTCAGAGCGTTCACGCGCTGCGTCACGGTGGTCATGCCGCCGCCTCCAAGGTCAGCAGAATCGACTTGGCCTCCGGCCCACCGGCGTACTGGCCCATGCTGCCGTCGCTGCGGACCACCCGGTGGCAGGGCACCACGACGGGCAGCGGATTCAGCGCACACGCGGTGCCGACCGCGCGCACCGCTTTCGGACTGCCCGCGGCGACTGCGACCGCCGCGTAACTGGCGGTGTGCCCGTAGTCGATATCGGGGAGATGGCGCAGCACCTCGAGCCGGAATCCCTTGGACAGCCGGAAGTCCAGCGGGACGTCGAAGCTCGTGCGCCTGCCGAGGAAGTATTCGTCGATCTCGTGGGCGACCCGGTCGAGCCGGGCCGGTGCGCGCAGGATCCGGGGACTGATCTGCTCGGCGAGGGTCTGCAGCACGGCGTCGTGATCCTGGCTGGGGAAGGCGACCCGCACCAGCCCGCGATCGGTGGCGGCGAGCAGCAGCGAACCGACCGGGGTGTCGAGTGTCCGGTACGCGACGTCGAGGAGCCCGGCTTCGGCGGCGGCGGCGGCGAGACGCTCACGCAGTTTCTGCTCGACCGGGGAGTCCAACGGGTACAGGGCGTAGACGATGTCGGGCATGTTCATGTGATGTCTCCACTCACAGAGATCGAGAGGGTCTTGCGTAGCGCCGCAACGCCGTCCGCGGCCGCCCGCCGCGACGCGGCCGGGGAGTTGCCCAGGATCACCGCGATCTCGGTATACGGCAGCCCTGCCAGGTAGTGATACGCCACCGCCGCCCGCTGCTTCATCGGCAGGGCACCGACCGCCTTCCACAACTCCGGGTCCTGGCCGCCGGGAAGTCCGCGGTCGGTCGTCTGCTCCGGCAGTTCGTCGGTGGGGACGGGCCGCCGGTCGCGCGCACGGATGTGGTCGAGCGCCTTCCGGTGCGCGATCGTCACCAGCCACGCCTCGACGTTGCTCTCCGGACCCAGATCGGGGTACGCGCGCATCGCGGCGATGAACGTCTCCGACCAGGCGTCCTCGGCGTCCACCGGACCGACCACGGCCCGGCAGACCCGCAGGACCGTCCGGCCGTGCTCGGCCACGACGTCTTCGAACGGCTTCAGCGTCATCGGCTCAGCCGGAGCCCCGCCCGTTCCGCTTCGCGTTCGAGCAGGAACCGTTTGCGGTCGAGACCGCCCGCATACCCCGTCAGGCTGCCGTTGCTCCCGATCACCCGGTGACACGGGATGATGATGCTGATCGGATTCCTGCCGTTCGCCGTCGCCACCGCGCGAACCGCGGTCGGAGTGCCGAGGGAATCGGCCAGCTGACCGTACGTCCAGGTGTCGCCGTACGGGATGGTGCGCAGAGCGTCCCACACTCGTTTCTGGAACGGGGTGCCCCGCGCAGCGAGCGGGACGGTGAAGTCGGTCCGCCGGCCGTCGAAGTATTCGGCGAGCTGGGTGGTTGCCTCGTCGAACCCTGCGGTGTCGCGGTCGCCGAACGTCGCGGGATTCGGCTGATGCCGGTGTTCGACCATGTAGATGCCGCTCAGCACCCCGTCGACGCTCACCAGCGTCAGGGGGCCAATCGGCGAATCGATGACAGTGTGTGCTGCTCGGTCGGCATTCACGGTGCCAATCCTTCCAGGTGTACGGGCCTCTGGAAGGTAGACGTCTGCCACGACCGAAACGTGAGGTGCGGAATACATCAGGCAGGATGGGCCGATGGCTCTCGTACAACTCGGCACCCGCGACCTGGTGCGTACCGTCACCGGTGTCGCCCGGTGGTCGGTGGACACCGCTGAACTCGTCGTCTCCCTTCCCGGCCGGATCGGTGTCCTCCTGGACCAGGTCGAGGCACTGATCGCCCGCATCGAGGCGATCTGCGACGGCGCCGAGATCGCGGTGGCGCGGGCGAACGGGGTTGCGGAAGCGGCGGCCACCGTCGTCGCCACGGCGGGGAACACGTCCGCGTCGGCGCAGACGCTGATCGGCCTGTACGAGCCGCTCGCGACGAAGGCCGCCCCACTCGCGCAGCGGTTCGTCGACGACCTCACCGAGGAGGAGATTCACGCCGCGATCGGGTTGGTGAACCACCTGCCCGAGCTGACGATGCGCATGGAGGGGCTACTGCCGATCCTGGCGACCCTCGACACCGTGTCGCCGGAGATCCACCAGCTCCTCGAGGAGGTCCAGGGGGTGCGTCAGGCGATCCAGGGCGTCCCCGGGTTCAAGTTCTTCCGCAAGCGCGGCGAGGCGCAGGAAGACGAGGACTAGGCGCGGTAGCCGTCCGTTCCGGCCCGTCCGACGACGATCTTCGGGACCACCGCGCGCGAGGACAGCCGCAGCAGGGCGTCGACGAGTTCGACGATGTCGTTCACCTCGATCATCGTCTCGGGCGGAATCGTGTCGTGCGTCCACGCGGCCATGTCGGTGTCGACGTACGCCGGGGCGAGGGCGGTCGCGGAGATCCCGTTGCACGACTCCTCCACGTTCAGCGTCTCGGTGAGCGAGATCAGCGCGGCCTTGGTGGCCCCGTAGACGGCAAGCCCTGCCTCGGCGTACACGCCGGTGATCGATGCCAGGGCGACGACCTTGGATCCGCGTCCCGGGTTCTCCGCCGCACCGGTCCGGAGCAGAGGCAGCGACTGCTGCAGCAGGCTGAACGGCGCCCGCAGGTTGACGCCCAGGCTCTTGTCGAATCGGCGCATCGGGAATTCGCCGATGGCGCCGGCGGTACCCACCCCGGCGTTGAGTACCAGTGCGTTCAGCGAACCGAAGGCGTCGGCGTGCGCCTCGACGACCCGTCCCGCCGATTCCTCGTCGGCGAGATCCCCGGCGACCACGACGACGTCCTTCGCGCCTGCGGTCCGCAGGTCGGCGCCCACCGCTTCGAGCCGCTCACGATCGCGAGCCGTGATCGTCAGCCCGTACCCCTGCTCCGCGAGGCGGGTGGCGATGCCGAGTCCGATGCCACGCGAGGCACCGGTGATCAGTGCGCTGCGGCTCATACCGTCTGTCCTTTCAGGGCGCGCAGGCCCGCCGCGATGAATTCGGGCACCGCGTCGCCTGCCTTGTCGAAACCGTCACCGACGGTGGCGCCGGCCCGGTAGCGGTGGTTGATGCCCTCGGCGATGACGGCGAGTTTGAAGTTCGCGAGCGCCAGATAGAAGTTCCAGTGCACCAGTTCACGCCCCGACGCCACGGTGTAGCGCTGCGCCAGATCGTCGGCCGACGGCAGTCGCGGGCTCGTCCACGCCGCCGGTTCGCCGAGCACCAGGTCGAGAGCCGGATGCCGGTAGACGCACATCAGAGCGACGTCGGTGAGCGGGTCACCGAGGGTCGAGAGTTCCCAATCCACGACCGCCGCCACGGTGCTCACGTCACCGGGCGCCAGGATCGTGTTGTCGATGCGGTAGTCGCCGTGCACGATCGACGACTCCGACTGCTGCGGAATCGACTCGGCCAGTGCGGCATGCAGGCGGTCGACGTCGGCGGAATCCGTCGTCTTCACCCGCCCCCACTGACTCGCCCACAGCTTCACCTGCCGGGCCACGTAGCCGTCCGCGCGGCCGAGCTGACCCAGGCCGACGGCGTCGTAGTCGACGTTGTGCAACGCGCCGAGCACGCGGACAAGTTCGTCGGTGCACGAATCGATGTCCGCGTCGGACAGAGCATCGAGGTCCGATTTGGTCCGGATCACCTGGCCCGTCACGTGTTCCACCACGGTGAACGGCGCGCCCATCACGCTGTCGTCCTCACACAGCGCGACGGTCGCGGCGACCGGCACGTCGGTGCCCTGCAGCGCCGAGGTGATGCGGAACTCGCGGGCCACGTCGTGCGCGGAGGGTGTGAGCCCCGCGGTGGGCGGCCTTCGCAGCACCCACCGCGAGGAGTCGTCGAGAATGGCGTACGTGAGGTTGGACTTGCCGCCCGAGATCAGGTCGGCCCGCAACTCGCCATTCAGAGGGACATTCGAGTCGGACAGGAACTTCTGCAGAGCAACGAGATCGAGGCCGCGATGTTCACTCATGCGCCTGCCTCCCGCGCGGCCTTCTTCGCGGCACCCACCACGCGCTTGGCAATGGCCCAGCGATGCACCTCGGACGGGCCGTCGTACACGCGGAACGGCCGCACCTCACGGGACAGCCGTGCGAGTGGCAGGTCGCCGGACACCCCGAGGCCGCCGCACATCTGCACGGAGTTGTCGACGATCCGGAAGATCGCCTCCGCGGCGTAGGTCTTCGCGATCGAGGTCGAGTTGCTCGCGTGGCCGCCCTGATCGAGTTCCCAGCAGGCCCGCGTCAGCAGCGCCCGGGTGGCGGCGATGTCGATCTCGTTGTCCGCGATCATCTTCTGGACCATGCCGAGATCGCCCAGCTTGCCGCCGAAACCGTCACGCTGCGCGACGTGCGCCACGGCGACGTCGTGGCCGCGGCGCGCGGCGCCCAGCCAGCGCATGACGTGCGTCATCCGGGCGGGCCCGAGCCGGACCTGCGCGTACGCGAATCCCTGGTCCACCTCGCCGAGAACCCCGCTGTCGGGGACGAACAGATCCTCGAAGAACACCTCGCAGTGCCCGCCGATCATCGCCCGGTCGAGGGTGTCGATGTGACGCCCCACCGTCAGCCCCTCCGCGTCGGCCGGCGTGAGGAACATCGTGGCGCCGCCGCGGTCGCCGGGCACGCCGGACGTGCGAGCGAAGATGATGAAGAATCCGGCGCCGTCGGCTCCGGTGATGAAGTACTTGTGGCCGTTGATCTTCCACCCGCCCGGCACCTTCTCGGCGCGCGTGGTCAGCGCGGACGGGTCGGAGCCGGCTCCGGGCGACGGCTCGGTCATGGCGAACGCCGACCGCACGTCGCCGTTCGCGAGCGGGGCGAGGAACCGCTCCTTCTGCTCGGGGCTCGCGATGTGCGCGAGCATGTGGACGTTGCCCTCGTCGGGTGCGCCGATGTTCAGTGCCGTCGGGCCGAACAGCGAGTAGCCGGCGGCCTCGAAGACGGGCGCGCGGTCGGTCATGTTCAGGCCGTGCCCGCCGTACTCGACGGGTGCGTGCGGGGCGAAGACTCCGGCGTCCTTGGCCGCCTTCTGCATCTGCACGCGCAGGGTGTCGCCACCGGCGGCGGTGATGTCGCCGCCGTGCTCGTCCTCGATGGGCAGCACGACTTCGCGGATGAACGCCTCGGTCTTCTCGACGAGTGCGGTCACCTCGGGTGCATAGGACAGATCGATCGCCACAACTACCTCCAGTCAGTACGGCGACTCCGGTACCGACCGATCACTCGCTCGGTCGAAGTCGTTCCCGAGAATCCCACAGGTTCGGAACGGGGTCAAGCCTCAGTCGGATGTGCCGACGGCACTCCTCGCGATCGCCAGGTACCGCTCGACCAGTTCGTCGGGCGACAACGGCCCGTCCTCGCGGTACCAGGTGGACACCGCGACGCACATGGTGACCACGGCGCGGCTCGCGTCCTGCGGGAACGGTGTCCGGAAATGCCCGGCCGCAACCCCGTCCCGGACGATGTCGTCGAGCATCTCCTGCTGCTCGTCGCGCAGCGCGATGTACGCCCGCCTGCTCTCCGGTTCCATGCTCCGCGTCTCACGGGACGCGACGAAGGCCTGTTCCCGGCGGAACATGTGGAACCGCAGCAACGACTCGATGACCGCGTCGAACCGCTCCCCCGGCGTCGGGCCCGCCTCGGACACCGCCGCGCGACTGCGATCGAGGAGATCCCGCATCACGACATTCGTCAGCCCCACCAGCAACGCCTGCTTGGAGGGGTAATGGTGATAGAGACCGGGGACCGAGAGGCCGGCCCGCGATGCGATCTCACGGATCGACGCGCCGTCGTAGCCCTTCTCGACGAACGCCGCCAGCGCCGCGGCCAGAACCTTCGACAACCCCTGGTCGGTGTACTCACGCCACGAACTGCCGCGCTGGGTGCCCTCTACCGTCATGGGTCCTACGGTAGAACAGGAACCCGCCGCTCCCCTGCCGTGGTCGCGGGAGTTGACTAGAGTCGAACGAGGTCGCCCAGATCGACAGCCTTCTCCGACAGAGAGCCAGGGACCACCCGATGATCCACGTCCGTCACTCCGCGATCGCAGCCGTGCCCCTCCACGTGGCATTCGCGTACATCGACGACTACCGGACGGTCCCCGACTGGATGTTCGGAGTCTCGGAATTCCGTCCGATCGGCGAATTCGACCAGGGGCTGGAGTCGACATTCGACGCCGCGATACACATCGGCCCGAGCACCCTGCGCTCCCGCCTCGAGGTCACCGAGTGGGTGCAGGACCGGGTCATCACCCTGGCGTCGCTCGACGGCGCCGCCAACTCCTCCACCTGGGAGTTCACCGCGCACGGTGAGGACAAGACCGAGATCAGCGTGGACTTCGCGTACAAACTCCCCGGCGGTCTCACCGGCAGGGCCCTCGGTCTCATCGTCGAACCGTTCGTCGAAACGGCCGTGAAGAACACCGAGGCCACCCTGCGGCACAACCTCGAGGAGCTGTACGCGAAGCGCGCCCGCTAGCGTCCGGGCAGGAACGCCAGCCGTCCGACCGTCGTCCCCTCGCCGAGGCGTCCGATGCCGTCCGCGACGTCGGTGAGCCCGAGTCGCTCGCTGATCATCGGTTTGATCTCGCTGGCCGCCGTCATCCTCGTCAGCTCGTCGTGACACTCCCGGATGGCGGCGGGGTCGTAGGCGTTGTACAGACCCCAGTGCAGCCCGATGATCGAGTAGTTCTTGATCAGCGCGTGGTTCAGCCCGGGTGACGGGATGGTGCCACTCGCGAACCCGATCACGATGATGCGCCCCTCGAACGCGATGCATTTGGTCGACTTCGTGTAGGAGTCGCCGCCCACCGGATCGAACACGACGTCCGCACCGCGGCCGTCCGTGAAGTCCTTCACGGCCTGGACGAAGTCCTCGCTGTGCCGGTCGATGACGAGGTCGGCACCGAGTTCCCGCGTGTAGGCCGCCTTCTCGGGCCCGCCGACGACGCCGATCACCTTGGCGCCTGCCGCCTTGCCCAGTTGCACGGCCGCGCTGCCCACACCACCTGCCGCGGCCTGGACGAGCAGGGTTTCGCCGGGCTGGATCTGCGTTCTGCGGTGCAGCGCAAACCATCCCGTCTGGTACCCGATCGACAGTGCCGACGCTTCGGCGTCGTCGAGGGCCTCCGGGGCGGGGAACGCGGTGGCCGCCGACATGACGGCCAGCTCCGCGAATCCGCCGTTCGGCAGGCTCGGCATGCCGATCACCCGCTCGCCGACGGCGAACCCGGTGACGCCCTCCCCCAGCTCCACCACCTCGCCGCACAGCTCCACACCGGGAGTGAACGGAAGCGGCGGCTTGATCTGGTACTCACCGCGGCACAACAGCACATCCGGGAAGTTGGCGGCCGCGGAGAGCACCTTGACCAGCAACTCTCCGGGCTTCGGCTCGAGGTCGGGGATGTCCTCGAACGTCAGGACGTCCCGCGGCTGACCCAGTTCGTGTACACGCCACGCCTTCATCGATCAGTCCTTCGGTCCACCGGCGACGTAGACAACCTGACCCGACACGAATCCGGCGCCCTCGCTGACGAAGAACGACGCGGTGTGCGCGATGTCCTCGGGCTGCCCGACACGGTTGACGGGGATCTGCGACGCCGCCGCCTTCTTGAAGTCCTCGAAGCCGACACCCACCCGCTCGGCGGTCGCGGCAGTCATCTCCGTCTCGATGAACCCGGGGGCGATCGCGTTTGCGGTGACACCGAACTTGCCGAGTTCGAACGCCAGGGTCTTGGTGAAGCCCTGCATACCCGCCTTCGCGGCGGAGTAGTTGACCTGCCCGCGGTTGCCGAGCGCGGACGTGCTCGACAGGTTCACGATCCGGCCGAACTTGGCGTCCACCATGTGCTTCTGCACGGCCCGCGACATCAGGAACGCGCCACGCAGGTGCACGTTCATCACGGCATCCCAGTCGTCGACGGTCATCTTGAACAGCAGGTTGTCGCGGGTGATTCCGGCGTTGTTGATCAGGATCGTCGGGGCGCCCAGTTCATTCGCCACCCGTTCGACTGCCGCGGCAACGGACGCCTCGTCGGCGACGTTCGCGCCCACGGCCAGGGCTTCGCCGCCCGCGGCCTTGATCGCGTCGACGGTGCCGGCACATGCTGCCTCGTCGAGGTCGAGCACGGCGACGGCGTACCCGTCGCTCGCCAGCCGCTTCGCGACGGCGGCGCCGATGCCCCTGGCGGACCCGGTGACGATGGCGGTTCTACGTTCCTGGCTCACTTGTTTCCTCCATGCTGGTTGTTCTCGGTCTTCGTACGGTATTTGCGCAGTTCGCTTCTCGGTCAGGTCAGGACGGCTGGGCCAGGAGCGTCGCCTGGTAGCGGCGCATGCCCCGGATCCATCGGTCGTAGTCGGCGCCCTTGTGCCGGTACATCTCCAGCACCTCGGGGTGCGGAAGGATCAGGAATTGTTCGGCTTCCATTGCGGCGAGCACGCATTCGGCCACCTCGGCCGGTTCGAGCACCGAACCCGCGGTGGTGACGGCGCGTGCGGCGGTGGCCGACAGGGCGGCGTCGTCGGTGAGCAGTTTGGTGTTGACGCCCATCGGGCACAGGCAGCTGACGCGGACGCCTTTGTCGCCGTAGGTGACCGACAGCCATTCGGCGAATCCGACGGCGGCGTGCTTGGTCACCGAATACGGGGCGGACCCGATCTGAGTGAGCAGCCCGGCGGCCGACGCCGTGCTGACGAAGTACCCCTCCCCGCGCTCGATCCAGCCGGGAACGAGGCGGCGGGCCGCCCGGATGTGCGCTCGGACGTTCACATCGAGGGCGAGGTCCCACACGGCGTCGTCGGGTTCGAGTTGGTCGCCTGCCGCGACACCCGCGTTGGCGAAGTAAAGGTCGACGGGCCCGAAGGCCTGCTCCGCGGCGTCGATGACCGACGCGATCTGAGCGTCGTCGGACGCGTCGGCCTGCACTGCCAGCGCAGCGCCGGGATGCTCGGCGTCGATTCTCCGGACGATCGTTTCCAGCCCGGTGCCGTCGAGGTCGGTGACGACGACCTTGGCACCCTCGGCGGCGAGCCGCTCCGCGAGTGCACTGCCGATTCCACCTCCGCCACCGGTGACGACGGCGACCTTCTGCGCAACCTGCACGAGATTCCTCCCTCGAGGGGACACGGACGTGGCCCCAGTCTTCCACAGAAATCACCTGAACCCGGTGTCGGATTCAGTTTTGTGGACCGAAGTGTCCCATACGCTCACGCCGCCAGCGAGAGCTCAGCTCCGCTCGGGGAACCTCAGTCCGTTCGCCCAGATCCGCGTCGTCGTGAACACGACGTCGTCGAAGTCGACAGGAGTGCCGTCGGTCCCGTTCACGCTGGCCACGAACACGTTGTACGCCAGCCTGCTGACCATCCCCGACAACGCACGCGACGCCAGCATCGGGTCCAGTTCCTTGTCTGCGATGCCCCGCGCCTGCAGCTCGGCGATCCCCCGCGCGTTGCGCGCGATGAACGCGTCGGCCCGCTGACGCCGCAGGTCCGCGAACGCCGGGTCGATGTGCGCCACCTGCTCGAGCAGCCCCATCAGCTTGGCGTTGCGCCGGTAGGCCTCCAGGTAGGCGCGGTTGCTCGCCTCCAGCACCGCGTAGGGGTCGTCGGTGTCCTGCACCCGCTTCATGCCCGGGTGCATCATGTCTTCCTGCGCCACCTCGAGGACGGCGGCGAAGACCTGCTCCTTGTTGTCGAAGTAGGTGTAGAACGACCCCGTCGAGCAGTTCGCTTCCTTCGTGATGTCGGTGAGCCTGGCGTCGAGGTACCCGGACCGCTCGAACACCGTCCGCGCGGCCGCCACCAGCGCCGCGCGCGTGCGTGCACCGCGAGGGGTCGCCGGAGGCTCCCGCAGCAGATCGGTGGCCGCCATCGACGGGGCGGGCTGGTCGTCCCACTCTTCATGGACGGTGCGCGTGGTCATTTCCTACTTATACGCCAGCACCGCAGCCCCGCCCAACCCGGCGCTCAGGTGATGGTGATGCCGCCGTCCACCGCGATCGTCTGACCGGTGACGTACGCCGCGGCGTCCGACGCGAGCCAGACCACGGTCGCGGCCAGCTCCTCCGGGTCACCGAGGCGACCGAGAACCAGACGCGATTTCATCGATTCGAGGTACCCGTCCTGGTACTGGTCCGTCATCTCCGTCTCGAAGAATCCGGGAGCGATCGCATTCACGCGGATGCCCTTGCGGGCACCCCACTGCTGCGCCAGATCGCGGGTCAGACCGATGACCCCGGCCTTGCTCGCGGCATACGCGGCCTGCGGAAGTCCCGCGGTCGTGAGGCCCAGCACGCTCGCGATGTTCACGATCGCGCTGCCCGGCTTCATGACCCTGCCCGCCGCCTGCGCCGCCCAGTAGGAGCCGTTCAGATTGATGTCGACGACCTGCCGGAACTGTTCCGGCGTCTCCCTCGTCGCGGGGACGGCAGTACCGACGCCCGCGTTGTTGACGAGAACGTCGACGCGGCCGAACTTCTCCATCGCCTCGTCGATCATGTTCTGCGCCTGCGCCGGGTCGACGATGTCCGTCGCGACGCACAACGCCTGACGTCCCGCGGCCCGAACCAGTTCCGCGGTCTTCTCCAGACGGTCGGTACGGCGCGCAGCCAGCACCACGTCGGCGCCCGCCTCCGCCGCCGCCTGCGCGAACGCCACCCCGAGGCCCGACGACGCACCGGTCACGACGACCACCCGATCGGTCAAGCTGAACTTGTCGAGAACGGACATACGAAGCGACTCCTTTGTCGTCGGGCTGTGGGGGTGCGGACTCAGAGGCCGAGGTCGCGGCCGATCAGTTCCTTCATAATCTCGTTGGAACCGGCCCAGATCTTGGTGACACGGGCATCCATCCACGCACGCGCGGCACGGTATTCGATCATGAACCCGTAGCCACCGTGCAGCTGTACGCAGTGGTCGAGGACCTCGTTCTGCACCTGAGCAGTCCACCACTTGGCCTTCGCGGCGTCCACTGCCGTCAGCTCGCCGTCGGCATGTGCGGCGACGCAGTTGTCGACGTACGCCTGGGTGACCTCGACACGGGTGACGAGGTCGGCGAGAAGGAACTTGTTCCACTGCAGCGACCCGATGGGCTGCCCGAATGCCTTGCGGTCCTTGGCGTACTGGATCGTCTCCTCGAGAATCGGCGCGGCGTGCGCGATGTTCGAGACGGCGGCGCCGACACGCTCCTGCGGCAGCATCTCCATCATGTGGATGAAACCGCGGTCGATCTCACCGATGATGTTCGTCGACGGCACGCGCACGTTCTCGAAGAACAGTTCGGCGGTGTCGGACTCGTGCTGGCCGACCTTGTCGAGCTTGCGTCCGCGCTCGAAGCCCTCCATGCCCGTCTCGACGGCGAACAGCGTGATGCCCTTGGACTTCTTCTCGGGGCTGGTGCGCGCGGCGACGATCACCAGGTCGGCGTTGTAGCCGTTGGTGATGAACGTCTTGGAACCGTTGATGATCCAGTCGTCGCCGTCCTTGACCGCGGTGGTCTTGAGCGAGGCGAGGTCGGAACCGCCGGAAGGCTCGGTCATGCCGATCGCGGTGAGCAGTTCACCGGTGCAGAACTTGGGCAGCCAGCGCTGCTTCTGCTCCTCGGTCGTGAGCTGCACGAGATACGGCGCGACGACATCGGCGTGAATGCCGAAGCTCGACGACACTGCGGCGCTTGCGCGTGCGAGTTCCTCCCCGAGGACTGCGTTGAACCGGTAGTCGCCGGCCTCGCTTCCGCCGTACGCCTCCGGGACCTCGAGGCCGAGGAAACCGTTGCGGCCCGCCTCGAGCCAGATCTCGCGGTCGATGAAGCGCTGCGCGATGAGCTTGTCTGCCACCGGCAGCAGGTTGCGGTTCACGAACTCCCGGACCGATTCGCGGAATGCCTCGTGATCGGGGCCGTACAGGGTGCGTCGCATGACCGCTCCTTCTGGATGTCGAGCTTTGACTGGTTCACGCTTCGAGCATGTAAGCGTCTGCTTATTTTCTAAGCGCTTGCTTATACTGATGGGGTGACGCGGTATTGTCAACAGCCGCGCAGCCGAGGATGGAGAAAGACATGAGCGAATCACCCAGTCAGGTGATCAGCCCGTCCAAGGCTGCCGCCCGCATCCGAGCTGCAGCCGTCGACGCGTTCGCTACCAGCGGATACGGAGGCACCACCACTCGCGAGATCGCCGCCCGCCTCGACATGAGCCCGGCCGCGATGTACCCGCACTACCGCTCCAAGGAAGAACTGCTCTTCGCGATCAGTTACGAAGGCCACACCGCCGCGCTCGACGTCGTCGTGAGTGCAGACCTCCCAGACGAGGCACCCTCGACGAGACTGCAAGCGCTGATCGGCGCGTTCGCGAGCTGGCAGGCCACCCACCACGCACAGGCCCGCGTCGTCCAGTACGAACTCAACGCCCTCACGCCGGAGCACTACCGCGACGTGGTCAAACTGCGCCGCGACATCACCCACATCGTCCGCTCCGTCGTCGACGCCGGAGCAGCATCCGGCGAATTCACCGTCCCCGACGGCGAAGGCGTCACCCTCGCCCTCATGTCACTGTGCGTCGACATCTGCCGCTGGTTTCCCGCAGGCGCCTACACCGAGCCGGAGACCGTCGCGGACCTCTACGCCGGCCTCGCCATGCGACTGGTCGGGGCAGCGTAGGTATTGCGTTGGGTATTGCCGGGGTCCCGTGGTCGGGTTAAGATAGAACATACGTTCGATTCGGGGGATTCGGCAGTCGCGGGGGGTCGGGGTGGATACAGGGGCGGTAATCGCGTTTCTGGCCGAGGTGCCGAAACTCGATCGGGATATCGACGATGCGACGCGCATCGATGTACTCCGGGCACTGGAAGAGGTGAAGGCCGCATGCGCCGGCGTACAGGCCCGGGTGACCGCAGACCTCGACGCCTCCATCCGAGCCGAACGAGCGGACCGCAATGTGCCGCTGCCGCAGCGCGGGCGCGGCATCGCAAACCAGGTTGCGCTGGCACGACGGGACTCACCATTTCGCGGCGGTCGCCATCTCGGCATGGCGACCGCTCTCGTCCACGAGATGCCCTGCACCTTGGCGCTGCTCGAGCGAGGGCTGCTCAGCGAGTGGCGAGCGACAATCCTCGTCCGCGAAACGGCATGCCTGACCCGAGAAGATCGCACAGCGATCGACTACCTGCTGTGCGGCGACCCGGCAACGTTGGACGGGCTCGGCGACCAGGCGGTGTGCGCGAAAGTTCGCGCGGCAGCCGCGGAAGTCGACGCCGAGGCCGTGGTGCGGCGGGCGCGCAAGGCCGTGTCGGATCGGCGGGTCACCTCCCGTCCCGCACCGGACACCATGGCCTACGTCAGCGCCCTGCTACCCGTCGCGCAGGGGGTCGCGGTGCACGCCACCCTCGCACGTGACGCCGACTCGATCCTCGCCGCGGGCGACGAACGCACGCGGTCGCAGATCATGGCCGACCTCCTCGTGTCCAGAGTCACCGGCACACACCACACGGCGACGACACCGCCGATCACCGTGAACTTGGTGATCTCCGATCGCGCCCTCCTCGACAACGGATCCGAACCAGCCCACGTGCAGGGATACGGGCCTGTCCCCGCCGAACTGGCGGGGCACTGGATTTCCGAGGCAGTCCAGGCAGCGATCGATCCAGACACCGGAGATGCGACGCGGGTGAACCTGCGCCGTCTGTACGCCAACCCACAGTCGGGAGCGCTGACCGCGACCGAATCCCGGGCCCGCTGCTTCCCCGCCGGGTTGGCGAGGCTCATCGATCTACGCGATCGAACCTGCCGGACACCCTGGTGCGATGCCCCGATCCGGCACCACGACCACATCCGACCCCGCGAAAGCGAGGGCCCGACGACCGCGCACAACGGCGCCGGTCTGTGCGCAGCCTGCAACTACGCCAAACAAGGCGCAGGATGGAACGCCACCCCTCATCAGCGGCCCGGAGGACTGCACCACATCGAGGTCTACACCCCCACCGGACACCGGTACCGATCGACAGCACCACCACTACCGAAACCATTGCCATTCCACGAGCTTCAGACCGACTCACCCGTCGAACGCATCCTCATCGAATTCCTCAACGCAGCCTGAACATTGCAGCGCTGCGCACCAGACCGAATGACACACCCGTGCGGTAGCATCTCCGCACGCGGCCGAGGGGGTCCTGTCGAGCACTGGGGGGATGGGAATGAGCAAAACACTGCGTCTGGAAGATGACGCCATCCAACGATGCGTGGGCATCTGCAACACGATGATCGACCAGCTTGATGACGCTCTCAAGAAGTCCAGAGCACTAAGCAACGTCACTGGCTTCGGCAGTTTCGACTCTGCGATTCAGCTGCAATCTCGCTATGAGGAGAAACTGAATGGTGGCAACGGGTCCGGCTCAGTAGTTGAGCGACTTGACCAGTTTCGGAAAGTTATCGAAGTAATGCGCGACACGTTCATAACGGGTGGCGAAGAATTCGCAGATGCCGATAGCGCGATTAGTCGAGCTCTAGGCGCAATGGAGGGGGAAGTCAGTCGATGAGCCGTGTCATCGTGCGTACGGGGGCGGTATTGGCCGTCGCGTTCCTAGCGGGGTGCGGGTCGCAGACTGCGGATGGCCAATCGAGTCCCGACAGTGCATCCACCCCGACTTCTGCACGTACACCGCGCCACGTCGATCAATCTGATCGCCCACCAGTCTCGTTCGATCCCTGCCTCGATCTGCCTGATGACACTCTCGTCGCGGCTGGATACGACCCTACGAGCGAAACAAACGCTGACTTCACACCCGATTCTTATACCTTCCTTGGATGCAGTTACGACACACAGCAGCGCCTCTACGGCTTGAATATTCTGTCGGGAAATATCGCATTCGCCGAGGAGAGGGAGAAAACCAAGGGATACTCAACCCCGACCGAAATCAACGGACGGCCTGCGCTTCTCAAATGGGAAACCAACAAACCAAACGCGTGCGCACTGTCGATCGAAACCCCTTATGGGGTGCTTATTCTTGACCGGAGCGTTTTCCAGGGTCACGGGGTTGATGCACCGGAGGCCGAATGGTGTGCGGGACTGGAAGAGACAGCCCGCACCTTTGAGCCGTTCATCCCGAAGGGGGACTGACCGATGGCACCGAAGGACCCGCTCGCTCCCCTTTTCGATGCAGTACTGCCGAATGGCGCCGGCGATCAGCACCGCACACGGTTGCAGAGGTCCGCGCAGCAACTCGGGTCAGAGGACATCGATCCGCCGTACATCACGACGATGGAGAGCTTCGAAGGCTGGCAGCATTCGGAGATCTATGCGAAGACGCAGGATTTGGATCCGAGTGTCATCGGGGATCTTGCTCAGGCTTGCCACGCGATCGTCGGCTCGCTGCCCATTGGCTTCGGGTTCGCACTTCTGAAGAACACGATTGCCGAAAAGTGGGAGGGCGCCGCCGCCGACGCGGCGCTCGCGGCAACAGAAACCCTTGCGGGCGTGAGTGACCAGTTGACCTCGGGAGTGCAGGCGATTGGCGTGAAGCTCGACATTCTCAGTAGCGCTGCGCAGGATGTGAAGAACAGCATCCCCGCGCCGACGTCGGAACAACCCCTCAGCCTTCTCCCTCTGACGCCCACTGCCGCCGAAGCTCAGGAAGCAGCGCGGGATGCGGCGAGGGAAGAGGCCATTCGGAAGCTGCAGAACATCTATGTCCCGAACTACCGGGACGTGGGTACCAACGTTCCGGTCCTCCCGGCACCGCATTCACTCAGCGGCGGGCCCGGTTCGACCGATCCGAATCTCACTGCGCCTACCTCGGGCGGCCCCAGTTCTTGGAACACATCCGACAGCAGTACCTTCTCCGCGCCGAGCGATGGCGATGCGTCTGTGAATGGTGAGACCCCTGGGGCCGAGGGTTCCGCGGAGGATGATGCCGCGACCACGTCTGCAGCGAATGCCGAGGCTGCCGCCAATCAGGGCGCCGGTGCCGGTGCCGGATCCGGTTCGGCCGCACAGACTGCGGCTGCGAATGCGCAGAACGCTGCTGGTGCAGGTTCGCAGTCGGGCAACGGCACGGGCGGCACGGGCTATGGCGGGATCGCCGGTGGTTCGGGGTCCGGTGCATCCGGCGCCGGCGGATCGGGTGTCGGGGGTTCGGCGTCGAGCACGCGCCGGAAGAACGACAAACGCGAGTCCGAGTCCAACTCGGGTGGTGTGGTTCCGGGTGGCCCGATCCCGTCGGGTGGTGCGGCGGCGGGTGCAGGGGCGGCGGCCGCTGCCGCGGCGGCGACGCCGGTGAAACCGAGCATGAGTCGCCCCGGGATGGGTATGGCACCCGGCATGATGGGTGCGCCCGGCCGGGCAGGCGGAAACGGCGAGGGCGACACGGAGCATCAGACGCCGAGCTACCTCATCACCGTCGACAACGGCAACGACCTGATCGGTAAACTCGACCCCGTCGCACCGCCGGTGATCGGCGCATGAACTGGCGGCTGACGTCAGCTCAATTCATGTGCCTTTGGGAGGCAACCGATCTCGACCGGATGCCGTACCCGCTGAAGTACCGGTCCGCCGCGGCGACGGAAGACCAGTACGCGATCCAGCAACGCGAACTCGAGCAGTGGCGGTTCGCGCTCGACGAACCGAAACTGGTCGCCGCGATCCAGGTGCTCCGGAACCCGCAGGTGTCCGTCACGGTGCTCGCCCCCTCCCCCGAACTCGACTCCGGGATCCGGCGGAGGGGCAGCATCCGTGGCCGGGTCGCCGTCGTCGCCGAACAGCTCCGCGACGAACCGGGACGCGGCGACATCCGGATCGACGCGGGCGTGGAGAGCGACGCGGGCGTGGAGAGCGTCGACGAGTTCACCGCCCGACTCCTGGACGACCTGCCCGACTGCGCTCCCGGACGAACCCCGTCGCTGACCGCGCACCCCGACGACCTCCAGAGCCGAAGCGCCACGACGTCCGTCCTGCAGAACGCCCGGGCCTCCGACGGCACTCTGCTCCGACGGATCGTCGGCCGACCGCGAACCGGGATCGGTTACATCTGCATCCGTGGTGCGCGCAGCGGACTCGACGAGCCCGTTCTGGGTGAACTGACCTGGATCGACGTGGAACAGGACGGCCGGTACCTCTATCACCAGGACGACCGTGTTCACCTGCGGTCGGCGACGGTCCGGGTGGTTCGCGACGAGTTGTCGAAACGCGTGTCTGCGGCCCTTGCCAACCCTTCGCCGACCCGCGGCTGAGCGTTACCCTTGTCCCATGACCGATCGGGACAGGGACGGGACGGGGAAGCCGCTCAACGCACGCCCCCGCGACGAGCTTGGCCGGCCCCTGCCTCACGACGCCGAGGGTGTGCCGCGCATCCCCGACGACCTGCGGTTACCGCCCGACGAGGCGATCACCGAGGCTCAGCGGCTACTCGACCACGGCATGCCGTTCCACGCCCACGAAATCCTCGAAGGCACGTGGAAGATCGCACCCGAGGACGAGCGGGAACTGTGGCAGGGGCTCGCGCAGCTCGCTGTGGGTCTCACCCACCTGATGCGGGGCAACAAGACCGGTGCGCGGTCGCTGCTGCGCCAGGGCCACGACCGGATCCGGCATTACGAGGTGGAGGCGCCACACGGCCTCGACATCGCCGGCCTCCTGACGTGGTCGGAACACCTGACGGACGAGATCGATCGCGTCGACCCGTTGCCGGCGACGCCCGTACCCCGATTGAGAATCCCCTGATGACTCTGCTCCCCATGTTCCCGCTGGGCTCGACGATGTTGCCCGGTCAGCAGCTCCCCCTCCACGTCTTCGAACCCCGCTATCAGGAACTGGTCCGCGACTGCCTGGACGCACCGGACGGTCCGCGATTCGGGGTCGTGCTCATTGCTCGCGGCAACGAGGTGGGTGGCGGCGACGTGCGCCACGACGTGGGCACGATCGCGCGGATCGAATCCCACGCGTCGATCGGCGACGGCCGGTACGAGTTGTTCTGCCGCACCGAGGAACGCATCAAGGTGTCGAAGTGGTTGCCGGACAACCCGTATCCGATCGCCGAGGTGGATGTGTGGCCGGACGAGAACTCCGGCACCCAGACGGCGGATTACGAATTCCCGTCGCTGATCGAGAGACTCGAATTCCTGTACGGCCTCCTCCGACGTCTCGCGACGGAGACCGGGAACGTCCCGCCCGACGTTCCGGTCATCGGCGGGTTCCGCGGGTCCCTCGGCACGAGGCTGTACGAGATCGCCACGTACATTCCGA
This sequence comes from Rhodococcus koreensis, assembly GCF_017068375.1. Taxonomy (NCBI): domain Bacteria; kingdom Bacillati; phylum Actinomycetota; class Actinomycetes; order Mycobacteriales; family Nocardiaceae; genus Rhodococcus; species Rhodococcus koreensis. Next base: position 2,632,669 of record NZ_CP070609.1, read on the forward strand.
TGGGCGACGCCGACCGCCTGCAGATTCTCGCTGCGGCCGGCGCGGACGAGCGCTTGCGGGAGGTTTCCGAGGCGATCGAGAACGCCATCGAAATGGTCCAGTTCCGGTTGATGTGACCTAGCCCTCCCCGGGGTTGGTCAAGAGCACTCCGGGAAGGGTGTAGTGTTGTCAATGCAACGCGGGGTGGAGCAGCTCGGTAGCTCGCTGGGCTCATAACCCAGAGGTCGCAGGTTCAAATCCTGTCCCCGCTACCAAGTGGAAACGGCTCCGGAGATTCAATTCTCCGGGGCCGTTTTCGTTGTCCCCACATCCTCCAGGACTAGAACGTATTCTCGTACGTGAGGCCTCAGGAGGGACCGTGAAGCTCGCCGACGTCGATCTCTACAACCCGGACACCTTCGTGCAGGGCGTGCCCCACGAGATGTTCGCCACGTTGCGGCGCGAGGCTCCGGTCTACCGGCACCTCGACGAGCGCGGCGACCCCTTCTGGTGCGTCACCCGGCATGCGGACATCGTGACCGTGAACCGGGACGCCGAGACGTATTCGTCGTGGCGGGGCGCCACCTACATCGACGACCTTGCCCCCGACGACCTGGCGGGCCAGCAGTTGATGATGCTGAACATGGACCCACCGGACCACACGGCGCTGCGGAAGATTGTCAGCAAGGGCTTCACGCCCCGCCGCATCGGCCAGCTGCACGACATTCTCGCGCAGCGCGCCACGAGCATCGTCGACGCGGTGATCGAGCGTGGCGAGTGCGACTTCGTCGTCGACGTCGCGTCCGAACTGCCGCTGCAGGCGATCGCCGACTTCCTCGGCGTGCCCCAGGAGGACCGCAAGCTCATCTTCGACCTGACGAATCAGATGATCGGCTCGTCCGATCCCGAATTCCACCTCGCGGAAGGTCAGGAACGCGCGGCGGCCGGACAGATGTTCGCCTACAGCCTCGAGATGTTCGAGGACCGCAAGCGGCACCCGCGCGACGACATTGCGACAGCTCTCATCCAGGCCGACGTCCACGGCGAGAAGCTCGGCGAACTCGATTTCAACATGTTCTTCATGCTGCTCGCGGTCGCGGGAAACGAGACCACCCGCAACGCCATCTCGCACACCCAGCTGGCGCTGATGGAGCATCCCGAGGAGCGCCGGAAGGTGCTCGAGGATCCGTCGAAGCTCGACGCCCTGATCGAGGAGGGGTTGCGGTGGGCCACACCGGTCATGCAGTTCCGCCGGACCGCGACCAGGGACACTGTGCTGCACGACGTCGAGATCTCCGAGGGCGAGCGGGTGGTCATCTGGCACATGTCGGGGAACCGTGACGAGGCGGTGTTCGACGATCCGTACACGTTCGACATCGACCGTCCCACCGGCCACTACTCGCAGCACATCGCGTTCGGCGGCGGCGGTCACCATTTCTGTCTCGGCGCCAACCTCGCTCGCGCCGAGATGAAGGTGATGCTGAGTGAGATTCTGCGTCGGATGCCCGACATGGAGCAGACGGCGCCTGCCCAGCGGCTGCGCTCCAACTTCATCAACGGACTGAAGCATCTGCCGGTGACGTTCACGCCGTCGTCCCTCTGAGCATCGAGCGGAGCGCTGACTTTTCTGACAGCCTGGTCGGGTGAGCAACGTCGACGCAGTGGTCATCGGATCCGGTCCCAACGGGCTCGTCGCGGCCGCGACTCTCGCCGATGCAGGCTGGGACGTCGCGGTCGTGGAGGCGCAGCCGACGCCCGGCGGCGCGGTGAGGTCGGCCGAACTCGTCCCAGGCTTCACGTCGGACCTGTTCAGCGCGTTCTATCCCCTGTCGACCGTGTCCCCCGCGCTGCGCGGGCTGGACCTCGAGTCGCACGGGTTGCGCTGGAGTCACGCGCCCCGCGCGGTCGGGCACGCCCGCTCCGCTGCAGACGAGGACGCGCCGGTGATTCATCCCGACCCGGCCGACACGGCCGCCGACCTCGAACGCAGGCAACCCGGCGACGGCGTCGCGTGGACGGCGCTGGTCGAGCAGTGGCACCACATCAAGGAACCGCTGCTGAGCATCCTGTTCAGCCCGTTCCCTCCCGTGCGGGGCCCGAGCGCCCTGCTGCGCCGGCTGGGCACCGCCGAGTCGCTGAGGGTGGCGCGATTCCTCCTCCTTCCTGCGCGGCGGATGGCGCACGAACTGTTCCGCGACGAGGCGGCACGACTGCTGTTGCTGGGCAACGCGATGCACGCCGACACCCCTCCGGACGCACCGGGCAGCGGCGTCATGGGGTACATCCTGACGATGCTCGCCCAGGACGGTGGGTACCCCGTCCCGGTGGGCGGCGCGGGCGAGTTGTCGGCCGCGATGGTACGCCGGGCCGAGCACGCGGGCGCGCATTTCCACTACGGCGACGCGGTGACTGGGATCGAGGTTCGGTCCGGTCGCGCCGTCGGCGTGCGGACGGCGTCGGGTGCCCGCTACACGGCACGCCGGGCGGTGATCGCCGACGTCTCGGCGCCCGCGCTGTACGGGTCGCTGCTGCCGGACCATGCCGTCCCCGCCCGGGTGCGTGCCGATCTCGACCATTTCGAGTGGGACACGCCGGTGCTGAAGGTCAATTACGCCTTGTCACAGAAGATTCCGTGGCGTTCGCCCAGCCTGAGCGGTGCGGGGACCGTCCACCTCGGCGCCGACGACAACGGCCTCGTCCGGTGGATGGCCGACCTGACCACCGGCACCGTCCCGGCCCGCCCGTTCCTGCTGTTCGGGCAGATGACGACCGCCGATCCCAGCAGGTCACCGGAGGGCACCGAAAGCGCCTGGGCGTACACGCATCTACCGCGCGACATCATCGACAACGCGTCTGCCGACCTGCTGGCGGCGCGGGTCGACGACGTCCTCGAGGCACACGCACCCGGTTTCGCGGATCGGGTCGTCGGGCGCGTCGTCCAGCGCCCGTCGGATCTCGAGGCGGCCGACGCGAATCTCGTGGGCGGCGCCGTCAACGGGGGGACGGCGCAACTCCATCAGCAACTGGTCTTCCGGCCCGGGCCGGGCATCTCCCGCTCGGAAACCCCGGTTCAGCGCCTGTACCTGGGCAGCGCCTCGGCGCACCCGGGCGGCGGTGTGCACGGGGTGTCGGGCTTGAACGCCGCCCGCGCCGCGCTCGGCGAGGACGGGCCGCGTGGATGGCTGCGGCGACGCACCTCCCGAGCCGTGATCGACCTGTTGTCGAAGGGACCGATCCCCTAATTTTCCGCTTGTCGGGGTACCTCACCGTGCAATGATCTGAGTCGTCGAATTCGGACCACGAAGGGGCATCATGCAGCATCGAGAATCGTCCTTCGCCGGCGTCGGCGGAATTCCCATCGTCTACGACGTGTGGCTTCCCGAGCGGCGCCCGCGCGGCGTGCTGGTGCTGTGCCACGGCTTCGGCGAACACGCCCGGCGCTACGACCACGTGATCGAGCGACTCGGCGAACTCGATCTGGCGATCTACGCGCCCGACCACCGCGGACACGGGCGGTCGGGCGGCAAACGGGTCCATCTGAAGGACTGGCGCGAATTCACCGACGACCTGCACCAGCTGTTCGGCATCGCGTCGACGGACTGGCCGGGCACCGACCGGTTCCTCCTCGGGCACAGTATGGGCGGTTCCATCGCACTGACGTACGCCCTCGACCACCAGCAGGACCTGAAGGCACTCATGCTGTCCGGACCCGCGGTCGACGTGACGAGCGGGACACCGCGCGTGGTGGTCGAGATCGGCAAGCTGGTGGGCCGCTTCCTCCCCGGCGTGCCCGTCGAATCACTCGACGCGAAGCTGGTGTCCCGCGATCCGGCGGTCGTGGCGGCCTACGAGGAGGATCCCCTCGTCCACCACGGGAAGGTGCCTGCGGGGATTGCGCGCGGAATGATTCTGGCTGCCGAGCATTTGCCGGAGCGCCTGCCGTCGTTGAAGGTTCCCCTGCTGCTCCAGCACGGGCGGGACGACGGGCTCGCGAGCGTGCACGGCACGGAACTCATCGCGGAGTACGCCGGTTCGGAGGATCTCACGGTGGAGATCTACGAAAACCTGTTCCACGAGGTGTTCAACGAACCGGAGAACGAGGAGGTACTCGACGATCTCGTCGAGTGGTTGCGGCCACGCGTTCGGGCCTGACTCCGCCGGGGGGTTCTGCACCCCCGGACGCGGGATGCCAGGATGGGCTGATGAAACGTCACGTCACCGCCACTCTCGACATCGAGGTCACCGACCCCACCAGTCTCGAATTCAAGATCGCGGTGGCCCGGACCCCCGGTTCGGATTTGTCGGAGTCGCTGACGTTCACCCTCGACGGTAACCCGGTCGAGGCACGAGAGATGGTGGCGGAGCACGGAACTCGCGTCCACCTGCTGGACAGTCCACGCGGCTCGCTGCACGTCGAGTACTCGGCTTCGGTTCTGGGCAAGGCCGATTCGCCTCCCGTCACCGACTACGACCTGTCGAAGTATCTGCGCCCGAGCCGATATGCCGAGGCGGACAAGTTCTTCGGTTTCACCGGCGGGGAGTTCAACCTGTCGAAGCCGCACCCGGAACTGCTGCAGGACATCACCACGTGGGTGGGGTCGCGGCTGCTGTACCAGGCGGGGTCGAGCAGATCCACCGACAGTGCCGTCGACACGATGCTGTCCGGGGCCGGGGTGTGCCGTGACTTCGCCCACCTCACGGTCGCGCTCTTGCGGGCCGTCACCATCCCGGCGCGGCTGGCGGCGGTGTATGCGCCGGGCTGCGATCCGATGGACTTCCACGCCGTCGTCGAGGCGTTCGTCGATTCCGAGTGGCGGGTGGTCGACGCCACCCGGCTGGCCCCGCGTTCGGCACTGCTGCGGATCGCGACGGGGCGCGACGCCGCGGACACCGCGTTCCTGGACAATCACGGCGGGGCGATCACACTCGAGAACACGGTGGTGACCGCCGTCGTCGACGGCGAGTTCCCGTCCGACGACTATGCGACACCCACCTCGTTGACGTGACGAATCAGGTTGCTTCCGAAAGCCTTTCGGTGAGTACACCCAGCTGAATCTTCTTGGCGTCGGCGTGTACCTCGCGGCCGGCGTCGGTGACGTCGACGAAGACGCCGCGCCGGTCCGCCTCGCACAGCGCTCTGGCGACCAGGCCCGCCTTCTCCAGCCGGGCAACGCTCCGGGACAGCGCACTGGGGCTGAGGTACATCTCGGCCGCCAGGTCCTGCATCCGTGGCCGGTCGCAGGCGGTGTCCATCAGTCGGTCGAGTGTCTCGAAATCGCTCATGCTCAGGCCGTGCGCGTGTTGCATCTCACGATCCAACTCGCAGGCGATCGAGTTGTATCGGCTCGCGAGCAGCCGCCACGTGCCGCGCAGGTCCGCTTCTGAGCTCATGGTCCGCACCCTAGCGCGCGCACGAAAAACGTGCAAGCGAATTAAATGCAAACGAAATTAGTGCTTGCGCATTGATTGCACGTGCATCTACATTCTCCCTGTGACTATCAGCGACGCCACCCCGGACCTCGCCACCTCGCCGGGCGCCACCACCGCCCCGTCGACCGACCAGGCCTGGACTCCCCGCCTCTGGGGCGTCCTGGCCGTGCTGTGCCTCGTGATGTTCCTCGACGGTCTCGACGTCTCGATGGTGGGTGTTGCACTGCCCTCCATCGGAACCGAACTCGGGCTGTCGACCACCTCGCTGCAATGGATCATCAACGGATACGTCCTCGGATTCGGTGGTCTGCTGCTGCTGGGCGGACGCACCGCCGATCTCCTCGGACGCCGCCGCGTCTTCCTGATCGCGCTGACCGTGTTCGCGATCGCGTCCCTGGTCGGCGGACTCGTCGACAACGGCACGCTGCTCATCACGAGCCGCTTCGTGAAGGGACTCGCCGCCGCGTTCACCGCGCCGACCGCGATGTCGATCCTCACCACCACGTTCAAGGAGGGTCCCGCCCGTAACCGGGCGCTGTCGATCTTCTCCGTCTTCGGAGCCAGCGGCTATTCGTCCGGACTGATCCTGGGCGGGCTGCTGACCAGCGCCGGGTGGCGCTGGACGTTCCTGATGCCGGTGCCGTTCGCGGTGCTCGCCCTGGTCGCAGGCGCCGCCCTGATCCCCCGCGACCGAGCCGCCGACACCGGCGGACACGACATCGTCGGAGCCGCCACGCTGGTGTCGGGCATGCTGCTCGCCGTCTACACCGTCGTGTCGGCGCCGGCTCGCGGCTGGGCCGATCCGCTCACGCTGGGCTCGTTCGCACTGGCCGCTGCCCTGTTGGCGTCGTTCTTCGTCGTGGAGAACCGGGTCGCGCACCCGCTCGTGCGGCTGAGCATTCTGCGGGTCGGTTCGATCGTGCGGGCGAACCTCAGCATCGTCGCGCTGTTCGGCTCCTACCTGAGCTTCCAGTTCATGATGACGATCTTCCTGCAGTCGGTGCTCGGATGGTCGCCGCTGGAGATGGCGCTGGGTCTTCTCCCCGCGGGCATCATCGTGGCCTTCGGGTCGCCGTTCGTGGGCCGTCTGATCGACGCGTTCGGCACCGCCCGCATGATCATCGCGGCACTCACGTCGCTGAGCCTCGGCTACCTGTGGTTCCTCTTCGCCGGGAGCGATCAGCCCGACTACACGATCGCGATCCTGCCGAGCGTGGTGCTGCTGGGTGTCGGTTTCGCGCTGGGCTTCACGTCGATCATGGCCCAGGCCACGTCGGGTGTCGACGACTCCGAGCAGGGGTTGGCGTCGGGGCTCGTGCAGACGTCCGCACAGGTCGGTGCCGCGCTCGTGCTGGCGCTGACCACCGCGCTCGTCACCGCAGGCTCGCACACCGCCACCGGCATCAGCGGCGCCGGGTTCCACCAGTTCCACTCCGGCCTCGTGCTCGTCACGGGTGTCGCCCTGCTGGGACTGCTGATCACGGTGTCACCGCTGCTGCGCAGGGTGCTCAACCCCGCATAGTCCGCGGACGGCGGAACGGGTGGGCACAGGCCCACCCGTTCTGCCGTTCAGGCCGAGTGCCGCTTCGGCTCCGTGAGTGCGCGGGACGCGAAGTCGACGGTGAGCCCGATGATCGTGCGGCTTTCCCGCAGCACCTTGCCGATCACCGGGAACGCGTGGATCTGTCCACTCCAGATGTGGGTCTCGATCTGCCGTCCCTCTCGATCGAACCGGTCGGTGATGATTTCGACGTCGGGCCGCATGATCTCGTACTCGGCGGCGGTGAGGAAGACCGGTGGGAACAGTGCGGGATCCGCGTTCACGGGCGACTGGGCACCGGGAATCTGGTCGGGCCCGGCCAGCCAGCGGTCCTTCAGCTTGGCCACCTGCGACATCGGCAGGTACGCGTCGCGCTTCATGAAATCGGGGTCGTGATCCTCGAGGTCGAGGTTGAGCAGCGGCGAGTATCCGATGACGGCCGCCGGCCGGGTGATGCCCCGCAACGCGGCGACTTCGGCGACCTTCATCGCGAGGTACCCGCCCGCCGAGTCCCCCGCGACGATCACCCTGCTGGGGTCGTCGCAGACCTTCAGCATCTCGGTGTATGCGGTCATGGCGTCCACCAGCGACGCCCCGATCGCCCCCTTGGGAAGCTGCCGGTACTCGACCGAGACGACGGGCGCACCCGAACGCGCGGCGAGCAGACCGCACAGCGCCCGGTGGGTGGCGAGCCCGCAGAACACGAATCCGCCGCCGTGGAAGTAGAGGATGGTGGCGCCGTCCATCGAGGTGACGGTGGGTCGCGGGTGGGTGATCTTCTCGCACGGCACCCCGCCGAGCGAGATCGCCTCGATGTCGAGCCCCTTCGGCTTGGGTAGCCGGTCGATGAGTTCGTCGAGAGCCGCGAGTAGTTCGATGCCGCGGTCCGTCGTCGGCCATATCGTGAACAGCGGTTTGACGAAAGCCCTGGCGAACCAGAACGTCATGCGCGCCCGCCGACTGACATCCCAGTGCCACACGATCGATTCACGCGTTCGCATACTGCCCTCCGTTGTATCGGACGCTTGTCCAGCTAACTGGACACCCTAGGGCGATCCGGGGAGAAACACACCCATATCCCCCGAGACCACACGCCACGGTAAGTCGAAGCCGCCCGTTACCGAGCGACTTCGACTGAATTTCCGTCCGATTACCGGAAGTTCACCGGCCGAGCCGCTGCTCCAGTCGAGCGATGATCTCGGTCGCCACCTGCGTCGGCGATCCGCCCACGTCCACCACGATGGCGTCCTCGTCGGGCTCGATCGGCTCGAGCGTCGAAATCTGCGTGTCCAGCAACGACGGGGGCATGAAGTGGTCGAGCCGGGCGGTCAGCCGTTCGCCGATCTGCGCCCGCGACCCGGCGAGATGCACGAACACGACGTTGTCTCCGCGCAGGACGTCGCGGTAGCTGCGCTTGAGCGCGGAGCAGGTGATGACCCCGGGAAGACCGTTGTCGGTGTGGTCCCGGATCCACCCGGCGACGAGATCGAGCCACGGCCAGCGGTCCTCGTCGGTCAGCGGCTGCCCCGACGCCATCTTCGCGACATTCGCCGGAGGATGCAGCGCGTCGCCCTCCTGCAGGTCCCAGCCCATCGCGCCGGCGATGATTCCCGCGACCGTCGACTTCCCGGACCCGGACACGCCCATCAGCACCAGGACGGGATCCGCGGTCTGCGGCGTGCGTCCTACCGGTTCGCGCGTACTCACGTGCATCTCACCAACCTCACTCGACATTCTCGACCCCCTTTAGATGAACACGCTCAGCGCGAGGACACCGGCCAGACCGGTGACGGAGATGATGCACTCCATCACCGTCCACGTCTTCAGGTTCTGTACCACCGTGACGCCGAGGTATTCCTTCACCAGCCAGAATCCCGCGTCGTTGACGTGCGACAGGAACAGCGAGCCGGAGCCGATCGCCAGCACCATCAGCGAGACGTGCGTGGACGTCAGCTCGGCAGCGACGGGCGCGAGGATGCCGGACGCGGTGACGGTCGCGACGGTGGCCGATCCGGTGGCGACACGGATCAGCACGGCCACGAGCCAGGCGAGGAACAGGACGGGGAGGGCGCTGCCCTTGATCGCTTCGGCGATCACGTCGGCGATGCCGGTGTCGATCAGGACCTGCTTGAATCCGCCACCCGCACCGACGATGAGGAGGATTCCGGCGATCGGCGGCAGCGAGCTCTCCAGCGACGCCGCGATGGCGTTGCGATCCATGCCACCGCCCCGGCCGAGGAGCAGCATTCCGGCGAGCACCGCGAGCCCGAGGGCCACGACCGGCGTTCCGAGGAAGTCGAGCAGTGCCTTCGCGGGCGACTCCGAGCCGGCGGCGACGACGTCGGCAATGGCCTTGCCCAGCATCAGGACGACCGGGAGCAGGATGGCGGAGAGGGTGGCCGCGAAGCTGGGGCGGCGACGCTCGGCGGCGGCCTCGGCACCTTCCCGGTCTTCGACGGTCACGTAGAGCTCGGGGACGGGGACGTCCACCCAGCGGGCCGCCAGCTTGCTGAACAGCGGTCCGGCGACGATGACGGTGGGAATCGCGACGACAACGCCGAGCGCGAGGGTGAGTCCGAGGTTCGCGTTGAGCGCCGCCACCGCGACCAGCGGCCCGGGGTGGGGCGGAACGAGACCGTGCATCGCCGACAGGCCTGCCAGGGTGGGAATCGCGATGCGCATCAGCGACAGCCCCGAACGGCGCGCGACGAGAATGATGACCGGCATCAGCAGCACGAGGCCGATCTCGAAGAACATCGGCAGGCCGATCACCGCGCCGACCAGTGCCATCATCCAGGGCAGCGTCCGCGGTCCGGCGCGCCCGACGAGGGTGTCGACGACGCGGTCGGCGCCACCCGAATCGGCGAGCAGCTTGCCGAACATGGCACCGAAGCCGATCAGGATTCCGACACTCCCCATCGTGGCGCCGAAGCCCTCGACGAACGATTTCACCGAGTCCGTGGCGCCGAGACCTGCGCCGATGCCGACACCGACGGCGCCGATCGACAGTGCGAGGAACGGGTGGAGTTTGAGCCAGGTGATCAGCGCGATGATGGCGGCGACGCCGACGACGGCGGCCGTGATCAGCTGCGCGTCGGTGCCGGCGCTGTCGGCCGCTGCGAGTAGTGACGCGGTACTCATTCTGTTGCTCCAGGGAGATCGGTATTGGAATGGCCGTTGTTCGTGACTCAGGTCACTCTGCCTTATAAACCATATGATTTCAAGGTGAAATCCGAATAAGTACTACTTAGAGTCTGAAGAGCGCGCCAACGTGTGTTCAATGGGGGCAACCGTGGGACCATCGGCGGATGACCAACGCAGAGGGCGCCGAGTACCGGCAATTGCACGAAACGGTGCTCGATCGGCTCGGCGGCGACATCGTGGCCGGAGCCCTGGCACCCGGCACCCGCATTTCCGCCGACGACGTGGTCACCCAGTACTCCGTCTCCCGCACCGTCGTCCGCGAGGTGGTTCGGGTTCTCGAATCCCTCGGACTTCTGGCGGTCCGCCGTCGCGTCGGGATCACCGTGCTGAGCGAGGAGCACTGGAATTCACTGGACCCGAGCGTGATCCGCTGGAAACTCGCCGGACCGCAGCGGTTCGACCAGCTGTCGAGCCTGAGCGAACTGCGGTCGGGTATCGAACCGCTCGCCGCGCGTCTCGCGGCGACCCGGGCGACGCCGGAGCAGTGCGGGGCGCTGACGGCGGCCGTCATCGGAATGTCGTCGACGTCCCGCGCGGCGGACACGGATGCGTACCTGGCCCACGATTCCGACTTTCACCGCACACTGCTGACCGCGTCGGGCAATCCCCTGCTGCGTGCGATGTCGCAGATCGTCGTGGAGGTGCTCGAGGGCCGCACCCGGCACTCGCTGATGCCGCACGTCGCGGAGACCGAGGCGATCCGCCTGCACGGCGTGGTGGCGTCGTCCATCCAGATGGGCGACGCGGATGCGGCGGAGGCGGCCATGCGCGCGATCGTGAGCGAATCCGCGACGGCCGTCGAGCAGATGAAGGACGACGAAGACACCCGCGAGTGAGATCCTCGCGGGCGTCTTCGTCGTGGCGGGAAAGGCCTACACGATCGAATCGGAGTGCATGGCTTCGAGTTCCACGCCCTTCGTCTCCTTGACCCAGCGCAGCACGAAAACGAGCGACAGCACCGCGCAGACGGCGTAGAAGCCGTACGAGATTCCGAGCGAGAAGTCCTTCATGGACGGGAACGTCACGGTGATCAGCCAGTTCGCCGCCCACTGGGCACCCGCGGCGAGCGACAGCGCGGCGGCCCGGATGCGGTTGGGGAACGCCTCACCGAGCAGGACCCACACGACCGGGCCCCAGGACATTCCGAACGCGACCACGAACAGGTTGGCGGCGACGAGCGCGATCGGCCCCTGCAGCCCGGTCAACTGCGGCGTCGTGACACCGTTCACGACCGTGGTGGAGGCGGTTCCGAAGATGAACGCCATGGTCGCGAGCGTGACGGCCATGCCGGCGGAGCCGATGATGAGCAGCGGCCGGCGGCCCACCCGGTCGATGTAGGCGATGGCGATGAGTGTGGTGGCGATGTTGACCACCGACGTGATGACCGTGATCTTCAGGGAACTGCCCTCGTCGAAGCCGACGGCCTGCCACAGGACGCTCGAGTAGTAGAAGATCACGTTGATACCGACGAACTGCTGGAAGACGGAGAGTCCGATACCGATCCACACGATCGGCATCAGGCCGAACGCGGAGCCCTTCAGGTCGCGGATCGACGGCTGCGTCTCGCGGGCCAGCGTCGAACGGATGCTCTCGATCTTGAGGTCGAGGCCCTTCTCGCCGAGCAGGACCGCGAGGATGCCGCGGGCCTCGGCGATGCGCCCCTGAGCGATCAGGTAGCGGGGGGATTCGGGAATCGTCAGTGACAGCAGACCGTAGGCCAGCGCGGGCACACACATCGCGAGGAACATCCACCGCCACGCCTCGAGCCCGAACCACAGTTCTTCCTGCGACCCGCCGGCGAGCGCGGCGAGGGCGTAGTCGACCAGGAGCGAGACGAAGATGCCGGTGACGATCGCGAGTTGCTGCAGCGACCCGAGACGTCCACGCACCCGGGCGGGCGAGATCTCAGCGATGTAGGCGGGTGCGATGACCGAGGCCAGACCCACACCGATGCCGCCGACGATCCTGAACGTCACCAGCATCTCGACGTTGGCCGCGAATCCGGTGCCGATGGCGCTCAGCAGGAACATCACCGCGGCGGCCCGCATCGTGACGAGGCGTCCGTACCGGTCGGCGATCCGCCCGGCCAGCATCGCTCCCGCCGCGGCACCGAGCAGCGCCGAGGCGATCGCGAAGCCGAGGAGAGCGGACTCGACCTGGAACTTGCCCTCGATCGCCGACACGGCGCCGTTGATCACTGCGCTGTCGTAGCCGAACAGCAGGCCGCCGAGTGCGGCGACGACCGCGAACCGGACGGGAACCGAAGTGCCCTCTGCGGTGTCGCCGGGCGATTCCGCGCCGGGCAACAGGACGTTTTCAGTCATGGGACTCCTCGTGAGCAAGGGGTGATCGAGACTCGGATCGGGCCGAGGCCTGCGCAGAGTGCGCAGTCGTTGTGGTGTGGAACACAGTAGGCAACGAAACCACGAATCGTCAAGACATGAACATAGGAAGGCGTGTTTGTCCGATTTATATTCACCAATGAACACGAGGGACGCGAAGAACGCAGGGCTCGCGCCCTGACCGGAGCGGGAATTCAGCGGCGAACAGTCAGGCGGGAAGCGCGGATCGCAGACCCAGGGCGACGGCGCCGAGCACCTGAGCGCGGGGGCCGAGTTCGGCGACGCGGATGTCCAGGGAGCGGACCGCGCTGGGCACCGCGTAGCGGCCGACGACCTCACGCATCGGCCCGAGGAGCAGTTCGCCGGCCAGTGCGAGTTCGCCGCCGATGACGAGTCGTTCGGGATTGACGAGATTGCACAGGCTCGCTGCCGCGACGCCGACGTGGCGCCCGGTGTCGGCGAGCACCCGGATGCAGGCGGCGTCGCCGCGCTCGGCCATCGCGACGATGTCGGCGATGCTCAGATCGGGACCGCGACTCGGGGCGAGCAGCCCGATCACGACGTGCGAGGCGACGAGAGTCTCGAGGCAGCCGCGGTTGCCGCAGCGGCACACCTGCCCGAACTCGTCGAGGGTCAGGTGGCCGATTTCGCCTGCGGTGCCGCCTCTTCCGCGGTACAGCCGGCCGTCGAGGACGAGGCCGGCACCCACGCCGTCGGACAGTTTGATGTAGGCGAGGTCGGTGGTGCCGCGGCCGGCTCCCCACATGTGTTCGGCGAGCACACCGAGGTTCGCGTCGTTGTCGACGTGCACGGCGGTGCCGAGATACTCCGACGCGATGGCGGCCGCGTCGACACCGACCCAGCCGGGGAGGATGGACGGGCCGCCGACCTCGCCGGTGTCGGTCTCGAGCGGTGCGGGCAGACCCATGCCGACCGCGAGGACGGACGTGCGGTCGCAGCCGAGTCGGTCGAGGGCCGCGTCGAGAAGGGCGCCCGCCTGCACCACGCCGTCCTCCGCGCGGTGACCCGCACCGAGTTCGACGCGTTCCTCGGCGAGCACCTGGTGTGCCATGTCGGCGACGGCCACGGTGAGATGGCGGTGCCCGAAGTCGATCCCGACCGCGAGGCCCATCCGGCGGGTCAGCCGCACCGCCCGGCCGCGCTGGCCGGGGTGGTCGCCGCCCGGCACGGCGACCATCCCGGCCGCGGTCAATTCCTTGACCATGTTGGAGACGGTTGCGGGGGCCAATCCGGTGCGACGCGCGATCTCCGCCTGGGTGAGCTCACCCGACGTCTGGAGCGCGCGGACCACACGGTGCTGGTTGGCGGATTTCAGCGAGGACTGAGAACCCGGCCGCTGGGAATCACCGTTGTCACTGTCGCGCACGATTCACCGTACCGCGCCGCGTCACGCGCTATCGGGCGAGTGCCGCCGCCTCACGTGCGAGTCCGCTGATCCGGTCCCAGTCCTGCTGCTTCACGGCGTCGGCGGGCGTGAGCCAGGATCCGCCGACGCAGCCGACGTTGGGCAGCGACAGGTAATCGCCGACGTTCGACGTCGAGATGCCGCCGGTGGGACAGAACCGCGCGGCCGGAACGGGTGAGTGGATCGAGCCGAGGAACTTCGCGCCGCCCGACGCCTCGGCGGGGAAGAACTTGAGTTCGCGGTAGCCGTGCTCGAGCAGGAAGAGCACCTCGGAGACGGTCGCCGCGCCCGGGAGGTGCGGCAGTCCGGTGTCCGTCATCGCCTTCAGCAGGGTTTCGGTGCTGCCCGGCGAGACGAGGAACTGCGCTCCCGCGTCGGCCGCATGCGCGGCCTGCACCGGTTCCACGATCGTGCCCGCGCCGACGCAGATCTCCGGCACCTCGGTCGCGATCGCCTTGATGGCATCGAGGGCGCACGGCGTCCGCAGGGTCAGTTCGATCATCGGGATGCCGCCGGCCACCAGCGCGCGGGCCACCGGCACCGCGTCGCCGAGGTCGTCCACGACGACGACGGGGATGACCGGGACGCGGTCGAGGAGGGAGGGGCTGTTCGTCACTGAATACTCCTTAGACGGGTTGGGGGTGGAAAACGCTGGCGCCCTGGGTCGCCGGTCCGACGGCGGCACGCAGGCCGGCGAAGAGTTCGCGGCCCGTGCCGACCCATTCGTCGGCACTGAGCGCACGACCGGTCGCCGGGCGGGCGGCCAGTTCCTCGTCGCCTACGTGCACGTTCACGGATCCGGTCACGGCGTCGACGGTGAGGACGTCGCCGTCACGCACCCGCGCGAGCGGTCCGTCCGCCGCCGCCTCGGGGGTGAGGTGGATGGCCGCGGGCACCTTCCCGGACGCGCCGGACATCCGGCCGTCGGTAACCAGCGCGACCTTGCGGCCCTGATCCTGCAGAACGCCGAGCACCGGTGTGAGCTTGTGCAATTCGGGCATGCCGTTGGCGCGCGGCCCCTGGTACCGGAGCACGGCCACGAAATCGCCGGTCAGCGTTCCCGCCTCGAACGCGGCGAGGAAGTCGAGCTGATCGTCGAACACCCGGGCCGGGGCGGTCACCACGCGGTGGTCCGGGTGGACGGCCGACGTCTTCATCACGCACGAACCCAGGTTTCCGGTCAGCATCTTGAGGCCGCCGTTGACGTCGAACGGATCTTCCGGTCCGCGCAACACGCTGGTGTCGAGGCTGATTCTGGTGCCCGGCTGCCATTCGACGCCCTCGCCGGACAGCTTCGGCTCCTCGGTGTACCGGCGGAGTCCGGCGCCGACGACGGTCTTCACGTCCTCGTGCAGCAGTCCCGCATCCAGCATCGACGACACGACGTAGCCGAGGCCGCCCGCCGCGTGGAAGTGGTTCACGTCCGCCGAGCCGTTGGGGTAGATCCGGGCGAGCAGCGGCACGATCGCGGACAGTTCCGACAGGTCGTCCCACGTGAGGGTGATGCCTGCGGCGCGGGCGATCGCCACGAGGTGCATCGTGTGGTTGGTCGAACCGCCGGTCGCGAGCAGTGCGACGCAACCGTTGACCACGGCCTTCTCGTCCACGACCTCACCGACCGGTGTGTAGTCGTCGCCGAGCGAGGTGAGACCGGTGACGCGCTTTCCCGCCTCCCACGTGAGGGCCTCCCGCAGCGGGGTGCCCGGGTTCACGAAGCTGGATCCGGGCAGGTGCAGGCCCATGACCTCCATGAGCAGCTGGTTGGAGTTGGCCGTGCCGAAGAACGTGCAGGTGCCGACACCGTGGTAGGACGCAGCCTCGGCATCGAGCAGTTGCTCGCGGTCGGCCTTGCCCTCGGCGTACAGCTGGCGGACGCGCGACTTCTCGTTGTTGGGCAGACCGGACGTCATCGGCCCGGCGGGCACGAAGATCGTCGGCAGGTGGCCGAATCCGAGTGCGCCGATGAGCATTCCGGGCACGATCTTGTCGCACACGCCGAGCATGAGGGCGCCGTCGAACATGTCGTGGGACAGGCCGATCGCCGTCGCCATCGCGATGACGTCGCGACTGAACAGGGACAGCTGCATTCCGTCGCGGCCCTGGGTGATGCCGTCGCACATGGCGGGGACGCCGCCTGCGAACTGGGCGATGCCGCCGGCCTCCATGACCGCGGCCTTGAGCTGCCGGGGAAAGTGTTCGAACGGCTGGTGCGCCGACAGCATGTCGTTGTACGACGAGACGATCGCGATGTTGGGCTTGACGAACGCGCGCAGCGCCTTCTTGTCGGCCGGGCCGGACGCGGCGAAGCCGTGCGCCAGGTTCGCGCAGGCCAGCTTGCCGCGCGCCGGACCGCGGTCGGCGGCCTGCCGGATGCGGTCGAGGTAGATCGTGCGCTCGGGCCTGCTGCGCTCGATGATGCGTTCGGTGACGGCGGCGAGGACGGGGTGTACGTCGGCGGTGGGTGTGGGCGCGTCGGTCATGCGGTAACTCCTTCGTGCCAGGCGCGGCCGTCGCGCTCGATCAGGATGGTCGCGTCGGTGGGTCCGTTGGTGCCCGCCGGGTACCGCCGCGGTCCACGCTCGGACTTCTCCCACCCGACGAGGATCTGCTCGACCCACTCCCAGGCGGCCTCCACCTCGTCGCGGCGCATGAACAGGGTCGGGTTGCCCCGGACCACGTCCATCAGCAGCCGCTCGTAGGCGTCGGGCGACGGACGCTTGAACGTTTCGATGTAGTTGAGGTCCAGCGACACCGGCTTGAGGCGGATACCGCCGGGGCCGGGTTCCTTCGCCGTCATGTGCAGACGCATGCCCTCGTGGGGCTGCAGCTGGATGACCAGGCGGTTGGGTTCGCTGTGGCCCTCGCTGCCCGGGAACATGGGGTGCGGGACGGGCTTGAACTGCACGACGATCTCCGAGCAGCGCCGGTCCATGCGCTTGCCGGTGCGCAGGTAGAACGGCACGCCGGCCCACCGCCAGTTCTGGATCTCGGCCTTGACGGCGATGAACGTCTCGGTGGTGCTGTCCGGGTTCTCGACGTCGTCCTGGTATCCGGGGACGGCTTTCCCGTCGGCGAGCCCGGGGCCGTACTGGCCTGCGACCGTGCAGCGTTCGACGTCCTGCGGGCTCATCGGCTTGAGGGCCTGGAGCACCTTCAGCTTCTCGTCGCGCACGGTCTCGCGGTCGACGTAGGTGGGCGGCTCCATCGCGACGAGGCAGAGCATCTGCAGGAGGTGGTTCTGCAGCATGTCGCGCAGCGCGCCCGCCGACTCGTAGTAGCCGCCGCGGCTGCCCACTCCGAGCGACTCGGCGACGTTGATCTGCACGTGGTCGATCGACGAGGAGTTCCACAGCGGCTCGAGGAACGTGTTGGCGAATCGAGTGACCAGCAGGTTCTGGACGCTCTCCTTGCCGAGATAGTGGTCGATGCGGAAGATCTGCGATTCCTCGAACACTGCGCCGACCGCGTCGTTGACGGCGCGTGCCGAGGCGAGGTCGTGGCCGATGGGCTTCTCCAGCACGACGCGGGACTGCGCGTCGGCGAGACCGTTCAGGGCGAGGTTCTCGCAGATCGGCCCGAACAGGCCGGGAGCGCACGCCAGGTAGAATACCCGGATGGCGCCGTCCCGGTCGGCGAGACAGTCCTGCAGGCCCGCCCAGTTCGCCGGGTCCGCGACGTCGACGGTGACGTATTCGAGGCGATTGAGAAATCGCTCACAGGTGTCCGAATCCAGCTGATCGCCGGAGACGAACCGCGCGAGTTCTCCTCGCACCTTGTCGCGGTAGCCGTCGGTGTCGAGACCGGCTCGCGAGGCACCGATCACGCGGGTTTCGGCGGGCAGCTGACCGTCCCTGTCGCGCAGGTAGAGCGCGGGAAGCAGCTTACGAACCGCCAGGTCGCCGGTGCCGCCGAACACGACGAAATCGCACGGTTCCACGGTGGTCGCTGGTGACATGTCATCTCCCTCTGAAAGCCGGATGTGTGGGCCATCACAGACGAGAGTAGGCGACCTTTGGCTTTTGATCAATACAGACTTAAGTATTTCGACGAACAAAGATCTGAACCTTACGTTGTCAGACGCGTGTCCGGTTGGTTGAATGGCCTGCATGCGGACGCCTCGCTCGACGACCTCCCCGGCGACGGGTGGCGACGTTTTCGCCCTCATTCGCGCAGGGCTAGCCACCACGCGCACCGAGATCGGCAACCTCACGGGGCTGTCCCGCACGGCCGTCGCGGCCCGGGTGTCGTCACTGCAGGCGTCGGGACTCGTCGTCGAACGCGAAGAGGGCGTGTCGACCGGCGGACGCCCGCCGGTGAAACTCTCGTTTCACGTGCAGGCCGGAGTGGTGCTGTCGGCCGCCATCGGCCGGAGCCGCACCCAGCTGGCCATCTGCGACCTCGCAGGCGACGTCATCGTCGCCGAGGATGTGGAGCAGGAAATCGGCACGAGCCCGGCCGAGCTGATGCCCGTCATCGCGAGGCGTCTCATCGCGCTGCGCGAGGGCCTGGGCGAGACCGCGGGGCGGACGGTCGGGATCGGGATCAGTCTCCCCGGCACCGTCGACACCGAGCGCGGGTGCAGCCTGAACTCTCCCATGATGTCGGGCTGGGACGGCGTTCCGCTGCAGCCGTTCCTCGCCGATGTCACCGACGCGCCCGTCTTCGTCGACAACGACGCCAACGTCATGGTCCTGGCCGAGCGACGCGGGGAACGCCGCGACTTCGCCGACATGCTGCTCATCAAGGCGTCGACCGGGCTCGGCGCCGGACTCGTGTCCGGCGGCGTGCTGCAGCGGGGCGCCCTGGGCGCGGCAGGCGAGATCGGACACACGAAAACCGCAGCGGCACAAGGGGTGGTGTGCCGCTGCGGTGATGTGGGATGTATCGAGGCCGTCGCCGGCGGCTGGGCGCTGGTCCGCAACCTGCAGGAGCAGGGACGCGAAGTGACGCACATCCGCGACGTGATCACCCTCGCGCTCGCCGGCGACGCCGAGGCCCGGCGGATGATCCGCGAGAGCGGGCGCCAGATCGGCGAGGTCCTGTCGGGGGCGATCAACCTCCTCAACCCGGAGGTCGTGATCGTCGGCGGCGACATGGCGCAGGCGTACGACACGTTCGTCGCCGGGCTACGCGAAACCCTGTACGGCAACGCGATCGCCGTTGCCACCCAACAGCTTCAGATCCTCCCCTGGACGCACGGGGAACTGTCCGGCGTCGTCGGCAGCGCCACCATGGCACTCGACCACGTCCTCAGCGTGCGCGCCGTGGACCAACTGCTCGCGCGGCAGAAATAGGCGGCTCCGCCGCCTGTGCGTGGTTGACGAGTCCAGAGACTCGTCAACCACGCACAGGCCGGAGGCCTACTTGACGTCGGAACCGTGCCGGGTGAGCGGCATGATCTCGATCTTCATGTACGGGAACAGTGGAAGGTTCCACAGGATCTCGTGCAGTTCGTCGGCCGACTCGACGTCGAAGATGCTGATGTTGCTGTACTGGCCGACGATCCGCCAGATCTCGGGCCACTTGCCGGAGCGCTGAAGCTCCTGCGAGTAGGCCTTCTCCTTGGCGATCGTCTCGTCCCGGACCTTCGGGTCGAGGTCGCGGGGAATGGCGACGTCCATGCGCACGTGAAAGAGTGCCATCGGGTGGTGTCCTCCTCAGTTCCTGGTCCAGGTCTTGACTGCGTCCATGTTGAGCTCGACTCCGAGTCCGGGGCCTTCGGGCAGGGACACCTGGCCGTCGGCGTAGCGAAGCGGTTCCTGCAGCAATTCCTCACTGAACAGCAGGGGCCCGAACAGTTCGGTGCCGAAGTTGATGCCGGGCTCGGCGCAGGCGAACTGAATGGACGCCGCGGTCCCGATCGGGCCTTCGATGGACGTGGCTCCGTGGCAGGCGATTCCGGCGGCCTTGGCGATCGCGACCACTTCGCGGCTCTTGGCGAGGCCACCGCATTTGGTGGTCTTGAGCGCGATGACGTCGGCGGCGCCGCGGCGGGCGACCTCGAGGGCGTCGTGCGGAGTCTGGACACTCTCGTCGGCCATCACCGGGACGGGGACGAGCCGGTTCAGCTCGGCGAGGACCTCGAGTTGCTCACCGGGTGTGGGCTGCTCGATCAGTTCGACGCCGCCGTCGACGAGGCGGGGCACGTACTTCAGCGCGGTCAGCCGATCCCAACGGGCGTTGACGTCGATCCGGACGCCGGCCTTGCCCTCGAGCGCCTGGGCGATCCGGACCACCCGAGCCGTGTCGACGGCAGGGTCGAGCGCACCCATCTTCAGCTTGAAACTGAAGTGCCGCTTCGACTCGACCAGGCCGAGGGCCTCCTCGATGATCTCCTCGGCGGGTGCGGCGCCGAGGGCCCAGGTGACGTCGACGCTCTTCCGGAAGGCGCCGCCGAGCAGCGTGTGCACGGGTACGCCCAGGCTGCGGGCCCAGGCGTCGTGCAACGCGACGTCGACGGCCGCCTTCGCGAAACGTGCATTGGCGACCACCCTTTCGATGTCCGACATGATGCCGGTGATCTCGTCGACACGCCGCCCCAGCAGGACCGGGGCGATGTACTTCTCGATGATCGCCTGCATCGTCTCCACCGACTCGCCGCCCCACCAGGGGCCGCCGGGGACGACGCCCTCGCCGTGGCCGGTCACGCCGCCGGCGGTCTCGACCGCGACCAGCAGGAGCGGCTGCGCGGTCATCGACGTGGTCGCGAACTTGTGGGGACGCACCAGCGGCACATCGAGGATCGTCGTTTCGACGGAGACGATCGACAGGTCGGTCATCGGATCACTTTCTGTACGGGTGGAACGGGTCACGCGGGGTCGAGCACGAAGTTGTAGGTGACGTAGTTCTTGCCGTCGTCGCCGGTCTTCGGGTCGAGGATCAGTTCCGGCTTGGTGGCCGACGCGACGTCGCTGTCGATCCACTCGCCGCCCTTGAAGTACAGCTGCGTGGTGACCGACTCCTTGCCGGGCGCCGACACGATGAGGTGCAGGTGCGCGGGACGCCACGGGTGGCCGTTCTGCGCCTCGATGAACTGGCCAGTCGGGCCGTCGGTCGGGATCTGGTAGGGCGCAGGCTGGATCGTGGTGATCTCGTAGCGACCCTCGTCGTCGGCGATGATCGTGCCCCGCAGGTTCCACTCGGGCAGGTGCGGTGCGAACTGCGAGTAGTAGCCGTCGTTGTCGGCGTGCCACAGTTCGACCTTCGCCCCGGCGAGCCCGTTGCCGTCGAGGTCGGTGACCTGGCCGGCGAAGACGAGCGGGGTGATCTTCTCGTCCTCGGCACGCATCGGCAGGGTGCACGTGGACGGCAGTTCCGGCGAGTTCTCGATGTAGTACGGGCCCTCGATGCTGCCCTTGGTGCCCTTGCGGGAGCGGGCGAGGACCTCTTCGACGGAGTGCTCGATGAACACGTCGAGGAACAGCGGCCATTCGCCGCCCTCGCCGACATCGATCAGCCACTGCTTGAAC
Source organism: Rhodococcus koreensis (assembly GCF_017068375.1). Classification (NCBI taxonomy): domain Bacteria; kingdom Bacillati; phylum Actinomycetota; class Actinomycetes; order Mycobacteriales; family Nocardiaceae; genus Rhodococcus; species Rhodococcus koreensis. Next base: position 2,654,059 of record NZ_CP070609.1, read on the forward strand.
ACGCGGTATTCGGGGTAGGTGACGCCGTGCTTGAGGATCACGTCGTTGAGCGCGCCGAGGGCGTCCTTGGCGATCGCCGCGAGCCGCTCGGGCGAGGTGTCGGCGCTGACGCGCTCGGCCTTGAACTTGTCGGTGGCGGCGGAGCCGGATCCGGCTGCGGTGGGGCTCTCGGTGGTGGTCATCGTTTCTCCTCGGGCTGAAGGAATTCGGACAGGGCTGGTATCGAGTTTTGGGCGACGCGGTGGGTGTTCACACGCCGGAGGGTCTTGCATATGTACGCTGTGCGTACTAACATCACGCTGTGCGTACACCACTACTGTGCGCGCAGTCACATTGAAATGTCAACCCCGAGTCCGAAGACGCACACGAATCGCTGGTGGAGGCCGCAATGACCGAGAGCGATCGCGATTACATCCAGAGCATCGAGCGCGGTTTCGCCGTGCTGCTGGCCTTCGACGCCCAGCGCCCGAACCCGACGCTCGCCGAACTCGCGACGGAAGCGGGACTGTCGCGCCCCGCCGTCCGCCGGATCCTGCTCACCCTGCAGAAGCTGGGGTACGTCGCGGGGGCGGGAGGCCGGTGGTCGCTCACCCCCCGCGTGCTCAGCATCGGACAGCACTACTCGGAGTCGCACGCGCTCATCGAGGCCGCGATGCCCCGGCTGCTCGAGGTGGCCGAGAAGACCCAGGAGTCCGCGTCGCTCGGTGTGCTCGACGGCGCCGACGTGGTCTACGCGGCGCGCGTCCCCGTCCGGCGGATCATGAGCATCAACGTCTCCGTGGGCACCCGTGTCCCCGCGTACGCCACGTCCATGGGCCGTGCGCTCCTGGCCTGGGCCCCCGCCGACGTCGTCGAGCAGGTGGTCGCCGAGTCCACGTTCCAGAAACTCGGGCCCGAAACCATCGGCTCCGCGGCCGAACTCGAGCGGGAACTGACCAAGGTCCGCGAGCAGGGGTTCGCCCTGACGGCCGAGGAACTGGAGAAGGGGCTCATCTCGCTCGCCGCACCGGTCCGCGACGCCGGCGGCACGGTAGTCGGCGTGGTCGCGTGCTCCACGTCGTCCGCGCGCAACACTCCGGCGCAGTTCCGCGAACAGGCCGTTCCGTGCGTCCTCGCCGCCGCGGCCGCCCTGAGCGCGGACATGGGTTACGCCGGCTGACGGCGGCACGCCGGTCAGATCGGATCGAGCACGAAGTCGCAGGAGACCACTCCATCGGCACCGACGTCGACAAGCGTCTCGACGGCGGAACTGCCCACTTCTCTCGACGCGCCGGGCGTAGGGACCAGCCTCGTCGCGAGCGGGCGGAACCCGCGCGCGTGCACGATCACGTTGAGGTGCCCCACGTCGGCATCGCCTCGGGCGCTGGAGAATTCGCACGGCGCGGGCTGCACCGTCGCGATGTCGAAGCGACCGCCCGCGCAGGTGACGACGATGCCGCGCAGGTTGTTGCGGAGGATCTCCACGGAATACCCGGAATAGCATCCGTCGGCGTCCGCGTGCCAGATCTCGATCTCCGCACCCGACAGCGGTTCGCCGGTGCGGGACCGGACGACGCCCGTCATCCGCAGCGGCGTTCCGGGTTCGCCGGGAAGTGCCGCGAGGTTCGCGGTCCACGGCAGCACCCGCTGCGCGGGGAGGTAGAACTCCCGGTCCACGTAGTCGAGGCAGGCCCGGTCGGCCCGGGGTGCGGTCGTCGTCGACGTTGAGGTCATCACCTGATCCGATCACTCGTGCACGCTGTGCGTACACAGGGAACGCTGTGCGGTCGTGGTCGAGTGTGCGCGCAGTCACAGGCGTTCGTCAACTGCGCTCCGTTCACATCGCGAACGGGTCGGTACGGGGCAACTGTGGGATAATTTCCCGGCCACCGGCGGACAACGACGTTTCGCCGTCGCCCGGTGCGCGCCCTCGCGCCGGCCACGTCGAACACCCGAGGAACACATCGATGACCACCCCTCCCCGCAGCATCACCCTCCGCTTCCTCGCCGCACCCACCGAGGTCGCGACACTCGGAGGTGCAGTCCAGGGCGGCCGCATCCTCGAATGGATCGACAAGGCCGCGTACGCCTGCGCGGTCGGCTGGAGCGGGAGTTACTGCGTCACCGCGTACGTCGGAAACATCAAATTCACCCGGTCCATCGAGTCCGGACATCTCGTGGAGGTCGAAGCGCGCCTCGTCCACACCGGGCGCTCCAGCATGCACATCCAGTGCACGGTCTCGTCCGCCGACCCTCGGACCGGCCAGTTCACCGAGGCCAGCAACTGCCTGATCATCTTCGTGGCCGTCGACGACTCCGGAAAGCCGACGACCGTGCCGCCGTGGAAGCCCGTCACCGCCGCCGACCACGCCGAGTCCGAGGAGGCCGTCATGCGCATCGGCCTGCGGGCCGACATCGAAGAGGCGATGAGCAAGCAGAGCTACACCGACGCGGGTACCGCACCGGAATCGCTGACCCGCTTCCTGGCCGCGCCCACCGACGTCAACTGGGGCGGCAAGACGCACGGCGGGACCGTGATGCGCTGGATCGACGAGGCCGCCTACCTGTGCGGCACGTCGTGGAACGGCACCCCGTGCGTGTCCGTGTACGCCGGCGGTGTCCGGTTCTACCGCCCGATCCAGATCGGGCACGTCGTCGAGGTCGACGCCCGCCTGCTGCACACGGGCGCGCAGACCATGCACATCTCGGTGCACGTGCGATCGGGCGACCCGCGCACCCGGGAAATGAACCTCACCACCCACTGCCTCACCGTCGTCGCCGCTGTCGACGACGACGGCGCGACCACGGCTGCGCGGCAGTGGGTTCCGCAGTCCGACGAGGATCGCAAGCTGGAGGCGCACGCCCGCGAACTCATCGCCCTCCGCGACCGGGCGCGAATCGGCGCCCTCGCGTAACCCACCCGGGTAGCGTCACGGGAAATGGTCTACCCGCGGAAGGAGCGGGGGATGCCCGGCGACCGTCCACTCGACGTGCAGTTGTCCCGGCGGCACGTGCTGCAATGGGGCGCGGGAGCCGCGCTGCTCGGACTCACCGCGGCCTGCGCCCGCAACGAGAACACCGAGGCGGCGATCGGACCGGATTCGCCGCAGGTGCGGACGTTCGCCGAGGCCGAGTCGCGGCGGTTCCCCGGCGGCCGTCCGGTCGCCTACGAACTGACCGCGGCGCAGTCCGACGTCGACCTCGCAGGTACGCGCACCGCGGCGTGGCTGTACAACACGCAACTGCCGGGCCCGGTCGTGCGCGCGAACGTCGGCGACCGGGTCCAGGTGCGGTGTCGCAACCAGCTCCCGGACCCCACGACCGTGCACTGGCACGGGCTGGCCATCCGCAACGACATGGACGGGGTCCCGGACGTCACGCAGGCCCCGATCCCGGCGGGGGACGAGTTCGTCTACGACTTCATCCCGCCCGACCCGGGAACGTACTGGTATCACACGCACGGCGATCTCCAGCGCGGCCGCGGGCTGTACGGGGCGCTGATCGTCGACGACCCTGCAGCACCCGCGAACTACGACGCCGAGTTCGTCGTCGTGCTGTCCGACTGGCTGACCGATCGCACGCCGACGCAGGTCTTCGACGAGCTGCGCGGCGGGCGGATGGCGTCCATGCCCGATATGACGTCGGCCGCGCTCGGCGGCGATGCCGGGGATGTGCGGTATCCGGTGTATCTCGTGAACGGCAGAACTCCCGCCGACCCGGTGGTCTTCACGGCGCGAGCGGGGCAACGCGCCCGCATCCGGCTGATCAACGCCGGCGACGACACGGCGTTCCGGGTCGCGCTGGGTGGCCACCGGCTGACCGTCACGGACACGGACGGTTTCCCCGTCGATCCGGTCGACACCGATTCGGTGCTGATCGGCATGGGCGAGCGGTACGACGCCGTCGTCACCCTGCAGGACGGGGTGTTCCCGCTGGTCGCCGTTGCCGAGGGGAAGGGGGCGCAGGGATTCGCGGTGATCCGCACCGGGGGCGGCGCGGCACCCGCGCCCTCCGTGATGCCCGCCGAGCTCGCGGCACCGCCACTCACCGTGGCCGACCTGCAGGCCACCGAGGCCGCGCGGCTACCGGTTCTCGACCCGGCCGTCACCCTGGAGGCGTCGCTCGGCGGCGACATGAAGGCCTACTCGTGGACGGTGAACGGCCAGGCGTATCCCGACCACACACCCCTGACGGTGCACTCGGATCAGCGGGTACGGCTGGTCTACACGAACAAGACGATGATGTGGCATCCCATGCACCTGCACGGGCACACGTTCGCGGTGGCCCGGATGGACGGCTCCGGACCGCGGAAGGACACCGTGATCGTGCTCCCCGGCCAGACCGTCGCCGCCGACATCGACACGACCAATCCAGGTCAGTGGATCACACACTGCCACAACGACTATCACCTCGCCGCGGGCATGGCGACCATCTTCTCCTACGTCGACTGAGCCCGGGCCGTCAGCCCCGGAGCGCCTCCGAGGGCGCCACACCGTACTTGCGGCGGTACGCCGCCGCGAACCGGCCGGTGTGGGTGAAACCCCACCGCATCGCGACTTCGGCGACCGTCTGTGCACCGTTCGCGCGCAGCAGGTCGTCGTGGACGCGTTCGAGTCGCACGTCCAGCAGGTAGTCGCGGGGGCTCACCCCGACATAGTCGCGGAACCCTTCCTGCAACCGGCGCACGCTGACCCCGGCAACCTCGGCCATGTCGGCCGCCGTCCAGGCGCGGGACGGGTCGGCGTGGATCTCGTCGACCACCCGCTTCACGATCCGCGGACGCGCGCATCCCACCCCGGCCCCGTCGTCCGGGACCGCGGCGAGCACCAGCGCGGTGGTGACCGCCCCCGACAACTGCTCCGCGACGAGCGCGTTGTTCAGCACCCCATCCGACTCCAGCATCTGCTTCAGCAACGACCGCACCAGAGCGAGCCAACTCGCGCCGTTCTCGGTGGTCACATCGATCTGCGGGGGTAGCTGGATGTCGGGCCGGGCCAGGATCCGCGACATTTCCCGGTGCAGGTGGTCCCGGTCGACGCGGACCCCGATGATCGAACACTCCTCGCTCCAGTTGGTGATGAGCGTCGACGTGTCGGGCGGGCAGATCGTCCCGGAACCCGGCGCCGACAGCACCTCGTTCCTGCCGGTCACCGACTCGAGGTGCCCCGACAGCGGGACGTTGACGGCGTACGCGCCGGGGTGGTCGGACCGGATCGACACGTCCGCACCCCAGCCGATGTGCGTGATCTTCACCGGGCCCAACTCCACTGCCTCCGCGACCGTATTGGTGGCCTTCGACCTGCTCAGCGGCGTGAGGGTGTGCGGGAAGTACACGTCCGACACGACGTGCGACGCCTCGTCCCAGTCCTCGGGGCGGGAAATCTTCGACGTGGCCGACATGGCACCAGTGTGACCGCGCACACTTCGCAATGCAATCGAGGCCCCCGCCTCAACTCGCCGCGCAAAGCGGATCACCTCCGCGCTCAGCGGATCGACGCCCCGTTCCCGCAGTCGTACGTTTCTCCGTACCTCAACAGCGCCCCGGACAGGAAGGGAGGCTCCGAACATGGAGCAGCGCGAACTCCGGAACATTTTCGGGCAGTTTGCCAGCGGAGTCACGGTCATCACGTGCGCCAACTCCGACGGTCTGCCGCACGGAGCGACGGTCACCGCCTTCACCGCCGTCTCGATCGAGCCGAGGCTGTGCCAGATCACCCTGACCCGAAAGTCGAAGGCCTGCAACTACTTGAGCAAGTCGCCGTTCGCCGTCAACATCCTCGCCGCGGACCAGGTGGACACCGCGATGCATTTCGCCGGACGCCCGCAGAACCCCGAACCCGTGTGGGCCGACGGACCGACCGCCCCCGTCCTCTGCGGCGCCGCCGCCACGCTGTCCTGCGAACCGTGGGCGGAGTACGACGGCGGCGACCACATCATCTTCATCGGTGAAATCGTGGCCGCCGAATCGAGCGGCAAGGATCCACTGCTGTTCTACCGGAGCACGTTCCACGACCTCGGTTCCCCGTCGGCGTCGGCCGCGTGGAACGGATCGATGGACGATCCGAACAGCGGATGGTTCGACTCCACCACCTCCTTCGCCCCCTTCCACCTTCAGCCCGTCCACTGACCGCCGAATCCGAAAGGACCCACCATGACCACCACCGAAAGCGCTCCCGAGACCACGCTCGACCCGACGAAGGTCAACCCTGCCGCGGACTGTGAAGCCAACCGCACCGCGAACTTCGCGACCCGCCCGATGACCGGTGACGAGTACATCGAGTCCCTCAAGGACGACCGCGAGATCTGGTTGCACGGCGAGCGCGTCGAGGACGTCACGACGCACCCGGCGTTCCGGAACCCGATCCGGATGACCGCGCGTCTCTACGACTCGATGCACACCGGTGAGCACGTCGACAAGGTCACCACGTCCACCGACACCGGCAACGGCGGCGTCACGATGCCGTTCTTCAAGGCCCCCACCTCCTCGGACGACCTGCTGAAGGAACGCGACGCCATCGCCACCTGGGCGCGGATGACGTACGGCTGGATGGGTCGCTCCCCCGACTACAAGGCCTCCTTCCTCGGTACCCTGCACGCGAACAAGGAGCTGTATTCGCCGTTCCAGGACAACGCCGAGCGCTGGTACAAGGAATCGCAGGAAAAGGTCCTGTACTGGAACCACGCCATTATCAACCCGCCCGTCGACCGGCAGCTCCCGCCGGACGAGGTCGGTGACGTGTTCATGAAGGTGGAGAAGGAGACCGACGCCGGCCTCATCGTCTCCGGCGCGAAGGTCGTGGCCACCGGGTCCGCCATCACCAACTACAACTTCATCGCCCACTACGGGCTGCCGATCAAGAAGAAGGAATTCGCGCTCATCTGCACCGTCCCGATGGACGCGCCGGGCGTGAAGCTGATCTGCCGGTCCTCGTTCACCCAGAACGCGGCCGTGATGGGCTCCCCGTTCGACTACCCGCTGTCGAGCCGGATGGACGAGAACGACACCATCTTCATCTTCGACAAGGTGCTCGTGCCGTGGGAGAACGTCTTCATGTACGGCGACGTCGACAAGATCAACGGCTTCTTCCCGCAGTCCGGGTTCCTGCCCCGCTTCACGTTCCAGGGCTGCACGCGTCTCGCGGTGAAGCTCGACTTCATCGCCGGCATGCTGATGAAGGCCCTCGATGCCACCGGCGCCGGCGGATTCCGCGGTGTGCAGACCCGCGTCGGCGAAGTCATCGGCTGGCGAAACCTGTTCTGGTCACTCACCGAATCGATGGCACGCAACCCCGAGCCGTGGATCGGCGACACCGTCATCCCCAAGCTCGAGTACGGCCTCACGTACCGCATGTTCATGATCCAGGGCTACCCGCGGATCAAGGAGATCATCGAGCAGGACGTCGCGTCCGGCCTGATCTACCTCCCCTCGAGCGCACGCGACTTCAAGAGCCCCGACGTCCGCCCGTACCTCGACAAGTACGTTCGCGGCTCCGACGGCATGACCGCCGTCGAACGCGTCAAGATCATGAAGGCCCTGTGGGATTCGATCGGCAGCGAATTCGGTGGCCGCCACGAACTCTACGAGCGCAACTACTCCGGCAACCACGAAAACGTCAAGGCCGAGCTGCTGTTCGCCGCCGAGAACCGCGGCGACGTCGCCTCCATGAAGGGACTCGCCGAGCAGTGCCTGGCCGAGTACGACCTCGACGGCTGGACGGTGCCCGACCTCATCGGCAACGACGACGTCTCGTACTTCGGCAACAAGTAGCCCCACACACGCGCACTCCCCGTCAGAAGCGAACGAGCTCTGACGGGGATTTGCCGTACCTACGGCGGTACGCGGCGGAGAACCGGCCCGCGTGCGTGAAACCCCATCGGGCAGCGACTTCGGAGACGGTGACACTCGAACCCAGCGCCTTCAAGTCTTCGTGAGCGCGGCTCAGCCGGATGTCGAGGAGGCATTCGGAGGGGCTGCGCCCGACGTACTGGCGGAACCCTTCCTGCAGGCGGCGGACACTGGTGCCCGCCAACTCGGCCATGTCGGCCGCGGTCCACGCCCTTGCCGGATCGTCGTGAAGTCCGTCGAGGACCCGTTTGACGATCCGCGGTCGCGGGGCGCTGGGGTGGGCCTCCTCGTCGGGGGTGACGGCGAGGATGAACGCCGACGTGATCGCGCCGGCGAGTTGCGGGCCGACCACCGGGTTCGCGAGAAGGTCGGCCGGCTCCCGCAGTTGCGCGGTCAGTGAGCGCACCAGACGGAACCAGCTGTTTTCGGCCGCACCGGTGAGATCCAGCTGTGCGGGCAGGCGCAGCCCGGTCCGCAGCTCGGAACCGAGGATCCGGTCGGCCTCCTGTTCGAGGAAGTCGCCGTCGAATTTGACGCCGAGCACCGAGCAGTCGCCGCTCCACCGGGTGATCAGGGTCGGCTCGTCCGCCCGGAAGACGGTGGCCTGCCCCGGCCGCGACACCACCGTGCCTCCCGGCGAACGGGACTCCAGCGAACCGGACAGCGGGATGTTGACCTCGTACGCACCCGGGTAGTCACATTCAATCGACACGTCCGCGCCCCAGCCCAACCTGCCGAGGGTGACGGGACCGAAGTCGACGGTCCGCATCGACAAGGTCATCGCACCGCCCGACGACAGGTCGGTCAGCGTATGGGGAAAGTACGCACCGGCCACCGCTCTCGACGCCGCATCCCAGTCCCGGGTCTCGGTGATCGTCGATGCCATCGTCATGCACCTGCCTCGCTGAAGAATCGATTCCGACCAATTGAAGCTGCGCCGGGACTCCGGGTCGAGGATAACTGAGATGCCGATCACAACTTGTCGCGCACATCGTCCAGACCCCGCGCAGAGTGGCTAGACGACCCGCCGACCTGCGCAATACGTTCTCCCCACGCCGCCACGGCCGCGAAAGTTGTTTCCGAAGAGGAGAATTGACATGACCGCCACGCTGTCCTGGATCGACGAGATCACGATGACGGAGCTCGAGCGCAACCCGTACCCGGTCTACGAACGGCTGCGCGCCGAGGCGCCCCTGGCGTACATTCCGGTTCTCGGGTCGTTCGTCGCGACCACCGCCGACCTGTGCCACACCATCGCCAACAGCCCCGACTTCGAGGGGATCATCACGAAGGCCGGCGGACGCACGTTCGGCCACCCGGCGGTGATCGGAGTCAACGGTGAAATCCACCGTGACCTGCGGTCGATGGTCGACCCGGCGCTGCAACCGTCGGAGGTGGATCGGTGGGTCGACGGGCTCGTCCGGCCCATCGCGCGGCGCTACGTGGAGCAGTTCGAGAACGACGGCACCGCCGATCTGGTGTCGCAGTACTGCGAGCCGGTCAGTGTGCGCGCACTCGGTGATCTGCTGGGTCTGAACGACGTCAGCTCGGACACGTTGCGCGACTGGTTCCACCGGTTGTCGAACTCCTTCACCAACGCGGGCGTGGACGCGAACGGAGAATTCACGAACCCGGAGGGCTTCGTGCAGGGCGACGAGGCGAAGGCCGAGATCCGGGCCGTCGTCGATCCGCTCATCGACAAGTGGACCGTCGACCCCGACGACAGCGCCATCTCGCACTGGTTGCACGACGGCATGCCCGAGGGGCAGGTCCGCGACCGCGAGTACATCTACCCCACCCTGTTCGTCTACCTGCTGGGCGCGATGCAGGAGCCCGGCCACGGCATGGCGTCGACGCTCGTGGGTCTGTTCACCCGCCCCGAGCAGCTGGAGGCCGTCGTCGACGAGCCGGCGCTGATTCCGCGGGCGATCTCCGAGGGAATGCGCTGGACCTCCCCGATCTGGTCGGCCACCGCCCGCATCAGCACCCGGGACGTCACGCTGGGGGACGTGTTCCTTCCCGAGGGATCCGTGGTGCTGCTGTCCTACGGTTCGGCCAACCACGACACCGCCGTCTACGACGCCCCCACCGACTACGACATGACGCGTCCCCCGCTCCCCCACCTGGCGTTCGGTTCCGGCAACCATGCGTGTGCGGGCATCTACTTCGCCAACCACGTGTGCCGGATCGGCCTGGAGGAGCTGTTCGAGGCGATCCCGAACCTCGAACGTGACGCCGGCGCAGACGTCGAGTTCTGGGGCTGGGGTTTCCGCGGTCCGACCGCTCTGCGGACCACGTGGGAGGTGTAGCCGTGACCTTCACCGTCTCGGTCGGCACCGACAGCGTGGAATGCCGCCCCGACCAGCCGATCCTGGACGCCTTCCTCCGGGGCAGCGTGTGGATGCCGAACTCGTGTAATCAGGGCACGTGCGGGACGTGCAAGCTGCGGGTGGTGTCGGGGTCCGTCGACCACGGGCGCTCGCCCGAGAACACCCTGTCCCCGGCCGAGCGCGAGCAGGGGTTCGCGCTGGCCTGCCAGGCGACCCCGTGCAGCGACACGGTGGTCGAACGCCTGGACGCGTCGCCCGCGGGCGACGTCCACGCACTGCGGGACTTCGTCGGCACCGTGAGCGCGATCGAGGACGTCGCCCGCGACACGAGGCGTGTTCTCGTCACGCTCGACAGCCCGCTCGAATTCTCCGCAGGGCAGTATGTCGAACTGCGGGTCCCCGGCACCGGCCACGGTCGCCAGTACTCGATGGCGAACACGCCGGGCGAGTCGAAACAGCTCGAGTTCCACATCCGCAGGCAACCAGGCGGAGCGGCGACGGACGGCTGGGTGTTCAGCTCGATGTCCGTCGGTGAGCGCGTGGACATGGTGGGCCCGCTCGGCGACTTCCGTCTCGACCCGGAGGACGAAGGTCCCATGATCCTGCTCGGCGGCGGAACCGGTCTCGCCCCGCTGAAATCGATAACTCGCCAGGCACTCACGAAAGAACCGGACCGGGCGGTCCACCTGTATCACGGCGTGCGCGGGGAAGCCGACCTGTACGACGTGGACCTGCTGCGGGAATGGGAGCGGGCGCACCCGGGGTTCCGATACGTTCCGTGCCTGAGTGACGAGGCGTGGTCCGGGCGGTCCGGTTACGTCACCGATGCGTTCGTGGAGGACTTCGACACCTGTCGCGGCCACTCCGGATACCTGTGCGGGCCGCCCGCGATGGTCGACGCCGGGATCAAAGCGTTCAAACGCAGGCGGATGGCTCCGCGGCGCATCTTCCGGGAGAAGTTCACCCCCGCCGGCTGATCACGGGATCGATGCACGCCGGGGCCCCCGAGACCCCGGCGTGCGCATGCCGAACACGTCCTAGCCAGTACTCGGTAAATGCCTAGTGTGATGCAGCGCACAGGCTGCAAGAGTGGAATCCATTGCCGGACCCGGGCGCCCCCGCAGGGCGCAAGCCCCCGGAGATCTTGGAGGATCCCATGACTGAAACCCTGTACTCAGCGCCGTCCGAGGACGTGCGCGCCAAGCTGGCCGACGCACTCATCGAAGACTCGGAAACCGGCCGCTACCAGGTGCGACGAAGCGTCTTCACCGACGAGGACCTGTTCGAACTGGAGATGAAGCACATCTTCGAGGGCAACTGGATCTACCTGGCCCACGAGAGCCAGATCCCGAATGTCGGCGACTACTTCACCACGTACATGGGCCGCCAGCCGATCGTGATCTCCCGCAACAAGGAGGACGAACTCAACGCCCTGGTGAATGCGTGCAGCCACCGCGGCGCGATGCTCTGCCGGCGCAAGACGGACAACCGGACCACATTCACCTGCCCGTTCCACGGCTGGACGTTCAACAACTCCGGCAAGCTGCTCAAGGTCAAGGACCCGCGCGAGGCCGGCTATCCGGAGCAGTTCAACAAGGATGGCTCCCACGACCTCACCAAGGTCGCGCGGTTCGAGAACTACCGCGGATTCCTGTTCGGCAGCCTCAACGCCGACGTCCCGCCGCTCGAGGAACACCTCGGGGACACCACGAAGATCATCGACATGATCGTCGACCAGTCCCCCGACGGACTCGAGGTGCTGCGCGGTGCGTCCACGTACACCTACGACGGCAACTGGAAGCTGCAGACCGAGAACGGTGCCGACGGCTACCACGTGTCCGCCACCCACTGGAACTACGCGGCGACCACATCGCGGCGCGAATCCGGTGAGTCCACCAACGCCACGAAGGCGATGGACGCCGGCAAGTGGTCGAAGCAGCAGGGCGGCTACTACTCGTTCGACAACGGCCATCTGCTGCTGTGGACCAAGTGGGCCGACCCCGCCAACCGCCCCCTCAACGAGCGCCGCGACGAACTGGTCGCCGAGTACGGCGAGGACCGCGCCGACTGGATGATCGGGGTGTCCCGCAACCTGTGCCTGTACCCGAACGTGTACCTGATGGACCAGTTCGGTTCGCAGATCCGGCATTTCCGTCCGATCTCCGTCGACAAGACGGAGGTCACCATCTACTGCATCGCCCCCAAGGGTGAGAGCCGGACGGCACGCGCCGCCCGCATCCGCCAGTACGAGGACTTCTTCAACGCCACCGGCATGGCCACCCCGGACGATCTCGAGGAGTTCCGCTCCTGCCAGAAGACGTACCAGGCCGGCGCCGCACCGTTCAACGACCTCAGCCGCGGTGTCACCCATCAACTCCGGGGCCCCGACGAGGACGCGAAGAAGATCGGCATCAACCCCATCTCCAGTGGTGTGAAGACCGAGGACGAGGGCCTCTACCCGATCCAGCACGGCTACTGGGTGCAGACGCTCACCAAGGCGCTCGACGCCGACGTTGCCGCGAACAACCGCTGAGGGAGACGATCACCATGACTGCAGTAGCCGAAAGCACCGTCACCCAGCACGACATCGAGCAGTTCCTCTACCGTGAGGCCCGCTACCTCGACGACCGCGAGTTCGAGAAGTGGATCGAGTGCTATCACCCCGACTCCGAGTTCTGGATGCCGGCGTGGGCCGACGACGGTGAACTGACCACCGACCCGATGACCGAGATCTCCCTGATCTACTACGCCAATCGCGGCGGCATCGAGGACCGGGTGTTCCGCATCAAGACCGACCGGTCGAGCGCGACGAGCCTCCCGGAACCGCGCACCGGGCACAACATCTCGAACGTCGAGGTGATCGAGCGGCGCGGCGACGTCGTGGACATCCGGTTCAACTGGTTCACCCTGTACTTCCGGTACAACATGGTCGACACGTACTTCGGGAACTCCTTCTACACGATCGACTTTTCCGGTGAGCAGCCTCTGATCATGAAGAAGAAGGTCGTGCTCAAGAACGACTACATCCACCACGTGGTCGACATCTATCACATCTGATCTCCTTCCATTCTTCGCGAATCGAGCTGTTTTCCATGACTTTCCAAGTTGCACTGAGTTTCGAGGACGGGATCACCCGCTTCATCAAGTGTGACGGCGACGAGACGGTCGCCGACGCGTCCTACCGCGCACGCATCAACATTCCCCTCGACTGCCGAGACGGGGCGTGCGGCACCTGCAAGTCGCTCTGCGAGTCCGGCACCTACGACGGCGGCGACTACATCGAAGAAGCGCTCACCGACGACGAGGCGGAGCAGGGTTACTGCCTTCCGTGCCAGATGATGCCGGAAAGCGATCTGGTGCTGCAGATCCCGACCACCTCGGATGTCGCCAAGACGGCGGCGGGCACGTTCACGTCGACGATCACGGAGATCCGGAAGTTCTCCGACACCACCATCGGGTTCACCATCGAGATCGCGAACCGGGACGACCTCGTCTTCCTCCCGGGGCAGTACGTCAACATCACCATTCCCGGAACCGAAGCGACGCGGTCCTATTCGTTCAGCACCGGACCCACGTCGAAGGAACTGTCGTTCCTGGTCAAGATCACCGACGGCGGCCTGATGTCGGAGTACCTCCGCGACCGCGCCCAGGTCGGCGACGCACTCGAGTTCACCGGCCCGATGGGAAGCTTCTTCCTGCGTGAGCAGAAGCGCCGCGCACTGCTGCTCGCCGGCGGCACCGGGCTGGCCCCGCTGCTGTCGATCCTCGACAAGATGCGCGCCGACGCCGCCGACCACCCCGTGCACCTGATCTACGGTGTGTCGTCCGACGCGGACCTGGTGGAACTGGACAAGCTCGAGGAGTACACGAAGTCGCTGCCGCAGTTCACGTTCGACTACTGCGTGTCCGACCCGGCGAGCAGTGCCCCGAACAAGGGGTACGTGACCGGCCTGTTCGAACCCGCGCACCTGAACGACGGCGACGTGGACGTGTACCTGTGCGGCCCGCCGCCCATGGTCGAAGCGGTGCGCGACCACCTGAAGGCGGAGGGCGTCACGCCGGCGAACTTCTACTTCGAGAAGTTCAATAACGCGGCGACACCGAGCGGGTCCGAGCCATCCGCACCGCCGGCGGCGGACGCGGCCCCGGCGGCACCCGAGTACGAGATCGGCGAGGAGCACCAGCCGCTGTCCGAGTCGGATGCGCAGTTCGACGCCCGCATGGCCCTCGAACTCGGCGCGATGGAACTGACCATCGGCCGGATGACGCGGGAACAGCTGTCCGAGTACCGGATCCTCGCCGAGACCTCCTGCGAATCGATCGAGAACGACCACTTCACGGACGCCGGCGCGTTCACCGACACCAATGCCTCGTTCCACGAGTTCCTGTTCCGCTGCACCGCCAACGACGTACTCCTGGAGGCGTACAACCGCCTCGAGGTCACCCAGCTGATGACCAAGGTGCTCCGCACCGCGGACTGGGTGGACGAGCACATCCAGCACGACCACCTTGACATCGTCGCCGCGTTCGAGAGGGGTGACCGCGCCGCCGCCCACGACCTGATCGTCAGCCACAGCGCGCACGCGAAGGCCACCATGTGCCGCGCCATCGAGAGGAGTGCCGTCGCATGAGTGGATTCGTCACTCCGCACCGATTCGACGGCAAGGTGGTCGCGGTCACCGGCGCAGCGCAGGGCATCGGGCTGACGGTCGCGACCCGACTCGCGGCCGAGGGTGCGTCGCTGATCCTGATCGACCGCGCCGACCTCGTACACGACGTCGCGAAGGGCTTGCGGGAGAACGGCACCGAGGCGCACAGCATCACCGCCGACCTGGAGCAGTTCGCCGACGCCGAGGCGGCGATCGACGAGGCGCGGCAGCAGCACGGCCGGCTCGACGTGCTGATCAACAACGTCGGCGGCACCATCTGGGCCAAGCCGTACGAGCACTACACCGCCGAGCAGATCCAGGCGGAGGTGCAGCGCTCGCTGTTCCCGACCCTGTGGACGTGCCGTGCCGTCCTCCCCCACCTCATCGCGCAGCAGTCGGGCACCATCGTCAACGTGTCGTCGGTGGCCACCCGGGGTGTCAACCGCGTGCCCTACGCGGCGTCGAAGGGCGGGGTCAACGCCCTCACCGCCTCCCTCGCGCTCGAAGCGGCGCAGTACGGTATCCGCGTGGTGGCCACCGCTCCCGGCGGCACCGAAGCGCCGGCTCGTCGTGTCCCCCGCGGTCCCGGCGCGGAGACCGATCGGGAAAAGGCCTGGTATCAGCAGATCGTCGACCAGACGGTCGACTCGTCCCTGATGAAGCGGTACGGCACTCTCGACGAGCAGGCCGCCGCGATCGTCTTCCTCGCCTCGGACGAGGCCTCGTACATCACCGGCTCGGTCCTGCCCGTCGCCGGTGGCGACCTCGGCTAACCCCCACAGATCTCGACCGCCTCATCGGCGGGGCGCATTGCACCGTCTCGCCGATGGGGCATTTCTCTACCCGAATTCGACTGTGACACAACGCACTTTCATATAAGACCCGGTTCCCCGTCACACCCACCGAGCGGAGATCACCATGACCCAATCCACCCCCGGCACCTGGGCAAGTCCGAGACACCGAAGCGCCGTCACCTGGATCGTCGCGATCGCCACGATCGCGATCATCTTCGACGGCTACGACCTCGTCGTGTACGGCACCATCCTCCCGACGTTGATGAACGATCCCGGCCAACTCGGCGAGATCTCCGCCCAGCAGGCCGGCGCACTGGGCTCGTACGCGCTGATCGGCGTCATGGTGGGCGCACTCACCGCAGGCGCGGTGGGCGACTACCTCGGCAGGCGCCGGATGATGCTCGTCAACATCGCATGGTTCTCCGTGGGCATGGGACTCGCCGCGCTGGCCACGAACGTCACCATGTTCGGCCTGCTGCGGTTCTTCACCGGCATCGGCGTCGGGGGCCTCGTCGCCACCGCGGGCGCGATGGTGGCGGAGTTCGCCCCTCCCGGAAAGCGGAACCTGTACAACGCGATCGTCTACAGCGGCGTCCCCGCAGGCGGAGTGCTCGCCTCCCTCCTCGCGATCGTCCTGCGCGACACGATCGGGTGGCGCGGGCTCTTCTGGATCGGCGCACTGCCCATCGTGATCCTCCTTCCGCTGGCGCTCGCGAAACTGCCGGAGTCGCCGAAGTGGCTCGTCGCCCGCGGGCAGGAGGACAAGGCCCGTCGCGTCTCCGAACGGACGGGTATCCCGATGCCCGGCGCCGAGGAGATCGCCGCGGACCGGGCGTCGGTCGAGAAGGTCGGCTTCGCGGCACTCGCGACGCGCCGTTACGCCTGGGGAACCGCACTTCTCGGCCTGATGAGCTTCTCCGGCCTGCTGCTCACCTACGGCCTCAACACGTGGCTTCCGAAGATCATGGAGGACGCCGGGTTCAACGCGAAGGGGTCGCTGTCGTTCCTGCTCGTCCTCAACGGCGGCGCCATCCTCGGCGGCCTGATCGCCTCGAAGGTAGCCGACGGTATCGGACCGCAACGCGTCGTCGCCACCACGTTCGGTCTCGCCGCGCTGGCCCTGATCCTCCTGACGCTCGGCTTCCCGCTTCCGGTGCTCCTCGCGTCCGTCGCCGTCGCCGGAGTCGGCACCATCGGCACCCAGGTCCTGATCTACGGATTCGTCTCCAACTACTACTCGACGTCCGCGCGCGGCGCCGGGGTGGCCTGGTGCGCCGGGTTCGGCCGGCTCGGCGGCATCTTCGGCCCGCTGATCGGCGGCGCCCTGATCAGCGCCGGCATCAGCAGCCAGGTGGCGTTCTACGTCTTCGCAGGCATCGCCGTCCTGGGCGGGATCGTGACGTTCTTCGTCCCGCGCCAACGGGATGCGGTTGCGACCACGAGCGAGGAGTCCTACTCCACCGTCCAGGTGTCGTGACCGGTCAGCAACCGCTGCAGCGAACCGTCGTCGACCGGGTCCGTCTCCCGCGCGATCTCGTTCTGCAGACGCACCATGTCGTCGTACGTGTCCCGCGCGACGCTGCGGAACACACCCGTCACGGTGTGCGTCAGATCCTGATCGGACAACCTCGACAGAGCGTAGGCGTAGTCGGGGTCGTCGGTGTGGGCGTCGTGCACCACGATCTCGTCCCGGTCGACGTCGTCGGTCGCGACCACCTTCAGACCGAAACCCGATCGGACGACGCAGTATTCGCCTGAACCCCCGAACACGATCGGCTCGCCGTGGACCAGCGGGATCAGGCGCTGCTCCGAACCGTCCTTGCGCAGGACGTCGAACGAGCCGTCGTTGAAGATCGGGCAGTCCTGGTAGATCTCCACGAAGGACGTGCCGCGGTGGGCCGCCGCCTGCCGCAGCACCTCCGTCAGCCCCTTGCGGTCCGAGTCCATCGCGCGGGCCGCGAACGTCGCCTCGGCGCCCAACGCGAGGGACAGCGTGTTGAACGGGTGGTCCACCGACCCCAGCGGCGTCGACTTGGTGACCTTCCCGACCTCCGACGTCGGGGAGTACTGGCCCTTCGTCAGCCCGTAGATCCTGTTGTTGAACAGCAGGATCGTCAGGTTGACGTTCCTCCGCAGGGCGTGGATGAGATGGTTGCCGCCGATCGACAGCGCGTCGCCGTCGCCGGTCACCACCCACACCGACAGGTCCGGGCGCGTCACCGCGAGGCCCGTCGCGATGGCGGGCGCGCGGCCGTGGATCGAGTGCAGACCGTACGTGTCGAGGTAGTACGGGAACCGGCTCGAGCATCCGATGCCGGAGACGAACATCAGGTTCTCACGCCGAAGTCCCAACTCCGGAAGGAAGCTTCGGATCGTCGCGAGAATGACGTAGTCTCCGCACCCCGGACACCAGCGGACCTCCTGGTCCGACGTGAAGTCCTTGGCCTTCTGCGGTTCGTCGGTCCGGGGCACGTGCGCGGTGGCGCTCAGGCCCAGATCCGCGCCCAACCGACTGATCATCCGTTTGACGTCCTCCCGGTCGTGAACGGCCGGGATTCCTTCTGCGCCGCTGCGCGCCGCTGGGGTGGGTTCCTGTTTCACCGGGGCTCGCTTCCCACTAGGAGGGAAGGCTGACGACCCCTCCACAGGCGTTTAACCACTCCGCACGTCCTGCGGCGTGGATGTTCTTCGCGGCGTTGACGTCGCGGTCGTGAACCGCGCCGCACACCGTGCATGTCCACTCCCGGATCGAGAGCGGTTTCGGGCCGCCCCGGACCCCACATCGGGAGCAGATCTGCGACGACGGATAGAACCGGTCCACCTTGACGAAGGTGCGCCCGTAGCGGGCGGCTTTCTCCTCCAGCATGCGGGTGAACATCCCCCACCCGGCGTCGTGTACCGATTTCGCCAACCGTGTCCGCGCCAGCCCCCGCACGCACAGATCCTCGACGAACACCGCTTGGTTCTCGCGGATGATCGCCGTGGAATGCTTGTGCGCCCAGTCCCTGCGGGCGTCGGACACTCTGGCGTGGGCCTTCGCGACGCGAAGACGTGCCTTGACCCGGTTGTTGCTGCCCTTCTCCTTGCGCGAGAGAACCAGCTGCGCCTTGCCGAGCTTGCGTTCGGCACGGCGCAGGAACTTCGGCGAGCTGATCGTCTCGCCGTTCGACAGCACCGCGAACGTCGCCAACCCGAGGTCGATCCCGACCTCCGCATCGACCGGCGGCAGCGGTTCGTCGGTCGTCTCGACCACGAACGACGCGAAATACCGGCCCGCCGCATCCTTGACGATCGTCACCGACGACGGTTCCGACGGCAGATCGCGGGACCAGGCGACCTCCACCTCGCCGACCTTCGCCACGTACAGCTTCCCGTTCGGTCGGATCGAAAACCCGTTGCGGGTCAGACGGATCGTCTGCCGATTGTCCCGGCGGGACCGCAGCCGCGGCGCGCCGACCATGCGGCCCTTCCGTTTCCCGGAGAGCGAGTCGAACCAGTTTCGGTACGCCCGCCGCGCGTCCTGGCACGCCTGCACCAGCACCACCGAGGCGACCTCGCCCAACCAGGCCCGCTCCGGAGTCTTTTTCGCCGCGGTGACCACCTGCTTCTGTACGGCGGTATCCGACAGGCTCACCCCGGCCGCATACGCGTCCTGGCGGATGCGCAGGCAGTCGTTGAACACCACCCGTGCACACCCGAACGACCGGGCCAGCATGTCCTGCTGACCGGGCGTCGGATAGACGCGGTACTGGTATCGCAACTGCACACCCACAGAATACCATTGGTCTATGGTTTCTGAACCGGAATACAGACGCGGCCGCTCCGTAGTTTCCGCCCTGCACGTCCACTTGGTCTTTGTTACCAAATATCGGCACGGAGCCCTCACCGACGAGATGCTGACCACCTGCGAACAGGTGATGCACAGCGTGTGCGACGACTTCGGTTCCCGGCTGGTCGAGTTCGACGGGGAGGGCGACCACGTGCACCTGCTGATCGACTACCCTCCGACCATCCAAGTCTCGAAGCTGGTGAACAGCCTCAAAGGCGTCTCCGCACGCCGCCTGCGCGACCAGCACCCCGGATGGGTGAACCAGCACTCCATCAACGGACACCTCTGGTCCCCGAGCTACTTCGCCGCATCGTGCGGCGGGGCACCGACCTCGATCATCCGGCAGTACATCGAGCAACAGCGGCGACCGCCCCGCGCTCCCGGCAGGCCGAAATCGACGCGCTGACACGGCCCCGAAGGACCGGGCATGCGCGCTACGCTGCGCGGTCACGCCGACTCCTCCTGCCGGGGTCCGGTCGATCGATAGGTCGCCGACGCGAGCGCGTCGGACGTCTTCGCGAGTTCGTGCTCCCGCAACGTCCCGGCCAGCGCGGAGTCGATCACCTCGTGCAGTTCGTCGCCGAGGAACGCGAGGCCCTTCACCTTGGTCACCGACTGCACGTCGACGAGGAACCGTGAGCGGAGGATCATCGCGAGTTGTCCCAGATTCATCTCCGGGGCGACGACGGTCGCGTAACTGCGCAGCACCGCACCGAGGTTCGCGGGCAGTGGGTTCAGGTTGCGCACGTGCACGTGGGCCACCTTCTTGCCCTCTCGGCGAGCACGCCTGCAGGCCTCGCCGATGGGCCCGTACGAACTTCCCCACCCGACGAGCAGCAGGTCGGCCTCCCCCGACGGGTCGTCGACGACGGCGTCGGGAACGGTGATTCCGTCGATCTTGGCCTGGCGCAACCGGACCATCAGGTCGTGGTTGGCGGGATCGTAGGAGATGTCGCCGCTGCCGTCGGCCTTCTCCAGACCGCCGATGCGGTGTTCGAGCCCGGGAGTTCCCGGCAGCGCCATGGCACGCGCGAGCGTCTCCCGGTCGCGGACGTACGGTGCGAACTCGCCGTCCACCGGCGGTGCCGTGTCGACACCGGGATCGATCCGGTCCAGTGCGGACACGTCCGGGACGGCCCACGGTTCACTTCCGTTCGCGATCGCACCGTCCGACAGCAACAGCACCGGGGTGCGGTACGTGAACGCGATCCGGGCGGCCTCGACCGCGGCATCGAAACAGTCCGCGGGTGAGCACGGTGCGATCACGGCCACAGGCGACTCGCCGTTGCGCCCGTACATCGCCTGCAACAGGTCCGACTGCTCCGTCTTCGTCGGAAGACCGGTGGACGGGCCGCCACGCTGGACGTCGATGACGAGCAGCGGAACCTCCGTCATCACCGCCAGCCCGATCGCTTCGCTCTTGAGCGCCAGCCCAGGCCCGGACGTGCTCGTCACCCCGAGCGCACCGCCGATCGACGCGCCCAGCGCCGCGCCGATCCCGGCGATCTCGTCCTCCGCCTGGAACGTGGTGACGCCGAGATTCCGGTGCTTGCTCAGCTCGTGCAGGATGTCCGACGCCGGGGTGATCGGGTAGGTGCCGAGGAAGACGTCCCGCGACGCCAGCTGCCCCGCGGTCACCACCCCGTAGGCGAGGGCCGTGTTCCCGGTGACCTGGCGGTACGTGGCCGGTGGGAGCGTCGCCGCCGACACCTCGTACGTCGTCGCGAAACTCTCCGTCGTCTCCCCGTAGTTCCACCCGGCCTTGAACGCGAGCAGGTTGCCCTCCGCGATCTGCGGCTTCTCCGCGAACTTGGTCTGCAGGAACCGCCCGATGCCGTGGGTGGGGCGGTTGTACATCCAGGACAGCAGCCCGAGCGCGAACATGTTCTTCGCCCGCTCGCCGTCCTTCCGGCTCAGCCCGGCCGGTTCCACCGCGCCCGACGTCAGCGTCGACATCGCCACCGGATGCACCACGTAGTCCTCGAGGGAGTCGTCGTCGAGCGGGCTCGTGGCGTAACCGACCTTCGCGAGATTGCGCTTGGTGAACTCGTCGGTGTTCACGATGATCATGCCGCCGCGCGGCAGATCGGCCACGTTCGCCTTCAACGCCGCCGGATTCATGGCGACCAGGACGTCCGGGCGGTCTCCGGCCGTGAGAATGTCGTAGTCCGCGATCTGGATCTGAAACGACGACACCCCGGGCAGGGTGCCCTGCGGCGCCCGGATCTCGGCGGGGAAGTTGGGCTGGGTGGCGAGGTCGTTGCCGAACGCCGCCGCCTCCGACGTGAACCGGTCGCCGGTCAACTGCATACCGTCACCCGAGTCTCCGGCAAAGCGGATCGCCACCCGCTCCAGCTTCGTGGAGTTCGCCTCCGTCATGAATTCACCGAATCCTTCGACTCGTGTTCGCTCTGACCAGCAGCTTCTCACCTCACGTTACAAGCGTTCCCAATTTTCGCCAGGAAGACGCCGAAATAGCGCGTCGCGATACGGTGAGTGACGTGAGTGACCCAGGGAATATCGAGTTCGTCGGACGTTCCCGCGAGCTCGCCGAACTCGAGGCGGCCCTGCACGAGACCGCCCAGGGTGTGCCCGTCGTCGTGGTCGTCGAAGGTGTGCCGGGCATCGGCAAGACCACTCTGGTGGAACACTTCCTCGCCGCGCATTCCGACGTGCCCGCGTTCTCCGCGGTGTGTGCCCCGTGGGCGTCGAGCCGCCCCTTCGGAGTCGCCGAACAGCTACTGGGTGCGGCCGTCACGGCGCAGGAACCTCTCGACGTCGCCCGTGAATTCGTCACGGCGGCGGCTCCGCGCGCCGGTGACACGCCGTTCGTCGTCGTGGTCGACGACGCGCACTGGGCAGATCTGGCGTCGCTGCAGTCGCTGACCTCCGCCGTGCAGCTGCTCGACCGCCCGGCCGTGATCGTTCTCGTCACGAACCCGGATCCGCCCGACGGTGTTCCCGCGGACGTCCTCGATGTTCTCGACCGGCACAGCAGGCATCGGGTTCGCGTCCGCCCACTCGATGCGTCCGACACTCGCGCCCTCGCGAGCAGCCTCGCGCACGTCGACCTTCCCACCCCGGTCGCGCACCAACTGGTGCAGCACACGGCCGGGAATCCGCGGCACCTCACGCAACTCCTCCAGGAGGTCGATCCTGTTCTGTGGGGACGCTGGCAGGCGGTCCTCCCGGTGCCGCACACGTTCGCGGCGAAAGTACGGTCGCTGCTGTCGGAGGCCTCCCCGCAGGCCCGGGCGCTCGTCGAAGCGGCCGCAGTCCTGGCCGGGGATCCGAGATTCGCCGACGCCGCCGCACTCGCCGGCATCGAACACCCGGTGGACGCGCTCGACGAACTTCACCGGGCCGGCCTCCTCACCGCCGGTGAGCACCGCGGCGTGACCGTGCTGACCTTCCCGTCGCCACTCACCCGCGCCGCCGTGTACCACAGCCTCGGGCCGATCCGACGGCGCGACCTGCACGATCACGCCGCGCGGATCGTCGAGGACGAGGGCAGACGCCTGGACCACCGCGCCGCGGCCGCCCCGTTCGCCGACCCGGCGCTCGCGGACGAACTCGACCGCTACTCCGCGAGCAGGGCGACGGTCGGGGCGTGGTCGGCGGTCGCAGACGCACTGATCAAGTCGAGCCGCCTCACCGCGGACCGGGGGGAACGCGAGCAGCGGCTGATTCGTGCCGTCGACGCCCTCCTCGGCACCGGAAATCTGTCCCAGGCAGTGGCTTTCGCTCCGGAGATCGAGAGTTTCCCGGAGAGCCCGTTGCGCGACGCCGTGCTCGGCTACCTCGCGATCCAACGCGGCCGTCGCGCGGAGGCCGATGCACTGCTCACCCAGTCCTGGACCGCTTGCGACTCGGAGACCGATCCGGCCACCGCCGCCTTGATCTGCCAGCGGCGCGTCCTCGACTCGCTGGCCCGCTGGCACGGACCAGACCTCGTCGAATGGGGTTCCCGGGCAGTCGCTCTCGTCGATTCGGCTGATCCGTCGGCCGTCGAATCAGCGGCGATCATGGGGCTCGGACTCGCCGCCACCGGCCGGATCGCGGAGGCGCGGGCACACTACGACACACTGTCCGCGAAGATCGCCCTCGGCGCCCAGTCCCAGCGTTTCGACATGGCCCGGGGCTGGCTCGACCTGGCGCTGGACGATCCCGAATCGGCACGCCAGGAACTCGAGAGTGCCGTGCCGACGGCCTTCCGGATGGGCTCCACCCGCATCTCGCTGTGGGCGCAAGCCTGGCTGGCGCGAACACAATTCGCGCTCGGCGATTGGAACGGCGCCATCGCCACCGTCGACCGTGCCGCGCACCAACTCGAGGACGCCACGCTCGACCTCCTCCGGCCCCTCGTCCATTGGACCGGCGCGCAGACGCACGCGCTGCGCGGGAACTGGCCCGCGGCGCACGAGCATCTCCGGCTCGCCGCCGCGAGTTCGCACGACTACCCGATGATGTTCATCCCGTCCTCACTGGCGCGCGCCCAGTGCGCCGAAGTGGAGGCCGACTACGCCGCCGTCATCAGGGCGCTGGAGCCCCTCACCCGCCTGGAACCCCGCGAGGGCGTCGACGAGCCCGGGTTCTGGCAGTGGCCCGACGTCTACGCGAACGCGCTCGTGATGGCCGGGCACGTCGACGACGCGGACGCCTTCCTCACCCCGCACGAGGAGCGGGCCGCGGAACGCGGGCACCGGTCCGCGATGGCGCGTCTCGGCTACGCCCGCGGTCGCATCGCCGGTGCGCGCGGCGACATCGACACCGCCAGGGACGTGTTCGAGAACGCGCTGACCCAACTCGACACCCTGCCCCTCCCCTACGACCGCGCCCGGGTGAACTTCGCGTACGGCCAGACCCTGCGCCGGGCAGGCAAACGACGCGAAGCCGACGCCGTCATGCAGGCCGCACGGGAAGGGTATTCCGCGCTCGGCGCCGCCTCCTACGTGCAGCGGTGCGACCGCGAACTGAAGGCCGGCGGCCTCAACGTCAAGCGCAGCAGGTTCACGCTCGAGGAACTGACCCCGCAGGAACGGGCGGTGACCGAACTCGTCGCCGGCGGAGCCAGCAACAAGGAGGCCGCAGGCGAGCTGTTCCTGTCCGTCAAGACCGTGCAGTACCACCTGACCCGCGTCTACGCGAAGCTCGGCATCCGCTCACGCAGCGAACTCGCGGCGCAGTTCCGCGACCAGGACTGACGTCCCGGGTGGCGGGAACCCACCCCGAGGGTGCCTGTCCCGGGCACCGCCGACCGGCCAGGCTGGATCTCGACCGATGAAGCCGACCCACCGGAGTACCGAGATGGATGACACGATCGACGCAGTACGAGCCGACCGCGACCTGAAGACCAAACACCGCGCCATGTGGGCCCTCGGCGACTACCCCGCCCTGGCCACCGACATCATCGCCGGCCTCGGCCCCGCCCTGGTCCGGGCGAGCCGGGTCAGGCCCGGCGACCGTGTCCTCGACGTCGCGGCCGGTTCCGGCAACGCCGCCATCCCCGCGGCGCTGTCCGGTGCGAGCGTCGTCGCCGGTGACCTCACCCCGGAACTGTTCGACGCCGGACGCCGCCGGGCCGCCGAACTCGGCGCCGAGGTCGAGTGGCGCGAAGCGGACGCCGAGGCCATGCCGTTCGCCGACAACGAATTCGACACCGTGATGTCCTGTGTCGGCGTCATGTTCGCCCCGCACCATCAGGAGAGCGCGGACGAACTCGTCCGTGTCTGCCGGCCGGGCGGGACGATCGGACTGCTCAGCTGGACCCCCGAGGGGTTCATCGGTCAGATGTTCGCGACGATGAAACCGTACGCACCCCCGCCCCCTCCCGGCGCGCAGCCGCCGCCGCTGTGGGGTCGCGAGGACCACGTCCGGGCGTTGTTCGGCCATCGGGTGACCGACGTCGTGGCAACGCGGCACACCGTCCGCATCGATCAGTTCCGGACACCCGAAGACTTCCGCGACTACTTCAAGACCCGCTACGGTCCGACCATCGCGGTGTACCGGTACATCGCCGACGACCCCGCCCGGGTGGCCGAGCTGGACCACGAACTCGCCGACCTTGCACGGCGTTTCGACCACGGCACCGGCAGCACCGTGATGAACTGGGAGTACCTCCTGCTCACCGCGCGGAAGTGGTAGCGAGCAACCACGCGCCGGTCAGGCGTGCTGGGTGAAGCCGACCTGGCCGGGACGGCGGTTCGGGGCGTAACCGAGCTTGGCGAGGGTCTCGTCGGCATCGGCGTAGGTCTGACCGATCCGGTAGATGTCGCGGGCCTCCTTACCGGTGGCCACCTCCCGGCCCAGCTCCCCGGCCACCCGGACCAACTGCTCGACCTGCGCGACCGACGTCATCTTCTCGCCCTTGCGACCCCAGATCGTGTCCTCGTTCCCGCACCGCGGATGCAGACCCATCGCGATCGCCATCGCGTTGACCGGCAGCACACTGCGCATCAACGTCTCGAGGGTCAGGCACGCACCGTCCGGCACCCGCTGCACGAAATTCATGATGTTGTACGGATTCGGGCCGTCGAAGCCGCCACCGATACCGACCCAGGTCAAATTCAGCGGACCGGTGTACACCCCACGCCGGATCAACCGCTCCACCGTCTCGAGCTGCGGAATGCTCGACAGCTGGAAATGCGGCTGGATCCCGGCCGCCTGCAGACGACGCAGATGCTCCTCCACCCACGCCGGACCGGCCGGGACCGTCATCTCCCGGTACGCCTCGGCCAGCTCGGGCCGCTGCATCGAGGTGCCCGCGATGTCGTCGGCGGTCATCAACTCCATGATGTTCATCTGCGAGGTGTTGATCGCGATCGTCACCTGATCCGGTGCCGGATCGAGGTCGGCGAGCATGTGCCGGGTGTCGTCGGAGAGCCACTTCGCGTCCGCACCCTCACCCTCGGGGGCGAACGAGATGGAACCGCCGACCTGCAGGATCATCTCCGGCACCGCCTGCCGCAGTCCGGCGAGCAGTTCGTTGAACTTCGACAGCCGCTTGGAGCCCTTGCCGTCGAGTTCACGGACGTGGATGTGCAGCACGGTGGCGCCGGCCTCGTAGCAGTCCACCGCCTTCTGCACGTGCTCGTCCATCGTCAGCGGCAGGTCCTCGCGGAAGTCGTCCGGCTCCCACTCCGGACCGTACGGGGCACACGTGATGACCAACTTCTCCTGGTTCTCGGGGAAGAGGGCGTCGTCGTGGAAATGCATGGGTGTTCTCCGTTCGAAAAGATTGCGGACGGCGGGACTGTGACTCAGCTGACATAACGGTAGCCACGGGATGCCATCCAGACTTACCCTGACGGGACATATTTGTTTCCTGTTCGGGACACCCCGGCCGAGTGGGACGCCTGCGACGGAAGGTGACGCGAATGGCCAAGCCCCTCGCCCGGTATGCCGCGCTGACCGGCTTCGTCGAACTGGGCCGCACACTCTCACTCGACCCGGTGAAGCTGCTGACGAGCGTCGGACTCGACCCGGCCGGGCTGGACCTGCAGGACCGCTGGGTGCCCGCGTCGTCGGTCGCCCGTCTGCTGGAGTTGTCCGCGGCGACGTCGGGTCGCCAGGACTTCGCCCTGAAGCTGGCCGAGCGGCGGCGCCTGTCCACCCTCGGCCCACTGAGCGTCGGCATCCGGGACGAGCCCGACGCGCGAAGCGCACTCCGGATGCTGATCCGCTTCCAGCACACGTACAACGAAGCGCTGCACATCCGGCTCTCCGAGCGCGACGGCGTCGCGACGATACGAATCCGCTTCGACCCCGGCGAACCCGTGCCGGTGCGGCAGTCCGTCGAACTGGCGGTCGCGGTGACCCACCAGCTGTTGCGGCAGCTGCTGGGCGAGCGGTGGCATCCGGTGTCCGTCAGCTTCGAACACGGACGACCGGCCGACGACTCGACGCACCGGCAGGTTTTCGGCGCGCCACTCCACTTCGACGGCGAGTACTCCGGAATCCTGGTCTACACAGGCGATCTGGACGAGCCGAACAGATTGTCCGACCCGCTGCTGCGGTCCTATGCGCAACAGATCCTCGACACGCTCACCACGCCAGAGGAACCCACCCTCACCAATCGCGTGCGCGAACTCGTCGAACTGCTGCTGCCGAGCGGGCGCTGCTCGATCGAGCAGGTCGCCCGCAGCCTCGGCGTCGACCGCCGGACGGTGCATCGGCACCTCGCGAAATCGGGAGAGACCTTCACCTCGGTCCTCGACTCCACCCGCGCCGAACTCGCGAAACGCATGGTCACCGGGCGGCGCTACTCGTTGACGGAAATCTCCGAGATGCTCGCCTTCTCGACGCCGAGCAGTTTCTCCCGGTGGTTCCATCAGCAGTTCGGCATGAGTCCTCGCGAGTGGCGCAAACAAACCACGGGATAGGTGGCCGTGCGACCGATGTCCCGAAATGCAAAGAATTCCGTCCCGTAGGGGCAACTAATCACCTCACCGGCCACGTAGCGTGATGCAGGCCACTATCGGGTCGGGCCGTAGCCCGCATCACACCCGATTCGTTCTCCGTGAAACGAGCCGCCATGACCGCTGAGCCGATACCCACCCCGACACTCGACCGAATGAAGAGTGCGGGAAGCTGGAATCCTCTGTGGGACACCTTGTCCCAGTGGGATCCGGAGTGGACCGAGCAGTTCATGGCCATGAACGCCACTCCCGTGCAGCGTGGGGTGTTCACGCCCGAGTTCGTCGAACTGCTCAGCATTGCCATCGATGCCGCCGCCACCCACATGTACGCGCCGGGAGTGCGCAGGCACATCCGGGCCGCACTCGAACTCGGTGTGTCCAAGGAGGAGATCCTCACCGTCCTCGAGATGGTGAGCGTCCTCGGGATCCACGCCTGCAACCTCGGCGTGCCGATCCTCGCGGAGGAACTCGACGCGTACGAGTCCCGGCGCCCGGCACACTGAACGCCGCTCCCACACTCTCTCCCTCTCCACCCGCACCCTCAGGAGCATCCATGGGACCGAATCCCACCACGTCCGAACTCGAGATCGCAGTCGCCGCCCCGTCGAGTTCCGTGCCGACCGCCGACCGCCGCACCCGACGCTCCTCGTTCTACCCCTGGCTCGTTTTCGCCCTCGCGTTCGCGTTGCTGCTCTCCGACTACATGTCCCGCCAGGTTCTCAGTGCGGTCTTCCCGTTCCTGAAGGCCGACTGGGCACTGACGGATTCCCAGCTCGCATCCCTCACCAGCATCGTCGCGCTGATGGTCGGGCTGCTCACCCTCCCGCTGTCCCTGCTGGCCGACCGATGGGGGCGCGTGAAGTCCCTGGTGCTTATGGCCACGCTGTGGAGTGTCGCGACCCTGCTGTGCGCGATCGCCTCCAGCTACGAGCAGATGCTCGCCGCGCGCTTCCTCGTCGGTGTCGGCGAGGCCGCGTACGGAAGTGTCGGAATCGCCGTGGTTCTCAGCGTCTTCGCGCCACGGGTCCACTCCACACTCAGCGGCGCGTTCATGGCCGGCGGTTCCTTCGGCTCGGTCGTCGGCGTCTCGCTCGGCGCGGTCATCGCCGTACACCTGAGCTGGCGCTGGTCGTTCGCCGCAATGGCGGTCCTCGGACTCATCCTGGTCCTGGCATTCCGCACGATTGTCACCGAACGCCGCCTGGCCGAGCACGCCGCGACCGACGACACCTCCGAATCCGCCCGCCCCGACGAACCCGCGATCCGCGTCCCGGTGTCGACACTGTTCACCAACCCGACCGTGTGGTGCGCGTACCTCGGCGGCGGACTGCAGATGTTCAACGCGGCCGTGCTGCTCGCCTGGGCCCCGAGCTACTTCAACCGCTACTACGGCATGGCCCCGGACAAGGCCGGTGCCGTCGCGTCGGGGTTCGTGTTGCTGATCGCCATCGGCATGATCGTCTGCGGCATGATCACAGACCGGGTCGGACGCAACAACGCGGCCGCGAAGTGGACCAGCGCGATCACCTACTGCACGATCTCGCTGGTCTCGCTCGGAATCGCACTCCAGCTGGAAACCGGTGCATCCCAGCTGATTCTGCTGGGTATCGGCGCCTTCTTCGCTGCCGGCTCGTCCGGCCCCACCGCCGCCATGGTCGCGGGTTTGACCCACCAGTCGGTGCGGGCCTCGGCCCTCGGCAGCCTGACCGTGACCAACAACGTCCTCGGCCTGGCCACCGGACCCTTCGTCATCGGCATCCTCGCCGACCGCCTCGGCCTGCTCGGCGCACTGCAGCTGGCACCGCTGGTGTACGTGCTGGCGATCGTGGCCCTGTTCCTCGGCAAGCGGATGTACCCGGCCGGGCTCGCGAAGCTCGCGGCGCAGAGCGCCGCCGCCGCGGCGAAGGTCTAGGTCTCGCCGGACCACATCAACTCGGCAAGTCCCGGTGGCAGCCGCCGCCGGGACTTGCCGAATGTCATACACCTCGACGATGCACTGGCCGGTCCCGCGCCCTGGACCACCAGCTGGCGAAACACCGGACCGCGCACCCGTGACCGGTTACATCACGAAGCGCTGGAGGCACCAACTCCACCGGATCATCCAGGTCGAGGATCCGCAGGTCATCGGGCAACGCGAACACCCCCAGCGCGCGCCGCGAACCCGGCAGCAGCGGGAACGCGAGTCCGACTCCGGGTTGCTTCGGGCTATCCTCGTCGCCGTGAGATCACCCAACCGCGACGCACTGGAGGCCATGGTCGCGGAGGCGACGATCGACTGCTACAACGACAGCGAATGCGTCACCGGCTTTTACACCATGCTCCACGAGAACCTCGACCTGCCGTTCCACACCCGTGTGCTCGGTGCCCAGGTCACCGTGTCCGGCATCGACCTGATCGACGACCACATCGTTGTGATCTGCACCCGCGGCCGGTCACGACAACGCCTTCGAATTCTCGACCTGCCGTTGCCGGCACCGCCACCCGACGGTGCCGAGTGGATCGAGGCATACCGCCACTGGCTGAGATAGGTGAGGACACGAGCATGAACACCGGCGACACCGCACCCCCGAGCGCGACCGGGGAGCACCGGATACGAATGACCGAACAGGAGGCCATATCGAATCTGCACACGGTGCTGCACCTCTGCGCGGCCGGTGAATTGCGGTGCAGCGAGAAGACCCACCGCCCCTCCGCGGCGACGGTCGCTGCCGTGGGCTCACAGCTCGCGCACGGCGACTTCTACCTCGACGACCCGATCGCGTCGTTCGCGTGGCCGCTGATCATCCAGGCCGGTGGGCTCGCCACGATCGAGAGCGGGCGCCTGCGGCTGACCCCGAAGGGCCGTACCGCCCTGCGTCGGCCGGCGGCCGAGGCCATCTCCCAACTGTGGCGGCGCTGGCTCACCCACGCGGTGATCGACGAGTTCAGCCGAATCGAACAGATCAAGGGTCAGCGCGCACACAACGTCCTCACCTCGGCCCGGACCCGCCGGCAGACCGTCGCTGCAGCTTTGGCCGGCTGCCCACCCGGAGAGTGGATCGGCATGGATTCACTGTTCACGGCAATGCGACGGAAAGGCATGAGCCCCAACGTCGCACGCAGCGAGCGCGCACTGTGGAAGCTCTATCTCGTCGACCCGCAGTACGGCAGTCTCGGCTACGACGGTTACCACCGGTGGGAGATCCTCGAGGGCCGCTACACGATGGCGGTGCTGTTCGAGTACGCCGGCACGCTGGGCCTGCTCGACCTCGACTACCTCCACCCCGGGTTCTGAAGGTCCTGCCCAACCTCGACATCGTCGCCACTGGAACCCTGTCCCCCGGCGATCAGCTACTGCTGTCCGGCTACGCCGAGCACACCGCGGACCGGGTCTGGACCCTCTCCGCCGCGAGCCTGCTGGCCGCGATCGACGGTGGCCACCACCTCGAGGACCTCACTACCTTCCTCGCCGCGCGCACCGACCATGAGCTGCCCGGCACGCTGCGGACCGTCATCGACGACGTCACCCGCCGAGCCACCCAGCTCACCGACCACGGCCACGCCCGGGTGATCGAATGCACCGATGCCGCACTCGCTGCGCTCATCACCCGCGACCGCGCACTCCGCACACTGTGCCGTCCGATCGGCGACCGCCACCTCGCGGTCCCCGTCGAACACGAACCGAAGTTCCGCAGGGCCCTACACAAACTCGGCTACGCCCTGCCCAGGCCGAACACCCCCTGACCGAAGACGTCAACGCCGCGACACACAGGGCCGGGCGGCGGCCTGCGCCGGCGACCGGTGGCCGAATCGACTAGTAGTCAGATCCAGTCGATGTGGACGGAGTCGATGTGGTCGAAGTGGAATCCGAAATTGGTTGCAGTACATGTCGAAGCCCTTGTTCTCGCATCCCTCGTCGGCACCGTTGCGGACCATGACCCGGCTCTTGACCCGGATGACCGCCCTCTTCGGTGTTCCGGGTAGAGCCCGCCAATTCCTCGCCGACAAGGGCATCCGCGTGGGCCGACGGTCAGCGCCTGCCCCTCCGCGGGGGCAGCGCCTGCGATTCGGGTATTGCCCTGCCTCGCGTCTCCAGCTACAATCGAACGTATATTCGAATGACCTTGGGGGAGGTTGGTTGTGGGGGCAATGCTTCTCGAGGAATTGCGCACATTCACGGCGCGACTGCAATGCGCCGAGGCGGCGAGTGGGGATCCGGGGTTGGGCATCGACCTGCTCGATGCGATCGAGACGTTGAAATCGGTCGGGTGCGCGGTACAGGCGGTGATCACCGACGATGTCGCGACGAGCATCCGTGCGGACCGCAGGGCTCGGAAACGTCCACGATCCGAGTGGGGTCGGGGTATCGCGTCGCAGATTGCGCTGGCGCGCAGAGAATCCCCGAACCGGGGCGGCCGGCATCTGGGGTTCGCGCAGGCGCTGGTGCACGAAATGCCCCATACGTTGGCCATGCTGCAGACCGGTCGGCTGAACGAATGGCGAGCCACTCTGTTGGTCCGGGAGACAGCCTGCCTGTCCGCGACCGATCGGGCTATCGTCGATCGTCAGTTATGTTCGGACCCAGCAACACTCGACGGCGTCGGCGACCGCGGTCTGATCGCGCGGGCCAAGGCCCTGGCGGTCGAACTCGACGCCGCCTCGGTCGTCCGGCGGCATCGCAAGGCCGTGTCCGAGCGTCGGGTCACGACCCGTCCGGCCCCGGATTCGATGGCCTATCTGAGTGCGCTGATGCCGGTGGAGCAAGCGGTGTGCCTGCAGGCCACGCTGGGTCGGGATGCGGACAGTCTCATCGCGACCGGAAAGGGGCGGGGTCTCAGCCGAAATCAGCTGATGGTGGACTTGTTGTTCGAACGCGGCACCGGAGCGTCGGTGGCGTCGGGTGTGCCGGTGACGGTGAACCTGGTGCTCTCGGACGAGACGCTGCTGGCAGGCGGCCACGAGGCGGCGCAGCTTCAGGGGTTCGGGCCGGTGCCGGCCGGGATCGCGCGACAGCTGGTGGCCGACGCCCTCGATGATGACACCGAGACGTCGTTGCAGCGCGTGTATTCGTGCCCGCAGTCGGGGTCGTTGACGGCGATGGAATCGCAGTCCCGTACGTTCCCGAAAGGTCTGCGAAAACTGATCGATCTGCGGGATCAGACGTGCCGCACCCCGTGGTGTGACGCGCCGATCCGACACCACGACCACATCCGCTCACGGCGGCGGCGGGGTGCCACGACGGCGGACAACGGATCCGGCCTCTGCGAGGCGTGCAACTACGCGAAGGAAGGCGACGGTTGGACGGCCCGCCCCGTCCACAGACCCGGCCGCACCCACCTCGTCGACCTGGGCACCCCGACCGGGCACCACTACCGATCTGCGGCACCACCACTCCCGGCCGCCGCGCGGCAATCCGAGGTCGAGGCGGTGCTCATCGCACACGTGCGTGCGTCGTGACAGCGCGATCACGCCTGGACGACACCGACCGCCGGGACTTGCCGAATCAGCTTCGTGAACGCTTCACAAGTGCCACGCTTGAGACCATGGACAGCATCAAGTCGATGAGTGATCGGTAATGGCCCGGCCGGTGCGCGTCGTCGTGCTCGGCGCCGGTTCGTGGGGAACGACGGTGGCCGGTCTCGCCGCCCACAACACACCGACCCTGCTGTGGGCGCGGAATTCGGATACCGCGGACGAGATCAATACCGCGCATCGCAACTCCCGCTACCTCGGCGAGCGGGCACTCCCCGACTCAATGCGCTCGACGGCCGACCTGGTGGAAGCGGCGCAGGAAGCCGACGTTCTCGTGGTCGGGGTGCCGTCGCACGCGGTCCGCAGCACGCTTACTCAGATCGCCAACGAGGTGCGGGCGTGGGTGCCGGTCTTGTCGCTGGCGAAGGGGCTGGAGCCGGGAACACGGTTGCGGCCCACCGAGGTGATCGCCGAGTGCCTGCCGGGGCATCCGGTCGGGCTTCTCGCCGGTCCCAATATTGCGCGGGAGATCGTCGACGGACTTGCGGCGGCGTCGGTCGTCGCCACCCAGGACGTGCGGGTGGCGACCGCGTTGCAGCCGTTGTTCGCGTCGGCGGTGTTCCGCGTGTACCGGAACACCGATGTGCTGGGCTGCGAACTCGGCGGTGTGCTGAAGAACATCGTGGCCATCGCGTCGGGGATGGCCGATGGGCTGGATGTCGGCGACAACACGCGCGCGATGGTCCTCGCACGCGGGCTGGCCGAGATGACCCGGCTGGGTGAGGCGATGGGCGCGAACCCGCGGACGTTCGCCGGGCTCACCGGGGTCGGAGACCTCATCGCCACGTGTATGAGCCCGAGTTCCCGCAACCGGCGGGTGGGCGAGTTCATTGCCCGCGGCATGACCGTCGAGGAGGCTGTCGCCAAGCTGGGGCAGGTGGCCGAGGGCGTCAAGACCGCCCCCACCGTGATGGAGTTGGCCCGCGACTACAACGTGGACATGCCCATCGCCGCGGAGGTCGAGGCGGTCGTCGCCGGACGGCAGACGCCGGAAGGCGCCTACCGTGGCCTGCGGAAAGTCGCTGCCGGCAGTGAGGACGAGGTGGCGTGATCGCACAACTGCAACCGGAAGTAGCACTATCTAGACGTTTCTAAGCAATCTCCTAGAAAACTGGGGCAGACTCCTGAAGGGAGGCACCCCAGCGAGCAGCGTCGTGCGGGGACGGATGCGTGAGAGAAGTCAGCGATGAGTTCACCGACCCCGATTGGTCCCGGAGACTCGCCGGCGCGCGCCTATCCGCTGTCGCCCGCACAGATGGGGATGTGGCTCGCGCAGCGCGTCGACCCTGCCGTTCCCGTGTCGGTCGCCCAGTACGTCGACATCCGCGGCGCGCTGAACCGTAGCGCTCTCGCGTCGGCGTGTGCTCGCGCTGCCGCCGAGTTCGAGTCGTTCTTCCTGCAGATCACCGAGGTCGGCGGTCAGCCGCGGCAATGGGTGGACCCGAACCTCGACGCGACCGTCGGCTACGTCGACTTCCGCGACGTCCCGGACCCCGAGACGTCGGCGCACGCGTGGATGCGCGCCGAGTCCGCCGAACCGATCGACGTCCGGCGCGACCGCCTGACCGTCTCGTACGTTCTCCACGTCGGGCACGATCACTACTTCTGGTATTCGCGCGCCCACCACGTCGCGATGGACGGTTTCGGGTCCATCACGCTGGTCTACCGGATCGCCGCGCTCTACACGGCCGCGGTGCACGGACTGCCGCCGCCCGCGAGCAGGACCCTCGGCCTGCGACGCATTCACGACCTCGAGATCGACTACCGCGACTCGGCGCGCCGCGACGCCGACCGGGAGTACTGGACCGACACCATGCGTGGCGTCACCCACCCAAGCACCCTCGCGCGCGGCCCCGCGCCTGCGGCCGCCGGTTCCCGGGACGTCAGCGGAATATTGTCCACCGAACTGGTCGATCGGCTCGAGAAATGCGCGGCGGCGCACGGGGTCAATCCTGCGACACTCACGGTCTGCGCGGTCGCCGGCTTTCTGGCGCGCACGACCGGCCAGGACGACGTCACGCTCAGCCTGCCGGTGTCGGCTCGCACGACGGCGGCGCTGCGCCGGTCCGGCGGGATGGTGTCCAATATTGTGCCGCTGCGGATCCCGGGTGCGGGGACGGCGACCGTCGGTGATCTGGTGGCCCGCACGCGTCTCGTGATGTCGGGTGCCCTGCGGCATCAGCGGTACCGGCACGAGGACATCCGCGCCGATGTGGGAGACGCTCTGTCCGGGCCGCGGCTGTTCGGCCCCGCCGTCAACATCATGCTGTTCCCGGAGGAACTCGAACTCGGTTCCCTGCGGAGTCAATTGCACGTGCTGTCTTCGGGTCCGATCGAGGACCTGCTGGTGAACCTGTACCGCTCCGGTCCCCACGGACGCGTGCATCTCGACTTCAAGGCGAATCCGCGACTGTATTCGCAGGACGAGCTGGACGGTCACCACACCAGATTCCTGCGGTATTTCGAGCGCTTCCTAGACGCCGAGACCGCGCACCCGATCGGTGATCTCCCCGTCCTCATGGAAAACGAAACCGCGGCGCTGGTCCCCTGCCCCGGACCGCCGGGCAGTGTGCCGGTCACTCTCGCCGACGTGTTCCGCGCTGCTGCCGCCCGGGACCCGGACGCGACGGCCGTCGTCGACGCCGGCCGGGAGGTCACCTACCGGGAACTCGACGAGTGGTCGGATCGGATCGGATCGACGCTGGCACGGTTCGGCGTCGGGTCCGGCGACGTGGTGGCGCTGGCGTTCCCACGGTCCTTCGACTATCTCTGCGCGGTCTGGGCCGTCGCGAAGACGGGTGCCGCATTCCTGCCGGTGGACCCGACGTACCCGGCGCCGCGTGTTCGGCACATGCTCGACGACTCCCGCGCGGCGATCGGGCTGACCTCCGCGGAGTTCGTCTCCACGTTGCCGGACGGCACCGAATGGCTGCTGCTCGACGAGGCCGCCCGCTCCGGAAGCCCCAGTTTCGGCACGCCGGCAACACGACTCGACGACGCCGCGTATCTCATCTACACCTCCGGGTCGACCGGCGCCCCCAAGGGGGTGGTGGTCACGCACCGTGGGATCGCGAATCTGGTCTCCGCGCAGCGCACCCGACTGGACCTCGACCGGTCGGCGAGAGTTCTGCACGTCGCGTCGCCGAGTTTCGACGCCTCGGTCTTCGAGATGCTGATGGCCTTCGGTTCCAGTGCCGCACTGGTCGTCGCCCCGCCCGCGGCATACGGCGGATCCCCGCTGGCGCGGCTGATGACCGCCGAAACAGTCACCCACGCGGTCCTCACCCCGTCGGTGCTGGCGTCGATGGAGCCCGCCGAGGTCGAAGGTCTGCGCACCCTGGTCGTCGCCGGGGAGGCGTGCCCACCGGAACTGGTGTCGCGGTGGGCGTCCCGGTGCCGGATGATCGACGCCTACGGCCCGGCGGAGACCACCGTGATGGCGACCGTCAGTGGTCCCCTCCGCGGCTCCGCACTGGTCACCGTCGGCCGGCCGATCGACGGCACGAGGGTAGTGGTCCTCGATCACCGGCTGCGCCCGGTTCCCGTCGGCGTGGCCGGCGAACTGTACGTCGCGGGACCGGCCCTCGCCCGCGGGTATCACCGCAGGGCCCGGCAGACGTCGGAACGGTTCGTCGCCGATCCGTACGGACCACCGGGTACCCGCATGTACCGCACCGGCGACACGGTCCGCTGGACCCGCGACCACGAACTCGAGTACCTCGGCCGCAGTGACGCGCAGGTGAACCTGCGGGGCCTGCGCGTCGAACCCGGAGAGATCGACGCCACGCTCCGCCGACATCCGGCGGTTCGGTTCGCCGTCACCGTGATTCGCTCGCAGGCCACCGGTGATCAGCTCGTGTCGTACGTGGGCGCCGACGCCGTGGCGGAGCGGGAGTTGCTGTCGTTCCTCACCGCCGAACTGCCCCCGCATCTCGTGCCTGCCGACGTCGTCGTGCTCCCCCACCTTCCGCTGACCCCGTCCGGCAAGCTGGATCGCGCTGCCCTTCCCGAGCCGCACGCCCGGCCGTCGATCAGGGTCGCTCCCGAGGGCGCCCGGGAACGGACGCTCCACGCCCTCTACGCCGACATCCTCGGGACGTCCGATTTCGGTGTGGACGAGTCGTTCTTCGCGCTCGGCGGCGACAGCATCATGGCGATTCAACTGGCCGCCCGGGCGCGGAGCGCCGGAATGTCGTTCACCCCGCGCGACGTGTTCGAGCAGCGGACAGTGTCCCGACTCGGCGTCGTCGCCGGCGACGACCCGAGTGGACCGACCCTCGAGGAACTCCCCGGCGGTGGGATCGGCGAGATGCCACTCCCCCCGGCGGCCCGGTTCCTCTTCGACCGCGTCGGGGTCGTCGACCGGTACGCACAGGCTGTGGTGGTGGAATTGCCGCGGGGTGTGGACGCGCAGAAACTGCACACGGTGATCGGCGCCGTCGTCGATCGGCACGACGCGCTGCGGGCGCGCCTCGGACGCCACTCCGACGGGACCGCGTTCCTCACGGTGAGCCCGGCCGGCGCACCGCTGCCGGACGGCACGATCACGCGGGTCACGCTGCCCGCCGACGCGGACCCCGCGCAGCGGACGCGGGACCAGCACGAGGCGGCGGTTCGACGGTTGAATCCGGTTGCGGGCGTGATGATGCAGTGCGTCTGGCTCGATCCCGGACCGGAAGAGACCGTGCGTCGTGGACGGCTGCTCTTCGTCGCGCATCACCTGGTGGTCGACGGGGTCTCGTGGCGGATCCTGATCGGCGACCTCGCCGCGGCGTGGGCGCAACTCGAAGCCGGAGCGTCGCCCAGCCTTTCTCCTGTCGGCACGTCCCTGCGCCGGTGGTCACACGGACTGGCCGAGGAGGCGCAGCGCCCCGGCCGCAGGTCCGAACTGTCGTTCTGGCGCGCCACGACGTCGGTCGAGGATCCGCCGCTCGGCACCCGGCCACTCGACCCACGACGTGACATGAATTCGACGGTGGACCGGATCCACACGAGAACATCGGCAACGCACGCGCTGCTCACCGACGTTCCGGCCGCCTTCCGCTGCGAGGTCAACGACGCACTGCTCACCGCCCTCGCCCTCGCCCTCGCGCAGTGGCAACGCCGCCGCGGACGACCGGCCACGGTGCCGGTGATCCGGCTCGAGGGCCACGGCCGCGAGGAGGCGGTGCTGCCCGGCGCCGATCTGTCCCGCACCGTCGGGTGGTTCACCAGTATTTTTCCGATCCGCCTCGACCTGGGGGACCTCGACCTGGACGACGCCGGCACCGCCATCACGGTGGTCAAGGAACAGTTACGGGCGGTGCCCGACAAGGGCATCGGTTACGGCCTGCTGCGTCGTCCGGGGGACGAGACCGGCCAGATCGCGTTCAATTACCTCGGACGGCTCGACAACACTGATTCCGAGCGTGATTGGCGGCCGGTGCGGGACGGCCCCGCCGTGTTCTCCTCCGCCGAACCGTCGATGCCGGTCACCGCGCTGATCGACATCACCGCGTTCACCACCCACGGCGCCCTCGACGCCACGTTCGCCTTTCCGACGGGTGCGATTGCGGCAGAAGACGTACGGGCTCTGGCCGATCTGTGGGAGCAGGCGCTGACAGCCCTCGCCGCGGTGGCGCGTTCCCCACACACGAGTGGGCTCACGCCGTCCGACCTGTCGCTGGTCGCCGTGGACCGCGAGGACATCGAGGAATGGGAACGCGACCGTCCGGGTCTGCTCGACGTGTGGCCGCTGACACCGTTGCAGTCGGGGCTGCTGTTCCACGCGGCGCTCGCAGGCGCGGAGGGCGATCCCTACGCGATGCAGGTGGTCCTGACCCTGTCCGGGCACCTCGACCGGGACCGGCTCCGAAGCGCGTGCGGCGCCGTCCTCGCGGGGCACGCGAATCTGCGCACCGCCTTCGTGCGCGACGGTCGCGGCGTCCCGGTGCAACTCGTACTCGGCGACGTGCCGCCGCGGTGGCGGCACGTCGACGTCACCGATACCGGTGCCGAGCAGATCCTGCTCGACGACCGCGCCGCGCGCTTCGACCTGTCGGCCCCACCGCTGATTCGGTTCACACTGCTGTCGCGGGGTCCGGACCGTGCCGAACTGGCGATCACCGCCCACCACATCGTGCTGGACGGCTGGTCCATGCCGCTGTTGGTGCGTGAACTCCTCACCGCCTATCGAGGCGGTGACTCCCGCACCGAGCGGCCGGATTCGAGCCCCTATCGCGACTTCCTGGAGTGGCTCGCGGCGCGGGACACCGACGCCTCGGCGCGGGCGTGGGTCGCGGCGCTCGACGGCATCACCGAGCCGGCCGCGCCGGCGGACGACACCCCCACCACGTCCGAGTCGGTGCTGGAACTGAGTGAGCAGGACACCCGCAGGCTGACGGCCCGCGCGAGCGAACTCGGAGTCACGCTGAGCACCATCGTCCAGGCGGCCTGGGGAATCGTCCTCGGGCGGGCGACCGGACGCGACGACGTCGTGATCGGCGAGGCCGTCTCCGGCAGGCCCCCGGAACTCGCCGGCGTGGAGAGCGCGGTGGGATTGTTCGTCAACACCGTCCCCGTGCGGATCCCCCTCGATCCCGGCATCGACGTCGCCGCGCTGCTCACCCGCCTGCAGGCCGAGCACGTTCACCTGCTCGAACACCACTGGCTGGGCCTCGCAGACATTCAGCGGGCGGTCGGGGTCGCGCCCCTGTTCGACACACTGGTCGCGTTCGAGTCGTACCCTGTGGACCGCACCGCGCTGCCGGAACCCACGGACGGACTGACCTTGGACGGCGTTCACGCACACGACGCCTCGCACTACGCCGTGACGCTCGCGGTGACGGCGGCCCCGACCCTGCGGCTGACGGCGAAATGCCGGTCACCGCGCTACGACGGCGCGGCCCTGCTCGCACGGGTCGGCCGCGTGCTCGACTGCATGGGCAGGGATCCGCACGTCGCCCTCGGCAGCCTCGACCTTCTCGGTGCGGCGGAGCGGGAGCGGGTGCTGCGCACCTGGAACGCGACGGACGCACCGGTGCCCTCGACCACCCTGGTGGATCTGGTCGACGCGCAGGTCCAGCGTTCGCCCGGTGCCGTGGCGGTGGAGTTCGGCGCGGATCGGTTGACGTACGCGGAGTTCGACGCACGGGTGAACCGGCTGGCCCGGTATCTCGTGGCGAGGGGCGTCGGACCGGAAAGCGTCGTCGGGGTGGCGGTTCCCCGTTCGATTCGGCTTCTCGTCGCGCTGCACGCGGTGCTGAAGGCCGGCGGCGCCTATCTACCCGTGGATCCCGGGCACCCGCCCGGACGGACCGCCCTCGTACTCGACTCGACAGCACTGGTCCTCACGTCCGGTGCCGGGAACGGCACGGTCCCGGACGGAGTCGCTGTCGTGGACCTCGACCGGCTGGACGTCGCCGGGTACGACCCACGACCGATCACCGATTCCGAGAGACGTGCACCGTTGCGCCCGGCGAACGCCGCGTACGTCATCTTTACGTCCGGTTCCACGGGACGGCCCAAGGGCGTGACGGTGACGCACGAGATGATGGTCAACCAGTTTCGGTGGGCGCAGACGCTGACGCCGCTCGACGGCACCGATGCGGTGCTGCACAAGACCCCGCTCACGTTCGACATCTCCGCGTGGGAACTGCTCTGGCCCTTACACACCGGCGCACGGGTGGTGGTCACCGAACCCGGCGGACACCAGGACCCCGCCTATCTGGCGCGGACCGTCGCGCAGCAGTCGATCACGACGCTCCACGTCGTTCCGTCGATGCTCGACGCCTTCCTGGCGCAGTGCGGGCCGCAGGTGCCCTCGACTGTGCGTCGCGTGTATTCGGCGGGCGAGTCGCTGTCCGCGGCGACGGCAGCACGATTCGCGGAACGCAGTGCGGCTGCGCTGTACAACTGGTACGGCCCGTGCGAGGTCGCGGTGGCGACGTCGGAGTCGATCGACGGCAACGAGATCGGCGCGGTGGTCTCCCTCGGCGGTCCCGTCCACAACGTACGTACGTATGTGCTCGACCGCCGGCTGCGACCGGTGCCGGTCGGGACGAGCGGCGAGTTGTATCTTGCCGGTGCGTACCTGGCGCGCGGTTACGCCGGACGCCCCGACCTGACGGCCGAACGCTTCGTCGCCGAACCGTTCGGCGGAACGGGCGGGCGGATGTATCGCACCGGCGACGTGGTGCGGTGGAACGGGGCGGGCAGGCTCGAGTACCTCGGGCGCAGCGACTTCCAGGTCAAACTTCGCGGCCAGCGCATCGAACCCGGCGAGATCGAAACCGCGTTGACGTCCGACCCGGCGGTGACCCGAGCGGCGGTCACCGTGCACCGCGACCGGGACGCCGGAGACCGGCTGATCGCGTACATCGTGGCCGCGGACGGTGCACCGCCGGACGAGCGGCGGATCGCCGGCCGTCTCGCCGGACTGCTCCCGGCCTACATGATTCCGTCCGCCTTCGTCCCGCTTCCCGAACTGCCCGTCACGTCCAGCGGAAAGCTGGATCGCGCCGCCCTGCCGGAACCCTCGCCCGCGAGGCCTGCGTCCGATCCGCCGGCCACACCCACCGAGGACGTGATCGCGTTCGTGTTCGCGGAGGTGACCGGCACCGCGTCCGTGGGACGGTGCGACAACTTCTTCGCCGCCGGAGGAAACTCGCTGACCGCGGCGCAGGCCGCCGCCCGCGTCGGAGCGGCGCTGGGAACCACCGTCGACCTCCGTGCACTGTTCGACCACCCGACGGTCGCGGAACTGTCGGCGTATCTCGCGGATCGCGCACACGAGACCGCGCAGGCTCCGCTGGTCGCCCGCGCCCCGGCCGCCCACGTGCCGCTGTCCCTCGCCCAGCAACGTCTGTGGTTCCTGAACCGGCTCGACGGACTCTCGGCCACCGACAGCATTCCCGTCGTGCTCCGCCTCACCGGCACCGTGGACGAAACGGCGTTGTGTGCGGCCGTGCGTGACGTGATCGACCGCCACGAACCCCTGCGCACCGTCTATCCCGAGCACGACGGGATACCGTGCCAGCACGTTCTCCCCGCGACCGCCGTTCCGCCGTGCACGGTGTGGAAGACGCCGAACCCGGCCGGCCGGGTGCGGGAACTGCTGTCGGCGGGATTCGACCTCACCGCCGAACCCCCGGTACGCGCCGAACTTCTCACGGTCGGTGCCGGCGAGTGGGTGCTCGCCCTGGTCGTCCATCACATCAGTGCCGACGGGTTCTCGCTGGGACCGCTCGCCCGGGACGTGATGACGGCGTACCGCGCGCGGGTGCAGGGTGGCACACCGGTGTGGACGCCACTGCCGGTCCGTTACGCCGACTACGCCCTCTGGCAGCGTGAACTGCGGGACCGGCAACCGGGTCTGGCGTACTGGAGACAGACCCTGTCCGGGATGCCCGAACTGCTCACCCTGCCGTTCGACCGTCCCCGCCCGCCGGTCGCGACGCACCGCGGCGCCGACGTCGCGTTCACCCTCGACGCGGAGACACACCGGCAGATTCGTGCCCTCGCGCGCACCCACGACGCCACTCC
The DNA here is from genome assembly GCF_017068375.1 of Rhodococcus koreensis. Taxonomy (NCBI): domain Bacteria; kingdom Bacillati; phylum Actinomycetota; class Actinomycetes; order Mycobacteriales; family Nocardiaceae; genus Rhodococcus; species Rhodococcus koreensis. The sequence continues at coordinate 2,696,936 of NZ_CP070609.1, forward strand.
GTTCATGGTCGTGCACGCGGCGCTGGCCGTTCTCGCGGCCAGGCTCGGCGGTACCGCGGACGTCGTGATCGGCACTCCGATCGCGGGGCGCGGGCCGCGCGCACTCGACGACCTCGTCGGGATGTTCGTCAACACCCTGGTGTTGCGGACGAACCTCGCACTCCACGACTCGTTCGCCGGCACCCTCGCCTGCGTGCGGGACGTCGACCTCGCCGCCTACTCCCACTCGGACGTCTCGTTCGAGGAGATCGTGGAGGCGGTCGCGCCGGAGCGGTCGCGTGGTCGCAATCCGCTCTTCCAGCTGGCGCTCGCCTATCACAACACGGCACCGGTCGTGGTCGATCTGCCGGAGGTCACCGCCGCTGTCGTCGAGATCGACACGCACACGGCGAAATTCGACCTCCAGCTCACCGTCTCCGAATCGCTCGACGGCGACGGCGGCCCCGGACCCCTCTCCTGCGTCTTCACCTACGCCACCGACCTGTTCGACGAGGCCACCGTTTCCGGGTTCGCGGACCGCTTCCGGCGGGTGCTCCACACCGCACTCGCCCATCCGCGCGTGGTGATCGGTGACATCGACGTCCGGGGCGGCGAGGAGAAGGCGACACGCCACGCCGGTGCGCCGTCGTTGCCGCCGCGGACGCTGCCCGACCTGATGTCGGCGGCCGCCGAACGGAATCCGGCGGGTCCGGCGCTGACGGCGGACGGCCGGACCATGACGTATCGCGAACTGGATGCCGCGTCGAATCGTCTCGCCCGGGCGCTGATGCGGCGCGGGGCCGGACCCGAGACGATCGTCGCTCTCGCGCTGCCGCGCTCGGCGCTGTCCGTCGTCTCGGTGTGGGCCGTCGCGAAGACGGGGGCCGCGTTCGTGCCCGTGGACCCGCGCTACCCCGCCGCGCGGATCGAGTACCTGCTGGGCGACTCCGGCGCCGCACTCGGGCTGACCACCGTCGCGGAGCGCGCGGCCCCGCCGGACGGGACGGACTGGCTGCTGCTCGACTCCCCGGACTTCCGAACCGAATGTCGCGGTTACTCTTCGGCCGCGATCGCGGACTCCGAACGTTCGCGGCCGCTGGAGGTGCGCCACCCCGCGTACGTGATCTACACGTCCGGTTCGACGGGAAAACCCAAGGGCGTGGCGGTGACCCACACCGGTCTCGCCGATTTCACGGTGGAACAGCGGGAGCGCTATGCGGTGACGGCGGCCTCGCGGACACTGCATGCGTCGTCCCCCGGCTTCGACGGCGCGGTGCTGGAGATTCTGCTCGCTCTCGGTGCGGGCGCCTGCATGGTGCTCACACCTCCGACGGTGCAGGGCGACGATCCGCTCACGGACGTGCTGGCCGGGGAGCGGGTCAGCCACGTGTTCACCACGCCGACGGTGCTGGCGACGGTCGACCCCCGCGGCCTGCACGACCTGCAGGTGGTCGTGGTGGGCGGCGAACCCTGCCCGCCGGACCTCGTGAAAGTGTGGGCGCCGCTGAGACACATGTCGTTGTTCAACGGATACGGCCCGACCGAGACGACGGTGATGACGACGATCAGCGACCCGTTGGTGGCCGATCAGCCGGTCACCATCGGCCACCCGGTCCGCGGCGCCGCGATAGTCCTGCTGGATGCGCGCCTGCACCCGGTTCCGACGGGGGTGGCCGGCGAACTCTACATCTGCGGTCCCGGCGTCGCGCGCGGCTACCATCGCAGGCCCGCGCTCACCGCCGCACGGTTCGTCGCCTGCCCGTTCGGCAGCGCCGGGGACCGGATGTACCGGACGGGCGACGTGGGCCGGTGGCGCCGCGACGGGTCGATCGAGTACCTGTACCGCAACGACGCCCAGATCGAACTGCGGGGTGTGCGAATCGAACTCGGCGAGATCGACGCGACCCTCCTCACCCACCCGGGCGTGCGGTTCGCGGCGACGGATGTGCGCGAACTGCGCGACGGTGTCGACGCACTCGTCTCGTACGTGCTCCCGGAGCGGGGCGAGACGGTCGATCCGGAGCAGCTGATCCGCTTTGCGTCGACGCGCCTGCCCGCACTACTGGTACCCGCGATCGTGGTCGTCGTGGACGCCGTGCCGCTCACCGTCAACGGGAAACTGGACCGCTCGGCGCTGCCCGACCCCGTTCCGGCCGCAACCGACTTCGAGGCCCCGCACACACCCGCCGAGCGGGTGGTGGCGACAGCGTTCGCCGAGGTCCTCGGGCTCGACCTCGTGGGACGCGACGAGAACTTCTTCGCCCTCGGTGGCACATCGCTGTCCGCGACACGCGCCGTTTCCCGGATCGGTGCCGCGCTGGAGACGTCGGTGCCGGTGCGCGCAGTCTTCGACACCCCGACCGTCTCCGCACTCGCGGCGGCCGTCACCGAGCAGACCGACGGCGCGGCGCACCTGCCCCTGACCGTGCGTCCGCGCCCGCCCCGCGTGCCGCTGTCGCCTGCGCAGCAACGACTGTGGTTCCTCGCCCGCCTCGCACCCGGCTCCCCCGAATACAACATCCCGATGGCGCTGCGGCTCGACGGAACACTCGACGTCGCCGCCCTCACCGCGGCCGTGGCGGATGTGGTCGGCAGGCACGAACCGCTGCGCACCCTGTATCCCGACAGTGACGGCGTCGCGTACCAGCAGGTGGTCCCGGTTGCTCGGGCCACCCCGTCCCTCCGGCCGATATCCGTGGCCAGGGGCGACGTCGCCGCGCGGGTCGCGACGTTCGCGTCGCAGGGTTTCACCCTGGGCGCCGAACCGCCGATCCGCGCCCGGCTGTTCGCTCTCGCCACCGACGAGTGGGTGCTCGCCGTCATGGTCCATCACATCAGCGCGGACGGGTTCTCGGTGGCGCTGCTCGTCCACGATCTGATGACCGCCTACAAGGCCCGGGTCGCGGGCGAGGCGCCGCGGTGGGCCCCACTGCCCGTCCAGTACACGGACTACACCCTGTGGCAGCACGAACTGCTGGGCGAGAGCGACGATCCGCGGTCCGTCGCGGCGCGGGAACTGTCGTACTGGAAGGACACGTTGTCCGGTGCGCCGGAACAGTTGTCGCTACCCACCGACCGGCCGCATCCGGCCATCGCGTCGCACCGCGGCGGCACCGTCGAATTCGCGCTCGACGACGCGCTCTACCGCGCCGTCGAGCACACCGCGTCGACGTGCGCCGTCACCCCGTTCATGGTGGTGCACGCCGTGTTCGCCGTGCTGCTCGCGAAGCTGAGCGGGTCCACGGACATCGTGATCGGTACCCCCGTCGCCGGACGCGGAGATCAGGCGCTCGACGAACTGGTCGGCATGTTCGTCAACAACCTGGTTCTGCGCACCGAGGTGAGTCCCGCGGAAAGCTTCGCGGACCTGCTCGGCCGGGTGCGGGAGGACGACCTCGACGCGTTCGCGCACTCCACCGTCCCGTTCGAAACCGTGGTCGAGGCGCTCGACCCCACCCGGTCACGCGCCCGCAATCCCCTGTTCCAGGTGGCCCTCGCGTTTCAGAACCTCGACCACACCCCGCTCACCCTGCCCGGACTACGGGTGTCGGCGACGACTCCCCCCACCCGGTCGGCCCGATTCGACCTGCAACTCACCGTGACCGCCGATCCCGGCCCGTCGACGGAACGCACCCGGCGCACGGCCGTGTTCACCTACGCCACCGATCTGTTCGACCATCACACGGTCGTGGACCTGGGGGAACGTTTCCTCCGGACGTTGAGCGAGGCTGTCGCGCACCCGCATCGGGCTGTCGGCGACCTCGCCCTCGTCGGTCCGGACCCGGATGTCCCCGCCGCGGCGCCGTCCCCCGGTGATACCCTCGTCGATCTGTTCGAACGCCACGTCGCCACGTCGCCGGACGCGGACGCCGTCGTCGCCGGCGACCGCGTGCTCACCTACAGTGAACTCGACCGTCAGATCAATCGGCTCGCCCGCCACCTGATCCACGCAGGTGCAGGCCCGGAGTCTCTGGTGGGATTGGCGATTCGCCGCTCCGCCGACCTCCTCGTCGCAATGTATGCCGTCGCGAAAACGGGCGCGGCGTACGTGCCGATCGACCCCGACCAGCCCGCGCAGCGCAACGCCCAGATCATCCGCGCCTCGGACGCGCGGGTCGTCCTCACCACCGAACGCGATCGGTTCGACCTCGCCGACGTCCTGCCCGCGGACACACGGCTCGTCGTCGTCGACCGGGTGGACCTGTCCGGGGTCGATCCGTCGCCGGTCTCCGACGTCGACCGGACCGCTCCCCTGAGGGCGCAGAACCCCGCGTACGTGATCCACACGTCGGGATCGACGGGCACCCCCAAGGGGGTCGTCGTGACCCATGCGGCCGTCGTGAGCTTCCTGACCTGGCGACAGGAAACCGACCCGCTCGGCGCCGGCGACACGGTGATGCTCAAGTTGCAGTACACGTTCGACGCCTCGGTCCGCGAATTCTGGTGGCCGCTGATCGCCGGTGCGCGGCTGGTGATCGCCCGCCCGGACGGCCACCGCGACCCCCGGCATCTCGCCGAGCTGATCGGTCGGCACCGGGTGACCGCCGGATACTTCCTTCCGCTGATGCTGGCCGAGATCCTCGCGATCCCCGACGCGGATCTCACGTCACTGCGGCAGGTGTCCTGCGGCGGCGAGGTTCTGCCGCCGGACACCGCCCACAGTTTCCACGCCCGGTGCCCGGACACGGTGCTCTACAACGAGTACGGCCCGACCGAGACGGCCGTCGCCGTGACCCGCACGGTCGTCGGTCCTGTCGATACGACCGTCCCGATCGGTGTGCCGCAGAACGGTGTCGGTGCACTCGTGCTGGATTCGCGGCTGCATCCGGTGCCTGCCGGCGTCCCGGGTGAGCTCTACCTGTCGGGCGCCCAGTTGGCCCGTGGGTATCTCGGACAGCCGGGGACGACGGCCTCCCGATTCCCGGCCAATCCGTGGGGACCGCCCGGTCAGCGGATGTACCGGACCGGCGACGTGGTCAGTCGCCGGCGCGACGGCACGATCGACTACCTCGGCCGGCGGGATCTCCAGGTGAAGATCCGAGGTCAGCGCGTCGAACTCGAGGAGATCGAGACGGCGCTGCGCCGCAACACCGCCGTCGCGCAGTCCGCGGCGGCCGTCTACGAATCCCCGGCCACGGGGTCCCGGCTGGTCGGCTACGTCGTGCCGCGTCCGGGCGCGGACGTGGACACCCGTGCCGTGTCGGCGGAACTGGCACAGCGACTGCCCCGGTACATGGTGCCCAACCAGATCGTGGTGCTGGAGGCACTGCCGTCGACACCCCACGGCAAACTGGATCGGCGGGCGCTCCCCGATCCGGGTGTGCCACGGGCGCAGCGGTTCCGTCCCCCGACGACCCGCACCGAGAAACTGGTCACCGCGGTGTTCGCGGACGTGCTGGGCACCGGTCTGGTGGGGCTGGACGACAATTTCTTCGAGCTGGGCGGCAACTCGTTGTCCGCGACCAGGGCGGCGTCGCGGCTGCACACATCGACGCACGTCGAGGTCCGCCTCGACTGGTTCTTCACCGACGCGACCGCGGAGAGCATCGCCGCGCGGATCTCGTCGAGTTTCGCCGCGGCCTCCGACGCCTCCGCGGCGCTCGAGGTGCTGCTGCCGCTGCGAGCGGACGGCGAACGGGAGCCGCTGTTCTGCATCCATCCGGCCGTCGGGTTGGCCTGGTGCTATTCGGGATTGACCGCGCATCTGCGCCCCGACCGCGCGGTCTGGGGTGTGCAATCCCCCGCCGTGACCGAAGGCGGCGACCGGTTGACGACGATCACGGCTCGCGCCGCCCGCTACGTGCGGGAGATCCGCCGCGTGCAGCCGCGGGGGCCGTACCACCTGCTCGGGTACTCCGTGGGCGGCGTGATCGCGCACGCGATGGCGGTCGAGTTGCGCTCGTGCGGCGAGGACGTCGGCGTGCTCGCGATGATCGACAGCTACGCGTCGGCGGAGCGGGACGTCCCGGTACCGACACTGCCGGAACTGCTCGCGGAATTCGGGGGCGGCGCATCGGAACAGCTGGGTCCGGAACAGTTGGCCCGGTTGTACGAGGACTACGTCGACGTTATCGACGCCGCCGCCGACTTCGTGCCCGGGCACTTCGACGGCAGCCTGCTGTTCTTCGGCGCGGCCGGCGACGGCTCCCGGCCCACGGCCGCGTGCGCGACGTGGCGCCCGTGGATCGGCGGGGACGTGATCGCCCACACCGTCGACCGCCCGCACGCGCAGATGACCGACCCGGAGGCGCTGGCCGTCATCGGACCGATCCTGGCCGGCTACCTCGACTGCATCTCAGCCGCCGACGGGACGGAGAATCCACCAGCCACCCAGCGCGAGACAGCTCAGCGTGACGAGTAGGGACAATCCCACCCACACGATGCCGGGAACGTGGGTGAGCCGCGCCAGTTGATCCGCGTCCGACTCCGGGGCCGCGCCGCGGGCCCGTTGACGCTGCAGTTCCAGGACCGGTCTCGGGGCGGCGACGAGCATGAACAGCGTGATCAGATAGGCCGCGGCCACCTGCTGGTCCTGCGTGCCGAACCACACGAGCCCGAACAGCAGCGCCCCGACCACCGTGAGGGAGAACAATCCGTACAGGTTCCGGACGAGGACCAGCATGGCCGCGAGAGCCACGACACCGATCCACAGCACAGCGACCGCGTGCTGGGTGCCCAGCACCCAGGCCGCGCCGAGACCCAGAACGGCGGGACCCACGTAGCCGGCGAACGTCATGAGGACCACGCCGATCCCGGTCGGTTTACCGGACGAGATGGCCACACCCGACGTGTCCGAGTGCAGCCGCACCCCCTTCAACGTGCGACCGAACAGCAGGGCGACCACCAGGTGCGCACCCTCGTGCACGATGGTCACCACATTGCGGGTGATTCGCCAGGCGTGTGGTTCGAGGACGAGTATCACGGCCACCACCGCCGTGACCTGAACGATCCAGGGAGCCGGCGCGGGGCTGACGGCGCTCATGCGCTCCCACAACGAGTGAAGTCCATTCATCGGCGCCGAGTGTACGGCGACCGGCTGATCACTCCCTGCGTGCCAGCTGGGGAATTAATCCGCCCGCGAGCACGTCGTCGACCTGACGTGGGGACAGCCGATGACGCACCGGGATCTCCACGTCACGGGTCGAGTCGAACAGGGTCAGATGGGGGCCGGAACGAATGGCCTCCCGCACTCCGTCGAGGACCAGCACGTCGTCCTGCCGGATCGTGTCGTAATCGTCCGGGTTCTCGAATTCGAGCGCAAGCACACCGAAGTTGGCGAGGTTCTGCCAGTGGATACGGGCGAACGAGGTGGCGATCACCGCATGCAATCCGAGGTAGCGCGGGGTGATCGCGGCGTGCTCGCGCGAGGACCCCTGCCCGTAGTTGTCGCCGCCGACGATGAAATGCCCGGTGGTCTTCGCCGTCTCCTCCGCGCGCGCCGGATAGGTCTCGTCGACCTGGGTGAACGTGAACCGGGACAGCTTGGGAATGTTGGAGCGGAACGGCAGGGCCCGTGCCCCGGCCGGAGAGATCTCGTCGGTGGAGATGTTGTCACCGACCTTCAGGAGTACCGGAGCCTCGATGCGCTCGGGCAGGGGTGGAAACTCGGGCAGGGACGAGATGTTGGGTCCCTTCACGAGTTCGACGTGCCGAGCCTCTTCCTCCGGCAGCGGAGCCACCAGCATGGCCGTGTTGACCGTCGCGTGGTCCGGAAGTGTGATCTCCGGGTACGGCATCCCCTCTTTCTCCGCCCAGTCCCGCGGGTCGGTGATCACCCCGGTCAGAGCCGACGCGGCCGCCGTCTCCGGTGAACACAGCCACACGGAATCCTCGCGGGTGCCCGAACGCCCCGGGAAATTGCGGGGCATCGTCCGGAGAGAATTCCGCCCGGTCGCCGGCGCCTGGCCCATGCCGATACAGCCCATGCACCCGGATTGGTGAATTCGCGCGCCTGCTACGACGAGTTCGAGCGTGGCGCCCATCTTGGTCAGATCGGCCAGGATCTCCCGCGAACTCGGATTGACGTCGAAGCTCACGCTCGGATCGGTCTGCCTACCCGACACCATGGCCGCAGCGATCGCGAAGTCGCGCAGTCCGGGATTGGCGGACGACCCGATCACCACCTGGCTGACGTCCTCACCGGCGACCTCCCGGACGGGCACCACGTTTCCCGGCGAAGACGGTTTCGCGATCAGCGGCACGATCGTCGACAGGTCGAGGTACTCGTGTACGTCGTACTCCGCGCCTGCATCGGCGAGCAGTTCCACGAAGTCGTCCTCCCTGCTCTCGGAGCGCAGGAAATCGCGGACGGCGTCGTCTGCGGGAAAGATAGACGTCGTGGCGCCCAGTTCGGCGCCCATGTTCGCGATGACGTGACGATCCATCGCCGTCAACGTCGCAAGCCCCTCCCCGTGGTATTCGATGATCCTGTTCAGCCCACCCTTCACCCCATGGCGGCGGAGCATCTCGAGGATGACGTCTTTCGCCGAACTCCAGTCGGGGAGCCTGCCGGTCAACTCCACACCCCAGATCTGAGGCATCCGCAGGTGCAGGGGCTGACCCGCGATCGCCATGGCGACCTCGAGCCCACCGACGCCGATCGCGAGCATGCCCAGCGATCCGGCTGCCGGGGTGTGCGAGTCGGAACCGATCATCGTCTTGCCGGGAACACCGAAGCGCTGCATGTGGGTGGGATGAGAGACCCCGTTGCCCGGCTTCGAGAACCACAGCCCGTACCGCAGGGCGGCGGTGCGGAGGAACTCGTGGTCCTCGGCGTTCTTCTCGTCGGCCTGCAGCAGATTGTGGTCGACGTACTGCGCGCTCAACTCGGTCTTGATGCGATCGAGGTGGAGCGCCTCGAGTTCCTGCATCACCAGGGTTCCGGTGGCGTCCTGGGTGAGGGTCTGATCGATCCGAATCGAGATCTCCTCTCCCGGTTCCATCCGGCCGTCGAGGAGGTGTGCACCGATGACCTTGCGGGCGACAGTGTCCGACATCGCTGATCCCTTCGTCGTACCTCCAGCATGCGCCGGAGCCACGGCGAGGGCCAGCGCCCGAACCACACGTCCGGGACTCGACAGGACAATCTTCGATTCTCTACTGAAATCCGTAGAGAGAGCTAGATTCTGCTAGTCGTTCTGCGCACGCAGATATCTGCCGAAGTGCGGCACGGTGAATCCGATCGACCCGCGCTCGGCCGAATAGATCAGGCCCTTCTTGATCAGCCCGTCCCGCGCCGGTGACAGCGACGCGGGTTTGCGGCCTAGTTCGGACGCGATCGCCGCCGTCGCGACCGGGCCGTCGTCCCCGGAGAGATCGGCCATCGCACGCATGTACTCCCGCTCGGCCGGCGTCGCGCGCTCGTACCGCGAACCGAAGAACCCGACCGCCAGTTCTTCCTCCGCGGTCGGCTCGGCCACCCGCACGTCCTCCTCCGTGATCGGCGTCGCCGCGGCCACGTCCCACGTCGCCTTGCCATACGCCTGGACGAAGTAGGGGTAGCCGTCGGCCGCCGCGTACAACGCGTCGAGCGCCTCGTCGGTGAACTTCACGTCCTCGCGCTCGGCGGGCGCGATCAGCGCCCGGTCCGCGGACACCCGGTCCAGCCGGTCGATGCGGTGGTAGCTGAACAACCGCTCCGAATAGCTCTTGGACGCCGACAGCACCGCGGGCAGGTGCGGCAGTCCGGCGCCGACCACGATCAGCGGGGCCGCGTCCTGGCTGAGTTCGTGGCAGGCCCCGCACACCGCGGAGACGTCCGCGGCGCCGAGGTCCTGCATCTCGTCGATGAACAGTGCGATCCCGACCCCGACGTCGCGGGCCAGGGACGACGCGTCGAGCAGCAATTCCACCAGATCGATCTCGATGTCCCCGGAATCGGCGCGACCCTTCACCGCGGGCGCGTCGATCCCCGGTTGCCACCGCTCCCGCATGCCCTTGTCGGCTGTCGCACGCAGGGCGAACGACTTCAGGACGCCGAGGAACTCCTCCACCCGGTCGGGGTCGCGGTGCGAGCCCGCGATCTCCCGAATCGCCATGTGCAACGCCGAAGACAACGGCCGCCGCAGATCCTGATCGGGGCGGGCCTCGATCTTCCCGGTTCCCCACCGCCGAGAGATGGCGGCCGACCGCAGGTGGTTCAGCAGGACCGTCTTCCCGACCCCGCGCAGACCCGTCAGCATCACACTGCGTTCCGGTCGAGCGCGCGCGATCCGCTCGAGCACCACGTCGAACGCGTCGAGCTGCCTGGTTCGTCCCGCGAGCTCCGGCGGGCGTTGCCCCGCGCCGGGTGCATAGGGGTTACGGACAGGGTCCATGACCACGAAGGTAACAACCTCTGTTGCCGAATCTGCGCTCATCTAGCGCGTGTCCTAGATCCCGCTATGAAGTCGTAGCCGGGGTGGTGACTTCCGCACCCTGCGGTGCCTATCGACGATCGCGTGTTCCCCCGAGGCTGGATACAGCCGCAGGAACAGGGAGAACACCATGATCGAATTGGACGCCAGAGCCGAGTTGGAACGACTCGCGCCGTACGCAGCGACGGGCGACGAAGACGCCGTCGAAGAGGTTCTCCGCATTGCGCACCCGCTCGTGCACCGCTACTGCACCACCCGGCTCGAATCGGTGGATCACCCGCACACGACCGCCGACGACGTCACCCAGGACGTGTGCCTCGCGTTGATGAGCGCCCTGCGGACGTATCAGAACCAGGGAAAGTCGTTGCTGTCGTTCATCTTCGGCATCGCCGCACACAAGGTGTCCGACGCGCGGCGACGCGCCACCCGGATGTCCGTACCGCCGACCGCGCGCGCCGCCGCGGCGCATCACGTGGTGGACGTCGAGGACAGCCCCGAGCATCACGTCCTGCGCGACGAACTGCGCGGCGAGATGGGACTGCTCGTCGAGACCCTCCCGGTCCGGCACCAGCAGATCCTCTTCATGCGCGTCATCGTGGGAATGTCGGCCGAACAGACCGCGCGAGTCCTGGACACCACACCGGGCGCCGTCCGCGTCGCGCAGCACCGGGCACTGAGCCACCTGCGGGCGCGGATCGGGCACGGACCCTCGCGCTGAGAGGTTCCCGCCCGGTCGTTGCCATCCGGCGGACCGAGTGGTCCGATGGATTCATGAGCGCAGCCGACACCGTCCTGCTCGCGATCGGAACGAAGAAGGGCCTGTGGCTCGCCACCAGCTGCGACCGCGACACCTGGTCGCTGTCAGGCCCGCATTTCCTGATGAACGAGATTCCGAGCATCGGGATCGACACACGGAGTGGACGCACCCGCATCCTGGTCGGGGTCCGGTCCGAACACTGGGGTCCGACCGTCGCACATTCCGACGATCTGGGCGCCACCTGGACCGAACCGGACCACGGCGCCATCCACTTCGGCGACGGCGACGGCGCCGCACTCGAGCGGGTGTGGCAGATCCGGCCCGACACGGACAACCGTCCCGGTGTCGTGTGGGCGGGGTGTGAGCCCATCTCGGTGTGGCGGTCGGTCGACGGCGGCGAGCATTTCGACCTCGAACGCGGACTGTGGGACCATCCGCACCGGCCCGAGTGGGGGGCCGGATACGGCGGCGCCGCAGCGCATTCCGTCGTCCCGCATCCGCAGGACGAGAACACCGTGCACGTCGCGATGAGCACCGGAGGCGTGTACCGCACCACGGACGGGGGTGTGTCCTGGGAGCCGCGCAACACCGGGATCACCGCCTACTTCCTCCCGGACCCGAACCCGGAGTTCGGCCAGTGCGTCCACAAGATCGCCCGCGACGGCGTCGTCCCCGACCGGTTGTACGCCCAGAACCATCACGGGGTCTACCGCTCCGACGACAGCGGCGACACGTGGAAGTCGATCGCGGACGGACTGCCGACGGACTTCGGGTTCGTGATGCTCACCCATCCCCGCCGCGAGGGAACGGTGTGGGTGGTTCCGATCGAGGCGGACGGTGAACGCATCCCGCCCGACGGCCGGCCGGCCGTCTACCGGAGCGACGACGCCGGGAACAGCTGGACGCGCCTCGACAGCGGGCTGCCGGACCGCGACTACAACGTGGTGCTCCGCGACGCCGCCGCCGTGGACACCGCCGACCCGGTCGGCGTGTATTTCGGCACGCGCGGCGGCGAGGTCTACGGGAGCGCCGACGAGGGCGCAACCTTCCGCACGGTGGCGGCGCACCTGCCCGACGTGCTGTGCGTGCGGGCCGCGGTGATCGAATCATGAGCGAGGGTGTCACCGTTCGGGTTCCGCGGGCGCTGGCGTCGATCGTCGGCGGGGAGCGCTCCGTGCACGTGCCCCTCGACTCCGCTTCGACGGTCTCCCAGGTGCTCGACGTCCTGGCGGGAGAGTTCCCGATTCTCGGCCGCCGGATTCGGGACGAGACCGGCGCCCTGCGGCGGTACGTCAACGTCTACGTGGACGGCGAGGACGTCCGGCTCCTCGGCGGCGTCGGCACCGCGGTGACCCCCGGGCAGGAACTGCAGATTCTGCAGTCCGTCGCCGGTGGTTGAGCACGTTAGTCGGCCAGGTGCATCGCCACGGCCCGGGTGGGGGCTCCGTCGCCGGCCTCCAGCGCGATCGGTAGGAGGCTGACGAGCGGGTCGGGGAAGTCGATCCGGTCGAGCCGGCACAGGTTCTCGCCGATCACGCCGCCTGCGTCGGCGATCAGATGGTGAACCGGATATCCGGCATCGGTGTGCTCATCGTCCGGTGTCTCGTCGACGCTCGGGGCGTCGAGGCAGAACGTCCGCACTCCCCGGTCGAGCAGCAGTGCGCACAGCGCGGGGTCCAGGAACGGATGCGTGTAATAGGCATCCGTGCCGTAAAGGCGAGACCACCCGGTATGGAACACGGCGATGTCGCCCGGCCGCACGTCGTCCGTCCGGGACCCGATCAGGTCCGGGGTGATCCGCTGCCGCGCACCGACCCCGCGCACGTCGAACACGACGCCGCGGCCGACGAACAACTCCGGCGCCAGCAGGTCGATGGTCGCCGCCCCCGCCTTCAGATGCGCCGGGGCGTCGACGTGCGTCCCGGACTGCGAACCGATCCGGACGTCCAGGACGTTGTAGCCGTCGCGCTCGAGGGTGCAGTGCCGGATCAGGGTCGGCACCGGGTCGCCGGGATACACCTGCATCCCGGGCCCGATGGTGTGGGACAGATCCACGACTTTCCGCACGTGTGGCATCGCTCGATTGTCCGGCCTCGGCGTCACCCCTGCCGCGATATGCTCGATGGCGAGCGAAGAGGTGGTGGCATGACCGATTTCGACCCGCTCGCCACCCAGCGTGAGTCGGTGTCTGCGACCTTCACGGCCGAGCTGTCCGCGGTCGGGCTGGAGGACGCCAAGGAGATCGGGCACGGTGGGTTCGGGGTGGTATATCGGTGCGCGCAACCGGAACTCGACCGCACGGTGGCGGTGAAGGTTCTCACCTCCGCGCTCGACGCCGAGAACCTCGAGCGCTTCCTGCGGGAGCAGCGCGCCATGGGCAGGCTGAGCGGCCACCCGCACATCGTCAACATCATGCAGGTCGGGACCACCGACACCGGCAGGCCGTACATCGTGATGCAGTACCACCCCCACGATTCGCTGGACGCGCAGATCCGGCGGCGCGGTCCCATCCCCTGGAGCGACGCCGTGCGCATCGGGGTGAAACTCGCCGGCGCCCTCGAAACGGCGCACCGGGTCGGCATTCTCCACCGGGACGTCAAACCGGGAAACATCCTGCTCACGGAGTACGGCGAACCCCAACTCACCGATTTCGGGATCGCCCGGATGTCGGGGGCGTTCGAGACGACGGCGGGCACCGTCACCGGGTCCCCCGCGTTCACCGCGCCGGAGGTGCTGTCGGGGCGGACCCCGACCGCCGCGTCCGACGTGTACAGCCTCGGCGCGACCCTGTTCAGCGCGATCACCGGGCACGCCGCGTTCGAACGGCACAACGGCGAGGAGGTGATCGCGCAGTTCCTGCGCATCACCACCCAGCCCGTCCCGGACCTGCGCAGCGAGGGATTCCCCGAGGACCTCAGCGCCGTGATCCAGCGGGCGATGGCCGGGAAACCGGAAGATCGCCCCGCGTCCGCCGCCGCCTTCGGAGACGAACTGCGGGAGGTCGAGCGCCACCACGGTCTGGCCGTGGACGAGATGGCGATGCCCGTCGACCCCGGTGTCCATCACGGCGAGGACCCCTCGCACGGCACGGTCTCGACCGTCTCCGGTCCGTTCCGGACCTCCACGACCGGAAGGGCGAAATATACGTCGACGCCGCCGCCCGCACCTGCCACCCGGTTCCGGCCGCCCGCCGCGACCCGGCAACTCGTGGAGCGCGGCCGGCTGATCGACCTGCTGCGGGCCGGCCGCCGTCGCCTGCTGACCGTGATCCACGGTCCCACCGGATTCGGCAAGAGCACCCTCGCCGCCCAGTGGCGGAACGTCCTCGCCGACGAGGGGGTCGCGGTCGCGTGGCTGACCGTCGACAGCGACGACGACAACGTGGTGTGGTTCGTCGCGCACCTCATCGAGGCGATCCGCCGCGTGCGCCCCAACCTGGCGAAGGAACTCGGCCAAGTCCTCGAGGAGCACGACGACGAGGCCGAACGGTACGTGCTCACCTCGCTCGTCAACCAGATCCACGAGAGCGGCGAACGGATCGCCCTGATCATCGACGACTGGCAGCGGGTGTCGGAACCCGCGACGATCGCCGCCCTGGAGTTCCTCCTCGACAACGGATGCCACCACCTTCAGGTCGTGGTGACGAGCCGGACCCGGGCCGGGTTGCCGATGAGCCGGATGCGGGTCAAGGACGAACTCGTCGAAATCGATTATTCGGAACTGCGTTTCGACGATTCCGAGGCACAGTCGTTCCTCGTCGACCTCGGCGGCCTGCCCCTCGACAGCGAGGACGTCACCGAACTCCGCGACTCCACGGACGGCTGGGTGGCGGCGCTGCAACTGGCGTCGCTGTCGCTGCGCGGGCGGGCCGATCCGTCGGAGCTGATCGCCGGACTGTCCGGGCGCCACCACGCGATCGGCGAATTCCTCGCCGAGAACGTCCTCGATACCCTCGAACCCGAGATGCTCGACTTCCTGCTGGCCACCTCGATCACCGAACGCACGTGCGGCAGTCTCGCGGGCACGCTCGCAGGCACCGCCCGTGGGCAGGCGTTGCTCGAGGCGGCCGAGGACCGGGACCTGTTCCTGCGCCACATCGACGACGAGCGAACGTGGTTCCGCTACCACACCCTGTTCGCCGAGTTCCTGCGCCGCAGGCTCGAACGCGACCAGCCCGACCGCATCCGGGAACTGCACCGCGCCGCGTCCCGCTGGTTCTGCGACCACAGCCTGCTCCGCGAAGCCGTCGAGCACGCCCTCGCCGGCGGCGAAGAGCAACGTGCCGTGGAACTCGTCGAGGCCGACGGGTTGTTGCTGCTCGAGCAGTCGCAGTCGGCGACGTTGTCCGCGGTGGTCGACATGCTGCCGCCGGGTCTCGTCGCCGCGAGCGCCCGGCTGCAGGTCACGACGGCGTGGGCGAACGCGATGGCGAACCGGACCACGGCCGCCGAACGGGCACTCGAACGAGCCGAACGGGCGCTCGCCCACGGCGACGCGAGCGCGGGCGACACGGCGGATCTGCGGGCGGAGGCGGGCGTCGTGCGTGCCGTGGCGGAACTGCGCAACGACCGCACCGAACGGATCGACGAACTCGTCGGCGACTGCCTCGCCCGGCCGGAGTCGCTGCACCCGTGGGTGGTGTGCGCCGCGTTCAACGTCACCACGTTCGCCGCCGTGTACCGCTTCGACTTCGCGGAAGTGCGCAGGATCCAGGAGGTCGCGCGGCCCTTCTACGAGCGGAACAAGGGACCGCACAACGTCGTTCACGGCCAGAGCTATCTGGGTGTCGCATCGTACGAGCAACTCGACATCGACGATGCCGTCGACCGTTTCCGGCGCGCCCGCCGCGCAGGCCGGAAACTGGGCGGGCCGCGCGCACCGTCCGCCCGGCTCGCGGGGTCGCTGCTCGGTGAGGTGCTCTACGAACGCGGGGACGTCGAGGAGGCGGAGCGTCTCCTCGACGACGGATACACCCTGGCTATCGAGACCGGCGGGGTGGACTTCAAGGTCGCCCGCTTCGTCTCCGGAGCGCACGTCAAGGCGCTGCGCGGCGACCGGGAGGAAGCGACGAAACGCCTCCACGCCGGACTCGAGGTGGCCGGGACCTTCTCCCTCGCCCGCCTGCGGGCCCGCGTCGAGAACGAACGCCGGCGACTCGGGATCGCCCCGCATCCGACCCTCGGCGCACCGGACCCGGTCCGCTACGAGAACCGGCGGCGCCCGGTCGCGGGCATCGACGAGATCGTCGCGCAGGTGGAGGAGGCCACCGCGGTCCGGATGCTGCTCGCCACCGGGGCCCGCGAGAACATCGAGACGGCGTGCGAGTGGACGCAGGAGTGGACCGACCGGCTGGCAGGCACCGGCCGCAACCGCGGCCACCTGCTGGCCGAACGCCTCCGGGTGGCGTGCCTCGCCGCGGCGGGCCGCGAAGACGAGGCGAAGCAGGCACTCGCGTCCATCGCCTCGATCTGCGCGGCGCGCGGACTCCACCGGGTACTTCCCGACGGCGGGCCCTTCGTCGTCGCACTGGTCGCGGATCTGCGGGCCGATCAACTGGCCGGCGACTGGCCCCCGGACCGGCCGACGGTCCCCTCCGACTTCCTGGAGGAACTGCAGAACTCGACGTCTCCGTACACGATGTGACCGGCGGTCAGGTCGGGGTGGGCGCCTCCTCCCGGATCAGCCCCGCAGCGCGCAGGTCTTGCCAGAATTCGGCCGGGATCGGGTGTTCGAGCCAGGCCGCGTTCTGCCGCAACTGGTCGCAGCTCCTGGCGCCCAGCAGGAGTTCCCGCACCGCGGGATGCGCGGCCGCGAACTGAATCGACGCGGCCGCCAACGGAACCCCGTGGCGCGCGCAGAACTTCTCGAAGTCGCGTACCCGGCCGAGCACCTCTTCCGGCGCCGGCTGGTAGTTGAACTTGGCGCCGGGCACCGCGCCGGTGGCCAGGACACCCGAGTTGAACACACCGCCGAGCACGATCGCGACGTCGCGTTCCGCGGCGAGGGGCAGCAGGCCCTTCACCGGATCCTGCTCGAGCAGTGTGTATCTTCCCGCGAGGAGGACGCAGTCGAGGTCGACGCGTTCGAGGGCGTCGACGCAGACGTCGGCCTCGTTGACCCCGATACCGATCGCCCGGACCACACCCTCGTCCCGCAACCGGATCAGTGCGGGAAACGCACCCGCGAGCGCCTCCGCGAACCGCGCGGGCTGGGCGTCGCCGTGCGTGTACCGGTCGACGTCGTGCACGTAGAGGATGTCGAACCGGTCCTGGCACATGCGCTGCAGACTGTCCTCCACCTGCCGCAGGACCGCGTCGTACGAGTAGTCGAAGTCGGCCCGGAACGGCGGGGTGTCCACCCAGATCCCGGTGTCGAACGACCCACGCGCCGCGGGTGTCAGCGTGCGCCCGACCTTCGTGGACAACACGTAGCCTTCGCGGTCCTCCGTCAGCAGTGCGTGGCCCAATCGGTGCTCGGACAGTCCGTGCCCGTACATGGGTGCGGTGTCGAACGACCGCACACCCATGTTCCACGTCTCGGCGATCTGCGCCTGGGCGTCCACCTCGGGGATCGGCCGGAAGATGTTGCCGATGGGCGCACCGCCGTAGCCGAGGAGGGTGACGCCGAAGCCGGCGCGCCCGAATCTCCGAGTGTCGTTCACCTTCATGGATTCTCACTTCCGTTGCCGAGGAACAGGGTGCCCGGGTCGCGCAGCACGGCGTCCATCTCGCGGAGGCACACCACCTTGATCGCCGAAACGACGAGCTCCGAGTAGAACTGGTCGTGGAACCACTTGTCGCCGCTGTACGCCACGACGAGCCCGCCCTCGCCCACGGCGCTGCCACCCCATTTGGTCCACCCCTGCTGGTAGAGGTACGGGTGCAGCTGCTGCACGGCGTGCGAGGGCAGTCCGGTGGTCCAGCTGATCCGCGCCTTCGACTCGGCGATCGCGTCGTACGGCCCTCGCCAGTCCTTCTTCTCACCCCAGCTGCGGCGGTAGATGACGGGCAACTCCGCATCGGCGGACGGGGCGACGCCCGGCCGGAGCACGACGAGGTGCCCCGGGCTTCCGTGGGACAGGTTCTCGATCGACGGGAGGGCGAGTTCGACGGCCTCACGGGCGACGTCTGCGGTCAGTCCGGAAAATGTGGTCATCCGGTCATCCTTCCCCACGGATCAGATCGACGGCCTTCTCGGCGATCATCACGGTGGGAGCCTGCGTGTTGGAGCTGACGATCCGCGGCATGACGGACGAGTCGACCACCCGCAGACCCTCGATGCCCCTCACCTTCAGTTCCGGTGAGACCACGGCGTCGTCGCCGACGCCCATCGCGCACGTGCCGACCGGGTGGTACGAGGTGCGGCCGTACGCGCGAACGAACTTCACGTAGTCGTCCTTGGTGTTCACCGACAGGCCGCCTGCCAGGTGCTCCGCCTTGATGTGCCGGGCCATCGACGACTGCGCCATGATCTCCCGGCTCTGCCGCAGCCCCTCGATGCTCGACTCGAGGTCGAAGTCGGTGGCGAGGAAGTTCGGGTCGATCAGCGGCTGGGCGGTGGGATCGTTCGACCTGATCTTCACGGTACCGCGGCTCTCCGGCCGCAGCGCGTACGAGTTCAGGGTGCAGCCGTACCCCGGGCGGACCGCCGCGACGCCTGCCTCGACGCCGGCGGCGGGCAGGAAGTGGAACTGCAGGTCCGGGATCGACTCCTGCGCGTGCCCGAAGCTGAACCCACCGGCCTCGACGACCGTCGACGCCAGCGGGCCCCGCCGGAAGGCGGCGTACTCGAGTCCCGCCTTGGCCGTGGCCGGACGGATCAGGTTCAGGCGGTCGAGACTCTGGTACTCGCGGAGTTCGTAGATGACGTCGAGATCGCAGTGATCGTGCAGGTTCCGGCCGACCCCCGGAAGGGAATGGGCCACCTCGACATTCGCGTCCCGCAGATCGTCCGGGTGCCCGATCCCGGACAGCTGCAGGATCTTCGGCGATCCGAACGCGCCGGCGGCGACGAGCACCTCGCGCGACGCGCGGAACGTCTCCACACCGTGCGGGGTGAGCACCTCGATCCCGGTGGCGCGTCCGCCGTCGAGCAGAACCCGCGACACGGCGACGTTCTCCCGCACCGTCAGGTTGGGACGCTTCCTGGCGGGTGCGAGGTACCCGACCGCGGCGCTGCACCGGCGGGCGTTCTTCGTGGTCGTCTGGTAGAGGCCGACACCGTGCTGGTGATCGCCGTTGAAGTCGCCGTTGAACGGCAGGCCGAATTCCTGCCCCGCCTGGACGAACGACTTCGACAGCGGGTGCGGGTTGATCGGGTCGGACACTCCGAGCGGCCCGTCGGTCCCGTGGTACGGCGCCGACAGTCGTTCGTTGTCCTCGGACCGGAGGAAGTACTTCTGGATCTCGTCGAACGACCATCCGGCGCAACCGTATTTCAGCGCCCACTCGTCGTAGTCCTCGTGCGCGCCGCGGGTGAACACCTGGGCGTTGATCGAGCCGCCCCCGCCGATGACCTTGCCCTGAGCGAGCGGGATGACGCGCCCGTTGCAATGCTCCTGGGGGACACTCGAGAATCCCCAGTCGTATTTGCTCGCGGTCAGTTTCGCGAATCCCGCGGGCACGTGGATGAACGGATGCCGGTCGTTGCCGCCGGCCTCGAGCAGGAGAACCCGAACCGTCGGATCCTCGGTCAGCCGCCCGGCGAGCACACAGCCCGCCGTGCCACCGCCCGCGATGACGTAGTCGTAGGTGCCTGCACTCATCGGTTGCCTCCGGTCCAGTTCGGGAACACGCGGGTGCGTGGTCCGGTGCGGATCTGAATGGTCTTGACGTCGGTGAACTCGTCGAAGCCGGCCTGGCCCATCTCGCGGCCGAACCCGCTCTGCTTCATGCCGCCGGCAGGCAGTTGCGGGGCGCCGTCGATGGTGGTGTTCACCCACACCCGGCCGCTGCGCATCTCGCGGGCCACCCGCAGTGCCTTGTCGATGTTCTTGGTCCAGATCGACCCGGCCAGTCCGTACTCCGTGGCGTTCGCGAGCCGGATGGCGTGGTCGACGTCGCTGAACCGGGTGACGGTGAGGACGGGGCCGAAGATCTCCTCCTGGAAGGCGGCGGATTCTTCGCCGACGCCGTCGAGGATCGTGGGAGCGACGAAATGCCCTCGTCCCCAGTTCTCGCCGTCGAGCCGTCCACCACCGGTCAGGACGGTTGCACCGTCGCGCCGCGCCGCGTCGATGTGGCCGAGCACGTTCGCGAGGTGGCCCGCGTCGATCATCGGACCCAGTTCGCTCGCCTCGTCGAGCGGACCGCCCACCGTGATGCGGCCGGCGGCCTCGACGAGGCGGCTCAGGAAAGCGTCCGCGATCGAATCCTGGATCAGGAGCCGGGCGCCCGACACGCAGCATTCGCCCTGGTTGAAGAACACCCCGAACAGCACCCCGTCGAGGGCGTCGTCGAGGTCTGCGTCGGCGAACACGACGCTGGCGGCCTTGCCGCCCAGTTCCATCGACAGCCTCTTGACGCTGCCCGCGGACGCCTCCACGATGCGCTTGCCCGTCTCGGTGCTCCCGGTGAACGACAGGATGTCGACGAACGGGCTCTCCGCGAGGGGTGCGCCGACCACCGAACCGGCACCGGTGACCACGTTCACCACGCCGTCGGGGACGCCGGCCTCGGTGAGCAACCGGGCCAGTTCGAGTGCGGTGCCGGACGTGAACTCCGCGGGCTTGATCACCGCGGTGCAGCCGGCGCCGAGCGCGAACGGCAGCTTCTGCGCGAGCAGGAGCAGTGGGAAGTTCCAGGGAATGATCATGCCGACCACACCGGCCGGCTCGCGGACCACCATGGCGGTGCAGTCGTCGCCCAGCGCCGTGTGTGCCTCACCGTGCATCGTCATGGCCAGGGCCGCCGCGTATTCGAACAACTCGATGCTCGCCGCGACGTCACCGCGGGCGAGGGTGATCGGCTTGCCGGTCTCCTCGGCGTCGATGCGGGCGAGGTGTTCCTCGTGTTCGCGCATCAGCCCAGCGCAGCGCAGGAGCGCGCGGCCGCGGTCCATCGCGGTCCAGTGCGGCCATTCACCCTCGTCGAACGCCGTGCGGGCGACGGCGACGGCGTCGAGCGCGTCGGCGCGCGTGCCCGCGGTGTACGTCGCGAGTACGCGGCCGTCGGCCGGGCTGATCCGCTCGAACGTGGTGTCCGACTGGGGCACCGCCCGGCCACCGATGAAGTGCCCGTAGGTGCGGAGGTGTGTTGCTTCGACTGTCGACATCTGGAGCCGTTCCTTGTCAGTGTTCGTGGATGAGGACGCCGCGCAGGTTGAGCCCTGCGTGCAGGTCCGCGTAGGCGTCGTTCACCTGGTCCAGGGCGTATCGCCTGGTGATCAGTTCGTCGAGCTTCAATCGTCCCGACTTGTAGTAGTCGAGGAGCGCCGGGATGTCCCGGGTGGGGTTGCAGTTGCCGAACAGGACCCCGCGCAGGTGCTTGGCGTAGACCACCAGTTCGAGCGGGCTGATCGGGATCCCCGGTGCGTTCTGGCCGATCGAGACGACCGCGACGGTGCCCTCCTTGCGGACGGCGCCGAACGCGTCGGCGATCAGCTGACCGTCCACCACGCCGACGGTGACGACGGCGTTGTCGGCGCCCTGGCCGTTGGTGACCGAGCGGACGAACGGCATGGCCTCGTCGATCGACGCGTACGCGTGGGTGGCGCCGAGTTCGAGGGCACGTTCGCGTTTGAACGCCACCGGGTCGACGGCGACGACGTGCGCGGCCCCCGCGTGGTGGGCACCCTGCACCGCGTTGATCCCCACACCGCCGACCCCGACGACCAGCGTCGTGTCCCGGGGACGGACGCCCGCGCCGTTCACGGTGGAGCCCCAGCCGGTCGCAACCCCGCACGAGACGAGACAGGCCACGTCGAACGGGATGTCCGCGTCGATCTTCACGGCCTGGGCCTGGGAGGTGACGAGGTAGTTCGCGAACGTGCCGAGGCGCTGCATGGCGCCGATCGGCCGCCCCGACTGTGTGGCGAACCGCGCCGTTCCGTCGAGCATGAAACCAGCCTCCATACCGGCCCCCGTATCGCAGATATATTGCATCCCCTGCGCGCACCAGGCGCAAGTTCCGCAGGCGGGGAGGTAAGCGGTGGCGACGTGATCACCGACGGCGAGCCGGGTCACCCCGGGACCGACCGCGTCGATCACCCCGGCACCCTCGTGACCGCCGACCAGCGGCAGCGTGTTGGGGATGTCGCCGGTGACGAGGTGATCGTCGGAGTGGCACAGCCCGGACGCCATCACCTTGATCCGCACCTCTCCGGGACCGGGCTCGGCGAGGACGAGATCGTCGACCTCCCACTTGCCGCCCACTTCGTGAATCACCGCACCGCGTGCCGTCGTACTCATCGTTCTCCTTCGAATCTCACACTCACACAGAGTCCTATTTGATGATCGAGAGCCGGCTGCGGTCGAGCGTGACGGCGACCGCGACGATGACGACCACGCCGTACACGATCTGCTGAAAGCTGGGATCGATGCCGGCCACCGAACCGCCCACCCGGAGGACGGTGACCACCAGGGCGCCGACGAGCACCCGCCACGCGCCACCGATTCCACCGGTGATGGCGCAACCGCCGACCAGCACGGCCGCGATCGCGGGAAGCAGCAGCGAATCCGCGAGTTGCGGTGCGGCGCTCTGCTGCTGGGCCGACAACACGATACCCGCGGCTCCCGCGAAGAAGCCGGACAGGGCGAAGGCTCCGACCCGGACGACCCGGGTCCGGACGCCGCTCATCATCGCCGCGATCTCCCCCAGCCCGACGAGGTGGAAGACGTTGCCCCGCGGCGAGAACCGCATCGCGCAGAACACCGCGGCGACCGCGGCCACGCCCGCCCACACCGCCATCGGCAGTCCGAGCACCGTCCACGAACTGAGCCAGAAGATCGCGTCGTAGCCTTCGCTGATGTAGATGGTGGTCGATCCCGAGGCGACGAGCGCGACCGCACCCCAGAATCCCAGCGCACCGAGCGAGACGACGAACGACGGGACCTGCCCGAACACGATCAGCAGACCGGTCAGCGCACCGATCAGGGTGAGCGCCACGAGGGTGACGACGACCGCGAGCGGGCCGAGCGACCCGATCGCCGTCGCCAGGATCACCGTGGCGAGCGACGCGAGCGCCGCTACCGACAGGTCGATGCCGCCGGTGAGGATGACGAACATCTGCCCCAGCCCCAGCAGCAGGATCGGGACCGCCTGCGCCGAGACCACGGCGAGGGCGTTCACGGACAGGAAGTTCGGTTCGGCGAGCGCGACGAGGAGGACGAGCGCGACCAGCACGACCGACGGTCCCGCCAGGCGCAGCCGGTCCCGCGTCGTCCGGGACACCGCGGCCGCCGCACCCCCGGGTGCGCGCGTCTCGGCGGAAGTCCTCTCGGTGAAAGTTTCTGTTGCCACGGCGATCACATCATCTTCTCGAGGAGTTGGAGTTTGCTGGGTGGGTTTCCGGGCGGCGAGTCGAACTCGGCGGTGATCTCACCGTCGCGCATCACGATCACGCGGTGGCCGAGGCCGATCGCCTCGTCCAGGGTGTCGGCGAGCACCAGAATCGCCACTCCCCGCTCGGACAGATCGCGGAACAGTGCGTACAGGTCTTCCTTCGCGCCGATGTCGAGCCCGCGGGTGGGGTGGTCGAGCACCAGCACCTTCAGGCCGTCGCCCAGGATCCACTTGGCGACCACGGCCTTCTGCTGGTTGCCGCCCGACAGTCGCGCGATGTCGGCGTCGGGGTCGGCGGGCCGGATGCCGAGTGTGTCGATCCAGGTGCGCGCCGTCTCCTGCACTCGGGCGCCGGAGGAGATGCGGCCGCCGCCCGCCTTCACCGGATGCACCGTCGCGATGTTCTGCGCGACGGTCGCCCCGGCGATCATGCCCTCGACGCGACGCTCGGCGGGAACGTACGCGACACCGGACAGCACGGCGTCCGCCGGTGATCGGGGCGCCGAACGCTGCCCGTCGATCTCGACGGTTCCGGAATCAATGGGGACGGCGCCGAACACGGCGCGGGCCACCTCCTCGCGGCCGGAGTCGACCACCCCCACCACCGACACGATCTCGCCGGCGTGGACGTCGAGCGAGACGCCCGTCGCCTTGCCGCCACACGTGAGGTCGCGGACCGAGAGCGTAGGCGTGCCGGTCCGGGAGACGGCGCGCTTGCGCTCCGACGAGTAGATCTCCTCGGCCGCACCCTTGCCGATCATCAGCTGGTACAGCTCGGATTCGGTTGCCGCCGCGGCGATCCGCTCGCCGACGACCTTGCCGTCGCGCAGCACGTACACGCGGTCGGAGAAGCGGAGGACTTCGTCGAGACGGTGCGAGACGAAGATGACGGAACCACGCTCCTTGAGAGCGGTGACCCGGCGGTGGAGCACCTCGACATCCTCGGGTTCGAGCACCGATGTCGGCTCGTCGAGGATGAGGAGCGGCGGGTGTTCGGACTGCCTGGACGCGACGGCGCGCGCCACCTCCACCATCTGTCGCTGCGCGAAACCGAGCGTTTCGGTGAGCGCACCGGGGTCGACCGTCGACTCCACCACGGACAACATGTCCTGGGCGCGGGCGCGGATCCGGCGCCGGCGGAGGAATCCGGCACGGGCGGTGTCGCCCTCGTGCCCGAGGATCAGGTTCTGGCCGACGGTGAGGTTCGGCAGCAGCGACTGCTCCTGATGCACGACCCCGATCCCGTGGCCGGCGGCGTCGGCCGGGCTCGAAAAGCTCACCTCGCGCCCCCCGAGCACCATCCGGCCGCCGTCCTGGCGGTGCACTCCCGCGAGGATCTTGAGCAGTGTCGACTTGCCGGCGCCGTTCTCGCCGATCAGTCCCACCACCTCGTTCGGAGCGATGGACAGGCTCACGTCGTCGAGGACGGTGTTGGGCCCGAACTTCTTCGTGACGTTGCGGAGTTCCAGGAGAGATGTCATTTCACGACCCTCAATCGACTGCGGGCGGGCCACCCGGTCGCGATCACCGCGACCACGATGATGAGTCCCTGCGCGCCCTGCTGGATGTACGGGCTGGCGCCCGAGAGGAGAAGCCCGTTGCCGAGGACCACGAGGAGCAGCACACCCACCAGGGAGTGCAGGGGCCCACCGCGACCACCGGACAGCAGGGTGCCGCCGACGACCACCGCGGACAGGGTGAGGAACAGGCTTCCCGATCCGACGCTCACGTCGCCGACACCCAGCCGGATGGTGGCCAGCACTCCCCCGAGCGCGGACAGCAGTCCGGCCACCGCGAACAGGATGACCTTGGTGCGCCCGACCGGGACGCCCGCCAGGCGGCTTGTCGACTCGTCGCCGCCGATCGCGTAGGTGTGCATGCCCAGCCGGGTTCCCTTGCACAGCACCACTGTCACGGCCACGGCGGCGAGCGCGAACACCACGACGACGGGAAGTCCGAGCCAGTGGCCACCCGCCCAGGCGGCGAGCGACGGGTCGGCGAGTTGGGGGGTGGCGGTGCCGAAGAGCACGGTGGCGACACCGAGCCCGACGAACCAGGTTCCCAGGGTGACGAGGAAGGACGGCACCCGCGCGACGACGTGCAGCACCCCGTTGGCCACCCCGAAGAGCAGACCGACGCCCAGCGCGATCAGGACCGCGAGGAGTCCGAGGTCGTTGCCGTTGACGCTGTTCGCGGCGAGCAGGACGAACGTCAGCCCGCTGGCCGCCATCACGCCCTCGATCGACAGGTCCACGCCGCCCACCAGGACCACCAGCGTGGCGCCCATCGCGAGGACCACGGGAATGGCGGCCTGCTCCACGATCGCCATCGCGTTGCTCGCCGTCGCGAACCCGGGAGCCAGTGCGGCGAACACGGCGCACAGTCCGAGCAGGGCGGTGAGCGGGCCTGCGGTGGACAGTAACCGTCGCACGCGGGGTCTGGTGGTGCGCGTGGGCGGGCGAGTTTCGGCGGGAGTCGTCACCTCCCCCGTCATTTCGGTCGTCGACATCGTCACTCCTTCGGAAGATTGTGTGGTTCGTGAATGGTGAGGGGTTACCGGGCGACCGGGCCGGTGATGCGGGAGAAGGGATCCTGCACGGACCGCACGATCTCCTCGTCACTCGGCACGGTGCGGAATCGGTCGACGTTGCTCGCGGTGATCAGCGACTGCTCGACGTAGAATTCGCGGTTCTCGCGGGGCAGCGACGCGACGTCGATCTCCCCGGTCATGGCCTGGTAGCAGATGGCGAGGCCCATCGCTCCGTTGAAATAGGGGTCGGTCGTGTAGGTGGAGAGCAGTTCGCCGTCGGCGATGGCGCCCAGCCCTTCCGGGGTGGCGTCCGCGGCGCTGGCGATCTTGATCTCGCCCGCCCGGCCCGCTTCACGCACCGCCTGCAGCGCACCCAGGGCCATGGAATCGGTTGCGGCCCAAATGCCGTTCACCTGGTCGCCGTATTTGTTGAGCAGGGTCTGCGTGGTGGTGTACGCCTTGTTGCGGTCGAAGTCGGCGGGCTGGTCGTCGAGCAGGGTGACGCCGGACTGTCCGTCCATGGCCTGCTGGAGGCCCTGGAACCTGGTCTGGCTGATCTCGTTGGCGAGCAACCCCTGCAGCGCGATCACGCCGCCGGTGCCGCCGAGCGAATCGACGAGCGCCTTCCCGGTGTCGGCGCCCTGCTGGACCCCGTCGTAGGCGACGTAGGACGCCCACCCGTTGCCGACGTCCCAGGGGTGCAGGTCCGAGGGCTTGCTCCACTGGGTGACCGCGCACCCGCCGCTGTTCTGCACGGCACGCACGATCGCCGGGGTGTCGGCGCTCGTGTTCGGATTGATGTTGAGCAGGACGGTCTTTCCCGCGGCGAGCACAGACTGCAACTGCGACAGCGCGTTCTGCGAATCGCCGCCGTAGACGATCACCTTCAGTTCGATCCCCAGCGATTCGGCGTACGCGCGGCTGCCCTGGACCCACGCGGCCTCGTACGGGTTGGTCAGCGACCGGACCTCGGAGACCATCACCATGTCGCCGCGGTCGACGGTGGCGCCTTCCCGCTCGGTCCGTTCCGATCCCGTCGAGCAGGCGACGGCGGAACTCGCCATGACGGAGATGGCCGCGGCAACGCCGACGGCCCGGGCCGCCGCCCTGACCGATCGGTTCGCCGGTGTCATCGTTCGTCCGAGCCGGTGCCCGCGGCACCCTTCAGCACGGCCCGGCTGATGATGAGCCGCTGCATTTCGCTGGTGCCTTCGTAGATCTTCGTGATGCGGGCGTCGCGGTAGAGGCGCTCCACCTCGTACCCGCGGATGAAGCCGTTGCCGCCGAACACCTGCACGGCGGCGTCGGCGTGGCGCACGCATCCCTCGGACGCGTACAGCTTGGCCATCGAGCAGAGTGTCTCGGCGTCCGCCGCGCCGGTGTCGAGGGCCCGCGCCGCCTCGACCGACAGCGCGGTGCCGGCCCGCAGTTCGGTGGCCACGGTGGCGAGGGAGAACGAGATGCCCTGGTTGGCGGAGATCGGCTTGCCGAACTGGCTGCGGTCGAGGGACTGCCGGGTGGCGGCGTCCAGTGCGGCGCGGCTGATGCCGAGGCTCAGTCCCGAGATCCCGAGACGGCCCTTGGCAAGCACCTTCATCATGTAACCGAACGCCTTGCCCTCCTCACCGAGGAGCGCGTCGGACGACAGCCGGACGGAGTCGAACACCAGACCGCCGACCTGGGACGCCCGCTGCCCCATCTTGTGTTCGTGGTAGGCGCGGCTGACGCCGGGCTGGTCGACATCCACCAGGAACACCGAGATGCCACCGCGCTTCCCCAGTTCGGGGTCGGTGACGGCGAGCACGACCGCGAAGTCCGCGACCGGGGCGTTGTGGATGTAGATCTTCTCGCCGCTGAGCACCCAGCCGTCGCCGCTGCGCACCGCCCGCGTGGTGATCGACCCGAGGTCGGAACCGGAACCCGGCTCGGTGAGCGCGTAGGCGCAGCGCTTCTCGGCGGAGAGCATCGGGCGCAGGTACTGCTCCTGCTGCTCGGGGGTGCCGTAGTTGCCGAGCAGGCTGCCGAGGATCTCGACGAGCCCGCACTGGTCGGCCACCGACGCATAACCGTAGGACAGCGACTCCATGACGAACAGGTAGTCGAGGGCGGTGCCGCCGAATCCGCCGAACTTCTCGGGCACGGTGATGCCGAAGAGCCCGATCTTGCCCATCTCGGCGTAGATCTCTTCGGGGAATCGTTCGGTCTCGTCCAGTTCGCCGGCGACCGGCCGGATCCGTTCGTCGACGAACTCCGCGACGAGCTTGCGTTCGTCGGTTCCGAGCACGGACGACGGAATGACACTGTTTCCGGTTGGCATGTGGTTCTCTCCTCAGATGTGTACGGCGACGGGGGCGAACAGCCCCGCGTCCATCAGGCGTGGGTTCTTGATGATCGGACGGAATCCCATGTGCGGAAGAATGTCCCGATCGATGTCGATTCCGGGAGCGACCTCGGTGAGTTCGAGGCCGTCCCGGGTGAGCACGAAGACGGCGCGTTCGGTGACGTACACCGCCTCGCGTCCCTCACGGACGGCGAGAGCGCCGGAGTAGGTGACCTGGTCGACGCGGTCGACGAACTTCGGCACCGACCCTTCCCGCCGGATCACCAGTTCTCCCCCGACGATCTCGATGTCCAGTCCGCGCGCGGTGAAGGTTCCGCAGAACACGGCGCGCGGCGAGTTCTGGGAGATGTCGATGAACCCGCCCGGTCCGACGATGCCGCCGCCGATCTTGCTGACGTTGACGGCGCCGGTGACGTCGACCTCGGCCATGCCCAGGCAGCTGACGTCGAGCAATCCGCCCGAGAACAGGTCGAACTGGGTGGTCGACGAGTGCACGACCTTCGGTCCTCGTGCGGCCCCGAACAGGTCGCCGGAGACGGGGATGCCGTCGATCAGCCCCTGCTCGATGGCGAGGGTGACGTCGTCCAGGCGGTCCTGTTCGGCGAGCGCGTCCACGACCAGCGCGGACACCCCGAAGCCGACGTTCAGGACGTCGCCGTCCCGAACCTCGGCGGCGGCCCGCCGGGCGATCAGCATGCGGATCGGGTCGTGGTCCGTCGCGTCGAAGCCGGCGTTCGCCGCGTCGCCGGACAGTTCCGGGTCGAATTCGCCTGCGTACGTCTGCCATTGGGCTGGCGCGTGGACCACGTCGTCGACCAGGACCGCCGGGATGTGCACGAGCCGTGGATCGATCGGCCGGTCCAGCAGATTCTTCACCTGGACGATGACCCGGCCACCGCAGGCCTTCGCCGCCTGAGCGACGGCCAGCGCGTCGAGCTGCGCGGCCTCCCCCGAGCACGTGACGTTGCCGGACGGGTCGATGGAATCGCCGCGGACGATGGCCACGTCGACGGGAAACGGCTTGTAGCGCAGATACTCACGACCGTCCAGCGCGAGGAGTTCGACGAGGTCCTCGGTGGCGGACGGCGTGAACTTGCCGCCACCGTGCCGCGGGTCGACGAACGTGTCGAGACCGGTGGCGGTGACGAGGCCGGGACGGCGCGCGCCGATCTCCCGCAGCAGCTGACTGATCGCGCCGCCGGGCCATGCGTACGCCTCGATCTCGTCGTTGCGGACGAGTTCGATCATCGTCGGCGACCACGTCCAGTGCCCGCCGATGACCCGCTTGATCATGCCCTTGTGCGCGAGGTGGTTGGTTCCGCGGCGCACCCGGTCACCGATGCCCAGAGCGTGCACGATCGTGAGGTCCCTGGGCGATCCGGTCGCGAGAAAGCACTCCTCCAGCGCCTTCAGCACAGTGTCCGGTTCGAGGATTCCGCCGCCCGAACCGGTGAGGGCGATCGTCGATCCTGGTGCGATGCCGCTCACGGCTCGTGTCGCGGTGGTCGGTGTCCAGCGCCTCGCCGCGGCACCCGGTCCGGGATGTGTCATATCCGCTCCTGTAAATGCTTACATTTGGCCAATCGGTCCATGAACGCCATGTACCTCGGTTATTGACACACTATATTGTGAGCTGAACAACATCAAGAAAGCGGTTACAGAATTTTCCCGAGACTGATCCGGCTATCGGAAGAACACGATTCGCCGACGACTGCCGCGTCGGGCTGCTTCACCGCACCGGCGCAGCACTGTGCGCCGGGGTGACCTGGATGATCGACGGCTCTGTCGCCGACCCCGCCTCTATCGTCCGAGCGAAAACGCCGGGGTCAGCTCGGGACGGGGCCCGTCGACTCGCGAATGACGACGTCCGCGGAGATCAGCGGCGGAGACGTGGTGGTCTCGTTGTTCAGGGCGGCGCGCATCAGCGACCACGCCTGGTCGCCCAGATCGATCTTGGGGCTCACGACCGTGGTCAGGCGCGGCGCCAGGTGGCGTGCCATGTCGATGTCATCGAAACCGGTGACCGAAATGTCCTCGGGGACACGGAGTCCCCGCTCCCGCAGTTTCGAGATGACGCCGAGCGCCGTCAGGTCGTTGAAGCACACGAGGGCGGTCGGCTCGTGCGTGAGCGCTTCCTCCACCACGTCGTAGCCACCCTCGATGGTCCCGTCCGACGGCACCGCCGTCGCCTCGATCCCGAGCACCTTCGCCATTTCGATGGCCCGCCACCGCTCGCGGTTCTGCCAGGCCAGGTCCGAACCCTTGACGTAGACGATCCGGCGGTGGCCGAGCTTCGCGAGGTGCCCGCACAGCTCCATCATCGGGGTGAAGTTGTCGACCGCGACCATGGGGAGATCGACCCCCAGCTCCACCCGGTTGACGAGCAGGACGGGCGTCGACTGCCTGGCGAGTTCCTTCAGCCCGCTCGTCGGAATCCTCGACGAGAGCAGCACGAGACCGTCGACCTGGCCGAGCAGGTCGAGCGCGGTGGCGAGTTCGTCGGCCGCGTCACCGGAGTAGTCGGCGACGAGCATGCGGTATCCGTCGGCGGTGGCGCCGTGGTGCATCTGTTTGACGACGTCGAAGAAGTACGCGTTGGCCAGGTCGGGCAGGATCACGCCCATGTTTCTCAGCGACCCGAGGACGAGTCCGCGGGCGGCGCTGCTGGGCCGGTAGGACAGCTCGTCGGCGACCTTGTGCACCCGGGCCGCGAGGTCCGGGGTCACCGACGAGCTGCCGCTCATGACGCGGGAGACGGTCGCGATCGAGACGCCGGCGGCCTTCGCTACGGTGTTGATCGTGACGCGACGGCTCGCGGGCACTCGGGTCTGATCCGCCATCGTTGCCTCTGCATCTCTCGTCGCCATTGCCTCGTCCACCCAGTGAAGGGTGGAAACGCTTACAGCGTAGCGCGAAGGCGGCCCCGGATCACGCGGACGCTCACTCCCCGTGCAACAACGCGCGCGTTCCGAGCAGTTTCCGCGACGTCAGCAGCACCTTGACGTGCCTGCTGCCGTTCGATTCGAGCTCCTCGACCGCGCGGCCGAACTCGTCCAGCGCGAACGTCGCGGTGTGCAGCGGCGACGCGTCCACCTGCCCCGACTCGAGCAGTTCGGCCGCGTCGACGAAGTCCTGCCGCACATAGTTCCGGCAGGCCACGACGGACAGTTCGCGGGCGTAGAGCGCGCTGTAGTCGAGCGTCAGTTCGTGCCCGGGTTTCGCGGACGCGATCGCCACGTACCGGCCGCCCGGAGCGAGGACCCGCAGCGCCAGCCGAGCGGATTCCTGGGAGCACACCGTGTCGTAGACGAGGTCGACCGATTCCGTCCGGTCTCGGAGCCAGCCCTCGAGCGCGTCGCCCGACTCCGTCGTGAAATCGCTCATCCCGCATGCCAGGGCGGGCCGCTCCCGTTCGGCGTAGCGATCGACGCCGAGCACCCGGACGCCCCGGCTCCGGGCCACCAGCGTGGTCGCGAGACCGATCGCCCCGGTCCCGACGACCAGCGCGGTGTCCCCCGCCGACACGGCGGCGCGGCGGACGACGTGAACGCCGACCGCGAGCGGTTCGACGAGGGCCCCGAAACGGACCAGCACCGCGTCGCTGACGGGCACGCACTGCGTCTCGGGGACGACGAATTCCTCACTGAAACACCCGCGCGGATCGGACAGCCCGAACACCCGGATACTCGGGCAGTTGTTGATCCTGCCGTCGCGGCAGGCGCGGCATCGGCCGCATCCCGTCGTCGGGTAGACCATCACCGGCTGCCCGACCGTGAGACTCGTTCCCGGGCCCACCCGCGACACGCGTCCGGCGCATTCGTGGCCCAGCACCGTGGGGTACGCGGCGACGGCGTTCCGGCCACGCAGATGCGACAGGTCGCCGCCGCAGATCCCGGCCGAGTCGAGAGCGACGAGCACCTCCCCCTCACCGGGTTCCGCGACGTCACCGCGGTCGAGACGATAGGAGTTCGGACCGTCGACCCGAATACTCAAGACTGACATGCACTTTCCCTTTCCTCGGAGACGATTTCCGGTGTCGTGCCGGCAGCGGCGGACCGGTAGGCGGCGTCGATCACCGACTGCACGCGCAACCCGGACCGGGCGTCGGACAGCGGCGCTGCCCCTGCCGCCCAACTGGTGAAGACGTCCTCGTACAACGACCGGAACCACGCCGACATCGACAGCGGGTCGGGTCCGGACGCGTCGACGGTCCCGTCGACGAGGGTGCGGGCACCGTCGCCGATCCGGACGAGCGAATCGCCCACCAGCCGAAGCTGTCCCGCGTCGCCGAAGAGGTGGATCGTCTCGGCCCCGCCCGGCCAGGCCGCCGTGCTCGCCGTCACCGACGCCGCATGTGTGCCCTGGTCGATCAGCAGGTGGATCGTGTCCTCGGCCTCGAGCCGCCCACGGCTGGTCGAGGACGCGGCCACGACACTGCGCGCCGGTCCGGTCAGCGACAGGTAGAGGTCGAGGGTGTGGATGGCCTGGGTGATCAGCGCTCCGCCGCCGTCGCGGTCCCAGGTGCCGCGCCCGGCCTCGGCATAGTAGGAGTCCGGCCGCCACAGCGGGACGGTGACGGTCGCCGAGCGGAGCGTGCCGATCGCGCCGTCGGCGAGCAGTTGCCGTGCGCGGACGGCCGCCTCCTTGTAGCGGTGTTGCAGCGTGACCGCGGCCCGGACACCGGCCCGCTCCGCGACGTCCACGATCGCCTGCGCATCAGGCAGCGAGGCCGCCAACGGTTTGTCGATCACCAGGTCCAGACCGCGTTCGGCCAGCGCCGACGCGACCGCGAGGTGACTCGAGGGCGGCGTGACCACCACCGCCGTGTCGGCGTCCAGGGCCGCTGCCGCGTCGAGACTCGGGAGGATCCGCGCCTCCGGTGCCAGCCGGTGGGCGGCGGCCGCCCTCGTCTCGTCGCGCGTCACCACACCGACCACGTCGGCGCCGACCGCCCGCAGGGCCGTGAGGTGCGCGGCGCTCGCGAGACCGGCGCCGACCACCACGACACGACGGGTCACGATGCCGCCTCGACGTGGGTGCGCGCACCCACGCTCCGGCCGAGAGTCTCGGGGAGCAGGGCGATGCCGATCAGACCCACCACGCTCAGGCCCATGAGGTAGCTCGCGACGAGCCAGGGTGTTCCGCCCGCGACGGCGACGAGGGCCGTGGCGACCAGCGGGATCGTGCCGCCGACCACCGCGGCGGGGATCTCCCGGGAGATCGCGATACCGCTCCAGCGGATCTTGGTGGGGAACAGTTCGGAGAGCAGCGCGCCGCCCGGGCCCGACGTCGTGCCCTGGACGAGGCAGATACCGAGGATCAGCGCCAGCCCGACCATCCACGGCGACCGGGTGTCCAGCATCATGAACATCGGGAACGGGAAGACGATGCCGAAGACCGCGCCGGACAACAGGACCGGCTTGCGGCCGATCCGGTCGGCCAGGCGGCCGAAGCCGAGGATGACGGGGATGGCACAGAACTCGGCGACGATCAATCCGATCAGGGCCTGGGTGGAATCGACCCCCAGGGTCTTGGTCACGAACGACAGCGCGAAGACCTGCATGACGTAGGCCCACGGAATCACGAAGCTGAACAGGGCGAGTCCGCACAGGATCTGCCGCCAGTGGTTGCGGACCGCCTCGACCAGCGGTGCACGGTCGACCTCACCGTGCTGGGCGGCCTCCTCGAACACCGCCGTCTCGTTCACCTTCAGTCGCAGGTAGCCGGCGACGAGAACGATGACGGCACTGGCCAGGAACGGAATACGCCAGCCCCAGGACAGGAAGAGGTCGTCGGGCATCAGCGTGAGCAACGCGAAGATCGCGGTGGCGCCGCCGGTTCCGACGTAGATCGCGGCGCCTGGATACGCACTGGAGAGGGCTCGCCGGGAACTGTCGGTGGATTCGGTGACCATCGTGATCGCCCCGGCGAACTCGGCGCCCGCGCCTGCGCCCTGGAACAGGCGGAGGACGATCAGGAGAATCGGCGCCCAGATGCCGATCGCGTCCGCGGTGGGCAGTGCCCCGATCAGCGTCGTCGAGGCGCCCATCACGAGCAGGGTCATGAGGAGCATCGGCTTGCGGCCGATCCGGTCACCGAAGTGCGCGAAGACCAGCCCACCGATCGGGCGGGCGCCGAGGCCGACGGCGAACGTCCCGAAGGCGGCCATCGTGCCGGCGAGGGATCCCGCCCCGGGGAAGTAGAGGGGCCCGAAGACGAGGGCGGCCGCGAGACCGTAGAGCGTGAAGTCATACCACTCGATCACGGTTCCCGCCGCGCTCGCCTTGATCACCCGGCGGCGTTGCTGTCCCGCCGACCCGTGCGGCACCGCGGTCGACCGCTCGGTGCCGAGTTCGGTCATGCCCATCGAGAACTCCTGACTGTGGAAAGGAACTGCCGGAACCCGACTACTATGACTCACGTCACCGAGTTTGTAAACGCTTTCTCAGCTCCGGCGGCGCAATTCCCGTTCACACAGTTCACAGCAATATGACCGATGTTTCCCGGCTACATGCGGGTAGATACCGCTTTCATTTCCGGTCGCGGGCCGGAACCGGCCTCGCGTTCAGGTGGGAGGCGTCGACCTTCTCCGGCGCGAGGTAGCACTCGGAGTCACCGCCGACAGATTCCGGAGGTCCGCGGCGGCGCGCGGGCCGATCGAATGGAACCTGGCGGTCCGAAACGGTTAGATGGGACCTGAGGTTCCGGACAGTGCAGCGTCGTACGTCGGAGTGAACGGAGACACAGATGCCAGGCCCAGTCGCGAGATTGGCACCCCAAGCAGTCCTCACTCCGCCCAGCCCTGCCGCCCTGTTCCTGGTGCTCCTCGCCGGCCCCTCCGACGAAGACCGCGCGACGGTGTGCGACGTGATCTCCGGCATCGACGGACCGCTCAAGGCCGTGGGATTCCGCGAACTCGCCGGCTCCCTGTCCTGCGTGGTCGGTGTCGGCGCGGAGTTCTGGGACCGCGTGAGCGCGTCGTCGAAGCCTGCCCACCTGCACCCGTTCGTCACACTGTCCGGACCGGCCCACAGCGCGCCCTCCACACCCGGTGACGTGCTGTTCCACATCAAAGCCTCGCGCAAGGACCTGTGCTTCGAACTGGGCCGCCAGATCGTCTCCGCGCTGGGGTCCGCCGCCACCGTCGTCGACGAGGTGCACGGCTTCCGCTACTTCGATTCCCGCGATCTCCTCGGATTCGTCGACGGCACCGAGAATCCCACCGAAGACGACGCATCCGACGCTGCGCTGATCGGCGACGAGGACCCCGACTTCCGGGGCGGCAGTTACGTGATCGTGCAGAAGTACCTGCACGACATGGGTGGGTGGAGCACGCTGAGCACCGAGGAACAGGAACGGGTCATCGGGCGCACCAAGCTCGACAACATCGAACTCGACGACGACGTCCAGCCGAGCAATTCGCACGTCACCCTCAACAGCATCGTCGACGAAGACGGCGTCGAGCACGAGATCCTGCGGGACAACATGGCATTCGGCAGCCTCGGCGAGGCCGAGTACGGGACCTACTTCATCGGGTACGCGAAGGACCCCGCCGTCACCGAGTTGATGCTGCGAAGAATGTTTCTCGGTGAGCCGCCCGGAAACTACGACCGCATCCTCGACTTCTCGACGGCGGCCACCGGCACGTTGTTCTTCGTGCCGAGCCGGGACGTGCTCGAATCGCTCGGCGACGCACCGGCCGTCGCGGAGTCGGCGCCCGAAGACCCGGTCGAGCCCGCCGCGGCCGACCCGTACGACCTGTCCCTGAAAATCGGTGGTCTCAAAGGAGTATCGCAATGAGTGATTCGAGCAATCTGCACCGCAACCTGGCACCCGTCACCGAGGCGGCCTGGCAGCAGATCGGCGAAGAGGCCACCCGCACGTTCAAGCGCCACGTCGCGGGCCGGCGCGTGGTCGACGTCGCGGGACCGTTCGGATACTCCTATTCGGCCCACAACCTCGGCCGGGTCAACCCGATCAACACTTCCGACAGCAGGATCCGCGCCCAGCAGCGGCAGGTCGACCCGCTCGTCGAACTCCGGTTCCCGTTCACCCTGAGCCGCGCCGAGGTCGACGACGTCGCCCGCGGTTCCCTCGACTCCGACTGGCAGCCCGTCAAGGACGCCGCGAAGGCGGTCGCGTTCGCGGAAGACCAGTCGATCTTCCAGGGATTCGACGAGGCGGGCATCCGCGGACTCGGACCGTCCAGCGACAACCCGGTTCTCAGCCTGCCGGAGGATCCGCTGCTGATCCCCGACGCCGTCGCCTCCGCGCTGTCGGCGCTGCGACTCGCCGGAGTCGAGGGACCGTACTCGGTGGTGCTCGACGCCGACGCGTACACCGCGGTCAGCGAGACCCGCGACGAGGGACATCCGGTGTTCCACCACCTGCGCGACCTGGTCACCGGGGACATCATCTGGGCACCCGCGATCAGCGGTGGATACGTGCTGTCCACGCGTGGTGGCGACAACCAGCTGACCCTCGGCACGGACCTGTCGATCGGCTACGACAGCCACACCGCCGACGAAGTCACGCTCTACCTCGAGGAGACGTTCACGTTCGCCTCGCTCACCGCGGAGGCGGCAGTCGTCCTCGCACGCTGACGCACACTGGGGGCCGTCAGCCACCGAACAGCAGGTACAGCCCACCGAACGTGTAGGTGACCATGGTGAGCAGCAGTGCCAGCTGCCCGGTCAGCTGATGGCCCCGCGGCAGAAGCCTCATGGATTTGTCGTGCGCCGCAATCACTCCCAGCACGTGCCCGGCGAGGACGAACAGCACCTTGATCGACGCCGAGGCGGCGGGGTGCTCGGACAGCACGTACCAGACCTCGGCGTCGCCGAGTCCCAGCAGGTTCCAGCCCCGCCCCATCGGGTCGGCCAGCAGGATCACCGTCGCCTGCCCCTTCTCCACCAGATACGTCAGATAGTGCGCGAAGACGTAGCCGATGACGATCGGGATCAGCGAATGCGACAGCTGCCCCGGGAGAGCGGCGCGCTGCTCGGGCCGCAGTCCCCCGGTGGCCCGCGAGGCCACCCAGAACGACACCCCGACGAAGCCGACGAAGACCAGGAGCCCGGCCGTGCG
Organism: Rhodococcus koreensis; assembly: GCF_017068375.1. NCBI lineage: Bacteria > Bacillati > Actinomycetota > Actinomycetes > Mycobacteriales > Nocardiaceae > Rhodococcus > Rhodococcus koreensis. Next base: position 2,734,485 of record NZ_CP070609.1, read on the forward strand.
CACGAGGGTGGCGCCGATCGGGGAACCGATCCCGTCCACCAGACGCGACCACCAGAGGAACGCGGAGAAACTGTCGAAGGCAGTGGACCCCAGCAGGGTTGCCATCAATGCGACCGAGCCGGCCCGGACGGGCATCGACCCCAGGTGGTCCAGCGGGTTGCGCAGCACGATCCGTCCGCTCGGCCGGTCCCGGCTCAGCGGAGACAGCCGCGACGCCAGCGTGCTGTACACCTCGAACGGATCGCCCCGCTCGCACCAGCGCTCGCCGCACAGAAACGCCCCGGCCGTCGTGACCACGACGTACACGAGCAGCCACGTGCGCACCGCGGCCACGGAACCCGGGTCGCCGGAGGCGAGTTCGAGCCAGACGAAGGCGAACAGTCCCGCGACCGCGGGCCGGTAACCCCACGAGTTGCGGTACCGCGCATCATTTTCCGCCGGTGAGCGGCCGATCGCCGCGCACACCGACCGGTGCACGGTGCGGACCGGGGACAGCACCCGCCAGACCGGCCCGAACGCCAGCGACGCCGCGACCAGCCCCACCCAGAGCAGCACGTAGAACACGCCCGGCAGTGCGTTCTCCGACGACGCCGACGGTCCGAAGAAGGCGGCGAGGGCCACCCACACCGCGAACACCACACCGGCCGCGGCCAGCACGTTCCGCGTGACCGGCGCGTCGGCGAACCGGGTCACCCAGCGGGGCAGCTCGCGCCCCGGGTTGTCCGGATCCAGCTTCGGGGTGCGCCACGCGAACGCCAGCACAACGAAGGAGACGGTGAGCGCCCAACTCGCCCCGACCAGCGCATACGTGAACGGGATGGGAAGGTCGGCGGATCCGCCGAGCCCGTGCGCGAGAACAGCGGTCATGGACGCACGAGCAGGGTGGCCACCGTCTTACCCGTGTCGTGCAATTCCATCGCCACCTGACCCGGAACATCAACGGAGAACTGGGTTTCCTGCGTTCCGGGGTGAATCTCGAACGAGTGCTCCGGAACGGCGTGCACGTGCAACTCGTCGTCGGCGTCGCTGTCGATCCGCACCGTGATGTTCTCCCCCACCGTGGCCTCGATACGTTCGTTGCCCGGTGTGACCGTGCCGTTCTCGATCACGACGTCGATCACGACGCCGTCCTCCGTGGCCGGTGTGTCGTCGTCGCCTCCGCAGCCCGACACCAGGGCGACGACGACAGCGGGTATCACCACAATTCCGGCCCACCGCCTGATCACCTAGTTCTCCTCTTCGTTCTCGCTCGGTGCGTGCTTCGCGTTCTCGGCATTCTCGGCGGCTTCCGCCTTGCGGTCCCGGACCGCCAGGTAGATGACCAGTCCGGCCACCAGGAACGCCGGGACGAACGCCGGAATCGCCAGCAGCACCGAATGATCGGCGAGGTAGACGACGTCCGGATCGTGCACCGGGTTCATGTCACCGTCACGTCCTCGCGGGTGCCGGTGGCCGCCTGCCCCTGCGTGTACTTGCTGATCCGGCCCGCTCCCCACGCCAGCGCGGTGATCAGCGCCAGGGTGCACACGAGCACCACCAGCGATGCTGCGCCGAACAGCCAGGACGGGTGGTCGAAGTTCCGCTCCCGCTGCAGGATGGTGATCTCCGGGACGAAGTCGCGGGTCGAGGACGCGACTGCGGGCAGTTCCTCCGCGCCGATGCCCGGGTCGCTGGGCAGGTAGATCGGGACGGCCGTCATCGTGCGCCCGTCCTGCACGCGCAGCAACGTCTTCCATGTTCCGTGAACCGGGACCGGCTCGTGCGTCCGGTAGGTGCCGGGACCGGTGCGTTCGAGCCGGTCGACCGTGAAACCGTTGCCCAGTCCGGGGCCGCCCTGCCAGGACAGGATGGACACCCACGCCGGATCGTCGCTCGCGAGATCGGGTGGGTCGATGCGCACCTCCGCGTCGACCATGCGGCCGCCGTCCGGGGTGGCCTCCGTGAGAGCGATCGCCGCGGTGGCGTTGTCCGGGACCGTGGCGACGAGGCCGTTGGCCGTGGCGCCGGCGATCACCACGACGGTGGCGACGACGATGGTGCGGCTGATCGCCGGGCGCGGAAGCCCCTCGGATCGGAGCACCCGCCCGAGCAGGGCGCCGCAGGCTCCGGCCGCGATGGCGACGGGCACGGCCATGGCCAGGGCCTCCGGCCACATGCTGGTGGGCCAGGGGTAGATGTACACGGCGTCGATCCACAGCGACTCGAGCCACAGCCCGACCGTCGCGACGAGCAGTCCGCCGATGGCACCGAACGCCACCCGATTCTTGATCAGCGGTGTCAGCGCGAGCAATTCGATCACCACCGCGGCGCCGAGGCACAGTTCGAACACGTTGGTGGGGGCACCGAGAACCGGTCCGACGATCAGCGCCGTGATGGCGCGCACGACGCCTGCCACCGCCACGGCCACGATCGCCGCGAACGGTCCGAGAACGATGCGCGCCGCCACCAGGGTGAAGGCGGCCGCTCCGGCGATCATCATCGGTTGCAGGACGAGCCGGAACTGCTCGACGCCGAAGTCGTATTCGATCTGGAAGACGGACAGGCCGATGAGCAGGCCGCCGAACGTGCCGCACCGCAGGAACCAGATGAGCCTGCTGTCCGGCTTGACCTCCCCGGGGGTCGCCATCCGGCCCTCGTAGTCCAGGAGCAGGACGCCGATCAGCGACAGTCCCGCACCGCCGATCAGCATCAGGTGCGTCGGTCCCCACAGCGTGACGTCCTGACCGAAGATCCGGTGCCAGACGTCGTCGAGCGGGAACCCTATGAGGGCATACAGACCCGCTCCGGCCACGAGGACGCCGCCGACCGGGACGTACCAGGTGCGGGTGATCTTGATCGCCGCCGGACCGGGTTTCTCGTCGCGCGGCAGGATCATCGCCAGCATTCCGGTGATGAACAGCAGGAACAGCCCGACGAGGATGAAGTAGTGCGCGGGGTTCGCGAGCGGCCCGTCGTCGCGGCCCCGCCCGATGTGCAGGCTGACGTCCCAGATGAAACCGAAGAACGCCGTCAGGATGGTCCCGACGAACGTCACCAGGGGCAGGGCCACCCACGGGGGCCGGTCGAGTGCGCGCGACGCCGCGTCGGCGGTCGTCTGCAGCCACGTGATCTTGCGTGTGCGATGCAGGTACGCGATCCACAGCAGACCCACGGTGATGATCGCCGTCGCCACCGTGATTCCGATGATCTGGTCGAATGCCGCACCGCCACCCTCTCCGCCCGACTGGGCGAGAATGAGTGAACTCGGAGTAACAGTAACTTGGCTCACGGGGTGATTATGTGCGCCTCGTGCCGAAAATGCCAGACCCTCGACCCGGAAACCCGCGGACCGTATGCAAATCTATTCAGATCTGCGATCGAACGTAGATACGGCTAGATTCCCCTAGCGATGCCTCGACCAGCGACAACTGCCACCGGCCGCACGCGCAGCCGAGGTAGGTGACCACGCCCGTGCTCGTTCGATGCCGGGATACTTCCTGCCAGTCGTGTTCGTGATGTTCGCTCATGCACCCAGCGTGATGTAATGGCATTGTGCATCTCAACCCTTACGGGGAGTATGCGGTCACGCTCGCCGCCGACCTCGCGAATCACCCGCCCGCCTCGACCGGCGAACTCGTCGGCCGATGCGTCGACGCCGGCATCGTCGTCGACTTCCCCGTCACCGACGCCGACCTCGCCGACGTGCTCGCCATGCTCGATCGGTGGTCGGCGATCGCCGACGCCACGAGCGACGAAACCCGGGCCGAACAGGTCAACCTCCTGCTCACGAAGGCGTCCGCCTACCCGCGGCTGACCAACCACGCCGGCGACGGCTGGCACCTCCACTACCGCGACGACCAGCAGTCCCTCGCCGGCGTCCTCGAGGCACTGTTCTCCGTCGGCACCGCGCTGCACCTCGTCGGCCGCGGCATGCATCGTCTCGGCCGCTGCGCGCTCGAGGAGTGCACCGCCATCTACGCCGACACCTCGCGCAACGGCCGTCAACGGTACTGCTCACCCAAGTGCGCGAACCGGGACGCCGTACGACGTCACCGGGCGCGCTGACTCGTGTGCGAAATCCTCCCCGTGTACTCCCGCTTCTCGACTACCGACTCGAGGACAGGAACGCCGTCGACCCCGACAGATCGCCGGGACGGTGGGTGCGGGACTGCACCACCCCGCGGCGTTCGAGGATCGGCCGCACCCCTTCGCCGAAGTTGAAGGCCTCTTCGAGGTGCGGGTAGCCGGAGAGGACGAAGTGGTCGAGTCCGAGCGCCGCGTACTCGGCGATGCGGTCGGCGACCTCCTCGTGGGAGCCGACCAGCGCGGTGCCCGCGCCGCCGCGGACCAGGCCGACCCCGGACCACAGGTTCGGGGCCACCTCGAGGGCGCGTGCGCCGGCGTCCTTCGAGTAGGCGCTCCCACCGCTGCGCAAATAGGCGGCACCGCCGCCGTGCAGTTCGCGCATGCGCCGCTGGCCCTCGGAACCCGAGCGGGCCAGGCTCTGCTGCGCCTGCTCGACGGTTGCCGGGTCGAGAGCGGACAGCAGGCGGTCGGCCTCGGCCCACGCCTCCTCGGACGTGTCGCGGCTGATCACGTGCAGCCGGATGCCGTAGTCGAGGGTGCGGCCCTGGACGTCGGCGAGGTCGCGGATCCAGGCGATCTTCCCGGCGACGGCACTCGGCGGCTCGCCCCAGGTGAGGTAGGTGTCGGCGAACTGGGACGCGACGGTGCCCGCCGCCGGCGACGACCCGCCGAAGAAGATCGGCGGCACCGGGTCGGGGATGCGCTGCAACTGGGCGTTCTCCACCCGGATGTACTCGCCCGCGTAGTCGACCGGTCCGGTTCCCTCCCACAGCTTTCGGATGACGTCGAGGAACTCGCCGCAGCGGGCGTAGCGCTGGTTCTTGTCGAGGTAGTCCCCGTAGGTGCGCTGCTCGTGGTCCTCACCGCCGGTGACGACGTTGAGCAACAGCCGCCCCTGCGACTGCCACTGGAACGTCGCCGCCATCTGCGCTGCCAGGGTGGGGCTGAGCAGTCCGGGGCGCAGCGCGACCAGGAACTTCAGCGTCTCGGTGGTCTCCAGCATCATGGCCGTGGTGAGCCAGGCGTCCTCGCACCACGCACCGGTGGGCGTCAGGACCGATTCGAAACCGTTCGACTCCGCCGCTGCGCCGATCTGATTGAGGTATCGCAGCGTCGCGGGACGGTCTCCTGCCATGGAACTCCCGTGACCACCCGCCATCAGGTTGCGGGAATCACCGTAGGTGGGAAGGAACCAGTGGAAATGCAGAGACACGCGCGATCCTCTTGTCGACGACAGATGGGCAGCGCAGGCCAGTTCATCAACGACGGAGCCGGGCCGCGAGGGTTTCGATCACCGTGATTCAGAGTAGTGCTCGACCGCAGCCGGCAAGGTTACGGTCGCCGCGCTATGACTACGCTGTCCGACGCCCCGTACACATCCTCGAACGAATCCGACCTCGAACGGCGCAAGCGGCTCCGCACCGTCGTCGCCGCCAGCCTGCTGGGGACGACTGTCGAATGGTACGACTTCTTCCTCTACGCGACGGCCGCCAGCCTGGTCTTCAACCAGCTGTTCTTCCCCGATCAGAGTTCGTTCGTCGGCACCATGCTGGCGTTCGCCACGTTCGCGGTCGGTTTCGTGGTCCGGCCGATCGGCGGAGTCGTCTTCGGCCACATCGGCGACCGCATCGGACGGAAGAAGACGCTCGCACTCACCATGTTCATCATGGGCGTCGCCACCGCCCTGATGGGTGTGCTGCCGACGGCCGCACAGGTCGGGGTGATCGCGCCGATCCTGCTGCTCCTGCTGCGCATCCTGCAGGGATTCGCACTGGGCGGCGAATGGGCGGGCGCCGTGCTCCTCGCCGTCGAACACAGCCCCGCGAAGAAGCGCGGCATCTTCGGCAGCATCCCCCAGATCGGCCTGGCGCTGGGCCTGGCCCTGGGCACCGGCGTCTTCGCCGCACTGCAGGTGATCTTCGACGACGGCCAGTTCCTCACCTACGGATGGCGAATTGCCTTCCTGCTGAGCCTGATCCTCGTCTTCGTCGGATTCGTGGTCCGCCTGAAGGTCGAGGAGACTCCCGCGTTCCAGGAGGTTCACGACCTCTCGAAGCGCTCCTCCGCTCCGCTGAAGGATGTGTTCCGCGGCCGGGTGCGCCGGGGCACCGTCCTCGGCCTGCTCTCGCGTTGGGGCGAGGGCGCCGCGTTCAACACCTGGGGCGTCTTCGCGATCACCTACGCCACCAAGAACCTGGAATTCGCCAAGATTCCCGTCCTCCTCGTCGTCACCGTCGCCGCGACGGTCATGGCGGTGCTCCTGCCCTTCTCCGGCCTGCTGGTCGACCGGTACGGGGCCAAACGGATCTACCTCATCGGGATCGGGGCCTACGGACTCGCGGTCTTCCCCGCGTTCGCCCTGTTCGGGACGGAGAACCTCGTCCTGTTCGGCGTCGCGATGGTGCTGGTGTTCGGCGTCATCCATGCCCTCTTCTACGGCGCGCAGGGCACGCTGTACGCGAGCCTTTACCCCACCGAGATCCGCTACACCGGACTGTCCGTCGTGTATCAGTTCTCCGGGATCTACGCGTCGGGCGTCACGCCGATGATCCTCACCGCCCTCATCGCGGTCGGGGGCGGAACCCCCTGGCTGGCCTGCGGCTACCTCGCCGCCACCTCGGTCGTCAGCGTCGTGGCGACCGCCCTGATCCGAAAGCAGGACCTCTACCTCTGAGACCGCCCAACTTTCCGAACGGGCTCTGACGGCCATGTTCGATACACCAGTGTATCCGATACGCTAGTGTATCGACGGTTGCTGTCGACCCGATCGGAGGAGAGGCCATGCCGACGTCACCGGCGCACTCCTCCGAGCCTGCCACCAGCACACCCCGGAAGGTGACGAAACGGCGCGGCCAGACTCGGCGGCGACTGCTCGACGCCGCCGTCGAGGTGTTCGCCGAAAACGGGTTCGGACGGTCGACGGTCGAGCAGATCTGCGAACGCGGCGGCTATACCCGCGGCGCCTTCTACTCCAACTTCGCGTCGCTGGACGAGATGTTCTTCGCCATGTGGGAACAGCGCTCCAGCGCGATGCTCGCGCAGATCCGGCTGGCCGCCGACTCGTCGAGCATCGACCTCTCCGGGCTCACGCCTGCCGAAAAACTGCGCGCCGGCACCGAACTGGTGCTCGGCGTCGTCCCCGTCGACGACCAGTGGTACCGGATCAACGCGGAATTCACCGCCCACGCCCTGCGCAACCCGTCGCTGAAGAAGGCACTCGCAGCCCGCGAAGACACGATTCTCGACACCATCGTGCCCATCCTCGAGAAAGCTCTGCACAGACTCGGGCGCCGCATCGCCGGCGATCCCCGGGTGCTCGGCCGCGCGCTCGTGGCGCTGCACGACGGCACCAGCGTCCAGTGCCTGATCGAGGACGAGAACGCCGCCGCCCGGGAACTGCGCCTCGAACTGTTCACCCGAGTCGTAACCGCCTACACCGAACCCGACACCACCCACACCCACACACACCGGAAAGAGGGGTCCTCGTGACCGAACAGGCTGATGTGATCGTCGTCGGCGCCGGACTGGCCGGACTCGTCGCCACCTACGAGATGGTCAAGTCCGGCCGGAAAGTCCTCGTCGTCGACCAGGAGAGTTCGGCGAACCTCGGCGGCCAGGCCTTCTGGTCGCTCGGCGGCCTGTTCCTCGTCGACAGCCCCGAACAGCGGCGCCTCGGCATCAAGGACTCGTACGAACTGGCGATCCAGGACTGGATGGGCACCGCCGCCTTCGACCGCGAGCGCGAAGACCAGTGGCCGCGGCTGTGGGCGCAGGCGTACGTCGAATTCGCGGCCGGCGAGAAGCGGCAGTACCTCCACGACCTCGGACTGCGCCTGATGCCGAACGTCGGGTGGGCCGAACGCGGACGCGGATCCGCTCTCGGGCAGGGCAATTCCGTTCCGCGTTTCCACATCACCTGGGGTACCGGCCCGGGTGTCGTCGAGGTCTTCCTCACCCGCGTCGTCGCCGCGTCGAAGCGGGGACTCGTCACGTTCAAGCACCGTCACCAGGTCGACGAGATCGTCGTCACCGACGGCGCCGCCACCGGTGTGCGCGGCACCGTCCTCGAACCGTCCACCGAGGCACGCGGTGTGAAGAGTTCGCGAACCGCGGTCGGGGAGTTCGAATTCTCCGCGCAGGCCGTGGTCGTCACGTCCGGCGGCATCGGCGGGAACCCCGAACTGGTCAAGAAGAATTGGCCCGCACGACTCGGCAAGGCCCCCGAGAACATGCTCGCCGGTGTCCCCGCGCACGTCGACGGCCGCATGCTCGAGATCACCGAGAACGCCGGCGGCAACATCGTCAACCGCGACCGCATGTGGCACTACACCGAGGGCATCCAGAACTGGGACCCGATCTGGCCCAACCACGGCATCCGCATCATCCCCGGCCCGTCGTCGATGTGGTTCGACGGCAACGGCAACCGCCTGCCCAGCCCCAACTTCCCCGGTTTCGACACCATGGGCACCCTCGAGCACATCATGAACAGCGGCCACCACCACACCTGGTTCGTCCTCGACCAGAAGATCATCGAGAAGGAATTCGCGCTGTCGGGGTCCGAGCAGAACCCCGACATCACCGGCCGCGATTTCAAACTCCTCGCCGAACGACTCAAGAAGGGCGCCCCCGGCCCCGTCGAGGCGTTCAAGCAGCACGGCGCCGACTTCGTCGTCCGCGACAACCTCCGCGACCTCGTCGACGGCATGAACGCCCTCACCCCCGACGCACCGCTGAAGTACGAGGACCTCGAACGCGAAATCGTGGCCCGCGACCGGGAGGTGAAGAACTCCTACACCAAGGACTTCCAGGTCATGGCGATCCGCAACGCCCGGAACCTGCTGGCCGACAAGATCACCCGCGTCGTGAGCCCGCACGAGTTGCTCGACCCCAAGAACGGTCCCCTCATCGCGGTCCGGCTGCACCTGCTCACCCGCAAGACCCTCGGCGGCCTCGAGACCAACCTCGACTCGCAGGTGATCCGGCCCGACGGCACCCCGTTCGAGGGTCTCTACGCCGCTGGTGAGGTCGCCGGATTCGGTGGTGGCGGCGTCCACGGGTACAGCGCACTCGAGGGCACCTTCCTCGGTGGCTGCATCTTCTCCGGCCGGGCCGCAGGTCGCGCGCTGGCCCGCCGGCTGTAGGCTGCTCCGCCGCCCGTGCGTGCGTAACGAGTCCCTGAACTCCTTAACCACTCACGGGCGCAAGCCTCTCGGACGCCTCCAGTTCGCGGACCAGCGGCAGGACGTTGGCCCCGAAGTATTCGATCTCCTCCTGGAAGTGCAGGAAACCGCCCAGGATGAGGTCGACTCCGCGACGGCGGTATTCGACGATGCGCTCGGCGACCTGCTCCGGCGTGCCGATCAGCTGTGTGCGGAAGCCGTCGTTGTACTGGACGAGATCCTCGAACGTGGAGTCGGCCCACATTCCCGACTTGTCGGCGGTGGACGCGCCCGCCTGCTGGACGGCGGACCGGAAGCCCTCGACCGCCGGTTTGTTGGCCTTCTCGATGATTTCGCGGAGGGTGTCGCGGGCTTCCTTCTCGGTGTCGCGGGCGATGATGAACCCGTTGAGCCCGAACTTCACTTCCCGGTCGTGTTCGCGCGCCACCCGTCGTACGTCGTCGATCTGTTCGGTGATGCCGTCGTAGTCCTTGCCGTTGCTGAAGTACCAGTCGGAGTACCGGCCCGCGTTCTGTCTCGCGGCGGCGGAGTTTCCGCCCTGGAACAGTTCGGGGTTCGGGCGGTCGGGCGTGTTCAGCGGTTTCGGCTTCAGGGTGAAGTCGTGGATGCGGTAGAAGTCGCCGCGGAAGTCGACGTCGTCCTCGGTCCAGATCTTGCGGAGCACCTGCAGGAACTCGGCGCTGCGCCGGTACCGCTCGTCGTGCTCGAGCCACGGCTCCCCGAGGTGGGTGAACTCGTCCTTGAACCAGCCGCTCACGACGTTGACGGCGAACCGGCCGTTCGACAGGTGGTCGGCGGTGGCTCCCAATTTCGCCAGCACGGCGGGCTGCCACAGACCGGGGTGGACTGCGGCGATCACCTTCAGTCGCTCGGTGGCGAGCAGGAGCGCGAGGCTGAAGCTCGTCGACTCGTGCTGGAATTCGGCCCCGTAGCTGGCCTCGTACCGGACCTGGCTGAGCGCGTACTCGAACCCGTTGTTCTCGGCGGTCTGGGCGAGTTTCTTGTTGTACTCGTAGTCCCAGCTGGTGCGCTGTTCGATGTCGGACGTGACCAGCCCGCCACTGACGTTGGGCACCCAGTAGGCGAACTTGATCTGCTCAGCGATGTGTTCGGTTGACATACCCAGCATGGAACCCGCCGGCCCGGCAGACGCCCACCCTTCCAATCAGCGCGCGTCCAACCCTTCACCGGGCTCGCGGGACCGTGTGAGGTTCGACGGCATGACAGCCGTACAGGAACGAAGAGCTGCACAGCCCATCGCGAGCGAGACCGACTACGGCACGCTCGCCGCCCGGTTCCGCCCCCTCTTCGCCGACATCGCCGAAGGTGTGGTGGAACGCGAACGCGACCACGTCCTCCCCTACGAGCAGATCGACGCCCTGAAGAAGGCCGGTTTCGGGGCGGTGCGCGTGCCGACATCCCACGGCGGGTCGGGCGCGAGCATCCCCCAGCTGTTCCGGCTGCTCGTCGAACTGTCCGCGGCGGATTCCAACGTCACGCAGGCCCTGCGCGGACATTTCGCGTTCGTCGAGGACCGCCTCGTCGCCGCCGACGGTCCCGACCGCGACACGTGGCTTCGGCGATTCGCGGACGGTCAGCTGGTCGGCAACGCGTGGACCGAGATCGGCGACGTTCCGCTCGGCGAGGCGAACACCAAGGTGTCCCCCGTCCCCGGTGAGGCCCACTTCTTCGCGAACGGGACGAAGTACTACAGCACCGGTTCGATCTTCGCCGACTGGATCGACCTGTACTCGCAGCGCACCGACACCGGCGCGTTCGTGATCGCCGCGGTCGAGGCGCGTCAGCCTGCCGTCACGCACAGCGACGACTGGAACGGTTTCGGCCAGCAGACCACCGGTTCGGGCACGTCGACGTACGAGAACGCGATCGTCCAGCCGGAGAACATCTTCGACTTCTCCACCCGGTTCAAGTATCAGACCGCGTTCTACCAGTTGTTCCACCTCGCCACGCTCGCGGGCATCGCGCGGGCGGCGACGGACGTGATCGCCCGCCGGGTGGCGGCCCGCACCCGCACGTTCAGCCACGGCAACGCCCCCACCTATGCGCAGGACGCGCAGATCCAGCAGGTGGTGGGCGAGGTGTCGGCCGCGGCGCATGCCGCCGAGGCGATCGCACTGCACGCGGCGGAACCCGCCCAGTGGGCGTACGAGGCCGCGTTCACCGGCAGCCCGGACGAGGAGAAGTCAGCCAACATCGCCGCCGAGATCGCGTCGGCCCAGGGCCAGATCTCCGCCACCGCGCTCGTCGTCCCCGCCACCGCCACGATCTTCGACGCACTCGGCGCGTCCGGGGTCAGCCGCGACTGGGACCTCGACCGCTTCTGGCGGAATGCACGCACCGTCGCCAGCCACAACCCCGTGGTGTTCAAGGCCAAGGTGGTCGGCGACTACGAGATCAACGGAACCGAACCCGTCTACGTGTGGGCCATCGGCACCGCACCGAGCGCAGAGGGAGACAAGGCATGACCGTCATCACCGAACAGAAGATCTGGTCGGACGCCCCGGCCACCGCCGACGGCTGGATCGCGCGTGCGCGTGAGGTGAGCGCGATCCTCGCGCGCGACGCCGTCGAACGCGACCGCGCCGGCGGTGCACCGTTCGACGAAGTCCGGCTCCTCAAGGACAGCGGGCTCGTCACCCTGCTCGGGCCCACCGAATTCGGTGGCGCCGGACAGCCGTGGGAGACCGCCTACCAGGTGGTCCGCGAGATCGCGCGCGGCGACGGCTCCCTCGGACAGTTGCTCGGCTACCACTACCTGTGGGCGTGGGCCGTGCGACTCGTGGGCACCGCACCGCAGATCGGGGCCGTCGAGGAGTTGTACACGAGCAACCGCTTCCTGTTCGGTGGGGCGGTCAACCCGCGCGACACCGACCTCACGATCGTCGACCGCGGGGATACGCTCGTCTACAACGGGGAGAAGTCGTTCTCGACGGGCGGCCGCGCCACCGACCTCACCGTGCTCGAGGGCATCATCGAGGGCACGGCCACACACGTGTTCGCGATCGTGCCGACGGCGCAGGACGGCATCGTGTTCCGGGGTGACTGGGACAATCTCGGGCAACGCCTCACCGACTCCGGCACGGTCGAGATCAACGACGTCGAGGTGGACTGGTCCGGGGCGGCCGGGTTCGTGGACAAGGAGTTCCAGCCCCTCGTCTACAACACGCTGAACTTCCCCGCGCTCGAGATTGTGTTCGCCAACTTCTATGTCGGCATCGCCCGCGGCGCACTCGACACCGCGGCCGACTACACCCGGACCCGGACCCGTCCGTGGCCGTACGGCGGCGACGACAAGGAACTGGCGACCGACGAGTGGTACCTGCGCGAGGGCTACGGCGACCTGCAGTCGAAGCTGTGGGCGGCGGAGGCGTTCGTCGATCAGGTGAACCGCGAGGCGAACGCGGTACTGCACGACGCGCGGGAGAACCTCACCGAACAGGCGCGCGGGGATCTCGCCGTCCGTATCGCCGCCGCCAAGATCCGCGCCGCCGACGTCGCCCTCGAGATCGGCACCAAGGTGTTCGAACTGACCGGTGCGCGTGCCACGTCCAACACGGTGGGTCTCGACATCTTCTGGCGGAACGTGCGGACGCACACCCTGCACGATCCCGTCGCGTACAAGCGGCGCGAGGTGGGCGGCCACCTGCTGACCGGCGAACTTCCCGAACCCACCTGGTACACATAACGATTCCGAACCCCGAGTCCGGCCACCCGTCGACGGTGGCCGGATTCGGCGCGTCCGCACCACCGAGCCACGGAGAACCATGACCGCCGTCCAGAACGCCCACCGCATCAGCGACGAGGCCGAAGCCCTCACCGTCGCCGCCGATCTCGCCGCACACTTCGCCGAGGAGGCGGCAGCGCGCGATTCCGGGCGACAGCTGCCGCACGAACAGGTGCGGGCGCTCGCCGCGTCCGGACTGCTCGCGCTCGGCGTTCCCCGCGAGCACGGCGGCATCGACGCGCGGACCGAAACCCTCGCCGAGGTGTTCCGGCTTCTCGCCGAGGGCGATCCGAGCATCGCCCAGATCCCGCACAGCCACTACACGTTCCTCGAGGTGCTGCGGCATCAGGGCACACCGGCGCAGCAGGAGTTCTTCTACTCCGAGGTGCTTGCGGGGCGCCAGTTCGCCAACGCCCAGAGCGAGCGCGGAACGAAGACCATCGACGTCGACGCCACGACCCTCACCGAACAGGACGGGGACTTCGTCGTCGACGGTCGCAAGTACTACAGCACGGGCGCGCTGTTCGCCGACTGGATCGCGGTGCGGGCCACGGTCCCCGGGAAGACGACGCCGGCGGGGAAACCCGCCAAGGCCGTCGCCTACCTGCCGCGGACCGCCGCCGGACTGTCGATCGTCGACGACTGGGACGGCATGGGGCAGAAGACCACCGCGAGCGGAACCGTCACCCTCGACGCCGTCCGGGTGCCCGCGTTCCACGTCGTGCCGTTCTCCCCCATCTTCGACGCACCGACCACCTACGGCTCGCAGGCGCAGATCCTGCACGCCGCCATCGACGCCGGGATCGCCGCGGCCGCGTTGAACGAGGGCGTGCGCGCCGCCCGCCGGGCGAGGCCCTACTTCGAGGCGGGCGTCACCGACGCCGTCGACGATCCCCTGCTGATCCAACTGGCCGGAGAGGCCGCGGTCGGCGTCCGGTCCGCGACGGCACTGCTCCGGGAGGGTGCCCGCAGCATCGACGCGGCGCGGCGCAATTTGACCGAGCAGACCGCCGCCGTCGCGTCGATCGACGCCGCCGCGGCCAAGGTCGCTGCCGCACGCGCGTCCCTCGAGGCGTCGAGCGTGCTGTTCGACCTGGGCGGCACCCGCAGTGTGTCGGACACGTCCAACCTGTCGCGGTACTGGCGCGACGCCCGCACCCACACACTGCACGACCCCACGCGGTGGAAGATCCAGCACATCGGCCGGTGGACGCTGTCGGGCACCGTCCCGCCCCGGCACGGCCTGCTGTAGGCGGCTCCGCCGCCCGTGCGCCTTTCTGGTTGCGGGAGCTACCAAAAAGGCGCACGGGTGCTACGCGCCTAGATCCGCCTTCATCAGGAACACGTTGTAGTCCGACCACGTCGACATCGTGAAGTACAGTTCGTCGCCGCTGGACCACGGGTGGATGAAGCCGCCGTACAGTTCCGGGTATTCGGCGGCGCTGACCATCGGCGCCCCGCCGGACCAGGCGCCCTGCGGCGAGTCGGACTCACGGAGCACGATGGCCGCCTTGGACGTGTCGAGGTAGGTCATCTGCCACTTGCCGGTGGCTTCCTCGTAGCGCACGGACAGTTCGGCGGCGGGGGCGTCCACGATCGGCGTCGCCTCCGTGTAGCCACCGACCGGCGTCCAATTACCGTTCTGCCAGTACTGGTACGCGGACGTGTTGAGCACGTCGGCGGCCGGGACGCGCGCCAGACCGATGGCGCCGAGCCTCGTGTTGGGGGTGCCGAACATGTACACGAAGTCGCCGGCGGGGACCATCGACGCGACCTGGAACTTGGTGACCCCGAAGATGTTGTCCCACTTCGCGTACGGGTCCTTGGTCCACGTCGATCCGCCGTCGTCGGAGTAAGCGATGCCGCCGTAGTTCGTCCACCACGTGGCGGGGATGCTGTTCCAGGTGCGGATCGACATGTAGCTCATGTACTGCCGGTTCCCGACGGCGAAACCGGACGTCGGGATGGTGGTGATCTCGATGTTGTCGAGTTTGCGGCTGTCGAGCAGTTCCGCCGCGTGGCACCGGCTGTCCTGGACCATGCTGTCGAGGCTCATGCCATCGGACAGGTTGCGGTCGGAGCTGAAACCGAGGACGTTGCTGCGCCAGTCGTCGCCCTGGCCGCCGGGCGGCTGGAATCCCTTGCCGACGGTGTCACCGAACGCGACGGCGACCTGGTCGGGGGCGCTCTCCCAGATGATGCCGAGGTCGGTGCCGTTGACCTGGTAGCGCTTGTCGGTGCGGCTGACCGAGCCGGCGCCGGTCACCTTCGCCACGCGGGTCACGTCGCCGATCTTCGGGGTGGCCGGGGCCGCGCGGCGCGGTGCCTCCTCGGTCGCGGGGTGGACGAGGGGCGGCGGCGGGGGCAATTGGATGTCGGCGCCCGGCACGGGAATGCCGAAGTGGAAGGGCGTGAACTTCACGCTGACGTCCGGGATGTTCAGCTCGCTCGACAGGTTTCCCGGGGCATGGTCGGTCTCGTCGGTGAGATCGGGGCACGGATCGGTGCACGTGTCGGCGGGCAACGCCTGCGAGACGCGGACGGGGTCCGTGACCGGGGCGGGATAGGGCACCGTCGTGATCTTCGGGTACGGGATCGGGATCTCGAGCTTGTCCGGGATGAGCGAGTGCGTCTCGTTCGACACCTCGCTCGCGCAGGGTCCGCTGCCCGGAAGACCGTTGGATACCCGCTCGGGTTCCGCGACGGCGGCGTTCTGGTTGGAGTAGGCGATCATGCCTGAACCGATCGCCACAGCCGCGACCGACGCGACCCACCTCTTCGACATTCCCCGACCCCTCCGTCAACTCCGGCCACACCCGGCGAGGGGAACATAACATCGCCCTTCTACGCTCGCCGGTTACCACACGCCATACCTGGCGGTAACATTTGCGTCCCGATCCGGAAAACCGCTGTGACTCCATCCCCGGGCGCACGTTCACCGCGCCGCGATCCGCCCGAAGCCACTGCGGTTCAGAGGCTTCGGGAGTTCTCCTCCGGTGTCCGACATCACTGCCCGCCCGCGGGTGACCCGTCGTCCCGACGACCGCGGCGCCATTGCAGCGGCGGGATGTCGTGCCAACGCCGGAACGCGCGGCTGAACGCACTCTGGTTCCGGTACCCGAGCAGCCGGCTCACTTCGACGAGCGGCAGGTCCGTCTGGGACAGGAACTGTTCCGCGAGGTCGCGGCGGGTCTGATCGACCACCGCCTCGAACGTCGTTCCCGCGCGGGCGAGGTGCCGATACAGGGTGATGCGGTGGACGGAGAACAGCTGCGCCACCTGGTCGACGCTGCAGTCTCCGGCGTGCAGCGATTCCTCGACGGCCCGGCGAACCTGGCCCACAACGTCCTTCCCCGTCCCGGTCTGCAACTGCTGCAGATGCCCGTGGAAGAAGCGCTGCAGGGTGGGATCGGTTCCCGAGACCGGCTGCTGCAGCACTTCTTCCGGAAACAGCACCTCGTGCCGCGGTTCGTCGAAATGGATTGGTGCACCGAAGAATCGGCGGTAGACGTCGGACGACGCCGGCTCACGGTACGAGATGCGGACCAACGTCGGCCGCCACGGCCGTGCGAGAAGGATTTCGAGGATCTTCACGTAGGCCGCGAGATACGCCGTCAGCAATTGCTCGCGCCCCGGGAACAGGCCGTCGAGAGTGAGCGACAGGCCGGCGTAGCCGCGCTCGACGGTCAGCGCCACGGTGATCCCCCGGTACCAGATGGGGCTGAACCGGGCCACCGCGTCGAGGGCCTGCCCGACAGTGTCGGCATTCGTGACGAGGAATCGCAGCGGCCCGGTGTTCTCGAGCGACGCGAACTGCCCCAGCAGCAGCCCGAGGTGGTCACAGCCCGTCTCGATCGCCGCGGCGTGCAGGATCCGGCCGTGTGTCTCGATCGGCAGCGACCGCAGGGGTTGCCCGGTCAGGAGTTCCGCGGTGACGCCGTACGACTCGAGCAGGGGCCACGCGTCCGCGCCGAAACTGCCCATCACCTTCGGCAGGTTGGCGAGCGCGCCCACGGGAATCGACCGGGCCCGCAGGCCCGTGTTCTCACCGGCCATGACTGCCCGTTCGCCAGCTGCAACGCATAGGTAAATAGTAGTTACGTAGAGATAAATAGTCAGGTGTGATGCGCATTACCTTGAGTTCTCGACAGGGCAGACGAGCAGGAGATCTGCCCCTGAACCCGAGGGATGAACATGCACTTTCTCGACGACAGCCTGTACCCCGAAAACCAGGAGAAGCTGGTCATCCAGGTCGCGCCGTACGGTCCGCAGTGGCTGCCGACCGACTCCGACGACATCGCGGTCACCATGGACGCCCAGATCCAGAAGGCCGTCGACTGTTTCAATGCCGGCGCCTCCGTGCTGCACGTCCACGTCCGCGAGGAAGACGGCAAGGGCTCCAAGAAGCTGTCCAAGTTCAACGAGATGCTGGGCCTGCTCCGCGAGGCGGTCCCGGAGATGGTCCTCCAGGTGGGCGGATCAATCTCCTTCGCACCCGAGAACGAGGGCCAGGCCGCCACGTGGCTCGACTACGACACCCGCCACATGCTGGCCGAGCTGGACCCGGCGCCCGACCAGGTGACCGTCGCCGTCAACACCAGCCAGATGAACATCGTCGAACTGCTCACCGAGGACGACGTCCAGGGCACGATCCTGGAGAACCCTCAGTACGTCCAGGCGTACACCGAGATGGTGTCGGACGCGCGCCCCTCCTTCTACATCGAACACCTCGAACGGCTGGCCAAGTCGGGGATCCAGCCCCACTTCATGCTCGGCCACGTCCACCAGCTCGAGTCGGTGGAACGGCTCATCCGGAAGGGTCTGTACCAGGGCCCGCTGATCCTCAACTACGTGGCGATCGGCGGCGGCGCGGCCGGGTTCAACCCGGCCGACCTCATGGAGTTCGTCCGCCGCACCCCCGACGGAGCCGTGCTCACGGTGGAGAGCGCGATGCGTGCGGTGCTGCCGATGAACGCGATGGCCATCGCGATGGGGCTGCACGTCCGGGTCGGCATCGAGGACAACCTGTGGGGCCGCAAGGGCGAACGCATCACGTCGGTGGAGCAGATCGAGCAGACCGTGCGCCTCGCCCGCGAACTCGGTCGTGACATCGCCGACGGCACGGAGGCCCGCAGGATCTACAAGATCGGCGAGACCTACGGCAGCACCGACGAGACGATCGCGAAGCTGGGCATGGCCCCGAACCGGCGCGTCGGCCAGCGGGGCTTCACCGTCCCCGGCGTCGCCTGAATCGGTAGGCAGCAATGGATCATTCCACGCTCGACCCGAAGCTTGCCGCCTTCGTCCGACTGAAGATCGACGTGTCGGCCACGCACCTGTACGCGCCCGGCGTCCGCAGGCACATCAAGACCGCGATCGAACTCGGCGCCACCCGCGAGGAACTGCTCGAGGTGATCAAGCTGTCGGCGGTGATCGGGATCCACTCCTGCGCAACCGGTGTGCCGATCCTGGCCCAGGAACTCGTCCACGCCGGTCGCCAGTCGGCTCCCCCGGAATCGACGCACCCGACACCCGTCTGCGACGGGCTGCGGGCACAGAACCAGTTCAATCCGCTGTGGGAAACCCTCTACAACTGGGACCGGGTCTGGCTCGAGAAGTTCCTCGCGATGGGCGCCGGCATCTGGCGCGACAACATCCTTCCCCCACTGTGGATCGAATTGCTCTGCATCGCCGGCGATGCCGCGCTGACCCACATGTACTCCCCGGGCACACGCAGGCACATCGCGACCGCGCTCGCGCTCGGCGCCGACCGCGCACAAATCGACGAGGTCCTGCGGATCGTCGCCGAGCAGGGCCAGGAGTCCTACGAATTCGCCCTGCCGATCCTGGAGCAGGAACTGCGCAACCAGGCCGTTGGCGTCTGACACGCCCACCGCCGTCCCCTCCCGACGCGCACGATTCCGTGCCAGTGAAAGAGACACCATGAGAATCACACGAACCCGCGGCGGTGCCGCCGCGAGCACGGAGTCGTGCGCCCCGGGCAGGGGTGACGGCCCACCGGCGACGAAGGCCGAACTCGACCGGCTGTACCGCAAGATCGCATTCCGCCTCCTGCCCTTCCTCTTCGTCGCCTACATCGTCAATTCGATCGACAGGGTGAATATCTCGTTCGCCAAACTCCGCATGATGGACGACCTCGGGCTCAGCACCGCCACCTACGGACTGGGCGCGTCGCTGTTCTTCGTCGGATACGTCCTGTTCGAGGTGCCGAGCAACCTCTACATGCAGCGCATCGGCGCCCGGGCGACCGTCATGCGCATCATGATCCTGTGGGGCCTGATCACGGTGGCCACCGGTTTCGTCACCGCCCCCACCCAGCTGTACATTCTCCGATTCCTGCTCGGTGCGGCCGAGGCCGGCTTCTTCCCCTGCATCATCCTGTACCTGACGTATTGGTTCCCGGCAGCGCGACGGGGCCGGATCACGTCGATGTTCGTCCTCGCCGTCCCCGCCGCCGGGATCCTCAGCGGACCCCTCGCCACCTGGATCATGAACACGTTCGACGGTGCGCACGGCCTGCACGGCTGGCAGGTGCTGTTCGTCTACGAGGGCATCCCGGCTGTCCTGCTCGGCGTCCTCGCCTGGTTCCTCCTGCCCGACGGGCCCGCCGACGCCAAATGGCTCACCCCGCGTGAACGAGACGTCACGGCAAGCGAACTCGTTACCGAGAACACCGCCCGGCACGCCGGCGAGCCAGCCGGTAGCGTTCTGCGCCGGCTCCTGAGGGACCGACGGGTGTACATCGCGGGCTTCGTGTTCTTCGCCATGTACGCGGGGTTCAGCGTGTTCTCGTACTGGACTCCCACCATCCTCGAGGGGCTCGGTGTCACCGACCTCACGACGATCGGCACCCTGAGCACGCTGCCCGCCGCGGGTGCCGTGATCGGAATGATCGTCAACGGCCGGAGTTCCGACCGCCGCCTGGAACGCCGGTTCCACGTCGCGGTGCCCCTGGTGGTCGCCGGATTCTGCTTCGCGGCCCTGCCACTGACCCAGACGAGTGTCCTGTGGTCGATGGCTCTCCTCACGGTGGCCGCCATGATGTGCTTCGGCACCCTGCCGGTGTTCTGGACGGTGCCGCCGTCGTACCTGTCCGCGGCCACCGCGGCCGGCGGGATCGCGCTCATCAGCAGCATCGGCGGTGTGGCCGCTTTCGTCACCCCCAACGTCATCGGGCAGATCACCACGGCGACGGGGAACCTCTACGACGCCCTGCTCGTCATCGCGGCCCTGCTGATGGTCGCCGCCGTCGTCATGGTGAAGGGAATCCCTGTCACCGTCCTGCAGGAGCACCGCTCCGCCGCCCCTTCCGAACTGTGAAAGGTCCGATTTCCATGCCTGTCTCGGCGCCCCATGCCACTCTCTCGCTGGCGGCGATCGTCGCCGAGTCCGCCCGGAAGTACCCGCACGACGTAGCCGTCGTCGACGGCGATACCCGGCTGACGTACCGGGACCTGTGGGACCGTGCCCGCCGGGTGGCCGCCGCCCTGCACGAGCAGGGGGTGCGGCCGGGTGACCGGGTCGCGCTGATGATCGGCAACGTCGCCGAGTTCCCGGTCGTGTACTTCGGAATCCTCGCTGCGGGAGCGGTGGTCGTCCCCGTCCACCTCCTCCTCACCGCCACCGAGGTGGCGTACGTGCTGCGCGACAGCGAAGCGAAGCTGATCGTCTGCCACGGCCCGACCACCGAGGTGGCCATCCTCGCCGCCGACGAGGCCGGCGTGGCGGTCGCGGCGGGTGGTGCGCTCTCCGAAGGAGGCACGGCCACAGTCGGTTACGAGTCTCGATCGCCCGAGGATGCCGCCGTCGTCTTCTACACCAGCGGCACGACGGGCGCGCCGAAGGGCGCGGTCCTCACCCACCTCAACATGGTCCTGAACGCCACGGTGTCGGCACTCGACGCGAACGACGTCCGCAAGTCGGACATCGTGCTCGGCTGCCTTCCGCTGTTCCACGCGTTCGGCCAGACGGCCACCATGAACGCCGCCTTTCGGATGGGGGCGACGATCGTCCTGCTGCCCCGCTTCTCCGGCGACACCGCGATCGAGATGATGGTCCGGAAAGGCGTCGACGTCTTCCACGGGGTGCCGACGATGTACATCGCACTGCTCGACGCCGCTCGGGCCGCGGACTGCGCCCTCCCGTCGCTGCGCACCTGCATCTCGGGTGGCGCGTCGCTGCCCGTGAACGTGCTCGACGAGTTCGCCGCCACGTTCGCGACGACCGTGTACGAGGGGTACGGTCTGTCGGAGACGGCGCCGGTGGCGTGCGCGAACCAGGCCGCGTTCGGCACCCGGCCGGGAACAGTCGGCAGGCCGGTGTGGGGTGTGGACGTCGAGATCGCCGACCCCGAACGGGAACTCACCGTCGAACTGCTTCCCGACGGCGAGGTCGGGGAAATCGTCATCCGCGGGCACAACATCTTCGCCGGATACCTGAACCGCCCGGACGCGACCGCCGAGGCCGTCGTCGACGGCTGGTTCCGCACCGGCGATCTCGGGACGAAGGACGCCGAGGGCTTCGTCACCGTCGTCGACCGCAAGAAGGACGTGATCATCCGCGGCGGATTCAACGTCTACCCCCGCGAGGTCGAGGATGTTCTCTCGGCACATCCCGCCGTGTCGCAGGTCGCGGTGATCGGCCTGCCCGACGCCACCCGCGGCGAAGAGGTCTGCGCGGTGGTCGTCCCGGCGGATCCGACCGCCGGAATCGATCCGACGACGTTGATCGAATGGAGCAGATCCCGTCTCGCGATGCACAAGTACCCGCGACAGGTGCACGTCGTGGACGTGCTGCCGACGGGACCGAGTCACAAGGTACTGAAACGAGAGCTGCGCGAGACGTTCTCGCGCTCCTGACCCACGAGGAGAAGAACATGCGGATGAAGGACAAAGTGGCCGTGGTGACCGGCGCCGGACCGGGCCTGGGCAAGGCGATCGCCGTCACCCTGGCCCACGAGGGCGCGAAGGTCGTCATCTGCGATGTCAGCGACGCATCGTTGGACGAGGCCCGTCGCGAGATCGAGGAAGCCGGTGGCACCTGCCTCGCCGTGCGCTGCGACGTGTCGTCGAGTGCGGAGGTCCACGACCTGTTCGCGGCCGCGGTCGAGCAGTTCGGCACCGTGCACGCGCTCGTCAACAATGCCGCGCTGACGCCCAACCGGCCGATCGACACCGAGCGTCGCAACACGCTCTACGCCTACCTGCAGACCCCGGTGGAACGCGACTCGCTCCGGTTCACCAGCGAGATCACCGACGAAGAATGGTTGCGGTACTGGGACGTCAACGTGCACGGCGTGTTCTACTGCACCCGTGAGGCGCTGCGACTGATGGAACCGCAGCGGTACGGGCGCATCGTCAACATCGCGTCGATCGCAGGCATCTCGGCGCGCAGTGCGCACAGTCCGCACTACAGCGCCACCAAGGGCGCGGTGGTCGCGTTCACCCGCTCCGTGGCGTTGGAGGTGGCAGGCGCGAACATCTTCGTCAACGCGATGGCGCCCGGCGGCGTCGCGACGCCCGCCTTCAACGGCTACCTCGAGCAGATCGGCGAGACCGGCCGCAACCGGCTCTGGCAGAGTTGCCCGGCGGGGCGCTTCGGGTCGGTCGACGAATACGCCTCCACGGTGCTGCATCTCGCGAGCGACGAGCACTACCTCGTCGGGCAGGCCATCAGCCCGAACGGCGGCTCCGCGATCTGATCGCGCTCGCCCCGGGTCGCAGCAGCACCACGATGAGACCCGACAACCCGGCGACGACGACGGCCAGCACGACGAGCGTCGTGTGGAACGCGCTGTCGTAGGCGTCGACCGCGGTCAGCCCTTCGTCGACGCGGCGGGTGGCGAGGCCGGTGAGCAGCGCCGCGTACACGGCCACCGCGAGGGCCTCGCTGCCCAGCCGCATCGTGTTCACCACCCCCGCAGCCATACCCGCCTTTTCCTCGGGGACGAGTGCGAGTGCCTGACCGTCGACGAGACCGGCGGACAGTCCCATGCCGGATCCCGCGAGCAGCAGCGGCACCGCGATGACCGCGACCACCGTGTCGGGGCCCGCCAGCAGCAGCCCCAGGTCGCCGGCGATCAACGCTCCCAGGCTGATCCAGATCACGACGAGCGGGTTCACCCCGGCGCCGACGGCGCGGCCCGCCGCGAGCGGGCCCACCACGACCGGAATCGTGAGGAGCACGGTCACGAGGCCCGCCTTCGCCGAAGACTGTCCGGCCACGTACTGGAGGAAGGTCGGGAAGTAGGTGAGCAGCGTGACGAAGCCGAACGACGCTGCCACCGGAACGAGGCACAGTGCCATGAACCGCGGGTGGGTGAGCAATTCGAGATCCAGCAGCGGGGCCGGGCCTCGCGATTCTACGCGGGCGAACCCGGTAAGCAGCGCGACGGCGAGTACGAACGACGCCACGACTTCCGGGCTGCCCCAGCCCCAGGGCCCGCCCTGGACGATGCCCACCATCGCGGCGAGCAGACCCAGGACCAGGAGGACGGTGCCGAGGAGATCGAACGTCGCGGGGGCGTCGCCGGCCGGCCGGTCCAGGCCGATCACCGGGGTCGCAGTCAGCACCACGAGCAGCACGGCGGCCTGGATCACGAAGATGGGCCGCCAGCCCGCCGTGTCGACGAGAAGCCCGGACAGTGTCGGTCCGAGCGCCACACCGATGCCGGCGGTCGTCCCGAACAGGGCGAACGCGCGCAAACGGGCGGGCCCGTCGAACGCGGACGACAGGATCGCCGCGCCGCACGAGAAGATGGCGGCGCCACCGAGACCGGCGACGCCGCGGGCGACGTCGAGGACCACGATGTTCGGGGCCAGCGCACTGGCGATGCTCCCGGCCGCGAATGTGGCGGCCCCGGCGGCGAACAGGCGGCCCCGGCCGAAGCGGTCCGACAGCGACCCCCAGACCAGGGTGAAGCAGGCGAACGCCAGGTTGAACGCGTTCACCACCCACTGCTGGCCCGATGCGCCGCCGCCGATGTCTGCGGAGATCGCGGGCAGCGCCACCGCGGTCCCGGAGATCGACATCGGGACGATGAGCACAGCCAGGAGGACCGCGGCGAGGGTGAGATTTCCGCGTCGCGGGTCGGCCGGTGTCGTGTCGGGTGGTGACGTCGGCGTCGTGGCGTCCGACGTGGTCAGCTCCGAGGTCATGTCGATCCTTCCTGAAGTGTGCGTTGCCCCCCGTGCACCAGAGGTTCGATACAATACGAACCATGCACCAGAGTGAGGTTCGACGCAAGGCGAACCTTCACTCTGGTGGTCGAAGACCCGAACCTGGAGGTGCGCAGTGCCCGACGCCGAGGGACATCCCGCAGTCGACGAGATCGAACTGGTCTCCGTGCTCGCCGCACTCGCCGACCCCCTGCGACTGGAGGTCGTGCAGAAGCTCCTGGTCGAGGCCGAAGGCGCGGAACGTCACTGCACGTCGTTCGGGCTGCCCGTGTCCAAGTCGACCCGCAGCCACCACTTCAAGGTCCTGCGCGAGGCGGGGCTGATCAAGCAGGTCGACCGCGGCAATTCCCGGATGGCACAGCTGCGCAGATCCGACATCGACGCCCGCTTCCCGGGGCTCCTCGACGCCGTGGCGACCGCACCCGCCTGAGCGGATTCCACACCCGTGGTGATGATGACGTTCTCAGGCGCCGGTTCCGAACAGCATGCCCAGCACGTAGGTGGCGGCGGCTGCGCCGTACCCGATTGCCAGCTGGCGTAGCGCCCGTTTGACCGGGGGTCCACCCGACAGCAACCCCACCACCAGGCCGGTTCCGAGCAGCGCGACGCCGACGAGCGCGGCGGCGACCACGAGCGCGGCAGTCCCTTCCATCCCGAAGAGATACGGCAGCACGGGGATCACCGCACCGGACGCGAAGAAGCAGAAACTCGCCGCCGCCGCACCGAGTCCGGTGCCGATGGCCTCGTGCTGGTCGACGGCCTCCGAACCCGAAACAGCCTCGGGCTGAACAGCTCTCTTCAACACGTCGGCGGCGCGTTTCTCGGCGTCTTCGGCGGGCATGCCCCGCGCCCGGTACACGAGTGCGAGTTCATTCGCGTCGACGTCGAGGAGCGGCACTGCCGCGCGAGCCCCCTCCCCCGGCGCCGACGCCTCGAGCAGTTCACGCTGCGACCGCACGGACACGTACTCGCCCGCACCCATCGACAACGCGCCCGCGAGCAGACCGGCGAGCCCGGTCAGCAGCACGATGTGATTGTCGACGCCGCTGCCGCTGATACCGAGCACCAGGGCGAGATTGCTGACCAGGCCGTCGTTGGCACCGAACACGGCAGCACGAAACGTGCCGGACAGACGATTTCGCCCACGGGCCGCCAGCGCCCGCACCACTTCTTCGTGGATGCGCTCGTCCGCGCCCATGGCGACGGTGGCGTCGACGTCGGTCAGGTATGGCGACCGGGTCTCCGCGCGTTGCGCGAGGGCGAGCACGAACACCGATCCGAACCGCCGGGCCAGCACTCCGAGGATGCGCGTGCGGACGTCACCGCGAACGGGTTTGCCGACGTGCTCGCCGAGCAGTGCACGCCAGTGCGCCTCGTGCCGTCCCTCGGCGTCGGCGAGCGCCAGCAGAATCTCGCGTTCCTCACCGGTGCGGCGTTTCGCGAGATCGCGGTAGACGGCCGCCTCGGCACGTTCGTCGGCGAGGTAGCGACGCCACTTCCGGACCTCGCGCGGACCGGGATCCGGTCGTGCACCCGCAACCATCGTGAGCCTCCCGATCGTCGACGCGTCGAAGCCTACCGACGCGACTACCGCACCGCGGCGGTTCGAGGTCAGTCCCCGGCGGCGAGGGCCTTGCCGAGCGAGTCCTCGGGTTCGGAGACCACCACCGGATCGCGCCGGGACAGCAGGTCGAGGACGGCCTTGGGCCGGGCCAGCGATTCGCGCACGGTGTTCCTGGCCATCGTGATCGGGCGGCATTCGCACCCGGCGTTGACGCCGGCGACATCGATCCCGGCGCCGCGGCACAGCGCGACCGCGCGGGGGACGTGGAAACCCTGAGTGACGATCAGCGCCTTGGTCACTCCGTATGTCTGGACGGCCCGAGCGCACGTGTCGTAGGTGTCGAGCCCGTACCGGTCGCCGACGATCCGGCTGCGGTCGATGCCCTTCTCGACCAGGTATTCCGTCATCGCCGCGATCTCGTCGCCGGACCTGCCCGCGCCGTCGCCCGAGACGAGCACCGCCCGCGCCCGCCCGTCCTGCACGAGGCGGACGGCGACGTCGAGGCGCCCGGCCAGATACTCCCGGGGTTTGCCGTCGCGTACCTGCGCACCGAGAACGATGACCACCGGGGCTTCGGGTGCGCCCTCGACATCGTAGACGTGCCCCTCGGCCTCGCGCGAGATCCACACCGTCGAGACCGCGACGACGAGGACCGCGAGCGCGCCGAGGCCCGCTCCGATGCCGACCAGTCGGCGGACGATCCGTCGTTCCCCCATGCCGCCATCAAACCACAGGGTCAGGCGACGGCCGGCTCTTGCGGGGCGCGCCGCTCACGCAGTCCGGATA
Organism: Rhodococcus koreensis; assembly: GCF_017068375.1. NCBI lineage: Bacteria > Bacillati > Actinomycetota > Actinomycetes > Mycobacteriales > Nocardiaceae > Rhodococcus > Rhodococcus koreensis. The sequence continues at coordinate 2,761,023 of NZ_CP070609.1, forward strand.
CCAGGCACAGGCCGAGCCCGAACAGGATCCAGCAGGTCAGCACGAGCAGGCCCGCGCCGGCTCCGTGTCCGTCGAAGAACGCCGTCGACCGCACCACGGTTCCCGCCGCTCCGGGCGGCAGGAGCTGACCGAACGCGCCCCACCCCGAGGGCAGCCACGCCGGGGAGGTCGCCAGTCCCGACAGCGGGTTGGCGAGGAACATCATCGTCACCGCTCCGAGCGCGAACCCCGCGATGCCCAGAACGGAATCGAGTCCGAGGACGGTCAGGGAAATGGCGGCGATCCCGACGATGACGGCACCGGACGTCGTCCAGTAGTCGCCGTCGACGCTTCCGAGACCGAACTGCAGAATTGCGGTCAGCGCCAGTCCGGCGCTCACGGCGAAGAGCACCGCCCCCGCCACCCTGCTCGTGACGCTGTGCGGAAACAGTCGCACCAGCACGATCGCGGGGATCATGCCGCCGAAGACCAGCGGAAGCGCCATGCCGCCGAGGCCGGCCCCGGCAGGGTCGTCAGCCGTCAACGGAACGACGTCCTCGACCGGAACAGGCTGTCCCGCAGTCGCGCTCATGCCCGCCGCGAGACCGTTCATCGTCTGCGCGATGGGCGCCCCGCCTGCGCCGGCGGACAGGACCTTCATGCCCTCCGGTGTCGCGACGATTCCGCCGACCACCTCCCGGTGCTCGATCGCCGTCCGGACCGCCTCGGCGTCCGCGAACCGCTCGGTGGCGAAGACCCCCGGGCGGCCCGCGTCGAGTGCGGCATCGATCCGGGTGACGGCCGCGTCGGGCCCGGCGACGCCCAGCCGCAGGTCGTGCGGGCCGCTGTGGACGGCGGGCAGCGCGAACGCCAGCAGCATCACGGCGATCACGGCGGTGAGTCCCAGCACGACGGCGATCATTTTCACCGGATCGGACGGGCCGTTGCTCGCCTGCCCGGCGGGTTCGATGCGCGGGTCGAGTGTCCCGGTATCCGCAACGCTCATCGGACTCCCCTTCAACTAAGTGGAGGAAATTCCTCCATTACTTGTGGAGAATATTCCTCCGGTTATGCTGGGTTGTCAAACGAGAGAGGTGCCCCCGATGCGAGCCGACGCGATGGAACGCCGCAACACCCTGATCAAGGCAGCCCGGGCGGTGTTCGCCGACCGCGGGCACGACGCGCCGCTCGACGCCATCGCCGCGCACGCCGGCGTCGGAATCGCCACCCTCTACCGGAATTTTCCGAGCCGGGACGACCTCGCCCACGCCGTCGCCCGCACGACGCTCACCGAGGTCCGCGAACTCGCAGCCCGGGCGCTGGACGAGTGCGCCGACGAACCCGAGGCGGCATGGCGACGATTCGTCGACGCGGTGGTCGATCTGCGGATGGGAGCGTTGGTGCCCGCGCTGGTCAACAGCCTCGACGAACTACCGCCCGACGTGCGCGACACGCGGGAGCAGACGAAGGCGTCGGTCACCGAGCTCATTCACCGGCTCCAGGAGTTCGGGCTCATCCGCGAGGACGTCGTGCCGCTCGAGATCATCATGGGGATCGCGATGCTCACCCGGCCGCACGTGCTGATGTTCGAGGACACGACGGCCAATCTCGTTCCGCGGCTGATCACGGTGTTCCTCGCGGGGTTGCGCCCGGACGGGTCACCGCTGCCGCCGCCGATCCCCCCGGCCGCGGATGTACTGTGACGAACATGCAGCAAGGGGGGCCTCTGCCACAACCATGGAATCATCCACGCACCGGTGACGAACAGCGCCCGTCACTGAACGGCTGGGACGTGGCGGTGTCGGCGGCAGCGATCGTCGTCGCGGTCGCGGTCGCCAGCATCTCCGCGGTCGCGGCGTTCTTCTGGCTGCTGTTCCCGGACTACTGCCCGCCCGAATCCTGCAGCGCCGAGAACGCGTGGATCGCGGTGTGCGTCGCACTCGCGGTCGCGGCACTGGTGACCGTGATGGGCGGCGCGGTCACGATCGCCCGCATCGCGCGCCGCACGCTCGCGTGGCCGGTGGCGTGCGGGACCCTCCTCCTCTGCGCGGGCGCGTGCGCGATCGGATTCGCCGGTTACGTTTCCGCGACCGGAATCTGAGCGCCCTCAGGCCACGTGATGGTGGTCCGTCCGGCTGATCGCGACGGCCGAGACGATCACACCGACCACCACACCGACGAGCGTGTCGACGACGCGGCTCACCGCGATGTCCGGCGCCACCGCCGAGCCGAGACCCGTCAGCAGCAACGCCATGGGAGTGATGGCGACGGACGCGAACGCGTAGTTCTTGATGACCACCAGTTCGGTCACGGTCTGCAGCACCACGATCACCACGACGGTCTGCCAGTACCCCATCGCCGCGGCGATCAGCCCGGCGGCGAGGACGGCGCCCGCCACGTTGCCGACGAGACGTTGAATTCCCCGCTGCACCGTCTGACTGAAGTTGAACCCCTGCATCGCGGCCATCGCACCCATCGACGCCCACAGCGGATGTTCCAATCCCACTGCCACACAGATCCATCCGGCCAGCGCGGCAGCGGCGGCGATGCGGGCGGCATTGACGATCCCCTCACGCGACCGCAGCCCCCGGACACCTTCCGCGAGGAAGCCGACCGGCTTCGGCAGCGCCGCGGCCTCCGCAGCGAAAGACGGAAGGTCGCTGCGGCGCTTCACCTTACGAAGCTCCGACTCGTGGTCGACGAGCACACGCAGGGTGTCGTGGTCACGCTCGTGCGCCCACCGGTCGACCACTGTGTCCGCCTCGGCGAGGAGCGCGAACAACTGGTGGGAGTGACCGTCCCGGCCCCGGCCGCTGTGCGCGATCACGTCTCGCGCGTTGTCGATGGCCTTGCGGGCGGCCGCGATCGCGGAGACGTCGTGCGCACGTTCCAGCTTTGCGACGGCGGCGAGCGCCCGCGCCGCCGCCAGTCGCGCGGGACCGAGGGGAACGAACAGGCAGGGGGTCATGGCGGCGATCCAGCCCACGACGACACCGGTCGCCACGGCCACGACTGCCGGCCCGAGATCGGCGAGCCGCGTCGAGTACCCGGCCGCCGCGGTGGCCGCGAAGATCAGGATGACGGGACCGGGGCCGGCGATCCGGAACGCCGCCAGCAGCCATGCGGCGATCCCCGACGCCACGGCCATGAGCGCTATCTGCAGCCAGAGGGACAGTCCGGCCGCACCGAGGAGTGCTCCCCCGGCGACGAAGACGACGAGTGCGACACCGACGAGACCCGTCTTGCGGGCGAGCCGCGGGTACGGCTCGTATCGGCCGAATGCGGCGGTCAGCGCACCCAGCGCCGCGAAGCCGGCGAGGTTGCCGTGCCCAAGCAGGCCGCCGATCACCAGCACCAGAGCCGTCGCCGCACCCACCCGCAGGGCGGGAGCGATGGTGGCGTCCGCGGTCCGGACCTCGAACGCCCGGCGCCACGTCGACGGCGCCACCGAGTGGGCCAGCGCCCCACGGGAGTGATGGAGCCGGCTGAGGTCGGGTGCGTATCGAGGAGAAGCCTGCATGACCTCAGCGTACCGTATACTTCACTAGTAAAATAGTTGTGAAATAGTGTGAAGTTGATCGCTACGATGGTTTTCATGAGCCCTGCCCCACGTCCGGATGAGGATTTCACCGATCGCGTACGACGCGAATGGGCGGAGACCCATCCCGACGTGGACACGTCACCGATCGAGGTGATGGGTCGCATCACCCGGATCGGATCCCAGGCCCTGCAGCAACTCGACCGTGCCCTCGACGCGAGCGGGGTCTCGAGGGCCGAGTTCGACGTCCTGTGCGTGCTCGCCCGGAGCGATCGACCCCTGCGGGCCAGCGAGGTCACCGCCGTGACCATGCTCAGCGGCGCCTCCACCACCAAGCACGTCGACCGCCTGGGCAGGCTGGGGTTGGTGGAACGGCTGCCCTTCGAACGGGACGGCCGGGTCGTGCTGCTCCATCTGACCGAGGCCGGACGCGCCCTCGTCGACACCGAATTCCCGCAGCGCGTCGAACGCGACCGGCAATTCCTCGAGGGACTGGACGAGGACGAATGCGCGGTGCTGGCGGGTCTGCTCCGGCGGATCGCCGCCAACGTCGAATCCGGACTGCGCCCGTAGTCCGTGTCAGGGAATGATCTTCCGCGCCCGCAGGTCGCGGAAGATGTCGAGGAACATCTGCTCGGTCTCGACGTGACGGTGGAAACCGAACCTGCGCGCCTTCGACCCGTCCGCGATGACGTCGTAGTCCCAGCCGAAGACGAAGTCGCCGAACGCCCACGACGACACGTCCGAGTACGGCGTCGGCGCCAGTCCGTGCTTCGCGACCAGGTCGTTCCACACCCGTTCCTTGTCGGCCATGACGACGTCCATCGACATCGGCAGCGGCGGCGCGACGTCCAGTTCGAAGAAGTCGGCGATCTTCGGCAGCATCTCGTCCCAGCGGAACAGATCGCCATTGTTGATGTTGAAAGCCTGATTCGCGCACTCGGGCGTGGTCGCGGCCCAGACGGTCGCCTCTGCCAGCAGTCCGGCATCGGTCATCTCGATCAGACTCGTGTACGCGCCGGGCCTGCCCGGAAAGCGCAGCGGCACTCCGAGTTCCTTCGACATCGTGGCGTAGACGGCGATCACGAGCGCGAGGTTCATCGGGTTCCCGAGCGCGAATCCGCACACGACCGAGGGTCGGATCGCGGACCACGTCCAGCTCTTGCCGCGCTGACGGTCCTCGAGGAACTGCTGCTGATCGACGTTGAACTCGGGCGGCATGTGCGGCGGATCGCTCTCGCGCGCCGGCGTCTTGAACGGCCCGAGATGGGCGCCGTAGACCTTGTAGCCCTGCATCAGACTGATGTGCTCGAGCCCGGCGGCCACGGGTTCGAGCGCGTTCACCGTGTTGACGAGCATCGCGACGTTGGGCGCGACGAGCTCAGCCCACGACGAACGGTCCTGGTAGGCGGCGTAGAAGATGTGGGTCGCGTCGCGGAGTTCGGCCAGCTTCTCGGCGGCGTCACGCTCGTCGAGCAGATCGACCGCGATGTGCCGCACCCGGTCGGTGTCGGGTCCGCCTCGGCGCGACAGTCCGACGATCTCCCAGTCTCCGGTCGCCTCGAGGTGCTCGATCAGATTGCCGCCGATCACCCCGCGCGCACCGACGACCACTGCCACTCTGCGCTTCGACATCACTCGACTCCTATCGGTATATCGCGAAGTTGCGATATACCGAGTCAAGCACATATATCGAAAAATCGCGATATGACGGTACGATGGGCCTGTGAGCGAACTTCCGGACCCGACCGACCTGGCCCTGGTCTTCAAAGCGCTGTCGAACCCGACCCGCGTGCGCATCCTGCAGTGGTTGAAGGAGCCCGACAGCTTTCCCCCACAACTCGAACCCGCGGAAGAGGTGGGCGTATGCCTGAAGCACATTCAGGCGAGGGCCGAGGTCTCCCAGTCGACGGCCTCGCAGTACATGGCCGCCCTACAGAGCGCCGGACTGGTCACCAGCCATCGGATCGGCCAGTGGACCCACTACCGCCGCAACGAGGACCGGATCAGTCGGCTCGCCGACCACATCCGCACCGAACTCTGACGCCTCAGGGCATCTCCACGGTCTCGGCGCGCGCGATCTCGTCGAGCGCCCGGCGGACGTAACCGTCGGCGGGCACCTCCGCCGCACTCAGCAGATCGGCGATCACCAGGATCGCGGCCTCCACCGCACGCTCCGGTCTGCGCGGGTTCTCCTCGACATCGGCCACACCGAGGGCGCCGGTCAGCACGGTGACCAGCGAGTCGACGTCGACGGCCGGAAACCAGAGTGCCGCCGCCCGCGCGCAGCGGGTGAGCACGTCCTGCACGTCCTCCCCCGTCAGACCGTCCGGGTGCAACGTCTCGAGGAGTTCCCGGACCACCCCCGCCAGCACCGCACCGACCTGCTCCGCAGGCAGGGCCGCCAATTCCTCCGTCGCCTCGGTCAGCGCCGCTGCATCCGACGCACGCGCCGCGACGATGGCGGCATCCAGCGCTTCGGCGATGTCACGCGCGACAGCGGGCCAGTGAGTGGGCCACATCCGGTAGATCCTCTTCTCGTATCCGTCGATCAGGCACTCACTGTGCCACGAGGCACCGACAGTCAGCGCAGCCGCTCGATCAGCCGGAGCGCGTCGAACGGGGCGTACCCCTTCATGTCGTTGTCGAAGTAGGCGAAACAGTCGAGCCCCTGCCCGCGCCACCGCTCGATCTTCCGCGCCCACTCGTCGAGGGCCTCGTCGGTGTATCCGCTCGCATACAGTTCCTTGTCACCGTGCAACCGCAGGTAGACGAAATCACTCGTGACCGCCTCCATGAACGGGTACCGGCCCGCCGTGTCGGCGACGACGAACGCGACGTCGTGCGCGCGGAGCAACTCCTTCGCCTCCTCCGCCTCGAAGCTGTGGTGGCGAACCTCGAGCGCATGACGGACGGCGCGGTCGGCGTCGGTTTCGGTCCACGTCCGGTCTTCGGCGAGTTTGTCGTCGTGCCGCGCGGCGACTGTCGCGGCCTCCGCGGTCGTCCGCGGCAACTGGTCCAGGAACGCTGCGAGGCTCGCCGCGTCGAACGCGAGCGTCGGGGGCAGTTGCCACAGCAGCGGTCCGAGCTTGGGGCCCAGCGCGAGCACCCCGGAGGCGAGGAAGTTCGCCAGCGCCGCCTCGACACCGACCAGCCGCTTCATGTGCGTGATGTAGCGCCCGCCCTTGACGGCGAACACGAAATCGTCCGGCGTCTCGTCACGCCATTTCGCATAACTCGTCGGCCGTTGCAACGCATAGAAGGAACCGTTGATCTCGATGGACGTCAAACGCCCCGCGGCGTAGGCCAACTCCCTGCGATGCGCGAGGCCTTCCGGGTAGAAGTCGCCGCGCCACCCGGGATACGTCCAGCCGGAAATACCTACGCGGGCCTGCGCCATCTCCCGACCCTAGCGCCGGAACCTATTGCATGTGGCCCGTCCCGGGAGAACCATGAGAAGACCCCACAATCGAGGAGGCACCGATGCCGAGATACCTCTGGCAGGTCACGTACTCACCCGAAGGCGCGAAAGGACTGCTCACCGAAGGCGGCACTGCACGACGCGACGCGATCACCCAGATGGTCGAAAGCGTCGGGGGCACAGTCGAATCCTGCTACTTCGCACTGGGTGGCCGGGATCTGTTCGTGATCGGTGACGTGCCCGACGACGTGGCCGCCGCCGCGCTCGGCATCCGCACCACCGCCTCCGGGGCGGCACGGTCGGAATCGGTGGTGCTGTTGACACCGGAGCAGGTGGACGACGCGGTGCGCCGCGACGCCCAATACCGGGCGCCCGGCAGCTGATCGACCTCACCGCCTGCGGCGGCGAATATCGTTCTGCAGGATGATGTGCGGCCGCGGAGTCGGCCGATACCGTCGAGCCACGTCTGCCGACCAGACCTACTCGACCACGGTGAACCCGTTCACCACCGACTCCGTTCGCCGTGTCCTGTTCGCGCCGAGCGCGCTGCTGTTCCGGTCGTGGCTCCACCAGATCCGAGATGCCGGAATGAATGTCCGCGAGCGAAGGTTGCACGCCACATGACGGATACCTCAGGAGAAACCCCGCAGCTCGGACAGTTCGGCGTCTGGCGTCACGCCGGCGGATTGGCACCCGAAGTGGGTGTCGCGATCGAATCGGCAGGTTACGGCGCGATCTGGATCGGCGGCTCGCCGCCGGCCGACCTCGACGTCGCCGAACGCCTGCTCGACGCGACGTCCACCATCACCGTCGCGACCGGCATCGTGAACATCTGGACCGCACCCGCCGACGAGATCGCGACCTCCTTCCACCGGCTCGAGGCCCGTCATCCGGGGCGCTTCCTCCTCGGCATCGGCGTCGGCCATCCCGAACAACCCGGCCTGAACTACAGCAAGCCGTACGCCGCGCTCGTGGAGTATCTCGACGTCCTGGACGCCGCCGGGGTTCCGGCGGGGCGACGCGTGCTCGCCGCGCTCGGCCCGAAGGTGCTCGAGCTGTCGGCGGCCCGCGCCGCAGGCGCCCACCCGTACCTGACCACTCCGCAGCACACCCGGGAAGCGCGTGAGCTGCTCGGCCCCGGTGCGGTGATCGCACCGGAGCAGAAGGTCGTGCTGGACACCGATTCGGAACGGGCGCGCCCCGTCGGACGTGCGGCGGTCGAGAATCCGTACCTGCACCTGCGCAATTACGTCAACAACCTGAAGCGGCTCGGGTACACCGACGAGCAGATCGCGAATGGCGGCAGCGACGAGCTGATCGACGCCCTCGCCGCCCACGGCGACGCCCCCTATATCGCCGGCCGCCTCCGCGAACATCTGGACGCGGGCGCCGATCACGTCGCGATCCAGGTGCTGCCCGCCGGTGACGATCCCATCCCTGCGCTGCGGGAACTCGCGGGCGCGCTGGGACTCTGAGTTCTGCTAACGAAATAGTGTGATGGCGGGTACCGCATACTGAAAAGCGTTCGCCGAAACGGTCGGGGTATGGTCCCCTTCTGAACGGCAGGCAGGACTGAACGCAAGGTAGGAACTGTGCACGAGCCAACGCCACGTCCGGTCGGCCCATACGCTTCGGGGCCGCCACCTGCAGCCCTGACCGTGCATTCGGCGACTCTCGACCGGTTCCGCGCGGCGGAGTTGTGGCGGGCGCTGGTCATCGGCGTGGTCGTCGTCGCCTACACACTGCTCGCGCTCGTCACCTGGCCCGTCCGGCGTCGCGGCCGCACCCTCGCGGACGCGGCGTCGGAAGGCCTGGTCAACGGATTCGAGGTGCTCGGCCCGACGTTCGTCAAGGTCGGGCAGCTGATGGCGTCGTCCTCCGGCGTGTTCCCCGCCCCGCTGGCCAACGCCTGCCTGCGATGTCTCGACGACGTGCCGCCGGTGTCCGCGCAGGAAGCCCGCCGGGTGATCGAGGCAGACCTGGGACATCCCGTCGACGCGCTGTTCGCGTCGTTCGACGACGTCCCCCTCGCCGCCGCCTCCGTCGCACAGGTGCACGGCTGCGTGCTCCCCGACGGCCGGGAAGCCGTCATCAAGGTGCAGCGCCCCGACATCTTCCGTCGCATGGTGGTGGACCTGCGCACCGCGTACTGGGGTGCGCGGATCCTCGAGAAACTCTTCGAGTTCTTCCGCATCGCCAACGCCACCGCCATCATCCGCGATCTCCACGCGGCCACGATGACCGAACTCAACAGCGCGGTGGAAGCCGACCGGCAGGCCCGGTTCAGGACGAACATCGGGGCCTTCGGCGACAACAAGGGCGTCACCACCCCGGAGGTGTACTGGGACTACTGCGGTCCCCACGTCATCTGCATGGAACGCATGTACGGGCTGCCGCTCGACCGGTTCCCCGACCTCGTCCACATGGACACCCGCATGCTGATCCGCCGCGGTGTCAAGGTGTGGATCGAGTCGGTCATCCTGCACGGCCCGTTCCACGGCGACGTGCACGCCGGGAACCTGTGGGTCCTCGACGACGGGCGCATCGCGATGCTCGACTTCGGCATCGTCGGTGAGCTACCCGAATCGTGGCGGCAGATCCTGCGCGACATGTTCTACGCGACCCTGATCGACGGCGACTTCTCCCGGATGGCCCGCGGAATCCGCAGCCTCGGCTACGCGCAGGACAACGACGCCACCGACGACGAGATCGGCCTCCAGGTGGCCGCCGCCCTCGCCCCCCTGCTGGGCCGGGACCTCGGCGAGCTGCGGCTCAGCGAACTCATCATGGCGCTGATCGGCATCGGCAAGAAATGGGACGTCGCCAGCCCGGAGGAACTCGTCCTGTTCGGGAAGCAACTCGGCTACTTCGAGCGCTACGCCACCGAACTCGCGCCCGGCTGGGTTATCGGACAGGACTTGTTCCTGTTCCGCAACGTCTTCCCGGACGCCGTCGCCGCGAAGGCCCGCGAACTCGGAGTGGAACTACCCGACGAGTGACTCGTGTCGTTGCGTCACCCGACTACACCCGCCGACTTCGCGGCGCGCAGCCAGTCGGGGAACTCGCTGAGCAGGCGGCGGTACAGTTCGGCGTCGTCGATCCTGTCGAGGTCGTCGACGGCGAAAAACCCGGCGTTGTCGAGGGTCCGCCCGTCGAGGGTGTCGAGTTTCTCGAGCAGTCCGTAGTCGGCGCGGCCGATTCCGACGAACTGCCAGAACGCGGGCAGACTCGACGCCCGGCGCATGAGTTCGCTGATCTTGGCGCGCTGCTGGAATCCGCCGTCGGTGAAGAACAGCACGAGGGTGGGGGTCCCGCCCCGCGGCGGCAGACTGGAGACGATGTCGGTCATGATCGGCAGTTCGTCGTTGTAGCCGCCGATCGCCTTGTAGTCGATTCCGCCGTGGACGCCGCCGAGATGCAGGAACGTGTCGCACCAACTGTCGACCTCGTGGACGGCGATGTCGGGCAGGCGCGCGAAGTTCTTGGCGTAGAGATACGGTTCGAGGCGACCGTCGTCGTCGATCTGCGTGGCCACCGGCACCATCCGCTCGACCACCCGGTTGATCGCCCGGGTCGAATACTGACGCCGCATGCTGCCCGACTTGTCGATCACCAGAACGACCCGGGCGCGCGTCTCACCTGCACCCTTGTGCAGCAACACCTTCGCGACTTCACGCTTGCGCATGTCGAGCTTCTGCCGCTTCTCGAACATCAGACCCAGCTCGTCCGGCACCGTTCGCACGGCAACATCGTCGGCGGAGTCGGAATCCGTCACGTCGACGCCGTGCTCGGTGACGAGGACAGCGAGCCCGCCGTCCCACCCGGCCGAGACGTTGCGCACCTTCCATCCGGAACCACGCCGATACACCTCGACGAGTACGGCGGCGCGCTCGGTGCTCAGCCCGGACGCGTCCGCCCCCAGCGACACTCCGGAGTTCTCGATCACAACGCCCAACCCGACGCGATCGGCGAGACTGCCGGGCACCGAGTCGTCGAGGGCGACGGCGATACTGAGCTTGTCGATGTCGGCGGGCACCGCCGCGAGATCGAGGTCGACGCCGTCTGCCGCTGCCAACCGCACGGCCCCCTCGGGTGAACTGGGGTTGTTGAAGAAGACGAAATCCCCGTCGGACCGCACCCGTCCGTTCGCGCCGAGTTGGAAGACCATCAGGGCGACCTCGCCTCGGCGGGCACCGGCGACCGCGACACTCGTCGGCGAACAGACGATCTCGACGTTCTCGCCGCGCGCAAGACGTGTCACGGTGCACTCACCTTTCGTGGCCGGTCAGCGAATCCAGCACCGACGCCCGGTGGAGGGGGTGGTCCGGGAGCCGGTCGGGGGTCAGGATCCAGTCGTTGCCGGTCCACGGGTCGGAGACGGTGAGGACCCCCGACGTCGGAACCTGCTGGGCGATGCGTTCGAGCACCGCGACTCCCGGATCCGAAGCGGCGCCGGCGCTGTCACCGACGATGATCAGCGACGTTCCGACCGCGGGACCGTGGTCGGCGAGGTGCACGATGCGGGCGGCGTCCTCGGCGCCGTACCCGTGCGGGAAGTCGCCGAGGATCACCAGCCGCGGTTCCGGCAGGGTGCCCCGGATTCCGCTGCGGGCCGCCATCTCTGCGAGGTCGACACTCTCGGACAGCGCGGTGAGCCGGGCGGTGATGTCGGAGGCCGCGGACACGACGGGCGAGGCCAGGAGCGCCCCGAGGGGGTCGGTGAACGTGCGCAGCGAGCCGCTGAGGTCGACAACCTCCAGCCGCCCCGCCGCCGCGGGCGATGCCACCAGCATGCGCGCGGCCAGCGCCGCGACCACCGGTGCGGCCTCGGCCGGTTCGCCGACGATCCACAGAGGACGCCCCAGCGGGTAGTGGACGCAGAACGGAACCCGCAGTTCGCCGAGGTCGGGTGCGGACAACTCACCGAGCCTCAGGCCGTCCGGCACGGCGCTGCTCGTGACCGGGTTCGTCCACGCGGCGGATTCGAACGTCGCCAGCGACCGCGGCAGCAGCGGGTCGATGACGCGGAGTTCCTCGGCCAGTTGCGAAGTCTCGCCGTCGAATTTGCGTTGTGCCTCGGCGACGAGGGCGTCGGACCGCTCCTGCGCCCTGGCCTGCGACTGCGCGACCGCCGGACTGTTGCGGGTGGACGGGTCGGCCACCGACGCGGACAGTTCGTCGTCCAGCCGCGCCTGCGCGTAGTCGCGGGAGGACCGGAACGAGGCCGCCGACCGGGCGGCGTCCTCGAAGATCATCCACGCTCTCTCGAACGAGTGGGCCGGGTCGAGCGGGATGCCCGCCGGGCCGGCCGTCGCCGGAACCTCCTCGGCGACAGCATTCGCGGGTTCGTCCACGTCGACGCCGTGCCTGGTGACGAGTTCGGCGAGGCCGCCGTCGTATCCCTGCCCGACGGCACGGACCTTCCAGTCGGTGCCGCGGCGGTAGATCTCCAGGCAGATCGCGGCAGCCTCGGAGCCGACCAGAGGGACGTCGAAAACGACCACGGTAAGGCCGCTTTCATCGGTGAGCGTGGCCGACAGGCCCTCGCGGGCCAGCGTCGCCGGACCGGTCGGGGATGCCGGATCGACACTGACCACGCAGAGCACGCCCGCCGCGGCGGCGTCCACCTCGTCCATGTGCAGCCGGACCGTTCCATCCGCGTCGAGTTCCACGCCGGCGGCGCGCCGCTGGTTGTAGAACACGAAATAGTCCGAGGACAGCGCGCGGAGATCGCCGTCGACGATCAACGCCGAGACATCGACCGGTGTCGCGCCGACCGCGCGGAAACGCAGTACGCGCGACGGCAGCGGGGCGTTCTGCCCCGGAACGAGGTAGACCGTCACCAACCGCCCCTAGACGCCGAGGAACCGGGCGAGTTGAGGCGCGGCCTCACCGGCATGCTTGGCCTGGATGCCCTCACCGATGGCCTGCAGCTTCCATTCGCCGCCCACCCGGTACACCTTGGCCATCACCATTCCCGTGAACGGCATCCCGCCCTGCAGCGTGAACCGGGCGAGTTCGGCGTTCGACGTGGTGTCCACCAGGCGGCAGAACGCGTTCTTCACCTGCTCGAACGTGTGCCCCCGGTACGACGTCACGATGAACACGATGGTCGAGACGTGCGGCGGAATGCGGGTGAGATCCACGAGGATCACCTCGTCGTCGCCCGCGCCCTCGCCGGTGAGGTTGTCGCCCTGGTGCCGGATCGACCCGTCCTTCGACGTCAGCTGACCGTAGTAGGCGACGTCGACCATGTTGTTGTCCGCGAACAGGACCGCCGACGCGTCGAGGTCGACGTTGGCGGAACGGTTTCCGAACATGCCGCGCTTCTCGATCGGATCCCAGCCGAGTCCCATCTGGATGTACGTCAGCGCGACGCCACCGTCCTTGCGGAGCGTGACCTTCTGGCCCTTGCTCAGGCTGACCGGCCGCGACTTGGTGAGACTGACCTCGGCCGGAGCGGCGGGGGCAGCAGGAGCCGGGGGTGCAGGCGGTGCCACCGGTGCGGCGGCCGGCGGCGGGTAGGCAGCAGCGGGGGCGGCCTGCGGTGCCGGCGGCTGCTGGACCGGGGCGGCCGCGGGTGCGGGTGCGTCGTCGACGGACACGCCGTGATCGGTGACGAGTGCGGCGAACCCGCCGGCGTAACCCTGCCCGACGGCCCGCACCTTCCAGGCGCCCTGGCGTCGGTACAGCTCGAGCGCGATGACGATCGACTCGGAGTTCAGTCCGTCGATCCGGTACTCGTACAGCGCGTTTCCGGCGCCGTCGACGACCCGGGCCGTCGGCGGCGCGGAGCGGCCGAAGTTGCTGGTGGCGTCGTCGAGGGTGATGACCGCGCGCACCTGGGCGATGTCGGCGGGCACCGCGCCGAGGGACACCTTCAGCGACGCCGCCTGTCCGGGGGCCCCGGGCACGAGTTGCACACCGGGACCGGACGGCTGGTTGAAGAAGACGAAGTCGGCGTCCGAGCGGACCTTCCCCGAGTCCGTGACGAGCAGCGCGGACAGGTCGGCGGCGGCCGTCAGCTCCAGGGAGACGATGACGTCGTCGACGCTCAGTGGGCCGTTCTGGCCCTTGGCTAGCGGAGTGGACACTGCGGTGGTTCCTTCACTGTGGGAGCGTCGGGTTTGTCCCGTTTGGCCTGTTTGCCTACAACCTACAAAAGAGCGCCGGTGGCCGTCGTCCCCGCACCCCGCCCGACGCGGTCCGCGAACCAGCGCAGGATCTCCTCACCGGCGGCGATCCCGCTGCTTCCGGTCACGGACAGGGTCGGATGCTGCCAGCCGAGCGTTTCGAGTTCGCCGTGCCGGGGGCGGATGGCGGCGTCGGCGGCACTGAGCATGTTGGCGTCGAGCGCCCCGTCCCCCGCCGCGAGCACGGGCGCTTCCGGCTCGAGAACTCCGTCGTCGACGAGCCTCGACCGGACCTCCGCCACCGCACGGCTCTTGCACACCGCGTCGGGCATCGTGTAGATCTTGCGGCCCTGGCGGGACGCTCCCCAGCCCCGGTCGACGCACCAGTCGTTCCACTCCTCCACGAAGCCGGCCGGCATCGCGTCGAGGTCCACGACCAGGTAGGAGAACAACTCGTCGGCCACCCGGGACGACCGCACCCAGCTGTCGTCGATGCGACGACTCAGCTCGGCGCCGACCTCCACGAGAGAGGCTCCACCGTCGGCGATCGCGATGTCGACGCCCGACCGCCAGCCCGCATCGGGGACGCCGTCGACGAGGATGTTCCCGCCGTTGGTGGTGATCGCGTACCGCCACGGCGCCCCCGGCAGGTCGATGCGCTCGAACTGCGCGACGGTGCGCGTGGTGGTGGGCACGACCACCGCGGACGCGGTGAGCGTGCGCAACATGGCCTCGGCGGCCGACGTGACGTAGGACAGCGGTTTGCCGTCGTACACCTCGACGCACAGAAGGTTCTCGTCGCCGGGCCGCTCGGCCACGTCGCTCTCGGTGACGGCGAGTTCCATCGCCGCGCGCGAGTAGATCATGGTGCGGTCGAGGTCGGTCGCGATCAGCGCGGTCATGTCACATCCTTGATCAGGCCCATGCACGAATACGCCAGGCCGGGAACCTCTTCGACGGGAACAGAGCGCGCGGCGGCGAGTAGCCGGATGTGTGCGTGCTCGGGGGCGTCGAGGTCGCGGACGAGCACCCGCCACGGCACCCGGCGCAGCAGCACCCGCGTGGTTTCGCCGACGCCGGGCTTCACGAAGTTCACAGTCGAGATTCCGTACTGCTCCCGGACCGCCTCGACGGACTTCCAGCCGTCCCAGGTGGGTGTCCGGTCCGACCGCAGCAGTTCCTCGACGTCGCCGGGTACGTGCTCGCGCACGTCCGCGAAGGACGCGCTGACGGAGTCGAGGAGGTGATTGGACACGTCCTCGCCCGCGAGGTGCGCGTAGAACTTGGCGCCGTGGAAGTCGCCGGGGCCGATCAGCGTGTCGTTGAGGACGGTGCGCGACACCAGACCCGACACGGTGGAGTTCAGGCACGCCGACGCGATCAGGAAGTCGTCGCGGGTGCCGAACGTGCGGACGCAGTGCCCGGGATCCGCGAGGACGGCGAGGTCGTCGTCGAACTCGGCGCCACCGGCATCGCGGTAGTCGGCGAGTGCCTGCGACAACTCGCGGGCGATGGCGCCCTTGCCCGTCCAGCCGTCGACGAACACCACGTTTTTCGAGTCGTGATGACGCGCAAGGTAGTCGAGCGCGACGGCGTCGATCCCCCGGTCCCGGACAATGGAGACGGCGTAGTGCGGCAGCGTCAACCCGTGGACGTCCCGCGCCCAGCGGCGCATGAGCACACCCACCGGGGTTCCCGCACGTGCCAGGGACACGAGGGTGACGTCGTGGCCGCGCTCGGCCAGCACGAGGTCGGTGACCGTCCCCACGGCCCGCGCCAGCCGGATGGAGCTGTCCTGCAGCACCTTCTCGAACAGCTCGCGGTACTCCGCGTCGGGCTGGTATTCGATGGGCAGCGTCTCCGCGTAGTGGGCTGCACCCGACTGGATGCGGCGCTCCCGCTCGGCGACGTCGGCCTCGAGGTCGACGTGCGACAGGTCTGTGAGCAGCCAGCCCACCTCGTCGGCGGCGTACGAACCGAACGCCGGGCCGGTCAGCGGTGCCGTCACGACGAGGCTCCCGCGCGTGCGGCCCGCAGCGACCGCGGGTCGGCGCCGGACACGACGGCCAGCAGCACATCGGTTCCCGCCGCGGTGAGGACGTCGAGGAGTCCGCCGCGCGCGGTGAGCCGGTCGGTGTCGGCGGCGGCGTCGATCACCGCGACCACGACGGCGTCCTCGTCCGGCCACTGCGCGTTGTAGACGAACCGCGGCTGTTCTTCCCCGTCCTCGGGGGCGGTGAAGCGGAATCCGCGGCGCAGCGGGTATCCCGGCTGGTCGAGCACGTAGGCGGGCGACCGGGACGTCGTCTGGAATCGAACCCGGAACCCGGATGCGGCGAGCGTGTCCGCGAGACGCAGCGGAAGGTACATCAGCTCTTCGTGTCCGACGACGATCACCGGACGCTGCGGGTCGAGCCGATCACCGAGCGCGGCGGCCGCCGACGCGACGGCCGCATCGAACCCCTCGGTGTCTTCCCGCAGGAAGCCGTGACGCCCGCCCTCCGGAACTGCCGCGGGCCAGGGAATGTCGGCCCGCTCCACGGTCCCGGTCCGCGCGCCGACAGGGTTGAGCACGGGATCCGGAAGCGCACCAACACTGTCGGTCAGCCCGTCGGGAAGCTCGGTGCGCCCCAGCGCCAGACTCACGCTGTCGATCTGCACCCCGAGTTCGGCGGCGGCGGCATCGACGGCGTCCCGGTGGCCCTGGTCGCGCATGTCGACGAGCGACGCCACGACGTACCGGCTGCGCGGGTTCTGCCGGTGCAGCGCGCGGATCGCGTCGACCGCGGTGGCGCCCGTGGAGATCTCGTCGTCCACGAGGACGAGCGGACGATCGCCCGCGAACAACTCGACGGACGTCGGCTGCAGCTGATGGCTGGTCGCGTGCGAGTGCCCCTCCTCGAACCCGGCGGACGTCCCGATCTCGGGGACGTCCCGGCGCGTGGAGTGCAGGTAGCACCGGGCGCGCAGCCGCGCGGCGACGCAATGGCCCAGACCTGTTGCGGTCTCCGCGAACCCGAGCACGACGGGGTCCGCATCCGGTCCGAGGACATCGGCGACCAGATCACCGAGGCGGTCGCCGGCGCCGATTACCGCAGTCGGGTCGGTGGGCACGTGCTTGCCGAGGACCGTCGAGACGAGCAGGTGGGCACGTCGAGGGTTGCGCCGCAGACCCGGCTCGACGAGTTCGGGGATTGTCAGCCCCGAACTCGAATCCACGTGGGCGAGCGTCAACCCCAGATGCTCCGTGGCCCAGGGCACCGCGCGGACGGCGGTGGGTGAACTCATCGGACGGCCAGTGCGGTCAGTAGATCCACGAACGTGATTCCTTCGTTGGTCACGCCGAACACCTTCGCCCGGACGAGTGTCTTCTCGGCCCAGCTGCGGTGCGGGCGCATTTCGTTCATCTTGTTGCGGTACCCCGACGCCTGGACGCCGCCGACGCCCTCGGCGCCGAGAATGTCGAGCGCGTCGTGGTACTCCTCGTGCGTCACCGCGGACAGCGCGTGCACGGCCGCGACGTGCGTCGGGTGGATGACCGTCTTGCCCTGGATGCCGTTGGCGCGGTCGAGGGCGATCTCCCGGAGCAGACCGTCCAGGTCCCGGCTGACCAGCTGCTGGCGGAACCGCACCTCGTCGTGTTCCTCGAACGGCGTGGCGCGCAGGGTCGGGCGGAACATCCGCTCGTGATCGGCGAAGTACTCCCACACCGGACCGGTGATGACGTGCCCGGTCTCGTCGGCGCGGCCCAGGAAATTCACGATGCCAGCGATCGCGTCCGCGACCACCCGCACGTCGTAGATCGTCAGGTCGCGGTCGCGGCGGATGCCGAACGTGGCACACATGTCGGTGGCGCCGATGCGCACGGCGAGAATCCGCTCGCGGTGTTCGACGAGCAGTGCGCCGATCTTCGCGAGTTCGTCGTCTCGGGACTCGCGGTGCACCAGAGCAGGCGATTCGAGCACCGGCATCGCATACAACTGCTTGCCGAGCCGCTCCGACGCCGCGGCCAGCTCGTCGAGGAACGCACCGCCCGTCGCACTTCCGAACTTGGGAAATACGAACCCGGACAACACCTCGACGCCTGTGGTCAGCAGGTCGGCGATCCGCCGAAGGTCCTCGGCGGCCCGCACCCGGACGAACAACTGCATCCGCGCACCACCGTGGACCGCGAGCCGATCGAGGGCGTCGACGGCATTGAGCAGCGCCGCTTCCACCTGGTCGTCGGCCACCGCGTCCTCGAGGTCCAGGACCATCGAGCAGACCCCGTCACCGGACCGGCGCAGGATGGTGTCCGCGAGGTCGGACCTCGTCGCAGGCACGTACAGCGTCGCGCCCAGCGCGACGGCCAGCACCGTTCGATCCTCGTCCGGCCCGAGCGCCTGCGGAGCGTGCAGGAACAGCCGGCCGTGCGTCTCGGTATCGAGGTGGTGGAAATGCCGAACGTGCCGCACCGCCGGCATGGTCTCTTCGCTAATGCTCATCGTCCCCCCGTGTCATCGCTGCGCTGTGTGTCCTCTCATCTTCTGAACCACCTCGGCAATGAACGCCGACACGGCATCGAGCTGGGTGACGTACGCCCAGTAGTCGGGATGCCGCCCGGTCAGTGTCCCTGCAATTCGGTCAATTCGCTCGAGCTGAGCGTCGAGGACCGACCCCCATTCCCTCACGAGCCCACGATTGACAGCCAACATCTGGGCGTCGCGGAGGCGAAATCTGATCTCGTTCTCCTTCGCCCGCGGGTTCTCCCGGACCTCCCGGAGCAACAGCAGACGATCGGTGACGCCGTCGACGTTCGCCTCCGCGTCGACGAGATGGGTCCGCGCCGCGGCCGTCAGATCCAGCGCTCCCTCGGGGTTTCCCGCGGTCAGAGCCTTCTGCGCCTGCTGCAGATCGGTCTGCGCCTGCTCGATGTGCGTGCGGCTCTCGCGGTCGTTGTGGACGAGATCCGCCGAACTGGCCGCGTTGAATTCGCGGAGCAGGGCCGAGTAGGCGGGCGCGAGCCGTTCGGCCCGAGTCTGCACC
This sequence comes from Rhodococcus koreensis, assembly GCF_017068375.1. Classification (NCBI taxonomy): domain Bacteria; kingdom Bacillati; phylum Actinomycetota; class Actinomycetes; order Mycobacteriales; family Nocardiaceae; genus Rhodococcus; species Rhodococcus koreensis. The sequence goes on from NZ_CP070609.1 coordinate 2,780,119, forward strand.
GCGGCGATCCTCGTCGACACCGACGACACGGCGTGCGCGGCATCCCGCTCCTTGGACGGAGCCGCGGCCAGCGCCTTCTCGAGCGCCGCCGCCTCCTCCCGCACCCGCGCCGCCGCGGCGCGGACCGGGTTGGCGCCGCGGGCACCCTGCAGCGCCACGACCGCGGCATCGAGTGCGGCTCCCCGGTCGCGCACCGACGGGTAGCCGGCGTAGGCGGCGCCCTCGGTCTGCACCCGGCGCTGCGCCGCAGCGGCGACCTGCAGTGCCTGCTGGGCAACCTGGGGTACGGCCGCCAGCATCGCGGTCGACTCCTCGAGATGGCCGCGATGTGTGCGATAGAACTCGTCGAGGGTCTGCGTCGCCGCCACCAACTGCCGCGTCACCTGCTCGTACGCGGCGGCGGCCGCCGGCGTCTCCACGTTCTCGAACCGGTCTTCCGCCGCGAGGTACGCCGTCGCGGCCTGGTAGCACCCGTCGCGGACCGGTTCCCACGCCCGGCGGATTCCGCGTTCCGGAGTCAGCTCTGCGGAGGCGTCCACGGCCGCGGCGGCAATGCTCTGCCGGTTGTCCATATCGAGAAACGCTGCGACCATCGTGTCGTGGGCGCGACGAGCCGAGTCGTCGCCCCGGGCTCTTCCTCGGAAGCGTCCCGCCCATCCGCTCGTCACGCCCTGAATCGTACTGGTCGGGGCGACAACTCCGAGTGGACCGGAATTGCCTGTGCACAAACCTGTGGACAGATCGACGGATGGGACAAGTCGGACAAATTCATTATCGTGGTGTCGCACGACGAACTCGGAACTTCGACAGCTGTCGAGGGTCCACCCACCTCCTCTCGAAAGGACCCCTGAATGGGCGTCAGCTTGACCAAGGGCGGCAATGTTTCTCTCACGAAGGAGGCGCCGAACCTGACGGCGGTGGCTGTCGGACTCGGATGGGATGCCCGCTCGACCACCGGCACCGACTTCGACCTCGACGCCAGCGCCATCGGTGCGGGTGCCGACAAGAAGGTCGTGTCGGACCAGCACTTCGTGTTCTTCAACAACCTGCGCTCCCCCGACGGCTCGATCGAGCACGTCGGCGACAACACCACCGGTGAGGGCGAGGGCGACGACGAGGTGATCAACGTCAACCTGGCGGCGGTCCCCGCGAACATCGAGAGCATCCTGTTCCCCGTCTCGATCTACGACGCGGAAACGCGTTCGCAGTCGTTCGGCCAGGTCCGCAACGCGTACATCCGCGTCGTCGACCAGGCCAACGGCAACGAGCTCGCCCGCTACGACCTGTCCGAGGACGCGTCGACCGAAACCGCTATGGTTTTCGGCGAGCTGTACCGCCACGGCGCGGAGTGGAAGTTCCGTGCCATCGGCCAGGGCTACGCGTCCGGGCTGGCCGGTATCGCCCGCGACTACGGCGTCAACGTCTGACAGTCGTTTCGTTCTTCAGCCGGGGGAGGGTTTCACGGCACCGACGTGAAACCCTCCCCCGGTGTTCGTCCCCTGCAGTAACCACCCTGCATGCCCACTAGAGAAAGGCCACGCTTCGTGGTTCTGCGAATATTCGGTCTCTCCTTCGCCGTGACGGTGATCTCCCTCATCATCGCCGCGATCTACGGGGGCCCCCAGGCCGTCCTCCTCGTGGTGATCCTCTCGATCCTCGAGATCTCGCTGTCCTTCGACAACGCCGTCATCAACGCCACCGTCCTGCGCCGCATGAGCGAGTTCTGGCAGAAGATCTTCCTCACCGTCGGCATCGTCATCGCGGTGTTCGGCATGCGCCTGGTCTTCCCCCTCGTCATCGTCTGGCTGGCCTCCGGCCTCGGTCCCGTCGCCGCCCTCGACCTGGCCCTCAACCCGCCCGCCGACGGCGCCGCGTACTTCCCCGACGGCAGCGCCAGCTACGAAACCCTGCTCACCGACGCGCACCCGCAGATCGCGGCGTTCGGCGGTATGTTCCTGCTGATGCTGTTCCTCGGCTTCATCCTCGAAGAGCGCGAGATCACCTGGCTGTCCTGGCTGGAGAAGCCCCTCGCCCGCGCGGGCAAGCTCGACCAGCTGGCCGTCATCCTCGCCGGCGTCCTGCTGCTGATCACCGCCGCCTACATCGCCCCCGAGGACACCGTGTCCACGGTGATGATCGCCGGCGTCCTGGGCATGGTCACCTACATCGCCGTCAACGGTCTGGGTGAACTGTTCAACACCCCCGAGGAAGACGAGGACGGCGAACCGATCGAAGGATCCACCGGTGGCCCGACCGCGCTGGCCAAGGCCACCGGCAAGGCCGGGTTCTTCCTCTTCCTCTACCTCGAGGTCCTCGACGCGTCGTTCTCCTTCGACGGTGTCATCGGCGCCTTCGCAATCACGTCCGACCCGATCATCATCGCCCTCGGCCTCGGCTTCGTCGGCGCGATGTTCGTCCGTTCCATCACCGTGTTCCTGGTCCGCAAGGGCACGCTCTCGGACTACGTGTACCTCGAGCACGGCGCCCACTGGGCCATCGGCGCACTGGCCGTGATCCTGCTGGTGTCCATCGGCTACCACGTCAACGAGAACGTCACCGGCCTCGTCGGTGTCGCCCTCATCGGCGCCGCGTTCATCTCCAGCATCGTCCGCAACCGCAAGGCCGCCGCGGCGGTCGGCGAAGCGGCAGACGACGTGGACGAGCAGAACCCGGTGTCCGTCGGCTAGGTTCTGCCTGTACTCACATCCAGCGGCAGTGCACGTGACTCGGTCACGGGCACTGCCGCTCGACACTGGAAAGGGCACCATGGGGCGGCTGCTCGGCAAGTCGAAGAAGGTGGTGGAGGCGCAGCTCGCCGGAACCACCATCCGGGCGATTCAGGGTTCGATGATCGCCTACGAGGGCAATGTCAGTTTCAAGTCGGCAGGCTTCGGTGGCGGCGACGGTGTCCTCGCCGGGATGAAGCGGCGTGCCACAGGCGAGGCGCTGTCGCTGATGGAGTGCTCCGGCCACGGTGTCGTGTATCTCGCCGTGGGCGGACAGTACGTCTCGGTCGTCGACCTGGCGAACGAGACCCTGCAGGTCGAATCGCAGCAACTTCTCGCGCTGAGCGGCAACCTGAACACCAACGTCACGTTCACCGGACTGCGCGGCGGGGTCGGCGGTCAGGGCCTGTTCACCACGACCGTCTCCGGTCAGGGTCAGGTGGCCCTGCTGTCGGCGGGCGGACCGCTCATCCACCTCGAGGTGTCGCCGCAGTACCCCCTCGTAGTCGATCCCGACGCGTTCGTCTCGGCGCGCGGGCAGGTGACGCAGTCGTTCGTGACCGACGTGTCGTGGCGCAACGCCGTCGGCCAGGGCAACGGTGAGGCCTTTTCCCTCAAGTGGGACGGTCACGGCGTCGTCTCCATCCAACCGGCAGAGCGGTGAGCCCCATGGTCTTCTCGAAAGTGAACTCGAAGGTCGTCAAGGTCGACGTCGGCGCCGCAGGCGGTGTGGTGGCCCGCACCGGCGCGATGCTGTTCTACACCGGTCAGGTCCAGTTCTCTCCGCACCAGGTGCCCGGTTCCCAGTCGATGGCGGGCATGGGTGGATTCACCCGGATGGCCGGACGCATGATGCAGGGCGAGCACGAACGCACGATGCTGGCGCAGGGGCAGGGCGAGGTGCACTACGGCCACGCCGGGCTCGAGGTGCACGTCGTCGACATGTCGCAGGGCGGCACCCTGTGCGTCGAGGCGTCCCGGCTCCTCGCCCACAACGCGGGACTGCAGAGTTCAGTGGTCTCGGTGGTGAGTCAGGGCGGCGGTGGCGGCGGGCGCGGCATGCTCGGCGCGCTGCGCGGTGCGGCGGCAGGAGCCCTGTCCGGCACCGGAATGTTCACGACGCAGCTGTCCGGGTACGGGTCGGCGGTCCTGCTCGCGCACGGCGGCTTCATCGAACTCCCGGTGGGCGGACCGAATCCGGTGTTCGTCGACCCCGACGCGTTCGTCGGCACGTACGGGAGCGTCCAGGTAGAACTGAAATCCGCCGTCGGCTGGCGCGAGGCCATGGGCCGCGGCGTCGGAGAAGCGATGCAACTGCAGTGCACCGGTCAGGGAATCGTCTACGTTCAGGCCTCGGAGGAGAAACTGTGACCGCCATCCACAATCCGTCGACGCTGGGCGCCAGCGACAACATTCCCGACAACAGCTACGCGTTCTGCATCGACCTCACCGCGCCCTGGTTCATCCGCAAGGGTGCGATGATCGCGTACTACGGCCAGATGCAGTTTCAGGCGCTGACCCACGGATTGCACGGCGCCGCACTGCACATGGTCGCCAACCAGTTCTCGGCGCCGCTGTACATGGGCGACTACGCGGTGGCCGAAGGATTCGGGAAACTGATCATCGGCGACCGCGGGTACGACATCAACTCGTACGACCTCGACGACGGAAACCTCACGATCCGGGCATCGAATCTCCTTGCGTTCGAACCGGGTCTGTCGCTGAACCAGTCCATCGTGCCGGGATTCCTGACCCTCATCGGGACCGGGAAGTTCCTGGCGTCGTCCAACGGTCCGGTGATGTTCGCGGAACCGCCGCTGCGGATCGACCCCGAGGCGCTCGTCGGGTGGGCCGACTGCCCGTCCCCGAGCCACCATTACGACCAGGGATGGATCAGCAACTTCCTCGCCGCGGGCGCCCACATGATGGGTATCAACTCCGGGGAGGAGCGGCAGTTCGACTTCACCGGCGCCGGAACGGTTCTGATCCAGTCCAGCGAGAAGGTCCTCAGCGACACCCATGTCGTGCGCAGCATCGAGGGCCAGATCCACGGGATCACGCCGAGCGGTCTGCAGCGACTCAACGGGGTGATCGCCGCCAAGCTGGCGGAGCAGCCTCGCTGACGTGCAGGAGATTGCCAGGCTGAACGAAGAGTTGTGGCAGGGACGGGGAGCAATCTGATCTGTGTCAGGAAGTTCTGACACCGCATCCGATACGTTCCAGGAGGAACCGCATGAAGTCTGTCGTGACCAAGGCCGTCGCAACCGGTGGTATCGCCCTCGCAGCACTCGGCATCGGAGCCGGCGTTGCCAGCGCCGACCCGGTGGGCCACAACCCCGCCCCCGCCCAGCAGCAGCAGGCACCGCAGCCCCAGCCGCAGCAGCAGCACGCTCCGCAGCAGCAGGCACCGGCGCCGAGCCCGCACGGATTCTGGTTCTTCGGCACCTGGGTTCCGCTGCCCTGATCTGCGTTTCCTCACAGGACGAAGGTGCCCTTCGACGCTCCCACGGCGCCGAAGGGCACCTTCGTATTTCTACCGGCCGTATTTCTACCGGCCGTAGTGCTACCGGGTGGGCCGCATACTCGGATTGGGGCCGAGTGTGATCGTCCGGGTCCTCGGCAGCAGCCCGATCTCCTTCCACCCCGCGGTCAGCGTGATCGTCCCAGATTCCGGGTAGTCGCTGATCCAGTAGTGCGGCGCGGAGTGATATTCGGACGCGTCCGCGGCCGCGGGCGTCGACGTCGAATGCGGGTGCCGGGCGTCGGCGACGCCCTCGAGGTCGTCGACCCGGACGTTCACCGCGAGATACGACCAGCGCGCCGAGGGGTCGTCGGGATCGTCGAGCGGACGCGTCTCGTGACGCGCAAGATCAGCGGATCTGCCTCTCGCCGTCAGCTCGATGCGCAGCAGCATGCCCTTCGGGTGGGCGACGACCTCCGACAGACGTAGGCTCACATCGCGGCTCGTCACGAGCTCGACCGGCCCGTGGACCACGATTCCCTCCGTGGCAGGCGGTGGTGCCGCCGGCCACCGCCTCTTGCGCACGACTCAATCGTCCCACCGCCTCCGATCCGCTGCCACAGCTACGTTCCGCGCACTCAGGGCAGCTGGGCCATGCCGTACACATTCGTCGCGCGGACCCGGAGCACCTGCCTGCGCTCGGACACCATTGCGCGGCGGAAATCTTCCCAGTCGTCGTGCTCTTTCCCCGCTGCCTGCCGGAACACCTCGACGAGTTCGTCCGCCGCCGCGTCGTGCGGGTCCGTCACCACCGCGCTCAGTTCCGCGTCGCCCTCCACCACCGCGTAACTCCAGAAGTCGGTCGCGCTGACGTGCAGCGACACCCGGGGGTCGCGCGCGGCGTTGCGGGTCTTGGCCCGATCCGCCGTCACCGACACCCGCGCCGTCTGCGTGTCGGGATCCCAGGCATAGATCACGTTCGACATTTGGGGGCGTCCGTCGCGTTTGACCGTCGCGAGGACGGCCCGGTTGTGTGTGGCGACGAGGTCGAGAAGTGGACGCCGGTCGTCATTCGCATCGAGGGTCATGTCTCACCCAACCACGGTCGCCGAGGCGGTGTTCCCGGCGGCCCTCGGCGGCCTCGTCCGGATCGGTGTGATCGGACTCGTCTGGCGATCCAGGGCGCTCCTACCGACGAGTAGGGTGGATGTATCGCAAACTCATTGGCCGATAACGTGTTCCGGCTACTCGTTGGTAGACGTTCTCGTGTGGGATCTGTGGTTTTTCTCGGGTACGCTCTCGTGATCCCGAGCCGGAAGGACCACACGTGAACGACTCATATCTCGTCATCGGCGAAACCACCGTGGCCCGACGGGTCTGTGCATCCCTTCGCGAAAGGGACTTCGACGTCCGCCATCTCGTCGCCCCCGACGACGACGAACTGCGCCTGGCGATGGCGGACGAACCGCGCGGGATGGCGATCCTGGTGCGCGACGACGTCGTCGCTCTGCGGTACGCGCTGGCCGCCGCGCACATCTCGGCGTCGATTCCGTTGGTGGTGACGATCTTCGACCGCACGGTCGCGGACCAGCTGTCCCACCTGCTCCCGCAGTGCACGGTGACGTCACCGGCAGACCTCGCAGCGCCGACGCTCGCCGGTCCGTGCCTGGACCCCGAACTCGTCGCGGCCCGGCACGCGGGCGAGCACATGCTGACGGTCCGGACGATCGACGGCCACCCCGAGGCTGCGCACGTCGACCTGCCCCGGCGGAACTGGTGGCGCACGGTGGCGACCGGCGCGACGGGTCTGCTGCGGTCGCACGACATCGGTACGCGCATCCTGCTCGGTGGGCTCGCAGGACTCCTCGCCGTCCTGTTCGCCGACTGGCTGTGGCTGATCCTCGGTCAGCACGTGGCGCCGCTCGACGCGTTCAACGAAGCCGTCCGCGTGGTGACCACCGTGGGCCCGGGAGCCGACACCCACGGCAGCCCCGCCTACGCCGTGTTCGCGTCGGTGGCGATGCTCTTCACCGTGGTGTTCACCGCCATGTTCACCGCCGGAATCATCGAGCGCCTGCTCGGCCCCCGGCTCGTCGGCCTGGTGGGCAGCCGGGTCCTGCCCCGGTCGGGCCACGTCATCGTCGTGGGTCTCGGCCAGGTCGGCCTCCGGCTGTGCCGGGAACTGCAGGCGCTCGGGGTCGCGGTGGTGGGCGTCGAGCGCGACCCCCACGCCAAGAACCTGCGACTCGTGCGGTCGATGAACATCCCGACGGTCGTGGGGCACGGTGGCGACCGCGAACTCCTCGAACGGCTGGGCGTGCGCCGCGCGCTGGCGCTGGCCGCGGTCGGCTCCGACGACCTCGACAACATCGCCGTGTCCGTGGCAGCGCAGGCCCTGTCCCCCGGACTTCGACTGGTCCTGCGGGCCGGTGAGCAGGAGGCCATCGCGGAGACGAGGTCGCTGCTGCGGCTCGGGATCATCCGCGACGTCACCAGCCTCAGTGCCACGTACGTGGTGGCCGAGCTGATCGGCCTGCACCCGCAGGGCGTCGTGGCGGACGGCAGCCACCTCTACCTGGAGGTGGCGACCGCGGACACGTCCGAGCCCGTCTTCACGGAACTGCCCGTGTCGCCGCGGATGAGCTGCCGCCACCTCGTCACTGCGTAGCGACCTAGCCGGTCACGGCCAGCGCGTCGATCTCGACGAGCATGACCTCGTGCGGGAGGTCGACGAAAACCGTGGTGCGGCACGGCAGCTGACCGCTCGGGACGTTCTCCGCGATGAACTCGCCGTACACGTCGTTCATCGCCGCGAAGTCGTCCCGGGTGGTGAGGTAGACACGGAACATCAGCACGTCTTCCACGCTCGCACCGCCGGCCTCGAGGATCGCCTTGACGTTCTCGAGGGTGCGACGGGTCTGCTCGCGCACGTCGCCTTCGGCGATGTACTTGTTCGTGACGGGGTCCATCGGGCCCTGCCCCGACACCTGGAGCATGTTGCCCTTCTTGATGCCCTGGCTGAACGTGTGCGCGGGGGCGGGGGCGCCTTCGGTGCGGATGACGGTGGTGTCGGACATATCGATACTCCTGTGTGTCGTTACTTTTCGGTGGACGGGGACGGTCAGGGCTGGGCGCGGTATCCGCAGTCTCGGGAGATCCGCGCCCCCACGGCCTGGAGGGGTTCGAGCAGGTCGAGGACGCGTTCGTAGCTGAGAACGACGTCGGGCACCGAGACCGAGACGGCGGCGACGACGCGACCGGACGCGCCGCGAATGGGCACTCCGATGCAGTTGACGGACGGCTCGTTCTCCTCCTGATCGTGCGCCCAGCCCTGCTCTCGGACCATACGGATCTCGTCGAGGTAGCCTTCGGGCGTCGTGATCGTGTTGGCGGTGCGGGAGGAGAAATCCATCGAGTCGACGACGGTCCGCAGTTCCGAATCCGGCAGGTCGGCGAGGATCACCTTCGCGACGGCGGTCGAATTGAGATTGGCGCGCAGCCCGATTCGCGAGTACATCCGAATCTGATCGTGCGATTCGAGTTTGTCGATGTACACCACGTCGCCGCCCTCCATCGCCGCGAGGTGCGTGGTGCGCCCGTATTCGCGGTTGAACGCGACGAGGTGCGGTGACGCGATGCGCCGGACTTCCCGCTGATCGGTGGCCTGTGCGGCGAGTTCGAAGATGCGGGAACCGAGGTGGTACTGGTTGCTGTTGTCGCGGAACGTGAACCGCTCGTCGGACAGCGTCCGCAGCAGCCGCAGCACGGTGGTCTTGTGGACTCCGGTCGATTCGGCCAGCTGGTCGAGGTTGGCGGGGCCGTTGCCGAGTTGCACCAGCAGGTGCAGGGCGCGGGAGACACTCTGACTCATCGTTCACTCCACTTTCACGAGAGAGAAGCCGTCGGCGGTGACGCTCGTTGCCGCCCAGTCCGATTCGGAACAGTGCAGCATCGCGTCGAGCAGTGCGGCGGGCGGCGGGGGCGCCGAGTCGGCGGCGACGGTCAGGGTGGCGGCGGCACCGATGTGCCCGCGGCGCAGGCAGCGCGCCTGATCCTCGCCGCGCACCACACCACTGAGATATCCGGCGGCGAAGGCATCGCCCGCGCCGACGGGTTCGACGACGTCCACGCGGAGTGCGGGAACGGCGATGCTGCGACCACTCCGGTCGACGGCCAGGGCCCGGTGCGCGCCGTCCTTGACGACGACGGTGGCGGGCGCGGGCAGGATCAGCCGCAACTCGTGCGGATCCGCGGTGCCCAGCACGCGCAGGGCCTCGTCGGCGCCGACGAGCACCAGATCGGCGAGATTCGCCAGTTCCACGACCATCCGCGGGTCGCCGTCCGGCCACAATTGCTCACGCCAGTTGACGTCGAAGCTGACGACACCGGAGATCCCCGGCCTGTCGCGGAGCAGTCGCCGCATCAGGGCGAGGCACGAATCGGACAGGGCCGGTGTGATTCCGCTGCAGTGGACCACGGCGGCGCGGCCGAACAGTTCCGCGACCGCCGGCCGGTCGAGGAATCCGGGGTCCATGGCCGACGCCGCCGAACCCGCTCGGGAGTACAGGCTGTCGGTCCGCGGCTCGCCGTGCTCGTCGAGGGCGGTGGTCTTCGAGTAGTGACCGGTGGGCCGCTCGGGGTCGATCTCGATCGCGCGGACGTCGACGCCCCGCGCCCGCAGTTCGGTGCGGATGAGGGTGCCGAACTCGTCGTCGCCGAGCCGTCCGACCCAGGCGGCCGGGACACCGAGCGCGGCGAGACCTGCGGCGACGTTCGCCTCCGCGCCTGCGAGGTGGAGTGCCGAGTCCGGGGCCACCAGCACCATCGCCTCACCGAGGCACGCGACACCGGACTCGGGGGTGGGGGTCGATTCCTGCACTTGTTACCTCTGCGACTGCTCGGACCGGCACGGGGTTGGGTTTCGAGAGCCCTCGCCGCGGTGATGCATGCCGCATCGGACCGTTGACGATGACCCAGGCCAATGCTAGACATAGGAGACGCAAAAACGCAATCACCGTTGCATACAGCGCAACGTAGCACTTCACGGCCCTTCTTCCGATGTCGGCCAGCCCCACAGAACCCGAACGACAGGATCGACGATGACGATCAGCGGAACGGACGCACTCGATTCCGGTGCCTTGGCGGAGCTCGACGAGCTGCGCCTGTCCGACGTGGACAAAGCCCTCCCCTCCGCGGCGAACGGCCACACCAAGGCCGAGTTCCTCGCCACCCGGCCGAGGCTGTCCGCCTTCAGCACCCCGGTGATGGTGCTCGACGAGACGGCCATCGCCGGCAATCTCGACACCATGGCGGCGTGGTGCCGAACGCACGGAGTCGACCTCGCTCCGCACGGGAAGACGACCATGTCACCGGTGCTGTGGGACCGGCAGATCCGCGGCGGCGCGTGGGGGATCACGCTGGCGAACTTCGGTCAGCTCCGGGTGGCGGTGCGATTCGGCGCGCGCCGGGTGCAGATCGCGAACTCGCTCGTCGACCCGACCGCCCTGCTGTGGCTGGCCGAGCAGATGGAAGCCGACCCGGAACTCGAAGTCCTGATGTGGGCCGACTCCCCGCAGACGGTCGACGCGATGACCGCGGCGCTCGCGGACGTTGCGGTGGCCCGTCCGCTGCCCGTGCTCGTCGAACTCGGCGGAGAGGGAGGACGCACCGGCGCACGCTCCGTGGCCGAAGCCGTGGCAGTAGCCGAACGTATCGGGAAGAGCCCCGCACTGCGGTTGGCCGGCGTCTCCGGTTACGAGGGCGCCCTCGCACACGACGCCTCCGAGGAGTCCCTCGCCCGGGTCCGCGCGTACCTCCGGTCGATGGCCGAATTGCATCGCCGGCTCGAGGCCGAGGGTCGATACCCGGAGGATCTGGACGTGTACGTGACCGCGGGCGGCAGCGCCTACTTCGACGTGGTCGCCGAGGTGCTCGCCGAACTCGCAGGCGGCAGAACCAAAGTGGTGGTCCGCGCCGGCGCGTACATCATTCACGACGACGGCTTCTACACCGGGATCTCACCGTTCGGCCGTGGCGAAGACACGCAGGCGCGTCGCCTCACGTCGGCGATGCACACGTGGGCCCGGGTGGTGTCCCGCCCCGAGCCGGGCCTCGCCCTGCTCGACGCAGGCAAGCGCGACGTCCCGTTCGACGAAGGACTCCCCACCGCGCAGGCCGTCGCCGGCCAACTCGGGGCGACGCCGCGGCCCCTCGTCGGCGCCGAAGTGACCGCCGTCAACGACCAGCACGCGTTCCTCCGGCTCGATCCCGCACGGCCCGAACACGATCTGCGCGTCGGCGACGTCGTCCGGCTCGGTCTCTCCCACCCGTGCACCGCGTTCGACAAGTGGCGGTGGATTCCGGTCGTCGGCGACGACTCCGACGATCCGGTCGTCGTCGACCTGATCCGCACCTTCTTCTGATCCCCGGCCGAGGACTCACATCATGACCACTCTGATCCGTTCCGCCACCGTCGTCGACGGGTCGGAGGCGCCGAGGTACCGCGCCGACGTGCTCGTCGACGGCGACCGGATCGCCGAAATCTGGCCCGAAGCAGACCACTCCGAGACCGCACGCCCTCGCGCGGATCGTGTGATCGACGCCGACGGCCTGGTGCTCGCGCCCGGCTTCATCGACATGCACGCCCACTCGGATCTGCAGATCCTGCTGAACCCCGACCATCCGTCGCGGATCACCCAGGGCGTCACCACCGAGGTACTCGGTCAGGACGGGCTGTCCTACGCACCCGTCACCGACGACGTGCTCGCGGTGGTCCGGCGCAAGATCGCGGGGTGGAACACCGATCCCGAGGATTTCGACTTCTCCTGGCGGAGTGTGGGCGAATACCTCGACCGACTCGATCGCGGGATCGCCACCAATGTCGCGTATCTCGTCCCGCACGGGGTGGTGCGGGCGCTGGTGGTGGGCTGGGACGATCGCCCGGCGACGGCGCCGGAGATCGAGGAGATGCAGCGGATCGTGGCGCAGTCCATGGTGGAGGGCGCCGTCGGGCTGTCCGCGGGGCTGACCTACACGCCGGGGATGTACGCGGACAACGAGGAGTTGCTGGCACTGTGCCGGACCGTCGCCGAATACGGCGGCTACTTCTCCCCGCACCACCGGTCGTACGGCGCCGGTGCCATGGAGGCCTACGCCGAAATGGTGGATCTGACGTCGCGGGCCGGGTGCGCACTGCACCTTGCGCACGCCACGCTGAACTTCGGACCCAACAAGGGCCGCGCCCCGGAACTGCTGGCTCTGCTCGACGCGGCCGAGTCCGCCGGCGCGGACATCAGCCTCGACACCTACCCGTATCTTCCCGGCGCCACCACACTGTCGGCGATCCTGCCCAGCTGGGCGTCGGCGGGCAGCATGGAGCAGACCCTCGACCGGCTCCGGGATCCGGTTGCGCTCGAACGCATCCGGGAGCATCTCGAGGTCACCGGATCCGACGGCTGCCACGGCGTGATCGCCGAGTGGCACACCCTCGAGATCAGCGGCGTGCAGAATCCCGAACTCGACGCCTACGTCGGGAAGACCGTCGCGGACATCGCCGTCGCCGAGAATCGCGACCCCTTCGACGTGTGCATCGACATCCTGGTCCGCGACCAACTCGGCAGCGGCATCCTGCAACACGTCGGGCACGAGGAGAACGTGCGCGCGATCATGCAGCACCCCCGGCACACCGGCGGCAGCGACGGACTGCTGGTCGGCGCGAAACCGCACCCCCGCGGCTGGGGAACGTTCGCGCGCTACCTCGGGCACTACAGCCGCGACCTCGGCCTGATGTCCCTCGAGGAGTGCGTCGGCCACCTCAGCGGCCGCGCCGCGACCCGGTTGCGGCTCGTCGACCGCGGATATGTCCGCCGCGGCTACGCCGCCGACCTCGTGCTCTTCGATCCGGACACGGTCGGCGACACCGCGACCTATGCCCGGCCGCGTCAGGCTGCGGCCGGTTTCTCTCACGTATTCGTCCGCGGCCGCCTCGCCCTCGAGGACGGCCGCCTCACCGGCGCGACCGCCGGAAGATCGTTGCGCCGCGAACAAGGAGGAGCAGTCCGATGACCGAGATCGACATCCTGCGTGCCGACCGGGTACTGACGGTGGTGCGTGCGGAGACCATCCCCGACGCCACCGACCTGTGCCATGCGCTCGCCGAGGGCGGAATCCGGACGGTCGAGTTGACGTTCACCACCCCCGACGTGCTCCATCACCTCGGCCGCGCCGCCGACGCCGCCGCCGCAGCGGGCAGCATTCTCGGCGTCGGGACCGTGATGACAGGCGATCAGGCCGCGGCCGCGATCGACGCCGGCGCCCGGTTCCTCGTCACCCCCGGTATCCGCCCGGACGTCGCGAAAGTCGCCACGGGACGGTCGATTCCCGTCTTCCTCGGCGCGTTCACCCCCACCGAGGTGGCGATGGCCGTCGACCTCGGATCCGCCGCGGTCAAGATCTTCCCCGCCAAGCGGCTCGGCCCCGGCTACCTCTCCGACCTGCACGGCCCGTATCCCGGCGTGGAACTCCTGCCGTCGGGCGGGATCAACGATTCCAACGCCCGCGAGTTCCTCGACGCCGGCGCACTCGCCCTGTGCGCGGGCACCAGCGTCGTCCCACCGTCCAGTGTCGCGGCAGGCAACTGGACCGACATCACCGACCGCGCCCGCGCGTTCGTCACCGCGCTCTCGGCCTGAGCACCCTTCCCCTTCTCCCTGGAGACGCAATGACGTCGTTCGTCGACTGGCTGCAGCACGACACAGCCGGACTCCTCACTCTCGCAGCGATATCCATCGCCGTGCTGCTGGTCCTCATCATCAAACTCAAGCTCGAGCCGTTCATCGCGCTGATCGTCGTCGGCGTCGGCGTCGCTCTCATCGCGGGAGTGTCGGTGGTCGAACTGGTGGGCACCCCGACGTCGGCGGCCGACTCCATTCTGGAGAAGGGCTTCGGCGGGATCCTCGGGCACATCACCCCGATCATCGGCCTCGGCACCGTCCTCGGCGCGATGATGGAACGCTCGGGTGGCGCCGACGTGCTGACGGAGCGTCTTCTGAAGTTGTTCGGGCCCAAGGGCGCACCGCTGGCGATGGGTGTCACCGGTCTCGTACTCGGCATCCCCGTCTTCTTCGACATCGGCATCTTCATCCTCGCCCCGCTGGTGTACGTGGCGGCCAAGCGCGGCGGTAAGTCGCTGGTGCTGTACGCGATGCCGATGCTCGCCGGCCTGTCCATGACCCACGCGTTCCTGCCCCCGCACCCGGGCCCCGTCGCCGCGGCCGGTCTGCTGCACGTCGACATGGGCTGGATCATCATCATGGGCCTCGCCTGTGGCATCCCCGCCTGGTTCGTCAGCGGCGTGGTCTGGGGTAGCTGGATCGGCAAGCGCGTGATCATCGAGGTCCCCGACGAGTTCATCCCGGAGGAGAAGGAAGCCGACAAGAACCCGCCGCCACTCTGGCTGATCTCGTTCATCATCCTGGTGCCGATGGTGCTGATCCTCGGCGCGACGGTCGGCAACGTGGTCCTCGAGGAAGGCTCGACGCTGCTGTCGGTCCTCATCTTCCTCGGCACCCCCACGATCGCGCTGACCATCGCCGTCCTGCTGGCGCTGTACCTGCTGGGGACCCGGCGCGGGATCACGGCGCAGGAGATCGGTGCGATGTCTGCGGCGGCGCTGAAGCCGGTCGGCATGATCCTGCTGGTCGTCGGTGCCGGTGCGTTCTTCGGCGCGGTCCTGCGGGCCACCGGAGTCGGACAGGCCCTGGCCGACTCGATGGACGCGCTCGGTCTCCCGGTCATCCTGTCCGCGTACCTGATCAGCTGCGCACTCCGCATCGCCCAGGGTTCGGCGACCGTCGCCATCGTCACCACCGCAGGCGTCATCGAACCGTCGGTCGCGGCCGGGAACTACTCGTCCGCGCAGATCGCCCTGATCGTGATCGCCGTGTCGGCCGGATCCATCATCGCCAGCCACGTCAACGACGGCGGATTCTGGATCGTGTCACGGTATTTCAACATGTCGGTGAAAGACACCCTGAAGACGTGGACGGTGCTCGAAACCATCCTGTCGGTGGTGGGCTTCGCGATGGCCTCGCTGATCTGGGTGCTCGTCTAGGTGCCGGAATCCGCGTCGCGCAGCACCCGGGCGGCTCCGGCGAACGTCCGCACCTGCCGGTCGTCCCAGACATGGGCAGGCACACCACCACCCAGCAGTGTGCGGACGAGGGCGGGGTCGTCGCCGATCGGCACGTCGCTGCCCGCGATCACGATGTTGCCGTAGCGGCGTCCCTTGAGCATCGCGGGATCGGCGATGATCGTGGTGTGCGGGAACACGCTGCCGATGGTCGCCGCCTCCCGGCGCGCGAGGACGAGGTCGCGGGTGTCGCCGCAGTTCACCACGTAGATGCCGCCGGGTGCCAGCACCCGCCGCACGTGCCCGGTGAACTCCGTGGTCGTCAACGGTGCCGGAGTCGTGTTGCCGGCGAACACGTCGCGAACGATCAGGTCGCGGCTCGACTCCGTCAACGTCTCGGTGACCGCCCGCGCCTCCCCCACCCGCAGTCGCAGCAGTGGGGCCCGCGGCAGGTCGAACCATTCACGGACCAGTTCGGCGAGCTTGCCGTCGAGTTCGACCACCACCTGCCGGGCGTCCGGATAGCGGGCGGCGAGATGTCGGGCGAGCGAGCAGGCGCCGCCCCCGAGGTGCAGGGCACGCACCCGCCGATCCGTTCCCCAGTGCGAGGCGACCAGTTCGGCGATCCACCGCATGTACTCGAAATCCAGATACGTGGGGTCCGACAGGTCGATGTGGGAACTCTCGACGCCGTTCACCTTCAGCACCCAGCCGTGCGGGTTGAGGTTGTCCACGGCGAGTTCGCACGTCCCCGTGTCGATCGGGTACACACCGGGGACCGGACCCCCGTCGGATGTCCCGGCAGCCCGACCGCCGCGCTGCCTGCCCATCGTCCGTCTTCCCTACTGCTCGCGCCGCCCGCTCGCGTCTGCTGCGAGAATCGTCCTCCCACGATACCGGTCCGACACGCGGGTGCCCTACCGTGGAGACGCGCACGAGAAGGGAAGACGATGGAACCTCAGGAAGTCGACTTCGCGCACACCGAGGGCGCGGCGAAGCGGCGACGCGAGAAGGCGATGGGACTCGCGCGGTACGTGTGGGATCGCGGGATCAGCGGTCAAGAACTGCTCGACCTGACCGACAGCACGCTGCGCAAACTCGCCCGGGCGGCCGAGACGAACCCGCCGAGCACCATGGAAACCTGGCTCACCGTCGTCGAACTGCTCGATCAGAAGACGGCGTGGGCGCAGCGCCACCCCGACCATCCCGCCGCCACCCCGGCACACCGCGACGAGAAGATCATGTGGGTCACGCCGCCGGTCCAACCCTGGACCTGAACCGCTAGATCTCGCGCCGGCGTTCCCCTGCCTCACCTCACCCCTCCCCCTCCCCCTCCCTCCCGGACGAACGGGGCGCTCGTTCGATCGAACGCAACGAGCGTCCCGTTCGTCGCGGCGGGCAAGGCGGCTGGGTGGAGGTTGATGGCAGGCTAGAGGTGTGAGCACCTCGGACTCGGTCGGCGGTGCCCGGGTGGGAAAACGCACCGGGCGTCCCCGATCGCTGTCCGAGGACGACATCGTGCAGGCGGCCCTCGCCGACAACCTCAGCACCCTGACGATGCCCGCGGTGGCGCGCCGGCTGGGGGTCAGCCACTCCACGATCTACCGCTACTTTCCCGACCGCGAGGCGCTGCTGCGGGCGTGCGTCGATCACGTGGCCCGGTCGATGGACTGGCCCGACCCCGAGTTGGACTGGCGGGAACTGCTTCTCGCGTTCGCGGACCGGTTGTGGGCGAGCTTCGAACGGTACCCGGGGCTGGCGCAGGTGGAGTTGACCGTCCCCGGCACACCGTCCGGGGTGGTGGACTGCATCGAAACACTCGTGCTGTCGCTGCACCGGCAGGGATTCTCCACACGGGACGCGTTGCTGGTCGTCGATTTCGTCGCCGAACTGACCATGACGCAGTTCTCGATGATGGGCGGTCTGGACGACACCGTCAGCCCAACCGATTCGCGGACCGCCCGGGAGGCGTATCAGGACAGCTGGGGCGGCTCGCCGGTGCTGGCGCAGGCCCTCGGCGACGAATCGACGTGGCAGGACCGCGGCTGGATGGAGGACAAACTCGCCCTCGTGCTGGACGGTCTTGCGCTCCGCCGCCTGTGAGTACTTGTCAACGTCCTGCGGTTGACAAGTACTCACGGGATCTCCAGTATTTGATCGTCGGACGCTCCCGGATCGCCGCGGCCGTCGCGGTTGCTGGTGCTGAACCAGACGGTGCCGTCCGGTGTCGCGACGACGGTCCGCAGCCGCCCGTATTCGCCCTCGAACAGCGACTGCGGTTCACCGACCGCACCGTCTGCGCCCACGGGGATCCGCCACAGCCGTTCGCCGCGCAGCGCCGCGACCCACAGCGCGCCGTCGTGGAACGCGAGACCGGACGGGGACGCCTCGCCGGTGGACCACTGGATCACCGGGTCGACGAAGCCCGCCTCGCCGGCCCGTCCCTCGACCTCCGGCCATCCGTAATTGCCGCCGGGTTCGATCAGGTTCAGCTCGTCCCAGGTGTTCGCGCCGAACTCGGTGGCCCACAGCCTGCCTGCGTCGTCCCACGCCAGGCCCTGCACGTTGCGGTGCCCGAGCGACCACACGGGCGATCCGGGAGTCGGATTGTCGGCCGGGATCGATCCGTCGGGGTCGATGCGCAGGATCTTCCCGCCGAGCGAGGACGGGTCCTGGGCGCGCGGCCGGTCGCCGGCTTCACCGGTGGCGACGTACAGCTTGCCGTCCGGGCCGAACGCGATCCGGCCGCCGTCGTGGATCGATCCGGCGGGGATGCCGGTGAGGATCGGGGCCGGCTCGCCGAGGCTGTTGCCGTCGAAGGGCAGGGAAACCACCCGGTTGTCGTCACCGGTGGTCAGGTACGCGTAGATCGTCCGATCCGTCGCGTAGGTTCGGCGAGACGGCCAGGCCCAGCAGTCCCGATTCGCCCTGCGCCGACACACCGGGCACCTCGCCGATCACGGTGGCGCTCCCGTCCGCCTGCAGGTGCCGGATGGCGCCGCTGTCCCGTTCCGCGATCAGCGCCGTCCCGTCCGGCAGAAACGCTATCCCCCACGGCACGTCGAGGTCGGACGCCACGACGGCCGGCGCGGCGGCGGACGGCGCGGCGGCCGCGCTGGTCGGCGACACCTGCGCCGAACTCCCCTCGGACTGGCAGGCCGCGCACGCGACAACCAGCAGCGCCGCGGTGGCCGCGAAAAGTCGCTGTCCCATGGATGTCCTCCCGTCGCGCGACCGCACCCTGTCCATACTCCCCCACCGCGCAGCGCAAAGCGTCCTCCCGAGCGCGTCCGGTGCCTAGACTCGAACCATGGCCACGTCTTCCCGAGCCGGTAGGACCACGGTGATCGATGCCCGACGTTCGGCCGGTAAGGCCGCACGCGAAACACTCTCCCGCAAAGCGCAGGGTGCATTCGCCCTTCCCGAGCGCGACCCGGTGGCGGTGATCGAAGAGCAGAACACCACCCGGCTGCAGACCCTCGTGCCGATCCGGGTCGGACGGATGCTCGAATCACCGTTCGCGCTGTACCGCGGGTCGGCCGCGATGATGGCACACGATCTCGCCGACTCACCGGTCACCGGTTGCCAGGTCATCGCCTCGGGCGACGCGCACCTTGCCAACTTCGGGCTGTTCGCCTCACCGGAACGCCGGATGCTGTTCGACCTCAACGACTTCGACGAGTCCTACCCGGCGCCGTGGGAGTGGGATGTGCGCCGCCTCGCCGCGAGCGTGTGGATCCACGGACGCGCCAACTCGTACACCGAGGCGCAGTGCGCCGACGCCACGGGCGCAGCCGTCCGCGCGTACCGCAACACTTTGAGTGCACTGTTTCAGCTGACCGCCACGGAGCGATACTACTTCCAGGAGGAGACGGACGTCCTCGAGCACGACCCGCGCGCGCAGAAGCAGCGGATCCGCGCGATCGCCGAGAAGGCACGCAAACGGACGTCCGAACAGGTCCTCCGGAAGCTGACCACCATGGAGGAGGACGGCAAGCCCCACATCGTCGACCAGTTCCCCGTCATCCGACATTCGACGAAGTACGACCTGGGCCGCATCACCGAGTTGTACCTTCTGTACCTCGACACCCTGCGCGCGGACATTCGACTGTTGCTGACGCAGTACGAAGTGGTCGATTATGCGATGCGCATCGTGGGCGTGGGCAGCGTCGGGACCCGCTGCTGGTTGCTGCTGCTGCAGGGGCCGGCCGGCGAGCCGCTCTTCCTGCAGGCCAAGGAAGCACCGCGGTCGGTTCTGGAGACGCACGGGAAGGTCGCGACCGCACCGGACTCGATCATTCGTGCGGTCGCGAAGAACGGTCAGGGTTCCCGGGTCGTCGGCGCGCAGCGCATCCTCCAGGCGCAGTCGGACCCGTTTCTGGGGTGGGTGCGCGGCGTCGAGGGCGACGACGGACTTCGGCGCGACTTCTACCTGCGGCAGTTCCGCGACATGAAGGGGTCCGTCGACCTGCAGACCCTGGAACCGGCGCAGTCCATGAAATATGCAGCACTGTGCGGCACGATGCTCGCCCGTGCGCACAGCCAGAGCCCCGGATCAGCCTTCGTCGCGGGATATCTCGGCAACGGGGAATCGTTCGACCTGGCGATCACCGCCTGGGCCCGACTGTATGCGGACCAGTCCGAGAAGGATTACGACGCGCTGCGGGCGGCGGTGAAGTCGGGGCGGCTTCCCGCGGAGACCGGTCTGTAGACCGGTACCATGACGGCGTGTGCGAAACAGGTGGCTGCTGAGGTGGCCGAGCAGCCGGCATCGGGTGAACGGTACTTCCTCGAGTCACTGGACCGCGGACTGAGCGTCCTCGAATGTTTCGACGAGCAGCACCGGGAGCGCACGCTGAGCGAGGTGGCGCAGAGCGTCGGGATCACCCGCTCCACGGCGCGCCGCATTCTGCTCACCTTGGTGGACAAGGGTTTCCTGCGTCTCGACGGCCGTAACTTCTCGCTCACGCCCCGGGTGCTGCGGTTCGGTTTCTCGTATCTTGCCGCGCTGCGACTGCCGCAGGTCGCCGATCCGCACATCGAGGCTCTCGCGAAGGAACTGGGCGAGACCATCTCCGTCACCATCCTCGACGGCCCCGACGTGGTGTACGTGGCGCGGGTCCGCTCACCCCGGATCATCCGCATCTCCATCACGGTGGGCATGCGGTTCCCCGCGTACGCGACGTCCACGGGGCGGGTGCTGCTGGCGGGACTGTCGGCCGACGCTCTCGGCGACTACCTGAAGACCACCACGTTCCAGTCGTTCACCCCGCAGACGATCTCGGACGTCGACCAGCTGCGCACCGCGGTCGGGCAGGTCGCCAGGGACGGCTGGTCGATGTCGGAGAACGAACTCGAGGTCGGCATCCGCGGCGCGGCCGTTCCCATCCGCGATCGGACGGGCGCCGTGGTCGCCGCCCTCAACTCCTCGCTGCAGGGCACCCAGTACACGCGCTCCGACGTCGAGGCGACGGTGGTGCCGAAACTCGTCGCGACGGCGGAGCGGATCGGTTCCGACCTGTCGCTGGGCTGACCGCCTACGCGGCGCGCCGGGACTGCTGGTCGACGAGCATCAGCACGTGCGCGTACATGCGCTCGAAATCCGGTGTGACACCGGTGAACAGCTGGAACGCGTCGGCGGCCTGAAAGACGTTCATACCGGCGCCGCCGAGGGTGGGCGCACCGAGCGCGCGGGCCGCCCGGATCAACGGCGTCTCGATCGGCCGGTAGATCACGTCGGCGACCCAGAGGTCGGGGCGCAGCAGTTCCACGGGCACGGGGGTGCCGGGGAATCCGACCATGCCGATTGGTGTGGCGTTGATCAGACCGGACGCCTCCGCGAGCGGCCCGGCGATCTCCGACGCCGGAACCGCGTCGACGACGCTGCCGGGAAACAACTTTCGCATCGTGTCCCGGCAGTGTTCGGCACGATCGGGATCGACATCCGTCACGGTGAGGTGCCCGGCGCCCCGGGACAGCGCCGAGTAGGCGACGGCGACCCCGGCGCCGCCCGCCCCGATCTGCACAACCCGGTCGAGGCTCGCACCCGGCAGTTCGCGGCCCAGGCTGCTGCCGAACCCGGTCCAGTCCGTGTTGTGCCCGACGGCCCTGCCCGCGGTGAACACCACCGTATTGACGGCCTCGAGTCGCGCGGCGTCCGGCGACAATTCGTCGAGGTACGCCATCACCTGCTGCTTGTACGGGTGGGTGACGTTGAGCCCGTCGAACCCCCACTGCCGTGCCAGGTCGATGATGCCCTCGACGGTGGCCGCCGCCCCGTGCAGACGCTCGAGGTCGAGGAGCCGGTACACGTAGTTCATCCCCTGCGCGTGCCCCTCGGCCTCGTGCAGTGCGGGCGAGAACGAACCGTCGATCCCGTCTCCGATGAGTCCGCAGAGCACCGACTGTGCAGCCATGACCGTCGTCTCCTCGTCTACCGGCTCAGTGCGCGTTCTCGAGCTTCGCGGCCGTGGCGGCGTCCGCCACGTCAGCAGCCGAATCGGGTTGCAGTCGCCACGCGATCAGGGCGCTGGCGACGCAGCCGCCTGCCAGGTACACGGCCACCAGGTGCCAGGACCCGCCGCTCGCGGTGACCAGGGCCGCCGCGATGAACGGGGTGAAGCCGCCGCCGATCGCGCTGGCCACCTGGTACCCGACGCCCGCACCGCTGTACCGGTACTCCGCTCCGAACATCTCGGTGAACAGCGGCTGCTGCACGCTGACGACCATGTCGTGGGAGATGTTGACCAGCAGCACGGCCAGGATGACGGTGCCGATCATCGACCCGTGCTCGAGGAAGATGAAGAACGGGAACGCGCACACCGCGCCGATCAGTGCGCCGAGGATGTAGACGCGGCGCCGGCCGTGCTTGTCGGACAGCCAGGCGAACAGCGGGATGGTGCCGATACCCACGGCGCCGACGAGCAGACCGACGTTGAGCATGAAGTTGCGCTCCATCCCCAGTTCCTGCGTGGAGTAGCTGAGCGCGAACGTGGTGACGATGTACATGGAGAACAGTTCGGCGAAACGCAGGCCGATGATCTGGAGGAACGCCTTCGGGTGGTTACGCAGTGCCTCCACGAGCGGGATCCGCTTCTTCTCCTCCGGGCTCTCCTCTTCGACCTTCTCGACCTTCTCGACGAATTCGGGGCTCTCCTGCACTCCAGCGCGGATCCACAGACCGATTCCGACCAGGACGACGCTGGCGACGAACGGAACACGCCAACCCCACTGGCTGAACGCGTCCTCGGTGGTCAGGTTGCTCATGAGCATGACGAATCCGGTGGCGAGGATGAGTCCGACCGAGTACCCGACCTGCACTCCGCTGCTGTAGAACGCCTTCTTCTTCGGCGGCGCGCTCTCGACGGCCATCAGCGCGGCCCCACCCCACTCGCCGCCGACGGCGAAGCCCTGGATGGCGCGCAGCGTGACGAGCAGCACCGGCGCCCACCAGCCGATCGACGCGAAGGACGGCAGCAGTCCGATCAGCGCGGTACTCGTGCCCATGATCAGCACGGTGAGGATCAGCATCCGCTTGCGTCCGATGCGGTCGCCGTAGTGGCCGAACACCACGCCGCCGAGCGGGCGGAACAGGAATCCGACGCCGAACGTCGCGAACGCGGCGAGGGTTCCGATCGCCGGGCTGACGTTCGGGAAGAACTCCGAGTTGAACACCAGTGCCGCGACCAGCCCGTAGAGCAGGAAGTCGTACCAGTCGATGACCGCGCCGACGAAGCTGCTCAGCGCTGCTCTTCGCGCCTGCTTCTCGGCCGCCGGGGTGAAGGCGTGATCGCTCATTCCGATGTCCCGTCTACGTTGATGCCGGACCCAGTGTGTTCGTATGTCGAACGCGTGTCCGCTGGTTGAATAATGTGACGGTAGCCATAGCGTTTCCGCCTTGTCAAGGCCGCATAGATGCGTGGTACTGCCGATTCGTCTATCCCGGCCGCTCCAAATTCACCGAATCGGCGGTTCCGCGGCCGTCGCGACTCGTCCACACTTTCTCGAATCAGCGACCCACATCACATCCGGAGTAGCGCCGAAGGGATTTCTCCATGTCAGGAACCACCGATCCGCAACTTCAGCACACACTGAAGAAGCGGCACCTCTCGATGATCGCTATCGCGGGGGTGATCGGAGCAGGCCTCTTCGTGGGCTCCGGGGTCGCGATCCGCGAGACGGGCCCCGGCGTTCTGGTCGCCTACGCACTCGCAGGCATCGTCGTCATCCTCGTGATGCGCATGCTCGGCGAGATGTCGACCGCCAACCCCGAGACCGGTTCGTTCTCCGCGTACGCGGACCAGGCGATCGGCCGATGGGCGGGATTCAGCATCGGCTGGCTCTACGCGTGGTTCTGGATCATCGTCCTCGGCATCGAGGCGACAGCGGGCGCCGTCATCATGAACCGGTGGATCCCCGACGTCCCGCAGTGGAGTTGGGCACTGATCCTGATGGTGCTGCTCACGCTGACGAACATCGCGTCCGTGAAGTCGTTCGGCGAGTTCGAATTCTGGTTCGCGTCGATCAAGGTCGCGGCGATCGTCATCTTCCTGGGACTCGGCATCCTCGCGATCTGCGGATTCCTGCCCGGTGTCGAAGCACCCGGACTCACCAACCTCACCGGTCACGGCGGGTTCTTCCCCAACGGGGCAGGTGCCGTCTTCGCGGCGGTACTCGTGGTCGTGTTCTCCTTCTTCGGCGCCGAGATCGCCACCATCGCGGCCGGTGAATCCGCGAACCCCGTCGCGGCGGTGCGCAACGCCGTGCGGTCCGTCGTGTGGCGCATCCTCATCTTCTACATCGGGTCCATCGCCATCGTCGTGACGCTGCTCCCCTGGGACGACGCCTCCGTCGCGCTGAGCCCATACGTCGCGGTCATGGATTCGTTCGGCATCCCGGCGGCAGGCAACATCATGGACGTCGTCGTGCTCACGTCCGTGCTGTCCTGCCTGAACTCCGGCCTGTACACGGCGAGCCGCATGATCTTCTCGCTCTCCCGCCGCGGCGACGCCCCGGCCTCGTTGTCGGAGATCGGCTCGTCCGGCGTTCCGCGCCAGGCCGTGCTCGTCTCGACGGTCGTGGGGTTCCTGACAGTGGGCCTCAACTTCCTGTACCCGGACACCGTGTTCCTGTTCCTCGTCAACTCCTCGGGCGCGATCGCCCTGTTCGTGTGGCTGGCGATCTCGGTGTCGCAGCTGCGCATGCGGCGCCGGCTCGAGACCGAGGGCAAGGACCTCACGCTGAAGATGTGGTTGTTCCCCTATCTGACGTGGTGCACCATCGCCGCCATCATCGCGCTCTGCATCGGCATGCTCGTGCTGCCGGAGACCAGGAGCCAGATGTACGTCTCGATGGGCCTCGCCGTCGTGGTGGTCGGAATCGGGATCTACCGTCAGCGGACCCGTCAGGTCGGCGACGCGACTCCGGATCCCACGACCTCCGGCGAAGAAACCGTCGACGCCCTCCGCCCCTGAGCCGGTCCCGCATGTTCGTATAACGAACAGTAGTGCGCTCACTGAACTCGGCGTACAGTCCGCCGAGGGAAGGCCGGACCCACCGGCCCCAGGAAGGACCGAAGCTCATGAGGTGGGCGATTCTCGGCGCGAGCAACATCGCTGCCACCCGCGTGCTCCCCGCGCTGCGCGAGTGCGGGGAGACCGCGGCAGTCGTGCTCAGCGGTGACGCGGCGCGCGCAGAGGACTACCGGCGGACCCACGACATCGAGTCCGCCACCGACGACCTGCGCGAGGCGGTGGGCGGGGACGTCCAGGCCGCCTACATCTCCTCCACGAACGACAAGCACTTCGACCACGCCATGGCCGCGATCGACGCGGGTCTGCACGTGCTGTGCGAGAAGCCGCTCTCGTTCGACGTCACTCAGGCACAGAAGATGGTCGACGCGGCCGCGGCCGCGGGGGTCGTGTTCGCGACGAACCATCACCTCCGCACCCACCCCGTTCATCGAGCGGCGCGGAAGATGCTGGCGGAGGGCGCGATCGGCGACATCCTCTCCGTGCGCGTGAGCAACACGATCCTGCTGCGCCAGGCCCTGCGTGGGTGGCGCCTCGACGGCGTGGGCGGCGGCGTCGTCCTCGACCTCGCGGTGCACGACATCGACACGCTCCGCTTCGTGACCGGGATGGAACCGACCACGGTGACGGCGGTGGGGGTGTGCCAGGGGCTCAGTGACGGTCCGGCGGATGCCGCGATGACGAGCGGCGTCCTCGGCACGAACACCCTGTTCTCCCTCCACGACGCGTACACGGTCCCCGGTGGCGTCACCGGATTCGAGATCCACGGGAAGTCGGGCACTCTCGTCGCCACCGACTGCATGCGCCCCGATCCCACCGGGACGCTGCGCATGATCACGAACGGGCAGGACACGGCCGTCCCGCTCGAGGCCGTCGACAACCTCTACGCACCGGGGATCCGGGCGTTCGTCGACGCCGTCCGCGGGGACGGTGAACCCGTGGCGACGGGACACGACGGACTGCGTTCGGTGACCGCCGCGCTGGCGATCCTGCAGTCGATCGACGGGGGCCGGACGGTCCGACTCTGAGCGCAGGTTGCTACATGATCAGCCCGCTGGGCCGACGCCGCAGCGGCGACGGTTCCTGCACGGGCATCTGGTTCGGCGGAACCGGGTAGGGCGCACCGGCGTTGAGCGTCCCCGCGGCCACGTTCGGCCCGCACTGCGCGATCGCCGCCTGCAGGCGTGGCCCGGGGTCGGTCATCGCGGGAACACCGGAGTTCGGTGCCGACGAGAAGTCGAACGCGGACGTCATGTCGCCGACGGCGCCGCGGCGCCAGTCGGTGAGGTTGGGGACGGGCACGCCGAACCGCTTCTCCAGCAGCCGCAGCTGCGACGTGTGGTCGAACGTGTCGGACGCGACGAGGCCGCCGCGGCTGTACGGCGAGATGATCAGCGACGGTACCCGGAAACCGAGGCCGATCGGACCCGGATTGTTCTCGCTCTCCGACACCGTGTTCAACGGGACCGTCAGGTATTCGCCCGGGGTGCCCGGCGGCGGGGTGGGCGGGGTGACGTGGTCGAAGAAGCCGCCGTTCTCGTCGTAACTGATGATCAGCGCCGTCTTCTCCCAGATCGCCGGGTTGGACGTGAGGATGTCGAGCACCTCGACGATCCCGACCGCACCCGCGGCCGGGGGCAGCGCCGGGTGCTCGCACGTGAAGATGTTGGGGACGATCCAGGACACCGCGGGCAGGGTGCCGTTCGCGACGTCGGCCCGGAAGTCGTTCGGGTACGTCGGATCGAGGCCGCGGCGAGCGAGTTCCGAATTCGGGTCGCTATATTGCGTGAAGCAGCCGAGCATCCCGTCGAGCGCGACACTCGACACCGGCCCGAGGTCCTTGTTCGCGTACACCTTCCAGCTGACGCCGGCCTCCTGCAGGTTCTCCGGATAGGTGCGCCAGGAGTAGGCGAACCTCGGGATCACGGTCGGCGTCTCGACGAGCGGACCGCCCGCCAGCCCGTCCGGGTCGATCGTTCCCGTCATCCAGTAGAGCCGGTTCGGGTCCGTCGGCCCGAGCACGGAGCAGAAGTAGTGGTCGCAGATCGTGAAGGCGTCGGCGAGGTCGTAGTGCACCGGGATGTCGGCCCGCGTGTAGTAGCCCATCGTGGCGGGACCGTTGAGCGGCCCCTCGTGCGCGATGTGCACCGGCATCCACCGGTCCATCGCGCCGCCGTTCCACGCGTCGTGCTGCGGACCCCACGAATGGGTGGGGTCGTTGATGCATTCGCCGTCGAGGTGCGTGCCCTGCGTGGTGTCGAGCCGGAACGGGTTGAGAAACCCGGTCGGCGTCGGCCCGACGCCCGGCGTCCAGCCGTACTGCTGCCACGCCGGCGACGGGTCGTCGAAGCCGCGCACCCCCGACAGCGTGCCGTAATAGTGGTCGAACGAGCGGTTCTCCTGCATGAGGTAGACGAAGTGCTCGATGTCGTTCAGCGACCCGCTGCCACCCGGATCCTGCGCGTACGCCCGGTCGATCACCGGGCCCGCCCACGAACTGAGGAATACGGCGCCGCCTGCCGCTGCGGCGGAGGCGAGGAACTTGCGTCGTGAGATGTCCGATGCCGGGGTCACGGATCGTGACGCTAGTCGCTGCGGACGCCGCCCGCCCGGTGAATGCGCACGTTGCCCTACTGCGGGCCCACCGGCACATCGCCTTCCAGCGTGATGCGGTGCATGACGCGGTGCTGGGTTCCGTAGTCGCGGTTCGCGTAGTGCGCGGTACTGCGGTTGTCCCACAGCACGAGGTCGCCGAGGCGCCAGCGGTGCCGCACGACGTGCTCCGGTTTGGTGAGGTGGGCGTACAGGAAGTCGAGGATCCCCCGGCTCTCCGCCTCGGAGACTCCGGCGATGTGGGACGTGAAGCCCGGGTTCACGAAGATGCCCTTGCGGCCCGTTTCCGGGTGAACCCGCACGACGGGATGCTCGACGGGCACGAGTGCGGTGACTTCCTCACCGTCCCAGACGTTTCCCTTGCCGCCGCGCTTCTGCGCGAGGTAGTACCCGAATTCGCGGTTGCCGTCGTGGACCGCGGTCAGCTGGTCGATCATCTGCCGGATCGGCAGCGACAGCGACTCGTACGCCAGTTGGCTGTCGGCCCAGTTGGTGTCGCCGCCGTGCGGTGGGAGGACGACGGGACGGAGGATCGACCCGAGCGGCGGCCGCTTCATGAACGTGACGTCGGTGTGCCACACGTCGGCGAAACCGTTGTCCTGGCTGTCGAGCGCGTACACCTCCCGGGCCACGTTGCCGCTGTCGTGGACGGGGTGGCCCGCGGTAAGCCGACCGAGCCGGCGACCGAACTCGATGTGGCCCGAGTCGTCGAGCGACTGGCCCCGCAGGACCAGCACCTTGTGCTCGGTCAGCGCCGAACGGATCGCGGCCACCTCGGCGTCGGTGGCGGACGCGACGTCCAGTCCGATGATCTCGGCCCCGAACGACGGGCCGAACTTGTCGAGCGTCAGCGACGCTGTCCTGGTTTCGAATGCAGTGCTCATGATGTCTTTCCGCCAAGGTGGATCGTGCCTGGGTACGGGAGCACCGGCCCGGACCTGCGAACGCGGAGGATGCGTGAGGAATTACCGGATGCCGGAGCCTACCGAGGAATGGACAGCACGCGGTACGCGCGCCGGGGCCATCAGCAACAACAGATGTTGGCGCACGTACGGCACAGGTCGACGGTCAGGCGTCGCACCAGGTGAGTCGTATGCACGAAGCAATTCCTACCGGATGGGAGGGAAATGAGCAAGCTCGCGGCAATCGCGTGCGATCAGCTCCAGCGCGCCTGACCGCCGTCGAGCGGGATGGTGGCCCCCGACAGGTAACCGGCGTCGGGACCCACGAGGAAGACGACGGCGCGCCCGATGTCGCGTTCGCAATCACCGATCCGGCCGAGCGGAATCGACTTCACGAACTCGGCGGCCTCCTCCGGATTGGTCTCCGTCCACCACTTCAGCCCCGGGGACAGCGCGTGCGGCGCAATGGCGTTGACGCGGATGCCGTCCGGGCCCCATTCGCTGGCCGCGGTCCGGGTGAGCGAGCGCATCGCCTCCTTGGTGGCCGCGTACAGCCCGTAACCGCTCGTGTCCCAGCGCACCGCCGACGAGCTGACGAGATTGATGATCGAGCCGCCGCCGCGCGCCTTCAGGTGCGGGTAACACAGCTGCATCAGGAACAGGGTGGCCACCGGGCCGACGGCCATCGCGCGGTCGAGAAGCTTCGGCGTGATCTCCAGGAGCGGTCCGAGCGCGCTCGCGTTGGCGTTGTTGACGAGGATGTCGATCCCGCCGAACACCTCCACGACGCGGTCGACCATCGGTGCCAGCTGATCGCGTTTGCTGACGTCGCAGACGATCGGCTCGGCCACGCCGCCAAAGTCGGCGATGGCGGCGCACGTGTCGACGAGTTTCGCCTCCGTGCGCCCGACCACCGCGATCCGCGCACCCTCCTTGGCCAGCGCGAACGCCATCCCGGCGCCCACGCCCTGCCCGGCGCCGGTGATCAGTGCGACCTTGCCGTCCAATGTCCCCATCACGAGTCCCCTCGGTCCGATTGCGCGTCGGCTGCCCACCGGTTGGCCGTCAGCCGGAAGCTGGGAATGTCGGACAGCGACATCACCGCCTCGTACGTCCGCTCGTATCCGGTGTGGGCGATCCGCCATCGACCGTCCGGCCCGCGGACGTAGCGGTCGGAGTAGAACGCCGCCCCCCGCAGCACCATGTCGTGCTCCGGGATCAGCACGGTGTCGGAGAGGAACCACCGCCCCGTCGCCGTGTCGCCGTCGACGTCGATCTCCGGGTGACCGCAGTGATGCTCGGTGATGGTCTGCGGCCCCAGATTCGACTTCATGAACGCGACCAGGGCGTCCCGCGACTCGAACGCGAGATGCTCGCCGTAGTTCGCGGTCGCGTCGGGAAGGAGCGTGTCGGCGAACTCGTCCCAGCACTTCGTGTCCAGGGCCCGCAGATACGTGTACTTGAGCCTGCTGATCGCGGCGACGGCCTCGAGATCCACGGCATTCACCCTTCGTCCACCCCCGAAACTGACACCTGTTCTATCACGGATCGGCAGGATTGGCGTCGGATCCGACGATCCATGCGCTACGACCGGGCGGGTCGAGGATCAGATCGGCCACAAGCGCAGTCCAGCCGGTTTGGTGGGACGCGCCGAGACCGGCACCGTTGTCGCCGTGGAAGTACTCGTAGAACAGATGGTTGTACTTCCATGCGGAGTCGGTCTGGAGTAGTTTCTCGCCGCCGTTCACCGGCCGGTTCCCTTCGGCGTCCGGCAGCCAGATGCCGACGAGGCGGTCGGCTAGGTCGTCGGCGACCTGCCGGAGGGTGAGGCGTCGCCCCGAACCGGTGGGGTAGTCGATGGTGAAGTCGTCACCGAAGAACTGTGCGTACTGCAGCAACGCCCGGATCACGAGGTAGTTGACGGGGAACCAGACGGGGCCCCGCCAGTTCGAGTTGCCGCCGTACATCGAAGTGCGGGACTCGGCCGGCTGGTAGTCGATCACCGCGTCCGGTGTGCCCGGCAGGGTGTATGGCGACTCGAACTGCTTGGACAGCGAGCGCAGCCCGTGCGGTGAGAGGAAGGCGTCCTCGTCGAAGAGTGTCGCGAGCACGGTTCGAAGCTGCTGCTCCGTCAGCAGCGACAGCAGCAGTCGGCGCTCGGTGTCGGCGGTCCGCACCCGCCACGACTGATCCGAGCCCGTTCCCTTCGCGCGCACCATACGAGCGAAGCGCTTGCTCAGCCGTTGCGCCCGTTCCGAATTGCGCTCGGGAACAGACACAGCCACCAGGACCGGTATCACGCCGACCAGAGTCTGCACCCGGATCGGCGTGGCGTTACCACCGGCGTCGACGAGCCGATCGTAGAAGAATCCATCGTTCGGGTCGTACAGCCCCGACTCGTCGAGCGCCGCCGTGATCAACGCGAACTGCTCCAGGAACTTGACGACCATGTCCTCGTAGACGTCGTTGTCGTCGGCCAGGGTCAGGGCGAGAACGAGCATGGCGGCGGAGTAATAGGCCAGCCACCCCGTCCCGTCGGCCTGTTCCAGCCGTACCCCCGGAGGGAGGTGGGAGCGGTCCAGGGGACTGATGTTGTCGAGCCCGAGGAAGCCGCCGCCGATGAGGTTGTTCCCGTCGGGGTCCTGGCGGTTGAGCCACCACGTGAAGTTGAGCAGGAGTTTCTGGAAGACACGTTCGAGGAACTCGACGTCCTCACCGCCGTCGATGAGGAATACCCGCAGTGCGGCCAGCGCGTGCACCGGCGGGTTCACGTCGTCGAAGCTCCATTCGTAGGCGGGGAGGGCGCCGTTGGGGTGGAGGAACCACTCTTTGAGCAGCACGATGAGCTGGTACTTGGCGAAGGCGGGATCGAGATGTGCCCAGGGGACCGTGTGGAATGCGAGGTCCCACGCGGCGAACCAGGGGTATTCCCACGGGTCGGGCATCGCCAGGAGGTCGAACGAGTCGAGGTGCCGCCACCCGGTGTTGCGACCGCTGCGGTGTCCCGGCGGTGGAGCCGGTTCGGCGGGATCGCCGTCGAGCCAGGTCGTCATCCGATACGGGTACATCTGCTTGCTCCAGATCAGACCGGCGCACGACTGCCGGAGGATCCGCATGCGTTCGGGATCGATGTCGCTCGGGGCGAGGGTGCGGTAGAACTCGTCGGCGTCCGCGTGCCGGCGGGCGAGGACGTTGTCGAACGCAGTCGTCGACCATATCGTCGATTGTGGTGCAGAGCCGGTCGGCTCGGGCCGCCACAGGCGCAGTCGCAGCTCCACGGTTTCCCCGGCGGCAACCGTCAGGTGATAGCGCCACGCCGCCTTCGTTCCCCGTAGGTCGGGGTTGACGGTGTCTGCGCCGGCGACGATGTGGTCGTTGATGCCGTCCTTCGGGAACGGGGTGATCGGTGCCGCACCGAACAGCCGGGCGGTGTTGGTTTCGTTGTCGCAGAACAAGGGTTCGGGCCGCGTCCCGTCGCTCGCGGGGGCCGCCTCGAGCCGATAGCCGCGCAGGCGCGGGTGATCGACGACGACGGCGTCCCCGTCGAGGGACAGGCCGGGGATCTCGGCGCTCCCGGACGAACGCCACGTGTTGCGGAACCATGCCGTGGGGAGGACGTCGATGTCGGCCTCTTCGGGTCCGTGGTTCCGGACAGTGATGCGGGCCAGCACTTCGGTGGGACCGGCCTTCGCGTACGTGACGTCGACGACCCAGAAGCGACCGTCGTCGAACACCCCGGTGTCGAGCAGTTCGAACTCGAATTCGCCGCGGCCGCGGCGTGCGTTCTCGTCGACCAGCTGCTGATAGGGGAACTCGGCCTGCGGATAGTGGTATCGCCACTGCAGGAGTGCGTGACTCGGAAGGCCCTCGAGGTACCACCAGTACTCCTTGGCGTCCTCACCGTGGTTGCCCTGCGGGCCCGTGAGACCGAACATCCGTTCCTTGAGGATCGGATCGGCGCCGTTCCACAGCGTGAGCGCCAGGCACAGGTCGTGGTGGATGTCGGACAGCCCGGCCATGCCGTCCTCGTTCCATCGGTAGGCGCGTGAACGGGCGTGGTCGTGGGGGAAATACTCCCAGGCGTCGCCGCTGTCGCTGTAGTCCTCGCGCACGGTGCCCCACGCCCTCTCCGACAGGTAGGGACCCCACTCATACCACGGGTTCGCCGCGAACAGGTCGTCCTCGGCACGGCCGGTGGCCTCGGCGAGGCGGGCGTGTTCCGCCGTGGTGCGTCCGTCGGATGCATGCTTGCTCATGTGTGCTCCTCTGCGGAGTCGATACGGAAAAGGTGCCACTGCCACGGACCGAGCTCGACGTACAGACCGTCGCAGAGGTCGGTGCCGGCACGGTCGAAGACCGCGTCGTGGGTGGGGTCGACGAGCCGGCAAGGCACGCCGCGCAGGTCGTGCCACGGCACGCGCACGTAGCCGATCGCGGTGTCGGGGCCCAGGTTCACCACGACCAGCCATCGACGGTCGCCGTCCCAGCACCACGCGACCAGATCCTCGGTGCGGTCGTTGCCAGGGCTGCCCGAGCGGTCGCACAGCTGCCACACGCCGGTGCGGAACGTGTTGTCGCCGAGTGTCGTCAGCAGCGAGCGGTAGAACAGGGACCGGTCGGTGTCGACGGGCTCCGTGGGGAAGCGCCCGAGGAAGACCGGCAGCCGTGTACGCCGGCCCTCCATCTGGCCGTCGTGCACGAGACGCGCCCCGGTCTGGGTGAGTGTCGCCACCGCTGCAGCGTTCTCCCGTGCCGGGTCGAATACCGTCGCTGCCCTTGGCTCGTCATGATTTTCGATGAACCGCACCAGCTTCTCCTGGTAGTCGCGGTCGGCGAGGAGATGGCCGCCCACCTGCTCGGCATCCCCCTGGACCAGGCGGTCGTAGAGGCGCTTGTCGTAGCAGAAGTCGAAGCCCTGCTGTTGCAGCGCCCACTCCAGGTCCCAGTACGCTTCGGCGATGAAATGGAACGTCGGATGGCTCTCGCGCACCGCGGGAATCACAGTCGGCCAGTAGTCGTCGGCGGGAGCGTCGCCTGCCCGGGCGCCCCACGTTCGGCCGAACGTGTCGTTCATCATAAGCATCGCCATGTCGCATCGGACGCCGTCGCACTGCTCTGCGATCCGGCGGAGCGTGTCCACCACCGCCGACCGCAGGTCCGGGGAGAAGGCGTTGAGCTGCACGACATCGGGCCACGCCGGGAAGTAGGGATCCCGCCCGTTGGCCAGCACCCGGCCGGCGACATCGACGAACGACGTGGCGTCGTGTCGGAGATCCGCCGCGGTGCCCTGGACGAAACGCTCGGGATGAGTTGTCGTCCAGGGGTGGTCGGGTGCCACATGGTTCGGGACGAAGTCCAGGATCAGGCCGAGTCCCCGCCTCGCGAGGGCTGCCCGCGCCGCCGCGAGACCCGCCCGACCGCCCAGATTCGAGTCGACCTCGTAGTCACGGATGCAGTACGGCGATCCGACGACGTCGGACGGTGTGTAGTCGTCGAGCGTCGCCTCGAATGCGGAAACGAGTTCGCCGTCGGCCAACGCGATGGTCACACCCGCCGGGCTGCGCTCCCATACGCCCATCAGCCACACCGCGTCGAAACCGAGGTCCGCGATGGCGTCCCAGTGCTCGTCGGGCACGCTCCCGAGGTCGATGCGACGACCGGTGTCGGTGCTCAACCGGTTCAACCACGGCCAGGTGTTGATCTCGTACAGGAAGGGATGAGTCGCCGATCGCCAGCGCGAAGCCGCGGGCCCGCCTTCCTCGTGTGTGACATTCACGATCATGCCGGTGTCATCCTGCGCGTCGAAACACCTAGTGGATCGGAATCGGCCACTTGTGCGCCGCCTTCGGCACCGGCAATGGCATACGCCGCGCCGATGAGCGTGAGATGGCTGAACGCCTGGGGAAAGTTGCCGACCTGCCGGCGCCGGCGGACGTCGTACTCCTCCGCAAGCAGGCCCAGGTCGTTGCACAGGGCAATGAGCCGCTCGAACAGGGCCCGGGCGTGTTCGGTCCGCCCGTTCAAGGCCAGCGCGCTGACCAACCAGAACGAGCATGCCAGGAACTGCCCTTCGTCGCCGGCCAATCCGTCGTCGGTCTGCGCCGTCGAGTAGCGCGAGACGAACCCGTCGCGGCCGAGCCCACGGGTGATCGCGTCGATCGTTCCGCTCACGCGGGCATCCGAACCGGGCAGGAAGCCGACGAGCGGAATGGTGAGCACGCTCGCGTCGAGCTCCTCGGACCCGTAATACTGCGTGAAAGTGTTTCGCTGCCTGTCGAACCCATGGGCGCAGACGTCGCGGTGAATTTCGTCGCGTACCTGCCTCCAACGCTCGATGGGGGCAGGGAGTTCGAACCGTTCGGCCAGGCGCACGGCTCGGTCGAAGACCACCCAGGCCATCACTTTGGAGTGGGTGAAATGCCGGCGAGGCCCGCGGGTCTCCCAGATGCCGTCGTCGGGTTCGCGCCAAATGGTTTCGATGTGCTCGATGAGCTTTTGCCAGCGCGGCCACCGCCGGGGGTCGATCCGGCCGAGGATCTCCGCACCGGCGAAGAGCATGCCGACGACCTCGCCGTAGACGTCGAGCTGGAACTGCTCGGATGCCGCGTTGCCGACTCGGACCGGCCGGGAGTCTTCATAGCCGGGGAAGCCGACGAGTTCGAATTCGGTGAGGCGCCGCTCCCCGCTGATTCCGTACATGATCTGAATCTTCGTCGGATCGCCGGTGCCGACGCGCGTGAGGAAATCCCGGAAGGCGAGCGCCTCGTCGGTATACCCGGCGGCAAGCAACGCCTCGAGGGCGAGCGCGGAGTCACGCAGCCAGCAGTAGCGGTAGTCCCAGTTGCGCACTCCCCCGACGTCCTCGGGCAGGGAAGTCGTGGGCGCGGCGACCATACCGCCGGTTTTTTCGTAGGTCATGGCCTTGAGCGCGATCAGGGAGGTCAGCACCTGATCGCGGTAGGGGCCCGAGTACACGCAGCGCCCACTCCACTCTCGCCACCACGCCTCGGTGCGGGCCAGCGCCGAGTCGGCGTCCTCCATCGTCGGCGCGTCTTCGAAGGAGGAGTGCCAGCACAGAGCGAACCGGGCACGGCCACCCTCGGTGACGACGAACCTGGCGCCGACCGTCCCCTTGTTGATCTGCAGGGGCACGGGTGTGCAGAGGCGGAAGGCGTCCGGTCCTGCGGTGGCGCGGATTCCGTCCGGTTCCGGCTCCACCCACGGGGCAATGGTCCCGTAGTCGGGGCGAATCACCAGTTCCATCTTCATCGGCACCCGGCCGCGCACACCTTGGACGATTCGCATCACCCGGGGTGGACCGTCGCCGCGCCGCGGCATGAAGTCGATGATGCGCACCATGCCGTCGGCGGTCTCGAAATCCGATTCGAGCACCAGCGTCCCCGGACGGTAGCGGCGAGCACTGACCCGCGCCTCGCCGACCGGGGACAGGCTCCAGCGGCCGTGCCGTTCGTCCCCGACCAGGGCGGCGAAGCACGACGCGGAATCGAAGCGAGGCAGACACAGCCAGTCGATGGCGCCATCGCGGCCCACCAGAGCGGCTGTCTGTAGATCTCCGATGAGTCCGTAATCCTCGATACGCATAACCGATCTCCCCATCCTCAGATGTTTCCTGCATGGTCGAAAAGAGTTGCCGTACTGTTTACTTGGTGTTCATCGACACGGTCGCGACACTCATGAAAGGTCCGCCGGATTCGACCTCGACGCGGCCCAGAGCCATCGCGGTCCCTTGTGCCACAACTTGTTTGACCGACAACTCCTCGGACATGGAGTTCCCTTCCCAGGACGAGCGAGAAATGGCCTTCGGGGCAAGTGTCCTCCGAACGAGTAGGCAATGGAGGTGAATTCACCACCCCGCAACATTGTTGCGGGGCCGAACCCGGGAACAACGGTCGCTGGGCCGCCGGCGTCGCTTTCACTGGCCGACCAACTCGTCCGGCGGTAACATCACTCCATCACTCAACGTCTGATTCCCTGAGCACGGCGCGTATTCACGCGTAGGCGCACACTGCATGAGGCTGTGCGCCGGGAGACGAAGTCACGGCCGCCAACCCGGAACAGGTGCGAGATGGCTCCACGAAACGAGGCAGGTCACCGCTCGGCCGCTCTCCGCCGGGTTCTGATCCCGCTGGCGCTGGCCCAGTTCATCTGCAGCTTCGCCGGCTCCAACATGAACGTGATGATCAACGACATCAGCGAAGACCTGGACACCAGCGTGCAAGGTGTGCAGGTTGCGATCACCATCTTCCTGTTGGTGATGGCGGCACTGATGATCCCCGGCGGCAAGCTGACCGACAAGTACGGGCGGAAGCGTTGTTTCACCGTCGGCCTGGTCATCTACGGAGTCGGTGCCGTGATGAGCGCAGCAGCCCCCGGCCTGGGCATTCTCATCCTCGGCAATTCGATCCTCGAAGGAGTGGGCACGGCCCTGCTGATCCCACCCGTCTACATCCTCACCACGCTGTTGTTCACCGAGGTCACCTCGCGAGCCCGCGCCTTCGGTGCGATCAGCGCGATGGGAGGCATCGGCGCGGCCGCCGGGCCGCTGATCGGCGGCCTCATCACCTCGGCGATCAGCTGGCGGGCGGCATTCGTGTTCCAGGCCCTGGTCATCGCGATCATCGTGGTGCTGGCGCGGAACATCACCGATCCGCTACCGCCGGACCGCACACGTCCGTTCGACACCGGCGGGGCGATCCTCTCGGCGGTCGGCCTCGTCCTGATCGTCACCGGAATCCTCGCCGCGGACAACAACGCCTGGTTGATGATCACCCTCATCATTGCGGGCGCCCTGGTGCTGGTGTGGTTCTTACGCTCGGTGCGGGCCAAGGAACGCGCCGGCACGGAACCGATGCTGTCGACGGCGCTGTTCCGCAACCGCACTTCCAATCTGGGCCTGGTCACCCAGAACACTCAGTGGCTGCTGCTCACCGGAGTGTCATTCGTGGTCGCGGCCTACCTCCAGGTCGTGCGCGACTACGACGCGGTCGAGACCGGCGTCATCTTCACCGCGGAAACGGCCGGTCTGCTGGCGGCCTCCCTCGCTGCCGAACGGTTCGCGAAGCGGCACGCGCAGCGCACCCTGATCCTCGCCGGCTTCCTCGTCGTGATCGGCGGGACAACCGTGCTGCTGGCCCTGGTGAGTCGCACCCCGAACGTCTGGGCGTTCGCGCCGGGACTGCTGCTGATCGGACTGGGTCTCGGTGTCATGCTCACCCCGTCGGTCAACATCGTGCAGTCGGCCTTCGGCGAGCACCAGCAGGGCGAAATTTCCGGCCTGTCACGGAGCGTGTCGAATCTCGGCTCGTCCCTCGGCGCCGCGATCGCCGGCACTGTCCTCGTCGCCGGAATCACCTCCACCCCCGAGCGGTCGTACGCGCTCGCCATGGTCGTCCTGGCGGCGGTCGGCTTGGTCGGGCTCGTCGCGGCCACGTTCCTGCCCCGCACCGGGTCGCCGTCGGGCCCGGCGCAGCAGGCCATCTCGTCGGTGCAGACCGAATTCACGGCTCCGCCCCACAAGAATGTGAGTTCTCCGTTCCGGCGGCCGTGGCGAAAGCCTCGTCGGTGACGATCCCGGTCGCCGGTTCGGCCGGCGTCGCGACTGAGTGTTACCGGCTGACGCTGCCCGCGACAATCATCTGCTGACGCTGCCCGCGTCGACCGGCAGGGCGACCGCCGTGATGTACCGCGCCTCGTCCGAGGCCAGGAACAGCGCGGCGTTGGCCACGTCGACCGGCTCGATCCACGGAATCGGCAGCATGTTCATCGTCACCGCGGCCGCCGCGAACTCCTCCCGGGTGGGGTGCTCGAGGTCGGGCCGGAACGCCCGCCGCACCATGTCGTTCTGGATCATGTCCGTGTCGACGTTGGTGGGATGCACGCTGTTGACCCGCACCCGGTGCGGCGCGAGTTCCTTGGCCAGCGACCGCATCAGGCCCACCACCCCGTGCTTGGCCGCGGTGTAATGGGCGACGCCGACGAGACCGCGCAGGCCGGCGATGGAGCTCGTCAGGACCATCGCCCCGCCGCCGCGCTCGATCAGGTGCGGGGCCGCCGCCTTGCACGTCTGCCACACCCCCGTCAGATTGACGTCGAGCATCGTCTGCCACGTCTCGGAGTCGAGCTCCAGCGCGGCGCCCGAGGACGTGATGCCCGCCGTGGCGCACACGAAGTCCAGCCCGCCCAGTTCCCCGGCCGCCGCCGTCACCGCATCCGCGAGCGCCGTTCCGTCACGCACGTCCACCTGCGCAGTCACGATCCGGCGGCCCGTGTCCCGGACCAGTTTCGCGGTCACCTCGAGATCCTCCGGGCTCGCCGGTGGCGTCACCACCGTGCCGACCGGCCCGCACAGGTCGACGGCCACGACGTCCGCGCCCTCCTGTGCGAATCGCAGTGCCTGCGCCCGGCCGATCCCGCGTGCGGCACCGGTGACCAGGACGACTCTTCCGTTCACTCGACCTGTCATCTCTACACCTTCTGGGTCAGTCCGGCGTCGACCACGAGTTGTGTGCCGGTGATGTATCGCGATTCGTCCGAGGCGAGGAACAGCAGCGCGTTGCTGACGTCCCGCGAGTCCAGCCATGGAACGGGCAGGACGTGGTTGGCCGCGAGGACGGGGACGACGTCGTCACGGGTCGGGTTCTCGAGGTCCGGTCGCAGCCGTGCCATCGTCTCCGGGTTCAGGGTCATGCGGGTGCCGACGGCACCGGGGTGCAGCACGTTGACCCGGATGAACTGCGGTCCGAGTTCGGTGGCGAGGGTCCGGGCCAACCCGACCACCGCGGTCTTGGACGCCGAATAGTGGGCGGCCCCGGCCACCGCCTTGATGCCCGCGGTCGAACTGACGATCACGACGGAACCGCCGCCGTCGCGCATCGCCGGGACCGCGGCGGTCGCCGTGTTCCAGACGCCGGTGAGGTTGACGTCGAGCGACCGGTGCCAGATCTCGTCGTCGATCGTCCAGGCCGGACCGGGGTTGTCGCAGATGCCGGCGTTCGCGACGACGACGTCGAGGGGTCCCAGTTCCGCGACTCCGGCGTCGACGGCCGCCCGCAGCGCCGACGGGTCCCGCACATCGGCGTGGGCCACGACCGCCCGGCGGCCGAGTTCGACTACCAGTCTTCGGGTTTCGTCGAGATCGGCTGCGGCCGACGGAAGGTCGACGGCGATAACGTCTGCGCCCTCCTCCGCGAGCCGGACCGCGTGACTGCGTCCCATGCCGTTTCCGGCGCCGGTGATGAAGGCGACCTTGCCTGCCATCCGTGACATCGGTTGTCCCCTCTAGTCCAGGCGGCCGGGGGTCGGGTAGCTGCGCAGGGAGAGCCCCACCCGCCCGTCCTCCACCGCGTCGTCGATCGATCCGCGCAGCGCACCGCAGGTGGGGACGAACATCGAGTGCTCCCCCTCCTGCGCACGCAGAGCGAACTCCGGGCAGGTCTGCTCGGCGTCGCCCAGCCACTGCACGCTCGTGTGCGCCTCGCTGTATTTCTCCACGAGCACCGCGTTACCGCAGCGCCGGCATTCGACGGGAAGCACTCAGTTCACCGCCTCTGCACTGGCTGCGGCGTGCCGTGCGCCGACCCAGCCGAACACCATCGCGGGGCCGATCGTCGCGCCCGCGCCCGCGTAGTCGTTGCCCATCACCGACGCCGACGTGTTTCCGGTGGCGTACAGCCCGGGGATCGGTTCGCCGCTGCCGCTCAGCACCTGGCTGTACTCATTGCATACAAGCCCGCCCTTGGTGCCGAGGTCGCCGGCCTCCATCCGCACCGCGTAGTACGGGGCCTTGTCCACCTCGTCCAGGGTCGGGTTGGGCAGTCGCGGGTCGCCGTAGTACCGGTCGTACGCGCTGTCGCCGCGACCGAAATCGGCGTCGACACCTGCCCGGGCGAACCCGTTGAACCTTGTGATCTCGGCGGACAGCGCGTCGGCGGGCACGCTCATCTGTTGCGCCAGTTCCCCGAGGGTCTCCGCACGCAGCATCAGGCCCGTCTCGAACCATTCCGCCGGGAACTTCTGCCCGGGCATCACCCCGCCGAACTGGTAGCGGCTCTTCGCCTTCGAGTCGAATACGAACCACACCGGGTCGTGACCGCCTGCGATCTGGTCGTGGACGAACGACACGTACGGGGATGCCTCGTTGGTGAACCGCTTGCCGTTCTGGTCGACGATCAGCGACGGCGGGATCGACCGCTCCGACACCAGGACGTGCATGATTCCGTCCGGGCGCCGGAACGACGGCATCCACCAGGCGTCGTCCATCAGGTCGAGGGCGGCGCCGACCTGCTCACCGGCCACGATTCCGTCACCGGTGTTGTCGGGTGAGCCGGCGCTGTAGTTGTCCTTGCCGCCCTCCCGGAGGTACCGCTTCCGCATCTCCTCGCTCTGCTCGAATCCGCCGGTGGCCATCATGACGCCGCGGCGGGCGCGGATGCGCAGTTCCCGCGTCCCGGACTCGACGACCGCGCCCGTGACGGCCCCGGACTCGTCCGTGATCAGCCCCTTCAGTGGGGAGTTCAGCCACAGCGGGACGCCGGCCTCCTGAAGGCTGAGCCGCAGCCTGCCGACGAGGGCCTGCCCCAGGGTCTCCATCCGCCTGCGCCGCACCATCGCCACCACCGAACGCCAGCCGACGCCCAGCGCGGTCCGGCGTCCGGCCCAGGTGCGGAAGAACATGTTGAGGTGCCGGAACTCGGTGGACGTCATGTAGAGCCCGCCCGGCATAGCGAGGGAGTTCGGGCGCTGCAGCTCGCGGTCGGCGCCGAGCTGGTTCATGTCGAACGGCAGCGGTTCGACCGTCCGCCCCTTCGGCCGTCCGCCCACGTTCTCCGGGTGGTAGTCGGAATAGTCCTCGCACCAGGAGAACCGGAGATGCGGGCAGTGCTGTTCGAAGAACTGCATCATCGCCGGGCCCTGCTCGATGTACGCGTCGAGGCGTTCGGCGGGCACGCTGTCGCCGACGATCGACTCCAGGTACTTCCGGACGTCGCCGGGGTCGTCGGCGCGGCCTTCACGGACGAGGATCGGCGAGTTGGGGATCCACAGGGCGCCGCCGGACAGTGCCGTCGAACCGCCGTACACCGCGGACTTTTCGACGACGAGGGTGTCGAGCCCCCGCTCGGCGCCGGCAAGTGCGGCGGTCATGCCGCCCGCACCGCTGCCGATCACCAGGAGATCGACCTCCCGGTCCCAGTTCTGCTCGTCTACGCTCATCGTGCACACCTTCCGAAGTGGTCTCGATCACACCCTGCCGGTGTCAATTGCTTTTTCCCACAGCCCTTCCCGCGGAGCGGGAGACAGCGGCACCGCCGCCGCGCGGGAGACAGAGCTAGGTGGCGGCGGTGAAGATGCCGAGCCCGCCGCGGTACACCAGGAGCGGCGGCACATCCCTGAGCACGTCCAGTCCGGTCACGCGTGCGACGACGATCGTGTGGTCTCCGGCGTCGTGCTCGAATTCGACGGTAGCCTGCACCCGGGCCAGCACTCCGTCCAGCGCCGGGGCGCCGTTGCCGGCGTGCGACCACCCGACTCCGGCGAACTTGTCGGCGCCGCTGGTCGCGAACGTGCCGCAGACGTCCCGCTGATCGTGAGCGAGGACGTTGACGCAGACGTGTTCGCTCGCCCGCAGCCGCGGCCAGCTGGTCGACGTCCGTGCGGGGCTGAACGACACGTACGGCGGGTCCAGCGACAGCGACACGAACGACTGGCATGTGAAGCCGTGCGGATTCTCGCCGTCGTGTGCGGTGATCACCGTGACGCCGGTGCAGAAGTGCCCGAGCACCGACTTGAGGTCGGCAGGGTCAATGCGACGTGCCACCGGCGGCACGGGTTCTTCGGTTCGGGTCATCGTGTCTCCTCGGATCGACGGGTTGCGTTCAGCCTGGCCGCGGCTCCTGCAGGCGGGAAATGCCCCGTCCCGCCCAGCGGCAGGGTTTCACGTGTCCGACCGGCGGCGCACGGTTGATAGGCTCGGGAAATGCCTTCGTCCGACCCCACCCAGAGCTCCGGGTTCGCCGGCCTCCGATCCACGAGCTGGCCGGTGCTCGGCATCCTGTCGTTCGGCGAGGAACTGTCCGGCTACGACCTCAAGAAGTGGGCCTCGTACAGCGTTCGCTTCTTCTACTGGAGCCCGTCGTTCAGTCAGGTGTACTCGGAGCTGAAGAAGCTGGAAGACGTGGGATACGTGACGTCGCGGACAGTCGTGGACGACGAGGCGCGGGTGAAACCCAAGCGCCTGTACAAGATCACGGACGCGGGCATGGCCGTCATGCGCAGCTGGGCGCGGGAGGCGCCGATCGATCCGCCCGTCCTCAAGCACGGCGTGATGCTGCGCATGTGGCTCGGCCATCTCACCGAGCCGGAGCAGCTCAAAGATGCCCTGAAGGAGCATATCTCGTATGTGGAGGGGATGAGCAGGCAGGCCGCACTCGACGCCCGCGATTCCGATGTCGAACCCACGTGGGCATTCGCACACATGGTCAACAAGTGGTCCGAGCGCTACTACGCCGCCGAGAGCGAACTCGCGAAGCAGATGCTCGCCGACATCGACGAGGCCGTCGAGCGGATGCACGGAGAAGGGACGCCGGAACATCCCGGTGTGCCGAAACCCACCGCATCACCGTCGATCCGGCGCTCCCGCGAGGCGCAGCAGGAGTACCAGGCCGCCATGAAGGCGGCGCGGGACTCCGGCGACGAGGCCGAGACGGAGAACTAGTCGGACGGGGTGCGCACGCGTTCGGCCACCAGATTCCGGAGCCGGGGCCACAGCGCCCGGCGTTCGGTCTGCGCCGCGGTCATCGCGTCGATCGTCAGGAATCCGTGGAACACTCCCCGGACCCGCTCGAGCTGTACCGGAACACCGGCGTCGGCGAGCGCCGCGGCGTACTTCTCCCCCTCGTACCGCAGCGGATCGCGTTCGGCGGTGATCACGATTGCGGGTGGGAGCCCGCCGAGGTCCTCGGCCCGGACCGGGGCGGCGTAGGCGGGTACGGCCTCGCGGTGCGTCGGCAGGTACTGATCCCAATACCATTGCATCGCAGCGCGGGTGAGGAAGTGATCCTCCGCGAACTCGTCGTAGGACTCGGTGTCGAAGGCCGGTTCGATGACGGGGTAGATCAGGAGCTGTCCGGCGACGGCAGGGCCCTGCCGGTCTCGGGCCATCAGCGCGGCGACGGCCGCGAGGTTGCCGCCGCTGCTGTCGCCGGCGACGAGCAGACGGTCCGGATCGGCGCCGAACTCGTGGGCGTGCTGCGCGACCCAGCGCGTCGCAGCGTAGGCGTCGTCCGCCGCGGCGGGCCATTGCGATTCCGGGGCCAGGCGGTAGTCGACGGAGACGACGACGG
Source organism: Rhodococcus koreensis (assembly GCF_017068375.1). Lineage (NCBI taxonomy): Bacteria > Bacillati > Actinomycetota > Actinomycetes > Mycobacteriales > Nocardiaceae > Rhodococcus > Rhodococcus koreensis. The sequence continues at coordinate 2,823,839 of NZ_CP070609.1, forward strand.
CGCCGATCCCGTTGCACATGGCGCGGCAGAAGCCGTCGTGACTGTCGAGGTCGCAGATCACGAACCCGCCGCCGTGGAAGAAGACGACGACGGGAAGGGGTCCCGCGGAGTTCCCCGCGGGCGAATAGATCCGTACCGCAATCGATCCGGCACCGCCGGGGATCTCCCGGTCGCGCACCTCACCGACCGGTTCGGGGTCGGCGACGGCCTTACGTCCCGCCTTCGTCGCCGCCCGCGCCTGGGCGCCCGTCATGGTTTCCACCCGGGGAAAGTTCTCGTTCAGTCCCCGCAGGATGGTCTCGGCCTGCTCGTCGAGCGGCATTCGTGCTCCTTCGTCCCGCCTCAGGCGGAGTATCGGTCGGCGCGTCCGGCGCCCGGTGTCGCGGTCGACATGTAGTTGCGCCAGGCGCCCTTGGCGGACATGCGAATCGGTGCGGTCAGACGGTGATCGAGCTTGATCTGGCTGCTCGGACCGCACACGGAGATGGCCGCCACCACGTTGTCCTCGGTGCCAACGGGCACCGCAACGCAGCTGACGCCCACGAGATCCTCTTCGCGGTCGTAGGCCGCCCCGCGTTCGCGGGTCTTCTGCAACTCGGCGCGGAACGCGGCCGGTGAGTCGATGCTGAATCGTGTGCTGCGGGGCAGACCGGCCTCGACGACACGGTCGACCACCGACTCGGGCGAATGGGCCAGCAGCACCTTGCCGACGCTCGTGCAGTGCGCGGGCTGGCGGCCGCCGACGCGGGACGGCAGCCCGACGCCGAACCGTCCGGCGATCTTCTCCAGGTAGACGACGTCGATCCCCTCCAGCACCGCGAGGTGCACGGCGTGCCCGGTGAGGCGGTGCAGTTCGTGCAGGAAGGGCAGCGCGGCCCGGTGCAGGCGGTCCTGGTGCACGGCGAGGGACCCGAGTTCGAACAGCCGCATGCCGAGTTCGTAGTCCCGGCCCTCCCGGCGGAGCCACCGCAGCTGGACGAGACGCTCGAGCATTCGGTGCGCGGAGGATCGCGGGAGCCCCGTGCGGCGCACGATCTGCGCGAGCGTGAGCCTGCCCGGGCCGTCGAAGGCGTCGAGGAGAAGGGCGGCGCGATCGAGGCCGGCGGTGGGTGTGGGGCTGAGTGTCGTCGTCATGGGGACCTCCGTAGCGGCGCTGCTCGGTGCGGCGCCGCGTTGTGTGACTGGCGACACTTACTATAAATAGGCATATACCTATTTGCAATAGTGGGTGGCGGAACGGCCCCGAACAGCCGAAAGGCCCGGTGCACGCATCGAGTGGATACGCACACCGGGCCCGGACACCCCTTACATCGCCGCCAGCGGCTCACTCCCCGACCAGTCGTGGCCCCAGTAGCTGTCGGCGGTGATCTCCTCTGCGGAGTAGTACGTCTCGTCCACCTTCATGCCGTCGGTGCCGAACTCGATGTCCCAGCCGCCGGGGGCACGCACGTAGAACGACACCATCTTGTCGTTGGTGTGGCGGCCGAGCGTCGAGGAGACGGAGAACCCGTCCTTGACGACGCGGTCGAGGGCCTGCCCGACGGCGTCGAGCGTGTCGACCTCCACCATGATGTGCACCAGTCCCGGCGCGCCGCCGTGCGGTGCGGGGCAGAGGGCCAGGCTGTGGTGCCGCTCGTTGACGCCCATGAAGCGCACCCGCATCGGCCCGAACTCCGGCGGCGCCGGGATGCGGAACGCGCCGCGGGGCAGGAACCCGAGCACCTCGGTGTAGAAGTCGAACGCCCCGCTGAAATCCATCACCGGCAGCACCACGTGGCCGAGGCCCTGCGCCCCGGTCACGAACTTCGCGCCGAACGGGGTGACCACCGGGCTGTGGTCGAGGACGGCGCCGTGGAAGATCTCGATCGTCGCGCCCGTCGGGTCCTGGAACGTGACGACCTCCTCGACGCGGCGCGCGTCGGCCTCTTCCACCGACAGCGGCTTGACGGCGATGCCCGCGCCCTCGACGGCCTCCTGGACGCGGACCAGGCCCGCATGGTCACGGACCTCCCACCCGATGGTGACCACCTCGTCCGACTCGCCCGGCACGATCACGATGCGGGCAGCGCGCTCGTCCATGCGGAGGTAGAGGGCGTCCTCGTCCGGTCCCGAACCCTCGGCGAATCCGAGGACGTCGAACGCGAACGTGCGCCAGCGCTCCAGGTCGTTGGTCTGGATCTTGACGTAGCCCAGGCCCTTGATGTCTGTCATGTGTTGTCCTTCTGCTGTTTTCGAGATGGCGACGGCGGTCAGATCATCGACTTGAGGTTGTCGGCCGGGTCGAGGCCGAGCGAGCTGAGCGCCGATGCGTGGTACACGGTGCTCGGCACGTGGATCGCGTGCGCGAGGCCGGCGTGCGCGTCCCGCCAGTACCGCTGCAGGGGCTTGTCCATGCGCAGCGCGTTGCCGCCGGAGCGGGCGAAGATCTGGTCGACGGCGGTGACCGCCCGCCACGCGGCCCGCACCTGGGTCCGGCGTCCGGCGGCGCGGTCCTCGAACGTGACCTCCCTGCCCGACTCGACGAGATCCCAGATCCTGTCGACGTTGGCGAGCAGTTCCTGGCGGGCGGCGTTGATGTCGGCCGCCGCCTCGCCGACGGCGAACAGCACGTACGGGTCGTCCTTGATCGCGGTGCCCTGCGCGCCGACGCGGTCGCGCTGGTAGTCGAGGTGGGCGGCCAGGGCGCCCTCGGCGATTCCCACCACGGCGGAGGAGATTCCGAGCGGGAACATCGTCGACCACGGCATGTTGTACAGCGTCTCGGTGCGCCCGAACTTCTGCACCGCGGTGCCGTTCATGACCTCGTCGGCGTCCATCACCCGGTAGTCGGGGACGAAGGCGTTCCGGACGATGATGTCCTTGGACCCGGTGCCCTTGAGCCCGACGACGTTCCACGAGTCCTCGACGATCTCATAGTCGCTGCGCGGCAGGATCATGTGCAGCATCTTCGGCGGCAGCGCCATGGCGCCGTCCTTGTCGCCGAGCATGGCGCCGAGGAAGATCCAGTCGCAGTGATCGGTGCCCGAGGAGAACTGCCAGCGGCCGCTGAAGAGGTAGCCGCCGTCGACTGGGGTCGCGATCCCGGTCGGCGCGTACGGCGAGGCCATCCAGGTGTCGTTGTCGGCCGCCCACACCTCGTCCTGCACCTTCGGGTCGGCGAATGCCAGCTGCCAGGGGTGCACTCCGACGATGCCGCACACCCATCCCGTTGCCGGATCGAGGGAGGCCGCGGCCATCACCGTCTCCGCGAACTCGCGCGGGTGAGCCTCGTGGCCGCCGTACTTGCCGGGCTGAAGCAGCTTGATCGGTCCGGCCTCGCGGAGTTTCTTCGCCGTGTCGTCTGGCAGCCTGCCGATCCGCTCGGCCTCCGGCGCCTGATCGCGGAGCTGATCCGCGATCGCCATGATGTTGTCGAGAACCTCGTGGGTCATCTGTCGTGTCCTTCTTTTGCGAGCGGGCTCAGGCGTTGGTGTCGAGCGGCACGACGCCGTTGGCGAGGTTGTCGGCAACCTCCGCCTCCCAGCTCTGCACCGCCCTGGTGGTGTCGATCTCGAATTCGAAGCGCTTCGTCATGTCTTCGGTGATGTCCTCGACGTCGACGTAGAACTGCTGGTACCAGCGGCGCAGCTGGTACACCGGCCCGTCCTCCTCCGACAGCAGCGGGTTGTCGATGCGCGACTTGTTCAGCCAGATGTCGACGTCCTGCTTGAACCCGAGCTCCACGCCCTCCGCGAACTGGGCCGCCATACCGTTCGCCACCTCGTCCGACAGCCCCTCGGGCTTCTTCACCATGGCGCCCCACTGCAGGACGAATGAATCGGCGCTGACCGGGTAGTGGCAGTTGATCAGCACCGTCTCGATCATCATGCCGTTCGCCTCGCTCCACAGCTTGTCGATCATGTAGGACGGGCCGAAGTACGACGCGTCCGAGCGCAGCGTCGAATTGGGGTCGTCGTAGCTGGTGCCCACCGAGATGTCGTGGCGGGGCGTCGACTGCATGTACTGGGTGGCCACGTGCCCCTCGAACACGTTCTTGAAGTAGCGCGGGAACGAGAAGTGGACGTAGTAGAAGTGCGCCATGTCGACCACGTTGTCGACGATCTCGCGGCAGTGCGAACCCTCGACGAGCAGCGAATTCCAGGTCCAGTCGGTCCATTCCGAAGAACCGAATCCCTCGATCTCGGGAATCGTCACGTCGGCGGGCGGCGGGTTGCCCTGCGGGTCGTTCCAGACGTAGAGCTGGCCGTTGCGCTCGATGGTCGTCCAGGCCCGGGTCCGCGCCAGCGGCGGGACGCGCCGCGCATACGGGATTCCCGTGCACTTGCCGTTGCCGCCCCAGCGCCAGTCGTGGAACGGGCAGGCGATGGAGTCGCCCTTCACGGTGCCGTGCGCCAGGTTGCCACCCATGTGGCGGCAGTAGGCGTCGAGCACGCTCAGGGTGCCGTCCGACGTCTCGAACACCACCAGCGACGTGCCGAACGCATCGATCTGATGCGGGGCGCCGTCCCTGAAGGTCTTCGCCAGACCCAGGCAATGCCACCCGCGCGCGAAACGCGTTGGTGCCGATCCCACTTCGATCATCCGGACTTCGTCGCCGTCAACGGCACTGTTGCGCGCCATGTCTACCTCCGCCTCGCTGTACGTCAAGAACACCCTCGGGGTGTGGTGTAGCTCATAGTCGGCGCACGCGGTCCGTTCCGGTACCCGACTCTCCCACTCAGCGAGAGGCTTTCGTATCCACGCATCGCGGCAGAACTTCCGCGTCCCGATCACAGGGACCCACACCCCCCGTTTCCCCGCCGCGGCGACTACCGTGCGGATCACATACCCGGAAATTGGGAGGACCGATGGCCGCACTCATCTCTTCGCAGCCGCACACAGCAGAGATTCGCCGGCTGTGCGCCGACGCCGTCCCGAGCGGGGTGATCGTCGCACCCCAGCCGGGGGCGGCCGTCGAGCAGGACTTCCTCCTCCTGCGACCGCGCCGGACGCCGGACGACGCGCTGACGGCACAGGTCCGCAGGGTGGGCGACCACGACCTGCTGGTCCGCTTCCACAACCGCGACGAGCAGTTGGTCTTCGAATTCTGGACGAACAGCTTCACCGGCGCCTCGACACAGGACGACCGGTCGGCAGAACTGCTCGAGCGCCACTGCGCCGAGCAGTTTCCCGGGACGCTCCGCAGGTTCCGCACCCGCATCCGGCGGGCCGTGCCGTCCGGGGCCGAATTCACGTCTTCGCTGCAGCAGACGTACGTCCAGGACGGCGTGCGCATGACCGACGTCACCGTCACCTGCACGCTCGACGGCGACGTGCTCGCCCGGGCCTGGGCCACGTACGCGCTGCCCGACTGAACTGCTCCTTTTTCCCACCAATTGGTCAGCCGCGCAGGTAATTGCCTGCGCGGCTGACCAATATCTGGGCAACTACCCCACCGGGTCTGCCAGCCGCGTCCGGGACCGGCTGAACTCGAACCCGCGGAACCCCTCCTCCGCGACGTCCGCGCAGATCCGCCCATACGCGCCGAAGCCCCCGATGTACGGCATGAACACGCGGGGTTTGCCCGGAATGTTGGCGCCCATGTACCAGGAGTTCGCCAGCGGGAACAGGGTCTGCGCGGCAAGCTCGCGGCAGTGCTCCACCCACTGCTCGGTGGCCGGGACCGACGCCTCGACCGCGTCGTAGTCCTTCTCCCACAGGTGCTCGATGCAGTCCGCGATCCAGTCGACGTGCTGCTCGGCGCCGAGCACCATGTTCGCCAGCACCGACGGGCTGCCCGGCCCCGTCACGACGAACAGGTTCGGAAATCCCGGAACACCCAGACCGAGATAGGTTTTCGGTCCCTCACTCCAGTACTCGGCGAGGGACACGCCGTCCCGGCCGACGATCCGCATGCGGTCGAGGGCTCCGGTCATGGCGTCGAATCCGGTGGCGAACACCAGCGTGTCGAGGCCGTAGTCGGCGTCGGCGGTGGTGATCCCCGACGGGGTGATCGACTCGATCGGCGCCGCCTTGAGATCCACCAGGGTGACGTTCGGCCGGTTGTACGTTTCGAAATAGTGGGTGTCGGTGACGATCCGCTTGGTCCCGATGGGGTGATCGTTCGGGATCAGCTTGTCCGCGACCGCGGGGTCGTCGACGAGGCGGCGGATCTTGTTCTCCGCGAACTCCCGCGCGGTCGCGTTCGCGGCCTCGGTCTTCGTCTGGTCCGGAAAGGTTTTCGCGAACAGCACCCCGCCGAGTTTCCATCGCGTCTCGTAGGCGTCGCGGCGTTCCTCCTCGGACACCTCCAGCGCCGACTTCGGGTGCGCGTTGTACGGCGACCCGCCGCCGCTCTCCCGCGACAGCCGCCTGCGCTCGTCGTATCCCGCCTTGATCGCGCGCCGCATCTCGTCGTCCCACATCTCGTTGCCCGCGGGGACGCTGTAATTGGCGCTGCGCTGGAACACGTACAGGTGATCCGCCTGCTCGGCGATGACGGGAATCGACTGGATGCCCGAGGAACCGGTGCCGATGATCCCGACCCGGCGGCCGGTGAAGTCGACCCCCTCGTGCGGCCAGTGGCCGGTGTGATGCGTATCGCCGGTGAAGGATTCGCGTCCCGGGATGTTCGGCATGTTCGCGGTGGACAAGGCACCGGTCGCGAAGACGCAGTACCGGGCGGTCAGGACGTCGCCGCGGTCGGTGCGCACCTCCCACCGCAGCGTGTCCTCGTCCAGTTCCGCGGACGTCACGCGGGTGCCGAACAGGAAACGGTCGCGGAGGTCGAACCGGTCCGCGACGTGATCGATGTACGCCAGGATCTCGGGCTGGGTGGCGTACTTCTCGCTCCAGTCCCACTCCTGCTCGAGTTCCCGCGAGAACGAGTACGAGTAGTCGACGCTTTCCACGTCGCACCGGGCGCCGGGGTAGCGGTTCCAGAACCACGTTCCGCCGACGCCGTCCGCGGCCTCGACACCCTGGACCGTCAGACCCAGGCTCCGCAGTTTGTGGACGGCGTACAGACCCGCGAATCCCGCGCCGACGACGACCGCGTCCACGTCGCCGATCCGATTCGCCCGAGCATCAACTTCGGTGCGTGCACTCACGGGCGCGCTCCTCTCCCATTCGACAGACACATTTCGGCAGCAAGGCCTGTCTGGGACGGTAGGTCGGAGCACCCGGGCAGCTACAGGTTCGTTCCCGGTGAGCGGTCGGGCGGCGGCTAACTCGATACGACGGGAGCCAGTTCGGGGTCGATCACGTCCGCGAGGTCGTCCCACGGCACGGTGACGGTGACGAGCCCGATGGCGTGCGGTCCCACCTGGTAGTCGTTGAAGTGGATCTCCATGCCCGCCGGGGTGGCCAGCCAGTTGGCGAAGTTCGCCTCGGTCGGCTCGATGCCCGATCGCTCGAAGTCCGGTCCGGCGACCGTCTCGGGGAGGAGGCGCTCGGAACTGTCCGACAGCGCCTGCAGCCCGGCAGGCAGGTCGGGGAAGAGGTCGCCGAGCGTGATCGGTGCGGACGTGTCGGCATTCACCACCACCGTCGCGACGATCGGCGTGGGATGCGCCCCGGGCGGATCGGCGTTCCAGGACGTCACGAGCAGCCCGCTGATCACGTGCTCACCGATGTGCGCCACGCTGTGTTCCTGGCTGCTCAGTGTGAACGCGTCGGTGCCCCAGCCGTCGATCTGGTCCTGGAGCGCGGCGCGCATCGATTCGTTGAACTCGGCGGTGACCGCCGGGTCGCCGCCCTCGATCTGCGGGATGAGCACGTCGTAGCGGACGCGTCCGGTGGAACCGGTGACCTGCAGTTCGGACTCCGTGTAGGGCACCCCCGCGGGTGTCGCCGGACCGGTCGCCGGGTCGGTCGTGGACGGACCCGCGTCGGACGCGGTCGACGGCTCGCTCACCGCCGTGCCCGACGGGTCGGAGCAGGCGGCGGGCGCGAGGAGCACCGCGCCACCGAGCAATGACACCAGAATCGATCTCCGGAAGCCTCTCATCAGGCATCTCTACCACGTCCGATGCCCGGTCACCTACCGATCGGGTCGACGACGGTGTGCAGCAGGTCGACGAAACCCTGTGCGGTGGATGCATCGTAGAGGTCGGCGGAATACACCAGTTCGGCGTCGATTCCGGCGGGCCTCCCGTCGACGTCGTGACGTTCGGTGAAGTGGAAGTGCAGATCGCACTTGGCGATGTCGAGCGGACGCGGAGTGACCTCGAAGTCGAGCCCGGACACGTTCAGGGCGGCGGGAGCGAAGTTGTTCAGCGACAGCGCAACCTGGAACAGCGGGTGCAGGGAGGGCGACCGGGGCGGGTCGAGTACCTGCACGAGTCGTTCGAACTGCACATCGGCATTCGCCAGAGCGCGAAGCTCCACGCCGCGGGATCCTTCGACGATGTCGCACAGCGTCATGCTCGGGTCGACCCGGGTACGCAGAACCAGCGTGTTGACGAACATGCCCACCACGTCGTCGAGCGCCGGGTCTCCCCGACCCGCGATCGGAGTGCCGATCGCGATGTCGGGATCTCCGCTGAGGCGGGCGAGCAGGATCGCCACTGCCGCCCTGAGCGCCGTGAACAGGCTGGCATGATGCTCGTGCGCGGTGGCCAGCAGGCCTCGATGCGCATGCTCGTCGAGCGAGAACGGAAGCCGCCCCGCCCGGTAGGTCCACCGCTCCGGCCGGGGGCGATCGGTGGGCAGCGCAAGCTCCCCGCGCAGCCCCGACAGTTCCTTCGCCCAGTGGGCGATCTGCTTCGACGCGACACTCGCCGGGTCGTCCTCGTCGCCCAGCAGCGCCCGCCGCCACACGGTGTAGTCCGCGTACGTCGCGGTCGGCGGCTCCCAGCCGGGCGCCCCGCCCGCAGACCGGGCACCGTAGGCGTCCGCGAGATCCCGTGCCAGCGGCGCGAGCGACCAGCCGTCCGCGGCGATGTGGTGGACGACGCACGCCAGCAGGTGGTCTCGGTCGCCGAGCCGGAACAGCCGGGCGCGCAGCGGCGGGTCCCGCCGCACGTCGAATCCGGCGGACAGCAGGTTCGACGTCCGGGCTTCCGCTTCCGCCGCGCCGATCACCACCGGCCTGAGGTCGGGCATCGCGTCGGCCACGTCGAGCACGTACTGGTACGGCCCCGACGGCGAGTCGGGGAACACGGTCCTCAGTGACCGGTGCCTGCCGAGGACGTCCGCCATCGCCGAGCGCAGGGCATCGACGTCGAATTCGCCGCGCACGCGCACGGTGAAGGGGATGTTGTGGAGAGCGGGTTCCACGACGGTGCGGTCGATGAAGACTTGTGACGGGGACAGCGGCACGAGGGCGGGCAGCGGTGTGGCACCCAGCTTCGGTCCGCGCTGCGGGCGGATGGCCGGCGAGTGTGCGCAGGCCTCCGCGACCGTCACTGCCAGTGCAGCGACCGTCGGTGCGTCGAAGAGGTCGCGCACACCCATGCTTGTGCCGAGCTCGGCGTTGATCCGCGCGACCACCCTGATCGCCGACAGCGAGTCGCCGCTGAGGTCGAAGAACGAATCGTCGGCGCCTACTGCGTCCACACCGAGAACCTGGGCGAACACTCGCGCGACCCGACGCTCGGCCGGCGTCTCGGGGTCACGATGAGGCACCGAGTCCGAGCCGAACTCCGGCAGCGGCAGCGCTGCCCGGTCGAGTTTCCCCGTCGGTGTCAACGGGATCGAATTCAGAAGCATGATCGATTTCGGAACCATGTAGTCGGGCAGGAATCGTGCCAGCTGCGCTGTCAGCATGTCACGATCGATCGAGGCGTCCGGCTCGGCCATGATGTAGGACACCAGGTTCGGGTTTCCGGCCGAGGTCCGGTGCAGCACCGTCGCCGCGAACGTGACGCCCGGTTGCGCGGTCAGCGTGGCGTCGATCTCGCCGAGCTCGACACGGAATCCGCGGATCTTGATCTGGTCGTCCGCCCTGTCCAGGAACTCGAGTGTCCCGGTCGCCGTCCACCGGACGACGTCCCCGGTGCGGAACATCCGGGATCCTCGGCGGCCGAACGGGTTGGCCACGAACCGTGCGGCGGTCAGACCGTGGCGCCGGTGATAGCCCCGTGCGAGTGCCGAGGTGGCGAGGTAGAGCTCACCGACGGCGCCCACAGGAAGCGGACGCAGGCGGTGATCCAGAACCACCGCGTCCACGCCGCGCATCAGGGAGCCGATCGTCAGTCGCGCGTCCGGTGAGATCGGATCGGTGAGGGTGACGCTGCACGTCGTCTCCGTCGGACCGTACGCGTTGCGCATGTCCTGTCTGCCGGCCCACCGCCGCACCAACTCCTGCGGGCACGCTTCCCCTCCGACCAGCACCAACTCCAGGTCGTTCGTCGCGCCGGGGTCGATCGCGGCCAGTGCGGACGGCGTCGTCAGGAGGTGCGTGACGTGTTCGTCGCGCAACAGTCGCGACAGCTCGTCACCGCCGAACACGCCGGGCGGGGTCACGACGAGCGTCGCGCCGCCGATACAGGCCGCGAGTACTTCGACCAGCGCCGTGTCGAAACTCGGTGAGGCGAAATGCAGGACACGAGAACGCGAGGACACCGCGTACTTGTCCCGGATCTCCTGTGCCAGGTTGGCGAGACCCCGGTGGGTGACGACGACCCCCTTCGGTGTTCCGGTCGAGCCGGACGTGTAGATCAGATACGCGGGATGATCCACGAGCAGCGGACGGGTCCGTTCCGCATCGGGGAGGGTTTCTTCACAGAGGCTGTCGAGGTCGTCGATATCGGCGGTCAGCCATGCGACGGTGCCGGGCAGCCGGGACCGCTCCGAGCGGACGGTCAGCCCGACCGTCGCGCCGCAATCGTCCAGGGTGTACGCGATGCGAGCGCTCGGGTGTGAGGGGTCGATCGGGACATAGGCCGCGCCGGCCTTCGCGACCGCCCACAGCGCCAGCACCGACTCGATCGACCGTGGGATGGAGACCGCGACGACGTCCTCGGGTCCGATGCCCCGAACTGCCAGAAGGCGGGCCAACCGGGTGGCGAGTCGGTCCAGGTCGCCGTAGGACAGTGTGCGTCCCCGGTCGGTGATCGCAATCGCCGCCCGGTCGTTCGCGACGGTTCCCGTCAGGAGACGGTCGAGCGTGACGGCGTCCGTATCCGGACGACCCCGCGCGGGAGCGAATTCCGCGCGTTCGCCCGCGAAGAAGACGTCGAGATCGGCAACCGGTGCATCCGACTCGGCCGATGCGATGAAGCGGTCGAGGAACGCGAGGAAACGCGAGTGGTGTCCGGTCAGTTCGGCGTCGTCGTACAGTGCCGGGTTTCCCTCGAAGTCGATCCGGGGGGCACTGCCCTCGGCCCCGGGATAGATGTTGACGGCGAGGTCCGCGACGGGACCGGTGGTGAGTACCCGGACCGTCCCGTGCACGGCGCCCAGCGTGATCTCCTTGGTGAACATCATGACGTTGACCACCGGCCCGAAATGCAGGAGTTCGACCCCACCCGAGGCGAGGTCCCGGCCGATGTCCTCGCGGCGGTAGCGTTGACGGCGCAGTGCCGCCGTCAACGCCGCCTCCGCGGTTCCGACCGCACGACTCACGGTGGCAGAGCCGATTCCGTTCAACCGCAACGGGATCACATTGGAGACCGAGCCGCCGGCATGCCTGAGGCAGGCCGTCGTCCGCGCCGACACGGGCAGGGACAGGACCACGTCGTCGGCGCCGGTCATCCTGGCGAGATAGGACGCGAAGGCGGCGACGGTCACGGCCGTCGGATTCCGCACACCGCCGCTCGCAGGCGTGTGCCCGGTCGCTGTCCGGGCGTCGACCTCCGGTCGCGCGGCGCGGCCGCTCAGGCTGAGGACCGAAGCCGGCCCGCTGCCCTGTTCTCGCCAATAGTCGCGGTCGCGGGCGAACCGGGTGGAGGCGCGGTAGGTCGCGTCTTCCCGCACGAGACGTTCCGGTCCCTCGATCCGGCAACCCGGGGGCTCTCTGCCCTCGACCGCGGCGACGTACAGTTCGGCCGTGCGGCTCATCAGCATCATCGCGGCGTACCCGTCCGACACGATGTGGTGAGCGCGGGAATACCAGTAGTAGTGATCGTCGCCCAGCCGCAGAATGTGCGAGACCAGGAGCGGACCGTCGTACATGTCGGTGCGTGCGGTCCGGTCGTTCCGCATCCAGCGGTGCGCTGCTTCGACGGGATCGTCCTCGCCGCGCAGGTCGGTGGTCGGCACCCGATCGTCGACGGTCGGATCCACGACCTGATGCGGCTGTCCGTCGATGTCCACCAGGCGCACCGATCCCCAGCCGAATTCGCGGTTCGCGCGACGGGTGGCGTCGCGGAGAGCATCCAGTTCGACCGGCCCGTTCAGCTCGACGTAGTGGGCGATGACGTACGGGACCTCCGGCGTGAGCTGTTGCGCGAACCAGATGGATCGCTGCGCTGCGGTCAGCGGAAAGGCGCCGACGGTCGAACGCGTCGGCTGCGCGAGTGGACGTTCCAGGACGGCCACGTGCGGCCGGACGGGCGTAGGCCTCTCCGGGCAGGCGCATGCCGTGCCACCGGATTGCTGCGAATCGAAATACATGTTCAACTCCCCCCTCGGGCTCTGCTCTGCCTACTCCGCCTCCCCACCGCGCAGAATTGTCGCGGATGGCGGATCGGCGACGGATACGGCACCACCGTCAGCGTGCACCACCCACAGGTGGCGTAACAGGGACCCCAGGGTGATCACTTCCTACCCTCGAAATAAAAGAGGTGCCCCAGCCGGCATCCGAGTAGCGTCGATCGGGTGACTATTCGCCTTGGATACCAGATGCCGAATTTCAGTTACTCCACCCCGGTCGCGGACCTGTTTCCGACCGTGATCGCACAGGCCCGTGAGGCCGAATCCGCGGGCTTCGACACCGCATTCGTGATGGATCACTTCTATCAGCTGCCCGGCCTCGGTGAGCCCGACGAACCGATGCTCGAGGCGTACACCGCGCTCGGCGCCCTCGCCACGGCCACCGAGAACATTCAGCTGTCCGCCCTCGTCACCGGCAACACGTACCGCAACCCACCCATGCTCGCGAAGGCGGTGACCACCCTGGACGTCGCCAGCGGCGGACGCGCCGTCCTCGGGATCGGGGCCGGCTGGTTCGAACTCGAGCATCAGCAGTACGGCTACGAGTTCGGCACGTTCACCGACCGGTTCGAACGGCTCGACGAGGCGCTGCAGATCATCGCGCCGATGCTGCACGGTCAGCGCCCGACGTTCGACGGCAAGTGGTACCACGTCGAGAACGCGATCAACGAGCCGCGGATCCGCGACGACCTGCCGATCATGCTCGGTGGTGGCGGGGAGAAGAAGACGTTCGGTCTCGCCGCCCGGTTCGCCGATCACCTGAACATCATCTGCAACGCGAGCGAGTTGCCGCGCAAGCTCGAAGCCCTCGACGCGCGCTGTTCGGAGATCGGCCGCGACCGGTCCACGCTGGAGACCAGCTATCTGGCCTTCGTCATCATCGACGAGGACGGCGACCGCGCCCGCCAACTCCAGCACGAGTTCCTGCTCGCGCGGGGCGTCGACCTGTCGAAGGCGTCGGACGAGGAACGCGCCGCCGCCACCGACCGGCAGTTCTGCGGCGCCCCCGACGAGGTGGCCGAGCAGCTGAAGACCCGGGTCCTCGATCCGGGAATCGACGGCGTCGTCCTCAATCTCGTCGCCAACGGGCACGAACCCGGCATCGTGGAACTCACCGGCCGCACGTTGCGACCACTCGTCGAGGCCTGACACCGGCCAGGAATACGCGCACTGCCTCCGCGGTTGTACCCGGAGGTAGTGCGCGAGGCTAACCTCTCGCACCTCGGTGACGAAAGGTGAAGAAGCCCGTGAGTGCTGTTCTGTCGATTCTGGATCTGGCCTACATCCGCGAGGGCGACACGGCGCGGGACAGTTTCGACGCGAGCGTGAAACTGGCGCAACTCGCGGAGACCCGCGGGTACCGCCGCATCTGGTACGCCGAGCACCACAACATGCCGTCGATCGGCTCCTCGGCGACGAGCGTCCTCATCGCGCACGTCGCCGCGCACACCCAGAACATCCGGCTCGGCGCCGGTGGCATCATGCTGCCCAACCACGCGCCGCTGACGATCGCCGAGCAGTTCGGCACCCTCGCGACCCTGCACCCCGGCCGCATCGACCTCGGACTCGGCCGCGCCCCCGGCAGCGACCAGAAGACGATGTACGCACTGCGCCGCGACGCGGCGTCCGCGGACCGGTTCCCGCAGGACGTGCTGGAACTCCAGGCGTACCTCAAAGGCGTGTCACGGGTGCCCGGCGTCGATGCGATTCCCGGCAAGGGCACCAACGTTCCCCTGTACATCCTCGGATCCTCGCTGTTCGGCGCGCAGCTCGCCGCGAAATTCGGCCTGCCCTACGCCAACGCGTCCCACTTCTCCCCCGACTCGCTCGTGGACGCCGTCACGCTGTACCGGGAACGGTTCGAACCGTCCGAGGAGCTGTCCGAGCCGTACGTGATCGCCGGCGTCAACGCCATCGCCGCGGACACCACCGAGGACGCGCACCGGCAGTTCGAGGCCTCGCTGCGGCGACGGGTGGTGCAAATGGTTGGACGCGGTCAGAAGTTCACCCCCGAGGAGGTCGACCTCATCATGACGTCCCCGGCGGGTCAGCAGGTCGCGCAGATGGTGCGGTACTCGGCGGTCGGCACACCCACCGAGGTCAAGACGTACCTCGACGAGTTCGCCGAGCACGCACAGGCCGACGAGCTGATCGTCGCCTCCCACGCCGAGAACACCGAGTCCTGGCTGAAGACGTACGACCTGCTCGCCGACGTGTGGCGCTCCGCACCCGTGCGCGGGTAACGAGTCTCCGGACTCGTTTGCCGCGCACGGGCGGCGAAGCCGCCTACGCGTGGACGATCACGCCACGCAGGTTCTTTCCGTCCCGCAGATCCTGGTAGCCCTCGTTCACCTGCTCGAGCGTGTACTTGGTGGTGATCAGCTCGTCGAGCTTGAGCTGACCCGCGTCGTACAGCCGCAGCAGGCGGACGATGTCGTACTGCGGATTGGCCGAGCCGAACAGCGAACCCTTGATCGTCTTCTGGTTCAGGGTCAGGTCGGTTCCCGAGATGTGCACCGTGAGCTTCGCGGGGTCGGCGAGGCCGGTGATGACGACGGTGCCGCCCTTACCGATGACGGCGGTCGCGTTCTGCACCACCTCTTCGTCGACGGTGCCCACCAGGATGAGGGCCTGATCGGCGCCCTGGCCCCAGGTCAGTTCGTTGACCTTCTCCGCCGCGGTTGCGGCGTCGGCGAACGCGTGGGTGGCGCCGAACTTCAGGGCGGCCTCCCGCTTCATCGCCACCGGGTCCACCACCACGACGTACTTGGCGCCGGCGCTGACCGCGCCCTGCACGGCGTTGATGCCGAGTCCGCCGATGCCGTAGATGACGACGGTGTCACCGGCGCGCACGCCGCCGGAGTACACCGCGGTGCCCCAACCGGACGGCACACCGCAGCCGACGAGGACGGCGGTCTCCAGCGGGAGCCAGTCGTCGACCTTCACCACCGAGTGCTGCGAGATCGTGGCCCGCTCCGCGAACGTGCCGAGCATGCACATGGCACCGAAATCCTGCTTGTCCGAGTGGAACCGGAACGAGCCGTCGGGCATCGACCCCTCGAGGATGGTGGCGCCCATGTCACACAGGTTCTGGCGGCCGGTGGCGCAGTAGCGACACGTGCCGCAGTTCGGGATGAAGCTGCAGACCACGTGGTCGCCGGGCTTCACCTTGGTGACACCGGGGCCGACTTCCTCGATGATGCCGGACCCCTCGTGCCCGCCGACGATGGGGAAACGCGGCGGCAGATCGCCGTCGGTGAGGTGCAGGTCGGAGTGGCACAGGCCTGCCGCGACGTACTTGATGAGCACTTCGCCGGGACCCGGACCGTCCAGCTCGAGTTCCACGATTTCGAACGGCTTGTGCGTTTCGAACAGAACCGCTGCTTTGGTCTTCATGTCTTTCTCCTCGTTGAGTGACGGTCAGAGTGCGATGTTGACGGCTTTGGTCTGGGTGTAGAGGTCGATGGCGGTGGCCCCGAGCTCACGCCCCCACCCGGACTGCTTGTAGCCACCGAACGGCATGGCGGTGTCGAACCCGTTGTACTGGTTGATCCACACCGAACCGGCCTTGAGCTGGCGGGCCGTGAGGTGCGCCTTGGACAGGTCCTTGGTCCAGATTCCGGCGGCGAGGCCGTAGATGCTGCTGTTCGCCGCCTTCGCGACGCCCTCCTCCGCGTTGAAGGGCAGCGCGGCGACGACCGGGCCGAAGATCTCTTCCTCGACGATGCTGAATTCGGGCTTCACGTCGACGAACACCGTCGGCTCGACGTAGAAGCCGGTGTCGCCCCAGCGCTTTCCGCCGGTGAGGGCGCGGGCGCCGTCGGCGAGTCCGGCGGCCAGATAGCCAGTGACCTTGTCGAACTGTTCCTGCGACACGAGCGGTCCGAGCTGGGTGGTGGGGTCGAGTCCGGGGCCGATCTTGACCTGGCTCGCGGCCTCGGCGACCGCGGCGGTGAAGTCGTCGAAGATGCTGTCCTCGACGAACATCCGGGTTCCTGCGACGCAGCACTGGCCGTGGTTGAACAGCCAGGCGTTGAGCGATCCGGTGACGGCGGCGTCGAAGTCCGCGTCCGCGAACACGACGTTGGCGCTCTTGCCGCCGAGTTCGAGCGACACCTTCTTCAGGTTGCCGCGGGCGGCGTCGACGATCTTCTTCCCGACCTCGGTGGAGCCGGTGAACGCGATCTTGTCGACGTCGTCGTGAGCCGACAGCGCGGCCCCGGCGTCGCCGAAGCCGGTGACGATGTTGACGACGCCGGGCGGAAAGCCGGCCTCCTCGAACACCTCACCGAGCAGGATCGCGGTGAGCGGGGTCTGCTCCGCGGGCTTGAGGATCACCGTGTTGCCCGCCGCGAGCGCGGGGGCCAGCTTGAACGCGGCCATCAGCAGCGGGAAGTTCCAGGGAACGATCAGTCCACAGACGCCGACGGGCTCACGAAGCGTGTACGCGTGGAACTGGCCGCCGGGGACGAACGGCATGCTCACGTTGACCGTGCTGCCCTCGATCTTGGTGGCCCAGCCCGCGAAGTAGCGGAAGATGTCGGCCGACCAGGCGACGTCGACGGCCGCGGCGATGCCCGCCGACTTGCCGTTGTCCAGCGCCTCGAGCTGACCGAATTCCTCGGCGCGCTCGGAGAGGATGTCGCCGACCCGCCAGATGAGGCGTTCGCGCTCGTTGGGCTTCATGGTGGACCACGGGCCCTCGTCGAACGCCGTGCGTGCGGCCCGGACTGCACGGTCGACGTCCTCGGCGCCACCGCGTGCGACGGTGGTCAGCACCTGCCCGTTGGCGGGGTCGATGGTCTCGAACGTCTCGCCGCTGGCCGATTCCACCCACTGCCCGCCGACGAGGAATCGCTTGGTGCCGGACAGAAAGTTCCGTACCGACGGCAAGAGTTCCGCTTGGCTGGGTTCGATCGTCGCTGTCATCAAAACCTCCGAAGTTGTGAATGTGATGTGGCTCATAGTGCACTGATTGCCATATCACTAACTGTCCTGACTTCGGACACCTCCGGACGGTCGCGGATCGGTGGATGAAACTGCAGCTAGACGGTGATATCGAGGGCCCGCATCCGGACGTAGAGCGTGCTGCGGCTGATGCCCAGCGCGGCCGCGGCGTGCACCTTGTTGCCGCCACTTTCCTGCAGTGCGTCGACGATGGCCTGGCGTTCGGCGCGTTCGCGGCCCGCCAGCCGGGACACCCGCGGCGGCGTCCGATACTGGTCGGGCAGATCCGCGACAGCGAGGTGCGCACTGGCGCGCCCGCGCGCGGCCGCCTGCAACACGACGGACAGTTCCGCGATGTTGCCCGGCCAGTCGCGGGCGATCAGAGCGTCCAGCGCGCTCGCCGAGAGCCGGAGGCCCGGTTCGACGGAGTCGAGGACCGCCTGCGCGATGTCCGCGAACTCGCGGGTGCGTTGCCGCAGCGGCGGCAGCACCACCTGTCCGGGGCACCGGCCTGCCAGACCGGCCACTCCCGGCGGCAGGTCACCGAGCGGCGAACTGGTCATCACGATCCGGGGACCCGCGTCGGCCGCCAGCATCTTCACGACCAGCGGCAGCATCGATTCGGGCAGCAACTGCACCTCTTCGATCGCCAGGACCGCGGAGGGTCCCGCCACCAGGGCGAGCAGTCGATCGATCCAGGCCTCGGCGCCGTCGAGAGCGATCGTGGCAGCGTCCATACATACGAGCGACCGGTCGCCGGCCAGATCGCGGACCGCCGTGGTCCTGCCGGTTCCCGGTTCGCCGCTGATCACCACCGGATCCCGGGTCTCGCGCAGCCGCGACAACTCCGACCTGCTGCGTTCGACGACGGAACTCGACGGCGACTTGCCGCGCCGGATGGGGGTGCTCGTCCGGCGGTCCGGGCGGACGACGAACACCGCGCCTCCGTCGGTGCCCGCCACGTGGTCGGCCCGGACCAACGCCGGTTCGCCCGAGGACAATCGGATCCGCACCGTCTTCGACTGCTCCGGGCGCAGGTCCGCGGCAAGCCCCCGCAGCGTCGCGTGATCGGACACCTGGAGCAGGTCGAGCGCGACCCGGTTGCTGAGCAGGATGTCCTCGCCGATCGCGGTGACCGCCATCTGATTCTGCGGCGACACCCGCTGGAACGCGTCCACGAGCCGCTGCTGCGACACCCGGGACCCCTCGAGCAGCCGTCGCTCGATGTCGCCGGCCGCGCGGGCCAGGAACGGGGCGAACAGCGGGTTGGCCCGCGACGCGACGCCCGTCATGTCGAGGATGCCCTCGACGCGGCGCGTCACCGGATGCACGATCGGGTGTCCGTAACAGCTGAGGTCCTTGAACCGCTCGAGGTAGTGCTCCTCGCCGTGGATCACGACTCCGCGCCGGACCTCCAGCGGCGTCCCCAGCGCGGTGGTCCCGACGCAGTCCTCGCCGAACCTCGACCCCAGCACCGCCCCGGCGCCGTCGATCAGGCGCTCGAGTTTGCGGCCGTCGAACAGCCGGGCGACGATGCGGCAGTCGCGGTCGGCGAGCAGGACACAGAAACCGGTGCCCTGGATCTGCTGTTCCATCTCGTCGAGGACGGGCCGGGCCGCCTGCAGCAGCCGACTGGACTTGTCCAGGTCGGGGCAGGGATCATCGCTCGGCGTCGACGTCGGTTCCAGCCCGCTGAGCGCCGAACGCTTCCAGGACAATGCGATCTCCGGCCGCATCGCCGCGTGCCCGGTCGTGCCGCCAAACTCCAACCTCGACTCCTTGCCGCGCGCGGATCCGGTCGTGCACCGGTGCACGACTCACATCCGAACGTACCCACACCGTGTGACCCACGCCATAGTGCCCGCGGGCGCGGCGGGCAACTGTCCGGATTCTGGACAGTGCCCCGATCGATCAGCCGAACAGGCCCCGCACGAACGGGATGGTGTCGGCCTGCGAATCGACGAGCGTGCCGCTGTGGTCGGTGGGATACGTCGTGAACGTGACCGGCTCACCGTTCGCGGTGAGCGCGGCGACCAGCGAGAACGCCGACGGCGCGGGCACGTCGATGTCGGTGAGCCCCTGCCCGATGAACAGGGGACGGTCGTATCCGCTCGTCGGGACGCCCATGTAGTCCACGAGCATGCCGTGGAAGTTCGGAATCGTGTTCAACGGCTTGCTGAACAGGTCACCGACCACCACACCCTCCGCAGCATCGTGAAGTTCGTTGACGCACAGCTGTTCCGCAGCGTCCACGTAGTGCGCGCCGAGGGGTGTGAGGTACGAGTCGAGGTCGATCTCGGGGTGCGCCGACCGCAGTCCCGCGAGGATGTAGAACAGGTACGACGTGAGGCCGGCAGGGATCGCCGTGGGTGGCACCCCCGGCCCGAGCGGCAGCAGTGCCAGTTCGATGTTCGCGGGAACGCCCGTTCCCACGGCCCCGCGGTAGTCCAGCGTCTCCCCGCCGAACTCGGTGGCGTAGCGGGCGGTGGTGATCGCGGCCCCACCACCCTGCGACTGTCCGACGACCACCCACTTGTTCGACAGGGACTCGTCGACGGTGCGGGCGGCCTTCACCGAGTCGACGACGCTGTGCGCCTCGACCTTTCCGTCGAGATAGGGCATCACACCGGGTGTGCCGAGACCGACGTAATCGGTGGAGACGACGGCGTATCCCTGCTCGAGCCAGCGTCCGAGGTACGGGTAGTCACGCTCGGGGAGCGCAGGACCGACGAGCGAGGGCGCGCAGTCGTCCGCGAGTCCGGACGTGCCGTGCGCCCACGCGACCACCGGCCAGCCCCCGTCGGGCGCGTCCCCCGGTGGCACGTACACGGCACCGCTGCTGAGTGCGGGACCTCCGTCGGACCCGATCGACCAGTACGTGATTCGCTGTGCGTCGGCGGTACCGGGGATCCGGAGGTCGGCGGGCAGCGGCTCGACGTCCACGACGCTCCCCGGCGTGCGGTCGGCCTCGTCGGCGAACGCGGCCGGGGAGGCGAGGCAGGTGCCGGCGACCGTCAGGGAGGTGATCGCGACGGTTGCCGCGGCTCGCGCCATACGTACCGAGTGTGTCTTCACCGCTTCAAGATCCCACACGTGAGCGGCAAAGCGTGCCGGAGCACTCTTTGCCGCTCACGTGGGCTAGTGCTGGGCGGCCAGATCCCGTCCCCTGGTTTCCGGGATCGTGACCAGCGCGACGGTCGAGACCGCGATGAGCGCGAGGGCGTACCACTCGAACAGTTCCGGCGACCCACGGTCGGCGAAGAACGTCTGGACGTACGCCGCCGTCCCGCCGAACGCCGCCACCCCGATCGAGTACGGCACCCCGACACCGGCGGCGCGCAGCCCGGTCGGGAAGAGTTCGGCCATCATCGCCGGCATGACCGACAGGAGCGCGCCCATCACGAACAGGGCGATCGCCATCGCGAAGAACAGGGTGAGCGCACTGTGCCCGATCATGGCGTTGAGCGGAAACAGCAGGGCCGCGATGCCGAGGTTGCCGATGTACAGCACCGGTTTGCGTCCGATCCGGTCCGACACCGCACCCCAGAAGGGCAGCGACGCAATCAGTACGAGGTTCGCGCCGACCCCCGCCCACAGTGCGCCGGACGGATCGATACCCCGGACCGTGATCGCGTACGCCGGCGCCGACACCGCCCACACGTAGTAGACGACGGTGCCGCCGACCGTGAAGAACAGGATCTGGAACACCTGCCGCCGATGCACCACGAACAGTTGCCACATCGACCGCTTCGTGGTGTCCTCACCCGACTCCTCGTAGACCTCGGTCTCGCTCATCCGGGACCGCATCCACAGCACGAACAGGCCGAGCACGCCGCCCAGCAGGAACGGCACTCGCCAACCCCAGTCGGCCATCTGCTCCGAACTCAATGTTGTCGTGAGCAATGCGCCGAGCAGCGTGCCCACCACTACTCCGGTGGTGTTGGAGATGTAGATGAGGCTGGACCAGAGTCCGCGCCGCGCCGTCGGCGCGAATTCCACGATGTAGGTCTGCGCGGACGGTAATTCGCCGCCGTGCGCGACGCCCTGCGCGAGACGCGCGACGACGAGGACGACCGCCGCCGCGACACCGATCGTCTGATGGGTCGGGGTCAGGCCGATGACCAGGCTGCCGATCGCGGCGAGGCCGACGGCGAGCGTCATGGACAGCTTGCGTCCCCGGCGGTCCGACAGCCAGCCGAACAGCAGACCGCCGAACGGCCTGGCAACGAATCCGACGGCGAAGACGCCGAACGACGCCAGCAGGTCGGAGACGGCGGACCCGGTGTGGAAGAACTGCGGGGCGAAGAACGCGGCGAACGTGGCGTAGACGGTCCAGTCGAAGTACTCGATCCCGTTGCCCGTGCCCACGCCGACGATCGCGCGAGCCTTCTCCCAGCGCTCGGACCGCTGACGGACGGTGGGCTGGCCTGCGTTTACGGACCCGCTTTCGGTAGCGATCCCGGTCATCGTGCGTCACCTCCGGCCGCGGCATTCTCGAGCCGGGCATCGCCGGACTTCGCCTTTTCCAGACGTCGAACGGCCAGCCCAGCGTAGATGGTGGCGGCGTCCGCGAGCACCGCGTCGTCGAATTGCGCCCGCGGCGAATGGTTCATGGGAGCCGCAGCGGGGTCGGCGCCGGGCATGCACGCGCCCAGCCCGATGAACGCGCCGGGCACCTCCTGCAGGACGTAGGAGAAATCCTCGGACCCGGCCATCGGATGCGTGACCGTCTCGTAGCGGTCCTCGCCCATGAGGTCGCTGACGACTTCGGCGCCGAACGCGACCTCGTCCACGTCGTTGATCGTCATCGGGAACTCCGGGGCCACGTCGACCTCGACGTCGACGCGTTGCGCGGACGCGACCCCCTCGAGCACCCTGCGCAGCGCTCCCGGCACCTTCTCGTACGTGGCGGACGAATAGCACCGGACGGTCGCCTCGAACCGCGCATCGTCGGGAATGATGTTGTGCCGCGATCCGGCCCGCACGTTCGCGACGGTCACGACGACGGGGTCGAACACGTCGAACGTCCGGGTGATCATGGTCTGCAGCGACGTGATCATCTCGGCCATCGCGGTGATCGGATCCCGGGCGGTCGACGGGGACGAGCCGTGGCCACCCGCCCCGCGCACCGTCACGGTCAGTTTGTACGACGCCGCGAGCAGGGTGCCCGCCTTGGAGAAGAAGCGGCCCTGCGGCCTCTGGCAGGAGAAGACGTGCATGCCGTACGCGGTGTCCGCGCGCCGACCGGACGCGTCGAGGACGCCCTCGTCGACCATCACCTTGGCGCCGTCCCACCCCTCCTCGCCGGGCTGGAACATCAGGACGACGTCGCCCGCCAACCGGTCGCGGTGCCGGCTGAGCAGTTGCGCGGCCCCGACGAGCGCCGCGGTGTGCAGGTCGTGCCCGCATCCGTGCATGGCGCCGTTCTGCGCCGCGAAGTCGAGTCCGGTCTGTTCGGTGACCGGCAGTCCGTCCATGTCGGCGCGCAGCAGCACCGTCGGCGCGGCGCCCGCCGAGCGTCGGCCACCCCGGAGCACCGCGGTCACGGACGTCGTGCGGGTTCCCGTCGAGATCTCGAGCGGCAGTCCGTCCAACGCCGCGAGGACCGTTTCCTGCGTGCGCGGCAGGTCCAGACCGACCTCGGGTTCGCGGTGCAGTACACGCCGCAACTGCGCGAGGTCGCCCTGCAGAGCGCGGGCGTCGTCCAAGAGATCCATTGCTCTCCCTTATATCGGTGGTCACGTTCGGGACCGAATGCGTCGGTGGTCATATGCTGTGAGCCACGGAACGACGGACCACCGATAACGTCGAAAACGATCATTCTCACCGAATCAGAAAGAGCTTTATGAGCGAGATGCTGACCGAATCCGAGCTTTCGCTCATTCACGCCCTGCAAATCCGTCCCCGGGCGACGTGGGCCGAGCTGGCCCCGATCCTCCGCGCGACGTCCGCGACCCTCGCACGGCGGTGGGAATCGGTCACCGAGCGCGGACTGGCCTGGATCACCGCCTATCCCGCACCGATGACGGGTGCGGGGGCGTTCACCGCGATGATCGAGGTGACGTGCGACCTCGCCGGCACGAAGACACTGGTCGAGGCGCTCACCCGGGACCCGCGGGTGTCGTCGATCGAGCATGCGGCGCGTGGCCGGGACCTCATCCTGACCGTGCAGACGGGGTCGTTGCACGAGTTGTCGGACCTGGTGCTCGAGGAGTTGCCCCGCCACCCGAGCGTCAATGCGACCCGGACGCACACGTGCACCGCACTCCACGCGGAGGGCAGCCGGTGGCGCCTCGACTCCCTGGACACGGCGCAGTCCGCCGCGATCGCGGCACTGGAGAACACCCCTCTGCAGTCCGGATCGAGCCGGCCGGAGAGCCTGACGGACGAGGTCGCCCGCGCGCTCGTCCGCGAACTCACCCGGAACGGCCGGGCGTCCGCGCGCGAGATCGCCGCGGTGATCGACCGGCCCGCGTCCTCGGTGCGCAGGCAACTCGCCGGGTTGCTGCGCTCCCGCACGGTAGTGCTGCGCTGCGACGTCGCCCAGAACGCGACGCGGTGGCCCATCACCGTCACGTGGTGGTGCCGCCTGCCCGTGCGCGCGCACCGCGACGTCGTGGAGGTCGTCAACACCCGCCCCGAACTGCGCTTGTGCATGTCGATGACCGGACCCGCGAACTTCCTCGTCAGCATGTGGGTGTCTTCACTGCCCGACCTGCTGCGGGTGCAGGAGTGGCTGGAGACCCGCGCCCCCAGCCTCGAGATCATCGACTCCTCGGTGACGCTCCGGTCCCGGAAGCGGATGGGGTGGGAACTCGACACCCACGGCCGCGCGACCGGTTATGTCACCGCGCACGGCGGCTGACCGCTACGGTCGAATGCGCCATCATCGGACCGGCTGGAGCAGGTGATCCCCCGTGACCTCTACCGCGAAAACGTCGACTACCGGCGAGCGTGCCGACTTGCTGGAGTCGCTGGCGAAGCACCGGTACCTGCTCCGCCACACCGTCCGCGACCTCACCGACGAGCAGGCGGCCCGGCGCCCGACGGCGAGCGTGCTGTGCCTGGGCGGACTCGTCAAACACGTGTCGGACACCGAACGGGTGTGGGCCGATTTCATCGTGCGCGGCACCGACGCCGTCCGCAGCGGCCCCGTGGACGGCACCGGCACCGGCAATCGCGAGAAGGAATTCACCCTCCGCGCCGACGAGACCCTGGCCGGCGTCCTCGACCGTTACGCGAAGGTGGCGCACCGGACCGACGAGATCGTGGCCGCGCTGCCCGACCTCGACATCTCGCATCCGCTGCCGAAGGCGCCGTGGTTCGAACCGGGATCGCGCTGGTCCGCGCGCCGGGTGCTGCTCCACATCATCGGTGAAACGGCCCAGCACGCCGGGCACGCCGACATCCTCCGGGAGGCTCTCGACGGGTCGAAGACGATGGGCTGAGTCAGCCACGTTTGCGGGCCTCGATGAGGAACCGGGTCGAATGGGCCACAAACGGGCCGTCCGCCTCGATCCGGTCGTGGAGTTCCCGCAGACGGTCGCGGTACTGCGCGGCGGTGAAACCGGGCACCATCCAGATCACCTTGCGCAGGAAGTAGACGACGGCGCCGATGTCGAAGAACTCGATCCGCAGAGATTCGAAACGGAGATCGACGACCTCGAGTCCCGCGGCTTCCGCATCCGCGCACTCGTCCTCGTAGTGGCGGCCGCGGCGCACGTTCTCGGGTTGCGGCCCCAGGAAGTACTCGACGAGTTCGAAGACGCTCGCGTGCCCGACGTGCTGGGAGAAGTACGTGCCTCCGGGTTGCAGGACGCGGGCGATCTCGTCCCACCACACCGTGGCCGGGTGCCTGCTGGTCACCAGGTCGAAGGCGCCCTCGGCGAACGGCAGCGGCGGCTCGTCCGCGTCGGCCACCACGACCGCACCGAGCGGATGCAGTAGCGCCGTGGCCTTCGCGACGTTCGGCGGCCACGATTCCGTCGCCACCATCACGCGAGGCATCGTCGCGGCGCCGGCGAGGACCTCCCCGCCCCCGGTCTGGATGTCCAGAGCGGCGTTCGCGCGCCCGAGCCGTTCACCCATCAGGCGCTGATACCCCCACGACGGCCGCTGTTCGGTCGCCCGGCCGTCGAGCCAGGAGAAATCCCAGCCGTCCACCGACACGGATTCTGCCTCGGCCACCAGATCCTCGAATGTGCGTGCCATGCGGGGAAGCCTGACAGAAAGTCCAGGATCGATCGAGCGGATTACCGGGGGAAGCACCGGGCAGCGGCCGATGTTGAACGGGACATGACCGCACCGGAGCATCGCGTTCGAATCGCCGAGGAACGCGTCGACGCCGAGCGTCGCATAGCCTCGCTGACCGGCCGTTTCACCGCGATCGTGGAGGGGTCGGAATTCACCACGGACGACGACGAACACGATCCCGAGGGCTCGACCATCGCGTTCGAACGGGCCCAGGTGTCGGCGCTGCTGGCCGATGCGAGACGCGAGGTCGAGGATCTGGCGGCGGCGCAGCAGCGGCTCGACAGCGGGACGTACGGCCTCTGCATCCGGTGCGGCCGGCCGATCGCCGAGGTTCGGCTCGACGCGCTCCCCGCCGCCCTGACGTGTATCGACTGCGCCGGTTAGGGCAGGAAGGCTCCCCACTCGCGCGCAGCCACGTCGCGGGCCCGGCGATGGTCGTCGGCCTCGGGACGGATCCCGTCGGCGAGGTCGGCGAGGGCTTCGGCCAGATCGCCGACATCGACCTGATGCCGCATGGAGGAGTCGAGTAGTTCGTCGAAGGCCTGGTCCGCGCTGTACGAGCTTCCGCGCGCGGTGGTCAGGATCTGAATTGCAGCGTCCAAAGCGGACAGGTGCCGTGTCGCGCGGGTGTCGCGGTGAGCTTCGATCGTCAATATTCCGCCTCTGAGGTGTCGCCACTGGGCGTTGCCGGTCTGGTGTGACCACATCACATCACGAACCGGTGGTCTACGTTGCCGAATCGAGACCGTGTCCGAAAGTTGTTTCTCGACAGCAGGATACGAACTCCGGCAAGATACTTGTAACTCTCGTTACTACTCCCTGGTTCTACCCGTCGGTAGGGGACGGACGGTGCCACCGAACGGAGGCCGGATGGGCGCACGGCGCTTTCCTGTGGTCGCCGTTCTCGTCCTCGCGGCGGCCTCGGGTTGCGCCGACGAACACGCCGCGTCGCCGGAACCAGGCCGAGACGAGGCATCGATCGTGGACGCCCTGCATCAGTGGCCGCGCGACTTCGCGAACAAGGACGTGGCTGCGGTCTGCTCGCTGTTCGCCCCCGATGTCGTCGTGATCTACCCCGGCACCGAGGACCGCAACTACGACGCCACGTGCGCGCAGTTTCAGCGGGTACTCACCGTCCCCGACCGGACGTTCACCTATGCGGCGCCCGAGATCGCCGAAGTGCTCGTCGACGGCGACCTCGCCGCGGTGCGCCTGGTGTGGCCGCTCACCGTCACCGACGCTTCGGGCACTGTACTCGAGAGTGTCCGCGAATCGGGTGTCGACGTGTTCCGCCGCCAGCCGGACGGCAGCTGGAAGATCCACGTGTCGCACGCCTTCCCGTTGACCGAATAGCGCATTTCTGAATGGCTCCAGAACAGCGGATCGAAACCGAGCAGACCGGCCATTCCGGAATACTGGTTTCCGGGTGGAGGTCTCCGCCCGACGCGATCGGACGGCCATGCGCCGCGCAGTCCCTGTGGACCCGTGTGACCAGAACTGTTCAGAATCGGGATGATTGACGTGAAACTCGTCGTCGACCTCAATCGGTGCCAGGGTTACGCGCAGTGCGTGTTCCTCGCACCCGACGTCTTCACTCTGCACGGAGAAGAGGCCCTCCTCTACGACGCGGGCCCCGCCGACGGCGAACGCGAGCACGTGTCGCAGGCCGCCGCGGCCTGCCCGGTGCACGCCATCACCACGGACATCCCCACCCACCACGATGGGGAGTGACGTGCGGATCGTCATCGTCGGCGCCTCGCTCGCCGGGGTACGCGCGGCAGAGGCGCTACGGGGGCAGGGCTTCGACGGTTCGCTGACCCTGATCGGCGACGAACCCTACGAACCGTACGACCGGCCGCCGCTGTCGAAGGCCGTCCTCCTCGGGATCATGCCGCCCGAACACGCGGCGCTCCCCTACCGTTCCGACCTCGACGCGAAGTGGCTGCTCGGCGTGCGGGCCACCACCCTCGATCTGGAGAACAACCGGGTGGTGCTGAGCGACGGCGACACCGTCGAGTTCGACAAGGTACTGATCGCGACCGGCGTCCGCGCCCGGCCGTGGTCGAACTCGTCCGAGGCGGCACTCGACGGCGTCCTCACCGTCCGCACCTGCGACGACTCCCGACGTCTGAGCGAACGGCTGTCTGCCGGACCGCGCCACGTCCTGGTGATCGGCGCCGGCTTCACAGGTTCGGAGATCGCGTCGGTGTGCCGGGAGCGCGGGCTGTCCGTGACGGTCACCGAGCGCGGCCCGGCACCGCTGGTCGGTGCGCTCGGCGGGGTGGTGGCGGCGGTCGCCGCCGACATGCAACGCGACCACGGCGTCGACCTGCGCACCGGGGTCACGGTGACCGGACTCGACGGCGACAGCGACGGACGGCTGTGCCGCGCGCACCTCTCGGACGGGACCACACTCGACGTCGACGTGGCGATCGTCGCGCAGGGCAGCATCCGCAACACCGACTGGCTGTTCGGATCCGGTCTCGCCGCCGGGCCCCGCGGGGTCACGTGCGACGCCGGCTGCCGGGCATTCGACATCAACGGCATCGTCACCGACAACGTGTTCGTCGCCGGTGACGTTGCACGGCAACCGCATCCGCTCTACGACTACCAGTTGCTGGCACTGGAGCACTGGGGCAACGCGATCGGCCAGGCCGAGGTGGCAGCGCACAACATGATCCACGACGGCCTCCGCCGGCGACCGCACCTGGAGATTCCGGCGTTCTGGTCCAGCCAGTTCGGCGTCAACATCAAGTCCGTCGGCATCCCCACCTACTCCGATCAGGTGGTGATCACCCAGGGTTCGGTCACCGACCGGCGATTCGTGGCGGCGTACGGCTTCCGTGGTCGCGTCACCGCGGCGGTGGCGTTCAATCAGGGGAAGTGGCTCGACTTCTATCGGGGGCTGATCGAGTCGGCGGCGGAGTTCCCACCGGACTTCGACGTCATGGACCGGGCGGAGCCGTTCGAGGTGCGGCCGTCGGAGTTGCCGGACCCGGCGGTTCTCAGCCACGGCCCGACCGTCGCGGTGACCGGTCATCTGCCCACCGAACGTCGTGTCGAGTTCGTCTCGCTACCGAAGTAACAGGGAGAGTGTCCATGTCGCGTGCGCAGTTGTTCGAGCGGATCACCGACCAGGCGAACCGGCCGAATCCGTATCCGCTGTACGAGGAACTTCGTGAGACGCGGGTGGCGCCGCAGGACAACGGTTCCTTCCTCGTCGGCCGGTACGACGACGTGATGGCGCTTCTGCACGATCCGAGGATCAGCTCCGACCTGCACAACCGGGGGCCGGGGCTTCCCGGGGCGGATCGTGCCGGCGACGGGCCGGAGTCCTTCCTCAAACTCGATCCGCCCGAGCACGATCGGTTGCGCCGATTGACGACGCGACAGTTCGGTCCGCCGCACAGCCCCGACCGGATCGACTCCATGCGTGGCGAACTCGCAGAACTCGTGACGAGCCTCGTCGACGGGCTCGACGGGAAGGGCCGCATCGACATCGTCGACGACTTCGCGTACCCCTTCCCCGTCACCGTCATCTGCCGACTGCTTGGCGTGCCTCACGAGGAGGAACCCCGGTTCCACGCCTGGGCCGACGCGTTGGTAGCGGCCATCGACCCGCGGCGCAGCAGCGCCGACAACGAGCAGGTGAAGGCGGCGCAGCAGGCCCAGATGGAAATGGCCATGTTCATGGCCGGTCTCATCGAGGACCGTCGCCGCAATCCCGGCGACGACATGCTGTCGGGGCTGGCCAACGATTCGGGGCCCGACGGCCAGTTGAACACCGTCGAGTTGGTCA
This sequence comes from Rhodococcus koreensis, assembly GCF_017068375.1. Taxonomy (NCBI): domain Bacteria; kingdom Bacillati; phylum Actinomycetota; class Actinomycetes; order Mycobacteriales; family Nocardiaceae; genus Rhodococcus; species Rhodococcus koreensis. The sequence continues at coordinate 2,853,414 of NZ_CP070609.1, forward strand.
CCAACTCCATCCTGCTGTTCATCGCCGGGCACGAAACGACCGTCAACCTCATCACCAACGGCATGCTGACCCTGCTGCGCAATCCCGATGTTCTCGAGCGGCTTCGCGCGGAACCGGACTTGATGCCGCAGGCCGTGGAGGAATTGCTCCGCTTCGAACCGCCCGTGCACCTGCTGGGCCAGCGAACGCCGATCGTCGACATCGAGATCGACGGCGTCACCGTTCCGAAGGGGTCGCCGCTCGTCCTGGCCTTGGCGTCGGCCAATCGCGATCCCGAACGCTTCATCGACGCCGACCGGTTCGTCCCCGACCGCGAGGACAACCAGCACGTGGGTCTGGGCAGCGGCATCCACAGTTGCTTCGGCGCTCCCCTCGCCCGCCTCGAAGGGCAGATGGCGCTCGCCGAACTCATCCGCCGCCTCCCGAATCCGCGGCTCGTCGAGGATCCGCCGCCCTACCGGCCCAACCCGGTACTGCGGGGTCCCCGGCACCTGTTGGTGGACTGTGGGTGACAGGGGCTGACCGGCTCCCCCGCGCATGCGCGATCAACTCACCAGGATGATGCCGGTGGTTGATGCGCGGTCTTCGGGTGGGGTCGATGTGCGGCGGTGGGATCCATTCGGTCCGGCCCGCGTGAGTGGAATGCGCGGGCGCGGACCTCGTCGCCCAGCCGGCCAGTCCGTCGTTGACCTGGGCATGGCATGCGTCGCAGACCAGGGCCAGACCTTCGATGTCGGTGCGCCCGCCTTTGTGCCAGTCCGTGACATGGTGCACCGCACACAGACTCGCCGGCGCCGAACACCCCGGCCGGGTGCAGCCCCCGTCTGCCGCGATCAGCGCGAGCCGCTGGTCGGCACCGGCCAGACGACGCCGTCGACCCAGGTGCAACGGACGACCCGCACGATCGAACAGTGCGAGCACCGGATGCGCTTTCTCTGCCAGGGCCAGTGCGTCCTCGATCGGGAGCAGGCCGCCGGTAGCCGTCGTGGCCAGCCCGCCGGTCGCCTTCTCCAACTGCTCGAGGGTCATGGTGACGATCACCGTCGTCGGCAGGCCCTGGTGCCGGCCGAGCACCCCCGACTCGAGCAGCGTCCGGAACACCGCGCTGAACGCGTCGTGATTGCGCTGCGCCGCGGTGCGGGTATCGCGTGCGGCCGCGGCAGCCAGCACGTCACGATCGATCGCCGGGTTCTCGCCGTCGCCGGCCGGTGAGTCGGGATCGTCCGGGTTGTTCATTCCGGGCCGCGCCCACTTGGCGAGGATCGGATCGAGCATCGCCCGTGCGACGGGATCGAGTTCACCGGAGATTCTCGACATCAGTTCGGTGTCCTGCCGACCGATCGAAATGCCACGCCGGCGTTTCCGGTCGCGGTCGTCGCCGAGACTCCCGTCCGGATTCAGGTACGCCAGCAGCCGGTGCCCGGCCTGCTCCACGTCCTCAGGAGTTGCGCTTCGCGCCAAGGTGGCCAGGACGGCCTCGGCGTCGGCTACCGCGTCGTTGTCGACGGCGTGGGGAATCTTGCGCATCACTTTCGCGATCGCCCGCACATGATCCGCTCCGATGTCGCCATCACTCTGTGCCGCAGCGGTTTCCGGCAAGACGGGTGGCATCGGATCGCCCGCCAGGGTGTGCCACACCCCCAGCTCACGGGCGGCGGTGACCCGGGCGGACGCGTCCGCGCCCGAGATCCGGAGCGCCTCGATCAGCAGCTTCTTCGGCGAGGTATACCCCAGACTCGCCGGGACGGAGCGCTCCACGGTCTCCACCACCAATCGGTGGGAGACCGCCTCCGTGCGGCGAAGGGACTGCTCCACCCCGCGCATCACCTCGACCACCTCGCCGTCCGACAGCTCGGTCAAGCCTGCATCGAGCAACCCGTCCACCGCGGCAGCGAGCATCGACAGATGCTCCGCCACCCGGCTCCCCACCGACCCCCCAGTCGAACTCATGTGCGAATACTATCGCGAGGGTCCGACAAGTTTCAGAGGCCGCGGTCCCGCAGCGACTCGGACGGCGTCACACCGTACTTGCGGCGGTAGGCGGCGGCGAATCTGCCGGTGTGCATGATCCCCCAGCGGGTGGCGGCTTCGGAAACGGTTGCACAGGAAGCGCTTCCGGTCAGATCGGCGTGCACACGTTCGAGGCGCACGTCGACGAGGAACTCCATCGGCGTCATGCCCACGTATTCGCGGAACCCCTGCTGCATGCGCCGGACGCTCACGCCGACGAGTTCGGCCATCTCGCCCGCCGTCCAGGGGCGTGCCGGATCCTCATGGATCGCGTCGATGACCCGCTTGACGATGCGGGGGCGGATTCCCGACGAGCCGGTGTCGTCGTCCGGCATCGCGGTGAGCACGAGAGCGGTGGTCAGGGCACCACACAATTGCTGCGACACCATCTCACTGCGCAGGAGGACGCTGTCGTGCAATGCCTGGTCGGCGATGGAACGGACGAGTCTGAGCCACTCCGCTCCGGCGCCCGCGCGCAGGTCGAGTTGCCGCGGCAACACCTGACCCGGCCTGGCGAGCACGCGGTCCATCTCCCTCTGCAGGTAGCCCCGGTCCACCTTGAAGCCGATGATCTCGCAGGAACTGCTCCAGTTGGTGATCACGGTCCGGGTGTCGGGCGGACAGATTGTCGCCAGTCCCGGCGTCGACGTCACTTCCATGCCGCCGGTGACGGACACGATGTGACCGGTCAGGGGGATGTTGATGCCGTACGCGCCGGGATGGTCGGACTCGATGGCCACGGCTGCCCCGAATCCGATCCGGGCAAGCCGCGACGCCCCCACGTCGGACGATTCCAACGACGACCGCGCGGCGTTATCACGCGACAGCGGACGCAGTTCGTGGGGGAAGTACGCGTCCGCAACCACCTCGTGAACCTCGTCCCAGTCGGTGAAACCGGGGCCCTCCAGCTGTCCTCGCATACGTACGTCCAGACCTCTCACCTCGCGCTTCGGCGGCGTTCGAGCAACTCCCGACCCTAGCATCGCCTGTGACTCACGTCACTGCAAGGCCCTGCGCCGCACCTCCGCCAATCCCGTTTCGCGTTCCGGATCGGCGGTTCGCAATGCGGATCGACGGACTGTGATGCCCGTCATACGTTGTGCAGGTGCCCCCAAACGCAGGGGTGATCGCACGAATCGTGCAGAAAGGCGGTCACGAAAAATGGATCAGCGCACTCTCCGTAACATTTTCGGTCAGTTCGCCAGTGGCGTCACCGTGATCACGTGCGCCAACTCCGACGGCGAGCCGCACGGGGCCACCGTCACCGCGTTCACTGCGATCTCGATCGAACCTCGGCTGTGCCAGGTGACGTTGACCCGGAAATCGAAGGCGTGCAGCTACCTGGGTGACGCGCCGTTCGCGGTGAACATTCTGGCCGCCGATCAGCTCGATACCGCCATGCATTTCGCAGGCAAACCACAACGGACGGAACCGGTGTGGGACGACTCCGGCATCGCTCCCGCACTGTCCGGCAACGCGGCGACGCTGACCTGCGCACCCTGGGCCTCCTACGATGGCGGCGATCACATCATCTTCATCGGGGAGATCGTCGACGCCTCTGTCGACTCGGCCAAGGACCCACTGCTGTTCTACCGCAGTACCTTCCACGATCTCGGCGCCGCGTCCGGCACCACGGCGTGGAACGGCTGCCTCGACGACCCCCACAGCGGATGGTTCGACGCCGCCGCGTCCTTCACGCCCCTCCACTTGCAGCTCGCCCAGGCTGCCTCGTAATCCTGACGAAAGGAAAACACCATGACCACCACCGAAGCTGCCCCCGAGAACGCCGTCGACCGTAGCAAGGTCAATGTCGCTGCGGACTGTGAGGCGAACCGCACCGCGAACTTCGCGTCGCGCCCGATGACGGGTGACGAGTACATCGAGTCGCTGCGCGACGACCGGGAGATCTACCTGCACGGCGAGCGTGTCAAGGATGTCACGACGCATCCGGCGTTCCGCAACCCGATCCGGATGACCGCCCGCCTGTACGACGCGATGCACACCGGCGAGCACGTCGAGACCCTGACGACCCCCACCGACACCGGCAACGGTGGGGTGACGATGCCCTTCTTCCGGGCGTCCAAGACGTCGGACGACCTGCTGAAGGACCGCGACGCGATCGCCACCTGGGCACGGATGACGTACGGCTGGATGGGCCGCAGCCCCGACTACAAGGCGTCGTTCCTCGGCACCCTGCATGCGAACAAGGAGCTGTATTCGCCGTTCCAGGCCAACGCCGAACGCTGGTACAAGGAATCGCAGGAGAAGGTCCTGTACTGGAACCACGCGATCATCAACCCCCCGGTGGACCGGCAGCTTCCCCCGGACGAGGTCGGCGACGTGTTCATGAAGGTGGAAAAGGAAACCGACGCCGGCCTGATCGTCTCCGGCGCCAAGGTGGTGGCCACCGGTTCGGCGATCACCAACTACAACTTCATCGCGCACTACGGGCTGCCGATCAAGAAGAAGCAATTCGCCCTGATCTGCACCGTCCCGATGGACGCCCCGGGGGTGAAGCTGATCTGCCGCACGTCCTACACCCAGCAGGCCGCGGTGATGGGCAGCCCGTTCGACTACCCGCTGTCGTCGCGGATGGACGAGAACGACACCATCTTCGTCTTCGACAAGGTGCTGGTGCCGTGGGAGAACGTCTTCATGTACGGCGATGTGGACAAGATCAATGCCTTCTTCCCGCAGTCGGGGTTCCTGCCGCGCTTCACCCTGCAGGGGTGCACGCGGCTGGCCGTGAAGCTCGATTTCATCGCCGGTCTTCTGATGAAGGCCCTCGACGCCACCGGAGCGGGCGGGTTCCGCGGCGTGCAGACCCGCGTCGGTGAGGTGATCGGCTGGCGAAACCTGTTCTGGTCACTCACCGAATCGATGATCCGCGACCCCGAGCCGTGGGTGGGAGACACCGTCATCCCCAAGCTCGAATACGGCCTCACGTACCGGATGTTCATGCAGCAGGGGTACCCGCGGATCAAGGAGATCATCGAGCAGGACGTCGCGTCGGGCCTGATCTACCTGCCGTCGTCGTCGGCGGACTTCAAGAGCCCCGAGGTCCGGCCGTACCTGGACAAGTACGTCCGCGGCTCCGAGGGCATGCCCGCCGTCGAGCGGGTGAAGATCATGAAGGCCCTGTGGGATTCGGTGGGCAGCGAGTTCGGTGGCCGCCACGAGCTGTACGAGCGCAACTACGCCGGCAACCACGAGGGTGTGAAGGCGGAACTGCTGATGTTCGCGGAGAACCGGGGAACGGTCAGTTCGATGAAGGGTCTGGCCGAGCAATGCCTTGCCGAGTACGACCTCGACGGCTGGACCGTGCCCGACCTCATCGGCAACGACGACGTCTCCTACTTCGGCCGCAGCTAGCCCCTCGAGACCAGGAGAATCCATGACCACCATCGAAAGCCCCACCGCGGTCGGCTCCGGCAACGCCGCCACCGACAAGTTCAAGGGCGCCAGATTCACCGCCGACACTTCGCCGGAACGCCTGTCCGCCATCGCCACCGAGGCGCTCGCCGGGTTCGGCGCGCTGATCCGAAAGCACGCCGTCACCTACCCGGAGTACCGCGTCCTCAAGCAGTGGCTTATCGACGTCGGCGAGGGTGGCGAATGGCCGCTACTCCTCGACGTGTTCGTCGAGCACGAGATCGAGGAGGTGAACTCCCGGAACTTCCAGGGCACCAAGGGGAGCATCGAGGGACCGTACTACGTGCCCGGTGCGCCCGAACTCCCCGCGCGGTGCGCCCTTCCGATGCGCGACGAGGATCGGGCTCACACCGCGCTCGTTCTCCGGGGCCAGGTCACCGACCTGGACGGCACGGGGCTCGGCGGCGCCATTATCGAGCTGTGGCATGCCGACGACGAGGGCTATTACTCGCAGTTCGCTCCCCACCTGCCCAAATGGAACCTGCGCGGAACCATCGTCACCGACGCGGAGGGTCGGTACGAGATCACCACCATCGAGCCTGCGCCGTACCAGATCCCGACCGACGGCCCCACCGGGCAATTCATCAACTCCGCCGGCTGGCACCCGTGGCGTCCGGCGCACCTGCACCTGCGGGTGACGTCCCCGGGCAAGCAGCCGATCATCACGCAGCTGTATTTCGCGGGTGGCGACTGGATCGATGACGACGTCGCCGGCGCGACGAAACCCGAGCTCCTCCTCGATCCGCAGCTCGACGACACCGGGCGTAAGGTCGTCACCTACGACTTCGCGCTCGATCCCGCCGCGGATTGAGCCACGGCCCATTCCCCCGGGCGACGCGAGAGATCGCGTCGCCCGGGGTCTCGACGTTTGTGGAGGAATCAACATGGCGAACACATCCGAAGCGCGGACGACGGAATTCGTGCACACCGCGTCGGCCGTGATCGAGGTCGTCGTCGAGGGCATCGGCCCCTCGGTGATCCTGCTGCCCTCGCTCGGCCGCGAGTCGTACGACTACGACGACGTCGCGAGTGGGCTCGCGCGCAACGGGTTCCGGGTCTCCCGTCCGCAACCGCGCGGCATCGGCCGAAGCACCGGTCCGCTGGAGGACATCACGCTGCACGACCTGGCCGCCGACGTCGGAGCGGTGATCGAGACACAGGACAACGGCGCGGCCGTCGTCGTCGGTCACGCCTACGGGCACTACGTCGCACGAATGCTCGCCGCCGACCGGCCCGACCTGGTGCGCGGCGTCGTCGTCGCGGCGGCGGGCGCCCGCAACTACCCGGCCGCACTGACCGCGCTGGCGGTGAAGTGCGCCGATCCCTCACTGCCCGACGCGGAGCGGATCGGCTACCTGCAGACCGGATTCTTCGCGCCGGGCAACGACCCGACGGAATGGCTCAGCGGCTGGTATCCGGAGGTGTCGAAGGGGCAGCTCGCAGCGTCGGCCGCCACACCCAAGGACGAATGGTGGGCGGTCGCGCACCAGCCGATTCTCGACCTGCAGTCCGCTCTCGACCCGTTCCGGCCGCGCGAGACGGCGAACGAATTGCGGGACCGGTTCGGCGAATTGGTCACCGTGAGCGTCGTCCCGAACGCGAGCCATGCGCTGATGCCGGAAGCGCCCGCACAGGTTGTGCGGGCGCTCACCGACTGGATTCGGGGTCTCGACAGCTGAGGGGTCAGATCCTCTCGAAGATCGCGGTCAGCCCCTGGCCGCCGCCGATACACATCGTCTCGAGACCGTAACGGACTCCACGACGGTCCATCTCGCGCAGAAGCGTGGTGAGGATCCGCACTCCCGTAGCGCCGACGGGATGCCCGAGCGAGATTCCCGAACCGTTGACGTTGGTGCGGTCGAAATCCTGCGCACCGAAATTCCATTCACGGGTGACGGCCAGCGCCTGCGCTGCAAAGGCCTCGTTCAGTTCGATGAGGTCGATGTCGGCGAGCGTCAGCCCGGCGCGCTTCAGGGCCCGTTCGGTGGACGGCACCGGTCCGATGCCCATCTCGGACGGCTCCACACCCGCCACCGCCCAGGTGACCAGGCGGGCGAGCGGCCGGAGACCGAGACGCTCCGCCTGCGCCCGGGTGGTGACGAGACATGCTGCCGCACCGTCGTTCTGTCCGCTGGCGTTGCCTGCAGTGACGGTCGCGTCGGGGTCGGTGGCGCCCATGATTGGCCGTAGACGCGCGAGTGACTCGAGCGTCGTGTCGGCGCGGGGATGCTCGTCCCGGTCGACGAGCCGCGGATCACCCTTGCGGACCGGGACTTCCACCGGCACGATCTCCTCGGCGAACTTTCCCGAGTCGATGGCGGCGACCGCCCGCTGGTGGGAGCTGACCGCGAGTTCGTCCTGTTCCCGGCGGCTGATGCCGTACCTGCGGCGCAGGTTCTCCGCCGTCTCCAGCATGCCGCCGGGCACCGGGTAGTTGCGGCCGCCGGCGGTGACACGTCCGCGGGCGAGCCGGTCGTGGAGCGCTGCCGGGGCGCCCTTGGCTCCCCAGCGCATCGACTCGGTGTAGTACTCGGCGCGGCTCATCGACTCCACGCCACCGGCGATCACCAGTTCGGCGACCCCCGTCTGTACCCGCATCGCCGCGTCGAGCACGGCCTGCAGACCCGATCCGCAGCGGCGGTCGAGTTGCTGACCGGGAACCGTCACCGGCAGGCCCGCATCGAGGGCCACGACGCGGCCGATGGCAGGTGCCTCGCCGTTCGGGTAGCACTGACCGAAGATCACGTCGTCGATGCTGCCCGGATCCACGCCGGTGCGGTCGAGCAGTTCGGACACCACACGGGCGCCGAGGTCGGCGGCGGGAACGTCCGTGAACTGGCCGCCGTATCTGCCGACGGGGGTGCGGAGGGGCTCACAGACGACGACATCGGTCGCCTGGGCGTTCGAATTTTCAGGCACTGCGGAAATCCCTTTCGTGATCGGTCCAGCGCTGCGCCCATTCGCGCAGTTCGACCGCTCGGATCTTGGCCCCGTTACCGCCCACGGTGGTCGGCATTTCCTCGATCATGTGCACGGCGGCCGGAACCTTGAACGCCGCCAACGACTCTGCGCACCACGACTTGAGTTCGGCGGCGTCGACGTCGGCGTTCTCGGCCGGGACGACGAACGCGACGGCTTCGGTGTATCCGCCGGTGCCGGTGACTCCGACGACCTTCGTGAGGTGGACGCCGTCGTGTTCGGCGATCCGGTGCTCGATCTCGGCGGGATCCACCAGGAATCCGCGCAGCCGGAGCACATCCCCCATCCGGCATACGTATGTATAGCCGCCGTCTCCGGTCGCGACGGCGAGGTCGCCGCTGCGGAACCAGCCGTCCGACGTGAATGCTCGCGCGGCCGCCTCCGGATTGCCGAGGTACGCGTCGACGACGTTCGGTCCGCGCACCTGAAGCTCGCCTTGCTCGCCGTCGGGGAGAACGGAATCGTCCAGTGGGTCGGCGATCCGGATCTCGATGGCGGGTTCCACCGGACGCCCGCCGCCGTTCCAGCGCACGGCTTCCGGATCGGTGACATCCCACAGCAGCATCAGGGCGAACACCTCGGAGGACCCGAAGACGCCCGTGGTGACGGCGTCGAATTCGTCCCGCACCCATGCGGCCACCTCGTGTGAACGGCCGAGGAAGTCGGCGATCCCGAGCCGCTTCAACGAAGAAAGGTCGGCGCGGTCACCCCCGTGCCACGTGTCGAGGAGACGGGTGAAGAGGTCGTCGCCGCCGACCACGTGTGTCACCTTCAGCGACTGCATGCGGCCCAGCGTGGCCGCGGCCTCGAAGACGGGCTCCATCAGCAGCGCGCCGCCGCCGGCGAGAGTCGCCAGGGCCGTGCTGAATCCGAACACTCCCGACACCGGCAGCACGCAGAGCGTGACGTCGCCGGGCTCGACGTCGAGGACGACGGCGTCGGCGCGGGCGTGCCGGACCACCGCGGATTCCCGATGGGCCGCGAGTTTCGGAACGCCGGTGGAGCCGGACGTGGTGAACGCGACCGCGAGCGGGTCGCCGGGATCCGCCCGCTCGCCCGCGGCGGTCGTGGTGGCCATGTCGGGTGTCTCCGGCACCCGAACACCACCGGTGTCCGCGCTGCCCGCGGTCCAGGCGCCGCCGCCGAGGTCGAACCGCGCCGGATCGGGAGCCTCGCCCCCGGCCGCCGGGCCGCGCACCACCGCGACCGCCGGTGCCGGGAGATCGACGGACTGCTGCGCCTCGCCGAGTCGCCCGAACAAGTCGAGGCCGTGGAAGTGGTCCGCCACGGCCACCACCGCGGGTCGCGCGGAGGTGAGGATGTGCGCGATCTCGTGCGTGTTGTAGCGGGTGTTGACGCCGATGACGTGTGCGCCGACGGCCGACGAGGCGAGCTGCCAGACGATGGCATCGGACCAGTTCGGCAGCAGCACAGCCACACACTGGCCGCGGCGCACACCTACCCTCGAGAGTTCCGATTTCAGAGCCTCGACGCGGTCGCGGAGGTCGGCGCGGCCCGAGACGATCGGTTCGCCGTCGACGACGTCGATCGTGGCGGGGGCCGTCGGGTCGGCCGTCACGAGTGCGTCGAGCAACGCGGCGAGAGTGTCACGGCGCGTGGCCGTGTCGTGCGCCGTCACGAGAGCACCGCCGTGGTGCGCAGTTCCGTCAGCCAGCCGTCCGCCACCGACGCGAAATCGTCGATCTCCTCCATCGGGTAGTGGCCGATGTCGTCGAGCAGGGTGAACGTCGCAGATCCCGGCCGGGCAGCCTCGATTCTCGCTGCGGCCTGCTCGACGAGTCCGGCCTGGATCCACGGGTCCTGCGCTCCGGCGACGAGCCTGATGGGGCAGGTGATGTCGGCGAGACGGTCCCGCACGTCGTGCGTTCCCCAGGCGATGAGGTCCGAGGACGAGATCTCCGGGTCCTCGCGCTTGTGCATCGTGGCGATCAGGCGGGCCTGCGGTTCGGGCACGGACCGCCCGATGGACGCCAGGGTGCCCAGGTACGTGCGGTCAGCGCGGCTGGGTCCGGCGACGTCCTCGAGTTCGCGACGCAGACCGCCGACGCTGACGCGGCCGGGACCGGCCTCCGCCTCCATCGCGATCGCCCCGGCCAGCGGCCGCGACGGGCGGGTCGCGAGTTCGAGTGTCAGCTTGCCCCCGATGGAACATCCCATCACGAACGGCCGCTCGACGGCGAGGGCGTCGAGGACCTTCCCGAGCCAGTCCGCGAACACCACGATGCTGGTGATCGGGCCGTCGACCGCGGGCTCGGAACGCCCGTGGCCCGGAAGGTCGGGGACGATCACCCGGTAGCCGCGGTCTGCCAGTGCGGACGCGGCGTGGCGCCACTGGACTCCGCTCTGCCCCGCGGTGTGCAGGCACAGGACGGTGGGCGTTTCGATGTCCCGACGATTGTCGGGGGTGACGATTTCGACGAAGCCGAGCGCGCCGTCGATTTCCAGGTACCGGGCCTCGATCACGACTGGGCCTCCCTTCCGCACGTGAGTGGCAAAGTGTGCCCCGACACGCTTTGCCACTCACGTGCGGCGGCGCGGGCATGGGCGATGACGATGTCGAGCGGCTTGGTGAGTCGCAGGTACTCGTACCCGTCGCCGCTGGAGGAGAATTCACCGCTGATCGCGCGGCGCATGAAGTCGTTGTGTTCGGCGACCACCAGGTCGACCCACGTCACGGCCGGGATGACGAGCGTGAACGTGGCCCCACCCGGGACGCGGCGCGCGACGTCGATGATCCGGCCGCGGTAGATCCGCAGGTGCACCTCGCGGGACCCGCCCGAGGCGTCGGTGCAGCGCAGGCCCACCGTGCCGTCCCACGTCGCCAGCGAGGACGCGAAGGCAGGATCGGCGGAGAGCGATTCGCGGAGAACCTCTCCCCAGGCGGGGGTGCAGAAGTCCACCGCCGGGTCGTATCGAACTCCGGCGGGGTCGGGCAGGCGCCACGTCTCGATACCCTGCTCGCGGACCGACCCGCCGTCGTCGACGAGCCGCACGTGGCGGTCGAGAACCGCTCCGTCCGCCGACTGTTCGACCCGGGTGACGACGGATTCGACGCGGACGACGTCGTCATCCGTCACCGCAGACTGCGAATTCCATTGCAGCCCGGTACGTGTGGCTGCGACCGCCGGTCGTGGGGCGAGCAGCCCCGCCACGGCGATTCCCGTCAACGATGCTTCCGGCAAGGCCAGTGCGAGTTCGGAGACTCGCCGGGCGTCGCTCACAGCGCGATCGCCGACGGCGATGCTTGTGGTGAGTGTGCTCATTCGGCAGCCCTTCCCAGGAGTTCGTCGGAGATGATCCGCATCTGGATCTCGCTGGTGCCCTCGAAGATCTTCGTCAACCGGGCATCGCGCCAGTGCCGCTCCACCTGGAAGTCGGTGGTGTACCCGGCACCGCCGTGAATCTGCACGGCCTCACTGGTCACCCGCTCGGCCATCTCCGTGGCCACCAGCTTGCACATCGACGCCTCCAGCGAGCACCGACGGCCGGTGTCGATATCGGTGGCCACCGCATACATCAACTGCCGCGCGGCCTCGATGTCGGCGGCCATCGTCGCGATCTTGAACCGCAGATGCTGGAAGTCGGCCAACTCGTGCCCGAACTGACGGCGGGTGTGCAGGTACGCGATCGAATCCTCCAACGCACCCCGAGCCAGACCGATCGCCCGGGCCGCGGTGTGCGCCCGCCCGACCTCGAGACCGGAGACCGCCAGGTAGAAACCCTTGCCCTCCTCGCCGAGCATCGCGGACGCGGGCACCCGGAAGCCGTCGAACGACAACTCCCACGTGCTCCACCCGAAATACCCGATCTTGCGGATCTTCGTCCCGCTGATCCCTTCGGGGAAGCCTCCGCGCTGCTTGTCGATCAGGAACGCGCTGATCCCGCGGTGCGGTTTCGCGGGATCCTTGGTCGGGTCGGTGCGCGCGAACAGCACCAGGTAGTCGGCCTCGTCGGCGTAGGTGCACCACATCTTCGTGCCACTGATCACCCAGTCGTCGCCGTCGCGGGTCGCGCGGCAGGAGATGTTCGCGACATCGGATCCGGCCTCGGCCTCGGACAGGGCGTACGCGCCGAGGTACTCACCGCGGGCCACCTTCGGCAGCAGCGCCGCCTCCTGCTCCGCGGTGAAGCCGCCGCCCATCCCGTTGCCGCGGGCCAGCAGCCCGGACACGCTCATCCACGCCCGCGACAACTCCTCCGCGACCAGGCAGTACTCGAACACACCGAGGCCGAGACCGCCGTGCTCCTCCGGGATCATGATCCCGAAGAACCCGACCTCGGCCATCGCCTTCTTCAACGTGTCCGGGATCGTGCCCTGCACCGGATCCAACTCGTTCGCGACCGGCAGCACCTGCGTCATCGCGAACTCGCGAGCCAGGTCCCGGATCGCCAGGCGGTCCTCGGTGAGATACCGCGGTGAATCTGTCCGCGGCTGCGACGGCCGATGCGTCATGGATACTCCTCCACTCGAACTACGGGGCGCGTGAAACGGGGAACTCGCGGTTCCGCACTCGGATCACATTAACGCTTGTTCACCCAGTAGAGCACGCCCGGGAGCGCACCGTCAATGCCGAACCCGCCCGATTCAGGCGGGGCGGTACCCCACCAGGTTGAGCGCGTAGACGCCGTACGAATCCGCTACCGCCTGCGCGGACAGGGGGCCGTCCGGCCGGTACCAGAGCGCGATGCCTGCACACATGGTCAGTACGGCGGTCACTGCCTGGTGGACGTGCGGGACGTCGAAGTCACCGCCCGCTACCCCCGCCTCGGCGATGGTGACGAACAGATGCTCCTGGGCGTCGCGCGAGCCCACCACCCGTTTGCGATCCACCTCGTCGAGATATCGCAGTTCGGTGTTGGCCACCAGGCACGCACGCTGGTTGCGTGCGGTGTACAGCGAATGCGCGACCACCGCGGCCGTCCACTGCTCAGCGGGCGCGGCACCCGCCTTGCGCAGGGCGTTCCGGGTGGCGGTGAACTGCTCGTCGCTGGCCGCGCGCAGGATCTCGACGAGAAGTTCGTCCTTGTTGTCGAAGTGGTTGTAGACGTTGGCGGCGCTGCACCCGGCGCGTTTGGCGATGGTGCGCATGGTCGCGGCGTGGAAGCCGGCGGTGTAGAACTCCTCCAGCGCTGCGTCCAGAATCCGCTGCCTGACGTGAGGAATCACCGCACTGCTTGACCGAGTGTTCATCCCCCGGAGGGTAGAGGCATCGCGGTGAACGAGCAACGATCCGGCCGGAAATCGCAGTTCAGCAACCCTCAGTGGGAGGGAATCGCGTGAACGACGCTCGGCCTTGACCCGCGACACAACGTCGATTATGGTCCCCATCACATGAACGGTCGTTAATGACTGCTTCGCACATTCCGCACATCGCACCGTGGAGGTATGCCGCCTTGAGCACCCTCGAAGAACGAATTGGCCGTCTGGAAGACCTGGAGGCCATCCGATACCTCGATGCGCAGTACTGCCGCCATCTCGACGACGGCAACTGGGACGCCCTGATGGACCTGTTCACCGACGACGGCGAATTCGACGGGCTGTCCAACCCGAAGGGCAAGAGCGAGATGCGGGAGTTCTTCGCCGGACTCGCCCCCGGTGGGCTCACCGCGTTCTGGCACTTCATCACCAACCTGGAGGTCGATCTCGACGGCGACCGCGCCACCGTCCGCTCGTTCCTGTGGCAGCCGTGCGTGACCGACGGCACCCCCTCGATTGCCGCCGGCCGCTACACGGACGAAGCGGTGAGAGTCGACGGTCGCTGGTTGTATCGCGTCAAGCAGGTTCGTTTCCACTACTTCGGGCCGCTGGCCGAGGGCTGGGACGAGAACCGGTTCGCCCTGGATTCGGCACGGCGCGCGGCGGTGAACGCATGACCACCGAGTCGCCCACTACCGCGTCGAGAGCATGGTCGCCGATCCTCGCGCTGCCGGAGTTCGTCGAACTGCGGCGTCGGCGGCGTGCCGTCACCACCGCACTCGGCCTGATCGCCATCGCGATGTTCGCGGGCTTCCTCGTCGGGTTCGCCTACTTCCCCGAGTTCCTGGGCCACAACACGGCATTCGGCATTCCGCTGTCGCTGTGGGTGGTGTTCTCCCAGTTCGCCGGCACCTGGGTGCTGGTGTACGCGTACTTCCGACTCTCCCGCACCTACATCCAACCCGCCGCCGATGCCGCCGTCCTGGCCATCGCACAACGTGATCAGGAGCATGCGTCATGACCGGCGACGCCGATTTCCTCGCCATCGGCATCTGTGCCGCCGTCATCTCCCTCACCCTGTGGGTGACGTTCGCCGCGTCGCGCCGAAGCCGCAGCGCCACCGGATTCTTCGCCGCGGGCCGCTCGATCACCGGGTGGCAGAACGGTTTCGCGATCGCCGGTGAGTTCATCTCCGCGGGCAGTTTCCTCGGGACCACGGGATTGATCTTCTACAAGGGCGTCGACGGTGCCGTCATTCTCTGCACGTCGGTGGTCTCGTTCCTCCCCGTCCTCTTCCTCCTCGCCGAGAAGATGCGCAACGTCGGAAAGTTCACTCTCGCCGACGTTCTGGTGTTCCGGACCGGTGCACGACGGGTCCGGGTGGTGGTCGCGCTCAGTACCATCGTCACCGGCACGTTCGTGCTGCTCGCCCAACTCGTGGCGGCGGGCGTCCTACTCGAATCAGTCTCGGGGATTCCGTTCGGCCTGTCCGTCGTGGTGGCCGGTTCGCTCATGGGCATCTATGTCTTCGTCGGCGGCATGCTCGCGACCACGTGGGTTCAGGTGATCAAATCGTCCATCCTGTCGATCCTGGCGATCGTGGTGTGCCTGGGAATCCTGGCGAAGTTCGGTTTCAGCGTCCCCGGCATGCTCGGGGCGGCCACGTCGAACGCCGCCGCCGGTGACGCGATCCTCTCGCCGGGCCTGATCTTCGGGCAGACCGGTGCGATCAATCTGATCTCGTACTCGCTGGCGTTCGCGCTCGGCACGGCCGGCATGGCGCACATCCTCATTCGCTTCTTCACCGTCCCCGAGGCCGCGACGGCGCGGAAGTCGCTCGGCTGGACCGTCGCGCTGTGTAGCGTCTTCTACCTGATCGTCATCGTGATGGGCTTCGGCACCGCAGCACTCCTCGGTCCCGACGGGGCGGATCGCGTCGGCGCAGGCGGCAACCTCGCCGCACCCACACTGGTCACGGAACTCGGCGGCGGCGTCGGCACCATCGGCGGTTCCATCGCACTGGCCATGGTGGCGGCCGTGGCATTCGCGAGCATCGTCGCCGTCGTCGCGGGCGTGGTGATCTCGGCGGCGGGAACGTTCGCCCACGACGTGTGGCCCACCCTCACCCGCCGGAAGTCCTCCGACGCCGGCACGGAGACGGCGGATGCTCGCGAGGCGAAGGTCGCCCGGTACGCGGCGGTCGCGTTCAGCGTCCTCGCAATCGGACTGACGATGGCAATCGGCGACACCACGAACATCACCTACTTCATGGGAATGGCCTTCATGGTCGCGGGCAGTGCGCACCTGCCGAGCCTGCTGCTCAGCCTGGGCTGGCGCCGGTTCAACAGCACGGGCGCAGTGTGGGGCATCTCGGTGGGATTGACCTCCACCGTGGTCAGCCTGATGTTCACGGAGGCGCTCTGGCTGGGTAGTGGACCGGCACCGCTGACCATTCAGTTGCCGGTGATCATCACAATGCCGCTCGGGCTGGCCACGGCCGTGATCGGCTCGCTCGCCGCCGAACGCCGTCACGGACGGTCGGCGGACCGGGACGAGAAGTTCGCCGAAATGCTGGTGCGTGCCGAAACCGGTATCGGCGCGGAACTCGCCGAGAAGCACTAGGTTTCACGCTCGGCCGATGCCCTCGCCAAGCCGGCGGGGGCATCTGCCGTGAAGCGTGCCCGTCACGACCCTGGACAGCGCTTGTACCTATCGGTACAGTATGTACCGAAAGGTACAGGACCTCCTCGAAGGAGCGCACCCCATGTCAATTCGCCCACCCGTCCCACCGTTCACACTCGACACCGCGATCGCGAAGGTTCGCGCCGCCGAGGACGGCTGGAATTCCCGCGATCCCGAGAAGGTCGCGCAGGCTTACACCGAGGACAGTTGGTGGCGCAATCGGTCCACCTTTCTGCAGGGACGCCGCGAGATCGTCGACTTCCTCGCCGGGAAATGGGACCGCGAGCTGGAATACCGTCTGATCAAGGAGCTGTGGGCGCACGACGGGAATCGGATCGCGGTCCGGTTCGCGTACGAGTTCCACGACACCGACGGGCAGTGGTTCCGCGCGTACGGCAACGAGAACTGGCAGTTCGACGACAACGGGCTGATGCGGTGGCGCCACGCCAGCATCAACGACGTGCCGATCGACGAATCCGACCGCAAGTTCTTCTGGGACATGTCCGGCGTGCGACCGTCGGATCATCCCGGGCTGAGCGATCTCGGCCTCTGACCGGCACACGAGGAGTAGTCATGCCACGAGCAGTAGCCGAGCGCGGCGACGTCGTCCCCGTGCTGGCGGAGGTGTTCCGATCCCATGGGTTCGACGGCGCGAGTCTGGCCGTCATCACCGAACACACCGGACTCGGCAAAGGCAGCCTGTACAACTTCTTCCCCCGCGGAAAGGACGAGATGGCCGAGGCCGTCCTCGACGAGGTCGACGCTTGGTTCCAGGCCGCCGTCTACCGGCCGCTGCGTGGGTCCGAGCCCGCCGCCGCCCGTCTCGATCGGATGTTCGACGAGGTCGAGACGTACTTCCGGTCGGGTCGCCGAATCTGCCTGTTCGGCGCGTTCGCGCTCGGCCTCGAACGCGACCGCTTCGCCGACCGGGTCCGCGCCTACTTCACCGACTGGGTCGATTCGCTCGCGGGTGCCCTCTCCGACGCCGGCCACGGCAGGCAGTCGCGGCCACTTGCCGAGGAGGTCGTCGCGGGGATCCAGGGCGCGCTGGTCCTGGCGCGTGCCCTGGACGACCCCGACAGCTTCACGCGCATCCTCACCCGGCTTCGCCGCGCGGTCGCGGATTCGACGCAATCGCGCGCGTAGGATTCGACCCGGAATACGGAAACTCGAGAAGTGAGGCAGCCGTGATCTTCATCGTCGTCAACTTCACCGTGAAACCGGACCACGCCGACGGCTGGCTCGACCTGGTGCAGCCGTTCACCGACGCGACCCGGAACGAACCGGGCAACCTGTGGTTCTACTGGTCGCGCGGTGGAGGATCCGAACCTGTACGTCCTCGTCGAAGCGTTCCGCGACGACGACGCCGCCGTCGCCCACGTGCAGAGCGAGCATTTCCGGAACGCGCTGCGCGAACTGAAGCCCGCCCTCGCACAGACGCCGCGGATCATCAACACCACGATCGACGGCACCGAGTGGTCGCTGATGGGTGAACTCGAAGTCGACTGACCCCGTCCGGCTTCACCCTGAAGTCGCGTGCACCGCGCGTTAGCCTGAACACGTGGCTTCCGATCTCACCGAACTCGACGCAGTGATCTTCGACTTCTCCGGCACGCTGTTCCGGCTGGAGGAGGACGACAGCTGGATGGCCGACCTCACCGACCACGAAGGTGAACCGTTCGACCTCCACCAGCAGGCCGAGTTGATGCGGCGCATGACGGCGCCGGTCGGTCAGACCGTCGAGATGGACGCCGCCGAGCACCACGCGTGGACCAACCGGGACCTCGACCCTCGGTTCCACCGGCAGGCGTACCTCGACGTTCTGCGCAAGTCCGGGGTCGCGCACGAGGTCCAGGCGGTCGGGCTGTACGAACGGCTGATCGACCCGGGATGCTGGAGCGCATACCCCGATACCGCGGAAGTCCTTGCGTCACTGAAGGACCGCGGAATCAAGATCGCGGTGCTGAGCAACATCGCATTCGACATCCGGCCCGCGTTCGCAGATCTGGGAGTCGAGCATCTCGTCGACGAGTTCGTGCTGTCGTTCGAGGTGGGTGCGATCAAACCGGACCCGAAGATCTTCGAGCACGCCCTCGCCGCACTCGGTTCCGCACCCGAACGGACTCTGATGATCGGCGACAGCGAGGAAGCCGACGGTGCCGCGCGAAAGGTGGGCTGCGCGTTCGCACTCGTCGAACCCGTTTCCATCGCCGAGCGCCCGGACGGTCTCCGAACTGCCCTCAGTGCCTTCGGCCTGTGAGTACTTGTTAACCACGGGCGGTTAACAAGTACTCACGGGTGCGAAGCGCGACCGGTGACGAGGGGCAGGTCGAGTGCGGTCACCAGCCCGGGCTTCGCCTCGACCACTGCGGGCACCGAATTCACCAGCCGCATCGCGGTGACGATCATCCCCGACACGTTGTGGTCGCCGTGCTCGCCGTGGTGGTTGAACTCGACGGACATCACGGGCTCGCCCGTGATGTCGATGCGGTAGCACCCGTCGCCGCGAGTGGGCTTCGGCCAGTCGGGTTTCTGTTCGGGGTGGGTGCGGGTGACGTGCTCGAGGACCACGCGCGGCACCCCGTCGACCGTGCCGACGACTTCGAACCGCACCGCCGCCGCAGTTCCCTTCGCGATGTGGCACGACAGAATGTCGAGGTCGTCGTCGGCGGGGATGCGTTCGAATTTCTCCACCAGCGGTTCGTCGAGTGTGAGGCCCAGTCCCGCGGCGATCTGGCGGACGACGCTCCCCCACGCCAGCGACAGCACGCCCGGCTGGAACAGCATCGGCGTCTCCTCGACGGGTTTGCCGAAGCCGAAGATCTCGCTCATCACCACCGGCTGGTAGTAGGTGGAGTAATCGGCGATCTCGGAGCACCGCACCTCGTCGATCCGCTGCGACAGGCTGGTCATGGCCAGCGGGAGAACGTCGTTCGCGAACCCGGGGTCGATACCGTTCACGTGGAGGCTCGCGCCTCCCTGTTCGCCGGCGCGGCGGATGCGGTCGACGAGTTCGTCCGGCACCACCCCGATCGGGTACTGCAACAGAACGGGTCCCGAAGACACGACGTTGATGCCCGCCTCGAGGAACGCGATCAGGTCCTCGATGGCGTCGAAGATGCGGTCGTCCGTCATCGCGGTGTGCACGATGCAGTCCGGTTTCAGTGCGAGAAGTGCCGCCCTGTCTTCGGTCGCCTTGACGCCGAGTTCTCTTCCGAGGCCCGCCAGTTCCCCGGCGTCCTTCCCGACCTTCTCGGGGTTGGACACCCACACGCCGACCAGTTCGAGGTCGTCGCGGGCGTCGATGCCTGCGATGGCGTGACGCCCGACCGTACCGGTGGACCATTCGACGACGCGGTAGCTCATGAGTTCTCTCTCCGAGTTTCAGAAGTAGTACCCCTCCCGCGAATGTAACAGGTTCTAGTTTGCGCCGGTGCGCGATTGCAGAACAGTTCGCGAGGCACAATGCGGGTGTGCCAGATCTGGAACTGCCGACGAACCTCGTGCGAGAGATGGCCGAGTTCGACTCCCCCGACGCGCCGCGCCGAACGTGGCTGGCCGACCTCCCTGCCGTCGTCGAAACGGTGAGTCGGGAGTGGTCACTGGACGTCGGTCGCCCGTTCCAACCCGGCGGCGTGACGTCCTGGACGGCGCCCGCACGCACAATCGCCGGCGAACGCGTGGTGCTGAAGATCGGCTGGCGACACGACGAGGCACTGCACGAGGCGGACGGACTCGCGGCATGGAACGGTGGCGGCGCCGTCCGACTGCTCGACTACCGCGTGCTCGACCACACCACGGCCTTGCTCCTCGAATCCTGCGAACCCGGCACCCCGCTGTCCGACGTCCGGCCGCCCGAGGCACAGGACGTCGTGATTGCCGGGTTGCTGCGCAGGCTGTGGATCGAACCAGCCGCCGACAACCCGTTCCGCCCGCTTGCCGGCATGTGCGACGTGTGGGCCGACGAGTTCGAGGAGAAACTCGCCCGCGCACCACGCCTGGATCCGGGCCTCGCGCGAACCGGCATGGAACTGTTCCGCGAACTACCGCGGACGGCAACGCAGTCGCGGCTGCTGTGCACGGACCTTCACCCCGACAACGTGCTGTCCGCCGCGCGTGAGCCGTGGCTGATGATCGATCCCAAACCGCATGTCGGGGATCCGACGTACGACGTGCTGCAGCACATGCTCGACCATGTCGACCGCCTCGCCGCCGACCCCGTCGGATTCTCGAACCGGATGGCCGGCCTGCTCGACCTCGACTGCGAGCGGCTACGCCTGTGGATATTCGCACGCTGCGTGGAGGGTTCGATCGACGAGCCCCGGCTCTCCCGCGTCGCCGTCATGCTTCGCCCGTGAGTACTTGTTAACCGCCCGTGGTTAATAACTACTCACGGGCCCCGATCTGCACCAGCCTCGCTTCCACCGCACGCATCTAAGCTGGATCGATGAGCGAAGCCGGCGCGCAACGAGTGGGCGCTCTCGACGTCGTGGCGTTCGCCTGTGAGATCGCGATGCTGGTCCTGCTCGCCGTCGCGGGGTGGTCGCTCGCGAACTCGACGGTCGTGCAGGTGGCACTCGCGGTGCTCCTCCCGGTGGCAGCGGCCGTGATCTGGGGTGTCGCGATGGCCCCGAAATCGACCCGACGACTACCCAACCCAGCGCGACTGGTCGCCCAGACCGTACTGTTCGCGGCGACCGGCGTGCTCGTCGCATTCGCCGGTCACCAATGGTGGGGGCTGGCCTTCGCCGTCGTGGCGACGGCGACGTTCGCGGCGCGCTCGCGCACGCCGGAGTAGAGGACTACCAGCGGTACCCGAGCAGGCCGAGAACGAATTCGAGCCAGTCGGGCAGTCCCGGGTCGCGGAACATCGAGTGCCTCCTCCGCACGGCGAAACAGTGTCGCACTTTCTATCGGCCGGGGTGACCCCGGTGTTAGAGCGCTGCCCATGTCGGGATTTACAAATAGCTAGTTTTGTCTAGACCCTGGATCGAAGTCCGTGTACTGTCCAACTGAGAGTGAGCTGGTTCATACCGCGACAGCTACTGGACGAGGAGGTTCGGACCGTGACGACGTCGGATATCGGCAGGACGACAGAGGAAGCACCCCCGGACGCTTGGCGCGACCGCAAGCGCTACCTGTGGCTGATGGGGTTGATACCCCCGACCGCGCTGTTCCTCGCCGCAGGGCTCGTGTGGGCCTTCAACCAACTCGGATGGTCGGCGGCGGCTCCGGTGTGGTGGTGGATCGGCGCGCTGTTGCTGTTCATCGTGCTCCCGGTCCTCGACAGGTTCTTCGGACCCGACGGCCAGAACCCGCCCGAGGAAGTGATGGAACAGCTCGAGAACGACAGATACTACCGGTACTGCACGTACGTGTTCATCCCGTTCCAGCTGGCGAGCCTGGTGTTCGCGTGCTACCTCTGGTCGGCGGACAGCCTGTCCTGGCTCGGCATCGACGGCGGCCTCGGGCTGTGGTCGAAGATCGGTGTCGCGTTCAGCGTCGCCGTCATGGGCGGCATCGGCATCAACACCGCCCACGAGATGGGCCACAAGAAGACCGACCTCGAACGCTGGCTGGCCAAGATCACTCTCGCGCAGACCTTCTACGGCCATTTCTACATCGAGCACAACCGCGGCCACCACGTCCGGGTCGCGACACCCGAGGACCCGGCGAGTTCACGTTTCGGAGAAAGCTTCTGGGCGTTCCTGCCCCGCAGCGTGTGGGGAAGCCTGAAGTCGTCGTGGGAGCTCGAGAAGACTCGAATGCAACGACTCGGCAAGAGCACGTGGAGCATTCACAACGACGTTCTCAATGCGTGGCTCATGTCGGTGGTGCTGTTCGGCGCGCTCACCGCGATATTCGGTCCGGTCGTCATCCCGTTCCTGATCATCCAGGCCGTCTACGGTTTCTCGCTCCTCGAAACGGTCAACTACCTCGAGCACTACGGCCTGATGCGTCAGAAGACGGCCAGCGGCCGCTACGAGCGCTGCGCACCCGCGCACAGCTGGAACTCCGACCACATCGTGACCAACATCTTCCTGTACCACCTGCAGCGCCACAGTGACCACCACGCGAACCCGACGCGGCGGTACCAGACGCTGCGGAGCATGGACGGCGCCCCCAACCTGCCCAGCGGATACGCCAGCATGATCACGCTCGCGTACTTCCCGCCGCTGTGGCGCAAGGTGATGGACCACCGGGTGCTCGACCACTACGACGGCGACATCACCCGCGTGAACATCCAACCCGGTAAGCGCGAGAAGGTTCTGGCCAAGTACGACGGCGGGGTTCGGTGATGGCCGCCTACCGGTGCCCGGTCTGCGACTACGTCTACGACGAAGCGTCCGGCGCACCCCGTGAAGGATTCCCCGCCGGCACCCCATGGGCCGATGTGCCCGACGACTGGTGCTGCCCCGATTGCGGGGTCCGCGAGAAGATCGATTTCGAAACGAAGGTGGCATGACATGAGTACCGATTTCAAGCTTTTTCGCTGCGCCCAGTGCGGATTCGAGTACGACGAGGCCGAGGGCTGGCCGGAGGACGGCATCGAGCCAGGCACCCGGTGGGACGACATCCCCGACGACTGGTCGTGCCCCGACTGCGGGGCCGCCAAGGCCGATTTCGACATGGTCGAGGTCAGCCGGGCATGAGTCCTTCCACGGAACTGTCGACGGTCGTCATCGTCGGGTCCGGCATCGCCGGGGCGAGCGCCGCGCAGACGCTCCGCTCTGAAGGTTTCACCGGGCGCGTCGTCCTGATCGGCGACGAACCCGCGCCGCCGTACCGACGTCCGACGGTGTCGAAGGATCTCCTGTCGGGTGCCACGGCGGCGGAGAAGACGGCACTGAGGCCCGACTCGTTCTGGAAAGAACAAGACATCGAATTGGTCACCGGTGCAACGGCAGTCGAACTCGACGCACGACGGAAGGTGCTGACACTCTCGTCCGGCGAGACACTGCACTTCAGTGCACTGCTGCTCGCGACGGGCGGCCGGGCGCGCCGACTCGACGGCGTCTCCGGTGCGGACGTCTTCACCCTTCGGTCGATGGTCGATGCGGATTCGCTTCGGGAGTCGATTCGGCGCACAGGTTCGCTCCTCGTGATCGGCGGGGGTCTCATCGGATGCGAGGTCGCCGCGACGGCGCGGTCGCTGGGCGCGGACGTCACCGTTCTCGAACGGGACGCGTCGCTCCTCAGTCGCATCGTGCCCCCGGACGTCTCGACGATAATCGCCTCGCTGCACTCCGAGAACGACGTCGACGTCTGCACGAACGTCACGCTCGCCTCGCTGGACGTGGGCGACGACGGCGCCGCCCTGGCCACCGCGGCCGATGGTCGCACCTGGAGTGCCGGGACCGTCCTCGTGTCGGTCGGCACCGTCCCCGAGGTGTCGCTGGCCGTCGCGGCGGGCCTGCGGGTCCACAACGGCATCACCGTCGACGAGCTGTTCCGCACGTCGGCCGACGGCGTGTTCGCCGCCGGCGACGCCGCCAACATTCCCGGGGCGCGCGGCGACGAGCGGTATCGCTCCGAACACTGGAACGGCGCTCAGGCACAAGGGATTGCCGCCGCGCACTCCATCCTCGGCAATCCCACACCGTTCACGGACGTTCCTTGGGGGTGGTCCACGCAGTACGGCCACACCGTGCAATTCGCAGGCGCAACCCGTGTCGACGACGACTACGTGGTCCGCGGTTCGATCGCGGATCGCGATTTCACGGCGGTCGCGGTGCGCGAGGACACCCCGGTCGGGGCCATCGCCGTCGGCCGTCCGAAAGACCTCCGGACCGTGCGCACGATGATCGCCCGGGGCGGCACGGTCGACCGCCTCGCGTTGGCTGACGAGTCGGTCGCCCTGACGGACGTGCTCGCCGGCGACCGGGAAGGCTTGGCAACACCCGCCCGCTAGCATCGACCTCATGTCCGCACACGACCGCGCCGAACGACAGAGCCGGTACCGGCTCGCCGCGACGTCGCTGATGCGGGAGACGACCCTCGATGCGCTGCGGGAACTTCTCCTCGAACGTCCGTGGCCGACGATCACCATGACCGACGTCGCGGTCGCCGCCGGCATGAGCAGGCAGACGATCTACAAGGAGTTCCGCTCGCGGCGCGGCCTGGCGGAGGGATACGCCCTTCGGCTGACCGACAGCCTCGTCACCGTCATCGAGTCCGCGCTGTACGACAACCCCGACGACGTGACAACCGCTCTGCGGCAAGGCTATGCGACGTTCTTCGCACTCAGCGGCGCCGATCCCCTGGTGTTGTCGCTGCACCAGGGGCAGGCGCCCGAGGATCTGCTGCGCCTGATCACCACGGACAGCGACATCATCATCCGGCCCGCGGCCGAGCGGCTCGCCGAGACGTTGCAGCGGTCGTGGGTGAACGCCTCCCCCGAAGACGCGGACATCCTCGCGCACGCCATCGTCCGGCTTGCCTTGAGTTTCATAGCCAACCCGCCGGAAGACACCGCGACGGCATCGGCGAACACGGCCCGGCTCTTTGCCCCCTTCTTGCGGCTCCGCCACCCGTGAGTACTTATTAACCGCCCCACGTTAATAAGTACTCACGGGCGCGTCAGCGCAAAGGAGTGCCGACGTAGTTCTCCGCGATGAGGGTGCGACCGGCGGCGGAGCGGGTGACCATGTCGAGTTCGGCGACCTGCCGCTTGTGGCCGAAGCCGGTGTCGTCGGGGAGGCGGTGCAGCATCGAGGACATCCACCAGGAGAAGTGCTGGGTCCGCCACACGCGCGGGAGGACGCTGTCGGTGTAGCCCTCGAGCCCGGCGCGGCTGCGGGTGGCGAAGTACTCGGACATCGCCTCGGACAGGAAGTAGACGTCTGCGATGGCGAGGTTCATGCCCTTCGCGCCGGTGGGGGGCACGGTGTGGGCGGCGTCGCCGGCGAGGAAGAGGTTGCCGTGCTGCATGGGTTCGCACACGAAGCTGCGGAACTGGAGGATCGACTTCTGGAAGATCTTGCCGTCCTTGATCTCTGCGCCTTCGCCGTCGACGCGGGCGTGCAGTTCGGACCAGATGCGGTCGTCGGACCAGTTGTCGACGGAGTCATCGGGGTCGACCTGCAGGTAGTGCCGCTGGACGTCGGGGGTGCGGGTGCTGATGAGCGCGAAGCCTCGCGGGTGGTTGGCGTAGATCAGTTCCTCGGAGGACGGCGGAGCCTCGGCGAGGATGCCGAACCAGGCGAACGGGTACTGCCGGAAGTGGTCGGTGCGCACGGTGGTTTCGGGGATGAGGCCGCGGGTCGTGGTCCGCGAGCCGTCGCAGCCGGCGACGAGTGCGCACGTCAGGGTTTGCTCGTTGCCGGCGGCGTCGACGTACGTGATCTTCGGGTTGTCGGTGGTGTGGCCGTGCACCTGTACGTCGGAGACGCCGAAGCGGATGTCGCCGTCGTCTTCGAGACGCCGGGCGATGAGGTCCTTCAGGACCTCGTGCTGCGGGTAGACGGTGACGGCGCGGCCGCCCGTCAGTTCGTCGAAGTCGATGCGGTGGCCGCGGCCGCCGAAGCGCAGTTCGATGCCGTGGTGGGTGAGTCCTTCACGCTTGACGCGGTCGCCGAGTCCGGTGTCGACCATGAGGTCGACGGTGTTCTGCTCGAGCACACCGGCCCGGATGGTGCCCTCCACATCCTCGCGGGTGCGGCTTTCGAGCACGACGGAATCGATGCCCTTCAGGTGCAGGAGATGGGAGAGCATCAGTCCTGCTGGGCCCCCGCCGACGATCCCGACCTGTGTGTTCATGAGCAGACTCCTCGCGTAGTTCGTGACACCAGTCACTGTCCTTCGAAGAAGCGGCCCGCAACACCCCTGCTTTCACTGAGTGAAAGACGAGCTACGCGACGCCACGGGAAATGCCCCGCGCCGCCGCCCGCACGGCCGGGATCAGGGGCGCGGGATCCTTCTCCGCCGGAACCACGACGGACACCGCGGCCACCACCTCCCCCGTCGACCGCGACACCGGCGCGGCCACGGCGAGCGTTCCGATGTTGAGGTGTTCACGGCACGTGACCCACCCGGTCCGGCGGATGTCGTCGAGGGTGCTGCGCAGCCGATGTTCGGTGGTGATGGTCGACGGGGTGAAGCGTTCGAGGCCCGCCGCGAGGACCCCGTCGAGCAGGTCCTTGCCGCCGAACGCCAGCAGCACGAGACCGCCGCTCGACGCGTGCAGCGGCAGCCGGCCACCGGCCCTGCCGACGACGGTCACGGCCCCGCGCGCCGACAACCGCTCGATGTACAGCGCCTCGAGATCTTCCCGGACCACGAGCTGCACGTTCTCGCGTGTCGCCTCGTACAGGTCCTCGAGATACGGCAACGCCACCTGCCGCAGCCCGTGGGCGCGGGGCGCGAGCGCACCCAACTCCCACAGCCGCACCCCGATCTCGTAGTGCCCGTCGTCGACGCGTTCGAGCGCGCCGTTGGCGACGAGCTGACGGCACAGCCGGTGCACGGTGGGCAGCGGCAGCCCGGTGCGACGGCTCAGCTCCGACTGCGACAGCCGCGGACGTTCCGACGTGAACGACCCCAGCACCAGGAAGGCCCGTCCCAGCATGCTGCGGTCGTCTTCGGACATGCCGTCAGTATCCCGGTCACCACCAGCGGGTGGCCATGCCGACCTGCCGGTCCAGTTCGGGGGCGAGGCTCCGGACATACGTCGCCGAGAGGTGGTGCGAATCGTGGTAGACGAGGATGTTTCCCTGCACCGCACGGCAGATCGCCACGTCACAGACGGCGTCGGTGAGGTCGAGCGGATGCACCGACGGCAGGTCGCGGGCCGCCTCGACCGTCGGGTTGTCCGGGGCCAGCACGTCGTCGCGGGGCAGTCCGCAACTGTCGGCGTCGCCGCCGTCGGCCAGGCAGTCGACCGCCGAATACGGGACGCCGTCGTGGTGCAGCCACGGGGTGTCGCGAATGCCGAGGAACGGGAGCCCGAAATCGGCGAGCCGCTCCCACAGGCCCACGTAGTCGGTGGGGGTGACGTCGCCGGCCCCCTCCTCGTTGGGACGCGAGGACGTCGAGAACACCCAGTCCGGCCGGTGGTCACGCAGCCGGTCCAGGACGTCGCGGGACCAGTCGCCGCAGTCGGGATACGGCTCGCCGGCGAGCAGCGGGACGTCCGCGACGGTCAGCGGGCACCCCATCTTGAGATACGTCTCGACACGGATGCCGCGCTGCTGCCCGATGCGGTCGAGCGCGGGCATCCAGTGCTCGGCGTGGGAACTGCCCACCACGGCGATCGTCCGATCGGCGGTGACGTCGCCGTACACGCAGGTCACGACGTCGCGGGTGCTCAGATCGGAGATACAGCCGTCGACGGTCGGCGGCGGAAGATCTCCCGGCGCCTCGAGCAGGGTGGGCCGCATGTCGGTGCGCGGCGCGAACGCGCCGTCGGTCAGCGACGCCGCGCCCGGGTACAGCCACGGGTCCAGCTCGCCGACCCGCGCGGTGGTCTCCGGGTTGCGGGCGAGGTACGCGTGCCAGCCGGACGCCGAACCGACCACGGCGACGCCGAGGATCGCGATCAGCGCGGTGAGCGCCCGACCCGGACGGGCCGACCCCGTCTGGAACCGCGTTTCGATCAGCCGCTGGGTGAGCCACGCCAGCACCAGCGACACGAGGATCACCGCGAGTCCGCCGAGCGCTCCGACCGCGGGCCGCTCCCGCCACGTGAGGTAGAAGATGAGGATCGGCCAGTGCCACAGGTACAGCGAATAGGCCAGGCCACCGAGTTCGACGAACGGCCGCGACGCCATCATCGTCACGACCCCCGGCTGCTCGGACGGTCCGGCACCCGCGAGGATCAGCGCCACCGCCGCGCCGACCGGAATCAGGGCCGCCGGGCCGGGGAACAGGGCGGCGCCGTCGACGAGGAATCCGCACCCGAGCACGACGGCGAACCCCGACACCGCGAGTGCCACCCGCCACCCGCGGGGCAGGTCGACCCGGTGCACGACGAGCGCGAGCAGTGCGCCCGCGAGCAACTCCCACAGTCGCGCGAACGTGTCGAAGTACGCCCACGACTGGCGGTCCTGCGACAGCGTCGCGGCGTAGCCGAACGACACCAGGAACCCCGCACCGAGGATGCCGCCGAGCAGGGGACGCACGAGACCGGTCCGGCGCCGGCACGTCCAGGCCACTCCCGCGACCACCGCGAGCGCGAGCACGTAGAACTGCCCCTGCACGGACATCGACCACAGGTGCTGCAGCGGACTGACGGACGCGTCGGCGGCGGCGTAGTCGGATGCGGTCCGGGCCAGTTGCCAGTTCTGCACGTACAGCAGCGACGCGAGGAGTTGATCGGCGATCCCGGACCATTGTGTGAAGGGCCGCTGCACGACGGTGACGACGGCCGTCGCGGCCGTCACCACCACCAGTGCAGGCAGCAGCCGCCGGGCCGTGCGCCGCAGGACGGCCGCGATGGACACACCGGAGTTCGCACCCACCCGGCGCACGAGCATGCCGGTGAAGAAGAAGCCGGAGAGCACCAGGAAGATGTCGACGCCGCCGGACACCCGCCCGAACCACACGTGATAGACAACGACCAGGGCGATCGCGATGCCGCGCAGTCCGTCGAGGTCGTACCGGTAGCCGCCGGCCGTCGACGGTGACGCGGCGGCGCGCGGACGGCTGGTAGCCACCTGGTGGTTGGTTCTCACAGTCCGTCCTGGCTCATCGACTCGTACCCGGTCGATTATCCACACGGGGTTTACCAAGCCTTGACCAACCGGCGGTGATTTTGGGCGCACGCCCAGGGTCGGCGGACCGCCCACATGTGGAGTGGCCATGTTTGACAGGCAACTATGGCGCGCCACACAATGAGTGCGCCTACAGAACTAGGGTTCGCATCGCGAACGCCCTGCGGAGATCACCGAATGTCGAGGACATCATGACCACTTCCCAACGAAGCGCCGCCCGCGCCTCCACCGCCCTCTGGGTCGCGCCCCTCTGCTGGGTGGCCGTGCTACTCGACGGGTTCGACCTGGTCGTCCTCGGTGCCGTCATCCCCTCGCTCCGCGAGTACAGCGACTGGAATCTGTCGACGGGCGCGATCACGTTCATCTCGACGTTCGGCCTGGTCGGCATGACCATCGGCGCGCTCGTCATCGGCACGCTCACCGACGTCATCGGACGCAGGCGCGCCCTGCTGTACGCGGTGGCGGCGTTCTCGATCCTCACTCTCCTCTGCGCGGTCGCACCTAACCCGTTCCTGTTCGGACTGTTCCGCTTCCTCGCCGGTGTCGGCCTCGGCGGCGCGCTGCCGACCGCGCTCGCCCTCGTCAACGAATTCTCGAAGAAGCAGGGCGGCGGATCCGCGTCGACGCTGCTGATGACCGGATACCACGTGGGTGCCGTCGCGACGGCGGCGCTGGCGATCGTCCTGATCGAACCGTTCGGCTGGCGTTCGATGTTCGTCGTCGGCGCCCTTCCCGCGGTGGTCCTGATCCCGCTGATGCTCCGCCACCTCCCCGAGTCCCCCTCGTACCTGCTGTCGCACGGCAAGCGCGCCGAGGCGGAGGCCATCGCGAAGCAGTACGGCCTTGAACTGGAAGCGGCCCCCGCCGCCGACGCTCCCGTCGCGCCGTCGGCGAACCCGGTGCGCGCCCTGTTCTCGCGGCCGTTCCTGCGCAACAGCATCGCCATCTGGGTCACCTCCTTCATGGGACTTCTGCTCGTCTACGGCCTCAACACGTGGCTGCCGACGATCATGCGCGAGGCGGGTTACGACCTCGGCGCGTCACTGACGTTCCTGCTGATCCTCAACGCCGGCGCGGTGGTCGGACTGCTGATCGCGGGCGGCGTCGCCAACAAGATCGGTCCGCGCACCGCGGCCATCATCTGGTTCGCGGGCGCCGCGGTGTTCCTCGCCCTGCTCAGCGTCAAGGTGTCGTTCGGCATCTACGCCCTGGTGTTCCTCGCCGGTTGCTTCGTGTTCAGCGCACAGGTTCTCGTCTACGCGTTCACGAGCGCCAACCACCCGCCGCAGATCCGCGCGACCGCCCTCGGCTGGTCGGCGGGTGTCGGCCGGGTCGGCGCGATCTGCGGCCCGATCCTCGGCGGTGTCCTGCTGGGCGCCGGCTACGCGGTCCCGTGGGGGTTCTATGCCTTCGCCCTGGTCGGGCTGCTCGGAGCGATCGCCATCTCGTCCACCCGGACGGTGCACTGAACTCCTGACAGCGGTCCGATGAGTTTCGGGCGCAGGCGCGGTCTATATCGGCGAGGATGAACCGACGAGGACCCGCGAGAGGAATGCGCCATGAAACCCATCACCCCCTGTCTCTGGTTCGACACTCGAGGCGAAGAGGCCGCGAAGTTCTACACCTCCCTGTTCCCGAACTCGCGGATCACGGAGGTCACCCACTACGGTCCGAACACTCCCGGCCCGGAGGGACAGGTGCTGACCGTGTCCTTCGAGATCAACGGACAACCGTTCATCGCGCTCAACGGCGGCCCGCAGTTCACGTTCGACGAGGCCATCTCCTTCGAGATCCTGTGTGCCGACCAGGAAGAAGTGGACCGGTACTGGGACGCCTTCACCGACGGCGGCGAGGAGAGCCAATGCGGTTGGGTCAAGGACCGTTTCGGCGTGTCCTGGCAGGTGGTCCCAGAGCGGCTGTACGAACTCATGCGCGACCCGGACGACGCGAAGGTGCAGCGTGCCATGCAGGCGATGCTGAAGATGCGCAAACTCGACGTCGCCGAACTCGAGAAGGCAGCCGAGCAGGCGTGACGCCTACCGACGGGAGGTGGACGGCATGACCGAAGACGGCAAGACCCACATCAACGGGGTGCACACGGTGGCGGTTCCCGTGACCGATCAGGATCGGTCGCTCGAATTTTATGTGGGCACACTCGGTTTCGAGCGTCGCATGGATGCGGAGTTCAGCCCCGGTCAGCGGTGGGTGGAGGTGGCGCCGCCGGGTTCGGCCACGTCGATCGCGCTCGTGCCCACCCGTGACGGTGTCCCGGTGGGCGTCGAGACCGGCATCCGGCTCACCACCTCGGACGCCGACGCCGACCATGCCACCCTGTCGGCGAGCGGCGTCGACGTGGATGCGGAGGTCCTGCGGATGGGCGACTACGTGCCGCCCATGTTCTACTTCCGCGATCCGGACGGCAACAAACTCGTCATCGTCGAAGTGGGGTGAGCGGCATCCCCGCCGACAGGGTCAGCACCTGATCGGCGCGTTCCGCGTCGCCGGAGTCGTGCGTGGCCGTCACGACGATCGCACCCCGCGCGGCCTCTTCGCCGACGACGTCGCCGATCACCGCGCGGGCGTGCGCGTCGAGTCCGGTGGTCGGCTCGTCGAGGAGCAGCAGGTCGCCGCGTTGCACGAGTGCCTGCGCGAGCAGGGCGCGTTGACGCTGCCCGCCCGAGAGCGCGCCGATCGGCCGCGCGCCGAGATCCGCGAGACCCAGCCTGCTCAGCGCCCCGTCGACGGCGTCGCGGTCGCCGGGGGTGAGCCGCCGCCACACTCCGCGCCGTTGCCAGGCGCCCATGGCCACCACCTCACGCACGGTCAGCGGTAGCTGTTCGCTCACCGCATGTCGTTGCGGCACATACGCCGTGCGCAGCCCGTCCGTGCCGTCGATCCGCCCCGACGTGACACGCGCGATGCCGGCGAGGCACTGCAGGAGTGTCGACTTCCCCGAACCGTTGTGTCCCACCACGGCCGTGACGGTGCCCGGTGTGAGGCACACACTCACACCGTTCAACGCCGGGGTCGAACCGTATCGGACCGCGATTTCGCTTACGACAATCATTATCGTTAGATTAGCAGAGTGGAATGGCTACTCGACCCCCTGACGGTGTCCTTCGTCCAGCGCGCCCTGTTCGCGGGCATGCTGGTGTCCGTCCTCTGCGGACTCGTCGGCACGTGGGTCGTGTTGCGGGGCATGGCCTTCATGAGCGAGGCCATCTCGCACGGCATGCTGCCCGGCGTGGCAGTTGCCTATCTCGCGGGCGCCAATCTCCTCGTCGGCGCGGCCGCCAGCGCGGTCGTCATGATTCTCGGCGTCGCGTGGGTGTCGAAGAACTCGCGACTGTCCGAGGACACCGGGATCGGCCTGCTGTTCGTCGGCATGCTCGCACTGGGTGTCGTGATCGTCTCGCGCGCACGATCGTTCGCGGTCGATCTCACCGCCTTCCTCTTCGGTGACGTCCTGTCCGCGACGCGCGGCGACCTGATCTGGCTCGCCGCGGCGGCCGCGGTAGCCGGGATCGTCTCGGTGATCGCGTACCGCCCGTTCGTCGCCCTCGTCTTCGACGAACGCAAGGCCCACACCCTGGGGCTGCGGCCCCGGTGGGCGCACCTCGCCCTGCTCGCGCTCGTGGTCCTCGCCGTGGTCGCGTCGTTCCGCATCGTCGGCACCCTGCTCGTGTTCGGACTTCTCGTCGCTCCGTCGGCCACCGCGGCGCTGTTCGGCAGGTCGATCGGCGCCACGATGGCCATTGCCGTACTGCTCGGCTGGTCCGCGACGCTCACAGGACTGATCGTGTCGTGGAACGCCGACACCGCCGCGGGCGCGACGATCACCGGGCTCGCCGTTCTCCAATTCTTCGTCGCCGCCGTCATCCGGTCGGCATCGCGACGACTCCGACCTGCCGTGTCACCCACTCCGATACCCGTTCGATAGATGGAGCCCCGAATGCCGAACACGACCCTCGCCCGCGCAGCGATTGCCGCGGTCGCCGCGCTGACCGTCGGCGCCTGCGCGTCCCCACCGGAGGAGGCGGCCTCCCCCGGCGGCCTGACCCAGCCGGGTAGCGACCTCGCCGCCGAGGCGGGATCCACCGAGGTGGAGGGGCCGGAACCCCGGCTCGTCGTGTCGGACGCCGACTCCGGCCGCGTGACCGTCCTCGACCTCGCGACCGCCGAGACCCTCCATTCGTTCGAGTACGACAACCCGGCACAGTTGACGACGGTCAAGGACCGCTACGCGTTCGCCGTCGACGGCACCGGCGGCGCCGTGCACGTCGTGGACGCCGGCACCTGGACCATCGACCACGGGGACCACACCCACTCGTACACCAAGGACCCGGTCGAACTCGGCACCCTCGACGGCGCCGGGCCGGCGCGCGTGATCGAGGGCGATGACAAGGTCGCGACGTTCTTCGACGGCGACGGCGTCGCCCGCGTGATCGACTTCGCCGCCCTCCGCAAGGACAGCATCGACGTCGACACGGTCGTGCGGGCCGACGCCCCGCACCACGGGGTCGCCCTGCCGATCGCCGACGGATTCGTGGTCTCGCACTCGGCCGCGACCGGAACCGGCACGCTCGAACTCCACACCACAGACGGTGCGGTCCCGCAGCGCTTCGACACCGCCTGCCCGAACCTGAACGGCGCGGCCGTATCCGACACGCATGTGCTGGGCGCGTGCGAGGACGGACTGTTCCTCGCGACCGCCGGCGACGGCACCTGGACGTCGGAGAAGGTTGCGTACCCGGCGGGCATCGGCGCCGCCACCCGTCCCACCGCGCTCCGCGGACACGACGGCCTGCCGCTTCACGTCGCCTCCGCGGGACCCGCCGCCACCAACGACGGGCTGCTGGTCTTCGATGCGCGCACCCGCGGGTGGACGCACGTCCGGACCCCGGACCGGGCGCTGGACGTCGCGCTGGCGGGCGACGGACGCTCGGTGTTCGCCGTCCTCGCCGACGGCACCTTCCGCGTGTACGACGCGCAGTCCGGCGCGGAGACCGCGTCGTCCCGCGTCCTGGCACGCCCTCACAACCCGAGCCAGGCATCCTCGACCCCACCGGTGATCGTCGTCGGCGGCACCCGCGCGTACGTGTCGGATCCCGCGTCGAAGTCGGTGGCCGAGATCGACTTCCGGGACAACGCCCGGGTCGCGCGAATCCTCGACATCGGCGTCTCTGCGTCCACCCTCGGCGTGGTCGGGCTGTGACGAGGATGCGGCGCCTGCTGCCGCTGGCCCTCCTGACCGCACTCGCGGTGCTGCCGGTGACCGCGTGCACGCCGGGCTCGCCCGACGGTCCCGTCGTGGTCGTGACGACGAACATTCTGGGCGACCTGGTGCAGAACGTCGTCGGCGACCGGGCCGACGTCACGGTGCTGATGCCGAGGGGCGCCGATCCCCATTCGTTCGAGATCTCCGCCTCGGACGCCGCGCGGGTGGAACGCGCCGACCTCCTCGTATCGAACGGGCTCGGCCTCGAGGAAGGAATCGGCAAGACCGTCGACACCGCGCGCGCGGAGGGAGTCCCGATCCTGCAGATCGGTGAGGCCGTGCGACCGATCGAATATCGCTCCGGAAAGTCCTCGGGCACCATGGATCCGCACGTCTGGACCGATCCGGACCGCATGCGGGACGCGGTCGCCCTGATCCGCGACGCGGTGATCGAACACGTGCCGGACATCGACGCGGATGCTGTCCGCACGAACGCGGACGGCTACGCCCGGAAACTCGCGGAACTCACCGCCCGAATGACGGACAGGTTCGCGACCGTCCCGCCCGATCGACGCAAACTGGTGACCAACCATCACGTGTTCGGCTATCTGGCACAGCGTTTCGGCTTCGACACGATCGGGGCGGTGATTCCCAGCGGTACCACCCTGGCGTCGCCCAGCGCGTCGGATCTGTCGGACCTGGCCGCGACCGTCACGGCGGCGAGGGTGCCCGCGATCTTCGTCGACTCCTCCCAGCCCGATCGACTCGCACAGGTGCTGGCGTCGGAAGCACGCGTTCCGGTTGACGTGGTCTCGCTGTTCACGGAATCACTGGGTGAACCCGGCTCGGGGGCCGGCACGTACATCGAGATGATGGATTCCAATTCCCTGGCGATCGCGCAGGGGTTGTCGTAGTCGATGCATCGCCACATGCACACTTACGACTTTGACAACCGTTTGCAAAAAGGGTTACTTCTCCTGGGTGACCCTTATGCGTAGACCCCGACCCACCGCCGTTGCCGCCGTGGCACTCTCGGCGGCACTTCTCACGTCCTGCTCCACCGACTCCGGCACCGCCGAAGCGACCACCACCGACGCGGCCACGCCACGACTGACACTGAGCTACGACGGCGGGGTGCTCGTCCTCGACGCGCAGAGCCTCGACGTGGTCGGCTCGGCCGAGGTGGACGGCTTCACCCGGCTCAACCCCGCGGGCGACGACCGGCACGTGCTGATCAGCACCGGCAACAGCTTCACCGCCCTCGACACCGGAACCTGGACCGACGGCGGCAGCCACTACACCACCGCACCCGCACTCACCGACGTCGCGTTCGAGGCGAAGACGCCCGGGCACGTGGTCCGGCACGACGGCAAGACCGTGCTGTTCGACGACGGCACCGGACTGGTGCGCGTGTTCGACCCGGCCGCACTCTCCCAGGGCACCCCGGACACCACCGAGTTCACGACCCCGGAAGCGCATCACGGTGTGGCCGTGGAACTCTCCGACGGCAGCCTGCTCACCACCGTGGGCAACGAGGACGAGCGCACCGGCATCGTCGTACTCGACCGCGACCGCAAGGAGATCGCGCGCAACGAGGACTGCCCCGGCGTGCACGGGGAGGCCGTTGCCGCCGACGAGACGGTGGTCGTGGGATGCCAGAACGGCCTGCTGATCTACCGGGACGGCGTCATCACCAAGGTGACGAGCCCCGACCCCTACGGGCGCATCGGCAACCAGGCCGGCGACGAGAACTCCCCGATCATGCTGGGCGACTACAAGACCGACCCGGACGCCGAACTCGAACGCCCCGAACGGGTCTCCCTCACCGACACCGCCACGGGACAGCTCACCCTCGTCGACCTGGGCACCAGCTACACGTTCCGGTCGCTCGGGCGCGCCCCGCACGGTGAGGCCCTCGTCCTCGGCACCGACGGCGCCCTGCACGTGATCGACCCGAACACCAAGGCCGTGAGCCGCACCGTCGACATCCTCGAGCCGTGGACCGAGCCAGACCAGTGGCAGTCGCCGCGTCCCGCGCTGTACGTGCAGGACCACACGGCCTACGTGACCGATCCCGCGAACAAGAAGATCCACACGATCGACCTCGACACCTGGTCCGTGTCCGGACACGCCGATCTGCCGGAGACCCCGAACGAGATCACCGGTGTGACAGGCTGAGTCGGGTCGTCAGTCCTGGGATTCGAGCGGTCCCAGTTCCGCGTCGAGCGCCTCCTGCACTACGGCCATCGCCGACAGACCGGCGGGGGCCCCGCAGTAGGCGCTCGCGTGGATCACCGCTTCGACGATCTCGGTGCGGGTCAGACCGTTGCGCAGTGCACCCCGCACGTGGCCCTTCAGCTCACCGTGCGCCCGCAGCGCGATGAGCATGCCGAGGTTGAGGAGGCTGCGGCTGCGACGGTCCAGCCCCGGCCGATTCCACACGGCGTCCCAGACGTGCTCGGTGACGAATTCCTGCAACTGCTCACTGTCGGTCCCCGCGGTCCGGGTGAGCGCCCGCTCGACGAAGTCGTGACCCATCACCTCACGCCGCACCGTCAGACCCGCCTCGACGGCCGGGCTCCGCTTGCCGGTTTCTTCACTGGTCATGGGTTCACTCCTGTTCACGGCGTCCGCGTATTCAGGGGTCACTCTACGAGTCGACTCGATCGGAGTGGACGACCGAGGTGACGCCGCGGGCGGAGTACGCGTGCGGGAGGTGCTCGAGCCCACCCTCGTACCGCAGTCTGCGCGGCAGGAGTCCGTCGGCGGGGTTGACGGTCGCGCGAGTCCGCGATCCGGCGACCCACGACCGCCGGCGTCCGGGCCGCGACACGGGCGCGGTCGCGTCACCCACCCTGACCACGTGCGGCGTGCCGCCGAACCGGATCCGCGCATAGCCGAGCGCGACTGCCAGGGCGTCGTGCACCCCGGCCGCCGTCGCAAGACCGCGCTTCCCGGTGCTCAGCCCGTGCCCGGGGAGATCCGCGACGACGACGTTCACGCCGTTCTCCGCCAACTCCACGGCGAGCGGAGTGAGATACCGCGCGTGGAGTCCGGGCGGCGCGGGCAGCACCACGGTGGCTGCGCCGCTCGACACCACGGTGGCTGCGCCGCCCGACCGTGCCGCGTGGACCTCGGCGTGCACGGCTCCGGTGGCCGCGGGAATCTGGACGTGTTCGAGGCCGCGGCCGTCGACTCCGACGAATTCGGACGCCGGCTCCAGCGCGGCCTCGCAGGCGATGCGGCGTTCCAGGGCATCCTCTCTGCGCAACAGGGGTTTCCCCTGCAGCAGGATCATGACGGCCGCCGACTCCCGGGCAGTCAGCGTCGGCGCCCAGCCGGTCGCCTCGGTGAGGCGCGTCGAATCGACGACGGTCTCGCCCGCCGTCACCCACTGTCCGGAGTAGATATCGCAGAGACACCGTTGACTGGCTGGTTGGTGGTGGATCAGCAGATGTACGTGATCGGCGTCGCCGTTGCACTCGCTCAGCGGTCACACCGAACTTGTCACACCCCTCTGCCATGATCTCCTCACAGTGAGTGAGCATCGGATCAGAGCGCCTCGCCGATACTCTTTGGACCACAAAATATTCGACCCGGCGCGCGGTGAAGGGGGGTGCGGGTGTGAAACGGGTGGTGAAGATCAAACTCGCACCCACCGACACGCAGGCGCGTGCCCTGCACGAGACTCTGGTGTTGTGTAACACCGCCGCCGACGTGGTGTCGCGAGTCGCGCAGGCGGTCGAGGATCGCCGTGCGTTCGCCCTGCAGAAGACCGTCTACCACCAGTTGAAGGCGTTGGGGCTGTCGGCGCAACCAGCGGTCCGCACGATCAAGAAGGTCGCGGACGCCTACGCGACGCGAGCCGCGAACCTCGCAGCCGGGAATTACGGCCCGCGTGGCGGCAAGCGCGCCACGGATATCGCCGCCACGGCGATCGGGTTCCGCGCGTTGGCGGCGCAACCGTTCGATGATCGGTGCCTCTCCTGGCAACAGCAGGATTCGACGATCAGTATCTGGACGAGCGAAGGCCGACTCAAGGCGGTGCGGTACGTGTGCGCGCCGTGGCAGCGCGAACTGCTGGAGCACCGTTGCGGTGAAACAGATCTCGTGTTCCGCGACAACATGTGGTTCCTCTACGCGGCTGTCGACGTCCCGACACCCGAACCGGTGGTGGTCCAGGAGTTCCTCGGCGTCGATCTGGGGATCGTAAATCTCGCGGTGACCTCCGATGACACTGCGGCGTCGGCGGACTGGTCCGGTGGGGCGGTCACGGCGCGCCGCACCAAGTACGCGCGGACCCGGCGGGCCCTGCAGAAGGTCGGGTCGAAGTCGGCGAAGCGGAAGCTGCGACGGCGTCGTGACAAGGAGCATCGGTACGCCACCGATATCAACCATCAGATTTCGAAGACCATTGTTGCTCAGGCGCAACGCACCGGTCGTGGGATTGTCCTGGAAGACCTTTCCGGGATCCGCGAGCGGGTACGGCTGGCCAAGGCTCAGCGGCAACAACTGCACTCGTGGGCGTATGCACAGTTGCGGGACTTCGTGACCTACAAAGCCGTGTCGGCGGGCGTTCCCCTGGTGGTGATCGATCCACGTAACACCTCGCGGACGTGCTATCCGTGCGGACACGTCGACAAGGCGAACCGGACCACACAGGATCGGTTCGTGTGCCGGATGTGCGGGCATGCCGATCAGGCAGATCACAATGCCGCGTTGAACATCGCCTACCGCGGGTATGTCCAGTACACGATTACGACGCGAAGTCATCGGGCCGTCTAATCAACCGGCCTACAGTCGGCGGGTCCCTGACAGCCAGTCAGGGGCGCGACTGGCAAATCCGGCCCGGCAGGGCCGGATACGTTGATAGCCATCGATACCAATCTCCTCGCGGTGTGCACGATCGGGATACCTCCATTGGTCCGGAGCGTCGCCGATCCGATTTGGTGACCGACGCCGACCAGGCAGGTCTGATAGGCCATCGCTCGTGCCCCTGTGGATATTTCGGAATATCCGGATTGAAAACAATTCGAGGAGTGTCATGACCGCATTGATGGCCCGTGAACACGCAGCGCTGACGTCCTTTCTGCTCGACCTCGCCACCTACCTTGACGAGTCACACCTGCTCACCCTCGACAGCAGAGACAGCGGAGCGATCGGTCGCTTCGGGGCTCAGGCGGCACCGCACTGGCCATCTCCAAAGAATCCGGCGGGCTGGGGCCGTGCGAGTGCAGCGGGCGATCGGGAGCAGGGTCACCCTCATTGGGCGCGGCCACCACCATGCACCATGTGTCGCTCGCCACCCTCAACGGTTCGCGCAGGAAGCAATGGACGAGGACCGATCCTCGCCGGTGCCGAAAGCGACGAGGTACACCTCGAGGACGTCGAGATACCGGCCGACCTCGTCCTCCTCAACGGTGCCGACGACCCGGAGGGGCAACACGAGATGACCGGATATCTGTGGTTCGGGATGCTCGTCACCGCCAACTACCTGGGTGCGGCGAGCGCGCTACTCGAACGACTGCTGGCCGCAGGCAAGGACGACTACGAGGGTTATGTGCGCGCCGCCGCCGATATCGAGAACGCCATGGGCGCCGTCGAGAACATCGCCCGCGCGGTGGACGAGGGCGAACGCGGGCAGGACATCTCGGTGCGTCTCCTCTTCTCGCGCATCGCGATTCGCGACGCGCTGGTCCGCGCGTCCTCGGCGGCCGTCGAATCGCTCGGCGGGATCGCGTTCATCAAGTCCTCCGACATCGGTTACCTCACCGCCGCCGTGCACGCGTTCGCCTTCCATCCGCCGTCGCGGCGGTCGGTCTCCGAATCGCTCGCCAAGTTCCACGCCGGCGACGAGTTCGCCTTCGTCTGAGCGTGCCGCGGTCCGGGCTGTCGGTGATCGGGGCTATAAAGGTCTGCGAACCACCGACCGCCTGCCCAGGAGCTGTGATGCCCACCGAACACGACGTGCGCGCGATGATGCTGGCGTTGCCGGAAGCGCACGAGGTGGTGATCGCGAACTGGGGCGACCAACCGACGTTCCGGGTGCGCAAGAAGATGTTCGGCCTCGTCGGGTACGGCGCGCCCACCGTCTGCCTCAAGGCGACGAAGGAAACGCAGGCCGCGCTGCTGCAGGAGGATCCCGACGTGTTCCTGGTCGCACCGTTCTTCGGACGGTGGGGCTGGATCGACGTCGTCCTCGACCGCGTCGACTCCGAAGAACTGGCCGAACTCGTCGAGGAGGCGTGGCGTCTCACCGCCCCGAAGCGGGTCGTGGCGGCGTACGACGCGGGGCACGCTACCCCTCGTCCGTCCTGAACCGGCCGAGTTGGTGGCGCAGCGCCGTGTCGAGGTCGGGCCGCCGGAACCGGTGGCCGCGACCCTCGAGCTTGCCGGGGGCGACCCGCTGATCGGCCAGGGCGAGCTCACGCGCACCCTGTTCCCCGAGCAGCAGTTTCGGACCGAAATCGGGCACCGGAAGAAAGGCCGGTCGATGCAGCACCGACGCCAGGACCGCGGTGTACTCCTCGTTACGAACAGGATTCGGCGCCACCGCGTTCACCGGCCCGCTCAACCCCGAATCCACGACGGCGCGGTGGTAGACGTCGATCAGATCGTCGATGTCGATCCACGACAGCCACTGCGTTCCGGCGCCCAGGCGACCCCCGAGTCCGACCTCGAACAGCGGCCGCTGCAGGCGCAGCACACCGCCGCTCGGCGACTGGACGATCCCCGTGCGGACCTGCACCACCCGCAGTCCGGCGTCCGCTGCCGGCGTCGCCGCGTCCTCCCAGTCCGCCACGACGTCGGCGAGGAAGCCGTCGCCCCGCGCATCCTGCTCGTGCAGCACCTCGTCGCCGCGGTCGGGCCCGTAGTACCCGATCGCCGACGCACTGACGAACGTCTTCGGTCCCTGCCCGGACGCGGCCGCCACCTCCGCGAGCCGCCGCGTGGGTTCGATACGACTGTCCCTGATCGCCCGGCGATGACCGTCGGTGAACCGTCCCGCGATGGACGCGCCTGCCAGGTGGATCACCGCGTCGACGCCGTCGAGCAGGTCCGCGGCAGGCGCATCCGGATTCCAGCGCCGCTCGTCGGGCGTGCTGGGAGCGCGGCGCACGAGACGGATCACCCGATGCCCGCCCGTGCTCAGGAACGCCGTCAGGGCGGAGCCGACGAGCCCCGAACTGCCCGTCACCGCGATCGTGAGGGGGCCGGGCAGGAGCGTGGACGCCCAGTGGTGCCGGTCTACGTCGTCGGCGAGTTGACGGTGCCGGTAGACGAACGTCGACCGGAGGAACTGACCGGGCACGATGGTGTCGACCCGGTCGGTGACCCGGGTCCGGTCCTCGGACACCACGTCGAACGTGTGCGTGTGCCGCCACGGCACCAGCAGGCGCAGCGGCAGGGCGGCCGAATAGTCGACGAACCGGTGCGGAGGGTCGTATTCCTTCGCGTCGTGCTGCGCGACCCACGTCAGGCCGCCGGGCATGCGCAATTCGGCACGACCCGATTCCAGAGACTCGGATTCCTTCGCGAGACTGAGCGGCTGCCACGGCGGTGAGAGCCGGGCGAACGCCCCGGCCCTGGTGTGCCAGGCGAACAACTCGTCCCGCGAGGCCTCGACCACGCTCGAATGCACGATGCCCATGACCCGACCATAGTCGCGACAGGCCGCGCGGCGGTGACAACGACGGGTAGCGTGTGGGAATGACGCAGTTACGTGTACTGGTCACCGGAGCCACCGGATACATCGGCGGACGCCTCGCTCCCCGGCTCGCGGAAGCCGGCCACCGGGTGCGGGTACTGGTGCGTTCACCGGAAAAACTGACCGACGTTCCGTGGGCGTCCGACGTCGAAATCGCTCGCGGCGATCTGAGTGACCCCGAATCCCTTTCTGCCGCTTTCGCGGACACGGACGTCGTCTACTACCTCGTGCACTCGATGGGAGGGTCGGACGAGTTCGAGAAGGCCGAACGCATCAGCGCGGAGAACGTGGCCGAGGCGGCCCGCACGGCAGGTGTCGGCCGGAT
Organism: Rhodococcus koreensis; assembly: GCF_017068375.1. Taxonomy (NCBI): domain Bacteria; kingdom Bacillati; phylum Actinomycetota; class Actinomycetes; order Mycobacteriales; family Nocardiaceae; genus Rhodococcus; species Rhodococcus koreensis. The sequence continues at coordinate 2,895,696 of NZ_CP070609.1, forward strand.
CGTCTACCTCGGCGGACTGCATCCCGATTCGGCGGATCTCTCGCCGCACCTGCGGTCCCGCACCCAGGTGGGACGGATACTCGTCGACTCCGGTGTCCCCACAATGGTTCTGCAGGCCGGGGTGGTCATCGGCTCCGGTTCGGCATCGTTCGAGATGATTCGCCACCTCACCAACCGGCTCCCCGTGATGACGACGCCGCGGTGGGTGAACAACAAGATTCAGCCGATCGCGGTCCGCGACGTGCTGCACTACCTCGTCGCCGCGGCCGAGGCGCCGTTGCCGCGCAGTCGCACGTTCGACATCGGTGGCCCCGACGTCCTCCGCTACGGCGAGATGATGCAGACGTACGCCGAGGTCGCCGGTTTGCGTCAGCGTCGCATCCTCGTCCTCCCGGTGCTGACCCCGAAACTCGCGGGCCTGTGGATCGGTCTGGTCACCCCGATCCCCCGCTCACTCGGGCGGGCCCTGATCGAATCACTCCACAACGACGCCGTCGCAGGCGAGCACGACATCGACGACGTGATCCCGCCGCCGAAGGCCGGCCTGACGACGTACCGGGACGCTGTCCGATTGGCGTTGCGGCGCATCGACAACGGCGAGGTGGAGACGACGTGGGCCAGTGCGTCCCCGGTCGGCGCCCCCTCCGATCCGTTGCCGTCCGATCCCGACTGGGCCGGTGAGGTCGTCTACACCGACGAACGCACCAAGGGCTGCGACGCCGACGCCGCAACGCTGTGGACCGTCGTCGAGAGCATCGGCGGCGAGAACGGCTGGTACTCCTTCCCACTCGCGTGGTCCGTGCGCGGCTGGCTCGACCGCGTCGTCGGCGGCGTCGGGCTCACGCGGGGACGCCGGAACCCGAAGCAGCTCAACACCGGTGACCCCCTGGACTTCTGGCGGGTCGAACGCATCGACCGGGGGTCGCTGCTCCGGCTGCGCGCCGAGATGCGGGCACCGGGCGGGGCGTGGCTCGAATGGACCGTCCACAGTGTCGATCCCGACCGGTCCCGGCTCGATCAGCGCGCCATCTTCTTCCCGAAAGGGTTGGCCGGGCGGCTGTACTGGTATTCCATCCTGCCGTTCCACGGAATCATCTTCAAAGGCATGATGGAGAACATCACCGGGTCGGCGGCCCGTCAGACCGTGCAGAGCGGCTGAATCCCCTCTCTGCCACCGGTGGTCGGGGACGTCAGCAACAGGCACGAGTTGTAGCCCCGCGATTCCACCACCTGCCGGATCTGCTTCCACCCCGCGTCGTCGACCGCCGGAGTGCGGGAGAGCACGAAACCCGACACCCGTGCCGGGTCACCGACCAGCGCCCACGAATAGTCGTCGGCGATGTAGGTGACCACATAATTGGTGGGACCGTCCGCCGCACTCTGGAACGGCACGTCCGGGAAACTCACGTGGAGCTGCGCGTTGGTCACCGGATCGTTGACGCGCGCGTTGCCCCTTATCCCGTTCGTCCCACCCGCCCACGTGGTGCACCTGTTGGCGACGCTGACGTTCGACGGGTCGATCAGTCCGTACGTCGCCCTCGTGTCCCGCGCGCAGTCGAGATTGAACGGCTGTGGCACAGCGGCCAACTGATACCACGTGCCCAGGTACCTCTGGACGTCGAGGGATGGTACGGGGGCGAGCGCACCCGGTTGAGCGTGTGCAGGGCCGGCCGCCAGCAGTACAGCCGCGGCGGCGGCCGACAGCGCGGCGGCGATCCCACGGACCTTCGACGGTGTCATCTCGAATCCTTTCAACATCATGCGGTCGACGAAAACGGGCAGCCGAAACAGAGGGCCGGCGCAGCACCCTCTCTCGGGGTATTCGATGCCCATTCCGGATCGGATGGGTCGCTGCGAGAGAACTTTCGACCCATCCGTTCCGAAGACCGCTCCGAATGCCTGTCGATGGTGCTCCCCCGCACTCACACCGGAGAGAGGCAATTTCTGATGAAGATCACCACACGAGTCCTGGCAGTCGCCGCGAGCACGTCCCTGGCCCTGCTGGGCTCGGCGTGTTCGTCGGACGACAGCGGCTCGTCCAGCAGCGGCTCCGCTTCGGAGGCGATGACGTCCGAGTCGATGTCGTCCGGTTCGATGACCTCGTCCGCGATGGCCGATCCCGCCGCCAACCTGGTCGGCCCGGGCTGCGCCGAGTACGCGAAGACGGTTCCGGACGGCGCAGGTTCGGTCAGTGGCATGGCGCAGGATCCGGTTGCGACGGCCGCATCCAACAACCCGCTGCTCACCACGCTCACCGCCGCCGTGTCCGGTCAGCTCAACCCGCAGGTCAACCTCGTCGACACGCTGAACAGCGGGCAGTTCACGGTCTTCGCGCCGGTGGATGCCGCGTTCGCGAAGGTCGACCCGGCCACGATCGAGACCCTCAAGACCGACCCGGCCCTGCTCACCAAGGTCCTGACGTACCACGTGGTCCCCGGCCAGATCGCGCCGAGTGACATCGCCGGCGAGCACACGACCGTCGAGGGCGGCACGGTCACCGTCACCGGTTCGGGTGACGACCTGAAGGTCAACGACGCAGGCGTCATCTGCGGCGGCGTCCAGACCGCCAACGCCACGGTGTACCTGGTCGACTCCGTCCTGATGCCCCAGTAGGCATCCCCCCACGTGAGTGGGAAAGCGTGGTCCGGCACGCTTTCCCACTCACGTGCGGGTGTGGGGTCCGCCCATCCGATGCACAGTCAGCTCCGAATAATTGATATGGAGAGAGGCTCACCCACCGCCCCGGCGTACGTGCTCGTGCTGCCCGGCGGCAAACCACGCAGTCAGGACCCGTCACGCTGCTGGCACCTGTCGAACCTGCGCATGATCTGGTTGGCCCGGTCCCTGAGGTCGACGCTCGGACCCCACGGCATCGCCGTGCAGCGGCTGCAGTACCGGGTCCGCGGATGGAACGCCCCCGAGGCCAGCCCGGTGCACGACGCCCGGATGGCCCTCGAGCGGGCCCGACTGCGGTTCGGGGACGTCCCCGTCGCCGTCGTCGGGCATTCGATGGGCGGCCGCGTCGCCGCGCACCTCGCCGACCTCGACAACGTCCGGGCGATCGCCGCCCTCGCACCCTGGTGGCCCGAATCCGACGCCGATCTGGTGCCTGCCGACCGCAGCCTGATGGTCGCGCACGGAACCGCCGACCGCTGGACGGACCCCGTCGCCTCCCGGATCCAGACCGAACAGGCACTGGCGCGCGGAGTGAACGCCTCCTGGCATCCGCTCTCCGGAGCCGGCCATTTCATGCTCACCCGGCCGTGGTGGTGGCATCGCATCATCGCCGATTTCGTTCTCGACGCCTTCGCCGCGGAAGGCGTCGTCCCCGCACCGACAGACCGGAAGGCAGGTCGCCATGCATGATTCGGAGAAGCTCGGACGCAGGAACGTCGCCGTGATCGGCAGCGGCGTCGCGGGGTTGACCGCCGCCTACGTTCTGTCCCGCCACGACCGCGTCACCCTCTACGAGTCCGACGCCCGTCTCGGCGGCCACGCCCACACTCACCACCTGACGCTGGACTCGGGTGTGGAGGTGGACGTCGACACCGGCTTCATCGTGCACAACGACCGCACCTACCCCACCCTGCTGCGCCTGTTCGCCGAACTCGACGTGGCCACCCAGGATTCCGACATGTCGATGTCGATCCGATCCGATGCGAGCGGGCTCGAGTACGCGGGCGCGAAGGGCCTCCGCGGACTGTTCCCGACCGCCCGCAACCTGGCCCGGCCACGTTACTGGCGCATGCTCGGCGAGGTGCTCCGGTTCCACCGCCGTGCCCGGACCGTGCTCGACACCCCGGCCGGCGAGTCCGGCGCGCAGGAACCGCTGGGCGAATTCCTGGCCCGCAACGGTTTCAGCCCGTACTTCGTCGAAAACTTCATGACCCCGCTCGTCGCGGCCGTGTGGTCGTGCGATCCCGCGACCGCCGCGCGCTACCCGGCCCGCTACCTGTTCACCTTCCTCGACCACCACGGAATGCTCACCGTCTTCGGCTCACCCACCTGGCGCACCGTGACCGGCGGGTCCGCCCGCTACGTCGAGAAGGTGGCGGCACACGTCGACGAGATTCTTCTCGAAACCCCGGTGCAGCAGGTGGAGCGCACCCCGGACGGCGGCACGTGCGTCGTCGACGGCCGCGGCGACGTCCGGTACTTCGACGCCGTGGTGATCGCCGTTCACCCCCGTCAGGCGCTCGCCATGCTCGGCGACGCCTCCGATCTCGAGGCGGAGATCCTGGGCGCCATGCCGTATTCGGTGAACCACGCGCAGTTGCACACCGACGTGTCGATGCTGCCCCGCGCCGAGCACGCCCGGGCCTCCTGGAACTACCTGACTCCCGCCGACGACAAGGACGCGGCGGGCGTCGTCGTCACCTACGACATGACCCGGCTCATGCGCCTCGACACGGTGCGCGACCGGCGGTTCCTCGTCACGCTCGGCGGGAAGCACCTCGTCGACCCGTCGAAGGTCGTCGCGGAGATGACGTACGAACATCCCGTCTACACCCCCGATTCCGTCGCGGCGCAGTCGCGGTTGCACGAACTCGGTTCCGGCACGTTCGCTTTCGCCGGCGCCTACCACGGCTGGGGGTTCCACGAGGACGGGGCGCTCTCGGGACTGCGCGCCGCCGAACGCGTCGGCCGCTCGTGGGATGCGCAGGCCGCACGACCCCACGAACGGGAGACGGTGTCGTGACCGCGCCCGCGATCTACTCGACGAGGATCCGGCACGCGCGCATCGAACCGGTCCGCAACAGCTTCGAGTACACGAGCTACAGCTGGTACGTCGACGTGGACGCCCTTCCTCGCCTCCCGCGGTGGCTCGGACCGTTCGCCCGCTTCCGCGCCGGGGACCACCTCGAACCGGATCCGGCCGCCGCCACGGACACGCTGCGCAGCAGGGTGGATGCGTTCCTCGCCGGACAGGGAGTCGACCTCTGCGGGGGCCGGGTGACGGCCCTTCTCAACGCGCGGGTGCTCGGCTACGTGTTCAACCCGCTCAGCGTGTACTGGTGCCACGACGTCGACGGCACCCTGAGATGCGCGATCGCCGAGGTGCACAACACGTACGGTCAGCGGCACAGCTATCTGATCCGGCCCGACGGCGACGACCGCGCCGAGGTGGACAAGCAGTTCTACGTCTCACCGTTCAACGACGTGAGCGGTCGTTACGACATGCGGTTCCCCGAACCCGGCGACACCCTCTCCCTGAACGTGGTTCTCCACCGCGACGGGCACGGACCGTTCACCGCGACGGTGCGGGGGACGCGGCAACCGGCCACGAGCCGGACGGTTCTGAGGACTCAACTGCGCACTCCCCTGGCACCTCTCGTGGTGTCGGCTCGTATCCGCATCCAGGGAATCACGTTGTGGGCCCGTGGACTTCCCGTCATGGCCCGGCCCGACGGCCGTCAGAAGGAGACAGTTCAGTGAGAAGGAACAAGGACACCGACACGGACGGGTCGCCTGCCGTGAGCACGGCCGGTGAGGGGTTCGTCGACGAGGAGTTCACCGGCGAGAACCCGCGGATCGACAACCGGATCTGGCCCGGGCTGGCCGACGTGCCGACCGGTGTGCGTGCCGCGGCGTCGGCGAAGGTCGCCGACCGCCTGTTCCGCCGCGCGGCCGCCGACCTCGACGTCCGCATCGAGTATCCCGACGGCACCCTGGTGGGGGCACGCCGGGAGCAGGAGATCCTGCCCCGCATGATCATCCGCAATCCCGACGCATTCGCCCGGCGGGTCGGGACGGGGGGACTGATCGGATTCGGCGAGTCCTACATGGCCGGCGACTGGACGTCACCGGATCTCGCCGCGGTGCTCAGCGTGTTCGCCTCCCGGATGGCGACGCTCATTCCTCGCCCACTGCAGCGGTTGCGCGCACTGTATGTCGCCAAACACCCGGCGCAGGAACGTAACACCGAGCAGAACACCCGCTCCAATATCTCCCGGCACTACGACCTGTCCAACGAGATGTTCGAGACGTTCCTCGACGAGACGCTGACGTACTCGAGCGCGCTGTTCTCGTCGACGCCGACGCGTGTGGGGCAGGTCCGGGACGTGACCGTCCTGCGGGCACCCGTCCCGCAGGTCACCCCGAAGTGGGACGACTTCGCGGACGCGCAGCGCCGCAAGATCGATCGGCTGCTCGACGAGGCCGGTGTCGGCGCGGGCACCCGGTTGCTCGAGATCGGGACCGGCTGGGGAGAGTTGTGCATCCGGGCGGCGGAACGCGGCGCCGTGGTCCGCTCCGTGACGCTGTCCAGCGAACAGCAGAGCCTGGCCCGCCTGCGCGTCGCCGAGGCCGGACACTCGGACGTCGTGCAGATCGACCTGCTCGACTACCGCAACGTCGACGGCGAATACGACGCCATCGTCTCCGTCGAGATGATCGAAGCCGTCGGGCACCAGTACTGGGCCACCTACTTCCGGGTACTCGACAAGCTCCTCGCCTCGGGAGGAAGGGTTGCGCTGCAGGCGATCACCATGCCGCACGATCGGATGCTGCAGACCCGCAACACCTACACCTGGGTGCACAAGTACATCTTCCCCGGCGGGTTCCTCCCGTCGACCGAGGCGATCGAATCCGTCACCGCCGAACACACCGGGCTGCGGGTGCGGGAACGCCTGAGTATGGGACAGCACTACGCGGAGACGCTGCGGCTGTGGAACGAGCGGTTCGCCGCGCACAGCACGCAGGCGGAGGAACTCGGATTCGACGAGACGTTCCGCCGGATGTGGCATTTCTACCTCTGCTACTCAGAAGCCGGGTTCCGCTCCGGCTACATCGACGTCCAGCAGCTCGTCCTCGACAAGACGGGAGCACGACCGTGACCGTGGCCGCCGAACTCGACAAGGCGTTGCGTCCGCTCGTCCGCGGCGAACTGCCCGTGCACCTGACCGCGTGGGACGGCAGCACCGCCGGCCCGGCGACGGCGCCGAAGGTGGTGCTGCGCAGTCCCGACGCCCTGCGCCGATTGCTGTGGAACCCGGGCGAACTCGGGGCAGCGCAGGCCTACGTGACGGGTGAGATCGACGTCGAGGGCGACCTGAGCGAGGCCCTGGCACACGTGTGGGCGGTGGCCCGCGAGCGCGGGCTGAGCGGAGTGCGGCCGAGCCCGTCGACGATCGCGAAGGTGCTGCGCGTCGCCGCGAAACTGGGTGTCGTGGGCGGCCCCCTCCCCGCACCCGCCACGCAGGCGAACATCCGCGGCCGGCTGCACAGCCTGCTGCGCGACCGCGCAGCGATCAGCCACCACTACGACCTCTCCAACGATTTCTACTCGTTGATCCTGGACCCGCAGATGGCCTACTCCTGCGCGTACTTCACCCGGAATGCGCCGGGCGCACCGCAGGATCCGGACTACCGGCTCGAGGACGCACAGCGGGACAAGCTGGACCTGGTGTGCCGCAAGATCGGGCTCGAACCCGGCATGCGGTTGCTCGACGTCGGCTGCGGATGGGGGTCGCTGAGCCTGCACGCCGCATCCGCGTACGGCGCCCGGGTCGTCGGGGTCACGATCTCCCGGGAGCAGAAGGCCTTTATCGACGAGCGGATCGCCGAACGCGGGTTGCAGGACCACGTCGAGATCCGACTCCAGGACTACCGGGAGGTCCCCAACGGGCCGTTCGACGCCGTCGCCTCCCTCGAAATGGGTGAGCACGTGGGCGAGAAGAACTACGCCCGGTACGCGCAGGCCCTCTACGACAACGCGAAGCCCGGTGCGCGGGTGCTGATCCAGCAGATGTCGCGCACCGGACGTCATCCCGGCGGCGGCCCGTTCATCGAGTCGTTCATAGCTCCCGACATGACCATGCGTCCGGTCGGCGAGAGCGTCGCGTACCTCGAACGAGCCGGGCTCGAGGTGCGCGACGTGCATGGCCTTCGCGAGCACTACGTCTGGACCGTCGACGCGTGGCTGGAGCAGTTCGAGTCCCGCTGGGACGACGTCGTCGCGATGGTCGGGCTGGAGATGGCCCGGGTGTGGCGGCTGTACCTCGTCGGCGGCGGGATGAGCTTCGCGCAGGGCCGCATGGGCGTCGATCAGATCCTGGCCGTGAAACCGACCGCGGCGGGCCAGTCACTGATGCCCGCGGTGCGGGCCGATTCCACAGGTTCCGGCGTGCTCCGATGAACGGGTTCGACTGGTCGGATTTCGGCGCCGTCACCGCGGCGAGCCTGCTGGTGCTCGCAATCCTGCAGGCCGCGACGTTCCTCGTCGGCCGCCGGATCGGGCGCTACAACGTCGTCGACGTGACGTGGGGCCTCGGTTTCGTCCTGGTGGCGTTCGTGGCCGCCGTCCTCGGCGACGGCGACGCGCTGCGCCGGTGGCTGGTGTTCGTGCTCGTCGCGGTGTGGGGTCTGCGGCTGACCTGGCACATGTACACGAAGTCCGCCGGGAAGGGCGAGGACCCGCGGTACGAGGAGATGCTCGACCGGGCCGGCGGCGACTCGCCGGGCGTCGTCATCAGGAAGATCTTCCTCACCCAGGGATTCGCGCAGTGGTTCGTCTCCCTGCCGCTGCAGGTGTCGGCCGTGCTCGGTCCGGCATCCGGAGTCGGCGCGGTGGCGGTGGTGCTCGGTGTCCTCCTGTGGGTGATCGGCGTCGTGTTCGAATCGGTCGGCGACCACCAGTTGAAGACGTTCAAGGCCGACCCGTCCCACAAGGGCGAGATCATGGACGTCGGCCTGTGGGCGTGGACGCGGCACCCGAACTACTTCGGCGACTCCTGCGTGTGGTGGGGGCTGTGGCTGATCGCGGCAAGCGTGTGGCCCGGCGCCGTCACCGTGCTGGCCCCCGTGGTCATGACGTATTTCCTGGTGTTCGCGACGGGGGCGAGGCTGCTCGAGAAGTCGATGTCACAGCGTCCCGGCTACCCCGAATACCAGCAGCGAACCAGTTACTTCCTTCCCCTGCCACCGAAGCGGTGAGCACCGTGCCGGCATCGCTCCCCCCTCCCCAGGTCCTGTCCTGGTCACACCGGCCGCAACCTGCTATTAGGCTGTGGATCGATGAACGGAATGGGCCGATGACCGGCGTCGACAGGGACACGGAGAACGTGACGCTGACGGCGTTGCTGGCGCGTATCTCGCGCGGCGAGCGGGATGCGTTCAGCGACTTCTACGAACGCACCAGCGCGCGGGTGTACGGCATGGTGCTGCGCGTGCTGCGCGATCCCGGATACAGCGAGGAAACCACCCAAGAGGTGTACCTGCAGGTTTGGAACAACGCGGCGAAATTCGATCCGAAGCAGGGGTCGCCGCTGTCGTGGCTGATCACCCTCGCCCACCGCCGCGCCGTCGACCGGGTGCGGTCCGAGCAGTCCGGATCCGAACGGGAAGCCGCCTACGGCGCCTCGAGTTGGTACGGACCGTTCGACGCGGTGTCGGAGGAAGTCACCCGGCGGGGCGACACCAGCGACGTCGTCGACTGCCTCGGCACGCTCACCGAAGTCCAGCAGCGAACCGTGGTCCTCGCGTATTACGGGGGGCTGACCTACCGGGAAGTGTCGGAGCGGTTGTCCGTGGCGCTTCCCACGGTGAAATCACGAATTCGAGACGGATTGATCAGGCTCAAGCAATGTCTGGGGGTGCAGTTCGATGGATGAGTCCCAGCACGACATCCTCGACCTCGCTCAGGTGTATGCACTCGACGCCGTCGACGATCAGCAGCGCCGAGAGATCGACACCGCGCTCCAGGGCGCACCGCCACACGTTCGCCTGCAGTTCGACAACGCGGTGCGCGGGGTGCGCGAGACGATGGCCGCCCAGTCCGCGTCCACCGCGGTCGAACCGCCCGACTACCTGCTCGGGCGCATCCGCGATGCCCTGCCCGGTACTGCCTCGGCACCCGCGCCGGTGGCGCTGGACGAGGTTCGTGCGCGCCGGCGCAGGCGTCTCCTCGGCGCTCTGGGTGCGGCGGCCGCCGTGGTCGTCCTCGCCGTCGGTGGCATCACCGTCGCCCAGCAGTTGCAGAGCGACGAAACCCAACCCGTTCCCGCGCAGATCCTCGCGGCCGACGACGTCCGCACCGCGGCAGCACCGATCGCCGGTGGCGGTTCGGCCACCGTCGTGTACTCCAAGGACGTCGACGCCGGACTGCTGGTCATGAACGACGTCCCACCGCCCGAGCCCGGTTCGGTCTATCAGATGTGGCTGCTCGGGCCGTCGCACGAACCGGTGTCCGCCGGGATCATGGAGGCCGACGACGTGTCACCGTCGACGACCGCGGTCGTGAACGACATCGACCAGTCCACGGCACTCGGATTCAGTGTGGAACCGCCCGGCGGTTCCACCCAGCCCACCGGCGACATCTTCGCGACGGTGAACCTCACCTGACACGTGAGCGGCAAAGCGTGCGCGAGCACGCTTCGCCGCTCACGTGGGGGTCAGGCGTTGGCGGCTTTGTATTCGCGGCGGCGGCGGTGCAGGATCGGTTCGGTGTAGCCGGAGGGCTGGGCGGTGCCGTCGAGGATGAGTTCCTTGGCGGCCTGGAACGCGATGTTGGTGTCGAAGTCCGGGGCCAGCGGCCGATACGTCGGGTCGTCCTGGTTCTGCCGGTCCACCACCGGCGCCATCCGTTGCAGCGAGGCCACGACCTGGTCGGCGGTGACGACGCCGTGCCGGATCCAGTTCGCCAGCAACTGGCTGGAGATGCGGAGGGTGGCGCGGTCCTCCATCAGGGCGACGTCGTGGATGTCGGGGACCTTGGAGCAGCCGACGCCGGCGTCGATCCACCGGACCACGTACCCGAGGATGGACTGGCAGTTGTTGTCGAGTTCCTGCTGCTTCTGCTCCGCGGTCCAGTCGGTGTTCTCGGCGAGGGGGATGGTGAGGATCTGCTCGAGGGTGGCCCGCGGGGCCCCCTTCAACCGGTCCTGGACGGCGAACACGTCGACCTGGTGGTAGTGGGTGGCGTGCAGGGTGGCCCCGGTCGGCGACGGCACCCACGCGGTGTTCGCGCCCGCCTTCGGGTGGCCGATCTTCTGCTCGAGCATCTCGGCCATCAGTTCGGTCATCGCCCACATGCCCTTGCCGATCTGCGCCTTGCCCTGCAGGCCGGCGGCCAGGCCGACATCGACGTTCCAGTCCTCGTAGGCGGTGATCCAGGTCTGCTGCTTCATCTCGGCCTTGCGGATCATCGGCCCGGCCTCCATCGAGGTGTGGATCTCGTCGCCGGTGCGGTCGAGGAACCCGGTGTTGATGAACACCACCCGCTCGCGGGCTTCGTGGATGCAGGCGGCGAGGTTGACGGTGGTGCGCCGCTCCTCGTCCATGATCCCCACCTTCAACGTGTTGGCGGGCAGGTTCAGGACCTGTTCGACGCGGCCGAACAGTTCGGTGGTGAACGCGACCTCGTCGGGGCCGTGCTGCTTGGGTTTGACGATGTAGATCGACCCGGTGCGGGAGTTGACCAGCGGCCCCGACGCCTCCGACGTGCCGAGCCCGTGGACGGCGCAGAGGGAGGTGAGCAGGGCGTCGAGGATGCCCTCCGGGATTTCGGTGCCGTCCGGGTGCAGGATCGCCGGGGTGGTCATCAGGTGCCCGACGTTGCGGACGAACAGCAGCGACCGCCCGTGCAACGTGAGGTCGGTGCCGTCGGGGGCGGTGTAGGTGCGGTCCGGGTTCAGCCGGCGGGTGAACGCGGTGCCGCCCTTGGTCATCTCCTCGGTCAGATCACCCCGGTTCAGACCGAGCCAGTTGCGGTAGCCGATGACCTTGTCGTCGGCGTCGACGGCGGCGACGGAGTCCTCGAAGTCCATGATGGTGGTGACCGCGGACTCGAGCACCACGTCCTTGATCCCGGCCCGGTCGGTGGACCCGATCGGGGAGGTCGGGTCGATCTGGATTTCGGCGTGCAGGCCGTGGTTGCGCAGCAGCACCCCGGTCGGGGTGGCCGGGGTACCGAGGTAGCCGACGAACTTGCCCGGTTCGGCCAGCCCGGTGATCGTGCCGTCCGCCAACTCCACCCGCAGGGTGTCCCCGTCGACGGTGTAGCCGGTGGCGTCGGCGTGCGAGCCCTCGGTGAGGGGGGCGGCGGTGTCGAGGAACGTGCGGGCCCAGGCGATGACCCGGTCGCCGCGGACCGTGTTGTAGGAGGTGCCCGGCTCGGCGCCGCCGTCGTCGGGGATGGCGTTGGTGCCGTACAGGGCGTCGTACAGCGACCCCCAGCGGGCGTTGGAGGCGTTCAGGGCGAAGCGGGCGTTGAGGACCGGGACCACCAGCTGCGGGCCGGCGGTCGAGGTGATCTCGGCGTCCACGTTCGCCGTGGACACCGTGAACGGGGCCGGCGCCGGCACCAGGTAGCCGATCGAGGTCAGGAACTGCTGGTACTCGGCCGGGTCGGGGGTGCCGGTGTGGTCGCGGTGCCACCGGTCGATCTGCGCCTGCAGATCGTCGCGGGTGGCGAGCAGGGCCCGGTTCTTCGGCGCCAGGTCCTCGATCACCTTCACCGCACCCGACCAGAAACCGTCGACGTCGATCCCGGTCCCCGGCAACGCCTCCTCGTTCACGAAGTCGTAGAGCACCTTCGCGACCTGCAGACCGCCGACCTCAACACGCTCAGTCATGAAATGACTCACCTTCCGCACTTGGCAAACTTCCACGATGCGAAAACACAGTTTCGTATCTTGACATAGAGAAAACCGTGTCCATCGAGTTCTGTCAATAGCGGACGGCCGTACGGTTACAACGTCACATCCCTTCAGTGGTCTTCCTCGCCGATTCGGTGGACGTGGATCAGGTTGGTCGAGCCGACGGTGCCCGGCGGCGATCCCGCGACGATGACGACGAGATCGCCCCGCCGGTACCGGCCCAGGCCGAGGAGCGCGTGGTCGACCTGGTGGATCATCTCGTCCGTCGACGCGACGGGGTCGACGAGGAACGTCTCGGTCCCCCACGTCAGCGCGAGTTGAGCACGCACTGCCGGGAGCGGCGTGAACGCCAGCAACGGCAGCGGTGTGTGCAGGCGCGCCATCCGGCGCACCGTGTCACCCGATTGGGTGAACGCGACGAGCGCCGCGGCGCCCAATCGTTCCCCGATGTCGCGGGCCGCATAGGACAGGACTCCGCCCTTCGTGCGGGGCACGTGCCCCAGCGGCGGAACGTGCGTGGACCTCTCCTCCACCGCGCTGACGATCCGGGCCATCGTGCGGACAGTTTCCATCACATGCTTGCCGACGGACGTTTCGCCCGACAGCATCACGGCATCGGCACCGTCGAGAACGGCATTGGCCACGTCGGACGCCTCGGCGCGGGTCGGCCGCGAATTCTCGATCATCGATTCCAGCATCTGCGTCGCGACGATCACGGGTTTCGCATTCTCGCGGGCGACCTGGATGGCCCGCTTCTGCGCGAGCGGCACCTGTTCGAGGGGCAACTCCACGCCCAGATCGCCGCGGGCGACCATCACCGCGTCGAATGCGAGCACGATCGCCTCGAGGTTGTCGATCGCCTCCGGTTTCTCGAGTTTCGCGATCACCGGGACCCTGCGGCCGACCCGGTCCATCACGGCATGGACGAGTTCGATGTCAGCCGCCGACCGCACGAACGACAGCGCGATGAGGTCGACACCGAGACCCAGCGCGAACTCGAGGTCGGCGATGTCCTTGTCCGACAGCGCCGGAACCGACACGTTCATCCCCGGCAACGACACACCCTTGTTGTTGCTGACCGGACCGCCCTCGGTGACCCGGCACACCACGTCGTTGCCGTCGACGCCGGTGACGACCAATCCGATCTTGCCGTCGTCGACGAGCAACCGGTCACCCGGCCTGGCATCCTCGGCCAACTGCTTGTAGGTGGTCGACACGCGGTCGTGGGTGCCCTCGCACTCGTCGACGGTGATCCGCACGACATCACCGTCCGACCACACGGTGCAGCCCTCCGCGAAGCGCCCCAACCTGATCTTCGGGCCCTGCAGGTCGGCGAGGATGCCGACCGCTCTACCGGTGCGTTCGGATGCATCCCGCACCCGGTTGTAGTTCGCCTCGTGATCGGCATGGTCGCCGTGGCTGAAGTTGAGCCGGGCGATGTCCATTCCGCAGTCGACGAGTTCGCGTATGCGATCGCCGGTGGCCGTCGCGGGCCCGAGGGTGCACACGATCTTCGCGCGCCGGGCCGACGCGGCATCCTGCTGGCCGGACACCAGGAGATCTTCGGAAACTGTTGCTGTCATGGGATTGTCGATTCCGTTCTAGGCACTGCCGGTATCGGCATAGGAGACGGCGGCGGCGCGGACGTCGTCGATGCGGTACTTCGTGGCGGCTTCGACGGCCTTGGAGCGGTCGAGGGTGCCTTCGCCGGCGAGGGCGGACAGGACGGCGACGACGATGGATTCGGCGTCGACGTTGAAGTACCGGCGGGCGGCGGGGCGGGTGTCGGAGAACCCGAACCCGTCGGTGCCGAGGGTGGTGTACGAGCCGGGGACCCACTGGCGGATCTGGTCGGCGACGGCGCGCATCCAGTCCGAGGCCGCCACGAACGGGCCGGCCGCATCCGACAGCGCCTGGGTGACGTAGGGCAGCGGGGCGTCGGTGCCCGGGTCCCGCAGCGCCTGGCGTTCGGATTCGATGCCGTCGCGGCGCAGTTCACCCCAGGAGGTGACCGACCACACGTCGGCGGCCACACCCCACTCGTCGGCGAGCAGCTGCTGGGCCCGCAGCCCCTCGGGCATGGTGACACCGGAGACCAGAATCTGGGCCCTGGGCGCGGAGCCTGCGGAGTGCCCGTGTTGAAGCGCGGAGCCTGCGGAGTGCCCGGTTTCAGGCGCAGAGCCTGCGGAGTGCCCGTGTTGAAGCGCGGAGCCGCCCGAGGCCTCGGACTTCTTGAACAGGTACAGGCCCTTGAGCAGGCCGTCGACGTTCAGGTCGGCGGGTTCGGCGGGCTGGGAGTAGGGCTCGTTGTAGAGGGTGATGTAGTAGAAGATGTCCTCACCACCGAACCCGTCCACCCCGTCGGTGCCGCCGTACATCCGGCGCAGCCCGTCCTTGACGATGTGCGCGATCTCGTAGGAGAACGCCGGATCGTAGGCCACCGCCGCCGGGTTGGTCGAGGCCAGCAGCAGCGAGTGCCCGTCGGCGTGCTGCAACCCTTCCCCGGTCAGGGTGGTGCGGCCGGCGGTGGCACCGAGCACGAACCCGCGGGCCATCTGATCGGCCGCCGCCCACAGGCCGTCGCCGGTGCGCTGGAACCCGAACATCGAGTAGAAGATGTACAGCGGGATCATCGGCTCACCGTGCGTGGCGTAGGAGGTGCCGACCGCGGTGAACGAGGCCGTCGAGCCGGCCTCGTTGATGCCCTCGTGCAGGATCTGCCCGATCTCGGACTCCTTGTACGCCAGCATCAGCTCCGCATCCACCGCCGTGTACAGCTGCCCGTTACGGTTGTAGATCTTGAGCGAGGGGAACCAGGAGTCCATCCCGAAGGTGCGGGCCTCGTCCGGGATGATCGGCACGATCCGCTTCCCGATCTCCTTGTCCCGCAACAGCTCCTTCATGATCCGCACCAACGCCATGGTGGTCGCGACCTGCTGCTTACCGGACCCCTTGCGGACCACGTCGTAGGTCGAATCCGCCGGCTGCGGCAACGGCGCCGCCGTGGTCCGCCGCTGCGGCAGGAACCCGCCCAGCGCCTTGCGGCGATCCAGCATGTACTGGATCTCCGGGGCATCGGGGCCGGGGTGGTAGTACGGCGGCATCTTCGGGTTCTTCTCCAACTCGGCGTCGGAGATCGGGATCCGCTGCAGGTCCCGGAAATTCTTCAGATCATCGAGGGTCAGCTTCTTCATCTGGTGGGTGGCGTTGCGGCCCTCGAAGTGCTTACCCAGGGTGTACCCCTTGATGGTGTGCGCCAGGATCACCGTCGGCTGACCCTTGTGCGCCATCGCCGCCGCGTACGCGGCGTAGATCTTGCGGTAGTCGTGGCCGCCGCGTTTGAGGTTCCAGATGTCCTGATCCGAGAGGTTCGCGACCAGCTCCTTCGTCCGCGGGTCCCGGCCGAAGAAGTGCTCCCGCACATACCCGCCGTCGTTCGCCTTGTACGTCTGGTAGTCGCCGTCCGGGGTGACGTTCATCAAATTGACCAGGGCGCCGTCCCGGTCCGCGTGCAGCAGCGCGTCCCACTCGCGGCCCCAGACCACCTTGATCACGTTCCAGCCGGCGCCGCGGAAGAACGACTCCAACTCCTGGATGATCTTGCCGTTGCCGCGGACCGGGCCGTCGAGGCGCTGCAGGTTGCAGTTCACCACAAACGTCAAATTGTCGAGGCCCTCGGTGGCCGCCACATGGGCGAGGCCGCGGGATTCGGGTTCGTCCATCTCCCCGTCACCCAGGAACGCCCACACGTGCTGGTCGGCGGTGTCCTTGATGCCGCGGTCGTGCAGGTAATGGTTGAACCTGGCCTGGTAGATGGCGTTCATCGGGCCCAACCCCATCGACACCGTCGGGAACTCCCAGAAATCGGGCAGCAACCGCGGGTGCGGGTACGACGGCAACCCGCCACCCTGGTCGGTGTGCGAGTGTTCCTGCCGGAACCCGTCCATCCGCTCCGCCGGGATCCGCCCCTCCAAAAACGCGCGCGCGTAGATGCCGGGGGAGGCGTGGCCCTGGATGAAGATCTGATCGCCACCGCCGGGATGGTCCTTGCCGCGGAAGAAGTGGTTGAACCCCACCTCGTACAGCGCCGCGGAGGAGGCGTAGGTGGAGATGTGGCCACCGACCCCCACCCCGGGGCGCTGCGCGCGGGTCACCATCACCGCCGCGTTCCACCGGATGAACGCCCGGTACCGGCGCTCGACCTCCTCGTCGCCGGGGAACCACGGCTCGTTCTCCGTCGGGATGGTGTTCACATAATCGGTCGACGTCAACGCCGGCAGAGCGACGTGCTTCTCCCCGGCCCGCTCGAGCATCCGCAACATCAGATACCGGGCACGAGTCGGACCGGACCGGTCCAACAAACCATCGAACGATTCCAACCACTCCGTGGTCTCATCCGGATCGATATCCGGCAGATACGACGCAACACCCTCACGGATGACGTGGGAGCCCGCGCGGGGGCGGTCGGCGGAGGTGGTGGTCTGTTCGAGCAAGGGATACTCCATCGTTGCGGGCGCGGGGTCGGGCGCCTGTGTGTCCGCCCGGGGTGAGGGCGGTGTGAATGACTAGGGCTTCGCGAGCGGCCATCCCGTGATCCGCTTGGGACGCGGGGGCGCGTACGTGCGCACCTTCGAGGTCGAGAGTCCCAACCCTACAAGAGATTCCGCCAATTTCACAGCGGCACTGACTCCGTCGACCACGGGAACACCGGTGCGCTCACGGATTTTGTCGTCGAGTCCGGCCATGCCGCCGCAGCCGAGGCAGATCACCTCGGCCTTGTCTTCACGCACGGCGGCTTCGGCTTCGTCGACGATCGCCTCGATCGTGCGTTCGGGGTCGGTTTCCAGTGCGAGGACGGGCAGACCGCTGGCGCGCACGCTCGCGCACTTGGCGTCGAGACCCGCGAGCCGGAGCCGGTCTTCGATGAGCGGCACGGTTCGGTCGAGGGTGGTGACCACGGAGTACTTGTGCCCCAGCATCATCGCGATGCTCGCGGAGGCCTCGGTGATGTCGACGACGGGGACGTCGAGCAGTTCCTGCAGACCCTCCCTGCCGTGTTCGCCGTATCCGGCCTGGATCACCGCATCGTAGGGTTCGGGGTACGACCGCACCCGGTCCATCACCGCGATCGCGGCGAGGTAGCTCTCGAAGTTCCCTTCGACGGATTCGGCACCGATCTCCGGTGTGAGCCCGACGATCTCGGTTCCGGGTGCTGCCGCGGCCTCGGCCTGCTTGGCGATGGCGTCGGTGATGGACGTGGTGGTGTTGACGTTGACGACGAGAATGCGCATCGAAATCTCCTGTCAGTGGTCGCCGTGGCCGCTGTCCACGGCGATCGACTCGCCGGAAGCGTCCACGTAGTGCCGGGTCCGGTCGCCGACGACGGCGTAGATGGCTGCCGCGAGACCTGCTCCGATGAACCACGAGAAGGGGGCGACGAGATGGAAGGCGGGGACGATCGCGAACAGGGTGCTGACCACGGCGGCGGGAACGAGGGCATAGATCGCCCGCAGATTGAATCCCTTGCGGTAGTAATAGGTTCCGGTGGGGCTGTCCGAGTAGAGGGCGGGGACGTCGACCTTGGTGCGGCGGATGAACCAGTAGTCGACGAAGATGATGCCGAACAGGGGTCCGAGGACGGCGCCGAGGCCACCGAGGAAGTAGTTGATCACCACCGGGCTGTCGTAGAGGTTCCAGGGCAGCAGGACCACGCCGATGCAGGCGCTGATGATGCCGGCCTTGCGGAAGCTGATCTTCTCGGGGGCGAGGTTCGACAGGACGTACGACGGTGCGACGAAGTTCGCCATGACGTTGACGGCCATCGTGACGATGACGAGCGCGAGGCAGGCCAGCGACAGGAACAGGGTGTTCGGGATCGCGGCGACGATGTCGGTGGGGCTGTCGATGATCGTCCCGTCGATCTGGAACTGGGCGCCGCACAGGATGAACGCGATGACGGCGAACGCGAGGACGTTGACGAACAGGCCCCAGAAGTTGCCGCGCACGACGGCGGTCTTCGACGGGGAGCGTCGCGAGAAGTCGCAGAAGTTGAGGATCAGGGTGCCGTAGATCGACATCCACAGGGCCGCGCCCGCGAAGACCTGCCGCCACATCTCCCCGCCGGATGCGGGCTTGTCGGACGCCCAGGCGACGGAGAAGTCGGTGCGGAACAGCATCCACAGCGCCAGGGAGCCGACGGTGACCAGGATCAGCGGGCCGGCCAGGCTCTCGAATTTGCGCACGGCCTCCATCCCGTAGACGAGGACGACGATCTGGATCGCCCAGATCCCGATGAAGCAGATCCATCCGAGGCTGGACAGTCCGAGGATCGAGTTCTGATCGAATCGGCCGAGGGACGGCGCCACGGCGACGAGGAAGATCCGGAAGACGATCGACGCGAGGTAGGTCTGGATTCCGAACCAGACGATCGCGATGATCGCGCGGACGACCGCGGGGATCTGGGCCCCGCGGATGCCGAAGCTGATCCGGCTCATCACGGGAAACGGCACGCCCGTCTTCTGCCCCATGAATCCGGCGTAGGTCATGGCGACGCAGACGATGACCGCGCCGATCATGAGCGACAGGATCATGTGGCCGCCGCCGAGTCCGAGCGCGAACAGGCCGATGGCGAACGAGTAGTTGGCGATGTTGTGGACGTCGTTGGTCCACAGCGTGAAGATGCTGTAGGAACCCCAGCGACGGCCTGCGGCCTTCGTCGGTGCCAGGTCCGCGTTGTAGAGTTTCGGACTCGTCGTCGTGTGACGGCCGGCGGCGGCAGTGTGGTCGACGGTGGTGGTGTGCCGCGAGACTGTGTCGTCTATGAGCATGTGCCTGTCCTTGCGTGGCGGCGAACTAACTTCCGTATCACGGAAAGCTTGTTCCATTGGTCCCTCCAAGTGTGAGCCAGGCAACAGTGGCCGGTCAATGATTTCCGCAGGATATATCTTGGTGCCGCACCGCCCCGAACACGACAAACCCGCTGCCGCACTGGATATTTCGTTCCAGTGCGACAGCGGGCGGGGTCGCGGCGGGGTCAGGCCAGTCCGCGACTGAGCAGCCGTCCGCGGGGTGCCTCGTCGAGGTCGATCCGTTTTCCGGCCAGCCAGGTGCTGCGCACGACGCCGGCGAGGGCACGCCGGTCGTACGCGGAGACGGGATTCTTGTGCTGCAGGGCGGCCACGTCGACGACGAAGGCCTCCTCCGGCGCGAACACCGCGAAATCCGCCGCGTACCCGAGCGCGATGTGCCCTTTCGTGTTCAGCCCGACCTGCTCGGCGGGGTTCTCCGCCATCCACCGGACCACGTCGTTCAGGGTGTGCCCGCGACGCTTGGCCTCCGACCACACCGCGGACAGCGACACCTGCAGCGACGCGATGCCGCCCCACGCGACCCCGAAGTCGCCGATGTCGAATCGTTTGAGGTCCACCGTGCACGGGGAGTGGTCGGTGACGACGCAGTCGATCACACCGTCGGCGAGGCCCTGCCACAGCAGTTCCCGGTTCCCGGCTTCACGGATCGGCGGGCAGCACTTGAATTGCGTTGCTCCCGAGGGAATTTCCTCGGAGACGAACGACAGGTAGTGCGGGCACGTCTCCACCGTGAGCTTCACGCCGTCCTTGCGGGCCGACGCGATCATCGGCAGCGCGTCGGAGCTCGACAGGTGCAGGATGTGCACCCGGCACCCCGTCCACCGGGCCAGCTCGATGACCTCCGCGATGGCGAGATTCTCGGCGCCCCGCGGCCGCGAGTCGAGGAAGTCGGCATAGTTCTCGCCGCCCGGTGACGTCGCGCGGTCGATCGCGTGTGCGTCCTCCGCGTGCACGATCATCATCGCGCCGAAACTCGCGATCTCCTTCAGCGCCAGTTCGAGCTCCGCCGGATCCAACGGCGGGAACTCGTCGACGCCGGAGTGCAGCAGGAAGCATTTGAACCCGAACACGCCCGCGTCGTGCAGGGCACGCAGGTCCGGGACGTTGCCCGGCACGGCGCCGCCCCAGAACCCGACGTCGACGTAGGCCTGATCGGACGCGACCCGGCGTTTGACGTCCAGGGCCGCGGCGTCGACGGTCGGCGGGATGCTGTTGAGCGGCATGTCGACGATCGTGGTCACCCCGCCGGCGGCCGCGGCGCGGGTCGCGCTCGCGAAACCCTCCCATTCGGTGCGGCCCGGCTCGTTGACGTGCACGTGGGTGTCGACGAGACCGGGTATCAGCACTTCGTCGTCGCCCAGTTCGACGACGACCTCGGCGTCGAGTTGGGCCCCGTACGGTTCGATGACGACGATCCGGCCGTCGCGCACGCCCACACTGCGCGCGACCTCCCCTGCCGAGGTGATCACCCGCGGGGCACGGAACAGCAGATCGAGCGGATCAGACATCGTCGTCACGACCTGCGCCGGCGACACCACGCACCGCTGCCGCCACGGCCGGGGCGACGGCCGCGTCGAACACGCTCGGCACGATGTAGGTGGGGTTGAGCTCCGACGGGGACACCGAATCGGAGATCGCCCGGGCGGCGGCGATGAGCATGTCGTCGGTGATCTCGACGGCGTGGGCGTCGAGCAGACCCCGAAACACGCCCGGGAATGCGAGCACGTTGTTGATCTGGTTCGGGAAGTCGGACCGACCGGTCGCGACGACGGCAGCGTGCTGTCCGGCGGCGACGGGATCGACCTCGGGGACCGGATTCGCGAGGGCGAACACGATCGAGTCGGGACCCATCGTCGCGATGTCGTCGCCCGTCAGGATGTCCGGTGCCGACACACCGATGAACACGTCGGCACCGGCGAGGGCATCCTGCAGCGACCCGGACCGGGCCTCGGGATTGGTGTTGTTCGCGATCCACGAGCGGAACGAGTCGGACGTGTCGTCGGGCGAGAGGATCCCGTTCCGACCGCACGCCACGATGTTCGTCGCCCCCTGCGCGACCAGCAGGCGGATGATCGCGTGCCCGGCGGCGCCGACACCGGAGACCACGATCTTCACTGTGTCGAGGCTCTTCTCGACCACCCGCAGCGCATTGGTGAGTGCGGCGAGGACCACGATGGCCGTGCCGTGCTGGTCGTCGTGGAACACCGGGATGTCCAGCATGTCGCGGAGCCGGGCCTCGATCTCGAAGCAGCGCGGGGCGGAGATGTCCTCCAGGTTGATTCCGCCGTACACCGGGGCGAGGGCCCGCACGATCTCGACGATCGCGTCCGTGTCCTGGGTGTCCAGGCACACCGGCCACGCGTCGACGTCCGCGAACTGCTTGAACAGGGCCGCCTTGCCCTCCATCACGGGAATCGACGCGGCGGCACCGATGTTGCCCAGCCCCAGCACCGCCGAACCGTCGGAGACGACCGCCACGGTGTTGCGCTTGATCGTCAGTCGTCGTACGTCCTCGGGGTTCTCGGCGATCGCGGTGCAGACCCGGGCGACACCGGGCGTGTACGCGCGGGACAGGTCGTCGCGGTGCTTGAGCGGAACCTTCGGCACCACTTCGAGTTTCCCGCCGAGGTGGAGCAGGAACGTGCGGTCGCTGACCTTGCCCACCACGACGCCGGGCACGTCCGCGATCGCGGACGCGATCTGCTCGGCGTGCTCGACGTCGGACGCGTCGCAGGTCACGTCGATGACCATGTGGTCGGGGTGGCTCTCGACCACGTCCAACGCGGTCATGGCGCCCTTCACGGAGGCCACCGCCCCCGCGAGGGTCGACGTGGTGCCTGCGCCGACCGGGGCCGTGACGCGAACGGTGATGGAGTAACCGGGACTGGGGTTGGGCATGGGTGTTTCCTCGGGTTCGTCGAAGGAGTAGGGAGTGCGCTCGATCAGCGGGGCGCCTGGTCGGCGACGAGTGCCTGATGGGTCTGCGGAAGCGCGTCCCACCAGGTGCGTCGCGTCTCCGCCAGTGCCGTCTCGTCGAGATCGCCGAACAGCCGCAGCCGGGACAGGCCACCGTCGGGGTAGACGTCGAGTCGCAGGTGGGTGGCCGCGGCGGCGGCGTCCAGAACGAACCGGTGCCGGGTGTCGGGTTGCACGGCCGTGCGCGGCAGCAGTTCCGTCCAGGCGCCCTCGTCCGCGATGTCGGCGGTGCGCGCGTCGGCGGTGCTCAGCCGCACCCAGCCCGGCGCGTTCCCTACGTAGTAGCTGGTGTCGATCTCGACGTGCCGGGGGCGACCGGCCGCGGCGAGCGAGAACACGGCGAAGTCGTTGCCGCCCCCGCGCCGCCGGGAGTTCTCCCAGCCCTCCCCCATGTTCCGGGCCCGGCCGGGAAGGATGATGTTGGCGGGCGAGGCGTAGAACGCGTCCGAGCAGCCGACGAGGCGGCCACCGTTCTCCGCGGCCAGCAGGTCCACGGTCCCGTCCAGGAACCGGGGGTCGGGCACGACCTCACCGTGTACACGCAGACGCGCGACGCCGCCGTCGGGGTAGATCGAGAGGCGTACGTGCGTCCAGCGGTGCCGGTCGGCGACCGCGTACGTGTTCTCCTTGTGTCCCTCGGCCGGGGACTTCTCGACGATGGTCTGCCAGTCCGCCTTCATGACGTCCTCGATGGACGGATAACCCTCGATCGACGCCGCCTCGATGGAGACGAAGGGCGGGTAGTTGCCCTTGAAGTGCGCGGTGTCCACGACGACGCCGTGGATGATGCCGGCGGAACCGAGGCGGACGATCGCGTAGTCATGGCCGTCGTCGCGGCGGCGGCGGGTCTCCCAGCCGTCGTAGACCTTGCCCTTGTGCCCGAAGTCCGCGGGGTCGAAGAACGGGGCCTCCGCCTTGATGAGGTTCTCCCGCTGCGCGAACAGTTCGTCGTTGGCGGCGGAGACGCTCCCGCCGAGGGCTCGCGAGGCGAGGTCGGGCAGGGCGGTGAAATCGGAAGTCATGATTCTCCTCGTGTGCTGAGTGTTGCGAGTTCGTCGGACGATGCGGCGATCGTGCGGCCGATCCGGCGCAGGAGTTCCGCGGCATGTCCGATCGATCGGTGAAGGTCCGGTTCCAGGTCCGCGAGCGCGTAGGCCGCGGAGATGCCGGAGCTGTGTAATTGTGCGTCGCTGAGCTGATTTCGGCCGCAGACGGCGAGGACGGGGATTCCCGCCCTCCGTGCCTCGGTCGCGACGCCGATCGGGGCCTTGCCGTGCAGGCTCTGCTCGTCCAGCGACCCCTCGCCGGTGATAACGAGGTCGGCGGCGGCGAGTCGCCCGCGGAAGTCGACGAGGCCGAGGACCGTGTCGATGCCGGGCCGGATGTCCGCACCCAGAACCGAGATCGCGCCGAACGCCGCCCCGCCCGCGGCGCCCGCCCCCGCGGCCCGGCTGTCATCGCGGCCCGTCGCGGCGCGCACGACCTGCGCCCACCGGGTCATCGCGTCCTCGAGAACGACGAGTTGTCCGGCCGCCGCGCCTTTCTGGCCCGCGTACACGGCGGTGGCGCCGCTCGGGCCGAGGAGCGGGTTGTCGACGTCGCAGGCGAGCCGGAAGTGCGCCGCCCGCGCCGCCGGGTGCAGACCGGTGACGTCGACCCGGGCGGCGTGGCGCAGTGCCGCCCCGCCCGGTGCGACGTCCCTGCCGTCGGCGTCGAGAACACGCACGCCGAGAGCCTGCAACAAGCCGGCACCGCCGTCGGTTGACGCGCTGCCCCCGAGACCGACGATGATCTCGCGGACTCCCCCATCCAGCGCGTGCCTGACGACGGTGCCGAGTCCGAATGTACTGGCACCCAGTGGGTCCGGAGCACCGCCGGGGAGCAGGACCAGGCCTACCGCCGACGCCAGCTCCACCACCGCGGTCGAACCGCGCACCGCGTACGACGAGGTCACGGGCAGCCCCGTCGGTCCCGTCGTGTCGACCGGCACCGGGGTCCATCCCGCGGCGACGGCGGCCGCGACCGTGCCGTCGCCGCCGTCCGCCACCGGAACGCGATCGATCACCCAGGACGGTGCACCGGCGACGAGCCCGTCGGCGAGAGCGTCCGCGACCTCCGCCGCGGTGAGGGACCCCTTGAACTTGTCGGGTGCGACCAGGACACGTGTCACGGTGTCCCCTAGTCCAGCAGCATGAGGGCCGTGGGGGCGTGCTCCCAGCTCTCCGCCAGATCCTCGAACTCCGCGACGTTGTCGAGTTCGGTGCCCATCGCGATGTTGGTGACGCGCTCGAGGAAGACCTCGACCACCACCGGGACCTTGTGCTCGCGGGCGAGTTCACGGGCCTTCTCGAGCGCGCCGGCGATCTCGCCGGGCTCGGTGACCCGCAGGGCCTTGCAGCCCAGCCCCTCGGCGACCTTGACGTGGTCGACGCCGTACCCCTTCGGCACCGCGGGCAGCGTCTCGTGCTCGCTCCGCTCCTGGGTGTTGATGTTGTCGAAGCCCAGTTGCACGCAGAAGTCCATGTCGAACGCGCGCTGCGCCTGACGGATCAGCCCCAGATAGGAGTTGTTCACCACCACGTGGATGTACGGCAGGTTGAACTGCGCACCCACCGCCAGTTCTTCGATCATGAACTGGAAGTCGTAGTCGCCCGACAGCGCCACCACCGACGTCTCCGGCTCTGCGGCAACCACTCCCAGTGCCGCCGGGATGGTCCAGCCGAGCGGACCGGCCTGCCCGCAGTTGATCCAGTTGCGGGCCTTGTACACGTGCAGGAACTGGCCGCCGGCGATCTGCGAGAGTCCGATCGTGCTGACGTACCGCGTGTCACGGCCGAAGACGCGGTTCATCTCCTCGTACACCCGCTGCGGTTTGACGGGCACGTCGTCGAAGTGGGTCTTGCGTTGCATGGTCCGCTTCCGGGTGGCGCAGTCCTCCACCCAGGTGCTGCGGTCCGCCAGTGTTCCGGCGGCCTTGCGCTCCTTCGCGATGGCGACGAACTGTTCCAGCGCCGCCTTGGCATCGGAGACGATCCCGTAGTCGGGTGCGAACACGCGACCGATCTGGGTGGGCTCGATGTCGACGTGGACGAACTTGCGTCCCTTGCGGTAGGTGTCGAGGCCGCCCGTGTGCCGGTTGGCCCAGCGGTTGCCGATGCCGAGGACGAAGTCGGACGCCAGCATGGTGGCGTTGCCGTACCGGTGCGCGGTCTGCAGTCCGACCATGCCGGCCGCGAGACGGTGATCGTCCGGGATCGTGCCCCAGCCCATCAGCGTCGGCACCACCGGAACGTCCAGCAGTTCGGCCAGTTCCACGAGCAGGTCCGAGGCGTCGGCGTTGATGATGCCGCCGCCCGCGACGATCAGCGGGCGGTCGGCGGCACCCAGCATGTCGAGCGCCTTCTCCGCCTGCGCACGGGACGCGGCCGGCTTGTACACGGGCAGCGGCTGGTACGTGTCGGGATCGAACTCGATCTCCGCCAACTGCACGTCGATCGGCAGGTCGATGAGCACCGGTCCCGGCCTACCGGACCGCATGAGGTGAAATGCCTGCGCGAACGCTCCCGGAACCTGGGCCGGCTCGAGCACCGTCATCGCCATCTTCGTGACCGGGCCTGCGATCGACGCGATGTCGACGGCCTGGAAGTCTTCCTTGTGCAGGCGCGCGACCGGGGCCTGCCCGGTGATCGCGAGGATCGGGATCGAGTCCGCCATCGCCGAGTACAGGCCGGTGATCATGTCGGTGCCTGCGGGCCCGGAGGTGCCGATGCAGATCCCGATGTTCCCGGCCTTGGCCCGGGTGAATCCCTCGGCCATGTGCGAGGCACCCTCGACGTGGCGGGCGAGGACGTGCTTGATCCCGCCGTGATCACGCATAGCCGAGTAGAACGGGTTGATCGCCGCACCGGGGAGGCCGAACGCCTGGGTGGCGCCTTCGAGTTCCAGAATCTTGACCGCTGCGTCAGCGGCGCGCATACGAGGCATATCACTTCTCCATCGAGGATTACGAGTTGAAACGGGTCACTGGGAGGGGCGGCCGGACAGCCGCTCCACTCCACGCAGCAGTCCCGAATGGTCCAGGCCGCCATCACCGTTCGCACGGGCGGAGGCCATCAGCTGGGCGACGACCGCGCCGAGCGGTGTCACGACACCGGCCTCACGGGCCGCGCTGGTCACGATGCCGAGGTCCTTGTGGTGCAGGTCGATGCGGAATCCGGGTTCGAACGACCGGTCCAGCATCTTCTGCGCCTTCTGGTTGAGGACGGCCGATCCGGCCAGCCCGCCACCGAGCACCTCCACGGCGGCCGCGGTGTCGACACCGTAGGCCTCGAGGAAGATGATCGCCTCGGCGAGGAGTTGGATGTTGCCGGCGACGATCAGCTGGTTCGCGGCCTTCACCGTCTGCCCGGAGCCGTTCGGGCCCACGTGGACCACGGTCTTCCCGACGACGTCGAGGATCGGCTTCGCGGCGGCGAAGTCCTCGTCCTTGCCACCGGCCATGATCGACAGGGCCGCGTTCTTAGCGCCTGCCTCGCCACCCGATACCGGTGCGTCGATCAGCCGGAATCCACGCTCCGCCGCCTGCGCGGCGAGTGCGGTGGTGACGTCGGGCCGGATGCTGGAGAAGTCGATGATCAGGGCGCCGGCCGGGGCGTGCGCGAACACACCGTCCTCACCGGCGAGTACGGCCTGCACGTCGGGCGAGTCTGGGACCATGACGGCCACGACGTCGGCACCGGCGACGGCCTTGGCGATGGAGTCGGCCGCGGTGCCTCCGGCCTCGACGAGTGCCGCGGTGCGCTCGGGCGAGCGGTTGTATCCGACCACCTGGTGGCCGGCCTTGGTGAGATGAACGGCCATGGGGCTGCCCATGATTCCGAGTCCGATGAATGCGATTGTGCTCACGAGTCTCCTCGATTCCGTCGAAGTGTGGTGGTGTGTCAGCGGCCGGCGCGGGTCGCGCGCTGCTCGCGGGGCAGCCAGTCGAACGTGTCGGGCCGCGTCGCCTTGTATTCGAGGCCGACGTAGCCGCGGTAGCCGTGTCCGGCGAGCCTCTTCAGGTAGCCGTCGATGTCGAGGGTTCCGGTGCCGGGTTCGCCGCGCCCCGGCGCATCCGCGATCTGCACGTGCCCGATCCGGTCGGCGTAGGTGTCGATCGCGGCGCCGACGTCGTCGCCGTTGACCTCGAGGTGGTAGAGGTCCGCGAGGAGCCGGAGCGAATCGACACCGTGCTCGGCCTTCACCCGGTCGATCACGGCGATCGCCTCGGCCGCGGTCTTCAGCGGGTACGCCGGTGTGCCACTGACCGGTTCGACGAGCACGACCGCACCGATACGGTCCGCTGCCTTGCCCGCCTGGGCGAGGTTCTCGGTGGCCGTGTCGTCCTGAATCTTCGGATCCGTGCCGTCGATACGATTACCATAGAGGGCGTTGAAAGCTTTGGTGCCCAGCCGTTCTCCGATTCCGACGGTGACGTCGATGTTGTCGCGGAACGCCGACACCTGCGCCGGGTCGGACAGCAGTCCGCGATCTCCCGCCGGCATGTTGCCCGCCGCGAAGTTCAATCCGGTGAGCTGCACTCCGGCGTTCTCGATCGCGGCCACGAAGGCGTCGACGTCGCTGTCCTGCGGTACGGCGGTGTCGAACGGCCACCAGAATTCGACGGCGTCGAATCCGGCGTTCCGGGCGGCCTGCGGGCGCTGCAGGAGCGGCACGTCGGTGAGCAGGATCGAGCAGTTCAGGGTGTAGGCAATGTTGTCCATCGGCTGTTCTTTCGCTTTCGGGGTGTTCAGGAGACGGTGGTGTTGTCGGGCTCGGGCAGGCCGCGGTAGCGTCGCCAGCCGCCGTGATCGGTAATCTCGGTGAGCTCGCCGGCCTTACTCTCGAGCAGACCCGGTCGCAGCCCCACTGCGAGAACCGAACGGCCGTCGGACAGTTCGATCACGGTGAGCTCGAGTTCCTCGGGCTCCTCGGGGAGGAAGTCGGTGCGGATGTCGCCGATCGGCACGTCGTAGAGTTCGCCCTCGATCGAGGCGCCTCCGGTCTCCGTCAGGAGAAGGGCAGGAAATTCGTCGCGTACGGAGAAGAATCGGTAGTTCGGCGCGGTCCGTACCGTGCCGAGGAACGTGTGCGCAGACACGTTGTGATGCAGGTTTCCGCCACGCATCGCTCCACCGTTGCAGAACAATTCGGCCATCTTGTCAGCTCCTTCTTCCGTGGGCAGTTGCCGTCGTTTCCGGCTTGTCTGCCAGTTCGATCGCGACCTGAAGCAGTGCTTCGCGCAGTCGCTTGGTGTTGGCGTCGAGTCCTTCGCGCACCAGATCCTGGGTGACCGGCCACGGGGTGTCGCTGATGACGTCGTGATCGGTGACCAGGGCGATGCAGGTGTAGGACATGCCGAGTTCCCGGGCCAGTGCCGCTTCGGGATACGGGGTCATGCTGATCAGGTCCCAGCCCTGGGCCGCGTACCAGCGGGATTCGGCGCGAGTCGAGAACCGGGGGCCGCGGATCGCGACCATCACGCCGCCGTCGTTGACGACCCAGCCGCTCCTGCGGAGCGTCGAGACCACGGCCTGCCGTCCGCGGACGCAGAACGGGTCCGCGAAGGAGATGTGGACGTCGTCGTCGTGGAACGTGTCGTCGGTGCGACCGGTGCGGTCGACCAACTGGTCGGGGACGACGACCGATCCGACACCGATCGCCGGTCGCAGCGAGCCGGAGGGGGTGGGAGCGAGGATGGTCCGGACGCCCAGGCTGTGCAGTGCCCAGATGTTGGCGCGGGCGTTGATCCGGTGCGGCGGGATGTTGCGGTGCCGCCCGGTGCGGGTCAGGTAGGCGAGCCGGCGGCCCCCGGAGGATCCCAGGACGATGTTGTCGGAGGTGGGACCGTACGGGGTGTCGACCGAGACCTGCTCGGCGTCGTCGAGCAGACCGTGATAGCCCCAGGTACCGAGGAGCCCGACGGTGGGCTGGGTGTCAGGCATGGTGGTTCACCGTTCCTTCCGGGGTCCTGTTCACGGTCAGCGCTTCGGGCTTCTCGATCGCCGGCTGGGCCGGTGTGGTCGCGAGGTGTTCGTGCCCGGGGTGGGGGTGGGCGACGACGTCGTCCGGGTCGTCGGGCGTGACCGTCCCGTCGAGAACCGCCCGCATCTTGTCCTTGTCGAGCAGGCCCTCCCAGTTCGCGACCACGAACGTGGCCATGCAGTTGCCGAACAGGTTGGTGAAGACCCGCATGGAGTCCATCAACCGGTCGGCGCCCAGGAGCAGCGCGACTGCGGCCACGGGGAAGGCGCCGATCGCGGCGGCGGTGGCCGAGAGTGCGACGAACGCGGAGCCCGGCACGCCTGCCATGCCCTTCGAGCTGAGGATGAGGATGCCCATGATGGCGAGCTGCTCCCCGAACCCGAGGTCGACGCCCACCGCCTGCGCGAGGAACATCATCGCGAGCGACAGGTAGATGGCGGCACCGTCGAGGTTGAACGAGTAGCCGGTGGGAATCACCAGTCCGACGACGGCGCGGTCGCAGCCGGCGTTGTCGAGCTTCTTGATGATGCGGGGCATGACGGCCTCGGACGACCCCGTGCCCAGCGCGAGCATGAACTCTTCTCGGCAGTACTTGACGAACTTCCAGGGATTGACGCCGGTCAGGAGCCTGACAACGGTGGCGAGGACGACGATGAAGACCAGGGCCGCGCCATACGCCGCGAGCACCAGGATCCCGAAGGACTTGAGTGAACCGGCACCGTAGTTGCCGACGGTGTAGGCCATCGCACCGAATGCGCCGAGCGGCGCCAGGTACATGATGTAGCCGACGATGCGGAAGATGACGTGCAGCGACTGGTCGATCACGTCCATCAGGACCGGCGGGGCGGACTCGCTGTAGGACGCGAGAGCGACGCCGAAGAGGATCGAGAACAGCAGCACCTGGAGCAGGCTGTTCGTGGCGAACGCGTCGAACACGCTGGTCGGGATGATGTGCATGACGAACTCGACGCCGCCGGGCATGTGACCGCCCTGCGTCTTCTCGTCCAGCGCGGAGGTGTCCAGCGTGGCCGGGTCGATATTGAGGCCACTGCCCGGCTGCACGAGGTTGCCGACCAGCAGGCCAAGCCCCAGCGCGCAGATCGTCGCGCCCATGAACCAGAGCAGTGCTTTGGCGCCGATCTGGCCGAGCGCCTTCATGCTGCCGACCTTCGCGATGCCGGTGACGATCACCAGGAAGATCAGCGGGGCGACCACCATTTTGATGAGCTTGATGAAGCCCTCGCCCAGTGGCGCCAGGTGATGCGAAAACTCGGGGAACAGGATGCCGGTGGCGATGCCCAGGGCAATTCCGATCAGGACCTGGACGAACAGCGATCTGTACCAACGCTGCTTCTTGGGTTTTGCAGCGATTTCGACTTCAGACACGGGGCCCTCCCTCGGGGCTTGGTGTTTTCCATATTATGGAAGTTGTATTTCGTATCTCGATATAGTGAACGCCGTCACACCGCGTTTTGTCAACCGATGTAGCGAAGGAATCGGCGCGATCCGCCACAACCGCGCTATCGTCATACGGAGCGCCCTTTCCGCCTGACGGAAAGAATGGGGGGCTCCCGGGGGAGGCACCCCGAGGCAGTCAGAGGATGGAGCCAGACATGACGAACGGTCAGAACGCGGCCGGCGGCGTGCAGTCGGTCGAGCGTGCATTCGACATACTCGAGATCATGGCGAGCGCCGGCGGGTCCATCGGCGTCAGCGAACTCGCCGAACTGGCCGGACTCCCCCTCCCGACGATCCACCGGCTCATCCGCACACTGATGAACCGCGGGTACGTGCGGCAACTGCCCACCCGCCGGTACGCGCTCGGCCCCAAGCTCATTCGGCTCGGCGAGAGCGCCACGCAACTGATCGGCGCGTGGTCGCGGCCGCACCTGTCCGAACTGGTGCGAGGCACCGGCGAGACCGCGAACATGGCCGTCCTCGACGGCACCATGGCCGTCTACGTCGCGCAGGTGCCGTCCGAACACGCGATGCGCATGTTCACCGAGGTCGGCCGCCGCGTGTACCCGCACTGCACCGGTGTCGGCAAGGCCATCCTCATGCAACTGTCGAACGACGCCGTGCGCTCACTGGTCGGCCGGACCGGCATGACGACCTACACCGAGAACTCGCTGACGGACCCCGACCTGCTGATCGCCGATCTGGAACTGAGCAGGAACCGCGGATTCGCCATCGACGAGGGCGAGCAGGAGATCGGCGTCCGCTGCTTCTCGGTGCCGGTGCCGAACGCCCCGACGCCTACCGCCATCTCCGTCTCCGGGCCCGCGGCCCGCGTCACCCTCGAGTCGGCCGACCACATCGTGCCGCTGCTCAAGCGCGTCGCGAAGGAACTCGGCACCGAGTTCGACAAGAACGCGGCGCTCTAGGTGCACCCTTCCATCAACAAAGGTTGACGAGGTTCGCCTCATCAACTTAAGTTGATACCTGTGAGTGACGATCCGAACCCGGCCACCGCGTTCGCTGCCGTCGTCGCGCTGCGGCGGCAGGCCGATCAGCTCGAGCGTGACGCCGTCGCCGACGCACTGTCCGCCGGCTGGACGTGGGCGGACATCGGTCAGGCGCTCGGCGTCTCGGGTCAGGCGGCGCACAAACGCCTCGGCCCGGGGCGATCCGCCGACAAGAAGACGAGGGGACCACGATGAAATTCACCCGGGCATGGCGCGACATGCGCACGATGAAAACCCTGTTCTCCGAAACGGAGGCCGAAGCCGACCGGCTCGGCGACCGCGAGCCCGGCCTCGAACACCTGCTCCTCGCGTCGTTCGCGCTGCCGGACGGAACAACGAGCCGGGTGTTCGACCGTCTCGGATCGAACCGGGACGTGCTGCGCGAGGCGATCATTCACGTGCACGGCGAGGCCCTCGCGGCGGCAGGCATGACCGACACGGGCGCCGCCACCAGCGCGCTCAGCCGCCCCCGCACCGGTCCGCTGCGGCTGACCGAACCGGCCCAGGGCGCGTTCCGCAACGCGGTGGCTCTCGCGAAATCGGAGCGCAGACCGATCGTCGGCGCCGACATCGTCGCGGCCGTGGCCACGATCACCCACGGCACCGCGGCGCGGGCACTGGAATCGCTGGGGTTCGTCCGGTCCGCAGTCGTCGACGCCGCGCGGTCGGAGCCGGCACGATGACCGGACAGCCCAGGATCGGTGTTCGCCGTCTGCGCGGATAGGCTCGACACGTGGTTCTTCCCAGCGCGACTTCGGTGTCACCGGCAGATGTTCTCGGTTCGATGCGGGACGTCATCGACGGTCCCCTGCCCGACATCGCCGTCCGCTTCTCCAAGTTCCTCGCCGACATCTGGCCGCACACCGCGCTGGTGATCTTCACCCGGGAATGCACGGGGCGTCCCCGCAAGGTCAGCGGCGACCCCGCGGTGGTCGAACGGGTCACCATCGCCGAATTGGACGCGTTGCGCACCCGCATGACGGAAGGCACGCCGTTCGACGACCAGACCGTGGTGGCCGGCTCGAAGCGGAAGGTCTGGGCGCTGCTCGACGCGACCGGAACCCTCCTCGTCGTTCTGCCGAAGCCGCGGCAGCAGATTCGGGAGGTCCCGCTGGTGGCGGGCGCCTTCGGTGTCGTCGCCGTGTCGATCCGGCATCAGGTCGCGCAGGCCAGCCCGGCGTACCTGGCGGAGTCGCGGGCCGCGTCGAGCGAGCGGGCCAGGACCATCGTGGAGTTGACGGACCTGCACGCCGCGACACTCGAATCCATCCTGTCGACACTGCGGTCCAAGGACCTCGACGACCGTCGGTCGCGGATCACGGCGAGCGAGACGGCGTCGTCGGCGCTGATCACTCTGCGGTCAGCGGGCGAGTCCGACCGCATCCTCGCGGAGGAAGCCGTCACGACGGCGTTCGCCCGGTTGCAGGGCGAACTGCGACCGCTGCTGCAGCACCGGCCCGTGCGCGTCGACTACGTCGATCCGCCGGTGGACGGTCGCGCGCTGCCCGGTGAGGTGGCCAGCGCCGCGCGCGCGGTCGTGCGCAGCGCCGTCCTGGCGTTCGCGACCCAGTCCACCCTCGAGCGCATCCGCATCGCCTGGGACTGCGACGGCTCCAACCTCCTGGTCGAGGTACGCGACGACGCCGAGGGCGGACTCGACACCGACGCACTGGTGCGGCAACTCTCCGGCCGGGTGCACACGCTCGGTGGCCGGATCGACGTCGAGTCGGTCGACGGGTGGGGGTCCCGGGTGGCGGTCGCGATCCCCCTCGACGTCCCCGCGGCCCGACCGGACGAACAGCAACTCGGCGACCTCAACCCCCGCGAACTCGAGGTCCTTGGCCACCTGGCCACGGGCAAGAGGAACAAGGCGATCGCCGACAGCCTCGGCATCAGTGAGAGCACGGTCAAGTTCCACGTCGCGGGTGTGCTGAAGAAACTCGGGGTGGCGTCCCGGGGCGAGGCGGGCGCGATCGCCCTCGAGGCCGGCGTCCGCGCCGATACCACCGGCAGGCACTGACCCCAGGTGAGTGGCGCGGTGTGTGGGAGCACGCTGTGCCACTCACCTCAGGTGATGCGGTCGGGGTGGGTGTAGAGGTTCATGGTGGTGCCGCGCAGGAACCCGATCAGGGTCAGGCCGGTGTCGTGGGCGAGGTCGATCGCCAGCGACGACGGCGCGGACACCGCCGCCAGGATCGGAATCCCGGCCATCACCGCCTTCTGCGCCAACTCGAACGACGCCCGACCGCTGACGAGCAGCACCGTTCCACGCAGCGGAACCCGGTCCTGCTCGGTGGCCCACCCGATCAGCTTGTCGACCGCGTTGTGCCGGCCGACGTCCTCCCTGACCGCGAGCAGTTCCCCCGTGCGGGTGAACAACCCCGCCGCATGCAGACCCCCGGTGGTGTCGAACACCTTCTGCGCGGCCCGCAACCGGTCGGGGAGTTCCACGATGGTGGCCGAATCGACCCGCACCGTGTCCGCCGCCGGGGAATGCTTCGTGCGTTGCCGGATCGCGTCCAGGGACGCCTTCCCACACACCCCGCACGAGGAGGTGGTGTAGAAGTTGCGTTCGATCCCCATGTCGGGCAGGAACACCCCGGGTGCGAGATCCACGTCGAGGACGTTGTAGGTGTTGACACCGTGCTCGTCGACGCTGTTGCAGTACCGGATCGACGCAACATCCGCGCGGCCGGCGATGATGCCCTCCGTCAGCAAAAACCCCTGCGCCAACTCCACATCCGAACCCGGGGTCCGCATCGTCACCGCCAACGGTGTCCCGTTCACCCGGATCTCCAGGGGTTCCTCCACCACCACGGTGTCCGGCCGGGTCGAGTGCCGGGTGTCGGTGATCCGGGTGACCGGGGTCCGGGTCGTCACCCGCCCCACCGGTCAGCCCCGCCCTTCGAGGCGGATCGTGACCGCCTTCGACACCGGCGTGTTCGACTTTTTCGCGACGTGATCGAGCGGGATCAGCGGATTCGTCTCCGGATAATAGGCGGCCACATTCCCGACCGGGGTCGGGTAGGGCACCAACCGGAAATCCTCCGCCCGCCGCTCCTCCACGCTGCCGTCCGGGGTCGTCCATTCGGAGACCAGGTCCACCCGATCCCCCGCCGCGTACCCGAACGACTCCAGGTCCTGCGTGTTGATGAACAGCACCCGCCGTCCGCCCTTGACCCCGCGGTAGCGGTCGTCGAGACCGTAGATGGTGGTGTTGTACTGATCGTGCGAGCGCATGGTCTGCAGGATCAGCCTGCCTTCCGGCACCGGCACCCAGGACAGGTCGTTGACGACGAAATTCGCCTTCCCCGTGTCGGTGTCGAAGCGGCGCTCGTCGCGGGGTGGGTGCGGCAACCCGAATCCGTCGGGTTGGCGGACCTTGGTGTTGAAATCCTCGAACCCGGGGATCACCCGGGCAATGGAATCGC
The DNA here is from genome assembly GCF_017068375.1 of Rhodococcus koreensis. Classification (NCBI taxonomy): domain Bacteria; kingdom Bacillati; phylum Actinomycetota; class Actinomycetes; order Mycobacteriales; family Nocardiaceae; genus Rhodococcus; species Rhodococcus koreensis. Next base: position 2,931,056 of record NZ_CP070609.1, read on the forward strand.
GGATCCGGTCGTAGTCGGCCGAAAATTCCGCCCACGGCACCGCATGCTCCGGCCCGAACAACGCCTGCGCGATCCCGCACACGATCGACACCTCGCTGCGCAACTGCTCGCTCGCGGGGGTGAGGCTGCCGCGGGAGAGGTGCACCATCGACATCGAATCCTCGACCGTCACCTGCTGCTTGCGACCGTTTTGGACGTCCTTGTCGGTGCGCCCGAGCGAGGGCAGGATCAGCGCGGCCCGCCCGGTCACCAGGTGGGAGCGGTTCAGTTTCGTCGACACCTGCACCGTCAACGCACACCGGCGCAGCGCCGCCTCGGTGGTCTCGGTGTCCGGGGTCGCGGAGACGAAGTTGCCGCCCATCCCGACGAACACCGACGCCGTCCCGTCCCGCATCGCCCGGATCGAATCGACGGCATCGAGGCCGTGCGTGCGCGGGGACCGGATACCGAACTCCGCATCCAACGCCGCCAGGAACGCTTCGGGCATCTTCTCCCAGATCCCCATCGTCCGGTCACCCTGGACGTTGGAGTGCCCGCGCACCGGGCACACCCCCGCCCCGGGTTTGCCGATCATGCCGCGCATCAGCAGCAGGGCGACCGCGTCCTGGATGGTGGCGACCCCATGGGTCTGCTGCGTCAGGCCCATGGCCCAGCAGATGATGGTCTTCTCCGACGCGATCAGCGCGTCCGCGGTGGCCCGGATCTGTTCGAGGGTCAGGCCGGTGGCGGCGATGACGGTGTCCAGGTCGACGGTGTTGCGGATGTGGGCGGCGTAGTCGTCCCACCCGGCGCACTGCTCGCGCAGGAAGTCGTGGTCGAGGATTGTGCCGGGGGCGGCGTCCTCCGCGTCGAGGACCAGTTTCGCCAACCCCTGGAACAGGGCCTGGTCGCCGCCGATCCGGATCTGCAGGAACTCGTCCGCAATGGCCACGCCGTCACCGACGACGCCGTGCACCTTCTGCGGGTCCTTGAACCGCAACAACCCCGCCTCCGGCAACGGGTTGATCGCGATCACCCTCGCCCCATTCGCCTTCGCCTTCTCCAACGTCGAGAGCATCCGCGGATGATTCGTGCCCGGATTCTGGCCGGCGATCAGGATCAGATCCGCGTTCTCCAGGTCGGGGACCGACACCGACCCCTTCCCGATCCCGATCGTCTCCACCAACGCACTACCCGAGGATTCGTGGCACATGTTCGAACAATCCGGCAGGTTGTTCGTCCCGAACGCCCGGATCATCAACTGATACACGAACGCCGCCTCATTACTGGTGCGCCCGGAGGTGTAGAACACCGCCTCGTCCGGCGATCCCAGACCCCGCAGCTCCCCCGCGATCAACGCGAACGCCGCATCCCACCCGATCGGCTCGTAATGCGTGGCCCCCGGCAGCAACACCATCGGATGCGTCAGCCGGCCCTGCTGCCCCAACCAGAACTCGGTCCGGCCCAACAACTCCGCCACCGAATGCTGGGCGAAGAACTCCGGGGTCACCGTCCGGGTCGTCGCCTCCTCCGCGACCGCCTTCGCCCCGTTCTCACAGAACTCCGCATGCTTACGGTGCCCCGGAGTCTCCGGCCACGCACACCCCGGACAGTCGAACCCGTGCCGCTGATTCAGCCGGAAGAAGGTCCGCGCCGTGCGCACCGGACCCATCTGCTCCAAACCACGCTTGAGCGACACCAACACCGCAGGAACACCCGCCGCATAGGACTTCTCGTGCGTGACGACGACATCGTCCTCGTCGAAGGTGTACCTGTCGGTGGCCTCGGGGCGGTCGGTGGTGTCGGTCATGGGATCAGTGTCCTCGGGCAATCCACTCGGCGAGATGCGGGGCCTCGGTACCGATCGTGGTCCCGTCCCCGTGCCCGGTGTGGACGAGCGTGTCCTCGGGCAACGCGAACAACCGGTCCCGGATCGACCCGATGATCGTCGGGAAATCCGAGAACGATCGACCCGTGGCGCCCGGACCACCCGAGAACAGGGTGTCCCCGGAGAACAACGCCCCCACCTCCGGCAGAGACAGGCACACCGACCCCGGCGAATGCCCCGGCGCGTGGATCACCCGGATCTCGGTGCCCGCGATCGCGATCCGCTGCCCGTCCTCGAGATTCCAGTACTTGCCGTCCGGGTGGCTCATCTTCCACAGCACGTCATCACCCGGATGCAGCAGCACCGGGGCGTGCAACCGCTCGGCCAGCTCCGGGGCGACGGTGACGTGATCGTTGTGCCCGTGCGTGCAGATCACCGCGTTCACGTGCCGGCCCCCGACCGCGTCGACGATCGGCTGCGCACTGTGGGCGGCGTCCACGATCACCACGTCGGTGTCGTCCCCGATCAGCCAGATGTTGTTCTCGACCCTCCACTCCCCACCGTCGAGGGCGAAGGTTCCCTCGGTGACGACCCGCTCGATCCGCAACCGCCCGCTCACAGCACGACCACCGAACGCAGCACCTCACCGGCATGCATCTTGTGGAACGCCTCTTCGATCTCGTCGATCTTGATCCGCTCGGTGACGAACTTCTCCAACGGCAACCGGCCCTGCTGGAACAGATCCACGAGCATCGGGAAGTCGCGTTCGGGCAGGCAGTCGCCGTACCACGACGACTTCAGGGATCCGCCGCGGGAGAAGAAGTCGATCAACGGCATCTCGAGGGTCATGTCGGGGGTCGGGACCCCGACCAGCACCACGGTGCCGGCGAGGTCGCGGGCGTAGAACGCCTGCTTCCACGTCTCCGGACGCCCGACCGCGTCGATCACCACATCCGCACCGAAACCGCCGGTCAGCTCCCGCACCGCCTCGACCGCGTCCACCTCGCCGCCGTTGACCGTGTGCGTCGCACCCAGATCCCTGGCCCACTCGAGCTTCTTCTCGTCCCGGTCGATCGCGATGATCTTGTTCGCCCCGGCCAGCCGGGCACCCATGATCGCCGCATCACCGACCCCGCCGCAGCCGATCACGACCACCGAGTCGCCGCGGCCCACATTGCCGGTGTTCACCGCGGCACCGAGGCCGGCCATCACCCCGCACCCGAGCAGCCCGACGACCGCCGGGTCCGCGGAGGCGTCGACCTTGGTGCATTGTCCCGCATGAACGAGGGTCTTGTCGGCGAACGCGCCGATCCCCAGCGCCGGGGTCAGTTCGGTGCCGTCCTCGATCGTCATCCTCTGTGCGGCGTTGTGGGTGTCGAAACAGTACTGCGGGCGACCGCGCTTACACGCCCGGCACTGACCACACACGGCCCGCCAGTTCAGGACGACGAAGTCGCCGACCGCCACCGACGTCACACCCTCGCCGACACTCTCCACGATCCCGGACGCCTCATGCCCGAGCAGGAACGGGAACTCGTCGTTGATCCCGCCGTCGCGGTAGGTCAGATCCGTGTGGCACACACCGCACGCCGCGATATCCACCACCACCTCACCCGGACCCGGATCCGGAATATTCACGGTCGCGATCTCCACGGGGGCACCCTTGGAGCGGGCGATGACGCCTCGTACCTGCTGCGGCATTGGACTCATTCCTTCGGTCGATCAGTCAGAGCGGGATCGATGCATGGCCATATATGCACCTCTCCCGAGACCCTACGTTCCGGACGATCACAGAGGGACTGATCGAAGTGAGAGGTCGACCTAGCCGGAATGCCAGCCCCTCGGGAAGGGGTTGCGAACCTGTCGATCGCCGGAAACCGACGGTTGACAGGGTGCGGTATATACAGGACTATACATCTCGAACGAGTGAGGCAGACCACACTGAACGCAGACGCCGGACGACGTCGTCCGCACCCGCCTCGTGAGTACCCGTACACCGCATCGATCACGGAGTTCCGATGACCCGGAAAGATCCCCGCCCGACGGAGGAACCGCACCCGCCCGTCCCGGTGCTGCTCGACGGCTCCCAGCTCACCGTCGATCAGCTGACGACTCTGGCCCGGGAGCCGGCCGTCGTCGCGCCCGACCCCGCAGCACTCGACCACGCACGCCGTTCCTGGGAGACCGCGGTGCGCATCGCCGCGCGCCAGCCGATCTACGGACGCACCACGGGGGTCGGCGGAAACCGGGACACCTCCGTCTCGGACGGTGTCGAACAGGACCTCCGACTGCTCCGCAGCCACGCCACCGGCTCGGGTCCGTCGCTGCCGGACCACGTCGTCCGCGCCGCGATGATCATTCGGGTCAACCAGATCCTCAACGGCGGATCCGGTCTGCACCCCGACATCGTGACGGCGCTGATCGATGCCGTCGCCGCGGACGAACTGCCCGCCGTGCACGCTCGTGGGGCCATCGGCACCGGCGACCTCAGCGCGTTCTCCGAGATCGCGCTCGGACTGATGGGCGAGACACCGCTGCGGGACGGCCGGGTCGTGCCCCGGTGGACGGCGCATCAGGGTGATGCGCTCCCCTTGATCTCGACGAACGCGATGACCGTCGCGCTCGCCGCCACGGCCACCGACAGCGTGGCGAACTGGCTGGAGCATTCGCTGATCGTCGGCGTGCTGTCGCTGCTGGCGACGCGCAGTTCCGTCGAGCCGTTCGCCGCACGGGTGCAGGCGGCCCGCAGGCACCTCGGCCAGGAGGAGGTGGCGGGCCGGGTCCGGGAACTCCTCGCCGACCACGACGTCCGGGCCGCCCGGGTGCAGGACTCCTACGGGTTCCGCGCCCTCCCCCAGATCCTCGGCGCCACCTGGCAGGCGCTGCAACGACTGCGGGGGACCCTCGCGATCGAGATGAACTCGTCCTCCGAGAACCCGCTCATCTCCGTCGAGGACGACGCCGTGTTCCACAACGGCAACTTCCACGGGATGCCGATCGCCCTCGCTGTGGACGAGGCGAAACTCGCGCTGTCGAGCGCGGCGTTGCTGTCGCAGTGCAGGTTGGCCAACCTGTCGGATCCGGCGGTCACCGGGCTGCGGCCGTTCCTGGCCGACGGTCCGGCAGGCAGCAGCGGCACCATGCTGCTGGAGTACACGACGTCCGCGGCCATCGCGGAGATCCGGATGGCCGCCGCACCGGGTTCCCTCGGGCACACAGTCATCTCCCGCGGCACCGAAGACCACGCGAGTTTCGCGTCCCAGGCCGCCACCCAGCTGACCGACATCCTCGCGCAGTCCCGCATCGTCCTTGCGTGCGAACTGATCTCGGCGGTGCGGGCGCTCGGCCAGCAGCACCGCGACCTCGACACGGACACCGAACTCGGCGCCTACCTGCACCGTGCGCGCACGTGCCTGGACCCCCGGACCACCGACCGCCCCCTGAGCGACGACCTGAAAGCTGCGGTGAAGTTCCTGGAACAGTTGCCGAATCCGGAGAAAGACACAGCTCGGTAGAGCAGTCCCACCGACACCGAACTTCCGGGCGCCTCACCTCCCGGACTACACGAAAGTAGCACGCGGATGATCACATTCGACAAAGTCACCAAGGCGTACCCGGACGGCACGACAGCGGTGAACAAACTGGACCTCGAGTGCCCCAGCGGCAAGATCACGGCCCTCGTCGGTCCGTCGGGCTGCGGCAAGACGACGTCGTTGCGCATGATCAACAGGTTGATCGAACCGACGTCCGGAACCATCTCCCTCGACGGCGAGTCCACCGCGGACATGGACCCGGCGCTGCTGCGCCGACGGATCGGGTACGTCATCCAGCACGCCGGACTGTTCCCGCATCGCACCATCGTGGACAACGTCGCGACGATGCCGAAGCTGCTGGGGAAGACGAAGAAGGAGGCCCGGACGAGGGCCATGGAACTGCTCGAGACGGTCGGTCTGGCCGCGCATTTCGCAGATCGGTATCCGTGGCAGCTCTCGGGCGGGCAGCAGCAGCGAGTCGGGGTCGCGCGCGCACTGGCCGCGGACCCGGCGTTCATGCTGATGGACGAGCCGTTCAGTGCCGTCGACCCGGTGGTCCGGAGCCAGCTGCAGGACGAATTCCTCCGACTGCAGAAGGAGATCGGGAAGACGATCATCATCGTCACCCACGACATCGACGAAGCGCTCAAACTCGGTGACCAGGTGGTCGTGTTGCGGACCGGCGGAGTCCTGGCGCAGGCGGCCACTCCGCTGGAGTTGCTGACCGAGCCCGCCGACGAGTTCGTCGCCGATTTCGTCGGACGCGACCGCGGCTACCGGTCGCTGGGTTTCGCGAATCTCGACGGACGCGTGGAGACGGTCGCCGAACCCGTTGCTCGTCTGGGTGATTCGGCGGGCGAGGCCCTCGCGCGGACGTCCGACGACTGGCTTCTCGTCGTCGACCCGGCGAACAAGCCGATCGGGTGGGTTCAGCCGTCGAAGGTCGTCGGCAGCATTCACCCGGACGACGTGAATCTCAGCGGCACGGTCGCCGATGCGCACGGGACGATGCGGGCGCTGCTCGACGCCGCCCTGTCCGCACCCAGCAAGCGGGGTGTGGTCGTCGACGGCGACGGGGTGCTCGTGGGCACCGTGACGGCACACGCGGCCGTGGCGGCGATCGAGTCAGCGGATCTCGCGGGGGCGGTGGCCCGATGAACTTCGAATGGCTGGGTCGCCAGTCCGACCGCATCGTCGAACTCGTCGGCTGGCACATCCTGCTCTCCCTTGTCCCGATCGTCGTCGGCGTGATCGTCGCGTTGCCCATCGGCTGGCTCGCGCACCGCAATCGCCGGATCAACCCGTATGTGGTGGGGACCGCCGGCCTGCTCTACACGATCCCGTCACTCGCCCTGTTCGTCCTGCTGCCGCCGATCCTCGGGACGAAGATCCTCGATCCGATGAACATCATTGTCGCGCTGACGATCTACACCGTCGCCATGCTGGTTCGCGTCGTCGCCGACGCCCTCGACTCGGTGCCCCAGGAAACCGTGCTCGCCGCGACGGCGATGGGCTACCGGCCGTATCAGACCCTGCTCAAAGTTCAGCTCCCGGTAGGTGTTCCCGTCATCTGCGCGGGCCTGCGGGTGGCCGTGGTGTCGAACGTCAGCCTGGTCTCGCTCGCCGCTCTGCTCGGGATCCCGCAGATCGGTTCGCTGTTCACCCAGGGCTTCCAGTTGCGTTTCTACACACCCATCATCGCCGGTATCGCGCTCAGCCTGCTGCTGGCCCTGGTTCTCGACCTCCTCATCGTGCTCGCTAACCGGTTACTCACCCCGTGGACCCCGAAGGTGGTCACCTCATGATCGACTTCCTGCTCGACGGTGCTCATTGGACAGGGCCCGAAGGCATTCCGGCCCTGCTCCTCCAGCACCTGATGTACACGTTCCTCGCCCTGTTCGCCGCCGCGCTGATCGCCGTTCCTCTCGGCCTGTACATCGGGCACACCGGGCGCGGGTCCGTCGTCGTCGCCGGTCTGGCCAACTCGCTGCGCGCCCTCCCGACCATCGGGTTGCTGATCCTGCTGGTGCTCGTCATCGCGCCGTCGTTCTCGAGCAAGCTGGCCTACCTGATTCCGAGCCTGATCGTGCTGGTACTGCTGGCCATTCCGCCGATCCTCACCAACACGTACGCGGGCATCCGCTCCGTCGACCCGGCCGCCGTGGACGCGGCCCGGGGAATGGGGTTCCGGTCGATGCGCATCCTCACCGAGGTGGAGTTGCCCTGCGCGCTGCCGTTGATGCTGTCGGGTGTCCGCAGCGCCGTGCTGCAGATCGTCTCGACGGCGACCGTCGCCGCCTACATCTCGCTCGGCGGCCTGGGACGACTCCTCATCGACGGCAAGGCGCAGAGCGACTACGCGCAGATGGCGGCGGGAGCGGTCCTCGTGTCGCTCCTCGCACTCGCCTTCGATCTCGCGATCGGGTTCCTCACGGTGCGGGTCGTCTCGCCCGGACTCACCCGGCGGGTGCGCAGGTGCAAGCGCTCCGCCTCCGAAGACACCGCGGTCGCGGCCCGTCCCACGTCCGTACCCGAGCCCTCGCTGACCTGAAGGACATCACCATGAAGAAGGCATTGATCGTCGCGCTGGCAGGCGCCACCCTGATGTCGTTGACGGCTTGCGGGATCGGCAAGGATCCCCTCGCGGCCGACGGCGGCGGGAGCAGCGACGGCGCCATCGTCGTCGGTTCCGCGGACTTCCCCGAAAGCCAGCTGATCGCCACCATCTACGCGGAAGCGTTGCGTGCGAACGGCATCGACGTGACGGAGAAGCTGAACATCGGAAGCCGTGAAGTGTACGTACCGGCCATCCGGGACGGCTCCATCGACCTGCTGCCCGAATACTCGGGCGCGTTGCTCCAGTATCTCGACAGCGCGACCACCGCGACGGCGTCGGACGAGGTGACCGAGGAGATCAAGGCGAAACTCCCCGCCGGGCTCATTGCGCTGGAACCGTCGCCCGCCGAGGACAAGGACGTTCTCGCGGTGCGGCAGGAGACCGCGGACGAGTACTCGCTCGAGACGATCGAGGACCTCGTGCCCCACGCCGGCGAACTGACCCTCGGCGGCCCGCCCGAATGGAAGACCCGCGAGAACGGCGTCGCCGGCCTGAAGGACAGGTACGGGTTGACGTTCAAGGAGTTCCTGGCACTGGACGCCGGCGGGCCCCTCACGCTCAACGCCCTGCTCAGAGGTCAGATCGAGGTCGCGGACGTGTTCAGCACCGACCCGGCGATGCGTTCGGAGAACCTCGTGGCCCTCGAGGACACCAAGCACCTGTTCCTGGCGGAGAACATCACCCCGATCATCAACGAGAACAAGGCCGGCGACGACGTCCGCGCCGTGCTGGCGGACGTGTCGGCGGCGTTGACGACCGAGGATCTCATCGCGATGAACGAGCGGGTGGCCGACCTCGAGGACATGGGCGACATCGCCCGGGAGTGGCTGCAGGACAAGGGTCTGGCGTCCTGATCCTCCCCCGCGTCAGCCCAGTGCGTCGAACGTCGCCGTCGCGTACTGGGCGGTGCGGTCGGACCCGAGCAGTCCCGGACCCATCTTGTTCATCACATACGTCATGGTCATCCGACGTTCGGTGTCGACGACGACCTGCGAACCGCCCCAGCCACCCCAGAAGCAGATCCGCCCTTCGGGGACGAACGGCACCGACACGGGTGTCGGCAATCCGTAGCCGACGCCGAACCGGATCGGCTGCCCCAGCGCCAGATCCACGCCGTTCGACTGCTCCTCGAAGATGAGGGAGATGGTGTCCGGCGACAGCAGGCGGACGCCGTCGAGTTCGCCGCCGCAGGCCACCACGGACTGGATCCGGGCGAGTGACCGGGCGTTGCCCTGACCGCCGGCCGCGCCGTTCTCGGCCCTGCGCCACGCGTCGGACCAGGACGCGGAGGCGTCCGGTCCGGGCCCGGTGAACGTCCTGACGATGACGCTGGCGGGGTCGAGGGACGCCAGGTCGATCGGCAGCGGCGGCGGCGGGACCACGTTCGACACCCGGCCGAACTCCGACGGGTCCAATCCGATGTGGAAGTCGGCCGCCAGCGGTCCGGCGATCTCCTCGGCCACGAAACGGCCCAGGGTGCGTCCGTCGACCCGTCGGACGACCTCGCCGATCAGGTGACCGTAGTTCAGTGCGTGGTATCCGGACGCCGTGCCCGGCTCCCACCACGGCGCCTGGGCGGCAAGTCGTTTCGTCGATTCGGCGAGGTCGAACGTGTCCTCGACCGTGATCGGCTGATCCCACCCCGACACCCCCGAGGTGTGCGAGAGGAGATGCCGGACCTCGACGCGCTCCTTGCCGGCGGCCGCGAACTCGGGCCAGTACTTCGCGACGGGCGCGTACACGTCCAGCAGACCGCGGTCGACGAGCATCAGCGCGGCGAGAGCGGTCACCGTCTTGGTGCACGACCACACGTTGGTGAGGGTGTCGCGTCCCCATTCGGCGGTGTGATCGGGATCGGACCATCCGCCCCACATGTCGACCACCGGGTGTCCGTCGAGGGTCACGACGATCGACGCGCCGAGCTCCTCACCGGAGTCGAGATTATCCTTCAGTGCGTCCTGCAACGCCGCGAAGCGCTGGTCGCACACTCCTCCGAGCTCGGTCACCTGCGGTTCCTCTCCACCGGCCGACGTCATATTGATATTGACATCGGATTCAATTGAGGGTTCCCAGTGTGATCCCGAGGCGGTGTGATGTCAATCACGTGCTGCTCGGGGCTCGTTTTCAGCCCGTCACCGGCAGCACCAGCGCCTGCCCCGGGTCGCCCGCGGCGATGGTGACCTGATGCGGCACCAGCCCGCCGCGGAAGCTCTGATCGCCGCCGGCCACCACGAGGCGAACACGGTGCCCCTCACCGAAGCGATGGACGATCGCCGGCATCACGACCCGCACGGGCTCGCCGGGTGCCACCATCCGCACCGGCGCGACCTGCCCGTTGATCAGCGTCTCGGTGCCGTCGGGAGCCACGTCGTACAGCTTGGCGAAGACCACCACCGCGTCTTCGACACCGGTGACCGCGGGTGCGGCCGCGACCCGGACGTCGAGCAGGGACGCTCCGACCACGTCCAACGGGGCATCGAGGATCCCCGACGACCACTCGGCCTCGGTTCCGGGCTCGACACTCTGCGGGACCGGGGCGTTCGGCCTCGTGTCCGGTGCCTCGCGGTCGGTGGGGAGTCCGCCGGGCAGCGTGTTCAGCGTCTGGGCGCCGGCCACGATGCGGTCGCGGCGGTCGGTCAGTGCGCCGTCACCGGAGAGGTAGAGCGAATAGTCCTGACCCACCGAGACGTCCGAGGATTCGGCGTACGCGGGTGTGGCGTTGCCGGTGTAGTCGACCCAGTTGCGGAAGTAGCTGAATACCGGCCCGGTGTCCGCCCCGCTGTCCCGCAGGTAGTGGTCGAACCAGTCGATGATCCGGCCCGCCTCGTACTGGGTGTCGGGGTTGGGGTCCTTCATGTTGATCTCGCCCTCGGCGGGAGTCAGGTTGGAATGCCCCCAGCTGTGCCAGATCATCTTCACGTCGTTGCCCTGTGCCTGCAGCGTCTCGAAGGTGGCCTTCGACTCGTTGAGGTCGAACAGCGTGTCCTGCTGACCCTGCAGCAGCAGCACCGGGATCTTCACGCGATGGGCGTACGACACCACGGAGGACTGCCGCAGGAAGTCGACGGACGCCGGGTCCGGGAAACCCTGCACCGCGGACTGTGCCAGCGCGGGGCATGCGGGATCGGCGAAGTTGGGGCACCCCAGGGCCCGCACCGGGTCCTGCGCGTAGCCCTCCGCGCGGGGGTTGGTAACACCGACGGCCCCGAACGTCAGCGACCACACCACCTTCGATGCCCCGGGAACCGACGTGCTGACCCCGGACGTCTGGTCGATGCTGTTGGGCGCGAGCGAGTAGCTGAGGTCGTTCCAGGTGATCATCGGGATGATCGTGTCGATCCGTGGGTCCACCGACGCCGCGGCGAACTGCACCGCCCCGCCGTAGGACCCACCGATCATCCCCACCCGCGGATCGTTCGCCTCGGCCGTGCCGTGGTGGGCCGTCGCGTCCTGCACCACGTAGTCGAGACCCGCAACGGGAACGGTGTGCGCGGGATCGACGAACGCAGTCCCGTCGCGTCCGCCGAGGAAGCTCACCAGTTCACTCGCCGCAACTCCGTCGTACTCGGGGTTGTCCATGTGGATCTTGCAGCTCGAACCGCCGAAGCCCAGCCCGGAATAGGCGAGCACCGCGTAGCCCCGCGAGGCGAGGAACGAGCCGATACCGGCCTGATCGTTCTTGGAACCGCCGAAGCCGTTGGTGGTGAGGACGGCGGGGACGCGATTCGACGCCGACGCCGCATCCGGTTTGTACACGTCGCCGATCACGTCGCACGGTACGTCGCGGTTCGGTCCGACAAAGACCTGGAAATGGAGCGTCGTCTTCGTGAACCCGCCCGCGTCGGCGGTCGCCGGAGCGGCTGCCGCGATCGGTGTCAGGACGGTGGCCGCGGCCACCGCCATCGTCAGCGTCGATCTGCCCACCCTGCGATTCACAGCCCACCCGCCATCCGTCACGCCGTCCGGAGAACCTCCGAAGAGCGTAAACGCTCTGGAACTGTGACCAACTCGGATTGCCGGTATGTCGCGACACCCGAGCGACCGTGCCGTTTATATTTGAGTCGTGGCAATGTCCAAGCGCGCCGAAACGTCACTGTTGACCGACCAGGTCTACGACATGATCCACGAGTCGATCATGAACGGTGATCTGCCTGCCGGTGCCCGCCTGCGAGTGCGAGATCTCGCCGAACAGGTGGGAACCAGCGTGATGCCGGTGCGCGAGGCGATCCGCCGGCTCGAGGAAGCCGGGTTGGCCGAGCGATCACCGCACAAGGGGGCAGTGGTCAAGGGCCTCACCCTCGCCGAGTTGGTGCACGTCTACGACGTGCGCCGGTTGCTCGAGGTGGAGGCCGCCCGGCTCGGCGCCCAGCGAATCAGCGCTGCGGACAGTACCCGGATGCAGGACGAGTTCGCTCTTATGCGCACCGCCCTCGACGAGCGGCGTGTGGTGGCCTATCTCGACCACGACGAGGCGCTGCTGACGATCCTGTACGAGGCCGCCGAGAATCCCGTGCTGGTCGACACGATCCGCACGCTGTGGCAGCGTTGCCGGGCATACAAGATCGTCGGCGCCGAGGGCACCGTCGACACGACCGAGGACGACTCGCTGTGGAAGTACCAGCAGCGTCTCGTCGAGTCCGCCCGGGAGCACGACGACGCCGCGGCCGCCGCGGTCAACAACGATTCGCTCCTGGACGCGACCGCGCGGATCAAGGCGCAACTCGCGCAGCAGGACGCGAGCTAGACGCGCACCCGTGGCCTGACGCGACCACCCCCATGTGAGTGGCAAAGCGTGCCGGGGGACGCTTTGCCACTCAGTGATACTGGTTGGGTTCGTTGACGCGGCCGGTCTGACTCGTTGCCACTCTGACGCCCGCAAGGACTGTCCTTCACGTGATGTGTCGACCGACCGCGTCGACGAACACACGCGGCCGGTCGGGCGGAGTGACCTGATAGGAGCCTGACTTCGACAAGTCCCATCACTGAGTTGTCCGCCGTCCCGACCGGTGCGTGGCCACCAGATGAAAGGGACAGCCATGACCAGCATGACCGAAACCCCGCCGGATGTCAGCCTGACCATCCACGCCGGCGTCGACACCCACAAACACACCCACCACGCCGCGATCGTCGACCACCTCGGTCGCCCCCTCGCCGACCGCGAGTTCCCCGCCACCGATGCCGGCTACCACCAACTCCTGAGCTGGCTCGCCGGCACCGGCATCATCGCCTCCGTCGGTGTCGAGGGCACCGGCAGCTACGGCGCCGGCCTCACCCACGTGTTGCACGACGCCGGTCTCACCGTCGTCGAGGTCGACCGCCCCGACCGTCGTTCCCGACGGCGGCACGGCAAATCCGACCCGCTCGACGCCTACGCCGCCGCCACCGCGGCCCTGACCGGACGCGCCACCACCGTCCCCAAGACCCACGGCGGGGACGTCGAGGCAATCCGGTTCCTGCACAACGCCCGCCGCAGCGTGATCAAGTCCCGGGCCGAGGCGATCACCACCCTCAAGGCGATGATCGTGAACGCACCCGAACCCCTCCGCGCCGCCCTGCGCGGGCTGTCCGACCCCGCCCTGTTCGCCGCCTGTGCCGCGCTGCGTCCCGGCCCGATCGTCCCCGGCGACCTGACCGCGGCCGTCAAGACGGCGTTGCGGTCCCTCGCCCGCCGGATCCGCGCCCTCACCGCCGAGGGTCGGGCCCTGCGCACGAACATCGCGGCCCTGGTCGCCCACACCGCACCACGGCTGCTCGAACGGTGCGGCGTCGGTGTCGAGACCGCCGCCCAGCTGCTGATCACCGCCGGCGACAACCCGGGCCGCATCACCTCCGAGGGTGCCTTCGCGAACCTCTGCGGGGTCGCCCCGATCCCGGCGTCGTCCGGGCAGACGACCCGGCACCGCCTCAACCGGGGCGGTGACCGGCAAGCCAACCGGGCACTGCACGTGATCGTGCTCTCCAGACTCAAGTACGACGACCGCACCCGCGCCTACCGGGACAAACGACTCGCCCAAAGCAAAAGCAAACGCGACATCATCCGCTGCCTCAAACGAGCCGTCGCCCGAGAAATCTTCGCCCTCCTCAACCCCGCAAACCCGGGTTGACACTCATAGGAGCATCACGTGGGGGGTTGGTCGAGCCGGCTGCGGTAGAAGAGCACCGTCACGGCGACCACCGCTTCGAGCGCGGCCGTCGCGAGGGCCGCCGCCATCGGGGTCGACATCGCATGCGCCATCGGAGGAGCCGAGGCTGCCGCATGCATCGCGTGCCCGTGGTGGCCGCCGCCACCCGAACCGGGACTCATCACGGTGAGGTGCAGTGCAATCATCCCGACGTTCATCATCGCGACCAGCCCCCAGTCCCGCTGCGAACCCCGCATCCACAGGTGCCCCGCGCAGTACAGACATCCGAGGATCATCGCGACGGTCACCACCCCGACCATCGGCGACGCCGCCGCATGCTCACCGAGCGTCGCGGCGTGGAGCCCTGCCGTGGCGATCGCGAGGGCCGCGGCCGCCCGCCGCCACCAGAGGCTGGTGCGGCGGGCGGCCGTGGAGAAGGCCGTGGAGAAGACGGTGGTCACGACGTCTAGCCTTCGCAGCAGTGCTTCGCGGCGCTCGCCGGCAGGTCGAGCGCGGGATTGCGGTCGAAGAACCCGACGGGCTTGAGCTTGAACCCGGCGTAGTCGACGGGCATGACCGGCCAGTCCTCGGGCCGGGGGAAGTGCGTCAGCCCGAACGTGTGCCACAGCACCAGGTCTTCGCCGTCGATGTCCCGGTTGCCCGCCACGAACGAGGGCAGACCGGCCTGGCCCGGGTGCTGGTTGACGAAGTCGCCTGCGGGATAGCGCTCGGACTCGTCGTACTGCGTCACCCACAGGTGTTTGGTCGCGAACGCGGCGCGGGCGGCGATCGAACTCGACGGGTCTGCAAGGAGCACCGGCTGTCCCTCCGGGTGCAGCGCATACCCGACGTCCTGACCCAGGCGGTTCTGCTTGGTGGGATTGGTGATGTGCCAGACCCTGGCCTTGAGGTTGTCGGCGGTGCGCTGCCCCTCGGATTCGGTGGTCAGCTTGGTCTTCTGGCAGCGGAAGGCATTGCCCCACGGGTTCTCCGGTCCCATCGGGACGGGCACGGCATCCACCTCCTCGACCGTGTTCACGTTACCGTCGACGGCCATGTCGAGTCGAGCGGAGAAGAGGTGCTGGTGGAACGGGGCGCCGAGCCCGGGCGCCATCTGGGTGGAGAATCCCTCCGCGCCGCGGTACGCGGACGTGAAGACGATTCCGGTGGCCTTCGCCTCGAGTTCGATGGTGCCGTCCAGGTAGAGGTACCAGTAGAACCCGTAGTCGTAATTGCCGATGGTGAGGAAGAACGAGATGACGAGGCGGCGCGAGCGGCGGGTCTCGGTCATGCCGTTGAACATGTCGGTGTGCTTCCACAGGACGCCGTAATCCTCCTCGTGGAGGCAGATCGCGTTCTTCATCACGCGCGGGTCGCCGGCCTCGTCGGCGATGGTGACGTCGAAGTACTGGATCTCACCGAGGCAGTCGCAGCCGAGTTCGAGCGAGTTGGTGTACCGGCCGAACAGGTACTCCCCCTGGTCGAAGTAGTTCTGCCAGTAACGAACCGGGGACGGATCGGCGTACGGAACCACCATCTCGGCGATCGACGCGCGATAGATCACGGGCCGTTCGACTCCCCCGTCGTCGAACGAGAGCTGGTGCAGCGTCAGACCTTCGCGCACATCGAAACCGAAGCGGAATTTCCAGTCGGCCCAGGTGATCTCTTTGCCGTCGACGGAGAAGCTGGCACCCTCGGGCTGGGTGATCTCGATCGGCTTGAGGTCGGTGCGGGTGGGTGTCGCGTGCGGCTCGGCGTTCCATTCGCCACGCTCGGCGGGCACCGGCAGCTCGATCTCGTCGACCACCTTCACGACGCGACGCTCGGTGAGGTCGACGTAGGCAACCACCCCGTCGATGGGGTGCGCCCACGGCAGGTCCGCCTCGTCCTCCTGATGGAAGGCGAGGACGCGGACGATGCGGTGCCCGACCTCGTCCTCGTGGCCGAACACACCGGCCGACAGGGGAACCGCCCGGACCTTCGACGGTTCGATGTCGCGCTTCGCCATCGCCGCGAGCCAGTCGGCGCTGCCGAGCAGGAAGGCTTCGATGTCCTCGAACTCCTCGTCGAGGATCGGGACGTGACCGTCGGTGGCGGAATCGACGGTGGTCGAGCTGATCACACGGTTCTCCGTCACGGACACGACGAGGTCGGTGCCGATGCCGGTGGACCGGTCGAGCAGCAGGATCCGGGCGCGCCGCTCGATCGGGTCGCCGGGGGTGAACGCGAGGACCGTGGACTTGTGCGGCTCGGCGAGCGCGACGAACACGAAGCGCACGTTCTCGCCGATCAGTCCCTCGTCCGTGAGCAGTGCTTTCGCCGAGCGGATCTCATCCGCGGTCAGCGGAGTGAGCGGGTGATCCGGGGCGGCGGACCCCACGGTGGCGCGGGTCTCGGTGGTTGCGGTACTCATCGTGCGATCTCCTTGTCGATGACGGTGTCGTTCGTGTGATGCTGCGGTAGTGCGGTGTCGTGTCGTGCGGCGTGGGGCCGGAGCACTGCGACGGCTGCTCCGCCGGCGAAGGTTCCGACGAGCAGGACCCCGATGACGGCGGCGAGCGTGCTCGATCCGCCGACGAGAAGGGGAAGGTTGGCGACGGTCATGATCAGCAGCCCGGCCAGACCGACGAGTCCGAGCAGCGGTGCGATCACCGTGTTCCACAGCCGCCGGTCCACCCGGGTCCGGCCGAAGTAGACGAGGACGGCCACGGACGTCAGGGTCATCAGGGCGACGATGCCGACCGAGGACACACCGGCGAACCAGGCGAAGACCTCGGTCACCGGGTCGAGTCCGGCGACGGCGGACGCGAGGATCAGCACGAGAGCGGACACCGTCTGCACGACCGACGCGATGTACGGCGACGCATGCTTGTCGTGCGAACGGCCGCAGCCGGCGGGCAGGGCGGCACTGTTCCCGAGGGAGAAGATGTACCGGGAGAGCACGTTGTGGAAGGACAGCAGCGCGGCGAACAGGCTCGTGATCAGGAAGATCTGGACGAGGTCGCCGGCGATCGCACCGACGTAGCGGGTGGCGGTCTCGGTGATCATGCCCTCGGGGTTCTCGGTGGCGATGGCCACCGCGCCCTCGTCGCCCCACGCGCTGACCATCGCCCAGCTCGACAATGCGTAGAAGCCGCCGATGACCAGCAACGCGAGGTAGGTCGCCCGGGGAATGGTGCGGCCCGGATCGCGGGCCTCGTCACGGAAGACGGCGGTGGCCTCGAATCCGATGTACCCGGCGATGGCGAAGATCAGGGCGATGCCGGGTGCCCCGGAGAAGAACTCGCCCGGGTGAAATGCCGCCGTGGAGAATCCCTCGTCACCGCCGCCGCGGAGGATGACGGCGGCGTCGATGACGAGGACGATCCCGACCTCGCAGACAAGCAGGACGCCCAGCACCTTGCCGGACAGGTCGATGTGCCGGTATCCGAGGATCGCGACGACGGCGGTCACGGCCAGGGCCCACACGTACCAGGGAAGTTCGGGACCGCCGTGCGCGGTGACGAAATCGTTGACGGCGGCCCCGATGTATCCGTAGACCGCGCCCTGGACGGCGGTGTACGACAGCAGCGCGAGGAACGCGGAGCCGAGACCGGCATGCCTGCCCAGGCCCTGCGTGATGTAGGTGTAGAACGCGCCGGCGCCGGGGAGGTGCTTGGCCATCGCGGTGAATCCGACGGCGAAGAACAGCAACACCACCGTGCAGACCAGGTACGACGCCGGATAGGCGGCGCCGTTACCCGCCGAGATCCCCAGCGGGACGGTGCCGGCGATTACGGTCAACGGGGCCGCCGCTGCGACGACCATGAACACGATGGCACCGGGACCGAGGGTGCCTGCCAGTCTGCGAGACGCGCCGTCGCTGACTGCACTCGGGTGCGGTGAGGCGTTGGTTGTCATGGCTTCCTTCGACTTTCACGAGGAGAGGGTCTGCGTGGATGCTCCGCGGTGAGCTCCGGAACGAGCATGCGGCTGCGGGTTGTCGGCGCGGTTGCCGAAGCGTCACGGTTCGTCGACGGCAAATGAGAACGCATGCAGGGGTGTTCTCATTCGGCTCCGGTCACGGTCTCTAGAGCGCGATGTTGACGGACTTGCTCTGGGTGTACTCGGCGATGGCGCCCTCACCGAGTTCGCGTCCCCACCCGGACTGCTTGTAGCCGCCGAACGGGAGCGCCGTGTCGAACGCATTGTGGCAGTTCACCCACACGGTGCCCGCCTTGATCTCGGCGGCCACCTCGTGGGCGCGGGACACGTCCCGGGTCCACACGCTGGCGGCGAGGCCGTAGGGGGTGTCGTTGGCGGCTGCGCGGACGCCTTCCTCCCGGTTGAACGGCACCGCGACGGCGACCGGTCCGAAGATCTCCTCCTGGTACACGCTGAAGTCGCGGTTCACGTCGACCAGCAGGGTGGGCTCGACGTAGAAACCGGTGTCGCCGTGCCGCCGCCCGCCGGAGAGGGCGCGGGCGCCGTCGGCGAGTCCGGCGTCGATGTAGCCGGTGACCTTGCCCAATTGCTCCCCGGAGATCAGCGGGCCGATGTCGTTGGTCGGGTCGAGCCCGGGGCCGATCTTCTGCGACTTCGCGAAATCGGCTACCCCGGATGTGAATTCGTCGAAGATCCGATCCTCGACGAGCAGCCGCGTTCCAGCCGTGCAGGCCTGCCCGTGGTTGAACAGGAATCCGCTCGCCACGCCCGGGATCGCGGCCTCGAGGTCCGCATCGGAGAACACGACCTGCGGGCTCTTGCCACCGAGTTCGAGGGACACCTTCTTGAGGTTCCCCGACGCGGCATTGACGATCTTCTTTCCGACCTCGGTGGAGCCGGTGAACGCGACCTTGTCGACGTCGTCGTGACCGGACAGCGCCGCGCCGATGTCGCCGAACCCGGTGAGCACGTTGAACACGCCGTCCGGGACGCCGGCCTCGGCGATCACCTCGGCGAGGAGCAGCGCGGTGAGCGGGGTCTGCTCCGCGGGCTTGAGGATCATGGTGTTCGCGCAGGTCAGCGCGGGCGCCACCTTGAACGCGGCCATCACCAGCGGGAAGTTCCAGGGGATGATCTGCGCGCACACGCCGACCGGTTCGCGGGTGGTGAAGGCGTGGAAGCGGGCGCCGGGCGCCCACGGCACCGACACCGGGATGGTGCGGCCCTCGATCTTGGTTGCCCAGCCGGCGTAGTAGAAGAAGATCTCCGCCGCCCACGTCACGTCGACGGCCTTGGCCACCGCCACCGACTTGCCGTTGTCGATCGACTCGAGCTGCGCGAACTGATCCGCGCGGGCGAGGATTCCCTCGCCGATCTTCCAGAGGATCCGCTGACGTTCCGCGGGGGTGAGCGAGCGCCACGGCCCGGACTCGAACGCCCGCCGGGCCACCGCAACCGCCCGGTCCACGTCTTCGATGCCGGCGTGCGGCACTGTCGTGATCACCTGTCCGGTGGCGGGATCGACCGTCTCGAACGTCCTGCCCGACGCGGAGTCCACCCATCGGCCGTCGACGAACATGCGCTTCGGGGACGAAACGAAGTCGACGACCCGGGGGTCGAGTCCGGCTGGGGTGTGAACGACTGCAGTCATCATGTCCTCTTCGATGGAGTGAATGAATCTGTGAATGAATCCGGCTTCTGCAGAACACTTTTGGCGGGAGTTTTCGCCTCGTCGTGCTGCGGCCTGAATCCACGATAAACCCGGGATGTGTCGCCGGTCACTACTAAATCCGGATGGGAATCAGCGACTGCGGCATTCTCATTCGACTTTTCCGGCCGCGGCGGTGGCGATTCTCATTCCGGCTTTTCGGGTCGGTGCAGCTGATCCACCATGTGCGGCGTCGCAGGCCCCGGAATCGGGAACGAATTCCCCGGCCATTCTCATTCGAGGTGACCGAAAATTAATTCCGATCGGCGCATCACGCTCGACTCCTGCGCTAGCGTGCAACTCATGCAGCCCGGCGTCGATCACGCGCGGGCAGGCGAGAAAGTGTGGAGAGCAGGTGCGTGGTGTCCGGTACACCCAGAATCAGAAGTAGATCACCGGTCGCCGGTCTCGAGCGCGCGCGCCTGAGTTTCGTCCAGGTGCTCGGGCAGTCCGTGTCCGCGGTCGCACCGTCGGCCGTGATGGTCACGCTGCCCGCTCTCGTCATCCCCGACGCCGGCCGGGCGACCATCGCGGTGTTCGTCGCCGCGGCGATTCTGATGACGGCGGTCGGCTACTGCGTCGGACAGTTCGCGACTCGGATGGTGGCCGTCAGCGGTCTCTACAGCTACATCGTGAAGGGGCTCGGGGCGGTGCCCGGTTTCGGCGGCGGCTGGTCGCTGCTCGTCGGCTACGCGGCCGCCGCCATGGCGAGCACGCTCGGCGCCGCGAGTTACCTCGCGGCGCTGCTCGGCCGAGTGGGGCTTCCGACGGGGTCGACGCTCATCGCGGTCCTCGCGGCGATCGTCGGACTGCTCGCCCTGATGCTGATGATCCGGGGGGTGAAGTTGTCGGCGCGGATCATGCTCGCCATCGAGGTCTTCGCCATCGTCGCCGCCTCCGCCGCGCTCGTGGTCGCGTTCGTCCAATCCGTCCGGGAGGGCGCGACCCCGTCCGCGGGCGGCGCGAAATCGGGGTCCGCGGTCGGGTTCGCCGTACTGCTCGCGATTACGTCGTTCGTCGGATTCGAGAGCGCGGGCACGGTGGCGCGCGAAGCCCGCAACCCGTTCGTCACCGTTCCGCGCGCCATCCGGTGGACCCCGATCGCCCTGGGCGTCCTGTACGTGTTCGCGGCCGCCCTGCAATTGCCGGAGCCGGTGCGGCAGGGAGTCGACTCACTGCCGATCGTCCTCACGTTGCCCGACCCGTCCGGCGCCGGTTCGTCGGCGCTGTCGATCGTCATGGAACTCGGCATCACCGCCTCCTGGTTCGCCTGCGTCCTCGGTTCGACGACCGCACTGTCGCGAACGCTGTTCGCGATGGGCCGCGAAGGGGTGGTTCCGATCGTGTTCGGCCGGACGCACGACCGGTTCCACACCCCGCACGTGGCGCTGGCGGTCGCGATGCCGGTGATCGTCGCCGTCCCCGTCCTCTACCTGTTCGTCAGCGGTTCGAGCCGCGACGTCCTGATCGGGCTGCTCGCCGTGTCCGCCCACGGCTACGTCCTCGCGTACGTCCTGCTGTGCGTCGCGACGCCGGCGTTTCTCCGGCGGATCGGCGAACTGACCCGGCTCCCGCTGGTCATCGGCGCGCTGGCGGCGACGGCGATGGTGGCGCTGGTCGGGTGGGCGGCGTTCTCGCGGACGTATGTCGCGGGCGCGGCGACCGCGGTCTACGTGCTTCTGATGCTCCTCGGCGCTGCGGTGTTCGCGATCCGCGCCAGGCGATCCCCCGGAATCGGAGAACGGATGGGTGTGTACGACGAGGCCGTGGCCGACGACCTGCTGGGCCGCTACCGCCCGTGGGAGGTCCGCCGGTGAACGCCGACGACAGGGCCCTGTCGGGGCGGCAGCCGAAGGCCGTCACCAGCGCGCTGCGGGTGCTCGAGGAAGTGGCCCGCGCCGGTTCGGGTGTCACGGCGAAGGACATCGCGGCCCGCCTGTCGATGCCGTCGGCGACCACGTACCGGCTGCTCAACATCCTCGTCGGCGAAGGCTATGTGGTGCGGCTTCCCGACCTGTCGGGGTTCGCCCTGGGCCAGAAGATCGGGGTTCTCGTCGACGCCGCCGTGGTGCCCACCGTGTGTGCGGCGGCGCGGGAGGTCCTCGCCGAGCTTCGACTGTCGGTGCGCTTCGGGGTCCACCTCTTCTACTACACCAACGTCGCCGTCCGCACCGCCGACGCCGACCCCGAATACCCGCCGCCAGAGGATGAGTCGTTCCTCAACCAGCACCTCTACGCGTGTGCGGTCGGCAAGCTTCTCCTCGCGGAGAAGGCGGAACTCGAATCCGTGATTCCCCGCTGGGAGCCGCGGGCGCTGACGGCCCGCACGATCGTCGTGCGGAGTGAGCTGCTCGCGAATCTGGACCTGATCCGACGCCAGGGGTTCGCCACCCAACTCGCGGAGTTGCGGGACGCGTCGGCGTGCGTCGCCGTCCCCGTCCGGTCCGGAACAGGGTCGCTCGTCGGCAGTCTGGCACTGTCGGGGCACGTCGATCACGAACACCTCATGCTGCGGCATGTCCCGTCACTGCGGGAGCACGCGGAACGGCTCGCCCCGCTGATGGCCTGACGTCACGTCGTCTGCGACTGCCGGGCGAGGCGACGGTCGTAGTCGGCCCGTCCGACGGGGTCGACGGCGGTGAGCGCGCGCCGGTCGTCGACGAGTCGGCGACCGAGGTCGAGGAGGCTCTCCGGGACCACGGCGTCGATCAGATCCCACCCGGCGAGGTAGCGGGGCACCGCCGTTTCGGCGCGACGATGGTCGAGTGTCCGAACGATGGCGTCCGCCACGTCCTCGGGGTCGACGGTCGGCATCCCACCGCCCAGCGGCACCCCCGACGACAGCCCGGTGCGGACCGCGCTGGGAAGAATCGTGCTCACGCTGACACCGGCCGGAGCGAACTCGGCCCGGACGGCGGCGGACAGTCCGACCGCCCCGAACTTGCTGGCGTTGTAGACGGCCATCCCGGGCACGGGCAGTTTGCCGGCCATCGATGCGACGTTCACGATGTGGCCACGCCCGCGCTCGACCATCCCGGGCAACACCGTTCGCATGCCGTGCAGCGGTCCCCACACGTTGACGTTCATCGTCATCCGGCTGGTCTCGTCGGATTCCTCGAGGAACCCACCGAGCGGCATGACGCCGGCGTTGTTGACCAGCACGTCGATGCGACCGCAGTCCGCCAGCACGTCGTCGGCGAACCGCCGCCACGACTCCACGGAAGCGACGTCCACCGTGTACGCGCGGGCGCCGAACGCCGAAGCCGCCTCGTCGGCGACCGCACGATCGAGGTCACCGATGCACACGGTCGCGCCCCTGGCCGCGAACAGTTCCGCAGTGGCGCGGCCGATGCCCCGCCCTCCCCCGGTCACGACGATGACCGCGCCGTCCGGGTCGATCTCGGGGTAATTCCGTCCGCTGAAGATTCCCATGGTTTCGGAGACTAGCAGTATCTGAGTTACGTCGGTAGCCCGAATTTCTCCGAGTCCGTCGAAGTCAGGCGATATCCGGCGGGCGGAAATAGGATGAGTGATGACGAAAAACCCGCCGGGCCCACACGATCCGGTCGTCCTCGAAGCGGTCCCGTGAAGCCGGGCCTGTCCCCCGCCCTCGTCGCGTGCACGGTGGCGCTCGCGCTCCCGTGGTCGCATCCGGCCGTGGCCGACGCCGCGCCGGACCCCGCCGTCCGGTACGTCGCGTTGGGGGATTCGCGAGCCACCGGGTCGCCTCAGGATCTGCTGTCGATTCGGGACGGGTGCTTCCGCACGTCCGACGCGTACCCGCAGATCGTCGCCGACACCCTGAGCGCGGAATCCTATGTCAGCCGGGCGTGCGCAGGCGCGAAGACCGAGAACATCACGACAACACCGCAATTCACAGTGACCGGCCCGCAGCCACCGCAGATCGGGGCGCTCCGGCCGGACACGACGCTCGTCACCGTCAGCATCGGCGGAAACGACATCGCGTGGTCGTCGCTGGTCGAGCCCTGCTACACGCCCGCCCCGGGATTCGACGCGAGATGTCGCTCCGACGCCACCACGGCCCGGCGCATGACCGACGCCCTCACCGTGCTCGGCCCGAAGGTGTCCGCGACCCTGGCTGCCATCGCCGCGAAGTCCCCCGCAGCAACTGTGCTCCTGGTGGGGCACGGCGGCATCTTCGGCGACCGCGGCTGCTGGCCCTACGTCCCCACGAGCGACGCCGACGCCGCCTTCGTCGTGCAGTTCTTCGTGCGAATGAACGCCGTTCTCGCCGACGCGGCACGCGCGAACGGCGCCCGGTTCGTCGACGTGGCCGCCGCCGCGGTGGGGCACGACGCGTGCGCCGGACCCGTTCGACGCTGGTTCGAGGGCCTCGTCCCCCGGTCGTTCACGATGCCCCTGCACCCCACCCACGAAGGGCACAGAGCGATGGCCTCGCTCGTCGTCGCGCCCCTTCCCTGACCAGCAGGCGGCGGCGCGCAGGCACGGCTGGACGCCCAACCTAGTGGCACACCCGGGCGCCATCCGGTATACCCTTCAAACGGGTCGTACGGTTTGTTATCCGGCAACGGCCGTAACCGATACCGACACTCACATATAGAAAAACGACATCTGTTTCCCGACACGTGGATCGTCCACAGGCCTGGAACGGAAGGACCGCAGTGCTGTTGGCAGAAACGTCAGAAATACGGGCCCCCGCGGCCGCACCCCACCACGAGGAGTGGCGAGAGGTGGCCGCATGCCGCGGAGTCGCATCATCGGTGTTCTTCTCCCCCGATGGCGAACGCGGTCGCGCCCGGGCCCGCCGCGAGGCGAACGCCCGGCAGATCTGCGAAGACTGCCCGGTCCTCGCCCAGTGCCGCGACCACGCCCTCACAGCGGACGAACCGTACGGAATCTGGGGAGGCATGACCGAGGCCGACCGCCGACGCCACGCCCGGCGAACCCGGACCGGCGAGCGCCGCTGACCTGGTCAGCCGCGTTTCAGGCACGGCTCTTCATCACATTGTATGAACCGGCACCCCCATCGTTGTCGTGATGGCGCATGGTGGGCGCGCAACCACGCGAGCAGGGTGACTCCCATCACAAGCGTGGTCCCGCCCCTGCGAACGTCGACGGATGCGGACACCTGATGAAGGGAATGCCATGGGTACGGTTCCGGACGGAGCGCATCAGCTCAAACCCGGCCTCAAGCAGCGGCACCTCACGATGCTGTCGCTCGGCGGCGTCATCGGTGCGGGGTTGTTCGTCGGCTCGAGTGCGATCATCAACCAGGCCGGTCCGCTTGCGTTCATCACGTATGGCATCACGGGACTGATCGTGTTGCTGGTCATGCGCATGCTCGGGGAAATGGCTTCTGCCAAACCCTGTTCCGGATCGTTCACCGATTATGCGCGGATGGCGTGGGGTGAGTGGGCAGGATTCTCGACGGGGTGGCTCTATTGGTATTTCTGGGTCATCGTCGTCGGATTCGAGGCCGTCGTCGGCGGTCAGATGATCAACAAATGGATCCCGTCGATACCGGTATGGGTGATTGCGCTCGTACTGATGATGGTCATGACCGCCGTCAATCTCCTGTCGGTGGGCGCTTTCGGTGAGGCGGAATACTGGTTCGCCAGCATCAAAGTCGTCGCCATCGTCGCCTTCATCACCGTCGCCGCCCTCTTCGTTTTCGGGCTCTGGCCCGGCGCAAGCGTCGACTTCGGCAACCTCACCGATCACGGTGGATTGCTGCCGAACGGGTTGGCCACCCTGTTCGTCGGCGTGGTGGTGGTCATCTTCTCCATGACCGGCGTCGAGGTCGTCACGATCGCGGCCGCCGAATCGGCGGAGCCGGCGAAATCGATCCGCAAGGCCGTCAATTCGGTGGTGTTCCGCATCCTCGCCTTCTTCGTCATCTCGACATTCCTGATCGCCGTGATCGTGCCGTGGGACTCGGTGGTTCCGGGGGAATCGCCGTTCGTCGCCGCCCTGGACCGGATCGGCATTCCGGGTACGGCGGACCTGCTCAACCTCGTCATCCTGGTCGCGGTGCTCTCCGTCTTGAACTCCGGTCTCTACACGTCCTCGCGGCTGCTGTTCGTCATGGGCGGACGCGGCGACGCTCCGGCATGGATGACCTCGACCAACAAGCGGGGTGTCCCGGTGAAGGGAATCCTCTCGTGCACGGTGGTCGGCTACGGATGTGTGGTGCTCGCGGCCCTGTTCCCGGACACGGTGTTCCTGTTCCTGATCAACGCCTCCGGTGCGGTGTTCCTGTTCGTGTACTTCATGATCTGCATCTCCGAATTGCGGTTGCGCAGGCGGTGGGAGAAGGAAGACCCGAGCCTGCTCCAGTTCCGGATGTGGCTGTACCCGGGCCTGCCGATCCTGGTCACGACAGCGATCGTCGCGGTGCTGATCAGCATGGGATTCCGGGAAGCCAACCGGATCGAGCTGATGCAGGGAGTCGCCGTCTGGGTGGTGCTGACGATCGTCTACGTCCTGAGGAAGCGACTGGGTGGGCGCGGTTCCGGAGGATCTTCTTCGCTGGACTCCCCGGGCGCCGACAACGAGCGACCCGCGACTCCCCAACCGACCTCGTAAAACGCGGGAATACCCGTCACAGTGCTGCTGCCACCCCAGGGTGGTAGCAGCACTTCGCGTTCCGGGAAGGCCTGCCGGCTCACTCGATCAGTTCGTCCAGTGTCAGTTTGGTTCGGTCGGCGCCGGACAGCGCGAGCCAGAACATCGCCGACCCTTCCGTGGAGGTGGGTTTCAGGCCGGTGAGCTGTTCGACGCGGCGCAGCCGGTACACGAGGGTCTGTCTGTGGATCTTCAGTTCGTCGGCACTCCTCTGCCAGGCGCCGTCGTTGCGGAGGAACACCCGGACCGAGCTGACGAGGTCGCCCTCGCTGGTTCTGTCGTGGAGGATCAGCGGGCCGAGGATGTCGCGCACCAGTCGGCGAGTGTCTTCCACACTGCGTGGCAAGAAACCGATCTCGTCGTCGTCTTCGCCGTAGACGTTGACGGTCAGCCCCTGTTCGTGAGCACGGGCCACAGCGAGTTGGGCTTGCCGGGCGGCTTCGGCGACGTCGGAGTTGGCGGTGAGGGTGGTGCTGACCCCGACGGCACATCCGCGCCCCAGCTTCGAACCGATCGTCGACAGCAGATCCAGGTCTCGTGGTACCAGCCCGATCAGCATCGCCGTGCGGGGCAGCAGCAACGGCGCGTACTCGTGAAGGCACACCTGCCGATGAATCGTCTCGTGGTGCAAGGCATCTCCGTCGGGGGTACTCCAGCATGCGACGACGACGGCATTCGTCATTCCACGGTGACGTAGTTCCGGCCAGACTGCGGCGGCGGTGATGGTGTCGTCCAGCAGGCCCAGCAGCAGGTCCTGTCCGGAGGCGCGGAGCCGGTCACGTTGCGCGGCATCGTGTTCGAGTTCCAGGGCGATCAGCCCACCGAGGTGTTGGAGCAACGGCCGGTCGTTGACGGGCAGCCGGCCGGCGCCGGCCGACAGCACCACCGCCCCTGCGCCCGGGATGGGAATTTCCACGCGGCCGGCCGGTTCGTCCGGCCGGTTGTCACGCTGGTGCAGCGCGAGTCGGCCGCTGACCACGACTTCACCGGCGTCGTGGTCCCGGACCTCGAGCGCCCACCCGGTGGTGCCCTCGAGCGCGGAGATCCGGTCGGCGAACGTGCCCCTGGCGTGCAGCGCCTGCCAGTACACGTCGTAGAGGCGTGTGATCGTCGTCAAGCGTTGGCGTTCGGATTCGACGGCACTTTCGATGACGGTCCGTGCCAACGTGACGAACTGCAAGTCGAAGCTCGCGGACAGCACGGGAAAGCCGCGTCGGTCGGCCACCGTGAGCAGTTCGGCGGTCACATCCGGGGTGCCGGGGCCGCGCGCGATCACCAGGGCGCTGACCTGGCTGTCGATCAGGTGCGCCATCCACTCGGACTGCTCCGCGGGGCCGTCGGGAAGCCCGCCGCCGGTCGTCATGACCAGGTCACCGCTTTCGAACCACAGCCACGGATCGGGAAGGTCGCACGCGTGCGCCCAGGTCACCAGTCTCGCGCCACCGCTCTCGCCGGCGAGATACCGCAATCCGAGCGACGGGATCGCGGTCAGTTGATCGACGGAGATCACCGGTCCTCACCTCCTCATACAAACGTACAGCCGGCGGTCGGATGTCTGTGAATCCGGAGTATGTCGGGGCTCACATGCTGACACGACACTGGACACCGACGCACGAAACGAATGACGGCTGGAGGCTCTAGATGGTAGTCAGCAATGCCCGCGCTGGTGGGCGCGACGTGTCAGGTGCCGCACACGGTACACCCCTGTGGCGCGAGGATCGAGAGTTCGCTCCCCGACGGCCCGCGTTGCCCGGGAACGTCACCGCCGATGTCGCCATCGTCGGTGCCGGGTTCACCGGGTTGTGGGCGGCCTACTACCTGCTGCAGGCGGATCCGTCGCTGAAAGTCGTTCTTCTCGAACGCGAATTCGCCGGGTTCGGGGCGTCCGGGCGCAACGGCGGGTGGGCGTCGTCGATCTTCCCGGTCTCCCTCGCCCGCGTCGAACAGCTGTATTCGCACCGCGCCGCCCTGGATCTGCAGGCCGCGATGAACGATACGGTCTCCGAGATCGGCCGGGTCGTCGGCGACGAGGGCATCGACTGCGAATACGCCCGCGACGGGTTCGTCTCCCTCGCGCGGAGCGAGGCGCAGTGGGCGCGGGCGAAGGCGACCGTGGCCGGTGCCGAGAAGTTCGGCACCCGCGGCCAGTGGCAACTGCTCGATTCCGCTGCGGCGCAGGAGAAAATCAACGCCACCGACGTCCTCGGCGGCATCTACACCGAGCACTGTGCACTGCTGCACCCGGACAAACTCGTGCGTGGGCTCGCCGGCTGGGTCGAGGAACACGGCGCAGTCATCTACGAGGACACCGCGGTCGACGAGATCGGCAAGGGCATCGTCTGGACCGAACACGGCTCGGTCACCGCCTCCGTCGTCATCCGCGCGACCGAGGCATTCACCCCCGAATTTCCGGCGTACCGGCGCAACGTGGCACCGCTGTACTCACTCGTCGTCGCCACCGCGCCCCTGCCCCAGGGGCTTCGCGAGGACCTCGGCCTGGACGGCCGGACCGCGTTCAACGACATGCGCAACCTCCGGATCTACGCGCACCCGACCAGCGACGGCCACTTGCTGTTCGGCGGCCGCGGCGCGCCGTATCACTTCGGGTCCAAGGTCGATTCGTCCTTCGACGTGGACGAGAAGATTCACGACAAGATCATCGACACGATGCACGAGTTCTTCCCGGCGCTGGCGGACGTGCCGATCACCCACCGGTGGGGCGGCCCGCTCGGTGTTCCGCGCGACTGGTTCCCGTCGGTCGGCTACGACCAGAACAACAAGACGGCCTGGGCCGGACCGTACGTCGGTGACGGTGTCGCGACCAGCAACCTCGCCGGCCGCATCCTGCGCAACCTCATCCTCGACAAGCGCGACGACCTGAATTCGCTCCCCGTGGTCAACCACCGCTCGCCGAAGTGGGAAGTCGAGCCGTTCCGGTGGTTCGGAGTCAATGCCGGACTGCGCGCCGCCGCGACCGCCGACCTCGAGGAGCGGGTGACCAACAAGCCGTCCAAGGTTTCCGCGCTGCTGGAGAAGCTCACCGGCGCCCACTGACCATCGATACTGCAGAACACTTCTTGGAGAAATCACCATGACATCACTGATCCACCTGCCCGCCAGCACAGTTCAAGGCGAGCTGACCCCCGCGGGGCAGCGGCCCGGAGCAGACAGCGGCGACCCGCAACTCGGCACGCTGCCCCTCGACGGCGGCACCGACGCCCAGATCGGGATCTGGGAATGCCGGCCGGGTGGTTGGCCGGTCGTCGACCGGCTGAACACCGAAACCTGCTACATCATCTCCGGTAGGGCGACTTTGACCGACGACGAAACCGGCACCAAGGTCGACATCTCGGCAGGCGATTTCGTCGTCCTGCCCCCGGGCTGGTCGGGACGCTGGGACGTCACCGACACCCTGCGCAAGGCCTACGCCATCTTCTGACGCACTCACCGCATCCCACTTCGCACTCCGTCACTCCTTCGAAAGGATTCACGTGGTCGCCACGATCTCCCATTGGTTCGACAACAAGACCTTCCCCGGCACCAGCGGCAACACCGCCCCCGTCACCAACCCGGCCACCGGCGCCGTCACCGGACAGGTCGCCCTGGCCAGCGTCGAGGACGCCCGCGCCGTCATCGACGCCGCAGCCGCCGCCTTCCCCGCCTGGCGCGACACCTCCCTCGCCAAGCGCACCCAGATCATCTTCAAGTTCCGGGAACTGCTCAACGAGCGCAAGGGCGAACTCGCCGAGATCATCACCTCCGAACACGGCAAGGTCGTCTCCGACGCCCTCGGCGAAGTCTCCCGCGGCCAGGAGGTCGTCGAATTCGCCTGCGGCATCGCCCACCTGCTCAAAGGCGGCATGACCGAAAACGCCTCCACCAACGTCGACGTCTCCTCCCTCCGCCAACCCGTCGGCCCGGTCGGGATCATCTCCCCGTTCAACTTCCCCGCCATGGTCCCGATGTGGTTCTTCCCCATCGCCATCGCCGCCGGTAACACGGTGGTGTTGAAGCCGTCCGAGAAGGACCCCACCGCCGCCATCTGGATGGCCGAACTCTGGGCCGAAGCCGGCCTCCCGGCCGGGGTGTTCAACGTGCTGCAGGGCGACAAGACCTCCGTCGACGAACTCCTCACCAACCCCGCAATCAAGGCCATCAGCTTCGTCGGCTCCACCCCCATCGCCCAGTACGTCTACGCCACCGGCACCGCCCACGGCAAACGCGTCCAAGCATTGGGTGGGGCGAAGAACCACGCCATCGTCCTCCCGGACGCCGACCTCGACCTCGCCGCCGACGCCATGGTCAACGCCGGCTTCGGATCCGCCGGCGAACGCTGCATGGCCATCTCCGCCCTCGTCGCCGTCGGCGACATCGCCGACGAACTGGTCGCGAAGATCAAAGACCGCACCGACACGTTGAAGATCGGTGACGGCACCCGCGATTCCGACATGGGACCGCTGGTGACGAAGGTGCACCGCGACAAGGTCGCCTCCTACATCGACGCCGGCGAAAACGACGGGGCCACCATCGTCGTCGACGGCCGGCAGGTGCAGCCCGACGGCGGTGCGGACGGGTTCTGGCTCGGCCCCACCCTGATCGACCACGTCACCACCGACATGTCCGTGTACACCGACGAAATCTTCGGACCCGTCCTCTCCGTGATTCGGGTCGAGACCTACGACGAAGCCCTCGAACTGGTGAACTCCAGCCAGTTCGGCAACGGCACCGCCATCTTCACCAACGACGGCGGCGCCGCCCGCCGATTCCAGAACGAGGTCGAGGTCGGCATGGTCGGCATCAACGTCCCCATCCCCGTCCCGATGGCCTACTACTCCTTCGGCGGCTGGAAGAACTCCCTGTTCGGCGACACCCACGCCCACGGCGCCGAAGGCGTGCACTTCTTCACCCGCGGCAAGGTCGTCACCACCCGCTGGCTCGACCCCAGCCACGGCGGCCTCAACCTCGGCTTCCCCCAGAACAACTAAACCCCCACCACATCACCTGTGCGGGGTGCGGATCTCGGACCGCACCCCGCACAGGCCCCCACTCACCACTCCCCCACACTCGAGGAACACGTCATGCCTCTCGTCCACATCCACGTCATCGAAAACAGGCGCACACCCGAGCAACTTCGCCACGTTGCGGACGTCGTGCAGAACGTGATGCTCGAACACTTCGCCGCACCCGATCGAGACCGCTACCAACTCATCACCGAACACAAGCCGGGCCAGATCATCGCCGAGGACACCGGACTGGGGTTCGAACGCACCGACGACATCGTCGTCGTGCAGATCGCTCAACAGGGCAGAAGCGTGGACCAGAAGACGGCGATGTACCGGGCACTGGCCGACCGACTTCACATCGAGACCAGTCTCGCACCAACCGATGTGATCGTCTCGGTCGTCGAGAACACGCGCGATGACTGGTCTTTCGGCAACGGAATCGCCCAATTCGTAGAAGGCCACCTCTGACCACACACACTGCAGTCGCTGAGCGGCACGCCAGGAGAACGGACATCGACATGATCGGCTGGACACCCCCGCCGCCCGCTCGATCGATCCTTCGACACCGGCGAGCCTCCGCCATCAGTGCATGCGACGCCTGGCAGCGTCCGCTAGTTGACCCGACGCCGACGAGCTAGAACATGCCGTGGCCCCCGAAACCACCGAAGTGTCCGAAACCACCGAAGCCACCGAGGAACGGGCCGGCCTCCGGTCGTTGGGACCCGTAGGTTCCGGGCCAGCCCCAGGGGAAGCCCGACTGCGGCACGTCGGTCACGGGCCCCTCATCTGGCACGACCCGTGCGACGGGCGTAGCAACGCTGTCGGTTACTGTTGCCGCGGAAGCAGTTCCGGCGCCGAGGGCGATCAGGGGTGCGATTGCGGCTGCGGCGACCGCCGCGCGGATTGCGAACTTGTACATTGTTCTCACCTTTCGTTTTCTGGAGCTGTGATCGGGTTGATGATCGAACGACCATTGATGTAAATTTTCGTCCGAACACGGCCCGGAGTCGCCACAGCCAGCGGGTGTTTGCAGGTGCTACCAGCCGTAATCTCGGTCTTCCAGGTAGCTGCAATGCCATTACCGGCCGGCGTGTGCAAGACCGCATTGTGGCGTATCGACGGGGTGCCGATGACGTACTCTCGAAGTCGATCACTTCGACGGTGATCGGGCGCTTTCTCACGGACGACGCGGAAACTCGGGGTCGACGATGGCCGAATTCCATCCTCCGGCGGCGCGGTCCGATCCGGCGACGCCACGGGTGCGGGTGCTGCTGGCCGAGGACGACGTCCTGCTCCGCGAGGGTGTGGCGAGCCTGCTCGCCCGCTCCGGCTTCGATGTTATGGGGCAGGCCGGCGACGCAACCACCCTCCTCGAACTGGTCCGGAAGCGAACGCCCGACCTGGTGGTGGTCGACATCCGGATGCCACCGACCCACACCACCGAAGGCCTCGACGCAGCCCGGGAGATTCGCGAACACTTCCCCGAGGTCGGCATCCTGGTGCTGTCGGCGCACGCCGATGTCGAGCACGCGATGGAACTACTGGCCAGCGGCCGCGGAATCGGCTACCTGCTCAAGAGCCGCATCACCGACGTCGACGATTTCATCGACACCCTGCAGCGCATCGCCGCGGGGGCGTCCGTCGTCGACCCGGCGCTGGTGCAGGAGTTGGTGTCCGCCCGTCGGCGCAACGACCCGCTCGCGGCGCTCAGCGCGCGGGAGCGGGAGGTTCTGGCCCTCATGGCGGAAGGACGTTCCAATGCCGGCATCGCCCGCCGGCTGTGGGTCACCGAAGGAACCGTCGAGAAGCACGTGCGCAGCATCCTGACCAAACTGAACCTCCCGGAGACCGGCGACGATCACCGACGGGTTCTCGCGGTCGTCACCTTTCTCGAGGCTCGCTGACCGGAGCCACGCGGTCCCGTTCAGCGCGGAGCAGATCCCGGATTGCATCGGACGACAGTTCGGTCTTCGACACGAATCCCACCGCAGGGCTCCCGGAGACCAGGTCGGCCAGGTCTTGCTCGGCGTGCGTGGAAATCAGGATCACCGCTGCTGCGAACGACTCGTCGAGTCGCTGCGCGAGGTCGAATCCGCACTCCGCGCCGAGTTCGACGTCGACCAGAATGACGTCGGGCTGCAGTTCCGCGGCCGTCCGCACCGCGTCGGCGGTGTTCGATACTGTGCCGACCACGGGGATGCCCTGCTGCTCGAGGAGTCGCCGAGCAGTGTCCAGAAAACACGGGCTGTCATCGACGATCAGGCACCGTGGACGATCGTGCTGCAACACCATGCCCTCCATCGTCGACCCGATCCTCCCGCCGACGCATTCCCGCTAGCAGGAAAATCCCCTCGTTCACTCGCCGGCGACCGGGATCGTGATGTCCAGCGTGGTGCCGTGACCCGGCGGACTCGTGATCCGCAGGTGGCCGCCGAGGGCCTCGACCCGGTCCTGCAATCCGAGGAGCCCGGAGCCCGCGGCGGACGAGGCACCGCCGACGCCGTCGTCCCGGATCACGAGGTGAAGGATGCCGTCCTGCGTCCCCAGCGACACGGACACCTCGGAGGCTCGCGCGTGCTTGGCGGCATTGGTGAGCGCCTCGGCGACCACATAGTAGGCGGCTACCTCGACCGATTCCGCGAAGCGATCCTCGATTGCGACGTCGAGGGTGACGGGGACCGCCGAGCGACGCGCCAGCGTCCGCACCGCCGATCCCAGCCCTCCCTTCGACAGGATCGCCGGGTGGATTCCGTGTGAGAGTTCGCGCAGATCCTCCGACACCCCCTTCAGCCCCGACGCGATGGCCGACAGCTGCTCCTTCACGTCCACCCATTCGGCAGGCACCGATGCCTCCGTCATCCGCACCTCGAGCCCCAGCGACACCAGTCGCTGCTGAGCCCCGTCGTGCAGATCGCGTTCCAGGCGACGCCTGGCCTCGTCGGAGGCCGCGACGATCCTCGCGCGCGACGCGAGCAGTTCGGCACGGGTCACAGCATTGGCGATCGCGGTCGCGACGAGATCGGCGAAGTCACCGAGCCGCGCCTCGGTGTCCGGTGGCAGCGGCTCGGCGCACCGCGATCCGACGATCGCCGCACCCCACACCCGGGAGTCCACGACGATCGGGACTCCCACGATCGATCCGAAGCCCCCCTCCCGAATGCGGGTCGCGACTTCCCCACCGACGTGTTCGTGGTTGTCGATCCTGGCGGCACGGCCGGTGCGGAGAACGATCGCCCCGACGTCGTCGCCCTCCATCGGGATTCTGTCTCCGGTGTCGGACATCCCCGTGACCCCCGGCTCGTATCGAACGGCGACCAACGTCCCCGTACCGTCCCCGTCGTTGCGAAGGAGTACGGCGTTGACCACGTGCAGCCAGAGCGTGAGTTCCTCGGCGACAGCTGTGAAGACTTCCGGTGGGCTCACTCCACGCGCCGCCAGTGTTGCCACTCGGCGCAGTGCGGCCTGATGTGCGGCGAGGACACCGAGTTCGTCGCGGCTGACCTCGGCCTCGCGCCGGCGCAGGACCGCCTCGGCGGTGCGCAACCTGGCTTGACCGGCCATCAGGTTGGCCACCAGCGCGACGGGCAGGAAGACCAGGATGGCCACCCAGTCGCCGGGTTTGGTCGGAAGCAGGGATCCCGCCACCTGGAGGTGGAAGTAGACGTAGACGACTGCACTGACCAACGTCGTCATCACCGACAGCACGAATCCCCAGCGAGCCGAGACCACCAGGACGCCGAGCAGGAACACCGCGCCGAAGGCGTTCTGCGGCGCGACCGTGTCGAGCTGATGCACCACAGCGGTTTCCACGGTGATCACGGTGGCGGCGACCACGATACCCAGCCACAGAGGAGGGCTGGTCGGGCGCACCAGGAGCGCTATCAGACGCGCAGGCATCTCTCGCGCGTCCGCATCGACAGCCCCGAAGTGGGACGCCGCGTCGCGCCGCGACAGCGCTCCGATTGACCGCCGTGACCACTTTCGCGTCATCGTGCTTGCTCGGATCAGTCGTGGAGTTCTCGGACAGACCTCGATGTGCATCATATCGAGGTGACCCTCCCCGTCTCGACGGCTTGCTCCCGTTGGTCGGCTGACACCGGCCGATGTCGCTACGCTGGGCACAGGCCGATGCAGTAGACCTTGGGAGGACGCGGTGGTAGCCGTACGGATACAGGTGGGTGATCTGGTGCAGGCGTCCGGTCACGCCGGCCCCTGGCTGGTCGTCGAGGTCAGCAAGGGCATGGCTTCGCTCCAGCATCCCGACGGGCACAGACTGTCGGTCCGGACGACGACGCTGTCGGTGGTGCACAAGGCGACGAGCCCGGCGGGCGAGGTCGATCCGCCCGCCCGCGATCAGCCGGGAGAGGCACCCACCCTCTTCGACTAGATCACGAACGATTTCGTGTCCACACATGACGTCGTTCACGCCTCCATTACGTACCAGATCAAGTACGTATATGGTACCCTGGCAGCGTCGGGCATCGCTTGCCCACGGCAGGTGCGGCCCCGCCTGCGATGCGAGGAAAAGAAGGTGACCCATGTCCGCTATTACCGCCACTGACGCCCGGAAAAATCTGTTCGGCTTGGTCAGCCAGGTGAACGAGGACCACACCCCGGTGGAGATCGTGTCGAAGAACGGCAACGCAGTCCTGATCTCGAAGGACGACTACGACTCCATCATGGAGACCGCCTACCTGTTGTCCAGCCCGGCGAACGCTCGCCGGCTGCTCCGCAGCCTGGAGGCGACCCGGCGCGGTGAATACACCGACAGGGAACTGATCGAGTGAACACCGCCTTCACCGACGACGGCTGGGACGACTACACGTACTGGCTGACCAACGATCGGAAGGTTCTCGCCAAGATCAACGCGCTGATCAAGGACATCAAACGGTCGCCCTACCAGGGGATCGGAAAACCCGAACGGCTCCGCCACATGGAAGACAACGTGTGGTCGCGGCGCATCACCCACGAGCATCGCCTGGTGTACGTGATCGTCGACGACACTGTCGTCATACAGCAGGCCCGCTACCACTACGACTAGTCGACGATCGTCGTGACGATCGTCGTGACCGCCGGGGTCCGCGGGGTCGAGCCGAACCCGAATCGGACGGGCGGATCGACCGGTGTCAGGGCGCCGAGGTTCTCGCCGCACCAGGTGGCGGACATTCCGGCCAGCCGCCGCTGGTCGACGGCTCCGTAGAACTCGCGACGCCCGTTGCCCGCGGTGCCACGGGTGCGCACACCGCGGAGAACGACGCGGGCGATCGGGTCGCTGACCGAGCAGAACCACGGCGCACCCGCGACGGTCCGCGGCACCAGATTCAGCAGGTGTCCGAGCAGGGTGCGGGCCCCGACCTCGAACCGCACGTGCAGGTCGCCGGCCTGAACCGCCCGACTGTCGCCGGACCTCGTGTAGTGAACGGGTGTGATCACCGTCCGGTCGAAGGTGTACGTCGCGGTGACGAAATCGCGGACGGCGTCCGACGGCGCGAGGAGCACCCGCAGGCCGTCGGCGTGTTCGACCATGACATCCGTGAACTCACCGAGCGGCGATCGGGACCAGTGGCCGACGACGATGCGGACTCCCGACCCGGTGCCCACGCCGGTGATCTCACCGTCGAAACGCCATCGGGTCATTCGGTCAGGTGCCGGTACGCTGCGGCGCTCCGATCCGACAGGACGGTGCGGAGAATGAATCGTGTTTGCGCCGTGATGTATTGGTCGACGGTGTAGCGGGACGCGAAATGCCAGTGCTTGAGCGCCCACCCGTGCGCGAGCATCATCATGTCGAACGTCGTCAGGTCGACGTCGAGGTCGCCGGCGATCCCGGATGCGATCGCGGCTTCGAGGGCATCGTGGAGCGGTGTGGACGTCGCCACCTCGAGTTCCTTGATCCGCTCGCGCCCCTCCTGGTCGAGGGTCCGGCTCTCCCGGTACGTCAGCACGACGGCGTCCAGGTTCTCGTCGACGATCTCGACGAACCGCCGGAACCCGGCGGCCAGCCGCTCGATGGGGTCGGTTCCCGCGGCATCCATCGCGGGCTCGAGCTGATCACGGAACGCGTCGAGGATGTCGACGATCGTGGCGAGGAGGATGTCTTCCTTGCCGCCGAAGTACGTGTAGATCAGCCCCACGCTCACCTGCGCCTCGTCGGCGAGCGCCTGCATGGACATCTGATGGAACCCGGTCCGCTGCATCACCGTGACGGCGGCGTCGAGCACCTGACGTCGACGCGAGCTGACGCGGACGGCGCGGACCGCCTCGTCGAGTGGAAGGGCGGACGTGTCCTTCGCCATGACAGATGACCTCTCCTTGGTGGCAGAACCTGCGGTGAATGGGTATTCACAGTATCCCGCGCGGGACCGGAACCGCAGTCCGGTCCGGGTCAGATACCGAGATCCTTCGCGACGATCGTCTTCATGATCTCGGTGGTGCCGCCGTAGATGGTCTGGATCCGCGCGTCCACGAACGCGCGCGCCACCGCATATTCGCGCATGTAGCCGTATCCGCCGTGGAGTTGCAGGCACCGGTCGGCGACGCGGACCTGCAGTTCGGTGGTCCACCACTTGAGCCGCGCCGCACGGGCCGCGGTCAGGTCTCCGCGGACGTGCTGGCGGATGCAGTCGTCGAGGTAGGTGCGGGCCAGGTCGAGTTCCGTGGCCACTTCCGCGAGAACGAATTGGGTGTTCTGGAATCCGGCGATCGGCTGTCCGAAGGCGCTGCGCTCCTTCACGTACGCCAGGGTCTGCTCGAGGACTCCTTCGGCGGCCGCGACGGCGCCGACGGACAGGGACAGCCGCTCCTGCGGCAGGTTGTGGACGAGCTGATAGAAGCCCTGCCCCTCCTCCCCGAGCAGGTTGGCCACCGGAACGCGCATGTCGGTGAACGTCAGCTCGCTGGTGTCCTGAGCGTGCAGCCCGATCTTCTCCAGGTTGCGGCCACGGGAGAACCCGGGCGTGTCCGACTCGACGACGAGCAGCGACAGCCCCTTGTGCTTGTCCGGCGACGTGCGCACGGCAACGACGAAGAGCGTGCCGTTCTGGCCGTTGGAGATGAACGTCTTGCTGCCGTTCACCACGTAGTGCTCGCCGTCGCGGACCGCCGTGGTGCGGATGCCGGTGAGGTCGCTTCCGGTGCCCGGCTCGGTCATCGCGATGCCGAGAATCGTCTCCCCGGTGACGGTTCCCGGAAGCCACCGGGCCTTCTGTTCCTCGGTCGTCATGTCCGTCAGGTACGGCAGCACGACGTCGTTCTGGAGGGAGAACGCGATACCCGCGGATGCGGCACCCGCACGGTTGACCTCGTCGACGACGATCGCGTTGTAGCGGAAGTCCTCGACGCCGGGACCTCCGTACGCCTCGGGGACCGGGAAGCCGAGCAGCCCCTGCTTACCCGCTTCGGTGAACAGTGCCGGGTCGAGACAGCTTTCGTTCTCCCACTGCTCGTGCCGCGGGACGATTCGCTCGCGAACGAAGCTGCGGACGCTGTCCCGGAACTGCTGGTGCTCGGATTCGTATTCGATGGTCATGGTGTTCGTCTCCTATCCGCGGAACGCGTTCTCGCCGGTGAAGGCCTGCCCGAGAACCAGCTGATGCATCTCGGGTGTCCCCTCGTAGGTCAGGACCGATTCGAGGTTGACCATGTGCCGGATGACGGGGAACTCCAAGGAGATTCCGTTGCCGCCCAGGATGGTGCGCGCCGTGCGGCAGATCTCGATGGCCTCACGCGTGTTGTTGAGTTTGCCGAAGCTGACCTGGTCCGGTCGCAGCCCGGCCGTGTCCTTCAGCCTGCCGAGGTGCAGCGACAACAGCTGCCCCTTGTGCAGTTCCACCGCCATGTCGGCCAACTTGGCCTGCGTGAGCTGGAATCCGCCGATGGGTCGTCCGAACTGGGCGCGGTCCTTCGAGTACTGCAGGGCAGCCTCCCACGCGGACCGCGCCGCGCCCATCGCACCCCACACGATGCCGTAGCGCGCCTCGGACAGGCTGCTGAGCGGGGCGCGCACGCCACGGGCGCCGGGGAGCATCGCCGATTCGGGCAGTCGGACGTCGTCCAGCACCAGTTCGCTGGTGACCGAGGCGCGCAACGACATCTTGTGCTTGATCACGGGCGCGCTGAAACCCGGGGTGTCGGTCGGAACGATGAATCCGCGGACCCCGTCGTCGGTGGCCGCCCACACCACCGCGACGTCGGCGATGCTGCCGTTGGTGATCCACATCTTGCGGCCGCTGAGGATCCAGTCCGAGCCGTCCCGCTTGGCACGCGTCGACATCGACGCCGGGTCGGAGCCCGCGTCCGGTTCGGTGAGACCGAAGCAGCCGATGATCTCACCGGCCGCCATGCCGGGCAGCCATTGATTCTTCTGCTCCTCGGAGCCGTTGTTCCAGATCGAGAACATGGCCAGGGAGCCCTGCACCGACACGAGGGAGCGGATGCCGGAGTCGCAGGCCTCGAGTTCGAGGCAGGCGAGACCGTAGTGGACGGCCGACGATCCGCCGCACCCGTAGCCCTCGAGGTGCATCCCGAGGACGCCGAGTTTCCCGAATTCCTTCGCCAGTTCGCGGGCTCCCGGCAGTTCGCCGGCCTCGAACCAGTCGGCGACGTGCGGTGTGACGTGCTCGGCGCAGAATTTCCGGACGGTGTCGCGCACGGCGAGTTCGTCGTCCGAGTACAGCGTGTCGATGTCGAGTGGGTCGACGGCGCTGAAGGGCCGCGGATGGGAATGGGTGGTCATGACGGTGTCCTTTACGAGCCGATGGTGTGGGATCCGCGGGCGGCCGGGGTGACGAATGCCCCGCTCTCGAACTCCCTGCGCGCGGTGTCGGTTGCCTTGTAGTGCAGCTTCTTTCCCGTCGCCGACACGGGGAGCGATTCGACGAAGCGGTACGCACGGGGGCGCTTGAACTGCGACAGCATCGGATGCCTGCGACAGAAGTCGTCCAGTTCTTCGGCGGACGGGACCGGTGCGGTGGCGACGACGTACGCGACGACGACCTGCCCCCACTTGTCGTCCGGAACACCGACGACGAGCGAATCCGTCACCGACGCGTGCTCGTTCAGCGCTTCCTCGATCTGCACCGGGTGGACGTTCTCGCCGCCGGACAGGAGCATGTCGTCCTTGCGTCCGACGATCGTCACGAACTCCTTCTCGTCCCAGGTGGCGAGGTCGCCGATGTGCAGCCAGCCGTTCCGGAACTTCTGCTTCTCCTGCTCCGGGGCATCGAAATAGGCGTTGGCGCCTTTCGGGGAGCGGACGATGACCTCGCCGATCTCGGTTCCGTCCCTCGCGACCGTCTCGTGCGCGTCGGCGAGGCGGTCGTCGAACAACTTGACCACGGCGACGTCGTCGTCGATGCAGGCCCGCCCCGCGGACCCGGCCATGTCCGGCAGATCCGTGGGCCGCAGGAAGGTGTTCCAGAAACCTTCGGTGCTGCCGTAGCCGTTGAAGATTCGCGGGTTCAGCACCTTCTGGTAGTGCAGCGCCGCCTCCCGCTCGAGGGGCGCACCCATCGTGACGACGCCTTTCAGGGTGGACAGGTCGCGGGGCTTGTCCTCCTGGGCACGCGCGAGCATCGCCAGGTTGGTCGGGGCGCCGATCAGGAACGTCAGCCCGTACTCCTCGACGTGGTCGAGCGTGACGTCGGCGTCGAAGCTGCGCAGCGCCACCAGCGACGCACCGAGATAGAACGTGGGATTCGGTCCGGCGCAGTACAGCCCACCGCGGTGGAACCACGGCGTCATGTTCAGCGTCTTGTCTTCCGCCGTCAGCGGGAAGTGCATGATCACGTCGTGGGCGCTGAAGATCTCGATCATGCTGTTGAGCGGGACGCCCTTCGGCATGCCGGTCGTTCCCGACGTGAACAGCCGGGTGGTCTCGTCCCACACCGTGCGAGTCACGTCCGGCGGCGACGCCGACTCGGCGACGAGGTCGTCGAACCGGATCACCTCGAAGCCGTTCCCCGGCACGGGCTCTCCCGGACCAACGGCGACGACGAGCGCGGGCTTGTGCGTGGAGCGCGCCAGCGCGTCCCGCACCATCTCGCCGATCTCGGTGTCGTAGACGAACACCGTGGGACGGTTCGCGTCGAGGACGAACGCCGTCTCGCCGGACGCGAGGCGGAAGTTCATCGGCGATCCGACTGCCCCGCAGGCCTGCCCGGCCAGGTACAGCTGGGCGAACTCGGGGCCGTTGAACAACTGGTAGGCCACGACGTCGCCGGGACCCACACCGGCGCGGGCGAGGCCGGTGGCGAGCCGGTCGACCCGGTCGCCGAGTTCGGCGTACGTCCAGCTCTCGCCGGTCGACGGGGACTGCATCGCGAGTCGATCGGCGTACCGGTGCGTGTTGCGCCGGAAGCCGTTCAGATAGGTGAAGTCGTGCTCGAAGTACTGACGATAGGCGTGGGCATCGTATGCGTACGTCATGATGAGTCCTCCGTCCCGGCGCCGGTCAGCCGGCCATGGTGAGGCCACCGCTGACGCTGATCACCTGGCCGGTGATGAACGATGCGGATTCGGACGCGAGGAACACGACCGGCGCCGCAACCTCCTCCGG
The DNA here is from genome assembly GCF_017068375.1 of Rhodococcus koreensis. NCBI lineage: Bacteria > Bacillati > Actinomycetota > Actinomycetes > Mycobacteriales > Nocardiaceae > Rhodococcus > Rhodococcus koreensis. The sequence goes on from NZ_CP070609.1 coordinate 2,972,931, forward strand.
GCGCGCGAGCCTGCGGAACGGAATAGCCTTGACCAGAGCCTCTTTCAGCTTCTCCGCCTGCGCCTGGAACAGCGGCGTGTCGGTCGGGCCGGGGCACACGCAGTTGACGTTGATCCCGTGCCGGGCCATCTCCCGCGCCAGCGACTTCGACAGGGCGATCACACCGCCCTTCGCACCCGCGTAGATGCTCTCCCCCGCACTACCGACGCGGCCGGCATCGCTGGCGAGGTTGACGACCCGCCCACCGTTACCCGCGTCCACCATGCCGGGGAGGAAGGCGCTGCACATGTGCACGGGCCCGAGGTAGTTGATGGCGACGACCTTCTCGGCGAATTCGGTGGTGGCGTTGAGGAACTGGTCGGTGCGGTCCCATCCCGCCGCATTGACGAGGATGTTCGCGACCCCCACCTCGGCCGTCACCCGGTCGCGCAGGGCGTCGACCTGCGTCCGGTCGGCGACGTCGACGGTCATCGGAAAAAGCAGGTCGGGCCGTTCCGCCGCGGTCTTCTCCGCGGCCTGCAGGTCGAGGTCGGCGACGACCACCCGGTCGCCCTGCTCGGCGAGTGCGAGCGCGATGGCGCGGCCGATGCCGGATCCTGCGCCGGTGACCACTGCGATGTTGTTGCTCATGGTGTGTTTCCCCTTCCCGTGTGTGTCGGACTCAGGCGTTCACGTACTTGTTGAACTCGGGCTTGCGCTTCTCCGCGAACGCCGTCGCCCCCTCGAGGCCCTCGGGTGAATGCGTGAACAGGTCGAGCGCAGACATCGCGAGGTTGCTCAGCCCGGCCTGGTGGTCGGTGTCGGCGTTGAACGACTGCTTCAGGAAACGCAGGGTGGTGGGGCTCTTCTCGGCGATCTCCGCGGCGACGGCCTTCGCCTCGTCGAGCAACCGGTCCGCGGGGACGACCCAGTTGACCAGACCCCAGCGTTCGGCGGTGACGGCGTCGTACTGACGGCAGAGGTACCAGATCTCGCGGGCCCGCTTCTCACCGACGACTCGCGCCAGGAACGCCGAGCCAAAGCCCGCGTCGAACGAGCCCACACGCGGTCCCGCCTGGCCGAACTTCGCGGTCTCGGACGCGATGGTGAGGTCGCAGAGAACGTGGAGCACGTGGCCGCCGCCGACGGCGATGCCGTTGACCGCCGCGATGACGGGCTTGGGGACGTCGCGGATGAGTTTGTGCAGGTTGCCGATCTCGAACATGCCGCTCTCGGTGGGGCCGTAGTCGCCGGTCTCCGCTCGCTGCTTGACGTCGCCGCCCGTGCAGAACGCCTTCTCCCCCGCACCGGTGAGGATGATCGCCTGCACCGTGTCGTCGGCCCATGCCGAGCGGAACGCCTTGATCAGTTCCTCGACGGTCTTACCGCGAAATGCGTTGTAGCGCGCGGGGCGGTTGATCGTGACGACCGCCGCCGGGCCGTCGACCTCGTAGGTGATGTCTTCGTAGTCGGTCACGGTGATTCCTTTCCGGGAAGCCGGTAATGAGAGTGGGTTCAAAGATTGTGAACATTGATTCGGTACAAATGAACGTACATTCACTGCGCGGAGTGTGTCAAGGGTCACGCAGCCCTGCGACCGCTAGAGGAAGGCGCTGATCCCGGTCTCCGCCCGGCCGATCAGCAACTTCTGGATCTGGCTCGTGCCCTCGTACAGCGTCATCACCCGCGCATCGCGCATGTACTTGGCGACGGGGTACTCGTCGACGTAGCCGTAACCGCCGAACAGCTGGATCGCGTTGTTGGCGGCACGAACCGCGGCCTCACTGCAGAAGTACTTCGCCTTCGACGCGGCTGTCCCGAACGGCTCCCCGCGCTCGATCAGGTCGGCCGCCCGCCAGGTGAGCAGCCTCCCGGCGTCGGCGTCGACGGACATGTCGGCGATCAGGTCCTGCACGAGTTGGAACGACGCGAGCGGACGGTCGAACTGCGTGCGCTCGCGGGCGTAGTCGACGGCCGCCTCGAGGCAGCCCTGGATGATCCCCACGCATCCGGCGCCCACCGAGACGCGCCCCTTGTCCAGCGAGTGCATCGCGATGGAGAAGCCCTGCCCCTCCGATCCGAGGAGGCAACTCGCCGGCACCCGCACGTCGGTGAACGACAACTCGGCGGTCGCCTGCCCGCGGAGTCCGAGCTTCCCGTGGATCTCGCGGGATTCGAAACCGGGGGTGTCCGTCGGAACCAGGAAAGCCGAAACACCCTTGGGCCCCGGACCTCCGGTGCGCGCGAACACCAGGCACACCTTGGCCCACGTGCCGTTGGTGATGAAGATCTTGGAACCGTTGATGACGTACTCGTCGCCGCTGCGCACCGCCTTGGTCTTCAGATTTCCGGGGTCCGACCCGTTGTCGGGCTCGGTGAGACCGAAACAGGCGAGCGCCTCACCGGACGCGATGCGGGGCAACCATTCGTGTTTCTGCTCCTCGGTGCCGTGCGAGAGGATCACCTTCCCCACCAGCCCCATCGACACCGACACGATGCCCCGGACCGCGGAGTCCGCCCGGCCGAGTTCCTCCATCCCGAGGCAGTAGGTGACGTAGTCGCCACCCAGCCCGCCGTACTCCTCGGGAATGGTCATGCCGAAGAAGCCGATGTCGGCGAGTTTCCCGACGATCGCGGTGTCCACCGACTCGGCGCGGTCCCATTCGGCGCGGTGCGGGACGACCTCTTTGTTCAGAAAGTCGCGGGCCAGCTGCCGGAACTCCTTCTGCTCCTCGGTCAGTGTCAGGTCCATGGAATGCTCCTCGATGCCGCAGCGAATGAATGATCATTGAATTTGAGCGATCGCTCATAACAAATGAAGCATTATTCATTTCGCAGGAGTCGTCAACCCTCGAGGAGTGCGAAGGTCTGGTCCGGTGCCGGGTCGCCTGGGTAGGCTCGACCCATGCCGGTCACCTGGTCGGACGATGTCGACGAGGTCATCCGCGACGACCTCACCAGCGGGTTCGCGTACGTCACGCCCGCGGGAGGCGCTGTGGTGGCCGCGGTGGCACCCTTCGGGTTGCGTGACCGCGAGCGGGGCACCGTCGGATTCACCACCTCACTGGGCTTCGGCCGCAAGCTCGAGCGCATCAAGGCGGAACCGCGGGTGGCGCTCGCCTTCCACGCGCGTGAGCACGGAATCGGCGACGGCACCAACCGGCGCTACGTGCTCGTACAGGGCGACGCGACGTTCGATCCCAGCCCCGACCGGGACGCCCTCGACGCCCTCGGCGAGCGTTCGGCCCCCTATGTGGGTGCGCCGCGGCGTGGCCGATTCTGGGACCGCTGGCTCAGCGCGTACTACACCGACCGGGTGCTGGTGACGGTCGTGGTGACGCGGGTGACCGCCTGGCCCGACCTGCGCACGACCGGCGAACCCGAGGTCTACGGCGCACCGCTCCCCGACGCCGACGCGGCGCCACAGGCGCCGCCGAAGAAGGGCACCGCGCCGCGGGTGGATGCGGTGAAGACCGGTGAGCGCGCCCGGAAGCTGCCGCACGTGCTGCTCGCCTACCGCGAGGCGGACGGCTATCCGACCGTCGTGCCGGTCGACGTGAACTCGGCGAGCAACGAGGGCGTGCGTTTGAGGGTCCCTGCCGGGGTGCCGCAGGGCGGTCGTCGCGCCGGACTGCTCGCCCACGCGTACCGGCCCCAGCTCGTCGGCCTCGAGTCGCGTCAGAACACCGGCTGGCTCGAGGTCACCGGCACCGAGGCGGTGTACGCACCGCACACGCAGGCCGGGTTCACCGCGCCGCCGAACAAGACGATCCTGCTCCTGGCCAACGGATTCCTGGCCCGCCGTGGCCTCGCGAAAGCCCGGAAGGAAGGCCGCACCCAGGCCCTGGGCCGATGAGCCGGACGACGCCGCGGTTCGCGTAGCGACTCGGCCCGTTCACGTGGTTCACCACTGCCGGGTCGGTCACGGTATTCTCAGCTGAACCGAACCTTCGGTCGGCTCCTGTGGATGACGGCGCACCGATGCGATGGAGTTCTGCACCTGGAAGGATTGCGCGCATGACTACGGCACGCCCCGCACGGAAGACCGGTTCGCCCGGACGGCCCGGCTACGACCTCGACTCGCTGCTCGCTGTCGCGGTCAAGGTGTTCAACGACAAGGGCTACGACGGCACCAGCATGGAGGTGCTGGCCCAGCGCCTGGGAATCACGAAGTCGTCGATCTATCACCACGTGTCCGGGAAGTCGGAGCTCCTCGAACTGGCGCTGTCGCGCGCGCTCAACGCGCTCTTCGCGGTCACCACCGAGGAGAAGGCGACGAGCGGCCGGTACATCGACCGCCTCGAGTACCTCGTCCGCCGCAGTGTCGAGGTACTCGCCGCCGAACTCCCGTACGTCACGCTCCTGCTGCGCGTCCGGGGCAACACCGCGGTGGAACGTCGCGCACTCGCCCGCCGCCGCGAGTTCGACGCCTTCGTCAGCGACCTCGTGGTCGCGGCGGCGGAAGAGGGCGACCTGCGGCCCGGAATCGATCCCGCACTCACCAGCCGGCTCGTGTTCGGCACGGTCAACTCGCTGATCGAGTGGTACCGCCCCCGCACCGGCGGGACGGTCGCCGACCTCGCCGACGCCGTCGTCGAGCTGACGTTCGACGGGCTGCGCCGCGCCTGAGCGAGACGTCACTGGTGCGCCCTACGACGAGAGGCTGGACCTCGATCGAATCGTCCACCGTCTTGCCCGTTCGGACAGTTGGGTGCGCAGCCGCGCTCGGACATCGGCAGGCACTTCTCCTGCAGCGACACTCTCCAGAATCGTCGACAGTCTCCGGTCGAATCCGGGTGTCGTCATACCGAACCCGATCCAGATCTCGTCGGGAGGTGGACCACCGTAGGGCAGCCACCGGCACGCGAACTCGAGGATGGCTGCGTCCACCCTCTCCAACCCGCTAGCCACGGTCAGACCGTGACGGCGAGGTTTTCGAAGATGGTGGCATTGGCCATGCCGCCGCCTTCGCACATCGTCTGCAGTCCGTAGCGGACGCCCTCGGCGCGCAGGTGATGCACGAGGGTGGTGGCGAGCCGGGCCCCGGATCCGCCGAGCGGATGCCCGAGAGCGATCGCTCCGCCGAGCGCGTTGACCCGTTCGTCCGGTGCCCCGGTCGCCCGCAGCCAGGCACCGACGACGCTGGCGAAGGCCTCGTTGACCTCGAAGGCTCCGATGTCGTCGAGGGTCAGGCCTGCGCGGGCGAGCACCCGCGCGGTGGCGGGGATGGGTCCGGCCAGCATCGCGACCGGGTCGTCGCCGACGACGGTTGCGGTGTGTACCCGAGCCAGCGGGGTCAGTCCGAGGTCGCGGGCCCGGTCGCCGGACATCACCAGCAGTGCTGCGGCGCCGTCGGAGATCTGTGAGGCGTTGCCCGCGGTGATGCGGCCGTCCTCGCCGAAAGCCGGCTCCAACTGGGCGAGCTTCTCGAGGGTCGTGGTTCGGCGGATCCCCTCGTCGGCGTCGAGTTTCGTTCCGTCCGGCAGGGTCACCGGCACGATCTCGCCGGCGAATCGGCCTTCGTCGACCGCCGCGGCGGCGCGCTGATGTGAGCGCAGGCTGTACTCGTCGAGCCAGCCGCGGCTCAGTTCGTACCGGTCGGCGAGGATCTCGGCGCCGCGGCCCTGGTTGAACTCGATGCCGTCGTAGCGTCGCCGAATCGCCTCGCTGTTCGGGTCACCGAGGCCGACGCGCCGCGCCGATCCCATCGGGATGCGGGTCATCGACTCGACGCCGCCCGCGACGACGATGTCGTACTGGCCCGCGATCACTCCCGCCGCGGCGAAATGCAGTGCCTGCTGGCTCGATCCGCACTGCCGCTCGATCGTGGTGCCGGGAACCGACTCGGGCCATCCGGCGGCCAGCACCGCGTTGCGTGCAATGTTGCCGGCCTGCTCACCGACCTGTCCGACGCATCCCCACACGACGTCGTCGACCGACGCGGCGTCGACCCCGGCCCGGTCGAGCAGCGCGGTCAGGACGGTCGCGGACAGGTCGACGGGGTGGACCTCAGCGAGGCCGCCCTTGCGGCGGCCGATGGGGCTCCGTACGGCCTCGACGATGACTGCATCACGCATGGTGTGTTCCTGTTCTCTCGTTCTCGGTGATCACGTCGCGGTCCAGACCGGGGCGCGGCGTTCGGTGAAGGCGGCGGCGCCCTCGCGGGCGTCGTCGGAGTCGAAGACCGGCATCACGATCTGCCGGGTCCGCTCGAACATCTCCGCGTGCGGCCAGCCGGGAGACTCGTCGATGACCCGCTTGCTGGCCCGGACTGCGAGCGGCCCGTTGCCGGCGATCTCGTCGGCGAGTTCGAGCGCCGCCGCCAACACCTCGCCCTCGGGGGCCAGCCGGTTGACCAGCCCCAGCGGGTGCAGTTGCGCGGCGGTCACGGTCTTGCCGGTGAGCACCATCTCCAGCGCCACCGCTCGCGGCAGCCGTGCGGGCAGCCGGGTCAACCCGCCCGCGGCGGCGACCAGGCCGCGGCGGACCTCGGGCAGGCCGAACGTCGCGGTCGGCGCGGCGACGACGAGGTCCGCCGCCAGGACGATCTCGAAACCGCCCGCGAGCGCGGGACCGTCGACGGCGGCGATCAGGGGCTTGGCGGGCGGCGCCTCCACCAGCCCGGCGAATCCGCGACCCTCGACGCGTGGGCTCTCACCCCGCAGGAAGGCCTTGAGATCCATTCCTGCGCAGAAGTATCCGCCGGCTCCGGTGAGCACACCCACTCGCAGCCGCGGATCGGAGTCCAGCAGTTGAACCGCCTCGGCGACGGCCTCCGCGACCGCACGGTCCACCGCGTTGCGGGCCTGCGGTCGGTTCAGCGTGATGACCAGCACCGGCCCCACCCGTTCCGTCAGCACGACCGGTGCGGGCGCCTCTGCGGTCACCTCGGTGCCATCCGGATCGCACCGTCGAGGCGGATCGTCTCCCCGTTGAGCATCCCGTTCTCGATGATGTGCTCGGCCAGCGCGGCGAACTCGGACGGCTCGCCGAGCCGCTGCGGATGCGGAACCGAGGCCGCCAGCGCGTCCCGGATGTCGTCGCGCGCATTGAGCAGGAGGGGTGTCGCGAACACGCCGGGCGCGATGGTGCACACCCGGATCCCGACGCCGGCGAGGTCGCGGGCGGCGGGCAGTGTCATCCCCACGATTCCCGCCTTGGACGTCGCATAGTTGATCTGCCCGATCTGGCCCTCGTACGCGGCGACGGACGCGGTCAGGACACATACGCCGCGGTCGCCGCCCCGCAATTCGTTCGCGGCCATCGCCTCGGCCGCGAACCGCAGCACGTTGAACGTCCCGATCACGTTGAGCCGGATCACCGACTCGAAAGGCTCGAGGTCGGCGGCCTTGCGGTCCTTGGTGAGCACGCGCATCGGCCGTCCGCGGCCTGCGCAGTGCACGACGGCCCGCACCGGGCCGCGCTCGGCCGCGGCGGCGAAGGCCGCGGCCACCGCGTCGCCGTCGGTCACGTCGGTCGGTACGAACCGTGCGGCGGGCCCGAGCGCCGCGGCCTGCTCTGCCCCCGGCGAACCGGGGAGATCGAGCAGGGTGACGGTGGCGCCGGACTCGACCAGCCGGGTGGCGGTGGCGAGTCCGAGTCCGGATGCTCCGCCCGTGACGACGGCGTTGATGTCCTTGATCTGCATGGATGAACCTTCGATGTGGCCGGGCCCCAGTGGTGCCCGGAATGGTGTGGAGTGCGAGATGCCTAGAGCCCCATCGACTTCGAGATGACACTCTTCATGACTTCGCTGGTGCCGCCGAAGATCCGGGTGACGCGGGCATCGGCGTACAGTCGCGCGATCGGGTACTCGGTCATGTAGCCGTAGCCACCGTGCACCTGCAGGCACTTGTCGATGACCCGGGCCTGCACCTCGGTGCAGAACAGCTTCACCTTGGCCGCGTCGGCGGGAGTGAGGGTGCCGGCGTCCAGGGCGATCAGCGCCTGGTCGACCAGGGCCTGCCCGGCCTGCAACTCGGTCGCGCACTCGGCGAGTACGAACTTCGTGTTCTGGAAGCCGGCGAGCGGCTTACCGAACACCATCCGCTCCTTGGCGTACGCGATCGCCAGGTCCACCGCGGCGGTGGCCGTGGCCTGCGCGGTGATCGCGATCGACAGCCGCTCCTGCGGCAGGTTGTGGGCCAGCATCTTGAAGGCGGCGCCCTCCTCGCCGAGCAGGTTGGCCGCGGGCACCCGGACGTTGTCGAAGGTGAGTTCGGCGGTGTCGCTCGACTTCATCCCGATCTTGTGCAGGTTGCGACCGCGAGTGAACCCGGGCATGCCGGATTCGACCACCAGCAGCGACAGACCGCTGCGGCGATTCTCGGGATCCTTCGAGGTCCTCGCGACCACGATCGCGAGGTCGGCGTTGATGCCGCCGGTGATGAACGTCTTGTTCCCGTTGAGGACGTAGTCGTCACCGTCGCGGACGGCGGTGGTGGTGACACCGGCGAGGTCGGAGCCGATGCCGGGTTCGGTCATCGCGATCGCGCTGACGAGCGCACCGTCGGCGAAGCCGGGGAACCAGCGGTCGCGTTGTTCCTCATCGGCGTATTCGAGAAAGTACGGGAGCACGGTGTTCAAGTGCACCTGAAAGCCCCCGAGAGAGGCTGCCGCGTAACCGATTTCCTCGTACACGACGGTGTTGAACAGGAAGCTGTCGATGCCGCCGCCGCCGTACTGCTCGGGCACCTGCAGTCCGTTGATGCCGAGTGCCGCGGTCTTGGTGTAGAAGTCGCGGGGGATGCAGCCGGCCGCCTCCCAGTCGGGCAGGTTCGGGACGATCTCCTTGGCGATGAACTGGCGGACCACGTCACGGAAGGCATGGTGGTCGTCGGTGAAGATGGTGCGTTGCATGGTGATTCCTTCGAAAATGGGTCGACGGTGAGTGCCGTCGACGGATTTCAGCGGCCGAGCGCGACGACGCCGTCGGCTGCCAGCGCATCGAGCGCGTCGGTCGGGTAACCGAGTTCGGCGATCACTTCGGCGGTGTGCTGCCCCAGGTCGGGCGCACCTGCCGTCGGGAGCTTCGGGACACTCTCGAGGTGCCACGGCGTGCCGAGTGCGGTCGCAGGCACGCCGTCGGGGCGGCTGACCTCGATGAAGAGCCCGGAGGCCTGGACGTCGGGACTGCGCATCGCCTCGGGATAGGTGTTGATCCGCCCGGCGACGACACCGTTGGCGGCGAGCACGTCCATCGCCTCGTCGCTCGTCATGGTCGCGAACGCGGCGCGCAACTCGGTGAGCAGGGCGGGGCGGTTGCGGACCCGGCTCTCGTTGTCGGCGAACCGGGCGTCGTCGGCGAGTTCCGCCCGGCCCAGCAGTCGGCACAGTCGCCGGAAGTGGACCTCGGAGTAGGCGGAGACCACGACGCTGCCGTCGCTGGTGGGCATGATGTCGGCGGCCGGGGCGACCGTCGGCTGACCGTTGCCCATTCGCCGTGGTTCGTTGCCGGTGTCGAGGTAGGCGCCCCAGTTCGGGGCCTGCAGATGAATGGCGACCTCGAGCAGCGACACCTCGACGGTGTCGCCCTCGCCGGTGCGCAGGCGCCTGATGTACGCGCCGAGGATTGCCTGGGCACAGACGTAGCCGGTGGCGGCGTCGACGATCTGGGCACCGACCTTCTGCGGCTCGCCGTCGTGCTCGCCGGTCACCCACATCAGACCGCTCTCCGCCTGCGCGGCGATGTCGAGGCCGGCTCGATTCCTGGACGGTCCGTGCAAGCCGAACCCGCTCACCGTCGCGTACACGAGGTGCGGATGCGCGGCACGCATCTCCTCCGCGCCCAGACCAAGCTTGTCCATCACCCCGGGGCGCAGATTCTGCACCACGATGTCGGCGCCGGCGATCAGACGGCGGGCGATCTCCTGACCGCGCGGGTCCTTGAGGTCGAGCGCGATTGCCCGCTTGCCGCGGTTGTAGTTCTCCACCATGGCTTTACCGTGCGCGCCGATTCCACGTGCGGACTCGCCGTGCACCGGTTCGACCTTGATCACGTCGGCGCCGAGGTCCACCAGGACCTGGGTGGCGGCGGGGGCAGCGATGAATTGACCGAAGTCGATGACGCGGACGCCGTCGAGGGGCTTGTCGATCATGCGGTCTCCTCGGCACGCCGGCGGATGAGGGTGATGTCACGTTCGGGGTTGACCAGGAACACCGCGATCGCACTACCGACGATCATCAGGATCCCGCTGATCAGGAAGCCGGTGCCGTAGCCGGAGATCTTGTCGGCCGCCCGGCCGACCGAGAAACCGAGTACGAGTGGTGCGACCATGCCGGAGATACTCGACACAGCGCCGAGGCCACCAAGGACCATGCCGCGTTTACGGGACTGCACGACGTCGGCGATTGCCGTCAACGCCACGCCGTACGCCGCGGTGTTGAGCGAGAAGGCCAGGGACACGAGCAGGATCTGCAGCAGTCCGGCCGACACGATGGTGAACCCGACCATGGTGATGCCGGCGCCGGCGATCAGGCCGGCCGACAGGTAGCCGCGCGCAACCTTCCGGGAGACGCCGCGGGAGACGAGGCGATTCGAGAACCATCCGGCAGCGATCGCACCGACCGCCGCGAGTCCGTAGGGAAGCATGACCAGCCGACCGGTGGTCAGGGTGTCGTAGCCGAGACCGTCTTCCAGGTAGACGGGGAGCCAGGACACCTTGAGCGTGGTGGACCAGTACGAGCAGAACATCAACAGCGCGATCCCGATCACGGTCCCGGTGCGCAGGATCGTCCGGTACGGGGCGTCGACGGTGTCGACGACGGTTGCGGTTGCCTGGGCCGGCTCGGCGGCCTCGCCGGGTGCGCCGCGTCCGAGGAGGATCCAGGCGACCACCCAGACCAGACCGACCGTGATCAGGAGGTAGAACGCGGCGTGCCAGTCCCAGCGGACGATGATCCAGGTCAGCACGGGTGCAGCGATGAGGACACCGAGCGAGGATCCGGCGGTGACGAAGCTGCTCGGCAAGGCACGCTTCTCCGGCGGGAACCAGGAGTGAACGGCGTGGTTGGCGAGGGCGAAGGCCGGGCCCTCGGCGAACCCGAGGACGAGCCGGCAGGCCACCAGGACGCCGAAGGTCACGGTGCCGGTCAGGGGCACCATGGTGGCTACCCAGAGCAGCATCAGTCCGGCCAGCAGCCATCGGATACTCACCCTGGACGACAGCCAGCCGAAGAACAGGGCGCCGGCGGCGAACAGCCAGAAGAAGCTGCTCTGGATCATGCCGAACTGTTGCGGCGTCAGGCCCAGATCCTTCTGGATCTGGACGCCGGCGAACGCGATGACGGACTTGTCCGCGAAATTGATGAGCATGAACACGACGAGCAGTCCGGTAATCATCCAGGCGCGCCGGGTCAGCGCCGATCTGGTGCGCCGGGACGCTGCGGTGGTCGGCGTCGATACTTGAGTCATAGGGCCTCTTCGGAAACGAACCGTCGCGACGTGTCTGCGTGGCGTGAACCAGTCCGGACGGATCTCGAATGCGACCTTCGATCGATCCGGATCCCGTCGCAACGGTGTGATCAGGTACACACCATTGAAGTCCCGAGTATCGATCGGGTCAAAGACCAGAAAAGTAGGAGAAATACTGCAATTGCCTATGAGTTCGTGGCGCGCGCGTTGTCGTCGCGAATCCGGCGGTCGAACTCGGCCCGCGTCAGCTTTGCGGCCTCCACGAGGGAAACACCGGAGGACATGAGCGCGGCGATGGACGTGGCGAACTCCTCGAACGACGCACGGGCGCAGGCCAGGAACTCCGTGGACGCGTGAGTCATCCGGCCGGGACGGCGGACCACGCCCATGCGGCGGGTGAGCCGCGGCGAGAGTTCACGCACCACCCCGCCGCGCAGCATCGCGTCGAGTCCGCTGCGCAGGGCCACGATCGACACCCCGCCGCCCGCGAGAACGATCGGCAGCACGGCACCACGCTGACGCACCTCAACCGCGACGTCGGGTTCGACGCCGCGCCGCCGTAGCGAGCGATCGATGAAATCTCGCGTCGCCGTGCCCTTTTCGCCCATGACGAAGGGAACACGGGTCAACGCCTCGATCGGCACCGGGTCCGGCCACCGGGCGTCGGTGCCGGGCGGACACACCAGGACGAGCTGCTGATCGATGAGCTCCTCCCCGACGAGGTCCTCGGTCGGGAGGGGCAGCGCGAGAATGCCCAGCTCGCACGCCCCCGACCGGACCAGCGACACGATATCGGCGGTCTCGTCCCGTTCCTCGATGTGGAACCGCACGTCGGGGTACTGCCGGCGGAACTTGGCGACCCACACCGACAGCGGATCCGAGGACAGGTCCGAGAGCGAGGCGATGTCGATCCGGCCGCCGCGCATCGCCCCGACGTCACGCACGGCGTTCTCGGCCGATTCCACCTCCCGCAGGATGCTGCGTGCCGGGCCGACGAGCGCCTCACCGGCAGGCGAGAGCACGAGGCCACGGCCGACGCGATGGAACAACTCGACGCCCAGGTCCTTCTCGAGCTTGCGCACCGCCTGCGACAGCGACGGCTGCGCCACACGTAACTGCGCTGCGGCGCGGGTGACCCCGCCGCAGTCGACTACAGCGAGGAAGTACTCCATCTGCCGCATGTCCATGCTCTGAATCTAGAGGTACCCGCACCGCGGCGGAGGGCCGATAGGGATCTCCCGCGAGTGTGCGGCGACCGGCCGAGAAGGGTATGCCGCCGGTGGCCGGGTGAACTACCGTGCGCCGCATGAGTGTTGTCCTTCTGGTCCGTCACGGACAAGCATCCTTCGGCACCGACGACTACGACCGCCTGTCGCCACGCGGCCGAGAACAGAGTCGCGCCCTCGGCACCGAGCTGAATCGTCGCGGCATCGCTCCCGCCCGCACAGTCACCGGAAACATGAAACGCCAACGAGAGACGGCTCAGGAGGCAAGCACGGCCGCCGCCTGGCACACGACTGACCCCGACATCGATCCGGGTTGGGACGAGTTCGACGCGAGCGACCTACTGGCTGCGAGCGGTGAGCACGATCCGAGGGCGAAGACGGATTCGCGCGCCTTCCAGCGGCTGCTCGAGCGGGCTTCCACACGGTGGTCGTCCGGTGACCACGATGCCGACTACGTCGAGACGTTCGGTGCGTTCACGACCCGGGTCGACGCGTCCCTCGACCGCGTTGCCGAAGGGCTCGAACGCGGACAGACCGGTGTCGTCTTCTCCAGCGCCGGTGCGATCGCCTGGGTGACTGCCCGGCTGCTGGGGGGCGGCTTCCCGCAATGGCTCGCTCTGAACAGAGTCGCGGTCAATTCCGGCGTCACCAAGATCGTGATCGGCTCGTCGGGGACGTCCCTCGTGGCGTTCAACGAGCACGGTCATCTCCCGGACCCCTGGGTCACCTACCGGTGAGACTTTCCGCCCGCTCGTGGGCCACGATCAGCTCGACCCGCGAGTTGTAGCCGGTTTTCTTGTAGAGGCGGGTGAGGTAGGCCTCGACGGTCTTGCTGCTGTAGTGGAGAACCTCGGCGATCTCCCGGTTGCTGAGGCCGTCTCGGACCAGCGTGACGAGTTGACGCTCCACATCGGTGAGAGGTCCGGGTGCCCCCGACTTGTCGGCACGTCTGTCGAGGACGAGACCGCGCGACCGGCCGGCGGCCTCGACCCGCTTCAGCCACAGCGTCGCGTCCATCTTCTTGAACAATGCCCAGGCTGCCTCGAGGTGATCGGCGCCGTCCCGGCCGACGACGCCGAGCGCATGGTGGGCCTGCGCCGCGATGAAGTGCATACCCTGCTCCTCGGCCTCGAGAAGCACTTCACGTGCGCGGTCCACGTCACCGAAGCTGCGGGCATGGCCGATGCCGGATGCCATCCGGGCCTTGGGTGAACCGATGTCCTCCGCAAGGCGGCAGAACTCGTCCGCGACGTGCCGAGCGGCCTCGACCTCTCCCGACGCCAGGTAGCCCTCGACCAGACTCGTGTGGGTGATGGCCCCGACCTCGTTCCAGCCGCGGATTCCCGCTTCCGACCGCAGTCGCTCCAGGACCGGCATGGCGTCCTCGAACCGGGATCTCGACACCTCGACCGACGCCTGCACTGCCTGCCAGATCGCGAAGTCGATCCGGCAGGAGGCCGGCGGCTTCGTCGCTGCCAGCACGGACGCCGCACGCCGGAAATCACCTCGGCCCGTGAGGATCTGCACCTCCACGCCACGTAGGCGAGCCAGAGTGCTGCGCATACCCGAGAACTCGAGATGGACGGCCTCCCGGGCAATCGTCTCGGACGCCGCGGTCCATTCGCCGGCCGTGTACTCGGCGAGCGCGCGAGCGAGTACGGCTTGCCCGCCCAGGTTTCCGAATCCGGCGAGTCCGGCGGCTTCACCCGCCTTCGTCAGCAGCGCGTTCGCGCGACCGGTCGCGCCTGCCGTGGCGGCGTGGTGCGCTGCCGACTCCAACGCACCGGTGCGCGTGCCCACCGGGAGTTCCCGCTCGCCGGTCCCGAGCATTGCGAGCTGGTCGACAGCCTCGAGTGCGTTCGGGAACGTCCCGACGGAGGCTTCGACCTGACCGAGGTACGTGTAGGCGATCACCTGGTCCGCCGGCGTCGACTCACGCACCTGTGACCACGCTGTCGCGGCCAGGACGCGCGCCTGATCCGTGTCACCGAGGCGCGCCGCCATCGCCGCCCGTTGCGCGAGGTAGGGCGTCGGGTCTCTCGCCTGCCCCGCCTCGGCGACCAGTAGGTCTGCAGCACTCTGCGGATCGCCCATCGCGCTGTGGCAGTGCACGATCGTCGCCACGGTGCGGTCGCGGGAACGGCCCGCCTCGAGAAGTCCGAGCGCTTTTCTGCCGGCTTCGATGGCCAGGGCCGGCCGCGCACCCTTCCAGTACGCCGCGGACTGCCTGCGGAGTATCTCGCCGGCGGCGGCGTCCGCGCGTGGCAGCAGATCGAGCGCCCGGCCGTACCATCGGGCAGCCGCGCGCGGCGACGTGCGCAGCGCTCGATCGGCGGCACGCAACGCCACCGTGACCGCGACCATGTCGCCGCGCGCCGCGCCCTCGGTGGCGTGCCGGGCGCGCTCGAGGGCCGGCATGCCCAGCTCGCTGTCGGTGCCCTCGATCCGCGTAGCAATCGCAGCATGGACGCGGCGGCGCTCGGCCGGACCGATCTCGCCATAGAGCAGCTCACCGATCAGTGGGTGGCCGAATTCGTACCACCCGGACCCCGTTGCCACCAGCGCGCCGCTCGAGACCAGTGAGTCGAAGGCGGCCCGGACCTCGCCCAGCGACCTCTCGGCCAGTTCGGCGAGGAGCGGAAGGTAGTCCAGATCCACCCGTCCGAACACCGCGACCAGACGACCCAGTGCGCGGACGGCGTGGTCCCGGGGAAACAGCCGGTGGAGCAACGCCGCAGGGCGCGGGAACTGGGGCGGGGAATCATCGACCAGGTAGCCGATTCCCTGTTCGATGCGGAGTGCGCCCGCAGTGTGCAACGCGTTCACCGTTTCTCGGACCAGCAGCGCGTTCCCCCGCGTCCGCTCGGAAAGGTAGCCGGTCAGTCGCTCGTCGGGCACGGCGTCGAGGACCGACTCGACCAGTCCGCCGAGGGCCCGCCCCTCGACTGGCCGAACCTCGAGAACCGTCCGCGCCTGTTCGCTCACGAGGGGGCCGATCGTCGCGAAGAGACGTTCGCCGGTCATCCACGGCCGAGTCCGCGAGGCGAAGATCACGAGGAGCGGGCGGCCCGCCAGATGCCGAGCGGCGAGGGTCACGGCGACGAGACTGTCTTCGTCCGCCAGGTGCGCGTCGTCCACGACCACGACCACGGGCGACGAATCCGTCATCGACTGCAACAGCGCCGTCACACCACTCGGATCGCTCGACACCGTGCTGTGGCCGAGGACTCCCACGAGGGTGCGCAACGTCGCGTACGGGATGTCGTGGTCGTACTCGTGCGCCGCGGCGTACAAGCACGTCCATCCACGCCTGCGGGCCGCGTCGAGCGTGCACCGGAGGAGGTGTGTCTTGCCGGTGCCGGCCTCACCGTGGATCAGGTACGTCGAACCGGCACCGGCACTCAATCGTTCTAGGGCGCAGTCGAACACGAACTCGTTCACAACATCTAGGCGAGGCTCAGCCGAAGCGGCATGGCCTTCCATCCTCGCAGCGTGTTGTTGTGATAGCGACGTACGGGTGCCGCAAGTTCGATGCACGTCACACGGGTCACGAGAACCTCGAGCAGGCACTCGGCCTGCAGACGCGCCGCGTGCTGGCCCACGCACTGGTGGATCCCCATCCCGAAGGCCACGTGCCCCGAGGGATCTCGCGAGAGGTCGAACCGATCAGGGTTGTCCCACCGGCGCGGGTCACGATTCGCAGCGGCGTAGCACAGCAGCACCCTCGTCTCGGCCGGTATGACGGTCCCGGAGATCTCGACGTCGGCCGACGTCTTGCGGAACAGCATCTGGACCGGCGACTCCCAGCGCAGCGCTTCGTCGAAGGCGACTCGGGCGAGGTTGGGGTTCTGTCGAAGAGCCGCCCACTGATCGGGATGTGTGGCGAATCCATAGAGCATCGCGGAGAGACCGTAGACGGTCGTGTCGACACCTGCCGACAACAGCGAACGCGTGAGGAGCGGCGCCAGTTCGTGCATGATGTCGCCGCGGTCGGCGGCCGCCCAGATCTCGCTGCCGAATCCTTCGGGTTTCAGGGACTCCCGGGCACACTTCGCAGTGGCCCATTCCGCCAGTGCCTCGCTCCGGCCTTCCCCCTGCAGGACCCGTTCGTTCCGCGGCCCCAGGGCATTGAAGATGTGATCTGCGTAGGGAACGAGATTCTCCCGCTGCTCCTCGTCGATGCCGGACGCGTCGGGAAAGAAGTTCACCGGAAACACGGCCGCGATGTCGTTGTATCCGTCGATCTCGATCGCGTCCCCGGCAGCCGTGCCGCCGAGCAGGTTGTCGATCAGCGTCTCGGCCTGCCGTGTGCAGGCGTCCTTCATCGCACGTAATGCTCGTGCGGACAGAATCGACTGCAGCACCTCGCGGGGTGCGTCGTGCTCGGGCGGATCGGTCTGAAGTAGTCCCCGGGCCCGCCACGGCTCGTTCAGGCCGACTCCGGAACCGGAGGTCATGCCCTGCCAGTTCGAGAGCGCGCTGTGGACTTCGTCGTAACGCCCGACGGCGTGGACGTTGTACCGGGGCAGGAAGACGACAGGCCCGGATTCACGCAGTCGCTCCTGGAACGGCAGCGGGTTCTCGAGGGTCTCCGACGAGAAGGGGTCGTCGTCGAGGGACGGGGCTGTCGAGCCCTGCCGTCCGGTGGTATCCGTAATCGACACTGTCAGCCTCCTATAGATCCAGCACGAGTCGTTCGGTGATCGAACGTGACACACAGACGAACATCCGGTCTCCCTTGGCGCGCTCCGCATCACTCAGGAGTGAATCCCGATGATCGGGAACACCGCCCACGACACCGACTTCACATGTGCCGCAGACTCCCTCGTTGCACGAGGACAACACCGGGATGCCGGCGGCGTCCAGGGCCTCGAGAACGGTCTGTTCGGTACCGACGGTGACGGTCCTGCCGGAGTGGGACAGTTCGATCGTGAAGGGTTCGGTGCGGACCGGTGGCGGCTGGGAAGGCGCCACGAACCGCTCGAACCGGACGGCCCACCAGGGCCAGTTCGTGGTGGCGGATTCGACCGCCGCCAGCAGGGGCTCGGGTCCGCAGCAGTAGACCTTGGCCCCCTCCGTCGGCTTGTCGAGGAAGTCGAGCGGCAGATGACCCGATTCGTCCTGCGGCCACACCGTGACGCGGTCTCCGTATCGAGCCAGTTCCCCGAGGAAGGCCATGGAGCGACGCGACCGACCGCCGTAGAGCAGGTGCCAGTCGATTCCCAGCTTCTCGGCTGCGGCGATCATCGTCATGATCGGGGTGATCCCGATGCCGCCGGCGATGAATTCGTATCGGCTCGCCTGAGCGAGACCGAAGTTGTTCCGCGGGGTGCCGACACTGAGCATGTCCCCGACGGCCAGATTCTCGTGAATGAACTGCGATCCGCCCTGGGAGTTCGGCTCCCGCAACACGGCGACCTCGTAGGCGGAGGCATCCCACCGGTCGCCGCACAACGAATATTGCCGCACCTGGGAACCACCGTCCGCGGTCGGCATGACCAGGTCGATGTGCGCGCCGGGCGTCCAATGCGGGAGCCGCCCACCGGACGGCTCCTCGAGCCGCAGTTTCACGACGCCGTCTGCCACGACGTCCTTCCGCGCGACCTCGAGCGTCTGGTTTCCGGGTCGCCGCGTGACCGGCGATGCGGGCGAGGACGAGTCGACACCATGCTGAGCAAGATGATTTGGCACGTCATGATCATGCGCGGGTCCTGCTGGTGAGATCAATGTCTCACTCACTATCAAGGCGATAGCCACAGTCGCCTGCCGAACGGGCCCTACACACGACAGTGTCCCCCTCACCTGGGTTACAGGTCAGGGGGACACGGGTGGGACGTCACGGCGAAACCGACTCGCTTCGTGGGCGAGCGGGCCGAACGAACTCAGCAGAGGCCGACCGAGGGGTCAGGCACTGCGTCGTGCGGCCTGGCGGCGAAGTTCATTGCGCGCCAGCGCGTTCTTGTGCACCTCGTCGGGTCCGTCCGCGAACCGCAGCGTGCGGACATACGCGGCTGCCGGAGCGAGGAAGAAGTCCTGTGAGAGTCCGCCGGCGCCGTGGACCTGGATTGCCTTGTCGATGATCCATTCGACGGTCGACGGAGTGGCGATCTTGATTGCCTGGATCTCGGTGTGTGCGCCCTTGTTGCCCACCGTGTCCATCAGCCAGGCCGTCTTGAGGACCAGCAGGCGCAACTGCTCGAGACGGACCCGCGATTCGGCGATCCAGTCGCGAATCACGCCCTGTTGGCTGAGTGGCTTGCCGAACGCCACGCGTTCGTCGGCCCGCTCACACATGAGCTTGATCGCCCGCTCCGCAATACCGATGGCGCGCATGCAGTGATGGATCCGGCCGGGTCCCAGCCTGGCCTGGGCGATCCCGAAGCCGTCGCCCTCGTTGCCGATGAGATTGGCAACCGGAACCCGCACGTCGGTGAACTCGATCTCGGCATGTCCACCGCTGTGATGGTCGTCGTACCCCAGGACCTTCATCGCGCGCGTGATGTGGACGCCGGGGGTGTCCCGCGGTACCAGGATCATGCTCTGCTGGCGATGCCTGTCGGCCGACGGATCCGTCTTGCCCATCACGATCAGGATCTTGGCGTTGGGATTCATCGCACCGCTGATGTACCACTTGCGGCCGTTGATCACGTAGTCGCCGCCGTCCCGAACGATACTGGTGGAGATGTTGGTGGCGTCCGAGGACGCGACGTCGGGCTCGGTCATGGCGAAGGCCGAACGGATCTCGGCCTCGAGCAACGGGGTGAGCCACTCCTTCTTCTGCTGCTCGGTGCCGAACATCGACAGCAGTTCCATGTTGCCGGTGTCCGGTGCCGAACAGTTCAGCGCGGCGGGAGCGAGGAGCTTGCTGCGGCCGGTGATCTCGGCGAGCGGCGCGTACTGCACGTTCGTCAGCCCGGCACCCTCGGCCCCGGGGAGGAAGAGGTTCCACAGCCCACGGCTGCGTGCCTCCGCTCTCAGCTTCTGCAGGATGGGAGACTCCGACCACGCGAAGCGGTCCTCGAGGCCGTCCAGCTCGTCCAGGTACGCCGCCTCGGCCGGGTAGACGTGCCCGTACATGAAATCGACGAGTTCCTTGCGCAACCCGTCGGTCCGGGCGTCTGTCGAGAATTCCATCTACTTGTGCTCCTTCAGTGAGTCGAGCCCGAGTTCGAGCAGCAACGGCACAGTGCTGCCACTGTCCTCGAAACCCGCACCCACGGTTTGACGATTGATGTGTCGATACCGGACGCCCTCGGAGATCGCGGCGAGCTTGAAGCAGGCCAGACCGAGGTGGAAGCCGAATCCCTCCAGTTCGCGACCGCTCTCGGCTTCGTAGTGTTCGATGATCTGTTGCTCGGTGAGGTATCCGGGTGCCAGCGTCGCGTCGTACTTGGCCGGTTCCGTCGTATCCCGTTCGGACACGAGCTTCGCTCGCCGCTGATAGGTGAGCATCAAGGCCAGGTCCAGAAGCGGGTCACCCAGCGTCGCCAGCTCCCAGTCGATGACCGCGGCAGGCATGTCGTCGGCGCCGACGAGCACGTTGTCCAAGCGGAAATCACCGTGGACGATGCCCGCGGCCGACGTCGTGGGGACGGCCGCGACGAGTGCCGTGTAGAGCTCGTCGGCGCCGGGGAGATCGCGGGTGTAGGACGCGTCCAGCTGCGTCTTCCAGCGTTTCACCTGCCGTCCCAGGAAGCCCTCGGGGCGACCGAAGTCGGTCAGGCCCACGTCTCGCGGTTCTACCCGGTGCAGCTTTGCGAGTGTGCGTACCAGCTCGACGGAGATGGCTCGGGTTCGAGCGGCACCGAGTGGCCTGAGCTCGTCCGCGTACCGATAGGGCACGCCCTCGATCCGCTCCATGAGGTAGAAGTCGGTGCCGAGAACGTCCTTGTCGTCGCAGTAGGCGATCATCGCCGGCACGGGGACGTCGGTGGTTCGAAGTGCGCCGGCCATTCGGTACTCCCGGCGCATGTCGTGAGCCGTCGCCATGACCTCGCCCAGTGGCGCACGACGCACGATCCACTGGTTTTCACCGTCGGAGAGGTCGTAGGTCAGATTCGATTTCCCACCCTCGATCAGCCGGGCCGACAGTTCCCCTGCCACCAGGCCCGGTCGCTCCCCGGCCAGCCAGCCGGTGATTCGATCGAGATCCAGCCCGGGCGGGGATTGGGGACGCGTCGGGGCGGCACCTGTCTGTGTGTTCTCCATGTGCGACCTCACGCCCGTGCGAAGGCGGGGACTATCTGCTCGTAGCTGATAGCGCCTTCCTTCGCGTTTCCGAAGCGGACGGCAAGGTCGATCATGTGGTCGACCTGATCCCTGGGCGCCTTGAACATCGGTTGCAATTTCGGCGCCACATCCTGCGCGTAGTGCTCGATGTAGGCCTTGGCGATTTCGGGTGCGTTGCCGTCGAAGGTGCCGGAGTTCAGGATTTCCGCCGCTTCGTCCTTGTGGGAGAGCATCCATTCGCTGCCCTCCGACTGTGCTCGAAGCCAGTTCTTCAGCACGTCCTCGTGCTCCTGGGCAAAACTTTCGCTGGTGGAAATGCAGACCACGGCCTGGTTGCGCAACGTCTCGGGCATCGACGGCCTGCCGAAGTCGAGCAGCACCGATCCGCCGGTCTCCCGGGCGATGAACAGCCCCGAGCTCCATTGGACCGAGACGTAGCCGTCGAGTCGCCCGGCTTTCATGTTCGGGATCGCCGAGGCAGACGGGCCGACCGCCAGATGGGTGACGTCGGAGGATTGCATACCGGCCAGCTCCAGAGCGAGGTCCAGTTGCAGGTCACCGCCCGCGCCGATGGCGCTCACCCCGATCGACTTGCCTTTCAGCGACTGCATCTTCTCTTCGAAGGTCGCGTCTTCGCCGGGCCAATTGCCGTTCGGGCCGACGACGATCCCGTAGGTGGTGGACACGTTCTTCAGACCGATGATGACCGGACGCTTGCCCTGTGTGCTGTTGGCGTGGGCACCCATCAGCAGCAGGGTGTCGGAGCTGTAGCCGTTGACAGCGCCTGCGGAGACGAGCTGCAGCGCCTGCACACCGCTCTGCGGGGTGATGAACTTCGGAACGTTGAGGTTGTTCCTGGCGAAGTCGTTGTTGGCGAGATTCACCGCATCGAGGAGGAAGGTGTCACCCGGAAACGACCCGATGGTGAACTTGGCGGCCTGGCCCGAGGCACCCGCGCCCAGTCCACCCCCGCAGGCCGCCAGCAACGAGGTGGCGCCGACCGCCGCCGTGCCGAGACCGAGATACTTCAACATCGACCTTCTCGAGATGTTGCTGTCCAATGCCCGCAGTTCTCCGAAGGGCGAGTCACCTTGCTTCGACCCAAACATTCGTACTCCTAGTGATTAGTGCATGCCTGGTGGCCTGACGATGTGCTGCCCCCGGTTTCCGCAAACTGGCTACCGGCCGATCCCGGTGTGCTCCATCACCACTCGGCCGACGGTCTTTCCGTCCCCCAGGCTCTGCAGGGCCGCAGGCACCCCGTCCATCGAGACCCGTTGACTGACGAAGGGATCGATGGCTCCGGAGTCAGCCAGCGTGCACAGTTCCCGGTGGCATCGATCGACCGCGCCGGGATTCTTCGTGTTGTAGAGCCCCCAGTGAATCCCCAGGATCGAGTAGTTCTTGACCAGCGCGTGGTTGAGCGCCGCGGTCTGGATCTCGCCGCCCGCGAAGCCGACGACCAGAATCCGCCCCTCGAACGCAATGCATTTGGTCGAACGGTGGTAGACGTCGCCTCCCACCGGGTCGTAGATGACGTCGGCGCCTCTGCCTTCGGTGAATTCCTTGACGACCCCGACGAAGTCCTCCTGCCGGCGGTCGACGACGACATCGGCACCGAGCTGCCTGGCGTAGGCGGCCTTCTCCTCGCCGCCCACGACACCGACGACCCGGGCACCGGCGGCCTTGCCGAGCTGGATGGCCGCGCTGCCGACACCGCCGGCGGCCGCGTGAACCAGGAGGGTCTCCCCCTCTCGAATCCTGGCCAGCCGATGGAGTCCGAACCAGCCGGTCTGATACCCGATGAACAGGCAGGAGGCCTGCGCGTCGTCGAGTGAGGCCGGCGCCGGATGGGTCGTGCTCTGGTCCATCAAGGCGTACTCGGCGAATCCGCCGTAGGGAAGAGTGGTCAGGCCCAGAACACGGTCGCCTACCGCTGCCCGTACGACGTCCGGCCCGACCGCGACGACCTCGCCGCAGACTTCACGTCCGGGGGTGAAGGGCAGGTCGGGGCGCACCTGGTACTTGCCACGGCACATCAGCACGTCCGGGAAATTGGCTGCGCCCGCCAGGACACGCACGAGGACCTGCCCTGCACCAGGTTCGGGAACATCACCTTCGACGAGTTGCACGACGTCGATCGGCTCGCCGAGCTGGGTGACCGACCAGGATTTCATGCGTTGGGGAATCGATGTGCTCATGCTGTCTCGAATTCGACGAGGGGCTGACCGGACGCGACGCTGTCACCCTCGGCGACGTGGACTGCCACGATCGTGCCTGCATCTTCGGCGAGGATCGGGATCTCCATCTTCATGGCTTCGAGGATCATCAACGTCGCCTCCTCCTCCACTCGGTCACCCGGTGCGACGAGGATCTTCCACACGTTGGCACCCATATCCGACTCGATCGTCTCTGACATCTCACGCACTCCTTCTGGCCAAGTTCTTTTGTCTCTGTTGGATCTTCTCGACCACACCGGTGTCGTAACGCCCGCTCGTGAATTCTTCCGAGCCGAGCACGTGTTCGAGGAAAGGCTTGTTGGTGACGAGCCCCTCGATCACGAACTCCCTGCAGGCCGCGAGGGCGCGGGCGTGCGCCTCCTCACGGGTCGCGCCGAACGCGCAGACCTTGGCCAGCAACGAGTCGAAGTGCGGCGTCACCTCGGTGCCCGCCGTGTAGCCCGAGTCGACCCGGATACCGGGCCCGGTCGGCTCCTGCCACACGTCGATCGGCCCCGGGCGCGGGAAGAACCTCTTGGGGTCTTCCGCGCAGATCCGCAACTCGATCGCGTGACCGCGCGAAACGGGGGCGAAACCCGGTGTGGTGGTGCCCGACTCCGCGATGCTCAACTGCTGCTCGACCAGATCGACACCGTGAGTGAGTTCGGTGATCGGGTGCTCGACCTGGATGCGGGTGTTCATCTCGAGGAACACGAAGTCGCCGGTGACGGCGTCGAGCAGGAATTCCACCGTACCTGCATTCCGATAGCCCACGGCCTGGGCGGCCGCAATCGAACTCTCGACGAGGCGCTCTCGCAGGGCCGGATCCAGGTGCGGGGCCGGGCTCTCCTCGATCAGCTTCTGGTGACGCCGTTGCGTCGAGCAATCCCGTTCTCCCAGAGCGACGATCGAACCGTCCTCCAGACCCAGGATCTGGATCTCGACGTGCCGCGCGGACGACACGTACCGTTCGACGAAGACCCGATCGGAACCGAAGCTCCGCGCCGCCATCGACTTGGTGTTCTCGAACGCCTTGCGCAGGCCTTCTTCGTCGTGAGCAACGGCCATGCCGATTCCGCCGCCGCCGGCGGATGCCTTGACCATCACCGGATATCCGAGACGTTCGGCCTCCGCGACGGCTTCGTCGCCCGTTTCGAGCGCCGCGCCGACGTCACCGCTGATCGGCACACCGGCAGCAGCCACGACCCGGCGCGACTCGACCTTGTCACCCATCACCTCGATGACCTCGGCGCTCGGGCCGACCCACGTCAGTCCGGACTGGGCCACCAGTCGGGCGAAGTCGGCGTTCTCGGCCAGGAATCCGTAGCCCGGATGCACGGCGGTCGCACCGGCTTGCTGTGCGATTCGCACGATCTGAGCGCCGTCGAGGTACGCCTGCACCGGCGTGTCGCCCTCGAGCTGAACGGCGTGGTCGGCCTCACCGATGTAGGGCAGGTCCGCATCGACCTTGTGGTAGACGGCGACGGTGCGGACACCGAGCTTGCCGGCGGTCGCGATGATCCGCCGGGCGATCTCGCCGCGATTCGCGACCAGCAGGCAATCTGGAAATGAGTTCATCACATCGTCCTCAGTAACTCGTCGGCCAGGCGCGCAGCAGGTGCTCGCCGATGCCGTTGGTCCGGGCTCGGTAGTGGTCTTTCAGCGCGCCGAGGATGAAGTCACGGGTCTCGGCGGGATCGATGACCTGTTCGACGCCGAAGACGCGTGCGACGTCGTACGCGGTAGTCCCCTTCGCCATCTCGGCGAGGCGCTGCGCATAGAGCTCGGGGTCGGACTCCGCGTCGACTCCGTGGACGACCGACACCGCCGACGTGGGATCCATGAAGCTCACCTCCGTCGACCACCAGCCTGCAGTCGTGTCGGCGGTCAGTCCGCCACCCATGTTGATGTAGGCCTGGCCGTAGTTCTTGCGAAGCGTGACAGCGATCTTCGGCACGGTCACCAAGGACAAGGCGTTCATCCAGTTGATGACCTTGCCTGCGATCTTGTTCCGCTCGGCTTCCAATCCGATCAGGAATCCCGGCTGGTCGACGAGGAACACGACGGGAATGTTGTAGGAGTCGCAGAGAACCAGGAAGCTGGTCGCCTTGTCACACGCCGGACCGTCGAGCGCCCCGCCCTTGAACATCGGGTTGTTGGCGATGATGCCGACGCTCTGTCCACCGATCCGGACCAGCGAGGTGTCCAGGCTCTTGCCGTAACGGGCCTTGATCGGGAACACCGAACCGGTGTCGGCGACGATCTCGATGACCTTGCGTACGTCGTAGGTCTGGGTGCGGGCCTGGGGAACGATGTCGTTGAGTTCGGCGGCACGCTCACCCGATCCACTCGGGATCGGCGCGACCGGCGGTGTCTCACCGTTGTGCGAAGGCAGGTACGAGAGGAACCGGCGGATCAGTTCGATCGCTTCCTCGTCGGTGTCGGCGACGGCATCGGCGTAGCCGGTGACCTCCGCATGAACCTTCCAGCCTCCGAGCTCCTGGGCGTCGACTTGCTGACCGGTGGCGCGGCTGACCAGTCCGGGGCTCGACACCGCCAGGACACTCCCCTTGCGGAAGACCGCGAAGTCGGCGGACACGGTGTGCCACGCGGCCGATCCGAAGCAGTATCCGAATGCGGCCGATGCCCAGGGACTTTCGCGCTGCCGGAGGAACCGCTTCTTGCTGTTGGCGGCGCCCATTCCGGTCCCGCCCATCGCGTCCGGCATCCGGACCCCGGTGGACTCCGACAGGTAGACGAGCGGCATCCCGACCTGAACGACGAGTTCCTTGAAATGGGACATCTTCTTGTTGCTCACCGGACTGCTCGACGACCCCTTGACGGTGAAGTCGTAGGCGATGACGGCTGCGCGCCGGCCGTCGACCTCGCCGGTTCCGGTCACCTTGCCGTCCGCGGGAGTTTTGTCGCGATCGGCGTCGACGGCCGAGGTCGTGAACAACCCGCTTTCCCGGAAGGTTCCGGGGTCGAGCATCAACGCAATCCTCTCGCGGGCGTTGAGTTTGCCCTCGGCGCGCCGCTGCTCCAGCTTCTTCGGGCCACCCATCGCCAGCGCGGCTGCGCGGCGTTCTTCGTGCTCCTGCTCGCGGCTGAGCGTGGGTTCAGCCATCACTGTGTCCTGTGACATCTCTACTACCTTCCGTCTGCGTCGCGTGACGCCTGGTATGTCCGCTGTCCCTGCTCGAGAACCGCCCGTGCGGCGAGGGCCGCGTCCTCGAAGGCCGGAAAGACCGGGATTCCGCGTGTGCGGGCGCGGTGCGCGTACGTCGTGATCAATGCCTCCGTGTCTGCGCTGCCGTCGGTCTTGAGCACGAGAAGTTGGTGGGTGTTCGACGTGGCTTCGTCGCGGGCGCTTGCGATCGAGTCGATGACGGTGCCGGTCACGTCGCCGTGGGTTTCACCGAGGTTGCGCTGGATGATGCCCACATTGAGGTGGGAGATCAGCACTGCCGGCTCACTGCCGGCGAGCACCACCGCGAGAACGTCCTTCGCGATCGCACCGTTCTTGACGGCGAGCGTCCCCGCGGGCACGTCGATCGGGTTGCGCAGTCCGTTGCCCGGCGGCAGGCCCAGGCCGTCCAGTTCCTCGACCACGGAATCGGCGAGCGGCGGTGTGGCCAATCCCTGCCGCTCGAGTGCGTCGGCGCCGAGGACGCTCGCGCCGCCGCCGTTGCCGAACAGAACGGCATCGCGACCGTTCGGCTTGACCGTGAGGTCGAGTGTGGACAGGGCGTGCAGGGCCGTCGCGAAGTCCTCGAGTGAATCGACGAGTGTCATTCCGGCCTGCCGCGCGATCGCGGGCCACAGTCGGTGATTTCCCGCGAGGGCACCGGTGTGGCTGGTCGCCGCCCGCGAGCCTTCGCTGGTTCGGCCACCGGCGAGAAGCACTACCGGCTTGCGCATTTCGGCCCGGGTCAGCACGTCGAGCACCTCGCGTGCCGCCGCCAGCGACTCGAGGTACAGGCCGATGACACGGACCTCGTCGTTCCGTAGGGCGGATTCGACGAGCTCTGCAGCGGTGACGTCTGCGCCGTTCCCGATGCTGACCACGCTGTGAAAGTCGATGCCGCGCAACGATCCGACGCGCAGGATGTCGACACTCAGCCCGCCGCTCTGCGAGACCACAGCCGTCGATCCCGGCGTCAGAGGTGCTTCGGGCACGAACGAGAGTCGACCGGCCGAGGCGTGCGTGCCCAGGCAGTTCGGGCCGATCAGCCGAATGCCCGCATCGCGGACGGTCTGGACCAGGGTCGCCTCGAGATCTTTTCCTTCCTCGACCTCACCGAAGCCGCTGGAGATCACCTGGGCAAACCGAACTCGGCCGGCGCCTCGGCTCAGCGCCTCGCTGACACGGGTCGCAGGCAGCGCCACGAACGCGTAGTCGATCGGTTGATCGACCTCGGCCAGCGACCGCACCGTGGGAAGTCCTTCGATGCTGTCCGCGGTCGGGTGGATCGGCACGATGGTGCCGTCGAAGCCGCCGCTCAGAATGTTCCGGATGAACCGGTTCGCGAGATTCGGCCGCTGACCGCTCGCGCCGAGGACGGCGATCCTGCGCGGATGGAACAGCGGCGTGAAATCGGTGGCCCGGCCGTCATCACGGTCGCCGGGTGCGGATCCGGTGTCTTCCACCGGACCGACGACGAAACGCGCGTCCACGGCCACTGCGCGTGTTCCGGACACGATGACCGGGTTCAGGTCGATCTCGATCACGTCGTCCGGCAGCGACTGCAGCAGACCGTTCGGCCCGGCGAGCCGCGAGATCAGTGTCACCAAGGCAGGAATGTCTGCCTTCTCCCCACCACGGGCTCCGTCGAGCACCTTCATGCCGCGCAGTTCGTGCAGCATGTCGAGAATCTGTTCGTTCGCGAGCGGCGCGAGACCGAACGCAACATCCTCGAAGACCTCGACCAGTACGCCGCCGAGGCCCACCATCACGGTCCAGCCCAGCCCGGGAGCCCGAACTGCTCCCACGATCACCTCGTGACCGGACGGGACCATTTCCTCGACGAGGAGGCCGTCCAAGCGGTGCCCGGCGGCGGCCAGTTGCTCGCCCATCCGTGCAGCGACCTCGTCGATCTCGTCGCGGCGCACCCCCACCCGCACGCCGCCGGCGTCGGACTTGTGGACGAGCGTGGTCGAGATGGCCTTGACCACCAACGGCTCGCGAATGTCGTCGGAAATCATCTGGCCGACAGCAATTTCGATGCCCCGGGGGGTGTCGATCCCGAAGGCGGAGAGCAGGGATTTACCTTCCGCCTCCGTAAACATCGCCGATTCTCTTTCCCGTGCAACGGAAATGAGTTCGGCGACTGCGTCCCGGGTGCATGGCTGTGCTGTATCGACTGACACCTGAAGTTCCTCACTGAACGTCGGATCCGGCGGCGATCTCGCTCGCTCGGCACGTATTCAGTGTGGTCAGCCGCACAGGGCTTGGGAAGGTCCGCAGCGTTGGCGGGGTGATACGGGTGCGCTATCGGACCGTCGCGACCGTGTCCCGGTCGACGGCGCCGTCAGTAATTCTTGGCAGATTCCCGCAACAACCCCAGGAATGCCTGCACCGCAGACGTCCGCGCTTCGTCATTCCTGACGATCGCGGAGATGCGGGCATGGGCCCACTCGAAGGGAAGGGGCACGAGCGCGACGCCGTTGCCGCTCACCGTCGAGCTGAGAAGTGTGTTCGCCATGCAGATCCCGACGCCGGCGCGCACCATGTTCTGCGACGCTTCGGCGTTGTTGGTGGCGTAGACGATCCTGGCTTCGATTCCGTCGAGTAGCTGCTCGAAGGCGGTACGGAGGATGCTGGTCTCCGCCGGGAAGATCAGCGGCTCGCCCTCCAGGTCGGCGGCCTCGAAGCCGTCCTTGCTGGCGAGGCGATGATTCTCCGGGACCGCCAGCACCAGCCGGCCGGAGATCAAGTCGACGTGGTGCAGCAGAGCCTGCTCCGCCGGAATCAGATCGATTCCGGCCAGACGCGTCACCAGGCCCACGTCGAAATGGCCGCTGAGGACGCCGCGGCTCACCATTCTCGACGGACCTTCCTCCACCTCGAAACGCACATTGGGAAAGTCGCTCAACAGGCGCTTGACCACCCCGGGAAGGATCGTCTGAGATCCCGCGGGCACCGTGCCCAGGCGGACGGTGCCGAGTTTCAGGCCGCCGATGGCGCTGGCCTCCTCGCGCATCAGGTGTTCGGCCTGAACGGCGGCGACCACGTGCGGCAGGATCCGTTCGGCCGCGTACGTCGGTCGTACTCCCTTGGCACCGCGAACCACGAGCACGACGCCGAGGTCCTCCTCGAGCCGCTGCACCTGGTTGGTGATCGTCGGCTGAGAGATGTCGAGTTCCTTGGCGGCTTGACGGAACGATCCGGTCCGAAGCGCTGCTTCCAGATATCGCAACTGCTCGAATCTCATCGGTCTCCCTCGGTGCTGCTATGCGACGTGGCCCACATTACAGCTCGTCGGGGGCTCTCCGAACTCAGCGTCGCCCTGTTCGCAGCACTCGACACGAAACCGCGAGCGGACCGACCCGGCCGGTCAGTTCAGCAGGTCGTCGAGGCCCGTCGAGTCCCGCGACAGAGAGCCGCCCTCGACGGGAATCGTTGTACCCGTGATGTATCCCGCGGCGGGAGAGAGAAGGAACGCGACGGTGGCGGCGATCTCGAAGGGCTGACCGAGTCTCCCGAGCATGGGCCGTCCGGCCAGGATCCGGGAATCGTTCAGGCTTCGCGGGGTCGCGGCAACGCGTGGCGAGAGGAAGAGGCCCGGGGCGACCACGTTGACGCGAACGCCGCGGGGTCCGTGCTCGGCGGCCAACTCCTTGGACCACACTTCGAGTGCCGCCTTGGCGGGGCCGTAGCCGGGTGCCGTTCGACCGCCGTGAGAACCCATCACACTCGAGACGTGGACGATCGCGCCGTGGCTGATCAGCGG
Source organism: Rhodococcus koreensis (assembly GCF_017068375.1). Taxonomy (NCBI): domain Bacteria; kingdom Bacillati; phylum Actinomycetota; class Actinomycetes; order Mycobacteriales; family Nocardiaceae; genus Rhodococcus; species Rhodococcus koreensis. The sequence goes on from NZ_CP070609.1 coordinate 3,002,950, forward strand.
GGACAGCCGGCGCGCAGACAGAAAGGCGTGGGCCAGGTTCACCCGGAAGTCCTGATCCCAATCCGCCAGTCCGTAGTCGGCGATCTGCTTGCGATGCATCCGGCCGATGACGTCCACGTAGCCGTTGATCTGTCCGAACTCGGCGATGGCACCGGCCGCCGCGATGTCGATGCCCTCTTCGGTGGTCACGTCCGCGACCACCGACGGCATCCGCAACGAGCCGGCGACGGCGTCGACGTCGTCACCATTGACGTCGACGCACAGAACGCGGCCGCCCAGGGCGACGATCGTCCTGCTGACGTGCTCACCGATCCCGCCGCCTGCGCCGAGGACGACGTAGGAATTGCCGTCCAGCCGGAACAGACTGTGGTGATCGATCGTCTCGGCGAGAAGTGGCTGATCGGGGTCGTCGATCTTCACCGACTCACCTCGTCCACTTGGTGACCAGCTTCTGCAGGCCGGAGATCGAGACGTCCAGGACCATGGACAGCAATCCCATGGCGATCAGGATCGCGAAGGTTTCCGCGACCTGGAAATTGTTGGTCACGACGACGAGGCGCTGCCCCAGGCCGGTGTAGGCGCCGACCATTTCCGACACCACGGCGCCGAGCACCGAGTAGACCGCGCCGAGCCTCAGGCCGCCGACGATGGCAGGCAGAGCCGCGGGAATCTCGATCTTGAAGAAGCGCTGGGTCCGCGTCATGCCCAGCGACTTGGTCAACTGAGCGATGTCGTGGTCGATGCTCTTCATCGCACCCATCGTGCTGGTCATCAGGACGAAGAACACGACGCTGAAGGCGACGAGGGCCTTCGGTCCGAAACCCAGGCCGAACCAGAGGATGAAGATCGGTGCCAGCGCGGGCCGCGGAAGGCTGTTCATCAAGGTCAGGAAAGGTGAGGCAGCGGTGTGGAGGACCTGGACGCGGGCGAAGACGACACCTGCGAGGATGCCGGCGATCGCACCGGTCACCAGCCCTACCATCGCCCCGCTGAACGTCGCCGTCACATCGGTCCAGAAGACGCCGTCGCTCAGCTGGTCGATGAACGCTCGCGCGACATCGAGAGGGGCGGAGATCATCATCGGGTCGACGATCATGTTTCCGGAGACATAGGCCCAGACGGCGACGAAGAGTGCGAGTGCACCCACCCGAAGCGACCAGACGAGGATCTTCTCGTTGCGCCGGGCGCGACGCCGCTCCACGAGGATCGTGTTGTCGATATCCGCCGGTTCGTCGTTGTTCGCGACTCCGCCGATCGACGCGACCGTGCGGGGCGCTTCAGTGATGGATTCCATGCCGGGACCTTCCCTTCGAGTCTTCTGGACAGCTGTGTGGGTCAGGCATCGAGCGGTCCTCGGACGAGCTCGACGTCGGCGGCCGAGGAGGTGTGGGGGCCGCCGGTGACCTGCAGGACGGTTCCCGTGATGAAGCTTGCGGCGTCGGAACACAGGTACAGGCACGCATCGGCGACTTCTTCCGGCCTTCCGACGCGTCCGAGTGCGAGGTAGCGGCCGAACTTCTGCTCGGTTTCGGGAGACGCGAAACGAGACGCCGGCGTCAGAGTGGCGCCGGGTTCGACGCAGTTGACTCGAATGCCACGATCCGCCCATTCCCAGGCCATCGTCTTCGTCAGCGAGGCGAGCCCCGCTTTGGCTGCCGCGTAGGCGCCGCGGAGCGGGTGTGCGTGGTTGGCCGATCCGGATCCGACGTTGATGACGTTTCCGCCGCCCTGACGTTCGAAGACCGGCAGGCATGCGCGGGCCGTGTGGAAGGCCCCGCTGAGATTGGTATCGATCGTCGCGTTCCAGGCATTGACCGACAGGTCCTCGAGGCGCGACGCGAAGTTGCCGCCGGCATTGTTGATCAGGACGTCGATCCTCCCGAACTGTTCGAGAGCGGTCCGGACGAGATCTTCGGCAGTCTTCGGCTCGCGGATGTTGCCGGCGACGAGAGCTGCCTTTCGCCCGAGCGCTTCGACGCTCTCGACTCTTGCCTGGAGCGTTTCGGCGTTGCGCCCGTGCAGGATCAGATCTGCTCCCGCTTCCGCGAACTTGTCGGCGAGCGCCGACCCGATGCCTCCGGAAGCGCCCGTCACTATGACGACCTGGTCCGTGAAGTCGAAAGTGGTCTGACCCACCTTGTTGATGGTGGCGGCTTCTCTGGTCACCTGACGTCCTCCTCGTGATTCGCACCCTGTGTGGGCAGCTTGTGACGCACTGGGAGCCGTTCCCGGCAAGGTGCGTTCGAGTTAGCGTCGTGCCATTCGAGGCCGTGGACAATGACTGAATCGCTATCAAGGCGATAGCCCCCGGGCGGGCCTCTTGTCCTTGACACCGTCGCCGACGTGTTCAACGATTCATAGGCCGATAGGGTGATATTCACCACAGGGTCATGCAGTCCGGATCCACCGCGGATTTTGTGCCGATTCAGCAGATCGTCCGGCACGGGAGGCAGCGATCGGTCGGCCCCGCACACACATCATCGGATTGACGGTGTCCGATTCATCCCTACGGTCAAACAGTGAGAGTGAGAATCTTGTGACTGGTCTAGCTGAAACTCCGACGAGGCCCACTACCGCCAAGGGGGTCTCGGTCGAGTTCGAAAATGTCCGCCACGCGTTCCTCCACGGCAATCGACCGGTGCGCGTGCTGGACGACTTCAACCTCCGCATCGAGCCGTCCGAGTTCGTCAGCATCGTCGGTCCGTCGGGCTGCGGGAAGACCACGGCGCTCGGCATGGTCGGCAACCTCCTGAAGCCGCGCAGTGGAACCGTTCGCATCGACGGCGCGGAGGTGAGGCCAGGCAGCAATGACGCGGCCTTCCTCTTTGCGCGTGATGCGCTCCTTCCGTGGCGACGGGTCCGCAGCAACGTCGAACTCGGCATGGAGGTCCGGGGCGTTCCCAAGGCGGAACGACGCGAGCGCGCCGAGGAATGGCTTCGTCGTGTCCGTCTGCACGAGTTCGCCGACTCGGACGTTCTCCACCTGTCGCAGGGCATGCGCCAGCGCGTTGCGATCGCCCGCACCCTGGTCCAGAGCCCCGGCGTCCTTCTGATGGACGAGCCGTTCGCAGCGTTGGACGCCCAGACCCGCGCAATCCAGCAGGAGGAGTTCCTCCGGCTGTGGGAGGCCGAGCGACCGACGGTCATCTTCGTCACCCACGACCTCGAGGAGGCCATCCTGCTCAGCGACCGCGTCATCCTGATGGCCAGCAGGCCGGGCCGCATGGTGGTCGACATGAAGATCGAGCTCGAGCGGCCGCGACATCAGGAGATGCGCAGGTCCTCCGATCTCTTCAAATCCTATTTCCACGATATGTCCGCCCGGCTTCGGGCCGAAGTCGATCTCGCCGAACAGCGGATGATGGAAGAAAACCAGAATGACTGAAACTCTGCAGACTGCGACTACCGCCGATGGCGCCACCATCGCCTATCAGCAATTCGGCCGAGGGCCACGCCTGATCACGTGCCTGCACTCCCTGGCGTTGGACGGATCCTGGTATGCGCCTTTGGCCGAGGCTCTCGGAGACGACTACCGTCTGCTCGCGCCGGATTTCCGCGGGCACGGCATGACTGCGCGCGGAGGATCTGCCATCACTCTCGGTCTCATTGCCGGGGACGTCGCCGCGATGTGGGACACCGAGAACGTCGAGAGCTCGGTGGTGTTGGGAATCTCCTTGGGAGGCATGGTCGCTCAGGCGGTGTCGGGCAGCTTCCCGAACCGGGTCGACGCGCAGATCCTGATGGCCACCCGAGGCGCCTATGATGAGGAGGCCATTCGCGGAACTTCGGCCCGCGCGGCGGAGGTTCGTGCACCGAACGGCCTCGAGCAAGCCGAGGAGATGACCATGCATCGCTGGTTCGGCGACGCATCGCGAAACGAGGCAGACCCGTTGGTTCGGAAAGCTCGCGAACAGTTCCGGAACGCCGGCGGCAACACCATCGGCGCCTATTTCGACGCCATGACCGAGGTCGGCACGTTTCACACCGATTCACCGCCCCCGACCCTCGTGGTCGGCGGCGACGACGACCGAAGCACCCCTCGTGCCGTGATCGAACAGCTCGCAGCGTCCATCACGGGTGCCGAACTGCGCTTCGCCGAGGGCGGACACCTCGCCGCCTTCGACAACCCCCGCGAAGTCGCCGCCACGGTGCGACCTTTCCTCGAGGGCCTCGACTGCTGGTAGCCACTCGGCCCACGTGCACACTGGTTCCACATACTGCTACGGAGACGACATGGATTTCACGCTCGATCGCGCGATGACAGAGGATGAGCTTCGCGCACACCTCGATTCGGCCCTCACGCCCGCGCTCCTGATGTTGACGGCCCACGTCACGGGTGACGCCGGCGTACTGCGTACGGAATGGAAGCCCAACCGGGCGACGTTGCCTGCCAGTGGACTCGCACCCGAGACCGACGCGGAGATCAGAGCCTTCTGCCTGAAGCGCCTCGCACCGTACCTCTCCTCGCAGCGGGACTGGGCTGCACTGCCCGACGATTCCCTGCGTGAGTCGATGTGCACCTGGTTGATGGACGAGAACATCGAGGACGCCCAGGCTCTGGCCGCGGTGGCCTTCACACCCGACGACAGCGATCCTCGCGGGCCGGAGTGGAATCTCGACGAGATCGCTCCCGACAGCGGCCTGAGTGCCGTGGTGATCGGCGCCGGATTCTCCGGTCTCCTTGCCGGACTTCGACTGAAGCAAGCAGGTGTGCCCTTCACGATCCTCGAGAAGAGCACGAATGTCGGTGGCACGTGGTACGAGAACAGCTACCCGGATTGCCGGACCGACGTCCGCAGCCACATCTACACGTACTCGTTCGTTCCGCACGACTGGGTCACGCACTTCGGCCGCCAGCAGGCCATCCACGAGTACCTGTACAACTTTGCGGCGAAGAACGGCCTCCTGGAGCACATCTCGTTCGGCACCGAAGTGACCGCGACCCGGTGGGACGAGAGCACCAGCACCTGGACGATCGACACCCGCACGTCCGACGGCGTCGTCGGCTCAGCCGAAGCTCAGATCGTCGTCAGCGCTGTGGGACAACTGAACCGGCCGATGATCCCCGCCGTCGACGGCCTCGACACCTTCACCGGCCCGGTAATGCACTCCGCACAATGGGACCACAGCATCGATTTCGCCGGCAAACGCGTCGTCGTGATCGGGACCGGCGCCAGCGCACTGCAATTCGCTCCGGCGGTCGCGAAGGAAGCGGAGCACGTCACGATCTTCCAGAGGAGTGCCCCCTGGTTGCGGTCGACGCCGGTGCTCCGGCAGGAGATCGACCCCGGCGAGCGCCGGCTCCTCACGAATCTGAAGCACTACCGCGCCTACTACCGTTTCTCCATCTTCCTTCCCCGCCTCATCGGCAACCTCCCGGCCGCAACGGTCGATCCGGACTTTCCGCCGACCGAGGTCTCGGTGTCCGCGGCCAACGAGGCCCTTCGTGTCGAGCTGACCGACTATCTCACCGAACAGGCCGGCGACCGACTCGATCTGCTCGAGCAGATCATGCCCGACTACCCGCCCGCCGCGAAGAGAATCATCTGCGACGACGGCACGTGGGTCGCCACCCTCAAGCGGGACAACGTGCGCCTGGTCAGCCAGGCCGTGCAACGGATCGACAAGGACGGTGTCTGGATCGGTGACGAGCACGTCCCCGCCGACATCATCCTGTTCGGAACCGGCTTCAAGGCTTCGGAATTCCTCGTCCCCATGACGGTGACGGGCATCGGCGGACAGGACCTGCACCAAACCTGGGGTATCGACGCCAGCGCCTACCTCGGCATCACGCTGCCCGGCTACCCCAACTTCTTCTGCATGTACGGCCCGAACACCAACACCGTCATCCACGGCAACCTGGTGTTCTTCCTCGAGTGCCAAGCCGCGTACATCATCAGCGCGGTCCAGATGCTGGCCAAGGGCGGCCACCGTTCGATGGCCCTTCGACCGGACGTGTTCACCGAGTACACCGACGAGGTCACCAAGGAGAGCGCCAAGCGCACCTGGGGCTGGTCGAAGACCCACAGCTGGTATCAGAACGCCGCCGGGCGGTCCACCATCATGTGGCCACTCCCGGCCCGGCAGTACTTCGAGCGCACCAGCGCGGTGCACGACGAGGACTACCACATCCACTGACCCGCACGACGTCATCATCCGCATTTTTCATTTTCACCGGAGGCTACTTTGATCACCGAGACGACGGCAGTTGTCGCCAACCTCGAAACCCGCTACCTGACGGGCGGTCCGGAAGACGGCGTCCCCGTCGTGTTCCTGCACGACGGCGCGTGGGGCGGCAGCGCCGACGTGACGTGGGGGCAGGTCCTGCCCCTGGCCGCAGAGAAGTACCGGGTCATCGCCCCGGACTTCCTCGGTTACGGCGGATCCGCCAAGTCCGTTCGCCTGGATGTCTCGCCGTTCGCTTTCCGGATCCGGCACGTCTTCGCCTTGCTCGACCATCTCGGCATCGACGGTCCGGTGCACCTGGTCGGAAATTCGTTCGGTGGATCGGTGGGTCTGCGGGCGCTGGCCGACGGTGACTATCGATCCCGGATCGCCTCGGTCACCACACTCAGTGGCACCGGCGGCCCCTGGAAAGCGCCGGACATGGGCAAGCTGCGCGACTTCGACGGTTCGGTTGCCGGTATCGAGGCGTTCGTCGACCTGCTGTGCGACGACTTCTCCGGCAGGGCCGGACAGGTGGACGCCCGGTACAGGTGGGCCGTCGCGCCCGGTCACTTCGGGTGCATGAGCGCTCCGCATCTGCCGGTACCCGAGGCGTTGCGGACAGAGCGCCCAGCCGATCCCTACCCCGCCACACTTGCCGGTGTTCAGACCCCCGTGCTGCTCCTCGAGTGCTCCGAGGACGTGCTGCTCGAGGCGGGGTGGAGCAAACACCTCCAGGCCGAACTCCAGAATTCCCGCGCCATGGTCCTGCCCTACCGGCACTGCCCGAACGTCACCCATCCGACGGAGACGTGGGCCGTGATCGGCGAGTTCCTCGACAGCTGCACCGGCGGTACGAACTGATGCCGACCCCGGGCGGCAATGCCGCGACCGCGTCCACCGTGGGTTCGCTCGTTCTCACCGGCGGATCGTCCGGAATCGGCGCCGGGTTGGCGGGCGATCTGGCAGGCGAGTGGGACATCACCGTCGTCGATCGGGATCTGCCGGAAACGCCTGCCCCCGGCGTGACGTACCTCCAGGGCGACATCACCACCGACGACGCGGTCGACACGGTTCGCAAGTCCCTGACCGAGAACGGCCGGGCAACGATCGACGGCATCGTCCACTGCGCGGGCATCGGCGCATTCGGCCCCTTCATGGAGATGCCGAAGTCCGAGTGGGAACGGGTGCTTCTGGTCAACCTTCACGGAACACTCAATTTCGTCCAGGGCGTCGCCGACATGGTCGCAGACGGCGGCAGAATCGTCCTGTTCTCGTCCGGGACGGTCTTCAAGGCCCCGGCGAGCGCAGCGGCGTACGCGGCCTCCAAGGCCGGCGTGATCGGCTTTGCCCGCAGCCTCGCCGCGGAACTCGGAGCCAGGAACATCACGGTCAACGTGATCGCCCCCGGTTTGGTGCTGACCCCACTCTCGACGGCGATCGCCGCAGGTGAAGAGGCCAACATCAGCACGCGAGCGATCAAACGACCCGCAACGGTCGAGGACTTCATCGGCCCGACCCGATTCTTCCTCTCCCCCGGCTCCTCCTTCGTCACCGGGCAGACGCTCGTCGTCGACGGAGGTTCGATCCGCCGTTAGGCGGCGCCGCCCGGACCGCCACCGGTCGCCTGCTCGACGGCCGCGTGACCGAATTCCGGATCGTCTCGGTCCGCGGCCCGGGCGGCGGCGATAGTCTGGGAAGGGTCGTCGAGAGGTAGGCGGATGACACCACGGTTCCCGGGGCGGCACAGGGGCGGATAGCGCGTTGGCAACCGACGGCGATCCGCTCCGCACACAGCGCGATACCGACACCGCGACGGATGAACTGCGCGCGGCCGGGTTCGACGATGCCCGGGAGATCGGGCGTGGGGGCTTCGGCGTGGTCTACCGCTGCACTCAGTCCGCTCTGGAGCGCGCCGTGGCCGTGAAGGTTCTCAGCGGCGACCTCGACGACGAGAGCCGGGCCAGGTTCCTCCGTGAGCAGCGGGCGATGGGCAGGCTGACCGGGCACCCGAACGTCGTGAGTGTGCTCGAGGTCGGCGTCACGCCGAGCGGGCGTCCGTTCCTGGTGATGCCCTACCATCCGCAGGACTCCCTCGACGCGCGGATTCGCAGGCACGGCCCGCTCACCGTCACCGAGGCGTTGCGGTTGGGAGTGAAGATCGCCGGCGCACTCGAGACCGCGCACCGGTTCGGCATCGTGCACCGCGACGTCAAACCCAGCAACATCCTGCTCACCGACTACGACGAACCGGCGCTGACGGACTTCGGCATCGCGCACATCACCGGCGGTTTCCAGACCGCAACCGGAACTATCACCGGATCACCCGCGTTCACCGCCCCGGAGGTCCTCGAGGGCGACACCCCGAGTCCGTCCTCGGACGTGTACGGCCTCGGGGCGACACTGTTCGCCGCGCTGACCGGACACGCGGCATTCGAGCGCCGGAGCGGTGAACAGGTGGTGGCGCAGTTCCTGCGGATCACCACGCAACCGGCGCCGGACCTCCGCGAGTCCGGTTTCGAAGCCGACGTGGCCGCCATGCTGGAACAGGCCATGTCGCGAGACTCGCGCGAGCGCCCGTCCGCGGCGATGCTGGGTGAAACGCTGCAGGACATTCAATTTCGCCGCGGTGTCCCCGTCGACGCGATGGCGCTGGGCCCGGATCCCGACGCGGACCGAGCGCCGGAGCGCTCCGCACGACCGCCGACAGGACGATCATCCACCGGTTCCTCGGGATCGCCGACCGACGGGAGCCTTCCGCTGGACTTGACGAGCTTCGTCGGCCGGCGAAAAGAGCTCGCCGAGGCCAAGAAACTGCTCTCGGCGTCACGGCTGGTCACGTTGACCGGAATCGGCGGTGTCGGCAAGACCCGACTGGCACTGCGCGTCGCGACCAACATCCGGCGGGCATTCGACGACGGGGTCCGGATGGTCGAATTGGGCGAATTGCGCGACGGATCGTTGCTGGGAGAAGTCGTGGCGGCCGGGCTGGGATTGCGGCAGCGGTCGCCGAGACCGCTGCAGACCCTCATGGAGTTCCTGGAGCCGCGCGACATGCTGCTGGTCCTCGACAACTGCGAGCAGGTGGTGGATGCGGCGGCAGACCTGACGGAGACCGTGCTGCGTACCTGCCCCGGCCTGCGGATTCTCGCGACCAGTCGCGAAACCCTGGACGTCGCGGGGGAAGCCGCCCTGCGCGTTCGTCCACTGACGCTTCCGGATTCGGACAAGGAGCCGTCGCTGAAGAGTCTGCCCGGGTACGACGCAGTGACGCTGTTCGCCGAACGGGCCGCCACGGCGGTACCCGGCTTCGAGGTCACCGAAGACAATGCCGCCACCGTCGCCCGGATCTGCATCCGGCTGGACGGCCTGCCCCTGGCCATCGAATTGGCGGCGGCGAGGCTGCGCTCGATGTCGCCGGAACAGATCCTGCAGCGGTTGACCAACCGGTACGAGTTGCTGACCCGCGGAAGCCGGAGTGCACCGACCAGGCAGCAGACGCTGCGGTGGAGCATCGACTGGAGCTACGACCTGTGTCTCCCCGCCGAGCAGCAGCTGTGGTCGCGGCTGTCGGTCTTCGCCGGCAGCTTCGAACTGGACGCCGCCGAGGAGGTGACCATGTACGACGCCGAACCGGCCGGTCTCATCGATCTCGTCGCGTCGCTCGTGGACAAGTCGATCCTCATCCGCGAGGGATCGGGGGCGGTGGTGCGATTCCGGATGCTCGAAACGCTGCGCGAGTACGGCCGGGAGAAGCTCGAACAGGACGGCACCCTCCCGGACCTCCGGCGGCGGCATCACAGCTGGTACCGGCAATTCGCCCTCCAGGCCGAATCCGAATGGATCGGCCCCCGGCAGGTCGCCTGGCTCGCCCGGCTCGCCCGTGAACAACCCAACCTGCGCGAAGCGATGGAGTACGGCCTGTCCACGGCTGCCGACTCGGCCGAGGCGGGGCTGGAGATCGCGACCGCTCTGTATCCGTTCTGGGTTTCGCGTGGGCTGCTCCGCGAGGGACGCCGCTGGCTCGACCGCGCACTGGCGCAGGAGGGAGGACACGACACCGCACTCCGGGTCAAGGCGTTGCATTCGGCCAGCGTCCTCGCCAGCCGGCACGAAGACCTGGAGCGGGCAGCCGAACTGATCGACGAGGGGCGTGTGCTTGCCGAGACCCGGGGCAGTGCACTCGATCGCGCCCTCATGCTTCAAGCCGACGGAGCGCACGCACTGCACGGCGGCAACCCGGAGCACGCCGTGAGCTCGTTCACCGGGGCTCTCGAGGTGTTACGCGGCGAGCGCAACCTCCTTGCACACGTCACGGCCCTGCATGCGCTCGGATTGGCTCACGAGATACTCGGGCACGCCGAGGCCGCCACCGGCTGTCTCGACGAGGCGATCCGGATTACCGAATCACACGGTGAATCGGTGTACCTGGGCCGCTCGTCCCTGACCCTCGGGCTGGTGATGTGGCGGGAGGGCGACCGTGATCGCGCGGTGCTGCTGCTCCGAAAGGGACTCGAGCTGGCCCGCGCGGTCGACGATCCGTTCGGAGCCACCTGGTGCCTCGAAATTCTCGCCTGGATCTCGTCCCGCGAGAACGATTTCCACCGCGCCGCCGTCCTGCTGGCAGCGGCCGAGATGCTTCGACGGAGGGTGGGGACCTCCATCGTTCAGATCCCCGACTTGACCGAATCTCACAAGGAATGCGAGCTCGTCACGCGGCGCTCGCTCGGTGCCCGCGCGTTCGAGACCGCGTCCCGCGAGGGCGAGGCGCTGGGCTTCACCGCCGCCGCCTCGTATGCCCTGGGCGAAACTCTCCCCGCAGCGCCGCGGCGCGGCGATCCGGCGGCGGCACTGACCAAGCGCGAACGCCAGGTCGCCGACCTGGTCGCGCAGGGTCTGACCAACAAGGCGATCGCCGCCCGCCTCGTGATCTCTCAACGCACCGCGCAGGGTCACGTCGAGCACGTCCTCTCGAAACTCGGATTCTCATCCCGGGCTCAGATCGCGGCCTGGGTCACGGAACTGTCAGCCGACCCGGGCGGCCCGAAACCCTGATGCCGTTCCGTCGCACGCTCTTCGGGCGATGGGAGTCAGCCGCCACCGCTCGGGCAGGATCCGGAAACCGAACCGCACGACGCCTCCGAATCGGCGGAGCCTGCGCTCGTCGGCGGCGGACCACTCCCAGCCGAGCTTGTCGCGCGCGACGGGAGGCAGCGTTCCCCGGGCGATCCAGACGAGCAGCCGTCCGAGCGCGGGACCGACGAGACGCCACACCACCTCGGGGATGCGATCGTCGGGGCGTGGCATCGACAGTCCACTCAGAAGCCGCGACCTGCGCACCGTCTCGGTCTTCTCCAGGACGGTGCCGACCATCTCGTTCCAGTAGTCCACGAAATCGGCGTACGTCTCGGGCAAGTGGGTGGCCGACACCCCGTACAGCGCGTACCACTGCTTCGACTCCTGATACAACTGTTCCTTCTCGCCGGCGGTGAGCGGTTCACCGAAGTATTCGGCGACCACGTACTGGGTGCCGAGGAACGTGGCGTGTGCCCAGAAGTACGGACCCGGGTTCAGTGCGTGGTACCGCCGGCCGTCGTCCGTGGTGCCCTTGATGTCCTTGTGCATGTCGCGGATCATCTGGGCCTCCGCGCCCGTCGGATCGTAGAGCGCCCGGATGATCGGCCCCGCGGAACGGGCGAGCCGGGCGAGTTCGTTGTCGAAGACGGTCGAGTGCTGCACGAGGGCGGTGTCGATGACGGGATGCATCACCTGCAGCGTGCCCGACCACGAGATGAGCAGCGCGGTTCGCCAGTCGCCGAACCGGTGCCACGTCAGCGAATCGGGTCCGAGCGCAGGCGCAGTCGAACGACGGTGGGGCGGAAGCTCTGTGGTGGTCATGGCGATCTCCTGATGCCGCTGGATGTAGAACGTGGTGCATTCAGGATGATTGTTGACATCACCTGATGTCAACAGTCGGTGCGCGAGGGCACCCCGATCGACACCGGGATCGGTGAGACGATGACGGAATGAGCGACAGCGAGAACCCTCGTGGAGCGCCGCGCAGATGGCGCGGCCAGGAGCCGGACGACCGCCGCGCGGCGAGGCGCGCGGCGCTGATCGAGGCCGGCCTCCAGATCATGGGAACCGAGGGCACAGCGGCCACGACGATGCGCGCGACCTGCCGTCGGGCGAGCCTCACCGAGCGCTACTTCTACGAGAGTTTCGACAATCGGGAGGCGCTACTCGTCGCCCTCCTCGACCACGTCGTCCTGGGCGCGAGGGACACCCTGCTCGGGGCACTCGAGACGGCCCCGGAAGATCCGGGCCGACTCGTCCGCCACGTCGTGAAGGCGTTCACCGGCTACATCGCCGAGGACCGGCGGCGGGGACGCATCATGTTCGTCGAGTCGCAGTCCGTGCCGGAACTGGCGCAGCGCGGCGAACAACTCGTTGCCGAGTTCACCACCCCCATGGCCGCGGCACTGAAAATGCTGGGTGCCGACGGCGCACCCCGCGACGCCGTCAACACCCAGCTGAACGCGATTGCCTTGTTCGGGGCGATCGCCTTCCTGTATCAGCGCTGGCTCACCGGCAGCCCGAAGATCTCACAGAAGCGGATCGTCGAGCACATCGCACTCACCATCGAGGCGCACGTGCCGGTGAACAGCACCCCCTAGACCTGCGCGCGGACCAGCGGACGCCGCATCGCTTCGAGGCCGACGACGATCACCACGGCGATCACCACGTGCATGGCGGCCAGTGCGATGGTGCTGGCCGTGTCGAAGTCCGCTTGAACTGTGAGCGCGATCGTCGCCAGCGGCAGCAGCGCGCCGATCACTTCCGCAGGCCGGATGACGGCCACCCATTTGAGTGAGATGAGCGCGGCCAGCGTCATCCCGATCAACGTCGGAACCACCGTCAGGATGACGACGCCTCCGGGAGCGACACTGCTGGTCGTGCCCGCATCGGTCATCTCGAACGACCCGCCGGCGGCGAGGCCGAGCAGCCAGATGACCAGGTTCGGGACGAGCGCTCCGATGACGGTCGCGGCGACCGCCCAGGCCCGGCTCAGTTCGAGCGTCGCCGGGTTGATCCGTGAGGTTGTGGTTGCAGAAATCGTGGCTCCGGTGTCGGACATGATCTGTACTCCCCTGTCGAGTGGCTCGAATTGCTACTGACCGATCCTGCAACCTCAACCGTTGTTCGGGTCAAGGCGTGAAATCGAGGTCTTTTCGGTGGGACCTGACCATTAGACCCGCGGGATGCGCAAAACTCATCGCGATCGGCCCGAACCGCCCACCTGAGGGAAGATGGCCACCATGAACGCCGCCCCCATACCCCCTGACCGATCGCGCGCGCCCCGCAACCCGCTCCGCATCCTTGCGCGGTGGCTGGGCACCCGGGAATGGGTGATGCGGATGGCGCCGGTGATCATCTGGCTGGAGTCACACCTGCGCGCGTGGACCGGGAACCGCGTGAGCCTCATCGGCATCGCCGGCCTGCAGTCCGTGCAGGTGACGGTCCCGGGACGCAAGAGCGGCACCCCGCGGACGACGGCGCTGCTGTGCATTCCGTACGGCGACGGATACGTCGTCACCGGTTCCAACTGGGGTCGCCCCGAGCACCCGGCATGGTCGGCGAATCTGCGCGCCGCCGACGAGGCGCTCGTCAAGGCCGGGGCACGGGAGTCCCGGATGCGCGTCCAGATGGTCACGGGCGACGAACGCGAGAACCTGTGGAAATTCGTCGTCGACTACTGGCCCGGCTACCGCATGGAGCACCGGCGGTCCGGGGGACGCGAGTTCCGGCTCTTCGTGCTCGAGCCCACCCGATCGGCTACGACGCCGCGCGAATCCTGAAGATCGGCTCCACGAAGCGTTCGACGGTCCGCCGCTCGGCGGCCGCGTCGGGCAGCGGCCACGTCAACAGCGCCAGGACGACGCGCACGATCCATCCCGCAGCCTCCTCGTCGGGCGCGATGCGGGTGAGCGAGATCGCCACCCGGCCGAGTTCGGGTGCGCGGGCCAGGTACTCGTCCGTACTCCTCGGATGCGCCCCGGTGAACCACTGCACCAGGGTCGGCTCCCCGCGGATCGCCACCAGCGAGGCGAGGATCGCCTCCACGATCCGCTCCGAGTCCTCGAACGGTTCCAGCGCCTGCTCGACGTGGTCGGCCACGAAGTCGGCAGCGCGGGACATCACGGCCTCGACGAGCGTGCGCTTGCCGCCGGCGTACCGGTAGAGCGTGGCGCGTGAACACCCGGCACGGGCGGCGACCTCGTCGACACTCACCCCGTCGATGCCCTGTTCGCGAACGAGGTCGGCAGCGGCGGCGAGAATCCTCTCGACCGCGAGCACCCGCCTGCTGCCTCCGGTCAACCAGTCTGCCTGCTCCGTGCCCACGGCACCTCCAGAAACGTCCTTGCCATTTTGTCTCACGATGAGACGGATACGTGCCAATTCTATAACGTGTTCCTCTCCGATAGGGCCGTGATCAGGATCGACGAAGCCGGATCATCGAGCACTGAGACACCGGCAGAACGGCGTGCTGATCAGCAGAATCCCACCTTGCTCGCAGTCCTTGACAGCACCCGGCTCCGACGCGAACTGTGGTGATGTGCAACAAGTTCTCGATGACAAGGAGTCTTCGATGGCCCACTCGCCGACCCACGGAATCGACATCTTCGATCCCACCCACCTCGACGACCCGAACGAGCTGTATCGGATTCTCCGTGAGCACTCCCCCGTCCATCGCGTCGAAGGCACCGACTTCTTCCTCGTGTCCACGTGGGACCTCGTGACAGAGGCGGCGAACCGCACCGACGACTTCTCCTCGCACCTCACCGGCGTGCTGGTGCAGCAACCGTCGGGGCCGCCCACGACGTTCGACATGGACGGCGGCGGTCAGGCGATTCACGTGCTCGCCACCGCCGACGACCCGACGCACCTGCACCACCGCAAGCTGGTGCTGCCCACGCTCGGCCGCCGCATCCGCGCGCTGACGCCCACCGTGCAGTCGCTCGTCGACACCCTGTGGGACGAGGGGCTGCGGGACGGGCGGATCGACTGGGCGGCCGAGATGGCCGACCGCCTGCCGCTGACGATGGTGGCGCATCTCATCGGGCTGCCGGAGCCGGACGTTCCCCGACTGCTCGCCTGGGCGTACGACAGCACGGAGATGCTGGGCGGGATCGTCGACGCGGGTCGCCTCGGCCGGCTGGTCGCCTCCGTGGCCGAACTGGCCGCGTACTTGCGGGCCGAACTCGTGCGGGCGAGGTCGCATCCGTCGGAGGATCTACTGGGCGTCCTCGCACACGCCTGCAATGACGGAGACCTGTCCGAGGACGTCGCGACGCTCGTCCTGCTCCAGCTCGTCGGCGCCGGCGGCGAATCGACCGCGGGCCTGATCGCGAACGCCGCCCGCCTCCTGGCCACCCACCCCGGAGTGCAGACCCGGCTCCGGCACGAACCCGCGCTCGTCGACGCGTTCCTCGACGAGGCACTGCGCCTCGAATCCCCGTTCCGCGGACATCACCGGCACGTGGTCGCCGACACGACCCTCGGCGGCGTCGACCTGCCCGCGGGTAGCCACCTGCTCCTGCTGTGGGGCGCGGCCAACCGGGATCCGGCCGCGTTCGAAAGGCCGGACGAGATCGTGCTCGACCGGCCGCACATCCGCTCCCATCTCGCGTTCGGCAAGGGCGTCCACTTCTGCGTCGGATCGGCGCTCGCCCGCATGGAGGCACTCGCCGCCACCACCACGCTGCTCGCGCGCACCGACCAGTTCTCCCTCGCCGACGACGCCGAGACACGTTGGCTCCCCAGCGTCCTCGTGCGCCGCCACAGCGCACTCCCGCTGCGGATCAGGTCGTCGTCGAGCCTCGATTGACATTGACGTCAATATCAACCCATACTGTGACTGTGACCACAAGCGAGGCTCAGGAGCGGGCACGGTCGGCGCGTAAGGACAACGACGGTCCCCGCCGCCGCGAACTCCTCCGCGCCGCGAGCGCCTGCTTCGCCGAACTCGGGTACGACCGGACGACCGTCGAGGTGATCACCACCCGGGCGGAAGTGTCACGGGCGACGTTCTACGCGTACTTCTCCTCGAAGGACGAGGTGTTCCACGCCGTCGCCGCCGACGTCTGCGAGGAGTTCCTCGAGTCGCAGCACGTCGAAGGACCGGCGAGCGAGGACCTGCGAGAGGTGCTGCGCACCACCACGAAAGCGTTCGTGGAGGCCGTGTATGCCAACGGACGCGTCCTCGAACTGATCAGGCACCGCGCGCGGCTCGACCCCGAGGTCGGCCGAAGCTGGTCCACCGTGCAGACCCGGCTCATCCGCCGCTACACCCGGTTCATCGAACGCATCAACGCCACCTGCGACGTCACGCCGTGCGCGCCGCCCGCCCGCATCGCGCAGACCCTCGCCGACGCCCAACTCGCGGGCGCCGCCCGGCTGGTGGACGCGACGGCCCGCGAACAACGCCGGTACACCGCCGACCTGACCGCGATCTCCGAAAGACTCATCGGCTTCGCCTAGCAACGACCATCCGCACAGAATCGGGAGTTCGGTATGCCCACTTCGCCTTCGAGTGACCCCGCGACCCTGGAATCGGCCCTCGCCGAGATACGAGAACTCCAGGACGCCGCGTGGCCACCGCAGGTACCGCGGACAGTCGAGTACCCGATCGAGGGCCGCACCGTGATCGACTATCTCCGGCACTGGGCGACGGCACGACCGCAGACGGTCGCGATCGACTTCTACGGTCGCGCCATCACCTACGCGGAACTCGACGACCTGTCCGACCGCTTCGCCGGCTGGCTGCTGCAGCGGGGCGTGGCCGCCGGCGACCGCGTCGGCGTCCATCTCACCAACTGTCCGCAGTTCCACATCGCGATGCTGGGGATCCTGAAGATCGGTGCGGTCCACGTCCCGATCAACCCGCTGTTCCGCGAACACGAACTCGCGTACGAACTCGGTGACGCCGGCGTGGAGATTCTGCTGACCCAGGATTCCCTCGCGGACATGGTCGAATCCGTGCGTGGCGAGTCGGCTCTGCGGCACGTCGCGGTCACCGCCCTGTCGGACCTGCTGCCCGCCGAACCCAGCGTCGCACCGCCGTTCCCCACCGCGTCCGGAGCCACCGACTGGGCGGGGATCATGGAATCCCCTCGCGCCGATCCGATCCCGATGGATCCCGACGCGCTCGCGACACTGAACTACACCGGCGGCACCACCGGGATGCCGAAGGGCTGCAAACACACTCAGGCGCACATGGTGTACACCGCCGCCACCGCGACACTGGCCGGGGGCAGGCAGGTGGGCGAGGCTCCCCCGGTGGTCCTCGGGTTCCTGCCCATCTTCTGGATCGCCGGCGAGGACTTCGGCATCCTGTACCCCCTGATCAACGGCGGCACCGTCGTGCTGCTCACCCGATGGGACCCGGAAGCCGCGGCGACCCTCGTCGAACGGCGTGGTGTGACGTCGATGGTCGGCACCGTCGACAACTACGTGGAACTGATGGATCTGCCCGGCTTCGCCGAGCGGGACTTCTCCACCCTCGGCAACGCGATGGCCGTGTCGTTCGTGCTCAAACTCGACCCCGAGATCCGCGGCCGATGGCGCGACGCGACCGGACACGTGCTCCGGGAGGCCAGTTACGGCATGACGGAGACGCACACCGCCGACACCATCACGCTCGGTTTCCAGACCGACGACGAGGATCTGCTCAGCGAACCCGTGTTCTGCGGGCTGCCGGTTCCGGGGACCGATGTGCTGGTCGTCGACGACGCCGGGGTTCCGGTGCCGGTGGGGCAACCCGGGCAGATCATCGTCCGCAGTCCGTCGCTGCTCACCGGCTACTACGGCAAACCGGACGCCACCGCCGACGCACTCCGCGGCGGATGGCTCCAGACCGGTGACATCGGAAAGCTGAACGGCAAAGGCGCACTGCACTATCTGGCCCGCAATAAGGAGATGATCAAGACCAACGGGATGAGCGTGTTCCCCTCGGAGGTGGAGGCACTGCTCATGCTGCATCCGGCGATTCAGTCGGCCGCGGTGGTCCCGAAGCCCGATCCGGGCAAGGGGCAGGTGCCGTTCGCGTTCGTCCAGCTCCTGCCCGACCGTCAGGTGTCGGGTGAGGAACTGCGGGAGTGGGCCGCCCGGAACATGGCCACCTACAAGGTGCCCACCGTCGAGGTGCTCGACGCACTACCCATGACGGCGACGGGGAAGGTCCGCAAGGCCGACCTGTTCGCCCTGGCCGAGGAGTACAAGTGACCCTGCTGGTCGCCAATCGCGGCGAGATCGCGCTGCGCATCATCCGCTCGGCGGAGGAGATGTCGGTCGACACCGTCGCCGTGTATGCGGAGGACGACGCCGACAGCCCCCACGTGCGCGCGGCGACCGAGGCGGTCGCGCTGCGCGGCTCGGGACCGTCCGCGTACCTGGACGCTCGCGCCCTCCTCGACGCGGCCGCCGAGTTCGGCGCGACGGCGGTGCATCCCGGTTACGGGTTCCTCAGCGAGAACGCCGATTTCGCCCGCGCCTGCGGCGAGGCCGGGCTGGCCTTCGTGGGTCCGAGCCCCGAAGTGCTCGACATCTTCGGCGACAAGTCGTCGGCACGCGAGGCCGCCGTGGCCGCGAAGGTGCCGGTGCTCGCCGCGACCCACGGTCCCACCGACCTCGACGGCGTCCGCGCGCTCTTCGCGGAACATTCGGGCGGCATCATGATCAAGGCACTCGCGGGCGGCGGCGGCCGCGGCATCCGCGCCGTCCGCAGCGCGGACCGGATCGACGAGGCCTACCGGGCGTGCGCGTCGGAGGCGGAACTCGGGTTCGGCAATCCCGCACTGTTCGCCGAGGCGCTGCTCGAGGGCGCCCGGCACATCGAGGTGCAGGTGGTCGCGGCACCGCAGGCGGGCGTGACGCGGGCACTCGCCGTCGGCGACCGCGACTGCAGCGTGCAGCGCCGCCACCAGAAACTCGTCGAGATCGCACCCGCGCAGGGGCTCGACCCCGGACTGCGCAGCGAACTGCACGAGGCCGCGGCGCGGCTGTGCGCCAGTGTCGGCTACCGGGGACTCGCCACCGTCGAATTCCTGGTGTCCCCGGACGGATTCGTGTTCCTGGAGGTCAATCCGCGGATTCAGGTGGAACACACGGTCACCGAGGAGGTGACGGGGATCGACCTCGTCGCCGTGCAGATCGACATCGCGCGGGGAGCGGACTTCGCGGAACTGGCGCTGCCGGACGGGGTCGGCGCCGTCGGGCTCGACACGTCGGGCACACCCGCTGTCGCGCGCGGAATCGCCGTCCAGTCCCGGGTGAACATGGAGACGATGCGCCCCGACGGTCAGGCCGTTCCCGCCGCGGGCACGCTGTCCGTGTTCTCCCCGCCGACGGGACCGGGGGTGCGCGTCGACACCTACGGGCGGCCGGGACTGTCGCCGAGCCCGCGGTACGACTCGCTCCTCGCGAAGGTGATCGTGCATTCCCGCGGGCAGTCGTTCGCGGCCGCCGCACGCAAGGCGGACGCGGCGCTCGCCGAATTCGTCGTCGACGGCGTCCCCACCAACATCGGCTTTCTCCGGGCGATTCTCACGGATCCCGGCTTCGCCGACGGCGTCGTGGGCACCGACCACCTCGCCGAGCGGATGGGTGCCCTCGTCGACGCCGCGCACGTGCATCATCCGGCGGAGGTCGCATCGGACACGCTCGAGTTGCGCGCCGGCGAGGACGTGCTGCGCGCGCACCTGGCCGGGACGGTCGTGGAGTCGGCCACCGAGGGGGCCGCCGTGACGCCGGGGGCGCACCTCGTGGTGCTCGAGGCCATGAAGATGCAGCACGTGATCGCCGCCCCCACCGGCGCGGTGGTCGAGCGGAATCTGGTGTCGCCCGGGCAGACCGTCAACGCCGGCGATCCACTGGTCGTGATCCGCCGAACCGGGTCGGAGGCCGGCGACGTGGCCGACAGCGCAACCGATCTCGATCGTAAGCGTGCCGATCTGGCGGAGATCCGGCAGCGGCACGACTACACCCTCGACGCCGCCAGGCCCGCCGCGATCGCGAAGCGGGCGAAGCTCGGGAGGCGGAGCGCGCGTACCAACATCGAGGACCTGGTCGACCCCGGCAGCTTCGTCGAGTACGGGCCCCTCGTTCTCGCCGCACAGCGCAGTCGCCGCTCCGAGCAGGACCTGATCGAGAACACCCCCGCCGACGGCCTGATCGCCGGCCTCGCCGCAATCAACGGGGACGTGTTCGGTCCGCAGAATTCCCAGGCGGTGGTGCTGTCGTACGACTACACGGTGCTCGCCGGAACCCAGGGCATGCGGAACCACGCCAAGACGGACCGGGTGATCGAACTCGCAGGCCGCAAACAGGTTCCGGTCGTCCTGTTCGCCGAGGGCGGCGGCGGACGCCCCGGCGACACCGACGCCGGCCCCGCAGCGGGCCTGGACCTGAACACCTTCCGGTCGCTGGCGGCGCTGAACGGGAAGGTGCCGCTGGTGTCGGTCGTGTCCGGCCGCTGCTTCGCGGGCAACGCCGCCCTGGCCGGGGTCTGCGACGTCCTGATCGCCACCCCCGACGCGAACATCGGCATGGGCGGTCCGGCGATGGTCGAGGGCGGCGGGCTGGGTGTGTACCGGCCGGAGGACATCGGGCCGGTCGACGTGCAGCGGCGCAACGGTGTGATCGATCTGCTCGCCCGCGACGAGGCGCACGCCGTCGAACTGGCGAAGACGTACCTGTCGTATTTCCAGGGGGTGCTCCCCGACTGGGAGGCCCCCGACGAGCGGCTGGCCCGTCACGTCGTCCCGGAGAACCGGTTGCGCGCCTACGACGTTCGCAGTGCGGTGGAGTCCATTGCCGACGTCGGCTCGGTCCTCGAGCTACGCCGCGACCACGGCGTCGGCATCGTCACCGCGCTGATCCGGGTCGAGGGGGCGCCGTACGGTCTCGTCGCGAACAGCAGCCACCACCTCGGCGGTGCGATCGACGCGGTCGCGGCCGACAAGATGGCCCACTTCCTGGAACTGTGCGAATCGTTCGGCCTGCCGGTGGTCTCGCTGTGTGACACACCGGGGTTCATGGTCGGCCCCGACTCGGAGAAGGAGGCCACGGTCCGCCGGTTCGGCAAGCTGTTCATCACCGGCGCGCAGATGACCGTGCCGTACGGAACGGTCATCCTGCGCAAGGGCTACGGTCTCGGCGCGATGGCCATGGCGGGCGGCTCCTTCCACGCGTCCGAGTTCACGGTCGCGTGGCCCACCGGCGAGATCGGCGCCATGGGGCTGGAAGGCGCGGTGCGCCTCGGGTTCCGGAAGGAACTCGAGGCGCTCGACGACCCCGCCGAGCGGGACGCGGCATTCACGCAACTCGTCGACGCCGCCTACCAGCACGGGAAGGCACTCAACGCGGCGACGATCTTCGAACTCGACGACGTGATCGACCCGGCGGATACCCGCGCCTGGATCGTGCGGCTCCGCCGCCCGTGAGTACTTGTTAACCGCCGGACGTTAATAAGTACTCACAGGCGCGTCAGCGCACGACCCGACCACGTACCCGCCCGCACCTGATCGATCACCGAGACGACGTCGGCAATCGGGACCTCGTGCGTGATCGACTCGAGGCGGCTGGGTGCGAGGTCGGAGGCGAGGCGGCCCCACAGTCGGCGCCGCTGGTCGATCGGGTACTGCACCGAGTCGATGCCGAGCAGGCTGACGCCGCGCAGGATGAACGGCAGGACCGTGGTCTCCAACTTCGGTCCGCCGGTCAGTCCACTGGCCGCCACGGCACCGCCGTATTCGATGGTGCTGAGCACGTGGGCGAGGGTGGCGCCGCCGACACAGTCGACCGCGGCAGCCCACTGAGCCTTGCCGAGGGGACGCGGTTTCGTGTCGGGTTCGGGGAGGCGTCCGATCACCTTGCTCGCGCCCAGCTGGGTGAGCAGTTCCGCCTTCTCCGGCTTTCCGCTCGACGCGACCACCTCGAAGCCGGCCGCCGACAGCAGGTCGACGGCGACGGTGCCGACGCCGCCGCTCGCACCGGTCACCAGGACCGGGCCGTGGCCCGGCTCGACGCCGCGGGACTGCAGTGCCTCCACGCTCATCGCAGCCGTGAAACCGGCGGTCCCGATCGCGGCGGCGGTGCGGGTGGACATGCCGTCGAGTTTCACCACCCAGTCGGCCGGGACGCGGGCGAACTGCGCGTACCCGCCGTGCCGGGCCGTTCCGATGTCGTAACCGTGAGCGACGACCTTGTCACCGACCGCGAACTCCGGCGACTGCGACTCGGCGACGATGCCTGCGACGTCGATGCCGGGGACGATGGGGTATTCGCGGACCACTCCGCCCTTCGGTGTCAGCGCCAGCGCATCCTTGAAGTTCACGCTGGAGTACTCGACCTGGATCGTGACCTCGCCCTGTGGCAGGAACGATTCGTCGACCGTCTCCTCGGAGAGGCCGATGGCGCCCTCGTTCTCGCGAGCGATCCAGGCGGTGAATTCCTTCATCAGCTTGCTCTCCTGACCTCGGGGGTGCGTCGAGACCATCATGCGACAACTGTGCCGCGTCGACGATGCCGGGGCGAGGATCCCGGGATCAGAACCTGAGGAGAACCTTGCTCGACGACGACGCGTCCTTGGCCGACGCGAACGCGGTGAGCGCATCGGCTACGTCGTACTCGGCGGTGATGATCGGATCGACCGCCAGCGAGCCGTCGGCGAGAGCGGCCACGACCTCGTCGATCTCGTCGTTGAACCGGAACGAACCGATCAGGTCCAGTTCCCGGGTGATCGCGATCGAGACGGGTACCGGCTGATCACCGGAGGGAAGCAGTCCGACCATCACGACCCGGCCGCCGCGCGCGGTCCCGTGGATCGCCGACGACAGACCGCGGTGGTTGCCGGAGCATTCGATGGTCACGTCTGCTCCGACCGCCGCGACCGCGCCGGCGTCGGTGGCCGTGAGGGTCACGTCCGCGCCCACGTCGCGCGCGATCTGCAGCGGGTACTCGTGCATGTCCACCGCCGTGATCTTCCCGGCGCCCGCTCGCTTCAGTACCGCCACCACGAGCGCCCCGATGGGTCCGGCGCCGATGACGAGGACCGACCGATCCTTCACCTCCCCTGCCCGCGCGACCGCGTGCCACGCCACGCTCGCCGGCTCGGCCAAGGAAGCGAGCCGAAGATCGAGACCCTCGGGAAGGACCCGGAGCATGCGGGTCGGCACGGCGACGTGGCTGACGAATAACCCGTCCGCGTGCGGGAAATGTGCCGCGCTGCCCAGGTACGTGCATCCGGGGGAAATGTTGGGGCGGTCGGCCGGATACGTCGCGCTGTCGCCGCCGGGCGTCGCGGGATGGATGGTGACGGGTGCGCCGGGACGGGGACCGCTGCCGTCCGCCGCGCCGATCAGCACCGTGCCCGACGCCTCGTGCCCGAGCCGCATCGGTGCGCGGAGGATCGACTCGCCTGCGGTGCCGTGCTGCCAGTAGTGGAGGTCGGATCCGCAGATTCCGCCGTAGGCGATGCGGATCACCGCCTCGTCCGGCTTCGGTGCGGCGATAGGCACGTCCTCGACGCGCAGGTCGTTCGCGCCGTGGGCGACGACCGCCTGCGCATGCGTCGGAATCTCGATCGTTTCTGTGCCGGTGGTCTCGGTGGTGTTCATCGGTGAAGTCCAGTTCTGTGGGAGATGGGAGCTTGTCATCTGGTGACGGGTTCCGCGGTGGCGAGGAGTCCGAGTTCGTCCCTGCGCGGCATGCCCTCCCAGTCGCCGGACACGGTGCACGCGAAGGCCCCCACGGTCACCGCGGTTCTCAGACGGTCGCCGGGTGACTCCCCCGCGAGGCGGTCCGCGATGTATCCGGCAACGAAACCGTCTCCGGCCCCGACGGAGTCGACGACGTTCACCGGCACCGCCGGGAGGGAGAACGTCTCGCCGTCGACCATCGCCAGGCACCCCTGGTCTCCCAGTTTCAGGATGCTTTCGCGGGGACCCAGGTCGCGGACACGCGCGACGAGTTCTGCGGGGTCGCCGTCACCCACCGCGATCGCGGCCTCGTCCTCACCGGCGAAGACGATGTCCGACAACGCGATCAGCTCGCGGAAGACGGGACCCGCTTCTTCCGGCGACCACAGCGCACGGCGGTAGTTGAGATCGAACGACACCGGAATGCCCAGTGCGCGTGCCCGTTCGACGCAGTACAAAGTGGCCTTCCTGGCGCTGTCGGACAGGGCCGGGGTGATGCCGGTGACATGCAGCAGCGACGCCGACTCGAGGCGGTCGTCCGCGATGTCCGACATCGTGAGCCGCGACCCTGCGCTGCCGGTCCGGTAGTACCAGACGCGGGTGGCGGTGGCGGTTCGCCGCTCCTTCACCATCAGCCCGGTCGGGGCGTCCGGATCGCGGATGACGTCGGCGGTGATTCCCTCGGCCCGGAGTTCACGCTCGACCAGGTCACCCAGGCTGTCCTGGCCGACGCGCCCGACCCAGGCGACGTCCACGCCGAGCCGTCGTAGCGCGATCGCGAAGTTCGTTTCGGCCCCGCCGATTCCCAGGTGCAGCGTCGAGGTGTGGGCGAGTGCACCGGTGTCCGCCGCTCGGGTGAGTGCCATCGTTTCGCCGAACGTCAGTACCGTCATCACGCGACCGCCGGTTCTGCGACGACGCCCGCGAGGCGCCGGCATCGTTCGGCCAGCTGACCGAGGTCCCCGCCGCGGAGTGCGTCCCCGATCAGGGGGCCGCCGAGGCTGACCGCCGCCGCACCGGCGGCGATCCACACGGGGACGTCCTCGATGCTCACCCCGCCCGAGGGGACGACCTGGATGTCGGGGAAGGGCCCGCGCAGATGCGCGATGTACTCCGGGCCGACCACCGATGCCGGGAACAACTTCACTGCGGTCGCACCCGCGTTCCATCCGTTCCACAGCTCGGTCGGGGTGAATCCGCCCGGGTAGATCCGGACACCCGCACGCACGGCCGTGGCGATGACGTCGAGGTTGGTGGTCGGTGTCACGAGGAAGTCGGCACCCACGTCGAGGGCGGCGCGCGCCTGGTCGACGGTGGTGACCGTGCCGACCCCGATCTCGGCGCCGTCCGGTGCGTCGCGCCGGATGCTGCGCAGAGACTCGAGGGTGCCCGGCGTGCTCATCGTCAGCTCGACGGCCCGCACCCCGTTCTCGGCGAGGACGGTCACGACGGGGGCGTACCGGTCGGCGTGCGCGGCGCGCAGCACTGCGATGACGGAGGAGGTCATGCCGCCGTCACCTCACGATCGGTGGCGTTGGCGGCCAGCGTGAGGTCGCGGTCGCGAGTTTCCGGTGCCATCGTCGAGGCGATCAGAACCGTCACGGCCATCACGATCATGTAGACCGCGACGGGGATCCAGGAGCCGGAGAAGGCCGTGACGAGGGCCGCGCAAATCAGTGGCGCGACACCGCCGCCGAAGATCGACGCGAATTCACGTCCGAGCGTGACGCCGGCGTAGCGGTAGCGGGAGCCGAAGATTTCCGGGAAGTAGCTCATCGTGACACCGACCGCGCCCTGGCAGGCCAGGATGAAGCCGACGATCATCGCCATCGTGATCAACAGGTGCGAGCCGGTGTTCAGAGCCAGGAAGGTCGGCACCGGCAGGATGATCAGAGCGATCACGATCGAGATGTACACCGGCTTGCGGCCCACCCGATCGGACAGCCGACCGAACCCATAGGCCGCGATGCCGCCGCAGATGGCCCCGACCAGCAGCACCTTGGGAATGAACGTGGGGTCGACGTGCACGTCGTTCTTGAGGTACGACGCCATGAATACCTGGTACGTGTACGACTGCGCGCTGATGCCGATCGTCATGAACATGACGATGAACAGCGGCTTCTTGCCGTTCGCGAAGATCTCCTTCACGGGTGTCTTCGGAACGTGGTGCTGCTCCTTGAGTTCCTGGAACACCGGGCTCTCGTTGAGCTTGCGACGGATGACGAACGCGGCGACAGTCACGAGCAGACTGCTGATGAAGACGAGCCGCCAGCCCCAGGACATGAGCTGCTCCTCCGGCAGGAGCTGCGCGGCGATCCACGCGACTGCGCCGAGCGCCGTGCCCAGCGCGGCCCCGGTCATCACCAGCGCGGCGAGCCGGCCTCTCCTGCCTATCTGCGCTGTCTCCGTCAGAAGGGTTGCACCACCGGACTGTTCGGCGCCCGCGCCGAATCCCTGGAAGAATCGGCACGCGACGAGGAGAGCGGGTGCGAGCAGCCCGACCTGACTGTAGGTGGGCAGCAGACCGATACCCAGTGTCGCGCCGCCCATCAGCATCAGGGTCGCGACGAGCACCCATTTGCGGCCGAGACGCTCACCGTAGCGTGAGAAGAACAGGCCGCCGAGCGGTCGGGCGAGGAACCCGACGGCGTAGGCGCTGAAGCTCGCGAGGATGCCCGCCGCGGGCGAGATGTTCGGAAAGAACAGTGTGTTGAAGATCAGCGCCGAGGCGGTGCCGTAGATGACGAAGTCGTACTGCTCGAGGGTGGTGCCGATGAGTCCCGCCCACGCCGCCCGGCGGACTGCGGCCGGGTCTGCCTGGGGTGTACCGCCTGCGCGGCCGGGTGTTTTCGGGTTCACCGTGGGGTCGAGTGTAGTGTCCATGGATTCCTCCATTGGTGGTTCCCGGAAAGTCCGGGCAGGGGGTGAGAGAGTCAGATGGTCGCCCTGGACTGCAGCGTGAGCGCGCCGGGGTCCGGGACCGGGGCGGATGCTTCACCGGCGGCGACAGCCGGCCCGTGGCGGACGATGATGTCGACGAAGTCGGCAATCCGCGAGACGAACTCGGTGTGCGCAGCGAGAACGCTGGGAAACAGGCCTCCGTCGACGAAGACGGAGCGAACGAATTCTGTAGTGGAAGCGGCGTTGTCGGCCATTCCTGCCAGGCGCGGTCGAGCGGGGTCGGTCATGGATCGTGCGTGTGGGCCGGGGTCGAATCCAGGCAGCGGGGCGATGCAGGCGAGATACGCCGCCACGGTCAGAGCAAGGAACTGCGGGACGTCACCGCGGCCGAGGTGTTCGAGCGCGGGGATCGGGATACGCTGCGCCAATTTGACCGATCCGTCGGAGCCGACCTGCGAGGTGCGGTGTCCCAGAGCGGTATTGGACCAGCGCGAAAAGAGTTGCCGGATGTAGTCGTCCGTGTCGACCGCTTCGGGAACAGTGACTGTCGGCAGGTATTCGTCGCACAGGATGCGGCGCGCCGCGTCCTCGACGAACGGTCGTGCCACGGACTCGGGGATGGTGGCACACCCGTCGAGTGCGCCGAGGTACGCGATGAGCGAATGCGTCCCGTTGAGCAGCCGGACCTTCATCAGCTCGTACGGCTCGACGTCGTCGGTGAACAGTGCGCCGCCGTGCTCCCAGGCGGGACGGCCGGCGGCGAACTTCTCCTCCATCACCCACATCGTGAACGGTTCGGCGGGGACGGCGATCGTGTCCCGCACGCCGAGGTGCGTCAGGGCCGTCTCGTTGTATCGGTCTGAACTGGACGGCACGATGCGGTCCACCATCGAATTGGGGAACGCCACGGACGCATCCATCCAGGTCAGTACCTCGTCACGGAGGGGTGCCCTGAAGGTGCCGACGAACTCGCGCACGAGCCGTTCGGTCTGCCGTCCGTTTGCCAGCAGGTTGTCGCAGCTGAGGATGGTGATCGGGGTGCCGTGTGTGCTCGCCCGCAGGGCCAGTGCGCGGGCGATCTGTCCGATCGTCGTGCGCGGCGTCGAGGCCTCGGCGAGATCACGCCGGACAGCGTCGGAGTCGAGGTCGAGGGATCCGGTCTCGGGAGACACGGTGTACCCGTGTTCGGTCACGGTGATCGTCACGATCTTCGTTGCCGGATCCGCGATCGCGTGAACGACGGACTCCGGATCGTGTTCGGCCACCAGGGTCCCGGTGTGGGAGCCGGGAACTCTGACACGCGATCCACCGGGCGAGATCTCGACGACGCTGTAGAGCAGATCCTGCGCCGTCATCGCATCGGCGACGGCGCTCGACCGGCTAGCCACACCGAGGATCCCCCACGGCCCGGGTTCGCGTTCCATTGCCAGCGCGGTGTAGACGGCCTGGTGGGCACGGTGGAAGTTGCCGAGCCCCAGGTGCACGATCCCGGTGCCTTCCGGCACCCGCCGGTGGATCAGTGCCGCGGCGGAAACGTTTCGGCGTGAGAGTGGGTGTTCGGTCATGCGCGTCACCAATCCGTCATGGAGCCGTCGCGGCGCCGGGCGACCGGGAGGTAGGCCTGCTCGTAGGGATACTTCGCCGCGAGTTCCTCGTTCATCGTCACTCCGACACCCGGCGCGTCACCGGGGGTGAGATGGCCGTCCGCGAACGACCATGCGTGCGGGAAGACCTCACTGACGAGCGGGTCGTAGCCCATGTATTCCTGAATTCCGAAGTTCGGCGTCGCCAGTCCGAGCTGTAGGCTCGCGCCCAGGGAGATCGGCGAAACGTCCGACGGCCCGTGCGGTCCGCCTCGCACCTGATACACCTCGGCGAGCGCAAATATCTTGCGGACGTGGCTGATTCCGCCGGCGTGGACGACCGCCACGCGAATGAAGTCGATCAGTTGTTCGGTGATCAGGTGCTGGCAATCCCAGATCGTGTTGAAGACCTCGCCGATCGCCAGCGGCGTCGTGGTGTGGTTGCGCACCAGACGCAACGCGTCCTGGTTCTCTGCCGGCGTGACGTCCTCGAGCCAGAACAGATTCACCGGCTCGAGCGATTTGCCGAGCCGCGCGGCCTGCTGCGGGGTGAGTCGATGGTGGGCGTCGTGCAGCAACTTGAGGTCGGGGCCGACATGGTCCCGGACCGCCGCGAGGACCCCGGGCACATGATTGAGGTAGGCGTCCGTGTCCCATACCTCTTCGACCGGGAGTGCGCCGCGGCTCGCGGGCTCGTATCCCGCAGCCCCCTTGTGCACACCGTAGACCGAATCGAGTCCGGGCACCCCGGACTGCACACGAATCGCCTGAAAGCCCTTCTCCCGCTTGGCGTCGACGGAGTCGAGCAGCGCGGGCACGTCCCACCCGGTGGCGTGGGTGTACGACAGGACGCGGTCACGCACGGCACCGCCGAGCAACTGGTAGACGGGCTGGCCGAGCGTCTTGCCCTTGATGTCCCAGAGCGCCACGTCGACCGCGCCGATCGCGGCCATCGTGACCGGCCCGCGGCGCCAGTACACCCCACGGTAGAGGTACTGCCAGGTGTCCTCGATCCGCGTCGCGTCCCGTCCGATCAGCAAGGGCGCGACGTGGTCTCGCAGATACGACGCGACGGACAGTTCGCGGCCGTTCAGTGTCGCGTCACCGTAACCGACGACGCCGTCGGCGGTGGTGATCTTCAGGGTGACGAAGTTGCGGGTGGGGCTGCAGACCAGCACGTCCGCGGAGATGATCTTGTCGGTCATGCCCGTGATCCTTTCGCTCCGACCGCGGGAGCAACGACGTTGCGCAACTGCTCCCCGCGTGCGAGTCGGGTGATGTTGTCGGTGATGTCGTCGACGCGGCCGAGAAACGTCTGCCGCGACACCCCGGAAGAATGCGGCGTCATCATGATGTTGGGGAGTTCGGAGAACGGGAGGGCACTGGGCGCACCTCGACCGTCGGCTCCGGGATAGTCGTACCAGACGTCGATGGCCGCAGCCGCGATGGTCGACGAGGACAGCGCGTCGAACAGTGCCTGCTCCTGGACGAGAGGCCCGCGGCCCACGTTGACCAGCACACCGTCGCTGCCCAGCGCACGCAATTCGTCGGCGCCGATCATGCCCCGCGTCCGGTCGTCGAGCGGTGCGGACACCACGACGACATCGGATTCGGCGAGGAGACGCCCGAGCTGGGACACGTCGGCCGCCCAGTCCAACCCCTCACCCGTCGCATCGACGTTGCCGCGGCCGGTCACGGCCGCTCCTGTCGCGCCGAATGCCCGGAACAGATTCCACGCGGCGTTGCCGATGTGGCCGAAACCCACGAAACCCACCCGCGCACCCTGCAGTGAATTCGACTGTGTGAGGCGGTCGTCGTAGACCGACGTCGCCCACACCCCGCGCCGCAGGGCCGCGTCCTGGGCGACGAAGCCGCGCCGAAGCATCACTGCGGCCGCCACGACGTATTCCGCGATCGACTTCTCGTGGTGGAAGGTGTTCGCCACCAGCACGTCGGGGGCCAGGGCGCCGAACGAGATATTGTCTGTCCCGGCGCCGGCGACGTGCACGAGCCGCAGCGTGGTCGCGGACGACGCCATCGACGGCGTGAACTTTCCCCCGACATACACGTCGGCGTCACGCAGATCTTCGATCAGGGCAGCCTCGTCGAAGCTGCCGTGCCAGGACAGTTGCGATCCTGTGGGAACCGCGGCATCGAACCGCGCCCGGTGTGGGATCAGATTACTGTCGGCAACAACGATTTTCATCTAGCGGCTCTCTTTTCCGGGGCGAAACACCCGATCGTGCGCCGGTCCGGCCGACGCACGGACGACAAGTTGTGTGGGGAGGTGAACTTCGCGGACGTCGGAATCCGGTTCGCCGGCGCGCTGGTACACCAGGTCGAGACTCAGCACGCCGGCTCTCGCCATGGGCACGTTGACACTCGTGAGCGCGGGGTTGGCGAGCTCGGCCAGCGGTGAGTCGTCGATGCCGACGACGCTCAGGTCGTCCGGAACCGAAAAGCCCATTGCGCGGACGCCGTTCATCACACCGATCGCCATCGGATCGTTGTGTGTGATCACGGCACTCGCACCGGTCGCGATCACGCTCGCGGCCGCGGCATGACCACCCGCGAGGGTCTCCTGCTGCCATCCGAGCAGGCTCAGCTGCACATCGCGGGACTTGCAGAATTCCTCGACCGCGGCGACGCGGCGCTGATTCGACCAGGACTGCGGCGAGCCCTGAACGTAGGCGAGGTGTTCGTGCCCGAGGGCAACGAGGTAGTCGATGGTCTGACGAAGACCGTCCTCGGAATCCGCCACGATGCAATCGCATTCGGGCGAAGACCGGTTGACGAGCACCAGTGGGGTGTCGCCGGCAAGCTGCACGATGTCGGACGCGGGCAGTCGCGGCGCGCAGACGACGAGTGCGTCGACACGACCCTGCAATTCGCCGAGGACCTCGCGCTCACGATCCGCGCTGCCGTCCGTGTCGGTGAGGAGCACGGTCTGCCGCCGGTGCCACCCCTGAGCCTGCGCCGCCTTCACGAAACTCGCGAACACCGTGTGCGCAATGTCGGGCACCACGACAGCGACGGTGGTCGCCGTCGGCCTCACGGCGTCATTGCGTGTCGGCGACGCCGCCCGGTAGCCGATCTCGTCGGCGACCGCGATGATCCGCGCGAGAGTGTCCGGTCCGATCCGGTCCGGGGCACTGAACGCCCGCGATGCGGTGGACAGGGATACCCCTGCGCGTTGAGCGACCTCGGTCAAGGTGGGTGCCACTGTGCTACCGCCTCGCTGTTCGTTGTGACTGCCGACACACACTATTCACCCGCTTGCGCAAGATTGTCAAGACTTGCGCAAGGCTTGCGGCAACTGTTGTGTGCCGTGCGGGTCACACGTCCAGGAGTGACAACAGCCGATCGGATTCGAACAGCGCGTCCCGGTCGAACGTGGACGTCGAGGCCAGGAGTTCGTCGGCGCCGGTGCGCGCCCTCAGCGCGTCGAGCGCGACCTTCACCTGCTCGGCGTCGCCGTGGATCGACGACGCGATCGTGGCGTCGACCTGTTCGCGCAGCCGCGGGGTCCAGGGCTGAGTGCGTATGTCCGCGACCGATTCGAGCGGCGGAAATTCGCCGGTCCGGCTCGATTGCGCCAGCGCCCACGCCTCCGGGAGCAGCAGTTCACGGGCCCGGTCGTCGTTCTCGGCGATCATGACCTCGAGCGAGATCATCACGTACGGGGCCCGGTGAACGGCGGATGGGACGAAGCTGTCGCGGTACCGGTCGAGTTCCGGGACGCGCGCGCCCGACCCTTGAAGGATCGGCCCGCCGACCACCACCGGCAGACCCGCCTTCGCGGCGAAGTCGAGTCCGCGGCGAGTCGCGAGAACGAACATCGACGGGGGCTCGCCACCTGGGGCCGGGCCGTCACGGTGCCCTTGCCCTCGAGGTAGTTCCGCACCTCGTCGAGGTCGTCCGCGAACGTGTCGGGGGCGTTGCGGTCGCGTCGCAGCGCCTCCCGCACCGGCTTGGTGAATCCCAGGGACCGCCCGACCCCCAGGTCGATGCGGCCCGGGTACACGGCCTCGAGCATCAGGAATTGTTCGGCCACCACCAGCGGCTGGTGGTTCGGCAACATCACACCACCCGAGCCCAACCGGATCCGGCTGGTGCGGGCGCCGAGGGCCGCGAGCAGCACAGGGGCGGCGACCCGCTCGCGATGCCCGGCACGGCGTGGTGCTCGGCCACCCAGAACCGCTCGAATCCGAGGTGTTCGGCGTGCACCGCCCGCTCGATCGTCCCGGTCAGCGCGGCAGAGTCGGGCGCACCGCGGCGCGTGCGGGACCGGTCCAGAATCGAGAGCTTCACCTCCGGGGGAACCGCCGTCCTGCCGGCGGTATTTCCTCACCCCGTCCGCACTCGGTGGACGAGTGTGCCCGCTTCGCTGACATACTGACCGCCGCAGGATCCACGATCGCCGGGAGGTCAATGGTGAGCAGCACAGGGACTATGTCGTACTCGCTGGATGTCACGTCGCGGTCCGCAGCGCAGATGCGGGAGTGCGCAGAGTTCTTCAGCGAGCCCGAGCTGGCCCACCTGCCCACCGCCCGCCTCGCGGACGCACTGGAGTCGCTGGCCGAGGCGGGCCGCTACGAGCACACCGTGGAGGAACTGGAAGTCGGCTCGCAGCTGGCGTGGCGCAATCACGCCCGCTGCGTCGGTCGCAAGCACTGGCGCACGCTGAAGCTGATCGATGCCCGCCACGCCACCACCGCGGACGAGATTGCGGAGGCGTGCTGGGAGCACCTGCGGGTCGCGACGAACGGCGGCGCGCTGCGCTCGGTCATCACGGTCGGTCCCCTACCGCTGGCGGACGGACGCGAGTACAAGATCGTCAGCCCGCAACTGATCCGGTACGCCGGCTACCGCCACGCGGACGGGACGGTGACCGGGGACCCCGCCCAGGTCGGAATCACCGAGGCGGTGACGAAGATGGGGTGGCGGGGCGCAGGCACGCCATTCGACGTGCTGCCGCTGCTGGTGAGCACCCCCGACGAGACGCTGCGCTGGTACGAGATTCCATCCGAGCTGGTGCTCGAGGTCGAGATCGAGCACCCCGACTACGCCTGGTTCGCCGATTTCGGTCTCAAATGGCATGCCGTGCCCGCCGTGTCGAACATGAGCTTCTCCGTCGGCGGGCTGACGTATCCGCTGGCGCCGTTCAGTGGGTGGTACGTGAGCACGGAGGTCGGGGCCCGCAACTTCAGCGACCGGGACCGGTACGACATGCTGCCCGCCATCGCCGAAAAGCTGTGCCTGGACACGTCCTCGGAGCGGACGCTCTGGCGCGACCGGGCACTGGTCGAACTGAACCGCGCCGTGATCCACAGTTACCGGCAGTCCGGGGTGCACATGGTCGATCATCACACCGTCGCCAAGCAGTTCATCAGCCATGTCGAACGCGAGGAATCGCTGGGCCGGAAGTGCCCCACCGACTGGTCGTGGATCAACCCACCGATGTCGGCGGCGCTCACCCCGACGTTCCACCGACTCTACGACGCACCCGACATGGACCTCCGCCCCAACTTTCTCCCGGCCGCCAGCTCGGGTTGCCCGATCTCCGGTCAGCCGCGGTAGGGCGGGGCGACGCCCCAACCCCAGTGCGGGACGGGTGCGTGCTCGACCACCTCGGCTCCCGGACTCGAATTCTGCAGTGCGAGCCGGGTCCCCCACTCGACGTATGCCATGAAGGCGGAGCGGAATTCGGGGTCGGACGGCAGGGCCGCGTCGTCGGCGGCGAGACTCATGGTCGCGGCGAAGCGGTGCCGCTGTTGCGGGCTGATGGCGAGACCGATGTGGTGCCGCAGCATGCGTTCGTAGCCGCCGAGGTGTTCGGTGTATCCCGGCGGGCCGCCGAACACCTCGCACCACCACAGGGTGACGTTGCGGCGATGCTCCTCGTGCACGCCGCCGGGGAACATCGGCGACAGCAGTTCGTCGCGCTCCACCCGGTCGTAGAAGGCGTCGATCAGCCGCCGGAACGACTGCTCACCGCCCGCCCATTCGTACAGGGACGGGGTGTCCTGATCACTCATGCGAGCTCCCGATTTCCGTCGTCTCTCCATTACAATACACATCAGTATTGGATTGAAAAGAGGTTCGAGCATGAGTGTGGCCGGGCGCAGTCGCGACACCGACATCGACACCCGGGTCCTGAGAGTTGCGGGCCGGCAACTGTCCCGGGCCGGATACGACGCGATGTCGCTCGCCGCGATCGCGGCGGAGGCGGGCACCACCCGCCAGGCGCTGTACCGCCGGTGGGCGACGAAGGCGGAGTTGGCCGCGGCCGTCGTGGCGCAGTTGGCCGACGAGGAGACCGGCCGGTCGTCGGCGGACCCGTTCGGTGATCTGGTTCGCGAACTGGCCGACTTCCAGCGCGGGGTGTCGTGCACCGGCCGGCTGTCACTGGTCGGGACGATGCTGCAGGACACGACGGACGGCGACGTCCGCGCGCAGTACCGTGCCCGGGTGGTGGCACCGCGCCGGCGCCGTGTCCGCGCCATCCTGGATCGTGCCGCGGAGCTGAAGATGATCGACGCCGACGCCGATCTCGAGGTCGCCGTCACGATGACCACGGGCAGTTGGTACGGCCGCGCCCTGGCCGGCGATCCGCCCCCCGCGGACTGGGCGGCCCGGACCGCGGCGCTGGTCTGGCGGGCGGTCGGAGGAACGGCTCCCTCCTGACGTGCCCCCTACGCAGCGGACCGGCGGTCGCCCATGTTCCGCGACATCAGGACCCCGGCGAGGAGGAGAACACCCGCGATCGCGATGAACCATCCCGTGCGGTGCAGTCCGTCGTCGCCGATGACGTGACCGGCGGTGGTCTGCAGCACGACGGCCGACAGGTTCGCCCCGATGTACTGCACGGTGCGGTACATCCCGATGGCCGTGCCCACTTCCTCGACGGACGTGACCGAGCTGATCAGATTCTGGTTGCCGATATTGTTGAATCCGTTGGGGATTCCCAGCACCGCCGCCACCATGAGCAGCACGACGATCGGGGCGGTGCTGCTCTCCACCGAGGCCAGGAGCACCCCGCCCACCAGCAGCGCGCACGTCCCGACGGTGAGCGTTCGGCGCACCCCGTGCCGCCGGTACGTCCGGGACGCGAGCAGCGTGGAGCCGATACCGACGACGGCGACGGGAAGCATCGTCAGCCCCGCCTCGGTGGCGCCCATCCCCCGGGAGTACTGCAACCACTGCGGGATTCCGAAGAAGACGCAGTAGAAGGCGGTGTAGGTGAGGAGGGTCCGCGCGAGGGTCGCGCTGAGCGCCCGGTTCCGGGCCAGTGCCCGAACGTCGATGAACGGTTCATCCGCCCGACGTTCCCACTGGACGAACAGCGCCAGCACCAGCGCCCACACGGGGATCAGCCACCACACCGGGTCGGTGGTGACCGACAACAGGAACAGCATCGTGGACGAGACGAGCGCGAGAAACAGCAGGACTCCCACGACGTCGAGTGCGTGCAACAGCTGGCGTCGACTGACCGACATGCCGCCGACGAAACCGACGTTCGCGAACTTCGTGACCGCGATCGCGCTGAACGCGACGATCGGGAGGTTGATCCACATGATCGACTGCCAGCCGAACGCACCCACCAGCAGTCCGCCGAGCGTCGGGCCGAGTGCCACGACGCCCTGGCTGCAGATCGCGAGGGTCGTGATCGCGGTGCGCGGTTGCGCACCGTGCCGTTCCGCGTACCCGCGAATCATCGTCATCGCGTTGGGATACTGGGTGGCGGTTCCGATTCCGACGAGGATGCGGGAGAAGATCAGCCAGCCGACCGTGGGTGCGAGCAGACCGGCCACGGAGCCCAGCGCCACCAGTGCGAGGCCCCCGAGGTACACCTTCCGGGCGCCGAGGAGGGCGCCGAGCTTCCCCGCCATCGGCGCGGTGACGGCGGTGGCGATGTAGAGCGCGGAGATCACCCAGGTGATGCCGGACGAGGAGCCGAACTGGGCGGCGATGCCGACGATCGCCACCGCGATCATCGACGAGTTCAGGGGTTGGAGAATGCTCCCGGTGGCGACGGATCCGCTGACCCGGAACGGTACGGACGGCGACTTCTGCGCGACAGCGGTGTCGGCGACGGTACCGCTCACGAGTTCATCAGTGACTCCCGCTGCGGCGCCGACTCGGGGGTTGCTGCGAGTCGGCGGAGTAGCCGTCCGGCGATGAAGAGGAGGTCGCGTTCAGCCTCGGTGCATTCGGTGGCGAGCGCCGCCGAGAGCCATTCGCTCCGCCGCGACCGGTCGGCGGTGAGGGTCTGCAATCCCAGCGCGGTGATCGCGACGATGCTCGCCCGCGCGTCCTGGGGGTCCACCGTGCGGGATACCATGCCGGAGTCCTCGAGGATCGAGACGGTCCGCGCGATGGACTGCGGCGCCACCTGCTCGAGATCGGCGAGGGCACGGGCGCTCATCGGACCTTCCCGGTCGAGATGCGCGAGGGCCTGCAGCTGCGAGGGCGTGAGCAGGTGCCCGGACCGCTGGGTCCGGATGCGCCGGGTGAACATCACGACATCCTCACGGAGTCGATCAGCCTTCTCGTCCATGTATTCGCCTCTCGTTCGCCGGAGCAATTTCATTAGCCAGTCTAGCTGTTTTATTTCTCCAGGTCAATCGTCATGTTGCGCCAACTACGTGCGCATACAGTCAGAAATATTGCCAGCACAGCTGTCTAAATCGTCGTGAGTGGACGGATTCACCCAGGTCGGGCAGGGTCGGCGGGTGTCTGACAGGAAACTCCGAGGCGATCGCTGGCAGTATGAGGACGGCGAAACGCTGATCGAGATCCGAAAGAAGGTGGTCGTGACTCTCCGCACACGGACAGCCGGCATCGTTGCAGTGGTGGCCCTGACGTTCCTGGCCACGGCATGCACCATCGGAGACACCGGCACCTCGGAACCCCCGACCACCACCCAGGCCGCGCCCGCCTCGATTGCCGTTCCCGCGGCCGCCGGCGCGCCGATCAACCCGACCACCCCGATCGTGGTCACCGCCACGGGCGGCCGGCTGACCACCGTGACGGTCACGAATCCCGCGGACGCCGGCGCACCGGTCGCCGGCGCCCTCGCCCCCGACGGCACGAGTTGGACGAGCACCGCGCCCCTCGGATACGGGTCCACGTACACGGTCGTCGCCGACGCGGCGAACCCCGACGGCGCCCCCGTCGAGCAGACGTTCACGGTGACGACGATGACCCCCGATTCCACCGCGTACGCGAACGTCGTCCCGGCACCCGAGGTCGTCGCGGACACGGGCATCGGCGTCGGCCAGCCCATGGTGTTCCAGTTCACCGCTCCGGTCGCCAACAAGGCCGCGGTGCAGGAGCGACTGCACGTGACGACAACACCGCCGCAGCCCGGGGCCTGGTACTGGACCGACGACCAGAACGCGCACTATCGCGCCGCAAACTATTGGGCGCCGGGAACCAAGATCCACATCGAGGCGGACGTGTTCGGCGTCGACCTGGGCGACGGCGTCTTCGGTGCCGAGAACAATGCCGCCGACTACACCGTGCACGACTCGTGGGTCGCCAAGGCGGACGGTGCCAGCGAGGTGCTCACCGTGTTCCACAACGGTGTTCAGGAAACCTCGATGCCGATGAGCCTCGGCTCCCCCGACCACCCCTCGCACGAGGGCCCGCACGTGGTCTCCGACAGGCAGCAGAGCATCATCATGGACTCCTGCACGTACGGCGTCTGTGCCGGCGACCCCGACTACTACCGCGAGAAGGTCGACCTGAACCTCCGCATCTCGAACGACGGCGAGTTCGTCCACTCGGCGCCGTGGTCGGTGGGCGATCAGGGCAACAGCAACGTCTCCCACGGCTGCGTGAACCTGGCTCCCGCCAACGCCCAGTGGATGTTCGACCACTTCGGTATCGGCGACGTCGTCGAGATCACCAACTCGGGCGGACCGATCCTGCCCGTGTGGGACACGTACGGGGATTGGGAAGTTCCGTGGGCCGAGTGGCAGGCAGGTAACGCAACCGGATAGGAGGCGCTCGTGAGTTCACCATCCGCGGAATGTGTCGCGCAGCTGAAGGCGGTGCTCCCGCACCGGGTTCATCTCCCGGACACCGACGACTACCGCGCGGCACTGGGCAGAGTGTTCTTTCCCGACGCCGCGAGACGCCGACCGTCCTGCATCGTCGAACCGGAGTCCGTGGAGGACGTCTCCACTGTCATGCGGGTTGCGCATCGGACGGGCGGCACCGTCACCGTCCGCGGCGGCGGGCTGAGTTCGAACTGTGTCGCCGACGACGCCGTCATGCTCGACTTGTCTGCCCAGATGAACACGGCGCGGCCCGAGGACGACCGAGTGGTCGTCGCCGGCGGCGCCACCGTGGGAACCATGCTGGACGCACTCGCCCCCACCGGCCGGGTGGTGCCGGTCGGGATCGTGGGGCATGCCGGCTTCGGACTCGTCACCCGCGGCGGCGTCGGCTACCTCACCCGCAGTCTCGGGCTGACCGTCGATCAACTGCTCGAGGTCGAACTCGTGCTGCCCTCCGGCGAAGTCGTCCACCTGTCCGATGCCAGCACCGGCGACGAGGCCGATCTGTGGTGGGCGGTCCGGGGTTGCGCACCGTGCTTCGGGGTCGTCACGTCGGCGGTGCTGCGCACCCATCCGCAGGGCCCGGTGTGGGTCGATCGAATGGTGCTCGGACTCGAAGCGCTCGCCACCTATTTCCGTGTCGCCCCGACGCTTCCGCGTGACACGACGATGGGCGCGGTGCTCGGTTACAGCGCGCTGTCCGCCGACGAACCCGTCCTGTTCGTGTACACCGCGTGCGCGAGCGACGATGCATCCGACATCGACCGCGCCCGGGCCGCCGCCACCTCGGTCGCCGCCGTGTCGGGCAGCGTGCTGTACCGGTCCGAGACCTCGGGCAACTACCTCGACGGGCTACCCGAATTCGCGCCACCCGGAGCCGACGGCGAAGAACCGGAACCGATCCGGCTGCCCCAACCGGGTGACCACAGGGGGTCGTTCTTCGGGAAGGCCGTCTTCACCGGACCGACCCTCGACTCCCACCTCGCAGAAGCCCTGGCCACCCAGATCCGCGGGGCGCCGACGCGAGAATGTCGTATCGACTTCCAGCACACCGGCGGTGCACTCGCCGATGTGGGTAACGGCGACACCGCCTTCTGGGGTCGCGGCGGCGAATGGAACATCCCGCTCAACGCCATCTGGTCCGACCCCTACGACGGCGCCGCCTGCCTGTCCTGGGCGGGCGGCACCCTCGACGCGCTCGCACCCCACACCACCGGCGTCTACAGCGTCGAAGTCCGGCCCGGATTCCCCGAGACGGGCGCCGAGATCGACGCTGCCTACGGCGGAAACCTGCGGCGACTGCGCGAACTGCGGCAAAGGCACGATCCGATGGGGGTGCTGACGCACTACCCGCTCTGAGATTCGCAGATGTCACACGCAATCGTCGACGGCAGCCCGGCCGGCGAAACGTGCTGCAAGGAAGTCGATCGCACCCGGCGCGCCGGAGACCAAGGTGGTGTTGTGACTCGGCACATGCGGGCTCGGTCCACTCGGCCCGAACTGGAGGGCAGCGCGGATGCCGTCGAGAACCGCGTAGCCGGCCTGTGGTCCGGCGAGGAATTCGGATTCCGGTCCTTCGTAGTCGGCGGTGACGACCGCCCAACCACGGGATAGCAGATACGCGATCATCAACGACTCTGATGCGGTCGAGCGACTTGTACAGCAGCTGCCAGGAATCGACCGGGATCGGCACACTCCGTCCCGTCACCGCCGCGACCAGAAGGCGCAACCACCGCCGAATGCGCACGAAAAACATGCTACCGTGCGAATGGTACGACCGAAAGGACTTTTTGTGGACGCCGTCGTGTTGCGAGAATTCGGGGAGCCGGATGTCTTGAAGGTGGAGTCGATTTCCGACCCCGTGGCGAGCTCGGGTTGGGTCACCGTCCGCCTGAAGGCGGCCGCGCTCAACTGGCACGACGTCCTCGTCCGCCAGGGCAGGTATTCGTCACCGCTGCCGCACGTACTCGGCGCCGACGGCGCAGGCATTCGCAGCGACACGGGCGAGGAGGTTCTCGTCCTCCCGTCGCTGTGGTGGGGAGATCGCGACGCCGCGCCGAGCGCACAGTGGGAGATCCTCGGCGATCACCAGCGAGGCACCTATGCCGAGTTGGTGCGCGTTCCCGCAGACTGCGTCGCCCCCAAACCACGCGGGCTCAGCTGGGAGCAGGCCGCCGCACTGCCCCTCGTCGGACTCACCACCTACCGCGCCCTGTTCACGCGTGGCCGCCTCCGCGCCGGCGAGAACGTGCTCGTCCTGGGTGCTGGCGGCGGCGTCGCGACCATGGCCGTCATGCTGGCTTCCGCAGTAGGAGCGAACGTCACCGTCACGTCCTCCACGGCGGCCAAGATCGCGCAGGCACAGGAACTCGGCGCCGCGAACGGTGTGCTCTACACCGACCCCGAATGGCCGGACGAGGCTCGCCGACTCACCCCGGACGGTCAGGGATTCGACCTCGTCCTGGATTCGGTGGGGACCTGGGAGCAGGCCATCGCCGCACTGCGGCCGGGTGGCCGCCTGGTCGTGCTGGGCGCGTCGCGCAGCGAGCTCGCCACCCTCGACGTCCGGCCTTTCTACTTCGGTCAGTACGAACTGATCGGAACCACGATGGGCAGTCCCCGGGACTTCGCGGGGCTCCTGACACTGCTGGACACCGAATCCGTCCCGCCCGTACCCATCAGCGCGGCATTCCCCCTCGCCGAAGCGGCCG
This sequence comes from Rhodococcus koreensis, assembly GCF_017068375.1. NCBI lineage: Bacteria > Bacillati > Actinomycetota > Actinomycetes > Mycobacteriales > Nocardiaceae > Rhodococcus > Rhodococcus koreensis. Next base: position 3,044,136 of record NZ_CP070609.1, read on the forward strand.
CCGCACACAAGCATCTCGAACAGGGAAGCGGGTTCGGGAAGGTCGTCCTCTCGCACGGCTGACCGCGGTTCTATGATCAACCTCGACGCGGTTCGGTGACGACGAGAGGACGCCCAGTGGCGAGTGAACTCCCGACGCCGGCCGACGACGCGCGCCACGACGTGGTCGACTGGATGCGAGCCGAATGGTCCCAGCGGCGCGATTCGGCGGATCTGGAATTCGGAACCACGATGGCGTTGCTCCGCACGCACCAGTGGATCGTGCGCGCCATGGACCAGGAACTGCGTTCACTTCGACTGTCGCGCAACGCCTATCTCATTCTGACGTCGTTGCAACTGTCGGAGCAGCGCACTCGCACGCTCGGCAAGTTGAGCAAGTACCTCATGGTCCACCCCACCACCGTGTCGATGGCGGTCGACCAACTCGTCAAGGCGGGCCTCGTCGAACGCAAAGCCCACGCGACGGATCGCCGCACCGTTCTCGCAACCCTCACCCCGGCCGGCCTGGAGGTGGTCGAGGAGGCGAACGACCGCCTCGCCGCGGCGCGCTTCGGCCTTGCGCCCGTCGACACCGACACCCTGGAAGCGTTGATCGAACAACTGCAACAGGTACGTCGCGCCGTCGGTGACGTCGAAACCGGGGACTGAGAACCGCAGGAGACCCTCTCGCGGTTGAGGTGCCGGACCCGGGTGCCGCATCTCCCACGTAGACATCTACCCGGCACATCTCTTGCCTGATTAACTTTGACGCCCTACTATTCAAACCTAGAATAGTTCTCACGGGACGAGGAACGGGCCGTCCGGCTCTCGGTGCACGACAACGCCCCCTCGCCGTGATTCTCCAGCCGAGTCACGCACAGGAGCACACTCCAATGGTTTCATTCGCATTCACCGACGAACACGAAGAGTTCCGAAAGACGCTGGCCGCGTTCAGCGACCGAGTTCTACTTCCCGGCTACCGCGACCGAGCCGCGTCAACGGACTTCCCTTTCGACATTCTGAAGAGAATCGGCGACCTCGGATTGCTGGGCATCGGCCTGCCCGAGCAGTACGGCGGCACGGGCACCGAAGACCCCGTCCTCCTCGGGATCGCCACCGAGACCCTGGCCTACGGCGACGTGAACATGGCATCGGCACCCGTCCAGATCGGGTTGGTCGCCTCTCAATTGGCGCTGTGCCGGGACGAGATCCAGGAGCGCTACCTCCCTCCCCTCATCAACGGGGAGCAGACCATCGCCATCGCGTTGACCGAACCGGGCTCGGGCTCCGATGCGAGTGCACTGACCACCACCGCAACGGCGGTAGAGGGCGGATGGCGCCTGAACGGCGAGAAGACGGCCATCTCCTGGGCGATGAATGCCACTGCGGCACTTGTCTACGCGCGAGAGCCCGGATCCAGCCGTGCCCGGGGTGTCAGTTGCTTCGTCGTGCCGCTCGACGCGGACGGGGTCAGTGTCAGCCACATGCCCGGCATGGGCTGCCTGCCCTTGGGCTGGGGAAGCATTCACCTGTCCGACGTCTTCGTTCCCGAATCGCATCTCGTCGGTGAACTCGGCAAGGGCTTTCACTCGGTCATGGACCACTTCGACTTCAGCCGAGCCGCGCTCGGGCTGATGTGCCTCGGCGCCGCGAAACAAAGCCTGGAGGAAGCCGCCGCGTACGCACAGCAACGCGAGACGTTCGGGCAGCCGCTGTCCGAGCACCAGGGACTCGCGTTCCAATTCGCCGAGCACGCCACTTACCTGGAAGGTGCGCGCTGGATCTGCTACCGGGCGCTGTGGCTCCGGGAAACCGCCCAGCCGCACACCGCCCTGGCGTCGATGAGCAAGTGGTGGCCTCCCGTCGTGGCCAAGAACGCGATCGAGTTCGCCATGCGCGTACACGGAAACCTCGGGTACTCGACCGAATCGCCTCTGCAACAACGCTACCGCGACGTCACCGCGTACCTCGTCGCGGACGGCACAGCCGAGATCCAGAAACGCATCATCGCGAAGGACATCTTCGCCCGCGGCACAGTATCTCTCTGACCCCCATCACCCTGAAGGAGCTCACCATGGGAACGCATGAAATCTCACCGCCGAAAGAACTGAAGGACAGCAGCGGACTGATCGTCGGTGGCACGGCAGGGATCGGGCTCGCGACCGCCGTCGGCCTCGCTCAGGCCGGCGCACCGCGCATCATGGTCGTCGGACGCAGCACGGAACGCGGACACACTGCCGTCGATCGCATCTCGTCCGCCAACTCGTCGTGCGAGGTGACCTTCCTGCCGGAAGACGCAACCACAGTCGACGGCGCCGCCCATATCGCGTCCGAAGCCGAGCGGATTCTGGGCGGCGTGGATGTCCTGGTATCCACGACAGCTGCCGACGTCCGGCCGGAACTCTTCGCGAACATTCCCACCGACGACATCGCGCGCATCTTCAACCAACTCGCGCTCCCGTGCATGTATCTCGCGAGCGAAATCGTTCCCCACATGACGGCACGGAAGGGCGGCGTCATCATCAACGTCGCATCGGACGCAGCCAAGACCGCGACGCCCGGCGAGTCCGTGATCGGGGCGGCGAAGGCCGCGATCGTCATGTTCACCCGCACACTGGCCATCGAAGCCAAACGCAGCGGAATCCGCGTGAACGTCCTGACGCCGTCGCTGGTCGCCGGCACCGGGTCTACCGAACGCATCACCTCCGACGGGTTCAGTGCCAAACTGTTCGCCAAGGCAGCACAGCAGGCCCACCTCGGCGTCCCCGAATCCGAGGACCTCGCTGCGCTCGCCGTCTTCCTCGCCTCCCCCGCCGCGCGCCGGCTGACCGGACAGGCGATCAGCGTCAACGGGGGAATCTCGGCGGCCTGAGAACTGCCTCCGAATCGGGGGCGAAACCCCTCGTCTGGGTGACGCATGGGTGCCGTTCATGCATGAGACTCGAGTCACAGCATGAACGGACACCGCGCGACAGCGCCGGTACGTCCCGGCGCTGTTCAGCCCACACCAGAGAGAAGGTTGATCATGACGACGGTCGAATCCGCCAACACCACAACAATTCCCGATGAGATAGCACGGCAGATCGTTCTCGCCGAGGGACACACCGACGACGCGAAGCTGTACGACGCCTACCGGTGGCTGCGCGAGAACCGGCCGCTCGGGCAGGCACGCGTTGAGGGATACGACCCGCTCTGGCTGGTCAGTAAGCACGCCGATCTGATGGAGATCGAGCGACAGCCGCAGATCTTCAGCGCCGGCGGCGGCGAGGACAAGGGCTCGCACAACCCCATTCTCGCCAACCAGGCCGGAGACAAGTTCACGAAGAAACTCACCGGCGGAAGTCTTCGCATCCTGGACGCGTTGCCCTACCTCGATCCCCCGGAGCACTCCACCGTCAAGGATGTTGCGTTCGACTGGTTCCGGCCGGCCAACCTCAAGAAATGGGAGGACCGCATCCGCGAGACGGCGAAGGAATCCGTCGATCGGCTCGTGTCCGGGAGCCAGGACCTCGACGCCGTACAGGAATTCGCGGTGCTCTTCCCGCTGCACGTCATCATGTCGCTGTTCGGTGTGCCGGTCGAAGACGAGCCGCGCATGATGGCACTGACACAGGACCTGTTCGGGGTCGCCGACCCGGATGCGACACGTGAGGACATCGAGAGCCTGTCTCCCGATGCCGCCGCCCAGCAGTGGGCAGCGGCGATCTCCGACTTCTACGCCTACTTCGATGTTCTCGTCGAAAGCAGGCGAGGAGAACCACGCGACGATCTGGCGACTCTCATCGCGGTCGCGAAGGATGCCGACGGCGAGTACTTCCCCAAGACGTTCGCCTACGGGTGGTTCGTCGCCATCGCCACCGCCGGCCACGACACCACGGCGAGCACCCTTGCGGGTTGCCTGCAGCAGTTGGCCGCACGTCCCGACATCCTCGAGCAGGTGCAGGGAGACCTCGATCTGGTTCCCTACCTGGTGAACGAAGCGTTGCGGATCGTGTCTCCGGTGAAACAGTTCACCCGAGTCGCACTCACCGATTACGAACTCCGTGGGAGTTCGATCAAGGCCGGCGACCGACTGATGCTGCTGTTCCAGTCCGGTAACCGCGACGCCGACGTGTTCGACAACCCGGACACCTTCGACATCGACCGGCGTCCGAACAAGCAGATCGCGTTCGGCTACGGACCGCACATGTGCATCGGCCAGCATCTCGCCAAGCTCGAAATGAAGGTCATGCTCGAGGAACTGCTGCCCAAGCTTCGTCGCGTCGAGGTGACCGGCGAACCCAAGATGATCCAGACCAACTTCGTCGGCGGATTGCGGCACCTCCCCGTCCACCTGACGTTCGCCTGACCAGGTGGTGCGCCGAGACAAGATGATATTCGGCGCACCACCTTCGAGTGAGAAAGTGCCCTCAGCGCATGACGAAAGTTACCTATCACCTGCCGGACGGGTCGACGGAGCACGTCGATGTCGAACCCGGTGAAACGCTCATGAACGCAGCGCTCCGCAACAACCTCCCCGGCATCGTCGCCGAATGCGGCGGCAGTTGCGCCTGCGCTACGTGTCACGTCCACCTCCCGAAGCAGTACACCCGCTTCTTCGCCGAACCGACGGACGAGGAGACGGATCTGATCGCCTATCTGGACGCCGCGGACGACGATTCTCGTCTGTCCTGCCAACTCGTCGTCGCCGACAGCGAGGCCGAGATCCACGTTCGCGTCGCAGACAGCAGGTGACGTCGTGACCACGCAGATGCGCGGAAATACCGCAATGAATGCCCGTCACGCCTTCTACGTCGTCGCCGGGATCGCTGCGCTACTCCTGACCTGGCCATTCGCGTTCGACTGGATCGGCGACGGCGGAAACATCTTCAACCCGGTCGAATTCTTCGGAGACGGTATCGAGCCGGGCGGCACCGCCGCGTTCCTGAGCATCGACATGCTGATCGCCTGGACGGTCTTCATCGTCTGGGTGCTCACGGACACCGCACGGATCGGCATGGGCCGGAAGTGGGGCGTGGTCTTCGTGCTCTTGTCCTACATCGGCGTCTCCATGGCATTCCCGTTCTATCTCGTTGCACGAGAGCGCTTCCTGGCGCACGCGGCCGGCGGTCGACCGGACGCAAAGACACCGGAGAACCCGGCGTCCCGTGTCGGGCGCGGCTAGCAACCGACCGAGGCCCCTACGTCGAGCGCTGCTCGGCGTGGGGGCCTCGTGCCGTTCGGCCTTCTACGACACCACTCGCCGCGCCTTCATGCCCTCGAAGACCGGTGCGATCCGAACGACGTCGCCTGTCGTCGGCGCATGCACCATCTGACCGTTTCCCAGATAGATCGCGACGTGGCCGGGCCCTCCCGGGCCCCAGTTGCCGAACAGCAGATCGCCCGGCCTCGCGCCGTCCAGCGGGACCTCGACACCGACGTTCCACTGGGTCTCCGACGTGCGTGGGAGGATGAGGCCGGCGGTTGCGTCGTACACGGCGTAGGACGTCAGACCGGAACAGTCGAACCCTCCGGAGGACGGGCCCTTCACGCTGCCGCCACCCCACACGTACGGCAAGCCGAGATACCGAATTGCCGCCTGCACGATGAGACCACCCACACCCCCCGAATCACTGCGCAGGAGTTGTAGAACCGACGCGAACCGCCCCTCCGACTCACGGATCTTCGCGACGTACGGCCGGGTCTGGTTCTCGTAGTCGTCAGTCCCTCTGGGCATTCCCCCGAATTGGCGTACCGCTCCTATCCCCGCGTTGTATCCGGCGAGAGTCAGGTCAAGGGTATCGCCGGATACGAGCCCCTCGGCCTTCCATTCACCGATCTGGCTGTACATGTCGCACAGCAGGTTCCCGGACGCCATCACCGAATCGGCTACTCCGAGAACGTCCGACATTCCGTCGCCGTCGGCGTCCTTGCCGTATCGCGCCCAGGTGGCCGGCATGAACTGTCCGGGTCCACGTGCACCCGCCGGCGAGGCCGGCGACGTGGCACCGTACCGAAATCCGTTCTCGACGGAATACAGCGCTGCGAGAACGGGCGCGGTGATTCCCTCGCAGATTCCACCCGCCTTCGTGAACCAGGGGACGAACACGGCGATCGAGCCGATCGGCATCGGACCGGCTGCGACGCTGCTGATATCGTCACCTTCCTCGCGCGGAATTGTTTCCGGCACAGTACTGTCGGCAGCAATCGGCTCCTCTGCGGGCCCGACCACCTCGGGCTCTTCGGATGCCCCCGGCAGCGACTCGTCGATTTCGGGATCAGGAGGAACCGCGATGACGGGTGACGGCAGAAACGGTGCCACCGCACTCTGGGCCGTCTCGGCAGCCGTGTCGACTGCCTGCCGAGCGGGCTCGCGGGAATTCTCGGGTAGCAATTCGATGTAGTCGTCGATTGTCACGTCGACGGCCTTCGCCTGATCCGCCACCGCGTAAATCTGCTGCATCGCGAAATCTTGTGCCGCATCGGGCATATCGGCGCCCTGGACGATGCCGCCGATTGCGGCGGCGACCCCCATGATGAGCGCCGAAGGATCAACAGACACTGGTTCCCCCTGAGATGGGACATCGATCGAGTTGATCGCGGAATGTGATTCAAGTCTCTCTTCATGCGTGCACTCGACGCGTCACACCAAGGGGTGTTTTCGGTACTTCGTCGGGGGCATCGGGTTCCCGCGGCGCGCAGACTGCCGACCCTGCGTCGACTCCGCCACACGAGCCTCGACTCCGTGTGGCGAATTTTCACAGGAAGACAGGACCTCTCGGGTGCCGTAGTCCCATCGGGGGTAAAAGGGGGGAGATTGGAGCGAACTTGCCGCTCATCCCTGTTTTCAGAGCTTGTGATCTACCTAACATTGCACCTGAGCAAGTGATGCCCGTCCTCGGGCGAACACCTGAAATGAGGAGCAGTCGTGCAGATCACCGCCGCCGTAGTCCACGAAGTCGCGGGCGACTTCGCCATCGAGACCGTGTCTCTGAGCGAACCCACGGAACACGAAGTCCTCGTCGAGATCGCCGGCGTCGGTCTCTGCCACACCGATCTGGCCGTCAAGGAGGGCCATCTCCCGTTCCCCCTTCCGGGCGTCGTCGGCCACGAAGGTAGCGGGACGGTCGTGAGGGTCGGATCCGGAGTCACCAAGGTCGCTGCAGGCGACAAGGTCGCGATCACCTTCAACAGTTGCGGCCAGTGTGCCCACTGTGGGAAGGGCGAGCCTGCGTACTGCCACAATTTCATGGCGTTCAACTTCGGTGGTGTGCGCCCGGACGGCCCTTCGGCACTCACCGCGGGGGACGCCACGCTCGGCGGCAACTTCTTCGGGCAGTCCTCCCTCGCGACACATGCCATCGCTCATGAACGCAACGTCGTGAAGGTCGCGGACGATGCCCCTCTCGAACTCGTCGGTCCGCTCGGCTGCGGAATCCAGACCGGCGCAGGCGCGGTGTTGAACTCTCTCGACGTCGCTCCAGGATCTTCACTGGTCGTCGTCGGCGCGGGTTCGGTCGGCCTGGCGGCTGTGCTTGCTGCCGTGGTCCGCGAGGTCGGCGTGATCATCGTCGTCGAACCTCACGAGTCGCGGCGCGAGCTCGCGCTGTCTCTCGGCGCGACCCACGTCGTCGATCCTGCGGACGGTGACCTCTCCGAACAGATTCGGGCAGTGGTGCCCGACGGCATCGACTACGCGATCGACACGACGGCTCTCTTGCCCGTGCTGGACCAGATCCTGCAGTCACTGGGTGTCCGGGGCACCCTCGGCCTCATCGGGGTCCCCGCCGACCCGACCGCCACAATCCCGATCGGCATGATGTCGACGCAGCTCTTCGGTCTGACGATCCGCGGGATCGTCGAGGGGGATGCCGACCCCGACACGTTCATTCCGCACCTTCTCGATCTGCACCGTCAGGGCAGGTTCCCGTTCGACAAGTTGATCACGACAATGCCGTTCTCACAGATCAACGAAGCTGTGGCCGTCCAGCATCGAGGTGACGCGGTGAAGGTCGTCCTCGTCCACGAATGATGACCGACTCCGCCGTATCGGATACTCCGGAAACAGTGAGAAAGGCCGTTCGATGTCAGTAGATCTGGAAGCCCGCCCGTCGAGGGCGAGCGCTGTCAAGAAGGGCATTCAGGTCGCGCCGACTGCGGTGGGCGCGTTCTACGCGACGTCGATGGAGACGTTCCGATGCATGTTCAAGCGCCCCTTCCACGCTCGCGAGTTCGTTCAGCAGGCATGGTTCATTGCGGGTGTGTCGATCATGCCGGCGCTGCTGATGGCGATTCCCTTCTGCATGATGTTCGTCTACCAGATCAATATTCTGCTGGCCGAGATCGGAGCCGTCGACCTCAGCGGGGCCGGCGCCGGTGTCGCGATCATCCGTGAAATCGGTCCGGTGGTCACGGTTCTCGTGGTTGCCGGCGCCGGTTCGACCGCGATCTGCGCCGATCTGGGATCGCGCACGATTCGCGAGGAAATCGACGCGATGAAGGTGTTGGGAATCGACCCGATTCAGCGTTTGTGTGTACCGAGGGTGCTGGCGTCGACTCTCATCGGAATGTTTCTCAACGGTCTGGTGTCTGCCGTCGGACTGGTGGGCGGTTACTTCGCGACGGTCTACATGCAGGGTGCGTCGCCGGGGCAATACGTCACGGCCATCTCGATCCTCACGGGACTGCCCGATTTCCTTGTCAGTGAGGTGAAGGCGGCGGTGTTCGGCATGCTTGCCGGTCTCGTCGCGTGTCATCTGGGACTCAACGCGAAAGGCGGACCCAAGGGAGTGGGAGACGCCGTGAACCAGACCGTCGTATTCAGCTTCCTGCTGCTCTTCCTCGCGAACTCGGTTATCACCACTCTTGCGCTGCACTGACAGCGCTCAACACCTAGCCGCACAGTCGGCTGTCAACGGGAGAATTCTGTGTCGAAAGCTACTCGGGCCGCCCCGGCGAGACCGCACGTTGCCGGGCTCGCGCTCCGCGCGGTCGGTGCACCTGTTGGTCATCTGGAGGAGATGGGCAGGCAGCTCCACTTCTACAGCCACGCCGTCACCTCCATCCCGCACACGGTTCGGCGTTACCGCAAGGAGACGATCCGACTGCTCGCCGAGGTCAGCATGGGTACCGGTGCCCTTGCGGTGATCGGGGGAACCCTGGTGGTCATCTCGCTTCTCACCACCGCGGTCGGCTACGAGGTGGGCCAGCAGGGAGCGACGTCGATGGGCCGCATCGGAATCGGTGCGCTGTCCGGATTCATCTCGGCATTCTTCAATACCCGCGAGGCGATTCCCGTCATCGTCGGCATCGCGCTGACCGCGACGGTCGGTGCGGGTTTCACCGCTCAACTCGGTGCGATGCGGGTGAGCGAAGAGATCGACGCCATGGAGACCATGTCGATCCCGTCGCTCCCCTATCTGGTGAGCACTCGCGTCACCGCCGGGGTCATCGCGGTGATTCCGCTGTATGCCGTGGCGTTGTTCGTCGGGTACGTCGCCACGCAATTGGTCACCGAGTATCTCGGTGAGGCGAGCGGAACGTACCAGCACTATTTCAACGTCTTCCTCGTGCCGAGTGATGTCGCGTGGTCGATGGTGAAGGTGCTCGCGATGTCGGTCGTGGTGATGTGTGTGCACTGCTACCACGGCTACAACGCGAAGGGCGGGCCGGCGGGAGTCGGTATCGCGGTCGGACGTGCGGTACGCACATCCCTGATCTCGATCATGGTCATCGACCTTCTCATCGGAATCGCCGTCTACGGTGGCTCCGCAGGCGCCGTGAAAGTGTCGGGCTGACATGGGTGGCCATATCGAAGAGCGGAGCCGCCGCGTCTACGCGCTCCTGGGTGGGTGTCTGATCGCGTTGATGGCAATCGCGACCGCAGCGTCAGTCGGCATCTACCGCGGATTGTTCCATTCGACCGTCCCGGTCACGCTGTACTCGGTGCGGTCAGGGCTGATGCTCGAACCCGGCTCGGACATCAAGATGCGCGACGTCGTCGTCGGCCGGGTGTCGAAGGTACAACTGGTAGACGACCGGGCCGAGATCACCATGGACATCGACGAGAGCCGAACGTCGACGATCCCGGAGAACATCACGGCCGTGATCGATCCGACCACGTTGTTCGGACGCAAGTTCGTCACGCTCGTCCAGCCGGAACATCCCTCGAGCACAATGGTGTCGGCGGGCTCTGTGGTTCAGGGCACCGGCGTGGCCACCGAGGTGAACGATCTCCTCGAATCGCTGGTGACGGTGCTGCGGACCGTGGAACCGCAGAAGGTCAACGCGACGTTGAGTGCGTTGTCGACCTCGTTGCAGGGCCGCGGCGACCAACTCGGGGACATGATGGTCGAGCTCGACGCCTACTTGTCCGAGTTCAACGGCAGCCTTCCCACGTTGCAGCGGGATCTGGTCAAGGGTGCGGAGGTCTCCGATGTCCTCGCCGATGCCGCTCCGGAGCTGCTGCGGACCGTCGATCATGTGAGTACCACCGGTGACACGGTGACCGAACGGGAACAGCAGTTGAGCGCTTTCCTGCTCAGTTTCAGCGGTTTCGGCAACAGCGGGCTGAGCTTCTTCGAGGCTTCCGGTGACCCGTTGGAGAAGTCCCTCGATTCGCTGGAGCCGACGACGGCGCTGCTCGCCCAGCATGCGCCGATGTTCCCGTGCTTCCTGGCGAGCATGGATCAGACCAACAGGTACCTGGAGCGCACCGTCGGCGGTAGCGATCAGGCCGGGCTGAACATCCTCGGCACTCTGCTGATGGGCGATCCGCCTTACACGTACCCGGAGAATGCGCCGAAGAACGGTGCTGACGGCCCGCCGCGGTGCTACGACCCCGCGCAGGCCCCCGGCCATACCGATTTCGACGACGGCAGCAAGGCCTACCAGCCCGCGCACGGAATCGAAGATCTGATCGGCAACCCGTTCGCGCAGTTCATGTTCGGAGGTGTTCGCTGATGACGAAGGCACCGGGAATCAAGTTGCTGATCTTCGTCCTGGTCACGTCGTTGACGGGATTCGGTGTGGCGACGGTGGCGGGCAACATGCGCTTCGGCAGCACGAACACCTATCAGGCCGTGTTCTCGAATGCGTCCGGGCTGGGCCACGGGGAAGACATCAAGGTCGGTGGTGTGCCGATGGGAAAGGTGACAGAGGTGGAGTTGGCCGGAGACGGCACGGCAGTGGTGTCGTTCTCCCTCTCCACGGAACGCCCCCTGACGGCGGGGACGACGGCGCGGATCAAGTACAAGAACCTGATCGGTGACCGCTACGTGGAGCTCTCGAACGGACCTGGCGCGATCGGAGCGCTCGACGGCCCGATCCCCCTCGAGCAGACGACGCCGGCGCTCGACCTCGACCAGGTGGTCAACGGATTCCGTCCTCTCCTACAGGGTCTCGACCCGGATCAGACAAATCAACTGTCCGCTTCTCTGATCGAGGTACTGAACGGTCAGGAAGCGAGTATAGGGAGTCTGGTGGCCCAAATCGGAACCCTGAGCAACACATTGGCGGACCGGGATCAAGCGATCGGTCAGGTGGTGAGCAATTTCAACACCGTTGTCGGGACCGTGAACAATCGCGGTGACCAGTTCTCCGCACTGATCGACCAACTCCAACGTCTGGTCGCGGGTCTCGACGGCGACCGTGACCTGATCACCAATTCCCTGGTGAACATCGACCATGTCACGGACAGTCTCGCAGGAGTTCTCGACCAGAATCGCCCGGCGATCGCGCAGGACGTGGTTGCGCTGGGCAATCTCGCGGGCAACCTCGACGCGAATACCGACACCCTGAACATGGTGCTGTCCACGCTGCCCGAGAACTACCGCCTCATCGGCCGCGTCGCGGGTTACGGAAGTTTCGTGAACTTCTTCGTCTGCGGTCTCGCTGTCAAGTACGCGCCCGGGCCCGGTGGACTCACACCGATGTTCAAGGCCCCCGCAGAAAGGTGCCAGTGATGGCTCAGAAGTCCTTCCTCGAGCGCGATGCGTTCCGCATGGGCCTGGTCGGAACAGCCGTGCTGATCGGAGTCCTGTTTCTTGCGCTCAACTTCAACTCGATACCCGGTGTCAACAGGGCCACGACCTACCATGCCGAGTTCGCCGATGCCAGCGGCCTCGCGGTGGGTGATACCACGCAGATCGCCGGTGTGAAAGTCGGAGAGGTGAAGAAGCTTTCGATCGCCGATGGAAGAGTCGACGTGGAATTCGATGTGGACGGCGGTGCGCTCGGGCTCGGTGAGGACACGACGGCGGCGATCAAGGTCGAAACTGCGCTCGGTCGGCGGTACGTGGAGATCACTCCGGGACGCCATGGCGAGCTCGCCGACGACGCCACCATTCCGCTGGCCCATACCAGCTCCGGATACGACATCACCCGGGCGCTCGAGGAGGTCACCGACAAGGTGTCGGAGACCGACACCGTCAACCTGTCCGGCGCACTCGAGCAGGTCTCCTCGGTCGAAGACGAGCTTCCGCCTGACCTGCGGTCCTCTCTCGACGGCCTGTCCCGCCTGTCCGACACGGTGGCGAGCCGCGACGACGAACTGCGTCAGCTGCTCTCAGGCGCCGCCGACGTGTCCCGGATCCTCGCGGACCGAGACGTGCAGGTCGCCACGCTGTTCGGCCAAGGGCAGTCGCTCTTCACCGCACTGAACAGCCGGGCAGACACCATCCATCGCGTGCTCGTGCAGTCACGGCAGGTGGCCGACGCCCTCACCGGGCTTTCCCGCGACAACGCAGCAACACTCGGACCCACTCTCGATCAGTTGAAGACTCTGGTGGCCACATTGAACAGCAATTACGACAACATCAACGCATCGCTGACCGGCCTCGAACGGTTCGCGAAGCAGGTCGGCGAGGCGGTGGGCAGTGGTCCGTTCTTCGGGGTGCTCCTCCACAACATCGTTCCCGCCAACCTCTCCGGGCAGCTTCCCGGAAGCTTCGGGGGGCCGCGCTGATGGCATCGGTACGTGAGATGGCACGGGCAGTGCCGGCGAGACTGCTCGCCGTGGTGATCGCGGTCGCCCTCGTCGGGTTGCTGACCGCCGCCTGGATCGAAAATCACTCCGTCAACCACGTCACGGCGTATTTCCGGAACACCACCGGCATGTACGTCGGGGACCGGGTGATGATTCTCGGTGTCGAGGTCGGCCGCATCACGACGATCGAGCCGGACGGTGAACGGGTCCGAGTGGAGTTCGACTACGACAACGAGTACGACGTCCCCGCCGACGCGAAGGCGGCGGTCGTCGCCCCGACCTTGGTCACCGGCCGCTACATCCAGCTCGCACCGGCGTACTCGGGTGGACCGACCCTCGCGGACGGCGAAGAGATCCCCCTCGACCGAACAGCCGTCCCGGTCGAGTTCGACGAGATCAAGAAGCAGGTGGTCAAGCTCAGCGAGGACGCCGGACGCACTCCGGAGCATCCGGACGGTTCGCTCAATCGCTTCGTCAGCAGTACCGCTCGGACACTGGACGGCACGGGCACAGCGCTCCACGACTCCCTCATCCACCTCTCGGACGCCGCCACCATCCTGAACGCGAGCGGCGAGGACCTGTTCGGCACTGTCGAGAACCTTCAGAAGTTCACTACCGCGCTCGCGGCCAGCGATCAGCAGATCCGGGCATTCAGTGGCGAACTCGCGAACGTCTCGGGGCTGCTCAACGACAACCGGACCGAACTCGACGCGGTGCTGAGCAGCATGGTGACTACCTTTCAGGAAGTCACAAAGTTCATCGAGGACAATCGTGGGGCGCTGGTCGACAATGTCGGGCAGCTCGAAGAGATCACCCGGTTGCTCGTCGACCGCCAGGACACCCTGATGTCGATCCTGCACTCCGGACCGACGGCACTGTCCGACTTCTACAACATCTACGATTCCGACGCGAACTCGCTCACGGGCGCACTCGCGGTGCCCGAAATGCCGGACCCACGCTCGCTCATCTGTGCACTCTTGACCACGGTCGATGCTTCGGGCGACGAATGCAACACGGCTGCCGGCGCTTTCGCGGCGCCCTTGGCCAACGCCGCGGTGCGGCAGGCGTCACCGGCACCGGTCACCGCCCCGCGTCCCCCGGGGATCACGCCGGGCACTCCCGCACCGAATGATCCCGTCGCCTCCATCACCCAAAGTCTGCAGAACCTCATTCTCCCGGAGGGACCACGATGACGAACTCTCTGCGAAGATCGGCGCTCACGGCAACCATGCTCGTCGGTGTCGTCGCCGCGGCGGCAGGGTGCCGATTCGACGGAATCAATTCGATCGGGCTGCCCGGCAACGCGGTCGGAGGCGACGCCCACGAGGTGACAGTCGAGCTGGCGGACATCCAGAACCTGGTCGGCAACTCACCGGTGAAGGCCGGCAACGTCATCGTGGGAAACATCAGCCACATCACGGGCGACAACTGGGGCGCCAAGCTGACCCTCGAGCTCGACCCGGATGCAGAAATCCCCGTAAACGTCAGCGCCAAGCTCGCCCAAACCAGTGTGCTGGGCTCCCAGTACCTCGAGCTCACCGTGCCGCCCGGTACGGAGGGGGTCGGCAGACTCGCCGACGGCGACGTGATCCCCCTCGCCCGCACCAGCCAGTACCCGTCCACCGAGGAAGTGCTCTCGGCACTCGCGCTCGTCCTCAACGGAAGTGGATTGCAACAGATTCGCACCGTGACCTCCGAGCTCAACCGCGTTCTGGGTGGCCGGGAGGAATCGCTGCGCAGCCTGTTCGGCAACCTCGAAGAGTTCGTCGGTGGTGTCGACCAACAGCGCGACGACATCGTCCGGGCGATCGACGGACTGGACCGTCTCGGCGCGGAACTCGCCAGTCAGAATGAGACGATCGATCGGGGAATCACGTCGATCCAACCGGCCCTGCAGGTACTCGACGAACAGCAGAAACAACTCACCACGATGCTGAACGACGTGGGACGGTTCGGCGAGGTGGCCACCGAAGTACTCGAGAGCAGCCGCGACGACCTCGACGCCAATCTGCGGTCGCTGCAGCCGGTGTTGTCGCAGCTCGCTGCGGCCGGCGACCACCTCCCGGAAGCGTTGAAGATCGCCGGAACGATCCCGTTCCCGGTGACGACCACCCAGCGCGCCGTCAGGGGCGACTACATGAATCTCTTCCTCACCCTCGACGTCAGCGCCGAGACGGTCGGCGGCAAGGTCCTCGGCAGCATCCCCCTCGACGAACTGGCGGGACTGAACCCTGCCCGCCAAGCCGTGGATCCTCTCCTGGCACCCACCGGTACAACGACATCCGGCCGACCCGCGACGTCCGCACCGCAGAACGGAGCACCACGCTGATGAGATCGAAACTCGTTCGCTTCCAACTCATCGTGTTCACCGTGGTGGCAGTTCTCGCCGTCGGCAACGCCGCGGTCAACTACCTCGGGTTGAAGAGGGTCACCGGGATCGGGATGTACACGATCACGGCCGAATTCGATCGCGCCGGAGGCCTCTACGTCAACTCCCTCGTTACCTACCGCGGCGTCGACGTCGGCGTCGTGAAGTCGATCGACCTGGGCCCCGATCGGGCGTCGGCGGAATTGCAGCTGGATTCCGACTTCGCGATTCCCCGGAACAGCCAGGCATTCGTCCGCAGCGTCTCGGCCATCGGCGAGCAGTATCTGGACGTGGTTCCGGCATCCTCCGAAGGTCCCTTCCTCGCGGATGGTGACGTGATCACGAAGGAGAACACCGAAATCCCGGTGCCTGCCTCCGAGGTCGTCGACAAGGTGAACGTGCTCCTGTCGGAACTGCCCAAGGACGACCTCCGAGTCACCGTCGACGAGGCCTACACCGCATTCGACGGCGCCGGACCTGCCTTGTCGCGACTCATCGACTCCTCGCGTCCTTTGATCGAACTCGCGCAGGCGAAGATCGGCACCACGAGGACCCTGCTCGACGACGCCGAACCCGTCCTCGAGGCCGGAATCGACTCGCGAGCAGACATCGCGAGCTTCGCCCACGATCTCTCCTCGTTCTCCGAGCAGTTGGTGATGAGCGACGCGCAGGTCCGCGGTGTCCTGGACAACGGATCACAGTTCTTCGACACGGTCAGCGGCACACTCGACGACGTCCGCCCCACCGTTCCGCTGCTGCTGGCGAACCTCCAAACGGTCGGTGAGGTCGTGCGAGTGAACATCCCGGGTATCGAGCAGATCCTGGTGATCTACCCGGCCGTGTCGGCATCGATCAACTACATGCACCGGGGAGTCCAGGGCGACGACCGGGTGTACGGTCAGGGCGCCCTCGACGTCAAGCTCGGCAACTCCGCGAACCCGCTCCCCTGCACCGAGGGTTACCAGGAAACCCAGCGGCGCGACCCCAGCGATCTCAGCGCGATCCCCGCACCGGAGAATTCCTACTGCAAGCTGCCGCAGGCCGACCCTCGGGTCGCACGAGGGGCACGGAACATCCCCTGCGCGACGAATCCCGCGGTGCGCACCGCCGAGATCGCGGACTGCCCGGGCGGTCTGCCGTCCACGTGGCCGGACATGCTTGCCCGGCCGGGACAACCGTATTCGCCGCCGCCGGTGGATACCGGCGGTCCGAGCACGGGACCGATCTCGACCCCGCCGAGCCCGGACGCCACCGAACCCGGAACCGTCACACCGGCCTCGTGGTCGAACCGACAAGAATTGGGGAGCGGCGCCGGCACTCTCAGCGTTCCCTATGACCCGGTTACCGGAAATTTCCGGGCACCGAACGGCGATCTCTACTCGATCGCCGGCGTTTCCGCACCACACCCGAAGGAGGAATCGACATGGCAGGCACTTCTGCTCCGGTAGAGGTCGAACCCCGCCTCGACCAGCCCGGCCCCGACCGACCCGAGGACGAGGCCCCAGCGGGGGCCGTACCCGACTCCGAGGAGCGGGCACCGACGCGCGGATTCCTCATCGGCCTGGCCACGACCGCGGTGATCGCGATCGCCGCCGTCGTCGTCGGCGGCGTCTCGTGGACCAACCTACGCACCGAACAGACCGCACAGTCCCGAGACGAGCAGGTCCTCGAGACGGCACGGCAGGTGGTGGTCAACCTCGTGACACTGCGGCACCAGAGCGTCGACGAAGATATCCAACGCGTCGCGGACGGCACCACAGGACCGTTCCGCGACCAATTCACCAGCGCATCGGGCAGTTTCGGTGAAGTATTGAACCAGGGCCAGGTCGAGTCGACCGGTGAAGTAAAGGAAGCCGGTCTCGTCGAGGCCGACGACGACCACGCCGTGGTCCTCGCCGCCGTGACGTCCACGGTCAAGAACACCGAGGCACCCGACGGCGAGATCCGCGTCTACCGCATGAAGGTCTCGCTCGATTCGGTGGACGGCAACTGGCTCGTCTCGGATGTGGAGTTCGTAGCATGAGAAACACACTCACCCGGATACCCGAGGCCATCGCCACCTGGTCCTACGCGCGGCGGCGAGCCACCCGCTACCTCGCCGTGCTTCTCGCCGGCGGACTCGTCGCGGTCGCGGTTGCGGTCGCGGTCACCCTCCAGGTCCACGATCACCACCAGATCAACAGCGCGGAGGCACAGGCGCGTGAACGCGCCACTCGACTGGTCGCCGACGTGTTGTCGTACGACTTCAACACCATCGACACGCATTTCACCGACGTACTTCCCAGTCTCGGTGGCGATCTCCGCGGCCAGTTCGACAGTGTCGGCAAAGAGGTCATCATTCCGTCGGCGAAACAGCGCCAGGTCGTCACCTCGGCGACCGTCGTCGAATCCTCCGTCGTGGCCGCGTCGGAAGACGCGGTGACTCTGCTGTTCTTCGTCAACCAGTCGACCACCAGCACCGACAGCGCCGCACCGAAGTTGGACGGAAGTCGCGTGCGGGTCGGCATGACCGAGCAGGAGGGTACGTGGGTCATGACGGAGATGACTCCGGTCTGACCGTTTCCCCGAAACACGGGGATCAGTCGATGTTTTCGCAATCGTAGGAGGTAGTCGTGGGTGTCGAGGTATCCGTCGAGGGACTGACCAAGTCGTTCGGCTCGCAGAGGATCTGGCAGGACGTCACGTTGACCCTGCCCACCGGCGAGGTCAGCGCATTGCTCGGCCCGTCCGGAACGGGCAAATCGGTGTTCCTGAAATCGCTGATCGGTCTGCTCCGCCCCGAGCAGGGCTCGATCGTGATCGACGGCACCAACATTCTCGAATGCTCGTCCAAGGAACTCTACGAGATCCGCAAGCTGTTCGGGGTGCTGTTCCAGGACGGTGCGTTGTTCGGCTCGATGAACCTGTACGACAACGTGGCCTTCCCGTTGCGCGAGCACACCAAGAAGTCCGAGTCGGACGTCCGCAAGATCGTGATGGAGAAGATGGAACTCGTCGGCCTGCTCGGGGCCGAGGACAAACTGCCCGGGGAGATCTCCGGTGGCATGCGCAAGCGGGCCGGCCTGGCCCGGGCGCTGGTGCTGGACCCGCAGATCATCCTCGTCGACGAACCCGACTCCGGCCTGGACCCGGTCCGCACCACCTACATCAGCCAGACGCTGATCGACATCAACGCCGAAATCGACGCGACGATCCTGATCGTCTCGCACAACATCAACCTCGCGCGGACGGTGCCGGACAACATCGGCATGCTGTTCCGCCGACAACTGGTGATGTTCGGACCCCGCGAGGTGCTGCTCACCAGCGACCAGCCGGTGGTCAAACAGTTCCTCAACGGCACCATGATCGGCCCGATCGGGATGTCCGAGGAGAAAGACGAGGCCACCATGGCCGCCGAGCAGGCCATGGTCGACGCCGGACACCACGCCGGTGGTGTCGACGACGTCGAGGGCATCGTCCCGCAGATGAAGGCCACCCCGGGGATGCCGTTCCGGCAGGCCGTCGCCCGCCGGCAGGAACGCGTCCGCGACATCTTGCACACCCTGCCGGAGAACGCGCAGGTCGCCATCCAGGACAGCTTCGAGGAGAGCTTCGGCCCCTACGACGACACCGAGGATTTCTCGATATACGAGGAGCCCCTCGAATCCGTGTGATCCATCTTCCCGGTTCACGACTCGGCAACAAGAACAGCCAGATCAACGAGAGGAACCCGTCATGACGACGAACAACAACGCCTTCTTCATCGGAGGCGAATGGCATGCGCCCGCCTCGAGTGGCGTGATCACGGTGGTATCGCCCAACGACGAACAGGTGGTGGGCCACACCCCCGATGGCGCCGAACCCGACATGGACGCCGCCGTCGACGCGGCACGCCGGGCATTCGACGATCCGACCGGTTGGTCGCAGTGGGAACCGGCTCGGCGAGCGCAGGCACTGGGACGCCTTGCAGATGCGCTCGACAAACGCGCACCGGAGATGGTCCAGGCGGTGAGCTCACAGAACGGCATGCCCGTCGCGGTCGCAGAGAAGCTGGAAGCCGTATTCCCGCAGGTTCTGCTGCGCTACTACGCCGGATTGATCGAGAACGACTCCTTCGAGGAGACACGGCCGGGTCTGCTCGGCGGATCGACTCTCGTGACCAAGACCCCGATCGGGGTCGTCGGCGCGATCGTCCCGTGGAACTTCCCGCAGGCACTCGCCGCGTTCAAATACGCTCCCGCTCTGGCTGCCGGGTGCACGATCGTCATCAAGCCGTCCCCGGAGACGGTCCTCGACAGCTACGTTCTCGCGGAAGCGGTCGAAGAGGCAGCCCTGCCGGCGGGCGTGATCAACATCGTGCCCGGCGGTCGCGAACTGGGCGCGTACCTGGTCTCGCATCCCGGCATCGACAAGGTGGCGTTCACCGGGTCGTCGACTGCCGGCCGCAACATCGCCGAGGCCTGCGGCCGACTGCTCCGGCCGGTCACGCTGGAACTCGGTGGAAAGTCGGCGGCGATCATCCTCGACGACGCGAATCTGGATCTCGCCACCGTCGGCGAACAGCTGTTCGGGGCGACCATGCTGAACAACGGCCAGGTCTGCTACCTCGGCACCCGCATCCTGGCACCACAGTCGCGCTACCAGGAAGTGGTCGACACGTTCAGTGCTCTGGCCGGGTCACTTACCGTAGGAAGTTCCCTCGACCCCGCCACGATGATCGGACCGATGGCCAGCGCCCGGCAGCGCGACCGGGTCGAGTCCTACATCGCGAAGGGCAGAGGCGAGGGTGCCCGCATCACGGTCGGTGGTGGACGCCCCGCGGACCTCGAGAAGGGATGGTTCGTGGAACCGACCATCTTCGCGGACGTCGACAACAACTACACGATCGCCCAGGAGGAGATCTTCGGACCCGTGCTGTCGATCATTTCTTTTCGGGACGACGAGGACGCTGTCCGCATCGCCAACGACAGCGACTTCGGTCTCGGCGGCACCGTCTTCACCGCCGATCACGACCACGGAGTCGCCGTCGCCCGGCGCATCCAGACGGGAACCGTCGGCATCAACGGCTACCTTCCCGATCCGACGGCGCCGTTCGGTGGTGTCAAGGCCAGTGGTCTCGGACGCGAATTGGGTCCGGAGGCCCTGTCCGCCTATCTCGTGCCGAAGTCGATCTACCTGTAAAGGCGAGTGCGGGTGCGGCACTCGGGGCGCACCCGCATCGCTCCGCGGACCACTCATCCCCATGGGGCATTTCCCTCCCCCGGAAGGATGAGAACGCGTCCGATTCGCACCTTTTACCCCCTCTCGGTCGGCATTATGGTTCGACCAAACACTGTGGCCTGTCCCCTGTCGGGAGAGGCACCTGAAAGCAAGGATCCGCACATGGATGTCATGGAACACGCGGGAGCGATTCTCCCCGAGGACCGCTACAGTGCGAGCACCCTCGAGGCGTTCCGATCGAACGGGTACTGGCGCGACGAGAGCCTGACCCAATACGTGGACCGGTGGGCGGACACCGACCCGGACTTCGTCGCCGTCACCGACGGCTACGGAACTCTCACGCGCGGTGAACTTCGAGCGCAGGCGTACCGTCTCGCGGCCTCCCTGCAGACGCTCGGCGTCGAACGGGGTGACCGCGTTCAGGTCCAGTTGCCGAACTGGAACGAGTTCGTCGTCATCTACGTGGCGCTCGCCCGGATCGGCGCCGTCCTCGTGCCCACCATGCCGGTGTACCGGCACGACGAGGTGCGCTACGTACTGGAGCACTCCGGAGCCAAGATCTCCTTCGTCACCGAGGAATTCCGCAAGTTCCGGTACACGGATTTGCTCGCCGAGGTGCGTAAGGACGTACCCGGACTCGAACAGGTCGTCGTCGTGCGTGGGACGGCGGGCGCCGGCACGATCGCCTTCGATGACCTGATTGCCGGCGACCATGTACCCGGCGACGACGAACTCGGACCACCACCGCCCGCGGATGCCGCCCACGCCATCATCTACACCTCGGGAACCGAGTCGCGGCCGAAAGGCTGCCAACATACCTTCAACACACTGTCTTTCACCGCCCACGGACTCGGCGGGCAGGTGATGGGGCTGAACCCCGACGACGTGATGTTCATGCCCTCTCCCGTCACCCACGCGACAGGACTGGCCGTGGGAGTGGCGACTCCGTTGATCCTCGGAAGCGGGATCCACCTTCTCGACGTGTGGGAGCCCAACGAGGGACTCCGGCGTATCGCGGAATTCAAGACGACAGTGAGCATGGCCGCGACACCATTCCTCCAGATGGCACTCGGGGCCATCGAAGCCGGTGCCGACCACGACGTCAGCGCGATGCGACTCTGGGTCAGCGCCGGCGCACCGATACCCGAGACCCTTCTTCGGAAATGGAAGACGGCACTACCTGACTGCACACTCTTACCGGTATACGGCAGTAGCGAAGGACTACTGGTGACGGCAGTGCGTGTCGACGACCCGCTCGAGAAGGTGCTCTCCTCAGACGGGCGTGCGTTCGATGGTGTCGGTCTCGAGATCCGCGACGAGGAAGGCACCACCGTACCGGCCGGCGAGGAAGGCCAGATCTTCTACGGAGGACCGGGCATCTTCCTCGGGTACTGGCGCGACCCCGAACGCACGACCGCGTCGGTCGACGCACGTGGGTTCCTCTCCTCAGGTGATCTCGGCCGCGTCGACAAAGACGGCTATCTGCGGGTCACGGGACGAATCAAGGACCTCATCATCCGCGGCGGCATGAACATCTCGGCGCGGGAAGTGGAGGAGCACCTCCTGGCGCACCCGCGTATCACCGCAGCTGCAGCTGTGTCGATGCCCGACGCGCGTCTCGGCGAGAAGGTATGCGCCTTCGTCGTTGCCAACGGCCCCGCACCAACTCTGGACGAAATCGCCGACTTCCTGCGAATCGAGCGCAAGGCCATGGTGCAGAAGATTCCCGAGAAGCTGGTAGTCGTCGATCAACTCCCCACCACCGCGACCGGCAAGATCCAGAAGTTCCTTCTCCGCAAGCAAGCGGCCGAAGCGGTTGCCGGCGACTAGATCCCGACCAGGACACAGGACCGCCCCCCTCGCCGAGGCAAGGGGGGCGGTATTCGTGCATGTGGTGAGCCCGTCACCCACCGAGATGGTCTGAGTGCGCGCGTGAGACTTTCGTGGCCCCTGTCACCGTTGGCCGGTCATCGCCAGATAGCGGTAAATCGCCTCGGACCGGTTCATCGCGCCCAGCTTGCGAAGTATCTTCTTGACGTGCGTCTTCACCGTGAAGATGCTGATGACGAGTTCGTTCGCGATCTCGGCGTTCGATGCGCCCCGGATCAGCAACGTGAACACCTCGCGCTCACGCGTCGTCAGCGATTCCAGCGCGGCGGGATTCAGATCGTCGTAGGGCGTACCGGGCAACGCCGAGACCTGCTCGGCCGAGGTCTCGTCGAGGAAACTGACGTCCGCATGTTCGAGAAGCTCCGCTTCGCGGGCTTCCTGTTGCAGGCGTTGGACGATCACATCCTTCTGTTCACTGAGGCGGTCGGCCAGCATCGCCCGTTCGAACAACGTCCCGAAACCGCGGGCATATGCCCCGAGCATGTCCCGGACCACAACGTTCACCGGGTCCCCGGAAGGTCGACTGCCGTGCACGAGACCGATGACACCGGTCGACACGGTAATCGGGGCAACCACATAGGAGTCGGCGGCGAGCATCTGCACGACCTCGGCACTCGGCCGGACGTCGGCGTTCGGCCCGGCGAGTACCGCGGATCTGGTCTTACACGCCCGGCTCTCGGCTGATTCGAAACCGAGGGGTAATGCCTGCAGGGAACTCAGGACCTCGTCCGACCTCGTCGAGCTGTGGAGCTCGAGCGCCGTCCACGAGCCGTTGTGCACCTCGGACAGGAGAATTCGGTCGAGTCGCGCTGCGTTCGCAGCCTCGAAGCAGATTCTTTTGCGAAGACCGGCAACGGATTCCGAGCCCCGTAAACGCCGGATCGCGCTGGCGAACTCGGCGGGTTGCACGACGTGCCCCGGACCCTCGCGCATTGTGCGAATCCGCGTGCGCGTGTTCTGAAGGTCGACGACGAGGCGACCGAGCGCTCGTTGCTGCTCGGGGCCGAGCGCGGGGAACGTCGCAAGTGCCGATTCCGTGGCCTCGTCGAGGAGCGCCATCTGGGTGCCGAGCGAGACAACGCGGATCTCGTGGGAGCGGGGGCCGACGCCGTACTCGTCGCGCAACCGATCGAGGAGAACGATGACCGCGTGCGACAACTCGCGGTCGGTCGTCGACCTGACGGTCGCTCGCCCCTCCGTCTTCCCTGTCATCTCGCTCGGCGCGCCTGACTCGAGTAGAGGGCCGTCGCCGCGGCACGAGTCGGTGCGTGCAGCTTCTTGAGCACGGCTTTCACATGCGATTTCACGGTGCCCTCGGAGATGACCAGTGCCTGCGCAATCTGATTGTTGGTGGCCCCGGTTGCCAGGTGGGACAGGATCTCGCGCTCCCGGACGGTCAGCACGCTGTTGATCTCGAGCGCCCGGTTCTCCCCGGGCTCATCCGTGGAGCCCTCGACCGGTGCGGCGGCCTGATGAGAGAGAACCGCATCCACCT
Source organism: Rhodococcus koreensis (assembly GCF_017068375.1). Taxonomy (NCBI): domain Bacteria; kingdom Bacillati; phylum Actinomycetota; class Actinomycetes; order Mycobacteriales; family Nocardiaceae; genus Rhodococcus; species Rhodococcus koreensis. The sequence continues at coordinate 3,068,030 of NZ_CP070609.1, forward strand.
TCGAGATCCGGTCCAGCATCGTCTGGGTTGCGTCGAACGACTCCTCCACCCGGGCACGCTGCAGTTGAATTCGGTGCTTCAGCACCGCCTGCTCGTACACGATGGCCAGAATGGTCGCGAAGGTGTCCAACCGATCCCGGTCGTCGGGATCGAGAACATGCTCCGACCCTGGCCGGTCGGCGTGGAGCAGTCCGATGACCTTACCTGCGGACATGACCGGCGCCGCGACGTATGCCGACGTCCGAGATCGGCTGACGATCTCCTTGTGTGTGCGGTCGTCGTCAGCCGGGGCGGCGACCAGCGCGGGAACCCGGCGTCGGACCAGCTCGGTTTCCAGAGGCGCTTCAGCCAGGGACAACACCGCGGAGTCGACGTAGTCGGAGAAGTCGAGAGGCGAGCCGTCGAGCTCGGGCCGCAGATAGAGGCGGCGGGGCTGCCACAGAGAGCCGGACACAGCTGAGACCATCGAGCGCGCGAAGGGCAATTGTGTACACACCACCTCCGGTGCCGCCTCGATGATCTGTCGCGGGGAAAGTCCCCGAAGCGTCACCGCGGCGTCGTGCACCTCGCCCAGCTCCGCGATCCGGCGAATCGCCTCGGTTCTCGCCAGCTGCTCCTGAACACGTTCGATGTCGACGAGAACCCGGCAAGCGTCTCCGATATCGGTCTCGGCGAGCTGCCCATCGGTCAGCGCTTCGACGAGGCGACCCCTTGCCGCTGCAAGAGACACCGACAACGTGGGAGAGCCGACGTCCGGGTTGTGCTGGTGGTCGACCAGTAGCTTCCTTGCCCTGCCGATACAGTCGGCTGCTTGGTGCTCGAGATCCGCGTGATCAGGATCCATTGACGTCTTCGTCCGGCTCACCTTCTCGTCACACCTCCGGCCGCATCGGCACACCACTCGACATGATTGTTGTGACTGGCATCACTCTGCAGTGTAGCCCGATCGCCCAGCTATCGTCCAATGGTATGACCGATCAGCTGATCGCGGGTACGCTGATCTACCCCGAGTACACGGCAAATGCCTTGTTGGAGTTGAAGACGTCGGTCACCACGAGGTCCGACCAGTCTCGGCGCAGGCCGAGCTCCTCGACCGCACCGAGCATGCAGAACCAGTTGAGAATTTCGTGCTGGCCGGCGTCGACAACTTCTGCGCTGGTGTAGTTGCGCATCAGCCCGAAGTCGTCCTCGAGCAGCGCCTTGTAGATACGCAGGTCGGCTTCGGTATCGGGACGCATATGCCACAGCTTGTCGGCGAGGAAGGCGTGCGACCAACTCGAGGAGGCGACGAACGCCACCCTGAGATCACGGTCGCGGAAATGTTGCGCGACCGCCCGACCGACTTGGAAACACCGGGCCGGCGTCGGACCCGAGGGGTCGAGAACCTCCGATTCGATGTCGGCGAATCGCGCCAATCCACCTTTGCGCGCGATGGCATGCTGCCCATAGCAATTGACCGTCATCGGGATGAAGGGATATGACATCTCGGCGCCGGCGTCGGCGTAGTCGAGGAACAATTGCGTATTCAGGATCGCGTGCGGAAAATGTGCGGCGGTGCGCTTCTTGTACGAGTAGGCCATGTCGAATCCGCGCTCGATCAGGCCGTCGGCGAGTTTCCTGGCCCCCGACGCGTCACCATGCATCACGATCTCGAATTCGTCCGGCTTCCCCCAGAAGTTCGGACTGCCTCGCTCGTTCATCACCTCGAAGGCGGGCACCTCGAGGTCTCCGTAGGCGAGCACGCAGAACGGTGGCACCACCTCCTCGCGAAAATTCTCGTACTGGTCGTCGCCCCACACCACGACGACGTCGGGGGCGAACTCGTCGACCGCGTCACGCACCCGAGTCAGATTCGCCACCAGCTCCGCACGATGCGCCGATGCGGCGGCGGTTCCACCGTCGTCGGACCACTCGCGACGCATACGGTCCGGCCAGTGGGCCGGGTCCTTCTCCTCGTCGGGGATGTCCGGGTCGGTGAGAGTCCATCGCAGCAGACCTGCCATGTGCTCGTCGGTTCCCGCCAACAGCGGGTAGTGGGTCATGCCGAGAGCGAGGAAGTCTCCCATTGGCCGTCCTTTCTGAGGTGGCGCCTCGGCGCCGTCACACGCGCCGGGGGTATCGCTCCCCATCGTGTGACGTGCGCGCGCCACACGCACAGCAAGTTCCAGTGCCCGGAACGCGGCGTCAGTCGTCGAACGGAAAGAGATCGGCCCTACCCTGGGCGAGCATCTGGGTGGTGTCACGGCAGATGCGGTGAGCAGTCAGTTTGACGGCGTTGATCACCGACTCCGAGACCTCCTTCGCCGAGTCGAACTGAACGGCGACAGCACCCATCGGCCGGCCCTTGATCAGCACCGGCGCGGCGATGTTGCCCAAGCCCAGAACCACCCCGTCCTTCTGCACGGCAACTCCCGCCACTCGAACGTGCTTCAACTCGTGGCGAATTCGGACCGGGTCCGTGATCGACTTCGGCGTCAGTCCTACCAGAGGTCCGGCCAGCAGTTCGGTGAGCTCCTCTTCACGCAGATGCGCCATCATCGCCCGGCCCATCGCGGACAGGTGCGCGGGGATCCGGGTGCCCACCTCCCCGATGGGTCGCGCGTGGTTCACCGCGAACAGCGCCTGCAGCACGACGACTTCGTTGCCCCTGAGGACGCCGAAGTGCACGGATTCCTTCGACCAGGCCTGCAACTGCGCCAAGTGCGGCAGCGCAACCTCGCGCATTCCGTCCACCGGCATGGACGAAACCAGCCGCAACAGCCGGATACCGAGCCGGTACCCGGCACCGTGTTCCTCTATCACCGCCAGTTCACCCAACCGCTGCAGCAATCTGTGCACCGTCGACTTGGGCAGGCCCGTCTTCCTGCTGATCTGTGTCAGGGTCAGAACCCGATCGCGCTCGTTGAACGCATCGATGATCGAGAACGCCTTCGCCAGGATCGAAGGCGGTGAGCTCCCCGCACCGCCGGTGTCGTGCTTGTCTTCTTCCATCTGCATCATCCGGGCCTCCGCAATCTTCACTCCGCCGACCCCGCGGAAAACTAATGTAACGGCAGTCACAGCGCGCTGACATTCAGGGTACGTGCCCGCCGATCGGTTCCAGCCCCCGGAACTACAGCGGCCGCAGCCGCACCGAGCCCCTAACGTTCCCTCCGTCCGGCTTGCCCGACGACGCGGGCAGGCCGGACGGAACACGCCACGGATGCGCGCGAAAGGAGACCCTCGTGGTTCCACCCGGCACCATCGATGTGCATGCGCACTACTTCCCCCGGGACGCACCCCCTGCCGACGTCATCGCAGGTTTTCCGCGAGCACCCCGATTGGTGCTCGATTCTCCCGCGGAGGGACGGCTCGTCCGCGGATCCGAAGACTTCCGCGCCGTCCGGCGCGCTCTCTGGGATGTGCCGGCGCGCTTGGAGGACATGGATCGCGCGGGTGTCGGGGTTCAGGCGATTTCTCCTGTTCCGGTCACCCTGGAGTACGGCGCCGCGCCGGCACCCTTCGCCGCGTACTGCCGGTGGATCAATGAGTCCACCGCCCGCGCAGTGGAAGACGGCGATGGCAGGCTCATCGGAATCGGAACAGTTCCCCTCTTGTCTCCCCGGGACTGCCTATCCGAACTTCACTACCTGTCCACAGTTCTGGGACTGCGGGCGATCGAGATCGGCACACGGATCAACGGGATGGAATTGGACGACCCGGCACTCGAGTACTTCTTCGATGCGGTCGACGGTCTCGGACTCGCGGTAATGGTCCATCCCGTCGACGGAGGCGGTGGCGCGGTGCGCCGTTCGGGGTTCACTTACGACTTCGGACTGGGGATGCCCTCGGATACCGCGTTGGCGGCTACCGCGCTTGTCTTCGGCGGGGTGCTGGACCGTCATCGACGACTACGCATCGCCATGGTCCACGGGTGCGGCACCTTTCCCTGGGCATACCCGAGACTGCGCCTCGGCGCCCACTTGGCCGCCACACACGTCCCAGACGATCTGGATCGCCTCGTATCACGTCTCTACGCAGACACATTGGTCTTCGACCCGGGACTCCTGCCTGCGTTGGTACACCGCTTCGGCCCGAACCAGATCCTGCTCGGCAGCGACCACCCCTTCATTCCGGGACAACCTGGAGATGGACTGGCGGACTTGAACTCTGTGGCACAGCATTTGCCGCCCGGCACCGTGCCGAGAATCCTCCGCGAGAATGCGCTCGAATTTCTCGGACTGGCATCCGGCGCACTCGTCACCGACCACTTCTCACCGATAAAGGAAGATCACCATGGCACTCACTGCTGAAAATCTCGTCGACGTTCCCGGCTTGGCCAGCCGTTGGGTCCGACTGGCGAACGGCGCCCGCGCCCACTACATGACCGCCGGCACGTCGGGCCCCGCCGTGATCCTGCTCCACGGCGGATTGCCCGGCTCCTCAGGCCTCGCGGGATGGCGCTTCATGGCCCCCTACCTCGGCGAGAACGGTTTCCGCGTCTATTGCCCCGACATGCCCGGATTCGGCCTGTCCGATACTCGTGCGGAGTATTGGCCGGACGGCATGGAGTCCTTCGTCGACTTCATCGACCAGTTCGCCACCGCACTGTGCCTCGACGAGTTCCACCTCGCAGGAAACTCCATGGGCTGCATGAACACGGTCAATTACACGGTTGCACACCCGGACAAGGTCAAGAGCTTCATTCTGATCGCGGGAGATGTCGGCGACGTCGTCCCGGAGCACTTGACCCCGCCGGCGGGCGAGTTCCGTCTCACCGCCTACGACGGCACACGCGAGGGAATGCGCACGATGATGGAGGCGATCATCCATCGCGGTGAGGCCATCAGTGAAGATCTGATCGACATGCGCTACCTCTCCGCGAGAGACCGGATGGACGCGCACGCGAAGTTCTGGCCCACTCTCCTGCAGTACCGGCGGATCACGGACTGGACGGACGAGAATCGCGCCGCCCGTTTGGTCACCAAGGGGCGCCTCGACCGGTTGAGCACTCCGGGGCTCTACCTCTACGGACGCCAGGACATCCTGACACCGGTCGAGTGGGGGTACGTCCAGGAAGACCACCTGCCCAACGTGCAATTCTTCTATCCCGACGAGTGTGGCCACCAGGGCCAGACCGACCGACCGGACCTGTTCAACCCGGTCTTCCTCGAATTCTTCCGCGACGGGAGGGTTTCCGGAGATCTCGCCGACGCCGCCGGCGTCTCCGATCGCCGACCCGAACTGCCACTGATCGATCGCTCCCTGGTCTCTGCTTGATTCTCCGATGACAACCGATGGCCGACGCCGGAATCCACGATTCGGCGTCGGCCATCGGTTGTTTCCGCCTCCGCCAATCCAGGAAGTGTCCGATGCCCCGACCGCAGTCCGTGCCGGCCGAAATCTCACCACCTGCTCCGGCAAGATCGCTGCGAGCCGGGCATCGCGACCGGAACTGGTTCTCACTCTGTGCGGCAATGTTCGTGGTCGCGTGGGGCGGCAATCAGTTCACTCCGCTGCTGACCATGTACCGGGCGGAGCGCGGGTTCAGCGAACTCGCCGTGAACACACTGCTGTTCGCGTATGTCATCGGCCTGATCCCCTCGCTCCTCCTCGCGCATCGGCTGGCGGCCCGCTGGGGCACCCGCACTCCCCTCGTTCTCGCCGTACCCGTCAGCGCGCTGGGTTCGATACTGGTCGCAGCCGGGTCACACTACCCCGCACTGATGTTCGCCGGGCGAATGTCGACCGGCATGGCTCTGGGGATCGGAATGGTGGTCGGCGGGCTGGCGCTCGACTCGCTGACCACTTCACCCGGCCGTGCTCCACGAGCGTCGGCAATGAGTCTGACGAGCGGCTTCGCGATGGGTGCAGGTGCCGCGGGCGCCCTCGCCCAGTGGGCGCCCGCACCGACCACCGCGGCTTTTCTGCTGCACGGGGTTCTCTGTGTAGCTGCCGCCCTGCTGATCGCGCGAACGACGACGAACAGCCCGGTGCGGGCTCGGCCAGAACCGTTGGAGAGGAATCGAATACTTCTTCCCCGCGCATTCCACCTCCTGGTGATACCCGCGGCACCGTGGATCTTCGGCGCCCTCGGCATCGCGTACGCGGTGCTCCCGCCCATCGTGGCGCCTCAGCTGGAAGGCTTCGACACGGCGTTCTCCGGTCTGCTGTGTCTACTGAGTTTGGGACTGGGCTTCGTCGCGCAGCGACTCGTCGGGCGCACGGCGGGACGATCGGGCCCGGCCCGCGGGATCGGACTGACACTCTTCGTGGCCGGCACGCTCGCCGCCGCCTTTGCCGCCGCAACCGCGTCGATCTGGCTGGTCGTGGTTGCGGCATCCGTGCTGGGCGTCGGATACGGATTGACGTTGGTCGGGTGCTTGCGTGACTGCGAGCGATTGGCCCCGCCCGGCCGGCTGGGGACGATGACCGGCCGGGTCTACTGCCTGGGTTACCTGGGGTTCGGACTACCGACGGCGATCGCCTGGCTGCACAGTTCCTATGCGATCGGCACGCCTGCAACATTGCTGGGCGTGGCGTCGGCAGCCGTCGCCGCCAACGTCGCAGGTGCCGCCATTCTGCGGATCCTGTCGCGGACGCGCGCCAGTCGACGCTAGCCGGGCTACATGCTCGCCGACTCGTCACCAATTCGCGGTTCCAGCGGCCGGAACTGCACACCACCTGGGCGTGATACGTGGCTACGTTTCGACTATGTCCTTCCTGATCGTCGGCGCCTCGGTTGCAGGCACCAGAACAGCAATCGCATTGCGGCAGCGCGGTTTCGCCGGGCGCATCGTGCTCCTGGAGAGCGAGGAGCACTGGCCGTACGACAAACCCCCTCTGTCCAAGGACCTCCTGGCCGAGGGGCACGCCCCGGATGTTCCGCGGCTCCTCACACCGGAGCTCGCAGCGGAGTTCGACCTCGACGTCCGGCTGGGCGTGCGAGCCACCGCTCTGGACCCGGTACGGAGGGTAGTGATCGCCCACACCGGTGAGCAGTTCTCGTACGAGCAGTTGGTGATCGCTACCGGTGCTCACGCACGGTCCCTCCCCATTCCTGCCGTGCCGGCGGGGGTTCACACGCTGCGCACGCTCGACGACGCTACGGCTCTGCGAGAAGCTCTCACCGGCAGACCGCGGGTGGCTGTGGTTGGCGCAGGCTTCATCGGCGCCGAATTCGCCTCCGCGGCGCGGGGGCGCGGCCTCGACGTCACCCTGATCGAGGCACTCGAGATCCCGATGAGTCAGGTTCTCGGCGACGAGGTCGGACGCGAGATCGCGTCGATCCACACACTCGGCGGTGCCCAGCTCATCACCGGAGCGCGGGTGGAACGTTTCCGGGGCAGTGAGCACGTCGAGGGCGTCGTCCTTGCCGACGGAAGCGAGGTACCGGCGGACCTCGTCGTCGTCGGCGTCGGCGCAGTACCCAACACCCGGTGGCTCGAGAACAGCGGGCTTCCCGTCGACGGCGGGGTGCACTGCACTGACCGCTTCGAGGTCGAGGGATTCCCGTCGATCTTCGCCATCGGCGACCTCGCCCTGCGTCGGCATCCGCTGCTGGGTATCCGGGCGCGGATCGAGCACTGGACCAGTGCCGGCGAACAGGCCGATGCGGTCGCCGCGATCGTGACCGGTGCAGAACCCCCTGCACCGCAGCTTCCGTACGTGTGGTCGGACCAGTACGGCTCCCGGATCCAGATAGTCGGGAGGCCCTCGCTCGGTGAACTCGCCCATCGCGAGGGGGCGATCGCGGAGGGCCGCTTCCGTGCCGTCTACACCGACGCCGACCACAACCCGATCGCCCAGGTCAGCGTCAACGACCCCAGAGCAGTCGCTGCGTTCCGCAAGAACCACCGTCGCGGCGGGAGTCTCGCGGACCTCGTCGGCGGCCAGATACCCGCCCGATAAGGAAGGCACCCATGCGTCAGATCCAGCATTTCAAGGGGGGTCCGGACAAGATCCTCCACATCGAAACCGAGGGCTGCAAGATCAACGTGATCATCGGGACCCACGACCTCAGCAACGAAGTCTTCACCACCGTGGAAATCCTGCCCGCCGAACCGGACGACGACGGACGGAACTGGATGGCAATCGGCCCCACCGCCGTGCTGGTCGTCCCGGCCACCGGCTCCGATCCCGACAGTTGGCTCTTCCGGGACATCACCACAACCGATCCCCGCGTCGCCGACCACCACTAACTCACGCCGCCGGCGCGGCCCGCACTCACCAGAACGGATCAGCCCCATGACCGCAGAGCAATTCATCATCGACGACCGCGAGAACAGCCTTTTCCGGGTCAACCGTGAAGCCTTCACTTCCGAGTACGTGTTGCAGCGCGAACGAAAAGAGATCTTCGACAAGACGTGGCTGTACGTCGGACACGAGTCCGAGATTCCCGGCAAGAACGACTTCCAGACCCGGGACGTCGGCGGCCGACCGGTGATCTTCAACCGGGACCGGCACGGTGACGTCCGGGTGCTGCTCAACACCTGCCTGCACCGCGGATCCTCCGTCTGCCGGCACAGCTCCGGCAATGCGAAGATCTTCACCTGCTTCTACCACGGCTGGGCGTACCGGAACTCGGGCGAGTTGGTCAATGTGCCCGGCAACGAGGACTACAAGAGCGAGCCGGCTGCCGTGTACAAGGGTCTGCAGTCTCCGGCGCAGGTGGACTCCTACCGGGGGCTCTACTTCGTGAACTTCGATCCCGACGCGCCTGATCTGCTGACGTACCTCGGCGACGCCCGCTATTTCATCGATCTGGCAGCCGATCAGTCCCCCGAAGGCGTCGCGATCCTGGAGGGAACCCACAAGTACTCACTGAAGGCCAACTGGAAGCTCCTCGTCGAGAACAGCATCGACGGGTATCACGCCAAGTCCGTTCACCACACCTACTTCGAAATGATGATGGAACTCGGTGCCACACCACCGATGCTGGGCAAGGAGACCGTCAACGGTGTGGCACCGGCCGGTATGGGAACCGAATTCCCCAACGGGCACGCCACATTGATGTATCCGGCCAACGGACTTCCCCTGGCCACCGACAGTGTCAAGCAGACCCTCGCCGGCCTGCGGTCGCAGGCCGAACAGTCCTTCGGTGAGAATTATGCCAACGCGATGTTTGGCCTCGCGCGAAATTCGGTGTTCTTCCCCAGCCTCATCCTGATCGATCTCAGCTTCGGTTTGACGCTGCGCACATTCCACCCGGTGAGCCCATCGGAAACGCTCGTCACCGGTTGGCAGATCATCCCCAAGGGTGCCGACGAGGAGTTCGTCAGATACCGCATCAACAATGCACTCACCTTCTGGGGGCCGGCCGGCCTCGCGACCCCCGATGATGTCGAGGCCCTCGAACAGGCGCAGAAGGGGTTCGGCGCACGCGGCGAGGTCGGCTGGTCCGACGTGTCGAAGGGAATGGGCAAGCCCGTGCCGGCGGCCAACGACGAACTGCAGATGCGGTCCTGGTGGCGGGAATGGAACCGGCGCATCACCGGACAGCAGCTCCCCACCGAAGGCACGTCGTTCGTTCCCTTCGACAAGCAGGCTGCCGATGCCTGACCTCGTTCGATAAGCCGCACATCCGCCAGTCACCTCAGAAGGACACTCCCATGACTTCCGTGTCAGAGACACCCACCATCACGACGCGTAACGCCGTCGAGGAATTCCTGTTCCATGAAGCCGGCCTGATCGACGAATGGCGACTCGAGGAGTGGCTCGACCTGTTCACACTCGATTGCACGTACGAAGTACCCGCCACGGACCGGCCGGACGCGGACCCCGGTCTCACGTGGTCACTCATCCACGATGGCCGCACCATGCTCGAACAGAGGGTGATTCGCCTGAAGAAACCGGAAGCACACGCCGAATTTCCCCATTCACAGACCATCCGGATCGTCGGCAACGTGCGAATCCTGACACAGAACAACGAGTCGATCTCCGTCACAGCCAATTTCATCATCAACCGCGCGAAAGCCGGCAAGTTCGACACGTATGTCGGCCGCTACGACTACGACCTGACCCCTCACGGTTCCTCCTTCCTGATCCGCAGGAAGCGGGCCGTTCTCGCTCACGACATGCTCGATCCCCAGGGCAAGATCAGTTTCATCATCTGAACTGTCACCGCGCACCGTATCCGCGCATCACGAGAGGGCCGACCATGGCACCGGAAATATCAACCGCAGCAATGATCTTCGCGTGCAACGAGGAAGATCTGGCCGACGGCGAAACCCTACGCTTGGAGGCGGATGGCGGGATCGCCGTCTATCGCGTCGACGGCGAGTTCTTCGCGACCTCCGACTCCTGCAGTCACGAGAAGTGGTCGCTGGGCGAGGAGGGCGAACTCGAGGGCCACGAGGTGCTCTGCACACTCCACATGGCCCGGTTCGACGTCCGCACCGGAGCACCCCTGTGCTTTCCCGCGGTGCTGGCGTTGAAGAAGTATCGGACCGTGTTGAGCGACGGCCGGGTGTACGTAGCACCGAACGAAGACTGAACACTCTCGCGTCCAGCATATTCCAGAGGAAGGCAGCAGCACCACATGAACAGATTCAAAGGCCGGACTGCGGTTGTCACCGGGGCCGGCAGCGGCATCGGCCGCGCCATCGCCGTGCGACTCGCCGACGAAGGGGCGGACCTCGTCCTCGGAGACATCAGTGCCGACGCGGTGGAGGCGGTGGCCGAGCACCTTCGCCCCGGCAACGCGGCGTCCGTGACCACAATCGTCGGAGACCTCTCACAACGTGAGGACGCCGCCGACCTCATCCGACGGACTGTCACGGAATGCGGCGCGGTAGACGTGCTGGTGAACTGCGCGGGCGGTGGCGTCATCCTTCCCACGTTCGACCACACCGAGGAGACCTTGCGGGCCACCATCGACCGCAATCTCTGGACGACCCTGTACACCACACTCGAGGCGCTGCCCCACATGGTGGACGCCGGTTACGGCCGGATCGTGCACATAGGAGCGGAATCCGTGCGCAACGGTCTGTACCGGCACGCGATCTACAACGCCGCCAAGGGCGGGGTCCATGCGTTCGGTACCGGACTCGCACGAGAGTTCGCGCATTCCGGAATCACCGTGAACACGGTCGCCCCCGCGTGGATCGAGACACCAGAGGCCGCAGCCAAATTGGCGTCCGCGACCCCCGAAGCGAAGGAGGACATGGCGGTCTTCGGCGCCCAGATGCGCAACCTCATTCCGATGAACCGCCCCGGGACCGTCGAGGAAGTCGCAGCCACAGTAGCCTTCGTCGCTTCCGAAGAAGCGTCCTACGTAACCGGTCAGGTGATCAGCGTGAACGGTGGCAGTTCGATGCTCTAGACGGAACACGACGTCGAGGCGGCGAATCCCTGCTCGAGGTCGTGCTCTCGAATGCCTCCGGCGTTTCGATCAATCCACCATTCACCGACAACGTGACGGCGTGGAACCATCGCTGACGAGATCGGTGGAAAGCCGCCGCCACGTAGTCGAACGTTCTGGCCGCGTTGGCGACAGTGTCAGACGCATACACTCTGCCAGTATGGAGTGCGGTGGCACTCCCTGTGTCAGTCGAAGAGCGCGACGAGTCGCTTCCCACCGACTTCGCCGCGAGCCAACTGCCCGAGGCCCGTACCGATCTCGGTGAATCCGATCGACTGCGTCGAGATTGCCAGATCCCCGGACGCGATGAACTTCAAGACTTCGACGGTATCGGCGGGCGTTCCTCCGATCGACCCACGCAGCTCCACCTCCTTCATGGTCAGAAGATGGGTGTTGATGGTCGCTTCGGCTCGGCCGAGACCGACCTGGACGACGCGGCCGCCGCTATTGACCACTTCGATTGCACCGGCGGTGGTAGTCCCGAAGCCCGCGAAGTCGACGATCAGGTCGAGTTCGAACGCCGCGAGGTCCTTGACGTCGTCGACAACCTGCTTCACGCCGCGTTCGATTCCGGCCGCGTGTACCTGGGGATTGATCTCCGCTGCGTAGACTTCACCGCCACCGAGCACCGCCAACCGTGCGGCGGTCATTCCGAGTCCGCCGAGACCGATGATGCCAACTCTCGTACCGGGTTTCAGGCCGCCGCGCGCGAAGACCGCGTGATACGACGTCATGCCGGCATCGGTAGCAGCAGCTGCCTGCTCGAACGGCACGGTGGCTGGGAGGGGGATGATCTCGCCGGCCGGCGCCAGCGTCTTTTCTGCGTACGCACCGTGGCGTCCGACCCCGATGTTCTTCTGTCCGAGAACTCCGCTTTTGCCGTCTCCCATGGCGCTGACTGCGACACGGTCTCCGATCGAGACCGTCTCGACTCGGTCGCCGACAGCGGAGACAACTCCGGCAGCTTCGTGTCCGAGGATGATGGGGGTGAAGCCGAGGATCTCGGCCATCGTCCCGTCTGTGATGCCCACGTCTGTGTGGCATAGGCCGGCCGCTTTGAGATCCACCACAACCTCGCCGGGACCCGGGATTGGATCCGGGACATCGACAAGTTCGATCGGTGACCCGACACCGTTGAACATCCACGCTTTCACTCTGAACTCTCCTGACTTGCGGCGCATAGCCGATCGGTAGCTGGATTTACTTGATCAGGAAGCCGGCGTCGACGGGCAGAGCGATTCCCGTGACGTAGCGGGACTCGTCCGAGGCGAGATAGAGAACTGCGTTGCTGATGTCGACCGGATCGACCCACGGAATAGGCAAGACGTTCGCCGCACGGTAGTTGGAATCCGGCTTCTCTGCATCGGCGCGGCTGGGGTGCTCGAGGTGCGGCAGGAAGAGCTTCATGATCGTCTCGTTCTGGATCATCGGGGTGTCGACGTTGGTCGGAAGAACCGAATTGACTCTGATGAATTGCGGTCCGAGTTCCAGGGCGAGCGATTTCATCAGACCCAGGACGCCGTGTTTTGCAGCGACATAGTGACCCAGGTTCTGCACCCCGGCCGCTCCGGCGGCGGAGCTGGTCAACACAATCGAGCCACCACGACCACCAGCGACGATATGAGGTACGGCAGCGTTGATGGTGTGGAATACACCGGTCAGGTCGATGTCGATGACGTCCTGCCAGGTTTGTTCCGGGAGGCCCACAAGCGGTCCCGTCGACGCGATGCCTGCATTCGCGGAGACGATATCGAGGCGGCCGAGTTCGGCGACACCCTCCGCCACGGCGCTCTCGAGAGCGGAACGGTCGCGGACGTCAGCCTTGATCGCGACGATCCTGCGGTCGAGTTTTTCGACCAGAACGACAGTTTCCTGCAGGTCCTCTTCGGTGCCCATCGTGTGGTCGGCACTCGCGACCTGATCGCAGATGTCGATCGCAATGATATCTGCGCCTTCCTCGGCGAGCCGCAGAGCGTGGCTGCGACCTTGTCCGCGCGCCGCTCCGGTGATCAGCGCGACCTTGCCTTCTACTCGTCCCATCGATCTCTCCTGTCGGTGATGTGGTGTTAGGGGGTCGAATGTGAGAATCCGAGTGCGGGCTCAGCTCAATCGGCTGGTGTCGACATACACACGCCAGCTCGCGATGTCGGCGCCGGCGAACTCGAGGAACGACGAGCCCTTGACCTTGACCTCGTTGCCGTCGGGGAAGACGTAGGACACGGTGATTTCCACGGCAACGGTGTTTTTCGTCGTGTCGACGACGAGGTTGTCGAGTTGATGCAGGACGGCCTTGAAGTTGCCTTTCCAGGCGGACACGAAGGCGCCGATGGCCTCGACTCCCGCGACCGGGTCCACGTCGTTGAAGCCGAAGACCGCGTCCGCAGTAAGGCAACGCTGGAAGACTCCGGGGTCGTTGGCGTCGACCTCACGGTAGAACACACGGGTGGTCGAATCGAGGTCGATCGTTGTCTGGGTCATGTTCTTTCCTTGCCTTCGAAGGGGTCAGACCTTGGTGATGTGCCGAGCCGCGAGGTACGCGGAGCATTGGATGAATCCGATGGTGTGCCCGCCGGCCCAGTAGGCCTCGCCGGACGGTGTTGCAGCGCAGTTCCCGACGGCGTAGAGGCCCGTGATCGGTGTGCTGTCGGGTCGGACGACTTGGCAGTTCTTGTCGACGCGCGGCCCGCCGGCAGTATCGATGAGAGCCGGCCCCAGGATGGTGGCGTAGTAGGACCCCTGGTCGGCGAGCGGGGCCATCATCGGATTCGGTCCCGCCCCCACACCGAAATAGGCGCTCAGGGCCTGCTCGATCGGCGTCGAACCGCGGCCGAAGTCGTGGTCGATGCCTTCTGCGGACATCTCGGCCCACCGGTTGACGGTGCCGGTGAGTGTGGCACCGAAATCCGTGTCCAACTCGATCGGGCCGGTATATTCGCGCAGCGTCTCGAGCCGTTCCGCGATTCCCTTTTCGAGGTCCGCCAACGAGTCGGCCTTGATGACCCAGTAGTCGTCCTCACCCTGAGGTGGGATGGGGTTGCCGAAGCCCTCTCCGCCGAATCGCCGGGCAGGGTCGTCCCAGATTGCGATGAGCGGGTTGTTCGGGTAGGTGCCTTGCTGGCTGTCCCAGTCGAAGAACGCCCGCGCGAAGTCGTGGTATGGCACCTTCTCGCTGATGACGCGCTTGCCGAACCGGTTGACGATGATCATCGAGTCGCCCGGAATCATGAACGAGCCGCGGACGGCCACCGGGTCCTTCTGGAGGCGCTCGAGGACCATCGGGGCTCGCATGCCCACGTTCAAATTTGCCAGATCGGCGCCGACCTCGCGTGCGATTGCGAGAAGGTCGCCGGTGTTCGTCCGAGCCGCACAACCACCGACGTAGGAATGGTCCAAGAAGCGCAGACGCAATTCCGGGTCCTGGGTGAAACCGCCGGTGGCGCAGATTACTCCGCGGCGTGTCCGGATGCGGATTGTCCGTCCTGCCGACTCGACGACGGCACCGATGATCGCACCGGTCGCGTCCTGAACGAGCTCGACCACACGGGAATCTGTGCGAACAGGGACGTTGGCACGTTCACAAGCCCGAGCCAGAGTTTCGATCAGGATCGATCCGCCGGTGGGCCCACCTTCGCTTTCTTCCGGGAACAGCACGCGGCCTGTCGGAGCCGCGTCCTCGGGAAGGTGCGCGTAGTAGTCGGGGAAGTCTGCAGCATGCCCGAACTTCAGCCCCGCGAGGTTCTCGTACGCTTCGGCCGCATCCGAGGCGTTGTCGTAGAAGGCCGTCAGGCCGTCGTACTCCCACTCGGGCAAACCCAGGGTGGGATGGTCGGGGTTGTACAGTCTGGGGCGCGACAGCTTCGCCATATACCGGAGGGCATCGTCGCGCGGATCCGTGCGTCCGGTGGCGCGCAGATATTTGTTGTTCGGAATCCACATGTAAGCAGCGGATTTCGCGGTAGTTCCACCGATGACGGAAGCCTTCTCGACGACGGTGACCTCGGCGCCGCCCGCCGCGGCGATCACGGCAGAACCCAGACCTCCGATTCCACTTCCCGCGACCAGAACATCTACGGTTTCGTCCCACTCGTGATTCATAACCAGCCTTTCACAGCATCAGTTCCGGAACGGCATCCTCAGCAGGACGGTGCAGCGGCGGAAGACGTGCCGATATTCCTAGACTTCGGTCGACGAAAGTTGCGTCAAAACATCACAATTCAAAGCTCATCGGCAGTGCAGGGCGCAGCGAGCATCCGGTTCCACCCGCACACACTGTGTGGCGTGTGCCACAATTACAGCCCAAGGGTGGCGGGGTTCGCACTGGGATAGAGCCCAGCGTTCTCGCCCGGCATTGGTCCAGAGACCAACATCGGCGCGAACTCACATCGCCTGGACCGCTGATTCAGGCGTCGGGCCGGGACGTGGTGCCACCTCGGAGCCATTCGTGGACCCTGAGTGCGGCCCGCAGGTTGGTGGTCGAGGCTCCAGGTGGATGCTCACACAGGCTCAAAGCCTTATGGACTCGATACGTGACCGTGTTCTTGGAAATATGTTCGGCAGCAGCGACTTTGGCCAGGCTGTGATCCATGTCGAGATAGCGAATGAGGGTCGATCGCAGATCGGCAGTCCGGGCGTCGTCGTCGGCGAGGGGGCCGAGCAGGCGACTGGCGAATCCGGCGGCGGCATCTGGTTCGGCGAGGAGAAGCACTTCGAGGGCGACATCTTCGTGCGTGCACGTGGTGCGCGGCTGATCGGCGCGAAGACGCACTATCCGCTCCACTGCCCTGGCCTCCATGTGACTGCGCCGAAAGCCATCCACTCCGGATCCCAGTTGGCCGACGACGACGGAGATGTCACCGAATTCCGGCAAAGGCTCTCGGAGGACATGCCCTTGATCCGGGGAGACCGCACCCCACGCCCATATCGTCTGAAGTCCCACGGGAATCACCAGCGTTGCTGTAGGAATTCCCCAGTGCCGCAACACAGGGTCGACGATGCTTCGCAGATCGTGACCCGCGTGCGGCCCGCTCCACGCGATGATCGCCAGATGGTGTCCGCCGAGCGGGTATCCCAGCACCTCGTCTGCGCGAGAAGGGTCGACGGGTTCGGCCTCGACGATCTTCTTGACGAAATCGAGTCGAGCGGCAGAGACCCCGGCCGCCCAGGCGCTCCGCTCCTCGAGAAAGGTAGTGGCAGCGACTCCGGTGAACTGGTCCAAGACCTCGAAGAGCAGCACCGAGACCCGCCGCAACTCAGCGCTGCTCTCCGCCGGCGGGATCAACCGGAGGGCCGCATCGAGGATGGCGGCTGCGAGAACGGCGTACCCGACTCGGATCGAGCCGAGAAGATCATTGAGTTCCAGGCCTCGGCGGGCGAAGTCCACCGCAACCTCCTCGACCTCGGCACTCGCCAGGGAGGTATCGGGTTCACCGAGGCCGGCGACCAATGTCAGGGCCCGTAGTGCTGTCGACGTCGTCGCCCTGCGCACGGCACTGGGCTGTGAGGCTCCTTCCCGAAGGATCGGCATTTCCCGCGAGATCCTGGTCGCGATATCTTCGCCTACCTCGACAGCCCAGGTCACAGCGCCGTCGCCCAGGGTGGAGCGGATGCGATCCGCGTCGGGACTGAGCCATTCGCGTTCGGATTGCCGGGCGCGGGTGCCCGCGAGTTCGTGAGTCCAGTGCGGCACTCGACATCCTTCCACTCTGCCCCCGACCACTACGATCCGCCCGAATTGGGCTCGAACCCAAATTCCTCGAGTGTTCCTGGTCCTCAGCCAGTAGCAACACGCGCTGAAATTGAATGAAATTGTGTCATCGATCAGTGACGGGCACCACAGCACCGGGTCTCTCGGACATGGCGTTCACCCGGTGTCGTCAACACATGTTTCGCATTACACCACCCATGAGTGACCGTGGACACAAAGGAGTCAACGATGACCGCCACCCCCAAGTTCGCGCACGTCGTGCTACAGACCAGCCGGTTCGAGGAGATGCGCGACTGGTATTGCACCGTGCTGGACGCGCACGTGGTCTACGAAGGGCACGGTTTGTGCTTCATCACGTTCGACGAGGAACACCACCGGGTCGCGCTGCTGGGAGCGCCCGTGCAGCTCGAACCGAGGAACCCGGGCGCGTCGGGTATGCATCACACCGCTTACACGTTCGACACTCTCGATGATCTGCTCGATCGCTACGACTCCCTGAAGGAGCGGGGGATCGAGCCGAAAGTGCCGATCCAGCACGGGGTGACGACGTCGCTGTACTACCAGGATCCGGACGGCAACTTCGTGGAACTCCAGATCGACAACTTCACCACCCCGGACGAGGCAACGGCCTACATGAACGGCCCGGAGTACGGCAACAACCCGGTCGGAGTGTCGTTCGTACCGGAGTTGATGCGGGAAGCACTCGTGAACGGCACCCCGATCTCGCAGATCACCACCCACTCCTGGGCCCTGCAGACCAGCCCCGACCTGCCCGACCCGATGGCGGCGTTGACCAGCTGACCCCACTCGAACTCACGCTCGGCTCGGCACAGCGGCAATTCTCTTTCACCGAAGGACAATCTTCATGCGTGTAGCAAACCAAGCCGGCCGGCTCCAGGTCGTGGCGGACGGCGTTGCCGTCGACGTCGAGACGGCCAGCGGGGGCCACTTTTCCGCCGAACCCCAGCAGATTTTCGACCGGTGGGACGAGTTCACCGCCTGGTCACGCACCGCGGACCTGGCGGACGGGGTACCGGTGGACGAGTCGAAGCTGGGCGCTCCGGTTCCCCGGCCCGGCCAGATCTTTGCCGTCGGCGTCAACTACGCCGATCACGTCGAGGAATCCGGGCTCACACTGCCCGACGCCCCGTTCGTGTTCACCAAGTTCCCCGCGTCGATCGCCGGGCCGTACGACACCATCGAACACCCCGGTGGCTCGGTGGATTTCGAGGTCGAACTCGTGGCGGTCATCGGCAAGGAAGCCCGAAACGTGCCCGCCTCCCAGGGCTGGGACCACGTGGCCGGGCTGACCCTCGGCCAGGACCTGTCCGAGCGGGACCTGCAGCTGTCCGGTCCCCCGCCACAGCAGTTCAACCTCGGCAAGTCCTTCGCCGGATTCGCCCCGATCGGACCCCTGCTCGTGACGCCCGACGAATTCGGCGACCCCGACGACATCGAGATCAGCACGGTCCTCTCCGGCGAGCTCATGCAGAAGTCGCGGACCCGGCACCTGATCTTCCCGATCCCGGTCCTCGTGTCCTACCTGTCCTCGATTCTGCCGCTGTGCCCCGGCGACCTCATCTTCACCGGCACCCCCTCGGGGATCGGCTTCACCCGCGATCCCCAACGGCTCATCGGTTTCGACGACGAACTCGTCAGCCGCGCCGAAGGCATCGGCGAGATGCGGCACCGCTTCGCCGCCACCGACCGTCCGCACCCCCTCACCACTCTTTCCAGGAGCACACACCATGTCTGACATCACCGTCCCCGTACTCGTCGTCGGTGGAGGCGGGTGCGGATTGACCACCTCGATCCTCCTCTCCGAGCACGGCATCGATCACCATCTCGTCGAGCGGCACACCGGCACCTCCCACCTGCCGAAGGCCCACTACCTCAACCAGCGCACGATGGAGGTGCTGCGCCAGGTCGGCGTCGCGGACTCGATCTACGAAGTGGGCACCCCGCCGAGGAAGATGGGCAAGACCCGATGGGTGACCTCTCTCGGGGGTGACGGCGAACTCGACGGCCGCACCCTGTTCACGCTGGAGTCGTTCGGCGGCGGACGGCTCGAGAGTGCGTACGCAGTCGACAGCCCGTGCCCGTCCAGCAACTACCCCCAGATCCGTCTCGAACGGCTGCTCCGGCAGCATGCGGAGGACCGGGCACCGGGCTCGATACACTTCGGTCGTGAGCTGGTCTCGTTCGAGCAGGACGACGACGGTGTGCACGCGGTCATCGTGAACCGGGAAACGCAGGAGACCTACACCGTCCACGCCCAGTACATGGTTGCCGCGGACGGCGGCAAGACCGTCGGCCCCGAACTCGGAATCACGATGGAGGGCCCGAGCGGCATCCTGGACATGGTCAGCACCCATTTCACCGCGGACCTGTCGCAGTGGTGGGAAGACGACGTCCTGATCACCTGGCTCCTCAACCCCGAGGGCGCCGGGTCCTGGAGCAGCGGCGCCATGGCCGCGATGGGGCCGACCTGGGGCAAACATTCGGAAGAATTCGTCCTCCACTTCACCTTCCGGCCCGACGATCCCGCTCGCTTCGACGAAGACGCGATCGTTCCCCGGATCCGCGAACTACTCAAGCTGCCCGACCTGGAGATGACGGTCCACAAGGTCAGCCACTGGATCCTCGAAGGTGTGCTCGCCGACAAGTACCAGGTGGGCCGCATCTTCCTCGCCGGCGACGCCGCACACCGACACCCGCCGACCACGGGACTGGGTCTGAACACCGCCGTCCAGGACGCCCACAACCTGGCGTGGAAGCTGGCTGCGGTCCTGAAAGGGGACGCCGCCCCTGCCCTGCTCAACACCTACGAGCCCGAACGTCGCCTTGTCGGGATGCGCAATGTCGACTGGGCCATGTTCACCTTCCTCAATCACATGGTCATCGACGCGGGTCTCGGCCTGATCCCCGGGCAGCCCGTCGAGGCTCAGGTCCAGGTGTTCCGGGACTTCTTCTCCGACACCCCGATGGGTGAAACCCGCCGTGCGCGTGCAGCCGAGGTGATCAGTACCCAGCGCACCGAATTCCAGGCTCACGATCTCGAGATCGGCTTCTCCTACCCGGAAGGGGCACTCGTCCCGGACGGCACCGAGGCACCGCCGCGTGACCCGATGGGGCACACGTACTACCCCACCACCCGTCCCGGGCACCGACTGCCCCACGCGTGGATCGAACACGACGGCAGACAGATCTCCACCCACGACCTCACCGGGAACAACGCTCACTTCGTGCTCATCACTGCTACGGACGGTGCCGCATGGTCCGACGCCGCCCGACTCGCCATGGACAAGTTCGGTGTCCAGATCAAGGTCGCGCAGATCGGCGACGGCACCGACCCCACCGGCCGGTGGAGCGAACTCCGCCAGATCGACGACACCGGGGCGATCCTGGTCCGTCCGGACAACCACGTCGCCTGGCGCAGCACCGGCACCGCCGCCGACCCCGCCGACGAGCTCACCCGCGCACTCGGCACCGTGCTCTCACGCTGACGGCGGGACCCACCGGAAAGGACGCACGACTATGACCACGCCAGGACGTGAAGTGCTGTGGACGCCGCCGCCCGGGCGGGTCTCGGCCTCGAACATCATCCGGTACCAACGCTGGCTCGCTACCGAGAAGAATGTCCCCACCGACGATTTCGATTCGCTCTGGTGCTGGTCGATCAGTGACCTCGACAAGTTCTGGCTCTCGATCTGGGAGTATTCCGACGTGATCGCCTCGGCGCCGCCGCAAACGGTGCTCGCCGACCCGCGGATGCCCGGTGCCCGGTGGTTCCCGGGCGCTCGGCTGAACTGGGCGGAGAACCTCCTCCGTCACGTCGACGAGCCCGGGCCGGCGATCATCTCGGTAAACGAGACGGGCACGACCGGGGAACTATCGCGGGCCGAGCTGGTCGCGCAGGTCGCCAACCTCGCCGCGCACTTCCGCGAGATCGGAGTGCGTTCCGGCGATCGGGTCGCCGCGGTCTTACCGAACATCGCCCCCACCGTCGTTGCGGTGCTGGCCGCGGCCAGCGTCGGTGCGGTGTGGTCCTGCTGCGCACCGGATTTCGGCGTCAAAGGGCTGGTCGACCGGTTCGCGCAGATCGAGCCGACCGTGCTGATCGGGGTGGACGGCTACCAATTCAACGGCAAGCGCATCGACCGCCGCGACGTCTTCTCCGCACTGCTGGAACAGCTCCCAACCGTGCGGCACACCATCGTGGTCCGCAACCTCGGCCTCGAGGGGCGGCTCCCGCCCGAGGTCGCCGATTACGCCGACCTCGTCGTCGGGGACGCCGCACCACAGTACGAGCAGGTGCCGTTCGATCACCCGTTGTGGATCCTCTACAGTTCCGGCACCACCGGCCTCCCCAAGGGCATCGTCCACTCGCACGGCGGAATCCTGCTCGAATCCCTCAAGGCCAACGCGCTGCACTATGACCTCGGCCCCGCCGATCGGGTGTTCATCGCCGCGAGCACCGCCTGGGTGGTGTGGAACATGCTGGTCGACGTCCTGGCGGTCGGCGCCACCGTGATCACCTACGACGGCAGCCCCACCTACGGCCGGCCAGACCACCAATTCGAGGTCTGCGCCCGCTACGGGGCAACGAGATTCGGCACCGGCGCGGCCTACCTGACGCTGTGCGAAAAGGGCGGCACCCAGCCCGGTACCGATTTCGACCTGTCGAGGTTGCGGTCGATCATGTCGACCGGTTCGCCGCTACCGGACACCACCTGGCGGTGGGTCTACGACGCAGTCAGCGCGGACGTGCACCTGGGGTCGGACAGCGGCGGCACCGACGTGGCCACCGGATTCATCGGCGCCAACCCGATCTCCCCTGTTCGCGTCGGGGAACTCCAAGGCCCCTACCTGGGGGTCGATGTGCAGGCCTGGAACGAGGCCGGTCAGGCGGTCGTCGGCGAGGTCGGGGAAATGGTGATCGCCGCACCGATGCCGTCGATGCCGATCTACTTCTGGAACGATCCCGACGGAAACCGCTACCGGGAAGCCTATTTCGATGTTTATCCCGGGGTATGGCGGCACGGCGACTGGATCAGCATGGAAGCCGACGGCGGTTGCGTGGTCCACGGTCGGTCGGACTCGACAATCAACCGCGGCGGTGTCCGGATGGGGTCGGCGGATATCTATCAAGCCGTCGAAACGCTTCCCGAGATCGCCGAGGCACTGGTGATCGGCGCCGAGTTACCCCACGGGGGCTATCACATGCCGCTGTTCGTGGTGCTGCGCGAAGGATTTGACCTCGACGAGGCTCTCGTGGAGAAGATTCGCACCTCGATCCGCCGTCAGACCTCGCCCCGGCACGTTCCGGACGAGATCATCGATGTTCCTGCAGTTCCCACCACCCGCACCGGCAAGCGGCTCGAGATTCCCGTCAAGAAGCTGATCCAGGGAGTGGCTCCCGAGACCGCGATCAACCGCGCCACCGTCGCCGACGCCGCCGCCCTCGACTGGTACATCGACTATGCCGAACGCTTTCACAGCAACAGCGAGGGTGGCTGACTTGCTCAGGGAGCGATAGTCCCCTCGGAACTGCCCTGTTGCACCCCCGCAGCTTCGTCGTAAACCAAAGAGAAACAATGAACAACGCCCTGTCAGTCGATCACGGGACCGCGACCCCCTCGCAGCACGGGCCACGGACGCGGCGCTTCCACGCACGGCTGCTGTGTCCGGCACTCGACGCGCGACACATCGCCCTGCCGAGCCGGCCCTGGATCGTCAGGTTGGCGGATCGAGGACCCGGACCGACCGCGGAAGCGGCTGTACCGCAATATCACAACGCCTCGCCGCCGCCATGAAAGACTCCGGGCGCGGGTCCACAGGCCAGGACACCTCACCGGCCGGACCGAACACTGCGGCCGCATTCGCCGCCGGGCCCGTGGTGAAACGCGTCTGATACCGGATGCCGTCGAACTCGACATCGAACGCTGCCGCCCACGACCGGGGAACGTCGTACGGTGTCATCGAACACAACTCCCGGGTGAGCCCGAACGCGGCAGCCGCGTCAGCGCACGTGTCGGCGAGGTCATGGGTGCCCGGTACCCGGAGAGTCGACAGTGCCCGCTCGGCCGCGAAGTCGTGGGCGATCACCCCGAGCGATGCCAACGCCTCCCCCACCGTCTCCCGGATCGCCGTCGCCTCATCGAATGCGACGTAACACGTGCCCCGCGGTGCGGACAGATCGAATCGTCCGCCACCCGAAGAGGAGAACCACCACGGCCCATTCGAGACCCGGTGACCACGCTTGACCTGCCGCCTCCCAGTCAACCGCCAACCAGGAAACCCCGTGAGCGTGCGTGGTCCGGGCGCCCGAAGAGCAACGTCCTCACGGTTCACACCTCCCACCGCTGCACGTCCGCGCGGGCCGCCGCCAGGACCGGGTCGACCCGGCCGCCCTCGGCCAACCAGCCCGCCGCGGTCTTACCGCCGAACGCATCCTGCGGTGCCCGCAGCCACAGCGCACACGTCCACGGGTCCGCCCCCGCACGCAGGACACGCCACACCTGCACCAGCGTCGGATCCACGGTGCCGCTGCTGGTGAACTGCCACACCGGATAGACCCACTGCCCCTCTTCGAGTTGGCAGGCGATCACCGCGTTGGTAGCGACCCTCTTGCTCACCGCCTGCCGACTGACATTCCACCAGCGAGTCAGCCCGGCCGTATCGTAAAACGGGCCCACGACCTGGTCATAGACATGATGGGTGGGAAGCGCAGCCGACATCGCATCAGCGATCGCCTGCACGTCCGCGAACGCGTCGGTGGGCACACCGGCCGCAGCGGCCGCAGCGAACGTGCGGTGCACACGCTGCGACAGCTCCTCCATCAATCGCTTCTCCTGCTCCACCAGCGACGTCATCACACCCGCCCTTTCGCGTCAACCTTGTCAACCATAATGCTGCCTTATGTCGTCAACCACGTCAACCAGAGAGTCGGCCCGATCGCACCTCCCCGATCTACGGTCAAGTGCGGACGTCGATCTCATCGCCGCCGATCGTCGACCTCGACAGAGCGTTCCCCTCGACCTCGTCGAGGAGCCGGTCCCGGCCGGTCCCTCCGTGTGACCGAGGTTTCCTTGCGGATGCCGCATCCGGCGGGGCGCTCCGGGCACCACACTCTGCGGGGCTCGTTCCGGCGTCGCGATTGCAGCGGTGGCGTCGACGATCAGAGACGGCAAACGCGCCGATTTCCCCTGACGACGCGTGCTGGAGGGTCGATGGTTCACCTTGCCGGTTAGAAGCAACCGCCACCGCGCACTCGCGGCTTGAAACATCACGAGTCGAACGTGACTCATACACCACAAACTTGATCCCAAACCCGGCTACGCCGCCTCGATCAGTCCTCGAGCGAGACGAATCTGCACCCCCGATACCGAGTTGATCGACAACATGAAGGCACTCGATTCTGCCGTGACGGCCGTCGCACCGGATCTGTCCGAGTTGCCCGGCATCGGATTCGTCATTTGCGACCTCCGAGCTAATCGCATGGCCTCATCCCGACCGTGCCCGTTCGAGCCGCGGTCGCAGCCGCCGCCGGGACCGGCGTTGTCACGCAGGTCGATAGGTTCGTGGGCCGGCACGGGATCCGCGGCAGCGCCCGTACCAGACCCAACCCCCATCGCAGGATCGCTCACCTCTGCCCTTCTCGACCCCCGGCGAGCTTGACCGAGTTTGATCAGCCGTCGACGTGGAACACCGCATGTCGACCGCGGTCGGCGGAACGGCGCAACGCGGCCTGGATGACGGCGGTGCCACCGATTCCGCCGGCGAGGACAAGGAGCAGTAGAGCGACATTGAGATTCACGGGACAGGTCCTCCTCGGGATGGGCCAGGTGTGGCGGCCGGTGCGGATCGTGATGCGGTAGAGCTCAGTTCGCGCCCAGTCGGCAGCGAGGGCAAAGGGGTGTCGGCGTTGTCGTCAGCGAACATCACGGCGAGTCGGGCCTTGATCTCCGCGGTGCTGATCGACCCGGCACCGGTGAGGGTCGACGATCTCCTGCGGTCGGATGTCACACTCATGATGGACGATTCCTGCCTTCGTCTAGAAATCAATTGGTTGGCTCCGAGTGCACTCGGCCAGATCACGGACGGGCATGCAGTCACCCCACGAGAAGACCGCGAAGTCATCGCCGACCGCTACACCCTCACCAGCAAATAACGTGCCCATCGACGAGCCATGCGAACGGCGACGGGCCGGCGAAACCGTGAGTCACACTGCCCGCCATCGACCAATCCGTCCAGCACCCACGCTACGACCTCCGGAGCACCCTGTCATCCAGTAGGAAATCATCGAATTCTCCTATCGTTCAGTTTTTTTCGCTGTTGGTCGCCTGCCGGCCGTCGCCGATGTGGTCGAACCTTCGCGCCGCAGAGTGCGCGTACGCGGACACCTACCTCGGGGAACGCCACCGGACTGGGTGACCTCGTCGGTGTCGGCGCAGTGTGCCCGACGACGGTGCAGACTCCAACGGTTCCGAATTCAACCCCAGGCTCACGAACTCAACGTCGAGTGACCGGTCGAGCCATTCTCTCGTTCACTTCACGGCCGCCGTCGTCGCGGATGTCTCTGCGAGCGGGGCCGGTAGACGCTGGCGCAACTTCGCTTCGTGAGCGTCGATCTTGGACCTCAACGATTTGCCTGCCTTGGCCACCCGGCGTCCGGCGACAGTCAGCATCGGTCGTGGAATCCCGATACCCATTACCGGGACGCCTGTCACAAAGTTCTCCTTGAAGAGAAACATCGAGGCGTCGACCACTTCGTCATGGGTGAGCGCCGAGGCCACCCACCCGACCTCCGCTCCGATGGCATCCGCGTCCAGAATCGGGCTGCGATAACCCTCCGTTGTCTTCGCAAGAAGCCAACGCAGAACAGCGTCGCGAACCGCCCACTGACGATCGGTAGCTGCACTCACATTTCAGTCCTCCAAATAGATTCCACTAACGCTGCCCTGCACCATAGCCATCGGTGAGAAATAAGCAAGCTCCGTGAAATTTCCTGCGCGCCTTGCACCTCGGAAGCTCCCGACTGGTGTTTCACGACGACCGGACCGGACAAAAGGGGGCGTAGCGCCCCTCGGACCGGGGAACCGCCCGCCGAGGCGCCACCCGACCCCTCGTCACGACCCGGCATCACCGAGCCGCCTCGCATTTCGGCCGCTGAACTGGACTTATTTCTTTTGTTGGGTATGGTCGAGGTCAGTTCGCGGTTGCCGATTCGGAAAGGACCGACAATGGCCGACAAGTCCGCCGTCAAGAGTTCGAAACAGTCCGCACGTGCCCTCAAGGAGCGCCGGGCGGAGAAGCGAGAGAAGGCCCTCGAGTCCACTCAACTCATCCGAAAGCGGAAGAGCTGATGCGACACTGGCGTCAACACCGCATCCCGCCATCTTCTTCGCTGCCTGAGGATTGATGATGTTGCCGCGGGAACACGGCCAACACCCCTGACCCGCGCCCACATCAGAAGTAACGGCTTCGGAAAGGAACGGCCCGGAACGTGGAAATATTGCCGACTGCACTCACTTCCATTTTTTGCAGCAGCGAAAAGTCTCACAAGACCTGACGAGTTCAATGGAAGCACGCCGCAGGTTTTCGGTTTTCCCTGCGTGTGACCACCTGATCGGGGGGCCAACTTCCGGCCTCTGGCACGTCGTCCCGGCCTCTCCGTGGCCGGGACGACGTGTTTTCCGAAGTAGTTCAGGGTGAGCAAGACAAGGCCACTCACACAACGACATCCGGAGTTCCAGACCCGTCGAGAATTGATGGAACAGAAATGAATCGTCCTGGAATCGCCACCCCCTCGGCCGGACCCGACTTCACTGTCGCCGAGGAGACGACGGGCCCCACGCACAGTTGCCGGCGTTCCGACACATCGTCGATCGCAGCAGTCCCCCGATAGCGTTCGGCCTCGCACCCGATGGACAGCGCGCACCTGACAGCCCGCAACGCCCGTACGTCGGCCCCCGGCCACCTACCTGTCGCTGTGGGAAGTACCCGGCAACGGACTGGTACTGGCCTGCGAGGAACTCACCCCCGACCGCGCCGGCAGCCTGATCGACCGAACAATGACCCGCTCCGCGAAGGCGGCAGCCGAGAATTCTGGGCCGCCAAAGCCGGCGCCCGGTCGATGCTCGTGGACCGATGATATGGGCACGCCGAACCGAACCCCGCCAGTCTCATTCGTTCGGTTGCCGACACCACGAGATGTCGCCGCGATGAACTGCGGCGCCGAGCAAACCGCTGACGGCTGGGTGATCAACGGCCAGAAGACGTGGTGGGGCCTGCCCCGCCCCTTGCCATCGCCCCGCCGATAAGTTTATGGTCAGTCCATTCGCATGAAAGGAGATCAGGGTGTCGATCAGAGTGGGATTGTCGGTCACGGACGCACTCCTCGTCCCGAAACCCGCGGATCGGCGACTGCTCCTCGATTCCGCGGCAGAGGCGGGTCTCGACCACATCACCGTCGGCGACCACATCAGCTTCCACGGCGGAACCGGGTTCGACGGCATGGTCTCGGCCACGTCCGTCCTGTCCAGCCACGACACGTTGTCGGTGATCATCGGCGTCTACCTGCTCGGACTGCGGCACCCGATGCTCGCCGCGCGCCAGATCGCGACGCTGTCGCAGATCGCACCCGGACGGCTGGTCCTCGGTGCCGGCGTCGGCGGTGAGGACCGCTCCGAGATCTCGAACAGCGGGGTCGACCCCAGCACCCGCGGCCGTCGCCTCGACGAGACGCTCGAGGTGCTGCGCGCCGTCCTCACCGGCGAGGAAGTGACCCATCATGGTGAGTTCTTCACCCTCGACCGGGCACGCATCCTGCCTGCGCCGCAGCCGGCGGTGCCGATTCTGATCGGTGGCCGCGGCGAATCCGCCATCCGCCGCACCGCCCGCTACGGCGACGGCTGGCTCGGCATCTTCTGCACTCCACGCCGGTTCGCCGAGACCCGTACCGCCATTCTCGATGCGGCAGCGAAGGAAGACCGGGCACCCGACTCGTTCGGCGTCAACGTCTGGTGCGGGCTCGACAAGGATGCCGCGGTCGCGGACCGGCTCGTCGGCGAGAAGATGCAGGCGCTGTATCAGTTGCCGCGCGACAAGTTCCGTCATCTGGCCCCCGCCGGAACACCCGAGCAGGTCGCCGAGTGGCTGAACTCGTTCGTCGAAGCAGGTGCAGACAACATCACCCTGGTGCCGGCAACCACGTCGATGGAGTCGGCCATCGAGCACGCGGCGTCAGTCCGCACACTTCTGCTCACCCATCACCGCTGACCGTGTGATGTCCACCTCCGACGAGCGCACCGACCGTAGGCACCTTCCGCTCAGCGCGTTGGACGAGCTTCTCGACGACGCCGCGGTGGCCGTCGACTGCCTGTCCGCGATCGTCCGGGTCTGTTCGGAGGCCACCGGCAAAGCCGTCACCCTCTTCGACCGCCAGGGACACGTCGTCGCGTCCTCCCGGCCCGATGCCGGCAGGCAGACGACGTTCCCACCACTGCGCGAGATCGTGCGCGAGCACACGATCACCCCGACCAGTGCGGAACCCGTGCTGTTGCCCGCCGAACTCGGCACCGGGTTGTCGCGGCGCAAGATCCTCAGCGCGATCGTCGAACGCGGCGAACACCTCGGATGGCTCGTCGTCGACGAACAACCCACGCCGTTCCATCCCACGGACGAGTACGTGACCCTCCGCTGTGCCCGCCGCATCGGCGCGCAATTCCTCACCCAGCGTCGCATCACCCGGGTGGCCTGGAATGCGCGGTCCGCACTCGCCCGCCAACTCGTTCGCGGCTCCGGCGCCTGGGCCGATCTCGCGGCCGGTGCCGAATACCTCGGCGTGAACGTCCACGCCCGCCGGTCCCTGGTGTATGTCCGCGGATCCGACGGAACACCCGAGGATCTCGACCGCTCCCTCGCCGAGCACACCGAGCGTGCTCTCGGCATGGAGGTGTTGTCGACTCGGGGTTCGGAGGGAATCCTCCTGCTCATCGAGGCACCGGAGCACGTCGCGTCCCCGACCGTCGTCCGGCGCATCACCGCGACCCTCGAGGCGGCGGCCGCCGAACTGAGCCCGACGGGAGGTCTGATCGCCGGGGTGTCATCCGTGTACGAACCCGATTCGTTCACCCGCGCCTACCGCGAGGCACGGGAGGTGGTGCGCTGCATCGACCGTTTCACTCACGGAACGGGGCATCGCGTTCTCGCCGTCGACGATCTGGGACCGGCCCGGCTCTTCCTCGCGAACGGCGAGATCTCCGCCATCCGGCACTACATCGACGACATGCTCGGCCCCCTCCTCGATGACGACGCGACGTCGACCGAACTGATTCGCACCCTGGCAGTCTGGTTCGAGCAGAATCGCGGCATGCGCCGCACCGCCACGCGTCTGGGTGTGCACGAGAACACGGTGCGCCTCCGGTTGTCGCGAGTG
Organism: Rhodococcus koreensis; assembly: GCF_017068375.1. NCBI lineage: Bacteria > Bacillati > Actinomycetota > Actinomycetes > Mycobacteriales > Nocardiaceae > Rhodococcus > Rhodococcus koreensis. Next base: position 3,097,517 of record NZ_CP070609.1, read on the forward strand.
CACGCCCTCACCGGCCTCGACGTCACCGGTGACGCGTCTCATCAACTGAGCATCCATACCGCGCTTCTCGTCCTCCGACTTCGCGACCATCCGGCCTTCCACGTCGAAAACCGCTGCGCCGAAGCGGAATGCGACGACACTGGACGCATCGATGCACTGCCCGACGAACGGAGATCCGCATGACCGACCCGCACCGCCGCAAGGCACTGGTAACCGGTGCCGCACGCGAGGGCGGTATCGGTAAGGCCATCGTCGCCCGACTCGAAGCCGACGGGATGGAGGTGGTCACGCTCGACCGTGCACCCGGGTGCACGTACCAGGCCGACATGTCCGCCGACGAACTGCCGCCCCTCGACGACATCGACGTCTACGTGGCCAATGCGGGTCTGACGACGATGTTCGGCGCCGCACACAGTCTGTCGATCGACAAGTGGCGAAAAGACCTCGAGGTCAACCTCACCGGGACCTTCCGAGTGCTGCAGCAATGCCTGCCGGGGATGCGCGAACGGGAATACGGCCGCGTGGTCGTCATCTCCAGTACCGCAGGCACGCAGGGCATGCCGGCCCAGGTGTCGTACAGCACCACGAAGGCCGGCCTGCTCGGTCTGGTCAAGACGGTGGCGGCCGAGAACGTCGCCCTCGGCATCACCGCCAACGCCGTCCTGCCCGGGATGACGGCCAGCTCCGGCATCCTGTCCATGCCTCAGGACATCCAGGACGCGTGGCTCGCGTCGATGCCCAACGGATTCGTCGACCCGGCCGACATCGCGGATGCCGTCGCGTTCTTCGCCTCCCCCACCGCTCGCAGCGTCACCGGCCAGTTCCTCACCGTCGACGCCGGCGACGGCCTCAACACCCGCACGGTCACCTCCTCGGTGGCGCAGCACCGATAGCGTCCGCGCGTGCTCAGTTCACCAGCACGCCGCCGTCGACGGGAAGACTCACCCCGGTCAGATACGCGGACGCGTCGCTCGCCAGGAACACCACCACCGCGGCGATGTCCTCGGGATCGCCGATGCGTCCGAGGGGTATCCGCGCGTCGATGATCTTGCGCTTGTAGTTCTCGCTGTAGTGCGCCGTCGCCTCGGACGGAAAGACACCCGGCAGAATGGCATTCACCCGGATTCCGCTCGGACCGAGTTGCGCGGCGAGGTCGCGGCTCAGCCCGAGAACGGCCGCCTTGCTCGCGCTGTACGCGGCGGCGGGCATCTTCGCCGTCGTGAGAGCCATGACGCTGGAGACGTTCACGATCGAACTGCCGCGGCCCATCACCCGCGCGCACGCCTGAACCTAAATCCACCGATCGACTGATGTGTCCGTGCTGAGTTTCGTTGTGCGGCAGCGAGTTGGTTACGGACGTGGGTGATCGTCCGACCTGCGTGTCGGGTTGTTCCACTGGCTCTTTCGCGTCGAGGGCGGGCAGGTGTCGCGGACGTTAGACGATGATCGGGTGATTGCGGCCGAACGTTCTGTCGAACAGTGTGTTCCATGGTGTTTCCCACGGCCAGTCGGTCGGTAGGTGCAGCGTCAGCCGTCGGGCGGAGGAGGCGATGCGGGCGGGGACCGAGACGAGGGTGCGCCGGATGGTGCCGGTGGTCGCTTTCGTCAGCTTCGGGTCAGCCGTGAGGGTGCCGGCGGCACGGGTCAGATTGAACGCCATCACCGCGCAGACCAGCCAGGCGGCGTTCGCGGCGAACCGGCCCGAGGGCAGATGCGCGAGGGCGGAGTTCTTCAGGTCCGCGTGCACCTGCTCGATGACGGCGTGTTGGCGGTGGGTCTTGTCGGCGTCGACGGTGTCGAGGTCGTCGGGGTCGGTGGTGGTGAAGAAGGCGTGGAACCGCCAGATGTCGAACAACGTGCCCTGGCCCTGGTCCTTGGGCGGTCGCAGGTCGGGGATGCGGCGCACCACCAGCCGTCCGGGGATCTGGTGGGCCTTCTTCTGCGAGGCGAACGCGGTGAACGGTATCTCGGCGACCTCCGCCCGCGAGATCCAGGTGTCGGTGTCCTCGTCGTAGAGGGCGTCGGTGTATTCGATGGGTGTCCACGCGGACTCGTCGTCGATGGATGCGATCGCACGTTTGATGGTGGAGGTCAGGCGCACGGTGACCGACACATCGGCGCCGGCGCGAATCGCGGCACTGATGGTGGGATGGCCGTAGAAGGCGGAGTCGCCACGGACCAGGGGCTTCGACGCGCCGTGGCCGTCCGCCCCGCCGGCCTGGGAACGCAGCCGGTCGACGGTGGCCAGCGAATCGGCGACCATCCGGGCGGCGCCGCGTGCGGAGCCGCAGGCTCCTCGGCGTAGGCGTTGACCGATGATCACCGGCGCGCAGGTGTCGGTGGTGACGGTGGCGAGCAGGGCGTTGAGCCCGCGGACGCCGGAGTAGCCGTATCCGGAGCCCTGTTTGCCGTGGCCGTGGACCTCGATGATCGTGTCGTCGATATCGACCATGATTCGCCCGGTGTCGATGCCGCTGACCAGCGGGGTCTTCTCGGCGAGAGCGCCCAGGAACCGTGAGGCGACGGCGTCGAGTTGCCGCACGTGCCCGAAGGTGAACTCGCGGAGGAACGATCCCAGCGTCGACGGTGCATAGGGGCGGTCGAAGACGGTCCCCATTGCCCCGTGCCGCAGGATCGCCAGGTCGGCGATGCTGTCGGCGCCGGCGACCATCCCGCCGATCAGGGACCCGATCTTGCGGCCCGGGTTGGCGCCTTTGTCGGTGGGCACGCTCAGGTGCTGATCGGCGAGCGTGAGCAGGCCGCTGGCCTGCGCCAACGCCATCACCGGGACCAGTCCCGCGGTCGCCACCAAATTCGGATCGTCGAACCTCGCCGCCGAGACGGGTCGGGTGTGAGATAGTTGCATCCGCGAGATGTCCTTCCGCGTGGCTGAATCTGACCCTCGAGAAGTCTCATTCTTCCACTACGACAGGGCATTTCGCTTTTATGACACTCTCACGCGCTCATACCAATCGGTGCTTCCAGGCTGAATCATCCAGTAGGAGCCGTGCACGTTGACGTCGACGACGGACCGGAAGTGGTCGGGCGGATCCTCCGTCACGGGGTGGTATTCACCGCCGGTGCCCGCGTTGTTGACGAGGACGTCCACCCGCCCGAATGCCTCGACGGCGGCTTCGACGAGGCGGTCGCACTGGTCCACCTGCGTCACGTCGGTCTCCACCGCCACCACGCGGGGGTTGTACTTCCGCACCTGCTCCGCGGTGTCGGCCAGTTTGTCGCCACGCCGCGCCCCGAGGACGACGTCGGCACCCGCGCGTGCCAGGGCGAGCGCGTAGGCCACACCGAGACCGGACGACGCCCCGGTCACCACCGCGACCTTGCCGTGCAACGAGAACCGCTCCAGCCCAGCATCGTTCCGGGACCGATATCCGCTGATCGATGTCATAGACAAGCTCTACCACGCACCGGAGATCATCCGAAGCAACCACCGAGGGACCACTGTGGATTTCTTCAGTGACAGCGACGCGCGTGTTTGCGGTGCCGGCCGACCGGCCCGATCGTGGAGACGTGACGGAATTCGATGTGAACACGCTGACCACACGGGCGACGGCGGCCGCGGATCGCCGATGGCCGGGAGCCGCGATATCGGCGCCCTCGGCACTGCCGGGTGGGGTGTCGAGCCTGACCTACCGGGCCGTGCTCAGCCGCCCGGGCGTGCCCGACGCGGGCATCGTCCTCAAGATGGCACCCCCCGGACTGGAACCGGTCCGCAACCGCGACGTCCTCCGGCAGGCGCGGATCATCCGTCTCCTCGGCGCGGCGCCCGGCGTCCGGGTGCCATCGATCCTCCTCGAGGAGAACGGAACACCCGAACGGCCACCGTACTTCGGCATGACCCTCGTCGACGGACAGTCCTACGAACCGCTCCTCGACGAAGCCGGCTCCCCGCCGTCCGCCGACACGGTTGCCGTCCGCGCTCTCCGAGCCGCCGGGATGCTCGCACGGATGCAGAACCTCGATCCCGTCGCGCTGGGAGTCGGGGACGAACCGGTCGTCACCGTCGCGGAGGAACTCGCCCGTTGGCAGCGCCTGCTCGACACCGTCGACGACGACATCGCGCCTCGGCACGCCGAACTGCACGCCGCGCTGACGGACCGCATCCCCGCACCGGTCGCTCCCACCCTGCTGCACGGCGACTACCGACTCGCGAACATGCTGTTCGCCGGCGACGACCTCGCCGCGATCATCGACTGGGAGATCTGGTCCGTCGGCGACCCCCGCACCGATCTGGCGTGGTTGCTGATGCACACCGACCCGGCGCACCGGTTCCGGCGGTCCCGTCCGGCGGCCGACGTCGCGGCGGGAACCGGGATGCCGTCCCGCGGCGAACTCCTGGCCGCCTACCGCGCCGAGCGTGACGGGCCGATTCCCGACCTGGACTGGTTCCTGGCCTACTGCTACTACAAGACGGCGTCGACGATGTCGGTCTTCGTCAAACGCAACCGGAGGCGCCCCGACCCGGACCCCGCCCTGGTCGTCGCCGCGGAGAGCCTCGCCGAGGTCGTCGAACGAGGGCTGGCCGTGCTCGGCGCCCCGGCGGTTCCCTGAGCCCGTGCCGTCAGGCCGACGGCACCACTTCCGTAACACCGCGAGGTACCACCTCGACCACGACCTTGCCGAGCGCGGCCCGGTCGTCCAGCGCGCGCAGTGCGGCCGCCGACTGTTCGAGCGGGAACGTCGCCCCGACATACGGATGTATCCGTCCCTCGGCGGCCAGTGACTCGACGGCGTCCCGGACCATCCGCAAAGTCCCGGGATACTCGGTTTCCATGTTGTCCATGGTGATTCCCGTGACGGTGAGATTGCGGTGGAGCAGGCGGTTGACCTTAACGGTGGGAATCGAGCCGCCGGTGAATCCGACGACGACGAGTCGCCCGCCCTGGCGCAGTGCGCGGAGCGAGTCGGTGAACCGGTCGCCGCCCACCGGGTCGATCACCACGTGCACGCCGCGCCCGTCGGTGAGGTCGCGCACCTCGTCGAGCCACGGCCCGTCCGACCGCACCACCGCGTGCGCGCCGTGGTGGCGCGCGACCTCCTCCTTCCGGTCGCTGGACACGACCGCGATCGCCTTCACCCCGAACGTGTCCGCGAGGTCGAGCGCCGCGGTACCCACCCCACCCGCCGCGCCGTGGACGAGCACGTACTCGCCCGGCCGAACCTGCGCCCGGTGCAGCGCGTACCAGGACGTCGAGTAGTTCATGTAGAGCGCCGCGCCTTCGACGAACGACATCGACGGCGGGATCTTCACCGTGTACTCGGGCAGTGCCAGGGCCCGCTCGGCGAGCGCGCCGTGCCAGACGATTCCGCCGACCCGGTCGCCCGGCCGGAGGTCGGTGCCGCCCGGCGCCTCGACCACGACACCCGCGAACTCGCTGCCACACACGTACGGTGTGGGCACGCCGTTCTGGTATTTCCCCCAGGTCTGCAGGGGGTCGATGAACGAGAGGCCGGCGGCGTGCACGTCGACGAGTAGTCGCTGTCCGTCCGCCCGGGGGTGGGCGCCGTGCGGTTCGGGTACCTCTGCCAACGTCGCGGCCTCCGGGCCGGTCAGTTCCTCGACGACGACTGCGCGCATGGACGTCACTCTCCTCGTATTCAGTGGAAGTAGGCCACGACCGCGTCCGCGACGCAGGCGGGTTTGTCGTGACCCTCGATCTGGAAGGTCTGCCGGATCGTGAACCGATATCCGCCGTCGATCGGTCGCGCATCCTGCAGTCGCGCCGTCATGCGGATCCGCGAACCGACCGGGACGGGGTTCAGGAACCGCACCGTGTCGAACCCGTAGTTGAGTCCCAGCGAATGCCCGTTCATCTCGAAGACCTCGTAGAGAAACTTCGGCCCGAGCGAGAGTGTGTACATTCCGTGGGCGATCGTGCCGCCGAATCCGGCCTCCCGGCCACGCTCGGGGTCGACGTGGATCCGCTCGAAGTCCTCGGTGTCGTGCGCGAACGCCGTGATGCGGTCCTGGGTCACGTCGTACCAGTCCGTCGTGCCGAGGTCGGTGCCGACCCGCGCAACCAACTCGTCGATCCCGTTCAGCTTCAGCATGGCCGCATGCAACCACGGCGACCGCGCGCACCACAGGAACCGTCGATTCGGCACTGGAGAAATCAACAGTGCGGCGCGGCGGCCTCGTGGCTGTGGGTGCCGCCGCTCCCTACCGTCCGATGCATCAGGAAACCGAAGCGGAGGACGCCCTATGGACTGGACCATTCCCGACGATGTGCAGCAGTTCGTCACCGACCTCGACGCGTTCATCGATCGCGAGATCACCCCGCTCGAGGCCAAGCACCCGCAGTTCTTCGACCACCGCCGCGAGTACGCCCGCACGGACTGGGAACGGGACGGATTCCCCAAGCAGGAGTGGCGCGAGTTGCTGCTCGAGGCGCGGCGCCGATCCGACGCCGCCGGGTTCTTCCGGTTCCCGTTGCCCCGGGCGCTCGGCGGCAACGACGGGAGCAACCTCGCGATGGCCGTCGTGCGCGAGCACCTCCTCACCCGGGGCTCCGGTCTGCACTTCCCGCACGCCGACGAGGCATCGGTGGTCGCGAACCTCCCCCTTGCGCTCGTACTGCACGAATACGGTACCGACGAACAGCGGGAGCAGTACCTCGAACCACTGATCCGCGGCGACATCGAGATCGCGTTCGGTCTCACCGAGCCCGGGCACGGCAGCGACGCGACGTACCTGGAAACGACGGCCCGGCGTGACGGCGACGACTGGATCATCAACGGGGCGAAGCGCTTCAACAGCCTTGTCGACTGCTCCGAGGTCGACCTCGTGTTCGCGCGCACGTCCGGGCAGGCCGGCAAGGCCGACGGGATCACCGCATTCCTGGTACCGACGGACGCGCCCGGGTTCTCCGTTCCGTTCAACCACTGGACGTTCAACATGCCCAGCGACCATTCGGAAGTCCATCTCGACGACGTGCGGGTCCCGGCGAGCGCAGTGGTCGGGGAGGTCGGCCGCGGCCTCGACTGCGCGCAGCTGTTCGTCCACGAGAACCGGATCCGGCAGGCGGCGTCGTCGCTCGGTGCGGCGCAGTACTGCATCGACCAGAGCGTGAAGTACGCGCAGGAGCGGGTCGTCTTCGGGAAGCCGCTGCACGAGCACCAGGGAATCCAGTGGCAACTGGTGGAACTCCAGACCGATGCGGAACTGATCCGCAACACGATCTACAAGACCGCGGCAATGATGGACGAGCTCGGGAAGACGGCCGTCACCGACAAGGTGGCGATGGTGAACCTGCGCAGCAACCAGCTCGCCTGCCGCGCCGCCGATCGCGCGATCCAGATCCACGGCGGCGTCGGATACTCCCGCCACAAGCAGTTCGAGCACATCTACCGCCACCACCGCCGCTACCGCATCACCGAGGGCACGGACGAGCTGCAGCTGCGCCGGATCGCGAGCAGGATCTTCGACTTCTCGTCCCATCGCTAGTCACCATTTTGGACTGTCCTTTACTTTGGCCTGTCCATATGGTGTTATCTGTGACGGAGGCCACTCACCGTGGATCCCCTGCGCGGCATCGCCGCCCCCGACTACCGATATCAATCGACAGGAGCTTCCATGAGCGCAGTCGGCACGACTGGGTTGCAGGCGCCCACGCGGCATCTGAACCGCTGGTGGTATGTCGTTACCGGTTTCATGACACTGCTGTTCGGCACGACAGCGGTCAACGTTCTGTTCAACATCCTGGGCAAGCCCATGACCCAGGAGTTCGGCTGGGAACGCAGCGTCATCAGCAACGGCCTGTCCATCGAAACGGTGCTGGTGGGCATCAGCATCGTCATCCTGGGCTTCCTCATCGACCGGTACGGACCCAAGATCCCCTCGGTCCCGATGTCACTGGCGTTCGGAATCGGCCTGATGCTGATGTCCGCACTGCCGAACAATCAACTCGTCTTCTACCTGCTCTGTGTGGTGATCGGCGCCGGAGCGGGCGCCGTGAACCCGGTCGCGCACTCGACCGTGGTGAGTGCGTGGTTCCAGGACCGGCGCGGCATGGCGCTGGGCATTCTCATGGCCGGCCTCGGCTCCTGCGGTGTACTGATGCCGTATCTAGCCAACTGGATGCTCGGCATCGGCGGATGGCGCTTGGCGTTCCTGGTCATCGGCGCCCTGTGCACGGTCATCCCGGCCGCCGTCTACGCCTTCGTCACCCGGATGCCGGCCGAACACGAGGCCGAGCGCATGGCCGCGCGCCTACAAGGCCGGATGGCCGGGGAGTCCCTCCTCACCGTGGCCCGGAAGTACCGGCAGTTCTGGCTGCTCTCCATCGCCATCTTCCTGGTGTCGTCGGCAACCTTCGGGTTGATGTCGCAGATCGTGCCCATGACCACCGACAAGGGCATCAGCCAGGGCACCGCCGTCTCGATCCTGTCCGTCCTCAGCCTGGCGTCGGTTTCCGCCCGCCTGCTGGTCGGCTACCTGTTGGACCGGTTCTACGCCCCCGCCATCGGCTCGATCATCTTCGCGTTGTGCGCGGTCGGCGTCTTCCTGATGATCACGTCGTCGCAGACCGGCCTGCTGTTCGTCGGCGCCGTCCTGATCGGTCTCGGCCTGGGATCCGAGGGTGATCTCGCCGCCTACATGGTGAGCCGATACTTCCCCAAGCACTCCTACGGCCGGGTGCTGGGATTCATCTACTTCCTCTACGCGCAGGGGTCGGCGTTCGGCATCTTCCTGCTCGGACAGGTCTACAGCGCCACCGGTTCCTACCGTGCCGGAGCGCTGCCGATCATCGTGCTGGTCGGTGTCGGGATCGTCTGCCTGCTGCTGATGGGGTCCTACCGCTTTACCCTCGATCACAAGGAGGTCGACGCTGTCGACGAGACATCGGCGCCGAAGTCGCCGGTCTCCAGTTGATACCCACCGTCGACCAGAAGGAGTACGCATGACCGACGGATTCCACGACGCCCTGGTAACCCGGGCCACTGCTGACATGCCGGAGAGGTTCTTCGACCGGTTCATGTTCAACCTTCATCCGGACGGCGCCGCCGCGCCGTCGGTGATCCTCGGCGCCGGGGTCTATCCACCGCGGAACGTCGTGGACGGTTTCGTCGTCCTCACCACGGAGACCGAGCAGCGCAACCTGCGCTTCTCCACCGAGCACGACGCGACCGACGCCGCCTCCGTCGGGCCGCTGAAGTGGGAGACGCTCGAGGACAACACGACCTGGCGAATCCAGCTGGGTGAGAACAAAACCGGACTCGAACTGGACCTGGTCTGGCGCGCCCGGGCACCGTATTGGCTCGGATCGGTGGATGTGGAGAACACCGACGGAAACGTCACGTCGTTCGACCATCTCTTCCAGCCCGGCCGCTACGAAGGCACTCTCACCCTCGACGGGTCCGCCACCGACGTCGGCGGGTGGTACGGCCTGCGGGACCGCTCCCGCGGGGTGCGGACCATGTCCGGCGGACAGGGCCTGCACATCTGGTACCAGGCGCAGTTCCCGGACCGCACGTTCGGGTTCCTGCTCGTCGAGGACCGTCGAGGTGGCCGAATTCTGCTGGAAGGCGCCGTCATGCACGACGACGGCCGACTCGACGACATCACCGACGTCCGGCACGACCTGGCATTCGCCGCGGGCAACGACCTCACCGGGGGGACGATCGAGGTCGTGACGGCCGGCGGCGCGACCTACCGCATCGGTGCGGACGCCTCCGCAGGCGGTGGCTACATGGCGGGCGGTGGCTACGGCGGACACCACGGCAAGGTCCGTGGCCGCGACTTCCAGGAGTTCGACGTCTATCCGCTCGACGGATCCGTGGGGCCGACGACCCTCGACTCGGCCCTGACCGACCGGTGCTGCACGTTCGAGTGGAACGGGCAGACCGGCTACGGAATCTTCGAGTTCGCCCTGTCGCGGTCGTCGTCCTACACGTACCGCTCCAGCATCGCGACCTAGCCCGAAGCTGACTCTGCCCCTGCATCTACCGATAGGTGCAGGGGCAGAGTGCTATTACCGGTGTGCTGTTACCGGAAAGCGTCCAGGCCCTCGCTCGCCATCCGCACCATGTGATCGGCGAGCCCGGCGGTGCGGGTCACCTTGGCGGGCCAGTACGCGATCGAGAAGATCATGCCCAGGCAGGACTGGGTGGCCACCGAAACCTCTGCCGGCGACGCGGCGGGGATCGACCGCGCCACCGCGGCCTCCCACCCCTGGACGTACTGCTTGCGCCGGCGGTTGATCGCCTTCCGCCACGGATCGACCAGCGACCGGTCTTCACGCTGGCTGACGTTCACGAGATGGCGGTGCCGGGCAGCATAGAGGGCGTGGTGTCGGATCATCCGCTGGAGATCGAGATCCGCGTCCTCGTGCACCGGTTCGGTGGCGCCGATCAACTCGTCCATCGCCTCATCGAACAGGGTGGCCAGAATCTCGTCCTTGCCTGAGAAATGACGATAGATGGCAGGACCGCTCAGACCGGCACGGGAGCCCAGCTCATCGACACTCGTTCCGTGAAAGCCTTTTTCGTAGAACAGCTCTGCGGCGGTGTCGAGGATCTTCCTGTTCCGGTCCACAGCTGCATTCTAGCACTCGGTGATAACGATCGTTATTATGGACCGATGACGTCACCAGCCGAAATCCCCTCATACCTCCAGGTGGTTGCACTGCCCCGCGAGTGCGGGCCCGTGCTCGTTCCGTCCGCCTACGAGGACGAGAACGGCCACATGAACATCCGCCACTATTTCGACCTCGAGGCGCAGGCGATCGCGGAAGTGTTCGATCGGATGGGCATTACCGACGACTACCGCGCCACCCGTGGCCAGGGCTTCTTCACCGCCGAGCACCACATCCGCTACTACGCGGAGGTCCACGTCGGCGACCGCGTGTCGGTGCACGCGCGGATCGTCGAACGCTCGGACAAGGTCGTCCACGCCATGGCGTTCCTCGTCGACGACACCACCGAACGCCTCGCGAGCACACTCGAGGTCACCGCGACCCACGTCGACCTCACCAGCCGCCGGGTCGTGCCCTTCGCCGGCGACGTCGCCGGTGCGGTTGACCGGGAACTCGCCCGCACCGACGTCGACTGGCCCGCCCCCGTCTGCGGTGCGATGGGCGTCCGCGCCAGGGCCGCGCGGTGACGGCGTCGGACTGACGGCTTCCACGAGCCATTGACGCTCACCTTCTCGGTTCCCGCACTCGCTACGGCGGCCGAGAAGGTGCGCGTGTCCGGATAAGTAGTGCCGGATGCCGTCACCGCGGCCCGACTCACGTGGCGTCGGACGACCTCAGGTCACGAATGCGAGACTCGATTCCCGCTGCTGTTCTGCGCATCTGGCCGACCAGTCCCGACTCCAGGCTGGCATGAAACCTGGTTGTCGGCATCGCCACGACCAGGGCGCCCAGAGCGACACCCTCGCCGTTGCGCAGACAGACCGCCACGGAGGACAAGCCGACCTCGACCGCATCCACCGCTGTTGCGTACCCCTTCTCGGACACAGCCCGCAATTCCCTCTGCAACAAAGCGAATTCCGCAGGCGACAGCCGGTCGGCCGAGAGTGCGTACTCCGACCGATACAGATCCGCGAGCGCACTGTCGTCGAGTTGCGCGAGCAGCACCCGGCCGCCGGCCGACGTTCGTGCGGGCGGAACATGACCCTGTCGATTACCGACCCTGAGCAGTTTCTCCGACTCGACGGCTCCGATCACCCGGGACTCGACGCCGGTCCGAACGACGAGATTCACCGTCTCCCCCGTCAGCGAAGCCAATTCGTGCATCGAGTCGAGGCACGCATCGCGGAACACCCGGGTCCAGGACGACCCGGTGGGTCCGACCCCGATCGACGGCCCCGGGAGGTACCTCCGCGACTCGTCCTGCACGACGAAGCCGTGGTAGATCAGCATGGCCAGCAACCGGTGAGCGGTCGACTCCGCCACCCCGATCTCTTCGGCGGCGTCCTTCAACCGGAGGCTGCCGTGGTCGCGGACTGCGTTCAGCAGCAGAAGCGCGTTGTGCACGGACTCGATCATGTAAGTCGGCTTACTGATCGGCCTCGTCTTCATACCGGGATGATAGTCCGACCCGGCAGTATCCGAAAAGGATGTCCGGCAACGCGCTCCCCCGCTCACATCACGCCGGTCAGACGGAGACAAGTCCGCGAGTGTCGGCCTGGAACCGACCGAAGCTCCTGTTCAACTCGGACAGGTGCCGAGTACTCATGACGACCCCGTACCCGTCCCGGCCCTCGCACGTCCACCGCATCAGGGCGTTGTGCACCATAGCGGTCGGCGCCGCGATCCAGGGAGCCCCGACGTTGGGCGTGGCCTGGAGCCGGAACTTCTTCCCGCGCACATCGGTGACCGTCATGTCGATGCCGGTACACACCATTCCCAGGTGAGTGCTGGTCATCTCCAATTCGTCGGTGAGCCCGTAGACTTCACCGTCGTCCATCACGTATCCGTGCGAGAGTTGGAACGCGTCCGGGTTTGCCGCCTCGGGATTCCAAGGACAGATCATGTGGAAGGCGAGGTCCTCACCGAAGGTCGCGGAGACGATATGGTTCGGCTTCCCTGCCTTCATCGGGTCACGCGGCCCCCAACTCCGGTCCATCCGCTCGATGGAGTCCACGACGTACTCGCGGCCGCGAACGATCATCGTCCCGGTCGCATGCCCGGTGGCGTCCCCGTGCCCGACGGACTTGTGCGCTCCCGACTCGAGGTCGGCATGGATATCGGGAGCCGCGCCGGCCTGCGGGCTGTGCTGTGGATCATGAATGTCGAACGGGTCCATGAGATTCACCCAGTCGACGTGGATCTCGGTGCCGTCGTCGGCGACGTAGTCGATGCGGAACTTGCGCGGTGCGTCCACGGCATCGATCGACAGCCCGATCGGCGATTCGATCCGCGTGAAGGATGCCGGCGCAGGGAGATGCGGATTCTCGTTGTAGTGCAACAGTTCCGCGCGCGTGTCGGTGAGCGAACCGCAGACCATGATCTGGTTCCACATCACCCCGAGACTGGGGCGCACATTCGTGTAAATCAGGGTGTAGAGATTCGCCTCCGGTATGACGATCGGAAACAGGATCGTCTCGACCCACAGATGGTCGGCCTCAGGGGGATTCTGGTACTCGAAATGCTCGGCGTCGAATGCCATTGTTCTCATTCCTCAGTTCTGAGTGGTTGGTCTAGTGGGCTCGGGATCGTGCAACCGTGCGCGCCGCGAAAATGCCGGCGATCACGGTGAGTGCCACGACGGCCATCGCATAGAAGGCCGGGACGGTCGAGCCGCCGAGTCCGGCGAGTGCCGCCAGGATGATGGGGGTGGGGCCGGCGAAGAGAGTTGTCGACATCTGCCACCCGAGAGACAAACCCGTGTACCGGGTGTCGGTCTCGAACATCTCGGACAGCAAGGGTGTCACCGCCGCGATGTTCGCCGCGACGACGGGCGTGACGACCACCATCGCGGCGACCGCGAGTGGCAGCACCCCGCTCGACAGCATCACGAGGGACGGGTAGATCAGCACGATCAACGTGGCCGACGAGACGAGCAGCTGCGGGATCCGCCCCACTCGGTCGGACAGCCGGGCAAAGGGCAGCACCGCAGCGCAATACGCCACCAGACCGACGAACGTAATCAACTGTGCATCAGCGGCGGAGAAGTCAGTGAACTGCTTCAGCGCGGACGGCATGTAGATGAAGTACAACGCCATCATGCACGAGTTGGTCGCCGCGATGCCGATACCGATGAGAACCGAACGGTAGTCCCGTCGCAGCGTCGTGAGCAGCGGTGACTTCTGCACCCGCCCCTCCCGGGAGAGGGCGGTGAACGCCGGGGTCTCCTCGAGCCTGTAACGGATGTACAGGCCGATCAGCCCCAGTGGCAGCGACAGCAGCAGCGGCAACCGCCAACCCCACGACGACATCGACTCGGGCGACAGGGTGCGGGTCAGCAACATCGCCGTTCCCGATCCGAACAGCATCGCGCCGCCGACGGTCAGCGAGATGAATCCGACGAAGAAGCCCCGCCGGGCCGGTGGCGCGAACTCCGCGATGAGCGACGTCGCCCCGCCGTACTCGCCTCCCGCGGAGACTCCCTGCACGAGACGCAGCACCGTCAGGAGAACCGGTGCGGCAAGACCGATCTGGTAGTACGTGGGCAGCACTCCGATGCCCGCCGTGGCGAGCGTCATCAGGGTGATGACGACGGAGAGGACCGTTCGCCTGCCGTACCGGTCACCCAGCGGCGCGAAGATCACCGCACCGAGGGGGCGCGCCATGAAGCTGGCGGCAAAGGCACCGAAGGTCAGCAACAGGCTGACGAACGAGTTTCCGGTGGGAAAGAAGGCTTGCGCGATGTACGTCGCCACGTAGCCGTAGATGACGAAATCGTAGTACTCGACAAAGGTTCCGAAACTGGCGGCGGAGATCGCGCGCCGACGCACGGCTGTCGAGACCGTACTGTAGGGGGCGGTGGTGATCACCTCGGATGACATGTTTTCTCCTGATCCATGAGGCAGACGGTGCGTTGGCTAGTGCGCGCGGGTGGCGGTCTGGGCTCCGAGCAGAGAGCGGAGCGGCGGGACCGTATGCGGGTCCGGATCGACACCCTGAGGGAGGAACCACGACCGCTGCAACTCGACGAGTGGTCGTGAGTGTTGGAGCACGATGCGGCTGACCTCGGCGCCCGTGTCCGGGTCGGTGGTGCGCGCCGATCGGACGATCCCGGCAATCGCACGCGTCAACTCGTCCGTGGCCCGGTCGAGTTGTCCGTACTCCGGAACGGCGAGCAGATCGGTGCGGCGCGCATTCTCGAGTGCGTCCGCGAGCAGTGACCGGGCAGCGTGATCGACCTTCTCGTGGTCGCTGAGCCGTTCAGCGAGAGCGAGATACGTTCGGAACTCGTACTGCTTCCGCGGATACTCGTGGTGTGCGCGGTCGCGGTAGAAGTCGAGGACACCGGCGATGACCCTCACCTGCTCTGCGGCCAGCGAGTTCGATTCGCCCAGCGCCGGTGTCACCGTCATGCGGAGGGAGCGGGCGGCAGCGTCGAACGTGTTCGCGGATTTGTTCACCATTACAGAACCTCCTCGAGATCCTGGCCGAGTTGATGGGCCATCAGATATCCGGTCGCCTCGAGTCCCGTCAGCAGAACGTCCTGGTGGGTCTTCCCCAGCTTCGAGACGCGGTAGGCCGAGCCCAGCGCGGTGACGACGGACTGGTATTCGTTCAGAATCCGGTAGAACGTCAGTTTCTCCGGATCGACGGTCAGGCCGGACGCCTGCTCGTACATCTCGAAGAAGACGGCGGTCGGCAGCAGTCCGGTCGCGAGGAATGCGGAACCGTCCTCCGACGGATGGCCGAACGGGTACAGCGTCGCCCATGCCAGGTCGCGGTGGCGGTCGCCGAGGAAGCTGCGCTCCCAGTCGAGAATGGCCGTGATGGATCCGGTGTCCTCGTCGAACAGGAAATTTCCGCCCCGGTAGTCGCCGTGGACGAGACTGACACGGTCGAGAACAGGCAGGTTGTCCTCCAGCCAACCCGCCGCCACATCGAGCAGCGGAAAGTCTTCGCCACGGTCCTCCTCCCACACCCGCCTCGCCCGATTCAACTGCCACAGTGCGCTCTCGGTACCGGCTACGGCGGGCTTCTCGTAGTGATCCAGCTTTGCCGCCGTCACGTCGAGCGTGTGAATGCGTGCCAGGAGATCGACGAACTGCGGCGCCAGGACTTCTCGGAGTTCGGGACCGAAGTTGATCCCGATGCCGGCGATCCGGCTCTGGGCGCGGCTGGGCTTCGCGGATCCGTGCACCCACGTATAGACGAGCGCCGGCTCCGGGAACCACCTGCCGTCCTCGTCGACCCACCGGACCGTCGGCACGGGCACCGTTCCGGCGAGGGCGTTGATCACCTCGAATTCCCGCATCCGGCTGGTGGCGTTCAGGGACTCGGGCGGCTCCATGCGCAGGACCAGATCCTCGGTCACCTCACCGGCTACGGAGTCGTCGTAGCGCAGCGTGAAACCCATCTGAATCTTCGACGCCCCACCTGTCAGCCACCGCGCGTTTCGGACCTCGAACCGCGAAGACGACAGTACGTCCCTCAGCATGTTCTCGAGCGCCGCGGTGAGAAGGTCCAGATCGAAGCTGCGATAACCCTGGCCCGCCCGCCGCTCCATCTTGCGGGTCAGCATCCGGTCGTATTCGGTTTCGGTGGGGAACCGCGCGCGAATCCCCTCGATGACGTCCGGCGTGGGCTCGTCTCGATCGGAGTCTGCGATCAGTCCGGGTATCTGCCGATCCCGTTGGATGGTTGCACTCATGATTTCCTCATCACGCTCTTGGCGGGTCACGCCGTGACCGGAGCGCTACAGCACGGCTCTCCGGGAGATTGGGGCTTGCGAGTCGGGTGGTCGTCACCTCGACGACCCGAACACTAATGTGACCGGGCACACACGTACAGAAGGTTCTGCTGTGCAGAGGATGGGGACGCGACGACCAGGCCTCGGACGAATACTGCAGACCTTCGCTCCGACATCACTGCAGGTCACAGCGTTTTTCACCGTCGCTCTTGAAAACGCTCGTTATCAGCGCTACGTTCGTCATAAGGTAAGACCAAAACAACTTCGCGGGTGGCTCACGCTCCGCGGGCAGCATGAAAGGACCAACAGGTCGATGAGTGACTTCACGGATGTGACGTACGAGGTCGAGGACGGACTCGCCTGGATCACGATCAACCGGCCCGAGCGGTACAACGCGTTCCGCGCGCGGACGGTCGACGAGTTGGTGAAGTCGTTCAAGAAGGCGTGGGGCAGCTCCGAGGTCGGGGCGATCGCGCTCACCGGCGCCGGGGAGAAGGCGTTCTGCTCGGGTGGCGACCAGAAGCAGCGGATGGAGACCGGCGACTACGGCCCGTCCGACAGCGGCCTGTTCGAGGTCGAGGCTCTGCACCGTGTGATCCGCGACGTGCCCAAGCCCGTGATCGCCGCGGTCAACGGTGTCGCGGTCGGTGGCGGGCACGTGCTGCACCTGCTGTGCGATCTGTCCATCGCCGCCGAGCACGCGATTTTCGGGCAGAACGGGCCGCGCGTGGGATCGTTCGACGCCGGCCTCGGCACCGGCTACCTGGCGCGGGCCATCGGCGAGAAGCGGGCGCGTGAGATCTGGTTCCTGTGCCGCCGCTACAGCGCCGAGCAGGCCCTCGACTGGGGATTGGTCAACAAGGTGGTGCCCGGTGACCAGTTGCGGGCCGAGGTTCGGGCGTGGGCAGACGAGATCCTGCAGCTGTCGCCGACGTCGCTGAAGGTGCTCAAGCAGTCACTCAACGCCGACACCGAGCACTTCATCGCACAGGGCAACATGGCGTACTCCACGCTCAAGCTGTTCGGTGAGTCCGCCGAGGCCATCGAGGGAATCAGCGCGTTCAACGAGAAGCGCAAGCCCGACTTCTCCAAGTTCCGCGGGGCCTGACGGATCGGGGAGGCGGGGCGTACGCGCCTCGCCTCCCGCCCGCCGCGTCGACCGAAGCCCACCCCTCACGCGAGAGAGCATCCGCCGCTATGCGTTTCACTAGAGAGCAACGAGAGTTCGCGGTCGCCGTCCGCGAGTTCTGCGCCGCCGAATGCAAGACCCTCCAGCAACGCGACCTGCTGACCGAGGGCGGCACCCTGGCGAACAGCCCCCTCATCCTCGACAAGTTCGCCGGCCTCGGCTGGCTCGCCGTCTCGCTGCCGGAGGAGTACGGCGGTGGCGGCGCCGGAATGGTCGAGGAATGCATTTTCCTCGAGGAATCCGCCCGCGGCCTCGCACCTATCATCGCCTACTCCACCGGTCTCACCGCCGCGCAGACTTATCTTCGCTACGGCACCGAGGAGCAGAAACGCACCATCGTCGGCAACATGGCGGCGGGCAAGCTCGAGGCGATCGCCCTCAGCGAGCCCGGCGCCGGCTCCGATCTCGGGGGCGTCCGGATCAAGGCGGAACTGGTCGACGACCACTACGTGATCAACGGGCAGAAGACGTGGATCTCCGCGGCCCACATCGCCGAGCACATCCTCCTCCTGGCCCGGACCGACACGACCGGCAACAAGCACCAGGGCCTGACCCTGTTCATGGTGCCGGCCGATGCGCCGGGGCTCGAGATTCACGAGATCAAGACCATGGAGGCCCGGACCTGCAACGACCTGTACTTCACCGACGTCGCGGTCCCGGCGAGCGCGGTCGTCGGCACACCGAACCAGGCGTGGCGCCACCTCATGCGCGGACTGAGCGTCGAACGCCTCATCATCGCGACGATGGCACTGGGCGGCGCCCAACGTTCGCTCGACGACCTGATCGCGTTCGTCACCGAGCGTGAACAGTTCGGCCAGAAGATCAGCAGCTTCCAGGCCATCCGGCACCGGATCGCGGACCTCGCGACCGACATCGCCTTCGCGAAGTCCTTCGTGTACGAGGTCGCCGAGCGGATCGATGCCGGCGAGGAAGACACCCTCAACCGCGAGGGCTCGATGGCCAAGCTGAGATGTACCGAGATCGCGAAGAAGACCGCACTCGAGGCGATGCAGATGATGGGCGGCTACGGCTACACCCGCGAGTACGGCATGGAGGAGCAGGTCCGCCGTTCTCTGGCACCACCGATCTACGGCGGCACCAACGAGATTCAGCGCGAGATCATCAGCAAGAGCCTGGGCCTGTAGCCCTCGTTCCCCATCGTAAGGACCATCGCATGACCACCTCTCCCTTCACCTCCGACGCCCTCGCGGGCAAGCGCGTCCTCATCACCGGCGGGGGCACCGGACTCGGCCGCGGCGTCGCGCGCCACCTCGTGGACCACGGCGCCGAAGTCCACCTGTGGGGCCGCCGTCCCGCCGTACTCGAGGAAGCCGCGGCGGAGGCGTCCGTGTCCCGGCCGGGTTCGGTCCACTGGCAGACCGTCGACGTGCGCAAAGCAGATCTCGTGTCGGCCGCAATGGACGAGATCTGGACGCTCCACGGTCCGCTCACCGGCGTGATCAACAACGCCGCCGCGAACTTCATCGCCCCCACCGAATCACTCAGCCCGCGTGCCTTCGAAGCCGTCACCTCCACCGTGATGAACGGGTCGTTCAACACCACTCACGCCGCGGGCCGCCGCTGGATCGACGGCGGGACCAAGGGCGTCGTCCTGTCGACGCTCACCACCTGGGTCTGGAGCGGCTCCGCGTTCGTCGTCCCGTCCGCGATGGCGAAAGCTGCCGTGCACTCGATGACGATGTCGCTCGCCGTCGAATGGGCGCGGTACGGCATCCGCCTCAACGCGCTCGCACCGGGACCGATCCCGACCGACTACGCGTGGGAGATGCTGAACCCGACCGAAAAGAGTGCAGTCGGCGCGACCCAGGCCGACCAGGTGCCGATGGGCCGGATGGGCACGATGGAGGAACTCGCCAACCTCACCATCTTCCTGCTGTCGGACGCCTGCGACTACCTCACCGGCCAGACCATCGCCATGGATGGCGGCCAGATGCTCGCCGGCCCCGGCACTTTCGCCGGCCTGACATCGATGAGCAACGAGGACTGGGCCACCGCCCGGGAAAAGAGCAAGGCCGCCAGCGAAGCCGCGAAGTCGCAGCGCGGAGTCTGACCCCTCGCAGACCGGGCCTGCCAGTCGGTGACGACAAGTCCCGGCCGGCAGGCCTTTCTCATGTGCGCCCGTAGTCCGCGCCGTATCCGCCGAAAGAGACATGACAACCGACAATCTCCAGGCACTTCCGTTCATCTCGGCGGGTGCCGAAGCACTGTTCCGTGTGGCTCCCGTGATCGGCGACGCCACGCGTGGCGAGTCTCAGATGCAGACCGGACCGTGGATGTCCGACGAACGCGGCCTTCCGTGCCGCGGCGCTCTCGGCGTCCTGATGGACGACGTTTCGGGATACCCGATCGCCGCCCGCGCCCCGGCCGGACATTGGGCCGTCACGACTGAACTTCACCTCGACTTCTCACGAAACCCGGCGCTCGACGGTTCGATCCTCCATGCGGAGAGCCGAGTCGTCACGTCCGACGCGGATGGCGGCCTTGCAACCGGCCGGGTCGTCGACGAGTCCGGGCGGGCAGTGGCCATCGCCAGCGCCCGGCTCCGGTTCGTCGCCGCGGAGATGCCGACGGCATCCGCTCCCGATGACCGACCCCCTGTCGGACCGAGCGCATCCTCGATCGTCGAACTGCTCGGCGCCCACCACCGACGGGACAACGCCGCCGCAGGGCTGGAACTGGAAGCCGCGGAATCGCACTGCAATCCGCTCGGCAACGTCCACGGCGGCATACTCCTGTGCGCCTCCGAGATCGCCGGCAACTCCGCGGTAACACCGGAGGCGGAGTTCCAGACGACCTCGATCGCCATGGCGTTCGTGCGCCCCTGCCCGGGCACCGAGCCACTCACCTTCGCTCCCCGGGTGATCTACCGTGGCCGCAGCTTCGCCGTCGTCCAGGTCGCCGCGCGCAATCGAGCCGGAAAGACCTGCACCACAGCGACGGTCACGTGCCATCGCACGCAACCGCTCTGACTTCCTGCCGCACGCATGGGCCTTTCAGCTGAAGAAGATGCGACGGAAAAATACTCGCTCCGCCTCGATGGGCAGTCCCGAATTCGTAACAGCCGAGTTCAACCCGAATCTTCGTCGGCTCCCTGTTCCCAAGCAACAAACTTCGGCGGGAAACGTGACAACGACGTGCGGCCGGCGCCCCGACGTGTCGAGCCGCCCGAATGCCTGACACTTCCTCGGCATCGTCTTGCATGGCGAACAGGGTCTCTGTTGTGCTGTCAGTCCCGCTGGTCCGTGACCACGATGACGGAGGTGCCCGGCCAAGGAGGCGTCGATCCTTGTGACGCCTTCCTCGACCTCGACGATGGAATTGGCGACCGACATCGACAGGTTCTCGTTGGGGCGTGGATGCCGATCTCCGTGAGCTGAGTGCTGTCGACCTCAGCGTGGTGCGCGTGCAGTGTCCGCTGAGTGGTAGCCGGCGATCCGACCGAACACCGATCCGTTGGTCAGTCCGGCCCCACCGGGGTAGTTGAAGTAGAAGATGCCACCCACCAGCTCGCCGGCTGCGTAGAGACCCGGCATCGGGTTCATGTCGGTGTCGAGCACCTGGGCGTCTTTGTTGATCCGCAGGCCACCGAAGGTGAACGTGATACCGCAGGTGACCTGGTACGCCTCGAACGGACCTTCGTCGAGGGTGTTAGCCCAGTTGGTCTTGTTCACCGGTAGGCCACTGGTGGAGCGACCGTCCTTGACGTTCGGGTTGAACTCGGTGTTCGTGTCGACCGCGGCGTTGTAGGCCTGGAGCTCGGCAAGGAAGCCGTCAGGATCGACACCCTCGAGCTTCACGGCCAGTGCTTCGAGTGTGGGCGCGGTGACCTTGGTGACCTCGCGGATCCGGTACTCGTCACGGAGAAGGTGAGTCACCTTCTGGTCGAAGATCTGCCAGGCGAACTGGTTGGGCTGCTCGAGGATCCGGCGTCCGTACTTGGCGTAGGTGTAGTTGCGGAAGTCAGCGCCTTCGTCGACGAAGCGCTGGCCGTGGGCGTTGACGAGAATGCCGAACGGGTAGCTGTGTTTCTGGAAACCGTCACCGACGGCGAGGTCGCCGAACTCTGGGGCGTTGCGTTCCCAGCCAACGGCATGGCAACCCGACCAGTTGCCTGTCGGGCTCGCACCGATGTCGAGGGCCATCTTGTGGCCGTCGCCGGTGTTGAACATGGTGCCGCGAACCTTGGCCAGGTCCCACGACGGGCCGAGGTAGCGGGTGCGCCATTCCGTGTTGGCCTGGAATCCGCCGCTGGCGAGGATGACCGCGTCGGCCTCTTCGTTGCGGGTCACGCCGTCCTGAGAGACGGTCACGCCGGTGATGCCCTCGTCGCCGTGGATGAGCGAGACAACGCGGGCACCGTACTCGATCTTGATGCCCTCGCGATCGGCAGCTTTGGTGAGATACTCGACCAGTCCGGGTCCGCCGCCGTTGACCTCGACGGTCAGTCCGCCCCAGAACTTGAACCTCCCATCCACCTTGAATGCCTGGCGTCCGTAGATCGGCATGAACTTCACACCCTGGTCCTTCATCCAGGACAGGGTCGGGTAGCTCTGGTCGACGAGGATGCCGGCGAGGTCGGGGTCTGTGCGGTACTCGGTGACCCGCGCGAGGTCGTCGAGGAAATTCTCGGTGGTGTACGAGCCGAAGTCGGTGTTGGCGGCATCGTCGTCGGTCAGGTCGGGCATCAGTTCACGCAGGTCGTCGACGCCGTTGTAGGCGACGCGCATGGCGCCGGCGGTGAAGGCGGTGTTGCCGCCGCGGCGGGTCTTGTCGGCGCGTTCGAGAACGAGGACCTCCGCGCCTCGTTCGCGTGCGGCCAACGCTGCGCAGAGTGCCGCATTTCCGGCTCCGACGACGATCACCCGGCGTGTAGACATGGATCAACCTCTCGATGAGATAGTTATGGAATATTGTTGTTGCGAAATGTGATTCGAAATCGGCTACTGATGTTCAGTAGCGGGCGGTCGGCGGCAATTCGTGCCCGAACAGATTGAGCCCGTACTGGACATACGTTGGGGCTGTCGTATTCATCATGTGATTCATCGCTGCGTGGGCGTCCCGCCACATCCTCTGGATGGGGTGCGAGGTGTGCAGTGCCGCACCACCGGTGTTGACGAACAGACGGTCAGCGGCCTGCACTGCACGGGCACTGGCGTTCACTTGGTTGCGGCGCACCTCGATCCGGAGATCCTTCGAGATCGTCTCGCCCTGT
Organism: Rhodococcus koreensis; assembly: GCF_017068375.1. Classification (NCBI taxonomy): domain Bacteria; kingdom Bacillati; phylum Actinomycetota; class Actinomycetes; order Mycobacteriales; family Nocardiaceae; genus Rhodococcus; species Rhodococcus koreensis. Next base: position 3,120,274 of record NZ_CP070609.1, read on the forward strand.
GCAGCGAGGTCGTAGACGCGGTCGATGTCCCAGAGAAAGTGCTGGATGGACGCCTGAATGTCGGCGGCGGCCTCGCCGAGCACGGCGAGACTGTTCGGGTCTTGGCTGGTGCTCCCCGACAGCCGCGACACCCGCTGGCGGCTGTGATCGATGTACGCCTGCAGCACGCCCTGGCAGATCGCCAGTGTGCCCGCGGTGATCGCGCCGGAGAACATGGTCTGCCGGGGGATCGAATACAGCGGGTTGTCCAGGCCAATGGCCCGAGCGGCGGTACCCGCGATGATCTCCTCCTGGTCGATGACGCGGTGCGCCGGCACGAAGGCGTCTCGGACGATCAGGTCCTTGGATCCGGTGCCACGCAGTCCCATGACCTCCCAGGAGTCGGGGACGATCTCGTAATCGCCTCGGGGAAGGCAGAAATGACGAGTGCCTGCTCCGTCAGGCTTGCCCTCGGCGTCGAGGACCAAGCCGCCGATCATCACCCACTGGCACTGATCCGTGCCGGATGAGAACGACCACCGTCCGTTGAAGATGTATCCGCCGTCGACCGGCTTGGCCCGGCCCATCGGCGCGTACGGCGAGGCCACCCAGGTGTCCTCGTTTTCACCCCACACCTCCTCTTGAAGCTGCGGGTCCGTCTGCGCCAGCTCGTGCGCGTGTACGCCGACGACACCGGCTACCCAGCCGGTGGACGAGCATCGACTGCCCAGTTCGATCAGTGTCTCGAAAAAGTCGCGGGGGTGACACTCGTATCCGCCGTATCGCTTGGGCTGGAGCATGCGCATCACTCCGGTGGAGCGCAGCTTTGCCGCGACTTCGTCGGTGATCTGTCCCGCTGCCTCGTTTTCGGCGGCGTGGTCGCGCCAGAAGTCGGACAGTTCCAGCACGCGGGCCTTTACCTCGAACATCAGTTGCCTTTCGTTGATTCTCTAGCTAGTCGACGTCGGCCGCGGGAAGGAGGTTCGCCACCGGTTCGGCTCGTCGGTGCCCCCAGTAGTGCGCGTCGTTGTAGCGGGCCGGCCGCCACGTTTCATCGACAAGCGTTCCGCCGGTGCCGTATTCGAGTCCGAATCCGGACGGAGTTCGGACGTAGAACGAAAGCATGTCGTCGTTGGTGTGTTTCCCGAAGGTGGTGATCAGTGGTGCTTCACCATCGAGGACCTTGTCGTATGCGCGGCCTACCACGTCGAGATCGGTCACCTCGAGCATCAAATGGCCGACACCCGGCTCGACCCCGTCGAGTTGGGCGAAAGCGAACGAGTGATGTCGCGCATTGCAGCGCAGGAAGAGCAATTCGGCTTGGCGCTTCGGGGAGTCGACCAGGTCGGTGAACTTCATGCCCAGTACGTCGACGTAGAGGTGCCAGTAGGCGTCTCGGTCGCTGACGATTTGCAGTAAGTGGCCGAGCCCGTGCTCGCCGGCAACGAAGGAGGCGCCGTTCGGGGAGGCGAATCGCTCCAAGGATTCGGTCAGACCGTAAAAGATTTCGAGCGAGGCGAGGCCGTCGGGATCGACGAACGAGAAGAGTTCGATGACACCGCGGTTGCGGGCGTGGTCCTTCGATCCCATGGTTGTCACGTAGCCTTCTGCTTCCAACCGTGCTTGCAGGGCTTGTAGTTCCTGAGGGCCTGAGACCTCCCATCCGATCACCGCGATTCTATCGCGGGTGGATCGTCGGACCTCGACGCGATAAATCTTGTTGTCGATCCGAAAACGGAGAAAGCCGTCGAACTCGTCGGCGATCTGCATGCCGCAAAGCGAATTCCCGAAGCGCTTCCACTCGTCATACTGTGTCGTCTCGATGACGACGTAGCCCAGTGCCTTCACACTCGGATCCATCGGGTCCCCCTTCTTGATCGGGGCGGCGGCGCAGTCGTCAGCTGCGCTTTCGCTTGCTGGGTGCCCCGCGGGTCAAGCGGCTCGCGATAAGCGGAGCACCGCCCGCACGAGCCGATGACGGCCGGGACACGAGCCATCCTGCGGCCTGGCCCACGAGAGAACCAGCATTGTGTTCCAAAGCCTGAAACTTTCGATCAACGGCCAGATTGTTCCAAACCTCGGAAACCGAGGATGGTGCTCGAGGGAGGCGGTGCGGCACTCTGCGCGGTGAGAGCAATTCGCCGCGTTATTTCAAGAAGGGTGCATCATGATTCCGTTCACCGAGGAGGCGACCAGCCGGTTCGTTGACACACCCAGTGGGACATTGCACTACCACGAGTACGGGGAAGGGCATCCGGTCGTGTTTCTGCACGGATCGGGTCCCGGGGCGACCGGATGGAGCAACTTCTCGGAGAACATCAGGGCCCTCGGTGCCCACTTCCGGTGCTTGGCGGTGGACATGCCCGGGTGGGGGCGCTCCGCCGCGGTCGGTCCGGAGGATCGGTGCCATCACCGAACCGCGGTTGAGTTCCTCGATGCACTCGGCATCGATTCCGCCGCGTTCATCGGCAACTCCATGGGCGGTGCGACCTGCCTCAAGGTTGCAGCTACCGCACCCGAGCGCGTGACGCACCTGGTCACCATGGGTGCCGGAGGAGGGGGCGCGAAGCTGTTCGGGCCCGGTGACGGACCGACCGAGGGACTGAAGGTCCTCCAGCGGGCCTACCGAGATCCGTCTCCGGAATCGATGCGCGCCCTCGTCGACATCATGACCTACGACCCCGCGCACGCCGGCGACGCGCTTGCCGAAGAGCGATCTCGGAACGCGAAGAGCAACCCGGAGCATCTGGCCAACTTCATCTCGGGTATCGGCAAGGACCGACCGCACCGTGCCACCGATGCCGAACTCGCCACTATTTCGGTGCCGTCGTTGATCATTCACGGGCGAGATGACCGTGTTGTGCACTGGGAAAACGGACTGAAGCTGTGCACCACCATCCCCGACTCGCGCCTGGTGATGATCAATCGATGTGGGCACTGGGCCCAGATCGAGCACGCCGACGAGTTCAACCAACTGGTCTCCGGCTTTGTGGGTGCGAAGACGGTCGAGTTGCCCCGCGAAGATGTTCTCAGCCGATGACCTGCTGACTTCCGGACAGAGGACCAGGTGACCCGACGATAGATCCATCGTCGGGTCACACCGATGTCTACAGGTGGACCACACCGAACCCGCCGGTGGACCGTCGACTATGGGTTCGGAGGAGCATCGTCGTCTTCTTCCTCCTCTGCGGACACCAGCATGTCCGACAACAATCGTGCGTACCGGACAACCCGCTTGGAAAGCTTCGCTTCATCGAAGGAATGGCTTCGTACGGACACCGAGAGCGCCCCGACCGGGCGCTGGCCGCGCATCACGGGCGCTCCGACGCAGCTCACGCCCAGGATCGTTTCTTCCAGGTCGACGGTGTAACCCATGGCGCTGGTCCGGGCCAGCTGGTCGACCAGAAGTTGGGGGGCAACCTTGGAGTTCCTGGTCAGACGGGGGAACGGTGTTGCCGGTACCGCCCGTCGACCTTCCTTACGTATCTGTTCGGCCAACAGTGCCTTGCCCAATGCGGTGGTGGTGATCGGCAGGCGCGCGCCGATCCGAGTCGGGATTGCCACCGAATCCAAGCCGTAGATCTTCTGCGCGATCATGACCTCATTGCCGCGCCTCACGCCGAAGTGGATCACCCCACGTGTCTCCACGTACAACTCGGTCATCAGAGGTAACGCCAGCGCAGGCGGTCCATCCATCCGGCCGAGAATCGAGCTCTGGGCGAGTTCGAAGATCTGCCAGCTCGGCCGGTACTTGAGTCCGTCTCGTTCGAGCATGCCGCTCGCCACCAGGTGTGAGAGCAGCCGATAGGTCGTCGACTTCGGTAGCCCGTTGGCCTCGGCTACCTCGGTGACTCCGAGGGAGGCAAGTTCGCCACGGAAGGAGTCCAGGACGCTGACGGCTTTCTCCACCGAGGTCATCTCGACCATGTCCAAGGGCACGCCGGCGCGAGGGTCCGGACCGGGCCGACCCGGGTCGGTCGGTTCTCCCCAACCTGGATTCCACGGGTAGCTGCGATTGTGGGACATCTTTGTCCTTCCCGACTCGACGAGCGGGCCTTCAAGAAAGTAGTTCAGGGGTACCTGAATATAGGACACAGCATTTCGGTTGAAGAGGCTCGGGCGCAAGCCTCAAAGTTTTTTCCACCCTTTGAAACCCGGTGGTGGTCAGGCTCACATTTACGCCCCTAGTGTTGCGCAGCAGACCGCAGGGCCGAACGAGAGCCGCGGGTAACGAAGGGGATCGACGTGGTCGAAGCGGATGACTTTCGGGAAGTGCTCGGTCACCACCCGACAGGCGTTTCACTCGTGACGAGCTTGTCCGAAGACGGTGACCCCATCGGCATGGTTGTCGGGACGTTCAGCTCGGTCTCGATGGACCCACCCTTGGTGTCCTTCATGCCGATGAAGTCCTCCTACACATGGTCGAGGATGAAGCCGGCCAAACGCTTCTGCATCAACATCTTGGCCGCAGACCAGCAGCAGCGCTGCGGCGAATTCATGAGAGCTTCTGCAGAACAACGATTTTCGAACTGGCGGTGGGACCCCTCACCGCACGGGCTCCCGATTCTCAGCGATGTCATCGCATGGATCGACTGCGGCGTCGTCGACGAAGTGGAGGCGGGCGATCACTGGATCGTCCTCGGTAAGGTCGAGTCCCTCGGTGTGTCCAGATCCGTACCGCCGCTCCTGCACTTCCAGGGTGGCTACGGACGATTCGCGCCCAAGTCTCTCGTTTCGATCCCCGATCACGACATCAGGTTCGGTGTCCGCGACGCCGAGCTCGCCCGCCCGGTGCTCGAGCGCCTCGCCGACGCACACGACGCCGAATGCTCCAGCATCGTCACCATCGGCAACGAAGCCGTGGCCGTCGTCGGCGCAGCTACCGGCCCCAACGTGTCCAACGCCCGCAGGCTCGGCCTTCGGATGCCGCTGGTACCGCCGGTCGGCGACGTGTTCGCCGCGTTCAACTCCCAAGACTTCGCCGACCGCTGGATCGACAGACGGACAGACCGCAGCGAAGCAACCGCGCGGCGACTCCTTGACAGGCTTCGCCTGGTCCAGGACCAGGGGTGGTCGGCGTCAGCGACGGCAAGCGGAATCTACAGCGACCTGGCCCTTCATCAGGCCTTCCGTAACTTCACCACCGGAACCTACACACCGGCCGAGGAGCGGAAAATCCTCTCGGCCGTCGCGAAGTCGACCGAGTACTACTCACCCGACCCGATCACACGCCGATCGCTCTACACCGTCGGATCCCTCGTCGTTCCCGTCCATCACGAGGACGGGCGCGTGCGTTCTGCACTGCGGCTCGGCCAGCTCAACAAGTCCATGACCGGTGCAGAGCTGTTCGCGCTGGCCGACGAGCTCATGGAAGCCGCCCGAGAAATCCAAGCGATCTACCGAACACACGACGGTGCCGGGACGTCCGATCTGCAGGTCGAAATCATCTCGCACTGACGCAACCCGCCCTTCTCCGACTCGAGGAACGAACAATGGGTATTCAAATATTCTCTCTGCTGGTACTGGGTGCAATCATCCTGATCGGCACCTGGAAGACCATTCATATCGGGGTCCTGGCCCTGGTAGCCGCCTTCGGGGTGGGCGTACTCCTGGCCGGCCAATCGATAAAGGAGGTCATGTCGGGATTTCCGGTCAGCCTGCTCATCCTGCTTGTCGGAATTACGTATCTTTTCGCGATCGTGAGAGATTCCGGCGTGATCGATTGGATCGTCCAAAAGACCCTCGCTCTGGTGGGCGGACATGTCTTCGCAATCCCCTGGGTGTTCTTCTTCCTTGCTGCCATCCTCGGTTCCATGGGCTCCTCGCTGACCTCCCTCGCCTTGGCGCCGATAGCCATGATCTTCGCGGGAAAGCACAAACTGCATCCCCTGCTGATGGCGTTGACAATCGTCCTCGGCGGAGGAGCCGGGGGCTTCGCTCCTACCTCGTTGTTCGGAATCATCGCCAACGGAGTCGCAGCCGACAACGGCATCGAGCCCCAACCGTGGCTGTTGTTCGGCGCTGCCTTCGGGATCAATCTCGCACTCTTCGCAGCCGCGTTCGTTGCGCTGGGACTGCGACATCGGGAGAAGGCGGCGACGGCGCCGGGCGACCAAGATGGGGCGGTCCCGACGTGGCCTCTCGGCGGGCCGCTGAGTTCTCCCGGAGGAACAGGTGCGTCCGCATCGCAACCCGATCGTGCACCGACAGCCGTCGCCACCGCTACGCCGGAACGGGCCGACGACGACATCAGCGTCACCAAGCTTTCCCGGTATCAGCTCGTGTGCCTGTTCGCGGTCGCGGCGTTGATGGGGCTCGTCATCCTGTTCATGTTCCTGGACATCGAATCCGATGTCGGGGTTCTCGCCCTTGCGCTGGCTCTGATCATTTCGATGCTCGACCCGACGCGGACGCGAGAGGCCGTCAAGGGCATCGATTGGTCGACGATCCTCCTGGTTGGAGGGATTCTGACCTACGTCAGCGTGATGCAGAGGATCGGGACGGTCGAACTTCTCGGACACGCCGCCGAGTCGGTCGGATCCCCGCTGCTCGCCGCCTTCGCTCTGTGCCTCGTTGCGGCCTTCGTCTCCGCGTTCGCATCGACCACGGGCATCCTCGGTGCGCTGATCCCCCTGGCGGTACCGGTGATCGCGATCGGTGGGCTTCCCGGGTTCGGTCTGATTGCCGCCATAGCCATCTCTTCCAACCTGGTGGACAGCACGCCCTTCTCCTCACCTGGAGCAACGTGCATCGCCAACGCCGAGCCGGGCCAGCGGGCCAAGCTGACCAAGCTGATGCTTGCCTGGGGATTCACCATGATCATCGCCGGTCCCATCATCACGATCTCCGCGTTCGTGGTTCCGGGTATGTGACGAGACCTCAGGTGCGCTGGCCCGGGTCGCGAAACAGAACAACGCCCCCGACCGCACGGTCGCTGGTCACCCTCGTCGTCAGACCACCGACGGCGCCAATCCCGCCGTCCGGTGTGCGGCGTCGAGGAAGGAGCGCACCAGTGCCTCGTCGCGGTAGTACTGGTCGCCGACGCCGGCGACGGCGCGGCGCCGCCCGTATTCGTACAGGACCGCCAGTTTCCACAGGGCCAGTGCCGTGTACCAGTTCAGGTTCGACAGGTCGGCGCCGGTGGCGGCCGCGTACCGCTGAGCCAGTTCGTCCCGGGTCGGGTATCCGTCCTCGAGGACGGCCGTACCGAGGTCCTCGGTCGGTGTGCGTTCCTCCCCCTCGACGGGATACGACGCGAGGAAATAGCCGAGATCGAACAGCGGGTCGCCGATCGTCGCGAGCTCCCAGTCCAGCACTGCGGCAATGCGTCCCGGCGAGTCGGGAGCAAGGATGACGTTGCCGATGCGGTAGTCGTTGTGGATGATCGCCGCACCCGATTCGGCAGGCACATTGGCGCCGAGCCACGCGTCGATGTCCGCGAACTCCGGCGGCGGTGTCCCGTCCTCGGCCGCGACCAGCCTGCCCATGCGGCGCAGGTGACGTTCGTTGAATCCTTCCGGGCGGCCCAGGTCGCCCAGGCCGGCGGCCTGCCAGTCCACCGCGTGCAGTGCGGCGAGCGTGTCGATCAACGCCTCCCCGATCCGGCGGCGGTCTGCCGGCGCGCTCAGCGCGGACGGGGTCTCGGTGGTGACCACCGGTCCGGCGACGTAGTCCATCACGTAGAACGGGACGTCGAGCACCTCACCGGTCTGGCCGACGGCGAGGACGTCCGCCACCGGCACGCCGCTCCCGGCGAGGCCGCCGACGAGACGGGCCTCCCGCAGCATGTCGTGGGCGCCCGGTGGAATCGGCGGAGGCGGCGGGCGGCGGACGATCACCTGACGGACCCCGTCGGACACGAGGAACGTCAGGTTGGAATGTCCGTCACCGATCCCCGCGGTCGTGAGCGGACCCTCGGTGATCCCGCGCTCGCGCAGGAACGCCTCCAGCGCACCGAGCGTATCGGGAGTCCATTCCCAGGTCATGCGCTCGCCTCCATCCATCTCGTCATTCGTTGATTCCTACTGGCCGGTGAAGCGCGGCGCCCGCTTCTCCTTGAACGCCGCAAGCGCCTCCGGCATGTCGGCGCACCGGGTGAGCAGCGCCTGCCCCCGGTTCTCCAACTCCAGTGCCGCCGCATACGACGTCACTTCCTGGTTCCGTTGCAGCGCACGCTTCGACATCCGGACGCCGCCCGGCGAGTTCGATGCGATCGCCTCGGCCACCGCGACTGCCTCGTCGAACAGGTCCTCGCTCGGCACCACCCGGTTCGCCAATCCGATACGGGCGGCTTCCTCCGCACCGACGAAACGCGCAGTGTAGGCGATCTCCGCCGCCCGGCCGGGCCCGACGAGCCGGGTGAGCTGCCACGACGTGCCAAGTTCCCCGACGGACAATCCGACCTTGACGAACGCCGCATTGAACTTCGCGGTGGGCGCCACGAGCCGGATGTCGCAGGCGAGCGCGAGCGACAGCCCGCCCCCGGACGCCGCACCGTGAATCGCGGCGATCACCGGGAAAGGCAGGTGGTGCAGCGCCGCGAGGCCACCGGTCGCGGTCTCCTGGAACCTGAGGAATTCACGCACACCCATTTCGGTGATCACGCTGATCTCGTCCAGGTCGAAGCCCGCGCAGAACACGCGATCGCCCGCACCGCGGATGATCAGCGCCCGCGCGTCCGTGTCGCGCAGGGCGTATGCGACGGTGTTGAACTCCTCGAACATCTTCACGACCATCGAGTTCATCCGCTCGGGCCGATTGATCGTGAGGACGACGATCTTGCCGTCGAGCACCTCGAGGGTGAGGGTCTCCAGCTGCGGCGGCTCGTAGTTGCTCAGCACCGCCGTATTCTCCCGCACTTCGGTCTGCGTCATCTGGCTCACCTTCCCGTGAACTTCGGGCTGCGCTTCTCTTTGAACGCGGCCAGCGCCTCGGGCATGTCGTCGCCACGAGTGAGCAGCGCCTGACCGCGGTTCTCGAGTTCGAGCGCCGCCGCATACGAGGACACTTCCATGTTCGCGTGGAGTGCACGCTTCGACAGCTGGACTCCGGCAGGCGAATTCGCGCTGATCAGGCGGGCCATCGCGAGCGCCTCGTCGAGCAGCGACTCGGCGGGCACGACCGCGTTGAGCAGTCCGAGGGACTCCGCCTCGACTGCTTCGATGAAGCGGCCGGTGTAAGCGAACTCCGCGGCGCGCGCCGGACCGATGAGCTTGGGCAGGTGCCACGACGCCCCCAGGTCGCCGGCCGACAGTCCGATCCGCACGAACGCCGCGTTGAACCGTGCCGCCGGCGAACCGATCCGGATGTCGGCGGCGAGGGACAGGGACAGCCCGCCACCGGCGGCCGCACCGTTGACTGCGGCGATCACCGGGACCCGGATGCTGCGGATCGCCGAGAGAGCCCGCGCGGCCAGTTCCTGCTGGTCCAGCATGCCCATCGGCGTCATCGACGACAAACCGTCGGCGTCGTCGAGGTCGAATCCGCCGCAGAACGCCTTGCCTGCGCCGGTGAGGATCACGACGCGGAGGTCGTGTTCGTGATCCAGTTGCAGCGCAACCCTCTCGAGTTCGACGAACATGGTGTTCGTCATCGAGTTCATTCGTTCGGGGCGATTCAACGTCACGACGGCGATGCCGGGTTCCGGCCGGTCGAGCGTGAACGTCTCCCATGTCGTGGGCTCGGTCACGAGGTCACTCCTTCTCAGTTCGGCGATCCCAGGTGGTCGCCGCAAGTTTTTTGGTGGTGGTCCGGACGCCGATGGTCCGGCAGGTCAGGTCTCCGCGGCGGCCTCGCGCACAGCACCCGAGCGCAGCCACTCGGCGGCACGGCCGGGGTCGATCCCCCAGTCGGTCAGGATCTCGGTGGTATGTTCGCCCGGCATCGGCGGACGGCGATCTACTGCGGCCGCGGTGCGGCTGAAGCGCGGCGCCGGCGCCGGTTGGACGAGACCGTCGACGTCGACGAATGCCTTTCGGGCGACATGATGCGGGTGCGACGGCGCCTCGTCGACCTCGAGAACAGGCGATATACAGGGTGTGAGCCCCTCGCCCGCCTCGAGCCAGTCTGCGAGCGTGCGGCCGCGCACGGCGTCCGCGAAGATCTTCTTCATCTGCGGCCACTGCGAGCGGTCATTCTGCTCCGGAAGATCGCCGGGCAACTCCAGCAGCGCAACGAGGTCGGCGTAGAAATGCGGTTCCATCGCCCCGACGGCCAACCACTTACCGTCCGCGGTCTCGTAGGCGTCATAGTAGGGCGCACCGCTGTCGACGATGTTGGTGCCGCGTTCAGGGTTCCACGTTCCCGTCTGCGCGAACCCGAAGAAGGGTGTCGCAAGGAGTGCGGACCCCTCGACCATCGAGGCGTCGACCACCTGTCCGAGTCCCGAGCGCTGCCTCTCGAACAGCGCCGACAGGACGCCCATCGCGAGAAGCATTCCCCCGCCGCCGAAGTCGCCGATCAGACTGAGCGGCGGGGTGGGCGGTTGGCCGTGGCGTCCGATCAACGACAGGGCACCACTGAGCGCGACGTAATTGATGTCGTGGCCGACGTGCTGAGCGAGCGGTCCGTCCTGACCGAAACCGGTCATGCGGCCGTAGATCAGCCCGGGATTACGTGCGGCGCAGTCGTCCGGTCCGATGCCGAGTCGCTCAGCGACCCCGGGTCGGAAGCCCTCGATCAAGATGTCTGCGTCCGCTACGAGAGAGAGCACCACCGCGGCGCCGTCCGGATGCTTGAGGTCGACGGCGAGCGAGCGACGTCCGCGGTGCAGCAATTCCTTCCGGAAGTCAGCATTCGGCCCCACCAGTCCCGAACCCGTGGCGCGATCCACTCGAATCACGTCGGCGCCCAGATCGGCAAGGAGCATGGCGCAGAACGGACCCGGCCCGATCGAACCGATTTCGATCACCTTCAAGCCCGACAGCGGCCCGGTGAACGAGCGTTTCGAGTCGTCCCGCACCATCTACCCACCTCCTGTCGATCTTTGGTCTGATAATAATACCTTGGAATCGTTCACGGAGGAATACCCCCGACGCCGCGGCCCGGCGTGTGCACTGACGACCAGTACGACCGAAAGCAGTACGACCGCTCCCCCGATGACGAGGACGGGCGTGACGGGCTCGGACAGGACCACCGACCCGAGCGCCACGGCCACCACCGGATTCACATACGTATGGGTGGCGACCAGCGACAGCGGGGCGTGATGCAGCAGCCACGCGTACGCGGTGAAGCCGACGATCGAGCCGAAGACCACGAGGTAGCCGAACGCGCCCCACGCGCGGAGTCCGATGTCACCGTGCAGCCGTTCCCCTGTCGCTACCGACGCGAGCGTCATGGCCGCACCGGCCGCCAGAAGCTGGTACGTCGCACTGACATACACGTCACGAGGCAGCCAGATTCGGGGCTTGATCCACGACCCGAACGACCAGGACACACTGGACAACACGATGACCGCCACGCCGACGAGCGGGAGTCCCGAGTGCTCACCACCGTGCGGCAGCACCAGGACTGCGAGACCGACCAGCCCCACACCGACGCCGGCCAATTCGAGAACCCGTGGACGGTCACCGGACAGCGTGCGGTAGATGCAGATCCACAGCGGCACCATGGCCACGAGGAGCGCCGTCACCCCGGAGGGCACGCCGTGCAGTTGGCCGACCGAGGTCAGGCCGTTTCCGCAGGCGAGTAGCAGCACGCCCAGGAACGAAGCGCCTGCCGCTTCCCGCCAGGTGAGGCGCAGCCGCCGCCGGCCACCGCGACAGGCCAGGAAGGCGGCCATCAGCAGAGCGGCAAGGAGGAACCGCGCACCCATCGAGCCGAGCGGAGGGACCTCGTCGATCACCAGGCGGATCGCGAGATAGATCGATCCCCAGATCACATAGACGAGGAAAAGGGCCAGCGCGATCGCACCCCTCCCGGCACGCCCCGACGTCACGACGCTCAGGAGAATCGCGGAGCGCGCTTCTCGAGGAAGGCGGTGATGCCCTCCTTCGCCTCTCCGTTCTCGAACAGGTCCTGCTCCTGGGCGACCTCGAACCGGAAGCCCTCCTCGAGCGGGGTGTCGAACGACGCGTCGACCGTGCGGATGACGGCGCGCTGCGCGGGCAGCGACATCGTGCACAGCTCGGCCGCGAGCGCCTGCGCTGCATCGGTGGCGGTACCGGCGTCGACGAGTCGGTCGATCAGTCCGATCGCATGCGCCTCGGCGGCGAGGACCTGCCGGGCACTCAGCATGATGTCCAGGGCGCGACCACGACCCACGAGACGCGGAAGTCGCTGCGTTCCACCGGCTCCGGGGATGAGGCCGAGCTTGACTTCGGGCAGCCCGAACTTCGCGTCCGCCCCGCCGACCCGCAGGGTGCAGGCCATTGCCAGTTCGAGGCCGCCGCCGAGTGCGAGGCCGTCCACCGCGGCGATCGAGATGCGGTCGGCGGACGCGAGTCGGTCGAGCGCCCCACGGAGTCGATCGCCGTACGCGGTGAAGGACTCCGCGTCCACGGACGACATGTGCTTGATGTCGGCGCCGGCCGCGAAGAAGCCCGGAATGTCCGAGCGGACGACGATCACCTTCACCGATCCATCGGCGTCGGCTGCGTCGAGCGCCGCGTTCAGGCCGTCGATGATCGGCAGCCCGAGCGCGTTCGCCGGCCTGCGTTGCAGCGTGATCGTCATGACGCCGGCGTCGACGTCGCTCCACGCGACTGCGGGCGTTGCGGTTTCCGACATGCACACCATCCTGTTCGGTCCAGTCCCATGTGAGCGGCGAAGTGTGCGCGGGCACACTTTGCCACTCACATGAGGTATTGACCCAACCATACTAATTGTCGGACCGAAATGGAAGATCAGGGCCGCCGCGGAAACTTCTCGAACTCGGGGCGCCGCTTCGCTTTGTACGCCTCGCGCCCTTCCTTCGCCTCCTCGGTCGAGTAGAACAGCAAATTCGCGTCGTGAGCGAGCTGCTGAATGCCGGCCATCCCGTCCTCGGCGGCATTGAAGCTCGCCTTCATCAGCCGCAGCGCGAACGGCGACAGCTGGAGCATCTCGCGGCACCACTGCACGGTTTCCCGTTCCAGGTCGGCGAGCGGGACGACGGTGTTGACCAGCCCCATCTCGCGCGCCTGCTGTGCGTCGTACTGACGGCACAGGAACCAGATCTCCTTGGCCTTCTTCACCCCGACGAGTTCGGCGAGCAATCCCGCACCGTAGCCACCGTCGAACGACCCGACCTTCGGACCGACCTGACCGAACCGGGCGTTATCCGCCGCGATGGAGAGGTCGCAGACCAGGTGCAGAATGTGGCCGCCGCCGATCGCGTAGCCGGCGACCATGGCGACCACCGGCTTCGGCAGACGCCGGATCTGGATCTGCAGATCGGTGACATGGAACCGGCCGACGCTTCCCGCCTTCCCCGGTTCGGTGAGGTAGCCGGTATCGCCGCGCACCCGCTGGTCGCCGCCGGAGCAGAACGCGTCGGGACCCTCACCGGTCAGCACGATGACGCCGACCGAGGAGTCCTCACGGGCATCGACCAGAGCCTCGGAGATTTCCATCAGCGTCTGCGGACGGAACGCGTTGCGCACCTCCGGACGGCAGATCGTGATCTTCGCGATCCCGTCGCCGCTGTGCTCGTATCGGATGTCCTCGAACTCACCGACTGCCGTCCAGGACACGAAATCCGTTGTATCACTATTGTTCGTCATGAGGCGATCATAGGCACACGCGCAAACGATCGTTATCAACGGAGCCCGCATAACGACGAAGGTGCGGCCCGGAAACGGGCCGCACCTTCCGAACGGATATGCCGTCAGGACATCGTCAGACCACCGCTGACGGACAGGGTCTGTCCGGTGACGAATTCTGCTGCATCGGAGGCGAAGTACGCCACCGCGGCACCGATGTCCTCCGCCTTCCCGAGTCGCTTCATCGGCACGGCGCGGGTCATGCCTCCGATCACCTTGTCGGCCTCCTGACCCGAGCTGTCGGCGAACTTGCGGAGCGCCGGGGTGTCGGTCGGGCCGGGGCACACGGTGTTCGCGGTGACGCCCTTGGTCGCGATCTCACGGGCGAGGGTCTTGGTGAAGGCGATGATGCCGCCCTTGGCGCCCGAGTAGACGGCCTCGAGCGACGAGCCGACGCGGCCGGCGTCCGAACCGATGTTGATGACCCGGCCGAAGCCGCGCTCCACCATGCCCGGGACGGTCGCCTGGATGACCCGCAGCTGGCCCTTGAAGTTGATGTCGAGGATACGGTCCCAGAACGCCTCGTCGGTCTTCAGGAACGGCATGAAGTCGTCCCAGCCGGCGTTGTTGACGACGATCTCGACCGGGCCGAACTGCTCGGCGACCTGCTTCACCGCGGCCTGCACGGACGCGGTGTCGGTGACGTCGACGGGCACGGCGATCGCCTGGCCGCCGGCGTCGCGGATGCCGGCGGCGGTCTCCTCGGCGACCTCCAGGTTGAGGTCGGCCACCGCGACGCGGAAGCCCGCTGCCCCGAGGGCGTCGGAGATGCCCTTGCCGATGCCCTGTGCACCGCCGGTTACGAATGCGACTCGATTACTCATGTTCTTCTCCGTCTTGTGGTGTTCGTGGGGGAAAGCGGTCAGCGCGTGCTCGCGGCCCATTCGATGGGGCCCGCGACGATCGAGTGACTGGTGAGTTTGCGGCCGAGCACTGTCTGAGCTTCGCGCGCGGCCTCGATGACCCGCGGAAGGTCGAGACCCGTCTCGACTCCCATCTCGTGGAACATGCTCACCAGATCCTCGGTGGCGATATTGCCCGTCGAGCCTGCCGGAACGGGGCAGCCGCCCAGCTCTCCGAAGCTCGATTCGAAGCTCGCGCAACCTGCTTCGAGTGCAGCGTACGCGTTGGCGAGGCCCTGGCCACGCGTGTTGTGGAAGTGCGCGGTGACCTCCACGCCGGGCAGCCGGTCGAGCGCCGCGGCGAAGAATTCCGACGCGTATGCCGGGTTGCACATGCCTGTGGTGTCGCCGAATCCGATCTCGGTGGCGCCGGCCTCGGCGAACCGTTCGGCCAGGTCCAGCACGCGTCCCAACTCGACCTTGCCCTCGAACGGGCAGCCGAACGACGTCGCGATCACCGCGGCGCAGTCGAGGCCCTCGGCGACGATCCGCTTGGCCATGACGTCGTTGTCGGCCATCGTCTCGTCGACGGTGCGGTTGACGTTCTTCTTGTTGTGGGTCTCCGACGCGCTGACGAAGATTGCGACCTCGTGGAACTTGTCGCGCACCTTCAGTGCGTTGTCGAGGCCCTTGCTGTTGGGGACGAGCACCATCAGTTTGGTGTCGTCGGGCACCTCGATGCGCTCGAGGACCTCGACGCCGTCGGCCAACTGCGGGATCACGTCCGGCCGCACGAAACTGGCGACCTCGATCCGGGTGAACCCTGCCCGCCCGAGGGCGTTGATCAACCGCACCTTGTCGTCGGTCGGGATGTGCTCCGGTTCGTTCTGGAAGCCGTCACGCGGTCCGACCTCCCGGATCTGGACCCGCTGCGGACGTGCCATGGCGTTGACTCCTTTCCCCTCACTCCGTTGCGGATGCAAGGTCGTACTCCTCGAGATCGAATTCCAGCCTTTCGCGGTGGTCGGGTGCCGCCACGGCGATCATGCGCCGCGCACGCTCGCCCAGGGAACATCCGCGCAGTGCCGCGGCACCGTGTTCGGTGACCACGAAGTCCACGTCGGCGCGGGCGGTGGTGACCGCGCCGTATTCCAAAGCAGTCTTGATCGTCGACTCCCCTCGCGAATCCGCGCGCATCGCGATGATCGAGCGGCCGCCGGTCATCGCCGCGGCCCGGGAGAAATCCACCTGACCCCCGACGGCACCGGCGTAGGTCGTGTTGCGCAGTTCCGCGCCGACCTGCCCGGTCAGGTCCACCTCGATCGCCGAGTTGATCGACACGAACGATCGCAGCTGCGAGAGAACCTGCGGCGCATGGGTATAGCTCGCCGGGCGGAAGGCCACCGGAAGACCGGGCAGCCGGTCGTACAGTGCCGCCGTTCCGAGCGCGGCGCCCGTCACGTGCAGCCCAGGATCGATCTCCTTACGCGCCCCGGTCAGCACGCCCCGGTCGATCAGTCGGAGCGCCGCGTCGGAGATCATGCCGGAATGCATCCCGAGGTCCTTGTGACCCTCGAGAGCGGTGAGGACGGCGGCGGGCAGCGTCCCGACGCCGATCTGGATCGTGTCTCCGTCCGCCACGAGATCGGCGACGTTCCGCGCGATCGCCCGTTCCACCGCGGCGGGCTCACGGTCCGGCGCCTCGAGCAACGGCCGGTCGGTTTCCATTACCGCGGCGAACCGCGACAACGGAATACGTGGTGCGCCCAGCGTGACGGGCATACGCCGGTTGATCTCGGCGATGAGAACCGGAGTGTGGTCGAGGGCGTCCGCGATGTAGTCGACACCGACCCCGAGCGAGCAGTTCCCGGCCGAGTCCGGCGGTGACACCTGCACGAACCCGACGTCGCACGGGAGCCGCCGTTCGGCGAACAGCCGCGGCAGTGCCCCGTAATGGCAGGGCACGACCTCGAGTCGGGCGAGGCGGCGGAGTTCGCCGAGGCCACCGTAGGAGACGACGGAGAGTTCGTCGGGCAGTTCGCTCGTCAACCGCCGATTCCAGGTCAGTCCCACAAATGCCCGCACCGGGCCGATCGACGAAACCTGGTCGAGCAGGGCGTGGACGAGCGGGGTGGGTTCCGCGCTCGTCTGGCTCCACCAGATTCCGTCGCCGGGCCGGATGTGCGGCGTCAGGTCGATCATCAGTCGATCCGCTGGATCAGGGTCGCCGTTCCCAGGCCGCCGCCGCAGCACATGGTCACCAGACCGATTTCGGCGTCACGCCGCTCGAGTTCCGCGACGATGGTGGCGATGAGCCGGGCACCGGTCGCGCCGACGGGGTGACCGAGCGCGATCGCACCGCCGTTGACGTTGACCCGGTCCATGTCGGGCTTCAGTTCCCGCTCCCAGGCCAGAACCACCGAGCTGAACGCCTCGTTGACCTCGAAGAGATCGATGTCGTTCATGCTCATTCCGTTGCGGTCGAGCAACTTCCGGGTGGCCGGGATCGGACCGGTCAGCATGATGATCGGGTCCACCCCGACGGTCGTCTGATCGAGAATCCGGGCCCGGGCCCGCAGTCCGTGCGCGTCGACGGCCTCGCGGGAAGCGAGCAGCACACCGGCCGCCCCATCCGAGATCGGCGACGAACTGCCCGCCGTGATCCGGCCGTTCTCCCGGAACACCGTCTTCAGCCCGGCCAGGCTGTCCAGGCTCGTGCCGGGGCGGATGGTCTGGTCGGTGGACCGGGTCTCGCCCGCAAGATCGAGGGGGATCATCTCGGCGTCGAAACGGCCCGCCTCGATGGCCTCGGTCGCCAGACGATGGGAGCGGACGGCGAACTCGTCCATCTCCTGCCGGGAGATCTCCCACCGGTCCGCGATGAGTTCGGCACTCTCGCCCTGGTTCACGAAGTCGTACCGGTCGCGCAGCGCTTCCGGCCACGGGTCGCCGTACAGTTCGGAGATCTTGGCCGGTGAGTTCATCGGCACGTGGCCCATGTGTTCGACACCGCCGGCCACGACGACGTCGTGGGTACCGGAGCCGACCAGGGCGGCGCCCATCTCGACAGCCGTCTGGGCGGATCCACAGCGGCGGTCCAGGACGACGGCCGGGACCTCCGGCGGGTAGCCGACCTGCAACCAGGCGTTGCGGCCGATGTTGCGGGACTGCTCGCCGAACGGTGCGGTGCACCCGATCACGAGGTCCTCGACCGTCGCCGGAGCCAGCCCGCTGCGGCGGATCAGTTCCGTGTACACCGCGCCGAGCATGTCGTTGGGATGGGTGTCGCGGAACCAGCCGCGGTCGGGGTGCGACTTGCCCATGGGGGTGCGCGCTGCTTCCGCGATGATCACCTCGCGGGCGGAACGCTGGAAGGGGTTGCGCTTCTCGGCCATCAGATCACCGTCCCGCCGTCGACGGGCAGCACCTGGCCCGTGATGTACGCCGCGCCGTCGGACGCGAAGAACACGAAGCTGGACGAGATCTCGTCCGGTTCCGCCCAGCGGCCCAACGGGATCCGCGCGAGCGTCTTGGCGGCGAGCTTTTCGTTGCTCCGGATGTTCTCCGTCATCTTGGTGGCGGCGAGCGGCGCAATCGCGTTGACCGTCACCTGCTTCTTGGCGAGTTCCCGCGCCAGCGACTTCGTGAGACCGATGATGCCCGCCTTCGCGGCACCGTAGTTGGCCTGCCCGATGGTGCCCACCAGGCCGGCCGCGGAGGTCACGTTGATGATGCGCCCACTGCCGTCGGTGGGCAGGTACGGGAGGACGGCCTTGCTGCAGACGAAACTGCCGACGAGGTGAATGTCGACGATGCGGCGGAAGTCGTCTTCTTCGAGGTTCGGGAACATTGCGGGCGCGATGGCGCCGGCGTTGTTGACCAGGATGTTGAGCGTGCCGCCGTTCAGGGCGGCGGCCTGCTCCGCCGCCGCGGCGGCCGCGTCGCCGTCGCGGACGTCGAGGGCCGCGGACTTCGCCGAACCGCCGGCCGCGGTGATCTCCGCGGCCACGGCCGCAGCGGCCTCGCCGTCGACGTCGGTGACGAGCACGGCCGCGCCTGCTCGCGCGTAGGCCTGCGCGACCGAGGCACCGATGCCGCTGCCGGCACCGGTCACGAGGGCGGATTTTTCGGTGAGTTCGAACATCAGTAGCTCCTGGGAAGGCCGAGGACGTGCTCGCCGAGGTAGTTGAGAACCATCTCCTGGCTGAGCGGGGCGATCTTGGTCAGGCGGGCTTCGCGGAAGTACCGGGCCACGTGGTACTCCTCCGAGTAGCCCATGCCGCCGTGGGTCTGCAGTGCGCGGTCCGCGGCCTGGAAACCGGCGTCGGCGCAGAGATATTTGGCCATGTTGGCCTCGCGGGCGCAGGGCTTCCCGTTGTCGTAGAGCCACGTCGCCTTGCGCAGGACGAGTTCCGCGGCGTCGAGTCGGGCCAGCGAATCGGCGAGTGGGAACTGCAGTCCCTGATTCATGCCGATGGGGCGGCCGAACACCTCACGTTCGTTGGCGTACTGGACGCCGCGGCGCAGGGCGGCCCGGCCGATGCCGAGGGCCTCCGATGCGACGAGCATGCGCTCCGGGTTGAGGCCGTCGAGGATGTACTTGAAGCCCTTGCCTTCCTCGCCGACGCGGTCCTCGACGGGGATCTCGAGGTTGTCGATGAACAATTCGTTCGACGTGACCGCGTTGCGCCCCATCTTCTTGATCGGGCGGATGTCGACCTTCGAGCGGTCCAGGTCGGTGAGGAACAGCGTCAGACCGTCCGTCTTCTTCTTCGCGTCCTCGAACTTCGTGGTGCGGGTGAGGAGAAGGATCTTCTCCGACTCCATCGCCTTGGAGATCCAGACCTTGCGGCCGTTGACGATGTACTTGTCGCCCTCACGCCGCGCGAAGGTGGTGATCCTGGTGGTGTCGAGGCCGGCGCCGGGCTCGGTGACACCGAAGCAGACGTGCAGGTCGCCGTCGACGATCCGCGGAAGGGTGCGCTGCTTGAGTTCCTCGGAGCCGTGCACGATCACCGGGTGCATTCCGAAGATCGACAGGTGCATCGAACTCGCGCCGTTCATGCCGGCGCCGGAAGCGGCGACTTCCTCCAGCAGGATCGAGGCCTCGGTGATTCCCATACCGTGCCCGCCGTACGCCTCGGGCGTGGTGATGCCGAGCCAGCCGCCCTTGGCGAACGCGTCGTAGAACTCGGTGGGGAACTCGTGCTCGCTGTCCTTCTCCACCCAGTACTGCTCGTCGAACTTGCCGGCCAGCTCTCGCACCGCATCTCGGATCGTCGCTTGATCCTCGGTCAGATCAAAGTCCACAGCACGTCCCGTCGTCGTTGGTTCCGTTTGGACTTAAGTTACTAAAGGACAGACCAAAAAGTCAACGGCGAATCACCCGGCGGCGGGCAACAGGGGCAGATCCCGCGCCAGGCGCTCGTTCCACACGCCCGGGCCCCCGAACAACTTCTCGTCGAGCTTGGCGCGCTTGTAGTAGAGGTGCAGATCGTGTTCCCACGTGTAGCCGATCGCGCCGTGCATCACGAGGGCGCTGTCCGCCGCCCGCACCGCATTTCGCGGCACCTGCGCCTTGGCGACCGCGGCGTGGATTGCACGGTCGGCGAGGCCGAGATCGACCGACGCCGCGGCGTAGTAGGCGATGGAACGTCCCGCCTCGACGGAGACGAGAATGCCTGCCGCAGCGTGCTTCACAGCCTGGAACGACCCGATCGGGACGCCGAACTGGTGGCGCTGCTTGCTGTAATCCACCGCGAGCCGCAACATGCGGTCCATCGCCCCGAGCGAGTCGGCGGCCACGAGCACGGCCGCTCGCAGCCCCGCGTCCTCGAGCGCGGTGGCCGCGTCGACGTCGAGACGCTGTCCGGCGGCGTTGTCGAACCGGACGTCCGCGGCCGCACGGGACGGGTCGAGGAGGCGCCGCGGTTCGACCGCGACGCCGGGGTCGCCGACGCGCGCGAGGTACAGGGCGGCGGTTCCGTCGGGGTCCGTCGCGGGGACGACCAGCAGTTTCGCCCGTTCGGCGCCGAGCACCGTCGCGACGCGACCGGTCAGTGCGCCGGTCTCGTCGGCGCGCACCGAGTCGGCGACGCCGAACGGACGGGTCGCGTCGACGGCAACCGCGGCGAACCCACCTCCGGCCAGCACGTCGGAGGCGACGTCGACGGGCAGCATGGGTGCCGCGAGAACCGACGCGGTCCAGGCACTCGCCGGAGCGGCGTACCGGCCCAGCGCCTCGGCAGTCAATGCCAGTTCGAGCAGACCACCGCCCTGACCACCGATTTTCTCGTCGAGACCGGCGGAGAACCAGCCCTCCTCGACGAATTTCTGCTCGAATTCGGCAGGATCTCCCGATTCACCCCACTTGCGGACATTCGCCGGAGCGGCGAACCGTCCGAGCCAGCCGTCGAGGGCTTCGGTGAACATTTCCTGCTCTTCTGACAGTTCCCAGCGCATACAACTGGTCCTCTCGATGAGACGAAGAATAGGCTGCAAGACAAGTGCAGCGAGAACCCAATGGTATATTAGGTCTGACCGTTAGACCAGAGAGGGCGGGGAGCCATGCCACCAGCCGTGCCGAACACCACCCGGAACGGACGTTCCTCCATTCAGTTGACACCGATGGAGGTACCGAAGGCGTCGGACGTCCTTGCCAACGAACTGCGCGAGCGCATTCTCAGCGGGGACTACGTCGAGGGCACACCGCTGCCACCGGAGCGCGAACTCGTCGTCCAGACGAAGATGAGCCGCACCACGGTGCGCGAGGCCCTGCGAATCCTCGAAGTACAGGGACTCGTCCGCATCAAGGCGGGCCGGGCCGGTGGCGCCTTCGTTCAGCGACCGGGTGAACAGTCCATGGCCGACACGGTGGCACTGCTCATCCGTGGTCGTCAGATCCGCCTCGCCGCACTGCTCGAGACCCGCGAGGCGATCGAACCGTTCTGCGCACAACTCGCCGCCCGCCATCGCACCGATGAGGATCTCGCCCGACTGGACGCCGCCAACGACGACATCGCCGGAGCAGGCGACAAACTCGACGACTTCCTTCAGGCGAACATCGATTGGCACGTCGCCGTCGCGAGCGCCAGCCACAACGAACTGTTGTCAGGTCTCATGATCTCGCTCTCGCGGGCCATCTACGCCGCGACCGAGAACGAAGGATTCATCGACGACAAGGTTCGCGAGATCACCGTCAAGGCGCACCGCTCGGTGACCAGGGCAATTCGCGAGAAGGACGCCGAGGCCGCGGTACGACGCATGAGCAGGCACGTCCACTCGTACGCCGAGTCGATCAAGGACTTCGAGCAGCGCACCGACATTCCGCTCGACGAATAGCTTTCCTTTTTCTGCTTCTTTCCTGCTTCGACGACGAAGGCCCCACACCGTGCGGTGTGGGGCCTTCGTTGTACTCACGACGCTGCGTTGCTTGCCCCCGCCACCACTGCGCGGATCTCGTCGACGGCCTCCGGGTTCTCGGCACCCGACAGGTCCCCGGGATCGATGTCGAGCGCGGCGGCCCGCACCGCTCGGCGCAGGATCTTCGCCGACCGGGTCTTCGGCAGGCGCGACACCCGGTGAACAGCGCTCGGCGCGAACGGTTTCCCGAGTTCCGCGGCAACGCTGGCGACCAGTTCGGCCGAGATGTCCGTCGTGTCGGTGTCCGCGCGGGGAACCCAGAACGCCCAGACCGCCTCGCCCTTCTTCGGGTCGGGGACACCGACCGCCGCCGCCTCCGACACCGCCGGGTGCGCCGTCAGTACGGCCTCGACCTCCGCGGGCGCGAGACGCTTTCCCGCCACGTTCATGACGTCGTCCGATCGGCCGCGGATGTACCACTGACCGTCGTCGTCGACGAGGGCGTAGTCGCCGTGCCGCCACATGCCGGGGAACGTGGACCAATACGCCTCCAGGTAGCGTTCCTCGTCCTTCCACACCCCGCGCGTCATCGACGGCCACGGTTGCCTGCAGACGAGTTCGCCCTGTTCCCCGCGCAAGGAGCGTCCCGCGTCGTCGACGACGTCGACGTCCATACCCAGGGACGGACCGCCCAGCGAGCAGCTGTGGATCGGCTCCACCGGATACGGTGCAAGGAACGAGCCGCCGACCTCGGTGCCGCCGGAGAAGTTAATAATCGGCACCCGGCCGCCGAACACGTCCCGCGCGAGCCACTCGTACGAGTCCGGGTCCCACGGCTCGCCGGTGGACCCGATCGTGTGCACGGAGGACAGGTCGTACCGTGCCGCGACGTCCGTGTCCCGTCCGCGCAGGGTACGGATCAGCGTCGGTGAGACACCGAGCATCGTCACCCGGTGACGCTGTGCGAGCTGCCACAACCGGTCGGTGTCCGGCACGTCCGGCGAACCTTCGTACAGCACGAGGGTTCCACCGTTGGCGTGGGTGCCGATGATCGACAGCGGGCCCATGATCCAGCCCATGTCGGTGATCCAGCAGAACACGCCGCCGGGCTTCAGATCGAACGAGTACGCGACCTCGCTGGCCGTCTTCACGAGGAACCCGGCGTGGGTGTGGACGGCACCCTTCGGCTTGCCGGTGGTACCGGACGTGTACGCCAGCGCGAACGGCTCGCCCGCGTCCATCGCCTCCACCCGGCCCGGGTCACCGGCGTTGCCGAGGAGCTTGCCCCAGGAGATGTCGCGATCCGTGGAATCGACTGGGACGCCGATGTTCTCGACCACGACGACCGACTGCACCGTCGGGCACGAGGCCAGCGCGTCGTCGAGGGCCGGTTTCATCGTGACGGACTTGCGCCGGCGGACCGTTCCGTCCGCGACGATCACCACCTTGGCGTCCGCGTCCTGGATGCGGGACGCGATCGCGCTCGGAGCGAACCCGGAGAACAGCGGAACCAGCACCGCACCGAGCCGCGCGACGGCATACACCGACACGACCGCCTCGGGGATCATCGGCAGGTAGAGGGCGACGGCGTCGCCCTTGCCGACGCCGAGTTCCCGCAGTCCGGCCGCGGCCCGCTCGACGTCCGCCGCGAGTTCGCGATACGAGAGACTGCGGACCGTGCCGTCCTCGGCCTCGTGCGCGACGGCCGTCCGGTCGGCGACCGCGGGATCGGCGAGCCACCGCTCCAGACACGCGTCGACGACGTTGGACGTGCCCCCGACGAACCACTCCGGGTACTCGATTCCGCGTGAGGTGTCGAGCACCTCGCGGTACGGCGATCGGAACGGCAGACCGAGGTCGCGGACCACGGCATCCCAGTACCACCGCACGTCGGCGACGGAGCGGGCGCGGAGTTCACCCAGGCCCGAGAGTCCGTGGGCGCGGGCGAGCCGGGTGACGTTGGCGTTCTCGACGTACTCGTCGGTGGGGCGCCAGGTGTAGTCGGACACGGTCAGCTCCTCGGCATTTCGAGCATGCGCTCGGCGACGATGTTGCGCTGGATGAAGGTGGAACCGCCGGCGATGGCGGTGCCGCGGGCCTGATATGCGAGCCGTTGCCACCGCGCCGTCTTCTGCGGCTCGTCGTCGAGGGCGAATTGCCCGCCCACCGGCTCGAGGGACAGCCGGAAGTCGGCGAGTTCCTCGACGAGGGGGCAGAAGAACAGCTTGCCGATGGACGTGACCGGCCCCGGTGGGCCGTCGTTGGCCGCGAGGGTGATGACGCGCTGACCGATGAGGTAGTGCACGAGGGCCCGGCCGTAGAGATCGGCGACCTTCTGCCGGATCACCGGGTCCTCGCCGAGCGGACGACCGGCGTCGTCGGTCATTCCCGCGATGTCGGAGACGATGTCGTCGACGGCACGCTTGGTGTTGACGCGGCCCGTCGCGATCGCCACCCGCTCGTAGGCGAGCGTGCCCATCGCGACCTTCCAGCCGCCGTCGACCTCGCCGACGACGAGGTCGTCGGGGATGAACACGTCGTCGAGGAATACCTCGTTGAACTCCGCCTCGCCGAGCATGTGCGCGAGCGGTCGCACGGTGATTCCCTCACTGTCCATCGGGACGAGGAAGTACGTGATGCCCTTGTGCCGCGGACCGCCACCGGTGCGGGCGAGCAGGATGGCGTGGGCGGCGATGTGCGCGCGGCTGGTCCAGATCTTCTGCCCGTTGACCTTCCAGCCCCCGCCCACCTTGGTGGCTTTGGTGCGGAGGGAGGCGAGGTCGGACCCGGCATCCGGCTCCGAGAACAGCTGGCACCAGATCTCGTCACCGGCCAGGATCGGTCGAAGGAACCGTTCCTTCTGTGCGGGTGTCCCGAAGTCGATGATGGTCGGGCCGGCGAAGTCCTCACCGATGGTGTTGAGGCGCTCGGGTGCGCCCACCCGGTCCATCTCCTCGGTGAAGATGGCCTTGCGGATCGGGTCGGCGGCCTGGCCGCCGTACTCCTCCGGCCACGACATCCCGCCGTAGCCGGCGTCGAAGAGCAGCCGCTGCCATTGCTGCCAGAACGGCACCTTGTCGACCAGATCGACCGGTTCCGGCCACGGCAGCGTCGGGACCGCTTTTTCGGCCCACTCCCGGACTTCTGCACGGAATGTGGCCTCGTCTGGGGAATCAGCGAGCTCCATTGCACCCTCCTCACGAATTTAGGCTCAATGATACTATAGGTCAGTCCAAAAAGGAGGCCCGGATGTCCGACCCACTCCCCGCCGGCGTCGTCGACCGCGTCGAATACGACGTCGAACGCGGCAAGATCCGCGAATTCACGCGCGCCACGTTCACCACCGATCCCGTCCACACGGATCCGGCCGTCGCGCGCGACGCCGGATTCGGCGACGTGCCGGCCACTCTCACGCACACGGTCGTCGCCGGACACCAGCGCGACCAGCGCGCGTTCGTCGACTCGCTGGGCCTGGCCCTCGCCCGGGTGGTGGTCGGTTCGGTCACGTGGACGTACCTGCGACCGCTCACCGCCGGCGACCACGTGGTCGGCACCCGCCGCGTCGTGGCCGACGAGCTGCGAGAAGGCAAGCGCGGCGGGACGATGCGCGTCGTGACCCTCGAGACCGAGTACGTCGACACCGGCGGCGAGCCCGTGGTCCGGCTCGAGGAAGTCCTGATCGAACGAGGAGAGCAGCGATGAGAACACCGGCGAAGGTACGCGTCGGCGATACTCCGGACGTCCGGGTGGTCGGTCCGGTGACCCAGACCGACATCGTCCGGTTCGCCGGGGCGGGAGGCGATTTCAACCCCTTGCACCACGATCCCGGCTTCGTGGCCACGTCGGGCTTTCCGGGCGTCATCGCGATGGGTCAGATGCAGGCCGGGATCCTGGCCGGTTGGGTGTCCGACACGTTCGGTGTCGAGCATGTGCGCTCCTTCGGAGTCCGGTTCGTCGCTCCGGTCTTCCTCGGCGACACGCTGACCCTGGGTGGCACGGTGGTGTCGATCGACGAGACCGAGGGCGAGTCGCTCGCAACGCTCGATCTCGTCGCCTCCGGAGACAAGGGCCCGGTGGTCACCGGATCGGCGACGGTCGTGGTGGCCTCGACCTGATCACCCTTGTCGAACAATGCGAAAGGGGGCGAAGCCGATCGGCTTCGCCCCCTTCCTTGTTCGATCAGCTGACGGCCTGTGCCCGTTCCCGGTCGGCCTCGATCTTCGCCGCGATCTGGGCGCGCAACACGTTCTTCTGGATCTTGCCCGTGGCCGTCGTCGGCAGCGCCTCGACGATCTCCAGCCGCTCCGGAACCTTCTGGATCGCCACCCCCTGCTCGAGCAGGTAGGCCTTGATCTTCTCGAGCGTGACGTCGCCGTACCCGGGCGCGGCAACGAGGTAGAGGCACACCGCCTCCCCGAGGCGCTCGTCCGGCATCGCGACCGCCGCGACACCGCGGACGGCGGGATGAGCGGCCAGGAGATCCTCGACCTGACGCACACTGATGTTCATGCCGCCGCGGATCACGATGTCCTTGGTCCGGCCGGTGACCCGCACGTAGCCGTCCTCGTCCATCCGGCCGAGATCCCCGGAGAGGGAGTAGCCGTCGGGGGTGAACAGCTTGGCGGTCTCCTCGGGATTGTGGAGATACCCGAGCATGTGCATGGCGCCCTTGTAGGCGACGTCGCCCTCCTCGCCGCGCGGAACCTCGTTACCGAGTTCGTCGACGATCTTGACCGATTGCAACGGCAGCGGACGACCGTCCGAGGTGAGCGACCGCTCGGGCTCGTCGTCAACCGTGCACATGGTGGTCGTGACATTCTCGGAACGGCCGTACAGGCTGAGCACCTGCAGGCCGGGGAACAATTCGGCCGCCTTCGTGACGAAGCTGGCGGGGATCGGGGCGCCGGCCGCCACCCACAACCGCATGGTGCCGATGTCATGCACGGCGGGGTCGTAGACGTCCATGACCATCTGCAGGAACGTCGTGGCACTCACCGCGACCGTGCAGCCGCGTTCCTTGATCTGTTCCATGCCCCGGACCGGCTCCCACACCTCGATGAGGTGCGACGCCGCCCCGTGCATGAGCGGGAGGACGATGCTGGTGACCAGGCCGGTGGTGTGGGTGATCGGGGAGGGGCCGAACTGCACGTCGTCGGGCGTGTACGCGAACCCCTTGGCCAGCAGACGGGATCCGCAGGCGAACGTGTTGAACGTGTGGATGCAGCCCTTGGGACGGGACGTGGTGCCGCTGCTGTAGACGATGACGAACGGCTCGTCCGGACCGACACCGGGCCCGAGTTCGTCGATCGCCTCGTCGGGGCCGATGTCCGCGAACAGCGACTCGAACGACACCGCACGATGCGGGAGTTCGCCGCTCCCGCGGACGACGACGACATCCTCGAGCGACTCGACGGCACCCAGGATGTCGGTGTACATGCCGGCGTAGTCGAACTTCTTGAAACTCTGCGGCGTAATCGCCAGCCGCACACCGGCGTTACCGAGGATGTACTCGACGTCGTCGCGGCGGTAGATCGGCATGATCGGCACCAGGACGGCGCCCAGTCGCGACAGCGCGACGGCGATGATCGCGAATTCGATCCAGTTCGGAACCTGCACGGACACGCGGTCGCCGGCGGCGATGCCGTGGCGCCGAAGGCCCACCGCAAGACTCAGCGCCTTGTCGCGCAACTCCCGGAAGGTGATGCCGCCGCCGGTGTCGTCGGTCAGGAAGACACGGTCGCCCCGCTCGGCGACCTGAGCCTCGAGCATGTCGAAGAAGGTGTCGCGGTGCCACTGCCCGGTGGCATAGAACTCTCGGATCTGTTCGTCCGAATAGCGATCGGTGACCGATGCGAACGCCATGGGAAGCCTTCCTCTGTGCGCAGATGTGAAGAGGGAATAGAAAACTCTGTGTTGGCCCTCACAATATAATGGTTGGACCGAAATCGCAACGAGCTCCCGGTCCGGCGATCACCGCATGCTCCATACGGGAGAACGCTTTTCGCGAAACGCGGTGACGCCCTCGACGATGTCCTCGGTCGTGAACGCGAGAGCGAGCTGGGACTGCAGCGCCGTGAGTGCATCCGGCAGCGACATGTCCCGGGTGTTGTTGATCGCCTCCTTGCCCAGCCGCATGAGCAGCGGCGATTTGCCGGCGAGCCGCCGCGCCCACGCGCGGACCTCCGTCTCGAAGTCGTCGTCCGGGATCACGCGGTTCACGAGCCCCAGTTCGAGTGCGTCCGTGGCCGTGATGAGCTCGCCGTACATCATCAGCTCGTTCGCCTTGAGTCGCCCGACGTTCCGGTAGATGAGGGCGGAAATCATGAACGGGAAGACGCCGACGTTGATTTCCGGGCACCCGAACCGGACCGACTCCTTGGCGAGCACGAAATCGCACGCCAGCGCGAGACCGAACGCACCGGCCAGCACGTCGCCGCCCGCCGCGCAGATCACCGGCTTCCCGAGACCGCCGATGAGCTGATACAGCCGCGGGAAGCGATCCAGACCGGCGTATTTGACGATCGTGGGCGTCTCGCTCGCGAACGCCTTGAGGTCGCCGCCCGCCGAGAAGATCTTCTCGTGCGAGGACGCGAGCACAACAACCCGCACGTCGTCGTCCCCGCGCGCACGTTCGAGTGCGGCGAGCAGCTCGTCGAGCACGTCGTCGGACAGCGCGTTGCGGGTTTCGGGGCGATCGAGAGTGAGGACGGCGATGTGCTCGTCGACGTCGTATCGCACGGGGTGCGCCATAGGGCCGATCCTTTCGATTTTGGTCTTACCATTCGACCCTAGTACGACGACGGTATCCGCGACAAGAACCTGTCCGCATCACTTTCGCGGAACGCGTGACGTATTTGGACTGACCATATACATTGGAGTGAGGTCGCTGACGGCGCGGAAACGTCCCAGGTGGCACCTCCTATACTGTGCGTTACGTCACAGGAATGGGCGACGGTGTCGTCGTCATCCGTGCGGCGGCCGCGGCGCAAGGAGTGGTGAGTGGTCATTTCGACGAGTTCGTTCGAGCTTGCCGAGCAGGCAGTCGCAGAGTTGCAGGAGCTTCTCGGGAGCGAGCCGAACCTGATCCAGCTGGCGGACGGCGAGCCCGACCTCACGGTGATCCGTGCGTTCGCGGCCCGGAAGCTGCGTGAAGGTGTCTCCTCCCCCGAGCACACCCTGCGCCTCGCGGAACTCGTGACGCGACTCGACGCCGCGAGCCGCGACGACATCGCGCGCCGACTGCGCGTGCACACTGCCCAGTTCGAGGCGTTACAGCGGGTCGTGCGTGCGCTCGACACCGGCTCGGACCGCATCGCCGAAGTCGTCACACAGGAACTGTGCACGAGCCTGGGATACGGCAAGGCGATGTTCTCCGTGGTCCGCGGTTCCACCTGGTCTCCCGTCGCGCTAGCCGTCAACCCCGAACTGACAGGGGACTTCCACGAACTCATCACGGCCATTGACGGACGCGAGATCTCGCTGCGCGAGGCCCCCCGCGAGGCCGAACTCGTCCGGCGCCGCCGGCCCTACGCGGTGGACGGCGTCGACACCTACCGGCATACGTACCGACCCCTCATCGATCTGTCGCGGCCCGCCGGATACCTCGCGGTTCCCATCGTCGTCGACGCCCGCGCGGTGGCGATGATCCACGTCGACCGCCAGAGCGACAGCCTGTCCGACACCGACGTCCACATCGTCGGAGTACTGGCGGGCGCGTGCGCCTCGTCGAAGGAGCGCGCCGACCTGCGTCGCCAGATCCACACCCGCAACGAGCACGTCGACGCCGAGATCCAGCGGCTCACCCAGGCACTGCGACACCTCGAGCAGCCCCTGACGATGCCGGAACTCGCCACGTGCGACCTCCCCCGCTCCGGCGCGCACAGCGGGGAAGACACGTCGCAGGCGCCGGTCGTGCCCCGCGCGCACACCTTGACCGCTCGCGAGCGCGAGGTGCTCACACTGATGGCGACGGGAGCGACCAATGCGGCCATCTCCCGTCGCCTGTGCATTTCCGACGGCACCGTCAAATCCCATGTCCAGCGGATCTTCAAGAAACTCGGCGTCTCGACGCGGGCCGAGGTGGCGGCGCTGTGCGCCAACGCCAAGACGGTGTCCGGTGGCTGACGCGCCCCACCCCGACGAGAACACCACGGACACCGAACTCGATCGCGCCATCGCGGACGTCCTGACCGAGATGCGGGTGGCCGACCCGGCACAGTCGACCGAACTCGGGAGACGCCTCGTCGACCTCCTCGACCGCAGAAACGCCGCCGACGCGAACCGGACCGCCGAGATCGGTGCGATCGCGACGCGCATCGATCGCGCCGTCCGAGCACTGGACGACGCCGCCTCGAGCGCGGAACTGATGCGCCGCGCATGCGAATGTGTCGCGGAATTGTGCTCTGCGAAAAGGGCTGTCCTGTCCCGCCTCGACGGGGACCGGATCGTTCCCGTGACCTGGTTCAGCGCAGACCCCGGCACGATGCCGTCACCACCGGCCGAATTCGACGTCGCGGACGGTTCGCCGGAGGAACAGGCGCTCGCGACGAACACGGTCAGAGTCGGCACCGACGTACCCGCCGCACTGCAAGAACTGCTGGGCACCAACGGTTTCACGACCGTTCCGGTTTTGGTCGGTGGCGGCGCCGCCGCGCTCGTGCACATCGACACACCTGTGGATGACATCCGCCGCCGCGCACTGGGGGTGTTCGCCGAAGTGCTCGGCGGGTGCTTCGAGCGAGTCGGCCTGGAATCGCGCCGTGAGCGCCAGAGCGCGCTCCTGCACGACAGTGCCAGGCGATGGGCCGGCGACACCGACGTCGACACGGCGCCTCCCCGCGGCGCATCCCAACTCGCCCCGGCGCAGGCCGACCGCGACGCCGCCGAGCAGCGCCTGCTCGACCCCCTGACCGACCGCGAATCCGACGTCGTCCGATTGATTCTCACCGGGGCGTCGAACTCGGCGATCGCCGAGGAACTGGTCATCACCATCGACACGGTCAAGTCGCACGTGAAACGCATCCTCCGGAAACTCGGTGCCACCAACCGTGCCGAACTGATCGCGAAGTATCAGGCCGGCACCCGGTAACGCGGCCGGTGGAAGGCCTCTCAGGCGTCCGAGGACGGCACGGTCACGGTGACGGTGTCCACGTCCGGCGTGAGCACGAGCTGGCAGGCGAGACGCGAGCACGGCTGGACTCCGTCGAGGAATTCGAGGAGGTCCTGTTCCTCCAACGTCGGTTCGCCGAATGCCGCACTGGAATCGTTCTCCAGGTACACGTGGCAGGTGGCGCACGAGCAGCTACCGCCGCATTCGGCGACGATGCCGGGAAGGTTGTTGCGGACCGACCCGTCCATCACGCTCTGGCCGGCGGGAACGTCGACGGACGACGTCGAGCCGTCCGGAAGCTGGTACACGACGGTGGGCATGGTGATCTCCTTCAGGTTGACCGGTGAACTTCTGCGCGGCCGTCATGCCGTAGCGAAGGTCCGGCCGCGTTCTCGGTACCGAAAATTGTGTCGCCGGTCACTGGCCGGGCACATCACCACTTCGACTGATTACCCCCCTCCCGTGGGGTGATCCTTGCCCCGGCGACCCCGATGTGCGCTGGGGTGACCGGGCACACATCCCCCGTTAGGTGGACAACTTTCGATCGATGGTGTGATGCCCCTCACTCCTGTGGCTGACAGGCTGAAGTCACTCCAGTCGGCGAGGGCGCCGCGACGTTCGGCGCCGCACCACACTGCACCACGAAGGGGAATCGATGAGCACTACAGAGCAGGTCACGGAACTTATTCCGGACACCGTCGCCCGTCAGATCGTTCTACCCGAAGGACACCGGGACAACGACGCACTGTTCGAGGCCTACCGCTGGCTGCGCGAGAACAATCCCCTCGGCCGTGCCATGGTGGAGGGGTACGACCCCATCTGGCTGGTGAGCAAGCACGCCGACATCATGGAGATCGAGCGTCAGCCCGACATCTTCACCAGTGCGGGCGCCGAGGACAAGGGCTCCGTCAACCCGATCCTGGCGAACCAGGCCGGCGATCAGTTCACCAAGAGCATCAACAACGGCAGCCTCCGCATCCTCGAGACTCTCACCTACCTCGACCCGCCGGAGCACACCGCGATCAAGGACATCGCGCTGGACTGGTTCCGGCCCACCAACCTCGCCCAGTGGGAAGCGACCATCCGCGACCTCGCGAAGGCTGCCGTCGCCCGGCTTCTGAAGACGGACGGCCGGATCGACTTCGTCAAGGACTTCGCCCTCCACTACCCCCTGCACGTCATCATGAGCCTGTTCGGGGTGCCGGAATCGGACGAGCCCCGCATGATGGCCCTCACGCAGGAGTTCTTCGGCACGGCCGATCCCGATGCCGCGCGGGAGGACGTCGAACCGCTCACCCCGGACGCCGCCGCGAAGCAGTGGGTGGCCACGATTCAGGACTTCTACGCCTACTTCGAAAGGCTGCTGCAGGACCGGCGGGCCAACCCCCGCGACGATCTCGCGACCATCATCTCGGTGGCACGCAACGAGAGTGGCGAGTACTACCCGAACGAGGTGGCCTACGGCTATTTCATCGCCATCGCCACCGCGGGTCACGACACCACCTCGAGCACCCTCGCCGGCGGCATGCTCGAACTCGGCCGCAACCCGGAGCTCCTCGCGAAGGCCAAGGCCGATCCGGCGCTCGCCCCGCACATCGTCAACGAATCGCTGCGCTGGGCCTCGCCGGTGAAGCACTTCATGCGTCAGGCGACGCAGGACTACACACTGCGCGGCCGCGACATCAAGAAGGGCGACCGCTTCATGCTGCTGTACCAGTCGGGCAACCGCGACGCGGACGTCATCCCGGACCCCGACACCTTCGACATCACCCGCAGGCCCAACAAGCACATCGCCTTCGGTTACGGCCCGCACATGTGCATCGGCCAGCACCTGGCGAAGCTCGAACTGCGGATCATGTTCGAGGAACTGCTCCCCCACATCGAGTCCCTCGAACTCGCCGACGACACGAAGATGATCCAGACCAACTTCGTCGGCGGGCTCAAGAACATGCCCGTCCAGATCGCGTTCACCCGGTAACACCATGGTCACGTCACATGCGTCACCCACCGTGGTGATCGTCGGGGCCGGGCACGCCGGCGGCACTCTCGCCGGCATGCTGCGGCAGCAGAAGTTCGGCGGTCGCATCGTCTTGTGCGGGGACGAGACCCATCCGCCCTATCACCGCCCGCCGCTGTCGAAGAAATACGCCGACGACGAGTTCGTGCAGTGGCTCAAACCGGAATCGTTCTACGCCGACAACGAGATCGACACGCTGCTCGGTGATCCGGTCAGCCGCATCGACCGGGACGCGCGAACCGCGACGACCGTATCCGGAACGGTGCTGGAGTACACGACACTCGTGCTCGCGACGGGCGCCGCGCCGCGGACGCTGTCGCTCCCGGGAAGCGATCTCGAGGGTGTGCTCAGCCTCCGCACCCTCGCCGACGCCACGATGCTCCGCGAGGCCGTGCACTCCGGATCGGCGCTCGCCATCATCGGCGGTGGGTACGTGGGACTCGAGGTCGCGGCGTCGGCCCGCGCCCGCGGATGCGACGTCACGGTGATCGAACGGGAGGACCGGGTGCTGGCCCGGGTGGCGAGCCGGGAACTGTCGACGGCACTCACCGACTTCCACCGGAACCGCGGCACCCGCATTCTCACCGGGGCCGAGGTCCGGGGAATCACCGGCTCCGACGGCCGCGTCGCCGGGATCGAACTCGGTGATGGAACCGAAATCGCCTGCGACGTCGTCCTGGTCGGGGTCGGTGCCATCCCGAACGACGCGCTGGCACGCGAGTCCGGCCTCGAGTGCCTCGCCGGAATCGTCGTCGACGGGTCGGCCCACACCAGCGATCCGCACGTTCTCGCGATCGGGGACGTGACCTATCGGCTGCACGACACGCTCGGGAAGATGGTGCGGCTGGAAAGCATTCCGAGTGCGGTCGAGCAGGCGAAGCAGGCGGCGGCGGTCATCATGGGCGCCCCGCTCCCACCGCACGAGGTGCCGTGGTTCTGGTCGGATCAGTTCGATCTGAAGATGAAGATGGCGGGCATGATCGGGCCGGACACGCAGCCGATCCTGCGTGGCGATGCCTCCGCCACCTCGTTCGCACTGTTCCATCTCGACAGCGACGGGATACCGGTGGCCGTCGAGACCGTGAATGCCGCAGGCGAATTCATGGCCGGAAAGAAGTTCATCGGAAATCGCACCAAGGTCGACCGCACCGCCCTCGCCGATCCCGCGACGCCGTTGCGGGAAGCCGCTCTCTGAGCATTCGATCCACGCCGGTCCTTCTCGGGCCGGCCCCCACAGACATGGAGTCATTGACGATGGAAGCACTCGCAGCAGTCGCGAGAGAACCCCACACCGAGTTCTCGCTCGAAACGATCACCATCGACGGACCGAAGGCCGGCGAGGTACTCGTCGAAATCGAAGCGGTCGGCATCTGCCACACCGACCTCGCCGCACGCGACGGCGCCCTCCCGACCGCGCTGCCCGCCGTACTCGGCCACGAAGGCTGCGGCTTCGTCCGCGCAGTCGGCGACGGTGTCACCAAGGTCGCCGCCGGCGATCGCGTCGCCATCACCTTCAACAGCTGCGGAACCTGCCCCTCCTGCACCACCGGGGCCCCTTCCTACTGCCACCAGTTCATGCACCTCGCCTACGACGGAGTCCGCGAAGACGGTACCGGTCCGCTGTCGACCACCGACGGCGAGTCCCTGACCGGCCTGTTCTTCGGGCAGTCCTCGTTCGCCACCTACAGCCTCGCATTCGAACGCAACGTCGTGAAGGTTCCCGTCGACGTTCCCGCCGAACTTCTGGCTCCGCTCGGCTGCGGAATCCAGACCGGCGCCGGCGCCGTCATGCGCTCCCTCGACTGCCGACCCGGATCCGCGATCCTCGTCGCCGGCGCCGGATCGGTCGGACTGGCCGCCGTCATGGGTGCCGTCGTGCAGGGCGCCGCCACGATCATCGCCGTCGAACCGCACCAGTCGCGCCGCGACCTCGCCCTCGAACTCGGCGCCACCCATGTCATCGACCCCGGTGCCGGTCCGCTGGCCGAGCAGGTCCGCGCGATCATCCCCGCCGGCGTCGACTACGCGATCGACACCTCCGGCGTCCCCGCCGTCATCGAATCACTCGTCGGCGCCATGACCTTCCACGGCAAGATCGGCCTCATCGGCGTACCCGCCGACCCCGCAGCCTCGGTGCCGCTCAACATCATCAACTCCCTCGCCATGGGGCTGACGATCACCGGAATCATCGAGGGCGACAGCGTCCCCGACGAGTTCATCCCCGAACTCGTCGAGCTGTACAAGGCCGGGAAGTTCCCGCTCGACAAACTCGTCACCACCTTCCCCTTCGCGAAGATCAACGACGCGATCGACGCCCAGCACCGCGGCGAAGTCCTCAAACCCGTGCTCCTGCACGACTGACGACCCCACCACCGAACCTTTCTGAGAAGGACACCCCGATGACGATCGACTACCCCGATCTCTACATCTGCGGCGGATGGACCCGGCCCGCCGGCGACTCGACGATCCCGGTCATCTCCCCCACCACCGAGCAGCGCATCGGCTCCGTGCCGGAGGGCACCGAAACCGACATCGACGACGCCGTCGACGCCGCCCGCGCCGCGCTCACCGAGTGGGCGTCGTGGACCGCGGCCCAACGCGCCGAGGTGCTGAACCGGTTCGCCGACGAACTCGAATCCCGCGCCGAGGACACCTCCACCCGGGTCAGCAGCCAGAACGGCATGCCCATCACCCTCGCCCGGCAGTTCGAGGGCGGGTTCCCACCCGTCCTGCTGCGCTACTACGCCGACATGGCGGCGAAGCAGGAAGACGAGATCCGGCCCGGCATGCTCGGCGGCTCCACACTCGTCACCCGCTCCCCGATCGGTGTGGTCGGCGCCATCGTCCCGTGGAACGTGCCGCAGGCCATCACATTCCTCAAACTCGCCCCCGCCCTCGCCGCCGGCTGCACCGTCGTCCTCAAACCGTCCCCCGAAACCGTGCTCGACGCGTTCCTGATGGCCGAAGCCGCCATCGCCGCCGGACTCCCCGCCGGTGTGGTCAACATCGTCCCCGGTGGACGCGACCTCGGCGCCTACCTCGTCGCCCACCCCGGGATCGACAAGGTCTCCTTCACCGGCTCCACCGGCGCCGGACGCGCCATCGGCCGCACCTGCGGCGAACTTCTGCGCCCCGTCACCCTCGAACTCGGCGGAAAGTCCGCCGCCGTCGTCCTCGACGACGCCGACCTCGCCGCGAACATCGAATCGTTCTACGCCGCCACCCTGCTCAACAACGGGCAGATCTGCTGGCTCGGCACCCGCGTCCTCGCACCCCGCTCCCGCTACGACGAGATCGTCGACACCATCACCGACCTCGCCAAGGGCCTGTCGGTCGGCGACCCGCTGTCCGACACGACCCAGATGGGACCGCTCGTGTCGTCCCGGCAACGCGACCGGGTGGAGGGATACATCGAGAAAGGCCGCTCGGACGGCGGCCGCGTCACCACCGGCGGCCGCAGACCCGCCGACGCCGAACACGGATGGTTCGTCGAACCCACCGTCTTCGCCGACGTCGAGACCGGCCACACGATCGCCCAGGAAGAAATCTTCGGGCCCGTCCTGTCGGTCATCCCCTACACCGACGAGACCGAAGCCGTCACGATCGCCAACCACTCCGACTACGGCCTCGGCGGCTCCATCTGGACCGCCGACCCCGAACGCGGCGCCCAATTCGCCCGGGGCATCGCCAGCGGAACAGTCGGAATCAACGGCTACTCCAACGATCCGACCGCCCCCTTCGGCGGCATCAAGAACAGCGGCCTCGGCCGCGAACTCGGACCCGAGGGCCTCGCGAGCTACCAGCAGCTCAAGAGCATCTACCTCGACGTGCGATGACCCCCCGGGTGCGGCCGTGCGACACCACGCACGGCCGCACCCACTTCCACACGAGAGAACGGAAGACGCCGGTGACCAACGAAGAACTCGCCATGCTCGACTTCGCGATCAAATGGGCACCCTTCGGCGGCGGCTCGACGAACTGTGCACCGTGAAACTCACACCCGCGCGCCCCGACAGGCGGAGGTCGTATTCGTGCGTTCGCACGATGCACTAGCGAGGATCCAACGCCGCTCGATGGCTGCCACGACACGGCTTTCGGCATTCGTGTCCGTCCTCCAGGGGAGTGCGAGCACCGTAACCGAAATCAGGCCACAGGCGACGAGGTCAGCGTCCGATCGGTCGTCGTAAGGCGGCGGATTCCGCCGCCTGCGCAGCGCGAGACTATTGCCTTCGAAGTCGAAGGCGACGTCATCGCAACTCACGGTGCCTGGATCGGCGAAACGCAGGCCTCTCAGTTCCTGGAACGGAAGCGCGGGCACGTTCACGTTCACCGCGACCGGTGGCAGCCCGGCATCGACCAGTCCGCCGATGACACTTGTGGCTACCCGACTGGTCGTGTCAAGACCGAGCACCGAGTGCGCTTCGGTACTGAATGCCGCAGCACAGACGTCGAGGGATGCGGCCGTGAGCACGGCGCCGACCGTCCCCGAATGCAGTACGAGCCGGCCGGTATTGAAGCCTGGATTAATCCCCGACACAACTAGATTCGGCTTCCACCCGAATGCCCCGCTGCAGGCGGCCCGGACCCCGAGCGCAGGTGGCGCGTCCACGGAATAGGCTTCGATTCCAGCGAAACATTCGTCGCCGGGCACCGACACCGTCACTCGATTCCTGTCCCGGATCACGCCGAGGCTGGACGCGCTGCCGCTGGACTCGGCGCTGGGAGCGACGACCACGATTTCGCGGCCGCCGCCCCCAGCTGCGGCAGCGAGTGCCGCCAGTCCGGCCGCCTCGATGCCGTCGTCATTTGTGACGAGGATTCTCATCGGGCGTCAGAGGAGGCACGGTCGAGGAGTTCCTCCAACTGCGGAACCGATCCGGGATCGGGTTCGAACCCGAACGGGAGATACCACGCACTTTCCATCTCGACCAGAGGCTCGATTCCCCCGATCACTCGGGTGCTGATTCGTTCGCGGACGTCTTCAGGCGCCTGCCGGGCGGTTCTGAGGACACCGCGCACGACCGCCCAGAGTTTCTGCGAGGACGCGCGCAGATCCTGGGTATGTGCGTCCGCATCGGCGTGGACGGATCGCGCATCGGATACGGCGCGGGTGAGTCGGTCGCCGACATCCGGGGAGATCAGCGCGGCGTCGTCGAGAAGGGCCTGTGCGATGTCCATCTGGCGGCCCAGTTCGTAGCGTTGCCGGGCATGGATGTCGTACACGCGGGTCCGCAGGAATTCGAGGAAATCGATCGTCAGTCGAAGCTGCTCGACTGCCTGCGGATCCAGCGGGTCGACCGCCGGCGCGACGGTGTCACGCAGCGACTTGATCGCAGCACGGAGGGTGTTCTCACTGTGGTCCATCATGTGTTCTTCCCCTTCAGGAGCGTGATGAGTTGGCGAGAGATCACCGGGACCAGTCCCTCCACACGGGTGAGCAGGATGTCCTGGTGTGACTTCCCCAGCCGGGCGATGCGGTAGGAGGACGCCATCGTCGACACGATGATGGTGAAGCAGTTCAGGATCTGGTAGAACCGCAGCCGCTCCGGATCGACGGTGAGACCGGAGACCTCGGTGTATCGATCGAAGAACTCGTCCAGAGGGATGAGGCCACACACGAAATAGCGGCCGTCGGCGTCGTAATGGCCCATCGTGGGGAGAGTGATCCACGCCAGGTCACGGTGCCGGTCACCGATGAGGCCACGCTCCCAGTCCAGCCAACCCAGGATCCGACCGGATTCCTCGTCGAAAAGGAAGTTACCGCTGCGGAAGTCGCCGTGGACGACACCGGCGACATCCAGGGTGGGAAGATTGCTCACCAGCCAGTTCGCCGTGATCTCCATGAGCGGGGAATCCTCGCCCCGGTCCTCTTCCCAACAGCGCAGCGCATGGTGGACCATCCATTCCGCCGACTCGGTGGAACCGGTGCGGGGAACCTGCAGATGAGTGAACGACCGGTCCGAGACATCGGTGTTGTGGATCTTGGACAGGTGGTCGAGGTACTGAGGTGCCAGCACCCTCCGGTGGTCCGGCCCGAAATCCGTACCGAGACCACTGATCCGCCCGGTCCCCGTGGCCCGAGGTTTGGTGACCCCCTCCACGAACTCGTAGATCAGCGCCGGTTCCGGAAACCATTCCCCCTCGGCGTCGAGGAAATGCGGTCTCGGCACCGGGATCACACCGTTCATGAGAGTCAACAATTCGTGCTCTCGAGCGCGGCTCGTCGCATTCGATCCCTCACTGGGGTCCATCCGAAGCACGAGATGTTCCGACCGACGGCGCCCCGCGGGATCGTCACGGTCGAGTGTGAAACCGATCTGGATCTTCGACACTCCCCCGGTGAACCAGTGCAGATCTCGTATCTCGAAGTTGGACGAACCGAGTTCGTGGCCGAGAAACTCGTCGAGGATCTTGGCCATCTCGGCGAGATCCGGGCGGCGATACGACGGGCCTTTGCGGCGGCTCATCTTGCGTGTGAGCATCGTGTCGACCTCACGCTCCGTCGGGTACTCCCGACGGACTGCGTCGATGAAATCCGGTGAGGGGTCGTCGCGGTCGTCGAAGTCGAGACCCCACGTCAGGTCGTGATCGTTCATGCGTTCAGCCCCCGTGCACGGCCGTGGCTGGACATCCGCTCTGCCAGATAGTCCAACCCGTAGATGTCGGCCATCTCCCCGTATCCCACCTTGTCACCCCAGTGGTAGCGGAAGACCCCCTGATAACTGACGTGGGAGGGGTTGAAGTTGTACCAGGGGTGGCTCGAGATCGCCGTGCCGAAGAACTCGTACTCCTTTCCTCGCACATCGGTGATCCGGATGTGATTGTTGATTGCCAGGAGTTGCGTGTGTTCGGCCCGGATGTCGGCGTCCACCACGGGATGGACCTCACCGTTCTCCACGACGAAACCGAACCGGAGTTTCTCGTATCTGACCTGACCGTCCCGCAGGTCGATCAGGACGGCGAGGTGAACGGCCAGTTCGGGCCCGAAGTTCACCGATACCCACGCCACCGAGCGGGTACCTGTCTCCGTACGGGGGCCCCAGCTGTGGTCCATCCCGTCGTAGCAATCAACCTTGTATTTCTTGCCGCGCAGCTCGAGGTTTCCGGTGATGTGCCCCTTCACCTCGAAATGGCCGTTCTCCCATTCGTCACCGTGTCGACTGTCCCCCGTACTCCGGTCCGCCGCGAGGAGCGGATTCTGCTCGGGATCGCCCGGATCGAACGGCTCGTGCAATGCCCGGAACGACAGGTCCAGTGAGCACGCACCCAGTGCGTTCTCGTAGCTGACGTCGTACTCCTTGGGTGTCGGAGCGTTCACGCTGAGCCCATTCCCCAGCGTGAATTTGGCGAAGGATTCGGGACAGGGCAGGTGCACCTGCGGATCGGTGAATGCGATCTCGTACGGCTGTGTGCAGAATCCCTTGCCGATGAGGATCGACGACGTGGCAATTCCGACATTCGGGCGGGCGAGAACGTACACATTGCCGAAGATGCCCTCATCGGGGATGGCGAATGGCAGGAACATCGTCTCGGTCCAGGTCCGATCGTCCGGGTCCCTGGGATGAAACTCTGAGTCTGCATCTGTGATCATCGTGGTTCTCCTCGATAGGTGCGGTTGTGGAATGGACAGTGTTGGAACTAGGCCGTTTCCGGCACACCGGCAGTCCGGCCGGTGCCGAGATACGCTTCGGCGATCAAGGATTCGTCCATCTGGGAGCTCGGCCCGACGAAGCCCAGCCGGCCACGGGACAGGACCGCTGCGCGGTCGGCGACTCGGAGCGCGATCTGGCTCTGCTCGGCGAGAAGGACGGCTGCCCCACCGAGTGCGTCCCGGTGTTCGCCGAGGAATTCGTAGATCACCTCGACCATGACCGGGGCCAGCCCCATGCTGGGCTCGTCGAGCAGCAGCACCGCGGGTCGCGCCATCAGCGCCCGTCCGATCGCAACCATCTGCTGTTCGCCGCCGCTGAGTAGGCCGGAGGGAGTATTGCGCAAGCGCGCGAGGGGCGGGAAGAGTTCGTGGACACGGTCTATCGAGGCTTCGATTTCCCGTCGGGGGCAGCGTCCCGCTGCATGTGCCGCGAGCTGCAGGTTCTCCCGGACGGTCAGTGGCGCCACGACCTGGCGGCCCTCGGGGACATGGACGATCCCGGCGCGGGTGATCCGGTGCGTCGGAGTGGAGGAGATGTCCCGTCCGCCGAAGCGAATCTTGCCGTTGCCCTTACGGGCCTGATTGGTGATTCCGCGGAGCAACGTCGACTTGCCTGCCCCGTTCGGACCTATGAGAGCGAGGGTCTCCCCCGCGTACAGTGTCAGCGTCACATCCGTGACCGCAGATACGTGCCCGTAGGAGATGCTGACATCCTCAAGCGAGAGAACCGGATCCGATGTAGGCACGGATGACCTCCTTGGAATCGAGTACGTTATCGGGTTTGCCTTCGGCGATTTTCCTGCCGAAGTCCAATACGACGAGCCGATCGCAGAAGGAACGCATCATCGCCACGTCGTGCTCCACCACGATCACAGCGACACCACGCGATCTGATGTCCGAGATCGTGTCGAACACGTCTTGCCGCTCAGTGGGATTCATACCTGCGGTTGGTTCGTCGAGCAGTAGTACGCGGGGCTCTCGTGCAAGGGCACGCGCGATCTCCACCCGTCGTCGCACCCCGTACGGCAGGCTGCCCACCGGGATGTCGGCGGCCCAGTCGAGACGATTTTCGGTGAGCAGATTTCGGGTCCGCTCGTGCACATCGACGCCCGGACGCCGCGCGATGCCCAGCCGGACGTTGGTCGACACAGTCTCCTCGTCCATCAGTCGGATGTTCTGGAAAGTCCTGGCGAGCCCGGACTGAGCCGTGACGTGTGGGTGACCCCAGAGTTCGGAGAAGTCGTGCTCGAGCAAGGTGCCGGTTCCGCTCTCCGGACGATAGACGCCGGACAACACGTTCAGGAGAGTCGTCTTTCCCGACCCGTTCGGGCCGATGATGCCGAGTACCTCCCCGGATCGTGCTTCGACACTGACAGCGTCCAGCGCGCGCAGACCCCCGAATGACATGACCACATCTCGCACCTCGAGGACGGTGTCGCCTGCGGGCCCGTCGTCCCGCCCGAGTGGGAGCACCCGCTCCGCGGATGTCTCGTCCGCGCTGTCCGGTGGGGAGGGACTGCTGCGGACCGGCCACCACGAGCGGAGACTCCCGAGGATTCCGCTCGGCGCAAAGGCGACGATCAGCACGATCAGCACGCCGTTGACCAGTGCCTCATACGAGGCAAGACCGGTCAAGGCGACGGGCAGGCCGATGATAACGAGGGCGCCGACGAGCGAGCCGGTGACGAACACCGTCCCTCCGATGACCACTATTGCAAGTAGCTGGGTGAGTAGTTCGAAGCTGAACTGGCCCGGTTCCACGAAGCCCGACATATGGACGTGGAGGGCACCGGCGGCTCCCGCAAGGATCCCCGAGAGCGCAAACAACGCGGTCCGGTAGCGGACGACGTCGATTCCCTGGTGGCTCGCCATGAGGGAGTCCTCCCGCATGGCACTGATCGCGAGCCCGAATCGCGAACGCTTCAGTGCGATGAGACCCGCAACGGCGACGACGACCACGATGCAGATCACGAGATCGGTCGTGGTTCGTGGGATGCCCACCTTGCCCTGTGCGCCCCCGGTCAGTGGCAGATTCAGCACCGCCACCCGCACGATTTCCGCGAACGCGATGCTCGCGATGGCCAGGTAGATGCCGTTGAGCCGGTGCAACAGACCGGCCAGCAACAGGGCGACGAATCCGGATGCGAGCGTCCCCCCGATGAGAGAGACCACGAACGGGGCCCCTGCGTCGACGGAAAGTACAGCCGAGACGTACGCCCCGACAGCCATCAAACCGACTTGGGGCACAGCGAAGATTCCGGCGCTGAGCACAACATAGAGCGACAGGGCAACGAGTGAGAGGACAATTCCGTCCCTGATTACGAAGTCGTACGCACCGAAGATCGAAAAGAACTCTGTCATGGTCGGGTCACACCCTTGTCAGTTCTGCGCGGGTCCGGAACAGACCTTCGGGCCTCAGAGCGAGGAAGAGGAGCATCAAGACGAAGACGACGAGATCGCGATAGGTGCTCGACAGGTACCCCGTCGCATAGGTGGACGCGATCCCGATGACCAGACCGCCGACGAGCATGCCGCCGACACTGCCGAAGCCGCCGACCACCATGGCTCCGAGCGCGATCACCAGGTAGGTCGAGCCGAGTCCGGCATCGATGACGTTGAACGCGATGGCGACGAACGACGCGGCGACACCCGCCATGGCGCCTGACGCGAAGAACACTCCGGCGCTGACGCGATCCACGTTGACGCCGAGGATCGCGGCGGTGTCCTTGTCGAAAGCGACGGTGCGGATCTCCCGGCCGAGCTCCGTTCGGGCGAGTAGCCAACTCGTCACGGCCACGATGACGAGCACCAGGCACACCATGATCAGGTGCAGGGTGGTGATCCGAACCGGGCCGATCGACAGAGGTGCACTGGTGAACGCGTCGGCGTTCATTCGCACGACGGCACCGTCGAGGTGGTGGTGTGCCAGCTCGACGAGCACGATGAGGCCGCC
Organism: Rhodococcus koreensis; assembly: GCF_017068375.1. NCBI lineage: Bacteria > Bacillati > Actinomycetota > Actinomycetes > Mycobacteriales > Nocardiaceae > Rhodococcus > Rhodococcus koreensis. Next base: position 3,163,926 of record NZ_CP070609.1, read on the forward strand.
CATCGAGGAGATGAAGGCGGCCATCTCGCCGCCCCGGCGATGAAGGACACGGCGGATCAGCAGGAAGTAGGCCAGCACGTTGAGTAATCCCGCCAGCACCGCGACGACCGGCAAGGCCACCAGGAGGGACCAGCCGAGTCGTGATGTGAGCTCCCAGGCGAAGATTGCTCCCCAGGTGAACACCGCTGCATGCGCGACGTGGAAGATCCGGAGGTTTGCCATCACCAGACCGAAACCCGATGCATAGAGGGCATATACGCTGCCGAGAACGATCCCGTTGACGGTTTGCTGAAGCAGGAAGTCCATGGATTCACCCGTCCGATCCGGCGAGGACCATGGCTCCTCCGTCTGCGAACGTGGCCATGACCCCGCTCGAGATCGCGAGACCGTCCGCAGTCATTTCGAGCCCGAGAATCCCGTGTTCTCGCACCAGGTCCGAAGTCGAGGCAGCGGGAAGGAGATCACGCAGAGCACTACCGTCCACGGTTCCACTCTTCTCTGCCTGGATCACGGCAGCCACTGTCGTCCAGCCGACCTGATAACCCAGGGCACCGTAGGCAGTGGGGACCTCACCGTACTTCTCCGTGTACCGTCGTTCGAAGGCGGTGGGATTGGTTCCGCCAGGAGCCCACACCTGCGGAAACTCGAAGCCTCGGGCCGAGTCCCGGGCCACCGTGTAGGTTTCACCGCTGATCGCAACCGTTCCGATCAGTTTCACGTGCTCGAATTCACCGGCGTTCTTCATCTGGAGGATGAGATTTCCGGCCTGGGCCGGGAGGACCGACAGAACCACGGCATCGAGGCGATCCCGCCTGAGATTCGCCAGCACAGCGGAGAAGTCGGTGTCCTGGGACGAAACCTCCTGCCGAGATGCAAATCCGGCCGGTAGCCCCTTCTCGGTTGCCTCCGCCAGAGTGGTGAAGGATGGATTGTCGCCGGCCACAACCAGACCGATACGGGTGTGGCCCTCCTCGGCCAGGCGACTGCCGACCGACATCGTGGGGGTGCTCAGATCGGTGAATCGGAATGAGTACCCGCCCGAGTTCTCCAATGCGCTCCCGGCCCCGCTGACCAGGGTGATCCGGTCTTCGTTCGCCAGGGGCGCCACCGCTTGACCGAGTGGGCTCTGCGAGTCCTGGACAACGAGCGGCACACTCTGTTGACGGAGTTTGTTGTACCCGGTTACCGCCGATGGTACGGCCGATTTGGCATCCTCGGTGAGGACCTCTATCGATACACCGGACTCGTCCAGTATCGGTTCGGCCTCGTGCAGAGCGAGTTCGAATCCTCGCTCGAAGGGCTTGCCGAACGACATCGCCGCGTCACCGGTGAGATTGGCGAGGAGCCCAATCCGGACGGCACCAGAGTTGTCACCAGCCGGGCCGCCACATCCGGTGAGTGCCAGAAGCGCAGCAACCATCGCGGCTGCACCCGCTAGTCGTCGCTTTCTCGTCCAGTTGACGGATCGCATAGGGACTCCTTGCTATTCGTACTCCGAAGCATGTGAGTTGGAACACGCTGGGCGCCAGTTAAAGCCGTCGTCGATTCGAAGGTCAAGAACTTCGGCCCGGACTCACGTCGCCGCATTGGAGAAGTCGACAAGGAGGGGTTCAGCTCCCTCGAATCTGCCTCACGTTCAACGCGCTACCCGGTCGAAGCCCGGCACCGCGTGGTGACCCTGCAGTCGGAGAATCAACAGTGCAGTCTGGGCACTGAGCTGATCGTTCGAGTTTGCGGCCACGTCGAGACCGGTGATGTCGTGCACCCGCCCCAGTCGGTGTCGCACAGTATTTTCGTGCACATCCAACCGCACTGCGGTGTCACGCACACTCCGTCCACTGTCGAAGAACTCCTGCAGGGTACGGAGAAGGTCGTTGTTCGACACTCCCCCCGCAAGTAAATCCCCGAGAACGTCGTACACGTACATCCGAACGGACTGTTCGTTGCTGTTCGCTACGAGTAATCGTGCAGGCCCGAGTTCGTCACAGGCGATGGCGCGGTTCGATTCCGAGGGGTATCGGTCAAGGCACCGGGCAGCCTCGAATGCCTCCCGGTATGCCCGTCGGAGCTGACCGGGCCGGGTCACCGACGAGATGCCCGCAACGGCAAATCGGTCACCCATCCGGTCGAGGCCCTTGTTGACTGCCGCCTTGCAGCGCGCGATCACCGTCGCATTCCCGACCCCTGCCGGCGCCTCGATCGAGAGGATGACGCCCTCGGTGCCACGAATCGTGAGGATGTCGACGTCGAGATCTTCGGCGATCAGATCACCGAGGCGGCCCGCATCGACTGCCGAACCCGACGACCGGCCCCGTTCCAGGACGAACGCGATGACCCGGTCCGCGGCCAGATCGACGCCGAGGTACTCCGCGCAAGCCCGAAGATCTGCATCGTAGGTAGTCGACCGAACCATCTGCCGCGCCAGGTTCGCACGTGCATTCCAGGCCACGCGGGCGATCCGCCGCTGGGAGACGAACTCGGCCGTCAGGTGGACCACTGCCCGGTCCACGGCCCACTGCACATGTGCAACGGACACGGATCCTTCGATCGGGGTGACTACCCATCCGAAGAGGTGGTCGCCGTCGACAACCGAACCGAGCATGTAGTCGCGGCCACCCGTCCGCCCACCATCCACTCGCACAACGCCGGCAGCCGCGCCGGCGGCTACCGGTCCTTCCGGCGACTCGAGCCGCTCCAGCGTGGGGATCGCGGTAGACGAAGCACCCGGAGGGACGGCCCGGCTGATCACCTGCCCGGCGGGACCTATCAGGAATACCGTTGCCTCTAGCATGTCGGACAGAGCACTGATCAGGCAGGACAGTGTCCCGACCGCTGCCGCGCGGTCGGCAAGCGTGGTTTCCAGTCTCAGTTTCCAGGACAACGAGGCCGGCGTCTCCTCTCGGGAATCGGCAGCCGACTCCGGCTCGCCGCCCGGCCGTAATGCGGACGACCCGTTCCCTGCCTGCTTCGCCCTGTGTGCCACAGACCACACTGTAAATTATTGGACCGAACATGGAAAGGTCCCCGAAACCGCCTACGGCACCTGAGCGGCGGGTACGTCGAGACCGGCGATCCGACGCCACTGCGCGTGCGCGGTGGGGGTCCACTCCGCGCGCAGGTCTCGCAGCCGCCGCGCGGCCTTCAGCCCGCGCCAGTCGGGCAGCAGCACCTCGGGCAGACGGGGGTCCATATAGGGCATGCGCCGTAGCGCGTCCGCGAGTTGGAGGTGCGCGAACAGCAACTCGTCGCCCGGTTGGAAGGTTCGCGCATCGAAGCGGTCGAGCAGTTCGTCGTACTCCTTCTCGGCGGCCTCCAGATCCCATGAACGGCGGACGAGTTCGCTCTCGGGAATCCCGGGCACGGCGAGCGTCCCGACGAACGAGACCGTATTGGCGGTCAATCCGAGAGACTCGATGGTTCGTTCCGCTTCCGCGGCACGGTCGACGTGGGGAGTGACCCAGACGCCGGGTGTCGGATTCCCGAACCCGGCCCACCGCAGCGCGGCATAGAGCTTCTTGCGGGTCGAGCGGTGAGACTCCGGAATCGGCACGTTCACGACGAGCCACCTGCCGTCCCACTGCGTGGTGTCCACGTCGGTGGAGAAGACACGCAGTTCACCTTCGGTGAAGAGCCGATGCGCCTTGTCCGTCAACGTCCACTGCGTTTCGCGTCCGTTCCGGCCGGCGGCGATCAGACCTGCGGATCCTGTGCGCGCGATCGCCTGCCGGGCGGCATGCTCCCCGTACCCGAGCCCTTTGAGGACGTAGAGAAGCGCGGCCGTCCGCACCGGCTGTCCGTACGGTTCGACGAGTTCGCCGAGCACGGTGACGAGGACCGACCGCGCGCTTCCGGTCGACGCCACTTCCTTGTCGGGGGCGGACTCCGGTTTCGAGTCGGACGGCTTCGAGTGAGACATAAGTGCCATCGTCGCGCATCACGTCAGCCCGTTGCCACAACACCCCTCGAGGCCCCGGTCAGCGATCGTCATTCGACACCCCAGTCCCGGAAGACCGCCTCGGTGTCGGCGCCGGGTGTGCGGGGCGACGCATAGGTTGCGGGTGGTGCCTCGGCGAAGCGTGGCACCGCCGCCGGCTGACGCTGACCGAACGCGGTCACGACCGTGTTGCGCGCGGCGATGTGCGGGTGATCCGGCACCTCGGCGAGGGCCAGCACCGGCGTCACGCACGCGTCGAGGTGCGCGAACGCCTGCACCCACTCCTCTCGGCTGCGCGTGACGAAGACGTCGGCGAAGGTCTTCCGGAGCGCCGACCATGCCGACTCGTCGTACTGGTCCGGCAGACCCGCGGGGTCGAGTTCGAGTCCGGTCAGTAGCTGCGCATAGAAGGCGGGCTCAACTGCGCCGACCGCGATGTACCGGCCGTCGGCGCACTCGTACGTGTCGTAGAAGGGCGCCCCGCCGTCGATGACGTTGGTCCCGCGCCGATCGGACCACAGCCCGTTCTCGGTGAGTGTCCAGAACATCGTCATGAGCGCACTCACCCCGTCGACCATCGCGACATCGACCACGTCTCCGACACCGGTCTGTTCCCTCGCGTAGAGGGCGCCGAGAATACCGGTGACCGCCGGCATCGAACCGCCGCCCAGGTCGGCGACCAGGTTGAGCGGTGCGAGTGGCCTCTCACCGTCCCGTCCGATGGCGTTCAGCGCACCGGTGAGCGCGAGGTAGTTGATGTCGTGCCCGGCATAGGGCGCGAGCGGGCCGTCCTGGCCCCAGCCGGTGATCCTGGCGTACACGAGCCGAGGGTTCCGCTGACGGCACACGTCGGGACCGATGCCCAGTCGCTCCGCCGCACCCGGCCGGTAGCCCTCGATGAGGACGTCGGCCTTGTCGACGAGCTTCAGGATCCTTGCCAGGTCGGCGGGATCCTTCAGGTCGGCACTCACCGAGCGCCGATTACGCAGTCCCGCATCCTTGTCCACGGGCAGCAACTGCGTCACACCCCCCGGACGCTCGATTCGCACGACCTCGGCGCCGAGGTCCGCGAGCTGCATCGCGGCGTGGGGCGACGGGCCGATCCCGGCGAGTTCGACGACCCGCAATCCATCGAGCACATGTTTCATCAGGAGCCTCCGAACAACGGACGGCGTGGGTTCTCCCCACAACCAATGTTTGACAACTATGGATACTATCTATCCAATAACGTAATATCTCAAGTCAGGTCGCCGCGGCGCAGTTCGTCAGTCGCCGCGGTGTATCCGTCCACCAAGTCGAAGGGCTGGATGTGAACGAACTGGATCCGACCGTCATGTCGTCGCTGCGAGCGGCGGCCGATGACCCGGTCACTTACGCGCAGGCATGGAAAACGAAGAACGGAAACCGCGTGATCGGTTCCTTTCCGATGAACTTTCCTTCCGAGATCGTGCACGCCGCCGGTGCGTTGCCGGTGATCGTCCAGGAAAGCCGCACCCCGATCACGGAGGGCCGCAACCTGCTTGCCGAGTTCTACTGCGGCTACACGCGGAGCGTCGCCGATCAGGCCGCAGTCGGTGAACTCGACGTCTTCGACGGCTTCGTCGCCGCCGATCACTGCGTGCAACTCCTCGGCGCCGTCGACGTGATCCGCTGGGCGCGGCCGGAGAAACCGGTGCACTTCGCGCAGTTCACCAGCGCGATGGACGATCCGTGGACCAAGCCGCGGGTCGCGGGCCGTGTGCACGAACTCAAGCACGAGATCGAGGGGGTCGTCGGGACGACGATCACGGACGAGTCGCTCGCCGAGAGCATTCGGCTGTTCAACACGAATCGTCGCCTGCTCCGGGAACTCTACGACCTGCGGCGCACCGGCCGTGCGCGTATCACCGCGAGCGACATGCAGGTATTGGTGAAGTCGAGCATGGTGATGGACATCGATGAACACAACGCCGCCCTGAACGGTCTTCTCGTCCGACTCGATCCGAATGCCGACGCACCCGGCGATCTGGTGCGGTTGCATCTCTCCGGTCACTTCTGCCACGCCCCGCGCCCCGAGGTCCTCGATGTGATCGAGGAATCCGGAGTGATCGTCGTCGACGACGACCTGTACACCGGCTTCCGGTACATCTCGACCGACGTACCCGAGCACGGCGACCCGCTGGAGGCGCTGTCGGTGTGGTACCTGGACCGTAACGACAACGCCCCGTGCCCGACACGGGTCACCGTCGGGGTCGACTGGGACACCTACCTGATCGACTCACTCGAGAGGAGCCGCTCGAACGGTGTCGTCGTCTTGATGGCGAAGTTCTGCGAACCCCACATGCTCTACTACCCGGAGTTACGCAAGGCGCTCGACGCGCGCGGGATACCGCTGCTGCTCCTCGAGACCGAGCACGAAGGCAACCCCGTCGAGACACTCCGCACCAAGATCGAGACCTTCGTGGAGCGCATTCGCCGTCAGCTCGCACCCGTCCCGTCCTGAATTCGACTTTCACTCAGAGGAGTTCGCCATGGCGATCGAAGAGATCAGCAAGGAAAAGACCCGCCGCTTGTCGAGTACGCGGGCCGGCGGCAAGTTGGTGGCCGACTATTGGGAGAACATCTTCACCGCCAAGGAGCGCGGGAAGCACGTCGTCTGGTACAACGGCGCCGCACTGAACCCGCTGTTCCAGGCCGCGGGCCTGGAGTGGTGCCACGGCGAGGCGTTCGCCGCCCGACTGGCCGCCCAGCACCTCGAAGGGCCCGCCCAGGCTGCCGGCGCCGAGTACGGCTACATCGGTGAGCTCTGCTCCTATGCGCGAACACATCTCGGCTGCGCGGTGCTGACGCACCAAACCGCCGCAGACCGGGAGACCGGCGTGGTCGGCATGGTCGACCAGCAGGAACTGGCGAGCAAACTGCCTGCCCCGGATTTCTTCGTCAACGGCTACGCCGGATGTAGCACCGGTCAGCAATGGGACGCGATGACGTACCGGGTATTCGATCGCAAGCTCCCGCTGTTCAACGTCTCGATCCCCATGCTGTGGGGCAACAAACCCGACGCCGGGTACATGCGGGGCGAGGAGTGGACCGAGGTGAGCAAGTACGTCGAAGGGCAGCTGCGCGAGCTCATCACCTTCCTCGAATACCAGACCGGGAGACCGTTCGACTGGGATGGACTCAGCGAGAGCATGTCCTACATCAAACGGGCCTCCGAGCTGCGCCTCGAAGGAATGGCGCTCTGCACGCAGGCACCCACGCCTGCGACCTACTGGGACTGGGTCGCGAGCATCGCCCCGATCAACTTCCTGCCCGGCAATCAGGCGCTGGTCGACTACTTCGCCGGCGTGAAGGCCGAAATTCAGCAGCGGGTCACCGACGGGGTCAGCGCGGTCGCGGACGAACGCTACCGCGTGTACTTCGACGGCATCATGAACTGGAACAAGCTCGGCTTCCTCACCCGGAAGTTCGCGGAATACGACGTCGCCGTCGTCGCCGGCCGCTACACCCACGAATCCTTCTGGCAGGAGCCGCAGCTCATCGACGTGGACAACCCGCTCCTGGGCATGGCGCAGCACTACCTGCTCTGCCCACTGAACCACGGATTGAAGAACCTGCAGGAACTCCTGCTCCGCCGGCTGGACGAATACGCGATCGACGGGATCGCGTTCCACTCGACGCGGACGTGCCGGGCGATGACCAACCCGCAGACGATGCTCGCCCGCGCTGCCGAGACGGAGCGCGGCGTCAAGTCGTTCTTCTTCGAAGGCGACGTCGCCGACGCGTCGTTCTACAACGACGAACTGTTCGACAGTCGACTGGAGGCGATGCTCGAGGCCATCGACGTACAACGGATGAAGTCCGTGATCTAGATGGCCGCCACCTCCGCAGACAAGACAACGCCGGGTTGGTTCGTCATGGGCGTGGACCTCGGGTCCACCACGGCGAAGGCCGCCGTCGTGGACCAGGACGGCGCCCTGCGCGGATCGAGTGTCGTCCAGATGGGAGCCGTGAGCCGCGAAGCGGTCGCGCGCGCAATGGACGGGGCGATGGCGGCCGCCGGTGTCGCGCAATCCGACATCCGGCGGACCATCAGCACCGGCTACGGGCGGAAACTGGTCCCCGGGGCGAACCGGACGTTCACCGAAATCACCTGCCACGCCCGCGGCGCCGCAGCCCTGCACCCGGGTGTGCGGCTGGTGATCGACATCGGCGGACAGGACAGCAAGGCCATCATCGTCGACGACGACGGCCTCGTGGAACGGTTCGCCATGAACGACCGGTGCGCGAGCGGGACCGGCCGCTTCTTCGACGTGCTCGCGCGGGCACTGGAAGTCGACATCGACGCAGTCGGCGAACTCGCGCTCGCCGGTTCCGAGGGCCTCGAGGTCAGCAGTATGTGCGCCACGTTCGCGGAGACCGAGGTGATCTCACTACTGGCGCAGGGCCGCGAGAAGGCGGACATCGCCGCGTCCGTGCACAAAGCGGTCGCGGCGCGCACACTCGGACTGGTGGCACAGGTCGGCAAGGCGACACCGACGGTGATGACGGGCGGAGTGGCGAAGAACCCGGCCGCCCGGCTTCACGTCTCGCGGGCGCTGGGCCACCCGGTGGAACTACTCGATCAGCCACAGATCGCGGGCGCGTACGGCGCCGGACTGCTGGCCCGCGACGACTACGCGGGCACCGCTCAGGCGCCGACGTCGTCCGACGCCGCCACCGAAGAACAATTCCGGGCGAGCCTGTCGGGCGGAACGCCGCACTGCCAGGACTGCGACGGCAGGCCCGGCCATTCCCATTCGGGCACCGGCGAACCGGTGCCCCTCGAACTGCAGAGGAACATCCGATGACAACAGACACACCCGAAGTCTGGGTACCGGACCTGTCCGAGGCGACCGTCTACATCGTGGGTGGGACGAGCGGAGTAGGCCTGCAGGTCGCCCGCCAGTTGGTCCGGGCGGGCACCCAGCGCATCGGTCTGGTCGGCCGCAACACCGAACGCGGCGAGAAGGCAGCGGCGGAGATTCGAACACTCGCTTCGGGTGTCTGGGCCTTCTTCGCGGCGGGCGATGTGAACGACCCCGCCGAGGCCGCGCGGGTGACCGAGGAACTGTCGGCCTCGCTGGGACCGGCCGACATCCTGATCAACAGCACGGTCAGCGCGTTCACGCCCCAGCTGTTTCACGACACGCTCCCCGAAGATGTTCCCGCTATCCTGCTGCAGCAGGCGCTCGGCCCGATCAATATGTGCCGAACCGTACTTCCACACATGCGGGCGAAGCACGGCGGCGCGATCGTGAACATAGCTTCCGACGCGGCGAAGCATCCGACCCCGGGAGAATCCGTCATCGGCGCGGCCATGGCGGCCATCGTGATGTTCTCCAAAACCCTTGCGATGGAGGCCAAGCGCGACGGCATCCGCGTCAACGCGGTGACGCCGTCGCTCATCCGGGACACCGGCGCCTACGACCGTGTCATGGCCGAGCCGTTCAGCGCCAAGCTCTTCGCGAAGGCCGCCGGACTGGCGTCACTGGGGGTCGCCGAGCCGGTCGACGTGGCGGACCTCGTGTTGTTTCTGTGCAGCCCTCAGGCCCGTCGGATCACCGGGCAAGCGGTCAGCCCGAATGGTGGCATCTCGGCAGGGTGAGGGATCGAGTGCCGCGCCTCAGCTCGTCCACACTATTTTGACGGATTCATAGCGATCAGCTCCACATATGTATTACATTGCGTGGTGACTGAGACACCACCTCACAGCCGACTCCGGCTTCCTCGTCACGAGCACCTCTCGCTCCACCAACTCCCCCCACCCCGCACAGTCCGAAGGCAGGATTGCATCATGCCCCTCGAAAAGTCTCTCTGGCCGGCGACACCGAGCTCAGGCGTCCGCGACATCACCGTCGGCGACCTGCTGCGAGAGGCCGCGTCGGCGGAACCCGACCGCCTCGCCCTGGTCGACGGAACTCCCGATCCAGCCGATCGGCGAGAGTGGACCTACCGTCAACTCCTCGCCGACACCGAGATGGTAGCCAGAGCACTGCTGGCCCACTTCGCGCCCGGAGACCGGATCGCAATCTGGGCGCCCAACAGTGCAGAGTGGGTAATCCTCCAGCAAGCGATCGCGATGGCCGGGATGGTGGTGGTGGGCGTGAACCCCGCTTACCGCGCCCACGAACTCGAGTACATCCTCCGCCAGTCCCGCTCGGTCGGACTCTTCTACCGGGATACCTATCGCGGCGCGGACCTCACGGCACTTCTGACGGAAGTACGGCCGTCGCTCCCCGAACTCCGCATGGTGATCGCACCCAGCGAGTGGCGGTCCTTCATCGCGACCGGCGATCCGGCATTGGAGTTTCCCGCTGTCGCACCCACCGCCCCGGTGCAGATTCAATACACCTCCGGAACCACCGGTTTCCCCAAAGGTGCACTGCTGCATCACAAAGGAATCGTCAACGAAGCCACGTTCGTGTTCGAGCGGGCCGGGCTGGTGGACCACGTCGTCTGCGTCAACGCAATGCCGATGTACCACATCGGGGGCGGTGCCGTCACCGAACTCGGGACGTTCGCGGCACACGGGACCTATGTGGTGCTACCCGGCTTCGACGCCGCGCTCATGCTCGAGATGCTCGAGGCCTACCGCGGAACGCACTCGCTGATGGTTCCGACGATGCTCATCGCGCTTCTCGAGCACCCGGACCGTGGAACACGCGACCTGTCGAGCCTCCACACCGTACTGTCCGGTGCGGCAGCAGTTCCCCAGGCACTCGTCGAACGGGTGCTCGACGAACTCGACTGCCAAGTCACGATCCTGTTCGGGCAGAGCGAGATGCACGGCGTCATCAGCCAGACCCGAGTCACCGACGATCCGGCCGATCAGGCCACCACGGTGGGACAGCCGCTGCCGGAACTGGAAGTGAAGATCATCGACCCCGTCTCCCAGGAGATTGTCCCGATCGGTGAACAGGGTGAAATATGCTGTCGCGGCTACCAGACGATGCTCGGCTATTCCGAGATGCCGGACGAAACCGCCGCCACCATCGACGCCGACGGATGGCTGCACATGGGTGATCTCGCGACGATGGACGAACGAGGCTTCCTCCGCATCACCGGCCGCCTCAAGGACATGATCATTCGAGGCGGCCTGAACATCTATCCGCGCGAGATCGAAGAACTGCTGTTCCGCCACGACGACGTGGCCGAAGTTGCGATTGTCGGGGTTCCGGACACCCGATGGGGCGAGCAGATCGGCGCCGTCGTGCGACCGGCGGACCCCGCCAATCCACCGGACCCGACCGAATTGAAAGCCTGGTGTCGCGACCGAATCGCCGCCCACAAGACGCCGTCGCTGTGGTACTTCACCGACACACTCCCCATGACACCGTCCGGGAAGATCCAGAAATTCCGTGTGCAGCAGGAAATTGCGTCCGGAGCGCTCACCGCCGCAGATCTCGCGACCCAGCCGGCTCCGGAGCCATTGCCCAACAGCTGACACCTACAACCTACTCCGCGACGGATCTATCGCCAGTCGACCGGCAATCCGGTCAACTGGCGACCTTCCGGTACAGCCCTACTCGAGGAGGAACCGCTCCTTGGCGTAGCGAACCAGCCCGGCGCGGTTGGATTCTCCGGTCTTCTTGAGCATCTTCCCGATGTGGAATTTCACCGTGTGGAACGTGAGGTTCATGCGCTCCGCGATGGCGTAGTTGTCCAGCCCGGCGGCGATCATGGTCACGATCGAGAGCTCGCGCTCGCTGAACGCCGGTTTCTCGGTGGTTACCCGGCGTGCGTCCACCCACTCCTTCAGGAGTGCGGGATCGATGTACTGGCCGGAGCGGACGACTGTTCTCAGCATGTCGGGGAGCGCCGACATGCTCGCCGCTTTGAGGATGTATCCCGATGCGCCCAACAGCATTGCCCGGTCCACGAGTTGGGCATTGCCGTATCCGGTGTAGAACACCACTTTGGTGGTGGGCGAGGCGGCGAGTAGGTCGCGGCACAACGACCACCCCTGCTCTTCGCCGATGAAGAGGTCCAGCATGACGATATCCGGGGAGCAGCGCAGGGCGTCCTTCTCCGCGCTCGCGACACTTGCCGCTGCTCCGAGGAAGACGAAGTCGGGTTCCCTCTCCGCCAACCGCTCGAGGCCGGCGTGGACTATCTCGTGGTCGTCGATCGAGAAGACACCGATCCGGCGCGGTTCCGGCACGTCGCTCAACTTGATACCGCCTGATCGGAGCCGATCGGGAAGCTGGCCGTGACGGACAGTCCTCCCGACGGGGTGCGATCGAACCTCACCTCGCCGCCGACCTTGCGCGCTTCACGTTTCATGAACTCGATTCCGTAGTGGCCCTCGAAGGGTTCGTGTGCGTCGAAGGATCGACCGTCATCGCTCACCGACATGACGCACACCCCGGGGTGGACCTCGAAGGACATCGAACATCGGTCTCCCTTCGAATGATTCTCGGCGTTGAAGACAGCTTCCTGGCCCACCTTGCACATCGCCTCGCCGATGTCTGCAGGCACCCGCACGTGCATGCCCGCCCCGCTGACACCGCCCGACGAGAAGTCGGCAGTTCGGCTCATGCCCGACACACTCGGCACAGCGAACACTCGCTCCGCGACGTCTTCGAGGGTGCACTCACTCGCCCGTTCGCTCTGCAGGAGGTGACGCAGTTCGTCACGCACCAACGACATGCACTCGTCGAAACTCGCGCTGATGGACGCTGCACGCGATCGACTGTCACCGGTCGACTGGTATTCGAGTTCCTCTGCCGCGAAACCGATCTGGGTCAACCGGCGTACCAGATCGTCGTGGAGTGATTGCGCGAGCCGGGCACGTTCCTGGTCTCGAACGACCTCCCGCCGGCTCTCGTCCAGATTGGACCGGTCCAGACCCAGCAGTGCCGCGTTCGCGAAATCCGCCAGTACGCGTTCGTCGTCTTCGCTGTACGCGCGCGGCCGCCGGCTCGCGACGTAGAGCACCGCCTCGACGTTGCCGCCGTCACGGACGGGAACCGCCAGTGCCGAGTTGATTCCCTCGCCACGCGTCTCCTCGCGCATGGCGGCGCGAAGGTTGCGATCTTCCTCGTAGTTCAGCGAACGAATGGGGTGCCCGGTCTCACGCGCCGCCCCGCCGAGCCCCTCGCCCGACCCGACCCGGAGATCACGGAACGGGTCGGTGTTGATCCCCAGCGTTCGAGTGAAGACGAAGTAATTGTCATCGACCGGCAACGACAGATACGCGACATCTCCTTCGAGCAGATTGCGCGCGGCGGCGAGAGTGATGTCGAAAACGCGGTCCAGTGAGACGTCGGACGTTGCCGCGCGCGCGACAACCCGGTAGGCACGGTCGAGGTCGCGATGCCTGGTCTCGTGGACACGAGTACGGAGCGCGTCGATATCCCGAGCAAATCGCCGGACTGTCGCGAGCGTCTCCGCGTCCAGTGCGGCCGCCGACCCCAGGATCACCTCGCCGTGCCCGTGACCGTCCGCGAACGGGAGGATCAGTGCACGGTCGAAATCGAGTGAGACCGGGCGCATCAACGACGTGAGCCGCACGTGCCGGGCCGTGGCCGCGACAGGTGACCACTGGATGTTGCTGCGCACGGGTTCCTCCGACGTGAACACCGAGTTGCCCAACGGCTCCGATGCAATCACCCGCAGGGGCCCGCCACTCGGTGCGTAGATGATGACGGCCTCACGCGCCTTCATCGAGACACGGAGAAGCCGCAGCGGCTCGGCGAGCTCCTCCGCGAGCATCGAGAGCTTCCACCGAGGCGAATCTTCCGGGAGACCGACCATGTCATCGAATACTACGGAGATTCGCGTCGCTAGCCATATGGCTAGCCCAGGTCTAGCCGCCTTACGGCGCGTTCGTCGTTAGCGTGAATGCATCCGTAATGGTCGTCACAACCGAGGCAGGGTTCAATGTCAGATTCGATCACAATTTCCGCCGCGAGCTTCGCGATCCGTCCGGTGAGTAGTTTCGACGAGTTCGCCGACCATTCACGGGGACTCCTCGACCAGGCGGCCGGCAGCGACCTGGTTCTCTTCCCGGAGTTGTTCACGCTGGAGTTGTTCACCATCGCCGATTCGTGGCAAGACGATCCGGTCACCGAATTGACGCGTATCGGTGATTACACCCGGGAATACCGTTCTTTGTTCAGTTCGGAAGCGCGCAAGCGCAATCAATTCATCGCGGCGGGATCGCACCTGGAATATCGCGAAGACGGATACTACAACATCGCATACATTTTCGGCCCCGACGGGGAACAGTACGAGCACCGCAAGACGCATATCTTTCCTGCGGAGGCGGATTGGTCGACGAGGGAGGGCGACGACATGGACGTCTTCGAACTTCCGTTCGCCACGGTCGGTTTCAACGTCTGCTACGAGACCGAAATTCCCGAATGTGCGTCGTCGCTCGCCGAACAGGGCGCGGAGATAATTCTCTGTCCGTCGTACACCTTCACCGAGTACGGGTACTGGCGGGTGCGGCACTGCGCGCAGGCCCGCGCCATCGAGAACCAGGTCTACTTCGCGCACTGCGCCACCGGCGGCGCACCCGGTGGCCCCATCCCCAGCGGGTGGACCCAGAGTTCGATTCTCTCGCCCTGCGACCTCCCGTGGACCCCCTCCGGGGTCGTGGCGCAAGCGCCCGTAGCGAACACCGAGAATGTCGTCACAGGCGTCGTCGATCTCGATGTCCTGCGCCAGAACCGTCTCGACGGTGCCGCGACCACGTTCCAGGATCGCCGCCGGCGCGTGGAGTCCTACCGCCGCTGGCCTTCACACACCACCGCACGCCAGCTCGGCTAGGACGCTCCGCCGATCTCGACGAGCCTCACCCCACCACAAGCACGCAACCGATATCAGGAGAAGCGACAATGGGTCATCTCGAACTGCCCGCGGGCAAGAAGATTGCAGTCAATCTCGGAACCGACTTCGACGCACAGTCACTCTGGCTGGGCGGGTTCAACAAACCCAGCCCGTCCTTCATGTCGCGCGGCGAGTTCGGCGCCAAGGTCGGCGTCCCGCGCCTACTCGATCTCTACGCCCGCTACGACATCAAGACCACCTGGTTCACGCCCGGGCACACCGTCGACACGTTCACGAAGGAATGTGAACAGATCGCCGAGAAGGGTCACGAGTTCGGCCACCACGGGTATTTCCACGAGAACCCCACCCTGATCGACGCCGGGACCGAGGAGGAGCTGGTCGAGCGTGCCTTCGCCACCTTCGACAAGCAACTCGGTGTTCGTCCGACGGGGTATCGCTCGCCGTACTGGGACTACTCCGACAACACCCTGGACATCGTCGAGAAGATGGGGTTCAAGTACGACTCCTCCCTGATGGGCCGCGACCTCGAGGCATACCGTCCGCAGCGGTGGGCCATCGACTGGGAGAACGGCAACAAGCCCGGCAAGGCGAGCCACGTCCTCGAACTGCCGGTCAGCTGGTACCTCGACGACTTCCCGCCACTCGCCTGCATCACCGGAGTACAGGCCGGCCAGCAGGACAGTCGTACCGTCTTCGAACGCTGGCGCGACATCTTCGACTACGGCTATCAGAACGTCGAGGGTGCCGCGTTCGTCTCGTGTGTGCATCCGCAGATCGTCGGCCAGGCCCATCACATGATGTGGTACCAGAAGCTGATCGAGCACATGGTGTCCCACGACGGTGTCTGGTTCGCGACCACCGACGAGATCGCCGACTGCTGGGTCGATGACGAGGAGGACAAGCGGAACATGGAGCTTCCCGACATTCGGACCACGGCGCCGCGTCCGAGCTACTACCCCGACTTCTGATTCCGACCGAGAGTTCCGTGTGGCCCGCTCCCCGAGCGGGCCACACGGCGTTCCCGTGATGGCCACCGCTGATCATTCCTGCAGGTTGCACGCCTACCGACCACTGCGGCGCACGTCACCTTGTCAATTTTGTGATCACAGATTACATTCAGGTAAGAATCGCGTAACGGTCGGGTTCCCTCGCGCCGATGTACGCCGATTCGTGGTGCCCACGACAACTCGATCCACAGACCTCTCAGGTGTGCCGCGGGACGAACTCCCTCCTCGCCTGCACGTCACGGTGTTCGGGTTCGACAATCCCTGAGCTCAGCACGAAGGAGGATCATCTTGGCAAGAGTGGCGATGACTGGCCGGAACGCAACCTTGGCCGGCCTGGCAGCGATTGTGTTGTGGAGCACCATGGTCGGCATGATCCGACTGGTCACCGAGAGTCTCGGCGCCATCGGCGGCGCGGCCATGATCTACACGTGCTGCTCCGTTTTGTTGTTCCTCACCGTCGGGTGGCCCAAACTTCGCGAGTTCAACCGCGTCTATCTGCTGACCGGTGCGCTGATGTTCGCCGGATACGAAGTGTGCTTCGCTCTCGCGATCGGACTGGCAACCGACGCGCGCCAGGCGATCGAGGTCGGCATCGTGAACTACCTGTGGCCGTGCCTGACAGTCCTGT
The DNA here is from genome assembly GCF_017068375.1 of Rhodococcus koreensis. NCBI lineage: Bacteria > Bacillati > Actinomycetota > Actinomycetes > Mycobacteriales > Nocardiaceae > Rhodococcus > Rhodococcus koreensis. The sequence continues at coordinate 3,180,310 of NZ_CP070609.1, forward strand.
TCGCCATCCTGTTCACCGGTCAGAGATCCTCGCTCTTGTTCATCCCCGGCATCGGGTTGTCCATTGCCGGGATCGCACTGGTCCTCGGCGGTGACGCCGGACTCGACCTGCCCGGGACCATCGAGAACATTCGCACGAATCCCCTCAGTTACGCCCTCGCACTCCTGGGTGCCGTCATCTGGTCCGCGTATTGCACCGTGACAAAGCTGTTCGCCAAGGGCAACAACGGGATTACTCCGTTCTTCATGCTCACCGCAGCATCGTTCTGGGTCCTGTACCTGTTCAGTGACACCGAACCCCTCCACCTGACGCTGACCGGGGTGGTAGCGACACTGGTAGCGGCATGCGCCATCGGCTTCGGCTATGCCCTGTGGAATGTGGGCATTCTTCACGGAAACATGACCTTGCTCGCTGCCGCTTCCTACTTCACACCGGTACTGTCGGCTGCGTTCTCTTCGCTGATGTTGGCTACCGCGCTCGGAGTCACCTTCTGGGTCGGTACCGCGATCGTGTGCGTCGGAGCAACGGTGTGCTGGGTCGCAACGCGCGAACCGAAGAAGGCCGGCGAAATTACTCCTCCAGCACCGGCGACGTCCGACAGCACCGTCACAGAGGAACGACCGCGGGATCGTGCGTCAGTGCGCGTCAGCGGTCGACGTCACTCGTCGCGAGGCCCGAGCGCGCTGGAAATTCGCCGGCGCAAGCACGAAGCCGACGCGATCGACACCCACTGACTGTCGCTGACCTTTACGTCACCGAGCCATCGTCGCCGTCCGCGACGATGGCTCGGTGACGTTGGTCGTCAGGGCGAAGCGATAGGCCTTCCCGACTGCTCGCAAGTTGACCGTCGGAGTGGTGCCGTATGCCCTGTCACCGCAGAGACACCGAATCCCGCAGCAAGCGTTCGCCGGTCGAGTGCCGGCCTGTACGGTGCGGCACTGCCGGGAAAGTCCATGAGGCACACGAGAATAGTGCCGGGGTTCTGCTACACGGAGATCGTCTCCGCGGGGGCGGGCGACTTGGCCGTCTGACCGAGCCCGGCGCTCTCGGAGAGGGACAGCCCCCGGGTCTCGGGTGCCCACATCTGGGAGATCACGGCACCGAAGAGGGTGACGCCGGCAGCGATCAGCATGGTGACGCCGATGCCGAGGCTACTGAGGGACAGCGGCACCAGGAACGTGCCGATCGCAGCGCCGATGCGACTGAGCGAGGACGCCAATCCGACTGCGGAACCGCGGACTTCGGTGGGGAACAGCTCGTTCGGGTACACCCACTGCAGGATCTGGGAGCCGCCGATGAGGACCGCGTAGGCGGCGAAGAGAACCATGATGATCGCGCTCGGCGCTCCGGGGAAGATTCCCAGCAGCAGCAGGGCCAGACCCGACCACACGAAGCTGTGGATCAGCAGCGGGCGCCGGCCCATCCGGTTGACCAGCAACAGCGCGAAGACACAACCGACCATGAACAGGATGGTGATGGCGGCGGATCCGATGTGTGCGGCGTCGCCCTCGAGTTTGAGGGCACCGAGGATGGCCGGGGCGAAGGCATAGACGGCGAACAACGGAACCACCGAGCAGGTCCAGAAGAGGGTGATGAAGGCCATCCGCTTGCCGTAGCCGGAGCGGAGGAGTTCCTTGACGCCGACGTTGGTCTCTTCGTCCGCAGGAAGGTCGGCGACGGTGACACCGGGACCGTAGACCTTGAGCAGCACTTCGTTGGCCTTGTCGATCTTCCCCTTGCTGACCAGCCACCTGGGCGACTCCGGTGTGCCGACCCGGGCCACGACGATCAATACTGCGGGGAATGCGGCACTGGCGAGCATCCAACGCCACGCGTCGTCTCCGGCGGTTCGCGCCAGGACCTCGCCGACGACGTACGCTGCCGCCGCTCCGACGAACCACATGGTGACGAAGGCACCCAGCAACGGACCACGGTACTTACGCGGCGCGAACTCCGTCATCAGTGACGTGGCGATCGGGTAGTCCGCACCCACGGCCATGCCCAGGAGCAGCCTCAGAACAATCAACCAGACGACGCCCTCCACGAAGAACTGCGCCACGGAGCAGGCGATGATCGCAACCAGGTCGAGGGTGAACAGGACCTCCCGGCCGAAGCGGTCGGTCAGCCAACCGCCGGCAAAGGCGCCGAGCAGGATGCCGATCAGCGTGGACGCGGCGATCAGGCCCTGTTCGGCCGACGACAGGTTCCACTGGCCCGAGATCTGCACCATCGCGACACCGATGATCGAGAGGGCGTAACCGTCGAGGAACGGCCCTCCCGAGGAGAACACCGCTAACTTCTTGTGAAATGTGGACAGTGGCGCGTCGTCCAACGGGTTGGTCGTCGTCATCTCGGACTCCTTGTTGACATACCTTGCCGACCCGGACCTGATGCGGCATTCCTCGGTGGCGATATCGAGGTGGTCGGATGTTGATTCAATTCCTGTTGAGACACATAGCGATTCGAGAACACGTGATTCTCGACCCGAGGCCGTGCCGGCGACCCGGCGATACGAGCTGGCTTCGTTCACTACTTCCCGCACCCGCTGGTGTGATGTGCGTCTCGTCACAGAACAATAATATGTAATCACAGATCACACAACCCCTGGGCGTGCTTCCACCCCGATGACACAGCGGGACAGCCGATCGCTCACCCGGCCGCGGGCCCACCACCTTCGGCGGTGCGACCTTCCGGCCGTGGTTACTCGGGGGTCATACCGGCCCGAGGGTGCACTCCTCGACGGCGATTCGCGCCGACGGCGTAGAGGTGTGTTTCGCGCTAGCCGGCGTCTGCCGACGCGGCCTGCTCGGTCGCCAGGAGCGCTTTGATGCGGTCGGTCGCGTCGAGGAGCGATTCCTCGTTGACCGCGGCCGCGGATTCACCCGAGCGATCCCGGGCAGCAGCAACGAGGCGCTCCTGGAATCGCCACAGCGGGTCGTCTCCCCCGGAGTCCAGGCTTCCCTGCGCGCCCACGATCTTGTAGGCCCGGCAGTGGTTCCACAGGTTGCGGATCGTCTGCAGAAGAACAGGATTCGCGGCGGCCTCGTACAGGATCGACAACAGGGCCTCGTCGTGGTCGAGAAGGGCGACCACGCGTCCCTCGTCGACGGCGGCGCGCATCAGCGTGAACTCGGCTTGCATCCGGTCGCAGTCCTCGGCGCTGATCCGCTGTGCGCCGAGCCGGGCGGCCTCCACCTCGAGCAGCCGGCGCACGTCGTAGACGTGCACCAACTCGGCGAGGGTCAGGCCTTTGACCACCGCCCCCCGGTGGGGCACGCGTTCGGCCAGGCCGGCTTCCTCGAGTCGGCGGATCGCCTCGCGCACCGGCATCACGCTGGTTCCCACCTGCTCGGCGAGATCACGCACGCGCAGGCGGGCACCGGCAGGCAGATCACCGTTCATGATCGACTCGTGAATCATCGAGTAGACCTGATCGGTCAGAAGTGTCGGCTCGGCGCGCTTGGACATGACCACAGATCACATATTAACCGGCGATCGGACCTCCCCCGGCGGCCGGCGACCTCGGATCGGTAATACGCGCTGTCGGAGCAGCAGCAGCACATGGCGCTTTCCGGGCGTTTTCGGGCGACCGAAAACAGCCTCACCCTTGTGTGATCTGTGATTACATTTTAGTCTGGTGCGAGACGCAGACGCCGCAGCAGCACGCCCACCTCAGGCGATCCCCGAATACACGCCATTGCACCCGCACTATTCATGCCCGCCGTAATCGGCCCGGGATCCACAACGGACCGGGCCTGCAGCTCGAGTTCCACGATCATGGAGGTACCTCTGATGTCCATCTCTACTCCCGTCGAGGACGTGACGGTACGCCGTGCACCCGGCTCGGCGCCGCTGATCACGGCGGCCGATCTTCCCCCTACCTCGCATTTCGTCGACGGCGCCTTCGACGATGCTGCTCCCGGCGACGTGTTCGATGTGATCGACCCCAGCGCGGAGAACGTCATCGCCCAGATCCCGCAAGGCACCACCGCGGACGTCGACCGTGCGGTGAGCGCCGCCGCAGCGGCCGCGGAAGCCTGGGCACGCGTGGTACCCAAGGAGCGGTCGGAGGTGCTGCACAAGATCGCCGACCGGCTCGCAGCCAACGCCGACCTGCTCGCCCGGCTCGAATCCGCGAACGCAGGAAAGCCCCTGGCCGTCTCCCGTGACGACGTCGACGGCACCATCGACACCTTCCGCTTCATGGCCGGCGCTCTGCGCGCGACCACGTCCATGGCCGCCGGCGACTACGTCGAGAACCACCTGTCGGTGATCCTGCGCGAACCCCTCGGAGTGGTCGGAGTGGTCACCCCGTGGAACTACCCCCTGCTGATGGCCGCCTGGAAGATCGCCCCCATCCTCGCAGCCGGCAACACCCTGGTGATCAAGCCGTCGGAGCAGACCCCGCTGACAACCCTGAAGTTCGCCGAACTCGTCGCCGACCTGCTGCCCGCCGGAGTGCTGAACGTGGTCACAGGCCGCGGCTCGGTCGTCGGCGCCCGGCTCGCCGAGCACCCGGACGTGGACATGATCGCCCTCACCGGGTCGGTGGGCAGTGGCCGCGCCGTCGCCCGCGGCGCCGCCGAGACCCTCAAGCGGGTCCACCTCGAACTCGGCGGCAAGGCGCCGGTCGTGATCTTCGCCGACGCCAACCTCGAGGAGGCAGCTGAATCGCTGCGGGTCGCGAGCTTCTGGAATTCCGGGCAGGAATGCGGCGCGGCGTGCCGCGTCCTGGTCCACGAGTCGGTCGCCGACAAGTTCGTCGAACTCTTCGTCGCTCAGGTCCGCGAACTCGCCATCGGCGAACCCGGCTCCGGGGACGACATCGAGATCGGGCCCCTGGTCTCCAAGGCTCATTTCGATCGCGTCGTCGGATACCTCGATCGCGCCGCCCAGCAGGGCATCCGGGTCGCCATCGGCGGAACGGCACTGGCCGGTACCGGCTACTTCGTGGCACCGACGGTGCTCGTCGACGTCCCCGACGGCGCCGAGTGCTCCCGTGAGGAGATCTTCGGACCCGTCGTCACCGTCGAGACCTTCACCGACGAGGACGAGGCCGTGCGCCGCGCCAACGACGTACCCGTCGGCCTGTCCGCGTCGGTCTGGACCGAGAACGCGCGCCGCAGTCACGACATCGCTGCGCGGCTGGATTCCGGTACCGTCTGGGTCAATTCACACCTGGTGCTGGCCAACGAGGTCCCGTGGGGTGGATTCAAGGGTTCCGGTTACGGCCGCGACCTGTCGATCTACGCCCTCGACGACTACTCCCGCACCAAGCACGTCATGCACAACCACAGTCGCTGATTCGATCGGCACCACGAACCGACGTCGACGGTGCCGATCGAGTCCTGCCATGCCGCCCATACGGTCATCCGTGTGGGCGGCACGCTCGTGCCTGGATCCGGGTTCCAGCGGTGAAATCCCGTGGCGGTCCGTCGATGTGCTCGGAAAATCAGGTGGATAGCGGATCGAGAATTCCGTGCACGGTGGAGCGAGAAGTGCGGCACACGTGCTCGAGAATGCGGAATGCGCTGTCGCCGTCGCGGGTTTCGACTGCAGCGACGAGGTCGGCGAGATAGCTCCACCGGGACAGTCCGTGCCCGACGGCGTCGCGCACCCAGAGGTTCTTGTAGGGGCGGCAGGTGTCCCACATGCCCTGGATCAGCCCGGTGAGAACCGGATTGTTTCCGGCGGAGTACAACGCCGACAGCAGCAGTTCGTCCTGAGCGACGGCTCCTGCGATGTCGCCGTGCGCAGCCGCGCTCTCCAGCAGCCGCCAGTGCTGTCTCATCGTCTCGACGGCCGCGTCGTCGGCCAGGACGGCGCCCCGGCGCGCGGCATCGGGCTCGAGCATGATGCGCACGTCGTACACGTATTCGAGTTCGTCGATACTCAACTCCCGCACCGACGCTCCCCGGTAGGGCTCCGTGACGATCAGACCCGCCTGCTCGAGCCGCCGGAACGCCTCCCGGACCGGCATCACGCTGGTGCCCACCAACGCGGCGACCTCCCGGATCCGCAGCTGCGTCCCCGGCGCCCAGTGACCCTGCGCGATGTGCCCGCGCAGGGTCTCGTATACCCGGTCCGCAAGCAAGTTCGACGAAGAACTGTGCGGTGGAGTCGTTTTCATCTCCCGTAGAACGAGAGTATTCGGCCTGCCCATGAGGACCTCCGAGTTGTGGCGAGATCGCCGGAGAGAGGTCACCGACGGTTACACCCACCCTAGCATCCCTTGTGATCACAGATCGAATCCATTGACGGGTGGGTGTGATCCCGGCTACGGTCATCGATAGCGTGAAAGACCGAATAGAAGCGGAGAAGTCATGAGCGCGTCTCTGACAGCGCACCCGTACGCACCCTCGACGGAAATGTGGGACTGGCAGTTGCATGCCCGCTGCCGAGACATGGACACCGACCTGTTCTTCTCCCCCGAGGGCGAAACACGGCAGGCTCGACGCTATCGCGAAGAGTTCGTCACCCAGATCTGTCACTCCTGCCCGGTCGTGTCCGAGTGCCACACGTACGCCCAGACAGTTCGTGAGCCGTACGGGATCTGGGGCGGCGCGACCGAGGCCGATCGCCGATTCTCGACCGCCCGCACGCCGCGGCAGCAGCCCCGACCGAGCACCGCAACCGGAAGCGCCGCACGACGTCTGACCGTATCCTCCCGCCACCCGAGGCCCGGACGGCAAGAGCCCTCCGAGAACGCAGCAGACTAGGCGGGGTCACGTAGCGCATGTCTCTGGGCCGGAGCAGCGTGCTCCGGCCCAGAGGAATCCCGCGACTACCGGTCGCTCGGCAGCGCGTACGACGCCTCGGTGTCGAAGTCTGGTTCCTTATCGATGTTTCCGCCTTCGACGGAACCGGCCGGCGTACGCCCGGGGCCGAACTTGCGCCGAGCCTGGTATGCGATCAGGGTGACGGCGAGGGCACCCAGGCTGAGGGAGATCTGCGATCGCGTGGATTCGACGAAGAACATCGAGATCAAGACCGCGAGGATACCGACGACCCCGAGGATCGAGAGGTACGGGAAGAGCCACATCTTGAAGCGGAGTTCGCGGGCCTTCTCCCGGCCGAGCATTGACCGGAGTTTGATCTGGGAGAGCGCGATCATCAGGTAGACCATCAAGATGGTGGCGCCCGACGCGTTGACGATGAACGCGAACGCCGTCGTCGGCGAGAAGTAGTCGAGCGCAACGCAGCCCAGCCCGACGCACAACGCGGCCAGCAGCGCCCCGCGGGGAACTCCGTTCTTGTCCACCCGAGCGACCGAACGCGGTGCGTCGCCCTGATTGGCCAGCACGAACATCATGCGCGAGGCGGTGTAGAGACTCGAGTTCAGGCAGGACAGCACCGCAACCAGGACCACCGCGTTCATGATGTCCGGGCCGCCCGGGATACCCATGACGTTCAAGGCGTCGACGAAGGGCGACTGGCCGACCTTGATGGAAGTCCAGGGGACGATGATCGCCAGGAGAAGGACGGAGCCGAGATAGAACACTCCGACACGGCCGATCACGGAGTTCGCGGCCTTGGCAACCGACTTCTCGGGTTCTTCGGACTCTGCCGCCGCGATCGTGGCGATCTCGGGGCCGACCATGGAGAAGACCGCGACGACGACACCGGAGAGAACGACCGTCCATCCGTTCGGTGCGAATCCCCCGTGATCGGTCAGGTTGGAGACGTCCGCGCTGTGCCCCGGCCACAGGCCCACCACGAAGCACGCCCCGATTGCGAGGAACGCGATGATCGCGGCGACCTTGATGCCGGCGAACCAGTACTCGAACTCACCGAAATTGCGCACCGACCGAAGGTTGGTGGCGACCATGGCGAGCAGCAACGCCGCCGCCATGGGCCACGAGGGGAGATCTATCCACCGCTGCAGGAGTTTTCCGCCGATCACGGCCTCGGCCCCGGCGACGACTACCCAGAAGAACCAGTACAGCCACCCGGTGGTGAAACCCGCGCGGTGCCCGAACGCCTTACGCGCGTATCCGGCAAAGGACCCCGTCGACGGGTCTGCCACGGCCATTTCGCCGAGCATGCGCATGACGAGAATGACTACGAGACCGGTGATCGCGTAGGAGAAGATTGCGGCGGGGCCCGAGGAGTTCAGCAGCGCGCTGGAACCGACGAACAGTCCGGCGCCGATGACGCCGCCGATAGCAATCATCGTCAGGTGACGTTGCTTGAGGCTCTTCTGCAGGGCGGGTGACGGGTTCTTATCCAAATCAGACATCGGCAGCTCTCACGATCGATTCGACACACGTGGACGCGGGGAGGTCTGTCCGCATCCGCCGAGCGAGACTTCCACTCGCCCAGCGACTTCGATCAAACCTGGCGGCAGCAACGCATCCGCCCAGGCGATGATCACGTCCCGTGTCTGGATGTGATCCATATAACACCCCCGAGGTGCTCCGCGACTATCGACAGATGCCAGAAGTATGCAGGTGTACGTCAGACATATGGATGATCAACAAACTGGCCGCATGTTAATATATTAGTTATGAATCAGATCGGCCGGGGTGTTGCCATTGCGAGCGTCGACGACTTCATGGCACGCACGCGCCGGCACCTGGGGGCGTCCGTAGTGCTGCTCGACAGCGATTTCGAGATGATCGCGTACAGTGCCCGGTCGATCGCAATGTCACAAGATCACTCACAGTCGGTCGTCAGGCAAGCGACCGATGCGGACACCCGCAACTGGATCGTCGATTGCGGAATCACCTACGCCACCAGGCCGGTTCGAACACCGGCGAACAGGAATACCGGCTCGAAGGCACGAATCTGCCTCCCCGTCCGGCACGGAGGAAAAACGTACGGGTTCGTGTTCGTCCTGCCGGACGACGACGCATCGATCTCCGACCATGAACTCGAAGAATTGATGCCGCTCGCGGCCCAGGCGGGCGCGCTGCTCGCCGCCGACGCATCGGGGAACGGACACCTGGCAGGGGCGTTTGCGGACCTGCTCGAAGGCGATCCGGACAGGTCTTCGGCTGCCGCCGAGCATCTCCGGGCGTCGGGCGACGTGTCCGACGCCGAATTCACGATGCTCGCAACGGACCACGACGCGATCGATCGACGGCCGGGCGTCACCGCGGTGCCGATGGGACGACTCACGGCAGTATTTGTAACGCACCGTGATTCACCGTCTGCTGCACTTCGCTCAGCTGTCGACAGCTACACCGCCGAGGGAAGCGTCGTCGGAGTCGGGGGAACCTACTCGGACCTTCGGGATGCCAGGAAGAGTTGGCGGCAGGCAAGGCTGTGCCTCGACGTCATCGCACTCGAGCCCTCCAAGGGGCCGGTGGCGTACTGGGATCAGCTCGGCGTGTATCGGCTGGCCGCAATCGCATCCGCGGAGCTCATCGCCGAAGCGGTCATCACCCCTGCGGTCAGGGCGCTGTTCGAGCACCGGAACCGAGACCTTCTCTCCACCGCGGAGACCTTCTTCGACAATGGTGGCGACATTGCCGCGACGACCGATGCTCTGAGCATTCATCGGCAGACCCTCTACTACCGGCTACGTCGAATTCAGGAACTCACGACGCTGGATCTGTCGATCGGCCAGGACCGCTTGGAGTTGCACGTCGGCCTCGCGCTGGGAAGGCTCGTCGGGGGTCCGGGAACGTCGAATCGCTCGTAGCCGTGAGGTACCCGGACGCTCGGTGAGCGCCCGGGTACCTGCGAATCGTCTCTGCCCTGCCGGCTGGGAGTCAGGCGGTAGGTAGCGTCGTGCGTGTGGTGGTGCTCAGTGCGGCGCTTTCCGTCAGTGCCATTCCGCGGGTCTCCGGTGCCATGACCTGTGACAAGACCGCGCCGAGGAGGGTGATGGCGGCCGCGATGAGCATCGTGGGGCCGATGCCGATACCGCTGAGCGACAGCGGCACCAGGAACGTGCCGACCGCGGCGCCGATGCGACTGAGCGAGGAGGCCATTCCTACCGCGGAACCCCGGATCTCAGTGGGAAACAGCTCGTTCGGGTAGACCCACTGCAGGATCTGACTGCCGCCGATGACCACCGCGTAGATCGCGAACAGCGCCATGATGATCACGCTCGGTGCTTCGGGGAACAGTCCGAGGATCAGGAGAGCGAGTCCGGACCACAGGAAGCTGTGGATGAGGAGGGGTCGCCGGCCCATCCGATTCACCAGAAGCAGCGCGACGACGCATCCGACCAGGAACAGGATCGTGATCACGGCCGACCCGAAGTGTGCTGCATCGCCTTCGAGCTTCAGTGCCCCGAGGATGGCGGGTGCGAACGCGTAGACAGCGAACAGCGGCACGATCGAGCAGGTCCAGAACAGCGTGATGAAAGCCATCCGCTTTCCGTATCCCGATCGCAGGAGATCCTTGACGCTGACGGTGCCGTCTTCCCTCGGGAGGTCTGCGATGCTGACGGTGGGTCCGTAGACCTTCCGCATCACTTCGTTCGCTTCGTCGATCTTTCCCTTGTTCGCCAGCCAGCGGGGGGACTCGGGTGTTCCGACCCGGGCGAGGACGATCAGAGTCGCAGGCACTGCGGCACTGGCCAGCATCCAACGCCACGCGTCTTCGTGTCCCGTTCGTGCCAGGAATTCTCCGACGACGTAAGCAGCTGCGGCGCCGACGAACCACATCGCGACGAACGCGCCGAGGAACGGACCCCGGTACTTGCGCGGCGTGAATTCGGTCAGCAGGGAGGTGGCGATCGGATAGTCCGCACCTACGGCCATACCTATCAGCAGGCGCAGAATGATCAGCCACACGACGTCTTGGACGAAGAATTGAGCCACGGAGAACACGATGATGGCGACCAGGTCGATCGTGAACAGAATCTCACGTCCGAACTTGTCGGTCAGCCATCCACCGGCATAGGCGCCCAGCAAGATTCCGATCAGCGACGAGGCACCTACCAGGCCCTGTTCGACGGACGACAGGCTCCACTGATCCGCGAACTGCACCATCGCGACACCGATGATCGACAAGACGTAGCCGTCGAGAAACGGTCCGCCCGAGGAGAACAGCGCTAGCTTCTTGTGGAATCTGGACAGTGGCGCATCGTCCAAAGGGTTGATCGTCGTCATAACGAGCTCCTCGTCAGTGATGGTGTTCTGAAGTCGGTGTCGGGCCGGCGAGCGTCGGTCAATTGTTCGAGGAGGCAACGGAGGCCCGGATCAAGGAAGCGACACGTTCTGCTTCCGTGTACGCCCCGTGGGTCCCCGCGGTCTCGGACGTGTAGTCCCCGGCGAAGTGGATCGAGCCCACCGATCGCTGGAGTTCGCCCAGATTCGCGGCGCGATCGGGTCCGAGTAGCGCAAAGCAGTGTTCCCAGGTGCGTGCGTGAACGCCGGTGATCCTTCCTCTGAGCTGCGGCGCAACGGTCAAGAAGCTCTCCACCCAGTCGGCGACGCGGGCCTCGTCTTCGGCGAACCCCGGCTGGAACCCGGTGGAATTCCCGTAGCAGGTGAATTGCACTCTGCCCGCGGCCCAGTTGGGTCCTACCCGGCCCGGGGTCGGGTTGATGATCGCGTCGAACGGCATTCCGGCGGTCACGATGAACGCCCAGTCTTCGATGCCGGACAGGCCGTCGATATCGGCGACGATATTGAGCGTGGTGCTGCCGGGAGTGTCGAAGCTGCTGAGCGCGTCGGTCTTCCATGTCGGTAGATCACTGAAGACGGTGGGAACCAGAGGGGCAGGCAGCGTCGATACGACATGACGGGTCAGGAGTGTTCCCACTCCCTCCGGGCCGGTGAAGCTGACCTCGTAAGCGTCCTGCTCGTCCTTGAAGGCGACACCGGTGACCACGGTGTCGAACCGAACGGTGTCCGCAGGCAGGTGGCCGTGCATCGCCCTGGGGATGGCCTGCATGCCGCCGAGCGCGAAGGATCGGTTGCGCTTCTCTCGCGCGAGGTAGCTCGCGAAGTAGCGGAGGGCGTACTTCGCCGACAGCTTGGCCGGGTCTCCGACAGCCCCGCCGCGCAGAGCGGCGTCGATGATCTGACGTACGCCGGGTTGCAGTCCGCTGAGCCGGTCGGCGATCGTCTCGGTAGCCAGACCCTGATCGTCCTGGTCCAGCACGCCGTTGCTCGTGTGCTCGTTGTATTCGAGCAGGGCACTGTCGAAAAATTCGCTCAACTCCGCCTTTTCGGAGTCGGTCAGATCCAGACGTGCGACGAGGTCTTCGTTGGTCTCGGCGACGATCGTCTTGCCGTTGACATGGATTCCGTACGTCGCGGGTTCGAACGGTACGACGTCGAGCGCGAGTTCGGTGGCAAGTTCTTCGGTCCGGGTGTTCCTGTAGATGAACAGTGCACCGGAGTTCGCACTCGCCCCCGCGAGATCTACCGTGTTCGACCTTCCTCCCACTTCACCGGTTGCCTCGAGCACGCAGATATCCAATTTCAGGTCTCGAAGAAAGTAGGCCGTGGCCACTCCCGCTGTACCGCCACCAACGACGATCACGTCGTACATGCATGTCTCCTGAAACCGAAGTAGTGAAGTTGACTGCTGCAGCGAAGGCCAACTTGCTCGACCTCGAAGTTGGGAATCCGACAACGGCGGCGGACGTCCACAAAGCTGCATGCGTCACAACGTCTTTGGCGATTGCCCAGGCTCGCTCCCACCGCCGGCGGTAGTCCCGCGCGCCGCAGGAGTTGTGACGCCCGCCACATCATCGTGGCACAAGGAGAGTCTATAAGCAATAGAAGATATTTTCACTTTTTAAAGTTCTAGCGCGAAGTGCCAGGTCAGGGGCTACCGGACACGGGTAACCGCGGATCCGAGGCCCCGGGATCAGGGCAGAGGCGACACCAACTGCCAGCTTCTGCCGTTCGGGAAGAGGTCCGCGGCCAGTTCCGACGTGGACCACGACGTGACGTCGTCCGGTTGCAGAAGGTCCCCGGGTAGGTATCCGGACGTCGTGGAGGCGATGACGCGCAAGTCCGCATTCACCAGAACGACGGGACTTCGGCCCCGGTCCCCCGTGAACAGGAAACGCTCGAACCGATGCGCCAGAACATCGGCACCCGCGACGCCGGCGAAACCACCCGCAGTGATGACCGGCACCGAGATCGTGACCGTGTAGCTGTAGGAGTCGATACCGCCGAAGTCGACGTACGGTCCGATGATGGCAGGGGTGCCGCAGGTCTGAGGAATGGAGAACCAGCCCCGGCTGGAGTAGTCGTAGAAGGACACCTGTCCGGGGTTGACGCTGTGGCCGATGAACTCGAGATCCCCGTGGTCGTCGTAGCCCCACCACTCCATCCAGTACGGGCTGTCCGTCAGATAGTCCACGGCGGTGGCCACGCCGATGCGATCCACCGCGTACTCGGGGTTCCGTAGACACGCCTGCAGACTCTCGCGGATTCCGCCGAGATCGGAGCGGGCGGGTCGACGCCCGTCCCGCTCGACGCGATCGAGCAACTCGCGCATGTCGGCACGCACACGAGTGAGGCTGTCCAGTGTCACGCGCAGATAGTTGGTGATCTCTGCGGTCAGCCGATCCAAATCCGGAAGCTGCGCGGGCCGGCGGCCGTCCTCGTTCTTCACGTCGCCGCCAACGCGAGGTGACGATCGACCAGAACGCGGGTTTCTCGTGCACAATGCTCCAGCGCATGGCGATGTGCGGCGTCGGGATCACGATTGCGGATGGCCTCCACGATCAAACTGTGCTCGCGGATCGCATCGTGCGGATCCAGCACGTCCGTGTCCCACAGCAGCGGGGCCACCTGGGCCTGCGCCTGGACGATCAACGTCGTCAGATGCGACGACTGCGCCGCGGCGCCGAGTTCGATGTGGAAGCGGCTGTCCGCGCGGCGTCGAACGTCCGCACGAGTGGCCTCGGCAAAATTCCGTGCGAGATCCTCCAGCCGATCGACGTCCTCGGGCAAAGCGCGCAGGGCCGCAAGGCGGGTTGCCGCGCCCGTCAACGCCCCCACCAAGTCCCCGAGGTCCCGCAACTTCTCCGCACTCGTCGTGCGAAGTTGCGCGTCCGCCCGTTCGCGGTCGGCGGTGCCGAAGTCGCGGACGTAGCTCCCCCCGCCCCGGCCTCGCCGGGTTTCGATCAGACCGCGGTCCCTCAGTACGGTCAGAGCCTGCCGCAACGTCACCGTCGAAACCTGCAGTTTGGCGGCCAACTCGGCCTCCGTGGGTAGCCGTTCCCCGCCGGCCAGCAGGCCGACCGCGATCGTCATCTCCAGTTGATGCACGACGCCGTCGACCAACTTCGAGACGGAGTCGTCCCGCACTCGACCGAGATCGACAGAGAAGACGTCTTTCTCCACAGAATTCATATCCCCGCCAACGCACTTCAGGACGGATGAGAGTCTGACGAAGCCGGAGGGTGCGTCCGCCGAGGCTCCACCCCACGCTTAAACATCATAACTATACTTTATCTTCTCTCACCGTACCTGCTGCCCGGTTTCGACCGGGCTCGCCCCACCCAATGGGACGCCCAGCCGCACAGGAAGTCGATTCGGCTGTGCGGCTGAGCGAGTATCGAAGGCAGTGATTTACACGGGGTATTCCGCGCAGCCCGGCTGCCGTCCTAGGCGGGGGCGTCGACGATCTTCCAGTAGGAGTCCTTGCGGACGATCTTGTCGTCCCGGAACTCCCAGTGGTCGCATCCGCGCGCGCTCACCTGCTTGCCGTCGGTCGTCGTGCGGGTGACAAGTCAACTCCTCGTTCGAGCAGGGCTATCCGGAAGAGCTCGAGCAGCGCGTGCTGGCCCACTGGCCGGCCTGACGTGGGGCCGGCTGGGGTCTGATGTGCCCTCGGTGGCGCGGGGCAGGAGAACTCCGCCCTCGATGACATCCATCGTCCGCCACCGCAGCGGCGCCTCCACCCAGGAATTGAGACGTATCGACCTGCACGGCCGGTACGTTCCACACTGAAAACTCGATGTCAGTTGACCTGACGTGCGTGTCCGTCCCAATACGGGGAGCGCAGTTTGAACTTCTGCAGCTTGCCGGTGGCGGTGCGGGCCAGCTCACTGCGGAACTCCACCGAGGTCGGTGCCTTGTACCCGGCCAGATGCTGCTTGCACCAGCCGATCAACTCCGCCTCCGTGCCGCTGTCGGACGGTGTGCCGGGGGTCAGGACCACCAGGGCCTTGATCGTCTCTCCCCACTTCTCGCTCGGCACCGCGATCACGGCCACCTCGGACACGGCCGGGTGGGAAAACAGGCAGTCCTCGACCTCGATCGAAGACACGTTCTCACCGCCGGTGATGATCACGTCCTTCTTCCGGTCGGCGATGGTCAGATATCCATCGTCGCCGACGACGCCACCGTCGCCGGTGTGGAACCAGCCACCGGCCAGCGCCTTCTCGGTCTCCTCCGGTTTGTTCCAGTAGCCCTCCATCACGACGTTGGAGCGGGCCAGCACCTCCCCCGCGCCTTCCTCGCCCTCCTCGATCTGCAGCCGGACACCGAGCGCCGGGGCGCCGGCCCGGATCAGTTTCGCCGCGCGGTCCTCGGGGTCGAGGTCGTCCCATTCAGCGCGGGTGCGGTTGACGGTCAGCAGCGGGGAGGTTTCGGTGAGACCGTAGATCTGGATGAACTCCCAACCGAGTTCCTCCTCGACCCGCACGACGGTCGTCGTGGGCGGCGGCGCAGCGGCCATGATGATCCGCACCCGGTCCCGGCCGGGAATCTCGCCCTCCCAGGTCTGTGCGGCCTCGAGGACCGCGGACGCGACCGCCGGCGCCCCACAGAGCACCGTGACCCCGTGGTCGCGGACCCGCCTCAGGATCTCGGCGCCGTCGACCTTGCGCAGGACGATGTGCCGGGCGCCGACGCCGGTCAGCGCGAACGGTTGACCCCAGCCGTTGCAATGGAACATCGGCAGCGTGTGCAGGTACACGTCCCGGTCACCGATCCCGGCGTGCAGCCCGAACGTGACCGCGTTGACCCAGATGTTGCGGTGGGTGATCTCCACACCCTTCGGGCGGGCGGTGGTCCCGGAGGTGTAGTTGAGGGTGGCGATGGCCGACTCGTCCGGCTCCCACGGCTGCGGCACCGCCCCGGGAGCGGCGTAGAGGTCGGTGTCCGAGCCCAGGACGAACTTGTGCTCGCAGTCGACCTCCGCGAGCGCGTCCTCGAGTTCGGGATCGACGTAGAGGACGCGGGCACCGGAGTCCTCGACGATGTACCGGACCTCGTCGGGGCGCAGCCGGAAGTTGGCCGGGACCAGCACCCGGCCCGAACCGCTGACCCCGAAGAACGAGGTCATCAACCGGCTGGAGTTGTGGCTGACGATCGCGACCCGCTCACCGGCGCCGATGCCGAGTTCATCGAGCTTGGCGGTTTGGCGGCGGGCCAGGTCGGCGATCTCGGCGTAGGTCAGCGACCCCTGGGACGGGGCGGGTTGGTCAGGTTCGTCGACCACACCGATCCTGTCCCCGTACACGGTCTCCGCGCGGTCGAGAAAATCGTTGACACTGAACGGGACAAACACAACTCCTCCTACGGATGTTCGTACGCCGGTGATGCCAGGGTTCTGCCCTGGTGTCGCTACCGGACGAGGGCAGGTTCCTCTTTACGCATTCGAAGACCAGTGTCGACCTGTGGTGTCGGAGACGTACTGCATCCCCGCTGGGGGGTTCCGGCCCGGCTCGGAGTCGGCATGGGCGCTTCCGCGGGGGTCGGGCACGCCGACGACGCCGCGAACTTCGCATGTTCTGCATGTGTCCTCCTCACACGAGGTCATTACATCTTTGCCTGTGCCGAGGTGTGCGTCGAGATGCGAGTCGTAGCCCTCGAGGTCGAAGCGCGCATCGCCGTGCGGGCGCGGGAGTCTTACTTCCCTGCCCGCACGGCGAATCCGGAACCCGACGTCAGTCCCCGATCCGATCCCCCGTCTCCGGGTGGAACAGGTGCACCGCTCCGTCTCGCTTGCGCAGTGAGACGGTGTCGGCGAGCCGGGCGGGGGTGCGGGTCAACGACCGGGCGACGAGTTGGGTGCCGTCCCCGGCGATGTGGGTGTGGACGTACGATTCGCTCCCGAGCTCCTCGACGAGGTCGACGATCACCTCGATGCCGCCCTCCCCGGTCGACAGTTCGAGCTGCTCGGGCCGCACGCCGACCGTCACGGTCTCCAGGCCGGCCGCGTGCAGCGTCGACAGCTGCTCGCGTTCGAGCGGGAGCGTCGAGTTCCCGAGGCGCACGCCGTCGCTGACGATGGGCATGGTCATCAGATTCATTGCAGGCGAACCGATGAAACCGGCGACGAAGGCGTTCTTCGGGCGATCGTACAGCTCGGTGGGAGCCGAGAACTGTTGCAGCTTGCCGTTCTTGAGGACGGCTACCCGGTCACCCATGGTCATGGCCTCGACCTGGTCGTGGGTGACGTACACGGTGGTGGTGCCGAGCCGGCGCTGCAGCGCCGCGATCTGGGTGCGGGTCTGGACGCGCAGCTTGGCGTCGAGGTTCGACAGCGGCTCGTCCATGCAGAACACCTGCGGCTCACGCACGATCGCGCGGCCCATCGCCACCCGCTGACGCTGACCTCCGGACAGCTTGCCGGGTTTACGGTCGAGATAGTCGGTGAGGTCGAGCAATTTGGCGGCATCGGCCACCTTCTTCTTCCGTTCCTCCACACCGACCCCGCGCATCTTCAGCGCGAATCCCATGTTCTCGCCCACCGTCTTGTTGGGGTAGAGGGCGTAGTTCTGGAACACCATCGCGATGTCGCGATCCTTCGACGGCACCCCCACCATGTCCTTGCCGCCGATCTCGATGGTGCCCTCGTCGATGTCCTCGAGGCCGGCGAGCATCCGCAACGCCGTGCTCTTGCCGGAACCCGACGGGCCGACGAGGACGATGAACTCGCCGTCTTCGATGTCGAGGTCGAGCGAATCGACCGCCAGCGTGTCGGCGTTCTCGTAGAGGCAGGAGGCGCCCTTGTACGCGATGTCAGCCATGATTGCTCCTCAGGTGGGTACTAACGGTGGGGGAAGTGGTTGCCGGGGTGATCATTTGATCGCGCCGAAGGACAGGCCGCGAACCAGTTTGTTCTGCGCGACCCAACCAGCCAGGATGACCGGGAGCGCCGCCAGCGTCGCCGCCGCCGACAGCCGGGCCCAGTACAGGCCCTCACCGGTGATGAATCCGACGAGGAACACCGGAATGGTCTGCGCCTGAACGGCAGTGAGGTTGACGGCGAAGAAGAATTCGTTCCACGAGAAGATCACGCAGATCAGCGCGGTCGCCGCGATACCGGGGGACACGAGCGGGAGGATCACCTCACGCACGGACGTCCACAGGCTCGCGCCGTCCATGCTGGCGGCCTCGAGCAGTTCGCCCGGAACCTCGAGGAAGAACGAACGCATCATCCACACCGCGATGGGTACGTTCATCGCCGTGTACAGGATGATCAGCGCCCAGATGTTGTCGAGCAGTCCGATGTCGTTGACGATCACGTACAGCGGGATGATCGCGGCGACGATCGGGAGCATCTTCGTGCTGATGAAGAAGAACAGGGCGTCCTTCGTCTTGCGGACCGGCCGCAGCGACAGCGCGAACGCCGCCGGCACCCCGAGCACCAGCACGAGGATCGTCGATATGGCGGTCGCGAACGCCGAATTCAGCAGTGCGGTGCCGATGCCGCTGTCGAGGACCGCCTTGAACTGGTCCAGGGTGGGGGTGAAGAACAGTTTCGGCGGGGTCGTGTAGGCGTCGCCCTCCTGCTTGAACGCGGTGAGCACCATCCACGCCACCGGGAAGAAGAAGCCGAGCGCCACGATCCACGCCACCACACTCCACGGGCTGAACTTGCGGTGCTTGCGCGCCCGCTTGGTCTCCGGAGCGGTGGAAGTGGACTCCACCGGCGCCGCCGCAGTGTCGGTACTCATTACGCTGCCTCCTCGTTACCGGTAAAGCTCTTGAAAATCAGGCGCAACGCCAGGGTCGCGACGACGATGGTCGCGATCACCACGATGACGCCCATCGCGGCGGCCTGCCCGATGTCGAAACCGAGGAATGCGCGCTGATAGATGTAGAAGGGCAGGTTGGCACTGGCGGTGCCCGGCCCGCCCTGGGTCATCATGTAGATGGCGTCGAACGTGTTGATCAGGTAGATCGCACCCAGGACGGCACCGAGTTCGATGAACCGGCGCAGATGCGGGAGCGTCAGTTCGCGGAACATCGCGAACGGCTTGGCGCCGTCCACCCGGGCCGCCTCGAGGATGTCGCGCGGCATCGACTGCAGTCCGGCCAGGATCAGCAGCATCATGAACGGCGTCCACTGCCACACCAGGCTGACCATCACCGAGGCCAGCGGGAACTTGCTGACCCAGTCGACCTGCCCCACCCCGAACGGGGAGAGCACGAAGTTGACGATGCCGAACACCGGGTCGAACATCGTCGTCTTCCACAGCAGCGCGCCGGCGACGGGTGTCACCAGGAACGGCGTGATGAGCAGAGTACGCACGATGCCACGGCCCAGGAACGCTCGGTCCAGCAGCAGCGCGAGGAGCAGACCCAGCACCACCGAGATCAGCACGGTCCCGACGATCAGGATCACGGTGTTGACCGCGACCTCACGGAACTGGCTGTCCTTGAACACGTCCACGTAGTTCTGCAGCCCGACGAACTCGCGGGAACCGGGCCGCACCAGGTTCCAGGACTGCGTCGAGTAGTACAGCGTGAACAGGAACGGAATCTGCGTCACCACGATCATGAAGATCAGGGCGGGCAGCAATGGCCCCCGGCGACGCCAGCCCTCGGCCCGGGAGACGCTGTCGTCCTTGGCCTCCCGCAGTTCCCGCACCCGGTCGGCGGTGCCGTCCGCGGTGGGTTTCTCGGCGATGGTGGTCATCTTTCCTCCCGATAGGTCGCGCCGACGACCTCGGCGTACTGCTGTGCCTGGGCGAGTGCCTCGGGCACGGTCTGCTGGCCGGCGATCGCCGCGCTGATCTGCTGGCTGACGCGGGTTCCGAGATCCTGGAACTCGGGGATCGCCAGGAACTGCACGCCCGTGTACGGAACCGGTTGCACGGTGGGAGCTTCCGGGGTCGCGTTCTCGATCGCCTCGAGCGTCAGCGGTCCGTACGCCGCCGAGGCCTCCTTGTACTCGGGAATCTCGTAGGTCGAGAGTCTGCTGCCCGGAGGCACCCGCTCCCAGCCGAGATCCTCACCGACCGTGCGTATGTATTGCTTGTCGGTCATCCACGAAATGAACTTCCAGGCCGCATCGGGGTTCTCGCTGCTCTCGGGGATTCCGAGCGCCCAGCTGTACAGCCAGCCGGAGTTGTCCTTCACCTCGATGGGCGCGGGTGCATACCCGATCTTGCCGACGACGGCGCTCGAGGACGGATCCTCGAGCGTGGAGACGGCGGACGTCGAGTCGTACCACATCGCCACCTGACCCTGAGCGAGCTGCGTGGCGCACTCGCCGAAACCGCTCGTCGCGGCGCCGGGCTCGCCGTACTCGCGCACCAGGTCGACGTAGAACTGGACCGCGCGTTCCACCTCGGGGCTGGTCAGCTGAGCGTTCCAGTCCTCGTCGAACCAGCGGCCACCGAACGTGTTGATGACGGTGTCGAGGGGTGCGAGCAGTTCACCCCAGCCGGGCTTGCCGCGCAGGCAGATGCCGGCCATGTCCTCGGAGTCGAGTTGCTTCGCCGCCGCGGCCACCTCGGTCCAGGTCGGCTTCTCCGACAGGGTGATTCCGGCCTGCTCGAACAAGTCCTTGCGGTACATCAGGAACGAGGACTCGCCGTAGAACGGCACCGAGTACATGCTCCCGTCGTAGGACAGCGACTCGCGCAGGGTGGGGATGAAGTCGGCCTCGTCGTAGCCCTCCGTCGCCTGGGCGTACTCCGACAGGTTCTTCAGCCAGCCGTACTGCGCCCACTGCGGGGTCTCGTAGTTGCTGATCATCACGACGTCGAACTCGCCGCCACCGGTTGCGGTGGATGCCGTGATCTTCGCGCGCGCCTGGTTCTCCGACAGCGTGACGAACTTCAGGTCGATGTCGGGGTTTTCTTCCTCGAACTGCGAGGCGAGCTTCTGCGCATCTTGCATCTGCGAGTTGGAGACCATCGCGATGGTGATGGTCTGGTCCGATGCGCCCAGCGATCCGGCGCCCGCGCATCCGCTGAGCGTGAGGCAGAGTGCTCCTGCCCCCGCTACCAGCATCGTCGCCGGTTTCCTGTGTTTCTTCACCGATCTTCACCTCTCTTGCGTGGTGCTACTGATCGAGCAGCCAACGCGCGCATTCGATGTCGCAAACCAGCATCTTGGCCAGTCCGCCGTGGAGGGCACCCAGTGCCGCTTGGTGTTTGGCGACGCCACCGGTGACGAGGATCGATCCCTCGCACGCGCGGATGTCGTCGAGAGGAACGGACATGGCCCGTTCGTCCAGTGGTCCGGAGACCTCGGTTCCGTCGAGCCGGTAGAAGCGTCCACCGACTTCACCGACCGCGCCGAGGCCGGTGAGCACGGACAGCATGTCCGTGTCGATGAAGCTGCCCTCGAACAACGTTGTCGACGTGGAGACGGCGCCCGTGCCGAACATCATCATCTCCGCAGTCCGGCCCGCCTCGAGCGCCTTGGAGATGACGGAGTCGCCCCGCATGGATACCACGGTCGATGCGTCCGCGTACAGGGGAACGGGAAGCCGAACGGTGTTGGCCTGCAGCTGCTCTGCGCATCTACCCAGGACGTACTCCGTTCCGGTCTGATAGTTGATCGCACTCACCGAGCCGTCGAGCTGGACGACGGATGCGCACGTGGCCGCACCGGACGGCAGCCCCTGCGCGACGGCGACCGTTTCGGGCCCCCAAGTGAATCCGAGGGTGTCGCCTTCCCGGATCCGGCGGACGAGGAGGGATGCGGCGGCGCGCCCGACACCGGCGAAGCTGTTGTGGTCGTCGATCGCACCGGCGGCGTCGACGGAGTCGGCGACCACCACCGCCTCGACGAGGCCGTACTTCTCCTCGAGCGCGCGCTCCTCGTCCGAGCGCAGTGCATCCCGCAGATGCGCGGGTGCCTGCACCTCGATGCGCACCAGGCCCTGGGCACGGGCTCGCGCCACCAGCCGGCCCGCGGTCGGGCGGGAGACACCGAGTCGCGTGGCGACCTCGGCCTGGGTCATTCCGTCGAGGTAGTACAACGTTGCGGCGCGCAACGCGAGGCGCAGATCCTCCGTCGTGGACGGCGGTGGTGCCGCGATGGGAGACGGCGTCGGGGCCGTCGAGTTGGGGGACGTCACTGGTTCTCCTCGCCATGATCCCGAGCCCGTCGAGTGTGTCTTCGGAGCCTCGAGAAGCCGTGAGCAAATGATCACTATGCGTTCATCTGCTCAATACGCTAGCATCGAAGTGTGACCCACACAACACTCCCATCGGATATCCCCAGGACGATGCGTGCCAGCGTGCTCGTCGAGCCGGGCGCGATCGAAATCCGGGAACGGTCCGTGCCCACTCCAGGCCCCGGTGACGTCCTGATCCGCGTGGCCTCGGTCGGCGTCTGCGGATCGGACGCCCACTACTACCGCGAGGGCCGCATCGGCGAGTTCGTGGTCGATCAGCCGATCGTGCTGGGACACGAGGCGTCGGGCACCGTGGTGGGTGTCGGGGCCGGCGTCTCGGCGGAGCGCATCGGGCAGCGAGTCTCCATCGAACCGCAGCGCCCCGACCCGGACACCGACGAATCCCGGCGCGGTCTCTACAACCTGTGCCCGCACATGCAGTTCTATGCCACCCCGCCGATCGACGGGGCGCTGGCCGAGTACGTGACCATCGGCTCGGCGTTCGCGCATCCGATTCCCGACGAGATGTCCGAGGACGCGGCCGCACTGTGCGAGCCGTTGTCGGTGGCCATCGCCACCACCCGCAAGGCCGGCGTGACGGCGGGTTCGCGGGTTCTGATCGCAGGTGCGGGGCCGATCGGAATCGCACTGGTGCAGACGGTCCTCGCGTTCGGTGCCACCGAGGTGGTCGTCTCCGACCTCGACCCCCGGCGGCGCGACGTCGCAGCGAAATTCGGTGCCACCGCAGTGCTCGACCCGCGCGAGCAGGACGTCGCGGGACTTCACGTGGACTCGTTCGTCGACGCGTCGGGCGCCCCGAGCGCGGTACTGGCCGGCATCCAGGCGGTCCGGCCTGCGGGAACCGTTGTCCTGGTGGGCATGGGCGCCCCCGAGATGACGCTGCCCGTCCAGACCATCCAGAACCGAGAGTTGGTTCTGACCGGGGTGTTTCGTTACGCCAACACCTGGCCGACGGCGATCGCGCTGGCGCGGTCCGGGCGCGTCGACCTCGATTCGATGGTCACCGGAAGATTCCCGCTCGCCGAGGCGGAACAAGCACTGAACGCAGACCGGACGCCGGGCAGCCTCAAGGCCGTCGTACGCGTCCAGGAATGAGGAGAGACCGATGCAACTGAGCGCGCAGGCACTGCAGCAGTTCGACGACACCGTGCAGGTGCCGAACTACGACCGAGGCGACATCACCGTGGGCATAGTGCATTTCGGTGTCGGCGGATTCCACCGGGCACACCAGGCGATGTACGTCGACCGCCTGTTGCGGCGCGGTCAGGCGCGCGACTGGGGCATCTGCGGAGTCGGGGTGCTGCCCGGTGACCGGCGCATGAAGGACGCCCTCGACGCCCAGGACGGCCTGTACACGCTGGCGCTGCGACACCCGGACGGCACCTGGGACGTGAGCGTCATCGGGTCCATCGTCGACTATCTTCTCGCCCTCGACGACCCCGAGGCGGTCATCGAGAAGATCGCCGCGGAGACCACCCGGATCGTCTCGCTGACGATCACGGAGGGCGGCTACAACTTCACCCACGACACGGGCAAGTTCGACGCCGAGAACCCCGACGTCGTGCACGATCTCACCGACGGGGCCGTCCCGCGGACCACGTTCGGACTCGTCGTCGAGGCCCTGTCCCGGCGCCGCGCGCGCGGGTTGCCGTCACCGACCATCATGTCCTGCGACAACATTCAGGGCAACGGCGACGTGGCGCGCCGGATGTTCCTGGCGTACGCGGAGTTGAAGGACCCGGACCTCGCCGAGTGGATGCGCGCCGAGACGTCGTTCCCCAACTCCATGGTCGACCGCATCACACCCGTCACCACCCCCGAGGTGACGGAGGCGCTGTCGTCGCGCTTCGGCGTCGACGACCGGTGGCCCGTCGCAGCCGAGCCGTTCACGTCATGGGTGCTCGAGGACGCGTTCCCGCTCGGACGCCCGGCATTCGAGGACGTCGGTGTACAGGTGGTCGACGACGTCGAACCGTACGAACTGATGAAACTGCGCCTGCTCAACGCCAGCCACCAGGGCCTCTGCTATTTCGGATACCTGGCCGGGTACCGACTGGTGCACGACGTCGCACAGGATCCGCTGTTCGCCGACTTCCTGCTCGCATACATGGACGACGAGGCCACACCCACCCTGGCGCCGGTCCCCGGCGTCGACCTCGACGACTACAAGCGCACGCTCATCGAACGCTTCTCCAATCCCGAGATCCGCGACACCGTCGCTCGCCTGTGTGCCGAATCGTCCGACCGCATCCCGAAGTGGCTGCTGCCGGTGATCCGCGAGAACCTGGTGGCCGACCGGCACATTCGACTGTCGGCCGCGATCGTGGCGAGCTGGGCCCGCTACGCCGAAGGAGTCGACGAGGACGGACAACCCATCGACGTCGTCGACCAGTTGAAGGACTCCCTCGTCCCGATCGCGCGCAGCCAGCACGAGAACCCCACGGCCTTCATCGAGAACCGATCCGTCTTCGGCGATCTGGCCGACAACCCGCGCTTCGTCACCGCCTACCTCTGGGCGCTGGACTCACTGCACGGCGTCGGCGCACGGAAGACACTCGAGGCTCTGCGTGAGAAGGTGCAGTCATGAGTCTGGTCATCGGTGAAGCCCTCATCGACATCGTCACGGCGAGCGACGGCGCCACCACCGAATACGTCGGCGGTAGCCCGCTCAACGTCGCGGTCGGCCTCGGCAGGCTCGGTCGTCCGGTCGAATTCGTCACCCGGATCGGCGACGACACACGGGGCCGGTCGATCATCCGGCACCTCGAGCAGTCGGGGGTGAGCGTCGCGCCCGGCAGCGTCACCGCGCAGCGAACCGCGACGGCCCACGCCACCCTCGACACTGCCGGATCCGCCACCTACGAGTTCGACATCGAGTGGGACCTCCCCTCCCCCAGCGGGGCATCCGCCCCGTCGCTCGTCCACACCGGTTCCATTGCCGCCGTGATGGAACCCGGCTGCGATGTGGTGGCAAACATGCTCGAACGCCGGCGCGCCGCCGCGACGATCAGCTACGACCCCAACGTGCGACCGGTGTTGATCACCGACAAAACGCGCGCCCGGGAGCGAATCGAGCACCTCGTGTCGATCTCCGACATCGTCAAGGTCAGCGACGAGGACCTCCGCTGGTACGACCCCGATCGGGACCCCGTCGACATCGCCCGCGCGTGGCTGTCGCGCGGTCCGGCGATGGTCGCGGTGACGAAGGGCGCCGAGGGCGCCTTCGCGGTCTGCGCGGCCGGACTCGTCGAGGTCGCGGCCCGCCACGTCGAGGTGGTCGACACCGTCGGAGCGGGCGACGCGTTCATGGCCGGACTCCTCGACGGATTCTGGTCGCACGGCTTCCTCGGCGCGGAGAGCCGCGCCGCCCTCCACGCGATCGAACCGGACGAACTGCGGAACGTGCTCGACAACGCCGTACTGATGTCGGGCCTCACGGTCGCGCGCGCCGGGGCGGACCTCCCTACCCGCGAGACACTGGACCGCGCGGCGGGTGTGCGGCAATGACACTCGTCGCGGGCATCGACTCGTCCACCCAGTCGTGCAAGGTGATGGTCTGCGACGCCGACACCGGTGAGTTCGTCCGTGAGGGCAGGGCGTCGCATCCGGACGGCACCGAGGTCGACCCTCGCGAGTGGGCGTCGGCCCTCGACGACGCCATCGCCGCGGCGGGTGGCCTGGACGATGTCGCCGCAGTGTCGGTCGGCGCGCAACAGCACGGCATGGTCTGTCTCGACGACGCGGGCGCGGTCGTGCGTCCGGCGTTGCTGTGGAACGACACTCGCTCCGCCGGCGCCGCCACGCAACTGGTGGAGGACCTCGGCGGTCCGGACGCGTGGGCGGATGCGGTGGGTGTGGTGCCCCTCGCCGCGATCACCGTCAGCAAACTGCGCTGGCTCGCCGATTCCGAACCGGCGAACGCCGACCGGACGTCCGCGGTGTGCCTGCCCCACGACTGGCTCGCCTGGCAGCTCACCGGCCGATCCGACCTCGGCACCCTGGCCACCGACCGCGGCGACGCCAGCGGCACCGGATACTTCTCCGCCGCAACGGATTCCTACCGGACCGACCTGCTGTCGCTGGCGCTGCGGGGGCGCACGGCCGCCGTGCCGCGTGTCGCCGGGCCCGCCGAGCGGATCGGTGAGACCCGCTGGGGTGCCGCCGTCGGACCGGGCACCGGGGACAACGCCGCCGCAGCACTCGCCCTCGACGCCCAGGAGGGCGACGTCGTCGTCTCCGTGGGAACGTCGGGCGTCGTGTCCGCGGTGTCCGTGACACCGGCGAACGATCCGGGCGGTTTCGTCGCCGGCTTCGCCGACGCCACCGGACGCCAGCTGCCGCTCGTGTGCACGCTGAACGCCGCCCGGGTCCTCGACGCGACCGCCTCGCTACTGGGAGTCGATCACGACGAGCTGTCGCGGCTGGCGCTGTCGGCGCCGTCCGGCAGCGGCGGCCTGGTGATGGTGCCGTACTTCGAGGGCGAACGCACCCCCAACCGTCCCGACGCCACCGGCTCCGTTCACGGTCTGCGGCTGGCGAATTCGACGCCCGCCCACCTCGCTCGCGCGGCCGTCGAGGGGCTGCTGTGCGGTCTGGCGGAAGGCATCGACCACCTGATCGCCCAGGGCGTCACCGTGCGTCGGATCCTCTTGATCGGCGGCGGTGCCCGCTCACAGGCACTGTGTGAACTCGCGCCCGCCATCTTCGGGGCGCCGGTCCTCGTGCCGCAGCCGGCGGAATACGTCGCGATCGGCGCGTGCCGTCAAGCGGCCTGGACCCTCGCCGGGACCCCGGAGCCGCCGCAGTGGAGCCAGACGTCCACCCGGCGCTTCGAGGCCGACCCGGCACCCGACGTCCGCGAGCGGTACTCCTCCGTGAGGCGCTGACGCGCCTGTGCGCGGTTAACGAGTCTCTGGACTCCTTAGCCGCGCACGGGTGGCTACACCTTCACCAGCATCTTCCCGACGTTCGCGCCGCGCATGAGCTGCAAGAACGCGTCGACCGAGTTCTCGATGCCGTCGACGACGGTCTCGTCGTGCACCACGTCGCCGGACGCGAGCCACGGTCCCATCTTGGCGGCGAACTCGGGGAACACGTGGGTGTAGTTGCCGAGCGTGAAGCCCTCGAGGGTGAGACCGCGGCTGATGATGTTCACCATGTTGTCGGGGCCGGGAGTGCGCTCGGTGGCGTTGTATGCCGCGATCGCGCCGCACAGTGCGGCCCGCCCGCCGGGGCGCATGACGTCGAGGGCGGCCTCGAGGTGATCGCCGCCGACATTGTCGAAGTAGACGTCGATGCCGTCGCCCGCGAGTCCGCGAAGCTGCTCGCGCACCGGCGCCTGCTTGTAGTCGAAGGCGGCGTCGTATCCGTACCGGTCGGTCAGCAGCGCGACCTTCTCCGCGGACCCGGCGGATCCGATGACCCGGGACGCGCCCTCGAGTCGCGCGATCTGTCCGGCGGCGGTCCCGACCGCTCCCGCGGCTCCGGAGATGAACACGGCGTCGCCGGCCTTCAGGTGGGCGATGTGCACGAGGCCGACGTAGGCGGTGAGCCCGGTCAGTCCGAGAATCCCGAGGTAGGCCGAGATCGGCACTCCCGGAATCTCTTCGACCACGCGGAACGCCGAGGCGTCACCCTGCGCGACGTCGCGCCACCCGAGGTCGTGGACGACCACCGAGCCGCCCGGATGGGTGGCGGCGGTGGATTCGACGACGCGACCGACGGCCCCGCCGGTCATCGTCTCGCCCAGCACGAACGGCGGGATGTACGACTTCACATCGTTCATCCGGCCGCGCATGTAGGGGTCGACCGAGACGAACTCGTTGTGCACGCGCACCTGCTCGGGCCCGAGTGCGGGCAACTCGACGGAGGCGGTGCGGAAGTCGTCCTGGGTGGGCCAGCCCACCGGCCGGTTGATCAGTTGAATCTGGGTGCTCGACGGCATGGTGTTCCTTTCGATACTTCTGAGGTCACAGCGCCAGTCCGAGCGCGAGGAGGACGACGGCGAGCAGCGGCAGCGTCCCCTGGGTGATCGCCGCGCGAGCCTTGTCGGGCGACGACAGCAGGAGTACGAGCGCCGCGAGCAGCATGGAGCCCGCGCCGGCGAACACGAGGGCCGATCCGACCGCGGTGGCGCCGATGGCGACGGCGACGATTCCGACTGCCGTCACGATCGCGAGGAAGAGGTTGTAGAAGCCCTGGTTGAAGGCAAGCTCCCGGGTGGCGGCGGCCTCTTCGACGCCGGTCCCGAACGTCGCGCGGGTGCGCGGAGCGGTCCAGAGGATGGATTCGAGCACGAAGATGTACACGTGCAGCGCACTGGCGAGTGCGGCAAGAACAAGACCCGCGGCGACCATACGAAATCCCTCCTCGTTCTGAACTGACCATTTCAATATATACTGAAATGGCCGTTTCACAACCACGAGTGAGGATCGTCATGCCGCGCACGCAGGACTTCGACACGGCCGAGGTGGTCGGCCGCGCCCGCGACCTGTTCTGGGACAAGGGCTTCGAAGCCACGTCGATACCCGACCTCGAGCGCGTCACCGGTTTGAATCGGTCGAGCCTCTACAACGCCTTCACCAGCAAACGCGGACTCTACGACGCCGCAGTGCACGACTACCTGGACCGGGTGGTGCGCCCTCGGCTCCGCATCCTGACCGACGAGCCCACCCGCCCCGACGCCGCCTCGCGCTACTACCGCAGCCTCGCCGGCGCCCTCGCCTCCCTCCCCGACGAAACCCCCGGTCGCGGCTGCCTGCTGCTCAACAGTGCCGCCGGTTTCGCCGCACACGACGACACGCAACGGTCCGTCGTCGAGAGCTACCAGCGTGAACTGTCCGGGGCGCTCACCCACGCACTCCGCGCCCACGACCCCGACGCCCCGGCCGCCACCCTGCAGCACCGAGCCCGGCTCCTGACGTCCCTGTCCGTCAGCGCCCTCCTGCTGTCGCGGGTCGACCGCGACGAGGCCGTCGCGGTCGCGAACACCGCCGTCGAACAGCTGGAGGAATGGCGCCCCTCCCGTACGTGAGTGGAAAAGAGTGCCCGAACACGCTTTGCCACTCACATGGGGGTCACGGTGGCGCGCCGTGTCGTCGAGCGCGGCGACCTCACCGGGTGGCGGGTTCCGGTGGCAGCAGGAGATCGAGCGACCGGGCGAGGGCCTCGTCGAGGTCAACACCAGGGTTGGTGAGCCAGAACTCGTGCGCGGTGTGAACCGCCGCCACCACCGCGTACCCGACCGCTGTCGGGAACAGTGCGGTCGCCGGCTCCCCCGATCGGACGCTGGCGAACTCGGTGGCCGCAGCACGCCACGCGGCGTGCCGGGCCGCGGCGTGCACCTGCACCGCCGGGACGCTGAGCACCAACTGAGCCCGGTGCCGCGCCCACTCGTGCTGGTCTTCGGGAACGTGCAGGGCCCCGATCACCGCGCGTGCGACGACCGTCCGGTACGGCTCGGCCGGCAGACCGGCCGAGAGTTGTTCGCACAGCCTGGCCAGTTCGGCGTCCGACTCGACCCAGAGGACATCGGCCTTGGACGGGAAGTAGCGGAAGAAGGTGCGGCGGCTGATGCCGACCTCCGCGGCGATGTCGTCGACGCTCGTCTGCTCGAACCCATGGGTGAGGAACAGCCGCTGCGCCACCGCTGCCAGCTCGTGCGCACTGGTCGCCGCGGGACGCCCACCGCGGTCGGAGGGTGCGGGGGTTCGGTCGCCGATCCTGGTCACGCGTCGATGATCTCAAAGGCCGAGTGCCCGGCGGACGACTTCCCAACCGAATCACCCAATTCGCGATGTTTTGTCACCGCATGACATAACCTGCTCGATACGACGCGATGCCGCTCGAATCGGCGCCGCATGTGCCGGAAGGTCAACTGTCATGGGACAACTCGAGAATCAGGTCGCATTCATCACAGGCGCCGCACGCGGCCAGGGACGCAGTCACGCATTGCTCCTCGCCCGGGAAGGCGCGGACATCATCGCGGTGGACGTCTGCCGCCCGGTGGAGACCGTGCCGTATGCGACGGCCACCCCGGACGATCTCGCCGAGACCGCGCGCCAGGTCAAGGCCCTCGGCCGCCGGATCGTGACCGCCGAAGTCGACGTCCGGGACCTCGCCGCGCTCACTTCAGCCGTCGACGACGGGGTCGCTCAACTCGGCCGACTCGACATCGTGCTCGCCAACGCCGGAATCTCGGTACCCGCGCCCACGCTGGAAATGTCCGAACAGACGTGGTCGACGATGATCGACGTCAATCTCACCGGCGTCTGGAAGACCTGTGTTGCCGCGGTACCCCACATCATCGCCGGAGGACGCGGTGGCTCGGTAGTGATCACCAGTTCCCTCGCGGCCCTCAAAGCCAACGCGAACACCGCGCACTACTCGGCCGCCAAGGCGGGCCTGATCGGGTTCATGCGCGTGCTCGCGCAGGAACTCGCCCCGCAGAGCATCCGGGTCAACACCATTCATCCCACCACGGTGGCGACGGACATGATCCTCAACGAGCCCACCTACCAGCTCTTCCGACCGGATCTCGGACACCCCACGCGTGCCGACTTCGAGGAAGCTGCGCTCACGCTCAACGCGCTTCCCGTCCCCGCACTGGAGTCGATCGACATTTCGAATGCGGTGCTGTACCTGGTCGGTGACGCCGGCCGGTACATCACCGGCACCACGCACACCGTCGACGCCGGCGGACAACTCTGACAGCAGCGAAATCGTTCCATCAATCAGGAGGTAATCATGGGAATGCTGGACGGGAAGGTCGCATTCATCACCGGTGGAGCACGCGGCCAGGGGCGCGCGCACGCTGTAACCTCGGCGCGCGAGGGCGCGGACGTCGTGGTCATCGACATCGCCGCCCAGATGGGCACCGTGCCGTACAAGATGGCGGACGGATCCGACCTCGCCGAGACGGTTGCGCAGGTCGAGGCCCTCGGGCGCCGGGCGCTGTCGTTCGAGGTTGACGTGCGGTCGCAGGCTTCACTCGACGACGCAGTCACCCAGACCATCTCGACGTTCGGAAAGATCGACATCCTGATCGCCAATGCGGGTATCTGGACACAGGCACCGTTCTGGGAGCTCAGCGAAGACGACTGGGAAGAGATGATGGGCGTCAACCTGACCGGCGTGTGGAAGTCCGCGAAGGCCGTGGCACCACACATGATCGAGCGCCGAAGCGGGTCCATCGTCATCACGTCCTCGGTCAACGGACTGGAGCCGGGCATGAACTACGCGCACTACGTCACGGCCAAGCACGGCGTGATCGGATTGATGAAGAACATTGCGCTCGAGCTGGCGCCGTACGGGATCCGGTGCAACTCGATCAACCCGGGAGCGATCAAGACACCGATGACCGACCACCAGGGCGCCTGGGACATGTTCGCCGGCCACGAGGGCGGGACCGAGGCCGACATGATCGAGGGCGGCTATCACTTCCACGCCCTCAAGGGCACGACGTTCATGCCGCCGCAGGTCATCGCGGATACTGCGCTCTACCTGAACTCCGACCTCGCCGCGTCGGTGACAGGCGTGACCATCCCCGTCGACGCCGGCCACCTGCTGCTGACCGGCTCGAATCCCGCACCTGTCAGATAGCGAGCAGGATGATGCGAGAGGTGGCAAACCCCGCCACGCTCACCGCCGACAAAGGAAGGGTGCCGCGGCGCAGCCCGGCCGCCGTGGTCGGATAGCGTTCCGAATCGCCTACTGGTGCTGCACGTGCGGCACGTCCCTGACCCGAGGGGCGCGCCGCACGTGAGTGGCAAAGAGTGCCCCGGCACGCTTTGCCACTCACATGGGGGTCAGGTGGCGGTCACCCAGTCGGCCATCACGTCCGCCAGCGCCTCCGCGCCACGGTTGCAGTCGTCGGCTTCGGCGAACTCGTCGGGCGAGTGGGACACACCGGTCGGGTTGCGGACGAACATCATCGCGGTGGGTACCTTCGCCGACAGGATCCCCGCGTCGTGGCCGGCCGCGGTCGGGAGGACGGGGATGTCGCCTAGGTGAGCGAGGGACCGGCGCAGTCGCTCCCGGATGTCGTGCGGGAAGTCGACGATCGGTGTCACCGATTCGGCGTCGACCTCGAGACCGATGCCGTCGGCGGCCGCGTAGGCCTGCGCCTCGGCGGTGATCTGCTGCACCAGTTTCGTCAGCGTCTCCTCGTCGGCGGCCCGGGCGTCGAGCCACGCCCGCACCTCCGACGGAATGGCATTGGCACCGTTGGGAAGTACCCGCACCTTGCCGAACGTGGCGACCGCCTCGTGCAGCGCCGCGGCGGACCGTGCGGTGTGGACCGAGGACGCGAACGCGAGCATCGGGTCGCGGCGGTCGACGAGCCGGGTGGCGCCTGCGTGGTTGGCCTCCCCGGAGAACACGAACTGCCACCGGCCGTGCGGCCAGATCGACGAGGCCACGGCGATGGGGCTGTCGATCAGGTCCAGAGCGCGCCCCTGCTCGACGTGCAGTTCCACGTACACGCCGACGCGGTCGACGAGGTCGGGGTCCTCGCCGAGTTGGTGTGGGTCGCGGCCGGCGGAGATCAGTGCCTCGCCGAGGCTGATGCCGTCGTTGTCTCGCAGAGCCAGTGCACGGGCGGGTGTCACCGCCCCGGTGGACAGTTGCGAGCCGACGCAGGCGACACCGAATCGCGCACCCTCCTCGTCGGAGAACGCCGTGACCGCCACCGGACGCGTCGGAACGATGCCCCGTTCTCGCACCAGGTCGATCGCCGCGAACGCCGACACGACCCCGAGGGGTCCGTCGTAGGCGCCGCCGTCAGGCACGGAGTCGAGGTGCGATCCGGTGACGAAACTGTCGCGTGGATCGCCGTCCCATCCCTCCGGCATCCACCAGGCCCACAGGTTGCCGTTGCGGTCTTCCTCGACGCTCATCCCCCGCTGCCGGGCGCAGTCGCCGAACCATTCGCGCAGCGTCATGTCGGAGTCGTTCCACGCGAAGCGGCGGTACCCGCGCGTCGACTTGTGCTGACCGACATCGAGAATGGTCGCCCACAGCGAATCGAACGAAGTCATGTATTGGGTCCTCTACTCGTAGGAATAGGCGCTTCGCGCCCGTGCGCCTTTCTGGTTGTTCCAGCTACCAAAAAGGCGCACGGGTGGCGGAGCCGCCTACAGGGCTCCCGGAATCCAGGTGGTTCCGGCGAGGGGCACGCGGGCCATGGCGGACGCCTCGACGGTGAGGGCGACGAGGTCCTCCGGTTCGAGGTTGCGCAGGTGCGACTTGCCGCAGGCGCGGGCCAGGGTCTGCGCTTCCATGGTGAGGACCCGCAGGTAGTTGGCGAGCCGCCGTCCGCCCTCGACGGGGTCGAGGTTCTTCGACAGTTCCGGGTCCTGGGTGGTGATCCCGGCGGGGTCCTTCCCGGCCTGGAAGTCGTCGTAGAACCCGGCGGCGGAGCCGAGTTCCTCGTACTGCTTCGCGTAGCGGGGACTGTTGTCTCCCAACGTGATCAGGGCGGCGGTGCCGATCGCGACGGCGTCCGCACCGAGGGCCATGGCCTTCGCGACGTCCGCGCCGCTGCGGATGCCGCCCGACACGATGAGCTGGACCTTGCGGTGCACCCCGAGTTCCTGCAGCGCCTGGACGGCCTGCGGGATCGCGGCGAGGGTGGGGATGCCGACGTGCTCGATGAACACGTCCTGGGTGGCGGCGGTGCCGCCCTGCATGCCGTCGACGACGACGACGTCGGCGCCGGCCTTCACGGCGAGCTTCACGTCGTAGTAGGTGCGGGTGGCACCGACCTTGATGTAGATCGGCTTCTCCCAGTTGGTGATCTCGCGCAGTTCGATGATCTTGATGGCGAGGTCGTCGGGACCGGTCCAGTCGGGGTGCCTGCATGCCGACCGCTGGTCGACACCCATGGGGAGGGTGCGCATCCCGGCGACGCGTTCGGTGATCTTCTGCCCCAGCAGCATTCCGCCGCCACCCGGCTTGGCGCCCTGACCGAGGACGATCTCGATGGCGTCCGCCTTGCGCAGGTCGTCAGGGTTCATCCCGTACCGCGACGGCAGGTACTGGTAGACGAGGTTCTTCGACTGTCCCCGCTCCTCCGGGGTCATGCCGCCGTCACCGGTGGTGGTGGACGTGCCGACCTCACTGGCGCCGCGGCCGAGGGCTTCCTTCGCCTGCCCGGACAGCGCACCGAAGCTCATGCCGGCGATGGTGATCGGGATGTCGAGGTGCAGCGGGAACTTCGCGTTGCGGTCACCCAGCACGACGTCCGTGTCGCACTTTTCGCGGTACCCCTCGAGCGGGTACCGCGACATCGACGCCCCGAGGAACAGGAGGTCGTCGAAGTGGGGCAGCCTGCGCTTGGCGCCCCAGCCGCGGATGTCGTAGATGCCGGTCTCGGCGGCCCGCTGGATCTCGGAGATGACGCCGCGGTCGAAGGTCGCCGATTCGCGCAGGGCCGGGTTCGGGGTGTTCATGACGGGTCTCCTAGTACGCGCTGGCGTTGTCGACGTGGAAGTTGTAGAGCTTGCGGGCGGAGCCGTAGCGGGTGAACTCGGACGGGTCGGCGTCGAAACCGGCCTGATCCAGCAGATCCCGCAGTTCCGTCAGGTGCTCTTCGCGCATCTCCTTCTTGATGCAGTCGGCGCCGAGGGAGGCGACGGTGCCGCGCACATAGATCCGGGCCTCGTACAGCGAGTCGCCGAGGGCCTCGCCGGCGTCGCCGAGGACGACGAGACGTCCGGCCTGACCCATGAACGCGGACATGTGCCCGATGTTGCCGCCGACGACGATGTCGACGCCCTTCATCGAGATGCCGCAGCGGGCGGCGGCATTGCCGTCGATCACGAGCAGCCCACCGTGGGCGGTGGCGCCGGCGGACTGCGACGCGTCGCCCTTGACGTGCACCGTCCCCGACATCATGTTCTCGGCGACCCCGACGCCGGCGTTGCCGGTCACGGTCACGGTGGCCTGCTGGTTCATGCCGGCGCAGTAGTAGCCGACGTGGCCCTCGATCGTGACGTCGATGTCCGAGTCGAGGCCGCAGGCGAGAGCGTGCGCACCCTGGGGGCCGGTGACGGTGACCGTCCTCGGCGCCTCGGGCGAGGTGAGCCGCTCGTTGACGGCCCGGGTGCTCGACGACGCGAGGTCCAGGACAGTTGCTTCGGTGGTGGCTACCGGTGCCATACGTACACCTCTTCCGGTTCGGGCTCGAAGATTCGGGCGTTCTCGACGCCGGGCAGGTTCGCCAGGGCGCGGTATTCGGAGGCCATCGCGACCCACTGGTCGGTCTCGGCGATGACGGCGGGCTTGCAGGAGATGGCGTCGCGGACCACGGCGAACGAGTCGGCGGTCGAGACGAGGAGGGTGTAGAAGCCGTCGAACGTCTCGTTCAGCATCAGGAGCGCCTTCTCCAGATCGACGCCCTCGGCGAGTTGCTTGGCGACGAACCGCGCCCCGACCTCGGTGTCGTTGGCGCTGTCGAACACGACACCGTCGCGCTCGAGCTGGTGCTTGATGCTCATGTGGTTCGAGAAGGACCCGTTGTGCACCAGGCACTCGTCGGGGCCGACGGAGAACGGGTGCGAACCCTCGGCGGTGACGGCGGATTCGGTGGCCATCCGGGTATGGGCGACGCCCTGCCAGCCGGTGGCGGCGGGCAGCCCGAACCGGTTCGCCAGATCGACGGGGTTCCCGACGCCCTTGAGGACGGTGAGATCGTTGCCGAAGCCGATGACCCGTGCCGTGGGGACGACGCTGCGCACAGCCGCGGCGAGATCCTCCGCGCCGACGACCCCGTGCAGGATCGTGGTCGGGTCCAGGTCGAGTCCGGTGATCGTCGTGTCGAGGGTGGACGACAGCGTCGCGGCGAGATCCGCTGCGGGGATGGGGCAGTCGAGCAGGGAGACCGTCGACTCCCCTTCCGGCGACCAGGTCCGGTCGCCGTAGATGGCCATGCCGGCGGAATCGGGGCCGCGGTCGCACATCTGCGCGAGCATGTCGGTGAGCAGGGCGCCGAGTTGTGGGTAGAGGGACGGCTCACGCAGGTGAAGTCCGACGATTCCACACATGGATGTCTCCTTTCGGGAGGTCTGTCAGAACGCTGTCAGGTAGTGGTCGAGTTCCCAGGGGGAAACGGTGTTGTGCCAGGCGAAGAACTCCTCGCGCTTGAGTTTCGCGAAGTACTCGGCGACGCCGGGGCCCGCGACGTCGAGGGCGCCCGTCACGATCGGATCCGATTCCAGTGCGTCCATGGCGTGCAGCAGCGTCATCGGCAGCATGTCGCTGGGGCTGTCGCCGGATCCGGGGGTGCCGGGGTCGAGGTCGCGGGCGATGCCGTCCAGGCCGGCAGCGATCGCGGTGGCGGCCGCGAGGTAGGGGTTGGCGGAGCCGTCGCCGCCGCGCAGTTCCACCCGGTTCTTGTCCGGCACCCGCAGGTAGTGGGTGCGGTCGTTGCCACCGTACGTGGCGTACCGCGGCGACCAGGTGGCGCCGCTGCTCGTCGAGGTGGCGCCGGTTCGCTTGTAGGAGTTGACCGTCGGGGCGATCACGCCCTGCAGAGCGCACGCATGCTCCAGAATGCCGGCGATGAACGCGTACGCGGTCTTCGACAGTCCGAGCCCCTTGGGGTCGTCACCGTCCGGGAACACCGAACCGCCGTCGTTCCACAGCGACAGGTGCAGGTGCATGCCCGACCCGGTGCGGTCGGAGAACGGTTTGGGCATGAACGTGGCCTTCATGCCTCGCTTCTCGGCGATCACCGACAACAGGTACCGGGCGGTGATCACCCGGTCCGAGGTGGTCATCGCGTCGGCGTAGTCGAAGTTCTGCTCGAACTGCCCGTTGCCGTCCTCGTGATCGTTGGCGTAGTTGCCCCACCCGAGCGTGTTCATGGCCTGCGACACCTCGGTGAGATGGTCGTACATCCGGGTGACGTCGCGGGCGTCGTAACACGGCTGACGGCTGACGTCGTCGGTGTCCGCGGTGGTGAGGGGACCGTCGCCGGTGCGGTTGACGAGAAAGTACTCGATCTCCGCCCCGACGTTGACCGACAGGCCGAGTTCGGCCGCCTTCTTCAGGGTCTCCTTCAGGATCACCCGCGGCGCATACGGCCACGGCGTGCCCTCCACGTGGGGGTCGCAGTGCACGATCGCGAGTCCGGGCTTCACGAACGGGATCGGCGTGAACGACGAGACATCGGGCACGGCAACGAGATCGGAATCCTTGGGTTCCTGCCCCATGTGCCCGGCCGCGTAGCCGGCGAAGCCCACGCCGTCGTCCTGAAGTTGCTCGACGGCCTCGATCGGGACGAGTTTGGCGCACGGCTTCCCGGACAGGGTGACGAACAGGGCGAGAATGAAGGTGGTTCCGGTGGCCCGGGCCACCTCGGACAAGGTCTGCGGTGGGGATGTCACGATGTTCTGCGCGGTGAACGCGTCAGCAGTGTCGACAGCCATGGGGAGCTCCTGAACTGGTGGTCTACGGGTGAGGTGGTCTGTGGGTCAGCGCATCTCGCCGGCACCCTCGTAGGGGTGCAAGCTGAAGAGGAGGTCGCCCTCCTCGAAGCGCGAGTAGCGGAAGTCGGACGGCTCGACGTTCGGGAGGGTGGTCTTGCCGTCGTCGAGCAGCATGTCGGCGACGAGGCGCCCGACCGCGGGTGAGATCTTGAAACCGTGACCGGAGAACCCGGTGGCCAGGAACAGCCCGTCGACGGGCGCGGGCCCGATGATCGGATTGTAGTCGGGGGTGACGTCGTACGCCCCGACGTACGAGGACGTGATACGCGGGTCCGGCATGTCCGGCAGCCGGTTGCCGAGCTTCATGATGTTCTTCTCGATCGTGCTGTCGTCTGCGCGGTTGCTGTACTTGTCGGGGTCGATGTACTCGGGCGCGGCGTGGTCGCTGTTGCCGACGAGCAGTTCGCCGTTGGGTTCGCGGCAGATGTACTGCAGTCCGGCAAGGTCCGACAGCACCGGCACCTCCGGCGTCGGAACTCCCTGGTCGATCAGGACGAGTTGCGCGCGTTGGGCTTTCACCGGGATGTCGACGCCGACTCCGGCACCGAGTTCGGGCGCCCACGGGCCGGTCGCGAGGATCACGTGCTCGGCGTGCACCTCGTCGCCGTTACCCAGGGTCACGCCGTAGACGCGGCCGTCGGCATTCTGCAGCAGTGACGCCACCGGCGTGCTCTGGCGGATCGTGACGCCCAGCTTGCGGGCGGACGCGCCGAACGCCATGCCGGCCATGTACGCCTCGCCGCGGCCGCCGAGGGGCTCGTAGGCGAAGGCGGCGAAGTCGTCGAGGTGCAGCCCCGGCCACAGCTCGGCCATCTTGTCGTGGCCGATGTAGTCGACGTCGATGCCGAGGCCCTGCATCATCGCGACGTTCGCCTTCAGCGGGTCGATGTTGTTCTCGCCGACGCCGACGACGTACCCGCACTGACGGAACGCCATGTCGTCGCCGAAGATCTCGGTGGCCCGGGTGAAGATGTCGACGCCGTACCAGGACATCGCCGCCAGCGACGGCGTCCCGTAGTGGCACCGGACCACACCGGACGACTTGCCGGTCATGCCCGAGCACAAGGTGTCACGCTCGAGGACCAGGACGTCGGTCTCGCCGCGGTCCGCGAGCGACCACGCGATGGCGAGACCCTCGAGTCCTCCACCGACGATCACGAACTTTGCTGTCTCTGTCACGTTGCTTCCTTCATTCGGCCGGACGGTCGGGCTCTGGTGGCTTGAGTAGCGGTTCGTTTCACCTCATGAATCGCTGTTGTTCACTATGAAACAGTTCTACTATGTCCATCGCGTTACGGCAATGTTGTGGCCGAATCACCAAAATCTCCCGCCTAACTGAGGCTTCGGCAGGATAATGCGGTCCTGAACTGCACACTTTCCGGACCGCCGACGAGATTTACGCCGTGGAAATATGCGATGTGGTTTCCTGTTGCTACCCCGAGTTTCACACAGGGGATTCGCTCTTCATCACCCTCATCGCCTCTCACAGGAGACTCCATGACCACGACCGACAAGCCCACCGCCGTCCCGTTCCGCGTCACCGCCGGATTCCACGAGAACCTGCCGCAGATGCCGGTCGCGGAGTACCCGGGCACCAAGGGATACATCGACGACGTCTTCGCCAACCCGGACGGCTCCGAGATGTCGGCCGGCTACTTCGAACTTCAGCGCACCGACGCCCCGCTCGACTACTACTACGCGTACGACGAGATGAAGGTCGTCCTCGAAGGCGAATTCACCCTGGAGAACCTCGACACCGGCCAGGTCGAGGTGGCGAAGGCGAAGGATGCGATCTTCTTCCCCAAGGGGTCGCGCATCCGCTTCACCACCCCCGACCGCGCGCTGGCCTACTTCGTCGGCCACCGTTCCTTCGCGCCCTGATCTGCGATGGCCGTCTCGATGAGGTCGACGAGCGTCCCACGGTGGCGGTCCGACTACTCGGCCGTCGACGACCTGGCGGCCGGCGCTCTCGTCACCTGCTACGTGCTCGTCTCGGACGGTTCGGTCGGCGATCGAGTGCCGCGCGAGCTGTCCGAGCGGGTCGCCCCGGTACCGACTCGCATGCTGGCCGTCGAGAACGTCGACGGATCCGGGCTCGACGACCTGCTGTCCGAAGCGCGCATCGGGTGGCGATTCGTGGTGGCGGGTTCCGAGCGGACGGTGGGGGCGGTGCGCTCCCGCCTGATCTCCGCGGGCGCGTTGCCCGCGGAGATCGCCGCCGTGATCAGCGACGGGGACACCGGGGTGCGCGACGTGTACTGCGCGCACTGCCACACGACGTCGCCGAACGTTCCGGTGGCCGTGGGCGGGCAGACCCCGTGCACGGGGTGTTCCGAAGAGCTGACCGTCTACTACCACTTCTCCCGGCGCCACAGCGCGTACCTGGGTTACCGAGCCGATGCGGAGGAACTGCCATGACCATGGTGCTCGAAACGGCTGCGGGCGAGGGTGTTACCGGCGCGCTCACCCTGATGGTGCGCGAGGCCCGACTACTGTGCCCGGGTGTCCGGCACGTCGTGCTCGCGGACCCGGGCGGCCGCGCGCTGCCGACGTTCACCCCGGGTAGCCATATCGCGGTGAACTGGTCCGAGGGCAGGCACAACTCGTACTCGCTGACGGGGCCGTCGATCGAGCCGGACCACTACGCGATCTCGGTCCGGCTCGACGAGAACGGCCACGGCGGTTCACGCTGGGTCCACGACCTCCGGCCTGGGCAGCCCGTCCGGGTGAGCCGTCCGCGCAGCGCGTTCGCGCCGATCCTCAACGCGCGGCACCACATCCTGGTCGCGGGCGGGATCGGCGTCACCCCCATCCTGTCGCACATGCGGGCCGCCCTCGAGTGGGGTCGTTCGTTCGAGGTGATCTACTCCTTCCGCGACCGTCAGGGGGCGCACGCCGACGAACTGGCGGCGCTGTGCGGCGACCGGCTCGTCACGGTGTCCACCCCCGGGGAACTCGCGGACCGCCTCGTCCCGACACTGGCCGATCAACCACTCGGCACCCACGTCTACACCTGTGGACCTGCGCCGATGATCGCCGCGGTCGCGGAGTGGGCCCGCGAATGCGGCTGGCCGCCGGGCCGGGTGCACTCGGAGGCGTTCGGCGCGGGCCCGCTGCCCGAAGGAAACCCGTTCGCCGCCAAGCTCGGACGCACCGGGATGATCGTCCCCGTCCCCTCGGGCACCAGCCTTCTCGAAGCCCTGCTGGACAAGGGAATCGCCGTCCCGAACCTGTGCCGCCAGGGGGTGTGCGGCGAATGCCGGCTGTCGGTCCGCGGCGGCGAGGTCGAGCACCGCGACCTGTACCTCACCGACGAGGAGAAGGCGTCCGGAGATTCGATCATGCCGTGCGTGTCACGGGCCGTAGGAGACCGATTGGAGCTGGAACTGTGACCTCGACCGACTCGCGTACCGCGCGTTTTCCCTTCCCCTTTCCCCGCGACCAGTACCGCTACAGCACCAACGTCGAGCCCGCCGGGAACCCCACCGACACCGTCGCCGGCAGCTGGGGTGACACCCGCATCGCCATCGACGACCACTACCACCGCGAACTCGCCGAGCGCGAACGCATCCTCACCGCGGACCCGTCGCGGCACCAGTGCCTGCCGCACATGGTCCCCGCCGCGTGGGACGCCATGCTCACCCTGATGCGTACCCTCGCCGCCGAATACCCCGACACCATGACCCTCGAACGTCGCGGTAACACCTGGTTCTGGCGGAACGACCTCCTCGGGATCGAGCACAGCTTCGTGTTCGGCGACCTCACCACGCTGCCGGCGCCGCCGCTCGTGTACATCTGCGGCCAGATCCAGGAAGACGTCGTGCTGCTCGATCAGCGCGAGGGCGCATTGTGGGGCGATGCCGGACTGGTGACGTTCGCGGCGGACTGGTCCTTCGGATTCGACGTCGGGATGAGCTTCCTCGAGATCCACGGCCCCGTCCCGCGTATCCACACCGAGAAGATCATCACCCGCGCCCACAACTTCCTGATGCGGCTCGAACCCCGCCAGAGCTACCGGCGCACCAACTGGACGCTGACCGTCGACGGCAAACTCGACACGTCCACCGAGACCTATCCGGAGTGGGGGAAGGACCGTCGCACCCTCGCCGACGGACCGCTCGCCGAGGTCGGCGACCGACTGTTCCTGAGAACCGAAGTGCAGCACCTGATCCGGCTCGCCCACTCCGGCGCCGTCATGTTCCTCATCCGCACCTACCTGCTTCCGCTCCGCGACGTCGCGTCCGTCCCGGAGTGGGGTGCACGGCTGTACAAGGTCCTCGAGGACCTGCCGGTGGACATGGCCGAATACAAGGGCATCAGCCGCACCCGCGAGCCCGGAATGAGATGGCTTGCCGCCCACGGGGATGTGGAACTGTGACGCTGGCTGACGGGCGGCGGCGGGCAGTCCCCTGCAGCGATCAGGTGGCTCTCGGCCTCGTCCTCGCGACAGTCTCCGTGATCGCCCGCGACGGTCTGCGCAGGCTGACGGTCCGGGCCGTCGCCGCGGAGGCGGGCATCACGGACGCGGAAGTCCGGCAGAGTTTCGCGTCGACGGATGCCCTCGTCGACGCCGCACTCCGGTACGCGCTGGACAAGAGCGCGAGCGTCTTCGCCGACATCGCCGACGGGTCGTCACTCGACCATTTCGTCGAGCACCTCACGGACCTCGTCGCCCGCGACCCCGACCTACAGGTCTTCCAGTACGAGCTGATGCTCGAATCCCGGCGAACGCCGCGCCTCGACCCACACGTGAAACTGCTGTACGCCACGTACATCGAGGCGACGTCCCAGGCACTGACCCGCCTGGGCATCACCGCCGACGAAGATCTGACCCTGCTGGTGTATTCGGCGATCGAGGGTTTCATCATGCACCAGCTGGTCGCGAAGGACCGCCCCGCCACCGAGCGCGCCATCGAGCGCCTGCGCCGGATTCTCTCGACCGCGAGGTGACCCCCAGGTGAGCGGCAAAGTGTGCCCCGGCACACTTTGCCGCTCACCTGTCGAGGATCTGGGCGAGAACGACCGACGCCGGTCCGGACAGGTGGACGGACCCCTGTTCGACGAGCAGGCAGTCGCCGGGTTCGAGAGGCCCGAGGTCCGTCGTGAGGCCTCCGCTCAGGACCAGCACAAGGACGGCCACCCGCCCGCCCGCGGCTGTCTCGAGCGCCGTTCCGATCTCGACGACCTCCACCGAGGCGGCAGTCGTGGACCGGTGGACCATCACGTTGAACGCCTCGGTCGCCCCGGCCGCCACGCAGACGGGGCCGTCCTCACCGGCGAAGGGGGTCGGGCCGAGACGGGCAATCATGGTCGGGCCACCGCCGAAGTCGAGGGACACCGGATGGTCGCCGATCACCGTGAAGATGCGGTCCACCTCGGGGAACGGCGAGAACGTCGAACTCCCGTCGAGCGTCGCGACGCTGAACCGCCACCGGGACGCGGCACCGGCGGCGATCTCCGCGGTCGTCCCCGCACCGTTGGCCCACCGCGTGACGCGACGATCCGCGCGACGGATGAGGCGTGCCTCGCGAGCTGTTGTCACCAGTCCTCCTCACTCATCAAGTTCACTAACAAGATACTTTGTTTATTAGATCCATACTTAACGCATTCGTCACGCAACGCACTATTTTCGCAATC
The DNA here is from genome assembly GCF_017068375.1 of Rhodococcus koreensis. Taxonomy (NCBI): domain Bacteria; kingdom Bacillati; phylum Actinomycetota; class Actinomycetes; order Mycobacteriales; family Nocardiaceae; genus Rhodococcus; species Rhodococcus koreensis. The sequence continues at coordinate 3,223,692 of NZ_CP070609.1, forward strand.
TCCACTTTGGTTCACTGACGATAGACATTGATTCCCATCGGCGGACACTGCGAGTGTCCCGCCATCCTCGATCAAGGTGGACGACTATGAACGAAGCAGTCGCTGCGGCCGACACCGCCTGGATTCTGGCGGCCTTCACGGCGGTGAGCCTGATGGTGCCGGGCCTGGCCATGTTCTACGGCGGGATGGTCAGCGTGCGCAACACGCTCAACATGGCCATGATGACGTTCGGCGCATTCGCCGTCGTCGGCGTGCTGTGGATCGTGTTCGGCTACTCGGCCGTGCTCGGCAATTCCCTCGGCGGCCTCGGCCTCCTGGGCGACCCGCTCGAGTTCTTCGGCTCCAGTGCGCTGCTGGACGCCCCCGCCGAACCCGGACTGCCGCCCGCGCTGGTCTCCGGATTCCAGCTGTTGTTCGCCGGCATCACCGTGGCCCTCATCTCGGGCGCACTGGCCGACCGGATGAAGTTCGGCGCGTGGATGCTGTTCGCCGGACTGTGGGCCACGTTCGTCTACTTCCCCGTCGCCCACTGGGTCTTCGCGTTCGACTCGGAGGACGGATCGGTGATCGGTGGATGGATCGCCAACACCCTCGGCGCCATCGACTTCGCCGGAGGCACGGCGGTGCACATCAATGCCGGCGTTGCCGCCCTCGCCGTCGTCCTGGTTCTCGGGGCCCGCAAGACGTTCCCCGTCTCGCCGCGCCCGCACAGCCTTCCTCTGACGATGCTCGGCGCCGGCATCCTGCTGTTCGGCTGGTTCGGGTTCAACGGCGGCTCGGCACTGTCCGCCGGCAACAGCGCGTCCGTCGTCATCCTCAACACCGTCGCCGCGGCATGCGCAGGCATTTGCGCGTGGCTGGCCGTCGAGAAGCTGCGAGAAGGCCGGGCCACGTCGCTCGGCGCGGCATCCGGACTGATCGCTGCCCTGGTCGCCATCACGCCCGCCTGCGGCGCCGTCTCGCCCCTCGGCGCACTGGTCGTCGGAGGCGCGGCCGGCGCGGTCTGCTGCTTCGCGGTCTCCTGGAAGTACCGGCTCGGCTACGACGACGCGCTCGACGTCGTCGGCGTGCACCTGGTCGGCGGCATCCTCGGCACCGTCCTGATCGGGTTCCTCGCGGATCCGACCGCACCCAACGGCGCAGCGGGACTCCTCTACGGCGGCGGCTTCGACGTGCTGTGGCGCCAATGCGTCGCCGTGGCAGCCGTTCTCGCCTACTGCTTCGTCGTCACCCTGGTGATCGCCGCGGCACTGAAGAAGTTCATGGGCATCCGGGCCGACCAGGACAGCGAATACGACGGCCTCGACGTATCCGTCCACGGCGAGACGGCCTACGTGCTCGACGCCGTCGGCCTCACCGGCGCATCCAAGCACGGCGCAGACGCGGTGCTCGGCGCGGAAGCCATCACCGCGGAAGCGGTGGGAGACCCCGCGAAGGCCTGATCCAGCGCCACACAGACCAGGCCCTGTCCGCAGCATTCCGCGGGCAGGGCCCTGCCTTCGTCGCCGACTACGTCAGGCTCTGAGCCAGACTCCGAAGCCTGTCGCTGTAGTTGTTCGGCTGGGCGGACAGGAACTGAGTGAGCACGATTCGATCGAATTCCTCCATCGCGGCCGAATCGCCCGTGATCGCTGCATGATTCGCGACTTCGTGTTCGAGCAGTTCGACCGCCTCACGCCACCCGCGCACAGCGGGGCTTGCGAGTTCCATCTGCGGCTCGAATCGTAGGGGTTGATCGAGTGGACTCCCGAGAATTTCCTGCAGGTGCTCTTCGAGGGTGCCGCGCGCCAGTCGGATGATCAGCTGAGACTGCCCCTCGTGCCACTCCATGCTTGCGGGGCGTCCCGGCGACAGAATCGACGCGACCGACATGGTCGAGTCGAACTCTTCTGCGCCACAGGTCATTCTGGCCGTGCCCGACAGCGGGATCTGAACGACGTAGAAGTCGCCGTGATCGTCCGCGTTCATCCGCGCATCGGTGCCGTAATCGAAATAATAGAGCCCGATCGCGCCCACGGTGGCCAGGTAGACCGGCTCGGCAGGATCGAAGGGCAGCGCCGCTTTTCCGCCGGACGCTATCTGAACTGTCGCCAACATTGCTACCACGACCTTTCGAACCACCCGCCACTCTACGCCCGGCACCCGGCGTGGAGGAAGGACGAAAACGCGGTCGGAGGAGTTACTCCTCGTGATGGTCCGGGTACGCGGTGACGGCGAGGAACCGGATGGGCAACCGCACGAGGTCGTTGGGACCGTGCAGGCCCTCGCCGTCGAGGAGCAGCGAGTCCCCGGGCCGCAGCGTGTACTCGGCCTCGCCGTGCCCGTAGACCATGACGCCCTCGAGCATGTAGAGCAGTTCGGTGCCCGCGTGCTGGAACAGCGGGAACGTCTCGCTGGCATCGGTGAGCGTGACCAGCACCGGTTCGAGTCGCTTGTGCTGCCCGCGCAGGGCGCCGAGGAGTTCGTAGTGGTGCCCCACCCGGGTGCCGCGTCCGACGATGACCGCGCCGTGGCCCGCCTCGACGTATACAGCGTCGCGGGCGGTGTCGGCACCCCGGAACAGGGAGGTCACCGGCACGTCGAGCCCGGCGGCGAGACGCGCCAGTGTCGACAGACTGCACGAGGTCTGCGAGTTCTCGATCTTCGACAGCATCGCCTTGGAGATCCCGACCTTGGCCGCCATGTCCCCGACGGACAGCCCGCTGGCCTTGCGGAGCGCCCGGACCTGCCTGGCGATCACCTTCTCGAGATCGGGCCCGGTCGGCGTGTCGGACGGCACCTCCCGCTCGACGGGCGCGGGGTCTCCCGTGTCGCGGTGAACCTCGGTCTCGGGTCGAGTCGTCACGTCCGCATCGTAACAGCGCTGTTTACTGTCAGGAAACTGCGACTCAGCGGCCCCGGACGCCGAATCGGTGCGCATACGAGCAACAAGCATGCGCGTGCGTGCAAGACGACGCCACCCCCTCGCCCGCATGCTTGTGACAGCCATCACAACACCACCGGGAGAGTTGACGCCATGACCGCAGTACACGAGAACGTCAGTGCCACAGGGCTTCCTGATGGAACCGCCACGCAGCTGTTCATCGGCGGGCAGTGGCGTCCGGCCTCGGACGGCGGAACGTTCACGGACCTGAACCCGGCCACCGGACGCCCCCTCGTCGACGTGTCCGCCGGAACCGGGCAGGACATCGACGACGCCGTCCGGGCCGCCCGCACCCAGCTGAACGGTGAATGGGGATCACTGCCCGGCGCCGCCCGCGGACGGATCATGAACAAGGTCGCCGATCTCATCGAGCGCGACGGCGAGATCCTCGCCCGGCTCGAGGCCCTCGACGTCGGCAAGCCCGTCGGCCAGCCCACCATGCTCGACATCCCGATGGCCGCGGGCACGTTCCGGCACTTCGCCGGCTGGGCCGACAAGATCACCGGCCAGTCCATCCCGACCGCCGGCTACTTCGGTCAGCCCACCCACTCGTACACCGTCCGTGAACCGGTCGGCGTGATCGGCGCGATCGTCCCGTGGAACACCCCGCTGATGATCTCGGCGTGGAAGATCGCCCCGGCGCTGGCCGCCGGGAACACCCTGGTGGTGAAGCCGCCGGAGGACGCACCGCTGTCGATCCTGCACCTCGCGACGCTCCTCGAGGAGGCCGGACTGCCCGCGGGCACCGTCAACGTCGTGCCCGGCCTCGGCGAGATCGCCGGCGACGCACTCGCCGCCCACCCCGGCGTCGACAAGATCAGCTTCACAGGCAGCCCCCGCGTCGGCCGGATCATCGCCAAGCGCGCCGCCGACACGTTCAAGCGCACCACCCTCGAACTGGGCGGCAAGTCCCCGCAGATCATCCTCCCGGACGCCGACCTCGAGGCCGCCATCAACGGCACCGCCATGGGACTGTTCTTCAACCAGGGCGAGGTCTGCGCCGCGGGCACCCGCATCCTGGTACACCGGTCGCTGTACTCGCAGGTCGTCGACGGTCTCGCCGCCGCCGCGTCCGCCCAGGTTCTCGGCGACCCGTTCGACCCGGCCACCACGATGGGCGCCCTGGTCAACGCAAAGCAGCGCGACACCGTCCTCGACTACATCGCGGCCGGACGCAGCGAGGGCGCCCGGGTCGCCGCCGGCGGTGGCCGCCCGGACGGGGACGGGTTCTTCGTCCAGCCGACCATCTTCGCCGACGCGAACAACGACATGAAGATCGCGCGCGAGGAGATCTTCGGACCCGTCGGCACCGTCATCGCGTTCGACACCACCGACGAGGCGATCGCGATCGCCAACGCCACCGACTACGGGCTCGCAGCCTCGATCTGGACGCGCGACGTCTCCCACGCCCACACCCTCGCCGGCAAGGTCCGGGCCGGAGCGGTGGCGGTGAACGGCTGGGCACCCATCGATCCCGCCCTGCCCTGGGGTGGCATGAAGACCAGTGGCACCGGACGCGAACTCGGCTGGGCCGGAATCGAAGCCAACACCGAGGAGAAGGTCGTCACCATCATTCTCTGATCCCGTACACCATCGACGTCGTCGGACAGGAGCAGGAACCATGAAGACCCAGGCCGCTGTGTTGTGGGAGCCCGGTCAGCCGTGGCAGATCGAAGAACTGGAACTCGACCCGCCGAAGCACGGGGAGGTGCTGCTGCAGTTGGCGGCGTCGGGGATGTGCCATTCGGACGAACACGTCCGGGACGGCAGCCTGCCGCTCGAGTACTACCCGTTCATCGGTGGGCACGAGGGCGCCGGTGTCGTGCTCGAGGTCGGGCCGGGGGTCACCAGCGTCGAGAAGGGCGATCACGTCGCACTCGGATTCATCCCCGCGTGCGGGCGGTGCCGGCAGTGCGCGACCGGACAGTCCAGCATCTGCGACCTGGGTGCTCACCTGCTCGAAGGATGGCAGATCTCGGACGGCACGGCGCGGCACCACGTTCGCGGCAAGGACGCTGCCATCCAGTGCCTGATCGGGACGTTCTCGCCGTACACGGTGGTCAACGAGGCCTCGTGCGTCAAGATCACGAAGGACATTCCCCTCGACAAGGCGGCGCTGGTCGGCTGCGGCGTCACGACCGGCTGGGGGTCGTCGGTGTACGCCGCCGGCGTCCAGGCCGGTGAGACCGTCGTGGTGATCGGCATGGGCGGCGTCGGGTGCGGGGCGGTTCAGGGCGCGGCGCTCGCCGGTGCCCGGCACGTCGTGGTCGTCGACCCCTCGGAGTTCAAGCGGGAGCAGGCCAAGATCTTCGGCGCGACCCACACCGCGGCGAGCATCGACGAGGCACTCCCCCTCCTCCAGGACCTGACGTGGGGCCAGTTGGCCGACAAGGTGCTCATCACCGTCGCGAATGCGAGTGGCCGCATCATCGCTCCGGCGATGAGCCTGGTGGCGAAGGGCGGCACGTGCGTCCATGTGTCGGTCGGCGACGTCACGCAGAACGACGTCGATCTGAACCTGTTCGATCTGACGGCGATGCGCAAGACACTCAAGGGGGCGTGGTTCGGCAACGCGAACATCCGGTTCGACATCCCTCATCTGCTCCGCCTGTACATGGAGGGTCAGCTGAAGCTCGACGAGATGATCACGAGGACATACACACTCGACCAGATCAACGACGGCTACGAGGCCATGCGAAAGGCCGAGAACGTCCGCGGCGTCATCATGTACTCGTAGACGGCACCGTCGGGAGCGGTGGGGCGCTGCACGCCTCACCGCTCCCGGCATGGTTCCCTGTCCCCATGCCGTACGTGTTCCTGCTCGCCGCGATCGCCGCCGAGGTGTTCGGCACGAGCCTGCTGAAGTCCACCGAGGGTTTCACCCGGCTGTGGCCGACGGTCGGGTGCCTCGCCGGGTACGTCGTCGCGTTCCTGTTCCTGTCGCAGGCGGTCAAGACGGTGCCGGTCGGGATCGCCTACGCCATGTGGTCGGGGCTCGGGACGGCGGCGATCGTCGCGATCGGGGCCGCATTCCTCGGTGAACCGCTGACCGCGACGAAGATCTTCGGACTGGGTCTCGTCGTCTCCGGAGTGGTCGTGCTCAATCTCGGCGGAGCTCATTGATACCGTGGTCGCATGATCGCTGGTGGAGCAGGTACACGTCGTGCCTAAGCTCGTGGATCACGACGAACGTCGGCGAAGCATCACCGCAGCCGCCTGGCGGCTGATCGCCGCCCGCGGTATCGAGGCCGCGAACATGCGCGACATCGCCACCGAGGCCGGGTACACCAACGGCGCCCTGAGCCACTACTTCGCCGGCAAGGACGAGATCCTCCGGACATCGTACGAGCACATCTCCGAGGCCACCGATCGCCGGATCACCGAGGCGCTCGGCGACGCGACCGGCCTCGACGCCCTGCGCATCCTGTGCCGCGAGGTGATGCCGATCAACGAGGAGAAACTCCTCGAGGCCCGGATCGCCGCCTCCCTGTGGCCGCGGGCCATGTACGACGAGCAGATGGCCGCGACCAACCGGCGGACGATGGACCGCTGGCGCGAGCAGATGGCGATCTTCCTCGAGCAGGCCCGCGAGGAGGGCACCGTCGGCGACATCGACGTCACCATCGTGGTCGAGCAACTGCTCAACATGATGATGGGCATGCAGATTCTGGGTGTCCTCACGCCGGGCGAGACGTCGTCGGAGCGTCAGCTGGAGATGCTCGAGCGGTTCGTCACCACTCTCTGAATTTTCGTACGCTCGTCCAATTCCGTTGCTGTGGAATCCGTTAGCGCACCTTTGACCGGACGCCCAGTATGTCCGGGTCGGAAACTCACTGTTTACACGAGGGCACCTCGGCTGTAACGTACGTCACTAAGCTTTTTATTCAACACCCGTAGAACCAAAGGATCGCGACATGCCCACCCTTTCCCCTGCGCGTATCGACCACCCGCTGTCGCTGCCGACCGTCGAAGAGATCGCATCCCTCCGCGAGATCCTCGAGGCCGCCGACGCGCTGACCGAGCAGACGAGATTCGTCTACGTCGGCCTCGAGGAACCGGACAAGTCGACCCTGTACCCGGCCGAGACCAACGAGACCGATCGCCGATTCCGCGTTCTGCTGCACGACATCTCGTCCCCGAACGCCGTGGATGTCGTGGTGTCCGTGACCCGGCGGTCGGTGATCAGCTCGGTCACCCTCGACGCCACCCGGGACGGTCAGATGCCGGTCCTGGACGAGGAATTCGAACTCGTCGAGCAGGTATTGTCCGCCGACGAACGCTGGCTCGCCGCACTTGCCACGCGCGGACTCGACGTCGCCGACGTCCGGGTCGCTCCCCTCTCGGCCGGCGTCTTCGACTACCCCGGCGAGACCGGCAAGCGGATCCTCCGCGGGCTCGCGTTCCGCCAGGACCACCCGAAGGACCACGCCTGGGCTCACCCGATCGACGGGCTCGTCGGCTTCGTCGACGTCATGAACCGGACCGTCACCGACGTCCTCGACCTCGGCGCCGTCCCGATCCCCGAGGAGTCGGGCAACTTCGACGACCTCGCCGTCACCGGCCCGCTGCGCACCACCCAGAAGCCGATCGAGATCACCCAGCCCGAGGGCCCCAGCTTCGTCGTCGACGGCAACCGCGTCGACTGGGAGAAGTGGTCGTTCCGCGTCGGCTTCGACGCCCGCGAGGGACTTGTCCTCCATCAGCTCGGATTCGCCGACGGCGACCGGGTTCGCCCGATCATCCACCGCGCGTCCATCGCCGAGATGGTCGTGCCCTACGGCGACCCCTCGCCGGTCCGGTCGTGGCAGAACTACTTCGACACTGGCGAGTACATGGTCGGTCGCTACGCGAACGCCCTCGAACTCGGCTGCGACTGCGTCGGCGACATCACCTACTTCGACGCCGTCATCGCCGACGAGTTCGGCAGCCCCAAGACGCTGAAGAACGCGGTGTGCATGCACGAGGAAGACTTCGGCGTGCTGTGGAAGCACACCGACCTGTGGGCCGGCTCGGCCGAGACGCGCCGCCAGCGCCGCCTGGTCGTCTCCTTCTTCACCACGATCGGCAACTACGACTACGGCTTCTTCTGGTACCTCTACCTCGACGGCACCATCGAATTCGAGGTCAAGGCCACCGGCGTCGTCTTCACGTCGGGTCACCCGGGCGGCGACTACCCGTACGCCTCGGAGATCGCCCCCGGCCTCGGCGCCCCGTACCACCAGCACCTGTTCAGCGCCCGCCTCGACATGATGATCGACGGCGACCGCAACTCCGTCGAGGAAGTGCAGACCAAGCGGGTGAAGATGGGCCCCGGGAACCTGCACGGCAATGCGTTCACCCTCGAGCGCACACCGCTGACGAAGGAATCCGAGGCTCAGCGCCTCGCGGACAACAGCGTCGGACGCGTGTGGCACATCAGCAACCCGAACAAGCTGAACCGTCTGGGCAAGCCGGTGGCGTACGCACTGCACCCGGAGGGACAGCCGATCCTGCTGGCCGACGACGACTCCTCGATCGCTGCGCGGGCGACGTTCGCCACCAAGCACCTGTGGGTCACGCAGTTCGACGAGAAGGAACGGTACGCGGCAGGCGATTTCGTGAACCAGCACGCCGGCGGCGCCGGACTGCCCAGCTTCGTGGCCGGCGACCGCAATCTGGAGAACGAGGACCTCGTCGTGTGGCACACGTTCGGTCTCACTCACTTCCCGCGCCCGGAAGACTGGCCGATCATGCCCGTCGACTACACCGGATTCACGTTGAAGCCCAACGGCTTCTTCGACCGCAACCCCTCTCTCGATGTGCCCCGCACGACGTCGAAGCACTGCTCGACCGGAGGCAGCAGCTGCCACTCGGACGGAGGCACTCATGTCTGACACCACCACGGGTTCCGGACCCGGCAAGCTGCGCGGATCCATCGGCGTCGTCGGGATCGTCTTCCTCGTCATCGCCGCCGCCGCTCCCCTCACGGCGATCGGCGGCGCCCTGCCCGTCATGATCGCGATCGGCAACGGCGCGGGCGCCCCGACCGCCTACCTCATCGCCGCGCTGGTTCTGCTCGTCTTCAGCGTCGGATACGCGGCGATGAGCAGCCACATGGTCGACACCGGCGCGTTCTACGCCTACGTCGCCAAGGGTCTCGGCGAATCCTGCGGACTCGGGGCCGCCGGTCTCGCGTTGCTGACCTACACCGCCATCCAGGCCGCCGTGTACGGCCTGGCCGCCGCGACCATTCAGGGGCTGGTGGTCCAGTACGGCGGACCCGACCTGCCGTGGTGGATGTGGGCGCTGGTCCTCATCGCTCTCGTGGCCGTGCTGGGGTACCGCAGCATCGATCTGGGCGCCAAGGTGCTCGGGGTTCTCCTCGTCCTCGAAATCGGCATCATCCTCGCGCTGTCGTTCGGCGTCCTGGTGAAGGGCGGAGCCGCGGGCATCGACTTCGCGTCGTTCACCCCGACGTCGTTCTTCAGCGGATCCCCCGGTGTCGCATTGATGTTCGCGATCGCGTCGTTCATCGGCTTCGAGGCGACCGCGATCTACGGCGAGGAAGCCCGCAACCCCCGGCGCACGATCCCGATCGCGACGTACGCCGCCGTCATCGTCATCGGACTGGTGTACGCCCTGGCCAGCTGGGCCGTGGTGCTCGCGTTCGGCAGCGACAACGTGTCCGACGCGGCCGCCGCCGACCCTGCCGGGCTGACGTTCGCCGCCGCCGCGCAGTTCCTGGGCGGACCCGCCGCCGACGTCATGGCGATCATGCTGGTCACGAGTCTGTTCGCCGCGCTGCTGGCGTTCCACAACGCCATCTCCCGGTACGTGTTCGCCCTGGCCCGCAAGGGTGCGGCCCCGCGGGCACTGGCCCGCACCCACCCCAAGCACGGTTCCCCGCACGTCGGCTCGATCGCCCAGACGATCTCCGCGACGGTGGTCGTCGGGGTGTTCGCACTCGCCGGCGCGGACCCGGTGCTGCAACTGTTCACCTGGATGGCGGGTCTGGCCACCGTGAGCATCCTGGTGCTGATGGTGCTCACCAGCGTCGCGATCATCGCGTTCTTCGCCCGCACCCGGCTGGACACCCGGCTCTGGCACACCCGCATCGCCCCCGTGCTCGGATGCGTGGGTCTGGTGGCCGTCACCTGGTTGGTGCTCGACAACTTCACCACCCTGATCGGCGGGTCGGAACTGCTCGCGGACATCCTGCTCGCCGTGATCGCACTGTTCTTCGTCGCCGGACTGGTCGTCGCCCGGGTCACCCGGCAGAGCCGGGCCGATGTCGGACAGAGCCGCGAACTCACCCCCACGATCTGAGTCCGACGATGTTCGAGATCCCTGCCGTGCACGCGGCGATGTTCATCGGAGCGGTCGGGGCCCTCGTCCCGATGTGGCGGGCACACGGAACGGACTGCCGGGTCCAGATTGCGCACGGTGCGATGGCGCTGTCCATGTTCGCGATGATGATCCCCGGTGTGCCGGCAGGGATTCACCTGCTGGGGGGTGCCGTCCTCATCGCGCTCGCCGTGTTCGTCACCGGCGAGACCATGCACCGCCGGACCGCGGTTCCCTGCGCGGTCGACCTCACGGCGATGGGGGTGCTGCTGCTCCTGGCGCCGATGTCCGCTCCCGCCCCGGCGGCGTCGGCGCCGGCACCCTCCGGCCACCATCACGGTGGCGCAGGAATCTCGACCGGCTGGCTTCCTCTCGTGGTGCTCGTGTGCTGGGCACTGCTGACGCTGTATCTCTTCCGCTCCACCCCGCGCCGCGAACGCCGTTCCGGCGTCAAGACCGCGGCGGCGGGTTCCGCATTGATGATCCTGGGCATGGCCCCGATGGCCGTCTGACCGCCCTCCCACCGACAGCACCCTGGAGGAACCGATGAGTTACGCCGATGCCGTCTACACCCGCGGCAAGGTCTTCACCGTCGACGAGGACTTCACGATCGCCACCGCCCTCGCGGTCCGCGACGGACTCGTCCACGCGGTGGGCACCGACGCGGAGATCGAAACCCTGATCGGACCGGACACGGTGGTCACGGATCTCGGTGGGAGGACGATCCTCCCGGGAATCAACGATTCTCACCTGCACGCCATCGCCTACGGACTCGACACGCCGCCGTTGTCGCTCGACGTGTCGTTCCCGGCCGTCCGGTCGATCGCCGACGTCCGCGAACTCGTGCGGGAGGCCGCCTCGGCAGCCGAGGACGGCGCCTGGATCATCGGAACGGGCTGGGACGACGGCTATCTCGACGAATGCCTCACCGAGGACGGGCGGACACCGACCCGTTGGGACCTCGACGAGGTGTCCCCGGACAATCCCGTGTTCCTGCAGGACTTCTCCCGGCACACGTCGTGGGTGAACAGCGCGGCGCTCGCCCTCGCCGGGGTGGACGAGACGACCCCGTTGCCGCCCGGCAGCCTCATGCCCACCGGCGAGGACGGCCTGCTGACCGGCATCGTCATGGAGGGGGCGCAGGCCCTCGTGCAGCGGGTTCTGCCGGCCCTCACCCGGGAGCGCCGGGAGGAAGCACTCCGCTCGGCGATCTCGATCCTGCAGAGCGAAGGGATCACCAGCTTCACCGACCCCGCGATCGGCCCCGGCGGCGAAGCCCTCGCCGGCGGTGCAATGGGCGCGGAGGGCCTGTCAGTGTACACCGACCTCGCCCGCCGCGGAGAACTGGGCGCCCGCGTGAACCTGCTCCTCCTGCCCACCGGAATGTCCGGATCCGCCGAGGATTTCGGGAAGAACCTCGCCGACATCGAGGTCCCGGACACGGTGGACCCGAGGATGTTCCGGGTTCTCGGGGTGAAGGTGTTCGCCGACGGCATCCCGCCGAGCAAGACCGCGTGGATGCACGAGGAGTACGTCGGCGGCGGCTGCGGCTCCCTGTGCGTCGGCGGCGACACCGACGAGCGGCAGGTGTACGAGGTGACCGAAATGGTCCGCATCGGTCACGAGGCCGGCTACCAGATCGGTGTGCACGTCACCGGTGACCGTGCCATCGACACCGTCGCCGAGGCGATCATCGCCGCACAGAACGCGCACCCCCGCGACGATGCCCGGCACTACCTGATCCACGGCGACTTCATCAGCGAAGCCACCCTGAAGCGACTGGCCGAGAACGATATCGGCGTCAACATGAACCCGACGATCAAGTGGACGATCGCCGACCTCGAGGTGGGGGTGGTCGGGACCGAACGCGCCGCCTACGAGTGGCCGTACCGCAGCGCCGTCGAATCCGGGGTGCACCTGATGAGCAGTTCCGACGCACCGGTCACACCACCCGACTGGCGCCAGGGCATCTCGACGATGATCCTGCGGGAAAGCAAGGCCAGTGGCGCGGTGAGCGGACCCGACCAGACCATCGGGCTCGCCGACGCCGTGCGGACCTACACGATCAACGCGGCCTGGCAGGACTTCGCCGAGGACTGGAAGGGATCACTCGAGGTCGGCAAGGTGGCCGACCTGTGCATCCTCGACGGCGACCTCGAGACCATCGATCCGCACGACATACCCGCGATGCAGGTCGTCACGACCGTGCTGGGTGGGAAGGTCGTGTTCGAGCGCGTCACGGAGAGCGTCGCGTAGGCCCGACACCGCTACATCCGAACGGCCGGTTCACCACTGCTGTGGGTGAACCGGCCGTTCGGCGTCCGGGCACGTCACTGCGCCCAGGCCGCCTCCGCGATCCAGTACTCGCTTCCGTCGGCGCTGATTCCGCGTTGCCAATCGGTGGTCCGCCGCAGGTTCGGCTCGACGCGCGCGGTGGCTACGTCGGCGCCGTCGGGTCCGTCCTCCCTCACCTGCCAGTGCACCCAGTTCACTTCATTGCCGTGCTCGTCGTGCACGAACAGGTCGACGTGATGCCAGCCGTAGCGGTGGGTGTCGGCGTAGCAGGTCAGGAATGTGCGGTGGTGATGCGAATAGTCCACGAGGTACCTCCGGGGCCGCGGTGGGTTTCCCATAACGCTAGAACCGGATCGTGCTCAACGGAATCCAAGAAACCTTTACCCTGTGAGTGTTGGTCGCTCAGCGGTTCGGGTCGACCGGCAGCGTGAACGTGAAGACCGCCCCGTGCGGATCGTTCTCGCGTGCGGTGATTGTCCCGCCCTGGCGGGTGATGATGCGGTGGCTCAGCGCAAGTCCGATTCCGTGGCCCGTGGACTTCGACGTGAACGCGCCGTCGAAGATTCGGCCGTCCGGGACGTGCGAGAGACCCTTGCCGTGGTCCTCGACGCTCACGACGCCCTCCGTCTCGGTGACGTCGGTGCGTACCCTCACGATGCGGTCGGCTGCCGGCCATTCCGCCATCTCGTCGATGGCGTTGAAACACAGGTTCAGGATGACCTGCCCGGTGAGCACACGTTCGCACACGACGGCGACCGTGCCGTGCGCGCGGAGGTACTCGACGTGAACACCCTTCTGCCGCGCGCGGATGTCGACGAAATACGCACATTCGTCCACGATGTCGTTGAGGTCGACGATCTGCTGGGACTCCTCGAGTTGTGTCACGTATTCGCGCAAGCTCCGGACTATCTGATTGGCCCTGTCGATCTGCTTGCGCGCCTCCCCGAGGCCCCAGCTCACCTCGTCGTGACTGCTGTGCCCGTCACCGAGGCGGCTCTGCGTTCCGGCGATGAAGTTGGTGGCGGCCGCGAGCGGCTGGGCCAACTCGTGCGCGATGGCCATGGCCATGTCGCCCATCGCGTTGTAGCGGGCCAGGTAGTTGAGGTACTGCGAATCCCGTTCGTGCTCCTGTTCGGTGCGGACGTGCTCGGTGACGTCGTGGAAGAGCAGCAGGTGCCCGCTCAGATCATTCTCGATCGCGATGTGCTGGCAGCTTCCCGCGTGCCAGCGGCGCTCCTCGGACGTCAGTTCCACCTCGTAGCGCAGGCTCTGGGAACCCCCGTCGGCGGTGGTGAGATCCAGGGCCCGGCGCACGCTCTCCCGTGACTGCCCCGCCCGGCAGAACTCCGTGAAACGTTCGCCGACAAGCGATGCCACCGGGACCTTCAGTAGTTCCGACGCCGCCTCGCTCGCATACGTGATGCGGCTGTCGTCGTCGAGAACCAGGATGCCTTCGGCCATGTTCCGCAGGAACGCGGCCAGGCGGGCCTCGGTGCGGCTGAGATCGGCCTCGGTGCGCGTGAGGTCGCGGCGCATCGACGTTTCCTGCTCGATGTCGCGGAACTGCACCATCACCACGGTCCGGGCGCTCAGCTCGACCCGGATCGCGATCGCCTCCGTCAGGACCTCTCGCCCGCTCTTCGCGCGATACGCCCATTCGGTGACCGCTGCCCCGTTGTCGACGGCCTCCTGCAGCCACCGCCGTCCCACCGACCGGCGGTAGCGCTTCGCCGGGGAACTCATGTCGGGGGCCTTGAGCGGTTTGAGCTCTTCGACCGTGAACTCGAGTAGTTCCGACGCAGCCCTGTTGGCCCACAGGATGTCCTTGGTCGCCGCATCGTGGACCAGGACGCAGTAGCGGAGCGACTCGACGAGTTGTTCGTAGTCGGACGGCGCGAGTTCGGACAATGCGGCCTCCTTGGGCTCACATCGAGTCTACTGAGCGTGCAGACCGCGGACACGATAGGGAATTCCTTTAGTCCGGGGCGACATCTCTGCACGTGTGCGGGAGGAAGCACCGATTGAGTGATGCCCGCCACCGCAATAGCGTGAAACTCGACACGAAACACGCCACACCCCTTCTACTTCGCGTCGATCGGAGTATTTGATGACCACCACCGCACCGACCCTCGACACGACGGGCACCGCCGCGAACGGGACGCTGTCGTTCGAGGACGTCCTCGAGCACGTCGCATTGCGGCGGGAAGAGTTCGCCACACAGAAGTTCGTGCCTCGCGACATGATCGACGAGTTCAAGCAGGTCGGCATCTACCGCGCAGCGACCCCCCGCCGGTTCGGCGGCGACGCACTGCCCCCGAGCGAGTTTCTGCGGATGATCGAACGAATCTCCGCGGTGGACGCGTCGGCGGGCTGGGTCGCGAGTTTCGGCTCCGCCCTCGTCTACCTTGCGGCGCTGCCCCTCGCGACGCAGGCCGAGTTGTACAAGGACAGCCCCGACCTCGTCTTCGCCGGCGGCCTGTTCCCGGTGCAGCCCGTCGAACAGGTGCCGGGAGGCCTGAAGATCACCGGGCAGTGGAAGTTCGCCAGCGGATGCAAGGGCGCCGACATCCTCGGTGTGGGCATCCGCGGCGGCGACTCCACCGCGGGGAAGCCACGCACCGCCCTGCTGTGGCCGAAGGACGTCGAGATCGTCGAGAACTGGGACGTGGTCGGTCTCTCGGGAACCGGCAGCCACGAACTGAAGGTCGACGGCGTCGTCGTGCCCGAGGACTGGACGTTCATCCGGGGCGGAACCCCCACCGTCGACGAACCCCTCTACCGCTATCCCTCCATCGCGTACGCCGCCCAGGTGCTGGCCGTCGTCAATCTCGGAGTGGGACGCGCGGCGCTCGACTACGCGATCAAGGTCGGCGCGGGACGCACCGGGATCACCGGAGCGCCCAAACTCGCCGACCGCGCCTACTACCGCATCGACCTGGCCAAGGCGGAGGCGACGCTGCGGTCCGCGCGCGCCTTCTTCTACGAGGTCACCGACGAGGCGTACGCCACGGTGGTCGCCGGCAATCCAGTCCCGGAAAAGCTTGCGGCACTTCTTCGCTTGTCCTCGACCCACGTCGCCAAGGCGGGAGCGTCCGCCGTGCACACCGCATTCCAGTTGTCGGGCACCGGCGCCATCTACGACGGCAACGCCATGCAGCGGTACATGCGCGAGGCCCTGGTCCCGCCGCAGCACGCTTTCCTCGGCGACGGCATCTACGACAGCGCCGGTGCCGTGCTCATGGACATCCCGCCGTTCCCCGGCTTCATCTGAGCATCGACCGCACCCCGACCACCGACCCTTCAGGAGTACAACCATGACCGCACCACTGAGAGTGCTGTTCTGCATCGGCATCAACCAGAACTTCTTCGACCTCCCGACCGGCCAGGGCGGCCTGGTGTGGAAGGCGTTCTCCGGGATGATGGACGCGCTGGCCGAGACGCCCGGCGTCCGGGTGATCGGGGACATCGACGACGACAGCCACATGGTCGGACCGTCGGACGGCTGGCCGTGGACGTGCTACATCCTCGCCGACGTCGACACCCAGGAAACCGTCAAAGAGGTCTGCAACCTCTTCCGCACCACCACTGTCGGCGAGTACACGCTGTGGCGATACGCGAAGATCGAAGCCCGCATCGGCCGTGCGCTCACCGTCCGCGAAGACGTCGACCTCGGCGTGTGAGCGACATGCACCGTGCGAGCGCGACCGAGCGCATCGAGAGGCGCGAGGCCGTTCACCGGGTGATCTGCCGCTACATGGAACTGTGTGACGTTCCGTCCGTGCAGTTCTCGGCCGAGGAACTCGGCTCCCTCTTCACACCCGAGGCGGTGTGGGAAGGCGTCGGCAGCGACTACGCGCACAAATTCGGCAGGCGGCAGGGCCGCCGGGAGATCGTCGGAATGCTCACCGCGTACCTCCCACCGAGCCCCCATTTCCGGGGAAATGCGCACCTGCTCGGCAACGAGCAGATCGACGTGGACGGACCCACAGCGCGGGGGCGGTGGGTCATGGAACAGCTGTCGCGGTACGAGGACGAATCGGCCGAACTGCTCGTCGCCCGCATCACCGCCGAGTGCGAAGTCCGGGACGGCACCGCCCGGATCAGCCACTTCACGACCGAGAAGCTGTTCGCCACCCGCCTCGACGAGGCTCCGCGACTGCTCGAATCGAATGGAAAGAGAATGTGATGACCACTTCGCTGGATCCCACAGACACCGGCTTCACGGAAACCAACTTCGCGGACCTCGCCACCGACGACCGCGTGGACGGATCGCTGTACACCGACCCCGACATGTTCGAGGCCGAACTCGAGCGAATCTTCTACCGCACCTGGGTGTGGGTCGCCCACGAGAGCGAGATCCCCGAGGCCGGAAGCTACACGATGGCGACCATCGGCAGGCAGCCGGTGATCGTCAACCGCGACCGGAAGGGCAACTTCAATGTCCTGCTCAACCGGTGCCGCCACCGCGGGGCCAGCGTCTGCGAGGTCCCCAAGGGCAAGGCGAACGGATTCACGTGCCCGTATCACAGCTGGTCATACGCCGTCGACGGGCGGCTGCGCGGGATCCCCTACCCCGACGGCTACGACGAGGACCTCGACAAGAAGGACCTCCCGCTGCAGAGCCTGCGGGTGGAGTCGTACGCGGGAATGATCTTCGCCAGCTTCAACCCCGACGTCGAACCCCTCGACGACTTCCTCGGTGACGCGAAGGTGTGGATCGACCTGTTCATGAAGCAGGGCGCCGGCTACCCGATCAAGACCCAGGGCGAGCACTGCTTCCGCTTCCGCGGCAACTGGAAGATCCAGTTGGAGAACACCACCGACGGCTACCACTTCCCCATCGTGCACCGATCCTGGATGTCGTCCGTCGACGCCGAAACCGCCGACATGCTCTCCTTCATGACCGACGACAACGCCGTCACGCACGCGCTCGGCAACGGTCACAGCGTCGCCATCATGGTCCCAGAGCACGTCGACCTCGACCACGACGACGGCACCGAGAAGATTCAGGCCCGCTTCGACCACATCGTCGAGGAGCTGTCGAAGACGATGCCCGCCGACCAGGTCCGCCGCATCGTCCGGTCCATGCACGGCGCCGGGTTCAACCTCAACATCTTCCCCAACGTCGCGATGTCGATGTCGTTCTTCCGGGTACTGCGCCCGATCGCGGTCGACGAGACCGAGATCCGGCACATCGCCCTCGGCATGGACGGTGGACCCGAGATCGTCAACCGCGAACGTCTCCGCATCCACGAACATTTCCAGGGCCCGTTCGGGTTCGGCAGCCCAGACGACTCCGAGGCCTGGGACCGGGTTCAGCGCGGCTCCCGCGGCGCACCCGGAATGCCGATCATGGTGAACCGCGGTCTCAATCGTGAAGCACTCGACAGCGACGGGCACCGCACCTCGCACGTCACCGACGAAACCGGAATGCGCGAAGCCTACGCAATGTGGAAGAGGATGATGACCGATGAGCACTGACCTCCTGACGATCGCACTGTCCGACACCCGGGTACTGCAGGCCATCGAACTCGTCTGGCACGAAGCGGCCCTGCTCGACGCCAAGGACTACCAGACCTGGGACGCACTCTGGACCGACGAAGGCCGGTACGTCATACCCATCGACCTCGACACCGACGACTTCGACGGATCGCTGAACATGGTCAACGACGACACCCGGATGCGGCGCATGCGGATCGAACGCCTGACCTCCGGCTACTCGATGTCCGCGCTCGCCGCGGCCCGCACCGTCCGCACCGTCTCCCGCTTCACCGTCGAGGACCGCACCGACGACTCGATCACGCTGAGGTCCGCACAGATCCTCGTGGGCTTCAAACGCGACGACCAGCAGACCCTCGCGGCCGACGTCACGCACCGCATCCGCTACACCGAGACCGGGCCGCGGCTGGACCTGAAGGTCATCCGGCTCGTCAACTCGCAGGGCGCGGTCAACGCCTCCGGCTACCTCCTCTGACCTTTCCCTCCAGAAATAGGAGTTCGACATGGATCACGTCGCAGTAGTCACCGGCGCCGGACGCGGACTCGGCGCCGCCATCGCCCGCCTGTTGCACGACCGCGGATATCGCGTACTGGTCGCGGACATCGACGAGGCCGCCGCGAAAGAGACTGCGGTGGCGCTGGATTCCTCCGGGAACACCGCCGTCGCCGCCGTCCTCGACGTTCGGAAGAAGTCCGACTTCGAGTCCCTGTGCGACCGGGTCGTCGACGTCTGGGGTGGGGCGGACGTTCTCGTCAACAATGCCGGCCGTTCCCAGACCGGCTCGTTGATGGACATTGCGCCGGAGGAATTCTCGGACATCGTCGAGATCAACCTCAACGGCGCGTTCCTCGGCTGCCAGGTGTTCGGAAGCCACTTCGCCGAACGCGGCTACGGCCGCATCGTCAACATCGCCTCGCTCGCCGGCCAGAACGGCGGCACGGCAACCGGGGCCCACTACGCGGCCGCGAAGGGCGGCGTCGGAACGCTGACCAAGGTCTTCGCCCGGGAACTCGCACCGTCGGGTGTCACCGTCAACGCGGTGTCGCCGGGACCGCTGGACCTGCCCGTGGTGCGCGAGACAGTGCCCGCGGACAAACTCGCGGCCATTCTCACCACCATTCCCGTGGGCACACTGGGGTCGCCCGAATTCATCGCCGAGACGGTCGCCCTCCTCGCGTCCCCGGCCGCCGCGTCGGTGACCGGAGCCTGCTGGGACGTCAACGGCGGCCTGTACATGCGCTGACCCCCGCTCGAGGGCGACGGGTCGCAGCACCGGAGGAAGAATCACCATGAGCATGTTCACTGTCACTGTCGCGGAAATCGTCGAGGAAACGCCGGACATCAAGTCGTTCCGGCTGGTCCGGACGGACGGTTCACGGTTCGACCCGTACCCTGCGGGCGCCCACATCGACATCCTCGGACCCACCGAGGTCCTCACCCAGTACTCGCTGTGCAGCCCGCCGCACGAGTCCGAATCGTATGTCGTCGCCGTCAAACGCGAGACCGGTCCGCGCGGCGCCTCGGCCGCGCTGCACGATCACGTGACGACTGGCAGCGAGTTGCGGATCAGCGGGCCGCGGACACTGCTCACGCTCGCCGAGGGTGCCGATCGGCACATCCTCGTCGCAGCGGGGATCGGGCTGACGCCGATGCTGAGTCTGGCGTTCGCGTTGCATCGGCAGGGACAGCGATTCGACCTGCACTATTTCGCGCGCACGAGGGCGCAGGCCGCGTTCGTCGACCTGCTGGAGAATGCGGATTTCCGGCAGGACGTGCACCAGCACTTCGGCCTCACGCGGGACGACCAGTTCTCGACGCTCGAGAAGATCCTGGCGGACGCGTCCGCCGCCACCCACGTCTACACGTGCGGCCCCGAAGGTTTCATGGATCGGGTGCGCCTGCTGGCCGAACCTGCGGTCGGCGAGGACGCGGTCCACTTCGAACACTTCGAGGCGGCGACGCCTGCCGCGACCGAGTCGGATACGGCGTTCGAGGTGGAACTCGACACGGGCGAGGTGTTCGAAGTGCCGGCCGGAAAATCCATCGCCGACGTACTCGAAGAGAACGACATCGAGATCGACACCTCGTGCCGGGAAGGGATCTGCGGCACGTGCGTCATGGACGTGCTCGAGGGCGAGCCCGACCACCGGGACAATTGCCTCACCAAGAGTGAGAGAAAGGCGGGAGACAGAATCGCCGCGTGTGTGTCGCGCGCGAAATCCGCGCGACTCGTCGTCGAGCTTCCCTGATCACTTTCAGGTCACGGAAAGTCCGGCCTGCAGAATGTCGCGCACGAGAACCGCAATGCTTTCTGCTCCGGTCTTCTCCTTGATACGCGTGCGATGCACATCGACCGTCTTCACGCTGATACCCAGCTCTTTGGCGATGTTCTTGCTCGGCAGCCCGTCGAGCACGAGTGCGAGAATTTCCCGTTCCCGCACCGTCAGCGCGTCTATCCGACCCTGCAATTCCGTTCGGTTGCGGCGCTCGCCGAATCGTTGCCGCGCGACCCGGAGCGCATCCTGGATCACGTCGAGCATGTGCTGCGGGTCGTAGGGCTTCTCGATGAACGTCAGCGCGCCCCGCTGCAGTGCCCGTACCGACATCTTGATGTCGCCGTGCGCCGACACGAAGATGATCGGAATCGGGGATTCGTCGGCGAGGAGTGTCTCCTGGAGCTGGAATCCCCCGACTTCCGGCATCCGGACGTCCAGGACGAGGCAGGCCGGGATGTCGCGGCGGTACTCCTCGAGGAACGACTGCACCGAGAAGTAGTACTCCGACGTGATGTTGACCGAATCGAGTAGCCACGCAAGCGATGCGCACAACTCTTGATCGTCGTCGACGATGTAAACCCGTGTTTCTTGCTGCTCCATCGAATCCTGCCTCGCACAGATGGCTTGCTTCCCCGTCCAGTCAACACCGACCGTAACGGAAGCGATAGGCAACTGAAGAAATCCCCTACCCGGATACGCGACTTCCTGCGAGAAAGTAGCGTCGCCGCCAATGTTCCAGCGCACGAGCGCGTCATATCCTTCTTTGCAGGATCGCCGGCGCCACGTGGTGACACGACTTCCCGTTCCGACTCACGGAGGCTGAAAATGCCCGAACTCACACCCATGCAACTGAATTTCCGCACCGCCATGGCGAATCTGCCCGCCGCGGTCAACGTCGTGACGACCGACGGCCCCGCCGGGCGCTGCGGAATGACCGTCACCGCGGTCTGCTCGGTGACCGACTCCCCTCCTACGGCGCTCGTGTGCGTGAATCAGAACAGCGCGATGCACAACGTATTCCGGGAAAATGGCCGGGTCGGCATCAACGTGCTCGCCGGCGACGACGAAGAGCTGGCCATGCATTTCGCGGGCGCGACGAAAGTAGCGATGGCGGACCGCTTCCAGTGGGACATCTGGGAGGAGGACACCGGCGACGGTGTCCCGATCCTGCGCGCCGCCCATGTGGTGCTCGCGGGCCGGATCGCCGACATCAAGACAATGGGATCGCATTCGGTGATGTTCATCGAACTCGACCGCGTCCGCACACGCGAACAGGGCGACAGCCTCGTCTACTTCCAGCGCAAGTTCCACCGATTGTCGGTCCCGGTCGAGTCCCCCGACTGGCTGTTCTACGACGAATGGTCCGATCCGATCACCGTGACACCCGCCCTCGTCCCCACCGCAGCCGGAGGTAGATAGACATGGACACCTCGCCACCTCGAGAAGGGCTCCCGCAGGATTCCGACCTGCAGGAGCTCGCAGATACCCGTGCCGCCCTGACGTTTCGTCTCAGCGCCCTGGTCCTCGCCCTGTTCCTGCCCCTGCCGATTCTCGGCGGGTTCACCTCACTGCTGGACGGCGTCGTGTTCAGCGGTGTCACCGTGGCGTGGCTCTACGCAGTCGCGCAATTCGCCGTCGCCATCGTCGTGGCCCGGTACTACATGGCGCGTGCCGCCGAACTCGACGCCCGAACCGCATCGCGGACGAAAGGATAACGCGCCGTGAACCTCGTCTCTGCGTCACTCTTCGCGGCGCTCGTCGCCGTCACCCTGATGATCACCGCGTGGGCGTCCAAGCGGAACAAGTCGGCGGCCGATCACTACGTCGCGGGCGGCAGCCTCACCGGTCGCCAGAACGGTGTCGCGATCGCCGGCGACTTCATCTCTGCCGCCTCGTTTCTCGGCGTCACCGGTGCGATCGCCCTGACCGGTTTCAACGGGTTCTATCTCGCGGTCTTCGTGCCCGTCGCGTTCGTTCTCGCGATGCTGCTGATCGCCGAACCGCTGCGCAACCTCGGCCGCTTCACGCTGGCGGATGTCCTCGCCACCCGCTTCCCCGGCAAGGACGTGCGCTCGATGATGGCGCTCAGCACCGTGGTGATCAGCGTGGTCTATCTCGTGTCGCAGTTGGTCGGCGCCGCACTGCTGGTGTCGCTGCTGTTCGACCTCGACTACGCGGTGGCCGTGCTGATCATCGGAACACTCACCACCGCATACACGCTCGTCGGCGGGATGCTCGCCACCAGCTGGATCCAGATCATCAAGACCGGTCTGCTCATGGTGTGCGCCGTCGTGCTGTTCGTTCTCGTGCTCGTGCGCTTCGACTTCAACCCCTTCGGCCCGTTCAGCACCGCGCTCGCCGAATTCGGTCAGTCGTTCGTCGCACCGCAGCGCACGTCGGGCGCGGCGTCGTTCGATCAGTTGTCGCAGACAGTCGGGCTCGTTCTCGGCGTGCTCGGCCTGCCGCACGTCATGATCCGATTCCTCACCGTCCCGGACGCGAGGCAGGCGAGAACGTCCGCCTACACGGCGATCTGGATCTTCTTCGCCTTCTACCTCCTCGTTCCCGTGCTCGGCTACGGCGCCGCCAAGCTGGTCGGGGTCGAGGTGATCAAGTCCGAGAACCGCGGCGGCAACCTCGCGGTCGCGCAGCTCGCGGAAACCGTCGGCGGCGGAGTGTTGCTGGCGTTCGTCGCGGCCGTGGCGTTCGTGACCATTCTGGCCGCACTGTCCGGACTGGTGATCGCGACATCGGGTGCGATCGCACACGATCTGTACGGGCAGGTGATCCGGAACGGATCGGTATCGGCGAAGGCTCAGCACCGCGCGGCCCGGGTGGCGACCGTGGCGACCTGCGTCATCGGTGTCGCCATCGCGTTCGCGGCGCAGAAGCAGAACGTCGCGTTTCTCGCGTCGCTGGGAATGTCCATCGCCGCGTGCGCGAACCTGCCTGCGCTGCTGCTGACCATGTACTGGAAGCGTATGACGGCGCGGGCCGTCATCTCCGGCATCGTCGTCGGGCTGGTGCTGTCGATCACCGTCATCCTGCTCAGCCCGGTCGTCCAGGGGCCGGACTCCATCCTCGGATTCTCGAACCCGGCACTCGCCGTGGCGCCCCTCTCGCTGGCGGTGTCCGTCGTCGTCGCACTGCTGTCGGCGCCGTCCGGGGAGACCAAGGCACGGGCCGACCGCCTCTTCTCGGTGATGCGCACCCGGGCGCTCACCGGACAGACCGAGACGAAGAACGACGACACGATGGCGGCGATGCAATGAAGACGGAACTACGGTCACCACTTCGGGACCTGGTCGAACAGCTGTCGGCGGGTTCGACGACGCCGGTCGACGTGGCGGAGGCGGCACTCGCGCAGATCGCGGACCAGGACCCGGCAATCCGCGCCTGGGCCCACCTCGATCCCGACGCGGTGCGGTCGGCGGCCGCCCGGATCCAATCCAGCGACCCCGGCAGAGTGCTGTGGGGTGTTCCCGTCGGCGTCAAGGATCTGATCGACGTCGCCGGCATGCCGACGCGCTGCGGCAGTGAGCTCCGGAGCGCGGAACCGGCGGCGACGGACGCCGACTGTGTGGCGCGTGCGCGCGCACTCGGCGCGCTCCCGGTCGGCAAGACCGTGACCACCGAGTTCGGGTACTTCAAGCCCGGCCCCACCCGCAATCCGCGCGCCGTGGACCACACCCCCGGCGGGTCGTCGAGCGGCTCGGCGGCAGCGGTGGCCGCGGGCATGGTGCCGCTGGCGTTCGGCACGCAGACCGCGGGATCGCTGACCCGGCCGGCGTCGTTCTGCGGAGTCGCGGGTTTCGTCACCGCCCACGGCGAACTCCCGACCGCCGGCATCACCGGATTGAGTCCCCGTCTCGACACGGTGGGGCTGCTGGCACGCACGGTGTCCGATCTGCACTTCGCGTGGACGGCGCTGCGCGACGGCACCCGGGCGCCCGCTCTCGAGCCTTCCGCGCCGCGCCGGCTCCGCCTGTGGAGTGGGTTCGAACTCGGCGAGGTGTCCCCGGACATGACGGCGGCGCTCAGGACCACCGCGGGTGCCGCGCAGTCCGCGGGTGTTCGATGCCGTGAGGTCGACGCCGCCGCGGCCGTCGTGGCGCTGACGGAACACCACCACACGGTGATGGCGTACGACGCCGCCCGGGAACGCGCCGTCGAGGCGGCGCAGCCCGACAAGATCAGTGCACCCCTCGCCGAATTGTTCACCGCGGGAGCCCAGACCACCGAGGCTCAGTACCGCGCCGCCCTGGCCGGAATCACCGAAATCCGGCAGTTGCTGCTCGCTGCGCTGGACGAGGACGAGGCCGTCCTCGGACCCGCCGCACTCGGCGCCGCTCCCCGCGGCCACGACGCGACGGGGACGCCCGTGCTGAGCCGACCGTGGCAGGCGATGGGCCTGCCCGTGGTCACCATCCCCGGCAAGCGCGACAGCGCAGGCCTGCCCCTCGGATTGCAGCTGATCGGGCGCCCCGGCGCCGAGCAACGCCTGTTCGACACGGCCGCCTGGCTGGAATCCGTTCTCTGACAACGCCCACGGACGAGCGAGTCGCCCTCCGCACGTGAGTGGGAAAGTGTGTTCCGGCACGCTTTCCCACTCACGTGGGGGGAGCCGGCGCCGACCTCACACGCTGATCGACAGGAGTTCCTGTTCGCGGAAGGCTCGCGGCGACACGCCGTACGTGTCCTTGAACAGCCGCGAGAAGTGCGAAGAGTTGACGAGACCGTACCGGGCACAGATGGTTCCGATGCTCTCGCCACGGAAGCGGACGTCCTTGAGATCGCGGCGGCACTTCTCGAGCCTGCGGTGACGGATCCACCCGGCCACTGTGTGCCCGTCCGCCTCGAACATCTTCTGCAGGTGCCGCGTCGACACGTGGTGGTGGGACGCCACCGTGGCGGTGTCGAGCGCGGGGTCGTGCAGGTGCGCGTCGACGAACGACTTCACACGGAGCAGCAGTGTCGCGCCGGGAGCGGTGGCGTCGGCCGGTGCCTCCGCCTGCACCGCGGCGCTGAGCAGGTCGACGACCGCGTCCTCGACGAGGGGGGTCGTCGGCATCGTGCCGGTCACGACGGAGTGGTGGAGGTTCGTCAGGAACGGCGAGACGAGCGCGCCCATCCCGGTGCTACCGCGGATGCGGCGCGCTGACACCGTGCCCAGTTCCCGCGAGGCTATGCGCAGCAGTTCGCGGGGAAACATCAGCACGAACATGCTGAAGTCGCCGGCGAAGTGCAGGTCGTACGGCTTGCTGGTGTCGTAGACGGCGAAATCGCCGGGCCCGAGCACGGCCTCACGGTCGTCCTGGACGATGACGCCGCGGCCCGACAGTTGCAGGCCCACCTTCACCAGGCCGGGGTCGGACCGCTTGATGGACGTGCGGGTCCGCCGGACGTCCACCGCCCGTCCCCCGACCTCGCTGAGCTGCAGTCCGCCGAGCGCGGTGGTGCGCAGGGTCCCGGTGAACCTGGCCTCGCCGTCCTCGGCGGTGGACACCACGGCGAGTGGGACGAACGCCGTGGAGACGGCCTGCCGCCAGTGTTCGAACTGGCCGTCGTCGTGACGCGCGTGTTCACCACCGAGACGCACCTTCGATCACCTCACAGAGCGGAGCGGTTGTCGATCAGTCGCCGTGCCTTGCCGAGCGACCGCTCCAGTGCGCCGGGGGCGACCACATCCACCTTCACGCTCACTCCGATGCGGTTCTTGACCAGCTTCTGGAGTTCGGCGGCGGAACGGGGGTGATCGGTGGCGGACGCGTCAGGGCGGGCTTCGACTCGTACGGTCAGTTCGTCCATCCTACCGGGGCGGTCGAGGATGCACTGGAACTGCGGGGCCAGCGCGGAGATTGTGAGGATCAGTTCCTCGATCTGGGTGGGGAACAGATTCACCCCGCGCAGGATGATCATGTCGTCGGTGCGCCCGGTGACCTTCTGCATCCGCCGCACCGACCGCGCCGTGCCCGGCAGCAGGCGGGTGAGGTCGCGGGTGCGGTACCGGATGATCGGCATGGCCTCCTTGGTGAGCGAGGTGAAGACGAGTTCGCCCTCCTCGCCGTCGGGGAGGACGTCGCCGGTGACCGGGTCGATGATCTCCGGGTAGAAGTGGTCTTCCCAGATGTGCAGGCCGTCCTTGGTGTCGACGCATTCCATCGCCACACCGGGGCCCATCACCTCGGACAGTCCGTAGATGTCGACGGCGTCCATGTTCAGCTGCTTCTCGAGTTCGGTTCGCATCTCCTCGGTCCACGGCTCCGCGCCGAACACCCCGGTCCGCAGCGACGTCTTCGACGGGTCGATGCCCTTCTTGATCATCGCGTCGACGATCGTGAGCATGTACGACGGGGTCACCATGATCGCGTCGGGTTCGAAGTCCTCGATCAGCTGGATCTGGCGGTCGGTCATGCCCCCGGACATCGGGATCACCGTGCAGCCCAGCCGTTCCGCACCGTAGTGCGCGCCGAGGCCGCCGGTGAACAGTCCGTACCCGTACGCGACGTGCACCTTGTCGGACGGTTTCACGCCACCGGCCCGCAGGCTCCGGGCGATCAGGTCGGCCCAGTTGCTGATGTCGTTCGCGGTGTACCCGACCACCGTCGGCCTGCCCGTGGTGCCGGAGGAGGCGTGGATGCGGGAGACCTTCTCCTGCGGCACCGCGAACATCCCGAACGGGTAGTTCGCCCGCAGGTCCGCCTTCGCGGTGAACGGGAACTTCGCCAGATCGGGCAGGTCCTTCAGGTCGCTCGGGTGCACACCGGCGTCGTCGAACGCCTTCCGGTAATGCGGAACGTTGGTGTACGCGTGGAGAAGTGACCACTGCAGACGTTCGAGTTGCAGCGTCGAGATCCGGTCGCGCGTGGCGAACTCGATGTCCTGCGAGGGGGTGGCGATACTGGTCATTCTAGTCTCCGGGGTGGGCGGGCTGGGTAAGGTCAGGCGTCGAAATCGACGGTCACGTTGTCGCTGACCGGGAAGGTCTGGCACGTCAGCACGAAGCCGGAGTCGACCTCGTAGTCCTCGAGCGCGTAGTTGCGGCGCATGTCCACGTCACCGCACGTGATCTTGGCGCGGCACGTTCCGCAGACGCCGCCCTTGCAGGCGAACGGGAGGTCGGAGCGGTATTTCTCGGCGGCGTCGAGGATCGACTCGTCCCGCGGCAACGTCGCGGTGGTCGAGCGGCCGTCCAGGACGAGGGTCACCTCGCTGCTCGGCCCGGTGACACCGGGTTCGCGGTGCTTCTCCATCGGCGGCGGGACGTCGTCGACGAAGAACAGTTCGTGGTGCACGCGGCTCTTGTCGATCTGCAGTTCCCCGAGAACCGTCTCGGCGTCGGTGACCATCCCGAACGGGCCGCAGAGCCAGAAGTGGTCGATGTCGGCGAGCGGCACGATGGACGTGAAGAGCGCACGCAACCGGTCGGCGTCGAGGCGCCCGGTGAACAGTTCCACCTCGCGGGGCTCGCGGGACAGGACGTGGATGATGTCGAAACGAGACCCGTACATGTCCTTGAGGTCGGCAATCTCCTCGGCGAACATCACCGAGCGGGTGCGCCGGTTTCCGTACAGGAGAACGACTTCGGCCTCGGGGTTGGCGAGCATCGACGCGGCGATCGACAGCATCGGGGTGATGCCCGATCCGGCGGCGATCAGCACGTGCCTGCCGCCGGCCTCGGGGTCGGCGACGAACGATCCGCTCGGGCCCTGCACCTCGATCCGGTCGCCGGGCCGGACGTCGCGGACGAGCCACGTCGAGAACAGGCCGTCGGACACCTCGCGCACACCGACCCGCGGCGCCGAACCGGCAGGCGCGCAGATGGAGTACGAGCGGCGGTGCTCGACGCCGTCGATCGTGCGCCGCAGGGTGAGCGACTGGCCGGGGCCGAACGCGAACTCGTCGGCGAGGTCGGCGGGGACGTCGAACGTGACCGCGACCGCGTCGTCGCAGAGGGATTCGACGTCGGCGACGGTGAGCGTGTGGAACGCCCTGTTGCGCAACGCCGCGCCGGGCTTCGGGGACACCGCTGTGGTCATGATCAGATTTCCTTCACGTGATCGAAGGGTTCGAGGCAGTCGAGGCACCGGTACAGCGCCTTGCACAGCGTCGCCCCGAATTCCGAGTCGAGACGGGTGTTGGCGGAATGGCAGACCGGGCACGTGACGGCCCGCGGCTTGACGGTGAGGGTCAGCGGGACGGGCCCGGACGTGCGCAGCGGCGCGGGACCCGGTGTCGAGTAGCCGTTCTCGCGCAGCTTGCGCCGGCCGTCGTCGCTGATCCAGTCGGTGCTCCACGGCGGGGTGAGGACCGTCCGGACCTCGACGCTGCCGAAGCCCGCGTCCTGCAGGATGTGCTCGATGTCGTCGCGCATCGTGGCCATGGCGGGGCACCCGGAGTAGGTGGGGGTGATCGTGACGACCACCGATCCGTCGGCGAACTCCTCGACGTCGCGGAGCACCCCCAGATCGGCGAGCGTGAGCATCGGCATCTCCGGGTCCAGGACGGACTCGGCGAGGCGGCGGGCGTCGCTGCGCACTGCGGTGGTCATGTCACCACACTCCTTCCGGATGGGCCCGGGCCACGCTCTGCATCTCGGCGAGCAGCAGTCCGAGGGCCTCGGTGTGCAGGCCCTGACGTCCGGCCCGGCCGCCGACGGTGCCGACGGTCCGGCCCGTGGGGGCGGTGAGTTCCGCGGCCTTGAGCACCTGGGCGAGGACGGTGTCGAATTCCTCGCGGAGGTCCCGCGGGTCGACGCCGACACCCACAGCGGCGAGGGCGAGTTCCTCGGTCGTCGGGGTGAAGAGTTCCTCGACGTACGGCCACACCCGGGCAACGGCGTCCTCCATGCGCGACTTCGACTCCGCCGTACCGCAACCGAGCGTCACCACCCATCGGGCAGCGTAGTCGCGGTGGTAGGTCAGTTCCTTGACGCCCTTCACCGCGACCGCCGCGAGAACGGGGTCGCGGGAGGTGCGCAGGCGGTCGAACAGGGCCAGCCGCCACGTGGCGAAGACCAGCAGTCGCGTGACGGTCTGCGCGAAGTCGCCGTTGTCGAGTTCGGCCAGCCGGGTGTTACGGAACCGGTTCTCGTCGCGGAAGAACGCAAGCGCGTCCTCGGCGGGAATCGGGCTCGTGTCCGAAATGAACGGCACCACCGACGCGTCCGCGGCGGCCGCTCGGGCGAGCAGCAGTCGCGCCTGACCGAGCAGGTCGAGGCCGACGTTCGCGAGCGCCACCTCCTCCTCGAGTTCCGGTGCGCGCGTGCTCCACTCGGCGAGCCGCTGCGAGCTGATCAGCGCGTCGTCGCCGAGCATCAGGCAGTAGCCGGCCAGGGCGGCGAGGTCGACGTCACCCGGAACCGTGGTGTCGACGCCGGCCAGGGGGTCGTCGAAGCTGGTGCCGAAAGCCCACTGGCCGTGGCTGTCTTCGTCGACGAGGCCGTCG
This sequence comes from Rhodococcus koreensis, assembly GCF_017068375.1. Lineage (NCBI taxonomy): Bacteria > Bacillati > Actinomycetota > Actinomycetes > Mycobacteriales > Nocardiaceae > Rhodococcus > Rhodococcus koreensis. Next base: position 3,253,456 of record NZ_CP070609.1, read on the forward strand.
TAGGCGTTGTCGTGGTCGGTCATCGGTACATCCTCGGAATTCTCGTCGGCCTGCGAAACGGTCTGGGCCGGATCACATGTGGGGAACGTTGTCGGGGATCTCGTAGAACGTGGGGTGCCGGTACACCTTGTCGCCGCTGGGCGCGAAGTACGGGTCCTTCTCCGACGGGCTGGACGCCACGATCGAACTGGACCGCACCACCCAGATGCTCACACCCTCGTTGCGCCGGGTGTAGACGTCCCGCGCGTGGCGGACGGCCATCTCGTCGTCGGCGGCGTGCAGGGATCCGACGTGGACGTGGTTGAGTCCGCGCTTGCCCCGCAGGAACACCTCGTACAGGGGCCAGTCCGCGCGCACCGCGGTGTCGTCCGTGCTCATCGTGCGTTCTCCTTGTTGCTCTCGCGGCGGGCGAAGGCCGTTGCGGCCTCCCGCACCCACGCCCCGTTCTCGTGTGCTGCCCGCCGGTTGGCGACGCGCTCGACGCTCGAAGCGCCGTTGCCCTTGATCACCTGCATGAATTCGCTCCAGTCGGGCTCCCCGAAGTCGTGGGCGCCGCGTTCGGCGTTCCACTTCAGGTCCGGATCCGGGAACGTCACGCCGAGGACCTCGGCCTGCGGGATGGACATGTCGACGAACCGCTGACGGAGTTCGTCGTTGGTGTGCCGCTTGATGCGCCACTTCATGGACTGCTCAGAGTTCGGCGACTGGTCGTCCGGCGGTCCGAACATCATCAGCGCCGGCCACCACCACCGGTTCACCGACTCCTGCACCATCTCCCGCTGGGCGTCGCTGCCGCGCATCATCGTCATCAGCAGTTCGAAGCCCTGACGCTGGTGGAACGACTCCTCCTTGCAGACCCGGATCATCGCGCGGGCGTACGGCCCGAAGGAGCTGCGGCACAACGGCACCTGGTTGCAGATCGCGGCGCCGTCGACCAGCCAGCCGATGACTCCCACGTCGGCGTAGGTGAGCGTCGGGTAGTTGAAGATCGAGGAGTACTTCTGCTTGCCCTCGATCAGCTTCTGGGTGAGGTCGGCGCGGTCGGCTCCGAGCGTCTCGGCGGCCGAGTACAGGTACAGGCCGTGCCCGGCCTCGTCCTGGACCTTCGCCATGAGGATCGCCTTGCGACGCAGCGACGGCGCCCGGGTGAGCCAGTTGCCCTCCGGCTGCATGCCGATGATCTCCGAGTGCGCGTGCTGCGCGATCTGCCGGATCAGCGTCTTGCGGTAGCCGTCGGGCATCCAGTCCCGGGGCTCGACCCTCTGGTCGGCGGCGATGGTGTCATCGAAGAGCGTTTGCAGCTCATCGGAAGCGTGTGACGTGGTCATATGTCCTACCTCTATTACCGAATGATCGGTTGGTATCAAGTATGCATGCCCGCCCCCGCCCACACAAGGGCGGGAGCCGAATTACGTCAGTGTCCTTCGAAGGTGGGTGTGCGTTTCGCGAGGAACGCGTCGACCGCACTGCGGTGGTCCTTCGACTGCCCGAGCGCCTCCGCGGCCGCACGCTCCCGCTCGAGCGCCTCCGACAGCCCCGTGGACGCCGCCGAGACCAGCGACTTGACCTGCGCATACGCGGCGGTGGGACCGTCGGCGAGCTGCTTCGCCAGCGCGGCTGCCGCGTCCCCGAGTTCGGCGTCGGGCACCACCCGGTGCACCAGCCCCCAGTCCAGCGCCTGCGCGGCCGTGAACCGGTCGCCGAGCATCATCAGCCCCGTCGCGCGGCTCGCCCCGAGCGCCTCGACGAGCGTGTGACTGAGGCCGGAGTCCCCGGCCAGGGCGATCCCGGTGAACGCGGTGGCGAACTTGGCGCCCTCCCCCGCGATCCGGATGTCGCCGGCGAGGGCGATGCCGAGACCCGCCCCGACGCACGCCCCGTTGATCGCGACGACCACCGGCACCCGGACCCCGGCCAGGGCCCGGAGCAGCGGGTTGTAGTGCTCGGCGACGGTGTCCATCGCGTGTGCGGGATCGGCCTCGAGGCCGGTTACGTGCTCGGCCAGATCCTGGCCGACGCAGAAGTTCTTCCCCTCCGCCGCCAGCAGCAGGGCACGCACACTGTCGTCGCCGGCCACCTTCTCGACCGCGGCGAGCAACTGTTCCTTCACCGCGCGGTCGAGCGCGTTGGACGCGCCCGCCCTGCGCAGGGTGATGGTGGCCAGTCCCGCGTCCACGGAAAGTCCGATCACGTCGTTACTGCTCATGAGAATGCGCCTCCTGCTGGTTGTGGTGGGTGGCCTCTCAGGACCAGGTGTAGAAGCCTTGGCCGGTCTTGCGGCCGAGTTCGCCGCGGGCGACCTTCTCGCGGAGCAGGGCGGGCGGCGCGAACCGCTCGCCGAGGGTCTTCGCGAGGTGCTCGGCGATCGCGAGCCGGACGTCGAGGCCGACCAGGTCGGTGGACCGCAGCGGCCCCATCGGGTGCCGGTATCCCAGCTCCATGGCCCGGTCGATGGACTCGGCGTCGGCGACGCCCTCCTCGAGCATCCGGATCGCCTCGAGCCCGAGGCACACTCCGAGCCGACTGGTTGCAAAGCCCGGGGAGTCGTTGACCAGCACCTCGGTCTTGCCCAGCAGGGACACCCACTCGCGGACCTTCTCGACCACCCCGGCGTCGGTGGCGGGGGCACGCACGATCTCCACGAGCGTCGACGCCGGGACCGGGTTGAAGAAGTGCATCCCGATCAGGCGGGCCGGATCGTTCAGCGCGGCACCGAGTTCGGCGATGGAGATCGAGCTCGTATTGGTAGCGATCACGGTGGCCGGCGAGACGGTCTTCTCGACCAGCGCGAGCACGCCGAGCTTGAGGTCGACCAGTTCCGGCACCGCCTCGACCACCAGATCAAGGGCGGGCGGGAGCGCGTCGGGCGCCTTCACCGTCGACACCCGTCCGAGAATCGTCGCGGGGTCGGCGTCGCCGAGCTTGCCGCGCTCGTGCGCTCGGTCGAGTCCGTCGGACACCCGCTGCAGGGCCGCCTGCCGGTCGCCGCTCTCGGCGATGGTGACGGTGGAGCCGAGGGTGGCGAAGACCTGCGCGATGCCCGCGCCCATCCGGCCGCCGCCGACCACTCCGACGTTCTTCGGTGCTGTGCTCGTCATTGTTTCTTCTCCAGAAAGGCCGTCATGCGGTCGTGTTTGTCGCGGCTCTCGAACAGCACCGCCTGGGCGATGTCGTCGGCGAACGGGTGCGAGCCCGGTGCGTCGACGATGATCTTGGTCAGCTTCAGGGCCAGCGGCGCCGAACGGGTGATGCGGTCGATGACCTTGTGCGCTGCGTCGATGTGCTCGCCGGGTGCGACGACGTCCATCACGAGTCCGTGCCGCAGCGCCGCGTCGGCGTCCAGGTTCCGGCCGCCGAGCAGCACCTGCTTGGCGACGGACTTGCCGACCAGTTCGGGCAGCCGGTAACTCGCGCCCGCCGCGGCCATGATGCCCAGCCCCGGCTCCGGGTTCCCGAAGACCGCGGTCTCGGTGGCGATGCGGAGGTCGCAGGCGTAGGACAGTTCGGCGCCGCCGCCGAGCGCGTATCCGCTGACCGCGGCGACGGTGGGCAGCGGCAGCTTCGCGATGCGATCGAACAAATTACGGTTGATGCCGGCGAACGCCTCGTCGCGGCCGCGTTCGCGCAGTTCGGCGATGTCGGCGCCGCCGGCGAAGTGGTCGCCCTCGCCGGTCAGCAGCAGCGGCTTCGGCGTCGCCTCCAGCACCGCGCACACCTGGTGTAGTTCGGCGATCATCTCCGCGTTGATCGCGTTGCGCTGTGCGGGCCGGTGCAGCGTGACCACCATGCGGTCGTCGCGGTCCTCGACCTTCAGCGTGTTCACGGGGCCTCGATCAGCATCGCGACGCCCTGGCCTACGCCGACGCACAGCGTGGCCAGGCCGCGGCGGGCGCCTTCGCGTTCCATCCGGCCGAGCAGCGTCAGCAGGATCCGCGCACCCGAGCAGCCCAGCGGGTGGCCGAGCGCGATGGCGCCGCCGTCGGCGTTGACGATGCTCTCGTCGAGCTTCAGCTGACGGATCACGCCGAGCGACTGCGCGGCGAAGGCCTCGTTGAGTTCGGCGGCGCCGAGGTCGGAGATCGACCAGTTGGCGCGGGCGAGCGCCTTCCGCGTCGCCGGGACCGGACCCAGACCCATGACGTTGGGGGCGATGCCCGCGCTGGCGCTGGTGACGATGCGGCCGCGGACGGTCAGGCCGTACCGCTCGACCGCCGCCTCGCTCGCGACGACGAGGGCCGCGGCGCCGTCCGACAGCGAAGACGACGAACCGGCGGTGACGATGCCGTCTGCGCGGAAGACGGGTTTCAGCTTGCCCAGTTTCTCCAGGGTGGTTCCCCGCCGTGGGGTTTCGTCGGCGGTCAGTTCCCCGTCGCGCAGCGGCACCGGGACGATCTCGCGGTCGAACCGGCCGGCGTCGACGGCGGCGATCGCCCGTTCCTGGCTGCGCAGCGCGAACGCGTCGCTCTCGGCGCGGGTGATGCCCTCGAGCGCGGCGACCTCCTCGGCCGTCTCGCCCATCGACAGCGTCACCTTGCGGACGTCCGGTCCGGCGCCGGCCGGAACGTCACGGTCGGCGGCGGTGAACCGCGGGTTGGTGAAACGCCAGCCGAGCGAGGTGTCGGCCACCTCCCCCGGTCGGGCCCACGGGGTTCCGGGCTTGGCCATCACCCAGGGTGCGCGGGTCATCGACTCGACGCCGCCGGCGATCACGATGTCGGCCTCGCCGCTGCGGATGGTGTGCGCGGCCGACGCGACGGCGGTCAGACCGCTCGCGCACAGCCGGTTCACCGTGTAGCCGGGGACGCTGTCGGGCAGGCCCGCGAGCAGCACGGCCATGCGTGCGACGTCGCGGTTGTCCTCGCCGGCCTGGTTGGCGGCGCCGAGGATCACCTCGTCGACGGCCTCGCCCGGGATTCCGGCCCGGCGGGCTGCCTCGGCCACGACGAGACCAGCAAGGTCGTCGGGGCGCACTCCTGCGAGCGCTCCGCCGTACCGACCCTGCGGGGTACGGGCTCCGTCCACCAGAAACACTTCGGCCACAGTCTTCTCCTTCACGGGGGTGCCGTCTATTAATAACCGAATCTTCGGTCGGTACGCAAGGGCAGGTCGCGATGGGAAACTTCACATCCTCCCTTGACAACCAGCGGGTAGAGCGACGATTCTGTTAACCGACCGAACGTACGGTGAAATGGAGTTGTCGTGAGCAAGTTACTGGAAAGCTACGCCGCCGGACGCTGGTACACCGCGCCGGACGAGGGAACCCCGCTGCTGAGTGCGGTCGACGGCTCCGAGGTGGCGCGCATCTCCGCGACCGGTCTCGACCTCGGCGAGATGGTGACCTACGCCCGCGAGGTCGGCGGACCGGCCCTGGCGAAGCTGACCTTCCACGAGCGCGCCGCCGCCCTCAAGGCGCTCGCCCTGACCCTCATGGCGCGCAAGGACGAGTTCTACGCCCTGTCCACCTCGACCGGCGCCACCAAACGCGACTCCGGCGTCGACATCGACGGCGGCTTCGGCACCCTCCTCAGTTACGCGAGCAAGGCCCGCCGCGAACTCCCCAACGACACCGTCTACCTCGACGGAGCGTTCGAACAGCTCGGCAAGACGGGCACGTTCCTCGGCCAGCACGTCTACACGTCCCGCCGCGGCGTCGCCGTCCAGATCAACGCGTTCAACTTCCCGGTGTGGGGTTTCCTCGAGAAGCTCGCCCCCGCGTTCATCGCCGGCGTCCCGTCGATCGTGAAGCCCGCGAGCCAGTCGGCGTACCTCACCGAACTCGTGTTCCGTCGCATCATCGAATCCGGGCTGCTGCCCGAGGGCTCGGTCCAGCTGCTGTCGGGGAGCGCCCGCGGGCTGCTCGACCACCTCGGCGGGCAGGACTCCGTCGCGTTCACCGGCTCCGCCGACACCGCGGCAACCCTGCGGGCGCACCCGAACGTCGTCGGTGAGGGCGTCCACTTCAACGCCGAGGCCGACTCGCTCAACGCCTCCATCCTCGGCTCCGACGTCGAACCGGGCAGCGAAGAATTCGACCTCTACGTCAAGCAACTCGTCACCGAGATGACGGTGAAGGCCGGCCAGAAGTGCACCGCCATCCGGCGCGCCCTCGTGCCGTCCGCGCTGATGGACGACGTCATTGCCGCCGCCCAGGCCCGGCTGTCCCGCGTGGTCGTCGGCGCCCCCGACGCCGAAGGCGTCACGATGGGTGCCCTCGCCAGCATCGAACAGCGCGACGAGGTCCTGAAGTCGCTTCGCGGACTCACCAAGTCGGCGCAGATCGTGGTCGGTGACCCGGACAACTTCGACGTCGTCGGCGCGGACAAGGCGACCGGCGCGTTCCTGCCGCCGATCCTGCTGCGCTCCGACGACAAGGACGCCACCGAACCCCACGACATCGAGGCGTTCGGTCCCGTCAGCACCGTCATCGGATACGACAGCACCGACGAGGTCATCGCACTCGCCGCCCGCGGCAAGGGCAGCCTCGTCGCCTCCCTCGTCACCCGCGACACCGCACTCGCCCGCGACATCGTCCTGGGCCTCGCCCCGTTCCACGGCCGCGTCCTCGTCCTCAACCGCGACGACGCCAAGGAATCCACCGGCCACGGCTCACCGCTGCCCGTCCTCGTGCACGGCGGACCCGGACGCGCCGGCGGCGGCGAGGAACTCGGCGGCATCCGCGGCATCCTGCACCACATGCAACGCACCGCGGTCCAGGCCACCCCCGACATCCTGACCGCGGTCGGGAACAAATGGGTGACCGGCTCGCAGCGCAACGACGACGGCGTCCACCCGTTCCGGAAGAACCTCGCGCAGTTGCGGATCGGCGACACCATCGTCGGCGGCCCCCGCCAGGTCACCCTCGCCGACATCGACCACTTCGCCGAGTTCACCGGCGACACGTTCTACGCCCACACCGACCCCGAGGCCGCCGCCGCCAACCCGCTGTTCGGTGGCATCGTCGCCCACGGGTACCTGGTGGTCTCCCTCGCCGCCGGCCTGTTCGTCGAACCCAACCCCGGTCCCGTCCTCGCCAACTTCGGCGTCGACAACCTCCGGTTCCTCACCCCCGTCAAGGCCGACGACAGCCTCACCGTCACCCTGACCGCGAAGCTCATCACCCCGCGCAGCAGCGCCGACTACGGTGAAGTCCGCTGGGATGCAGTCGTCGTCAACCAGGACGGCGACCCCGTCGCAACGTACGACGTTCTCACCCTCGTCGCCAAAGGAGAAGATGCATGAGCTTCAAGGTCGCCGTCTGTTACGGCCAGCCCGATGACCCCGACGCGTTCGACGCCTACTACCGCGACACCCACATGCCGCTGGCACGCAAGGTCCCCGGCCTGTCCGACTTCACGTGGGGCAAGTGCAGCGCCCTCGACGGCGGGACACCGCCGTACTACGCCGTCGCGAGCCTCGTCTTCCCCGACGCCGCCACCATGAAGTCCGGGTTGCAGTCCGAGGAGATGAAGCAGGCGGGCAAGGACGTCCGCAACTTCGCCACCGGCGGCGTCACCATGTACGTCCAAGAAGAAGAATCCGTCTACAACCAGTAGGAGAACCATGACTGTCGACGCGTCCGCGGAATGCCGTATCGCGCGGGAGATGTTCGAGGCAGACAACGCGTCCCGCGCGCTCGGCATCCAGATCCTCGAGCTCAGCCCCGGTCACGCGGTCGCGTCGATGGTCGTGGGTGAGACCATGGTCAACGGTCACGGCATCACCCACGGCGGCTTCGTGTTCACCCTCGCCGACACCGCATTCGCGATGGCGTGCAACGGGTACGACACTGCCGCGGTCGCCGCCCGCGCCGACATCCGGTTCCTCACGGCCACCCGCCTCGGCGACACCCTCGTCGCCGAGGCGGTGGAACGGGCCCGCTTCGGGCACAACGGCCTCTACGACGTCACCGTCCGGCGCGGCGACGACGTCATCGCCGAGTTCCGTGGCGACAGCCGTTGCCTCCGGCCCGTGAGTACTTATTAACCGCGGGACGTTAACAAGTACTCACGGGCGCGAAGCGCCTATGGGCGCCGCATGCTTCCCTCGCTCGGTCGCGGCGGCCGCGTCGCGCGCCGCGCGTTCGGTGGCGGCGGCCTCGATGGCCATCGCGTGATCGACCGCGTGCGGGGCGATGCCCAGGTTGTCCAGCGTGTCCCACAGGCTCGACAGCGCGGCCTTCGGGTCGAGGTAGTACTCCGACTCCCGGACGCGCCAGAACGTCCAGCCGCACCGCTTGAGTTCCTGCTCGCGTTCGAGGTCCGCGATCCTCTGTTCCGGGGTGGTCGAGAAGGCGTCGCCGTCGCATTCGACGGCGAGCCTCCTGGTGCCGCCGGTGACGACGAGGTCGATGCGCCGATTGTTCACCTCGACTTGGGAATTGACGTGGTAACCGCGGTCGGCGATGTCGTTGAACACCCGCTGTTCGAGGAGGTTGTCGAACGGGGGGATCCGCACGTCGCGGTCGACGTCCTGCGGCATCGGGTCGGCCGGCGCCGGCGACGTCGACATCATGTAGCTGAGCAGGGAGTTGCGTAAGTCGGCCCGCTTCAGTTCGTCGACGGTCACGGAGTGGAACAACCACAGTTGGTCCTGCGCGCGTGTCGCCGCGACGTTGAACCGCCGCTTGTACTGGTTCGCCGTCAGCGGTGCGAAGTTCTGCTCCGGTCCCACGACCATCGACAGGAAGACGACGCTTCGTTCGTCGCCCTGGAAGTCGGGCGGCGTCCCGACGCGCAGTCGTCGCTGCTCCCACTGTTCGATGCCGATGCGTTTGACGAGTTCGGTTCGGATGGCGTCGACCTGGGACTGCCCCTGCAGCACGACGATTCCGAATGTCTTGCCGTCGTAGCGGGGGTCGACGAGGCATTCGATGAGCTGATCGACGAGGGCGGCGGCCTCGACGTGGTTGGTCAGCGTCGAGTCCTTGCCCGACACGGAAGCGTCGGATACGTACGTATGTTTCAGCGGCGGAAGCCGATCCGCGCCGAACTGACGCACCGGGACCAGCGGCAGTTCGCCGTAGAACTGGGTGCTCGACCAGTTGATGATCTCGGGCATGGAGCGGAAGTGCTCACGGAGCCGGACCACCTGCCCGAAGCTGGTGCGCAGAATCGAGAACAGACTCGACCGCGGGGTGAGCGTGGCCTGGACGTACTCGGGGAGGTCGGGCAGGTACGCGTCCAGGCGGGTGAACACGTCGTCGAGGGTGCCGCTGGTGGGGATGTCGGCGGGGGCGCACTGCTTGTCGTCGCCGACGACGATGACCCGCGGCGCCAGCCACAGCAGGAACAGGTTGGTGATGTCGGCCTGGCTCGCCTCGTCGACGATGACGACGTCGAAGCTGCCCGGCACGGGCGGGATGGACGCGAGGACCTGCTGCAGCGGCATCACCCACGCGGGCACCGCGCCCTGCGCCTCCCCCATCGCGGATCGTGCTGCGCTGCGGTACTTCTCGGCGTACTTTCCGGCGCCTGCACCGATGCTCGAGATGTGCTCGCGGTATGTCTGCAGTGCCCGCACCTGGTCTGCCGTCAGGTGTTCGAGGCAGTCGCGCCAGGCGGTGGCCGCCGCGAGCCGCGCGGTGAGATGCGCGAGATCCGCGTCGACGGCGTTGAGTTCGGCTTCGAGTTCCTGCTCACGACCGGCCCGGTGCTGCTCGGTGACCCATTGGCGGGCGCGGCGCCACGCCCAGGCCTCCGACATCTGCCAGCTCATCTCGTCCCACTCGGTGAGCGCCGCCGTCCTGCGCACCAGGTCGTACAGTGCCGGCGCGACGGGTGAGAGCCGGTCGGACAACTCGTCGAACAGCCGCTGATCCTGTTGTTCGACGCGGGCGATCGCGTACCGGGTGAGCGCCTCCGAGAGCGCGGCGTTGTCCGCCTGGTCGAGCGCCGCCACCAGGGCGGTGCCTTCCGGCGACGGTCCCGCGTCGACCTCGGTGGAGACGGCCGAGACGATGGTGTCGAGTTCCGCACGCGCACTGTCCACGTCGGCGCGGGTGGTGATGGCCTCCGCGGCCCCGGCCACCGCGGTGGCGTCCGCGAGGTTACGGATCCGCGGCGCGTTCGGGGACAGCGCGAACAGTTCACGGGCCAGCGCGTCGCGGGCGACGAGGAGTGCTCGCACGCGGGCCACCCGGCCGACGATCATGTTGAGGCTGTCGACCTGTACGGCACGGGACCCGTTCATGTCCACCGGAATCCGCAGATCGGCCAGCAGGGTCGCGGCGGTCTGCGCGGCGTCGTGGGCGCGCAGGTGCTCGGTCACCAGCCGCACCGTGGCGGCGGTCGTGGCGGGGACGCCGTCGACGGTGGCGTCGAGGCCGAGTTCCTCGAAGGCCTTCTGCTCCTCGCTGCGACGGAAGCGGGCCTTCCACTCGACGGCGCCGGATTCGAGGGCGACGGCGAGCGCACCCACCGCCTGCAGGGCGGGTCGGGTCATGACGGCGCACTGGACGTCCTGCGCACCGATGTACCGGTCGGCGGCCGCGGCCGCCTCGACGATCGCGGGCAGCGCGTCCAGGCGCCCCCACAGATGGGTGGCCCTGCCGGACAGCACGGTGTCGGCGAGGCTCTGGAACTGGCCGTCCAGGTCGAGGACGTCGTGCGCGCGGGCCTGCAGTTCCTTGCAGTGCCTGCGGATGGAGTACGCGGTCTCCGGATCGACGCCACCGAGGACCTCGAGCAGGTGCGCCGACTGCGGGGTGTCGATGGGGATGCTGGTCGACGCGCGCGAGCAGAGCCGTTCGAGTTCGGCCCGGTTCGGCAGCAGGGAGTCCAACGCGGGAAGCGTCTGACGTGCACGCTGCGCGCGCTCGGGGGACGCCGTCACACACAGCCGGCGCAGGGTCTCGACCTCGGTGCCGGTGAGGGGCGGTTGCTCGCTGAGCAGCGGTCCGGGAAGCCACTCGAACGCGTCCTGCAGGCCCATGACCTTGCGGACGATGGTGGCGGCGGTGCCCTCGTAGCCGTCGGCGACGGCGTCGTGCTGGTACGTCTCGGACTCGCGCAGTGCCTTCACCTGCTCGAGCACGACGGCCCGCTTCTGCACGGCCTCGTCCCGCTGGGCGCGGAGGTCGGCGATCTTCTGGCCCTCGCTGTGCGGGTTGAACGACGACTTCCGTTCGGCGATGGTCGCCACACTGCGGGTGAGCTCGTCCGAGCCGCCGCGGGACAGGTCCGTGATCGAGACGCACAGCTCCTGCATCTCGGGCGGGAGCTTGTCCCTCAGGACGCGGAGCGCCTGCGCCTTCTCGCTCGTGACGAGCACCCGCTGGCCGCGGGCGAGCAGCGCCGACACCAGGTTGGCGATCGTGTGGGTCTTGCCCGTCCCGGGCGGGCCTTCGACCACCACTCCGCTGTCGCCGCCGAGCCGCTCGATGATCTGCGACTGCTCGGCGTTGGCCGGAAGCGGGAAGAGCGGGTCCTCGGCGAGGGTGGAGGAGGTGGCCGCGCCGGTGCGCTCGAGCCACGACAGCCGGTCCGCCGGTTCGATCGCCTCGACGAGCTGGGCGAGCCCGAGCGGGACGGTCGCGCCGTCGCCGTCGAGGTGGGAGATCATCTGCTCGTAGTACTCGACCAGGGCGAACGCGCTGCGCTTGCGCAGCACCAGGGCGGGCGACAGCGTCACGGTGCCGTTCGCGTCGTCGGCCGGTTGCCGGACGTTGTCGCGCACATCGACGTACGCCGTCAGCGACTTCGGAGCCCACTCCGCGAGGAGTGTGCGGACGCCGTCGCCCAGCGGCGACGTGACGGTGTCCTGCAGTTGCTTCTGCAGCGGCATCGCGTGCGCGCTGTCGTAGACGTCCAGTCCGGTGAACAACTGGGAGTCTTCGAGCCGGGGTTGGGAGCCCGCGATCAGCCGCACCAGCAGGTCGCCGGTCCGCGGATCGCGGTGGATGCTCGCGGACTGGGTGACCAGGTGGGTCTGGACACCGCCGTCCGGTCCCGCACCGGCCAGGGTCAGCAGTCCGGACGCGAGCACGAGTTCGATCGACTCGGGGCGGGCGTTCAGCTCCTGCAGCATCCGCTGCAGCGACTGGTACAGATCGGCGTGCGGGCGACGCTCCCGATCCGCCTTCGCCCACGCCTGCCAGCGCGGCACGTACGCGTCGAACGCCTGCCGGACGTCGTACGCGCGGCGCACGTCGTATTCCTCGTCGGAGTCCTCGGCGTACGCGTCGGACGCGTTCAGCTCGAGGTCGGACCGCGAGCTGTCGGCCCGGGCCGACGCATCCACCCAGCCGGCCAGGACGGTCGGTAGTTCCGGCGGATCCTCGACGCCGATGAGGGGCACCCGCAGAACGATGTCGCCCTGCGCGGCGTCGGAATCGAGTTGGATGGTCCGGCCGTCCTGATGCAGCCATTCAACCTGTTCGTGCTGGTCGACGCGGAGAACCGGCTTCGTGCGAGCCCGGACGATCTCACGCAGGAACTGCAGCAGGCGCTGGACGCGGCCTGCGAGCTCGGCGTCGTTTTCGGGACTCGACAATGTAAACCTCTGCGAATTCTCGGTGATGACGTGCGCTTGCCCCCGCCGTGCACACTATCGGGTCGAGGGGGTGAAGTTCGAGGCGTCGTCCCCTGTCAGCGGGACTGGACGGTCGCTCGAGGGGCGAAACAAACCTCCATTCGTACCGACCGGTCCCTACTATTCATCCATGACGGTGACGCGCATCACGAAACTGGCCGCGGTGATCGCGACCGTCGCTCTGACGGCGCTGGGAGGGGGCTTCGTGTCGGCTGCCGCTCCCGCGCCGGGGGCCAGGGTCACCGCCTCGCCCGACGGGTTCGCGCTCGACGGGCAACCGTGGTGGCCGACCGGGTTCAACGCCTACCAATTGGCCACGAACTGGTCGGTCAATTGGGGTTGCGGCGCGATGGTCGACCTCGACTCCTACTTCTCCGCGCTGCCGCCGCACTCGCTGACCCGTTTCAACCTCTTCCAGGCGCTGGCGATCAACCGCTTCACCGGACAGCTCGACTTCGGGCCGTTGGACGCCGTGTTCGCGGCGGCCGAGGCGCACGACCAGATGCTGATCCCGGTTCTCGCACCCCAGGACGGGGCGTGCGAGGACGGGGTGTTCAAGGGCAGGCAGTGGTACGTGGACGGCTGGACGACGATGACGCCGGGTGCGCCTCGCACGCTGATGAGCTTCCGCGACTGGACGCGGACCGCCGTCGACCGATTCCGGGGATCGCCGTCGCTGGCGGCGTGGGAACTCGTCGGGGAGCCGGAGACGAGCACGTGCACCGACGCCGACTGCTCGTGGTGGACCCGGTCGTGCGAGCCCGGTGCGGCACAGGTGCTGCGTGACTTCTTCGACGCCGCGGGCGCCGAGGTGCGGGCCCGTGATCCGCGCACGCTGATCACGGCGGGATTCACCGGCGGCGGCCAGTGCGGAACCCAGGGCGACGAGTACCAATTCGTCTCGGCGTCACCGTATGTCGACGTCGTGCAGTACCACGATTACGGCGCCGACGGGGTTCCGCTGCCCGGCGATCAGTGGAACGGGCTCGCGCGGCGCCTCGAACAGGCTGCGGCGCTCGGCAAACCGCTCCTGATGGGTGAGATCGGCGAACTCGCCGGATCGTGCGCCAGCCTGACGGACCGGGCGACGCACATCGGCGCCAAGATCCAGGGGCAGCGGGACGCGGGCGCGGCCGGGGCGCTGCTGTGGGCGTTCGTCCCGGACCCCCGGCCCGCCGAGTGCACGTACGACATCGGCCCCACCGACCCGCTGTGGGGCGTGGTGGAGCAGTTCGGAAGCTGGGGCTCGGGCACCGCCCCGGCCGACACGTAGACCGTGAATCGTCGAGCCCAGGAGACGGATTCATCCGGTTCGAGACTGAGCAGCGAGGTCAGCGTCCGCCGCGGCGGAGGGTCACGCGGTAGGTGTAATGCTCGGGCAGGAAGTAGCTGACCGCCAATTCGACGGTCCGCCCGTCCGAGTCGGAGTAGAGGCGGTCCACCCGCAGCATCGAGTGGCCCTCGGAGCAGCCGAGTTCTCGGGCCACGTCCGCCGGCGCCGGCGCAACGGTGATCGATTGCGCAGCCTCGGTGATGGGGCTCCGCAGGTGCGGTTCGAGCAGGCCGATGATCGTGTGCGAGCTGACGGCGCCCTCGGACATCTCGGGTGCGTCGGCGACGAACCGGGCGATCTCGTCAGGCAGATAGACGGTGGTCAGCACGAACGGGGTGTCGTCGTGGCGTCGCCGGAACACGACCGTGTTGACGAGGTCGGTGTCGAGGCGGAGCCTGCTCGCCGCCTCGATGTCGACCCGCCGGCGCAGGGGCGTGACCACCTCCATGGTGGTGTCCGTGGACAGGTTCATCAGATCCTCGATCGACCCCAGCTGCCGCAGGTATCGGCCGTCGGACTCGGCGGCGAACGTGCCCCGGCCCGGGACCCGGTAGACGATGCCCTCGGCCACCAGGTCCTGGAATGCGCGACGAACGGTCTGCCGGCTGACGCCGTGCTGGTCCGCGAGCTCGAATTCGGTGGGCAGCTTGATCCCGCCGCTGTACTTGCCTGCAGCAATATGCTCGCGGAGCTGCCTCGACACCAGCTGGTACGCCGGCTCCGTGTCTCGTTCTCTACCGTTCATCGCGCACCGATCCTACGTGCAGGTTGCCGACTAGATGCCGCCTCGCGACACCAACTGCGAGACGATGACGTTGCGCTGGATCTCGTTGGTGCCTTCGCCGACGATCATCAGCGGGGCGTCCCGGAAGTAGCGCTCCACGTCGTACTCGGTGGAATAGCCGTAGCCACCGTGGATACGGACGGCGTTCAGCGCGATGTCCATCGCCACCTCGGACGCGTACAGCTTCGCCATGCCCGCCTCCATGTCGCACCGGTCGCCGCTGTCGTACTGCTCCGCCGCGTGCCAGGTCAGCTGCCGGGCCGCGGTCAGCTTGGTCGCCATGTCGGCGAGGTAGTTGCCGATCGACTGGTGCTTCCAGATCGGCTGACCGAAGCTCTCCCGCTGCTGCGCGTAGGCGAGGGAATCCTCGAGCGCCGCCGTGGCCACCCCCAGCGCCCGGCACGCCACCTGGATACGTCCCGTCTCCAGGCCCTTCATCATCTGGCCGAACCCCTTGCCCGGGGTGCCACCGAGGATCGCGGACGCGGGGGCGCGGTACCCGTCGAACGACAGCTCACACGTCTCGACGCCCTTGTAGCCGAGCTTCGGCAGATCCCGCGACACCGTCAGACCGGGGCCGTGCTCGACCAGGACGATGGAGATGCCCCTGTGCTTGGGGGTCGCCTGCGGGTCGGTCTTGCAGAGCAACGCGATCAGCCCCGACCGACGCGCGTTGGAGATCCAGGTCTTGGAACCGGTGATCACCAGGTCGTCACCGTCCGCCTTGGCGTTGGTGGACATGGCCTGCAGATCCGAGCCACCGCCGGGCTCGGTCAGTGCCATGGTGGCCCGGATCTCGCCGGTCGCCATCTTCGGCAGGTACTGCTGCTTCTGCTCCTCTGTGCCGTACAGCGACAGCAGTTTCGCGACGACGGTGTGCCCGCCCATCGCACCGGCGAGGCTCATCCATCCGCGGGCCAGTTCCTGCGTCACCTGCGCGTAGCAGGGCATCGACACCGGTGATCCGCCGTACTCCTCCGGGACCGCCAGACCGTAGATCCCGATCTGCTTCATCTGCTCGATCCACTTCTCGGGGTACTCGTTGGCGTGTTCCACCGCCTGCACCGTCGGCTTCACGTCGCGATCGATGAACGCGCGCACCGTCTCGACCAGGTACGCCTCTTCCTCGTTCAGCTTGGCCATGAATCCACCTCACACTTTCCACAACATTTGTACGGCCATAATCCGACAATGTCTGCCTAAAGTCAACGATCGGTCTTGACATGACCGCTACGTCGCTGCCAGCATCAGCAGCGCAGCCGCATCAGGCTGGCCGTACATATCCAGCCCGACCCGGGCTCCCGGACCCTAGGAATGAAGCATCGTGCAGAACCTCACCCGCAGGCGCGCCGTTCTGGTGGCCCCCGGATCCGACGAGCGCAAGGCCCTCAAGGCGCTCCGGTCGACCGCCGACGAGGTGGTCCTCGACCTCGAAGACGCCGTCGCCTCCGCCAAGAAGGCCGAGGCCCGCGACCTCGTGCGCCGCCTCGTGCTCGAGTCGGACGGCTCCCGGGCCGTCGCGGTCCGCATCAACGCGCTGACCACGCCGTGGGCGGAGGACGACCTCGCCCTGTGCGCCTCCCTCGGCGCCGCGCTCACGAGCATCGTGGTTCCCAAGGTGGAGACGGCGCAGGATCTGGTCCGCGCCGATCAGGCTCTCGCCGGTACCGACATCGGGTTGCAGGCTCTCGTCGAAACCCCGGTCGGCGTGCAGAACATCGCCGACATCACCCGCGCCGTCGCCCGGCTCGAGTCCGTCATCATCGGCTACGCCGACCTCGGGGCGGCCCTCGGCCGATCTCGAACCGCCCTCCCCGAACACTGGCTCGCGATCCAGGACGGCATCCTTGTCGCCGCCCGCGCCGCCGGCATCCAGGCGATCGACGGCCCGTTCCTCGGCATCGCCGACGACGACGCCTTCCGCCACTCGGCCGCGTGGACCAGCGCGCTCGGATTCGACGGAAAATGGGTCATCCATCCCGCGCAGGTCGAGTCCGCCGCTGCGGCCTTCACCCCCACCGACACCGCGGTCGAGGACGCGCGACGCGTGATCGACGCACTCGCTGCCGCCGAAGCCGCGGGCGCCGGGGCGGCGCAACTCGACGGGCAGATGCTCGACGAGGCCGTCGCAGTCGCGGCACGACGCGTTCTCGCCCAGGTAGGTGCACAGTGACGATCACGCAGACGTATGTCGGTGGCCCGTACTTCGACGAACTCGAGGTCGGGCAGGAATTCGACACCGCCCCCGCCGTCACCCTCACCAGCGGCCTCGCCGCCGCCCATCAAGCCATCCTCGGCGACCGCCTGCGGCTGCCCCTCGACGCGCACCTGTCCCGGGCCGTCACCGGGTCCGCGGACGCCGTCGCAAACCCCGGCCTCGTCACCGACGTCGCCATCGGACAGTCCACGCTGGCCACTCACCACGTGAAGGCCAACCTGTTCTACCGCGGCCTCCGCTTCCATCACTTCCCGCATCTCGGCGATACGCTCTACACGCGCACCGAAGTGGTCGGACTGCGGGAGAACTCGGCGAAACCGGGACGCAAACCCACCGGTCTGGCGGCTCTGCGGATGACGTCCACCGACCAGGACGGCCGCACCGTCCTCGACTTCTACCGCTGCGCGATGCTCCCGTTGAGCGCGAACCCCGACGAGGACCGCGTCCGCAAGTCCGACGACCTGTCCGCGATCGGGCCGCAGTCGGAGCAGTCGTTCGCCGCCCCCGAGGGCTGGGACCTCGCCCGCTACCGCGACAAGGTTCCGGGGCAGCACTTCTCGGCCGACCTCGCCGGATCCGTGCTGCGGAGCAGCGGCGACGTGGTGTCGAGCGCCCCCGAACTGGCGCGCCTCACCCTCAACATCGCGGCAACCCACCACGACGAACGAGTCGGCGCCGACGGACGACTGGTCTACGGCGGGCACACCATCGGCATCGCGCTCGGGCAGGCCACGCGCGCCCTGCCGAACCTCGTCACGGTCCTGGGCTGGAAGTCCTGCGACCACACCGGTCCCGTCCACGAGGGTGACACCCTCACCAGCGAACTCGAAATCGAGAGCGCCGAGGAGTTGCCCGGCGGCGGCGGAATACTGCATCTGCGTTCACTGGTGTTCGCGCACAACGCCACAGCGTCCGACGTCCCCGTCCTCGACTGGCGCTTCACCGCCCTCATGGCCTGACCTCCACCCTCAAGGAGCATCTCTCGTGACCGCCCACACTCCCCTTGCCGGACTTCGGATCGTCGAGGTCTCCAGTTTCATCGCGTCCCCCCTGTGCGGACTGACCCTGTCCCAGCTGGGGGCCGAGGTCATCCGGATCGACCCCATCGGCGGCGCCGCCGACTACAACCGCTGGCCGATCACGGGCGACGGCGAGAGCATCTACTGGACCGGACTCAACCGCGGCAAGCGGTCCGTGGCCGTCGACATGCGCAACCCCGAGGGGCAGCGGCTCGTCCAGCAACTGGTCGCGGCCCCCGGCGCGGGCGGCGGAATTCTCGTCACCAACGCGGGAGGTCGTGACTGGCTCGCCCACGACACGCTGAGTGCGCTCCGCTCCGACGTCATCACCCTCGAAATCCTCGGTGGCCGTGATGGTTCCCCCGGCGTCGACTACACGGTCAACGCCGGGCTCGGTTTCCCGTCCATCACCGGTCCCGCCGATCATGCCGGGGTCGTCAACCACGTCCTCCCCGCCTGGGACGTGGCGTGCGGGCTGTACGCCGCGCTGGCCGTCGCCGCCGCGGCCCGTCACCGCGACGCCACCGGCGAGGGCACCCGCATCTCCCTGCCACTCGAGGACGTCGCACTCGCCACCGCCGGCACCCTCGGATACCTCACCGAAGTGCAGATCAACGGCTCCGGCAGGCAAGGAACCGGCAACTCCGTCTACGGCACGTATGGAACGGATTTCACCACCAGCGACGGCGCCCGGTTCATGATCGTGGCCCTCACCCCACGGCACTTCCGCGACCTCGTTGCCGTCACCGGAACCACCGCCGCCGTGGAGGCACTCGCCACCGCACTCGACGCCGACTTCGCGCGCGAAGCCGATCGCTTCACCCACCGCGACGTCCTCACCGCACTGTTCACCCGCTGGTTCCGCGAACACACCGCGGCCGAAGTGGCCGAAGCACTCTCGAAGACGTCCGTCCTCGCCGAGCGTTACCGCACGTTCGAGGAACTCGTGAAATCCGGCGAACTCGAAAACAACCCGATGTTCACCCCCCTCGAACAGCCGCGGATCGGTACCTACCTCGCCTCCGGCCACCCGGCATCGTTCGACGGACACCACGCCACCGTGGCACCCGCCTCCGCCGTCGGCGACGACACCGGCAGCGTCCTCCGCGACCTCCTCGGCAGCTCCGACTCCGACATCGCCAAACTCCTCGACAGCGGCATCGTCGGGGGGAAGTGACGCGGTCGTCGGGTCCTTTCAGTCGTCGCAGCAGTCGCAGGCAGGACCGGCGCCGGCGCCGGAGGTGGTGACCGGCGCCGGGCAACAGGTGTCGCCCTGCCACGCGTTGATCCCCTCCTTGACGGCGATCGCGGCGATGACCAGGGCGGCGATCGGGTCGGCCCAGGACCACCCGAGCAGGGAGTTGAGAAGCAGGCCGACCAGCAGGACGGCGGACAGGTAGGTGCACAGCAGGGTCTGTTTGGAATCGGCGACGGCCGAGAGGGAACCGAGTTCGCGTCCCGCGCGCCGCTGCGCCCACGAGAGCACCGGCATGATCGCGAGACTGACTGCCGCCAGCGTGATCCCGACGATCGAGTGCTCCGCCCCGCCGATGCCGAAGAGGGATCGGGTGGCGTCGACCGTGACGTACGCGGCCAACGCGAAGAACGAGAACGCGATGATCCGCAGCGTCACCCGCTCCCGCGATTCCGGGTCCTTGCCTGCGAATTGCCAGGCGACGGCCGCCGCGGAGGACACCTCGATGACCGAGTCGAGACCGAACCCGATCAGCGCGGTCGACGACACCCGCGCGCCCTCGCTCAGCGCGATGATCGCCTCGAGCACGTTGTAGCTGATCGTCGCGGCCACGAACCACCGGATCCGCCGCCCCAGGACCTGCCGCCGCCCCGCGGTGAGAGCCGGACGCGTGGCGGGCATTCCGAGTTCCGACGCCATCAGCAGCATCCGTCCGTCTCGGCGTCCGGGCAGCAGGACGGATCGACGGCCAGCACCAGGCCGATCAGGTCGTCGAGCGCGCGCCCGATCCGCGGATCCGCCAGTTCGTACCGCGTGCGCCGCCCCTCCGGCGCCGCGACGACGAGGCCGCAACCACGCAGGCAGGCCAGGTGATTCGACAGGATCTGGCGCGACACCCCGATCTGTTCGGCCAGTTCGGACGGATACCCGGGCCCCGACCGCAGGCTCAGCAGGATCTGCGTGCGCGTCGTGTCCGACAGCGCGTAGCCGAACCGGGACAGCCCGTCGCGATGGATCAACATCTCCATGCCCCGACGATACAGCGATTCCTGTATTCAGGAAACCCTGAACTCTTGATCTTGTCGTTGCGGCGGCTGGGTGGGCCGGGCTCGGCGCCCCATCGTCATCCGGCCGAGAATCCGGTCACGCAGGACGAACGTGTGGAACAGGACGGCACACAGGTGCGCGGTGAACGCGGCGAACAGCAGGTACCCGAGCACGGTATGGGATTGCCGCAACACTGCGTACAGATCCGGATCGCGGGGAGCGATCGCGGGCAGACTCAGCTGCGCGGTGAGGGCGATCGGGAACCCGCCCGCCGACAGCATCGCCCACCCGGTGACCGGTTGCAGCACCAGGAGTCCGTAGAGCACGTATTCCGACCCGGTCGCGACCATCCGCTCGGCGGGCCGCATCCCGGCGGACGGCGGCGGCCGGTGGAGGATCCGGTTGCCGATGCGCACGACCGCGAGGACGAGGATCGCGAACCCCAGCGGCTGATGCACCGTCCGCAACAGGTGGTAGGCGTCCAACGACGCCACCATCGCGACGCCGAGGAAGAGTTGGGCGATCACCAGGATCGCCATCGTCCAGTGCAGCAACCGCGACGTGAACGCATACCGGGTCGGCCGCTCGGTCCGGCTATCGCTCATCGGGCACCTCCGAAACGTTGACTCGACTCGGCGATTTCGGCTCACCGGACCGTCGGTTGAACGATTCCGCGTAGACCGCGGACCGTGCACTGAGCAATGGATCATCCGACGGTGCAATGCCGTTCGGCAGTACCAGCGGATCGAAGTTGACGTCCCGCGCGTTGCCCGGTGCTTCGGTGTCGATCGCGTCGACGGTCAGCGTGCCGACGTCGAGGGACTTCCTGTCTGCCGGCCACGGTCTGGTGGCATCGTCCGTCGGGTCCCCCGCCTCCCCGAGCGTGAGGATCATCCGCCAGCGCAGGGGTCCTCGCGTGACCTCGCGGAGGAGGGCGTCGAACAGGTAGTCGCGGCCGGCGCCCTCCTCGGTGCCGGGATGCCGGACGGGCTGCTCCGGCACCAGCCTCCAGCGCACCGGAACCGTGGCGCCGGATCGGTCGGTGCACCGGAACGCATTGAGCCCGTGAAATGTGCTGTCCCCGAATCCGGAAGTGCGAGGCTGTCGCCGGATGATGTCCATCGCCGCCGCTGTCTCGGGATGGCGTGCCAGGAACGAGGCCATCGCGGCCGGATCGGGTTTGCCGGTGTCCGAAACCTTCTTCGAGGCGAGCAGCCGATCACGGAAACCGTCCGGCGTGCGGTCGGGGAACACCGGGCTGTCGATCATCGCGGTCCGCCACTGCTCTCCCCCGGGCAACCGGAACAGCAACCCCAGACCGCGCACGGTGTCGACGGCGTCGGCAGCGGTAGGCAACCCACCCGATAACGAGAACCGTCCGGTGACCGGGTAGCGGCCGCCGGCCCGGAAGACGCTCGCCGTGGACACCGCGGACCCCGCACCGGTCGCCGTGAACCACCCGGTGGCACTCACCCCCTTCGCGTGGTTGCGCCGGAACCCCTCGTGCCGGCCGAAGACCTGCTCGAATCGATCGACGAACCGCGACGGGGTGACGGTGTGCGGGGTCAGCCGGCCGCCGGCGAACAGGAACCCGCCGACGTCCACGGCGGCGATCGCACCGACCGCCGCCAGACCGATCAGGGCGCTGCGCCGGGTGACGGTGGTGTCCGAACGACCACCGACGGAGGGTTCGTGGCCGTCACCCGTGCGCGGCATCGACCGTCACCACGTGCCACGTGCCCTTGACCCCGTCGCCGCTCGTCAGCCCCGGGGCGGAGTCCTTCGCGAACCGGTAGAGAGGATGACCGTCATAAGTGGCCTGCTCGACGCCGTCCGGGCGCGTCGTGGTGCCCACCGTGCCCGGCAGGACGGCGTCCGGGTGTGGCGACGGCGTGCCGGGCGTCGGCGGCCAGATCTCGGCACACGGGCCCACGCACCGCACCAGGTCGGCTGTGTCCTCGTCGAAGCGGTAGAGCGTGAAGCCGTCACCGTCGGTCAGCACGGTGCCGAGCGCGGTCTCTCGCGTGCCGAGCGTCGTCGCCGCATCCGATGCGCCGGTCGCCGGCGCTGTGTCCGGGGCAGCGCTCGTCGGCGCATCCGCCGCAGCGGCCGGGGCCTCGGTCGCCTGGCTGCAGCCCGACATCAGGGCAACCGCAGCGCCCGCGCAGGCCACCGCGATAATCGTGTGCTTCGCGATCATCAGATCTCCGTTCTCCTCTGTTTCCGCCCGCCGATCGCGGACGACGCCGGGGAGTACGGACCGCGGGACGGCCGCGTTCACGACGGCCGCGAACTTTCACGAAGACGCTGGTGTGAGAATCGACGGTGAACGCCGCGGCACTCACGTCCGTACACCCTGGCGGACGTCGGACGGGCCGACGACATTTCCGGTGTTGCAGGAGGTGAGGTCGTGCGGCTACGCATGTCGCGCAAGCGGGCGGAGGAGTCGGTCGGGAATTTGGCCGACAACGCGGTGTTGCGGACCGTCTACGACGATCACGCCGGCGAACTGTTCGCCCTCGCCTACCGCTCACTCGGAGACCGGGGACGCGCGGAGGAAGTGGTGCAGGAGACGTTCCTCCGAGCCTGGCGCGGCGCGGACCGGTTCGACCCGCAGCGTTCCACCGTCCGGACCTGGCTGTATGCCATCTGCCGCAACGTGGTGATCGACGCGAGCCGGGCGCGGGCCTCCCGGCCACAGCTCGCCGACACCGAGCCACCCGACGTTCCCGTGCCCGAGCGCCCGCTGGAACAGTTGCTGGTGGGACTGCAGGTCGAGGAGGCCCTGCGGCGACTGTCCGAACAGCACCGCGTCGTACTCGTCGAGATTCATTTGCGCGACCGGCCCACCAGCGAGGTCGCAGCGGAACTCGGCATCCCCGTGGGCACCGTGCGCAGTCGGGTGTACTACGGGCTGAAGGCGCTCAAACTCGTACTGGAAGAAATGGGGTGGCACGGTGACCAGTGATCGCTGCCGACAGATGCACACCTTGCTGGGCATGTACGCGCTCGGGCGCCTCGACGACCACGAAGCCGTGGCGCTACGCGCCCACCTGGACGGATGCCCGGATTGCCGGGCCGAGTTGATCCAGCTGACCCCGGTGGCCTCGGTACTGGGGCAGGCGGACCCCGACCGGCTCCTCGAGCCGCCGCCGGCGCCGTCCCCCGCACTGCCCGGCACGATCCTCGCGACGCTCGACCGCGAACGCAGCCGGCAACGTCACCGCCGGATCGCGGTCGTCGCCGCGGCCGCCGTCACCGCTCTCGGCCTGCTCACCGGTGGATTCTTCCTCCGCGCCCTCGTCCCGAGCAGCCCGCCCGGACAGCCGGTGGCCTTCACCGCGCCCGCCGCGGGTGTGGAGGCGTCCGCTCGGGTGGAGAACCGCGCCTGGGGAACCGGAATCAGCCTCGACGTCACCGGACTCCCCCAGGGCAGCACCTACAACGTCTGGCTGCAACGACCCGACGGAAGTCGCATGAACGCAGGAAGTTTCATCGCCGGCGGCGATCGGAAGATGTCGATGAACCTCGCCGTGGCGCTACCGATGTCCGACGCCACCATGCTCGGCGTCAGCGCACCCGGCGACAACACCGCCATCCTGCAGGCACCGCTGCACCCGTGACAGCGCGGAGATCGTGCGTCAGAAACTGGTGAGAGCGGCGATCTTCCGCTTCGCGGACCGTTCGACCAGCAGCGGAACGAAATCGCGCACCACCCCCACGTCGAAGGCCGCATGCACGTCGTGCACAATCTGCTCGACCGTGTGTCGTGGGACGCCGGCGTGCTCCACGGCAAGCCGGTCGACGACCAACTCGACCTGACGTCGCTCTTCGTCTACGGACATGGTCGTCCTCTCCCCTGGGAATTTCCGGGGCCACTCCACTTCGCGACCTCCGTGTCACTCGATCTTCACACGACTAAAGTTGAAAATTAAACTTACGTGAGTGTGAGATAGGCGACCCCCACCGACGTGAGGTGCGCTCGGCGGATCAGCTCGCCGCGTTCCAGGCGGCCGCCGCGGCGAGCAGCGCCCGGACCCCGGTCTCGAGGGTCGGATCGATCACCGGGGCGAACTGCGGCGAGTGGTTGGTCGGCACTCCCTCGGGCAGGGCCAGGGACGCCGTGGCGGTGAGGTCCAGGTGGGCGAACGCCGCGGGGTCGGCGCCGCCGAAATGCCAGAAGACGGAGGGACATCCGGCGGCGGTGGCGAACACACCGAAGTCTTCGCTGCCGGCGAGTGGACGTGGCATCGGCAGCATCCGGTCCGAACCGAAGGCGCCGGCGAGTGCCGTGACGACCCGTTCGGTGGCGGCCTCGTCGTTCACCGTCAGCGGGAAGTCGTTGAGGGGGCTGAATTCCGGCTCCTTCGGCGCCCCGGATGCGGCGGCCTCGGCGTCGACGACGCGGCGGATCGCGGGCAGCACCCGGTCACGCACCTGCGGGTCGAAGGTGCGGACGTTGACCTTCAGTTCCGCCTCGTCGGGGATGATGTTCTCCTTGTGGCCGCTGTGGAACGAGCCCACCGTGATCACCGCCGAATCACCGGCGGCCACCTCGCGCGACACGACCGCCTGAAGCCTCCCCACCACGGCCGAGCCCATGACGATGGGATCGACGGTGTGCTCCGGCGCCGATCCGTGCCCGCCGCGCCCAAAGAGCCGGATCCGGAAGCTGTCGGCGGCCGCCATCAATGTTCCGGGGCGGGTGACGATCACCCCGGCGGGGAACGGCCCGACGTGCTGGCCCAGGCACACGTCCGGACGGGGGAAGCGCTCGACGAAACCGTCGTCGACCATCGCCCGGGCGCCCTGCGCGGTCTCCTCGCCGGGCTGGAAGACCACCACGAGGGTGCCGCGCCACAGGGAGCGGTCCGCGGCGTACAGCGCGGCGGCGCCGAGCAGGCAGGTGACGTGCACGTCGTGACCGCACGCGTGCATGACCGGCACCGTCGCCCCGTCGGGATCGATCCCGGTGTCGGTGGAGGCGTAGTCGAGTCCGGTGTCCTCGCGGACCGGCAGTCCGTCCATGTCGGCGCGCAGCAGCACCACGGGACCGTCACCGTTGTGGAGCACACCGACGACGCCGGTCCGGCCGACGCCCTCGGTGACGTCCCAGCCCTGTGCGCGCAGCACCGCCGCGACGATGCCCGCGGTCCTGTTCTCCTGCATGGACAATTCGGGGTGCGCGTGCAGATCGCGGTAGAGGTCGGTGAGCGCGGGGAGCAATTCCGACACTGCGGCCTGGGCCGGAGTACCGGGAGGCAGAACGACGGTCTGGGAGAACTCGGTCACGGTGGTGTCCTTACGTTGTCGTGGCTGGGTGGGTTCGCTCGGAGCGGACGTCACCTGATCTCGGAACCGGCCGTCGTGGTCGGTGTCGGTTGGCGCTGTGACGCATGAGGAGAAATGGCTGCACTGAAAGCGTGGGGACGCTGCGGTGTTCCCAGCGCGAACGCGCCCGCGAGAACGGCGCCGACGACGAGGAAGGCGAACGCGGCGGTGTAGGAATAGCGATCGACCAACGCGCCCATCACCATCGGGGTGACGAATCCGGCGGCCTGACCGCCGAAGTTGATCATTCCCGACCCGGTGCCGACCAGCCCGGCAGGCAGGGTGCGCATGGGTATCGCGAAGATCGGCATGTAGCACAGCGTGGCGGAAGCGGTGGCCAGCGACAGGAGCGCGACGAATTCGGTCAGCGACGTCACCCGGTTCAGGAAGAGGATGCACACCGCGCAGACCGTCATCGCGGGGAAGACGATCAGTCGATGCCGGCCGCCGAGACGGTCGATGAGCTTGCCGCCGACGATGATCGCGACGCCACCGACCAGGGCGGGGATCGCGGACAGCAACCCGGAACCCGTTAGCGAGATGCCGCGCTCGGTCTGGAGATAGGACGGGATCCAGGAATTCAGGCCCCACACGATGATGCCGTAGCCGAAGAACATCAGGGTGAACCGCCACATGACGCCCGAGGCAAGCACGGCCCGCAATCCGCCCTGCTGGTCCGGTCGGACCTCGGTGTCGTCGGACTGCGGCAACGTGGCGGGCAGCCACAGTTGGATCGCCGCCCACACCAGAACTCCCAGACCGGCGATCGCGAAGAACGACATCCGCCAGCCCCACAGGGCGATGATCGGCGCCGCGATGAGCGGGGCGAGCACCGCGCCGAAGGCGTTGGAACTCTGCGCCCACCCGGTCGCGGTCATTCGCTGTCCCGGCGCGGTGCGCTCGGCGACCGCCTTCATGGCCGCCGCGGGATACACCCCCTGCCCCACCCCGAACAGGAACCGAATCGCCAGCAGCACGGCGAACGCCCAGGCAGTGCCGGTCAGGGCGGTGAACAGGGACCAGATCAGCAGCGACCAGGAGACCACCCGTCGGGAACCGAACCTGTCGGCGAGCAGACCGCCGGGAATCTGGCACAGCGCATAGGACAGGAAGAACGCGGAGATGACCATGCCCTGCTGGGTGTGGCCGAGACCGAACTCGGCACCGATCGAGGGCAGTGCGAGGTTGATCGCGAGGCGATCGATGTAATCGACGACCCACGCGGCGAACAGAAGGATCACCGTGATCCGCGCGGCCCGGTCCAGTGGGGTCCGATCGGCGTTGGCGCGGTGCACTTCTGGTGGATGTTTCACAGTTTCTCCCGGATGACAGGGTCGGCGAATCACCGACACACCAAGTCGACGCCTCGGCACCTCCGACACGGCCGCCGCGCACTGGGTGAAGATTAGGAACCATGAGGGTCGCGAGAACGAAAACGCAGGATTCCGTCACCACACCGTCGGACACGCCGGAATCCGACAGCC
Organism: Rhodococcus koreensis; assembly: GCF_017068375.1. Taxonomy (NCBI): domain Bacteria; kingdom Bacillati; phylum Actinomycetota; class Actinomycetes; order Mycobacteriales; family Nocardiaceae; genus Rhodococcus; species Rhodococcus koreensis. The sequence goes on from NZ_CP070609.1 coordinate 3,280,395, forward strand.
GACGCGGCGACAAGGCACCGTCGACGGGTGGGCGTCCACCGTTCGACGAGCTGGACCTGGCCCTGATCGACGCCCTCCAGACCAGTCCACGTGCCCCCTGGTCACAGGTCGGCACCGCACTGGGCATCGGGGCGACCACCGCCGCCCGCCGCTGGCACCGCCTGACGGAACTCGGGCTGTCCTGGGTCACCGCGTATCCGGCGCCGTCGGACGATCACTGCGTCGCATACGTGGAAGTCCGCTGCAGTCCCGGCGCGATCGAGCCGCTGACCGACCAGCTCGTCTCCGATCCGCGAGTGTTCAGTCTCGAGCAGGTGGCGGGAGACTTCGATCTGTTCCTCAGCGTCGTGACGCGCGGGCCCGCCGCGCTCGCGCACTTCCTGAGTCACGACCTCGGCGCGCACGACGGGGCGCTGTCGGTGAATACCCGGGTGTCGCTGCGCGGGTACCGGGAGGGCAGCAGCTGGCGCGTGCGCGCATTGGACCGGGACCAGCGCGCCCAGCAGGGCGCGCGTCCGGCGTGGACGCACCCGGATGCGTCCTCGAGCCCGGACCTCGTCCTGCTCCGGGCACTGGGCGGCGACGGCCGCCGCAGCTACGCCGAACTCGCCGCCGTCACCGGCATCGCCGAGCCGACCGCGCGACGCCGGTTGCAGCGGATGATCCGCCAGGGCGAGATCCTCTTCCGCTGCGACTTCGCCCAGCAGCTCGCGGGCTGGCGGCTGCTCGCCACCTACCGGATGAACGTGCCGGCCGATCGTCTCGACGACGCCGCGCGCGAGCTCTCCGCCCTCCCCGACGTGCGCCTGTGCGCCGCGGTGACCGGAAACTGCAACCTCCTCGTGTCGGTGTGGTCACGCTCGGCGGAGGAGACCGCCCGGCTCGAGGGGCACTTCGGTGAGCGGATCCCGGGCCTGACCATCACCGCACGCACCGTGACCCTGCGCACCGTCAAACGCATGGGTCAGCTGCTCAACGCGGACGGCACCGCCGCCGAGCACATCCCGCTGGAGATGTAGGGACCACGATGGATTCGGCTGCTCGTCGCCCCACCGGGGGTTCGTGAATAGTCGCATCCAGCAGCGAGCCCGTTGCACCCCGGTGTGCGAGGCGACGATGATGGGGCGGTGATCATCGAACGCAGCTCGGTCGTCGGCGCACCGATTGGACAGGTGTGGGCGAGGGTCGTCGATCCGGAGGGGATCAACGACGAGATGCGTCCGTGGATGACGATGAGCATCCCGCGCGGTCAGGAGTCGATCAGCATCGACTCGGTCGCGGTCGGTGAACCGCTCGGCCGGGCGTGGCTGCGACTGTTCGGGCTGGTCCCGTTCGAGTACGACGATCTGACCATCGCGGAGCTGGAACCGGGCCTGCGGTTCCACGAGAAGTCGACGATGCTCAGCATGCGCCGGTGGGAGCACGAACGCACGCTCCGGCCGTTCGACGACGGCAGCACAGGCGTCTACGACCGGATCACGTTCGAACCGAGGCTTCCGCTGGTGCCGCTGACGCCGGTGCTGGCCCGCGTGCTGGGCGCGTTCTTCGGGCACCGGCACCGGCGTCTGGCGCGACACTTCGGCTGACGGCCTCAGTGCGCCGTGTAGCCACCGTCGACGACGAGTTCGGTGCCGGTGGTGAAGCCGGACTCGTCCGAGGCGAGGTAGAGCACCCCGTACGCGATCTCGTCCGGTTCACCCTGCCGCGGAAGGGGGTTGCCCGAGACGAGTTGGCGATAGTACTCCTCCGGCCCGAGCGCGCTGCCCTCCGCCGACCGCCGGCTCATCGCCGTCCGCATCGACCCGGGATGGATCGAGTTGACGCGAATTCCGTCCGGCCCGTACGTGACGGCGTCGGATTTGCTCAGCAGCCGCACCGCGCCCTTCGACGCGTGGTACAGCGGGACGTTGGAGCCTCCGGTCAGCCCGTGGATCGACGAGAAGTTCACGATGCTGCCCTTCTTCCGGCCGATCATGTGGGGCACCACGTGTTTGGTCATCAGCCAGACGCCCTTGACGTTGACGTCGAAGATCTGGTCGAACTCGGCGACCGACGCCTCGTGTGACGGTGCGGGCCTGCCGATGATGCCGGCGCAGTTGACGAGAACGTCGGGGACGCCGACGGTCTCGACGATCGCTGCGACGGCGTCGGCGACACTGGTCTCGTCGGTGACGTCGACGGCGAACGGCGTGATCGCCTCCGAATCCCACGGTGCGTCCGGGAGTTTCAGGTCGAGCGCGGCAACCCGCGCGCCTTCCGCGGCGAGCATCCGGGCGGTCGCGCCGCCGAGATCACCGTTCGCCCCCGTGACGACGGCGACCTTCCCTGCCACTCGACCTGTCATGACCTGCCTCCCACTGCTGCGACGGCCCACGGGCCGATCATCGGAATCCATTCGGTGATGTCGTACGACGCGACGTATCCGTGCGTCCGGAACGGGTCGCCCTCGACGACGTCGACGACGTCCTGCCGGTCCGTGGCCTCGTAGACCATCGCGGCGCCGGGATCTTCTCCGGCGGCGAACGGTCCCGACCCGAGGATGAGTCCGCGGTCGGCGGCGGCCTGCAGGTGACTCTTGTGTTCGGGACGATACGTGTCCCGGCCGGCGGTGTCGCCGGTGTATGCGTAGCGGACGAGGTAGAACGGCACGTCAGATCTCTTCCAGGACGGTCGGTGTGACGGATTCGCTGCGCAGCGACACGAGGATCTCGGCGTCCCGGCCGATGGTGTATCCGAAGACGAGGGCGGGCCCGATGTTGGCGCCGTAGCCCGGGTATCCGCCGCCGAAGATGCTGACCGCCGCGGAACCAGCCGCGAAGAGACCGGGGATCGGCTGGTTGTCGTCGTCGAGGACCTGGCTGTGCCGATCGACGGCGAGGCCGGAGTAGGCTCCGAGGTCGCCCATCTCGATCTTCGCCGCGTAGTACGGTCCCTTGTCGAGCGGCTCGAGGTTCGGATTGGGCTGGTGCTCCATGTCGCCCTTGAAGTGGTGGAACCAGTTGGATCCGCGATTGAACTTCGGGTCCTCCCCCTTGGCGGCGCCCGCGTTGAACTCGGACAGGGTCTTCTTCAGCCCGGCGGCGTCGACACCGATCTTGCGTGCGAGTTCCTCGACCGTGTCGGCCTTGTGGAGGAATCCGGTCTTCTTGAAATAGCTCTGCGGGATGGGCCGCGGCTTCGCGTAGCCGATTCCGTACTTGTTCATGGCTTTCGAGTCGGCGATGATGTAGCCGAATGTCTCGTCCTGGCCGGCGTTGTCCTGAATCATCGCCATGCCGAAGTCGTGGTACGAACTCGACTCGTTGGCGAAGCGTTCACCCTTGCGGTTCACGGCGATCAGTCCCGGGAGCCCGAACGCCCGCAGGTGCGGGAAGATCCGCTGCTGTCCGCGCAGACCGGTGAACACCGTGACCGGCGCCCAGTCGGCCGGCTCGTGGACGTCGGTGTCGACGTGCCCGCCGAGCGGTGCGGCCAGGCGCACATTGTCGCCGTCGTGCCCGACGGTGGGCGTGAAGTGGTTGTCGCCGTGCGGATCATGACCCCAGTACTCGGCGCGCAGGGAGGCGTCCGAGGAGTAGCCGCCTGCCGCGATGACGACACCGAGCCGCGCCTCCACCGTTGCCGCGTGAACTCCCCCGAGCACGGCGCCGGTGACGACCCCGTTCTCCGACTGCAGGATCTTCGTGACGGGTGTCTCGGTCCACATCCGGATGCCGAGCTTGGCCGCGGACGACACCATCCGGACCATCAGCGAATTGCCGTTGGTCCGGTCGAACGACCGTCGGCAGAGCACCGTCTCGACCCACGTCTTGAGGAGCTTCTTCGACACGTAGGCAAACGATTTCCACGACTGGTTGGCGTGCAGGAACTGTGCGATGTCGGGTCCGACCTCGGGCATGTACCCGAAGACGGTGTACGTGTCGAGGTAGGGGCGCAACCGGAGCCGGTTCTCGCCGAGTGTGCGCGCGTCGACGACCTTGCCGGAGATCGCGCGCCCCGACGGCTTCGCACCCGGGGCGTCCATCTGGTAGTCCGGAGCCATTTCCGGATAGACGAATTCGACGTCGGTGTCGCGTTCGAGCCAGTCGATCGCCTCGGGGACCTCGTCGAGGAAGGTGTCGACCATCTCGGCCTTGTAGCAGTCCTTGGCGAGTGCCCGAATGTAGGTTTCGATCTCCTGACGGGTGTCGCCCTGCGCGACGCCCTGCTTGTTGCCCGGCACCCACGCCCAGCCGCCCGAGATGGCGGTGGTGCCGCCGAGCCACTTCGACTTCTCGGCGACGATGACGCTGTGGCCTTCGCTCGCGGCCTTGAGCGCGGCAGCCATGCCCGCGGCCCCGGACCCGATGACCAACAGGTCGCATTTGACGGATTTCGAGCTCATATGTGGACCTTCCCTGGAGAGTCGGCACTCGATCGCGCGAAGGCACTGCTGTGCAGCATGTTTGGAGGCACACTGCGCGATCGGTGACGGTGTGTTCGTGTCACCCACTCTGACCGAGCCGAGACTCGGGTCACAGCTCGACTCCAATGGATGGAAAGGTTTCTGATCAGTGCCGCGATCCGCGCGTCATCGCCCGGGTGATGCCGCGCGACGCCGTCGTCAGAGCCGCCACCACCGACTGCGGGTTCGCCTGATCGTGCGGGATGACGACGGACAGGGCGGCGATCACCTTGCCGCCGTCGCTGTCCCGCACGGGCACAGCGACTCCCGTCGCACCCGGGGTGATGAGACCGGCGGCCACCGCGAAGTGCTGGTGCCGCACCTCGGCGAGGAGACGCCGCATCTGGTCGGGGTCGGTGACGGTGGCGTCGGTGTACCGTTCGAGCGGTTGCGACAGCAATTCGTCCTGCACGTCGCGGGAGGCGTTCGCCATCAGAACCAGACCGGACGAGCACGCATGCACCGGCAGCCGTCCGGCGATCTTGGTGACGTTGACGACGGACCCGCGGGTGGAGAGCCGTTCGACGAACAGCACCTCGTTGCCGTCGAGGACGCCCAGCTGGGTGTGCTGCTTGATCGCGGCGTTCACATCCTCCATGAACGGCATCGCCGCCTCGCGCAGACTCAGGGTGTGCGAACCGCGGGACCCCAGTTCCCACATCCGGACCCCGATGCTGATGCGGGTGTCGTTGCGTTCGAGGAGGCGGAACTTGACGAGTTCGCCGACGATGCGGTGCGCCGTCGCGACGGGGAGGTCGGACCGGCGCGCGATGTCGGACACCGACAGGGACGGTGTGTCCGCGTCGAAGGAAGACAAGACCCTCACGACGCGGGCAGTGACCGATTCTCCTGTCGGTGTCCGTGACATCGTCCTATTGTCCTCCGGCTACTCCCGCGAGGTCGACGGACGCCCGAGTTCGGCCAGCGGCACCCGGTACGTCTCGCGGGCGGTGAAGGCGGCGACGGACGAGACCAGCATGCACAGTGCCGTGAACACCGCGACCGGGACCCACGCGTTCGCCCCGGTTCCCAGCAGTGCCCAGCCGATCGCCGGGGCGAAACCGGCGATGAGGAAACCGATCTGCGTGCCGACGGCGAAACCGGAATAGCGCACGGGCGCGGCGAACATCTCGGTGAAGAAGCTCGGCCACAGGCCGTTCACCATCGAGTAGAACAGCGTCATCGTGAGCAGTGCGGCGACGAAGATCAGCGGAATGGAGCCGACCGAGATGGCCCAGAAGTATCCGAAGATGGTGACACCGCATCCGAGAGTGCCGGTGATCCATACAGGGCGGCGTCCGACGCGGTCCGACAGCTTGGCGAGCAGAGGTATCGCGACGATGGAACCCGCGATCGACGCCGACGACGCCCACAGCATCGTGGTGCGGTCGATGCCGACCTCGGGTCCGGTGGCGTAGGCGAGCCCGAAGACGGTGAACACCGTCTGCCCGACGGCGAACAGCGAGCACAGGGCGATCCGCAGGACGTCCCGCCACTGGGTGGTCACGACGGTGACGACGGGCAGTTTCTGCACCTCTGCGTGCTCACGCGACTCCTCGAACACCGGAGTCTCGTCGAGCTTGGTGCGCACGAAGTAGGCGACCACGAGCATCACGGCGCTGCACCAGAACGGGATTCGCCAGCCCCAGCTGTCGAGATGCTCCTTCGGCAGCGCGGCCACCGGGATGAAGACGAGGGTCGCGAGGACCATCCCGGCCGCGTAGCCGGTCATCGTGAAGCTGGTGAAGAACGCCCGCCGCCCCTCGGGTGAGTGCTCGAGCGTGAGAGTGCTCGCGCCCGCCGCCTCTCCGCCCGCGGAGAATCCCTGTGCGAGGCGGCACAGGACCAGCAGGATCGGGGCGGCGATGCCGATCTGCTCGTACGTGGGCAGGAATCCGATCGCGAGACTCGACAGGCCCATGATGAGCAGCGTCAGCAGCAGAATCTTCTTGCGGCCCAGCTTGTCCCCGAAGTGGCCCAGCACGATTCCGCCGACCGGGCGGGCCACGTAGCCGACGCCGAACGTCGCGAGCGCGGCGACCGTGCCGATCGCGTCGTTGCCGGCCGGGAAGAACGTGTGCCCGAAGACGAGGGCGGCGGCGGACCCGTAGATGAAGAAGTCGTAGTACTCGAGCGCGCTCCCGAGGAACGACGCGAGCGCCGCCTTCTTCGGCGTCTTCGCGACCTCGACGGGTGGCGCGGCGGTCGGGCTGTCGTGTGTCACGGCGGATACGTTCATCGACTCTCCTGCGATCGGGCCTGGCGTGGTGTGACACAACGTGCCAACCGCGACCACGCGTGCGCAACGTCACATCCATCCATTGGAAAGCCGGCACCGTGCTGTCCCGGACGAACGGGACGCCCGTTGCGTCAGATCGAACGAGCGTCCCGTTCGTCCGGGAAGCGCTACGGCTGCGCCGGGGACAACTCCCAGCCGGTGCTCATGTCGCGGGTGAGGTCGGGCACCCGCCGCTGCACCCGCTGGGTCTCGACGAAGTCGCGGAACGGGATGGCGAGCAGAGCGCGCAGCTCGCCCGGACGGCCCTCGGCGAGCCGCTGGTAGGACGACGCGATGTCGCTGACGATGTACTGCCAGCGTGGTTCGCGGTCGGCCCAGTTGAAGCCCGGCAGGGGTGTCCGGAGACGGTAGTCCGCGCCGTTGACGTCGCCCGTCACCGACATCGGCGCGACCTGTCCCGGTGCCCGCGCACCCGGGACCGAGGGTTGCGCCGCGAGGGTGGTGGCGTAGGTGAGCGCCCGGCCGACACCGTCGCGCGCGGCCGACGTGACGTCCCACTGGTCGGCGATGATCTGATTCTGCTCACGCGACGCCATCCGGAACAGGGCGTCCGCGTATCCCGCTGCGGTGCCGGAGAAGATGCCGTTCCAGGCGATCTCGGCGTTCTCGTCGAGCAGTCCCGCGGCGGCCATCTCCTCGACGGCATCTCTGCCGTCGTTCAGGTACGCCTCGTGCATGGGCACCATGTCGAAGTAGATGTGTTTCTGCATCATCAGCAGCCGTTTCTGATACCAGTCCAGGTCGCCCGCCGTCATCGCCGGACCGACGGTGGCGAGAGTTCTCGGGTCCGGCGGCAGGAGCGTCGTCGCCTCGCCGGGCAGTCCGCGGACCGTGGACGCGACGGCGTTGCCGAGCGCGTGGACGGCGTCGACTCCGAGCACGGTCCGGCCGAGGTCGAGGTCCCAGAAGCCGGCGGCGAACGAGCCTCCCGCCAGCCCGGCCATACCGGACCAGTAGAGCTCGGTCCGTTGGAGTTGATACCGGCCGTAGTTCTCGTAGACCCGGTCGACCACCGCCGCGTTGGCGATCAGCCCGGCGTTCGGATCCCACCCGGCAAGGTCGATGCCGGACGCCTCGGATCCGCGTGCCAGCCAATATTGTTGCAGCAGGGCGGAATACCTGGTCGGTGCGACGCCGTCGGAGCGGGCGGCGGCCAGCGCGGCACCGAGTGCGGTGGAGTCGGTGGGGAGACGGGGGTCGAGCCCGCCGATCGACTCCGCCGCCGCGTTCGCGGGCGTGATGTCGAGGAGGCCCGCGTACCCGGTGGCGTGCGCGACGTTCGGCGCCGGACCAGCCCAAGCGAGGACCCCGAGCAACGCGACGAGCACCCCGCGGATCGTCGTGTTGCGGACCCGAGGTGATTGGCAGTGCACAGCACCGGGCATGTCAGGTATTTAACAACATATATGTGATGGCGTCAGGGGTTTGCCCGGATCCACCCCCACGTGAGCGCTAAGGAGTGCCCCGGCACACGACGCCACTCACGTGGGGCCGAGTTCACCCAGGACGGCCGAGAGAATGGTGTGCGCGCTGGCGATGACCGTCTCGATCGGCTGGGGGTTCTCCGACAGCACCCATTGCTGGGCGATCATCAGCACCGCCCCGACCAGGCCGGTCGCGAGGGTGCGGAGGTGGAACTCCGGAAACGCGGTGCGGTCGACCGCCGGACCGATGACGACGAGCACGGCGTCCACGAACGACCGGGTGACGCGGCGATAGGCGATGTCGACTTCCGGGCCGACACCGAGGACCTCCTGGAAGGCGATCCGTGGGATCCGCGGGTCGTCGGCGACGGACCGGAAGAACGCGGTCAGCGCCCCGCGAACCCTGGCGTCCAGATCGGCGCCCCCGTCCCCCGCGCCGCGCAGGACGCTGTCCCGGAGGCGGTCGGTCACGCTCGCGTACGCCGCCAGCAGTAGGGCTTCGCTGTCGTCGAACGACTCGTAGAAGTAGCGCTTGGTGAGCCCGGCGGTCGCGCAGATCTTCTCGACGGTCGCGGACCGGTATCCGCTGGTCCCGAACACTTCGACGGCGGCGTCGACGAGACGCGCGCGGCGCTCTTCCTGACGCTGGCGAGGGCTCGCACCGCGGTAGGTGCGGCCCGTCTCGTCGAGCCTGGGCGAACTCACTCCCCAATATTGACACCGCACAGTTCCAGATACAAACTGACACTGAACGGTGCCAGATCACACGCCAGGAGATCCCATGCCCACGCTCAGGAACAAAGTCGCACTCGTCACCGGAGCCGCACGGGGCATCGGAGCCGAGACGTCCCGCACCCTCGCCCGCAAGGGCGTCAAACTGATCCTGATCGACCTGGACGCCGAACCACTGAAAGCCCTCGCTGCCGAACTCGGTGACGACGTCGCGCTCGCCGTGGCCGCCGACGTCTGCGACCTGCCCGCCATGCAGAAGGCCGTCGACTCCGGCGTCGCGAAGTTCGGGGGCATCGACCTCGTTCTCGCGAATGCCGGCATCGCGAGCTACGGCTCGGTGATGCAGGTCGATCCAGCCAGGTTCAAGCGGGTCATCGACATCAACATCCTCGGCGTGTTCTACACCGTCCGGGCTGCGCTTCCGTCCGTGATCGAACGCAAGGGCTACATCCTGATCGTCTCGTCGCTCGCCGCGTTCGCACCCGCGCCCGGCCTGGCGGCGTACTGCGCGAGCAAGGCCGGCGTCGAGCATTTCGCCAACGTCCTGCGTCTCGAAGTCGCGCACCGTGGCGTTGCCGTGGGCTCGGCCCACATGTCGTGGATCGACACACCGCTCGTCCAGGACGCGAAAACCGACCTCACCGCATTCAACCAACTTCTCGCGGTCCTGCCGGGACCGGTCGGCAAGACGTCGTCGGTGGGTCCCTGCGTCGACGCATTCGTCGATGCCCTGGCAAAGCGGAAACGCCGGGTCTACGTGCCGCGGTGGGTCGCGCTCGCCGGCTGGCTGAAGGCGGTGGTGACGTCGCGCGTCGGCGATCGCAACACGCTGCCCCACGTACCCCGCATTCTTCCGCTGATGGACGAGGAGGTCGCGAAGCTCGGCCGCTCCACCAGCGCACGTAATGTCGCTCTCGACGACGTCGCCGTAGACCCGAAGTAGCCACCCGTCCCACCCAGCGAGAGAGTGTTCATGTCACACACCGATACCGCCGCCGACACCACCGGCGCGAAGGCTCCCGTCGAACACCTCGACGTGCTGATCATCGGGGCCGGACTGTCCGGGATCGGTGCCGCGTACCACCTGCAGGACAGCTTCCCCGGCCGGACGTACGCGATCCTGGAGAGCCGTGAGACGATCGGCGGCACGTGGGACCTGTTCCGCTACCCCGGCATTCGGTCCGACTCCGACATGTACACGCTGGGCTACCGCTTCCGGCCGTGGGAGAACGACAAGTCGATCGCCGACGGTCCCGCGATCCTCGAGTACGTCAAGGACACGGCGGCCGAGCACGGGATCGACCGGAACATCCGGTTCCGGCACAGGGTCGTTCGCGCCGAGTGGTCGACGCCGAACGCCCGTTGGACGATCGACGCCGAGCGCACCGACACCGGCGAGAAGGTCCGGTTCACCGCCGACTTCCTGATGTCCTGCAGCGGTTACTACCGCTACGACGAGGGCTACACCCCCGAGTTCCCGGGCATCGACCGGTTCGGTGGTCGCGTCGTCCACCCGCAGCAGTGGCCCGAGGATCTCGACTACGCGGGCAAGCGAGTCGTCATCATCGGTAGCGGCGCCACCGCGGTGACGCTGGCGCCGTCGATGGCCGCCGAGGCCGCGCACGTGACCATGCTGCAGCGCTCGCCCACGTACATCATCTCGATGCCGGCCAAGGACAAGCTGGCCAACAAACTGCGGCGCCACCTGCCCACGCGGCTCGCCTACGCGCTGACGCGGCTCAAGAACGCGTCGGTGGCGACGGCGATCTACCAACTGTGCCAGCGGTACCCGGAATTCATGAAGGGCCGCATCCGGCAACTCCAGGAGAAGTGGCTGCCGAAGGGCTACGACATCGACAAACACTTCACGCCCCGCTACAACCCGTGGGATCAGCGACTGTGCCTCGTGCCCAACGGGGATCTGTTCCGCTCCATCCGCAACGACGAAGTGTCGATCGTGACCGATCACATCGACACGTTCACCGAATCCGGGATCACGCTGAAGTCCGGCGACGAGCTGCGCGCCGACGTCGTCGTCACCGCAACGGGTTTGAACCTGCTCGCGTTCGGCGGGATGACACTCGCCGTCGACGGCCGCGACATCGACCTCACCGAGACCATGGCATACAAGGGGATGATGCTCAGCGGGGTGCCCAATTTCGCCTTCGTCATCGGCTACACCAACGCGTCCTGGACGCTGAAGGCCGACCTGGTGTGCGAATACGTCTGCCGTCTGCTCGCGCACATGGACGCGAACGGATTCGCGCAATGCTCCCCGGAGCGGGACAGCGCGGTCGACGAGGAGCCGTTCCTCGACTTTGCCGCCGGCTACGTGCTGCGGTCGGTGGAGTCGTTCCCGAAGCAGGGTTCGAAAGCACCGTGGCGGCTGCGGATGAACTACTTCCGCGACCTGGTCACACTGCGGCACGGCAAGATCGTCGACGATGCGATGGTGTTCCGACATTCGGAATCGGAGTTGGAAACGGGTGACCTGTCAGCCACGGTAAGTGGGTCGTGAGCCACATCACAGCCCACCTCCGAGGAAGAGCAGGTCCCGCGCATGCAATTCGACCTACGCGAACGCATCGACAGCAGTCCGATGACGCGCTACCAATGGGGCGCCATCGCCATCTGCGGTCTACTCAACGTGCTCGACGGCTTCGACGTTCTCGTCATGGCGTTCACCGCCCAGTCGGTGTCGCAGGAGTGGGCTCTGTCCGGCTCCGTCGTCGGCCTCCTGCTCAGCGCCGGGCTGTTCGGCATGGCCGGGGGGTCGCTGTTCCTGGCGCCGTGGGCAGACACCATCGGTCGCCGCGCCATGATCCTGCTGTGCCTGGCGCTGGCGTCGTCGGGCATGCTGCTGTCGGCGGCCAGCCAGAACGCGATGCAACTCGGTCTGCTCCGCGCGCTCACCGGGGTCGGAATCGGCGGAATCCTCGCCAGCAGCAACGTCATTGCCAGTGAGTACGCGTCGAACCGCTGGCGCGGGCTGGCCGTGAGCCTCAATTCCACCGGGTACGCCGTCGGCGCCACCCTCGGCGGCATCATCGCCGTCGTGCTGCAGAACTCGCTCGGGTGGCGCTCGGTGTTCCTGTTCGGCGGTGTGTGCACGGCCGTGATCATCCCCGTCGTCTATGCGCGGCTCCCCGAATCGATCGACTTTCTGCTCGTGCGTCGCCCGGCCAATGCCCTCGACCGGATCAACGCGTTCGCGCAGCGGGTCGGGCAGCCGCGACTCGACGAACTGCCCGCACCGCGCGCCGCCGCCACCGCCGATGCAGGATTCGCGATGCGCGTCCTGCTGTCCCCGCAGCGCCGCCGTAGCACCCTCCTGGTGTGGTTCGCGTTCTTCACGGCGATGTTCGGCTTCTACTTCGTCACCAGTTGGACGCCGAAACTGCTGGTCGAGGCGGGCATGTCCGCGAACCAGGGCGTCACCGGCGGCGTGCTCCTCAACCTCGGCGGCATCTTCGGCGCCACCTTGCTCGGCGCGCTGTCGGCGCGGTTCGCCCTGAAGCGGGTGCTCATCGCCTACCTGGCGATCGCGGGGGTGCTCCTCGTCGTCTTCGTCCCCGCCACCGCATCCATCGTCGTCGCGTTCGGGCTCGGCGCCCTCATCGGCGTCTTCGCCAACGGCTGCATCGCCGGGCTGTACGCGATCACCCCGTCGGTCTACTCCCCGGCCGTCCGGGCCACCGGAGTCGGCTGGGGCATCGGCATCGGACGCGTCGGCGCCATTGCGTCCCCGATCGTCGCGGGTGCCCTCCTCGACCGCGACTGGTCGCCGACGCAGCTGTACATCCTCGTCGCCGTGTCCTTCCTGCTCGCCGGAATTGCCGTGTCGCGACTGCGATTCGAGAAGACCGGCGGCTCCTCCACCCGTGAGTGGTTGACGAGTGCAGAGACTCGTTAACCACTCACGGGCCCGGAGGGCCTAGGCGTGGACGTGCAGCGGTTTGCCGGCCACCGCGAGCAGTGCCTCGCCGAGGGCCTCCCCCTGGGTGGGGTGGGCGTGCACGAACTTCGCGGCCTGGGCGGCGTCGACCTCGAAGTTGTACAGCATCTGCGCCTCGCCGATCAGCTCGCCGACGCGGTCGCCGACCATGTGTACACCGACGGTGACGCCGTCCGGCGCCACCACGAGTTTGACCGCCCCCGACGTCTTGAGGATCTGACTCTTGCCGTTGCCGGCGAGGTCGTAGACGACCGTCCGGATCTCGTCGCCGAACTTCTCCCGCGCCGCGGTCTCGGTCAACCCGACCGACGCGACCTCGGGGTGGGAGTACGTGACGCGGGGGATGCCGGTCTCGTCGATGACGTCCGGACGGAGCCCGGCGATCTCCTCCGCCACGAAGATGCCCTGCTGGAAGCCGCGGTGCGCGAGCTGGAGGCCGGGCACGATGTCGCCGACGGCATAGACGTTCGGCACCGTGGTGCGCAGTCGGTCGCTGGTGACCACGAATCCCCGGTCGAGGACCACGCCGGTCTCCTCGTACCCCATCGAGGCGGTGTTCGGACCGCGGCCCACCGCGACCAGTACGACGTCGGCGTCGAGCACGTCGCCGGAGTCGAGGGTGACGGTCACCGCGTCCTCGTCCTGCGCCACCTCGGTGACCCGCACCCCGGTCTTCGCGGCGATCTTGCGACGACGGAACGCCCGCTCCAGGTATTTGGAGACCGTCTCGTCCTCGTTCGGGACCAGCCTCGGCATCGCCTCGACGATCGTCACCGACGCACCGAACGACGCCCACACACTGGCGAATTCGACGCCGATGACGCCGCCGCCGAGGATGATCGCCTTCTTCGGGACCGTCGGCAGCACGAGCGCCTGATCGCTGGTGACGACCCTGCCGCCGATGCTGATGCCCGGCAACGTCTTCGGAGACGAGCCCGTCGCCAGGACGACAGCCCCGCCGGTGATCACCTCGCCGTCGACCTCGACACCGTTGGGACCGACCAGCCGTCCGCGTCCGTTGACGACGGTGATGCCGTGGGAATCGACGAGACCTTGCAAGCCCTTGTGCAGGCGGGTGACGATGGCGTTCTGATAGCTCAGCACCTTGTCGAGGTCGACCCCGCCGAACGTGACGTCGACCCCGAACTGCGCGGCCGTGCGGGCACTGTCGGCGACCTCGGCGGAATGCAGCAGCGCCTTGGTCGGAATGCACCCCTGATGCAGGCAGGTGCCGCCGAGTTCGTTCTCTTCGATCAGAATGACCGAACGGCCCAGTTCGGCCGAGCGGATCGCGGACGCATAGCCGCCGGAACCGCCGCCGAGGATGACGACATCTGCAGATCGGTTGGACATGGGGACTCCTTGCTGAAATGGAAGAGAATGGGATTCAGTGAATTGCGGTCGCGGCGACCGCTTCGGCGTGCAGGCGGCCCGCCCGGTAGGACGACCGCACGAGCGGGCCGGACAGAACGCCGAGGAATCCGATCTCGCGGGCGACCCCGTCGAGCATCACGAACTCCTCCGGTTTCGCCCACCGCTCCACCGGATGATGCCGGGCCGAGGGCCGGAGGTACTGCGTGATCGTGATCAACTGGCAGCCGGCGGCGTGCAGGTCCCGGAGTGCCTGGATCACCTCGTCCGTGGTCTCCCCCATCCCGAGGATCAGGTTCGACTTGGTGATCAGACCGTCCTCCCGCGCGCGTGTGATCACGTCGAGGGAACGCTCGTAGGTGAAGGCAGGCCGGATGCGACGGAAGATCCGGGGAACGGTCTCCACATTGTGCGCGAGTACCTCCGGGCGGGTGCCGAACACCTCGTGCAACTGTGCGGCGTCGGCATTGAAATCCGGGATCAGCAGTTCGACGCCGGTCCCCGGACACAGTTCGTGAATCTGCCGGACCGTCTCGGCGTACAGCCAGGCGCCGCCGTCGGGCAGATCGTCGCGCGCCACGCCGGTGACGGTGGCGTACCGGAGGTCCATGGTCTGCACCGATTCCGCGACCCGCCGGGGTTCTCCCCGATCGAGGGCCGCGGGACGTCCGGTGTCGATCTGGCAGAAGTCACACCGTCGGGTGCATTGGCTGCCGCCGATGAGGAACGTGGCCTCGCGGTCCTCCCAGCATTCGAAGATGTTGGGACATCCGGCTTCCTGACACACGGTATTCAGGTTCTCGCGTTCGACGAGGGCGGCGAGATCACGGTATTCGGGACCGGTCCGCATCTGCACCTTCATCCACGACGGTTTGCGTTCGACCGGGGTCTGGGCGTTGCGGACTTCGAGGCGGAGCAGGCGCCTGCCTGCCGGGGCGAGCGGAGCGACGGGGGATGGTGCCGGGGAATTAGTCATGGAGGAACTCCTACGACCGGACGAAACCGGTCGGTATGCGACCCCCGGCAGCACGGCACGAGGGAAAGTGAGGGGGAAGGCGAGCACACGACGACAACCGTTGCACTCGAGGCTGTCTGGGCTCTCACCGAGCGGCGCGTGCGGTCACGTCCGAGCGAGGATGAATCGAGGATGCCAAACGACGAGGCGTTTTGGCAACATCGTCGCCCGCTCGGCGACCGGGACGGAGCCTGGGGAGACAAACCCGCCACGCCTGTGTACTGTTTGGCCAACCACAACTGAATACGCCGTTGACGCGCAGCGGGAGAACCTCCTTTTCGGAGGCGCCGTAGGAGCAACTTCCTCCCCGGGAATCTCTCAGGCCCCAGTACCGCAGCGTAGAGGCAACTCTGGAGAACAGAATCGGCCGCAGGCCGGTACTTACCGAAGGTGAAGAGCACGCCGCTCATGCGGTGCGCCCAAACTCTCAGGTTTCAGGACAGAGCGGGGAGGTGCCCCCTTGTCGATGTCCGGTGCGGTCCGGACTCAACGAAACCGGAGTCACCTCGTGTCAGTCGAATCCCGCCACGCGCATCGCAGCGCGCCTCTCACCAGCGATTTTCCGTCACGCCACATCGGCCCCGACGCTTCCGCCACCCAGCGCATGCTCGGCGCCCTCGGTTACGACACGCTCGATCAGCTCATCGATGCCGCGGTGCCTGATCAGATCCGCAGCTCGGAGGCCATGGACCTGCCGGTGGCGCGGTCCGAGCAGCAGGTGCTGTCCGACCTGCGGACGCTGTCGGAGCGCAACGAGACCCGCGTCCAGATGATCGGCCTCGGTTACCACGACACCATCACCCCCGCAGTTCTGCGCCGCAACATGCTCGAGTCGCCGGCCTGGTACACCGCGTACACGCCGTATCAGCCGGAGATTTCCCAGGGCAGGCTCGAGGCGCTGCTGACGTTCCAGACGGTCATCGAAGACCTGACGGCCCTCCCCCTCGCGGGCGCGTCCCTGCTGGACGAGGCCACCGCGGTGATGGAGGCGGTGCTGCTGATGCGGCGCGCGAACAAGGCGAAGTCGGGGACGTCCCGCGTCGTCGTCGACGCCGACTGTCTGCCGCAAACCCTCGCGGTGGTGTGCGGCCGGGCCAAGTCGGTGGGCATCGACGTCGAGGTGGCCGACCTGACCGGCGGTCTTCCGGACGGTGACCTGTTCGGCGTCGTGTTCCAGGCGCCCGGCGCCAGCGGCCACGTGCGCGATCTGGCCCCGCTCATCGCCGCCGCCCAGGAGCGCGGCGCGCTGACCACGGTCGCGGCCGACCTGCTGTCGCTGACGCTGCTGACGCCGCCCGGCGAGCAGGGTGCCGACATCGCGGTGGGATCCGCCCAGCGTTTCGGTGTGCCGCTGTTCTTCGGTGGGCCGCACGCCGGGTACATGGCCGTGCGCGGCGGACTCGAGCGCATGCTCCCCGGCCGGCTCGTCGGTGTGTCCGTCGACGTCGACGGGAAGACCGCCTACCGGCTGGCACTGCAGACCCGCGAACAGCACATCCGGCGTGACAAGGCGACGAGCAACATCTGCACCGCGCAGGCGCTCCTCGCGAACGTCGCCGCCATGTATGCCGCCTATCACGGCCCGGAAGGGCTGCGTGCCATCGCGACTCGGGTACACGGACATGCCACGTCCGTCGCGGGCGGCCTCCGCACGGCGGGACACTCGGTGGTCCACGACAGCTTCTTCGACACCGTGCTGGTGCACGTTCCGGCCGGGGCGCGCGACGTCGTCGACCGCGCCGACCGCGCCGGCATCAACCTGAGGCTGGTCGATTCGGACCACGTCGCGGTCGCCTGCGACGAGTGCACCACCGACGAGATCGTCGACCGGGTCCTGTCCGCGTTCGGCGCACGAGCCCAGGCGGGAACGGTCTCCGCGCTGCCGCGGTCGCTGCTTCGCACGTCGAACTACCTGCAGCACCCCGTGTTCCACGAGCACCGGTCCGAGACGGCGATGCTGCGCTTCCTGCGCGCGCTGTCGGACAAGGACCTCGCGCTGGACCGCACCATGATCCCGCTCGGCTCGTGCACGATGAAGCTCAACTCCGCCGTGGAGATGGAGCCGATCAGCTGGCCCGGGTTCGCGTCCATCCACCCGTACGCCCCGGTCGAACAGACCAGCGGCTACCTGCAGCTCATCCGCGGCCTCGAGCGGTGGCTGGGTGAGATCACCGGA
Source organism: Rhodococcus koreensis (assembly GCF_017068375.1). Classification (NCBI taxonomy): domain Bacteria; kingdom Bacillati; phylum Actinomycetota; class Actinomycetes; order Mycobacteriales; family Nocardiaceae; genus Rhodococcus; species Rhodococcus koreensis. Next base: position 3,297,811 of record NZ_CP070609.1, read on the forward strand.
TACGACCGGGTGTCGTTGCAGCCCAACGCCGGATCGCAGGGCGAACTGGCCGGTCTGCTGGCCATCAACGGCTACCACGACAGCCGCGGCGACCACGGACGCGACATCTGCCTCATCCCGCAGTCCGCGCACGGCACCAACGCCGCATCCGCGGTGCTGGCGGGCATGCGGGTGGTCGTGGTCGCGACGGCGACCAACGGCAACATCGACCTGGGCGACCTGCGCGCGAAGATCGCCGCCCACGAGGGCACCATCGCCGCGATCATGCTCACCTACCCGTCCACCCACGGTGTGTACGAGAACGACGTGCGGACGGTGTGCGACCTCGTGCACGAGGCCGGCGGCCAGGTGTACGTCGACGGCGCCAACCTCAACGCGCTCGTCGGCCTGGCCCAGCCCGGGAAGTTCGGCGGCGACGTGTCGCACCTGAACCTGCACAAGACGTTCTGCATCCCGCACGGCGGCGGCGGACCCGGCGTCGGACCGGTCGCGGTGCGTAAGCATCTGGCGCCGTTCCTGCCCGGCAACCCGCTCGGCGGAGACCAACTCGGCACTCCGGTGTCGGCGGCCAACTACGGCTCCGCCGGCATCCTGCCGATCACGTGGGCGTACATCGCCCTGATGGGCCCGGACGGGCTGACGGAGGCCACCAAGTCCGCGGTGCTGGCCGCCAACTACGTCGCGAAGGCGCTCGACGCGCACTTCCCCGTCCTCTACACGGGACCCTCGGGTCTGGTGGCGCACGAATGCATCCTGGACCTGCGACCCGTCACGAAGGCCACCGGCGTGACCGCCGAGGACGTGGCAAAGCGGTTGATCGACTACGGTTTCCACGCCCCCACCCTCTCGTTCCCCGTCAGCGGCACCCTGATGGTGGAGCCCACCGAATCCGAGGATCTGGCCGAACTCGACCGCTTCATCGAGGCGATGATCTCGATCCGCGGCGAAATCGACCTGGTCGCCGACGGCGTGTGGCCGCTCGAACGCAGCCCACTGCGTCAGGCCCCGCACACCGCGGATCAGGTCACCGCCGACAACTGGGATCTGCCCTACCCGCGGCACCTGGCGGCCTTCCCCGTCGCGTCGCTGCGTGCCGGCAAGTACTGGCCCCCGGTTCGCCGCATCGACGGCGTGCACGGCGACCGCAACCTCGTGTGCTCGTGCCCCGCGCCCGAGGCCTTCGAGAACACCACCGACATCGAACTGCCAATCAAAACCGCAGCAGCAAAATCCGGGGCGCTCGCCGAGACCCCCGAGGAGGCCTTCGCATGACCGTCACCACGACACCCACGTCCCCGCTACTGGACGAGCACGGCGCTCTCGGAGCGCATTTCACCGACTTCGCGGGCTGGCAGATGCCGCTGAAGTACGACAGCGAACTCGCCGAACACCACGCCGTCCGTAAGTCCGCCGGACTATTCGACCTCTCGCACATGGGTGAGATCGCCGTCACCGGAACAGAGTCCGGCGCACTGCTGGACTACGCCCTGGCCGGCGAGCTGTCGAAGATCGGTGTCGGACGGGCCAAATACTCGCTCCTGTGCAACGCGGACGGCGGCGTGATCGACGATCTCGTCGTCTACCGGCTCGCCGACGAGCACTTCCTGGTGGTCGCGAACGCCGCGAACGCCCCGGCCGTGTACCGCGAACTGGCGGCACGCGCCGACGGTTTCTCGGCGAACGTCGACGACCAGTCCGCGGAGACCGCGCTGATCGCGGTGCAGGGACCGGCCGCGCAGAACATCGTGCAGTCCCTCGTTCCCGCCCTGCAGTTGGAGACCGTCGCGGAACTGAAGTACTACGCGGTCACGCGCGCGGTCGTCGCCGACATCGACGTCCTCCTGGCCCGCACCGGCTACACCGGTGAGGACGGCTTCGAGCTGTACGTGCCGAACGCACAGTCGGTGGCGTTGTGGCGCGCACTGCTGGCCGCCACCACGGAGCGGGACGGCGTCCCCGCGGGTCTCGCGTGCCGCGACACCCTGCGGCTCGAGGCCGGAATGGCGCTCTACGGGCACGAACTGACCCTCGACACGAACCCGTACGAGGCCGGTCTCGGCAAGGTGGTCCGGCTGAACAAGGAGTTCGTCGGCCGCGACGCCCTGCAGACGTTGTCGGAGCAGGCCCCGCAGCGGGTGCTCATCGGTCTCGCAGGCACCGGACGCCGCGCCGCCCGCGCCGAATACACCGTTCACGACGCGACCGGCGGAGCGGCCGTCGGCACGATCACGTCCGGCGCCCTGTCCCCGACGCTCGGACATCCGATCGCGCTGGCATTCGTCGACATCGCGTTCCGTGAGCCCGGCACCGAGCTGACCGTCGACATCCGCGGCAAGAAGGAACCGTTCGTGGTCACCCCATCGCCGTTCTACCGCCGTTCCTGAACCCTCCCACTCCCTTCGGCCCCGAAAAGGTACCGCCATGTCTTCAGCAGCCTTCCCCGACGACCGCAGCTACACCGACGACCACGAATGGGTCCTGATCGCGCCGGGCGCCGATCTCCCCGACGAGCCCGTCCGCGTCGGCATCACGTCCGTCGCCGTCAACTCGCTCGGCGAACTCGTCTTCGTCGATCTGCCCGAGGTCGGGACGACCATCGTCGCCGGCGAATCGTGCGGTGAGGTGGAGTCCACCAAGACCGTCTCCGAGCTGTACCCGCCGGTGAGCGGCCGGGTGACCCTGATCAACACTGCCGCCGTCGACGACCCCGGCCTGGTCACCTCCGACCCGTACGGGGAGGGCTGGCTGTTCGCCGTCCAGCCGTCCGCGGCCGGAGAGCTCCTCACCGCCGCCGAGTACGCCGAGAAGAACGGAGCGAACGCATGAGCGTCCTGAACCGTGACCTCGCGGACTTCGACCCGGACGTCGCCGCGCTGATCGGCAAGGAACTCGATCGTCAGCGCACCGGCCTGGAGATGATCGCGTCGGAGAACCACGCGCCGCTCGCGGTCATGCAGGCGCAGGGTTCGGTGCTGACCAACAAGTACGCGGAGGGCTACCCGGGGCGCCGCTACTACGGCGGCTGCGAGCACGTCGACTCCATCGAGCAGCTCGCCATCGACCGCGTCAAGGCCCTGTTCGCCGCGGAATACGCCAACGTGCAACCGCATTCCGGCGCCACCGCGAACGCGTCGGTGATGCACGCGCTGATCAAACCGGGCGACACCATCCTCGGCCTGTCCCTCGCCGACGGCGGCCACCTCACCCACGGCATGCGCCTCAACTTCTCCGGCAAGCTCTACAACGTGGCCGCCTACGGGGTGTCCGAGCAGGACTACCTCATCGACATGGACGAGGTCGCGAAGGCCGCGCGCGAACACCGGCCGCAACTGATCATCGCAGGCTGGTCGGCCTACCCGCGCCAGTTGGACTTCGCCCGCTTCCGGGAGATCGCGGACGAGGTCGGCGCCTACCTGATGGTCGACATGGCCCACTTCGCCGGCCTGGTGGCAACCGGTTTCCACCCGTCCCCGGTGCCGCACGCGCACGTGGTGACGTCGACGACGCACAAGACGCTCGGCGGGCCCCGCGGCGGGATCATCCTGACGGGCGACGCGGCCATCGCGAAGAAGATCAACTCGGCGGTCTTCCCCGGCCAGCAGGGCGGGCCGCTCGAGCACGTGATCGCAGGTAAGGCAACGGCATTCAAGATGGCCGCCGAACCCGAGTTCGCGGAACGTCAGGAACGCTGCCTCGACGGGGCGAAGGTCCTCGCCGAGCGGCTCAGCCGCCCCGACGTCAAGGAAGCCGGCATCAGCGTCCTCACCGGCGGCACGGACGTGCACCTCGTCCTCGTCGACCTCCGAGATGCCGACATCGACGGGCAGCAGGCCGAGGACCGCCTCGACGCGATCGGAATCACGGTCAACCGCAACGCCGTTCCGTTCGACCCGCGGCCGCCGATGGTGACGTCCGGTCTGCGCATCGGCACACCGGCACTCGCGGCGCGCGGTTTCGGCCGGGCCGACTTCGTGGCGGTCGCCGATCTGATCGCGCAGGCCCTCGTCGCCGCCGAAGGTGCCGACACGTCGGCACTCGCGGCCCAGGTCCGAGCGCTCGCCGACAAATACCCCCTCTACCCGGAGCTGTAGGGATGACCATCAGCGTCTTCGACCTCTTTTCCGTCGGCATCGGCCCCTCCAGTTCACACACGGTCGGGCCGATGCGGGCGGCGGGGACGTTCGTCGACGACCTCGGCGCACTCGACGTTCTCGGGGACGTCGCCGGTGTCCGTGTCGACCTGTACGGCTCACTCGCAGCGACCGGCGCCGGCCACGGCACCATGTCGGCGATCCTCCTCGGCCTCGAAGGGTATCGGCCGGAAACCATCGCCACCGAGGAGATGGAGACGCGGCTCGACGAGGTGCGGGCGAGCCGGCGGATCCGCCTCGGCGGGACGGTCGACATCCCGCTCGCCGAGGACGAGATGGTGCTGCATCCGTTGACGGTGCTGGATTTTCACCCCAACGGGATGACCCTCACCGCCACCGGGGTGGACGGTCGCGAACTACATGCGCGGACGTACTTCTCGATCGGCGGCGGCTTCGTCGTCACCGGCGCCGAACCGGCGATGTCCGTCGGCGCCGGCGCGAACGCGCTGTCGTTCGGGTCGGCTCGCGAATTGCTCGAACTCAGCGAGCACTACGGACTCGGGATCAGCGAGGTAATGCTCGAGCACGAACGGGCCCTCCGGCCCGAGTCGGAGGTCCGGGCGCGACTGCTGCACATCCGGGACGTGATGGTCGAGTGTCAGCAACGCGGAATCAGCCGGGACGGGTACCTACCCGGCAATCTGCAGGTGCGCCGACGCGCCCGTGGCTGGTACGAGCGGCTCAATGCGGAAGACCCGTACCGTGATCCCGCGTTCGCCGAGGACTGGGTGAATCTGGTGGCCCTCGCCGTCAACGAGGAGAACGCGTCCGGTGGGCGGATCGTGACCGCCCCCACCAACGGCGCGGCCGGCATCATCCCGGCGGTGCTGCATTTCGCACTGCACTACACCCCGGCGGGCAAGGCGGATCCGGACGGCACGTCGGTGCGATTTCTGTTGGCGGCAGGCGCAATCGGATCCCTGTACAAGGAGCGGGCCTCGATCTCCGGGGCGGAGGTGGGCTGCCAGGGCGAGGTCGGCTCCGCGGCGTCGATGGCCGCCGCCGGTCTCGCCGAGATCCTCGGCGGCACCCCCGCGCAGGTGGAGAACTCGGCGGAGATCGCGATGGAACACAGTCTCGGTCTGACGTGCGATCCCATCGGAGGTCTGGTGCAGATTCCGTGCATCGAGCGCAACGCCATCTCGGCGGGCAAGGCGATCAACGCCGCCCGGATGGCACTGCGCGGCGACGGCACCCACCGCGTCAGCCTCGACCAGGTGATCGAGACGATGCGGGCCACCGGCGCCGACATGAGCTCGAAGTACAAGGAGACGTCTACCGGTGGTCTGGCCGTCAACGTGTCGGTGAACCTCGTCGAATGCTGACACGGTGCCGGGGATCCGATCGGGATCCCCGGCACCGCGGTCATGCAGGTGCGGGCTGCAACAGACCGATCCGGTCGAATCGCGCCGCACGTTCGGAGAGTCGCTCGGTGGTGTCCGCCGCATCGAGGAGCGCCAGCTCGCGGTGGAGCACCGCACCCACCCGGGTGCAGAAGGCCGTGGATTCCTCGGCTGCATCGGGGAATTCGGGGATCACCTCGTCGACGATGCCGCTCGCGAGGAGATCGGACGACCGGATGCCCTGCCGGGCGGCCATGTCCGGCGCGTGCGCGATGTCGTGGTGCAGGATCGCGCTCGCACCCTCGGGCGGCAGCGGCGAGAGCCAGCCGTGCTGGGCCGCGAGCACCCGATCGGCCGGAATCAACGCGAGCGCGCCGCCGCCGGTGCCCTGCCCGAGCAGCAGGGAGATCGTGGGAACGTCGAGTGAGACCATGTCGGCGATGCAGCGCGCGATTTCGCCGGCGAGCCCGCCCTCCTCGGCCTCCTTCGACAATGCCGCTCCCGCGGTGTCGATGACCGTCACCAGCGGCAGGTTCAGTTCCGCCGCCAGCCGCATTCCCCTGCGCGCTTCCCGCAGGGCGGCCGGGCCGAGCGGCGACCGCGTGGTCTGCCCGCGACGGTCCTGCCCGAGCAGGACGCAGGGCATGTCACCGAACCGGACGAGGGCGAGGATCAGACCCGGATCGATCTCTCCCTGACCGGTTCCGTTGAGCGGGAGAACATCCGAGGCCGAATGGAACATCACGTCGCGCACCCCGGGCCGGTCCTCGCGTCGCGACGCGAGCACCGACTCCCACGCGGGAACCTCCGGCAGACTCTCGTGCACGGCGGGGTCGGCGGGAGCCGGCCGGCCACCGCGGCTGGAGGTGATGATGCGCAGCGCGCGGTCGACGATCTCGGCGAGCTGGTCCGGCGGCCGCACCGCGTCGATGAGTCCGTGCGCGTGCAGGTTCTCGGCGGTCTGGACACCGGTGGGGAACGGCGCGTCGTACAGCGCCTCGTACACGCGCGGCCCCAGGAATCCGACGAGCGCTCCCGGTTCCGCGATGGTGACGTGGCCCAGCGATCCCCAGGACGCGAACACCCCGCCGGTCGTGGGGCTCCGGAGGTAGACGAGATACGGCAGGTGCGCCTCCTTGTGCTTGATCACCGCCGCCGTGATCTTCACCATCTGCAGGAACGCGGTCGTCCCCTCCTGCATGCGGGTCCCACCCGATGTGGGCAGGGCGAGCAGCGGAAGCCGCTCGTGGGTGGCGCGGCGGATCGCGGCGACCAGACGCTCCCCCGCCGCCACGCCGATGGAGCCGCCGAGAAAACCGAACTCACAGACGAGGATTGCGGTTCGGCGGCCGCGGATGGTGGCGACTCCGGTGAGCACCGCCTCGTCGAGGCCAGTCTTCTCCTGCGCGCGGAGAAGCTCGTCCGCGTACTCGGAGTCCGCCGCGACCTGGATCGGTGGGGTGTCCCACGACTCCCAGGTGCCGGCGTCGACCACCAGATCGAGCAGTTCGGGAGCGGTCAGGCGCGCCATCAGCTGCATTCCTTCAGCCACGACATCACGGTGTCGTTGTCCGCGCCGAGGACCGGCGGTGCGGTGTGCCGGGTTTCGGTGACCTCGGTGCCGTCCGGTTCGAAGAACCGCAGGGGCGGGCCGGGCAGCGTGATGTTGCCGAGTGTGCGGTGGTCGACGTCGACGAGCAGCCCCTGCGACTTGGTCTGCTCCCATTCGTAGACCTCGGAGATGGTCCGGACGCGTCCCGCGGGCACCCCGATCCGGTCGAGTTCGATCAGGAGTTCGTCGCTCGTGTACGCGCCGAACGCGTCCTCGACCAATTCGAGGACCTGCTTGTGGTTCTCGACGCGTTCGGGATTGGTGGCCATGCCGGGGGCGTCGGGGTCGAGGTGGAAGCCCGCGCAGAACCGCTTCCACAGCCCTTCGCTGCCGACCGAGATCTGCACGGCGCCGTCGGCGGTGCGGAACAGCCCGTACGGGGAGATCGAGGGATGGTGGTTGCCCTGCGCCTCGCCGACCTCGCCGGCGACGGTCCACTTCGTCCCCTGGAAGGCGTGCACGCCGACGACGCTGGCCAGCAACGACGTTCGGACGACGCGGCCCCGTCCGGTGCGTTCACGTTCCTGCAGGGCGGCGACGACGCCGAACGCCCCGTACATGCCGGCGAGCAGGTCCGCGATGGGAACGCCGACGCGCTGGACGTCGTCGGGATTGGGTCCGGTCAGCGACATCAGCCCGGCCTCGCCCTGCGCGATCTGGTCGTAGCCTGCGCGTCCGCCTTCGGGTCCGTCGTGACCGAAACCGCTGATGGACAGGACGACCAGGCGCGGGTTCAGTTCGGCGAGACGCTCGGTGGTGAACCCGAGCCGGTCGAGGACGCCGGTGCGGAAGTTCTCCATGAGGACGTCGGCGCGCCGGACGAGGGACTCGAGGGTGTCGCGTCCGTCTTCGGCCTTGAGGTCCAGGGTGATCGACTTCTTGTTCCGGTTCGTGGACAGGAAGTACGTCGATTCGCGCGGCGCGTCGGCGGGTTCGACGAACGGCGGCCCCCACCCGCGGGTGTCGTCGCCGCCGTGCGGGGTTTCGACCTTGATGACGTCTGCGCCGAGATCGCCGAGCATCATCGCCGCGTGGGGACCCGCCAGTGCGCGCGTCAGATCGACGACGACCACTCCTTGCAGCGGACCCGTGCGCTCCATCGTTTTCGTGGACATGTGAAACCACCGTTACTTCCTGGCGAGAGCCGCGATAGCTGGACTGTTGGTTCAGTGACCTAGTGGACTAGCCAATTAAATGAAACATCTGATCCGACCGATGTCAAGAGCTGAGTTTTCGAGGTGGCGGGCCGGACGCCTACCCGCCGGCGATCAGAGCCAGCCGGGCACCACGAGAATCGCCCAGGCCGCGAGTGGCCCGATGGCGACGACGAGGGCGCTGTACTTCAGGATCTGCTTGTAGAACCGGTCTCGATCGACGTTCTGCGCGTTCGCGAGGACCAGCGCTCCGTTGGTCGAGAACGGGCTGACGTCGACGATGGTCGAGGAGATGGCGAGCGCGACGATGACACCCACCGCACCCACCTCACCGGCGAGAAGGAACGGAACCGCCAGCGGAATCGTCGCGCCCAGGATCGCCGTGGACGAGGCGAAGGCGGAGACGATGGCCCCGATGTAGCAGAGGAGCAGGGCGACGAGGAGGGGCATGCCCAGGCTCGCGACCGCGTTGCCGACGTACTCGACGGTGCCCGCCTCCTGCAGGACGCCCACGAAGGTGAGGACGCCGCCGATGAGCAGCACCGTCGACCAGCTGATCTGCGCGATCGCACCCTTCTGCGCCTTCGGCGAGGCGAGCGCCAGGACGACGGCCACCGTCATCGAGATGAATCCCACGTCGAGATCGAGGATCAGCGAGAACACGGCGAGCGCGGCGAGACCCACCAGAGTGAGGCCCTGATCGAACGTGACGCCGGGGCGCGCAGGTGAGCCCGCGAGGGTCTGCGCCGGACGCACCTTGGTGGCGGTGGCCCCGCCCGACCCCGCGTCGCCGCCGGTCGTCGGCGCTCCACCGCCCGAGCCGCCGGCACCTGTTCCCGCCGTGTCCTCGACACCGTCGTCGTGCACGCTGCGCCCGATCAGGTCCCGCCCGCCGAGGAACACGAACAGCAGTACCCCGATCGCGGCGTTGAACAGGAGGCTTCCGAGGAAGAGGGTGAGCGGACTGTTGGTCAGTCCTGCCTTCGACGCGATGTCGTTGACCGTGACGCCGTAGATGCTGATCGGCGAGAATCCGCCGGCCTGGGCCCCGTGCACGACCATCATGCCCATCAGGAGGGCGTTGATCTTGTACCGCGCGGCGAAGCCGAGAGCGATCGGCGCGACGATCGCCACGGCGGCGGGGCCGAGCGCACCGATCGCGGTGAGGACCGCCGTGATCCCGAACATCACCCAGGGGATCAGGGCGACACGACCGCGGACCAGTCGGACCGCCCCGCGGACCATCAGGTCGACGGTGCCGTTGTTCTGGGCGATCGCGAAGAGGTAGGTGATGCCGACCAGCGTGAGGAACAGGCTGCTGGGGAATCCGGCGATGATGTCGTCGCTGCCCATGTGCAGCGACAGGGTTCCGACGAAGAAGGCGGCAACGAAGCCGAGGGCGCCCATGTTCACGGGCAGCACGGTCGCCGCCAGGAACATGACGGCAAGCGCGAGGATGGGGATCAACTCGGTCGACATGAAAGTCTCCGGTTCTGTGGCAGTGGCAACTGGTACCGGCCGACGCTCCGAGAATTGACTCAGTGGCAAATTGGCCTAGCCACTTCATCGAAGCAGTGTTGTGGATCACTGTCAACAGCAACTGTGCGTGCGGTTACCTGCCTCCGGGAGATACCGTGGAGTAGTTTCAGTGGAATGGAGAGTGGGTGGCCCAGTGGCTGAGCAACTGCGTCCGGTAGCGCGACCGCGGCTGTACGAGGTGATCGTCGAGCAACTCTGCGCCCACATCGCCGAACACGAGATGACGCCGGGCGACCGCCTCCCCGCCGAGCGCGAACTCGCAGCTCAGCTGGGGGTGTCCCGCGCGTCCCTGAGCCAGGCCCTCGTCGCCCTCGAGGTGCAGGGCGTGGTGTCGGTGCGGCACGGCGACGGCGCCGTCCTCGTCCGACAACCCATCGAGGAACGCGCGGTCAAGGCCCTGCGGGAACACGCCGACCGCCTGCCCGAGGTGATCGAGGCCCGCGAGGCACTCGAGGTCAAACTTGCCGGGCTCGCCGCCGAGCGCCGGACCGACGCGGAGATGGCGGCGATCGATTCCGCCCTCGCGACGATGGAGTCCGAGATCGCCGCGGGCGATCGCGGCGTCGTCGGCGACGAGCAGTTCCACGAGGCCATCACCGTCGCGGCGCACTCGTCACTGCTGGCCAAGCTGATGCACGAGATCTCCGGGCTGATCCGGGAGACCCGGATCGAATCCCTCTCCCAGGCCGAACGCCCGCGGGCCTCGCTCGAAGGGCACCGTCGCATTGCGACGGCGATTCGAGACCGGGACTCCACGGGCGCCTCCCGTGCGATGGCCGATCACATTCGGATGGTGTCCGACGTCGCGCTGCTGCGCGAGGGCGGCTAGGGCACACACAGGACGCGGAAACACGTACGCCCGACTAAAGCGGTGATACGGGTTTGTCCAACAGTACGGTTACGCCCTGGTGAGCCGTGCCATAGCGTTCCCTCTCGTCAGCCACCGCGGTCCCGTACTCCCGGGACGTCTACCGAGAGGATCACCATGACGACCACCGAGAACATCGTCGAAACCCGCCCCGCCCCCTTCACCTGGGCGCAGTCCGCGCAGTACAGCCAGGGCGCCAAGGCCGGGGACCTGGTGTTCACGTCCGGTCAGGCCGGCTACGACGACGCGGGCAACCTCCTCGACGGCGGCTTCGAAGCCCAGGCCCGCCAGGTGTTCCGCAACATCGAGAAGATCCTGACCCAGCACGGCGCGTCGATGTCGTCGGTGGTCAAGCTGACCGCCTACCTGGGCGACCGCGACGACTTCGACACGTTCAAGAAGGTTCGCGCCGAGTTCTTCTCCGCCCCGTATCCCGCCGTGACCGCGGTGCAGAACTCGTTCCTCGTCGAGGGCATGCTCTTCGAAGCGGACGCCGTCGCCGTGGCCGGTGCCCAGCGAGTCCTCGCCGACACCGACGCCAGCTAGCCACCCTTCCACCACCAGTACAGAACTGGGATTTCCATGTCTGAGACCCTCTTTCCGACGCTGTTCTCCCCCCTGCAGGTCGGCGACGTCACCCTCAAGAACCGGATCTTCTCCTCCGGGCACGACACCGTGATGGTGCACGACGGCGCGGTCACCGACCAGCTCGTCGAATACCACCGCGCCCGGGCGGCCGGCGGCGCCGGACTGATCGTCATGCAGGTCGCCGGGATCCACGAGACCGCGCGGTACACCTACCACGTCCTCATGGCCACCGACGACAGCTGCATCGACGGCTACCGGCGCGTCGCCGACGCCGTCCACGAGCACGGGTGCGCGCTGTTCGGTCAGGTGTTCCACCCGGGCCGGGAGATCATGGAATCCCAGGACGGTGCGCTCCCGGTCGCGTACGCCCCGTCGGCCGTGCCGAACGAACGATTCCGGGTCATGCCCCGGCCGATGTCCCGGACGATGATCGCCGAGGTCGTCGCTGGATACGCGGCCGGGGCGCGCCGGCTCCAGCAGGCCGGACTCGACGGTGTCGAGATCGTGGCCAGCCACGGCTACCTGCCCGCCCAGTTCCTCAACCCCGAACTGAACCTGCGCACCGACCAGTACGGTGGCGACCTCGACAATCGGATGCGGTTCCTGCGCGAGATCATCGGCGCCGTCCGCGAGGCGGTCGGATCGGGATTCGCGGTCGGCGTCCGCGTGTCCGGCATCGAGCACTCCTCGGTGGAGGACGAACCCACCGACATCGTCGAGGTCTGCCGACGGCTCGACGCGGACGGGCTGCTGGACTTCCTGAACGTCACCGAGGGCACCTCCGCGAGCCGGTCCGGGTCCATGCACATCGTTCCTCCGATGAGCGAGGAGGCCGCCTACACCGCGCCCGCCGCGGCGAAGATCAAGGCGGCGGTGTCGATTCCGGTGCTCGTCGCCGGTCGGATCAACCAACCGCAGGAAGCCGAGATCGTCGTCGCCAAGGGTCAGGCCGACGCCTGCGCGATGACCCGTGCCCTGATCTGCGACCCGGACATGCCGGCCAAGGCCCTCGCCGAGCGGCCGGACGACATCCGGGCCTGCATCGGCTGCAACCAGGCGTGCATCGGCCACTTCCAATCCGGCTACCCGATCTCCTGCATCCAGCGACCGGAGACCGGACGCGAACGCGAGTTCGGCACGCTGGTGCTCACCCCGAAACCGACGGACGTCATGGTCGTCGGCGGCGGACCCGCCGGGATGAAGGCCGCCGTGGTCGCCGCCCAGCGCGGGCACCGGGTCACCCTCTACGAGGCGAGTGGCCGGGTCGGTGGGCAGGTGCTGCTCGCCGAGAGGCTGCCCGGCCGGTCCGAGTTCGGCGGCGCCGCAACCAATTTGCAGTCCGAACTCGACCGCTACGGGGTGATCGTGAAGACCCGCGTCGAGGTCGATGCGGCGATGATCACCGCGGAACGACCCGACCACGTCATCATCGCGACCGGCGCCACCCCGTACCGGCCGCACCTCGAACTGGACGGCGACATGCCGGTGCTCGAGGCGTGGGACGTGATCGGCGCGAACGGCGGCAACACCCCCAAGGGTGAGATCGTCGTAGCCGACTGGCGCGGAGACTGGACCGGACTCGGGGTCGCGGAAATGCTTGCCCGCGAGGGGCGCATGGTGACCCTGTGCGTCAACGGTTACGCGGCCGGCGAGAACCTGCAGCAGTTCACCCGGGTGTCGATGCTGCGCGCGGCCACCGAAGCGAAGGTGCGCATCGTCCCCCACGCCCGCCTGTTCGGGGCGGACGACGACACCGTCTACCTGGTCAACACACTGACTGGCGAACCGATCATCCTCGACGGCATCGACGGCCTCGTCCTCGCCCTCGGCCACCAGCAGAACGACACCCTGCTCGCCGACATCGAATCCACCGGCATCCCGTTCACCGGAGTCGGTGACTGCCTCGCCCCGCGCACCGTCGAAGAGGCCGTCCTCGACGGGTTGCGCGCGGCCGCCGCCGTCTGACACGCCCTGTTCAGTCGGTCAGCGCACTCGCGTGGGCGCGGGCGCGGAGCGCCAGCCACAGCATCGCGATGTCCGAGGACGCCTTGAGATTGCGTCCCGTCACGGACTCGATCTTCCGGAGACGGAAGGCAAGAGACTGCCGGTGAATTCCGAGTTGCTCGGCCGTCACCGTCCAGCTTCGGTCGTGCGTGAGGAAGGTTTCGAGCGTCTCGACGAGGTGCGACTCGTGCCCCCGGTCGTACAGGAGGAGATCTCCGAGGATCGCGTCGGTGGCGTGCCGGGCGTCGGTCAGGGTGCGCGGCACGAACAGTGGTGCGTCGGTGGAGTATCGGGTGACGGGTACGCCGGTCGATCGGGCGGTGTCCAGCGCCCATCCCGCCTGACGAGCGCTGTCGGAGATCTGCCCGATCGTGGTCGCCGGGGGTGACACTCCCATCGCCCGGGTTCTGCCGCTCAGCACGTCGATGGTCTCCGGACTCCGGCCGGTGGGAATCAGCATGTACGCGTGTTCGTCGAGTGTGCCGGTCACGTGGGGAACGCCCCGGTCGCCGGTTATCGTCCGCGCTGCCGGCAGGAAGTCGGTTCCGAAGCTCAGCACCGTCCATTCGGGTTCGGCGAGGTCGAACTGTTCGAGCAGTGGTGTCACCGCCTCGGCGGCGTCGGTTCCGGCGAGAATTCTCCGCAGCAGGCCCTCACCGGCCTCGTCGGCGTGCTCCCGCTCCCTGGTGACCTTTTCGACTTCGACGCCGATCAGGGTTCGCACATGCAGCAGGGCGAAGGCATCGACGTCCGTGGCCGGGCTTCCCTCCATCACCAGCATGCATTTCCGGTGGGTGGGAAGGGCATGGGCGGTCATCACATAGTCGGCACCGTCCATCAGCGTGAGGTGGGCGGGAAGACGATCGAGGGTCCCGGCGACCCGCGCGGCCAACGCGCGGATGGTCTTGTCGGACAGTGCATTGTCGGTGGGGAGAACTTCGGTGCCGTACTCGACGTCGACGACGTGCAACGTGTAGCGAAGCTCGCGGGACAGCCGGACAAGGAGACTCGTCTCCGCCAGTGACGTCGAGCGTGCGTGTTCGTAGAGTCGGCTCAGCCGTGCGACCCTGCTGACCTGAACACTCTGACTGGCCAGGGCCACCGTCCGTCCGATGGCCGCGAACGGGGTGGTGTGGCTGCACCGAAGGATGGGGAAACCCAGTCGGTCGGCAACAGCGAGCATCGCGGCCGTGAGCGGTGGCGCTGTCGCGTCGTCACCGATGATGACGCCCGCCAATCCCTTTTCGTGGAGGCGCTCGACGAACGTGCACTGTGCCGGCTCGTCCGGCGGCACGCACAACCCGGCGGTCATCAGCAGCTCGTCCGCTCCCAGCCAGTCCCAGGGGTCGAGTTCCGAGGTGTGTGCCCACACGATCCGGCGATCGAGTCCCGCCACACCGGCGACGGCAGCGCACCCGAGCTGATCCATGGCGATGAGGTCGCCGACGGTGAGTCTCGACATCGTCTTCCTCTCATCTCAGTCCCGGACGCTACTGATCCGGCGGGTGATCAGCGCCATCCAGAAGTCGGCGATGTCTGCGGAGCTCTTCATGCTTCGGCCGGTGAGGCCCTCGATCTTGCGTAGTCGGTATCCGAGCGTCTGGCGGTGAATGACAAGCTTTTCCGCGGTTGCCGACCAGTTCCGATCCATGGACAGGAATACGTCGAGCGTCTCGACGAGATCACTGTGATTGGCCGCGTCGTAGTCGATGACCTTCCCCAGCACGGCCCGCGTCGCGAAATGTGCCTCGGTCAAGGTTCGGGGAAGGAACAGGGGGGCCGCGGTCGAATACTCGGCAAGACCGCCGCCCGCCGCCCGCGCGGCCTGGAGAGCCCACCGGGCTTGACGAACGCTGTCCGGGACCCGTCGAGTCGTCGCGTTACGGGCCGACATTCCCATCGCATCGATGTGGCGGTCGAGGAGATCCGCCGTCAGGTCGGCGTCGGCGCTCGGGACCATCAGGTACCCCTCGTCCCCTACCGAGCACGACAGGTACGGGACTCCGCGGTCCCCGATGAGCGTGCGGGCCGTCTGGAGGTGAGATGCGTCGAATCCGATGACGCACCAATGGGTATCGGCCAACTCCAGTTGTCCGAGGCGAGGTGTGGCAGCTTCCGCGCTGATCGATCCGGTGATCATCTGCTCGAGCAGCTCCGCCCGCACCACATCGGTGCGTTCACGTTCCCGGGTCACCCGCTCCACTTCCACGCCGACGAGGCTCTGCGCATGCAACAACACGAACGCGTCGACCTCGATGTCGGCGTGCCCGGCCGCGACGAGCATGCACCTGCGGTGGGTGGCGAGGGGGAACGCTGTCGCCACCGTCCCGGCGCCGGCGTCGATCGACACCCTCGACGGAAGACCGTCGAGCCGGCCGCCGACGCTGCGGCGGAGTTCGTCGACGAGATCGTCGCCGAGCGGACGGGCGTCGCGCAGCACCTCGCTGCCGAGTTCGACGTCCACGACGTGGAGTCGGTGTCCGAGTTCCGCCGACACTCGATCGAGCAGCGACGTCTCGTCCTCCGGTGCCGCCTGCGTGGCGTCGTAGAGCCGGCTCAAGCGGGCGATTCGACTGACCTGGACGCTCTGGGCCGCGATGGCGACGGTACGGCCGATCGCGACGAAAGGTATTGCATGACCGACCGAGACGACGGGGAAGCACTGCTCGTCCGCCTCGGCCAGCATGTCCTGCGTCAGCGGGGGCGCGAGCAGGTCGTCGCCGATCGCGAGACCGGCCAAACCCGCCTCGCTGAGACGTCGCACGAACTCTCGCTGTGCGTCCGCCGCTGCCGGCAGGCTCATACCGGTGGTCATCAGCAGGTCGTCCTTACCCAGCCAGTTCCACGGGTCGGGCAGTTCGCACACCTGCGCCCACACCACGATCCGGCCGGTACCGGCAGCGCCGGCCACCACGCTGCACGCGAGTTGCCGCATGGCCACCAAGTCGCCGACTGTCAGGTTCGACACGAATCACTCCGTCGATGCGGGTATGAACATCGCCAGCAGAATTGTACGTCCGTATGGCTCGGGGTCAGGGGGCGAGGACGACGGCACCGGTGGTCTTCCTGGCCTCGAGGTCTCGGTGCGCGTCGGCGGCGTGTTCGAGCGGGTAGTGCGCGCCGACGCGAACGTGCAACGAGCCGTCCGCGACGGCCGCGAAGACCTCGCCTGCCCGCCAGGTGAGTTCCTCACGGGTGCGGATGTAGTGCGCGAGCGTGGGACGGGTGAGGACCAGGGAGCCTGCGGGATTGAGCCGTTGCGGGTCGAACGGCGGTACCAGGCCGCTCGAGGCGCCGAAGAGGGCAAGGGTGCCACGGACGCGGACGGACGCGAGGCTCGCCTCGAACGTGGCCGCGCCGACCCCGTCGTAGGCGACGGCGACGCCCTCCCCGTCGGTGAGTTCGCGGACGCGGGTGGCGATGTCGTCGTCGTAACGGAGCACCTCGGCGGCGCCGGCCTCGCGCGACAGCTTCTCCTTCACATCCGACGAGACAGTGGTGATCACCCGCGCGCCCAGCTTCGTGGCCAGTTGGGTCAGCAGCAATCCGACGCCGCCGGCCCCGGCGTGGACGAGCACGGTGTCGCCGGACTGCACCGGGTAGGTCGAGTACGCCAAGTAGTGGGCCGTCATGCCTTGCGCCAGTGCAGAAGCCGCCTGCGGGGCGGGTACGCCGTCCGGTACCGCGATTGCGACTGCGGCGGGCACCACCACCCGTTCGGCGTAGTTGCCGGTTGCCCCGCACCACGCGACTCGGTCACCGGGCGCGAAGCCGCGCACCCCGGCACCGACCGACTCGACGACACCCGAGCCCTCGTCGCCGGGAACGTACGGCAGCGGATGCGGGTACATCCCGGTCCGGAAATAGGTGTCGATGAAGTTCACGCCGATCGCCTCGGTCCGGACGAGCAGATCGTCCGGACCGGGCCGAGGATCGGGGACCTCGGTGAGTTCGAGAACGTCGGGACCACCGAGACGAGAGACCTGAATGGCACGCATGGACTATGTTCTACACGCCCATCCACTATTTGAACATGCCGACCATAAAGTGAATGCGTCGTGAAGTGGCGGGGATGCGAGCATCGACAAGTTCCGGGGGGCAATTCTTGCGAAATGCACTATTGACGCCCACTCATTCCACCTCTTACAGTGTTGTTCAACACATGAACTACGTGTTCAAAAAGTGAACGGAGATAGACAATGGCGTCTCAGCGCATGCGGATCTTTGCCTTCGACTACCAGGGCCCGGCGCACCTGTCGGCCGGCCTGTGGCGGCACCCGAAGGATCAGGGCGCGAACTACAAGAACCTCGCCTACTGGACCGAATACGCCAAGCTGCTCGAACAGGCCCGGTTCGACGGCATCTTCTTCGCCGACAACGTCGGCTACCACGACATCTACGAGGGCAACGCCGACGCGGCCCTCGCCGATGCCGCGCAGATCCCCGCGCAGGATCCGTTCATGGCCGTCTCCGCGATGGCGGCGGTGACGAAGAACCTCGGATTCGGGCTGACGGGGTCGACCTCCTACGAGCACCCGTACGCGCTGGCCCGCAAGTTCAGCACCCTCGACCACCTCACCGACGGCCGGGTCGGCTGGAACCTGGTGACCTCCTACTCCGACAGCGCAGCCCGCAATCTCGGCACCGGGCAGCAGGTTCCGCACGACGAGCGGTACGACATGGCCGCCGAGTACCTCGAGGTCTGCTACAAGCTGTGGGAGGGATCCTGGGACGACGACGCGGTCGTCCGCGACGCCGAGCGTGGCATGTACATCGACCCGAGCCGCGTGCACAACATCGAGCACAAGGGTAAGTACTTCTCCGTTCCCGGCTTCGCGTTGTGCGAGCCGTCCCCGCAGCGCACCCCGGTGATCTTCCAGGCCGGCGGCTCGTCCAAGGGCCGCGCCCTCGCCGCCGCCAGCGCCGAGGCGGTGTTCGTCAACGCCGTGTCCATCCCGGCGCTGAAGAAGCAGGTCGACAGCCTGCGCAGCCTCGCCGCCGAGGCCGGCCGCGACCCGGCCAACGTGCACGTCCTGCAGATGCTCAACGTCGTCTGCGCACCGACCGACGAAGAAGCACACGCGAAGTACGAGAGCTACCGCAAGCTCGTGAGCTACACCGGGGCGATGGCCCGCTACAGCGGCTGGACCGGACTGGACATGTCGCAGTTCGACCCCGACGTGCCCCTCAAGCACGTCAAGACCAACGCCGGACAGACCATGGTCGACCTGTTCTCGAAGATGGACCCCGACAAGGAGTGGACCCCGCGCGACATCGCCGAATTCGTCGGTATCGGCGGCACCGGCCCCACCATCGTCGGCTCCCCCACCACCGTGGCCGACGAGCTGACCCGGTGGATGAACGAGACCGGTATCGCCGGCTACAACCTCGCCAACGCCATCAAGTACCAGGACATCGCCGACTTCATCGAACTCGTCGTCCCCGAACTGCAGCGCCGCGGCACCATGTGGAGCGAATACGAAGGCTCCACCCTGCGCGAAAAGCTCTACGGCCCCGGCGCCGTCCGGCTCCGCGACGATCACCCCGGTCTCCGCTTCGGCAACCGCACCGTCGACGCCGTCTGACCCCACCGACCCGACAAGGACACCCATGCAGACCACCGAACTCCACGACGTCGCGACCACCCTGCGTACGGCACGCGTGAACGGGGCACCGATCACCGCACCGACCAAGACCTGGCCGGCCCTCGACGCCGACTCCGCCTTCGCCGTCCAGCGCATCAACGTCGAACACGCCGTCGCGGGCGGTGACCGCCTGGTCGGATACAAGCTCGGCAACATTGCGAAGGTCATGCAGGAAGCCTTCGGCCTCGGCCAGCCCGACTACGGATTCCTGCTCGCCAGCATCTTCGCCTACGAAGGCACCACCCTCGAACGGGAAAAGTACATCGAACCGTTCGTCGAACTCGAACCCGCATTCGTGCTGAAAAGCAGTCTGCGCGGGCCCAACATCACGGTCGCCGACGTCATCAAAGCCATCGACTACGCCGTGCCCGCCATCGAGATCATCGACTCCCGCGTCCAGAACTGGGCCATCGACCTCCCGGACACGCTGGCCGACAACGGATCCACCGGCGCGGTCCTTCTCGGCGGCACTCCCCGCCGCATCACCGACCTCACCCTGCGCGACATGAACGGCTCCCTGCACTTCAACGGGCGCGAGGTCATCACCGGCAACACCCGCAACATCCTCGGCAACCCCCTCGCCGCGGTCGCCTGGCTGGTCAACCGCCTCGCCGCCTACGACGTCGAATTCCAGGCCGGCCAGGTCATCCTCCCCGGCAGCTGCCTGCAGGCAGTCCCCATGAACCAGGCCGGCCGCTGGGTCGGCGACTTCGAAGGCTTCGGCGCCATCGAGTTCGACGTGTCCACCGCGACCAACTGACACCACGAAAGATCCTCGCGGGGAACATATTCCCTGCGGCAACACGTTCGTTCAGGAATCAGGAGCGCCTTCTTGACTGAACGAACTGCGCGGGTGCCTGACCTGATGTGTCGGCGTCAGGCACCCGCCCTCCACGTGCGCGACGCACCACCGTACCGGCCACGCTTTGTCCCGGTTACGGCGGTGCGTTTGTCGTAGGAGTACCGAATCGTCGACCCCGGGAAACCGAATGACCATCACCGAGCATCCATCCGACCGTCCGTCCGGCTGGGACTGGCGACATGAGGGATCGTGCCGCGGAACCGACACCGCCACGTTCTTCTCGCCCGACGATCGCGAGCAGCGAACCGTCCGCACACGGCGCGAACGCCGCGCCAAACAGATCTGCCAGGACTGCCCCGTGCTCCGCGAATGCCGAACTCACGCCCTCACCGCCGCGGAACACTACGGCATCTGGGGCGGCATGTCCGAGACCGAACGCGCCCGCCTCGGCCGGCGTCGGCACACCCATCGGTGTGCCCCCTGACATCCACGGACACGACGAATACCCCGTCCGAACCTGGGTGCGGGTTCGGACGGGGTGCCGGGGCGGCTCCGCCGCCCGTGCGTGGTTGACGAGTGCAGAGACTCGCTAACCACGCACGGGTGCGAAGCGCCTATCGCGCAGCGGCGGCGACTGCCTCCGCGACAGCGGGGGCGACACGAGGATCGAGCGGGCTGGGAACGATCTTGTCCACAGCCAGCTCGTCACCGACGACCGAGAGGATCGCCTCGGCGGCGGCGAGCTTCATGCCCTCGGTGATGCGCCGGGCGCCGGCGTCGAGGGCACCCTTGAACACACCGGGGAAGGCGAGCACATTATTGATCTGGTTCGGGAAATCCGAGCGCCCGGTCGCGACGATCGCCGCATGCCTGCGGGCGACGTCTGGGTGGATCTCCGGGTCCGGGTTCGACAACGCGAACACGATCGAATCCTTCGCCATCGTCGCGATCAACTCCTCCGGGACGGTGCCCGCGGAGACACCGAGGAACACGTCCGCGCCGTCGAGGGCCCGGGCGACGCCGCCGCGGCGACCGGCCGGATTGGTGCGCGCGGCCAGATCCACCTTCACCGCGTTCAAATCCTGACGATCCACGGAGACGATGCCCTTCGAGTCCAGCACCGTCACGTCCGCGATCCCGGCGGCGAGCAGGATGTTCGCGCACGCCACACCGGCGGCGCCGGCACCGGAGATCACCACCCGCAGCGCCGACAACTCCCGGTCCTGCACCTTGACCGCACCCTTCAGCGCAGCGAGGACGACGATGGCGGTGCCGTGCTGGTCGTCGTGCATGACCGGGCAGTCCAGGGCCTCGATGACGCGCTGTTCGATCTCGAAGCAACGCGGCGCGGAGATGTCCTCGAGGTTGACGGCACCGAAGCTCGGGCGCAGCCGGATCAGGGTCTCGACGATCTCGTCGGGGTCCTGGGTGCCCAGGACCAGCGGGATGGAGTTCAGGCCCGCGAAGTTCTTGAACAGGGCCGACTTGCCCTCCATCACCGGAAGGGAGGCACGCGGGCCGATGTCCCCGAGACCGAGGACCGCGGAGCCGTCGGAGACGACGACCACCAGGCGACTGGCCCAGGTGTAGCGGTCGGCGAGGGTCTCGTCGGCAGCGATGGCGCGGGACACCTGCGCCACCCCCGGGGTGTAAGCGATCGACAGATCCCGCTGAGTGTCCAGCGGGGCGGTCAGCTCGACCGAGAGCTTGCCGCCGAGATGGCCGGCGAAGATCTCCTCGTCGGTCAGCTCGACCTTCTGCGGCGTGGTGGATTCGGACACGACAGTCACGGCTTCAACTCCAAAGGTGTTGGACGGAAACGGGGATGGGTTGTCAGTGCACGGCAGCCGGCAGGGCCGCGTGCGCGGTGAGAACCCTGCCGGACCAGCCGCCGTGGTGGACGGGGTCGGCGAGTCGGACGAGGGCGGTGTCGAAATCCGGTGCGCGGCGCTCGTCCGGATGTTCGAGTGTCGGAAGTTCGTCGACCAAGCGGATGCTGGTGACCTGTACGCTGCAGGCGCCGAGGTCGCGCGCCGCCGCGACGGTGAAGGCCTCGATTGCGCCGTCGATCACCTGCCGGGCCAGCGTGGAATCGCCTGTTTCAGTGGCTGATCGGCCCATGCCGACGACGGTGACGATGGATCCCGCCCGGCCGCTTGTGTTCATCGACTGCATCGCCCGCCGCACGGTCGTGAAGACCATGCCGAGGTGAGCGTGGACGAATCGGTGCCAGTCGTGGGGATGGATCGTCTCGAGTGACGTGCCGGTGGATTCGGGTCCGGGAATCCAGGCGGCGTGTACGACCGTGTCGACGTGGCCGTGGATGTCTTCGACGGTGGTGAAGAGCCGGTCGACCTCCCGGCCGATGGTGAGATCGGCGACGACAGCGGTCGCGCGGCCACCGCCGCTCGTGATGTCCCGGGCGATCCGTTCGGCCGCCTCCGGAGTGAAACTGTGTGCGACGACGTCGAATCCATGCTCGGCGAGAGTGCGGGCAGCGTGAGCACCCTCAGGGTGTTCGACACCGGTGACCAAGGCCGGCCTGCCGTGTCGCATGGGCGGGGTCTGCGGGTTCAATCGAGGGTCTCGGTGGTCGTCATCGGCATGTCGCCCTTTCGTGTCAGGCCCCGATGCGGGACCGGGTGGGTGACGCGGGGTATCAACCGAGCCGCTGGAGGGTGTGCCCCATGCGGTCGCGTTTGGTTGTCAGATAGGACCGGTTGTAGGCGGTCGGTGAGGACTCGTGTGGGATCTGTTCGGCAACGGCGATGCCGTGGTCGCTCAGGGCCCGGACCTTGTCGGGGTTGTTCGTCATCAGCCGCACTCGGCCGACTCCCAGGTCGTCGAGGATTTCGCAGGCGACGCGGTAGTCGCGGCTGTCGACGGGCAGGCCGAGGCTGACGTTGGCGTCGATGGTGTCGAGGCCCTCGTGTTGCTGGAGTTCGTAGGCGCGCAGTTTGTGCCCCAGGCCGATTCCGCGGCCCTCGTGTCCGCGGAGATAGATCAGGATGCCGGCGCCGGCCTCGGCGATGGCGCTCATGGCGGATCGGAATTGGGGTCCGCAGTCGCAGCGCAGGGAGCCGGCGAGGTCACCGGTGATGCACTCGCTGTGCATCCGGACCAGCGGCGCGTCGGTCGTGGCCACGTCGCCCATCACCAAGGCCAGGTGCTCGACGCCGTCGCCGGGTGCCTGATAGGCCAGCGCGTCGAACGTGCCGACCTCGGTGGGCAGGGTGCTGCGACCGGACCGGAGAACGATGTCCCCGGGGCGTGCGGCACTCTGGCGGAGCGGGGTCACCGTTCCATCCGTGCGTGAGCGCCATGCGCGCAGTTCGGCGATGGAGATCATCGGGATCGAGTGCTGTGCGGCGAGTTGTTCGAGGTCGTCGCGTCGCATCATCTCCCGCCGATCGGGGGTGACGATCTCGCAGAGCAGGGCGGCGCCGCTGAGCCCGGCCATGCGGCACAGATCGACTCCGGCTTCGGTGTGCCCCGGGCGCTCGAGGACGCCGCCGGGCTTGGCGAGCAGCGGCATGACGTGGCCGGGCCGGGCGAGGTCGGCGGGCTGCAGGGCCGGGTCGGCAAGGGCTCGGATGGTGGCGCCGCGATCGCCCGCACTGATTCCCGTGGTGGTGCCGTGCCGGTAGTCGACGCTGACCAGGAAGGCGGTGTTGTGGGCTTCGGTGTTGTCGGGGACCATCAGGTCGAGGCCGAGTGTGTCGGCGCGGGCCTCGTCGATGGCGACGCAGAGAAAGCCGGATGTGTGTTCGAGGAAGAACGCGACCGCATCGGTGCTCGCGTATTCGGCGGCCATGATCAGGTCGCCCTCGTTCTCGCGGTCTTCGTCGTCGACGACGAGGACCATTCCCTTGTTTGCCAGTGCGGTGACCGCGTCCGAGATGGTCGACATGATCGCTGGCTCCTTCCTTGGCGAACACACGGAGTGTGGTGGGACGTTCTGGGGGTTCGAGGCGGAGTCGCGGGGCTGACATCGTTGTCGGTCCGGCGACTCCGCGCTCGGGATCGGGGTGGTTACCGTTGGTGTGGAGCGGATGTTTCGCTGAGACTGCGGCCCATCGTTTCCGGGGCGAGGACCTGGGAGACCGACGCGCCGACGACGCAGATGCCGGCCGCGATGAGCATCGTGGTGCCCGCGCCGAGGTTGTGCATCGACCACGGCAGCAGGAACGTACCCAGACCGGCTCCGACGCGACTGAACGCGGTCGCGAAACCGGTTCCCAGGCCGCGGATCTCGGTCGGGAAGATCTCGCCCGGGTAGACACCCGTCAGCGCGGTGCACATGGCGTTGGCGAACGCGAAGACCAGGAAGCCGATGAGCACCAGCACCGGCGGTGCAGAGGTCCAGAGCCCGATCGCGGCCAGGACCGCGGCGCACACCCACTGCTGCGGGATGGTCAGCTTCCGGCGGCCGATCCGTTCGATGAGGATCACCGAGATGACGACACCGGCCAGTGCGAGGCCGTTGATCCCCAGGGCGCCGACGAGTCCGTCGCCGAGACCGTAGTCGGCGAGCACGCTGGCAGCGAACGTCGCGATCGCGAAATACGGTGCCACCACACAGAACCAGAAGACGGAGATGAAGATCGTCGCCCGCCGGTAGGACGGCGAGAACAGCATCCCGAACGTGCCCTTACGGGTCGGTTCGCTGGTGGTGTCGAGGACGTCGGCGGGGTCTTCGAGGTAGGTGTGGGCGATCTCGGTTGCCTCTTCGGTGCGGCCCTTGTTCATCAGCCAGCGCGGGGATTCGGGCATACCCAGCCGGGCCAGGAGCAGGATGACGGCGGGCAGGGTGCTCGAGCCGAGCACGATGCGCCAGTCCAGGGACCACACGGCTGTCATCAGGAAGCCGGCGATAAAGGCTGTCATGAATCCGAGGTACCAGGCGACCTCCGAGAAGGCCATCAGCCTGCCGCGCAACCGCCTGGGGGAGAACTCGGCGAGCAGCGGCCAGCCGACGGAGTAGTCGGCGCCGATCGCGATGCCCATCAGCAGCCGGACGAGGAAGAGGTGCCAGGCCGAGTCGACGAAGAATTGCAGGACCGAACCGACAGTGAAGATCAGCAGGTCGATCGTGAACAGCGGCTTGCGGCCGAGTTTGTCGGCGAGCCAGCCGCCGAGGGGGCCGCCGATGAAGATGCCGATCAGCGCGGACGCCCCGATGAGCCCCTCCCAGAACAGCGACATGCCGAGATCGAGGGTGATGGCACCGATGACGGTGCCGATGATGCCGAGGATGTAGCCGTCGATGAACATTCCGCCGGCGATCACACCGGTCAGCTTGACCAGGAAGCGCTTCTTGTCGACCGACTGCTGGTCGATGTCCACGAGTTCGTTGTTCGTGATGGTCATCGGCCCTCCTCGCTCGTGCGCGTCGACGTGGCGATCACGACCGACGACGGTGGGCAATCACCGTGCGCAGGGGCGGATAGGCGGGAAGCAGATGTTCGCACGTGATGTCACAACCTTCGTGAAGTGGTGCACGGCCGCGGAATCCGAGGGATCTCTGGCGACTGCGGGTCGTTGGGATGGGCTCGATCGCTGCAGCTCAGCCACGCTACGTGTTCATTAACTGAACGATGTGGTCAAAAGTGTGACATGGGACTCACGGCGCGTCAAGACCCGCTCCGAAACTCGCGATGGATGCCGACGCGACGCCTCACCATCGACACCAGCGGGCCTCACCTCGCCCTCGGCGTCATCTGCGGGTTCCCGTACCGCGGGGTGAACTCACCCGCACCCGGGCGGGCGCGGTCACGGGATCGATGCTCACACCACCACTCTTGACAGATTGTGATCTACAGCTCAGGATCATTGTCGATCTATATTGAACAACACGTTCACAATATGAACAGCAAGCGTTCGCAGGGGTCTGACGCCCTTCCCCTGAGTTCACGGCGGTGAGGAGACACCATGGCGGACAGCGCCCACCAGCATCAGGAAGCCGATGTCGTCGTTGTCGGCGGCGGCATCGCCGGGTTGATCACCGCCCGGGAGCTGTCCCGTACCGGACTGAGCGTGGTCGTGCTCGAGGCGCGCGACCGGCTCGGCGGACGGGTGTGGACCGACCACCGCCTCGGCAGGGACCTCGAGATCGGCGGCACCTGGATGCACTGGGTGCAGCCGCACGTGTGGGCCGAGATCACCCGATACGGACTCTCGGTGACCCGTGGCCCGCGCGCGGAGCAGGCGTACTGGCTCGCCGGCGACCGGGTCCGCACCGGAACACTCGAGCAGTTCATGGAATTGATCGATCCCGGAATGCGCCGGCTGCTCGCCGACACCATGAACATCGTCCCCCGGCCCGATCTGCCGCCCGCATCACCCGAGTTCGCGAACATCGACCGGTACAGCGTGCAGGACATGCTCGACCGGCTGCAGCTGAGCGAGGACGAATACCAGGCGAACGAGGCGGCCTGGGTCGGGCACTTCAACGGCCCACTCACCGAGGGGGCCTTCATCACCGCGTTGCGATGGACCGCCGCCACCGCGGGCTCGTGGCATCTGATGCACGAGGCGTCCGCGGTCTTCCGCCTCGCCGACGGCACCCAATCGCTGGTGGCGGCGATCGCCGCGGACACCACCGCGGAGCTGCGCACCGGCGCGGAGGTTTCCCGCATCGAACACGACACCGAACGCGCTCGCGTGCACCTGAGCGACGGCCAGGTGATCACGGCGCGTCGAGTGGTACTCACCGTGCCCCAGAACATTCTCGGCGACCTCGCCGTCACGCCACCGCTCAACGACGGCAAACTCGCCGCAAGCAGGGAGAAGGCCGCCTCCCAGGGCGTCAAGTGCTGGATCCGGGTGCGTGGCCCGATCGCCCCGTTCTTCGCGTACTCCTCCGCCGCCCACCCGCTGTCCGTCGTGCGCACCGAATACCTCGGCGACGACGATGCAGTTCTGGTTGCCTTCGGGGCCGACTCGACGCGGCTCGACCCCAACGACCGCGATGCCGTTCAGCGGGCGTTGACCGTCTGGCGGGACGATCTCGATGTCCTCGAGGTGACCGGACACGACTGGATGAGCGACCAGTACTCGCAGGAGACCTGGATGATGCACCGCCCGAACCAGGTCACTCGTTACCTGGGCGCGCAGCAGGCCGCCGAAGGCGTTCTGCACTTCGCGAGCAGTGACATCGCGAATCTGTGGGCCGGATTCATCGACGGCGCCATCGAGAGCGCACTGCGCGCCGCACGGGACATCGCCACCGAACTGCACCCCGACCACTCCTCCTACACCGCTGCCGGGTCCGGCACCACGATCTGACAAGGAGCCACCATGCTTACCTCCACCATCGACCAGGCCCACTACCGCACCGTCATGGGACACCTGCCCACCGGCGTCGTCGCCCTCTCCGGCATCACCCCCGACGCCGAACACCCCTGCGGCCTCGTCGTCGGCACCTTCCAATCACTGTCCCTGGACCCACCCCTGGTCAGCTTCAGCGTCGCCCACACCTCCACCAGCTGGCCCAAGGTCCGCGCCGCCGGCCGACTCTGCGCCAGCATCCTCGCCGCCGGCCAGGAACCGATCTGCCGCGCCCTCTCCAGCAAACAACCCAACAAATTCGCCGACATCGACTGGACCCTGTCCCAGACCGGATCACCCCGAATCACCGGCGCCCACGCCTACGTCGACTGCGACATCACCCACGAACTCGACGGCGGCGACCACACCATCGTCATCGCCCGCGTCCTGCACATGGACACCGGACACGGCGAACCCCTCGTCTTCCACCAAGGCCGACTCGGCGGAGTCCGGCAACTCACCGCCGCCTGACCACAACTGGATACGCCTGACCGAGCCCACGAAAGAGGTAAAGCGTTGCGCATCGCCGAGATTCACGTGTATCAGATGGATCTGCCGTTCAGCGGCAAGGCCTACCGGATGTCCGAGGGCTCCTACACCGCCCTGGACTCGACGATCGTGCAGATCGTGTCCGATGCGGGTGTCTCCGGGTGGGGTGAGACGTGCCCGGTCGGCCCGACGTATGCGCCGGAGCACGCCCTGGGCGCGCGGGCGGCACTGAACCAGATGTCGGCGGGCCTGATCGGCATGCCGGTGACGGGTCCGCTGGCCGTGCGCCGCGCACTGGACCGGCTCCTCAACGGACACAACTACGCCAAAGCCGCGATCGACATCGCGATTCACGACCTGATCGGCAAGACTCACGGAATCCGCGTGTGCGACATGCTGGGTGGCGCGACCACCGATCGGGTGGACTCCTATTACGCGCTGTCCATCGGCGAGCCGGACGACGTCGCCCGGACCGCCGTCGAGAAGATCGCCGAGGGGTATCCGCGTCTGCAGATCAAGGTGGGCGGACGGCCGGTCGAGATCGACATCGAGACCGTTCGCAAGGTGTGGGAAGCAACCGGATGCACCCGCCTGTCCCTGGATGCCAACCGCGGACTGTATGCGCGCGACGTCCTGCGAATCGGCCGGGAGTGCGCCGACATTCCCTTCGTCTTCGAGCAGCCCTGCAACACGATGGAGGAGATCGCCGCGATTCGCGGCCAACTGCACCACGCGGTCTACCTCGACGAGAACACCGAGGATCTCGGCGACGTGCTCCGAGCGATCTCGCTCGGCGTATGCGACGGATTCGGACTGAAGGTCACGCGACTGGGCGGTCTCGGTACCCTCGCGACCGTGAGGGATCTCTGCGAAGCGCGTTCCATGCCCCACACGTGCGACGACTCCTGGGGAGGGGATATCATCGCGGCCGCGTGTGCCCACATCGGCTCGACGGTTCACCCGCGCCTGCTCGAGGGCGTGTGGATTGCCGAGCCCTACATGGACATTCACTACGACTCGGACAACCCGGTCCGGATCGAAGGGGGGCGCATCCGGGTACCCACCGGCCCCGGTCTCGGCGTCGTCCCCGACGAAGGCGTCTTCGGCGAGCCGGTCGCATCCTTCGAATAGACAACCGCGAGCCCGACCCCCACACCCCGGCTGCGCCGCACCCGGCGCGAGCCTCGACCTCCGAAAGGGATCCCGCACTTCATGACTGACACCACGCATTCGATCGAACCGGACACCACCGACGCACAACTCGACCGCCTCCTCGACGCCGCGGCCGCCGCCGCACCGCTCTGGGAGGACCGCACCCCCCACGACCGCGCCGCTGTACTCGTCGCGATCGCCGACGCCCTCGAGGCGCACGCCGACGGGCTGGTCGCCGAGGCCATCATCGAAACCGGGCTTCCCCAGGCCAGATTGAGCGGGGAACTGAACCGGACCTGCGTGCAGTTGCGGATGTTCGCCGAGGAACTGATCGACGGCACCTTCCTCGACGTGATCATCGACCGCGCAGATCCCGACTTCGTCCTCGGCGCCCGCCCGGACCTGCGCCGGTACCAGATCCCCGTGGGCCCGGTCCTGGTCTTCGCCGCCAGCAACTTCCCCTTCGCGTTCTCCGTCGCCGGCACCGACACCGCCTCCGCGCTGGCTGCCGGCTGCCCGGTGGTGCTCAAGGCCCATCCCGGCCATCCCCGCACCTCCGCCGCCACCGCCGACGTCGTCGCCGGGGCACTGTCCGCCGCCGGCGCCCCCGACGGCACGTTCGCCCTGATCAGCGGTTTCCGGGCCGGCACCCGCGCCCTCGAGGACCCGCGGATCGCCGCAGCCGCCTTCACCGGGTCCGTCGCCGGTGGTCGCGCCCTGTTCGACATCGCCGCCGCACGCCCCAACCCGATCCCCTTCTTCGGTGAACTCGGCAGCGTCAACCCGGCCGTCGTCACCGCCGGTGCCCTCGACGAGCGCGCCGAGGCGATCGCTACCGGTTTCGTCGGCTCGTTCACCCTCGGGGCCGGACAGTTCTGCACCAAGCCCGGCATCCTGCTGGTGCCCGCCGGATCGCCGATCACCGAGCAGATCACCACCCTCGCCCAGCAGGTGCCCGCGGCGCGGATGCTCACCGCGAAGATCGCCGAGGGCTACCACCACCGGATCGAGGAGGCCGCCGCGGCGCCCGGCGTCGAGGTCCTCGTCAAGGGCACCGCATCGACCGGCGAGAGCGGAGTCCCCGAGGTCACCCCGACACTGCTGCGCACCACCGCCGAACAGCTGGTCGCCCAGGCCGACACCCTGCTCGAGGAGAGCTTCGGCCCCGCCGCAATCATCGCCGAATACGGCACCGAAGACGAGGTGAACCGCGTCCTGAACGGTGTCGACGGCACCCTCACCGTCACCGTCCACACCCGCACCGAACCCACCCCCGACGAACGCGAGCAACTCCGCAGCCTCACCCGGATCGCCGCCACCCGCGCCGGCCGACTGGTGTTCAACGGCTGGCCGACCGGCGTCGCCGTCACCCCCGCCCAGCACCACGGCGGCCCCTACCCCGCCACCACCGCGGTCTCGCACACCTCGGTGGGCACCACCGCGATCCGCCGATTCCTGCGCCCGGTCACCTACCAGGACGCCCCGGAGGTGCTCCTGCCCGCACCGATCCAGGAGCGCAATCCCCTCGCGATCCCCCGCACGGTCAACTCCGCCGGCCAATCGTCCACCTGGGGCCGCGCCCAGTCCTGACAATCCAGGAGCGCGGTGTGCGCTCGACAGTTCCCACACTCTGCCGCCCCAGCGTTCACTATATGAACGCTGGGGCGGTAGAGTGGTCGTGCAAGCGCGTACCCGAGGATGTGGTGCGCACCGACACGACGAAGGGGTGGCATGAGCGAAGTACCCGAACCGACGGAGATGACGAACAAGTCGGTGACCAAAGCGGTTCGGCTGCTACGGGAGTTGGCCGCGCACCCGCGCACCGGTGCCACCGTGACCACGCTCGCGAAGGGGGTCGGGATCTCCCGGCCCACCGCGTTCCGTCTGCTCTACAGTCTCGAACGCACCGGGCTCGTCGACCGGATCGACAACAACTACATCCTCGGATGGGAAATGGCCCGGCTCGGGCGGCGCGCCGACCCGTACGCCGGCCTGGTCGCTCGCGCCCAACCGCTGCTGCAGGAGTTGGCCGACAAGTTCAACGAATCGGTGACCCTGTCGGTGCCGAATTCGCACGACGGCCTGGACCTCATCGCCGAGGCCGCCGGCTCGCACGTGGTCGGGATCATGAGCCGCATGTCGACCCACATGGTCGGCCAGCAATATCCGCTGCATGCCAGCTCCACCGGCAAGGTACTGCTCGCCGAGATGCCGCTGGACAAGGTGCTCGCGCTGCTGCCCGAGAAGCTCGAGGCGTACACGTCCCACACCATCACCGACCGTGCCGTTCTGCTCCGGGAACTCGACCAGGTCCGCGAGCAAGGGTTCGGCATCATCGACAACGAACTCGAAGAGGAACTGATTTCACTGTCCCGGCCGGTGCGGGACACGTCGGGCAGTCTGGTGGCGATCCTGACGCTCAACAGCCCCCGCTACCGCTTCGGGCGCGACCGCATCCCCGAAGCGCTCCAGCAGATGCAGGCCATCGTCGAGCGCCTCGTCGAGGTGTTCTGGCAGGACGCGGCAGGCGAATAGTCCCGCCCGACGGCCACACCGCGTGAAGCACCGGGAACCGGAGCCCTGGTACGGACTCCGGTTCCTGGTGCTGTGGCTATCGGTCAGGTTCGAACGGGCCGACCGCCGCGCGGGGCCGAGGTTTCACTGAGGTTGCGGCCCATCGTTTCCGGGGCGAGGACCTGGGAAACCGCGGCACCGACGATGCAGATGCCCGCGGCGATGACCATCGTCACCCCACTTCCGAGGTTGTGCATCGACCACGGCAGCAGGAACGTACCCAGACCCGCACCGACCCGGCTGAACGCGGTCGCGAAACCGGTTCCCAGGCCGCGGATCTCAGTCGGGAAGATCTCACCCGGGTAGACCCCGGTCAGGGCGGTGGACATGGCGTTGGCGAACGCGAACACCAGGAAGCAGATCAAGACCACCGCGGGCGGGGCGGACGACCACAATCCGATGATCAGCAAGACCACAGCGCAGACCCACTGCTGCGGGATGGTCAGCTTCCGGCGGCCGACGCGTTCGATGAGCAGGACCGAGACCATGACACCGACCAGGGCGAGGCCGTTGACTCCGATGGCGCCGACGAGTCCGTCACCGAGTCCGTAGCCCTCCAGCACGCTGGCTGCGAACGTCGCGATCGCGAAATACGGTGCCACCGCACAGAACCAGAAGATCGAGATGAAGATCGTCGCCCGCCGGTAGGCCGGGGAGAACAGCATCCCGAACGTGCCCGAGCGGGTGCCCTCGTTGGCGATGTCGACGACATCGGACGGGTCCTCGAGGTAAGCGTGGGCGATCTCGGTGGCCTCTTCGGTGCGGCCCTTGTTCATCAGCCAGCGCGGTGACTCGGGCATACCCAGCCGGGCCAGGAACAGGATCACCGCCGGAACGGTGCTCGAGCCGAGCACGATGCGCCAGTCGAGGGACCACACGGTGGTCATCACGTAACCGATGACGAAGGCGAACATGAAGCCGACGTACCAGGCGACCTCACAGTAGGCCAGCAGCTTGCCGCGCAGCCTCCGCGGTGCGAATTCGGAAAGCAGTGGCCAACCGACCGAGTAGTCGGCGCCGATCGCGATGCCCATCAGCAACCGGACGACGAACAGTTGCCAGGCCGAGTCCACGAAGAACTGCAGGACGGATCCGAGGATGAAAATCGCCAGGTCGATCGCGAACAGTGGCTTGCGGCCCAGTTTGTCGGCCAGCCAGCCCCCCAGCGGGCCGCCGACGAAGATACCGATGAGCGCGGAGGCGCCGATGAGCCCCTCCCAGTACAGCGACATATTCAGGTCGAGGGTGATGGCACCGATGACGGTGCCGACGATGCCGAGGATGTAGCCGTCGATGAACATGCCACCGGCGATCACACCGGTCAGCTTGACCAGGAAGCGCTTCTTGTCGACCGGACCTTGATCGGCCTTCGTGCCGACGGGTCCGTCCTCATACTCTCCGACGGAATCCGTGTTGGTAATCGTCACCAGGTCACTCCTTGCTGGTGCGCGTCGACATGACAGCCGACGTGGACGGTGCGAATGCCGTCCGGGGCGGGGAAAGGCGGGGATGAAGTGTGCACGCGTGCCGGCGGTAGCAGTTCGACCACCAACATCACATTCGTTCAATAAGTGAACGTCACGCTCAAAATTGTGACATGGACCTCATGGGCCGTCAAGACCCCGTCTCGTCACAGCCGCGACCACCCGCGCCGACCCCGGGGCGGGCGCCGGGCCGACGAGGTATCACACGGCGGGCGCTCGACCGGATAGCGCACCTCAGGTACCGATTTCGACAGAAATGCACACGGGGCGCGCCCGCGCACCGGCCCGCGGCCAGGCCCCGCCGAGCGCGTCCCGGCCTTGACAAGCTGTGACCTGGGCCGCACTATCCTCAAACACGCACAATGAACGGACTGTTCAAATAGTGACGATCCGCATGCACCCGTTCCGGTCGCGGGAATCGAACACGCAGCACAGACGATGGGAGAGTTTCCGGTGCGGTTGATCAATTTCGATGGCCGCCTCCAGGTGTCGACGCGCAGCGGCCTCGTCGATGTCGAGGGGGAAAGCCACGGCTATTTTTCCTCCCATCCGCAGAAGATCTACGAGCGGTGGGCGGAGTTCGTCACCTGGTACACGGGCAACCGAGACAGGGTCACCCCGGCGCAACGCGGTGGGATCGACCCGGGTCGACTCGGTTCGCCGGTGCCGGCGCCGCGCCAGGTGTTCGCCGTCGGCCTGAACTATGCCGACCACGCGGCGGAGTCCGGTGTGGAACAGCCCGAGTCGCCGGTGATTTTCACCAAGTTCGCCTCGGCGATCTCCGGCCCGGTCACCACCGTGCCCCTTCCCTCGGACACGGTGGACTGGGAGGTCGAACTCGTGGTCGTGATCGGCCGAGGTGGCCGCAACATCCCGGCCGATCGGGCATGGGAGTCCGTCGCGGGATTGTCTGTCGGACAGGACCTGTCCGACCGCGGGCGACAGTTGGCCGGACCGGTTCCGCAGTTCAGTCTCGCCAAGTCGCATCGAGGGTTCGCCCCGATCGGGCCGGCGCTGGTGACGATCGACGAGTTCGCCGATCCGAACGATCTCACGCTCGAGACCCGCATCAACGGCGAGCTCGTCCAGTTCGGACGCACCGCGCAGATGATCTTCCCGGTGCCGGCGCTGATCGAGCACCTCTCGCACACCCTCGAGCTCTACCCCGGCGACGTGGTGTTCACCGGCACGCCCGCCGGCGTCGGGGTGGGCCGGACACCGCAGCGGTTCCTCGGCCCCGGCGACGTGCTGCGCAGCCGCATCACCGACATCGGCGAACTCACCCAGACGTTCGTCGCACGCGAACCGCTCGCCGCGCCGGTGTGACCGGGATACACCGGCCCACGAACACATCCGATCGAAATCCGAAGGAGCCAACCTTGCTGCCGGAACACATGACCGCAGTTCTCCTGACCGGCCACGGGGGACTCGACAAACTCGAGTACCGCACCGACGTCGCCGTCCCCCGACCAGATCGGGGTGAGGTGCTGATCGAGGTCGCCGCCGCCGGAATCAACAACACCGACATCAATACCCGCATCGGGTGGTATTCGAAGGCGATCGACTCCGACACGAGCTCTGGTGGCGCGAGCGGGTTCGAATCCGTCGACGACGACGATGCCAGCTGGTCGGGCACGACCCTGAAATTCCCCCGGATTCAGGGCGCGGACGTGTGTGGGCGCATCGTCGCGGTCGGTGACGGCGTCTCCCCCGACCGCATCGGCGAACGGGTCCTCGTGCGCACCATGCTGCGCAGCTACGTCGACTACCGCCCGTACGAATGCTGGACGTTCGGCAGCGAATGCGACGGCGGCTTCGCGCAGTACGCGGTGGCTCCGGCCCGGGAAACCTTCGCGGTCGACTCCGAGTGGAGCGATGCCGAACTCGCGGCGCTACCGTGCGCCTACTCCACCGCCGAGAACATGCTGCACCGCGCCGCGGTCGGTGCCGAACGCGTGCTGATCACCGGCGCCTCGGGCGGTGTCGGACTCGCTGCGGTGCAACTCGCCAAACGCCGCGGCGCCACGGTGATCGCCGTCTGCTCGCCCGACAAGGCGTCCGAGGTGAAGGCGCAGGGCGCCGATCGGACCATCGAGCGGGGAGTCGACCTGATCGGCGCGCTCGGTGCCGGCTCGGTGGATGTGGTCGTCGATCTCGTCGTCGGACCGCAGTGGCCTCAACTGCTCGACGTGTTGCGCACGGGTGGCCGCTACACGATCGCCGGTGCCATCGGTGGGCCGATCTCCGAGATCGACCTGCGCACGGTCTACCTCAGAGACCTCACGCTGTACGGATGCACCTTCCAGGACGACGCCGTGTTCGAGAACCTCGTCGGATACATCGAGCGGAATGAAATCCGTCCGGTCGTCTCGGCCACCTATCCGTTGTCCGACATCGTTCGTGCGCAGGAGGATTTCCTCGCCAAGAAGCACATCGGAAAGCTTGTGCTGATTCCACCGACACCCCAGAAGTGACCGGCGGCGTTCACCGACCGCCGCCCGCAGATCCCCGAATGGAGTACCCCGCAATGACCTCGACCTCGACCGCGCCGTCACTCGGAGCGTGGCTGACGCTCGACTCCGTCTTCGCTGCCGAACTGATGGTTCGGACTGGATTCGATTGGGCCGTGATCGATTTGCAGCACGGCGCACTGGGAACCGACTCCGTCGTGCCCCTGCTCTCGGCGGTGCAGGGCGCTGGCGTCGAGGCCTGGGTGCGGACGCAGGCGACGAACTACGCACAAGCCAACTGGGCGCTCGACATGGGCGCCGACGTCGTCGTCGTCCCACAGATCGGGTCGGCCGCCCAAGCACGTGAGGCGGTCGGTTTCTGCCGCTACGCCCCCGAGGGACACCGCTCGTGGGGACCGGTTCGGGCAGCGTTGCGCCCGGCCTCGGCGCCCCGCCAGCGGGTCTACCTGATGATCGAGGACACGAACGGCCTGGCCGAAGCCGAAGCGATCTGCGCGACGCCCGGACTGGACGGGATCCTGATCGGCACGGCAGACCTCACCCTGTCGCTGGCCGGTTCCGCCTCGGACGTCCTGGGGGGAGCTGTTTTCGATGCCGTTCGCACAATCGTGGAGGCGTGCACCCGCCACGGACTGGACGTCGCCGCCTACGGGGGAAGTCAGGAAATGACGACGGCGTGCGCCGAGAACGGAATCCGGACCGTCGCTCTCGCCGCGGACTACGAGCTGCTTCACGAAGGCGCGCAGGCGGCCTTGGCGCTGGCACGCGGCACATTCGCAGCCGAGGGTGTCCGCCTCTGACCTCGTGTTGCCGTGACGGTGTGGGTGCCGGAACAGATACGCCGCGTCGGGGTGAGTCGCAAGACTCACCCCGACGCGGCTTTTCGGTGTTACCTCAGTCGCTCCACACGGCAACCGGGTCGCCGAGCACCGACTCGTCGACCTCGATCCCGAGTCCGGGAGCGTTCGGGGGCAGGATGCCGCCGTCCTCGGTCAGCACGTCGAACCTCGCGGTCGGCAGCGTCACCATGTCCTCGCAATTGAGGACGCAGCGCAGCGTGCGCGGCGGGACGGTGGCGCCGAGTTGTACGATCGCCGCGAACGCGATGGACGAGCCGACCGTGTCCTGCACGCTGACGGTCATCCCCGCAGCGCGCGCGATGTCGCGGTGACGACGGCCGCGGGTCAGACCACCGGCCTTGGAGATCTTCAGTCCGATGCCGTCGGCGACGTCGTGCGCCGAAGCGAACGTGATGTCCTCGTCCTGCTGGGCGAGTTCGTCGACGATGATCGGGTACGGGCACCGCTGGCGGAGCGAGATCGTCTCCCGCCACGTGGCGCAGGGGGCCTCGAGCACGAAGTCCAGGCCGGGCGGCAGCATCCGGAGCATCCGCAGCGCGGTCTCCGGCAACAGTCCACCGTTCGCGTCGACCAGGAAGAACTCACCGGGCTGCTTGTCGGCCAGGGATGCGGCGATCCGCTCCGCATCGAGCGCGGGCCCACCCTCGCTGTCGAGTGCGCCGATCTTGATGGAGTGGCCGCGATATCCCTTGGCGCGGTGATCGGCGACGCGGCGGCGCATTTCCTCCGGTTCACCGGCGTAGATCGACGAGATCATCGACATCGGAACACCGGTCGAACCGCCGAGGAGTTCGGCAATCGGAAGTCCGACGGACTTGCCGAAGACGTCCCAGCACGCGACGTCGAGGGCGGTCTTGGCGTGGTTGTGGCCGACGAGTGCCTCGTCCATCGCGTCGTTGATCCGGTCGACCTGACGTGGGTCCCGGCCGAGCAGGTGGGGTGCGATCTCCGCGATCCCGGCGCGAGTGCCGAGAGCATGGGAGGCGATGTAGGTGGAGCCGAACGGTGTGCTCTCGCCCCAACCCTGCTGGCCGTCATCGGTGGTGATGCGGACGATGGAGGCATCGAACGAGGTGTACGAACGGCCGCCCGAGAGTAGATAGACACCGCCCGAGTACGGCAAGTCCACCTGGAAGAGTTCGATCTGCGCGATCTTCACCTGTTCTCCTTCGTTCATCTGTTCTCGTGTGTGCCGGGCCGAGGTTCCACAGGATTATTGATGTTCATATTTTGAACACTGTGATCGAAATTGTGACATGGCCCTCAATGGCGGTCAACACGGCCCGACGTCACGCCTTGCCGTCGCAGTTCCGCCCGCGCCCGGATCCAGTCCGCGCACGGAATACCCTGTCGAACAACACCACAACAGGTCATCTGCACGAAGAGACAGTCGCCCGACCGGTGACCCCGAAACGCTTGACAGGGTGTGATCTAGGACGCAATACTAACATCAGTTTGAACATCCCGTTCATAAATTGAACGTCAATGACCTCAGTCTTAGACCGGCACCCGCGCCGCGCCGCGACCCCGAAGAGGAGCCACCATGCTTACCTCCACCATCGACCAGGCCCACTACCGCACCGTCATGGGACACCTGCCCACCGGCGTCGTCGCCCTCTCCGGCATCACCCCCGACGCCGAACACCCCTGCGGCCTCGTCGTCGGCACCTTCCAATCACTGTCCCTGGACCCACCCCTGGTCAGCTTCAGCGTCGCCCACACCTCCACCAGCTGGCCCAAGGTCCGCGCCGCCGGCCGACTCTGCGCCAGCATCCTCGCCGCCGGCCAGGAACCGATCTGCCGCGCCCTCTCCAGCAAACAACCCAACAAATTCGCCGACATCGACTGGACCCTGTCCCAGACCGGATCACCCCGCATCACCGGCGCCCACGCCTACGTCGACTGCGACATCACCCACGAACTCGACGGCGGCGACCACACCATCGTCATCGCCCGCATCCTGCACATGGACACCGGACACGGCGAACCCCTCGTCTTCCACCAAGGCCGACTCGGCGGAATCCGGCAACTCACCGCCGCCTGACCCACAACTGGGACACACGAAAGGATCGGGGGCGCAAATGAACGAGCCGAGGACGGCCACAGTGATCGCAGTGAATCCCAGCGAGCCGGCGGAGATTGCCAACAAGTCGGTGACCAAGGCTGTCCGTCTCCTGCGCGAACTTGCATCCCGGCCCAGGACCGGTGCGACGGTGAGCACCCTCGCCAAAGCCGTCGGCATCTCCCGTCCCACCGCATTTCGTCTGCTCCACAGCCTCGAGCGGACCGGCCTGGTGGATCGCATCGACAACAACTACATCCTCGGCTCGGAGATGTCCCGACTCGGACGGCACGCCGACCCCCATGCCGGTCTGGCAGCCCGCGCTCGGCCGTTGCTGCAGGAGCTGGCCGACACGTTCGACGAAACGGTGACCTTGTCGGTGCCGAATGCAAAGGACGAGCTCGACCTCATCGCCGAGGCGGCCGGCTCACACGTCGTGGGCACGACATCCCGGATGTCCCCTCACATGATCGGCAAGCAGTATCCCCTCCACGCCAGCTCCAGCGGCAAGGTCCTCTTGGCCGAGTGGCCGATCAAGAAGGTCCTCGGCCGCCTGCCCGAAAAGCTCGAGGCATACACCGCGCACACCGTCACCGACCGCGCGGCCCTCCTGGCCGAACTCGATCGGATCCGAGAAAACGGCTTCGCTCTCATCGACAACGAGCTCGAGGAAGAGTTGATCTCCCTGTCTCGTCCCGTCAGGGATTCGTCCGGGAACCTGGTGGCGATCGTGTCCCTCAACGGTCCCCGGTACCGGTTCGGCCCCGACCGCATTCCCGAAGGCCTGCAACAGATGCAGCGGCTCGTCGAGCGTCTCGCCGATGCCTTCTGGCAAGATTCGGAATAGATTCGCACTGAACGGGAGCCTCAGCTCGCCCGGGGTAGCCGGGTCTATCCGCCGACCACCGACTTCGGCCGGTGGGCACCCAGTACTGCATCCGTGTCGGCGCCGAGCACCGGCGGCGCGGACGTCAGGTGCGGGCGTTCGCCCGAGAAGCTGACCGGGAACGCGATCTGCCGCAGGCTGCCGATCGTCGGGTGGTCGACCGTGCCGATCATGCCGAGGGCCGCGGTGTGTGGGTCGGCGTAGATCTCGTCGAGGTGCCGGATCGGTGACACGGGAACGGCGTGCACGGTGAGCGTGTCGCACCAGTGCTCGACGGTGCCCGACGCGAACGCCATCGACAGTTCCCGCTCGAGATCGCCGCGATTCGCGACGCGGTCACGGTTTCGCTCGAACCGCGGATCGGTCGTCAGGTCGTCCCGCGTGATCGCCGAGCACAGGCTCGCCCATTGCGTGTCGTTGCCCACCGCGACGACGAAGTATCCGTCGCTCGCGGGGAACGCTTGATAGGGAGCGAGATTCGGATGACCGGAACCCAGCGCGCCGGGACGCTCCCCGGTGGCGAAATAGTTCGTCGCCCAGTTCACGTGCAGCGCGAGCTGGCACTCGAACAGCGACGTCGTCACGTACTGCCCGCGGCCGGTCCGCGACCGCTCCACGAGGGCGGCGAGCACGCCGACCAGTCCGAACAGCGCCGCCCCCAGATCGCCCATCGCGAATCCGGCCTTCATCGGCGCCCCGCCCGGCTCACCGGTCAGCGACATGAGGCCACCGGCGGCCTGCGCGATCATGTCGTAGCCGGGTTCGTCCCGCAACGGACCCTCCTCCCCGAACGCGGAGATGTGCAGCACGACCAGGTGCGGGTACCGCTCGGACAGCGTCCGGTAGTCGAAGATCCGCTGCAGGCCGCTGCCGGGTTTGAAGTTCTCGACGACGACGTCGGTCTCCTCCAGGATGCGGTGGATGAGGTCTTGTCCCTCTTCCGATTTGAGGTCGACGGTCACTGACTTCTTGCCCCGGTTGATCGCGAGGTAGTACGTGGCGTCGACGCCGACGAACGGCGGCCCCCACGACCGTGTCGGGTCACCGCCGTCGGGATGCTCGACCTTGGTGACGTCGGCACCGAGGTCTGCGAGCGACATGGTGGCGTACGGTCCGGCGAGGATCTTGGAGAGGTCCAGCACCCGTACCCCCGCGAGGGGTGCCGGTCCGGTGTGGGTGGTGGTCACAGGAGAACTCCTGTCGCAGAGTCGGTTCGAGATGCGGCGGCCCGCGCGACGTCCGCGGCGACGTCGGTGCCGTCGACGACGGCCGCGAGGTTGCGGAGGGCGGCCTCGGGAATGTCTCCAGACTCGCCGGCGAGGTAGGCGTTCGCGACGAGCAGCGACCGGTGGCCGCTGCCCGTGCCGATCGCGAAATCCGCCAGATCGAACAGCAGGGTGGCCATCGCCGCACGGGCCAGTGCGTTCGCGTGGCGCGCGCACCCGGCCTGCGCGGTGTCGTCGTCCCCGGCGACGAGCAGATCGCCTTCCGCGACGAGGTCGTCCCACCGTCGGCGGAGAATCTCGGCGCCGGGACCGCAGTCCGGTCCGAGGCCGCCGAGGATGCCCCGCATCGTGTCTGCCAGACCACGATGCGCACCGAACTTGCGCATGCACCGCAGCACGTCCAGGGCGATGACGTTGCTCGACCCCTCCCAGATCGACCCCAGGTGGGCGTCGCGGACCAGCCGGGCGTGGGCCCATTCCTCGATGTAGCCGTTGCCCCCGCGGATCTCCATGGCCTCGCCGGTGACCACCCGGGCCCGCTTGCACACGTAATGCTTCGCGAGCGGGGTGAGGACCCGGATCAACCCACGGGCGGAGTCGTCTCCGGCGTCGGCTGCCTGCAGGCACTGCGCGCTGTACGCCACCAGCGCGAGCGCCGCCTCGGCGTCGAGTGCGAGCGGCAGCAGGGTGGCGCGCATCAGGGGCTGGTCGAACAGGGTCTTGCCGAACACGACCCGCACCCGGGCGTGGTCGACGGCGTCGCGCACGGCCCGCCGCATCAGGGCGCTCGACCGCATCGCGTTCGACAGCCGCGACGTGTTCACCATCTCGGCCATCTGCCGGAACCCGCGGTCGAGTTCGCCCACCTGCAGGGCGCACGCCCCGGTCAGCGACACCTCACCGCTGGGCATCGAGCGGGTACCGAGCTTGTCCTTCAGCCGGTCGATCGTGTAGCTGTTGCGCTCGCCGTTCGCGAGAACCTTGGGGACCATGAACATTCCGACGCCGCGGGTGGAGCCGTCGTCGCCGCCGGGGAACCGGGCGAGCGTCACGATGACGTCGGCGTCGGGATTGGACGCGAACCACTTCTTCCCGGTCAGCCGCCACGCGTCGCCGTCGCGTTCGGCCCGGGTCTCCGTGCGGGCGATGTCCGTGCCGGCCTGCGGTTCGGTCATGAACATCGCGCCGGTCATCGCGTCGTCGGGGTCCGTCGAGGTCAGCGCGTCGATCCACGGCCCGAACACCTCGGGGTCACCGAACATGCGGAGGGTGCGGGCGGCGGCGTCCGTCATCGACACGGGGCACGCCAGCCCGAACTCGGCCTGCACGAAGACGTACGACGCGAGGTACTTCACCAGGTGCGGCGGGACGGCGTCCCAGCCGTGCAGGCCGCCGCGGTGCGACAGTGCGGACAGTCCGTATTCGCTGTAGGCGGCGCGGCACAGTTCCTGGTAGGCCGGGTGGTACGAGATCCGGTCGATGCGTTCGCCGTCCCGGTCGAACTGCTGCAGCACCGGCGGATTCTTGTCCGCGGTGACAGCGAGGGCGTCGAGTCGGCCGGCGGCGTCCGCGCCCAGCCGGTCGAGCAGGGCGTTCAGCGTGTCGCGGTCCGACGGTGTGGTCCACCGGTCGACGACGGCGCGCAGGGCGGGATCGGTGTGAGCGAAATTCATGAGTGGGCAACATCTTTCCGGGTCGAGGTGTGTTCGGGACGGGGCTCGGTGTCGGCTCCGCCCGAGCGAGCTTTGCCGCGGCGGAGCAGCAGCGTCATGCAGACGAGCGAGAGCACGACGTAGCCGAGTCCGAGGGCGACCACCGGCCAGATCGAGTCGGTACGGGTGAGCAGGAACTGGCAGAGCATCGGGGCGGTTCCGGCGAAGATCGCCGTGGACAGCTGATACGACAGCGAGATTCCGGTGTAGCGGACGTTGGTCGGGAAGACCTGGGCGAGGATGCCGGCGAGCGCGGCGTAGTACATCGCGTGCGGCGCGGTGGCCAGCACCATGCCGAGCATGGCCAGGGGCACGGACCCGGTCTGGACGAGGAGGAACATCAGGGGCAGCAGGATCAGTTCGGGCAGCAGCATCCACCGGATAGCCCGCGACGGATCGATTTTCGTGGCGAGTACGGCGCCGAACGGCTGCACGAGAACCTGTGCGACGAGCGCCATGGTGATCACGAGGAGGAAGTCCCCACGGTCGAATCCGAGGTCGGCGGTGGCCCAGGCGAGTGCAAATGTCGTCTTGACGTAGGTGATGGCGACGCCCGCGACCACCGCGCCGACGCCGAGGACGAGTTCCATGGGGTGCGAACGCAGGACCTCGACGAGCGGCATCCGGGTGCGCTCCTGCGCGACGACGGCCTTCTTCATCTCCGGGGTCTCCGAGATGCGCAGCCGGATGTACAGCGCGACGACGACGAGGGCGGCGGATGCGAGGAACGGCAGACGCCAGCCCCAGGATTCGAACACACTGTCCGACAACAACGTCAGCGCGAGGAACGCCAGGGTGGCGAGCAGATTGCCGACGGGCGATCCCTGCTGCGCGAACGCGCCGTACAGCACCTTCTTGTTCGGTGGCGCGAATTCGGTGGCGATGAGGACGGCGCCACCCCACTCTCCGCCCATGGCGACGCCCTGGACCACGCGGAGCGCGACGAGGAGCACCGGCGCCCAGATCCCGATCTGCGAGTAGGTGGGGAGGCAGCCTACGCCGACCGTTCCGATCCCCATCAGGATCAGCGTGATGATGACGGCGTTCTTGCGTCCGAACTTGTCGCCGAAGTGACCGAACACGATTCCGCCGAGTGGGCGGGCCACGAACCCGATCGCGAACGTCGCGAAGGCGGCGAGAGTGCCCACCGCGGGCGAGGCGTCGGGGAAGAACAG
Organism: Rhodococcus koreensis; assembly: GCF_017068375.1. Taxonomy (NCBI): domain Bacteria; kingdom Bacillati; phylum Actinomycetota; class Actinomycetes; order Mycobacteriales; family Nocardiaceae; genus Rhodococcus; species Rhodococcus koreensis. Next base: position 3,340,937 of record NZ_CP070609.1, read on the forward strand.
CCGGCCCAGCACCAGCGCGGAGGCGGTGCCGTAGATGTAGAAATCGAACCACTCGATGGTGGTGCCAACGAAGGCGGTGACACCCGCCTTGCGGGCCTGCCGGGTGCTGTATTCGGGTGGTGCCGCGTCGCGGCCGGGATTCGGATTCACGGTTCTCCCTGACTTTCGTGCTCGGGGCGTCACACCGATGTGAGGTGGTGTGCATCACTATGGCCGGGATTCCGTGTAGAGTCCAAGACTTAATTCAGCTTGTTTAGGTGATCCAGACACATAATCCCCGAGGAGCGTCATGGAACTCCGTCACCTGCACGCCTTCCTCGCGGTGGCCGAAGAACTGCATTTCGGGCGTGCCGCCGAGCGTCTCCATGTCGCGCAGTCCCCGCTCAGCCAGACCGTGCGGGCTCTCGAACGGGAACTGGGCACCGACCTGTTCGTCCGCACCACCCGCTCCGTGCGCCTCACGGCCGCGGGCGAGGCGCTGGTGGGTCCGGCCCGGACCATCGAGGCGCAGATCGGGATCGTGCGGGGCATCGCGCAGGCGGCGGCCGCCGGGGAGACCGGCCGCGTAACCGTCGGGTTCGGCGGCGCGGGCGGCTACACGGTGCTGTCGGTCCTCGCCCGCTCCCTCGCCGACGCCTACCCAGGCATCGAACTCGACCTTCGCCCGCAGATGTACTCCGGCGAGGTGCTCGACGCCCTCGCCCGCGGAACCCTCGACATGGGCATCGTCGGGCTGCCGGTCCCGCGGGGTTTCGCGACGCACACTGTGCTCGAGGAGGCACTGATGGTCGCGGTCCCGGCCGGCCACCGCCTCGTCGACGCCGGCGCGGTCGCGCCCGAGGCACTGGCGGGCGAACGGTTCGTGATCTATCCCGCCGAACACGGTTCCGTGGTCCGCGACGCCACGCTCGCGCTGTGCGCGGCGGCAGGATTCGCCCCTGTCGTCGCGCACGAGGCGCCCGACCCGTACAGCCTGCTCGCGATGGTCGGCGCCGGCGTCGGGGTGGCCGTCGTGGTCGATTCGACGGCAAACCTGACGATGGCCGGGGTCGAGTACCTTCCCATCGCGGGCGAGGCCCCGACCCTCCCGATCGCGATGGCCTGGCAGGACGCGAATCCGTCGCCCGCGGTGCAGACGGTCACCCGGGTGCTGCGTGAGGTAATCGGGGTTGTCGGGTAGCACGCCAGCCGTTCTGACCGCAGAAAGCGGTGCCCCGTTGCCGGGGCACCGCTTCGTCAGGTGCTGAGAAATTCAGGGCTCTCAGTAACTCGGCACCGATGCGCCGATGGCTTCGGCCGCCGCGGACACGGTGTCGCGCTGTGAACCCGCGACCATGAGCGACACGAGGTCGAATACCACGGTAGCGGCTGCGACACAGGTGATCTCGGCGTGATCGTAGGCCGGGGCCACCTCGACGACGTCGGCGCCGACGACGTTGAGCCCGGTCAGCTGGCGCAGCATCCGGAGTAGTTCGCGGGATGTCAGGCCACCTGCCTCCGGCGTGCCGGTTCCGGGGGCGAATGCGGGGTCGAGGACGTCGATGTCGATCGACACGTACACCGGGACGTCCCCGACGCGCCGGCGGACCACGTCGACGGCCGCCTCGATGCCCATCACGTCCAGATCGCCCGCGCGGATGATCCGGAATCCCATCCGCGCGTCGTCGTTCAGGTCGGCCTGGTCGTAGATCGGACCGCGGATTCCGACGTGGATGGAGTGGTCCTCGACGAGAAGACCCTCTTCGAACGCGCGCCGGAAGATCGTCCCGTGCGTCACCGGTGCGTTGAAGTAGGTGTCCCAGGTGTCGAGGTGAGCGTCGAAGTGCACCAGGGCAATCGGTCCGTGCTTGGCGTGCAGCGCCCGTAGGTTCGGCAGGGCGATCGTGTGGTCGCCGCCGATCGAGACGATCTTGCGGTCGCCGCCGCCGAGAATCTCGGAGGCGTGTGCCTCGATCTGCCGGCAGGCCTCGCCGATGTCGTACGGCGTCACTGTCACGTCACCGGCATCGACGACCTGCACTTCTTCGAGCGGTGCGACGCCGAGTTCGACGTGATAGCCGGGGCGCAGCGCACGCGCCGCCTGCCGGACGGCCATGGGGCCGAACCGGGCGCCGGGCCGGTACGACGTGCCGCCGTCGAAGGGGACACCGAGGATCGCGATGTCGTAGTCGTCGACCTCGTGGATGTCGGCGATGCGGGCGAACGTGCCCTTGCCGGCGTAGCGGGGAACCTGGGTTGCGGGCAGTGCACCGACGAGGGATTCTCTGGGCTGGGGCATGGCTGTCTCTCCTGTACTCGGGAAGGTTCTTGTCAGGTCAGGCGCGGGTCACGGGCGCCGGGTCGGGATCGGCGGACTTCTCTACTTCTGATTCGGTTTTCGACGCGGTGTCCGACAGCGACGCGCCGCGGGTCTCCGGTGCGAGGAAAATGGAGGCGACGAGTCCGACCAGGGTGACCACCGCGCCGATCATCAACGCCCCGCTGGCTCCGAACGTCACCAGCGCCATCGGCATCAGATAGGTGCCTGCGGCAGAGCCGATGCGGCTGATCGCCGTGCCCATACCGACCGCGGTGGCCCGAACCTCGGTGGGGAACAACTCGTTCGGGTAGACCACCTCGAGGAAGCTCGAGGCACCCGAGCTGATGGCGAACACCGCGAGTGCGAGGAAGAAGATCTTCGCCGAGACGTCGGGAATCAGCGCGGGCACGGCGAGGGCGACGACGATGATCGCGAACGACCCGATCAGCAACTTCCGGCGGCCGATCTTCTCGACCAGCCACAGTCCGGGGATGCCGCCGACCACGAACAGGATCGCGATGAGGAGCGAGCCGCCGTACAGGTTGGCGTCGCCGTACAGCCCGAAGGACTCGAGAAGGTCGGGGGCGAACGTGTACACCGCGAATAACGGGATCACCTGGGCCGTCCAGAAGATCGCCACGAAGATGGTGCGTCGCAGGTAGGGCTTCTGGAAGACCCGGAAGAAGGACGTGCTGACGACGGGTTCCTCGGGAAGGTCGGCGACGCCGTACTGCTCGCCGAAGACGCGTTTGATGGACGCGTCGGCCTCCGCCATCCGCCCCTTGCTCATCAGCCAGCGGGGAGACTCCGGGGTGCCCATCCGGGCGAGCAGCGTGATGATCGCGAAGATCGCCGGGCTCGCCAGCAGGAAGCGCCACGCGTCGGGTCCGAGGCCTCTCGCGAAGAAACCGACCACGTACGCGGCCGCGGCGCCAACGGCCCACACCACGAACATGGCACCCAGCAGTCGGCCACGCTGCCGTTTCGGCAGGAACTCGGCGAGCAGCGACGTGGCGATCGGATAGTCGGCGCCGATGGCGACACCCAGCAGGAACCGCAGCAGGATGACCTGCCAGGCCTCACCGCAGAACGCGGAGAGGACGGAGAACACGGCGAGCGCGACGAGGTCGGCGATGTACATGACGTGCCGGCCGATCTTGTCCGTCACGTACCCGAACACACCGCCGCCGACGAAGATACCGACCAGACTGGCCGCGCCGATGAGACCGATCTCGGTTGCGCTGAGTTCCATGGCCGGTTCGAGGGTGATCAGCGCGACGCCGATGATCGACAACGCGAAGCCGTCGATGAACGGCCCGCCGGAGGAGAACGCTGTCAGCTTCTTGTGGAAGGAGGTCAACGGTGCATCGTCTATGAGATGACCGGTTCTAGTCATTGGGGCTCCTGGACTGGATCAAGTGCGGGTGCTGCCGGTTGTGACGTCCAACACAGACTGCCTGGCCGTTCCGGCGCAGCACGAGTAGCCAATGCGCAAAACCGGTGGTTACGCTTTATTCGATCGCACAAACGTGATTGGGCATTGACGCAGAGGAGGCTCCGTGGCTGTCACCGTCGGTGAGCTGGTGGAGATCCCGCACCTGCGCCTGGAGGTGTATTCCGGGGCGTCCGGTCTCGGTCGCGAGGTCTCCTGGACCCACACCTCCGACCTGCCCGAACCGTGGCGATGGGTCACCGGCGGCGAGTTCCTGATGACCAACGGCATGTCGTTCCCGAAGTCGGCGAAGGAGCAGGCCGACCTGGTCCGGCACCTCGCGGCCGCCGGAGTAGCCGGGCTGGGCATCGGCGAGAACATGTACTGCCCGCGCCTGACGGCGGCATTCACACGCACCAGCGACGAACTGGGCTTCCCGGTCCTGTGGATCCGATACCCACTCCCCTTCGTCGCCATTTCCCGGTCGGTGGCCGAAGCCACCCTCGTCGACCAGTCGCATCGCCTCGCTCGCACCGTCCGGATCTACGACCTGATCCGCAGGCACACCGCCCGCGGCGCCGCGCCCGCCGACCTTCTGTCTGCACTCGCGCGCGAACTGGGTTGCGAGATTCAGGTGTGCGACCGCGCCACCGGGGAGCCCTGGTTTCCGGGCACGACCCCGCTGGACCCGACGATCAGCGACGCCGTGGTGGCGTTGTCCGAGGCGTCGAAGAACGTGGCGGGCGGAGCGTACGGACTTCCGGCGGTCGGCGACCGGGCGGCGATGCTCACCGACATCCCCCGCCACGCGGGCGCCGCACTCGTCACGCTGAGCGATCCACGGGTCGGCGTCGACCCGATCCAACTCCAGCACGCTGCCACCGTGGTCGCCATCGAACTGTCGCAGACACAGTTGATGCTCGAACACGAACGCCGTTACGGTTCAGGGCTTCTCACCCAGATGCTCGAAGGACGCATGGACATCGCCGGGGTCACCGCCCAGCTCGCCGATCTCGGCTTGAAACCCGAGTCCGCCGTGTTGGTGGCGGCGCGCAGCGAAGAGCCGGAACGGATGCTCGAACTGCACAATTCGCTGTGGCGGCACACCCTTCCGTATCTGTGCCTGGTGCGCATGGGTACCGCGCACGTCCTCGTGCCGGACGGCCCGGGCACCGACTCCGTGCTGTCCCGCGCGCTGGGCCCGACCGCCCGCATCGGCATCAGCCGAACCCTCGGGTCCCTCGCACGTTTTCAGGATGCGGCCCGGGAGGCCCTGTGGGCACTGTCGATCGCCGAACGACGCGAGACGATCGTTTCCCGATACGGCAGCGCCGTCCCGTGGGTCGGGCTGTCGAGCGTGGCCGACGCACAAACCCTGGTGGACAGGATCCTGCGCCCGGTTCTGGACTACGACGAACAGCACAACTCGAGACTCGTCGAAACACTCGACGCGTTCCTGCAGAACCAGCGGTCGTGGCAGCAGACCGCGCAGGCGATGCACATTCACCGGCAGACCGTCATGTACCGCATCCGCAAGGTCGAGGCGCTGACGTCCCGCGACCTGGCGGACACCAATTCACTGTCCGAGCTCTGGCTCGCCGTGCGCGCTGCGGAACTGCTCTACACCCGCGACCGGGACTGGTCGGAGTCGACGGACGACAATCTCAGGCCGACACCGAGAAGACGTCGGCCAGGTGGGTGATTCGCAAGGCGCGAGCGAGTTTGGGGAGGTCGCTGCCGTCGGCGACGTTCTCGCCCTGTGCGCCGAGCTGTGCGATGACCTCGGTGGCCCAAGCCACGTCGGTGTGTTGCGGGGACAGTTCACGATTGACGGTTGCCGTGTCACCGGCACGCATGCAGAGCTTGCCGGTCATGCCCATCGTCCTGGTGACGGCCAAGGCGTCGGTGAGATCGGGTTCGCCCGTCAGGCACGGGCCGTCGATGGGACCGGAGATCCCGGCGGCGCGGCTGGCGACGACGAGTCGCCCCCGCGCGTACGCCAATGCGTCGGGGGCATCGCCCGCGCCGGTGTCCCGGCGGAAGTCGCCGGTGCCGAACGCTATTCGGGTCGTCGAGTCCGCCGAGGCGATTTCGAAGGCGAACTCCACGCCCCGCGCCGATTCGACCAGGGCGAGGATCGGCGTCTGCGGCAGCTCGGCGGCCGTGCGGTCGACGTGGTCCGCGGATTCGGTCTTGGCGAGCATCACGCCGCGCAGGCCGGGGAGCCCGCGGATCGCGTCCAGATCATCGGCCCAGTCCGCGGTGGTGACATTGTTGATGCGCACCCACCCAGCACCCCCACCGGCGAGGAAGCCGGCCACATGGTCGCGGGCCCGCGTTTTCGAGGCCGGAACGACGCCGTCCTCGAGGTCGAAGATGACTGCGTCGGCCGCCGAGTTCGTGGCTGCGGCGAACTCTTCCGGGCGCGAGCCCGCGACCAGGAGCCAGGAGCGCGCATGTGTCGCGGGGACTGCGACGGCCTGTGCCGGAGATGTGAGGGTCATCCGATTCTCGTTTCTCTCGATAGTGCGGGGTGGGATGCGTCGATCAGTGCGCGGCGACACCGGTGACGGGGTCGAGCGCGGCGAATTCGCGGTCCACGGTGGGCGCGGTGAGCAGGCCGGCGAGCCGACGGGGCGACAGGATGTCGTCGACCTGCGCCTGGGTGAGCAGACCGTCGTCGACGGCGAGGTCGCCGACGTAGGCGCCGGTCGCCAGGGCCCGCTTGGCGATGTCCGCGCTGGCGGTGTACCCGATGAACGGCGAGAGCGCGGTGACGATGCCGATCGAGCGCCGCACCCCCCTCTCGAGGTGGTCGCGGTTGGCGGTGATCCCGTCGACGCACTTCACAGCCAGGGTGTCCGCTGCCGCGGCCAGGTGCGTCGTCGAGCGCAGCAAGCTGTAGACGATCACGGGTTCGAACGCGTTGAGCTGAAGTTGCCCACCCTCGGCGGCCATCGTGACCGTCAGATCGTTCCCGATCACCTCGAACGCGACCTGGTTGACCATTTCGGGGATGACCGGGTTGACCTTGCCGGGCATGATCGACGAACCGGCCTGGGCCGGAGGCAGATTGATCTCGCCGAGCCCCGCCGTCGGCCCTGAGGACGTGAGCCGCAGATCGTTGCACGTCTTGGACAGTTTCACGGCGACACGTTTGAGGATGCCGGAGACCTGGACGAATGCTCCGCAATCCTGGGTGGCCTCGATGAGATTGCCTGCCGGGACGACCGGTTCACCGGTCAACTCACGCAAGTAGTTGCAGGCGAGCGCGGAGTACTCGGGATGGCCGTTGATCCCGGTGCCGATGGCGGTGCCACCGAGGTTGGATTCCAACAGCAGAAGCGCTCCCTCGGAGAGCCGGGCGCAGTCCTCGTTCAACATGATCGAGTAGGCCGCGAACTCCTGACCCAGGGTCATCGGTACCGCGTCCTGCAGTTGGGTCCGACCCATCTTGACGATGTCGTCGAATTCGATCGACTTGCGCTCGAACGACTCCGCGAGCAGGCCGAGCGAAGCGATCAACCGCCGGAGATGCTCGACCAGCGCCAGCTTGATCGCGGTCGGATACACGTCGTTGGTGGACTGCCCCAGGTTCACATGGGTGAGGGGGTCGAGTTCGGTGTAGGCGCCGCGTCCGAACCCCAGGATCTCGAGAGCACGATTCGCAATGACCTCGTTGGCGTTCATGTTCGACGAGGTACCCGCACCGCCCTGGATCGGGTCGATCGGAAACTGGTCGAACAGCGCCCCGCCGCGGATCTCCGCGCACGCGGCCACAATGGCATCGGCGCGCCGGTCATCGATGAGACCCAGGTCCCGGTTCGCTTGGCAGGCAGCCTGTTTCACTGTCGCCAGCGATGCAACCAGCGCCGGGTACTGACCGATCGCTGACCCGGTGATCGCGAAATTCTCCATCGCGCGGGCGGTGTGGACGCCGTAGTACGCCCGCGCCGGTACCGCCAGATCTCCAATCGAGTCGTGCTCGATCCGCACATCGCACTCGCTCAACTTTTCCACCAACACCTATTCGCCGTTCTACTCGACAGGGTCTATGACGTCGATCGCCGCTCGTCGAACAGTACACCACATCCAATATATTGGTTTAGTGACGGAAGATGTTCACTGCGTCTTCACGGCTCGGCACTCGCCCACGCGGCCCCAGGAGCGTGCGGCCTGCAGAGTTACAGTATCCAGTATGTTGCGTGATAATCCGGTGGAGCGCCCTCGCATGAGCGACGTCGCGTTCGAGCGGATCTGCGACGCGATCGTCACCGGTGAACTCGCGCCCGGATCCAAGGTCAAAGACAGCGAACTGGCTGAACATCTGGGCTTGAGCCGGACCCCGGTCCGTGAGGCGCTTGCACGCCTGATCGACACCGGACTCGTCGAGGCCAAACCCGCCGCCTTCACCCGGATCACCCCGCTGAACCGCGCCGACGTCGAATCAACGCTCGCAGTGATGGAAGTTCTGGACCAGCTGGCCGTGAAGACGGGGGTTCCCAACCTCACCGACGACATGATCGCCGTGATGCGCAGCGCCAACGACGACCTCGCGCAGGCGATCAAGGCCAACGACATCGGTGCCGCCCTCGCCGCGGACGACACCCTTCACGGCATCATCGTCGAGGCGGCCGCCAACCCACTGCTCAAGCGGCTCATGCACCAGGTGCACCCGCAGATCCACCGGATCTACTACCGCAAGTTCTCCAGCCTCCGCGGCTGGCAGGACGCCATCGAACACCACGACAAACTGATCGCCCTGTGCGCAACCCGGGACGGCGAAGCGGCGGCCGAAGTGTCCTCGCAGCACCGGCGATTCCTGGGCGGTCTGATCGGCGAACTCTTCGACATCGACGAGTCCGCCTCCGACACGTCGTAACCAGCTACAACAGACCGAACTCCTGTCAATACATACGTACGTATGGTCAGGCGAGCCGCACCCGCACCGGCACCGATTCCCACGACCGCAGCGTGTTGTTGAGGTGACGGCGCACCGGCCCGGCGATCTCCAGCGACTCCACCCGGGATGCCAGCGCCGTCAGCAACGCCTCCGATTCGAGGCGGGCGACATGCTGGCCGACGCACTGGTGGATGCCCATCCCGTACCCCACGTGCCCGGACGGATTCCGGCCGAGATCGAACGCGTCCGGATTGTCCCACCTGCGCGGATCACGGTTCGCGGCGCCGAGGAACATCAGAATCTTCCTGCCGTCGGGGATCACCGTGCCGCCGATCTCGGTGTCACGCGTGGCCGTGCGGAAGAACGTCTGGACCGGTGACTCCCACCGCACGGCCTCGTCGAACGCCGTCCGGGCCAGCGTGCGATTCTCGCGCAGCCTCGCCCACTGCTCCGGATGCCGCGCGAACGCGTAGAGCACGGCCGCGAGCCCGTTGACCGTGGTGTCCACTCCTGCCGTCAGCAGCGAGCGCACGGCGAGCGGCGCCTGCTCGTACGTGATGTCGCCTCGGTCCGCCGCCGCCCAGATCTGCGCACCGAAGCCGTCGCCGGTGAGCGCGTCGCGCGCGCACTGCTCGTTGACCCAGCCGGACAGTTCGGCTACCCGGGGCGCCCCCTTCTCCACCAGGCTGTTGAGCGGACCGAAACTGTTGAAGGCGTGGTCCCCGTACGGCAGCAGGTTCTCCCGTCCGGTGCCGGAGATGCCGACGGCATCCGGGAAGACCCGCAGCGGGAACGCGGCAGCGAGGTCGGTGACCGCGTCGAATTCGGTTGTGTTAGAGAGCAACTGGTCGACAAGGATGTCTGCGTCCCGAATCCACGACGCCCTGAGCTTCTGCAGTGCGCGCGGACCCAGAATTTTGCTCAGCACCGCCCGCGGGGCGTCGTGGTGCGGCGGGTCGGCCTCGAGCAGGATGCTCGGGGGCCGCCACGGGGTCTCGTACCGGAAGTTGCTCAACCCGACCCCGGCGGCGGAGTGGAACGACTGCCAGTCGGTCAGCGCGGCATGGACCTGCTCGTAGCGACCGAGCGCGAAGACGTCGTAGCGCCGCAGGTACACGACCGGGCCCGCATCCCGCAGGTCCGCCTGGAACGGCAACGGGTCCTGCAGGACGTCGAGGGCGAACGGGTCGGCGTCGCTGACGGGCAACGCGGGGGCGGGGGCGAACATCGTCACGGGAAATCCCTTCGCTGGGTGTGTCAGAGATCGAGCACGAGACGGTCGGAGCACGACCGTGAGACGCAGATGAGCATGCAGTCGCCTGCGGATCGCTCGTCGTCATCGAGGACGGAATCGCGGTGGTCGGGGGCGCCGGCAAGGACGGTCGTCTCGCAGGTCCCGCACGTGCCCTCGCGGCACGAGGACAGGACGTTGACCCCGGCCGCCTGCACCGCGTCGAGGACGCTGGCGCCGGGAGTCACCGTCACCGCGAGGCCGGAGCGCGCGAGTTCCACCTCGAACGGTACGTCGCGCAGCGGTGCGCCCCGGTCCTGCGGCACGAAACGCTCGGTCCGTAGCGAGCCCACACGCCAGTCGGCGCAACAGCTTTCGACGGCCGCGAGCAGCGGCCCGGGTCCGCACACGTAGACCTTCGTCTCGGCGGCGGCCGCGGCGGCGAGATACGCGGGCAGGTCGGGGTGGCCCTGCTCGTCCCGGGGCACGACGACCACCCGGTCGCCGTAGCCGGCGAGTTCGTCCCGGAACGCCATGGACGTCCGGGAGCGGCCGCCGTACAGGAGTTGCCACTCGACTCCCATCAGTTCCACCTGGCGGATCATCGGCAGCAGCGGAGTGATTCCGATACCGCCGGCGATGAACAGGTACCTCGGCGCGGGGGCGAGCTGGAAGTTGTTGCGCGGGCCGCCGACCCCGAGGACGTCGCCCTCGGCCAGTTCGTCGTGGACGTACGCGGACCCGCCGCGGCCGGCGGGTTCCCGCAGCACCCCGACCCGGTAGGTGTGCGCGTCCCAACGGTCACCGCACAGCGAGTACTGGCGGGTCAGCCCGTTCGGGAGCATCAGGTCGATGTGGGCGCCGGGCGCCCAGTCCGGCAGCCGCCGGCCGTCCGGGTGCCGCAAGGTCAGCGCTACGACACCCTCCGCGACAACCTCTTTGGCGACAACTCGCAGCGCCGCGTCCGCTGGCGCACCGGAAGAAACCGGGTTCTGTGGCATCTCGACTCCTCGATCTCGCGTTTGTTCGAGGATCTTCCGAGCAGGGGCCGAGCCGCCAGAGCATTTTCAATAGTTGAAAGTCGAGGCCGCAACCGAGGTCACTCCCCCAGGCGAATTTCCGGTGCCGTCACACGCTCGAGTCCGTCCAGAACGAGATCCAGCCCGTACTCGTACTCGTCGCCGAAGTCGTAGCCGGGAGCCATCGCGTGCTCCGTCACGAACTCGGTGAGGTGGGGGTACTCGTCGGCCCGGACACTCGCCAGGATCGCCTCCGCCACGTCGGCGAGTTCGCCGGAGGAGCCGAACGGCAGACTCGCCTCCTGCATCGCGAACCCGTAGATATAGCTGTCCAGCACCGAGAAGGCGTGCGCGGCAAGCTCGATGGAGAATCCCGCTGCCCGCAGAATCCCCAGCACCGCGTCGTGGTGGCGGAGCGTCGCGGGACCGGGCGTCGCGCGGGACTCCATCAGAACGGTGGCCCAGCGGTGCCGAGCGAGCACGTCGCGTGCGGAGATCGCCCGCCGGCGCATCGCGGTCTTCCAATCGAGCCCGGTCTGCGGCAGGTCGATCTCGCCGAAGACGACGTCGACCATGCCGTCGAGGAGGTCGGGCTTGTTCTTCACGTGGCGGTACAGCGACATCGCCTCCACCCCGAGCGCCTGCGCGATCCGGCGCATCGTGAGCGCGTCGACACCGCTGTCGTCGGCAAGGTCGACGGCGGCGCGCAGGACGCGCTCCCGGGTCAGGGGAACACGGAGTTCCGTCATCGCTCATCCTCCATCGGGACAGTTAAACGTTGTACGCATCAGGCTTACATTGTAAGCGTACGCTGTAAGCAGATGGCCGATCACTCTCCGAACGGAGCCCCGACAATGGAGTCACCGACCGAACCCGAACGCCCCACTTCCGCGTCCGAGCACCAACGCGGCACGATGAAGGCCGTCGTCCGGGACGTCTACGGGCCGCCCGAGATCCTCGAACTGCGGGACGTCGCGATACCCGTTCCTGCCGCCGAACAGGTGCTGGTCCGAGTGCACGCGGCGGGAGTCGATCGCGGCGTGGCGCACCTCGTGACCGGACTCCCGTACCCGTTGCGCCTCGCCGGGTACGGCCTCCGCAGGCCCAAGGTCGCCGTTCCCGGGATGGACCTCGCCGGGCGCGTCGAAGCGGTCGGCCCCGGCGTCACCGGATTCCGGCCCGGCGACGACGTCTTCGGCATCGGCACCGGGACGTTCGCGGAGTACGCGTGCGCGCCCGCGGCCAAACTCGCGCACAAGCCGGCCGACCTGACGTTCGAGCAGGCCGCGGCGATCGCGATCTCCGGGCTCACGGCGCTGCAGGCGGTACGCGACCACGGCAGGGTCGCGGCGGGGCAGTCGGTGCTGATCCTCGGCGCCTCCGGCGGTGTGGGCACGTTCGCCGTGCAGATCGCCAAGGCGTACGGCGCGGAGGTCACCGGCGTGTGCAGCACCGCGAAGGTCGACCTGGTCCGGTCGACCGGCACCGATCACGTCGTCGACTACGCAACCGACGACGTCACCCGGCTCGGACGACGCTACGACGTCGTCCTCGACATCGGCGGCAACACGTCGCTGTCGCGGCTGCGCCGGGTCCTCACTCCGCGCGGGAGACTCGTCATCGTCGGCGGCGAAACGGACGGACGGTGGCTGGGCGGCACGGATCGCCAACTCCGCGCGCTGGCGCTGTCCCCCTTCTCGAGTCGGACGCTGTGCGCGTTCGTCTCGAAGGAGGACGGCACCGACCTGCGCGTGCTCCGCGACCTCGTCGAGTCGGGAGACGTCACACCGGTCGTCGAGCGGACGTACCCGCTGGGCGAGGCCACCACGGCCCTCCGTCGCCTCGTCGACGGGCAGGTGCGCGGAAAAGTCGTGCTCGCCGTGTCTGCCGACTGAGTCAGGTGGTGTGTGCCCGTCGGCTGATGTCCTTGTCGACCGCGGTGGCGATGTCGTGCACGAGCCGGGAATGCCAGTGTTTGTGGGCCTCGAGATCCGCGGTGAGGGCGTGGCAGTCCGGGCATTCCAGGGGGCTGGGTTGTGCGGTGCTTTCCATGGCGCTGCGCTTTCCGGGAGAAGTGGTTCCGATTCCACCGTGGCACGGGCGGGTCGGATAGTCCACCGCGGAGGGCCTACTTCGACGCGGTCGTCATCACCCGGGTGATGCCCTTCGCGGCCGCCTGCAGCGCGGGGATCTGCGCGTACGCCTTCTCGTCGTTCGGCACGACGACCGACAGCGCGGCGATCACCTTGCCGGTGCCGTCCCGCACCGGAACCGCGACACCCGTCGTGTCCGGGTACAGGTGACCGGCACAGAGGATGTAGCCGTGCCGGCGCACGTCCGCCAGCACACCCCGCAACTGTCGTGGGGTACGAATCGTCTTGTCGGTGAACACCTTCAACGGCGCCCCGAGGATCCGTTCCTGCAGCTCCGACGGTCCGTGCGCGAGCAGGATCAGCCCGGACGAAGAGACGTGCAGCGGCATCCGGCCGGCGATGCGCGTGTAGTTGACGACGGCTCCCGGCGCCGTGAGTCGCTCGATGAACAACACCTCGTCGCCTTCGAGGACACCGAGTTGCGTGTGCTGCCCGACGACGGCGTGTAGGTCCTCCATGAACGGCATCGCCGCTTCCCTGAGCCCGAGGGTCGGGGACGCCCGCGACGCGACCTCCCACAGGCGCACCCCGATCCGCACCTTCCGGTCCTCACGCTCGAGCCAGCCGCATCCCACCAGTTCGTCGATCAGCCGCGACGTCGTGGAGATGTGGAGACCGGACCGCCGGGCGATCTCGGACACCGTGAGCAGCGAATCGTCGGAACGGAACGATTCGACGATCCGCACCGTCCGGGCCAGGACGGACTCGCCGGTGTGCACACGTGCCATGCCTTCAGTGTGCACACCGGCCGGGGATCAGCGCAGATCGCGCCGCCGGAACGCCGCCACACCCACCACGATCAGCGCGGCCGTGATCAGCAGCAGCCACCCGATCGGCGCCCATTCGAACTGGCCGCCCGGCAGCTTCGGAGCGTGGCTGAACGGTTCGAGATTCAGTACCGCCTGCGGGAACTGCGCGATCGACCCCACCATGAAGATCAGCAGGAACGCGACGAGCACTCCCCACGCCACCGGCGTGAACCGCGGAACGACACCGAACAGCAGGACCGTCACTCCGGCCAGCATCCAGATCGCGGGAAGCTGCACGAGCGCCGCCCCGACCACGCCGGGCAGGGCCCCACCCACGTCGCCGACGGACGCGCCGTAGGTGAGCCCGCCGGCCACCCCGGCCACCACCATCGCGACCGCCGGACCCAGCAACGCGAACAGGATGTGGCTCGACGCCCACCGGACCCGGCCGACGGAACCGGCGGTCACGGGCTCGAGACGCTGAGCGTTCTCCTCCGAGTACAACCGCAACGACGCGGAGATCGCGTAGGCCGCGGCCGCGATGGCGAGCATGGTGAACGCGTAGCCGATGAACGATTCCTCCAGCGACTGCGACCCACCCATCCGCAGGATGATGTCGCGGATCGTCTGACTGTTGCCGACCTGGCCGCCGACGCCGTTCGCGGCGCTGCCGATCAGCAGTCCGTACAGTCCGAGCCCGGCGGTCCAGGCCGCGAGTGTGCCGCGGTGCATCCGCCACGCAAGCCCGAGGGTTCCGGCGAGCGCAGGCGATGCGTCGGTGGGACCGGGCCGTTCGGCGATCAGGCCGGCGCCGACATCGCGACGGCGCAGGAGAGCGTATGCCGCCCAGGTGAGTACGGCCGCCGTAACCAGGCTGGGGATAACGACCCACCAGCGTTCGTCGGCATACGGACGGATCTGCAAGGCCCAGCCGAGCGGCGAGAACCACGACAGGGTGCCGCTGCCGGCGTCACCGACCGCGCGCAACGCGAACGCGACGCCCAGCACCGTCAACGCGATGCCGCGCGCGACGCGGGCGCCGGTGCTCACCTGGGCCGCAACGGCCGCCACCGCCGTGAACACCAGACCGGAGCAGGCCAGCGACGTCCCGAAGGCCACCGAGCCGCCCACCGGGAGGTCGCGGGCGAGTAACGCTGCCGCACAGAGAATCCCGGTGATGACGGAGGCACCACCGGCGAGGATCAGCGCCGCGGTCAGACCTGAATACCGTCCGACGGCGGTGGAGTCGAGAAGCTCGGCCCGGCCGGTCTCTTCCTCGGCGCGGGTGTGCCGGATGACGGTCAGGATCACCACCAGCCCGATCAGCGTGTAGTAGATGCCGGCCTTCCAGACCCCCACCGAACCGAGGCTGGAGTTGAAGATCGGCCCGTACATGGCGATCTGCGCGGGGCTGGCCGCCGTGGTGGCCGCGAACTCCGCCAGGTCGGCCGGCGAGGTGTAGATGTCGGCGATGCTCGTGACGTACAGCGCGGGCGCGAACGCGAAGATCAGCACCCACAGGGGCAGCGCGATCCGGTCCCGGCGCAGGAACAACCGCAGAAAGTGCAGCGTCCCCGTGAAATCCGAGGAAGATACCGGCGCCGGTTCCACGGGCCGGAACCGGGGCACCGTCGCGGTAGTCATGCCCGCACCTTCTCCACCGTGTCGGACGACGCCGTCGGGCCGTCGTCGATCTCGTAGTGCCGCAGGAAGAGTTCTTCGAGGGTCGGGGGCTTGCTGACGAGGCTCCGCACCCCCGTGTCGCCGAGCACCCGGATGAGTTCGCCGAGATGCTCGCTGTCGACCTGGCAGTGCAGCGTCGTCCCGTCGAACTGGATGTCCGCCACGCCGTCGATGCGACTCAGATCGCCGGGATCACCGAGAAGTTCGGCAGTGATCGACGTTCGGCTGAGGTGCCGCATCGACGCCAGTGTCCCGGATTCGACGGTCCGCCCCGACCTGATGATGGTGACCCGCTCGCACAGCGCCTCCACCTCGGACAGGATGTGACTGGATAGCAGCACCGTCACCCCGCGGTCGCGGGCCTCGCCCACGCACTCACGGAACACCTGCTCCATCAACGGATCCAGCCCCGACGTCGGCTCGTCGAGCAGCAGCAGGCGGGCGTCGGACGAAAACGCCGACACCAGGGCCACCTTCTGCCGATTGCCCTTCGAATACGCTCGCCCCTTCTTCCGCGGGTCGAGGTCGAAACGCTCGATCAGATCCTTCTTGCGGGTCTCGTCCAGTCCGCCGCGCATCCGCGCGAGGAGGTCGATGGTCTCGCCGCCGGACAACGACGGCCACAGTGTCACGTCGCCGGGGACGTAGGCCATGTCGAGGTGCAGTGCGACGGCGTCGCGCCACGGATCGCGGCCGAACACGGTGGCCTCACCGCTGTCGGGGTGCAGGCTGCCGAGGAGGACGCGGATGGTGGTGGACTTGCCTGCCCCGTTCGGCCCGAGGAATCCATGCACTTCCCCTTCGCCGACCTCGAGGTCGAGTCCGTCCAGCGCCCGGGTTCGTCCGAACGTCTTCACCAGGTTGCGCACTTCGATGATCGCGCTCATAGCTGCTCCTAGTTCGGGGAGTCGGTATGTTCTGGGGGTGCCGCACCCGCCTGCGCGGCGCCGTCTTCGGTGGCCAGATATGCCTCGAGCATCGACGAATCCGGCAGCAGACCCTCGGTGTACATCTCGAGGGCGGGCAGCGTGACGTCGGTGGCGAGGTCGCGGATGGCGGTGGCGTAATCGAGCGGAACTTCCTTGTCGGCGCGCATCTGCAGGTAGAGCAGCATCGCGCCGACGTTGTAGAGGGTCAGGTAGCGGGCCCGCGCCGCCGGGTTGCGGCTGGGCCGGACACTTCCGGTCGCCACTCCCAGTTCGAGGTACTGCGTGGTGTCTTCCACCATGTGCTCGAAGAGGGATTCGCCGAGACCTCCGCCCGCCTGGAAACTCCGCACGATGTACGCGACGAGCGGGGCGTACTGCTCGATGTCGGCGAGAGCCTGCATGGCTCCCGCCGGTCCGGGCGTCGAGATGGCCTCCGCCTTCTGTTCCCGGATGATCCGCAGAACGTGCTCGTCGCATTCGGCGCGCAGACCGTCCTTCGAACCGAAATGATGGATGACCAGGCCGGGTGACACCCCGGCGGCAGTGGCGATCGCCCGCACTCCAGTGCCGAAACCGTGATTGCCGAACACCGTGATGGCCGCGTCGCGCACTCGGGCGCGGGTGGTCATGTCGGGTTGCGGGACCCCGGAAGCGGCACTGGTTGAACGCATGTTTAGTACGCTAAACGCACGTTCAACCGGGCGCAAGGGGTGACGGCGTCAAGATTTCGTCAAGGCGGAAACAGCCGGGCGCCCGGTGAACACGACACTCGGGCGGGGGAACCGGTTCCGGGCGCAGGCCTCGTCCAGGGCTTCGTCGACGGCCTCGCGCAGATCGACCCGATCCGCGTCCGCCAGGACCAGCTCCGTCAGGATCACCCCGTAGTCGCGCCGGACCTGTTCCATCAGCGCGATCGCGTCGTCGATGGCTTCGGAATCCGCGGCGCAGCGAAAACCGACGAGCCGCGGTTGCGGCTGTTCCGTCACTGCGCGCAGCGCATCCTCGATGCCCGGGCCGGTCGCACCGAGGACCGACAGGTCGAGCAGCGTGTTCTGGCGCGACTGCTCGTGCGCGAACAGATGGGGAAGATGAAGCGTCATCGGAACCTCCTCGATCCGTCGACGGCCGTGGGTGGGCCGACTCGGGGATTCAGTTCCAGATCTACCCCCGTCGCGCGAGGATTCGGCGGGTCTTGACGCCGATCTGACTCCGGCGACCGCAATCCTGACGCGGTGTTGGCGCGGGCCCTATGCCGTGGTGGCTTTCGCGACCGCGTCCCGAGTGAGACCGGTCAGCTTGTCGACGTTCTCGGGAGTGGCCGGATAGCCGGCCGAGGTCACCCCGACGACATATGCGCCGTCGAGCGCGCCGTACCCGATGTGCGTGTCTTCGCCCTGAGTGACGGCACCGGCGAACGCCTTGTCGCCGACGCCTGCCGGCGCGGGCAGCGCCACGAAACCCGGCACGACTTCACTCTTGCCGATCGCCTGCTCGAACGCGGCGGACGCCGCAGCGGAGCTGGCGTATTGATCCACGGAGATGGTGACCCTTCGCCCGTCGCCGCCTTCGTAGATGACCATTCGCGTCGCTTCGGGGGCACCGGCCGCCGTGGAGTTCTCACCCGTCGCGGTCTGTCGCTCGATCTCAGGGAAGTAGCTCTGCACTCCGTCCAGCGCGACGACCACGTCCTCGGGCACGAGGTTCGCCTCGGACGTCGTCTGATCCTGCTGCGACTCGGCATCGGACCCGGAGTCCTGCTGCCCGCACCCCGCCGCGAGCACGACCCCGGCCAGGACGATCGAGAGGAAGGCGAGAGATCCGCGACCGCCGCGCGTGCGCACGCCGTGCCGCTCCGTCGATTGCACCACGCCGGATACCCCCTACTGCTCGGGACGAACCACCCGTCGAGCCTAGTATGGAAAAGATCCGAGTACCTGCAGTTTCGACGCCGCCCACCCGGTTTCGGCGTCCGGCCAACACTGTGAGGAGTCCACGTGACGAGCGAGGGAAGCATCCGGATCGGCAGCCGGACCATCACGTATCTCGAAGCCGGTGACCCGAGCGGGCCGCTCGTGCTGCACAACCACGGCGGACCGTCGAGCCGACTGGAGGCCGAACTGTTCGACTCGTACGCGAAGGCCAACGGACTGCGATTCGTCTGCGCGGATCGGCCGGGCATCGGCCGGTCCGACCTCCAGCCGGGTCGCACCTTCGACAGCTGGACCGATGACCTCCTGCTGCTGGCCGACTCGTTCGACGCCGACCGGTTCGCGGTGACCGGCTGGTCCGAGGGCGGACCGTGGGCCCTGGCGGCGGCCGCGTATCTGGACCCGATGCGACTGGTCAGCGTCGTGTGCATCGCCGGCGGCAACTACGGAACGTTCGGCGCGAACTGGGCCGCGGATCATCTGAGCAGCGTGGACGCGCTGGGCGGTCGCCTGGCGCTGCACTTCCACCCGGGTTTCACGCTCATGTATGAGCTGCTCGGCATGAGCGCCACACATTTCGAGGAGCGTTACGGGCAGGCGATCACAAAGTCGGCGTGCGCGGCAGACCGGGAGGTACTGGCCGACGAGGAAGTCCTCACAACATTCCTGAAGGCAAGCCGGGAGTGCTTTCGTCACGGCGCAGACGGACTCGTCGTCGACGCCACGATGCTCTACGAGGCCTGGCCGTTCGACATGTCCAAAGTGAAACGCCCGGTGCACTTCTGGCAGGGCAGCGCAGACACCCTCGTACCCGAGATCATCAACAAGACGGTGGCCGACAGGACTCCGGGCGCCGTCTGGCACCCGGTCAGCGGTGGTGGTCATTTCATCGCCGTCAGCCACGCCGACGACATCCTCGCGCTGACAGCGAGCGATCTTGCGTCAGCATCCAACTGAAGGGCCCGGCCGAGAACTGCCACGCCACTGCCGCTTCCGGCATCCGGTCGGGACCGAAATTCACTGTGTAATGGTCATGTTCCGAGTTACTTTGGGTTAATGCCACCCCGCTACCACGTCACCTCGGTGTTGAATCGTGCATCCATTTCCCGATACGGGTTGGACTGGAGTCGGATGGGTGCGGCTCGCGGTATCGCAGGGAGCTACCGCCCCGAGCAGCAGGGCTGTTTCCTCGCTGCAGGCGAGCGGGAATGCGACTGGTTTGTGCGGATGAACAACACCGGTGGAGCAGTGGACGTGTGGGAAGTCCACGGCATCGACGATGCCGATCTGGTCCAGTCTCCGGAGGGCTACTTCTACTTCCCCGGTGTCATCGCAGCCTCCGAATTGCTGTTGGTGCAACGCGACCTGCCACCGGCCCGGAACTAGTGAATGCGTGTGCGTGAGAGAGACCCGACTCGCACGAGCTGTAACGAATTCTTGTCCGCCGCCGAAAGTCCAGGGGGCGAGGTACGTCTCGAGTCTCGGGGAATGAAGAAATGGGAGGGCTCATGAGCAACCAGTTGGGGCGCCGCGCATGCGCTGCGGCACTCACTGCTGTCGGGTTGGGAACCGCTGTCGTGGCAGGAGGGGGTGCGGTCGCACATGCTCAGCCCGCACCACCGACATCGACGACGATGACGTGCTCGAGCGCGAATCCGCTCGTCTGGGCGCCGCCGTTCACGTGGACCGTCAATGCTTCGTCCGGGGAGTCGCTGCGACCGGGTGGGTCGGTGTTGGAGCCGGCGATCCTGCTCAGCGGCGGGAACGAACTGCCCACGCCGCCCGGCGGTCTGATCCCGAGCATCGGAATCAACTGGTACGGCACGCGGGTGTCGGTCGACTGGCACAACACGACGACGGGCGCGACCGGCCACAGCGTCAGCGACGAGGCGGCGTGGCAGCAGAACCCGGGAATCCCGATCAACCGGACCTGGACGGGAACCGGAACGGTGTCGTTCACCGTCACCGTCCAGACCGGCGCGGGATGGTGGTTCGTCAATTCCCAGAACGCCGTCTGCCAGGGAACGATCTCCGTCGTACCGGGGCGGTAATCGGAGCCGTCGGCGGCGTGGCGCACAGTGCCCGCCGCCGACAGTCCTCGGCTGTCAGGCGGGTGGTTGCCCGTCGCTCGCCTCGGCGAGTTCGGCAAGCCGGTCCGCCGATGCCAGCAGCCAGTCGGAGGTGGTGCTGCGGGCCCGCTCTTGGCGTTTCGGGTCGTCGGTCAAGCACGACCAATCATAGGTGTGCGTGACCCGGACGCGGTTCTCGTCGAGCGGCTCGAGTTCCCAGCGCCACAGATGCCCGGGCGGTGGATGACCCTGCTCGGACGGCGTCCAGGCGATCAGCCGCCCCTCTTCGAATTCCACCACGTGGTTGTCGCGGATGCCTGCGTTGGTCAACGTCATGGTGAATACGTCACCCACGGCGTGCACCCGCTGTCCGGGCGCAGCCTCGGCCAGGTTGTCGTTGCCGTCCCAGCGCGGCTGTTGCGCCGGGTCTGCGATCAGTTCGAAGATCACCCCTGCCGGGGCAGCGATGACGCGGCTGGCGGTGACGACGGTGGGAATCCCGTTCTCCTCGGTCATGACTCGATCACACCACGGGGTGACTGCAGGTTCGACGCCGACGCTCGGTTTCCGAGGTACCGTCGGGACCATTGACCGACGGCGATCTGGAGCACCATGTCTCTTCCCACGCTCGGCAAGTCGATCGCGATCACCGGACTGGCGCTGGCCGGATTGTTCGGTGCCGCCGCCCCGGCCGCGGCGGATCAAACGCAGGACCGATGGGTGAACATTCCGGACACCGCGACGGTCGCTCACGGTATTGCCTGTGGCGGCCGGATCGGAGGTGTCACCGTTGCCACCGACGCGCTGCCCGGGCTGGTCTACGTTCGGCTGAACGCGACGTTCGTCGGTGTGTCGGCGACGCCGGGAGTGCTGTGCTCGGTATTCGCGACGCTGCACTGGCGCAACCTGGATACCGGTGCCACAGGATCGTGGTCGGCCGATGTCAGCGGCGGACTGCTCGACTTCCCGGCGGAACCGTGGGCCCACCTCGAGACGGGATCCGGTCGCGTCGAGGTCACGCTGACTACCGACCGCCCGCACATCCCCAGCAGCACCGAGATCACTGTGTATTGAGTACCGGACAACCGAGGAAAGGGCACAACATGCGCAACCTTCGACGTACGGCAGTGGCGGGGGCAATGATCGCGGGACTGATGGCCGTCGGAACGGCAACGGCGTCCGCCGCGCCGTTCGGCTCCCTGGGTGACGGCCCCGATCTCGTGATCACCCAGGCAAATATCGAAGGCATCAGTGCGTGCGCCGTGCGCGTCACCAACGAGGGCGACGGCACCGCCACCGGTGTCACTGTCCACACCCCGCTCGTGTACGAGAGCACGACCCTCGGCACGCTCGCTCCCGGCGAATCGAAAATCGCCCAGTACTTCGACTGCGGATTCTCCGAGCGCATCTTCTACTTCGCCACGACTGCCGGTGAGACGAACTGGGGCGACAACTTCCTGTACATCGAACTCTGACCGCCCGTCGTTGCGGGGAACCCCCTCGTGCCGACCTCGACAATCGCGGATCCGATGGCGGTCGAGAGCGCCACGCCCACTCCCCCGCCACGAGTTCCCTGTTGACGACCGGCGGCAACAACATTCGCCTATTCGCTAGGAGAAGGGCCTCACCCTTGCGCAGCTCTCGGACATCACGGGAGAGTGAAATGAAAGCCGTGATGCGTCATACCGTTCGATGAAGTGTGATGCTATGTCCCGCTTCATCGAGCCACTACCTTGCGGTGGTGGCGTTGAGTCCTGTCGGACTCTTCCCGTGGCGGTGCGACTGCGGAGCGTGCGAGCACGCCCGTCTGACATCGCTTCCATCGGGCAGCTCCCGGCGCAACTCGCCGGTGTCGACCGCCAAAGCGGCCAAATTCCGGGCCGCGTTCTCATCCCGATCAAGGACGATCCCGCAGGCCAGGCACGCGAACACCCGCTCATTCAGGGGCAGCTTGGCTTTCGCTGTCCCGCACTCCGAGCAGGTCTTGGAAGAAGCGAACCAACGGTCCGCCACAACGAGCCGGACCCCGGCCCGTTCGGTCTTGTAGGTGAGCTGACGGCGGATCTGCCCCCACGACACACCGGCGATGTGCCGGGCCAGACGCCGGTTCCGCAGCATCCCGGCCACGTGCAGGTCTTCGATCACGATCGTGTCGAACTCCCGCACCAGACGGGTAGTGAACTGGTGGGTGTCGTCGCGACGCAGGTTCGCCACGCGGGTGTGGATGCGGTCGGCGCGGGCGCGGGCCTTCTTCCACCGGTTCGACGGCGCGACACCGGTTCGGCGGTCCGGGCCCAGGCGGCGAGCGCAGGCCCGTTCGGCGCGGCGCAGGTTCCGCAACTCGGCATCGAGGCGACGCTGGTTCTGCACCTGCTCACCGGTCGAGAGGGTAGCCAGATGCGAGATACCGAGATCGACGCCGACCACCCGGCCACCGGTGCGTTCTGCGGGTTCGGTGTCGGGGAGGTCAACGGAGAACGAGACATGCCAGCGGCCACGCTGGTACGACAGGGTGGCCGACCGGATACGCGCGGTGCCTGCTTCGATCTTGCGGGCCAGCTTGCGGGTCGACTCACTGGTGCGCACCACCCCGATCACGGGCAACTGCACGTGCCGGCGGTCGCGGACCAGCCCGAATTGGCCGGTGGTGAACTTGCACGACATGCGCGCGGTCCGCTTGGACTTGAACCGGGGCATCTTCGCTCGGCCCGCCGTGCGGTTGGCGAGCGCGGCGGCGAGGTTGGCGCAGCCCGAGGCGTACGCCTCCTTGCTGTTCTGTTTCCACCACGGCGCCACCTCATTCTTGGCCGCGTTCCACGCTTTCCGCAGGCCGTAGGCGGAAGTGGCCATCCATGGGGTGAGTTGATCACCGGTCAGGCCGTAGGTCTGCTCCGCGGCACGCTGCGACCAGTTCGCCTTCACTCGCGCGAGGCACCAGTTGTAGGCGACCCGTGTGGCACCGCAGTGCGAGGCCATCGCGTCGGCTTGCGCCTCGGTCGGATCGAGGGCGAACAGATACGCCCGGATCACGTCGGCTCCCCGGGCTCGGCTTGCGCTGCGCGCACCCCTGCCGCCGCCCTCCGAGGGGCGGAGCGATGGTCATACAGGCGCGCGCACATCGTGGTCAGCATCTCGGTCATTTCGCGCACCAGGTCGTCGGCGACCCCGGAATCATCAAGGACCTCGGAATCATCGAGCACGACAATGCGTCGCCCCTGCGCGGACAACGCGGCTTCCAGGTACTCCACTCCGAAGGAAGCCAGTCGGTCGCGGTGCTCCATCACGATCGTGGTTACGGTCGGGTCGGCGAGCAGCTTCCGCAGCTTCTCGTGCCGCCCACCCGGCCCGGACCCGATTTCGGTGATGGTGCGGTCGATCGACAGCCCACGCTCCCCTGCGCCGGTCAGGACTCGCCCGGCTTGGCGTTCGAGGTCGGGCTTCTGCTCGGGCGAGGAGACGCGGCAATATGCCACGGTCACACCGGGTTCCCGAACGGGCGGGTCGATGAGGATGGTGCCGGTCGGGAGCTGCCTGGCGGGCACGGGGAGCTTTCCGGCGTGGAACCAATTCAGCGCAGTGCGGTACGAGACCCCCTGCTCCTTGGCCCACGCGCTCAACTTCACGTGGTCATTCTGACACAGAAGGACATGTTCTTACAGGTTTACGGCCTACAACCACGCGTGGAACGTCAGACTGCCTGCCGCCGCGCGCAGCTCCTCAACGGCCCCGGGCCCCAGACCGGGCGCGGCGGCGACCCTGGGCGCGGACGATCTCGCGGCGGCATTCGACATCTTGCTCCGCCCGCACCACGCACTCGTCCCGACCGTCCTACCCGGCATGCGGGAGCGTCGCTGGGGCCGGGTTCTGGCCATCGGCTCCTCCGGAGTTGCTGCGCCCCTGCCCAATCTGGCGATGTCCAACACCGGTCGCGCGGCCCTGGCGGGGTACCTCAAGACCCTCGCAGCCGAAGTCGCCCTCGACTGCGTCACCGTCAACCTGCTGCTGCCGGGCCGGATCGCCACCGACCGGGTGGCCGAGCTGGACGCGGCCGCCGCCAAGCGCCGAGGTGTCACCGTCACCGACATCGAAATCGAATCGCGCAAGACGATCCCGGCCCGCCGCTACGGCGACCCCGACGAATTCGGCGCCGCCGCCGCGTTCCTGTGCAGCGCCCCGGCGTCGTACATCACCGGCGTCGCACTCCGCTGCGACGGCGGCCTGATCCGCAGCCTCTAGGGCAGAACACAGCCCTCCACCTCCCGAGGAGACACGATGACCACGACCGTCACCGAGCCCACCGGCTCACACATCCGGAACGACGTCCCGACCGCGCAGCACCTCGTCAACGGCGAATGGCTGGGCGGCGCCGACACCGCGCGCTGGAACCCGGCCCGCCCGAACGAGCTCGCCGCCTACTCGCCGAGTGGTGGTACCGCCGAGGTGGACGCCGCAGTCACGGCCGCCGCCGCGGCGCAGCCGGCCTGGGCCGCGCTCCCCGCACCGGCCCGGGGCGCCATCCTCATCACGGCGGCACACCTGTTGCAGGAACGGGGTTCCGCGGTGGCCGCGGATCTCGTCCGTGAAGAAGGCAAGACCCTCGCCGAGGCCCGGGGCGAAGTCACGCGCGCCGTGGACGTACTGCGGTTCTTCGGGTCCCTCGGATGGGCGGCCACCGGCGAGGTGCTCCCCAGCGGGCTGCCCGGAACCAGCATCACCACCCGCCGCGAGCCCCTGGGCGTCTTCGGGCTCATCACGCCGTGGAACTTTCCCATCGCCATCCCGGCGTGGAAGACGGCACCCGCTCTGATCTCGGGCAACACCGTGGTGCTCAAGCCGGCCGAACTGACGCCCCTGTCGGCCACCCACCTCGCCCGCGCCCTGCACGACGCCGGTCTCCCCGCCGGGGTATTCAACGTGGTCCACGGCAAGGGACGGGTGGTCGGTGACGCCCTGGCCCGCGACCCCCGCGTCGCGGGGCTGTCCTTCACCGGCTCCACCACCGTCGGGTTGGGGCTGCAGGACATCCTGAACGCGCGCCGGGCCCGGGTACAGCTCGAGATGGGCGGCAAGAACGCGGTGCTGGTGCTCGACGACGCCCGGAACGCCGCACAGGTGGTGGCTGCGGGCGCGTTCGGGCTCACCGGGCAGGCCTGCACGGCGACGTCCCGCGTGTACGTCACCCCCGGGATCCGCGATGCGTTCGTCGATGCGCTGGTCGAGGAGGCCGCGCGGTACGTTCCGGGTGACGGCTCGGTCGACTCGACCCGGATGGGCGCGGTGGTCAGCCGCGCGCAGTTCGAGCAGAACCGGGCGGCGGTGCGCTCCGCGGTCGAACGCGGCGCGACACTGCGGCACGGCGAGGACGCCCGTGATCCGTCCGCCGGGCTCTTCTTCCCGGCCACCGTGCTCACCGATCTGCCGCTCGACGATCCGGCGGTCACGGACGAGATCTTCGGGCCGGTCGTCGCGGTGCTGGAGGTCGCCGACTACGAGGCCGGGCTCGCTGCCGTCAACGATTCCCGCTACGGACTCACCGCGGGCATCTGCACCGACAGCTTGGCGCGCTCGACGGACTTCGCCGCCCGGGCACAGGCCGGCGTCGTCAAGATCAACCGCCCGACGGCCGGGCTGGACCTGAACGTGCCGTTCGGCGGGGTGAAGGACTCGTCCACGAACACGTTCCGGGAGCAGGGTCGCAGCGCCGTGGACTTCTACACCTGGGGGAAGACCGTATACACGGGCGTCTGATCGCAGGAGTGTGATCGTGTGTGTGGCGGAAACGGTGGCTGTGCTGTACAACTAAAACAGCGAGACCGGTTTGTGACATGAACCACACCTAAACGTTACTTTTACACACGGCAATATCGACATGAACGACAGTTCCGGGGGGAACGGATCCGCGCAGGCAGATCCCGTTTCGGGAACGGTAAGGACACCACATGCTGTTCCCGATGGCGCCGACCGACTCACTGTTTCTGCTCGGCGAGTCTCGCGAGCATCCGATGCACGTCGGCGGCCTGGCGGTGTTCACCCCACCCGAGGGATCGTCCGCGTCCGACGTGCGAGCGATGTTCGATGCGGCGCTGATCGGCGATCAGGTGGCGGCGCCCTTCCGTAAGCGGGCCCGCCGTTCGGTGACGTCGCTCGGCCAGTGGGGCTGGGACACTCTTCCGCACGACGAGGTCGATCTGGAACACCACGTGCGCCGCGACGCCCTGCCGCAGCCGGGCGGAATGGCCGAACTGATGACCCTGGTGTCGCGGCTGCACGGCACCCTGCTCGACCGCAGCCGGCCGTTGTGGGAGATGCACCTGATCGAGGGCCTCGCCGACGGCCGCTACGCGATCTACACCAAGATCCACCACGCCCTCGCCGACGGCGCGTCCGCGATGAGGTTGCTCCGCGACAGCATGAGCGAGGACCCGCACCGCCGGAACATGCCCACCCCCTGGCAGCCCCGGACCCCGCTGGCGGCCGTGCCGGACGCGGGCACGGCCGTCACGACCGGTCCCGGCTCCGCGCTTCCGGCCATGGCGTGGGACGCGGCCCGCGCCGCGGCGGGCGAGGTGGCCGGACTGCTGCCCGCGGCGTTGGGCACCGTGGACCGCGCCCTGCACGGCAAGGGTGGTGCGTTGTCGCTCACCGCGCCGCACACCCTGTTCAACGTGCCGATCAGCGGGGCCCGTCACGTCGCCGCCCGGTCGTTCCCCATCGAACGGATCCGGCTGCTGGCCAAGCACGCCGACGCGACCATCAACGACATCGTGCTGACGATGTGCGCGGGCACCCTGCGGGCCTACCTGCACACCCGCGACGCGTTGCCCGACAACCCGCTGATCGCGATGGTCCCCGTGTCGCTGCGCGCGCCGGAGACCGGAACCGGTGACCGCACTCCCGGAGGCAACCGGGTGGGAGTGCTCATGTGCAACCTGGCCACCCACCTTCCCGACCCCGCGCACCGCCTCGAGACGGTGCGCAACTGCATGAACGAGGGCAAGGCCGCGCTGCAGGCGATGAGCCCCGCCCAGGTGCTCGCGATGAGCGCCCTCGGCGCCGCCCCGCTCGGAGTCGAGATGTTCCTCGGCCGGCGGGGGCCGCTGCGTCCGCCGTTCAACCTCGTCATCTCCAACGTCGCCGGTCCCCGAACCCCGTTGTACTGGAACGGCGCCCGCCTCGAATCCCTGTATCCGCTGTCGATCCCCACCACCGGGCAGGCACTCAACATCACCGCCGCCAGCAGCGACGACCAGATCGTCTTCGGCCTCACCGGCTGCCGCCGCACCGTCCCGGATCTGCACCCCATGCTCGACCACCTCGACGCCGAACTCGATCTCCTCGAAAGCGCTGTCGGACTGTGACGCGAATTCGCAGTGGCGGTCACCACCGCAACTGCGATCGACCACCGCGTCGGGCAGTCCGGCACCTGCGCGGCGTCCGGCCGTAGACAACGCACGGCTGACACCGCATCCACTGCGGCGACCCACCACACCATCTCGAGTAATTGGCGTAAGCGTCGAACGCCCTGGGTAACGAAGCTTGCATGGTTTTCCACCCCCAACGAATTGACACCGGGGCGACTGCCGACGCCGAGAGCGCGCGCATCGATGACCACGTATTACCACCTTCCTCCATAATCCGGTGGATATACGGAGGATATGTGAACTTTCCCCGCATATGCTCTCCCGCTCATACTTTGGAAGTCGGCGCACGCCAGTCAAGCGACGGATGCGCCCTACGAACAAAGGAGCTTCGGTGACAGTAATTTCCGACAAGCTGAGGGGCGCAGATGCAGCCCCCACTGCCGACTGGGTCACGATTTCCGACTTGCATCAGGATCCGTTCCCGATCTACCGGCGCATGCGCGAGGAATCGCCCATACATTGGGTGCCGGAAGTCAACCGGTACATGGTGACTGGATATCACGCGTGTCACATCATCGAAAACGACCAAGCGACTTTCTCCGCAGATGAGACGGACTCTCTGATGAAGCGCGCGATGGGCCATTCGATGCTGCGAAAGGACGATCCCGAACACGATGTCGATCGCCGATCATATGGTGGCGTCCTCCGGCCGCGCGCAATCAAGGACACGTGGAATGCCATCTTCTTACAAAACAGCGAGAAGTACCTGAGCCAGCTGAAGGCCGCGGGACCAGGAGCCGATCTGGTGTGGGAATACTGCGCACCATACGCGGCGGAAAACCTTCGGCAAGTGATGGGTTTTTACAATGCGACCCAGGAAGACATGCAGCGATGGTCGCAGACGATGATGGATGGAACTGGCAATTATGCCAACGATTCCGACGTGTGGGCCCGCTCGGATCAGAGCTTCGATGAAGTCGACGACGCGATCGACGAGATTCTGCCCTACCTACGGAAGCATCCCGACTCCAGCTTGCTGTCGAAGATGGCCGAACTTCCGATCCCGATGGACGCAATCCGCGCGAACATGAAGATGACCATCGGCGGTGGTCTCAACGAGCCACGCGACGTACTCGGAGTGGCCGTCTGGGCATTGCTGTCGCGCCTTGATCAGTTGGCCCAGGTGCTGGCGGACCCGTCGTCGTATTCGATGGTGTTCGACGAAGCCGTACGATGGGTGGCTCCGATCGGCATGTATCCACGTGAAACCACCTGCGCGACAGTCCTCGAGGGCATCTCACTTCCGAAAGGTGCGCGTCTCGGTGTGGCCGTCGGTGCAGCGAACCGGGACCCCGCCGTCTTCGACGACCCGGAGGATTACGACATCAATCGCGCCAAGCAACCCCACCTCGCATTCGGTGGAGGAAACCACTTCTGCGCGGGCGCCTGGGTGGCCCGCGCGGCGGTAGCCGGCATTGCTCTTCCACAACTATTCGAGGCACTTCCCGGACTGCGACTCGACGAGAACAACCCTGCCACAGCCGCGGGATGGGTCTTTCGCGGAATGACGTCTCTTCCGGTCCGGTGGGGAGCGTAGTTCACCCACTTCGCACTCGGGTGTTCCGCGGACTGATCACCCTTCCCGTCACCTGGGACAACTGAAAGGCATTTTCGATGTCCAAGATCACGTTTCACCATCCCGGCGGACAGACCGACGTCCTCGACGT
This sequence comes from Rhodococcus koreensis, assembly GCF_017068375.1. Lineage (NCBI taxonomy): Bacteria > Bacillati > Actinomycetota > Actinomycetes > Mycobacteriales > Nocardiaceae > Rhodococcus > Rhodococcus koreensis. The sequence goes on from NZ_CP070609.1 coordinate 3,370,420, forward strand.
CGAACCGGGCACCTCCGTCATGCGCGCCGCCGTCACCCATGGAATCACCGGGATCGTCGGCGAATGCGGCGGACAGGCGATGTGCGCCACCTGCCACGTCTACGTACGCGAGCCCTACCTCGAGGCACTGCCCGCGATGGGTGAAGACGAGGACGAGATGCTCGACTGCACCGCCACCGACCGCGACGACACCCGCTCGCGCCTCGGCTGCCAGATCACGATCACCGACGCACTCACCGACATCGAGGTCGACCTCCCCGAGAGCCAGGTCTGAGCATGGAACACATCGTCATCGTCGGCGCAGGCCACGCCGGAACCCAACTCGCCGAATCACTTCGACATAACGACTTCACCGCCGCGATCACTCTGGTCAACGCCGAGGCAGGGCTCCCGTATCAACGGCCGCCGCTGTCCAAGGATCACCTCGCGCAGGCCGCGCCCCCCGAACCGCTGCCGCTCAAGACACACCAGTTCCTCACCGACCACGACATCACCCTCATCGAGGCCACCTCCGTACTCGACATCGACCGCACGGCCGGCACGGTGCACTTGTCGAACGGCGAGAACCTGCGCTACTCCGAGTTGGTACTGGCCGCAGGGGCACGTAACCGGCTTCTGGCCGTCCCCGGAACCAACCTCAGCGGAATCCACTACCTACGCACCGCCGACGACGCCTCGCGCCTGCACGACGCCTTGGCCACCGCACGCACCGTGGCAGTCGTCGGCGCCGGGTTCATCGGGCTCGAGTTCGCCGCCGCCGCCCGGGCCCGGGGCCTCGGCGTGACGGTCATCGAGCACCACTCCCGGCCGATGGCACGCGCCGTCTCCGCCGACATGTCACAGGTCGTGGCCGACACCCACGCCGCGGATGGTATTCGCCTGGTCCTCGGCGAATCCATCACCGCATTCGACGGCGACGGCACTCAGGTGTCCGCCGTCCTCGGCCAGAACAGTCGGCGCTACCCGGCGGATCTGGTCGTCGTCGGCATCGGCGTCGAACCCGCGACCGAGGTCGCCACCACCGCAGGACTGGCCACAGAATACGGCGGCATCCTCGTCGACGCGTTCCTCCGCACCAACGACGAGCACATCTGGGCGATCGGAGACTGCGCCGAGTTCCCCTGCCCGCACGCCGGCACGCCGACTCGCCGTGAATCCGTGCAGAACGCGGTCGACCATGCCCGGACTCTGGCCCGCACACTGACAGGATCCCCCACCGAATATTCGTCACTGCCTTGGTTCTGGAGCAACCAGGGCCGGATAAAACTACAGATAGCCGGCATCGGCAACGCCGACGACCTCTGCATCCCGCACGGTGACCCGCACTCCGGGCGATTCTCCGTATACCGGTTTCGCCAGGACAAACTGACCTGCGTCGAATCACTCAACAACCCAGCTGTGCACATAGCGGCCCGCAAGGCACTGGCCAAAGGAACTACACCCACCCCCGCCGAGGTCACCGCAGACGGATTCGACCTCAAACATTTCGTCGCACGCGAACCCACGAGCTGCTAATCTATCCGCGATCTGAACGCCGGCCCGAGGACGCTCTGAATTACAGACTGTTGCAGTTATTTTCAATGAGATCATGAACCATAGACCACGGGGGTTGCGACCAATTCTTCAATGGTTCTTCCGACCCCTCCGGAAATGGGCGCCGACAGGGTCGACGCCCGTGGCACGAACAACACCGGCAATGCAGACGATAAAAGGCAACTGGGAGTGTCCAATTGAGGTTGGATCCGACCTCTGCGTCGGTTAGTTACCGTTCGGGGTGATGCGGCCTTCGAAGGTGATTGCGAACGCGTTGAGCGCTGGCTTCCACCTCATCACCCATCGCGCCTTACCCATCCCGGTGGGGTCCAGAGCCCGTGTGGCGAGATACAGACATGTCAGGGCTGCTTGCTGGGTCGGGAAGTGTCCACGAGCCCTTATCGCACGCCTGTAACGGGCGCTGACCGACTCGATTGCCTTTATCGAGCAGATGACTCGCCTGATCTCGACGTCATAGTCCAGGAACGGCCGCGTTCTCTGTCCACGCGTTCCCTCACATCCGTACGATCGCCGGATAACGCTCGCCCCACTTCGCACCGAATTCACCGAATCGTTCCTTCGCCGCAGACTCGGACGGTGCCGTGTAGACGGGTCTGAGATCACGCGCCATCTCATCCCAGTACTGCCGGGAGGCGAGCCGAACGGTGTTGTGTATCAGATGAATAATGCACGTCTGCACCACTGCGAGTTCCCACACCGCGTTGATGGTATCGGGCAATGTCGCGTTCGCCGTTGACGGTGACCCCGATCGCGACTGGGGGTCCCTCCCGCGTGCTGGGGAACAACGGCCGGTTCTACCACTCGCCCATCTCGCCGACGACCTTGTCGCTGATGCGCGAGATGGCGCCCTTCGACACGGTCGCTCCGCAAATATCCTGGAAGTGGGCAGAGACCTCGCCGGTAGCTAAACCCTGTGCTGTCAAGGGTGATACGATCTCACCGATACCGGTCAGCCGACGTTGAAACTTCTTGACGATCTGCGGGGTGAACGAGGAATCAGTGTCTTGGTGAGCTGATTCAATAGCCCGTCCGGGCCCATCAAATCCACCCCCTGCTCCTTGGCCTGGGCCATGAGTTGCTCGGCCAACTGCTTCTGATCCACCTCGGTCGCTGCCATGGGATCCAGTGTTTCGGTCATCATCGATCCTTCCCGCCAAGCAGCAGCTCGGCGTATCGAACCAATGACATTGGGCGACTGCTACTCAGAGGTCTGCCGGACTGCAATGGAACTCGCCGTCGAACGGCACCAAATCGGCGTTGCTGATTCCACGTTTACGGAGCGATCGTTTCCGGAGCCACAAGCCAGTTCAGATCTTATCACCCATCAGTGCGGAGATCCCGATCAAACGCTGCAATGGTGGACAGCCCATAGATGCGCTCGGGAGACGTGATGCCTTGCTGAAGTCTGGCCAACTGGGATTTGGCAGCAAAGCCGAGTCGCACGTGGTACTCACCGACATCGATGGCGAAGGCGGCTGCGACATTGTCGGGACCAGGTCCGCCAAGAGGCTCCCAGAGAAGTGCGAAGTCGAGAATGTCATTGTCGTTGTGCCTGTTCCACATCTATTCCTGCCTGAGTTTCTTGATCCGTCCATTCGCAGGTTGGACACGGCGCTCCTCCACGACACAGGTCGTTGACCTCCCGCGGGTTGGCTTCGATCCATCATCGAGGCCGAGGACGATTACGCAGCGAGCTCTGTCCACTGCGAGGACTACGGAAGAGCCGGCGATAGTGCCGTGGCCGTCAAGAAGCCTCTCCCACATCGCACTCCCGCATGCTCCCCGCGCAGAGGGCCTGCGACTCAGACGGCAGATGATGTTCCAGAGGCATGAGCTGGCCCTCCATCGAGAGTAGCTTCTCGGTGCAGTGCCGGCGTAGGTGCTCCTTCGATCGCGTGTCGAGAAACGTGGAGAACCGCTTCTCCACCAACACCAACACACGTTGGTAGAACGTCGCCGGCGATATTCCAAACTCCGTGAAGACATAATCGTCACCGCCACCATAGAAGCTCCACCGCAGAGCGAAGTCGAGCAGCGCCTGATCGTAGGTATCCATCGGTTCTCCGCGGGTGAAGGGATGCCCGACCCCGGCGCACTCACCCGTTTGACTGCGCGCGGGATCGGACGATGCTTGCGGCCAATCGTCCACAGATCAGCCAGTATTGCGACAATTGGAGCTAGGGAGTAATCGGACTCAGCCCCGATGACCAAGTAGGGAACCCGATCGCACAATGACTTCGAAAGGCCAGCTGCCCTCAGGTTGACGCGGGCAGGTCGAGAATGTGCCGCAAACGATCCCGCTTGGCCACCAGGTAGGAAATGTTGAACCTCGTCGGCTGCGTCTGCAGCGGTATCAGTGATGAGATCACCACTCCGAGAGCAGCTAGTTGTTCAGATTTATCCGGGTTGTTGGTCATGAGCGCGACGGATTCGATTCCGAGGTCGACGATGATCGATGCGGCGGAAGCATAGTCCCGATTGTCGACCGGACAGCCGAGGGCCGTGTTGGCATCGACAGTATCGAGTTGCTGCTCCTCTTGCATCTGATACGCCTGCAATTTTCTACCGAGTCCGATTCCCCTACCCTCGTGGCCATTCATGTAGATCACGACCCCCGAACCGCGACGGCCAATGAGTGTCAATGACGCCTCTAGTTGGTCTCCACAATCGCACCGAAACGAACCAAAGAGGTCACCGGTCATGCACTCACTGTGGACCCGGACCGGCACCGCAACGCCACTGTTGACATCGCCCAGCACCAACGCAAGGTGCTCTACGTTGTTCTTCGCGCGATAGGCCACTGCCGTGAATGTTCCATAGGGAGTCGGCACAGTCGCTCTTCCAGTGCGATGCAACTTGGCTTCTGCTCGCTCGCGAGTGGCAATCAGGTCGGCAATAGTGACTACAGCGAGATTATGCTCCCGTGCGAACGCAATAGCATCGTCACCACGCAGCATCTCCCTTCTGTCCGCCGTTATGAGCTCGCAAATTAGTGCGGCCGGCTGGATTCCGGCAAGCTTGCATAGGTCGACGCCTGCCTCGGTATGCCCGGCGCGTGCCAGGACGCCGCCGCTTCTTGCCTGCAGAGGCATAACATGCCCGGGACGAGCGAGGTCCCCGGCGACCGTCAAGGGGTCTGACAGCAAGCGGATGGTGGCTGCACGGTCCGCGGCGCTGATGCCGGTGGTGATCCCTCTGGCGGCATCGACGCTGTCGAGAAATGCGGTTCGATGGCTCTCGGTGTTGTTCTCTACCATCATGGGGAGTTGAAGAGAGTGCGATCGGTCCTCAGTTATTGCGGTACAAAGAAATCCAGACGTGTGTTGCAGGTAAAACGCAATGGCATCGGTATCGGCAAACTCGGCAGCCATAATCAGGTCAGCTTCGTTCTCGCGATCCTTGTCATCGAGGACCACCACCATATTCCCACGCGCGATCGCAGTGATCGCGCGTTCTGCTGTATCGACTTTCATTTTCTTCCCAGAACCTTCAGTTTCTCGAACGATGCCAGTGCGTAAACCCGAGCTACATCTTCGATTCCTTCCTGATGATGTGCGCGCGAAGATCGCGACCGTCGCTCGACACCCAACCCTTGTCTGTCGCGTAGGCGATCATCTTGTCGAACGCCGGGGAACGCGGAGCCCAGACCTCGTTGATGCGAGCTCGAAGTTCACTGATCGTGATCGCCGTACCCAGGTCATCGATTCGGCCGAGGTTGGCAGCTCTCAGTGAAGAGTCGATACTCTCCAACGTCATTTCTGGTGGTGCCTGGACGTGGAGACGAGAAAGATCATCAAATTCTCGCAAGGCGACGAATCCCAACGAAAGTTCGATGAACATCATGCGCTCTTTTCAAGTCGGGACTCGGAGATCGCATGGGTACCGAACGTGCGGTCGTGATAGGTCAACGGACTCGAGGCACGGGTTTCCACCGCCTCGACGGATCCGGTAACTATTGTGTGATCGCCTCCAGACACGAGCTCTTCGGCGACGCAGGCAATCCACACCGGACAATCCTCGATCCTTGGCAACGCCCGGACTCGACTCCACTCGACTCCGTCGAACTTGCTCGGACCCTTCTTCGCGAACGACACGGCCAGATCGCCTTGTTCCGAATTCAACACGTTGACCGCAAATCTGCCTGTAGCACAGATCAGTTCGAGTAGATCGGAACGATCGTCAAGAGCAATCAGGACCATCGGAGGTGTCATCGACAGTGACATGAAGGCGCTGACCGTTGTTCCGTGCGGACGCTCGCCGTCGAGGGCCGTGATGACTGCGACCGGGGTGCACACGTGAGCCATCGCATCGCGGAAGATTACTTCTAGCGGATCGACTGTACGATTTGTCATGATGTCACGCTTTCTCAGCTAGTTCCTGGGCGTACTTCAGACGCATATGCTCAACGGCGTCGAGCTGGGCCTCCGCATGCCCTGTGCGGACTGCACGCGCACGATTCGCGGCATCGACAGTCGACTGATACTGCCCCTGAAAATGGGGGAAGACATCTCGAGCGAACAGCTCCGCGGAACTCTTGGTGTCTTGGGGATTCGCCCAGTCGTGGCCCAGCTGCAGCAAGCTTCCGAATCCACCGGACTGGTCCCACAGCCGCTGAACCTGGATTCGTGCCTGTTCGGCGGTTCCGATGACGCCAATGCCCGATCGGTTGATGAAGTCGATCATCTCGTTCACCTCGCTGCCGTTCACGGCCATCTGAGGGAAGGCGGCGACGTGCTGGAAGTACTCGAACCAGTGCTCGATGCCATACGCGACCTGTCGGCGTGCTTCTTCTTCGGTTTCTGCGATATGGAATGGCGAACAAAGGCTCCAGTTGCGCCGATCAACGGTTGCCGAGTTGGCGTCCGCTCGCTCTTCCATGATATCCCAGTGATGGGCAAGAGCATTGAAGCCGTCGGCCGACAGAGTTGCACCGATCGAAAGCAGCCCCAGTCCGTATCTGCCGGCGAGCCGGGCACCAGTGGGAGAGGCGACCGCGGCTACAGTGATGCCGATTCCGTCAGCAGAGAATGGCGAAAGTTGAAGCTTGGCATCGAACAGTTCATGTGTACGCGTCTTTGCGGACACGGTCTCCCCCCGCAGCAGGCGAACCACGATGTCCAAGTTCTCCTGCAGAAGTTCCCGCGTTTCCGTCGGATCCAGACCAATCATCGCCGAATCAGTTGGGAGAGAGCCCGGTCCTACTCCAAAGATTGTCCTGCCCCGAGTGAGATGATCGAGCAGCATGATCCGATCGGCCGCCCATAGTGGATTGTGATATGACAACGAAGTCACTCCGGTTCCGAAGTGAATGCGCGGCGCGCGTTGTGCCGCCGCTGCAATCATGATCTCCGGAGATGCGATGATCTCACTACCGGCAGAATGGTGCTCGCCGAACCACACTTCGTCGTATCCCAGCATGTCTAGGTGTTCCACGAATTGCAGATCGCGTTCGAGAGCTGCCGTAGGGTTCTGGCCCGGCGCATGGACGGGAGCGATGAAGTAACCGAAGCGGAGTTTGGCCATGATTGCCTCCTGTAGGGATTTCTCTTGGGTTCTGATGAATTTCTGCAATGTCATGACATCGATGTCCGATGTCACCGCACTGATAGTGCGGGGACTATCCGCCGTTGACCTCGATGAGGGTCTTGATTGCCTCGCCTGTTCTCAACCGACTCAGCCCAGTCTCGACCAGTGCGTCAAAAGGCACTGTCTCAACCCAGCTGCTCGTCGGAAATGCGCCTCGCGCCTGCTGTTCGATGACATTCGGGAAGTCGTCGCGGTATCCGATCGAGGTGAGAATTGTCTTCTCTGCCATGAGGAGTTGGTTGAGGTCGATCGGCACCGGTTCCAGGTGCGTGGCAACCACCATCAGCTTGCCGCCTGGAGCGAGTATGTCAATCGCTTGCGCCATCACCGGCGCAACGCCGGCGGCGTTGATGCACGCCTGAACTCCTGAGCCTGCAAGTGATGCCAGATTTTCCCGGAAGTCAGCGGATGTTGGATCGAGAGTGTCGAAGCCCATGCCTCTCACGACGCTCCTCCGACGGTGAGCTGGCTCCACGATGACGATCCGGTTGATCTTCTTCGCGCGGAGACTCAACGCTGCGGCAATGCCAATGGGCCCTCCGCCGAAGACCACCACGCTGTCGTCAACGCTGAGATCAGCCCGCTCAACCGCGCGCCAGGCGACCGCGATCGGCTCCGAGAGTGCGCCGTCCATCAGGCTTACCTCGTCAGGCAGGACGTGGAGTGCTCCTCGGGGCACGACGGCGCAGTCCGCCAAGAATCCGTTGAGCGAGAGACCGTAGAAGGCCGCGTCGAGGTTGTAGTTCGCATCGTCGCCAGGCACACGAAAAACCGGTTCGATTGCGACTCGTTGGCCCACTTCGACATCGATGTCGCCCGACCCTACTGCGTCGACGATTCCTGACGCTTCGTGCCCGAGCACGACAGGTCCTCGATGGCCGGTCGTCGGGTGCGCCGTCTCGAGTGGGGTAAACATCGGGCCATTGAATATCTCGTGCAAGTCGGACCCGCAGATGCCGTTGTATGCAATTCGCACCCTGACTTCCCCCGGACCGGGAATCGGTTCTGGCACATCCTCTATCCTTAGATCTTGATTGCCGTGATAGACCCATGCCCGCATCTCATATCCATTCTGTTTGATCCCAGGTATCCCGAGCACATCGCCGGATTGCCGTATTTTGCGCACATCAAGTTGTTCCTCGCACCGCGGTCCGTTCAGCCGGCGCTTCATCGCCCAGGTCCGCTTGCCATACCGCCGGCGGTGGAGCAGAGTAGTTCGCATCACAACTACCAGGAGTTCGACCATGTCTTCGCCCCGTCGGCCATTGGCGCTTCCCAGTTCTGAATACGAGCGAATCTTCGCAATACTCGAATCATGCTCACGGAGTGCCACGCTGGATTCGTTCAAATTTCAGTTGATGGAGTCACTACATCGGTACTACCGTTGCCCCAACACGACTTTCTGGACTGGGCATACCTTTAGCTCCGCGTTCTCTGATCCGAATCCGGTGACGACTGGCCGTACCACGGGTGCTGCGCTGGACGAATACCAAGAGCGTTGGCATACCAAAGACGTCTTCGCCACTCCACAATCACAAGCTCTGCTGAGACGGCACCCGGCAATCAACGCTCGCCAGCTCAGAAATTTGGATTCTGGTCCGTCTGAGTATCTCACCGGTTTCCTTTATCGCAACCACCTCCGTAGCGCATCTTTGATGCACCTTGATCTATCTCATGGCGCCCATGCTTTAGTCGGACTGTTCGATTCTGAAGAGCAGAAACCTGACTCGCAGGGGATATACGCCTTGGGACTATTGGCTCGTCAACTTTCCCTGCTCGCGCGGGCGCTTCCGACCACGAGATTGCGGTCATGGAGGGAGGGTCTCACTGCTCGACAGATTGAAGTGGTCGAGCTGATTGCGGATGGGAGTACCAACGAAGAAGTAGCAGCGATACTGACATTGAGCCTCGATACCGTCAAGAAGTATGCAAGCAGAATCTTCGCGCTGCTTTCCGTCCGCAATCGTGCCGAGCTGGTAAAACTGGTACTCGAGGAAGAACTTTCACTGAATCAGCAGGAGTCTAGTCGCGAGTTCGCGCCGCTCCCGATTCCCGAGTCACGATCAGACGCCATCGAGGGCCGCCTGCTCTAAGGCCGTGTCCCAGTAGCTGTGGAGGCCCCGAATTTCGTTTCCACCATCAACGGAGATCGTCTGCCCTGTGATCCACCCGGCATCTGACGACACCAGGAAGGCGACGACTTTCGCGACGTCACGAGGCTCTCCTACACGCCCGAGTGGGGTCCTCTCCAGGAACCGTTGCCCACTCAGCCCGGTTGTCAATCCAGCCGATTCCGTGAGATTTGTCCGTACCAGTCCTGGCGCCACTGCGTTGACCCGAATCCCATACTGCCCGAGTTCTGACGCGGCGACCTTTGTAAACTGACTGACGCCGGCTTTGGCAGTGCAGTAGTGCGCCAACCCATTGGTCGCTGCTTTGTAGTTCAGCGATGATGTATTCACGACATTAGCTGGGATACCATGCTTTACCGCACGATTTGCCAATATTTTTGTGCCGAGGAAGGGTCCGGTAGTCAACACACTCAGGACCCTTGTCCAATCCTCCTCAGTCAGATGCATCAACGGCGCTATGGTTGAGAATCCGGCATTGTTGATGAGGACGTCAACAGGTCCGAATAGACCTTCGGCAGAATCGAACGCGGCGTCCAGGTCGGACGTGGATGTCACATTACCGGGACACGATGCCACTCTGCCCTTGTACTGCTTCGACAATGAGGCCGCTGCCTCGGCAGCCACGATTCCATTCAGATCGAAGATCATTACGGACGCTCCTTGCTCGAGGAGCGCCTCGACGATCGCGTAACCGATCCCTGCTGCTCCCCCAGTCACGACTGCGATGTTCCCTGTGAGGCTCATATCTGTCCTTTGCTGTGCATTCGAGGATTTGCCGATCGTGGACCGCAGCGTCAGCTGACCCGCATCGAAGACGGATCGCCTCCGGACGATCTAGGCGACAACCGTTACCTGTGTCTACGACTAAATGTAGCCAGCGCGTCGTCGGCGTTAAAGTGCACTAAAGTGGACAATTCCGCGCAAGTAGCGCATCTGTCTCAGTACGGCGGGGTGATCTGAGCTCGATGCCGACGACACCCGACTTCCGGTGGATGTTCAGTGGGACATCATCTTCTGGTCACGTCCTCGCCGACACATTCCGCGAACGCTACATCAACCTCTCGGGGCGTACCCTCAAGTCGGGCGGATGTCGTCGACGGTGGCGACACCATCGAGATCATCTGCGCCGCAGGAAGAAACTGCGAAGTCGATCATCGCTTGCGCTCGATCGCTGAGTCGTACGTCTCGAGGCCACACGACTTTTACCGAGACGGGAGACACCGCTGGCGTGATTGACTTGACCAGGAGGGGCCGGCCCTCCACCGAGACGCTGGCGACCGGCGTCTGGACGACGATCGAATATCCCATCCTCCGCCCAACGAGAGATCGGGCAAGTTCATAATCGGCGACACGATATCGGATAGTGGGATCCACGAATGCGTCGCGAAATAGTGACAGGGTGTATTCGCTGCTTGGTGCTGAATCGAGCAGGACCAACGGGTCATCCTCGAGCTCTGCCAGCGTGACGGTCTCTTGATCAGCGAGCCGATGCAGACCGGGCAGGAGGACTTTTCCGTACGTGCGGTACAGGTCTGCGGAAGACAATCCGTCGCCGAGATCGACATCGTAGACAATTGCGATGTCGAGTTCACCAGCCAACAGTCGACGTTGTACCTCGTCCTGAGTGGACTCGACAAAGGCGATGTCGACGTCAGGGTGAAGCGCGCCAAAGCCTTCGAGGAGACCCGGCAGAATTCGCGGCGCGAGTGAGAAGTAGCACCCGATGACCAGTGGTCCCACGAGTTGGGTTCCACAATTTGCCGCACCCAGCTGTACCTCATCTGCGAGGTCCAGCAACTCGACAGCCCGGCTGTAAACGAAGTTTCCTGTTGGAGTGAGACTCACACCATGAGCTTTGCGACGAACCATGAGCTGAGTTTTCAAGATTCGCTCTAGTTCGGTGATCGCGGCGGACAGAGCTGTCGGAGACACGTGTAGGCGGTCCGCAGCGCCTGAGATCGATCCTGACTCGGCCACGGCTTTGAAGTAAGTCATCTGACGAAGCGTGTAGTCAGGCATCGGACGCTCTCCGATTCAGTAGTGGATACGCGGAGTATCTTTGAACTCTACTTGCGCGTGTGGCTCTTGCCATACTCGCTTATCCCGTATCGAAACTTGCGCCCAATTCGCGTCGCAGTTCGGTCAAGATCGCACGGCGTTTCAGTCCGACTTCTGGAGTGCGGATGCTCGAGCCAACGCGAGCACCGCGTTCCGGTGGTCCCGTGCGATCTCGTACCCCCCGGCCAGGAGGAACCACTCCCGCCAGTCATCGGGGCGAGCGGCGACACCCGCCCGGCATCGGGCAAGATATTCACTGGTCGCGGCGGGCAGCACACGACCGGAGGGACTGCGTGCCAGCTCTGGGTATCCTCGATAGTCTTGTTGAGCAACCATCTTTGCGAGCATGATGTCGGCGGTGCGGCCGAATCGGATCTGGCTGGCTGTCAACACTCCGATGACACCGCCGAACACGGTCAGCGCCACCCCCACCGCGATGCCCGGAATCGTCCCGGTCGCGACCATCGCCACGGCCGTTGCACCCAACGCGAGCAGCCCGGCGCCGACAACAATCGCCGATCCCATCGCCACCAATCTTTTGTTCACCCTACTCACCGTCCCAGTCGATCCGGACGAGCTGCCGAAGAACGAAAACTGTGAACCACACTATGAATACCGCCGCCACGGCGAGAACGGCTTCGAAGAAGAGTCCCAAAGACATGATGATCCACTCCTAGTGTGACGGTGCTGCCGGTACCGGACAGAACGAGGGCAGATCCCCGACCGCACCAGGACACGGGTCGAACGTGAAAACGGTCAATGTCCCGGCGACCAACATTAGTGCTGCTGCCGCCGTGACCAGTGTGTTCAGCCAGAACCGCAGCGCCGGCCGCGCCGCATAGTCGGCAATGATGACCCGCACCCCATTCGTGCCGTGCAGGACCGCCAACAGCAGGATCAGGAAATCCCACAGTTGCCAGAACGGGCTCGCCCACTTTCCTGCCACGAAAGCGAAGTCGACCTTGAACACCCCGTCGCCGGCCACCACATTGACATACACGTGCACCAGAACCAACACCAGCAGCACAGCTCCAGACAACCGCATGAACAGCCAGGCGTACTTCTCGAAACTCGAGCGTCTCGGCTCGGCGGTTATAGCAGCGATGTTCGCTGTCTCATCCATCGTTAGTTCGCCTTTCACAGATAGTGGCTCAGATGTCGAATGACGAACGGCACCATCACCAGCACCCACAACACGATCACGGTCCACAGCATCCAGCGGGACTTGTCGATGCCCTTTGCCCAGAAATCGAGAAGGACGATGCGGATCCCGTTGAACCCGTGTCCGAGGATGGCGGCGACCAGTCCGATTTCGCCGATACCCATCACCAGGGTCTTGTAGGTGCCGATCACCTCGTCGTAGGCGGCGGGCGAGACCCGCAACATCAGGTTGTCCGCCACGTGCACCAACAGGAAGACGTAAATCACCATCCCACTGACTCGTTGCGCCACCCACGCCCACATCGACAACCCGCCCCGATAGAACGTGCTGCGGGCAAGACCGGTTCGGGTCGGCGACCGGTCAACTCGCAGAACTTCGTAGGGTACAGAGTCATCCATCTTGCCTCCTCGAGACCGAACCTTCAATGTCTGACGAGCGCCACCGACGCAGTGGGGCATTCCCGGCATCCGCGTCGTGTGGGCAATTCTCAGGTGAGAGCCGCAAGTTCGGCCGATCGCCAGGTACCGTCCGGGACCGCCAGCGACAGCAGAGCCTCCGGATCACCGACGGGCGGATAGATCGCAACGGTGTTGATCGACTTCTTCACCGCCGCTCCCTCTGCGCCTGTCATCTGCACCTGTCGGTCCCACCCGGAAGCGAAGACTGCCCCGGCCGGTCCAAGAGCAAGGCACGTGACATAGGAGGCGGGAGCAAACGGCACGAGATCTTGGCCGAGCAGATCGGCGACAGCGTTGTGCCCGGCGAACTTTCCCTGCGGTAACGCGTGCTGGCAGCTCTGCATCACGACGTGGCCAGGGTCGGCATGCGCGGCGGCGGTATCTCCCGCGGCGAACACGTCCGCGAGACCGGCCACCTTCAGATGCTCATCGACGGTGAGACGGCCGAGGCGATCTCGTTCTCCGGAGATGTGCGCTGTCAAGGGGCTGGCCTGCATGCCCGCCGTCCAGATCACAGTGTTCGCGGCGATCCGGTCGCCGTCGGCGAGCTCCACCCCGTGCGCGTCGATCGAGGTCACATCCACGCCGAGACGGACTTCGACCCCGAGGGTGTCGAGTGCGTCGAGGATCGCCGGACGCGGTCCCTCACCGAGCCCGGATCCGACGACGTCGCCGCGATCGAGCAAGATCACCCGGATCGGCGCATCCGCGGCGATCTCGCGGAGTCGATCGGTGAGTTCGGTGGCGATCTCGAGCCCGGTGAATCCTGCCCCGATCACGACGACCGTGTATCGGCCCTCCGAGTCCGGGCATGCGGGCAGACTACGCAGGTGTCCGTCGAGATAGGTGGCGGCACCGAGCGTGTCGATGTCGAAGAGATGTTGGGAACCGGGAATGGTGGGGGTGACGAGTTGGCTGCCCGTGGCCAGCACCAAACGGTCGTAGCTCAGCGACGTGGTATCACCGGTTCGGGTGATCCCGTGAACCTGGTTGGTGGTGGTATCGATGGATGTGATCGTGGCCGCGACCCGCTCCACTCCGATGGGGCCGAGCAGCCCATCGAGGGAGCAGCGCTTGTTCTCCGGCTCCCGCTCGTAGAGGCGGGGCCTGATGACATGGTCGTCACCAGCATCGACCAGTGTGATCGTAAGGTCGTTCCGCGGCACGCCCGCATCGCGTCGCAGCCGGGCGGCGCTCGCCGCCGCCCAGACCCCTGCGAATCCGCCTCCAATAATCAGGACATTTGACATCTAGATTCTCCTTGTGCGTGAGCCGCCCACGTAGGACGGACGATTCGGAACTACCAGCGGCGCCTGCGATCAGCCCCGGTCGTACGCCTGGCGCATTCGTTCGGCGAGTCCAGGCGCGTGTCGTTCAGCTTCTACTCGCACGTCGTCGACGCTCTGACCGGCCAACTCCCGCCGCCACGCCAGATCCGCCTTCCGCATCGCCATCGACACCGCGCACGGCATCGACAGTTGGCCGGGCGGCATGTCTGCACCGACGCCCTGGGCGCGGATCTCGGTGCACCGAAATGCCTCCTCGGCACCCTCGATAGCGGTGACGACGTCCAGGACACTGATGTGCTTGGCCGAGCGGGTCAACACGAATCCACCTGCGGCACCGGGCACGGAGGTCAAGATCCCTGCGCGCACGAGCGCCTGCAACTGTTTGTTCAGGTACGGCGCCGGTAGGTCGTAGCTGCGTGCGAGCACAGCGGTCGACACCGGACGATCGTCATCCACCCATGCCAGCGACAGCACAACGTGCATCGCCCACTCGACACCTCGCGACATCCGCATAACCTAGATACTAAATATCTAGATACCAGGCGTCAAGACGCCACAACTCGGCCAGTGTGGGCCTGAGTTGGCGCCAGCTGTGGTGGAGCAGGTAGGTGACACAATCGCCACGCGTCGGTAGCCGTACACCTCGTCGTCATCGAGATCCGGCACCGATCCCCCCTCGGGAAACTCCTGCTCGGCAGCATCGAACAGCGCATTCTGCTCGACAGTCCCGCACCCGTGCTCGCGGTCGAAGGCTGACCCACCGCGGTCGGCCCAGTCACTGCCTTCCGGGGCGAGGGTGCCGCGGTGAGATGCGAAGTCTCTTGGCCGGCTTGCGGTTCGCCTGCGGATCCAGTTGGGGCCGATCGAGGCCGAATCGCCGATCCGATTCGGTCATCCCGCCCCAGACGCCGTAGGGTTCGCCGACGTCGAGCGCGTGGCGTAGGCATTCGTGTCGGACCGGGCAACTCCGGCAGAGTTCCTGCGCCTGCCTCTCCCGGCGAATTCGCGTTGCTCTGCTTTCGCTGTCCGGCCCGAAGAAGACGTCCGCACGGGTGGTGCGGCACAGCGCGCGGGTCTGCCAGTCCCAGAGATCGGAGTGGGGTGTCAGCAGTCGAACGGTGAGTGTCAAAGATGGCATGGGATAGTCGTTTCCGACGCCTAGTGGTCGTCTTCGCCGATTCTGTGGACGTGGATCAGGTTGGTCGAGCCTACGGTGCCGGGCGGCGACCCCGCCACGATGACCACCAGCTCACCCTTCTGGTACCGGCCCAGCCCCAGCAACGCGTTGTCGACCTGCCGCACCATCGCATCCGTGCTGTCCACCGGATCGACGATGAACGTCTCCGTCCCCCACGTCAGCGACAACTGGCTGCGCACCTCCGGCAACGGGGTGAACGCCAGCAACGGCAACGGCGTGTGCAACCGCGCCAACCGGCGCACCGTGTCCCCGGACTGCGTGAACGCCACCAGCGCCTTCGCATCCAGCCGCTCCCCGATGTCGCGGGCCGCGTACGAGATCACACCCCGCTTGGTGCGCGGCACGTGCGTCAGCGGCGGCACCTGGGTGGACTCGTTCTCCACCGCCTCCACGATCCGCGCCATCGTGCGCACCGTCTCCATCACGTACTTCCCCACCGACGTCTCACCGGACAGCATCACCGCGTCCGCACCGTCGAGGACCGCGTTCGCGACATCCGACGCCTCCGCGCGGGTCGGCCGCGAATTCTCGATCATCGACTCCAGCATCTGCGTGGCCACGATCACCGGCTTCGCATTCTCCCGGGCGATCTGAATGGCCCGCTTCTGCACCAGCGGCACCTGCTCGAGCGGCAACTCCACCCCCAGGTCACCGCGGGCGACCATCACCGCGTCGAACGCCAGCACGATCGCCTCGAGATTGTCGATCGCCTCCGGCTTCTCCAGCTTCGCGATCACCGGGATCCGCCGCCCGACCCGGTCCATCACCGCGTGCACCAGCTCCACATCGGCCGGGGACCGCACGAACGACAACGCGATGAAGTCGACACCCAACCCGAGCGCGAACTCCAGGTCCGCGATGTCCTTCTCCGACAGCGCCGGAACCGACACGTTCATCCCCGGCAGCGACACACCCTTGTTGTTGCTGACCGGGCCGCCCTCGGTGACCCGGCAGATCACGTCGTTGCCCTCCACACCGGAGACGACGAGACCGACCTTGCCGTCGTCGACCAGCAGCCGATCGCCCGGCTTGGCGTCCTCCGCCAACTGCTTGTAGGTGGTCGAGACCCGGTCGTGGGTGCCCTCGCACTCGTCGACGGTGATCCGCACCTCCTCACCGTTGGCCCACGTGGTGCGCCCCTCCGCGAACCGGCCCAGCCGGATCTTCGGGCCCTGCAGGTCGGCCAGGACACCGACCGCCTTGCCCGTCGCGTCCGAGGCCGCCCTCACGCGTGTGTAGTTCTCCTCGTGATCGGCGTGTTCGCCGTGGCTGAAGTTCAGCCGCGCCACGTCCATACCGCTTTCGACGAGTTCGCGAATACGGTCACCGGTGGCGGTAGCAGGTCCAAGTGTGCACACGATCTTCGTGCGCCGGGACGTGCTGAGCAGACCGGGCTGTGCGGTGTGTGACGCGGACCGTTCGAGATCGATGGTGGGCATGTGGCTCCTCGCGGCTGAGTTGAGAGTGGTTGTGTGACTCGACAGGTTCCTCACGACGGGCAATCCGCGGTCGCCCGCGGATGCGGCGGCGTCGACGCGGGGCGGCTCCACTGACTGTCGATCAGTCCGACGACCTGAGCGGTTGCCTCCCGAAGGAGTTCGGCGGTGTTATCGAGCAATTCGCAGAGTTCCGCCGGTCCACGGGCGATGGAGAACGCCGCCGAGATCCGGGCAGCGCGAATCTCGGCTGCGGACAAGCGAACCGTACCGGCGATCACGACCACGGGGCACTCCGGCGGCGTCTGACGGACGACGCCCTGCACTACCTTCCCCTGCAGCGACTGCGCGTCGAAGGCCCCCTCCCCCGTGATCACCAGGTCTGCGTCGGCGCACAGTGACCGCAGTCCCACCGTTTCCGAGACGAGGTCGCTCCCGGGCACCAGTTCCGCGGCGAGGATTGCGCTCAGGCAGGCCGACATGCCGCCGGCCGCTCCCGCTCCGCGCAGGGTCAGAACGTCGGCCCCGTACGCAGTGCGGAGAGCGATCGCCAACTGTCCCAGTCCGGAATCCAATTCGCGGACCTGGTCGGCCGTCGCACCCTTCTGCGGCCCGAATACCGCGGCCGCCCCGTTCTCCCCGCAGAGGGGATTGTCGACGTCGGTCGCGACGCGCCAGCGCACCGACCGTGCCCGGGGGTGCAGTTGCGACTCATCGATGGCAGCGATGTCACCGAGCCCCCCACCGCCGGATTCCACGTCGCGACCGTCTACGCCGAGGAATCGCACACCGAGTGCGCGGAGCATCCCGGTGCCCCCGTCGGTGGTTGCGCTGCCGCCGATGCACAGAAGGATCTCGTCGACACCGTCTTCCAATGCGCTGACAGCGATTTCGCCGACGCCGAAGGTATCCGCCCGCAACGGTGACGGTGGAACGTCCGCCACGTGCGGCAGACCGTTCGCTTCCGCGGCCTCGATGATCGCGACCCTGCCGTCGTTCGACAGTCCGTAGCGGGCGGTCCGTTCGCGTCCGAGGGCATCGTGCGCGTGGATTACCCGGGGCTCGGCATTGCCCGCCGAGAGGAAGGTCTGCAACGTGCCCTCGCCGCCGTCCGCGAGGGGGCATTGCACGATCCGGACGTCGGCGCCGAGCGCCACCCGGACACCGGCGGCCATCGCGGCTGCGACGTCAACGGCGGAGAGGCTCCCCTTGAACGAGTCGGGAGCGAGGACAACGGTAGGTGTGCGCTTTCGCATGAATAGAGCGTAGGTCTCCCACGTCCGGCATCATATGTTCATTCCGCACAGATTCTCACCCAATTCGGACGGCCATATATGTGCATATTGTCGGCCGCTCTGGCGCGCTCGGCGGCGCTTCACGCTCCGCGGTACGGATCCTCCAGCGCCGCGGCCGCGAGGAGTGCCAGCCGCATGGCGACGGCGTGGTCGAAAGTGCGCAGGTTCAGTCCGGTCACGTGCTGGATCCGATCGAGTCGCTGGACCAGCGTGTTGCGGTGCACCTCGAGGGCGGTCGCCGTCGCGGCGATCGACAGATCGTGGTCGAGGAAGGCGCGCGCGGTCTCGCGCAGGGTCGCGGACAGCGGTGTCAGGACGCGCTCCACGGTGTCGTGGGAAATATCCCGGGACTGCTGTGCGACAGCTGTTTCGGGCACCAATGCGGAGAGTTCTATCTCCTCCCCCGCGGGCAGCAGGTGCACCCGGGGCAGGAGTAGGCCCAGCCGGGCAGCGTCCACGGACAATTCGTGAGACGAGGCAGCATGCCTGCCGGTGACGAGGCGGACGTCGCCGGTGCGCAGCCGCTGCCGGCTCGCGGCGAGGGTGCGGTCTGTCACCGAACCGCTCAGAACCCACACCGCGCCCTGCAATTCGGCCGCAACCACACCGGAGACCCCCTGGATCCGTCGAAGCAGGGCCACCGATGTGGATGAGGGAAGGGACGACGATCCGCTGCCGGAAGCGGGGACGACCGCGGTGATGTTCCACGGCGGGGTCATCGGTGAACCGATGTGGCGTAACGCTTCCAGCAGGCCGTTCTCGGTGACGGTTCCGTTCACCAGGCCGAGGAGCAGTTCACGCACGGCCGCTTCCCGCCACCGCGAACTGTCCCGGTGCTGTTCATTTCGCAGCAACAGTTCCACGGTGAGCGCGAGGACGTTGCACACCGACTCGACCTCCGCGGGGTCACCGGTGACCCCGACGGCTCCGACGATCCGCCCATCGAGCGTCAGAGGAATGTTGATCCCGGCCCTGACATCCGCCGACTGCTCGTCGGCGTCCACGAGAACTCGCCGGCCGTCCCGGATGGCCTCGAGTGCACCGGCGTGCACCGTTCCGATACGCGCCCCGTCGACCGACCCGATGATTCGGCCATTGCGGTCCATCAGATTGATGTTGTAGTCGAGGCGAGGGCTCACCTCGTCCACCACACGCTGAGCGAGTTCGCCGGTGAACACGTACGCGAATTCGTCCTCGTCGCCGTCCCGCACCGCCCACGTCATGCAGCAAGACTAGACGTCAGCGGTCGCAGCGGAGGTCGCAGCGGCGGAACAATCCCAACCCGGCCCGGCCCGTTGCCGGCACGGCCAGGTCGGTGATCCCGTGGTGCTCGACGGACGCCGATCACACCGTGACCGTGCTCGCGGCGGCCACGCGCACCTGAAACCCGAGTCGCGCGACGGCTTCCCGGGCGGAATCGAGCGCCCGATCGGCGGTGTTCCCGACCGCGCGCGCGTACGCGACCCGGGAATCGGACGATTCCAGGCCGGTGACCGCGTCGCCCGGCCGGACCAGGAGTTGGACGTCGGTGACGCCCTCGACTTTCCCGGCGTCGTCGAATCCGCTGACGTCGGTGACGACACCCGCGACGGGCACGGCGGCGAACCAGATCGCGGAACAGCGGGCCGGCCGCTCCTCGGCGAGAACGGCCCTGATCCCTGGGAGGACCTTCTCCCCGACGGTCTGCCGCACGACGCACTCGGCCAGGTCCACGCCGGTGGCGTCGAATGCCAGGGACGGAATCTCGTCGCCGCCCATCCGCACATGGGTTTCGATCACCCGGGGCCCGGCCGGAGTGAGCACGACCTCGGTGTGGGTGGCACCGAACTCCACCCCGACGGCGTCGAGCACCCTCGTGACATACGTATGGATCGATTCTTCCTGCGCCGTAGAGAGGTCGGCGGGGGCCACGTGCCCGAGCTCGACAAAGTTCGCCGGATCGGAGAACTTGCGGGTGACGGCCACGACCTGGTGTTCGCCGCATTCCGAGAAGGCCTCCACGCTGAATTGCGGGCCCTCGTGGAACTGCTCCACGAGCACCCCGCTGGTGGTCAGGCCGTCGAAATCGCCCCCGGCGCGCGCGAACGCCGCAGCCAGTGCGCCCTCCTCCCGAACCACGGCCACCCCGGCACTGCCCGCGCCACACACCGGTTTGACGACGCACGGGAGCCCGTGTTCGAACACGAAGGCGCGCAACGCATCCACGTCGGCGACGACGGCGGAGGCGGTTCCGTCGACGCCGGACTCGCGAAGCGCGGCCCGCATGGCGTTCTTGTCGTGGACCGACGCCACGGTGCGGCGCGAGTGAATGGACAGGCCGAGGGCCTCCCCGATCGCGGCGCAGCGGTCCTGGTCGCGTTCGCCGAACGTGGCGATCCGGGTGAACGGATGCTGTGCGTGCGCGGCCGCGGCCAGCGCGATCCACTCCTCGTCCGGGGCGTCGTGCCGCACGGCGATGACCCGCGCATGCTCGGTCAGACGGCGAAGCTTGGCGACGAATTCCAGTCGGCAGATCACCGAGGTCTGTGTGCCGGGCAGGGCGTCACGGACCCGGCCCGGGAGGTCGCGGCCGCTGCCGACGACGAGGACGTGTTCGGTCATTTCTTCACCTCGAGTGTCGAGAAGGGAGACAGGGCAGAAAGGTCGCCGGCCGGGAGTTCCCTCGTCCGTGCGCGTTCCGCGAGACTGCGATGCGCCGCCGTCCGGGAGACCACCGCCGCGGCCCCGAACGTCCCGGCCAGGACGGGCCAGGCCAGGAGCCCGGCCGGCAACAGCACGACGACCAGGAGGGTGGGGCCGAGGACCTTCTGGCCCGTCATGCCGAGGCTGAACGCGCCGAGGTAGCGGGCGACGGCGGGCGACGGGGACAGTTCGGCGGACAGTTCCCAGGCGGCCACGGAGTGGATGTTCTCGGCGATCGAGAGTGCTACCACCGCAACGACAACGGCGGCGATCGCCAACGTGGTGGCGGCCATCTGGCCGACGGCGAGTGCACCGCAGCAGAAGGCCATCAGTGCCCCGGTCCACGTCAGGAGTCGCACCGCCGCGGCCGTACCCTCGGCGAACCGGGCAACGTAGACCTGCAGGACCACCGTCAGCACGGTGTTGACCGCCATGAGCACCGGCACCCAGGCGATCGGCACCGACGTGTACTCGATGACCCAGATCGGGAGCAAAACGATCAGCACGGTGTCGTACAGCGACAGGACGCCGTTGCCGACCGTGAAGACCATGAACCACCAGTCGCGGAACGGCGAGCGCACCGCGGTTCCGGCCGGCTCGGGACCGACGGGGAGAGCCTTGCGTTGTACGACCGTTCCTGTCCTCCGGAGCACGAGCCGGACGGCGAACGCGATGACCACGAAGGAGATTCCGTTGCCCAGGAACAGCGCCGTGAACGCGGCGGGCGTGCCGGTCACGAAGACGACGCCCGCCAGCAGGAACCCCACGGTGAGACCCACGTTCCGGATGGCGCGGATGGTGGCCATCGTCCGGGTCCGGTCGCGGCCGCCGATCACCGCCGTCACGACGGCCTGCTGGATCGGGCTGCTCGCCCGGTCTGCCGCGGTGAGCAGCACGGTGAGCACGACGTAGCCGGTGAAGTCGGATACGAGCGCGAAGCATCCGTAGCCGAGGCCGCGCAGCAACAGCAGGGCCACGTAGAACCGGCCCGGCCCCACCCGGTCCGCCAGCCTGCCCAGCGGCACCGGGGCGAGGAGCGCGAGCGCACCCGCTGTCGTGGTGGCCAGGGCGATCTGGTTCGCGGTGAGACCGACCACGCCGATGAAGTACAGCGCGAAGGACGCGAAGAACATCCCGGTGCCCAGCGAGTCGATGCCGGCGCCGACGGCCAGCGTGCGACCGGCCGGACTGTCGGGAAGCAGGGCCTCACCCAGCCGCCGCAGGCGGGCGTTCACGGGAGTGTCCCCGGCGTCACGAATGCCTGCACGAGATCGGCCGACCGCTGCACGTGGGTGGGGGTCGCCGCCTCAGGGGCAGGCCCGCGCAGGTGGTTCCAGGCGTACCGGCGGGCCGCGTTGACGAGGAGGTCGGTGGCCGGGGACGACTCGGCTGCAGCGGACTGCGCGACCAGCGCCGCCGCGGTGAGGAGTCGGCTCATCCGGTCGACGAGCACCCACCCGGCGGCCGCGACGGTCGCGGGGTCTGCCCCCACCCATTCGTGACGGGTGGTGCTCAGGGCGCCGTGCGCGTCGTCCACCATCTGCCAGGCCGCGAGAAGTCTTCCCTCGGGGGCCACTCCGAGAAGCTCCCTGGACCGCTGGGCGGCCGCGTCGAAGTGTTCGCGAATCGTCAGCAGTTCCAACGCATGGGTGGTCAGGGCCCAGCAGTCGGCCCGGGCGGTGCCGCTCCCGTCGGCGCGGGCGGTGTCCGCGGCGAGCGAGTAGGCGATGCACCGCCGGGCCACTCTCCGGGCGCGGCCGTGCGACGGCTCCGGCAGGGCGAACCAGGCTCGGGCGGCCATCACGTCGACCACCCGGTCGGCAATCTCCTCGCGACGAGCATTCGCCCACGCGCTGCCGTCGAGCGGGTCTGCCTTACTCGCGAATCCGGTGACGGCGCCCTCCAGGATGCCGAGGCCGTCGGCATCCCAGACCGCCGCGACCTGATCGGGCGCGGCCGAGGGCAGTGAACGTGTGCTCATGCGTACTCCAGCCAGTGACGGTAGGTGGGCTCGCGCCCGCGGACCACGTCGTGAAAGACGTCGCGCAATTGCTTGGTGATCGGGCCGCACCCGCCTGCCGCGACAGGGCGGTCGTCCACCGATGCCACGGGGACGACTTCGGCGGCCGTGCCGGTGAGAAACGCCTCGTCGGCGACGTAGAGCTCACTGCGGGTCAGACTCTGCTCCCGGACCGTGATCCCCAGGTCACGGGCGAGCGTGATCACGGTGTCGCGGGTGAGACCGGGCAGGATGTTGTCGCCGACCGGCGGGGTGATCAGCTCACCGTCGCGGACGGCGAAGATGTTCGCGGCGGACGCTTCGGCCACGTGCCCGGTGGAGGTGAGCATCAGTGCGTCGTCGTATCCGGCGCGCAGCGCCCCGA
Organism: Rhodococcus koreensis; assembly: GCF_017068375.1. Taxonomy (NCBI): domain Bacteria; kingdom Bacillati; phylum Actinomycetota; class Actinomycetes; order Mycobacteriales; family Nocardiaceae; genus Rhodococcus; species Rhodococcus koreensis. The sequence continues at coordinate 3,393,654 of NZ_CP070609.1, forward strand.
CCTTGGCCAGAGCCGAATTGACGTACGCACCGGTCGCTTTGGCCAGCGGGGGGACCGAGTGGACCCCATTGCGTTGCCAGCTGCTGACGACGAGTCGGCAGCCCTCCTGGTCCGCGGTTTCGCCGAGGTACGAACCCCACGGCCACGCCGCGACGGCCACCCGAGCCGTGTCCAGCGCGGGCGCGACACCCATCGAGCCGTAGCCGAGGTAGACGATCGGTCGCAGATAGCCGGAGTCCAGGCCGGTGCGGCGCAGCAGTTCGAGCGAGATCTCGGTGAGTTCGTCCACCGACCACCCGGGGTCCAGCAGGTACACCCGCGCCGAGTCGTGCAGCCGGCGCAGGTGGTCGCGCAGCCGGAACACGGCCGGACCGCGGTCGGTCGCGTAGGCCCGGATGCCCTCGTAGACACCCCATCCGTAGTGCAGACTCGGTGTCAGCACGTGGACCTGCGCCTGGTCCCAGGCAACGAATTCACCGTCCATCCAGACGGTACCGGTCGGGATCAGTTCCATTGTTCTGCTTTCGGTTCGGTGGCGGCGGGCCGCCGGGACGGGACGGGGACTGCCGGTGCGCCGACCAGGTCCAGCCGCCGCTCGATGCTGCGCGACTGCAGCGTCAGAGCCTCTCGATACTTGTCGGCGCCTTCTCCGCGGAAGGCGAACCAGCCCCAGCGGGGTCGTAGTCGGCAACCGCGGGCGATCTTGGCCTCGTAGGCGGCGAGGCCGTAGTGGACGCGACGGATGCCGTGCTCCACCGCCCACCGCGCCGTCTCGTGGTAGGTCAGTGTCAGGTAGCAGCCACGAACGCCTGGGGCGAATCCGGCTGTCCTGGCGAACAACGTGTCGAGGGTGCGGAGGTAGAGCACGAAGCCCACGAGCCGACCGTCGCGCTCGGCGCCCAACACCACGCAGGAATCGCCCAATTCTTCACGGACGGCGTCGAAATCGCGTCGCACCCGGTCTTCGCCGCCGGGCAGTCCGTACTTGGCCCGGTGCGCGACCTGGAGGGCGACGACCTCGTCGTCGATCGCCGTGGGACCGCAGCGGACCACTGTGCGCAGGCCGGCCTCGGTGTAGTCCGCGACCTCTTTGCGGAGCCGGCCGCGACGCCGCTTGCTCAGGCTCGCGACGTACTCCGCCCAATTGTGGCCGCTCAGGTCCTGCACACCCTCGGCGCCCAGCAGGGCCGACGTGTACCCGGCGCGGGACGCGGAACCGTCCACGTCCTCGGCCTCCGCTCCTCCGATGTACAGCAATGCCACACTGCGGCAGCCGAGTTCGTCACCAGCCTGCTCGAGCAGGTCGGGCAGGGCCGCCATGACCGCGCGACGCTGATCGTGCGAACGGCCGGGGGCGTGCGCGACCCCGTGATGGTTTCCGAACGTCGCGAGCGCCACCGACGGGTATTGATCCTCGCGGGCGGCCGGCAACGCTTCGGTCAGTTCGGCCCAGCGCAGCCGATCGGGGTGATCGAGCAACTCCGGTTCGGCCATCGGCCCTGCGGTTCCCGCCAGCCGGGGCGGGTCGTAGAAGAGCAGGCCCCCGGGTCGCGCCGTGAACAGCAGCGGCGCGATCGCGACGGTCCGGCCGTCCGCACGGACCTCGAGGTAACGCACCTCGTGCAGGTCGGTGCGTTCGGTGAACCGCCACCACCGCGCGTCCTCCCAGATGATGTCCGGGTCGGCGATGCCTGCGAAGTCGGCGGCGGTCGGGCGAGTGCCGCGGGGCAGGACGTGGCCGGTGAACCCGTCGACCTCGGTGGCGGTCATGCCGCGTCCTCGCTTTCGACACGGTCCCAGGCGAATCCGGAACTCACCTGGTCCGCGGTGTCGATCAGCCGGTGTCCCAGTGCGGTGAAATCGGGGTCGGTCACCACCCAGTAGGCGAGGAAGTCCGCCGACTTGCGCTCGTGATACCGGGCGGGGGTCCAGTCGTCCCCGATGTGAGTGTTGAGCGTGAAGTCGTGCACGCCCGGCGGTGCGTCCGGCAGTCGCGATACCCGGCCCTGGCGCGGCGGCACGCCGTAGAACGCTGCGTGCGGGGTGGTCGCCACCCGGTCCCGGACAGCGTCCAGGTCGGTCGGCAGCCCGCATTCCACCCGCGCCCAGAGGTGCCGGGGGTCGATGCCCAGGACGTGGCGGAGCATCGTCGGTATCGGCCCGCCTGCGATCCGTGCGGCCACTTCGCAGAGCACGATGTCGCCGCCGGCGGTGACGAAGAACTCGGCGTGCACGCAGACGGTGGGCGGCGAGGCGAGTGCGTCGACGAGCCGCCAGGTCTCGTCCACGAGGCGCGCACAGACCGGGTCGGTGGTGTCGACCGACCGGGAGCCGAACGGGGCGTCGGTCCAGTGTTCGAGGCACCCTTGGCCGGTGTAGCGGGAGGCGATGGCGGCCACCGGGTCTCCGGTCACGCGGAATGCGTCCACATGGTGTACGGCGCCGTCGACGAACTCCTCGACCTCGTACGGTGTGGCCGCGACGATGTCGGCGAGTCCGGTTGCCTGCGCCGGCGAATCGAGTACGTACACGCCGGTCGAGCCGGATCCGCTGCGCGGTTTGACGACGACGCGGCCCGCGTTGCGCCCCATGAACTCGACGATGTCTGCTGGGTGGCGCACCGGCGCGAAGGCCGGGACGGCAATTCCCGCAGCCTGCGCCAATTCCTTCATCAGGATCTTGTCCCGGTAGGCGCCCGCCGTGGCGGTATCCAGACCGGGCAGACCGAGTTCGCCCCGCAGCCGGGCGGCCCGCTCCACGTCGACCTCGGCCAGGGCGAAGACCGCGGTCGGCCGGTGCCGCGCGGCGAGTTCCCGAGCGGCACCCAGCACGGCATCGTCGTCGGAGTAGTCGGCGACCGTGACGATCTCGGCGAACCCCTCACCCGGATCCGTTCCCGCGGCGCAGACCGCCACCAGCCGGTCGCGCTCCTCTGGCAGCCATTGGGCGAAGGGCAGCCCGGCCGCGCGTGGGCTGATCAGTACGAGAATCATCGAGACGCTTCCTTCCTGGTGACGGAAATTCCGTCGAAAGTTGTTTCCAGCGCGGCGAAGACCTCCGCGGTCGGGGCGTCCAGCGGTATCCCCCGCACCCTCCGTTCGCGCTCGTGGGCGCGTTGCGGGTCGCCCGGTGCCACCACCGGCGTCCCGGTGGCGGGCGTTGCCCCGCGGACGGTGCCGAGCAGGTCTGCCAGCCCGGCCGCGAATTGCTCATGGCCGCTGAATGCTCCGGGGTCGAGGGCGAGGACGAAATGGCCGACTCCTCGGCTGCGACCGGGGGTTCCCTCACCGACTTGCTCGAGATGCCAGTCGGGCGGCGACCCGGTCAGCACGGCCCCCAGCAGGGTGACTGCCATCGCCAGGCCCTGCCCCTTGTATCCGCCGAGGGGCGACAGGGCGTACGCCTCGTCGGGTTCCGCGGTGGGCCGCCCGTCGCAATCGGTGGCCCAGCCGCTGTTCAGCGGTCGTCCCTCGGCCCGGCGGTGCTTGACCTCGCCGAAACACACCTGGCTGGTGGCCATGTCCAGGGCGAGCCCGTCGTCCCCCGTTCCCGCGGCCACGCTGATCGGGTTGGTGCCGAACAGCGGCTCGATGCCACCGAACGGAGCGACCCGGGAAGCGGCGGACGTGACTGCGATACCGATCATCCCCTGCCCGGCCAGGTGCCGGGTGTACACCGAGGCCGCGCCGAAGTGGTTGGAATTGCGCACACCCACCGCCGCGACGCCGAAAGCCTTCGCCCGGTCGGCCGCCAGGCGGGCGGCGGCGAGTCCGGCGAGCACGCCGAGTGCGCCGTCCGCATCCAGCAGCAGTCCGGCCCCGCGGTCCCGGACCACGGTCGGGCACGCCGCGGCATTCGCGACACCGGTGGCGAGTTCGTCCAGGTATTGCGGCAGCAACCGCAACCCGTGAGTGTCGATGCCACGCAGGGAGGTGTCGACGAGCGCGTCGGCCACCAGATCGGCGTCGTCCTCCGGCACTCCCGCCTCGACGAGTGCGATCGAGGCGAGCCAGCGGGCCTCCTGCTCGTCGAGCAGCGAGCCGGTGTCCGATTGTGTCCGGCGAATCATGAAGCACTCCAATGCATGAAGACGTGTGGGCCGATGCCCGGGATGTCGAACTCCGGACCCAGAATCCGGAAGCCCTGCTTGACGTAGAAGCCGGCGGCGGTCGTGCGGGCGTTGCACCAGACCTGGTCGGCGCCGGCCAGCGCGGCGTCGGTGAGAACGGTGCGCAGCAGTGTGGTCCCCGCACCGGTGCCGCGGACCTCCTCGAGGGTGGCCATCCCGCGGAGGCGCCAACCCCGGCCGGGGAGAAGACCGGGCACGGCGTGCCTTTCGGGTGGATCCTCGTGGTACAGCGAGGCCACGCCGACCGCGCGCCCCGCGACGAGCGTCGCGAAGTGCCGGCTGCCGACGTGCGCGTCCTCGGGGTAGGCGCAGGTCTCGGCCGGTTGACCCGGCCGGAGCACCGCGTGGCGGATCGGTCGCACGTCGGCGGCCGGCACCGGCCGCACCCGCCAGCCGTGGGCGGCCGGATCGGGGAGGTAGCCGGAACCGGGCCGATCCGGGAGGGTGACGCGGCCGGCGCCGTCGAGTGCCAGTCCGTGGCCGGTGTTCACCGCGAGAAGGTCGACGGCGTCGACGTCCAGGTGGTCGGCGAGTCCGCCGAGATGGGCCGTCGCCGACACCCCGGCCGCCGACTCGGGCATGCAGCCGAGCATGGTGATCAGGCCGCGTTCACGGGCCCGGCGCAGCAGCGCGAGGGACGGGGTGATGCCCCCGGCCTTCATCGGCTTGACGTTGATGCCGTCGAACGCGTCGGTGCAGGCGTCCAGGTCCCGCGGCGACGCGATGCTCTCGTCCGCGATCACCGGGATCGGGCTGCGCGCCTTCAGGATCCGGGCGTCCCGCCACGCCGAGCGCGGAAACGGCTGCTCGATCAACTGCACACCGAGTTCCTGCAGACCGGGCAGCACGGGGAGCAGTCGGGACAGCTCCCAGCCGCAGTTGCCGTCCACGTAGAACGGTGCGTTCGTATGGCAGCGCAGTTCCTTGACGACGGTGAGATCGCCCGGATCCGCGAGCTTGATCTTGTACGCCGACCATCCCGGCCGCTCGCGGAGTTTGCGGACCATCACGTCGGTCTCGTCGAGCCCGATACTGAAGCTGGAGCGCAACTCCCGCGGACATTCCAGGCCGAGAGCCTGCCACAGCGGCACACCGAGCAGCCGTGCCCGCAGATCGTGCACCGCGGTGTCGAGGGCTGCGAGGACGAACGGCGAATCGGGCAGCGCGGCGGACAGCGCCCGCCACACCGCGACCGGGTCGTCGGGACCCAGGCCGATCAGCAGCGGCGCGATTCGCCGCAGATCTGCGTGCATCCGGTCCAGGCCCGAGTTGTAGTGGTCGGTCATGAACGCGGAGGCCTCGCCGAACCCGGCGAGACCGTCCTGCTCCACCTCGACCACCAGTCCCCGCTGCACCGGAATCGCCTCTCTGGCGGAACGCCACAGATGCCGTTGCGTCAAACTGATCTCGTGCGCGGTGACCTTCACGCGCTGCCCCCGACGCCGAAGAATTCGCGGTCGCGCGGGCCGTGGGGGCGGAGGTCGTCCCACCACTGTGCGTGCTCGTCGTACTTCGCGAAGAAAGGCTTGCCGACCAGGTCCGGTCGGCGTGCCTGCAGGAACCGCAGTGCGAACGCGCGTCCGCCGTCGAGATCCACGACGCCGTCGACCACGACCTTCCCCGGCGACGCCGACATCACCGGGCCCCGCGCGGTCCGCCCGAGTCCGGAGACCCGTTGCAGCGCTTCGCGGTAGATGTCGACCGCTCGCGCCAGCGGCAGACCGAAATACGGTCGCGCACCGGTGTCCCGCTCGACGAACATGTAGTACGGCACGACCCGGTTGCGGACCTGCGCCTGCCAGAGGTCGGCCCACGCGCGCGGGTCGTCGTTGACGTGACGCACCACGGGAGCTTGTGCGCGCAGCACCGCGCCGGTCGACGCCAGCCGGGACAGCGCCTCCTGTGCGGCATCGGTCTGCAGTTCCGCGACGTGCGACAGGTGCAGCATCATCGCGACGTGCTTGCCTGCGGCGGTCAGCCGCTCGAGCAACCGCAGCAGGTCGTCGGCTTCCGGTCCGGCCAACAGCCGGTACGGCCAGAACGAGACGGCCTTCGTGCCGATCCGGATCGTGTCGACGTGTTCCCGCCCCGGTTCGAGCAGCGGCTCCAGATACGAGGCCAGCAATTCGGTCCGCATGACCAGTGGGTCACCCCCGGTCACGAGCACGTCGGTGATCCCGGGGTGCAGGTCGAGGTACCGGGTCATCGCCTCCGGGCCGGACATGGCCATCTTCAGATCCGGGGTGTCCACGAACTGGGCCCAGCGAAAGCAGTATCCGCAGTAGCTGTGGCAGGTCTGCCCCTGGCGGGGGAACACCAGCAGTGTCTCGGCGTACTTGTGCTGCATGCCCGAACCGTCGATGTCGTCGTGCCGGGGAACGTTCATGCTCAGCTGGTCCCCGGGGTGCGGGTTCAGTGCGGCCCGGACCGTGTCGACCGCCTGCCGGACGGCGCTCCGATCGCCCAGCACCACGGCCTGCTCGATCAGGTCGAAGTGCGCGGTCTCGAGCATGTCGCGGTGCGGGAAGGTCAGCCGGTAGATCGGGTCGTCCGGCGCGCGGTCCCAGTCGATCAACTCGTCGACCACGTAGCTGCTCACCTTGAACGGCAGTACCTGGGACACCACGTGGGCCTCGTGCCCCAGGATCGGGTCGCCGGTTCGCTCGGCGACGAGCTTGTGGAGCCGGGCGCCGCTGATCGATCGCGGCGCGAGGGCCGTGCGGGTGTCGAGATCGAGCACGGTCATTTGTCCGTCACCGCCACACCCCAGTCGAAGTCGACGTCGCCCAGAACATTCATGTCCGACATCAGCGAATACAGACCGCTGTAGTCGCGCACGAGCCGCGAACCGGATTTCTCGGCCCGCACGTCGGCGAGCATCTTCTCCCAGCCGGTGACCTTCTCGATCCGGAAGATCGCCTCCCACGTCGAGTAGTCCGTGGCGACGAACGCGTCCAGGCCGGCGACGAGCATGTCCAGGAAGAAGCGGCGCTTGTCGGGGTCCAGCACGTCGTACACCAGCTTCGCCATCTCGTCGGAAATGGATGCGTGACAGTACTCGTCCCGGTTGTGCAGCTTTGCGGTGGTGGAGTTGACCACCTGGATGTCGTGATCGTCGGCGAGCAGATCGAGATACGCGTTGATCGAGATCTCGGACACCGTGGCGAAGGCCAGCGTCGTCAGGCTGCGCTGCCAGCGTTCGGCGGCATGGGCGCGCAGCCGGCGGTGTGTCCGCGACGTGTGCGATTCGGGTAGGGCGCTGTCGGGGAACGGGTTTCCCCGTTTTCGTCTGGTCAGCGCGCTCGCGTTGATGTGCATGAGGGTGTGGTACTGCTCGTCGACCATTGCCTGGGCGAGTGCGATATCCATGTCCTGGCCGCCGAGACCGGGGAACTCCCCGTCCATGACGAGCGCGAACGCAGGGTTGGCGACGCGTTGCTCGGCGAGCACCGTGTGCCGGTTGTACGCGATCCAGGCCCAGCTCAGCAGCCGCGACCGCAGCGCGTCGGGCATCGCCCGCCACGTCGGATGGTCACGGAACGGCACGATTTTCTCGGGGTAGTCGGCCCGGCCTGCGTCGAACAACTCGTCGAGGTCGGGCTCGTCGCGCTTCACCGTCGACCGTCGGTGCCAGTTGCCGGCGAGGCGGCTGATGACGGCGTTCTCGGCTTCGTCGGCGGGATCGAACGACGGCAGTCCGGGGAGATGGACCAGCCCCTCGGCGTCGGAGCACTGCAGGTCGTCGATGATCATGCGCGAGTCCGGTCGCCGGCCCAGAAACGGGTGAGGTGACGGGCGCGGTCGGCGTACTCCGAGCGCGCGTGCAGCATGCGCTGGTTGTCCCAGATGAGCAGCGCATTCTCGGGGATCAGCACGCGGGTGCGCAGCTCGTGGAACAGGTCGCTGACGCGATGCGCCAATCGGCGACCGGCCCGGCCGAGCGGCAGCCGCGAATCGTCGACGTCGGAGTCCCGGTGCGGGTCGTAATCGGCGGCGGTCAACAGGTTGTAACTGAACCGGAGCGCGGCGCGGCCGGTGTCGTCCGAGCCGAGCATCGTGGTGCGTACACCGCCGCCCGGGCCGGGGAACGTCAGTTCGGCATCTGTCAGCAGAGCGACCTCGGCGGGTTCCAGGGCGTCAACGAGTCGCCGGACGTCGAGCAGATCGGTGTGGCCGCCGCCGCAGCGCGCCTGCCGGTGGCAGTACAGCGCCAGGTATGCGGGGCTGGGATCCCAGCCCGGGGCCTCGGTGTGCGCCAGAATCGTGTTCGCGCTCTGCGAGTACGCCCGATGATCGTTGCCCGGGCGGTGCGTTACCTCGTGCGTGAGCAGCCCGTTGTATTGCGGGACCAGATCACCAAGGGAACCAACCACTTCCAACGCCGCGAGACGACCTGGCACGTCCCGTACGACGACGTAGCCGTCCTCCTCCAGCCGGTACCGGTCGATACGGCCCTCCATCGTTTCCACACTCGGTTGCGCAAAAGCGACATGACAATTCGGCGACATCCATTCCTCCATTCCGAAGATACGACTGGGATACGTGCCCGTGATGCCGGTCGATCGAGACCGGGAGCGTCGTGATCGGTTTCAAGAATGTGGTCGTGCCGCCACCCACGCCAGTCACCCTAGGGGCGCCAAACCGTCACCCGAACAGAACTGCCGGGGATGTAACAGCCGGGCGACGCTGGTGAGACCTGTCAGTGCAGATTCGTCAGAAACAACATTGTCCGTACAGTACGTATGGGCTAGACAATATGGACACCTCGTTGTAATGTCCGTCACAGCGCTGATGAGTCCGACAGACGGGCACAGAACGAACGGCGCAGGAGCGAGGAGGAACCGACATGCGCGCAGTTGTGCTCGACGGGCAAGGGAATCACCAGTTGGTGGACACGTCCGCCCCGGTGCCCCAGGTCGGCGAGGTCGTCATCGAGCCGGCCGCGGTCGGCGTCTGCGGGACGGACCTGCACCTGGTGATCGGCGACTACCCGACCGGCCGGTTCCCGGTGGTGCCCGGTCACGAGTTCGCGGGCCGCATCGTCGAGGTCGGGCCCGGTGTGGACAACTTCGCGGTCGGTCAGCACGTGGCGGTCGATCCGAACGTGGCCTGCGGCAAGTGCCCCGACTGCCTGGCCGGCGCCCCGAACCTCTGCGACTACCTGGTGCCGATCGGCGTCACCTCGGATGGGGCGTGCGCGGAGTTGGTGAGCGTGCCCACCAAGGTGGTCTATGCGCTGCCCAACGGGATGAGCATGGCCGCCGGCGCGCTGATCGAACCGCTGTCCTGCGTGCTGCACGGCCTCGGCCGTTCCCCGTCACTGACCGACCGCCGGATCACCGTCTTCGGCGCCGGGTCGATCGGGTTGCTGGCGGTCGTCGTCGCCCGGGCCGCGGGTGCTCGCACCATCCACGTCGTCGAGCCCAGCCCGGCCCGCCGCAAGGCCGCGCTCGACGTCGGCGCCGATGCCGCGTTCGCACCGGACGAGAGCCTTCCGCCCCGCAGCGCGGACGTCGCGCTCGAGGCCAGCGGCCACCCCGCTGCCGTGTCTGCCGCGATCGACCTGCTCGACAAACGCGGAACCCTGCTGCAGATGGGTGTCGTCAGCTCCGAGAAGACGATTCCGCTGCGCCCCTACGACCTGTTCGACCGCGAGCTGACGTTCGTCGGCTCACAGTCGGTCGCGAATTCCTTCGCCGACGCCGTCGCGATGATGCCGTCCATCGCCGAGACCGTCGAACGTCTTGTCACCCACACGTTCTCCCTTGCCGAGTACGGCGACGCCATTGCCGCCGCGCACAGCGATTCTGCACTCAAAGTCCACATCCTGCCCCACTCCTGATCGGACATTTCGATGCAACATCAGATCTCCGAAGGCAGATTCGCCTCGTTCATCGAACGGATCGGCCTTCCCCCGACCTTGTTCCTCGGCTTCGTCGGCCTGCTGTTCTTCATGATCGGCGACGGTGTCGAATCCGGCTACATCGCACCGTATCTGGCCGATCACGGCGCCGGCAGCGACTCGCGTGCCGCGATCGTCATCAGCGTCTACGGCCTGATGGTGACGTTGGGGTCGTGGCTGTCGGGGGCGCTGTCGGAAACGTGGGGCCCGCGCCGGGTTATGTGGCTCGGTCTCGCGATCTGGGGCGTCTTCGAGGTACTGTTCCTCGCCGTCGCCCTTGGCACCGAGAACTACGTGCTGATGCTGATCTGCTACGGCATCCGCGGGCTGGGATACCCCCTGTTCGCGTACGGCTTCCTGGTGTGGGTGCTCGCCGCGAGTCCCGCCCGCCGGCTGGGCTCGGCCGTCGGCTGGTTCTACTTCGCCTTCACCGGCGGCCTGCCCACCCTCGGTTCGTTGCTCGCCAGCGGAACCGAGCCGATCATCGGCGAATACACCACGCTGTGGCTGTCTTTGGGCATCGTGATCGCCGGCGGCCTGCTCGCCCTGATCGGGCTGCGCGGCGTCTCCGGCGGTGACCGGCTGGCCCCGCACTCGACCACCACCGGGCAGAGTCTGGTCGCGAGCATCGCGATCGCGTTCCAGAACCCGCGGGTCGGTCTCGGCTGCGTCATCCGGATCATCAACACCGCACCGCAATTCGGGTTCCTGGTGTTCCTGCCGACGATCTTCTCCGACGACCTCGGTTTCGGCACCAGCGGCTGGCTGCGTCTCGTGTTCATCGTCGGCGCCTCCAACATCTTCGCCAACCTGATCTTCGGCATCGTCAGCGACAAGATCGGCTGGCACCGCACCCTCCGCATCTTCGGCTGCCTCGGCTGCGCGGTCAGCAGCCTGCTGTTGTACTTCCTGCCGCAGACCTTCGGCGCCTACTGGGTGGCCGCGCTGTGCGCCGCGCTGTTCGGCATCACCCTGGCCGGGTTCACCCCCATCTCGGTGCTGATGTCGCTGATGGCCCCGGAGAAGAAGGGCAACGCGATCGCGGTGCTCAACCTCGGCGCCGGTGCCGCGACGTTCGTCGGCCCGCTGATCGTCGCGGTCTTCCTCGGCCTGATCGGCGCGGGCGGTGTCACCATCATCTTCGCCGGGTTGTACGTGGTCGCCGCGCTGTGCGTGCACTGGCTGACCCTGCCGCCCGAGTCGCAGGAGATCGTCGAGAAGGGCCTGAGCCTGAGCGACCTGGACGTCGAAACCCACCACGTCATCGACCACCACCGCGACAACCACGACGACGCGGTGGCCCGGGACGGCAGCCGGTAACAGCCCCGGCCACGCCGTCCCCCGAAGACAGCCGGCCGCCTCCGCCCAGGAGGCGGCCCGGCATTCCACCCACGACATCCCACCCGTGCCGCGCAGCGGCGCACCGCAGTACTCGATTTCGAAGGAGCCGCCGCAATGAAACGGCAGATCATCAACGATTCCGGCGCCGCCGTGACGGAGGCGCTGGAGGGCATGGAACTGTCCTTCCCCGACCTGGTGTCCTACGACACCGATCGCGGCCTGATCCGCCGCGCCACCCCCGCCCGGGACAAGGTCGGACTCGTCTCCGGCGGTGGGTCCGGGCACGAACCGCTGCACGCCGGGTTCGTCGGCCGCGGCATGCTCGACGTCGCCGTCCCCGGGGCCGTGTTCGCCAGCCCCACCGCCCTGCAGGTCCACGAGGGCACGCTGGCCGCCGACAGCGGCCGTGGCGTGGTCCAGATCGTGAAGAACTACACCGGTGACGTCCTGAACTTCACCATCGCCGGCGAACTGGCCGGCGACCACGCCGTCGACACCGAGATGGTGCTGGTCGACGACGACCTCGCCACCGACACCGACGGCGACGCCGACGGACCGGGCCGCCGCGGCACCGCGGCGGTGGTCGCGGTGGAGAAGATCGCCGGAGCCCGCGCCGAACTCGGCGGATCACTGACCGAGGTGGCCGACGCCGCCCGCCGCGTCGCCCGCACGTCCCGGACGATGAGCCTGGCCCTGCAGGCGGGAACCCACCCCGGCGAGGACCGCCCGGCGTTCGACCTGGCCGCCGACGAGGTCGAACTCGGCGTGGGTATCCACGGCGAACGCGGCATCTCCCGCGCCCGGTACGCCTCCGCCGACGAACTGAGCGAAATGCTGGTCACCCCGCTGGTCCGGGATCTGGGGCTGGGGCGCGGCTCCGCCGTCCTGGCCATCGTCAACGGGCTCGGCGGCGCCTACCCGCTGAGTTGTCGATCGCCGCCCGCGCCGTGCACCGGCTCCTGGGCGCGCAGGGCATCACCGTCGCACGCACTCTGGTGGGCACCTACGTGACCTCCCTCGACATGCACGGTTTCTCGGTCACCCTGACCCCCGTCGACGCCGACCTACTGAAACTGTGGGACGCCCCTGTACGGACCCCCGCGCTGAATTGGTAAGGAGCCCAACACATGAACTCGACGACCGCAACGGCACTGCCGACCACCTTCGCGCCCCGCTGGGTGGCCGCGATGCTGACCACGGTGCTGGGCACCTCCACCGGTGGCGGCGCGGCCACCGCCCTCGGTGAACTCGACCGCCAGGCCGGGGACGGCGACTTCGGCACCAACCTCACCTCCGCGTTCACCCGGGTCCAGGACGAGATCGCCGCGACGTCGCCGCAGACGTTCACCGCGTGGCTCACCGCCGTCTCGCGCGGGTTCCTCGGCACCGGCGGCACCAGCGGCCCGCTGTTCGGAATGTTCTTCCGGGACATCGCCCGCTGCGCGACCGGGGGCACCCCGACCCTGACCGAACTTGCCGGCGGACTGGCCGCGGCGGTGGCGACCGTGCAGCGGTACGGGAAGGCGCAGGTCGGGCACAAGACGATGGTCGACGCCCTGGTTCCCGCCGCACAGGCGCTGAGCGAGCAGGCGGCCGCCGACGCGGACCCGGTCCGCGCGCTGGACGTTGCCGCCGAGGCCGCGCGAGCGGGCGCCCTGACCACCCGCGACATCGTGGCCCGCCGCGGCCGCGCGGCGTACGTCGGCGAGGTCGCCCGCGGCGTGCTCGATCCCGGCGCCGTCGCCGTGGCCCTCATGATCCAGTGCGCGGCGGCCGCGGTCGGCGGGCACGACGGACCGGTCGACACCGCCTGGACGCACTAGCCGCTTTTGTACCTGAAAACCACTCGAACGAACCCACGAAGGAAAGTGAACCGAAAATGAGCATGGAATACCGGATGCGCCGCACACTGCCGAACGACCGGGCGGCGATCATCATGCCGGTCGATCACGGACTGATCTTCGACCGCATCAAGGGCCTCGAAACCCCCTCCGCACCGTTCGCCGCCTGGGCCGACACCGACGTCACCGGATTCATGATGACCCCCGGACAGGTCAAACAAACCGAAAAATTCTTCGCCGAACACCCACGCCTGAGCCGCGTACTCACCATCGACACCTACTACGACGTCACCACCCTCGACGGCGGCGGCTCCCACGAACTGATCACCACCGTCGAAGAAGCCGTCCGCATGGGCGTCGACGCCGTCAAAATGCTCTTCCCCTGGAACATCTCCCGCAGCGAACGCGCCGCCATGTGCGCCCGCGTCGGCAAGATCGTCACCGCCTGCGACGCCTGGGACATCCCCCTCGTCCTCGAACCGGTCATCATGGGCGCACCCCGCACCGACGACGTCGTCGTCGAAGAAGAGAAGGTCGCCCGCATCGCCTACGACCTCGGCGCCCACATCATCAAGATCGCCTTCCCCGGCGAGGAACGCACCGCCCGCCTCGTCGACGAACTCCGCGTCCCCCTCGTCATCGCCGGCGGACCCCTCGCCGGCGACGTCAACGACACCGTCGACGCCATCGGGCAGACCCTGCGCGCCGGCGCCCGCGGAATCATCGTCGGCCGCAACATCTGGCAACGCGAACGCAGCGAAGGCGAACGCGTACTGAAGGAGATCGGCACCCTGACCCGGAAGGTGAGTTTCCCCGCCTGAGCGGGTACTCCAACGGCAGACGACGAGGACAGTACAGATGACACGAGACCGCAGCGGGCGCTCACCGGTGGTGTGCGGAGTCGATATCGGGAGCACGAACACGAAGGTCGTGGCGCTCACACCTCAGGGGGCGGTCGTCGCCAGGCGTCGGCGCACCACTCCCCGAGGTGCGGTCGACCTGTCCGTCGACGCACAGCATCTGCTGTTCGCGATCGAGGAGATGATCCTCGACATCTGCTCGGACTCCTACCGGGTGCACGCGGTCAGCGTGGCCGGGGTCGGCGAGGACGGTGTGCTCGTCGACGACGCCCTGACCCCGCTCACCCCGGCGCTGGCCTGGTTCGACACCCGGCGCGCCGACGTGTTCGCCGATCTGGCCCCGCGCCTACGGCCCGACGCGGCGCTCTGCACCGCCGACGACGCCGCACGCACCCTCGTCGGATGGCGTTGGGCAACAGACCAACCCGGCGCCTCGCAGGCCCGGTCGTGGGTCGCGCTCACCGACTATCCGTCGAGTGTGTGGACCGGCACCCCGTTCTTCAGCGACACCCTCGCCGCCCGCACCGCCGCGTGGGACGGTCACAGCCGGCGGTGGATCGACGACCGGGTGGCCGCCGGTATCGGCACGGCCGCCCTACTGCCACCGGTGCGCCGGGCCGGTGACGTCATCGGCGGGTTCCTCTCCGACCGCCTCGTCACCGCGGGTGTCATCGACCCCGACGCCGTCGTCGTCGCCGGCGGCCACGATCACCCGATCGGCGGCTGGGGAGTGCATGCGATGGACCCCGGTGCCGTCCTCGACTCGATGGGCACCGCCGAGGTCGTCGTCGCCCAGGCTCCCGAGGCAGGCATACCCCGCAGCGACGACCTCGATGTCGCACCCGGAATCCTTTCTGCCGGAACCACTGTGCTGTCCGTGGAGGAACTCGCCCGCAACGTCGAATGGGCCTCCCAGGACGCCGCCGTCGGTGCCCGCCTGCAGGAGATGATCTCCGGCGACACCCCACCCGACGACTACCTGCACGCGCCGGTGTTCGTCCCCGGCAGCCGAGGCGGCGCGCTGCCCCGTTACACCCCCGACGCCCCCACGTCACCGCTCTCCCGTGCCTCCGCGGTTCTCGGCGCCCTCGCGCGGATCGGTGCCCGCGCACAGGACGCAGTCGCGGCATGCCTACCCGGGCAGCCTGCCGTCTACGCCGCAGGTGGTTGGTCCCGATCCCCCGGATGGGTCGAGACCAAGAAGGCGGTCACCGGCCGCGACCTTACCGTGATCCCCGAACCCCAGGTCACCGCGACCGCGGCAGCACTGCTCGCGGCGACCGCCATCGGATGGGATACCGATCCCGCCACCGCGATGGGCATGACGGCGCACCTCGACCACGTCGGCGCACACGCGTAGGCGTCGACGAAGTCCCGCTTCGTGCCTCAGTCGCGGTGCGCCGACAGCAGCCACGCCGGCAGCATGGCCCGGCCCTTGTCGTCGCGCTGCCAGTTCGCGGCCTCCTCCGGCCCGAGCAGCGCGTGAATGAAGGCCGGGCGGAGGTCGTCGATGATCCAGTATTCGGCGACAGCCTCCCGCAGTTCGTCGTCGGTCACCGGGTTCGGTCCCTGCCCCTCGGGGAAGGCGCCCTTCGCGAACACCAAGATGTAATAGGACGCGCCGGGTGCGGCCGCCCGGGCCACAGCCTGCAGGTAGTCGCGCCGCCGGTCCACGGGCAGCGAATGGAAGAGGGTGCTGTCCACGATCGTGGCGAATCGGCCGTCGAAACCCGTGAACGAGCTGATGTCCGCCACCTGGTACGTGGCCGTCGTCAGGCCACGATCGGCCGCTGCCGCCTGAGCTGCCGCGATGGCAGTCGGCGACAGGTCCAGACCGACCACTGTGTACCCCTGCGCCGCCAGCTGCAGGGACGTTTCAGCGTGTCCGCACCCCGCGTCCAGTACGTCGCTGCGGAATTTGCCTTCCGCGATCAGCGCGGCGATCTCGGGCTGCGGCTCACCGATGTTCCACGGCACCGGCCCCGAAAATTCCTTCGCATCGCCTCGGTAGATGTCGTCCCACGGCGCAACCTGGTTGTCCTCGGTCATGACCTCGACCGTACGCCCGCGGCGCCTGTCGCCACCACGCATCCGCACGCCGTTCCATCCGGTGTAACGATCCGGGCACTTCCGGACACTGTGGCAATAGCCGCAGACGCTGGGTCGGCGGGACTCAGGAGGCACTCCCGTGAAGGAATCGAAACGAACGATGGACTGTCAGGAACTCGTCGAACTCGTCACCGTCTACCTCGAGGATGCGTTCGCCGCGCAGACCAAGGCCAGGTTCGAGACACACGTGGGCGAATGCGGCGGCTGCGCCCACTACGTCGACCAGATGAAACAGACGGTGCACACCCTCGGCGAACTGTCGATCGAAGAACTCGATCCGGCACTGCGGGACCGCATCCTCACCGACTTCCGGCGACAATGCTGAGACCTCACGGGAAACCGTTTGGGGACAAACTAATTCACCGATTGCGAGCGCAGCATCGGGATGCGCCCACCAGTTCACTCAGCACGAATTTGCGTCATCGGAGTCGTGCGGGCGGTCGAGCAGCTGGGTGACGAGTGCGCTCGCAGCCGGGCTCGGAGCCCGCCCACGAGCGGTGGCGAGGTGGATCCTGCGCGCCGCCCACGGCTCGGCGAATTCCATCACCGCGACGCGGCTCATCATCTCGTGACTGAGTAGGCATTCCGGCTGCACGGTGACGCCCATTCCCGCCTGGACGAGACTCATCGCGACCTCTCCGCTCCGCACGGAGTGCCTGGAATCGAATTGCTCTCCCAGCCGATTCGCCGCGGCGCGAAACGCCGGCGCCATCGCGCGTGCCGCAATCAGTCTTTCGGGCAACAGATCCTGGAAGGTCACGACCGACTGCTCGGTGAGCGGGTGACCCAGCGGCACCACCGCGACCAGCCGATCACGACGGTAGGGCGTGACATCCACGCCGTCGAGATCGAGTTCGTGTGCGGCCGCGAATACCCCGAGGTCCGCTTCGCTGCGCGCGACCTGCTGAACGATCTCGGCGTTCTCGGTCTCCCGTACGGCCAGGTCGACGAGCGGGTATTCACGGCTGTACTCGCCCAGTTCCCGCGCCAGGAACGGCACGATGATCGATCGGGCCGACACGATCGTCAGGTCACCCTGCACTCCCTCGGTCAAAGACGCTATCTCGGAGCGCATCTCCTCGAGGTTTCCGAAGATCGTGCGGACGTGTCGTTCGAGGACCGCACCGGCGGGGCTGGGGACTACGCCCCTGGGCCCACGATCGAGAAGCTTGATTCCGGCGATGTCCTCCAGGGCCTGGATTCGCTTGGTTGCCGTGGACGCGGCGATGTTCTCCCGGATCGCGGCCAGACCGATCTGCCGTTCTTCGATCGCGGACAGAAACAGTCGCAACGTGAACAGATCGACCTGTCGAATCAGATGAAGCCTGTTGAACATAGCCATACCGCCCTCACGATCAGCGAAATACGGACTCGACCATGCCAATCACGCCCTGTCTCTCGCGACCGAGATCGTGAGAGACAAGTTTCGAAACAGGGTTGACGTGGCCCAGCTCACTCCCTAGTGTTCCCGATCATATCATCGTAGTTACGAATGGCGTGTTCATATATATGAATGACGCAACCGTCGTCCGAAGTGAGAGAAGAGGCTCGACCCGTGACACAGCCACAGGACTCGCTCCACAACGCCCCCAATCCGCCACGCCGGAAGCCGAAGAACGTCGGCCCCGCGGTAGTGGTCGGCACAGCCCTCGAACTGTTCGACTTCTACCTCTATGCATCGATGGCCGCCCTGGTGTTCGGCCCGCTCTTCTTTCCCTCGGAAGACTCCACGGTCAGCACCCTCGCCGCCTTCTCCACGTTCGCCGTCGGATTCCTGGCCCGCCCGCTCGGCGGAATCGTGTTCGGCATCCTCGGCGACAAGATCGGCCGCAAGGCCGTGCTGTCGTTCAATCTCCTACTGATGGGCCTGGCCAGCGGCTGCATCGGCCTGATCCCGTCGTACGAGACGATCGGGATTGCCGCACCCGTGCTGCTGGTTCTGTTCCGTATCGTCCAGGGCCTCGGTGCGGGCGCAGAGTTCGGCAGCGCCATCGCGATGTCCTACGAGCATGCCGACGCGAAGTCCCGCGGACGGCAGGGCGCATGGCCGGCCATGGGCGTAAGCGTCGGCCTGCTGGTGTCCTCCCTGGCCGTGGCCGCCGTGACGAGCCTCGACAAAGCCGACCTCTACAGCTGGGGCTGGCGGATCCCGTTCCTGGCCAGCTTCGTCCTCGTCGGGCTGGGCTACTGGATGCGCCGGAACCTGCCCGAGACCCCCGACTTCGAACGGGTAGCCGCCGAAGCTCAGACCCGCAAGAAGACACAACCATTCCGCGACCTGCTGAAGAATCACTGGCGTGGGCTGACCGTCGTCGCCGTGTCGACCATCGGCGTCAACGGCATCAGCTACATCTTCAAGACGTTCTCACTGTCGTATCTCTCCGAGTTCCGCGACGTCGCCGCCAACGTCGGCGCGTTCGGTATCAGCCTGGCCAGTGCCGTCGCGCTCGTGACCATCCCCCTCGCGGGGCGGCTCTGCGACAGCGCCGGGACACGCCGCATCATGCTTATCGGCGCCGGGTGTGTGGCAGGGCTGGCATTCCCCTTCTTCTGGCTCCTGAACACCGACCGACCGGTCTACATCTGGCTCGCACTCATCCTCACCGTCGGAATCGTCCAGCCCACGCTGCTCGCGGCTTCCGGGTCCTTCCTCGCCCGGCAGTTCCCACCCGAAGTCCGCGCCTCGGGCCTCGGCGCCGGACGGGAAGTCAGCGGCGCACTCGCCGGCGGCCTCGCTCCACTCGCGGCGCTGACCATGGTTTCACTGTCCCCGACCCACTCCACCTGGGGTGTCTCCCTGATCTTCGTCGTCGGCGCGATCCTCATCGCGGGTGCAGCACTCGGTGACCAGTACCGCACCATCAGCATCAGAAACCACACCCCTTCCGCCGAAAGCGCTCCCGCCGTTCGGTGATCCGGCTGGGGCACTGCCCGACGTGGCGGTGCCCCAGTCACCTGTAGGCTGATTCGATCGGTGATCGAGAAGAGGGAGAGCCACGTGCCGCCGGTTGCTGGTGAGGCGAAAGAGCATCGCACGGTCTCACGTGTCATGACGATCCTCGAGCTCGTCTCCCGGAGCACGGACGGGCTGTCACTCGCCCAGCTCGCCGCAGCGCTCGACGCCCCCCGATCGTCCGTGCACTACATCGTGAAGGGCCTGGTGGCCACCGGCTACCTGACCGAGAACGGCGCCTATACCCTTGGTCCCGCAGTGGGCACACTGCTGGCAGCGCACCAACCTCCGGTCGACCGCGTGGCCCGGGAAAGCCTGGAATCGTTGCACCGCCGCTTCGACGAGACGGTCACGCTGTGCATTCAGATCGGGGAATCCGTCGTGAACATCGACATCATCGAGTCGACGCAACCGATCCGCTTCTCGCCCGCACTCCACGTCCGGCGCCCGCTCTTCCCGTCCACCGCCGGCAAGTGCTTCCTGGCCTATGCAGATCAGCGGTTCCGCGACACCTACCTCGACACCCACATCGAGGAGACCGACAAGCGCCTACAGGCACGCGAGGAACTCGACCGCATCGCACGCGACGGAATCGGATACGCGAGCAAAGAAGTGACACCCGACCTCGGCGGCGTTGCGGTCCCGGTGTTCCACCGCGACAAACACGTTGCCGTCCTCACGGTCGCCGGGCCACGAGCCCGCATCGATATCCGACTCGAGGAGATCGCCGACGCCGCAATCAGCGAAGCCCGGCACATAGCCGAGCGCCTGACGGCGCAGTAATTGCGCCGGGGCCTCAGGTCGCGGCACTCGAATTCGTTTGCGGGGCAGCACCGTCCCCCTGGCCGAACCCACGGAGATCGACAGCGCGCCGGGCGTTTCCGACCGCCGAGACGGTGACCGAACCGACCACTCCCAGTCGGTCGAACACGAGCCCCGTGCCGACGGAGATGCCGTGTTGCTCGGCCCGATCGAGTGCGGCCAGTCCGAGTTCGAGGCCCTCCGGTAGACGTGCCAGTGCGAGAGTCACGTCAGCGTTGATGAACTCCAGTCCCGCACTGCCCAAATTGCTGATGACGTTGGCGGCGTCCGCAATGCTCGCGGCCATCTGGAAAGCAGTCGGTGGCTCGCCCTCGACCACCGGGATCGCGAATTGCCAGATCTGCTTGCGATCACCGTTCTGCGGTGCGTCCGCGGGCAGGGTCCAGCCCGCACCGTCGCTGCGGTACAACCGTTCGGCAGTCCCCGCCGCCCGCTTGCAGTCGTCAGGTGGCGGCTGCGGGCTGTTGCCCGAAGCCCACACGATGCCGTCCGGTGTCGTGGTGGGGCTCAGATACAGTGCGCTGGCCCGCGCGACCGCTTCCCCGTCCTGGCTCAGCACCGCGTCGACGAGGCACAGGCGGCGCCCTTCGCGAACTACGGTGGTCGATGTGACGGACGGTTTCATCCCCGCGGGACGGAAGAGGTCGAGGGTCCACCGAACCGGCTGAAGGTCCTGCCGCCCGAGTTCCTCCACAGTCTTCTCGGTGGCACGAGCAAGAGCCCCGCTGACGGCCATGCCGCGCATGTGTCCACTGCCCCAGCCACTTCCAGCGGGTGATTGGGGCACGTATTCCTCGGACTGAACATCGCGACCGGGCGCCAACCGAAAGAAGGCGGACGTCATCCTCGATTCTCCTCTTCTTCGTTTTCGAATCGAAACGATCTCATCGCATATTACGGACCGTGACAGTGTCACGAGGAAAGGGATCTACAGAAGCGCCGGCTCCCACTGTCGGCCGTCGATGACCAGTGGCTTCGACGCCGGAAGCCGATACCACGACGGACCTTCCGATGCGGCAGAGGCAATGACGACGCGGCGTGCTTCATGAGTCACGCGCTTCTCCCTACCGTGGCCGGTTCCGCACATAGAACTCTTTCGCAGATTATCCTCGGCGCGAAACCGCGTCAATTTCGTATTTTCGAATCATCTACTTCCCGGGAGCGAAGCGTCTTTTTTCCATTTTACGAACTGGCGATTTCTTCCAGAGAAACCGCAGTTCACAGTTGACGCCAAGTCATTTCACGGCGTACATGTTGCGTATGCCACAAACGGAATTGCGCGTTTTCGACAAGCTCTATATCGGTGGTGAATGGGTCGACCCCATCGACGGCGTCATCGCCGAGAGTATCGACCCCGCATCGGGTAAGCCGTGGGCGGCGGTTGCGATGGGGGGTGCGGGTGACATCGACCGCGCCGTCTCGGCAGCGGCCGAGGCGTTCGCGGGCCCGTGGCGCCGCACCCCCGGTCACGAGCGCGCAGCGTTACTGCGACGGTTCGCCCAGCTTTTCGAGGAAGCGATTCCCGAATTGGTGGAACTCGAGTCCCACGACACGGGCGCCCTGAAGTCCGACCTCCGCGGGAGTCTGGCTGCACAAGTGCAGTGGTACTACTGGTTCGCCTCGCTCGCCGACAAGACCCAAGGCCGCACGATACCGATGGACGACACGGTGCACGCCTTCACCACCATGGTGCCGATCGGTGTGGTGGGTGCAATCGTGCCCTGGAACGCGCCGTTGCTGACCACGTGCATGAAGATCGGGCCTGCCCTCGCTGCAGGTTGTACGGTCGTCCTCAAGCCTGCCGAACAGACTCCGGTGTCCGCACTCGTCCTGGCGCAACTCGCGGAGAAGACGGGGTTCCCACCGGGTGTCCTCAACGTCGTCCCCGGTTACGGGCGCACGGCCGGTGCGCGCCTGGTCGCTCACCCCGACGTCGGCAAGGTCTCGTTCACCGGCTCGACCGACACCGGCCGGCGGATGGTGGTCGACGGCACCGACAACCTCAAACGATTCACCTTCGAGCTGGGCGGCAAGGCCCCGCACATCGTCTTCGGCGACGCCGACGTCGATCAGGCGCTCAATGCGGCCACCGCCTCGGCGTGGCGGTTGTGCGGGCAGAGCTGCGCGCTCGGGTCGAGGGTGCTGGTAGAGCGATCGATATACGACCGCGCAGTAGACACCTTCCGCACCCGGGCCGCCCAGGTACGTGTCGGCATGCCGGCCGACGAGACCGCACGCATGGGACCCCAGGCGCACGAAGAGCAACTGAACAAAACCCTGTCGTACGTGAAGATCGGCCGGGACGACGGCGCCGAACTGGTCGCCGGAGGCGAACGGATCCTCACCGACGAACTGGCACCCGGTTACTTCGTTCAGCCGACCGTTTTCGCCAACGTCTCCAACGACATGCGGGTGGCGCGTGAAGAGATTTTCGGCCCAGTGGTGGCACTGATCCCGTTCGACGACGAAGAAGAGGCCATCGCCATCGCCAATGACACTGCGTACGGGCTGACCGCGGGACTGTGGACGGGCAATATCGGTCGCGCGCATCGGGTCTCGAACCAGATCGAAGCCGGATCGGTATGGGTCAACACCTACTCGTTCGTGCGGTGGTCACTTCCCTACGGCGGCTTCAAGGCCAGCGGTTGGGGCCGGGAGAACGGCATCGACGCCCTCACCCCGTACATGGAGACCCGTACGACGGTCATCGGCCTCACCGCGCAATTCCCAAACTATTTCGAGAACACGGAGGATTGATCACGATGCGTGCAATTGCCTTTCCGGGCGACGACACCACTGTCATCAGAGAGTTCGACGATCCTGTACCGGGGCCCGGCGAGGTCGTCGTCCGGGTCCGAGCCTCGGGCATGTGCGGAAGCGACCTCCTGTTCCGTAGGGGCGCGATAGCTGTCGGAACCGACGTCATCCAGGGCCACGAACCGTGCGGGGACGTCCACGCCGTCGGTGACGGTGTGACGCCGATGATGGCGCGTGTCGGCGATCGCGTGATGATTCATCACTATTGGGGCTGCGATGCGTGTCCCGCCTGCCGCTCCGGCTGGCCGCAGATGTGCGAGCGCGAACCATCGAAGGTCATGGGAATCTCCGCGAACGGTGGGCACGCCCCATTCCTCAAAGTGCCTGCCCGCACTCTCCTGCCGCTTCCGGACGCCTTGAGCTACAAGGCCGGGGCAGCGATCGGGTGCGGAACCGGCACGGCGTGGGGTGGCCTGCAACGGCTCGGCACTGTCGCCGGGGAAACGATCGTGGTATTCGGCCAAGGCCCCGTCGGTCTGTCGGGCACGATGCTCGCGTCGGCGCTGGGTGCGACGGTGATTGCCGTGGACATCGACGACAACCGGTTACAGCGCGCCAAGAGTTTCGGTGCGACCTCGACTGTCGATTCGGGGTCCTGCGATGTGGTCGAAGCAATCGCCGACCTGACGGGTGGACGCGGCGCACCGCTGATTCTGGAGACTTCCGGCAAAGCCAACGACGATGCTCTCGCAGTACTCGCCCCCTGGGGCCGCGCATGCTTCCTCGGCCTGCCCGGGCATATCGAGTTCGACGTCCAGGCTCACTACAAGAAGCAATGGACGTTGATGACGTCGTGGACGATGTCCACGATCGAGCAATTGCGGTGCGCCGAGTTCATCGCCGCACGGAATCTCCCCATCGACGACATCTACACCCACACCTGGTCCCTGGATCAGGGTGTGGAGGCGTACGAATGGTTCGCGCAGCAGAGCGACGGCAAGGGTGTCTTCGAGTTCTAGCGTTCAGATCGCCCGGCCGCCGAAGTGCCCTCGGCAGTGGCGCTGACCATTCACTGATCCATCCCGAACGGGTAGGGGGCGGACGCGCGTCGTGCATCCGCCCCCTACCCGTCGGTTCAGGAATCGAAGACCACGACTCCACGCAGGTTGCGGCCGGCCTTCATGTCGTCGAAGCCGACGTTGATGTCGTCGAGGGAGTAGCGGGTGGTCACGAGCTCGTCGAGGCGAAGTTGCCCGTTCTGGTACATCTGCAGCTGTACCGGGATGTCCGCGGTGGGGCAGCTGGCCCCGAACAGGGAGCCCTGCAGCCGCTTCTGGTACAGGACGAGCTCGTGCAGGTTGATGTCACCGTCCTTCACTGCGACATCACCGAGCCCGACCGCCACACACGTACCCGCCTTGCGGACGGACTGCAGGCCCTGCCCCACATGACGTCCGCTGGTGACGCCGACGGTGACGATGGTGGCGTCGGCGCCCTGACCGTTGGTCATCGACCGGGCCACCTCGGTGGCCTCCTCGATGTCGGCGACGGCATGGGTGGCCCCGAGCTTCAACGCCGATTCGCGCTTGAATTCGACCGGGTCGACGGCGATGACGGCGCCCGCGCCGGCGTGTGCGGCACCCTGGACGGCATTGATCCCGATCCCGCCGATGCCCATCACGATGACGACGTGCCCCGGCCGGATCTGCGCGGAGTTGACCGCCGCACCCCAGCCGGTCCCCACGCTGCACCCGGTCAGGCACGCGACGTCCAGTGGGATCGAGGGGTCGATCTTGATCGCCGATGCCGTCGAGACGGTCACGTATTCGCAGAATGTTCCCAGACCGGCGAGCTGTCCGACCGGTGCACCGTCGAGGGACAGTCTGAACGAGCTCGGATCGTCGAAGCGGGCACCGGTGGCGAGGAATCGGCCGAGATCGCACAGGTTCTGATGACCGGTGGCGCACCATCGGCAGCGACCGCACACCGGCAGGAAGGAGAAGACCACGTGGTCGCCCTCGGCGAAGCCTGTGGTGCCCGGTCCCACTGCCTCGACGACCCCCGAGCCTTCGTGGCCACCCGCAATCGGGAGGATCCCCGGTTGCTGGTCTCCGGTCGCGAAGTGGTCGTCGGAGTGGCAGAGGCCGGTGGCGGCCATCTTGACCCGGATTTCCCCAGGCCAGGGATCATCGACCTCGAGCTCGACCACCTCGTACGTGCCCGGCGACTGCCGCAGCACAGCGCCCCTGGTCAGCATGAGCGAGCCGCCCGCGCGCTGGAATCGGATACCGCCCTGCCCGCATCGACGCGATCATT
The DNA here is from genome assembly GCF_017068375.1 of Rhodococcus koreensis. NCBI lineage: Bacteria > Bacillati > Actinomycetota > Actinomycetes > Mycobacteriales > Nocardiaceae > Rhodococcus > Rhodococcus koreensis. The sequence goes on from NZ_CP070609.1 coordinate 3,418,684, forward strand.
CGGTGTTCTCATGGTGCATCCACTCCTCTTGGTGACGATCCCGCTGGTGAGCGCCGGTGAACACCGGCGTACGTTCGATGACCCCGACTGGCAGACTGCGCACGGTGTCGGCGGTTGCCGAACACTGCGCCGCTGTCTCCGTGCGCGGATTCATCGCAGCACGGGAAGAAATACTGCCTCCGTGAATGGTGTCACTGTGAAGGCGAATTCGTCAATGGTGGCATAGAATTGGCTAAATAGATCGATGGAATTCGGTCTACTCGAATCGACACTTCACGTTTCTTCAATTGGAACCGACTCAGGTGAGCAATAGACTCGAGGTGGTCGATTGGAGCCGAAATATGAAGAAATCCCGTGGCCCGCTCGCGGGCGTCAAGATCGTGGAACTGGGCGGCGTCGGGCCCGTTCCGTTCTGCTGCATGCTCCTGTCCGACTTGGGGGCGGACATCATCCGGATCGACCGGCCGCCGGGCTACGACGGTGGCGCGCCGGTGGATCCGCGCTTCAATCTTCTCAATCGCGGACGCCGCAGTGCAGCAATGGATCTGAAGAACGAGGCGGCCGCCGCTGCGATTCTCGACCTGGTGCGTCGAGCCGATGTGCTGGTGGAGGGTTTCCGTCCCGGCGTGGCGGAGAAGTTGGGAATCGGCCCGGACGACTGTCTCGCCGCGAATCCCGCGCTGGTGTACGGGCGGATGACGGGATGGGGTCAGGACGGACCGCTGGCTCAGTCCGCGGGGCACGACGCCAACTACATCTCACTGACCGGCGTCCTTCATGGCATCGGCGCCAAGGACGGGCCACCGACGTTGCCCCTGAATCTCGCCGGCGACTTCGGCGGCGGCTCACTGTATCTGGCGCTGGGAGTGGTTGCGGCTCTTCTCGAGAGCCGGCTGTCCGGCCGTGGCCAGGTGGTCGATGCAGCGATGGTGGACGGGTCGGCGTCGTTGATGACCCTGTTCTACGGCCTTCACGCAGCCGGATACTGGAACGACGAGCGCGGAACGAATCGGCTCGATTCGGGCGCGCCCTGGTACCACGTGTACGAGACCTCGGACGGACGCTGGATCAGCGTCGCCTGTAACGAAACCCGATTCTGGCGCAACACTCTTCGCCTTCTCGGACTGAGTGAATCCGACATGCCCGATCAGCACGACCGGACCCGCTGGCCGGAGATACAGGAACGGTTCGCCGCGGTGTTCCGAACCCGCACTCGCGACGAATGGTGCGCCCTCGCCGAAGGGGAGGACGCGTGCTGGGCGCCGGTGTTGTCGTTGACCGAGGCACCGCAGCACAAGCATCTCGTTGCGCGCGGCACGTTCACAGAGGTCGACGGCGTGGTGCAGCCGGCGCCGGCGCCGCGGTTCAGCCGCACCCCGGGCGCGATCCAGGGCCCGCCCGACGCGCCCGGACAGCACACCGACGACGTTCTCGGCGACTGGGGTTTTACCGCCGAACAACTCGCTGCACTCCGCACGGCGGGCGCAATCACCTGACCCCTCGGCTGCGCCTCACAACAGGATTCGCATTCGCCGAATCGTTGATTCGAAAAGAATCACTAGGTTCGGCAACCGCGCAGTTCTACCATTTATTCAAGCGGTGCAACCGAAATACGGGCACCATTCCTTCCGATCTGGAGAGAAGAATATGAATTCGAACTTCCTCGACGAATCCCAGGCAGCTTGGCTCGACGTCGTGAACGATTTCATGGACAACGAAATCACCGTCGAGTATGTCCGGCACTGCGACGAGAACCGGCTCTACCCGTACGAGGCGTACGAGAAGATCGCCAAGCAGGGCTGGCTCGGCATCCTGTTCCCCGAGGAGATGGGCGGCTCCGGCGGCGATATCTTCGACTACTCGCTGATGGCAGAGGGTCTCGGCAAGTTCGGATTCGACTTCGCGTGCTCGGTGCTCGTTCCGACCTTCACCGCCATGAACATCCTGAAGTTCGGCACCAAGGAGCAGCAGGACCGCTACGTCAAGCCGTTCATCGACGGTGACATTCGCTTCTCGGTCTCGATCTCCGAGCCCGACGCCGGTTCGGACGCCGCGAACACCAAGACCCGCGCTCGCCGTGACGAGAACGGCGACTGGGTGATTACGGGCTCCAAGCTCTGGTGCTCAGGTGCAGCGGCCGACAACACGGTCATCGCGATGCTGGTTCGCACCGACACCTCCGACAAGCACAAGGGCCTGTCGGTGCTTCTGATCCCGAACGACACCCCGGGACTCGTCATCAACAAGCTGCCGACCCTGTCGCGGCACGCGACCGGCACCACCGAGATCTTCCTCGACGAGGTCCGGGTTCCCGGCGACGCGCTGCTGGGCGAAGAGGGCCAGGGCTGGAAGGTCATCACCGACCACCTCGAACTGGAGCGTTGCGCCGTCGCAGCCGCTTACACCGGCAACGCGCAGGAGGCAGTCGACAACGCCAACCGGTACGCGCACCAGCGCACTCAGTTCGGCAAGCCGATCCGTGAGTTCCAGGTCCTCAAGCACATGCTGGCGGAGAACCAGACCCGCGTCGACGCTGCTCGTCTGCTCTGCTACCGGGCCGCCGCGATCAAAGCCGAGGGCACCCCGGCCGCCCGCGAGACCTCGATGGCCAAGCTGTACGCGTCGGAGACCCTCAAGCAGTGTGCGCTCGACGGCATGCAGATTCTGGGTGGCTACGCCAACCTGCCCGAGGGCGACATGGAGCGCTACCTGCGCGAGTCGATCCAGTGCACGATCGGCGGCGGCACGTCGCAGATTCAGCGCACGATCATCGCCAAGTCGATGCGCCTGACCAACGCCTGAGTCTCTCCCCGATCACCTTTCACGTCCCAAGGAAGCAGCGATGACAACGACGAATCCCGTAACCATCAACAACCGCATCGACATGCCGCTCGACGAGATCGAGGTCGGCACGGTGTTTCGCAGCGGTGGTCGCACCATCACCGAGACCGACGTGGTCAACTACTGCGCGCTGACCGGCAACTGGATCGAGATCCACTCGAACGTCCACTACGCGGCCCAGACCCGTTTCGGTGAGCGCCTGGTACAGGGGTCGCTGACCTACTCCATCATGACCGGCCTGATCACCTTCGGTCCGCCGATCCAGGCGAACTACGGGATCAACAACCTTCGGTATCTCACGCCGGTGCACATCAACGACACCATCTACGTCACCGCCGAGGTCCTCGCCAAGAAGGATAAGGACGACAAATACGGCGTCATCACGCTGCTGATGAAGGCGCTCAACCAGAACGGCGACGTGTGCCAGAAGAGCGAATGGAGCCTGTTGATGCTGCGCAAGCGCGAGGATCTCGAGGCCCTGGTCGGCGCGTCGCTGCCCACCGAGCGCGCCAAGAACTGAGTATGTCGTCGAAGCCCGGCGCAGCGATCGTCGGCATGGGCGGAGGCGGTCTGGCCGGCGCACTCGCTCTGCCTGCACAGCGATGCGACGGAGTCTGCATTGTCGTGGACACAATCGGCTGGGAGCGGGACGATCTACTCGTACAGCACTATCATGCGTGGACCGACGCCCGTCTGGACCACGGTAGCGCCGTACGCGGTCGACTTCGTGAAGATGGACGACGGCTACACCTTGTTCGCACAGATCGACGGCGAACCCGACGCCATCGCGATCGGAAAACCGGTCACGACGCGTTTCGTACAACGTGGGGAGCAGAAACTCCCCGTATTCACCATGACGGACCACCAGTAGGACAGTAGGAGCAGTGACATGACCGGACCGTTGGAGGGTGTGCGCATCCTGGACCTGACATCGAACTTCATGGGCCCGTACGCGTCGCTCCTGCTCGCCGACATGGGCGCAGACGTCTGGAAGATCGAGTCACGGGCCGGCGATACGACTCGCGGTGTCGGCCCGTCCCGCAACCCCGGAATGAGCGCGATCTTCCTGCACCTCAATCGCAACAAGCGCAGCCTCGTCCTCGATCTCAAGTCCGCCGGCGGCAGCGCCGCACTCGAGCGGATGATCGGTTCCGCCGATGTGCTGCTGTACAGCTTGCGGCCTCGAGCGATGGCCAGGCTGGGGTTGAGCTACGAGGACGCCCGCGCGATCAATCCGCGGATCATCTACTGCGGCTGTTACGGGTTCGGCCAGAACGGCCCCTACGCCGACCGGCCGGCATACGACGACCTGATCCAGGCAGCGGTTGGTATGCCGGTACTCCAGAGCCGCAAGGCAGGTCCGCCGACCTATGTGGCCACCGCCATCGCAGACCGCGTCGTCGGCATGGCCGCGAGCACGGCCGTGTCGATGGCACTGTTCCGGCGCGAGAAGACAGGTGTCGGTCAGGAAGTCCAGGTACCGATGTTCGAGACGTTCGCGCATTTCGTCATGGGCGACCACCTGTACGGGCACACGTTCGATCCGCCGATCGGCGATTGGGGGTACGGCCGGATGATGAACCCGGACCGCCGCCCGTATCGGACGCTCGACGGCGGCTACCTCGGGGTGAACGTCTACGTCGACAAGCATTGGCAGCGATTCTTCGAAATCTCCGGACACCCGGAGATGGTCGAGGACCCGCGTTTCGCCGACATCAACGGACGGACCCAGAACATCGGAATCCTGTACGAGTTCCTGGGGCAGGTGTTCGAAACGAAGACGACCGCGGAATGGATGAAGCTCCTGACCGAAGCGGATATTCCGGTCATCGAGATGAACACTCCGGAATCGTTGCTGGACGATCCACACATGAGGGAGGTCGGCTTCTTCGTCGACCAGGACCACCCCTCGGAAGGCCCGCTGAAGACGATGGCGATTCCGCAACAGTGGAGCGAGAGTCAGCCGGACCTGCGGTACCCGGCGCCGCGCCTCGGCGAACATTCGGTGCAGTTGCTCACCGACGCCGGTTTCGATCGCGGTGAAATAGACGAGCTGCTGAATTCCGGCGCCACGTACACACCCGAAGTGCGCGCCGCACATTCGGCCGGCTGACCACCAAGGAGGAAGACGATGCAGCGTGATCTGCCGTTATCGGGAGTTGTCGTGGTCGAGCTGGGCGACAGTGCCTCGGCACCGTTCAGCGGGAAGATCCTCGCGGAACTTGGCGCCGAGGTGTGGAAGGTGGAGCGTCCGACGGGCGACTCCGCCCGCGGCTGGGGGCCGAGCACATGGAAGGGCAGCGGCGCCGCGTTCCATGCGCTCAATCGCGGTAAGCGTTGCATCAGCATCGACATCAAGGATCGAGATCAGCTGAAGACGCTGCACACGCTGATCGCCGAACGCGCGGACGTCTTCATCCACAACCTCCGGCCGGGTTCCAGCGCGAAGTACGGGCTGGACGCCGACAGCCTCCGGGTGACCAAGCCGGAGTTGATCTATTGCGAGATCGGCGCGTTCGGACATGTGGGTCCGCTGAACACACTCCCCGGATACGACCCGCTGATGCAGGCATTCTCCGGAATCATGAGCATCACGGGCGAGGAGGGACAGCCCCCGGTGCGGGCAGGGGTGTCCATCATCGACTTCGGGTCCGCGATGTGGGCGGTGATCGGCATCCTGTCGGCGCTGCACCGCCGTCAGGTGAAACACGCCGGTGCGACGGTCAACGCGTCGCTCCTCGAGACCGCCATGGCGTGGATGTCGATCGGCGTGGCGAACTACAACGCCGACGGCGAACCCGGCGGTCGCCACGGGTCGGGTGTCGCTTTCATCGTCCCGCACCGCGCGTACTCGACCAGCGACGGCGATCTGATCGTGAGTTGCGCCAACGACCCGCTGTTTGCTCGCCTCTGCGCCGCACTCGGACATCCGGAATGGTCGACCGACGATCGGTTCGCCACCAACGCTGGGCGGCTGCAGAACCGGGCCGAGATCGACCAGCTGATCGGTGAGCAACTGGCGAAGGAAACACGTGCCCACTGGCAGGAACTGCTGCAGGGTGCCGGCATCCCGGCCGCACCGATCCAGACCACCGCCGAAGTCGTCGCCCACGAGCACACCCATGCGCTCGGGATCATCGGCACGCCGTCGGACGACGAGATCGGACTGGTCGGTCTGCCCCTGTCGTTCGACGGTCGGCGCCCGCCGCCCCTGCACGCGGCCCGCGACATCGGGGCGGACAACGACCAACTTCCCGAAGTGCTGAAGATCAGACCCTGACGGAGGTGCCCGCCTGGTATTCCGACAGCTCGATGAGATTTCCGTCCGGATCGCGGATGTACACACTGGTCATCAGCCCTCGAGCGCCGTGGCGCTGGACAGGACCTACTTCCACCGGAACGCCTCTGTCGGACAGCTCGCGGACAACCGCGTCGATGGATTCTTCGACGATCAGGCAGACGTCGGCGCTACCGGGTTGCGCGTGCCGAGCGTTGGGCGTCACCGCGCTCGGTTGCTGGTGCAGATTGATCTTGCTGCGACCGAACAGCAATGCCCGGCGATCGTCGCCGTACCGGTGTTCGGACATCCCGAGCACCGTCGAGTAGAACTCGACGGTGGTGTCGATGTCGGCAACAGTCAGCACGAAATGGTCGATATGCGCGATATGCATCTGAATCGTCCGTTCCCGCCTCGAGCGAACCCACCGCTCAGTTCATTTGCGCCCGAGCACCGATCGGCGCCCGCACTGAGCATTTTCTGCAGAATTGTTCCGAAAGTCAAAGATGCGGAATCTAACCCGAAGTAAGCCTCACCCTATCTATCGTAACTACTACTCCCCCTTGAATTTCTGTGTGCGTAAGCCCACTCTTGACACTGACGCCGCATTGCCGAATATTCACCCGCGGCTGAACTCTTCTCGTGCAGGCGAGAATCATTGTTCAGAATGAGATAATTCCCAAAGGCCGAACGCACTCCGCGAAGCCAGGAAAGCACTGTGAACCATGAATCTCGCATCACACGTCGATCGTGACGATTGGCGACCACAGGCGCGTTGCCGTGGCATGGACATCGCTGTCTTCTATACCGATCGCGAAGACAACCGCACCGGTTCACGCCGTCAGGAGCAGCAAGCGAAGGCGATCTGCCGCCAATGCCCGGTGATCAGCGAATGCCGCACAAGCGCGATTGATTTCGGAGAGCAACACGGAATTTGGGGCGGCCTGAACCCGAACGAGCTTCGCGCCGCGCGCAAGTGGAGTCGATGGCAAAGATAGCCGATCGCTCGGCCTCATCCGACATCGGCTGACGTCGCATTACCCGTCCCGACGTTCCGTCGGGGCATCCATCATTTCTTGCCGCCATCACAATGCGGTGGGACCAGGAGGACACAAGAATGGTCACGAACCACGAATCCCATTACATCGGCGGCGAGTACCGGACCGCCCACTCCGCCGAGACAATCTCCGTCATCAATCCGTCGACGGAGGAAGTCTTTGCCTCCATCGTCGACGGTGATTCCTCCGATATCGACGCGGCCGTGCAGGTCGCCGACGCCGCCGGGGTCACGTGGGCCGCCACCCCTCCGTCCGAGCGAGCCGCTTCCCTGCGCCGCCTGGCCGACACCTACGAAGGCCGTATCGACGAGATCGCTGCGCTGGTGACGCGGCAGAACGGCACCCCGATCAGCGTGTCCCGGGCGATGCAGCAGCAAGTTCCGCTGTACTACCGGTACTTCGCATCGCTCGCCGACACCCTCGTCGAAGAGGAACCACTGGAAACGTCCATCGGTGACGCGCTGCTGCAGCGTCGGCCGGTCGGCGTGGTGGGGGCGATCACCCCCTGGAACGGCCCCCAGCCCCTGCTCGCGTGGAAGATCGGACCGGCACTCGCGGCAGGATGCACCGCCGTGATCAAGCCGGCACCAGAAACTTCGCTCGATGCTTTTCTCTTCGCGGAAATCGCCACCGAAGCGGGTATCCCCGCCGGCGTCGTCAACGTCGTCACGGGAGGCCGCGAGACCGGCAGCGCCCTCGTCGAGCATCCGCTGGTGCGCAAGATCGCCTTCACCGGCTCCACCGTCGCCGGCAAGGCCATCGCCGAGACCTGCGGCAGGGACCTCAAGCGGGTAACACTCGAACTGGGCGGCAAGTCGGCCGCCATCCTGCTCGAGGACGTCGATCTCGACGCCTTCAAGCCGTTCGTGGCAACCGCGTGCTCACCGAACACCGGCCAGATTTGCCGGTCCCTGACCCGGGTGCTCGCACCCCGGTCGCGGTACGACGAAGTAGTCGACGCTGTCAGTGCCGCGATGAGCGAGATCCCGATCGGCGATCCCACCGATCCCGCCAACCTGTTCGGCCCCCTGGTGTCCGAACGGCAGCGAGATCGCGTCGAGTCGTACCTGGAGCTGGGACAACGTGAAGGAGCGAAGGTCGTCGTCGGCGGGGGCCGATCCACGGCGAACGACCGGGGTTTCTACATCGAGCCGACCGTCTTCCGTGACGTCACCAACGACATGCGCATCGCCCGTGAAGAGATCTTCGGCCCGGTCCTCGTCGTCATCGCCTACGAGAACGAGGGCGAGGCCATCGCCATCGCCAACGACTCCGAATACGGCCTCGGCGGCGGCGTCTTCTCTCCGGACCGCGAGCACGCCACCGCCGTCGCCCGACGCATCGTGACCGGCACGATCGGTGTCAACAGCGCGTCGTTCCCCACGGAGGCACCATTCGGCGGCGTCAAGAACAGCGGCATGGGCAGAGAACTCGGGCCCAGCAGCCTCGAACCGTACCTGGAGCTCAAAACGATCTTCCGGAGTGCCTGACCGCTGCCCCTCCGGGTAAGGAAGCATGTGATGCACCGTGAGGCTCGGCCACGCTGCGGAGGCTCCGACCGGGACGGCCCCTTCACGACCCTGCTCGTCTGTTCAGGCGTTTGCTGCCACGTTGGTGAGATCGGACATCGTGTGCAGCCCAGCGTGTTCGGAATCCTCGCTGCGAGCGGTGAGCTCACCGATCAGGTCGGTGAGGTTCCCGTCGCACTGTGGTCCACCCGCATGGGCGCGCAGGATTGACACCGCGAAGTCAGCCGTCGTATATCCCAGTCCTGGTTAAACTCTTGCGCACGGTCGTCGGACAACGCATATCGGGCGAGGTTCGGCTGCCGGTGATGTTCGTACAGATCGGAGTACAAAGCTCGGCCGAGGTCGTTGGCCACGACGAGATCCGGGCGCCGGTTATGTACCACCGCGGCCGCACCAACGAGGTGATCGATCATCGTCTGTACCCCATCGGGGACGCGTTCTGTGCCGGGCTCGGGCCGTCGGACGGGGTGCCGATTGTGAGAGTGGGCGAGATCGAACAGATGCACGATCTCAGTCACATTCAGCACATCGGCATCCGTCAACTAAAATGTTCGCCAACAAGATCGGTGCACACCGGCGACGGCTCTTGGCGCGTGACGTCCGCACACCCCAGGGATGTCCAGCGTGTCCGGACGACTGGATTGGCCGGACGTCCGCAAACGATTCGAGACCGTTGCGAAATCCGGCAGTCCAGACCGCGGCATATGGATGCCGATCAATGAAGGGTGAGCCCTCCGGTAGGGCTGAGTACCGCGCCCGTCAAATACATCGATTCGTCGGACGCGAGAAAACTCACCACGTCACCGATATCCGGGGGTGAAGCGATACCGAACGGTGCCTTCTCGACTATCTTCTCGTACTGCCGACGGTGCGCCACGGAGACGGCGTCATCGTGATCGAACGCAGCCTGCCACGACGGTGTGTCCCGGACGACGGTCACGCATACGCAGTTGACTCGGATCTTGTCTCTGGAGAGTTCCTTCGACAACAGTTTGCTCACCTGGATCAACGCAGCCGAGAATGCTGCGATGCCCGTCTGCCCCGGCGTCGGTGCGCGTCCGCCCTCAGAGGTAACGAATACCACCGACCCACCGTTCTCCCGCAGGTACGGCACCGACGCCTGCACCACCGCTAGCTTTCCGAGCAAAGCTTGACCTGCGAAATTCGTGACCCGTTCCAGATCAATGCCTGCGAACGGCCCTCGGACCTTCGGATCACGCGCCTGCTCGTCAAACCCCCCGGCATTGGGCACGACAATGTCGATACGACCACACTGCTCGACGACGGATTGGGCCAACGTCCGCATATCGCTAGGTGACCCGACGTCCCCGGATTGGAAGTGCGCATTGCCGCCTGCCTCGCGGATCTCGTCGACCACGTATGCAGCTCGCTCCTCGCTGCGCCCGTTGACAACCACAGTCGCTCCGCGAGCGCCCAATCTGGTGGCAATACCGCGCCCGATCCCGCCGGACCCGCCGGTGACGATCGCGACTTTCCCTTTGAGGTCCGACACCACCCGCTCACTCATCGGGCACCCACCACATCGCGCTGTCCGAGCTCGTCGGTCACCGCACCGGATGCGAGGAGCGTGCCGATTTCGCCTTCACTCACTCCGGCCTCACGCAAGAGCTGGACCGAGTGCTCTCCGAGCCGTGGCGCCGGATGGCGGACCGCCGGGGCACAGGAGCTCCATGCCTGGGGGATGCCGAGTGAATTGATCCTGCCTTCGGACGGATGTACTTCGACAAACGAGAAACCCGTCTGCCGCAGGTGAGGATCATCGAGTGCCCCTGCGGGAGTGTTCGTCTCGATCGCCGGGACATCCGCAGCCGCCAGATCGGCCAGCCATTCGTCCGCCGGACGTGTTGAAAAGATGTCCGACAGAAGACGCAGCAACTCCGGCATGTTCTCGGCGCGGGCGTGCACGTCGACGAATTTCGGATGGTCGGCCAAGTCTGGACGACCCGCGACCTGAAAGAAGCTCCGCCAGTGCTTGTCGATGTAAATGCTGACAGCGACGTACCGCCCGTCCTTCGTCCGGTACGGACGACGGTCCGGATTCATCGTCCGCGCATAGCCCCAGTCGCCAATCGGCGGATCGAAAGAGTGCCCCCACAGGTGGTCCCCGAGAACCAACTGTGCGAACGTCTCGAACATCGGAACCTGGACTTCTTGCCCAACGCCCGTCACGTTGCGGTGATAGAGCGCAGCACTGACAGCCATCGCGGTAGATATGCCGACCACCCGGTCCGCGATCGGTGTGGCGACGAACTCCGGGCTACCAACCTTCCGGTTCTGCAATGCAGCCATTCCCGACGCCGCCTGAATCAGGTCGTCATACGCAGGGCGGTCCGCATATGGTCCACTCTGACCGAATCCCACGGCGCCGGCGTAGACGATCCGTGGATTGATCTCGCGCACATCGTCGTAGGAGAACCCGAGCGAACGCATTGCTTTCGGACGCATGCTGTACAAGAACACGTCAGCGCCCGCGATCATCCGGCGAAGCACCGACGCCCCACCCTCCGATTTCAAATCGAGCACGATCGACCGCTTGTTACGATTCAAGTGCAGAAAGTTCGAACTCATCCCCACATTCCGCGCCGGACCGACCCGGCGAATCGTGTCCCCACAGCCGGATTCGATTTTCCACACGTCGGCACCCATGTCCGCCAGGTGCAAAGATGCGAACGGCCCCATCACGTTCGAAGTGAGATCGAGGACCCTGACGCCGTCGAGCGGACCGGAGACGGTCATGACACCCTCCGATACATGGTGACGACGCACGCGCCCCCCAGCCCGATATTGTGCTGTAGGCCGATCCGTGCATCTTCGACCTGCCGCTGTCCTGCCGTGCCGCGCAGGTGCCAGACAAGCTCGGCACACTGTGCAAGACCGGTCGCACCGAGTGGATGACCCTTGGACATCAACCCACCGGAGGGATTCACCACATACTTACCTCCGTAAGTGTTGTCCCCGTTCAGAATGAGCTTCTCCGCAGTACCTTCGGCGCACAGGCCCAGGCCTTCGTAGCTGATGACTTCGTTCGGCGTGAAGCAGTCGTGCAACTCGACGACGTCGACGTCCTCAGGGCCGACTCCGGCCGACTCGTACACTTCTGCCGCCGCACGGCGCGTCATGTCGGCGCCGACCAGGTTGATCAGGTCAACCGAACTGGCCTCGGTGTCGGTGGTCATCGACTGCCCGATTATTTCGACACCGTCCGTAAGTCCGTGTCGTTGGGCGAAAGCCTTGCTGACCACGATCGCAGCTGCCGCTCCGCAAGTGGGTGGGCATGCCATGAAGCGGGTCAGATACGGGAACAGGGTCGGCGCTTCCATTACCTGAGCGACGGTCAGAGGCTTGGTGAACAGCGCATACGGGTTGTTACCCGCGTGGGTACGCGACTTGACCGCAACTCGCGCAAAGATGTCCGGGTTCGAACCGTACCGCTCGATGTACTCCCACCCGGCCGCGCCGAATGCCTGGATCGCACGTGGGGCATCGGTCGGCAGCTCAGGATGCAGCTCCACCCGACGCTCGTGAATCCAGCCCACCGGAGACGTCCGATCGGGGAACGCGCTGCCGAGGGCGCCCGGTGTCATCTCCTCGAATCCGAACGCCAGCGCGCAGTCTACGATCCCGGTCTCGACTGCCTGGCGGGCGAGCATGAGCGCGGACGAACCGGACGCGCAGTAGTTGTTCAAGTTGTACACGGGAATGCCGGACATCCCGACCGAATACACCGCGCGCTGACCACATGTGCTGTCACCGTACACATAGCCGGCGAAAGCCTGCTGTACCAGGGAGTAGTCAATTCCCGCGTCGGCGAGGGCCCCGCGGATCGCCTCCGCAGCCATTACCTCGTACGGGTCGTTTGCGCCGGGCTTGGCGAATTTCACCATATTGACGCCGACAACTTGCGCTTTGTCACTCATCTCGGGATCTCCGAACTCTTGTCGATTGTGCAGTACGAAATCGAACCGATCAGTGCATCAAGTGCAGATCGGGCTCGGCGACCTCGAACTCGATGCGCAGCAGGGCCTGGCACATCGTCTTGCCGGTGAAGTCGGCGCGCAGGCTACGTGTGGCTCCGCCGCCGAGTGCATTGCGCAGAACGAAATTCATCGCTTCCAGGGTGTGCACCTCGTAGCGGTTCACCTCGCCCTTGACCATCTGGCCGAAGAACTCCTTGACCACGTCGGCGGTCAGGTACTCCAGGATCAGCGGGTAAAAGCGCTTCTCCTTGGCAATGACAGCGATATTGCAGATGTCGCCCTTGTCGCCGGAGCGGGCGTAGGCGATGTCGTTCAAATGGATACGGCTCATGTCGTCACAGTTCCCTAGTCTCGACGGTCTGCGAGATCTCCTCGCGCGGAATCAAAGTCGGCCACAGTGCGAAAACCTCGCGCGGCGGCGGAGTGTTGAGCTGACCGGTCGATCCGATCGGGCCGGTGCCCATCAGCATCACGCATTCGCGAGCTACCTTCGCTGCCTCTGCACGCTCGGCGCACTTGGCCGCGACGCGAATACGGACCTCGTTGATGTCCGGGTCCGGAGTGGGCGACGCCGACCAGTGGCACGAGTTGACGCCGATCATGTCGAACCGGACTTCCTCGGCATCGAGGTTTACCATCTCCAGACGCTTCTTGATGATCTCGATCGACCGCTCGGCCTTTTCGACGGCGTCCGGCCAGGTCACTGACGACTCAGCCTCGCCGATGAAGCCGTCCATGTAAGCGATGCCCGCCTTGAGAGTGTCCGGACGTGGCTTGCCCTTGGCGCCCCATACCTTGACACGGTCCTTGGTGACCTCGTCCATCTCGACGTTGGTGAAATCCGTGATCACCTCAGGCATCAGGTAGTTACCCGGGTCGTGCACTTCGTACAGGAGGTGCTCGGTCAGGGTGACCTGGTTGATGACGCCGCCGGTGCCGTCCACTTTGGTGATGAACAGTTCACCGTTCTCATTGACCTCGGCGATCGGGTAACCGATATTCCAGGGCTCGGGAACCTCGCGCCACAGGCTCGAGATCCCGCCGCTGCACGCCGCGCCGCACTCGATCAGATGTCCGGCGAGGATGCCGATCGCGAGGTTGTCCCACTCGTCCCACTTCCAGCCGAATTCGTGGACGAGGGGGGCCAGAATAGCCGCGTCGTCGGTGGCTCGATCGGAGATGATGATGTCGCAGCCCGCTTCGAGCGCCTCCACGTAACCGTATGCGCCCGAGTAGACATACGATCCCACGATCTTGTCGCGCACGCGGCCGAGATCCGCGTCGCCGTTGTCGAGGTTGGTGAACTGGACGCCGTTGTCGAGCAGTTCCTCGACCTTGGCCTGAACATCGTTGGTGGTGACGATACCCACCTTGAGCTTGGTGATCCCGATTTCCTTCGCGGTGGTCAGGATCGTGTCAGCGCAGGCCTGCGGATTGGCAGCACCCGCGTTGGTCAGGATTTTTATGCCCTTTTCCAGACAGATCGGCAGCACACCACGGACCACAGCTCGGATCGACGGGACATAGCCGCGCGACGCATCCTTGCGCTGCATCTTCTGCAGGGACGGGATGGTCGGCTCGCCCAGGAAGTCATATGCGAGGTACTGCACGTCACCGTGCTTGGCAATCTCGATCGCAGGGTCCAGATTGTCGCCCCAGAATCCACTTCCAGATCCGATCCGAATCTTCTTCATACTGTGTCCTCTTCCATTGCTGAATGTGTGGTCTCGAGGGCCGCGACCCGGCTCCGCCGAGAAGCTCGTTGAGCTCGGCGTCATCCCGGCCGACGGGCCCGGCCGCACACTGGACCGGCGGTGACTCGCGGTCGTCCTTCATGTGAGGGTCGTCGCAGCATCTCCGGGGTGTTCATCGCGATAGCCGGGACTCTGCCCGACCGAGGGCCTCGACCCATTCGGCTGTCGACTTGGCGGCGAGCACCTTGTGTCCGAGTTTATGGCTCCCCCAATCGCCGATCAATTGACTTCTGACGAAGTTCGAATTCAGGTTTCCCGAAGGACCCTCTGATTGCCGTGGGTCGAATTCGAACTTCGAGATTTTTCAGTCGATTCGATGCTGCCTCTGATGTTTTATGAGTGTGAGCCGAGTTACATGCCGGCTTGCACTCATTCTCCCGACATGAAAGCAACACATGCCCACTTCGCTCACCCCCAGCGCGTCAGCCTCTCGCGGCCCCGGTCTGGTGTTGGCCCTGTGTTTCGCCACCATTCTCGCTGACGGATACGACCTGATCGTCTTCGGTGCAACTCTGCCCTCGCTCATGCACCAGTGGGGGCTGGAAAAATCTGCACTGGCGGACGTTCACAGCATGACTCTGTGCGGCCTGATGGTCGGCTTCCTCGTCGCCGGCACTCTCGCCGACCGCATCGGGCGGCGCGCCGTGATCTTGGCCGGTGTCACCTGGTTCTCATTGTTGTGCCTGGTGTGTGCGTTCGCGCCCAGCTTCACGGTCTTCGGAATCGGCCGCGTTCTCTCCGGCGTCGGACTCGGTGCTGTCGTCCCCGCCGCGGTAGCCCTGGCCAGTGAGTTCGCAACCGCCCGGCGCAAGCAGCTGTTCAATGGAATCACCCTTACCGGATACCCGATCGGCGGTGTCCTCGCCACGGTCGCCGCGCTGATCGTGCTTCCCGGTGCGGATGCGCTCGCGAAATCCACGCCACCGTCCGAGCAGTGGCGGCTCCTGTATTTGCTTGGCGGTGCGCTGATCGTCCTCGTCCCGATCCTGTATTTCGCGCTCCCCGAATCGCCGAGCCTCCTCGCTGCGCGTGGCCGCGACGAGGAAGCACGTGAGGTCGCCAACCGGTTCGGCATCGAACTCACTGCGACAGACGCCCGTCCAGCAGATCAGGCGAAGGGCGGCATACGACTGCTCCTGTCGCGTCGATACCTGTTTGCCACGGCAATCTTCACGGCGGTGATGTTCTGCTGCCAGATTCTCGTCTACGGCCCGAACACCTGGCTGCCGAGTATGACCAAGGAATTGGGTTTCGATGGAACACAAGGAATTCTGGCGCTGATGATGCTGCAGTTCGGTGCGGTCGTGGGCACGATCGCCGGCGCCTTGCTCGTGGACCGGGGTGGTGCGACGCGGACCGTAGTCCCGTACTTCCTCCTCGGAGCCGTCGCTCTGCTGGCGCTCGCGTTCGGTACCGAACTCGGTGCGGCCGGCCTCTTCGTCGCCGCTTTCGCAGCGGGCGTCGGAACCGTTGGCACCAGCACGCTCATGTACGGCGTGATCGCTGCACACTATCCGACAGCGATTCGGGGATCCGCAATCGGATTCTGCCTGGGCATCGGCCGAATCGGTGCGATTCTCGGCCCTCAGATCGGCGCTCTGTTCGCGACGCCACGCGCAGGCCTCCTCGCATTCATGATCCCCTCTCTCGTCGGTGCTGGACTGGTTCTCGTCCTCGCCGCGAGCACGCGGAATCGACAGGTGAACGACGGTGCCCAGGGCCAAGACTTGGTCGACAGCCAGGTGTGAGGAGTGCTGGTCAGATCTGTTCACGCTGAAGCTCTTCATTTCAGCGATCGAAGAAAAGAAATCGGGTGGGCTGCGTACCGGTCTTCGCTGACATTCACCAGGAATCCACTGAGTGCCATGAACCACTACTGGCATCACATTGTTCGACACACCGAGAAACGAAAGTCAGGTACCCACGATGTCGACTGAGTTCGCTGATCCCCTCTGCACTCTTTACCTGGATTGGGCCGCCCGCATGCAGGCCGACCCGGAGATGTCGGTGCAGGTCATGCGGGACATGCAGGAGGGGTGGCACACCGTCGCAACCGAACCGAAAGGGGTCAGCTACGAGTCGGTCGACATCGACGGACTCTCCGCCGTGTGGAGCATTCCGGCGGACGCCGATCCGACAACGGTCGTCCTCTACTTCCACGGCGGGGGCTTCATCACCGGATCCGCCCACTCGCATCGGAAGATGGCCGGTCACCTCGCACGAGAAATCGGTTCTCGCGTCCTGCTCGCCGACTATCGACGCGCACCGGAGCACGCCTATCCCGCTCAGGTCGACGATGGGGTCACGGCGTTTCGGTGGCTGATCGATCAGGGCTTCGCGCCGGACCGGATTGTCAGTGCGGGTGACTCTGCAGGCGGCACACTCGCCCTCGCTCTCGTCGTGAGTCTCCGAACCCGGGGCCTACCGACTCCCGGAGCAGTGGTGACCTTCTCTCCCGGACTCGACTGGGACGGCGAGTGGATGGTCAACGAAGAGAACGACATACTCGCGAGCAAGACCATCATCGTGGCGATGGGCTCACTCGCCTTCGGTGATCGCAGCACCAAGGACCCGCTGTGCAACCCGACGTACGCCGATCTTGTTGGATTCCCCCCGGTGTACCTGTCGGCGGGCGGACACGAGAATCTGCTCGGCGGCATACGGAAATTCGTCGAGGCGGCCGATGCCGCGGGCGTCGAAGTGACGCTCGACATCGCTCCGAGCAGACAGCATGTTCACACGTTCGCGGTGGGCAATGACCCCGAGGCCGACCGGACGATCACCGAATCCGCCTCCTGGGCCCGCGAGCGGTTGGGCTGACAGCCGACGCCTTGTCTGTCTTTGGCCACTTCACACTCACATTCAGGAAGAAAAGCGAAGATGAAGCACCAAGCACGACGTGTTGTCACCGGCCATGATTCGGACGGCCGCTCAGTCGTCCTTTCCGATTCGTTCGTCGAAGCGTTCGAAGCGTCCCCTACCGCGTTCGCGACACGGCTGTGGGCCACCGACACGTTTCCGTCCGACAATACGGATCCGCGGGACGGAGCGGAGTTGATCGAGACGTTCTCGACCGCGGACGGAACCGCCTTCTACATCGTGGATTGGGCGCCGAACAGTGAGTTCCCGTTCCATCGAACCCAGAGCCTCGACTACGGCGTGGTGATCAGCGGTCAACTCGAAGCAGTGATGGATGGCGGAGACGTCGCGGTGTTGACCACCGGCGACAGCATCGTTCAGCGCGGGACCATGCACGTCTGGCGCAACTCCACCGACCAGTGGGCACGTACGGTGTTCGTTCTGGTCGGGACCTCACCGGTCACCGTCGGCGGACAAACCCTCGAACCCAACATGTAACCCTAATCGTGCGCCCGCTCCACGACCCAGGCCGCGACTTGTGTGCGGGAGGTGAAGCCCAGTTTCGCCAGGATGTGCTCCACGTGTCCTTGTGCGGTGCGGGGTGAGATCACGAGGCGGTCGGCGATGGCCTGATTGGTCAGGCCTTCGGCGATGAGGCCGGCGACCTGGCGTTCCCGCTTCGTCAGTCGCCCCGGCGCGTCGGTGTCGGGTGTGGAGGTCCCGGGTGGTTGCTCGTGGAGGGCGTAGGCGATGGCCGCGTCGAAGCCGAGTTGTTCACCTTTACGCTTGGCTGCTGCGAATGCTTTGTCGCCGAGTTCTTTCCGGGCATTCTCGGCGCACTCCTCGTGGTGGACGATCAGGTTGGAATGGATGACGGCGGAACTTCCGATCGCCCGCGCCAGCTCGTCGGCGGCCCCCAGCAGCACGGCGGCCCGGAGTGCGTCGTGTTGTTCGAGGCCGATCCAGGCGAGGGCTGCGAGACAGGCTGCGACGACGCGGGGACTGCGCACCCGCTTGGTCAGCTCCAGCGCCTCGTCGAGGAGCCGGACCGCGCGATCCGCATCACCCCGCTGCCAGACGGCAATTCCCAAGGCCCACAGCGAATGAGACCGGTACATCTTCTCGCCGTACTGTTCCGTGATCGCGAGAACCCGCTCGTGGCGTTCGACGGCCTCGTCCGTCAGACCGGACATTCCATAAGCCGTCCCCAACGGGTACAGGGCGGCCACTTCGAGTGTCCGCTCTCCGCGTTCGCTGAATTCCGCGAGTGCGGGTTCGAGATGCGCGCGGGCGCGGACGGGATCACCCCCGAGAAGGGCCAGCATTCCATCGGCGAAGGAGACGAATGCGCGCATCATGGGGTCAGTGGTCTGAGCGGCGAGCGTGCGTCCCTCCGCCACGAGCGCGGCCCCCGCCTCCAGATCGCCCTGCACGTTGGCCATCACGCTCGCGCAGTAGATCGCCTTGACCCACTCGAGGGTGGGTGGCCCGCTCTGGCGGGCGAGCAGTTGTTCGAGCCAGCGCCGACCCTCGTTGTAGATTCCCTGGGAGCTCCAGAACAGGAACAGTGCGGTGGCGGTGCGGAGGCCGGCGGCGGGATCGTCGTCGACGTCGAACTCCAGTGCCTCACGAAGGTTCGGTTGTTCCCGCTTCAAACGGGCGATCCAGTCCAGCTGTCGGGCGCTGATCCACTCCGCGTCCGCATCCAATGCCAAGGCCTCGTACCAATCCCGGTGACGGCGGCGCAAAGTCACGGTCTCGCCGGTCTGCTCGAGTTTCTCGTAGCCGTACTCGCGGAGCGTCTCGAGCATCCGGAACCGCACCACCGTCCCGTGTTCCTCCCGGATCAGGATCGACTTGTCGGCCAGGGACGTCAGTGTGTCGAGCAACTCGTCCGGGCCCAAACGTTCGCCGCAGACCTGCTCCGCGGCATCGAGTTCGAAACTCCCCGCGAACACCGCCAACCGTCCCCACACCAGTTGTTCACGGGCGGTGCACAACTCGAAACTCCAATCCACCGACAACCTCAGGGTCTGCTGCCGCGTCGGCGCACCCCGGCTGCCGCGGGACAGCAGGGCGTAGCGGTCGGTCAGCCGCCCCAGGATCTGCTCCGGCGACATCGCCCGCAACCGGGCCGCGGCCAGTTCGATCGGCAACGGCAACCCGTCCAATCGGTGACAGATCCCCGCCACCGCCGCCGCGTTCTCCTCGGTGAGCGCGAACCCCGGAACCGCGGCAGCGGCGCGGTCGGCGAACAGGGTCACCGCATCGTATTTCGGCAACCCCCGCACCGACGGAGTCCGCTCCGGGTCCGGGACCCCCAGGGGCGGCACCCGCAACACCGCCTCTCCCCCGATGACCAGGGGTTCGCGGCTGGTGGCCAGGATCCGCACCCGCGGACAGGCCCGCAGCAGGAGGCCGGCGAGTTCGGCGACCGCGTCCACCATCTGCTCGCAGTTGTCGAGGACCAACAGCAGTTCTCTCGACGTGAGGAACTCGATCAGCACCTCCCGCAACGGCCGCGCCGAATGATCCCGCACCCCCACCGCCGCGGCCACCGCGTCGACCAGCGACGACCCGTCACGCAGTTCGCCCAGTTCTATCAGCCGCGCACCGTCGTCGTAGTCGCGCTGGACGGCAGCCGCGACGCGCATCGCCAACCGGGTCTTGCCCACCCCGCCGATCCCGGTCAGCGTCACCAGCCGCGATCCGGCCAGCAGGTTCTTCGCCTCGGTGAGCTCGTGCCGGCGCCCCACGAAACTGGTCAGCTCCAGCGGGAGGCTTCCCGTCGCACCCAGCGTGGACGGGCCGTGCGACCGTCCGGGATGCGAGGTCGGTTGCTCACCGTTGTTCTGCGCATCGGGTTCGGTGCGCAGAGCCATGTCGTCGACGGGGAGGTCGTGGTTGCGTTGCAGCTGCCGCAGTTCCTCGCCGAAGTCGGCAACGGTCGGCGGTCGCTGATCGGGCTCGCGGGACATCGCGCGGGCGATCACCTCGGACACGTCGTCCGGGATTCCGTGGTCCCGCAGATCCGGCACCTCCTGCGTGGTGATCCGCAGAAACTGCGCGACCACCTGCTCCCCGCTGCGACGCTCGAACGCGGCATGACCGGTCAGGGCACTGAACAGCGTGGCCCCGAGCCCGTAGACGTCCGCGGTCGGACTCGGCGGATCACCCGCGAGGACCTCCGGCGCGGTGTACGCCGGCGATCCGGTGACGACGCCGGTCGCGGTTTCGAAACCGCCGGTGATGTGCGCGATGCCGAAGTCCGTCAACTCCGGCTCCCCGTAATCGGAGAGCAGGATGTTCGCGGGTTTGACATCCCGATGCAGGATCCCGAGCCGGTGCGCCGTCTCGACCGCACCGGCCATCTTCACCCCCAGCCGCAGCGCCTCGGTCAACGGCAACGGCCCGCGGCAGCGGATGAGTGCGTCGAGGGAATCCTGCGGGTGATACGGCATCACGATGTAGGGAAGACCGCTCGCGGTCGCTCCGACCTGCAGAATGTTCACGATGTTCGGGTGACCGGTCATCCGGCCCATCGCCCGCTGCTCCCGGAAGAAGCGGGCCTTGTTCTCCTCGTCGAGATCGACGGTGAGCACCTTCACCGCCACCGTGCGATCCAGGTCCGCCTGCGTGCAGCGGTAGACGACGCCGAAACCGCCGCGCCCGATCTCCTGGGCGTCGTCGAAGCCGGTGCCTGCCAATTCCGCGGCCGGGGACGGCGGGTACCGCTGCGTGTCGAGCGGGTCACCTTCACCCATCGGCCGGTCTACTCACTCCGTCGGCTCGTGCTGCCGCGCGCTGGTTCCGACGGCATGACCAGCGCGGATACAACCGTGGACTCACCTCTCGATGGCGTGCTCTCAAGGATATCGCTGACGCTGTCCGCTACGGGCGATCGTGCGGTGGGCGGTGTGAGCCTCCCCATTTAGACAACTAAATTGATCAATTGGGTTGTACGCTTTGCTCATGATCACCGAACAGGCCACCGCACAGGTTCTGCGGGAAGCATTGCGCCCGATCTGGCGACAGCTCACCGCGGGCAGGACGATCTCCGTGGGAAAGATAGGTGTGCTCGCGTACCTGTCGAAGCACGGACGGACGTCGGCCTCGACCCTCGCGTCGGCCGAGAAGATCACGCCGCAGGCGATCGCGACGGCCGTGCGCGAACTCGAAGGTCTCGGCCTGGTGGCGCGCACCCCCGACGAGCAAGACCGGCGCCGGATCTGGATCGAGCTCACCGATGCCGGTCTAGAGAGGCTGGCGCAGGAGCGGTCGAAGGGCCTGGAGTGGCTGGAACACGCCATCGCGGAGCGGTTGACGGCGGAAGAGAAAGCGACTCTGGACTCCCTGGTCCCGATTCTGCGCAAGTTGGTGGACGATGCACCCACCGACTGAAGCCGCGACACGTCCCCGGTTACTGCCCGCCCTCGCCTATGCCGCCCTGACCACCGCGGTCGTCAGTTCCCTCGGCATGCTGCTGGTGCCCACGATCTCCCAGGACATGCACGTCGAGGTGAGCACGGGACAGTGGATGCTCACCGTCAACCTCCTGGTCGGGGCGATCGCCACGCCGATCATGGGCCGGCTGAGCGACGGACCCCACAAGAAGCGCCTGCTGCTGTGCTCCCTGGCGACGATCCTCGTCGGCTCGATCATCGCCGCGTCGGCTCCCAACTTCACCGTCTTCCTGATCGGGCGCGCTCTGCAGGGACTCACGTACGGGATCGTTCCGGTGACGATCGCGCTCGCCCGCCGCTACCTCCCCGACAGCCAGGCCCGCGTCGGCATCTCCAGCCTGTCGGTGACGGTGACTACCGGTCTTGGGCTCGGATACCCCCTGACCGGCATCCTCGCCGACCTTCTCGGGTTCCGCTTCGCCTTCTGGTTCGCGGCACTGTTCCTGATCACCACCATCGTCGTCGTCTGGCGGGTGATTCCCGCGGGACCGGACGAGCGGGCACCTCGGTGCACTCTCGACGTCCCCGGCGCTCTGCTGGTCGGAACGGGTCTCGCGTCACTGCTCGTCGGCGTCAGCGAGGGATCGCGGTGGGGATGGGCCTCTTCGTGGACCGTCGGATTCTTTGCCGCGGCGGCGATACTGCTGACGGTGTGGTGCGTGGTGGAACTGCGCACCGCGAATCCGCTGATCAACCTGCGGGTGCTGCGCAACGGCGACGTGCTGGTCGCGAACAGCACCGCGATCGGTCTCGGCGCCACGATGTATATCGGACTCTCGATCGGCAGCCTCATCGCGCAGGCGCCCGCCTCCACCGGGTACGGCATCGCGCTGCCGCTGTTCTGGGCCGGATTCGTGATGCTTCCGCTGTCGGTGGCGAGTTTCGGCGCGAACCGACTCGTGCGCGCGCTTTCGCAGCGGGTGCGCATGCGGACGCTGCTGCTCTCCGGCGCGGGCCTCGTGACGGCCTCGAGCGTGCTCCTGTGGTTCGCCCACGACGAACTGTGGGAAATCCTGATCGGCATGTTCGGGTTCGGGATGGGCATGGGCATGACGTATGCGGCGATGCCTGCCCTGATCGCCCGTAGCGTCGCGGACACCGAACTCGGCAGCGCCGCAAGCTTCAACCAGGTGCTGCGCACCGTGGGCGGTTCGTTCGGCAGCGCCGTCGCGGGCGCGGTGCTCGCCGCGAACCTGGCACCGGACCTGCACCCCACCGAGGGTGGGATCAAGACGGCTCTCGCCGTCGGCGCCATCGGGTGCGCGGTGGTCTTCGCGGCGCTGCTCGTCAACAACGTGATGTCGCGTCCGCCGGCCCCGGCATCGGAGCCGGCGGACGCCCGGGTCAGTCGGAGCTAGACACCCTCGACGACGGCGGCCATTCCCTGCCCACCGCCGATGCACATGGTGACGAGCGCCTTGCCGCCGCCCCGCCGCTTCAACTCGTGCAGCGCGGTGGTCGTCATCCGTGCGCCCGTGGCGCCGATCGGGTGTCCGAGCGAGATGCCGGAACCGTTGACGTTGAGGCGGTCCCGGTCTTCGAAACCCCACTCCTTCAGGACCCCGAGCACCTGGCAGGCGAACGCCTCGTTCAGCTCGATCAGCGTGAAGTCGTCGAAACTCGCACCGGTGCGGCGGAACAGCTTCGACGCGGCCGCGACCGGGCCGAGTCCCATCAGTCCCGGTTCACACCCGGCGGCGGCCCACCCGGTGAGGAAACCCATCGGCTCGAGCCCGAGTTCGTCGAGTTTGTCCTCGGCGACGACGAGCATCGACGACGCCGCGTCGTTCTGCTGACTCGCGTTTCCTGCGGTGACGACACCGTCCTTGACGACACTGCGCAGCCGCGCCAGCGACTCGGCGGTGGTGTCCGGGCGGATGCCCTCGTCACGCGCCACCACGGAGACGTTGCCCTTGCGGTCGGTGATCTTCACTTCGATCACCTCGTCGTCGAACTTGCCTGCCTCCCAGGCTGCATGGGCCTTGGCGTGACTGTCGGTGGCGAACGCGTCGGATTCCTCGCGGCCGATTCCGCACCGTGCCGCGACGTTCTCGGCGGTCTCGATCATTCCGCTGATCTTCCCGAACCGCCACTCCGGCTGGGAGCGCTCCCGGCCGCGGTCCAGGCGGTCGTAGAGGTTCAGCGACCCGGCGCGGGTGCCCCACCGGGCCCCGGTGGTGTAGTGCTCGATGTTGCTCATCGACTCGACACCGCCGGCGAGGACGACGTCCGCGGCGCCTGTCTGCACCATCATCGACGCGGTCACGAGGGCCTGCAGTCCGGTGCCGCAGCGGCGGTCGGTCTGCAGTCCGGCGACGGAGATCGGCAGTCCCGCTTCGAGTGCGGCCCACCGTCCGATGCACGGCGCCTCGGAGTTGGCGTACGACTGCCCCATCGCGACGTCCTCGATGAGTTCGGGGTCGATGCCCGACCGTGCGACGGTCTCCTTGATGACGGCGGCCGCAAGGCTCTCGGCGGGTACGTCGCGCAGTCCGCCGCCGAAGCGGCCGACGGCGGTGCGGACGGGGGCGACCAGCGCTGCTCTTCGCATGTTGTTCCTCGTTTCAGGAGACCAGGACGCGGACGGTCTCGGCGACGCACGCCGGCTTGTCCTCGCCCTTGATCTCGATGGTGTACTTGACGACGACCTGCGCGCCCTGCTTCGTGTGCTCGAACGCCGCGATCTCGCCGCCGACCCGGATCGACGCTCCCACCTTCACCGGCTTCGGGAAGCGAACCTTGTTGAGGCCGTAGTTGATCGTCAGTTTCGTGCCCTCGACGCGCATCAGGTCGGCTCCGAGCTTCGGCAGCAACGACAGCGTGAGGTAGCCGTGGGCGATGGGGGCGCCGAACGGGCCCTCGGCGGCACGCTCGGGGTCGACGTGGATCCACTGGTGGTCGCCGGTGGCGTCGGCGAACATGTTCACGCGGTCCTGCGTGATCTCGAACCAGTCACTGTGGCCGAGATGTTCACCGACTGCGGCTTCGACGTCGTCGATGTTCTGAAATACGCGCATGAGCTCTCTTCGGGTCGGCCCGGTACCGGGCAGGGTGGGGACGGTCAGATGTTCACGTTCTCGAATACGGCCGCGATGCCCTGGCCGCCGCCGATGCACATCGTCTCGATGCCGTAGCGGGCCTGGCGGCGGTCGAGTTCGCGGAGCAGGTTGGCCAGGATGCGGCCACCGGTGGCGCCGACGGGGTGACCGAGGGAGATGCCGGATCCGTTGACGTTGAACCGGTCTCGCATGTCGGACTCGTCGAACTTCCACTCCCGTGCGCACGCCAGCACCTGCGCCGCGAACGCCTCGTTGATCTC
Source organism: Rhodococcus koreensis (assembly GCF_017068375.1). NCBI lineage: Bacteria > Bacillati > Actinomycetota > Actinomycetes > Mycobacteriales > Nocardiaceae > Rhodococcus > Rhodococcus koreensis. The sequence continues at coordinate 3,443,782 of NZ_CP070609.1, forward strand.
GAGGAGATCGATGTCGTTCAGGGTGAGCTTCGCCCGGGTGAGGGCCTTGTCGACGGCCGGAACCGGGCCGATGCCCATCCGGTTCGGCTCCACGCCGGCGACGCCCCAGCTGACGAGCCGGGCGAACGGGCGCAGGCCGAGACGTTCCGCGTTCTCGGGGGTGGTGACGATCGCGGCCGCGGCAGCGTCGTTCTGGCCGCACGCGTTGCCCGCGGTGACGGTCGCCTCCGGGTCGACGCGCGACCGGATGGGCCGCAGCGCCGACAGCGATTCGACGGTGACGTCGCGGCGCGGGTGCTCGTCGGTGGTGTGGACGACAGGGTCCTTGCCGCGCTTGCCGGGCACCGTCACCGGGATCGTCTCGGCGTCGAACAGACCGCCGTCCTGCGCGCGGATCGCACGCGCATGGGATTCGGCGGCGTACGCGTCCTGCTCCTCGCGGGTGATCGAGTACTCGCGGCGGAGGTTCTCCGCGGTTTCGATCATGCCGCCCTCGACGGGGAAGTTCACGCCGCCGGAGTTGGTGCGGGGCTTGGCCAGCCGATCGTGGAACTCCACCGACGCGCCCTTGACGCCCCAGCGCATTCCGGTGCTGTAGAACTCGGTCTGGCTCATCGACTCGGCGCCGCCCGCGATCACCAGATCGCTCATCCCGGTCTGCACCTGCATGGCCGCGTAGATCACGGCCTGGAGTCCGGAGCCGCACCGGCGGTCGAGCTGGATGCCGGGCACGGTGACGTCGAGACCGGCGTCGAGCGCAGCGATCCGGCCGATGGCCGCCGCCTCACCGTTGGCGTAGCCCTGACCGAAGATGACGTCGTCGATGTCCTCGGACGTCAGCGACGTCCGCTCGATCAGGCCCTTCAGCACCGTCGACGCGAGGGTGGTGACGGGGATGTCGCGGTAGATGCCGCCGAATCCCCCGACGGGGGTGCGGACAGGTTCACAGATCACTGCGTGGTACATGGCTCAGAGTGCTTTCTTGGCTTCGCGGACGAGGCCGCCGCCGATGATCAGGCGCTGGATCTCGCTGGTGCCCTCGTACAGGCGCAGCAGCCGGACCTCACGGTAGATCCGTTCCACCGGAACGTCTCTCATATATCCGGATCCGCCGTGGACCTGCACCGCCAGATCGGCGACCTTGCCTACCATCTCCGTGCAGTACAGCTTCGCAACGGACGGGGAGATCCGGCGGTCCTCGCCGCTGACGTACTTCTGCGCCGCGTCCCGGACCAGCGCGCGGCCCGTGGACACGCCCACCTGCTGGTCGGCGAGCATGGCCTGCACCAGCTGGAAGTCGCCGATCGGGGTGCCGCCCTGCTTCGTGACCGCCGCGAAGGCAACGGACTCGTCGAGCGCACGCTGGGCGCTGCCCACCGCGAGCGCCGCTATGTGGACGCGGCCGCGGGCGAGAGACGTCATGGCGGCGCGGTAGCCGGCTTCCTCACTGCCGCCGACCAGCGCGGACTCGGCGACGACGACGTCGTCGAACGCCACCTCGGACGTCCAGGCACCCTCCTGGCCCATCTTCTTGTCCTTCGGCCCGACCACGACACCGGCGGTGTCGGCGGGGACGAGGAACACCGCGATGCCGGTGCCGGTCTCGTCGGCGGGACGGGTGCGCGCGAACACGACGAACAGATCGGCCAGCGGCGCGTTGGTGATGAACCGCTTGGTGCCGTTGATCGTCCACTTGCCGTCCTTCAGGGCGGCGCGCGTGGTCAGGCCCGCCGGGTTCGATCCGGCCTCCGGCTCGGTCAGCGCGAACGAGGCGACCACGTCGCCGGACGCGATGCGCTCGAGCCATTCCGACTTCTGCTCGTCCGTACCGAAATTCACCAGCACCTGGCCGGCGATCCCGTTGTTGGTGCCGAACATCGACCGCAACGCCAGGCTCGTGTACCCGAACTCCATCGCCATTTCCACGTCCTGCGTGAGATCGAGTCCGAGCCCGCCCCACTGCTGCGGGATGGCGTACCCGAACAGACCCATCTCCGCCGCCTTACGGCGAATGTCGTCCGGAATCAGATCCTTTTCCGCGATTTCATTTTCCCTGGGAATTACTTCCTTCTGAATAAAGGTCCTCGTCTGCGCGAGAATGTCCTTGAAGTCTTCGTCATTCACTTCACGTTCAGCCATGAGGTGAATATCCAGCAACCAGGCCCCGCTGTCAAGCGCGCCCTCCGAACGAGAAATCCCAGCACAGAGGCTGTTTACGACCCATAGGAAGAAGGCAACTGTCGGTTTCCTTCCGCGTCTTTGACCACGGCCGTCCGAGGCACTTGAATAGATGTCGACCGCCCGGATTTCAATTCGGGCGTATTCGCGAACAAACAAACTCCCGGCGAGATGGAATTCGATATTCGACATGGTTGGCAGACCCGAGGATGCACTCCTCTACAAGGGCTACACCGTCGATCCGCAGGAACTCGAACAGTTGCTGCTGTCACGGCGAGGCGTTCACGACGCCGTGGTGGTCGGCCGCTCCGTCCCCGGGGTCGGGGAGATGCCGGTCGCGTTCGTGGTGGCGGACGCCGCGCACCCGACCGCCGAGGAACTGATCGAGTTCGTGGCCGCCGCGGTGCCGCCGTACAAGAAGGTGCGGGAAGTGGTGTTCGTCGACGAGTTGCCCCTGTCCCCGCGGGGTGCGGTCCTGCGGTCCGCGCTGCGCGACCGCCTGAACCCGCACGCCGAAGACGTTCGTACAACTGAGGAAGGAACACACACATGACACTTCTCGAGGGACGGGTCGCCGTCGTCACGGGCGCAGCCCAGGGCATCGGTTTCGAGATGGCCAGGAAGTTCGCGAGCGAGGGCGCATCGGTCGTCCTCGGCGACATGCACGCCGACAACGTGAAGGGCGCCGCCGCCAAGCTCGAGGCCGACGGCTTCCAGGCCGTCGCCGTGGCCTGTGACGTGACCGACCCAAACCAGATGCAGAATCTGGGCAAGACGGCGCTCGACAGTTTCGGCGCGATGGATGTGTGGGTCAACAACGCCGGCATCACCCGCGACGCGACTCTGCGCAAGATGTCGCTCGCCGATTTCCGCTCCGTCATCGACGTGCACCTGCAGGGCGCGTGGCTGGGCACCCAGATCGCGTCGATCGCGATGCGGGAGGCGGGCAAGGGCTCGATCGTCAACATCTCGTCGATCTCCGGCAAGGTCGGCATGGTCGGGCAGACCAACTACAGCGCCGCGAAGGCCGGCATGGTGGGCCTGACCAAGGCCGCCGCGAAGGAGGTCGCCCACCTAGGCGTCCGGGTCAACGCGATCCAGCCCGGCGTGGTGAACACCGACATGATCCGGGCCCTGCGCGCCGACATCATCGAGGCGAAGCTCAAGGAGGTCCCGATGGGCCGCGGCGCCGAGCCCGAGGAGATCGCGAACGTTGCACTGTTCCTCGCGTCCGACCTGTCCAGCTACATGACGGGCACCGTCCTCGAAGTCACCGGCGGACGTCACATCTGACAGCCGGCGCGACTTCACGCAGTAGTCTTCACTGGTGGAGTCGCGTCACGTGGAGTACTTTCTCGCCACCGTCGACAACGACGGCCTCGCGCTCGCGGCCGAGGCCCTGGGCGTCACGAAGCCGTCGTTGTCGAAGGGGCTGCGCAATCTCGAGCGTGACCTCGGTGTCGACCTGTTCCACCGCGTGGGCCGCGGCCTCGTGCTGAGCGCGGCGGGAAAGGCGTTCGTCGGTCCTGCGCGGCAGATCGTGCGAGACCTGGTGGCCGCCGAGAGCTCATTGGTCGACGTCTCGGGGCTGCCGCGCGGCCGCCTCGACATCTGCGCGTCGGCGCACGTCGCGGAAGGCCCTGTCACGGAACTGATCGGGTCCTTCCGTAAGCAGTATCCGGGTGTCGTCGTCCGGCTCGCCGACCTGCGTCCGGTCGACGTCGTCGCGTCGCTGATCCGAGACGGACACTGCGAGATCGCCTTCAGTCATTTTCCTTTTTCCGCACCAGGATTGACGACCCGCGTCCTCGGAACCCACGAATACTGGCTGGTGGTTCCGCACGACGCCGAGATCACCTGGCGGGATCCGTTCCCGCTCGACGACCTTCCGGACATTCCCGTGGTGGGGCTGCCCAAGGAATCGTCTTCGCGCACCGTCATCGAGAAGGCACTGCAGGCCGCGGGAAGGCGGACCACCCTGTCGGCCGTCGTCGAGCAGCGGGAAGCAGTCGGCGCGTTCGTCGTCGAGGGTGTCGGAATGTCGTTCATGGAACGCACCCTTGCGGAGCGGGCCGCCGGCGGCGGAGCACGAATCTGCCCACTCGACCCGCCGATCACCGCCCCGTACGGGGTGATCTACGACGAGGCCAGGCTCTCGCCCGCCGGACGCGCGTTCCTCGGCACGCTCGCGCCGTGAGTTTCGTCGAGCGCAGTGATGAACGCCGCCGCGGCAGGCGGAAGCGGATCCGGCCGGTGGACGATCCCCACGGTGCGCACCTCGGGCGGCGCGAGCGAGCGGACCACGACGCCCGGTAGTTCCTGCTCGGCGACGCGCCGCGGGAGCAGGGTCGCCCCCGCCCCCTGGACCACCAGTTCCCACATCGACTGGCGATGCGCACATTCGACGGCGATGTTGTTCACCGGCAGTCGTGGGCGCGACCCGATCTCGACGATCATCGGAATGTCGGCGAGCAGGCCGACGGGCACCGGATCGGGGAGTTCGATCGCCAGATCGGCGTGCAGTGCGAGCACGATCTCCTGGTCCCCCACCGTCCGGAACTCGAGGCCCTGCTGGTCGACGAGCAGTTCGGTGAGCCCGAGGTCGCACTCCCCCGACCGGACCGCGCGGCCGACGCCGTCGGGACCGTCCGCCGACACCGTGGACAGGACCACACTCGGAAACTGCCGGTGGAATCGGCCGACGAGACGCGGAAGCGGATCGGCAGCAAGCGAATTGAGAACGGCGATCGTGAGCGTGCCCGACCGCAGTTCGGCGACATCGTGCACGACGGCTCGAGCCCGCGCGACGTCCGCGAGCACCTGCCGCGCCGCATGCGCGAACGACGCGCCCGCCGGGGTGATCCGCAGTTTCCGTCCCCCGCGATCGAACAGTTCGACACCCAGATCGCGTTCGAGAGTGCGGATCGCCTGCGACAGCGACGGCTGCGCGATGAACAGCGCCCGCGCAGCCTCGGTGACGCTGCCGTGATCGGCCACGGCGACCAGGTATTCGGCGTCCCGGATGTCCACCACCCGAGTCTAGCGACCACGGGGTCCGGGGCCTAGACGACCTGCCGCCCGTTCGCGCGGAGGCGATTCCAGTCGTCGATGTCGTGGTTGACCACCACGGTCGTGTTGGGCTGACTGCGAAGCAGTTTGAGCTTCTTCAGCGATTCGATCGCGCCGACGGTATCGGAGTCGGCGGGCATGCCGACGCAGCAGCTGATGTTGTCCTGGATGTGCGCGACGTCGCCGGACAGGACCAGCGTGCTGCCGTCCGGCAGGCGGAGTTTCAGCCCGAGCGAACCCGGCGTGTGCCCGGGCAGCGACAGCACGACGACGCTGCCGTCGCCGAACACGTCGTGGTCGTATCCGGCAGGCACTTCGCACCAGTCGATCCTCTCGGCCGCGTCGAGATCTTCCTGCCGAAAGAAGCCCGTGACGTGATTGTCGGGTGTGCGCGCGTACCGCAGCTCTCCGGATCCGATGTATCCCTGCGCCCCGGCGAAATGCTCGAGGCCGCCGGTGTGATCGAAGTGCAGATGCGAGATCACCACCCGCTCGACGTCGGCCGTGGAGAATCCGAGCGACTCCAACTGGCGGTCGAGGGCACGCTCGGCGGGGAATTCGATCGCGAACAGTTCGGCGAGCGGGCCGTAGGTGGACGCGGGATCGCCTGCCCCGGCGAGGCCGGTGTCGAAAATGAGCAGTCCGTGCTCCGCGTGCTCGATCAGGAACGAAGGCGAGGGCAGCGACACCAGTTCACCACCTGCGCCCAGGATCATGATGCTTTTGTCGACTTTCAGCATGGGTGCGTCGAGCGCCCACAAATGTTTGATGGTGCCGGAACTGGCCACGTCGTGCCTCCTCGAGCCCGGAAGGGAAGTCGCGGCACCGCGTGAGCCGCGTCACGCATGATATACAAAGCACCGTGCATCACAACTGGTTTTATATATTCTGTACTATGCACCATAGGGCAGGAACCAGTCGGAGGTAGCAGATGACATCGACCACGGGTGCGCAGGCACTGAAAGAACTCATCGAGCCGGAACGACTCCTGATCGACGGTTCCTGGGTGCCCGCGGCCGAGGGCGCGTCGTTTCCCGCGATCGATCCCGGCACCGGATTACAGGTGGCCCGGGTCGCCGAAGGCACCGAAGCCGACGTCGACGCCGCGGTGGCCGCCGCGCGCCGCTCCTTCGACGACGGGCGCTGGCTGCGGCTGTCGGGCCAGCAACGGTCGCTGATCCTGTGGCGCATCGCCGACCTGCTGGAGAAACGGGCCGACGACCTCGCCGCACTGGAGAGCATGGACGCGGGCATGCTGGTCTCCCAGGCGCGCCTCATGGTCGGCGAGGCGGTCAATCAGTTCCGGTACTTCGCCGGCTGGGCGGACAAGGTCGAGGGCAAGAGCGTCGAGATCGGCCCTGCGGAAATGCGATTCCAGGGATACACCCGCAAGGAAGCGGTCGGCGTGGCCGCGCTGATCGTGCCGTGGAACGCACCCGTCGTCGCGACCGCGCAGAAGCTGGCACCGGCGCTCGCAGCCGGATGCTCGTGCGTGCTCAAGCCCTCCGAGGAGGCGTCCCTCAGCGCGCTCGCCGTAGGCCGACTGCTCCTCGACGCCGGGTTGCCGCCCGGCGTCGTCAACGTCGTCACCGGATTCGGGCCGCGGGTCGGTGCTCCGCTCGCCGCGCACCCCGGCGTCGACAAGGTGAGTTTCACTGGGTCGACCCACGTCGGCAGGCAGATCGTGCACGCCGCCGCGGGCAACCTCAAGAAGGTCTCGCTCGAACTCGGCGGCAAGTCGGCGATGATCGTGCTGCCGGACGCGGACCTGGACACCGTAATCCCGGGCGTCGCCACCGGAATCTTCTGGAACTCCGGACAGATCTGCACGTCCGGCTCCCGGCTGTTCGTTCATCGGGACATCGCCGACGAGGTATCCGACGGGGTCGCCGAGTTCGGTCGCAACCTGAAGGTCGGCTACGGCACCGACCCGGACGCCGACCTCGGGCCCCTCATCTCACAACGGCACCTCGACCGGGTGCACGGATACGTCGAGAGCGGCGTCGCGGCCGGGGCGCGGGTTGTCTCCGGCGGCAACCGAATCGGTGACACCGGCTACTTCTACGAACCGACCGTGGTGGTCGACGCCGACCCGTCGATGGCGATGATCCGCGAAGAGATCTTCGGCCCGGTGCTGGGTGTCGTGACGTTCACCGACCTCGACGACGCCGTCGCCGCCGCCAACGACACCGAGTACGGCCTCGCCGGCAGCGTCTGGACGCGCGACGTCGCCCGCGCCCACTCGATCGCTCATCGGCTGCGGGCGAGCCGAATCGGCATCAACGTCCACCGCGCGGGCGGCGTGCAGATGCCGGTCGGCGGATACAAGCAGTCCGGCTGGGGCCGCGAGAACGGCGCCGAGGCGCTCGCCGAGTACCTCGAGACGAAGTCCGTGGTCACCCGGCTCGCCGACTGACACGAGCACATCCCATTCACCAACCCCAAGGAGAAGCATGAGAACTCGCGGCGCAGTCATCCGGCAGGTCCCCGGCGAACTGGAGGTGATCGACCTCGAGCTGGAGGATCCCCGCGACGACGAGGTCCAGGTCAAACTCGTCGCGAGCGGCATGTGCCACTCCGACGACCATCACGTCACCGGGGACATTCCCGTCGGCATGTACCCGTTCGCGCTCGGACACGAGGGCGCAGGCATCGTGACGAAAGCGTCCCCCAACTACAAGGGCATCGAGGTCGGTGACCACGTCGTCTTCTCCGCGATCCCGTCCTGCGGCCACTGCCGCTGGTGCTCGAGCAACCTGCAGAGCCTCTGCAATCTCGCCGCCGGGATCCTCGCAGGCCCGCGCTGGACGGACGGCACGTTCCGGGTGCGGACGACCGACGGAACCCCGGTCGGGCAGATGTGCGGCATCTCCACGTTCCTCGAGACGACGACGGTCTCCATCAACTCGGTCGTCAAGATCGACAAGGACATTCCGCTCGACAAGGCCTGCCTCGTCGGCTGCGGCGTGAGCACCGGCTGGGGATCGGCCGTGAACCTCGGCAACGTCGAACCCGGGCACACCGTCATCGTGATGGGCATCGGCGGACTCGGCTCCGCCGCGCTACAGGGCGCCCGGCACGCCGGCGCGTCGCACGTCATCGCCGTCGACCCCGTCGCCTTCAAACGGGACAGCGCCAAGATGTTCGGTGCCACGCACGCCGTCGCGACCATCGAGGAGGGAGCCGAACTCGCCAAGCAGTACACCAATGGTCAGGGCGCGGACGCCCTCGTCATCACCGTCGGCGTGCTCGAGCCCGAGCACGTCGCCCAGGCACTCGCCTCGGTCCGCAAGGCGGGCACCGTCGTCGTCACTGCCGTCGGCGAGCATTCCCGCGTCGGTCTTCCGATCCCGATCGCCGACCTCACCCTCTCCCAGAAGCGCTTGCAGGGATGCGTCTTCGGCTCGACGAACGGCACGTGGGACGTCAACCGGCTGCTGAACATGTACAAGGCCGGACAGCTCAACCTCGACGACATGATCACGCGCACCTACCGGCTCGACGAGATCAATCAGGGATACCGGGACCTGAAGGACGGCAAGAACATCCGCGGCGTCATCCTGTTCGACTGACCACTCGCACACACGAAGGGCCGCTCGGGATCTCCCGAGCGGCCCTTCTTTGCCCCGTGCCTATTCGGTGGTGGCGAGCGCCGGGGCCGTCCGACTCGACTCGCTGCCGACCTGGTCTCGGGTAATGCGGGTGAGAGCGATCGCCGCGACGGCCGCGAGCACGAGAGGCACGATGACGGCGAGGTACATCGCGCGCGGTGTCATGACGCTGAGCGCGTACCCCGCGACGATCGGCGACAGAATGGCACCCGCGCGGGCGACGCCCATCATCGCTCCGTAGCCCTTGGCGCGCGCGAGCACGGGGTACGCCGCCGTCGACGTGGAGGTGAACCCGGACATGGCCGCGAAGGTGCCTGCGCCGAGAAGTCCGGCCATGGCCAGTGCAAACGGTCCCTGCAGCGTGAGTGCGAACCCGGCGATCGCCGCGGCGGACACGGCCGAGGTGATCACCGCGATCCGCGCGCCGGGGAACCGCAACCCGAACGCGCCGAACAGGCAACCTCCGACCACCGCACCGAAGCTGATCATGATGCCGGCCAGCGCACCGCTCCCCGCGTCGCCACTGGCGTTCTTGATCAGTTGCGGCGTCCACGTGCCGACGAAGTAGTACCCGGCGGTGAGCATCGAGTATCCGAACGTCAGGAGGAGTGTGCGCGACCGCAGTTCCCGGCCGAGCAGACGAACCTCGCTCTGCGGCGCAGAGATCGCCTGGCCGGGTTCCGTCTTCGTTCCCTTACGGGCCAGGAAATCGTCCGATTCGCGGAGGAAGGCGGCGGTCACCACGAACGACAGGACCCCCATCGCGGCGCCGATCCAGAACATGCCCTGCCACGCGCCGCCTGCCAGTGCCACGAGTCCGGCGCCCGCGAAGCCCGCGAGCGTCGTGCCGAGCGGATAGCCGACCATGACCAGGCCGAGCGCCACACTTCGCCGATTGGGCGGGACGACCTCCTGGCAGAGGACGATGATGACGACGCTGATGGTCCCGATCGCGATGCCGGTGACGAAGCGGGTCACCAGGAGCATCGCGAAACCGTTCGACAGCGCCGACGCGGTCAGGCCCAGGGTGTTGGCGGCGAGGCCGACCAACAGGATGCGCCGCCTGCCGATGACGTCCGCGAAGCGGGCGAGGCCGATCGCGCCGACCGCCATCCCGGCGAGGGCGGCACTGATCAGATAGCCCTTCTCCGGATTGGTCGCGAAGCCCTCCGGCAGATGCGGCATCGCGAAACCCATCACGAGGACGTCGTATCCGTCCAGCATGTTCAGGAACATGCAGAAGACCACGGATGCAATCTGATACGGGCGCATCCCCACGCGCGACGCCCAATCCTTCGTTGTGCTCATCAGGTCCCTCTCGCTCGTAGCACCGACAGCCGGTGCGACACAGATCACACTCGGAACAATATATGATGCGTCGTGGATTATGTCGACTCCGAACTGTGGCCGACCCGACTGCGAGGAATTCGCGCGAGGGCACGCGCGCTCCCGCGCCCTGACGATCGGATAGTTCCGGCACGGCTCCGGGCTGCGGTCGGCCACGCGGGCGCGGATGGTACATTATGTCGAGTCTTTCGAATCCGGGAAGGTGCGACCGACGATGCCCCTGAATGACAGGTCAAGACGACAGCAACTGCCCGAGGAAGTTGCCACGTACGTCCGCGAGATGATCATCTCCGGCGAGGTGCGTGCCGGCGACTTCCTCCGCATCGAGCGGATCGCCGAAGCCGTCGGAGTCAGCACCACACCCGTCCGCGAGGGACTCCTCGCCCTGCGGAGCGAAGGCTTCGTGGAGATGGTCCCCCGGCGCGGCTTCGTCGTGGCCCCGTTCACGAAGCAGGACGTGCGGGATCTGTTCTGGGCCCAGGCTCAGCTGGCCGCCGAACTGGCCGCACGGGCCGCGAAGAACATCACTCCGCAGCAGATCGCCGAACTCGAGGGGATCCTGCAGCAGCACGATGACGCCATCGCACAGGGCGACACCGAGCGCATTTCGTCCCTCGGGCACGCGTTCCACCGAAAGATCAACCTGATCGCGGACTCACCGCGTCTCGCCCGCCTCCTCGGTTCCGTCGTCACGAATCTTCCGAACCGCTTCTACGCCACCATCGAGGGTCATGTCACCACGACCCAGAAGGAACATCCCCTCCTGCTCGATGCATTGAAGAAGCACGCGGGCAAGAGGGCGAAGACGATCATGGAGTCGCACATCCTGGACGGCGCGGATCACCTGATCGACGAACTCGAGCAGCGCGGGCTGTGGGATACCGACGCCGAGGCGAACGCAGGCTGATCGCCCACCCCCTCGCCGGTCAGCTGTCCACTACCTGCTGACGCACCCGGCCGACGAGAAAGTCCTGCAGGTGAGCGGTGAAGACGTCGTTGTCGTCGCCGGCGACCATGTGACCGGCACCCACCTCGACCACCTCCGCCGTCGGCACCAGGTCGCGGATCTCGGCGGCCGCCTCGGCGGTGACCATGTCCGACTTCTTCCCGCGGACGAGCAGGGTGGGCACGGTGACGTTACGGGCCGCCCGTGACAGCCGGTCGACGTCGACGTTCGCACCGTCCGTCGTGAACTCGAGAAACCGCGGATCCCAGTGCCAGTACCAGCGGCCGTCCGCCCGCTGCCGGAGATTCTTCCTCAGCCCGTCCAGGTTCCGGCGTCGTCGCGGCGCGGACCGGTAGGCGTCGACCGCGGCGGCGACGTCCTCGAGCGTGGCGAACCCGTCCGGCGCGCCGGCCATGAAGCCCTTCACCCGCTCCCGCCCGTCCGGGTCCACCCGGTGCGCGATGTCCACCAGCACCAGACCCGACACCGATCCGGGCCGCTCACCCACGGCCGCGAGCGCCGTCCGCCCACCCAGGGATGCCCCGACGACGACGGGAGCGGTGCCGATCTGCGCGATCGTCGCATGGAGGTCGGCGACGAAGAAGTCCAGCGTGTAGCCGGTCGCCGACCATGCGCTGTCGCCGTGCCCGCGGGCATCCACCGTGATCGCCTGCCACCCCGCACCTGCGAGCCGTCGCGCGGTGCGCTCCCAGGAGTGCCGCGTCTGACCGCCGCCGTGCAGCAGCAGCACGGTTCCCCGATTCCGGCGAGGGGACGTCCATCGGTTGCCGATCAGTTTGTCGCCGTGGGCGCCCCGGAACTCCAGGACCTCCCACCGGACGGATTCCGCCACGGTCATGCCGCCTCCCGCCGCAGTGTGAAACATTATATATAGCAATCTCACCGTACACGCGCCGGCCGAACCGGCACGCGGAGCCCCGGCTCAGCGTCGTGAGCGCAGCACGGTCTCCGAGGGTAGGAAGCCGAACCGGGCCCGATACTGCTGAGCGAAGCGGCCGGGATGGTAGAAACCCCAGTGCGCGGCGATATCCGTGACGGAACCCGAAGAGCCACACGCGAGATCGAGGTGCACCCGATCGAGTCGAACACCCCGGAGATAGGCGGTCGGCGACATCCCGACCACCTCACGGAAGCCCGCCTGCAGGGCGCGTTCGCTCACGCCGGCCATCGACGCGAGATCGGCCGTGGTGATGTCGTCTTCCGGATGCCGGTCGACATAGTCCACGATCTCGCGGATCTTGGACCGCCGGGTGTGAGGGGGCTTTCCGTGCAGTTCCGGGGTGAGCTGACTCGGCACCGTCATGAGCAGTTGAGTCATGAGGGCCGATTCGAGTTCGTGGCAGGCAGCGGGCATCGTGGAGATGCCGTCCGGCCGGGAGAGTTCTGCGTACAGGAACCCGGCGGTCGCGACGAGCGCCTGCGCGGCGCTGGACCTCAGATCGAACGTCAGATCGAAGCGGATCTCCTCCCCGATCGGGCGGCCCGTCAGTTTCGCCGCGTGCGCCTCGAGCGGGTCTTTCGGCAACTTGATGTGGTACTGCCACGAATCCGCACTCCACTGCACCAGCACGGGCGCCTGCGGCCCGAACGCCACACCCGCCTCCCCCGCGACGAAGCTTCGGCGCACACCGCCCTGCTCGACCGTGCTCGCACCGGTGACGGGCAGATTCACGTGGTAGCAGAGTCGCATCGGCGGCCCGTGCAGGGTCACCGCTGCCCCGTACGACATCCGGCCGATCGTCAAGCGCGGGGCCGGCGCGAGATCCAGCCGGAAGTCCACTTCTCGATCGTCCGGCACGTGCACGTCGTGACCCGCGAACGCCTTCGTGACCTGGGCGTGCGCGGCATCGAGATCCGCCGTGCGGAAGTTCAGCTGTCGGTCGCTCACGCGCCGCCACCTCCTGAGACCCGGCGTGGCCGGTTTCACCCACGCCGCCGTAGTGCCGGTGAGAATAATACATCATATTGGGACGAACCTGCAGGTAGCCGCGGATGAGCACCGCGTGCGGCGTTCGGAAAGTGGATGCCGGCCTTCGCCAGAAGGATTGTGACGCAGATCCCACCCCCATAGCGTCGTGACGACCAGCGCACCTGCGCTCCCGTCTCCGAGAGCACCTGGAGTTGTGCCCACCATGTCCGAAGAACACGACAGCCCACCCACCCCGGTTCTCGAACGAACCCCCGTCGACGGCCACTGCCCGCGATGCGGCGCTGAAGAACTCCGCCGCTACCCCGTGGTATCCGAAGGCGGCTGGTTCCAGGTCGTCAAATGCCAGCAGTGCCTGCTGTCCCTGGACCGCTCCCCGTGGTCCCGGCTCGGGCCCATCCAACTTCTCACCGACCTGCTCTGACGAAGGATTCCACGATGATTGCAGTCGATGTCGGCGGAACATTCACCGACGTAGTCGCCCTGCGCGACGGCAAGATCCAGACCGCGAAGGTCACCACCGACTACACCGAGGTGTTCGGACCCGTCCTCGAGGGCGCCGCGGCACTCGGCGTCGAGGACGCGAGCGTGTTCAACCACGCGAGCACGCACGGCCTGAACGCGGTGATCACCCGGCGGTTGCCCAAGATCGGTTTTCTCACGACCGAGGGTCATCGCGACATCCTCGACATGGGGCGGGTGTGGCGCCCGGCGCACGCCATCCTGGACTCGCGCTGGCGTCGCAGCTTCGGTGACGCCTCCCGGCCGCTCGTCCAGCGGTACCTGCGGCGCGGCATCCACGAGCGGATCACGGCCGACGGCGGCGTGCTCTTCGAACTGGACGAAGCGCAGGCCCGCGCCGAACTGGACGTGCTCCGGCGCTGCGGCGTCACCGGTGTCGCGATCTGTCTGATCAACGCGTACGTGAACCCGGCGCACGAGGTCCGGCTGCGCGAACTGGTCCGCGAGGTCCTCGGCGACGTGCCCTGCTCGATCTCCAGTGATGTCTCCCCGCTCGCCAAGGAGTACGCACGGGCCTCGACCACGGTGATCGACACGCTGATGAAGATCATCTACACCGACTACACCGCCAAATTGGAGAAGGGACTCGCGGACCTCGGCTTCAGCGGGGAACTCAACTTCGCCGACTGCGCCGCCACCCTCGTCCCGTCCGGACGTGCGATGGAACTGCCCTTCCGCATCGTCTTCTCCGGGCCCGCCGCCGGCACCGTCGGATGTGCACACTTCGGCGGGCTGATCGGCGAGAACAACCTGCTCTGCGCGGACGTCGGCGGCACGTCCATCGACATCAGCGTCGTCACGGCGGGCGAACCGTTCGTCAACACCAGCTTCGAACTCGAGCACGACCTCGTCGTCAACGCCCTGGCGAACGACATCTCCAGCATCGGCGCCGGCGGCGGCAGCATCGTCGCGATCGGCCCCGCAGGCGAGATCCAGGTGGGCCCGGACAGCGCGGGATCCTCCCCCGGACCGGCCTGCTACGGGCGCGGCGGCACCCAGCCGACCACCACCGACACGTGCCTGATGATCGGCATCATCGATCCCAGCCGGTTCGCCGGTGGCGCGGTGGACCTCGATCCGGCGCTGTCCCGGCAGGCGTTCGAGGACCTCGATTCGGAGTTCACGCTGGCGCAGAAGGTTCGCTACGCCTATGAAATGGCCGTCAACAACATGGCGGAGGGCGTGTTCAACGTCGCGATCAAGAACGGTGTGGACCCGCGCGACTACAGCCTCGTCGCGTTCGGCGCCGCCGGGCCGATGCTGTTGCCCGCGGTGCTCGACACGGTGCACTGCAAGCAGGTGATCGTGCCACCGTATCCCGGCCTGTTCTCCGCACTGGGTCTGCTGTCCGCGGACCAGGTGTTCACCGCCAACCGCAGCGCGTACATGATCCTCACCCCCGATGCGGCACCGACCATCGACGCGCTGTTCGGCGAGATGGAATCGCAACTGCGCGAGGGCCTCGACGAGGGCACCGGCGTGACGTTCCATCGCAGCATGGACGCCCACCTCGCCGGGCAGAGCTGGGAGACACCGTTCGTGCCGGTTCCCGACGGCACCATCGACGCCGACGCGATCACCACCATCGTCCAGTCGTTCCACGACACGTACGAGAACCGTTCGGGCAACCGATTCGAGGCGATGCCCGTCGAGGGCGTGACGTTCCGGGTGCGGGCGGTCCTGGACACCCCGAAGGTCGACTACCCCGAAGCTCCGCAGCGCGGCGACGAACCCCTTCAGCCGGTCCGGACGACGGTACTGCGCTACCTCGGCGACATCGACGCCGACGGCGAGGGCGCACAGCAGGCCGACGTCTACGACCGCGAAAACCTCTGCGCCGGAGATATTCTGGAAGGGCCCGCCATCGTCGACGAAGGACTCTCGACGACGCACATCGGAGCCGGGCAGCGCGCCACCGTCGGCCGCTACGGCGAACTGATCATCCGGAGGAAGTGAATCCCATGACCACTCTCGAAGCGACACCCGCCTCTGCGGGCGCCGAACCGACTCGACTGCGCGACATCTCCGACTCCACGTTCACCGACGCCTACGGCTGCGATCGCTTCACCGCGGCCGTGATCCTCAACCGGCTGCGGTACACCGTGGAGCACATGTCCACCGGTTTCATGCGCGAGGCGTTCTCGCCGATCATCCGCGACTGGTACGACTTCGCGTGCACCATCAGCGGTCCACCCGATCACAACTATCCGATGGCCGTGGTCAGCAACAGCCTCGTGGTCTTCCTCGGCACACTCGGCGACGCCGTACGGAACGTCGTCGAAGAGTTCGGGCCCGAAAACCTCTCCCCCGGTGACGTGCTCATCTGCAACGACCCGTACCGCGGCGGAACCCACGTCAACGACGTGTGCTTCATCCGCCCGGTCTTCGTCGACGGCAGGATCGTCTCGTTCGTGAACATGCGCGCCCACCAACTCGACATGGGCGGCACCGTGCCCGGCGGATTCTCGGCCACGAAGGCGAACGTGTACGAGAACGGTCTCGTCATTCCGCCGATGCTGTTGTGGTCCAAGGACGAACCGGTGCGCTCGACGTTCAGCCTGATCTTCGACAACACCCGGTGGGGCGGGATGCTGCTGCCCGACTTCAAGAGCATCTACCAGCAACTCGCACTCGGCGAGCGACTCGTGCTCGAGAACATCGAACGCTACGGTCTGGACGCCTATCTGGGGACGTTGACGTACGCCTGCGACACGTCCGCCGAGCGCATGCGCGACGCCATCGCACTCGTGCCGGACGGCGAGTACACCGGCTCTTCGCTGATCGACGCAGACGGCCTCGACGACAGCGTCGACTACACGGTGCAGGTGACGCTGCGCAAGCACGGCCAGGACATCGAGGTCGACCTGTCCGGCACCTCGCCGCAGGCTCGCACGTGCATCAACTGTGGGGTGCTCGACGCCAAAACCGCTGTCGGCGTGGCATTGACAATGCTGCTGGACCCCGAGGTGCCGTTCACCTCGGGCACCTGGCGCAACATCGACCTCGCCACCCCGCCGGGCACGCTGGTGTCGTCCCTGCCGCCCGACGGCGGGATCATGATGTTCTGGGAAGCGTCGGGCGCCGTCGTCTCCGCCGTCTTCGACGCGCTCAACCCGGCCCTCGGCGAGAAGGGTGTCGCGGGCGACTACGGTTCCACGAACACCCACAACGCGTCCGGCGTGACCGCCGACGGAACCCCGTGGACGAGCGCCACCCAGTGCGGCGGCGAGCACGGGCCGTGGGGGGCCACGAAGGAAGGCGACGGCGACAGCTACACCGTCCTGTTCTTCCTCAACAACCTCGACCCCGCCACCGAGACGATCGAGCACGACTCCCCGGTCGTCATGCTGCGCAAGGAACACGCGATCGACACCGGCGGTCCCGGCACGTTCCGCGGTGGTGCCGCGAACCTCAAGGACACGCTCTGGCTGAGCGAGGGCAGCCACTACCTGTCGCCGTTCCGCACCAAGGTCCCGAGTGGAGTCGGCGCGAACGGCGGTGAACCCGGACCCAACGGCGCCATCTGGATCTTCCCGCCGCGTGACGGCGCGGACAGCCCGGGCATGCTGGGCACCACACCCGACGTCTACGCGGACAGCGTCCCCGTCGCCGGAGTGCTCGACCCCGAGACGAAGACACTGGACCCGGTCGACGGCGAGTACCACTATTTCGCCAGTCGGCAAGTGTGGCAGACGAAGACCGGCTCTATCCTGCGGTGCCTGACCAACGGCGGCGGCGGCTGGGGCGACCCGTTCGCCCGCGACCCCGAACGCGTGCTCGCCGACGTGCGCAACGAATACGTCAGCGTCGCCGGTGCCGCCCGCGATTACGGCGTCGTCGTGATCGGCGACCCGAAGTCCGATCCCGAAGGGCTGCGCGTCGATGTGCAGGCCACCGCAGCGCTCCGCAACGAGGAAGAAGGTCGATGATGCAGGGAATCACTTTTCCGGGGGATGGCAGCGTCGTTCTCAAGGACTTCCCGGCACCGCAACCGGGGCCGGGAGAAGTGGTCGTCCGGATGCGGGCGTCCGGAATGTGCGGCAGCGACCTCCATTTCTACCGGAGCGCGGTGTCCTTCGGCGGGAGCGCCGACACCATCCAGGGTCACGAGCCCTGCGGTGACGTACACGCTGTCGGAGAAGGGGTGTCGCCCGACACGGCCTCCGTCGGCGACCGCGTCATGATCCACCACTACTGGGGTTGCGACGTGTGCGAGCAGTGTCGCTCCGGATGGCCGCAGATGTGCGACCGTGGGAACGCCCAGACGATGAGCATCACCACCCACGGCGGTCATGCACCGTATGCCGTCGTGCCTGCCCGGACTCTGCTGCCGCTCCCCGACGGCCTCAGCTACAAGGCGGGCGCCGCGATCGGCTGCGGCACCGGGACGGCGTGGGGAGGTCTCATGCGGCTCGGCGACGTCGGCGGGAAATCGCTGGTCGTGTTCGGGCAGGGCCCGGTCGGGCTGTCCGGGACCATGCTCGCCTCGGCGCTCGGCGCCCGGGTCATCGCGGTGGACGTCAACGATTCGCGGCTGGAACGCGCACGGAAGTTCGGCGCGAGCGCGGTCGTGAACTCGGCCGACGTCGACCTGTCCGCGACGATCGCCGATCTCGCGGGCCGCAAGGGCGTGGAGATGATCCTGGAAACATCCGGGGTGGCGGGCGCCGACGCGCTGAGCGTCCTCGGCAAGTGGGGACGGGCGTGCTTCATCGGACTCCCCGGCGAGGTGCACTTCCGGACGGAGGAGCAGTACAAGAAGCAGTGGACGATCATGACGTCCTGGACGATGTCCACGATCCAGCAGCGGCGCTGCGCCGAATTCATCGTCGAGCAAGGGCTTCCCATCGACGACCTGTACACCCACAGCTGGTCGCTGAACCAGGCCACCGAGGCGTACGAGTGGTTCGACAAGCAATCCGACGGCAAGGGAGTCTTCGAATTCTGACACCCGCACAGGTCACCGCATCGACGAAGCCCGCGGCCGGACCGGCCGACCACGACTGTTTCGGCCCGCCGCCGAGACGGGAGGAGGAGAACGAGTTGCTCACCCAAGACGAAACATCGCTCACCGTCCCCGCTTTCATCCAGGGATCGAAGAAGAATCTGATCGGCGGGAAGTGGGTCGACGCCACTTCCGGCCGGCAGATCGACACCGTCAATCCGGCGACGGGGCAGGTACTCTGCCGCATCGCCGGCGGCGACGCGACGGACATCGACCTCGCCGTCTCGGCCGCCCGCCGCGCCTTCGAGGGCGAATGGAGTCGGTGGACTCCGCATCAGCGCCGCAAGCTGATCCTGAAGATCCACGACGTCATCCTCGACAATTTCGACGAATTGGCGATGATTGAGACGCTGGACATGGGGGCGCCGCTGAAGCGGACCACCGGACTCGCCGAGTGGACCTCGCAGGTGCTGCAATTCTTCGCGTCCCAATGCGACGCCGCGACCGTCGCGACACCCCCGAATTCGCTGCCCGGGGATTTCCTCACCCTCAAGTCCCTCGCCCCCGTCGGAGTGGTCGGCGGCATCATCCCCTGGAACGGGCCCCTGATCGGCCTGTGGTGGATCTTCGGCCCGGCACTCGCCACCGGATGCACCGCCGTCCTCAAACCCGCCGAGGACGCCTCCCTGTCGGTGCTGCGGGTGGCCGAACTGATGATGGAAGCCGGCGTGCCCGAGGGCGTCATCAACGTCGTGACCGGGTACGGCGCCGACGCGGGCCAGGCCCTGGCCGAACACCGGGACGTCGACCGGATCGCGTTCACCGGATCGATCGGCACCGCGCAGACCATCGTCCGCGCATCGGCCGGCAACCTCAAACGCCTGCAACTGGAGTTGGGTGGCAAATCGCCCGACATCGTCTTCGCCGACGCCGATCTGGACAAGGCCGTGCCCGGCGCCGCGATGGGCGTGTTCACCAACAGCGGCCAGGTCTGCGTCGCCGGCACACGGATCTTCGTGCAGCGTTCGATCCACGACGAGTTCGTCGAACGGATGCAGGAGTTCACCAAGACCATCCGCGTGGGAGACGGTCTCGACCCGAATACCCAGTTGGGTCCGCTGATTTCGAAACGGCAGCTCGATCGGGTCATGCACTACATCGACGTCGGCGGCGGCGAAGGCGCGCACCTGGCGAGCGGCGGCAAACGCCTCGGCGGCGAACTGGCATCGGGCTTCTTCGTCGAGCCGACCGTGTTCTCCGGCGCGTCGAACGACATGACGATCGCCAGGGAAGAGATCTTCGGACCCGTCGCGTCGGTCATCCCGTTCGACGACATGGACGACGCACTGCGGCTCGCGAACGACACCCCGTTCGGCCTGGCAGGCGGTGTCTGGACCCGCAGCCTGTCCACGGCACACAAGGTCTCGCAGAACATCAAGGCCGGAACGATCTGGGTCAACTGCTACGGCGTCCTCGACCCGGCCATCGGATTCGGCGGCACCAAGATGAGCGGGTACGGCTGGAAGGGAGCGAAAGAACACGTGGAAGGCTATCTCTACCCGAAGGCCGTCTACATCAACCTCGACTAGCGCCCTGAGGCAGGTGCCATGGAGGAGGACCGATGCCCCCGCGGAATGAATCGATGATCGAGCGGGTCGTGCAGGTGCTCGAGTCGTTCAAGGGGGCAGGCGGTTCACTGACGGCGTCGGAGATCGCGCGGAGGACCGCGATCCCGATGCCGTCGGCGCATCGGATCGTGGCCGAACTCGTCGACGTGGGTTTCCTCGAACGCGACCCCGACCGCAGGCTGCGGATCGGCACACGCCTGTGGGAGGTGGTGGCCCGGTCGTCGAGTGCGCTCACGCTCCGGGAGGTCGCCCTGCCGTACATGGAGGACCTGCGGTCGGCGGTGCAGGCCCCCACCCTGCTGTCGGTACTCGACCGCAACGACGTCCTCAACCTGGAAACGCTGTCGACCCGGCAACCGAGTGTCACCAACGTGACTCAGCCGGGTGTGCGGCTTCCCGCACTGGCGTCGTCCCCGGGCATCGTTCTGGTCGCGTTCTCTCCGCCGGAGGTGCGGGAGCACATCCTGGCGACCGGCAAGATCACCCGATTCACCGAGCACACCGTCGTCGACCGGGCCGAACTGCTGCGGATCGTGAACGAGACCCTGCGCACCGGTTACGTCGTCGCCCGCCGCTGGATCTCCCCCGACTCGACGGCGGTCGCCGTGCCGATTCTCGCCGACGACGGCACCGCGATCGGCGCACTGTCGGTCACGACCGCGTTCGGCGCCGACGCGCCGTCGACCCTGCTGCCCGCGCTGCACGCCACCGCTCTCGGTATCTCCCGCGCGACGCGCACCGCCGACGGCCCACGGTTGACGCTGCTGAAGCAGCAGATCCGGCACGCGACGGAAGTGCCCTGACCGGACTCGTCTTCTCGGTAGGCGAGAATCCCCCTATCCCCGAGCCGGGACATGCGCGACCTTCTGACATGAACCGGGACGCCGACTTGCGTTGCCGGCAGCGACATCTCGACGCGGAAGAGGGACGACATGACGAAGTTCGCGATCCAGAACTCGGAAGATCCGATGAGCACCCTGTGCCGGATGGCGGTGCAGACCGACTACGACGATCTCCCCGCCGAGGTCGTCCGGCATGCCAAGCACACCCTGCTGGACTGCATGGCCGTGATGATCGGCGGCTCCGGGATGGACGGGATCCCGGCGATCGTGGATCTGGTCAAGGACAAGGGCGGCGCACCGCAGTCGGTGCTGCCGTTCTACGGTGGCCGCGTTCCCGCGGCCGAGGCGGCACTGGCGATCGGCCCGATGCCCCGGGCGATGGACTGCGGCGATCTTCACGAGGAAGCAGGGCACATCAGCGAATACATCGTGGCCAGTCTGCTGGCGGCCACCGGGCTGCGGCCGGACGTCACGGGGAAGGAATTCCTGACGGCGCTGGTCGTCGGCCAGGAGACGCTCATCCGCGTGGGCTCGGCCTACAAGGTCATCAGTACCGCCGTGAAGTCCCACGATTGCGGCGGCCACTACATCTTCGGCGCTGTCGCCGCCATCGGCAAACTCCTCGGCTTCTCCCAGGAACTACTGGAGAATGCCCAGGGCATCGCCCGCACGATGACCCAGCCTCACACGATGGCGATCTACGCACCGGCCACCCTGATGGTCCGGGTGCACCACGGCCTCGTCTGCCAATCGGCGATCACCGCCTGCCTCCTCGCGGAGAAGGGCATCACCGGCCCCCGCCGGGAGGTGCTGACGGGACCCAACGGATACCTGCGCACCGCTCGCTGGGAGACGGACGCGGAGCCACTCACCCGGGATCTGGGCGAACGCTGGGAGTCGACGAACATCACGACCAAGGGGTACAGCGCCTGCTACTTCTCGCACTCCTCCATCGACGGCATCCTGGATCAGATGCGCACGCACGGCTTCGGCCCCGACGACATCGCCACCGTCCACATCGACGTCTCCACCTCCGGCTGGCGCGCCGTGTGCGAGCCGACCAACGTGAAGTGGCACCCGCGGACCGTCCCCGAATGTCAGTTCAGCCTCCCGTACGCCGTCGCGACCGCCGCGATCGACAAGAGCGTCTTCGTGCAGTCCTACACCGACGAAGCACGGCAACGTCAGGACGTCCGAGAGCTGATGTCGAGGATCTCCGTCGCCGAGGACCCGTCCGTGTCGGACTGGGGCGCACGGCTCACGACCACGCTGCGCGACGGCCGCACGATCACCACCGAACACGTCTACGTCAAGGGGCACCCGAACAACCCGTTCAGCGAGCAGGACTTCGTCGACAAGTTCCGCAAGTGTGTGCCGTACTCGGTATATCCGCTGGACGAGCAGGTGGTCGACACGATGATTCACGACGTGCTGTACCTCGACAAGGTGGACGACGTCGTCGCCTCCCTGCTCCTGCCGCTGACGCCGGGTAACTGACCCTTCCCGGCGCCCGGTCCTGTTCCTACTGTGGATCCATGGACATCGCCCAGGACGTCAAAGAGTTCTTGATGACCCGGCGGGCGAAGATCACCCCGGAGCGAGTGGGCCTGCCACCCGGCCGGCGACGTCGGGTACCGGGCCTGCGGCGTGAAGAGGTCGCGCAGTTGGCCGGTGTCAGCATCGAGTACTACACCCAGATCGAACGCGGGAACGTCGCCGGAGTCTCCGACGACGTTCTCCACGCCGTCGCCCGGGCACTGCGGCTCACCGAGGAAGAAACGGCGCACCTGTTCGACCTCGTGCGGGCCGCCGGCACCACGACGGGTGCCGCGCGGGCCCCGCGGCGGGCCGACCGGAAGATCCCCGACGGCGTGTTCCCGGAGTGGAACACCGCGGCCGACGACGCCGTGGCCCTGCTGCGGGTGGAGGCCGCACACTCGCCCCACTCGACAGTCGTCACCGGACTCGTCGGCGAACTCGCCTCTCGGAGCGAAGAATTCCGCACCCGATGGGCCGCCCACAACGTGAAGGCTCATCGGCACGGTGTCAAACAGTTCCGGCATCCGGACGTCGGCGACCTGTCGCTGACCTACAACGTCTTCGACATCACCGGTGCGGACGGATTGTCCCTCGTCGGGTACACCGCAGAACCGCAGTCACCGTCCGAGCAGGCTCTGCAACTGCTTGCGATCATGACCGCAACCGATACACCCTCCACGGCAACCGAATAGGGCGCTATCGGTCCTGCCAGGTGACGACCTCGTCGAGCGACGCGCGTGCCGTCCGGTAGCTGTTCGCCGGGTGGTCCAGGTCGGCGTAGCCGAAGGAGATCCCCACCAGAATCTTGCGGTCGTCCGCGATACCGAAATGCTCACGGATGAAGGGAGACTGGCTCGCCAGGGCGGCCTGCGGGATCGTGGCGATCCCCAGGCTCCGCGCCGCGAGCAGGAGGGTGCCGAGGTAGAGCCCGGAATCCACCGCGCCGTACACGCCCTGCTCGGCATCGGTCGTGATGATCGCGACGTGCGGGGCGCCGAACAGGCGGAAGTTCTCGAACGACTGGCGTGCGGACGCGGCACGGTCACCGCGTTCGACTCCCACGGCCTGATACAGCTGCCACCCGCTCGCCCGGCGCCGGTCGCGGTAGACCCCGCGGTACTCCGCAGGCGGATCGAATTCGAAGGCGGCACCGTGCCCACTCGCGTACTCCGCGAGACCGTCCCGGAATCGCTCGGTTCCCGCACCGCTGGTCACGATGACCTGCCAGGGCTGCGTGTTGCACCACGACGCGGACCTCTGCGCCAGCGTGAACATGCGCTCGATGAGCGGGCGCGGAACCTCGCGCGGCTCGAACGCGCGGCAACTCCACCGTGTCGCCAGCAGGTTCTCCAGCACGGCGGACTCATCGTCGACGGGACCCACCGCGATGCCGTCGGTCGATACATCGGCAGTCATCGATCACTCACCCATCGTTGTTCGAATACGGAATATGCGCGTCCCGGGTCGGGGCACCGGTCAGGCTCAGGGTTCGACGAACAGAACGTCCGCCTGCACCAGGTCGTCGATCTGCTCGGCGGAGTACACCTCCGAGGCGACGTCGCGGCTGTCGGCGCCGACCCGCGGCGCGGTGCCCGCCCGATCGGGGCGTTCGCCCGCGAACCGCCACGGCGGCCGGATGAGCGCCAGCCCGTCCTGCTGCCGTTCGACCAGTTCGAGCCATTCCACCTGCTCGTGCTCGACGAATCCGGTCATCGACAACACTGGGGCGAACGGCACGTCCGCAGCGGAGAGGGCATCCTCCCAGTGCTGCAGCGACTGCTGCTCGAACTCGGCTTCGACGATCTTGGCCAGCTCGTGGTAGTTCGACTCCCGGGGGCGGTACTCGGCGAAGCGGGGATCCTCGGTGAGATCCATCCGGTTCATCGCCGTGCACAGCGAGCGCCAGAATTTCTGCGAGGACGACAGGTGGACCGCCAGATACTCGCCGGTGGCGGTCTTGACGCAGAAGTTCTGCGCCTGCGGATGCCTGCTCTGCCTGCTCGGATCGTATCCCAGTTCGAAGGACTGCGTGATCCCGTCGGTCGCCAGAACGCTGACGGCCTCCATGATCGACGTCTCCATGTGTTGCGGCGCGCCGGTGCGCAGCCGTCCGACGAGCGCCGCGAGGACGCCGGTGGCCGTACTCAGTCCGGTGATCAGGTCCGCACTGAGCCCGCCGGCCAGCTGGGGCCGGGCGTCGTCGCCGAACAGGGAGTAGAGACCGCCGAACGCATGCCCGATCGTGTCGTAGGCGGGGCGGCTCGCCAGCGGACCACCCGAGCCGAACCCGGTCACCGACCCGTAGACGAGGTCGGATCGCAGCGCGCGGCACTCGTCGGGTCCGAGGCCCAGCGCCGCCAACTTGCCCGGCCGCAGGTTCTCGAGGACCACGTCGAAGTGCGGCACGAGGGCCTTGACCAGCGCGATGCCTTCGGGATGCTTCAGGTCGATCGACAGGCTCCGCTTTCCGGTGTTGTACTGGCGGAAGTAGGGGCTGCCGTCGTTCTGGTGGCGACGGAAGTCCTCCCCGACGACGGGCTTCTCCACCTTCACGACCTCTGCGCCGAGAGCGCACAGGATCGACGTGGCGAACGGAAGGGCGATGTAACCCCCGATCTCCAGGATGCGGATCCCGTCGAGCGGCTTGTGCTGCATGGGTATGCCTCCGTGAGTTCAAGTGACAATATAATACATTATCTGTGGATCGGGTTCTGTCAAGGCCGGACCCACCTCACCCTGCCGGCCGCCGCAGTCTCGTGGGAGACCCTGGCTACAGGGGTACCCACAGCCTCTCCTTCCCGCGCCGCAACCGCCTTGACCTCTGATCACGGATCGCCGACATCAGGAGATGACGACATGGCATGGCACAGCGAGCAACTCGACGCGATCGGCCACACCGAGGAACTGCACATCAGCAGCTATCGGCGCGACGGCTCCCTGCGCCGCTGGATACCGATCTGTGTCGTGCGCGTCGCCGACGACCTCTACGTCCGGTCCGCGTTCGGCCCGGACGGCGGCTGGTACCGCAACGCGATGCGGAACAACACCGCGCCAAGTACCGCAGCCGGCCCGCCGCGCTGGAACCGATGGTCGCCGACACCGCCGCCGAAACGACCTTTCGCCTCGACGCCGCCGGATAGGATTCGGGCGCCGAGGAGGAATCCATGATGGCCAGGAACGCGCGCAGCACCCACCGTGAGGTCTCGCCGCTCGAGCTGTTCTTCGACCTGGTGTTCGTGTTGGCGATCGGTCAGCTCACGCACCATCTCGTCGACCACCTGACCTGGCACGGCGCCGCCGAAGCTCTCGTGGCACTCGTTGCGGTGTGCGGGGTCTGGGCGTTCACCACGTTCGAGGTCACGCTCCTCGACATCGAACGCACGGCCACCCGGGCCGTGACGGTCACGGTGATGGGACTCGGCCTGTTCATGAACGCGGGCATCGGGCACGCATTCGACGAAAGCCCTTGGCTCTTCGTCGTTCCCATGCTACTGGCGCTGATCGGCCCCACCATCTACGCGGCGGCCACCGCCCCGACGCCCAGCCTCCGCCTGCACTTCCTGCACGTGCTGATCTGGTTCGCGGTCTCGGCGCCGTTCTGGGTGGCCGGCGCCGCACTCGACCCGGAATGGCGCCTGTGGCTGTGGGCGGTGGCCGCGCTCGTCGATCTCGTCGGCACCTGGAGCGCTCACCCGCTGCCGGGCGGACGCACGCAGACGCAGCAACTTCCGTTCGACGCGGAGCACATGCTCGAGCGGATGCGACTGTTCCTCATCATCCTGCTGGGCGAGACGGTCCTGACCCTGGGACGTGTGATTGCCGCCCATCATTCCGACGCACTGACGCTTGCGCTGGCGGCGGGGTGCTTCGTCGCGCTCGTCTGCCTGTGGGCCGTCTACTTCGGGCGCGCCGAACAGCTCGTGGAAAGTCATATCGCCGCCACCGGGAACCCCATCCGATCCGTGCACATCGGGATCAACGTGATCTACGGCGTGGTCACCGGACTCGTCATGTTCGCCGCGGGCAGCGAGTTGGTGCTCGCCCATGCCGGCGACGACCGGGCGGGGGTCGGCGGCGTGCTGATGCTCGCGGGTCCGGCGATCTACCTGCTCTCGCACGCAATCTACTTCCGGCTCACCACCCACACCGGCTGGGTTCTGCGCGCCGTCGGCGCCGCCGTGCTCGGATCGGCCTCCGCCGCGGCGTACTGGCTGCCGTCCTACGCCGTCGTCCTCGCACTGGTCCTCATACTCCTCGCGGTGGCCGTGACCCTCACCAGGGACGCGTCGCCGAGCGAATCCTGAACTCGCCGTTGCCGTCCTTCACGAATGTCATGAATGCTGATGTGCCGAGCTTTCGGTGGCGATCCAACTGGACAGCAGGCGGAGAGCCTCCTCGGAGGAGGAACCCGGCGCCGCGGTGAATCCGTACAGGGTGAGGCCGGCCGCGCTGGCCACCTCAAGCGCCTCGAAACGCAGCGTCAGGTCGCCGACGACCGGATGATGGAACCGCTTCGTTCCGCGCCGGTGCGCCTTGATGTCGTGAACCGCCCAGCGAGTGCGGAACTCGTCGCTACGGGTGGCGAGCTCGCCGACGAGACCGGTGACCGCCGCCGAATACGGCGACCGCGCCGCCTCCACCCGCAGCATCGCGACGGCGTCGTCGGCCGCGTTGTTCCAGTCGGGGAACGTTTCGTCGGCGCGGCGGTCGAGGAAGATGAACCGGGCCAGATTGGGCGCGCCGTCCACGCGGTCGTACACGTCGGCGTACAGCGCGCGACCGAGCGCATTGGCGCCGACGATATCGAGGTGACCGTTCTGCACGACGGCGGGGGCGGTGATCATCGCATCGACGAGCGCCTGGACCGGCTCCGGCATCTCGACGCGCGCGCGGGCGGGCTTACGCTTGCGGGGCTTCGTGGCCGCGGCGCGGGCGAGGGTGAACAGGTGCTTCGTCTCCTCGTCGTCGAGTCGCAGCGCGGTCGCGATGGCGTCCAGCACCTCGTCGGACACGCCCGACACGCCGCCGCGTTCGATCTGTACGTAGTATTCCGCGCTCACTCCGGCGAGCAGTGCGACCTCTTCGCGACGTAGCCCGGCGACCCGACGCCGGCCACCGGCGGGCAGGCCCACCTGGTCGGGCGTGATGCGTGCGCGACGGGTCGTCAGGAAGTCCTTGATCTCCTTGGCGATCTCCATACCTGCAGCCTAGGGACCTCCGACGGCCCGTGGGAGAGGCTGCCGGTACCCCCGATAACCGGCCTCTGGTACGGCCCCGCGGATCGCAGCAGAGTGGTGATTGCGGGTCGAGGAAATCGTCCATGACGCAGTGACATTCAGGATGCAGTGAGATTCAGACCGTCGGGCTCCGGCGGACGACGAAGGGAAATCAGTTCATGACCACGGAGAGGATCGAGACCGTCAGCGTCACGACCCCGTACTGGGACATCGCGGCGGACATCTACTTCCCGCCAGGATTCGACAACACGAACAAATACCCGGCCATCATCAGCGCACACCCCATCGGCAGCTGCAAGGAGCAGACGTCCGGCAACGTGTACGGCACCGCCCTCGCCGACGCCGGCTACGTCGTCATCGCATTCGACGCCAGCTACCAGGGCGCCAGCGGCGGCGAACCCCGATTCATCGAAGACCCGGCGCAACGAGTCGAGGACTTCGGCTACGTCGTCGACCACCTCGTCACCCTCCCCTACGTCGACGCCGACCGCATCGGCGTACTCGGCATCTGCGGCGGCGGCGGATACTCCGTCAGCGCCGCGAAGACCGACCGCCGCATCAAGGTCGTCGGCAGCGTCGTCGGCGTCAACTTCGGCCACCTGCTGCACGAGGCCTTCAGTGCCTACGACCCGATCGCCACATTGGACGCGATCGCCGCGCAGCGCACCGCCGAGGCCCGCGGCGCCGAACCGAACGTCGAGAACCTGCTGCCGCCCACCGTGGACGCGGCGGCCGGGATGGGCCTCGACGTCGTCGAGGCCACCGAGTACTACAAGACGTCCCGCGGGGAGAAGCCGAACGGCGCCACCCGCAGCCTGATCTCGCGTCGGGCAGCGGGATACGGATGGGACGCCTTCACCCACGCGGAAGTGCTTCTCACCCAACCGCTGTGCGTCGTCGTCGGCGACAAGCCCGGCGCCTTCGGCTCCTACCGCCACGGCCTCGAGATCTACCGCCGCGCCCGCTCCGAGAAGAAGCAACTCGTCGTGGCCGAAGGCTTCTCGCACTACGACCTGTACGACCAGCCCGAGCCCGTCAAGATCGCCCTCGACGCCCTGATCCCGTTCTACGACACCAACCTCTGACCACGCGCGACAACACCCCATCCAGAAGGAGACACAGCAATGGACAGCATCACTTTCCCCAACGGCCCGATCGCCATGGCAGGCAACCTGTTTCTGCCCGACAACTTCGATCCGCAGAGCAGCTACGCGGCGGTCGTCACCGTGCACCCAGGTGGCGGTGTGAAGGAGCAGACCGCGGGTCTGTACGCCGCGAAGCTCGCCGAAGAAGGCTTCGTGGCACTCGCCTACGACGCCTCGTTCCAGGGTGAGAGCGGCGGCGAACCTCACCACCTCGAGGACCCGGCAGCGCGAGTGGAGGACGTGCGCGCGGCCGTCGACTTCCTGCAGAGCCTGGACTACGTGGACGCCGAGCAGATCGGTGTTCTCGGTGTCTGCGCCGGCGGTGGATACGCCGTGAACGCGGCCCTGACCGACTACCGGATCAAGGCCGTCACCACCGTCAGCGCCGTGAACATCGGCACCTCGTTCCGGCGCGGATGGTACGGAACCGACTCCGACGCGGCCGCGGTGCCGACACTGCAGGCAGTCGCGCAGCAGCGGACCGCCGAGGCCCAGGGCGCCGACCCGGCGTACATCCCGTACGTTCCGGAACAGCCGGACGAGAGCACTCCGCGCGACCTGGTCGAGGCGCACGACTACTATCTCACCCCGCGTGCGCAGCACCCGAACGCGAAGAACAAGCAGCTGTTCACCAAGAGCATCTCGCGGATCTTCACGTTCGACGCGTTCCACCTGGTCGAGGACCTGTTCACGGCACCGCTGCTGATCGTCGCCGGCAGTGAAACCGGTTCGCTGTGGATGTCCACCGAACTGCACAGCCGGGTCCGCAGCCCCAAGAAGCTGGTGGTCGTCGACGGCGGCGCCCACATGGACTTCTACGACGTGCCGAAGTACGTCGACCGGGCCGTGGCCGAGGCGACCCCGTTCTTCCGGGAGAACCTCGCAGCACGCCCAGTCGAGAACTGACACCACGACGAAAGCCCCGCATCCTGCCGGATGCGGGGCTCTTCGGTCGATCCGCTCAGGCGTGGGCCATGACGGCTTCGGCCTGCGCGATGATGCCCTCGGCGGTCTTCACGTGGGCGATGTCGATGTGCTGGCCCTCGAAGTCGACGGCCGCGCTACCGGCGGCCTCGGCGACCTTGAACGCCTCGATCATGCGGCGGTAGAAGTCGACCTGCTCGGGGGACGGCGTGAACACGTCGTTGGCGATGGCGATGTGCGACGGGTGGATGCACACCATGCCGCGGTAGCCGAGCTGCTTGTTGTCCAGGCAGAATTGGCGGGCACCGTCGAGGTCCTTGATGTCCTGCCACACGCCGGCGACGGGATGGTGCAGGCCCGCTGCGCGGGCGGCGAGGACGAGTCGACTCCGCAGGTACAGCGTTTCCAGGCCGGCCGGGGTGAATTCGAAGCCTAGTTCGCGGCCGACGTCCGCGCTCGGGCCGGTGGCGCCCAGCAGGCTGGAGATGCGCGGGGTGGCGGTGGCGATCTCTTCGCAATGCGCCATCGAGACCGCGGTCTCGTAGCTCACGATGAGTCCCACGCTGCCCGCCTCGAGCCCCTGCCGGGCCTCGATGTGCGACACCACGGCGTCGATCCGCACGAGTTCCTCGGCGTCGAAGACCTTGGGCAGGAACAGACCGGTCAGCCCCGGCCGGATCACCGCCTCGAGGTCACTGCCCTGGATCCCGGTCACGAACGCATTGGGCCGCACCCACACGTCGGCGCGAACACCCTCGGCGTCCAAACGGTCGATGGTGGCGGCGGTGACGCCACGCGCCTCGTCCTTGTCCGCGACGGGAACCGAGTCCTCCAGGTCGAGGATCAGGGCGTCGGCGCCGGAGGCCAGCCCCTTGTCGGCCCAGGAAGGCTTGTGACCGGGCACGAACAGCATGGAACGGTACGGATTCATGAACTCTCCTCAGTAGTGAGTACGGGAAGTAGCGGGTATGGGAAGTAGCGGGTCAGGACTCGTCGGCGTAGAGGACGCCGGACGCGAGCAGCTCGTCGATCTTCTCGGCGGGGAGCACCTCGCCCGCGACGGAACGGGTGTCGGCGCCGACCTTGGGAGCACGGTCACCGCGGTCCGGGCGCTCGCCGTCGAACGTCCACGGCGGCCGGATCAGGGCCAGGCCGTCGGGTTGCCACTCGACGAGGTCCAGGTGCTCGACCTGCTCGTGCTCGAGGTAACCGGTCATCGACAGGACCGGGGCGAACGGCACGTCGGCCTCGGTGAGGACCTTCTCCCAGTGGTCCTTCGACTTCGTGGCGAACTCCGCCTCGACGATCGGCACCAGCTCGAAGTAGTTCGACTCCCGCGGGCGGTATTCGGCGAACCGGGGGTCCTCGGCCAGGTCCATGCGGTCCATCGCGCGGCACAGCGACTGCCAGAACTTCTGCGAGGACGACAGGTGGACGGCCAGGTACTCGCCGGTCGACGTCGGGACGCAGAAGTTCTGCGCCTGCGGGTGGCGGCTCGTGCGGGCCGGGTTTTTGCCGAGTTCGAAGGACTGCGTGATGCCGTCGATGGTCAGTGCGCTGACGGCCTCCATGATCGACGTCTCCATCCGCTGCGGCTGACCCGTCTTCAGCCGCCCGACGAGGGCCGCGAGGACGCCGGTTGCGGTGCTCAGACCGGTGACGAGGTCCGCGCTCAGGCCACCGGCCAGCTGCGGGTGGTCGCCGTCGCTGAACAGCGAGTACAGACCGCCGAAGGCGTGGCCGATCGTGTCGTAGGCGGGACGGTTGGCCAGCGGACCACCGGCGCCGAATCCGGTGACGGACCCGTACACGATGTCGGGACGCAGGGCGCGGCAGTCGTCGGGGCCGAGCCCCATGGCGGCCACCTTGCCCGGGCGCAGGTTCTCGAGCACCACGTCGAAGTGCGGCACCAGCGCCTTGACCAGCGCGACGCCCTCCTCCGACTTCAGGTCGACCGACAGACTGCGCTTGCCGGTGTTGTACTGCCGGAAGTAGGGGCTGGCGTCGTTCTGATGGCGCCGGAAATCTTCTCCGACCACAGGGCGCTCGACTTTGACCACTTCGGCGCCGAGGGCGCACAGCATCGACGTCCCGAACGGGAGCGCGATGTATCCCCCGATCTCGAGGATCCGGATACCGTCGAGCGGCTTGTGCTGCATGTTGCCTCGCCTTCGTCTCAGCAAAATATTATATATCGTTTACAGTGGGGTCAAGCCCCGCCGGATCGGGGTACCCCACCGAGGCGACTCCCAGTCGGCTGGATCACGGCAAGGCACTTCCATGGAGCTATGCAACATTATATACTTTGCATGGTGCAGCTCACATATCGAGCAGAAGGCTCCGCCCACCAGGCCGGACACCTCGGTCCCGCCTGCGATCCGGACCACTTCCACCCCTTATCGACCAGCGAAGGAGCGGCACCATGAGTGTGCAGACAGAAATTTGGCAGGGGCAGTACGACAAGCTGTTCATCGGCGGACAGTGGGTACTGCCGGCCTCCGAGCGCACCTTCGACGTGATCTCGCCGGCCACCGAAGAGCTCGTCGCGCGCGTCCCGGAAGGCGTCGAGGAAGACATCGACGCGGCAGTGAACGCGGCACGCGAGGCGTTCGACAAGGGGCCCTGGCCCAGGATGGCACTCGACGAGCGGATCGCGGTCCTCCGGAAGCTCAGCGCGGAACTCGCCGCGCGCGAGGCCGACGCCGCCAGACTCGTCAGCGCCGAGATGGGTTGCCCGATCACCCTGTCCACGAAGATGCAGTCCATCGGACCGCGCCTGCTCCTGGACTCCTTCCTGGACCTCGCCCCCGCCTACCCATGGGCCGACACGCGGTCGTCCGCAACCGGCAGCGCGCTGGTGACCCGCGAACCGGTCGGGGTCGTCGCAGGCATCGTGCCGTGGAACGCCCCGCTGCTCATCACCATGATCAAGCTCGCGCCGGCGCTGCTGGCGGGCTGCACCATGGTCATCAAGCCCTCCCCCGAGACCCCGCTCGACGCCTACCTGCTCGCCGACATCCTCGACGAGATCGGTCTCCCCGCCGGCGTCGTGAACATCGTCCCCGCACGGCGCGAGGCCAGCGAATACCTCGTGCGCCACCGCGGCATCGACAAGGTCTCCTTCACCGGATCGACGGCCGCGGGCCGTCGGATCGCCTCACTCTGCGGCCAGGACCTGCGCCGCGTGACCCTCGAACTCGGCGGCAAGTCCGCCGCCGTCCTGCTCGACGACTCCGACCTCGACACCGCAGTCGCCGCCATCCGCGCGGTCTCGCTGCGCAACAGCGGCCAGGTCTGCAGCAACAAGACCCGGATCGTGGTGGCGCGCTCGCGCCGCGACGAACTCCACGACCGGCTGGTGGACCTGATCAAGTCGATGCCCGTCGGCGACCCGTTCGACCCCGCCACCGAAATCGGCCCGATGGTCAGCGCCAATCAGCGGTCCCGAGTCGAGGGCTACATCGACGACGCGAAGGGATCCGGCGCCTCCCTGCTGGTGGGCGGCGGACGTCCCGACGGTCTCGACCGCGGCTGGTACGTCGAGCCCACGATCTTCACCGACGTCGACCCTGCCGCGAAGATCGCGCAGGAGGAGATCTTCGGCCCGGTTCTCACGGTGCACACGTTCGACACCGAGGCCGAGGCGATCGACATCGCCAACAATTCGGAATACGGCCTCAACGGATCGGTGTTCGCCGCCGACCCCGAACATGCGCTGGCTGTGGCACGCCACATCCGCACCGGCACAATCGAAGTCAACGGGAACCCGGCGGGCTTCAGCGCCCCGATGGGCGGTTTCAAGAACAGCGGCATCGGCCGCGAGGCGGGCCTCGAGGGCTTCGACGCCTACGTCGAGCTCAAGTCCTACGGAATCCCGGGCGGCCTGCTCGGTTCGCTCTCCTGACCCAGATCTACCGAAAGGCAACACACATGGGCAACATTCCCCCCGTCGAAGAAGCTGCCGCCCGGCTCGTCACGGATCTGACCTTCGACTCCATCCCCGCCGACGCGCTCGCCGGTGCGCGCCGCCTGATGCAGGACCAGCTCGCCCTTCAGGTCGGCAGTGCCTCGCTGCCGTGGAGCAAGGCACTGCTCGAGCTGACGCGCGCGGCGCACGTTCCGGGCAAGTCACACGTCGCCGCGACAGGCGACGAGATGAGCGCCGCGGACGCGGCATTCGTCAACGCCTCCTTCGGCCACGGCTTCGAATACGACGACGCCCACCGGGCCAGCTCGTCGCACCCGGGCAGCACCGTCGTGTCCGCCGCACTCGCGGTCGGCGAGGAACTCGGCGCGACGATGCGCGAGGTGATCACCGGCATCGTCGCCGGCTACGAGGTGTACACCCGCATCGGCAACCTGGCCGCACCCGAACTACTCGAGCGCGGCTTCCACCCGCACGGGTTGCTGTCGAACTTCGGTGCGGCCGCCGTCGTCGCAAAGATGCGCGGCTTCGACATCGAGACGACCGTGCACGCCCTCGCCATCGCCCTCAGTCACGCGTCGGGCACCACCGAGTACACGTCGTCCGGTGGCTCCATCAAACGCATCCACTCCGGCATCGGCACCCGCAACGGGATCCGCGCCGCCGAGATGGCGGCCGCGGGCATCACCGGTCCGACGACGTTCCTCACCGGCGGTAAGGGCTTCTACCGCACATTCGTCGGACGCCCGGTCGCCGACGACGCCGCGGCCACGTTCGGCCTCGACAAGACGTTCGAGATCACGCGCGTGTGGATCAAGCCGTACTGCTGCTGCGGCATCAACCACGCCTACATCGACGGCGCCCGCCAACTCTCGGCCCGGGCCGCGGACGTCGACTCGGTGCTGCTGGGCATTCAAACCGGCGGCGACGTGGTGATCGGCAACAAGAACGCCAACGCGTACGCACCGAAGATCATCGAGCACCTGCAGTACAGCCTGCCGTTCCAGTTCTCGCTGTCGTTGCTCGGCAAGGGCAACGGATTCTCGACCCACAACGCTTACATGGCCGGACGGCTCGACCTCGGCGCCGGCAGCGACGTCGCCGCCCTCGCCCAGAAGGTGAAGATCGAGGTGAAGCCCCAACTGGACACCGCCTACCCCGGCCGCTGGGTCGGCGACATCACCGTCACCTACACCGACGGCACCAGCGAGAGCCTGTTCGTCGACAACCCCACCGGCACCGCCGAGAACCCGATGTCGCAGGAGGACCTCGATGCGAAATTCCGCGACGTGACCTCGGCATCGCTGGGCCCCGAGCGCGGCGAGACCCTGCTGCAGGCCATCAAGGGCGGCGACCTCGACCAGCCCGCCTCCGACTTCGCAGCCCTGCTGAAGGTCTGATTCCCTCCGACCGCCGGCCCCAACCGGGCCGGCGGCCGATGACGAGAAAGAGAGCTGATGGACGCCCAGACCACAGCCCGGCCGATCCCCGTCGAGTTCACAGGATCCGGTGGGGTCCGTCTTGCCGGTGATCGGTGGGAGACCGACGATCGGTTGACCGATTCGACCGAGGGAACCGTTCTCCTCCGCCACGGCGGCGGCCAGACCAGGCACTCGTGGGATCGCACGGCGGCACGATTGGCCGAGAACAGATAGCGCGCAGTCACTTTCGACGCGCGCGGGCACGGCGACAGCGGATGGGCACCCGAGTACTCGGCCGAACTTTTCGCGGCCGACCTCGAAGCGGTACTCGCCGAACTCGGCGGCCGTGTCGTCGTCGTAGGAGCGTCGCTGGGCGGCCGGACGGGCATCGTCGTCGCGGGCGGACGCCCCCGTTCCGTCGCCGGGTTGGTGCGGGTCGACATCACGCATCGAACCGACCACACCGGCCAGCGGAGGGTCCGCGACTTCCTGGGCGCGGCGCCCGACGGGTTCGCCTCGCTCGACGACGCGTCCGCGGCCATCGACGCCTTCCGCGGCACGCCACCCCGTCGTCGCCGCAGCGACGGGTTACGAAAGAACCTGCGTCTCAAGGGCAACGGCCGCTGGTACTGGCACTGGGATCCAGCCTTCGTCGGCTACGCGGACAACCGCGGCAATTCCGACGAGCGGCGGCTCGCCGACCTGACCGCCCGGATCACGGTTCCCACCTTGATAGTTCACGGATCGAGGTCGGAGATCGTCTCGCGGGAGGCGGTCGACGAGATACTCGCCCTGGTGCCGAACTCCGAGGCCGTCGAGGTGGACGCGGGGCACATGATCGCCGGCGACGACAACGAGGCATTCGCCCTGCACCTCGAGGGCTTCCTCGATCGGGCTCTCCCGTCACGCTGAGCGGAGTCAGCCCGTCGTGCCGGCGACCATCACGGCGACCATTGTCACGGGCTTGTCCGTGCGGTTGCTCCACGCGTGCTTGATGCCCCGGTTGATCACCGTGTCACCCGGCCTGAGCAGGGTCTCACCCGTCTCGTAGATCGCATAGATCTCACCGTCGATGATCGTCGCGATATCGACGGTCTCGGTGGCGTGCAAACCGACGATCTCCTCGCTGTCCGCCTTGGCATCCTCGCCGTGCAGGTTTCCGATCGATGCCGCATAGACAGCCGGATCAATTTCGCTGTCGGGTGGAAATGTCGCCAGGCGGACGACGAGCCCACTGGCCGGCGGCGCGAGTTCCACCTCGGATTCGAGGGTGTCATCGTCGGTGAAGACGGCGGGGAGTGCATCGACCCTCCACACGTCGTTCACGGAGAAGGCAGGCAGTGCGACCCGAGTGCCGGTTGTCTCGTCCACGACGATCGTCGACTTGCCGTCGGCATCGACTCCGGCGATCACGCGCCGTGCGGTCTTCTTCAGGTGCTCACCACTCATCACTGTCCCTTTCCGCTCGAATGCGCCGCCCACGACATGACGGACGTCTCAGTTCGTACAGTATCATATATAATGTTGGCAATGTATGGACCGGCGCGCGTGCAGCGGAGTGTCCAGATAATTGGACACCTTCACCCCGGCTTCCCGGCCTACGTTCAGCGTGGCGAACCCGCCGAATCGAGGAACCACGGAGGTTGCATTGACGACTCGGAATCCATCGGCCGCCGAAAGAAAGTGGTCGACCTGGAAGATGCTGCGAGCGCGAATACCTACGACCGTCATGGCGATCGGCGTTGCCGCAGGCGTGTCCGTCGGTACGGTCATCTCTCCCTCGGCAGGCGCAGCCCTGGCTGATGATGCGGCGGGACCGAGTTACCTTCTGGTCGGTGGCACAGGTTCGTCGAACATCGGGGTGTTGCGCGAATCCGGCGGTCGGCTGACTCCCGTCGGGCAGCCCGTGCCCACCGATACCGGCACGCTGTCGATCGCGGTCACGCCGAATGGCCGATTCGCGTATGTCGCACATACTGTCTCGGGAACACTCCAGGGATTCCGCGTCGGCGACGACGGTGCACTCGAGCGCCTCGAGGACGCCCGCCTCGCCCCCGGCCGACCGATCGTGGGTGCAGTCGTGAGCCCGGACGGGAAGTGGCTCTTCGCCACCGTCGGCTCGATGACCAACGACGTGCAGACGTATGCCATCGCGCCGTCCGGCGCTCTGACACTCGTCGATTCGGTGACTATTCCCGGCGCGACGAGCGGCCTGTCCATTCCGGTGGTGTCTCCGGACGGTCGATTCCTGTTCGCCCCGAGCTTCATCGGGGCGACTATGGATTCCTTCGCGATCGGATCCGACGGCAGGTTGACACCGACCGGCTCGCAGGTGCCGACCGGTGATCGTCCGGCGTTGCCGTCGGTGACGCCCAACGGCAAGTTCCTGTTCATCACCAACGAGGGGACCAACGACGTCTCCGGCTACCGCATCGCGCCCGACGGTGCACTGACCCCGATCGGGCGCTTCCCGACGAAGGCGATTCCGCACGGTATGGCCATCACACCGGACGGCAGGTATCTCTACCTTCCCCAGACCGGCGGTCAGAGTGTGAACGGATTCGAGATCCGAGACGACGGCGCCCTGGTTCCCGTGCCCGGCGCGGATGCGCCCAGCGCACCGGGACACTTCCCCGGCCGTGTCGTGCTGAGCCCGGATGCCCAGCGGCTCTATGTCATCGACACGCTGACCACGACCGGCATCGAGAAGGTGTTCACCTACCGGGTGAAGCCGGACGGGGCACTCGAGGCCACGGGAGAACCGCCGGTCGATACGGGTGTGACGTTCTCCGACGGCGCCACCGGAGTGTTCGCATCCGTCGGACCTGCGTGAACTACCCACCCACCCCGCACTACCGAATGAAATGTGGAAAGGACATCGACAATGGGACTACTGGACGGCAAGGTCGTCTTCATCACCGGCGCCGCACGAGGGCAGGGTCGAGCACATGCGGTGACCGCTGCGAAGGAGGGAGCCGATGTCATCATCACCGACATCTGCTCACCCGTCGACGGGATTCGATACGCGCTGGCGAGCAAGGAAGATCTCGACAAGACACAGGCTCTCGTCGAGAAGGAAGGCCGACGGGCGGTCAGTGCAGTCGCCGACGTCCGTGATCAGGCCGCGCTCGACGCGGCAGTCTCTCTCGGGCTCGACGCATTCGGCCGGCTCGACGCGGTCATCGCCAACGCCGGACTGTGGGATCTCGGGCCCAAGTCCTGGGAAATCACCGAGCAGATGTGGACGACGGTCACCGATGTGGTGCTCGGCGGTACCTTCCGGACGATCAAGGCCACCGCGCCGCATCTCGTCGAGCAGCGTGGCGGTGCGATCGTATGTATTGCGTCGGTAGGCGGGCTGGAGGCAACGGCCGGATACACCCACTACATCACGGCCAAGCACGGCGTCCTCGGCCTGATGAAGAACACCGCTCTGGAGATCGCGGAGTACAACGTGCGGTGCAACGCGGTCTGCCCCGGCGCGGTGGACGCGAAGATCTGGGACAACCCGATGGGCCACCAACTGTTCGTCGCCCCCGGCGAGACAGCGAACCGCGATGTGGCGATAGCCGCCACGTACGGCTATGCGCCGCTGGCCGGCAGGCCCGCGCTTCCGCCGAACGCCACCAGTAATGCCGCATGCTGGCTGCTGTCCGACTACGCCGAGCACATCACCGGTGTCGCCCTGCCGGTCGACGCCGGCCACCTCCTGCTCCCCGGCGTGAATTTCGCGCCGCAAACCGAGGGACCGGAAGCCGATCGTTACCGCTCACCTGCCCAGTCGCCCGACGATCTGTGACAGCCTGACGACACCGGCCCCGACCGCTGCACGCGGCCGGGGCCGGTGTCTGAGCGTCCCCCTCGGCCGACCCTTGTTCGAAGCGCGCATATATTATATTGTGTTCTCGCTCACATGTGATGCGAGTCCGTTCTCATCGCGCCTGGCCGGAAGGTGGTGTCGGAGTGCTCAGTAGCTCAGCGCATTCCACGGTCGACGCTCGGCCGGAAATCGCGTCGTCGTGGATGCGTTCGCAATTGTCGGGTCTCGACTCCGATACGACGCCGAGGCTGGACAGGATCGACGTCTCCTCGGACGGGTGTCTCCGACGGGCCGCGGCGCCCGTTCTGGATCACATCTGCCGCGAGTTCGACGGTGCGCCACTGGTGTTCGTTCTCGCCGACCACGACGCCCGGATCCTGGATATCCGACACGCCAGTCCTGCCGTCCGCGACGCGGTCGCCTGGATGGGAATCGAGCCCGGAATCCGGCTGGCCGAGGATGAAGTGGGAACCAACGCGGTGGGCACTGTCCTGGAGGCCCGGCAACCGCTGCTCGTCCACGGCCCCGAACACTTCATGTCCGCCTTTCACGAGTTCAGCTGCTTCGGCCAGCCGATCATTCATCCAATAACGCGACGACTCGAAGGCGTTCTCGACGTCGGAGGCGGCGCAGGCGAGGATCACCGGTACTTCGCGCCGATCGCCCAGCGGTTGGTCGGGGAGATCGAGGACCGGCTGGCGCTGAGCACACCTGTCGCGCAACGAAATCTGCTGGCGGCCTTCCATTCTGCGGCACGGCGGAAGGAACGGCCGGTGATGGTGCTCGGCGAGGGGATGGTGCTCGCGACCCCGGCGGCCCTCGACCTCCTCGATCCCGCCGACCATGCGGCCGTCCGAGCCGGCGCCGACACCGCTCACACAACGGCCGTCACCAATCGCTTGACGCTCGAATCCGGTCGCGAAGTGGAGTTCACCTGCACTCCGGTCGATGGCGGGAACGGCGTCCTGGTGGATTTCGCTATGGCGAGAACGAGCCCGAAGCCGCAACCACGACCATCGGTCGAGGAGTGGCCGCTCCTCGTCGTCGGAGAAACCGGCACCGGCCGGACAACCGAGGCGGTGCGTGCGGCCGGACCGGGCGGGGCGATCGTCGACGCCGCGGACGTCGTGCACACGGGTGAGCAGGCCTGGGCGGTCGGACTCGGCCGGCAGCTCGAGCAGGATGGTGCCGTCGTGATCATCGAGAACGTCCACTTCCTCACCGATTCGATGGCCACACTGGTTGCCCGCCTCATCCGGGGCACGCGGCGACACGTCGTTCTGACCTCGACGAGTGCGAACGACGACGCGGGGATCCACCCCTCCCTGGTGGGGCTCTGCGCCGCGCGACGTGAACTCGCTCCGCTCCGTCGGCGCCGCCACGAGATTCCGGGGCTGGCCCGTCGGATGCTGGCGGAGGAGGCCGTGACGTCCGACCTGCGCCTCACCCCGGCGACACTGCAGGTCCTGGCGGCACATCCGTGGCCGGGCAACCTCGCCGAAATCCGGCGGGTGATCCACGCGCTGGCCCGGACCCGCTCGGCCGGAGACATCATTCCGACCGACCTTCCCGCACCGTACCGGGAAGTCGGCACACCCCTGTCGCCCATTCGACATGCCGAACGGGAAGTGATCGTCGCGGCGATCGAAGCTGCCGGCGGGAACAAACTCAAGGCCGCGCAGTCACTCGGGGTGAGCCGGTCGACTCTCTACAACCGGCTCCGGGTTCTCAAGATCGCCTGACCTCTCCGGTTCACATCCGGCCCAGCCGTGCCAGTCGCTCCTGGGTCGGCGAACCGTCCTCGGCGGAGTTCAGCACCAATTGCTGCTCGGGCGCGCCGGAGTAGCGGAAGATCTCCCAGTCGAGGGTCAGCTCACCGACGACCGGATGATTGAGCACCTTGACGCCGAAGTCCTGGCGCGCCACGTTTCGCGCCGCCCACCATTGTCCGAACTGACGATCGGCGATCGTGAGTTCGCCGACGAGCGCGGACAGGGCCGGATCGGCCGGGTTGATGGCCGCCTCGCGGCGCAGGATCGCCACACAGGACCGCGCGACCGCCGTCCAGTCGTCGAACAGCTCCCGCATCCGAGGGTCGGTGAAGATGAGCCGCACATAGTTCAGCTCGTGCGGAGCCATCGCATCGAAATCGGCATATACCTTGGTGGCCAAGGGATTCCACGCCAAGATATCGGTCCGAGGACCCAGCACGATGGCCGGGGTGTCGGTGAGCTGGTCCAATAGCCGTCGCACCTGCGGGCGTACCCTGCTGCCACCGGTGCGTGACTGCGCCGCCGGACGGGGCGTGGACCGGTGGGTGGCGTGATCGGCCAGACTGTCGAGGTACTCGGATTGATCCGAGTCGAGTTGCAGCGCTCGCACCAGCGCGGCGAGCACCTGCTCGGACGGGACGAGCCGGCCCTGCTCGATCCGGGTGTAGTAGTCGGTGCTGATCGCGGCGAGCTGCGCCACCTCCTCGCGCCGCAGCCCGCTCACCCGGCGGCGCTGGTCGAGGTCGGGTAGGCCGACGTCGGACGGTGACAGCTCGCTGCGGCGGGTTTTGAGGAACGCGCCGAGCTCACGTAGGTGTGGTGCCTGGTGTATCGGACTGGGCATACAGCCAGGGTAGGTCGGGGGCGCCAGATTATCCTGGGAAGGATTGTTCCCAGGATAAATGTCGCCCTTCCCCGGTTTCCCCGGAGCTCCGAGACTAGGTATCGAGCGATTCGGAATGCGGATCGGAATTCTCGAAACACCACGGAGGCACCATGACCACCAAGACCGATGTTCGGTTCAACAGCAGCGGCTTTCAGCTCGCCGGCCACCTCTACACCCCGGCCGAGGCCGCCGGGCGGCTGCCCGCGATCGTCGTCGGGCATCCCATGACCGGTGTCAAGGAGCAGACTGCGGCACTGTACGCGCAGCGCCTCGCCGATCAGGGTTTCATCACCCTGGCGTTCGATGCCGCGTACCAGGGTGAGAGCGAGGGCGAACCGCGCGGACTGGAGGATCCGTTCCAGCGCGCGGAGGACTTCCGGAACGCGGTGACCTACGTGAGCACCCGCGACGACGTGGACCCGGAGCGGATCGGTGTCCTCGGCATCTGCGCCTCGGGCGGCTACGTGCCGTTCGCCGCACAGACCGACCACCGGATGAAGGCCGTCGCCACCGTCAGCGGCGCGGACGCCACCTGCTTCTTCCGGGTGCCGGACCCCGAGGCCTTCGCGAAGCTGGTGGATCAGGCGGGCGCCGCGCGGACCGCGGAGGCGAAGGGCGAGGACATCCCCATGGTTCCGGTGCTGCCGGACTCGGTGGACGCGTCGACGCCGAAGGCCGTCGCGGAATTCTTCGACTACTACAAGACTCCGCGCGCACAGCACCCGCGATCGATCGGGAAGTTCGCGCTGCGCAGCGTCGACCATCTCGACCAGTTCGACGCCTACGCCGGTGTCGCGAAGATCGCGCCCAGGCCGCTGCTGATGATCGCGGGAACCGAGGCCGAGACCAAGGGCTTCAGTGAGGGCGCGGTGGCGGCCGGCGGCGAGACCGCCGAGCTGTTCGAGATCGACGGCGCCACCCACGTCGACCTGTACGACGTCGACCAGTACGTCTCGCAGGCAGCGGACAAGCTCACCGAGTTCTTCACGAAGAACCTGGCCGGA
Source organism: Rhodococcus koreensis (assembly GCF_017068375.1). NCBI lineage: Bacteria > Bacillati > Actinomycetota > Actinomycetes > Mycobacteriales > Nocardiaceae > Rhodococcus > Rhodococcus koreensis. Next base: position 3,486,491 of record NZ_CP070609.1, read on the forward strand.
TAGCCGGATCGGCTGCCGGTCGGTGTGACCGTGCCCCGGCCCCCGACCGGGGCACGGTCACGTCAATAGTCCTTTGGTCGTATCGGAATACGACCGGTGACGGATTCCCAGACGCCGCGTCGGCAGCCACACTGAACGCAAAGTATGGCCACCGTCACATTTATCCGACCGCGTGATCCGCAAGCGGATCCTGCCGATCCAGAAGGCCGCAGATGACACTCATCAGGGAACGCACCTCCGTCTCACCGGTGGTGCGCGCATGAAGACGCGAGGGGCAGTCCTGCTCGAGGTCCCGGGACGATACGAGATCGTCGAACTGGACCTCGACGAACTGCGCCAGAACGAGATTCGCGTCCGGATGGTCGCCGCCGGCCTCTGCCATTCGGACGACCACTTCGCCACCGGCGACCAGACGCCCGGGATCCTTCCCATCGCCGGCGGTCACGAAGGTGCAGGCATCGTCGAGGCCGTCGGCCCCCACACGCCCGGCTACGAGGTCGGCGACCACGTCGTCTTCTCCTTCCTGCCGATATGCGGCCGATGCAAGTGGTGCGCCCGGGGGCTGCAGAATCTCTGCGATCTGGGTGCTCTTCTGACCACGGGCTGCCGTTTCGACGATCCCGGTTCGTACCGGCTCTCTCGGGGCGGCAGGCCGGTGGGTCAGCTCGCCGGACTCGGCACGTTCTGCGAACGCATCATCGTCTCGACCGCATCGGCGGTGAAGATCGACAAGGCAGTCCCCCTCGAGGTTGCGTGCCTCACCGGGTGCGGCGTCGGAACGGGCTGGGGCGCCGCGGTCAACTCGGCCGATGTGCGCGTCGGCGACGTCGTCATCGTGGTCGGGGTCGGCGGCATCGGAATCAACGCCGTCCAGGGTGCGGCCCACGCCGGTGCCAGTGCCGTCATCGCGGTCGATCCCGTTGCGTTCAAACGAGACACCGCACTGAAGTTCGGTGCCACGCACGCGGTCGCGACGATCGAGGAAGCGAACGCGATCACAGCCCCGCTGACCAACGGCCAGGGCGCCGACTCGGCGATCGTCACCGTGGGAGTGATCACCGGGAAGATTGTCGGCGAGGCACTCGCTGCGGTCCGCAAGGGCGGCACGTGTGTTCCGGTCGGAATCGGCGACACCTTCACCAAGGACGGGGACATCAATCTGCACGACCTCACGCTGAGCCAGAAACGGCTGCAGGGTTCGCTCTTCGGTGCGAGTCGGCCGACGTCCGACATTCCCGCGCAACTCGAGCTCTACCGGCAGGGGAATCTGCTGCTCGACGAACTCGTGACGAACCGGTACACCCTCGACGAGATCAATCAGGGATACGAGGACATGAAGGCGGGAAGGAACATCCGGGGGATCGTCGTCTTCGATCACGAATGACCGCCTCACGACACTCGACAGCACGCCGATTCCAGGAGTCCTCATGACATGCGACCACGACCACCATTTCATCAACGGACGCCGGGAGCGCACCCACTCGGCGGACCGCATCTCGGTGATCAATCCGGCCACCGAGGAGCAGTTCGCGTCCATCGCCGACGGCGACGCGTCCGACGTCGACGCCGCGGTGACCGCGGCTGCGGAGGCCGGCGAGAAGTGGGCAGCGCGCACACCGGCCGAGCGTGCCGGTTACCTGCGCGGTCTGGCCGATGCCTTCGAAGCGCGCAGCGACGAGATGTCGGCGCTGGTCACGCGTCAGAACGGAACACCGATCAGCATCTCCCGCGCCATGCAGAGCCAGGTTCCGGTCGCCTACCGGTACTTCGCGTCGTTGGCCGACGATCTCGAGACCGAGAAGCTGGTCGAGACCGCGAGTGGTGACGCGGTGCTGCGCCGTGAGCCCGTCGGCGTGGTGGGCGCCATCACGCCGTGGAACGGACCGCAACCGTTGATCGCCTGGAAGCTGGGGCCGGCGTTGGCCGCCGGCTGTACCGCCGTGATCAAGCCCGCACCGGAGACCTCTCTGGATGCGCTCGTCTTCGCCGAGATCCTCGATGCCGCAGGAATTCCGGATGGCGTGGTCAACATCGTCACCGGCGGCCGGGAAACCGGTGCTGCCCTCGTCTCACACCCGGGCGTGCACAAGGTCGCATTCACCGGCTCGACGGTCGCGGGCAAGGCGATCGCGGCCGAATGCGGCAGGCAACTCAAGCACGTCACGCTCGAGCTCGGCGGCAAGTCGGCGGGAATTCTGCTCGACGACGTCGACCTGGACGCGTTCACACCCCTGGTGATGTCCGCGTGCGCGCCGAACACCGGCCAGACGTGCCGAGCGTTGACCAGAGTGCTGGCGCCCTCGTCGCGGTACGACGAGATCGTCGAGATGCTCGGCGCGACACTGAGCGCCATACCGCAGGGTGATCCGACCGACCCGGCCAACTTCTTCGGACCGCTCGTGAACGCGACGCAACGCGACCGAGTCGAGTCGTACATCGAACTCGGCCGCACCGAAGGCGCCGAGGTCGTCATCGGCGGCGGGCGCCCCGAGAAGCTCGATCGCGGTTACTACGTGGAGCCGACGATCTTCCGTAATGTCACAAACGACATGCGCATTGCTCGCGAGGAGATCTTCGGGCCGGTGCTCGTCGTGATGCCGTACGACACGATCGACGAGGCGATCGCCATCGCAAACGACTCCGACTACGGATTGGGCGGCGGAGTGTTCTCACCCGATCGCGATCGGGCAACCGAGGTTGCCCGCCGCATCGTGACCGGCAGCGTCGGGGTGAACACGTCGACCCTCCCGATCGAGACGCCGTTCGGAGGTCTGAAGAACAGCGGTATCGGACGCGAACTGGGCCCCCAGAGCCTGGATGCCTATCTGGAATACAAGACCATCTTCCGCGGCAGGTGACGCCGAGGCGGTGATCGAACGTCATCGCCTCAGCCAATAGGCCACGGCTTCAGCACGATTCGATGCATCGAGCTTACGCAGGATGTGGGTGATATGGGTCTTGACGGTCCCCTCGGAGATCGACAGTTTTCGTGCAATCGATCGATTGGCGTCGCCTGCCGCCATGAGCTCGATGACATCCACCTCGCGGGTCGACAGCACGGGATGGCGTAGATCGCTCATCGTGATCTGCGGTGGGGCAGCGATCTTCACGTCACTCACCAACCGGGCCATCCCTTCGCTGAGCGAGGTCAGTCCCTCCAGAACCGAGACTCGCGCCAACGTGTGACTCAACCCCTCGGCATAAAGGTTGAGCACCGCGCGGTCGGTGGTATCGACGTCGCGAGCCGGATAGTGGCTGTCGGCGTGGACGAGCCCGATGACCTTGCCGTGCGAACGCAACGGAGCCACGATGTACGACGTGCATCCGGACATCGAGACCAGTTGCCGATTCACCCGCGGATTGTTCTGAACGTCGAACACCAACCCGGAGCGAGCTCGATCGACCACGTCCGACTCGATGATGGAGCCGTCGAGCTTCGGTGGATCCTGGCGGCCGGCCGCAACCATGTCCCGGGCAAGTCGGGGGTCCCGCTCGATGAACATCGAATGCAGGTTCCATGTCGCATCACCGATGGTGGAGACGAGCGCGCGATCGAACCCGATGGTGCACGCCTCGGCCGCGGCCTGTGACAGAAGCTCGTTCGCGGTCGTCGCGACCTGCAAGCGGCCGAGTGCCCGGCGAATCCGCCGCATGGTCTCGACACCCTCGGCGACGCGGGCGTCCTCGACCCGCGACTCCAGGTCGCGGACACGGCCGAGGAGGCCGGTCAGCTCGGCGAGACGAGGCGGCGTGGGGCCCGCCGCGGGCTGGTTCATCTCAGCTATCACGCAGTCCCACACATGCGCCAGGAGCCGCTTCGCTGACGACACGCGCGAGCACTCGGCGACGGAGATGCTGCAGTCCAGGACGTCGCCGGCAGCGATACCCAGCTCGCGAATCTGCGCGGTGACGTCTGCGTCGAGCTCCACATCACTGCGTCGTGTATCTGGGGAAGTCATACTCATGGCACCACTCCAAGACGGGGTGTCTACATCATATACAAATATGATGCGTGACACACGTCCTCAGGACGGCCGAATGCCGGGCGCGCAGTCCACGCCCCCGGCAGACGGTCGCCGATCAGGCGACTGTCCGTCGGGGTACTGCGATTTCAGGGCTGGATACCCATCTCCGGGCCGATGTACTCCCGGACTCGAACAGCCTTACCGTCACGCGCCTCGACGATCTGCACGAGGTGCAACTTGACCTCCTGGCCGCCCATCTCCAGTTCGACGGACGCCTCGTTGAAAAAGCCGTTTTCGGTGAACGTGATGCCCTCGGGGCGGAAGTCCGGCACGGGCCCGCCCCCGGCGCGTTCGTACACGGCGGCGACGGCCTCGGACACCGAGACCCACTTGTCGTCGGCGCTGTGCCACACGGGGCAGTCCTCGACGCAGATCTCGAGGAACAGGTCGATGTTCGCCAACGCTTTGACCCAGTTCTCCGAAAGTTCGATGGTTGCCTGGTCTGGGGTGCTGCTCATCTGTGGTCGGACCTTCCTGTCGGATTTACTGCAGGTGATCTGCGTCACCCATGCTGCCCGCGCGTGAACCGATCGAGTGTCCAGATATCTGGACACTGCTCGAAAGATGGGGATCGTCCATAAGTCGTAGTGAGAATCCGACCGCAGGCAGATGCACGCGCACTATGCCATTCGCCACACTGGCTCGACGCATATGACGCAGATCACCAACTCGATATGTCCACCTCCGCCTCGTTGCGGTCGACACCCATATCCGAACCGACACAGGAGTCCCATGACTACGGCAACAGTGGCGGCCGAGCCGAGCCGAGTAACGCTCCGCGGCCGCCTGGGCGGCTTCGACCAGGCGTACCTGGTCCTCGGCATCACCGTGCTAATGGCACTGGTCGGCGGCGCGACGACGACGAACTTCCTCACCACCGGAAACCTCACCAGCATCCTCAGTCTGTCCGCAGCGTTCGGCATCCTCGCCGTCGGCGAGGCGATCGTGATCCTGGGCAAGGGTCTGGACCTGTCCGTTGCGGGAATCGGCCTCGGCTGCGCGCAGGCCACGTTGGCACTGATGAGCACGGGTATGCCCGAGTGGCAGGCAATCGGCCTGATGGTCGCCCTGGCCGTCGTCGTCGGCCTCGCCAACGGAGTGATCATCGCCTTCCTCAACGTGCCCGCACTGTTCGTGACGCTCGCGACCGGCATGCTGGTGATCGGTGGCATCGACATCCTCGTCCTCACCCAGAACGTCTACAGCGTTCCCGGTTCGTCGCTACTCGCAGCGATCGCCAACGGTTCCGTGCTCGGGGTCCCGCGTCCCGTGATCATCGCGGGGTCAGTCTTCCTCATTGCCTGGCTGTTCATTTCGTACACGTCCCCGGGACGCCTGATCCGCGCGATGGGAGACAACTTCGACACCGCGCGAGCGTCGGGCGCCCCGGTCCGGCCGCTGCAGATCCTCACCTACGCGATCTCGGCACTGCTCGCCGCCGTGGCCGGCTACGTCGCGGTGTCCATCCAGGGAAGCGTGCAGACGACCATCACGTCATTCGACCCGATCCTGTTCACCGCCCTCACGGTGGTGGTGATCGGCGGTGTGTCGCTGTCCGGCGGCCGGGGAACCATCCTCGGTGTCCTCGCCGGTGCGATATTCGTCGGAATCCTCAACAACCTGTTGGTACTTCACGGGCTGAGCACCGCCGTCCAGGACCTCATCCGGGGAGCGGTACTCATCTCGGCGATCGCGTTCGACGCATGGCTGCACCCGCGGAACGAGGAGACCGAGAAATCCGGCGAACTGTGACACCCGATCGGAAATACATCACTCACACAGGCTCTTCCGGCCAGCAGAAGGAATCGAGAACCATGAAGACGATGAAGAAGATCGCCGCGTGCATCATGGCGGTGGCGGCCACAGTCGCCGTCGCGGGGTGCACGGTCAACAGCGGTACTGCCGCGACCCGATCCGAGGGAGGCGAAAAGGCGTTCGGTACCAACGTCGAACTGCTCCCGGCGCGACAGACGGCACTCGACGCGATGCAGGGCAAGAAGATCGCATTCGTGCCGATCCTCTACAAGGGCTACCAGTTGACCGAGAACTGGGGCACGACGATGCAGCGAACGTTCGACAACCTGGGAGCGGACTTCACGGTCTACGACTCGAACTTCAGTAGCGACCGAATGCTCAGCACCATCAACGATCTGATCGCGCGCAAGGCGGCCGACGTGCTGATCCTCCAGAACCAGGATCAGGGCCTACTCGACAGCGTCATCGACCAGGCGGCGAAGGCCGGCATCTACACGGTGGTGCTCAACATGATGTCCAACCGGCTCGGAGACGCCTTCGTCGGAGTCGACGTCTACGGTGCCGCGCAGTCGATCGCGGGCCGTGCCGTCGAAGACTGCGACAAGCGCAACGCCCCCAAAACCATCTCGATCATCGACGGTCCCGGCAACGACCCGGCGTCGATCCTCTGGAATCAGGGCATCAAGGACGCGGTGGAGCCGCTGGGCTACAAGGTTCTCGTCAACCACTCGCAGTTCCAGAATGCGCAGGCTCAAGCGGCCGCCGAGTCGGTGATCCAACAGCAGCAGGGTGAGCTGTGCGGCTTCATGGTGACGTTCGACCTCAATTCGATCACCGTCGGGCAGACGGTCAAGGCCGCGGAGTCACGGGGACAGGTGCAGCCCGGATCGATCGGCGTCTACACCCTCGACGCGGACAGCAACTGGTGCGATGCGCTGAGGCAGGGACTGGTGACCGCGTCGGCGGCCTACGACGTCCAGGGCATCGGCGCCGCCGGCGCCGCGGCGGCCCAGAACTTGATCTTCGACGGCGCACAGCCCGGTGCCGGCAACTCGGTCGCCTACGTCTCGAGCACAGTGGTCGACAGAAGCAACGTCGACCAGACCACGATCGCCTGCTACACGAGCCGGTAGGGACCGATACCTGATGACAACATCGACTACTTTGCGCCGCAGCGGCTTCGGTCCACTTCGCCGCGGCATCGATGCCTTCCCCCTGACCGGAGGTCGGCCGGCCGAACGTATCCCGCGGTTCCGCACCATCTCCGACCTGTTCGAGAAGCGGTGGATGGAGGGTGCCGTCCCACTCGTGCTGGCACTCGCACTGTGCGTGTATGTCCTGGCGACGACCAACGTCGGCGCGGCCAACGCACCGCTGATACTCGACGAGGTAGCCGAGTGGGGCCTGCTCGCAGTCGGCCTGACGGTCGTCCTCGTCGGCGGCGGCATCGACCTGTCGATCGGATCGATGGTGGGCGTCTGCGCGCTCGGCGCGATGGTCGCCGACCGGGTCTGGATGTGGCCGACCGCGGTCGTCGTCCCGGCGGGGATAGTGCTCGGGGCGTTACTCGGGTCGGTCAACGGGTACCTCATCGCCCATCGGCGGATGCGCCCGTTCATCACCACCCTCGTCACACTCATCGCGTTCGGCGGGGCGGCAGCCGCACTGCAGAACGCGTACAGCACCCAGATCGGCATCGGCAAGCAGTCTCTCGTATGGGACTTCTTCAGCAACGGCACGATCATCGGGATCCCCACCGAGTGGTTCGTCTTCGCGGTGGCGCTGATCGTCGTGCACCTGGCACTGACGCGCTCACGTTGGGGCTGGTGGGTGACGGCGACCGGATCCGACCGGCGCTCGGCGCGTCGTAACGGCATTCCGGTTACCGCCGTGACCTTCTGGACGTATGTGCTGTCCGGCGCGTTGGCCGGCACAGCTGCGATCCTGACGTCGGCACGGCTCAGTCGTACCGATCCCAATATCGGACGGGGTTGGGAGATCATCGTGCTGACCGCGGTCGTCCTCGGTGGGGTGAGCCTGAAGGGCGGGCGTGGTTCGGTGCTCCGCGCGACGGTCGGCGTCGTCGTGGTTGCCATCATCCAGCAGGCCACCGTCGCCGACGGCGCGCAGGGGTCCTACTACACTGTCATTCTCGCGGCCGTGCTGCTGATGTTCACGATCCTCGATCTGCAGTGGGGGAAGTACCGGCAGCGGGCGGTCGAGAAGCTGAAGATCGATCCGGCCCGCCTGTCCCTCGGCCCGCTGGTCGACGTCACCGAACCGGGCACCGTGTGGTCGCTGAACCGGCGGCTCACCGATGCGCCGCCGGTCGGCCTCGGCAAGATCCGGGGAGCGGAGGACTGTGCGGTCGACTCGGACGGCAACGTGTACTGCGGGGACCAGCGCGGCTGGGTGTGGCGGTTCCGCGGCATCGACGACACCGAGGGCGAGATCTTCTCCCGCACCGGCGGATTCCCGTGCGGACACGTCTGGGATGCGGAGGGTCGCCTCGTCGTCGCGGTGGGTGGCATGGGTATCTACCGCATCGGGAGCGACGGCGAACCGGAACTCGTCGCCAACAAGGTCACGCGCAGTCCCCTGTCACTCATCGACGATTCGGGCCTGCGAGCCATCGACGATCTCGACATCGCTCCCGACGGCTCGATCTACGCCTCCGACTTCTCCACACGGACCAACACAGCCGACTTCCTGCTCGAGCTCGTCGAGTTCCGGCCCAACGGCCGGGTCATCCGAGTCACTCCCGACGGCAAGACCGAGGTGGTCGTGTCCAACTACGTCTTCCCCAACGGCATCTGCACCGCACACGACGGCGAGTCGATCCTCATCGCGAGCACCGGCTTGTGTCGCATCGATCGGCTGTGGATCTCCGGGCCGAAGACGGGGCAGCTCGAACCGGTACTGGAGAACCTGCCCGGCTACCCGGACAACATCAACAGGTCGTCTGATGGCAACTACTGGATGCCGTTGTGCGCCATGCGCACCCAGATGTCCGATCTACTCGGGAAGTACCCCGCGGTCCGCCGCAGGATGACCCGCGAGGTGTCCGTGGACAACTGGGTGGTGCCACAGCTCAACGTCTCGTGCGTGATCAAGTTCAGTGACCGCGGCGAGATCCTGTCGGTGCTCTGGGACGAGTCGATGGAGAACTATCCGATGGTCACCGCGGCGAAGGAACGCGACGGTGCGCTGTACCTGTGCGGCGTCAGCAACAACCGTATCGGCCGGCTGGTACTCGACCCGAGTGAAGTCGGCACCATCGATCCCTCGGCGGTGCCGGGGACCGCTCGCACGCGCACTCCCGAGGAGGTCACCCGATGAGTTCGACCCTGAGCACCCTCAGAGAATGGATCAACCCGAATCGGGGCAGGCACCGCACCGTGCCGCCGATGGACACCGGGCTGCGCCCCAATCTCCGGTTGGACGAGGCAACGGAACTCTTGCCTCCCGGGCGGTACGAGCCCGACGACGTGGTAATCACCCGGTCCGGCGCTGCGGCTTTCAGCAGTGGCAACGTCGTGTTCGACTACCACGACGGTGAGGTTGTTCTCCGCGCCGAGTTCTCCGGCAGGGTCGCGGCCCTCGCGGCCGTCGGCGACGAGGTCGTCGCTGCGGTCGAGGGTCGCGGGCTCTGTGCGATCTCACCGTCCGGTGCGGTCGCGGAGATCTGCACGGACCCGTCGGTCACCTCGTGCGTGACCGCGCTGACGGGGACTCCCGACGCCGCCCTGCTCGTGGCCGTCGGCTCGACCACCGGGCAGTCCGCGGAGTGGGCACGGGCCCTGGTCACCGGCGACCGGTCCGGACAGATCGTGCGGGTGGACGGGGCCCGGGCACGGGTGGTTGCCGAAGGCCTGGCATGGCCGTCGGGGATCGGTATGGCCTCCGACCGCGACGTGCTCGTGTCGATCAGCCTGGAGCACCGCGTCGAACTGCGCGAACTCACGGCACTCGGCGACCGGGGGCGCACGATGACGGCGAACCTTCCGATCTACCCCGGTCGGGTGAGCGCCGACGACGGCGGCTACTGGTTCGCCGCGCCGTATGTACGCAACCGGGTCACGGAGATGCTGCTCGACGAACCCGAGGTGCTTGCCGAGATGATCGGCACGATCAGCCGCGACGAATGGTTCGTCCCGCGCCTGCACAGCGAGGACCCCTTCACGGAGACGATGCAGATGGGACAGCTGCGGGTGCTCGGGGTCGTGAAGAGCTGGGCGCCCGCCCGCTCCTGCGGGCTCGTGTTCCGCATGGACCGCACGGGCAGAGTCGTCGAGAGCGCCCATGCCCGCGTCGACAGCAACCGTCACGGCGTCACCGGTGTCGCCGTCCGGGACGGACAGGTGATCGCCGCGGCGTGCGGGTACGGGAATCTGCTGAACCTACAAGAGCACAACAGATGAGGATGGCAACGATGCCAAAGGTAGCGAGTGGCTCATCCGCCGCGCCGGTGATCCGGTTGACGAACGTCGGCAAGAGCTACAACGGAACCCACGCGCTCGCCGGAGTCGACTTCGATGTCCGCCCGGGCGAGGTCCACGCCGTACTGGGTGAGAACGGTGCCGGGAAGTCGACGATGGTGAAGATCATCTCGGGCGCGGTCGCGCACGACACCGGCACTCTCGAGATCTCCGGACGGGAGCGAACGTTCGCGACACCGCGCGAATCGGTGGAAGCCGGTGTGGCGATGGTCTACCAAGAAGGGTCCCTCGTCGAGTCGATGACGGTCGCGCAGAATCTATTCATGGGCGACGAGAAAGTGTTCAACAACCTCGGTCACCTCAATGTCATTGCCCGAGAACTACTCGAATCGCACAACTTCCACATCCGCCCCGACGTGGCGGCCGGTTCACTCGGTGTGGGCCAGAAGCAGATGGTGGAGATTGCCCGCGCGGTCCATCGGAATGCGGACCTGGTGATCCTCGACGAACCGACCGCATCGGTGACACCCGAAGAACGGTTGCAGTTGTTCATGTCGATGCGGAGTCTCGCGCGGCGCGGGATCGGCGTCATCTTCATCACCCACATGCTCGACGAGGCGTTCGAGCAGGCGGATCGCATCACCGTCCTGCGCGACGGCGTGGTCCAGGGGACCCTGGCGAAGCCGGAGTTCACCCACGACCGGGTAGTCAAGATGATGGTGGGCCGCACCGTCGAAATGGGACGCGTGCTGCCGGGCCGCACACCGGAACCGACGCCGACGCTGCAGGTCGAGGACCTGACACTGCTGCCCGCTGTGCGTAACATGGCGTTCTCCGCCTACGCGGGTGAGATCGTCGGCCTCTACGGGCTGGTCGGTGCGGGGCGCAGCGAGGTCGCGATGATCATCAGCGGCATCACGAAGCGTCGTCGCCTCCGCGGTGGCACGGTGCAGCTCAACGGAAAACCGGTCCGCTTCCGAACACCGCGGCACGCGCGGCGGGCCGGCATCGTCTACATCACCGAGGACCGCAAGGCGTCCGGCTTCTTCAGCCATCTGACGATCGCGGACAACATCTATCTCGGCCACCTGTGCAGCGCACTCCGCCTGCCGTTCCTGTTCCGCCCCCGTGTCCGGAAGACGGTGGCGCAGCGGTTCGTCGACCAGTTCGAGGTTCGCACCCTCGCACCCGACAAGGCCACCCTCGAGGAGCTGAGCGGCGGAAATCAGCAGAAGGTCGTACTCGCCAAGGGACTGACCCGCAAGCCGCTGGTCGCGATCATCGACGAGCCGACCCGCGGTGTGGATCTGGGCACGATTCCGGAGCTTCACGCGATGATTCGCGCTCTCGCCGACGACGGAGTCGCGGTGGTGGTCATCTCGTCCTACCTGCCCGAGATCCAGGCGCTGTCCGATCGGGTCCTGGTAGCACGCGCGGGCAGCATCGCAGCCGAGTTCTCGCCGGAGGAAGCCGACGAGGAGAGCCTCATGTTCGCGGCGGTCCACTGACGCGCGGCGTCACGGCCTCCGTCACGACACCCGTTCGATGAGATTCACCTTGACGTGGTCCGGTCGCGCGAGGGTGCGCTCGGGCACGAGCTCGACCGCCGCCTTGACGCCCAGCGCCGACCGGACCCGCTGCTCGATCGACGACCGCAGGTCGTCCTGCTGCTCGGTACCGAGTCCGTCGGAATACTCCACGACCAGCATGAGCGGCTTCTGGGTCGAATGCCCCTCGAAGTCGACGCGGATCCGCATCTCGCCGGTGGTGGCCGGCGTCAGCTCCGACACCAATTGCTTGACCGCGGACGGAAAGAGGTTGATGCCGCGCACGATCAGCATGTCGTCGGTCCGGCCGACGCACCGCACCTTGTACCCGGTGCGGCCGCATGCGCAGTCGGTGCCGGTGACGACCACGTGGTCGCGGGTGCGGAACCGCAGCAGCGGCGACGCCTGCCTGCGGAGCGCCGTGTACACCAACTCACCCTGCGCGCCGGGCACGGGCGCGACGATCTCGTCGGTCTCCGGATCGATCAGCTCGGCCACCATCAGGTCCGGGGAGAGGAAGTGCATTCCGTCGCCGGCCTCGCACTCGCCCCAGTAGATGCAGGCGATATCGGTGCCGCCCAGCATCTCCCGTGATGTGGCACCCCACAACGACTCGAGCTTGCAGCGCACGGCGGGCAGGCCGCCACCGGGTTCGCCGCCCACACTGATCGCGCGCACACCCAGATCGCGGGCCCGCAGGCCGAGGATCGCCGGCGCCTGCTCGGCCAGATACGCCAGAAAGTTCGGCGTGCCGATCAGCGCACCGGGCCGCTGGTCCGCCTGCACCCGCAGGAGTCGCTCCGCGCCCGCCTCCGCGCCGATCGGAATGTCGACGATGCCCATGTACTGCGCCATCTGCACGACGGGGATCCCGCCGACGAAGCCCTTGCTCATACCGAACCCGTGAAGCAACCGGTCACCGGGACGAAAACCGTTGGCGTACAGTGCCCGCGCTCCGAGCTCGGACCAGACGTCGATGTCGCGCCGCGTCAACCCGACGTAGGATGGGCTGCCGGTAGTGCCCGACGACGCCTGGATCTGCACGATGTCGGCGGCCTCCGCCGCGACGTGGTTGCCCAGCGGCGGCGTGGCCGCCAGGCTGTCCCGCAGTTCCTGCTTCTCGGTGAACGGCAGCCCCGCGAGGTCCTCCACCGTCCGCACACGGGTGACGTCGACGGAATGCTCGGCGAACTTCGCCTTGTAGAAGTCGCTGCGGGCGGCCAGATAGTCGAGTTGCTCGCGCAGCCGACGGTTCTGCAGATCCGCAGCGTCGCCGGGAGTGAGCGATTCGACCGCGCTCCAGTGCCGTGACGAATGAGGAACAGCCATGGTGCGATCCCTCTTCCTACTCGAATTCGGCCCTGATGGCGTCGGTGTGCGCGCCGAGGGCGGGCACCGCGCCGCTGCGCACCGGCCACCCGTCGGCCACCGCGGGCGGCAGCAGCGCAGGCACCGGGCCGGACGGGGTACCCACCTCGCGCCACCGTCCGCGCTCGACGAGCTGCGGGTGCTCGGCCAGGTCGCGCACGCTGTTGAGCCGGGCGTTGCCGATCCCCGCGGCGTCCGCCGTCTTCTGGATCTCCGCAAGCGTGTGCTCGGCGCACCACGCCCCCACGACCGCGTCCAGCTCGTCACGCGCCTCGACGCGAGTGTCGTTGTGCGCGTATCGGGGTTCGTCGGCGAGTTCCGGCCGGCCGATCATCTCGGCGAGGCGTCCCCACTCGCGGTCGTTTGTGGTCCCGAGCACCGCGGTCTGCCCGTCGGAGGTGGGGTACGCGCCGTAGGGCGCGATCATCGGTGAGCCCATACCGACGGGCACCGGCTCGGTGCCGGCGTGGATCACCTGATTGAGGGCGAACCCCATCATCTCGGCTACGGTGTCGAGCATGGCGATCGGGATGACCGCTCCCCTGCCGGTCCGCTCCCGGTCGTAGAGCGCGGCGAGCACGGCGGAGTACGCGTACAGCGCCGTGCCGACGTCGGCCACCGGGATGCCCGGCTTGGCCGGCTGCCCCTGTGCGCCGGTGATGCTGCAGGAGCCGCCCTCCGCCTGGATGAGCAGGTCGTAGGCCCGCTTGTGGTCGAGGGGGCCACCCTTGCCGTAGCCGGAGATGTCCACGACGATCAGCCGCGGGTAGTCACGCGAGAGGTCCCGGGTACCGATTCCCAACCGGTCGAGCGCGCCGGGCGCGAGGTTGCTGACCACGACGTCGGCGGTGGCGAGAATGTTCAGGAAGGTGCCCAGGTCGGTTGCGGACTTGAGGTCCAGCGCCGCCGACTCCTTGCCGTGGTTCAGCCACGTGAAGTGCGCCGACATCCCGCCGACGACGGAGTCGTAGGCGCGCGTCGAGTCGCCGAAGCCAGGGGCCTCCACCTTGATCACCCGGGCCCCGAGGTCCGCGAGGTGGCGCGTGCACAGCGGCGCCGAGATCGCCTGCTCCAGCCCGACCACGGTGATGCCGGCCAGCGGACCCTGCGTTCGTTGTTCGGTTGCGGTCACGTGAACTTCGGCTCCCTCTTCTCGCGGAACGAGGACACGCCCTCGACCACGTCCGGACCACCGAAACCGAAGAACTCCAAGCCCAGCGAGGCGTCGAAGATCGGCATGGCCTGTCGGTACCAGCCGTTGAGCGCCATCTTGGTGCCCTGGATCCCGGTCCGGGAGCCGGCGGCCAGCTTCCGCGCGATCTCCATCGCCCGGTCCTGCACCTGGTCGTCGTCGACGCACAGCGACACCATGCCGATCCGCTCCGCCTCCTCGCCGGTGAGCACCTCGTTGGTGAGCAGGTGGTACTTGGCCTTCGCCATGCTCGTCAGCAGCGGCCAGCAAATGGCCGCGTGATCCCCGGCGGCGACACCCAGCCGGACGTGGCCGTCGACGATCTTCGCGCGGCGGCCCGCCACCGAGATGTCGGCGAGCAGCGCGGCCACGAGGCCGGCACCGGCGGCCGGTCCGTTGATTGCGGAGACGATCGGCTGCGGGACCTCGATGATGTTGCGCACCAGGTCGCGTGCCTCACGCATCACCCGGGTCCGCGACGAGTAGTCGCCGATCATGGCCTCGACGAGATCGAAGCTGCCTCCCGCCGAGAACGCCCGGTCGCCGGCGCCGCGGATGACCACGACGCGCACCGACTGGTCGAGACCGATCACCGGCCAGATGTCGGCCAGCTCGCGGTGCGCGTCCGGGCCCACCGCGTTGAGGTTCGGCCCGTCCAGCATGATGCGGAGAATGCCTTCTTCCGGGCGGTCTACCTTCACGGACGTGAAGTCCTCGTAGCTGGTCACTGTTGCTTCCTTCCTGGGAAATTCTCGGGTCGATCGGTGCGCCGGCAGCTCGGTCAGGCGCCGACGTCCCACCGCGACGCGACATCCGCGGTCGCGACCGTGCCCACCCGCGGCGTCTCGGGTTCGCGAGCGGGTGTGCCGCTGAAACGCGGCGCGGGCATCGGATGCAGGACACCGCCGACGGTCCGGTACACGCCGCGCTGGGTGTTGTGGGGATCCACGGCGGCCTCGTCGAACGTGAGCACCGGGGTGACGCAGGCATCGGTACCCGCGAATACCTTCTCCCATTCGTCGCGGGTGCGGCGCTCGACAGCGTCGCCGATGAGCTTGCGCAGATGCGGCCACGCGGCGCGGTCGTTCTGGTCGGGCCAGTCGTCGGTATCGGGGCCGAGCCGCGAGGTGAACTCCCGGTAGAAGTCGGGTTCGAGCGCGCCGACGGCGATGTAGCCGCCTTCCGCGCACCGGTAGGTGTCGTAGAACGGTGCTCCGGAGTCGAGAAAGTTCGTCCCCGGATCGTCCGAGTAGAGGCCCGCGGCGCGCAGACCCTGCAGCTTGGCGGTCAGGGCCGCGACGCCGTCGACCATCGCCGCGTCGATCACCTGCCCCCGCCCCGTTCGGGCGGCGGAGACCAGGGCGCACGCAATGCCGTACGCGCCCATGGCGCCGCCCGCCGCGTAGTCACCGAGCAGGTTGATCGGCGGCCGCGGCGCACTGTCGGACCGTGCCATGGCGTGCAACGCGCCGGACTGCGCCACGTAGTTGATGTCGTGTCCGGCGTCCCGCGACCGCGGACCGGTCTGTCCGTAGCCGGTCAAGCGCACGTAGACGAGGCGATCGTTGCGTGCCATCACCTCGTCCGGTCCGAGCCCGAGCCGTTCGGTCACGCCGGGCCGGTATCCCTCGATGAAGACGTCCGCGGCTTCGGCCAGGCGCAGCACACTCTCACGTCCGGCCGGGTCCTTGAGGTCGACGGCCACCGCGTCGACGCCGCGGTTGACGACGTCGACTTCCTCGGTGAGACCGTCCGTCTGGCTGAGGGCGCGGGCCGACCGGTTCGGGGGCCGCACCACCCGCACCACATCGGCTCCCATGTCGGCGAGCAGCATCGAGACATACGGCACCGGACCCATTCCCGCGAGCACCAGCGCCCGGACTCCAGCCAGCGGACCGGTCATCGTCACACTCCTTCGTAAGTGGGGCTCAGTACGACCGCGGCAGGCCGAGCACCTGCTGCGAGACGTAGTTGCGCACCATCTCCTGCGAGAACGGCGCGTTGCGCAGGAGTCGCACCTCCCGCCACAGCCGCTCGATGTGGTACTCCTTCGCGTACGCGTAACCGCCCAGTGTCGAGAACACCCGGTCGCACGCTTCGAAGCCGGCCTCGGCGCCGAGGTACTTCGCCGCCGCGGCCTCGTGCCCGCACTCCTGCTTGTCGTCGAACAGCTTCGCGGCGTGCATCGCCATCCGCTCGGCGGCCTCGAGACGGATCCACGAGTCCGCGAGCGGATGGGCGACGGCCTGGTTCTGGCCGATCGGGCGATCGAACACCACCCGGTTCTTCGCGTACTCGGTGCCGATCTCGAGCGCCGCGCGACCGAGGCCGATGCCCTCCATCGCGACGACGATGCGTTCGGGGTTGAGTCCGTCGATGATGTAGTAGAAGCCCTTGTCGACCTCGCCGACCACGTCCTCGTCGGCCACGAACAGATTGTCGATGAACAGTTCGTTGGTGTCGATGGCCGCGCGCCCGAGCTTGTCGATCTCGCGGATCGTGACGTGCTTGGGGTCGAGTTCGGCGAAGAAGATCGTCATCCCGTGCAGCGGCTTGTCGTCACGCCGCGGCGACGTGCGGGCAAGCAGCAGGATGCGGTGCGCGTTCTGAGCGTTGGTGATGAACACCTTCTGGCCGTTGATGACCCAGCCGCCGTCGACCTTGGTCGCCTTGGTCTTGATACGGGACGTGTCCACGCCGGCGGTCGGCTCGGTGATGCCGAACGCGGTGAGCATCTCACCCGAGGCCAGCTTTGGGAGATACTTCTTCTTCATCTCCTCCGAGCCGTACCGGACTATCGGCGCCGGCGGGAAGACGTAGAAGTGGATCGCCGAGCCACCGCTCATACCGCCGCCGGAGGAGGCGATCTCGCCCATCATCACCGCGGCCTCCTGGAGACCCAGGCCGATTCCGCCGTACTCCTCCGGGATCATCGCGCCGAGCCAGCCCCCGTCCGCGAACGCCTTGATGAAATCCCAGGGGTATTCGTGCTTGTTGTCCTTGTCGAGCCAGTAGTTGTTGTCGAACTTCCGTGCCAGCTCGCGAGTCGCCTTGCGGACGATCTCGATGTTGCTTTCGGTGTCGAAATCTGCCATCTCAGTACTCCTAGTCTTCGCCCGCGTACACGGGAATGTCCTCGAGCGGCGTCGCCGGGTCGAGCGACGACATGTCGCCGATCGGGGCACCGATGAACCGCGACCGGATGGCGCGGCGCATGATCTTTCCGTTCTTCGTCTTCGGCAGCGTCGGCACCGCATAGACTTCGGGCGCAAAGGATTTCCCCGCATTCGCCAGCGCCGTCGCCTGCAGGTCGTCGTTGTCGACACCGTCGGCACGCAGAACCGCGAACGCCACCGCACGCTGACCGCGCATCTCGTCCGGCACGCCGATCACCGCGACCTCCGTGATCCGGTTGTCACGCAGCAGCGCCGCCTCGATCTCGGCCGGCCCCACGCGGCGCCCGGAGAGCTTGATCGTGTCGTCCGAGCGGCCGTGGATCCGCCACATGCCGGCAGCATCGACGCTCGCGAGATCGCCGTGCACCCAGACGCCGTCCCAGCGACTCCAATAGGTGTCCAGGTAGCGGTCCCGGTCCTGCCAGAAGGCGTGCGTCATTCCAGGGAACGTGTTGAGCACCGCGAGTTCGCCGATCCGGCCGACGACGGGCGTGCCGTCGTCGTCGAGCACGGCGGCATCGACGCCGGGCAGTGGTCCAGTGAACGCCGCCGGTGCGGCGGGCAGGAACGGGTAGCCGACGAGGATGCCGCCGCCGACCTCGGTGCCGCCGCTGTAGTTGACGATCGCGCGCTCTCGCCCGCCGACCTCGTCGAACAGCCAGAACCAGGTCGGCTCGTCCCATGCCTCTCCGGTGGAGACGAACGTCTTCAGGGTCGGCATCGCCGGAGCGCTGCCGTCGCCCGCCGCCTTGAGTGCGCGTGCCGCCGTCGGTGCGATGCCCTGCACGGTGACACCGTTGCGGTTCACGATCTCCCACATACGATTCGGTGTGGGATGGGTGGGCAGGCCCTCGATCATCACGATGGTCGCGCCGAGCTGCAGCGGGCCGGTCATGAGCATCGGGCCCACGAGCCAGCCGAGGTCGGTGATCCAGGAGACCACGTCGTCGGCGTGCACGTCGAAGCCGTAGGCGAAGTCGACCGCGGTCTTGGCCGCGAAACCGCCGTGCGAGTGCACGATTCCCTTCGGCCTGCCCGTGGTGCCGGACGTGTAGACGATCGTCAGCGCGTCGTTCGACTCGGTGTCCGCCACGTCGACAGGGTCCGGATCCGCGGGCAGTTCGTCGTAATAGACGTCGCGGCCGGCCTGCATCGGCACGTCGGTGCCCAAATGCCGGATCACCACGACGGAGCGGACCGACGGCGCCTGCGCCAGTGCGGCGTCCGCGGTCGCCTTCATCTCGACGACCTTGTCGCGACGGGTCGTGCCGTCGGCGGTCACCAGGAGCACGGCGTCCGAATCCTGCAGTCGCGTGACCAGGGCGTCGGGCGCGTAACCACTGAACGTGGGTACCGCGACCGCGCCGATCATCGCGATGGCGAGGAAGGCCACGGCCGCCTCGGGCACGACCGGCATGAACAGCACCACCCGATCCCCGCGGCGCACTCCCAGGCCCGCGAGGTGCGCCGCGAACCGGCTCACCTCCGACCCGAGCTCCGCGAAGGTCAGCGTGCGCCGCTGTCCCCCGTCGCCCTCGTAGACCACCGCGGTCTTGCCGGCGAGGTCACCACGGGCGTGCCGGAGGGCCGCCAGTTCGGCGACGTTGATCCGGCCACCCGGGAACCATCTCGGGAATTCCTTGCCGTCGGACTCGTCGAGAACACGGTCGAACGGAACCGAGAACTCGACGTCGAGGTCGGCGAGCGCCTCGCGCCAGAACCAGTCGGGGTCGGCGACGGCGCGACGGCCCAACTCGGCGACGGCGGCGGCATCGGCGCCGAATCCCCAGCTCTTCATCGCGGCGAGCAGCCTCGAGCGCTCACGTACCGCGGGGCCGGGAATCCAGGCCATCTCCTCGGGCCGGCTACTGTCGCCCATGTCTGTGTTCTCCTCGTCTGGGGCTGTCGGTGGTCGGGTCGGGGTGAGCGATCAGGCCTGCGCGTCGGCCGACTTCTTGAGCATCAGGCCGACGCGGGTGGCGTCGCACACGATCTCGTCGCGCTGGTTGATGCCGTAATGGCGGAACGTGACGATGCCGGAGTCGTTGCGACTCTTCGATTCCCGGGCCGACACGATCTCGGTGCGCACGTGGATGGTGTCACCGTGGAACACCGGCTTGGGGAACTTGATCGAGTCGAAGCCGAGGTTGCCAAGGGTTGTCCCGTAGGTGGTGTCGTGCATCGAGATACCGGCAACGAGGCCGAGGAGGAACAGGCTGTTCACCAAACGCTGCCCGTGGATGGAGTCTTTGCTGTACTCCGCATCCAGGTGGAGCGGCGCCATGTTCAAGGTCATCGTGCTGAACAGGACGTTGTCGGTTTCGGTCACGGTGCGGCGCACCTCGTGATCGATGACCATTCCCGGTGCGAATTCCTCGAAGTACAGACCCGGCATGTGACGTCCTTTCTCTCGAGCGACGACGAGTACGACCGTCGATCGCTGCAGTGCGTAGCCTCACTGTAGAAGAAATATATTATGCACGCAAGGCTGCAATGTTTAGTGCCTGATGCATTGCGCAAGTCCATCTATTGGTGAATAGTATATGATGCATAACACACAGCGTCGACGGTGTGATCCCGCAGACAAGACTGAAGGACGCCCTTACGTGAACAACACCGAAGAAGACCTCATGACCGACCTCGCGCCCAAGCAAGTCCCCAAGTCCGAACCGACACCAGAACCGCGCAAACTCACAGCCTGGGGCATCACAGGAATGCTCGTGGTGCTGTACCTCATGAATGCGTCCGACAAGGCGGTGTTCGGCCTCATAGCGCAACCGCTCAGTGAAGACCTCGGACTGAGCGCGTCGCAGATCGGCTTCACCGGCAGCATGTTCTTCCTCGCCTTCAGCTTCGGCGGCTTCTTCGCCGGGCCGATCAACAAGGTTCTCGCGCTCCGGTGGTCCATCGCGATCATCGCCGTGCTGTGGGGCGTCGTCATGCTGCCGCTGGTCGTGTGGTCGACATTCGCCGTGCTGCTGGCGAGCCGGATGCTCCTCGGCCTCACCGAAGGGCCGACATCCGCGCTGCTGCACACCGCCGCCTATTCATGGCATGCGCCCGCGAAGCGGGGTCTGCCGAGCGCACTCATCATCAGCGGAAGCATGCTGGCCAAAATGCTCGTCGTCCCGATCCTCGCGCTCGTGGTGGCCGAGTACGGGTGGCGAGCAGCCATCCTCGTGCTCGCTTTCGCAACCACGCTGTGGTGCATCCCGTGGCTGCTGACCTGGCGGCCCGGCCCGTACACCGTCGGCGGCAAGCACACGCCGACGGACGACACCGACAGCGAGCCGGCGGTCGCGTGGCGGCGGCTGCTCACATCGAAGACCTTCGTATCCGCCGTCCTCGTCGCGATGAGCGCCTACGCACTCATGACCGTCGTGCTCACCTGGTTGCCGTCGTACTTCGAGCAGGGTCTGGGGTACTCGCGGCTCGAGTCGGGCACGTTGTTCGCGGCACCGAGCTTCGTCGGGCTCGCGACGCTCGTCGGCGGATCCTGGCTGAGCGACCGCGGCATCAGCCGCGGCCTGTCGATCCGCCTGGTCCGCGTGGTCGTGCCGTGCGTCGGCGTCATCGTCGCCGGGGTGCTCCTGCTCAGCCTGCCGGCCCTGGGGACCCCGATCCTCGCGGTCTGCGCGGTCTCGGTGGCGTACGGGCTGGTCGTTGCGGTGTTCCCGCTGCTCAATGCCGCGGTGATCGCGACGTGCCCGCCGCGCCAGACAGCAGGCGTGATCGGCGCCTTCTTCGCGTTGCAAGCGATCGGCGGGATCATCGGACCGTGGTCGATGGGGATCGTCGTCGACGCCTCGGCAAGCAAGATCGACGGGTACCAGGCGGCGTTCCAGTGCCTGGGCATCGTGGGTGCCGTCGTCGCGGTTCTCGCGCTGATTCTCGCCGACCCGGCGCGTGATCGCGAGCGCCTCCGCGTCACCCGCTGACCCACAGGCGATCCGATGTGCGCAGTACTTCCGGCAGCAGCCAGGAGTACTGCGCACAAACGTCTGTCCCGTCGGAGTTATCTCGAGCCGCTGCCCCTTTCCGGCATTCAATATATTATGTTTTAACTGTACTCGTCGAACGATCGGAGCGCGTCCCGTGACAGCATCGCACGCCGCACTGGAAGCCACCCCGGAGGAATGGCGGCTGCGTGCGCGGTGCCGCGGCATGGATATCGCCGTCTTCTACCTCGACGAGGACAATAGGAATTCGCAACTTCAGCGCGAGAGTATCGCGAAGAACATCTGCCGACGCTGCCCGGTGATCAACGAATGCCGTCAGTACGCCATCCGTTTCGGCGAACAACACGGCGTGTGGGGCGGATTGACCCCGAGGGAACTCGGCGCTGCAAGAAAGTGGAGCCGCTGGCAGCGGTAGACACATCGGCGCCGCCCTCGCCAGTCTCCGGCAAGGGCGGCGCTGTGTACCGATCCGATCAGTCAGCGGTATTGGGCTGCAACCGATTCAGGATTGTCGAGATGTCGTCGACGTTCTCGAGGTCGTACACGGCCTCGATGACGGCGTCCGCGTCCGCGTCGCCCACTACTCCTACTCCGTCGATGTTGTGGCGGAACTTGGCGATCAGTTCGTCGTCGGTCATGTAGGTGACCGGGTCGGGGGATGGACTGCCCTTGGGGTAGCCGCGTTCGCCGGAGAACCGGGTGCCGCGCGCATGGACCTCGATGCGCGATCGGCGTGCGGCCGGGTTGCTCGCCAGTGCCGCGGTGTAGTCGGGGTGTTCCTGAAAAGTCGTCTTCGTGGTGAGCTCGAGGACGGACGGGTCGAGGACCGCTTCCGGCGTCTGCCAGTCCTTGCCGGGGGGAATCCGGTGGGCGGCGAGGGCAAGGCCGTGGGTCATGCTGAACTGCGCGTCACGCGGATTGCGGATGGTCTCGTTGACCCACACCGGCTGCATCACGAAGCTCTCGCCCCAGGCGTTGATGGCCTCGATCTCGTCGGGCTTGATGTCGTTGACCTCGATGATCTCGGTGAGGGCATCGAACAGCGCGTGCATCACCCGGCAGTGGGGATACGGCTTGAACGACTGGAACGGGGTGAAGGTCCACTCCGTCCCGAGACCCGCGGTGATGGGCGCCGGCTCCCAGCGCGAGGTCCCGATGAATCGGGGAAAACCGTACTCGCGGTCGTCGAGCATCTGGTGGTCACCGGTGTGCCCGAGTTCGGCCAGGCTCGCGGCCGTCACGGCCGACAGGGCCATACCCCCGGCGAGCTGGTATTTGATCGTGGTCGACGGCGCGTGCATCATCCATGCCCGCTGGGTGTTGGTCGGCATCGTCGAGCCCATGATCCCGAGCGCATCGGCCAGCGTCTCATTGCCGAACCCCTTGACGACGCCGATCGCGGCCGCCGCACCGAACAGCGTGCTGCTGTAGCCGATGACCTTCGGAATGGTCACCACACCGTCTTTGATGTCGCGCAGATAGTCGGTGGCCTTGCCGATGCGGTACGACATCTCGTGCGCCACCGCTATCGCCGTGAGCAGTCGCTCACCCGAGGAGTGCAGGGCCTCGGCGGTCGCCAACGCACCGGGCACCACGTAGGGGGTCACGTGACCGGGCGGCAGGACCGCGTCCTGGTCGAGCGCGTTGACCAATTCGGCGTTGGCGAAAGCCGCACCGGGTACCGACGTCTTCGTGCCCGTCCCGATGATCGACGCCGAACCGCCCGCACCACCGAGGAATTGGCCGTACTCGACACCGCGTTGCGCACCCGCGTCGCCGAGCGATGCCACCGCGCAGCCGAGGGTGTCCAGCAGAATCCGCTTGGACTCGGCAACCACGTCACCCGGGAGTGATCGCCCTTCGGCGCCCGCGGCGAAATCCGCGAGTTCTTCGACAATTGTCGGCATCAGATTCTTCCTCTTCTTGCTGTGATGGTGGGTGTGACGTTGGCTTCGGTTATACAGGCCACTGAATGTGCTTGACCTCGAAGAACTCCCGAAATCCCTCCTCTCCGCCCTCGCGGCCGATTCCGCTGTGCCCGGGTCCACCCCACGGGGCGTCTCCGCGCATGCCGCCACCGCCGTTGACGGTGACGGTGCCCGACCGCAGGCGGCGAGCGAACGCGAGAGCGTCGGGGGTGGGGCCCCACACGTTGGCGTTGAGCGCGTACTTGACATCGTTGGCCATGCGGAAGGCGTCGTCCAGGTCGGTGTAGGGCATCACCACCCCGACGGGAGCGAAGAGTTCCTCCTGCGCGATCTCCGCGTCGTTCGAGATACCGGTGACCAGAGTCGGTTCGAGAAAGAATCCGTCATCGAGGCCGGGCGGCCGGCCCCCACCGACAGGAATCTCGGCGCCCGCCTCCCGGGCGCGCGCCAGGAAGCCCTCCACATTTCCACGATGTTCGCCGGTGATCAGCGGTCCCAGGACAGTGTCGGGGTGATGGGGGTCGCCGACCGTGAGGCCACCGAGGAACTTGCCCGACCTCTCGACGTACTCGTCGAAATCGGCCTGAGGCACCAGGGTTCGTGTCGTCGCCCCGCACGCCTGGCCGCTGTTGCGGGTGAAGCGCAGCGCGGACGCGGGCACCGCCTTCTCGATGTCGGTGCCGGGCAGCACGATGTTGGGTGACTTGCCGCCGAGCTCGAGGACGACCTTCTTCAGCGTCGGGGCCGCCAAGGTGAGGATCTTGCTGCCGACCGCGGCGGAACCGGTGAACGTCACCAGGTCGACCTCCGGGGCACTGACCACCTGCGCAGTCACACTCGGCGAACCGAAGACCAGGTTGACCGCGCCCGGCGGAAATCCCGCCTCCTCGATCAACCGCATGATCGCGGCCGTCAGCAACACGGCCCGCGGCGAGGTCACCAGGACGGTCGAGCAGCCCGACGCCAGTGCGGGGCCGAGCTTGTACGCGCACATCATGACCGGGACGTTGTAGGCGACGACCGCGGCCACCACACCGGCCGGGTCCCGCACCAGCATGCTGCTCGAGACCACCGGGTCGTGATGCAGCGGAAGGGGCTGCTCGTACCCGTCCCGCGGCCCCCGCGCCGCCGCGTCGGCGAACCACCGGAAGAATCGGACGGGCAGATCGACGTGCAGGGCCGCGGCGCTGCTGATCGGTGTGCCGATCTCGGTGGCGGCGAGGTCGACGATCTTCTCCCGGTCCCGCTCGAGCAGATCCGCCAGCCGGTGCAGCAGGGCACCGCGCTCACCAGGCCCGAGACGGCTCCACTCGCCGTCGTCGAACGCCCGCCGGGCAGCGGACACCGCTGCGGCGACCTGCGCGGGGCTCGCCGCCGGTGTGACGGCCAGTTCCCGACCGGTCGTCGGGTTGATCGACCGGATCGCCTCCCCTTCGCCCGCGATCCGGCGGCCGTCGATGTGGCACTCGGCCTCGACAATCGGTGCGGTCATGACAATGAACCTCTGTCTCTCGATCGTGAACGGCGCCCCTCCCGCCTCGCGGCCGCGCAAAGACACCATACTCAATATATTATGTTTTTACGAGCCTTTCGGCCGCTATCCCGCCATGTAGCCGCCGTCGACGACGAACGAGCCGCCGGTTGCATAGCCGGCTCGATCGGACAGGAGCCAGCACGCCATCTCGGCGATATCGTCGGGTTGCGCGAGTGCGCCGAAGGGAATCCGGGACATGATGGTGGATCCGCTGCGGCGCTTGGCGTCCTTCATCAAATCGGTGTCGGTGTAACCCGGGCACACCGCGTTGATCCGGATGGTCGGCGCGTATTCGATTGCCGCAGTTTTGGTCAGGCCGATGACGCCGTGTTTCGCCGCCGCATACCCGGCTGTGGTTTTGAATCCGGTGAGACCCGCGAGCGATGCGGTATTCACGATGACGCCCCCACCCTGCGTCACCATCTGCTTCAACTGGGCGCGCATACAGAGCCACACGCCCTTGAGGTTTACCGCGATGGCCCGGTCGAATGCCTCCTCGTCCCAATCCGCGACGGATCGACCACCCTGACCGATCTGCCCGCCGCTCACGCCCGCATTGTTGAACGCGCCGTCAAGGCGGCCGTAGTGTTCCACCGCCGCGGCGACCATCGCATCCACCGACGATCCGACCGTGAGGTCGGCGGGAAGCGCGACCGCGTCACCGCCCGCCGCACGCACGAGGTCCGCCGTCGCCGCGACGCCTTCCTCGGACACATCGGTCGCCGCGACCCGGGCGCCTTCCTTCGCGGCCAGCAGGGATGTCGCGCGCCCGATGCCTCCCGCCGCGCCGGTAACGAGTACTACTTTCCCGTCGAGCAATCCTGACATTTCCGATCATCCTTCCGAGCAGACGTTGTGGTACCGATCTATCCGACGCGTGATGCCGGCCAGTCGCGGGCCGGCGAACGCCATGCGGGCCAGTTGTCCTCGGGCTCGGGACGCGTCACCGACACATGGTGAAAGCACTCTTGGCACTTCACGACCATGCGGGGCCCGAGGTGGTTGGCGACGGGATAGCGAGCGAGACTCGTTGCGCCGCATGACGGACATGCGCCGTCGACGGTCGTGCGTTCGACGTAGACCCGGTCGGTCTCGGGACGGGGGAACAGGAGCCGGTCGACTGCCATGGGGATGCCTTTCTCAGAGATTCCAGTTGCGGGGGGTGGCCACCGGCACGCTCCAGCGCCCCTGGTCGCGGTCGGCGGCCAGCTGCGCTCGTCGTGCCGATGTGGCGGCCTCGTCGACGTCACCGTTCACGATCACGACCCCGTGGGCGTCCGCCGCGAACTCAGGGCTGACAAGTCCGCTGCGGACGTCCTGCAGCACCTTCCCGGAGATACGGGCGAGGGGGTCACCCCAGCCGCCGCCACCGCCGATGACGAAGCGCAGCGCATCGCCGGCTTTCAGGACGAGTCCGGAGAACTTGCCGGTCCGGTAGCGCGCACCGCGCCCGAACTCACCGTTGTTCGGGTCCGGCCTGCCCTGGTCGTCGAACATGCCGAACAGCGGCTCGGCTCCACGCAGGTCGAGTGGGTCGCCATGTTCGGCAAGGTCGAAGTTCTCGATGTACCAGCCGTAGGCCGGCGAGCCGGCGCCACCTCCGTTCGAGCCGGGAGCGCCGCAGCGGACCCGGTCGGCGGTGATGGTGACCATCGTGTCGGACTCGGCGAAGATCGAGTAGACCGAGCCGAGACCGCCGCGGAATTCTCCGGCTCCGGCGGTGTCGATCACCATCTCGTGCTGGACGATGACCAGGGGGCTCTCGATCTCGACGTGTTCCTGCACCGACGTCCGGCAGTTTCCGATCGGAATCACGCAGAAGGAGACACCGTCGTCCTTCCACGTGCCGCCCCAGCCGCCACCGGCGAGCGCGAATGCACCCCACGGCGTGCCTTCGTGGCCCGGGCGGGTGTCGATGCCGCCGAGGCTGACGACGACGGCAGTGCCTGTGTCACAGGCGAATGCCTCGTCCATCGCCTGGCTCAGTGCCTGGGTGACGACGTTGATCCCCCGCGCGCCGATGTCGGCGTGGTTGGAGCAACTCGACGGCGGCAGAACCTGCACCACGCTGCCGGACGGCAGCAGAGTCTCGATCGGCCGCAGCGTGCCACTGTTGACCGGTGTCGACGGGTCGACCATCAGCTTGACCGCCTCGATGCAGCGCGAGGCCTCGCACCAGGCGGTGCCACAGTTGCCGAGGGGCTGCCGACCCGAACCGGAGAAGTCGATCTCCATGGAATCTCCGCGGACCTTCACCGTCACGTTGACCGGGATCGGTTCGTCGGTGACGCCGTCCTCGTCGAGGAAGTCCTCTGCGGTGTAGTCGCCGTCCGGAATACTCGCGATGCCGCGCCGCATGCTGGCCTCGGTGGCCTCGATAGCGAAGCGGCCGGCCGCGCGCACCTTCTCCAGGCCGCCGCGGGCGATCAGATCCTGTAACTGGCGCTCGCCGACGACCAGGCAGCCGTGCAGGGCCCGCAGGTCGCCGAGCACGAGCTGCGGCACCCGGTTGTTCTCCAGGATGAAGTTGAACAGCGGACGAACCGGAACGTCGTTCGCGTACAGCAACGTCGGCGGCAGCTTCAGCTGCTCCTCGAAGTGCGTCTGGGTGCCGTTGGAGAAGCCACCCGGGATCGCCCCGCCGAGGTCGACGAGGTGGGATGTCGAGTGCAGCAGGAACTCCACACGGCCGTCAACGAATACGGGCCGGAGCAGGTTGACGTCGGACTGGTGGATGGTGCCGCGCCACGGGTCGTTGACGAAGATGACGTCACCGGGCTGCATGCGGTCGATGTCCCAGTCGTCCATCACGAAGTTCGCGATGTGCGGGGCGGTGAACGCGTGCTGCATGCAGCCCTCCCACAACGCGACCGTTTCCCAGCCGTCGTCGGTGCGCATGTGAATCGCGCTGGTGCAGTCCAGGATGTCGCGGCAGACCGGGGAGAAGGCGCTGCGCATCAGCGAGTCCAGCATCTCCCGGGCGACCTCAGTGAGGCCGTAGCGGAGGATGTCGAGTTCGACGTCGACCGCGGGGCCGGGGTCAGGGGTGGTGATCGTCATGGTCTGCTCCTCAGCTCTGGGGCTCGATGATGAGATTCAGGTCGCCGTCCACGTAGGCCGTCCGGCCCGGAAGGACGAGGGTTGTCGCGAACTTCTCGGCGACGAGGGCGGGGCCCTGCACCCGCTCGAAGGGTTGGAGGCGCTCCCGAACGTAGATGGACACCTCGACCTGCTCGGTCGTGCCCGGCAAGGTGAGCTCCGTCGTGCGGAGGAACGCCTCCCCGTCGTCGGGGGTGAGGTCGGTCTTGTGCTGCTCGCGCGGGATGATCGCCGTCACCTCCACCGTCGAGATCACGACGGGGATCTCGGTGGCCGCGAAACCGTATGACTCCCGGTAGAAGTCGTGGAACTGCGGCACCAGATCGGCCACACTGCCGGCAGTGAGAGCGCCGGAGTGGATGGGCATGCGGTTGTCCCACGTCTGGCCGCGATACATCGCGAAAACGGCCCGCTCGAAGCGGATTCGATCCACGTCGGCGCCCTGGCTGTCGAGTTCGCGGCGGATGCGGTCCTGCAGCCCAACGAACGCGGCCTCGATCGCTTCGGCGCTCGCGGGTGCGAGCGGGCTCATGATCGACTGTGCCCGGGTGACCATCAGGTCGCTGCGGAGCAGCCCCATGGCCGAGAACTGGCCGGGGTTGCGAGGCACGATCACCTTGTCCAGACCCAGGATCTGCCCGACGCGGTCGGCGAGCATGGGGCCGGCCGACCCCGAGGGCTGCAGGGCGAACTCACGGACGTCGAGACCCCGGTAGACCGAGATCGTGCGGACCTTCGCGGCGATGTCCTCACACGCGACCTCGTAGGCGGCCGACGCGAGCTCGAGGGCCGACATGCCGAACTGCTCCCCGGTCTTCCGGAGCGCATCGAGCGATGCGTCGACGTCGAGCCGAATGGAACCGTTGGCGAACAGGTCCGGCTGGAGGACCCCGAGAGCCGCGCACGCATCGGTGAGCGTGGGCTCGACGCCCCCGCGCCGGTAACACACCGGACCGGGATTCGATCCGGCCGAAGCCGGACCGACCGCCACATTGCCGAGCGTGCTGGGCCGGATCAGGCTACCCGCACCCGAGCCGACGCTCTCCACGTCGACCAACGGCATGGTCAGGGTGAGACCGGTTTCCAACGTCCACAGATCGGTGAGCGGCGTCTTGCCGTGCACGATCGCCGCCACGTCCGTGCTCGTGCCACCGACGTCGATGGTGAGCAGGTTCGGCGAACTGCTCTCGTTGGCGAGCTTGACGCTGCCGCTCACACCACCGACCGGACCGGAGACCAGCTGGAACACCGGGGCCCGGCCGGCGTCGGCAAACGTCGCGACACCGCCGTTCATCATCATGATCCACAGCGTCCCAGCGTAATTGCGCTCGGACAGCTGGCTCATCAGTCGGTCGAGGTAGCCGACGACGGCCGGGCCCACGTACGCGTCGAGGGCGACGGTCGTGGTGCGCTCGTGCTCCTTGGTCACCGGGTAGAGCGCGGAGGTCTGAATATAGGCGTCCGGCAACTCTTCTGCGACGATCTCCGCCGCCCGCTGCTCGTGGTCGGGGTTGATGTAGGAGTTCATCAGGCACACCGCCACCGACTTCGCACCCTGGCTCGCGAGGGAACGTGCAGCGTCGCGAACGGCGTTCTCGTCCAACGGCAACAACTCAGACCCGTCGTACCGCAGTCGCTCGGGAACGCCGAATCGCGATTCACGCTGCACGATGGGCCGCTCCTGGTGCGGTCGCAGCCAAGTGGGATCGTAGAAACGGTCACCGAATTCGCGGTGCATACGACCGATGTCGAGCAGATCCCGGTGACCGCGCGTCGCGATCAGACCGGTGCGCTCGCCGGTGCGGCTGAGCAGGGCGTTGATGCCCACCGTGTGCCCGTGCACGATCTCGGCGACGTCCGGAACCTCGACACCGATCGCCTCGATGCTCAGCAGTACCCCCTCCTCCTGCTGAAGGGTCGACAGCACCTTGCCGTCTCGGGTCTCACCCGTCCTGCGGTTGAGCGCAATGATGTCGGTGAAGGTGCCACCGACATCGATGCCGACAATCCAGTCGGCTGCCCGCTCACTCTGCGTCATATCTCGGCCTCCGTGCTGTGTGCTTCAGTGACATGCGCAGTGCATCTGCGCCACGTTTGTGTTACACGTCACTCTTCCGCACGGAGGATGCGGGAACATCTGACGGAGGTCGTAGATCCGTACGACCTTCGGCCGACGTCAGCCTTACGTCGTAGTTCGCGTGACGTCGGAATTGCGCAACCAGATCGACACGGCCTCGGCCCGGTTGGCTGCGCCGAGTTTGCGAAGGATGCGGGTGATGTGGGTCTTGACGGTTCCCTCGGAGATGACCAGCCTGCGGGCGATCTTGCCGTTGGAGTCGCCCTCCGCCATGAGTCGCACGATCTGCACCTCGCGGCGGGTGAGGACGGAGTCGTCGTCGCGACCGAGCGCGACGGACTTCGCTACTGCTACCCCGGGGCCGGATGCCTTGGTCCAGCGTCCGAGTCCGTCCAGCTGGGTACGCACCGCCGAAAGCCCCTCGAGCACACTGACTCTCGCCAGGTTCTGGCTCATCCCTTCGGCGAACGTCGACAACAGTGCTTGATCGACACTGGTGAATTTGCGTTGCTGGTGATAGCAGTCGCCGTGCACCAGGCCGACGACGTCGCCGTCGACCATCAGCGGCGCAATGCCGTACGACGAGGATCTGGTGATCTCGGCCAGCGGGCGGTTGACGCGAAGGTTGTCCTGCACCTCGTGGACGAGCGTCGCTCGAGCACCGACCACGGTGTCGTTCTCGACGAGCATGCGGTCGAGAACGGGCGGATTCTCCCTGCCCACCGCCACGATCTCCTCCGCCCAGCGAGGGTCGCGGACGACGTGCATCGAATGCAACCGCCACGACCCGTCCACCGTCGACAGCAGCGCACGATCGAAGCCGAGGCTGCACACCGCCTCGGGAGCGCGGGCCAGCAGCGCGTCGACGGTCTGCGCGTCGCCGACCCGTGCCAACGCCGACTGAACCGTAGCCAGACTCTCCGCGTGGTCGGCCAGCCCCAGCTGCGCCACCGCAGCCTCCGCCTCGCGGATGCGACCGAGAATCGCCATCAAGGCCGTCAGAACATCGCACGACTGGTCGTGACGGCCGATCGCACACGTCATCTCCGCAGTCACCAAGTCCCACAGCCAGCCCAGCGCCTGACTGTGGGACTGTGCGCCGACCGGCTGCGGACCGCTCAGGTCGCGGTCGAGCAGCACACTCACGTCGTGGGTGATGTCGGCGATCGCATCGTGCAGCGCGACGGCATCCTGCCGGATAGACGAGTTGCGCATACTGCACTCCCATGAAGTCGCTGACCTACGCACCATGCTAGGCATCCTGCTGAGCCACGTCACGACCCGCGGCGGGCTAGCGGCGCTGCGGCTCCAGCGCCTCCGGGACCTCCGACGGCGCGGTCGCGTCGCGTGTCACCCGACGGGATTGGTCGAACAGCCCGCCGACGACCACCAGAACCGCGCACCCGATGATCAGTAGCGATACGCCCCACGTCGAGTGGCTGGGCGACATGGTCACCATCGTCAGCGCGAGGATCGGGGCCAGGCCCCCTGCTGCGGCGCCGCTGACCTCCCGGCCGGTGCCGATACCCGAGGCGCGGACCTCGGTGGGGAATTGCCGTGCCATGTACGGGCTCGCCGCCACCATGATCATCGGCGCCAGGACACCCGTGGTCACGACCATGACACCCCAGATGAGCGGGGAGCGGCCGGTGTCGAACAGCCAGAACGCCGGGAAGGCCATCAGGGCGACCCCGATCGCTGCGCCGATCATGACCTTGCGGGTGTCCACACGGTCGGACAGGCGCCCAATCAGCGGACACGCGATGATCGCCGCGATGCTCGCGAACGTCACCCCGAGGGCGCCGACATTCTTCGCCACACCCTGAAACTCCGTGAGGTAGGACAGTGAGAACGTCTTGAAGGTGTAGGAGAGGGCGGAGTACCCGCCGTACACGGCCGCGACCACGACCAGGCCCCGCCAGTTGCCGCGCACCAGGTCGCGCAGAACCTGGAAGCCCTTACGTTGCCGCGCCTCGGTCGCCACCTTCTCGAATTCCTCCGACTCGGGCATCGCGCGGCGAATCCAGTAACCCACGATCACGATCGCGAAGCTCGCGATGAACGGCACCCGCCATCCCCACGTGTAGAGGGCTTCGTCGTCGAGGCTGGTGACCGCGGCAACTGCGAGCGACGCCGCAAGCAGGCCGATCTGGGCGCCCATCACCGGATAGGCGCCGTACCGGCCCCTGGTCTTCTCGTCGGCATGCTCGTACGCCACCGTGATTGCGCTGCCCAGTTCGGCACTCGCACCGAAGCCCTGCAGGATCCGCAGAATGATCAGCAGCGCCGGCGCCGCCACGCCGATCGCGGCATACGACGGTACGAGTCCGATGAGCCCGGACGCGATTCCCATGATCAGCAGGCTGATCGACAGCACAGCCTTGCGCCCGATGCGGTCACCCAGGATTCCGAAGAGGATGCCCCCGAAGGGCCGGGCCAGGAATCCGACCGCGAACGTGGAAAACGCCGCGAGGGTGCTGGCCGACGAATTCGCCGACGGGAAGAACACCTTGCCGAAGACGAGCGCCGCCATCGACGCGTAGAGGTAGAAGTCGAACCACTCCAGCGAGGTTCCGATGATGACAGCAGCTCCGACCTTCTTCACGCTCTTGGGGGATTCCCGCCGAACGGATATCTCGCGTTTCTTCGCCACGCGTCAAGTCCTCTCTCGGGGCCAACTTGTCGCGTTAATCTATTATGCATAATCTTTAAAATCAAGTGACTGGGATCACGGGTGGTGAACGAAAGGGACGTGCGCCACCCCTCGATCGATACCCGGGGCGAGGGTCGCGGACCGCTGCCGCGTAACGCGCGAACAGTGGTGATTCGCTACGCCGATTCGACGCTCTCGCGCTCGGCAGCCGCCGGCACGGACTCGACGACCAGATCGTCGATCGCAGTGGCTTCGCGTGACAGGTCCGACCGGGCGAACGTCGCGAGGATCAAGCTCGACCATTCGACGCTCGGCCGGGTCGCGTGGTCGTAGACCGCCAGCAGCAATTCGTCCTTGTCGCGGAACAGCCGGTACGGAATCGTCGCATCGACCTTCAGTTCCACGCCGAGGCGACGCATCGTCAGCCCCGCGGCGCCGTCACGCTGAGCGAGTTCGAACGCAGCCTTCACACGACGAATTGGACAACGCCGCATTCGCCGCGGCCGAGGCCGTTGCCGCAGCGTTGGCCTGAACGGTCACTGCGTCTCACCGGCCGGGCCCATTCCGCCGTCAGCCGCCCGGACCGCCCGTTCGGCAGTGATGGGGGTACGCGTTCGACAAATTGCGTAGCTCGTCTTGCCGCAGTTCGACGCCGTGCGTGAACGCGCTGATCGATTCCAATCGAACACGAAGACCCGGGGTACCCGCCTCCCTCTCGGCCGTACTGGTTGTTGTTCATCTGTATAGTGGCGGTGAGAAGAGAAGAGGTGGGTATGGAGCCCTTGGTTGATCCACGTGCCAGCGATGCGGACCTGACGGCGAAGGCCCGCATTCGTAATGCGGCGCTCGATCTGTATTCCCGTGACGGGGAGGATCGGGTGTCGATGCGGGCGGTTGCCGCGGCCGCGGGGGTCACGGTGGGGCTGGTGCAGCACCATTTCAAGACCAAGGCGGGTATCCGAGATGCCGTCGAGCAGTTGGTCATCGACTATTTCGCGACCGCGATCGCGGGAGCCGCGAGCACGGGATCGCCGGCGGAGGTGGCGTCGGCACGCGACGAGGCGGTCGGCCGGATGCTGGAGGCGAATCCGACTGTCGTGAACTATATTCGGCGCGCACTGCTCGATCCGGCCGGCCCGAGGGGTCGTCTCCTCGAGCGTCTGACCGACCTCACGTACGCGGAGATCACGAAGTTACGGGACTCCGGTGTCGCCTCGACGAAGAAACGCGACAGCGTGCAGGTGATCGAAGTTCTGGTGCGCCAGCTCGGGCAGCTGTTTCTCGCGCCGATGATCAACACGATGTGGGAGCAGTTGGCCGGCCCGGACGCGCCGGTGGAGGATCGGCCGGTTCTGGTGGTGGGGATGGAGGATCCCGATCCGGCTTCGTGACCTCGGCCGGGCCCGCCGGTCACGCGATTACGGCAGACATCAGTGCGGGTGCACCCTCGGGGTGCACCCGCACTGTCGTTCCGGCCGGGGGGACCTCAGCCGAGCCGTTCGATGATGGTGACGTTCGCCTGGCCGCCGCCCTCACACATGGCCTGGAGTCCGTACCGCCCGCCGGTGCATTCGAGTTCGTGCAGCAGGGTGGTCATCAGCCGGGTGCCGGTCGCTCCGATCGGGTGGCCGAGGGCGATCGCGCCGCCGTGGGGATTGAGCCGTTCGGGATCTGCTCCGATGTCGTGGAGCCAGGCCATCGCGACGGGCGCGAAGGCCTCGTTGACCTCGTAGGCGTCGATCTGGTCGATGGACAGGCCGCATCGGACCAGGGCCCGGCGGGTCGCCGGGATGGGGGCGGTGAGCATCATGATCGGATCCGCTCCCAGCACGCTCATGTGGTGCACGCGGGCGCGCGGTGTCAGGCCGAATCTGTTCACCGCCGACTCGGAGGCGATGAGCATGCCCGAGGCACCGTCGCTGATCTGGCTGGATACCGCGGCGGTCAGCCGGCCCTGCGGGGTCAGGGTGGGCAGTGCTGCCATCTTCGCCGCCGTAGTGTCCGGGCGTGGGCACTCGTCCACGGCCACGCCGTCGAAGGGTTCGATTTCGGCGTCGAAGTATCCCTGCTCGAGGGCGTGCACGGCCCGGCGGTGGCTTTCGAGGGCGTAGGCCTCCATCGCGGAGCGGTCGAAGTTCCATCGCCGGGCGATCAGTTCGGCGCCCCGGAACTGGGAGATCTCTTCGCCGCCGTACCGGGCGGTCCACGTCTTCGAACCCGAGTACGGATCGGTGGCACCGTACGGTTCGCCGGCCGTGACGGACGACATCAGCGGGATCTGACTCATGTTCTGGACGCCGCCGGCCACGACGATGTCCGCGGTCCCGCTCATCACGGCCTGCGCCGCGAAGTGCAC
Source organism: Rhodococcus koreensis (assembly GCF_017068375.1). Lineage (NCBI taxonomy): Bacteria > Bacillati > Actinomycetota > Actinomycetes > Mycobacteriales > Nocardiaceae > Rhodococcus > Rhodococcus koreensis. The sequence continues at coordinate 3,521,599 of NZ_CP070609.1, forward strand.
CGCCTGCTGGGAGGACCCGCATTGCCGGTCCACGGTGACCCCGGGCACCGACTCCGGCAGTCCGGCCCCGAGCGCCGCGATCCTGGCGATGTCGCCGGACTGTGCCCCGATGGTGTCCAGGCACCCCAGGATCACATCGTCCACCATGGCTGGGTCGAAATCGTTGCGCCCGATCAGTGTTCGGATGACATGCGCCGCGAGGTCGACCGGGTGCGCGCCGGCGAGGCCACCCCCGCGTCGGCCGACCGGGGTCCGAACCGCGTCCACGATGTATGCCTGTGACACGTGCTGCTCCTTCGTTGCCCGGGCGTCGTTACCGCGGTGCCATGCGGATGGCGCCGTCGAGGCGGATGGTTTCGCCGTTGAGCATCGGGTTGGTGACGATCGCCTCGACGAGCTGGGCGTATTCGCTGGGATCCCCGAGTCGGCTGGGGTGCGGGACCTGGGCGCCGAGGGACTGCTGCGCCTTCTCCGGGAGGGTGGCGAGCAGCGGGGTCTTGAACAGGCCGGGGGCGATGGTGTTCACCCGGATCTGCAGTGACGCCAGATCGCGGGCGATGGGCAGGGTGGCCCCGACGACGCCGCCCTTCGATGCGGAGTAGGCGGCCTGCCCGATCTGCCCGTCGAACGCGGCGACCGAGGCGGTGTTCACGATGACTCCGCGTTCACCTGCGACAGGCTCGTTCTGCGCCATCGCGTGGGCGGCGAGGCGGATGACGTTGAAGGTTCCGGTGAGGTTGACCTTGATGACGCGCTCGAACGCGTCCAGTGGGAACGGCCCGTCCTTGCCGACGGTCTTGATGGCGTTGCCGATTCCGGCGCAGTTCACCACGATCCGCAGTCCGCGATCGATATTGGCCAGCGCGACGGCGTCGGTGACCGCGGCGTCGTCGGTGACGTCGGCGGGCACGAATTGCACGGACTCCCCCAGCGCGGTGAGATCCGCGGGGTCGGCGGACGGCAGGTCGAGCGCGATCACGCGGGCGCCGGACTTCGCCAGCGCGGTGACGGTGGCCAGACCGAGGCCGGATGCGCCGCCGGTGACGAGGGCGGTGGTGCCGGAAATGTTCATGGGTGTACTCCTGTGAAGTGATGCGGGGACGAACGAGATGGGTGAGTCAGAGGGTGCGGGCGATGAGGTCTTTCATGACCTCGTTGGTGCCGCCGTAGATCTTCTGCACGCGTGCCGCGGTGTACATCTGGGCGATCGGGTATTCCATCGTGTAGCCGTAGCCGCCGAAGATCTGCAGGCAGCGGTCGACGATCTCGCACTGCTTCTCCGATCCCCACAGCTTGGCCATCGATGCGGTCGCGGCGTCGAGGGTGCCGTCGATGGCCCGTTGGATGCAGTGGTCGATCAGTGTCTTGCCGGCCAGGACCTCCGTCTTGCATTCGGCCAGCACGAATTTGGTGTTCTGGTAGTCGAGGACCGACTTGCCGAACACGGAGCGGTCCTTGGCGTAGCGGATGGCCTCGGTGACGGCGGCTTCGGCCATGGCGACGCCGGTGATGCCGATGCTCAGCCGTTCCCGTGGGAGTTGCTGCATCAACTGGTAGAAGCCCTGGCCCTCGACGCCGCCGAGGAGGTTGCCGACGGGGACACGCATGTCGGTGAAGAACAGTTCGCGGGTGTCCTGTCCGTGCTGACCGATCTTCTGCAGGACGCGACCGCGTTCGAAGCCGGGCAGGCTTTCGGTTTCGGCGACGAGCAGCGAGATGCCCTTCGCTCCGAGGGAGGCGTCGGTCTTGGCGACGATGATCAGCAGATCGCAATGCGAGCCATTGGAGATGAACGTCTTCGACCCGTTGATCACGTAGTCCTCGCCGTTGCGGATGGCGGTGGTCCGCACCGACTGTAGATCCGATCCGGTGCCGGGTTCGGTCATCGCGATGGCGAGGACCAGCTCACCGGTGACCAGTTTCGGCAGCCACCGCGCCCGCTGCTCGTCGGTGCCGAACGCGGAGATGTAGTGGGCGGCGATCGTGGAGTGCACCCCGAACCCGAACGCGGAATCGTGGGCGAACGTCAACTCCTGCTGGACGACGGCCTCATGGCCGAAGTTGCCGCCGCCACCACCGAATTCCTCCGGAAGGTCGAGGCACAGCAGTCCCGCGGCACCGGCCTTGTTCCAGAAGTCACGGTCGACCTGGTGTTGCGCGGCCCACCGTTCCTGGTGGGGTGTGCATTCCTTGTGGAAGAACTCGGCGGCGTGCTTCCGCAGCACCTGCTGGTCGTCGTTCTCCCACGGGGAGCGGTAGTCGGGAAATAGTTCAGACATGACGGGCTTCTACTTTCCGGTGAAGGCGGGGGCGCGTTTGGCGAGGAACGCGGACTGCCCCTCGTGACAATCCGCAGACCGTACGGCGATGTGGAAGTTGCGTTTTTCGTGTTCGAGGCCCTGGCTCAGTGACGTCTCGAGTGCGCGCAGAGCGGCGTCCTTGGCCAGCGCCACCGCCAGCGGGGAATTCTTCGCGATCCGCTGTGCGAGAGCAACGGCGTGCGCCCGTGCCTCACCGTCCGGGACCGTCTCGGCGATCAGGCCCGCGGCGCAGGCTTGGTCTGCGGTGCGGAAGTCACCGGACAGCAACATCGCCATGGCCTTTGACTTTCCGACCGCACCGACCAGACGCTGGGTGCCCCCGGCGCCGGGGATCACTCCCAGCTTGACCTCGGGCACTGCGAATTTCGCGGATTCACCCGCGATGGCGATGTCGCAGGCGAGGGCCAGTTCGCACCCGCCGCCCAGCGCCAACCCCTCGATGGCGGCGATGACGGGTTTGGGGAAGGTCGCCAGGTCGGACCAGAACGTGCCCCCGAACTCCTCCCGCGCGCCGAGCAGCGCGGCGTCACGAAGAGTGTCGAAGCCGGTGATGTCGGCTCCGGCGCAGAACGTTCCGCCTGCCCCGGTGATGATCACCGCGCGAATGTCGTCGTCGTGCCGGAGGGCGCGCAATTCTGCGGCCATCGCGGCGAGCAGATCGTTGCTCATGCTGTTCTTCGAGCCGGGGCGGTTGATCTCGAGGATGGCGATGCCGCCCTGCCGGGTGGTGACGAGAATTGCCGGTGTTTCAGTCACAGGGTGTCCTTGTAGATGTCGGCGTGCGCGGCGCGCATCACCTTCTTGTCGAGCTTGCCAACGCTGGTTCGGGGCAGTCGGTCGCAGAAGACGACCGTGTCCGGCAGCTGCCACTTGGCGAACGACCCCGTGAGGAGGGCGTGGATCTCCTCGATCGGCAGGTCGTCGCCGTCTGTGGTGACGACCAGCGCCACGGGGCGTTCCTGCCAGCGCGGGTGGTGGACGCCGACCACGGCGGCTTCGGCGACTTTCGGGTGGGCGGTGATCGCGTTCTCCATGTCGATGGACGAGATCCATTCGCCGCCGCTCTTGATGACGTCTTTGATGCGGTCGGTCAGTTTCAGGTAGCCGTGCGCATCGATCTTGCCGACGTCTCCGCTGCGCCAGTACCCGTCCTGGAAGCGGTCGCCGTCGTCGTCGAGTTTGTGGTAGCGCTCGATGATCCAGGGTCCGCGGAGCAGGATCTCACCCTGCGCCTGTCCGTCGTGCGGCAGGTCGTTGCCGTCGGCGTCGACGATCCGGATGTCCACACCGTTGACCGGAAGACCCTGCGAGCGTTTGAGATCCCACTTCTGCTCGTCGGTCAGCGTGGTGCGCAGCGACGGCTTGATCGCACCGTTTGCGGTGACGAACGGCGTGGTCTCGGTGGCGCCGTAGCCGTGCAGGATGTCGGCGCCGGTCAGGTCGTGGAAACCGCGCATCATCGACAGTGGCGGCTCGGTGGCACCGGAGAGCAGTTTCGTCCGCCGGAAATCGGGTTTGACGTCCAGGGTCCTGATGTAGTCGAGCATCGGCTCGAAGATCGCCGGCGCGCCGTTGGCGACGGTGACCTCTTCGGCGATCATCTCGTCGACCAGCACCGAGGTGTCCTCGGCCATGTACCGGCCGGGAAGCACGATCTTCGCGGCGCTGTAGGTTCCGGTCTGCGGCAGCCCCCAGGACTGTCCGTGGAACATCGGGGTGATGAGCATGACGGCGTCGTCCGCGCTCATACTCAGCGCTGCCGCCTGACTCATGGTGTGCAGGTAGATGCCGCGGTGCGAGTAGTAGATCCCCTTGGGCCGCCCGGTGGTTCCGGTGGTGTAACACGCACTGTAGGTGGCGTGTTCGTCGATCATGGGCCAGTCGTACACCTCGCTCGCGTCGGCCATGAGGTCCTCGAAGTGGTGGACGTTCTCGAGCGTGGTGCTGATCTGCGACATCGGCTTGTCCGACATCAGCACCCAGCCCTTGACGTTCGGTGCGTGTGGGGCGAGGGCTTCGGCAACAGGGAGCAGTGACTCGTCGACGAAGATGAACCGTGCGTCACTGTGACCCACCACGTAGGCGAGGTCTTCGGGTGACAGCCGCAGGTTCATCTGCAGCATTGCCGCGGCGATACCCGGGATCGCCCAGTACAGCTCGTAGTGCCGCTTACTGTTCCAGTCCAGGATGCCGACCATGTCGGCCGGCCCGATCCCGAGCCACGTCAGGACGTTCGCCGCCCGCTGGACCCGCCGGTAGGCGTCGGCGTAGGTGTAGCGGTCCCAGCCGCCGTCCGCGGTGCGGAACACGATCTGCTGTTCGGGGTACGTGCGGGCCGAGTGCCGGATCAGGGTGGTGGTGTTCAACTGGTAGTGGTCGCCGTGCGTGGACGGTAGACCTTGGATGATCGCGCTCGTCATCACTGCTCCTCAGATCCGTTCGATGATGGTGGTGTTGGCGGTGCCGTTCGCCTCGCAGATGCTCTGCAGCCCAACCGATGCGCCGGAGCGCTCGAGCTCGCACAGCAGGTCGGTGAGCATCCGGGCGCCGGTTGATCCGAGGGGATGGCCGATGGCGACCGATCCGCCGTTGACGTTGAGCTTGTCGTCGGGGACCCCGAATTCCTGTGCGAACATCATCGGGACTCCGGCGAAGGCCTCGTTGACCTCGAAAAGGTCGATGTCGTCGACCCCGAGACCGGAGAACTCCAGAGCCTTGCGGGTGGCGTCGAGGACCGCGGTGAACTGGATGACCGGATCGGCGCCTGCCACCGACAGCGCGCGGAACCGTGCCCTGGGCGTCAGTCCGTGGCGTTCGGCGAACGCGCGGTCGGCGATCAGCAGGGCGGCGGCACCATCACTGAGCTGCGACGAGTTCGCGGCGGTGGTGCGCCCGTCGGCGGCGAACACCGTCTTCAACGATGCCATCTTGTCGCGGTCGAGGTGCTCGCGGATGCCCTCGTCACTCTCGACGAGCGTGCTGGCCGCATCGTCGGGATTTACCCGCATCGGTACCAACTGCTCGCGGAACTTCCCCGCCCGGGTCGCGGCGAGAGCGCGCCCATGGCTGCGGGCGCTGAAGGCGTCCAGGGCAGCCCGGCTCAGGTCGAATTTTTCGTTCATCAGCTCCGACGACGGGCCCTGCGCCACGAGGGCGCCGCCGTAACGGGCGAGTTCGCGCGGGCTGTAATGCGGTCCGAGCGGTGCCCCGGGCACCATCGCGGCCGGCATCGGCACCTGCGACATCGACTCGACACCGCAGGCGATCGCGAGATCGTAGGAGCCCGCGAGCACGCCCTGCGCGGCGAAGCTGACCGCCTGCTGACCCGAGCCGCACTGCCGGTCGACGGTCACCGCGGGCACCGACTCCGGAAATCCGGCGGCGAGCACGGCGTGCCGGCCGATGTTGCCCGCCTGTTGTTCCTGCTGCAGAACACAACCGGTGATCACGTCGTCGATCTGGGCGGGATCGATGCCGGTGCGCTCGACCAGCGCCCGCAGCGTCTGTCCGAGCAGGTCGACCGGGTGCCAGGCGCTCAACGCGCCGCCTCGCCGCCCGACCGGGGTGCGGACGGCGCCGACGATCACGGCTTCACGAACGGTCATGCTGGTACTCCTTGTCCAGGTTTCTGAATTCCGATGAGCGGTATGTCGACCCGCTCGGCGAGTTCTTCCCAGTCCTTGCTGGTCCGGGTGGCGAAGATGCGCTCGAGTTCGTCGCGTTCCCCCGCGACGCCCAGGGCGCCGAGGGTGCGGGACCAGAAATGCGGTTCGAGCGCCGCGAGGGCGATGTGCCCGTCGGAGGTGGCGTAGATGCCGTATCCGGGAACGGCGCCACCGAGCGGTGTCGACGAATGCCCCATCAGGCCGTGGCGCACCGCGGCGCCGGCATCGGCTGCCGCATCCGCGAGGATCACACGGTAGCTCTCGCCCCGACGGGGTTTCGACGATGCACCGAGAGCGAGGAGCGCTGCCGACACGGCACGTTCGGCGCCGAGCAGGTCGGCGACGGGAACGGTGGGCATGAGCGGCGGCTGCAGTGTGCCGTTCACCGCCTGGTAGGTCAGGTCGTGACCGGGCAGGTCCTCGAGTGCGCCGTCGTGGCCGACGATCTCCACGTGCGCGAGCCGTGGGTGCACCGACTGCAGTTCGGTGAGCCCGAGTCGGCGCAGCGCGGAGGGCCGCATGGCGGTCACCAGTAGGTCGGAGCCGGCCAACTCGGTATCCAGCCGTTCGCGCCCCGCCGGATCCTTCAGATCCACTGTGAGAACCTGCTGGCCCTGTGTGAGTTCGCGATACCACTGCGGGGACGCGCTGCGGAGCGGATCACCCTCGGGCGGTTCGATCTTGGTGACCGCCGCTCCCATCACCTGCAGGCGGGCGACGGCGAGTGGTCCCGGCAGATTCACGGCAAGTGTGAGGACCCGTACGCCCTCGAGCGATTTGGATTCGAGCATCAACATTCCCTTCGTTGCTATACAACTGTATCGGAAAATATCTGTTTGTAAATAGAACTGGTCAGCGGTATCGCATCGCGCCCTCGTCGCGGGAGCTCGGGGTGCGCCGTGCCTCAGGCTTTACATCTGAATGTTTTTCTATACAGTCGTATAGGATAATGAAGTGTCGTGATCATCGCCGTTCAGCGAACTTCGTTGCGCCAGACCACAATCATCACAACTTAGGAATCAGTCATGAGCTATGCCCGCACAGCAGGTCCTCGGCCCGTCCTGGCCGACAAGTTCGGCCTTCGGGACAAGGTTGTCGTGATCACCGGGGCGTCGTCGGGGCTCGGGGTCGCGTTCGCCGCGGCATGTGCCGAGGCCGGTGCGGACGTGGTGGTCGCCGCACGGCGCGCACCCCTTCTGGAGGACACCCTCGCCACGGTGACCGGCACCGGTCGCAGCGGCCTCGCCGTGGCCGCGGACGTCACGGACGCCGACGACTGTCACAAGGTGGTCGGTGCGGCCGTGGAGCGGTTCGGGCGCGTCGACGTGCTGGTCAACAATGCCGGCATCGAAGACCACGCCCCCGCGTCGCGGCTGTCGTTGGCCGAGTTCGAACGGGTCGTCGCGGTGAACCTCACGGCATGCTTCTCGATGGCTCAGGCCGTCGCCCCGGCGATGGCGCCTGGCTCGTCGATCGTGAACGTGGCCAGCGTCATGGCGCACACCACACTCGACGCCCCCACGACGGCGTACTCGGCGTCGAAGGCAGGGCTTCTCGGTCTCACCCGGTCACTCGCGCGACAGTGGTCGGGGCGCAAGGGAATTCGAGTCAACGCACTGCTCCCGGGGTTCTTCCCCTCGGAGATGACCGACGGCATGCCCACCGAACTCATCGGTCCCCGACTCGTCATGGGCCGCCTCGGTGACCCCGCCGAACTCGCCGCGGCGATGGTCTTCCTCGCCTCCGACGCCAGCAGCTACATGACCGGAAGCCAGCTCGTGGTGGACGGCGGGTTACTGCTCTCATGAGTTCCCCGATCAACGAGCGGCCGATCGTCGTCGCCGGCGTATCCACCCGAGTGCTCGAAGTCGACGGAGACGGGCCGCCGATCCTGCTGCTGCACGGCTTCACCGACTCGGCGGACTCGTGGCGCCCGCTCCTGCAGGAGTTCGCGAGCCGGGGCCGCCGCGCAGTGGCGGTCGATCTGCCCGGCAGCGGTCGCGCCGATCGGCTGGCCCGCCCGGCGTTGCCCCACCACGACGCGTTCGTCGACGGGTTCGTACGTGCCTACGCCGAACGCGGCGATGTGGTTGTGGTGGGAAACTCGCTCGGCGGCCTGCTCGCGCTGCGCGCGGCCGCCCGCAGCGAGGTGCCCCTCGGCGCCGTGGTCGGCATCGGGCCGGCAGGCCTGGCCTACGGCTGGCGACTGCGGTATCTCACGACGGTCCTGCGTTGCCTGGATCCGATGCTGCAGTTCGTCGACCGAGCACCCGTGCCCGCGGCGCTGATCCGCCGCGGGGCAGCGCGGTTCTATGCGCGCGGCCTCGCCGCAGGCCGCGCCGAGTCCGGGCTCGCGCTGCGGTACGCGGAGCACGTCCACGGCATGCGTGATGTGGGCAGATTGCGCAGCGATCTGCTCGCGCTGAGTCGGGAGAGCGATCACGACCCCCTGCGAACCGACCGGATCCGCCTACCGGTCCTACTGATCTGGGGCCGCGAAGACAAGCTGGCCGATCCGAACAGCGCGCCGGCCTTCCTGGCCACGGTGCCCACGGCAACACTCGAGACTCTCGACAACTGCGGCCACTGCCCGCAACTCGAGGAACCGGGCCGCATCGCCGACCTGATCCTGTCCACCCCCTGCAACCAACCGACACCGAAAGCAGACAGCTAATGGGCTCGACCCCGACCGCGAGCAACATCGATCGCGTCATCGCCACCATCGTCAACGGCATCGAGGTCGCCAGGTACGGCGGCCTCAAGACCGAGGAGGAGCCCGCACCGCACGACGTCGTGGCACACGAACCGGTGTACCGCCTGCGGCACTACTACCCGGACTCGCCGGCCGGGCTTCCGCCGGTCGTCCTCGTGCCACCGCTGTCGCAGGTTGCCGTCGTGTGGGACATTTCGCCGCAGACCAGTGCGGTCGCGATGCTGCGCGAGCAGGGCCTCGACCCGTGGGTGGTCGACTTCGGAGATCCGGCGGTCGAGCCGGGCGGCAACGAGCGCACGTTCGGTGACCACGTACTCGCCGTCGCCGACGCGGTGCAACGGGTCCGGCAGGCCACCGGTCGGGACGTGCATCTCGTCGGGTACTGCCAGGGCGGCATCTTCTGCTACACGGCGACCGCGTATCTCGGCAATGCCGGTGTGGCGAGCGTGATCGCGCTGGGCAGCCCGCTCACGACCCTCGACATCGACCGCGTCGTTCCACAGGACCTGTTCTGGGGCATCGTCGGGCTCGAGAGCAAGATCATCGGCAAGACCGGCCTTCCCCGATGGTTCGTCACACAGCTGTTCAACTGGTCGAGCCCACACCGCAACATCCGCAACGACATCGAGTTCCTGCTCGCCCTGCACGACCGCGAGTCGCTGCTGCCACGCGAACCGCAACGCAAATTCCTCAAAACCGGTGCGTGGATCAGCTGGTCCGGTCCCGCACTCGTCGAACTGCTCGAATTGCTCGCGGACAACCGCCTGGTCGAGGGCGGCGTCGTGATCGGTGACCGCACCGTCGGATTCGCAGACATCACCTGCCCGATCCTCACCTTCGTCGGGGAGGCCGACTTCCTGGCACCGCCGACGACGGTGCGCGCGGTCCGGCGGGCGGCACCCAACGCCGACATCCACGAATGCACCCTGCCGGTCGGACACTTCGGGCTGCCGGTCAGCTCGCATGCCAAGCAGAAAACCTGGCCCGGCATCGGTGCGTGGGTGCGCTGGACGAACGGCGAGGGTGACCTGCCGGACTTCATACAGGAACTCGAGTCGTCCTCCGACGTCGAGGCACCGGCCCCACGCGGAAGCATCGCCGGACTGACCTACGGCGCCGGTCTCGTCGCCGGAACCGGGTTCAACCTCCCCGCCGCCCTGTCGCGCGCCGGGAAGCACCTGGCCACCACGGTCGTCGAGCTGTCGAGGGAAGCGGCCGCTGCGGCGCCCCGCCTGGTGCGGCTCGAATCGATGGGTCCGCGCACCACGATCTCCTACGGTGCGCTGCTCGACGACCTGGCCCGCTCGCGCCCGGACAAGGTGGCCTTCCTGTTCGCCGATCGCGTGCACACCCACGCGGAAACCAAACAACGCATCGACAGCGTCGTCTGCGGGCTGGTGTCGGCGGGTGTCCGCAAGGGCGAGCGCGTCGGAGTGCTCATGCACACCCGCCCGAGCTCCCTCGTCGCGATCGCGGCCCTCAACCGCATCGGTGCGGTCACCGTGCTGCACCGCCCGGGGCACGACCTTGCCGAAGAGATACGGCTCGGGCACGTGACGAAGATCCTCGCCGACCCCGAGCACGCGGCGACCGCGGCAACGACCGCGCTGCCGGTGTTCGTTCTCGGCGCAGTCCACGAAGACCGCGACATTCCGTCCGGCGCAGTCGACCTCGAGCAGGTCGATCCCGACCGCGTGCGCCTGCCTGCCTGGTACCGGGCGAACCCGGGGTGCGCCGGCGACGTCGCGTTCGTCCTCTTCGGCGGCGCTGAGGAGCAGACCCGCGCCGATCTGATCACCAACGGCCGGTGGGCGACCTCCGCGTTGGCGGCCTCGACCGCGTGCGCGTTGACCCCGGGCGACACGATCTACTCCAGCAGCCCACTGCACCACCCGACCGGTCTGCTGCTGGCGACGGCCGCCGCAACCGCATCCGGTGCCCGCGTGGCACTGATCGACGAGTTCGACCCCGACACGTTCTGGTCCCAGGTACGCCGCAACCGGGCCACAGTGGTGACCTACACCCGCGACATGCTCGAACCGCTGGCCGACGCGCCGGAGCGAATCCGGAAGAACCATCCCATTCGGCTCTTCGTCGGCTCGGCGATGCCGGCCGACCTGTGGCGGCGGGTCAGCGACCGGTTCGGATCGGTCGGTGTCCTGGAGATGTACGCCTCGACGCGTTCGGACGCAATCCTCGGCAATGTCAGCGGTCGCAAGATCGGTTCGGTGGGCAAGCCGCTGCCGGGAACGCCACGGGTGTGCGTCGTCGAGATGGAGGACGGCCGGATCCGCACCGGCGAGGACGGCTACGCGGTGCCTGCTCGGCCGGGACAGGTCGGCCAACTGCTCGTCGACGCCTCGGGGAAGATCTTCGCCGGCAACGACATCGCGCTGCGCGGTGTGTTCGACCGGGATGACGAGTGGATGGCTACCGGCGACCTGTTTCGCGTCGACCGGGACGGTGACTTCTGGTTCGTGACCTCGATTCCCGGCGCCACCGAACAACCCGAAGCGTGCCTCCTCGAACTCCGGGCGGTCGAAACGGCGTCGGCACAGTGACCGCGCGATGGGGAACTGGCAGCGAAACACGTCCCAGGCTCGGCAAGTCCGGTAACCCGCCGACTCGACGCCGTGGCGGCAGCCGGACCTCTTCCCGCGGCAGCACCGCGGGATCTCGCAGCGTCGATCAGTACCGCCCGTTCGCCGGATTGTCGCCGTCGACCACCACCCTCGCCGCGAGTTGCCGCCGGAGGAGGTTGAGCGCCGCGTGCTGGAGGAGGAGTACGGCCTCGACGTTCGTCCCGAGGACGCGCGCCACCTCGACGGCCGGGAGGCGGTCCGCGAGCCGGAGTCGCAGCACGGTCCGGTGGTGGTCGGGGAGGGAATCCATCAGGATCGCGGCCCCGGCTGCCTCCTCGTCGTCGATGGTCACGACAGGCCTTTCTCTCGGATCGCACCACTGTCGCCGACCCGATGTCCCAGGTGGAAGGGACCGGCGTCCCGATCGTCCGGGATCCTGAGACACGGCTCCGACGGCCGGCCCGACGCTTTACGCTGAATGTCATGGCCGCTCTTCGTGCGGAGTGGATCAGAATCTGGCGCAACCCGGCAGACACGCTCGCGACCGTTGCGTTCAATGCCGTCCTGATGATCGGGGCCTGGTTCCTGCTGCCCCGGAGTTGGTTGTTCGAGTGGACCGGGCCGTCGGGTTTCGCGCTCGCCCTGGCGGGCTGGATGTACGCCGACGTCACCGCCACCAACGTGCTGGCGCCGGACAGTGAGCGGGTTCTCGCCGCACTCGACGACCGAGACGCGCTGGGTGCGATGCTCGGCGCCAAGGCGGTGGCGCTGTGGATGCTGATCGCCCCGATCTGCGCGACCATCGCGATCGTCGTGGGCTTCGCCGAGCAGGACTGGCTGTTCACTGCGGTGGTGGTGGTCGCGGTGGCGCTGTGCCCGTTCGGTGCGCTCGCCGGGTCGAGTCTGGTCGGGGTGTACTTCCCGTATCACCAGCGGCCGCTGCGCTGGCGATGGGAACAACGTGCCCGGTGGCGCACCGTCGTCGTCCGGTGGCTGATCCTGCTGGTGGTGCCGTACGGGGTGTTCCCTGCGTTCTCGGCGGCGATCGCCGTCGTCCCGGTCGTGCTGTGGCGCCTCGTGCGTCCGGCCGACGTGCACTCGCGGATGGGTACCGCGGACTTCGCGCTGTGCGTCGTCCTCGCCGTCGTCATCTCGGCGCTGATGTGGGCGGTGGCGCGTCGAATCGCCCTGTCACGCATACAACGCCACGCGCCGTTGGCCGTCTACCTGCGTGACCGAGACAGGGGCTGAGCCGGATCTGTCGCGGGTCCCTGCCTACGTGAGTGCCGATGCGTGCCGGGACACACTTTGCCACTCACCTGCGCAGGTGAGTGGGAAAGCGTGCCGGGGCACACTTTGCCACTCACGTCAGGAGAGGTGCTCGGGCTGGGGCTGCGACTTGTGGACCTGGTCCGATCCGACCGCGTCCTGGCTCGCCTCCGGTGGGCATTCGGCGCTGTACTTGCCGGCGTGTTCCAGGGAGACGACGACGGACTTCGACGTGGGACAGTTGCTGCCGGTCGCCGTGGAATCGAGCGGCACCAGCGGATTGGTCTCCGGATAGTAGGCGGCGGCCGACCCCCGGGGCGTGTCGTACTCGACGATCCGGAAGTCGTGGGCGCAGCGGACGCGGTCGTCACCGTCCCAATGCGTGAAGAGGTCCACCATGTCGCCGTCGTCGAACCCGAGGGCCGCGATGTCGTCGCGGTGCAGGAAGATCACGCGGCGCCCGCCCTCGATGCCGCGGTACCGATCGCTGAGCCCGTAGATCGTGGTGTTGAACTGGTCGTGGCTGCGGATCGTCTGCAGGATCACGTGCCGCGGGGGCACCTGCAGCACGTCGATCGGGGACACCGCGAATTCGGCGCGCCCCGAGTGGGTGGGGAACGTCCGGGAGTCGCGCGGCGGGTGCGGCAGAACGAAGCCGCCCGGCTTGCGGACGTTCACCTCGTACCCTTCGCATCCGGGCACCACCCGCGAGATGTGCAGGCGGATGTTCGCGTAGTCGTCCCGCATCTTCTTCCACTCGAGACCGTAGCGGTCGCCGATCGTGGCCTCGGCGATGCGGGTGACGATCCCCACCTCCGAATCGAGGTGCGGGCTGGCCGGTTTCAACGGACCCCGGGAGGCATGAACCGAGCACACCGAGTCCTCGACGGAAATGAACTGCGGCCCACCGGCCTGGACGTCCTGCTCGGTGCGCCCCCGCGTCGGCAGGATCAGGGCCGTGTCGCCGCACACGAGATGCGACCGGTTGATCTTCGTCGAGACGTGGACCGTCATCCGGGTCTTGCGCAGCGCGGCCGCGGTGACGTCGGTGTCCGGGGCGGCCTGGACGAAGTTGCCGCCGAGCCCGAGGAAAAAGTGGGCCTTGCCGTCGCGCATGGCCCGGATCGAATCGACGGTGTCGTAGCCGTTCTCGCGGGGCGGGTCGAAGTCGAACTCCTTCGCGAGCGCGTCCAGGAAATGCCGCGGCGGGCGCTCCCAGATCCCCATCGTGCGGTCGCCCTGCACGTTCGAGTGCCCGCGCACCGGCAGCAGCCCAGCGCCGGGCTTCCCGATGTTCCCCTGCGCGAGCGCGATATTGGTGACTTCCTTGATGATCGCCACCGAGTTGTGGTGCTGAGTGAGCCCCATCGCCCAGCAGAACACGGTGGCATCGGAATCCCGCAGCATCCGGGCCGCGTCGGTGATCTGTTCCCGCGACAGCCCGGTGTTCCGGGTGACGACGTCCCAGTCGAGGTCGGCGACGTGCTGCTTCCACAACTCGAATCCGATCGTGTACCGGTCGATGAATTCGTGGTCGAGGGCATCCCATTCGACGAGCAGTGAGCCGAACGCCTGGAGCAGGGCCAGGTCGCCGTTCAGCGCGATGGGCAGGTGCAGGTCGGACAGGTCGGTACCGTGCCCCACCATCCCTCGCGGGGTCTGCGGATTCTTGAAGTTGACCAGACCGGCCTCGCGGAGCGGGTTGATCGACAGGATCTTCGCGCCGTTCTGCTTGGCCTTCTCCAGTGCCGACAGCATCCGCGGATGGTTGGTTCCCGGGTTCTGCCCCTGCAAGACAATGAGTTTCGCCTGATACACGTCGTCCATCGTGACGCTGGCCTTGCCGATGCCGATCGACTCCTGCAGCGCGATGCTGGTCGATTCGTGGCACATGTTGGAACAGTCGGGCAGATTGTTCGTCCCGAACGCGCGGACGAACAGCTGGTACGCGAACGCGGCCTCGTTCGACGCCCGGCCGGACGTGTAGAAGATCGCCTCGTCCGGACTGTCCAAGGCGTTCAGCTGCTCGCCGATCAGCGTGAAGGCCTCGTCCCATTCGATGGGCTCGTAGTGCGTTCCGCCGGGCCGCTTCACCATCGGATGCGTGATCCGGCCCTGCTGCCCCAGCCAGTGCTCGCTGTGGCAGTCGAGTTCGGCGATACTGTGGCGGGCGAAGAATTCGGGGGTCGCCCGGACCCGCGTCGCCTCCTCCGCCACCGCCTTGGCGCCGTTCTCACAGAACTCCGCGGCGTGGCGGTGACCCGGGTCGGGGTCGGGCCAGGCGCAACTCATGCAGTCGAAGCCCTCGGCCTGGTTCAGCCGCAACAACGTCTCGGCGGTGCGGACCACACCCATCTGCTCGAGCGCGCGTTTCATCGACACCGCGACAGCGGTCGGCCCGGCCGCGTGGTCCTTCGGGTGCCCGACCTCGAGGTCGGCCTCGTCGTAGTCGAGTTCCTCGTCCTTGTGACGCATCGTTCAGCCTTTCGTCACGATCTCCCCACCAGGCAGCCGAGGTAGTCGATGACGTCGTCGGTCGCGGTGGCCGGGGCGGTGAGCGCGACGTAACCGTCGGGGCGCACCACCACCAGCGTGCCACCGTGTGCCCCGTAGGCGCTACGCGCGAAACCGCGGTCGTCGACGACGTCCACGCCGGGACCGCGGGAATCACCCACCACCACGTATTTCACGTCGTCGGGCGCGTCTTCGGCCAGGGTTTGCAGGGCGTGCCGGGGCCCGCCGTCGAACCCGAGAACCGTGAAGTGCGTCCCGCGGAAGACGTCGAACAGTCGCAGTGGGGAACCGTCCGGGCTCAGGCACGGCGCGTCGGGTGCGCGGTCACCCGCGCGGACGCCCGTCGTCACGTCCCCGTCCCGGGACAGCGAACTCCACGGGTAGCCCAGACCGAGTTGCTGGCCGTCCTCGGTCGCCGCGCCGGCGAACCCCGATGAGTCCTCGCGTCCGAGGTTGTCGGTCACCTTCTGCAGCCCCGCGCTGCTCACCCCGAGCGTCCAGCGGGCGAGCGGCAACCGCTCCTCCTGATACGTGTCGAGGAGCGACGGATCCGCGGACCCGGCCAGGACGAGCGCGAGTTTCCAGCCGAGGTTGTAGGCGTCCTGGATCCCGGTGTTCATCCCGAGCCCACCTGCGGGCGGATGAACGTGCGCGGCGTCGCCGGCGAGGAACACCCGGCCGTCTCGGAAGCGGTCCACCATGCGCACGCTCACATGCCACGTGGACAGCCACGTCGGTGCGGACAGTCGCACGCCGGGATCGCAGGCGATGTCGTCGAGCACTCGCTGGAAGTACTCCAGCGACGGTTCGGGCAGGTTCCCCTCCTCGTCGAAGTCCGCGAACGGCACTCCCTGGAACTGCCAGGAGTTGATCCCACGGAACGGGCACAGCGCGACGAATCCCTTCTCGGGGTGCGACCACTGGTGCCAGCGGTCGGGGGTCAGGCCGTCGACGGACACGTCGCCGAGGAGCATGCCCTCGATGCCGCCCGTCCCCTCGAACGACACCCCGAGCGCCTTGCGCACCGTGCTGCGTCCGCCGTCGCAGCCGACGAGGTAACGCGCCATGACGGTCCCGCCCCCGGCGAGCCGGACGGTCACCTTGTCGGTGGTCTGCTCGAAACCCACCACCTCGACGCCGCGCTCCACGTCGATACCGAACTCGGAGAGACGCTCTCGCAGAATCTGCTCGGTCCGCCACTGCGGGATCATCAACCCGCTCTCGTAGGGCCGGTCGGGTGTGGGGCTCAGGTCTGCGTGGGGGTCGCTGTCGCCCACCACCCGGCCGCGCACCGCGACCCGGTTGGGAAGGTGCCGGAACCCGGCCTCGACGACCTCGTCGACGATACCGAGATCGTCCATCACTTCCTGGCTGCGCGCGGTCAATCCCTTTCCGCGCGAACCCGCGAACGGCTCGGGAGACTTGTCGAGGATCCGCACTTCGACGCCACGCCGCGCCAGTTCCAGAGCAAGCGTGAGACCGGTCGGCCCGGCCCCGGCCACCACTGCCTCGGTAGGGCTCATGGCGTCATCGTATTCGCGGCGGCACCGATCCCGCGGGAAAGTCGCCGCACCCGCTCATCGGCTCTCGCTCAGAAGTTTCCGCGGGCGGCCTGTTCGCGTTCGATGGCCTCGAAGAGGGCCTTGAAGT
The DNA here is from genome assembly GCF_017068375.1 of Rhodococcus koreensis. Lineage (NCBI taxonomy): Bacteria > Bacillati > Actinomycetota > Actinomycetes > Mycobacteriales > Nocardiaceae > Rhodococcus > Rhodococcus koreensis. Next base: position 3,538,313 of record NZ_CP070609.1, read on the forward strand.
TGCCGATACCGAAGCCGAGGGAGCCGTGGCGTTCGATGAGTTCGAAGAACACGGTGGGCCGGTCGACGAGGGGTTTGGTGAAGATCTGCAGCAGGTAGCCGTCCTCGTCGCGGTCGACGAGGATGCCGCGTTTCTGCAACTCCTCGATCGGGGCGCGGACGTTGCCGATCCGGGCCCGCAGTTCGGGATCCTGGTAGTAGGAGTCCGGGGTGGCCAGGAACTCCACCCCCTCGGCGGTGAGCCGGTCCACCGCGGTGAGAATGTCATTGGTGGCCAGCGCCAGGTGCTGGGCGCCGGGGCCGCCGTAGAAGTCGAGGTACTCGTCGATCTGCGAGCGTTTCTTGGCGACGGCGGGCTCGTTGAGCGGGAACTTCACGCGGTGGTTGCCGTTGGAGACGACCTTCGACATCAGCGCGGAGTAGTCGGTGGCGATGTCCTCGCCGACGAATTCGGCCATGTTCGTGAAGCCCATGACCCGGTTGTAGAAGTCGACCCAGTGGTCCATCCTGCCGAGTTCGACGTTGCCGACGACGTGGTCGAGGGCCTGGAACAGGCGTTTGGGGGCGCCGTCCCGTCGGGTGTGCGACGACGTCCGGGCGAGGTAGCCGGGCAGGTAGGGGCCGGTGTAGTGGCTGCGGTCGACGAGGGTGTGGCGGGTGTCGCCGTAGGTGGCGATCGCGGCGATCCGGACGGTGCCGTGTTCGTCGGTCACGTCGTGGGGTTCGTCGAGGACGGTGGCGCCCTGGGCGCGGGCGTGGGCGATGCATTTGTCGACGTCGGGGACGGCGAGGGCGATGTCGACGACGCCGTCGCCGTGGGTCCGGTGGTGCTCGATCAGCGGGCTGTCCGGGTTCACGGCGCCGTTGATGACGAAGCGGACGGCGCCGGATTCGAGGACGAAGCTGTGGTGGTCGCGGTTGCCGGTGGTCGGTCCGGAGTAGGCGACGAGGGTCATCCCGAACGCGGACTGGAAGTAGTGGGCGGTCTGGGTGGCGTTGCCGACCACCCATACGACGGCGTCCCAGCCGCTGACCGGGAACGGGTCGCGGGTGCCGTCGTATTCGACGAGCCCGACCAGCTGCTCGAGCTGGCTGAGGTCGAGACCTGCCAGGCGTTCCTTGTCGGTGAGAGTCTGCTCGATCGTCATCGCTGTCTTCCTGTTTCGGGGACGGAGGGCTTGGCCTGTTGTGTGGGTCACTACGAAAACCCAGACCGGCCACATAGGCAACCGAGCCAGCAGAAGCTAGCCGCGGTGCCACCTTCGGGCGCCTCGCGGAGGGTTTTCTTATACAGTCGGACTAGTTGAATTCGTTCGGAGAGGTCTGGCCATGAAGGACGCAGTGCAGTTGGACGAGCTCGACTTCGCCCTCCTCGACGCCATGCACGACGACCCGAAGGCCGGCGTGCTGGAACTGTCGCGCCGGATCAAGGTGGCGCGGGCCACCGTTCAGGCGCGGGTGCGCAAACTCGAGGAGTCCGGCGTGATCGCCGGGTACGAGCCGCGCCTCGACATCGCCGCCGCGGGGTTCGACGTGCAGGCGTTCGTCACGCTGGAGACGGCGCAGGGCGCACTCGACTCCGTGACGTCGGAACTGGAGTCGATCCCCGGGGTGCTCGAGGCCTTCGCGACCACCGGTTCCGGCGACATCCTGTGCCGCATCGCCGCCGGCTCCCACCTCGGGCTGCAGCAGACGCTGATCGATCTGAACAAGTCGAGCGTCGTCGCCCGGTCCACCAGCGTGATGGTGCTGTCGGTGATCGTCCCGTACCGGTCGATGCCTCTGCTGCGAACCCTCGACCGACCGCGTCCGGCGAAGGCCCCGGCCTACCGCACCGCGCCCGCAGACGCGGATTAGCAACGCGTTCCCCGCTTCTGCTGCACAAATTGAATAGAAAATCGACGAACCTCTTTCTCGGTGATGTTCATCGTGGCTATCTGCTGCGCAGCCGGTTGCGGCGCACGAGTGGTGCCCACCACAGTGATCGCCGTAACAGCGCGGGCACGGCCGGGAACACCGGCCGGATCGCCCCGAGCCCCGGCCGTCCAGAAACCGAGAGAAGCCATGAAGAATCTGCTCACCCGATTCGAAGAGAAGGCCCCCGAGATCGTCTTCGAGTGGCACGACACGGAGACCTCCGCCCGCGGATGGACGGTGATCAACTCGCTGCGCGGCGGTGCTGCCGGCGGCGGAACCCGGATGCGCCGCGGTCTCGATCGGCGCGAGGTGGAATCGCTCGCCAAGACCATGGAGGTCAAGTTCACCGTCTCGGGTCCGGCCATCGGCGGCGCGAAGTCGGGCATCGACTTCGACCCGACCGACCCGCGCAAGGACGAGGTGCTGCGCCGCTGGTTCAAGGCCGTGACCCCGCTGCTGAAGTCGTACTACGGCACCGGCGGCGACCTGAACGTCGACGAGATGGCCGAGGTCGTGCCGATCACCGAGAGCTACGGGCTGTGGCATCCGCAGGAGGGCGTCGTCAACGGGCACTTCGCGGCGACCGATCGTGAGCGGGTGCAGCGGGTCGGGCAGCTGCGCCTGGGCGTCGCGAAGGTCGTCGAGGATGCGCGGTTCACGCCCGACCCGCAGGCGAAGTACACGGTGTCGGATCTGATCACCGGGTGGGGCGTCGCCGAATCGGTGCGGCACTACTACCGGGTCTACGGCGGCGAACTGGCCGGCAAGCGCGTGATCATGCAGGGCTGGGGCAACGTCGGCGCCGCCGCCGCGTACTACCTGGCGCAGTCCGGTGCCCGGATCGTCGGAATCCTCGACCGCAACGGTGGATTGACGAACACCGACGGCTACGACTTCGAGCAGATCCGCGCGCTGTTCCTGGCCAAGGAGGGCAACGAACTGCGCGCAGCAGGCATGGTGCCGTTCGAGGAGATCAACTCGACGATCTGGAGTTCCGGCGCCGAGATCTTCCTCCCCTGCGCCGCGTCCCGTCTCGTGACCCGCGACCAGGTGGACCGGTTGATCGCGGGCGGCCTCGAGGTGGTGGCGAGCGGCGCCAACGTGCCGTTCGCGGACGACGAGATCTTCTACGGTCCCACCTACGAATACGCCGACAAGAGCGTCGCCGTCGTCCCCGACTTCATCGCCAACTGCGGCATGGCCCGGGCGTTCGCGCTGCTGATGGAGGGCGACATCGAGGTGTCGGACGAGGCGATCTTCGGCGACGTCTCCGCCACCGTGGCGACGGCGCTCGAGCGCTGCTTCGCGCGTTCGTCGCAGCCGACCGGAATCGCCGGTACCGCGTTCGAGATCGCACTCGATCAGCTCGTCTGACGGCACGGGAGACCCCATGAACACAGTTCACGACCCACCGGCCTCCACCACCCGCCTGCAGCAGGCGATGAAACCGCGGCAGCTGGTGATGATGAGTCTGGGCGGCGCGATCGGTGCCGGACTATTCGTCGGCTCCGGCGCGGGCATCGCCGTCGCCGGGCCCGCCGTGCTCGTCTCCTTCCTCATCGCCGGGTTTCTCGTCGTCCTCGTCATGCGGATGATGGGCGAGATGGTGGCCGCCGACCCCGACAGCGGTGCGTTCTCCGTCCACGCCGAGAAGGCGATGGGCCCGATCGCCGGCCGGACCATCGGCTGGCTCTACTGGGTGCAGGTCGTCATCGTGGTCGCCGCGGAAGCGACCGCGGCGGCGGCGATCACCGCCGCCTCCCTGCCCGCGGTGCCGCAATGGGTGGCCGCCCTGGCATACATGAGTGTGCTGACCGCCGTGAACCTGGCGGGTGTCTCCCGCTTCGGTGAGTTCGAATTCTGGTTCGCCGCACTGAAGATCGTGGCGATCGTCGCGTTCCTGGCGGTCGGCTCCGCGATGATCTTCGGCTGGATCCCGAGTTTCGACGCGCCCGGTCTGTCGAACCTCACCGGCCACGGCGGATTCGCCCCCACCGGAGTCACCGGCATCGCCGCGGGCCTGCTGATCGTGGTCTTCGCGTTCGGCGGCACCGAGGTGATGGCCATCGCGGCCGCCGAGACGTCGGAGCCCCGGCGCAACGTGAGCCGGGCGGTGCGGTCCATCGTGTGGCGGATCCTGGTGTTCTACGTCGGTTCCGTCCTGATCATGGTGACGGTGCTGCCGTGGACGGCGGGGGAACTCGCGACGGGTCCGTTCGTCGCGGTCCTGAACGCCGCACACGTGCCGGGCGCCGGCGCCGTCATGACCGTCGTCGTGGTCATCGCGCTGCTGTCGTCGCTGAACGCCATGCTGTTCAGCGGTTCCCGGATGATCTACTCGCTGTCCGAGCGCGGGGCGGCCGCGAAGGTGTTCGGCCGGGTGTCGGGCAACGGCGTCCCCCGCCTGGCGGTGCTGGCGTCGGTGGCGTTCGGTTTCGTCACCGTCGTCCTCAACTACCTGGCACCGGATCGTGTTCTCCCGCTGCTGCTCAACGCGGTCGGTTCGACAATCCTGGTGCTGTGGACGTTCGTCACTGTCTCGCAGATCGTGCTGCGGCGGCGCGCCGAGAAGTCGGGCCGGACGGATCTGCCGCTGAAGATGTGGGGCTTCCCGTATCTGTCGTACGTGGCACTCGCGCTGCTGGCCGCGGTCGCGGTGCTGGCGTTGTTCGACGACGCGGCACGCAACCAGCTGTTCGCGACGCTCACGTTCACGTGTGCGATCACACTCGCCTGCTGGGTGCTCGGGCGCAGGCAACGCGGCGCGATCACCGGCGAAGCGCCGGAGAAGCTGCCCGAGACCGTCGGTTGAGAGACCACCGCCGCACGCTCACGGACGTCGAGGGGTCGTCCGCGAGAGTGCGGTGGTGTCCCGCTCAGCGGACATGTCCCGCTCACCGAACATCCCCGCCGCCTACCGTCGACTGCACACGACGAAGGGGCGGGAATGACCACACCTCCAGACATTTTCGCCCCGGCCACGCTGGGCCCCATCACGTTACGCAACCGGATCATCAAATCGGCCACGTTCGAGGGCCGCACTCCCGACGCGCTGGTCACCGACGAATTGATCGAGTTCCATCGCCGCCCCGCCGCGGGTGGGGTCGGGATGTCGACGGTGGCCTACTGCGCCGTGGCACCGGAGGGCCGCACCGAACGCGGACAGTTGTGGATGCGCCCGGACGCCGTCCCCGGGCTGCGCCGACTCACCGATGCCATCCACGCCGAGGGTGCGGCCGCATCCGCCCAACTCGGGCACGCCGGACCCGTCGCCAACGAGAAGTCCACCGGACTGCCTGCGCTCGCACCGTCGCGGTCGTTCAATCCGCTGAGCATGCGGATGATCCGCAGCGCCACCACCGCCGACATCACCAGAATCACCGCCGCCCACGGCACCGCGGCGCGGCTCGCCGTCGAGTCCGGCTTCGACGCCGTCGAGATCCACTTCGGCCACAACTATTTCGCCAGTGCGTTCCTCAGCCCGAAACTGAACCGGCGCACCGATTCCTACGGTGGATCGCTCGAGAACCGGGCCCGGGTGGTGCGGGACGTCGCCCGCACCGTGCGCGACGCCGTCGGCGGCCGGGTTGCGATCCTCGCCAAGCTCAACATGGACGACGGCGTCCCCGGCGGGTTCTGGCTCGACGAGGCCATCCAGGTCGCCCGGCTTCTGGAGCACGACGGCAGCGTCGATGCCCTCGAACTCACCATGGGCAGTTCACTTCTCAATCCCATGTACCTGTTCAAGGGTGACGCGCCGGTCCGCGAGTTCGCCGCCGCCATGCCGCAGCCCGTCCGCCTCGGCGTGCAACTGGCAGGCAAGTCGCTGATCCACGCCTACCCGTACCGCGACCTGTTCATGCTCGAGCACGCCCGCCAGATCCGCGCGGCGGTGGCGTTGCCGCTCGTCCTGCTCGGCGGAGTCACCGACCGGGCGGGGATGGACACCGCGATGGCCGAGGGCTTCGAATTCGTCGCCATGGCCCGCGCGTTGCTGCGCGAACCCGATCTGGTGAACCGCATCCGCGCCGAGTCGCGCACCCAATCGTTGTGCATCCATTGCAACAAGTGCATGCCCACCATCTTCAGCGGAGCACGCTGCGTGCTCGTCGACTGATTCGCGGCACGGCCGGCCTGCTCACACGTGGAGCGCGAGGAGGGATCCGATGCCGACGACGGCGCCGAAGATCAGTGGGATGCAGATGATGTCGATGAAGATGCCGGTGCTGATCATCTTGATCATCGGCACGTAGCCCGATCCGTAGACGATGGCGTTCGGTGGCGTCGAGACCGGGAGCATGGCGCCGGCATTCGCGCCGAACACGCCGGCCATGGCCGGGATGATCGGGTCGACGCCGATGGCGAGGGCGATCGGGATGATGATCGGGACGACGATGCCGACGCTGGCCGTGTTGCTGGTGGTCTCGGAGATGACCAGACCCATGACGATCGCGATCAGGGCGAGAACCCAGGAACTCTGCACACCCGTGGCCCGGGCGATGGTGGTGCCGAGGGTTTCCGCGAGTCCGGTGGCGTTCATCATGGTGCCGATCGTCAGGCCGGCGCCGACGAGGAGAACTGTGCCCCAGTCGATCTTGGCGGCCTCCGACCAGGTGAGGGTGGATTCGCCGCTCCCGTTCCCGCGGGGCAGGAAGAACAGCAGACCGGCGGTGAGGACGACGACGGATCCCTCGTTGAGGTGATCGGTGAAGGCGGTGACGATCGGGCTCGTGACACCGAAGGTGGTGACGAGGGACGGCAACACCCAGAGGACGACGGTGACGAGGAAGATCACCAGGACGTTGCGTTCGCCGCGGTTCATCGGGCCGAGGTCTGCGTAGTGGGCGCGGAAGTAGTCCTGCCCGCCGCGGATGTGCTTCACCTCGGGCCGGTTGACGAGGATCAGCGCGACCCACATGACCGCGCCCATCACGAGGAGGTACGGGGCCGACATGGAGATCCAGTCGAACAGTTCGACCTTGTAGCCGGTCATCCGCTCGATGGTGCCGCGGCCGATGACGTTGGCGATTCCGGTGATCGGGGTGAGGACCGAACCGATACTCGCGCCGTAGGCAATGGACAGCATCAGCAGGCAAGAGAATTTGGTGCGGTTGGTCCTGATGCCCGGGTTCTGCTCCTGAATGAGATCGCCGATCGTCTTGACCACGCCGATGCCGATGGGAAGCAGCATCGCGGCGGTGGCGGACGACGACACGAACATCGAGAGGATGCAGGCGACGACACCGAACGCCGCCGCGGTGCGGTACGTGCTGTTGCCGATGCCCGGGAACGAGAGCACCTTGAGGGCGAACCGCCGGTCCAGCCCGTGCACCGTCATTGCGCGGGCCAGGATGAAGGCGCCGATCACCAGGAACACCGTCGCGGAGCCGAAGGACCCGTACACCTCCTGGGGTGTGCCGACGCCGAGGACGACGAGTAGGGCGATGCCGATCAGCGCGGTCACCGGGATGGGGACGGGTTCGGTGATCCACAGCAGGACCACGACGGTCAGAACCGCGAGCATGGCCTGCTGGGAATTCGGCATGTCGATCGGCAGCACCAGGATGCCGATGAGCAGGGGCAGCGCGGCGATCAGGCCGAGACGTCCGCGGATGAAGTCGAAGCGTTCCTCTCCTGCGAGTTTCGGTGGCTGCTCCGTCGCGGGGGCGAGTGTGCGCATGTCAGATCCTTGCCAGCTGCGGAATGGAGGGCAGGTCTTCGTCGACTGCGGCACCGCTGTGCCATCCGCGGACAGCGCTCGCGGCGATGTCCTTCGCCTCACCGAGGTAATCGTCGGCGGTGACGAGTTGCGCGGGCAGCAGTTCGGCGACACCGGCCTCCGCCGCGACCTCGCGCAGGGTGTCGGCGAGCACGCGATGCGAGGTTCGGGCGCGGGTCGCGGCCGTGTAGAGCAGGTCGTGGGCGCGTTCGCGGCCCAGGGCTTCGGCGAGCTGGATCATCTGCGCCTCGGCCATGACCAGCCCGCCGTCGAGGTCGAGGTTCGCGCGCATCCTGTCGGCGTCGACCCGCATGCCCGTGACGATGACGAGCGCTTCGGACAGGGCACTGCCGGCCAGGACCCCGAGTTGTGGGATCACCTGCCATTCGATCTGCCACTCGCCGGCGCTGCGTTCGTGGCCCGCCTCCTGGATGCGGCTCAGCGACGACAGCAGCGCCCCGGCGGTCTGGGACAGTCCGATGATGGCCTCCGACGAGATCGGGTTGACCTTCTGCGGCATCGTCGACGACGCACCGCGGTGGCTGTTGTAGGGCTCGAAGACCTCGCCGATCTCCGTGCGGGAGAGGTCGACGATGTTGCGGGCGAGCTTGGCGCACGTCGCCGCGACAGTGGCGCAGAGCCAGCCGTATTCGGCGATACCGTCGCGGTCGACATGCCACGGGATGTCGGTGTCGTGCAGGCCGAGCAGATCGGCGACGCGGGTCCGGACGTCCGCGGATTTCGCTCCGAGCGCCGCGGACGTGCCGCCCGCCCCGAACAGGGAGATCACGGCGATCCGCGGCACCGCCTGCTGGAGCCGTTCGCGGTGGCGGGTGAACTGACCCAGCAGCGTCGCGAGGGTGGCGCCGAACGTGGTCGGCACCGCCTGCTGGGCGTGGGTCCGGCCGGGCATCACGGTGCCGGCGTGGGCCTCGACCTGGACCGCGAGCGCATCGCCGAGTTCGCCGAGCTGCCAGTCGAGCGCGGCCAGCGACCGCGCGAGCTGCAGGGCGAGCCCGGTATCCATGATGTCCTGCGTGGTCGCACCGTAGTGGACGCGACCGTTCGGTCCGTCCGGCAGCGCCCCGGAGATCTGCCGCACCAGCCCGAGGATCGGGTACCCGACATTCTTCGACGTCTCCCACAGGGAGTCGCGGTCGATGTTGTCGATGCGAGCCGCTGCCGCGATCGCCGCGGCGTCGTCTGCCGAGATGACCGCGTGCTCACCCTGAGCGATGGCGAGGGCCCGCTCGGTGGCCAGCCAGCTCTCGATGCAGCTGTCGGCGGAAAAGATGTCGAGTTGCGCCTCGTCCCCTGCCAGGTGAGTGAGGAGGGAGAACGGGTTTCTTGACTGAATGGACACGAAGGGCCTTTCGCCTGACGTAGTGGATCACCCACATCCGCGACTGTGACTCACGCCATGTGGAATCGGTTCCACATCACTGTGGCGTAAGCCACTCGTTCTGTCAAGAGAGGTCGTTTCCCCGACGTCCGCCGTCGTCCTCGACGCCTTTACCTGCGGTTACGTTGGGTATGGTGGGCTTGTGCCCAAACTTCAGGACGTCGCCGCGCTGGCCAAGGTGGGGGTGGGTACCGCCTCACGCGCGATGAGCGGGCGCGGCTACGTGGACCCCGATACGCGCAAGAGAATCCTCGAGGCGGCCGACGCATTGGGCTACCGGCCGAACAAGGTCGCCCAAGCACTGCGGGAGAACAAGACGCGCGTCGTCGGATTGCTACTCCCCGACATCTCGAACGAGTTCTACACCGACAGCGCCGCCGTGCTGCAGTCCGTTCTGTTCGAGGCCGGATTCCAGCTCGTGGTCAGCGCGAGCGGCAACGATCCGGAATCCGAGGAACGCGGACTGCGCTCCCTGCTCGATCACCGCGTCGACGGAATCATCCACGTCCCCGTCGACACTCGGCGTACATTGCCGACCGGCGTGCCGATCGTGCAACTCAACCGTCACTCGGTCCCGCTACAGACCGACGCAGTCGTCAGCGACGACGAATTCGGCATCGAAGCGATCACCGACCTGGCCCTGCAGGCGGGACACACCGATCTCGCACTCGTCATCGGCGGGGCCGATCACAGCACCACCGCCGACCGCATGCGCGGGTTCCGCAACGCCGTCGACCGCGCGGGAATACCGGAGGCGCCCAAGGGAACTGCCGGGCGCCGCTTCCGCATCCTCGAGGGCGACTTCACCTCGGCATGGGGGCGGAACGCGATGCACGCGATCGCCGGCGACCTGCCTGACGTCGTCATCGCCGCCAGTAGCCGGATCGCGCTGGGCGTCCTGCACGCCTGCTCCGACCTCGGCCTGTCGGTGCCCAGCCACCTGTCCGTCGCCGCGCACGGAAACCCCGAATGGTACGAGGTGTTTCCGCCCGGAATCACGTCCTACGCCCCGCCCCTGGCCGAGATGGGGCAGGAGGCGGCGGTGCGGATCCTCGCCAAGATGAAGGCCGGCGCCGAGGACGGCGTCCCCATCACGACGAGACTGAGAGGAGAAGTCCACCACCGTCATTCGATCGGCGGCAGCCTCTCCGCGCCCACTTCGTGACGACTTCCGGTCACCAGCTCGTCTGCGCCAGCACCGCATCCAGCGCCGCGTAGCTCTCGTTCATGCCGCCCTCCATGCCGGACTGCAACATGCCGTCGCGCTCCTCGGGGGTGTGGAACTGACTGACGACAGACAGCTTGGTGCGCCCGTCACCGAGGTCGGTGTAGGTGTTGTTCTCGACGATGACGTGGCCCGGCATGCCGTCCCACTCGAACGTGTACACCAGGCGCTCCTCCGGGGTGATCTCCCTGAATCTGCCCTCGAAACCGTGGGTCTCGCCGTCCGAGTGTTCGACGAAGCGCCAGTGCCCGCCGCGTTCGAATTCCCAGCGTTCGACGTCGAGTTCGTTTCCGCGACCCCACCACTGGGCGAGGAGTTCCGGTCTCGTGAACGCGGCCCACACGCGTTCGCGGGGAGCGTTGAAGATGCGTTCGACGTGGATCTCCCGGTCCGTCGGCGTCGAGACGGTCGCGGTCGTGGAAGTCTGCGAAGTGCTCATGACGTGCCTTCCGTTCGATTGAGAAATTCGTCCAGACGGTCCAGGCGCCCTTCGAGCGACAGCTGGTAGTCGCGGATCCAGGCCACCTCACGCTCGAGGGCATTGGTCCCCAGCATGCAGTACCGCACCCGGCCACGTTTCTCGGTCACGACCATCCCGGCCTCTTCGAGCAGTCGAACGTGCTTCTTGATGCCGGTGAGAGTCATCTCGAAGAGTTCGGCGAGGTCGCTGATCGAGCAGGCGCCGTCACCGAGCCGGCGGAGAATCCCACGTCGCGTGGGGTCTGCCAGTGCGGCGAACGTAGCGTCGAGAGCCGAATACTGAACCATCCAGTTCAGTGTTGCACCGACCCCCGCCCCGGTCAAGACCGGCGCCGAGGGACCCACGAGCGTTTCGGGCGCTCAGATAAGCTTGGGCCGTGGTCCACCGATGACAGCGTCGCCCGACGAACACGAAGAGGCGATCCGCGATCGCCCGCACAGTCGCGCCACGCCCGCGAGAGCGCGGCGCAATCCGGCACTCGTTCAGGCCGACATCCTCGAGGTCGCGACCGCGGAATTCGCCGAGAAGGGCCTGTCCGGCGCCAGCGTCAACGAGATCGCCGAGAAGACGCAGACCACCAAACGCATGATCTATTACTACTTCGGCGGCAAGGAAGGTCTGTACACCGCCGTCCTCGAGCGCAACTACAAACTCATCCGCGAACTCGAACACGAGGTGGACCTCGAACACGCCGAACCGGTCGATGCGCTGAGGTTGATCGCGCAGTTGACGTTCGACCACCACGACACGCATCGCGCCTACGTCCGCCTCGTCAGCGGAGAAAACATGATGAAAGGCAAGTACATTCGGCAGTCCGACGAGGTGGCCGGACTCGGCATGCCCGTGCTGGCGGTACTCGAGGACGTGCTGCGCCGCGGTCAGGAGGCCGGCGTGTTCCGCCGGGACGTCGAGGCCATCGACGTCCACATGCTCATCAACAGCGTGTCGCTGTTCCGCATCTCCAACCAGTACACGTTCGACGCGCTGTTCCAGCGCGATCTCGCCGCCGACGAGCTCAGGTCGCACCTGCGCACCGTCATCGGTGACGTCACGGTTCGCTACGTCTGCATCTGACGGCCCACAAGCTCCTCCACACACCCTTCGCGCCTGCTGAGAGCGGGTTTGTCGCGCCGTTTGTACCTACTGGACACTTTTTGGCCCGCGAGGTACAAAGCTATTGCGCCCGTCACATCCGGTGCGCTAGATTCAGGGCCTGCGCAGGACGAACTTCCGTTCGCCATACGAACGCCAGTCGGGCGGTGTCATGCACGCACAGAGGAGAGACCGAATGACGACGACTATCGATGCCACGGGCACCGGTCCTCGGACAGACCTGCAGAAGGTCAAACGAGCAGCCACCGCCGCATTTCTCGGCAGCATGCTCGAGTACTACGAGTTCTACATCTACGCCTCCGCAGCCGCCCTGGTCTTCGGCAAGGTCTTCTTCCCCTCGTCCAGCGCGGCCACCGGAACCCTGTTGTCGCTGGCAACGTTCGGCGTCGCGTACATCGCCCGGCCCATCGGAGCGGTCCTGCTGGGACATCTCGGAGACCGCGTCGGACGTAAGAAGATCATGCTGTTCACGCTCGGATTGATGGGCACGGCAACATTTCTCATCGGCTGCCTGCCCGAGTACAAGCACATCGGAATCTGGGCGCCGATCCTCCTCGTCTGCCTCCGCGTGTGTCAGGGAATCTCGGCAGCCGGCGAGCAGTCCGGAGCCAATTCACTGACCCTCGAGCACTCCCCGGAACACCGGCGGGCCTTCTTCACCAGCTGGACCCTCACCGGCACGCAGGCCGGCTTCATCCTTGCCACCCTGGTGTTCCTCTCCGTCGCCACCCTGCCCGAAGACCAGCTTCTCAGCTGGGGATGGCGGATCCCCTTCCTCGCCAGCGCCATCGTCGTCTTCGCCGCGTACATCGCGCGACGCAAGCTGGAGGAGCCGGAGGTCTTCACCGAGAATCGCGAGAACGGCGAACTCGAACGCTTTCCCGTCGCGACACTTCTGCGCACCCACTCGACCGATGTGCTGCGAGTGATTCTCTGCGCGTTCCAGTCGGTCGGCGGCACCATCTTCGCGGTCTTCGGACTCGCGTTCGCGACCAGCGCCGAGGTAGGCATCAGTCGCCCGACCATGCTCTGGGCGGCCGTCGTCGCCAACGTCGTCGCGTTGTTCATGCAGCCGTCGCTCGCCGTCCTCGCCGACCGCATCGGCCGCAAGCCGGTGTTCATCAGCGGCGTCGTCGGTCTCGCGCTGTCGATCTTCCTCTACTTCTGGGCGATCTCCACCGCGAACGTGGTACTCATCTTTGCCGGCGCGATCGTCTTCACCGGAATCTGCTACAGCGCACCGAATGCCATCTTCCCGTCGTTCTACGCGGAGATGTTCAACACGAAGGTGCGATTCTCCGGCATGGCGCTCGGCACCCAGATCGGTTTCGCCTTCGCCGGTTTCGCACCCACCATCGCATGGACCATCGTCGGCGACAGCCGAACGAACTGGATCCCGGTCGCGATCCTGGTGGCGGTCGCATGCCTGATCTCGGCAGCGGCGGCCTCCACCGCACGCGAGACCTACAAGACACCGCTCGCGCAGCTCGGCAAGCCCATCGCCTGACACGTCGCCACCAATCCTTCACACGTTTACGACGACAAGGAAGAACCCATGACCACCACACGCTTGAAAATCGGAATCGTCGGCTGCGGCAAGATCGCCATCAACCACGCCAAGGCTCTGCACGCCATGCCCGAGGTGGAACTGGTCGCCTGCAGTGACACCGACCAGGACAGAGCCAAATCCTTCGGTGCCGCACACGGAATAGCCCACGCCTACGACGACCTCGAGACTTTGCTCGGCAGTGGTCTCGACGCCGTCACCATCTGCACTCCGCACCCGACCCACGAAGCGATCGTCCTCGCGGCCGCCGAACACGGACTGCACGTACTGTGCGAGAAGCCGATCGCAATCACGCTCGACGAAGCCGACCGCATGGTCGAGGCGACGGCCACCGCGGGGGTGAAGTTCGGCGTACTGTTCCAGCGCCGATTCTGGCCTGCCGCTCAGCGCATCCGAGCCGCCATCGATGCCGGCGCGCTCGGCGGCGAACCCATCGTCGCCACCTGCACCGTGCGACTCGGCCGCGACCGCGAGTACTACACCTCCGACCCGTGGCGCGGCCGCTGGGACACCGACGGTGGAGGTGTGCTGATGACTCAGGCCATTCACTACATCGACCTGCTGCAGTGGTTCATGGGCGACGCCGTCGAGGTGAGTGGACATATCGACACCCTGGTGCACGGCGACTACATCGAGGTGGAGGACACGGTCGCAGCCACCGTGAAGTTCTCGTCCGGCGGACTCGCCACCATCACCGCCGGCACGACTTTCACACCCGGTCTGGGCACCCAGATCGTGGTCGGTGGACGCAACGGGCGCACCGTGAGCCTGACGGAATTTCCCGAGGGGATGCCGGCGGTCAACGACATCTGGACAGTCGAGGGCGAGGAGGAGTACCTGCAGATGCACTCGACGGACATCGAATCGGATCCGCCGCTCTCGCAGATCCATGTCGGTCTCGCGCCGTTCCATCAGATGCAGATCGAGGACTTCGTCCACGCCATCGTCGAGGACCGCGCGCCCGCGGTCTCCGGACGCGACGCGCGTCGCGCGCTCGAGATCGTCCTCGCCATCTATGAATCCTCCCGGACCGGGCAACCCGTCTCACTCACCTCGGGCGCCCTCGCCGGACTGCAGTAACTGCACCGCAACCTTTTTCACTCCGTCAGGCGAGGACGACACGATGCATTCACCGACCTTCCTGGTCGTCAACGGACCGAACCTCAACATGCTCGGGACGAGGCAGCCCGAACATTACGGTCACCACACCCTCGACGACGTCCGCATAATGTGCGAGCGGACCGCCGAACCACTGAACGTCGAATTGACGTTCTTCCAGTCGAATCACGAAGGCGCGGTGATCGACCGCATCCATCAGGCCCGGGGATCCGCACACGCCATCGTGATCAACCCCGGCGCGTGGACCCATACGTCCGTGGCCCTTCGCGACGCGTTGGTGGTCCCGGAGATCCCGATCGTCGAGGTGCACATCAGCAACATTCACGCCCGCGAGGAGTTCCGTCATCGCTCCTTCGTCTCGCCGATCGCGAGTGCCGTCATCGCCGGTGCCGGGATCTCCGGGTACAAGTTCGCGATCCAGCATCTCGCGGCCGTGCTGGCCCCGGCAGAAGGGTACGCGATCCGGCCATGACCGACAGACCACTGCTGTCACTCTCGCCGCTCACTGCCGTCGACGCCTCACCACCGGACCTGGTGGCCGCGGCCGCCGACGCCGGCTTCGACTGTGTGGGAATCCGGGCGAGAGCGGCCGCCACCGACACTCAATGGCCGATGCTCGACAACGGCCCGATGGTACGGGAGACGCGCCGCCGCGCCGACGATCTGGGCATCGAGATCCTGGACGTCGAGGTCCTGCGGATCACCGGCACAGACGACGTGGAGGCCGCTCTGCGGGTACTCGACGCGGCGTCGACGCTGCGTGCGAGCTATGTGCTGGTGAACGGCAACGACCCGGAGCCCACCCGGCAGGCCGATACCTTCGCACACCTGTGCCGTGAGGCGGAGCAACGAGGTGTGTCGCTGGCGTTGGAGTTCATGGCGTTCAGCCGGATCCGGACCCTCGGCGACGCCACCGCCGTTCTGACGCACGCTGCCAGTCCCGCCGCGGTGCTCGTCGTGGACGCGCTGCACCTGGCTCGGACCGGCAGCACAGTCGACGAGGTCCGGGCTGTTCCCGACCGCTGGCTGTCGTACGCTCAGCTGTGCGACGCCCCGAGCGCGGCGCCGGCCGATCACGCCGGACTGATCACCGAAGCGCGCACCGACCGGCTGCTGCCCGGCGAGGGTGAACTCCCGTTGCACGACTTGGTCGGTGCCCTTCCCGCCGGCACCGTCTTCTCCGTGGAGGCCCCGGTCCTCGCTCACACTGGGTGGGCGGTCGGCGACCGCGCCGAGTATGCGTACCGGGCCCTGCGCGACACGGTGTCCGCGGCGTAGGCCCGGCCGGCGACGGCGCCCGCGGCATCTCGGCGCCGGTACGGATCGGTAACGAATCCGGACGACCCGCCTGTCGCCGCCCTGGGCATCTCGCGGGCGCCGTTAGCGTCAGAGCCGTCGGCACACGTCCGCACACCCAGGGGGCGCAGATGGAAACACGCGTCTTTCCTCGCCGCCCGGCGATCGTGGTGGCGCTCGCGGTGTGCGCGACGTTGGCCGTCGTCGCGGTGCTCGGCACCGTCGACCCGTGGACGCCGAAGATCGGACTGTTCACCGGCGGCGCCGATCTGCACGTCTACCGCGACGGTGGCTGGCGGGTTCTGCACGGCCTGCCGCTGTACAGCGGACCCGTCGCGCTGGGGTTGCTCTACACCTACACGCCGTTCTCCGCGATCGTGTTCGTGCCGCTCGAACGCATACCCTGCGCGTACGTCGACAACCTGTGGATGGCGTTCAACCTGGGTGTGCTGGCGGGCTGCATCCTCCTGTGCTGGCGCATCCTCGGGTACCGGATCACCCCGCACCTGCTGCTGGTCACCGCGCTGACGACGGTGACCTGCACCTTCGTCGAACCGGTGCGGACGACGCTGTTCTACGGCCAGGTCAATCTGGTGCTGATGCTGTGGGTGCTCTGGGACTTCTCCCGGCCGGAGCGCAGCGTGCTGCGCGGGGTGGGTATCGGGCTGGGCGCGGCCGTCAAACTGACCCCCGGCTTCTTCGTCGTCCAGCTCCTCGCCCTGCGCCAGTGGCGGGCGGCCGCGGCCGCGACGTCCGTCTTCGCGGGCACGGTGGCGTTCGCCTGGGTGATCGTGCCCGACGACTCCCGCCGGTACTGGACCAGCACGTTCTTCGACTCCACCCGCATCGCCGACGACGCGCACCCGTCCAACCAATCGTTGCGGGGAACACTGACCCGGCTCACGGACGGGCAGGCACCGCCGTGGCTGTGGCTGATCCTCGCGGGAGCCGTCGCCGTCGTCGGCCTCGTCGTGTCGGTGCGCCTGTACGAACGCGGCGAACGGTTGCTGTCGGTGGTGCTCGGCGGGCTCACCGCCGCCGTGGTGTCGCCGTTTTCGTGGAGCCATCACTGGGTGTGGCTGGTGCCGCTGATGGTCTACCTGATGCACCGCGCGGTCTCGGACACCGGACGGTGGTGGTTCGCGTTCGCCGCACTGTTCGCGTCGACGGCGGCGTGGCCGTACTGGTGGAGCCCGGACTTCGCCGTCGTCGGACTGTTCCTGTTTCCACCGTCGTGGCCGGTCGCGTTCGGGCTGCAGAACATCTACGTGCTCGTGTACGTCCCGGTCCTCGTCTCGGCGATCCGGATGGTCACCCGGCGCACCCGGCATCGGCCGATCCTCACCTTGGTCGTGACGTACCCGCCGGCACCGGAACCGTCGGAGATGTCGCTGCGAAGCGCGTGACGGCACCGCCTTTCCGCGCCCCTCGACGCACCGTCCGGAATACCCTGGCAAGTGCACGCACCGTGCACCGCCTGGACTCTGCACCCCCGGAATCGAACTGCCATGACCGAGCGCCCGCCGAGTGATTCGACGGTCGCGACTGGGCCGCCCACCGAACTGGGCGAGGAAACTCAGCTGCCGCCGTCGACGACGTCGGGCGCCGAACCGGTGTTCGTCGTCGACAGTGGCGTCGAACGCCTCGTCGCGGATTGGGAGTCGTCGGGTTCGCCGGCCGAACTCACCGAGTACCTGCCCGATACCGCTGCGATCCGGCGGGCGGCGCTGATCGAGTTGATCAAGGTGGACCTCGAGTATCGGTGGCTGCGGTCGGGCTGCCCGAAACGCATCCCGGAGTACTGCCTCGAATTCCCGGAGTTGCTGGCCGAACCGTTGCCGCCGGAACTCGTCTACCTGGAGTACCGGGTCCGCAGTCGGAGCGGCGCCGACGTCGATCCCGAGGAGTACGTCGCCGAGTACCCGCAGCAGGCGGACCGGTTCGAGACCCTGCTCGAAGACGACCTGCGCATGGACCGGCGCTCGGCGAGCGCGGCACTCGGCCCGGACGACGACTTCGACGTCGGCGGGCGCCTCGACGATTTCGATCTGATGATGGAGCTGGGCCACGGCGCGTTCGCGCGGGTGTTCCTCGCCCGGCAGCGGTCGATGCAGCGGTGGGTGGCGCTGAAGATCTCCCGCAACATCGGCAACGAGCCGCAGACCCTCGCGCAGCTCGACCACCCGTACATCGTCCGCGTCTACGACCAGCGGGTGCTGGAGGATCGCCGCCTGCGGGTGCTGTTCATGGAGTACGTCCCCGGTGGCACGCTCCTCGACGTGGTGCGGCTGGTCCGCAAGACCCCACCCGAGCAACGCTCCGGACAGTTGCTGCTCGATTCGGTGGACCGCGTCCTCGAGGCGCGGGGCGAGATCCGGCCCGAGTACTCGAGTGTGCGGGACGAGATCGCCGCGCTGTCGTGGCCGGAAACCGTCGCCTGGATCGGTCTGCGGCTCGCCGACGCACTCGACTACGCGCGGGCGCACGGCGTCCTGCACCGCGACATCAAACCCGCGAACGTGCTGCTGGGCCTGGAGGGCATCCCGAAGCTGGCCGATTTCAACGTCAGTTCGAGCGACAGCGTCGAGAATCGCGGCGCCGGCGGATTCATCGGCGGCTCCGTCGCCTACATGTCGCCCGAACAGTTGGAGGTGATCGACCCGGACATCCGCCGGACCGCCTCCGACCTCGACACCCGCAGCGACATCTTCGCGCTGGGGGTCATGCTGTGGGAACTGCTGACCGGGGCGCGGCCGTTCCCGGACGACGACGGGACCGCGTCGCCGCCGTCGCCGCAGGTACTTCTCGAGTCACGTCGCCGGGGCGTCGACCCGGAGCGGTCCGCGCTCCCCGAGGACTGTCCGGCCGCGATGCGGCGGATCCTGGTGAAATCCCTCGCGCCCGACCGGGACGACCGGTGGTCGAGTGGCCGGAAGCTGACGCGTCAGTTCGCGCTCTGCCTCGACCCGCACGCCCGCGATCTCGTCGACCCGGCGCCGGGAAGCGTCCGGTCGAGGATGTGGCGGTGGGCGCTGCCCATCGTGCTCGCCGCGGTCGGCATCCCGAATCTGCTGGCTGCGGGATACAACTACTACTACAACAAGGTGCTCATCATCGCGACGCTGCCCGCCGAGGCGCAGCAGGATCTGGAGTTCGTCCACCTGGTGATCGGCGGAATCGCGTTTCCGCTGGGCGCGGTTCTCATCGTCTACTGGTGTCGGCTGTCGCTGACGGTGCCGCGTGGTCTCCGCAACGGCCGAACCTACAGTTCCGAGGTGCTGGAGAAGGCACGGGCCACGACGCTGGCGCTCGGACATCGGGCGGTGGTGGTCAGCTTCGGGCTGTGGGTCGTCGCCGGGGTCGCCTACCCGATCGCCCTGGAACTCACGGCCGGCGGCATCCCGCTGCGCGCGTACACGCAACTCCTCGCGTCCCTCGCCGTGTGCGGGGCGGTCGCCCTCGCCTACCCGTTCTTCATCCTCACCTTCTACGCGGTGCGGTGCCTCTGCCCGATCCTGCTGTCGCACGGCGAGTTGCGCGGAAGCGACGGCCGCAACATCCGGGCCCTCGGCCGGGGCATGCCGCGGTACCTCGCCGTCGCCGCGGCCGTCCCGCTGATCGGGGTCGCCGGGCTCAGCTTCGTCGGCGGGAGCACTGGCGATGCCGTGAACGCGACGGTCCGCGCGCTGTGCCTGGGCGGGATCTTCGCCTTCATCGCCGTGTACCAGCTGTTCCGAAGGATCGAGAGCGATCTGCGCGCACTCGCGCGGGTCGTGTCGCTGGAGGTGCCGGGATCTCCGACCCATCGGCGTCGGTAGGAGCGGCCGGGTGGAAAGAGAAGGCCCCTGGTGCTGCCGGGTCGGGGTCCGACAGCACCATGGGCTCAACAAGTATTTCTCCCGAAGCCCCCTCCGCGTTACACCCCGTGTGTCGCGGTCCCGGCGAGGCCGCCCATCGTCATGTCGTAGAGGGCCGTGGCCAGCTGGTTTCGCCGGTCGCGCAGGTCCCGGCGAAGGTACTCGAGGCCCACCTCCCGATAGCTGACGGTGAGCACCAGGAGCAGCGCGTCGAGGTCGACACCCGGGCCGATCGCGGACGGATTCAACGTCACATACGTACGCAACAGGTCGCGGCATCGTTCCTCGATCCGGACCGAACGGTGAGCCGCCAGCGACAGGTGCGGGGCATCGTTGAGCAGCGAACCGAGGACGTCGCGGTACTCGTCCAGGACGGCGAGGAATTGGGTCTGCAGGGCGGCGTCCTTCAGGAACGTGCCCTCCGCGACCGACTGCTCGAGCTGCGCCCCGAACGCTGCCGTGGTTTCCTCCATGATCCGGTCCATCAGGACGTCGATGATCTCGTCCTTGTTCGCGAAGTACTGATACACCGATCCCTTCGAGATGCCCGCCGCTTCCGCGATCGCATTCGTGCTGCAGCCGGTGTACCCCTTCGCCCGCAAAACCTGACCAGTTGCCGACAGGATGCGTGCGACCGTCGCCTGCGAACGCTGCTGGGAGGGGTCTTTCCGCTGTCCAGTGCCCATTCGCGCAGCCTTCCCGTCTGTCACACAATGCGACTTGTACCCGTCCGATTCGGTGGAGTGAACTGTAACTCACAGCAACTCGAGCGGGGCTGAGGCACCAGGAAGCCCCTCTCGACGACCGAATCGAGTACCTCGAAAATGACAGAAACCCAGTCTCGGGAATCCGCCCCCGGCTTCTCCGAAGTCACGCCGCCGCGACGCTTCGACATGGACTCCGAGTGGGGTCGCCGCTCGATGCGGACGCTGTCGCGGTTCGTGCACGGCGATCCGACGCCCACCGCGGCGGAGCGGGAACTCCACGCCCGGGCGGTCGTCAGCCAGGACGAGATCGGTGCCGCGCTGGCGCGGGCGGTGCTCGTCGACAAGACCGTGACGATGGCCCAGTTCTCCCGGGCACTCTCCGACGGCATCGGCAGCGTGCCCGACCCCGCGCCGGCACTGGTCGCCTTCTTCGACGCGGTGGACCACCGGCCGTCGTGGGTCGACGACCGTCGCCTCGACCGCGGGGCCGCGGTCTGCCTGCGCAGCGGGATGACCGGACTCGACCTCCTCGCGACCGGTTCGCTGATGAACGGCTACCGCAGCGCCGCCACCTCCCGCCAACTCGTGGCCACCGGCAGGCTCGTCGGGGACGGCGCCGGTCAGCGGGTCGCCGAGACGGTGCGGTGGTGGTACGAGTGCGTCCTCCCGGGTGGCCTGGAGCGTGACCGCCGCGGCTGGCAACTGTCGGTCCACGTCCGGTTGATGCACGCGTTCGTCAATCTGACGCTGCTGCAGGACGAGGACTGGGACGTGTCCGACTGGGGCATGCCGATCAACCAGTCGGATCAGGCGGGGACGCTCGCGCTCTTCTCGACGACGTTCCTCGTCGGCCTCCGCTCGCTGGGGGTGTGGGTCTCCGCCGACGAGGGCGCGGACGTCATGCACCTGTGGCGGTACATCGGATGGCTGATGGGCATCGACGACCAGTGGCTGGTCGACGACGAGAACACCGGACGCCGCACCATATGCCAGATCGGGATGTTCGCTCCCGGACCCGACGACAACTCCCGGGTGCTGGCCGACTCACTGCAGAAGTCGTGGGCCGGCTTCCACTACCCGCACGCGGAGGCCCTGCGACGCCGACTCAACCGCCAGCGCCTGCTCAGCATCCAGCGGATGTTCTCCGGCAAGAGGGGCATGCGGGAACTCGGACTGCCGGTCGTGCCTGCCTGGTTCGTTCCGCTGGCACTCGCAGGGAACGGGACGATGCACGGTGCGGCGCGGGTGAGTCCGGCCATCCGGGACCGCGTCGGCCGCCGCTCCCGGCGGCGAGTGGAGGCGTGGCTCGCCGCGAACGAGACGCCGTCGACGGCTCAGCGACGCTCGTAGATACCGCGCACGTACGCCGCCTGCCCGGCGTGCTGAAGATCGTCGGAGACGACGCTGACCAAGCGGACCCCGAGAGTGACCGGCGGATCCCAATTCTCGTCGACGATCCGGTCGAGGTCGTCCGTGCCGATCGTCTGGACGTAATCGACGGTGCGGTCGTGGACGGCGTCGTGGTACTCGCGCAGCAGTTCGGCCCCGGTGCGCACCTTCGCCACCTCGTCCGAAGACTGCCCGTAACCGATGTCGGTGACCCGGAACGGGAGGTCGAAGCGCTCCACCCACCCGCCGGACGTCCACACCTGCTCGGTCCCCGCGACTCCGGCGACGTGATCGTCCTGCACCCGCGTGAGATGCCAGATCAGCCAGGCGATGGTGTTCGCGTCCGAGTCCACACGGAACGTGAGGGCGTCGGCCGGCAGATCGGCCAGCGTCGAATGCACGGCCTCCTGAATGCGATCGAAGGCGTCGGTCAACAGCGCGCTATGGTCCACGATCTTCCTTTCGTCGTGTTCACATCACGTTCCACTATGACCCCAGGCGGACCCGTTCGGCATGCCTCTGGACGTTCTCGTCCGGCTCCGGCGCCGACGCAAGCGTGCTCGGCCACCAGATCTTCTGCCCGATGTCGACGGTGAGGGCGGGCACCAGGAGCGACCGCACGAGGAGCGCGTCGAGGAGCACACCGAACGCGACGATGAAAGCGATCTGCGCGAGAAAGATCAGCGGAATGACGGCGAGCGCCGAGAAGGTCGCCGCCAGAACCACTCCCGCCGACGTGATCACGCCGCCGGTGACGGTCAGACCGCGCAGAGCTCCACGCCGGGTGCCGATGCGCCGGGCCTCTTCCCGGACCCGGGTCATGAGGAAGATGT
Organism: Rhodococcus koreensis; assembly: GCF_017068375.1. NCBI lineage: Bacteria > Bacillati > Actinomycetota > Actinomycetes > Mycobacteriales > Nocardiaceae > Rhodococcus > Rhodococcus koreensis. The sequence continues at coordinate 3,560,937 of NZ_CP070609.1, forward strand.
TGTAGTCGATTCCGAGGGCGACTAGGAACACGAACGCGAACAGCGGGACGACGGGATCGGCGCCCGGGAATCCGAAGACGTGCTCGAAGACGAGGGACGAGATACCCAGTGTCGCAGCGAAGGACAGCACGACCGTCCCCATCAGCAGCAGCGGCGCGAGCAGTGAACGCAGCAGCAGGCACAGGATCGCGAACACCACGAGGATCACGACGGGGATGATCAGGGTGCGGTCCCGGGTCGACGTCGTCTTGGTATCGAAGTCCGTGGCGGTGGCGCCGCCGACGAGGGCGTCGGCACCGCCGATCGGGTGGACGGCGTCACGCAGGCGGACGATGGTGTCCTCGGCTGCGGCCGAATCGGCCGGATCGGTCAGGGTCGCTTCGATCGCCACGCGGCCGTCCACCACCAGTGGGTCCTGCGTGCCGGGTGCGGTCAGCACGGTGAGGTCGCCGACGCCGTCGACCCGGCCGGCGTCGAGTACCGCATCGAGTGCGCCCTCGTTCGCGATGATCACCGCCGGCGAACCGGAACCGGCGTCGAAGTGGTCGCCGAGGATCTGCTGGCCCGCAACGGAGTCGACCTCGAGCAGGAACGTCTCGGACTCCGCGACGCCGCTCGCCTTGAACTGAGGAAGCAGGAGCGCGAAGAGCACCAGCACCAAGCTGGACGCCACCCAGAATCGGCGCGGATGTGCGCCGATCCGCGCGGCGAGCGCGGCCCAGAACTTGTGGTCGGCGGCCTCGTCCTTCTCGGCATGATGCGCGTCGAAGGCGGGCCTGCTCGGCCAGTACGCCGCGCGGCCGAGGAGCACGAGCACCGCGGGGAGATACGTCATGGAGGCGACGAACGATGCCGCGATGCCGATGGCGGCGACCGGTCCGAGACCGCGGTTGGAGTTGAGATCGGACAGCAGCAGGCAGAGCACGCCGGCGATGACGGTGCCCGCGGAGGCGGCGACCGGTTCGAGTGTCGCCCGCCAGGCGGTCCGCATGGCGCGGTACTTGTCCTGCTCGATTCGCAGTTCCTCGCGGTAGCGGGACACGAGTAGCAGGGCGTAGTCGGTGGCGGCGCCGAACACCAGGATGAACAGGATCCCCTGGCTCTGACCGTTCAGCGCGATCACGCCGGCGTCGGCGAGCAGATAGACGAGCAGACTCGACAGTCCCAGCGCGAAGACGGCGGACGTGATCACCGCGAACGGGAGGATCGGGCTGCGGTAGACGACGATGAGGATGAGGATCACGACGACACCCGCCACCAGGAGCAGCAGTCCGTCGATTCCCGCGAACGCCGACGACAGATCCGCCACCTGACCGGCGGGCCCGGTGACGAGGACGGTGAGACCGTCCGGTGCGGCACCGAGCGCGTCCCGGAGTTCGGTGACACTGTCGCCGACCTCCCCTGTGCTGTCGATGGGCACGAACATCTCCAGCGCCCGACCGTCAGCGGACGGGATCGGCGGCGACACCTCCTCACCGAATCCCTCCGAACCGGCGAAGGCGGCCGCGGTGCCCGAGAGGAATTCGGTGTCGGCGGCGGTGATCCCCGACGTCCGTTCGGCGACGACGATCGCGGGCACGAACCGGGTGTCGGTGAAGCCCTTCTGCAGGGCGGACACCTCGGTGGCCTCGGCCGACGCGGGCAGGAACGACGTGCTGTCGTTCTGCTGAACCGTGGACAATTTGCCGGCGAACGGCCCACCGAACCCGCCGACGGCGAGCCAGACGATCACCAGCACGGCTGGCAGAATCCACCGCAGGCGACGAACCGGGCGTGGGCGGGCAGTTGTGGTCACGTGCTCTCCAATGCTGGACGGTTCGACGACCGGATGTCCGGATTGCGACGATCCTATTTTGTTCAGCCTGCTGAGCAAATTGCAAATGGAGGCGAAGAAATGACGAGCGACGGCATGGATCAGTGGCCCACCGGACGGCTGTTGTCCACGGCTGCGCGCCTGGTCGAGCACTCGTGGGAGGACATTCTCCGGTCGCAGAACATGACCCACGCGGGACTGATCTGCCTGCACACGATCGCCGGCCGGCCGGCCTCGCAACGCGACATCGCGAAGGCCTCGCGGGTGACGGATCAGACCATCAGCCGCACCATCGACCGCCTCGAGCGGGGCGGGTACGTCACCCGGGAGACCGATCCGAACGACGAGCGCCGCAAACGGGTCGCGATCACCGAGCCGGGACGCGCGATCTACCAGCACCTGCTGACCCTGGAGAAGGAGGACGCGGCCCTCACCGCCGCCGTCGGCGACGTGGGGCCGCTGCGCGAACAGCTCCTCCATCTCGTCCGGTCGCTGGGACTTCCGCCCCGGGACGAGGACTGATCCTGCCGCGGGCCCGTCACACATTCGCAGGCAGGGCGATGACGACCTCCTGCTCGTTCCCCGGCAGATAGTGAACCGTCACCACCCTGCCGACCTGGACGTGCCCGACGGTGCGCGGCGGCATGAACTTCTCGACGCGGGTGGTGAACGTCGTGCCGTCGGGCCGGGTGACCGCCAGCCCGAGTTCCACCTTCGAATTCCCGTTGCGGATCTCCCCGGGCACACTGAGCGACTGCACCACCGCCTGCGCGGGAATGCCGCGAGCCGCGATGTCGAGCTTGGCCGGGGTGGTGACACCCTGCCGAATCATGGATCGGTTCAACGCGTCCTGCGCCGACGTCACGTCACCCGAGCGGTCGATCTCGACCTTGTCGGTGCGGCCCGCAAGGTAGCGGACGGGGAGCACGACACCCGGACGGAGAAGCGCCAACTCGGTCAGCGGCACGATCATCCTGGCGTGCGACTCGAACATCTTGCCGTCGTCGCCCTCCACGGCGAGGTCGATCCGCACTTCCGGTTGGTCGTTGAGAGTCATGCCCGTCTGCTGCACCGACCGCACCGTTCCGATCCCGACGGCTCCGTTGCGGAACGCGGCACTGTTGCGCCCCGTGAACGCCGCCAGCACGCTGTCGCCGGTGACGGCGAAACACACCACGACCACGCTGACCGCGACGATCGGCCAGATCATCTGCGGGCCGACCCACGACAGCGCGTCGATTCCGTAGTTCGTCCGGCCCCGATCGCCGAGGCCGTACCAGAGGTAGTAGCCGACCGAGCCGACGAGAAACACCAGGGCGGCGGTACGCACGATCTTCTTCACGAGGTGTCCTTTCCGTGCCTGAACTGGGGGGAGGTGGGACGCGCGCGAACTCGAGGTGGCTCCGCGCGCGTCCCGGGGTGGGCCGGGGCTCAGCCGCCCACGACGGTCGAGCATGCGAACGTGATGTCGAACTTCGCCGAACTCGGCGCGGTCGGGTTGCTCATGTCGGGCGCCCCGACGCCCTCGCCGGTGACCGTGTAGGTGTCGCCGTCCTTGACGACCTTCGCGGAGCCGCCCGGCATGCCCTGCCCGAAGCCGAGTGCGTACGGGAGGCCGTTCGACCCGCCCTTGCTGCCGGCGATCCCGACCGCCTGCACGGTGTCGGTGCCGGTGATCGTCGCGGAGACCGCCAGGTCGCCGTACGTCGCGTTGCCGGTGTCCGCCAGCGCCAGGGCCAGGGTGTCGCCCTGCTTGGCGCAGGTCGCGTCGAAGTTCGCGTCCAGCGCCTTGCCGTCGACCGCGGCCGCCGACGCACCCGCCGGGGCCTGCTCGGAGCTTCCGCCGCCGGAGTTGTCGCCGGTGTCGCTGCAGCCCGAGACGAGCAGGGCGACGGCGGCCGCCGCGACGATGCCTGCGGTGTAGACGCGCTTCTGAGTCCGAACGATCTTGTTCATGATCCGTCCTTCACGTTTCGTGAGGGGCGCTCGGCGCCCGTCGTCGATTCCTTCGGCTCGCGGACTGGAGCCGATGTGAGAAAGGTAAGAACTTCTCGCGCCCTACCGATCCCAGATTTCTCGCTGCGTCGGCGGGCCGCGCCTGCGGTAACCTGCTCGAATGCGGACGGGACCGAGGGGCTCAGCGGCTGCTCGGCGACCGCGGGCGATGGTCCTCGACGAGGTGTGGCGCGAACTGGAAGGCGTCGAACCGCTCAGCGGGCCCGACGGCGGACCCCTGAGCCGCACGGTGAAACTGATCCTCGATCCGCTGGTCATCCGCCCGGTACAGAACCCGCTGTGCGCCGGTCCGATCGTCACCGCCGACGCGGCGCAGCTGCTCGCCACCCGGGTGCACGCCTCCGCCGACGTACTGCGGGCCACCGCGGCCTGGTTCACGCTGCTCAAACGGGTCCGCCGGGCGCTGCGCATCACGGACGGCAACCCGCAGGACCTGTACTTCCAGCGGTGTTTCGAACTCGCGACCGGTTCGGGTGCACCCGACCCGCTCCGCGACGGGTCCGTCGCCGAGGCCACGCTGCGCGACGTGCACGAGGTCGCCGCCGGCCGCACCACACAGGCGTTGAAGGCCCACGTCACCGACCCGGCGCGGGCGCGGGAACTGAGCGCCCTCATCGACCTCGCGTGGGGGCGGCGACCGCTGTCGGGCGCCGCGACGGGCGACCACGCCGACGCTGTGGCCGCGGTCCTCGACGCCTGTCCCGGCGCGCGTCTCGAGGAGGACGGTGACGACGGACGGCACGCCCTCGACGAGCTGATCGCCGGCCACGCGGGGACTCACCACGGGATTGCGTTGTGGACGATCGAGGTCTCGGCTCACCGGTTCGGCCTGACGGTGCATCCCGTCCCCGGACCGCCACACCTCGGAACCTCGGCGTCCACCTCGGCGCTCGGGCTCCCCTTCGACCGCTCCGTCCACGAACGCGTCTTCACGGTGCTCCGCGCGTCGACCGACCGTGCGGAGCTACCGCCGATACACGAACTGGTGACCACCGAGATCGCCCGAAGTTGCTCGCCCTGGGCACTTCTCGACGAATCGTTGCGGGTCGCGGCGACGACGGGTGCCGCACTCGCGACCGGTCTCCGCCCGATCGGGACGGCACCCGCTCCCACGACCACGGACACGACCGCCGTCCGGGTGATCAACGGTCGCTGGCAACGCGAGGCGTACGTCCTGCAGGCGCGCCGCCTCACCGTGAACGCCGACGCGGCGACGCTGTCCGACACGAATCCGCTGGCGGCCATCGCCGCCGAACTCCGCGAGCCGTGGCGGCCCTACCTCCGCCGCCTGTGGGTCCGCCTGCACGGCCGCGACGTCCGAGAGTTCTCCGTCCACGAACCAGGCGAACTGTGGGATCTCCTGGACGGTGTGGCTCGGTCGGTCATCCTCGACCACCGGATGCGGGTCAAGCAGGCGCTCAGCGCAATTCCGCTCGCGGATGCGGCGGATGCTCCCGAATCGAGGGCGAGTTGACCACCGGCACCGTGCGGATCGACCGCGTCGCCGACGGGGTCTGGATCATCGCCCCAGAGAACGCACCGAGCGTCCTCGACGACGCAGCGGGCATCGACGTGACGGTGCTGGAGGTGCTCGGCGGGCACCTGTCGTGGAGTGTGTTCGCCGAACACACCGTCCCGGTCGCGGTGATCGACGACGTCGACTCGGCGCAGAACTGGGTGTGGGCGGTGTTCGGCGAGGAGGTGGCACTCGCCGTGGCCGAGGGCGAGACCGGGAGCGAGGTCACGGTCGAACCGGCCCGGCCGCGGGTGGCCGTCGGCGCCCGACGCCTCGCGTTCGCGCACTGGGCGGCGCGGTGGTGGCCGACGTCGACGGTCGACGCCATCCCGGCGCTCGACGCGGGGCTGTTGAACCGCGAGATCGCGACACTCGTCGAGGACTGCGATCTGCTCGTCGACGGGGACGACGCGCTCGCGCCGGAAGGACCCACGCTCTCCGACCGTCCCGGGCGGGCCGACGACTACGCGCTCGCCGCAGGCGCCGCGACCGCGACGCGGCCGGGCACCCTCGTGCTGACGCGAGGCATCACGGGATCCGACTGGCGCCGGTACCCTCCCGGTCTCGTCGACTGTTCCGAAGGCGCGGTGTCGTGGGAGGTGGTGCGCACCTCCGGGAACACCGCCGTGCGCGTCAGTATCGTTGCGGCACCGTATGTCTCCGAACCCGTGCCGGATCATGTCCGCCCCCGCGCCCTGATCGGCACCGCCTCCTGCGCCGTCGACGTCGCGCTGCGACTGTCGGGAGACGTCTGGTTCGGCGAGTCGGCCGCACCACCCGGTGCGGAAGCGGGAGTGTCTGTGGTCGTGTATCTGCCCGGGTTCGGCGTGAACGGTGTCGCGGACGTCGGCGGTCCGGACGTCCGGGAGCGGGTTCGGGCCCTGGCCCGTCTGCGGCTGCGGCGGGCCGCGGAGCCGACTCCGGAAAACGCACCCGACGCGCCGCTGCTCGCCGAGATAGACGCGGCCGCCTCGGATTCGGACTTCTGACATGGACGACCAGACGGGCCGCGACCTTCTTGCCGCGGGAGCCGCGGCCTATGCGCGGGGCGACGTCGCCGAGGCGCTCCGGACGTTCGAGCAGGTCGCCGCCGCGGCCACCGGCGATCTCCGGACGAGCGCGATCATCAATGCGGCCAGCATGTCCGACGAACTGGGCGAGCACGCGAAGGCCGTCGACCTGTACCGGGAGGCCCTCGCGGTGATGCCTGCCGACGCGATCCGGATGCGTCCGGCGGCGCTGGTCAACCTGTCACAGGCACTGCAGCACATCGGTGATCTCGACGGCGCCCAGGGCGCGCTCGAGCAGGCGCGGGAACTGCTCGCGGCCGGCGGCGAAGACCAGGGTGACCTGCGGGTCGCGTGTCTATTGTCGCTCACCGCGGTCGCGATGCATCGGCAGCAGTGGGCGCACGCGGCCGACGTGGCCACCGAGTCCCTCGACGCGGCAGTCCGTTTCGCCCCGGGGCTCGCGGGCCATCCGTTGATGAACCTCGCTGCCATCCATTTCGAGACCGGGCGTTTCGATCTCTCCGACGACTTCGCCGGGCAGGCGCTCGCCGCATTCGAGACGGCGGGCGACGTCAACGCGGTCGCCGAGACGCAGCAGAACCTGGGCATCATGCGTGTCCGCACGGGTCGCCTCGACGATGCGGAACCGCTGCTGCTGTCGAGTCAGTCGTATTTCGAGCGGGCCGGGATCGGCCACCGGGCGGGAATCGGATCGAAGGTGCTGGCATTTCTCGCCGAGGGCCGCGGCGACACCGCACGCGCGGCGGCGCTCTACCGCCGCAGCCTCGACTACTTCCGGGGGTCCGGAGCGGTGCTCGACGTCGCGGACGTCGAGACGCGCCTCGCCACCGTCGCCTTCACCGAGGGCCGACCGGGCGAGGGCGAGAGACTGCTCGCCGCCGCGTTCGCCACGTACCGCGAACTGGGTCTCGGACTGCACTGCGCGCAGGTCGACTTCTGGCACGCGACCCTCCTCGAATCCGTGCCGACCGCCGCCGGCACACCGGACGATGCGGCGCAGACACGGGCCACCGCGCTCGCCGTGCCCGCGGCGATCGCCATCGACGCCGTGCGATACACACTCCCGAACGGCCGACAGCGCGAGCAGTGGAACCGCGAGATCGCCGACCCGGCGATGCAATTGGCGTTCCGTCTCGCCTACGCCTCCGGCGACGCCCGGTTGGTCGCCGATCTCGTCGAGGCGCAGTGCGCGGGGACGACGGTGGACATCGGCCGGGCAGGGCACGGCACCGCGGCGCGACTGCCCCTGCAGTTGCCCGACCCTCCCCCGGTCGGCGCCGCCGACACCGACGGCTCCTTCCTGCTCGGCGCCGCACTGGCGGGAGTCGCGGCCGGCGCCGGCCTGCCGGTGCCCCTCCCCCCGCGGCTCGCCGTGACGTCGGACGGACGGATCGTGCTGGGCTCCTCGATCGCGGCCGCCGAGAAGCGCTATGGGCGCGAGGTCCGCGACCACCGCGTGGTGCCGGCCTGGTGATCCCACTTTCCCTTCCCTGCGAGGTGATTCAGGGCCGAAGGGTGTCACGGTGGTCACACCGCACGTCCGGTGACCGCCCCGGGACGTGTGGGTGAATGTCCACGCTGACCTGCGAAGTGTCCGATTCGACGGCCATTGATAGCCCCATCCAATCTATGGAATAGGTCTCATAGATTGGACCTATTCCAATCTGCTGGATAGCCTCGTCGCTGTCGGCTTCCAGTCTTACGAATAGAGGTTCCAATGGCCCTGATCAACACGCAGATCAAGCCCTTCGCGGCGTCCGCTTTCAAGGACGGCGCGTTCATCACCGTGTCCGCGGACGACATCAAGGACAAGTGGGCTGTCTTCTACTTCTACCCGGCCGACTTCACCTTCGTCTGCCCGACCGAGCTCGGCGACCTCGCCGATCACCACGAGGAACTGCAGCGTCTCGGCGTCGAGGTCTTCTCGGTGTCCACCGACACCCACTTCACGCACAAGGCGTGGCACGGATCGTCCGACACCATCGGCAAGATCAAGTACGCCATGATCGGTGACCCGACGCAGGAGATCAGCAAGAACTTCGAGGTGCTGCGCGAGAACGAGGGACTGGCCGATCGCGGCACCTTCCTCGTCGACCCCGACGGCGTCATCCAGTTCACCGAGGTCACCGCAGAAGGCATCGGCCGCAACGCCGCCGAGCTGGTCCGCAAGGTCAAGGCCGCTCAGTACGTCCGGTCGCACCCGGGCGAGGTCTGCCCCGCCAAGTGGGAAGAGGGCGAAGAGACCCTCGCTCCGTCGCTCGACCTCGTCGGCAAGATCTGACGTAGCCCAGTCGACCGTAGGCACGGGCTCAGATCTTCTGAGCCCGTGCGCGCGGTTCCCGGTGCTCCGCTCCCGTGGGGGGCAATCGGTGTCGCACCAACACTTTCCGGACCGCCCAGAGCTGGTTTCCGGTTTCCGATCCCTTTCCTCCCCGATCGATGGAGTAGATCCGCATGCTCGAAGCCTCGCTCGCCGGCCAATTGAAGTCCCTGCTCGAACGGCTGACCCTGCCGATCGAGCTCGTCTCCTCACTCGATGACGGCCCCAAGTCCACCGAACTCGCCGAACTGCTCACCGAGATCGCGGCGATGTCGGACAAGGTCACCTACGAACGCCGCGACGACGACGCGCGACGCCCGTCCTTCGCCGTCCGCCGCAGTGGCACCGACATCGAGGTCCGCTTCGCCGGGATCCCGCTCGGCCACGAATTCACCTCGCTCGCACTCGCTTTGCTCCAGGTCGGCGGTTACCCGTCGAAGGAGTCCCCCGAACTGCTCGAGCAGGTCCGCAACCTCGACGGCGACTTCTACTTCGAGACCTACTTCTCGCTGTCCTGCCAGAACTGCCCGGACGTGGTGCAGGCCCTGAACCTGATGTCCGTGCTCAATCCGCGCATCAGCCACGTCGCGATCGACGGCGCCCTGTTCCAGGACGAGGTCGACGGCCGCCAGATCATGGCCGTGCCGACGGTCTTCGTCAACGGCGAGCTCTTCGGCTCCGGCCGGATGAGCCTCGAGGAGATCATCGGCAAGCTCGACGTCGGTGCCGCCGACCGCGCCGCCACCGCGATCGCGCAGAAGGACCCGTTCGACGTGCTCGTCGTCGGCGGTGGCCCGTCCGGTGCCGCGGCCGCGGTGTACGCCGCGCGCAAGGGAATTCGCACCGGTATCGCCGCCGAGCGCTTCGGCGGCCAGGTGCTCGACACCATGGCGATCGAGAACTTCATCTCCGTTCCCTACACGGAGGGCCCCCAGTTCGGGTCTGCGCTCGAGAATCACGTCCGCCAGTACGGCGTCGACATCATGAACACCCAGAAGGCCGCGAAGCTCGTGCCCGCTGCCACCGAGAACGGTCTCGTCGAGATCGAACTGGAAAGCGGTGCCTCCCTTCTCGCACGGACCGTCATCCTGTCGACGGGTGCACGGTGGCGCTCGATGAACGTGCCCGGCGAGGACCAGTACCGGAACAAGGGCGTCACCTACTGCCCGCACTGCGACGGACCGCTGTTCAAGGGCAAGCGCGTCGCCGTGATCGGTGGCGGCAACTCCGGAGTGGAGGCCGCGATCGATCTCGCCGGACTCGTCGAGCACGTCACGCTCATCGAGTTCGACTCCGTGCTCCGCGCCGACGAGGTGCTGCAGCGCAAACTGCGCAGCCTCCCCAACGCGGACATCCTCCTGAGCACGCTCACGACGGAGGTCGTCGGGGACGGCAACAAGGTCACCGGTCTGGCGTACCAGGACCGCACGACCGATACCGCTCACACGCTCGACGTCGAGGGGGTATTCGTCCAGATCGGTCTCCTGCCCAACACCGAGTGGCTGGCCGGGAGCATCGAGCTGTCCGATCGCGGCGAGATCGCGATCGACGACCGCGGCCAGACGTCGGTCCCCGGCGTGTTCGCCGCCGGCGACTGCACCACCGTGCCGTACAAGCAGATCGTGATCGCCGCCGGTGCCGGCGCGACGGCAGCGCTGAGCGCATTCGATCGGCTCATCCGAACGGGTGTGCCTGCCGAGGATTCCGCCGCCGCAACCGTCGGCTAGTTCGGTCACCCACCCGGGTGCGTGGCACGCACGCCACCGCCCGGGTGGGTAGGGAATGCTGGGGCGGTGCCGACTCACCTGTCCCACCCGCCGACCTCGCACGAGCAGCCCACCGCGATCGTGCGGATGGCCGACGCCGGCGACCTGTACACGTCGTGGCGGTGGACCCACGACTCCCACCCCGGCGGTGTCGGCGTCGCCCCCGCCGCGCAGGTGGACGAGGCCGTCGCCGCGCTGGCCCGGGCCCTGCCCGACCTCACGGACCCGCAGGGGCTGCACCGTTCGCTGACCACGGGCGCGTTCTCCGGCTACGAGTCCGAACACGATCTGGCTCAACTCCTCTCGCGCACGTTTCTCCCGTTCGGCCTCGCCCGGCAGTTGCACGAGCTGTTCACCCGCGGCGTGCGCCCCCATCTCCGGATCCAGCCGTCACCCCGGGTCGCGCAGGTGCCGTGGGAACTGATCGCCCCCGACGCCGGGCTTCGTCTCGTCGACATCGCGGACGTCAGCCTGCTGGCCCCGCTCAGCATCGTGCACTCACCCGGTCGCCCGGTCCGAACCTGGACGGACGGCCGCCGGCTTCCCGTCGTCGCGGTCCTCGACCCCCGGGTTCCGGGGTTCCGCGCCGATTCGGTTCTCGGTTCCGTCCTGGGGCGGATGGCCGCGGACAGCCCGCTGTCGCAGCGGATCGCGACGTACGCCGACGAGGGCCGGCTGCTTCCCGCCGTGGACGGACCACTGGACGTGTTCCGCCGCGAAGACGTCGACCGGGCATGGCTCGGTGCGGCGTTGCGCGAGGGCGCGGGCCGGCTGGTGTACGTCGGGCACGTCACCGCGGCGGTACCCGAATCCGGTCAGAGCGAGCACGCCGAACTGCACCTCGCCTGCTCCGCCGACGCCGTCGGATTCGCGGAGCCGACGCGCGCGCACCGGCCGTTGTCCGCGAAAGACCTCCTGCTGGGAACGCACACACTCACCGACGAACCGATCCGCGGCGCCGACCTGTGGCCGATCCCGAGCCGGGTTGCGCTCATCGCCTGCGAGAGCGGCGGCGACCTGCGGTTCAGCGAGGCCCTCGGACTGGTCTCCGCGATGATCGCCGGCGGGGCGGAACTCGTCACCGCCAGCCGCTGGGCACTTCCCACCGACCTCGCGTTCCAGCGCATCGCCGGCGCCACACCGCACGCGCGCCCGCTGCAGGACGCCATCTGTTCGATCGACGCGGCACACGAACTGCCCGACGCGGTCGGCGCGCTCTGCGCGTGGCAGCGCGACCGGGTCGCCGCCTGGCGGGACGAACGGTCGATCGAGCATTCACCGGTGCTCTGGACGGCGTTCGCGACCGTCGCGGTGCTCTGAAACACCTGGTGCAGTACCGAGCTTTGCGTTCCCCACATCGTGTCGGTCGGTCGTTGTACCGTCGTTGCTGTCGGTTCCGGCACCTAGAAGGAGCATGCCCCATGACCTCTCGTCTCAACCCCTACATCAGCTTCAACGGCGACGCTCGGCAGGCAATGGAGTTCTACAAGGACGTCTTCGGTGGCACTCTGGCGGTGAGCACATTCGGTGAGTTCGGCGCCCCGGACGCCGAAGGAGCCGACAAGATCATGCACGCCATGCTCGAATCCGACAACGGGTTCACCCTCATGGGGGCAGACACGCCGCCCGGCATGGAACACAACCCGGGCACCAACATCGCGGTGAGCCTGAGCGGCGACGACGGCGACCTGCTCCGCGGTTACTGGGCCAAGCTCTCGGATGCCGGCTCCGTGTCGGTGCCCCTCGAAAAGCAGATGTGGGGAGACGAATTCGGTGCCTGTACCGACCAATTCGGTATCTCATGGATGGTCAACATTGCCGGGACGCCCAGCTGATCGCAGCGCCGGGTAGTCCTGCAGGTCGATGTCGGTGGCGAAGGAGTCGGTCAGCTTCATCATCAGGCCGAACAGGGCCTTGGACTTGAACGTCCAATTCCGCAGCCTGATGCGAGTCGGCGACTTCGGCGCGAGAAACGGTCCGGCACCGGCCTTGCGGGCGACCTTCGCATACCGGTGCATCTGCTCGTCGTAGCGTCCGAACGCCACGCGGTGGTCGCCACCGGTGGCGGCGAGTTCGCCCGCGAGCACATACGCACCGACGAGGGCGAGTCCGGTCCCGAAGCCGCCCAGCGTGTTTCCGTACGCGGCATCGCCGAGTAGGGCGACGCGTCCGGCGGTGTAGGTGTCGGTCTCGACCCTCGCGATCGAGTCGAGATAGAAGTCCGGCGCGTCGTCCAGGCGCGCGAGCAACCCGGGCACGCGCCAGCCTGCACCTGCGTACGCGGCGGCCAGCAGTCGCTTCTGCTCGGTGATGTCGCCACGGTCGTAGTCGATCGGGTCGGAGGCGAAGACGAACAATTCGGGAGCCTTCGGTCCACCGACGACGGCCATCCTTCCGGGTTCGTTGTACATCCATCCCGTCGCGCGTTCCCGGTCGGGCGACGCCGCAGTCACCGCGGCCGTGGTGCCGACGACGGCGTAGTAGTACCCGAGGAATCGGACGAAGTCCTCCTCCGGCCCGAACCCGTGTTTGCGCACCGCCGAGTGGATGCCGTCGGCGCCGAACACCAGATCGAAACGGCGTGCGTGCGATTTCTCGAACATGACCTCGACACCGGACTCCGTGTCGGTGACCGCGGTGACGGAATCACCGAAGAGGTACTCGCACGAATCCGCGGTCCGTTCGTAGAGGATCTCGGTCAGGTCCCCCCGCAGGATCTCGACGTCCCCGCCGATGAACTCACCGGGCATCGTCGCCAGGTGCTTGTCGCGCTCGTCCACGATCCGGAGGTCCGTCTTTCCGGTCTGCCTGCGGCGCACCTCGTCGAGAATCCCCATCCTCTCCAGCACCCGCCGGTGCACCTCGCCTTCGAAGTCGACGGCCTGGCATTGGTAGACACTATTCCGGTTGACTTCCTCTCGGCCGTGAACGACCGAGATTCCCCTCGGGACTCGCGTCTCGAGGTTCCTGTTTCACCGACAGTCGCCTCCCCGCACGTTAGGTGCGGGGCGGTCTCACACCGTCTCCGCAGGCTGCCACCGTCAGTCCGACGGCCAAAATATTCCTCGCCGCGTTCACGTCCCGATCGTGGACGACGCCGCACCGGCACGTCCACACCCGCACATCCAGCGGCATCGTCGACGCGATCTCCCCGCACACCGAGCAGGTCTTCGACGACGGACAGAACCGGTCGATCACCACCACCCGCCGCCCGTACCAGTCGGCCTTGTACTCGAGCATCGACCGGAACTCGGACCACCCCGCATCCGAGATCGCCCGAGACAACGACCGATTCTTGACCATGTTCCGCACACTCAGATCCTCGATGGCGATCACTTGATTTTCGCGCACCAGCCGAGTGGAGAGTGTGTGCAGATAATCGCGCCGCCGATCGGCGATCCGACCATGAATCTTCGCGACCTTCAGTCGGGCCTTGGCCCGGTTCCGGGATCCCTTCTGCTTCTTGGCCAGCATCCGTTGCGCCTTCGCCAGCCGCTCACGATCCGTGCGCTCATGGCGCGGGTTGGTGATCTTCTCCCCCGTCGAGAGCGTGTACAGGCTGGTGATCCCGGCATCGAGCCCGACCACCCGACCCGTCGACCCGAGTTCGGTGATCGTGTCCTCGACGAGGATCGAGATGTGGTACTGACCACGAGCATTACGCGACACCGTCACCTGCGACGGCGTCGCCCCCTCGGGCAACGGCCTCGACCACCGAATATCCAGGGGTTCGGACTGCTTGGCCAACCGGAGTTGCCCGCCGCGGTAGGTGAAGCAGTTCGAGTAGTAGGTCGCCGACTCCTTCGACTGGCCCTTCCTCTTGAATTGCGGGTAGCCGGCCTGCGTGCGCCAGAACCTCTCGAACGCGCCCTGCAACTGCCGCAGCGATTCCTGCAACGGCCCCTTCGACGGCTCCGCCAACCACTCCGTCTCAGCGTCCCGCTTCCATCCGGTGAGCATCTTCGACGTGTCGCTGTAGGTCACCCGACGCTGCTCCTGCGACCATGCCCGCGTCCGCTCGGCCAACGCCCGGTTGTAGACATACCGGGTGCACCCGAACGTCCGGGCAAGCTGTTCCGCCTGCACCACAGTCGGATAGAAACGAAACTTGAACGCCCGCTTCACCACCCTCCCCGCCATGACCCAGACACTAGCCCCACAGTCCGACAGATCCAGATCGGCCATCCCGGCCCTGAAGGACCCGGTTTGCGCCGAAAGACTCACGGATCAAGAGTCGGCCGGAGGAGCGCAAGATGGTCACCCAGCCCCGTACCGCCGAGCTGCTCTGGGGATCACCGGACAGACCGAAGCGCGGCCCCAAGCCGGCGCTGAGCCTCGAGCGGATCGTCGCCACCGCCATCTCGATGGCCGATGCGGAGGGCCTCGCCACGCTGTCGATGCAGCGCCTCGCGGAGGACCTCGGGTTCACCAAGATGTCCCTCTACCGCTACACCCCGGGGAAGGCCGAGCTGACCGCCCTCATGCTCGATGCCGCTCTCGGACCCGCACCCGACCTGTCCGAGATCGACGGCGGCTGGCGCGCAGCGCTCCACGAGTGGGCACTGCGCATGTGGGCGGGTCTGCGACGGCATCCGTGGGTCGTGGACGTCGCCGTCGGCCCCCGCGTGATGGGACCGAACGAACTGGGCTGGCTCGAAACCGGCCTCTCGGCACTGAGCGGCACCGGGCTCACCGGCGGAGAACGACTGGATTCGGTCGTCCTGATCACCGGCCACGTCCGCAGCCTCGCTCAGCAGTCGACGGCCCCCGGCGCCGAAACCGACACACCCGAGAAGGCCCTGAACGCGCTCATGACGGGAATCCTCACCGACAACTCCGAACGCTATCCCGAGGCGGCGGCCGCCTTCGCCTCCGCCCGCTCCTCGTCCGGGCAGGACGACGCGCTCGAATTCGGCCTGGCCCGGATCTTCGACGGCCTCGCCGCACTCGTCGCGGAGCGCGCCGAATAGCGGGCCGCGGCCCGATCAGGTGGATCGAGGCCTGAGCAACACGGCGATTGTCACAGCCAGGACGCCGCCGCACAGAAGTCCGGCAAGCGCTGTGGCCCAACGCTGCCCCATCGATGCATCCGTGGAAGTCAACGCGCTCACCAGCATCGTCGCCGCACCTGTCACTGACAGGGTGACATTCCAGCTCAGAAGCTGACTGGTTCCGGTGTGGACACGCAGAAGGGACGGGGGGATCAGCACGTTGGAGACAATGAGAAGCACAATGCCTGGGTAGAGCAGAGCGTTCATTGCTGTCCTATCACAGAGCGGTGGACGGAGAGGACGAGTTCATCCGCGGGACTTTTGCATTGGCGCTGTTTCTGCACGCTGCGCTCAGCTTTCCACCGATGCGCGGGTGCGGGGATAGTAGCCATTTACCAAGATTTCCCACCGGTTGAGCAAATATCGCCGATGCTCTCGCCGCCGGGCCCGGATATCGTGGTGATCGGTCACAAGCCCTCCATCTCCACTACCCTCAATGCGAGCGCGACGTCCAGGCGCAGAATGGGATCCGTCGTGAACGGGCCGACGATGCTCTCCAACTTGCCGATTCGGTATCGCAGCGTGTTGTAGTGGAAATGCAGGACGCGTGCAGTCTCGGCGACGTTGCAGTTGGTGTCCAGGAGTGCCTGCATCGTCTGGCGGAGATCGATCGCCTCGTCTGCGTCGCCCGCCAGCGACCCGAGGATCTCGGTGGCGAACGATCGGAGCTCGGCGCTGTCGTCGACCAGGGAGAGCAGTCTGTGGACGCCCAGGCTGTCGAAGTGTGCGACAGAACCGTTTCCGCGCATGCGCCGCCCCACCGTCACTGCCTTACGTGCCTGGTCGTACGCCTGCGGAATGTCTGCAGCCGAACCGATGACCCGGCTCACGCCGGTGCAGAACGAATGCCTGCCGCCTCCACGGTCACCGGTGACGGCCGCAATCAGATCGTCGACGACAATTCTCGAGTCCTCGTCACCGACCGGCATCAACACCACCACCTCGTGGCTGAACCCGACCACCGGTGCGTACCGGTCCCTGCGCCGGACCACTTGTTTCCAGGCAGCAGTGAGTCTTTGTTGCGGCATCCGTCCGGCACCCGGCGGCCGTATCGCGGGGCCGACGGTCGAGCGAGCGGGGTCCGGGTCGAGCTCCGCGACAACGACCACCATGGCGCGGTTCACGTCCCATTCGAGCTGCGCGCAGTGCTCCGTAATCTGTGCAACCGTACCGGCATTCCCGTTGAGTACGTCGCGCAGAAAGTCGCCGTGAAACCTTGACTCGACCGCCGACACGGCGAGTTGCTTGGTCACCGCCAGCGCGACAACGGTTGCGGCTCGCTCCAGCGCTTGCACGGCGACGGAGCCCAATCCGCCGTCGCCCACGAAGGCGACGATGACGCCGTGTTCGGTCCCGCCCGCGTGAACCGGTGCGACGGCGATCTGGCCGGCCTCCGTGCCCGGCGCCGGCTGCAGGCCGTGGCGCAGACGCTCGGTGCGAAGCCGGCCGGACGGGTCGAACAGCGGCAGCCCCTCCAACACCTGCAGATTGGCCGTCGTACCCGCTGACGCGTTGACCCGCCCGTCCGGTGTGCAGATCAGCACCGCAGCGTCGAACAGCGCGGCGACCTCGTCCGCAATCTGCGGCAGGTCGCCACCTTCGAGGACGATCTTCGTCAAGGCACGGTGCATGCGATCGGCAACGTCGAGGGCGAACGCCTGCCGATCGACGAGGTGTGTGAACACCTCGGACATCACCTCGTCGAAACCGATGTCGTGTGGGATGAGAAACAGCGGGATTTCGAGACGGTCCGATGCCTCGAGCATCGCGGCAGGGAGATCGCCGAGGTACCGGCCCTCCTTGACACCGAGTGCGGCTGCGCCGCACCGGGCGAGGCCCTCGACGAGTTCGACCAGCGCGAGGGGGTCGAACGGCTCGCCCGAATCTGCATGTCGCAGAGGGAACCCCGTGGTGATCAACAGTTCGTTGGGTTTAACCCACGGCAGGATGTCCGGCACCTCGATGACGTTGACCCGCTGAACGGTCTGCTCCAGTCCGCCCGCCCCCGCGATGAGCGTGGAGCCGGCCAAGCTGGGGAGGGTCAGCACCTCCCGAATCGTCAACGCGTATCCGGCAGGTGACGGCAGATCGACTGCGTCCACGGGTGCAGCTCAGTTCGAGAGGAGTGCCGGCGGAAGCACGCGCTGCGTCCACTTCGTCTTCTGCTCGTACGCGTGGGCGAGTTGGAGGACGGCTCGGTCAGCGCCGTGTCGGCCGATTATCTGAATTCCCATCGAGAGCCCGCGGCCATCGAAACCGACCGGCATCGCGGCAACCGGGAGGCTCGTCATCGTCCACGGTGCGACGGTCTCCATCCACCGGTGGTAGGTGTCCATGGGCCGGCCGGCGATCTCGGTGGGCCAGTGTGTGGACTTGTCGAAGGGGAACACCTGAGCACTGGGCGCGAGGATGTAGTCATACGTTTCGAACATCTTCGTGAGTGCGGCCTGCCAATCGTTGCGGGCCGCCGCGGCCTTGGTGACGTCGAGCGCGGACAGTGCGATTCCGTGTTCCATCTCCCACACGAATTCGGGCTTCATCTGCTCGCGTGTCTGCGGGGCGTCGTAGAGGTCGACCAGGCCGAGCTGTGCCCACCAGCGCCATCTCAGAAAGAGCTGCCAGATGTCTTCGGGCTTGTAGTCGGGAAGCGCCGCCTCGACGTGGCAGCCGATGTTCCGGAATGCGTCGAACGAGGACTCGCACAGCTCGAGAACTCCGGGTTCCGTCGCCAGGTACCCGTCCCAGTCGCCCACCCATGCGATCCGCGTTCCGCGGAAGTCCCGCTCGAGGTTCCGCGTGAAGACCTCGGGATCCTCGCCGATGCCGAGCGGGGCGCCTGCGTCGGGCCCTGCCATCGTCGACAGGAGTTGCGCCACGTCGGCAACCGACCGACCCATCGGGCCGACCACCGCGCCCTGAGCGATGAAGCCTGCCTCGGGGATGCGTCCCCAGGAAGGACGAAATCCCACAACATTGTTGAAGGCCGGCGGATTTCGCAGCGACCCCATGTAGTCGCTGCCGTCGGCAACCGGGACCATCCGCAATGCCAGGGCCGCGGCGGCACCGCCGCTGCTTCCACCTGCGGTGCGTGACGTGTCGTACGGTGTCGCCGTCGTACCCCATACCGGGTTGTACGTCTGGGACCCGAGTCCGAATTCGGGGGTGTTCGTCTTGCCGATGACGATGGCACCCGCCGCCTTGATCCGCGCGACGAACAGATCGTCCGCGTCGGCGATCCGGTCGGCGAAAATGGGTGATCCGGACGTGAACGGAAGCCCCTTGGCCGCCGAGAGATCCTTGACGGCGTGCGGGAACCCGTGCATCCAGCCGAGGTAGTGCCCGTCGGCGAGCTGATGGTCCCGTTCGCGCGCCTCGGCCAGCAACTCGTCCCGGCCCCGCAGGGCAACGATGGCGTTGACACTGCCATTGTGCCGTTCGATGTGGTCGAGATAGGCAGTCATGACGTCGACGCACGACACCTCGCGGCTCTTGATCAAGCCGCTGAGCGTCAGCGCGTCGCACATGACGAGGTCGTCGTATCCTCCTGGACCGCCGAAGGGTTCGACGTCAGTCCGGGGCGAATCGCCCGCGTCGACGGGATCGATGACGTGTGACACTTGTGAACCTCTCCACGGTTTCGGAAGCGAATGCCGGCGATCGAGGGTGCGCAGCGGCCCGGTGGCGGCCACGCACCCTCGTTCACGGTGCGACCAGGAACTACTGGCCGAGGTCGACGATGGCGGCGACGGGGCCGCCACCCTCCGGGCCCTGATGTGCGGCCGACACGGACACGAACACCGCCGGGTCACCGGTGACCGACGACGCGACACCGCCTACGCACGACTTGATCTGACGGTGCCAGTGCACGTCCGAGTCGTCGAGCATCGCGTTGCGGCGGCCGCGCACCGTCCCGTCCTGACTCGCCTCGCACTTGAGGAAGACATTGACGAGCCGGCCGCCCAGGTCGCTCGTGTGGGGCCGCTCGGGCAGCTCGAGTCCCGCATCCCGGATCGCCGACCAGATGCCGTCCTGATCGAGCGGATCCTTCATCACGCTGTGCCCGATCCGGTAGCGGCCGCCGACACCGCGCGCGTTGCCCACCACCACGATCTGAGCCCGGTCCAACTCGACACCCGAGGAGCAGGATGCGACCGACGAGTAGAGGTCCCGGCTGTGCATGACGTCGGCATCGCCCGGCATCTCGATCTCGCCGAGGGCGACGGCAATCCCCAGTGCCGTACCACCGTTCGACAGGTCCATCGACTCGTGCGTCTGCTCGGTCCACACCGTCTCGCCGCGGCTCTTGGCGTCCCGGATGGTGTGGATCGTCAGCAACGGCGTCTTCGTCTGCACGTAGTGCACGTCGGCGGGGTCGGTGATTCCGGCGTTGTCCATCGCCATCTTCACCGCTGCTGCCACCTTGGTGATCATCGCCGTGCGACCGATGTCTTCGGGGAGAAGTTGCTCACTCATCGCGACACCGACGGTCAGTCGCGGCTCTTCGGTCTTCACCGCCTTCTCCGCCGGCACGGTTGCGAAGATCGTTGCGTGCGGGCTGATCACACCGTCGGTACCGCCGGACCAGACGATGGGCACCCCGGCCACCTCGTCCGCGCTTCGGCTGCCCTTGGCGGAGAGGACCTCACGGAAGGCCCGGTCCGCGATGATGCGCGTGTAGTCGTTGACGCCGCCGTTGCCCTCGGTCTTGCCGATGACTGCGACGACGCGGTCCGCTTCGAACACACCGTCGTCGATGAGCTTCGCCAGCTCGCCGGCGTCGGACACGCTGTGCAGGGGAACCTTGCGGACCTCGATTGCTTCGGGCATTGACATCTCCTCTATACGTGGCTTGCGGGTAGTCGAGATCAGCCGGTGGCGATCGGAACTCCAACGCAGCCCACGCTATGAGGGCGAGCACCTTCGGACATTGGCAAAGTTTGCCCAAACCAGAACTCACATTGGGCAGAGTTGGCCAGTGCCGCTGGTGACAGGATCAGAGGGTGCTCGTCTGGGCTACCTGGCTGGTCACGTGATCGGAGTGACCGGCGCCGAGGGGGTCGGGCCACCCCGACCACGTGTCGGGACCAAAGTCGATTTCCGCGGTGGTGAGGAGACAGATGTCGAGCTGATGCCGAAGGGTGTCGGCGTCGATGCCTTGGCCGATGAAGACGAGTTCCTGTCGGCAGTCACCGACCGGTTCTTCCCATTTGTCGAGAATTCCCTGGCGGCGGTAGTCGTCTTCCGGCCAGTAGCTGTCGGGGAGGAACTTCCACCACCGTCCGACGTACCCGTGTCGGATCATGTGACCGGCTTGGGAGATGCTGCCGATCTCGGTGAACCGGCCGGCGTTCCAAAAGTACCCTTTGGCGCGGAGAAGTCTGCCGTTCGTCCAGTCGCCGGTGAGGAACCGGTGTAGCCGCCCCGGGTGGAAGGGGGCGCGTTCGCGGTAGACGACCGAACCGATTCCGTATTCCTCGGTCTCGGGGGTGTGCTCTCCCTGGAGTTCCTGCAGCCAGCCGGGCGCCTGGGCTGCCCTGTCGAAGGAGAACAGGCCGGTATCCATGATGGCGTCGAGTGGGACGTGTCCGTGAGATATCGCGTGGATGTCCGCGGTCTTGTTCAGCGATCGAATCAAGGCGGTCAGCTCGGCGAGGTGCTCGGCGGAGACGAGGTCGGCTTTGCTGATCAAGACCACGTCGGCGAACTCGATCTGATCGACCAGAAGATCGGAGATGTCGCGTTCATCCTCGGGAGCGTCGGCCCCGACGGGATCGCCGGACCGGTAGTCCCGGAGAAAACTGTGGCCGTCGACGACGGTCACCATGGTGTCCAATCGCGCGATGTCGGCAAGCGCGTGCCCGTCGGTGTCGATGAACGTGAATGTCTCGGCGACGGGCAGGGGCTCGGAGATGCCGGACGATTCGATCAGGAGGTAGTCGAATCGTCCGTCGGCGGCCAGGGTTCTGATCTCGTCGAGGAGATCCTCCCGCAAAGTGCAGCAGATGCAGCCGTTGGTCATCTCGACGAGCTTTTCCTGTGATCGACTCAGCGAGATCTCTCGTTCGACCTCGGCACTGTCGATGTTGATCTCGCTCATGTCGTTGACGATCACCGCGACGCGCCGGCCTTCACGGTTGCGCAGGATCTGGTTCAGGAGTGTCGTTTTTCCTGCACCGAGGAATCCGGACAGCACAGTGACGGGGAGGCGCGTGTCATTCATTGGTCGGTTCCTTCCGGAGAATCTGGTTGTACTCGACGACAGACCGGCGGCGGAGGCGCGGAGTTCCGGGCAGGCTTTCCACCGCCGGTCTGTGTTCATCGTGTCGGATGTGTTCAGGCGGCAACCTTTTCGAGGTATCCCTCGAAGAGGTCGACCACGACACTGCCTGCGTCGGTGTCCTCGCCGAAGAGATCCTCCGCCGCGAACTGGACGTGATAGGTGGATTCGGCACCGGCGTCGTCGCGCCCGTGGCCTATCGAGTCGGGGAACGGCCATTTCTCGGTGGTGCGGTGGGTGATCGTTCCGACCCGGCCGCGGCAGTATGCCGGCATCCGGATGTGCCCGGGCACGTGCTCGTCGCGGACCCGAACGCGCTGCCCCACCTCGAAGGTGATGCCGTCCGTCCGCGCCGGCCGGCCTTCCGATTCCGCAGGAAGGGACAACGGGAACGGGCCGCCCGCGAGCGCCTCGAGCTCGTCGTGGGTCAGGATTCCCTTCTCCACCATCAGGGTTGCGACGCCGATGACGTACCGCTCGTAGTACGGCGTCATCATGTAGTGGCGTGGTTCCATTCGTTCGACGACGTGCCTGACCTCGTCGACACTGAACGCCCCCAGGTCTGCGGCGCCGAGAAACAGCAGACTGTAGGGGAGGTGCTCCCACTCCGCGTGAAAGGGTCCGCCGATGTCGGCGTTGACGGTGTGCGGGACCTTACCGAACCCCTGGACACCGGCGAGATCGTGTACTCCATCCATGGATCTGTTCCTTCTCTTCGGGTGCTCAGGCGCTCGGAACCTGCGGGATCGCGACCCCGATCAGGCAATCTTTGGTGACGATCTGCTGGAGTTGCTCCCGGCTCCACCCCTCGGTGCCTGCCGGCCGCTGGGGCAGGACGATGTAGCGTGTTTCGGCGGTGGTGTCGTACACCCGGATCTCGACGCCCTCCGGAATGTCGGTGCCCATCTCGGACAGCACTTTTCTCGGTTCACGAACCACGCGGGCGCGGTACTCGAAGCTCTTGTACCAGGTCGGCGGCAGGCCGAGGATCGGCCAGGCGGTGCACGAGCACAGAGAGCAGACGATCACGTTCTTGAGTGTGGGCGTGTCCTCGAGCGCCACGATGTATTCACCCTGCGGTCCCAGGTACCCGTACGTGCCGACGGCCTCGGTACCGTCGGTGAGCAGAAGTTGCCGGAACTCGTCGTCGGTCCATGCCCGGGCGACCAGTTCTGCGCCGCGGTGGGGGCTGAAGTCCTCTTCGAACGTCTTCTTCCAGCCTTCGACGTATCCCTCGGGAACCAATCCCTTGCCGTCCAGCGCCCGGAACAGCGCCCAGGCGCGGTCGGCGGCCGGTGCCTGTGCGGGAGTCGCGTTCTCTGGTGTGTGTTCGATCGTTACCGACATTCTTCACCTTCTCTGTAGGGGCTGAAAATTGCGAATAGCTCTACTGCGGCGGCTGCGCATCACGCAGCATGCCGGTCTGCGGATGGCAATTGATGTACTCGTATCGCTGGTCGCGCGCGTCGAATACCGAGACTTCATGGTAAAGGCGAAGTTTCGACAAGCTGGCTGCGACGCGGAAGAAAGTGGTGAAGATTCGCAGGTGGGTGGGATGAGATTCCGCCCAGCGTTCGAGCTTGTCCAGCGAACCCCAGTGGCCGATGTTGTAACTCTGGTCGAGAAAATTTCCGTCCAGATCGATGTTGCGCACAAACCTGTTGCTGTAGCAGCCCACCGATTGTCCGTTGTCGCGCAGAAAGTCCATGCCGTCCTGCAGAGTGGGCAGAATCTCGTCGAGATACAAGTTGCGTTCCGCCGTTTCGGCCTCGGCCCAGTCCTGCCCGGAGCGGATCAGTGCGATGTTGTCGTGACCCTGAACCACCACGCGGCCACCTGCGGCGGGATCACCACTGAGTACGCGCAATTCACCCGACGGCTGGATCCAGTCGGTCTGGGAGATCGGGAAGCGCTCGCGCATCGAGCCCCAATAGCCGTGCTCATTGATCTCGCCGCTGATACCGCCCATGACGGCACCGACACCCGGAAGGGCGTCCTGGAACGCGTACAGCGTCTCGAACTGTTCGGCCCGCGGGGCCACGATCTCACGGAAGTACCCCAGCCCCTCCGACAGCCTCTCGTCCGATGCCCACCAGTCGGCCACCTCCGGAAACTGGAGCCAACGATCATGGGCAGCAATATCTTTCCAATAGCCCACGACCATCAGATTCTCATGACTCTGATTGTCGACGTGATGGGTCAGGTCATAGTGCAACGGGCCGTCGGGCAGATCGAAACCAGCCACCATGTCGCGCATGGCGCGCAGCGCGGCCGGGCGTTGCGCGTCACCGCGGAACTGCACACCGAGGTATCCCATCACCACCTGCTGCACTTCTTCGGCGGCACGTCCCACCCACATCGGAAAGGGTGGCTGGTAGCCATCCGGGACGCGTCGGGTCAACGTGCGGGGGCAGGTGAGGTGATCGCTGATTGCAGATTCCATGAGGGCTCCTGGTTCTGGTTCATCGCGTGCGGGCCGCCGCGTCGGCGGCTGAAAATCCCGGCAACACAGAAGTTACCTCCCCGACCGACGGCGAATCTGACCGAGAGAGACAGGTATTTGGACGAGAGGGACAACTCGAGTTGCGTCCCGACGTCAGGTCCGCGGCGCTGCCGCCGTCGCCCGGTACTGGCGCGGGCTCATCCCGTACTCGCTCTTGAACGTGCGGCTGAACAGTGAGGGGTCGGCGAAACCCCAACGGCGAGAGATCTGGCCCAGCGAGCGATCCGGGGTCGTGCTCTGGGCCAAGTCGCGGCGACACTGCTCGAGTCGCCGCACTCGGATGACGCGCGATACCGTCGTGTCCTGCTCGGCGAATACCCGGTGCAGGTGCCGGGTGGAAATGCCGAGGGCCGAGGCGATCACGGACGGCGAGAGCGATGGATCTCCGAGGCTCTCGTCGATCATCGTGATCGCTGCGCGGTAGGTACTCGAACGTGGCGCGCCGACCGGCCGGCCGACGGCCCGCAGGACGGCAGTGACCAGGTCGCCGACCTCGTCCACGATTGCGTTCCCCGCTCCGGCATCGGATGCGATCCGGCTCGTCACGATGTCGTGAAGGAACCGGCCCACAAGCCCACTGGCTCCGGCACGGCCGTCGAAGGCTATCGCGGTGAGGTCGTGAATCTCCGCTTCGCTGAACGACAGTGAGCTCCTCGGCCACGTGAAGACCTCGAGCACCCACGAACCGTCATCCGGATGCCCGTCGATCCGCCAATCGAAAGGGCGAGACGTGTCGTACAGGACGAAGTCGTCGTGATCGAGTACGCACTCCCGGTCATCCTGGGTGACCACGGCACGCCCACGACGGATCCGCCCGATCTGGAGGTAGTCGGCACGGTCGGCTCTGGCCAGGCTGCCGCTGCGGGCGATCCGTTGCTCGGTCGATTGGACTGTGGACACCTTGAGATGAGCAAGTTCGGACGACCGCACCGCACCGGTGAACCGGGGGCGGTCTTCGATGCCCGAGACACTGAGGGCGACGAAGTGCTCGCGCAGCATGTCCTCCCAGTCGGAGGCCCGTGTCGTCCGCACGGGTAATGCAAACCCGGACCTGACAAGCATCGGTACCTCTCTTCGGTCTGATCGCGCAACGCTCCCCCGGGAGCCTTCGGTTACCGGTGCAATTCCCGGTACCTGCTCGGGCTGACGCCGTATCGGGTGGCGAACGCTCGGCTGAATACCGACAGATCGATGAATCCGAACTGCGCGGCGATATCGGTCAGCGAACGGGAGGCGTTGCGCGGTGACAGCATCGCGTCACGGCAGACCTCGAGTCGGTGTGCCCGGATCGTGGCTGCCACGGTGTTTCCGAATCGAGCGAACACTCTGTGAACGGTTCTCGTGGAGATGAAGAACGCATGGGCGATGCGCTGCGGGGACAGGTCCGGGTCGTCGAGATTCCGCTCGATGTACCGGAGCATGTTCGCGTAGAGGTCGCGTGCGGTGACATCGGGATCGTCCGGCTCAGCCTCTTCCTGTGCGGCGGTGATTGCCAGGTCTGCAATTCCGTCCGCCAGCCGCATCGCACCGCTTGGCGACGGTTCCTTCTCGACTGCGAGAAGTCCGGCGAGCATCGGCGACAGTAGCTGTCCTACTGCCGAATTGGATCGCACGGTCCGTGCCGTCAGTTTCTGCGACTCACCCTCGGTCAGCGAGACGGCACCGCGCGGCCACGTGAATACCTGGAGGTGCCATTCCGGTCGCAGGTTCCAGGTGAACGGGCGGGAGGATTCGTAGATGGCGAAGTCGCCCGGCCGCAGTGTGCAGGTTCGTCCGTCTTGGACGAGTTGTCCCTCACCGGCGACGACCATGCCGATCTGCATGAGGTCGAGCGGATGCCGGTCGGTCAGCTGCGGCGTCCTGTGAAAGGTCTGCGGTGTGGCCAGGACGTCGGCGGCCAGCAGATGCGCGAATCGCCGGGTGTGGACCGCCCCCGCGAAGCGATCGGATTCGCCCGGGCTGATCTTCAATGCCACGAAGGTCTCGCTGATCACCTCGACCCAGTCTCGGAGGGCAGCTGTCCGGATCACCTCCGTGCGGCGGTGCTCGCCACCCGGTGCGAGCGACAACGGCATGAGCAGCCCCTTTCCCTCGCCTGCACGTCACGCTAAGAGCAATCCGGCGTCACTGTCAATGACAGCTGACCACTGTTTCCGCTGGAGACAGGCCTCGGCGGCGAAGTTGGCACTGAGCGCAAAGCGGGCTGTCACTCTGAGACAAACGCTGCGGTTCGGCGGCTTCTACGGTTCGTAGAACACCGGGAAATGCCGGCGGGTCCTGCGTCGCATCCGGACCGACAGCCGGCCCTCGACCAGGTGCCCGCGGGCGCCACTGCACAGCTGAGGAGCGCACCTTCATGACTTCGTTGCCTGCACCCGATTCCGCCCGATTGGCGGCGTTGAACGAGCATTTCCGATTCGGGTTGTCCGCCGTCGACCTCGACGAGTTCGCCCCGCCGTCGAGGCCACCCTCACTGCGCCGATCGCGGTCGAGCAGCTCTATCGGCGTGCGGCGTCACCGGCCCCCGAGCGATCCTGGGCGCCGCCGGCACCGGAGCACAACCGTCTCGGAGCGTGGTACGTCACGACCTCGATCGACGGCTCCTCTGGGGGTCCGCTGGCCGGCCGCACCGTGGCGGTCAAGGACAACGTCGCGGTCGCGGGTGTTCCGATGATGAACGGATCGCGCACCCTGGAGGGGTTCGTCCCGCGGCAGGACGCCACGGTCGTCCGCAGGCTGCTCGATGCCGGCGCCACGATCGCAGGAAAATCGGTATGTGAGGATCTGTGTTTCTCGGGCGGGAGTTTCACCTCGCAGCCGGGACCGGTGCGCAATCCGTGGGATACGACCCGCAATTCGGGTGGATCTTCCAGTGGCTCCGGCGCTTTGGTCGCCAGCGGTGAGGTCGATTTGGCCGTCGGCGGAGACCAGGGCGGCTCCATCCGCATTCCTGCCGCATTCTGCGGGATCGTGGGTCACAAACCGACGCACGGGCTGGTCCCCTACACCGGTGCATTTCCGATCGAGAGGACCATCGACCATCTCGGCCCGATGACCCGGACCGTCGCCGACGCGGCCACCATGTTGAGTGTGCTCGCCGGTACGGACGGGGCCGATCCACGGCAATCACGCCAGGTCGAGCCGGTCGACTACCTGGCGGCGCTCACCGAAACGGCCTCCGGGCTGCGCGTCGGAGTCGTGGCCGAGGGCTTCGGCACCGCAGCGTCCGATCCGGAGGTCGATGCCGCCGTCCACGCCGCGGTCGACGTGCTGCGCAGCGCCGGACTCGCGGCGGAGCACGTGTCGATTCCGTGGCACCTCGACGCGATGCACGTCTGGAACGTGATCGCGACCGAGGGTGCCGCGTACCAGATGCTCGACGGCAACGCCTACGGCATGAACACCGACGGATTCTACGACCCGGAACTGATCGCGCATTTCGCCGCTCAGCGCCTCGAGCGCGGTCACGAGTTGTCCGAGACGGTCAAGTTGGTGGGGCTGTCGGGCCGGTACACCTTCGAGGTCGGCGGCGGAAAGTACTACGCGATGGCGCGCCAACTCGTCCCGGAACTGCGCGCGGCCTACGACGCCGCGCTCACGGACTACGACGTGCTGGTCATGCCCACCGTCCCCTATACCGCGAAGAAGATCCCGCCTGCAGATGTGGCATTGGGCGACTACCTCGACGTCGCGCTGTCAATGGTCGGCAACACCGCCCCGTTCGATGTCACCGGTCACCCCGCCTGCTCGGTTCCCGCGGGGCTCGTCGACGGCCTGCCGACCGGGCTGATGATCGTCGGCAACACGTTCGACGACGCCACGGTTCTGCGCGTTGCACACACCTATGAACAGGCTGTCGGCGGCTTCCCCTCCCCGCCGGCCTTGATGAGTTCCGCTCGATGACACCACCACGCTTGTCTCTGGACGACGAGATTCTCGATCTCGCCGTCATGTGGCTTCCCATCGGGGATCCACCGGCCGACAAGATCAGGCGCGACTTCGGCGTCGAACCGGCCGAATATCGCGTGCGTCTGGCGCGCGCCATCGACCGTTACCTGCAGACCTCGAACGCGAGAACCGCCGCACGACTCGACCGATTCTTCGAGACGTCGATGCTGACAGCCCTGAGACCGAAACAGTCACCACCAGGTGACGAACAGTCCGGTCGCAACTTGTGTCAGAGGGGTGGTGGTCACCCGCTCGACGCTCGTAGCGTCGTAGGTGGGTGCACGCGAGTCGGAACGAACGAGGAGGAGACATCGTGACGATCGACAGAGGAATTCTGGCCCTGCTCGAGGCCAAGCCGGGCAAGGGCGAGGAACTGGCTGCGTTCCTGGAGCAGGGGCGCGCCCTGGCCGCGGCGGAGGAAGGCACCGTCACCTGGTACGCGTTCAAGGTCAGCGACACCACGTACGGCATCTTCGACACCTTCGAGAACGAGGACGGCAGGCAGGCGCACCTGAGCGGAGCGATCCCCGCCGCTCTGGCCAACGTCGGCCCCGACCTGCTGGCCAGGGACCCCGACATTCGTCCGGTCGACGTGGTCGCCGTCAAGTAGGGCGCCCGCCGGGTTTCCTACCGTACGGTCAGTCGAATCCTGCCCGTAAACCTACCCGATCGGGTAGGGCCCCGACTGTCCGCGCCGCGGCATACTTGCCCGGCTCGGGGGTTTCCGAAAACGATACGGAGAAACTGATGCTCGACCGGCTGTACGCCGCTGTCCTCGCCGTCGCCGGCCTCGGCTACGGCGGTTACATCCTCCTCGACGAACTGACCGGAGCGTCGGACACACCCGGCGAGGACGACCATCTTCTCCACGAAGTCCCCTCGGGAGCAGGTGTCCACGCTGTGACGTCCCCCTGACACCGCCCTGAGGGCACTGACACCGCCGGCTCACTGGTCGACGGTGAGACCCTTCGCCTCGAGCACCTGGGCGAGGTTGCTGACCTGGATCGGGGTTTCGCCCTTCTTGTACCGCTCGATGTAGGCGGCCTCGGCGGCGTCCCGCTCACGGGAGGCGTCGACGGCGAACTGGACCTCGTCGCGCCGGACCACGACCACACCGTCGCAGTCGCCCTTGATGACGTCGCCGGGGTAGATGATCTGGCCGCCGAACACCAGCGGCTGATTGACGGGACCGAGGGATTCCTTCACCGTTCCCTCGATGCACACGTGCTTGGAGAAGACGGGGAACCCGAGTTCGCGGATCTCCCTGCTGTCCCGCACGCCGCCGTCCGTGACGAGTGCGCTGATGCCCCGCGCCACACACGCATTGGCCAGCACGTCGCCGAACTGTCCCGCCGGCTGGTCGCCGGAGGACACGATGAGCACGTCACCGGGTTGCGCGTAGCTGATGGCGACCTGGAGCATGATGTTGTCGCGCGGATGGCACACGACGGTGAAGGCGGACCCGCAGAACGACATGTCGCGGTCGATGGGCTTGATCCCCGAATCCAGTGCGCCCTTGCGGCCCTGCGCCTCGTGGATGGTGGCGGCCGAGAAGGCGCCCAGGCTGTCGATGGCGGCCTTGTCGGCGCGATCGATCTTCGTCGTGACGTGAACCATGATGTCTCCGTAGTTCTGTGATGGCGGGTGGGTCAGCTGAGCGAAGCGACGGCCTTCTCGACCGCGGCTGCCGCATTCCTGAGCACGTCCTCGGACGTGGCGAAGGAGACCCGGAAATAGGATTCGGCCCCGTACGCAGAGCCCTGGATGGTGGCCACCGACGCGTGGTCGAGGAGGAACAGCACCACGTCCTGGTCGTTTTCGAGCTGTGTGCCGTCGGGTGTCCGCTTGCCCACGAGGCCGGCGCATCCGACGAACAGGTAGAAGGCGCCCTGCGGCAGTACGGGTTCGAGACCGTCTATGCCGGAGAATAATTCGAACGTGACATCACGCCGGGCGCGATAGCTCGCGACGGACGTGGTGACGAAACTCTGATCCCCGGTGAGGGCTTCGGCGGCGGCGGCCTGACTGATCGACGACGGGCAGGACGAACTCTGCGACTGCAGCTTGTTGATCGCGCCGATCAGGCCCTTGTTCCCGACGCCGTACCCCAGCCGCCAGCCGGTCATCGCGTAGGCCTTCGACACACCGTTGGTGACCAGGATCCGATCGCGCAGGTGCGGCGCGGACGACAGCAGGTTCGGAACGGGTGAATCGGTGAACACGATCTCGTCGTAGATCTCGTCGCAGAGCACGTTCACGTGCGGGTTCCGGTCGAGGACCTTCGCGAGTTCCGCCAGTTCGTGCTCGCTGTACACGGCGCCCGTCGGGTTCGACGGCGCGTTGAGGATGACCCACTTCGTCGCCGTGGTGATGGCGGCCTCGAGCTTCTCTGCGGTGAGCAGGAACCGGTCGGATTCCGGGCAGTCGACGACGACGGGTGTCCCGCCGTGCACGGTCACCATGTCGGGGTACGACACCCAGTACGGCGCGGGCACGATCACCTCGGTGCCCTCCTCCACCGTCGCCATCAGCGCGAGGAAGATGACCTGCTTGGCGCCTCCGCCGACGGTGATCTCGTTGTCCGCGAACTCCACCCCGGTGCGGGTCAGCATCTTCTTCGAGATCGCCTCCCGCAGTGCGGGAATGCCGTTGACGGGGGTGTACTTGGTGAGACCGGACTCCATCGCCGCCACGGCCGCGGCCTTGATGTGCTCCGGGGTGTCGAAATCGGGCTCTCCGACCGTCAGGTCGAGGATCTCCCGCCCCGACGCCCGGAGTTCGCGAACCCGTTGCGCGGCTGCCACACTCGGCGACTCACGCATCTGGTCGACTCGCGCTGCTGGAACGAAGGTGGACATAGTTCCTCCTGGTAGAGGGCGTGGGAACGAAAGAAGCAGGGAAGTCGGGGGCGGTATCTCGACACCCACGCTATCGGGTGGGGACCACACCTGTACAAGACCGATTGTGTGTCGGGTGATAGCCGTTCGGCATGACTGAGATCAGAACGCCAGCAACACCTTCGCGGACGCGGACGCGTCCTTCGCGACGGCGAACGCCTCGAGGCCGTCCTCGATGCCGAACTCGTGACTGATCACCGGTTCGACGTTCAGGCTGCCGTCCGCCAGAGCCTCGAGCACCGCATCGATCTCGTCGTTGAACCGGAAGGAACCGACGAGTTCGAGTTCCCGCGTGATGACGAGCGACAGCGGAGCGGGCTGAAGCCCGGTGGGGAGCAGTCCGAGCATGACGATCCTGCCGCCGCGCGTCGCGCCGCGAATGGCCGATTCGAGTCCGAAGCGGTTGCCGGAGCACTCGACGACGACGTCGGCGTCGACGGCGGCGATGCTCACGGCGTCGGCGGCGTCCAGCGTCGTGTCCGCGCCGAGCGCCTTCGCGACCGTGCGGGGATAGTCGTGCACGTCGACCGCGGTGATCTCGCTCGCACCGGCCCGGCGGAGGACGGCCACCACGAGGGCGCCGATGGGGCCGCACCCCACGACGAGCGCGCTCTTCCCTGCCACGTCGCCCGCGCGGGCCACGGCGTGCCACGCCACGGCGGCGGGTTCCGCGACGGCGGCGGTGCGCAGCGGCAGGTTCGCCGGCAGTCGCCGCAGCATCCGCGACGGCAGCACCGCGTACTTCGCGAATGCCCCTTCGGTGTGCGGGAATTGCGCCGCGCTGCCGAGGTAGGTGCATCCCGGCGACAGGTTCGGACGGTCGTCGGGGAACCTGGCGCCGCGACCGCCGGGGGTCGCGGGGTGCACGGCCACGGTGTCACCCGCGGCGGGGCCGGTCCCGTCCGCGGCGGCCTGCACGACCGTTCCCACCACCTCGTGGCCGAGCAGCATGGGGGCCTTCAGGA
Source organism: Rhodococcus koreensis (assembly GCF_017068375.1). Taxonomy (NCBI): domain Bacteria; kingdom Bacillati; phylum Actinomycetota; class Actinomycetes; order Mycobacteriales; family Nocardiaceae; genus Rhodococcus; species Rhodococcus koreensis. The sequence continues at coordinate 3,593,040 of NZ_CP070609.1, forward strand.
TCGACTCGCCGGCGGCGCCGTGCGTCCAGTAGTGCAGGTCGGATCCGCAGATGCCGCCGTAGGCGATCTCGACGACCGCCTCGGACGGTTCGGGCCGCCGGAGGGGCACCGATTCGATACGCAGGTCGCCTGCGGCGTGCGCCACCACCCCGAGGGTCTCGGTGGGCAGCGGGGCGGAGGAGTGGTGCGGCGCAGTGGTCACGGCCGGCCTCAGTCGTTGCGCCGGACGAAGTCGAGACCACCCGGTACCTGGAAGGTGGGCATGATCTCGATCAGGCCGAGGTTGACGTGGCGCGGGGCGTCGATCGCGAACTCGATCGTGTCGGCGATGTCCTTCGTCGTGATGGATTCGAAGCCTTCGTAATACGTCTCCCACGCCTCCTTCATCGCCTCCGGGGAGCCGCCCAGGTTGCGTCCGAAGATCTCGGTCTCGACCCGGCCCGGGCAGATCTCGGTCACGCGGATGCGCTTGCCGATGGTGTCGTTGCGCAGTTGCCGCGAGATCTGGTGCACCGCGGCCTTCGTGGCGTGGTAGGCGGTGTGACCGTAGAAGTTGTACAGGCCGGCGATGGAACTGATGTTCACGATGTGGCCGAGGTCCCGCTCGACCATCCCCGGCATGAGCAGCCGGCACAGGTGCAGCACCGCACGGAGGTTGACGTCGACCATGGCGTCGACCGAGTCGGCGGACGCGTCCAGGATGTTGCCGGTGGCCGAGACTCCCGCGTTGTTGATCAGCACGTCGATCTCGAGGCCCTCGACGGCGGCGCTGAGGGCGTCGATTTCGGTGATGTCGACGGCGAGCGGGATCATGCCCGTCTTCTCCGCGACCTCGTCGAGCCGTTCCTTGTTGCGGGCGACGCCGTAGACGGTGAGACCCCGCTTGGTGAGGATCTCGGTGACCGCGGCGCCCATTCCGGTGTTGGCGCCGGTGACGAGTGCGGTCCGGTAGTCGTTGAATGGCATGACGCTCCCTTGCCTTGCTGGTGGTGAAAGTTGGTGCAGCCCGGTGGTCTTCGAGTGGTCAGGAGACCACCGGGCCGAGTCTGGATCCGTCAGAGCGTGTCACGGAGCGGCACGTGCGCCCGGTCGGTGACGGTGCTGACGGCGATGAGGGTTCCCAGTGCGGTGACGACGGCGTAGACCGCGGGGACGTAGATCCCGAACTGCGGAATCAGCCAGGTCATCAGCAGGGGCGCGGTGCCGCCGAACACTGCCGAGGAGATGTTGTAGCCCAGCCCGTACGCCGAGTACCGCACCCGGGTGGGGAAGAGTTCGACGATGAGGATGTGGATGACGGCGGTGTGGCCGGCGAAGATCACGGCCATGATGCAGGCTCCGAGCACCGCGAGCGCGAAGTTGCCGGTCGCGATCAGGGCGTAACAGGGGACGGCGCCGACGGCCATGGCGATCGCCGCACCGGCGATGACCCTCTTGCGGCCGACGCGGTCCGAGAGTGCGCCCATGAAGGGAATGGCGAAGCAGATCGCCACCAGGCTCGCCGCGGTCACGAGCAGTGCCGTGCCGGTGGAGAAGCCGATGTTCTCGCCCTTGAGGAACGTCGGCATGTAGGAGAAGAGCACGTAGTAGCCGGAGCCGTTCATCAACGGGATGAACAGCGCGAGCAGCATCGCCTTGCGGTGTTCGGGAGTCGCGAACGCTTCCTTCAGCGGGTTGCGGGACAGTCCGCCTTCGGCCTTGAGCTTCTCGAAGTTCGGGGTGTCACTGATCGCCCGCCGGATGTACCAGCCGATGATGCCCATCGGGATCGCGACGAGGAACGGGACGCGCCACGCCCAGCTCGCCGGTCCGCCGCCCTCGATCGCGGCCTCGTTGAGCCAGGGCGACATCGCGAACGCGACCAGCGTGCCGGTGAGCAGGGCCAGGAACGACGCGATCTGTGCGTAGCTGGTGATGAGTCCGCGCTTGCCCTCCGGTGCGTGCTCGGCGAGGAAGGTCATGGCGCCCGCCGCCTCACCGCCCACGGAGAATCCCTGCAGGATGCGCAGGAGAATCAACAGCGCGGGAGCGGCGACGCCGATCGCGGCGTATGTCGGGAGAACACCGATGCCCGCGGTGGCAACGCTGATCAGCATGATCACGAAGACGAGCATCTTCTGCCTGCCGATCCTGTCGCCCAGGATGCCGCAGACGACCGCGCCGAGCGGTCGCACGAAGAACGAGATCGCGTAACCGGCGAAGACGAGCATCAGCGCGTCGCTCGACTTGGAGACGTCGAAGAAGACGATGGCCAGGGCGGTCGCCATGAAGGCGAAGATGCCGTTGTCGTAGAGCTCGACGAAGATGCCCACGCACCCTGCGAGAACGACCTTGCGTAGCTGGCGGGGTTGCACCTCGTGTTCGGGCGTGTGCCCGGCCGTGTCGGGTGAGATCGCGTTGGTCATGCTGACTCCATCTGGGCTACAGAGTGGTGCTGGGCGGATGTCGTTTCTGGGTGAGTGGGGATCCGAAGACTGGCGAATGCGCTCGCCACGCGGGACCGCAGCAGCGCGATCGAGCGTCGTTGGCTCCGGTAACCGTCCACGGCTTCGGGGACGCTCACCTTTCGGAACCGCACCTCCTGGCCGGGGCGCGCCTGGCCGAGCTGTGACAGTGCGGTGGCGGTCACCACCGCGAGCACCGGATATCCGGCCGTCACTCCCCGGCCCCGGTGCAGGACGAGGATCTCGTTGCCTGCGGGAACCTCGACGGCGCCGATCGGTACCCCGCGGGAGAGCACTTCCGTCGACCGGTCCCGCCGGGGAACGTCGCTCCCCGGATCGGTCGGCGTCAGGCGGAGACCGATGTGGTTCGTGTCGGCACCGATGACGAAGGGGGTGTCGAACAAGCGGGCGGCGGACGCGCCGAACTCGTGCACGTCGGGACCGTCGGTGACGTCGATGGTCCAGCGGCCGGTGAAGGTCGCGGGCTCGGCGCCGAGCCGGAACAGCGGGACCCGGAAGTAGGGGTGGTCGATCGGCGGTCCGTCGACGTCGATGGCGACGGACTCGCCGACCGTCAGTTGCCGGCCGAAACCGAGAACCGAGTCGGGGGCGCAGCTGCCGAGCAGGGACGGCGCGGCGATCGCGCCGTGCACGGCGAGGTATACGCGGAGCCCGTCGTGGATTCCGCGGACGGTGAGTTCTTCGCCCGCGGTCCAGACGAACGGCTCCCACTGGGGGCGGGTGACACCCCCGACCTGGACCTCCGCCGGTGCGCCGGTCACCGCGACGAGCAGGTCGACGCTTGCGACGGCGCCGAAGTCCATCGCCACCATTTCGAGCAGCGGCGCGGTGCGGTGACTTCCGACCAGGGCGTTCGCCACGTCGGCGCTGTACTGGTCGGAGGCTCCCCCGGTCATCTGCCCGAACCGGGAGCCCCGGAGACGTCCGAGATCCTGGATCGAGGTGAGCCCGGGTGTCGTGACGGTGATCGTCTCAGCCATGCCGGACCCCCTCGTACAGCGGCCACTCGGCCGCGGTGATCGGCACGAAGCGGAACGTGTCGCCGGGCCGGAAGTCGGACAGCGGTTCCGTCGACGGATCGACGATGGTCAGGGGCGTGCGGCCGATCACCGGCCAGCCGCCGGGCGCCGGTCGCGCCGAGATGACGGCCTGCCTGCCCGCGACCGCCACCGCGCCTGCCGGAACGTGCGGCCGCGGAATGGTGCGACGGGGAACGGGCTGCGGGAACGCGGGGCCGTCGAGCATGGGGGCGCCGCCCGGGGACCCGAAGCAGCGCATGGTCAGCGGGCGGGCGCTGTGCAGGCGGATCACCTCGGCCGGGGAGAGTGCGAGGTGTGCCGCCACGTCGTCGAGGTCGGGTCCGAATTCGGCTCCGTAGACGACCGGGATCTCGAATTGTCGCGAACCGCGCGTCGCGGGTTGCGCCGGAAGCTCGATCAGCCGTTCGACCAGCGCGTGGATGGCGTCATGCGTCGTTGCAGCACAGTCGAATTCGACCAGCAGTGAGTCGTAGGTGGGGATGATGCCGGTGACCGCGACGTCGTCGTCGCGGGCGTCGAGCGCGGCGGCGACCGTGTGGACGGCCTGCCAGCGCTCCTCCGCATCGGGGGACAGCGACGTCAGGCGGACCGCGGAGTCCCCGCAGTCCGCGAGGACGAAGTCGCGGTGCGGCCGGGTGCACGTCACGCCGGACACGACGCGGACTCCTTCTCGGCCCTGGCCTCGAGGACCTCGGTGACGGGGGCGATGACGACGCCCGCGTGCAGCAGTGCCTCCCGGATCGCCCGCGCGTTGCCTACCGCGTCGGCGCCGTCGCCGTGCAGCAGCACCGTGTCTGCCTCGATCGGGATGCGCGTGCCGTCGACGGCGTCGACGGCCCCTTCGGTCACCATCTGCACCGTGCGCGACACCAGAGCGTCCCGGTCGTGAATCACGGCGCCGGCCTCGGACCGCGGTACCAGGGTGCCGTCCGCCCGGTATGCACGGTCGACGATGGCGACGATGGCCACCCGGAGCCCCCGCGCACGGGCGTGGTCGGCGAGTTCCCCGTCCTGGGCGAGCACGATGAGCCGCGGGTCGAACGCCTCCACCGCATCGACGACGGCGCCCGCGTAGTCGGCGCGGGTCGCGACGAGATTTCCCAACCGACCGTGCGGTGCGATGTGCGAGAGCGATGTGCCGTGGGCCGTCGCGAAGGCGTGCAGTGCGCCGAGTTGGTACAGAACGTCCGTGCGGACCTCGTCGGCGGTGAGGTCCATCGCGCGCCGGCCGAACCCTGCGAGATCGGGGAAGCTGGGGTGTGCGCCGATGCCGATTCCGCGGGCGACGCACCCTCGGACCGTCGCATCCATGGTCCTGGGGTCGCCGGCGTGAAAGCCGCACGCGACGTTGGCGGACGTCAGCACGTCGAGCAGTGCGTCGTCGTCGCCCATCGTCCAAGCGCCGAAGCTCTCGCCGAGGTCGGCGACGAGATCGATCTTGACAGTCACGGTGCCTCCAAGGGGGGCCTGCAGTGGAACCGCGGGTGCCGTTCCAGTGAACTTTCGATGTAAACGGACGCTACGCAGGTTCCGGTTCAGGCGGTTAATACCTGTTTTACGTGAGGCGATAACGAACGTCTATGGTGTTTGAACAGCGACGATGCAAAGACGGAAGAATCGGGCCCCGCACTTGGCTACAGCGGTGTTTCCGCCCGGCAACCTTCTCGAAACCGCGGCGTGCTTGCGTCGCCGCATCGTCAGAAAGGCAGATCGCTCGTGGATACCCGACGCTTGTTCTCATTCGTCCGCATCGTCGACGCCGGATCCATCACGCGGGCGGCGGACATACTGCACATCGCGCAGCCGGCGCTCAGCCAGCAGATGACGGCGTTGGAGACGCACTTCGGTCAGCAACTGCTGATCCGCAGCAAGCAGGGAGTGGAACCCACCGACGCGGGGCGCGCGCTGTACCGGCACGCACAGGTGATCCTGCGGCAGGTGGAGAGCGCTCAGGCCGAGGTGAGCGTCGTCGGCCGGGAACTGGCGGGCGGTGTCTCCGTCGGACTCGCGCCGTACAGCACCGTCAGCTCCATCGCGTTGCCGCTGCTCACCGCGGTGCGGTCGCGGTACCCCAGCATCCTTCTGCACGTCAACGAGAATTTCGGCGGTGTGCTCAGCGAGGCCATGATGACGGGCCGGATGGACATGGCCCTGCTGTACGACGCCGGGCCGATCAAGGGCGTCAACTTCGAGCGTCTACTCACCGAGGAACTGATGGTCGTCGCCCCGGCGGGCACCGGACTGCCCGGCGACACCGGGACGGCCGTCGCCATCAAGGATCTCGTCGATCTGCCACTGCTGCTGCCGGGCCCGATGCACACGATCCGCAAGGTGGTGGAGCAGGCGTACGAGCACGCCTTCGAGCACGCACGGGTGGTCGGCGAGGTGGAATCGGTGACGCTGATGGCGCAGGCCGTCCGAAACGGACTGGGCGCGACGGTATTACCGTTCTCGGTGGCACGCCGGATCATGAACGTGGAGAACCTGGAACTCCGCCGCATCGAACCGTCGATCGAAGTCCAGGTCTCCCTCGGGACACCCGCCAATCAGCCGCTGTCCGGACCGGCGGAGGCGGTGCGCGAGGTGCTGCGCAGTGTCGTGTCCAACTACATCAGGACCAGTTCGGAAGCCGAACGCGGCCCTCAGTAACCCCGGGCCGGATCGATCGGCGCCAGCAGGGGCGCGCCCGCGGCGAAGCGTTCGACGTTGGTCGCGACGTGATCGGCGAGCAACCCGGTCAGTCCGGTCGCGGGATTCGCGACGTGTGGGGTGATGATCGCATTCGGCAGGGTCCAGAGCGGATGCCCGTCGGGCAGCGGTTCGGGGTCGGTGACGTCGAGTGCGGCGCCGCCGATCGACCCGGCGCGCAGCGCGCGGACCAGACCCTCGGTGTCGAGGAGGGAACCGCGCGCCACGTTGACGATCCACGCCGTCGATTTCATCTGTGCGAGCGCGGTCTCGTCGACGAGGTGGGCGGTGGCCGACGTCGCCGGTGCGGCGATGACGAAATGGTCTGCTCTGGACCAGATTTCCGAGGTCCGGTCGGCCGGCAGCGTCTCGGACGCACCCGGGACCGGGGTGCCCGAGCGAGTGACCGCCAGCACGTCGGCGCCGAACGCGGCGAGCAGCGGGATCATCGCGCGACCGATGCCGCCGCAGCCGACGATGGCGACCGTCGCCCCGCGCAGCGTGCCCACCTGCGGGTCGAACTCGGCCTTGCGCCACGACGTCGCGCGCACCTGCTCGGTGAGGGCCCGAACCCCGGCCAGGAGCAGCAGGACACCGTGTTCCGCGACGTTGCCGGCGTAGGCGCCGGCCGCGGACGTCCAGGCCCGGTCGGTGTCGACGATTCCCGCGGAGATCCAGGGCTCCACCCCCGCCGAGGGCAGCTGCACCCAGCGCACGGAATCCGGCAGTTCCGCCGGAAACGTGTCGGGGCCCTGCGCCCAGACGACGGCCTCGGCGTCGTCGAGCGGGGCGAGTACGCCGCCGCCCCTCTCGATCCCGCGTATCAGGGCTGCGTCGGGGTTCGGTCCGAGGTGGATGCGGGGCGTTGCAGTGTTCGGCATCTTCGTCTTTCGAGTCGGTCGGGTGGGGATCAGACTACGGCGGTCAGTCCGCCGTCGACATACAGGATCTGGCCGTTCACGAAGTCCGACGCCGGCGAGGAGAGGAAGAGCAGCGCACCCACGAGTTCGTCCGTGCGTCCCCACCGTCCGGCGGGCGTGCGTTTCGTGAGCCACGCACTGAACTCGGCGTCGTTCACGAGCGCCTCGGTGAGCTGGGTGTCGAAGTAGCCGGGTGCGATGGCGTTGGCCTGCAGTCCCAATGGTGCCCAGTCGGCGCACATTCCGCGGGTGAGCATCTTCAGCCCACCCTTGCTGGCGGCGTACGGGGCGATGCCCGCCCGGCCGAGTTCGCTCTGCACGGAGCAGATGTTGACGATCTTGCCGTGCCCGCGTTCGACCATCGCCCGCGCGAACTCGCGGCCGACGAAGAAGGCGCTGCTGAGATTGGTGTCGAGAACACGCCGGAAGTCGTCGTCGCCGAACTCGAGCAGGGGGCTGCGGTGCTGGACGCCGGTGTTGTTGACGACGATCTCGACGGGGCCGATCTCGTTCTCGACCCGCTTCGCGGCGGCGGCGACCTCCTCGGGAGCGGTCACGTCGAAGGCGCAGGTGTGGACCGTCGCGCCGGTGGCGTTCACGATCTCGTCGCGACTGCGCGCGAGGGCTGCCGCGTCGCGTCCGTTGAGCACGACCTCCGCGCCCGCCTCGGCGAGCCCGTTGGCCAGTGCGAAACCGATTCCCCGGCTCGACCCCGTGACGAGCGCGATCTTGCCCTCGACGTCGAAGCTCCGATGCGAACTCACTGTGTGGCGACCTTTCGTTCTTCGTGCAGGTATTCGACGGCGGCCCGGGCGATCAGGTCCGGCGCCGGTGCGACGTCCAGGGCGACACCGAATTCGTCGGAGTCGAGCGGTTCGAGGAGCGCGAACTGGGAATCGAGCAGTGCAGGCGGCATGAAGTGCCCGCTCCGTGCCTGCATCCGCCCGCGGATCACCTGCTGGTCTCCCGTGAGGTGCACGAACAGCACCGGGTCGGAGACGTCGCCGAGGATCGTCCGATAGCTGCGCCGCAGCGCCGAGCACGCCACCACACCGCGGCGCCCCTGCCCGGACAGCTCCTGCAGCCGGTCCCGGACGACTCCCAGCCACGGGGCCCGGTCGTCGTCGGTCAGCGGGATGCCGGCGGCCATCTTCGCGACGTTCGACTGCGGGTGCAGATCGTCGGCATCGAGGAACCGGTGGCCGGTCAGTGCGGAAAGTTGCTGCGCGACTGTCGTCTTCCCGCAGCCGGTCACCCCCATCACCACGATGTGGGGTAGCTGATCGCCACTCATGAAATGTTCCTGTCCGCCGGTGTGGAGAGATGCAGTTCGAACATGCCCGACCGCACGACGGCTTGGCAATGGCGGAGGGGATACCGGTTGACGTTGCCGTCATACCGAAGCGCGAGGGATGCCGGTGCTAGCGGCTCACGAGTGTGATCGCCGCGGCCTCGACGGTGTCCTCGGACAGCAGCACCTCGAGCGCGGCGTCGCCGAGTGGGATGAAGCTGTTCTCGCTCGTCACCCGCGCGAGCGGCCCGGTGAAGCCCTCGTCGACCAGTGCTGCGACCACGCCCTCGGACACACCCCCCGACTTGCGGGTCTCGTCGACCACGAGCACCCGGCCGGTGGCGTGCGCCTCCCGGACGACGTCCTGCACCGGCAGCGGTGCGAGCCAGCGCAGGTCCACCACCCGGGCGGCGATGTGCGCACGCTCGAGCTTTCGCGCGACTCGCAGGCTCATCCGCAGACCGTTGCCGTAGGTGACGATCGTCAGGTCGGTGCCGTCACCGTAGGTGCGGGCCGAGCCGATCGGGACGTGGTTCTCGGCCTGCGTCGCGGGGTCCGGGTACGGTGCCAGCCACAGCCCGTCGCCGTCGTCGTACAGATCCCGGATGTGGTACAGCGCAATCGGTTCCAGGAACACGCACACCGCGCCGGCGGTGCGCGCCGCCGCCACACAGGTGTGCATCATGGCCGCGGCGTCTTCGGGGCGGGACGGCGACGCCACCACCACGCCGGGGATGTCGCGCAGTGCGGCGACGGCGTTGTCGTTGTGGAAGTGCCCGCCGAAGCCCTTCTGATACCCGTATCCGGCGATCCGCACCACCATCGGATTGCGGTATTGCCGGTCGGAGAAGAACTGCAACGTCGCACCCTCCCCGCGGATCTGGTCGGCCGCATTGTGCAGATACGCCAGATACTGGATCTCCGGGATCGGCAACAACCCGGACACCCCCGCACCCAGCGCAAGACCCAGGATCGCCTGCTCGTCGAGCAGGGTGTCGAATACGCGCGCCGACCCGGCCTTCTTCATCAGACCCCGGGTCACCCCGTACACCCCGCCCTTTCGGGCCACGTCCTCACCGAACACCAGCGCCTCGGGGCAGCGGGCGAGCACGTCGAGCAGGGCACGGTTGATCGACAGGGCGAGGGTCAGCCTGCCTTCCTCCTCCGGCAGCGGCGATCCGACAAACTCCGCGCGCTCGGCCGGGTCGACGCGCTCCGGCACCGCCGCGGTCGCCTGCTCGGCGGTGTCGATGAGGGGCCTCATCACCGCCGCGGGACTGTCCAGTTGAGATAGCTCGGCGACATCCCGGGCGAGACCGAGAACCTCCGCGCGTGTGTCCTCGTAGCGCGCGAGGATCTCGGTGGGGCCGAGGTGTCCGCCTTCGATCAGAAGTCTTGCGGTGCACAGCACCGGATCCCGGTCGAAGTCTGCGGTGATCTCGGCGGACGTCCGGTACGCGGACTCGAGATCGGATCCGGCGTGACCCATCAACCGGACGGTCCGCAGATGCAGGAACGCCGGCTTGCGGTGCCCGCGCACCCAGTCGGCGGCCCTCTTCGCGGTGGCGTACGCCGCCGGCAGGTCGGAACCGTCCGCCTCGAAGTACTCCAGACCCGCCCGCTCACCGAAATTCGCGGCGATCCATCCCGTCGGTGTCTTGGTGCTGATCCCGATCCCGTTGTCCTCGCAGACGAACAGCAACGGGAGCGGCAACCCCTGGTAGGCCGAGTGGACGGCGGTGTTGATCGCGCCGACGGCGGTGGAGTGGTTCGCCGACGCATCCCCGAAACTGCACACGGCCACCGCGTCGGCGGGCCACGGCGAGGACAGGTGGAGCTTGTGTGCCCGGGCGATCGAGAAGGCGACACCAACTGCCCGCGGCAGATGCGAAGCGACGGTGGAGGTCTGGGGAATGATGCCGAGATCGTGGCGGCCGAACACCTTGTGCCGTCCACCCGAGATCGGCTCCTCCGTCGCGGCCACGACACCGAGGAGGACGTCGCGGAGCGGATCACTGCCGTCCACCTGCTGCGCCCGCGCGAGGAAGAATCCACCGGAACGATAGTGCAGCAGAGCGGGATCGGTCGGACGCAGCGCTGCTGCGACGGCGGCATTGCCCTCGTGCCCGGAGGAACCGATCGTGTAGAAACCCTTACCCTGCGACCGCAACCACCGGGCCGCCAGATCGAGATGCCTGCTGCCGAGCTGGGCGTCGAAAAGGTCCAGAGTGCCCTGCACCGACAACGGGGACGGGGGCCGGATCGGATCCTCCGGGCGGACCCCGGTGCTGCTTTTCCCGCGGACAAGCCCCGACACGACAGAGATGAAGTAATCGTCGATCTGTTCGGCCATCCCCCGATCATCCTGTGACGCCGAGCGGCGGGCAAGGGTCACCGGACCGGAGTGTCGCGCTCCATGCCGCAGGTGACCGTCGTGTTCAGCTCACCTTCTTGATCAGGTCGGCGAGTTCGGCCAGTTCGACGGCGTCGAGGTCGGTCAACGGTGCACGCACGGGGCCTGCGGGCCGGCCGATGACCTTCATGCCGGCCTTGATGATGCTGACGGCATATCCCTGCTTCTTGTTGCGCAGGTTGCAGTACGGGATCACGAACTCGTTGAGGGCGTTGACGACGAACGCGTTGTCTCCGCTGCGGAGGGCGTTGTAGAAGTCGAGTGCGAACTGCGGGACGAAGTTGTAGATCGCCGAGGAATACGTGGTGACGCCCAGGGCGAGATACGGCAGGGCGAACATCTCGGCGGTGGGCAATCCGCCGACGTAGGTGAGGCGGTCACCGAGGCTCGCGTAGATGCGCGTCATCTGCTCGATGTTGCCGACACCGTCCTTGAAACCGACCAGGTTCGGGCAGCTGTCCGCGAGTTCCGCCACGGCCGACTCGGTGTACACGGCGTTGGCGCGACTGTAGATCGTCACACCGAGAGTGGTTGCGGCACATACCCCCTTGACGTGCGCCACGAGGCCGTCCTGGCTCGCCTCCGTGAGGTACGGGGGAAGCAGCAGGATGCCGTGCGCGCCGGCGCTCTCGGCCGAGCGGGCCATCTGTACGGCGGTCGCGGTGCCGTAACCGGCGGGGGCGATGACCGGAAGTCCGTCCGGCGCCTCCTGCACGGCGGCCCGGACCACCTGCTCCACCTCGGGTGGGGTGAGCGAGAAGAACTCGCCCGTGCCACCGGCGGCGAACAACCCGGAGGCGTCGAACTGCCCGAGCCAGCCGATGTTCTCGCGGTACGCGGCCTCGTCGAACGAGTGGTCCTCCGTGAAATGGGTGACCGGGAACGACAACAGACCGGAGCCGAGCTTGTGGGCAATCTCTTGGGGCGACGCTGTGGTCATGGGTTTCGTTCTCCTCGTTCGCAATCGCGTCACTGTCGGTGCGCTGTGTTCACAAGGCTAGGAGCGCTTTCGATTCAAGTCCAACACTTGTTTGGGATCTTTCGATACCTGAACGGTATCGATGGCGCGGATGCTGCAGCGGTGGCGTGATCGTCGAAAGCCCACCAGTGTCCGTCCTTATCCGGACAAGAACGTGTTCCGGCGTGAGAATGTCAGGACGGAGGTGGGGTTCGATGGAGTTGGACGTGACCGGGGTGCCGGAACGGGTCTCGACCGGAGCTCTGCCCGGCTGGGACGACGTGGAGTCGCTTCTGCACGGCGCGTACGAGCGATCTGCCGCCGCCACCGACGGTGTCGTGGCGGATTACATCCCGATTCTCGCGGCAGTCGACCCCGACCTGTTCGGGATCTGCGTCGCCGAGGTCGACGGGGGTGTGCACGCCGTCGGCGACGCGGTGCACGAGTTCTCGATCCAGTCCATTTCCAAGGCCTTCACGTACGCGCTCGTCTGCCAGGAGATCGGCCACGAGGTGGTGGGCGTACGGATCGGGGTGAACAACACCGGCCTGGCGTTCAATTCCGTCGTGGCCCTCGAACTCAACGACGGCCATCCGATGAATCCCATGGTCAACGCGGGCGCCATCGCCACGACCGCACTCGTTCCCGGGGTCACTCCCACCGCGAAGTGGGAGTTCGTCCAGGACGGTCTCTCCCGCTTCGCCGGGCGCCGGTTGACGCTCGACGTCACCGTGTACGAATCGGAGGCGGCGACGAACCTGCGCAACCGCGGGATCGCCCAGCTTCTGGAGAGCTACGGCCGCCTGGACGTCGACCCGTTGGACGCCGTCGACGTCTACACCAAACAATGCTCACTCCGGGTGAACACCCGGGATCTCGCAATCATGGGCGCGACTCTCGCCGACGGCGGCGTCAACCCGGTGACGGGAGAACGCGTCGTCGACGAGTCGATCTGCCGCGACACGCTGTCGGTGCTGGCCGCCACCGGGTTCTACGAACGTTCCGGGGAATGGCTGTTCGAGATCGGCGTGCCCGGCAAGAGCGGCGTGTCCGGCGGCATCGTCACGATCGCCCCGGGCAAGGCCGGACTGGCCACCTTCTCCCCGCGGCTCGATTCCGCGGGCAACAGCGTTCGGGGGCAGCGGGCAACCGCCTACCTGTCCCGGACTCTCGGATTGAACGTCTTCGCGTCCGGGCCCCACCCTCCGCGTGAAAGCAGGTCAGCATGACGATCCCCGCCGATACGTCCCGCCCGCGTGATCCCGGCGAGCAGGTGAAGGCGTCGTGGCGTCCGATGATCGGACTCGCCCTGGCGCAGGTGCTCATGTCGTTCAACGTCGCGGCACTGCCGGTCTCGCTGGGTGGCATGGTCGAGGATTTCGGCGTGCCCCCGACGACGGTGAGCACCGCGATCGTCACCTACGGCCTGGTGGTCGCGGCGCTGGTGATGGTGGGTGCGAAGCTGGGACAGCGAGTCGGCTGGGTGCTGATCTTCCGCATCATGGTCGCCGTGTTCGCTGTCGCGGAACTGATGATGGTTCTCGCACCGAGTATCGGCTGGGTGATCGCCGCGCAAGCGCTCGCAGGGGCCTCGGCGGCGATCATCGTGCCCGCCCTCGTCGCCCTCATCGCCGAGAACTATCGTGACACCCAGCAGGCCACCGCGATCGGATCACTCGGATCGGCACGTGCGTTCTCCGGACTGTCCGCGTTCCTGATCGGTGGCGCACTGGGAACTCTCGTCGGCTGGCGGCCCGTCTTCGCCATCCTCATCGTCGTCGCCGTCGCGGTGTTCCTGCTGAGCTTCACGCTTCGCTCCGATCGCGGCAACGACACCATCAGCATCGATATCGTCGGCGCGTTCATCATCGGTATCGCCGTCGTGTCGCTGACGCTGGGTTTCAACAATCTGAACTCGTGGGGTCTGCTGACGGCATCCCCCAACGCGCCCTTCAGCGTGCTCGGCGTCTCCGGCGCCCCGGTGCTGATCGTGCTGGGAATCATCCTCGGGCAGGCGTTTTTCGTCTGGACCAGACGGCGCGCCGACAGTGGCCGAGTGCCCCTGATCAGTCTCGAGGTGGTGTCGGCGCCCACCGAGCGCGCGGCCGTGTATGCGATGTTCGTGGTCGTCGCACTCGAAGCGGCCCTGAACTTCACCGTGCCCCTCTACATTCAAATCGTCCAGGGCCGCACCCCGTTCGACACCTCGCTCGCGATGATGCCGTTCAACATCACCGTGTTCGTCACCGCCATGCTCGTCGTCCGCTTCTACGGCCGGTTCAGCCCCCGCGTCATCGCACGCTTCTCCTTCGCACTGACCACCGGTGCCTTGATCTGGCTCTCGTTCGTGGTGACCAACAACTGGGAGACCGTCCCGACCATCCTCGGGCTCATCGTCTTCGGCATCGGACAGGGCGCCCTCGTCACCCTCGTCTTCAACGTGCTGGTCACGGCTGCCCCGAAGGAACTGGCGGGCGACGTCGGGTCGGTACGCGGCACCACCCAGAACCTCGCATCCGCCGTCGGCACGGCCTTCGCCGGCGCGCTCCTGGTGACGCTGCTGTCGATCGGCGTCGGGCAGGCAGTGGCCGGCCACGTCGACCTACCCGAAGACCTCGTTGCACAGGTCGACCTCGACAACATCAACTTCATCAGCAACGACCGCCTCGAGGAGATTCTCGACGCCACCACCGCCTCCGACGTGCAGGTCGACGCCGCCGTGCAGATCAATATCGACGCCCGCCTCGACGCCCTCAAGATCGGGTTGCTCACCCTGGCAGGGCTCAGCGCGATCGCCATGGTGCCCGCGAGCCGGCTCCCGAACTACCGCAAGGACGAGATCCCCGACCCCTCCCCCCACGAGGACTAGACCCACCCGGCAACGGGGTTGTCCCCCGATCGGAGGACAACGCATTCACCCCGGAGAAGGCCCCGTCGGCGGACAGACGTCCGAGCGGCGAGAAGCCATTGTTGTCACATGCCGCGAACACCCGGACGGCGGACAACGAGGGAGCACCATGCAGAACACCCGGAAGTTCTACATCGACGGCGAGTGGGTCGAGCCGATCGGCACCGACACGCTCGACGTCGTCAACCCTGCGACGGAAATGGCCATCACCACCATTGCGCTGGGCGACGAGAAGGACGTCGATCGAGCCGTCACGGCCGCGCGCACAGCCTTCGACAGTTACGCGTCGACGACACGTGCCGACCGAATCGAGTTGCTGAGCAGAGTCATCGAGGTTTACGGGCGGCGAATGAACGACCTTGCCACGACCATCACCCAGGAGATGGGCGCACCTGCCGGGCTCGCCGCGACCGCTCAGGCACCGTGCGGCATGGCACACCTTGCCGCCGCCCTCGATGCGCTCCGCAGGTTCGAATTCGAGGAGAAGATCGGCACCACGACCGTCGTGCACGAACCGGTCGGCGTGTGCGCGTTCATCACACCGTGGAATTGGCCCGTCAATCAGATCGCCGCGAAAGTCGCGCCCGCGCTGGCCGCCGGCTGCACGATGGTGCTGAAGCCGTCCGAGATCGCGCCGCTCAATGCGATCATCTTCGCCGAGATACTTCACGAAGCGGGTGTCCCGGCCGGGGTGTTCAACCTTGTTCACGGTGACGGACCTACGGTCGGAGCCGCCCTGTCGAGGCACCCGGACGTCGACATGGTGTCGTTCACCGGATCGACCCGTGCCGGTGTCGAGGTCGCGCGGAATGCTGCACCGACCGTGAAACGCGTTGCGCAGGAACTCGGCGGCAAGTCGGCGAACATCGTGCTGGTCGACGCGGACTTCGACGAAGTCATCACCCGGGACGTGATGGGCGTGGTCGTCAACGCGGGCCAGTCCTGCAACGCCGGCTCTCGTATCCTCGTCCCGTCGGACCGCATGGACGAAGCCTGCGCGATCGCGAAGGCGGCTGCCGAGAAGATCGTCGTCGGGCCTCCCGACGCCGACGGGACCACCGTGGGTCCCCTTGTGTCACAAGCACAATTCGACAAGGTCCAGCGTCTGATCCAGACGGGCATCGACGAGGGCGGCACACTCGTCGCAGGCGGTGTCGGCCGTCCGGCCGGACTCTCCGCCGGATACTTCGTCCGGCCCACCGTCTTTGCGAACGTCACGAACGATATGACCATCGCACGAGAGGAGATCTTCGGCCCCGTCATGATGCTGATCGGCTACGAGGACGAAGCCGACGCAATCCGCATCGCGAACGACACCACGTACGGGCTCTCCGGAATGGTCTCCTCGCGCGACCCACAGCGCGCACGGAACGTCGCCCGGAAGCTGCGGACCGGAATGGTCCACCTCAACGGAGCACCGCTGGCGTTCGATGCGCCCTTCGGCGGCTACAAACAATCAGGCAACGGCCGCGAGTTCGGCAAATTCGGCCTCGCCGAATACCTCGAAGCCAAAGCCATCTTCGGCGACAACGAGAACTGAGCGGGAGCGTTCCGCATTTCTGCACGACTGCTGTACTGGAGGGACGGATCGTGAATCCGATTATGTGGATGGGCATCGCCGGGATAATCGGCACGGCCGTCTCACCGTGGATCGCGGAACGACTACGCAGCAAGAATGCGAGGAAAGACCAGCTCATGAAACTGCGGCTCGCCATCTATGCCGAGTTGCTGGGAGCGACGGCTCGCCTCGCAGCACAAGCACACGCGGGGGCGCCGAATCCCGCTGCCGAGGTGGAGTCGATCGACACCGAAGAATTGGACGGCCTGCTCAGCCAGGCGAAGGTCGTCGCCGGCCCGGACGTGTTGCGACAACTCGAGGAGCTGTCGCAACACACCGAGTCGCTCAACCGAAGCGCAGATCTCGCCGAGATGGCGGGCAGCATCGCCGCAACTCGGGGGAAGGTCCAGGACGCCATCCGTAGCGAGATGGTGCGCTGACCGCCTTACCTGGTGGGGGCGCCGCGCCGGGGAACGATCATCACCGGTACCTGCGTGGAACGCGGGGCACAGCCGCGTGGCGCGATTGCCCCGAAGGCAGTCCGCGCTCGATGACCGCAGCGGCGATGATCGTCACTACGCATTCTCTTCTTGTCTCACCGGCGTGGCCACCACATGGGTCACCGGGACTGCCGGGTGTTCGGCCCGTGCCCGATCGACCACATCGAAACGATGCCAAATCGACTCGTCCGGCGGCAGTGTCGCGATCACGATTCGATCGGGATGAAAGTCGTCCACGGACTCCGCGAGCGCGCGCAGCGGGCGGTAATCACCCAGTGCACCGTCGACGTCGAGATCGTCGGCACGCAGTGTGGTGAGTGTGTAGTCCAACCGGCTCTGCGCCGCCGATTGTGTTGCCGCTCGTACGTCGAGCGGACCGTGCGTTGCGGCGACTCCGGTCTCGATCGGACTCTCGGGCACGGTGACGAAGTACTTGGCCTCGCGGTCGGCGCCGATCCGGCGCAACTCGTCCAACAGTTCCGCGGAGTTCGCAGTCTCGTTGGCCATCACCAGCACTCGATGCGGCCGCGCTGTCCCGACCACTTCCTCTGCCACCGGGCGACGTGCGACATACCACTTGTTGAGGAAGTAGAAGCCGACGACGACAGCCCACGACAGCAGGCTCAGTACGAGTTGTGACCGCGATTCCTTCTGCAGGTACATCTGAAGCAGAACGCCCAGGATTGCCAGGACGGTGACGATGGACAGTACCGGGAACAGCCACATCCGAACCCGCAGGTGCGACGATCCGGACCGGAACCTCAGGATGATCTGCGATACGCCGATCAGGGCGTACACGAAGAGAATGACCGCACCACTCGAGTTCAGCAGGAACGCGAAGACCGTTTCGGGCGATATCGCTGCGGCGACGACACACAGGAAACCGACCACCGAGGAGGCGAGGATCGCGACGGCGGGTACCCCACGTCGCGTCACGTTCACCAACTTCGCAGGGGCTTCGCGTCGGGCTGCCAGCACGAACAGCATGCGCGATGCGGTGTACATCCCTGAATTGAGGCAACTCAGCACGGCCGTCAGCACCACGGCGTTCATGATGTGGTCGGCGTAGGGAATCCCCATCTCGGTGAATGCGGCGACGAACGGGGACACGGAGACGCTCTCGTCGTTCCACGGCAGAATCGTCGCCAGCAGGAAGACCGAGGTAACGAAAAAGATCGCGATACGGATGATGACAGAGTTGGCGGCCTTGGCCACGGCCCGCTCGGGATCTTGCGATTCGGCGGCCGCGATGGTCGCGACCTCGGCGCCGGTCATCGAGAAGATGACGGTGACGATACCGGCGGTGATCGCCGCGGCCCCGTAGGGCATGAGGCCACCGTGGCTGGTGAGGTTGGAGAAGTCCATCGACTTCCCGGGCCACAGCCCGAACACGAATGCGCTTCCGAGAGCGAGGAACACGATGATCGCGGCGACCTTGATGCCGGCGAACCAGAATTCGAACTCACCGAAGGAGGACACCGAGAAGAGGTTGGTCGCCGTCATGGCGATCAGCAGCACCAGGGCGCACAGCCAGAGCGGTACGCCCGGCAGCCAGTACTGGACGATCTTCGCGCCAGCGATTGCCTCGAACCCGACGATGATCACCCAGAAGTACCAATAGAGCCATCCGACCGAGAACCCTGCCCAGTCCCCCAGCGCCCGGCGGGAATAATCGGCGAACGACCCCGTCGAGGGGTTGGCGACAGCCATCTCCGCGAGCATCCGCATCACCATGATGACGACGGCCCCGCTGATCGCGTATGCGATGAAGGCCGCCGGTCCGATGTCTCGAATGGCCACGCCTGAACCGACGAACAATCCTGCGCCGATGACGCCGCCGATGGCGATCATCCTCAGCTGACGGTCGTTGAGCCCCTTCTCCAACTTGCCGGGAACACCACTCATCGCAAACCTCCAGTACTACACCGAGGGTCGCTGCGGAATATTGCGCGTGCGGTCCCCCTCAGGCCTTCCTTGGCTGGTGCACACGATCTCCGGAACATGGTGAACCTCCGTTGGCGGTAACGCACCGGCAGATGCCGGCTCTTGATATATAACTGATATAACACTCACCTGTCGGGTGTATGTCAAGAGCTGAGATGGCGTTCATACGAACTTCTCATCAGTTCGTCATCAGCAGAGGAAGATCGACCACGCTGCGGCCGTCGGGCCGGGCTGATCGGTACGACGTGGACGGGACACACGCGCGCTGGGCAGCGAGGGGGGGCGGGCGACAGCCCGGACTCGCGATCACCGAATTGAACTCTGCAGCACTGAACTCCGCAGTGGCGGACTCCGCAGCGGCACGCCTCGGGCACGTCTGCGGTGCGCGGACGCACTGCGGTGGGGCATCGAAGGCCCGGCGTACCGACCGTCAGCCGTCGGCACTGCGAAAGGTGAGACGAAAAGCGCGACACCCCTGCAGGGGTGAGCTCCCGCAGGGGTGCCGCGCAGACTCGTCGAGGATCAGACGAGTTCGAACCGGTCGAGGTTCATCACCTTGTCCCACGCGGACACGAAGTCGCGCACGAACTTCTGCTTCGCGTCGTCGGCCGCGTAGACCTCGGCGAGGGCGCGCAACTCCGAGTTCGACCCGAACACCAGGTCGACGCGGGTTCCGGTCCACTTGACCTCACCGCTGACGCGGTCCCGACCCTCGTAGATCTCGGAACCCGAGGACGCCGGCGCCCACGTCGTCCCCAGGTCGATCAGGTTCGCGAAGAAGTCGTTGGTCAGCGCGCCGGGGTTCGAGGTGAAGACACCCTCTTCCGACGTGGTGTTGTAGTTCGCGCCCAGCACCCGCAGGCCACCGACGAGAACCGTGAGTTCGGGTGCGCTCAGGTTCAGCAGGTTCGCCTTGTCGACCAGGAGGAACTCCGCCGGCAGGCGGTTGCCCTCGCCGAGGTAGTTGCGGAAACCGTCCGCCGCCGGTTCGAGCGCGGCGAAGGACTCCACATCGGTCTGCTCCTGCGTCGCGTCCGTGCGACCGGGCGTGAACGGCACCTCCACGTCGTAGCCGGCATTCTTCGCGGCCTGCTCGACAGCAGCAGCACCACCGAGCACGACGAGGTCGGCGAACGAGACCTGCTTGTTCCCGGTCTGTGCCGAGTTGAAGGACTTCTGGATGCCTTCGAGGGTCCGCACCACCTGGGCCAGCTCGTCCGGGTTGTTGACCTCCCAGCTCGCCTGCGGCTCGAGGCGGATCCGGCCGCCGTTGGCACCGCCACGCTTGTCGCTGTTACGGAACGACGAGGCCGACGCCCACGCGGTCGAAATCAACTCTGCGACAGTCAGTCCGGACTCGAGAATCCGGCTCTTCAGGGTCGCGATGTCGCCGGCGTCGATCAGCTCATGGGTGAGCGCGGGGATCGGATCCTGCCACAGCAGCGTCTCCTCCGGCACCAGCGGGCCGAGGTAGCGCACGATCGGCCCCATGTCACGGTGGGTCAGCTTGTACCAGGCCTTGGCGAAGTCGTCGGCGAGCTGATCCGGGTTCTCGAGCCAGTTGCGGGTGATCTTCTCGTAGGCCGGATCGATCCGCAGCGACAGGTCCGTCGTCAACATGACCGGCACGTGCGTCTTCGACGAATCGTGGGCGTCGGGCACGGTGCCGGCTCCGGCGCCGTCCTTCGGGATCCACTGGTACGCACCGGCGGGGCTCTTGGACAGCTCCCACTCGTAGCCGTAGAGGGTCTCGAGGAAGCTGTTGTCCCACTGCGCCGGGGTCGGCGTCCAGGCGCCTTCGAGGCCGCTGGTGATCGTGTCGCCACCCTTACCCGTGCCGAACGCGCTCTTCCAGCCCAGACCCTGCTCCTCGAGCGGAGCGGCCTCCGGCTCGGGTCCGACCAGATCGGCCGGGCCGGCACCGTGCGTCTTGCCGAAGGTGTGACCGCCGACGATCAGCGCGGCCGTCTCCACGTCGTCCATCGCCATGCGGCCGAACGTCTCTCGGATGTCCCGTGCTGCCGCGACGGGATCCGGGTTGCCGTTCGGTCCTTCGGGGTTGACGTAGATCAGACCCATCTGGACCGCACCGAGCGGCTTGTCGAGGTCCCGCTCTCCGGTGTAGCGCTCGTCTCCGAGCCAGGTCAGCTCCGGACCCCAGTAGACGTCTTCCTCGGGCTCCCACTGATCGACACGGCCGCCGCCGAAACCGAAGGTCGTAAAGCCCATCGACTCGAGCGCGACGTTGCCGGCGAAGACGATCAGGTCGGCCCACGACACGGTCTTGCCGTACTTCTTCTTCACCGGCCACAGCAGCAGGCGCGCCTTGTCCAGGTTCGCGTTGTCGGGCCAGCTGTTCAGCGGCGCGAAGCGCTGCATCCCGCCGCCGGCACCACCGCGGCCGTCGGTGATGCGGTACGTGCCCGCGGCGTGCCACGCCATCCGGATGAACAGCGGTCCGTAGTGTCCGTAGTCGGCGGGCCACCAGTCCTGCGAGGTCGTCATGACCTCTTCGATGTCCCGCTTCAGGGCCTCGAGGTCGACGCCCGCGAATTCCTCGGCGTAGTCGAAATCCTCGTCCATGGGATTGCGCACGGCGGGGTTCTTCTGCAGGATCTTCAGGTTGAGCTGGTTCGGCCACCAGTCACGGTTTCCACCACCCCGGGTGGGATGCGCGAGCCGGCCGTGTGCGACGGGGCAACCGCCACTCTGTGCGGGCTCGGTCTGAGCCTCGGCGATCGGCGGGTGTTCTTCCGCGAGAGTTTGGGTGGAGTCAGACACGACTTTCCTTTCACAAGGGGCTGTTTCGGGCTGGGCTGTTTCACGTGTGCGTGTGAAAGTGTGGGGTTAGTTGTGAGGCGAGCAGTCGGGGCACAGTCCCCAGAAGATGACCTCGGCCTCGTCGACCAGGAATCCGTACCCCAGCGACAGGTTCAGGCACGGGGTCTCGCCGATACTGCAGTCGATGTCTGCGATGGCTCCGCAGGACCGGCAGACGGCATGATGGTGGTTGTCACCGACCCGCGACTCGTAGCGCGCCACCAAACCCGATGGCTGAATCCGCCGTACCAGGCCGGCAGCAGTCGCCGCGTGCAGTATGCCGTACACCGACTGCCGGGACACACCCGGCAGAACCGAGCGCACCTCTCCGAGAATCGTCTCCGTGTCAGCGTGCGGATTCGCCTGTACCGCTTCCAGTACCGCGACCCTGGGCCGGGTCACGCGCAGTTCAGCCTCACGCAACTGTTCTGCGTACTTCGATGTCACGGACACTCTCCTACTATTGCCTACAAATCTGGAACGAGTCAAGAGTTTGTGAAAATCTTTGCTGGATGGCGGAACTCGAGCAGTACGAGAAAGCCTCTCGAACACGTGCCGTTCGGTACCACTAATTGCCGCCGCCCGCTTCTGTTGGCACCCAATGACATAACTGAGCCGGCACCTGTCCGGTCCACACAGGCCGGCCGCAACCGATATGTCCCATTCAGCCGCCGATCGCTCCCATGCTGCGCACGGGAGGCGCGAATCCGTCGGCTTCGATGCCGTGCCCCACCCACTTGTTCCACATCGCACCACGCCACAACAGCGCCAGTTCCTCGTCGCCCGCGCCCGACCGCATCGGGCCGCGCAGGTCGATCTCGGAGTCACTGAACAAACACGACCGGACGGTACCCTCGGCGGTGAGCCGGGTCCGGTCACAGTCGGCGCAGAACGACCGCGAGACCGACGCGATGATCCCGACCGTCGACGGACCGCCGTTCACCCGCCACTTCTCCGCGGGCGCCGACGGGTCGTCCCGACCGATCTCCCCGAGGTCGAATCGTTCACCGAGCACCGCGAGGAGCCGGTCCGCCGGAACCATGTTCTCGCGCGCCCACTCGTGGTCGGCATCGAGCGGCATCTCCTCGATGAATCGCAACTGCACGCCCTCGTCCAGGCACCACTGCAGCAGATCCGGTGCACCACCGAGCGTTTCGGGCATGAGCACGGCGTTGATCTTCACCGGCGACAGCCCGGCGGCGACGGCGGCGCGGATTCCGGCGAGCACGGAAGGCAACCGGTCCCTCCTGGTCAGCTTCGCGAACTGCCCTCGCTCGACAGTGTCGAGGGAGACGTTCACGCGGGTCAGACCGGCGGCGGCGAGCCCGCGTGCCCGGTGCTCGAGACCGACCGCATTGGTCGTCATCGCCAGCGGGACACCCGGGACCCGCGCCGCGCAGCCGGCGACGATGCGCTCGAGGTCGGCGCGCATCAGCGGCTCGCCGCCCGTGAACCGCACTTCCCGGACCCCGAGGCGACGCACGGCGACGACGACGAGCCGGACGATCTCGTCCGCCGTGAGCAACCGCTCCGCCAGGATGGCGGGCAGGCCTTCCTCCGGCATGCAGTAGGTGCACCGCAACGAGCACTTCTCGGTGATCGACACCCGCAGGTCCCTGGCCACCCGGCCGAAGCGGTCCACCAGGTGCGCGACGTCCGGCCTCCCCGCCGAAGAGGCCGGCGTCCGTACCGTGGGAATGCCCATCTCCACCGTCGTCATCGCGCTGCCCTTCCCTTCATCAGGGAGCGGAACCCACGAGCGGCCTCGTCACCACGACGTCAGTGAGCGATCTTCTCGCGCAGCCAGTCGTGGAACTCGCCGATGTGATGCTCGCTGGGAACGAGCACACCGCCGTCGCGGTAGCGTCGCGAATCCATCGCAGGCTGGCACCGCTCGCAGGCGTCGAAGTCCTGCTGGTTGACGCGATGGAAGAGTTCCACGGAGCGGTCGAGGTCCTTACCGGTCGCCACCACCTCGGGCAGGTACAGCCAGTCGCACTCGACGATGGTGTGGTCGGCGGCGAGCGGGAACATCCGGTGGACGATCACGTGGTCGGGCACGAGATTGACGAACACCGTCGGCCGCACGGTGATCGCGTAGTACCGGCGGTCCTGCTCCTCGGCGATGCCGGGAATTACGTCGTGGCCTGCGGAGCCGTCGACGGTGAACCCTTCGACACCCTCACCGAACTCGGCCCCGTGACCGACGTAGTACTGAGCGGCGTATCCGTCGGCGAACTCGGGCAGCACCTCGGTCAGTTCCGGGTGGATCGTCGCGCAGTGGTAGCACTCCATGAAGTTCTCGATGATGAGCTTCCAGTTGGCCTTGACGTCGTACACAATTCGACGGCCGAGGTCCAGGTTCGCGATGTCGTACCGATCGATCGACTCCACGTCGCCGAGCCGGTCGCGGATGTCCTGAACGACGGTGGTGTCGAAGGACGTCGGCTCGTCGGCCAGGTTGAGCCAGACGTAGCCGATCCATTCCTGGACCGCCACGTTCTTCAGCCCGTACTCGACGCGGTCGATGTCGGGCATCTTGGTCAGGTTCGGTGCCGCGACGAGCTTGCCGTCGAGGTCGTAGGTCCATGCGTGGTACGGGCACTGGAAGGAGCGCTTGACTTCTCCGCTCTCCTCCGTGCACAGCCGGGCGCCGCGGTGGGCGCAGATGTTGAGGAAGGCCCGGATCTCACCTGTCCGGGATCGAGTCACGATGACGCTTTCCCGCCCGATCTGGACGGTCTTGAATGCGCCGGGCTTGTCGAGGTCCGCGGCCCGCACAGCGCAGAACCACATCTCCTCGAAGACCTTCTCCTGCTCGAGCTTGAAGATGTCGCTGTCGGTGTAATAGTTTCCCGGGAGCGTGGAGATGAGGCTCTCAGGCAGGTGCGTGGTTGTCACTGGGGGTCTCCCTTAGTGTGTGATCTCGTGGATCCGTGGGCTGAGAAGGTTGTTCAGATCGGGGTCGGCTGAGCGGAGATTTGGCGGCGCCAGCGGGTGAAGAGACGAACCTGATCTACGCCGAGGACCGCAACCGGGTTCCCGTCTCGCCGATAGACGGCGAGGAAACTACCCGCGTCGAGGCTGCCCTCTTCGATGGTGAATTCTGCGTCCGGTCCGGCGATTCCGACGAACTGGATGCGCGCGCCGTACTGGTCCGACCAGAAGTACGGTGGCTTGACATGCTGGCCCTGGTACTCGCCGGAGAGGAGAGTCGACACCGCGATCGCCGGCCGTTCCGAGGCCCCGGTCCAGTGTTCGACGCGACGGTGAGCGCCCGAGGCGTCCATCCATGCCGCGCAGTCACCGACCGCGACGACATGCGGAATCGACGTAGCGCCGCCCCGGTCGCACAGCACACCGTTGCCGAGTTCGATGCCGCTTCCCTCGAGCCATTCGATGTTCGGTATGCCCCCGATCCCGACGACGACGACGTCAGCGGGAACGTGGCGACCGTCGGCGAGGTCGACGCCGGTCACCCGGTCGGTACCGGTCAACCCTGCGACTCCGACACCACAGTGGAGGGCGGTGCCGTTGTCGCCGTGGAAGCGGGCCACAGCCGTTCCCAACTGCGGACCGAGCGGGCCGATGAGCGGTGACGGAGCGGCTTCGACGACCGTGACATCCAGTCCCAGCTTGCGCGCTGTGGAGGCAACCTCGGCGCCGATGAAACCTGCACCGATGACCACCAGTCGGGCGCCGGAGACGAGGTCGGCGCGCAGCCGGTCTGCGTCCTCGATCGTACGGAGGACGTGCACACCGGCGAGATGCTCGGTCCCTGGCCACGGCCGCGCACGCGAACCGGTCGCGAGGACGAAGCCGTCGGCGCTCAGCTGGGAGCCGTCGCTGAGCGTGACGCTACGGGTGCCGGCATCGAAATTCGTTGCGGACAGTCCGAGAAGCCAGTTCGCCTGCAGGTCTTCGTCATCCGGTTCGAGAGTCAGAGAAGCCTGGTCGATGTCGCCGGCCAGATACTCCTTGGACAGCGGCGGACGATCGTAGGGCCGGTTGCTCTCCGCTCCGACGATGTTCAGCTCACCGGCGAAGCCCTGCGCGCGCAGGGCACGCGCAGCACAGAGACCGGCGAGCGATGCGCCGATGATTGCAATGCTCTTCATGCTTTCCCCTCCGCGTCGAGACGGCTCCGGATGTCGGGTGGCAGGTTGGGCGCTTCGGTGCTGAGCTCGACGTAGATCACGCCGTCCTCGATCACGACCTCATGAGTCCGCACGGGAAGCTTCGCGGGCGGCGCATCGACCGCCCCGGTCCGAAGGTTGAACTTCGAGGCATGCAGCGGGCACTCGACCTCGCAGCCTTCGAGCCAGCCATCTGCCAACGAAGCGTCCTGGTGCGAGCACGTGTCGTCGACGGCGAACACCTCACCATCGTCGGTGTGGAACACCGCGATGGGCGGGGAGGCATCAACACGGCGTGCGTCACCGCGAGGGAGGGACGCTAGTGGGCAGACCTCGAGCATTGAAAGCCTCTCTGTTGTGCAATGCGAAACACGTCGTGTGTTACGCAACAGTGTGACAATCGCCATAGGGCAGTGTCAAGTGGAGATGCACCATCGAAATCCGACGCGTCGCAGCCCTGCCCGGAGGGCGGGCGGGAAGCAGCTTCGGCGCAGCGCATCCGTCGAAGAGGTTGCGCCACAGGATCATCACTCGATCAATCCGCTCGGAAGATCCCGAGACAGACGGCTCGGCGTCGAACGAAGCAAGGCCGACCCTGACGCCGAGAAGACATCCACCCCCACTCGGCGCCCCCGGTCGCCATCAACGTCGGCAGGCCGAGAACCTTTGACCAGCCGCGCCTGGTGAACTACACTCCTTCCATTCTGATATATCAGTTGTCGTCAGACAGTTCCCCATCCTGCACAGACCCGGTTCGGGTCAGCCGTCCCGTGCTGTGACCGCAGACCTACGGCATCGGCTTACATGCACCATTTCGGCGTTCCAGAGAGGGCGTATCCCATGGCAATCGCGACGTTGATCGACGGCAAGGCCGTGAGCGAGCAGATCAAGGATGATCTCGCCGACCGAATCGCCATGCTGCAAGTGCAGGGGATTCGGCCTGGCTTGGGCACCATCCTCGTCGGCGACGACCCCGGCAGTCATGCCTACGTCGCAGCGAAACACCGCGACTGCAGGCGCGTCGGTTTGAACTCCATCCAGGTTCGCCTGCCGGCAACCGCGTCTCAGCTCGACATCGAGGCAGCTGTCCTGCGACTGAACGCCGACAGCGCCTGCACCGGCTTCATCGTCCAGCTCCCGTTACCGAAGCACATCGACACCCACCGGGTCCTCGCGCTGATCGATCCCGCCAAGGATGCGGACGGATTGCACCCGACGAATCTCGGTCGACTCGTGCTGGGGATGGCCGGACCGCTGCCGTGCACCCCGAGAGGAATCATCGAACTTCTCCGCCATCACGATGTCCCGATCACCGGCGCTCGGTTCTGCGTCCTCGGATGTGGCGTCACCGTCGGCCGGCCTCTCGGTCTGATGCTGACGCGCCGAAGCGAACATGCGACCGTGACCCTGTGCCACGAGGCCACCGTCGACACGGCCGCCCACACGCGTAACGCCGACGTCGTGATCGCTGCGGCCGGTGTCGCCCACCTGGTGCAGCCGGATTGGATCAGCCCCGGTGCCACCGTGTTGTCGGTCGGCATCACGCGCACCGTCGAGGGGATTCTCGGTGACGTGCACCCATCTGTGGACCGCGTTGCCGGGAAGATCAGCGGTGCAACCGGTGGCGTCGGCCCGATGACGCGGGCCATGCTGCTCACGAATGTCGTCGAGATGGCCGAAGAAATCGCGGGGTACTGAGGACCCGCGACGAGCTCAGGCGCTGGGTGTGTACGACTCCCGGAAGCCCATGCGTTCACTGATCTCTGCAGCCGCTGCAATGACGTCGGGTACCACGTCCCGCATGCGCTCTTCGCTGAAACGGTAGACCGGTCCGGACACACTCAATGCTGCTGTGGTGCCGCCTGCGTAGTCCCGGATCGGTGCCGCAATAGCGTTCAACCCGTCTTCATACTCTTCGACGACCACGGCATAGCCGAGGCTCCGCGCCGCGTCCAGTTCCTCGTCGAGTCGAGCGAGCGTGGTGATCGTGTGATCGGTGAACTGCTCCAGCACCGACGAGCTCAGGATTTCGTGTCGTTGCCGCTGATCGAGGTTGGCGAGGAGAACTTTTCCACTTGCCGTCGCATGGAGCGGGGTGGGCTCGCCGATCCAGTTGTGCGTGCCGATAGCCGCGGGCCCTCTGGCCTGATCGAGGTGGACGGCAAAATGCGAACGCAGAACTGCGACGTTGACCGTCTCGCCGAGTTTCATGGCAAGCCGTTCACACACGGCATGGCCCTGCTCCGTTATCTCGAGCCGTTCGGGCACTGCCGCGGCCAAGCGCAGGATCCCCAGGCTGAGGCGGTACTTTCCCCGGTCATAGGTTTGCGTGACCATTTCGTGCTCTTCCAGGGAGCCCAGCAGTCGAGACACCGTGGACTTGTGCACGCCGATTTCGGCGGCGATCGCACTGACCCCGACCTCACCGTTGCGGGCCAGGACCTCCAGCACTCGTACCGCGCGGTCGACCGACTGCACACCGCCGTCGTTCGACCTCACTCCGTCGCCTTTGGTCATGAGGCAACTATACGAAAGTTTTATTGGCGCCGACGCCGCCCTCCGTGTAGGGCCAATGCTCCGTCAGTATCGCGTGAACATCAGTTCGACTCACTGACCCCAGGTGAGTGGCACGGTGTGCGGGAGCACGCTGTGCCACTCACCTCAGGTGATGCGGTCCGGGTGGGTGTAGAGGTTCATGGTGGTGCCGCGCAGGAACCCGATCAGGGTCAGTCCGGTGTCGTGGGCGAGGTCGATCGCCAGCGACGACGGCGCGGACACCGCCGCGAGGATCGGAATCCCCGCCATCACCGCCTTCTGCGCCAACTCGAACGACGCCCGACCGGACACGAGCAGGATGCTGCCTCGCAGTGGGATGCGGTTCTGTTCGGTGGCCCACCCGATCAGCTTGTCGACCGCGTTGTGCCGGCCCACGTCCTCCCTGACCGCGAGCAGCTCCCCGGACCGGGTGAACAACCCCGCCGCATGCAAACCCCCGGTGGTGTCGAACACCTTCTGCGCCGCCCGCAACCGATCCGGCAGTCCCACGATCGTGGCCGAATCGACCCGCACCGTGTCCGCCGCCGGGGAATGCTTCGTGCGTTGCCGGATCGCGTCCAGGGACGCCTTCCCACACACCCCGCACGAGGAGGTGGTGTAGAAATTGCGTTCGATCCCCATGTCGGGCAGGAACACCCCCGCCGCCAGATCCACATCCAACACGTTGTAGGTGTTGACGCCGTGCTCGTCGACGCTGTTGCAGTACCGGATCGACGCGATGTCCGCGCGGCCGGCGATGATGCCCTCCGTCAGCAGAAACCCCTGCGCCAACTCCACATCCGAACCCGGGGTCCGCATCGTCACCGCCAACGGTGTCCCGTTCACCCGGATCTCCAGGGGTTCCTCCACCACCACGGTGTCCGGCCGGGTCGAGTGCCGGGTGTCGGTGATCCGGGTGACCGGGGTCCGGGTCGTCACCCGCCCCACCGGTCAGCCCCGCCCTTCGAGGCGGATCGTGACCGCCTTCGACACCGGCGTGTTCGACTTTTTCGCGACGTGATCGAGCGGGATCAGCGGATTCGTCTCCGGATAATAGGCGGCCACATTCCCGACCGGGGTCGGGTAGGGCACCAACCGGAAATCCTCCGCCCGCCGCTCCTGCACCGTCCCGTCCGGGGTTTCCCATTCCGAGACCAGGTCCACCCGATCCCCATCGGCGTACCCGAGGGCGGTGATGTCGAGTTCGTTGATGAACAGCACCCGCCGGCCGCCCTTCACACCGCGGTAGCGGTCGTCGAGACCGTAGATGGTGGTGTTGTACTGATCGTGCGAGCGCATGGTCTGCAGGATCAGCCTGCCTTCCGGCACCGGCACCCAGGACAGGTCGTTGACGACGAAATTCGCCTTCCCCGTGTCGGTGTCGAAGCGGCGCTCGTCGCGGGGTGGGTGCGGGAGTCCGAACCCGTCCGGCCCGCGCACCTTGGTGTTGAAGTCCTCGAACCCCGGGATCACCCGGGCAATGGAATCGCGGATGCGGTCGTAGTCGGCCGAAAATTCCGCCCACGGCACCGCATGCTCCGGCCCGAACAACGCCTGCGCGATCCCGCAGACGATGGCGACCTCACTGCGCAACTGCTCGCTCGCGGGGGTGAGGCCGCCGCGGGACAGGTGCACCATCGACATCGAATCCTCGACCGTCACCTGCTGCTTGCGACCGTTTTGGAGGTCCTTGTCGGTGCGCCCGAGCGAGGGCAGGATCAGCGCGGCCTGCCCGGTGACGAGGTGCGAGCGGTTCAGTTTCGTCGACACCTGCACCGTCAACGCACAGTTGCGTAGCGCGGCCTCGGTGGTCTCGGTGTCCGGGGTCGCGGAGACGAAGTTGCCGCCCATCCCGATGAACACCGACGCCGTCCCGTCCCGCATCGCCCTGATCGAATCGACGGCATCGAGGCCGTGCGTGCGCGGGGACCGGATCCCGAACTCCGCATCCAACGCGGCCAGGAACGCTTCGGGCATCTTCTCCCAGATGCCCATCGTCCGGTCGCCCTGGACGTTGGAGTGCCCGCGCACCGGGCACACCCCGGCCCCGGGTTTGCCGATCATCCCCTGCAGCAGCAGCAGGTTCACCGCGTCCTGGATGGTCGCCACCCCATGGGTCTGCTGCGTGAGGCCCATCGCCCAGCAGATGATGGTCTTCTTCGATCCGATCAACGCGTCCGCCGTGGCCCGGATCTGGTCGAGCGTCAACCCGGTCGCCGCCACCACCGTCCCCAGATCGACCCGCCGCAGGTGTGCCGCGCACTCCTCGAACCCGGCGGTGTGCCGGTCGATGAACTCCCGGTCCAGGACGGTGCCCGGTGCCGCGTCTTCGGCCTCAAGCAGCAACCGGCCCAAACCCTGGAACAGGGCCTGATCGCCGCCGATCCGGATCTGCAGGAACTCGTCCGCAATGGCCACCCCGTCACCGACGACGCCGTGCACCTTCTGCGGGTCCTTGAACCGCAACAACCCCGCCTCCGGCAGCGGGTTGATCGCGATCACCCTCGCCCCATTCGCCTTCGCCTTCTCCAGGGTGGACAGCATCCGGGGGTGATTCGTCCCCGGGTTCTGGCCGGCGATCAGGATCAGATCGGCGTTCTCGATGTCGGGGACCGACACCGACCCCTTCCCGATCCCGATCGTCTCCACCAACGCACTACCCGAGGATTCGTGGCACATGTTTGAACAATCCGGCAGGTTGTTCGTCCCGAACGCCCGGATCATCAACTGATACACGAACGCCGCCTCATTACTGGTGCGCCCGGAGGTGTAGAACACCGCCTCGTCCGGCGATCCCAGACCCCGCAGCTCCCCCGCGATCAACGCGAACGCCGCATCCCACCCGATCGGCTCGTAATGCGTGGCCCCCGGCAGCAACACCATCGGATGCGTCAGCCGGCCCTGCTGCCCCAACCAGAACTCGGTCCGGCCCAGCAACTCCGCCACCGAATGCTGGGCGAAGAACTCCGGGGTCACCGTCCGGGTCGTGGCCTCCTCCGCGACCGCCTTCGCCCCGTTCTCACAGAACTCCGCATGCTTACGGTGCCCCGGAGTCTCCGGCCACGCACACCCCGGACAGTCGAACCCGTGCCGCTGATTCAGCCGGAAGAAGGTCCGCGCCGTGCGCACCGGACCCATCTGCTCCAAACCACGCTTGAGCGACACCAACACCGCAGGAACACCCGCCGCATAGGACTTCTCGTGCGTGACGACGACATCATCCTCGTCGAAGGTGTACCTGTCGGTGGCCTCGGGGCGGTCGGTGGTGTCGGTCATCGAATCAGCGTCCTCAGGGTGTGCCGGTGTTTCTCAGCGTTCTCGGTGTTTCTCAGTGTCGTTCTCGGTGTTTCTCAGTGTCGTTCTCGGTGTTTCTCGGTGTTTCTCAGTGTTTCTCAGTGTCCTCGGGCAATCCACTCGGCGAGATGCGGGGCCTCGGTACCGATCGTGGTCCCGTCCCCGTGCCCGGTATGGACGAGCGTGTCCTCGGGCAACGCGAACAACCGGTCCCGGATCGACCCGATGATCGTCGGGAAATCCGAGAACGACCGACCCGTGGCACCCGGACCACCCGAGAACAGGGTGTCCCCGGAGAACAACGCCCCGACCTCCGGCAGAGACAGGCACACCGACCCCGGCGAATGCCCCGGCGCGTGGATCACCCGGATTTCGGTGCCCGCGATCGCGATCCGCTGCCCGTCCTCGAGATGCCAGTACTTGCCGTCCGGGTGGCTCATCTTCCACAGCACGTCATCACCCGGATGCAGCAGCACCGGGGCGTGCAACCGCTCGGCGAGTTCCGGGGCGACGGTGACGTGATCGTTGTGCCCGTGCGTGCAGATCACCGCGTTCACGTGCCGGCCGCCGACCGCGTCGATGATCGGCTGCGCACTGTGGGCGGCGTCCACGATCACCACGTCGGTGTCGTCACCGATCAGCCAGATGTTGTTGTCGACACTCCACTCCCCACCGTCGAGGGCGAACGTGCCCTCGGTGACGACCCGCTCGATCCGCAACCGCCCGCTCACAGCACGACCACCGAACGCAGCACCTCACCGGCGTGCATCTTGTGGAACGACTCTTCGACCTCGTCGATTTTGATGCGCTCGGTGACGAACTTCTCCAACGGCAGCCGGCCCTGCTGGAACAGATCCACCAGCATCGGGAAGTCGCGTTCGGGCAGGCAGTCGCCGTACCACGACGACTTCAACGACCCACCGCGGGAGAAGAAATCGATCAACGGCATCTCCAACCGCATGTCCGGGGTCGGGACCCCCACCAAAACCACGGTGCCGGCCAGGTCGCGGGCGTAGAACGCCTGCTTCCACGTCTCCGGACGCCCGACCGCGTCGATCACCACATCCGCACCGAAACCGCCGGTCAGCTCCCGCACCGCCTCGACCGCATCCACCTCGCCGCCGTTGACCGTGTGCGTCGCACCCAGATCCCTCGCCCACTCGAGCTTCTTCTCGTCCCGGTCGATCGCGATGATCTTGTTCGCCCCGGCCAGCCGGGCACCCATGATCGCCGCATCACCGACACCGCCGCAGCCGATCACGGCGACGGTGTCACCGCGGCCCACGTTGCCGGTGTTCACCGCCGCACCGAGGCCGGCCATCACCCCGCACCCGAGCAGCCCGACGACCGCCGGGTCCGCGGAGGCGTCGACCTTGGTGCACTGCCCCGCATGAACGAGGGTCTTGTCGGCGAACGCGCCGATCCCCAGCGCCGGGGTCAGTTCGGTGCCGTCCTCGAGCGTCATCCTCTGCGCCGCGTTGTGAGTGTCGAAACAGTACTGCGGGCGACCGCGCTTACACGCCCGGCACTGCCCACACACGGCCCGCCAGTTCAGCACCACGAAATCGCCGACCGCCACCGACGTCACACCCGCGCCGACACTCTCCACGATCCCGGACGCCTCGTGCCCGAGCAGGAACGGGAACTCGTCGTTGATCCCGCCGTCGCGGTAGGTGAGATCCGTGTGGCACACACCGCACGCCGCGATTTCCACCACCACCTCACCCGGACCCGGATCCGGAATATTCACGGTCGCGATCTCCACGGGGGCACCCTTGGATCGGGCGATGACGCCTCGTACCTGCTGCGGCATGGAAGGCACTCCTACATTTCTGGGCCTGTCGGCGACACGCGGTGCGCTCCGAGGCTGTCGTACCAATTTGTCGATAACTAATATATCAATACTCGACTGCGAACGGAAGACATTGGCGCATTTACCCGCGCGGACGCATAACCGCTGGCCAACCGGTGCGGAGGCACACCTCCGTGCACGACGCGCGTCCGCCGACCACGACGCGGCGGCCCCGCCCGGCGGCGACGCGGTAACCGCACTCGGCGTCGTCGAATCTTGTTGCACAAAAGCCATATCCGCCGCAACATAGCCGACTCACACCCAGCCGGTCGACCCGCCCGGCACCTGCATGACTACGTCGATCACGGGTGGCGAAACTGTGGATATGAGCTGGAGCATTCTACCGTCAGCACTTGACATAGATCACAGTTGCGCTCACTCTTGTTCCCCGTGGAACACCTCGTTGCGTATTAAGCAACAGAGGCCAACCGGGATGATCTCCCGCACTGGCACTCCGCACTCCGTCCACACACCTACTCAGCGACACGCTGCAGGGAGACTGATGTGACAACACAAGGAAACCCAATCGAAGCGGAAACCGAAACGCGGCCTCATCAACCACCCGATCCCGACGTTACCGACCCCCTCGCCGTCAACGAATCGAAGGGCACGACCCCGCACGGTACCGATCGGGTGGTGTTCGGCGTCACGGCCGCCATCGTGGTGGCGATCCTGGCATGGGGACTGCTGTGGCCGGCGAGCCTGACCACCGCGACGTCGTCGATCCTGGACTGGGTGGTGACCAACCTGGGCTGGCTGTTCATAGTCTCCGCCACCGGGTTCGTGCTGTTCGCTGTGTGGCTGGCGCTGAGCCGGTACGGGCGAATTCCACTCGGCGGGGACGGGGAGAAACCAGAGTTCAGAACGGTCAGCTGGGTTGCGATGATGTTCAGCGCCGGCATGGGGATCGGTCTGATCTTCTGGGGCGTGACCGAACCTCTGACCCATTTCGTTCAGCCACCACCGGGAATCGGCGATTCCACGGTGGGCACCGCGATGGCGACCGCACTTTTTCATTGGGGACTGCACCCATGGTCGATGTATGCAGTGGTCGGCCTGTCGATCGCATACGGCACGTATCGAATGGGGCGCAAGCAGCTCATCAGCTCCTCGTTCATTCCCCTCATCGGCCGCCGCGCCGAGGGACCGATCGGCAAGGTAATCGACATCCTCGCGATCTTCGCGACCATGTTCGGCACCGCGGCGTCACTGGGTCTGGGAGCACTCCAAATCGGTTCGGGAATCAAGGTTCTCGGCTGGATGAGCCAGGCCGGGACGCTTCTGCTCGTCGCGATCGTCGCCATACTCACCCTGGCGTTCGTGGCCTCCGCCGTTTCCGGTATCTCGCGCGGAATTCAATGGCTGTCGAACATCAACATGGTGCTCGCGCTTGTTCTGGCCGTCTTCGTCTTCGTCGCCGGTCCCACCGTGTTCATCTTGAATCTGCTGCCCACCACGTTGGGTGACTACGCCGCCGAAATTGCCAGTATGTCGGCACGCTCGGCTGCATCCGGCGATGCCTCGACCGAAACATGGCTCTCCTCGTGGACCATCTTCTACTGGGCGTGGTGGATTTCGTGGACCCCCTTCGTCGGGATGTTCCTGGCCCGGATCAGCAGGGGCCGGACGATTCGTCAGTTCGTCGTCGGCGTCATCCTCATTCCGAGCTCGGTGAGCCTGGTGTGGTTCGCCGTCTTCGGCGGGGCAGCGATCGGCGAACAGAGTCAGGGCACCGACCTGTTCTCCCGAGGAACCCCGGAATCGCAGCTGTTCGGCATGCTGGATCACCTGCCGCTTGCGGGCGCATCGTCGATTCTGGTGATGGCTCTCGTCGCGATCTTCTTCGTCTCCGGCGCCGACGCTGCTTCGATCGTCATGGGGACGCTGTCCCAGCGCGGCACGTTGGAACCTTCCCGCCGGACTGTCGCGTTCTGGGGTGTGGTCACCGGAGGCGTTGCGGTGCTCATGCTGTGGACCGGAGGAACGGACGCACTGAACGGCCTCCAAACCATGACCATCATCGTGGCAGCACCATTCGTGATCGTGATGATCGGCATGTGTATCTCGCTGTATCGCGACATCACCCGAGATCCCCTGGTCGCGGACAAGCAGAAGACGCCGCGGATTCCCACTTTCCGCCGGTAGCCCGAGCGACGGCGAGGTCCTGTTTCCTATCCGGTGGATATGAAGCAGGACCTCGCCGTTTTCCGCGGCCCGTCTGCGCCGACGCGGCTTTGTCCTATCGATTCAGGAAACCGCGCCGCCGCTTCCGAAGGATCGCCGTCTGCAGCCCCTGACGACGCCCGGTGGCCGGATCGATTGTTGCCGTGGTGTTTCCACCGAACTTGCGCTCCGACGCCGTCTCCGGCGCGTCATCCGCGGTCGCCTCGAGGTACTTGTTCGGCAACGACAGCTTGGCGATGGTCCGCCACGACTTCGCGTACTGCACCAGGAACGGGCCGGTCGTGTACGGCAGGTCGTATTTCTCGCACAGCGCCCGCACCCGCACCGCGATCTCCGCATACCGATTGCTCGGCAGGTCGGGGAACAGGTGGTGCTCGATCTGGTAGCTCAGGTTGCCGGACATGAAGTCCATCAGCCTGCTGCCCTCGATGTTGGCGCTACCGAGCATCTGGCGCAGGTACCACTCGGGCTGCGTCTCCTTGTCGATGTCGGCCTTCGTGAACTTCTCGGCGCCGTCCGGAAAGTGCCCGCAGAAGATGATCGCGTTCGCCCACACGTTGCGGATGGTGTTCGCCGCGAAGTTCGCCGTGATCGTGCTCTTCCATGCCGGGCCGGTGAGGGCCGGGTAGATCACGTAATCCTTGACCAGCTGCTTGCCGATCTTCGTGCCGACCTCGCGGGCCTTCTGTTTCGTCTCCGGGCTGAGGTCACCCCGCTTGACCACCTTGCCGAGCTCGAGGTGCTGCACAGCGACGCCCCACTGGAAGAACAGCGTCAGCAGGGTGTTGTAGACGAGATTGCCGGTATTGAACGGCCGCCACCGCTGGTCGCGAGTGACCCGGAGCAGGCCGTATCCCACGTCGTCGTCCATGCCGAGAACGTTGGTGTACTTGTGGTGCAGATAGTTGTGCGTCTGCTTCCAGTGCGCGGATGGATCGTGGATATCCCATTCCCACGACGTGGAGTGGATTTCCGGATCGTTCATCCAGTCCCACTGCCCGTGCATCACGTTGTGGCCGAGTTCCATGTTCTCGATGATCTTCGAGACACCGAGCATGCCCGCCCCGAGCAGCCATGCCGGCCGTCTGCGACTCCCGAACAGCACTGCGCGGCCGCCGATCTCGAGCGAACGCTGCAACCTGATGGTGTTCCGCACGTAGCGCGCGTCGCGCTCCCCGCGAGATTCTTCGATATCGCGGCGGATCGCATCCAACTCGCGCCCGAGCGCCTCGACATCGGCTTCGGTGAGATGTGCGTATTCCTTGACATCTGCAATCGCCATGGCAACCCTTCCCGGCTTGGCATGCTCGAACGACGCATGTCGCGTCGTCGGCTCTTCGCGATTCGTAACCTACGGTACCGTAGGTAAGTGTTACCTTACACACCCGAAGCCGGGATCGCGAGGGGGCGACGACGCGAATCCCGCGACCCGGCCACAGCACCCGAAGAGCATCGGAGTGTGAGATACACTGCAAAGGAACAGCTTTGATGCCGATTCGTGTGGTCCACTCCGGACGATGCAGGCCTGGCGCCGCCGCCCGCCGCACACGAGGCCAACCCGCGCCCTCCCGTCGCGGGTACAGATCAGCCTGAGCCCAGTCGGCCGACACCATCCACTACGCGTACAACTATGGAGTCGAAATGTCGCTGCAGAACTTCACGGCAGTCGTGGCACAGCCGGATGGAGTGGACTGGCGCCTACGAGCACGATGCCGATCCGAGGGCATGGACGTCTTCTTCCCTCCGGACGGCGAAAGCAAACCCCGCCGCATCGAACGCGAACGCGCAGCCAAGGACATTTGCGCCACCTGCCCGGTGATCGACCTGTGCAGAGATCACGCACTGGCATCGAAGGAATCACACGGGGTATGGGGCGGGATGTCGGAGTCCGACCGCCGCAAGAGCGCCTCCATCGGGCGAGAAATACGACGTCGGAGTCTGCAACTACTGCAGCGCTACCAGCAGGATTGACGGGCTCCGACCGGCTTCGCCCCTCAGTCGACCTCGACGACGATCTCCACCTCGACCGGCGCATCGATCGGGAGCACGGCAACCCCGACCGCCGAACGGGCATGCACCCCGGCGGCGCCGAAGATCTCCGTGAGCAACGTGTATAGCAGGTCATCGAGCGAGGGTTGACCCGCTACGTGACACACACTACAGTGCTTGATATATCAGTTGTCGACACCGCTCTTCCCGCTTGCCGATCATCCGTTCCCGCTCGCACTTGTCGCGTGTACGACCAAGGCGCAGTGTGCAATACGGACGATCCGCGGAGTGCAGGCGATCGCACATCCACTTCAGGAAGGACCATCATGGGTTCACCGCGCGTCGTGATCATCGGAGCCGGCATCGTCGGTGCGAACCTGGCCGACGAGCTCACCGCTCGTGGCTGGGACAAGATCACCGTCCTCGACCAGGGGCCGCTGCCACTGACCGGCGGCTCCACCTCCCACGCGCCGGGGCTGGTGTTCCAGACGAACGCCTCGAAGACGATGACCGAACTCGCCCGCTACACCGTCGAGAAGTTCCTGAGCCTCGACGTCGACGGCCAGTGGTGCTTCAACCAACTCGGCGGCCTCGAGATCGCCACCACCGAGGAACGGTTGGCGGACCTGCACCGCAAGCAGGGCTGGGCCACCTCCTGGGGCATCGACGGCAGCGTCCTCGACCCGGCCGAGTGCGCGAAACTGCACCCCCTCCTCGACCAGAGGCGGGTCCTCGGCGGCCTGTACGTGGAAACCGACGGCCTCGCCAAGGCCGCCCGCGTCGTCGTCGCCCTGGCCCGCCGCGCCGAGGCCCGCGGTGCCGTGTTCCAGGGTTCGACGAAGGTGATCGGCATCGAGCACCACGGCGGCAAGGTCACCGGCGTCACCACCAACCACGGCACCATCCCCGCCGACATCGTCGTCTCCTGCGCCGGATTCTGGGGCCCCGAACTCGGCGAACTCGTCGGCATGGACGTCCCCCTCCTCCCCTTGGCGCACCAGTACGCCACCACCGACCAGATCCCCGAACTCGTCGGCCGCAACACCACCCTCGCCGAGGCCGGCTTCCCGATCCTGCGGCACCAGGACCAGGACCTCTACTTCCGCGAGCACGTCGACCGCCTCGGCATCGGCACCTACGCGCACCGCCCGATGCCGGTGAACACCCGCGAGTTGACCGACAGCGCCGACATCTCCGACTCCGCCATGCCCTCGATGCTGGCGTTCACCGAAGAGGACTTCGCACCGTCGTGGGAGCAGTCCAAGCTGCTGCTGCCCTGCCTCGAGACCGCGAAGATCGAGCACGGCTTCAACGGGGTGTTCTCCTTCACCCCCGACGGCGGCCCGCTGATCGGCGAATCCCCCGACATCACCGGATTCTGGATCGCCGAGGCCGTGTGGGTCACCCACTCCGCCGGCGTCGCCCGCGCCGTCGCGCAACTGCTCGTCGACGGCCGCTCCGAGGTCGAACTGCACGGCTGCGACGTGCACCGGTTCGAGGACATCCAACTCGACCCCGACTACGTCAGCGAAACCTCCCAACAGAACTTCGTCGAAATCTACGACGTCATGCACCCCCTGCAACCGAAACAATCCCCCCGTGACATCCGGGTCAGCCCGTTCCACGCCCGCCAGAGCGAACTCGGCGCCGTCTTCCTCGAGGGCGCCGGCTGGGAACGCCCGCACTGGTACGAGGCCAACGCGCACCTGGTCCAGCAGCTTCCTGCCCAGTGGCAGCCGCCGGCCCGCGAACCGTGGGCCGCGATGTTCCACTCCCCCATCGCCGCCGCCGAGGCCTGGAAAACCCGCACCTCGGTCGCGATGTACGACATGACCCCCCTCAAACGGCTCGAGGTCTCCGGGCCCGGCGCCCTGGCCCTGCTCGAACCGCTGACCACCGGCAAGATGGACAAAACCGTCGGCGCGGTCACCTACACCCTCGCCCTCGACACCGCCGGCGGCATCCGCAGCGACCTCACCGTCGCCCGCCTGGCCGACACCGTCTTCCAGATCGGCGCCAACAGCAACCTCGACCTCGACTACCTGCGCCGCCACGCCCCCACCGACGGCACCGTCCAGATCCGCGACATCACCGGCGGCACCTGCTGCATCGGCCTGTGGGGGCCCCGCGCCCGCGACCTGGTCCAGGCCATCAGCCGCGACGACTTCTCCAACGACAACTTCAAATACTTCCGCTCCAAGCAGGTCCGGATCGGCGGCATCCCCGTCACCGCGATGCGCCTGTCCTACGTCGGCGAACTCGGCTGGGAGCTCTACACCACCGCCGACAACGGCCAACGCCTCTGGGACGTGCTCTGGGCGGAGGGACAGCAGTACGAGATCATCGCCGCCGGCCGGGCCGCGTTCAACAGCCTCCGGATGGAAAAGGGCTACCGCTCCTGGGGCACCGACATGACCACCGAACACAACCCCTACGAGGCCGGACTCGGGTTCGCCGTCCGCCCCCAGAAGGGCGACTTCGTCGGCCGCGACGCACTCGACGGTGTGTCCGACGACACCGTCACGCGGCGCCTCGCCTGCCTGATGATCGACGACCGCACCTCCGTGGTGCTGGGCCACGAACCCGTCTACCTCGACGGCCAACCCGCCGGCTACGTCACCAGCGCCGCCTACGGCCACACCGTCGGCGCCCCCATCGCCTACGCCTGGCTACCCGCCACCGCCGGCACCGGCACCACCGTCGAGATCGACTACTTCGGCACCCGCATCCCCGCCACCATCGTCGCCGAACCCCTCGTCGACCCCGAAATGAAAAAAATCCGAGCATAAACCACACCGGTGCCGGCCCGCTCCGCGAGTGGGCCGGCACCCTGTTCGGTCATTGCAGCGCCCGCCCACAGAAGAGGAAGACCACGCTGATGCAACAGGAAACCATCAGTTCATTTCTGGACTCACTCGCCGCACGGGTTCCCGCGCCGGGTGGCGGCGCAACTGCCGCGCTGCACGTCGGGCAGGCCGCGGCCCTGGTGGCAATGGTCGCCCGATATACGACCGGAGACCGGTACGCGGAGCACTCCGCTCTGGTCGAGCGGGTGTGCACCAGCGCGGATGCGCTGCGGGGCAAGGCGTTGCAGTTCGCCGAGGACGACATGGCCGCCTTCACGTCCGTGATCGATGCTTACAAACTTCCCAAGGGCACAGACGAAGAGAACGCCGCGCGTTCCGCAGCGATCGAAGGTGCCCTGGTGAACGCGGCTCGGGTTCCCGTCGAGGTGATCGATGCAGCAGCGGCGGTGGTCACGCTCGCCGAAGAACTCGGTCCCGTCGCAAACCGCAATGTCGTCAGTGACGTCGCGGCCGCGACGGAGGCGGCCCGGGCCGCGGCCACGACCGCACGGGTCAACGTCGAGATCAACCTGCCGGGCATCACCGACCCGGCCATCCGACAATCGCTCATCGACAGCGCCGCCGGCGTCGACGCACTCGCCGACCGTGCCGACGCAGTGACTGCCCAAGTGAGAAAGCAACTGAACTCATGACCAGAATTCTGGGTGGCTCCGATCTGGCAGCCGCAATCCGCAACGATGCGTCGGTCGCGGCGGCCGCGCTCACCGAGATCGGGATCCGGCCCAAGCTGGCGGTCGTGCTGGCCACCGCCGACGAGTCCACCGCCTGGTACGTCCGATCCATCGCCGGCGCCGCCCGACGCACCGGAATCGAGTGCGACATCGTCGATTTCGGGCCGGAGGCGACGACCGAAGAGATTCACGCCGTCCTCGTCGAACTCGGCCACGACCCGGATGTGCACGGCATCATCCTGCAGACCCCGCTACCGGACGGCACCGATCTCGACCTTCTGCGGGAAGCGATCAATCCCGGCAAGGACATCGACGGCACGAACCCGGTCAGCCTCGGTCGGCTGATCGCGCACCTGCCGGCCTTCGCGCCCGCCACTGCACAGGCAGTGCTCGCGTTGCTCGACCACCACGGAATCGATCTGCGCGGCAAGACCGCCACCGTGGTGGGACGGTCGACGGTCGTCGGGACCCCCGTTGCGCATCTGCTCGTGCAGCGTGACGCGACGGTGACCGTGTGCCACCGGCACACCGCCGATCTGGTGGCGGGCACCCGTTCTGCCGATATCGTCGTCGTTGCGGTGGGGATTCCGAGACTGATCACGGCGGAGCACATCAGCGATGGTGCGGTGGTGATCGACGTCGGTACGACTGCCACCGACGACGGGCTACTCCTCGGCGACGTCGACGCAGACTCGGTGGACGGGCGCGCCGGTGCGCTGACCCCGGTTCCTGGTGGGGTGGGACCGGTGACGACGGCGCTGTTGCTCAATCACACCGTCGATGCGGCGTCGACCCAGAGCGCCGTGAGGCGAGCCGCGAGCCTCGTCGGGCTGCAGAGCAGCCGCTGAAAGTCTTGGTGGGTAATCGGTCTTTCCGGGGAGGGTTCGCCCGATTACCCACCATCCTGTCGGTGCCGCGCCGCGGCCCGGGTACTAGATGATGGTGCGTACTGCCTGCTCGAACCCGGTGACATGCCGGCGTGCGATATCCGCAGCGAGGTCCGCCTGCCCGCCGGCAATCGCGCGCAACAGTTCTCCGTGCTCTCCGACGTGCTGGGGAACCGACGGCAGCCGTTCGAGAAAGAGGCAGAAGATCCGAGTCGCGAGATTGTCGTACCGGACGAGGACATCTTCGAGGTGTGGGTTGCGTGAGGCCCGATATATGGTCCGGTGCACGGTGAGATCCCACCGCATCAGTTCGTGCCGCTCGATTCCGAGAACGTCGAGCTCGTCTGTCTTGTCGGCCATGTCGAGGAGCAACTGGCGAAGAGTCGGCGAGGCCCCTTCCGCCGCTCGGCGTGCCGCCACGGGCTCGAGGTGGGCTCGGATCTCGGAGATGTGGCCGAGGTCGGCGACGTCGACGCCGGTCGCGAAGGTTCCACGACGAGGAAATGACACCACGAGGCGTTCCGCTTCGAGTCGCTTGAGAGCTTCTCGGACCGGGGTCCGCCCGACACCGAGCTGTTCGGCGAGGTCACCTTCGACGATCGCGTCGTTGGGGCGGATGTCGAGCATGATCAGCTTGTCCTGGATCGCCGTGTAGGCGCGGTCCGCGAGAGAAGTCACGCCGTGCTCCGCTGATACCGCCTCCAGCCTCATGAGCGTCATCCTAGCGTTTCCCTTCTCCAACTCTTGACCCGTTCTTCTACACCTGAAATACTAGTACCAATCTGATATATCAGTCTAGTAGGACTGGGACTCCAGAAGAGCGCATGTGATGCTGACGTCGCCGGCAACGGAAGGTGGGGCGGCGACAGCACCGAACCGATATCCCCCGAACACCGATGCTGCCCGGCAGCGTCCAGCCCCGAGGAGACGCACATGACCGAAACCTTCACCTTGACGCTCAGCAGCGCTCAGCGCCCCGGAATCGTCCACGCCGTCAGTTCCTTTCTGTTCGAGCAGAACTGCGACATCGCCGAGCACCAGCAGTTCGACGACACGCAGAACGACGCCTTCTTCCTCCGCACGTCGTTCGTCTCCTCCGGCAATCTCGACATCGATCGACTGACGAGCGAGTTTCGCAGTGTCGCCGACAAGTTCGGCATGACGTTCAGCTTCAACGGGTGCAGCGTGCCGCGTGTTGTCGTGATGGTCTCGAAGATGGGGCATTGCCTCAACGACCTCATCTTCCGGTGGCGCGCCGGCAATCTCGGAGCAGAGCTGGTCGCTGTCGTCTCCAACCACGAGGTCCTTCGTCCCATGGCCGAAGCGGCCGGCCTGCCTTTCATCCACATTCCCGTGACGGCCGCGACGAAGCCGCAGGCCGAGGCGCAGCTCCTCGACCTCGTGGACGAGTACGACGCAGACCTGGTCGTCCTCGCGCGGTACATGCAGGTGCTGTCGAACGACGCATGCCGCAAGCTCCACGGCCGCGCGATCAACATTCATCATTCCTTCCTGCCCGGTTTCAAGGGCGCCAAGCCCTACCACCAGGCCTTCGACCGGGGCGTCAAGCAGGTCGGCGCCACCGCCCACTACGTCACACCGGACCTGGACGAAGGTCCCATCATCGAGCAGGAAGTCATCCGCATCGATCACAGCCACGACCCCGCACGTCTGGCCACCGTCGGCCAGGATGCCGAAGCACTGGCATTGTCCCGCGCCGTGCGCTGGCACTGCGAGAACCGCGTCCTTCTGCACGGGCACAGGACCGTCATCTTCAGCTGACGAGCTACCGAAAGATTCCACGATGAGACGATTGTCAGTACAGCACGGCCCGAGAACCGACGAGTACTCGACCGGTTTCACCGCTCACGTACTCGACGGCGGCATACTTCGGATCCTCGCCCCGGACAAGCAGATTGCCGCGTCGTATCCACCGGCCAGCTGGACCATTCTGGCCTGTCTGCCGGAAGTCCGTTGAAAACGCCTGCCGGACTTCGACTCGGCGGTTCACGACGGAACCAGAAATGACTGCAGGCCGCCGCTGATGTGCGGCGGCCTGCAGCG
Source organism: Rhodococcus koreensis (assembly GCF_017068375.1). NCBI lineage: Bacteria > Bacillati > Actinomycetota > Actinomycetes > Mycobacteriales > Nocardiaceae > Rhodococcus > Rhodococcus koreensis. The sequence continues at coordinate 3,637,024 of NZ_CP070609.1, forward strand.
TCGGAAGTCGCCTCGTGTGCTGCCTACGTGCGGGACCCGACGAATTCCGCGGGTACGAGCGCCTGCAACCCACCCGACGGAGTGAGGGCATGGGTCATCCGGATGTCGTGCGGCTCGTCCGGAAGCGCATCGACCAGCTCGGCGTCATTGACCACTGCGATCAACGGGACGTCGCCGTCGACCATCGCCAGGCTGCGGTCGTAGTAGCCGGCCCCTCGCCCCAATCGGACTCCCCGACAGTCGACCGCAAGCGCCGGCACGATGATCGCATCCGCGCGGGCCAACCCTCCGGGCCCGAGATCCGGACCGGTTGGTTCACGCAGCCCGAACGCAGCAGGGCTCAGGTCGGCCGGTCCGGTGTACAGGGCCCACGACAGCGGGCTGTTCACGACGGTGAAGGGAAGCAGCACCTGAACCCCCGCGTCCACCAGCGCATCCAGCATCGCAACGGACCCTGGTTCGCTGTCCATCGGAACATAGGCGGCCACAGCCTGTCCCGGCCGCGCCACCTTCCCGATATGGTCGGCGATGCGCCAGCTCGCGCGGTCCCTGTCGTCGATGGTCTGTTGCTTACGCACGTGGAGAACTCGTCGCCTCCATGCGTCCTTGCAATCGATGTCGTGAAAAGTCATGTCGAATTCCACCAGTCGTAGTAAATGATCGGCCTCGGCTACGGCTTCGCCGCCCGTGCGCCTTTCTGGTAGCGGGAACAACCAGAAAGGCGCACGGGCGCGGAGCGCCTACAGCAGGTTTCGGATAGCCGCTTCGAAACCGCTGACGTGCCCGAGCGTCAACGACGTGGCGGTGTCCTCGTCGCCGTCGACGATCGCCCGCAGAAGAGTGATGTGCTCGCGGACGTGGCTGGCGACGTCGGGGAGTCGGTCGAGGAACAGGCACCAGATGCGGGTGGCGTGGGCGTCGAGGCTGACGAGGATGTCCTCGAGGTGCGGGTTGCCCGAGGCCCGGTAGATCTCGCGGTGCACGTGCACGTCCTTGCGCAGCACCTCGCGGGGGTCCTCGGTGTCGGCGATCTCGGCGATGTCGGCGGCGAGCGCGGCCAGCCGGGCCCGGGCGTCCTGGGTCGCGGAGCGCGCGGCGCGGGCCGCGGCGGTCGGTTCGAGTCGTTTGCGGATCTCGGAGATGTCGGCGAGGTCGGTCATGTCGACGGCGGTGGCGAAGGTGCCGCGGCGCGGGTAGGCGACGACGAGGCGTTCGCGTTCGAGGCGCTTGAGGGCCTCGCGCACCGGGGTGCGGCCGAAACCGAGTTCCTCGGCGAGGCGGTCGTCGTTGATCGGCTCACCCGGCCGGATATCGAGCATGACCAGGCGTTCGCGGATGATCTCGTACGCGCGTTCAGCGTTGGTGCCGCCCGCAGATGCGATCTCGATTACCGCCGATTGCGCCATGCTCATATTCGTCTCCGGGAATGTCGGTCGAGCCTTGACTGTGATCCACTACTGATCATACTCTACCTTCAGTTTGATATATCAGTAATTCGGCACTGGTCTCTCAGAAGGGCGAACCTCTTGACTCTCGACATTGACGGCCGCACCGCAGCCGCACCCGTCTCCAATCCGACGTTGACTCGGCGGTTGGTGGATCTCGATCCGGCCGTGCACGCGGCGATCGGGGCCGAGTTGGCGCGGCAGCAGGGCACCCTGGAGATGATCGCCAGTGAGAACTTCGCGCCGCTCGCGGTGATGCAGGCGCAGGGGTCGGTGCTGACCAACAAGTACGCCGAGGGCTACCCCGGCCGCCGCTATTACGGGGGGTGCGAGCACGTCGACGTCATCGAGCAGTTGGCGATCGACCGGCTCACCGCCCTGTTCGGTGCGGGGTTCGCGAACGTGCAACCGCATTCGGGGGCGCAGGCCAACGCCGCGGCGATGGCGGCGCTGCTGACCCCCGGTGATTCCATCCTCGGGTTGGATCTCGCGCACGGCGGTCACCTCACGCACGGGATGAAGCTGAACTTCTCCGGCAAGCTCTACGACGTCGCCGCGTACCACGTCCGCGAGGGCGACCACCTCGTCGACATGGACGAGGTCGAACGCCTGGCCCGCGAGCACCGCCCGAAGCTGATCATGGCCGGCTGGTCCGCGTACCCCCGCCGGCTCGACTTCCCCCGGTTCCGGGCCATCGCCGACGAGGTCGGCGCCTACCTGATGGTCGACATGGCGCACTTCGCCGGCCTGGTGGCCGCCGGACTGCACCCCTCCCCCGTCCCGCACGCGCACGTGGTCACCTCCACCACCCACAAGACGTTGGGCGGGCCCCGCGGCGGCGTCATCCTCACCAACGACGCGGCGCTGGCGAAGAAGTTCAACTCCTCGGTCTTCCCCGGCCAGCAGGGCGGCCCGCTCGAGCACGTGATCGCCGGCAAGGCCGTCGCGTTCAAGCTCGCCGCCGAACCCGAATTCGCCGAACGCCAGCAGCGCACCCTGACCGGCGCGAAGATCCTCGCCGACCGCCTCCTGCAAACCGATTCGCGGGCCGCCGGGATCAACGTCGTCTCCGGCGGCACCGACGTGCACCTGGTGCTGGTGGACCTGCGTGAATCCGAACTCGACGGCAAGCAGGCCGAGGACCGGTTGCACCGGGTGGGGATCACCGTCAACCGCAACGCCGTCCCGTTCGACCCCCGCCCGCCGATGATCTCCTCCGGGGTGCGGATCGGCACCCCCGCCCTGGCCACCCGCGGTTTCGACGAGGCCGCGTTCACCGAGGTCGCCGACATCATCAGCCACGCGCTGCGCCCGGCCACCGACGAGGCCGGCCTGACCGCGCTGCGGGCCCGGGTCGACGCCCTCGCCGCCGCGTTCCCGCTCTACCCCGACCTCACGGAGACGAACTGATGACGACCCTGAGCTCCGGCACTGCGGCGACCCCGCCCGGTGCGCATCTGCCCGACCACCCGGACTTTCTGTGGCGTAACCCGGAACCGAAGAAGTCCTACGACATCGTGATCGTCGGCGGCGGCGGCCACGGCCTCGCGACCGCGCACTACCTCGCCAAGAACCACGGCATCACCAACGTCGCCGTGCTGGAGAAGGGCTGGCTCGCGGGCGGCAACATGGCCCGCAACACCACCCTGATCCGGTCGAACTACCTGTGGGACGAGAGCACCCGCATCTACGAGCACGCCCTCAAACTGTGGGAGGGCCTCGAGGAGGACCTGGACTACCCGATCCTGTTCAGCCAGCGCGGCGTCCTCAACCTCGCCCACAGCCTCCAGGATGTCCGCGACAGCGTCCGCCGCGTCGAGGCCAACAAACTCAACGGCGTCGACGCCGAATGGGTCGGACCCGACGAGGTCAAAAAACTCTGCCCGCTGGTCAACATCTCCGCCGACATCCGCTACCCCGTCCTCGGCGCCACCTACCAACCCCGCGCCGGGATCGCCAAGCACGACTACGTGGCGTGGGGATTCGCCCGCCGCGCCGACCAGGCCGGCATCGACATCATCCAGAACTGTGAGGTCACCGGCTTCGTCACCGACGGCAACAAGGTGACCGGGGTCCGCACCACCCGCGGCGACATCGCCACCGGGCAGGTCGCGCTGTGTGCGGCCGGGCACACCTCCACCCTCACCGACATGCTCGGCATCGCCACCCCCCTGCAGTCCCACCCGCTGCAGGCTTTGGTCTCCGAACTCCTCGAGCCGGTGCACCCGACGATCGTGATGTCCAACGCCATCCACGTCTACGTCTCCCAGGCCCACAAGGGGGAACTGGTGATGGGCGCCGGCGTCGACTCCTACAACGGCTACGGCCAACGCGGCGCCTTCCACATCATCGAACGCCAGATGGCCGCCGCCGTCGAGTTGTTCCCCGTCTTCGCCCGCGCGCATCTGCTGCGCACCTGGGGCGGCATCGTCGACACCTGCCCCGACGCCTCCCCGATCGTCGGCCGCACCCCCTACGACAACGTCTACCTCAACGGCGGGTGGGGCACCGGCGGCTTCAAGGCCACCCCCGGGCTCGGCTGGTGCCTGGCCGACACCCTCGCCAACGACGAACCGCACGACTACATCGCCCCGTTCAGCCTCGACCGGTTCGTCACCGGCGCCCTCGTCGACGAGCACGGCGCCGCCGCCGTCGCCCACTAACCCACCCCCGCACACCAACCAGGAGTCAGCATGCAGTTGATCGAATGCCCGTGGTGCGGGCCGCGTGAGGAAACCGAGTTCCACTACGGCGGCCAGGCCCACGTCGACTACCCCCCGGACCCGGCCGCGTTGACCGACGAACAGTGGGCGCAGTTCGTGTTCTTCCGCGCCAACCCGAAAGGCCTGTTCGCCGAACGGTGGTCCCATGCCGCCGGTTGCCGGCGCTGGTTCAACGCCGTCCGCGACACCGCCACCTACCGATTCCACAGCGTCTACCGCGTGGCCGAGCAGAAGCCGACGATATCGTGAACGCACCCTTCCGCACCCGCCAGGGCGGTCGCCTCGACCGCACCACCACCCACACCTTCACCTTCGACGGCCAAGAGTTGACCGGCCACCCCGGTGACACCCTCGGCTCCGCGCTGCTCGCGAACGGCGTCCACCAGATCACCACCAGCATCAAACTCGGCCGCCCCCGCGGCATCACCGCCGCCTGGGCCGAGGACACCGGCGGCCTCGTGCAGATCGAGGAACCCTTCCCCGAGCCGATGCTGCTCGCCACCACCATCGAGTTGTTCGACGGCCTCGTCGCCCGCGGCATCCCCGGCCAGGGCCGGCTCGCGACCATCCCGGACTCGGCGAAATACGACGCCACCCACCACCACACCGACCTGCTGATCGCCGGCGCCGGCCCGGCCGGGCTCGCCGCCGCCCTCACCGCCGCCCGCGCCGGCGCCCGGGTGGTGCTGCTCGACGAGCAGAGCGAAGCCGGCGGCGACCTCCTCGGCTCCACCGATCTGATCGACGGCGCCCCCGCCCTCGACTGGGCCGCGGCCGCCGTCGCCGAGTTGGCCACCTACCCGGACGTGCTGCACCTGCAGCGCACCACCGCGTTCGGCCACTACGACGACGGCTTCGTCCTCGCCCTGCAGCGCCGCACCGACCACCTCGGTGGCCAGGCCCCGGCCGCGGTCAGCCGGCAGCGGGTCTGGCGGATCCGGGCCCGGCACATCCTCGTCGCCGCCGGCGCCCACGAGCGCCCCGTCGTCTTCACCGACAACGACCGCCCCGGCATCATGCTCGCCCACGGCGCCCGCACCTTCCTGCACCGCTACGGCGTCACCGTCGGCGCCCAGGCCGTCGTGTTCACCACCAACGACAGCGCCTACCAGGCGGCGATCGACCTGCACGACGCCGGGGTCCGCATCAACGCGGTCGTCGAGGCCCGCGACACCGCCCCCGCCCGCTGGCAGCATGAATGCGAGGCCCGCGGGATCCCCGTCCGCACCGCATCCGTCGTGTCCGGCACCCGCGGCAACGGCCGCGTCAGCCACGCCCTCGTCACCTCCCGCGACGACACCACCGGCACCCCGATCCCGCTCGCGTGCGACGCCCTGCTCGTCAGCGGCGGCTGGAACCCGGCCGTGCACCTGTTCTCCCAGGCCCGCGGCACACTGAAGTACGACGACACCCTGGGTGCGTTCGTGCCCGGCGAGACCCTCGACGGCGTCACCGTCGCCGGCTCCGCCAACGGCATCCTCGACCTCCCCGGCTGCCTGCACGACGGCGAGAACGCGGGCCGGGAGATTCTGGGCGCGCTGGGCTTCACCACCCCGGACGTGGCATCGACCGCCGACAACTCCGGCGGTGCTGATTCTGCCGACGACGGCGGCCTGCCGCCGCTGGTGCTGTGGCGGGTCCCCGACCCCGCCGGGCAGGACACCCAGTTCGTCGACGTCCAACGCGACGCCACGGTCGCCGACCTCGCCCGCGCCGTCGGCGCCGGCATGACGTCGATGGAACACATCAAGCGCTACACCACCATCGGCACCGCCCACGACCAGGGCAAAACCTCCGGGGTCATCTCCTCCGGCATCACCGCCGAACTCCTGCACCGCCCGATCGAAACCCTCGGCACCACCACCTTCCGGCCCCCCTACACCCCGGTCCCGTTCGCCGCCCTCGCCGGCCGCGCCCGCGGCACCCTCTTCGACCCCGAACGGGTCACCGCCCTGCACGACTGGCACCTCGGCCGCGGCGCCGTATTCGAGGACGTCGGCCAATGGAAACGCCCCCGCTACTACCCGCACCCCGGCGAGGACATGGACACCGCCGTGCTCCGCGAATGCGCCGCCGTCCGCGCCGGCGTCGGCATCCTCGACGGCTCCACCCTCGGCAAGATCGACGTCCAAGGACCCGACGCCGGGGTGCTGCTCGACATGCTCTACACCAACATGATGAGCACCCTCAAGGTCGGCATGGTCCGCTACGGACTCATGTGCGGCGTCGACGGCATGGTCATCGACGACGGCACCATCATGCGCCTCGCCGAGGACCGCTACCAGGTGTTCACCACCACCGGCGGCGCCGCGAAAATCCTCGACTGGATGGAGGAATGGCTCCAAACCGAATGGCCGCACCTGCAGGTCCGGCTCACCTCCGTCACCGAACACTGGGCCACCTTCCCCGTCGTCGGACCGCGCTCCCGCGACGTGATCGGGGAGGTCTTCGGCGACCTCGACGTCACCAACGACGCCTTCCCGTTCATGGCCTGGCGCGACACCACCCTCGCCGGCGTGCACGTGCGCATCGCCCGGGTCAGCTTCTCCGGCGAGCTCGCCTACGAGGTCAACGTCGGCGGCTGGCACGCCCCCGCCATCTGGGCCCGCCTCATCGCCGCCGGCGACAAACACAACATCACCCCCTACGGCACCGAAACCATGCACGTCCTGCGCGCCGAAAAGGGCTACCCGATCATCGGGCAGGACACCGACGGCACCGTCACCCCCCAGGACCTCGGCATGAGCTGGGCGGTATCGAAGAAGAAGGCCGACTTCATCGGCAAACGCTCCTTCACCCGGCAGGAAAACCAGAACCCGCTGCGCAAACAGTTCGTCGGCCTGCTCCCCCTCGACCAACACACCGTCCTCCCCGAGGGCGCGCAGATCATCGAACACCGCCCCGACGGCACCCTGCCACCGCCGCCCGTCCCGATGCTCGGGCACGTCACCTCCAGCTACATGAGCGCCGAACTCGGCCGCCCGTTCGGCCTCGCCCTCGTCAAGGGCGGCCACACCCGAATCGGCGACACCCTGCACGTCCCCGTCGACGGAAACCTCGTCGCCGTGCAGGTCACCGGCACCGTCCTCGTCGACCCCGAAGGAGCACGCCGCGATGGCTGACACCCTCACCCCGCTGAGCCCCCTGCACAGCTGGAACCACACCTTCTCCCACCTCCCCGACACGGTGCGCATCACCGAGGAACCCTTCGCCACCATGATCGACCTCTGGGTGAACCCCACCGGACCCGGTGCCGCCGCCGCCGCCGCCGTCCTCGGCGTCGACCTGCCCACCACCGCATCCACCGCCACCACCGGGGACACCGCCACCGCGATCTGGCTCGGCCCGGACGAATTCCTCATCACCACCCACACCCAGGCACCCGAAACCCTCGAAACCCAACTCCGCACCGCGGTCACCCCGCACGGCGGCGCAGCCATCGACGTCTCCGCCCAACGCACCACCCTCCGCCTACGCGGCACCCACGCCCGCGACATCCTCGCGAAGGGCTGCTCGATCGACCTGCACCCCACCGTGTTCCGCCCCGGAACCGCCGTGCAGACCATGCTCGGACTCGCCGGTGTCGTGCTGATCGCACTCGACGACACCGGCACCGACTACCGCATCCTGGTACGAGCCTCCTTCGCCCGCTACCTCGCGGCGTGGCTCATCGACGCCGCCGAAGAATTCGGCGTCGATCCCGTGTAACGCGACAGTTCTCGGCCCCGGGGGACGACATGGCGCCGTCCCCCGGGCCGGTCTCTGCAATAAGGTTCGCACCACCTCACGTCCCGCGGTGATGCGCGAGGCAGTGACAAGCGCGTTCACACACCGATTCCGACGGACTGCCGATCCTCGACTCCGAGTACCTTGCACGACGACGCCGCCTTGACCAAGATCTCTTCGTACTCCTCCGCCGGATCGGACAGGGCGGTAATCGCTCCGCCGACGCCGAAGTGAACGTGCGTGTCGGTGACCACCATCGTTCGGATCGCCACCGACAAATCGGCGGTACCCGACAACGAGAGATATCCGATCGCACCGGAATACACTCCGCGCGCGGTTCCTTCGAGTTCGTCGATGATCCCCATGGTCCTGATCTTGGGGGCTCCGGTCATCGATCCCGCCGGAAACAGCGCCCGAATCGCGTCGACGATAGTCGCATCTCGGCGCAGACTCCCCCGAACCGTGGACACCATCTGGTGCACCGATGTAAACGTCTCGATTCCGAAGAGGATCGGTACGTGGACTGTCCCCTGCTCGCACACCTTCGAGAGATCATTGCGAACCAGGTCGACGATCATCAGATTCTCGGCCCGGTCCTTCTCGCTCCGGGCGAGAGCACGGAGCAGTCTGTCGTCCTCGTCGGCCGTGGCGCCGCGCGGGCGTGTTCCCTTGATCGGTTTCGATTCCACTGTTCGGTCGGCCCCGACCCGGAGAAACCGCTCCGGGGAGGCGCTGACCACCGACAGTTCCGGGAACGACAGCAGAGCGGCATGCGGCACCGGGTGTAGTCGCTTGATATTGGCGAAGATTCGTGGTGCGTCGACGCCGAACTCGACGGTTGCCCTGTTGGTGAGACATACCTCGTACGTTTCGCCGGCGCTGATGAGTTCGAGGCACTCGCCGATCAGCGACTGGTACTCCGCCTCGCTGTTCCTCAGTTGGAATTCCGCTCCCGTCGGCCGCTCCGAGACAGCCGGTGGGCACACCGGGTCGACGGCCGCGTCTCGGCTTTCGATTGCGGCGGTCGCGGTCTCGAACCACGCATTGCTGCGCTTGTCGTTCGGGGCGGTGCTCAAACTCATGACGTACACACACCGTTGATCGTGATCGATCACCACGGCCCGGTCGGCAAAGATCAGGGCCGCATCCGGATGCCCGGACCGGTGTGCGCGAACTCCGCCGGTCTCCCCTTTCAGCTCGTAACCGAGGTAGCCGACGTAGCCGAGGTTGAAATCGAAGGGAAGAGTGCGGTCCGGTTCCACCGCGCGAAGGCGAAGTTGTGCGTCGAGGTAGTCGAAGAGCGATCCCGCAATCTGCTCGTCGGGCAGCGACTTCCGGCTGATGCGCACTATCGAGGCGTCGACGTCGTAGGTGATGTACTCGGCGTGGGGACCGGAACAGTCCCCCATGATGGTGAAGCGGGAGCCCGGTTCGGGTTGGGCGCTGCCGTCGAGCCAGAAGGTTCCCGGACCGCTTCCGAACAGGGCATGGAACAGTTGTTCGGGGTCCGGGTAGCGGTCTATCCGTCGATACTCGACGGCAAAGCACGGCTGGTGGCCGCGAGGTGGCGGAAGCTGTTCGCGTTCCCGGCACTGGGTGTGCGGTTCGACCGCACTCGGTGCCGTGAGATCCCGGAAATTGGCGAACAGTTCCTTCCCGTATTCGCTGGAGATCGATTCGGGATGGAATTGGACTCCCCAGAGCGGCCTGCTCCGGTGCCGCACCGCCATGACCAGACCGTCTGCCGTCGATGCCAGCACCTCGAGGACGTCGGGCAGGTCCACCGCAACGAGCGAGTGATATCGCACCACGTTCATCGGCGACGGGAGTCCGCGGAATAGGTCGTGGCCGGTGTGCACCATCGGCGAGAGTCTGCCGTGCACGGGCTGCGGCGCCCGCACGATGTCGGCCCCGAACAACGCGCACAGGCCCTGGTGTCCGAGGCAGACCCCGAGGACCGGCAACCCTGCCTCGGCGATGACGCGGGCGCCGATCCCGAAATCGGACGGCTCGGTCGGCGTGCCCGGACCCGGCGAGATGACTACGTTGTCATAGGCCGAGAAGTCGATCGATTCCCACGGCGCATCGTTCGGTACCACGGTCGGACGCACCCCGTTGACGGCGGCGAGCAGTTCGACCAGGTTGTATGTGAAGGAGTCGTAGTTGTCGACCAACAGGGTTCTGACAGACTGCACCATCCATACACCTCCGCTTTCGATGCGACGGACGGATCGCTGGAATACTTTTAGTATACCGTGTATTAACTACTAGTATATCACTAGTTGGGAGTACGGCCATGACCCACTCGATTCCACGTCTGCATCCCGGACGCTCCTTCCGTGACGCCACCGACTACCTCTACCGACTGCCCCGGGGAGCAAAGAGCAGCGGCCTCGCCCGCGCAGGCGAGTTCTACGACCGGTTGGGGACGCCTCAGGATGCGGTGCGCACGGTGCACGTGGCGGGGACTGCCGGTAAGGGCTCGGTGAGCACCTTCCTGGCGTCGATCCTGGACGCCCACGGCTGGCGGGTCGGCGCGCACCTGTCGCCGCATGTCCGTTCGATACTGGAGCGTTTCCAAGTCGCCGGCGCACCGATCACCGAGTGCGCGTTCCTCGACATCGTCGACCGCATCGCCCCGGTCGCCGAGGGCATGGCCGATTCGGACGTCGGGATGCCGACATTCTTCGAGGTGGCCAATGCCATTGCGTTCGCCCACTTTGCGAGCGTGCCAGTGGACTACTCGGTCATCGAGACCGGCATCGGCGGACTGCTCGACGCCACGAACACCATCCGCCGACCCGACAAACTCGCCGTGATCACCCGAATCGGGTTGGATCACACCGACATGCTGGGAGACACCGAATCCGCGATCGCCCGGCACAAGGCCGGCATCCTTCCGCGCGGCGGTCACGGCATCGCCCTGCGCCACCCCTCTCGTGAGGTGCGGCGCACAATCGCCACCGTGGCGCAGGAGCGTCGGTGCGTGCTCGATCAGCTCGACGATCGGGCGATCTCCTGCGACATCTCCGCCGCAGGCACGCACGTTCGATTGCACGACAGCGAGCCGATGAAACTCGGCCTGGAGGGCCGCCACCAGGGCGTCAACGCCGCTCTCGCGCTACGCGCCGCCGAGTTCCTCGCGGCCCGCGACGGCTGGTCTCTCGACCCCGCCAGGGTTCGAGACGGCTTGGCCGATGCCACCCTGCCCGGCCGGTTCGAGCGACGCACGACCGTCGACGGACAGCAGCTCGTGCTCGACGGTGCCCACAACGCGGTGAAGCTTGCCGCCCTCACGTCGACGCTGCAGGACCTCTATCCGGGGCAGCGCTTGACCTGGGTCCTCGCCTTCAAGGACGACAAGGATATCGACGCCGCTCTTGCCGCACTCGCGCCCTCTGCGGCAGGGATCGTGGCCACCGAGTTCCGCGAGACCGGCCGCGGAACCGGCGCGGCCTCCTGCATGCCCGCACGGAAAGTGGCGGAACGCGCTCGCGCGCACGGCTTGCGCTCCATCGCCGTCGAATGCCCCATCGAGGCGGTGACGATGGCGGGACTGGTCGCGGGCGACGCACCGGTGGTCGTCAGCGGCTCGTTCCTTCTTCTCAGCGCCGTCACGTCGGTCCTCGAACCGGCGCGGAGCGCACACCGCTGACACCGTCGACGGACACTTTCCGGAAGTTATCCGGACAATACTTGACCACACCCCCAACCTGACCTACCGTGGTACACATCACTGATATATCAATCTGCTGATTTGCCGCTCCGGTGGGTCGGCTTTGTCCTGCGAAGACCTCCTCACTCCCGCTCAGTACACCGAGGAACTCGGCGAAGCGGTATGAGCGCGCAGTCTTCCTGCTGCCTCCGCTGCTTCCACCGCGTGCCCTCGAGGTGCACAGACACAGGATTGTGATTCCATGACCATCAGCGTGTTCGACCTGTTCTCCGTCGGCGTCGGCCCGTCGAGTTCGCATACCGTCGGACCCATGCGAGCCGCCGCGCGATTCGTCTCCGACCTCCACACGCTCGGCGCTTTCGATGAAGTCGTCGACGTGCGAGTGGACCTGTACGGATCACTCGCGGCGACCGGCGCCGGGCACGGGACGATGTCGGCCGTGCTGCTCGGACTGGAGGGCTACCGTCCCGAGGAGATCGAGACCGAGAAGATGGAACAGCGGCTCGAGATCATCCGCAGCACCCGCCACATCTCGCTGGGCGGATCCCGCGACATCGCGCTCGCCGAGGACGAAATTGTTCTGCGCCCGTTGACCGTTCTTCCGTTCCACCCCAACGGGATGACCCTGACCGCCTACGCCGGCGGGAACGTCGAGGTCCACAAGGAGACCTACTTCTCGGTCGGCGGCGGCTTCGTCGTCACGGAGGCGGAGAGCACCGCGACCACCACCGCCGAGTCCCGTGGCCTGACGTACGGGTCCGCGAAGGAACTCCTCCAACTCTGCGACCGCTTCGGATACAGCATCAGCGAACTCATGCTGTCGATCGAACGGGAGTCGCGGTCCACCATCGAAATTTACGACGGGTTGCTGCACATCCGCGACGTGATGGTCGAGTGCGAGCAGCGTGGCATCTCCCGCGACGGATACCTGCCGGGTGCACTGCGGGTTCGCCGACGCGCCCGCGACTGGTTCCTGCGTCTGGATGGCGAAGATCCGGATCGTGCACCGGAATTCGCGGAGGACTGGGTCAACCTCGTGGCGCTTTCGGTCAACGAGGAGAACGCCTCGGGCGGCCGGATCGTCACCGCGCCCACCAACGGCGCCGCGGGCATCATTCCCGCCGTGTTGCACTACGCCGTGCACTACACCCCGGCGGGTAAGGCCGACCCGGACGGCACCGCGATCCGGTTTCTGCTCACTGCCGGTGCCATCGGGTCGCTGTACAAGGAGCGGGCCTCGATCTCAGGCGCCGAAGTCGGGTGCCAGGGCGAGGTGGGTTCGGCGGCGTCGATGGCCGCGGCAGGTCTGGCCGAGATCCTGGGCGGCACACCGGAACAGGTGGAGAACGCGGCGGAGATCGCGATGGAGCACAGTCTCGGCCTGACCTGCGATCCGATCGAAGGTCTGGTGCAGATTCCGTGCATCGAGCGAAATGCGATCTCGGCGGGCAAGGCCATCAACGCCGCCCGGATGTCGCTGCGCGGTGACGGTACCCACCGGGTCAGTCTCGACCAGGTGATCGAGACGATGCGCTCGACCGGCGCCGACATGCTCTCGAAGTACAAGGAGACCTCCACCGGCGGCCTCGCGGTCAACGTTCCCGTCAACTATGTTGAGTGCTGACCGGAAGGCAAGTTGCTTCACCCGTTCCGCGTTGACGAACCTGCTCATCACGCTCGACGCAGTTCTGTATCACCAGAACGCGACCCGGGCCGCCGAGCAACTCGGCGTCTTGCAGCCGGCCATCTCGGCAGCCCTTCGCCGACTGCGCAGGCACTTCGACGACGAATTGCTGCGGCGGGTCGGAAATCGGTTTCAGCTGACGCCCCTGGGAATGGAACTGCGCCTGCACACTCGACTCGTGCTGGACGGCGTCGAACGCGCGATTGCGGTTCGTCCCTGCCGCACCGGATCATCTGCCGCAGGCGGAGCAGATCTTGACCGCACTGGACTTGATGCTGGTGCCGGAAGACCTCGGTCGAGACCTGCCGAGTGAGGAACTGTTCCACGACGAATGGGTGATCGTGATGGACCGGCACCACCCGTCCGCACCGCACGGACCCTCGATCGACGACCTACAGGCCCTCCCGTGGGTGCTCGTCCGGCACAGTCGAACCCCGGCAGATTCCGCGGCGCAACTGTTGCGCCTGAGGGGGATCGAACCCTGGGTGCAGGTCAGCACGGAGACGTATCTGACGGTGCCGCCTCTGGTTGTCGGCAGCGACCGTCTGGCACTGGTCCCCACACGCCTGTTCGACGCCGCCGTCGACAGTCGTGGGCTGGTGAGCCGCCCGTGCCCCGTCCGCCTCGCACCCCTGGTCCAGCGCATGTGGTGGCATCGGGTCCACAACTACAATCCGCAACACCGCTTCCTCCGGCACGTCGTCATGACGACTGCGCAGGAGGTGGGTGGTGGCCGTCACCCGCGCATCTGCGGGTGACGGGCACGAGGGGCCGGTGGTCGCCGGTGCTCACATTCGGGGGGAGCCGTCGCGGATTGCCCGGTACCACTGCACGATCGCTTCGGTGGAACTGTCCACACTCTCGGCGACCCCGCCCCCACCGACTGCCCGGTGTAGTTGCAGGGCTTGATCCTTGCCGAGTTCGACGCCCCACTGGTCGAACGAATTGATGTTCGACAGCACACCTTCGGTGAAGACCTGGTGCTCGTAGAGCGCGATCAGCTGGCCGAGCACGCCGGGACTCAGCTCGGGGGCGAGAATCGTGGTCGACGGACGGTTCCCCGCCATCACCTTGTGGGGAATCAGGTCTTCGAGGATCCCGTCGGCGGCGAGATCCGCCGGGGTACGGCCGAATGCGAGCACTCTGCGCTGGGCGAGCAGGTTGCTGACCAGAACGTCGTGCATGCTGCCGCTGCCGTCGCTCAGCGGCAGGTCGGCGGCCGGTTCGGCGAATCCGAGGAAGTCGACCGGGACCAGGCGGGTGCCCTGGTGCAGGAGCTGGTAGAAGGCGTGCTGCCCATTGGTGCCGGGCTCACCCCACCAGATCGCCCCGGTGGAGACATCGGTCGGCGTCCCGTTCAGCTGCACGGACTTGCCGTTCGATTCCATCGCGAGTTGCTGCAGATACGCGGGCAGGGCTGCGAGGTCGTTGGCGTAGGGCAGGACCGCCCGGGTCTCGGCGTCGAAGAAGTTCGCATACCAGAAACCCAGCAGAGCGAGCAGGACCGGTGCGTTCGACTCGAGCGGCGCCGTCGCGAAATGCCGGTCCACGGTGTGCATGCCGGCGAGGAAGTCGCCGAACGCACCTCGTCCGATCGCGAGCATCACCGGCAGGCCGATCGCCGAGCCGATCGAGTAGCGGCCACCGACCCAGTCCCAGAACTCGAACATGTTGGCCGGGTCGATGCCGAACTCGGCCACCTTCGCCGCGTTGGTGGACACGGCCACGAAATGCCGGTCGACCGCGTCCTCCCCGAGCGCGCCGATGACCCAGGACCGGGCCGCGGTGGCGTTGGTGAGGGTCTCGATCGTCGTGAAGGTCTTCGACGCGACGACGAACAGGGTGGTCGCCGGATCGAGGCCGTCGAGGGCAGCCAGCAGGTCTGCCGGATCGACGTTGGAGACGAACCGCACCGACAGATCGGGGTGGGAGTAAGGGCGCAGCGCCTGGCACACCATCCGCGGGCCGAGGTCGGATCCGCCGATCCCGATGTTGACGACGGTGGTGATGCGCCGGCCGGTGGCTCCCCGCCACCGGCCGCTGCGCACCCGGTCGGTGAAGGTGGCAATCCGGTCCAGCACTCGATGCACGTCGGCGACGACGTCGCGCCCATCCACAGACAGTTCCGCAGATGCGGGCAGCCGCAACGCGGTGTGCAGGGCGGGCCGGTTCTCCGTGGTGTTGACCGGGTCTCCGCGGAGCATGCAGTCGCGGTGGTCCTCGAGACCGACGGCACGGGCCAGCGCGACGAGCAAGGGCAGCGTGTCGCGGTCGATGCGGCTCATGCTGTAGTCGATGAATAAATCACCGGCGGTGACCGTCAGATCCCTGCCGCGTCGGGGGTCGGCGCCGAACAATTCCCTCAGATGCACCGAGGCGATGTCACCGTAGTGGTCCTGCAGGCGCTGCCATTCGAGAAACGCTGTGATGCTCGGTGATACGGACGTCGCGGTCACGGGTTACGCGACCTCGACAGGCTCGGCGCTGCTGACGGCGTGCCCTCCGAACTGCCGGCGCAGCGCGGAGACCGCCTTCATCGCCGGGGAGTCGTCCTGACGGGACGCGAACCGGGCGAACAGTGCCGCGGAGATCACGGGGGCGGGGACGGCGTGGGCGATCGCTTCCTCGACCGTCCACCGGCCTTCACCCGAGTCCTCGGTGTACCCGGAGATCGAGCCCAGCCCCGGGTCTTCGGACAGGGCCTGGACGAGGAGGTCCAGCAGCCAGGAGCGCACCACGGTGCCCTGCGACCAGGCCCGCAGCACCGCCGGGACGTCCGCGATGGACTCCTCGGCCGCGAGGAGTTCGTAGCCTTCGGCGTACGCCTGCATGAGCCCGTATTCGATCCCGTTGTGCACCATCTTCGCGTAGTGCCCGGCTCCGATGCCGCCGGCATGGACGAACGAGTCCGCACGGTCCCCTTCGGGACGGAGGGCGTCGAAAATCGGTAGCAGCCGGGCGATGTCGTCTTCGTGGCCACCGGCCATGAGCGCGTACCCGTTCTGACGTCCCCAAACGCCGCCGGAGACGCCGCAGTCGACGTAGCGGACGTCGTGTTCGGCGAGCAGGGCTGCGTTCACCTTGTCGTCGGTGAACCGGGAGTTGCCGCCGTCGACGACCACGTCGCCGGGGGCGAGGAGCCGGGAGAGTTGCTCGATCACCTGGCGGGTGGGCGCGCCGGCGGGCACCATCACCCACACCGCCCGCGGTGCGGGAAGGGCCTCGACGAGGGCCTCGAGGCTGCGGACGTCGCTGACGTCGGGATTCGGATCGTAGCCGACGACGTCGTGCCCCTTCTCACGCAGACGTTCGCGCATGTTCGATCCCATCCGACCGAGCCCTACCACACCGAGTTTCATCGTCACCGTTTCACTTTCGCCGTCGATCCGTCGAGTACCTGCTCTATGTGTAGTGCCGCGCGACGCCTGGTTCACCTGACCGGATGGGGAGCCGCTACTGGTCACCCGGCCAAGTGCTTTCGCCGCTCGCCGCTCCGACACTGATAGCCGACGCATTGTCCGAATGCGCCTGTCGAGGAGCGAATGTACGGAGTGCAGCAGAAGTGACCGTGTCTGAAGTGCAGCAGAGCGTCCCGCTCACAAGCGAAGTCGGTGGCCGCGTCGGCGGGGAACTGGTGATCGGTGACATCGGCCCGGTGGCCGACTTGTCTTCGCTGGTGATCTTCGGCATCACCGGTGATCTGGCCCGCAAGAAACTGGTTCCCGCAATCTACGATCTCGCTCATTGTGGTCAGCTACCCGCGGGGTTCGATCTCGTCGGATTCGCCCGCGATGCCGCGAACAGCGAGCCGGTGTTGCGGGAGTCGGTGATCGCTCATGCCCGGCGGCCGTTCGACCCCGCGGTCTGGCAGGCCCTGACGCAGCGCATCCACCTGGTCGAGGGGTCGTTCGACGATCCGGGCGGGTTCACGCAGCTGGCTTCGCTGTTGGCCGTCCTCGATCAGCGCCGCGGCAAGCCGGACAATTACGTCTTCTACCTGTCGGTCCCGCCCTCCGCTTTCGCCACCGTGTGCGGCCGGCTCGCGGTCGTCGGGTTGAATCGGCCCGCACGCGGGTGGCGACGGGTGGTGGTCGAGAAGCCGTTCGGTCACGACCTGCCGAGCTCCCGGGCGCTCGAGGTCGTACTGGCACAATATTTTCCACCGTCGTCGATCTACCGGATCGACCACTATCTGGGCAAGGAAACGGTACAGAACATCCTCGCGCTGCGGTTCGCGAACGGGATGTTCGAACCGCTGTGGAACAACCGGCACATCGACCACGTGCAGATCACGATGGCCGAGAGTGTCGGGGTGACCGGACGGGCCGGGTATTACGACGGCGTCGGTGCCGCCCGCGACGTCATCCAGAACCACCTACTCCAGTTGCTGGCGCTGATCGCCATGGAGGAACCCGTCGGCTTCGACGCCGACAGCATCGCCGCCGAGAAGGTCAAGATCCTCTCCGCCACCGAACTACTCGGACCCCTGGATCAGACGTCGGCCCGCGGCCAGTACGGGCCCGGCATCGACGACGACGTTCGGCTCCCCGGCCTGACGGAGGAGGACGGGTTCCCTGCCGACTCGTCGACGGAGACCTTCGCCGCCCTGACCGTCGGGATCACCACTCGCCGCTGGGCGGGAGTGCCGTTCTACATCCGCACCGGAAAACGGCTGGCGCGCAGGGCCACCGAGATCGCGGTCACGTTCACGCCACCCGCTCACGGGTCGCCCGCGGCCCGCGCCGCCGGGGTCTCGAACGTCCTCGTCTTCCGCGTCCAACCCGACGACGGGATCGAATTGCACATCGGCGCCAAGCGCCCGGGGGGTGGCATGCAGATCCAGCCGGTGAGCTTGGGCATGGACTTCCGGTCGGTGTTCGACCCGGCGCCGGAGGCGTACGAGCGGCTGATCGGTGACGTCCTCCGCGGGGACGGGACACTGTTCCCCCGCCGCGCGGAAGTCGAGCACTCCTGGCGGATCATCGACCCCCTCCTACAGCACTGGGCCACGGCCGGCCGGCCGGACACCTACCCGGCAGGCACCTCGGGCCCCGCGTCCGCCGACGACATCCTGAGCCGCTCCGGCCGGGTGTGGCGCACGCTCTAGTTTCAGCCCCACGTGAGTGCCAAAGTGTGCCCCGGCACGCTTTGGCACTCACCTGTCTCCGGTAGTTCCCGGGCACGCGAAATACCCTGAGCAGCGATCCTGCTCAGGGTATTTCGGGTGCCGAAGACTACTTGGCGAGTGCGTCCTTGAGGGCCTTCGCTGCAGCGGCCGGGTCGGCGGCGCTGTAGATGGCGCCACCGGCGACGGCGACGTCCGCACCGGAATCACGGACGGCCTTGATGGTGTCGACCTTCACGCCACCGGCGATCGAGAACGGGACGCCGGCGATCTTGCCGTCGTCGAGCAGGGTCTGGATCGAGTACCCGGGCTGGGCCTGCTCGTCGAGACCGGCGTGGATCTCGACGAACGCGACACCGAGCTTGGCGATCTCGCGGGCCCGCTCGACACGGTTCTCGACACCGATCAGGTCGGCGACGACCTTCTTGCCGTGCTTCTGACCGGCCTCGACGGCACCCTTGATGGTGGCGTCACCGGCGGCACCGAGGACGGTGACCAGGTCGGCACCGGCCGCGAACGCGAGGTCGGCCTCGAGGAAACCGGCGTCGGCGGTCTTGAGGTCCGCGAAGACCTCCTTGTCGGGGTGCGCAGCCTTCACAGCGCTGATCACACCGAGGCCGGCGCTCTTGATCAGCGGCGTGCCCAGCTCGATGATGTCGACGTACGGGGCCACCTTGTTGGTCAGCGCCAGCGCGTCCGCGGTGGTGAGAAGGTCGACTGCTACCTGCAGCTTCGTCATGTATTTCTCCTGTTTCTTTCTTGGGGGGTTCAGGGGTGGTGCTGGTTCAGCCGATGTTGGCGTGGCGTTCCCACAGCCGTTCGGCGGTCTGGTCCGCGTGCGACCACAGCGCCTGGAACAGCGCGTCGAAGGCGAGGAGGACGGACTGCTCGAACAGGCTGCCCGCGTACTGCGCGGTGATCGCGGCGCTGTGGTCCTGCTTGTCGGCCGCCGGGAGCACCAGGATCTCGTCGGCCCGCTGCGCGAGCGGCGACTCGGCGGCCGTGGTGACCGCGACGACGGAGGCGCCGACCTTCCGGGCGGTGTCGGCGGCCCCGATCACCGAGGCGGTGGTCCCGGACCCCGACACCGCGATCAGGACGTCGCCCGATCCGACGGCGGGGGCGGTGACCTCACCGGCCACGTGGACGCGCAGGCCGAGGTGCATCAGGCGCATCGCGGCCATCTGCACGGCCAGGCCGCTGCGTCCGTTGCCGATCACGAACACCGCGCGGGCGGAGGTGATCAACGCGCCGGCACGGTCCCACTGTTCGGCGGCAACGGAATTGAGCAGCCGTTCGTTCTCGTCCAGCACGATGCGGCGCCCATCGTCGAACCGTGTTCGAGTGTCTTCGATGGTGACGGTCATGATCCTCCTCGGTATAGCGGGTCCGGTCGTGGAGACAAGATTGCCGAGCCCGCACCCCGACGGCACCCGGTCGCTCGACGAGTGCGCGCTGGCCGGATGGCCAGTGCCGCCGCACACCGATCGGCCCTACGGTGGATGCCGTGGTAAGCGTCGAGGACACCGATCGGAAGCAAGCGCAGTCGTGGGCGGACATGCGCGCCGTGATCGCGGGCCCGCTGCCGGACATCGCGGCGCGTTTCTCCCGGTATCTGACCTCACTGTGGTCACATGACGCGCTCGTGATCTTCACGTGTGAATGCACCGGGCGACCACGGAAGGTCGCCGGGAACCGGGAGATCGTCGACCGCGTCACCATCGACGAACTCGACGCCCTGAAGAAGTCGGCCGACCTCGGCACGGTTTTCGACGGGGTCCAGATTCTCGGAGGGGCCCGGCGCCCGCTCTGGGTGGTGCGCGATGCCACCGACACCCTGCTGGTCGTCGTACCCAAGCGGGTCCAACCCGAACCGCCCGACCCGGACCTGATCGTGGCGCTGTTCGGGATCGTCGCCACCTCGATCCGTCAGCAGGTCGCCCAGGCCAGCCCCGACTACCTCGCCGAGTCCCGCGCCGCGTCCAGTGAACGGGCCCGCACCATCGCCGAACTCACCGAGATTCACGACGCCACCCTGTCCTCGATCCTGGGGACACTGCGATCGAACGACCTCGACGATCGCCGCTCCCGCATCACCGCCAGCGAGACGGCGTCGGCGGCGTTGATCGCGCTGCGATCGGCGGGCGATGCCGACCGCGCCCTCTCCGAGGAGGCGGTCACCACCGCGTTCGCCCGGCTACAGGGAGAACTACGTCCGCTGCTGCGGCATTGCGAGGTCGAGATCGACTACGTCGAACCCCCGGCGGACGGGCGACCGCTTCCGGGCGAGATCGCGCATGCGGCCAGGGCGATGGTCCGCACCATCGTCCTGGCGTTCGGGGCGCAACCGGTGCTGGCCCGGCTGCGGGTCGCGTGGGACTGCGACGGCGACAACGTGCTGCTCGAGGTCCGAGATCAGGGCTCCGGAGCGATCGACGGCGGCGCCCTCACCCGGCAACTGGCCGGGCGGCTGCACACCCTGCGCGGGCGCGTCGACATCGAAAGCATCGCCGGGTGGGGTAGCCGGGTGTCGCTCGTGATTCCGCTGGATCCCCCGGCCGCACGCCCGGACGAGCACCTGCTGTCCACCCTCAATCCCCGGGAACTCGAGGTCCTCGCGCATCTGACGGTCGGCAAACGCAACAAGGCCATCGCCTCGGAACTGGGCATCAGCGAGAGCACGGTCAAGTTCCACGTCGCCAGCGTGCTGCAGAAACTCGACGTCACCAACCGCGGCGAAGCCGGTGCGATCGGAATTCGCGCGGGCATTTCGCCCGACGCAGCGATGGTCACCGGCGCGCGACGGTAGCGGGAGGCGCTCCCACCTCGGGATCGGAAAATCCGGATCGGCGGTCGTCCGTCCCGGGTCGCCGCGCGGGTTGGCGGACTATCCTGGGGGAAGCGTGTCAGAGGTGGTGCAAGCCTATGGCGGATGATCGGTGGGCCACGCAGCGCGAGCCGGATATCGCGGTGGAACTGTCCGCCGCCGGCTTCGACGACGCCGTGGAGATCGGACGGGGCGGGTTCGGGGTCGTCTATCGCTGTGTGCAGGAAGATCTCGACCGCACCGTTGCCGTCAAGGTCCTCACCACCGACCTCGATCGCGAGAATCTCGCCCGCTTCGTGCGCGAGCAACGCGCGATGGGCCGCATGTCCGGGCACCCCAATATCGTCGATCTGTATCAGGTGGGCATCACCCGGAGTGACCGCCCCTTCCTGGTGATGCCGTATCACGAACACGGATCCCTGGACGCACAGATTCGCACGACGGGTCCGATCGGGTGGGAATCGACCGTTCGGCTCGGGGTGAAGATCGCGGGCGCACTCGAGACCGCTCACCGTGCGGGCACGTTGCACCGGGACGTCAAACCGGCGAACATCCTGCTGACCGAATACGACGAACCGCAACTGACCGATTTCGGTATCGCCCGGGTGTCCGGTGGCTTCGAGACCGCCGCCGGGTCGATCACGGGTTCCCCGGCATTCACCGCGCCCGAGGTGCTCGAGGGCCGCCCGCCCACCGTCGCCTCCGACGTGTACAGCCTCGGAGCAACACTGTTCTGCGCACTCACCGGACATGCCGCGTTCGAACGCCGCAGCGGTGAACAGGTCGTCGCCCAGTTCCTCCGGATCTCCTCGCAGCCGGTCCCGGACCTGCGCGACACCGGCATCCCGAACGACGTGTGCGGAGCACTGGAACGGGCGATGGCCCGGTCCGTGGAGAAACGTCCCGGCAGCGCCGCCGAATTCGGCGACCAACTACGCGTCACCGAACGCACACACGGGATGGCAGTCGACCACATGCATGTGCCCGCCCAGAGAACCCCGCGACAGCCACCCGGCAAGAACGCCGAGGCCACCGAGGCCGCGCCACCGCTCGCACCGAAGCCGACACCGCGTCCCTACCCGGTGCAGACGCCACGGACGCCACCGGTCCCGCTGACCAAGTTCCGCCCACCGACGACCACCCGGAAACTGGTGCGGCGTCACCGCCTGCTCGACGAACTCCGGGCGAGCCGGGGCTGCCGGCTGACCCTGGTCCACGGTCCCGCCGGGTTCGGCAAGAGCAGTCTGGTCGCGCAGTGGCGGGACGAACTCGTCGCCGCCGCAGTCACTGTCGCGTGGCTGACGGTGGACTCGGACGACGACAATGCGGTGTGGTTTCTCTCGCACCTGATCGAAGCGATCCGGCGGGTGCGGGCGGAAGTGGTCGGCGATCTCGGGCAGGCACTCGAGGAGCAGGGGCAGTCGGTCGAGCGATTCGTGCTCACCTCGCTGATCAATCGACTGCACGAGAGCGGGGATCCACTTGTCGTCGTGATCGACGACTGGCATCGGGTCACCGCGCCGACATCGATCGCGGTGATGGAATTCCTCCTCGACCACGGCTGCCACCACCTGCAGATCATCGTGGCCAGCCGCAGCCGGTCCGGACTGCCGTTGAGTCGCATGCGCGTGCACGACGAACTCAAGGAAATCAATTCCACAGCACTGGGATTCGACTTCGCCGAATCCAGGGACTTCTTTGCCGAACGAATGCAGACACCCCTGACCGACTCCGACGTCGAGGAGCTCCGAGCCTCGACCGACGGATGGATCGCGGCGCTCCAATTGGCGTCGCTGTCCCTGCGGGAATCCGGCGGCCCGGACACTCTGCTCGAACGGTTCCGCGCCGGAACCGACACCCTGGGTGAGTATCTCGCGGAGAACGTCCTCGACGCACTCGAACCCGACCTCCTCGATTTCGTTCTCGCAACCGCAGTTCCGGAACGGGTGTGCGGCGAATTGGCGTCGGCCCTCGCCGACATCCCCGACGGCGCAGCGCGGCTCGAGCAGGTCGTCGCCCGCGATCTGTTCCTCGGCCGGGCGGCCGAGGACCGTAGGTGGTACCGCTATCACCACCTCTTCGCTCAGATCCTGCGCCAGCGTCTCGAGCGCGATCACCCCGACCGGATCGCGGCGCTGCACCGGCGAGCGGCCTCCTGGTTCCGGGAACGGCACCTCCTCGGAGAGGCCCTCCACCACACACTCGCGACCGGTGACCGAACCGCCGCGGTCCGGCTCCTCGAAGACGACAGCCTGTATCTCCTCGACCGGTCGCAGATGTCGACGCTGCTCGGCCTGATCGACAAGCTGCCCGCCGATTGGGTGCTGTCCAGTCCCCGATTGCAGCTGACGATCGGGTGGGCGAACACCGAGCTGCAACGGCTCGACGTCGCAGCGAACGCACGGCGCCGCACGCTGGAGCTACTCGACACTCTCGACCTTCCCGACGACGAGCGCGCCCAGCTCCAGGTGGAAGCCAACGTCCTGCAGGCCGATATCAGGATCACCGCCGATCATGCGGCGGGTGTCAAAGACCTTGTCGCCGAATGCCTGACCCACGCCCACGACCATCATCCGTTCGTGGTGTCGTTGGCGGCACTGATCGCCACCATCGTCGACACGTACGAGTTCCATTTCGACGAGGCGTACGACAGGCAGACGTGGGCTGCCCCGTACCACCGGAAGACCACCGGGCCCTACTCCGTGGCGTACGGGTACTGTTTCGCCGGCATGGCGAGGGCGGAGCAGCTCGATATCGCCGGGGCGAGCGAGCTGTATCACCGGGCGTTCGATCTCGTGCGGGAGGCCGGCAACACCCAATCCCAGCACGCGCGACTCACCCGTGCGCTGCTCGCCGAGGAACTCTATCTGCAGGACAGGATCGAGGAGGCGGCCGAGCTACTCGGCGAGACCTCCGACGCCGCGTCACTGGGTGGTGCGTCCGATTTCATGATTCGCCATTACTGCCTGGGCGCACGGATCAGATCGGTACGCGGCGACCACGCGAGCGCGGGATCCCTACTCGACGAAGGCATCCGCACCGCGCACATCCTGTCCCTCCCCCGACTGCGCGCAGCGGTGGACGGTGAACGGGTGCGGCTGGGATTGCCGCCTCGGCCCCGTTTCGTCCCGGTCACCCGCGGAACGCGCCGGGAACCGGTGGACGGCATCGAACGCGTCACCGCCGAACTGGAGGACGAGTCCGCAATCCTGCTACTCGTCCGCAGTGGCGACGCCGAGCAGATCCGTATCGCCTGCGAGTGGGCCGGCGACTGGTTGCGTGCCCTCGAAGGAACCGAACGCGCCATGGCGCGACTCCACGCCGGCCGGCTGCTCGCCACGTGCCTGTGGGCGGCCGGGCGGGCGGATGACGCCCACGAGGCGCTACTGCCCGTCGTTGCGCACTGTGCCCGGCACGGCCTGATCCGCTTCCTCCTCGACGGCGGACCGGAGACGGTCACCGCGCTCCGATCCCTCCGTGAACGACTGAGTGCGACTGGTGGGGAAGAGCATCCGGAGATCACACCGAGTTTCGTCGACAGAGTACTCGGCTCACCAGCCTGAACGAGCGCATCACGGGTCGGCGGTGAGACGCGGCGTCGGGTTCAGCCAGCCACCGACGCACCCAGATAGCTCGGCGGCGCGATTCCGTCCAGCGCCAGCGCGACTGCGGCCCGGGCGGCGACGGGCCCCATCAGGTTGCCGGTCCCGTTGTACCCTCCGACCGCGAAGACACCGGGCCGCACCTCGCAGCACAGGGGGCGACCGTCGGGAGTGAAGCCGACGGACGCCGCCCATCTCCGCGTCACCGACACCGGCCGCCCGGCCATCCGTTCGGCCACCCTCTCGATGTGGGACTGCACCGGTCGGGTCGGCTCAGTGTCGGACGTCCACTCCGCGTCGGCGAACAGGTCGCGGCCACCGCCGACCAGCAATCGGCCGTCGGCGGATTGCTGCGCGTAGTCGTAGCCCCACCGCCCGTACACCGGGCACGGCAGGCGCCGCGGCAGTCCGGGCACGGTGCCGAGCATCTGCAGTCGCGCGGTGCGGACTCGGCCGGCCAGCTCCGGAAGTACCTGCTCGAGTTTCCCGTCCACGGCCACCAGAATCACCGGTGCGCTCACCGTGCCGTGCCAGGTGTGCACGACTCCGGGTCCGAGTGAGGTGACCGGCGAATTCTCGTACAAGCTTGCCGAATTCCGCAGTATCGACGCGAGACCCAATGCTCGGCGCGACGGATTCGTCGCCGCGTCGTCGGGCAGGAATATCCCCTGCCCCAGCTCCCCGTCGTAGGGTTCGACGGCGATGGCATTGTCCCGCAGTGCCTGTGCGAGCGTGTCGCAATCCACCAGTTCTGCTGCCCGCTCGGCGGCTTCGGCGTCGTCGACGGGATCGCCGGGGAGTCCGGCCAGTCGAATCGACCCGGTTCGCGTGATCACGTCCGTACCCAGCACGTCGGCGAGGTGGTCGAGTTCGGCGAGCGTCGCCCGGTACAGGTCCACCGACGCCGCACCCCACGCGGCGACCGACGAATGCAGGAACGCCGCCGGACCACCCAGCAGGAATCCGCCGTTCCGTCCGGCCGCGCCCGAGGCAACGCGACCCGAATCGAGGCCGACGACGGTGAGCCCGCGGGTTGTCAGTTCCTCGACAGCGGCGAGACCGGAACCGCCGAGTCCGACGACGCACGCATCCGCGGTCAGGCGTGATTCCAACCGCGGCAACCCCGACCATGCCGCCACTACCGGGTCGTCATCCCACGCGCACCGTGAATCCATGACGGACACGGCAGCTTTCAGTCGGTGAGGTCGAGGGCGGCGCGGACGATGCTGTCAGTGTCGATGCCGTGGTAGCGGTAGACGTCGTCGAGGGACCCGACCTGCCCGAATTTGCTGACCCCGAGCGCGGCACCGGGCACGTTGTTGATGCCGGTCAGGAACGCGAGGGTGTGCGGGTGCCCGTCCAGGACGGTCACCATGGGCGCCGCCCGGTCGGCGGGGAACACCTGGTCGAGGATCCACGAGGGACCGTCGGCGAGTCCGCGGCGGGCCTGGACCGCCTCGAACAGCAGTCCGGGGCTGGTCACACACACCACATCCGCGGCAATCCCCTGCTCGGCCAACCGGTCTGCGGCGGTGAGGGTTTCGGTGATCATCGCACCGACCCCGACCAACGTCACCACCGGCTTGTCGGTGTGCCGCAGCGTGTAGGCGCCGGCGACGACCTGCCGGCGGCGGCGTTCCCGGGCCGCGGGGTCGGAGGGCACGGCGGCGAGGGTCTGATCGACCGGGCGGGTCGACAGGCGCAGGTACGACGAGGAACCGTCCGGCCGTCCCAGCCGGGAGATGCTGTCGAGCAGGGTCCATTCGACGTCGATCGCGAACGCCGGCTCGAAACTCACACACCCGGGCTGCTCCAGCCCGATCGACGGCGTCTTGATCGACTGGTGCGCCCCACCCTCCGCGGCAAGGGTGACGCCGGAGGGAGTGCCGACCAGGATCGACTGCCCGCCCGCGTAGATCCCGTACGACCACGGCTCGAGGGCACGTTCGACGAACGGGTCGTACATCACCCCGATCGGGAACAGCGGCTGACCCCACCGGCTCCAGGTGGCTCCGAGCTCCCCCATCAACCCGACCAGGTTGGTTTCGGCGATCCCCAGTTCCATGTGCTGCCCGGTGGGCTTTTCCCGCCAGTGCATGATCGTCTCGGCGTCGTCGTCGAACCAGTTGCGGCGCTCGTTCGGCGACCACACCCCGACCTTGTTCAACCAGCCCGCCAGATTCGTCGTCGACGAGACGTCCGGGCTGACCGTGACCACCCGCTTCGCCGCGTCCGGGGCCTGACGCGACAGATCCAGCAACGCCCGCCCGAGCGCTGCCTGGGTCGTGGACGTCCCGGACGGGGTGCGCCCGATGTCGGCGGGGACGGCGGGCGGTGTGGCGAGTTCGACCTTCTTGCGCGTCAACGTCTCCGCGGTGGCCGCGCACACCCGGCCCGCGGTGCTGTCCGCGGCGAACCGTGCCCACGGATCGTTCGGATCCATCCCCAGTTCGGTGGCCAGCTGTTGGTACTGCTCCACCGTCAGCAACGACGAATGATTCTGCGGGTGCCCCTGCGTGGGCAGGCCGCGGCCCTTGATGGTGTACGCGATGATCACCGTCGGCCGGGTGTCGTCGATCCGCGCATAGGCGGCGCGGAGGGCGTCGAGGTCGTGCCCACCGAGATTGCGGATCGCCCGCAGCAGGGTGGCGTCATCCAACTCGCCGATCAGCGAGGCGATCGCCGCCGCGTCGGGGCCGTCGCCGGGCAAACGACGACGCAGTTCCTCGGCGTCGCAGCGCAACAGCCGCTGGTATTCGGGGTTGGGCATGTCCAGAATCCGGGTCCGCATCGCCGGACCACCGGCCCGGGTGAACAACGACTCGAGCAGGGTCCCGAACTTCACGGTGATCACCTGCCACCCCGCGGCGGAGAACATCGCCTCGAGCCGGCCGGCGGCGATGTTCGGGACCACCCGGTCCAGGGACTGCCGGTTCAAATCGACGATCCACACGATCTCCCCGAGTTCGGCGACCGAGGTGTCCAGGATCGCCTCCCACACCGCGCCCTCGTCCAACTCCGCATCCCCGACCAGTGAGTACTGTCGTCCCGTCCCGGCACCGCCGATGGTGGTGTCGACGTAGCGTCGGGCGATGGCACCCCAGATCGGGGCCGTGGCACCGATCCCGACGGACCCGGTCGAATAGTCCACCGGATCCGGATCTTTCGCCCGACTGGGGTAGGACTGCAGGCCACCGAACTCCCGCAACGTCGTCAGATACTTCTCGTCCAACTCCCCCAGCAGGTAGTTGATGCCGTGCAGCACCGGCGAAGCATGCGGCTTCACCGACACCCGATCCCCCCGCCGCAACTGCTCGAACCACAACGACGTCATGATCGACACCATCGACGCACACGACGCCTGATGCCCACCCACCTTCAACCCCGTCGGATTCGGCCGAACCCGGTTGGCGTGATGGATCATCGACGTCGCCAACCACAACACCCGTTGCTCGATCTCCACGAGTGCTTCCGGAGTGCTCGAGCGCGGGGCGAGTTGGTTCGTGTGGGCATCGATCGTGCGGGCGTCGTTCATGGTTTCGTCCTTGCCTGTGAGTTCCGGGCACCGAATCCGATCCTCCTCGGCCCAGTTCGTGAGCGAGGCGGATCGGCGGTGACGGGCAGGCGGACCTGTGGGAACCGGCCTCACCGCATCTTCGAGGTCTCATGTGCAGATCTCTCACAACAGTCGACCACCGGAACGCACTTTGAGCAATACCGTTTACCAAAGTTAAGCATCCTGCGCATTCACAGAGCGGACGCCGCGGTCGACGGTTGGCAAAATGCCCAGCACAACCGCCGTCGCCACCGCCCGGCGCTACCCTGACCGGAAGGGCTGTTCACCGCGCACACCAACTCAGGGGGATCGATTTGACCACCACACCAGACCGCGTTCGCACGGCGTTCCCGGACATCAGTTCGCGTACGTGGGAGCACCCCGCGGACCGGGCGGCGCTCGTCACCCTGCGCACGCTGAAGGGGTTCGACACCGTTTTCCGGACCATCTCGGGTCTGCTGCAGGAGCGTCAGCACCGGCTGATGTACCTGGCCACGTCGGTGCGCGTCGACGAACGGCAGTTCAGCGATCTCCACGACCTCCGCAGCGACTGCGTGCGGATCCTGGGTGCCGACGAGACACCTGAGCTGTTCGTGCTGCAGACCCCGGTGGTGAATGCCTTCACCATCGGCATGGACCGGCCGTTCATCGTGGTCACCACCGGGTTGCTCGACGTGATGAACTACGAAGAGCAGCGGTTCGTCATCGGTCACGAACTCGGGCACGCCCTGTCCGGGCACGCGGTGTATCGCACGATCCTCATGCACCTGATGCGGCTGGCCGGGACCATCGGCTGGATGCCCATCGGCGGGTGGGCGCTGCGGGCGATCATCGCCGCGCTCATGGAATGGCAGCGTAAGTCCGAACTGTCCGGCGACCGTGCCGGATTGCTGTGCGGTCAGGACGTCCACACCGCCCTCCGCGTGCAACTGAAGCTGGCCGGCGGTTCCCGGGTGAGTGAGATCGACACCGACGCCTTCCTGGCCCAGGCCGCGGAGTACGACGCCAGCGGTGACCTCCGCGACGGCGTCCTCAAGCTCCTCAACATCGAACTGCTCGCCCACCCCTTCTCGGTGCTGCGGGCCGCCGAGTTGAAGAAATGGGTGGACAGCGGCGCCTACGCGGCAATCCTGCGAGGAGAGTACCCACGCCGGCACGAGGACGACGACGCCAAGATCAGCGAAGAGTTCCGCAAGGCCGCGAAAACGTACAAGCAGAATTTCGACGCCTCCAACGACCCGCTGATCCGCATGCTCCGCGAGATCGGCAGCGGACTGGGCACCACCGTCGACGCCGTCGGCAATGGTGTCGGCGACGTCGCGGCGGACATCAAGGAACGCTTCACCCACTGGCGCCGGAACTCCGACGGCAAGAAGGATTCCGAGGGCAAGCGGGATTCCGACGACAAGAGCGACGGCGACAACTGACCGGAAGCCGACGGTAGGCCGGGCGCCGCAGCCCGCGCCCGGCCTTCCCGTCAGTCGGCCATTGCCTCGGCCAGCTCCTCGACCTCCTGGATGACCGGTTCGGGTACCCGCACCGGTCCGGGGGTGTAGGTGACCGACCGCAGTCGGCCGGTGAACCGGAACGTCCCTCGCCGTTCCCGCAGATCCCACACCACCGGTCCGCGGGCGTCGACGCCCACCGAGATCCCGGTCCACGGCGCCATGCCGACGAGCTGGAACTGGTCGTCGAGGGTGGCGACATCGGTGGTCACCCCGGCCCCATCGGTGAGCGCGACGGTGAAGTTCCACCGGACGGATTCGGTGGCCTCGGCCCGCACCTGCACACCGACCACACCCTCGCCCAGGGGCGCCGACGTGTGTGCGACACGGCCGTAGCTGTTGACCGCGAACACGATTCGACCGTCCTCGACGTAGAGCACATAACCGCCGTGCGGATCGCCGTGCGCGACGAGCACTCCCTCGTCGCCTGCGGCGATCTCGTGGGTGGCGACGTCGATGGTGAAGTCGCGGTACTGGATCAGCACACTGGACCGATAGCGTTCCAGCGTGGGTGTGCCCGCGAGGATCTTCACCGGTTCCGCGAGCCGGCGCTCGTCGGGCCGGCGCTGCACGGCCTTGCGGTCGTTGAGGATCGGGAACACGGTGTTGTGCCAGGCCGCGCGATCCCATGCCTCGGCCAGTTCCTGCACCTTCTCGGGGAAGAGGTGTGCGACGTCCGTGGTCTCGGCGGGGTCGGATTCGACGTCGAACAGTTGCCACTGCGGATCGTCGACCCGGGTCGGATCCGTGTGCAGCGACAGCAGTTTCCAGCCGTCCCGGTAGAACCCGCGGTGACCGCCGAACTCGGCGTACTGCTCCGTGTGCGGGGTCGGCTGCGTCGCGTCGCGCAGGACCTCGGCGATGCTGACGCCGTCGCGCTCCTGCGCGGGAAGCCCGTTCCGATGGGTCGGCGTCTCGAGTCCGGCGAGGTCCAGGAGGGTCGGGGTGATGTCGGTGACGTACGAGTAGTGCTTGCGCAGCCCGGTGTCGCCGTCGGCGCGCCGGAGCCCGGCAGGCCAGGACAGCAGGAACGGCACCCGGACACCGCCGGCGAACGTCTGCCCCTTGTAGAACCGGAACGGCGTGTTGGACGCCTGGCCCCAGCCGCGCGGGTAGTGGACTCCGATCTTCTCCGAGCCGATCAGTTCCTCGTCGTGCGGGACGTCGCGCACCCAGTCGGACGGCACCGGCCCGTGCACGAATTGACTGAAGTACGAACGGGTTCCCACCGCACCACCTTCGGCCGTGCCGCCGTTGTCGGAGGTGAACACGATGATGGTGTTGTCGGTTTCGCCGAGTTCGTCGAGGGTGTCGAGGACCCGGCCCACGCTCTGGTCGATGCTGTCGACCATGGCGGCGTAGACCTCCTGGTACCGGGCGAACCGTAACTGCTCCTCTTCGGTGAGCTCGTCCCACGGCGGGGCGTCGTAGCCGGGTTCGGTGTTCCGCTCGGCGATCGGCGTGCCGGGAGGGAAGAACCCGGCCTCGACCTGGGCATCGAACCGGTTGCGTCGCACGGCGTCCCAGCCCTCGGTGTAGCGGCCGCGGTACTTCGCGAGGTCTTCGGGCTTGGCCTGGTGCGGCCCGTGCATGGCGATGTGCGAGAAGTACAGGAAAAACGGCTTGTCGGCGTCGTGTGCGCGCAGGCTCTTGATGCGGGCGACGGCCTTGTCGGTGATGTCGTCGGTGACGTAGTAGTCCGACGGGTACTCCTCGACGTCGACCACCGAATTGTCGGAGATCAACTCGTTCGGGTAGTAGAACGAATTCAGCCCTTCGAGCGACCCGTAGTAGCTGTCGAACCCGCGTTGCAGCGGCCAGGAGTCGCGGGTGCGCCCCGGCGCGAGGTTGGTGTCGCGCGCGAGATGCCACTTCCCCACCGCGTGCGTGGCGTACCCGTTCGCGCGGAGGATCTCGGCGAGGCTCAGCGCGTCGTCCGCCAGTTCCATCCGCAGCCCGGGGAAGCCGGGATCGAAGTTCGCGACGCTGCCGTACCCGGCGCGGTGCGGGTTCAGCCCGGTGAGCAGCGCAGCGCGGGCCGGTGAGCAGACCGAGGTGGTGTGATAATTCGACAGCCGGTAGCCGCTGTCGGCGAGCCGGTTGAGGTTGGGGGTGTCGATTTCGGAGCCGAACGGCCCGATGTCCGAATAGCCCATGTCGTCGATGAGGATCACCACGATGTTCGGCGCGCCGGCCGGGGCCTTCGTCTCCGGCTTCCACCACGGCGTCGACTCCGCGCTCGTCCGCCCGATGCGCCCGCCGAATCCGTCGTACCCTCGCGCGCCCGACGGGATCTGCTGCTGACCGTCGACACCACCGGTTCCGTTACTTCCCACTTCGGGCACGCGCGCAATCCCTTCACTCACGGAGAAAGGATTTCCCCGCACATGTGGGGGAATCGTACGGATGCTCACGACCCCGGCGAGTGGTTTGAATCACGAAGATTCCAAACCGCGTTCACCCGCTGTGACCTGCATCGCCCAAAACCGGTGGCAGAACGTGATCTGCGCAATGAAAGGGGCCACTTTTACACGCGCGTAAGATTTTCAGGACAGGATTTGCGGTGAACGTGCTCCTGCCCGCGTGTGATCGTCCAGAAAGCTGTACCACTGTGCTCCAGCTCATCTCGATACTCGGCCTCCTCCGACGTGCCGGCTCCACCGCATGGCCGTCGCTGCGCACCGCGTTGCTTCGCTTCGCGGGGTACCTGGTACCGATTGCGCAGACGGCGGTCACCGCGGGGGCGGCGTGGTGGGTGTCGGTCGAGGTGGCCGGTCACGAGCAGCCGTTGCTGGCCCCGCTGGCCGCGGTCGTGTGCCTGAGCGTCGCGCGTGGCGCCCGCAGCCGCCGCGCCGGTGAACTCATCGCCGGTGTCACCATCGGAACGATCGTGTCGGACGTCGTCGTGCGGTACATCGGCAACGGCCCGTGGCAGATCTGCCTCGTGGTGGCGGTGGCCATGTCTTTCGCGGTGCTCCTCGACGGTGGCTCGGTGATCGTGCTGCAGTCGGGTTCGTCGGCGGCGTTGGTCGCGGCGATGGCGTCCGCGACCGCCGCGCACCCGTTCGATCGGGTCGTCGATGCGTTGATCGGCGGTGCGCTGAGTCTGGTGGCGCTGTCCGTGTTGCCCACCGACCCCGTGCGACGGACGCGCCGGTGTGCCGCCGCGGTGCTGGACAGCGTCGCCGCGGCCCTCCGGCAGACGTCGAAGGGACTGGCCGCCGGCGATGTCTCCGCACTGGAGGACGCTCTCGCGCTTGCCCGTTCGACGCAGTCGACCATCGACAGCATGCGCGTCGAACTCCGTTCGGGCTCCGAGGTGGCGCGCATCTCGCCGATTCACTGGCGGGGACGTCGCCGCATCGGCCGGCTCGCGTCGATCGCGGACCCGATCGACAACGCCGCACGCAACACCCGGGTTCTGGTGCGGCGAGCCCTGATCGCCACGTACGACGGCGAGCGGGTGGACCCGCAGTTGGCGGACGCCGTCTCCGAACTGGCGCACCTCGCCGACCGGATGCGGCTCATGATCCTCGCGACTCCCGCGAAGAAGCCCAACGAAATCCAGCTCAGCGACGAACTCGAACGGTTCGCACGCGCACTGCCGCAGCAGGAGATCTCGGCCGGGTTCTCCGCGGCGGTCGTGTCCGCACAGGTCCGATCGATCGTGATCGACTTCTTCGAGGTGTGCGGCATCCCGCGCGCCGTCTGCCGGCCGATGCTGCCCCGCCCCGCCCAGTACGCGGAAGCCGCGTAGCCCCGTAGCTCAGGACAGGTCGAGCCGGCACTCGTCGGGCGCACGGGAGTTGTCGATGACGCAGAACCGGTTGCCCTCGGTGTCCGCCAGCACCACGAAGTCCGATTCCTCCGGGTACCGGTCCCACGGCACCCGCTGCGCGCCGAGACCGACGAGTCGTTCGATCTCGGCGGCCTGATCTTCGCTGTCGCGGGCGTGCAGGTCGAGGTGCAGTCGTGGTTCGGGTTCCGCGTCGTGTTCGCTCTGCTGGATCGCGAGCACCGGCCGGCCGTCGGGCCGGGTCAGGTTGGTGAAGCCGTTGTCGCCGACCGGCGGGCGCGCGGCCAATCCGAGTGCCTCGGTCCAGAACCTGACTGCGCGGTCGACGTCGCGTGCCCCGATGACGGTCGTTCCCAGAATGAGCATGATCCGAACTTATCCGCTGTGCCGGGCCGGGGTGGACGATGTGGGTGTGGAATTTCAGGATGCGATATTGCGGCCCCTCGCCGAGCGGTTGTGTCGCGTCGACGGCGTCGTCGGCGTCACCCTCGGCGGCAGCCGCGCCCGTGGCACGCACACGGCGGAATCCGACTACGACCTCGGCGTCTACTACCGCGGGACGCTCGACACCGACGGGCTGACCGCGCTCGCGCAGGAGTGGGCGGGCGCCGGGGCGTCTGCGACCCGCACCGGCGAATGGGGTCCGTGGGTCGACGGCGGGGCGTGGCTGTCGTACGACGGCCGGGCGGTGGACTGGCTGTACCGCGACCTCGACCGGGTGGCCTCGGTCTGGCAGGACTCGCAACAGGGGGTGTACGGGTTCCACGCCCAGACCGGTCACCCGTTCGGGTTCGCGGACATCGCGTACGCCGGCGAACTCGCGTCGGCGGTGATCCTCGTCGATCCGTCCGGACAGCTCGCTGAGTTCCGAACCGCCATGCAGCACTACCCGGACGCGCTGCGCGACGCCCTGGTGCGGCGGGGGCTGTGGGAGGCGGAGTTCGTCACCGCGCTGGCCCGCAAGGCAATCCCGCGAGCCGACACCACCTACGTGGCGGGGTGCCTGTTCCGCGCAGTATGCCTGTGCGCCCACGCCCTGCACGCCCACGCCCGGCGCTGGCTCATCAGCGAGAAGGGCGCCGCAGCCGCCGCCGGCGCCCTGCCGAACGCACCGGCCGACTTCGGCGCTCGTGCTCACGCCGTCCTCGGCCGGCTCGGCACGACACCGGACGAACTGACTGCCGCTCTCACCCTGGCCGAACAGCTCGTCGCGGACACCCGCGACGCCTGCCCGCTCACCTGAGCACGCGCACCCTCAGCCGTCCGCCCCGAACCGCCCGCGGGCCTCGACCGGAATCAGCGGCTTCTCCGCCCGCGCCCTGATCTGCTGGACCGCCCACGTATTGCCGTCGGGATCGGCGAATCCGAAGAACGTTCCCCCGTCACGCTCGTCGAACACGGTGATCTCACTGACCTCGACATCTCGATCGAGCAACTCCTGGCGGGCAGCGGCGGCGTCGGCGACCACCAACTGCAGTCCCCTCATCGACCCCGGCGCCATCTCCGTGTGCGACGGGAGGTCGCCGATCACGATCGAACACCCCGAACCGGTCGGCGTCAGCTGAACGACGTGCATGTGCTCGTTGGTGGTGTCGTGATCGAGATGAAAACCGAGCTTGTCGCGGTAGAACGCGACGGAACGATCGATGTCACTGACGGGCAGAACGACCACTTCGAGTGTCCAGTCCATGATGCGAGTTCCTCCGTAGCTGGGCGGTGTACCTGGGGAGCGAAACTGCTCCGCATCAGATAGTGGCACCGTTCCGCATCGCGTGGTGGCGCATCGACGACGCCGCGCTCAGCCGTGCGTGTGGAGCGGCTTCCCCGACAACGCGAGCATCGCCTCGCCCAGCGCCTCGTTCTGCGTGGGGTGCGCGTGGACGAACGGAGCCACGTCGGTGGGCAGGGCTTCCCAGGCGACGGTCAGCTGGGCCTCGCCGATCAGCTCGCCGACGCGGTCGCCGACCATGTGCACACCCACCACCGGGCCCGTGTCCCCGGCCCTGACGACCTTGATCCCGCCCGACGTTCGCAGGATCTGGCTCTTGCCGTTACCCGCGAGGTCGTACACCACGGAGGTCGCGTCGCCGTGCCGTTCGCGGGCGGCGTCCTCGGTGAGGCCGACGGACGCGACCTCCGGGTGCGAGTACGTCACCCGCGGAACGAGATGCTCGGCCACGGGGACCGGATCGAGGCCGGCGATCTCCTCGGCGACGAAGATTCCCTGCTGAAAGCCGCGGTGCGCCAATTGAAGTCCGGCCACGATGTCTCCGACGGCATACACGCCGTCGACGGGGGTGCGGAGCCGGTCGTCGGTGACGACGAACCCGCGGTCGAGGGTGATGCCGTGTTCGGCGAATCCGCAGTCTCCGGTGCGCGGTCCCCGCCCCACCGCCACGAGCAGGATGTCCGCCTCGAGGGTGTCGCCGCCGTCGAGTTCCACGAGGACGCCGTCCGCGGTCTCCTTCGCCGCGGCGACCGTGACGCCGGTTCGGGTGGAGATACCGCGTTTGCGGAACGCGCGTTCGAGTTGCTTCGAGCACCAGGGATCCTCCGCCGCGACCAGGCGAGGAAGTGCCTCGACGATGGTCACGTCCGCGCCGAACGACGCCCAGACACTGGCGAACTCGACACCGATCACGCCGCCGCCGAGGACGATGGCCTTCTTCGGGACGAACCCGAGGTTCAGGGCGTCGTCGCTGGTGACGATGCGCTCACCGAGCTCGATGGACGGAACGGTCCGGGCGTCGGAGCCGGTGGCGAGAACCACGGACGTTCCCGTGTAGCGGGTGCCGTCCACCTCGATCGTCCTGTTCCCGAGATACTTTCCGTGACCGGTCACGACGGTGATCTTGTGGTGGGCGACCAGGCCTCGGAGCCCCTTGTGCAAGCGATCGATCGTGCCGTTCTTGTACCGGTGCACCGCGTCGATGTCGATGCCGTCGAACGTCGTTCGCACCCCGAACTCCACACCGGTCCGCGCGGCGTCGGCGATCCCGGCGGAGTGCAGCAGCGCCTTGGTCGGGATGCAACCCCGGTGCAGGCAGGTTCCGCCGATCTTGTCCGCCTCGATCAGCGTGACCGACAGCCCGAGTTGCGCGGCCCGGAAGGCGCAGGCGTAACCGCCGGAGCCGCCGCCGAGGATCAGGACGTCGCTGTGCGCGCCTGTCATCTACAGCCTCCCCAGGAAGGTGATCGGGTTCTCGATGTAGTCGGCGAACAGCCGGAGGAATCCTCCGGCGACACCGCCGTCACACACCCGGTGATCGAAACTCAGCGACACCTGCATCACCTTCCGAACGGCCAACTGCCCGTCCACCACCCACGGTTTGTCGACGATACGACCCACACCGAGGATCGCCGCCTCGGGATGGTTGATGATCGGGGTCGAACCGTCCACACCGAACACACCGTAGTTGTTGAGGGTGAACGTGCCCCCGGTCAGCCGCGACGGCGGGAGTGCTCCCTCGCGGGCCAGCGCCGTGGTGTCCCGCAGTTGCCGGGCAAGGTCGACGGTCGTGAGCGAGTCGGCCTTCTCGATCACCGGGACGACCAGCCCGCGTGGGGTTTGCGCCGCAATGCCCAGGTGCACATGACCGTAGCGCACGATCTCGTTGCGTTCGGTGTCAACTGTGGAGTTCAGTTCCGGGTACCGCGCGAGCGCCGCGAGCGCCAGGCGGGCGAGCAGGGCCATCAGACCGACCTTGTCGTCCTCGGGCAGTGCGGCGTTGATCGTGCGGCGGGCCTGCACGAGTTCGGTGGCGTCCACGTCCACCCACGTCGTGGCGTCCGGAATTTCGCGGCGGCTCGTGGACAGCTTGTCGGCGACCGCCTTGCGCACGCCCTTGATCGGTATCCGCTGCACGTCAGTGGAGTCGGGCGTGGTGTCGAGCGCCCGCTCGACGTCGGCGCGGGTGATCACACCACCGGGACCACTGCCCGGCAGCCGCGACAGGTCGAGGTCGTTCTGCCGCGCGAGGTTGCGGACGACCGGCGAGATGACCCGCGTCGCAGAAGCGTTGGGGGCCTGCGCGACTTCGCGGTTCGCGGCGACCCGACGCCGGCGCCGACCGGTGTCCTCACTGGTGCCGTACCCGATCAGGACGTTGCCGCTTCCGGACTGTTCCTCCTCGCGGTACTGCTCGTGCGCGGCGGGGGTACCGCTCACGGTGATCAGTGGGGTGCCGACCTTCAGTGTCGAGCCTTCGTCGCCGTGCAGGGAGATCACCGTACCCTCGAACGGAATCGGCACCTCGACCGCGGCTTTGGCGGTCTCGACCTCGACGACCACCTGGTCGATGGTGACGGTGTCGCCGACGCGGATTCGCCACTCGGCGATGTCGGCCTCGGTGAGTCCCTCGCCGAGGTCGGGGAGCAGGAAGACTTGGCCGCTCATGCTGTCACCGCCCAACGGGTGTCGGCGGAGTCGTTCCACTGCAACCGGTCGACGCTGTCGAGGACGCGGTCGATGTTCGGCAAGTGCAGGCGTTCGAGTTTCGGCGCCGGGTACGGGATGTCGAATCCACTGACCCGCAACACCGGGGCGTGCAGGTGATGGAAGCAGCGTTCCTGGACGCGGGCGGCGATCTCGGCGCCGACGCCAGCGAATCCCTGCGCCTCCTGAATGACGATGCACCGGCCGGTCTTCCGGACCGACGCCATGACCGTCTCGTCGTCGAACGGCACGATCGACCGCAGGTCGATCACCTCGAGGTCGTGACCCTCCGCCGCGGCGGCCTCGGCGGACTCCAGCGCGACGGTCACCGACGGACCGTAGGCGACGAGGGTCGCGTCCCGGCCGGCACGCCGGACGGCTGCCTTCCCGATCGGCGCGCCCACCGCGAGATCGACGTCGGCGCGGGAGAAGTACAGCCGTTTCGGCTCGAGGAAGATCACCGGGTCCGGGTCGTCGATGGCGGCGCGCAGCAGGGTGTAGGCGTCCTCGACGGTGGACGGGGCCACCACCTTCAGCCCCGGGGTGTGCGCGTAGTAGCCCTCACTGGAATCGCAGTGATGCTCGACGCCGCCGATGCCGCCGGCGAACGGGATCCGGATGACGATCGGCACCGACAGCGCGCCCTTGGTGCGGTTCCGGATCTTCGCGACGTGGGAGACGATCTGCTCGAACGCCGGGTACGCGAACGCGTCGAACTGCATCTCGACGACCGGCTTGAACCCGGCCATCGCCATGCCGATGGCGAAACCGATGATGCCGGATTCGGCGAGCGGGGTGTCGAAGCAGCGGTCGTCGCCGAAGTCGCGGGTGAGTCCGTCGGTGACCCGGAAGACGCCGCCGAGCGTGCCGACGTCCTCACCGAAGACGACGACGTTCTCGTCCGCGGCGAGCGCGTCGCGCAGCGCGGTGTTCAGGGCCTGAGCCATGGTGAGTGTGGGCATGATTCAGTGCTCCTCGGATTCGGCGGCCAGTTCGGCCTGCACCTGGGCCTGCTGTTCGCGCAACTGTGGGGTGGGTTCGGCGAAGACGTGCCGGAACAGATCGAGCGGGTCGTGGGGCCGGTCGACGTTCATTCCGGCGCGCAGGGCCGCGGCGGCGGTGTCGGCCTCGGCGGTCAGGGCGTCGACGGACGCGTCGTCGAGCAGGTCCCGGCCGCGCAAGTACTTCTCCAGCCGGGTCAGCGGGTCGCGTCCGAGCCACTGCTCCACCTCGGACGAGTCGCGGTAGCGGGTGGCGTCGTCGGCGTTGGTGTGCGCGTCGATCCGGTAGGTGCGGGCCTCGACGATGACCGGCCCGTTGCCGGCCCGGACGAAGTTCGCTGCCTCGTCCATCACGGCGAGCATGGCGACCGGGTCGTTGCCGTCGACCTGCTCGCTGCCGATTCCGTAGCCGACGCCTTTGTGCGCCAACGTGGGTGCGGCGCTCTGCCGGGCGAGCGGCACGCTGATCGCGAATCCGTTGTTCTGCACCAGGAACACCACCGGGGCCTTGAACACGGCCGCAAAGTTGAGGGCCTCGTGGAAGTCGCCCTCACTGGTCGCGCCGTCGCCGCAGAACGCCAGCGCGATCGCGTCTCGGCCCCTGCGGTGTTCGCCGTACGCCACACCGGTGGCGTGCAGCAACTGAGTGGCCAGCGGGGTGCACTGGGGTGCACTGCGGTGCCGCGCCGGGTCGTAGCCGCAGTGCCAGTCGCCGGCGAGCATGCTGAGGATCTCGACCGGCTCGATACCGCGGGCGGCGAGCGCCACCGAGTCGCGGTAGGTGGGGAACATCCAATCGGTCGGTCGCAGGCTCATCGCCGCCGCGATCTGGCAGGCCTCCTGGCCACGCGAGGACGGATACACCGCCAGCCGGCCCTGCTTGGTCAGGGCCGTCGCCTGCTGATCGAAGCGCCTGCCCAGCACCATGTCCCGGTGCATCTCCACCAGACGGTCGTCACTCGGCCTCGGGTACCGGGCCTCGCTCTCGGTGAGCGCGCCCGCCGAATCCAGATACTGCACCGCACTGTCGGCGGGAAGGAACTTCCGATACGGCCTCGCCGGGGGCTGCTCTACGAGCGTCACGTCTACCTCCATATGCATTGTGTTCGTCAATGCTCGCAACTGAACGACCTATCGACAACGACTGGGAGGAATCGGAGACAAATGGCCTAGAATCGGCCTGTCGGGGGCAGAATGTCTCACCGGAGTGTGAGCGACCACAGCAGGGATGGACAGATGGCCGAGGGCACAACGGACACGTACGAACTCGACGCGATCGACCGACGCATCATCAAGG
Source organism: Rhodococcus koreensis (assembly GCF_017068375.1). NCBI lineage: Bacteria > Bacillati > Actinomycetota > Actinomycetes > Mycobacteriales > Nocardiaceae > Rhodococcus > Rhodococcus koreensis. Next base: position 3,677,422 of record NZ_CP070609.1, read on the forward strand.
AACTCGTCGCCGACAGCCGCATCTCGATGCGAGCGCTGGCGGAGAAGGCGCACATCTCCCGCGCCCACGCGTACGTCCGCATCGAACGGTTGCAGGAAGCCGGGATCATCGAAGGATTCACCACCCGCATCTCGCACTCCAAAGCGGGCCTGGGCTCCTCCGCGTTCATCGCCCTGTCGATCAGGCAGGACTCGTGGCGGGGAATCTCCACCCAGCTGCGGACATTGCCGTTCGTCGAGCACTTCTCACTACTGGGTGGCGATTTCGACGTTCTCGTCCTCGTCCGCGCACCGGACAACAGCGCACTGCGTCACGTCGTCCTCGAACGGTTGCAGAGCCTCGAAGGTGTGCAGGCGACCAAGACGTGGCTGATTTTCGAGGAAGCCAGCGGGCCCGGTCCGGAATGGGTTCGTTGACGCGGCGGATACGATCGCAGCATGCGCAGCGACCTGATGAAGAACGCGGAACGCAACGGAGAACCGGGCACCTTCGTGCTCCAGAATCCCCGAATGCTCAAGGTGGACTTGACCGGAACTGGCGGCCACTTCTTCGCCCGGCAGGGAGCGATGGTCGCGTACCAGGGTGACGTCGACTTCTCGTACGAGGGCAGCGGCGGCGTCGGGAAGTTCTTCAAGAAGGCGTTCACCGGTGAGGGCATGTCGCTGATGAAGGTGTCCGGCAACGGCGACGTGTTCCTCGCCCGCGACGCCGACGAGATCTTCCTGCTCGAACTCGAGGACGAGTCGGTGACCGTCAACGGTTCCAACGTCCTCGCGTTCGACAGTTCCCTGACCTGGGATATCCACCGCGTCGAGGGCGCGTCGATGCTCAGTGGCGGACTGTTCAACACCACGTTCACCGGGCGCGGCGTTCTCGCCGTCACCGTGTACGGCACCCCCGTCGTCCTGAACGTGGACACCCCCACTTACGTCGACATGCAGAGCGCAGTGCTGTGGTCGACCGGCCTGCACTCGACGATCCGCAAGACGGCGAAGATGGGCGCTGCGATCGGCCGAGGATCCGGTGAGGCATATCAGCTGTGCCTCACCGGAAACGGATTCGTCGTCGTGCAGGCGTCGGAGGGGCACCCGGTTCCCACGCATTGACCGCGGCGTCTGTGCGGGTGCCCCTGTCGATCACCCGGCCCGGGTACGGCCGAGGGCACCGACCGCGACGTCGACGAGCAGGAACGCGACGAGGCTCAGTCCCAGAAGCGGGACGAACCAGCCGACGAGGACGACGCAGGCGACTCCGGTCACGGCCGCGACCGGGTGGATTCGACGCCACGTGCCGCGCGCCGGCGGCCTGCCCACCGCCCGGGCAGTGCCGCGGGTGGGACTGCGCCGCCACCAGAGGACGTAGCCGCGGATGATGACGGCGAGCAACGCCACCGCGAGAGCGGCCAGGATCAGCTGGTTGAGCAGACCGAACAGCAAACCCATGTGCAGGGCGATGCCCCAGGACGTCAGCTTCGCGGCGAGCGGCCAGTCGGCGAACCGCGACACGTCCGTCACGGTGCCCGTGGCCCCGTCGATGGCGATCGAATCGGTCGAGAACTGCCATGGTTCGCGGGTCTGGGTGACCGTGAACGCGGTGCCCGTGTCCGCGGGAACGGTCGCCTCGACGGCGCCGGTGACACCGCTGCGCCGGGCGACGTCGAGGACGGTGTCGAGTTCGCCCACGTTCGTGTCGAGGATTCCCGGATCCGACGCGGGAGTGTGCCCGGCGCCGTGCCCGTCGTGACCGCCCGAGGCAGCGCCGCCGGTGTTCGGAGCCGAGTCCAGTTTCTTGTCGATCTTGGGGGTGGTCCAGCTCAGGGCGGTACGGAGTTCGCCGACGTTCTCGCCCGCGTACCGCGACCAGGTCAGGCCCGTCGCCGAGAGGAACACCAGACCGACCGCGATCCAGACCCCGACCACCCCGTGCCAGCTCAGGGTACGGTTGCGGCCGCGGCTCGACCGGTCGAGCGTCCACAACCTGGCGGCGTCCGCGTTCCGGGCCCGGGTCGTGCGATACCGCTGCACCCACAGGTACACGCCGCCGAGCGCGATGACCCACAGCCACGACGCGGCGAGCTCACTGTAGATACGTCCGGGCTCACCGAGGTGCAGGTGCCGGTGCAACTGCGAAATCCAGGTCCGCATCGGCAGCGCCCCACTGCTGCCGTACACCACCAGTTCGCCCTTCGGCTGCGCGGTGGCGGGATCGACGAAGACCGCGAGTCGTTCGGATTCGCCCAGCCCGGGGTCGGTGAACATCACCTGCGTCGTCTCACCCGGTTCGGTCGCCGGGCGCACGGCCGCCACGGCGAGGTCCGGGCGAACCTGCTGCGCGGCCCGCACCTGTTCGGACATCGGCAGATCGGGCCCGGTCGAGTCGACATGCAGGTAGTCGCGGTAGACCAGCTGCTCGACGGACGGCGCGAGGGCGTAGAGGCCGCCGCTGACGGCGGCGATCACCAGGAACGGGGCCACCAGAATCCCCGCGTAGAAGTGCAGACGCAGGATCAGTGGCCGGAGACTGCGCGGCGGCGACGCCGACGAGGACGGGGCGGGCGCGACGGGTTTGTCGCGTTCGAGTTCGGGAATGGACATGATGGTCTCGATTCGAGTTCGGGTGAGGCGGGCACCCAGCGCCGTCGAGGCCGCGCACGTCAGGGGTGCGCTGGGCAACGCGAGGTCAGGGATGTTCCGACTCGGGAAGGGATCGGCACCGGGACTCGCCGGGAGTCTGCTGGTGCCGTGTGAGAACACGCCCGACCGGCGAGCGACACGTCTTTCCGTGTGCGCCGGGAGGGCGGTGAGAGGTTCGACTAGACGAGTGCGGGTGGCCCGCGGGTGCCGGCGCCCGCGGCGACCAGCAGCCACAACGACAGCTTCGCGCGGTAGACCGGGGTCGCCGACCAGGTGCCGGTATCGACCTGCAGTGGGGCCAGGACGGCGAGAACGATGCGCGTCAGCGCCGCCAGGGCCCGCAGACAGGCGCGTTCGGCCGATCGGACCAGCACCGCGGCCACCGCAATGGCGGCGATGTGCGCGGCGATCATCGGAGTGGACAGTCCCAGGCCGTGCGCATGATCGGCCGCCAACGCCAGCGTGGTGTGGCCGATCAGCTGGCCCACTGCGAGCACCGACAGCACGAACAACCATTCGCGGCTGGCCACCCGGATGGCGGCGACCGACGCTCCGACGGCGGCGCACGCCGCGAGAAGCAGCACCACCGAACCGTCGCTCGGGGGCATTCCGCCGCCGGCGATACCGTGCGCGGCGATGCTGACCGCGCCGGACAGTGAACCCACGACGGAGCCGCGCACCCGCGCGACCACATCCAACCGTGAATTCACCCCGCGAGGGTACCGCTCCCACGATCCCGGCACCGGCCGCGGTATGCGAAACGGGTCAGGCGGACGCCCCCGCCGCCGGGCGCAGACGCGCGAGGACGTCCGTCAGCGTGACGACGCCGATCAGCTGCCCGTCGTCGGTGACGATCGCGAGATGGCTACGGGTCTCGCGCATCGTGTGCAACGCCTCGTACACGGCGGCGTCCGCGTCGAGGGTCAGCACCGGGCGCATCAGGTCGGCGGCAGTGACTCCCGCGCCTGCCCGCAGACTGTCCCGCGCGTGCACCACGCCCCTGATCCCGTCCTCGTCGCGCACGAGCAGCCGGAGGTGGCCGCTCCGATCCGCTGCCGCCTTGATCGCCGCGGCGGTCGCATCCGGGGCGACGCTGCTCGGGGAGGTGTTCGGCCGCACCATGTCCCGCACGGTGAGCGACTGGAGTGCCAGGGCACTGGTCAGCTGGCCGTGGTACCGCTCGTCGAGCGTGCCGACGGTCGCGGAGTGCTCGACGAGGTGACGCAGCGCATCGGGATCCTGGCCCGCCCCGACCTGGTCGACCGGTTCCACGCCGAACAGTCGCAGGCACCGGTTCGCCATCCGGTTCAGCACCAGCAGCAGTGGGCGGGTGGCCCACATGAACGCGCGCATCGGGATCGCCAGCAGGGTCGCCGATTTCTCCGGGTGCGCGATCGCCCACGACTTCGGTGCCATCTCGCCGACGACGAGGTGCAGGAACGTGACGATGATCAGGGCGAGGACGAATCCGAGGACGTCCGCGAGCCACAGCGGCGCACCCCACCCTTCGAACGCCGGGGTGAGCCAGTGATGCACGGCCGGCTTCGTGACGGCACCGAGTGCGAGGGTGCACACGGTGATGCCCAGCTGGGATCCCGCCAGCAACACCGACAGCTCGGATGCGCTGCGCAGAGCGGCCCGCGCCGCCCGACTGGTGGGGGCGGCGTCCTCGAGCCGGTGGCGACGGGCGGCGATCAGTGCGAACTCGATGGCCACGAAGAACGCGCTGGCCGCGATCAACCCGACGGTGACCACCAGAACGACCCAGGGATTACTCATCGGTCGAGTCACTCTCCACGATGCGGAGCCTCACGAACAGCGAGGATGGAACGTGCTTGTCGACCGCCCGCACCTCGGCGTCGAGGTTGCGGACGGGCGGATGGGCGTCGGCGATCAGGTCGGCCGGATCCGGGTTCAATCGGATCGCGACGACATCCCCGACGAGGGGGAGACCACCGAACTCCGCGATGACGGCGCCGGCGAGCGTCTCGAAGTCGCCGGACCGGAGGTCGTGTCCGAGGACGCGCTCCACCTCGTCGATGTGCAGGTCGCCGGGCATCGTCCAGCCCTCGGATTCGGAGCCCGTCACCGACGTGTCGCCGTCGGGATCGTGTTCGTCGGCGATCTCACCGACGAGTTCCTCCGCGAGATCCTCGATCGTGATGACGCCGGCGAACCCGCCGTACTCGTCGACGACGAGGGCCATCTCGTCCCGGGCGGCTGTCAGCTGTTCCAGCACGTCGGGCAGCGGCAGCGACGTCGGCACGACGACGGCCGCGCGGGTCCGGGACGCGGCCACCCCGTCGGCCTGGTCGCCGAGGAGGTCGTGGAGGTGGATGACGCCGCGCAGGTCGTCGGAGGAGGTCCCGACGACGGGGTAGCGGGTGTGTCCGGCGCCCATCTTCCCGAGCACGCTGCTCAAGGGTTCGTCGGCCCGGACGGTGTCGACGTGGGCGCGGGGAATCATGGCGTGCCCGGCGGTGCGGGTGGGGAAGTCGAGGATCCGGTCGAGCAGGGTCGACAGTTCCCGCGGCAGCTCACCGGCGTCGCGGGACTCGGCGACGATGTGCTCGAGGTCCCGTGCGGTCGCCGAGTGCTCGACGTCGTGGACCGGCTCGATCCGCAGCGCGCAGCAGCAGGTTCGACGACTGGTCGAACAACCAGATCAACCAGCCGAAAAGTTTCAGGTAGACGGTGGTCGACAGCGCGAGCCATCGCGCCACCGGTTCGGGACGGGCGATCGCCAGGTTCTTCGGGAACAGTTCACCGAACAGCATCTGGACGAAGGTGGAGAACAGGACGGCGAGGACGGCACCGACACCGACCCCGACCGCGGTCGGGATGCCGACGCCGCCGAGAAGTTCGCCGAGACCGCGCCCGATCAGGGGTTCGGCGACGTAACCGACGAGCAGACCGGTGACCGTGATGCCCAACTGGGCGCCGGAAAGCATGAACGAGGTGCGGCGCGTGACGGCCAGCGCGCGTGCGGCGCCCATGTCTCCCGCCTCGGCCCTGGCCTTGAGCCGCGAGCGGTCGACCGACATGTACGCGAATTCCTGCGCGACGAAATAGCCGGTCAGGGCGGTGATCAGTAATACGACGACGACGCCGAAGCCGATGCTCAGGACGGTCACCACGGTGTCACCCGCGTCGTGCGTCCGGGACTGCGGTGACCACTCTGGGGCGGGCTGGGTCTTCGGGGGCGCGAAGCGCTGGTCATGGCTCTCTCTGTAATCGGAGTACGAGCCACCCATAGTAAAGGACTCTTTACCTTTTCGGACGATGGGTGCGCAGGGTCACGCTCTCACTGCGGATGAGCCGCCGAGAACGCGCGCATCACCGCTGCCGGGATCCGCCCCTTCTCCGACACCTCGATCCCCTGAGCCCGAGCCCAGTCGCGGACGACCGCGGGGCGCTGCACGTCGACTTTCGCGGGCGCCACGGACGGGGCCGTCGCGAACGTCGTTTCGAGATCGCTCGTCGCCCGAGCCGATTCCCACTCGTGCAGGCAGGCGCCCAGCCAGCGATAGGTCCACTCCTGGCCCAGTTGCCGCGTCTCGCAGAACGTCACCGGCAGCGCCGGAAACCGGGCCTGCAATTCGGCCAGCGCCTCAGCGACCCTGGCTCCGCTGACGTGTTCGAGCTTGAACAGCCGGCTGTACCGGTCCTCGACCACCACGGCGGCCCGAGGCAATGCGCTCAACTCGGCCGCCGCGTATGTCATCCGCCCGGACAGCAGGCTCGCCGCAAGATCCTCGAGCGTCTTGCGTTCCACCACCGCCACGATCTCGTCGCCGACCTCGACCGCGTAATCTCCCGCGGACAGCCGTCGGCGAACCGTGGTCGCCTGCTGCTTCCCGAACGTGTACGGATACTTTTCGGCGGTGTCGACGACGATGTCGAGCACGCGGCCGTGGGCCCGCGCCGTCGGCACCGTGACCGCGGGCCTCGCCTGCTTCGCGGTGCGCGGCGACTGCCAGAAGATCATCTCCCGGCCCCGCGCACGGGTCATCACCAACTGGGAGCGGTTCTCCCGGGCACGGGTGAGCACCAGGTCGATCGCGGGGCCTCGCCGGGTGCACGAACGAACCTCGAGCCGCTCCAGGATCTCGGCGTCGGCGGGCCATTCGTCGGCCCGGTGGCAGTAGACCTTGGATTCGCGGGGCCAGGGCTGCTTCGCCTTGACGACGATGCCGCCCGGTCCCAGCGGAACCCGCACCAGGTAGGGAAGCGTCGAGCCGGCTTCCGGATTCCGCGCGATCAGCAGGTCGTCGGGCATATCGCCAGAATAGGGGACCAGACGCGGGACAAACCCGATTCGCGGCCGGTCAGTCAGCACTCTTGATGGTCTTCATCGTGATCAGCGACGTCACCCGCGACACCGCCGGGAGCCCGCTGAGCTTCGTGGCCATGAAGTTCTCGTACGTCGCGAGGTCGCGGACCGCGACCCGGATGAAATAGTCGGGGATCCCGAACAGCCTCCGGCATTCGATCACCTCGTCGAAGGCGGCGACCCGGGACTCGAACTGTTCGATGGTCGCCTGATCGTTCACGCCGATCTCGGCGGTGACGATCACCTGGAATCCCCGATCCAGCGCCTCCTGGCTGACGATCGCGCGGTAGCCGGTGATGACGCCGTCCGCCTCGAGTTTCTTGACCCTGCGCAGACACGGGGAGGGAGTCAGACCCACGAGGTCCGCCAATTCGGTGTTGGTCAGACTGGAGTCGTTGCGCAGGTGGTCGAGAATTGCGTGATCGATATCATCCATCGCACTATTATTGCGCACAGGGCCGATTATGGGCATTCGCTCGCAATCGCGCACCGGGATAGTTGCTATAGATTTGCGTGGTGATCGATCCAGCCCCCTTTGCCGCGACCGCAGTCGTCGACCCCGACCACCGGCACACGCCGGAATGGCGTCGGGCCCTGCAGGCATCCCTCCCCGTCGGGATCGGACTGATTCCGCTGGGGATCGCCCTCGGGGTGCTCGTGGTCCAGCAGGGACTCAACCCCTGGTGGGCGATGGTCTTCACCTCGCTGATCTACGCCGGTTCCCTCGAATTCATCGCGGTCGGCATGGTCGCCACCCTGACGCCCCTCCCTTACATCGCGCTGACCGCGCTGCTGGTGAACTTCCGGCACGTGTTCTACGCCTTGAGCTTTCCCCTCGACAGGGTCAAGGGCCGGCTCGCCCGGTTCTACAGCATGTTCGCGCTGACCGACGAGGCGTACGCCATGTCGGTCACCGGCGACCGGAGGTCGATGACCGGCCGGGTCATGGTGTACTCGCAGCTGTACCTCCACGCGTACTGGATCGGCGGGGCGATCCTCGGAGCGACTGCAGCGCAGTGGATCCCGGAGACCATCGTCGGACTCGACTTCGCGCTGACCGCACTGTTCGTCGTGCTGTCCATCGAGGCGATCCGGGCCCAGAGCGGTTTCGCGGTTCCCACGATCGCCGTGGCATGCGCCCTGACCGCGCGACTCGTCGACGCCGAACACATGCTGCCGATCGCGATGGGCGCATTCGTGAGCCTGCTCGTCGTCCGATACTTCGTCACGCGGAGAAAGGTGCCCGCCGATGCCTGACCCCGGTTACATCCTCGCGGCCGTCGCGATCATGGCGGTGGTCACGTTCGCCCTGCGGGCGATCCCGTTCGCGATCGTCATGCCGATGCGGTCGTCCGCGCTCGTCGGCTACCTAGGTGTTTACATGCCTGCCGGGATCATGCTGATCCTGGTGGCGTACTCGCTGAAGAACGTCTCCGTCACCGCGCCGTCGCACGGGATCCCCGAATTGATCGCGGTGGGGGCCACGGCCGCGGTACAACTGTGGCGTAAGAACGCGGTGCTCTCGATCGTCGTCGGGACCGGTCTGTACGTCGTCCTGATGAACTGGGCATTCGCCTGAGCCCGGCGCGCCTCACGTTCTACGATGCAACCACACGGGTAGGCAGGAACCACAAGACAGTCGGCCGTTTCTCGGGAAGGACGCACTGATGAGTGAACAAGAAGTTGGTTCGGTGACGGGTCTACGGGACAAGGACTACAACCTGATCTGGTTCGTCGAAGCGTCACTGAGCAACGCTCTGCGTCTCGAGGGCTACATCTCCGACGCCGACATGGACGGCGACGCCGAGTTGGCCGACTTCTTCCGCCGCGCCCAGGCCGTGAGCCGGAAGGGCGGCGATCTGGGCAAGGCGATGCTCGCCGCCCGCCTCGGGAAGGAAAAGAAGGAACAGTAAGGTCCACCGCACAACGAAAACCGCCGGCACCCGAGGGTGCCGGCGGCTTCTGCGACGGTGCCGTCATATCGCCTCTCGGCAAGTGGTCGCTCTCGGCGACGAATTTAATGTGGTACCCGGGGTATGTCCGACACCGTCAGCGGGTTCAACAGTACCGTCCTCGGAGATATTCCGCGATATTCCGCGCCCCCGGAATCACCCCGACTCCGGAACAAGCGTCCGACTACCCGAACCGGGAGCGAACCCATGGTCATCGTCGCCGGACACATCACCGTCGAACCGGAGCAGCGCGAGTCCTACCTCGCAGGCTGCGTGAGCGTCGTCGAACAGGCGCGCGGCGCGGCCGGCTGCCTCGACTTCGCCATCTCGGCCGACCTGATCGACCATGGCCGCATCAACATCTTCGAGCGCTGGGAGTCGCAGGCGGCGGTCGATGCCTTCCGCAGCAGCGGCCCCAGCGACGAGCAGGGCGCGGCAATGCTCACGGCGTCGGTAGCCGAGTACGACGTCGCCGACGAGCGGGCGTTGTTCGGCGAATGATCGCGCACGATCGCGATCCGGCAGTCGTCGCGGCGTAGACCTGGCACGATGGCGGGGTGACCGATTCCGATCGCGTCCTCGTCCTCGGCTCGGGGTTCGCCGGTTTGTGGGCCGCGCTGGGAGCCGCGCGGCGGCTCGACGAACTCGGCGCAGCCGGCACCGTCGATGTCACGGTGATCAGCGCGATGCCCTTCCACGACATCCGGGTCCGCAACTACTAGGCGGACCTGAGCGCGTGCCGCATCCCGCTGAGCGACCTGCTCGACCCCGTCGGCGTCGGGGCATCGCCGCCGAGGTGACCGCGATCGACACCGCGGCGCGCACCGTCACCGTCTCGGGCGACGGGGCAGGGGCACGCAGCGGTACGACCGATTGGTCCTGGCGCTGGGCAGTCGGGTGGCGAAGCCCGACATCCCCGGTCTGCGGGAATTCGGCTTCGACGTGGACACATACGACGGCGCGATGAAGTTGCAGCGTCACCTGGCCACACCGTCCAACGGCCGAGCGGGCGTGGGCGCGGCGACCGCGGCGGTCGACGACTATCTGCGCGTGATCGGCTCGCCCGGAGTGTTCGCCGCCGGTGACGTCGCCGCGGCGCGGGTGGACGAGGGCCACCTGTCGGTGATGTCGTGCCAGCACGGGCGCCCGATGGGCCGCTACGCGGGCTACAACGTCGTCGGCGATCTACTCGGGGAGCCGATGTTGCCGCTCCGGATCCCCTGGTACGCCACGATTGATTCTCGACCTCGGACCGGCCGGCGCGGTGTACACCGAGGGGTGGGATCGCCAGGTGGTGACGCGCGGCGCGCAGGCCAAAGCCACGAAGATCACCATCAACACCCAACGCGTCTATCCCCCGTTGAACCGCGACCGCGACGCGCTGCCGGCCGCCGCCGCGCCGACGCTGCAGGCACGGCCCGATCCCGGACAGTGACCGTCCGGACCTTCCGAGGACTTCGCCGCAGTCATCGCCGATTGACCCGGCCGCTTCCTGAACAGCAGCTTTTCAGTCGATAGCCACTGCGTGGTGCCGCGCCATCCACGTGGTGAGCCACTTAGGTCTTGCGTTGATGCCAACATGGTGCCATAGTGGTGCCATGCACTTGATCTCGTTTGAGAGACATCGCGACCGCACCACCGGCTGAGCCGATCGAGGATGCGGCCAATGCATCCCGCTACACCACGTCCCCGACCTGCGAGACGTGCCACCTACCCACGACGAAGGGGACAACCATGCCCAATTTCGAGACACCCGAACCGATTTCCGTCACGCTCGGCCTCGGCGTCGGCAATGTGTGGATCACCGCGAGCGACCGGACCGACACCGTCGTCGATGTGCATCCGAGCGACGACTCCGACGAGTCGGACGTCCAGGCCGCCCAGCACGTCCGCGTCGACTACGCGGACGGCGTTCTTCAGGTCACGGGACCGAAGGCGCGCGCCTTCGACTTCTCCCGCAAGACCCGGTCGGTGAACGTGTCGATCGAATTGCCCAGCGGTTCACGGGTATCCGGCTCGTTGCAGGTGGGAAACCTCAGTGGCACGGGCCGGCTCGGGGAGTGCACGTTCAAGACCTCCGCCGGGAACGTCCGACTCGAGCGGACCGGTTCCTTGCGCGTGAACACCGCGGCCGGTGACGTCACCGCGGACGGCGTCGCGGGCAACGCCGAGATCCGCACCGGCTCCGGGAAGGTACGCATCGGCGAGACCGCGGGCTCCGTGGTCGTGAAGAACTCCAACGGCGACACCACGATCGCCGCGGTCACCGGGGACGTCCGCGTGCGCTCGGCGAACGGCGCCATCTCCGTCGACCGGGCCGGCGCGAGTGTCGAGGCGAAGACGGCCAACGGCAGCATTCGCATCGCCGACGTGGCCCACGGCTCGGTCGAGGTCGGGACCGCGATGGGCGACCTGGAGATCGGCATCGCCGAGGGCACCGCCGCTCGGCTGGACGTGAAGTCCAAGTTCGGGCGGGTACACAACGCGCTGGACGACATCACCCGGCCCGCGGCGTCCGACAGGACGGCCGAGGTGCGTGCGCACACCTCGTTCGGCGGCATCACGATCCGCCGTTCCTGATCCATTTCCGGCCCTGGAGTACAGGAGAACCCATGACCGTCAAGCACACTCACCCGGCACGAGAAGGACATCCGATGAGCCGAACCGTTCCCGTCCCGCACGGCCTCCCGATGGATCGCGATGCGGGACCGTTCGACCCGCCCAGCGCAATCACCCGGCTGCGCGACGCTCGACCCGTCAGTCCGCTGGTCTTCCCCGACGGTCACGAGGGCTGGCTCGTCACCGGCTACGACGCGGTCCGCCGGCTTCTGGCCGACACCCGGTTCAGCTCGCGCCCGGACATCGGCATTCTGCACGTGCCGTACGAGACGCCCGGCATGCCCGCCGCCACCGAGCCGTCCCCGCAGGTCCCGGGGTTGTTCATCGCGATGGACCCGCCCGACCACACCCGGTTGCGGCGCAAGCTCACCGGCGCCTTCACCGTGCGACGCATGAAGCAACTCGAGGAGCACATCGTCGACGTCGTCGAGCGGCAACTGGACGAGATGGCGCGCCTGACCCAGCCGGTCGACCTGGTCAAGGAGTTCGCACTGCCGGTGCCGTCGCTGGTGATCTGCGAACTGCTCGGCGTCCCCTACGCGGACCGGGAGACTTTCCAGGTCAACACGGCCAAGTTCCTGGTCAAGGACCAGGCGCTCGACGAGAAGATGGCCGCGTACGGCGCGCTGACCACGTACCTGGCCGAACTGGTCGCGCTCAAACGTGCCGCACCCGGCGAGGACATCCTGTCCGACCTGGCCCGCGACGACGACCTCACCGTCGAGGAGCTGATCGGCATCGCATTCCTGCTGCTGCTCGCGGGCCACGAGACGACCGCCAACATGCTGGCACTGGGCGCCTTCGCGCTCCTGGAGCACCCCGAGCAGCTGGCCGAACTCCGCGCCGACCCGGAGTTGATGCCCGATGCCGTCGAGGAACTCACGCGCTACCTGGCCGTCGCCGACATCTTCTATCGCTACGCCACGGAGGACATCGAACTCGGCGGCGAAACGATCGGGAAGGGATCGACCGTCGTCGTCTCCCTGCTGGCCGCCAACCGCGACCCCCTGCGTTTCGACAACCCCGATGCCCTGGACATCCACCGCAAGGCCCGCGGTCACCTGTCCTTCGGCCACGGCGTCCACCTGTGCCTGGGCCAGCAACTGGCCCGCCTCGAGATGCGCGCCGGCTTCGAGGGACTGCTGCGCCGCTTCCCGAATCTCGAACTCGCCGTCCCGGCGGGCGAGGTGAAGCTCAAGTCCGACATGAACATCTATGGCGTGCATGAACTTCCGGTGTGCCTTCGGCCCGTGAGTACTTATTAACGTCGGGCGGTCAATAAGTACTCACGGGGGATGCGCGCTACAGCGAGCGCGATCGCGTGTGGAGCGGAGAACCCAACGGCGCACTCGTCGACGAGATGACCGGCGCACGCCCGGGACGCGCCCTGGACGTCGGCTGCGGTGAAGGCGCCGACGCACTCTGGCTCGCCCGCCAGGGATGGGCCGTCACCGCGCTGGACATTTCGCAGATCGCCGTCCACCGGGCCCGGGCCCACGCAGACAGGGAAAACGTGGACATCACCTGGGTGCTGAGCGGACTGCTCGATGCCGAGTTACCCGCGGGTGGTTTCGACCTGGTCTCAGCCCAGTACCCCGCCCTGCGCATAACCGCCGACCGTGCCGCCGAACGCGCGCTGATCTCCGCCGTCGCACCGGGCGGCACCCTGCTGATCGTGCACCACGACATCCGCGACGCGGCCGCGGCACGCGAGCACGGCTTCGAACCCGATGAGTGGGTCACACCCGGTGATGTGGCAGCGCTACTCGATAACAGCTGGCACACCGACGTCAACGAAGTGCGGGAACGCTCGATCAGCGGCGGCGCGGGCGCACACCACACCCACGACGTGGTCCTGCGCGCCCACAGGCGCGGTGGGCAACCATCACACCAACCAGCCCCGAGACCAAAGGCCACGCGGCCCACACCACGTCCTCCTACTCCGCCGCGGTCAGTTTCTGATCCGGCATCCGCAGACTCCGCGCGCAGGCCATCGTCAAGTCGTCGCTGAATGCGGGGACCTGGTGCGCAGGTTCGACGTCAGTGGAGCGGTACGGAGGCCTGAGGCGAACGCGTACAACTCCCGACCTGTCTCGTCGTTACGCGTGACGCTGCGAGAACGCCCGGGAAGAACTAGGAGTTCTGTTCGTCATGTGTTTGCTCGACCATCCACGCCGCGATCTGCGCCCTCGAGGTGAATCCGAGTTTTGCAAGGACATGCTCGACGTGCCCTTGTGCTGTGCGTTGGGATATCACGAGTTTCGTGGCGATTGCTCTGTTTGTGAGTCCCTGTGCAACGAGAGTGGCTACTTCCAGCTCCCGTTTGGTCAGAGTCGTCGAATCTGAGGTTGAAGCTGGCGACGCTGTCGGGAACTGCTCGTCGAGCGCATAAGCAAGGGCTTCCTCGTAGCCGAAAGCCTCGCCTTGCGCGTAGGCCGATTGGAATGCCCGGTCACCGAGCACTCGACGTGTGCGGCGTTCGCACTCCTCGTGATAAAGGAGAAGATTCGGAACAATGGCGGTGCGGCCGCCGACCTTCTTCCCGAGGGACTCGGCGCTTCCCAACAGTATGGCGGCGCGTTGCGCCCTTTGATCACCCGCAGCGATCCAAGCCAGCGCTTCCAAGCACCATGCAGAGGTAAGAGGGTCATCCACGACTCGCGTGAGTTGCAGGCCTTGTTCGAGCAGTGTGGTGGCGCGAACAGGGTCACCTTGCTGCGCAACCAGCATTCCAAGGATCCACAGTGCATATGACCGGTACACAGACTCGCCGCGAGGCTCGGCGAGTGAAAGCACCTCCTCGTGACATGCGACCGCTCGTTCAATGTCCCCGTTCAGTCCGCAGGCCAGTCCGAGTCCGAGCAGATCGCCAATCACTCTGTGAATGTTGCCGCCCTTGCGGAAGAAATTGACAGCGGACTCGAAACAGGCGACGGCATGAGCGAGGTCCCCGGCGTACAGCGACAGGCGCCCTTCATCGGAGGTGACGAGCGCACCCATCTCGTCACCGCCGATCTTGGTTGCGACGACGCGCGCCTCTTCGATGCGAGCCGCAGCTGCGCGGAGGTCCCCCTGCACTCCGGCTAACATGCTGTCGGCGCAGAGCGCTTTGACTCGTCCGGTACTTGGTTGGCCGCCCTGACTGGCGAGGGCGAGGTCAAGCCAATGTCTTCCCTCACCCAAAGGACTACGCAAACGCCAGAACGGATAGAGGGCAGCGGCGATCTCCACGCCCGACTCCGATTCAGTCGGATCTGTCATCGAAAATTTGAGTGCCTCACGAAGATTCGTTTGTTCTCGCTGCAATCGCGTTATCAGCTCCACTTGTGACGGGCTTATCCATTCCACCTCCGCCCGCAGCGCCATCTTTTTGTACCAGTCGCGGTGGCGACGCCTAAGCTGCGAATCCTCCCCTGCCTCCTGCAACTTCTCACGTCCGTACTCGCGCAACGTCTCTAGAAGCCGGTACCGCACGACCTTGCCGGGCTCCTCTCGGATGAGAATTGATTTGTCGACGAGCGAAACTACGTGATCGAGCAATCGTCCGGAATTCAATTCGTCTGCGCAGATTTCCTCCGCCGCATCGAGTTCGAATCCTCCTGCGAACACTGACAATCGGGCCCACAATTGTCGTTCGTGCGTGGTGCACAGTTCGAAGCTCCAGTCCATGGAAAGGCGCAGAGTCTGCTGACGGCCTGGCGCAACCCTGCTGCCACCTGTTAGCAATTTGAATCGGTCCGTGAGACGCTGCAAGATCTGCGTTACCGACATCGCTCTGAGCCGCGCCGCCGCCAGCTCGATGGGTAGCGGGAGACCTTCCAAGCGGGAGCATATTTGGGCGACCGCCAGCTGGTTGTCCTCAGTTAGCTCGAAACCCGGGAGTGCGGCTGCAGCCCGCTCGGCGAAGAGGGTCACGGATTCGTATCGCGGAAGACTTCGTAAGGAAACTGAACGGTACGGATCCGGTACCGCCAGCGGGGGAACTCTCATTGCGGATTCGCCGCCGATACCGAGCGGTTCCCGGCTCGTGGCCAGGATACGCAGGTCCGAACAGGATGTGAGCAGCGTTTCGACGGACTTCGCGACCTCGTCAACGAGGTGCTCACAATTGTCCAGGACCAACAGAAGTTGTCGGTCCCTGAGATACTCGGCCAGCATTGTCAACGTCGGGCGAAATGATTGTTCTCTAAGTCCCAGACCGGTAGCGATGGTGTCCGGCACGAGAACGGGGTCTCGCAGGTCGCCGAGTCCTACCAGCCAGACTCCGTCACGGAATGCGCGCTTCACCTCCGCCGCAACCCGCAAAGCCAACCTTGTTTTACCGACTCCTCCAACTCCTGTCAGTGTTAACAGGCGGGAGGAGGACAGCAACCGTCTTGCCTCTGCTACTTCATGGCGACGACCGACGAAACTAGTCAGTTCTAGGGGCAAGTTTCCTAAATTGCTCCGAACGCCGGCTGCCATCCCATCGTCACTCTCGTCGAGATTCTTCACACAACCGTACCCGTTGGCGCCTTCACCTGGCATGGGTTGTCGGACTGTGCCCGCCGGAATTACAGTCCCTATTGACTCGGCTGGAAATCTCCGTCCTGCGCATCGGATTGTCCCCACCGGCGCCGGTTGGATCTCGTGTGAATCGGCCCGCATACATCATTGGTCGGTGATGCGCGACCTCATGTGGCGCGTCGACCCCGTTCGTCCTGGCATTCGCCTTGAATCTAGGACCATCCCAAACCGTCCTTGCGCTGGCGCGTAGCGGGCGTACATGCTTGTGTTTCCCTCCGGGGTGGTACGGCTCAGCCGCCTTGACGAAGACATCCAGATCATGGGTCAGCCCTGGAACAACAGCAGCGCGAAATCGCCGGCAAGCACGCCAGGTCGACGAAGTTGCCGTTCGCCCACTTTCGTTGCTGGACAGCAATACTCCGCCGCGGATCGCCGGTAGTGGAGTAGGTGACTGCCGATCATGAGGATTCGCTTTCAAAGTCAGTCGATCCTGGGCAATGACTGCCAGACCATGGATAAAGGTTCGACGCGATCGTTCGTAGGGCCAACTACAACGTCGCGATCAGCACCACCGCGGAGGCCGGAGTGGAGCAGTGCCGCATCCGTCAGGGAGCGTCTCCACCCCGTAGGTTGCGACATCCCCGCAACCTGCCGGAAGGTACCCGCACGCTCCGCGGTCCGTAGGGAGGCGATGGATGGGGACAGCACCCTGGACCGCTACCGAACTCACGATGGGCCTGCGGTACCATTAATACTATGATTGGACAGGCACGTGGCATCGTTGTGCGCCCCCGGAGGCGACGCCATGCCCGCTAACGCCGACGATTCACGGGCCACGCCTGTCCGTAAAGCTATCCACGAAGACCGAGTCCCTCGTCGGCGAACCAAGAGCCGGCGATCCCACAAGGCTGCCGTTGAAATCGCCCAGCTCATCGTCGATGACATTACCGATGACCGACTGGCGCCGGGAACACGGTTGCAGAGCGAACGAGACATGGTCGCCCGCTTCGAGGTGGGTCGCGGAACGCTACGTGAGTCGCTGCGATTCCTGGAGATGAGCGGGGTTCTGACAATGAAAGCTGGGCCCCAAGGCGGCCCCTTTGTTGCGGATCCTGATGCCCACGATCTCGCCGGCTCCCTCGGACTGTTCCTGCAGCTTCGAGCCGTGCCCTTCAGTCAGATCATCGCAGCCCGCGAGATTCTCGAGCCGGAGCTGGCAGGGCGGGCCGCCGTAGGTGCGTCAGAGGAAATCCGAGAGCTCATCGCGGACTCCATAGCTGGGATGGAAGCCTTCCTCGACAACGACGAGAACTTTCGCGCGGAAAACGACCGGTTCCACGCTGCGATCGCTACCGCAGCGGGGAATGATCTCTTCACCCTCCTTATCGTGTCGCTTCACCAGATCACCGATGGCATGCCGTTGGGTGTCAGCTACTCGATCGAGAATCGCGCCGCTGTGCTCAAGGCACACGTCACTATCGCTGACACGATCCGTGCTGGCGACCCCGAAGGCGCCCGGTGGGCGATGCGCCGGCATATGCGCGAGTTTCATGAGTTCGTAAAACGGCGGTACCCGGAGGCCTACGAGCGGCCCGTGAAGTGGCGTGACGTTGCGCAGTAGAACGCGGGTCTCGTTGCCGCATCGCGAACTGGCGTGATCCGTGTGTTCGCGTGAATTCTCGGTGTTGTAGACGAATGACGAGGGCCAAATTGACGCCTGAGCTGCTGCATCCTCGCGAGACTGCGGTCGATGGCAGGCAGGCCGCGGACTACCCCTTCAGCGAATACGGCCTCGCGCGGTTTCATTTCACCTCCGCGCGGCGTGGTGCCGCGCTGCGTCTCGTCGCGAGGAAGAGGGTGAGAACGAAACCGAGGACAAGCAGCGGGACGGTCGCGAGGAAGGTGCTGGCGACGGTGTCCGAGAACGCCTCCAGGAGTGGAATCTTCACCGCGGGCGATAGAGATGCGATGGTATCGGTCTTGGTGGGATCGAACTCGGCCGGCAGGGCCGAATGGTTCAGCGCAGTGGTCAGTCGCGGGTTGAAGGCGTGGTTGAACGCGGCCCCGAACGCTGCGACACCGAAAGCTGCTCCCATCGAGCGAGAGTATGTGACCATGGCGCTGGCCGCGCCCAGGTCGGCGGGGTCGACGGCGTTTTGGACGGCGGCCATGATGACCATCGGCACCATTCCGATGCCGATACCGACCACAGCGAAGTAGAGGCCTAGTACCCAAGCGCTGGTCTGGGCGCTGAGGGTGGCCAGCAGAAGCAGTCCGACAATGTTCAGTGCCATGCCCGCAACGAGGCAGAGTTGCCACTTACCGGTACGTCCGGTCCATCGGCCGGCGAGCGCTTGGCTGATGACGAGGCCGAGGACAAGCGGGAGCATATGTACGCCCGAGAGTGTTGCGGAAACGCCGTGCACTACCTGCAGATAGGTGGGCAGGTAGACCAGCACACAAAACATCGCGAAATTGGCGATGAAGCCGACGAGTGCGGCAATGGATACCGTTGTGGTCGTCAACATGGGCAGTGGCAATACCGGTTCGGGTGCCCGGCGTTCGGCCGGAAGGAGGACGAGGAGCAAGACCACGGCCGCCGCCGCAAGGGCAATGGTGCGGGGGGAGATCCAGCCCCACTGATCACCAAAGGAGACGATCAGCACCAGGCAGACCGATAGGGCCGCGAGAATCGTCGCTCCGAGGTAGTCGATGGGACCAGTCCGGCGCTTGGCGCCCGCGGGTAGGTTCCGCGAAGCGAGTAGCAAACCGACCAGGCCGATGGGGAGGTTGATCAAAAAGGCCCAGCGCCAGGAGAGTTGGTCGGTGAATACGCCTCCCAATACAGGACCGAGAATGCTGGCTACGCCGTAGACGCCACCGAACATACCTTGGTATCGGCTCCGGTCCTCCGGACCGGCCACATCCCCCACCAGTGCAAACGTGAGGACCAGCATTCCGCCGCCGCCCAAGCCCTGTAGGGAGCGTGCCGCTACGAGCTGAATCATGTCCTGGGCCAGTCCGCACAATCCGGATGCGACGAGGAACACGGCCATGGCAACCAGATAAAGGCGTCTGCGGCCGAACATGTCGCCGAGCTTTCCCCACAGCGGTGTCGATGCCGTTGTCGCGAGGAGGTAGGAGGCGCTGACCCAGGCGATGTACGCGAACCCGCCCACGTCGGAGGCGATCGCAGGCAGCGCGGTTGAGACGATCGTCTGGTCGAGGGCTGCGAGCAAAACTGCCATTATCAGCGCGCTCATGGCAAGACCTGCCGATGGCACTGTTCCGGCGTGCTCGGCAGAGTTCTGTGCGGGTTCCGTGGACGACGTGACTGTAAGGTAATAACATGGTGTTTTGCGGTTTGAGTCGGGTCGGTGCGGTAGGGCGGTTGTGAGCGAGGTCGACGGGCGGTTGCGGGAGCGGTTCGAGGTCTTGTTGCCGCATCTGAACGAGCGGCAGCGGCGTTTGGCGTTGGCGGCGGAGGCCCGGTCGCTGGGGCATGGCGGGGTGCGGGCGGTGGCCCGGGCGGTCGGTGTCAGCGAGACCACGGTTCGCAGGGGCGTGTTCGAGTTGGAGGCCGGCGAGCATCCGGCACCGACGGGTCGGGTCCGCCGTCCGGGTGGGGGCCGCAAGGGTGCGGACGCGCTGAATCCGCAGCTGGTGCCTGCGTTGTTGGCGCTGGTCGAGCCGGATGAGCGTGGGGATCCGGAGTCTCCGTTGCGGTGGACGACCAAGTCGCTGCGACACCTGGCCGAGGAGCTGACCCGGCAGGGCCATCCGGTGTCCGCACCGACGGTGGGACGATTGTTGCGGGACAACGGATTCAGTTTGCAGGCCAACGCCAAGACGTTGGAAGGCGAGCAGCACCCGGACCGGGACGTGCAGTTCCGCTACATCAACGAGCAGGTCAAGGCGCACCAGGACGCGGGCGAGCCGGTGATCAGCGTCGATTCGAAGAAGAAGGAACAACTCGGCCAGCTGCCCACCCCGGGGCGCGAGTGGCGCCCGCAGGGCGATCCGGTGCGGGTGGTCGATCACAGCTTCTTCACCGGACCGAATGCGGAACGGGCCATCCCGTACGGCGTCTACGACCTGACCACCGACGCCGGTTGGGTCAATGTCGGCGTCGACCACGACACCGCCGCGTTCGCGGTCGCCTCCATCCGCCGCTGGTGGCAGGCCCGCGGCGCCGCCGACTACCCGCACGCGCGCCGGCTGCTGATCACCGCCGACGCCGGTGGCTCCAACAGCTACCGGTACCGGTTGTGGAAGGCCGAATTGGCCGCACTGGCAACCGAGACCGGGTTGGCGATCACGGTCTGCCACTTCCCGCCCGGCACCTCGAAGTGGAACAAGATCGAGCACCGGTTGTTCTCCCAGATCACCATGAACTGGCGGGGGCGGCCGCTGACCAGCCACGAGGTCGTGGTCA
This sequence comes from Rhodococcus koreensis, assembly GCF_017068375.1. NCBI lineage: Bacteria > Bacillati > Actinomycetota > Actinomycetes > Mycobacteriales > Nocardiaceae > Rhodococcus > Rhodococcus koreensis. The sequence goes on from NZ_CP070609.1 coordinate 3,697,900, forward strand.
AGACCATCGCCTCCACCCGCACCCGCACCGGGCTGCGCGTGGACGCCGAGCTGGACACCGGCGACTACCCGATCGGGATCTCGGTTGGTCGAGACGAGTTGCGCGCGTTGCCCATCCGCCCGCACGCCCAGTGCGGAACGTGGAACTACACCATCGAACCCACTCACGCCGACGCCGCTCCGGTTCCCGGCCGGGACCGGGAAGGCGAGCGTGCCGCGGCCGTCGCGATGCTCGCCGACCCGCGCCTGACCGGCATGACTGGCGACGAGCTGGACGAACTCACCGCACGGCTGGCACCGGCCCAGGCCGCCCGCGCCGAGCAACGCCGCTGGCACCAACGCGGCGGCCGGCGCCGCAATGCCCCGGGTGCCGGTGGGCGACGGCTGCTGTCGGACGCCGCGGCCCTGCTGATCACCGTCGTGTATCTGCGGCAGGTCTGCCCTCAGCGGGTGCTCTCGGATCTGCTCGGGGTGAATCCGAACTCCATCGGCGAAATCATCGCCGAAACGCGGATGCTGCTCGACGAACACGGCCATCACGTCACCCCGACCATCGGGCTTCGCTTCAGCACCGCCGCAGACCTCGCGGGATTTCTCCGTGACGGCACGGCACCCGACCCGACACCGAATCGGCCGCTCCCCGAGGCACTGTCGCATCCGGCTCTGACCGGCATGAGTCGCCGGCAACTGGGCGACCTCGTCAAACGCCTCGCCGTCCGGCAGGCCGCCCTGGTCGAACGGCGCCGCTACACCCAACGCGGCGGCGAACGCATGCCCGGGGGCCGCGGCGGAATCTTCCTCCAGAAGATCACCGATGCCGAACGCGTCCTGGCCACCGTTCTGCACCTGCGGCGACTTTGCAACCGCGCCGTCCTGGCCGAACTGTTCCAGGTCAGCCCTCGCACCATTGGCAATGCCCTGCTCGACGTGCGGCCACTGCTCGAACAGGACGGCTACACCCCGGCACCGGCACCCACCCGCTACCGCACCGCCGCCGCCCTCCTCGCCGCCATACCACCACGAGATGACGACACAACCGAATCGACACATTAATTCCTTACAGTCACGACGGAGTAGGCATGATTACCTCGGATCTGCAATGAAGGGCCTAGGGCACCTGCCTGACCAAGTCCGTCCCCCGGAGGGACGCAGGCGTTCCCCAAACGTTTCTAACTAACTGGTTGTTTGTCAGAATAGCATCCATACAACCAACCGGTTAGTTATCAAATGTGGTCTTTCGCACACAACCCGTCCACGATCACCGACCGGCCACGGAGAAATGCTGGAGACTCGGAAACACCGTGTTGGCGTGGATCAACGCGGGTCTTGCGGGCGCTCCGTCGAGCCGGAAGCCTGGTTGCGTTCCGATGCGGGATGTTCGGAGCCGACCAGGACGTCATCGAGGAAGGTGGACGGCACCAGTTCCCAATTGCTCTGCCAGTGGCCGTTTTCGACGTCTTGTCTCAGCTCACGGACGAGTGGGAGGACGTGTGGTCCACCGTCGAGCAGGTACTGCCTCAGGCCGATGCGGGCACATTTCGCCATGACTGCTGTGAGGAGGTGTTTGGCTTGCTCGGTGCGTCCGGCAGCGGCGAAGGCCTCCACGAGGAGTCGCTGCGCGTCAAGTGCAGCGCGTGGCCGGCCTCGCCCCTCGAGCGTCTGCACCCATTGGCCGGCCCAATCGCAGGCGAGTGCGAGCGTCTGCGGTGTCGCGTTGGGCTCGAAAAGGAGGAGCTGGATCGCGGTTGCTTCCTCGAGCTGGACGGTGGTTTCGTCGAGGCTGTCGACGGGAGTTCGGCGATGGGAATAGGGCGTAGCTACGATGCCGTCGAGTCGTTCTCCGGTCATTGGATGGAGGAGGATTCGTTCGTAGTCCATCCGCGCCTGTAGTCGTGGGAGTCGTCGGGTGATGGCGATGCGTGTGCCTTCGTCGAGGTACCGTTTCGCAGATTCGCTGTCGTTGCGCAAGGCCTTGATCCGTGCCCCGGTGGCATAGCGGGCCAGCATGAAATCCACGACCCCGCCTTGGTCACGGATTTCGTTGCTCTCATAAAGCAGCTGTTCCGCTTCGGTGATGTGACCTTGTTCGTAGAGCAGTTCGGCGAGGAGCGCGCTGGCAAGTCGCGCAGCACGGGATTGGGTTCCGCCCAGGGTGGCACCCAAACGGAGCGCTTCGCGAAACTCGGCCTCTGCTTCGGCGAGGGCGAGTTTTTCACGGTGCGCGAGACCAGCGAAGCAATGCCCGAACATCACGCTGAAGGGGCCCGTAGTGCGATCGTGGTACGGACCCGCCCAGACTTGACGATCGATCGCGGTGTCGAATCGGAACTGATGGATGTCGACAAAAGTCGCGATGTCGGCGGCGGCGGAGACGACCCATGGGGGCAGTCTCCCTGGATCCCTCAGGCATCGGGACATCAGGTCGTCGACGCCGCCTATGCGATCCGATTCGATCGCGATGTGTCCTTGGACGACGTCAGCTTCTGAGCGCAATTCGGCGGTGTCGTGGTCGGTGCCCTGGTTCGTCTCGAGCAACCGGTAGACGCGGGCGAGTGCTGCGCGTGCACGGTGCGGCTGGACCATGGTGCACTCGGCCCACGCGGTGGTCAGTTGCAGTCGGGGACTGTGCTCGACCAACCCTGGGGGCAGTTTGGCGATCAACGCCAAAAAGCTCGCCATCTGGGCGTGTTCGAGCATGGACATGCCGTCGCGTTCGAGCAGGCGGACGGCTGTGGCTTGTTTTCCGGCCGCCAATGCATGATCAACCGCCTCACTGAGTAGCCCCCGGGTGCCGAACCATTCGGCGGCGATTTCATGCAGGGTGACGACGCGGTCGGGTTGATCTCTTTCGAGCCTTTTCTGGAGAAATTCCGCGAACATGTGGTGGTATCGGAACCACTGTCCTTCATCGTCGAGCCTGTGCAGGAAAAGGTCTCGTTCCTCGATGTCTTCGAGTATGGCTTGGCCTCGGTGGGATCGGGTCAGGACGGATGCCAGTGAGCCGCTGATCCGCTCGGTGACCGAGGTCGCCATCAGGTAGTCGAGCGTCTGCGGTTCGAGGGTGTCGAGCACGTTGTCCGCGAGGAACTCTCCGATGGAGTGATGCCGGCCGGACAGGTGTCCGATCAGCTCGCCGGGATCGGTGGTCTTGCGCAGCGAGAGCAAGGCCAATTGGAGTGCGGCCGCCCACCCTTCGGTGTTCGCCGATAGTTCGGTGATCGCCGTATCAGGGAGTTTCAATCCAGATTCGGCGAGAAAGGCTCTCGACTCGTCAGGGCTGAAACGCAATTGGCTGGCATCTATCTCGGTCAATTCATCGAGCACACGCATACGGCTGAGTGGAAGCCCCATCTGGGTTCGGGTGGTCACGATGATCTGGAGGTGGTGGCAACCGTTGTCGATCAGGAAGGCCAGGGCGGCGACGGTGTCCGGGTTCGTGACTCTGTGCCAATCATCGATGACCAGGGCGATAGTCCCTTCGGCCTGGTGAATCTCGTTGATCAAGGATGTGAGAATGTAATGTTCCGACTGGTCTCCGTGCTCTTCCAGGGTTAAACCCATCTCCCGGGCGAGGGCCGGCCGCACTCGCCGTATTGCCTCGATGAGATGAGACAGGAACCACACCACATTGTTGTCATCGCGGTTGACGGTCAGCCATGCGACAGCCACGCCGTCGTCGGCCAGGTTCTCGCTCCATTGGGAGGCGAGAGTGCTCTTGCCGAATCCTGTGGGTGCATGAATGACGGTCAGTCGCCGCGGTTGGCCGGCGCGCAGGGTGTCGATGAGTCGGGTGCGTGGGACCAACTCGTGAGGAGTGTTGGGCGGGCGGAACCGGGTTGCCGGGGTAGGTGGAGTCAGCTGGGCGACTCGCGCTGCCCGGTCGCCGTGTTCGGCAGGTATCTCTTCGGGTGTGCGGAGATGAGTCGGCAGAGCCATTTCGTCGACGGGGAGGTGGTGGTGGGCCTGGATTTCCCGTAGTTCGTTTCCGAAGGTCGATGCCGTCGGGGGGCGTTGATCAGGATCGCCCGCCATCGCGTGTTCGATGGCACTGCTTACGTCGTCGGGTATCCCTCCCCCGCGCAGGTCGGGTACGGGTTGGGTGGTGATTCGCAGGAATTGGGCGACGAGTTGTTCGCCGCTACGCCGCTCGAAAGCAGCATGGCCGGTGATGGCGCAGAAGAGGGTCGCGCCGAGGCTGTACAGATCCGAGACCGGGGAGGGTGGTTGCCCGTGCAGCACCTCGGGGGCGGTGAAGGCTGGCGACCCGGTGATGGTGCCGGCCGCGGTCTGGAATCCACCGCTGATCCGCGCGATGCCGAAATCGGTCAGCTGTGGTTCGTTGTAGTCGGTGAGCAGAACATTCCCTGGTTTGACGTCACGGTGCAGTACACCGAGGCGGTGTGCAGTTTCGAGCGCCCCGGCGAGCTTGACGCCCAGGCGCAGCGCCTGTGCCCATCCGAGGGGGCCGCCGCGGCGGATTCGGGTGTCCAAGGAGCCGAGCGCCCGGTACTGCATGACCAGATAGGGGCGATCACTCGCTGTCGTCCCGACCTCGTGGATATCGACGATGTGAGGGTGACCGGACAGTTGGCCCATGGCGAGCTGTTCACGGACGAACCGTTCGCGATCCGCGGCGCAGAAGTCGGCGGTCAGTACCTTGACGGCGACGGTGCGGTTGAGGGCCGACTGCTGGCAGCGGTACACGATGCCGAATCCCCCGCGCCCGATTTCCGTGGCGTCGGTGAGTCCGACCGCAGCAAGTTCGGCGACGATGCCAGGGATCGGGTCACGCTGTGTCGTCGCCAGTGGTTCTGAGCCAGCCATCGTCGTCCTCGGCGCGAACGTGAACCGTGCACATCTGTGTAGCCATCTCGTCACCTCTCGCCAGTTTTCTCAGCATAGTTCCGATAAGTTCCGGTTCCGATGGGTCCGCGCTGTGCTGCCATCGCCGCCGGCCGAGAAGGATCAGACCCCACGGCGGGGTTGAGCCGTACGAGTCTCGCTTTACCCGCACGGCGCGTCGCCTACGGCAAACACTCACCCGGCCTCGACAGCGCTGGTGTCAGCGGCCTGGAATGCGCGAGTTTCGTTGCGGCCGTGGTTTGCACTGCTATTCTCTCGGCGGCGAGAGAGGCCACGGTGCTTCCCCCTGGCCGCGACTCGACCCGGTGATGAGCAGGCCTACCCGTCAGACCGTTGTTTCGTCCGGGCCTCTAGAAGGCACCCTTGATGAGGCCACCGTCGACGCGGATCGTGGCGCCGCTGACGTACTCTGCGTAGTCGCTGCAGAGGTAGGCCACTGCACCGGCGATCTCGTCGGGGTAACCAAAACGACCCCGATCGTTGGGGATGAGCGAGTTGACCGCGTTGGGTTCGATTTCTTCCCACGTCTGCCCCCAGCCGCGAGCAGGCCCAATGCTGGTCACCAATTCCTGTGTTGCCTCCACCAGGATCGCGCCGGGCGAGACGATGTTCGACGTGACCCTGGTGTCCTCGAGTTCGCGTGCGAGTGAGACCGCCAGGTTGTGTCGTGCTGCGAGCGTCGCGTTGTACTGCGGGTGCGTGTTCATCGGCTGCAGGGCGAGACCACCGCCAATCGTGATGACGCGTCCCCAGTTCTGTTCACGCATCTGCGGCACGAGACGCTGGATCATCCGCACACCGGAAATCACATTGGTGTTGTAGGTGAACGCCCATTCGTCCGGTGTCGCGTCCGCCCACGACAGGTGTCGGTAGAAGCCTGCATTGTTGACCAGGATATCGATCGGACCGCCGGCGAGAGCCGTCTGTGCGACCGCGTCCGCACCGGGGTCGGTGGCGAGATCCCCGAGCGCTACCACGGCAGCGCCGCCGGCGTCACGAATTGTGTCGGCGACCCTATTGGTGCGGGCCTCGTCACGGCCGTGAACGATGACGGTGGCGCCCTCTGCCGCCAGAAGCTTGGCGGTCGCCTCTCCTAAGCCGGCGCTCGAGCCGGTGACCAGGGCGCGCTTTCCGGTGAGATTCAGTTCCATGTTTCCTCCTGTTGAGTGGGTCGTAATCGGTGCGCCGACCAGGGAGATGGCGCTCAGGGTGTGGTCCTCGGAGTTTCGGTGCTCGTCGCCGGAGATGGGTGCAATGAAGCACAAGTGGGTGACGGCTACGGACCAGTGGGAAAGTCTGCTGCCCGGCTCAATGCTGCCCACTTGTCGGCCTCTGCGGCGCGTTCGACGGACGATTTGTGTGCCATCTCGACGGCGCCGGCTCCGAGCAACAGCCTTCTCGGGGGATCGTCGGATTCGACGACATCGATGATCACTTTCGCTGCTCGTGCTGGATCGCCGGGTTGGGTTCCATCGTTCTCGCGCCGGTAACTGTTGACCGCGCCAACGGTGTGCTCGTAATCGGCTCCGACAGAGGGTAATTGCATCGACGACCCCTGCCAGTCGGTGCGAAACGCTCCTGGTTCGACGATGAGCACCTTGACACCGAATGGCTGCACTTCGTTGGCCAGTACCTCGGAGAATCCTTCCACGGCAAACTTCGCCGATTGGTACGCGCCCAGACCGGGAGTTCCACCAACACGTCCGCCGACGGAGGAGAACTGCACGAAGAAACCTCCGCGTTGCTTCCGTAGGACCGGAAGGGCGGCGCGGGTCACATTGACCACACCGAAGAAGTTGGTTTCGAGCTGGTTCCGGAAATCCGTGTCATCCATCTCCTCTATCGGAGCACTGTTGGCGTATCCCGCGTTGTTGACCACCACATCGAGCGCGCCGAACTCGACGACAGCGAATTGGACGGCAGCGCGCGCCGCCGCGGCGTCGGTGACGTCGAGCTGGAAGATCCGCCCACGGTCGTTGTCACCGACAAAGGTCAGATCCGCCGGGCGGCGCGCTGTTGCGACTAGGTTGTCCCCTCGATCGAGGACAGCCTTTGCGAGGTCGCGGCCGAATCCGCGTGAAGCTCCGGTGATAAGCCAAGTCTTCGCCATAGTTCTCTCCTCCACCTTTAGTAACTGACTAGTTGGTTATGCCTTTCCATCACACACCCGCCTACCAGGCGGGCCACTCCCGACTGCCCGTCGACCCTCGCCGACAGCTGGTCGGCAGAGAAAACCGGCGCGACTGCCGGGCCGCAGAACGAGAGGTGGATACGGTCCGATGTCCGGGAAAGGAGTGTTCGACCGGACATCGGACCGGGATCGTGATCGCCCGTCGCGGGAACGCGACAGGGCGGAGCGGGAAGCACTCGCCTGCGCCTGGTTGAGACCCGAGTGCCGATATCGAGACTCGGACAGGAACACTGCGTCTTTCCGATTGGCGTACATGACGCGCCCGCACAACACGACGAATCAGAACGCCGATCGGATCGTGCCACCGTCGACGCGGATCGTGGCACCGCTGATGTATTCGGCGTAGTCGCTGCAGAGGTAGGCGACCGCCGCGGCAATCTCGTCGGGGCGACCGAAGCGGCCGACGTCGTTCGGCACCCATTCGCTCGCCGCGGCGCGTTCGATCTCGTCCCATGATCCGCCCCATCCGTGTGCGGGTGCGATGCTGGTGACGAGCTCCTGCACCGTGTCCACAAGGATGGCCCCGGGCGCCACTGTGTTTGAGGTGACTCCCGTGCCCTCGAGGTCGCGCGCCAAAGATACGGCCAGGTTGTGCCGGGCTGCGAGGGTGGCGTTGTAGTGGGGTTGCACGGCCATCGGCTGGAGGCCGAGACCACCGCCGATCTGGACCACCCGACCCCACCCCCGTTCACGCATGCCGGGAACGAGCCTCTGGATCATTCGGACCCCCGATATCACGTTGACGTTGTAGGTCTGCGCCCAGATCGCCGCGGTGGCCTCCGCCCAGCCGACCTGGTCATAGGCACCGGCGTTATTAACGAGGATGTCGATCGGTCCGTCGGCGAGAGCGACGGCGACGACCGCGTCAGCTCCGTCGTCGGTAGCAAGATCTCCGACCGCGACACTCGCCACGCCGTCAGCGGAGCGAATTTCCTCCGCAACCGCCTGCGCACGAAATTCGTTGCGTCCGTGCACCACGACGCTAGCGCCTTCGGCGGCGAGCAACTTCGCGGTGGCCTCTCCCAGACCCGTACTTGATCCGGTGACCAAAGCGCGTTTACCAGTGAGTTTCAGTTCCATTTTCGATGGTCTTCCTTGAGGCAGCGCCTGAACGGCTCGATATCTACAACCGTATACTTAGCCGAACCGAATGTCTACATCCGTATACTTCAGCGGTAGACTGCTTGTATGAGCCACGACGGGGCGGACCTCGCCCGGAGCAGCACCCCACCCAAGCGAGTACGCAACGCCGCCGCTACCCGGGAGGCGATTCTGCGCTCGGCGGTTATCGCTTTCACGCGGCACGGATACGACGGCGTGGGCGTGCGTGAGATCGCGCAGTCGGCCGGAGTCACTGCGATGTTGGTCAACCGTTATTTCGGCTCGAAGGAACAGCTCTTCACCGAGGCGGTCGATACCGCTTTCGCCCCACGAACAGTGTTGTCGGACAACCCAGCAACGCTTGCCGGTGATGTAGCCGCACGCCTGGTCGAGCGCACGGCACCAGAATCCGAGCATCTCGACCCCTTTCTGCTGATGCTTCGCTCCGCCTCGAACCCCCGGGCGGCGGAGATCGTGCGGGCAGGGGTGGAAAGGCACGCCGGACGGTACTTGAGCGAATTGCTCGAGGGTCCGGATGCGGACGAGCGCGCGATGCTGGCGCATTCGGTCATTGCGGGGTTCTGGCTCATGCGAAAGATGCTGGGCAGCACCGCACTCGTTACCGCCGATCCGGACGAACTCACCCGCCGACTCGAAGCGCTGCTGGTGATCGCCCTCTCCCCTTCCAGAGAGAAGTGACCAGATCGTCGTTCAACCACCACCGACGTCCACTCGAGATTCGCCGGCCGAGGCATCCCCTTCTCACCGACATCTTCGCGCCAGCAATTCGCGGGCCCGCGATGTGGGCGCATCGGGCCCGTCACACGCAGTGGCCCCCTAGCGACAGCAGCGTATATGTCTCAATTTTATTGCACTGCAGCTTATTCGGTTTGTCCTGAATCCGTGCAGCCTCGAACCGAACTAGGCCGATGTGATAAATCTGTCTCCAAATCTGTTCAGATTAACTGTATAGTTTTGCTTATGAAATCCGGTTCGAGCCGTTCGTCAGCGGCCGTTGATCTCGATCTAGCCATCCAGCGACTACGCGGTCGCATTCGGTCAGAGTCGGGGCTCGACAACTCTCCGTGGAGTCGGAGCCAGCTATCTGCTCTGGACCGGATCGTGCACGGCCCGCCGAGTACCGCGAGTGATCTCGCCGCGGCGGAATCCATGCGTCCACAATCGATGGCCGCGGTACTGGGCCCGATGGAACAGGAGGGCCTCGTGGTCCGGCACCGGGACCCCGAGGACGGCCGCCGCATGCTGATCGCAGCTACCGAAACGGGCCGCGAAGTGCTGCAGTCGGTACTCGAACTGCGCAATGCGTGGTTGACCGCCGCCGTGGATCATGTGTTACGCCCGGAAGAGTACGACGCACTTCCGGTGCTGGTCGATATCCTCAACCGGCTCGCCGACTGCGAGGTCCCACCGGTCGCTCGCCGCGCCGGTCGCTCCAGGGTGGCCCTTCTGTGAGCCCGGCCGTGCATACCCAGCAGCCCAAACCCATGCAGGCTGAGACGCCGAGTTGGCGTCTGATCACTCCGTTGCTGTTGGGCTCGGCGTTGAACCCGATCAACAGTTCGGTCATCGCAACCACCCTCGTGGCGGTAGGAAGCGCTTTCGGCGTCGGGTCGGCTGCTACGGCGAGTTTGGTTGCGGCGCTCTACCTTGCGAGCGCAATCGGCCAACCCGCCATGGGAAAACTCGCCGAAGTGTTCGGACCACGACGGGTGTTTCTCGGCGGGCTCGTGCTCGTGGCGCTGGGCGGGGTGCTCGGTACCGTCGCAGTGAATATGCCGATGCTCGTTGCCGCCCGCGTGGTGCTCGGAGTCGGGACCTCCGCCGGATACCCCACGGCGATGATGATCATCCGGGCGTGGTCGCAGGAACGACCGGCCGGCCGGACAGGAGGCGCCCTCGGGGCCCTGGCTATCGCAGGTCAGGTGACCGCGGCGGTGGGACTACCGCTGGGAGGGCTTCTTATTGCCATCGGCGGCTGGCGAGTGACGTACGTGATGAACCTGCCGTTGGCGGCCATCGGGTTGATCTTGACCCTCGTGTGGGTGCCGCGGGATCCGAGAACGGGGAGGACGCGATGGGCATCGCTCGTTCGGGATCTCGATCCGGGCGGGTTGATCCTGTTCGCCGGAACGATCGCCAGCTTGCTGTACGTGCTGGGCAACCTCGAGCACCCGAACTGGGTTGTCGTCAGCCTTTGTGGTGTATTGCTCATTTGCTTCGTCCTGTGGGAACTGTGGGTAGGCAAGCCATTCATCGACGTCGGATTGATCGCACGTAACCGCGCCCTGACCGGCACATACGTTCGGGTGGCGGTGACGTTCTTGTTGAACTACACGATCTTGTTCGGACTGACCCAGTGGCTTGTGGAAAGCCGAGCGCTGTCGGCAGGACAGACTGGACTCGTGATGCTGCCGATGTCGGTGATCGCGATCGTGATCTCGATGCCATTCGCCCGGCGGAACCTGATCAGGTCGTCACTCGTGGTGACGGCGATCGCGGCGATCGTGGGTACGACAAGTCTGCTGACCTTCACGACGAATACACCGATGTGGGTACTGGTCGTCGTTCCCACGATCTTCGGCATCATGTCTGGCCTCGGCATGATCGGCAATCAGGCCGCACTGTACCGTCAGGCCCCGGCCGAGAATGTCGGAGTGGCCGCCGGCCTGATGCGCACATTCATGTATCTCGGTGCGATCTTGTCGTCCGGTTTGATCAGTGTCTCGTTCGGTGACAACGCCACCGATGCGGGATTGCATTCGATTGTCATCGCCCTGATCGCACTCGCACTCGTGCTTGCGGTGCTCACCGCGACAGGTCTACGTCGTCTAGGCAACTTCTCCCCTCCCAGCTAGCTGACCAAATCCGATGGGCGGTACCGCGTTTGCGGTACCGCCCATCAGGGTTGTTTCAGGCGATCACTGAATGTGCGGAGCCTTCGAACCGGCAGACAGGACGCTCCGGGGCAGCAGGTCCACGAGGTCGTCATACGGCCACGGGCCCGTGTTCTCGTCACGGAAGATCGTCCGTGTCTCGACCGGATGGGTGTACAGACCGACCTTGCCGCCGCCGGTACGGAAAACGCAGCCGGTGACCTCCGACGCGGCTTCGGATGCGAGGTAGAGGACGATGGGAGTGGTCAGTTCCGGATCTGTGCGCGCCTCTTTCGCTTTGGCTCGCTTGGCGCTCATCACTCTCTGCTGGATGAGAGCGGCGTCCCGCTCGCTCGCATCCTGTGTCATACGAGTGGCCGCGAACGGTGCGATGGCGTTGACCGTGATCTTGTCGTGCTGAAGTTCCCAGGCCAGGTCGTAGGTGAGGCTGGTGACACCGCCCTTCGAGGCGGCGTAATGTGCGTTTCCCAGCGGTGCCGCCCACTGGTTCGACGTGGTGTTGATGATGCGCCCGTACCCGGATCGTCGCAGGACGGGAATAGCATGGCGGCAGATGGCGAACGTGCCCTTGAGGTTGACCGCGATGGTCGCGTCGAAGTCCTCTTCGGTGATGTCTTCGATCATCTGTTGCCGAACGATGCCGGCGTTGTTCACCACGATGTCGAGCCTGCCGAACTCATCGACCGCGGTGTCGACCACCCGGCCCGCACCCGCCCAGTCGGCGACTGATTCGTAACTGGCGACCGCCTCTCCACCGGTGCTGCGGATCGTGTCAACCACTTCATCGGCGGGTCCGTGTGTGGACCCGACGCCGTCACTGTCTACGCCGACGTCATTGACGACTACTTTGGCCCCCGCCGCTGCCAGAGCCAGTGCTTCACTTCTCCCGACGCCGCGGCCCGCGCCGGTCACGATTGCCACTCTTCCGACGAGCGGTCCGTCTGTACTCACAATCATCCTGCTTTCGTTGTTACGGTGCCGGTACTCCGGCTGGGAGGTCGATGAATTCGGCGGCGAACCACGCCATCGCGTCTTCGAGCGCTTCGAGGCTCGGGCTGGGAAGATCGATGAGGAACTCCGTGGCGCCGGCCTCGCGCCAGCGCGCCATCTGTTCGATGCACTTCTCACTGGCTTCACGACCGGGTTCAACGCTGGGGGCTGACGGTTGCCCTCGGGGCGCGCGCCCTCCGAGCGGAGCCAAGGGAACGATGATTCGGAATCCCGGTGGCAACTGTTCTTCGCGGGCAGCGGCTAGTCGCGCCACCGTCGCGGTGACCTGGTCGGGTGTGAGGGCCCACGGTGTCCAGGCATCGCCGAAGCGCACCGCACGGCGCAGACCGACGAGGCGATCGCCGCCGATCCATACTGGCGGGCGGGGTCTCTGCACGGGTCTGGGAAGACACACCAGGTCATCGATGTCGACGAATTGGCTGTGTTGGGTCGTGGGGTCGCCATCCCACAACGCGAGGACTGCTCTGAGATAGTCGTCGGCGATGTCACCACGATGCTCGAACGGGACGCGAGCGGCGTGGGATTCGTACTCTCGCCGACCTACCCCGAAGCCCGCGATGATCCTGCCGCGGGAGAGGACGTCGAGTGTCGCGAAGGCCTTGGCGGTGATCAGTGGGCTACGTAGGGGAATCTGGTAGACGTGCGTGGCGAATCGGATGCGGCTGGTCAGCGCTGCGAGGTAACCAACGGTGCCGATCGGATCGAAGAAGCGTGGACTCCCATAGAGGGCCGATTCCGCGGCGGCGATGGCGGCGTGGTCCCCGACTGTCACGTAGCTGTAGCCCAGCGATTCGGCCTTGGTCACTATTCTGGCCAGGCCTTCGGGGTCCGCCGTATCTTCCCAGGGCTGGAGGTTGATTGGCTGCACGATCGGTGTGAAGAAGCCGAAGCTCGACGTCAGGGTCTCGCCAAGCCGAGCAGGGTAGGACCGGTCGCCAGGCCGGGATGCTGTTCGCCCGAGGTGGCCAGCGGTCATTCCGCGGGTGGGATCGGTGCTGGGGCTCGACATCACGAGAGGATCGGCACCACGGCCGCGAGTTGGGAGGACTGCGTGTGGCTGCTTGAAGGACTGCGACCGATGACTTGTGCCAGGTCCTCGCTGACATGGCGATCGTTCATCCTGTTACGTCCATTCCTCGCTTCCGCGTGTTGCGGGGCAGTATTCGCTATCCGAATGGCTGGGACACCTACCGAGCGCGCAAATACTTCGGCTTCGTCTGCAGCCATGATCGTGGTCGGATCCTGCACAGACACGATCTCGCTGTAGACAGCGGCGGCGGTCAGCCCCGCCGCCTCCACGAGTGCGAGAGCTTGACGGGCGACCATCGCCTCACCGTCGCCGTCCCGCGGTCCCGCTACCACCGGCAGCAGGTGCCCCGGTCGTGTGAAATCGTCGGCCTGCGCGCTCGGGTCCGCGATCAGACGTGCGGTGCGGGCTCGGTCGTGCGCGGAAATTCCTGTGCCTACACCGTATCTCGCGTCGACTGACACCGTGAACCCACCCTGGACTGCCTGACGGAAGCTATTGTGCATGGGCGGCAGGCCCAGCCGGTCCGCGACGTCCGCTGAGATCCCGACTCGCAGATACCCGGTGCCGTGTCGAACAGCGAACGCCATCAGGTCGGTGGTGGCGTATGCCGCACCGAACACCATCAGTCCCTCGTTTCGGAGGGCATCGAGAACGACTACCGCTCCACCGCAGGCCAGCCAAGTCGCTGGATCAGCGATAGCGCGCTGGCCAGCAACCCTGAGCCGGGTCATCGGCCCAGCGTTCCGCTGACCGTGGCATGCGTGCCGAAGGTACGTCGGTGGTAGGTCAGGGGGGCACCCTCCCCGAGCCCGACCGCATGGACCAGTCCGGTGACGATGAGATGGTCACCCCCATCGAGAAGATCGGCTGTAGTGCACCGAAAGAATGTGCTCGACGCTAGCCGCGGAACACCGTCGTGCCAGTGCCAGTCAGTGGAGGTGAAGTCTCCCTTTCCCTTCCTGGCGAACTTCTTTCCGGCATCCTCGGCCTCGGTCAACAGGATGTTCACGCCGAACGCGCCGAACTCCCGCACTGCTGCGAGGAGGCCGGATGCGCGGTCGAGAGCAATCAGGATCATCGGCGGGGCCATGGACAAGGAACAGAAGGCGCTGACGGTGGTCCCGTACGGTTCACCTGCGTAGTCACGGGTGGTGACCACGGCTACCGGGGTGCAGATGTTGCCCATCGCTTCCCGGAAGAGGTTCTCGTCGATTAGCTTCTCGACGGCAGTAGTGCTCATCTCGACCTCCCTATCGCCATTCATACAGCACGTTATCCGCGCAGACCGGCCTCTACGAGGAGCGGATAGGTTTCGTTTCGGAATCGCGTCATGTCTTCGATGTATCGAGGGAAGGACATCAGTACACCGTCCAATCCGCAGTCGGTCAGCGTGCTGAGTGTGTCCACGACCTGTTCGCTGGTACCGATAATCGGGAAGCCGGCCCAGCCTCCGATGAACTGACGCTTGATCTTCTCGAGAGCCTGCGGTGGGATCGATTGCGAATTCAAACCCAATGTGGACACCAGGTTCTCGGCCGCTTCCCAATCACCCTTCACATCGACGTAGTAGTCGTGGAATGTGTGGGCAGCCTTTTCGGTTTCGTCTTGGACCACGTATGAGTTGGTCCACACCATGATCTCCCGGCCGTACTCTTCACGTGCCAGCCGCTTGAACGCGGCGACCTCTTCTGCCATTTCCTCCATGTCATATTTGGGTGCGATGAACACGACATCGCAATACTTGGCGCCGAAGTGACGTCCCGCAGCCGAACCACCGGCGTTCATGACCACCGGGTGCGGCTTCTGGATAGGGTGAGGTGCGATCGACGCATCGACCACCCGGAAGTACTTGCCGTCGAAATTGACCGGCTCCTCGCTGGTCCACAGGGCTTTGACGATCTGGAACCACTCGACAGCCAGGTCATATCGCCTGTCGTGCTCGAGCAGCGGGGCGCCGAACATCTCGATCTCGGGCGTGTTCCACCCGGTGACGATGTTCAGCGCGAAACGCCCATTGGTGATGTGATCGATCGTGGCCGACTGCTTCGCCGCCATCACCGGATGGATGGTGGAGACGTGAGAAGTGGCGAAGACACCGGTGCGTTCGGTAACGGTACCCACACCCGCAGCCCAGGTGAAGCATTCGAAACCGGCCCCGTTGAAGTTGGACGGACCACCGAATCCGCGCCACCTTCCGACCGGCACGACCGCCTCGAAATTCATGCCATCGGCCAGCTTTGCAAGTTCGATGGTGTTGGGCCACTCAGCTTGCAGTACCCCGTCGATGGTCGAGATGGCGCAGCCGCCCTGGAGGTTTGTCGAGAACGTGCCCAACCGCAGCTTGCGGTCGCTGTAGACGGGGTTGCCGGCTTCCCGGAGGGAGTCCGCACGGGTTGTGGTCATGATTTCGTCCTTCGTCGGCGACCGTTGCCGGTCGAGAGATGGTGAGGTGAAACGCGTCCGGCGGCACGGCCGGGATGCTGACGAATCGTCTCGGCCGAGACGTGGTGGGCCGAGGTGGTCGTCTGCAGCGCACAGCTACGGGCACACTCACTGCGTCGATCATCACCTTATTCCATATGTTGTGGCACAACGTTTTACAAGCCGTTCATAGATCGAGGACGAGTTCATCCGATGCGCAGCTGCCGACGCAGATGATCATCGCCTCCCCTTCGGCACGCTCCTGCTCGGTCAGCACGGTGTCTCGGTGAACAGGCACACCACCGCACACCTTGGTGATGCACGTTCCGCAGAATCCCTCCTCGCAGGAGTACGGAACCTCGGGTCGGACAGCCTGAACGGCTTGGAGCAGCGTCGTTCCGTCCTCGACTTCCACGGTGCGATCGCTGCGCGCCAGCCGGACCCGGAAGGGACGATCATGCCGGGTCGCGTCGACGTCCTCATCGCTTCCGGAGGCCGGAGCCCCGAACAGCTCGAAGTGAACGGACACGTCCGGCCTGATCTCGGCCGCAAGGGCACGAAGCGCATCGAGCAGAGCCGTCGGTCCGCAGCTGTACACCGCGCCACCGACGCCGACGCCTTCGAGGATCGCCCGCAGGGGAAGCAGTCCCGAATCGACCTCGGGGACCACGTGGACCGTCGAATCCGCCCGAGCACCGAGCGCGGTCAGGTCTCGGGTGAACGCCATGGTCTCCGAAGACCTGCCGCCATAATGAAGGGACCAGGGCACCTGCCCGCCGGCAACCTCCCGCACCATGCTCAGTATCGGCGTCACGCCGATGCCTCCGGCGATGAAGACGTACGACTCGGCAGGCTCGAGCGGAAAATGATTCCGAGGCCCCCGGATCCACAGCTTCTGCCCCACCATGACCGAGTCGTGGATCTCGGCAGATCCACCTCGGCCGCTATCGTCGCGGAGCACCGCGATGGTGTATTGACTGCGGTCCGACGGGTCGCCGCACAGCGAGTACTGGCGAATTAGCCCCGAAGGTAGCGTGACCTCGATGTGCGCGCCCGGCGCCCATTCCGGCAGATCCGATCCGTCGTCGCGAACCAACTGCAGGGAAATGACCTTCTCGGCTTCCCAACGAATCTGAATCACTTTGGCCAAGTTGAGCTCAGCCGTCGCAGCGCCTGCCATAAGCACCTGGACCTCCTGGTCGAACGTGGTGACGAGCCGCCGTGTGCCGGAGGTAACGAATGGCGTCACCTGTGGTTGGCATCACGTTGGTCTCATGAATAGCCTAATAATGGGATACGAAGGGGTCAATCGCCAAAGCGACGGGATAAGTGCTGGTCGACACCGCAGCTTGGCGCGGAGTCGACCCGCAGGACGCAGGGGAGACAACGTCGCAGTTCACAGCATTTATCGCCCGGTGCCCAGCCGTTGCATGCACCGGGAGAGGGGAAGCCCGGGCCGTGAACCGCTCGCCCGCTCCGGAGGCAACTAGCATAATGATAGGACCGTGTTGGAGAATGGAGTGGCCATGATCACCGAAGTGAACGACCACGGACTGGATAGTCCCCCCGAAGCGGATCGGCAGCCACGGAGGCGACCGACGACACGGCGCGCATACAAGGCTGCCCTGTCCATCGCCCAGCACATCGTCGACGACATCACCACCGGCAGGTTGCGCCCGGGCACCCGACTCGACCGCGAGCGCGAAATGTTGGTTCGCTTCAACGTGGGACGCGGTACGCTGCGCGAGGCGCTGCGCTTCCTGGAGATGAGTGGCGTGATCATGGTCAAGGCCGGACCACAGGGCGGTCCCATCGTCGCGGAGCCGAATGCCCACGACCTCGCCGGCATGCTCGGGTTGTTCTTCCAACTTCGGTCTATGCCGTTCAGCGCACTGGTCGACGCACGCGAATTGCTCGAGCCCGAACTGGCCGGTCGAGCAGCGGAATTCGCAACCGAGGATGTCGTACAGGAAATCGTCGATTCGGTGCGGGGCATGGAAGCGTTCCTTGCCGACGAGGAGAATTTCATCGCCGAGAACGACCGATTCCACGACATCGTCGCCGCTGCGGCCGACAACGAGATGTTCGCGTTGCTGGTCTCGTCGCTGCACGCGATCACCGACGGGATGCCCCTCGGCATCAGCTACCCCATCGAGCGCCGAGAAGCGGTGTTGCGTGCGCACTCGGCCGTGGCCGACGCGATTGGTACGCACGACGCAGAGGGTGCCCGCTGGGCAATGCGCCAGCACATCAAAGAGTTCCACAAGTACGTCAGGACTCATTTTCCCGATATCTACCGGCAACCCGTGAGGTGGCGCGACATTGCCGACTGACACCCTACGAACGGGTGCCCGGCGCCCTTTCACGTCACTGCGGGTACGCAACTTCCGACTGTTCTTCCTGGGCCAACTCGTCTCCTCTACCGGACAGTGGATGCAGACCCTCGCACTGGCCCTGTTCGTCCTCGACGAATCCGGCAGCGGTGTCGCGCTCGGCACGGTGACCTTACTGATGTATCTGCCGCTGCTGGTGGTGGCTCCCTGGATCGGTGCAGCGCTCGAGCGGTTGCCGCTCCGCAATGTATTGCTCGTGTCCCAGGCGGTACAAGCGGCACTGGCGGCGATCCTGTGGTCGATGTCCGCGATCGGCACTCTGACAGTTCCGTTGGCGTTGACCGTGGCTGCCTGTTTCGGGCTCGTACAGCCAGTAGACAACCCTGCCCGGCGAAGCTTCGTGTTCGAGATGGTTGGCCGCGAACGAGTGGCAAATGCAGTTGCGCTCAATTCGACGCTGATGACGGCGTCGCGGCTGGTCGGCCCGGCGATCGCGGGGCTGCTGGCCTCCACGGTGGGTTTATCCTGGTGCTTTCTCGCCAACGCACTCTCCTACCTCGTAATTCTCGGCGCACTTTCCCTGATGCGAACCCGGGACCTGCACACCGAGCGAACCGTCGCCGGGGCACAAACAACCGAGACGTCGTCACACGCGTCCGTGCTGGACGGGTTTCGCTACGCCCTACGCGACCCCCGGATTCGGTGGCCGCTAATACTGACGGCGGTGGTCTCACTGCTGTTGCAGAACTATCCCGTTCTGCTTCCCCTGCTCGCACACGAACGCATGAGCACGGGAGCGTCCTCGGCCGGTTTGTTGTTCAGCGCACTGAGCGCGGGCAGCCTGCTCTCCGCATTGACGGTGGCGGCCTTGGCGCCGACGGGGACGCGGGTGGTGGCAGTGTCCGCGCTCTGTTACGGAATCGTGGTCGCTGCTACATCTTTCACCTCAGGTATGGCCGTCCTGGGAATGCTCTTGGTCTTGCTCGGTGCTGCGGATCAGGTCTTCTCCTCAACGGCTAACGCGACATTGCAAATTCAGTCGGATCCGCGCTACCGGGTGAGGGTGATGTCGCTGTTTTCCGCCTTCTTCATCGGAATGCAAGGGGTCAGTGGCGTCCTTGTAGGAGCCCTCGCCGACCTTTTCGGACCGACCGCGGCCATGACGGTCGGCGGCGTCGGGGCGATCGTGGTGGCCGCGATCGTGTTGGGGGTCAACCGGCGGCGCAGACCGCCGCAGGACCGCGGAAACAATGAGGCTCGAAGGACCAAACCAGCATCGCCGTAGTCGATCCGGTTTGCCACTCGGGTGGACTCCGAGTCGAGCTCCTCGCCGCCGTGAGGCACCCGGCGTTACACGTCATCGCTCCGTCCTCGTCTTTCCCTGCCGTCCGGGGACGTTTCGACATCGAAGACATCACGTCCCAGCCGGTGCAACGCAAGGGCGAGGGCCAAGCGGGTCCGCCCCTGAGCAGTTCGGAATGAGTAGCCGAGTTCTTTCTCCAGACGATCGCAGTGAGCCTGCACGGTCGAATGATGTAGTCCCAGCTCGTGCGCGGCCGCCCGCACCGTCGTGTTCAGCTCCATCGCCTCGAGTACCCTGCGAGCGATGTTCGAGGACGCGGTCGCTGTGCCGATCGCAATCGCATCGGGGTGTGGCACAGGGCTCGCGTCGTGCGCTCGCACCAGCAGCGAGAGGGCACCGAGGTCCCGATAAGTCACCGTCTCACCGGCACGCGAAAGCCGGAGTGCGACAAGTGCCTGGTCAAAAGAGTCGGCGAGTCGCTCGACGGTGACGGTCTCACCGATCCCGCAGGTTCCGGTGACTGGCTGCGGACAGTCCGCTCCCGCGACGATCGCGCGAACACCTCCGAACCGGGTGCCGACCACCGCATCGATGTGTGTCACCCCGATCGGCGCCGGATCGGTGGAGATGACCGGCATTACGATGAGATAGATTTTCGAGCCGGCCTCCAGGCCGAGGCGGCGGGCGATCGCCAACTTGGTTCCCAGAGCGGCTTCGCGGTCGAGGAGCGCTTCGAGTGCACCAGCGTGGTCGGGGACTGTGCCCATGGTGCGATCGATCGTGATCTGAATCGACGAGGCCAGCCGATCGAGGACGGTCTCGTCGTTGATACTGGTCTCGGTGTTCCGCTCCACCCACACCACACCCCCGTCCAGGTCGCCCAATGGGCGCCGAGTCCACAACGCCAGTTCTTCGGCACTGGGCATCTGCGTGATCGGGGTGCCGCGTGAATCCACGCGTCGCACCAACCGATGTGCGGGATACACCGCGCCCACAGCGCAACCGGTGAGATTTGCTGCCGCGCGCATGAGCGCAGAAATGCCGACTCGTCTCCGAATCAGCCCATCGAATTGCGTGATGATGCGTAATGTCTCGTTGACGTCAGTGTCGATACCATCAACCCGGCCGAGCAACTCACGCATCCGGCCGACTTCCGCGCGTGGCTCCTCAGTGGCGGCCTTATCGCTGCTCATGCGATCCCGCCGTCGACCATCCTGGTCGGTTCCGCCCGCCGGCGGGACGACGTGCGGAATAGGGGCTCGGCGGCGTGTGGGTTTCGGTCGTCGATTATGAACATCCGCGCTACCTCCAGCGATAGTGATCTATGCCACTCTATTCGCCACTCGGCGGGGTGTCGCCCGCCACTGGTGCGCAAAGAGCCCGCTCAATCCCGCCGTCCGGCGGCCTCGTACTGGCGGTCGTCGAGCCGGGCGAGACGTACGGCCAAAGCGACGATCCGCGACCGATCGGGGTAGCGGACGAAGCTGGAACCCAGAGCACGAAGGAGGCGGAAGCCGAAGGTGACACGGTCGAGGCCGAAACGCACCCAGATCTCTTCCGCGGGGATGTCGCCGAAGGCCACCCACTTCGCAGCGAGTTCGATCATCTCGGTGATGTGGTCCGGACGGGACTCGATCCTTCTCTTGCCACGATTCTTGCTCACGCTCCGCCACCTCCTTGGTTGTAGGGCGAGGACGACCAGTGACAACAAGTGCGCCGTCGTGGCGGCCTGGTCAGGCCGCCACGACGGCGATCAGTGCTGACTGCCTTCAGCGAGCAGCACCGACAGCGGCATCCAATGCCGGAAGGGAGTAGAGCGAGAGAGCGTTGCCGTAGAAGATGGCGTCCTTCTCGGCCGTGTCGAGGAAGTCAAAGCCCTCGATGACCGGCTTCAGATCGTCGAGGTCGCGCCCGGTCGTGGGATCCGGAGCACTACCGCTTCCTGGCTTTTCGGTACCGAACAAACACCGGTCCGCTCCTACTGTCCGGACCAGCAGTTCCAGCGCCAGCGGCGCATGCAACACGGTGTCGAACCAGAGACGCCGCAAACTTTCGTCGAACGACTCCTGCAGCACCTGGCCGGTCCGCAACTTGGGGTGCAGACGAGCCGCCCGCCAGCGCCCGATCTGGTAGGGGACCGAGCCGCCACCGTGTGAGACGACAATCTTCAACGTCGGGAAGCGTAGGAACACCTCCGAATTGAGCAGGGAGAGCACAGCGATGCTTTCCTCGGTGATGAAGTGCTCGCTGTACGATTCACGACCGTTCTGGCAGCTCGCGGAATGGATGAGTGCCGGCACATCGAGTTCGACCATCTTTTCGTACAGCGGGTACCACCACGGATCGCCCAACGGGGGCACGTAGCCGCTTCCCTCGGACGGGTCCGGGTTGAGCAGGCAGCCGACCATCCCCAGATCTTTGATCGCCGTTTCCAGTTCACCCGCCCACTTCTCGGGTGTTTCCCCGTATGCCTGGGGCAGTCCGGCGACGCCGGCGAGGCGGCCGGGGAACTGCTGGACCTGGCGAGCGATCGCCTCGTTCACCTCCGCCGTCCACCAGTGCACGACCTTGGACGGGGTCGCCGAATGCGATGCCTGGAATGGACGCGGCGAGATGAGTTGGACGTCGGTGCCGACGCTGTCCATCACCGCCAGCGTGCGGTCGCCGTACTCCTCGAGCTGCGCATCGGTAACACCGGAACCGTTGCGGCCCTGGCCTCCTCGGGAGGATAGCAACGCGGCCTGGTACGCGTACAGCTCCGGCGGCGCGTTCAAATGGGCGTGGGAGTCGATGATCATGACTTCTCCTGGTAGAGCGATTGGTGGGTGAAAACAATGGAGTGGGTCGCCGCCGCTTCATAAATGGCCAGACACGTGGCAAGGGTTCCCAGCCCCCACTCCCCGTCATGGATCGGGATCCGGCCGTCGAGCGTCTGGTCCATCTCGACAAGCGCCTGATCCCAGACCGAGGTTGCGGGGTCGACGGGCAGGTCGGTCAGTTGTCCGTCGGAATACAGGTGCAGACCACCGGGGTGGACTCGAACGCCGCCACCGGTGAAAGTGGCGAACAGCTCGTCCGCCTCGGGTACAGCTCCGGAACCGTCGTAGTAGGCGTTGGCCTGTACTCCGTTGGCGAAACTCAGCTGCGTCGAGAATCCCTGTTCGGCGCCTCCCGCACCGCCGTGGAGGGCTCCGGAAACCGCGCGCACGTCTCCACCGCAGATCAGTCGCACAATGTCGATCTGATGGGCCCCTTGCCGAAGCAGCAGACCGTTGCCCACTGCTGCATCGAGGTCGTGCGCCGTACGGGTCCGGCGGCGATGCCAATCGGTAAACGAGGTCGCCTGCACCGACAGCAGATCACCGAGCCGACGGTCGGTCACGATCTGCCGCAGCACCCGATAGCGGGGGTCGTAGCTCACAGTGGGGCCCACGAGCAGGCTCACCCCGGCACGGCGTGCGCAATCCACAGCCTCCCGTGCGTCAGCGGCGGTGGTCGCCAACGGTTTCTCGCAGATGATGTGCACACCGGCCGCGGCCGCGGCGGAGACGGCGCCCAGGTGGTGCGCTGTCGGCGCCGCGACGTACACCACGTCCACTGTTCCGGAGGTGACCAGTTCGGTGGCATCGATGAAGGCCGGGCAGCCCCATTCGGCCGACACTCGGTTTCGAACATCCGGATCGGGGTCCGCGAGGCCGGTGAGCACGAACCGGTTGCTGCGTAGGACAGCGCGGGACATCAACGCGCCGGCAACGCCGGCACCGACGATCCCGAGTCTGCGAGGAGCGTGGAAACGCATGTCGGTCAGCTCAGCCCGTAGATGTCGAGTGTGGTCTCGCCCGCCGCGATCCGGGTACGGATCTTCTCCTCGGACCGTTCCCGCTGCAGTGCCCGCTCGACGACGGCCTTGACCTGGCCGGCATCGATGGCAACCACACCGTCGGCGTCACCGACGATGATGTCGCCCGGGTGCACTGTCGTCGAGCCGAGCTGGATCGAGACGTCGAAGCCGCCCGACGTGGCATCTTTGCCGGTTCCGCGAACGCACAGTCCCCGGGCGAACACCGGGAATCCGATGGATTTGAGGTCGGTCGAGTCTCGGACCGAACCGTCGATCACCAAGCCGGCAAGTCCACGTTCGGCTGCGGCATGGGCCAGGATGTCGCCCCAGTAGCCGTACTCGATGTCGGTGTCGGCAGCGGCGACGAGTACGTCCCCCGGCTGGGCGGCATAGAGTGCGCGGTGGAGCCAGATGTTGTGCCCCGGTGTGAGGTCGACAGTGAAGGCGCGGCCGCAGATCCGCCATGCCGGATCGAGCGGTCGGATCCGCGGGGGCAGCGGGGTGGCGCCGGACTCGTGGAGTGAGGCGGCACCGAGTTCCCGCAGGGCCGGAGACAGAGTGGTCATCGCGTTTCCTCTTCGGCGGTTTGCAGCTGGTGATAGCCCGCCTGCGCGCGGGCCTGATCGAGACGCGCTCCGCCAGCGACTGCAAGGCGGATGCGTTCTTCGGCATTCTCGATGGCCTCGGCGACGGCGAGGACACGTTCGACCTCGGCCGTCGCCAACACGACCACTCCGTCGGCGTCCGCGACGACGAGGTCACCGGGGTGCACG
The DNA here is from genome assembly GCF_017068375.1 of Rhodococcus koreensis. Taxonomy (NCBI): domain Bacteria; kingdom Bacillati; phylum Actinomycetota; class Actinomycetes; order Mycobacteriales; family Nocardiaceae; genus Rhodococcus; species Rhodococcus koreensis. The sequence continues at coordinate 3,721,681 of NZ_CP070609.1, forward strand.
ATGACGTTTCCGAGGGCGACCGGTACCCCGGTTGCCGCCAGCCGCACCCGGTCCTTGCCGGTCTGCATGTTCCGGCCTCTGGTGAAGACCGGGTACTTCAGTGCCAGGCTCGGTGCGACGTCGCGGCAGACACCGTCGATGACCGTTCCGGCGATTCCGCGGGAGGAGGCGACGTAGGTCATGATGTCTCCCCAGACAGTGCAGTCGAGCCGGCCTTCGTTGTTGAGCACGACGACCTCGCCGGGGGCGACGTCATCGATGAAGTCGCCGACAGTGCCACCATTCTCGTCGACCGGTTCGTACTGGCCGGTGAACGCCGGCCCGCAGAGCCGGAAGCTCGGGTCGAACGGCTGGATGCCTGGGACGGCACCCGGCAGCCCGAGCTTGTCCAACGCATCCGACAGGGTCGAGGTGCTGATTGCACCGACCCGGGTGAGCAGTGTGACGTCGGGCAGGGTCGAAGTGGTTGTTTCGTCAGCCGGCATTGAGCATCTCCTCGTAGTTGCGTCCCATGACCTGTGATGGCAGCAGGCCTCGCCTCAGGTCCTCGGTCATGAGGCGTTCCTTGGCCACCAGCCGTTCGGCCGTAGTGAGGACCCTGCCGATGTCCGAGGCGCTGACAAAGGTGACGCCGCTGCCGTCGGCGATGACGTAGTCGCCGTCGGTGACGGTGACGCCGTGGATCTGTACGGGGTCACCGACGCTGTCCTCGACGAAGCGTCCACGCGCGGTGAACGGCACGGTGGTGAGCGCGGACACCGGCAGTCTCAGTTCGCGGATCTCGTCTACGTCGCGGCAGGCGCCGTCGACGATGACCCCGCCGACGCCCTTGATGACGGCGGCTTGCGCGAGCAGACCGCCCCACGAGCCGGCGGTGGGTGTGCCTCCGTGCTCTTGCTGGACGACGATGACCTCGCCGGCGTTGGCCCGCTCGATCGCCGCGGTACCTAGATGCCGACTACTCGTTCGTCCGTCGGCGGGGACCGTGCGCATCGTGACTACTCGGCCCGCCGTGCGGCTGCCCTCCCAGACCGGGCGTAACCCTGCGACACCACCGGTCAGGCCGAGCGTGTCGAGCGCATCGGACACTACGCATGCGTCGAGGTCGAGTAGGCGATCGCGGTAGCTGTTCACAGCGATCTCGTCCACGTCAAAAATCCCATGCCGCAGCCGGATCCAACTGTGGACCGGTAGGCGGGGATGTAGTCGACGACCTTGGCGGTCGCGTCCTCGAGCGCTGCGCCGACGACGATCCAGTTACGGATCTCCGAGCTTCCCTCGGTCAGGCCGGCGACCGGGATCTGCGCCAGTGCCTCGTGGTCGTGGCGTTCGAGGGCGCTGAGAAGACCCCGGTCGAGGCCCTCGTCGATGATGGGGTGCGTGAGTCCACCGGATGCAATGAGAGCGACGCGCACGTCGGAGTCCCAGCTTTCGATGGCGGCGCGGAGTCCCTGCCCGAGTTCGACGCACCGCCGCGGTGTGGGCTGGTTCGGGGGATAGTAGGTGTTGAGCATGATTGGGGCCAGCGGCAGGCGAGGCAATCCCTCGAAGAGCCGGCGGTAGATGAAGGTGAATGCGTGCCCGAGGCTGCGGCCGGTGGGTTGCTCGCTGAACTGGGCGATGTCGAAGCCGTTTTCGACGAGGTGCTCGACGAGATGCTGGCCCAATTCGGGAACGGTGCGGTAGGTCTCGTCCTCATCGGCGTGGTAGTACTCGTACGCCGATTCCATGGTTTTCGGATAGACCTCCATTCCAGGGGGACGATCGTCGAGGGACTCGCCTCGGAAGATCGCGACCGCGGGCATGATGTCGTCTAGGAAGAGTTCGCGCTGATCGTCACCAACGACCAGGAGGACATCGGGTTTCATCTCGAGCAGTTCATCGCGCGTGCGCTCGAGCGCTTCCTGGCATGCCTTGTGGCGGGCCTCGATCTGCCGAATCTCGATCTCCCGAGCGAGTTCCTCGGGTGTGCGTGGTGACGACGGAAGATTGAGTTCCCTCAGGTGCGGCTGCTCGAGGTCACCGTGTGCGCGCCACCCGCCGGGTTCGATTGACAGCTGCGGGCTGTGTGACACTCCCGCGCCGCCGACAATGTACGCCATGTGTATCCCTTCCAATCTTGTTGATTTGTCCGGCTTACAGCCGGACACTCACGTCGGCGGCGGATCCGAGCGAGTGACGGTAGTAGTCCCATGTCCACTCCGCGTAGGTCAGAGCGGCTTTACGGCTGTTGACGAAGCCGGAAACGTCTTCGGCGTCGGCTTGGGTCAGCACGGCCGGTTCGGCGCCGGGTATCGCGTAGGTCGAGAGCGTCAGGTCGGCCAGGGTTTCGAGCTTGATCGCCCGCACTGTGGCTTCCTGCAGTGTCGCTACGACCGCGACCACGCCATGGCCTCGCAGAAGACACACGTCCTTGTCGTCCATCGCGGCGGCCAACTCCCCGCCGCGCTCGGGGCGGTCGATCAAGACGGCCCGTTCGTAGATCGGCACGCCGCGAACCGCAAGTTCCATTGCGCCGGGATCGTAGGCCCCGATGGTCGGAGTGAGCGGCAATCCCAGTATTCCGACGAGCAGGGACGACCGCGGGTGGCCGTGGACGACCGCACCCACATCGGGCCGTTTGCGGTAGATCTCGGTGTGGATGGGCCATTCTCCGGGCAACGCATAGCCGCCTGGGAGGTCTGTGTTCGTCGATTCCAGATCGACGATGTGGATGTCATCGGCGATGGTGAACTGGACGCCGGGATCGTGTGGTGGGCGGCACCGGACGAGGAACATGTCGCTGTCGGGGACACGCATGCTTACGTGCCCGGTGATTTCCCGCACGCAGCCAGTCGCCGCGAGGATCCGGCAGGACAGCGCGACGGATTCCCTCAGGGCTTGGATATCGGCGGAGTCAGACACGTGAGGTTCCTTTCGTCAGATGGCGGAGGGCGGCGGCCATCCGGGCGGGCTCGGTGAATACCCGGATTCCGGACGACGCCAGAGTGGTCATGCCCGCCTCCGCCAGTGGGCGGGCAACGAGCCAGGTGACGAGGATCGGTACATCCGAACGTGACTTCGCCGCTGCGATTTCGTTGGCGACCCGGACGGCATCGTTGCCGGTGATGCTGGTGAGGACGATGCAGATCGCGTCCACGTGCGGATCGACGGCGACGACGTCGATTACCTCGGTGAACAGGCCGGGTGTGAAGGCTCCCTCGGCGGTGATGTCGAGAGGATTGGCGACGCTGGCGAACTTGGGCAGAAGACCGGCGAGGGCTCGAGCGGTGCCCTCGGTGAATTCTGCTGTGTCCAGATCGTTCAACACCAGCAGATCCGCGGTGGCGCTGCCCGCTCCTCCGGATGTCGTGATGACCGCGGCCCGCCGCCCTCGTGGAGTCGGGTAGTCCGCGAGAGTGGATGCGACTTCGAGGAGCTGGCTCATTTCCTCGACCTGGATGGCGCCCGCTTCCTCCAGGACCGCCCGGTAGGCGTCTTGACTGCCGGCCAAGGCACCGGAGTGCGAGGCGACCGCGCGTTGGCCGGCAGCGGTGACACCGGTCTTGAAGACGATGACTGGGATGCCGGCATCTCGTGCGGTGTGCAGTGCCCGGCGGAATGCAGAACCGTCGGAGACCCCCTCGAGGAACACCGCGATGGATCGCGTGGTGTCGAGACCGGCGAGGTAGCTGATGTAGTCCGCCACATCAAGATCGGTTTGGTTGCCGACGGTGACCCAGTCGCCGATGCTGTAGCCATCGGAAATCTCGCGTGAGACGAGGCTGCCGGCGACGGCGCCGCTCTGGGCGACGAGGCACACTCCCGCCGGGGTGTCGGGGAACTTGTCGATTGCTTGCGAGAACGTCGCCGCCATCTTGTGATGCGCGCTGACGATCCCGATAGTGTTCGGGCCGCACAGGAGCGTGCCGGACCCTGCGACGGCGTCACGCAGTTCGGCGTCGAGAGCGGCACCTTCTGCCCCGACTTCCCCGAATCCGGAGGCGAATACCATCACTGCGCGAACGCCTCGTGCTACGCACTCGCGGACCGCGGCGATGCTGGCTGAGGCCGGTAGGGCGATGCACACCAGATCTGGGGTATCGACGATTTCGTCGATGCTCCGCACCACGGGGAGGCCCTCGATCTCTCCGCCTGCCGGGTTGACTGGGTACAGTGGTCCGCCGAAACCGTTGCGCTGCAGCGCCCGAATCACCTTTCCGCCCGGCCTATCCGGAGCCCGGGAGGCGCCGACGACGGCGATCGATCGGGGCCGGAACAGCGCTGTGAGGTCGGGCCCGGTGGCGGCGGGCGTGGACTCCTGCACAGGCAAGACGACCGCGCTCGCATCGAGGACCAGGCATCGGCCGTCCGGAAGAATCCGAACCGGGTTCAAATCCAGTTCCGCGATCTCCGGAGCCTCGACGGCGAGCCTGCTCACTCGCTCTACGAGTCCACAGAACTGTGCGGTGTCGACCGCAGGCGCCCCGCGGAATCCCTGGAGTAGCCGCGAGGACACCAGGGAGTCCAGCATCCTTGCAGCATGTTCGGCCGTGACCGGTGCCGGATGGCGGGCCACGTCTCGGAACAACTCGACCGTGACACCGCCGAGCCCGACGATGAGAATCGGACCGAAGGTGGCGTCCCGGTTCCATCCGACGAAAAGATCGGTGCCCGGGGGCGCCATCTCCTGAACGACGATGCCGGCGTCGGAGAGACCGAGCTCCGAGATCTTCTGGTCCAGCCGCTCATACGCCCCGCGCACCGCGTCCGAGGTGGACAGCTTCAGTTCCACCAGCCCGGCGTCCGTCTTGTGGACCACCTCGTCGGACACAGCTTTGAGCACGACGGTCCCGCCGAGACGCAGAGCCGTCTCGACCGCTTCGTCATTGTGGGTGACCCGCACACTGGTGACGAAGGGCAAGTCGAGCGACGCGAGAAGGTCGCGTGTGCTCGATTCACCCCACGTGCCGGTCCGGGGAACTGTTGCGGTCACGGTCACAGACCTCCCCTGTTGAGCGCATCGCGGGAGATGAGGAGACGGTGGATGTCGTTGGTGCCCTCGACGATCTGGAATACCTTCGCATCGCGATACGCCCGGGCGACCCCGTATTCCTCGGAAACACCGTAGGCACCGTGGATCTGCACCGCATCGGTGGCCGCCGCCTGTGCGGCGTCGCTCGCAAACATCTTCGCCATGCTGGCTTCGATCCGCGCGCGGCTTCCCGTCTCCATCTCGGACGCGCACTTGTTCGTCAGCAGCCGGGCCGCCTCGATCGAGACCGCCATATCGGCGATCTTCTGCTGGGTCATCTGAAAGCTGCTGATCGGCTTTCCGAAGACGATGCGTTCCTTCGCGTATTGCACCGATGCGTCCAGGCAGGACTGGGCGAGTCCCACCGCACGTGAGGCGACGGCGAGTCTGCCGCGTTCGACGGCGGTCATCGCGACCGTGAAGCCGTCGCCTTCCTCGCCGAGGAGGGCGTCGGGACCGAGTTGGACATTGTCGAGCACCAGGTCACCGCTGCACAGCGGCCGGAATCCGAGTTTGTTGCGCATCGGGTTCTTGATGACACCGGGCGTGTCGGCGGGAACGATGAATGCCGAGAGCCCCTTTTTACCCAGTGCGGGATCGTTGGTCGCGAAGGTCACGAAGAAGGAAGCTTTGTCGAGGTTGGTGATCCATGCCTTCGCACCATTGAGTACGAAGCCGTCTCCGGTCCGCTTGTACCGTGTCTCGGTACCGGCGACGTCACTTCCCGAGCGTGGTTCGGTCACGCCGGCGCCGCCGAAGATCTGGCCCTCGGCGAGTGGGCGCAGCCACTGCTCCTTCTGCTCGTCGGTGCCGAAGGCGAGCAGGCCGCCGCCGACGAGGGCGGACGGCATGCTCATGAAGACACCCAGGCAGTGATCGACCCGCGAGATCTCCTCGATGATCATCGAGAAGGTCAGGTGATCGAGACCCATACCGCCCCATTCGACGGGGACCACCCCGCCGAAGAAGCCGAGGCTTGCCATCTGCTGGAGAAGGTCGAGGGGAATCGACTCCGCCTCGTCGTACGCCTGGACCCGGGGGGCAACCTCGCTGCGCGCGAAATCACGGACCAACTGAATCAGTGAGTCACGTTCGGCGGTGTCGACGGACGGTTCGAGGATGCTGGTCACAGCGCTCCTGCCGCTTCCAGGTTCTTCCGCAGGCGCGGGAAGATTTCGAGGGCGGTGTCGCCGAGCATCTGATCCAGGCCCTTCTCCTCGGCGCCGGGCAGCCCACGCAGCACGGCCGCGATGTCGTCGGCCCAGCCTTCGGTGGTGGTCTTTTTGTGCGAGCCGTCGCCGGGACGCTCGGTGCCCAGAACGATCCGGTCGGCGCCGATGGCCTTGACGAGCAGGTCCAGCGCCTCCTCGGTGTAGAGCGAGGTGTCGTAGTAGCAGTTGCGGACTGCCTCGTCGAAGGTGCCGGTGCGGCCGGTGCCCTCCCAATAGGTGCCGCGGAAGCGTCCGAGCTGGTAGGGAATCGCGCCGCCCCCGTGGGGGACGACGACCTTGAGATCAGGGAACAGCTCGAAAGCCTCGGACTGGACGAGCGACATCACGGCCACGCTCTCTTCGGAGATGAAGTGCAGGCTCTGGTTCTCACGCAGCGACACGCAGCCGGCGGAGTGCACGAGGAGCGGTGCCTCGTACTCGACGAGCTTCTCGTACAGCGGGTACCAGTACTCGTCACCTAAGCCCGGAACCTCCTGCGGTGCACGGCCTTCGCTCGGATCGGGGTTGAGGAGCACACCCACGAAGCCCAGGTCGTTCATGCAACGGTCGAGTTCGTCGAAGCAGTCTTCGATCGGGGCGCCCCATGCCAGCGGGAGGTTGGCCATTCCCTGCAGGCGATCCGGGAAGAAGGCGGACTGGGTGGCGATGGCGTCGTTGACCGTCTGTGCCCACCAGTGGACGATGCGGGCCGGCTTCTCCGAGTGCATGAGGCTGTACGGGCGCGCCGACACCAGCTGCACGTCTGTACCCACGTGGTCGAGCCAGGAGATGTGCTCGCGGGCGAAGTGCTCGAGTTCCTCCGGGGGGATGACTCCGGTCCGGCCGTGGCTCATACCCTCACGTGCCTCGGAGAAGCCCTTGAGGCGGCGGCCGTAGTGACCGCGGGTGCCGATGAGGAACTCACGGTAGCTGTAGAGCTCCGACGGGGCCACGATGTGGCCGTGTACGTCAATTACCTTGCGAGGCATGAACAATTCTCCTTGATTTGAAGATTTTTTGAGATGGAGGGAATAGGTGGGGGGATTGCCGGCGTGTCGCCCCGGGGGGCTATTCGGTGTACACCCGAACCGGGTGACGGGTCTGTTGGTAGTGCTCGACGGCCGCGATGATGGTGTCCTCACCGATGGCCACGATCCACCCACAATCGCGTTCCCGGCACACTGCGGTGGGGAGCCACTCTCCACAGACCGCGCAGATACTGCCGGTTTTCACGTGCCCTGGGTGTTCGCACGGTTGGCGGTTCGGATTGGAATTCCTGGCGAACTCGATGAGATCGGTTCTCATGAAGGAACTCGGCTCGCTTGCTCTGCCTCGGCATCGATCAGTTTCGAGAGCGCGGTCAGTCGAGGACTGTACAGGCTCTGGGTCCGCAGGAACGCCGAGACGGGGTTGCCCTTGGAGGCGCCGCCGAAGCCGAGTTCCTTACGCTCCATGGGAAGCTCGATGACATTGCCTTCGGTGGCCGGGTCGTACACGTTCATCACCGGTTCGCCCGCCTCGTTCGAGTCGAGCTGCTTGCGGAGCAGGGTCCGGAAGAGAGCGATGCCCTGATCCGAGGAGCTGAGGTTCTCGTCGTGGCGGCTCGCAATCGGTCCTTGCGTCACCCACACCATCGCGTCCTGCGAGTCGATGGTGTCCATACGGAAGGTTCCGTCGTCGTCCTGCAGCTTGACGTCGTAGATGTCAGGAAGCTGTCGAACCTGCTGGACCAGATGGGAGAACTTCTCCTCCACGTCGAACCAGCAGTACCAGAAGTGCAGGGTGTTCGTGTCGTCGACGGGAACACGAATCTGCAGCGACTGCAGTCCGTATCCGCCCACCTTGAGAATGTGGGGGAAGTACACGGGGTGTCCGGTCCGCCAGTCCTCGGACTCCTCGGTCTGTCCTTCACGAAGACGACGCTTGATGATGCCGTAGTCGACGAGATCGAATCCGATCTTGATGTGGTGACCGGCCAGTTCGGTCGGCTCCTCGCCGGCACGTTCGAGGGTGTAATTGAAGTACTTGCCGTGCAACCACTCGACGTGGGTGGGATCGAACGAATTCTCCATGATCTGGAGCCAGTTGCAGGGGATGATCGCCGATCCGATGTCCCGAAATTGCGTGCCGTTTTCCTCGAGCGTGAACAGATCGAGCAGGGGCAGCGCCGGGGCCGGCCCTTCGCCGAGGTAGGCGAAAATCAGGCCGGCGAGTTCACGCACCGGATAGCCGGTAATCGAGGCGCGCTCTCGCAGGCGCGGCGAGGCCGGTTCCTGATTGGGTTGTTCGAGGCAACTACCCGTGCCGTCGAAGAGCCACCCGTGGTAAGCACATCGCAGCCCTGGCCCGTCAGGGAACCCGTACGCCAACGACGCACCCCGGTGCGGGCACTTCCGTGTGACCAGACCCAATTCTCCCGCCTCCGAACGGTAGAGCACCAGGTCTTCACCGAGGATTCGCACCGGCTTGACCGGGTTCTCGTCGAGCTCTGTCGCGGCGGCGACCGGCAGCCAATACCTCCGGTAGAGCTCTCCAGCGGGAGTTCCCTTGCCGACGCGGCTGAGTCGTTCGTTGAGTTCAGGTTGAAGCATCAGGACCTCGCACTTTCCGAAACGGACGTTGTTTCATCAATTAGGCTAATCATAGGACCAACCTCCTAGCAAGAGGGTAGAGCAAATAGATTTCGGCGGAACCTACGTTCCCGGCTCGGTGGTTTCGCGCTCGATCGCATACAACTCCTCGAGCCCCGCCATCTCCTGGAACTCCTCCCAGATCCGGAAGGCGTCCGCGGGATTTCGGCCGCTGGACCGGCCCTCCGCGTGCCGCTGATACACCTCGGTGACCGCCGCCCAGGCGGCGGTCTGGCCGGTGACGGGGTCGATCACCAGGGCGTAACCCATATCCGCCCACTCGTCGGGCGTGTGCAGATCCAATGACGTCAACGTGGCGACCGGGCAGTCGAGCTTCTCCGGAATCAGGGCCCGTTGTTCGGACCCCTCCGGAAGCAACATCACAGCGTCGGCGCCGGCATCGCGATACGCCCTGCAGCGTTCTATGGCGTCATCGAAACTCTCATTCTGGATCGCCCCGGTTCGCGCGATGATCAGCAGGTCAGGATCCTCGCGCGCCTGGACGGCGAATCGTACCTTCTTGACCATCTCCTCGGCCGGAATGAGGTGCTCGATATGGCGGTGATGGCTCACCCGCTTCGGCGCGACCTGGTCTTCGATCTCGATCGCGTGTGCTCCCGCCGTCTCCAGTTCCGCCACGGTGCGGGCCAGGTGAACGGCATCACCGAATCCGACTCCCCCGTCGACGATGAGCGGCAGGGTGGACCGCCGCCGCACCGCAGCCACGGCGGAGGCCAGCTCGGTAAGGGTCAGCAGCGCCTCGGACACCGCCAGCGAATACCCCAGGCCTCCGCCGCCGAGATACCCCGCCTCGAAGCCCAGGCGCGTACACAACCGCGCGGTGAGCGCGTCCGGCGTGTACGGCACGATAATCGGGTCCTTGCCTTCGAGACGGCGTCGAAAGCTGGCTCTGTCGATTCGAGTCATCGGGTCGCGTTTCCTGTCTGGATCAGATCGATGGGATATGTCCGCTATGACTGCCCGCTCACCCACCGAGCACCTTTACGCCACTGCGCTGCTCGCACAACGGATTCGCTCAGCGGCTGATGGCACCGGTAACTCGTTTTCTCGCAGTCGAACTCGCAATCGCCGCCATCGATCAGAAGCAAGATTCGGGGTGGAGCCATGCGGTGTGCCCCTACGATAGACCATTGGTTCAATGATTATTCGATATGTGCCACATTTTTCACACTTTCTCAGTGGTTCCACGGCGTCGCAAACGTGTGGTGCCGACCACTCTATTCGATACCTCGTCGCAGTTCAGCCGCCATTTGTGAGCGAATCGCTGTCTGCTACCCGCCATTTGTCGGTCCGGACTCCGCCATTGGAATGGGTACGACATTCGGTATTGACGCACGTCACATAGAGGGTAATCATAGGACCAACCTCACACACCGGGACGCGAGGCCGCCTGTCTGCTCACCTGCTTCAGACGCACGGCATACCAACCATCAGAGGAATTCAGCAATGAGTGGAGACCCATCCAATCTTCCCCTGGCCCAGACACACGGCAACACCGTTGTCTCCCAACAGGAAGTCCGTCGCGTAACCATCTCCAGTTACCTCGGCAACACGATCGAGTACTACGACCACACACTTTTCGCCTCGGCTGCCGCCTTGGTGTTCGGCCCACTGTTCTTCTCGAACCTCAGTCCCGCCCTCGGGACCATGGCATCCTTCGCCATCCTCGCCACCGGCTATGTTGCGCGCCCCCTCGGCGGCGTCGTCTTCGGATACCTCGGCGACCGCTATGGACGCAAGTCCACCCTTCTCATGACTATGACCATCATGGGGATCGGCAGTGGCCTGATCGGATTTCTTCCGACATACGACCAGGTCGGAGCAATCGCGCCGATCCTTCTCGTTCTTCTTCGTATTCTGCAGGGCTTTTCGGTCGGCGGGGAATGGGGCGGTGCCGCACTGATGACTGCCGAGCACGCGCCGGACGGTCGCCGCGGCCTCTACACAGCGATCGGCCAGGCCGGAATGGCTTCGGGAGGCGTGGCATCGACCCTGGTCATGGCGCTCACGACCCAGCTCCCGGATGAGCAGTTGTTCTCGTGGGGCTGGCGCGTACCATTCCTGCTGAGCTTCGGACTCCTCATCGTGGGTCTTTACATGCGACTGAAGGTGACCGAAAGTCCCCTGTTCGTGGCATACGCCGAACGAGGCGAATCCGTCAAGATGAGCCGATCACTCCTCGATAACCGAGGCGCACTGCTGCGCGGACTCTTCGCCAGCCTGCCCTCGACGATGTCGTCCTCGCTGTTCGGCAGCTTCGCGGTCTCCTATGCGGTAGGCGCCGGCCACAGCCGCTCCATCGTGCTTACCGCACTCGCAGTCGGATGGGCTCTGTCCACTGTGACCATGCCCCTCTACGGTTCGCTGTCCGATCGTGTCGGGCGACGCACCGTATACATCACTGCCGCACTCACGCTCGTCGTGATCGCCTATCCCTTCTTCTGGGCCATCCACACCATGAACACGGCTCTGTTGTTCCTCGCCTTCATCGTCGTGTTCGCGGTGGTCGCGATCGGCATGCAGGCGGTGATCGCGGCGCTCCTGACCGAAATGTTCCCGACCGAGTCTCGCTACACGGCGGTATCGATTTCATACCAGGGCAGCGCCATCCTCGGCGGCCTCGCCCCGGTCATCGCCACCTCTCTGATCACCGCCGCGGACGGCGGCGCACAGTGGGTAGCTGTGATGGTCGCGATCGTTGCCGTGCTCGGGGCAACCATGGTCTGGACAACGGGGGAATCGAGCGGCAAGAGCTTGAGCGCCCGCAACACTGACAGAGAACACCCCGCCCAGCCCGCAGTCGACCCCGTCGGCTGACGCCCAACTCCCTCTAGCTCCGGGCGTCGTGTCGGACCGAACCATCGATCCGTTCCGACACGACGCTTGGCCGTCGACCTCCAGACGGTTGCAGGGCAGAGCCGATACCCAGTCCGGCAGGACGCTCTCCTGCGCTGTGAGTGACCACCACACCACTCTCCAGGGTTCTCATCGGAGGCTCCAGGCACCGGAACGCGCGCAGTCCGAGATGTTCACTCGCAGGCCGAAAGGAGGTTCTCGACCGCGCTGACGACTACCTGGCGTCGGCGCGCTCTGTCCCGGGGTGCGACCGCGCCAAGCTCGGGTGTCTGGATATGCCAGGACATGGCAAGTGCGCGAACAATGGTAAGAATTTCGTGGGCTGTGTACTGAGCCGGCAGATGCCCTTCCTGCTGTGCCTGAGTGATCTTTTCGAGCTTGGACTGATTCGATGCCGCGATGGACTGCAGTGGCTCCCCGTCGGGCCGCTCGAGCTGATACCAGGTTGCCAGCCTCAGCGTCGACGGATTGTCTTCGTAAAGATCGAAAGCCCGGCCGACATAGCCGGCCAGGTCGGTGGCATCGAACTGGACAGAGTCGGTGAACGCCACCACCTGACTGCTGAAGACCGAGTCGAAGAGGCCGTCCTTGTTCCCGTAGTACGCGTAGATCAGCGACTTGTTGGCCTGCGCTACGGCAGCGATCCTGTCGACACGTGCTCCCGCGATCCCGAACTTCGAAAACTCAGTTGTGGCCGCGTCCAGAATTCGTTTCTTCGTCGCTTCTGAGTCCCGTGCCATACCGCCATCATAACAACTAACTAGTCAGTTTGAATTGCTTGTATCTAGCGCCGCCTCCTGCAACAAATGCCGACACGACGGAACCCCGATCCGGCGGAACCCCCGGCTGCGCTTGCCGTACAGCTTCGTCCCGGAAACCCGTGCTCCAACACTGACGTCGCTGGTGCACCGCCGACACGACCGGATCGCCGCCAACCTACTCGCCTCCGACGCCCTCACCACATACATGCACGGACCCGGGATCGGGCCCGTGCAGGATCATGGTGCGCGCGCGAACGTGTTGATCACGCAAGGAGCCGAAGCCGGCGGTCATCGTGCCACCTTCCCCTGCCGTCCGGGCGGCGATCTCACCGACCCGATCGGCCTGATCGCGTTGATGCAGTTTGTTGCGCGGCATCGTCTTCCAGGTCCCCCTGGTGGTCAGCGCATCACCACCGGCGCTGGGCTGGCCGCGGCGCTGACAGATGAGGCAGCCGCCGCGCAGCTCGGATCGGTCTTCATACGTTGCCCGGAGGCGGGTACCTCGGCGGTGGTGCGCGACGCACTCACCAGGGGCAGGCCGACCGTGCCGAACTGGCACGACTACGCAAGGAGAATGCGGCACTCAAACACAAGGTCGTTCGTCGACGAGCTCACCGCAACCGGGATCGGGGTCCGCACAGCGTGTGGGCGGGTCGGGCTGCCACGCTCGACCTACTACCGGCTCACCCGCCGCTACCGGCATTACCAGCCGGTGGCCGACCCGATACCGCAGAAGAACCGACGGCAACCGGCCGCGCTGACCGCCGCCGAACGCACCGCCATCATCGCTGTGCTCGAATCCGACGAGTACGCCGAATTACCTGTGGTGCAGACGTATTGGCGGGCGTTCGATGCGGGAACGGTCGGTTGTTCGGAGCGGACCTTCTACCGGGTCGCGACCGAACAGAACATGGTCGGCGATCGCTTCGGGCTCACAGCTCCGGCACCGGCACGGCCCCGAAGTCACCCTCAGTCGACGCCGACAGGATCCGGGCCAGCTCCGGATCGGCATACACCTCCGCCGTGTGGCGCCACGTCTCGATCGTGCGGGCCGGCGGAGCCGGATTATCCAGCGATGAGCCTGCCCGCAGCGAGGCGATCAGCTCGTCGACGAAGTCGGCGACCTCCTCACCCGAGAGGTAGCTCACCCACGGGAACGCCGCCGCAACTACCTTGCGCACCAGATCACGGTCATCCGAGTGCAGCAGGGCGTCGACCATCGCCGTCGCCGCCGCGAGCACCTCCCGTGCCTGATCCGCCCGCGCCGCCGTCATCAACACCAGATCCTCATCGTCGCGGCGCGTCACCCGCAGCGGCCGCGCTCCCGACCGCTGCCATTCCGACAGTGTCGCCTTCCCCTTGTTCTGGATATCCGAGAACGGCACCTCACCCACAGACATACTTTCAATGTACTTTTAAAGTGCGTGGTCGGCAAGATATGGGCAGGGGCTCCGCTGATCAGATTCGTCCAGGATCCGAATCGGTGAACCGTCGTATTTCACCTGTCTCATCGGAGCCATCGCTGTCGCGGCGTGGCCGCACCGCACACCCGGATACCCGGACTGCGCGCCCCGTCGCGCGGCCGCTGACTTTGCCGGCTCCCGGGTGACCGTGACCAGGGCACTTGTTGCCGCGATCGCGACCACGAGAGTGATGACCAGGGTCACCGAGACCTCCGAGGCGGAGGTGCCCACGAAGGCGAGCGCGGCGAGTACCCAGAGGGCGAGGGCCGCCGCTGCGTGATGGGTGCTGACGACGCCGATACGGGTGGCCCACCGCAAGAAAGGACGAACAGCGGGGGAACTGAAATACGCCGACCGTCGTCAGACGCGTTCGGCGGCGTGCTCGCGCAGGTACTCGCGCAGATACGGCATGGTGAAGTCGAGCATCCCGTGACCGACCGACGCGATCAGCTCGGGCCGTCATCCTGCGACATCACGACGAGGAAGCTGCGATCGAATCGGAGATCCCCGCGAGGCCCTACCCCCAACCGAGGGGCCGGCAGCAGGTCAGCGGCAGCTCTCATCCCCGAGCTCACGACGCCGGGGGCGACCTGCGTGGCGACGGAGCCACGCCCATGTCGAGCGGCGATCGCGTGCGCGCTCGGGCCACCCCCACCAGCGCAGTGGGCTTGGTGTCACGCGGGTCGTCCCGCCGATGTGTTACCCCATTAGCCTCTGGCGATGACCGGGTGGGTAGTGCTTTGGTGGATGAAAGGGGGGCAGACCCGATCGATCGAGGAGCCGGTCATGGCCAAGCCGTTCAGAGGTGTCGTCAATCTCGATATTCGTGATTCGATCCCGGACTGGGGTCCGTACGAGCAACCGAAGGCCCCGCCCGGTTCGCCGAACGTCCTCTACATCGTGCTCGACGACGTCGGCTACGGCGCCCTGGGCTGCTACGGCGGCCCGATCGAGACCCCGAACATCGACAAGATCGCCGCGAACGGGCTGCGGTACGGGCAGTGGCACACCACCGCGCTGTGTTCCCCGACCCGCTCTTGCCTGCTGACCGGCCGCAATCACACCACCAACGGGATGGGCTGCATCAGCGAGGCCGCCAGCGGTTTCCCAGGCGCGAATGGGCACATCCCACCCGAATGCGCCACCCTCGCCGAGATCCTGGTCGAGCACGGCTATTCCACCGCGATGGTCGGCAAGTGGCACCTGTGCGCCCAGGACGAGATGAACGCGGCATCCACCAAACGGAACTGGCCGATCGGCCGTGGATTCGAACGCTTCTACGGCTTCCTCGGCGGGGAGACCAACCAGTGGTACCCGGACCTGGTGCACGACAACCACCCGGTTCAGGCTCCGACCACGCCGGAGCAGGGGTACCACCTCGGTGTCGACATCACCGACCGGGCCATCGAGTACCTCGACGACGTCAAGGCGATCGCCCCGGACCGCCCGGTGTTCCTGTACTACGCGCCGGGCTGCGCGCACGCCCCGCACCACGTGCCCCGCGAATGGGCCGATCACTACCGCGGGAAGTTCGATACCGGGTACGAGGCGATGCGCGAGCAGATCCTGGCCCGGCAGAAGCAGATGGGTCTGGTCCCGCAGAACACCGAGCTGCCCCCGCTCAACCCGGTCGGCACCCCCGAGAACCGCACCGGCCTCGACGGTCAGCCGTTCCCGCCGCTGGACTTCACCCGCCCCTGGGACACCCTGTCCGACGACGAAAAGCGCCTGTTCGCCCGGATGGCCGAGGTGTACGCGGGATTCCTGTCGCACTGCGACGACCAGATCGGCCGCCTGCTGGCCTACCTCGAGGACATCGAGCAACTCGACAACACCATCATCGTGCTGGTCTCCGACAACGGCGCGAGCGGCGAGGGCGGACCCAACGGCTCGGTCAACGAGAACAAGATGTTCAACGGCGTGCCCGACGACCTGGCCGAGAACCTGATGATGCTCGACGAACTCGGCAGCACCAACACTTACAACCACTACCCCAACGGGTGGGCGATGGCCTTCAATGCCCCGTTCAAGATGTGGAAGCGCTACACCTTCAACGGCGGCACCTGCGACCCGTGCCTGATCTCCTGGCCCGCCGGGATCACCGCCCGCGGCGAGACCCGCGACCAGTACCACCACGCCATCGACCTGGTCCCGACCCTGCTCGACTGCCTCGGCCTCGAACTCCCGGACACGATCAAGGGGTACGCCCAGCACCCGCTGCAAGGGGTGAGCATGCGGTACAGCTTCGACACCGGCACCATCCCCACCGCCAAGCACACCCAGTTCTACTCGATGCTCGGTAGCCGGGGGATCTGGCACGACGGCTGGAAGGCCGTCACCACCCACCCCACGATCAGCGGCTGGAGCCATTTCCCGGACGACACCTGGGAGCTCTACCACACCGATGTGGACCGCGCCGAGCTCCGCGACCTCGCCGCCGAGGAGCCCGGCCGACTGGCCGAGCTGGTCGGGCTGTGGTTCCACGAGGCCGGCGCCAACCAGGCGCTGCCCCTCGACGATCGTCAGCCCGTCGAGATCCTCACCACCCCACGCCCGCAGCCGGTGGCCCCGCGCAACCGCTACGTCTACCGTCCGGGGGGCGCCCCGGTGCCCGAGTCGGTCGCGGTCAGTGTCCGCAACCGCTCGTATTCGATCGGGGCACTCGTCGACATCCCCGACCCGGGCGCGTCCGGGGTGCTGTTCGCCCACGGCGGCCGGTTCGGCGGCCACACCCTGTACGTCAGGGACAACCGGCTGCACTACGTCTACAACTTCCTCGGCAGCGAACAGCAGAGGATCGACGCCACCGAAGACGTGCCGACCGGTCACAACGTGATCCTGGCCGCCTCCTTCGACAAGGACGGTGAAGATCCGCCCGGCACCGCCCAAGGCGTGCTGAGCCTGTACTACGGCGACCGCAAGGTCGGCGAGGGCCGGATCCGGACCCAACCCGGCCCGTTCGGTCTCGGCGGCGCGGGCCTCACCGCCGGCCGCGGGGGCGCCGAAGCCGTCACCGACGACTACCCCGGCACCACACCCTGGGCGTTCACCGGCGGCACCCTGAACCGGGTCGCCGTCGACGTCAGCGGCGAACCCTACGTCGACCTCGAACGCGCAGCCGCCGCCATGCTCTCCCGCGAATAGCAAGATCGAAACGACGAGGCGTCGGGCTCTGCCGACATGATGTGCTCGGTGGAGCCCGCGCTTTCCGTCGAACGTGTCCACCGATCAGCATTCCTGTTGTGCCCCAACAACTCCGAGATGCGGGCGTCAGCGTCCTGATCGGCCGTCGCGGTATTGCCTGCTGCGCGCCTCGCCGGCCAGCGGCCCGCGAGGCTACCAGCGAGAGACGACGCTCGGGTTCGGCTCGTCGCTGCCCCGAATCGCGACCGGAGTCGCCGGCGTAATCAGGAGGCGAACCGTCGAGTTCTGGCTGACGAAACCGACGAATCCGCCGTTGCCGTGGTCTTCGAAGATGCCCCTGATGGCGTCCTCGAGGCCGTGGGCGGCGGCCGCATCGGCGAGCGGATAACGGACCCCGTCGTAGATCGCTTCGTAACTCATGATCCTTCTCCCGCTGGTGTCGTGGTCCTCCCAGCGTAAGAGCGCCGGGCGAGCAAGATGTCGATCGGCGGGAGTCGGTCGACAGGCTCCCACCGACAACGGTGTTTACCGCGTGTTCAATCCGTGCGGGCACGCTCTCTTCCATGAGTACTCGCCATCAGCCGCCCCCGGAGGACCGTCCACCGACGAGAACGACACCGACACGTCGAAACTGCCCGGACCTCACTAACCACTGAGGCACCGACTACCGATGACGCAACGCCACCCGAACGCCCTCCGCTACTACTCCACACGAAAGGACGCCATGACCGACGGACCGGCCGAGTACACGCCCCCAGGTTCCGCACGGACACACACCACCGAGTGGATCAAGGCCCATCTCGAGCGGATGGACCGTCCCGACCCGCAGGCGGCACCGATCACCGGCGGGACGACCACCGAGCCGACCTGACTCGCGCGGCCGACCACGACCAGCGGGGCCAGCAACGGTACCGCCCCGCAGGGTGGGTCAGCGCGCGAGACGCGCGGCGTCCGCCCGGGAACCGAGCGCACCCCCGACCGATCCCGCGGACCACAGAGATTTGGAACCCGAACATCCGCACACACCGCCACCGGCGCACGGCGGTGGCGCTGAGCGGCGAGGAGTGCGGTACCTGTTGGCGCGCAGCCTTATTCCGATGCTCATGCACGACCAGTCGCGCCTACTCGACGTCAATCAGATGTTCGCGACCCTGCTGGGATACGACCTGCCCGAGATCGCCGGCCTGCACGTCCACCAGGTGATCCACCTGAATGACACCGCCATCGGCTCGCCGCGACCGTTCGACGCACATGAGAACGCACCCATACCGTGAGAGCCCCGGAGCGGTAATGCGGAAACACTGATAGGCGAAATCCAAGTGAGGACAGTCCCCGACCCGAGGCCGGGGACTGTCCTCGCGTTTGAGGGCTCGCGCGTCAGTTACCGAACCGGAACCAGAATCGGATCACCCGGCCGAGGGCGACGATCACCTTCGCGAAGTCGCGGAGACCGGCGGTGCTGCCGGTGAGGATAACAATGAGGATGGCGGTGACCAGGCAGGCGGTCACGAAGAAGACAAAGCACGCGGCAATCACCAAGGCGATCGAGACGAGAATTTCGGGTTGGGCCATGTGGACCTCCTTCTGTTGGCGGACACGCGACGACAGCGACCGTTGTGGTGCTGCCCAATGAGTGATCTCCAACAGAGGGACGGGCCCTCCCCACCCGCAGGTGGGATACCTAAATCATCGCTTGGACCTGGCACTTCCGTCAATAGAGGCATCGAAAAACGGTACGCGAGGTTGACACAGGTATGCATCACGCTCCGCTGACAACTCAGGAGATGACCGAGGACGCAGTCCGCCGGTTTGCTCACGTCGTGCGGTGAGGGCGACGACGAGCCGCTGCACTGTCTCGCCGAACGCGCAGCAGATGGCTCCACCGATACCCCGGTACCCGCCGCGGCATCGCCGCCGGGCCGGATCTCGATTCACCCCCGACCACCCCGATGGCCGGGGAATACTGGAGGGATGCGGATCGTGTTGATTCTCGGCGCCGTCGGGTTGGGACTCGAGGAATTGGAGTCCGCGTGATCCTCGACGCCATCGGTGCGCCCATCGTTCTTGCCCCGATGGCCGGCGGACCGTCCACGCCGGAACTCACCGCGGCCGTCACCGAGGCGGGCGGGTTCGGCATCCTCGCGGCCGGATATCTGAGCGCCGACGTGCTGGCGCAACGGATTTCACAAACGCAGCAGCTCACCTCGGCGGGGTTCGGGGTGAACCTGTTCGCGCCGGGAAAGCCGACACCGGTCGAGCAGATCGCGCCGTACCTCGACGAGCTCGCCGCGACCGGAGCCGAAGTCGGCGAACCGCGTTTCGACGACGATGACTGGTCCGCCAAGCTCGACCTCCTCGTCGCCGATCCCGTTGCGGTGGTGTCGTTCACGTTCTGCTGCCCGTCGCCGACAGAGATCGAGCGACTGCACGCCGTCGGGTCCGAGGTGTGGGTCACCGTGACGTCGACCATCGAGGCGCAGGTCGCCGTGACTGCGCGCGCGGACGTGTTGATCGCGCAAGGAGCCGAAGCCGGCGGTCATCGTGCCACCTTCCTCTCCCGTCCGGGCGACGATCTCACCGACCCGATCGGCCTGATCGCGTTGATGCAGTTGTTGCGCGGCACCGTCTTCCCGGTCCCCCTGGTGGCCAGCGGCGGCATCACCACCGGCGCTGGGCTGGCAGCGGCGCTGGCAGCTGGTGCAGCCGCCGCGCAGCTCGGATCGGTCTTCATGCGCTGCCCGGAGGCGGGTACCTCGGCGGTGGTGCGCGACGCACTCACCAGGGGCCGGCCGACCGCGCTCACTCGTGCGTTCACCGGACGGTGGGCGCGTGGCATCCGCAACCGATTCCTCGACGAACACACCGCCACCGCACCCGCTGCCTACCCGGAGATCCACTACGCGACGTCGCCGCTGCGCCAGGCCGCGCGTGAGAGCGGAGACGGCGAAGCGGTGAATCTCTGGGCCGGGCAGTCCTACCAGCTCGCGAAGGATCGGCCCGCCGCCGAGGTGGTGCAGCGCCTGGTCAAGGGGTGCCGCGTATCGCTCGAGGCTGCGGCGAAGCGGATCTCACCGCCGTGACCTCAGTGTCGGGTCCGCGCCGAGCCACCGTCGTGTACAGCAGTTGCCACCCCGTATTTCATCGCTGAGTTAGAGCCGGCATCGCCGTGTTTCATATGCCCTTGGGCGGGTCGCGATCAGAAATGTGCTGCTCAGGCTTCGGGAGAACGCCGGCAGGCACCACGGTCACCGGATCGGACGGGGCGCACCCGCCGTTTGCTCCCCGCGCGGCGTCGGCGACGGTAGATTCACGTATCGCTGCTCCCGCAAGATTCCCGCTCGTCGAAGGGATCGTCCGTTATGAGTAAGCCGACTCACCGGTGGATGCGCCGCGGTGCATCCACCGCCCTTGCCGTCGCCATCGGATTCGCCACCCTCTCCTGCGGATCGGATGACACCAGCGGCGGTGGGACGGAGTCGACAGCCCCGGAATCGCCCGACGTCGCCAAGATCGAACAGATCGTCCAAGGCAAGATGACCGAACTCGACCTCTCGTCCGCCGTGTTCGGGGTGTGGCGCGGCGACGAGCAGGTCACCGTCGGCGCGCTGGGCGGATCCCCGATCGGCGTCCCCGCGACGCCCGACATGCAGCTGCGGGTGGGTCAGCCGATGGAGCCGATGCTGTCGACGGTGCTGCTGCAACTCGACAAGGACGGCGTCGTCCCCCTCGACAAGCCGATCGCCGAATGGGTCCCCGACTTCCCGCGCGCCGACAAGATCACCCCGCGGATGCTCGCCAATAGCACCACCGGCATCGCGGACTACGTCACCGACCCCGAATTCCTGAAGCAGTTCTACGCCAACCCGATGGCGGGCTTCACTGCGCAGCAGATCTTCGACCTCGCCAACGCGCGGCCGCCGCTGTTCGAACCCAGCACCAATTGGGCGTACGCCCACAGCGATCTGTGCCTGCTCGGCGTGGTCCTCGAGAAGGCCACCGGCACGACCCTCCACGATTTGATCCAGCAGCGCATCCTGGACCCGCTCGGCATGAACTCCAGCGACGTCGTCCTCACACCCCAGATGACGGAGCCGACGCTGCACGGCTACACGAATGAACGTGGCGTCTTCGAGGACTCCACGTTCTGGAACCCCACCGCATTCCTCAACAGCGGCAACATGAACTCCACCCTGGCCGACGTCTCCGTGTGGGTGCGTGCGCTCGCCGCAGGCAAGTTGCTCTCCGAGGAGCAGTTCAAGGAAATGATGGCCCCCAGCACCGCCGGCCTCGGCCCCATGACGGCGCAGAAGTACTTCGCGTTCGGGGTCGTCCACATCGACGACTGGCTCTACATGAACCCAGCATTCGGCGGCTACAACGGCGTCGCCTTCTACGACACGAAAACCGACACGACGATCGTCGTCTACTGCACCCTCGGACCGAAAGCCAACTCCGACACCAACAACGCCGTCCCCATCGGCAAAGACATCGGCGCTCTCCTCGTCCCGGACCGACCCCCGAACGTCTGATCTCCGCTGTGGTGCGTTCGGTGAGCCTAACGCGCCGGCAGGCGATACACCCGCCGCGCGGTTTCGCCGAAGAACAGAGCCTGTTCCGCCGACGACAGGTCGTCGAGGGCTGCCTGCACGGTGGACACCATGGTGTCGCTGTCCCACAGCAGATGGTCGATCGGGTAATGGGAGGCGAACATGCATCGTCCGGCGCCGAAGATTCTGAGCGCCGTCCGCACCCAGCTCCCGATCGCGTCCAGCGAAGTTCCGAAGATGAGGGCGATTCCCTGAAACTTGAGGACGACGTTCGGAAACTGACTCACCGCACCGAGGCGTTCTTCCCACCGGGAGAAGCCGTCGGCAGTGAGGTCGACGGGCCAGCCGACCGCCTCCAACACGAAGGTGGTGTCGGGAAACGCAGCAATGAGTTCGTGCGTGTCGGGTAGCTGCTCGTCGTATACGAGCAGCTCCCACACCAGCCCCGCGTCGGCGACCTTCTCGAACCCGTGCAGCCAGGCCGGGTCCGACAGGTAGTCGCCCCGCGCACCCAGACGCTTGACGGGGTCTTCCGCCCAGTACAACGGCTGACGCACCGCCTGGACCACCGGCAGATCCCGGTATCGCGCGAGAACATCTGCCAGACCATCCGATTCGAGCTGCGCGGCCGCGATGAAGGCGTTCGGAACGCCGACACGATCGGCGCACTCCTGAATCCAGAGGGCCTCCGCGACACCGTCCGCTGCTCCGAACTCACACGCGACCGAGGCCGCGACGGGTATCCCGTCGACCTGTGCCCGGTAGTCGTGCGGCAGGTATCGGCGTGCCGCGTCATAGTAATTCGACAGCAGCGCGGTCAGCGCGGGTGGGCGATTGTCGATCCACGGGTACGCGAGGTCGGGCAGATTCAAGAAATGATGGTGCGCATCGACAATGTCCACCTCACACAGCATATTTCACTTCTGCACGACCGGCCGAGACTTGGTTGAGCTCAACTCGCGTTGAAACTATCCACGGCGGCGGTGACTGCGGCGGCGAATCCTTCTCCCCCGTGCCCGGCGTCGTCGAGCACGACCAACTTGCTGCCGGGCCAGGCCCGCGCGATCTCCCACGCGGTGTCCAACGGCCCGGACACGTCGTAACGTCCGTGTACCAGGATCGCCGGGATGCCGGCGAGGGCGCCCATCCCTTCGAGGATCTCGTTCGGGGCGAGGAAGCAGTCGTGTGACCAGTAGTGCGTCACCAACCGCGCGAACACGCTCCGGAATGCGGGATCGTCGTAGCGCGGGTTCGGCTGCCACCCCGGCATCAGCGAAACATGCGTGTCCTCCCACGCACACCACCTCATTGCCGCCGTCCGGCGCACCTCCGGGTCCGGGTCGGCCAGCAGGCGGGCGTAGGCGGCCGGGAGGTCCCCTGCCCGTTCAATATCAGGCACCGCCGCGACGAAATGTTCCCACTGCTGCGGGAACACGCGACCCATGGCGCGGGTGATCCAGTCGATCTCCCGCCGGGAACCCGTGGTGACCGCACCGAACACCGCCGCAATCACCTGCTCCGGGCACTTCTGTGCGTATGCCAATCCCAGGCTGACGCCCCACGAGACGCCGGTGACGATCCACCGCTCGATCCCGAGATGCTCACGCAGGCGCTCGATGTCGTCGACCAGGTGCGCGGTCGTGTTCGACCCCAGGTCGTAGTCGGGGCCGTCCGCCAACGGCGTGCTGCGACCGCACCCGCGCTGGTCGAACAGCACCGCCCGGAACGCGGTCGGGTCGAAATAGCGTCGCGCTCCCGCGGTACTCCCCGAGCCCGGTCCGCCGTGCAGGTACACGACGGGGATCCCGGTCGGGGTCCCGACGGTCTCCCAGTACACGCGGTGACCGTCGGAGACGTCGAGGAGTCCGGACTCGTACGGCTCTACCGCCGGATACAGTGCGTCGCCCACCGCCTCACCCTGCCACGACGCCGGACGTCCGCGCGTCACGAGATGGATTGCGGGTCCTGTCCGTACTGTGATCTCGATGCACTTCGGACTGACTGATCTGATCGACCCGCGCCTGCTGCCTCTCGTCGACGCGTCGCGGGCGTTCTACGCGAAGCGCGTCGCCGGTCGGAGTCCGAGTAGCGGGGCGGAACTTCGATCGGTCCGAGCCGATGCCCCCGCCCCCGCCCCGTCGCAACCGCCGGCTGTCGAGGAGGTCGTCGTCAGCGGTGGTCTTCGAGTCCCGCTGCGGATTCACGCCCCCGTCGGCCGGGCCGCGACGGGTGTCTACCTGGAGATCCACGGCGGCGGCTTCTACATGGGGTCGGCTGCCGGCAGTGACGTCCGCAACCGCCGACTCGCGGACGCGCTCGGCGTCGCGGTCGTCAGCGTGGACTACCGGCTCGCTCCGGAACACCCGTGGCCGGCCGCACCCGACGATTGCGAAGCCGCCGCACTCTGGCTCGTCGAGCACGCCGCGGACCGCTTCGGGACGACGAAGCTCTCCATCGGCGGCTTCTCGGCCGGTGCAACGCTCGCAATGACCACGCTTCTACGGCTGCGCGATCGGGGGATATTCGCCATTGATTCCGCCGTGCTGCAGTTCGGAACGTACGACCTCAGCGCGCAGACACCCGCCGGACGCCTGATCGCCGACGAGTACTTCCTCGACGCCTACGCGGGCGCGGCGTCGGACCGCACTCATCCCGACCTCTCCCCGATCTATGCCGACCTCACCGATCTGCCTCCGATCCTGATGGTGGTCGGGGACGCCGACATTCTGCTCCAGGACAACCTGGCCATGGCCGCACGGCTGTCCGCTTCGGGCGTCGACGTCGATCTCCGTATCTACCCGGACTCACCCCACGGATTCACCGGCCACCCGACCCCGATGGCTCGGGCGGCCCACGACGACATGCAGATGTGGCTGAACAGCCACCGCCGCGAGAGTGCAGGAGGTGGTCGGCATCAGTGAGTACCGTTCGAATCAGTTGTCCGATAATTCCGTTCCGGTAGCACCGATCGCGGCGCTCTGGGATCGCGGCGAGGTGATCGGCGCAGCGGTGCTGGCGGTCGCGGGGATCGCCTGGTTCGGCTGGGCGCAGCAGGACCCGCCCGCACCGTGGGTCCCGTACCTGGTCGCCGGGTCGGTGATCTCGGCGCTACTCCTGGTCGCGCTGGTGATGCTGCTGGTGCGCCGACTGACGACGACCGGCTCTCCGATGGCAGACCCACGAGTCCGCCGCCGCTACTGGCTCACCGTTGCGGTGGAGGTGGTTTTGATCGTGGTCGGAAACCTCCTCCTTGCCGCGGTCGGGCATCAGGCGTACGACGCGGCGTGGACGCTGTTCGTCGTCGGTGTCCACTTCATTCCGCTGGGCAGGGTCTTTCACGCCCGGGGCCTTGCCCTGACCGGTGTCGTCGCGGCGCTCGTCGCGGTGGCCGCCGCGTGTCTCGGGCTTGCCGGCGCCGTCTCGCCGAGCGCGGCGGCCGGTGCCGGGGCCGGGGTCGTGTTCATCGGTTACGCCGGCTGGGTGCTCGGACGGGGACGCCGCCCCCGCCCGGACGGGTGACGCCCGGTAGCCGACGCGCTCAGCAGTCGAACACCGACCAGCAGATGTCGTTCCGCAACCGCTGGTCGTCGAGGACGAGTTCGCGAATCGCCTCGGGGAGTTGGTCACGCTGCCAACGGCACTCACGTCGTCCCGCTGCGTCGCCCTCACCCGCGGGCGCGGCAGCACGTGCGGCTTTGATCGCATAGGCGGCGGCACCGAGTTCGTGCGCCGCGACGTGCGCGACCGCCCCGGCCTGCCCCGCAGCATAGGCGGCGTGCCGGGCGGCTCCACGCAGGTCTCTGGCCGCGCCCATGGCATGCCCGCCGGCGGCGCGGGCCTCCATCATCTTGACCTCCCCACGCACCCAGGCGCGGGCGTTCTCGATCGCGTCACGCGGTCGTGGGTCGTCGGGCCGAACCGACTCGAACAGGTTCAGCACGTGCTCCGCGCACGATGCCGCCCACAGGGCCAGAAGCTGGTGATCCGCGTCGGTGAGGGTGCCACCGCGGCGGATCGTCACGAAGCGCGGGTCTCGGACCTTCGGGAGGATCATGGCTAGATCTTCCAACACGTGCACCACCCAACCGACGTTCCCGGACACCGGCGCTTGACCCTGACACAGTGACAAGGACTCGAATGGTCGGCGAAGGAGGTGGTTGTCGTGAACACAACCAACCAGGGTGGGCCGAATGCTCACCTCGCCGACGCTCTGGCCGCGACCGACCCGTCGGCCCGGCTGCGGGCGGCGCTCGCTGCGGGCACGCACCCCGATCCCCGATTCGCGGACGCTCTCGTCGATCGGTGTGCCGTCGAACCGGACTTCTACGTCCGCGACATGCTGACCTGGGCTTTGTGCCGCCTGCCCGCCGAGGTCACGGTGCCGAGACTGGTCCACGAGCTCGGGTCCGGCTCCGCGCAGGCCCGCAGTCAGTCGCTGCACACCCTGTCCAAGATCGGGGATCGGCTCGCCTGGCCCGCGGTGTCCGCACTGCTGCACGACGAGCACGACGAGGTCGCGCGCAGCGCGTGGCGGGCGGCCGTGGTCCTCGTCCCACCCGGCGGCGAGGCTGCGCTCGCGGCCGAACTGATGATCGAACTCGGACGCAGCGACCATCAGATGCACCTCAGTCTGAGCCGTGCCTTCGTGGGACTCGGGGACGCTGCCCTACCGGTCCTCGACGCAGCCGGGACCAGTCCCGATCCGCACGTTCGCGCGCATGCCGATGCGACGAGGCAGCTCTGCCACGACCCCGACAGCGGATTCGCCCTCTCACTCGAGATGGCGACGCGCGTCGCGGTCGCCGGTCCGGACACGTAAGGGAGGAGATGGGGATGTTGATCGGCGAGGTCTCGCGGCGGTGCGGTGTCAGTACACGGATGTTGCGCCACTACGACAGGTTGGGACTGGTCGAGCCAACCGGCCGCACGTCGGGTGGCTACCGCGAGTACTCCGCCGATGACATCCGACGGCTCTTCCACGTCGAGAGCCTGAGGACGTTGGGGCTGTCGTTGAACGAGGCCAAGCGCGCACTGGACGAGCCCGATTTCGCACCGGCCGATCTGGTGGGAGACCTCATTCGGCACACCCGCCAGCGGATCGCCGCCGAGGAGGAACTGCTCGGCAGGCTCGAAAGCGTCGACGCTGCCTCCCCCGCGGAGTGGGACGACGTCCTGAACCTCGTCACCCTGTTGCGGGCGCTCGAATCGGAGTCCGCCGCCCGGCGTCAACAGGCGATCCTCTCTGCGAACGGGAAGGCGTCGCTGCCCGTCGAGGCGTTGGTCGAGGCTGCCCTCTCGGAGGACGACCTCAATGTGGCCGGCGCGCTGCAGTGGTCGTTGGCGAGGATCGCCGGTCGAGGACTCGCGGATCTCGCCAACGGCCTGGACGCGGCGGAGGTCGACGTCCGGCGTCGCGCCACCACCGCGATAGCGGCAATCCACACCGAGGAGGCCGCCGTACATCTGAGACGTGCCCTCGACGACTCGGACGCCACGGTCCGCGGGTACGCGGCCCTGGCGCTCGGCTCTCGCGGGAACAGCGAGTCGATACCCGTCCTCCTCCAGATGGTCGTTACGGGGCGGCTCGACGTCGAGGCCGCCGAGGTGCTGGGTCTGCTGACGACCCTCTCTCCGACGGCCGACGACATCGTCGGGGCCATGCAGGACACGCTCGACACCGTCGACGACGCGCCCACCCGGTTGCGGATCACGCAGGCACTCGCCGAGATTCCCGGCACGGCGGCACGGAAGGCACTCACCCGGCTGACCCACGACGACGATCGGACGATCGCGTCCACCGCGGCAGCGATCATGCAGGCGCAGGATCGCGGATAATTCCTGACACAGGATGTCAGGGTCTGGGTGCGAGCATGGTTTCACCACCGACAGACAAGGACCTCCATGCGCGAAACACCCGAAGAGCTCGGTGAACTCCAGCGACTTCTCGACGCCTCGCTGTCCCGCTCGACCGCACATCTGCGTTCGATCATCGACACCGAGAGAACACTGACCGCGGAGCAGCTCACCGAGGTCGTCACCGGCATGTGCACGCTTGCGCTGTCTACCGTCACCGCCACGGGCGAACCGCGGATCAGCGGAGTGGACGGGCACTTCCTACACGGGAAGTGGCACTTCGGCACGGCGCGCGGCGCAGCCAAGGCCCGCCACCTCGCCGCCCGGCCCGCCGCCAGTGCGGCGCACATGCGCGGTGAGGACCTCGGCGTGTTCGCGCATGGCACGGTGGAGATCCTCAACCCGCAGGACGGCGAGCCGGCCGCGGACTGGCCCGACCTGCTCGCCTACTTCAAAGACTTCTACGGCGAAGACTTCTTCGACTGGGACAACGACGTGGTCTACTACCGGCTGCATCCGCACTGGATGACCGTCTACGCCGCGGATTTCGCGAAGCTTGTCGCGCAGTCGGATTCACGACCCTCGATCGATCCGACCGACCGCTCGGTGTGATGACGATGCCTGCATGGGATCGCCGGAACCACAGCGCACTCGACGACAGAGTGTTGCACTGGATCGAGGGCACGGTGAAGACGCCGTACTGGGACATTGCGGCGGCCCTCTACTTCCCGCCCGGATGCGACGAGTGTGCTTCTGTGTGGCTGGCCAATTCGATCAACGCGGACCGGTAGATGTCTGTGATCGCCGCTGCGAGTTCGGGTTCACTCTCGGGGGAGGGGGATGCGAAATCGGCACTCCACACGACTTCGGCGCCCTCGGGATGGGGGTTGACGGTGAAGTTCGAGGAATAGAACGACAGGGGCAGGGGCCCGGAGACGTACTCATAGGTGTAGCTTCGCTGTGGATCGTCGTGGTGGACGATCCGCTCCGTCGCTTCGCCACCGTCGTTGGCGAAGGTCGCGTACCGCAGGTCACCGTGTTGGTGGGACTTTTCCAGCGCGGGGATCCAGTCCGCGACGTTCGCGGTGTCTCCGCCGATTTTCCACACGGCATCGGGTGTTGCCCGGATGACGTAGGTTTCAGTTACTCGCATGCGGCGCTCACTTTCTTCGTTGCGTCGTCGTGGGTGAGGAGCAGTTCGGTCAGTCGGCGGATCTCCTCCGGCCCTATACCGTTGTCCTGGAGCAGGTTGCGGGTCCCGCCGTACCGACGGTCGACGTTGCCGAGGAACCGTTCCATCGCATCCGCGGGCGCCGTCCATGCCTCCGGTGGGTAGAGGTCGGCGGCGGGGCCGTACGACGCCATCTGCCGCAGACGCCGCATGGATACGGCGACGTCGTCGGGGGCGGCCGCGTAGTCGGCGGCGATGTCCTCGCGGAGCACCCCGATGGCGTCGAGGAGCAGTGCCACCGCCACCCCGGTCCGGTCCTTGCCGACGGTGCAATGCACCAAGACCGGGAGAACGGCGGGTTCGAGAAGCCGTGTGGTCAGGGAGACGACCCCGGCGGCGTCCTCGGCCAGGTATTTGAGATAGCGGGTGACCAGCGGATCGTCGCCGTCCATCGGGGCAACCGCCGAGTCCTCGGCCACGCGGTCGCCGATGCTGAACGGGTGACGGAAGTGGCGAACCCCCAACTCGTCGAGAGGTCCTCGCCCCTCCACCGCGACCTCGTGGGGCAGCCGCAGATCGATGGTCGCCCGGATCCCGGTGTCGGCGATCAGTGCCCGCCCCGACTCCTCGTCCAGGAACTGCGGTGTCCCGCTGCGGAAGAGCACTCCGGCCCGCACGCGCCCGCCGTCCCGGGTTCGCAGTCCGCCGACGTCGCGGAACCCGAGAAGCCCTGCGTAGATCGCGGTCATGACTGCGTCGACAGGATGGTGACCACGCAGGCGTTGCCGTCCATTCCGGCCGCTCCCCCACCCATCGTCTCGACGAGCCCGACCCGGTGCCGGGCAACCTGCCGCGGTCCGGCCTGTCCGCGCAGTTGCCATGCGATTTCGGCGAGCTGCGCCATTCCGGTTGCGCCGAGGGGGTGCCCGCGCGAGAGCAGCCCTCCGCTCGGGTTGACCGGTTGCGCACCGTCGCGGGTGGTGTGGCCGGAGGGGGCGAGTTCGGCGCCCTTGCCGCGGGGTGCGATGCCGAGCGCCTCGAGGGTGATGATCTCACCGATGGTGAAGGCGTCGTGCACCTCGAGCACGTCGATCTCCTGCGGGGTGCGATCGGCCTGCGCGAAGGCCTTCTCGGCGGCGCGGGCGACGCTGGCAAATCCCCAGACGTCCTCGCTGCGCTGGTCCCACAGGGCACCGGAGACCATCGCGGAGGCCTCGATCCGCAGGTCGTTGCGGTTGCCGCGGTCGCCGCCGACGATGGCGGCGCCGGCCCCGTCGCTGGTGGGGCAGCACTGCAGGAACGTCAGCGGTTCGGCGATCATGCGGGAGTCGAGCACCTCCCGAACCGTGGGCACCGTGTCCCGCAGTTGGGCGCGGGGGTTGTCCATCCCGTTGGTCTTGTTCTTGACCGCGATGGCTGCGAGTTGTTCCGGGGTGACACCGAATTCGCCGACGTACCGCTGCGCCTGCAGGGCGTAGAGCCCCGGCAACGGCAGCGACGCAGCGCCTTCCGGGTCCGTCGCCTCCGGCACGATGGCACCGGAGAACAGGGTCGACATCTGGTCGACCCCGAGAACCAGCACGCACTCGAATCGCCCGTGCCGCACTGCCTCCACCGCTTCGTGATAGGCGGCGGTGCCACTGGCGCAGGCGTTCTCGACGGTCCACATGGGCACGGAGGGAATGCCGAGTCCGCGTTGGATGCGGGTGGCCACCCCGGGCGGGCCGAACACGGATCCGACGATGATGGCGTCGATCGCGTCGGGCCGGATGCCGGCGTCCCGGACCGCTTCGGCGACTGCGGTCCAGGCGAGTGACTCGACTCGCTGGTCGGGGAATCGGCCGTAGGACGAGGTTCCGACGCCCCACAACATGGCCTGGTTCATCGCTGCACCTCCGAAGTGGCGACGAGGTCGCCGTCGTCTGCTCCGGTGATCTCGAGCCGTGTACCGATCTCGAGTACCGCGGGTTCGCCGAGGTGAACGAGTACCCGGGGGCCGTCGTCGAGGTCGACGTACGCCAGCCCGAACGGTGGCCGGCGGGTGCCCACGGGGATCGCGACCACGGTGGATGACCAGGTCCTGCCTGTGCGGGCGAAGCGGGCCGGTTCGGTGGAGGCGTAGCACACCGGGCACCACGGCAGATGCTGTTGCGCGGTCGGGTACCGGCACACCGTGCACCGGGAGCCGAGCACGGCATCGCCGTCGAGGACCGGCCGCGAGTCGGCGACGGGCAGTCCCCCGACGGCGGAGCCGGCACGGCGCTTGGTCGGCCGCCCCACACCCAGCTCGCTCATCGGTGATCGCCTTCCAGGGTCAGCGAGAAGTCTTCGGCCTCGATGTGCAGGTAGGCACCCACGGACGTCTCGACGAGTTCACGGATGTACTTCATCTGCTTGCTGGTCGGGGCGAAGTCGCGGTTGCGTTGCGGGGTCGCGCGCATGACGTCGATGTCGTTCTCCGGGACGAGCAGTCGCAGGAGCAATTCGTCGTCGCTGATCGATTCGCCGAACTTCTTCCGCAGGTCGCCCAGGCTCGGCTGCGGAGGCTCCCAGTTCTCGTAGCTCTTCGCCTTGGGCGAACTCATGATGGTGTCGTACACGTTCGGATCCATCGGGGCGACGGGTTTGCCGTAGAAGCCTTGCGAATAGATCATCACCTCGTCCGGAACCACGGAATACCGGGATCCCGTCACCACGTTCAGCACCGCCTGCGTACCGACCAGCTGCGAGAACGGGGTGGCCATGACGGGGTAGCCGAGTTCTTCCCGCACCCGGGACATCTCGTCGAGGACCTCCTCGAAACGATCCTCCATGCCGCGGTCGCGCAGCTGCGCCTTGAAGGTGCCCGCCATTCCGCCGGGAAGCTGGTGCCGGTACTGGAACAGGGAGTACTCGGCCGGCTGACCGACCGGCAGGTCCTCGTACTCCGCGACGCGCAGGAGGTGCTGTTCGACTGCGGCGAAGCGGGATTCGTCGAGGTCGACGTCGAAGCCGGCGTAGCGCAGGTTCGCCACCGTGTTCTCCGTCGA
This sequence comes from Rhodococcus koreensis, assembly GCF_017068375.1. NCBI lineage: Bacteria > Bacillati > Actinomycetota > Actinomycetes > Mycobacteriales > Nocardiaceae > Rhodococcus > Rhodococcus koreensis. The sequence continues at coordinate 3,753,381 of NZ_CP070609.1, forward strand.
GGGCAGCGACACTCCCGCCGCGAGCGGGCGGCTTGCCGTGTGCACACGATCAGCGCCGGCGAGGACGGCTTCCAGGTAGTTCAGCGGCGCGAGCGCGTTGTTGCTGTGAAAATGGACCTCCACCGGCAGGTTTCCGGCCGCACCTTTGATGGCCGCGATGAGCGAGCGGGTGCGCTCGGGGGTCAGCAGGCCGGCGGCATCCTCGAGTTCGATACCGTCCGCACCGGTCGCGACCAGCTCCCGTGTGCGGGCGGCGTAGTACTCGTCGGTGTGGTACGGCGTGTCGGCGTAGAGGATGCACGGCAGCGCCTGACCACCCTCGGCCTGCACGGTCTTGACGAGGCGGCCGATCTTGTCGATGTTGAACAGCCCGTCGTAGATCCAGAAGCTGCCGACGCCGTGAGCGCTGAGCCGCTGCACCCACAGGTCCATCACGCTGTCGGCAGTGAGGCCGAATGTGACGATCCCGTTGCTGCGGGTTCCTGCTCGGACCGTCGTCTCGGGCATCGACTTCGACAGCGAGATCAACTGCTCCCACGGATCTTCCTTGCAGTGCCGCACGAGCACCTCGAAGATCGAACTGCCGGCGAGATCGATGGTGTGAAAGCCGGTGCGGTCCAGCTCGGACGCCATGGGCAGGCCCATGTCCTTGCGCAGCCGCATGCCCCACCAGCTCTGGGGGCCGTCGCGCAGGGTCTGGTCGACGATGTCGATCTTGCGCTTGCTGCCGTCGGCGTTGCGCGGGGCACTGTCGAGGAAACTCATGAGATCTTCTCCAAGTAGTCGGGGAGGCCCCGAGAGGCAATCCAGTCGGTGGTGACGGTGCCGGCGCGAAAGTCCGCATGGTCCAGAGCCACCCGCGCGAAATCCGCGGTGGTTGGAACTCCGGTCACCCCCAGTCGGCCCAGGGCGGCGACCATCCGGTCCGCGGCGACGTCCCGGTCGGGGCCGTATGCCACGATCTTGGCGAGCAGGGAGTCGTAGTAGGGGGTGACGACGTAACCAGGTTCGCAGTGGCTGTCGACGCGGATGCCCTCGCCCTCCGGCGGTTCCCAGGTGTGCACCGTCCCGGGGTTGGGGATGAAGCCGCGGGCCGGGTCTTCGGTGGTGATGCGGACTTCGATGGCATGTCCGGTCAGGTCGATGTCGTCCTGGGTGAACCGGAGCGGTTCGCCGGCCGCCGAGCGCAGCTGCTCGGCGACGAGGTCCACGCCGGTGACCATCTCGGTCACCGGGTGTTCGACCTGGATTCGGGCGTTGAACTCGAGGAACGCGAACTCGTGGGAGTCTGCGTCGTAGATGAATTCGACGGTTCCGGCGCTGTCGAGCCCGAGCGCCTCGGCGAACAGAACCCCGCTGCGTCGGATGTCCTGACGAATCTTCTCGGGCAGATTGGGAGCAGGCGATTCCTCGACGACCTTCTGGTGACGCCGTTGCAGGGTGCAGTCGCGTTCGCCGAGGTGGATGACGTTGCCGTGTTTGTCCCCGAGCACCTGGACCTCGATGTGGCGGGCGTTGCGGATGAATCGCTCGACGTACAGTCGTCCGTCGCCGAACGCCGATTGGGCCTCGGCCGCAGCCGACGACCAGCGGGCACGTAGTTCGGATTCGTTCTCGACCACCGACATTCCCCGGCCGCCGCCGCCGGCGGCGGCCTTGACCAGGACGGGATAGCCGAGCTCGGTGGCCGCGGCGACCGCGGCCTCGGTGGAGTCGACCACCGGCGATCCCGACAGCACCGGGATGCCGGCCGAGCGGGCGAGTTCACGGGCGCGGGCCTTGTCGCCGGCCTGCGCGACCGCTTCCGGCCGCGGTCCGACGAAAGTGAGTCCCTCGGCGACGCAGGCGGCGGCGAATTCCGGGTTTTCCGACAGGAACCCGTAGCCGGGATGGACGGCGTCGCACCCGGCGCCGAGGGCGGCGCTGAGCACCGCGGGGATCGCCAGGTAGCTCTGCGATGCCGGGGCGGGGCCGATGCACACGGCGCGGTCGGCCATCCGGGCGGCGAGCCCGTCGCGATCCACGGTCGAGGTCACGGCTACCGTTTCGATGCCGAGGGCCCGGCAGGCCTTGATCACGCGGACCGCGATCTCCCCGCGGTTGGCGACCAGGACCCGCCGGAGCGGCGTGCGGTGCGGTGATTCGGTGGACAGGGTCGACGGGCTAGCCATCGGTCGGCCTGATCAGGAACAGCGGCTGGTCGAATTCGACCAGGTCCGCGTTGGTGGCGCAGATCTGCACGATCTCTCCGCCTTGTGGAGTGACCACCGGGTTCATCAACTTCATGACCTCGACGATGGCGATCTGCTGCCCGGCCTCGACGGTCTGCCCGACCTGGACGAACGGCGGCTCGCCGGGGCCGGGGGCCACCCAGAAGGCGCCGACGGTCTGGGCTCGCACTTCGATGCAGCCGGTGGTGTCGACGGCAGGCGGCGCCGCCGGGGCGGGCGCGGCCGCAATCGACGCTGCCACAGGGGCAGGAGCAGGGGCAGGAGCAGGAGCCGGAGCCGGAGCCGGCGCGGATGGAGCCACAGCGGTCGAAGCCGGTGCCGGCGGGCCGTCCTTGCCGACGGTGACGCGAATACCGTCGAGTTCGAGGGTCATCGAAGCCCATCCCGACTCTGTGAAGGTACGGAGAATCTCCTGCACCTCGCGATGGGTCACACGATCCGCCGTGGTCATGACGTGCTCCTCTGGTGTGCGATGGCTGCAAGAAGCACCGGCAGCCGATGGGTTGTGACAACCGCTTCGACCCCGGCGTCGAGGGCTGCCCGGACTCCGTCCGGAGCGCAGAACACCGCTCCACAAACGGTTTTGGTTCCGGGTGGGATGTCGGGTATGTGCTCACCGATCTCTTCGGCTGCAAGGGAGTCGGCATCGAACACCGGCTCCGCCGCCACGTCGGGACCCACTCGCAAAGAGGTGGCACTGCTCGCCCACTCGGTGAGGTGGCGCAGATCCTCGTCCTCACTCTCGTCGACCGCCGAGGTCGGCAGTGAGCCGGCGTAGACCCGGCCGGTGGTCGCATCGACCGTGACGGTGCGGCCGACCAGGCTTGCCACGGAGTCGGTGCCGCAGCCGACGACACAGGGGGTGTCGAGGGCGCGGCTGACGACGGCGGCGTGTGAGGTTGCGCCGCCCTGCTCGGTGACCACCGCGGCGGCCGCGATCATGCCGTGAACGTCGTCGGGGCTGGTCGATTTGCGGACCAGGATGCTTCCCGGGTTCGCCTGTGCCGCTTCGGGAGTGTCCACGACGACACCTGTGGCGACACCCGGGCTGGCGGCCACCCCGGTCACCAGTACCTCTGCGGTGTCGGCGGCACCAGGTGCGATCTCCGGGCGCAGCAGCGTGCGGATCTGCTCTGCGGTGACCCGGGACAGGGCCTCGCCCGGTTCGAGAACACCCTCGTCGACGAGTTCGACGGCGATCCGCACGGCGGCGCGGGCGGTGCGCTTCGCCGGCCGGGACTGCAGCAGGAACAGCTCGCCACTCTGCACGGTGAACTCGACGTCCTGCGCGTCGCGGCCTTCGCGGTCCAGTCGTTCTGCGGCGTCGAGCAATTCGGCGTGCACGATCGGCCAGCGCTCTTCCAGGTCGGTCAGGGGTTTCGGGGTGATCCGGCCGGACACGACGTCCTCGCCCTGCCCGCGCTGCAGATATTCGCCGTACGGTTCGCGGGAGCCGTCCACCGGGTTACGGGTGAACAGCACCCCGGTGCCGGAGTCGTCGTCGAGGTTGCCGAACACCATCGCCTGCACGGTGACCGCGGTGCCGAGATCGTCCGGGATGCCGTAGTGCTTGCGGTAGGCGAGGGCACGCCGGGATCGACTCGATGCGAACACCGCGGCCACCGCGGCGCGTAGCTGCTCCCACGGGTCGGCCGGCACGGCGTCACCGACGTCGGAGGAGATCGCTGCCCGGACCGACGCGGTATCGGGCAGGTCTTCGAGTTCCTCGGTGCAGCCGAGGACGAGACGGCCGTAGAAGCCGGTGAAGCGGCGATGCACCTCGGCAGCGAAGTCGCGGTCGCCGCTTTCGGCGGCCAGGGCGGCCTCGACGTCGTCGTTGCAGCCGAGGTCGAGGATGGTGTCCATCATGCCGGGCATGCTGATCGCGGCGCCGGAGCGCACCGACACCAGCAGCGGGCGTTCGGTGCCGCCGAACGTGCGGCCGAGTTGCTTCTCCAGCAAGCGGATTCCGGTGATCAGTTCGTCGGCCAGCCCCTCGGGCAGGCCGCCGTCGGCGAAGTAGGCCGCGCAGGCCGCGGTGGTGACGACGAACGCCGGTGGCACCCGCAGGCCCAGTGACCGCATCCGCCACAGGCTCCATGCCTTCCCGCCGACCAGATCGCGGCTCGGCTCGGCGGCGTTCTCGTCGGGGACGACCAGCCAGCGAAGACCTGTTGCGGTGCTCATTCGGGGCGCTCCCGTCCGGTGAGGCGGAGGATGTGTTCGTGCATCTGGAACCACACGGTGTGGACCGAGTCGACGCGGACGCCGCTGACGTAGTCGGTCTCGCCGCCCTCTGCGCGGATCAGCGCCGCGCCGATCCGGTCGAGGAATCGATCGACCAGCGGGTTCTGCTGGGCCAGGGGCTGAAGGACCTTCTGGGTCTTCTCGTGCACGCGGCCGAGCTTCTCGACGATCCTGGCGTCGTAGTCGGCGTCGGCGTGATCGTTGCTGACGCGGGCGCCGTCGACCTCGATGGTCTGCCAATCGGTGGTCAGGGTGAGGACCTGCTTGTTGACACCGGTCTCGAAGGAGTCCATCGCGTCGGTGACGGCCGGGTCCGCGCGCAGACCGGCGAAGGCGCGGAGGTACACATCGTCGAGGAACTCGCGGCCGGCCGGGGTGATCATGTAGTTGCCGCGTGCGGCCATCACCGCCCCATCCGCGACGGCCTTCTCCAGCGCCGCCTCGACGTCGGCGATCGGGAGGGCGTTGATCTCGGCGAGCTGCTCGGCGGATCCGAGCTGACGCAGGGTCAGGGTGTGAACGGTGAGTTCGTTGGGGTCGAGCATGATGGGTCCTTTCGGTGTCGGGGTCACACCTGCGCGGCGACCATGCGGTCGCGCACTTCGCGGCGCAGGGATTTCCCGACCGGACTGGTAGGGATGTTCGGCCAGATCTCCAGGGAACGAGGTCGTTTGAAACCGGCCAGTCGATCGGCGCAGAACTCGAGGATCTCGTCGGGCTCGGCGGTGGAGCGGGTGACGACAGCGGCGGCGACCCGTTCGCCCCACTTGTCGTCGGGCAGGCCCACCACGGCGGCCTCGACGACCGCCGGGTGAGTCAGCAGGGCGTCTTCGACCTCGCGGGGGTAGACGTTGAAGCCGCCCGAGATGATGACGTCGTGCCTGCGGTCGAGCAGGTGCAGGTACCCGTCGTCGTCCCAGCGTCCGATGTCGCCGGTGTGCAACCAGCCGTCCGGTTCGATCGTCTCGGCGGTGGCGTCCGGGCGACGCCAGTACCGGCTCATCGTGTGCGGCCCCCGGGTCAGGACCTCCCCGACCTCGTCGGGTCCGAGCACCGTGCCGTCGGCGGCCCGGACCTGCACCTCGACGAAGGTGTAGGGCTTACCGGCGGAGGTCAGCCGTTCCGGTGTGTGCTCCCACGGCTGCAGGCAGGTGATCGCCAGCGGCGCCTCCGCCTGACCGTAGAGCTGCGCGAAAACCGGTCCGAGGATGTCGATTCCGCGTTGGAGCACACTGGTCGCGATCGGGGCTCCGCCGTAGCACAAGCGCTCGAGGGCGAGATCCGCTGTTGCCGTGGCGGGATCCTCGAGCAGCATCGCGATCATCGTCGGCACCATGAACGTCGACGTGGCCCGATACTTCTGCGCGGCCTCGAGGAAGGCGCCGGGCGAGAACTTCGACACGATGACGTTCGGTGCGCCCTTGACCAGGTGCGGCAGGAAGAACGCGCCGCTGCCGTGGGTGATCGGGGCGGCATGCAGCATCACCGAGTCCGGTCGGAGGTTGGGCAGCAGGTCGACCAGGAAATTCGCCACTTCGGCAAGCTCGCTGCGCGTGGTGAGGACCACCGCCTTGGGCTTGCCGGTCGTGCCGCCGGTGTAGGCCAACCGCAGCGGTTCGTCCTGGTCGCGCCGGACGTCACACGGGCCGTCGGGCGCGCCGGCGACGAGTCCGGGCAGCTCGTCGGCTGTGATCATCAACTCGACCCGGGCAGGGGGATCCCCTGCGTAGACCAGGGCTCGCGCCTGTGAATCCTCGACTTTGTAGGTGTGCTCGTGGGCCGTCTCGCGCACGTTGAGCGGGACCCGGACCAGTCCGGCCTTCGCGAGCGCGTAATAGACGACGACGCCGTCGATCCCGTTCGGCATGAGCACCGCGACACGGTCACCGGCATCGAGGCCGCGGGCCAGCAGTGCGTGGCCGAGCCGGTCGGTGAGTTCGTCGAACTCGGCGAAGCTGACCACTCGGTCGCCGTCGATCAGCGCGGGCGCGGCACCGTACTGCCGCCCGGCGCGGCGGATCAGGTCACCGATCTGCATCGCCAGACCCCTTCGTGTCGTCGGTGGCGGGCAGGTCGGCCCGACGCAGCCCGGATCCGCGGCCCTCGATGTTCCGTGAGCCTCGCTGCGCGAGGCGGTACAACTCGTCCGCCTGCGGGGTCCCGTGGTTCCACTTCACCCATTCCTCGTCGAGGTAGCGGTTGCCGCCGTCGAGCACGGCGGGGGTGAATCCCTTTGCGCGCGTGTTGTAGTCGTCGATGTCGATGCGTCCGGCGCTGGTGGCCCACAAGCCGGACTTGCCGGGCAGGCTCGACGAGCCGGTGAACCGGTCACCTGCGGTCGGTGCGTAGTCGTCGTCGGTGAGCACCGAGTAGGGGATGCTGGTGAGCATGTTGCGGTTCAGGTCGGAGTAGCGGGCCATGGTGTACTCGTTGCTCGTCTGGTGGGGCAATCCCAGCAGGCCCACCATCTCGCCGAGGTTGTCGCGTCCGTATTCGTCGTTGAGCAGGGGCTTGAACCGCTGCACTCGTTCGTCGACCTGGAACCAGTCGTCCTGCCGGTAGGTTCCGGCGAGATGAGCGAAGTCCTTGCCGACCGAGGAGTAGACCAGGGCGCCGGCGTCGATCATCTGCTCGCGTGACCAGGTCGCGATCCGCTTCCACAGGTCGGTGGTCGCCTCGTTGAGGATCTCCCGGTACTGCTCCATGGTGTCGGCCAGTGTGTCGGCGTTGTCCATGCCGACCGGAATGTATCCGTCGGTCAACGCATCCGAGGTGTACATCCCGACCGCTTCGATGTTGGCGGCGTTGTATCCGGGTTCGGCCTCGAAGGACGCCCAGTCGTCCATCAAGTGGAAGTTGGTGCCCTTGAAGACGATCGGGATCGTGAGGTTGTTGAACGGCAATTGGGTGGCGATGCCGTCGAGCCACGGGTAATCGCCTTCGGTGAGGTCGAAGAAGTCCCGCATGATCATCTGCCGGTTGTTGCCGAAGTCGTAGGGGCCGCTGTTGTGCAGACCGATGCGGCACTCGCAGTGCGCGAGGAACGCGTACTGCGACAGTTGGGCGACGAGTTTGGTTGCGGCGGTGTGTAGGCGGTCACCGGGCACCACACCGTGCAGATCGGACTCGAAGACCTGCAGGGTGCGTTCGGGCAGGAACTGGCTGCGGTCGCCGAATTCCTTGTTCGTCAGGTGTCCGTCGTTGCGGTGGTAGGCCAGATTGAACCGCCGGGAGAAGTCGAGCACGTCGACGACGTCGTCGACCGCGTCGGTGGGCCGCAGCAGGCCCCAGTTCATCAGCATCTCGCGGCCGATGAGGTAGAACGCGGGCATGCCCCACGCCGCGTTGACCGTGTCCACCTTCAGGCTGACCTCGCGGGCGCGGTCTCCGAGTTCCTCGGCGGGCGTCGCCGCGTCGATCTCGCGCAACAGGGTCGGCAACCGGTAGAAGCTGTTGAGATAGCTCACCAGCATATACGGGTTCATCGGGAACAGCTTCGACTCCTGCACCGTCCGCGTGATGCACAGCCAGTAGGTGGTGTCGGACAGACTCCGGAGGTAGTTGTTGGTCTCCAGCAGGGTCCGGTAGGTCAGATTCGCCATGGTCTCAGCTCTCGCTTTCGATCAGCCAGATCCGGGCATGCCCGGTGTCACCCGTCTCGTATGCATCCGCTGCCGGGGGCGCCGCGGTCACTTCGAGTTCGACCAGGTCGCCGTTCTTCAGGTCGTTGATCTTGCAATTCATCAGCGTGGGGACGTCGTACTCACGGGCGAGGATGCCCAGGTGCGAGCGCACGGTGCCGCCGAGGCAGATGACGCCGGCGAACCCTTCGATGATCGGTGCGGTCAAGGTGCCGCCCGAGTCGTCGATCACGGCGATCGTGCCGGGCGGGATGCCGTCGGCGAGGAATTCCATGACCTGCTCGACGGCGGAGATCAACGCGACCGGTCCGATGACCGTCTGGGACTTCTTGATCACGTTGTCGCCGATACCCACGTGACGGCGACCGTCCGAGTCCCGGTCTTCCGAGAACTCCCGCGCCTCTCGGTCGGTTCGCTTGTACTTGTGCGGCTCGGATTCGAGCGAGACCGTCGCGGAGTACTCGAACCGGTACCCGGAATCCAGGGCCTCCTGCTCGATCGCTCGCGCATCCTCCACCGAGAAGATCTCGAACTGGCGTTCGAACACGCTGTCTTTCCACCGCTCGCCGGTGGCGGAGAATCGTTGTGCCGCCAACGACCGCACAGCGGTGTTGAAGCGGCCCGGCAATGGGAGCATTTCGGTCGATCCCCATTTCGGGGGCGTAACCACGGAGTCGGACATGTCACCTCACGTTTCCTCGGGACGGACGCAGCCGCCTACGCGGCCGGAAACAGGTGGCTACCTGGTATTTTTTTCTCCGGCTTCTTGGCGTTGTGACCTAAAACTAGTTACGCTCCGTGGTGTGACCCAGTCCACGTTGGGGGACACTTCCGGGACAACGCCGAGTGCAAAGTCCTCGTCCCGAAACCGCTCCCCGTTCCGAGCCAACCTGAGCAAGGCCGACTACGAGCGCGCCTTCGACATCCTCGAACAGTGCTCCGGTGCGGCCTGCCTTCCCGACTTCAAGGAACGGGCCGTCGAGGCGATCAGTGAGCATTTCGCCCTGAGACATGTCTCGTTCTTCGCCGGCGCGACCTTCCACACCGTGTTCGAGGACTCGGCACCCCTGACAGCGGGCAAAACCGCCAAGATGCTGCCCGAGTACCAAGACCGGTGGGCCCGCTACGACATCTTCGGCACGCCGGCGGCGATGCGGCAACTCGTCTCCAGCGGGGTGTCGTCATTGGACGAACTGCAGTCGATGGGCCAGTTGCCGGCGGCGGCCGACGCCTACGTCAGATATTTCCTCTCCTCCACGTGGCGCATGCAGACCGCTGCCGCATTGCGCCTGGAGTTGAGCGCGGGACACACGGCACTGCTGGGAATGTTCGACCCGGAGCCCGGCAAGATCGGCACCTCCGAGGCGGCCACGCTGCGCCTGCTGAGTCAGCAGATGTCCGCCATGGCTCGCGGCCTGCCCGCGTCGAAGTCGCAGGCCGCCCTTGCACGGCTCTCCGTGCGGCAGCGGCAGGTCGTCCGGCTCGTCGCGGACGGATTGTCGAATGCGCAGATCGCCGAGATCCTCTCCCTGGCCGAGGACAGCGTGAAGAAGTACGTCACCCGAATCCTCACAACCACAGGTTGCCAGTCACGGATGGAACTGGCGCTGCTGGCGCGGGCGCAGCGGATATGAGAAAGGGGCCGCGGACTATTCGTCCGCGACCCCGTCATGCTCCGGTCAGAGGAAGGACGTCTCCTTCGTCAGCCCGTAGCGGGGATGTTCACCGATCACCATCGATTCGAAGATGCCGTACCCGACGGCGTCGCCTTCGCGGCAACGGATTACGCAGTCCCGCAACTGGTGTACCTCGCGTGCGGTGTCGGAATCGGAGACGTCCGCGTACCGTTCACCGTCGAGGTGTTCGGGTCCCTGCCATTGCCCGTGCCGCTGGCCCTTGAACCCGAAGTACAGTCCCGTGCCGAGGTGGAACCCGGTGTCACTGACGGGTTCGATCTCGAGGGTGCGCGTCTCGCCCCACCCCGCATCAAAGGTCAGGGTCCCACCGAGGAGTCGCCTGTTGTCGGGGTCGTACTTGAGGTCGTCTCTCAATCCTTGCAGCGGGCGCTGGGTTCCGTCGGGAAGATTCTCGAAGCCCGAGAAGTAGGTCACCGCACCGTCGACCCATTGCAGATAGTGGTGGATCTCGTAGCTGGACCCGTCGGGACGCTGCATCCACATCGGACTCCACGTCAGAATGAAGTCGCCATCGAGCCGCTGAGGTTTGAAGACATCCGGTGCGGGCTCACCGACGTCCATCCGCACTCCCCAGGAGTGGTCGCGGAAGCCGAACCACTCCTCGTCCCGGACCTCGATACGCTCGCCGTCGAGCCAGATCTCACCGCTGACCGTCGACGCCTGGTGGTACCGGAGCAGATCGGACTGCACCCGAAATCCCTGCGGCTCACGCTGGGCATCCTTCTGTTCGAGGAACGGCGGCAGCACTCCGGTGACGGTGAGGTCGAATCGCAGTGGGACCACGTCGTTCTCCTGCAGGACCCAGCGCACCTTCCGGAGCGGCTCGATGACCTCGTAGTCCAGCGGTCCGACACCGATTCGCTCGCCGTCGAGGTCGAGTTGGCGACTGGCTCGAACCGTCAGCTGCTCCTTCCCCCGCGAGACGCCGGCGAACATGTCCATCACGTTCCGGTTGTGGTATTTCCCGAGGCCGATGTCGACCTGGATGGACCCGTCACGAGCGAAGAGCGAAGACCAGAGCTTCTCCGTCCAGGACGTGTCGGCATGGCTGATGGTCGCGAAGGTTTCGGGCGTCTGATGACACAACAGCTCGTCGGCGTGGATGAGTTTCTGCATCGATTGGCGCATGTGAGCGCCTCCTCTCGAGTGGTTCAGCGAATGGGTGAGAAGGATCCGGGCATATCGTGTGCCAACAACGCTCCACCGAATATGGCCGCAGCCCGGTCGTCGTCGTCGAACGGATCAGGATAGAGCGCAAGGGTCTTCGGCGACATCGCCCAGTCGACCTGATCCGTCACCCCGGCCTGGGCGGCAAAGGGGCGAAGCCCTGAGGTGTACATGGTGGTGGCGGCCATGATTCGGTCGCTCCGGTCCATGGTGGCGAATTTCTGATACAGGCCCATGTGGCATCGGCTGAGATCCGCCGCAACACCCGGCCAGTCTTCCGGCGCGATCAGCTCACGGGTGCCGTCGGCGCGATACCCGTACACGGCAGCTTCGTCGACCACGGCGAGAAGTTGATCCGATTCGGTGAACGTCGTTCCCCAGTCGTTGATTTCGAATTCGGTGAACTTCGAGCGGTCGAACGTCAGGACCATCGTCAATCCGGTGTACGGCGGGTCCAGATCGTCTGCCCACGGATACGCCCATGCACTGGGGCCGAGGGAGAGGTAGTCCCGCACGATCGTCTGCCGGTTTTTCGTCGGCCGCGGATACGGACCGGAGTCGCAGATGCCGACCCGTGAATCACAGAAGTACAGGAACGAGTATCCCGAGACCGTGGCGTTCAGCCGCTTCAGGCTCTTCGCGGTGGTCGCGTCCAACGCCGTTGCCGCGCCGGCCAGCTCGTCGACGACGGCCGTCGACAGGTACCGGTTGGTGAATCCGGCGTCCTTGTAGTCGAGTGTGCCGTCACCACGATGCGCCAGGGTGAGCCGGCGCCAGAAATCCACGACGGTGCGAATATCGTCCCGATGGTCGCCGGGCTCGATGGTGCCCATCTGTATCAGGCACTCTCGACCGCAGAGAAAGTGGTAGCCGATCATCCAGATCCACAGCGGGCTGACCTTGTTCGGCCCCTCACGCAACCGGCGGCCCAACTCTTCCGCCGGCACAGCCGCGTCGATCACGCGTATCCGATCCACGTAGCTGTGGAAATCCTCGATGACCGACAGCGACATGTAGGGCAGCATCGGGAACAGTTCGGAGGTAAACCCGGATCGGCGGGTCAATTCGGGTTTGAATGCCCGGCCCATGTGCTGGACGAGATCGTCGAGACGGTCGTCGGTGAGTTCCTCGGAGAGGAGTGCCTCGAGCGCAGCGCCCGAGACGTCGACCGTGAAGTCCTTGACCGCGATCTCGTCTCCCACACGCCGGATGTATTCCCACCACGCGGCGCTCACATCCGCGGACCGGTCCGATGTGGTGTCAGGATCCGGGGAAGCAACGACCCCCGTCTGCTCTTCGATACGAAGCGTGATTTCGGTGCCGTCGGGGATGTCCTCGGACAGTTCGGTACCGACCAGACACGGGACCTCGAACTCTCGCGACACGATCGCCAGGTGTGAGCGGAGTGTTCCATCCAGGCAGACGATTCCCCCGAGCCGGCCCAGGATCGGTGACAGGAACGTCGTGCCGCCCGACGCGACCAGAGCGATCGTGGACTCGAGGTCGCTGTCGAGCGAGGCGATCACGTCGTCCGGCGACCGGAAATGGCGCACTGTTCCGGTAACCGGCGCAAAGGCGTACGACGGATTTCCCTTCCCGAGAATTGACATCGCCTAACCTCCCAGCGGACGGAAGCAACCGTCGCGGTCCTGCGGAACGAAGACGCCGCCGATCAACTGCAGCGCGAGGTCGGGATCGCTGAACTTCTGGAAGGATTCGGCGATCCGCGGCGTTATGGCCCAATCGATCTCGTCGTAGCAGCCGGCGAGCCGTGCCCACGCCTTGAGCTTCCACGCGTACATCTCGGTGGCGTACAGGTTGCGTTCCTCGGCATCGGTTTCGGCCAACCGCTGGTACAGCGCTCGGTGCGCCTTGCGGATCGCTTTGGTGGCCTCCTCGACCTCGTCGGCACCGAGTGGGCGGAGGGTGCCGTCGTCGGTGCAGAACACTCGGGTTTCGATGATGTCGGCCTGGTAGTCGCTGGGTGTGAACCAGGCAGTGCCCCACACGTTGTTGTCCATCTTCACCGTGGCGGGCAGTCGGTAGGCGATGACGAAATGATGGTAGGGCAGCGTTTCGCGGATGCCGTCGACCCAGGGGAAGTCTCCGTCACCGTCCGTGCAGGTCTCGCGCAGCGCGAGGAACGTGCCGTCCTCGAGCTGATAGGGCCCGGTGTCGCACACCGCGGTGCGTGCGTCGCAGTTCTCCAGGAATGCGTACGCGGTCAGCCGCGCACCGAATTTGCGAATCCCCGCCTTGACCTCGCCGTCGGCAGGGACCAGATGGGACCGGATCTCCGCCAGCACGTCGTCGTCGATGACATGAGAACTGTTCTCCGGCTCCGCGTCCATGTTGAACAGGACGTTGTCGGTGCGCATCGCAATGGTCGCCTCGCGCCAGAATCGGAGAACCTCGAGCTGATCCTCCAGACCATCCGACAGGGTGCTCTCTCCGAGGTCGACGAACAGCTCACGACCGGTGAGATAGTGCAGCGGGGTGGCCGCGAGGTTGATGAAGCTGCGCTTGTTGCCGATGGGCAGAGCCTTGCGCACCAGTTCGGTGGGGGTGGCGTGCTGCCGGATGGTGCGGATGCGCTCCGGCACCCTGAGGTAGTCCTCCATCATCGACATCAGGATGTAGGTGTTCATGCCGAACAGTTCCGACTCGAACACGGTCCGCGCGGACAGTTCGGACTTGTAGGCCGCACCCGCGGCGTGCACGAGCCAGTTCCATTCCTCGAGTGTGGGCTCGTAGGCCGGGTCCGTGTACAGAGCCTCCACGTTCACGGGAGTGGTCAGTTGCGCGGTCACGCCGTCACTGCCCCTGCAGCGACAGCAACGCGTGCGGTCTCGGTATCGGACAGGTCCAGCACCACGGTGTCGCCGTCTGCGATGGTTCCGATCAGTTCGGCGGCGAGCACGCAGGGCACGTCCGACTCTCGCGACAGGATCGCGAGGTGCGATTCCCGGCTGCCGGCTGTACAGACGATCGCGCGCAGATCGGGCAGGATCGGCGACAGGAAGGTCATCCCGCCCTTACTGACGAACGCGATCGTGTCCTCGAGATCTTCGTCGTCGATCGACAGCACGTCGGCCGTGTCGTTGAACCACCTCGCGGTACCGCGAACCTCCCCTGCGGTGAATAGGTTGACACCGGTCCCGACCTCGTTCAGGTCTCCGCTCATCACATACTCCGTTCGGCCCATTCGTGGGCGTGGGATTGTCTTGAACACGCACTTTCGTCGGTGTCAGGAAGGCTACGAGTGGCTGTGTCGTGCGCCACAGTCCACTTTGGGGGACAGTCTCGATACCGGTCACAGCGGCGGCACGCACACCGAATTCCTCCCAGTTGCGGCCGATGGTCGAAAATGGATCCATGGCAGGGGAAGCAACGGAAATCGTTCTGAGCAATCAGGATCTTCGTGAGGTCACCGCGTTCGCCGCGGGGTGCGCGGAGGGGGTACTCGAGATATTCGAGGCCGATCAGCCGGACGACGCACGGCCTCGCGACGCGATCACTACCGCGTGGGAGTTCGCTCGGGGTGGTGAGCGCGGGAAACCTCTGCGCGACGCAGCGTGGGCGGCGCTCGCGGCTGCCAAGGACACAGACACCGAGGCCGCGCGCGAGGCGGCGTGGGCGGCGATGACCGCGGCTGGCGCCGCCTACCTGCATCCCTTGGCGAAGGCCACCCAGGTCAAGCACATACTCGGAGCGGCCGCGTACGCGGCGAGAGCGGCCGAACTCGTCGCCGGGGACGATCCGACCGTCGGCGCCGAACACGTCGAGCAAGCGGTCCAGCGTGCGACACCAGTCGTCGTCGACGTACTCGGACGCTTTCCGGTGGCACCGGGTGGCGGCGGACGGGTCGGCGAGTTGATCCGCATGCTGGACGCCGCCCTTCGGCAGTGACAGACGCGGCGGATCTCCGACAAAGCGTGTAATTCATCAACCGTTGACCCAGGCCATTCGGCGTGCCTAGCATCGAATATGCGCGCCATGATTCTCAAGGAATTTCGCGAACTTCGGCGGGACCCCCGCACATTGGCGATGTTGATCGCGCTGCCTCTTCTCCTGCTCGTCATCTTCGGCTACGCGGCCAACTTCTATGTGTCCTCCGTCGAGACGGCAGTCATGGGTCCCTCGGCTCAGCAGGTGAGCACGTCGTTGCCGCCGTTCTTCGACGTGACGCAGACAGACGTCGGCGGCTCGACCACCCAGGCGACGGATCTGTTGCGGGAGAACAAAGTCGACGTCGTCGTGGTGACCGGCTCGACCCCGGCCGAGCAGTCGACGGCACTGGTGGACGGCTCGAATCTGTTCGCTGCCCAGTCGACGGTGTCGATCCTGAACAAACTCGGCGACCAGGTCCGCACCGAGGTGTTGTTCAATCCCGACCTGAAGACGTCGTGGGTGATGGTGCCGGCGATCATCGGCCTGATCCTCACTTTCATCGGCACGATCGTCACCAGCATCGGTCTGGTCCGGGAACGCGAGGCCGGGACCCTCGAACAACTGGCGGTCATGCCGATCCGGCCGAGTCAGGTGATCCTGGGCAAGATCGTGCCCTATTTTCTGCTCGCCGCACTGGACATGACCGTCGTGACGGTGCTGGGCATGGTGCTGTTCGGGGTGCCGTTCAACGGCAATGTACTGGTGTTCGCGCTGGGCGCCGCGCTCTTCCTGTTCGTCGTCCTCGGTCTCGGTGTGCTGATATCGACGATCTCGCAGACCACCGGACAAGCGATCCAAACGGCATTCCTGTTCCTGATGCCACAGATTTTGTTGTCCGGCATGATTTTTCCGCTCGATGCAATGGCGGCAGGGGTTCGCTGGATCGGCTATCTGCTTCCGCTGACCTATTTCACGATGATCTCGCAGGGCGTGATGTTGCGTGATGCGCCGATCTCGTCGTTGTGGTTGCCGCTGGTCGTGTTGGCCGTGATGGCGATCGTGGTCTTCACCGGGTCGACGCTTCGTTTCCGGCGAGATCTCGCGCCGGACGTCTCGAAGGCGAGTAAGCCCGAGGGGTCGAAATCGGTCGATCCGACCGGTGCGGACGCCTCGTGATCGCCGCGACCGAGTCCGTCGTCGTCCGGTTCGGCGACCGGACAGCCCTCGACGGAGTGAGCATCGACGTGCCTGCCGGCCAGGTGGTGGCCTTGGTCGGAGGAGACGGGGCGGGAAAGTCGACCCTGTTGCGGACGTTCGTCGGGGAGGTCCTCCCCGACAGTGGGACCGTCCACGCCCCCGGCAAGCACGAAATCGGGTTCCTCTGCGCGGGCCCGGGGAGCTGGGCGGCCTTGACGGTCCGGCAGAACATGGATTTCGTCGGCGGCATCTATGGCCTGAGCGGCAACGAATTGGCCGAGCGGCGCGAGGAACTCATCGACCGGGCCGGGCTGGGTGATGCGGCGGACCGACTCGCCTCGGCGTTGTCCGGAGGGATGCGGCGCAAACTGGGCACGGCGATGGCCATGCTGCACCGACCCAAGATGCTGATCCTCGACGAACCGAGCACCGGCGTCGACCCCGTGAGCCGCATCGACCTGTGGCGATTGATCTCGGAAGCCGCCGCTGACGGGGCAGCAGTGGTGATGTCGACGACATACCTCGACGAGGCCGAGCGAGCCGGGCATCTCGTCGTCCTCGACTCCGGCCGGATCCTGACCCAGGGCTCCTACGACGAGGTGCGCGCCGGATTCACCGGCGCCATCACCTCGGCAGCGGATCCGGTACGACCGGAGTGGTCGTGGCGCCGCGGCCGGGAGCGTCACGAGTACTGGGAGGACGGACACCCCGGCACCGACGCCGCGACCATCACGCCAGACCTCGAAGACATCGTCATCGCGTTGTCGCTGACACGTCGGCGGGAGGTCGGGGCATCATGACCGGTGAGGTACTACGGGCACGCTCGGTGACCCGGAAGTTCGGTGACTTCACTGCCGTCGACTCGATGTCGATGACCGTCGCCCCCGGAGAGGTGGTCGGTCTTCTCGGCGCCAACGGTGCCGGGAAGACCACGCTGATCCGGATGCTCCTGGGTTTGCTCGCCGCGACGAAAGGTGCGGTCGAGTTGCTCGGCGGTCCACCGGACCGAAAGCGCCGGGCGCGCATGGGTTACGTGCCCCAGAACCTCGGTCTCTACCGCGATCTGACCGTCGAAGAGAACCTGGCCTTCAGCGCGGAGGCCTACGGTGTCCCCGTGCCCGGTGTTCCTGCCGAACTCCACGACGCGCGCAACACCCTCGTCCGCGAACTGGCCCTGGGCTCGCAACGACAGGTGGCGTTCGTCGTGGCCCTGGCACACGAACCCAACGTGCTGGTGTTGGACGAGCCGACCTCCGGCGTGGACGCACTGTCCCGGGCAAGACTGTGGGACACGATCCGGCAGCAGGCCGACAACGGCGTCGGCGTCCTGGTGACCACCCATTACATGGAAGAAGCGCAGCAGTGTGATCGCCTGTTGCTGATGTCGTCCGGGCAACTCGTCGGCGCCGGAAGCGAGGACGACATCATCGGCGACACCCGCGCGGTCGCGGTGCACACTCCGGAATGGGCGCAGGCATTCGCGGCACTGAACGATGCCGGAATCCCCGTGATCCTGGACGGCCGTGCGATCCGAGTTCCGGACACGGATCCGGCGACGATCGATTCCGTACTGGACTCAGCCGGCATCGCCGCCGACATCCGGCCCGTGCGCGCCACCATCGAAGAGCGCATGCTGGTCCTCGCGCGTGCCGGAGCACATGGATAGTCGCGCTCCCGGCCGGCCGAAGGTCGTTGCCGACTCCGCCGACAAGCGCGACACCATTCTGCGGTCGGCACGAGAGCTGTTCTCCGATCGCGGCTTCGACCGAACGACCATGCGCGCCATCGCCAAAGAGGCCGGAGTCGACCCGGCGCTCATCCATCACTACTTCGGCAACAAGAACGCGCTGCTGGTGGCCGCCCTGCAGCCGGAGGTCGACGCGAAGACCGTATTCTCCGGAATCACCCCCGAGACCGACGCGCCCGGTGAGATCTTCGTCCGACGCGTACTCGAATTCTGGGAGACGAACCCACAGCAGCGAGCACGGGCAATCGCGCTGCTGCGAGTCGCCGTCACGCACGACGAGATCGCCATGCGAGTACGAGATTTCTTCCTCGGACTCGTGCAGCGCGCACTCGGCGATGTCGTCCGCAGCGATCACCAGGACGAGCGCTACGCACTGGTGGTCAGCCAAACGGCCGGGCTGGCGATATCGAAGTACATCCTCCTGCTACCCGACGTCGCCAACGCCTCCATAGAGATTCTCGCTCAGCGAGTGGGGCCGAACATCGACAACTACCTATTCAGCAACTTCGACGGGTAACGAGTGACCGCTCCCGCGGTGTTCGATCTCCGCCGCGGGCTCTTTCGCTGCTTCTTCCCGGTCGATGCGGGCGAACACGAGGTGCAAACACCGCGATCGCCCGCACCTCGTCGACTGGCGTGGCCGCGGGCAGGCTGGATACTCGATTCCGACGGCCTGTGACCCTCGTACACGGACGCAGCCGTCTACCTGGAACAACTTTTCATTAGATGATTTTGCATCCGTGACTCGATCGCCGGGAATCTCCGAAGCTCGGGTAATTGTGGCAATTCCTTGCACGAGGTCGCGTAGACGGCCTACCGGTTCCGCCATCCAGGCAATCAAGTCCGGGCGGTCTGACGTCGCGTAACTTGCTGTGTGCACCTAGTTCTGCATGAAAGAGGCGATCCCGAACCGAGTCCGTTGAGACCCGCCCTCTGCAACTCCTCAACCCGGGTCATTGACAGACATCGGACATGGGGCGTTACACTGCTCACACTTTGAATCGATTTATTCATCTGATGAAAGTGACCTAATGCGGAACTTCAGCGATATCGCGGGATTGCTCGCGGACCAGGCCATCGAGCTCCCCTCGTGGGCGTTCGGTAACTCCGGCACCCGCTTCAAGGTGTTCAGCACCGCCGGGGTGCCCCGCGACCCCTACGAGAAGATCGCCGATGCGGCGAAGGTGCACGAGCTGACCGGGCTGGCGCCGTCGGTGGCCCTGCACATCCCGTGGGACCTGGTGGACGACTTCGACAAACTGGGCACGCACGCGGCGAACCTCGGGGTGCGGCTGGGCACGATCAACACCAACACGTTCCAGGACGAGGACTACAAGTTCGGCAGCCTCACCCACGTCGACGACAAGGTCCGCGCGAAGGCGATCGCGCACATGCACGAGTGCATCGACATCATGGACGTCACCGGCAGCCGGGACCTGAAGATCTGGCTCCCGGACGGCACCAACTACCCCGGCCAGGGTGATCTGCGTGGTCGCCAGGACCGGCTGGCCGACTCGCTGCGGCAGGTGTACGCGCGCCTCGGTGAGCAGCAGCGACTGGTGCTCGAATACAAGTTCTTCGAGCCCGCCTTCTACGCCACCGACGTCCCGGACTGGGGCACCTCGTACGCGCACTGCGTCGCGCTCGGCGAACGGGCCCTGGTGTGCCTGGACACCGGCCATCATGCGCCGGGCACCAACATCGAGTTCATCGTCGCCCAGTTGCTGCGCCTGGGCCGGCTCGGCTCGTTCGACTTCAACTCCCGCTTCTACGCCGACGACGACCTGATCGTGGGCGCGGCGGACCCGTTCCAGCTCTTCCGCATCATGTTCGAGGTCGTCCGCGGCGGCGGGTACGGACCCGGCAGCGGCGTGGCGTTCATGCTCGATCAGTGCCACAACGTGGAGGAGAAGATCCCCGGGCAGATCCGCTCGGTCCTGAACGTGCAGGAGATGACCGCCCGCGCCCTGCTCGTCGACCGCGACGCGCTGGCCGAGGCCGAACGCGACGGCGACGTCCTCGGCGCCAACGAGGTGTTCATGGACGCCTTCTACACCGATGTCCGCTCGGACCTGACCGACTGGCGCAGCTCGCGCGGTCTGCCCGCGAATCCGATGCGGGCCTTCCGCGACAGCGGGTACGCAGACCACATCGCCGCCGAACGAGTCGGTGGCACCCAAGCCGGATGGGGAGCCTGAAAGAACATCATGAGCGACAACACCAACACCACCGTCGAGCAGTTGCTGGCCCGATCGAACCGCCTCGGGTCCGATCCGAAGAACACCAACTACGCCGGCGGCAACACCTCCGCCAAGGGCTCCGAGATCGACCCGGTCACCGGGGAGAGCGTCGAGCTGTTGTGGGTCAAGGGGTCCGGCGGTGACCTCGGCACCCTCACCGAGAAGGGTTTGGCCGCACTGCGACTGGACCGGATGCGGGCCCTCGTCGACGTCTACTCGGGCGTCGAGCGAGAGGACGAGATGGTCGCCGCGTTCGACTACTGCCTGCACGGCAAGGGCGGTGCCGCCCCCTCGATCGACACCGCCATGCACGGTCTCGTCGACGCCGCCCATGTCGATCACCTGCACCCCGATTCCGGCATCGCGATCGCCACCGCCAAGGACGGCGAACAGCTCACCAAGACCATCTTCGGCGACAAGGTCGTGTGGGTGCCGTGGCGGCGGCCCGGCTTCCAGCTCGGACTCGACATCGCCGAGGTCAAAGACGCCCACCCCGATGCCATCGGCACTATCCTCGGCGGCCACGGCATCACCGCCTGGGGCACCACCAGCGACGAGGCCGAAGCCAACTCGAAGTGGATCATCGACACCGCGCAGGCGTACCTCGATCAGCACGGATCCGCCGCACCGTTCGGCGGTGTCGTCGACGGGTTCACCGCCCTGCCCGCAGACGAGCGGCGCGCCAAGGCCGCCGCGCTGGCGCCGCACCTGCGCAAGGTGGCCTCCCGCGACAAGGCGATGGTCGGGCACTTCAGTGATTCCGACGTCGTCCTCGAGTTCCTCGCCAGCGAAAAGCTGGGCCCGTTGGCCGAACTCGGCACCTCCTGCCCGGACCACTTCCTGCGCACCAAGGTCAAGCCGCTGGTGCTGGACCTGCCCGCCGCCGCGTCCGTCGAGGACGCCGTCGCCCGGCTGGCCGAGCTGCACGAGGCGTACCGGGCCGATTACCAGGCCTACTACGACCGGCACGGCGCGGACTCTCCCACGATCCGCGGCGCCGACCCGGCGATCATCCTGGTCCCCGGCGTGGGCATGTTCTCCTACGGCAAGGACAAGCAGACCGCCCGCGTGGCCGGCGAGTTCTACACCAACGCGATCAACGTGATGCGTGGTGCCGAAGCCGTCTCCGCCTACGCCCCGATCGACGAGAGCGAGAAGTTCCGCATCGAGTACTGGGCGCTCGAGGAGGCGAAACTGCAGCGCATGCCCAAGCCCCGCTCCCATGCCGGCCGGATCGCGCTGGTCACCGGCGCCGCCGGCGGCATCGGCAAGGCCATCGCCACCCGCCTGGCGGCCGAGGGTGCCTGCGTGGTGATCGCCGACCTCGATGCGGACAAGGCCCGGGCCGCCGCCGAGGAGATCGGCACCGCCGACGTCGCGGTCGGTGTCGCGGCCGATGTCACCGACGCCGCCCAGGTTCGTGCCGCCGTCGACGCGACCCTGCTCGCCTTCGGCGGGATCGACCTGCTCGTCAACAACGCCGGCCTGTCCATCTCCAAGCCGCTGCTGGAAACCTCCGAGAAGGACTGGGATCTGCAGCACGACGTGATGGCCAAGGGCAGCTTCCTGATGGCCCAGGCCGCCGCGAAGGCCATGATCGACCAGGAACTCGGCGGTGACATCGTCTACATCTCCTCCAAGAACTCGGTCTTCGCCGGCCCCAACAACATCGCCTACAGCGCGGTGAAAGCCGACCAGGCGCACCAGGTCCGGCTCCTCGCCGCAGAACTCGGCGGCCACGGCATCAAGGTCAACGGCATCAACCCCGACGGCGTGGTCCGCGGGTCCGGCATCTTCGCCGGCGGCTGGGGCGCCCAGCGCGCCGCGGTGTACGGGGTCGAGGAGAACAAGCTCGGTGAGTTCTACGCCCAGCGCACCCTGCTCAAGCGGGAGGTGCTGCCCGATCACGTCGCCAACGCCGCCGCGCTGATCACCTCCGACGAATTCAGTCACACCACCGGTCTGCACATCCCCGTCGACGCCGGCGTCGCCGCCGCCTTCCTCCGGTAAACCCCATGCCTGCCAGAGTTTTCGGTGCCGTCGACATCGGCGCCTCCAGTGGCCGGGTGATCGCCGGGGTGGTCGACGGCGGCCGCACCACCCTGCACACCGTGCACCGCTTCACCAACGGAGTCCGCGAACGGGACGGGCATCTGCGCTGGAACATCACCGGCCTCTACCGGGAGGTGCTTACCGGTCTGCGGGCCCTCGCGGTCGGGTTCCCGGAGGTCGAATCGATCGGCATCGACACCTGGGCGGTGGACTACGGACTGCTCGACGGCGACGGGAACCTGCTCGCCGAACCGATCTCCTACCGGGACGACCGCACCGATGCGGTGATCGACGCCGTCCACGACCGCATCGACCCGCAGGCCCTGTATGGGATCAACGGCCTGCAATACCTGCCGTTCAACACCATGTACCAACTCGTCGCCGAGCAGAAGTCGCAGCTGTGGGACCGGGCCGCGCACATCGTGCTGCTGCCGGATCTGCTGGCGTACTGGCTCACCGGCGAGCTGCGGACCGAGACGACGAACGCCTCCACGACCGGTCTGCTCGACGTGCGCACCGGAACCTGGTCGCGGGAACTGCTCACCCGTCTCGACATCCCGCGGTCGCTACTGCCGCCGCTGCAGCAGCCGGGCAAACAGCGCGGGATACTGCGGGCAGAGCTGGCGGACTGCACCGGGCTTTCGCAGTCGACGGCGGTGACAACGGTCGGCTCCCACGACACCGCATCGGCGGTGGCCGCAGTCCCGGCCACGGACACCCGATTCGCCTACATCTCCAGCGGCACCTGGTCGCTCGCCGGTGTCGAACTCGCCGCCCCGGTGCTGACCGAGGACGCCCGCCGCGCCAATTTCACCAACGAGGGCGGCGTCGACCGGCGCACCCGCTTCCTCCGCAATGTCGGGGGCCTGTGGCTGCTCCAGGAATCCCTGCGCACCTGGACCGACGAGGGACGCAACCCGGAGCTGAACGCCTTGCTTGCCGAGGCCGCGACAATCCCCGCCGGCGGACCGGAAGTCGATGTCGACGACGCCGAGTTCATCCGCCCCGGCGACATGCCCACCCGGATCTGCACGGCCGCGGGACTGCCGTCGTCGACGAGCCCGGCCAAGGTGGTCCGCTGCATCCTCGACTCACTGGCCACCGCGTACCGCGACACCGTCCGCGAGGCGGTCGCACTGACCGGGGCGGAGGTGGAGGTGATCCATATCGTCGGAGGCGGTTCCCAGAACGCGCTGCTGTGCCAGCTGACGGCCGACCGAACCGGACTGCCCGTCATCGCCGGCCCCATTGAAGCGACCGCACTCGGGAACGTCCTGGTCCAGGCCCGCGCCCACGGGGCTGCACCGGACACCCTCGAAGACATCCGCAGTATGTTGGCGCAGACCCAGCGAACTCGGCGATACAAGCCATTCCGCCGACCGACTGTCACCACCGGAACATCGGCAACCGGCTGTCGTTGGCCGCTTCGCAATTTGGTCGAATGAGCGGCGTAGCTCGCACGTCGACGGCATGCGGGTGCGCGACACCGGCATCACGATTGCGTTCGTGCCCCTCGCGAGCCCGAGCATCTCCGACGGAGTCGGGGAGCGTGCCGCGACACGACACGACCCGAGCAAAAGCCATCGCCTCGGCGACAGGTTGATTACACCATCCACCTCTTAGATAGCGGAGTTGACAATGACCGAATGGAATATCGGCGCCCCGCTGCCACCCGTCGCAGGTGGCGGGCCGACACGAAGCAAGGCGGAACTCAATCGACAAGTGCGCCGGTACGCAACCGAACGTCGGCGAGACATTCGACGACGACGGATAAGACCCAGCATCGACCGACAGGCCCGCGCCCGCGAATCGTCCGACATCATCGCACTGGCTCGTATCTGGATTCCGTACGGTGGCGTACCCGCCGAGCTGATCTTTGAACGATTCGGGATTGTTGAGCACGATTTTCTCGAGAGATTGTGGAAAGCGGCCGAGACCACGGGCTGTGCATCCGATCTCGTTCGAGAGTTGTCTTCGGTCTACCCGCGTCACACGAAACCGGACGATTAGGGCGATTCCAGCGACGGTGCGCCTGGGACAAATGATGACCTTCTTGCTCGCCCCGCCGTCGCACCGTCGCCGCAGGAATCGCAGTACTCGACGTCCCGGGGGATCCATGTTCACGATGCCGGTCGTGTCCTTGCTGTCCGTGTTCATCACCTTCCTCGTGGGACATGAAAAGCCCTGAGAAGTGCATTTGCGACGTCCGGCATCAAGTAGGCCGCCGGAACTAGTGGGCACGAGGACTGTGTGAAGCGGTATCACCGACAGTGACGCCAAGAATGGCCTTGAATCGACGATTCAAAGCCATTTTCAGCTTGACGGGAACGTCTCTACGTAAGGGACTCGGTACGGGGTGATCCGCTGAAAAATGCGGCTGCTCTCGCGAGACTGGTACCGGTGAGACCAGGTTCGCAGTCGGCCTTCCCTACGGAGCGCTCAACTGTACGGAAATACAAGTGTGGGTGTGAGTGTCATGATTCTTCAGCGAAGAACGTCGTCGGAGATGAACGGTACTGAGAGGTCGCTCAGACGAGGAAGTCCCTCACAGTCACCCGGCACCGCCACCGCGAGTGCGCCGACGCGGACAGCCGTTTCCAGACGGCCCTCGGGAGAGGAGTTGTTCAGGCGTTCGGTGAGGTAGCCGGCGACGAATGCGTCGCCGGCACCGACGGTGTCGATGGCGTGCACGGCGTATGCATCGCGTCGGTGGCGCTGTCCGTCGATTACTGCGGTGGCGCCGTGGGCGCCGTTCTTGATGATCGCTTCCTTCGGCCCGAGCGCAGTCAGCGCGGTGGCGAGTTCGACGGCGGTTGCGCCGGCTCCGATTCCGAGAACCAGTTGGGCTTCGTCCGGTCCGGCGAAGAGGATGTCGGCTCGGGAGGCGAGATTACGCAGGGTGGGGGCGGCGGCCTCGGGATCCCAGAGTTTGCGGCGGTAGTTGATGTCGACGGAGATGAGAACCCCGGCGGTGCGTGCGATGTTTATCGCGGCGAGCACGGTGTCGGCGGCGGTGGCGCTCAGGGCGGGAGTAATACCTGTGACGTGCAGGATCGCCGACTGTCGGATCGCGTCGTCGGGGACGTCGTCAGGGCTGATCCGCGAGGCGGCGCTGTGGTGGCGGTGGTAGTCCAGGTGCCCGGCGTGGGCGAAGCGGTGGTGCTTGATCATCACGCCGGTGGGGCTGCTTTCGTCGCGGACTGCGAGCGTCGTGACTTGTTCTGCGCGGAGGCGTCGTTCGATCATGTCACCGGTAGCGTCGGTACCGACGCGGCCGAACCAGGTGGCTGAACCACCGAGGCGGGCGACGCCGATCGCGACGTTGGACTCGGCGCCGCCGATGCCGTACCGGAACTGGCGCGACATTTCCAGCGGCCCGACGTCCAGGGCGGTGAGCAAGCCCATCGTCTCGCCGAACGTGATCAATCCCCCTCCTCCGCTTGGCGTCGGGGAGGTGGGTTCAAGCGAGATCGTCATGGTGCACTCCTCATTCTGTCGACGGATCTATCGGCGACGATGTGCCTTCCGGGAATCGGCGGGGGTCATCGTTCTAGCGGCCGAGCCAGCCTCCGTCGACGGGCAGTGTGATGCCGGAAACGTAGTCGGAGGCCGGACTTGAGAGGAACACCGCAACACCGGCCAGGTCGGTGGCCTTCCCCCATCTGCCCGCAGGGATACGGTCGAGGATCGCGCTGCTTCGCTCGGGATCGTCCTGCAGTGCCCGGGTGTTGTCCGTGGCTATGTAGCCGGGTGCGATGGCATTGACGTTGACACCCTGGCTTGCCCATTCGTTGGCCAGTGCCTTGGTCAGCCCGGCGATCGCGGACTTCGAGGCCGTGTAGCCGGGGACGTTGATCCCGCCCTGGAAGCTCAGCAGTGACGCGGTGAAGATAATCTTGCCAGAGCCGCGTGCGAGCATTGACCGTCCGACGGCCTGGCTGAGCACGAACTGGCTGTCGAGGTTGACGGTAAGGACCCGATCCCACATGTCCAGGGGGTGTTCGGCGGCCGGTGTCCGTTCGATGGTTCCGGCGTTGTTCACCAGAATGTCGATGGTTTCGGTCGCCAATTCGGCGGCCAGGTCGAGTACGGCATCACGGTCTGCGAAGTCGACCTGGTGGGCGGTGAACTTTCCGCCGACCGCTTCGACCCGTTGCTGCACAAGACTTCCGACGGGCTCGAGGGTCGCGCTGACACCGATGATGTCGGCGCCGGCTGCGGCCAGCGCCTCGGCGATCGCAAGTCCGATGCCGCGCTTCGCTCCGGTCACGACCGCGGTTCTCCCGGTCAAATCGAACATCGGATTCGTCATTTCCGACCTCCGGAGGCGACGTCGATCAGAACCTTCATGGCACGTCCGCTCTCGAGTTCGGAGAACGCCGCGGCGGTGCGGGTGATGGGCTGGATGCTGCTGATCAGTGCGTCGGCCGGAACGATCCCGGCGTCGAGAAGCTCGATGGCACGTTCGAAGTCGCTGCGTTCGTACACCCGCGCCCCCAGGATTCGGAGCTCGCGCCAGAACACCCGCTGCAGGTCGACCGGGCGTGGCTGGGGGTGGATGGCGACGACGACGATGGTTCCGCGTACTTTCACCAGTTCCGTCGATCCTAGAACGGCGGCGGCCGCGCCGGACACCTCGAAGGCGACGTCCGCGCCCGTGTGTCCGGTCCACTCGTTCACCCAGGCGGCTTGATCGGTGGTTGTCGGGTCGAGAACGTCGAACCCCAGTTCCGCGACAGCTGCGCGACGCCGGGGATCCACTTCGATGACGACGATGTCGGCTCCGCTGTGTCGGGCGACGGTGGCGATCAGGACGCCGATCGGCCCGCCTCCGATCACCACGACACGGTCGCCCGGTGACACCTCGGCGCGGCGGACGTCGTGGACGGCGACGGCGACCGGTTCCACCAGCGCGGCGTGGTCGAGTCGCAGACTGTCCGGCAGCGTCACCAGTACGTCGGCGTCGACATTCCAGAATCGTTGCAGCGCTCCGGGAGAGTCGATGCCGACGAAGTTCAGATTGTGGCAGAGGTGGTGGTGGCCGGCGATGCACGCCGGGCAGGTTCCGTCCCAGTCCAGCGGCATGACCGTGACGCGGTCACCCACGCTCCACCGGTCGACCCCCTCCCCGACTGCGGCTACCACGCCGCTCATCTCGTGGCCGACGACGGCCGGCATCGTGACGCGGGCGTCCATGTGCCCGTGCAGGATGTGCAGATCCGTTCCGCAGATGCCGGCGTACGCGACCTCGACCTGTACCTGACCGGCGTGCACCGGTTCAGGATCCTGCTCTCGTATCTCGATCTTGTGGGCACCCACATAGCTGACCGTCAGCACGGGGCCTCCTTTCGCTTGGGGTTCCTCATGATTCTCGCGCGATACATCTGATGTCAAGATGAAGGATCGCGACGAAGATTGGCGTCGAAGTGCATTTATATCCGATCGTCACACACCCTGTCGAGCCGTTGCTCACAATTCATCTGATCTATACACTGACAAATACCTCGGTATCACTCGGCGGACTTGTACCGCGCGAGCGGACCTTTCCCCTACCCGATTCGGGAGTGACATGACCACGATCATTGGCGTCGACGCCATCGACCTACGTTTTCCAACGTCCCTGAGCCTCGATGGATCGGACGCGATGAACAAAGACGGCGACTACTCGGCCGCGTATGTGGTCATCACGACCGATGATCCTCACCTGTCGGGCTTCGGATTCACCTTCACGATCGGTCGCGGCAACGACGTGTGCACACTCGCGGCACTGCGGCGTGGTGAGCCGTTGATCGGAATGGACCTGCGTGAGGTCATCGGCGACCTGGGCGGGATATACCGCTACCTGAAGTCGGACTCGCAGATGCGGTGGCTGGGACCGGAAAAGGGTGTCGAGCACCTGGCGATGGCCGCCGTCATGAACGCGGTGTGGGACCTGGCCGCGCGGGCGGCGGGCAAGCCGTTGTGGCGGCTGCTGGTCGATATGTCGCCCGAAGAGTTGGTCGAGGTTGCAGATCTGACCTATCTGTCCGACGTGCTGACCCGTGACGAGGCCGTCGCCCTGCTGTCCGAGCTCGAGGCGACCCGCGCGAATCGCATCGCCACGCTCACCGATACCGGGTACCCCTGCTACACGACGAGTGCCGGCTGGCTCGGGTACTCGGACGACAAACTGCGTCGGCTGTGCCAGGAGGCGGTCGATGCGGGGTACAAGCACATCAAGCTGAAGGTCGGAGCGAACCGCGCGGACGACATCCGACGATTGAGCATCGCGCGGGACGTGATCGGATACGACGCGAATCTGATGATCGACGCCAACCAGGTGTGGGACGTGCCCGAGGCCATCGAGTGGGTGCGGGCATTGGCACAGTTCCAGCCTCTGTGGATCGAGGAACCGACCAGTCCCGACGACATCCTCGGGCACGCCGCAGTACGGAAGGCCGTGGCGCCGATCGGGGTGGCCACCGGTGAGCACGGCATGAATCGCGTGCTGTTCAAGCAGATGTTCCAGGCGGAGGCTATCGACTTCTGCCAGCTGGACTCGGCCCGGCTCGCCAGCGTCAACGAGATCCTCGCGGTCTATTTGATGGCGAAGAAGTTCGGCGTCCCGGTATGCCCCCACGCGGGCGGGGTCGGTCTGTGCGAACTGGTGCAACACCTTTCGATCTTCGACTATGTCGCGGTGTCGGGCTCACTGGACGGACGGGTCACGGAGTACGTCGACCACCTGCATGAGCATTTCGTCGAACCCTGCGTCGTCCGCAACGGTGCGTATGTCCTTCCCACGGCAGCGGGATACAGCGCGGAAATCTACAGCAGCACCATCGACGAGTTCGCGTTCCCGAACGGCAGTTACTGGTCGGGCCGGTCTCACGCCGTCGCGCACTCCGCATCCGTGTCCAGCTGAGTTGCCAGATACTGCTCGACTCCGAGCGAACGCATGCTCAGCGTGCGTCCGTGAGTCGACGTTCTCCTCGTGCGGGGCCCGCCAAGTGCGGGCCCCGCACGGTCGTATGCCGTCCCCACAGATCTACCGCAGCACCATCGACGAGTTCGCGTTCCCGAACAGCAGTTACCGGCGGGCCGGCCTCAGGCCGTCGCGCACTCCGCATCCGTGTCCAGCTGAGTTGCCAGATACTCCTCGACTCCGAGCAGATGCACCCCCATCCGCAGCCGGGCGGCATCCGGGTCTCGTGCCGTGAGCGCCGACAGGATTGCCTGATGCTCCGCGTGCGTCCGCGATTCGACGCCCTCCTCGTGCAGCGCCCGCCACGTGCGGGCCCGCACCGTGCGGCTGGCCAGACCCTCGATGAGCGCACACAGCGTGGGGTTTCCCGATGCCCGCGAGATGATTCGGTGGAACGTGACGTCCGCTTCCATCACGGCTTGATGATCGACATCCTCCTGCGCGATCATCGTCTCCATTCCTGACAGGATGTCAGCGGCTGCACTCAACTCGGCGTCGCTGATGCGCAGGGCCGCACGGCCCGCCGCCTCCACTTCGAGCACCCGGCGCACACTCATCAGGTCGATGACGTTGCCGGGCCGTTGTAGATCCACCAGGACAGCCAACGGCCCTAGCAGCGTGGCCGGATCCAGTGCGGTGACATAGGTGCCGTCGCCCTGCCGTGTTTCCAGCACACCCATCAGGACAAGCGCCCGCACCCCCTCGCGCAGCGACCCCCTGGAGACCCGCAATTCCTCGGCCAGATCCTTCTCGACCGGAAGACGCGATCCCGCCGAGAGAGCGCCGCTGGTGATCATGTTCTTGATCCCGTCGATCACGACTTCCGACTGCGACCGACTAGCGGGTTGCGCGGGCACATGCTGAGTGACTGTCATCTGATGATTCTAGCTCGATCGCTCACCGCGACTGCGGGAACACCAGAGGCAGGCAGAAGAAACTCGCGCCTATTTTCGGTCGGGATTCATCGGAAATACGCTCTGCTGCTGACATATACGATACTGAATCTCGGGTGTGCGCTAGCGCCCTCGTTCGGTCGGACGCCGCCGCAATCGGCCGTTTACGAGCAGCGAGCGGATCGCGCACTCCGATGACTGTGCGCTTCTCGGGCAAGAACGCATCAGCACGGAACGCAGAAATCCCGGTGGGGACGACCTACACAATGTCTGTGCGTCGTCTCCACCGGGACCACAAAGAGCGTCTACGAGGCGGACGTCACGGCATCGCGGCCGTTGGTCGACTCGGCCTCGGGCCGGTACGCGGGTCGGCGGATCATCTGCGACCCGATGATGGCCGCGACGGTCGCGAATCCAACCAGGATCCACAGCAGCGCCGCGGGGTTGGAGTTCGCGATCGTTGGCGTGACCACAGCGAATCCAGCGCACGCGAAACGCGAGACCGAGTACGTCAGCCCCTGGACGGTGGCGCGGGCGTTGACCGGAAAGCCTTCCTGGGTCGTGACCTTGTAGAGGGCCTCGCCTGCGAAGGGGTTGAACAGCATGTAGATCGCGAGCAGGGCGATCATCGCGGCCAGGACGGCGCCACCGGTGACGGCGCCGATGGCCATCGCGACTATCTGCAGGCAGGCGCCGACGTAGAACATGGGACGCCGGAATCTCGTGTCCGCGATCCGCACGAAGACGATGCCGCTGAGCATCGCCAGGATCGATGCCCCGAACGACAAGCCCGTGGCCACCGCCTGGGATGTGTCACTGACCGTGACCAACAGGTAGGCCTTGAACTGGCCTATGGTGTTCGCCATCAGATTCCATGCCAGATAGAACCCGCCGGTCAGGGCGATCGTGCCGAGGAAGCGCCGGTTCGAGAAGAGGGACCGCAGGGGGAACGCGTGGTCGGAGTCGACGGTCGGGTCGGAACTGTCGGTGTTTTGCACCGCGCGCGCTTCGAGTTCGCGGAGGTTCGAACTGAACACCCGGATCGTCCAGGTGATGGCGCCGAGGACGGCGAGGTGCACAAAGAGCATCCGGATGCCGAACAGGCCTCGGTCGGAGACCGCGAATCCGAGGGCGGTGACGACGACGGCACCGGCGCTCCACATCACCTGGGTGAAGGCGACGAGCCGTCCGCGGGCCTGCTCGGGGGCGAGCTCGGACACCACCGCGACCGAGGTGGGGAGGTCCGCGCCCGCTGCGAGGCCGGCAATCACCACACCGGTCACGATCATGACCGGCCCCTGGGCGAACGCGATCAGCACGATGCCGATGACGTACAGGAAGATGTCGATGTTGAACACTCGGCGCCGGCCGAGCAGGTCTGCGATCCGGCCGCCGAACAACGCGCCGATGGCGATGCTGAAGGTGAGGGCGCCGCTGATCACTCCCAGAGTGAGGGGGTCGATCCCGAAGCTCTCCTTCCACGTCGCCAGACTGAGGCCGACGGTGACGATGACGCCTGCGTCGAGATACGACGCCATGCCCGCCACGACCGCGAGGCCCCAGAGCCGTCGGTCGATACTCCGTGGTGTGGTTCGATTGATCATGGGTGAAACTCCTCGTCGAACGGCTTGTCGTGTACCCGGGCCCTCGCGGGCTACGCCGGGATCGTTGTCTGAATAGGGTGGAATCCCTGAGGCTCTCGGTCGAGAGTCCCGGATTCGACGCCGAAGTGGTGGCGCCCGCCGGCAACACGTTGCGGCTCACGCCCTGGAAGGTCGATTTCGGCGGTGACGCCGTCCGGCACGGTGACATCGACGTCGAGATCCCCGGTCGGGATAAGTCGCCATGCCACCGAAAGGTGTCCGTGCGGGGTGTCGAGGGAGGTCTCCGCCCAGGTGAGACCGCCACCGGGACGGGGCGCGATCCGCACCGCGGAGTAGCCCGGTTCTACGGGGGCGATCCCGCCGATCACGCGGTGCATCCAGTCGGCCACCGCACCGAGTGCGTAGTGGTTGAAGCTGGTCATCGAACCGGGGTTGATGCTGCCATCGGGCAGCATCGAGTCCCACCGTTCCCAGATCGTGGTGGCACCCATCGTCACCGGGTACAGCCAGGACGGGCACTGCCGCTGGAGAAGCATGCGGTAGGCGTCGTCCAGGTGCCCCGTCGCGGCGAGCGCCTCACACAGGTGCGGGGTTCCGGCGAATCCGGTGGAAATCCGGTAGTCGTCCTCGGCAACCAGTTCGGCGAGGCGATCGCCGGCGCGCTGACGACCTGTGTCGTCGAGCAGGTCGAAGCAGATCGCCAGCGCGTACCCGGTGGCGGCGTCGCTGTGGATGCGACCGTCGGCGGTGACGTAATTCCGGTTGAACGCCTCCCGGGTGCGCTCGGCGAGTGCCGCGAATTCTTCGGCATCCGTGAGGTGCCCGAGCAGTGTCGCGACATCGGTGACGATCCGGGCGGTCCGATACAGGCAGGCCGTCGCGACCACTCCCTTGTCGACCTTTGAGCGGCCGGGCTCGTTGGGCGGTGCGGTCGGGTCCAGCCAGTCACCGAATTGATGACCCGTGTCCCACAGTCCGGTGTCGGAGAGCATGGTCTCGACCCGGCGGAGGTGGGCGGTCATGGCGCCATAGGACTCTCGCAGCACGGTGTCGTCGCCGTAGGCCTGCCAGAGCGCCCAGGGAACCCAGGCGGCCGCGTCGCTCCAGATCGCGGTCGTGACGGGTGTCGGCGTGCCTTCCGGCGGACCGACGTACTTGAGGACGTCGGGCACGACATAGGCGACCTGTCCGTCGGCCGCGCGCTGCTCGGCGTCGAGATCGCGGAACCAGTCGCGCAGGAAATTCTTCACATCGAAGAGGAACGCCCCGGTGGGGGTGAACACGGAGATGTCGCCGGTCCAGCCGAGCCGCTCGTCGCGTTGCGGACAATCGGTCGGCAGGTCGAGGAAGTTCCCTCGCGCACCCCACACGACGTTGCGGTGCAACTGGTTGAGCAGATCGTCGGAACAGGTGAAGCGGCCGATGCGGCGTAGGTCGGAGTGCACCGCGACCGCGATCAGCGACTCATCCAACAACTGTCCCGCCGGCCACCCGTCGACCTCGACATACCGGAACCCGTGAAACGTCAGGGTCGGCTCGAACTCGTCGCCGCCGCCGCTGAGCACGAACCGGTCCGTCGCTTCGGCCTTACGGAGCGGCCGCGTACCCAGTTCCCCGTTCTCGAGAACTTCCGCGTGCCGCAGCGTCACCGTGGAGCCGGCGTCGCCGCGCACGCGGCAGCGCACCCAGCCCACTAGATTCTGGCCGAAGTCCACGAGGGTGCGGCCGGACGGTGACGTCCACACCCTCACGGGGTGCAGCTCTTCCTGGCGCCGCACCACCGGGCCCACGTAAGGGGTGAGTGTCGCGGTGTCGAATTCCTGGGCGTGCACGCCGCCCCAACCGTCCGAGGTGAAACCCGCACGTTGCCAGGAACTGTCTCGAAGTCGTGCGTCGATCGCCTGCCCGCCGTAGAGGTTGTTGGCCGTGACCGGCGACGGGCCGGCCTGCCAGCTCTCGTCGGTGGTCACGATCTGGCGGTGACCGTCGGCGAAGGTGATTTCAAGCTGTGCGTAGGCACCGAGTTCCGGACCGTAAGTGGCTTGCCCCCAAGAACATCCGACACCGCTGCGGTACCAGCCGTTACCGAGTTCGATGCCGAGGACGACGGTTCGGCTGCGGCCCGAACTGTCGGCGGACGTCGAACGCAGCAGGCCCGTGACGTCGTAGCTGCGGTACCGCAGTCGCCACTCGTAGCTGGTCCAGCCCGGGCTCAGGACATCGTCCGACACGGGAGTGCCATCGATCGACGCAGTGAACACGCCGCGCGCAGTCGCGTACAACACCGCGTCCGCCACGTCACCGTGGCCGGGCTCCAGGCCGACCTCGCGCCGCAGGATCGGTGCCCCGGAGTAGTCCTCGTCCGGTCCGATCATGGTCGCGCGCCATTCGGACGGCGCGGAGGGCGCCTTTCGCCCGGTCTGATTCATTTGATGACTCCTTCGTCGCAGGCCGGTCGCGCTGGATCGCGGCTGTCGGATGGGCCGCCCGACGCGATCCAACCGGCATATATCTGATGAATTAGGTAGAGACTAGCATCACAGCCCGGATTTGCCCAGATTAATGTCACATTGATCAGATGAATGACTTGTTCGGGTCGATCAGGCAGCCGCGCCGACGATTCGGAGGCCGGACTGCGCCCGCGGGCCCATCGCCCCACCTGCCACGTAGGTGATCACCACGGTCACCCATCCACCCACTTTGCACCCGAGGGCCGTGGGAGCGCTCGATGAGTCCGCGGAGCTGGCCATCGCACGGCGGGACTGGCACCCGTGATGTAGTCCCGAGTTTGATCGAGCACCCCAACACGCAGCCACAAGGCCTGCTCACCCCGCAGGGACCCGGCTTCCTGTGGGCCGCCGCCGACACCGTCATGCTGGTCGGCGTCCGCACTCCGGAGATGAAGATCCTCGAGATGCCGCTGATCGATTTCTTCTCCCGCGGTGGATCGTTGAAGTCGTCGTGGTACGGCGACTGCCTGCCCGAACGCAACATCCCGACGCTGGTCGACCTGTATCAGCAGGGCCGTCTGCCGCTGAAGAAATTCGTCAGCGAACGTATCGGTCTCGACGAGGTCGAGAATCTCGTCCACCAGCGGAACGGCCGCACCGGGCAAAGCCAGGATCGAGCTCCCCGGCGCTCGCTCGAGTCCGGCGCCAACCGGCTGTGCCCTGGGCGAGGCAACCGCCGGTCATGCGGCGATTACCCTGAGCTGATGGCTGCAATCCCCGATTCCACCGTGCGCACGAACACCGCGGTGCCCGGCCTCGCGAGCACGTTCGCCGACGAGCTGGGCGCCCTGACGGTGCCGTGGCAGGGCGCCCCTGTGCCGGACCCCACCATGCTCGTGCTCAATGAGCAGCTCGCGGCGTCGCTGCGGTTGGACGTCCACGCACTGCGAAGCGGGGACGGGGTCGGCGTCCTGTCCGGATCGGCGGCACCGACCGGGGCAAAACCGGTAGCGATGGCATATGCGGGCCATCAGTTCGGCGGATATGTGCCGCTCCTCGGAGACGGTCGGGCGTTGCTGCTCGGCGAACTGACCAATGGTGACGGTCAGCACGTGGATCTGCACCTCAAGGGCTCGGGGCGAACACCGTTCTCCCGGGGCGGCGACGGCTTCGCGGTCATCGGCCCCATGCTGCGTGAATACCTCGTCAGCGAGGCCATGTACGCCCTCGGCATCCCCACCACCCGCGCACTGTCGGTGATCGCGACGGGCCGGCCCGTTCACCGAAACGGTACCGAGCCCGGCGCCGTGCTCGCCCGAGTCGCGGCCAGCCACCTACGGGTCGGCACGTTCGAATACGCAGCGCGGCAAGGCGATCTGCTGCAACCGCTCGCCGACTACGCGATCGCCCGCCACTACCCGAAGCTGATCGAACTGCCGGCGAACGGTGACGGCAACCGCTACCTGACATTCCTCGAGGCCGTCGTCGAGGCGCAAGCGTCACTGGTGGCACGGTGGATGCTCACCGGTTTCGTGCACGGGGTGATCAACACCGACAACACGACCATCTCCGGGGAGACCATCGACTACGGTCCGTGCGCCTTCCTCGACACCTACGACCCGGCAGCGGTGTTCAGTTCGATCGACCACGGCGGCCGCTATGCGTTCGGTAACCAACCCGCCGTCCTGAAATGGAATCTGGCGCGCTTCGCCGAAACGCTGCTCACGTTGATCGACCAGACGCCCGATGACGCGATCACCGCGGCATCGGCAGTCCTCGACACATTCGACGAGCGTTACGACGGCCACTACGCAGCCGGCATGGCAGTCAAGCTCGGTATGGCCGGCACACCCCTCGAGCCATTACTGATCGACGACCTTCTGACGATGATGAAAGACCACGGCGTCGACTGGACCAGTGGTTTCCGTGCCCTCGCGGACGAACTACGCGGAAATTCGGCACCACTCGACGGCCTCGCACCGCGCGAGCACACCGAGCCGTGGTTGCAACGCTGGCGCAGCGCCCTGACCCACCACGGGCGCGGGGCCGCGGAGACCGCGGACGCGATGGACCGCGTCAACCCGCTCTACATCCCACGCAACCATCAACTCGACGCTGCGTTGCGGGCCGCGACCGACGGTGAACTCGCCCCATTCGAGAAACTACTGGAGGTCGTCACCCATCCGTTCGACCGCCGCGACGAATGGTCCGACTACACCACACCCGCCCCGCCGTCATTCAGCCAAACATTCCAAACTTTCTGCGGCACATAATCACTAGGACGAATACACTCGCAATCCGACAGGACCGCACCGTTCACACGGCGGCGCCGGGCCCTTGAAGTAGTTCGACGTCGCCAGCGTGCATCGACTCGCCGCAGTGTGCGCAGTGCAGGTCGGCTGTGCTGATCTCGCCGCACGCGTGGTGGCGGTAGAGGACGGGTGGGCCCGCCTCCCCCGCGAGCCAGTTGTCGCCCCAGGTGGCCATTGCCATCAGAACGTCGAGGAGTTGGATGCCCTTCTCCGTCAGGACGTATTCGTACCGCGGCCGTCGGTCGTAGGGCCGGCGCTCGAGCACTCCGCGCTCCACGAGGTGGCTGAGTCGTTCGGTCAGGACCTTGCGCGAGATGCCCAGGTCGGCCTGAATCTGCTCGAATCGGGTGAATCCGGCCCACACGTCACGCAGGATCAGCGGCGACCAGGGCTCCCCGATGACGTCGAGCGTTCGCGCGATCGAGCACGCCATCCCACCGAAATCTGTGCGTTGCATGGAACCAGTCTAACAATCGGAGTTCCCTCAAGGAACTCACACTGCTACGCTCATGGAGTCTCCTGAAGGAACTCCGAAAGGAACGGAGTCCTGGCCGCAGCCGGGGAAGCCGGCCTCGCAACCTGCGCGCCCCCACGACGTCGGCCTCGCGCCGGCAACCTCAGATGAAGGAGCAGATCCATGCTTGATCCCGACGTGCGCCGCATACTCGACGGCACCTCGATCGCTCACCTCGCCACCACCCTCCCCGACGGCTCGCCCCATACCGTTCCCCTCTGGATCGGCGCGCACGGCGACCGAATCGTCTTCCTCACCGGTCCCGGGTCACGCAAGGCACGCAACCTGCGCCGCGACCCGCGGGCGGCGCTGTCCATCGCGCCCGTGGACAACCCGTTCAAGCCCGTCGTCGTCCGCGGGCGGGTGGTCGAATGGCTCGACGGCGATGCCGCGTGGGAGATCATCGACGAGCTGTCCACGAAGTACACGGGTGCGCCGTACCCCCGAGAGGAAGAGCGCGTCGTCGCCGTGATCGAGCCCGAGCGACAGACCGTCGGCGTCGGCTGAGCCGATCACCGATACTCGCTCATCCCGGTGGTGCGCCGTCCCGGCGCTTCAGCGTCGCGGTCAGGCCCGCCAGAAGAATGTCGACCCCGCGTTCGAGTTCGGCGGCGCCGTCGTAGGACGCCAGCACCGGCGCCAGACCTCGCAGGAGCGGGAATTCACCGATCGGCAGACGGTGCAGTCCGAGGCGCAGGAGGTCGTCGGATTCGTCGGGCCGCTCGACGAGTTCCTGCAGTTCGTTGAGGATGTGGCCATAGAGGAAACCGAACAACGCCCGATAGACGTGCAGGGCGTCGGCGTCGGTGAAACCCGCCCCGGTCAGCAGGGTCAGGATGTCCTCGAGGGGGCGCAGGGTGCCGAGCGGCCTGAGCCCGAGCGGCGTCGACAGCGGCCGGGTGACCAGGAGCGGCACCACCTGCGGATGAGCGAGGGCCAGTCGGCGGAAGCCCCGCGCGACCTCCCGTAGTTGAGTGGCCCAGTCGCCGTCCCCGGTATCGACCTCCAGTTCGTCGAGTACCCGCTCGGCGAGACCGTCGAGCAACGCGGCCTTGTTCGGGGCGTGGCGGTACAGCGCCATCGGGTCGCGGCCGAGCGCCTTACCGAGGCGACGCATGGACAGCCCGTCGATTCCGTCCCGGTCGACGATCGCGAGCGCTGCTTCGAGTATCCGCTCCCGGGTGATCGGGCCGCCGTCGGAGTGGGTCGAACGACGTTCGGGCTCATCGGCCATCACGACACCTCCACCAACACTGTAGGCCTGAACTGTAGATCTACAGTGTTGACAGTCTGCAAAATGCGGCGTTCACTTCAGGGTGAGGCACGGAGCACGTCGGGAAATCGGGAGTTGAGAATGGCGATATCCGACATCAAGGAATACGCACATCTCACCGAAGAGGATGTCGAGTCGCTCCGCTCCGAACTCGACGCCATCCGGCGGGACGTCACCGATTCGCTCGGTGAGCGCGACGCCACGTACATCCGTCGCACGATCGCGTTCCAGCGTGTGCTGGACGCCGCTGCACGCCTGGTGATCCACTGCAGCCGGGAACGAATCGGGTGGATCCTCGGGACGACGGCCCTGGCCGTGGCCAAGAGCGTGGAGAACATGGAGATCGGGCACAACGTGTCTCACGGGCAGTGGGACTGGATGAACGACCCGGAAATCCACTCCAGCACGTGGGAGTGGGACATGGCAGGGGTGTCGTCCCAGTGGCAGTACTCGCACAATTATCGTCACCACGTGTTCAGCAACGTGGTCGGGATGGACGACGACCTCGGGTTCGGCGTCATCCGCATCACCCGCGACCAGCCCTGGAAGCCCGACAATCTGCTGCAGCCGCTGCGGAACCTGTTGTTGGCGTCCACATTCGAATGGGGCATCGCCCTGCACGGCCTGTATTCCGAACGGGACCGCGTCGACACCGCCGCCGAGAAGAGCGCCCACACCCGGGCACTGCTCGGCAAGATCGTTCGCCAGGCCGGCAAGGACTACGTGCTCTTCCCCGCCGTCAGCGGGCGGCGGTGGCGACGGACATTGAGGGCGAACCTCTCGGCCAACCTGCTGCGAAACCTGTGGGCGTACGTCGTGATCTTCTGTGGACACTTTCCCGACGGCGCAGAGAAGTTCACGCCCGCGGAACTGGAACACGAGACCCGGGCGGAGTGGTATCTACGCCAGATGCTGGGCACCGCCAACTTCCGGGCCGGTGCGGTGCTGGCATTCCTGAGCGGCAACCTCTGCTACCAGATCGAGCATCACCTCTTCCCCGACCTTCCCAGCAACCGCTACGCGGAAATCGCGACGAGAGTCCGCGCACTGTGTGAGAAATACGATCTGCCCTACACCACGGGTTCGCTTGCCAAGCAATACTTCCTGACCCTGCGCACCATCCACAAGCTGGCGTTCCCGGACCGGTTTCTGTCCGCGACCGCCGACGACGCTCCCGAGACCGCGTCCGAACTGAAATTCCGCACTCCCCTCACCGCGCCTTCCGACGGAGGCACCGGACGCCGAACGGGACTGCGCACCGCGTTGCGCGAGGCCCGCTCTCGAACGAAAAGGCATTGAGGCCCATCGGCTACGCGCGCTGGCCATCATCGCGGCCCATCAGCCTCAGGCGTACGTTCTGACCTCGTGCGCGCCTGCCCGTGTCGGTCGGACATCACCCGCCGCCACCACGAGTCGAGCGGACTGGGATCGGGCCACCGGATCGGCTCATCGTCGGCGTGGCCGCGAGAGTGGCTCTGGGGCGAGGCTGTGGTCGAGGGACGTTCGTCGGATTCGGTGGCGTGCACCGGCGACACCTGCGTGTCGGGTCGCGGCGGCGGGCAGGAATAGTGCATGTCAGGTGGACGACGGGTTCTCTTCGGGGGCGGCGGAACCGGGGTCATCGCGATCGGCAAACATCGCCTGAATCCGATGCAAGATCTCCGGTGTGCTCAGTACCCGGCGGGTGGGAATCGAGTGATGCGGTGCGCTCACGGACGAAGCTTGCAGGCGGGTCATGTGAATACTCTCAGTCGCACGTCGGTGGACCGAGCGGAGCGGCCACGGCGGCGGC
Organism: Rhodococcus koreensis; assembly: GCF_017068375.1. Lineage (NCBI taxonomy): Bacteria > Bacillati > Actinomycetota > Actinomycetes > Mycobacteriales > Nocardiaceae > Rhodococcus > Rhodococcus koreensis. The sequence continues at coordinate 3,793,293 of NZ_CP070609.1, forward strand.
ACCCCTCCCGGTCATCCCCAGTGTGCCTATTCAGGCATCGGGGCGGGTAGAGGAGAAAGTCCTCTCCCACCAATCGGACCGAGAACCGAAGCTCCGGTGCCGACGACGAGCCGGGACCGGCCGACACAATCCGCAACCGGACCGCGGGATGCTCCCGCAATACCGCCGCGACCAGTTGTTCGGCGAGCAGTTCGGACGTGGATGCCAGCAGCCCGACCGTCACGATTCCCCGCAGCACTCCGGATTCGGGCGGATCTCGGCCCGGGCACGCTCGAGTTCGGCCAGCACTCTCCGCGCGCGTTCGAGCATGAGCCGGCCGGGCTCGGTCAATTCCATTCCGGGACAGCTGCGCTCGAGACGGAAACACCCAGTTCCTGCTCCAGCGTGTGGATTTGGCGTGTCACCGCCGGCTGAACGAGATGGAGGAGTTCGGCTGCGCGGGTCACGCTCCCGGCGTCGGCCACCGCAACGAGTGCAGTCAACTGCTTGACGTCCACCGGACGACCCACCTTCCCGGGCTACTCGCCGCCCCGCACCATCAGCACGCGACATCTGACGGCGACTTCGATAACAAGGAAGAATGTCAGTGCCCGGCGAGGAAGCTGATCGCCGCGGTGCTCGCGACTTCGCGTTCTTCCTCGAAGTAGGCGTGCCGTGCGCCGGGAAGCAATTGCACGCGCGCGTCCGGGATCCGTTCGGCGAGTAGTGGCGCGTTGTCGACCGGGGAGAGCAGGTCATCGGTCCCGTGCAGAACGAGGGTCGGCGCGCTGATCGACGGCAACGCATCCCACGCGTCGTGCCCGTTGCTTGCCCGCAGGTGTGCGAGCCGGGCGTGCGCGGGCATGCCTGCATCCCCGAGGGTGTTGTAGGGGGCTGGATTTCGACCGAGCCACTCCCGGGTATACATCAACTCCAGCAGGGCGCCGCGCGACCGTTCGGGATCGGGGTGTGCCAGGTTCGCGCGCACTTCGCGGCTTCGCTCCACCGCATGGGTTCCACCCAGGGAGGTGCAGCCGAGGATCAGGGCGCGGACACGCCGGGCGTTGCGCACCGCGACCCACTGCGCCACCCGGCCTCCCATCGAGGTGCCGTAGACGTGCGCCGTCTCGATGCCGAGCGCGTCCAGCACGCACATCGCGTCCTCGGCGAATAGTTCTGTGCTGTACTTGGTCTCGGGTTTTCCGCTGGATCCGGTTCCGCGGTAGTCGATCGTGACGGTGTGAAAATTCCTGTCGAAGTCCGTGCGAACGCGGTCCCACCAGTGATGGTTGTTGGCCTGACCCGCGAGCAGCAGCAGCGCGGGTCCGGCGCCGGACTCCTGGTACGCGATCGGCGTTCCGTCGGACGCCACAGCATGGGGCACTGCGGACCTCAGACCGTCTCTGCCGTGCGGAGTTCGGAGATCGCGGCATCGGTGTAGCCGAGTTCTCCCAGGATGGCATCGGTGTGCGCGCCCAGGGCCGGGACCGGATCGAATCGCGGTTCCACACCGCTGAGGTTCGCCGGCGGCAACAGCGCCCGCGCCGGGCCGCCCGGCGTCTGCACCTCCCGCCAACGATCGCGGCCGGCCAGGGACGGGTGCGACAGGAAGTCCGACACGGTGCCCAGCCGCCCGTTGGCGATCGACACCTTGTCGAGCAGCGCGAGGGCGTCGTCGGTGCTGAGCAGACGCGTCCGCTCGGAGATCATTGCGTTGCACTCCTCGCGGTGCTCCACCCGCGAGGAGTTGCGGCAGAAGCGCGGGTCGGTGGCGATCGACGCGTCGCCGAGCACCTCCGCGCAGAACGCGGACCATTCGCGGTCGTTCTGGATCGACAGCAGGACCGTGCCGTCGGCGGTGGGGAACGGACCGTACGGGGCGATCGTCGCGTGTTCCGCTCCGACGCGGCTCGGCTGCCGGCCCCCGTATTCGGTGTAGTAGGCGGGTGAGCCCATCCATTCGCCGAGCGCCTCGAACAAGGCGACCTCGACGGCGCGGGCCGTGCCGGTGGTGGCGCGCGTGTACAGCGCGGACAGGATCCCGCTGTACGCGTACATGCCGGCCGCGATGTCGGCGATCGACACTCCGGCCTTGGACGGGCACTCGTCGGGGCCGGTCAGCGACATCAGGCCGGATTCGCCCTGAACGAGCATGTCGTAGGCCTTGCGGCCCGACCAGGGGCCGGTGTTGCCGTAGCCGGACACGTCGCACGGAATCAGCGTGGGGTACCGCTGCTGGAGTGACTGCGCGTCGAGGTTCATCCGGGCCGCGGCGCCGGGGGCCAGATTCTGCACGAAGACGTCCGCTGTGGACAACAGCTTTTCGAGGATGCCGCGGCCCTCGTCGGATTTCAGGTCCAGTGTCAGGGACTCCTTGGAGCGGTTGAGCCAGACGAAGTAGCTCGATTCGCCGTGCACGGTCTCGTCGTACCGTCGTGCGAAGTCGCCGGCATCGGGACGTTCCACCTTGATCACCCGGGCACCGAGGTCGGCCAGTTGCCGGGTCGCGAAGGGCGCGGCGACGGCTTGTTCGATGCTCACGACGGTAATCCCTGCGAGCGGTAGGGCGGTCTGCGATGCCATGGAGCCAGCCTTCCTGGAAATGTACGGCCATTTTGCAGCCGATGCGGGCAGTAGTCAACCGCGTGGGCCCGGAGTTTTACATGCAGTTGAGGTTGGCGGCGGTGCCGACCCGCGATACCCGGCCATTATGGCCGTACATGACGGCCGTCAGCCGTGGTGGCGCCGGTATGCCGCGACCGCGCCCGGATGACGCGGGACGCCCGCCGTCTGGATCAGCGACCGGACGTCGAGGAACTGGGCTCCGACGGTGTCGGGAGGAATCAGGTCCTGCGCCCGATCGACGAGAAGGTCGACGAGCGCACCGGCCACGGCGTCCGGCAGTTGGGGGACGCGACGAGCAGGCTGGGGACGCCCACCGTCGCGGTCTCGGCGGTGTCGCCGTACGTCCGGGCCGGCACCGAAACCGGTTCGTACATCGGCCCGTAGACCCTGCGCATCTCCGCGTACTCGGCGGACAGGTCGAGTAGCCGGATCCCGCCGTCCGGACCGTGCCCGGGCCGCGGCACCGCCGCCGGAGTCGGCACACCCCCGGCCCACAGCGCGGCCGCGACCGTGCCGTCGGCGAGGGAGTCGAGGACGGTGGTGAGCGAGACCGGGCGCACCGTCACGTCGTCGACGGACAGTCCGCTCGCCTCGAGCACCCGCCGCCCAGTCTGCGCGGTACCCGAACCCGGGGAACCGAGGCTGATCGTCTGCCCGCGAAGATCTTTCATCGACCGGACCGGTGAGCGCGCGGGCACCGCGCACTGGAGATAGTTCTCGTACACCCGGCCGATGGCCAGCATCGGGGTGTCCGACAGCACGGCCGAATCGGCCAACGTGAGCCCGATCAGGACCTCCCCCGACGCCAGCAGCGACAGATTCTCCAGCGAACCGGTGGTGTACCGCACCGTGAACCGGAGATCGCCACCCGAGGCGGACGGCGCGTCCGCGAGCAATTCGGCGAATTCGGACTGGAAACCGTCGCGCTCACCGGACGCGATTTCGTACGTCCCCGACGGCTGGGTCCGGGCACACCCGGACAGTGCGACCGCCGCGGCCACACCGCCGAGGAACTGTCGCCGGTTAATCATCGTCGGGCGTCTCCACGTGCGGTTCGAGCCACAAGCGTACGCGCAGACCACCGGCCGGGGCCTCGTCGATGTCGAGTCGGCCACCGTACGCGGCGGCGACCACCTCGACGATGGACAGGCCGAGTCCCGTCCCGGCCTGATCGCTGGCCCGGAAGAAGCGGTCGGTGAGTTTGCCGCGCAGTTCCGCCGGGACGCCCGGGCCGTCGTCGGCCACCCACACGCACACCTGGGTGTGGAGCTGTGACGGCTCCGTTGCGACCCCGATCTCGATGGTGGGGTGGGGGCCCGCGTATCGGGAGGCGTTGTCGATCAGCACGTCGAGCACCTGGGACAGATCGTTCTCGGCGATCGCGACCGGCACACGGTCGACGCCGGGTGCCGCGACGGTCGTCAGGCGCGCGCCCCGTTCCCGGGCCGTCACCGACCAGAAATCGACCCGGTCGGCGACCACCGAAAGGGCATCGCAGACGGCCTCGGCTCCGAAGCGCGGCGTTTCGGCGGAGGCGAGGGAGAGCAGACTGTCGAGGATCGTCTGCAGACGTTTGGCCTCCTCGGTGACGAGGTGATAGTCCTCGCGCGCGTCGTCCGGTATCCCGTCGTCGAGGAGGTCGAGGCGAAACTGCAACGCCGCAAGCGGATTCCGCAGCTGGTGCGCGGTGTCCGCGATGAGACGCTGCTGCGCGTCCGCGGCCCGCAACACCGCCGAGGACATCACGTCGAACGAATGCGCGAGCCTGCGCACCTCGGGAGGACCGCCCGCGGCCGTGGCGGGCAGGACGGACGGCGGAGGCTCGGACGCCGACGGCGTCCTCGCGTCGGGCATGCGGCGGATGAGTTGCACGATTCCAGTGGACAGGTTCGCGAGCGGTCCGAGTACCCACCGGCTCAAGGCGATCGCGAGCACACCGAACGCGACCAACGCCAGCACCGCGCCTGCCGCGATCACGGCCCACTGCCGGAGGATGTCGGAGCGCGCCTCGGCCGTCGAGGCGCGCAGCACGATGGTGCCGTTCACCTGAGCGCCCGACCCCACGGGTTTGACGAACAGGGCGTCGTCGTCGCTCCACGGGAACAGCCGGTCGACGGTGGAGACCCGCTCGTTGCGCAGTCCGCTGCGAATCGCGGCCTCGATTCCGGGTTCGCTGCCGTCGAGGCCCACACCGAGGGTGGGCACACCGCGGGTGGAGACCACCAGAACGCCCTCGCCGTACACGTCGTCGTACGCGTCCACCTCGCCTTCGATCCTGGCGGGGTCGCCGGTCCGGACGTATTCCTCGGCGAGGACGGCGAACCGTTGGATGTCGCCCTCGCGGCCGAGGGTGAACTCCTGTGTCCGTGAGTCGGCGGTCGCGATCGCCAGGGGGATCGCGAAACTCGCGACCGCGCAGGATCCGAGGATCGCGAGGATGAGCAGTAGCCGTCGGCGCATATCGTTTCGACCTCCGGTCAGCACACCCAGCGGTAGCCGAAACCACGGATGGTGCTGATCAGCCCGGGCCGGTCCAGCTTGGCCCGCAGGGTACCGATGTGGACGTCGAGCGAGCGTGAGACCGCGACGAACGCGTCACCCCAAACCCGATCCATCAATTGCTGACGACTGACCGCGGCACCCGGGTTCTCGAGCAGAATCTCCAGGAGGGAGAACTCCTTCGACGTCAGGTCCACGTCGGTGCCCGCCACGGTGACGGTGCGGGAATCGAGGTCGACGCGCACATCCCCGGTGGCCACTTCCCGCGGTGCGCCGCCTTCGACGGCCAGGCTTCGCCGACGCACCACCTCGATGCGCGCGAAGAGTTCCGACATCCGGGCCGGCTTGACCAGGTAGTCGTCGGCGCCGCCGCGCAGCCCGCGCACCACCGACCGCTCGTCGTCGCGTGCGGTGAGGATGATGACGGGGACGCCGCTGACCTGGCGCAGCTGGCGCAGCACCTCGAGGCCGTCGCGGTCCGGTAACCCGAGATCGAGCAGCACGAAGTCCACCTCGCCGTGGTGCAGCAGCAGTTCCGACCCGAACTTCATCCGCACAGGCTGGTGCGCCTGCCGGGTCAGCCCCGCGACGAGTGCGTTGCCGACGCCGTCGTCGTCCTCGACCACCGCGATGCGCATAACCGGCATTGTCCCCCGGCCACGGTGGGCCGGGGGAACAATGCCGGAGGCGGAGGGATCAGACACGCTCGAGTTCGCGGCCGTCGCGGTCGTCCTCGCGGCCGTCGCGGGCGGGGCTGCCCGTCGCGGGATCGAGGGTGGTGCCGCCCTTGCCCTTGGGCATGAACAGTGCCGCGACGAGGGTCAGCGCGGAGCAGCCGACGACGTAGTAGAAGAACGCCGACTCGTGTCCGGCCTGCTTGAGAGCGAGCGCGAGCGGCTCGGCGGTACCGCTGAACAGGGCTGCGGTGATCGCGTGCGGCAGGCCGACACCGAGTGCGCGCACCTTCGTCGGGAACAGTTCCGCCTTGACGATCGCGCTCAGCGCGCTGTAGGCGGTCACGATGACCAGTCCGGTCATCATCAGGCCGAACGCGACGAACGCGTTGGTGGTGTTGCCGAGAACAGTGAGGATCGGCACGGTCAGCACGGTCGAGCCGATACCGAAGAACAGCATGACCTTGCGGCGGCCGATGCGGTCGGAGACGAGGCCGGCCACGGGCTGCAGCAGCATGTACACGAACAGTGCGGCAAAGTTGATCCACGCCACCGTTTCCGGGGCGATGCCCGAGGTGTTGATCATGTACTTCTGCAGGTACGTGGTGTACGTGTAGAACGCGACCGTGCCGCCGATCGCGAGGCCGAAGACCATCGCGAGCTGCTTCGGGTACTGCAGCAGCAGACGCAGGGTGCCACGCTTGGCCGACGGCGTCGTGCCGGACGCCTTCTCGGCGGCAATCCGGGCGGCCTCGTCCTTGTACTGGTCCGACTCGTCCATGCCACGCCGGAACAGCATCACAGTCACGGCGGCGATGGCGCCGATCACGAACGGAACACGCCAGCCCCAGGAGTGCATCTGATCGAGGGTGAGAAGCTGCAGCAGAATGATCTGGACGCCGAGTGCGGCGAGCTGACCCAGGATGATCGACACGTATTGGAAGCTCGAGTAGAAGCCGCGGCGGCCGGGAGTCGCGACCTCGGACAGATACGTGGCGCTTGAGGCGAATTCGCCTCCCACGGACAGTCCCTGGATCAGTCGCGCCGTCACCAGCAGCGCCGGGGCGAGCATCCCGATCGCCTCGAAACTCGGTGTCGCGGCGATGATCAGCGAGCCTGCTGCCATCATGAGCACCGACAGCGTCAGCGCGTTCTTGCGCCCGTAGCGGTCCGCGTACCGGCCCAGGATGTAGCCACCGATCGGGCGCATCAGGAATCCGACGGCGAAAACCAGTGCCGTGGAAAGCAGCTGGGCGGTCGTGCTGCTCTTCGGGAAGAACGATGCCGCGAAGAACACACTGAACGCTGCATAGACGAACCAGTCGTACCACTCCACGAGGTTGCCGATGCAGCCGCGAACCACATTCGCTACAACCCGCCTCTCGCCGGTCGACGACGCTGGGTTCGAAGTCGTGTGTCGCATGATGTCCCTTCCTCGAATGCTGTGATCGTGCGTAGCCACTGGAACCAATGTGGCCGTCACCACAGCGCGAGGGAAGGGATAAGCGGCTTTCCTTACATTCGCTTTAGACGACACCGCGGCGCGTGCCGCAGAACGGTGCCGCGCGCGCATTCGCCCCGGTCGCGGCCGTTTCCCGGCCGAGGACCGAGCAAAATGCCACGGCCCGAGGGCGCATGCCGGATCGTCATGATCCCATCACAAAACAGCCCGATCACCACCCGGCAGCAGTTCGCGAAGGTACTCGAATACATCGACCTGGCCGAGCAGGACGGCACCCGCGCGGTGCTCGGTGGCTCGGCCCGGGCATTCCGCATGACCGAGGCGATCCAGTCGGGAACCGTGTGGGTCAACACCGGTGCCCCGTCCGGCACCCCGTTCGTCATGCGCTGACGTCGACCAGCCGGTGAGCTTCCGAACAGGGGGTGGGTAATGAGCACCCTTGGGTGGCTGTCGACCGGCTCGTTCCGGGGGCAATGTTGGTGTGGTCAAGGAACACTCGACCCCATACCAGCAAGGACTCCGCATGTTTCGCCACACCGCCATTCGCGCCGGCCTGATGTTCGCCGCAGTCGCATTCTCCGTCACCGGCGCGGCCGGAATCGCGCACGCCATGCCCGCCTCGACGGGCGGTGACGTCGCCGTCACCTCGCAGTCGGACCGCGACAACCGCGACCGGGATCGGCGCGACCGTTTCGACGACGACGCGCAGGGCGCAATGTGTGAGGGTCAAGCCGTCGTAAACCACCCCAGCTGCTCCTCGCTGCCGTACTGACCCCGATCGAGGTGACACAACGCCGCTGCCGCAGTCACTGCGGCAGCGGCGTATCGTCTGCGGCAAGGTAACCCCACGGCACTACCGGTTGTGCAGGGCCACCGATTCGGTACCGTTCGTGTCGACCCGCGACCGCGGGTCATTGGATCGGCACACATCCGAACTGTGGGAGGTTTTTCGTGGCTGGTGGACTCGTCGCCCTGTTGGACGACGTCGCGGCACTCGCGAAAGCGGCCGCGGCATCCATCGACGACATCGGAGCCGCGGCCGGCAAGGCCAGCGTCAAGGCAGCGGGAGTGGTCGTCGACGACACCGCCGTCACCCCCCGCTACGTGCACGGGTTCTCCCCCAATCGCGAACTGCCCATCATCCGCAAAATCGCAATCGGGTCGATTCGCAACAAACTCCTGATCATCCTGCCGGTGGCGATGATCCTGAGCGAGTTCCTGCCCCAGGCACTGCCGTACCTGCTGATCGCCGGTGGTCTGTTCCTGTGCTTCGAGGGAGCCGAGAAGGTCTACGAAGCACTCACCGGGAATCACCACGAGGCCGCGGGCGCAACCGAAGGGCAGAGCGGACCCGAATTCGAGAAGACCATGGTCAGCGGCGCGATCCGCACCGACCTGATCCTGTCCGCCGAGATCATGGTGATCTCACTGTCCTCGGTCGAGGACGAACCGTTCCTCACCCGGCTGCTGGTGCTCGTCGTCGTCGCGATCCTCATCACCGTCCTGGTGTACGGAGTGGTCGCCCTGATCGTGAAGATGGACGACGTAGGCCTGGCGCTCGCCCAACGCGAGTCCGCGTTCAGTCAGCGGATCGGTCGAGGACTCGTCGCGGCGATGCCGAAGGTCATGGCAGTGCTCACCGTGGTCGGGATCGCCGCGATGCTCTGGGTCGGCGGCCACATCCTGCTCGTCAACATCGGCGAGGCCGGATTCCACTGGCCGGCCGATCGCCTCCACGATCTCGAACATTGGTTCGGCGATCTCGTCCACGGCGGCCTCGGCGGTGTTCTGTCCTGGACTGCCGGGACCGTGGTGTCCGCACTCGTCGGGCTCGTCGTCGGCGCGATCGTCGTCCTGATCATGCACCTGATCCCGAAACGGAAGAAACGCGCCGACTGACCGAGGTGGCCGACACCGCCCCAGTTGCTCCTCGCTGCCGTACTGACCCCCGGACACAACGCCGCTGCCGCAATCACTGTGGCAGCGGCGTATCGTCTGCGGCAAGGTAACCCCGCGCCCGATCGCTTCGTCCATCGGCCCGCCTACTGCGCGGGGTACGACAATGCTCGCCGACCGACAACGACGCACACCCGAACCCGGCTCGCAGCAGACACTCACGGTCTTCGTCGACGACGAACCCGTCCCCGCGCACCGTCTCTGGCACCCCGCTGACACCGTGACCACCACACTCTCGTGGCTCGACGAACAGCATCTTCCCGCCGAGATCCGATCACTAGCCGAAGAGGGACCGAACGGTTACGGCAGAGGAGCCTTCTACGTCGACAGGTACCCAGGGTCATCGACCGCGCGCGTAGCGTCCGTGCGCGGAGTGGTCGCGTCGATCGAGGTCGTCGCGAACCTCGCACTGAGCACCGACGACGGCTGGAACTTCTTGCCCGGCACCGTGCAGATGTGGTGCGTGCCCGACACGGGCACGTGGCGCATGCCGAATCTGCAATGTTCGGTACCCGGCACCACCGGCGACCTCCGGTTCATCGAGCAGCACGAATTCTTCGAGCGGTACGGTGTCGCCACACCGACCTTCCGCCGGGATTCCCGGTACTTCCGGGTGGTTCTCTACCTCACCGAGTGAGCGCCACCGCCTACCGGAGGTCGAGTCGCACGTCCCGGAACTCGAAGATGTCGACGACCCAGTCGAACGCCGTGGGACCGTCCTTCCGCAGAGCGCGTTCGAGATCGGCGCGCACCCTGTCCCGGTTCGTCGGGTGGCACTGCTCGAGCCGCCGCCCCAGTTGCCGCGCAGTCTCCGTGTAACCGAGCGCCTCGCGGGATTTACTGCTGTTCTCCCACACGAAGTAGAAACGGCCGTCCTCGGGCGTGCCGTATCCGCCCGTGAGACAGTCAGCGAAGGCATCCAGGTTGCGCCCGAAATACCCGCCTTCGCCGCGCACCGCTTCTCCCGCCAACGTGAAGACGTCGTCGAGCGTGCGAATGCGTGCACCGTCGATCACGTACGTCACGGGTTCTCCGGTCATGGTTCGATCATTTCCCCTCGAAGAGATCGGACCAGCGGACTCGGGGGTGCGCCTCGAGCAGTGCCCGGCGCTGACGTTCGGTCATCCCACCCCAGATGCCGAATTCGACGCGATTGTCGAGCGCATACGCGCCGCATTCCATCAGCACCGGGCAGTGCCGGCACAGCGCGGCGGCCTTGCGCTGCGCGGCGCCGCTCACGAACAGCTGATCCGGATCACCGTCTCGGCACCGACCTCGCGTGATCCAGTGGAGTTCCGACATGTGGAGTCATTCCCCTCTCGAACACCGAACACGGTCAGGGCACTGGGAATGCGGGCACAGCCCGATGAAGCATGTGAAAGATCCAGCTGCGGACAGGTTTTCGCAACACATCGGCTCCGGCGACGAGGCACGAGACAATCGCACCGATGACAGATTAGCTGCACCCCGTGCCGATCGCGCGTCGAAGCCCGCCCGGGTGGACAGAGGTACCCCTCCTCGCGGATCAGGGACGACGGGACGAGCGGATCGCGTAGATCACGGCCCCGAGCCCGAGGACGATCACACCCGGAATCACCGAGGCCAGGGGAAGGAACGCGGCGAGAACGATGCAACCGATGGCGCCGACGACCGCCACCAGGCGCGGCCACGGTTTCGCGGACAGGGTCCAGGCGGACGCGTTGGCGATCAGGTAATAGAACAGCACCGCGAACGAGGAGAACCCGATGACGCCGCGCAGGTCCGCCGTCGCGGCGAGGAGCGCCACCACCACCCCCACCGCCAACTCGGCCCGGTAGGGCACCGCGAACCGGGGGTGGACGGCGTCGAGCAGACGTGGCAGGTGGCCGTCGCGCGCCATCGCGAATGTCGTCCGCGAGACCCCGAGGATCAGGGCGAGCAACGAGCCGAGTGCGGCGATCACCGCGGCCACCCGGACGACCGGCTCGAGACCCTCGAATCCCGCAGCGGCCACCGCCTGCGCGAGCGGATCCGTCGCGGCCGCGAGAGTGTCGGCACCGAGCGCGTTCAGGACTGCGACCGCGACGCACAGGTACACGACGAGGGTGATGGCCAGGGCGAGGGGAATCGCCCGGGAGATTGTCCGGGCCGGATCCTTCACCTCCTCGCCGAGCGTGGCGATCCTGGCGTACCCGGCGAACGCGAAGAACAGCAGACCGGCGGCCTGCAGGACCCCGGTCACGCCGTGGCCGGAGGCGATCGCCAGGCCACCGAACCCGGTATCGGGTCCGGTCAGGCACACGATGACGACCACGGCGAGGACGGCGAGGACCGTGAACACGATGACCCGGGTGACCAGGGCCGACTTCTGCACACCGAAGTAGTTCACGGCGGTGATGGCGACGACGGCGACCACCGCGACGAGATGCTCGCGGCCGGGCCAGGCGTAGGCGCCGACCGTTAGGGCCATCGCGCCACACGAGGCGGTCTTGCCGACCACGAAGCCCCAGCCCGCCAGATACCCGAAGAACGGTCCCAGGCGTTCACGCCCGTAGACATAGGTGCCACCGGATTGCGGATACAACGCGGCGAGCCGGGCGGAGGAGTTGGCATTGCAGTAGGCGATCACCGCGGCCACGGCCAACCCGACGAGCAATGCACCGCCCGCGGCGGACGCGGCAGGCCCCAGCGCGGCGAAGATCCCCGCCCCGATCATGGACCCGAGGCCGATCATCACCGAGTCGAACACCCCCAGCCGCCGGCGCAACTGCGGCGTCGCGTCCGGGTGCGCGTTCTCGCCGTCCGAAATCTCGTCACCGGCCATGCGAGGCAGTTTCTCCTTCGAACGTGCGGATGTCGGGCAGCCCAACGCTAGCGCCCTCCGGTACACAGACGTGAACTCCACGGGGTCACACGGTTTCGACACTGCGGCACGCTCGGGGCTGCGAGCAGGGCCGCGACGGCCGGTGTGGACTGCGCATTCGAATTGCCGGTAACCACGCGAAGGGGTGATTTTCGCCGACGGCTCGGACCATAATTGTTCCATCGGGATAGATAGCCCGAAGATTGCTTGTAACCCGAGAATCATCGGCCGGTGAAAGCCGGGCGACAATCGAATCAAAGGTGACATCAGATGAACACGTTCGCATTGCGCACGGCGGTTACATCGGCCGCGATCGCCACCGCTTTTGCACTCGGCTCCGGCATCGCGGCGTCGGCACCGGCATTTCATGGAGACCCGAACACACCCGGCACGCAACTCCACGTCCACAACGACACCCCGAACGACATGAACAGCTACCAGTGCGGGGCGATCGGCGTCGGGGGTGCCGGAGTCGGATCGAACTCTCCTGGAGGCAGCGGGCAACTCAATGGCGTCTTCTTCGGCAGCGGCCCGGTGCAGGGGGGTTGCATCGGCAACGACGGGTCGGTGCATTTCCCGTCCGGACGCTCCGAGTAGTAAGGACCCGGCCTGAGGCCGCCCGAGGAGGATAAGCGGCAGGGCCCCGGGTTCCGTAGGCGAGCACATCACTGCTATCGCAGTCGGGTGGTGACCTCGTCCGATGGTGACCGTGCCGCATCTGCACGGTCAGGGTCGTCTTCGCGCCACCATCGAACTCACCGGAGCGCTATATCATCATTTCCTTGCAACCGATAGAGTCGCATGGATGCAAATACGACTCCGCGCTCATCGAGCGCACCAGACCGGACATCCTTCCCGTGGCCGCTGACAGCGCTGATGCGTTCTTTGATGGCGACCAGACCGACGATCGCCTCGCCCGCGCGGTGATCGAGGCCCTCCAGGCGGGCAGGTCGTGGGCGCACATCGCCACGGATCTCGCGGTTCCACCTCCAGCCGTCCGCGACGGGCTCGGCGTGACCGATCGGGACTGGCAGGAGGCAATCGTCGCCCACGAGAATGCCCGCGCGGCCCGGCTCGACGATCTGCCCCGGTCCCGGCTCTCGTAGACGAGACACCGCCGACCGCAGTACCGGACGGTCCCACGGGGGAAGTGTCAACCCGCCCGTCAGAGCTCGGCGAGAGACACCAGACCGTCCTGAAGTGCTCGGACCAACAGTCCGGACTTGTCGGTGACGGGGCGTCCGACGGCGGCGTACTTCGCTCGGATCCGGGCCAGGTGGGTGTTGATCGTGCCCAGGCTGATTCCCAGGTCGGATGCGGCAGCCGTTTTCGATTCACTCCGCAGCCACAGGCGAAGGATTTCCAGCTCCCGCGGCGACAGCGCGGGCATCCGCTGCGGCCCAGCGATGGAGTCGGGCAGCGGGCCCGTGCCGGAAGTCATAGCCATCTCACCTTCTCCAGTCGCAGTGGGTGCTACCTGACGCCACACACCTGTCGTCCGACGCAGCACGCACGCTGTTTACCGCGGTGAACAAACCGTACCTGAAGCCGGTTTTGTGGACGTGCGGTCGCGAACGCACCTGGTGGAGATTGGTTCCGCCATTGCTCATGGGCTCGCTCGAGGAAGTCGTCGACCGGCGCCTGGTAGGCGACGTTGTTGCGGCAGCGCGCAGGCGAAGCCAGGTCACCAGCGAAAATGTGGCAGCGGCGCTCCCTCCCGACCGTGCTCCGACCGGGACCGCAGTCCGAGCCGGCAGTGTCCGCGACGAGCCCCTCCGGCGAGTCGTATCCCGGACTGTCAAATCTCGACCCGACGGGATACGGCCCGCTCCTTCCAGATTAAGTCGTCGCCGGACGGACCTCAACGGTCGATTCGATACCAGGCACACGCCGCTTCCAGGGTGGAACAAATACGTTGTAAATCAGCATTCTCGAGCGACCCGAATTCGTACGCGGGTTTCGTGATTCGGGATCAATGCAGCTGAACCGCTGTTTCATAGGGACTGGTCGGTCCGTGACACCTGCGAGCTGATCCGCTAAAACGGAAATGGAGGTCAGGGCTCGTCGCCGCAGGGCACCACGAGCCACAAACGGGTGTGACCGCGTGAGGGAGTGCGCTCCCCATGGGTCGAAGGGGTCGTTTCAGCATGAATATATCGGGGTTTTCGCAGAGTCGATCGGGCGTGTACTGGCAAGAGCAGGTCGCGGCCGAACACGATGCGGGGCACCGACGATATTTCGATTTACCGCGAACGCGACCTGTCGGAGACCCACCCAGCCTTGCCGACCACGTCAGCGTTTATCTGTCCGACGTGAGTGATGCGCGCGAGCCAGGGAAGTAGCACAACGTATTTCGTCGATCGGTACCGGATTCCTGTCTCACCTCGCCGGTGACCGGATCGAGGTCCGCTCCGCCGGGTCCGCCCCGGCCGAGACTGTCAAAGCTACCGGGACTGGGCGCTCGAGGATCCGGCAGGCAAGGGCGTCGACGCCGTACGACCGATGCCGGACTCGGTAAGGGTGTTGACACCGTGGATCTCGGCGGTGTCGTCGACGATGTCGACGGTCTGCTCGGTGGCGTTCATCGTGAACGCCACCGGGACGATGCTCGCGATCTCCTCGTCGCGACCGAGGAGTTGGCCCTCGCTGGTGATGTGTGAAGTCGGGACCGAGGATCGATTCGATCGTGTCGCGGTCACCGGCCGTGATGGCCGTCAGCAGGTCAGGCGCGAACGAGAACCTTCAGATCCGGAAGACAACGTTCCCGCTTTCCAGGAGAATTCTCAGTCATGGCCGACCCACTGATCGAACAGCTCACCGACCGCATCGGACAGGCCGTCGCCCGCGCCGCCAAGAACGGTGATCCCCTTTTCGGCACCGTTGAACTCACCATCGGCGAACTCATCGAATTGCTCGAACACATCGAACGACTGTCACCCACATCGGAATAGGTCCCCACCCACGATTCTGTGTGCGCCAAAGTGTTGTCGATCCGCCGGCGGCTCAGCAGTCTGGCATCCGTGCACTGGTCAGATGTCGGCGAGCTGGTTGCGGAGCGGCCCGGCCGATGCCCTCGTTGTGGTCACCCCGCTACCTCTGCCCGAGGGTCGCGGTGGGTGGAGCGATTTCTGCGCCTCCCGCCGCTACCTGCCCGGTGCGCCGAAATCATGATGATGGATCCGTACATCTGGCTCATCGGGTTTTGCCAGTGCCGGGACCACTTCCACGGCTCCTGAACGACGACGCCTGCGAGGTTCGACGCAGTCGGATCGCAACCCTTGGGCGCACGTCGATGCGACCGATAACCTGCGCACCAGCCGCGCCTCGGCCGGCCATTGCAACATTCGCGATTGTGGACCCTCGAGGACGGACCTCCCATCATGCTCGCCCGAAACTCTTCGCCGCCCAGGCAAGCGCCGACGCTCGCGCGTGGGCGCGGCCCCCGCCGACAAACGATGGTTCCGGCGATCGTGTATCGGTGGTTTCGAGCAACGATGCCGTGGGCACCCTTCGTTCTTTGCGCTTTCGGCCTCATCGCCTGCATACGGGAGGGGACCCACTTCGGTGTCGCCTTCTACCTGTTGCTCGGCGCACTGCACACACGCCGGGCCCTCCTGATACTGCGTGAGAGCGCGACATCGGTACTCCACCGAGCAAGCGTTCGGATCCGTGAGAGTAAATCTCGCACAACAGGAATAGCAGCTCTTCGAGGGAGGTTGCGTCACACATGACCAAATCTGTTGTCGCGCAATCATACGGAACACCCGAGGCCCTGACCGTGGTCGATGCGGAGGTTCCGCCGCCCGCATCGGGGGAGGTGCTCGTCGACGTCAAGGCGATCGGCGTCAATCCCATCGACTACAAGCTCTACAGCGGCGCCTTCGGTGACGATCCCGACAAGCTGCCGGTCAGGGTCGGCGGCGAGGCCGCCGGCGTGGTCGCGGCCGTCGGGGCCGGAATCACGGAGATCGCGGTGGGCGACGAGGTGATTGTCAGCCCCGGCACCGGTCTCTACGCCGAGAAGGTGGTCGTTCCCGTCTCCGCAATCACCCCCAAACCTGCCGGCCTCGGCTGGGAACAGGCCGCCGGTCTGCTGCTGGTGGGCGGCACCGCGGTCGACGCCCTGGACACCATCGGGGTCGGTTCCGGCGACACCGTCCTGATCCACGGCGCCTCCGGCGGCGTCGGTGCCCTCGCCGTGCAACTCGCCGTCGCCCGCGGCGCGACGGTCGTCGGCACCGCGGGAGCGGCGAATCAGGACTACGTCCGGAACCTCGGAGCAACTCCCGTCGTCTACGGAGACGGACTCGAGGAGCGGGTGCTGGAGGTCGCACCCCAGGGCATCGACGCGGCCCTCGACACCGTCGGAACCGACGAGGCCGTCGACGTGTCGCTGGCATTGGTCAAGGACAAGACCCGGATCGTGACCATCGCCGCTTTCGGTCGGGCGCAAGAGGACGGCTTCGCGTCGGTCGGCGGCGGCAACCCGGCAAGCGCCGAAGCCCGGCTGAAGGCGCGCGCCGAACTGGTCGAGCAAGCCGGCGCCGGACATCTGACGGTCACCATCGCCAAGACGTTTCCCCTGATCGATGCCGCGCAGGCCCACAGCGAACTCGCGCAACCCCACCCCGCGGGGAAGTTCATCCTGATCCCATGAGACGCGGGACCACGCCCCTGCGCGGAGACTCGAATTGTCCGTCTTCAGCGCAGGGTGCGGCGCGTAGAATTTGGCGGGTGCAGACCTGCCGCGAGCTGCTGCTCACCCGTCGCCGCACAGTCGACCTGTGTCGCGTCGGCGGTTGCTGTTGCCTTTGGCGTCGCTGACCGCGCTTCTGTGTCATTTTCGATTCGCCCTGCGGTCACGTGCTGACTTCCCTGCCTTTTCGGTGATCGACTCGATCGCGTTCCATCGCATTCCCTCGGCCATCCGACACATTCTGTGGAGCACAGTCAATGCCCACCACACCAGCAACAACACCCACCACCACCCCGACCGCGGCCGTCGACCAGGTCGACGTCCGCGGTCCCCGGTTCGCCGCCTGGATCACTACGGCGGTTCTCGCCGCCGTCCTGCTCTCGGCGTCCTTCTCGACCGTCGTCGCCGGTGTGATCCTGGCGGTTCAGACCGTCGTGTTCGCCGTCGCCGCCGTCGTCGGGCCGCGGCGCAGCCCGTACGGCCAGATCTTCGGAAAGCTGGTCGCCCCACACATCAGCCCGCCGAGCGAGCGTGAACCAACCGCGCCGCTGCGCTTCGCCCAACTGGTCGGCTTCATCTTCGCGGCGGCAGGTCTGGTCGGATTCGCGTTGAGCGCGCCCGTCGTCGGTGCCGTCTTCACCGGCTTCGCACTGTTCGCGGCGTTCCTCAACGCGGCCTTCGGAATCTGCCTCGGCTGCCAGATCTATCCGTTGGTCGCCCGATTCCGATCGTCCGCCTCCGCCGACCACCCGACCCCCAATGGAAAACCCCGGCAAGTTCTCAGTGAAGGAAAGAACATGGCTCGCTCCGACGTCCTGGTCTCCACCGACTGGGCTCAGCAGAATCTGAACGCGCCCACCATCGTGTTCGTCGAAGTCGACGAAGACACGTCCGCCTACGACGGCGGCCACATCGAGGGCGCCATCAAGCTCGACTGGAAGAAGGATCTGCAAGATCAGGTCCGCCGTGACTTCCTCGACCGTGAGCAGTTCTCCGATCTGCTGTCGACACGCGGCGTCGCCAACGACGACGAGGTC
This sequence comes from Rhodococcus koreensis, assembly GCF_017068375.1. Classification (NCBI taxonomy): domain Bacteria; kingdom Bacillati; phylum Actinomycetota; class Actinomycetes; order Mycobacteriales; family Nocardiaceae; genus Rhodococcus; species Rhodococcus koreensis. The sequence continues at coordinate 3,811,063 of NZ_CP070609.1, forward strand.
GTCCTCTACGGAGGCAACAACAACTGGTTCGCGGCGTACGCCTACTGGTACTTCAAGCTCTACGGCCACGACAACGTCAAGCTGCTCGACGGCGGGCGCAAGAAGTGGGAACTCGAGCAACGCCCCCTCTCCGAGGACACCGTCACCCGCCCGTCCACCACCTACCGGGCGGCCGAGCCCGACCTGTCGATCCGCGCGTTCCGCGACGAGGCCGTCGACGCGATCGGTGTGCTGAACCTCGTCGACGTCCGATCGCCCGACGAGTTCACGGGCAAGATCCTCGCGCCGGCGCACCTGCCGCAGGAGCAGAGCCAGCGTCCCGGCCACATCCCGGGTGCACTCAACGTTCCGTGGAGCAAGGCGGCGAACGAGGACGGCACGTTCAAGTCCGACGAGGAACTCACCGCGATCTACGGCGCAGCCGGTCTCGACGGCTCCCGGGACACCATCGCCTACTGCCGGATCGGCGAGCGCTCCAGCCACACCTGGTTCGTCCTCAAGGAACTGCTCGGCCACAAGAATGTCAAGAACTACGACGGCAGCTGGACCGAATACGGCTCGCTCGTCGGCGTGCCGATCGAGCTGGGCAAGTAGCGGACCGCGGGGAACAAGCACATGAGCGCAGCATCAACGCAAACCCACACCATCCCCGCCGGCGTCGACCTCGGCAGGGAAACGGCCATCACCGGCAAGGTCGTCACGGGCGACGGAGAACCTGTCGGTGGCGCCTTCGTTCGACTCCTCGACGGCACAGGCACGTTCACCGCCGAGATCGTCGCCTCCGGCAGCGGAGACTTCCGTTTCTTCGTCGCACCGGGCGACTGGACCGTGCGGGCCCTCTCGCCGGTCGGCAACGGCACGGCATCGGTGAAGCCCACGACCAGCGGCATCCACACCGTGGACATCACCTTGACCGCATAGCATTTCGCCTCCGAACACCCCAACAAGCCCAGCTCAGGAGCCCTCACCCTGCGATTCCACGACCCACGCCGCGATCTGCGCGCGTGAGTTGAACCCCAGTTTCGTCAGGAGGTGCTCCACGTGCCCCTGCGCGGTGCGGGGCGAGATGACGAGCCGGGCGGCGATCTCCTTGTTGGTCAGTCCCTCGACGATCAGGGCGGCAACTTCACGCTCCCGCTTCGTCGGTTTGGGGGACTGGCCGGCGGAGGTAGACGAGGCCGAGACCTGCTCGCCCAGTGCGTAGGCGACGGCTGCGTCGAAACCGAGCGACTCGCCCTTTCGTCGGGCGGCGGCGAACGCGGGTTCGGTCATCGCCTGCCGGGTCGCGCGTTCGCACTCGTCCTGGTACACGCTCAGTCCAGGCACCAGCACCGCCGAACTGCCCACCGACCGGGTGAGCGCCTCGGCCGCCCCCATCAACACGACGGCCCGCTCCATGTTCTGCTCCTCGGCGGCGATCCACGCGAGGGCCTGCAGGCACACACTGGAATTGAGCCGGTCGTTCACCCGGCGGTCCACCTGGAGCGCTCGCCCGAGGAGTCGCACCGCTCGGGCTCTCTCCCCCTTCTGCCACACGGCGACGGCCAGCGCCCACATCGAATACGACCGGTACACCGATTCGCCCTGAGCTTCGGTGATCGCGAGGATGCGCTCGTGGCATTCGACGGCACGTTCCGTGTCGTTCAACAGGTCGTACATCATGCCGAGACCCACGACCGCGGCCACCTCGAAGACGTCGTTGCGTGCCGTGAACACAAGGACGGCCTTCTCGAGATGCGCGCGCCCCTCGGGGAGGCGGCCCGCGAACAAGGCTGCGTATCCGATTGCGTGGTCGAGGTGCGCGCGCACCTCCGGGTCGGGCGTCCGGGCGGCGAGCGCCCGCGCTTCCTCCGCCAGGGTGTCCGACACCGAAATGTCGCCCTGCACTCCGGCCAGCACGGCGGCGCCGTAGAGCGCCTTGGCCCGATCGATCGTGGGCTCGGAGACCTGCCGCGCAAGGAGGCGATCGAGCCACCGTCGCCCCTCGACGAACAGCCCCCGGGCCAGCCAGTACGGGTATAACGCGGCCGCGATCCGAACTCCGATGCCCGGGCTGTCGGACACGCAGAAGTCCAGCGCTTCGCGGATATTCGGCAGTTCCCGTGACAATTTGGCGATCAACGGAAGTTGCCGGGAGCTGATCCATTCGGATTCCGCTTCGACCGCGAGGCGGTCACACCAGTCCCGGTGCCGACGGCGCAGTTCGGTGTACACGCCACTCTCCTGCGCCTTTTCGCGCCCGTAGGCTCGCACGGTCTCGAGCATCCGGAACCGCACCGCGGTGCCCGACTCCTCTCGCGTCAGGATCGACTTGTCGACGAGGAAGGTCACCGTGTCGAGAAGATCGTCGACGTCGTCACCGTCGCAGACCTGTTCGGCCGCCTCGAGTTCGAATGTGCCCGCGAACACGGACAGCTGCGCCCACATCCGTTGTTCCACAGGAGTACACAGGTCGTAGCTCCAGTCGATGCACATCCGCAGTGTCTGCTGCCGCGAGGGCGCGTCCCGGCTGCCGCGGGTCAGCAGCAGGTACCGATCGGTCAGGCGCTGCAGGATCTGGTCGGGTGTCATCGCACGGAGCCTGGCCGCAGCCAACTCGATCGGCAGCGGCAAGCCGTCCAGCCGCTGACAGATACGGGCGATGGTGACCTTGTTGTCCTCGGTGAGTTCGAACCCGGGGACGGCGGCGACACCGCGTTCGACGAACAGGGTGACCGCGTCGTTGCGGGGCAGCCCTTTCGGGAGATGGTCGGGATCCGGGACGGGCAGCGGAGGGATCAGCAGCGCCGCTTCCCCGCCGATCCCGAGCGGTTCGCGACTCGTCGCGAGAATCCGCAGTTGCGGGCATGCGCGAAGCAGGATCTCGGCGAGCTTCGCGGCCGCGGCCACCACCTGCTCGCAGTTGTCCAGCACGAGCAGCAGGTCTCGCGGGGCGAGGAACTCGACGAGCATCTCGTGGGGGTGTCGCGTCGACTGACCCCGCAACCCCAGGGCAGCGACGACCACTCCCGCCAACAGCGAATCATCCAGTAGTTCACCCAGTTCCACCAGCGTCACGCCGTCCGCGAAATTCCGTTGTGCCTTGGTGGCAGCACGAATGGCGAGCCGGGTCTTCCCCACCCCGCCGATCCCGGTCAACGTCACCAGCCGCGACGTCGACAGCAAGTTCGTCGCCTCCGCCAGTTCCGTGCGGCGGTCGACGAAGCTGGTCAGCTCCAGCGGGAGTCCACCTGTCCGGCCCGAGTCCGCCGGCGCTCCGGCAGGCCGGCTCCACGCACCTTCTCCTCCGGGATCGGCGCCCGGTTCTGACGTGCTGCCTTGCACTGCAACTGTTCCCGCATACATCGCCATCTCGTCGACCGGGAAGCCGTGACGCAGTTGCGCGTCGCGGAGTTGCCTGCCCAGTTCCACGGCGGACGGGCGGGCCCCGGGTTCGGACGACATGGCACGTTCGACGACCGCGCTGATCTCCTCGGATACGCCGTGCTCGCGCGGGTTCGGGACCGGCTCGGACGCGATCCTCAGGAACTGCGCCACCAGCTGTTCACCGCTGCGGCGTTCGAACGCCGCGTGACCGGTGATTGCCGCAAACAAGGTGGCGCCGAGCCCGTAGACGTCGGCGGCAGGACTCGGGGCCTCGCCGGCCACGACCTCGGGGGCGGTGAACGCCGGCGACCCCGTCACGATGCCCGCGCTGGTCTCGAACCCGCCCGCGATGTGGGCGATGCCGAAGTCGGTGAGTGCGGGCTCGCCGTAATCGGTGCTCAGGATGTTCCCGGGTTTGACGTCGCGATGGAGGATCCCGAGCCGGTGGGCGGTCTCCAGGGCGCCTGCCATCTTCACCCCGAGACGCAGCGCTTCGTCCAGCGGGAGCGGCCCGTGGCGGCGGATCCGTTCGTCGAGCGAGCCCTGCGCCTGGTACGGCATCACGATGTAGGGCCTGCCGTTCTCGGTGACGCCGGCGTGGAGAACATTGACGATGTTGGGGTGACCGGTCAGCCGGCCCGCAGCACGCTGCTCCCGCAGGAATCGGGCCCGGTTCTCCTCGTCGAGGTCGGCGGTGAGGACCTTCACCGCCACAGTGCGGTCCAGCGCAGTCTGGATGCAGCGGTACACGACCCCGAATCCGCCGCGGCCGATCTCCTGAGCGTCCTCGAATCCGGCCGCCGCCAACTCCGCCGTGACCGAACCGGACACGTCGCGCTGGGTGGCGAACGGATCGACATCAGTCATCGACTACATCGATTCGTCCCATTCGAAACACGGTCGACGCATGCCACACTGCCCACCTCTCGACGTTGTACCCCAGGATATCGCCGACCGTCCCCTCCGATGGCCGACTTGCGTTCTACCCGAGTGTGGGACGGGGACGCGACGCGATAACCGGCCGGTCGGTTCGATCGGCCGGCACTTCGGGTTTCCGTTACAACTGGACACTCGCCCAGTCGTTTTCGAGGATCGACCCGGACGAATCGTTGCTCCCCGCGGTGAATAGTCCCGCACATATCGGGTACCCACCATCTACGCTGATCCGCGGGCCCGGCGGCCCCACGGACCAGCGAGGCCCCCTGACCGGTCACCCCTCGGCTGGAGGGCCACAGCCGCCCGCGGCCGGGGAGCCCCCCTCTTCCTCGCCTGCGGGCGGCACCATGCCGTCACACGCCATCCCCTCTCCTCCACCCTGCCAAAGGGACACAGCTGAATGCTCTCGATCAACTGTGGCTGTGCAGCGGGGTTCCCGCGAGTGCGAGGTGCGCCTCGCCGACCGCCTCGGCCTGGGTGGGGTGCGCGTGAACGAGTGCGGCGACCTCGTTCGGGTAGGCACCCCAGTTGACGATCAATTGCGCCTCGCCGATGAGTTCACCCACGCGTTCTCCGACCATGTGGATACCGACGACCGGTCCGTCCGTGGCTCCGGCGCGGACGAGTTTGACGCCGCCGCTGGTTCCGAGGATCTGGCTTCTGCCGTTGCCGGCGAGGTCGTAGACGACGGTGGCGACGTCGCCGTGGCGTTCGCGTGCCTGTTCTTCGGTGAGCCCGACTGACGCGACCTCGGGGTTCGAGTACGTCACCCGGGGAATTACGCTGTCCTCCAACAAGGTCGGGCTCAGGCCGGCGATCGTTTCGGCGACGAAGATGCCCTGCTGGAATCCGCGGTGCGCGAGTTGAGGTCCGGCGACGATGTCGCCGACCGCGTACACGTCCGGCTGCGAGGTGCGCAGGGAATCGTCGACCGTGACGAATCCGCGGGGGTCGACGTCGACGCCCAGCTCGGTGAGTCCCAGGCCCGCGGTGCGGGGTCCGCGGCCGACCGCGACGAGCAGCAGGTCGGCCTCGAGCGTGTCGCCCGATTCCACGGTGACGCTGACCGTGCGCTCGTCCTGAACGGCTTTCGCGAACCGGGTGCCGGTCATGACCGTGATGCCGCGCTTGCGCAGGGCCCGGGTGAGTTGCTTCGAGGCCCATTCGTCCTCGGCGGCGATCAGCCGGGGCAGCGCCTCGACGATCGTGACGTCCGCGCCCAGGGATGCCCAGATGCCGGCGAACTCGACGCCGATGACACCGCCGCCGAGCACGACGACGCGCCGCGGAAGCTCGGGGAACGTCAATGCTTGGTCGCTGGTGAGGATTCGGCCGCCGATCTCGAGTCCGGGGAGACTCCGGACCTCCGAACCGGTCGCGAGGACCAGTGCCGCGCCGGTGATCGTGCGGTCACCGACGTGGACGGTGCGGCCTCCGGCGTAGCGACCGGTGCCGTGGACCACCTCGATCCGGTGACTGCGGACCAGCCCCTGCAGACCCTTGTAGAGGCGTTCGACGATCGCGTTCTTGTACGCGTGGACACCATCGAGGTCGATCCCGTCGAGTGTCGCACCGATCCCGAGGGCCGACGCGTGCGCGACGGTGTCAGCGACCTCGGCGGCGTGTACGAGCGCCTTGGTGGGAATGCACCCGCGGTGCAGGCAGGTGCCGCCGACCTTGTCCTCTTCTATCAGGGTGACGGATTTGCCCAATTGCGCGGCACGGAAGGCGCAGGCGTATCCGCCGGATCCTCCGCCGAGAATCAGGACGTCGGGTTGGTCAGACATGGGGAATCTCCCTCGGTCGGGCACGTCATCGGACGTGCCGGAAGGTCGGATCGAACGGAGGCTCAGCTCAGCGCGATCAACGTCATCGGGTCGGACAGGATCTGGCCGATGGCGGCGAGGAATCGCGATCCCTGCTCGCCGTCGACCAGTCGATGGTCGAACGACAGGCTCAAGGTCGTCACCGACCGCAACGCGATCTCGCCCCGGTATTCCCACGGCTGCCTGCGGATCGCCCCGAAGCACAGGATCGCCGCCTCGCCGGGGTTGAGGATGGGTGTGCCCGAGTCGATGCCGAAGACACCGACGTTGGTGATCGTGATGGTGCCGTCCGCCAGGTCGGCCGGTCCGGTCTTCCCCTCCTTGGCGGTGGTCGTCAGATCCGACAGGGCGATCGCAAGGTCGGGCAGACCGAGGGTGTGTGCGTTCTTGATGTTGGGCACCATGAGTCCGCGCGGCGTGGCGGCCGCGATGCCGAGGTTCACGGAGCGTTTGACCACGATCTCCTGCGCGCCTTCGTCCCAGAACGAATTCAGGGTCGGGTTGGTGCGCAGCGCCACGAGCAGGGCCTTGGCCACCAACGTCAGTGGTGTCAGGCGTACGTCGGTGAAGTGCTTCGTGTCCCGTAGCTGAGCCAGCAGTTCGATGGTCGGGGTGACGTCGACCGTGACGAACTCGGTGACGTGCGGGGCGGTGAACGCGCTGCGGACCATCGCCGCCGCAGTGTGCTTGCGGACGCCCTTGATCGGGATGCGTTCCTCGTCGGCGTCGGGCACGGGCGTGGCCGTCGGCGTCGTCACCGGGGTGGCGGTGCGATGACGTTCGAGGTCGTCCCTGGTGACCTCACCGTGCACCCCGGTGGCAACCACCGCGGTGAGGTCGACTCCGGATCGCTTCGCGGCGAACCGCACGGGCGGCGAGGCCAGCGGACGCGTCGAATGCGGGGCGGGAAGGTCGCCGATGCGAGCGGCCGCGGCGGTTGTGTGCCTGCGGCGGCGCTTGCTGGACGAGTCCTCGGCCACGCCGTAGCCGACGAGGACCGGAGTCCGCTCGGCCGGGGGCGCGGGGTCCACCTTCGGTTCCTCGCCGGCGACCTCGATGTCGATGAACGGGCAGCCGACGTCGACGGTCGTCCCCTCCGCCGCGTGCAGCGCGACCACCGTTCCGGCGTACGGGGATGGGAGTTCGACGGAGGCCTTCGCGGTCTCGACCTCGGCGATGTTCTGGTTCAGCGTCACGGTGTCACCGACCGCGACCTGCCAGGTCAGCAGTTCGGCGTCGGTGAGGCCCTCGCCGAGGTCGGGCAGCAGGAATGTCTTGACAGTGGGCACGGGGGAACTCCTGGTCCTACGCGGTGAAGGTGCAGTCGACGGCGTCGAGGATGCGGTCGACGTCCGGCAGGAAGTGCTGTTCGAGTTTCGCCGGCGGGTAGGGGACGGTGAAGCCGCCGACGCGGGCGACCGGCGCCTCGAGGTGGTAGAAGCAGCGCTCGCTGATGCGGGCGGCGATCTCGGCGCCGATGCCGAGGAACACGGGCGCCTCGTGGGTGACGACCAGGCGTCCGGTGCGCTGCACGGACGCGGCGACGGTGTCGACGTCGAGCGGGGAGAGGGACCGCAGATCGATCACTTCGACCGACCGGCCCTCATCCGCAGCGACTTTCGCCGCCTGCAGCGCCGTCGTCACGAGCGGCCCGTACGCGACGACGGTGACGTCGGTACCCGGGGCGACCACCCGGGCCTTGTGCAGTGGCCCCGTCTCGGCGGCGGGGTCGATCTGCCCCTTCTCCCAGTAGCGGCGCTTGGGCTCGAAGAACAGCACCGGATCGTCCGAGGCGATGGCCTGCTGAATCATCGTGTGCGCGTCGGCGGCGGTGCTGCAGGTGACGACGCGAAGACCCGCGGTCGCGGCGAAATAGCCCTCCGGGGACTCGGAGTGATGCTCGATCGCGCCGATGCCGCCGCCGTACGGGACGCGGATGGTGATCGGCATCGTGACGTTGCCGCCCGTGCGGTAGTGCAGTTTGGCGACCTGCGAGACGATCTGGTCGAAGCCGGGGTAGATGAACCCGTCGAATTGGATCTCACACACCGGCCGGTAGCCGCGCATCGCGAGACCGACTGCGGTGCCGATGATCCCGGACTCGGCGAGCGGGGTGTCGATGACACGGTTGGGGCCGAAGTCCTTCTGCAGTCCGTCGGTGATGCGGAAGACGCCGCCGAGTTTGCCGATGTCCTCGCCCATGAGCACGACCTTCGGGTCGTTCTCGAGGGCGCGGCGCAGGCCGGCGTTGAGGGCCTTGCCGAGCGGAAGCGTGGTCGGGGCGGCCGCGGAGATGGCTGTGCTCATGCGTCGGTCCCTTCGAAACTGTCGAGGTAGGAGGCGAACTGGCGGCGCTCGTCGTCGACGAGGGGATGGGGTTCGGCGTAGACGTTGTCGAACAACGACATCGGTTCGGGCTCGACGGTCTCGAGGCATCCGCGGCGCAGCGCGGCGGCGGTGTCGTCGGCGCGCTGCTGCACCGCGGCGAGGTAGTCGTCGTCGATCGCGCCCGCCGACTCGAGGAGCGCACGGATGCGGTCGAGGGGGTCCTTGCGTTTCCATTCCTCGTCGAGCGCGGCCGGGCGGTACCGGGTCGGGTCGTCGGACGTGGTGTGCGGGCCCATCCGGTAGGTGACGGCCTCGATCAGGGTCGGTCCGCTGCCTTCCCGTGCCCGCTCGAGCGCGGCCCGGGTCACGGCGATCACGGCGATCACGTCGTTGCCGTCGACGCGCACACTGGGAACGCCAAAGCCGCGGCCCCGCGCGGCGATGCTCACCCGCGACTGCAGGCTGACCGGTTCGGAGATCGCCCACTGGTTGTTCTGGCAGAAGAACACCACCGGGGCGTTGAAGCTCGCGGCGAACCCGAAGGCCTCGGAGATGTCGCCCTGACTGGTGGCGCCGTCGCCGAAGTAGGTGATCGAGGCGCCGTCGGAGCCGTCGAACTGCAGGCCCATCGCGTACCCGGTGGCGTGCAGTGCCTGCGCGCCGACGATGATCGCGGGGGTTGTCATGTTGTAGTCGAACGGGTTCCAGCCCGAGTGCGTCGACCCCCGCCAGAACCGGAGCATGTGGGTGGGATCGACGTCGCGGCAGTACGCCACCCCGTGTTCGCGGTAGCTGGCGAAGACGAAGTCGCCGGGATCGAGGGCGCGTGCCGACCCGACCTGCGCCGCTTCCTGCCCCAGCAGCGGCGCCCACAGGCCCAGTTCGCCCTGACGCTGCAGCGCGGTCGCCTCCGCGTCGATGCGCCGCACCACGACGAGGTCCTCGTACAGTGCGCGCACCGCGGCGACGTCCACGTCGTCGACGTACCGGGAGTAGTCGGGATGATCCACTCGCGCACCGGTTTCGGTGACGAGTTGCACCACATCATCGTTGTCGAACACGAATACCTCCGAATGGGATGGAACGGGAGGCACCGCCGCCCATGTGCGACCGTTTCGGTCAGAATGATGTACTCATGCAAACATCGGGATCCAGCATGCGCAAGTGTTGTCTATCAAATTAAGCAGAATGCCCAACTCTCGGCATGGGGAGTGTGGGATACTGCGCTACATGACGAGACTCGATCGAACCGATGCCCGCCTGCTGCTCGCCCTGTGCGACGCCCCCCGCGCAACCGGCGTCCAACTGGCGACCCTGCTGGGGATGGCACGGAATACCGTGCAGGCACGAATGTCTCGCTGGGAGGAGCAGCGCGTGCTCGCGCCCGTGGACCGCTGCGTGTCACCCCGCGACCTGGGATACCCCCTGCAGGCGTTCGTCACCGCGGTCGTCGACCAGCACCGCCTCGAGGACGTCATCGAACACCTGCGGGACATCGCCGAGGTCGTCGAGGTCGTCGGCATCTCCGGAGCGGCAGACCTGCACATCGGCGTGGTCGCCGTCGATGCCGACGACCTGTACCGCGTCGCCGGCCTCATCCTCGCCGTGCCCGGGATCGAGCGCACCACGGTGTCCGTCGCCATGCGTGACGCCATCCCCTACCGGACCCGCCCACTGCTCGAGCGGATCGCCGAGGAGCGCTGACCCCGGGCGCATGCTCAACGACTCGCGGTGACCACGCGGGTATCGGCGTCTTCGGTACTGCGCGTGGCACTTACCCGGGATCTGAGGATGAGAACCAGCATCACGGCGACGAGCATGACCGCCCCCACGACCCACAGGCCGGCGCGCGAGTTCCCGGTGGCGTCGAACAGCCACCCGGTGACGTACGGGGCCCCGAAACCACTCAGGTTGCCCACCGAGTTCACGACGGCGATGCCTGCCGCGGCGCCGGCACCGGTCAGGAATGTGCTGGGCAGGTACCAGAACACGGGCAGTGCGCAGAACACACCGACCGCGTTGACGGTGACCGCGATCATCGTCGTGAGCGGCGACTGCATGTACAGGGCGACCGGGATGGAGACGGCTCCGATCAGGGTGGGGACGGCGACGTGCCAGATCCGCTCACCCGTCCGGTCGGAGTGCCTGCTCCACAACACCATTGCGACGGCGCCGACCGCGAACGGAACCGCGACGATCAACCCGGTGGTGAACAGCGAGAAATCGGTGGCGAACGTCTTCTTGAAACCGGCGACGATGCTGGGCAGGAAGAAGCTGAGCGAGTACAGCCCGTAGGTGATCCCGAAGTAGACGAGGCCCAGCATCCACACGCGGGAATCCGTCAGCGCCCGGCGCACCGACCCGTGGGAACCGGATTCCGAAGCCTCGGATTCGAGTTCGCGAGTGAGCCAAACCTTTTCGTCCTCATCCAGCCACGTGGCCTGCGACGGCCGGTCCGTGAGGTAGAACCAGGTGACCACCGCGAGCAGGACGGCGGGTATCCCCTCGATCAAGAACATCACGCGCCAACCGGACAGTCCGAACAGGCCGTCCCAGTATTGGATGATGGCGCTCGACAACGGTGCCCCGAGCGCCGACGACACCGGGAGCGCGAGAAGGAACAGGCCCATCAGCCGGACCCGGTAGGCGCGGGGAAACCACAGGGTCAGGTAGAGCAAGACCCCCGGGAAGAAGCCGGCCTCGGCGATACCCAGCAGCATGCGCAACCCGTACAGCGATCCCACATTGGGCACGAAGGCCATGGCGGCCGCGATGATCCCCCACGTGAGCATGATCCGGGCGATCCAGCGGCGTGCCCCGAACCTGTGCAGCGCGAGATTGCTCGGCACCTCGAACAGGAGATACCCGATGAAGAACAGCCCGGAGGCCAGGCCGAACATCGTCTCGGTGAGGCCGAGTTCCGCGCTCATGGTCAACTTCGCCAGCCCGATATTGGTCCGGTCGAGGTAGTTGACGAAATAGGCCAGGCCGAGGAACGGAATGAGCCGCCGGGCGACCTTCCGGACCACCCTCGCCTCGATCTCGGGTTTCTGCAGTACAGGCGACATGAATGTCTCGGCTTCCTGAAGAGTGGGCGCGCCCGACCGGGCGACGTGACGTGACGTGGACCACTCTATGAGTCGGATCAGCTCGAAACTATGGAGAAACCACACATGCGACACCGCGATGAATGGAGGGATCCTCAGCCGAACGTCTCCCCTGGGAAGCGGGTGTGGTGTCCCACCCGGACGGGGTTGTCCCCTATGCTGACCGGTGCAGCTGGTTCGCCCGGCACGGTCATGAGGAGCCCCGAAGACCGCACCAGGCGTCGAAGCACCGCGAATCCCTCCGGGGGTCTCGGGGTGTGAGAGGGAACCCGGTGAGAATCCGGGACTGTCCCGCAGCGGTGAGTGGGAACGACCGCCGTCATCATGCACTGGGCATTTTGCCTGGGAAGCGACGGCCACTAGGTCCGGTGGATGCCACCGGGTGCCCGCGAGTCCGAAGACCTGCCGACTGCGTCGGGCACGCCGTGCCCGACGGTCCACCGCCTCGGGGAATGGGCGTGTAGGCCTCCTCGTGTCGCAGCATGCTTTGTCTCGGGCTCGAGAGGTGTACTCGTTTCTGCCGGTGGTGGTCCTTCCCTGCATGCAACTGGAGAAACACCGTGACCACCCTCTTCACCGCGACCGTACTGGGATCACCTCGTATCGGTCGGAACCGCGAACTCAAGAAGGTCGTCGAGGCCTACTGGGCGGGCCGCGCCGACGCCGCCGCCCTGGCCGCGGTCGGCGCCGACCTGCGCCGGCAGACCTGGACCGACCTGCGCGATGCCGGGCTCGATTCGATCCCGGTCAACACGTTCTCGTACTACGACCAGGTCCTCGACACCGCCGTCCTGCTCGGCGCCCTGCCCGACCGTGTCGCCGGCATCGACGACGACCTCGACCGGTACTTCGCCGCCGCTCGCGGCACCGACAGCGTCACCCCGCTGGAGATGACGAAGTGGTTCGACACCAACTACCACTACCTCGTCCCCGAAATCACCCCGTCCACCTCGTTCGCCCTGGATGCGTCGAAGGTGCTCGGCGAACTCGGTGAGGCCCTCGAACTCGGCATCGCGGCCCGCCCGGTGATCGTGGGTCCGGTGACGTTCCTGCTGCTGTCGAAGGCCGTCGGCTCGGAGGCGCCGCTGCTGGATCGGATCGATGAGCTGGTGCCGTTGTATGCGGATCTGCTGACCCAGCTCCACGACGCCGGCGCCGAGTGGGTGCAGATCGACGAACCGGCCCTGGTCGCCGACCGCACCCCGGAGGAGATCGCCACCGCCAAGCGCGTCTACGACCAGCTGTCCGCCGTCGAAACCCGTCCCGCGATCCTGCTGGCGTCCTACTTCGGCAGCCTCGGCGACGCCCTGCCCGCGATCGCCTCGACCGGGGTCGAGGGCATCGCCGTCGATCTGGTCGCCGGATCCGACACCCTCGCCGCGGTTCCCGAACTGACCCGCAAGCACGTCGTCGCCGGTGTCGTGGACGGGCGCAACATCTGGCGCACCGACCTCGAAAACGCCCTGACCACCCTCGGCACCCTGCTCGGCAGCACCGGATCGCTGGCGGTGTCCACCTCCTGCTCGCTGCTGCACGTCCCGTACACCCTGCAGGCCGAGAAGAACGTGGACAAGGCCCTGCGGTCGTGGCTGGCGTTCGGCACCGAGAAGGTCCGCGAGGTGGTCACGCTGGCCACCGCGCTCACCGAGGGCCGGGAGACGGTGGACGAGGAGTTCGCGCTGGCCCGAGCGGCGGCCTCGACCCGCACCACCGACCCGCGGCTGCGCGACAACGCAATCCGCGCCCGGCTGGAAACGATCCTGTCCTCCGACCCCGGCCGCTCCCCCGCGGATCAGCGCCGCCCGGCCCAGGCCGCACTGGAGTTGCCGCTGCTGCCGACCACCACCATCGGCTCCTACCCGCAGACCACCGCGATCCGGGTGGCGCGGGCGGCGCTGCGCAAGGGTGAGATCGACGACGCCGAGTACCTGACCCGGATGCGCGCCGAGATCGCCGCTGTCGTTGCGCTGCAGGAGGAACTGGGCCTCGACGTCCTCGTGCACGGCGAGCCGGAACGCAACGACATGGTGCAGTACTTCGCCGAGCAGTTGGACGGGTTCTTCGCCACCGAGAACGGCTGGGTGCAGTCGTACGGGTCCCGGTGCGTCCGTCCGCCGATCCTCTACGGCGACGTGCGCCGTCCGAACCCGATGACCGTCAGCTGGATCACCTACGCCCAGTCCCTCACCCAGCGCCCGGTCAAAGGCATGCTCACCGGTCCGGTGACCATCCTGGCGTGGTCGTTCGTGCGCGACGACCAGCCGCTGGCGGACTCGGCGAACCAGGTGGCCCTCGCCATCCGAGACGAGACGGTCGACCTGCAGGGCGCCGGGATCCGGATCGTTCAGGTCGACGAGCCCGCACTGCGCGAACTCCTGCCGCTGCGGGCGGCCGAGCAGACCGCCTACCTGGACTGGTCGGTGGGGGCGTTCCGGCTCGCGACCTCGGGGGTCGCGGACTCGACGCAGATCCACACCCACCTGTGCTACTCGGAGTTCGGTGAGGTCATCGACGCCATCGCGAACCTGGACGCGGATGTGACGTCGATCGAGGCGGCCCGCTCGCACATGGAGGTCCTGGGTGACCTGAACGCCGTCGGGTTCGATCTCGGCGTCGGCCCGGGTGTCTACGACATCCACTCCCCGCGCGTGCCGAGCGTGGAGGAGATCGCAGCCTCGCTGAAGGAGGCGCTCGAAGCGGTTCCGGCGGAACGGTTGTGGGTCAACCCGGACTGCGGATTGAAGACCCGCGGTCCGGTGGAGGTGGAGGCGTCGCTGCGTAACCTCGTCGACGCCGCGAAGCTGGTCCGCGCCGGCCTCTGACACACCCCCTGTGAGTACTTGTTAACCGCCGGCGGTTAACAAGTACTCACGGGCCCGGGGCAAAGACCTTCCCCGGGTTCAGGATTCCGTGGGGATCGAGGGCGTTCTTCACCGATCGGTGCATGTCCAGCACGACCGGATCGAGTTCCTGGGCAAGACCTTCCATCTTCAGCAGACCGACACCGTGTTCGCCGGTGACGGTGCCGCCGAGTTCGAGCGCGGCGTCGATGATTTCCGCGAAGGCGGCCTGCGCGCGGGCGCGGGCAGGCTCGTCGTCGCGGGGTGTGATGAGCAGCGGGTGCAGGTTTCCGTCGCCGGCGTGTGCGATGTTGGCGATCGTGGTCTCGTGGGCGATGCCGACCTGTTCGATGCGTGCAAGCATCTCGGGGACAGCCCGTTTCGGAACGCACACGTCTTCGGTGAGAACCGGTCCGAGCCGCTCCATCGCCGGGTAGGCCAGGCGGCGCGCGGCGAACAACGCATCCGCCTCCTCCTGGTCGGTGGACACGGCAGACCATGTGGCTCCGGCTTCGTCGAAGCACGACAGCATCTTCTCCGCCTCCTGGTCGCCGATGACGCCCGCGGTGTCGATGCGGCCGAGGAGAACGACGTTCGCCTCCACCGACAGTCCCATCTTCTTCCACGCGTCGACGGCGATGAGGCACTGCCTGTCCACCAATTCGAGCGCCGACGGGGTGAGCCCCGCCGCGGCCACCGCGCTGACGGCCCGGCCCGCGTCGACGATGGAATCGAAGTAGCCGGCCACCGTGCGCTGCGGGTCTTGCAGCGGGCGCAACTTGACCGTGATTTCGGTGATGACGCCGAGCGTTCCTTCGGACCCGACCATCAGACCCGCCAGGTCGTAGCCGGCCACCCCCTTGGCGGTCTTGCGTCCGAGGCGCACGAGTTCACCGGTGCCGGTAACGATCTGCATGCCGAGCACGTAGTCGCGGGTGACGCCGTACTTGACGCAGCACAGTCCGCCCGCGTTGGTGGCGACGTTCCCTCCGATCGTCGACCACGGCGCGCTGGCCGGGTCCGGCGGATACCAGAGTCCGTGTTCGGCGCAGGCGGCCCGGAGATGATCGTTCACCACGCCGGGTTCGACGACGGCGTACCGCTCGAGGGGATCGATCTCCTTGATCGCGTTCATGCCCTCGAGCGCGAGGACGACGCAGCCGTCGGTCGCGTTCGCCCCGCCGGACAGGCCGGTGCCGGCGCCCCGCGTGACGACGGCGGTGTCGTGCTCGAGGCAGGCGCGCACGACGGCCTGGACTTCGAGCGCCGTTCGGGGCCGGACGACGGCGAGCGGCGCCGCGTACGGCGCCCACTCCGCCTCGTCGTGCTGGTACCGGGCGACGACGTCGGGGTCGCGCACGACACGATCCGCCGGAAGGGCTGCCAACAATGCATCGATCAACATGACGAGAACCAGTCCTTTGCGGCCTAGACGGTGATCGGGTTTTGTCGGACCGTGGGGTTAGTGTCTGGGGCATGGCGGGGAGGGTGGTGAAGCGTGCGTTCAAGTATCGTTTCTATCCGACTGCGGTGCAGGCGGAACAGCTTGCTCGGACGTTCGGGTGCACCCGGTATGTCTATAACCGGGCGTTGGCCGAGCGGACGCGGGCGTGGTCGCAGGAGCAGCGGCGGGTCACCTACGCGGACACCTCGAAGATGCTCACCGGATGGAAACGCGATGCCGAGACGGAGTGGTTGGCGGAGCCGTCGAAGGGACCGCTGCAGGAATCGCTGCGGCAGTTGCAGGGCGCGTTCGACAGGTTTTGGCGCAAGCAGACCCGCTACCCAAAGTTCAAGAAGAAGGGCCAGTCGAAGGAGTCGGCGACCTACTTCTCGAACTGCTTCACCTACCGGGGTGGGCAGATCCGGTTGGCCAAGCAGTCCGAACCCCTGGAGATTCGGTGGTCGAGGCCACTACCGGAGGGGGCGGTGCCGTCGCAGGTGACGGTGTCGCGCAATGCTCGTGGTCAGTACCACATTTCGATTCTCGTCGAGGACACGATCACCAAGGCCCCGTCGACCGATCGGGCGGTCGGGCTCGACGCCGGGATCACGAGCCTGTACACGCTCTCGACGGGGGAGAAGATCACCAACCCGCGCCACGAGCGCACGGATCGTGAGCGGCTGGCGAAGGCGCAGCGGGTGCTGGCCAAGAAGGAGAAAGGATCGCGTAACCGGGCGAAGGCCCGACTGAAGGTCGCGAAGATTCATGGTCGGATCGCCGATCGGCGTCGCGATTATCTGCACAAACTTTCCACTCGTTTGGTGCGCGAAAATCAAGTGATCGCCATCGAGGATCTGAGTGTGCGGAATATGGTGAAGAATCGGTCGTTGTCTCGGGTGATCTCGGATGCGGGGTGGTCCGAGTTCCGGTCGATGCTCGAGTACAAGGCCGACTGGTATGGGCGCCGGGTGGTGGCGATCGACCGGTTTCATCCGTCGTCGAAGACCTGCTCGGTGTGCGGGGCGGTCGCCTCGACGATGCCGCTGACGGTGCGGGAGTGGACGTGCCGATGCGGCGTCGTCCACGACCGCGACGTGAACGCGGCAAGGAACATTTTGGCCGTCGGACTGACGGTGGCAGCCTGCGGAGACGGTGTGAGACCACCTCGCACATAACGTGCGGGGTGGCGACTGTCGGTGAAACAGGAACCTCGGGACGCGAGTCTCGAGGGGAATCTCGGTCGTTCACGGCCGAGAGGACGTCAAGGTTCAAACGTAGCTGCGATCCGGATCGCGGCCAATGCAGGTTCCATCCATTCCAAGCCGGAGTGGACGCCCGACCACCACACCTTGGTGACCCGGCTCAGGCGCTGATGCCGCCCGTGAGGATGGCGGCGAGTTCGGCGTACGCGTGCGCGTCGTCGAGCCCGGTGCTGTCGCGGACCCCGCGTTGCTGGATGCGGACCATCATGGTGGCGGCGAGGTCGGCGGCGAACGCGGCGTGCACGTCGCGGAAGTCGCCGGCGGCGACGCCCTCGGTGATCAACTCCTGGACCCGACCGGCCGCGAACTGCGTGTTCCGTTCGTAGACCTCCCGTGCCGGGGGGAAGGCGTCGAGGTCGGCCATGAACTGGTCGGACGCGGCCGCGAGTGCGTTGCCGACGGCCGACAGGTACGCGGTGATCCGCTCGCGGGCCCCGCCGATCGGCTCGATGCGCGACTCGACGTCCTCGGTCGCGCGGCGGAAGAAGTGCACCGTGGCGGCCCGGACCAGCTGCTCCTTGCTGCCGGCGAGGGTGTAGAGCGTCGACTTCGAGCAGCGCAGCCGGTTCGCGATCTCGTCGAGCGTCAGGTGTGCGAACCCCTCGACCAGAAAGAGGTCGACGAGGGCGTCGAAGAGCTGGGTGCGCCGTCGGGTGGCGAAACCGGGTCGGGTGGGCTGCTCCATGACAGAAATAGTACTGGGAGGTGTCTTGCAGTACTATTTCGCAATCAGTACTCTGGGCCGTAATCCAGTACTGCTTTCCGTAGCCTTCTCGAGGAGACACCGTGGCCGTCGATCGTTTGCTGCCTACTGACGAAGCCCGTGACCTGATCCAGCTCACGCGCGACGTCGCCGACAAGGTCCTGACGCCGATCGTCGACGAGCACGAGAAGTCGGAGACCTACCCCGAAGGCGTGTTCGCCACCCTCGGCGAGGCCGGACTGCTGAGCCTGCCGTACCCCGAGGAGTGGGGCGGCGGCGCGCAGCCGTACGAGGTGTACCTGCAGGTGCTCGAGGAGATCGCCGCCCGCTGGGCCGCCGTCGCGGTGGCGGTCAGCGTCCACAGCCTCGCCTGCCACCCGCTGATGGCGTTCGGCACGGACGAGCAGAAGCAGCAGTGGCTCCCGGACATGCTCGGCGGCAACACCGTCGGCGCCTACAGCCTGTCCGAGCCGCAGGCCGGATCCGACGCCGCCGCACTGACCTGCAAGGCCGCCGCGACCGACGGCGGGTACGTCGTCAACGGCGCGAAGGCCTGGATCACGCACGGCGGCATCGCCGATTTCTACAACCTCTTCGCCCGCACCGGTGAGGGCTCGAAGGGGATCTCCTGCTTCCTGGTCCCGAAGGACACCGAGGGACTCACGTTCGGCAAGCCCGAGGAGAAGATGGGCCTGCACGCCGTGCCGACCACGTCCGCGCACTACGACGACGCCTTCGTGCCCGTGGAGCGGCGCATCGGCGCGGAGGGTCAGGGGCTGCAGATCGCATTCAGCGCACTGGATTCCGGCCGGCTGGGCATCGCCGCCGTCGCCGTCGGACTCGCGCAGGCGGCCCTCGACGAGGCCGTGGCCTACGCCCAGGAACGGACCGCGTTCGGCAAGAAGATCATCGACCACCAGGGCCTCGGGTTCCTGCTCGCCGACATGGCCGCCGCCGTCGACTCGGCGCGCGCCACATACATCGACGCCGCCCGCCGCCGCGACGCCGGCCTGCCGTACTCCCGCAACGCGTCCGTCGCCAAGCTCGTCGCCACCGACGCCGCAATGAAGGTCACCACCGACGCCGTGCAGGTCCTCGGCGGCTACGGCTACACCCGCGACTTCCGCGTCGAGCGGTACATGCGCGAAGCGAAGATCACCCAGATCTTCGAGGGCACCAACCAGATTCAGCGACTGGTCATCAGCCGCACCCTCGCCGCGAACTGACGAACCCACCCCCGAAAGGCCTTCCGCACATGACCACCTCCGTGATCGTCGCCGGCGCCCGCACCCCGATCGGCCGGCTGCAGGGCTCACTCGCCGGATTCTCCGGCGCCGACCTCGGCGCCATCGCCATCGAGGGGGCGCTCGGCAAGGCCGGTGTCGCCCCGGACCGGGTCCAGTACGTCATCATGGGACAGGTCCTCACCGCCGGCGCCGGGCAGATGCCCGCCCGTCAGGCGGCCGCGAAGGCCGGCATCCCGATGAACACGCCGTCGCTCAACATCAACAAGGTGTGCCTGTCGGGGGTCGAATCGATCATCCTCGCCGACCAGTTCATCCGGTCCGGCGCGTTCGACGTAATCGTCGCCGGCGGCATGGAGTCGATGAGCCAGGCACCGCACCTGCTGCCCGGTTCGCGCGGCGGTTTCAAGTACGGCGACGTCACCCTCGTCGACCACATGGCCCTCGACGGATTGCACGACGCATTCACCGACCAGCCGATGGGACTGCTCACCGAGGCGGGCAACGACAGGGACGTCATCGCCCGCGAGGACCAGGACGCGTTCGCCGCCCGCTCGCACCAGCTCGCCGCGAAGGCGTGGGACAGCGGAGTCTTCGACGACGAGGTCGTCCCCGTCGAGATCCCCGCACGCAAGGGTGAGAGCACCTGGCTGCGCCGCGACGAAGGCATCCGGCCGGACACCACCGCCGAAACCCTGGCGCGGCTGCGGGGCGCATTCCGAGCCGGCGGCACGGTCACCGCGGGCAACGCGTCGACCATCAACGACGGCGCCTGCGCCGTGGTGGTGATGAGCAAGGAGCGCGCCGAGGCGGAAGGCCTGACGTGGCTGGCTGAGATCGGCGAGCACGGGATGGTCGCCGGGCCGGATTCGGGACTGCAGTTCCAGCCGTCCGGAGCGATCGCGAAAGCCTGTGATGCAGCCGGTATCTCACCGACCACGTTGGATCTGATCGAGATCAACGAGGCGTTCGCCGCGGTCGGGATCGCGTCCACCCGCGAACTCGGCGTCGACCCCGAACGCGTCAACGTCAACGGCGGCGCCATCGCCCTCGGGCACCCCATCGGAATGTCCGGCGCCCGGATCACCCTGCACCTCGCGCTCGAGTTGCAGCGCCGCGGAGGCGGCACCGGCGCCGTCGCCCTCTGCGGCGGTGGCGGACAGGGCGACGCCCTGATCCTGCGCGTCCCCTGATCTCGCATCGCGGCCGCACCGCTCAGCGCGGCTCCGTTGACGCGATCCGGACCGCGAGGAGGAGATTGACGACGTCCTCCACCCGCCGAAGGTCCTTGCCGGTGCGCTCGGCGATCCGACCCAACCGGTAGTACATCGTGTTCACGTGGATCTGTAGCGCGGAGGCGGCCTCCTTCGCGTTCATGTCGTGGGCGACGTACGCCGTCAGCGTCTCGATGTAGATCGCGCCCGCCGACAGGTCTTCGGCGATGAACGCGCGCAACTGGGGCTCGACGAGTCGGCGCGCGGTCGGGTCCGCGCGCCGCACCAGGTAGTCCAGCGGCGAGAGATCGTCGAAGATCTGGACCTCGCGCCGGCCTCCCAGGTGGTCGCAGGCGACCTGAGCCTCCAGCAACGCTTCGGCCGTCTGGTCGAACCCGAGGTGCGTCGAGCTGATACCGATCGACGCTGTGGTCCGGGTCGTCCCGAGCTCGGTGGCTGCGCGAGCGACCTTCTGCGACAGGGCGCCGGGGCTGAGTCGTTCGAGCGGGACGAGTCCGACGAGTTCCTGCCGCCACGGCACCAACATCCCCGACAGATGCCGGGAGAGCACCCTGCGTGCGTCGAGGATCGGATCCGCGTCGTCCGCCTCCGAGCTTGCCCGGCAGACGATGACGACGAACCCGGCGCCGTCCGCGAGCCCGGCCCGGCGCATCGCCTCCAGGCGGACCGGTACGGCGGGCACGTTCCCCGCGAGCAGATCCTCGAGACAGTCGAGTGCGATGCGCTCCTGGTCGGCCACGAGATATTGCTGCGCCTGCAGGTAGGTGGTCGCGGCGGCGGAGCAGCCCGCCTCGATCGTGCGCATGAGGTGCTCGACCAGGCTCAGTGCCGTTTCCTGCTGCCCCTCCGTCGATCGGACGAATTCGAGAACATACGACCAGAGGACGATCTGCCCGATGCGAAACGCGTGAAGGAAGTCGATCAGGGAGATGCCGTGCGCGACGCGCTCCGAGGCGTGCCCGGACGTGAACGCGAAATCGTCGAGGCGCGGATTCCGTTGTTCGATGACGCTGGTCGTGAACACCCCGAAGACGGCGGTGACGTGGGCAACCACATCGTCGTACAGTCCGGTGGCGCGGTAGGACGGCAGTTCCGCCCAGATCGCGTCGGTGGCGGCTCGCGCGATCTCTGGATGGCGGTCGTGCACCCACTTCGCGAGATCGATTGCCGCGTCGTCGAACGGCCGCATCGCGCCGTGTGCTGTGGTCATCCCCACGACCTCCGATACTGTCCACCCGCTGTGGCCAGGCTACAGCCAGAATTCGGACCTTCGACACATTCCCACCAGGGGACTGTGGGCCGACCACAAACATCTTCGGTGTCGCACCACGATGAAGTGATGGCTGTCACGGCCTATGGTTGCCCGGACGACCCACGAGGCTCGCCGCCATTCGCGCGTGGGAGCCCGCCGCAATCTTCGAGGGAGAGACCCACGTGAGCTTCAAGAGCCCGTTTCCGGACGTCGAGATCCCGAACCTCAGTGTCTACGATTTCCTGTTCGGTCGGGTCGACCCGGCGGATGCGGAACGGCCCGCCCTGATCGACGGCGCCTCCGGTGCGGTCATCACCTACCGGTCGCTCATCGCCCAGATCGGCGGGGTGGCGGGGGCGCTGGCCGCCCGCGGTCTCGCGGTCGGTGAGGTGGTGGCCCTGCACTCACCGAACGTGCCCGCGTTCGCCGCGGTGTTCCACGGCATCCTGCGCGCCGGCGGCGTCGCCACCACCATCAACGCCCTCTACACCGCCGAGGACATCGCCAAACAGCTCACCGACTCGCACGCGAAGTTCCTGTTCACCGTCTCCCCGCTGCTGCCGCAGGCCAAGGATGCGGCGGCGAGGGTCGGAATCCCCACCGAGAATGTGATCGTCCTCGACGGCGCCGACGGGCACCCGTCCCTGGCGGATCTGCTCACCGAGGGCCACCCGGCCCCGGAGGTGTCGTTCGACCCGGCCACCCAGCTGGCGGTGCTGCCGTATTCGTCGGGGACCACCGGCCGCCCGAAGGGGGTGATGCTCACCCACCGCAACCTGGTCGCGAACGTGTGTCAGATCAACCCGCGGATGGGCATCGGCGCCGACGACAGGCTTTTGGCGGTGCTGCCGTTCTTCCACATCTACGGGATGACGGTGCTGCTCAACGCCGCCCTCTACAACCGGGCCGCCCTGGTGACGATGCCGAAGTTCGACCTCGTCGAGTTCCTGAGCATCGTCTCCGGGCAGCGGTGCACGTATGTGTTCATCGCGCCGCCGGTCGCGGTGGCGTTGGCCAAGCACCCGTTGGTCGACGACTACGACCTGTCCTCGGTGCATTCGGTGTTCTCCGGTGCCGCCCCGCTGGATCAGGAACTGGGCAGGGCCGTCGCGACCCGGCTCGGGTGCCGGGTCCGGCAGGGCTACGGGATGTCGGAGATGAGCCCGGTCTCGCACGCGATCCCGTTCGACCGCGACGACATCGCCCTCGACTCGGTCGGCCCGACGATCGCGAACATGGAATGCAAACTCGTCGACCCCGCCACCGGGCTGGAGGTCGCCTACCCGGCCGAGGGGGTCAGCGCGCCGGGGGAGTTGTGGTGCAAGGGCCCGAACATCATGGCCGGGTACCTCGGCAACGACGAGGCCACCGCCGAAACCCTGGACGCGGACGGGTACCTGCACACCGGGGACATTGCGACCGTCGACGCCGAGGGGGTGGTGACGATCGTGGACCGGATGAAGGAGCTGATCAAGTACAAGGCGTATCAGGTGCCGCCCGCCGAACTCGAGGCGCTGCTGCTCACGCACCCGCAGATCGCCGACGCCGCCGTCATCGGTGTCCTCGACGACGAGGGTGAGGAGGTGCCGAAGGCGTTCGTCGTCGCCCAGCCCGGTGCCAAGGATCTGGACGAGGCCGCGGTGATCGCGTTCGTCGCCGCCCGGGTCTCCCCGCACAAGAAGGTCCGCAGGGTCGAGTTCATCGACCTCGTCCCCAAGTCCGCCGCAGGCAAAATCCTCCGCAAAGACCTGCGCACGCGGGAAACGGCGGGTAAGTAGACCGCGATTCGACTCGCCAGGAGTGCCCACCTCCGGTGACGGTGAGTGCAGGTGCCGCCCAATCAGCAGCTCGGGCAGCACCTGCACTCCACCCCTCGCGTGAATCGCCTCATATGCCTGAGACGTGCGCGTTGTCATGTGACCACCATGACGGCCCCGACGCTACCAGAAAACAGGCCAATCGGTTTGTTTCATTCGCCAGGGGCAGACCAGCACGGCGCGGGCACGCGGGCTGAGGTCAATCTGCCGCGTACCAATTCGTTGACACCCCTGAGTCGTCACACACCTCAGCCGACCACGACCGAGTCACCCTGAACGGAGACGCTCCGTGGGGCGAGCGGAACGGACGCCGGACCGTTGTGCACGGACCCGTCGAGATTGAACTTGCTGCCATGGCACGGGCAATTGATGGTGCCACCGGAGACGTCGGATACGGTGCACCCCGCGTGCGTGCATGTCGACGAGAACCCGCGGAAGTCACCGCCGCTGGGCTGTGTGACGACCACATCGCCGAGCACCACGCCGCCACCGACGGGAACATTGCCGGTCGGCACGGTTGCACTCGCAGCCTTCACAGCTGGGCCACCGCTGCCGCCGGACGCAGACGACGCGCGAGTTCTGCTGAACAGAGCGCTACCAGCGGCCAAGGCGGCTACAACACCCATACCGGCGATAACCGTACGACGCGGAAACGCCATCTGGTTGATCCGCAGGCTCTGCTCCTGGTTGAGTTCGTCGGACTGCATGGCGGTGTCTCCCTGTCTGGGCTGGGGTCACGCGGGATCGATCACTGCGGCTCTCTCAATGGTTCTAACGCAGGACACACACGACTGGTTCAATGCGCGACGCCGGGCAGGCTGTGTCCGGCGGATGCCTGCGAAACCCTTCACCGTGCGCGGTCGGTCCGCCTTGCGGACGGCATTAGCGTCGCCGAAGTCGGCGACAAGATCAGCGCGACCCACCAGCAATGGAGGCGGCGCGGAGCCTCGCCGAGTACCGGCCACCGGTGGGATAATCCAACTAGGAGGATCGTCCACCCAGATGAAGCGATGCCCCTACAAAAACGTCGACCCCGGCCCAGGGCCTCAGGACCGCCCGAGTGCGCCGGGGTCGGCCCAAACGGACGGGCGCGGTCGTGCGGCAACCGCAACAGTCCTCTGACATGCGGTAACGAATCGGAGCCCGTCACCGACAAACCAGATGACGAAGCCTACGATGACGGACCCGAACAGCGGGCGCTGGACTCGGAAGCGAGCAGGCTGATGAACGAACCGCTGAGCACGCTGCCGACGAAGCACCGGGAGATCTTGATCCTCCAGCTCGTGGTCGGTACGTCAGCCGAGTAGACGGCCCCAATCGTGGGTAGTACCGCAGGAGCGGTCCGTGCGGCTCAACACGAAGCCATCGCATGCGACGAGGGCAGGTGAGAGGTTTGGTTAGGGGCATCCAGCGCAACGGCAATCCCGATGCCGATCTCCCAGGAGACGACGCACCGGTGGACGTCGCGGCTGTGCGCCGCGACGACGCACTGATCGACGCGATCGCCGGTGGCGGTCCCGTCGCAACGGATTCGCCGGAACAGGACCAACTCGCGCTTCTGCTGACCAATTGGCGTGCCGACATCGTGTCGACGCCGATGCCGACCGGGCCGCTGCTCGACGACGTGATCGCGGCGATCGACGCCTCGGACGCCCGTTCCGCACGCAGCGCCGCCCGCGGCAAGCTCCGGCTGTTGCGACCCATCGCAGGCGCTGCCGCCGCGATCGCGGTCGTCATGGGCGGCGCCACCATCTTCTCGTACAACGCCGCACCCGGCGATCCGCTGTGGAGCGTCAAGTCGGTCGTGTTCAGCCAGCAGGCCGATTCGACCGTTGCACAGATCGACACCACGTCCCAGCTGCAGGAGGCCGAACGGCTGATCGCCGCGGGCGACGCGGAGTCGGCGAAGAACCTGCTCGACGGCGCCGCCGACCGTGCCGGCGGGGTCCGCGACGCTGACACGCGCAACGAACTCGACGCGTGGCGGGCGAAGCTGGCCGCGGAACTCGAGAAGATCGCTCCCACCCCACCCCCGGCGACGACAACGCCGGGAACCACCACCACCGGCGCGTCGACGCAGACCACCCAACTGCCTGCCACCGTGCAGGGAACACCCGGTTCCACGACGGTGCCGGGAGTCGGGCAGTTGCCGGGAACCCTGCCCACGGATCTACAGATTCCGGGACTGCCGCCCACTTCACTGCCGCCGCTACCCACCTTGCCGCCGCAGCAGCTTCCGCTTCCGCCCGAGACGTTGCCATCCACCAGCCCGGAACCCCCCATCACGGTGGTCCCGCCTCCGCAGCCGCCCCTGCCTGTCCCTTCCGACACCCCGACCACACAACCACCCCCGCCTGTGCCGCCGGACAACCCGACCACACAACCACCCACCCAGCTGCCGCCGCAGGAGCCTTCGTCGGCGCCGCTCCCGCAAATACCGCCGGAAAACCCGACCACGGAACCACCCACCCAGCTGCCGCCGCAGGAGCCTTCCTCGGCGCCGCTCCCGCAGCCGGTCCCGACCAGCTGACTCGCTCCGCACTGACCATTCGATTTGATGCGCAACCCACGGCGAACCCCAAACCTACTGTGCACCAACGCTTCCTGATGCATCAACCTCACGGAAACGGGAGGGGCCGGAGGAATCCGGTCAGGAGCTTTGCCCAAGAGCCCGCCGGGGCGGCACCAGGCCTCGAGATCGGCGGCAACAGCAGCCGGATCAGAGTGCATCCCCGAGCGGGTGGGCGATATCCGGATCGACGTGCTCCGGTGATCGCAACGAGTTCGGCGGTCACCTGGCACCGAGCGAACTCGTTGGATTCACCATCTCCGGCGCATGTCGTGGGCGGTTGCCCTGCGCTAGCCGTGTCACCTCACCGTCGGAGGTATCCCGACGGCACCTTGGGTGTTTCGCAGCACGATTGCCACGAGATTCATCACGGCCGTGTTGCTGCTGCCTATGCGGCCGGCGCCTTGGCCTGAGCGAGATGAAAGGCGTCTACGATCTCCGCCGAGATCCGGCCACGGGCCGATATATCGAGGCCCTCGCCGATCGCCCACTCGCGAATCTCCTTGGTCGTCCTCTTCGCCGGAGCCTTGCTCGCCGCCGCGCTGTTCAATGGAGCCGTCCTCGCGGCTGTCTTCTTCGCGGCCGTCTTCTTCGCGGCTACCTTCTTCGCGGCCGTCTTCTTCGCGGCGACCTTCTTCACGGCCGGCTTCCCCGCGACGACCTTCTTCGCCCGAACCGTCTCTGCCTGAACCTTCTGTACCTGAGCGTCATGGAAGGCCCGCTCGACCTCGGCCGAGATTCGGCCACGGGAAGACACATCAAGACCGGCACCGATTGCCCACTCGCGAATATCCTTGGTCGTCTTCGCCGCCGGAGCCTTCCTCACGACAGGCTTCTCCGTATCTACCTTCTTCACGGCCGACGTCTTCACAACCGACTTCTGCGCGGCTATCTTCTCAGCAGCCGGCTTGCCCGCAGCGACCTTCTTCGCCGGACCCCTTGTTGCCTGAACCTTCTTTGGCTGACCCTTCTTGGCCTGAGCGCCCTCGAAGGCTTCTACGATCTCAGCCGGAATCCGACCACGGGCAGACACATCAAGACCCGCACCGATCGCCCACTCGCGAATATCCCTGGTCGTCTTCGCCGCCGGAGCCTTCTTCGCGGCCACCTTATTCACGGCTGCCTTCGTCACGGCCGCCTTCACGGTGGCCGAATTCTTCGCCTGAACCTTCTTCGCCTGAACCTTCTTCGCCGGAGCCGTCTTCGCCTGAACCTTCTTGGCCTGAGCGTCCTCGAAGGCTTCTACGATCTCAGCCGGAATCCGACCACGGGCAGACACATCAAGACCCGCACCGATCGCCCACTCGCGAATATCCTTGGTCGTCTTCGCCGCCGGAGCCTTCTTCGCGGCCACCTTATTCACGGCTGCCTTCGTCACGGCCGCCTTCACGGTGGCCGAATTCTTCGCCTGAACCTTCTTCGCCTGAACCTTCTTCGCCGGAGCCGTCTTCGCCTGAACCTTCTTGGCCTGAGCGTCCTCGAAGGCTTCTACGATCTCTGCCGGAATCCGACCGCGGGGCGACACATCGAGACCCGCACCGATCGCCCACTCGCGAATCTCTCTGGTCGTCTTCGCCGAACCTTTCGAACCATTCGGTGACTGGGCCATCTTGTTCTCCTTCTTCGCGGGCAATCGTCGAACGCACACAGTAACGGCAAACTTCTCTCGGTAGTCAAAAAGCTCACCTGAGCTAACTTTTCGACGTCTCCAGCTATTACCTATCTGGGCAGGCCAACACGATACTCTGGGCTCCACAGCGCGACTCGCCCCCCGAAAGCCGCTTCCCCACCACCCCCGAAAATGCTTCGCCCGCTGCAGCATCAAATGCGTAAGCTGTGACGCATTTGGCGATGTGAGGTTTCAGCAGAGCGTGTGCCGAATCACACCTGCACCGAGTCGTGAGGTCTGAAACTGTAAGCACACCATAACCGATGCAAATTACGTTCCTACCCTCACCAGTTGATTACCAAACACACACCCCAGACGTCGGCGAGTCACTATTCGCCCAAAGCCCTCCGCAGGCGACCCCAGGGGGCTTGCCCCAACCCAATGAACGTCCGCATTGCCCTCACCCCAGCCACGACGGTGATACGCGGTGATCGTCGTCTTCAGGACCTGCCCGCCATCGGCATCATCACCGCATCATTTGGTGCCCACCCTGGGCGGGTGATCCCGGCGGACCTGCTCGAGTCCATTCCGCCAACCTGGATGCATTGGCGACGTCGATCATCACCGACAGCCGTGATCCCCTAGCGCCCGGTTGGCGCTCGATGGGCGGCGGTGGTCTCCTTACTCAACAGGTAACTCGCGTGCTCGACGAACTGCCCGGTCATCGGATGGCGATCGTTCCGGGGCCACGTGAGGTACACCTCCACCGGGGCGACATCGGGTAGCGCGGTGTAGCTGACGCCTGGATGCGGATGGCTGTATTCCGTGGCGACACTGGTTAACCCGATCGCTTCACCTGTAGCGATCGCGGTCAACCACTCGTCAACATTTGCAACGACCACCGTACTTTCAGGACGCTCGTTCGCCGGCCACAAATCCAAGTCAGCCGTTCCCGCGGTGGAGCACAGTGCAATGCGTCGCCTCGACAAATCGCTGAGTGACAACGGACCTGTCTGATTGAGCGAATCGTCCTCGGCAACCGCAACCATGCGATCTTCATACCCTAGGAGCACGTGTTCGAACGTGTCCGGACCGGGGAACGACGACCGGAAGAACGCAATGTCGACCTCGCCCTTCCTCAGGGCAAGTTCGGGGTTGTCGACCTGCCTGACAACGAGCGCCGCATCGGGATTTTCGTCCTTCCAGGTTCGTAGCAATGTCACCGTATGCCGCCCCAGCGCCGACCATGCGTATCCGACCCGCAGGGGAGCTGGTCCGGCCGTGGCCTCGGCGATGGCGTCGTCGACGCTCTGAAGTATGCGGTGTGCCCTTTCCCATAACCGCCTGCCTGCCGCGGTGAGTTCCAAGCTTCGTGTGGTTCGTTCGACCAACCGTGTTCCGACCCGCTCCTCGAGTTGATTGAGTGTGCGCGACAACGCTGGTTGCGCCGTGTGTAAGGCGGCAGCAGCAGCCGTGATACTTCCCTCGTCCCCGATCGCCGCAAGCGCACGCAGATGCCGCAACTCGATATTCATAACTTTCAAGCATAACCGGTCGTCAAGAAGTATTTCTCTTCCTACTATCGGTGTCGATAACTTGGCCGCATGAACATCCTGCTTATCGGATCCACCGGCCGACTCGGATCTGCGGTCTACACCGCACTCGCAGATCGTGGCCACAAAATTGTCACCGCCAACCGCACTGGAGGCGACTTCCGTGCCGACATCACAGATCCTGGAGCCGTGGCCGCACTCTACGAGAAGGTGGGTGTACTCGACGCCGTCGTGAGCGCTGCAGGCGTCGTACCGTACAAGCCCATTCAGCAGATGACCGACGATGACTACTCCGCCGCGTACGCGGGTAAGGTCCGCAGCCAGGTGGAGTTGGTCCGCCAAGGGATCGACCGGGTCTCCCTCACGGGATCGTTCACCCTCATCACGGGCATCCTCGCGCGTACCCCCATTCCCACCGGGACCGCCGCGTCCCTCGCGAACGGGGCGGTCGAAGCCTTCGTTCGGGCCGCCGCGATCGAAATCGCCCCGCAGCGCATCAACGCCGTCAGCCCCACCGTGTTCACCGAGGCACTGGATGCGTACGGGGACTATTTCCCAGGCTTCTCCTCCGTCGATCTCGCCGACGTCGCGCAGGCCTACATCCGCTCCATAGAAGGCGCACAGACCGGTCAAATCTACAAACTTGACTAAATCTCCGTGCTGAGAAACCCAGTCGTTCAGCGAAATCTCACTATTCCCTGTCAGGAAGCGATCCCGCCCTATGAGCACCACTTCCCCCATCCCGCAGCAACCCACGCAGGACGCGTACGACGTCGTCATCATCGGCGGCGCCACCAGCGGCTCTGCGATCGCCTGGTACCTGAGCACCAACCCCGACTTCACGGGCTCGATCCTGGTTGTCGAGCGCGACGCCGGGCTGACGCACTCCGCCACCATGGCAAGCAACAACTGTATGCGTCAACAGTTCGCCACCCAGATCAACGTCGAGATCGCCCAGTACGCGGCTGAATTCGTGAAGAAGTTCCGGGAGAACCTGGGTGGAGACCTCGCCATCCCGCACATTCCGATCCGGAACTTCGGGTACCTGTACCTCGCCGACAACGAGGAGTTCGCCGAGACACTGCGTGAGGATCAACAGCTTCAGGCATCATGCGGGGCCGGCACCGCGATTCTCGCGCGTGACCAGATCGCCGAGAAGTATCCCTTCTACAACCTCGACGACATCGTTGCGGGAAGCCTCAACACAGTCGACGAAGGCGCCTTCGACGCCCTGGCCATGGTCGAGTGGCTCCGCGGCAAGGCCCGGGAAAATGGTGCCGACTACATCGAGAACGAAGTCGTCTCCATGACCCGCTCAGGTGAACGCATCGACAGCGTCACGCTCGAGACCGGTGAGGTGATCAGCGCGGGAACGGTTGTCAATGCTGCAGGCACCCGCGCGGGACTCGTCGCGCAATTGGCGGGCGCGGATCTGCCGATCGAAGCTCGACGCCGCTACACCTACATCTTCTCCGCAGAGACTCCGCTGGATCAGGACCTGCCGCTGACCATCGATCCCACTGGCGTCCACATGAGGTCGTTCGGGGACGACAACTACCTCGCAGGGTGCCCGCCGAGGGATGGCGATCCTGCAGTGGGTTTCGATGATTTCGCCTATGAGGAAGGCATCTGGGAGACGAAGATCCTCCCGGTCATCACGAACCGCTTGCCGACAATCGGCGAGGTCACGGTGATCGATTCCTGGGTCGGCCACTACGAATTCAACACCTTCGATCACAATGCGATCCTTGGTCCCCATACCGAGGTCACGAACCTGCTGATGTGCGCTGGGTTCTCAGGTCACGGTAGCCAGCAAGCACCCGCCTGTGGTCGCGGTGTCGCCGAGCTGATCACTTACGGTGAATTCCGGACTCTCGACCTGTCCCCGCTCGCCTACGAGCGCATCGCCAAGAACGAGCCGCTGGTGGAACGGGCCGTCATCTGAGACCCAACGGCGCCACTTCTACTGTGTCGGAGGGAGCGACTACGTGGGCCGGGTTCTCGCTCGGCGCAGATTTGCGGGGACGGTGTCGCGGGCGCACGCGGGCGTCATACGAAGGCGCTGTGTCCGGTCAACGACCGTCCGACGATCAGGGTGTTCATCTCCCTGGTGCCCTCGTAGGAGTAGATCGCTTCCGCGTCGGCGACGAATCGGCCTACGTTGTGTTCCAGTAGTATTCCGTTGCCGCCCATCAACTCCCGCGCCCATCCGACAGTTTCACGCATTCGGACTGTACAGAATGCCTTGGCGAGCGATGAGTGCCGGTCTTCGGCGTGCCCCTGATCCTGCAACTGGGACAGCCGTGCACACAGGGCCAAGGACGAGGTGATGTTTCCGAGCATCCGCACCAGCAGGTCCTGCACGAGCTGGAAGCCGCCGATCGGCCGGCCGAACTGTTCACGAGCGCAGGCATATCTCAGCGCGTTCTCGTATGCGCCGCGCGCGCATCCGACCGCCATCCAGGCCACGCCCGCGCGTGTCAGTCGGAGCACCTCGGCGGTGTCCTTGAATGTGTTCGCGCCTTGTAGGCGGTTGTGCTCCGGAACCCGCACGTTGTCGAGCGTGATGAGCGCGTTCTGCACG
Organism: Rhodococcus koreensis; assembly: GCF_017068375.1. Classification (NCBI taxonomy): domain Bacteria; kingdom Bacillati; phylum Actinomycetota; class Actinomycetes; order Mycobacteriales; family Nocardiaceae; genus Rhodococcus; species Rhodococcus koreensis. The sequence continues at coordinate 3,842,738 of NZ_CP070609.1, forward strand.
ATCCGGAGGGCGATCTTGTGCTCCTGCTTGTCCGCCGTGAATCCGGGCGAGGAGTTCTCGACGACAAATCCCTTCACCTGGCCGTCGGCGACATCCTTGGCCCAGATGACCGTGAGATCGCCGAACGTCGCGTTGCCGATCCATTTCTTCTGCCCGTTCAGGGTCCAGGTGTCACCGTCGCGTTCGGCGGTCGTGGTGAGCCCGCCCGACGCACCGGAGCCGACGTCGGGTTCGGTCAGCCCGAAGGATCCGATCTTCTCGTACCGTGCCATCGAGGGGAGGAAGCGTTCGCGTTGTTCGTCCGAACCGCACAGGTATATCGATCCCATGGCGAGGCCGCCATGCACGCCGTTGAAGGTGGCTATCGAGGAATCCGTGCGGGCCAGCTCCATCGCAATCATCCCGTCGAGCAGGTAACTCCGTCCGGCACAGCCATGGCCCTGGTAGGGCACGCCGGCGATGCCGAGTTTCCGGAGTCCGGGCACGATCTCGAACGGGAAGGTCCCGGCATTCCAATGTGTGTTGATGATCGGGTCGACCTCGGTGGTCATGAAATCGCGCACGGAGTGCAGCATTGCGCGCTCGGAGTCGGAGAGCATCTGTTCGAATGCATAGAAATCCGATGTGTCGATGTTCGGACTGGGGCTCATGGGCTTACTCCTGGGTCGTGAAGGAAGGTGGTGATCACCGGCGCGAGTTCGGTGGCATTGGTGACCAGGTCGATGTGTCCGCCGGAGTGCAGATGGATGGTTGAATGTGGCAACAGCTGATTCATGATGCGGGCGTTGACCACGGGCACGATCGGGTCGTCGGTGCCCGCGACGAGGAGGGTCTGCTGCCTGATCGCGGGCAGCAGGGGCAGGCTCGTCCACACCGCTCCGGCGAGCAGTTGATGGAAGTAGCCGATCTTCGATCCGGCGTGCAGCTGCTGGAGGAAGAGCCCGGCAACGTCGTCGCCCTGCCGGCGCGCGGTGCCGCCGTACAGGTCGCCGGCGATCGAGGCCGCGTAGGCCGGGTCGCGGAACCTGCGCGGTGTCAGCATCTTGGCCAGTACCCGAGGGTTGCCGGGAACCATCACTGCGCCGGTGCCGGTCGCGGCCAAGACCAGTCGCCGGCACCGGCGCGGATTCTGGACGGCGAACTGCTGTGCCAGCGCCCCACCCCAGGACAACCCGAGCACGTCGACGACGCCGAAGTCGAGTGTGGTCAGCACCCGCCCCAGCATCCAGGCCAGGTAGGCAAACCCGTAGGGGGCAACGGACGCGGGGGATCCGCCGGTGCCGGGAACGTCGAACCGAATCACGGTGATCTCCGGATCCAGCTGCGCCACCAACGGATCGAGCACCTCGTAGCTGGCCCCGATTCCGTTGCACAAGACCAGCGGAACACGTCGGGTGCCGGCGGATCCGGGCCGGATGCTGACGCGGATCCGCTGACCGGCGGTCGCGACGAATCTCTCGGCCTCGATGTCCGCGTTCATCGGTACAGCACCACGACATCGGCGATGCAGGCCGGGCGTTCGGTGCCGTCGACCTCGTAGGTCAGTCCGAAGACGACCTCGACGCCGGCGGGCTTGTGCTGGGCCGACGTGACGGTCACCGTTGCCCGGAGTTTGGCACCGACCGGCACCGGCGCCGGGAACCGCACCCTGTTCAGCCCGTAGTTCAGCGCGGCCTGCACGTTGTCGATGGTCAGAACGTCGGCGAGCACTCGCGGGGCCAGCGAGAGCGTCAGGTAGCCGTGCGCGATCGTCCCCGTGAACGGCCCCCGGGCGGCGCGTTCGGGGTCGGTGTGGATCCATTGATGGTCGCCGGTCGCGTCGGCGAAGAGGTTCACCTGGTCCTGGCCGAGTTCGTACCACGCGGTGGTTCCGAGGGTCTGTCCGGTCAGGTCGAGCAAGTCCGCCGGGTTGGCGATATGTGTGGTCATCGTCGTCTCTCAGGTGGTGTCAGTTCTGGTGCACGTAGGTGCCGGGCGCTGGGGCGAGGGGTGCATAGCCCGGGCCGCCCAGGGTTTGCGGTGCGTCGACTTCGGGGCCGCTGCGGTCGGCCAGCCAGCTGACGTAGTCCGGCCACCACGAGTCGGTGGTCTGCTCGGCCGTCTGCACCCAGTCTTCGGCCGTGTCCTGATCGACTTGGCCGATCTGGAAGGAGGCCCTGGGGTTGCCCGGCGGGTTGACCAGGGCCGCGATGTGGCCGCTCGACGACAGGACGAACCGGTTGTCCTTGCTGCCGAGCAGCCGGGCACTGCGGTAGCAGGCCTGCCACGGGGAGATGTGATCGGCGACACCGCCGATGACGTACGAGTCCGCGGTGACCTTCGACAGGTCGACCGGAGTTCCCAGCATGCTCACCGCCCCGGGGATGGTCAGCGCGTTGCGTAATCCCATCAGCACCAGGTCGCGGTGCAGCGCGGCCGCCATCCGGGTGGTGTCCGCATTCCAGAACAGCACGTCGAAGGCCGCGGGCGAGCGGCCCTGCACGTAGTTGTTCACCCAATACCGCCACACCAGATCCGTCGGTCGCAGCCACGCGAACACCTCGGCCATCGCCCGTCCGTCGAGGTACCCCTTGGACCTCGACGCCCGGATGGCGGCCTGCGCTGCGCGCTCGCTCATTGCGGCCGACGCGAAGCCGGCCCTGTTCTGGTCGAGCACCGTGACGGCGAGCGTGAGTCCGGCGATCCGATCACCCTCACCGATCTCAGCGAGATGGGCCGCGGTCATGGCGGCGAGGATGCCACCCGAGCAGGTCGCCAGTAGGTGCGCGCTGGCGGTCCCGGCGATCTTCTGCACCGCATCGAGCGCCTCGACGATCGCCGCACCGTACGTATCGACGTCCCAGTCGCGATGCCGGGCTTGGGGATTGCGCCACGAGATCGTGAAGACCTGCTGGCCCTGCTGCAGGAAGTACTCGATCATGCTGCGACCGGGAGCGATGTCCATGATGTAGTACTTGTTGATCACGGGCGGGATCAACAGCAGCGGGATCGAGCGCACCTTCGGTGTCTGCGGTGCGTAATGGATCAGTTCGAACGCCCGGGTCTGCAACACCACAGCCCCCTTGGTGGTGGCGACGGTCTCGCCGACGGCGAACGCGTCGGGATCCACCATCGCCGGAATTCTGGGCTGGGACAGCATGTCACGGGCGAAGGCCTTCAATCCGCGCACGGCGCTCAGCCCGCCGGTGTCGATCATTGCTTTCCAACCGACCGGGCTGATCAGGGGGTTGTTGGTCGGCGCCAACCCCTCGACGATGTTGTCGAGAACGAACCGCATCTTCTCCGCGTCGCGCCAATCCAACTGGGCATCGTCGAACAGCTTGTCGGCCGTCTCCGCTGCTGCCAGGTACGCCTGCATGGTTCGCTTGAGCAGGGGATTGCCCTGCCATGCCGGATCGACGAAGCGTTTGTCACCCCTCGCGGGGGCACGTTCGCAGGTCCCGACGGCAATCGTGCCCAGTTCGCGGGCCAGGGTAGTGCCGCGACGAGCGAGTGTGCGCTGCCGTTTGGTGAGATTGACCGCCGACCGGGCCCAGGCCCCATTCGGGAGCATTCGGCCGAAAAATCCTCGGGTGGAGCTGGTCAGCAGCAGGTCCAACGGCGCGGCGAGCTCGTCGGGGCTCGTGGTCGGGCTCTTGGTCGGGTTCGTCATGACTACTTGGTGCTTTCGGTTGTAGGAACGGTTACCTCGCGGCGGAGGATCTTGCCGGTCGCTCCCTTCGGGAGACTGTCGACGATCCACACGCGGCGCGGGTACTTGTAGGCGGCGACTCGCTGCTTCACGAAGTCGCGCAGTTCGGTGGGATCGACCCGCGCGCCGTCCTCGAGGACGACCGCAGCGCCGATCTCCTCGCCGAGTGAGTCGTGCGGAAGACCGATGACCGCGGCCTCGACCACCACCGGATGCTCGTAGAGCACCTCCTCGACCTCCCGGGGGTAGACATTGAAACCACCGCGGATGATCAGGTCCTTCTTGCGGTCGACGATGTAGAAATAGCCGTCTTCGTCGACCTTGCCGACGTCACCGGTCGAGAACCAGCCATCGACCGAGAGCGCCGACGCCGTCGCGTCCGGCAGGTTCCAGTACCCCTTCATCACGTTGTGGCCCCGGATCTGGATCTCGCCGAGCTCGCCCTGCGGGACCTCGTGGCCCACCAGGTCGACGATCCGCATCTCGACACCCTCGACCGGGGTACCGATCGATCCGGGCTTGCGCTCGCGGTGCAGGTGGTTGAAGGACGCTACCGGGGAGGTCTCGGACAGCCCGTAGCCCTCGAGGATCGTGGCACCGAAAATCTTCTCGAAGTCGGTGAGTACCTGAACCGGCAGGGAGGCGCCGCCGGATACGCAGACGCGAAGGGACGCCGTCGCCGAGGAAGGAAACCCCCTCGCCTCACCGAGCAGCGCCGAGTACATCGTCGGCACGCCCTCGAACACCGTGACTGCGTCGCGTTCGATCACGTCGAGGGCCGTGTGCGGGTCGAATCTGGGGATCAGTGTGAGCGTCGCCCCCGCCGACACCGAGGTGTTCAGCCCGCAGGTCAGCCCGAAGACGTGAAAGAGCGGCAGACACCCCATCACTACGTCGTCGGGCCCCAGTTCGATCAGGGTGCGCGCGGCGACGTCCTGGTTGCGGTCGAGGCCGCCGTGGGTGAGTTCGGCCCCCTTCGGCTTGCCGGTCGTCCCCGACGTGTGCAGGACGACGGCGGTGTCTGTATCGGCACGGTCGACCGGACTCACTTGTTCGGGCAGATCCGCCGTCAGCCTCACCAGATCGGCATCGTCGACCAGCCAGCATTTCGCTCCGGCCGCCGCGGCGGCCGCGGTGGCCTCCGGGGCGAAGGCCGGCGTCGCGAAAAGAGCTGTCGCACCCGTGTTGGAAAGGTAGAACTCGATCTCTCGGGACTTGAGCAACGGGTTCATGGGCACCGCGATGGCACCGCTGCGCAGAATGCCGTAGAAGGCCAGCGCGAATGCCGGCGTATTGGGCAGCATCAACCCGACCCGATCGCCGGCCGCGATTTCTTCGCGGTCGAGGAAGGTGGCGACTCGCGCGGCCGCCGCGTCGAACTCGGTGAAGGTAAATTCCTGATCGCCGCAGCGAAGCGCGATCTTGTCCGGGTATTTTCGCGCTGAGGCAACAAGATTCAAACTCAGATTGGACAAGAGGACCTCCGGTGACTGTTGGCGTTTTGCCGTTGAATCAAGGGTGACTCCTGGCGCCGCCTCAGTCGATGGCCGCGGGAACAACGTCCGTCGGCCGCCGGTGTGTGCGCTCACAACCGGCGTCGATTCGGCCTATCGTGTCGGTATGGAGGGACGACCAGATCCACCCATCGTCGAACTCGCCGACGCGATGCTGGCCCGTGCCGACGAGTTCGGTGCCGCGCTGGCCGCGGTCATCCGTCGCGACATCGACTACTACCGGTCGAACACCCTCGTGAGCACCGACGAGATCCAGCGCAGCTGCAGCGCGAACATGACCTTCGTCTTTCGTGCGCTGGCCGGAGACACCGATATGGACGTCTCCGCAGCGGAAGCGACCGGGACCTCCCGGGCGCTGGCCGGCGTCCCGTTGCCGGCGGTGATGGCGGCGTACCGGGTCGGCTTCCGCTTCATGTGGGAGAAGACGGTCACGGAGGCGAGAAGTAGCGGGGTGCCGCTCGCCGCGATCCTGAACGCCACCTCGCAGATCCTCATCGCCCAGGACATGTTCACCCAGGCGATGACCGACGCGTACCGGCACCAACAAACGATTCAGGTCCTCAACCACGAGGAGGAACGTTCGGCGCTCGTGGAAGCGTTGTTGTTCCGCCGCATCACCGACATACAGAGTCTGTGGGAGACAGCCGACCTCTTGCGGTTGCCGACAGCTGGCCCGTATGTCGTTGTGGCAGCGCAGGTTCCCGCCATCGGCAAACTCGGTCTCCCGGAAATCGCAAGCAAGCTCGACGTCCGTGACATCCGCTCAGCATGGCGACTGCTACCCGACCTCCAGGTCGGCATCGTCTTCCTCCGCCGCCCCGACATCCTCCACGAGCTGATCGACGTCCTCGACACCGTTGCCACCTCGCGCGTCGGCATCAGCCCACAATTCGACGACCTCAACGAGACCAGCGAAGCACTTCGACTCGCCCGGATAGCCACCGGCGAGAGACCGTCCGGCGACTCCTTGATCACGGTCTTCGACGGGTCTGCGCTCGCGTTCGCCGCCGTCAGTGCACCCGAGGCCATGAAACGGATCGGGAAGTCCGTGCTCGGACCGATCGATGACCTGCCACCCGAGGAGCGCAAGATTCTGGTGGACACCTTCGCGGCGTGGCTCGATACAGGTGGTTCAGCGAACGAGACCGCTGCGAAGATCTACTGCCATCCGAATACCGTCCGGCATCGACTCCACCGCATCGAGGAGTGGACCGGTAAATCGCTGTCGCGGCCAAGAGATGTCGCCGAACTCTGCCTGGCATTCGAGATCGACCGACTACTGCCCTGAAGGCACCGCGTTCAGCGCAGGCGCGATTGCAAGGCCGACGAACGACTCTTCCGTAAAGCTCTCGACCAGGCAGTGCCTGGCTCCTCGGGTGCTGGTCACCGACAAGCTCGCCAGTTACGGGATGGCGCATTACTCGGCGTCCTGATCGCCAACGTCTTCGCGTCCTGTCTTCTCAGAGCATTGGCTGGCGGGTCAGGGTGCCGCCATCGACCGTGATGGTCTGCCCCGTGATGTAACTAGCATCGTCGGAGACGAGGAAGGCCACCACTGACGCGATCTCCGACGGTGTACCCAGTCGGCGCATCGGTACGTACCGCGCGATGACCTCATCGGATAGATCGGCGACCAGCGGATCAACCATCGGTGTTCGTATGCAGCCGGGCGCAACGCAGTTGACCCTGATGTTTTCATCGGCCCACTCAATAGCGCTGGTCTGAGTCAGGGATATCAGTCCGGCTTTCGAGGCGTTGTAGGGCGCAAAGTTGGCCTCCGCCGCCAGCCCGTTGACCGAGGCGATGTTGACGATCGATCCGCCGCCGGTGGACCGCATGGCACGGGCCGCCGCAGCAGAAGTGAGTGCCGCACCACGCAAGTTGTTGTGCAAAGTGGCGTCCCATCCCTGGGCCGTCATGTCGACCATCGCGATCGACTCATAGATGCCGGCATTATTGACGAGATAATCGACCCCCTCGAACAGATCGAGGCACCGATCGACAATGCTGTTACCCACATCCGGATCCGCCAGATCCGCAGCCATTCCGGCAACTTGACCGCTGTGCTGGCTCAGCTCCGCGGCCACCGCATTGACCTGGGCTGTATTGCGTGAGCAGATCAGCACACGATAACCCCGTCGTGCAAATAGCTTTGCGCAGGCGTACCCGATACCCTTGGTACCTCCGGTGATAATGACGCGGCGGTCCACACCGGCTTCCGAGTTGTTCACAGTCACTTCCCTTTCCTCGCTCAGATGAAGTTGGCCGACCGCCGGCACAGGCCGCGTTGGTAGCTGCCCGCGCCGTGCTTCTCGCGTGTGGGCCCCTTTGCGTACACCGGATCAGACGTCGTGGTCGGTGAATGCCTTTACCGGCCGCACGCTCGGTTCCTGGCTCTACCGAATAGTGGACAACCCAGCGTTATTGGCTACCTCCTCGTGGACGGTCCCAGCACCCCTGGTCACGCGCATCTCGAGCTCGAGGGCGAGAGCGTCCGCGCCCTCGGGCATGGCAGGAGCCGGGAGTCGCCAGACCAATGGAAGCTTGTCCTGGACGACGCGTCGATAGACATAGAGCACGACCGAGAACAGCAAGATACCCACTGCCAGCAGAGATTCCCTTGCGCCGCCGTAGCCCAGCAAGCCGGGATTGAGGACGCCGATCACGGTGATGAACACGTTGAACACCACCAGGACGGCCACGACCGGAATCCACGCGTTACTCCGCCGAATCGGCCGCGGCCAGTTCGGGCGATCTTTGCGTAGCAGGATGAAGGCCGCCAAACCCAGGATGATCGCCAACAGGTAGCCGAGATTGCTCGCCAGCAGGATGCTCACCGGATGCCCCACCAGGACCATGACGGTCGCGTTGAGGAGCACGTCCAGGGTCAGGGATCGGCCGGGCACACCCCACCGGTTGACCCAGTCGAGTTGCTTGATGGTCATCCCTTCCTGGGCAAGGCCGAACAGCGCGCGGCCCCCGTCGGCGGTAGTGGAGATCATCCCCACCAGCAGCGAGAAGGCGATCACGAGGGTTCCGATCCACGACGCTCCGCCGAACGCGTGGTCGAACGCCACCGCGACATAGGTCACCGGGTTGTCGCGAATCGTTCCCTCACCAAGGCCGCCGGCCAGGGCCAGCGGCACTACGACGAACAGCACGATCATGAACAGCGAAATTCGCGTCATGGCTTTGGAAGTGTCGCGGGATGTGTCCTTGTATTCGGGTGCGAAAGACGCAACGATCTCGCCTGTGTACACCGCCCACGCGGTCACGTAGAGCACGACGACCACGGTTTTCCAGTCTCCGTCAACCGACCACGACAAGTTGGCCGTCGACCAATGGATCGACGGGCTGACCAGGCACGCCACCGACACCACGACTAGACCTGCGATCACGAGCAGGCCGAGCACCTTGTTGACCGTGGCACCGAATTTCAAGCCGAAGTAGTTGAATGCCCAGGCGAACAGCATGGCACCGAGGGCGAAGACGTGCTCGAGCCCGAGGTGATTGCCAAGGACGTCGATGTCGAGTGTGTTTCCTTCAAACCACGTCGCCTCGATCAGTTCGCCGAACACGACCGAAGCCATGGAGATTGTCAGAGACCAACCGATCCAGTACCCGAACGCGGCGATGGCACCGATCGGGGCGAAGTACTTCTTCCAGCCCTCGATTGCGTAGCGCGCTACGCCCCCGGAGTCGCGCGGAAACATCGATGCCATCTCCGCGAACACCCGACACTGGAGATAGCTGACAACTGCACCAACGAACCAGACCGTGATTGCAACCCAGGCGCCGACGACCCCCAGAAGATAGCCGAATGTCACGAACAACCCAGTAGGTAGGGCAAGCGCAAGGGCCATTCCGTCGCGCCAGGTCAGTGTCTTGGCGAGTCTATGTTGGTCAACGCTGTCGCTCATCGTGGTGCTCCTCGTAGTTGGTCAGTACATGCTGGCGACGTGGTGTTCACTCTCCGGCGAAGGTGCCGCTGCGGCGGCGGGCTGCAATGTAGAGGACCACGCTGATGACCGACAGAACGGCGGTGTAGACGGGGAAGGCCCACAACAAGTTGCGGCTCTGCAACCAGACGATCAGGTAGGACGCGGTGCCACCGAAGGCGGCGACGGCGATGCCGTAGCCGAGCCCGGTGCCGGTTGCCCGGCAGTACTTGGGCATCAGCGACGTGGACACGACGTTGTAGAGCGTCATGTTCGCTGCCAGCAGTACGCCACCCAGCAGCAGGACCACGGTGAAGGTGCTCAGACCGTCGCCGGCGTACAGCAACATCAGGAAGATGCCGGGGACGACCGCGAGGCGAGTGACAACGAACGCCCGGGACAGGCGCACCCGGTCGGCGATCCGGCCGGTGATGATCGATCCGACCAGCATGATCACGCCGAGGATGCTGGTTACGGCGAAGATCGTGGTCGGATTCTCGCCGTAGGTGCCGCGGGCCAGGCTGGGCAGACCGACGTTCCACGCGTAGTTGTAGGCCTGCGCGGCGCCGACGACAAAGATGATCGCGGCTAGGCCGAGCCAGTGCCGTCGGACGCCCTCCCAGGTGCCCGACGTGCGTTCGGCCTTCTCCTCCTCCGACAGTGTCTCGGGCAGCGCACGCCGCAGGTAGAGCACGAAAAAGCTCATCGCAGCACCGACCAGCATCGGGACCCGCCAGCCCCACGTCGACATGGCGTCGCCGCCGATGGTGTAGCTGGTCGCGAAGCTGACCACGGAGGCGAGCAGGATGCCGAAGTTCTGGAAGAAGCTGATGTAACCGGCCGCCCTACCCTCGTGTCCGGCCGGCATCAATTCCACGGCGTACGCCGTGGACAGCGGTGCCTCGATGCCGGTGGACAGGCCCTGGAGCAGCCGGCATGCCAGCAGTAGGATCCCGGCCCAGACGCCGATCGAGTCGTAGGACGGCAGCAGCGCGATGCCGAGGGTGGTGGCCGCCATGATGCCGACCGACCAGAGCATCACCCGGCGACGGCCGATGCGGTCGGCGACATTGCCGAGCAGGACTCCGCCCAGCGGCCGGACGCAGAACCCGACCGCGAATACGGCCAGCGCGTCGAGGGTGGACGACACAGGGTCTTGCGACGGGAAGAACTGCGGCCCGATGAACGCGGCGAGGAGGCCGAAGATCATCCAGTCGTACCACTCGAGGGTGTTGCCGAGGCCGAGGCCCAGCATCGCCCTGCGGGTGGACGGTGGGGATGCGTTTCCGCGTTGCGTCGCCGACTCGGCGGTCGCCGTGGGGTCCTGGGTGCCGGTCATGACGAATTCTCCGGGGATGTCGGGAGGACCCGTTTTGGGTCGCTGCGAGGACGGTCGGTGGCGCCAATCGCTTTGTGAGATTCAAAGCGACTGCGCACCCGAATGATTCAGATCGACTGGGCGCCGTCGACGACCAACGTCACGCCTCGCATGAACTCGGCCGCCGGTGAGGCCAGGAAGCCGACCGCCTGTGCGATGTCGTTTGGCGTCGCCAGCCTGCCTGCCGGGATGCCGGATCGATAGGACGTCAGGTCGCCGACGACCTGTCGGTCCTTCGGGACACCGAGCTCCTCCCATTGACGGCGCTGCATCTCGGTGTCACAGGAACCGGGAGCGACAGCGTTGACGCGGATTCCGTCAGCTGCGAGTTCGAGTGCGAGGCATTCGACCATCATTTTGGTGGCGGCCTTGGTGGCGCAGTAGGCGCCGAGGTCGAGGCGGGGCTTGTGCGCACAGTTCGAGGTGATCGCGATCAGTGATCCACCCCCTTCGGCGCGCATCTGGGAGATGTGGGGGCGGAAGGTGTTGAGCACTCCCAAGGTGTTGATCTGAAAGTGGTTGACGAGGTTGTCGACCGGGTCGCTCGCCAACCGGCCGGATACGCACCTTCCTGCATTGGCGACCACCGTGGTGGGCGGCCCGCCCAATGCAGCTGTCAACGCCACGGCGGCCTGCTCCATAGCCGCGGCGTTGCTCACGTCGCACTCGGCGAAAGCGACTCGGTCCTTCAGTCGCGCCGAGGGCGCCTGCCGGTCGATTACGGCGACAGCAGCTCCATCTGACAGGAGTTTCTCGACGATGGCCTCGCCGATGCCTTGGCTGCCGCCGGTGACGATGCATCGCATCGGGTGATTAGTCATCACTGTTTTCCTTCCACGCTTGGGTGTATGCATCGCGCACGGCAGCGGCCAACTCACCCGGCTGTGCCGCGTCGCCGATCTTGATGGTGCGAGCCCCCGGAATGCGGGTCGGCTCCTTCCTCCGGGGGTTGCGCAGGTCGTAGAGCAATATGTGGTGGAGCCGGTCGCTTTTCATCAGCCGCTTCGGCAGGGGTACGCGGGACAGGACTCGGATGAGGATGCGGACGAGGGGACCGAGGTTGCCCACGTACGTGGCGCCTCTGGCGTCAGCGACGACGTCGACGTTCGTACGCCATTCGGGCGGTGGTTCCCGCTCCCCTTCCGGGGCGATGTGAACCCCGGCCTCGACGGCCTCCCTCCACAGTCCGTCGAAGTAGCGGCGCATCCGCTGTCGATCCGGTCGGTAGCCGTTGAAGGTGGGTGCTGCCGCCGCCTTCCAGGTGCGGTCCCGCGCGATGACGTACACCTCGTGTCCCGCTCGAGCCGATTCCACTGCGTAGGTCAGGCCGGCCGGCCCGGCACCGAACACGAGTCGGCGCTGCGCAACGGTTCGAGTGGCGGGCCGGTCGGTGGTCGTCACGGTGGGGTTCACCGCGCAGGCGAGCTGTTGACCCGATCGCATGGTCCGCACACAGTGATTGCACGCCAGGCACTCTCGCACTTGCAGGTGTTGCTGCGTCTTGCGCGCCCAGTGCGGATCGGCGATCTGGCCGCGCCCCACCGCGACGAAATCCGCCCACCCCTGTGCGAGAGCGTCCTCGGCCACAGCCGGGGCATTCACCCGCCCAACCGCGATGACGGGCAGGCGCGTGCGCGCCTTGACCGCCCTGGCCGCGTCGAGGAATACGCCGTCCCCGTACGGCATCGGCGGAATCATGATCTCGGGATCGACGGACTTGTAGTGCCCGCCGGTCACCGAGACGGCGGAGACGCCGGCGTTCTCGAGGTAGGGAAGGAACGCGAGCGAGTCGTCCACGGTTTGTCCGGCGGAGTAGTAGTCCTGACCGCTGAGGCGATAGCTCAGGGGAATTCCGACAGCTTCGACGATGCGGCGCACCAACGACGCGAGGAAGTCGTACCGGGCCGCGGCGTTCGGCAGCACCTGGTTCTCGTCGGCGCTGATCAACTGCGCCAGAAGGTATCCGTGGGCGCCGTGGAGCTCGATCATGTCGAACCCCGCCTCCTCAGCCCGTCTGGCCGCGGCGACGTGATCCACCACGAGCTGCTCCAGAGAATCCTCGTCGAAGAGCTCGGGAAAGTTCACGAAGCGTGCCGTCTCGAATACCGGAACCGGCCCCGCAGTCGAGGCCAGGGGGCGCCCGCCGAGTTCCGTCGGCAGCGCCCTCGCTCCGCCGTGGCCCAGTTGGATGCCGGCCCGAGCCCCCTGCTCGTGGATGGCCGCGACGAGGGAGCGCAACCCGGGTATGTACTCGTCCGAGTCGATGCCCAGCTCGCGCCCTCGGTGCCGACCACGACGCTGCGGCGAGGCCATCTCCACGATCACAAGACCACAGCCACCCCTGGCTCGTTCCTGGTAGTAACTCACGAGCTCCGGCGTGACCTCTCCGGAGGGGGTGGCCAGGCGAGTGGTCATGCTGGGCAACACGACCCGGTTGCGCATCTCGACGCCGCCGATCGCGCTCGGACTGAAGAGGTGGACGTAGGACATGAGCGTTACACGAGCCCAGCGGCGACGCAGGCGGCCTCGAGAGTGGCGAGCTCAGTGTCGTCGACCTCCACCAAGGGGCGCCGCACATACGTGGCGTCGCTCGGGATTCGCCCCAAGATGCCCAGGGCCGCCTTCATCCGATTGTGCTGGTCGAAGAAGGGATCGGCGTAGCAGGCAACGGCAAGGGGGTAGATGCGATCCCAGGCCTTTCGCGCCCCGGTCAGGTCGCCGGCCTGCATTGCGGCGAGGAGTTCACTCTGCAGATCCGCGACGATACTGCCGTGACCGCTCAGCACCCCGTCGCTGCCCACCAGAAGGGATGCAAAGAGGGCGCGGCTGAAGCTGCTCAAGACCGAGACGTGGGGCGCGTCGGCCTTGATCGCCCGCCAGGTGTCCTCGTACTCGACGATGTCGTAGGACCATTCCTTGATGGCCGCCACGGTCGGGATGGTCTGACAGATTTCCAGGGTGGTCTCGAGCGGCAGCGTGAGAGGGTTGCCGACCGGATACTTGAAGATGATCAGGGGCACGTCCACAGCTTCAGCGACCGCTTCGTAGTGGGAACGCTGCGATTCCGAGCGCTGCTGTGACCCGCCGGCGAAGACTCCCGAGGGGAAGACCAAGAGCGCCTTCGCTCCAGAGTCGACCGAACGTCGTGCCTCGGCCGCGGCTCGGGCACTGCCGTCGTCGTAGACGCCGGCGACCACGCCGACGGATTCCGGAACGACGGAGACGGCGTGCTCGATCATGCGTTGGCGTTCGTCGGTGGTCAGGGTCGCGACCTCCGAGGCGTGGGCGGTGGTGGTGATCCATTCAACTCCTGGTATTGCCGCAAGCCACCGGAGATGGGTGGTGAATGCGTCCCAGTGAATCGCTCCTCCCCTCGACATTGGAGTGAGGTGGGCTGGAATGAGACCCCGAACTGACGAGACCGAGTCGCTCTGGACCATGATGTCCCCTTTCTGATGCGGTTAGAAGAAAGGTAGGAACGAGCGTGTGGACGAACAAGGGACAGTCCTGCACGCCGATATGCATTTGTGCAGAAATTGCAGGTCAGATGAATTCCTGGTCCGCGCCTCCACGTTTGCGGTCAGAGACAAGTAGGGCCTGCTCCTCGACCTCCAGATCTCCGCGAGAGCCTTCTGCGCCCCGAAACGGTCGATTTATACAGTGCCGCTGAGTTATTCGCGATATCTCGAACTCGGCGCCATTAGTCGCGCGGGAGAAAGCGCCCAAAACGACCTCGGCAACGCCCTTTTCGTGGGCAGCGATCCATCGGCAGTCGCGGCTTCTCCAAATTCCTCGGAGAAGACGTATCAAGCGCCACCGAGTGTGGGCATGCACAGACAGTTCATCCTTGACTGTGCACACGCATATGTTGCCACCTGAAATTAGTGATTAAGTTCATTGTCACTCGATCCAGCCGGACGGATCACCTTACCCATCGGAACGGTCGGCCAGCGCTCACTCCGCATCCGACGAGGCGAGGTGCGACCGACGATGCCCCCGAAATTCCCCCACGATGGAGACAACGACATGACCACCGCCCCCTCTCCCGCACCCCCTCAGCTGGACACTTCGGTTGCCCGAGTCGATCTGTCGGATCAGACGTTCAAGCAGCTGATCGATGGGCAATTAGTCGAAGGGGCAACTAGTCAGCCGGTCCGCGACCCGGCAACTGGTGAGGTCATCGCGACGGCGCCGGTCGCCGATGAGAAGCAGGCCGATGATGCATACCTGGGTGCGGCCCGCGCATTCGGAGAGTGGCAGAACACCACGGTGGAGGAGCGGTCACGAATCCTGCACCAGCTCGCGCAGCGCATCGAGGCGCGGCGGGAGGAGATCTCGCGGATCATCACATTGGAAACAGGCAAACCGGCTGCCTCGGCCGACGGTGATGTCGACTCGGCCCTCATCTGGATGCGCCACATCGCCGACCTGCGCCTCGATCCCGAAGTGGTGCGTGACGACGAGGACTCGAGGATCGAGATCCACCGCAAGCCCATCGGCGTCGTGCTCGGGATCATCCCGTGGAACTTCCCCTTTTTCCAGACCATCTACAAGGTGGCGCCGGCATTGCTCGCAGGCAACACGATCGTGATCAAACCCGCACCAACCACACCGCTCAACGCGATGCTGATCGGTGAGATGCTCCAGGATCTGGTTCCGGCCGGAGTGGTCAACGTGGTGGGCGACGGAGGCGACCTGGGCCCCTACCTGACCGCCCACAAGAAGGTCGACAAGATCTCCTTCACCGGTTCCACCGTCGCAGGCCGCAAGGTGATGGCCAGCAGCGCCGAGACTCTCAAACGAGTTGTCTTGGAGTTGGGCGGGAATGACGGAGCGGTCGTGCTCGACGACGCAGACGTATCGAAGGTCGCCAAAGGCATCTTCGAGTGGGCATTCTGGAACTCCGGTCAGGTTTGCATCAACATCAAGCGGATCTTCGTGCACGCTTCGCAATACGACGAGTTCTGCGATGAGTTCGCCAGGTTGGCCACCGACGCCAAGGTCGGTCACGGACTCGACCCGGACACCGAATACGGTCCGGTGCAGAACCCGAAGCAGTTGGAGGCTGCCAAGAAGGCACTCGAGATCGCAGCGCGTGATGGAAAGATCATCGCCGGCGGCGACGTGTTCGACGGCCCCGGCTATTTCGTGCAGCTCACCGTCGTCCGCGACATCGATCACGCCAGTCCACTCGTCGCCGAGGAAACCTTCGCGCCTGTCCGCGCCATCGTGAAGTACGACGACCTCGACGAGGTGATCGAGCAGGTCAATGGGACCGAATATGGCCTGGGCAATTCGGTGTGGGGCACCGACGTGGAGCGCGCCACCAGGGTCGCGCAGCGCCTCGAGAGTGGCACGGTCTGGGTGAATACGCATTGTGCCGTCCTGCCTGACGTTCCCTTCGGCGGACGCAAGCAATCGGGTCTCGGCGTTGAGTTCGGCATGGAAGGGCTCCTGGAATTCACCGACACCAGCGTCCTTCACATCGTCAAGAAGAGCGACTGAAGCTTCGCAAAAGAGGGATCGGAAAGAGGAGCGCTTATTCGAGCCGAGCGACCGTGGAGACAACCGGAGGACAGTAGCCCCAATTCCGGGGACTTTACTTCGTTCCGAAGGTGACCGAATCAAATTGTCACCGACAAATAATTCTTGACTATCAGTGGATGAGGACATGGGAAACAACCAGTCATGTGATGTTGTGATCATTGGAGCCGGCTTCGCCGGCATCACCGCTTCACGGGAACTCAGTCGCCGGGGGTACGACGTGGTCGTGCTCGAAGGCAGGGATCGCATTGGCGGCAGAACCTGGTACAAGGACGACGCTCTGCCAGGGCACTCGTTGGAGTTGGGAGGTACGTGGGTTCATTGGTTCCAGCCACATGCGTTCGCGGAAATCTCGCGCTACAACCTCGAGCTTGTCGAAACCATCGGAGTGTCCGCGCCTGAGATCGCGGCCACGGTGACCGGAGGCCGGCGGAAGAGCGTTCCCTACGAGGAGGCCTCGGCGGCTATCGAGTCCCTCATGGAGATGGTCGTTCAGGACGCTCGGGAGGTTCTCGAGCGACCGTTCGAGCCCTTTTACCATCAGGATGCGCTGGAGGTCGTCGACAAGTTGTCGATCCAAGATCGGATCGACGGACTCGACCTGACTCCAGAAGAGAAGGACCTGGCCAATGGCTTGTGGACAGCCATGGGCTCCGCTCCCTGTGGAGACGTCGGTCTGGTTGCTGCGCTGCGTTGGTATGCGCTGAGCGGATTCGATATCAATGCAGTATTCGATACGGTTGGGCGCTACAAACTCAAGAACGGAACACGCTCTCTGATCCAGGCCATAGCCGACGATTCCTCAGCCGAAGTTCGGCTGAGCACCCCCGTTGCCGCGGTGGAACAATCGGATGACGGTGTGGTCGTGACCACCCGGCAAGGGGATACCTTGCGGGCTCAGTACGTGGTCGTCGCGGCACCATTGAATACCTTCGGTGCCATTGATTTCAGTCCCGCACTGTCCGCCGCAAAACAAGCGGGGATTTCTGAGGGCCAGCCCGGCCGTGGTTCGAAAGCGTGGGTGCACGTTCGAGGGGACTTGCCCAAGCCGTTCTTCGCTGTTGCTCCGGAGAACCATTTGATCAACTATGTCGTCACGGACAAGGTTCTCGATGACGGCCAGTTGCTGATCGCATTCGGCCCCGAAGGAGCTGATCTGAACGCCAGTGACGTTGACCAGGTCAGTGCAGAACTCCAGAAGCTATTCGGGGATCTGGAAGTCGTCGCCACCACGGGACATGACTGGGCAAGCGACGAGTTTTCGCGCGGCACCTGGTGCATGTTCCGACCGGGCCAGACAACGAGGTTGCTCGCGGAGCTGCAGAAGCCCGAGGGCAGGGTCTTCTTCGCTGGTTCGGATCTCGCGAATGGATGGAACGGGTTCATCGATGGCGCGATCGAATCCGGAATCCGGGCTGATCGAGAGATTCATGCACGGATCTCCGGGAATCCCAGCCGAGCCCGGTCACAGGTTGCACCCCCTTCGCGCAACTCGGATGCACGCGAATTCCGGGGTGAAGACCTAGACATGCAGGGCCGGGACGCTCGCCGCGGCCTGGCGTCCCGGCCTGCCGTCCACACAGATCACCAGAAGGTGCCGATCCCGACGATCGCGTCGACCTAGCTCGGGGGGACAATAAAAACGAAGGACGAGACATGACCGAAAACAGCATGGGCGATCGAAGACTCGCCAAGAAGCTCACCTGGCGCGATGGCATGGCCATGGCGCTGACCCTGCCAGTTGGGTTGTTCGTGACCTTCGGCTACCTACTCGGCGTAGTCGGTGCGTGGACCGCAATTACGATCTGGTTCATCGGAGCGGTGATCAGCTTCCTGCAATGCCAAGTCTTTGCGGAGATGGCGGCAATGTTCCCCCGCGACTCCGGAGGGGTCGCACGCTACGCAATCGAGGGCTGGAAGAAATACTTCGCCCCACTGGGAGCTATCGCCGCATTCGGCTACTGGCTCGGTTGGTCACTGTCCATCTCCATGGCCTCCGTGGTCTTCGGCGAATTGATCGAGGCGACCTGGTTTCAGGACAACACTGTCGCCTTCAGCATCTTCGGCAACCAACTCGGGCTCGAACACCTCTTCGCCCTCGGTGCCATGCTGTTCGCCTGGGCCTTCAACTACTTCGGCTTGAAATTCGGTGCCACGGTCAACAAGGTGCTCGGATTGCTGGTCGTCGCAGGTCTAGCCGTAATAACGGTGGCGTGCCTGGTCAGCCCGTCGATCCATTGGTCGACGGCCAACTTGTCGTGGTCGGTGGCCGGCGACTGGCGAACTGTCGCCGTCGTGTTCTACGTGACCGCGTGGACGATCTACGCGGGCGAGATCGTTGCGTCTTTCGCACCCGAGTACAAGGACACCGCCCGCGACACTTCCAAGGCCATGTCGCGAATTTCGTTGTTCATGATCGTGTTGTTCGTCGTCGTCCCGACCGCTCTCGCGGGTGGTCTTGGCGAGGGCGTGGTCCGGGACAACCCGGTGAACTATGTCGCGGTGGCGTTCGACCACGCATTCGGTGGCGCGGCCTGGATCGGAACGATCGTGATCGCTTCGGCCCTGCTGATCTCCATCATCTCCACTACCGCCGACGGGGGCCGCGCGCTGTTCGGCCTTGCCCAGGAAGGGATGACCATCAAGCAACTCGACTGGGTCAACCGGTGGGGTGTGCCCGGCCGATCCCTGACCCTGGACGTGCTCCTCAACGCGACCGTCATGGTCCTGGTGGGGCATCCGGTGAGCATCCTGCTGGCGAGCAATCTCGGCTACCTGCTGGCGATCATCCTGGGTTTGGCGGCCTTCATCCTGCTACGCAAAGATCGCCCGAACTGGCCGCGGCCGATTCGGCGGAGTAACGCGTGGATTCCGGTCGTGGCCGTCCTGGTGGTGTTCAACGTATTCATCACCGTGATCGGCGTCCTCAATCCCGAGCTTCTGGGCTACGGCGGCGCCCGGGAGTCCCTCGTCGCGGTGGCCGTCCTGCTGTTCTCGGTCGTGCTCTATGCGTATCGACGTGTTGTTCAAGACAAACTTCCAATGCTCTGGCGGCTCCCCGCTCCGGCGATGCCCCAGGGTGCCGACGCGCTCGCCCTCGAGCACGAGATGAAGCAGATGCGTTCCTCTCCTACCCGCTCGACGAACCGTGACCCAATGACGCCAACCGAACTCGAGAAGGGACGTCTGTGAGGATCCTGCGCGGACGATGACCGACCGGCAGGTTCCGGGCCGATACCGCGCTGGCCACGATTCCAGCCTCGGCATCGGGCGTGAGGTCACCAGTAGCTCGTAGAGGACGGTGCCCTCGCCATCGGGGTAGGCCCCGGTGGCGAGGGCACGCATCGAAGTGAAATCGACATTGAGGGACCGGATGAGAGTGGATGCGGAAGACGTGAAGTACTTCCACGTCGTAGCCGAAGCCAAGACCCTGGTCCGCGCCAGCCAGGAGCTGGGGGTTGACTACACAACCGTCAGCCGCCGAATCGGTCGGCTGGAAAAAGCGCTCGGAACCCGGCTGTTCAGCCGGAGTGGAACTGGCTGGAAGCTGACACCCACGGGCGAAGGTCTCCTGCCGGCAGCGCGCATGGTTTCCCTCGGTGTCGATGTGTTCGCGGACGGCGACCCGATCGTGTCGGGTCCGGAGGAATGGACCATCCTCGCTCCGGACGGGTTCGCCGCGGCCGTCCTGGCACCGCGCTGCGGACGCTTGATCGCCGAGAGCGGAGTCATCCTGCGTATCGTGACGGCAGATTCCCTGGCGAGCCGGGACGGGGTGTCCTTCGACGCGGCGGTGGTCCGCACCAAACCCACATCTACCCGGGTCAAAGTCCAAGAACTCGTTGCCTACGAGATCGGGCTCTACGCCACCGAGGACTACCTGCACACACACCCCACGATCGGACAGATCGAGGATCTGCAACAGCACGTCCTGTGCTGGTACGCGGAGGACCCTCTCGCAGCCGTGCCCGACTTCGCGGCTCTCAGACCGATGCTGCCCAACATCATTCGGTTACAGTCCAACAATCTCCTGGTACACGAGGAAGCCGCACTGGCCGGTGTGGGGATTGCCGTCATGCCCACCTACATCGCACGTAGACGCCCGTCCCTGGTCCGAGTTCTCCCCGAGGACGTCACATTTACCGGGCACTACTGGACAGTCCTGCCGGCCGCTCAGCTCCGTTGGGAAATCACCCGGAAGGTCCTGCAATTCCTTCGCGATGCCGTCGTCGACTCCGGTCTCGCCCCGTCCCCGGAAGAACAGCCACGTCGAGCGAACGAGAAGTAGACTCCGTCATGCGCGGCGCTGAGCCACTTGTGCATGGGATTGCACGCTCCACCGCCCCTGATCCCGGCAACAGGCTCGCCGGTTGGGCGAACATCGGCAGCTCGTGGAGCGCATTTACTTCCGGATCCGCGGCGACATCGACTCAGGTGACCCACGTGGCCCAGTGCGTAGGATGCACGGTATGACGTCGGCCGACCCTGAACTCGCCGACCACCGGATCCTGGCCGACACACTGACCGCCGAACGGCCACTGCATGCACTGGTGAACGCGCTACACGGGATCTCGGCCGCGCCGGTGGCCGTGATCGACCTACGCGGTGGCGTATTGGTCAGTGTGCCTGCGCGGACCGAGTGGCCGGCCGAAGAACTGGTCGCTGCCTCACCTCCGACCGGGGACGTGGTCGCCGACTGCGTGCTCCGGCCGGTGGAGCTGGAAGGCGAGCCGGTCGCCGTGCTGTGCGCGCGAGGACAGGACGTGCCCCCGGCGCTGTTCTCGTTCGCCGCGACGCTGGCCGGTATCGAACTGTCGCGCCGCCACGCCGTCTTGAGCGGACGACGGGAGCTACTCGGCCAGATCCTCGAGGACGTCATCGCCGGTCAGTCCAGCGAACAGGAGACCGCACGGCGGCTCGGCGAGCACGGCCTGGACGCCGGCAAAGCGCACGAGGTCGTCATCGGTTCGGTGGCCTGTCCGCCTCGGCGGCTCCGCTCCTACCCGTGGAACCTGCACACTCTACTGAGCCAGCAACACGACCCGCACCTGCGAGCAATCGTGGACGACCGCGTCGTCCTGGTCGTCCCGGAGGGAGCCGGACTGTTCGTGGCGCGGCTGTGCCACGACCACCTTTCCAGCCTGGGGTCGGATGCCCGTGTGGGGGTCAGCAAAGCGCGCGTCGGAGTACGTGGACTGCGGTTGGGCTACTTCGAGGCGCGTAACGCCCTCGCCGAGGGCTACGGTGTGCACGTGCACCGGATCCAGGACCTGGCTACAGCGCTGCTGATCGCCGGCATCGAAGCCGGTCTGCCACTGCGCGATCTGGCGGCCGAGGCACTGGCCCCGCTCCTCGAGTACGACCAGAAGCACGGCACCGCACTGGTGGACACACTCCGCCGTTACCTGGCCGAGGACGGAGCACCGGCGGCAACCGCCACGGCACTGTTCGTGCACCGCAACACCTTACGCAACCGGCTCCGACTGATCGAGGAGCTCACCGGCCGTGACATCGATTCGCCGAGCAGCCGCACCCATTTCTGGCTGGCCACGACCTGCTGGGAGCTAGGCTCCACCGCAGATCTGTCGTCACTTCTCGACGGGCGGGGACCACAATGACAGGCAGTGTCGGGATCACCTCGGACACCGTACTTTTCGTGGGCGGCGACACATCCGGCGGCCGGGCGTTCTACGCCCTGGCCATGGACCACGGGCGTGGCAGTGACGGCCCTGGGCAGCGTATCTCGTTCGTATCGGCTGGTGATGTACCGGTGCCACCGCAGGGATGTTGGGTACCCTGCTTCGGTACCGACGACCACGTGGCCGCCGGTCGCCGAGCACTCGACCTCGGGGCACGTCCGGCCGGCACCGTTCCCGTCGACGGCCGGGACCAACCCGTGTACTCCGCGCCCGACGGGGCGCTGTTCGGGCTGACCGACGTTCCCGGTTCCCGACCGCACAGTCAGCGGCTGGGAGACGTGGCCTTCGTCGACTTGTACACGCCGCTGGCCGAAGAGGCAGCAACCTACTACGCCCAGACGCTGTCCTGTCATTTGATCGACGAGCCGGCGCCCAGCCCGGGCAACTACCGCCTACTGGTGTCTGCGGATCGACCCGTGGCCGGTGTTGTGGACATGTTGGACGTCCTGCCTTCTGCCGTTCCGCCACACTGGATCCCGTTCCTACGGGTCCTCGATCTGGAAGCGGAGGTCGCACGCCTGAGCGACCTCGGTGCACGAGTCCGGGTGCCGGCCACCGACTCTGCGATGGGCCCGTTCGCCGTGCTCGTCGACCCGTTCGGGGTTGCCTTCGGGCTGCAGACCCCGGTCTCCGACGAACTCCTGAGGACATACGCCACCATCCGGAGATAACTGTGACCGTGCACAGAACGTGCGGCGCGAACTGTGCACGAGAATATGTTGACGGTCCGAAATAGTGATTAAGTTCATTGTCATCCATTCCAGCTCCCCCAATGATGGAGACGATGACATGACCACCGCCCTCCCGCCCGCACCCCTCACCGCTGATGCGCTGGATTGTGTGCTCCAGGAACACCTCTCCGACGCACGAACGCTTCCGGCGGAGGCCTACCTTTCACCCGAGGTCCTCGACTGGGAACGCAAGCACCTCTTGGAAGCTGCGTGGGTCTGCGTGGGGCGCAGCAACGACGTCGGCAAGCCCGGCGACCAGCGCGCCGTGCGGGTCGGGACCCAGGGCATCCTCCTGACCCGCGACGGTTCCGGCACCCTTCACGCCTTCTACAACGCGTGCCGACACCGGGGACACGAACTGTTGGCGGTGGACTCGTGCACCAACAAGCGTCTGGTGCAGTGCCCCTACCACTCGTGGGTCTACGAACTGGACGGCGAACTCCGCTCCGCGACGCGGTTCACCGGCACGGACAACTTCGCAACGGACGAGTGGCCCCTCATCGGGTTGCGCGCAGTCGAGTGGTTCGGCTGGATCTTCGTCAACGCCTCCGACGATGCCCCCGACTTCGGTGAGTGGGTAGGCAATCTGACCGATGTCGTCGCCCCCTGGGATCCCACGGACATGGTCGTCGGCGAGTCTCACAGCTATACGCTCCAGACCAACTGGAAATTGGTGATCGAGAATTACCTCGAGTGCTACCACTGCCCCTCGATCCACCCTGAGCTCTGCCGGGTCAGCCCGCCGGAGACCGCAATGGGTCTGCGGCACACCGGCATGTGGCTGGGTGGACCATTGGAACTGCGCGATGACGCGGAAACCATGAGCCTCGACGGCCGCAGCGGCGGGGAACGCATCGCCGGGATCAGCGACGAGCAGGCCCGTCGGACGATCTACTTCATGCTTGCACCCAACCTGCTACTGACCCTGCAGCCGGACTACGTAATGACCCACCGCCTGGTGCCGCTGTCTCCCGGTGAGACGTTCGTGGAGTGCTCCTGGCTCTTCCCACGGGAGGTGGCCGAACGCCCCGGCTTCGACCCCTCGTACGCCGCAGGGTTCTGGGACATCACCAATCGGCAGGACTTCGCAGCCTGCGAGTCCGTGTACCAGGGGCTGTTGGGCAACGGCTACCGGCCCGGGCCATTCGACGCGCGTGAGGACGGCGTCCGCGCCTTCCAGGCCCAGCTTGCTTCCGCATACCTCACCGGGCGCTGGGACATCGCGCAAACCATCACCTTCGGCGGCCGTGATGACCAGTGACGCCGAGTTTTCGCTCCAGGTCACCGCCGTCGCATCACCGGCATCGGGTGTGCGACAGGTGCGCTTGGAGCGTCACGACCGAACCGTGCTGCCCGAGTGGGAGCCCGGCGCACACATCGACGTGATGCTGCCGAACGGAGTTGTGCGCCAGTACTCGCTGTGCGGCGACCCGCAGGACCCGTCGGTCTACGAGATCGCGGTGCTGCGCGCGCCGCAGAGCCGCGGCGGCTCCGAATACGTGCACACCCGCTTGCGCGTCGGCGACGTCATCCCCGTGCGGGGGCCGCGGAACAACTTCGCCTTCGCTGCCCGGCGCCGGGCCCTGTTCATCGCCGGCGGAATCGGGATCACCCCGATTCTCGCAATGATCAGACGAGCTGAGCGCGAAGGCATCGATTGGACACTCGTCTACGGCGGGCGATCCCGTGACACGATGGCGTTCGCCAGCGAACTCGAGCGCTACGGAGACCGCGTGCAGCTGGTGCCCGAGGACGAGTTCGGGCTGGTGAACCTGCCCGGGCTGCTCGGCACACCGCTGCCGGACACCGAGGTCTACTGCTGCGGGCCCACCGGCCTGCTCGACGCCGTGCAGGCGCTGTGCAAGCCGTGGCCCGCCGGATCGCTCCACCTGGAACGGTTCTCGGGCACAGTCACCGACGGTCCGAACGATGCATTCACCGTGGTCGCCGAACGCAGTGGTGTGGCCTGCTCGGTGGTGCCGGGCCAGTCGATCGTGGAAGCACTGGCCGACGCCGGAATCATCGTCCCGACCTCCTGCGGAGAGGGCCTGTGCGGCACCTGCGAGACCAAGGTCCTCGACGGGGTGCCCGACCACCGCGACCTACTCCTCGGCGACGACGAGCGGGAGGCGGGCACGTCGATGATGATCTGCGTGTCCCGCGCCAAAGGCGAACGGCTGGTCCTCGACCTGTAGCGAGGTTGGGCGAGTTGGTTCGGCCAGCTACGCAGGCGTGGCCGGGCGAGGAATCGCGCGACCACGCCTGCACTCCCGTTTTGTCATGCTGGAAAGAACGGAGACGACGTGACCGAAGACGAACTGACCATGCTCGACTTCGCTGTCAAATGGGCACCTTTCGGAGGCGGAGACGACCACATACTTCCCGAGTTCGGCGTCCTCCCCACCGAGTTCTACCGGCGACTGCAAGCATTCCTCGCCTACTACCCCGGCGTGAACGACAGCGTCCGACGCCGGCTCGCCGAGTTGTGCACCCTCAAACTCCGCGCGGCACCGTCGCCGGCTCGAACACTCTGGCACCTCGGTAGATAGCAACCTCGGCGTACACACCCCGATCGAGACCCTGATGGTCCGCGCCGACCGCCTAAGGACTCGCGTGTGCTATTGGCTAACCCACAGCCGACGAACCCGGCAGACCTCGAGGGTGTAGCCGTGGGACCGTGCCGACCCAGTCTGCGCCAGACTCTGTCAGGTGGGAACAACGGAGATCCGGGGCGCCCTGGCCACCAGGCTCGTCGTCGCGCCCGAGATGTCAACCAGGCGTGGTCGGGATTCGGCAACATTGTCAGTGGGCGGGTTCGAAGCCCGCCAGCATCTGTTCGAGCGCGAACTGGTCGGGCCCGACGAAGGGATCGGCCTGCGGGGCCGCGGCGAGCATGTCGAGGTACTCGGCGGTGCGCCCCTCCGCCGGCGGCAGGTGAGTGCTGAGTATTCGCCGGGGGTCGAGATCCCGCAACGTCGACACGGTGGCCGAGAATTTGGCTTCGTCCACCGTGTGCACCCAGGGACTGTCCACGGTGGCCCACAGGTGCTGGGCGGCGCGAACCACGCTGGGAACGCAGTAGCCGACGTCGTCGGCGGTGGCGAGTTCGGCGGTCTCCATCGGGGCCCCGAAGCAGTCGGACGAGAAGTAGGTTCCGCTGCGGTCGTCGTAGCAGCCGACCGTGCTCGGATTGTCGAACAGCGGCGGCCGCAGCGCGGTCAGCCGGCGATCGCCGACGTCGAGGGATTGCCCCGGGTTGAGTAGGTACACCCGGTCCAACGGGACGGGCCGCTCGCACGACATGATGCCCACAGCGGCGAAGGTGGTGATCAGGCGCGCGTGCGGCGCCTGATCGAGCAAGTCGAACAGTGCGCCGGTGTGATCGCGGTCCGGGTGGGTCAACCACACCCATTCGACGTCGGCGGGGTCGAGCACGGTTCCGAGTGCGTCCATGAAGCCCCGGCCGGGCAGACTCAGTCCGGTGTCGATGACGACGGGCTCAGAGGCCAGCAGCACGTAGGCGTTCACCGGCAGATGTCCGATTCCGGGCACTTCCAGCGCGTCACCGAGAACCGCGATGTCGTGTCGTATTCTGTTGATACGCATGAGATTTCTCCTCACTGATCGTATTCGATACGGATCAACGACCTGGCGATCCCTGCCAGGTCGGCTGCGGAAGGGACGTATCCACGGGAAACCTTCAGTCCCAGTTCGAACGGCGAGGCCCCGTCGTCGAGAGCCGCCCGGAACGCTGCGCCGGCTTCGGCGGGCGTGACGTCGAGCAGCAGGGCACGGCCCCGTCGGACGCGGCCGCATCGGGTCACCGTCACGGCTGCACCACCGGCGAAGTTGAACCGCCACGGCCGTTCGGTGAAGATCAGCGTCTCACCGTCGACGTCGTGAAGGCATACCGGCACACGCAGGGTGCGGCCGGTGCGGCGCCCGGTGAACTCGATCAATCCCTGGCGTCGAATTCGCCGGCCCGACCACCGGGTCGTGAGCACACGCCGCACCACCGGATTCACGAGCCGCATCAGTGCGGGCGGCGGCGGACTCAGGCGGACGGTCGCGGTATCGGACTTGGACATGTCACCGACGCTATGCGCGGCGCGGCAGGGGTGCCATTCCATAAATGTGGTATTCCCGGCGGCCGATCCGGACTCGTACCATTGACGGGTGAGCGTGGATTCCATGCAGTGCGCGGCGGACAAGATCACACAATTGTGCGCCGCACCGCGCGGCCTGATCGCGTTGTGGCAGGACGCGTCGGAAGTCGTTGCCGGGGTTGTCCCCTACTTCTGGACACCCTGCTGGTTCACTCTCGACCCGGTGTCGTTGCTGATGACCAGCCATTACCACCTCGGCATGGACGAGTTCCCCGGCGAGTGGCTGGCCGCCGAGTACTACGAGGACGACGTCCAGTCGGTGCCCGGCGTGATGCGTTCGACCACTGGGCTTTCCACGCTGCACGATGCCGCCGGGGGCGATCCGTCGCACAGCCCGCGCTGGCGCAGGAACCGCACGCTCGGCGGAGATCAGGAGTTGATCGCCCGCCTCCGCACCCGCTCGGGCGAGACCTGGGGAGCGCTGTCCCTCTACCGCGCCGAAGGCATGCCGATGTTCACCGAATCCGAGAAGTCTTTTCTCGCAGAGGTTTCGCCGACCCTCGCCGGCGGCGCCCGCCGCGCACTGCTGTGCGGGCAGGCCGCGGAGCCGGAGTACTCCGATTCGCCGGGACTGATCGTGCTCGACGACCAGTGGGACGTCGAATCGGCCACCCCGGGTGTCGACCGGTGGATGGCGGACCTCCCCGGCGGAAACTGGGACCGAGGCGAGCTGCCGCCCGCGGTGATCACCCTCGCCGCCCGTGCGCTGCGCTCGGCAGAAGACCGCGATCACCTCGGCGAGGTCGCGCTCTCCCGGGTGCTCTCACGCTCGGGATCCTGGGTGGTGCTCCACGGTGCGTGCCTCTCCTCTACCGGGCGACGGCGGATCGCCGTGATCGTCGAACCCGCGCATCCGAGTCGGCTCCATCCCCTGTTGATGTCGGCGTACGGGCTGACCGAGCGGGAGAAGGAAGTCACCACTCTGGTGCTGCAGGGGGCGTCGACGTCGCAGATCTCCGCCGAACTTTCCGTGTCCGCGCACACCGTCCAGCAACACCTCAAGAGCATCTTCGAGAAGACCGGCGTGCACAGCCGACGAGACCTGGTCGGCACGGTGTTCTTCCACCACTACGAACCACGGTTCCGTGACAACGAGACGCGAGCGCTCGCCGACCGGCCGCTCCGGGGTGGGCCCTGGCCGACGGATCGTCGCCGCTGAGAGGGCTTCCTCAGATCCGCCGCATCACGGAGACCACCTTGCCCAGGACGACCGCGTCGTCGCCGTCGATGACGGTGTAGGCAGGGTTACGGGGCTCGAGGAAGACGTGGCCGTCGCGGCGCCGGAGCACCTTCACCGTGGCCTCGCCGTCGATCATCGCGGCGACGATCTCACCGGAATGGGCCTCGTCCTGGCGGCGCACCACGACGACGTCGCCGTCACAGATCGCGGCGTCGATCATCGACTCGCCGCGCACCCGCAGCCCGAACACGGTGCCGGAGCCGACGAGTTCGCGCGGGAGCGTCAGCATCTCGTCGGCATGCTCCTCCGCGAGGATCGGCGCGCCGGCCGCGATGTCGCCGACCACCGGCACCGTCACGTTGTTGTCGGACGAGCGTCCCTGCTTCGCCTCGGACAGGAACGGGCGCACGTCCAATTGCCGGGCCATCGCCGAGCCTCGCTGGAGAAAGCCCTTTTCCTCGAGACTCTTCAGGTGCTTGGACACCGACGACGTCGACCGCAGGCCCACGGCGTCCCCGATCTGCCTGGTGCTCGGCGAGCATCCGTGTGCCGCCACCCAGTCCCGGATCGTGGCCAGAATCCGCTGCTGGCGCGGTGGCAGGGTGGAGGCGTCGAGGCCACCGAACATGTCGAGATCGTCGTAATCGGTCACCCGAGGAATCGTAGGGGGTGACGACAACCCCTTCGGCAGGGTGTGGGCAGGCGACCAGCGGCGCTGTCGCGCTCAGTCACCCGGGGCCGGCGTGCGATCAGCGCTACTCGCCGCGCTTCTGCTCGATGCTCCACGCCGCGATCTGCGCACGGGAGTTGAAGCCCAGCTTGGACAGGATGTGTTCCACATGCCCCTGCGCGGTGCGTTGCGAGATGACCAGCCTGGCCGCGATCGCCTTGTTCGTCAGGCCCTCGGCGACGAGTTCGGCGACCTGTTGTTCGCGTCGCGTGAGACTCGTCGCCCCCGGCTCGGCCGAGCTGTCGGAAGGTCCCGTCTCCTCGAGGGCAAACGCCGCGGCGTCGTCGAACCGCGTTCCGAGGCCCTGCCGGAACTCCGTCTCGAATCCGCGGTCACCGATCGCCTGCCGGGCCTCCTGCTCGAACCGGGCGTGCTCGACGTGTGCGTTCGGGAAAATCGTGCTCTGCCTCCCCACCGTGCGGGCAAGGGCCTCGGTGGCACCCATCAACCTGGCCGCGCGCCGCGGCGCCCCGTCGTCCACCGCAATCCACGACAGAAGCTCCAGACACCCCATCGCACTGATGCGGTCGTCCACCAACCGCGCGAGCTGCAACCCCCGCGTCACCAGATCCTTCGCACGGGAACCCTCGCCCCGCCGCCACGCCCCCATCGCCGCACCCCACAACGACCACCCCCGGTACACCGATTCGCCCCGCGACTCGGTGACCGCCAGAATCTCCCGCTGACACTCCTCACTCCGAGCACGGTCTCCGGCCGCGTCACAAGCGAGCGCGAGCCCGAGCAGCGACCACATCAGATACAGCGGGTTGCCGTCCTCCCGGAACACCGGGAGCGAGGATTCGAAGTACTCGCACGCTGTCACGGACTCGCCGGTGAACAGCGCATGCCAACCGGCGGCATCGGCCATCAGCGCCCCGCCGAGACGATCACCGAGCTGCGCCGCCATCGCGGCGCCACGCTCGGCGTACAGCGCCGACGCATCCGGGTCGCCGTTGAGCCCGGACAGCACACTGAGCACGTACAACGCCTTGATCCGCTCCACGTCGGCCGTGCCGCCCTGAACCGCCAGAAGCTGCGCGAGCCACCGCATGCCCTCCCGCAACCGGCCGCGCACCCGCCAGTACGGGTACAACGCCGCCGCCATCCGCAGCCCCGCCCCCGCCTCGGTCGGACCGGTCAGGCAGAACTGCAGCGCCGCACGAATATTGGGCAGTTCCGCGTCCAGACGCACCAGCCAGCCCACCTGCCGCGAGCTGATCCATTCCGACTCCGCCCGCAGCACCAGGTGTTCGTACCAGTCTCGGTGCCGTCGCAACAGCGATGCGAACTCCCCGGTCTCCTGCAACCGTTCCGTACCGTAATCACGCAGCGTCTCGAGCAGCCGGTACCGCACCGTTCCCCCGGCCTCTTCCCGGATCAGAATCGACTTGTCGATCAACGACCCGACCACATCCACCACCTGGTCCGCCGCCGAGGTGTGGGCGCAGATGCCTTCGACCGCGTCGAGCGCGAAGCTGCCGAAGAAGACCGCCAGCCGGCCCCACAACTCCCGCTCGGCGGGCGAGCACAACTCGTGGCTCCAGTCGATACACCAGGCCAGGGTCTGCTGCCGGACCGGCGCGCCACGGCTGCCCGTGGTCAGCAGGCCGAAGCGGTCCGTCAACCGTCGCAGGATCTGATCCTCCGACATCGCCCGCAGCCGGACCGCCGCCAGCTCGATCGCGAGCGGCAGGCCGTCCAGTCGACGGCAGATCCGCGCCACCACGTCCTGATTGTTCTCGGTGATGGCGAAGCCCGGGACCGCCATCGCCGCGCGCTCGGCGAACAGACTCATCGACTCGTAGTGGTCGAACTCCCCGGCGGCCTGGGTCTGGCGGTTGGGGTCCGGCATGGTCAGGGGCGGCACCCGGAACACTGCTTCTCCCCCGATGCCGAGGGGTTCCCGGCTGGTCGCGAGAACCCGAAGCTCCGGGCAGGCGCGCAGAAGAGGACGGGCCAGGTCGGCGGCCGGTTCGACGAGATGCTCACAGTTGTCCAGGACGAGCAGCAGCTTCCGGGGCTCGAGATACTCGACGAGCAATGCCTCGGGTGCGACGCCCGCGCCCTCGCGCAGCCCCAACGCCGACAGCGCCGCGTCGACGACCGCACCCGGCTCGTACACCTCCCCCAACTCGACCAACCACACGCCGTCCTCGAACGCGCGAGCAGAATCGGCGGCGACCCGCAACGCGAGCCTGGTCTTCCCGACACCCCCGATACCGGTCAACGTCACGAGCCTCGACACCGACAGCAGACTGCGAACCTCGACGACCTCACGGCGACGGCCGACGAAACTCGTCAGCTCATGGGGAAGATTTCCCGCATTCGTCCTGTCACCGGGAGCCATGGAGCCGTCACTTTCATCTCACGCGCGCCTCCGACCAAGGTACCTCCGCAGAATCCGGATTCGCAGCGACGCGATCGAGGCGGCAGTGGGTCGAACCCGAAATCGGATCACTGAAAGTAGGACGCATAGTCACTGAAAGGAACCTGGCCGGTGGGGCTCGACCGTACGGCGTCGGCAACCGCCGCAGGAATGGGAGCCCAGTAGGCGGGCATCGCGGCCGCCAGGGACGGCTGCAGCACGTAGAGCAGTGCAAAGTTCACAATCCACAGCGGCGGCGCCATCGACATGCCGACCTCCGCGCTCACACCGCCCTTGGTGTTCGTCACCAGTTGAGCTTCGCCTGACATCTGTTGCGCTGCAAAGCCAAAAGCCGCTTGCACCGTGTACGCCGACTCGTACAGCGCTATCAGGGTGTGGGTCGCACCGTTGTTCCTCAACCAGGTGCCCACGAAACCGCCGGGAGCGATCAACGAGTTCACCTGCCTCGTCGGCGCGTCGGCGTTGGCCGGACTTTCCAGCAGTCCGCTCGGGTTCACGTAGAGCCCGTAGCTGGCCAGAACCGACGGCGTGTTGCGGCCGTCGACGTCGGAATAGAGGGGACGGCCGTTCGTGTTGGTGAGGATCCGGGCGCACGCATCGATCACCTCGGCGGCGTCGCTGCTGCCGCCGACTCCGCCGCCGGTGATGAGGTCGCGATACTGCTGCTCGGACAGCGCGTCGGACCGGTCGAGCCCGATCTGCCTGGCGATCTCGTCCGCCACCTGCTGACCGAGCGGCGCGTTGAGCTGACCCGGGCTCGTCACCTGCGTCGGCGCCAGACCCTCGTAGCCGGGGTCCCCGGAGAAGGGGATCGCGAACCCGGTGCCGACAGCCGGTTCACCGCCGGCCGTCCCGGCAGTTGCCAGGGAGAGAAGGCACACGCCCACCAGTGCCAGTACCGAGAACATCCTGCGGTGGGGGGTTGCTCCGCGTCGATGTCCCGCCAAACCTGTGCCGCGCATACGTCAACCTCCCAGAGCACCATCCGGCGAGATAACTTATGACCAGTCAAACGTCGCGGCTGACGCTGTGTCAAGACTTGCGTCACCCACCGCGGTGGCGGTGACCTAGTCCGGGATCAGGACCGCGGGTCCCAGCCATTGGCACACGAGCAGTGCGAGTTCGACGTCCAGCCGATCTCCGGTGAAGTCCTTACCCCGCACTTCGGCTGCCCGTTTCACTCGGTACTTCACCGAGTTGTGGTGGAGATCAAGCTCTTTTCCGGCAGCGACGTTGCTCAGGTTGTGGGCGAGATAGACCCGCACGGTCTCGCGCAACCTGGCCGAATTCTCGTTGTCGGCAGCGAGTCCGCGCAGAACGCCGCGCACCCAGGCGCGGGTGGCCACCAAGTCCTCGATCAACAGGGCAACCGTCGATACTCCGGGTTCGTCGTATGCGGTCACGACCGGTGCGCTCCGCCCCGCCGCAATGGCCACGGCTCGCGCACGTTGCGCTTGACCGTGGGACTGCCGGAAACCGTCGATTCCCGCGGCCGCGGCACCGAGCGCCACGACCAGTCCGGGATGCCTCCGCTCGAGGAAGTCGCACATATCTTCCTGCGCCCGCTCGGGACGTGCCCGTGAGCCGAGCGGAACCCACACCCAGCCGGTCACCCGGTCTGCGGCCACGAACAGCGGGTCGGCTACCGCGCCCACATGGCTCGCGAAATCGTGTGCCGCAGATTCGATTCGGGACAGCATGTCGGACGCATCGGAGTCGGAGCTCCAGACGATCGCGGCCAAGTGACTCTGCTGCAGAACATAACCCAGGGCGGCCCCTGCATCAGGAAGTGCGTTGCCCGCCAGAATCTCCTGAACACGCACGGCGCGGACACTGCTCCGATGAGCGAGCCACCGTTCCCTTTCGCGCTCGTACACGGTCACCACCTGCTGTGACACCCTGTCGATGTAGACAGACATGACCGTGATGATGCGTTCGAGCACCGGCATGCTGAGTTCCGGCTGCACCGAAGCTGCACGCAACTCGTCGAAAACCAGCCCGAGCAGATTGGTTTGCCCCAACCGATATGCGCGAACCAGTGCGTTGACGGGAACGCCATGCTGGGCGAGCCTTCTCGCATACTCCAAGGCGGCGGCCGGTGCGTCCAGATCCTCGGGAGCGATGTTGTGCTGCAAGGTATGGAAGATCGTGTCGAGGTTGCCCTCCACGCTCGCCCCCAGCAGATCGAACAATTGGCGGTCCGCCCGCAGATCCGGGATCTCCGCGTAGAGCACGCTGGTGATGTCCGCCGTCAGCGACACCAGCCGCTCGTTGAGCGAACGCGCGATTCTGGCAACAAGCAATGCGGCTCGTTCCTCGTTCGATGCCATGCGAAGACAATATCGGTCTTCGGTGCCAATGGACGACGAATCCCCCAACCATCACCTCAGGCGTTCCCTACCTGGATATTTGCGAATCAGCGAACCCAATTTCCTCGACACCCGACTGTCGCGCTATTTGTCCTTACCGGACAAATAGGCGAGCATTCTTGATTTCTCCAGGACGTCGCCACGGTCTCGAATGCTCCCTATCGTGGAGTCGTTCGGTCAGCCGCCACTCCGCACGGGCCGCCACAGACGAAGGAATCAACCTTGAACGACCCCAGCAATTTCCGAGGAAGAACCACAGTCATGTCCGGAGGGAGCCGCGGCATCGGTCTTGCGATTGCGCGCGCAATCGCACGCCGGGGCGGGAACGTCGTCCTGCTGGCCAAGTCCGGCACTCCCGACCCCCGGCTACCGGGAACCATCCACACCGCGGTCAGCGAGTTGACCGAACTCGGCGGACACGCCCTGCCCGTGGTGGGAGACGTCCGCAATGACGACGACATCGCGCGGGCCGTCGATCTCGCCGTCGACCGCTTCGGCGGCATCGACATCGTGATCAACAATGCGAGCGTGCTCGACCTGTCACCGACCGAAGACCTCACACTCAAACGATTCGATCTGATGCAGCAGGTCAACGTTCGCGGCACTTTCGCCTTGACTCGCGCCTGCCTGCCCTACCTTCAGAAGTCCGCCAACCCGCACGTGATGACATTGTCGCCTCCCCTGAATCTGTCACAGCAGTGGCTGGGCGCGCACCCGGGCTACATGCTCGCCAAGTACGGAATGACGTTGGCAGCGTTGGGTATTGCAGCCGAGTACCGGAACACGACCCTATCCTGTAACTGTCTGTGGCCGCAGACCACGATCGCCACCGCGGCAGTCGGCAACCTGCTCGGCGGCCGGGAAAGCCTGCACCACTCTCGGTCACCCGAGATCATGGCCGACGCGGCAACCGAACTCCTCAGCCGCCCCGCCGGCACCGACAACGGCAGAACCCTCCTCGACGTCGAGGTCCTCGCAGAGGCCGGGGTATCCGACTTCGCGAAATACGGCGGTGAGCAACCACTGACGGTCGACATCTTCGTCGACGGACCGGATCTCGCACACCACATGTGAGACCGACAAAGTACCGAGGCAAGTTACTTAGCAAAAAGAGCTAGCACTCACGCGGCATGAGTGCTAATTTCTTGGTGGGGTCTACGTCACAAACCGAGCCCGCCGACCCGATGCGCCATCCGTACGAAGGAGGATCATGACCGCCGCCGTCCCCCACAGCCCCCGTGCCGACAACTGCATGTCTTCCTCCGTCGACACCGACGAGACAGGGAAACAGCACGGTTCGCGGTTGCCTGCCGTCTCGATCGCCTTGGGGGCTGTGTCCGTTGCGTCGTTCTGGGTGGTCGGTCTCGGCTTCATCTTGGGAATAGCCGCGGTCGTCTGCGGCGCCGTCGCAACGTCGCGGTCCGCGGATGTCGACGACGAGGCAGCGTCGTTGCGGGCCCTGTTGGGCGTCGTCGCCGGGGCAGCGGGCATCACCGTCTCCGCGATTGCCCTCTTCCCCATGCTGGCGCAACTGTGAACCGCGCTCGTGGCTTCTGCATGCCCGGTTGATGTCGGGTAGGAGCAAGTGTTCGGAATCTTCACGGGCACCGCGTCGGCCGTATGTGGCGGGCCGGGATCGGTGGGCGCTACCGCAGTTGGTCGCGGCGTCGTGTCAGGTAGGCAGTCTCGGCGGTGTTGCCGGCCAGATCGATGGCTTTGTCGTAGGCGGCGCGCGACTGCTCACTACGACCCAATCGGCGTAGCAGGTCGGCGCGGGTGGCGTGGTAGGCGTGATAGCCGGCCAACTTGTCCTCGAGACGGTCGACGGTTGCCAGTGCCACCTCCGGGCCGTCGAATTCGGCGACGGCGACGGCCCGGTTGAGTGCGATGATCGGCGAGGGGTCGATGCGGACCAGTTGGTCGTAGAGGGCGAGGATCTGCGACCAGTCGGTGTCGCGCATGTCGCGGGCGGAGGTGTGGACGGCGTTGATCGCGGCGAGGATCTGGTAGCGACCCGGAGCCACCCCGGCGGCGGCAGCGGCCAGGCGCTCGCGCACCAGCCGGTGCCCCTCGGCGATCAGTGCCGCGTCCCAGGCCCCGCGGTCCTGCTCGTCGAGAGCGACCAGTTCGCCGCTCGCCGACACCCGGGCGGTGCGGCGGGCCTCGGTGAGCAGCATCAGCGCCAGCAACCCGGCCACCTCCCCATCGTCGGGGAGCAGGTCCCGGATCAGGCGGGTGAGCCGGATCGCCTCGGCGGTCAGGTCGTCACGTACCGGATCGGCGTCGGCGCCGGTGCTCAGGTAGCCCTCGTTGAACACGAGGAACAGCACAGCGAGGACACCGGACACCCGTGCGGGGAGATCGTCGGCGGACGGCACTCGATAGGGGATACGCGCCGCCTTGATCTTGTCCTTCGCGCGGGTGATCCGCCGCCCCATCGCACTCTCGGTCACCAGGAACGCGCGGGAGATTTCGGGCACGGTCAGACCGCCGACCATGCGTAACGTCAGCGCCGCGCGGGTTTCCATCGCCAGCGCCGGGTGGCAGCAGGTGAAGATCAGCCGGAGCCGGTCGTCGTCGATGGCGCCGAGCGGCTCGGGCGGGTCATCGTCATGCACCACCTGAGCCTCCTTGTTCTTGTCGTCGCGCTTGTTCTCGCGCCGGATCCGGTCGATCGCCTTGTGGTTGGCGGTGGTGGTGAGCCAGGCTCCGGGGTTGGGGGGCACGCCGTCAGCCGGCCATCGCTCGACGGCGGTCGCGAACGCCTCGGCGGCCGCGTCCTCGGCGATGTCGAGGTCGCCGAAACGCCTGGTCAGTGCGGCGACTACCCGGGCCCACTCCTCGTGGTGGGCCCGGGTGACCGCCTCACGGGCGTCGCTCAGTGGAATGGCCGCACCTCGATCTTGCGATCGCAGATCTTCGACGCCTCGGTGGCGAGCGCGAGCGCCACATCCAGATCGGGGGCCTCCCAAACCCAGACGCCGGCAAGGTACTCCTTCGACTCCACGAACGGCCCGTCGCTGAACACCGGTTGCTCGCCCCGGTTGTCGATGACCGTGGCCGTGGTGGTGTCTGCGAGTCCGCCGGCGAAGACCCAGTAGCCCTCGGCAATCAGTCGTTCGTTGAACGCGCTGATGCCAGGCTGCCGGTCGGTGCTGCCGGGATTGCTCTTGTCGTCGATTACGGAAACCAGATATTGCATCGGAAGATCCTCTCCTGTGGTGGTGTACCGGTTGGGGGACGTCACGCCGTCGCGTACCGGGGGCGCCCGGCCGGCCGGAAGACCTGGATCGTCACGCCCTTCGAGTCGACTCGCGACTCCACCAGTTCGAGTGCAAGGTCCGGTCCGGCCTGCGGGAACAACCGCGCGCCCTGGCCGAGGACCACGGGAACGACGATCAGGGTCATCTCGTCGACCAGATCGTTCTGCAGCAACCACCGGGTCAGAGCGCCGCTGCCGTGCACCTGCAGCTCACCGCCCGGCGTGGCCTTCAGGTCCGCGATGACGGTGGCGAGGTCGTCGGACAGGACGGTGGTGTCCGGCCATTCGGGATCGGCGAGCGTGGTCGATGCCACGTACTTGGGCTGTGTGTTCAATGCCCGCATGACGGGCTCCCAGCCGGGGACGTCCTGCTCCGTCAAAGACCCCCAGGAGCCGGCGAACAGCTCGTAGGTCCGGCGGCCGAGCAGGAACGCGTCGGCGCGCTGGTAGGTCTCGTTGATGAACGCGTGGGTCTCGTTGTCGCCCTTGCCCCGGGCCCATCCGCCGCGCTCGAATCCGTTTCTGCGGTCCTCGTCCGACGCGCCGCCGTTGCCCTGCATCACTCCGTCGAGGGTGACCTGGGTCATGGTGGTGAGCTTCATGGTCGCGGTTCCTTTGCCTCGGCGCCGCCCCTCGTGGGCGGCCTCACCCCGTCCACGAACGCCACCGCCCCGATCGGACACCGCGTCCCGGATTTTTTCGAGGAACTTTTCCGACACCGGTGCTTCGGGCGCATGCTTCATCGGCGACCAGGCGATCTGCGCTCGACAAAAGCGCGCCGGTTCAGATGCGTATTTCGTGCGGCAGCGCGGCGGTATCGGCTGCCGCGTGCAGGCCTTGCAGCGCCGCTTTCCCAGGTGCGCGCGCGCCGCTACCGGCAGGATGGCTCAGCGGCGTGGTCTCCGGACAGTTTCGGCGTTGCGCGGGGGGAAGGGTTCGCAATTGTTGTACCTGCGTTCGAGAACGGCGAGGTAGTGGGTGAGGGCTTCGTCGACGAGGTCGGACCAACTCTGGGGGGCGCCGGCGATGTGGCCGATGGCGGCGACGGCGTCCTTGCCGTGCTCGACCCTGGCGGTCTCGATGGAGACGGAAACCTGCTTCTTGCCTGCGGGGGCCCGTTTCGCGGTCATCTTTTCCTCGCCGAGAGCTCCTACTTGCGCGACGTCCACGCACTGTTCGACGAGGTTCGGCAGCCGCCGCTTACGGCGTTCGAGGGGGTTGCTCACGAGTCCGGGCTCACGTGTCACGCCCACCAGGAGCTCCTTTCGACGTGTCCGCGAGTACGTCCCGTCCGGGTGGGCGCCTGCGCGGGCCTGTTCGCGGCGTTCGAGGGGGTTGCTCGCGAGTCCGGGCTTACGTGTCGCGGTCATCAGGGCATCCTTTCGACGAGTTCTCGGGCGGCGTCGCGGTAGGCGCGTGATGCGGAGGAGGACGGTGCCCACCTGACGACGGGTTCTTCGGCGCTGTAGCTTTCGCTGACACGGACGGACTTCGGGATGATGGTGCGCATCGTCTGGTCGGGGTAGGTCTCGCGGAGCGCGGCGAGGACCTGCTGGTCGATGACCTGGCCGAGTTCGACGCGGCCGCACAGAATGTGATTGAGCCGCGCGGTGGGGTTGAGCAACTCGACCTGCTGGGTGATGTAGTTCTCGATCCGCATGAGCGCTTCGAGTTCCATGGCGCCCGTCATGACAGCGGCGAGCACTTCGGTGCAGGCGACGAGTGCGCTGATCGTCAGGTGGTCGAAGTCTCCGGGGCAGTCGAGGAGGTTGAAGTCGACATCGGGGGCGCCGGCGAGGGCCTTGCGCAGGATGCCGTGGGCACCGGGCTTCTTGAGGAAGTAGGGCCCGACGGAATCGAGTTCCTTGGTGGCAGGAACGAGGTGGATCCCGGACGCGGTGATGGTGGTCGCTTCCTCGATGCTCGCCACCAGCATGAGTACCGACAGGACATCGTTGTCGACGGCCTCGGGCGTGGCACCGAGCCAGGTGGTGGCGTTGCATTGCGGGTCGAGGTCGACAACACGGACGGTGTGGCCGGCTTCGACGAGGGCCTGGGCGAGATTGACGGTGCTCGTGGTTTTGGTCGAGCCGCCCTTATGGTTGACCACCGCGATGGTGCGGGTCATGGTGTCCCTTCGGTTAAACATACTGAGGTATCTCAAGATACTTAACTTCGGCGCGACACGCGGACGAGCCGCCGATCTGAGCCGTGTTGCCGGGGACCCGGTCTACGCACCGCATGGTTTCGGGCCGAGTGGCCGCGGCTGATCATCGCCGGCGCTGTCTTCGAGGGTGTCCTCGACGTCGCGGCACTGGTTGATATCAAACACCGGCCGGCAGACCAGATCAGGGGATCGAAGTCGGGGGCAGTACTTGCGTCGGACCAGATTCGAACGTAACCGCACTTGCCGGCGCGCGGGCCGTGCTGTCCCTAACCCTCCGGCGCCTGCTCGAGGAGGGCGGGGTGGCCGTCATTCCCGGTGGGCACCGGGTAGTACGTGTGGCCGGTGGTGGGGTCGACGATCACGACGTGTGCGCCGTCGGCGAGGTGCCCGGATCCGACCTCGGTGAGGTGCTTGTCGTGTTGGTCGAACACGCTGACGGTGCCACTTTCGGCGGCGACGTAAAGGCGGTGCGCGCCTTGGTCGTAGGCGAGGACGTCGGGTTGCTGGCCAACGGTGTTGCTGCAGGCGGTCTGCCAAGTTGCGAGGTCGACGGTGAGCAGGGTGGCGTTGTCCTCGCAGGCCACGAACGCGAGCCGAGCCTCGGAGTCGAGGGCGAGTCCGTGGCCGCTGCGGCAGCCGGGCGTCGGAACCCTGCGGATGACGTCCAATGTTTCGGGGTCGATGGCGGCGAGATCACCCTTCCCTTGCACGGCACGAGCATCTGGTCGGCGACCGGGTCGTAGGCGACGTTGCCGACCTCGCCGCCGAGGTCGACAGTGCCACGTACTTGCGCGGTGCCGGCGTCGACGACCGTTTCGGTGCCGCCGGATTCGTTGGTGGTCCACACCGCACCGCGTTTCGGGTCGTACGCGATCCCGTCCGGATAGTCACCGGTGGGAGCCTGTCCGATCACGGTTCCGGTGTCTTCGTCAAGGATTACCAGGCGGTTGTCGCCGGTGGCGGTGACGTAGACCCGGCGCAATTCGGGGACGACGAGGACTCCATGTGCCTGGGACAGGTTCGGAACCGTTCGGACCACCTGTCGGGTGTGGACGTCGACTTCGATGACCTCGCTGGCGCCGAGGTGGGCAATGAACAGCAGTCCACGCTCGGGGTCGAGGCTCTCGTAATCGAAGCGTGAATTGTCCCCGGTGAGGACGATTTCCGCGACCGGGCGCAATGGCAGCGGGCTACCGCCGGGCGACGATGCCTCGGAGGAACACGCGCCGACCAGGATCAACGCGATGATGAGTGCGGGCAGCAGCCGGGATCGATTGTGATGCATCGAGCACCTCTTCGTCGTCTCTACAGCCTCCCGAACGGCAGCCGCTTTCACGGTAACCACGGTTACAGTACGGTGTCCAGGCGCGCGCCCCGAGTTGCCAGACCGGCGCGCTGACCACGGATGGACATCGATATGAAACCGTGGTTACATCAATGGTGTGGATCTGGAATCGACCTCGGATGAGCGTCCCGACGAGTGGGTGATGCTGGTGTATCGCATCCCCCGCGAGCCGTCGACGCCGCGGATCGCGGTGTGGCGCAAGCTCCGCAAGTACGGGGTGTTCCAGCTCGCCGACGGCGTGGTGGTGCTGCCGGCGTCACCACGAACCCGGGAACAGCTCGATTGGGTCGCCGAGGAAGTCGTCGAGGCGGGCGGGCAGGCGGAGGTCTGGACCGCCGCCCCCACCACCCGAGACCAGCGGGACCGGATGCGGGCGAAGTTGTCGGCGGATCGGGGCGCCGAGTACGACGAGATCACCGACGCCGCCGAGGTCGCACGAGCGTTGCCCGATCCCGCTGGGCGGGCCAAGAAGCTCGCCCAGCTGCGTCGCCGGATGCGGGAGATCGACAAGCGCACCTTCTTCCCGACCGCGCCGCGCGACGGGGCGGAGGCGGCGCTCACGGAGTTAGCGGCCGGCCACACCGTGGAAGCGCAGGTGCCGCGATGAAGTGGGCGACCCGCGCCGGGATCCACATCGACCGCGCCGCGTGTGCGTGGTTGATCCGCCGCAACATCGACCCGGACGCGGAGTTCCTGTGGGTCACCGACCCGGCGGACGTGCCGGCCGAGGCGACCGCATTCGACATGCGCGGAGTCGAACTCTCGCACCATCACGGGGATTGCAGCTTCGAGACGATCCTGCGCCGCTACGAGCTCACCGACCCGGTGCTCTGGGTGCTCGCCGAGATCGTGCACGAGGCCGACATCGACGACGGAAAGTTCGACGCCCCCGAGGCCCCCGGCCTGGATTCGGTGCTGCGTGGGCTGTCCCTGACCGGTACCGACGACGACACTCTCGCCATCGCGACCCGGATCTTCGACGGGTTGTACGAGTTCCATCGCCAACGTGTCCTGTCCGGCCGCGAACCGTCCTGACCATCGAGCGGGGCCCGCTCTTCCTGCCGCACTTCAACTTTTCATGTTTCGGAGACCGACGTGAGCAGTAAAGAACCCTCCACCCGCGCCACGCCGACCAGCTCTGGCCGCCGCGACCTGATCTCGCTGCGGCAGGCGAGCTGGGCGTGGTTCCTGATCTCGCTGCAGACCTTCGGCGGCCCGGCGGGGCAGATCGCCGTCATGCAGCGCACCCTGGTCGACGAGAAGCGGTGGATCGGGCAGAAACGGTTCCTGCACGCGCTGAACTACTGCATGCTGCTGCCCGGCCCGGAGGCCCAGCAGCTCGCCATCTACACCGGCTGGCTGCTGGGCGGCACCCTCGGCGGTCTGATCGCCGGGGTGCTGTTCGTCCTGCCGGGGATGATCGCGATGCTGGGTTTGGCGGCGATCTACGTCGCCTTCGGCGCCACCACC
The DNA here is from genome assembly GCF_017068375.1 of Rhodococcus koreensis. Taxonomy (NCBI): domain Bacteria; kingdom Bacillati; phylum Actinomycetota; class Actinomycetes; order Mycobacteriales; family Nocardiaceae; genus Rhodococcus; species Rhodococcus koreensis. The sequence continues at coordinate 3,884,308 of NZ_CP070609.1, forward strand.
ATCGTGCTGGCCATCTTCGCCGGCATCGCCCCCGCCGTGCTGGCGGTGGTGGTGCAGGCCGTCACCCGGGTCGCCAAGCGCGCATCGACCCGGCCCGCCCACTGGGTGATCGCGGTCTGCGCCTTCGGTGCGCTGGCGCTGTTCGCGGTCCCGTTCCCGATCGTCATCGCCGTCGCCGGGTTCGCCGGCTGGCTCATCGGCCGCACCCATGGCGCCGACCGCAGCAGTAAACCCGCGAGCGACAGCGACGAGGCGCCGCCGCTGATCGCCGACGACGCTCTGCACGCCGACGCCCCCAGCCTGCGACGCACGATCCTCGTCCTCGGTGTCGGCGTGATCGCCTGGGCCATCCCGATGGTCGCGGTGGTCGTGTTCACCGGCCGCAGCAGTGTGTTCACCGAGCAGGGGCTGTTCTTCTCCGGCACCGCGCTGGTCACCTTCGGCGGCGCCTACGCCGTCCTCGCCTACGTGGCGCAGAAGGCGGTGGAAACCTACGGCTGGCTCGCCCCCGGTGAAATGGTCCGCGGCCTGGGTCTGGCCGAGACCACCCCCGGCCCGCTGATCATGGTGGTGCAGTTCGTCGCGTTCCTCGGCGCCTACCGCAACCCCGGTGAGCTGGATCCGTGGGTGGCGGCCACCATCGGCGCGCTGCTCACCACGTGGGTGACGTTCGTGCCGTGCTTCGTGTTCATCTTCCTCGGCGCCCCCTACGTCGAGCGGCTCCGCAACAACACACAGCTGACCTCAGCGTTGAACGGGATCACCGCCTCGGTGGTCGGGGTGATCGCGAACCTGGCCCTATATTTCGCCGTCCACACCCTGTTCGCGGACGCCGCGATGCTGCACTGGGGACCGCTGCATCTGCTGGTGCCGGAACTCGGCTCGTTCCGCCCGCTCGCCCTGGTCATCGGTGTACTGGCCGGGGTGATGATCTACCGGTTGAACTGGTCGGTGCTGCGCACCCTCGGGGTCTGCGCTCTCCTCGGCCTCACGGCCGGGCTGGTCGGTCTCCCCGTCACCTAACCCTGAGCCGTCGTCGCCGCACACCACCGACACCACAACCCCGACGAGTTCTCCGACATCGCCGGGCGCTACAGATCGAACCGACACGAGACCCCGGCACGGCCGCAGCCGGAACCGCTCGGTCATCCCCTCGTTCGCATCGACCCTTGCTGACGGCCGAACACAAGGCCATCGCGGTGGTCGTCGCCGGCGGAGGGATAGCGTTCGCACTCCGTCCGCAAGGCAAGCGATGCGGGCTCAGGGATCAACGTTCCGGGTAGAATTGCAGGTCAGCGAGGGAGAAGGTGATGGGTTCACCATCGAGTCTCGAGGTCGAGGATCTACGGTGGAGCTGGGCCTTCGCCGGATTGGTCCTCGGCTGCGGCGCGGTGCTGATCTTCACACCGATCTATCTGGTGCTGGCCGCGGCAGCCCTCGGACTGACCGGGCCGGCCGTGTTCCAAATAGCCGGTCACCGCGCCACCGGGGCCCGGTTCGCCTCGCTCGGACTGGGCGTGCTGATCCCCGCCGCCGTCGGCGCGGTCCTTGTGGGCATCAACTCCTTCTGACCATCAAACCTTCTGCCCACCGCAGGGGGCGACGGCAACGGCTTCCTCGTGCGTCACCGCGAGGTCAACCTGCCCTTGCCGCGCAGCCTTCGCCACCTTCTCCGCGCAAGGAACGGCCGACGCCGCTGAGCAATCGAGCTGACCGCGTGTCGTACGCACTCGTGACCGGATTCCATTGCTTCCCACCGAGGATTGGACTACCCAACATCGTCAACGATCTCGGGTGAGGGGTTCGGATGCGTCGAGCAGTGTGTCGAAGACGAGCATGTGACCGGCGAAATGGGTGATCGCGTAATCGAGGTGCGCCTCCGGTATGGCGAGTTGCGGTGTCACTCCGCAGGCCCAGAACACCGGTACGGCGTGCTCGCCGACGCCGGGGTAGACCCCGAAGTCGGGTCGAGCGAGGTCGGCGATTCCCAGTGCCGATGGATCGCCGACGTGCACGGGGACGCCGTGGCCGGTCGGATACCGTCCGGTGACCTCGATTGCGGTGTCGACCAGCGACGTGGGCACGGGGCGCATGCTGACGGCGAGGGGTCCGGCGAAGATCCCGGCCGGCACGGTCTCGCGATCGGTGACGTACACCGGGGGTGCGGCATGGCTGACGGGGATCCCGGCTCGGCGGAGCGGGGCGTCGAAGGTGTGGCTGCATCCGAGAGCGAAGGCGACCGCGTCGTCGCGCCAGTGTTCGGTGAGGTCGGTGGGTTCGGCCACCAGGGTGTTGCACTCCCAGACCCGGTAGCGCGGGAGCATGGTGCGCACGTCGACCGTGCAGTTGTCGTAGGTCAACTGTGGGTCGCCGGGATTCGTCCTGGCGAGCAGCGGACACACCTCGGGGTTGCGGCGGCAGTACTCCGCGAAGTCGTCGGCGGCGGCGGACGGCACGACGACGAGGTTGGCCTGCTGGTAGTCGTCGAGGATCCCGGCGGTCGGTGCGGTCCACTGCCCCGCAGCGACCAGTCGGCGCAGATCCTCCGGGTGCGTCGGTGACGGCAGCGTCATTGCAGTGTCTCCTTGGCTGATTCGCGCACGGTGCGCAGGGTGATCAGGGCGAGCACCACCGCGGCCATCAGCAGGAACCCGGGGGCCAGGAGGTTGTCGGTGCGGGAGATGAGATAGGTGGCCAGGTACGGGGTGAGCCCACCACCGATGATGGTGCCGATGTTGAAGGCGATCGACAGGCCGGTGTACCGCACGCGGGTGGGGAACTGTTCGGCATAGGTCGGGTAGGTCACCGATTGCACGATCGGCATCGGCAGCGCGAGCACCACCATGGCACCCACTGCGAGGGCGAAGCTGCCCTGATCCATCACGATCATGGCCGGCAAGACCAGGATCGCGTAGCCGAGGAAACCGATCGTGATGACCTTCTTGCGGCCGACCCGGTCGGACAGTCCCCCGAAGAACGGCATCAGGATCGCGACGAAGAAACTGATGGCGCCCATGATCCAGAAGGTGTTCGACTTCGGGTACCCGAGGTAGGTGGTCAGGTAGATGTTCATGAAGATCAGGCCGACCCAATATCCGGCGTTGGATCCGATCGACAGGAAGATGACCTTGAAGACGGCCGCGGTGTGCTCGGTGAGCACCTCCATGAGCGGAGACTTCGCGGGCGCGTGCTGCTGGGTTTCGGCGACGAACGCGTGCGAGTCCTCGAGTTTGCTGCGAGCGATCAACGTGATCGCGATCAGCGGGAGTGCCAGCAGAAATGGTATGCGCCAACCGAAGTCGCGGAGTTGATCGTCAGTCAGTGCCGTGGTGGTGATACCGGCCACGACGGCGGCCGTACCACCACCGAGGGCGACACCGACCGGGGTGAAGGCGCCGAAGAATCCGCGGCGGCCGGCGGGTGCTGATTCGGACAGATACGTCGCCGATCCGGTGACCTCGCCGCCGGCGAAGAAGCCTTGTGCCAACCGCACGAGCAGCAGGGCGATCGGGGCGGCGATACCGATCGATCCGGCGGTGGGAAGCAGCCCGACGGCGGCGGTCGCCGTTCCCATGCCCACGATGGTCGCGATGAGCACTGGCTTGCGTCCGACCCGATCGCCGAGGCGGCCCAGGACGATTCCACCGAGTGGGCGCATGACGAAGGCGCTGCCGAAGACCGCCAACGTGGCCAGGAGCGAGGCGGTCGGGTTGTCGTTGGGGAAGAAGAGGGGCCCGATGATGACGGCGAGGTAGCCGTACACGCCGAACTCGTAATACTCGACGGCGGTACCGGCCGCGGCCGCAACGGCGGCGCGGCGGGGTTGCATGGGGGGCGGGGCGGGCAGGTGATCGCCCGTGTGGGGCACGGAGGCAGGTACGGTGGTCATGGCGAACTCCAACGAAGAAGTGGCGGAGGTGCTGCGAGGAGGTCCCGATCGCGGGGTCGGAAAACGTGGCACCGCGGCGCTGGGGTGCCCAAGCGGTCATCGGCAGGATGGCAGTCCTGCCGATGACCTGTGTCCGCGGACTCAGACGGCGAACAGTTGGTCCAGGTCGGCGAAAGCCTTGAATTCCATAGCATTTCCGGCGGGGTCGAGGAAGAACATCGTCCACTGTTCGCCCGGCTCGCCCTCGAATCGCACGTACGGTTCGATCACGAACTCCGTCCCGATGGACGTGAGTTTCTCTGCGAGAACTTTGAACTCGTCGACCGGCAGAACCAGCCCGAAGTGAGGAACCGGAACATTGTGTCCGTCGACCGGGTTCGTCCCGGCCACCCCGTCGCGGGGCGTCGCGCTGGGACCGTCACCGACCTGATGGGTGACAACCTGGTGTCCGCCGAAGTTCCAGTCGATCCACTTGGTGTCGGACCGACCTTCGCTGAATCCGAGTACACCGCCGTAGAAGTTGCGGGCGGCGTCGATGTCGTCGACGGGAATGGCGAGGTGGAAAGGAACAAGGTTCGTCAGTTGGGCGGTCATACTTTTCCTCTTCTGTGATTCGTGAACTCGGAGATGGACGGGACGTGCGGGGTTCGGGTCAGTCGTGTCCCCTCGGGAGCGCTGCGAGTCGGATCCGGGTGCCTGGTGCTGCCTGCGCCACGAGGTCGACGTCACGTTCGATCACCACCCCGATGACCGGGTAGCCCCCGGTCACGGGATGATCGGCGAGGAACACGATCGGTTCCCCGGACGGTGGAATCTGGATCGCCCCGAGAGCCATGCCTTCGCTCGGCAAGTCCACCGACCCGACGGTCAGCGGCGGTCCCGTCAGCCGGGCGCCGACGCGGTCGCAGTCCGCACTCACCGTCCACGTCGTGGCGGTCAGCGCGGCCCGATCCTGTGGCGCGAACAGGCCGTCCCGGGGGCCCCACCGGAATCGCACCTCTGCCGCCCCGACCGGAAGTCGGGGCACAGTCAGCTCGAGCGGGATGTCGTGGGGTACCGGATGACCCGCCCCGAGCGCGAGGGTCGTGCCGGACCGGACCTGTGTCGGACCGACCCCGGACAGGCAGTCGGTGGCGGCGGAACCGAAGACCCGATCGGTGTCGATTCCGCCTTCGACCGCGACGTAAGTGCGCAGTCCCGTGACGGGACGGCCCAGCGAGAGAATCTGCCCGGCCCGCAGCAGGATTCGCCGGCCCTCCGCCGGAGCGCGGCCGTCGACACGAATCTCGACGGTGGCACCGGTGATCGCCACGTACCGGTCCGCGGACACGGCGATCGCGAGCCCGCCGAAGGTGTTCTCGAGCGCGGCGGCGCCGTCCGCGTTGCCGACGAGGCGGTTCGCCAACGTCAGGCTGGTTCGGTCGGCGGCACCGGACGCGGTGACCCCGAGGTGCGCGAATCCGGGCCGGCCCAGATCCTGGAGCGTCGTGCTCCGCCCGGCGTCGATCACCGACACCTGCGCGCACACCGTAGTACCGGAAGGTAGTCGAACGGGCCTGGTCAGCACCGAGGTCATCTACTCCACCGCCTCGAAGACGACGCGGTCACCCACGGACAGCCGGCTGGGATTCACCGCGTCGATGTCCCACAGGACCTCCGACGTCGAGCCGATCAGGTGCCAGCCACCCGGTGTGCCGCCGGGATAGACAACGGTCTGGGTGCCGGCGATGGCGACGAGTCCCGCACCGACCCGTCGGCGCGGCGACGTGCGGCGAGGCAACTCGAGCGCGTCGGGCAGGCCGTCGATGTAGGCGAACCCGGGGGCGAAACCGAAGAATCCCACGCGATGCTCGGCGGAGGTGTGTGCAGCGACAACCGCCGCCGTGGTCATGCCCAGTCTCCGTGCCACCTCCTCGAGGTCCTCGCCGTCGTAGCGCACCGGGATGACTACCGGTTCGCGTTCGAGGAATGCCGCCGACGCGTCTGCGCCGGCAGTGTCCACAAGGTGACGGACATGGTCGGAGAGCAGCCGCATGTCGGATGAGGTGTTGGCGCGGAACATGATCGAACGCGCGGCAGGGACGACGTCTTCCAGCAGAGCCGACCAGGTCTGAGCACGCGCCGCGGCCACGACACCGGCGATCCGCTCGGGTGCGACATCGACGAGCCAGGCACGATCGCCCGCGCGGAGGAGGTTGCCGGATTCAGTCATGGCGTCCACCCCCGATCCCGACCAGAGCCACGTCGTTGCGCCCGAGCAGTTCCCGGGTCTGCCGGGCGATGTCGACCGCACCGGGGGTGTCGCTGTGCACGCACATCGCGATCGTCGCCGCCCCGTCCGGCAGTACCGTGGCCGTCCCGCCGTCCACCGCGTCGACCGAACCGGTCACGACCATGTCCACGGCCCGTTTCGCGGCTGCGGACGGGTCGACGACCAATGCGTCCGGGTGCGACCGTGGTACCAGCAGCCCCTCATCCGTGTACGACCGATCGATGAATACCTCCGCCTGAGGGGTCAGTCCGGCGTCGAGAGCGGTGTGCCACAGCACCGTGTCGTACTGGCAGAGCACGGGCAGGTCCGGGTCGACCCGTCCGATCGCTTCGGCGATGGCGTGCGCCTGGCCCGGATGCCGTGCGGCCGTGTTGTACAACGCCCCGTGCGCCTTGACGTAGGACACGACCGTCCCGGCGATCCGCGCAAAGGCCTGCAGGGCGCCGATCTGATACACGATGTCGTTGACGAGCGTCGGGGTGGGCACGTCGATGAATCGGCGACCGAAGCCGGCAAGGTCGCGGTACGACACCTGCGCGCCCACCGAAATCCCACGGGCGGCGGCCATCTCACAGGTGCGGCGCAGGATGTCGGGATCACCGGCGTGGAAGCCGCAGGCGATGTTCGCGGCGGTGACCTGATCCATCAGCGGCGCCTCGTCACCGACACCCCAGACGCCGAACCCCTCACCGATGTCGGTGTTGATCGAGACCGTCCGAGTGCCCATCAGCTGCGCTCGGCCCAGTAGGTGCGCATGTCCTCGGCCGAGTTCTCCCAGGCGCGGTGCAGACCGGTCTGCCCACCGTCGATGTGCAGGATGATCTGCCGAGCCAACTCCTCGGAATTGCCGTCGGCGAGCGCCTGAACCATCGCCTTGTGCTCGTCCTGGACCCGGTCGTACGCACACGTCCCGTGCACGTAGAACCGGGAATAGGGCTCGAGCCGGTGATACATCTGGGCGATGATTTCGTAGCGCATCGGCAGGCGCGAGAGCCGGTACATGTCGAGATGGAACGCCAGGTTGGTCCGCGACCACGCTCCGGCGCCGGTGTCGGCCACCTGATCCATCTGCTCGGCCATCGTCTCGAAGCGGCTGATGTCGCGCCGCGAGACTCGCTCGGTGACGTGCTCGGCGAAGCTCGGCTCGACCAGGCGGCGCAGGTCGTAGATCTCGTCGATCTCGTCGAGGTCGAGCGCGGTGACGAACGTGCCGCGGCCCGGGACCGTGCGCAGCAGGCCCTCCCCCGCGAGGGTCCGCATGGCTTCGCGCAGCGGAATCCGCGACACCCCGAACCGGTCGGCGAGTTCCTCCTGCACCAAGCGGTGGCCAGGGGGATAGATGCCCTCGACGATGGAGGTTCGGAGCCGGGACGTCAGGTCCCCTTCCGGAGACCCGAACTCGTGTGACGTAGGCGACATATTCACTGTATACAGTGGATCCGGTTGCCCTGTCCAGCCCAATTCGCCCTGGGAGTGGATGTTTTACAGAACCGAAGCATCACGAAACACACCGATAACCGGATTCGATCGGCGCCCTGACGAGGGCCTACCGGTACCCGGGGCGGACCCAGCCCGGGAAGATGTCCGGAAGATCAGAGGTGACTTTGCGGGTGAACCGGGGTGGGCGCTTTTCCAGGAAGGACGTGACGCCCTCGTAGGCGTCGCTGCTGGCGCCCTGTGCGCGCATACCCCGGGACTCCGCGATGTGCGCGTCCATCGGATGTGCGGCGCCGAGCATCCGCCACACCAATTGCCGGGTCAGCGTCACCGACACGGGTGCCGTGTTGTCGATGATCTCCGCCGCGAGAGACCGAGCGGCAGCGAGCAACGTTTCCGGCGGATGGACGGCACTGATCAGGCCGCCTTCGTGCGCCTCCGCTGCGGTGAACAGCCGTCCCGTGTACAGCCATTCCATCGCCCGCTCGACCCCCACCAGACGCGGGAGAAACCAACTCGAGCAGCTCTCGGGAACGATGCCGCGGCGGGTGAAGGGAAACGCGAACTTCGCCCCCTCCGAGGCCAATCGGATGTCCATGGGGAGGGTGATGGTCGCGCCGACTCCCACTGCCGGACCATTGATCGCCGCGATCACGGGCTTCGTCGAATCGTAGATCCGCAGGGTCATCTCACCGCCGCCGTCGCGGGGCACTCCACCGTCGGTCTCCTCCGGCGCGTCGAATCGCGAACCCCCTCCAGAGAGGTCGGCGCCGGCGCAGAACGCTCTACCGGAGCCGGTCATGATCACCACGCGGACCGCATCGCTGGCGTCGGTGTGATCGAAGGCTTCGATGATCTCCGATTTCATTTCCGTCGTGCATGCGTTGAGCTGATCGGGACGGTCCAGCGTGACCGTGGCGATGCCGTCGTCGACCTCGAGGCGAATGGTATTGAACTTCATCGGGAACCTGTCTCTTCGGACTTGTCGAGCACGTCGGCTTCACCGTCCTCGATTCGGCGGCTCGGGTCAAAGATCCGTTGCCTTCCAGAGCAATCGGCTTCACGCATGCCTCTCCCCGGGGGCCGAGCCGGTGGCGAGAGCGGCGAACGCTGCGGCCGCCGGTGACAACGGTCCCGACCGGAACACCACACCGTAGTCGTGCCCCAACTCGGGCTCGGTTCGCATCACCCGCACTCCGCGACGCTCGGCTCGACGGGCCTCGGAGTCGGTCAGGAAGGCCGCGCCTGCTCCGGCCTCGACGAGTAGATACACGTTGTGTTCATGTTCGACCTCCACCGCCACGTTCGGGCTGAAACCGTGTTGAGCGCAAGCACGTTCGACCTCGTCGCGAACAGCTGTACCCCTCGGTCCGGCGATCAACGGTAGCTCGGACAGTCGATCGATCGGGAAGATCGGCGTCTGCGTCTGGGGTGCCTCAGCCGGTAGCCCCAGCAGCAGTCGGCGACGGCCGAGCACACGGGTCGACAGCTTGTCGTCGTCGGCCGGGAGATAGTCGATCCCGACTTCGCATCGAGCGGTTCTCAGGAGAGTCTCCACGTCGGCGTTGGGCCCCGGATCCATCAGATTGACCCACACGCCCGGGTACTGTGCCCGAAATTGTGCCACCAACGAGGCGAGCGGTTCCACCGCGAGGTCCGGCGGGCTGGCCACATCGAGCCAGCCGTTCTCGAGCGTGGCGATCCCCCGCACGATCTCGTCCGCACGGCGGGACGACTGCAGCACCTGGCGCGCGGGCCCCAGCAATGCCGCACCCGCATCGGTCAACTCCATTCCTCGTGGCACCCGCCGAAAGAGTTCGACCCCCAGTTCACCTTCCAGCGCCCGCAGCGACTGCGACAGCGCCGGCTGGGCCACATACAGAACCTCAGCTGCCCGGGTCACGCTGCCGTTCTCGACGACAGCGAGGAAGTAGCGCAGTTGACGTGAGTCCACTTCCCGACCCTACCCAACGTGACGTGGGCGATAAGGTGACACTGGCGAAGCAGTGGTCTTCGCGTTTCGCGCTCCGGACGGCGGTCACGTCCCTCACGCGCGGGCCACGGTGGCATGGAGGTGGACATGGAGTTCCGGCAGGCCGAGCATTTCCTTGCCGTGGTCGAACACGGCGGTGTGGTCCGCGCGGCCGCCGCGCTCCACCTCGCGCAGCCCTCTCTGTCGCAGTCGATCCGCGTCCTCGAACGTGATCTGGGCACCCCCCTGTTCCATCGTGTCGGCCGTGGGCTCGTTCCGACGACGGTGGGTGCGGCGCTGGTTGCTCCTGCCCGGCAACTACTCCGGGACATGGCCACCGCGCAGGCCTCCGTTGCCGAACTCTCCGGCCTCCATGGTGGACACGTCGATATCGGCACTACCGCGGGCCTCTACGAGTCCCCGCTCCCCGACCTGATCGGTGACCTGAGGCGGGCGTACGGCACGGTTACCGTCCGCATCAGGGAGTTTCGGTCCGAGAACGACGTCGCCGGGGCGGTGCGCGACGGCACCGTGGAGTTGGGGTTCGGGTTTCTCGAACCGGCCGACTCCACAGAAGTGACCGACCGCCGCGACCTCGACACCCACAGCTTGGGCACCGACGAATTGTGTATCGCCCTTCCGCGGGTGATCGCGGACGGTCTCCCCGATCCCCTGCCGTTCGAGCAGATCCCCGATCTTCCGGTGATCGCGGTGACCGGTGGCGCGCAGGGGCGGGTCTCGGTGGAGTCCGCGTTACGCCGTGCATCACGACGGACAACGCTCGGTGTGGTCACGGCGCATCGCCAGGCCACCGTGCCGCTGGTTGCTGCAGGCGCCGGAATGGCCTGGGTCACCAGGGCAGTCGTCGACAACGCCGGTGAGCCGGGCGTGGTGGCACGGGCAATGGAGCCGCCGGTGATTCTCACGGTCGCGGTCATGCATCGGCCGGGTGTGCTCTCCCCCGCTGCGCGCGCGCTCCTCGACGCGGCCCTCCGCCGACGGGACCGGGACGATGGAACGACCCGGTAACGGGTCAGTTGAAGGTTCTTCCTTCCTTCGCCAATCTCGTCAACAACGGCGCGTGTTCGGTGTTTTCGTCGAACCTCCGCAGCGCTTCTTCCACTCGGTCGAGCCCGACACCGTCGGCGTGGAACATCGGTCCACCGCGATGGCGCGGAAAGCCGTAGCCCGCGAGATACACCACGTCGATGTCGGAGGCACGCAACGCTATCCCTTCGTCGAGAATCCGTGCGCCCTCGTCCACGAGCGCGAAGACCAGTCGCTGCACGATCTCCTCCGCCGAGAAACTCTGCCGCCGAATGCCGGTGTCCCGGTAGTACGACTCGAGCAGCTCTGCCACGACCGGACTCGGGATCGCGTCACGCCGCCCGGGCTCGTAGTCGTACCAGCCCGCCCCCGTCTTTTGCCCGAATCGGCCCATCTCGCACAGCCGGTCGGCCAGTTCGTTATGTGGCGCGGCGGGATTCTCGGCATAGCGCCGCTTGCGAATCGCCCAGCCGATGTCGCCGCCGGCCAGGTCGCCGGCCCGATACGGGCCCATCGCATATCCGAAACCCTCCATGGCGGAGTCGATCTGCTCCGGCGACGCTCCCACCTCGAGGAGACGATCCGATGCCCGTCGATATCGGGCCAGCATGCGGTTGCCGATGAACCCGTCGCACACGCCGGCCACCACCGTCACCTTGCCGACGCGTCTCCCGAGAGCCGACGCCGTTGCCAGAACGTCGTCGGCGGTCTTGTCCGCTCGAACGATCTCCAGCAGTGTCATCACGTTCGCGGGACTGAAGAAATGCATCCCCACCACATTGGCAGGCCGACCGGTGAACTCGGCGATGACGTCGACATCGAGCGTCGAGGTGTTCGACGCCAGGATTGCACCGCGCTTCATCACCTCGTCGAGTTTCGTGAATACCATGCGCTTGACGTCCATGTCCTCGAACACGGCCTCGATCACCAGGTCGCAGTCCGCGAGGTCTGCGTAGTCGACGGTCGGATCGAGCAGTCCCATCCGCCTCTCCAGGGCCTCGGGCGTCAGCTTTCCCCTGTTCACCTGCGACTGATAATTGCGGCGAATCGTGGCCAGACCGCGGTCGAGCGGTTCCTGCGACGTCTCGAGCATGGCGACCGGGATGTCGGCGTCGAGGAAGTTCATGGCGATGCCGCCGCCCATCGTGCCTGCGCCGACGACCGCGACTTTCTGCACCGGCCGTGCGACCGTTCCGGCCGCCATTCCCGGGATCTTCCGCGCAGTCCGTTCAGCGAAGAACGCGTGCCGCAGCGCCGCCGACTGATCACTGCCCACCAATTCGAGGAAGGCCGCCTGCTCGGCGTCGAGCCCCTCCGCGAAGGGGCCGCGTGCCCTCTCCACGAGGTCGAGGGCGATCAGGGGAGCTGCGAACCCTCGACTCCGTTTGGTCAGTTGCGTGTGCAGGGTCCCCAGGTCGTCGCCTTCGGCGGCAACGAGGTCACGTATCCGCGGACGCCGGCCGCTCGCGGCCATCCGGGTTGCGAAACGAATTGCGGCAGCCACGGTATCGGCATCCACGACGAGATCGAACAGCTTCTGCCCGGGGATGGCAGCGAGCGAACCGGCGGTGCGGGTCGATCCGCCGGTGATCATGTCGGCGGCTGTCCGCATGTCGAGCGCCCGCGGCAGTCGCTGGGTGCCACCTGCGCCGGGTACGAGCCCCAGCTTCACCTCCGGCAGAGCGACTTTCGCCGTCGTTGCCGCGACACGATAGTGCGCGCCCAGAGCGAGCTCGAGGCCGCCGCCGAAACAGGTGCCCTCGATTGCCGCGACAACTGGTTTGCTCGAGTCCTCGAAGGCCTCGATCAACTCACGCAGCGACGGCCCGGCAGCGGACCGGGGTGCGGCGACTTCGGAGATGTCCGCACCGGCCGAGAAGTCGGCGGCATTGCCGGTCAACACGATCGAGTCGATCCCGGGTGCGTCCAGAGCGCGGGTGAAGTCCCGCAGAATCCCCTGCCGGGTGGAGAGCGAGAGCCCATTCAAAGGCGGATTGTCGAGGTGAATGATCGCGACACTGCCGGCGACGCTGTACTGCGTGGACACAGCGTCACGATCCTTCTCTGGTTCGCCCGGATTCCTCGCCGTGGGTGGCGGCATACAGCTCCTCGTCTTCGGCCGAGCCGTCGGCGTTGGTCAGCGGATCGATCGCCGCGATCCGCGCCCGGTCCCGCTCCGGGTCGATGGTCAAGAACATCACCACCGCACCCACGATCGCCACCACACCGAGTATCTGGAACGCCGAGGTGTACCCGTCCGCTGGGGTCGGTGCCGCGTCCACCAGGTACCCGGTGAGCCACGGGGCCAGGATCCCGGAGGCCTGGAACAACGCGACGAACACTCCCAATGTCGACGCGACCTGACGATCCGGGCTGATGTAACTCACGGCGACGAACATCAGCGGGAGGGTGGCGACTCCGACGCCGTAGCCGGTGACCACCAGCGCCACGGCGATCCACGATTCGGTGACGAACGGGATCACGGCGAGGCACACACCGCACAAGACCAGAGCGACCACCGTCACGAGCCCGCGCGACACCCGCACCGTCGTTCCTCGTCCTGCCAGACGGTCGGTGACAAACGAACCGAGCAACATCGCGGTCATTCCGGTGACGCTGGGCAGCGCGAACAGCAATCCGGAGTTGATCCGGGTGTAGCCGAGGCCCTCCTCGAAGTATGACGGCAGCCAGGTCAGGACGACCGCGACCATGCCGTAGACCGCAAACATGCCGAGCACTCCGCCCCAGAACGTGGGGAGCGCCGCGATCCGGAGGATGCTTACCCGCGTCACCGTGTCCGTGTCGCCGGTCTTGGCGCGCTCGCGGGCGCTGTTCACGGAGTAGGGGCCGTCCTTGCCGACGACCAGCCAGACCGCGGCCCAGACGGCGCCGATGATCATCATGGTGATGAACGCCGCCCTCCACCCGTATGCGGCCACGATGAGGGTCAGCGCGGGAGCCATCAGAATCTTCGCCAGAGAGGAGCCGGACGAGACCACGGCGGACGGCAGCCCACGTTCTTTCTTGGGGAACCAGCCGAACACCGCGACGTTCACGAGCGATGCAGCCGGACCCTCGGCGGCGCCGAGGAGAACCCTGCTGACGAGTAATGCCCCGAATGTTCCGACCAACAGGATCGGGATCTGCACCAGCGACCAGAGCAGTGCCATCACTAACAGCACCCAGACGATCTTCACGCGGTCGGCGATGAATCCACCCAGGAGCCCGGTCACGACGAACAAAACGTAGAAGACGCTGCCCAACAGACCGATGTCGGCGTTGGACAGGCCGAGATCCTCCGACAACGGTCGGGCGACAATCCCCAACACGGCTTTGTCGGCGAAGTTCACCGTTTGCAGAATCATCACGAGAAAGGTGATGCTCCAGGCGGTGCGTGCGGTCCGCGCGCCCACAGGCGTCCTGGCCTCGGGCATCGTCCCCGCGGAATTGTCCGCACGATGTGGGCCGTTCGCGACAGTCATAGGTAGGCCTCCGCCTCAACAGTTGTGATTGTATTCAGTGAAGTCAATTCAAATGACGTGGGTCACAGACATCAAAGACCAGACCCCTATTGCGACGATCGATGAAACATATGCCGTCCGGCTCACCGATTGGAGCGACCGATCGGTCCCCTACTTCGGCAGGCCCAGGATCCGCTCACCGATGATCGTGCGCTGAATCTGATTCGAGCCACGTGCGATCCGGCGTCCCCGGCTCTCCAGGAACACCCGCTGCAGGGGGTCGAGTTGATAGCCGTCCCCCTCGGGGCGGTTCAGAGCCGAAGCACCGAGAAGTTCGAGGCTGGTCGAACCGAAGTTGCAGTGATATTCCGACCAGTTGATCTTGTCGATCGCGAGCAACTCGTCGACGGACTGCCCCTCGGCGATCCGGGCGCTGATCACGGACCCGACGGCGCGCATCAGTTCGACCTCGATCACGAGTTCCGCCAACTGCCGGCGCACGATCGCGTCGTCGAGTCGCGCGTTCTTGTCCAGCCGCTCCACCAGGACGTCCCATTCGTGGCGATAGCCGACGTACTGCGTGGCAGCCTTGCCGGCCCGCTCGGCGCCGAGTGTGGTCATCGCGACCGCCCAACCGTTGCCGAGCCCACCGACCACATTGCTCAGAGGCGTTCGGGCATCGGTAATGTGTTCCTGCGCAAAGCCGCTGGCGCCCGACGCCATCCGGATCGGATCGACGGAAACGCCGTTGTCCGTCATGGGAACGAGCACGAACGAGATGCCGCGGTGTTTCGGCGCGTCGCGGTCGGTGCGGCACAACAGGAACATCATGTCGGCCTGATCGCCGTGGCTGGTCCAGATCTTGTCGCCGGTGATCCGCAACTCGTCGCCGGCCACGGTTCCGGTGGTTCGCAGGGAGGCGAGGTCGGATCCGGTCTCGGGTTCGGAAAATCCTTGGCACCACGTGTCTTCGCCCGACAGGATGCGCGGCAGGAATCGCCGCTTCTGGGCCTCGCTTCCATGTGCCAACAGGGCAGGCGCCAGGAGGATCTCGCCCATGCCGAGTTGCGGGCGACGCAGTCCCGCGCGGGCGAACTCCTCCTCCACCACAAGCGTTTCGACCGGACCCAGGCCCCGCCCACCGTGTTCCTCCGGCCACGACAGGCACAACCACCGCCCCTGACGCAGCAGGTCGATCCAGCGCTTCTCGGTGTCGGTGTCTTCGTGCCCGAACGGTTCCTGCGCGTACTCGAGTGGCATCCCCTCGGTTCCATGCTCGACCAGCCACCCGCGGACCTCGGAGCGCAGTTCCGCCAGCGGCGCGGGTTCGTCGGTCCGCACACAGCCCTCGACCGCAGCGGCGGAGAGGGCTCCGGCGAGTAGGCGCTCCCGGTGCCACGTCGACGATCCGAACATCAGTTGATCCGTCTTCGCCCTCTTGAGATGGATGTGAGCCCAGTGCTCCCAGGTGAAGCCGATCGCGCCGTGCAGTTGAATGGCTTCTCCGGCGATCTGCAGGTACCTCTCCGGCCCCGCAACACACAACAGGCTCACCAGTGTCGGCAGCTCCGGGGAATCGGTATCCGCGGCGTGAGCGGCAACGTCGACCGCAGCGGCGACCGGTTCCAGCGCGCGGATCAGATCGGCGAGCCCGTGCTTAACGGCCTGGTTGGCACCGACCGGACGACCGAACTGGTTTCGGGTCTTCGCGTATTCGGTTGTCAGATCAAGGCACCGGCGAGCTCCGCCGACCCTCTCCGCAGCCTGCACGACGAGCGACTTGTCGAGTGCCCTCGACAGCGCCTCGGAGATGTCGACGGCACCACTGATCCGTTGCGCCGCCGCCCCGGCGAAGGTGAAGGTCGTCAGTGGTCGAGTCAGGTCCAACGCCGGGCACCGGACCCGCCGAACATTCGGATCCGATGGATCCACGAGAAAGAGTCCGGTCCCCTCTTCGGTGCGGGCGGCGACGACGACGGTGTCGGCGCAGTGACCGAAGAGCACGTGGTGGGCCCGTCCGTCGAGCCGCCAGCTGTCGCCGTCCGGGTGTGCACGCACCGCCTCCGTCCCGGCCTGCCACCACCCGTCGGCATCGGCGAACGCGAGGCACCCGAGCCGTGTGCCCGCAGCGAGACCCGGCAGCAACTCGGTGCTCCACGCTTCCTGGGCGCAGTCCGCGATCGCGAGCGTGGTCAGCACGGAACTCGAGAAGAACGGACTGCACGCCGCGGAGCGCCCGAATTCCTCGGCGACGACGACGAGGTCACGGATCCCCGCGCCGGAACCGCCGTGCTTTTCGTCGACGAGCATTCCCTGCAGTTCGAGTTGTTCCGCCATCGTCGCCCACATCTCGGGGCGGTAGCCGAGTTCCGAGTCCTGAACGAGCAGGATTTCGGTCGGCCCGCTGGTGTCGGCGAGAAAGCCCCGAACCGCCTCGCGAAGTGCGCGGTGTTCCGCGGTTGTCGCTATTCCCATTCGATTGTCTCCTTCGCGATTCCCTCGAGCGCGATGATCGCTTGTTTCATCGCGATTCCCCCGCCATGGGGGTAGGCGGCCACTTTCTCGGCGAGTTCGGTTGCCCGGGCCAGAACCCGGTCGTCCGGCACCATGTCGTAGGCGAAGTTTCGGCGCAGCAGCGCCGGCCCGTAGTGGCGTTCACATCCCAATGTGAGTTGCAGTGCCTGGTTCACGTCGTACTTCGCGAGCAACCAACGTAGGTTGTTCGGGGCCGCCACTCCCATCTCCGCCTCGCCGACCATCAGGAACGACGTCTGCCCCACCACGAGCAGGTCGCAGGCCAGCGCGATCGCCGCAGCGCCGTTGACAGCGGCCCGCTGCAGGGCACCTATCAACGGCTTGCCGAGGGCGGCGAGGCATGTGTGCAGTTCGGCGATTGCGGAGGAAATCTCCGGGTCCCCCGGGCGCACCTCGGCGAGGTCCAATCCGGAGCTGAAGCAGCCGCCTGCCCCGTGCAGCAACACTGCCGTCACGGTGTCGTCGCCTCGGGCGTCCGCGAGGGCGTCCGCTAGTTGGATCACCATCGGGACAGTCAAGGCGTTCTTCCGCTCGGGGCGGTTCATTTCGATGTCCAACCGCCCGCTCGGATGGTGCCGGAGGAGCACCGAATCGGTCTCCGGGTGACTCACAACGCACTCCCGATGACCCGACTTGCGTTGCAGCCCAGTAGAAAAGATGTATTCACGGCATTCCTTCCAGAATCGCGAGCGACAGGTTTGCCGTTCGGGCCGGCTCTCACCATCAGGAGTCGACGAGGACGGCCGCATTGCGATCACAGAGACCGGCGAGCCGACCCTGGATCAGGTCTGCCGCCTCCGCGACGATCCGCGTGACAAGCTCGTCAACCGTGGGGATGTCGTGAATCAGGCCCTGCGACAGACCTGCCGACCAAATGCCTGCCTCGGGGTCGCCGAGTTCGTACACCGTTCTGCCGCGCGCACCGGACACAAGGTGCCGGATATCGTCGAACGCACCCCCGCCAGCGAGCGCACTGACCACTTCCCGGCTGACGGTGTTGCTCGCGACGCGGGCCGTGTTCCGCAGCGACCGGAATATCAACTCGGTGTCGAGTTCGGTGGCGTCGACAATCTGCTGTTTGATCGTCCGATGGATCGGCGACTCCGCCGTGCACATGAACCGGGTGCCCATGTTGACACCCTCGGCGCCGAGCGCCAACGCTGCCGCCAGCCCCCGCCCGTCCGCGAAGCCGCCCGACGCGATGACAGGAACTCGCAATGCCCGCGCTGCGGCGGGAATCAGGATGAGGCCCGGAACGTCGTCCTCACCGGGATGTCCGGCGCATTCGAACCCGTCGATGCTCAGCGCATGGACGCCCAGCGCCTCGGCCTTCACTGCATGTCGCACGCTGGTGCACTTGTGCAGCACCTTCACTCCAGCGGCTAGGAACGCCGGCATGTGCTCTGCCGGACTGTTCCCCGCGGTCTCGACGATCTTCACACCGGAGTCGATGATCACGTCGCGATACTCCGCGTACGGCGGCGGAGTGATCGAGGGAAGCATCGTCAGGTTCACACCGAAAGGCATGTCCGTCATCTCGCGACAGCGGGCGATCTCCGCGGCCAACGCGTCCGGAGTGGGTTGGGTCAACGCGGTGATGAACCCGAGCGCTCCCGAGTTCGCCACCGCCGCGACGAGTTCGGCACGCCCGACCCACTGCATGCCACCCTGCACCACCGGGTGGGTGATCCCGAACAGCTCCGTAAATCGTGTACTCAGCATGAATTCCCTACCCCTACAGACCCAGCGACTTGCTGACAATCGACTTACACACTTCGGTGGTACCGGCGAAGATTCGCGTCACCCGGGCATCCGCATACATCCGGGCGATCGGGTACTCCATCATGAACCCGTAGCCGCCGTGCAACTGCAGGCAGCGGTCGATCACCCGGGACTGCAGCTCGGTGCAATAGACCTTGGCCTTCGCCGCGTCCGCCGCGGTCAGCGTGCCCTCGTCGAGTTCGTCGAGCGCCCTGTCCACCATCGCGCGACCCGCCTCGATTTCGATCGCGCACGACGCCAGTTCGAACTTGGTGTTCTGGAAGCTGCCGATGGTTGTCCCGAAGGCCTTGCGCTCCTTGACGTACTCGACGGTCAGATCCAAAGCCGTTTCCGCGCTGGCCTGAGCATTGATCGCAGTGGACAGCCGCTCCTGCGGGAGGTTGAACCCGAGGTACCCGAAGGCCTTGCCCTCCTCACCGAGCAGATTCTCCACCGGAACCCGCACGTCGGTGAACGACAACTCCGCGGTGTCCTGCGCTTTCAGACCCAGCTTCGTCAGGTTCCGGCCCCGCTCGTACCCGGGCATGCCGTCCTCGACGATCAGCAGGGACAGCCCGTCTCGACGGTCGGCCCCCTTGTCGGTCCGGGCCACCACGACGACAAGGTCGCAGTTGATACCACCCGTGATGAAGGTCTTGGCGCCGTTGAGAACATAATTGTCGCCGACCCGCCGTGCGGTCGTGGCCATGCCCGCCAGGTCCGAGCCCGTGCCGGGCTCCGTCATCGCGATCGCGCCGACGATGTGGCCGCTGGCCATGCCGGGCAGCCAGCGCCGCCGCTGCTCCTCGGTTGCGTACTCGAGGAAGTAGGGGAGCAGCACATTGGTCTGCAGTGCGAGACCACCCAGAGTGACGCCGGATCGAGCCAGCTCCTCGGCGACGACGGCGTTGAATTTGAAGCTCTCGATACCCGCGCCGCCGTACTCTTCGGGTATCTGGAGGCCGGGAATGCCGATCTCGCCGGCTTTGTGAAAGACAGTCTTGTCGACCCTGCCCGCCTCGGTCCACGCCTCATAGTGCGGTTGGACGTCGCGAGCCAGGAAGTCCTGGACCACTTTGCGGAATGTCTCGTGGTCCTCGTTGAATACGGTTCTCTTCATATCAATCAGACACCTTCTGTCGGGTGGTCAGAGCAATTCGACGATCGTGGCGTTGGCCATGCCGCCGCCCTCACACATCGTTTGCAAGCCATATCGAATGTTGTTGTCTCGCATGTGATGCACCAGCCTCGTCATCAGAACGGCACCGGAGCCGCCGAGAGGATGGCCGACGGCGATCGCGCCGCCCAGCGGGTTCACCAGGGCCGGGTCGGCTCCCGTCTCCGCGAGCCAGGCCAGAGGCACCGAGGCGAATGCTTCGTTGACCTCGAATGCGCCGATGTCGGCGATCGACAATCCGGAGCGCTCGAGGACCTTCGCGGTCGCCGGGATCGGTCCGGTCAGCATGATCACCGGATCGTCACCCACTGTCACGGCGGTGTGGATTCGGGCGATCGGTGTCAGACCGAGCTGACGTGCCTTCTCGGTCGTGGTCACCAGCAGGGCTCCGGCACCGTCCGAGATCTGCGAGGCGTTGCCGGCGTGGATCGCTCCGTCCGCTTTGAAGGACGTCTTCAGTCCGGCAAGTGTGTCGGCGGTGGTACCGCGCCGAATGCCCTCGTCCGAGTCCAACACGCCGGGCAGAGCGGCGACCTGGCCGGTGAACGCGCCCGAATCGGTCGCAGCGGCGGCTTTCTCGTGCGAGTCTGCGGCGAACTCGTCGAGTCGCCGGCGCGAGAGCGCCCATTTTTCGGCAATCATCTCGGCGCCGATGCCCTGGTTGAACGCCTCGACTCCGAATCGGTCCAGCACGGTCTGTCCAAACGGCTGTCCCGTGTGGCGACTGGTCCCCATGGGAACCCGCGACATCGACTCCACTCCACCGGCGACCGCAACGTCGTACTGACCGGCAATCACGCCCGCCGCGGCGAAGTGCAGCGCCTGTTGGCTGGACCCGCACTGGCGGTCCACTGTGGTCGCCGGAACCGATGTCGGCCAACCTGCAGCGAGTACGCCGCTCCTGCCGATGTTGTTCGCCTGATCCCCGACCTGACCCACGCATCCCCACACGACGTCGTCGACGACACCCGGATCGATATTCGTTCGCTCGACGAGAGCGTTCAACACGTGTGCGGACAGATCCGCTGGATGAATCTCCGCCAGCGATCCGTTGCGTTTTCCGACCGGTGTCCGTACCGCATCGACGATGACTGCGTCCCGCATGTGTGGCTCCTTTGCGCCCTTGTTCAACTCACACTCAAATCAATCAGCGCCATGCACGTCACACAAAGACGCGAATGCGCATTCTGCGATCGGATCGGCTTATGGGTTTGGACAGATCACACGGGCCCGCAGGACACGCACTACACCGCGATCGACGCGATGCCGGCTACCGCCACGAGAATCGCACATCCCCCGAGAACCACGCACTCCATCACACTCGGAGTTCCTGCGCCGAGCTGAAGTTGCCGGATCCGGCCGGAATGCGCCGCACGAGAACGGATAAGTGTGGCCGAGCAGAAGGTGATCACCGTCGCGGCGGCCGGCACCGTGACGACGGGGGGACCCAACCGCAACAGCAGCAGTGTGGGTACGGCCAGCGCCGCGGTTGTCCGGATCCACGAGAGCGCGGTCCGCTCAGGTTGCAGTCCCGGGTCGTCGTGGGTGATCACACACCCACGCCGTCCGTCGCGCGTCCGGTCGTCACCCGATCAGCACCACAATCGCGGCGGCGCCGGCACCGGCAACCAGAAGGGCCACCACGACAATCGATCCCGGTAGCGGCAAGCTCTGCCGACGGCGAAGGGCAATCTCGATGCGGAGCCAACGCCACAATGCCAACCCGACAACCAGGACAGCACCGATCAGTATCGTGATTGCTGCGGGTAGACGAATCGTCGTCGGCACGACGGTTCCCCCGAACGCTTCGAGCGCCAATGCGGCCGCAATGAGTGCCAGCGCAGTCCGGATCCAGGCGAGATAGGTTCGCTCGTTTGCCAACGTGAATCGCGGGTCGGGGTCGACGCCCTGGCGAAGACCGGCCAACGAGTTCGTCCTGGGTCTCACTGTCATGCCGGTGTCCCGACCGCACTCGACTCCTTGCACGAGAGAACGCCCGCCTGCAACAGTGCGTCCAACTCTTCTGCGCTGTAACCGATTCCGGTGACAATTTCAGCGGAGTGCTCGCCGAGGGAAGGCACGCGTCGCATCGTTCGCTCGCATTCACCACCCAGGCGAAACGGAACTCGGACGACGTCGAATGCTGATCCGTCGAAGTGCTCTCCACGGGTGAACATCTCACCGGCGATGACATCGTCGGATTCGCGCACCTGATCGTAGCTACGGACAGCCCCGACGACGAGGCCATTGCTCGCCAGCAGTTGAACGCATTCCTCGCTGGTGCGGCCACCGAGAGCGACCGCCAGCTCGCTCAGGAGCTTTTCGCGATTGGCCACGCGCGCTTCGTTGTCGGCGAAGCGTGGATCGGTGGCGAGATCTGCACGCCCGAGAACCTCACACAGTCGCGGCCAATGCTGCGCCGAGTAACCGGACAGCACGATGTACCCATCCGACGTTTCGATCAGATCGGCCGCCGGCGCGACTCCTGGCTGACCGTTGCCACGGCGACACGGCGTCGACCCGGTGATCGAGTAGCCGGTCCAGTCCGCCGACTGTAGGTGCAGAGCAACCTCGAGCAGGGAGACCTCGACAGCTGCAACCTGCCCGAAACGCTCACGCTCGAGCAGCGCCGCGAGGACGGCTTCGGTCAGTACGTGCGCCGTGGCCGCATCCACGATGGTCGTTCCCACCCGCAACGGCCGCCCGCCGAGCTCACCGGTGATGGCCATCAACCCGCTTTCGGCCTGCGCCGCGATATCGAGTCCGGGCCGGTGGCGCGAAGGTCCGTGGAGACCGAAGCCGCTGACCGTCGCGTAGATGGCACGCGGGTTCAACTCCCGGACCCGGTCCGGGCCGAGCCCCAGCGCCTCCATCGCACCTGGACGCATATTCTGGATGACGACGTCGGCGTCGGAAACCAGGCGCTCGGCCACCTCCAGGCCACGAGAGTCTTTGAGATCGAGTGCAATCGATCGTTTTCCTCGGTTGTACGCGCGCAGGATGGATTCACCGAACGATGTGCCCGAGCGAACCCAGTCACCCTCCGGCGGTTCGACCTTGATTACCTCGGCGCCGAGATCGACGAGAGATTGTGATGCGCCGGGCGCGGCGACGAATTGGCCGAAGTCGACAACGCGGATTCCTTCGAGTGGGCGGTGAATCATCAGCGGGTCCGATCGCGAGCAGGGTTCAGGTCAGATGCATGCACGGCGGTGTGAGAACACCGATCCCGCAGCACATTGGGGACCATCCGCGGTACGCGGCCATCCCTCCATGCACCTTCGACCCTACGATCGATCCACACAGAGGTATAGACGCAATCACCCGATACAAAACATAGGTACCACTTATGCCTTGCCCCGGCTGAGTCACGCCACCGTCGACTCCCGCACCAGCGCGACGAACGCACGCGCAGCCGGCGACAGTTCGTCGGAGCGGTAGTACAGCGCATGACCGGTCGGGAGACTCACATCCAGCGGCCGAACGACGGCGCCGAGCCGCGCCGCGAGATCCGCCTCGGTCCCGTGCAGAATCGTGCCGCCCACCCCAGCCAGGATGAGCGGTATCACCGCGTGCCGATGCGCGGTCTCCAGCACCGGGACCAAGTTGCCCAATCCGCGGGCAGCCAGCAGCCGGTTCATGTGCGCGCGTCCGATGGCACCGGGAAAGGGTGCGGAGATGACCTCCCGATCGGCCAGTTCCTCGATCCTCATCGGACGATCGGCGAGTGGCGTGCCCGGCGGGAACACGGCGACGAGCGGGCGCTCCCCGAATGGAACCTCCTGATAGCCGGTCGCCGCCGGTGGATACTCCGTCAGGAGCAGTTCGACGTGACCGCGGGCCAGATCGTCGAACCCACGCGCACCGACGTGCACCCGGCGAATGTGGATCGTCACTCCCGGATGGCGGGCCCGGTATCGCTTCACCAGATCGACGAGCGGGTCGACCGCGAGATTGACGACACTGCCGATGTCGAGTTCGCCGGACTTCAACTCCGAGACGTCCTCGATCGCCCAACGCGCCGTGTCCAGAGCACGTAACGCCGACCGCGCCGGTCCGATCAGCGCGCGCCCATTCGACGTCGCGCTCATCCCGCGGCCGCGGGTGAACAGCGTGCACTCCAGCTCCCGCTCGAGTTCGTGGATCGTCTGCGACACCGAGGGCTGACTCAAACCCAATTTGCGAGCGGCAGCCGAGATGGATCCCTCGTCCACGACGGCGAGGAAATGCACGATGTGCCGCCTATCCATAAGCCTTGATTATATTCGGCCTCGGAAGATCCTGGAATGTCGATATTCGGCCGATGTTGCGGTGGGAGTCGAGACGCCCGATGGAAGCGGTGCTACTCGCCTGTTCGCAATTCACCGTCGGCCAGTCCGCATCGCACGTCTCTGGCGAAAGCAACGGCTCGCTCCTGCTCGGGTGTGGTGGCGCCGTTGAGGATCGCCGAGATGTCGATATTGGGGGGTCTCGTCGATCGGAAGGTCCCGTGAATCGACAGGCCCATCCCGCCGCCCATGCAGATGCCGTCGATGAGCGAAATGAACGGGACCGGGTAGTCGGCGATGCGGGCGTTGAGGCGGTACTCGGTGGCGAAGAACCGCTCGCTCGCCTCCGGGTCGCCGGCCAGGCTGTTCTGCCGAACGGCGCGGATGTCACCGCCCGCGCAGAACGCCTTCGGGCTGGCGCTGTCGAGCACCACGGCCCGAAGGCCGGCGTTCTCCCACTCGGCCAGCACCATGTCGAGGGTGTCCACCATCTCGGTGTTCAGGGCGTTGAGGGCCGTGACCCGGTCGAGGGTGATGACGCCGATGTCGCCGCGCCGTTCGGCGCGGACGGTGTCGGCGAGAGCGGCGGTGGTCACGGTCGCTCCGTCACTCATGGGTAGGCATGGAAAAGTCGGCGCGGACCTGGGAGTCGTTGGGCCAGCGGGTGGTGGCGGTCTTGTTGCGGGTGTAGAACCGGACGCCCTCGGGGCCGTGGATGTGGTGGTCACCGAACAGCGACCGCTTCCAGCCGCCGAAGGAGTGGAACGCCATCGGCACCGGGATCGGGACGTTGATACCGACCATGCCGGCCTTGAACTGCGCGAGGTAGGTGCGGGCGGTGTTACCGTCGGCGGTGAAAATGGCGGCCGTTGCCGAATTCGTGGTCGTTGACCAACTGCATTGCCTCCTCGAAGGATTGGGCGCGCACGACGGACAACACCGGCCCGAAGATCTCCTCAAGGTAGATCCGCATGGTCGGGGTGACGTGGTCGAACAGGGTGCCGCCGAGGAAGAACCCCTCCCCACCGGCCGCCGGAATACTCTTCCGCCCATCGACGACCAGCTCGGCGCCCTCCTCGACCCCGATGTCGATGTAGGAGGCGACCTTGTCGCGGCGCACCCCCGTCACCAGCGGACCCATCTCCACCTCGGGGTCGGTGCCGGGCCCGACCTTCAGATCGGCCAGGGCGGCGATCAACCGCGCGCAGCGCGTTCGCGGTGCCCTCCCCGACCGGCACGGCGACGGAGATCGCCATGCACCGTTCCCCGGCGGAACCGTAGGCGGCCCCCATCAGCGCGGACACGGCCTGGTCGAGGTCGGCGTCGGGCATGATCACCATGTGGTTCTTCGCCCCGCCGAGGGCCTGAACGCGTTTGCCCTGCG
Organism: Rhodococcus koreensis; assembly: GCF_017068375.1. Taxonomy (NCBI): domain Bacteria; kingdom Bacillati; phylum Actinomycetota; class Actinomycetes; order Mycobacteriales; family Nocardiaceae; genus Rhodococcus; species Rhodococcus koreensis. Next base: position 3,909,511 of record NZ_CP070609.1, read on the forward strand.
CGGCGGCGGTGCTGTGGATGGACTCGTCGATCGGGGTGGAGCCAACGAAGCTGACCGCCTCCACCTGCTGGTGGGCGAGCACGTCGACGGCGATCTTGTCGCCGTGCACGACGTTGAACACCCCGTCCGGCAGGCCGGCCTCGGTGAGCAGCCGGGCAAGTTCGACACTGAGGGTGGGGTCCTTCTCGGACGGCTTCATCACGAACGTGTTCCCGCAGGCGAGGGCGACGGGGAACATCCACATCGGGACCATGGCGGGGAAGTTGAACGGGGAGATCCCGGCGACGACGCCGAGCGGTTGGCAGAAGGTGACCCCGTCGACGGCTCGGCCGACATTCTCGGAGAACTCACCCTTCAGCTCACGTCCTCGACCTGCACGACCATCCGCTGATCGGGTACGTCGACTCCCTGCTCGACGTTCCGGCGCTGCGCATCCTCGACGAAGTCCTGCCCGGGCACCGCACACGCATCCAGACCAACAACATCACCGGCCAGTGGACCGCCACCGCCGCCGGCCTCGGCGTCTCCGCCCTCCCCCTCTACGTCGGCGACCCGGACCCGACGCTGGTGCGGATACTGCCCGAGGAGGTCACCGTACTGCGCAAGTACTGGCTGATCGTGCCGCGAGAACTGCAACGGCGCGCCAGGGTCCGAACCACCATCGCGACACTGCGATAATCGACGCGAACCACGACAGCTTGATCACCCGCGTCGGATGACCGGAGCCGAAGGACAATCGCATACCCGAAACGTTCAAACGCCCGCTCCCCTCAAAGGGATTCCAGTAGCGCCGCCATAAAGTACCTGTTCATCCGGGCCCGCGATGAGCGACCGGCAGACTTCAGCGACCGTCGAGTGCCCGATTCATCATCAGTTCGAGGCGAGCCTCGATGAGCAATTCGGTCTCGTGTGCGCCGTGAGCTATGGCCGTTTCCTGGGCGCGGAATTCGTCGCCGTCGGTGATGGCTTCGAGAATGGCGGCGTGGGCGGTGGCGGCATCGGTGGTGTCGACCCCCACGTCCGAAGGCGCCCACAGTAGCGGTGCGAGCTCGCCTTGGATCTGCACCGTCGCGGTGGCCAGGCGCCGCGACTGGGCGGCGATCGCCAGTCCGATATGGAAACGGCTGTCGGCTCGGCGCAGATCCTGTACGCTCTCGGCTTCGCGGAACTGAGAGGCGAGCAGCTCGAGACGGTCGATCTCGGGGCCGTCGGCCCGGGCGGCAGCGAACCGGGCCGCCGCTCCGGCCAGCGATCCGGACAGATCCCCGAGGTCTCGCAGTTCCTCGGTGCTACGTTCACGCAGTCGGCGTTCTACTTCCTCACGGCTGACAGCGGAGGTATCGCAGACGATGCTGCCGCCGCCGCGTCCGCGTCGCGTTTCGATCAGACCGCGGTCGCGCAACGTGGCCAGGGCGTGGCGGATCTGCAGCATGGTCACGCCGAGCTGCGCAGCAAGTTCCCGCTCGGGGGGCAGTCGTTCGCCGACCCCGATGAGTCCGACGGCGATTGCGGTCTCGAGCTGATGCATGACCTGATCCGGTCTGCTCGCACCGTCGAATTCACTGGTCCGCAGAAGCGCTACCAGAGCAAAGGGGGCTCGAGTGTCGAGATGCTCGAGACCGGTCACTGATTCAGAATAGGACAAACCCGGAAGCATCTGAGTCACACCTGGTCAGTCATGAGTTGTCCAGCACCAGTAGTCGCCAGCGCAGCCGCTCGGGGTCCGGGGAGGGAACGGGGACGGTGCGCACCACTGTCGTGTTGGGCCGCAGGCGGGATCCGGTGACGTATCGCGCACTGTTGGAAACGATGACACGGTCGTTCGCCGCGACCAAGGCGATCGGCGGGCGCAGGGTTCCCAGGCTCTCGAGCAGGAGATGTTCCATCGCCGGTATGGACAGGTCTCCGCCCACCACGCTCACGTCACCCGTGGCGAGCGGCAGAGGCATCGTCAAGGTAACCGTGCAGACCTCGATGCCGCCGGCATCGACGTACGGTCCGATAGCCAGGGGGCGTTGCTGTTCGATCGGGTGGACGAACCATTCTCGTGACTGGTAGTCGTAGAATCCGACCGCGTCGGGGTTGAGAATGTGCCGGACGAAGTGACTGCTGTCCGCAGTGTCTCGTCGCCACCATTCGAGCCATCGCGGGGTGTCGACGAGGGCTTCTCGCCCGACGGCCACCCCAATCCCTTCGAGGAGCGGTTCGTCGCGCTGGAGGATGTTCTGCACCAGCGGGCGGATGGTGGCGAGTGCAGTGCGGTCGAGTGGCTTGCGGTGCTCGGCCGCGCGGGCGGCGACGTCGTCGACCCGGGCACGTACTTCGGCGACGAACTGGAAGAGGCCGTCGATCCTCTTGCCGATCGCGGCAGCGGTCGTTTCGAGCAGTGCGTTCAGCTCCTCGTCGTTCACGTCTGCGCTCCCACCACCATCATCGCCGATCCTGTACACGGGGAATGTACCTGCACACCCATGTCGACTTGCTTCGATCGCGGAGGCGGCGGTGCCACCGACCGATGGCACCGCGACCCCCACGTTCCGCTCCCACACGGCGCCGTGACTCAGACCCGCTGCACGGGTTCGACCGGGTCGACGTCGCTGGGCTCGGACAGGTCCGTTTCTAACGGTGCCTGCGAGGCCGGCCCGCTCGAGGCGGGCGTGACGACCGCGGCGTGCTCTGCCAGAATCCCGGTCCGGTGCCGGATCCGTACCCGGTAGAGCACCAGGCCACCCACGGTGAGCAGCGCCGGAATCAGAACTCCCGACCACTGCAGGTACCAGTGGAACGGCGCGGCGGGGTTGTAGACCTCGGCGCGAGGCCAGACCAGATTCACGATCATGGCGGCACCCCAGACCACAGCGATGGCGTTGACCACCAGGCCGAGGGGCCGTCCGAGCGAGAACTCGTCCTGTGCGGGTGCGCCCGGCAGCGGCCACCGGCCCCGCAACCGGTTCCGCAGCATCGGACCGGTGACCAGCAGGTACGCCGCGTAGATCAGGACGATGCCGATCGCCGAGAGCACGACGTAGATCTGCGGCTGGGTGATCATCAGCACCAAGATCGCAATTGCCAGCACACCGACGGTGATCGACGCATTCGCCGGCGTCTTACGCTCGGGGTGCACGTGAGCGAGCCAGCGACCGCACGGCAGATTATTGTCCCGCGCCATGGCGAACACCATGCGCACCGCGGCAGCTTGAATAGCCAACGTGCACACTGTGATTGCCACCGCAATGCAGATCAGGAACAGCTTGCCCAGGGTCCCACCGAGCAGCGAGAGGATCACGTACTGCAGACCACCGGACGGCGATCCCAGCTGCGGATCGCTCAGATCGGGTGCGGCGAGGATGCCGAAGAACAAGATGGCGCCACCGAGCAGGAACGAGGCGGTGATGGCCCGGATGATCGCGCGGGGCGCGGTCTTCTTCGGGTCTTTGGTCTCTTCGCCGAGCGAGCTCGCCGTGTCGAATCCGTACATGACCCACGCCGAGGCGAGGGACGCGACCAGGAATACCCCGAAGTAGCCGAGCGAGTGGCCTTCTCCCAGTCCGTGTGTCTCGAGGAGTACACCGGGTCCCCGGACGACGTGCACACCGAGGATGATCACCAGCAGCACCGCCGCGATCAGCTCGACGAACACACCCACGCTGTTGATCAGCGCGGTCAACTTGACTCCGAACGCGTTCACCAGGGTGGTGAACACGATCAGCGCCCCGGCCAGCAGCACACCGTTGAGGGAGAAGTCGTGTTCGCCGGTGCCGTCGCCGACGATCTGGAAACCGGACCAGATCTGCGGGAGCGTGATCTGGTACGCCAGCGCGACCGCGCCGACGGTCACGATCGAGGAGGTCAGTAGCAGCCAGCCCGCCATCCACGATGTGGTCGGTGAGGCAAGCTTTTTCGCCCAGTTGTAGACCGACCCGGCGACCGGGTAGCGGCTGGCGAGCTCGGCGAAACAGAGCGCGACCATGAGCTGGCCGACGAAGACCATCGGCCACGACCAGGCGTAGGCCGGGCCGCCGGTGCCGAAGCCGACGTAGAAGAGCCCGAAGACACCGGTCAGGATCGAGATGTAGCTGACGCCGGCGGCAAAGCTGGCGAACTTGCCGATGCTTCGGTCGAGCTTCTGGTTGTAGCCGTACTCGTCGACGCCGCCCTCGTCGGAACCATGGTGTGACGGTTGCGTAGTGGTCATGACGTAGTCATCCGTCCGGTTAGCCTACGAGGGAACGCAGATTGTCGTTGAGGAAGACGCCGTCGGGGTCGAACTCTCGGCGCACGGCGACGAACTTGTCGTATTCGGGGTACATCTTCTCGATGCGGTCGCGGGTGAGGAAGTGGATCTTGCCCCAGTGCGGGCGGGCATCGAAGTCCTCGAGAAGCGCGTCGAGGTCGCGTAGGTAGGGCCAGTAGTCCGTGCCGGGGGCGCCGGAGACCGACAGCACGGTCGTGTCGCGCTTGTAGAACGGGGACAAGTAGGCGTCGTCGCCCTGGACCCAGCGGACCTCGATCGGGTAGCGCTCGGCGGTGTGCTTGGTCGTCAACAGGTTCTGCACGGCTTCGACTGCGGCCAAGCCCTTTTCGGCGGATACGTAGTACTCGAGTTCGTGGAAGGGGATCATGTACCCGCCGGCGTAGATCTTGTATGCCCGGTCGGCGCGACGGTTCTCGGTGGTGACGATCTCGCCGGCCTCGTCGAGGTTCGCGGCGACGTACTTCTTGGTGTAGGTGCGGTTGACCATCGATTCACCGGCCGGGGTGGGCAGTTCGTACAGAGCGGCCGAGTCGTCGGCCTGGCACCAGATGAACGAGTAGTGCCGGTAGTCGGCGATGTTCTGGTCCCACCCGGCTTTGGTCTCGTCCCACGTCGGGAAGGTGATCTCTTCCTTGATGTGGTAGCGCGGCGACACCTCGAGTTCGACCTCGGTCATGATGCCGAGAGTGCCGATCGCGACCTGGGCGGCGCGCAGGGTGTTCAGATCGTTCTCGTCTACTTCGACAACCTCGCCGTGGCCGTTGATGATTCGGGCCCAGCGGAGACGGGAGGAGAAACTGCCCAGGTTGATGCCGGAGCCGTGGGTGGCGGTCGCGATGGCACCGGAGATCGACTGCTTGTCGATATCGCCCTGGTTCGACAGGGACAGCCCGGCGTCCCACAGGGGTGCGCCCATGTCGCTGATACGGGTGCCGCCGAGGACGCGGGCACGGTTCTTGGTGGTGTCGGTTCCGGTCACGCCGGTAAGCAGTTCGGTGTCGATGAGCACACCGCCGGTCTGCACGATCGGGGTAAAGGAGTGGCCGGCGCCGACGGCGCGGACGGGCAAACCCTCACGGATTGCGAAGCGGACGACGTCGAGGACCTCCTGCTCGTTCTTCGGGCGGACCGTGAATGCGGGCGTACAGGCCTGGTTGCCGCCCCAGTTCGTCCACGGCTTCTCGGTGACGTACGGGATCGGCGGGGTGGCGTAGAGCTTGGTAGGCATGTCTGTGTGAACCTTTACTCGAGAGGTGTGGGTGGACTATCGGGGATGGTCAGCGGTTGTGGTTGTGCATCACGTGCTTGGTGCGGGAGTAGTCGTCGAGTGCGTAGATCGACAGGTCGCGGCCGTAGCCGGACCCCTTGAAACCGCCCCACGGCACTTCGTTGGCCAGGACGAGGTGGGAGTTGACCCAGACCGTCCCGAAGTCGAGTCGGGCGGGCAGGTCGTGACTGCGGCGGGCGTTTTCGGTCCACACCGAGGCGGCGAGACCGTAGGGCACGTCGTTGGCGCGGTCGATGGCGTTGTTCTCGTCGGTGAAGGTTTCGACGGTGACGACGGGGCCGAAGATCTCTTCCCGGGAGCATTCGGCTCCGTCGGGAACGTCGACCAGGACGGTGGGCGGCACGAAGTAGCCGGGGCCGTCGATCGGGGCGCCGCCGAGTGCGGCACGGATACCCTGTTCGCTTGCCCGCGTGAGGAATCCGGAAACCCGATCGAAGTGCGCCTTCGAAACCAGGGGGCCGATCTCGATGTCGTCACCGGCGCCGGGCTCGCCGACGACCAGTGATCCGACCTCGCGGACCAGGTGCTCGGTGAATTCTTCGGCAACCGATTCGTGCACCAGCACCCGGCATCCCGCGCCACATTCCTGGCCGGAGTTCCAGTAGCCGGCCGCGCGCAGGGACGTCGCGGCCTCCTCGAGGTTGGCGTCGTCGAAGACTATGACCGGCGCCTTGCCGCCGAGTTCGAGGTGCACGCGTTTGAGGGATTCGGCTGCCTTCTGCGCCACCGCCTTTCCACTGCCGACGGATCCGGTCAGGGCGATCATGTCGATCTGGGGATGCCCGGACAGCCGGTTTCCGACGACGGGACCGTAGCCGGTGACGACGTTGAACACACCGGCGGGAAGCAGGTCCGCGACCAGTTCGGCGAACTTGAGGGTGGTCAGCGGCGTCTGCTCGGACGGCTTGATGACCATAGTGTTGCCGGCGGCGAGGATGGGGGCGATCTTCCACGCCGCCATCAGCAGCGGGTAGTTCCAGGGCGTGACGACACCGACGACACCCAGGGGTTCACGGAGGATGACCGACAGGTGCCCTTCGGCATAGTCCGCGGCAGCCTGGGAGGTGATGGCCCGGGACGCCCCCGCCATGAACCGGAACGTATCGATCGATCCGGAGACATCGTCCTGCGAAACCATCAGCGGCTTACCGGTGTTCGCCGATTCGAGCCGGGCGAGGAGGTCTGCGTTGCCGGCGAGGCGATCGGCGATCTTGTGCAGGATCTCGGCGCGTTCCTTCGGGACCAGCCGCGCCCAGCCGGCTTTCGCGGCAAGGGCTGCGTCGACCGCCTTGTCGACGTCGTCGGCGGTGCCTTCGAGAACCGTGGTGAGCACCGAGCCGTCAGCCGGGTTGACGACGTCGATGGATGCACCGCTAGCGCCGGTGACAAACTCGCCTGCGATGAAGTGCCTGCGAGGTGCAAAGTCTTCGGCCGACACGAGTGAGGTGCCGTCACCGCGACGGACCTGGGTGGGGGTCGACGCGACAGTCTGGGTCATGAAACTTGCCTTCCGCAGTGGGTGATTGTCGTGGATTCCGAAGCGCGATCCACGGGGAGTTCTACCGAGGGGAGCCATGAGGAACGGATGCGTTCCTCATCCGCCAATAAAAGATTCGAATTAAAGTTTCATATGAGCATCTTTCACTGTGATGGCGGCCACGTCAACGTTTTGCTGCAAGATCATCTTGAAAAGATCCCTTGAACTGGGAAAATTCGCTCCAGCCGAGGGCCCGACATGATGACAATCGCCGTGCGGTGCCACATTCCCCGGTTGCGCAGTAGCCCGAGCGCCTGTCGACAGAACTGTCCGGTTCCGCCCAAATCGGGCAGTTCCCCTATGCCGACGCCGGCATGGCAACACCCGTCGGCCGCGGTGCACGACCCGGTTATCAGTGGGTATCAGAGCGTCGCCCAGCCCACCCATCGGTCCACGGCGTCGAAACGGTTGGCGTGAGAAGCGCGCTCGGGTGAGGTTCCCGGCAGCCATAGCCCGGTCTCGTCGGCTGACCCGCCGCGATGCTCGTCCCGACCATGGATCTCGACCATCAGGCAGGACGAACCCCGCAGAACCGACTCGACGCAACTATCCCGATAGGAAGCGGTCTCGCGGCGCAGGATTACCGAACCCCTCCCGCAGATTGCAGATGGCGGGCTGGCCGCACCCTTCGCGCAGCTTCGCCCCTCGCGCCATGAACACCCGCCACGGAGAGAAACTGCGTCTGGTTCTGGGAGCCGGCAATGGTCAGGTGCCAGCAATCACGATAGCCCTTCTTACGGACCCGTTTGATCCGGCCGTGAACACCGAGCCGCAGCAGTAGCATCGCGACATCGTCGACCAGGCGACGGCTCGTCGACGCCGCGATGGTCGTCCATGACAAGCATCCTGAGTCGATTAATTGCTTGTTGCTACAACATGTTTCGCGATTCAGCGGCCACACGGTGGCGAGACGATTTACAACGCTGCGAAAAAGGAAACTCCGAGTACAGAACCGACGACGCACTCCGAATTCCCACGCGAGTTCGCCACGTGCTGAAGCGCTCGCAATCACAGCGGCGGCGCCACCCCAAGAGCAATGGCGCCGCCGCTCGAACTACGGCTTCGGCTACTGGTGCTTGACTTGCTGCTGCGGGTTTCGGGATCGACGGGCCTCGGTGCCGGAAATTTCAACGTCGAGAACCATACGAACGATGAGCCTTCAGCGGCGAGGCCCACCGAATACACGACGACGCCCGGGAGAGCAGCCACTGCTCGGCCCGGGCGTCGCAAACCTACGGTACCGCCGGTCAGCCCACGGACATCGCATCAGCGGCGTCGACCGCGGGGTAGATGGGGTACTCCACACCGGACAGGTACTGGACAGTGCGCACCACCTGGCACGAGTATCCGAACTCGTTGTCATACCAGACGTAGAGGATGGCGGTGTCGCCGTCGACGATCGTCGCATTCGCGTCGACGATGCACGCGGCGCGCGAACCGATGAAGTCACTGGACACGGCATCGGTTGCAGCGGTGTAGTCGAGGTTCCGGCTCAGCGCTCCGGTGAGCGACTCCTGGCTGAGATGCTCGAGCACCTCCTCCTTGGTGGTCTCCCGACCCAGCTGAAGGTGGAGGATGGCGACGGACACGTCCGGAGTGGGAACGCGAATCGAGTTGCCAGTGATCTTGGCCTTCAGCTCGGGGAGCGCCTTGGCGACCGCCGACGCGGCGCCGGTCTCGGTGAGCACGAGGTTGAACGGCGCCGAACGACCACGACGGTCGGCCTTGTGGTAGTTGTCCAAGAGGTTCTGGTCGTTGGTGAACGAGTGCACGGTCTCGACGTGGCCTCGCGACACACCGAATTCGTCGTCCATCGTCTTCAGCGGCGGGACGATGGCATTGGTGGTGCAGGATGCGCACGACACGATCTGCTCGTTCGGGTCGAGGTCGCGGTGATTGACGCCGTGCACGATGTTCGGGACGTCTCCCTTGCCGGGTGCGGTGAGCACCACCTTCGCGACGCCGGGGCGGAGGTGCTTCGACAGTCCGTCGCGGTCGCGCCAGATTCCGGTGTTGTCGATCAGGATGGCGTTGTCGATGCCGTGCTCGGTGTAGTCGAGGCTCTCCGGGTCGTTGCTGTATATGAACTTGATGACGTTGCCGTTGGCGATCAGCGTGTTGTTGTCGGTGTCGACCTTGATCGTGCCGTTGAACTGCCCGTGGACGGAGTCACGGCGCAGCAACGATGCGCGTTTGGTCAGATCGTCGCTGCCACCCTTGCGGACCACCACGGCACGCAGGTTCAGCCCATTGCCCGAGCCGGCCTTCTCGATGAGCAGTCGAGCGACGAGGCGACCGATACGCCCGAATCCGTACAGGACCACGTCCTGCGGCTGCGCGGGGCTCGTCTGGGCGCCGCCGACCAGGTCGGCGAGGCTCCGTGCAACGAACTCCGGGACCGATGCTCCGTCACCGTTGGCGCGATAGGCCATCACCAGCAGTCCGAGGTCGATCTTCGAGGGCCGAAGATCGAGGTGAGTGAGCGCTTCGAGGAAGGGGAACGTCTCCTCGACCGACAGTTCATCGCCGCTGATCTGCCGGGCGAACCGATGGGTTCGCAGGATACTGATGACCGATTTGTTCACCAGGGAGCGACTGTGAAGCAGAATGGTCACCGAGTGTCTACGGTGTAGACCGCCGATGATCGGGATCATTGCCTCCGCGAGAGCTTCCTCGGAGTTCCACTGGGCCAGTTCCACTGTGCTCACTGCGCTTGTCTGCCTTCCCGGCTCATGTGGCGTGTCCTTGCGTCGGATGCCGGCGAGCGCAACCGCTCCACCAGCGGTGACCTGGATCACCGGACCCGGTTTCGCGACTCGCGGACACCGGCGCGCCCGACGCACACATCATATGGAAGCGTTTCGTCGGGCCGACAAGCCGGTCGCCGAAACGTCCGGTGGGACGAGACGCCGGCAGGCAACAGGCCGAGTGAGGAGGAGGGGAGTGCGGCGGCAGCAAGCAGGCAAGCTGCCGACTGCTTGCTGCTGTAGGTTCCCGATCTGGTGGTTCGTCAAGCAATCGGGGCCCGACAAAGTCGGTACTCGGTCCACGACCGGATCGGTGACTCACGACCGGATCAGGAGCAAACCGAGTTTTCGGTTCGGCACGAGCATTGCGCCCCGCATGTACGCCCCGATCGCTGCGTTCGGCCCTGCATGACTGCGGTGATCGGTGCCGTTCACCGCGAAGTACCGCAACGCCGTGAACCGAAGACTCGATCCAGTTCAACCACGACCCGTAGGTCGGTAAGAACACGAGTTCGACATCGTTGCCGGCCACCGACGCACGGCCGGATGTCGGTGCGGGGAGAAGTTATCGAGCACCACATACAACTTCTCCCCGGTCCAACAGGCGCGAAGATACTTCAGAAAATCGAGGAACTCGCCCGATCGCTTACGCGGCCTGATCCGGTAATACAGTCTGCCGCTACACAAATCGAGGGCAGCGAGCATGTGCATCACTCCGTCGCACCCGCCGACCGCAGGCTCCGTCGCCTACCGCCGCGCACTCCACAGCATGGGCCTGAGCGAATTCTTCACCGTCTGACCGGGTGGCACTGCGGGATTGTCGCCGAGGGTGGGGCCGGGCTCGGGGGACCGGGTGTGCACTGGACGTGTGGTAATCGACCGGTCGGTGGCGAACGGTTCCCGAGTCGGCAAAGGAAGCTTGATCGGGTCGGGACTGAATGTAGTGTTTACCTCATGGCGACACGCACGCTCGCTCGATTCCTGTGTACGGCGATGCTGGCGTTTGCGGCGCTGCTTGTCGTACCCGTCGAACCCCCGCTCGCGTCCGCCCAGCCATGTCCCGATGTCGAGGTGGCGTTCGCCCGTGGTACGGATCAACCGGATGGCGTGGGCATCACAGGACTTTCATTCGTCGAATCACTGCGCTTGTTCGCGGGCGCGCGGTCGATCGGGGTGTACGCCGTCAACTACCCTGCCGGTAGCAATTTTGATGATCGGCAAGCGTTTGTCCGCACCTTCGTCGACGGGATGCGGGACATGCATTCTCGGATTCAGTTCATGGCGACAAATTGCCCCGGCACGAGGATGGTAGTGGGCGGTTACTCTCAAGGTGCGGCTGTGGCAGGGTTTGTCACCGCAGACGGAAATCCAGCCGGATTACCCACGGAGTTAGGCCTACCCGGGCCGTTATCGCCGGATGTGGCGAGCCACGTTGCCGCGGTCGTCTTCTTCGGAAAACCGTCGGAGCGGTTTATGCGTGATGCAGGCAGTCCGCCGATCGTTGTCGGGCCGCTGTACGGTCCTAAGGCAATCGATTTGTGCGCTCCCGGCGACAACATCTGCGATGGTGCCCCTCTGGGGCGCCCCAATGCCGTGCACGCGTTGTATCCCGTGAACGGGATGACCATTGCGGCTGCACAGTTCGCCGCCGCTCGCCTCTAGTCGGTCCGCGGGCTTGGTGCATCGCCTCAGATCTCGAGGATGGGCTGGCGCGCGTCGGACGCGCCTCGATGGAGATCACCTGATCGCGGACAGGGAGATCAGCTGTCCGCAGGCGGGGGATCAACTGTCAGCCCGCCGGGACGCCCTCCTGTGCCTTGGCGTGAGACCCCGCGTTTCGCGCGCGAGAGTCCGCTGCCCGCGAGCCGCCAGGCGTTCGTGGGCCGGGTCGCGCCGGAACCGCGGGGTGGGTGTCCGCGTCAGGAGGAGCCGAACATCGGCGGCGGAGACATCCTGAAGGGTGCCGGCGGGTTATTTTGCTCGCGGTTCCGATCCCGTTGCATTTGGCCGCCATTGTTGCCGCACATGTTCATCTGCTGCTGAATTTGGTCCGGCGGCAGCAGCCAGTTGTTGTTGGGATCGCACGGGTCCTGCCCCGGCGGGGCGGTCGATGCGGCGGCGGACGCCACCGCGGGTGCGGCGACCGAGGCCACCGCGGGTGCGGCGGCGAGTCCCGCCGGTAACGTGACGATCGATCCGGCCACCGCTAGCCTGATCAGAAGGCTTTTCGTGCGTGCCTTCGTGGTTGTGTTCATTGTCGGTGCTCCATCGGCATGAATTGAAGCCGTCGGATACGGCACCCCGCGAGTGACGCCGTTCGCGCGTTGATCGTGAGCCAGCATCGTGCCGTGTCGCGCTGCTGTTGTACGTGACCGCCTCGGTTGCCCCGGATGCCCGCTCAGTGTGGCGCTCCAAGGCAGCCCGATTGCGAGTCCATTCCCATCATATCTTTTGAGCTGTCGCGCGGCCCGCGGGGATTCGCGCATTTCGATACGACTGGAACGGCCGCCCCGGTCGACTCCTGGGCCACTAGTAGCCGATCGACGGCAGCCACGCGCCTTGCGGCTCGTTGTAGAGCCCGGTCGTCATCAGCGTCGACTGCTGGACGAGCTGCAGCCCGGCATCGAAGCACCAGGCCATGAGGCGGGTATTGCGTGAGGGCACGAGGAACCCGAGTCCGGTGAACTCGTCGGCGCCGGCCAGCAGTGCGATGACGTCGTCGTCGGCCTGGCCAACCGCATGCCAGATGTAGCCGAAACCCGTCGCATAGCCGGTGATCCGGCCGCCACGCTCGACCACGCGGGCGGTTCCGGCACCGACCCACTGCTGCAGCTCGCCGTGGCGGTCGTGGCCGTGCACCTGCCGACAGATCTCGTCGCAGGCGGCGATGTCGTCCGGTGTCGCTGCACGTACGACTGCGCCGGGTATCGCGGACCCATGTGCTGTTCCCTGGAAGACGGACAACAGCTCACGGACGGCAAAGCCGAGCTTGGCGTACAGGGAGAAGGACCGATAGTTGTACGTCGTCTGTACCAGCCGCACGCCCGCGACCTCACGCTCTCGCGATCGCTCGAGCAGAGCATTCATCAGCGCACGGCCCGCCCCCGCGTCCGATGCCACCGGGTCGACACTGACGGGTCCGATGCCGACGATCTTTCCGCGCTCGTCCTGTAGGGCACTGCCGACGATGTGGCCGTCACGCTCGGCAACCAGGCCGTAGATGCCGTCGGTGTCCAGCATCGCCTTGATCTGGAAGTCGGCGAGTTCGGGTGTGCCCGCTTCGATCGGAAAGTGATGGCGCGTGGCGAGCGCCTCGAAGGCGTCGAACATGATTCGCCCACACATCTGGGCATCGTCCGGCGTCGCCTCGCGGATCTGCAGCTCGGTCATTGACCTATTGTCGCGCGTGCGTTGCCGACGGTGACCGCTAATGGCGGCTTCAGAGGTGGGTTCATCTGTTGAGGCAACGGCCGACGCTCCACGGGGCGCGGGCGCCAGACGTTGTGGGCTGTGCCCATCAACGGTTGTCCGTTGTGCGGCAATGGTGCTGGGGTTGATCGGTCGTCTATCGCAGCGGTGGTCTCCCTGGCGTATCGGCGCGATTCGTGGCGGCATTGTTTGATCCCGGACGGGGATCGGATCAGTCCTTGGCTGTTATGTGGGTTGGCTAGCGTGGGGGTTTGTGACAGCAGGTAGTGCGCGGCGTGCGCACAAGATGGCGCCCAGCCCCGAGGTTGCGCTCGACTTCGCTCGGGAATGGGTCGAGTTCCTCGATCCCGACGACGCCGAGCATCTCATCGCCGCGGACATGACGTGGCTGCTCTCACGCTGGACCTGTGTGTTCGGCACCCCGGCCTGCCAGGGCATCATCGCGGGCCGACCCGACGACGGCTGCTGCTCGCACGGCGCGTTCTTGACCGACGAGGAGGATGTCGAGAGGTTGCACGAGTCGGTGAAGCTGCTCAGACCTGAGGATTGGCAGTTCAGGAAGGAGGGTCTCGGGGAGACGGGGTACATCGAGGAGGATGAGCTCGAGGACGAGCCGGCGCTGCGTACCCGCCGCTACAAGGGCGCGTGCATCTTCCTCAACCGTCCCGGCTTCGAGGGTGGGATCGGGTGCGCGTTGCATTCGATGGCGCTGCGGCGTGGGATCGAGCCGCTCGAGGTGAAGCCGGACGTGTGCTGGCAGCTGCCGATCCGGCGGACCCACGAATGGGTGGAGCGACCCGACGGTGAGCAGGTCCTGAAGACGACGATCACCGAGTACGACCGCCGCGGTTGGGGTGAGGGCGGATCGGATCTGGACTGGTACTGCTCCGGCTCGCCGGATGCGCATGTCGGAGCCAAGGCGGTGTGGGAGTCGTATGCGCCGGAGCTCACCGAGTTGCTCGGTGAGGCCGCGTATCGGGAGTTGGCGCGGCTGTGCAAGCGACGCGAAGGTCTCGGCCTGATCGCCGTGCACCCGGCGACCGCGGTCGCCGAGAAGAATTCCCGGTAACGGAGCGGCGGTCCCTGAGGATGGCGACCCCGGTCACCCCGTTGTGTGCATCTTCGGCAGGGTCGACGTACCGGCGGACACTCTCGGCGTCGCGTCACAGATGGGCTCCGGCGGCGGGGGGAACTCGGCGCCGGAGCCGGCGGTGGTCACATCCAGGGCATGTCGGGGTCGAGGGAATGGGAGATCACGCCGTCGTCGGGTTCGAGGGGGTAGTTCGCGGCGTGGTACGGGGCGCTGGAGGACCCGAAGAGGTCGACGCCGCCCGGCTCGGTGAGTGTGGTGCCCGGTTCGTAGAGTTCGACCTGCTCGGGAACGTCCTCGTCGGGGGCATCGCAGGCGACCATGGGCCACGCGTTGGCGCATCCGATGCGGTCGCGCACCTGGACGGTGTACGGGACCTGCGGGGCGGCGCCATCCGCGGGTGCGGCGGCGGCGGTGGCGCCCTGGGCCAGCACGGCACCGAAGCCGAGGGCGACGCCGATCGCTGCTGAGGCTGCGGTGCGTGTTGTGATCGAGGACATTCTGTGGCTCCTGAAGTTCGGGGGTGGTTCTCGGACGACCACTAGTTTTCGCCGGAAGCCGCCGTTCGATAACACCCCCGAGGGGGTGATCGGCGACCCGACAGGGGGTGGAAGATCACCCCTGGGTGGCGGTTCCGGGGGTACCGCACGACCCCGTTTTCGCCTACCCGGAACAGATGTGGCCGGCTTCTCACAGACCACAGGCAGTCGCTGCACCGGAGTCGGACATGTCGACCCCCGCCCGTGAGCACGACTCCGCGCGCACCCCCGCCCGCCGCCGAGCCGAATCGCTCGTCGTCGACCATGTCGGAAACGCAGAGGGCTAGGCCACGTGGGGCGATGTCGCGGATTACCGGTTCAGCGCAGTGGACCGCCCTCATTCTCTCTGCAACGGAGGGCGGCGCCTCAGATGGCTGCTGCCTAACCTCTCGCCATGTCCACGAACTTGGACAGGTGAAGCTGGTGCGCCACAGTGATCGTCGCGGTCGGGCCGTTTCGGTGCTTGCCGAGGATGAGGTCGGCCTCGCCGCCGCGGGGGTCGTCGCGTTCGGTCGCGTCGGGGCGGTAAAGGAGGATCACCATGTCGGCATCCTGCTCGAGCGATCCCGATTCACGCAGGTCAGCAACCTGCGGGCGCTTATCTTGCCGCTGCTCGGGACCACGGTTCAGCTGGCAGATCGCGACCACGGGAACTTCGAGTTCCTTCGCCAAGAGCTTGAGGCTTCGGGAGAATTCGGAGACTTCCTGCTGACGCGACTCAACCTTCTTACCCGAGCTCATCAGCTGCAGGTAGTCGATGACGATCAGTTTGATGTCGTGTTTCTGCTTGAGCCGCCGCGCTTTTGCACGGATCTCCATCATGGTCAGGTTGGGGGAGTCGTCGATGAACAGCGGCGCCTCACTGATCTCACTCATACGGCGAGCGAGTTTCGTCCAGTCGTCGTCGGTCATCTTGCCGGAGCGCATGTCGCCGAGTTTGATCTTCGCCTCCGCCGACAGCAGACGCATGACGATCTCGGTCTTGCTCATCTCGAGGGAGAACATGACGCTGGCCATGCCGTGCTTCACCGAGCAGGAACGCAGGAAGTCCATGCCGAGCGTGGAGTTGTGGGTGGGCACCATCGAACGACCCGCCAGATACAGATGGTCGGCATTGTCGACCTCGACGCACCGCACTGCGACACTGTCGATCGGACGTACCGCGACGATGCGGCGGAAACCACTCACCTCGCCGCGAAGTTCCTTGTGCTGGATGGCCTTCCGATGAAGCTGGAACACCTCGTCGTCGGCGTAGAACGTGACCCCGCCGTCGATCGGACGGCAGTCGTATCCCAGGCTGACGACGAGTTCGGCGAGATCCTGCGACAACGGGGGATTCCCGGTCTGGAACCGCACCGCGCCGTCGTCGGCGACCGACCCTGCGGCATCGAGCAGGCCGGCCAGCAACTCGCGACGCTCCGATTCCGACCCACGCAACAGTTCCGCCGGGATTCGCTTGCCCCCGACAGTGAGCGAGGCGCCCAGGGCGTAGGGGTCGACGTGCACGGTCGACGTCGGCAGCTGCAACGCGCGTGTGTGCGCGACCTTGTGCCCGAGGTCGATCGATCCGGCGATCTGAGCGGTGGTGCGCACGGCGCCCCGCCCGTCGACGCCCGTCAACCACTGATGCTGCTCGTCGGCGACGAGGACGGTGCCGTCGGAGAACTCCACCTCGTAGCAGGGCCGGCCGACCATGACGTCGGTGGCGGCAACGACGCGGGTGGGCTTGCCGTCGGCGTCGATGAGGTGGTCGCCGACCTGGACGTCACCCATGGTGGTCCAGCCGGTGGGCGTGGCCAGGGGAGTGTCGAGGGCGAGCGCCTTACCTACACCGGGCCGCGCCGCGACGATGATCATCTGCCCGGGGTGGAGGCCGTTGGTGATCTCGTCGAGTTCGACGAAGCCGGTGGGGACGCCGAGGGAGATGCCGCCGCGGCTGGCGATGGAGTCGATCTCGTCCATCGTGGGCTGCAGGAGCTCCTCGAGGGGGACGAAGTCCTCGGTGGTGCGGCGTTCGGTGACCTCGAAGATCTCGGCCTGCGCACGGTCGACGACCTCGGCGACGTCCTGTCCGTCGGCTCCGGTGTAGCCGTACTGGACGATGCGGGTGCCTGCGTCGACGAGGCGACGCAGGATGGCCTTCTCCGCCACGATCTCGGCGTAGTAGCCGGCGTTGGCGGCGGTGGGCACCGTCTGGGTGAGCGTCACCAGGTAGGGCGCGCCGCCGATGCGACGGAGCTCACCGCGGCGATCCAGTTCCGCGGACACCGTCACCGGGTCGGCGGGCTCACCGCGACTGTAGAGGTCCAGGATCACGTCGTACACCGACTGATGCGCGGGACGGTAGAAGTCGCCGGGACGGAGCACCTCGAGCACGTCTGCGATGGCGTCCTTGCTGAGGAGCATGCCGCCGAGCACCGACTGCTCCGCCGCCATGTCCTGCGGGGGCTGCCGACCGAACTCTTCACCGGGCTCCGCGTCGGGCGGACCCGGGTATTCGGAATGGCCCCGATCGTCTACTACAGCCACTCGACCGACCTTCCCCATCACTGTTGCGCCGCCCCGGGAAAAGCTTCCCGGTGTTGGTGCTACGAACTCTTTGTACTCGCCCCCACCGACAACCTTCGCAGGCTCTTCCTGGCAGCCGGCGTCGTGATCGCGAGACACGCCGGGACGACGTTAGGGATTAGCTACCCGGTGTTCAAACCAGCCTGTGTACACAGCTGGGGACAAATTGTGTAAACCGCTGGGTACGTTTGTTAACCCCATGGGGACAACCTGAGGATAAGTGCATATCACAATCCCAAGTACCCAGCTCAGAGCCATTTTTTGGATTCTCACAACTGTGGATGAAAACCCGTTCGGCGTGTCTTTCGCATTGACGACTCGGGCGTGTTGAGTTGGTCGCCCCCGGGTGGCAATATGATTCACCTCACAGATCTCCGGCGCGGGCGGCTAACTTCCAGACACACCTGGAAGCCGCTCCTCTGCATGCTTCACACCCGCGAAAACGGGCCGGAGAGGGCGGCTGAGAGCCGGAATCGACAAGCGCAGGCCCCCCGCACGCCAAGGCGTCCGGGGGGCCTGTGTGTGAACGGGTCGACTAGGCGCCGACGACGTTCAGGTGGAACTTCGCAACCACGTCGGGGTGCAGGTTCACGACGACGGCGTGCTTGCCGGTCGCCTTGATGTGAGCCTTCGGCAGCTCCAGGCTGCGCTTGTCGACGACGGGTCCACCGGCAGCCTTGATGGCAGCGGCGACGTCGGCGGCGGTAACCGAACCGAAGAGCTTGCCCGAGTCACCGGCGGTCTTGACCGTCAGCGAGATGTTCTCGATGCCCTCGATGGCGGCCTTGAGCTCCTTGGCGTGGTCGAGACCGCGCACGGCGCGGGCTTCCTGCGCACGACGGATGCCTTCGACCTGCTTCTCGGCGCCACGGGTGGCGACGATGGCCAGGCCGCGGGGCAGCAGGTAGTTGCGGCCGTAGCCGTCCTTGACCTCGACGGTGTCGCCAGGCGCACCGAGGTTGTCCACGTCAGCGGTGAGGATGAGCTTCATGTCTTTCCTCCCTTTCCTTAGCGAGCCACGGTGGCGTAAGGCAGCAACGCCACCTCACGTGAGTTCTTGACGGCAATGGCAACGTCGCGCTGGTGCTGGACGCAGTTGCCGGTGACACGGCGCGCACGGATCTTGCCGCGGTCGCTGACGTACTTACGCAGCAGCGTCGTGTCCTTGTAGTTGATCTGCGTGTTCTTCTCTTTGCAGAAGATGCAGATCTTCTTCTTCATTACCTTGTCGCGCAAGGGCGGCTTCGGCATTTGTTTGCTCTTTTCTGGATGTTCCGATCAGGTACGGATCAGAACGGGGGTTCGTCGCTCCCACCACCAGAGCCTCCGAAGGAGCCGGACGCCTGCGGCGCGCTGCCCCACGGATCATCTCCGCCGGTATTGGATTGCGGACGTCCGCCGCCCGATCCGCCGGAGGAACCGAAGCCTCCACCGCCGCCGCCACCACGGTTGGCCTTGTTGACCTTGGCCGTGGCGTACCTCAGCGAGGGGCCGATCTCGTCGACCTCGAGCTCGACGACAGTGCGCTTTTCACCTTCACGAGTTTCGTAGGAGCGCTGCTTGAGCCGGCCGCTCACGATCACTCGCGAGCCACGGGTCAAACTCTCCGCGACGTTCTCGGCTGCCTCGCGCCAGATGTTGCAACGCAGAAACAGTGCTTCGCCGTCTTTCCATTCATTGGTCTGACGGTCGAAGGTGCGGGGCGTGGACGCGACAGTGAAGTTCGCGACCGCGGCACCCGCGGGGGTGAATCGAAGCTCCGGATCAGCCGTCAAGTTTCCGATGACGGTGATGACGGTGTCGCCTGCCATATGGTTCCTCCTGCAGAATGTGGAGTTCGGTTGGGCACGAGCCTAGGGCTGGTGACCGACAGAAATCACTTGTTGTGGCGCAGAACCTTCGTACGCAGCACCGACTCGTTCAGACCGAGCTGACGATCGAGCTCCGCGACGGTGGCGGGCGTAGCGCTGATGTCGATCACCGCGTAGATGCCTTCGCTGTGCTTCAGGATCTCGTAGGCGAGACGACGCTTACCCCAGACATCGACCTTGTCGATCTTGCCGCCGTCCTGGCGAACAACATTGAGGAACGTATCCAGCGAAGGAGCAACAGTGCGCTCGTCCAGGCTGGGGTCAAGGATGACCATCAATTCGTAATGACGCATAA
Source organism: Rhodococcus koreensis (assembly GCF_017068375.1). Lineage (NCBI taxonomy): Bacteria > Bacillati > Actinomycetota > Actinomycetes > Mycobacteriales > Nocardiaceae > Rhodococcus > Rhodococcus koreensis. The sequence continues at coordinate 3,929,130 of NZ_CP070609.1, forward strand.
GACCTCATCACCTCCTATGGACTAGTGAAAACGGCCACGGACTGTCCGTGGCAGGAGGGTCGTTGCGTCAGCAACCTTTGCAGGGTACACGACGAGCCCCTGACCAGCGAAATTGGGCAATGCCCTGTGCGCCTTTTTGGTAGTTGTGGCTACCAGAAAGGCGCACGGGGCGCGGAGCGCCCTAGTGTGGATTCATGCATATCGGAGCTCGGCAGCGGTCGCCGATCACGGCGGTCGTCGTCGGGTTGGCGGGCCTCGCCATGCTCGCCGGCTACCTGCAGAAGGCGCGGTGCGCGGGGGCGCCGTTCGACGGCGTCGGGCGCAGCCTGATCTTCGACCGCATCAAGGACACGCAGGTCTGCTATTCCGACATCCAGTTCCTGTGGCTCGGCCGCGACGTCAACCTGCACGTTTTCCCGTACATCACCGGGGGGATCAACGCCGACGGCGTCCTCACCGGCGGCACCGTCGAGTACCCGGTGCTGAGTGGCGTGCTGATGTGGCTCGGCGGCATCGGTTCGCACACCGACGCCGACTTCCTGCTGCACTCGGCGCTGATCCTCGCGCCGTTCGGCCTGCTCACGGCGTGGATGCTGGGACGGCTGGCCGGCTGGTGGGCGCTGCTGTGGTCGGCGACGCCGCCGCTGGTGCTGTACGCCTTCCACAACTGGGAACTGCCGGTGGTCGCGACGTCGGTGGCCGCGATCTTCGTCATGACACTCGAACGGATCCCGCTCCGCACCCGCGCTGTCCTCGCGGCGGTGCTCCTCGCCGTCGGGTTCTGCCTGAAGCTGTATCCGGGTGCGTTCGTGCTGCCGCTGATCGCGTACGTCCTCACCCGGAACGGCACCGCGGAGCGACGCTACGACGTGCGCGGCGCGGTGCTGGTCGCGGTCGCCGCGATCACCACGGTGGTGGCGGTGAACCTGCCGTTCGCCCTCATCTCCTACAGCGGATGGCGGGCGTCGTTCACGTTCCAGGAGAACCGTCAGGCCGATCTCACCACCAACTCCATCTGGTACTGGGGGCTGCGTCCGCTGTTCGGGCCGGTCGCCGACGACGTCCCGCTCCCCGCGTACGACCAGACGGTGAGCCTGCTGTCGCCGCTCCTCGTGTGCGCCGCGTTCGCGATCGCCCTGCGACTCGGCTGGTTGCGATTCCACCGCGACGGCGTGTACCCGTGGATCGCCGTCAGCGCCGCCATGCTGTGCGGATTCCTGCTGCTGCACAAGGTTCATTCGCCGCAGTACACGCTGTGGCTGATCCCGTTCTTCGTGCTGCTGCGCGTCCCGTGGGGGCTCGTCGCCGCGTATCTCGTGGCCGACCTGTCGATGGGGATCGGCGTCTTCAAGTACTTCGGCGCCCTCGCCGCCCAGACGGACGCGTCGACGTTCGAGGTGCTGGTGAAGTTCGGGGTGTGGGGTCGGGCGGGACTGCTGGTGGTGCTGTTCTTCGTGTTTCTGCGCGCGACTCTCCGGCATCCGCCCGTCCGCGGGCGCACCGGTCCGGGGTCCGGCCGGCGGCCGATGCTGAAATCTCCCGAGCCGGCGCGATGAGCGAATCCTGGTTCGCGCATCCCACTCTCACCGGACGGCACGTACGCCTCGAACCGCTGGGCGAGAACCACGTCGACGGCCTGCTGGACGCGGTCGACGACCCCCGCATCTTCCACTGGACGTCCGTCGCCATCGCCGACCGTGACGACGCCGCGGCGTTCGTCCGCGGCGCCGACGAGGATCCGACCCGGTTGGCGTACGCGCAGATCGACGTTCACGCCGGGCGGATCGTCGGTTCGACGTCGCTGTATCTGATCGACCCGAAGAACCGCAGTCTCGCGATCGGGCACACCTGGTTGTCGCGTTCCGCGCAGGGAACGCTGATCAACCCGGAATCGAAACTGCTGTTGCTGCGGCGGGCGTTCGAGGACCTCGGCGCCGTCCGCGTCGAATGGCACACCGACGAGCGCAACGCCCACTCCCGCGGCGCCATCGCCAAGCTGGGTGCCGAGTTCGAGGGCATCCTGCACAAACACCGGCGCCGCCGCGACGGATCGTGGCGCAACACCGCCCTGTTCTCGATGGTCGACGAGGAATGGCCGCGCCTCTGCCCCCGACTCGAGGCGCGAGTCGAGGGCTGACGCGGCCGGGTCACGTCACAGGACGGGCGCGGTGGCCGTCACCCGCTTCACGAACTCGACGACGGCCGAGCGCATTTCGCTGCTGCGCGGAACCGCCCCGGACATCCAGAACGCGCCGTGGAGGAGTCCGTCGAAGCGGATCGCCTCCGTGTCGACACCCGCCTGCCGCAGCGCCCCGGCGTACGCCTCGGCCTCGTCGCGGGCCACCTCGTTCTCGGTGGTGAGCACGAGCGCGGGCGGAAGTCCCTCGAGGCTCGCGGCGCGGCTCGGGACGGCGTACGGATGAGTCGCGTCCTCGGGCGAGCGCAGGTAGTTGCTCCAGAACCAGTCGAGGTCGCCGGCGCCGATCACGTATCCCTCGGCGAACTCCCGCCGGGAGGGGAACTCCGCGTTCGGGTCGATCACCGGATAGATCAGCACCTGCCCTCGCAGCCGCGGCCCGTCCTCGTCGCGTGCGCGCAGCGCGGTGACCGCCGCCAGGTTGCCGCCGGCGCTGTCACCCATGACGACGACGTTGCCGGGGTCACCGCCGTACGTCCCGACGTTGGCCGCCACCCACTGCAGGGCGGCCGCCGCGTCGTCGGCGGCGGCCGGGAACCGGTGTTCCGGGGCGCGCCGGTACGTCGCGACGACGACGATCGCGCCTGCGCCGTTCGCGACCGCGCGTGCGGGTTCGTCGACGACGTCGAGGTCGCCCGCGACGAATCCGCCGCCGTGGAAGTACAGGACCACCGGGTGCGGCGCCTGCCCCTCGGGGATGTAGACCCGCAGCGCGATCTGCGCTCCGCCGCTCTCGTAGTGCGCGTCCACCACGCGGGCGACGGGTTCGGGCTGCGCCTGCAGTCCGGTGAACGTCGCCACCACCGCCCGCACCTCCTCCACGGTGCTGTGCTCGAACGCCTTCAGCCGCTGCGCCTGTAGTCCGGCGATCAGGTCGGCTGCGTGTGAATCGAGTGCCATGTCGGTCTCCTCTGTCGGGGTTCGGGGTCAGGACACTGTGGAAGCCCGGCGGACACGCTGCCCGGCGGGGGAGGCCACGCGGGCCTCCGCCCGGGTGAGCGCGAAGCCGGAGTAGCCGCCGGCGACGACGTCCTCGCAGGTGGCCCGGTAGGTGGGGGCGCCGCCGAGATAGACCATGCAGGCACGGGGCTTGCCGGGAATGTTCGCGCCCATGTACCAGGAGTTCGTCTCCGGCAGCAGGGTCTGGTTGGCGATGTCGTTGGTCAAAGCACCCCACTCGCTTTCGGCCTGCGGCGTGGGCTCGATGACGTCGAGGCCGCGGCGGTCCAGGTAGTCGATCGCGTCGGTCGCGAAGTCGACGTGGTCCTCGATGGCGAGTGGCATGTTGTAGAGCACCGACGGCGACTGCGGCCCGGTGATGACGAACAGGTTCGGGAACTCGTTGACCATGATGCCGAGGTACGTCCTGGGTCCGTGCTCCCACTTCTCGGCCAACGGCAGACCGCCCCGACCGCGGATGTCCATCGCCATCAGCGGGCCGGTCATGGCGTCGAATCCGGTTGCGAGCACGATGGTGTCGACCTCGTAGACGCGGTCACCGACCCGGACTCCGGTCGGCGTGATCTCGTCGATCGGCGTGGTCTTCACGTCGACGACGCTCACCGAGTCGCGGTTGAACGCCTCGTAGTAGTTGGTCTCGAGCGGGGGACGTTTGGTGCCGTACGCGTAGCCGGTCGGGGCCAGTGTCGCCGCCTTCGCCGGGTCCTGGACCCGCTCGAGGATCCGCTCCCGGATGTAGTCGGCGATGGTGTCGTTGGCCGCCTTGTCGAACAGGATGTCCTGATAGGAGTCGATGAACAACCGGAACCCGCCGGCGTTCCAGCGCTCGTCGAACGTGCGGCGACGCGCGTCGGCGTCGACGGCGAGCGCGGACGGCTGCACCTGATCGAACGGGACGCCGAGGAAGTGGTTGCGGGCCGCGTTCCGCACGTCCGCGTAGTTGCCCTTGATCTCGGCCACCTCGTCCGGGTCGATCGGACCGTTGCCGAGGGGCGTCGCGAAGTTGGGGGTGCGCTGGAAGACGACCAGTTCGGCGGCGTCCTCGGCGATGAACGGGATGGCCTGGATGCCGCTGGCCCCGGTCCCGATCACGGCGACCCGCTTGCCGGTGAAGTCGGCGCCTTCGCGCGGCCAGTTGCCGGTGAGCAGCACCTCCCCGCGGAAGTTGTCGATGCCGCCGAACTCCGGCGTCTTCGGCACGGACAGGTTGCCCGCCCCCGAGATGAAGTACCGGCTGCGGACGACGGCGCCGTCGTCGGTGCGGACCGTCCACACCGAGTTCTCGTCGTCCCAGTGCACGCCGACCACGCGGGTGTCGAACGTGATGTCCTTCCGCAGGTCGAAGCGGTCGGCGACGTGTTCGAGGTAGCGGAGGATCTCCGGTTGTCCGGCGAACCTCTCACTCCACTGCCAGTCCTGCTGCAGATCCTCGTCGAACGAGTACGAGTAGTGGACGCTCTCGATGTCGCAGCGGGCGCCGGGGTACCGATTCCAGAACCAGGTGCCGCCCACGTCCGAACCGGCCTCGAACACCCGCGTCGACAGCTTCATCGTGTCGCGCAGCTTGCGGAGCGCGTAGAGGCCGGCGAACCCGGCACCCACGACGACGACATCGACGTCGGCGGAAGAATTGGTCTTTGACATGTGTTGGGCTCCTCGGGGCGATGGGTTCCGGCTGGAGTCGAGCGGGCAACCGGGGTATGCCAACGACAATGACCCACGTCACAGCACCCCCACACGGGGTGAAACACCCCCTTGATTACCTGTGTTGTCCGTCACAGCAGGTGGGAGTAGGTTCGTGCCACACCTGGCCGACCGGACACGGGAGACATCCGCTGACTCGATCGAGAGAACTCACCAGGTCGATGACCAGCTTCATCGGCCGGCGGCGCGAGATCGAGGAAGCCCGCGCCCGACTCCAACAGTCCCGGCTGGTGTCGCTGCTCGGCGCGGGCGGCGTGGGCAAGACGCGGTTGGCCGAGGAACTCGCGGTCCGCTCGGCGCGCGCCTTCCGCGACTCGGTCCGGTGGATCGACCTCGCGCCCGTCCGCGATCCCGACGCACTGCCCTCCGCCGCCGCGGCCGCCCTCGGCGTCACCGACCAGTCGAGCCGTGCGGTGATGGACAAGGTGATCGACCACCTGCAGTCCCGGCACCTGCTGATCGTCCTCGACAACTGTGAGCACCTATTGTCCGCCGCAAGCGAATTCGTCGGCACCGTCCTCGCCTCGGCACCGGAGGTCCGGATCCTCACCACGAGTCGCGAACCGCTCGGAATCGCCGGCGAATTCACGTACCTCCTTCCGCCGCTGAGCACTCCGGGTGATATCGAGGGCTGCCGCGCAGCGGACATCGCCCCGTTCGAATCGGTGTCGTTGCTCGTCGAGCGCGCGCAGGGCGTCGTCGCCGACTTCCGCCTCACCGACGCGAACGCCCCCGCCATCGCGCAGTTGTGCAACCAGCTCGATGGGATCCCGCTCGCCATCGAACTCGCCGCGGCCCGAATGCGGTCGCTGTCCGCGTCGCAACTCGTCGAACGCCTCGACCAGCGTTTCGCGCTCCTCACCGGCGGCGACCGGGCGGCACTGCCCCGTCAGCAGACGCTGCGCGCCCTCATCGACTGGAGTTACGAACTGTGCTCGGACACCGAGCGGTTGCTGTGGTCCCGGCTCGCCGTGTTCCCCGGAAGCTTCGATCTCGACGCCGCGGAGGCGATCAGCGGGTTCGGTGCGCTGTCGGACTCACCGGTCATCGACGTCCTCGATCGGCTCGTCGGGAAATGCCTTGTCACCGTCGACCGTTCGACCGAGCGACTCCGCTACTCGCAACTGATGACGGTTCGGGAGTACGGGCACGAGCTCCTCGAGCTGAGCGGGGAGCGCGACGAGATGTACCGGCGACACCTCGAGCACTATTCGGAGCGCGCCCGCCGGTCGTCGCTCGACTGGTGCGGGCCAGGACAATCCGAGACGCTCGCGGAACTGCGGATCGACCACCCCAACCTCGTCGCCGCCCTGGACTGGGCCCTGCACGACGACTCGCAGCGGGCCGCGGCCGCCGAACTGGCCGTCGCCCTGCGGTATCACTGGATCGCCGGCGGCAACCTGTCCGACGGGCGGATCCGGCTCGAGCGGATCCTGCAGCGGCTCACCGAACCGACCCGGGAGCGGGGCGACGTGCTGTGGGTGACCGCGTGGACCGCGCTGATCCAGGGCGACCGCGACGCCGCGCGGGAACACCTCGACGAATGCACCGCGATCGCGACGGCACTCGGCGACGAGCGACTGCGCGCGCACGCCGATCACTGGGCGGGGATCCACGCGGTGTTCTCCGGCTGCCCCGCCGACGCGATCCTGCTGTTCCGTGACGCGATCGCCGTCCACCGCGCCGTCGGCGACACGGCCTCGGCTCTGACGGCGTCGTTCGAACTGGGCATGGCGCAGACCTACGACGGCCGCCTCGACGACGCACTGGAGACGTGCCGCGACGTGATCGCGGTGGCGGACCGGCACGGCGAGAAGTGGAACAAGGCCTACGCCCTCTGGGTTTCGAGCGTCGCGTACTTCCACCTGGGCCGGGCCGACGACGCCGTCGACGCCGCCCAGCAGGCGCTGCGGATCCAACGCGACTTCAAGGACAAGATCTGCACGGCCCTGTCGATCGAGGTGCTGTCGTGGGTGGCGACGTCGAGCGGCGACGCGAACGCGGCGGCGACCCTGTGCGGCGCCGCGAAGGGGGTGTGGCATCGGCTCGGCACGTCGGTCGCGGCGTTCGGCCCCCAGATCACCGACGACTCGCAGTCGTCCGAGCGGGACGCCGCCCGCATGGTGGGGCCCGGCGAATTCGCCCAACTCGCAACGCCCGCGATCCGGCTCACCATCGAGCAGGCGGTCGATCTCGCGCTCGGCACCCGGACCGAGGACGCGGCGGCGCCCGTCGCCGAGGCGTCGCCTCTGACGAAACGGGAACAGGAGATCGCCGAACTGCTCGCGCAGGGTCTCAGTAATCGGCAGATAGCCGAAAGGCTGGTGATCTCGCGGCGCACCGTCGACGGGCACGTCGAGCACATCTTCGACAAGCTGGCCGTCAGCTCCCGCACCCAGGTGGCGGCGTGGGTCGCGGCCCGGGCGCATCCGCCCGCCGTGGAGACCGGCCGGTAGCCGGGCCGTAGCCGCCGGCCACGCGAAAGGCACTGCACAGTCGGAGATCTCGACGGTCTATACTCCACGTCGTCGCCCACGGTCGTGGGCACCACCACGGGGAGGCAACGCATGACGTCGCAGCAGCAGGACACCGGGGCGGACTACCGCGGGCCGCTGGCACCGCCGCCGGCCAGCAGTCTGCCGCTCGCCGTACTTGCGATTGTCGCGTTCGTGCCGTTCGGTATCGTCGCGCTGCTGCGTGCGCGCACCGTCCACCGGTTGTGGGAGCGCGGCGAGTACGACCTGTCGGTGCGCGCCGCCGCCGACGCCCGCCAGTGGTCGATCCGCGCGATCGCCCTCGGTGTCTCGATCGCCGTGTTCGCGGTCGGGGCTGTGCTGGTGCTGTCGAAGCCCTAGCCTGGCGAAACACCGTGAGCGGGAGACGCTTCTACGGGTGGCCGCGGGCGTAGCCAGGCAGGCAGCCACCGCGGCTGCGCATCGGGCGCCTGGTCGAGCACCCCGCCTACCGGATCGTCGATGAAGCCGTACCGCACGAGGTCCTCGTCGGGCCGGTAGATCTGGCGGAGTATCAGCGCACAGATGACCACGACCGCGACGTCGCGGACCACCACCGCGGCGGTGAACCACTGCTCGGGGAGCCCCTTGTTGGAGACGCCGAGGTAGTAGAACATGCGCGGCACCCACACGAGTGCGTCGATCGTCATCCAGGCCAGCAGGATCCGCCGGTGCGGGAACGCGAGCACGGCCAGCGGCACGAGCCACAGCGAGTACTGCGGGCTCCACACCTTGTTGGTGAGGAGGAAACCCGCGACCAGCAGGAAGCACAGTTGGGTGAGCCGCGGCCGTCTCGGCGCCGTCAGCGCGACATACCCGATCCCGACGCACACGAGCGCGAACAGCAGGAACGACACCGCGTTGAGCACGGTGGGCGCCTGACCGGCCGCCAGGATGCCGTCGAATCCGGTCCAGCCCGTGAACGAGGAGATGACGTTGTAGACGGAGTCGGGGTCGGCGCCGCGTTCGGAATTGAGCCGGAAGAACTCGGCCCAGCCGCGCGGGAACAGCACGGCGATCGGCAGATTCACCGCGATCCACGCGCCGACCCCGGTCAGTGCGGTAACCGACCAGTCCCGCACCCGGCCCGTGCGCAGACACAGCACCAGCAGGGGTCCGAGGAGGAGCAGCGGATACAGCTTGGCGGCGCCGCCGAGCCCGAGCAGGATCCCGGCGAGCACCGGCCGTTTTCGCGACCACGCCAGCAGCCCGCCCGCGGCGAAAGCCGTTGCGAGGGGATCGAAATTCGTGAACGCGTGCACGATCACGAGCGGGGACGCGGCGATCAGCGCGGCGTCCCAGATCCGGCGTCCGGCCAGCAGCGCGCTCGCCCAGACGGTGACCAGCCAGGCCAGTGCCAGACCGAGTGCGACGACGTTGAAATAGATCGCGACCTGCAGGGCACCGGGCAACCAGTGCACCGCATCCCACGACTTCGCGATCGTCATCGCGCCGTACTGGTAGAGCCCGGAGATCACCGGGTATTCCATGTAGCGACGCTGGATCTGGCCGTTGCCTGCGCTTTCTTCCCACCACTTCTTGTAGGGGAACGCGCCCTCGTTCAACCGTTCCGCCCCGTACAGGGGCACCGTGTCCGAGTAACACATCGCGACGTACTGCCTGCTGCCGCTCCAGTCGAGCCCGAGCGCACCGTTCTCACCGACGGGAGCCTGCTGGATGCACGGCGCCTTCGCGAACCAGCCGAGCGCGAGAAACACGATCGCCAGCAACAGAATGGCGCGCATCGGCGTGAAGAACCGGCTGCGCCCGACGACCGCGTGCCGTCCGACCGGACCGCCGATCACGCCGGACAGATCGGCGGTCAGAGGGTCGGTGCGGCCCGGAAGGTCCCGCCAATCCGCGGAACGCCGGTCTTTCGCCAGCGGCGCGGGCGAGACGAAATCCGTCTCGCCCGCGTCTCGGACGGCGTGCGCGTCACGGTTGTCGGCCACTCCGCGAGGCTACCGGTCGCCGTTAACGGGTCGGAACCTGCTGCTGGCCGTTGCCGTTACCGGCGTTCGGCGGTGTCGTCGTCTCCGGTTCCGCCGGAACGGCCGGGGCCGGGGTGGTCTGCCGCGGTGCCAGTCCCGGGATCGGGATGGTGATGCCGGGCAGGATCTCCACCGGCGAAGGCGTCACGACCACCGGCGGCACGAGTTCCGTCGGCAACTGGAACGTGCTCGACGGCGGCGCCGACGTCTTGGTCGGTGCGGGCGCCGAATAGGCCGGGACACCCGACTGACCACCGATCGCACCCGGCTTCGGGAACTTCTCGACGTCGGTGCCCTCGAGGGCGCCGTCCATCGTGTCCTTCCAGATGTCGGAAGGCAGACCGGAACCATAGATCATGGCGCCGCCGCTGTTCTCCAGCGCCTGACCGTCGGTGGTGCCGACCCACACCGCCGTGGACAGCGACGGGGTGTACCCGACCATCCAGGCGTCCTTGTTCTTCCCGGTGTCGCCGAGCTGCGCGGTACCGGTCTTCGCGGCCGACGGGCGTCCGCCTGCCAGGTTGTGGCCACGCGAGTACCCGGCGATCGGCTCCATCGCCGACGTCACGTTGTCGGCGACGTCCTTGTCGATGCGGTCCTCACCGGTGTCGCCGCCGCGGTCGAGCAGCACCGTCCCGTCCGCGCTCACGACCTTCTGCACGAAGTGCGGTGCACGGTACGTGCCCGACGCGGCCAGTGTGGCGTAGGACGACGCCATGTCGAGGACCCGCGACTGGTACTGGCCGAGCACGATGCCGTTGTTCGGACCACTGCCGTCCGGCTCGGTCAGCGAAGGCCCGACGCCGGGGATCTCCTGCGGGATGCCCGCCTTGTGGGCCATGTCGGCGATCGCCTGCGGTCCGCCGTCGAGTTCGAGTTCCTGACGGTAGAAGCTGGTGTTCAGCGACCGCTTCAACGCCTCGGCGATGGTGCAGGTGCCGCAACCCTCGCCCTCGACGTTGCTGATGGTGATGCCGTTGACCGTCAGCTCCGAGCTGTCGTACATCTGCGACAGCGGGATGCCCTGGTCGAGGGCCGCGGCGAGACCGAACACCTTGAACGACGAACCGGTCTGCAGGCCGGCGTTCGCGAAGTCGTAGCCGCCGCCGTCCTCGCCACCGTAGTACGCCCGCACCGCGCCCGTCTTCGGGTCGACCGACACCACACCGGTGCGCAGGTTCTCCGGCTCACCCTCCATGTTCGAGCGGACCGAATCCACGGCCGCCGCCTGGGCGACCGGGTCGATGGTGGTGGTGATCTCGAGGCCCTCGGTGTTGAGCAGCTGCTCGCTGATCCCCGCCTCACCCAGCTCCCGCAGAACCTGGTTCTTGATCAGACCCTCCGGTCCGGAATCCTGGTTGCCGTTGTCGACCTGAGCGATCGGCACGTACGGCGGATACTGCATCACCGACCGGGCCGACTGCTGCAGCGTCCCCGCCGACACCATGCCGTCGAGCACGTAGTTCCAGCGCGCCTGCGCGCCCTCCGGGTTGGTCTCCGGGTCGAGCAGCGACGGCAGCTGGATCGACGACGCCAGCACCGCGCTCTCCTCGACCGTCAACTGGTCGACGGGCTTGTTGAAGTACGCCTTCGACGCGGCCGCGATGCCGTACGCACCACGCCCGAAGTAGATGGTGTTCAGGTACGCGGCGAGGATGTCGTCCTTGGACCACTCACGGGCCATCTTCGACGAGATGACGAGTTCCTTCATCTTTCGCGTCAGCGAACGCTCGGAACCGACCATCGTCTTCTTCACGTACTGCTGCGTGATGGTCGAGCCACCACCGGCGCTGTCCTTGCCCAGGACGTTGTCGCGGGCGGCACGCGCGAAACCACCGATCGAGAAGCCGGGGTTCGAGTAGAAGTCCCGGTCCTCGGCAGCGAGCACCGCGTCACGGGTGTGCTTCGGGATCTGGTCGAGCGTCACCTCGGTGCGGTTGCCCTCCGGCGGCACCACCTTGCTCAGCACCGACGTGCCGTCGGACGCGTAGATCGTGGCGACCTGGTTGGTCTTGAGGTCGCCGGGACGCGGAACGTCCTGGACGACGTAGGCCGCCATGAACAGCAGGATCGGGATGATCAGACCCAGCGCGACACACGCGAACGCCGTCCGGCGCACGATCTTCCACCGCGACTTCTTCACAGCCGTCTTCTTTCCACCCTTCGGCGGTTCACCACCGCGGCCGCCACCGGTCTTGCGGCCGTTCGACGGCGGCGGTCCCGGCGGGCGCCCACCGGGGCCCGACTGGTTACGCGCCACCGGGGGCGCACCCGCGGGACGTCCGGGCGGGGGACCGGGACGGCGCGGCGGGGGACCGGGCGGCCGGCCACCACCCTGCGGCGGCGGACCGGGACGACGCGGCGGCGGGCCGGGGGGACGGCCACCACTCTGCGGGGGCGGAGGCGGCATCCGGCGCGGCGGGGGACCACCCGCAGGCTGTCCGCCGCGGGGTGGTGGACCTCCGGGGCGCCCCTGTGGCGGGGGGCCACTCGGTCGTCTCGGTCCGTTCGGTCGATCACCCGGGGCGTTGCTGCGGGGGGAACTCACGTACAAATCTCCAGTGGTTGTGGACCGGCTTCAGTCCTGCGTTACGTCTGTGGGCATTCTTCGGCCCGCGTCCGTGTTCGGGCGTGTCTACTCGCTCGCGGTGCGACGGCTCGGAGGCCGAGGCCGTGGCGACGACCGCCTGGGCCGTTTCGGTGCGGGCACGGTACCGAGAACATAGGACTGAACCAAATGGTTCCAGCTGCATGTCCGGCACACCTCGACCACGTGAACCGAGAACTCCTCCTGAGTGGACGCAAGACGCACCAACTCCTCGGCCGTACGAGCCGAACCCGACACCGGGCCCAACTTGTCGCCGAAGACCCAGGAAACCAGAGTCAACTGCTCCTTACGGCAGATCGGGCACACCACGTCACTGCCCTTGCCGTGGAACTTTGCGGCACGAAGCAGGTAGGGGCTGGCGTCGCAGACCTCCTTGACACCCGTCCTGCCCGAGTAGACCTCGGCCAGGAGAGACCGGCGCTGAAGCGCATAGTCCACCACCTGCCGCTGTATCCGCACGGAGACCAGAGTACGTGCGTCGCGTTCGGAGAGAAGGGGTCGGTCGAGTGACGCTGGTCAAACACGGTTACCGCACTACGATGCCGATGTGGCCTCAGGACCGTCCTCGCAGACTCGCGCACGTGACCTCGACCGGGTCAACGCATGCAGCCAACTCGACGCCGCGTACGCCGACGGCCAGCTCGGCGCCGGCGAGTACCACGACCGGTCCGCCCAGGCCATGTCCGCGAAGACCCTGGCCGAGCTGAACCTGCTGATCAGCGACCTGCAGCTGCCCTCGGCGGTCACGGAACAGGCACCCGTCCGGACCCCGGGATCACCCCGGCGGGCGCTGCGGATCGCGGTCGCGTGCGGGGCGGTGAGCGCGGTCGGCACGATCGGTCTCGCGCTCACCGGGCAGGACGGCCCGGACCCCGTCGTCACACCGGTCCCGGCGCAGGTCGAGAAGCCCCTGGCCCAGCCGGAGGTCGCGGTGCCCGCCGTCGAGCCGATCATCGTCGGCCAGGCGCAACCCCTCACCCAGGACGGGATCTACGCCCTCTTCGAGCAGTACCGGCAGACGTTCGGCGACCTCACCGTCCACGAACTGGGGTTGTACGACCAGTACGCGATCCTGTCTCGGACCGCCCCGGACGCGCCCGAGAAGGTCGACCGGTACGACTTCCGCGGCGGTTTCAAGAGCTCGGGCATCCGCACACAGCGCCTTCCCGGAACCGGTGAAGTCGACCTCGCACAGGTAAACGTAGGGGCACTCGTCGCGCTCATTGCCGACGCACCGCGGCTGGTCGGCGTCCCGGACGGCACCATCGGGCACGTTCTCCTCGCCGACGGCGGCAAGGGACCGACGATCAACGTGTACGTCTACGACAAGGCCCAGACCGGCGGCGGCTACCTGCGGGCGACCCTCGGCGGCGACGTGTGGCAGGTGAACCCCGCGAACTAGGGGTTTGCGCTCTAAGATCCTCGGGTGGCCAGCCGATACCCGCCGAACACGCGGGCACGTGACATCGATCGAGCCAACACGTCCGCACTGCTCGATGCCGCATTCGGCGACGGCCAGATCAACAAGGCCGAGCACCGCGCGATGTCCGAACTCGCCTCGGAGGCCCGCACCCTGGCCGACCTCGACGTTCTGGTCGGCGACCTGCAGCGGCCCGCCGACGCACCGCCGGACGCCCGGCCCCCGCGCGACACCGCCAGGCCCTGGTTCCCGCTCGCCGTCGCCGCGGTCGCGGTCGCGGCGGCGGTCGGCGCCTTCACCCTCGCCGACGGCGACGACGCAGAGGCCACCGTGACGCCCGTCGCGCAGCAGATCGATTTCGATGCCGTCGAACCGCTGGTGGTCGCGACCCCGAACCCTGTGTCCCCCGAGGGCATGAAGGTGTTCCTCGACCGGTACCGCGCCAAGTTCGGCGACCTGATCGTCGACGACCTCACCCTCTACGAGGGCGGCCACGCCAGCCTCGAACGCGCGCTCCCACTCGAACCGAACCGGATGGTGAGCTACGACTACCGCGGCGGGTTCACGCCGTCCGGCACCCCGACCACCCGGAAGGTCGACACCCCCGTGTTCGACCTGACGACGCTGAACCTGGACAGGATCGGCGGAACGGTCGCGGGCGCCCCGGTGAGCCTGAACGTCCCCGACGGAAAAGTCAGTCACATCTCGTTCCAGACCGGCAGCGCCGGCCCCACCGTGTCGGTCTACGTGAACAACGAGTTCAGCGAGAGCGGATACATGGAACTCACCCCGTCCGGTGAACCACTGAGCGTCCGCCCCTTCGGCCGATAGGACGCAGATGCCCAGGACCACACTCGCCGGTATCCGCGCCCGCGACTCCGACCGCGCCGACGCGTGCGGGCTGCTCGACGCCGCCCTCGCCGACGGTCAACTGTCCGCCTCGGAACACGCCTCCCGCACGTCCACGGCGATGCGGGCGAAGACGTTCGACGAACTCGGACGCCTGATCGCGGACCTGCAGATCCCCAGCCGGCTCGCGGCCAGCCCCGTCGTGTCGCCGCGCCGCCGCCGATCGCCCCGGCGATGGGTGTACGCGGCGATCCTCGTTTTCGCCGCGGCCGCCGTCGGCGGCATCGCCGGAGTCGTCGCGAACAGCGACCTCGGCCCGTCGAAATCGGTGCCGAACCTGACCACCGGCGCGGGCCTGCACTTCTTCCTCGACGAGTACCGCGCCGAGTACGGCGACACCGTCGCCGACGACGTCGGCCTCTACCCGGAACACGCCGTCGTCGACCGGCCGGCCGCCGGCACCGCGAGGCAGTCCGATTCCTACCTCTACGACGGCGAGTTCGACGACTGGGGCAGTTCCTCCAGCCGCGCCGCCGACGAGAGGTCCTTCGACCTCGGCACCGTCGACCAGGTCGCGATCGCCGGACTGCTCGCCGGGGCACCCGAAACCCTGCGCGTCCCCGACGGTGCGGTGGAGATCGTGTCCTTCGGCTACGAACCCGGCTCCGACGACGGACCGCCGACCATCTCCATCCACGTGAAGAACGCCGACGGCGACAGCGGGCACATGGTCGTCGGATTCGACGGCGAGCCGTTCGACATCTACCCGTACGAGGGCTGAGCGTCCGGGCGGCTGTCCCGCCCCCCTGAAACATCGTCGGCGCTTCCGCGCGCCCGGACCAGGGTTGACAACCTGTGACGGCTTGTTCCATGTATCGAGCGGGCGTATCGTCCTATATATCGGTGCGATATAGTTTTGAATCGCATCACACGGTTAGGTCGGGCGACTCAGGGGGTGGACATGCTCGAATTGGCAATTCTCGGGCTGCTCCACGAGTCACCCATGCACGGATACGAGCTACGCAAGCGGTTGACGGGACTCCTGGGTGCATTCCGCGCCTTTTCGTACGGTTCCCTCTACCCGACGCTCCGACGCATGCAGGCGGACGGTTTGATCGCCGAGGACGCAGGTCCTCCGGGGACCGTCAAGCGTCGCGCCCGCCGCGTCTACCAGCTCACGCCGATCGGCAAGGAGCGGTTCAAGGAACTGGTCGCCGACACGGGTCCGCAGAACTACACCGACGATGGATTCGGCGTTCATCTCGCCTTCTTCAGTCGCACACCCGCAGAGGCGCGGATGCGGATTCTCGAAGGCAGACGACGCCAGGTCGAGGAGCGCCGGGAGGCACTCCGCGACGCGATCGGAAAAGCGAGCGGCACGCTGGATCGCTACACCAAGCAGCTCCACCAGCTCGGTCTCGAGTCCAGCGAGCGTGAAGTGCGCTGGCTCAACGAGCTGATCGCCGCCGAGCAATCGACAGCAACACCTAAGAAAAAAGGAGAACCCGACCATGGGTGAGAACAGCACCGCGGTGCGCGTAGCCATTGTGGGCGTGGGGAACTGTGCCTCGTCCTTGGTTCAGGGCGTGCAGTACTACAAGGACGCCGACGAGACGGCGACCGTTCCCGGCCTCATGCACGTCAAGTTCGGCAAGTACCACGTGCGCGACGTGCAGTTCGTCGCCGCGTTCGACGTCGACGCCAAGAAGGTCGGATTCGACCTGTCCGAGGCCATCTTCGCCAGCGAGAACAACACCATCAAGATCGCCGACGTCCCGCCGGCCGACGTTCCGGTGCTCCGCGGCCCCACCCTCGACGGCATCGGCAAGTACTACGCCGAGACCATCGAGATCTCCGAGGCCGAGCCCGTCGACGTCGTCAAGGCTCTGAAGGACGCCAAGGTCGACGTGCTGGTCTCGTACCTGCCCGTGGGTTCCGAGGACGCCGACAAGTTCTACGCCCAGTGCGCCATCGACGCGGGTGTCGCGTTCGTCAACGCCCTGCCCGTCTTCATCGCGTCCGACCCCGAGTGGGCCGCGAAGTTCAAGGACGCCGGCGTCCCGATCGTCGGCGACGACATCAAGTCGCAGGTCGGCGCCACCATCACCCACCGCGTGATGGCGAAGCTCTTCGAAGACCGCGGCGTGCAGCTCGACCGCACGATGCAGCTGAACGTCGGCGGCAACATGGACTTCAAGAACATGCTCGAGCGCGACCGCCTGGAGTCGAAGAAGATCTCCAAGACGCAGGCCGTGACGTCGAACCTGACCCGCGACCTCGGTCCGGGCAACGTGCACATCGGCCCGTCCGATCACGTCGGCTGGCTCGACGACCGCAAGTGGGCGTACGTCCGCCTCGAGGGCCGCGCGTTCGGTGACGTTCCGCTGAACCTGGAGTACAAGCTCGAGGTCTGGGACTCCCCGAACTCGGCGGGCATCATCATCGACGCCGTCCGCGCAGCCAAGATCGCCAAGGACCGCGGCATCGGCGGACCCGTCTACCCGGCGTCCGCGTACCTGATGAAGTCCCCGCCGGTCCAGATGGCGGACGACAAGGCTCGCATCGAGCTCGAGGCGTTCATCATCGACGCGGAGTAATCCACACAGCTTTACGGGCGAATGCACCTTTCGTCGTCTTCACGGCGACGAAAGGTGCATTCGCCTTTGTGTTCGACTTCTTGTCAGACCCTCCCTCTACGGTGACACCCAGGATTCATCGAGGGAGGCGTGATGTCCGACAACACTTTCGATCGCGAGATCGACGACGCCTGGACCGAGCTCCAGGACCGTCTGACCGGCTATGTGCACGCGATGGAGGACGACGACGAACTGGTGCTGCAGTCGCAGTACGACAGCGTCGACGAGGGCCTCGTCGAGACCGCCGCGTGTGTGCGGTTCTTCGCGTGGGCCGGCGACAGGGTGCGGTGCGAGGTGCCGTCCAACCGCTTCCTGCACCCGGCGCGGGCGCTCACCGCGGAGGAGCACGAACGGCTGATCGAACTCGGCTGGAACCGCCCCGACCTGTGCGAGCACGTCGACGAGGGCAACGGCTCCGCGTCGTACTACCTCGACGCCGACCGGGACGACGCCCACCTGCTGGCGTCGATGACGGTCACCGTGTTCCGCGAGATCTGGGACCTTCTGCACCCCTCGTTCCTGAAGGCGATCACCGGCGGCCGGGACGAGACCGCCGAGTTCGGTACCGCCGACGTCCCCGCCCAGCTCCGCGACGGCACCGGGTTGCGCGACCGTGTCGACGCCGCGGTCGAGGCCATGCTCGAGCAGGAACCGGGCAAGGACGCGGACGGCGACATCCTCGTGTGGGTCGGCGACCTCCCCACGTATGTGCGGGTCATCGAGGAGGACGCCCGCGTCGAGGTGTTCGCCCGCGTGGTCCACACGATCAGCGACCGCACGCGCACGGCGGAGGCGCTGGCCGACCTCAACCGCCAGTGGCCCGACATCAAGTTCCTGCTCATCGTCGACAACGTGGTCGCCGTCATGCGTGTCGACGGGTCACCGTTCGTCGCCGATCATCTGGTGTCGGTGTTCCGGATGTTCGAGCATTTCGTGGACACCGTCGACGACGCGTTCGCCGAAAAGCTTGGCGGCAAGATCAATTCCACACCCGAGGCCACCGCCTCGTCCGCCGAGCACGAATGTGCGGACGAGTTCCCCGCCGCCCTCGTGACCCTGATCCACCTCGACTCCGAGAGCGGTCTCGACCCCGACGACGTCGCGGAAATCTGCGGACGCGACCGCGACACCATCCTGGAATTCCTCCGCCTCTGCTCCGAGCAGGAGATCGAGTGGCGGCACAACGGCGAACTCGCCCGCGAAGAGGACGCCGAAGAGGCCGACATGTGCGAGGACGAGGCGCGGGCCTGGGCCAAGACGAAGGAAAGCCTCCGCGCCGCGCTGCGAGTTGTGGTGCTGCCGCACCGAACTCCGCCGCGCGGCGGGTTCCAGAACCTCGGCTAACCCGGCAGCGGGATGATGACGCCCGGCAGGATTTCGATCTGGGTCGGCGCCGGGACGGGTGCGGGCACCGGTGGGACGGGCGGCACCGGGACGGTGGCCGGCGGTGGAACCTCGACCGGTGCGGGCGTGGGCGCGCCGGGTGGTGGGACGGCCCCGCTGGTGCCGGGAGCCGTTCCGTCGCCGCCGGTCTGACCGCTCCACGTCGGCACGCCGGCCTGGCCGCCGATCGGGTCGGGCCACGGGAAGTCTTCCCAGTCGGTGTCGTCGAGCGCGCCGTCCATCGTGTCCTTCCAGATGTCCGACGGCAGACCCGAACCGTAGATCAGCCCGCCCCAGGTGTTGTTGATGGCGGTGGCGTCGGCCTTACCGATCCACACCGCCGTCGACAGCGACGGCGTGTAGCCGACCATCCAGGCGTCCTTGTTCTCACCGGTGTCGCCGAGTTGCGCCGTGCCGGTCTTCGCCGCGGACGGGCGTCCCCCCGCCAGCGCGTGGCCCCGCGAGTACGAGGCGATCGGCATCAGGGCCTGGCTGATGTTGTCGGCGACGGCCGCGTCGAGTCGCTGCTCGCCGGGGCTGGGCGCCCGGTCGAGGAGCACGATACCGTCGGCGGTCACGACACGCTGCACGAAGTACGGCTGGTGATACACCCCGGACGCCGCGAGCGTCGCGTACGCGGACGCAATGTCGATCGGCCGCGACAGGTACTGGCCGAGTACGATGCCGCCCTCCGGTTCGCCGCCGTTCTCACTGAGCGTCTTGCCCTGCACGCCGGGAATGAAGTCCGGGATGCCCGCCTTGTGCGCGGCGTCGGCGATGGCCTGCGGGCCGTTGTCCATCGACATCATCAACCGGTAGAAGCTCGTGTTCAGCGACCGCTTCGTCGCCTCCGCGATGGTGCACGTGCCGCAGGACTCGCCCTCGACGTTGCCGATCTGCACACTGCCGACAGTAAGGGGAGCACTGCTGAACCGGGCCGAGAGCGGGATGCCCTGATCCAGTGCGGCGGCCAGGCCGAAGACCTTGAACGACGACCCCGTCTGCAGCGGCGCCTGCGCGTAGTCGAAGCCGGCGCCGTCCTCGCCGCCGTAATATGCGCGCACACCGCCGGTGCGCGGGTCGATGGACACGACCGCGGTCCGCAGCGCCGGATCCTCACCTTCGAGGTTGTCGTGGACAGCGTCGATCGCGGACTGCTGCGCCCGCGGGTCGATCGTGGTGGTGATCTGCAGGCCCTCCGTGTTGAGGGTCTGCTCGGAGATGCCCGCATCCGACAACTCGCGCAGCACCTGGTTGCGGATCAGGCCGTCGGGGCCGGGCGCGGAGTTGGCGTCAGTGGGCCGGTTGGACGGCGCCGTGACCGGGAACTCCGCGGCACTGCGGTCCTGCTGGCTCAGCACACCCATCGAGACCATGCCGTCGAGCACGTAGTTCCACCGCGCCTGCAACTGGTCGAGGTTCGCTTCGGGGTCGAGGTAGGACGGGCTCTGGATCACCGAGGCGAGCACCGCGCCCTCGGCGACGGTGAGGTCGCCGACCGGCTTGTCGAAGTACGCGCGCGACGCCGCCTCGATGCCGTACGCGCCTCGACCGAAGTAGATGGTGTTCAGGTAGGCGGCGAGGATCTCGTCCTTGGACCACTCGCGGGCCATCTTGGTGGAGATCACGAGTTCCCGCATCTTGCGGTACACGTTGCGGTCCGCGCCGACCAGCACGTTCTTGACGTACTGCTGCGTGATCGTCGACCCGCCGCCCGCGCTTTCCTTGCCGAGGACGTTGTCGCGGGCGGCACGCATGAACCCGGTGACGGAGAACCCCGGGTTGGAGTAGAAGTTGCGGTCCTCCGCCGACAGGACGGCGTCGCGGACGTGCTGGGGAATGGCGTCGAGCGCGATCTCGGTGCGGTTACCCTCCGGCGGGATCACCTTGGTCAGCTCGGTGGTGCCGTCGGCGGCGAAAACGGTCGCCACCTGGTTGGTCTTCATGTCCGACGGCCGCGGGACCTCGGCGCGGATGTAACTGACCAGGAAGACGACGAGCGGGATGACCAGCAGCAACGCGATCACGACCAGGCTCACCCGGCGGACCGTGCGCCACCGGGTGCGCTTCTTCGTCCCGTCCGGTGGTGGGGTGGTCGTCTCGGCCGAACCGTCGTCTGCGGGCGGTGTGTCTCCGGGATCGGAGGCACGATTGTCCGTCGCGTCGTTGCCTGAACTCACTTACACACTCCCGGTCAGTTATCCGGTCACGGAGGATCGTCGCACCCACCCGTACGTATGTTATGTGAACGACTGGAGGCGTGGCGTGCGGCGCGCTATCGCTCAGCAACTATCCGTACCGGCCGGACGGTTTCAGCGCACACGCTTCCGGGCGGTGATCGCCAGCCCCGACAGCACCAGGCACCCGAGCAACACCAGCGCGGGGGTGACGCCGGGGTCGCCGCGGAACACCTCGACGACCGCGGCGACGAACGCCATCACCGTGAAGAACCCGAGGATCCCGATCAGGACTTCGAGCCGCTGCCGCTTGGCCACCGGATGCACGACCGACCCCGCCTAACTCTTCACGCCGCCGGCCGTCAGGCCCGACACGATGCGACGCTGGAACAGCAGCACCATGATCACCAGCGGAATGGTGACGATCGTGCCCGCCGCCATGATCGCCGCGTACGGCACGACGTGCGGGTCGTTGCCGGAGAACCGGGCGATCGCGACCGTGACCGGTTCGGTGGCGTCGCTGGAGAGCTGGCTGGCCAGCAGGTACTCGTTGACGGTCGCGATGAACGCGAGGATGGCGGTGGTGAACAGGGCGGGTGCCGCGAGCGGCAGCATCACCAGCCGGAACGCCTGACCGCGGCTGGCGCCGTCGATGCGGGCCGCCTCCTCGAGTTCCCAGGGAAGTTCCTTGAAGAACGACGTCAGCGTGTAGATGGTGAGCGGCAGGACGAACGAGATGTTCGGGATGATCATCGCCTGGTACGTGCCGATCCAGCCGATGTTCGTGAACAGCTGGAACAGCGGGGTGACCAGGGCGACGACGGGGAACATCGACGCGCCGAGGACGATGCCGACCACCACGTACTTGAACCGGAACTCGATGCGGGCCAGCGCGTAGGCGGTGAAGATGCCGACGGCGAGGGCGATGACGGTGGTGATTCCGCCGATGATCATGCTGTTGACGACGGCGCGGGTGAAGTTGTTGCCGCTGCTCGTCGACAGTGCGTTCTGGAAGTTCTCGAGCGTGACGTGCGTGGGCCACGGGGTGGTGTCGAACGTGTAGTCCGGGTCGCGGAACGCCGTCACCATCATCCAGTAGAACGGCGCGAGTCCCCAGACCAGGATGATCGCGACGCCGATGTAGATGCGGGAGTTCTTGAACGCGAGCCGCTTCGGACGGTTGCGGGCGGGGGGTTTGCTCGGGAGTTCGAGCTCCGGGGCGCGGTGGGTCACGGCTTCGGGCCCTTTCGCTGGGCTTCCTGAGTTTCGACGGCATTGGCGCCGAGGAATTTCACAAGCACGAATGCCACCGCGAAGATCAGGAGGAACGTGATGGTCGAGAGTGCGGACGCGCTGTTGAACCCTTGCCGCACCTGGTCGACGACGAGGATCGACACCGTCGTGGTGGCCGGGTTGCCGCCGGTCAGGATGGCGGGCAGGTCGTACATGCGCAGGGCGTCCATGGTGCGGAACAGGATCGCGACCATCAGCGCCGGTTTCACCAGCGGGAGCGTGATCTGCCGGAACCGCTGCCACGCGGAGGCGCCGTCGACCCGCGCCGCCTCGTACACGTCCTGCGGGATCATCTGCAGGCCGGCGAGGATCAGCAGGGCCATGAACGGGGTGGTTTTCCAGACGTCCGAGATGATCACCGCGAACCGGGCCGGCCAGGCGTCCGAAGTCCACAGGATCTCGGTGCCGAGGAGGCGGTTGGCGATGCCGTCGTAGGCGAAGATGAAGTACCAGAGCTTGGCGGTGACCGCGGTCGGGATGGCCCACGGGATCAGGACCGCCGCGCGCAGCAGGGCGCGGCCCTTGAACGTCTTGCCCATGATGATCGCCATCCACAGGCCGATCGCGACCTCGAGAGTCACCGTGACGACCGTGAAGAACGCGGTGTTCCCGACGGCCGACCAGAACTGGGAGCCGAGCGTGCCGGGCGGGCACGCGACCGCCACCCCGCTCGGGGACGTGCACTGCTGCAGGATCCAGTGCGTGTAGTTGGTGAATCCGGCCCAGCCGCCCTCGACGAACATGCCGGTCGTCGGATCGAGTCCCGCGTCCTTCTGGAACGACATCACCACTGCCCGGACCACCGGGTAGCCGATGACGACGGCCAGCACGACCAGCGTCGGTACGACCAACATCCACGCGCGACGACCGCTCAGCCCGGAGCTTCGCGTGTTCTCGCTCTTCTCACGCGAACCGCGGCCGGGGTCGGAACCCCCGGCCGCGGTACCGGCCGGCGCTCCACTGGTGGTCCCAGTCGGAACGGCCATGTTCACTCCTGTGCTCTACGAGCCTGCGGACTGGATACCGGACTGCATGTCCGTGATCGCCTGATCCACCGACTTCTCACCCTTGATGGCAGCGTAGGCGTTGTCCTGCACGGCCTTCGACACCGCCGGGTAGTACGGCGTGACCGGACGGGGGACGGCGTTCTCGATCGACACCTTCAGCGTCGGCATGAACGGGAACGCGGCGATGATCTCTGGGTCGTCGTACAGTGCGGCGCGGACCGGCGGCAGCGAGCCCATGGCGATGATCCGCTGTGCCTGCTCACCCTGCAGGAAGGTGAGGAAGTCGCGGGCCGTCGCCTTGTTCTCGGAGTACGCGCTGATGGCCGCGTTGTAGCCGCCGAGCGTCGAGGCGCCGATGCCGTCCTTGCCGGGCAGCGGGGCGACCGCGTACTTGCCCTTCACCGCGGACGAATCCTTGTCGGCGGTGCCGTACACGTAGGGCCAGTTGCGCAGGAACAGCGACTTGCCGTCCTCGAACGCCTTCTGGCTCTCGGGCTCCTTGAACGTGGTGTCCTGAGCCGGGATGTCGCCGTTCTTGAAGTTGTCGACCAGAACCTGCAGGCCGGCGCGGGCCTCGGGGCTGTCGACCGTGGGGGTCTTGCCGTCTTCGCCGACGAACGAGCCACCGTAGGCGTTGATGACCTCGGCGGTGTTCACCGTCAGGCCCTCGTACGGTGCGAACTGACCGGCGTAGCAGTCGATATTGTTGGTCTTCGCGACCTCACACGCGGCGGCCAGCTCGGTCCACGTCTTCGGTGCGGCGGGCAGCAGGTCGCTGCGGTAGTACAGCAGGCCGCCGTTGGTGTTCTTCGGCGCCGCGTACTGGGTGCCGTTGTAGGTGGCGCTGTCGACCGTGGCGGGGAGGATTCCGGTGTTGTCCACCGCGAACTCGCCGGTCAGCGGCTGCAGCCACCCCTTGGCCGCGAACTCCGCGGTCCAGGGGACGTCGAGTGCGACGACGTCGTAGTCGGACTGCTTGGCCTGCAGGTGCTGGACCAGGTCGTCGTGCGCCTGATCGGCGTCGTTCGACTGCTCCTTGAACGTCACCTGCTCGTCCGGGTGCTCGGCGTTCCATGCGTCGATGATCTGGCGGACGACACCGGTCTCGGTGGTGTCCTTGCCCTCGACGTACGTGATGGGTCCGCGACCGTCGAGGTTCTCCGACGTGGAATCGCTGCCGCTGTCGCTCGAGCAAGCGGTGAGCGTGACCAGCGAGGCAGCGGTGGCAAACACCGCGGCGCGCCGAACCGCTCTCGAAATCTGAACCATGGAGTCTCCCCGTGGGTAAAGGTGGATGACCCCGCCACGGTGCGACGAGATTTCGAGGCACCGCTGCGGCGTCGGAACATACTGTGGCATGGAACACCGCCACTGTCCGGCATTACCCCCGACCTGAATCGGTCAGGAGACGCCGCGATCAGCTGAGCCGGTACCCCTCGGACGCCGAGAACAGGTGCACCTGCGACGGGTCGACGTGCAGTTTCACCAGGTCACCCTTGCGGGGCGGGTTCCGCCAGTCGGCGCGGGCCACCAACTGCTGCGTCTCCCCGTTGACGGTGCTGCGGCCGTAGATGTAGGCGTCGGATCCGAGTTCCTCCACCACCGCCACCTCCATCGGGATGCCGGTGGTCGACAGTTCAAAGTGCTCCGGGCGGATCCCGACGACCACCTGACGCTCGTCCGTGTCGGAACGCAGCTGCCGGGGCAGCGGGATGGTCGCGTCGCCGAGCAGCACCCCGTCGGGGGTGATCGGCAGCGTGAAGAGGTTCATCGACGGCGACCCCATGAAACCGGCGACGAACACGTTCGCCGGCCGGTTGTAGAGGTCGCGCGGCGACGCACACTGCTGCAGCACCCCGTCCTTCAGCACTGCCACCCGGTCGCCCATGGTCATGGCCTCGACCTGGTCGTGCGTCACGTAGACCATCGTCGTCCCGAGGCGCCGCTGCAGCTGCGCGATCTGGGTGCGCGTCTGCACCCGGAGCTTGGCGTCGAGATTGGACAGCGGCTCGTCCATCAGGAACACCTGCGGCTGCCGGACGATGGCGCGTCCCATCGCGACGCGCTGCCGCTGACCGCCGGACAGCGCCTTCGGCTTGCGGTCCAGGTACGGCTCGAGGTCGAGGAGTTTCGCCGTCTCCTCGACCCGCGTGCGGATGTCGTCCTTCGCGGCGCCGGCGAGCTTCAGCGCGAAACCCATGTTCTCGGCGACCGACATGTGCGGGTACAGCGCATAGTTCTGGAACACCATCGCGATGTCGCGTTCCTTGGGTTCCTGGGTGGTGACGTCGCGGTCACCGATGAGGATTCGACCGCTGTGGACGTCCTCGAGCCCGGCCAGCATCCGCAGCGACGTCGACTTGCCGCAGCCGGACGGGCCGACGAGGACCAGGAACTCGCCGTCCTCGATCTTCAGGTCGAGCGTGTCGACGGCCGGCTTGTCCGAGCCGGGGAACAGGCAGGTGGCACCGTCGTAGGTCACTGTGGCCATGAACGTCGAAGTCCCTTCTACCCGGCGCCGCGCTCAGGTGCGTGAAAATGTACCTGTTGACACACTTTCTCACTCACCTGTGGGTTGGTCCGGTACGAATTCCCCTCGGTCCGAATCATGTTGGTCGGATTCATGTACAGGTTTCTCCACAGCTGGGGATGAACCCCGCAATGAAACGGGGGCGTGAATACCGTGTGAACACAGGGCGCTTCGCGCCCCGTGCGCCTTTTTGGTTGTCCTAGCTACCAGAAAGGCGCACGGGCGGAGCCGCCTCGACCCGGTCCGGGCTGTCCACGACACCGGCGCTGCAGGCGGTCAGGCGGGGTTCGGCGCGGGTCGTGCGGACCCGGACCCGGTCGGTGCCGCCGGGGTGCCTGACCAGGACGTCGGTGTCGCCGTCCTGGCGTGGGACCGCCGACAGCGGGATCACGTCGTCGAGTCCGAGCAGCGACCGCTCCGCCCGGACGGTGCGCTCGGCGAACTGCAGCACCGGGTCGTCGGTGCACCGACCGCGGTAGTGCTCGAGCACCACCCGCCCGCGATCGTGCTCGGCGACAATATGTTCCGCGGCCTCGCCCGTGACCCTCCCGTAATAGATGCCGGACGGCAGGCACACCATGGTCGCGGCGAACCGGTCGCCGCCGACGTGCGTCGACTCCCAGACCCGGCCGCCGCGATGGCCGAGGCCGGTGACCACGGGGCGTCCGAACGACGCGCAGCAGGCGTCCTTCTTGCCGTGGGTGCAGACCAGGAACAGTGATTCGGTGGCGTCGAGACGATCCCCGAGCCCGGGTGGCGCGTCGACGGTGAGGTCCAGGTCGAGCAGTTCCCGGTCCTCGCGCACCAGCAGTCGCTCGGCCCAGCCGTCGGCGCGGCCCGGCCGGGCGAGGTAGACGTGCCGGCCGGCGGCGAGGTCGCGGCGCTGCCGGGTGCGAATCAGCACCGGACGCACCCCGGCGTCGGCGCACCGGGCGGCGAGTGCGTCGCCGAGGACCGGGTCGAGGCGGCTCTGCCGCAGTCGGTCGCGGCCCCACGGTCCGGGCTGCTCGATCAGCAGCCATCCGCTCACCCGGGGTGCGGTGCCGCACAACGGCTCCTGCAGTGACCGGGAGAGCGCCGCGCAGGCCGGTGGCGTCCACCCCTCGGGCGGCGTCGTCGTCTGCACACTCACACACGGACTGTATAAGGTTAGGTTCGCCTATCTTCCACCCCCTTCGAGATCGAGGTCCAGGATGCGTTCAGCCACGTGCTCCCCGAATGTCACCGACGTCCAATGGCAGGAAATCGTCGACGCCCTGACGCGACGACAGTTCGGTGCCGGGCTGGGAGCAGCAGCGCTGGCCGCGTTCACCGCCGCGTGCGCGGGACCCGACGCGGCGTCGGACGGCGACAGCGGCGGCCGGCGGACGGTCACCCACGCGATGGGAACGACGACGGTGAGCAACCGGCCCAGTCGCATCGTCGCCCTCGACAGCCTGCCCATCGACACCGTGGTCACGCTCGGGAAGATCCCGGTCGGCGCGGCTCAGGCCGGTTCCGCCGACGCGCTGCCCGCCTACCTCGGCGGCGGACTGGACAGCACCACCGTCGTCGGGTCGATCGCCGAACCGAACCTCGAGGCGATCGCCGCGCTGCAGCCCGACCTCATCCTCAGCAGCAAGCAGCGGCACGGTGACCTGTACGACGCGCTGTCGGCGATCGCACCCACCGTCTTCTCCGTGTCGCCCGCCGTCGACTGGCAGGCGACGCTGCGGCTGTTCGCGGAGGCCATCGGCGAAACGCAGGCCGCCGAACAGAAACTGTCGGAGTTCCACGCCCGCGCCGCCGCGCTGAGCGAAACCACCCGGGGCCGCACCGCACACGTCATCCGCGTGATGGACGACGGACTGCGCCTCCACGGTCCCGGCACGTTCTCGGGTTCGGTGCTGACCGCCGCCGGCTACACCATCACCGGGCAGCCGTGGGACGCGAAGAACGACATGTCCGAGATCTCGCTCGAGAACGTCGCCCGGATCGACTCCGCCATCGCATTCGTCGCCAACACGGCCGCACCCGGTGACCTGGGCATCGACCCCGTCCTCGTCGGGCAGATGGGGCCGTCACGACGCGACGGCGTCCGCCAGACCGACTACCGGGTGTGGATCACCGGCATCGGTCTCACCGGCGCAAACCTGATCCTCGACGACCTCGAGCGGCTGTAGGCGGCTTCGCCGCCCGTGCGCGGTCAAGGAGTGTCAGGACTCGTCAACCACGCACGGGCGTAGCCTGCCCTGGTGAGTTCCGACAAGATGCTGACCCGCATCGGTGGGCTCCTCCGGCAGGCGGAATCCACCGACAACCCGCACGAGGGCGAGGCCTTCATGGCGGCGGCCCAGCGGCTCGCCACCGCCTCCTCGATCGACCTCGCGGTGGCGCGCGCCCACGCGGCAGGCCGGGAGAAGCGGGCGACGCCCACGCAACGGCTGATCACGATCGGTGAACCCGGCAAGAAGGGTCTGCGGACGTACGCGCAGCTGTTCCTGGCGATCGCCGCCGCCAACGACGTGCAGTGCGACATCGCCCAGACGTCGGCCGTCATCTACGCGTACGGGTTCGCCGGCGACATCGACATCTGCGAGGCCCTGTACGCGAGTCTGCTGATCCAGATGGTCCGGGCGTCCGACGCCTACATCAAGTCCGGCGAGTACCGCGACGAGACGACGGTCCGGACGCAGGTCGAGACGCGCGGACGCCGCCGGGTCGCAACCCGGGTGCGACGCCCCGTCGCCGGCGTCACCGCCCGGTTGAACTTCCAGCTCGCCTACGCCGCGCGGGTCGGGCAGCGCCTCGCCGACGCCAAGAAGGATGCCGAGGAGCAGGCGGTGTCGGTGCCGGAGTCGTCGGCGGAGACGGCGCTGGTCCTGCGCGACAAGCAGCTCGAGCTGAAGGACTACTACTCGGAGAACTCGCAGGCCCGCGGCACGTGGCGCGGCGGCCGGGCGTCCGCCGGACATTCGTCGAGTGCACAGCGGGCGGGGGATCGCGCCGCCCGGACCGCACGGTTGAGCAATTCTCCCGAACTGTCTGTCGCACGCAGACAGATCCCGTCGTGAAGCGACCCCGCGACACTCAGCGCACCGCCGTCTACGACGCCGAAGCGTTGGTGCGCATCATGTTCGACCGCGCCGACGAACGCGGCCTGCGGGTCGTCGACGTCCTGGGTTCGCAGGTGACGCTGCCGGTGGAACGCAAGTTCGCGTCCATCGATTCGGTGCAGGACTACGTCGACCGCGTGCTCGCACTGAACTGGGTGCGATCCACGTGGACGCGGGCGGCCACCCCGATCCACGTCCGGGCAAGGTCGGGTAACAAGGCCGCGCACTACGAAAGCGATTGCGCGACAATCGCCGTACCCGAGCACCGGAACGGCAACGCCTGGGCGTTCCGCGAACTGGTGGTGCTGCACGAGATCGCCCACCACCTCGACCCGTCCGATCCCGAATACCCGACGGTCGCGCCGCACGGACCGGAATACGTGGACCGCTACCTCACCCTGGTCGGGGAAATCATCGGCCCCGAGGCGGCGTTCGTCCTGCGGACCATGCTCCTCGCCGGCGGGGTGCGGCTGAACTGACGCCCGGACGGCCGGGCGAACGTACCTTTCGGCGCATCCGAGGCGACGGACGGCACATTCGCCCACTCAGGGGTGCCGCGGGGCCCGAGTTGCGCGGCCGAATTCGCAGCGCCGGCAAGGCTTTCGCGTGCCCATTCCGCCAGCTCACCGGGAACGTCCGGGGCGATGGCCAGCTGGGTGCGGTACACGAGCGCGCCGAGACTGCCCACGACGGCGAGCCCGATGGCGTACCCGAACTCGGCACTCGTCTCGGATATCGCGGCCGCCGAGCCGACTTTCGCGCTGGGCACCGAACCGACGACGATCCCGGTGCCGAGTATCGGAGCCCCACCGAAACTCACGATCGCCGCGAGCGCCGCCGGCAGCATCGCGAACCCCGCCTGCAGCGGTGTGAGACCGGCGACGAGTTGCAGGAACTGGGCGGTGAAGAACATCAGCGATTCAATGACGAACAACAGGGCCATCGCCGGCACGCCGAGGAGGAACACCGAGCCCCACCAGAAGTGCTCGAGCATGAATCCGCCGACGACGGGTCCGGCGGCGCCGCCCATGAACCCGATCATCCACAGTCCGATCGCCACCGACCGCTATCTGGCGTCGCGGAACATCGTGCTGATCAGGCCGAGTGTCGACGGCGCCAGCGTCGCCCCGGCGATGCCGAGCAGGGCGCGTGCGGCGATGAGCATCTCCGGACTCGTGGAGAAGGCGGCGACCACCGACGCGGCGGCGAACCCGGCACCGCCGAGGAGCATCAGGGTGCGGCGTCCGATCCGGTACCCGAGCCTGGGTCAGACGAGGGGACGCAGCCTGACGAAACGGATCTCGCGGCCCGCCGCCCGGAAGTCGGACGCGCTGCCGTCGACGTCGAAGCCCATGCCCCGGGCGATCCGCATCCCGAGTTTCGGATGCTCCGCCGCGTAGTGCGCCATGAAGTCCGCACCGGTCTCGGGATCGAGGAATTCGGCTGTCACGGACAGTCGCCGGCGGCCCACCTGGGCCGTCGCGTTCGGCTGCGCCCGCAGGTTCCGGTACCAATCGGACTTGGGACCGAACCCGGCGGCCAGCACGTACCCGTCGCCGACGGCGTCGTGGTTGACCACCTCGAGCACGACCTGCCTGCGGGCGCCGGTCTTGCGCCCGACGTGTTCGAGGAGCAGAAACCGGCCGCCGAGCAGGAACCCGAGGTGGCAGCGGTAGAGGTAGATCGGCGCGCGGAAGAACGCCCGCCGGAAGCCGGTGGGCGGGTCGGGCCGCTGGGTGACCTTCACACGCCCAGTCTTCCACGGCGACCGTCCGCTCGGCGGTTCGTTGTGCGCCCGGCCGTCGCGCGAGCAGTATGGATCGAGAAGGCCCACCGTCTACTCCGAGGAGCCAGAATGACTCGTCCAGTTCGCATCGGCGTCCAACTTCAGCCGCAACACGCGCCCGACTACGGGATGATCCGCGACGCGGTGCTGCGGGCCGAGGACGCCGGCGTCGACATCGTCTTCAACTGGGATCACTTCTACCCGCTGTACGGCGACCCCGCAGGCGCCCACTTCGAATGCTGGACGATGCTCGGGGCGTTCGCCGAACAGACGGAACGGGTGGAGATCGGCGCGCTCGTCACGTGCGCCGGCTACCGCAACCCGGACCTCCTCGCCGACATGGCCCGGACCGTCGACCACATCAGCGGCGGACGCCTGATCCTGGGCATCGGCTCCGGTTGGTTCGAGCGCGACTACGACGAGTACGGCTACGAATTCGGCACCGCCGGGTCGCGCCTCGACCTGCTGGCCGAGTACCTCCCGCGGATCACCGCCCGGTTCGCCAAGCTGGAACCCGCGCCCACCCGGCACATTCCGATTCTCATCGGCGGCGGCGGCGAGAAGAAGACGTTGCCGCTGGTCGGCAAATACGGCGACATCTGGCACAGCTTCAGCGACATGGACACGTACCAACGTAAGTCGGGGATCCTGGCCGGGTACGCACACGATGCGGGACGCAGCCCGGAAGCATCCAGCACTCGACGTCGTGGCCGGGTGTCGACGACGCGGCGGCCCATGTCGACGCCGGTGTCACGCTCTTCACCGTGGGTGTGGGCGGTCCCGACTACGACCTCGGCACGCTGAAGGAGGCCATCGCCTGGCGCGACGAGAACACCCCGCCGCCGCTGTCGGGCCTGGCCTAGGCGCTTCGCGCCCGTGCGCCTTTCTGGTTGTTCTGGCTACCAAAAAGGCGCACGGGCGGCGGAGCCGCCTACAGCCGCTCGAGGACCATGGCCATGCCCTGACCGCCTCCGACGCACATGGTTTCGAGGCCGAACTGCTTGTCGTGGGTGGTCAGGTTGTTGAGCAGGGTGGCGGTGATGCGGGCACCGGTCATGCCGAACGGGTGACCGAGGGCGATCGCGCCGCCGGAGACGTTGAGCTTGTCCTCGTCGATGTTCAGCTCCCGCGCCGACCCGATCACCTGCACCGCGAATGCCTCGTTGATCTCGACGAGGTCGATGTCGGAGATGCCCAGCCCCGCGATCGCGAGGGCGCGCTTGGACGCCTCGATCGGGCCGAGTCCCATGATCTCCGGCGACAGACCGGACACCCCGGTGGACACGATCCGGGCGAGCGGGGTCAGTCCGAGTTCCTTGGCCTTGGTGTCGGACATGATGACCAGGGCGGCGGCGCCGTCGTTGAGCGGGCACGCGTTGCCGGCGGTGACGGTGCCGTCCGGGCGGAACACCGGCTTGAGCTGGGAGACGGCCTCGTAGGTGGTGCCGGCGCGGGGACCGTCGTCGGTGGAGACGACGGTGCCGTCGGGGAGGGTGACCGGGGTGATCTCCCGTGCGAAGAAGCCGTTCTTGATGGCCAACTCGGCGCGGTTCTGG
Source organism: Rhodococcus koreensis (assembly GCF_017068375.1). Taxonomy (NCBI): domain Bacteria; kingdom Bacillati; phylum Actinomycetota; class Actinomycetes; order Mycobacteriales; family Nocardiaceae; genus Rhodococcus; species Rhodococcus koreensis. The sequence goes on from NZ_CP070609.1 coordinate 3,960,835, forward strand.
GAGCGCACCGCCCAGCGGTCCTGCTCCTCGCGGGTGATGCCGGTGACCTGGGCGACGTTCTCGGCGGTCTGGCCCATCGCGATGTAGGTGTCCGGGACCAGGCCCTCCTGCCGGGGGTCGACCCACTGCTGGCCGCCCTGGGCGAGCTTCTCGGTGCGGGTCTGCGCGTCGGCGTACAGCGGGTTCTGGGTGTCGGGCAGCGAATCGGAGTTGCCCTTGACGAACCGGGACACGGTCTCGACGCCGGCGGAGATGAACACGTCGCCCTCACCGGCCTTGATGGCGTGCAGCGCCATGCGGGTGGTCTGCAGCGACGACGAACAGTAGCGGGTGATGGTGGTGCCGGGGATGAAGTCGTAGCCGAGCTGGACGGCGACGTTGCGGCCCATGTTGAAGCCCTGCTCACCGCCGGGCAGACCGCAGCCGAGGATGAGGTCGTTGACGTCGGTCGGGTCGAGTGCGGGCACCTTGTCGAGGGCCGCCTGCACCATCTGCGCGGCGAGGTCGTCCGGGCGCATGCCGACCAGCGACCCCTTCATGGCACGACCGATCGGGGAACGGGCAATGGAAACGATGACGGCCTCGGGCATGGGTAACTCCTACCGATTGACGTGGTGGACGGCGGTCGGTGCGGACCTGCAGCCCCTCAGTTCTAAGCATCTGCTTATTTTCTAAGCATTTGCATATATTGACCACGGCCGCGGCGCGGTGTCAACCCCCGGGCCCCTGCGGTTGTGCTCAACCGACAACGCGGCGTCCGAACTCGAGCCCCCGAGACCGTTTCCCACCCCCAAACCCGCCGATAGTGTCGTACATCACACCACCACCGAAGGGGATCGAAATCGTGTCGCACATCGGCTATTTCGCTTGGGACCGCGCCGCACAGCGCGCTGATGCGCCGTGCCTGCGCGACGACCGCCTCGACCTGACCTACCGGCAGTTCGCGGAGCGGGTCGACGCGTTCGCCGCGCAGTTGTCCGGGCACGGCGTCGGTCGCGGTGACGTCGTCGCGATCATGCTGCCCAACCGCGCCGAACTGCTCGTCGCCCTCATGGCGTCCTGGCGGATCGGGGCGGCCGCGACCCCGGTCAATCCCACCTTCACCGCGACGGAGGCGGAGTATCAGATCGCGGACGCCGCCGCAGTTCTCGTCGTCAACGAGGGACCGGACGCACCCACCGGCGGACGGCCGACGATCGCCGTCGACGACATGGCGGCCAGCCCCGACCCCGACTGGGCGCCGGGCCCGACCGCCGGCGCCGGCGACCTCGCCCTGCTGATCTACACGTCCGGTTCGACGGGACGCCCCAAGGGTGTGATGCTCACCCACGAGAATCTGCAGTTCATGAGCTCGTCGATGGTTCAGCACTTCTCGCTCACCGCCGACGACCATTGCCTGCTGATCCTGCCGCTGTTCCACGTCAACGCGATCTGCGTCAGCTTCCTTGCTCCGATGCTGGCCGGCGGTCAGCTGAGCGTCACCGGACGGTTCTCCCCGGCCCGGTTCTTCGACGACGTCGCCCGACTGCGCCCGACGTACTTCTCCGCCGTCCCGACCATCTACGCCCTGCTGGTTTCCCAGGACGCCGACACCGACCTCTCGTCGCTGCGGTTCGCGGTGTGCGGGGCCGCCCCGATCTCGAAGGAACTCCTCGACCGCGCCGAGCAGCGTTTCGGTCTCGTCATCGTCGAGGGCTACGGGCTGACCGAGGGGACGTGCGCGTCGGCGTGCAACCCGCCGGGCGGCGTCCGCAAGCTGGGCACGGTCGGGCCCGCGCTGCCGGGTCAGACCATCGCGATCGTCGACGAGTCCGGCGCACCGGCACCGGTGGGGACCGTCGGTGAGGTGGTGATCCGGGGCGCGAACGTGATGCGCGGCTACCTCGGACGGCCCGACGAAACCGAACGCACTGTCGTCGACGGCTGGCTGCACACCGGCGACGTCGGACGCCTCGACGAGGACGGCTACCTCACCCTCGTCGACCGCATCAAGGACATGATCATCCGCGGCGGCGAGAACATCTACCCCAAGGAGATCGAGAACGCCCTCGCAACCCACGACGACGTCCTCGAGGCCGCCGTGATCGGCGCCCCGCACGACGTGTACGGCGAGGTCCCGGTCGCCTACGTCGTCGCCTACCCCGACAGCCCGGTCACCGACGATCAGCTCGACGACCATCTGCGCGACCGGCTGACGAAAGTCAAACTGCCCGTGGCCATTCACATCGTGGACGCCTTGCCCCGCAACCCCGTCGGCAAGATCGACAAGCCCGGTCTGCGCAGCCGCCACCGGCCCGCCGCCGTCAACTGATCCAGCACCACCCCAGACCTCGGGCGCCACCCGAGGCGATGACCCCTACCCGCAAGGAGCCTCCCCATGGGATTCAAGACCGGGAACTTCCCCGAAGTCGACCCCGCCACCTTCCTCGACCTCCCGTTCCGCGACCGTCTGCGCGCCATGTCGACGCATTGGGTCGACTACGGCTTCGGGACCCCGAAGATGGTGCACACCATCTACATTCTGAAATTGCTCGTCCTCTACCTCGGTGCCGGACTGTCGATCGCGACGTTCACCTCCGGGTACAACGTGCTCGACGTCGGCGCGTGGTGGAACGCACCCATCGTGTACCAGAAGCTGATCCTGTGGACCCTGCTGGTCGAGACGATCGGCCTGGGCGGTTCCTGGGGTCCGCTCGCCGGCCACTTCAAGCCGATGATGGGTGGCGCCCTGTTCTGGCTGCGGCCCGGCACCATCCGGCTCCCACCGTGGCCGGGGAAGGTACCGCTGACCTCCGGGGACACGCGCACCGTGTTCGACGTCCTGATCTACGCCGCGATTCTGATCAACATCATGCTCGCGCTCGGGTTCGCCGGCGTGCACACCCCGTCCATCGACGCGGTACTGCCCGGCAACCACGGCCTGGTGAACCCCACACTCCTGTTGCCGCTGATCGCATTGCTGATCGTGATCGGGCTGCGGGACAAGGTCATCTTCATCGCCGCCCGCGGCGAGCAGTACTTCCCGGCCGTCGTCTTCTTCGGCGTCCTGCCGTTCGTGGACATGATCATCGCCCTCAAGCTGCTCATCGTGTCGGTGTGGGTCGGCGCCGGGATCTCCAAACTCGGACACCACTTCTCGATGGTCGTCCCGCCGATGCTGTCCAACACCCCGTGGATGCCGTTCAAGAAGATCAAGCGCGCCCACTACCGCAGTTTCCCCGAGGACCTGCGACCGTCGATCGTCGCCGGTGGTGTCGCCCACGTGCTCGGCACGGTCGTAGAGGTGGTGACCCCGCTGGTGCTGCTGTTCTCCACCAACCGCACGCTGACGCTGCTCGCGGTCGCCTTGATGGTGGCATTCCACCTGTTCATCCTGTCCACGTTCCCGCTCGCGGTGCCGCTCGAATGGAATCTGCTGTTCGCCTACGCGTCGATCTTCCTGTTCGTCGGATTCCCCGCCTGGGACGGGTACGGCATCGCCGACATGTCGTCGGTGTGGCTGACCGCGGCGATCGTCGCCGCGCTGGTGTTCTTCCCGATCCTCGGCAACCTGCGCCCCGACCTCGTCTCGTTCCTGCCGTCGATGCGCCAGTACGCCGGCAACTGGGCGTCGGCCACTTGGGCGTTCGCGCCGGGCGCCGAGGAGAAGCTCGACCGATTCGTGAAGCGGCCCAGCCAGAACACCCGCACCCAGTTGCTCGCCACCTACCCGCCGGAGGTCGCGGACGTGGTGATGCACCAACTGCTCGGCTGGCGGTCGATGCACAGCCAGGGCCGCGCGTTGTACTCGCTGCTGATGAACCACCTCGGCGACGACATCGACACGTACTCGCTGCGGGAGGCCGAGTTCAGCTGTAACTCACTCGTGGCGTTCAACTTCGGAGACGGCCACCTGCACAACGAGTTCCTGATCGCCGCACTCCAGCGGCGCTGCAACTTCGCGCCCGGCGAATTCGTGATCGCCTGGATCGAATCGCAGCCCATCCACAAGGGCATCCAAGAGTACAAGGTGATCGACGCGGCGCTCGGAGTCATCGAACGAGGCACCTACAAGGTGTCCGACGCGATCAACGAGCAGCCGTGGCTGCCGAACGGGCCCATTCCGTTCGACGTGCAGTGGAGACTAGGGGGAGACGTCGAGGAGCGGGAGAGCGAGTTGACGAAGCCGAACGTGGCGGTGCGGCCGTGACGACCGCGGTCGTGGTCGGTAGCGGGCCCAACGGGCTCGCCGCCGCGGTCCACCTCGCCCGGCACGGCGTCGACGTCCAGGTCCTCGAGGCCGCCGACACCATCGGTGGCGGCACCCGCTCCGCCGAACTCACCGTGCCCGGACTGCTGCACGACGAATGCTCCGCGTTCCACCCGATGGGCGCCGGATCGCCGTACCTGCAGACCCTCGACCTCGAACGGTTCGGGCTGACCTGGAAGTGGCCGGAGATCGACTGCGCGCACCCCCTCGACACCGGCGACGCCGGGCTGCTGCACCGCTCCGTCGAGGACACCGCCGCCGGCCTGGGCGACGACGGAACACGCTGGCAGCGGATGTTCGGCGGACTCGCCGACGGCTTCGACGACCTCGCCGCCGACCTCATGCGCCCGATCGCGAACATCCCCCGGCACCCGATCAAGCTCGCAAGCTTCGGCCCCCGCGCCCTGTTGCCGGCCACCGTCACGGCCCGCTGGTGGCGCACCGAGAAGGCCCGCGCACTGTTCGGCGGCGTCGCCGCGCACGCGTACTACCGCCTCGACCGGCCCGCGACGTCCGCGGTCGGGTTGATGATCGTCGCCGCCGGGCACCGCTACGGATGGCCGGTCGCAGAGGGCGGGTCGCAGTCGATCACCGCCGCGCTCGCCGCGATGCTCACCGACTGGGGCGGCAAGATCACCACCGGCACCCGGGTCCGCAGCCCGCGGGACATTCCGCCTGCGGACGTCGTCCTCCTCGACCTCGCGCCGTCCGCCGCCGCCGACATCCTCGGCGACCGGCTGCCGCCGCGGGTCGCCAAGGCCTACCGCCGGTACCGGCACGGACCCGCCGCGTTCAAGGTCGACTTCGCCGTCGACGGCGGGGTGCCGTGGACCGACCCCGCCTGCGGTCGCGCCGGAACCGTGCACCTCGGTGGAACTTTCGCGGAGATCGCCGACGCCGAACGCGACGTCGCGACGGGCCGGATGCCGCGGCGGCCGTTCGTCCTCGTCGGACAGCAGTATGTCGCCGACCCCGGCCGATCGAACGGGAGCCTGCACCCGCTGTACGCGTACGCCCATGTCCCGCACGGATACACCGGAGACGCGACCGAGGCGGTGATCACGCAGATCGAACGGTTCGCCCCCGGGTTCCGGGACCGCGTCGTCGCCACCGTCAGCAGTGGTCCCGTGCAGTTGGCCGAGTCGAACGCGAACTACGTCGGCGGCGACATCATCGGCGGCGCCAACACCGAAACCCAGGTGGTGCTGCGCCCCCGGATCGCCCTCGACCCGTACAGCACCGGGATCCCGGGCACCTACCTGTGCTCGGCGTCCGCACCGCCCGGCGCCGGCGCGCACGGCATGTGCGGGTACAACGCCGCCCAGTCCGCGCTGCGCTACCTGCGCCGCGCCGGAGGGGACGTGCTGTGAGCAGTCCCGCCCCCGGCGACCGCCGCGCCGGTGCCCGTCGCCGGATGGCGCGGGTGCCGGCGATGGCGGAGACCGAGGTCCTCGACATCGTGGCCGGAATCGCACGGAAACTCGATGTGCGGCAGGCGGAGATCACCCGCGCGATGAGCGCGCTGCTCGCGCACGAGATCGACCAACTCGACGAGGACCCGCAGCTCGTCGAACTGCTCGAGGCCAGTGTGCACGGCAACGTCTCGACGATCGTCCACGTCCTGGCCAACGACATTCCCGTCGACCATCTCCAGCCCACCACCGCCGCCGTGGAGTACGCGCTGCGGTTGGCGCAACGGGACGTGACGTCGAACTCGCTGGTGCGCGCGTATCACATGGGCCAGGACGATCTGATGAAGATCTGCTACGACGAGGTCAGCGCCCTCGACCTGCCCGGACCGCTGACTCTCGCGGTGCTCAAACATATCTCGGAGGTCGTGTACAGCTACATCGACTGGATCACGCTGTACGTGTTCGACGCCTACGAGCAGGAACGGTGGCGGTGGCTGGGTGCCCGCGGCAACGTGCACTCGTCGACCATCCACACCCTCCTCACCGGGACCGGGAACGACGGGTCCGCGTTCGAGGCCGAGACGCAGTACCGGCTCGACCAGACGCACGTCGCGATGATTCTGTGGTCCACCGGAGCCGACACCGAGGCGAGCCTCAACGCGCTCGACCACTACGTGCGCGACCTCGCCCGTCACCTCGCCACCGACTCCGCGCCCATCGTCACCGCTATCGACCGCCGAACCCTCTGGGCCTGGCTCCCTTTCGGTCGCCGCAAGCCCGCTCTCGACACCACCGAACTCGCCGCCGCCCTGCCGTCGAAACCGGGCATCCGGACCGCGATCGGCCTGCCCGCACCCGGGATCGCCGGATTCCGGCGGTCGCACGAACAGGCGCGGGCCGCTTACTCCGTCGCCACCGTGCCCCACACCCAGGTCCGGCCGATCGTCGGTTTCGGCGACCGCGGCGTCGCCGTCGTGTCCCTCCTCGCCGAGAACCTGGACTCCACCCGGGCGTGGGTGTGGGAGGTCCTCGGCCCGCTCGCGGAGAACACCGACCAGGCCGCAACCTTGCGGACCACGCTGAGCACCTACTTCGCGACCGGCGAGAGCCACCTCCACACCGCGCAGCAGATGAACCTGCACCGCAACACCGTCAAATACCGCATCACCAAGGCACTCGGCGACCCGGCCACCGGCACGCACAGCAAGTTGGATCTCGCACTCGCCCTGCAGGTGTGCGAGTTCCTGGGCCCGGCGGTCCTGCGGTAGGCGGCTTCGCCGCCTGTGAGTGGGAAAGGAGTCTCTGGACTCGTTAACCACGCACGGGCGCTACGCGCGACGGAGGATCGCCTGCAGGTCGGCGGCCGGGGAGAGGGTGCCGTATTCGTGGCTGCGGTCGGGGCCGAGGCGGGCGTCGACGAACGCGTCCGCGACGGCGCCAGGTGAGAACCGGGTGAGCAGCGACGCCTGCAGGGCGAGGGCCATCGATTCGACGACGGTGCGGGCGCGACGTTGGGCGTCGGCGGGGTCGAGTCCGGCGAGGTCGCCGAGTTGTGTACGGACCCGGTCGAGGTGCGCGTCCAGCACGGTGTTGGCGCCGCGGGCCAGGTTCACCTCCGCGTCGAACGCGGCGACGCTGTCGGGTTCGCGGGTCATCGCGCGCAGGACGTCGAGGGCGATGACGTTCCCCGACCCCTCCCAGACGGCCATGACGGGCTGTTCGCGGTAGCGGCGGGCGAGCGGGAAGTCTTCGGTGTACCCGTTGCCGCCCAGGCATTCCAGCGCCTCGTAGGCGTGGTGCGGGCCGCGCTTGCAGATCCAGTACTTCGCGACGGCGGTCGCGAGCCTGCGGAAGCTGCGCTCCTGCTCGCTCGCGTCCTCGTCGTGGGCGCGGGCGAGTCGCAGGGCGGTGACGGTGGCCGCCTCGGACTCGAGCGCGAGGTCGGCGAGCACCGACGTCATGGCGGGCTGGTCGGCCAGGACGGCACCGAACGCGGCACGGTGCCGGGCGTGCCACACGGCCTCGGCGACGGACTGCCGCATCCCCGACGCGCTGCCGAGCACACAGTCGAGGCGGGTGCGCGCGACCATCTCGATGATGGTGCGGACGCCGCGCCCCGGTTCGCCGACCATGACGCCGACGGTGCCGTCGAGTTCGATCTCGGACGACGCGTTGGACTTGTTGCCGAGCTTGTTCTTCAGCCGCTGGATGCGGAAGACGTTGCGGGTGCCGTCCGGGAGGATGCGCGGCAGCAGGAAACACGACAGCCCTTCGCCGCCCGCACCTTCCGCCTGAGCGAGTACGAGGAACGCGTCGGACATCGGCGCGGAGCAGAACCACTTGTGACCGGTGAGCAGGTAGTCGGCGCCGGAACCGCCGCGTGCGGCGGGTTTCGCGACGGTGGTGTTGGCGCGGACGTCGGAGCCGCCCTGCTTCTCCGTCATCGACATGCCGAAGATCGCGGACGCCTTGCCCGGTGCGTCGAGTTCCGGGGTATAGCTGCGGGACAGGGCGCGCGGCTTCCAGATCGCGGCGACGTCGGGTTGCAGTTCGAGGGAGGGGATGACGGCGTTGGTCATCGAGATCGGGCAGGAGTGGCCCGGCTCGATCTGCGCGAACAGCATGAATGCGGCTGCGCGAGCGACGTTCGCGCCGGGTTTCGGATCGGCCCACGCGGACGTGTGCGCGCCGTGTGCGACGGCCGCGGAGATGATCCGGTGGTAGGACGGATGGTACTCGACCTCGTCGATCCGGTTGCCCCAGCGGTCGAACGTCTTCAGTTCGGGGATGATCGTGTTGGCGAGTTCGGCGTCGTGCTGGAACGTGGCGCTGCCGACGAGCTCACCGATGTCGGTGAGTTCCGCAGTGGCCCAGTCGGCGTCGTGGCGGCGCACGCCCTCGGACAGCACGGTGTCGAGCGTGAACTCGTTGACGTCGGTGCGGGGCACCGACTGGTTGAGCACGGTGTGCGTCCGGTGGGGCGCGGGATGGGTGACATTCGTTTCGGAAAAGGTAGTCATGGCAGTGTCTTTCGTGAGTCAGCTCGCGGTGCGGATCAGGTGCTTCTGAATCTTGCCGGTGGGAGTGCGGGGCAGCACGGTGGCGAACACGTAGTCGCGGGGAATCTTGTAGCGCGCCAGCTTGTCCGACAGATAGTCGCGGAGGTCGTCGGCTCCCACGACATCCGCTTCGCGCCACACGACGTGCGCGACGACGGTCTCGCCCCACTCCGGGTGCGGGCGCCCCACGACGGCGACGTCGACGACGTCGGGGTGGCCGGAGATGGCGTCCTCCACTTCCTTGGAATAGACGTTCTCGCCGCCGGTGATGATCATGTCTTTCGCGCGGTCGACGATGAAGAGATAGCCGTCGTCGTCTTTGCGGGCGAGATCGCCGGTGCGGTACCAGCCGCCGTCGGCGAACACGGCCGCGGTGGCGTCGGGGTCGTCGAGGTAGCCCTGCATCACGGTGTCGGTGCGCAGCCAGATCTCGCCGATCCCCCCGGCAGGCACGTCGGCGCCGTCGGGGCCGGCCAGGCGCATGTCGACGCCGGCGAGCGCCGCCCGGCCGATGGAGCCGGCCTTCGCGAGCTGCTCCTCCGGATACAGAACGGCCCCCACGGGACCGGTCTCGGTCATCCCGTACACCTGGTAGAAGCGGGTGGTCCGGTACGACTCGACGAGCCTGCGGGCCACGTCCGCGCCGATCGGCCCGCCGCCGTACAGCCAGGCGCGGACACTCGACAGGTCGTATGCGGCGAAATCCGGTACCGCGTTCAGCGCCGTCGTGTAGATGACCGGCGGCCCGAAGCACAATGTGATGCGTTGCTGCTGAACCGCTTCCAGGAACCGGATCGGGTGGTACTCGCGCAGGAGCACCACGGTGCCGCCCATGTACAGCGTGGCCATCAGCCAGTTGTTCAGCGGGGACGCGTGCCAGATCGGGACGGCCATCAGCAGCCGCTCGTCGCGGGTGATGGACAGGCCGAGCGCCGCCGTGGTCGCGACGCGCACCACGTTGCGGTGGCTGTGGACGCAGCCCTTGGGTGCGCCGGTGGTGCCGGACGTGTAGAGGATTTCGGCCGGGTCGTTCTCGTCGACGTCGATGCCGTCGATCGGGTCGAGGTCCGCGATCGCGTCGTCGAAGAAGGTGTACCCGTCCACCGCGGTGTCGGTGGACAGCAGCACCACCGGCGTCTGCAGCCGCTCGATCACGGGCGCGAGTTCGCCGTCGAAGATGCACACCTTCACGTGTGCGTGCCGCAGGATGTAGTCGACCTCGGGTGCCTGCATCTTGTGGTTGACCGGCACCACCACCGCGCCGACGCGCCAGGCGCCGAGCATGGCGTAGACGAAGCCGGGGGTGTTGAAGCACATGAGGGCGACGCGGTCACCGCGCCCGACCCCCAGTTTCTGCAGGAGTGCCGCGGCGTGGCGGCTGCCGTCCTGCACGGAACCATACGTATGGTTCCGGCCCTGGAAGTGGAGAAACGCCTTGTCGGGCGTCTTGCGGACGTTGCTGTCGAATACGCGAACGATGTTCATCGCGCTCCTTGAAGAGGGGGTCAGTCGATGGAGGTGTTGAGGACGGTCTCGGGAATCTGCAGGTTCGCGAAGATGACGGCGACGGCCTCCTCGAGCGAATAGCCGAAGCTCTCGCCGGTGGCGGTCTTCTGGATCACCAGTCCGAAGATCGCCGACCAGAATGCCTTCGCCTCCACGTCGATGCCGGCGCGCAGTTGCCACCCGGTGCGCATCAGGGTGCGGATGAGCGCGTCCTCGCCCGAGGAGTGCAGGGTGCGGAGGGTGTCGGTGATGAGGTCGCGGAGTTCGCCGCGGCGGCCCGTCATGAGCATCGCTTCGACGAACAGTTCGACGCTGGGCGCGCCCGGTCCGAGCAGGGAGCCGACGAGTTTCTCCGTGTAGTCGCCGACGGTCTCGGCGGTGGCGGCGTCGTCCTCGGCCCGCTTGCCGGCGCGCAGCACGGCAGCGCAGGCCACCTCGACGAAGAGCCGTTCCTTGGACCCGTAGTAATAGGTCACCTGGTTGGGGTGGGCTCCGGCGGCGGCACAGATCTGGGTGATCGCGACGCCGTCGCCGTGTTCGAGGAAGAGTTCGGTGGCGGCGGTGAACAGGGCGTCGCGGGTCTGCCGACCGGACTCCCGGGTTGCGCGCGCTGCTCGGCCCGTCTGCGACGCCATGGCTGCCCCTCCAAGTTGTTTGTACGACAAACAATAACTTCTCTTTGTTTGTATGACAAACAAGGAGAGTGACGGGCGTCGCCCGAGGCGTCCTCCGAGCCCGGAAAACCCGCCTGCCAGGGTTACGCTGCTCACCATGTTTTCTTCCGTCGGAGCGAAGATCCGTGTGGTGGTGGCGTTACTGCTCACCGCCCTGCTGGCGTTGACCCTGTCGTCCTGTTCCAGCGGCGGCGACACCTCGGGGTCGGCGCCGCAGGATCTGTGTTCCCCGCCGGGAGTCGGCGCGGCCACGGCCGCCCCGACCAACCTCGCCGCCGCGGGCGCCGCGGCCGAAGACCGCTACACGACGCCGTCGACCACCCCGCTCGACCAGATCGACACGTCGAAACTGAACCTCATCACCCCCGGGGTGCTCACCGTCGGCACGCTGTCCGACGCGCCGCCGAGCATCTGCGTGAACTCGGACAACCAGTTCACCGGCTACGACAACGAACTGCTGCGGGCCGTCGCCGACAAGCTGGGCCTGCGCGTCGACTTCGTCGGCACCGAGTTCGCCGGGCTTCTCGCCCAGGTCGCCGGGCGCCGCTTCGACGTCGGGTCCTCGTCCATCACCACGACCGACGAGCGCCGCAACACCGTCGGCTTCACCAACGGCTACGACTTCGGCTACTTCTCGCTCGTCGTTCCCAACGGCGGACCGATCCAGAGCTTCGACGACCTGAACGCGTCGACCCGCATCGGCGTCGTCCAGGGCACCGTCCAGGACGACTACGTCGTGAACACGCTGAAGCTGAACCCGGTCAAGTTCCCCGACTACGCCACCGCGTACGCCAACCTCAAGACCGGGCAGATCGACGCCTGGGTCGCGCCGTCGCAGCAGGCGGAGGGCGCCATCGCACCCGGCGATCCCACGTCGATCGTCGAGAACACCTTCAGCGTCAACAACTACGTGGGCTGGGCCGTCAACAAGGAGAACCAGCCGCTCGTCGACGCACTGAACTCCGGGCTCGACGCCGTCATCGCCGACGGCACCTGGGCCCAGCTGTATTCCGACTGGGTGCCCCGCGAACTGCCCGAGGGCTGGAAGCCGGGCAGCAAGGCGGCGCCGGCGCCCGACCTTCCGGACTTCGCCGCGATCGCCGCCCAGAACGCGAACGACACGACCGAAACCCCGGTCGCCGAACCCAAGTCGACACTCCAGCAACTGAAGGACACGTTCTTCGACTGGGACCTCTACACCCGGGCCTTCCCCGACCTGTTGAAGACCGGTCTACCGAACACACTGATCCTGGCGTTGGCGTCCGGCATCGTCGGCACCGTCCTCGGCATGCTGCTCGCGATGGCCGGCATCTCCCGCACCCGCTGGCTGCGCTGGCCCGCCCGCGTCTACACGGACGTGTTCCGCGGTCTGCCCGCCGTCGTCATCATCCTCATCGTCGGACTCGGCGCCGGACCCGTCGTCAAGGGACTCACCGGCAACAACCCGTACTGGCTCGGCGCCGCCGCACTGTCGCTGCTGGCGTCCGCGTACATCGGTGAAATCTTCCGGTCCGGGATCCAGAGCGTCGAACCCGGACAGCTCGAGGCGTCCCGGGCGCTCGGCTTCAGCTATCGGAAGTCGATGACGCTCGTCGTCGTCCCGCAGGGTGTGCGGCGGGTGCTGCCCGCGCTGATGAACCAGTTCATCTCCCTGATCAAGGACTCGTCGCTGATCTACTTCCTCGGCCTGCTAGTCAGCCAGCGGGAACTGTTCGCCGTCGGCCGCGACCTCAACGCACAGACCGGCAACCTGTCACCGCTCGTCGCCGCCGGCCTGTTCTACCTGGCGCTCACCATCCCGCTGACGCACCTCGTCAACTACATCGACAACCGTCTGCGCACCGGCCGCGCCGACACGTCCGGCACGCTCGACCCGGTGGAACAGTCCATCGTCGTGGAAAGGGGATAGGGCGATGGCCGTCTCTCTCACTGGAACCAACCTGCACCTCGCGTTCGGCACCAACCAGGTGCTGCGCGGCGTCGACCTCCACGTCGACGCCGGCGACACCGTCACCGTCATCGGGCCGTCCGGCTCCGGCAAGTCCACGCTGCTGCGGGTCCTCAACCGGCTGCACGAACCCGATCAGGGCGACGTCCTGCTCGACGGCAAATCCGTGCTGCAGGACAACCCCGACAAGCTGCGGCAGCGCATCGGCATGGTGTTCCAGCACTTCAACCTGTTCCCGCACAAGACCGTCGTCGACAACATCGCGCTCGGCCCCCGCAAGCTCAAGGGCATGTCGAAGGACGAGGCGCGGTCGGTGGCGCTCGAGCAACTCGAACTCGTCGGCCTCGCCAACAAGGCCGACTCACGGCCCGGCAACCTGTCGGGCGGGCAGCAGCAGCGCGTCGCGATCGCCCGCGCCCTCGCGATGAAACCCGAAGTGATGTTCTTCGACGAGGCGACGTCGGCACTCGACCCCGAACTGGTGAAGGGCGTCCTCGCCCTGATGGCCGACCTCGCGAAGGGCGGCATGACGATGGTCGTCGTCACCCACGAAATGGGCTTCGCCCGCGAGGTGTCCGACACCGTGCTGTTCATGGACCACGGCGCCGTCGTCGAGACCGGCAAACCGGACCAGCTGTTCGACAAGCCCGAAACCGAACGGCTGCAGCAGTTCCTGTCGCAGGTGCTGTAGGTCGCTCCGCGGCCCGTGCGTGGTTAGCGAGTCCAGAGACTCCTTGAGCACGCACGGGCGCGAAGCGCCTACCGCGTCATCGCCCGGATCCGCCTGGCCGCGACGGAGATCAGCGCCAGCGTGGGTTCGGTGGCGACCTCCGACTCGATCTCGGTGAGCAGCGCCCGCGCGCGGGCGAGCCGGGCGGCGTTGTGCTGCTCCCACTGGTCGACCTTGTCGGCCGCGGCGTCGCCGGGTTCGCTGACGGACAGCGCGTCGAGGGTGATGGCGCGCAGCGAGCTGTAGAGGTCGTCGCGCAGGGCGAGGCGGGCGAGGGCGTGCCACCGGTCCAGCCGCGGGAGCGCGGTGACGGCGGTCAGCGCGGTGTTGATGTGCAGGTGCGCCGACAGCGCGAAATACAGTTCCGCGACGTCCTCCGCGCGGTGCTGGGAGATCTCCGCGATGTCCACGATGTCCACGATGTCGAGAAGGCAGTACGTGTGCAGGAGGTCCGCGACGTCGGCGGCGATCCCGGCGTCCGCACCCCGCGACGTCAGGGCCTCGGTTCGGCCCTCGACGGCGGTGATCTCGTCGCCCTGCAACCATTCCCGCACGCGGGGTCCGAGTTCGCGGACCACCGGCCGGTAGCGGGCGATGGTGGCCTCGAGCGGCAGCGGTTGCGGCCGGTGCGTGGTCAGCCACCGCGACGCCCGGTCGATCAGCCGCTGGGTCTGCACGGTCAGCGCGTTCGTCCCGGACGCCGGGGTCGTGTCGGCCGCCGCCCGGATCCGCGCGAAAGTCGCTCCGAGGTCGAAGATCTCGGTGACGGCGGTGAAGGCGTTCACCGCCTCCGCCGAGTCGGCGCCGGTCTCCTCCCGCAGCCGGAAGGCGAACGTCATCCCGGCACGGTCGACCATGTCGTTGACGACCGACGTGGTGACGATCTCCCGGCGCAGCGGATGCGCGGCGACCGTGTGCGCGTACTCGCGGCCGAGCCGCGGCGGGAAGTAGTCGTGGAGCCGGCCGGCGTAGACCTTGTTGTCGGGGAGCGTGGTGCCCGACAACTCGCTCTTGATGAACCGCTTGACCTGCGCGGTGAGCTGCGCCAGTTCCGGGCTGGTCAGGCCCTTCTGCTCGCGTTCGAGGGCACCGAACTGGGCGGACGTCGGGAGCACGTCGATCGCGCGGTCCACGTGGCCGCGCCGTTCCAGGTCGTCGACCATGCGGGAGTGGAAGCTGACGAGCGTCGCCGCCTGCGCCCGGTTGAGGCTCATCATCTCGTTCTGGCTGCGGTTGTCGGCGAGGACGAGCCTGCTGACGTCTTCGGTCATGTCGGACAGCAGTTCTCGACGATCCTGCGCGGTGAGCGTGTCGTCGGCGGTGGCGCCCGCGAGGGCGATCTTGATGTTGACCTCGTGGTCGGAGCAGTCGACACCGGCCGAGTTGTCGAGTGCGTCGGTGTTGACACGACCGCCGTGGCGCGCGTATTCGATTCGGCCGAGTTGGGTGAGGCCGAGGTTGCCGCCCTCGCCGACCACCCGGACGCGCAGCGCGGGCGCGTCCAACCGGACGGCGTCGTTCGACTTGTCGCCGACGTCCGCGTGACTCTCCGACGTGGCCTTGACGTACGTGCCGACGCCGCCGTTCCACAGCAGGTCCGCGGGCGCACCGAGGACGGCGCGGACGAGTTCGACGGTGGTGAGCGCCCGATCCGTGTCGATCCCCAGCGCGCGCCGCGCCTGCGGTGTGAGCCGAACCGACTTCGCCGACCGGTCGACGATCATCGCGCCCTCGCTGAGGACCGCCCTGTCGTAGTCCTTCCAACTGGACCTGCCGAGGCCGAAGAGCCGCGCCCGCTCGTCCCAGGACGTCTGCGGGTCGGGATCGGGGTCGATGAAGACGTGGCGGTGGTCGAACGCGGCGACGAGGCGGATGTGGGGGCTGAGCAGCATCCCGTTGCCGAACACGTCGCCGCTCATGTCGCCGATCCCGACGACGGTGAAGTCGTCGGTGCGGGTGTCGACGCCCATCTCACGGAAGTGCTGCACGACGCTCTCCCACGCGCCGCGGGCGGTGATGCCCATCGCCTTGTGGTCGTAGCCGACGGACCCGCCGGACGCGAAACCGTCGCCCAGCCAGTACCCGCGCGCGAGCGCGACGGCATTGGCGACGTCCGAGAACGCCGCGGTGCCCTTGTCCGCGGCGACCACGAGGTAGGTGTCGTCGCCGTCGCGGCGGACGATGCCGTCCGGCGCGATCACGTGCCGGGTCGCGATGTCGAGGTTGTCGGTCATGTCGAGGAGGCTCGAGATGAATTCGCGGTAGCAGGAGATTCCGGCCGCCAGCATCGCCTCCCGGTCGGCGGCGGCGTCGCCGGTCGCCGCGGGCGGGTTCTTGACGACGAAGCCGCCCTTCGCCCCGGCGGGGACGATGACGGCGTTCTTGACCGCCTGCGCCTTCACGAGTCCGAGGATCTCGGTGCGGAAGTCGTCGCGCCGATCGGACCACCGGAGGCCGCCGCGGGCGACGTCGTCGAACCGCAGGTGCACGCCCTCCATCCGCGGCGAGTACACGTAGGCCTCGTATTTCGGCCGGGGCAGCGGCAATTCGTCGATCGACGAGGAGTCGAACTTGAACGCGAGGGCGCGCCCGGGCCGGGGGTCGCCGGCGTAGTAGGTCGTGCGGGTGGTGGCGCGGATCAGGGACAGCAGGGCCCGCAGGATCCGGTCGGCGTCGATTCCGGCGACGGCGTCGATCGCGGCCGAGATGCGGTCTTCGAGCGCGCTCTCCGCGGCGGCGTCCTGTTCCAGGCTGGGGTCGAGCCGGAGTGCGTGCAACTCGACGAGGAGTTGGGTGATGCCGGTGTTGCCCAGCAGGACTCGTTCGACGTTGCTGCGGCTGTACGGGAGCCCGGCCTGCCGCAGGTATGCGGCGTACGCCCGCAGGACGGTCACCTGACGCCAGCCGAGCCCGGCGTGCAGGACAAGGGCGTTGAACCCGTCCACCTCGGTCTCACCCGTCCACGCCGCGCGGAACGCGTCCGCGATCCGGCCGTCCCGAGTGGACCCGTGGCCGTCCGTGACGGCCGGCAGGTCGACGGTCAGGTCGTAGATCCAGGCGCGACTGCCGTCCGGCCGGGTCAGCGCGGCCGGACGTTCGTCGAGGGCGTTGACGCCCAGGCTGGACAGGATCGGCAGCACCTCGTTGAGCGGTGCGGGTTTCCCGACGGCGTAGATCTTGAGGTTCTCGTACGGCGCGGACGCCTCGGTGGTGGTGAACGTCAGCGCCACACTGTCGACGTCGAGACGTTCCACCGCGGCGACGTCGCGGATCGCCTGTGCCGGATCGGTTTCGGTGGCGTAGCTGATCGGCAGCGCGGACGCGTAGTGGCGCGCGACCGCGGTGCCCTGACGGTGCGGTTCCGCAAGCAGCGTGTTGCGCCACAACTCGTGGGACCAGGGTGTGTCGAGTTCCGTGCCGATGCTGTTCATGGCGATGGGGTGATCTCCTGTAGTGGGATCGGCGCGCAGCCGATCACGCAGTGGTGAAGCGAATCAGTTGGCCTGGGCGGGCCTGGGCGATCCGGTCGATGTCCTCGTCCGCGACGACGCCGATGACGGGGTAACCGCCGGAGATGGGATGGTCCGCGAGGAACACGACGGGCTGCCCGCTCGGCGGAACCTGGATGGACCCGAGTGCGACGCCCTCGGTGGGGAGTTCGGCCTCGGACGTCCGCTGCAGGGCAGGTGCGCCGGCGTGCCGGTTCAGCCGGGCGCCGATGCGGTCGGTGTCCGGGGAGACCGCCCACGCACCCGTGGTCAGCGCGTCCGGGTTGGTGAACCAGTCGTCGCGGGGGCCGCCGATGACCCGCACCGACAGCGGTCCGGGGTCCATCGCGGGGAGGGGCGCGACGTCGACGTTCGGGAAGTTCCTCGTCCACGTGCCGACGGGCAGGACGTCGTTGGGCTTCAACGCTTCCGGCCCGATCCCGGAGAGGGTGTCGGTGCTGCGGGAGCCGAGCACGTCCGGCACCGCGAGGCCACCGCGGACCCCGACGTAGCTGCGCAGCCCGACGTGCGCATACTGCAACCGCAGCGTCTGCCCCGGCTGCATCACGATGACGCTCGCGTGACCCATCGGGATGCCGTCGAGCAGCGCCGTGGCGGGGGCACCGGTGACGGCGACGGTCGTCACCGCCTGCGCACGCAGGGCGAGCCCGCCCATCAGCACCTCGATGCACGCGCCGTTCTCGTCGTTCCCGACCAGACGATTCGCGAGCCTCGCGGACCCGCGGTCGGCGGCGCCGGACACGCCGACACCCGAACTCAGGTAGCCGGGGCGGCCGAGATCCTGGATCAGGCTGAGCGGACCCGTTTCGAGTACTTCGAGTTCACTCACAGCGTTTCCTCGTCGACGAATCGGACGCGACGTCCCGGCTGCAGCAGCGCCGGGGGTTCCGCGTCGAGGTTCCACATCGGGGAGTCCGTGGTTCCGATGATCTGCCATCCGCCGGGTGAGGACCGCGGATACACCGCGCCGTAGCCGCCGGCGAGGGCCACGGACCCGGCGGGCACCACGGTGCGTGACTGCGCGCGCCGGGGCACGGTGAGCCGGTCGTCGCCGCAACTCAGGTAGCCGAAACCCGGTGCGAATCCGATGAATACACAACGCCAGGTGGCGGCGGTGTGGGCGGCGATCACGTCCTCGCGGCTCATCCGCAGAAGGTCGGCGACATCGGCGAGATCGGCGCCGTCGTAGCGGACCGGGATGGTGATCGGTTCCGATTCGGGGACGCCGGTGTGGTCGTGCACCTCGAGGTCGACGGTCAACGTCCGCAGCGCGCGGCGCACCTCGTCGAGGTCGGTCCGCGGTGTGGTGGTGACGAGCACCGTGCGCGCCGCGGGCAGCACGTCCTCCATACCGGGAACCGGTGTCCGGCGCAGGCGTTCGGTCAGCGACACGACCAGGGGTTCCGAGTCGAGTTCGACGAGCAGGGCCCGATCGCCCGCCGGGAGGATCCGGGTGGGGGTGGTCATGTGAAGGATCCGAGCGTGACGTCGGCACTCTCCAGCGCGTGACGGACCCGGCGCGCGGTGTGCACGGACCCGGGCGTGTCGCCGTGCACGCAGATGCTGCGCACCGCGACCGCGACGTCGTCGCCGTCTATCGACTCCACCGTTCCGGTCGACACCATCCGCACGGCCTGGGCGGCGGCGACGTCGGGATCGTCGATGACGGCGCCGGGCACCGAGCGCGGGGTCAGCGTGCCCGCGGCGGTGTAGCGGCGGTCGGCGAACCCTTCGGCGACGAACTCGATGCCGTGCGCCTCCGCGGCCCGCTGCAACTGCGATCCGGGTGGTCCCATCAGCGTGAGCGGCTCGGCGAACTCGTCGATGGCCGACGCGACCGCATCGGCCCGCTCGAAGTCGAGTGCCGCGGAATTGTAGAGCGCACCATGCGGTTTGACGTACGTCACCGAGGATCCGGCGGCGCGGGCGAACCCGGCGAGCGCGCCGATCTGGTACAGCGTCTCATCGCGAAGATCCGCAGGCGACACCGCGAGTTCGCGCCGGCCGAATCCGGCCAGATCCCGGAAGCCCACGTGCGCCCCGATCGCGACGCCTCGCTCGGCCGCGCTCTCGCAGGCCTTGCGGATGATCATCGGATCGCCCGCGTGAAACCCGCACGCGATGTTCGCACTGGTGACGACGTCGAGGAGGGCCTCGTCGTCGGCCAGCGTCCACTGCCCGAAGCCCTCGCCGAGGTCGCAGTTCAGGTCAACGCGCATCGGGGACCTCCAGGACGTACTCGCTGTCCGGGGTGTCGGTGATCAGCATGTACCCGGGTGCGTGGGTGATCGCGAACGGCAACCGGGACGCCATCACCGCCGCCTGCGGGGTGACCCCACAGGCCCAGAACATCGGGACGTCGCCGGGCTCGAAGTTCACCGGATCGCCGAAGTCGGGGGCCGCGAGATCGGCGATGCCGAGTTCCGCGGGATCACCGACGTGCACGGGGCCACCGTGGACGGCGGGCATCCGCGCCGAGATCGCCGCCGCGAGCGCCACCTGGTGTTCGGGGACGGGTCGCATCGACACCACCATCGGCCCGCTGACCCGGCCCGCGGGCCTGCACTCGCGGTCGGTGACGTACATCGGGACGTTGCTGCCCTGCTCGACGTGCCGGAGCGGCACCCCGGCAGCGGCCACCGGGTGTTCGAACGTGAAGCTGCACCCGATGTGGAACGCGACGAGGTCGTCCCGCCACAGCGAGGACACGTCCGTGGTCTCGTCCGCGAGTTCGCCGTCCTTCCACACCCGGTACAGCGGCAGATCCGTTGCGATGTCGGCGCCGGGGGCGAGCATCGTCGTCCGGGAGCCGGCGTCGCCGACGTCGAGGACGGGGCACGGCTTGGGGTTGCGCTGGGTGAACAGCAGCACGTCGTATGCCCAGTCCTGCGGGACGGCGATGAGATTCGTCTGCGCGAATCCGGGTGCCAGACCGGCGGTCGGGGTGACGCGTCCCGAGCGGAACGCGGAGCGGAGGTCGGTCGGCGAGTCAGGCAAGTTCGCTCCCGCGGGTCTCGGGGAGGAAGAACAGGGCGAACACGGCGATGGCGTAACCGAGCGCGCCGAAGATCATCGCGCCTCCGATGCCCAGCTGGGTGGCGGCCAGGAAACCCACGACGGCGGGGAACACGGCGCCGACCGCGCGGCCGAAGTTGTACGTGAAGCCCTGGCCGGTGCCGCGGGACTGCGTCGGGTACAGCTCGGACAAGAACGATCCGAATCCGCTGAAGATCGCCGACGTGCAGAAGCCGAGCGGGAAGCCCAGGATCAGGATCAGCATGTTCGCACCCTCGGGCACCTGGGTGTAGCCGACCATGAAGATCGCCGACAGGAACGCGAACAGCTGCATGGTCCGCTTGCGGCCCAGCTTGTCGGTGAGGATGCCGCCGCTGACGTAGCCGAGGAACGCTCCGGAGATGAGGATCGCCAGGTAGCCGCCGGTGCCGACGACGTCGAGTCCGCGCGAGGTCTTGAGGAACGTCGGCAGCCAGGACGCCAGCGTGTAGTAGCCGCCCTGCACACCGGTGGCGAGCAGCGACGCGAGCACGGTGGTGCGGAGCAGTCCGCCGCGGAAGATGGCCGCGAACGAGCCCGTCTGCTTGCCCGCGGACTCGCGGCGCTCCGTGACGACCTCGGGGTCCTTCAGATTCCGGCGCACCCAGATGATGAGGAAGGCGGGCAGCACACCCGTGAAGAACAGCACGCGCCACGCGACGTCGGGGTCGAACAGCTGGAAGACGACGGTGTAGACGATCACGGCCAGCGCCCAGCCGACGGCCCACGCGCTCTGCACGAAGGCGACGGCCCGGCCACGGTACTCGGCGCGGGCGTATTCGGCGACGAGGATCGCGCCTGCCGCCCACTCACCGCCGAAGCCGAGGCCCTGGAAGGCGCGGAAGATCAGCAGCGTCTCGAAGTTCTGCGCGAAGCCGCACAGCACCGTGAAGATCGTGTACGTCGCGACGGTGACCTGCAGCGTGCGGACCCGGCCGATCTTGTCGACGAGGATGCCGGCGAGGGCGCCGCCGAGCGCGGACACCACCAGCGTCACGGTGGTCAGCAGGCCTGCCTGACCGGTGGTGAGGCCGAAGTAGGCGGCGATGGCCGCGAGGCCGAGCGGGAGGACCTGGAAGTCGTAGGAGTCGAGCCCGTATCCGCCGAACGCGCCGATGAAGGCTCTTTTTCCCTTCGGCCCGAGGGTGCGGAACCAGTCGAAGGGGCGCGCCTGCGCGACCTCGGTCTGTGTATCTGTGGTCATGGCACCTCGCCTGAAGAAGGGATGTAACTGCTCGAAGAATCCGATGTAACTCCCATCACGGTACAAATCGTTCAACGATCCTGCAATACCTCGAGAGGATTGTTATCCTGGAAGAAATCGCGGAACCGAGCTGACAACTATGATTGCGGTCGAGATCGAAACCTGAGGAGTGGACTTGACCAGCTCGAATGCCCTTCGCGGCGATGCGCATTCCCGCCTGGCCGCTCACCGCGGCCTGCTCGAACGCACCAGCAGGACCACGCGGGTCGCCGGCATTCTGCGGGACGCCATCATCGACGGAACGTTCCAACCAGGGGCGCGACTGTCCGAACCCGACATCTGCGCCGCCCTCGACGTCTCCCGCAACACCGTCCGTGAGGCCTTCCAGATCCTGATCGAAGACCGGCTGGTGGCGCACGAACTCAACCGCGGCGTCTTCGTCCGCGTACCCACCGCCGAGGACATCACCGAGCTCTACATCTGCCGGCGCGTCGTCGAATGCGCCGGCGTCAACGGATTCGACCCCGCCACCGGCGACCTGTCCGGCGTCGCCGAGGCCCTGGACCTGGCCGACGAACGGCACGCCGTCGAGGACTGGACCGGCGTCGGCACCGCCGACATCCACTTCCACAGCGCCCTCGCGAGCCTCAACAACAGCAACCGCATCGACGAACTCATGCGCAGCGTCTGGAACGAGGCACGGCTCGTCTTCCACGTCATGGACGACGCCCACCGATTCCACGGGCCGTACCTCACCCGCAACCACGAGATCTACGACGCCCTCGTCGCCGGCAACACCGAAGCCGCTGGTCAGCTGCTCAAGACCTACCTCGAAGACGCCGAGGCGCAGATCCTGGGGGCGTACCGCCCCGTGAGCGGTTGACGAGTCCAGAGACTCGTTACCCACGCACGGGCGCGAAGCGCCCGTAGAACCCCTCGATGTGCTCCCGCACCAAGCCGGCGGCCTCGGCGCCGTGTCCGCCGCGGAGGGCGGCGACGATGCCGCGGTGCTCGCAGCGCAGGTGGGTCGCGACCGCGGGCCAGTCGTCGAGCAGCGGCACGGCCTGCATGACGTAGCCGTGAATGGAGTCGCGGAGCGAGACCATCATCGCCTCGACGAGAACGTTGCCGGCCAGCCCGGCCATCGCGACGTGCAGGTCGGCGTCGAGACGGTGGAACGCCTCCGGGGAGAGGTCCTCGTCGTCCATCGCGTCGAGCAGCGTGTCGATGGCCGAGAAGTCGAGGTCACCGGACTGTCCGGCGGCTTCCTGCACCGCCCACGACTCGAGCAGCGTGCGCGTCTGGACGACGTCGCGGATCGGCAGGGTGCGCGTCGCCATGTGCAGCCGCAGGGCCGCGCCGATGGACGCGGCCGGGTCGGCGGCGACGATCGCGCCTGCGTCCGGTCCGGAGCCGACGGCGGTGCGGACGATGCCCATCGCCTCGAGCACGCGGATGGCCTCGCGGACGGACGAGCGTCCGACGCCCAGTTCCTCGGCGAGTGCGCGCTCGGCGGGCAGACGACCGCCGACGGTGAGTTTGCCGGCCGCCAGATCCTGCTCGATGCGGTGCAGGACGACCTCGTGTGTGCGCACGACCGAAGTTTACCTGGTGTGGTCTGACCACAGTGCGCTACTGTGGTCAGACCACAGCCCAGCCCGGTTGGAGTACCCGATGAGAATCGCCCTGTTCGCCACCTGCCTGGCGGATGCCCTGTTCCCCGAATCCGCCACCTCCACGGTCCGCCTGCTCGAGCGGCTCGGCCACGAGGTCGTGTTCCCGCCGAAGCAGACGTGCTGCGGGCAGATGCACGTCAACACCGGCTACCAGGCCGAGGCGCTGCCGCTCGTCCGTCACCACGTGGAGGCGTTCGAGAGCGGACCGTCGTGGGACGTCGCGGTGGCCCCGTCCGGTTCGTGCGTCGGATCCGTCCGGCACCAGCACGCGATGGTCGCCCGCCGGTACGGCGACGAATCGCTCGCGACCCGCGTCGAGGAGATCGCGTCCCGGACGTACGAGCTGTCGGAACTGCTCGTCGACGTCCTCGGCGTCACCGACGTCGGCGCCTACTACCCGCACCGGGTGACGTACCACCCGACGTGCCACTCGCTGCGGATGCTGCGGGTCGCCGACAAACCGCTGCAACTGCTGCGCGCGGTGCGGGGGATGACCCTGATCGAGCTACCCGCGGCCGAATCCTGTTGCGGCTTCGGCGGAACGTTCGCGCTGAAGAACTCCGAGACGTCGACCGCGATGCTCGCCGACAAGATGGGCAACATCCTGAGCACCGGCGCCGAGGTGTGCAGCGCCGGCGACTCGTCCTGCCTGATGCACATCGGCGGCGGGCTGTCCCGGCTGCGCAGCGGGGTCCGCACCGTCCACCTCGCCGAGATCCTGGCGAGCACCGAGAAGATCGGGAGCAACGCATGACCACGTTCCTCGGCTCACCCACCTTCCACGCCGGCACCGGAAACATCCGGGGCACAGAATCTTTCCCCGACGCCGCACGGAAGGCACTCACCGACACCCAGCTGCGCGCCAACCTCGGCGCCGCCACCACTACCATCCGCAACAAACGGATCGCCGCGGTCGCCGAGGTCGACGACTGGGAGGAACTGCGCCGGGCCGGCAGCGCCCTGAAGGCGGACGTGATGGCCCGGCTCCCCGAACTGCTCGTGCAGTTCGAGGAGAACGTCACCGCCCACGGCGGCACCGTCCACTGGGCGCGCGACGCGGAGGAGGCGAACCGGATCATCACCGACCTCGTGCGGGCCACCGGCTCCGACGAGGTGGTGAAGGTCAAGTCGATGGCCACCCAGGAGACGGGCCTGAACGAGCATCTCGAGGAGAACGGGATCGCGGCCATCGAAACCGACCTCGCCGAACTCATCGTCCAACTCGGCGAGGACAAACCGAGCCACATCCTCGTTCCCGCCATCCACCGCAACCGCGCCGAAATCCGCGAGATCTTCCTGAACGCGATGCCGGGCGTCGACAAGGACATCACCGACGACCCCCGCGCGCTGGCGATGGCCGCGCGGGCGCACCTGCGGCGAAAGTTCCTGTCCGCCAAGGTCGCGATCAGCGGCGCGAACTTCGGAATCGCGGAAACCGGGACCCTCGCGGTGGTGGAGTCGGAGGGCAACGGACGGATGTGCCTGACCCTCCCCGACACCCTCATCACGCTCATGGGCATCGAGAAACTGGTCCCCACGTTCACCGACCTCGAGGTGTTCATGCAACTGCTGCCCCGGTCGTCCACCGCCGAGCGGATGAACCCGTACACCTCCATGTGGACCGGGGTGCACCCCGGCGACGGCCCGCAGAACTTCCACGTCGTCCTCCTCGACAACGGTCGCACCAACGTCCTCGCGGACGAGACCGGGCGGGCGGCACTGCACTGCATCCGCTGCAGCGCCTGCCTGAACGTGTGCCCCGTCTACGAGCGGGCGGGCGGGCACGCGTACGGGTCGGTCTACCCCGGGCCGATCGGCGCGATCCTCAGCCCACAACTCACCGGGACCACCGGCCACGACGACCCGAACGCCTCACTGCCCTACGCCTCCACCCTGTGCGGCGCCTGCTTCGACGCCTGCCCGGTCCGCATCGACATCCCCAGCATCCTCGTGCACCTACGCGCGGAACAGGTCGACTCCGAACGGCACGGACTTCCCGGCGGCCAGGACCTCGCGATGAAAGCCGCCGGCTTCGTGATGGGTTCGGAGAAACGGTTCGCCGCCGCCGAGACGGCGGCCAAGGTCGGCCGGGTGCTGGGCGGCCGGTCCGGACGCATCACGTCGCTGCCGTACCCGGCATCGAAATGGACCGCGAGCCGCGACCTGCCCGCCCCGCCGAAGGAAACGTTCCGACAATGGTGGGCCCGCACACACGAGGACACGACACGATGACCGCACGCGCAGAGATACTGTCCCGGATCCGGTCGGCGCTCGCCGACGCGCCGGCCCCCGACCCCGTTCCCCGCGACTACCACCGCGAGCCCGCGTCCGGCCCCGGCGACGTCGAGTTGTTCGCCCACACCGTCGACGACTACCGCGCACAGGTCCACCGCGCCGACGAGACCACCGTCGCCGAGATCGTCACCGGACTGATCGCGGAGGGGAAGCGGGCCGTCGTCCCACCGGACCTGCCGCAGTCGTGGCGGCCGCGACGTGACGTCGTCGTCGACGGCGCCCCCGCCGAACTGTCGACGCTCGAACTCGACGCCATCGACGTGGTCGTCACCGGCTGCACCCTCGGAATCGCGGCCACCGGCACCATCGTGCTCGACGGCGGCGCCGGTCAGGGACGCCGGGCGCTGACGCTGGTCCCGGATCACCACATCTGCATCGTGCGCACCGACCACATCGTCGACACCGTGCCGCAGGCCTTCCAGACCCTCGACGCGACCACACCGCTGACGTTCATCAGCGGTCCCAGCGCCACCAGCGACATCGAACTCAACCGCGTCGAAGGCGTGCACGGTCCCCGGACGCTGGACGTCGTGATCGTGCGCTGACGCCCCCGTGCGCCTTTTTGGTAGCTGGAGGGGATGTTGCGGAATTGAGTGAGGGTGGTGTGGCCCTCTCGTGGCTTGTGGCGGGTGCCGGTGCGGGCGGGGGTGGCCCCGCCTGGTCAGGTGGTGGCCGGGAGGGTGTTTCCTGCGGTCAGGTGGGTGAGGATCTTGCCGATGTTGTGGACCGCGGCGTGGAAGGCCCATTCGCTGCGGGCCCGGTCGAGGCCGCGGCTGGTGAACCGGCGGAATCCGAGGTTGTGTTTGGCGTGCCCGAACACGGTTTCGGCGATGGGTGAGCGTTGGCGGTAGGTGGCGATGCCGGCCTCGGTGCGCAGTCGGTGGGTCATCGCTGCGATCGGATCGGCTTGTGGTGGTGGGGATCCGGTGACCGGGTTCTCGGCCGCCGCGGTTTCGAGGTCACGGGCTTTGCCGGTGGCGATCAACCGGTCCGGGCCCGGGGCGGTCAGATTCTCGCGGGAGCAGTAGCCGGCGTCGAAGAGCATCACCCCGATCAACTCCTCCGGAGCCGGGGCCGGAGCCGGGGCCGGAGCCGGAGCCGGAGCGGGGGCGGGGTTCGGGTTGGTGTGGCGGCGGGTGGTGTCGATCACTTGCGCGGCCTTACCGGCCTTGTCGACCATCTCGGGGAAGTAGTCGTAGTCGGCGGGGCCGGTCCCGACCCCGGTGGCCAGGATCACCCCGTCCACGCTGGTGAAGGCCTGGCAGTTGTAGCCCTGCAGCCAGCCGCCGCCGCGTAGTGGCTGCAGCCGCGAGTCGGGGTCGGTGGTGTTGCGGCGACGCTGCCCGGCGGTGGCATCGCGTGCGGCCTGCTTGCGCAGGGCGGTGTCGAGTTCGGTGCGCCGCCGCCGGACCAGGTGGTGCTCGTCGACCGGTTTCGGGACGAACCCGCCCCGGGCCCCGGACGCGGTGCGCTCCTCGTATCGGTCGAGCACCGCCTGCTGGGCGGTGACCGCCTGGGCCAGTCGCCGCTCGGCGGCGGCGACCTCGGCCCCGACCGGGACCCGGCCCATCACCGTCTGGCCGGCGTCGAGCCGGGCCAGGTAGTGCCGTGACTTCCCGTCCCGCTCGGACTGCTCGGCCCGCTTGTCCGCGTCGAGCTGCGCCAACGCCTCCGCGATCCGCGCCGACCGGGTGCCCGGATCGGCCAACTCCGCCGGCACCTGGCCCGAGCCCGGATCGTCCTCGCCGTAGAGGTCGTCCTCGGCGTCATCGGTGGCCGCGTGCGCCGCCGCGGCGGCCGCGGCGATCCGCGCGGCCTCGGCGGCGGCGGCCTTGCGGAGCCCGGCCTCGGTGCGGTTGGCGTCCTTCGAGGCGTTCGAGGCGATCTTCACCCCGTCCAACGCGATCGTTTCGAGCCGCCCCAACCCCAGCGACGCCGCCAGGATCAGGACCTGCGTGAACAGGTCCTGACAGGCGGTGTGGTTGTCCTTGCGGAACCGGGAGATCGTCACGTGGTCGGGGGTGTCGCCGGCGCAGATCACCCGGTAGGACACCACCTCGGTGCAGGCCCGCTCGATCTGCCGGGAGGACCGCATCCCCCGCGACCACGCCCAGATCAGCAGGGTCACCAGCATGTCCGGGTCGTACCCGGCCCGGCCGGCGCCCCCGGTGCGACGAGAAGCGTGGAACGCCGAGGTGTCGAGGTGCTCGTCGACGATCTCGATCACCGTCCACACCGGATGCGTGGGCGGCACCCACTCCCGCATGTCCGGCGGCAACAGGAACTGCTGATCACGATTCACCGGTCGATATCCCTTGGCCACCAACACATTATCCAGGAACCCCAGGTCAGACCATGGTGACACGCGGACACCCCGACCCGGAATTTTGCAACAGCCCCTGGAACAACCAAAAAGGCTCACGGGGCGCGGAGCGCCCTCGCGGCGAGTTCGGCGGTGGCGCGGACGATCTCCGGGCCGCCGAACATCATGTCGTCGTTGTGCCCCGCGCCGGACAGCACGACGGTGTCGACGTCGCCGAGCGCGGCTTCGGCGACGCGGGCACTCTGCTCCGGCGGGACGATGGTGTCCGCCGTCCCGTAGACCACGGTGACAGGCACGTCGATGCGTGCGACGAACTCGGCGACGGGAAATCGGTCGCGTAGCAGCAACCGAACCGGCAGGAACGGGTAGTGCGCCCTGCCGACGGCGGCGAGGTCGGCGAACGGCGACCGCAGCAGCAGTCCGGCGGGCGGGTGCTCGGTGGCGAGTTCGGTGACGACGCCGGTTCCGAGGCTTTCGCCGAAGTAGAGCAGCCGCCCCGGCGGCACGCGACGTTCGTCGACGAGGTGCCGGCGAGCGGCCCGGACGTCGAGTGCCAGCCCCTCCTCGCTGGGCTGACCGGGGTTGCCGCCGTACCCGCGGTAGTCGAAGAGCAGGGTGGCGAAACCCGCGGCGGCGAGGTCCGAGGCCAGCAGTGCCCGGTCGGCCCGGTTGCCGGCGTTCCCGGCGGCCACGAGGACGGTCATGCGCGGCTCGCCGACCGCGGGCGGGACGTACCAGGCACCGAGTTCGAGGCCGTCCGACGTGGTCAGCGTGACGTCCTCCGCCCCGGCGATCAGCCGGCCGGCGGGGGGCACCGGGGTGGTGTCGGGGTAGTAGATCAGTTTTCGCTGCAGCACCCACGCCGCGGCGATCAGCAGTGCCATCACCGCGGCCGCGATCAGCACGACACGGATCATTGCCGAATCGGCGCGCCGGTCCACTCCAGCAACTCGGCCACGGGCAGGGTGTTGATCACATCCGACGGCTCGACTCCGCGCTCCGCGGCGCGCTCGCAGGCGTAGCCCTGCCAGGCGAGGTGCCCGGTGGTGTGCGCGTCGGTGTCGATGGAGAACTTGCAGCCGCTGTTCAATGCGAGGTCGATCAGGCGTCCCGGCGGGTCGCGGCGCTCGGGTCGGGAGTTGATCTCCACCGCGGTGCCGTACTCGCGGCACGCGTCGAACACCCGTTCCGCGTCGAACTTCGATTCGGGCCGCGGTCCCCGCACCCCCTCGACGAGGCGGCCGGTGCAGTGCCCGAGCACGTCAACGTGCGGAGACTTGACGGCCTGCAGCATCCGCTTGGTCGTCGTCGCCCGGTCGGTGTCCAGATGCGAGTGCACGCTCGCGACCACGATGTCCAGGTCGGCGAGCACGTCGTCGTCCTGGTCGAGGGTGCCGTCGTCGAGGATGTCGACCTCGATTCCGGTGAGCACCCGGAACGGCGCGAGTTCGACGTTCAGTTCGGCGACCACGTTCAACTGGACGAGCAGTTGCTCCGACGACAGCCCGTTCGCGACCGTCAGCCGCGGCGAGTGGTCGGTGATCGCGCAGTAGTCGTGCCCCAGCGCGGCCGCGCGCCGCATCATCTCCCGGAGCTGGCACCGGCCGTCCGACCAATCCGAATGGGTGTGCAGGTCGCCGCGGAGCGCCTCGAGCAGTTCCGTTCCGCCGAGACCGATCGGCTCCGCGGAACCGCGCAGATACGTCAGGTACAGCGGCACCGCATCGGCGCACTCACGGATGATCGCGGCCGCCTCGGAGCCGATGTCGGGCAGATATACCCAGCCGTTCGCCGCCAGGGCTTCCCGCTCCTCGGCGGTCGACGACTCGAGCACATCGGCCGCCCGGCGGAAGGCGCCGATCCTGGGTCCCTCGTCGCGCGAACGCTCGAGCCAGAACGCAATTTCCCGCAGCGCATCGACGGCGTCCATCTATCCATCGTGCACGCCGTCCGGGCTGCTGGCTAGACGTAAATCACTCCAGACTTAGGGTCGCCTCGTTGTCCGCGCGTTCACACCTACGTTCCCTTTCCCTCGCTTACGACTTCTACGGTGCCGGAGTTGTCCGCATTCGAATCGGGAGCCACGGTGAGTTTGAAACCCCTCGCACTGTTCGTCAACCATGACGGCGCGTCCTCACGCGCCTCCGTCACCTGCCAGTACAAGTGCGGAAACGCGTGCTCCCACGACGTGCCCAACACCTCGCACGGCGAGTACTTCCGTGACATCGCCCGCACCGCCCTGTCGCGGCGCGGAATGCTGCGCGGGACGGGGATGGCCGTCCTCGCCGTCGGCGCGGGCAGTGCGCTGGCCGCCTGCTCGGACGACTCCGGCAGCGGAAGTGTCTCCGGCACGGGGGGTTCGGACGGCGCCACACCGGCGGGAACGAACTTCGGTGCCGTCGCCCCCAACACCGAGGACGCCGTCGTCGTCCCCGAGGGGTACGAGCAGGCCGTCGTGATCCGCTGGGGCGACCCAGTGCTGCCCGGGGCCCCCGCATTCGACTTCGACAACCAGACCGCCCAGGCGCAGGCGCAGCAGTTCGGGTTCAACAACGACTTCGCCGGACTGCTGCCGGTCGAGGGGCAGCCGAACACCTTCCTGCTGGTGGTCAACCACGAGTACACCACCGAGCCGTTCATGTTCAAGGGATACGACGCCGAGAACCCGTCGCCGGAGCAGTTCCAGACGGCGCTCGCCGCCCACGGACTGTCCGTGGTGCAGGTGAAGGGTGAATCCGGCTCGGGCGCGCTCACTCCCGACTTCGGGCCGTACAACCGGCGCATCACGGCGACGACGGAATTCGTCGTCACCGGTCCCGCCGCGGGCAGCGACTTCCTGAAGACGTCCGCGGACCCGACGGGCACCAAGGTGCTCGGCACGCTCAACAACTGTTCCGGCGGCGTCACCCCGTGGGGCACGGTGCTGTCGGGGGAGGAGAACTTCAACCAGTACTTCGCGAACGCCGAACTGGTCACCGACCCCACCGTCGCCCCGCGACTGAAGCGGTACGGCGTGGAAGGTGCTGCATCCGAACGCAAGTGGGAGCGATTCGACAAGCGTTTCGACCTCGCCCAGGAGCCGAACGAGGTCAACCGCTTCGGCTGGGTCGTCGAGGTCAACCCGTGGGACGCGACGTCCGCGCCCGTCAAGCACACGGCGCTGGGCCGGTTCAAGCACGAGGCCGCCACCATCCACGTCACCGACGACGGCACCGTCGTGGCGTACAGCGGCGACGACGAACGCTTCGACTACATGTACAAGTTCGTCTCCAGCCGGAAGATGATGGACGGCAACAGCCAGGCCGCCGTCCGCAACAACATGACGCTGCTCGACGCGGGCACCCTGTACGTCGCGAAGTTCGCCGGCAACTCCGCGGACGAGATCGACGGGTCGGGGGCGCTGCCGACGAGCGGCACGTTCGACGGCACCGGGGAGTGGATCCCGCTGCTGCGCACCGGTGAGGACGGCCGGGGCGAGTCACTCGTCGACGGCATGAGCGCCGAGGAGGTGGCGGTGTTCACCCGTCAGGCCGGCGACAAGGTCGGTGCCACCAAGATGGACCGCCCCGAGGACTTCGAGCCCAGCCCGACAACCGGCAAGGTGTACGTGGCGCTGACCAACAACACCAAGCGCGGCGTCGACGGCGCCGCGGCCGCCGACGGGGCCAACCCGCGGAACAACAACAAGAACGGCCAGGTCCTCGAACTGACCGACGACCACGCCGGCACCGCGTTCACGTGGAATCTGCTGCTCGTGTGCGGCGACCCGACGGCGGCCGACACCTACTTCGGCGGGTTCGACAAGGAGAGCGTCAGCCCGATCTCCTGCCCCGACAACCTGGCGTTCGACCCGCACGGCAACCTGTGGATCTCCACCGACGGCAACGCGCTGAAGTCGAACGACGGCCTGTTCAGCGTCGTCCTCGACGGCGCGAACCGCGGGGAGACCAAGCAGTTCCTCTCCGTGCCCAAGGGCGCCGAGACGTGCGGTCCGATCGTCAGCGAGGAGCGGGTCACGGTGTGCGTGCAGCACCCGGGTGAACTGGACGACGCGAGCGCCGACAACCCGGCGTCGCACTGGCCCGACGGCGGCGATATGCAGCCGCGTCCCGCCGTCGTGGCGGTGTGGAAGTCGGGCGGCCGGATCGGCGTCTGACCCCATGTGAGTGGCAAAGTGTGCCCCCGGCACGCTTTGCCGCTCACCTGGGTGGGCGGCCCAGCAGCGACTCGAACACGGCATTGCCCGCGGTGAAGCCGTGCCGGTCGTAGAACTCGAACATCGCGGACAACCGGGCGCGACCGTCGTCCGTCAGGTCGCGCCCGTGCCGCGACATCCACTCGTCGACGGACACCTGCTTCACCGACACCGGACCGGCCGCCCGGTCGCACAGTTCCCGCACGGTGAGGGCCTCCGGGCCACCGAGTTCGTAGGTGGCGCCGTGGTGGATGTCCGGGCCCTCCATCAGCACTCGCGCCGCCACCTCGGCGACGTCCGCGAGTGCGACGAACGAGAACCTCGCGTCGGGGCTGTACGGCACGTCGACCTCGGTGGCCGTGCCGTCGAGGACCGACGCGAAGTTCTCCGCGTACGCGCACGGCTGCAGAATCGTCCACCGGAGCCCGCCGAACGTCCGGAGCATGTCCTCGCACCGCGCCTTGTCGACGTGGTGCGGCATCGCCGGGGTGTAGGGCCACGCGACCGAGTGGTAGACGAAATGCTCGACGCCCGCGTCGGCGGCGGCCGTGAGAACCCGGCGCACGAGGGCCGGCTCGTCGGGATGCACATTCGGGGCGATGAAGTACACGCCCCGGCACCCCGACAGCGCGTCGGCCAGTCCCGCACCGGTCTCGAGGTCGACGGCGAAATCGCCGGAACGCCGGGCGGTGTGCACCACCCGGCGTACGTCGGCGAGTCCCTCGAGCGCCGCGACGACGGCGGCTCCGGTCTTCCCCGCGGCGCCGACGACGGCGATGCCGGCGCCGCGGGAGAGTGACTCGGTCATCGGATCACCGGTCGATGAAGTCGAACTCGGCGAACTTCGCACCGCCGGAGAGGCGTTCGTAACCGGGACCGCGGTCGAAGAACGGCTCGTCCAGTCCGCGGCTGTCGCGCATCTGCTCGCGCAGCGCCTCGGTGGCGTCGACGTCCGCGACCGGTTCCTCGGTCGACGACGTCAGCACCACACCGTAGTCGGCGCGGGCACCCTCCGCGGACACCTTGCCCCACAGCACGTCCCGGACGACTTCCTCGATGGGACGGTCGAGGGGGTCGCCCCAGCCGCCGCCGCCGGTGGTGCGGATGCGCACCACCTCGCCGGCCTTGATCGGTTCGGCGTCGGTGAGCGCGTCGAACTCGCGCTCGTTCGGGCCGCCCGGGTCGAGGACCACCGAGAACGGCCGTCCGGCCTTGCCGCCCTTGACTCCCCAGCAGGAGAGGATCGAGCGGTCGGCGATGGACATGAAGTTGGCGTCCTTGAGCATCCGGATGTGCTTCTCGTAGCCCAGGCCGCCGCGGTAGCGTCCGGCGCCGCCGGAGTCCTTCGCCAGGCCGAGCTTCTCGACGATGAACGGGAACCGGCTCTCGGTGAACTCGGTCGGCAGGTTCCGCGAGTCGGGAACGACGTGGATGGTGTCCTCGCCGTCCGCGTAGTGCCTGCCGCCGGACCCGCCGCCGAGCACCTCGCGCATCAGGTACGAGTGCCCGTCGAAGTCCTCGCCGTACACCCCGGTGTAGCGGATGGTCTCCTGGTCGGCGGGCATGTTCCCGTCGACGGCCTTCGCGACGACGCCGGCGAGCACGCCGAGCAGCCGCAGGATCACGAACGTCCGGGCGTTGGTGGGCGCCGGGAAGATCGGCGTGATCAGCGTGCCCTTCTCCGGGAACTTCATCTCGATCAACGGCACGACGCCCTCGTTGACGTCGAGTTCCGCCATCCGCTCGGGACTGTCGGCGAGGTTGCGCAGGATCGGTGCGAGCCACTTGATGAGGAAGTTGCCGTCGGCGTAGTCACCGCAGTGGTTGATGGGACCCTTGGCCTGCGGGCCGGTGCCGTTGAAGTCGAGGATGAGGCGTTCGCCGCCCTCGTCCTCCGGGCCGGTCTTGGTGAGCGTGATCCGCTGGCGGTGCAGCATGGGCTCGTCGACGCCGTCGTGTTCGGCGTAGTCCTCCCACGTGTATTCGCCCTTGGGGATCTTGCTGAGGATCTCCCGCCGGTACGTCTCGGTGGTCGCGTCCATCATCGCGTCGAAGCAGGCCTCGACGGTGTCGCAGCCGTACCGCTCGAACAGCTCGGTGAGGCGACGGGCGCCCATGAGGCACGCCGAGCATTCGGCGTCCAGGTCGGCGGCCAGCGCGTCGGGCATCCGCGAGTTGCGGGTCATGATGCGCAGTGCGGCCTCGTTGGGCACACCCTGATCCCACAGCTTGATCGGCGGGACCATCAGGCCCTCCTCGTACACCGTGGTCGCGCCGGACGGCATCGATCCCGGGCAGCAGCCGCCGATGTCGTCGTGGTGGCCGAACGCCTGCACGAACGCGACGACGGACGGTTCCTCCTCGCCCGGCCGGGTCGCGAACACCGGGACGGTGACGCAGAGGTCGGGGAGGTGGCCGATGCCGCCTTCGGACAGGTAGACGTCGTTGTGGAAGTAGACGTCGCCGGGCTTCATGGTGTCGAGCGGGAAGTCCCGCGCCACCGGATGCACGAGCGCCGAATACGAACGGCCGGTGAGCTTCCGGAGGTTGCGGTCGTGGATGCCGGCGCGGAAGTCGTGCGCGTCGCGGATCATCGGGGAGCGGGAGGTCCGCGAGATCGACGTCTCGACCTCCATCTCGACGCTGGCGAGGTAGCCGGCGACGATCTCCACCAGCACCGGGTCGGGCGTCGTACCGTCGACCGGTGTCAGCCGGTAGGGCTTGACCGGCTGCACTGCAACGGGTTCGGTGGTGACGGTCATCGGTTCGCTCCGTTCGAGTCGGCGATCTTGGTGATGCGGATGTTTCCGAAGGTGTCGATCCGTGCCCGGAATCCGGGGTGCACGGGAATGGTGGAGCTGAATTCCTCGATCACCGCCGGGCCCTCGAGCACGTCGCCGGCGCCGAGCTTGGCCCGGTCGTAGACCTGGGTGGTGACCCATTCGTCGAAGTACGCCGGGCGGGTGCCGGTCACGGCGGACTCCGCTCCCGTGCCCGCCGCGATCTCGTTCAGCGTCGGGCGCTTGATCGGGCCGATGCCGCTGACGCGCAGGTTCACCCACTCCACGTGCTGATGCGGGTCGCCGCGGAAGTCGTACCCGTACAGCTCCTTGTGCGCCTGGTGGAACCGCTCCGCGGCCTCGTCCATCAGCTCCGGGGTGACGGGACCGTCCCCGACGGGCACCCGCACCTCGAACGCCTGGCCGAGGTAGCGCAGGTCGGCCGAACGCGCGTACTTGCGCTCTGCCTCGCCGAAGCCCTCGTCGGCGAGTGCGATTTCCGCCTCGGCGGCGAGCGCGTCCAGCCCCGACTGCAGTTCGGCGATCTCCAGCCGGTCGTGCCGGCAGACGTGGGTCTGCACGTAGTCGTTGCGGACGTCGACGGTGAGCAGTCCGAACGCGGACACGTTGCCCGGGTTCAGCGGGACGAGGACGTCCTTGAGACCGAGGATGTCGACGAGCCGGCAGGCGAGCAGCGACCCGGAGCCGCCGAACGTCACCAGGGTGAAGTCGCGGACGTCGAGGCCCCGCTTGACCGTGATCTGCCGCAGTGCGTTGGCCTGGTTCCACGCCGACACCTCGAGGATGCCGGTGGCGCAGGCCTCGAAGTCGAGCTTCAGCTGGTGTGCGAGCTGCTCGACGCCCTTGCGGGCCAGTTCGGTGTCGAGGGGGATCTCGCCGCCGAGCAGGTGGGGTGGGATGCGGCCGAGCAGTACGTGGGCGTCGGTGATGGTCGGCTCGCTGCCGCCCTTGCCGTAGCAGAGCGGGCCGGGGTCGGCGCCCGCCGACTGCGGTCCGACGCGCAGCGTGCCTTCGGGGGTCTGCCAGGCGATGGAGCCGCCGCCTGCGCCGACGGTGACGACGTCGATCATCGGGATCTTCGACGGGTACGCCCCGACCCGGCCCTCGGTGGTGAGCGCGGGCTCGCCGCGGACCACGACGGTGACGTCGGTCGACGTTCCGCCGCCGTCGCACGTGAGGACCTGCTCGACACCCGCGACGCTGGCGATGAGCGCCGCACCGAGCGCGCCGGCCGCCGGGCCGGACAGCACGGTCGTGATGGGCTGGTGCACGACCTCCTTCGCGGACAGCACGCCGCCGTTCGACTTCATCACGTAGAACGGGATGTCGCGGGCCTCGCCCTCGTCGGAGGAGAATTCGCGCAGCCGGTTCGCGATGTTGTTCACGTAGTTGCGGATGTTCGGCTTCACGGCCGCGTCGACGAGCGTGGTGATGGACCGCTCGTATTCGCGGTACTCGCGCAGCACCTGGCTGGAGATGCTCACCGTCGCCTCGGGGTATTCCTCGAGCAGAAGATCCCGGACGCGGTTCTCGTGGCTCGGGTTGGCGTAGGAGTGCATCAGGCACACGCCGATGGTGCGGATGCCGCGGTCGGCGAAGAAGCGGGCCGCCTGGCGGACGTCGTCCTCGACGAGGGGGCGGATCTCGCTGCCGTCGAACGCGAGCCGGCCGCCGATGGTGCGGACGCGGTCGGCGGGGACGATGCGGTCGGGCTTGACCCAGAAGTAGGAGTTGCCGTAGCCGTCGGGGACGGACTGGCGGGCGATCTCGAGGACGTGCTCGTACCCCTCGGTGGTGATGAACCCGAGGTTCTCGACCTTGCCTTCGAGGAGCTTGTTGGTGGCGACGGTGGTGCCGTGGCTGACGGCGCCGATCGCGTCGCCGGTCTCGCCGAGCTTGGCGAGCACCTTCTCGATTCCGGTGAGGAATCCCTGCGCCGGGTCGGCAGGCGTCGAGGGTGTCTTGGTGGTGACGACGGCTCCGGACTCCTCGTCCACAGCCACGACGTCGGTGAATGTTCCGCCGGTGTCGATACCGACCCGAATCTTCCTGGATTCCACGATTCCTCCTGGGCTCGTCTCTGTAAGGCAATTGCACCGTTTCCGCCGCCCGGTTTCTTTGTCACATATCGCCGAACTCGGCGGTCCTCGTTCGGCGCTGCCCGCGCGGCCGCACCCCTGGACAGACGACAGCACCCCGAACCGGGCGGTTCGGGGTGCTGTGTCGAGGGTGTGCGCGGGTTATTTCGAGCAGGTGCCCCGCACGAGGATGCCGCCGACGAGGACACCGGCGAGGGCGATGCCGGCGCCCAGTGCGGCCGACGCGAGAACAGTTGCCGTGGACGCCGCCTCGGGCGCCCGCAGCCGGGCCGCGGCCGCCGTGGGGACCGGGGCTGCCTGCGCGACACCCGCGACCGCCGGGGCCTCACCCGCCGCGGCGGCGACCTCGGCCGGTGGGATGCCGTTGGCGATGACGCCGTCGATGCCCTTGAAGAACACCCCGGCCATCTTCTTCGCGACGCCGGTGATCATCCGCTGCCCGACGCCGCCGACCATGCCGCCGACGACGGCGTCCGCGTCGTAGCTGAGCAGGGTGCCGCCGTCGCGTTCCTCGAGCCGCACCGTCACGTCGGCCTTGACGGTGCCGGGCGCACCGGCTCCGGACGCCGTCATCACGAACGACTGGGGCCGATTCTGCTGCGACAGAATCACTTCGCCGTCATAGGTGCCCTTGATGGATGCGACGCCCGCGGTGATGGACAACTTGTAATGGTTGTCGCTGACCTGCTCGAGGGACTGCACCCCGGGAATGGTGGCCGCGAGGACCTTTCCGTCCTGCAGGTTGTCGTACACGGCCTCCGGCGGTGCGGTCAGTAGGGCGGTGCCTGCGATTCTCATTCGTTCTCCTTGCTCTGTGACGACGCGTGCGCGAGGCGAAGCTCGAACAACTCCGAAGGGGATATCGGCATGGATGTGATCGGGATGCCTTCCGCGTCCTCGATCGCGGCGGCGATGACGGCGGACGTCGGAATCACGCCCGCCTCGCCCGCACCCTTCATACCGAGGGGATTGAGGCCGGATGGGGTGACGGTGTGGTCCATCTCGAGCGAGTCGGGCATCTCGGTGACGAACGGCATCAGGAAGTCCATGTACGACGCGTTCAGCATCTGGCCGTGCTCGTCGTAGACGATCTTCTCGTACAGCGCGCCGCCGACCCCCTGCGCGACCGCGCCCATGACCTGGCCCTCGACGATCCGCGGGTTGATGACGTTGCCGCAGTCGTGGATGACGGCGTACCGCCGGACGTGGATTTCCGCCGTCACCGGATCGGTTTCGACGATCGCCGCGTGCACGCCGGACGCGAACGTCGACGTCGGGGGCGAGTAGTAGCCGGTGGCCTCGAGCCCGGGTTGTTCACCTTCCCGGACCGGCGGAATCGTCATGTCCGTGTCGGCTTTCGCGAATCCGGTGGCCTGCCGCGACGCGTCGTCGAACGCGTAGCGCAGCGGGTTCGACAGCACGGCGACCACGCCCAGCGAGATGGAGGTGCCCTCGGCGCCGGGCAGCGTGCCGATCTTGCACACGTGCCCACCGCGAAGTTCCAGTTCGGCGGGATCGAGGTTCAGCGCGTCCCCGGCGATCTTGCGGGCCTTCTCCGCGACCATCTGCGCGGCCACGTGGAACGCCGACCCGGACATCACGGCGCCGCGGGACGCGAACGTGCCGACGGCATAGCCGAATCGGCGGGTGTCGCCGGTGACGATCTCCACGTCGGTGACCGGCACGCCGAGGTCGTCCGCGACGATCTGCGCGAACGCCGTCTGGTGGCCCTGCCCCTGAGTGGTCAGACCCGTTGCGGCCTTCACCTTCCCGGACGTTTCGACGAGGACGTGGGCGCCCTCGTACGGGCCCGGCCCGGTTCCCTCCACGTAGGCGCCGATCCCGATGCCCACGGCCCGGCCCTCGGCCTTCGCCTGCTTCTTGTACTCGGCGAACCCGTCCCAGTCGATGAGCTTCTTCAGCTTGTCGATCCCGGCCTGGTAGTCGCCGGTGTCGTAGATCAGCGGGCGGCCGTCCTGGAACGTGAGATGGAAGTCGTACGGCATCTCCTCGGGCCGGATGAAGTTGTGCTCGCGGACCTCGATGACGTCCTTGCCGAGATACTTCGCGATCGCGTCCATCGCCCGTTCCATCGCGAACACGGCCTGCGGGCGCCCGGCGCCGCGGTAGGGCGTCACGATGACGGTGTTCGTGTACAGCGAATACGCGTCCACCCGGAACGACTTCGGCTTGTACGGCCCGAGCACCTGCGTCGACGTGTTCAGCATGACGATGATGCCGTACGGCAGGTAGGCGCCGTTGTCGTGCCAGAACGTGAAGTCGAACGCGAGGAGGGTGCCGTCGTCGTCGAATCCGACCGTCACCTCCTGGATCTGGCCGCGTTCGTGCGCGCTCGACACGAAGTGCTCGCGCCGGTCCTCGACCCATTTGACCTCGCTCGAGATGCCCGCCGTCCCGAGCCGCCGCGCGGCCCAGGTGACCATGACCTCCTCCGGCCACGGGTGGACGATCTTGACACCGAAGCCGCCACCGACGTCGGGGGCGATGCAGTGGACCTTGTTGTGCGCCATCTTCAGCCGGGCCGCGATCGCGGCACGCGCCGACGTCGACGTCTGAGTCGACGTCCAGAACGTGAGCGCCTGCTCGTCGGTGTCCCAGCGCGCGTAGACGCCCTTGCCCTCCATCGGCATCGCCGCCGACCGCTCGATCTCGAGGTTCAGCGTGAGCCGGTGCGGTGCGTTCGCCAGTTCCGCGTCCACGTCGCCGAATCCGTGCTGCAGGTGCGCCGCGACGTTGTCGGGGACGTCCGCGTGCACGGCGTTGTCCGCCTGCCGTGCCACGTCGATACCCACGACCGGCGGGAGCATTTCGTACGTGACGTCGATCTTGGCGCACGCGTCCTCGGCGATGTACCGGCTGTCGGCGACGACCATCGCGATCGCCTCACCGACGTGGTTGACCTCGTCCTTGGCGAGCGGATACCCGTTGCGCGGGGCGGTGATCGCCGGGTGCGGGATCAGGAGGGGCAGGTTCTCGGCCATCTCCGGGGAGTCGTCCGCGAGGTCGTCGTACGTGTAGATCGCGTGCACGCCGGGCAGATCCAGGGCGGCGTCGATGTCGATGCCGGTGATCCGGGCGTGCGCGTGCGGTGACCGGACGAACGCGGCGATGAGCGCGTTGTGGCCCAGGTCGTCGAGGTAGCGGCCGTTGCCGGACAGCAGACGGGCGTCCTCGGTGCGGGGAATCGGTTTGCCGAACAGCTTCTCGGATTCGGCGGTGTCCCGTCCGGTGCGCTTCGTGCCTGCCGGCGCGGTGCGGGGTTTCGTGACGCTCATGCTCTCCCTGCCCTTCCCCCGACGGGGTTGGTGGTGCCGCGGACCTTCGGATCGAGTGACGCGCGGGCCGACTCGTCGTCCTTGCCGAGCGGGAATTCGCCCGAACGCTCCCGCTTGATCTCCGCGGCGCGCAGCACGGCCGCCCGGATGTTCTGGTAGCCGGTGCACCGGCAGAGGTTGCCGGCGATCGCGTCGGTGGCTTCCTCGCGGGTGGGCGAGTCGTTCTCCTCGAGGAACGCAGCGATGGTCGTGACGAACCCGGGAGTGCAGAACCCGCACTGCAGGCCGTGGCAGTCGATGAACGCCTGCTGCACCGGATGCAGCGTGCCGTCGGGTTCGACGAGACCCTCGACGGTGGTGACCTCCCGGCCCTCGAGGCTCGCGGCGAGCACCAGGCACGACCGCACCGGCTTGCCGTCGAGCAGCACGGTGCAGGCGCCGCACACGCCGTGCTCGCAGCCGACGTGGGTTCCCGTCTGGCGCAGATGGTGCCGGATCGCGTCGGACGCGAGCGTCCGCGACGGCAGCAGCACCGTCTGCGTCACCGCGTTGAGCGTGAACGTCACCGCGACGTGCTGTTCGCCCGTCTCCTCCTGTAGCTCGGCGAGTTGCTCGTCGATGCTGGTCGTTGCCTTTGCCATGGTCATCTTCCTCCCGCCGACGCGTGCACGGCGGCACCGTCGAGCACTGCATCCTGCGCGGCCGCGAACCCGACCCGTGCGGTCAGCGCCGCCACCAGTTGCGACCGGTACCGCGCCGTGGCGTGGATGTCGGGTTCGGTGTCGATCCGTTCCCGCGCGAACTCGGACAGATTCCGCCACAACGGGTCCCGGTCGTCCGTCGCGGACGCGCCCTGGAGGATGTCCGTGTAGTCGACGACCTCACCGAGTTCGCCGGCCGACACGTACGTCATCCGGGCCTCGGCCACGACGCCGTCCTCGACCCGCACCTGCGCCGCGACCCCGACGAGTGCGTAGTCGCCGTGTCTGCGGGCGATCTCGTCGATCGCCGTCCCGACACCGGGCTCGGCGGCCGGGACGGTGACACTGGTCGCGATCTCGTCCGCCTCGAGGGTGCTTTCGAGCGGCCCGGCGAACAGGTCGGTCGACCGGATCTCCCGGACCCCGCGCACCGAGCGCACGGTGATCGAGCCCCCGAGCAGCGCGAGCACGGCCGGCATCTCGGCGGACGGGTCGGCGTGCACGATGGACCCGACCGTCGTGCCGCGGTTGCGGATGGTCGGGTGCGCGACGAGACGCAGCCCGCGGCCGATCAGCGGCTGCACCTGGGCGGCGCCGCGGTCGGCTTCGAGCACCGAATGCGTGGTCAGGGCGTCGAACGTGACACCGAGGTCGCGTGACGACGACACCGCGTCCAGCCGGGGGATCGACCCGATGTCGACGAGGTGCGCCGGCGCGGCCAGCCGCATCGAGAGCAACGGGATCAGCGACTGCCCGCCCGCGAGCACCTTTCCCTCGTGAGCCACGTCCGCGAGGATCTGACAGGCCTCGTCGATCGACCGAGGTCGGTGATAAGTCAGTGGCGACGGTTTCATTCCTCAGATCCTGCCCGTATCGTACGCTCGACGTTTCGTGAACTAGTGACAAACCTCACGTGCTGACGCTGGCAGATCACGTGAGCTGACCGACCCGGTCCGGGACCGTTCCGTCGTCGGTGGTCGGCTTCGGGTGGTGACGGCCGGTGCCTGCGTCGTCGGGGTTGTCGGCGTCCTTCGGGGCGATGACGCGGCACAGGTGGTACATCCCGATCACCACGATCGTGCCGAGCGCGATGCCGCTGAGGGAGAAGCTGTCGCTGAACGTCAGCTCCACGTCACCGATCGCGATGATCAGGCCCGCCGCGATGGGCATCAGGTTGAGCGGATTACCGAAGTCGACGCCGTTCTCCTTCCAGATCTTCGCGCCGAGCAGGCCGATGATCCCGTAGAGCACAACCGTGATTCCGCCGAGCACGCCGCCGGGGGTCGCGGAAATGACGGCACCGAACTTGGGGGAGAAGCCCAGCAGCATCGCGATCACCCCGGCCGCGGCGTACGCGGCGGTCGAGTACACCTTGGTCGCGGCCATGACGCCGATGTTCTCCGCGTACGTCGTCGTGGGGGATCCGCCGACGCTGGTAGCAATGGTGGTGGCCAGGCCGTCGCCGATCAGGGCGCGTCCCATCATCGGGTCGAGGTCGGTCTTGGTGATCTCCGCGACGGCCTTGACGTGTCCGGCGTTTTCCGCGATCAGGGCGATGACACCGGGCAGCACGAGGACGATGAACGTGAGACTGAACGACGGCGCGTGGATGCCGACGATGCCGTTCGCCTCGTCGGAGAACGGCGGAAGCCCGATCCACGACGCCGAGGAGACGCCGTCCCAGTTGACGCGGAAGTGCTCGGTGACCGCGCCGGCGACCGGGTCGTACGACGTGATCATGCCGGTCGTCAGGTCGAGCACCCACGACAGCACGTAGCCGAACAGCAGGGTCAGGAAGATCGCGACCCGCCCGAGGAATCCGCGCAGCGCGACGCTCGCCACCACCAGCACGACCATCACCGTCAACGCGACCCACTGGTCCTGGGGCCAGTACGTTCCGGCGACCACCGGGGCCAGGTTGAACCCGATCAGCATGACGACGGCGCCGGTGACCACGGGCGGCAGGATCTTGAACACCACCCCGCCGCCGAGGAAGTGGATCAGCACGCCGATCCCGGCGAGCACGAGACCCGACACCAGGATCGCGCCCGTCACCTGCGCGGACGTGCCGCCCTGGGCACGGATCGCGGCGATGCCGCCGACGAATGCGGCCGACGTCCCGAGGTAGCTGGGAATCCGGCCCTTGACGACGAGCAGGAAGAAGAGCGTGCAGAATCCCGACATCATCACGGCCAGTTGAGGATTGAGGCCCATGATGATCGGGAAGACGAACGTGGCCCCGAACATCGAGACCACGTGCTGCCCGCCCAGCCCGATCGTGCGGCCCCAGCTGAGCCGTTCGCTGGGGGTGACGACCTCCCCGGGTGCGATGGTCTTGCCATCTCCGTGCAGTGTCCAGATAGGCATAGGGGGACCTTTCAGACAGGTGGCGGTGCAGGGGTGCCGGCGGGCCGCTTCTGGCGATGTGCCGCACGTCACAATTACACCTCGATAGGAGGGAAACGTTATTACAGCGTCAGCCACCCGGCGTGAGAAGAATC
This sequence comes from Rhodococcus koreensis, assembly GCF_017068375.1. Taxonomy (NCBI): domain Bacteria; kingdom Bacillati; phylum Actinomycetota; class Actinomycetes; order Mycobacteriales; family Nocardiaceae; genus Rhodococcus; species Rhodococcus koreensis. The sequence goes on from NZ_CP070609.1 coordinate 4,004,067, forward strand.
TGCCAGGGCGTGCCCGGCGAAATTGGCAACTTTAGGAATTGATGCCGCGCATCGCCATGATCTTGAGGGCGAGCGACAGGTCGAGGCGCAATTCGGGGTGATCGGTGAACGACCCGAGCATCTTCTCCAGCTTCACCACCCGGTACCGCAGGGTGTTGTAGTGAAAGTGGAGTTGACGTGCGGTTTCGGCGATGTTGATGTTGGTGGCGAGCAGCACCTCGAGGGTGCGCCGCATGTCCTGCGCCTCCGCTGTGTCCGCGGTCAGTTCGCGCAGCGTCTCGCTCGCGAACGACTCGAGTTCACGGTCGTCCTCGACGAGACTCAACAGCCGGTACACGCCGAGGTCGTCGAAATGCGTCACCGCCCAGGCGCCGGTGATCTGCCGTCCCACCTTCAGCGCGGTCCGAGCCTGACCGTAGAGGGCGGGGATGCCGTCCACCGAGTCCGTCGGCCGGGAAACGCCCACCCCGAACGGGCGGCGACCGCCGCCACCGGCGCCGCGCACAGTGGCGACGAGTTCGTGGACGAGGTTCATCGTGTCGGTGCCGACACCCATGAGGATCACCGTCTCGGTTGCCAGCGCGGTGACGGCGGCGCCCTGGTCGCGGCCCGCGACGGCGCTGGTGAATGCCCGCGCCTGCCGCTCGACGAGCGGCATCCGGGTGGGCATCGACGGTTCGTCCTCGCCGACCGGGTCGGGTTCGATCACCACGACCACCACGGGGCGGTCCAGGTCCCAGCCGAACGTCTTGGCGTGCGCGACCACGTGCTCGTGTTCGCCGCCGCGGCCGAGCAGCAGGTCGCGCACGAAGTTCGCGCGGTGCTTCTCCTCCACCGAGGAGACGACCAGTTCGCGGGCCACCACCAGGGCGCACACCGCGGCCGCCTGCTCGACGAGGTACAGGTCCTCGCTGCGCAGCGCGCGTCCGGTGCAAGAGTGCACCAGCCGCCCGTGGTCGATGCCGTTGGCCGAAATCGCTGATACCGCGATGGACTCGTCGCCCAGCCGGTGCAGGCCGAGCCCGCCCTCCGTGGAATCGGTGCGGACCCGTCCGGTGGAGTCGAGCGCTGCACTCGATGCCAGCCGGCTCAGTTCCGACTCGTCGCCCGCCCGGCACAACTGACGTCCGTCGGGTGTCGTGATCAGCACCGCCCCGCCCAATTCGGCGGCGACGGCGACGGACAGTTCGGCGAACCCGCCGCCTGCCATCACGACGTCGACGAGCACCCGCCGCAGCCGGTCCGCCTCGAACACGGCGTCGACCTGCCGGGCCGACAACTCCGCGAGAGCCGCCGCCAGCGGATGTGCCTGCGAGTACAGGTCGGCGACCACGACGACCGGAAGCCCGAGTTCGTCGGCCGCATCGGACATCTCGGCCGGCAGCGGCGCGGTGGGGTCGTCGAGGCGCACGGCGAGCCCAGCGACACCTCGCCGGTCGAGCCGGGCCAGGAACGCGTCGATCGGCTCGACCAGCCGGCCGAGAACCGCGGTCGTGGTGATCAGCAACTGTCCGGTCCGGAGCCACGGTCCGATGCCCGGCACCGCCATCACGGCGATGTTCGACACCTCACGCGAGGTGCCGCTCTCGCCGGCGACGAGGGTCGGGGAGACGAGCAGATCGGATGCCAACACGTCGGCGAGCGGTTGCGGCGCAACGCCCGGACCAGGCCCGTTGCCGGTGTCGGCGGCTGCGCGGAACCCGGGAGCGGAACTACCGGCATCCCTCGTCGTCACTGCAACACCCTGCTCACCTGATCCGACACTCGCCCCGGATGGCGCGAAAGCCTGACCTTAAGTCTCGACCCGAATACCCGTCAAACGTCGCTCACGCGGTGCACTCGAGCGGACGGCCGGTCCCGGCGGGCGCGTCACGGTGGATCGGACCGCTCAGCTGCTGGAGCTCGAGGCCCGTGGTTCCGCGGGTCGTCTTCATCATCTCGGCGAGGATCGACACCGCCGTCTCCTCGGGGGTGCGGGCACCCAGGTCGAGGCCGATCGGCGAATGCAGCCGCGCCAGCTCCGCCGCGGTCGTCCCCTGTTCGCACAGCAGCGCGACCCGGCGCTCGTGTGTGGCCCGACTGCCCATCGCGCCGATGTACGCCGCGTCCGATCGCAGGGCCAGTTTCAGCAGCGGGATGTCGAATTTTTCGTCGTGGGTGAGCACGGCCAGGACGGTCCGGTGGTCGACCGGTGCGGTCTCGAGGAACCGGTGCGGCCACATCACGACGACGTCGTCGGCGTCCGGGAACCGGGCGCGCGTCGCGAACACGGCGCGGGCGTCGATCACCGTGACGTGGTAGCCGGCGAACGCGCCCAGCGTGCACATGGCGGCGGCGAAGTCGATGGCCCCGAAGATGTACATCCGCGGTGGCGGCGCGAAGATCTCGACCATGCACACCGTCTCGGACCGCAGCTGATACACCTGCGACTCACCGGCCTCGAGCCGCCGGCGGACGCTGTCGACGTCGGCGCCGGGCAGGTCGAGGTCGCCCACCGGCCCGTCGCCGGTGATCACGCAACGCCGGGTCCGCGATCCGTCGCCGGTTTCCGTCACGACGGCGATCGATTCGCCGCCGCGGATGCGCCGCGCCGCGTCCGCGAAACCCGGGAAGTCGTGCCGCCCGATGCGCTGGACGAACACTTCGATGGTGCCACCGCACGTCAGTCCGACCCCGATCGCGTCGTCGTCGGCCACACAGAACACCTCGGTGCGGCTCCGCCCGTCGGCCAGCACGTCCCGCGCCGTCTCGTACAGCGTGCTCTCGACGCACCCACCGGACACACTTCCGAGCACCTCACCGGATTCCGACACGGCCATCGCCGCGCCCGGCGCCCGCGGGGACGACTTCCAGGTGCGCACCACCGTAGCGAGCGCGAACGTCTCGCCGCGGTCGAACCACGATTCCAGGCCCGTCAGGATGTCGCGCATCGTCTCGTCCTCCTCGGGTGCTTCTTCGGGTAGCTCACGCTAACCGGCCGTGACCTGCCGTCGCGGCACACAATGCGCCGAAATCCCCAGCGGCCGCTTGTGCATTCTCGCCATCGCTATCGACCGGCGAGTCCGCAATTCTCGGACGGTCCCCTTCCTTCTCAGAGAACCGAGGATCCACCATGAACCAGTTGCTCAGCGGGATCCGGGTCCTCGACCTCACACGGGCCCTCGCCGGACCGCTGTGCACGGCACTGCTGTCCGATTTCGGCGCCGACATCATCAAGGTCGAGACCCGTTCCGGTGGCGACAGTTCCCGGCAGTGGCCGCCGTTCGACGGCAGCGACAGCCTCTACTTCACCTCCGTCAACCGTGGCAAACGTTCGGTCGCTCTCGACATGCGTAGTGAGCAGGGCCGGAAACTGCTGCGCCGCATTGCCGTCGGCGTGGACGTCATCGTGGAGAACTTCCGTCCCGGCGTTCTCGCGGAGATGGGACTCGACCAGGAGTCGCTCGCCGCGGACAATCCCGGGGTGATCGTGATGAGCGTCAGCGGTTTCGGCCCGACCGGTCCCGAGCAGTTCTCGCCGGGACTCGATCAGGTCGCGCAGGGCATGTCGGGGCTGATGTCGGTGACCGGCGCCGGTGACCACACGCCGATGCGCGTCGGGATCCCGATCATCGACACGGTGTCCGGTATCTATGCGGCGCTGGGCATCACGGCGGCACTCGTGGCCCGGGGGCGGGACGGTGCGGGTCATCACGTGCAGACGTCCCTGCTCGAATCGGCGCTGTCGATCATGTCGTTCCAGGCCCAGGACTACCTGAGCACCGGACGCGTCGCGGAGCCGAACGGGAACACGCACCCCACGATCACGCCGTACGGCACGTTCGACACCGCCGATTTCCCGATCATCATCGCGACCGGCTCGGACAAGCACTGGGACTCGCTGTGCCAGGTTCTCGGGGATCCCGCCCTCGCCGACCGGCCCGAATACCGCACCGGCCAGTCACGACTCGCGCACCGGGACCAGCTCACCAAGGAACTTCTCGAACTGCTGTCCGTGCGTCCGGCCGCCGAATGGGTGACGCTGATTCGCGCGGCGGGCATCCCGTGCGGTCCCGTCCACACGATCGATCAGGCGTTCGCCGACCCGCAGGTGCAGGCCCTGAAGATGGTGCAGCCCGTGGCCACCCCGGACGGCGGTGAGGTGCCGCTGGTCCGGAGCCCGTTCTGGGTCGACGAGGAAACCCTGCCGATCCGGAATGCGCCACCGATGGTGCTGGGGCAGGACACGGCGGAGGTGCTGGGCGAATTCGGGTTGAGCGAAGCAGACATCGAGGGTCTGCGTCGCGACCACGTGATCTGACACCTGGCCGTGGTCGCCTCACAACCGGGCGGCCACGGCCAGCGCGACGTGCTCGCACCACGGCCGCGCGACGACCTGCACGCCGATCGGCAACCCCGACTTCGTGATTCCCACCGGAACGACGACGGACGGCAGACCCGTCACACTGATCGCGCGGCAACTCGCCAGGGCCTGAGCCCACGTGAGAGACTGCCCACCGACGTCGAACAGTTCTTCGCCGAGCGGCGGCGCCGGAATCGAGGCGACGGGAAGGACGAGGACGTCCCCCATCTCGCCGAGCAGCCGGTGCACCAGTTCCGATCGCCGCGCCCACAGCCGTTCGACCCCGCGCCGGTCCACGTCCCGCCCGTCGGCGAGCATCGCCGCGATGTTCGCCCCGAAGCCGGTGCCGAGTTCTTCGATGTCGGTGTGGGTTTCGACGGACCGCAACTTCCCGAACAGGTCGTTCCCCTCCGCCAGCGCCGCACCCCGGTACGGGCGGGCACCGAGTTGCCGGGCGACACCGGCGACGGCCGCGACGATCTCCTCGTCCACCGGGACGGTCCCCTCACCGGGTGCCCACGTGACGTCGAGACGTGGGAGGTCCACCGTGCCCGGGTCGGTCCACCGATATTGCCGGGACGAGAGCACCCGCAGCACGAGGGCCGCGTCGTCCAGCGTCCGCGCCATCGGACCGATCGTCTGCAGCGTGCCGTGCATGGTCGCCGGATTGGTCAGCAGGTGATCGCCCGACGGGACACCGGGATACTGGCCGTCGGGGTCGACCCGGCCGACGGTCGGGCGGACGGAGCGCAGTCCCGTGCAGTGCGCGGGCCAGCGCACCGAACCGCCGAAGTCGGTACCGAGGCCGACCACGCTCATCCCGGACGCGATCGCCGCCGCCTCGCCGCCGCTCGACCCGCCGGGTGAGCGGGGTACGCCGTCGGGCCGGAGTGGGTTCACGGTGTACCCGAACAGGTCGTTGTGCGTGAGGCCGCTGGCCCCGAACTCCGGGGTGTTCGTCTTCCCGACGAGGATCGCGCCGGCCGCCCTCATCGCGGCCACCGCGGGGGCGTCGACAGAAGGCACGTTGTGCTCGAGCGCGCGCGATCCCGCCGTCGTCCGGACACCCGCGGTCGCGATCAGGTCCTTCACCGTGAACGGCACCCCGGCCAGCGGACCGACGTCCTCACCTCGGCCGATCCGGCTGTCGAGGTCGTCGGCGGCCCGGATCGCCTGGTCCTCGGCGACGGTGACGACGGCGTTCAGCTCCGGGTTCCGCGCCTTGATGTGCGCCAGGTGGTCGTCGAGCACCTCGCTCGCGGACACCTCCCGGCTCGTCACGGCGCGGGCGATCGTCCGCGCGTCCGAGCCGACCCAGCTGCCGTCGTTACCCCACACATGTCCTCCTCGGCTCGTGCTCAGGGGTCGACGCTAGACATCCCCGGACCCGCCGCACACGGCCAGTGTCCACAGGAATGCGGAGCCCGACCTGTGAAGAGTTGATACTTCGCCGCGCTACCGGCTCTGGGAGGATCGGATGATGCTCTCGCCCTGGGTCCGCCTTGCCGTCGCGCTGTTCGCGGTCAGCTGGGGAGCCAACCAGTTCGCCCCGATGCAGCTGGTCTACCGCGAGCATCTCGGTCTCGGGAGCGGTTCGTTCACCGCGATGCTCGCGTCGTATGTCGTCGGTCTGATCCCTGCGCTGCTGTACTTCGGGCGCGTGTCCGACCGGTTCGGCCGGCGCGCGGTGATCCGTCCGATGATCCCCGTCGGCATCGTCTCCTCCCTAGTCCTGATCGCGGGAGCCGCCGTCCCCGACCTGCTCTATCTGGGACGGGTGCTGGCCGGACTCGCCTCCGGCATGGCGTTCGGCGCCGGCACCGCCTGGATGAAGGAACTCAGCTCCACGTCGCCGGCCGGGGCGGGTGCGCGCCGCGCCGCCATGTCGCTGTCCGCGGGATTCGGCTGCGGAGCGCTGTTCGCCGGCGTGATCGCGCAGTGGCTCCCCGAGCCGGAACTGCTCCCGTATCTGGTGCACATCGTGTTGATGGTCGGCGCCCTGGCACTGGTGTGGTCGGTGCCCGATGCGCGGGTCCGCGCGACGGACCTCGTCGCCAAGCCCCTGTCGGCGCTCGCGACCTCCCGGTTCCGGTGGGGCATCGCGCCCTGGGCGCCGTGGGTGTTCGGGGTGGCGACCGTGTCGTTCGCGACGCTTCCGCCGCTCGTGTCCGAGTCACTGCGCTCCACCTCGGTGGCGTTCACCGGTCTCGTCGCGGCACTGACCCTGATCACCGGGGCGGTGATCCAGCCGTGGGCCAAACGGTGGTCGCAGCAGGACGACGCCACCGGGATCCGGGTCGGCATCGTGCTCGGGGTGCTGGGTTTCGGGGCCGCGACCGTGGTCGCGTATACGCACGGTGCGCTGCCGGTGGTCGCGATCGTCGTCGCGGCCTTCCTTCTCGGATCCTGCTACGGGATCCTGCTCGGGTCCGGTCTCGCATCCGTCGAGAAGCTGTCGCCGGAAGACGAACTCGCGCAGACCGTGGCGGTGTTCTACTGCCTGATCTACGTCGGCTTCGCCGTCCCGTTCGTCATCTCACTCCTCGCCCCGCACGTCGGCTACGCCGCCTGTTTCGCGGGGGCGGCGCTGCTGATGCTGGCGTCCGTGGCCGTGGGCCGCAAGGCGAAGGATCCGCACCTCACCCCCACGTGAGTGGCAAAGTGTGCCCGGGCACGCTTTGCCACTCACCTGGGGTCAGCGGGTGCTGAACCCGCCGTCGACGACCAGTTCGGAGCCGGTGACGAAGCTGGCATCGTCGCTGACGAGGTAGGCGACGGCCGCGGCGAGTTCGGTGGGATCGGCGCGTCGACCGAGGGGCGTTTCCGGCACGACCCCGCCGTCGGGCTCCTGGGCGTTGATCGGGGTGCTGACACCGACGGGGACGAGGGCGTTGACCCGGATGCCGTCCGGAGCGAGCTCGAGTGCCGCGGTACGGGTCAGCCCGAGCATGCCGGCCTTGCTGGCGGCGTAGGCGGCATAGCCGATGGCGCCGGACGGGCCGAAGATCGAGGAAGTATTGACCACTGCGCTCCCGGTTCCTTTGCGCAGGAGCGGGATCAGGGTCCTCAACCCCAGGAAGGCGCCGGTGAGATTGACCGAGAGCACCCGGTTCCACACGTCGAGGCCGAGGTCTTCGAGCGGGGTGACGTCGACGATCCCCGCGTTGTTGACCAGAATGTCGAGCCGGCCGTGCTTCGCATCGAGCAGCCGATAGGCGGCGTCCCAGTCGTCGGGCGTGGAGACGTCGAGGTGCAGGTAGGTTGCGTCGAGGCCCTTGGCTCGGAGTTCTTCGGCGGTGCGGGCTCCGTCGTCGTCGAGGACGTCGGCGAGGAAGACGACGGCACCTTCACCGGCCAGCCTGTAGGCGTGGGCGGCGCCTTGACCTCGCGCACCGCCGGTGACGAGTGCGACGCGGTTCGTGAGACGGTGGGAAATTCCATTGCCGGAGGTAGGCACGAAAAGTCCTTTCGGTGGTGGGGTCGGGGACGGATCACACGACTCCTTGCGCGAGCATGGCGTCGGCGACACGGATGAATCCGCCGATGGCGGCGCCGGCGACGTAATTGTCTGCGTCGTCGGTGTAGGTGGCCGCGGTGGCCCGGGTGTGATCGTGGATGTCCCGCATGATGTTTTCGAGGCGGCTCTCGGTTTCCGCCCACGTCCACGACGTCCGGGCGGCGTTCTGCTGCATCTCCAGGGCGGAGGTGGCCACACCCCCGGCGTTCGCCGCCTTGCCGGGACCGAAGAGGACGCCGGCGTCGCGGAACAGTGCGACCGCCCCCGGGGTGCACGGCATGTTCGCACCCTCGGAGACGGCCTGAACTCCGTTGCGAATCAAGGCGGTTGCGTGCTGTTCGCCGAGTTCGTTCTGGGTGGCACACGGAAGGGCGACATCGCAGGGCAGGTCGAAGACGGAACCGGTCGTGACGTAGGTGGCGGACCGGCGTTCGGCGGCATACGCGGACAGCCGGGCCCGCCGGACCTCCTTGACGTCCTTGACGTCCTTGAGCAGGTCCACATCGATGCCGGCGTCGTCGACGACGAAGCCGCCCGAATCGGAGCAGGCGATCACGGTGGCCCCGAGTGCATGGGCCTTCTCGATCGCGTAGATCGCCACGTTGCCCGAACCCGAGACCACCGCGCGGCGGCCTTCGAGCGTCCCGCCGCGGGTGGCCAGCATCTCGCGCAGGAAGTACACGGCCCCGTACCCGGTGGCTTCGGTCCGCGCATGGGATCCGGCCCACCCGACGCCCTTCCCGGTGAGCACGCCGGCTTCGAAACGGTTCACGATGCGCTTGTACTGTCCGAACATGTAGCCGAGTTCCCGGACACCGACGCCGATGTCGCCGGCCGGCACGTCGGTGTGCTCGCCCAGGTGGCGGTAGAGCTCGGTGACGAACGACTGGCAGAACCGCATGATCTCGGCGTCGCTGCGCCCGGCCGGGTCGAAGTCGCTGCCACCCTTACCGGCGCCGATGCCCTGCCCGGTCAAGGCGTTCTTGAAGATCTGCTCGAAGCCGAGGAACCGGATGACTCCGAGGTCGACGGTCGGGTGGAAGCGGAGTCCACCCTTGAACGGCCCGAGGGCGCTGTTGAATTCGACCCGGTATCCGCGGTTGACCTGTACCTGTCCGGTGTCGTCGACCCACGGAACGCGGAACATCACCTGGCGTTCGGGTTCGCAGAGCCGTTCGAGGATCCGCGCCTCGACGTACTCGGGATGCCGGTCCAGGACCGGTCCGAGGGCGGCGAGGACTTCCTCCACCGCCTGATGGAAGACCGATTCCCCGGGGCTGCGATGACGAACGCTACGGAGAACCACGGAAACGTGATCGGTGGAAGGGAGAGTGTCGGTGTCCAGGAGTGTCATTGCTTCCTCCGCAACGAAGTGTCGATAGGGGGTCGGGTTCTACGAGGCGCCGTTCGGGCCGGTGAGGGTGGTGCCGGTGGGGAGGTCCGCAGGGGTCGCGGTGGTCTGCGCCGCCGAGGCCAGCGACTGGTTGCGGGTCTCCTCGGCCCAGAAGAAGCTGATGACGAAGCCGAGGAGGGTGATTGCGGCTCCGATGAGCATGGTGGTGCCCGTGCCCAGCGTGTCCAGCGACACCGGCACCAGGAAGGTCCCGGCCGCTGCACCGACGCGACTGATCGCGGTCGCCAGCCCGACCGCGCTGGCACGGATCTGGGTGGGGAACAACTCGTTCGGGTAGATGAACACCAGGATGTTTCCGGCGCTGTTGATCAGGGTGAACAGGAAGAAGAACACCATGACGAACCAGGAGGGGGCACCGGGCCACACGCCCAACGGCACGAGCGCGAGGGCGCCGAAGAAGAAGCTACCGAGGATCAGGGGCCGCCGTCCCCGCGTCTCGACCCATCGCATCCCGGGAAGTGCACCGAGAACGAAGCCCAGATTCAGGATGATCTGACCGAGAGTTTCCGAGGCACCGTTTCCACTGAAACCCATGTGCGAGAGAATGATCGGCCCGTAGGTGAACAGCGCGAACTGCGGGATCGCGAAGCACATCCAGAACAGTCCGCAGAATACGACGCGTCGCAGGTAGTCGCCGCGCAGCAGTTCGGTGAACCGGCCCGGGCCGGGGGAATCTTCGTCGGCGGCCAGGGTCGCGATCTCCTCGAGGGTGACATTGCGGCCGAGCACGTCCGACACGTGTTCGCGCGCCTCCTCGAGTCGGCCCTTCGCGACCAGCCAACGGGGCGACTCGTGGGCACCCATGCGCAGGAGCAGGACGATGACGCCGAACACCGCGCCGCTCGCCAGCATCCACCGCCACGACTCCGGTCCGTACACGCTCGTCAGCGCGAAGCCGACGAGGTAGGCGACCACCGCACCGACCAACCAGACCACCGACAGCAGGCCGATGATCGCGCCGCGGGACTTCTTCGGAATCCACTCGGTCAGAAGAGATGTCGCGATCGGATAGTCGGCACCCACCGCTGCGCCGATGACGAACCGCAGGGCGATGAGCTGCCACCCGGTTTCGATCCACAGGCAGGCCACGGAGGCGAGGATCATCACCAGCAGGTCGGCGGTGTACATCACCCGTCGGCCGATCCGGTCGGTGACGGGGCCGAAGATCAAGCTTCCGAAGAACAATCCGACAAGCGAGACCGCGCCGGCGAATCCGAGCGTGCTCGCGTCCAGGTCGAGGTCGGCGCTCGCACCCGCGAGGGCGACGCCGACGATACTGAGTAGGTAGCCGTCCAGGAACGGGCCACCGGAACAGGCGACGATCAGCTTCTTGTGGTATCGCGTCAGCGGACTGTCGTCGATGAGATGAGTGGTCATGGTGTGTCCTCGGGGAGGGGAGGTCAGGGGGTTGGCACAGCGTCGGGATGCGCGGTCGCGACGGTCACTTGCCGATGCGGGCGGCGTCGCCGACTGTCGCGGCGTAGGCGTCGAGAAGCCGTTCGGTGTCGGCGATCTGGTCGTTCCAGATGTCGCGGGGGATGTCGATGCGGTCTTCGGCCTCCTGCAGTCGCGCGACGTAGGCGGCGACGTCGGCGCCACCCGGCCCGGCCTGCTCGTGCAGGGTGATCATGCGTTCGGCGATCTCGGACTGCCGGCCGTAGACGGGGATCTGCGGGCCGCGCGGCGCGGCCATTCCGATGTAGTACAGCTTTTCGAGGCCCTGCGGGATGATGCCGCCGGCGTAGCGAAGCGGTCGCTGGTTGCGGCGGGCGATGAGGGCGTCGTCGACGAACGGCACGCTCGGGTGGAACCCGGTGGCCCACAGGATGGTGTCGTACTCCCTCGCCGTGCCGTCCGCGAAGTGGACGGTGTTGCCGTCGAATCGGGAGATGTCGTGGCCGACGACGCCGACCCGGCCGTGGTGGATCCAGTACAGCAGAAGGTCGTTGACGACGGTGGCACCGTCCGCGAGCGTGCGGTGCTTCGGGACCGGCATCCCGGGGTAGTCGGCGTTCTCGCCGATCGACACCCGGGCGAGCAACCGGGCGATCAGGTCCTGTTCGGAGGGTGAGAACTCGGCCATGAACGGCAGTTCCTGGCGCGGGCGGCCGAAGTACATCTTCGGCTGGAAGTACGAACCGTGCCGCACCACGATGTCGGCTTCGAGACGGTGCTGGGCGACGTCGACGGCGAGGTCGCAGCCGGAGTTGCCGGCCCCCACGACGAGCACACGGTTGCCTTCGATATCCCCGACGTTCCGGTAGCTGCCGGAATGAATCTGCTTGCCCGCGAAGGTGCCCGGAACGTGGGGCACCTTGGGGTCCCACAGGTGTCCGTTGGCGATCAGCACGCCGTCGTAGGTGCCGGCGCCGCTGGTGGTCGTGACGTTCCACCCCGCCGATCCGGTGGGGCCGTCGGTGTCCACGGGGGTGACCGACAGGACCTCGGTGTCGAACGAGATCCGCTTGTCGTGCCCCCGGGCACGGGCGTAGGAGGCGATGTAGTCGCGGATCTGGTCGCGCCGCGGGAAGTGCGGGTACTCCGCGGGCATCGGAAAGCCCTCGAAGTGGGTCATGTCGCGGGAGGTGATCAGGTGCAGGGCGTCGTAGTCGGTGTTCCAGTGGCCGCCGACGCGATCACTCTTCTCGTAACAGTCGACCTGGTAGCCACGCTCGGTCAGCACGTTCAGGGCCGAGAGTCCGGCCGCGCCGGCGCCGATGACACAGTAGGAAGTCATGGTGTTCCTTTCGAAGAGGGATCGGACGTCAGCGGATGACATCGCCGCCGGAGAGGACGATGGTTTCGCCGGTCATGAACGCGGCGTCGGGGCCGGCGAGGATGGACACCCAGCGGGCGATTTCCTCGGGTTCGGCCACCCGGCCCAGCGGAATGCCTGCGGCCGCGGCGGCCATCCGGCCGGTTGCCGCGTTGCCGGGTGTGTTGACCCAGCCGGGCGCGATGGCGTTGACGCGAATTCCCTTCGGCGCCAGCTCCAGTGCGAGTTCCTTGGTAATCATCACCACCGCTGCCTTCGAGGCGCCGTAGAGCATCTGTCCCGGCGAGACCGTGAAGGCGTCGACGGACGCGAAGTTGACGATCGCGCCGCGCTGCATGTGCGTCACCGCCTCGGCCGCGACGTTGAGCACGCCGAGGACGTTGACGTCGAACACCGTGCGGTACAGGTCCTCGGTGAAGTTTTCGAGGGTGCTGGGCGGGTAGATGCCGGCAATGTTGGCTACCAGCTCCAGGGACCTCGATCCGTCCGCGAGGTGATCGGCGATCGCGCGGCCGACGGCCTCCCGCGACGTCACGTCGACCTCGACGGTCCGCACCGTCGCACCGGGCGCCTCGAACTCCGTCGCGACGCGGTCGAGGGCGAGGACGTCCCACCCCTCCTTCACCAGAGCGGCCGCCGTGCTCCGTCCCATCCCGCTCGCCGCACCGGTGACGACCGCTGTCTTCACTTCGCCCAGGCCTGCCATCGTGAACTCCTTCGATCGACTTTCGCCGGTGTGTTCCAGCCCACACTCGACTTGCTGTTTCCCCAGTCTGTGCGACGCCTGGGGGCTCGTAAACGGCATAGTCACAGCGCCAGTTCTAGGTTTTACCTATAGATACCGGCGAATGTTGAGCGTTGGGATCGGCGAGGTTACTGCCGTATTTCACGGGGAGCGGGATGTGTCACAGCGATGCCACGACGGGCGGAGGGGCGGCGGTGTCAGCGCCCGTTCTCGCTCGCCGCCGTCCGGGTGGGCCGTCGGCCGCTCCACCCCGAGGCCACACTCTGCAGAGCGGAGATGTGACGGTGGGCCAGGGACATGAACTGCCGGGTCGCCGGGGACAGGCTCCCGCTCGCGTGGGTGACGAACGCGAAACGCTCCTCGTAGGGCGGGTCGAGCGCAACCCACGTCACCTTGTTCGCGCTCTCGTGCGACCGGGCGACGAGATAGGAGACGAGGGTGTCACCGATTCCGTCGGCGGCAAGCTCCATGGCCGCCGACTGGAATTCGACCTCGATGGTGGGCGCCACCTCCACCGACGCCGCCTCGGCGCGTGCCGCGATACTGCGGCGAAGCGGGTCGTCGGCCTGCCACCGGGCCTCCGACAGGATGAGCGTCGCCCGGGACAGATCCTCGATGGAGATCGGCTGCCCCGTTCGGTTCGCGTCGGCGCTCACGTACACCACCTCGTCCACCAGAACGGGGTCGCTCACGGCGAGGCGGGTCTCGTCGATCGGCAGCTGGACGAGTCCCGCCTCGAGATCGCCGTTGCGGACCGCGTTCGCCACCTCGGACGAGTTCAACCCGACGATCTTGACCTTGACCTGGGGGTGCAGCGACCGGAACTCCGTGATCAGCGGTGTGAGGAGGTAACGGTGCGCGCTACTGAACGTGCCGAACGAGACCTCGCCGCCAGTCAGCGTGCGGGCCTCGCGGGCGGTGGCCGCGAGGTCGTCGGCACTGCGCACGGTCTGCCGGGCCAGCGGAATGATCATTCGGCCGACGTCGGTCAGCTGTAGCGTCCGGTTCGTCCTCGTGAACAATTGCGCGCCGATGTTGCGCTCGAGCCGTCGGATCTGCTCGGACAGGCTCGGCTGGGCCACGTGCTCGGCCGCGGCTGCGGCCGAGAAGGATCCGGCCTCCACCGAGCGCAGGAAGTACCGCAGCTGACGCAGAGTCGGCCCTTCGGACATCGGCAGAAACCTTCTCGATAGGAGCTTCCTTGGTCTGGAGTCCCAGTATGCCGCACACCGGCCGGCGTCGACGCGCTGAAACGGCGCCATCACAACACCTTCGACGCACTCCGGAACCACCGATACGGAACGTCGAGAAGGAATGCGCGATGACGGTGATCGAGCCGCGTGTTCCCGGCTACGGGCGTAAGAGGAATTCTCCGGCGAGCCGGATGGCTTCGCGTTTGGTGTACCCGGGGTGGTCGGCGACGATGAAGTGGCGGCCGATGGCGAGCCCGAACATCAGGGTGCTGCGCGCCTCGATCTCGTCGGGGTCGGTGACGAAGGTGCCGAACATCGTGCGCAGGAACTGCATCCGCTCGTTGTCGATGCGCTGCAGGCGTGCCGCGACGGACCGGTCGTGGTGCGCCCAGGCCCGGATCGCGAGGTCGATCCGGTGCAGGTCCTCCGAGTAGGTGAGTTGACCCACGCGCCGGATCCGCTCGGCCGCGTCGCCGCCTTCGGCGTCGGCCTGGGCGATGACGGCCTTGGTGCAGCGGCGTTCCCACTCGTCGAGCATCTCCGTGAGCAACGCGGGCCTGCCGTCGAAGTAGCCGTAGAACCCGCCCTTCGTGACGCCGAGTTCGGCGGCGAGTGCCTCGACGCGGACGGCGTCCGGTCCGCCTCGCGCGAGGGCGTCGAGCCCGGCCTCTATCCAGCGGGCTCGTGTGGTGCGGGCGACGGCGGGAATCGGTCCACCTCCATTGATCGCGGTCAATTTGTACGGTACCGTATAGATGAAATATACGGTACCGTATAGATCGGGGACGACAGTGCCACGAATAGCAGAGGCCACGTACACCGAGCAGCCCTGGCGCATCCACGAATTCACGAGCGACTTCGACGTCGAGGACGTGTGGTCGTATCGCACTCCGGGAGCCGGTCCGGACGACTTCCCCACAATGCTCGCCGCGATGCGGGCCCAGGGCGGACTCGGGAAACAGCCCCGGGTCGTGAGATTCCTGTTCGCCGTCCGGTGGAAGCTCGGCGAACTGTTCGGCTGGGACGATCCGTCGGCGGGCGTCGGCGAACGGGTCGCCTCGCTCCGCGACCGCCTGCCCGACGACCTCCGCGACGCTCCCCGCGGCCCCGACGACGCGGGCATGCCGCTCACAGCGGTGTACGAACTCGACACGGAGGCCGCCCGCGAACTGGCGAACACCACCGTGCACACCGTGATGCATCTCGGCTGGGTGCAAGCAGCGGACGGCGACTACGGGCTCCAGATGACCGTCCTCGTCAAACCCAACGGCCGGTTCGGGCGGCTCTACATGGCCGCCATCGCACCGTTCCGGCATCTCCTCGTCTACCCGGCCCTGACCCGGCAATGGGAACGCGCCTGGCGTGACTACGCCGCGAGGTGAACAAATCACTGTTCCCGATAGGAGACGGCCCCAGCCGGGTACCTTCGTGGCATGGGTGACGAGGCCATCGACCCCGTGACGGCGTATGAAGCGCTCTCCGCCGGCGCGCGCCTCGCCCTGCTGCGAGACCCCGAAGGCATCATGCCGCCGCAGTTCATCGGGCAGGTGATGGCCGTGTGCGGGCACGCGTGCGTCGTGGGCATCACCGGTGGACCCGATCCGGTTCCGCAGATGGCGATGCTCCAGGGGCCGCTCTCGGAGTACCTCGCCCAATGCCGGTGCGTCCTCGACTCGTGGTGGAACTCGCTGACGCCGCGAACCCGGGCTGGCATCAGGTGCCGCGAAGCGGTACCCGAATCGCTGGCACTGCAACTGCCCAAGCACATTCCGTGGACGGCAGTGTCCACGCCCGGTTCTCACCTGCTGGTGCGCGACTATCTGGAGCTGCAGGCGACGGGCTACGAACTGATGTAGATCGCGCGGTCAGTCGGGGGTCTTCTCTCCTGAAATCGCGTCCGGTTCGTATTCGTCGTGGCGGCGCAGCCAGCTCATGAACGGGTCGTCGCCGCGGCGCGGTTCCGGTTCCCAGTCCTCCTGACGACCGCGCGCGGTGAGGTCGAGCCAGTGATAGGTGCCGACGAGCATGTCGGTGGAGCGCGCGTAGCCGGAGTAGGTGTGGAAGACGCGCTCACCCTGGCGGAGGAAGGCACTGACGCCGTGCTCCTCGCCCGACCAGCCCTTCCACGCCGGGTCCATGCGCTCGAGTTCCGCCTCGTCCTTGTAGTTGTATTCGACCGGCGCGACCGACGCGTCGATAGTCACATGGAAGTCGTAGTTGAAGTTGCTCCCGAGCGAGGAGTACCAGGGGATGGTCCAGCCCATGCGCTGCCGGTACTGCTCGAGCTTGTGCAGGGGTGCGCGGGACACGGCCGCGAACGAGGTGTCCCGGGCGTAGAGGTGGTGGAGGTCGCCGACGTTGTCCATCGTGAACGTGCAGGACGGGCATCCCTCGTCGGCGTCGGGTTCGAACATGAAGTGGTAGATCAGGAGTTGGCCGCGGCCGTCGAACAGGTCGACGAGCCGGGCCCTGCCCCCGGGACCGTCGAACTCGTAGTTCTCGGTGATCTCGACCATCGGTAGCGCACGCCTGGCGGCGTTGACCCGGTCGCGGTGGCGGGTCAGCTCCTTCTCCTGTGCAAGTAACTCGCGCCGCGCGACGAGCCATTGCTCGCGGGTGGTGACCTGTGGATCGGACGCTGTCATCGTTCGTCTCCTCTCGAAGGGCACCTGTAATCCTCGCAAGAGACTCTCTGCGATGGCTCCCCGACCGCGCGCGCTACCTCGCCTCACGAATAATTCGCGTCGACGCGAACTCGCGCGGGTCCTATTCGAAATGGGCCGGTCTACACCCGTAACTTTGTGGCATCCGGTACCAAGGACTGTGCCGAGCGATTTCACCACACGCCGAACACCTGATGCGCCGCGGCTCGTTCACCACCAATTTGTTTCCGACGAACGTATGCACGATGAGCGACTTCGAGTGGCTCGCGTCCACCAGGCCGGTGAAGACGAAGTCGTACATGGTCAGCAGCCGTCCGCAACTTTGACAGGACAGTCTTTCGAGGTAGTACTCGTCACCGGCGAGCATGCCCGGCCGCAAGTCCAGGAGCCGCTCCATCTTCGCTATGTCGACTGCATCGGATTTCGTCGACTTGGTTTCGTCGTCGAGTTCCGCCTGGCTCGGCCCCGACTGCTCGAATTCCTCACGGGACAACGAAACAACGCTGTTGTAGTCAGCCATTTCTCCACTCCCACTTCCCAGAATTGCCCGCCTTCGAACACGACCGGTTGGTTCTCATCCTTGTCGGCGGCCTCGGGATTGTCACTGGTGGTTCGCTTCTCTAAACGAAACCACCGCGGCGACGTCAGGAGCTCGTGAGGATGACGAGTCGCTGGGTGGCCCGGGTCATGGCGACGTAGCGGTCGACGGCACCCTCGATGCCCTCGCCGAACGACTCCGGGTCGACGAGCACGACGAGGTCGAACTCGAGCCCCTTCGACAGCTGCGGCGACAGCGACCGGATGCGCGAGGTTGCCTGGAACGTCGGATCGCCTATGACGCAGGCGATCCCGTCAGAGTTCGACGCCAGCCAGGTGTCCAGGATCGAGCGCAGATCCGAAACCGGGCCGCGGACGACAGGAATGCCGCTGCTGCGGATGGAGGTCGGCACATTGGCGTCCGGGAGCGCGGCCCGGATCACCGGTTCGGCTTCCGCCATCACCTCTTCCGGCGTCCGGTAGTTGATGCTCAGCGCGGCCAGGTCGATCCGGTCCAACCCGATCCGCTCGAGACGTTCCCGCCAGGACTCCGTGAACCCGTGCCGGGCCTGGGCCCGGTCGCCGACGATGGTGAAGCTGCGGGACGGGCAGCGCAGCAGCAACATCTGCCACTCCGCGTCCGTGAGTTCCTGGGCCTCGTCCACCACGACGTGCGCGAACGGTCCCGCCAGCAGATCGGGGTCGGCGCTGGGCAGAGCGGTCTCGTCGACCAGGGACTGCTGCAGGTCCTGGCCGCGCAGCATCGACATCACGAGCAACTCGGAGTCATCGGCCGCGATCAGGTCGTCGACGACGGTGCTCATCCGGGCGCGTTCGGCGGCGACGGTGGCGTTGTACCGGCGCTGCCGGAGCGACGCCTCCGGGTCCCCGAGCCGCTGCCGTGCCGCGTCGAGGAGCGGCAGATCGGACACCGTCCAATTCTGGGCGTCCGCGCGCTGCAGTGCCCGAACCTCGCCGGGGCTGAGCCAGGGCGCACACTTGCGCAGGTAGGCGGGCACCGACCACAGGTCGCCGACGAGATCGGCGGCCTCGATCATCGTCCACGCGTTGTCGAGGGTTGCGCGCAGTTCGTCGTTCTGCAGCAACGACTTCCGAACCTGGGCCGCGGGAGCGTCGCCGTCGTACTTGTCCACCAGGATCGTGAGCAGCAGCTCCCAGATCTGTTCGCGCGCTTCGTTGTGCGGGGTACCGGGCTCCGGCGCTTCGAACGCCTCGGCCCAATCTTCGGCGCTCAGCCAGATGTCGGACCAGTCGGTCGCGACCGTCATGCCCTTGGCAGGCGGCTCCTCGTAGAACTTCACGGCCGCGTCGATCGCCTTCACCAGATCTGCCGACGACTTCAGCCGCGCCACCTCCGGATCCTGCTCGACCCGGGCGGTGGCACCCTCGGTGACGAGGTCCCGCAGCGTGCAGAGCTGCACGCCCTCCTCTCCGAGACTGGGCAGCACGTCGGCGACATACGCCAGGTAGGGCTCGTGCGGGCCGACGAACAGCACGCCGTGACGGAGCCGGGGATCGGAATACAGCAGGTACGCGGCGCGGTGCAGCGCAACGACGGTCTTGCCCGTACCCGGACCGCCGTCGACGACGAGGGCGCCGCCGGATCCCGCGCGGATGATCGCGTCCTGATCGGCCGCGATGGTACCGAGCACGTCACGCATCCGGGCCGACCGGTTGCTGCCCAGGCTGGCGATGAACGCGGACTGGTCGTCGAGCGCGGCGTTCCCGTCGAACCCGTCCGGAGTGAAGACCTCGTCCCAGTAGTCGCTGATCCGGCCGCGGGCCCAGCGGTATCTGCGTCGGCTGGCCAGGCCCATCGGGTTGGCGTGGGTCGCGCCGAAAAACGGCTCGGCCGCTGGGGACCGCCAGTCGACCAGCAGCTGATTGCCCGCGCTGTCCATGAGGCCGAGGCGTCCGATGTACACGGGCTCGGAGTCGTCGGCACCGACGATGTGCCCGAGGCACAGGTCCAGGCCGAATCGGCGCAGGGCGCGCAGCTGAGCGCTCAGGTCGTGAACCATCATGTCCCGCTCCATCGCCTCCTGACCGAGGCGTCGGGGCGCCTTGCGCTCGGAATCGATACGGCGGGACAGATCGGCGATGGACTGCTCGAGGCTCTCCTCGATCGCCGCGAAGTGCCGCTCGTCGCCGGCGATCAGCGCCGGGTCGGCCTTGGGCGCGAGGTGGTCGGGAAGGTCGAAAGCGCCGGCAGTAAGGGGTCTCACGTCAACAACTCCGATCTGTCGTGGGTGTTGTGGATTCAGATTTTCGGCGCGCACTCACGACTCCCATTTCGGCAGGTTCCGGGTCAGGCCGGTAATTCTGCGACACCACCCGGGCCTTGCCGCAAGCCCCGGGGTGCGCTATATATTGAAAGTGGAAGAGAGTTGCACTCATTCCTCCCCTCGTCCGATTCGGACCGTCAAACCCCTTTGCGCAGTAAACCCCCGTCGATTCGACGCGGGCAAGGTCCGCCCGAATATTCGAGACGCGCATACTCGCGTTCGGAAGTCGAATCAGGTAGACCGTCAGTACATTTGACGATGTTCGTCAGCGTCGCGATGAGTTTCGGCCGGATCGCGAGTCCGTACTCGTGACCGGCTTGGGACGCCGCACGACTCTGCCCGGCACGAGACACCACGGAGGACACCATGACGACCACGCCGAACGACCCGACCGCCGCGCTGCCCGGACGTCCGCCCGTCGTCGACCGAGCCACCTGGCAGGCCGCCCGCGACGAACTCATGGTCCGCGAGAAGGCCTACACCCGTGAGGGCGACGCCCTCGCCGCGGCCCGGCGCCGGCTGCCGATGGTGGAGTTCGACGGGACCGTCGAGGTCGTCGGACCGGGCGGCCCGGTACCGTTCCTGGACCTGTTCCAGGGCCGCGACGAACTCGTCGTCTACAAGCACATGTGGCACGACGGCGCGCCCCACCAGGGGCAGTGCGAAGGCTGCACCACCACGGCGTGGCACGTGAAGGACGCCGCGTACCTCAACGCCCGCGGCGTCTCGTACGCCGTCCTGACCACGGGCCGGTGGGACGAGGTGGCCCCCTACGTCGAGTTCATGGGCTACACCGAACCGTGGTATTCGGTGCGCGACCTGGACGCGCCGGTCGGCGACAGCATGGGTTCCCTCACGTCCTACCTGCGGGACGGCGACCGCGTGTTCCTCACCTACTCCACGACGGGCCGCGGCAACGAGCGGATCAACAGCTCCCTCGGCCTGCTCGACATGACGCCCTACGGCCGCGGCGAGGCGTGGGAAGACAACCCCGAGGGCTGGCCCGAGGGCAGGAACGCGTGCTGGTCCTGGCGTTCGGACGCGGACGGGAACGCCACCTGGGGCCCGACCAGCCGTCCCGTACCGCAGTGGACCCGCCCCGGCGCGACCCCCGTCGAGACCCTCGGCCGGAACGGCCACCACTGACGCGCGCTGGACCGAGCCGTCCGAGCGACGGTATCGATCACGGCAAGCGGAACTCTCGACGCGAACTCGAACACTTGATCCACTGAGAACGTGGATCTGACCCAACTCTCCGACGAAGTCGAGCACGTCTCACAGGTGTATGCCGCGAGGTTCGGCATCGAGCGTGATGCAACGTGGTTCCTTCTGAAGTTGCAGGAAGAGGTCGGCGAGCTGACCCAGGCCTTTCTGATGATGACAGGCCAGGCACGGGAGAAAGGACGATCACCGGAAGAACTGGACGAGGCTTTCCGGCGCGAAGTCGCCGACGTGTTCTGCCAGACCTTGCTGCTCGCCCGCTTTCACGACATCGACCTGACGAGTGCAGTGAACGACAAATGGCTGGTGTGGGCGGAACGTGGAATCGGGTCCTGAAACTTTCACGGGTGGTGATGATTTCGACCCCGCGTCGAATCCGGTCCGCGCGCGTATTCCCCGGTGTTAATGTGGGAATACTCGTCCTCACCGAAAGGTGCACCTCGATGAGAAGATTCGCTCGAAGAGCCGGTGGAACCCTCGTGGCAATGACGCTCACCGCGGCCGCTTTCGTCGTGTCACCGCCACCGGTGTACGGATTTGCCGAGGATATTTGCTACACCGAGGACGGTGCCCCGCCGCACAATTGCGCGCCACTGCCCCCCGAATGTCTACTCGACGATCCCAACTCGCCGATCTGCGGCGCCGAGGCGTTCCTCCGCTACGGGTTCACGTTGCGCCGCCCGCTCGGCGGACGGAGTCTCGTGCACTCGGACTCGACGTACATCATCGCCCGCACTGTCGGCTTCTCCGAACAAGATGCGTACTGGATCGCGGCGTACGACGAGGCGACCGACCTCGGCACGTTCGTCCCACGCGACATCTTCGGCCGGCCTGCCCCCGGCGCCGACGCGCTGACCACCAAGGACATCAGCGGCCTGGTGCGCACGCACTTCGACACCGGCGGGTTCCTCTTCCACTTCCTGCCCACGTTGCGCGGGCCGGCGGATCCGCTGCCCAACGGGTTACAACCGAACGTCGACGATCCGCGGCACGAGATCATGCTCACGCACCTGCGGACGTGGGCCATGGCCGGTCCGGGAAGCAACGCGCCGTTGTGCACGGGAGGTTTCACGAACCCGTCGGCCAGCGGCGATTACGGTACGGGCGCAACGTGTTACGGAGACGCGAACCCGGTCCCGATCAACGGCACGTACAGCCTCGAGACGCCGGCCGCCATCCCGTTCACCAACATGACCGGGCAGCAGGTCATCACCGATAACGTCCTGTCGTCACAGTTCGACTCGTGGATCGGCGAGAATTCCTGGAACGCCCGGACCGGCATCTACCTTCACGCTCTCGGTGACCGCATCTCGCACCACGTGTGCACCGACGCCGGCACGATCACCCCGCCGGGCCCTGCCGGGCAGGACTTCCGCATCGACCTGAATCAGCCTACCTGCGACCAGGGTCCGCACGCGGTCCGCCACGAATACGAGACGGGTGTGGACTTCGCCGGCCTGAACCCGGAAGACCAGACGACCGAGGCTGCGTTGTCGATGGTGTACGACGAACTCGTCAACTTCGCGCGAGCACGCGGAACGCTGGATGCGCGCGCCACGGCACCCGCGACGAAGAACGCCCTCCTGAACGACGGCCTCCTGCCGGCGCTCGAGATCCGCGAACCGGTCGAGCGGCTGACCGCCGTGACCGACGTCGGCTGCCGCGCGGGCGTTACCCCGTTCCCCGGAAATCCGGCCTGCCGCTGATCGCGCCCGTCAGCTACCGAAGGGGGACGCGCTGTTGGAGTACCGCGCGAAGTCGCCCTGCGCCCCGCTGTAGACGTTGAGGTCGACGTCGCCGTTGACGCCGGGGATGCGACCGGTGCTGGTGTACTGCCAGAACGTCCAGTTGCTCCAGCCGCCGGGGAGGGGGCCGGGCGTGTTCTGACCGTTGTAGTCGGCGATCCACAGGGGGTATCCGGCGAACTCGTTGGTGTTCGCCATCGCCGTCCGCCAGAAGGTCGGGTACGTGTAGATGATCGGCTGACGGCCGGTGAGCGATTGGACCGTGTTGAGGTAGCGGTGCGTCCAGTCGATCAGCGCGGCGGGCGGCAGCCCGGCGGAGTGCTCGAGGTCGAGGACCGGGGGCATGTCACCCGGACCGTTGATACCCAGGACCACCGTCGAGTAGAAGGCGGCCTGCGCTTCGGGAGACTGGGTGGGGTCCGCGTAGTGGTAGGCGCCGCGGGCGACCCCGGCGACGCGCATGGCGAGGCAGTCCTGGACGAAGTACGGATTGACGTAGTTGAGGCTCTCGGTGGCCTTGACCATCGCGAAGTCGTGGCCTGCGTTGCGGACGGAGAACCAGTCGATCGGCGACCCGCCCGGGTGTTGCCACGACGCCACGTCCGGACCTCGGACGGGTTCGGCTGCGGCATGCCCCGGCACCGCGGCCGCGAGTGCACCGGCGAGCAGTAGCGGTGCGATCTTGGAGAACCTTCGGACCTTCACCCCGATAGCCATGCGCCCGAGGGTAGTGGTTGCGGCGTCCCAGTTCCGGTCAATGACGAGGGTTGCCGGGACACGCGAACGGGAAACGATCCCCCCGGTCTGTTTTGTCCGAAAATTTGACCATCGCGGTAGGTTATGCGACTCTTCCCTAGTCAAATCCATAGGTTACCCAAACCTAACTAGAGCTTTTCCGTAGTCGGTCCCCGGAGCACGAGTCGTCACCCGCTGCTCCCAGCAGATAAGAGAACGACCCTTGGAACCGGCAGAATTCGCGGCTGGTAGCCCCGCCCGCACCGAGACCAGTGGCAGCGACGACGCTGCGCGCCCCTTCGCACTGACCGCCGCTCAGCGCGGGATCTGGTTCGCCCAGCACCTCATGGGCGACGTGCCGATCACGATCGCGCAATACGTCGACATCGAGGGCGAACTGAATGTCGACGCCCTGCGACGTGCAGGTCAGGCCGCTGCCCGCGAGATCGGCAGCGGCATGCTCCGCATCGTCGAGGTCGACGGCGAGCCGCTCCAGACGGTCGACTTCACCCTCGACGACGGGGTGGAGCATCACGACTTCCGGACCGAGCCGGACCCCCACGCCGCCGCCCTGCGCTGGATGCGCGCCGACTACACCGCCCCGCTCGACCTGCTCTCGGACCGGCTGATCCGCGGCGCCACGCTGCAGATCGGCGAGCACCACCACCTCTGGTACTGCCGCATCCACCACATCGCGCTCGACGGGTACGGCGCGATGAAGTTCATGAACCGCGCCGCCGAGCTGTACACCGCCGAGGTCCGGGGCGTGGAACCCGCGGTGTCGGTGGCAGGCGACCTCCGGGACGTCTCGGCCGCCGAGGACGTGTACCGCGGTTCGTCCCGGTTCCTCTCCGACCGCGACTACTGGGCCACCCGCTCCCGGGACCTTCCCGCGCCGACCGGGCTCGCGGGCCGCAGTGCACCGGCGCAGGCCCGGTCGCGATGGCACGGCGGGCCGGTGCCCACCGGCATCGCCCGGGCGGTGGACGGGGCCGTCGAGCGTCTCGACTCCGCCTTCGCCGCCGTCGCCGTGGCGGCGACCGCCGCGTTCGTCGCCCGGATGACGGGTTCCGACGACGTCGTTCTCAGCCTGCCCGTGTCGGCCCGCACCAACGCGGTGCTGCGCCGGTCGGGCGGCATGGTGTCCAACGTGGTGCCGCTGCGGGTGTCGATCACCCCGGACACGACGGTCGCCGCGCTGGTCTCCGCCGTCCAGCTCGAACTCACCGGCGCGCTCCGGCACCAGCGGTACCGCAGCGAGGACATCCGGCGCGACGCCGGCGCCGCCCGGGATCAGCGGGGCTTCTTCGGGCTCGCGATCAACATCATGAACTTCCACTCCGAGATCACCCTCGGCGAGCTCACCGGGCAGTTCCACGTGCTGTCGACGGGACCCGTCGAGGACCTCTCCGTCAACCTCTACCCGAGTGTCGCGGGGAGTTCGTCGCGCATCGATTTCGAGGCGAACCCGGCCCTGTACGGCGACGGGGAGCTCGCCGAACACCACGCGCGCTTCCTCGACCTGCTGGCCCGGTTCGCCGACGCCGACGCGGACCCGGGCGCAAAGGTCGCCGCCCTGGACGTGCTGACCGCGCACGAGCACGCCCAACTCGTGCCCGCGGCCGGCCCGCAGGCACCCGGCCCGGCACTGCTGGCCGACCTGTTCGCGGCGGGTGTCCGCGCGAACCCGGACGGCACGGCGCTGATCCTCGGCGACAGCACGATCGGCTACCGCGAACTCGACGAGCGCAGCACCGCGCTCGCACGGCTGCTGCTGGACCGCGGGGTGGGCCCGGGCCACTTCGTGGCCGTGTCGTTCACCCGGTCCGTCGACTCCGTGGTGGCGGTGTGGGCCGCGGCGAAGTCGGGCGCCGCCTTCGTCCCCGTCGACCCGGCCTACCCGGCCGAGCGCATCGCGCACATGCTGTCCGATTCCGGGGTGACCCTGGGGCTGACGGCGACGGCGCACCGCGACGTGCTCGCGGGAACCGACGTCGACTGGCTCGCCCTCGACGACCCCGCCCTGGCATCGGCGTGCGCGCACATGGCGGTCGCGCCGGTGACGGACGCCGACCGTCCGGCAAAGCTGATGCCGCAGCATCCGGCGTACATGATCTACACGTCCGGCTCCACGGGTACGCCGAAGGGTGTGGTGGTCACGCACACCGGACTGGCCACGTTCGCCGCGTCGGCCCGGCCCGAACTTGGTGTGACCCGCCACTCGCGGGTGCTGCGCTTCTCCTCGTCGAGCTTCGACGCGTCCGTGTTCGAGATGGTGCAGGCGTTCAGTGCGGGCGCGGCGATGGTGATCGCACCTGCCGACGTCTACGGCGGCGACGACCTCGCGGCACTGCTCCGAGCGCAGCAGGTCACCCACATCATCAGTGCGCCCGCGGTTCTGGGCACCGTGGACGCCACCGGTCTCGACTCGCTCGAGGCCGTGGTCGTCGGCGGCGACGTGTGCCCGCCGGATCTCGTCGAGCGTTTCGGCGGCCGCTGCCGCCTGTACAACAGCTACGGCCCCACCGAGTCGACGATCGTCATCACCATGACGGGTCCGCAGACCGACCCCGCGGCGATCACCATCGGCGGTCCGATGCAGGGTGCACGCGCACTCGTCCTGGACCGCTGGCTGCGGCCGGTGCCGCGCGGAGTGACGGGAGAGCTGTATCTCGGCGGCCCCGGACTCGCCGAGGGGTATCACGGCCGATCGGGTCTGACGGCGTCCCGTTTCGTCGCCGACCCGTTCCCCGCGGCCACGGGCGACCGCCTGTACCGCACCGGCGACCTCGTGCGATGGAGCCGCGGCGACAGTCCCGTGCTCGAGTACGTGGGGCGCAGCGACTTCCAGGTGCAACTGCGGGGACTGCGCATCGAACTCGGCGAGATCGACGCGGTGCTGTCGGCACACGAGTCGGTGGACTTCGCCGTGTCCGCCGTGCACGAACGTGACGGTGGCACGCCGGTGCTGGTGTCGTACGTGCGAATCCGGCCGGATCACCGTTTCGATCCCGCCGCGCTGGCCGCGTTCGCCGGTGAATTCCTCCCGGCGCACATGGTGCCGTCGCTGACGGTGCCGCTCGACACCATTCCGCTGACACCGGCGGGCAAGGTGGACCGCAACGCACTGCCCGCACCCGAATTCGACATCACCGCAACGCCGTTCCGCGCACCGTCGACGCCGATCGAGCAGATCGTCGCCGACGCGGTGGCCGAGGTGCTGCACGTCGAGGCCGTGGGCGTCGACGATTCCTTCTTCGCGCTCGGCGGCGACAGCATCGTCGCGATCCAGCTGGTGTCGCGGGCCAAGGCCGCCGGTGTGGTGTTCACCCCGCGGGACGTGTTCGAACGCAAGACCGTTGCCGGCCTCGCCGAGGTCGCGGTCGACCTCGCGGCGGCGCAGAAGTCGCGTCTGCCCGAGCTGCCCGGCGGGGGAGTAGGCGTCCTGCCCCTCACGCCGATCGGCCGCGATGTCCTCGGTCGCAGCCGCGGCAACCGTACCAACCTCGATGCCTTCTATCAGGCCGTGACGCTGACGGCGCCTGCCGACGTCGACCTGCCGCGGCTGCACCGGACCGTCGCCGCGATCCTCGACCACCACGACGCGTTGCGCTCCCACCTCTCGGCGGACGGCCGGGAACTGATGGTCGAGCCGGCCGGATCCGTGAGCGCCGACAGCGCCGTCACATACGTACGTACCGATTGCGTTCCGGGCAACGCACGGTTCGACGCGGTACTCGACGCCGAGTGCCGGGCCGCGGCAGACCGTCTCGACACGGCCGCGGGTGTGATGCTGCAGTTGGTGTGGATCGACCCCGTCGATGCGCGCGGCGTACTCCTGGTGGTGGCCCATCACCTAGTGGTCGACGGCGTGTCGTGGCGGATCCTCGTGCCGGACTTTGCGACGGCCTGGGCGCAGGTGGCCGCCGACCGTGCCCCCGAACTTCCGCCCGTCGCGACGTCGGCCCGCCGTTGGGCCCATGCCCTCGTCGAGGCGGCCGAAACCGACTCGGTGCTCGACGAACTCGACGTCTGGCGGTCCATTCTCGACGGCCCGGTTCCGGCACTCGGTTCCCGTCCGCTCGATCCCGCCGTCGACACCGGCGCGACCACCGGCCGGGTGTCCGCCGAGATCGGACCCGACGCCACCGCCGACCTCCTCACGACCCTGCCGACCGCGTTCCGCGGGAGCGTGACCGACGGCCTCGTGACGGCACTCGGTCTCGCGTTCGCCGCGTGGGGCGGCGACCGCACGCTACTGCTGTCCCTCGAGGGCCACGGCCGCGACGAGACCCTCGTGCCCGGCGCCGACCTGTCGCGCACCGTCGGCTGGTTCACCACCGCCTACCCGGCCCGGATCGCACTGGGCGCGCTCGATATCGCGGATGCACTGGCCGGCGGGCCTGCCGGCGGGCGGGCCGTGAAGACGGTCAAGGAGCAGCTGCGTCGTATTCCCGGGAACGGCACCGGTTTCGGGCTTCTACGCCACCTCCGCGACGACAGTGCCGAGATCCTGAACTCCCTGCCCTCGCCGCAGGTCAGCTTCAACTACCTCGGACGCGTCGGCGCGGGCGACCTCCCGGACGCGGTGCGCGAGAACGGGTGGATTCCCGACGCCACCCGGATCGACGTCAACGCGTTCAGCGGCGCCGGACTGTCGACCGCCTTCGTCCTCGACATCAATGCGTCGGTCGGCGACGACGGCCGGCTGTCCGCTACGTTCGACTTCCCGTCCGGGGTGCTCACCGCGTCCGACGTCGAGCGGTTGGCGGAACTGTGGCGGACGGCGCTCGAGGCGCTGGCTTCGTACGTGCGGGGTGCGGGGCCCGCCGGACTGACCCCGTCCGACGTTCCGCTGGTGTCCGTGGACCAGGAGCGGATCGAGCTGTGGGAGAACAGTTACGGCCCGCTCGACGACATCTGGTCGCTGTCGCCGCTGCAGGCGGGTCTGCTGTTCCACGCCGGGCTCTCGGCCGGCGCGGTGGACGTGTACACCGCGCAGATCGTGCTGGACCTCGGTGGCGACGTCGACGCGAGCCGGTTGCACCGCGCGGCGCAGCGCCTGCTGGATCGGCACGCGGCGCTGCGGACCGCGTTCGTCTACGACACCGACGGCGTCCCAGCCCAGTTGGTCCTCGATTCGGTGACCGTGCCGTGGCGCGAGATCCACGTGCAGGGGTCCGGCGGATTGGACGAACTCGTCGCCGCCGAGCGCGCGACGCGGTTCGACATGGCGGCACCACCGCTCCTGCGATTCGTGCTGGCACATTCCGGCGACCGGTCGACGCTGGTGATCACCAACCACCACATCCTGTTCGACGGCTGGTCGATGCCGCTGTTCGTCAAGGACTTCCTGCTGCTGTACGCGTCGGACGCGCCGATCGCGGCACCCGCGCGCCCCTACCGCCGGTATCTGTCGTGGCTCGCCGGACAGGACCGCGCCGGCGCGCTCGACGACTGGGCCGCCGCCCTCGAGGGAGCCACCGAACCGACCGTCCTCGCCCCGCAGCACACGGGCCAGGGGTCGACTCCCCGGGACGTCGACATCCCGGTCACTGCTGAGGTGGCCGAACAGCTAGTCCGCATCGCCCGCGAGCACGGCGTGACCGTCAACACGGTGATTCAGGCAGCGTGGGGAATCCTGCTGGGCGGATTGCTGTCCCGTGACGACGTGGTGTTCGGCGCCACCGTCTCCGGACGTCCGGCCGACCTCCCCGGCGTCGAGGAGACGCTCGGGTTGTTCATCAACACCGTTCCCGTCCGTCTGCGCCTCGATCCGGACGAACCCGTGTCGTCCCTCCTGCGCCGGCTGCAGGTCGAGCAGGTGCGGCTCCTCGACCGGCACCACGTCGGTCTCACCGAGATCCAGTCGGTCGCCGGTCCGGGCAGCGTGTTCGACACGCTCACCGTGTTCGAGTCGTACCCCGTCGACCGCTCGGCCCTGGACCCCGACACCGACATCGACGGACTGCGGATCCGCGGAATCGACGTCACCGACGCCACGCACTACCCCCTCGCGCTCGTCACGGTGCTGGAGCCGGAACTGCGTCTCACGCTGGAGTACTCGGCCGACACATTCGGCGCGGACGACGCCCACCGGGTCTCGGATCGATTCGCGCGGGTGCTCACGGCGATGACCCGGCCGCACACCCCGGTCGGCGCCGTCGATCTGCTCGGGGACGCCGAACGTGCCCTTACCCTGCACGCGTGGAACGCGACCGAACGCTCGATCGACGCCGTCACCCTCGTCGATCTCCTGGGCGCCGCCGCGCTCCGCACACCCGACGCGGCGGCGGTGACGTTCGAGCAGGATTCGCTGTCGTACGCCGAATTCAATGCCCGCGCGAACGCCCTGGCCCGCCATCTGATCTCGCAGGGAGTGGGCCCCGAATCCATCGTGGCCGTCACGCTGCGCCGGTCGCTCGACCAGCTCGTCGCCCTCCACGCCGTCGTTCGCGCGGGCGGGGCCTACCTGCCCGTCGACCCCGGGCATCCGCAGGCGCGCATCGCCCACGTACTCGGCAGCGCCCGCCCTGCGCTGGTGCTCGCGACCGCGGCCGACACCGGGGTCGTCCCCGACGGCCTGCGCACGGTGCGGGTGGACCGGCTCGACCTGTCCACCGTCGCGACGACACCGCTGTCCGACGCGGAGCGTCTCGCGCCGCTGCGCCCCGGCCACCCCGCGTACGTGATCTATACGTCGGGTTCGACGGGACGCCCGAAGGGTGTGGCAGTGTCGCACGCCGCGATCGTCAACCGGCTGCTGTGGATGCAGGACAGCTACCCCCTCGAAGCGCACGACGTGGTGCTCCACAAGACCCCGGCCACGTTCGACGTGTCCGTGTGGGAATTGTTCTGGCCGTTGCTGACCGGTGCCCGCACCGTGATCGCCGAGCACGACGGGCACCGGGACCCGCACTACCTGTCCCGGCTGATCCACGACGAGGGTGTCACGACGCTGCACTTCGTCCCCTCCATGCTCGACGTGTTCCTCGAACACGCCGACACCGCGCTCTGCACGAGCGTGCGGCAGGTCTTCGCCAGCGGTGAGGCGCTCCCGCGGACCACCGTCACGCGCTTCCACCGCCAGTTCGGTGCCGCGTTGCACAACCTGTACGGGCCGACCGAGGCCGCGGTGGACGTGACGTTCCACCGCACCGATCCGTCCGCGACCGGTCCGGTGCCGATCGGTGCGCCGGTGTGGAACACCCGGGTGTACGTACTCGACTCCCGGCTCCGCCCGGTGCCCGTCGGTGCTCCCGGCGAACTGTATCTGGCCGGCACCCAACTCGCCCGCGGGTACGTGGGCCGCCCCGACCTGACATCCGACCGGTTCGTGGCCGATCCGTTCTCCGCAGGCGGTGCCCGCCTGTACCGGACCGGCGACCTGGTGCGCTGGACCGACGGCGGGGAGCTGGAGTATTTGGGCCGCACCGACTTCCAGGTGAAGCTGCGTGGACAGCGACTCGAACTCGGCGAGATCGAGGCCGTACTCCTGAACCATCCCGACGTGGCGCAGGCGGCCGTCCTGGTGCGCGGGGAAGGTTCTGCCGAACGGCTCATCGGCTACGTCGCTCTCCGGTCCGGAAGCACCGCGGACCCCGAGCGGCTGTCCGCTCACGCGGCTGCGGAGTTGCCCTCCTACATGGTGCCGTCGGCGTTCGTCCTCCTCGACGCGCTGCCCCTGGGTCCCAACGGCAAACTCGATCGCCGGGCACTGCCCGAGCCCGCACTCGCGACCGCCACATTCGAACCGCCGGCGACGGCCGCGGAGATCGCCGTCGCCCGGATCTTCGCCGACGTCCTCGGCGTCACGGACGTCGGCGCCACCGACAACTACTTCGACCTCGGCGGCAACTCGTTGACCGCCACCCGGGCGGTCGCCCGGATCAACGCCGAACTGGGTTCCGCGCTCGGTGTTCGGGAGTTGTTCGATGCTCCCACCGTCCGCGCTCTCGCGGCGGCGTCGACCGCGGATCCCGGGCACACCCGTCCCGCCCTCGTCGCCGGCAGGCGCCCGTCGCGGCTGCCGTTGTCTCCGGCGCAGTACCGGATGTGGTTCCTCAACCGTTTCGACACGACGTCCGGCGCCTACAACATCGCCGCCGCGCTGCGGCTCACCGGAGAGCTCGACGTCGACGCGCTCGGCGCGGCCGTCGGCGACGTCATCGCGCGTCACGAGGTCCTGCGCACCGTCTACCCCGATTCCGCCGACGGACCGCACCAGGTGGTGCTCGACAGGACCACCGCTGACCTGGCGCCGGCCCCGACCACGGAGCAGGAACTTCCGTTCGCCGTCGAAGACCTCGTGACCCGTGGCTTCGACGTGACGGCGAACGTTCCGCTGCGCGTGGCCCTGCTCCGCGTCACGCCGGACGAGCACGTGCTGGTTCTGGTGACCCACCACATCAGCGCCGACGGCTGGTCGATGGGACCCCTGGCCCGGGACGTCATGTCCGCGTATGTCGCCCGCGCGGCGGGCACCGCACCCGAGCAGCCACCGCTGCCCATGCAATATTCCGACTACGCCCTGTGGAAGCTCGACGTCCTCGGCGACGAGGGCGACGCCGGATCGCTCGCCGCCCGACAGATCGACTATTGGACGAACACCCTCGCCGGGTTGCCGGAACGGATCGAACTCCCCACCGACCGTCCGCGACCGCACGTCGCGTCGCACCGCGGTGACACCGTCGACTTCGCCCTCGACCCCGAGACGTACGGCGCGGTCACCGCACTCGCCCGATCCGTGCGGGCGACCCCGTTCATGGTGCTGCACACCGCCCTGTCCGTGTTGCTGTCCCGGCTGTCCGGTAGCACCGACCTCGCCGTCGGCACGCCGGTCAGCGGCCGCGGGGAGGCCGAACTCGACGACGTGGTCGGCATGTTCGTCAACACCCTGGTCTTGCGCACACAGGTCGACCCGGCGCTGACGTTCGGCGCGCTTGTCGAGCAGACCCGCGACACCGACCTCGCCGCCTACGCGCACGCCGACATCCCGTTCGAGCGGCTGGTGGAGATCGCGAGCCCGGCCCGCTCGACCGCCCATCACCCGCTGTTCCAGGTGGTGCTGTCGATCGACGACGTCGCGCCGCCGAGCATCGACCTCCCCGGACTGACCGTCGCGGCTCTTCCGCTCGACGAGGCCGTCGCCAAGTTCGACCTGCAACTGTCGGTGACGGAGAACGCGGACGGGTCCGGCGCCCGGGGCAGGTGGACGTTCGCAACCGACCTGTTCGACCGCGCGACCGTCGAGGCGTTCGGGCGCAGGCTCGTCCGGATTCTCGCCGCCGCGGTGTCGGAACCCGCCCTCGCGGTCGGTGACATCGACCTTCTCGACGACACCGAACGCGCCGCTCTCGTCACCCGCACCGACATCCGGAACCCCGGAAGTCGCACGCTTCCAGAGATTCTCGCCGACGGTGCCGCTGTGGGCGGCACGGCGCTGGTCACCGAGGACGGGGAACTGTCCTACGCGGAACTCGATGCCCGCTCGAATCGCCTCGCCCGGGTTCTTCTTGCGCGGGGCGCGGGCCCAGAAACGGTGGTCGCGGTGGCGCTCACCCGCTCCGCGCTGTCCGTGTCCGCGGTGTGGGCGGTGGCCAAGACCGGTGCCGCGTTCGTGCCCGTCGACCCGGACTACCCCACGGATCGCATCGAGCACATGCTGACCGACTCCCGCGCGGCGCTGGGCCTGACCGACTCTCACGCCGCGGCGACCCTGCCCGGAACCACCGACTGGCTCGTCGTGGACGACCCGGAACTGGGTGCGGGCGCGTCGGCCGATCCGATCACCGACGCCGACCGGACGCTGCCGTTGCGTGCCGAACACCCCGCCTACCTCATCTACACGTCGGGTTCGACCGGAATCCCCAAGGGCGTCAGCATCACCCACGCCGGCCTCGACAGTTTCGCAGCCGAGCAGGTGGAGCGATACGCACTCGACCCGCTCAGCCGGACGCTGCATTTCGCATCACCGAGTTTCGACGCGTCGATTCTCGAACTGCTGATGGCGTTCGCCGCAGGCGCGACGCTCGTGATCGTGCCGACCGCTGTGTACGGCGGGGAGGACCTCGCATCCCGGATCCGCGACCGGCGGGTGACCCACGCCTTCGTCACTCCCGCCGCGCTCGCCACCCTCGACCCGAACTTGCTGCCGGAACTCGGAACCGTCGTGGTGGGCGGCGACGCCTGCGATGCGTCTCTGGTGGAGAAGTGGGCACCCGGCCGCCGGATGTTCAACGCGTACGGGCCCACCGAGTCGACGATCATGGCAACCCTGTCGGGTCCGATGACGGCGGGCGACCCGGTGCGGATCGGCGCCCCGATCCGGGGAACCACTGCGCTGGTACTGGATTCGCGGTTGCACCCCGTTCCCGACGGTGTCGTGGGTGAACTCTGTCTGGCGGGGCCCGCGCTGGCCCGCGGCTACCACGACCGTCCCGCGCTCACCGCCGAGCGTTTCGTGGCGAACCCGTACGCCCCCGGGCGCCTGTACCGCACCGGCGATCTGGTGCGATACACCCCGAACGGTGAACTGGAGTACCTCGGCCGCGCCGATTTCCAGGTGAAGATCCGCGGCTTCCGCATCGAACTCGGCGAGATCGATGCCGCGGTCGCGGCGCACCCGAGCGTCGAATTCGCGGTCACCACCGCGGTAGCCGTCCGAAACGACGCGACGGCACTGGTGACCTACGTACTGCCCGCCGGCGGATCTGCTGTCGACCCGGTCGAGGTGACGGCGCACGCCGCCGGCCTCCTGCCCGGCTACATGGTGCCGTCCACCGTGATGGTGCTCGACCGGGTTCCGCTGACCCCGGCAGGCAAGGTGGATCGCACGGCCCTGCCGGAACCCGTCTTCGCGGTTCGCGCGTACGTGGCCCCGCGCACCGACACCGAACGGCTGATCGCGGCCGCCTACACCGACGTGCTCGGTGCCGAGATGGTGGGAGCCGAAGACGATTTCTTCGACCTCGGCGGCAACTCGCTGAGTGCCACCCGGGTGATCGGCCGGGTCAACGAGTCGGCGGGCACGTCGCTGGCAGTGCGGGTGATCTTCGAGGCGCCCGGCGTCGCCGCCCTCGCCGCGGTGATCGACACGGCCGAGCGCGGGGACCGCCCGGTGCTCGCCGGCATCGCACGGCCGGATCGTATTCCGCTGTCCGCGGCGCAGTCCCGGATGTGGATCCTCAACCGCTACGACCCCGAGTCGGTGGCCTACAGCATCCCGCTCGTGCTGCGCCTGTCCGGCGACCTGGACACCGCCGCCCTCGATGCGGCACTGCGGGACGTCCTGGAGCGCCACGAGGCGCTGCGGACCGTGTACCCCGAGTCGGCCGACGGTCCGTACCAGCGGATCGTTCCCCTGGGCGACCTCGTCGTGGATCTCGAACCGCGCCTGGCCGAGGACGAAGACCAGCTGTTCGCACTGCTGACCGCCGAGCTGTCGACCGGATTCGACGTGACGACGGCGGTCCCGTTGCGCAGCAGCATATTCCGACTGTCACCGGACGAACACGTCCTCGTCGTGGTGGTGCACCACATCAGCGCGGACGGTGCGTCGATGGGGCCGCTCGCCCGCGACCTGATGCTGGCGTACACCGCACGCGCCGGGCACCGGGAACCGGAATGGTCACCGCTCGCGGTCCAGTACGCCGACTACAGCGTGTGGCAGCGGCAGCTTCTCGGCGACGAGACGGATGACCGCAGTGTCGCAGCGCGTCAGGCCGCGTACTGGCGTCAGCAGTTGCGCGGTGCCCCGGAGCTGCTCGAACTTCCCACCGACCGGCGACGCCCGGCCGTGGCGTCGCTGCGCGGGGAGGTCGCGACGTTCCGCCTCGACAGCGCACTCGTCGAGCAGGCCACCGCATTCGGACGCAGCCACGGCGCCACCCTGTTCATGGTGGCGCACGCGGCCCTCGCCACCCTCCTCGCGCGCCTCGCCGCCACCACGGACGTGGTGGTGGGCACTCCCGTCGCGGGCCGCGGCGAGCAGGCGCTCGACGATCTGGTGGGCATGTTCGTGGGGACACTCGCGCTGCGCACCCACATCGATCCGGCGCACTCGTTCGCCGAGGTGCTGGGACATGTCCGGGAGACCGATCTCGCGGCGTACGACAACGCCGACCTGCCGTTCGAGCGGCTGATCGATCTGCTGCAACCGGCTCGCTCGCAGGCGTATTCGCCGATCTTCCAGGTGGCGCTGTCGCTCGAGGACCAGACCGTAGACCAGCTCGCCCTGCCCGGGTTGTCCGTGTCCGCCATGGATCTCGGTGTGGTGCCCGCGAAGTTCGATCTGCAGTTGACCCTCCGTCCCGACGGCACGGGGATGGCGGCGTCGTGGATCTTCGCCACCGATCTCTTCGACCGCGCCACGATCGACTCGTTCTCCGTCCGCTTCGAGCGGATCCTGCGGGTCGCGATCACCGAACCTGGGCGCGCGGTCGGCGACCTGGACCTGCTGGACGCCGCCGAACGCGCCACACTGACCGTGCTGCCCGCACCCTCCGCCGTGGCCGCGCGGGCGTTGCCGGACATCTTCGCTCGCGGAGCCGAACACGGCGGGATCGCACTCGTCTCGGAGGAGGGCGAACTCTCCTACGCCGACCTCGACGCGCAGTCGAACCAGTGGGCGCGCGTGCTCATCTCGCACGGCGTCGGGCCGGAAACGGTGGTGGCGCTGGCACTTCCGCGGACGGCGCGGGCCGCACTCGCCGTGTGGGCCGTGGCCAAGACGGGCGCCGCGTTCGTGCCCGTCGATCCGAGCTACCCGCGCGAACGCATCGAGCACATGCTCGCCGACTCGGGTGCGACGCTGGGGTTGACCGACACCGCCACCGCGGCGGTGCTGCCCACCGGCGCCGAGTGGCTGTTGCTGGACGACTCCGCACTCGTCGCGTCGGCCGCGCCGGTCACCGACCGCGACCGCACGACGCCGCTGCGCCTGGCACACCCGGCGTACCTGATCTACACGTCCGGCTCCACCGGAACACCGAAGGGCGTCACGGTCACCCACACGGGGCTGAGTGCGTTCACGGCGGAGGCGCGCCCGGAACTGGGCACCACGGCGCAGTCCCGCGTGCTCCGGTTGTCATCGGCGAGTTTCGACGCCTCCGTGTTCGAGATGATCCAGGCGTTCAGCGCCGGGGCCACCCTCGTGATCGCACCGCCGTCCGTGGTCGGCGGCGAAGACCTCACCGCCCTGCTCCGCGACCAGCGCATCACCCACGTGCTCACCGCCCCGGCGGCACTGAGCACCGTCGACGCCCGTGAACTCGACGACCTGCGCACCGTCGTCGTCGGGGGCGAGGTGTGCCCGCCGCAACTGGTCGAACAGTTCGCCCCGGGTCGTCGCTTCTTCAACAGCTACGGACCGACCGAGACCACCATCGTCGTCACCATCGGTGAACCGCTCACCCCGGTCGACGACATCACCATCGGCAGCCCGCTCGACGGCACACAGGCACTCGTCCTCGACTCCCGGCTGCGGCCCGTGCCGCGCGGTGTCACGGGTGAGCTGTATCTGTCCGGCCCCGGCCTCGCCCGCGGCTACCACGCCCGGCTCGGCCTGACGTCGGAACGGTTCGTCGCCAATCCCTTTGGATCCCAAGGATCCCGGATGTACCGGACCGGCGACCTGGTGCGGCTGCGCACCGACGGGCAGCTCACGTATGTGGGCCGCGCCGACTCCCAGGTGAAACTGCGGGGCCTGCGCCTCGAACTCGGCGAGGTCGAGGCCGCGCTGTCCCGGCATCCCGATGTGGTCGCCGCGGCAGCGTCCGTCCACCACCACCCTCGGCTCGGCGATCAACTCGTCGGCTACGTCGTGCCCGCGCCGGGCACCAGCCCCGACGTCTCCGGCATCCTGGCGGCGGCGGTCGAAGTCCTGCCCCGCGCGCTCGTGCCGGCGACCGTCACCGTGCTCGACGCCATTCCACTCACCCCGGCCGGCAAGATCGACCGCCCGGCGCTGCCCGCCCCGACGTTCGCGGCGCGGACGGAGTTCCGGGCGCCGTCGACCGCGTCCGAACTACTGGTCGCGCAGGTGTTCACGGATGTTCTCGATGTCGAGCGGGTGGGCGCCGACGACAGCTTCTTCGAGATCGGCGGCAACTCCCTGTCCGCCACACAGGTGATCGCCCGCCTGCGCGCGGCCACGGGCACGTCCCTGTCCGTGCGGTCGCTGTTCGACGCACCCACCGTCGCGGCACTGGCCGCCGCCGTGGACGCCGCCGGACAGTCCGACCGTCCGGTCCTCGAGGCACGTCCGAGACCCGATCGAATTCCGCTGTCCCCGGCGCAGGCGCGGGTGTGGTTCCTCAACCGGTTCGACCCGGCCTCCGCCGTCGACAACCTGCCGCTCGCCCTCCGCCTGACCGGAACGCTCGACGTCTCCGCGCTGCGGACAGCTCTCGGCGACGTCCTCGAACGGCACGAGGCGCTGCGCACGATCTACCCCGACTCACCCACCGGTCCGCACCAGGTCCTGCTCGCCACCGAATCGGCGCTCCCCAGCCTGACCGTGCTCGACGTGAGCGAGAGCGAAGCGTTGCAGCGGGCCCTGGAGTTCGCGGCCACGGGATTCGACCTCACCGCCGAATCGCCCCTGCGCGCCGGTCTGTTCGCGGTCTCCGAGAACGAGCACGTTCTCGTCGTGGTGGTCCATCACATCGCCGCCGACGGATTCTCGCTCGCGCCGCTGGCCCGCGACGTGATGCTCGCGTACACCGCACGCGCGCAGCAGGACGTGCCCGCGTGGTCGCCGCTCCCGGTCCAGTACGGCGACTACAGCCTCTGGCACCGCGAACTGCTCGGCAACGAGCACGACCCCACGTCGCTCGCGTCTCGCCAGACCGACTACTGGGCGCGCACTCTCGCCGATCTTCCGGACGAGCTCACCCTGCCCACCGACCGGCCGCGCCCGCGTCGGCAGTCGCACCGCGGCAGGGAACTGACGTTCACCGTCGACGCCCACACCCACGGGTTGCTGCGCGAACTCGCGGCCGCCCGCGACGCCAGCCTGTTCATGACCGTGCACGCCGCATACGCACTGTTCCTGAGCCGGTTGTCGAACACGGCGGACATCGCGGTCGGGACTCCAGTCGCCGGTCGCGGCGAGCAGGCCCTCGACGACCTCGTGGGCATGTTCGTCAACACCCTGGTCCTGCGGACCCAGATCGACCCGGCGGCCACGTTCGAGGAACTGGTGGAGCGCACCCGCGAGACCGACCTCGGTGCGTTCTCGCATGCCGACGTGCCGTTCGAGCGGCTGGTGGAAGTACTCGATCCGGTTCGCTCCCAGGGGCGGCACCCGCTGTTCCAGGTGGCCCTGTCCTTCCACAATCTCGCCCCCGCCACGTTCGACCTGCCGGGACTCGTGGTCTCGACCGTCCCGGCAGAGCTGCAGACCGCCGAGTTCGATCTGCATCTGACGCTCACCGAGC
The DNA here is from genome assembly GCF_017068375.1 of Rhodococcus koreensis. Taxonomy (NCBI): domain Bacteria; kingdom Bacillati; phylum Actinomycetota; class Actinomycetes; order Mycobacteriales; family Nocardiaceae; genus Rhodococcus; species Rhodococcus koreensis. The sequence continues at coordinate 4,042,701 of NZ_CP070609.1, forward strand.
AGGCCGAGGGCGGTATCCACGCGTCGTTCACCTACTCCACCGACCTGTTCGACGCCTCGACCGTCGCCACGTTCGCCGAACAGTTCACGCGCATCCTGCGGGCCGTGGCCGCCGACCCATCCGCAACGGTCGGTGATGTGTCGTTGCTCGATTCGGGTGAGTACGACGAGCTGGTCGACATTCGCAACCGGACGGTCCATCCGCTGCCCGAGGCCCTGCTGCTCGACACCTTCGCAGATCAGGTTCGCCGGACCCCGGACGCAACGGCGATCGTCTTCGAGGGCGAATCGCTGACCTACCGGGAGTTCGCGAACCGGGTCAACCAGGTCGCGCGGGTCCTGATCTCCGAGGGTGTCGGACCGGAATCGCTGGTGGCCCTGGCCATGCGCCGCTCCCTCGACCTGGTCGTCGGCATGTACGCCGTCCTGACCGCCGGCGGCGGCTACGTGCCCGTCGACCCGGACCACCCCACCGACCGCATCGGCTACATCCTCGACGCCGCCGACCCGACCTGCGTCCTGACCACCACCCGGGACGCCTTCACGAGCGACAGGCCCGTCCTCCTTCTCGACACCCTCGATGTCGACGGCGTTTCCTCGGCGCCGCTGACGAATTCGACGGTGCACCCGGACGGTGTGGCGTACGTGATCTTCACGTCCGGTTCCACCGGCAAACCGAAGGGCGTCGCAGTCACCCACCGCGCCATCGTGAACCAGATCGCGTGGATGGCGAACCAGTATCCGCTGGGCGCCGGCGACGTGTACCTACAGAAGACGGCGACGACGTTCGACGTGTCGCTGTGGGGCTTCTTCCTGCCGCTCCGGGTCGGTGCCACCCTCGTGGTCGCGACCCCGGACGGGCACCGCGACCCGCAGTACCTCGCCGAGCTGATCGACCGATACGGCGTCACCGCAACCGACTTCGTCCCGTCCATGCTCTCCGTGTTCGCGGGGTCCGTGGATCCACAGCAGATCACGTCCCTGCAAGACGTGTTCGTGATCGGGGAGGCCCTGCCCGCCGCCACCGTCCACGACTTCACCGACATCTCCACCGCCCGGGTCCACAATCTCTACGGGCCCACCGAAGCCGCCGTCTCCATCACCTACGCCGACGTCACCGACACCCCCGAGGGCGGCGCCGTCACCATCGGTACCCCCGAATGGAACAGCCGCGTCTACGTCCTCGACTCCCGGCTGCACCCCGTCCCCGCCGGAGTCCCCGGCGAGCTCTACCTCGCCGGCGTCCAGCTCGCCCGCGGCTACCACGGCCGCGTCGACCTCACCGCCGACCGCTTCGTCGCCGACCCCCACGGCGCACCCGGCGAACGGATGTACCGCACCGGCGACCTCGTCCGCTGGACCACCACCGGCGAGTTGGATTACACCGGACGCACCGACTTCCAGGTCAAATTCCGCGGCCAACGCATCGAACTCGGCGAAATCGAAACCGCCCTCCTCACCCACACCGGCGTGTCGCAGGCCGCGGTCCTCGTCGTCCCCACCCCCACCGGCGACCACCTCGCCGCCTACGTCGTCCCCACCACCGGCACGAACCTCGACACCGAGGAAATGCGCACCCACATCGCGCACACACTGCCGACCTACATGCTGCCCGAAACTATCCTCGTCCTCGACAGCTTCCCCCTCGGCACCTCCGGCAAACTCGCCCGAAAAGCCCTACCCACACCAACATTCCAGACCCGCACCTTCCGGGCCCCGACCACCCCCGCCGAGACCTCCGTCGCTCACACCTTCGCCGACGTCCTCCACCTCGACCGCATCGGCCTCGACGACGACTTCTTCGCCCTCGGCGGCAACTCCCTCATCGCCACCCAGGTCGCAGCCCGACTCGGCCGCGCCCTCGACACCCGCATCCCCGTCCGCGAACTCTTCGAAAACCCCACCGTCGAAGCACTCGCCGCCCGCGTCGCCGGGCTCGCCGGCACGGGTGGCGGGACGGCACTCGAGGCGGCCCCGCGTCCCGAGCGAATCCCGCTGTCGCCGGCACAGAACCGGATGTGGTTCCTCAACCGCTTCGATCCCGAGTCGGCCGCCTACAACCTTCCGCTCGCCATCCGGCTGACCGGAATCCTGAACGTCGCGGCCCTCGACACCGCCGTCCACGACGTGCTGGAGCGTCACGAGTCGCTGCGTACCGTGTTCCCCGACGACGGGGACGGCCCCGTGCAGGTGATCCTGCCCGCAGACCGGGTCGACCTCGATCTCACCCCGGTCGACGTGACCGCCGACGAACTTCCGGACGAGGTTCGCCGCACCCTGCACGGCGGCTTCGACGTGACCGCGGGAATCCCCATCCGGGGAAGGCTTCTGCGCACCGCCGTCGATGAATACGTGCTCGTGATCGTCGTGCACCACATCAGCGGCGACGCCGTGTCCATGGGCCCGCTCGCCCGCGACGTCATGGTCGCCTACACCGCCCGAAGTGCGGGCCGGGCGCCGGACTGGTCACCGCTGCCGATGCAGTACGCCGATTTCGCGATCTGGCAGCATGCGGCACTCGGCTCCGAGACCGACCCGGAATCGTTGTCCGCACAGCAGATCCGGTACTGGACCGAAACGCTGTCCGGGCTCCCGGACCTGCTGGAGCTGCCCACCGATCGTCCCCGCCCGGCCGTGCCGACGCAGCGCGGCGACACTGTGCGCTTCGACATTCCGGCGGCGACCACCGTGGCACTCGAGCAGACGGCCCGCGATCACGGCGCCACCGTGTTCATGGTGCTGCACGCGGCGCTGGCGATCGTGCTGTCGCGGCTGTCGTCGACGTCCGACATCGCCGTCGGCACCCCGGTCGGGGGTCGCGGCGAGCAGCACCTGGACGACCTGGTCGGGATGTTCGTCAACACCCTCGTCCTGCGCACGCACGTCGCGGCGCACGAGAGCTTCACCGAACTCCTGACACGGGCGCGGGACACCGACCTCGGCGCGTACGGGCACGCGGACATCCCGTTCGAGCGGCTCGTCGACGTCCTGGCCCCCGCCCGCACGCAGGCCCACACACCGCTGTTCCAGGTGGCGCTGTCATTCGAGCATCGCGGCGTCACGCGATTCGAATTGCCGGGTGTGACCGTGGAACCCGTTCCGTTCGAGGCGGACACCGCCCAGTTCGACCTCGCGTTGGTCGTTTCCGAGGGCGAGTCGCCGGCCGGATTGTCGGGCGCGTTGCGCTTCGCCACCGACCTCTTCGACCGCACGACCGCGGAGGACTTCGCCCGGCGGTTCGTCCGTGTCCTCGACGCCGCCGTGTCCGACCCTGGCGCGGTCGTCGGCGACATCGACCTCCTCGATCCGGCCGAGTGGGCCGCGGTCCCCGTTCGAGGTGTGCCGTCGGCGCCCCCGGCCACCCTCGTCGGCCTGATCGACGCCGCCGTCCGGACCGATCCGGAGTCGTCCGCGCTGAGCTGGAACGGCCGGGAGTACACGTACCGCGAGGCGGACGAGTGGTCCACGCGGCTGGCCTGGGTGCTGCTCGCGCACGGTGTGGGCCCGGAAACGTTCGTGGCCCTTGCCCTCCCGCGTTCGCTCGAATCGGTGCTGTCCGTGTGGGCGGTCGCCAAGACCGGTGCCGCGTACGTGCCGGTGGATCCGACGTACCCGGCGGATCGCATCGCGCACATCCTCACCGACTCGGGCGCCACCCTCGGTGTCACGCTGTCCGGTGAGCGGGCCGCGTTGCCGGACACCGTTGTCTGGCTGACCCTCGACACCGCCGACGTGACCGCCCGGCACGAGTCCGCGAGCTCCGAACCGATCACCGACAGGGACCGGATCCGCCCGGCCCGCGTCGAGAATCCGGCGTACATGATCTACACGTCGGGCTCGACGGGTCTGCCCAAGGGCGTCGTCGTCACCCACGGCGGCATCGCGAACCTCGCCGCCGAACGCCGCGAGCACTACCGTATCGAACAGTCGTCCCGGTTCCTGCACAAGGCGTCGCCGAGCTTCGACATGGCCGTCGGCGAGATGGTGTCGGCACTGAGCGCCGGCGCCACGCTGGTGATCACACCGACCGAGATCGTGGGCGGCGACGAACTGTCCGGCCTCCTGGATCGTCAGCGGGTCACCCATGCTCTGATCACCCCGGCGGTGCTGGCCACGATGGATCCCGACGGGCACCCGCAGTTGCGGGTGCTCGGTGTCGGTGGCGAAGCGTGCACCCCCGAACTGGTGGCCCGTTGGCAACCCGGACGCACCATGCTCAACGGCTACGGGCCCACCGAGGCCACCGACATCTCCACGGTCGGCGACCTCGTATCCGGTGCACCCGTCACGATCGGGCACCCGGTGCGCGGCTTCGAGATCATGGTCCTCGACACCCGGCTGCACCCCGTCCCCGCAGGCGTGCCCGGCGAGCTGTACGTCGCGGGACCGGCACTGGCCCGCGGCTACCACGCCCGGCACGGCCTCACCGCCGAACGGTTCGTCGCCAACCCCTACGGCGCACCCGGCGACCGCATGTACCGCACCGGCGACGTCGTCCGCTGGACCGGAACACACGGACTCGAGTACTTCGGCCGCGGCGACAGCCAGGTGAAGATCCGCGGCAACCGGATCGAGCTGGGGGAGATCGAGTCGGCGGCGTCCCGGCACGACACGGTCGGCCAGGCGGCGGTCGTCGTCCACGACACCCCGTCGGGTCAGCGTCTCGCCGCCTACCTCGTGCCCGCAGCCGGTCACGCAGTCGACACGGATACGATCCGCCGCCACCTCGAGGATGCTCTGCCGGCGCCGATGATCCCGGACGCCTACGTGGTGATCGAGGCGCTGCCGGTGACGGTGAACGGGAAGCTCGACCGCGCGGCGCTGCCGGAGCCCGTGTTCGTCACCGCGTCCGCACGGTTCCGGGCGCCGGTCACCGACACCGAGAAGGTCCTGGCGGCCGTGTTCGCCGAACTCCTCGGCGTCCCGACGGTCGGCGTCGACGATTCGTTCTTCGGCCTGGGCGGCGACAGCATCGCGTCGATCCAGCTGGCGTCGAGGGCGAAGGCGCACGGGCTGATCATCTCGCCCCGGGACGTGTTCGAGCACAAGACCGTTGCCGCTCTCGCACTGGTCGCGGCGCGGGCCAACGACACCGAACCCGGCGTGCTCGAGGAACTTCCGGGTGGGGGTGTCGGCCCGCTTCCGCTCACCCCGGTGATGCGTCTGGTCACCGAGCGCGGGGGCACCCTCGACCGCTACTCGCAGTCGGTCGCGCTGGAATTGCCGGTGGGCATCGACCGGGTGGGTCTGCTCGCGACCCTGTCCGCCGTGATCGATCACCACGACATGCTGCGTGCCCGTCTCGTCGGCGGCGACGCGCTCGAAGTGGCACCGGCAGGCGCCGTCGACGTCGCCTCCCTCGTGCACCGGATCGACTGGGATCCGCGTGTCGATCCGACGGAACCGGCACGCCGGGAACTGGATTCGGCGCTGGGCCGCCTGAATCCGCGGGCCGGCATCATGTTGCAGTGCGTCTGGCTCGATCCGGTGGGCACACCGGGACGCAGTGGCCGTCTGATCGTCGCCGCCCATCATCTCGTGGTCGACGGCGTGTCCTGGCGCATCCTGATTCCGGATCTGATCGCCGCCTGGGCGCAGATCTCGTCCGGTGGGGCCGCGACGCTCCCGCCGGTCGGCACGTCGATGCGGCGATGGGCGCACGCCCTCACCGAGGATGCACGCAGCACGGAACGTGTTGCGGAACTGCCTCTCTGGCAGCGGATTCTCGACGGTCCCGATCCGACGCTCGGAACCCGGCCGTTCGATCCGGCCCTCGACGTCCTGGCGACGGTCGATCACGTGCGCGTCGAACTCGACGCGTCCGTGACGCGATCACTCGTGACCTCCGTTCCGGCTGCCTTCCGCGGCGGTGTGGGCGACGGGCTGATCGCCGCGTTCGCCCTGGCCGTGAGCGCCTGGCGACGACGCCGGGGCATCGAGGAGCCGTCGCTGCTCCTGCAACTCGAGGGCCACGGACGCGAGGAGCAGGCGGCGCCCGGCGCCGATCTCTCCCGCACGGTCGGGTGGTTCACCAGCGTGTATCCGGTCCGTCTCGACCTCGGCGGCATCGACGTCGACGCCGCCCTGGCGGGGACGGCCGACACCTCCCGTGCCGTCAAGGCCGTCAAGGAGGACCTGCTCGCGGTGCCCGCCCGCGGACTGGGCTACGGGCTGCTGCGCCATCTCAACTCCGAGACCGCCGCCGCGCTGCAGCAACTCCCGACCCCTCAGATCAGCTTCAACTACCTGGGCCGGGTCTCCGAGGCCGACATCCCGGAGGAGTTCGCGCACCTGGGCTGGACCCCCGCCACGGACATCGACGACCTCCGGGGCGCCGGCAACGACGACATGCCCGCCGCCGCCGTTCTCGACGTCAATGCGATCGTCACCGGCGTGGACGGTGAATCCCGGCTGACCGCCACGTTCTCGTATCCCCGGGAACTGCTCTCGGATACGGACGTCCGGGAACTGGCCGACCTGTGGACGCGCGCGCTCACCGCGGTCGCCGCGCACGTGGACAGCGGGACCGCGGGCGGGCTCACCCCGTCGGACGTACCCCTCGTCCTGGTGGGGCAGCGCGACCTGGAACTGTGGGAAGAGCAGTTCGAGGCGCTGTCCGACGTCTGGTCGCTGTCGCCGTTGCAGCACGGGCTCGCGTTCCACGCACAGCTCGCGCGGGACACGGTGGACGTCTACACGACGCAGACGGTGCTCGAACTCGGCGGCGTCGTGGACGCCGACCGGATGCGTGCGGCGATCTCCGCGCTGCTCGACCGGCACCCGAACCTGCGCACCGCGTTCGTCGGCGCGAGCACCGGCGAGCTCGTCCAGGTGGTCCTCGACCGCGTGCAGATTCCGTGGCGCACCATCGATCTCGGGGCTATGGACGAGGCCGCCCGGTTGGCTGCGCGGGACGAGGCGCTCGCCGCCGACCGCGAACGCCGATTCGACCTCGCGTCGCCCCCGCTCCTGCGGTTCACGCTGATCGACGACGGCGACGGGCACCACGCGCTCGCCGTCACCCTGCATCACATCCTCGTCGACGGCTGGTCCATGCCGCTGCTGCTGAAGGAACTCCTGGTCCTGTACGCCACCCGGGGTGACGCGTCCGTGTTGCCGCGGGTGCCGTCGTACCGCGCGTTCCTGTCGTGGCTGGCGTCGCGCGACCGCGCCGCGTCCCGGCAGGTGTGGGCCGAGGCGCTGACCGGCGTCGAGCAGCCGACGCTCGTCGCCTCCGACGGTCCCGGACTACCCGGACCCGCAGAGGTGGCCGCGGTGGACGCGGACGCCGGACCCGGCCTCTCCGCGCAGCTGACCGCGCTCGGCGCGGAACTCGGTGTCACCCTCAACACGCTGGTGCAGGCCGCGTGGGGAATCCTGCTGTCCCGCATGCTCGGCCGCGACGACGTCGTGTTCGGGGCGACGGTGTCGGGGCGGCCGGCGGAGCTCGAGGGCGTCGAGTCGATGGTCGGCCTGTTCATCAACACCCTGCCCGTGCGGGTGCGGGTCGACCCGGACGAGTCGGCGGCCGGCCTCCTGATCCGGGTGCAGCGGGAACAGGCGACCCTGCTCGATCACCACTATCTCGGCCTGAGCGACGTGCAGCAGACCACCGGCAGCGGTGCGCTGTTCGACACTCTGACGGTGTTCGAGTCGTATCCCGTGGACACCGCGGCGCTGGCCGAGGTGACGTCGATCGACGGCATGACCGTCCTCGGGGTGTCCGGCGAGGAAGCCACCCACTACCCGCTCACCCTCACGGTGTTCGCCGAGAACGGGTTGCGGTTCACGCTGAGGTATCGCACCGACGTGTTCGACGCGACGTACGTGACCGCGCTCCGCGCACGGCTGCTGAAGGTGCTCACCGCGCTGGTCGCCGACCCCGCCGCACCGATCGGCGGGATCGAGATCCTCGACCCCGAGGAACGCACTGCCCTCGCCCCAGTCCGTGGTCTGCCGACCGCAGCGCCGGCCACACTCGCCGGGATCATCGACGCCGCCACGACTTCCGCGCCGGACGGGATCGCGCTGTCCTGGCAGGGTCGTGACTGGACGTACCGCGACGCGGACGCCTGGTCGAACCGTCTGGCCCGGCTTCTGCTCGCGCAGGGCGTGGGACCCGAAACGTTTGTCGCGGTCGCGTTGTCGCGGTCGGTGGAATCGGTGCTGTCGGTGTGGGCGGTGGCCAAGACCGGCGCCGCGTACCTCCCGGTCGATCCCACCTACCCGATGGACCGCATCGACCACATGCTGTTCGACTCCGGCGCCCACCTCGGCATCACCGTCGCCGGGGAGCAGGACGCCTTGCCGGACAGCGTGTCCTGGCTCGTCCTCGACGAACTCGCGGGCGCACTCGAAGCCGCGCCGGCCACCCCGGTGACCGATGCGGAACGCGCGCGGCCCGTGCGCGTCGAGAATCCGGCGTACATGATCTACACGTCGGGCTCCACCGGGCGACCCAAGGGTGTCGTGGTCACCCACGGCGGGCTGGCGAACCTCGCGACCGAACGTCGCGAGCACTACCGCGTCGACCCGTCGTCCCGGTTCCTGCACAACACGTCGCCCAGCTTCGACATGGCGGTGGGCGAGATGATGTCCGCCCTCTCCGCCGCAGCGACTCTGGTGATCACCCCACCGAGCGTGATCGGCGGGGAGGAACTGGCGGCCTTCGTCCGCGGCGAGCACGTGACGCACGCGCTGATCACCCCGGCCATGCTGTCGTCGATCGACCCTGCGGGGTTGGAGGAGCTGCGGGTACTCGGCGTCGGTGGCGAAGCATGCACCCCCGAACTGGTGGCCCGCTGGCAACCCGGACGAACCATGCTCAACGGCTACGGACCCACCGAGGCCACCGACATCTCCACCGTCGGCGACCTCGCAGCCGGGCAGCCGATCACCATCGGGCACCCGGTGCGTGGATTCGAGGTCATGGTCCTCGACGCGCGGCTGCGTCCCGTCCCCTCCGGGGTTTCCGGCGAACTGTACGTCGCGGGACCGGCACTGGCCCGCGGCTATCACGCCCGGTACGGCCTCACCGCCGAACGGTTCGTCGCCAACCCCAACGGCGCACCCGGCGACCGCATGTATCGCACCGGCGACGTCGTCCGCTGGACCGCGGCGGGAGAATTGGAGTACTTCGGCCGCTCGGATCACCAGGTCAAGGTCCGGGGCTATCGCATCGAACTCGGCGAAATCGATGCCGCCGTACTGGAACACCCCGACGTCGACTACGCGATCACGCTCGGCCGCCGCGGCCCGTCCGGCGACACCGTGCTCGTGTCGTATGTGGTCCCCGCCGCGGGATCCGCCCCGGATCCCGCGCGGATTCGAGCGTTCGTGTCCGAGTTCCTCCCGACGCACATGGTGCCGTCGGCGGTGGTGTGCATCGATTCCGTCCCGCTCACGCCCACCGGGAAGCTCGACGTGGATGCGCTGCCCCGCCCCGATTTCGTTGCCGCCGAATACCGTCGGCCTGCCGAGGGGCACGAGAGCGCGATCGCGACGGTCTTCGCCGCGGTCCTCGGGGTCGACCGGGTCGGCGCCGACGACAACTTCTTCGACCTCGGTGGCACGTCGCTGTCCGCGATGCGGGCGATGAGCCGTCTGCGGGCAAGCAGCGACGTGACCGTGTCGCTGCAGTGGCTGATGACCGAACCGACACCGGCCGCGATCGCCGCGCGCATGGACGCGGCCGACGGCGACACCGCGGACACCGCCCTCGACGTGGTCTTCCCGATCCGGGCCGACGGCGCGGGTACGCCGATGTTCTGGATTCACCCGATCAGCGGACTGTCTTGGTGCTACACGGGATTCGCCGAGCACATCGACAACGACCGGCCCGTCTTCGGCATCCAGACCCCGGCCGTCGCCGGGGAGGTGCTGCCCGGCTCGATCGAGGAACTCGCCGCCCGGTACCTCGCCGAGGTGCGGAGGATCCAGCCGGACGGTCCCTACGATCTGGCCGGCTGGTCGATCGGCGGCGTCATCGCCCACGCGATGGCGGTGCAACTGCAGCAGTCCGGACACGCGGTCGGCTCACTGGTGATGCTCGACAGCTTCGCGGAAACGCAGCAGTCGCAGGAGATCACCGAACAGCCGGCACCCGGGGACGGCGAGGACACGGCCTCAGTGCTGTCGGCCCTGAGCCCCGAGCACGTGCGCCGCCTGACCGCGGCCGCGCACCACAACGCGGGCCTCATGCGCGACTACCGGCCGGGATTGTTCGACGGGGACGTGCTGTTCTTCACGGCGGCGCACGACGACCCGACGCTGCGGCGAGCGGTCGGCACCTGGCGTCCCTGGGTGAACGGGCGGATCACGAATCACCCGGTTCAGTCGAATCATTGGCAGATCACCGAACCGGCCGCGGTCCGGGTGATCGGCCCGCTGCTCGCCGACTACCTCACCGACGGCGCGAATCACGTTTCGAGAATGGAGATCGACCGATGAGACTGTTCACCGCGGGCGTGGCCACCGTGGCCGCAGCGTTGCTCCTGGGCCTGCCCGGCCCGGTAGCGATGGCCGAGCCCGCCGACGGCGGTGCGGTGGTGGCGCCGAGCGCGTCCGGCAGCCTCGACCGGATCGAGAAGATCGACGATCGGCGCTGGAACGTCTTCGTGTACTCGCCGTCGATGAACGAGGTCGTGGAACTGCAGGTGCTGCGCCCCGCCGACACCAGCGTTCCGCGTCCCACGCTGTATCTGCTGAACGGGGCCGGAGCCGGTGAGGACGGCGCCAACTGGATTCGGCAGACCGACATCGTCGACTTCTTCGCCGACAAGAACGCGAACGTCGTGATCCCCGTCGGCGGCTACATCAGCTATTACACCGACTGGCGGAACGACGACCCCGTCCTCGGGCGCAACCAGTGGCAGACGTTCCTCACCGAGGAACTGCCGCCGGTGCTGGACACCGCGCTCGGCGCCAACAGGGTGAACGCGATCGGCGGACTGTCGATGTCGGCCGGCTCGGTGATCGACCTCGCGGTCCAGGCACCGGGCCTGTACCGGGGTGTCGCGTCGTACAGCGGTTGTGCGATGACCAGCGACCCGATCGGGCAGAACCTGGTCCGGCTCGTGGTCGAGGTGGTGGGCGGCGGCAACACCGAGAACATGTGGGGCCCCACCGACGACCCGGCCTGGACCGCACACGACCCCTACGTCAACGCGGACAAACTCCGCGGGCTCGAGCTGTACATCTCCAACGCCAGCGGACTGCCCGGACCGTACGAGGCCCTCGACGCCGTCCGCCCCGCCGCGGCGCCCCCGCTCCCGGACCAGATCGTGATCGGCGGCGTCATCGAGGCGGCGACGAACTACTGCACGCACCGGCTGGTCGACCGGCTCGACACCCTCGGCATCCCCGCGACCGTGAACTTCCGGGACACCGGCACACATTCGTGGGGCTACTGGCAGGACGCCCTGCACGAATCGTGGCCCGTCCTCGCCCGGGCCCTCGAACTCACCTGACACCAGCCGTATGTCCTCGTCGTCGAGCGGAGTATCGGCGGCCATGCACTGTGTGAACCGACGGCGAAGACTTGGTGCCCGAGTTGCACTTCTGATGGCAGGCTTTTGCGCGAGCACGAAGCCGCCGAATTGCGGCTCGGACTCGACCCCTTCCGGATCTCTGGACGTCGCTCGAGACTGCTCTGCATTCCATTGACGGACTATTCCATCAATGGAATGCTCTGTGGGTGATCGTCGACATGCCGGAAGACTTCTTCGCCTACCTCGATCGCCTCGAGGAGCAGGCGGAGCGTGGGGACGCTCACGCGGTGCAGGTGTTGGCACATGTGACGGCCGCGTTGGCGGATCTGGCCGCACTGGAGGAACCACCATCGGTGGATCTGCCAGGATTGAAGCGGGTGCGTCAGTCCAGGCGGGTATCCGGTGTGGCGGACCTCGCACCCGTTCGACGAGGGTGTCGCGGTCCGGGTGATCTGCTGGTTCCCGCTGGGCACCGACGTCGTGGTGGTGGCGCTGTTCGCGGGGGACAAGGCGCAGATGGGGGATGTGTTCTACAACAGCGTCGGTTCTCGTGCCGATGCGGCGATCGAGCAGTGGCTCTTCGAAACCCGAGGTGAGGATCATGACTGACAAGCGCACGTTCAGGCGGGCGAACGAGAGGATCGCAGAGCTGACGGCGCACTCCGCCATCACCAGTGAGGTGGAGCGTGTCCGTGCGGAGACGGCGGAAATGAACCGGGTCTACGTGCAGACTCTCGCCGACATCCGTAGGGCCGGTGATCTCACGCAGACCGAGGTGGCGAAAGTGCTCGGCGTGGAGCAGGCGGCGGTGTCGAAGATCGAGCGGCGCGACGACTTGCTCCTCTCGACGCTGCGGCAGTACCTAGCGGCGACCGGGGCCGAGCATCCGCGGATCGTCGTGGAGAAGAATGGGATCGAGGTCAGCCTGGACCTGGACACCTTCTCGGGCACATAGCCGTGCAGTTTGTGGCGAGGTTCTCCTTACACATACGTTGGCCCCCGCGCCTGCCTCGAACAAGCAACTCGAATTAGTCCAACACGGTGAGTCCGTCCCGCGGGGACGCGTCTTGGACCATTACTCTCGCCGTCTGACGAAAAGGCGAAAGCGGCAGTGCTGCAACCCTGGCCAGACGAACATCTCGGCGAACGAGTACGGCGTGGCGACGGGTATGGAATGCGCTTTTCGCACCGTTCGAGTACCCGACCGGATTGCCCCGGTTGACGCTCGCGCGATTGACCGGGGCCGGCGGCGTCACTTCGTCACATACGCCGCCTGCCGGAGTGCCTCGCCGCGGCCTGCCCGTCCGGGAGCCGACGACGCGTTGATCGCGAGCACCGACAGCAACTCGTACGCGACGTGCGCTGCCGCGATGCCGGTGATCTCGGCGTGGTCGTATGCGGGCGCGACCTCCACGATGTCGGCGCCGACCACATTGAGGCCGACGAGTCCGCGCAGCGTGTTCAGCAGTTCGCGGGACGTCATGCCGCCGGCCTCGGGTGTGCCGGTGCCCGGCGCGTGCGCGGGATCGAGGACGTCGATGTCCACGGACACGTAGACCGGACCGCCGTCGAGCCGTCGACGCATCCGTTCGACGATGCTGGCGACGCCGTCCACCTCGTAGTCGTCGGACCGGATGACCTGGAAGCCGAGAACGGCGTCGTCCTCGAGGTCCTTCTTGCTGTACAGCGGGCCGCGGATGCCGATGTGCTGCGACCGCTCGAGGTCGATCAGCCCCTCCTCACTGGCCCGCCGGAACGGGGTGCCGTGCGTGAAGGGGGCGCCGAAGTAGGTGTCCCACGTGTCGAGGTGCGCATCGAAGTGCAGGACGGCGATCGGACCGTGGTCGCGGGCGAGGGAACGCAGGATCGGCAGGGCGATGGTGTGGTCGCCGCCGAGCGTCAGCACGGTCGAGCCGTCCTTGCGCAGGTCGGTGACGGCACCGTCGACGGTGGCCAGGGCTTCCTGGATGTCGAACGGATTGACGCCGATGTCACCGAAGTCGGCGACCTGCTGCGCACCGAAGGGGTGCACGTCGAGTGCGGGGTTGTACGGGCGCAGGAGCTTCGACGCGGCGCGGATGTGGCCGGGGCCGAAGCGTGCGCCGGGACGGTAGCTCACGCCGGAGTCGAACGGAACACCCAGCACCGTGACGTCGGCGCGGGAAACCTCGTCGAGCCGGGGGAGGCGGGCGAACGTGCTGGGTTCGGCGTAGCGCGGGGTGCGGGTCGCGTCGACGGGGCCCTTTATTGCGTCGTGGTCTGTAGTCATCGGAATCCTTCGGTGTGTGCCGGAGACGTGGCTTCGTCGTATCGTTTCCTTGGAACGCATTCTTGTCAACACCTGTTTCCTATACGAGACACAACGAAGGATCGATGCATGGCGAACGACCTCGCAACCGAAGGTGCGTCGGGCGTCGACGCGCCCAGGATCGGCCCCCGGCTCAAGGCGGCCCGGCAGGCACAGCGCCTCACGCTCGACGAACTTGCCGCGAGCTGCGGCATCACCAAGGGCTACCTGTCGAAGATCGAGCGGGACCACGCGAGCGCGTCCGTCGCCACGCTGGTGCGGATCTGCGCCGCCCTGAACATTCCCGTCGGGTCGCTGTTCGAGAGCTCCGCCGCAGGTGAGGTGGTACGCGCCGACGCCTACCCGCCGATCAGCTTCGGCGGGGAGCGCATGGCCGAGTTCCTGTTGACCCCGTTTGGTGAGCGCCGCGTCCAGTCGCTCCTGAGCCGGATCGAACCCGGCGGCGGGAGCGGCTCGGAAACGTACGAACTGCCGGTCGACGTCGCCTTCGTCTACGTCGTGTCGGGCGAGATCTGCATTTCCTTCAACGGCCCGGGGGCAGGCGAGGACGTGTCGCTCGCGACCGGGGACGCGTTCACCTTCTCCCCGCAGTTGCCGCACAGCTTCCGCGCGCTCGGCGACGACACCGCGACCGTTCTGTGGATTCTGGCCCCAGCACTACCGGACGATGTCCGGCCCACCTCCCGCTAGGAAACCGTCAAGCGGTTTAGGAAACATGTGTTGACAGTCACGGCTCGCCCGTTCATTGTTGTGCGCATCACTCCACCGCTCAGGAGCTCAACGTTGGACATCACCAAGATTTCTCCGCGCCCGCCCGGACTCGCCGGCGCACTGCGCGCCCGCAAATCGGTCGACGCTATCGTGGCGCGCAACGACCAAGAACCCGGTCACGGTCTCAAGAGGTCGATGGGCCTGGTGCACCTCACCGCACTGAGCATCGGTGCGTCGCTGGGCACGGGCATCTTCGTCATCCTCGGCGAGGCGACACCCAAGGCCGGCCCCGCCGTCGTCCTCGCCTTCGTGCTCGCGGCGTTCACCGCCCTCTTCTCCGCCCTCTCCTACGCCGAACTCGCGGGCAGCATCCCCGTCTCCGGCAGCTCCTACTCGTACACCTACGCGACGATGGGCGAACTGTTCGCATGGATCTGCGGCTGGTGCCTGATGCTCGAGTACGGTGTCTCGGTCGCGGCCGTCGCCGTCGGCTGGGGCGAGTACATCAACGAACTACTCCACGGCATGTTCGGCATCGCGCTCCCCGCCGCGATCAGCGAATCACCGGGAGCAGGCGGCATCGTCAACGTGCCCGCCATCGTCATCGTGCTCGTTGCGGTGGTCCTGCTGACCCGGGGGGCGTCGGAGAGCGCCCTGGTGAACACGGTCATGGTGGCCCTGAAGATCCTCGTGCTCGTGTTCTTCTGCGCGGTCGCGTTCACCGCGTTCCGCGCCGGGAACTTCGCACCGTTCATTCCCCTCGGCGCGGCGGGCGTGACGGCCGCGGCGTCCCAGGTGTTCTTCGCCTACATCGGGTTCGACGCCGCGTCGACCGCCGGCGACGAGGCGAAGAACGCGAAGCGCGACCTTCCCCGCGCCATTATCCTCTCGCTCCTGATCGTCACGATCCTCTACTGCCTGGTCGCGATCGCGGCCGTCGGGGCGATGCCGTGGCAGGACATCGCCGGTGAGGGCGCCGCGCTCGCGACCATCCTGAATGCCGCGACCACCAGCACCTGGCCCGCCATCTTCCTGTCCGCGGGCGCGGTGATCGCCATCGCCAGCGTCGTCCTCGCCGTGATGTACGGACAGACCCGCATTCTGTACGCGATGTCGCTCGACGGTCTCGTGCCGCGGATCTTCTCCCGCGTCAGCCCGCGCACCCGGGTGCCCGTCGTCAACATCGTCGTCGTCGGCGCCATCGTGTCCGCGCTCGCCGGGTTCGTGCCGCTGGGCGAACTGGCCGACGCGACGAGCATCGGCTCGCTGTTCGCGTTCATGCTCGTCAACATAGCCGTGATCATCCTGCGCCGCCGCCACCCCGACCTGCACCGCAGTTTCCGGACCCCGCTGTTCCCGCTGATGCCGGTCCTCGGCGTGGTGTTCTGCGCGCTGCTGCTGTTCGGCCTCGGCGTCTCGACGTGGGTGGCGTTCGCGCTGTGGATGGCGGTCGGGCTCGCGATCTACTTCGCCTACGGCGTCCGCAAGTCCGAACTCCGCAGCAGGCCGGAAGAGGTCGAGGCGCGATGAGGGCGGCACTGTTCCAAGGTCCCGAACTGTCCTTCGACGTCGCGGCGAACCTCTCCGCCATCGCCTCCGCCGCGCAGAGCGCGGCCGCATCCGGGGCGTCCATCCTGGTCTGCCCGGAAATGGCGGTCACCGGCTACAACATCGGATCCCTCATCGCTGAGCGGGCCGAACCCGCGGACGGACCGATCGCGGCACGGATCGCGGAGATCGCTCGCGAGTCCGGGATCACCGTCGTCTACGGCTACCCCGAGGCGGACGCGGGCGTCGTCTACAACAGCGTGCAGGCTCTCGATCCGTCCGGAACGTCGCTGGCGAACTACCGCAAGACGCACCTGTTCGGCGAACTCGACCGGTCGCACTTCGCGGCCGGCGACGAATTGGTGGTCCAGTTCGACCACGACGGCATCCGGTGCGGACTCCTGATCTGCTACGACGTCGAGTTCCCGGAAGCCGTTCGCGCCCATGCCGACCGGGGAACCCAGTGGCTTGTCGTCCCCACCGGTCTGATGAGTCCGTACGAATTCATCGCGGAGAGCGTCGTCCCCACCCGGGCCTACGAGAGCCAGATGTTCGTCACGTACGTCAACCGGTGCGGCACCGAAACCGACCTCGACTACTGCGGGTCCAGTTGCGCGGTCGCACCCGACGGCACCGAACTCGCCCGGGCGGGCCGCCACGAAGAACTGGCTGTCGTCGACCTCGAACTCGACGTCCTCCACCGATCCCGCCGTGAGAACACCCATCTCGACGACCGACGCGTCGACCTCTACCCCTTCCCGCAGGAGAAGACTTCATGACGATCCCCGTCACCCCGGACAGCACCGCCACGGACACCGACGTCCCGCCGCTGACGATGTTCGGTCCCGATTTCCCTTTCGCTTACGACGACTACGTCACCCACCCGTCGGGCCTCGGTGCGGTGCCCGCCGACCGGCACGGCACCGAGGTGGCGGTCATCGGCGGCGGACTGTCGGGCATGGTCACCGCGTACGAGCTGATGAAGTTGGGCCTGAAACCGATTGTCTACGAGGCGGATCAGATCGGTGGCCGGATGCGGTCGCAGCCGTTCGAGGGCCACCCGGGTGTGGTGGCCGAGATGGGCGCGATGCGGTTCCCACCGTCGTCGACCACCCTGTTCCACTACCTCGACGCCACCGGGCTGCGGACCGAGGCGTTCCCCAACCCGCTCGCCGACGCCACCCCCAGCACGGTCATCGACCTCAAGGGCGAAACCTATTACGCGCAGCACCTCGACGATCTGCCGCCCGTGTTCCGGGAGGTCTCCGACGCGTGGCAGCGCACCCTCGAGGACCACGCCGAACTGATCCCGCTCCAGCAGGCGATCCGCGATCGCGACACCGCCGAACTCAAGCGGATCTGGAACGACCTCGTGGTCCGGCTGGACGATCAGACGTTCTACGGCTTCCTCGCGTCGTCCAAGCACTTCGCGTCGTTCCGGCACCGGGAAGTGTTCGGGCAGGTCGGTTTCGGAACAGGCGGCTGGGACACCGATTTCCCCAATTCGATCCTCGAGATCCTGCGCGTCGTGATCACCGCCGCCGACGACCACCACCGCGGCATCGTCGGCGGGTCGCAGCAACTGCCGCTGCACCTGTGGACGGACACCCCGTCGGGGATGGCGCACTGGCCGGACGGCACGTCGGTGCGCTCGCTGAACGGCGGGGAAACCCGTCCCCGCGTCACGGAGGTCCGGCGCACCGCACCGCACCAGGTGACGGTCACCGACTCGTCCGGTGAGATCCGCACCTACCCGGCCGCCGTCTTCACCGCGCAGAGTTGGATGCTGCTCAACAACATTCACTGCGACGACGACCTGTTCCCGATCGACCACTGGACCGCCATCGAACGCACCCACTACATGGGTTCGACGAAGGTGTTCGCCCTCGTGGACCGTCCATTCTGGAAGGACAAGGACCCGGTCACCGGCCGCGACCTCGTCAGCATGACGCTGACCGACCGGATGAGCCGCGGCACCTACCTCCTCGACCACGGCGACGACAAGCCCGGCCTGATCTGCCTGTCCTACACGTGGTCCGACGATTCGCTCAAACTCCTGCCGCTCGACGCGACCGAGCGGATGAACCTCATGATCAAGTCGCTCGAGGAGATCTACCCGGGCGTCGACTTCCGCAGTCACATCATCTCGACACCCGTCACGCTGTCGTGGGAGACCGAGCGCGACTTCATGGGCGCGTTCAAGGCGAACCTGCCCGGCCACTACCGGTACCAGGAGCGGCTGTTCAGCCATTTCGTGCAGGACGAACTCGACCCGCGGCATCGCGGCATCTTCCTGGCCGGCGACGACATCTCGTGGACCGCGGGCTGGGCGGAGGGCGCCGTGCAGACCGCGCTCAACGCCGTCTGGGGAGTGATGCACCACCTCGGCGGCGCCGCCCCGGCCGACAACCCCGGACCCGGCGACCGGTACGCCGAACTCGGTCCGATCCGCTTGTGCGACTAGCGCCCGTGAGTACTTATTAACCACGGGTGGTTAATAAGTACTCACGGGGGCGTCAGCCCAGCCAGTCCAGAACCGCAGCGGCCGTCCACGACTGCTGCATGCTGCCGAGGGGCTGCCCGGTGAACGGCTCGTAGTATTCGGCGAAGCTGCCGTCGCTGGCCTGCCGCAGCCCCTCGGACCGCAGCAGGTGCGAGCGCTCGGCCCACCCGCGGCGGGCGAACGCCCAGGAGAACAGCCACGTCATCACCGGCCACACCGGACCGCGCCAGTATTCGCGCGGGCGGAAGTCGCCCGACACCGGCGACGTCGACGGCGGCACGGCGTACCGAAGGTCGGGGTGGCCGCAGAATTTCGGCCCCTCGAACGTGCGGAGGAGGGCGCGTTCGGCGTCGCGGCTCAGGCCGCCGCACAGCAGGGGAGAGAACATGGCGAGGGTTTCGGTGGAAATCCACCGGCCGCTGCGCAGATCGAAATCGCGTGCCGCCCCGGACCGTTCGTCTGTGGTCGTGAGGACGCCCTGCCGGAACCGGGCCGCCCACCCGTGCAGTTCCCGAACATCGGAGTTCGGCATCGAATGTTCCTCACCGATGGTCGCGAGCACCTCGCACGCCATCGAGAACACGGCGCTGACGAACACGTCCTCCACGGCGAAGCTCATGGCGGTGGCCAGTTCCGCGTCGTCGTAGCGGACGGTCTTCATCTCCTCGAGCAGCCACAGGTAGCGGTCGTATTCGCCGTTCGACGGCCGCTGTCCCGTGTCGGCGACGTGGGACAGGTCCTCGCGCAGATATGCGGGCATCGCCCCGGCCACGACGTTGGCGTACGAGTGGTCCCAGCGCGGCGAATTGTCCATCCCGGATTCCCAGCCGTGGTACAGCGCGATCCGGCCGTTGCCGTCGAGGTCGCGGGCGTGGGCGAGCCAGCGGTGCCAGCGCACGAGGTCGGGCCAGCGCCGGTCGAGGAACTCCTCGGCGACGGCGCGGGTGCTGCGACCGTGCCTGCGCGAGTGGTCGAGGATGCGCTGCACGGCGATGGCGTGCACGGGCGGCTGGGTGATCCCCGACGTCTGGGTGCCGCTCGGCGCGTGCGCCGCGAGGGTCCCGCACTCCCACCGCCCGGGGCCGGGGAAGTATCCGTCGACGCCGTTCGCGAACACGATGTGCGGGATCATCCCGTTCTTCCACTGCGCCGACAGCAGGGTGTCGAGTTCGACGACGGCCCGCTCCACGCTCAGCGGCGCCAGTCCGACCGCGACGAACGCGGCGTCCCAACTCCACATGTGCGGGTACAGGCGCGGCGCGGCGCTCGTCATCGTGCCGAGGTCGTTGCCGCGAAGCAGGTACGCGGCACGTGCCGCGAGCTGTGTGGGGGTGAATCCGCGGTCCGCCATTGCACCATTCTGCTGCGGGTCGGCCCACACCGCTCGTCGGATGGGGTTCAGGGGCGCGGTCTAGACCTAGCCGGAGTGCGCCTCGAGGTACTCCTCGACCGCCTCGCGCATGACGTCGCTGGGCTTCCTGTGCTGATTCTCGGCGAAGCGATCGAGTCTCTCACTCAACGGACGCGGCAGCCGGACCTGCCGGCGAGGCGATTCGCCGCTCACACCATCGGCCTGCCCCAAGGACGGACGGCCCGCCCCGACCCGGTCCAGCAACTCCCTGCCGTCTGCGGCAGCGTCCTGGCCTCTCTTTGCGGTTGCGGAGTTCTCGGGCAACTTCATGTCACGCTCCGCCCACTCGGCGAGCCGGCCGAAATCGGGCTCCTCGTTTTCAGTGTTCATCTGTGTCATCCCTCCGGGTATGTTGCGCTGCGGTCACCTCTTCAGCGGCCCACATTCGGTCGGCCCCACACTAATTTTGTACGACATAATTGGTCGACCGCATCTATAACATGGCGCGCCTGGAGCACTAAGCCTGCAATCGAGAGTGCGAGCGTCCACGTGCGTGCACTCAGCCGGCGAATCCGCGGCGAATCCGCACAGAGTCAGCGTCGGGCGCGAGTCGCGCAGCGGCCGTAGATCCGACAGCCGGCGGAGGAAAGCCGAACCCCACAGGCCCCGGCCGAGCGGTAACGCGACCTCGCGGGTGAATGCGACGTCCGGGACCCGTGCGGGCAGTTCCGCGGCCTCGCCTGCGGAGAGGTGGAACGGCATCGGCGGGACGGTGTAGTCGCCGTGGATCCGCAGTCCCTTCTGCGTCTTGCGGCTGAACCATCTCGGCACCGAATCGAACATCATCCGGCCACCGGGGAATCGCCGGGCGCAGTCGCCGATCAGGGACAGCGACTCGTCGGGCGGCAGATACATCAGCAGGCCCTCCGCCGAGACGAACACACCCCGGCCGGTGTCGACGTGGTCCATCCACGACCGGTCCAGCGCGGACACCGCGAGGGTGGTGACGTTCGGCTCGTCCGGCAACAGTTGCCTGCGCAGCGCGACCACCTCGGGCAGGTCGATCGACACCCACCGGACGTCGGGGTCGCCGATCCGCCAGTAGCTGGTCTGCAAGCCCTCGCCGAGCGCGACGACGGTTCCGTCGGGATGGGCGGCGAGGAATGCCCGGATCTCGTCGTCGAACGCCTGCGCGCGCAGGGCGTGGGATTGACCGGGTTTCCCGAAGTTCTCGTACGGATAGTCGAGGGTCTCGTAGAGCTTCACGGCGAGCGGGTCCTCGAACGCGGTGTCCGGGCGCGCCGCCTCGACGGCGCGGTTGCGGAGCGTCCACATCATCGTCGCGGGCACACCGGTCAGGGTGGTGGCGTCCACCCGCTTCCGGCCGTCGTCAGGCATTCCGCACCGGGTCGGGGTTCTCGGCGAGCGGTGTGCGGCGCAGCGTCTGGGTGCGCAACGTGTCCATCGACATTGCCAGGCTCCGTTCCCGGTGAGATCCGGTACACCACTCAATCACCTTTTCGGGCCCGCGTGGGCGAGGAACACCGACTCGGCACACGCTTGCGGGAATACGGTAGGGGGGTATGGTAGTTCTCAGAGAAGACATCGATACCCCGAAGAGAGGCGAACCCCCGTGAGCACCTCCAGCGTCACCGTCACCGGCATGACCTGCGACCACTGCGTGTCCTCGGTCACCGAGGAGATCAGCGAACTCCCCGGCGTCACCGCCGTGAACGTCGATCTGGCCACCGGCACGGTCGTCATCGAGAGCACCACCGACCTCGACCCGGGCGCCCTCGCGGATGCCGTCGCGGAAGCCGGGTACTCAGTCGCCGGCTGAGCCGGCAAACTCCAGCACAGGAGCCCCATCATGAACGCAACCGGCAAGTTCGCCGGATTCACCGTCGGCCTCGTCGTGATCTTCGGTGCCGCGCTCGCCCTCGGGTCGGTTGCCGGCCCGGACGTGGCCGAGCCCGCCGCGCACACGGCCGGGGACGACGGGCACGGCGCGGCGGGTCATGACGCCGTCGCCGACTCGACGCCGGGCGGACTGTCGCCGACGGCGGACGGCTACACCCTCGAACTGGCATCCGACCAGGTCGCCGCCGGTGCCGCGGTCCCGGTGCAGTTCCGGATCACGAATCCCTCGGGGGTATCCGTCACGGACTACACCCCGGAGCACGAGAAACTGCTGCACCTGATCGTCGTCCGCCGCGACCTCGCCGGGTTCCAGCACGTGCACCCGACGCTCGACGCGACCGGAACGTGGAGCGTCCCCCTCGACCTCACCCGCGGCGGCGACTACCGCGTGTTCGCGGACTTCACCCCGGCGGGCGGAGAGGGCGTCACCCTTGGCACCGACCTGCGCGTGGCCGGCACCTACGACCCACAGGAACTGCCCGCACCCGCGCCGACCACCATCGTGGACGGCTACACCGTCACACTCGACGGCACGCTGCGACCGGGCGAGACGTCGAACGTCACCCTCTCGGTGAGCCGCGACGGATTACCCGTCACCGATCTGCAGCCGTACCTCGGTGCATACGGTCACCTGGTGGCGCTGCGCACCGCCGACCTCGGCTACCTGCACGTCCACCCCGACGGACATCCCGGCGACGGCGTCACCGCGGCCGGTCCCGGGATCGACTTCGCCGTCACCGCACCCAGCGCGGGCGACTACCGGCTGTTCCTGGACTTCCAGCACGCCGGCGTCGTCCACACCGCGGAATTCACCGCCACCGCCGGACCGGAGGAGAAGTGATGACCCACGCGGCCGACATCGCGGCACCGCCCGATTCCCAGATCGAACTGGCCATCGGCGGGATGACGTGCGCGTCGTGCGCCAACCGCATCGAGCGCAAGCTGAACAAGCTCGACGGCGTCACCGCGACCGTCAACTACGCGACGGAGAAGGCCCGCGTCCACTACGACGCCGCCGACGTCTCGCCTGAGGACCTCGTCGCGACGGTGGAGCAGGCCGGATACACGGCGCGACTGCCCGAGGTGAAGCCCCCGGCTCCGGAGGAAGAGGACCCGGCGGCGGGACTGCGGCAGCGGCTGCTCGTGTCGGCGGTGCTGACGGTCCCCGTCATCGCGATGGCGATGATCCCGGCGCTGCAGTTCACCAACTGGCAGTGGCTGTCGCTCACGCTCGCGGCCCCGGTCGTGGTGTGGGGTGCGTGGCCGTTCCACCAGGCCGCGTGGACGAATCTGCGGCACGGCACGGCGACCATGGACACGCTGGTGTCGATGGGCACGCTGGCCGCGTTCGGCTGGTCGCTGTACGCGCTGTTCTGGGGCACCGCCGGCATGCCGGGGATGACGCACCCGTTCGAGCTGACGATCGCGCGGGTCGACGGCACCGGCAACATCTATCTGGAGGCCGCGGCGGGCGTCACCACGTTCATCCTCGCCGGCCGCTATTTCGAGGCCCGCGCCAAGCGGCGGGCCGGTGCGGCGCTGCGGGCGCTGCTCGAGCTGGGCGCCAAGGAAGTGTCGGTGCTGCGGGACGGCACCGAGCAGCTGATCGGGATCGACCAGCTCGACGTCGGTGACCTGTTCGTGGTCCGCCCCGGCGAGAAGATCGCCACCGACGGCGTCGTCGTCGAGGGCTCGTCGGCGGTGGACGCGTCGATGCTGACCGGCGAATCCGTGCCCGTCGAGGTCTCGCCCGACTCCGAGGTGGCCGGCGCGACGGTCAACGTCGGCGGCCGGATCGTGGTTCGTGCCAGCCGAATCGGAGCCGACACCCAGCTCGCGCAGATGGCGTGGATGGTCGAGGACGCGCAGACCGGCAAGGCCGAGGTGCAGCGCCTGGCCGACCGGATCTCCGGCATCTTCGTCCCGATCGTGATCGCGTTGTCGGTCGCGACCCTCGGCTTCTGGATCGGAACCGGCGGTGCGGTCGCCGCCGCGTTCACCGCCGCCGTCGCCGTCCTGATCATCGCGTGCCCGTGCGCGCTCGGACTCGCCACCCCGACCGCCCTCATGGTCGGCACCGGACGGGGCGCCCAGCTGGGCATCCTGATCAAGGGCCCCGAGGTTCTGGAATCGACCCGGCGCGTCGACACCGTAGTGGTCGACAAGACCGGCACCGTCACCACCGGCACGATGTCGCTGCACGACGTGATCGCCGCCGACGGTCAGGACGAGGAACAGGTTCTCCGGTTCGCCGGGGCACTCGAGGACGCGTCCGAGCACCCCATCGCCCGGGCGATCACCCGCGGCGCGAAGGAGCGACTGACGACCCTCCCCGACGTCGAACAGTTCACCAACGTCGCGGGACTCGGCGTCCAGGGCATGATCGACGGTCACGCGGTGGTCATCGGCCGCGCGAAACTGCTCCGCGACTGGTCGCTGCACCTCACCACCGAACTCCAGCGGGTCGTCGAGGCGGCGGAGGCGGACGGCAAGACCGCGGTCGGGATCGGCTGGGACGGACAGGCGCGGGGCGTGCTCGTCGTCGCCGACACCGTCAAGCCGACGTCCCGCGAGGCGGTGGCGCAGTTCCGGGAACTCGGCCTCACGCCGATCATGCTCACCGGCGACAACAAGTCCGCGGCCCGGGCCATCGCCGATCAGGTCGGCATCGGCGAGGTGATCGCGGAGGTGCTGCCGCAGGACAAGGTGGACGTGGTCAAGCGTCTGCAGGCCGAGGGCAAGGTGGTCGCGATGGTCGGCGACGGAGTCAACGACGCCGCCGCGCTCGCGCAGGCCGACCTCGGTCTCGCCATGGGCACCGGCACGGACGTGGCCATCGAGGCCAGCGACCTCACCCTGGTCCGCGGCGACCTCCGGGCCGCCGCCGACGCGATCCGGTTGTCGCGCAGAACGTTGAGCACGATCAAGGGAAACCTGTTCTGGGCCTTCGCCTACAACGTCGCGGCGCTGCCACTGGCGGCGGCGGGCCTGCTCAACCCCATGCTGGCCGGTGCCGCCATGGCATTCTCTTCGGTGTTCGTCGTGAGCAACAGCCTGCGACTGCGCCGGTTCCAACCCCTGACCACTCCCACCCGAGGGGAACAATCATGACCGAGCAACCGCACACCGGTACCGAATCCGGCCACGGATACATCAGCGCCAAGGACGACTACCTCAAGCGACTGCGCCGCATCGAGGGCCAGGCGCGGGGTCTGCAGCGGATGGTCGAGGACGAGAAGTACTGCATCGACATCCTCACCCAGGTCTCGGCGATGACCAAGGCGCTGCAGGCGGTGGCGCTGGGTCTGCTCGAAGACCACATCAGCCATTGTGTCGTCGACGCCGCCGTCGCGGGCGGCTCCGAGGCGGACGCGAAGATCAAGGAAGCCACCGACGCCATCGCACGACTGGTGCGTTCCTGAAAACCTGACCACGAGAGCAGCTTCCGAGGGAGCAGGCATGTCTCACGATCATCAGAAGGAAATGGAACAGGTCCGGCACACCGGACACGAAAATCACGACGCCCACACCGATCGGCACGCCGGCCACGGCGCGCACGGTGAGGTGTTCCGGCAGAAGTTCTGGATCAGTCTCGCGCTGTCGGTGCCGGTGGTGGTGTTCAGCCACATGTTCGCCGACCTCCTCGGCTACACCGTCCCCGACTTTCCCGGTGCGTCGTGGATTCCGCCGGTGGTCGGTACCGCGATCTTCTTCTACGGCGGCGCACCGTTCCTCACCGGCGCGTGGAGCGAATTGAAGTCGCGGCAGCCGGGCATGATGCTGCTGATCGGGATGGCAATCACGGTCGCGTTCCTCGCGTCGTGGGTGACGACCCTGCAGATCGGCGGGTTCAACCTCGACTTCTGGTGGGAACTGGCGCTTCTCATCGTCATCATGCTGCTCGGTCACTGGCTGGAGATGCGGGCACTGGGGTCGGCGTCCGGGGCCCTCGACGCGCTCGCCGCGCTGCTCCCGGACACCGCGGACAGGGTCACCAACGACGGCGTCACCGAGGTGCCCGTCTCCGAACTCGCCACCGGCGACCTGGTGCTGGTGCGGGCAGGCGGCCGCATTCCCGCCGACGGCACCGTCGAGGACGGCCGCGCGGAGGTCGACGAATCGATGATCACCGGCGAATCCACCCCCGTCCCACGGTCGGTCGGCGACCCCGTGGTCGCGGGCACCGTCGCCACCGACAGCGCGCTGCGGATCACCGTCGGCGCCGTGGGGGAGGACACCGCGCTCGCCGGCATCCAGCGACTGGTCGCCGACGCGCAGTCGTCCTCGTCCCGCGCCCAGGCCCTCGCCGACCGCGCGGCCGCGTTCCTGTTCTATTTCGCCTCGATCGCAGGACTTCTCACGTTCGTGGTGTGGTCGCTGCTCGGCAACGTGGACGAGGCCGTGGTGCGGACCGTCACCGTTCTGGTGATCGCCTGCCCGCACGCCCTTGGCCTGGCGATCCCCCTCGTGATCGCCATTTCCACCGAGCGGGCCGCGAGGGCCGGTGTGCTGGTGAAGGACCGGCTGGCTCTCGAACGCATGCGCGGCGTCGACGTCGTGCTGTTCGACAAGACCGGCACCCTCACCCAGGGCAGGCACGCGGTGACGGGCCTCGTCGCGACGGCCGGTGTCACCGACACCGACCTGCTCGCGCTCGCCGGCGCCGTGGAGGCCGATAGCGAGCACCCGGTCGCCCGCGCGATCGTCGCCGAGACTGCCGCGAAGGTTCCCGCCGAGTCCCGCCGCACCGCCACCGAATTCCGGTCGTTGCCCGGACGCGGCGTCCGCGCCGAGGTCGCCGGCGAGGAGGTCGCCGTCGGCGGACCGGCAATGCTCGCCGAACTGAACGTGACGGTCCCCGACGACGTTGCGGCGCACACGAAACGGTGGGTCGAGCGCGGCGCCGCCGTCCTCCACGTCGTCCGCGACGGGAAGGCGCTCGGCGCGGTGGCGCTCGAGGACGCCGTCCGCGAGGAGTCCCGGCAGGCTATCGACGCCCTGCACGCACGGGGTGTGAAGGTCGCGATGATCACCGGCGACGCCCGGCAGGTCGCCGACGCCGTCGCCGCCGACCTCGGGATCGACGAGGCGTTCGCCGACGTCCTGCCCGAGAACAAGGACGCACAGGTGGCGGCACTCCAGGCCCGCGGCCACCGCGTCGCGATGGTCGGCGACGGGGTCAACGACGCCCCCGCGCTCGCCCGCGCCGACGTGGGTGTCGCCATCGGAGCCGGCACGGACGTCGCCATCGAGTCGGCGGGGGTCGTCCTCGCCGCCGACGACCCCCGTGCGGTTCTGTCGATTATCGATCTATCGCAGGCGAGCTACCGCAAGATGTGGCAGAACCTGGTGTGGGCCACCGGTTACAACATCATCGCCGTCCCGTTGGCCGCGGGCGTCCTCGCGTTCGCCGGGGTCGCGATCTCCCCCGCGGTCGCGGCGATCCTGATGTCGATCTCCACCATCGTCGTCGCCCTCAACGCGCAGCTGTTGCGACGACTCGATCTGGATCCGGAACGGCTGAGCCGGCACTGACCGGGGTCTGCGTCCATTCCCATTCTCCTCCGTCTGTTCGGGTACCCATCCCCACGGATCAAGGAGTTCACCATGAGCAACCCGAACGAGTTCGAGACCCCGGCGACGGATCGGACGGACATGACACCGCAGGCCGCGGCGCCGACGTGTTGCAGCACCGAACGGCAGACCACCTGCTGCGATCGCAGCGAGAAGTCGACGTGCTGCGGTCCGGCGGCAACGGCCGGCGGCGGGTGCGGCTGCCAGTAGTCCTTACCCGGCAACGGTGCGGTGCGAGCGTTGGGCTCGCACCGCACCGCCGTCTGTGCGTGGTGTCGCGCGATCTAGGGGCGCCTCTCGAGCGGGTGTGCCGGTCTACTGGTCCGTCGTGGGTGTGGCTCCGCAGGCGCAGGATCCGCCGCTGCGGGGCTGGTAGTCGTGCACGTGCCCGGCGCGATCCTGGCTGATCTCACAACACGCGTGCAATTGGGCCTGAAGGGCGGCGCGGCCTCGCTGGACCCGGGATTTCATCCCGGACACCGAGATTCCCGCCTCACCCGCGGCCGCGGCGTGGGTTCGGGCGTCGAGGTCGACCATCTTCACCGCCGCGGCCTGCTCGGCGGGCAGCCCGGAGAGCATCGGCACCAGGCAGGAGGCGAGTTCCTTCTCCGCCGCCTCGTCGACATCCGATTCGTCGTCCGGTGGAGTGTCGGGGACGGCGTCGACGACCAGCTCACGCCGGTGCGGCGCGGAGCGGTAGAAGTCGGTGATCGCGTTGCGGGTGATGGCATACATCCACCCGAGGAGGCGGTCCTGATCGCGCAGATTGTCCAGGCTCTTGGCCATCCGCAGGAACACGATCGACAAGATGTCGTCGGCGTCCTCGGGGCGCGAGACCCTGCGGGCTATGAAGGCCCGCAAATCGCTCGAGAAGCTGCGCCAGAGCTGTTCGAGATCAGCTGGCTCCTGATGGGGTGCGGTCGCGGTGGTGGTCGATTCCTCGCTCATGATCCGTGGTTCCTTTCCGTTTCCAGCATCCCCGTCCGGCGGCGCGGTGGCGACCCCGGGGAACGACCTCTCCGGTACCGACGGCGGCGGCCGCAATCGGACGCACCCGCGATAGAACGCAGTCTGCGTCCGAATCCGGTTTGCCTCGTCTGTATGGGTGTCGATGTCGATGACGGGTTCTCCGATTCGACGTACCAGTAGAAGCGCGGCGAGGAGGTGAGAGCGATGTTGACCACACACCTGTTTTCGGGTCTGACCAGCGAAGAGGTCGATCTGATCGTGGCGGAGGAACTGCATCTGCTCGACGCCGCCGCATGAGCGCCGTCGACGCCCGCACCGGGCGTATCCGCTGACCACAGCGCTCTCCCAGCCTCTACCCCCTCTGCGGGTAGGGGCCAGAAGAGTGCCCGGCTCCGGGTAGGCGCCGCACACAAAGCCTGCCCTGTCCCTCTCCTTACTCGGGAGGGACAGGGCAGGTTCGTCGTTGTTCAGCGGCCGCGGGCCGACCGAATCAGGCGGGTGAGGACGGGGACGGCGGTCACCGCCGCCCACAACCCGACCGCCGCAACCAGGGCTGCGGCGGTGTCGCCGGCGGTGGCGGTGCCGAGGACGTGCCCGCGCAGGGCGTCGGTGGCGTGCGCGACCGGATTCACCGTGGCCATTGCCTGCATCCAGCCGGGCATGGTCTCGATCGGGGCGAACGCACTCGAGACGAACATCAGCGGCATCATCACCATCATCCCGGCGAACTGGACCACGTCCGGGCGCCGCAGCCGATCCCCGATCAGTCCGAACAACGCGCTCATCGCCCCCGCCAGCACCACCAGCACCACGACCGCGGACACGGCATCGACGGCGCTGCCGTGGAACTCGAAACCCAAAGCCACGGCGGCGATCCCGAGCAATGCGGCCCGGGCGAGGGTGAACACGGCCTCATTGATGGTGCGAGCGATACCGGGTAGGCCTGCGCGCATCGGCAGGGCCGCGAAGCGGTCGTGCAGGCCGTTGGTGTGATCGATCGCAGCGGACACTCCGGCGTTGGTGCCGGCCATCACTGTGGAGACGGCGAGCATCGCCGGGGTGAGGAAAACGATGTAGCTGACCCCCGCCGGGAAGCCCGGGCCGGCCGCGACACTGCGGAAGACCTGGCTGAACAGCACCAGCATCGCCATCGGCATGGTCAGCGAGAACATCAGCAATTGCGGAACCCGGGCACTGGTGCGCAGGTTCCGGACGGTCAGAGCGACGAGCTGGTTCCCGATCGAAGCCCGGGCGATCGCGGGCGTGGTGGTGGTCATCGGTGGGCTCCGGGGGTGTGGGCGAGGTGGGTGAAGACGTCGTCGAGGCTCGGGGAGGTCACGTCCAGGTCGGTGACCTCGATGCCTCCGCGGTGCAGGCCGGCGACCAGGGCGGTCGCGGCGGGGGCGTCGTCGACGGTGACCGACACCCGAACCCGGTCGCCGTCGACCCGGTCCGTGTCCGGGATGAACGGCAGACTTCCCAGTTGGTGGGTGGGGACGGTGGCGGTCAGGACCTTGCCGCCGACGATCCGTTTCAGTTCGGCGGGGGTGCCACGGGCGGCGACCCGCCCCCGGCGCAGGACCACGATGTGGTCGGCGAGCCGGTCGGCCTCCTCGAGGTACTGGGTCGTGAGCATCACGGTGGTGCCCGCAGTGGTGAGCTCGTCCACGACGTCCCACAGTCCGGCGCGGGCGATCGGGTCCAGGCCGGTGGTCGGCTCGTCCAGGAACAGCACCGACGGGGATCCGACGAGGCTGGCGGCCAGATCGATTCGGCGGCGCGAGCCCCCGGAGAGTTCCCCGACCCGGCGGGTCGCGTACTCGTGCAGCCCGAGCCGGTCGATCAGCGCGTCGGCCCGCGCCCGAGCGGTGCGGCGCAGCCCGGTCAGTCGGCCGATCAGCTCCAGATTCTCTCGGGCGGTGAGGAATTCGTCGAGTCCGGCGTATTGGCCGGTCACCCCGATCCGGCGGCGCACCCGGTCGGCGTCGGCGATGACGTCGAGGCCCTCGATCTGCACGCGGCCGACGGTGGGGCGCACCAGGGTGGTGAGGGTGCGGATCAGGGTGGTCTTGCCGGCACCGTTGTGGCCGAGGACCCCGAGCGTGGTCCCGGCGGCGGCTTCCAGGTCGACGCCGTCGAGGGCCCAGGTTGTGCCGTAGGCGACGTGCAGGTCCTCAACGAGGACGGCGGGGGCGGTCATTTCACACCCCCGCCGTGGCCGCCGGCCGCGTGGCCGGTTCCGGTGGGAGAGAACGGGTGGGTGGACATCGGAGGATTCCTCTCGAAGAAGGGCTTGCTCCCACCCGATGTGGATGGAAGTTACCTCCTCAGACGAACCACCCGCGAGAGGGACGCACCCGCCGTCGAATCAGCTCCCTATCGGACGCGGCTGAGCCTGCTCACCAGGTGGTGGGAGTCGCGGCCCACCATGCGCAACGACGCCGATGACAGCGAGCGTTGCCACTCCAAGACCGACCCAAGTTTTCAAGAAGGATTGGCGGCCTTGCTGTGGTGGGGGATGCTGGCGGCCCCGATGAGGGCGGCGACCACAGCAAGGGCGGCGAGGATCAGGTAGGCGTGGGCGTAGCTGCCCGTCCACGCCGACAGGGCGGTCCCGGCCCAGGGGGCGAGAGCCATGACGATGACGACCGGCGCGGACATCAGCCCGTTCAGGCGCCCGTAGTGGGTGGCGCCCCATCGGTCGGTGATCGCGGTGGCCTGGATCAGGGTGAAGATCCCGCGGACTAGCCCCGCGCCGATGGCGACAGCAATCAGCGCGACCACCGAGGTCACGATCCCGAGCAACGCGGTGCTCGCGGCGGTGGCGGCGAGGATCACCACGGTGCGGGTGCGGGCAGTGGTGCGGGCAGCGATCGGGAGGTAGCCGAGGCGGCCGAGGACCTGCCCGGCACCGCCGAGTCCGAGCGTCAGGGCGGCGAGGGATGGGGAGAAGCCCTGCTCGATCAGCAGCGGCACCAGGTTGAACACCCCGGCGAACGCGGCGAACGCCCCGAGACTCAGGGCCGCAACGAGGGCGAGGAAAGCCGGGCTGCGGGAGGCGTCCCGGTGATCGACCGGATGGTTCCCGGTCGGGGCAGGTGGGTGCGGCCACCGACCGCGCAACCCCAGCAGGTGCCCGGGCACGGTGATGATCGCCAGGATCGCGGCGAGGACGAGATACGTGGCCCGCCAGTCGTACCGGCCGACCAGCGCCGCGGTCAGCGGGGCGAAGACGGTGCTGGCCAACCCGGCGGCGAGGGTGAGGATCATCAGGGCTTTGACGTATTTGTCGCCGTACCAGCGGGTCAGCGCCGCAAACGCGGGCGGATACAGCACCGCGCCCATCGCGATCCCGGCGGCGATCCATCCGGCGTAGAAGATCGGCAGGTTCGGTGCGGCCGCGACCACCAGCAGGGACGGGACGGCCACGACGGAGCCGGCGGTCATCACGACCCGGGGCCCGATGCGGTCGATGATCCGTCCCACCGGGATGCCCGTGAGTGCTGCGGCGAGTTGGGAGAGGGAGAAGGCGGCGGTGAGCACCGGCAGCGACCACCCGGTGTCCGCCGAAATGGACACCGACAGCACCGGGAACGCGTAGTAGAGGATGCCCCAGCTGGTGATCTCGGTCAGGCACAGTACCGCCAGCACCCGCCGCAGACCGGTCTCGTCGAGGGACGCGGTCTGCGGCAGGGTCCGGGTGCCGGTCACCGGGTTATCCGCCCGCGCGGGTGGACAGGGCGATCAGCTGCGGGTCCGGGGCGGCGCAGCACCCCACGGATTCTTCCGCTGCCGCCGGGGTGTCGGGGTCGTCGAACACCCCGGCGCCGCCGCACACCCCGGTCTCCGGCAGGGTCAGTTCGACCCGGGCGGCGGCCTCGTGGTCCCCGGCCAGGGCGGCGGCGATGCTGCGGACCTGCTCGTACCCGGTCATCGCCAGGAACGTCGGTGCCCGCCCGTAGCTTTTCATCCCGACCAGGAACACATTCGGCTCCGGATGCGACAGTTCGGCGACCCCGTGCGGGTAGACGGTGCCGCAGGAATGCACGTTCGGATCGATCAGCGGCGCCAACTCGGTGGGGGCCTGCAGCACCGGATCGAGGCCGAGGCGGATCTCCGACAGCCAGGACAGGTCGGGGCGGAACCCGGTGAGCGCCACCACCCGATCCACGTCCTCGATGCGGGCGCCGGTGTCGGACACCAACACCACCCGGTCACCGTGGGGTTCGATGGTGGCGGTGCGGAACCCGGGAACCACCGTCAGCAGTCCGTCGTCGACCGCGGCCTTGGCGCGCAGGCCGAGGGCGCCGCGGGCGGGCAGCTGGTCGTCCTCGCCGCCGCCGAAGGCTCCGCCGACGTCGCCGCGGCGCAGCACCCAGCTGATCCGAGTGCCCGCCGCCTGCTTCTCCAAATTGGCCAGGGCGACGATGGCGGTCAGCGCGGAGTGCCCGCTGCCGGCGATCACGATGTGCTTGCCCGCGTACCGGGCGCGCACCTCGGGGTCGTCGACGTTCGGGACCCGGTATTCGAGGACGTCGGCCGCTGCTTTCTCGCCGAGCGCGGGCAGGCCCTCGCCGCCGAGCGGGTTGGGGGTGGTCCAGGTCCCGGAGGCGTCGATCACGGCCTGGGCGGTGATGCGGTCCTCGGTGCCGTCGGCACGGCGCAGGTGCACCGACAACGGTTCGGTGTCGCGGCCGGCGTCGACGACCCGGTCCCGCCCGCGACGGGCCACGCCGACCACTTCGGTGCCCAGTTTCACGATGTTGCCGAGTGCGGCGGCCAGCGGGACCAGGTAGTCCTGGGTCCAGTCCTGGCCAGTTGGATACGCCTCGTCGTCCGGGGCCGTCCAGTCGGTGGTCTCGAGGAGGCGGCGGGCGGCCGGGTCGATCAGCTCCCCCCACCGGGAGAACAGCCGCACGTGGTTCCACTCGGCGATCGCGGCACCGGCGCTGTCACCGCGTTCGAAGACCAGCGGGGTCAGGCCGCGTTCACGCAGCTGGGCGGCGGCGGCGAGGCCGATCGGTCCGGCGCCTACGACGACTACGGGCATGGTGTTCATCTCGAAAATCCTTCCATCGACGTTCATCGATCTTCTGCTATCGGAGAGTATCGACGTGCGTCGATGAATGCAACCATCGATGGATATCGATATAGTGGTGGGCATGACTTCCCTGGACATGCCCACCGTCCGCACCCCCGGCGAAGTGGATGCGTTGGCGCCGGAGGACGCGGCCACCTACGCCGGGTGGTTCGCCTGCCTGGCCGATCCGACCCGGGTGCGGCTGCTGCATCAGGTCGCCTCCCGTCCGGCCGGGATCACCGTGGGCGAGCTCGCGGAGGCCTTGGGGATCGGGCAGCCGACCGTCTCGCACCACGTCCGCAAGCTCGCCGATGTCGGTTTCGTCTCGGTGCACAAGCGGAGCACCAGCACCGTCGTCATGGTCAACCCGGCGTGCTGCACCGGGTTGCCGCACGCCGCGGACGCGGTGATGGGGGTGCTGACCCCGCGCCCGTGCTGCCCGGACGACCTGCCCGACGACGTCACCGTCCGCCCCATGGCCGAGCAGGATTGGGACGCGGTGCGCCGGATCTACGGCGAGGGCATCGCCACCCGCACTGCCACCTTCACCACCGAGGTCCCCCTCCAGACCGCTCTGGACGCGCAGTGGCTGCCGGGGCATCGGTGGGTCGCCGAGATCGACGACATTGTGGTCGGCTGGGCCGCGCTGTCCCCGACCTCCGGACGGGACTGCTACGCCGGGGTGGCCGAGAACTCCGTCTACGTCGCCGACGGCATGCGCGGGCGAGGCGTCGGAAAGGCACTGCTGCGTACCCAGGTGATCGCCGCGGACGAGGCCGGGCTGTGGACGCTGCAGACCTCGATCTTCCCGGAGAATCGGGCCTCCATCGCCCTGCACCACTCCGCCGGGTTCCGCACCCTCGGTGTCCGTGAACGCATCGCCCAGCTCGACGGGATCTGGCGGGACACCGTCTTCCTCGAACGCCGTTCTCCTGTCGCCGGATAACCTCTCGAAACAGTTGGGGCACATGATGTCCGAGCCGCCACCGGTTGATCGGGCCGCGATCGCCGCCGATCTGGAGCGGGCCCGGGTCGCGTTGCACGAGTTGGTCGACGGCGCGAGTACCGAGCAGCTCGCTCGGCGCTCGTCCGGCACCCGCTGGACCAACGAGCAACTGCTGTTCCACATGGTGTTCGGCTACATGGTCGTCCGGCGGCTGCTGATCATGGTCCGGGTATTCTCCCGGCTGCCCGACCCGGTCGGCCGAGGGTTCGCCCGCGCCCTGAACGCCGCGACACCGGTGTTCCACCAGATCAACTATTTCGGCTCGTGCGCGGCGGCCACCGTCTTCAACCAAAGGCGGATGGGCCGCCAATGCGACCGCGTCATCGCGAAGCTGCAACGCTCCCTCACCCGGGAATCCGAGACGAACCTACGGCTCAGCATGGCGTTCCCGGTGCGCTGGGATCCGTTCTTCACCGAGACCATGACCCTCGAGCAGGTCTACCGATACCCGGGCAAGCACTTCGACTTCCACCGCGCCCAGCTCACTGTCGGCTGACGCATTCCGCCGAAAATCAGCTTGCGTGCGTCCTTCCGGGCCGGCCGTCGTCTATTGGTATGCCGACATCCGGCACCCACCATCGAGGACGAGGAAACGACATGACCACCATTCCCACCGATACAGACACCGACCGCGCGCTCAAGGCCAAGCACCGGGCGTTGTGGGCCTCCGGCGACTACCCGACCGTCGCCGCCGAGCTGATTCCGACCCTCGGCGAGGTGCTCGTGGAGGCAGCCGATATCCGCGCCGGCCAGCGGGTGCTCGACGTCGCCGCCGGCAGCGGCAACGCCGCGATCCCGGCCGCAGCGCGCGGCGCCACCGTCGTCGCGTCGGACCTGACGCCGGAACTGTTCGACGCAGGGCGAGCGATCGCCGCCCAGCGCGGCGTCGAGCTGGACTGGGTCGAGGCCGACGCCGAGGCATTGGCGTTCGACGACGACAGCTTTGACGCGGTCATCTCGGTCGTCGGGGCCATGTTCGCGCCGCACCATCAGCAGACCGCCGACGAGATGCTGCGCGTCTGCCGACCCGGCGGCACCATCGCGATGATCAACTGGACACCGCAGGGTCTGATCGGCAACCTGTTCAAGACCATGGCACCCTACGCACCGCCCCCGCCGCGCGGTGCGACCCCGCCGCCGTTGTGGGGCGACGAGCAACACGTCCGCGACTTGTTCGGCGACCGGGTGACCGCGCTCGACGCGCACCGCCAGTCGCTCGCGATCGACCGCTTCGCAGACCCGACCGAGTTCCGGGAGTTCTGGAAACGCAACTACGGCCCGACGATCGCCGTGCACCGCCACAATGCCGCGGATCCGGATCGGATCGCGAACCTCGAGCGGGACTTCCTGCAATTCCTCACCGCGTGGAATCGGGCCGATGCGCCCCGTCGGACACACTACGACGCCGAGTACCTGCTCGTCACCGCGCGCAAGCGGTAGCCCGCATCGGCCCTCGGTCACCGGCAGCGCATCGCCTGTTGGGTTGCCTCCTGATTCGACACCTGTCAATATCGACGTATGTCGAATCAAAATTCGGAGAGCGGTGCCTGTTGCTCACCCCTGGCACGCGAACCGTTGACCGAGGACTGGGCCGGCGATCTGGCCCGGATGTTCAAGGCCCTGGGTGATCCGGTCAGGTTGCGCCTACTGTCGCTGATCGCCTCCCACGCCGGGGGTGAAGCCTGCGTCTGCGACATCTCCGCGACGATCGACCTGTCGCAGCCGACGATCTCGCATCACCTGAAGGTGTTGCGCTCGGCCGGACTGCTGGATTGCGAACGCCGCGGCACCTGGGTGTACTACTGGGTGATCCCCTCGGCCCTGCAGCAACTGTCTGCCGTGCTGCTTACCGAGGGCGGACCGGTCGTCCCGTCCGAGGCCTGCACCACCACGGAGGTGCCGGCGTGAGCGAGGCCACCACCGCACACCAGCACCCGGCCGTCGTCGGCAAACTCTCCACCCTCGACCGGTTCCTGCCGGTGTGGATCGGCATCGCCATGGTCGCGGGTCTGCTGCTCGGCCGGATGATCCCCGGCCTCGGCGACGCGATGTCCGCGGTCGAGATCGACGGCATCTCGCTGCCGATCGCCCTCGGCCTGCTGATCATGATGTACCCGGTGCTCGCGAAGGTCCGCTACGACCGACTCGACACCGTCACCGGTGACCGCAAACTCCTCATCGGTTCGTTGGTGCTGAACTGGGTCCTCGGCCCGGCGCTGATGTTCACCCTCGCCTGGTTGCTGCTGCCGGACCTGCCGGAATACCGCACCGGCCTGATCATCGTCGGCCTGGCCCGCTGCATCGCGATGGTGATCATCTGGAACGACCTGGCCTGCGGTGATCGAGAGGCCGCCGCCGTCCTGGTAGCGATCAACTCGGTGTTTCAGGTGGTCATGTTCGCCGTCCTCGGCTGGTTCTACCTGTCCGTACTACCCGGCTGGCTCGGCCTCGAGCAGACCACCATCGACACCTCGCCGTGGCAGATCGCGAAGTCGGTGCTGATCTTCCTCGGCATCCCCCTGCTCGCCGGCTACCTCACCCGCCGGTTCGGGGAAAAGGCCAAGGGCCGCGAATGGTACGAGTCGACATTCCTTCCCCGCATCGGGCCGTGGGCGCTCTACGGCCTGCTGTTCACCATCGTGATCCTCTTCGCCCTCCAAGGCGAGCAGATCACCTCCCGGCCCTGGGACGTCGTCCGGATCGCCATTCCCTTGCTGGCGTACTTCGCGATCATGTGGGGCGGTGGCTACACCCTCGGCGCCGTCATGGGCCTGGGCTACGAACGCACCACCACCCTGGCGTTCACCGCCGCCGGCAACAACTTCGAACTCGCCATCGCCGTCGCCATCGCCACCTACGGCGCCACCTCCGGACAGGCCCTCGCCGGTGTCGTCGGACCGCTGATCGAGGTCCCCGTCCTCGTCGGCCTGGTCTACGTCTCCCTCGCACTGCGCTCCCGGTTCCACACCTCCGCCACGGAAGGCCCGCTCCGATGACCATGCCCAGCGTGTTGTTCGTCTGCGTCCACAACGCCGGCCGCTCCCAGATGGCCGCCGGATTCCTCACCCACCTCGCCGGCGACCGGATCGAGGTCCGCTCCGCCGGGACCGCCCCGGCCGAGACCGTCAACCCGGCCGCTGTCGCGGCAATGGCCGAACTCGGCATCGACATCTCCGGCCAGTCCCCGAAAATCCTCACACCCGACACCGTCGAAAGTTCCGACGTCGTCATCACCATGGGCTGCGGCGACACCTGCCCCGTCTTCCCCGGCACGAGCTACCGGGACTGGGCCCTCGACGATCCGGCAGGCAAGGGCGTCGAGGCGGTGCGACCGATCCGCGACGAGATCAAGGCGCGGGTCGAAGCCCTGATCGCCGAACTCGTCCCCATCGCGCCTTGACGGGAAGTATCCATCTGCGCCCTCCCCGGCTGGCGAGAGGAATGGCGCCCCTCTACGACGCCCGAGGCGAGGACATGGTCGGTGCGGCCGTCGCACTCAACGTGCAGCTGTTGCGAAAACTCGATCTGGATCCGGAACGGCTGAGCCGGCACTGATCACGTCGACGACGGGTTCGGTGATCCTGTGCAGCGCGGACACCAGCCGGTCGACCGTGTCGGTGACCGCCGCGACGTAGGCGTCGGGGCGGATGACCCACACCTCGCCGGGTTTCGCGTCCAGCGCGGCGGTGAGGACACCGGTGGTGTCGATCTCCGACAGCCGGACCAGACGGATCGGTGTGTGCACCGCGCCGAGGGCCGCCGTGCGCATCTCGTCGGCGTCCACGCCGTCACCGAGCAGCAGCAGGATGCCGTTCCTGGCGATGTCGCGGAGCCGGGTGCCGCCACCGTCGCGCAGCATTACCGGGGTGTCGGGCACGAGGATTCCCGGCGCCGCGGCCGGTGTGCATCCACGATCCGGACGCCCGGCGAAGATTCGTCCCGGATCGTCTGTGGTCAAGGGTGATTCGACGTACCAGAACGGCTCGGCGAGGCGGCCGCTGTCGACCTGCGCCCGCGCCTGCGTGTCGGTGACCGCCGCGGTGAGCACGTCGCGGCGGTGCCGGTGCTGCTCGTCCGACTGCGGGACGAGGAAGTCCATCGTCGCCGTCGTGACGGCGATGTTCTCGACCGCCGCCGCGTGCCGCTCGGTGTGATACGTCTCGAGCAGCGACTCGTCCGCCCAGCCGCGCAGGACGAACGCCAGCTTCCAGGCGGCATTCTCGGAGTCGGCAACACCCGAATTCAGACCGCGGGCGCCGAACGGGGACACGATGTGCGCGGCGTCGCCGGCGAGCAGCACCCGGTCGACGCGCATCCGGTTCGCGACCCGGGAGTGGAAGCGGTACACCGATTTCCACACGATGCGGTAGTCGGTGTCGCCGATGATCTTCCGGATCCGCTCGTCCAGCGCCCCCGACCGCTCCTCGGCCTCGAGGTCGTAGTCGCCGGGCACCTGCCAGTCGATGCGGAACGTGGAATCGGGGCAGGGGTGGATGAGCACCTGCCTGCCCGGGTTCCACTCCGGGTCGAAGTAGAAGCGGCGCTCGTCGGCCCAGCCGGGGATGTCGGCGGCGATGTCGCAGATGAGGAATTTGTCGTCGAACGAGCGGCCGTCGAACGTGACCCCCAGCTGCTGCCGGATCGTGCTGCCCCGCGACCCCACCGCGACCACGGCGTAGTCGGACTCGATCACCCGGTCACCGTCGTCGGTGCGGCACGTGATGGTCACGCCGGTCTCGTCCTGGTCGACGGACGTGGCCTCGTGCCCCCACCGGACGTCGATCGACGGTGTAGCCGCGATCCGCTCGTCGAGTAGTTCCTCCGTGCGGGCCTGCGAGATGTTGACGAACGGCGGGAACGACGAGATGCCGCGGTCGACGAACGTCTGCGCGAACAGTTCGTGGTCGCGGTGGAACGTGCGGGCGCACCCCCACGTCACCCCCTCGTCGGCCAGTTGACGGCCGACGCCGATCGCGTCCCACACCTCGAGGACGTCCCGCTGCTGGCAGATGGCCTTCGACCCGATCGGATCGCGTTCGGCCCGGGCGTCGAGCAGCGTGACCGGTATGCCCCAGCGGGCCAGCAGCAACGCCGTCGTCTGCCCCACCGGGCCGTTGCCGACGACGGTGACGGTGCCGCCTCGGGTGTGTCGTCTTCCCATGATCCTCGCCTTGTCAGTGTGAAACGGTGACGGATTTCAGCCCTGCAACTGGTCCCAGACCTCGCGGTCGCGCTCGGCGGTCCAGATGACGGGCCGTTCGATGCCGGAGAGTTCGTCCCACACGCGGGAGACGTCGAACGGGAGGCAGTGTTCGAAGATCGGCCAGTGCCCGTACTGCTCGTTCAGTGCGGCGTGGGTGGCTTCGAACGCTTCCTTCAGGGTGCCGCCGCGCTGCTGCACCGCCCCGACCTCCGCGAGCATGACCTCGATGAAGTGGCGGGTCTGCTCGATCGCGGCGTCGACGGCCTCCCGGCCGTGGGAGACGGCGCCGCGTCCGCCGATGAGGACCTCGGCGCCCAGCGCCTTGATCCGGTCGAGGGTGCCGGTCGACCAGTCGCGGTGGAAGGCGTCGCCGGTGTAGAGCGCGGCCTGCGCCTCCACGAGGTCGCCGGCGAAGAGGATCTTCTGCTTCGGCAGCCACGCGGTGATGTCACCTTCGGTGTGCCCGCGGCCGAAGTGCTGGAGCACCAGGTCGCCACGCCCGCCGCCGAGGTCGATGGTCAGCTTGTCGGCGAACGTCAGGGTGGGCCACGTCAGTCCG
Organism: Rhodococcus koreensis; assembly: GCF_017068375.1. Classification (NCBI taxonomy): domain Bacteria; kingdom Bacillati; phylum Actinomycetota; class Actinomycetes; order Mycobacteriales; family Nocardiaceae; genus Rhodococcus; species Rhodococcus koreensis. Next base: position 4,082,921 of record NZ_CP070609.1, read on the forward strand.
GGCACCGAGTCGGCGGCCTTCGCGAGGCGCGGCATCCGACCGAATTCGCTTGCCCAGTCTTCCTTTCCACGCTCCTCGATGAGGGCGCGGGTGGTCTCGTGCGACACGATGGTCTCGGCGTCGAACGCGGACGCACCGAGCACGCGGACGGCGTGGTAATGCGAGAGCACCAGGTAGCGGATGGGCTTGTCGGTGTGCTCGCGCAGCTTGCGCAGCCAGTCCTGAGCGGCCACGGGGGTGGCGAGCGCCTCGAAGCAGACGACGAAGTCTTCGCCCTCGATGGCGCCGATGTTGGGATCACCCTCGGCGGTCAGCGCGTACACGCCTTCGGCGAGAACTTCCAGGGTCTGTTCCTTCTCGCCGAGGTCGGCCGAGGACGCGAAGCTTGTCGGGCTCATGCGATGCACCTAACTAATCAAAGGTTTGATTGATGGTGACCACAGTAACCCGGCTCACAAAATAATGAAAGCCTTGATCAAAATTTGTCCGGGATTTCTCCGCCCTACCCCACCCCGCCGCGACGAACGGGACGCTCGTGGCGTCAGATGCAACGAGCGTCCCGTTCGTCGCGGAAGGGGAGGCGGTGGGGACGTGCTCACCCCGCGAGCAGCACGCCCACCAGCGCGATCGAGGCCACCCAGACGGTGGAGATCGTGGCGAGGACGAAGGGGCGGGCGCCGACCTTCTTGATGGTGGCGATCTGGACGCCGGCGCCGAGGGCGAACATCGCGGCGGTGAGGAGCGCGGTCTGCAGGATCTTGGCGTCGGCGAGCAGACCCGCGGGCAGCAGGCCGGACGACCGGAGGCCGACGCAGGCGAGGAACGCGACGACGAACAGCGGGACGAGCGGCGGGCGCTTCACGTCGGCGTCGTTACCGGCGAGGGAGCGCTGCCGCACGCTGAGCACGGCCATGACCGGTGCGAGCATGAGGACGCGGGCCAGCTTGACCACCGCGGCGACGCCGAGGGCGGCACCGCCGATCGCTCCGCCGGCCGCGACGACCTGCGCGACCTCGTGGATCGACCCGCCCGCCCACAGGCCGGCGTCGGTGTCCGAGAGCCCGAGCGCCCGCGACAGCAGGGGGATCGCGGGGATCATGAGGGTGCCGAAGATGACGACGAGCGCGACGGCGGTGATCACCTCTTCCTCGTCGGCGTCCACCACCCCGTCCACCGCCGCGACCGCGGCCGCACCGCAGATCGAGAATCCGCAGGCGATGAGCAGTCGTTGCGTCCAGCTGAGGCCGAGCAGTTTGCCCGCGAACATGGTGCCGACGATGCCCAGGCAGACGATCGAGACGACCACGACGATGACGCCCCAGCCGAGTCCGAGGATGTCGCTCAACATCAACTGCAGCCCGAGGAGGGCGATGCCGACCCGGAGCAGTTTCTTGGCGGAGAACTGCAGTCCCGGGCGAAGACGCTCGGGCAGTCGCGTGACGTTCGACAGTACGGCGCCGAGCACGATGGCGATCAACAGCGGGCTCACCGTCGGCAGGAACCGGCCGATGCCCATCGCGAGAGCGGTGGCGGCGGCGCACAGCGCCAGGCCCGGGAGGACAGTCGCCGTGGCGGTCTGCAGCCGCGGCAGCGTTCCCGTGCTCTCGACGCGCTGTTCCTCGGGCTTCGATTCGCTCAGTTCGGTGCTCATGCTCCTACGGTCCGTCACTGCGGCACTTTGCGATAGCCGTCATTTCGGCATGAACACATATCAATCAGATATGTCTTGTGGCAGGGTCATATACTCGGTGCATGTCCCGCAAATGGCCGGAGTTTCCGGTGCTCGAGTTGCTCGTCGGAGTCGACGACCACGGAAGCCTCAGCGCTGCCGCCAGACTCGCGGGCATGGCGCAGCCGAATGCGAGTCGCGCCATCAAGCAACTCGAGCGCCAGTTCGGCATGACCCTGCTGCAGCGCAGCCCGACGGGTTCGATACTGACGCCACAGGGCACGGTGATCGCGCACTGGGCGCGCCGGGTGCTGTCCGATGCGTGCAGGCTGCTCGATGTGGCCGAGGGGCTGCGCGCGGAACGCTCGGCCGAGTTGACGGTGGGCGCCAGCATGACGGTGGCGGAACATCTGATGCCGGGGTGGCTGGGACAGTTCCGCCGGTTGCACTCCGACGTCACCATTCACCTGCAGGTGCACAACTCGACTCAGGTGTTCGAGCGCATCAACAACAGGATCTGCGACGTCGGGTTCGTCGAGTCGCCGACGGTGCCGCGTCCGTTGAAGAGTCTCACGGTGGCACGCGACCGGCTGGTCGTCGTCGTTCACCCCACCCATCCGTGGGCACGGCGGCGAAAAGCACTGTCCGTCAGCGAGTTGGCGGTGACACCGCTCCTGGTCCGGGAACCGGGATCGGGCACCCGGACCACCCTCGACGTGGCGTTGCAGGAATACGAACGGGCCGCACCGCTTCTCGAACTGGGCAGCGCCGCCGCGATTCGTACCAGCGTGCTGGCCGGGGTCGGACCGGCGGTGATGAGTACCCTCGCGGTCGCCGAGCAGGTCGCCGCCGGGGAGCTGAAGGTGATCGACGTCGAGGGCCTCGAACTCGACCGGGTTCTGCGGGCCGTGTGGCGGGGCGCGCGTCAGCTCGACGGTCCCGCAGGCGAACTGGTGCGCCTGGTCCGCCGGGTCGGGGCGGAGAACTGACCGGCGCTCAGCCGAGCAGGAACGTTGCCGCGCCGGCCGCGATCACCAGCACGATGACGGCGGACCGAAACACGCCCGGCGGCAGTCGCCTGGCGATCGCCAGTCCGGCGACATTGCCGATCACCGCCGCCGTCACGAAGATCGGGAGACGCGGCCAGAACATCGACTCCGTGATCTCGTCGTGGAACCACAGGACACCGAGCGCCATCACGTTGGCGACGATGAAATAGCCTGCGAGATCGGCGATGAACGCCAGCGGTGGCAGCCGCGCACGCATCAGCAACAACACCGGGGGCGGTCCGTTGAGGGAGGTCGTGGTGCCCAGATAGCCGCCCACGGAGCCGGTGAGGACATGTGCGGTGGTGGAGGGGGTCCGGGTGGTTTGGGTCCGGGTCGGGAGTGCCATCGCGACCCCGCACAGCATGACCACGACTCCCGCCGCCGGCTTCAGATACTGTTCCGGCACCAACCCGAGGGTGACCGCACCCAGCCAGGCGCCGGGCAGACTGCCCCCACCGAGCAGTGCCACTCGTCCCCAGCTGATGTGTTCGCGCAGGTGATACGCCGCGCCGATGCGGGTGATCAGCCCGGCGACGAGATTGACGAATACCACTTCGGGAACGGCGAATCCGATCATCAGCATCACCGGCGTCGCGATCAGGGCCGTCCCGAACCCGGTGGCCCCTCCGATGACGGAGGCGATGCCGATGCACAGGGCACCCACGAGGAGCATCGTCATCGCGACTCCCTTCTCGATCCGGTGGCACGGTCCCGTGCCTGGTCCGCCGCTCAGATGGCGAGGGATTGGACTGCGCTCACCAGCGCCATCAATTCGATGTCGCTGCCGGTGCATCCGCGGGACAGGTCGTTCCACGGCGCGGCCAATCCTTGCAGGATGGGCCCCAAGGCTATTGCACCGCCGAGCCGCTGGGCAATTTTGTACCCGATGTTGCCGGCGTCGAGGTTCGGGAACACCAGGACGTTCGCGCGGCCGGCGACCCGGGACCCGGGCGCCTTGGACGCGCCGATCTCGGCGACCAGCGCGGCATCGAACTGGAGGTCTCCGTCGACGTGCAACTGCGGGTCCCGGACGCGCACCCGTTCCGCGGCCTCGCGGACCTTCTCCACGCGCGGATGGCTGGCGCTGCCCTGGGTGCTGAACGACAGCATCGCCGCGATCGGGGTCTGCTCGGTGAGCTGGAAGTGGGTGGCGCTGGCGGCGAGCGCGATGTCGACCAGTTCCTCGACCGTCGGGTCGGGGACGACGGCGCAGTCGGAGAACGTCAGCTGCCTGCCGTCCGGCAGCAACATCAGGATCGCACTGGACAGGGTGCTCGAACCCGGTGCGAGTCCGACGATGCGCAGTCCGGCACGCAGGACGTCGGACGTCGGTCTGCTCGCACCCGCGACTCCGGCATCGACCACCCCGGCGCGCACCGCCGCCGCGGCCAGGCACACCGGGTCCGACAGCGCCGACTCGATCCGGTCGGGATACTTCGCGAATCCCGATGCGACGGCGTCGCGGATCGCGGGGTCGGCGGCGGCCTCGTCCAGGTCGACGACGAGTTCCTCGGCCAGCGGAATGCCCGCGGCCTCGGCGGTGCGCCGGATGACGTCCCGCCGCCCGAACAGGCGCGGGGCGACGACGCATTTGTGGTGCAGATGGTGGGCCGCACGGATCGCGCGTCCGTCCTCTCCGTCCGCGAGGGCGACGGTCCGGTTCCGGCCGCTCAGGGTGGCGGTCCAGTGGTCGATCAGAGACGAATCATTCAGTCGTGCAATGTCGGTGGGTGGTGCAGTGGTGGCGCCCGGGGCCATGGCCTCGCTCTCCCGTCGATACGAAGAGGGGTGGCGGTCGTCGATCACGACGACCGCCACCCGCTGGAACTCGGGGAAGGTGCCCTTCCCTACGGCTGGATCGCCTTCTCGATGTCGGTGAGCATGCTGTCGATGCCGTGCAGCAGTTCCGAGAGCACCTCGTCGTCGGCGACGAGCGGCGGGGAGATCATCAGCATCGTGGCACCGCGGTCGTCGCCGCGCAGGATCACCTTGGTGCGGGCGAACGCCTCCGGCAGCACCTTGCGCAGCACCGTCAGCGACTCCTGCTCGGTGAACTCGCGGCCGCTGTCGCTGTCCGCCATCAGTTCGATCGCGTAGAAGAATCCGGTGCCGCGGACGTCCTTCACGCAGCGGTGCGAGCGCATCAGCGAATCGAGTGCCGTCTTCAGCTTCGGGCCGCGTGCGCTGACGTTGCCGAGCACGTTCTCGTCGCGCATGGCGGTGATGTTCGCGACCGCGACCGCCGTCGACACCGGGTGCCCGCCCCACGTCGCGCCGTGGGTGAACACGCCGCCCTTGGGCGAGTCGTAGAGTTCGCGCACCAGCTGCTCACGCACGATCAGACCGCCGAGCGGGGCGTATCCGGACGTGGAGCCCTTCGCGAACGTGATCATGTCCGGCACCACACCGGTGAGTCCGTGTCCGAACCAGTGCCCGAGGCGGCCGAATGAGCAGATCACCTCGTCGGAGACCAGCAGGATCCCGTGCTTGTCGCACAGTGCGCGCAGCGCCGCCCAGTATCCGTCCGGCGGGACCAGCGCGCCGCGGCCGTTCTGGACCGGCTCGGCGAAGACGGCGGCGATGGTCTCGGCGCCCTCTTCCTCGATGACGGCTTCGATCGCGGCGATGCAGTCGAGTTCGTTCGCCGGGCCGCAGTCGCCGAGGTAGCCGAGCGTGTTGGGTACGGAGCGGACGCCGGGCAGCAGCGGGCCGAACGGATCCTTGATCTTGGGCAGCTGCGTCACCGAGAGGGCGCCGAGAGTGGTTCCGTGGTAGGCCATCTCACGGCTGATGATCTTGGTTCGCTGCGGGTTGCCCTGGCTGCGGTGGTACTGCCGGGCGAACTTGACGGCCGTCTCCACGGCCTCGGAACCCGAGTTGACGAAGAACGTCGTTCCGAGGTCACCGGGCGCCAGATCGGCGATCAGCGCGGACGCCTCGATCGCGGGAATGTGGGCGCTGCCCCAGTTGGACGCGTACGCCAGCGTCCCGATCTGCTCGCTCGCCGCCTTCGCGATGTCGTCGCGGCCGTGACCGATGTTCACGCAGAACAGACCAGCCAGACCGTCGAGGAAACGGTCTCCCTCGGTGTCGATCAGATAGCTACCCTCACCCCGAACGAACACCGGAAAGTCGCTTTCCCAGGTGTCCTTGCGGGTGAAATGAGGTCCGAGGTGCCGACGGGCCCGTGCTCGCAATTCGGTGACGTCCACGACCATCTCCTTCGTTGTCGAATGGCTGTGATCCACAACATACCGCCGAGGCGGACCGCAGGTCAGAACCAGAACAGCGGTATTCGATGGGTCCAGACTGGTCCCCGTAGACGGTCCCCAACTGGTCCTTCTGGTCCCATGCCAGAGTGATCCAGACTTCGGTATCGCTCGGGGACCACGGCATGTGGTCGGAGCGGAACAGCCCCAGCTAACGGAGGTCTCAGATGAGGATCGGTATCCCCAAGGAAGTCAAGAACCACGAGTACCGGGTGGCGGCCACTCCCGCCGGTGTCCACGAGCTGGTTGCCCACGGGCACGACGTGTTCGTGGAACGCGGTGCGGGGGAGGGCTCGTCGATCGGCGACGACGCCTACGGCGCGGCCGGCGCGAAGATCCTCGACAGCGCCGACGCCGTGTGGCAGAGCGCGGAACTCCTGCTGAAGGTCAAGGAGCCGATCGCGGAGGAATACCACCGGATGCGTTCGGACCTCACGCTGTTCACCTACCTGCACCTCGCCGCGGGTGAGGAGTGCACCCGGGCCCTGCTCGCCGCCGGCACGAATTCGGTTGCGTACGAGACGGTTCAGCTTCCGGACGGTTCGCTGCCGCTGCTGTTCCCGATGAGTGAGGTCGCCGGCAGGCTCGCTCCCCTCGTCGGTGCGCAGGCACTCATGCGCCCGGAGGGTGGCCGGGGTGTGCTGATCGGCGGCGTGTCCGGTGTGTCCCCGGCGCGGGTCGTCGTGATCGGTGCCGGCGTATCGGGCATGAACGCCGTCGCCGTCGCCGCAGGCACCTGGGCCGACGTCGTCCTGTTCGACAAGAACGTCGACAAGCTGCGCGCGGCCGACCGCATGTACCAGGGGCGGATCCGGACCCTCGCCGCCAACGCCTACTCCATCGAGCAAGAGGTCATGCAGGCCGACCTCGTCATCGGCGCCGTGCTGGTCCCGGGCGCCAAGGCACCGAAGATCATCTCGAACTCGCTGGTTTCACGGATGAAGCCGGGCAGCGTCCTCGTCGACATCGCGATCGACCAGGGTGGTTGCTTCGAGGACTCGCGGCCCACCACCCACGCGGACCCCACGTTCAAGGTCCACGACTCGGTGTTCTACTGCGTGGCGAACATGCCGGGAGCGGTGCCCCACACGTCCACGTACGCGCTCACCAACGTGACCCTGCCGTACACGCTGCAGATCGCGGAGAAGGGCCTGGCCCGCGCGGCCCGGGAGAACGCCGCACTCCGCGCCGGCGTCAGCACGATCTCCGGACGCCTCACCAACGATGCCGTCGGTGCCGCACTCGGGATCGAGTCGGTCGGCGTCGACGACGCGCTCAACCTGGTTTGATTTCGCCGCCGGCCCGGCATACTGAGAAGTGCTCGTTCGGGAACTTCTCGGCGTGCCGGGTCGGCCTACACCTGGCCACTCTTGGATCCACAGGAGGCGATGCGTGCCGAGAACACTGATCGAGATCGACCGCAATTCCGCCGAACCGCTCTACCGGCAGGTTCGACGGGCGATCGAACACGGCATCGCCAACGGACTGTTCGATCCACGCCACCGCCTCCCCAGTTCACGGGAACTGGCGGTCGATCTCGCGATCTCCCGGAACACGATCAACCTGGCCTATCAGGAACTGATCGCCGAGGGGCTCGTTCAAAGCCACCAGCGCTCGGGCATGTTCGTCAATCCCGACATGATCGAGACGCTCGCATCCGACGCCCGCGCCACCATTCCGCGCATCGACTGGTCGTCCCGTATCCGGCGGTACCCCGACGCCGACGTTCCGCACATCGAGAAGAACCTCGACTGGCACAGCTACCCGTATCCGTTCCTGGCCGGGCAGATCGACATCCGCAGCTTCCCGGCCCGCGCGTGGGTCCGCTGCCTGCGCGACGCGCTGTACCAGCCGCATGCCTACGCCAGCCTGCAGGACAGCGTCGGCGCGGACGATCCGATGTTGATCGACATGATCCGCCAGCACCTGCTGCCGTCGCGCGGTATCGAGGCCGGTGCCGACGAGGTTCTCGTCACCGTCGGTTCCCAGCAGGGGCTGGATCTCGTCGGCCGCGTTCTCCTCGGACCCGAACACCGCGTCGCGATCGAGAACCCCGGCTACCTCGACGCGCGACACATCTTCCTGCGCACCGGCGCTCAGGTGTACGGCATCGACGTCGATGCGCACGGCCTGCGCCCGCCGGAGACGCTGCGCGGCACGGACCTGATGTATCTGACGCCGAGCCATCACCATCCGACCAACGTGACGCTCGGCATCGACCGGCGGCAGCGTCTGCTGCAGCTGGCCGCGGAATCCGGCACCGTGATCGTCGAGGACGACTACGACAGCGAGTTCCGCTATCACGGCAGTCCCAGCCCGGCGCTCAAGGCCCTCGACTCCAGCGGCGATGCCGTGTACCTGGGCACATTCTCGAAATTCCTGGCCCCGGGTCTGCGCCTCGGCTACCTCGTCGGACCCGCGGATCTGGTGCGTGAGCTGCGCAAAGCCCGCCGGTACGTGCTGCGGCACCCACCCGGTCATCAGCAGCGGGCCCTGGCGATGCTCATCGACAGCGGCGAGTATCACCGCGCGCTGCGCCATCACCGCACCCAGATGAAACACAAATGGGAACGCCTGTGCGCGGCCGTCGACAAGTATCTCCCCTGGCCGCAGGAGCCGTACCCGCCCGGCGGGGTCAGCCTGTGGATGACCGGTCCGGAGAATCTCGACTGCCGGGTGCTCGCGCGGGAGGCCGAGGCCCGCGGCGTCCTCATCGAACGGGGCGACATCTTCTTCACCCAGCCGGTACCGCCCCGCAACCACTTTCGCATCGGCTACGGGGCGATTCCCCTGCGCTCCATCGAGGAAGGCATCGCCCTCCTCGGCCAGGCGTGCCAGGCGAGTTTCCGCTTTGGCAGGTAGACCCCGACAACACCCGCGGCCCGGCCGCACCATTTAACTAACGATGGCCGGCACGTCCCGAAAGTCGGCCGTTGCCGGAACGAGCTGCGCCGCAGAGGTCCCGATAGCTCCGTCCGGTGACGAATCCCGAATCGGGGCGACAAACGGGACATCAGACGATCTGCTCTGGATAGTTGTGCGCTGTTTTGGGTGTATCCCATTCGACGGTTTCTGATCCATGGCCGACCTATCATCGAAACAACCGAACGGATCCGATGAGTTCGTCGCCCGCGGCCGGTCCAAACTCGTAACACCCGAGGAAAGGACACCGCCATGTCAGAACTTCTCGTCGACTTCATCACCTCCCTCGACGGCAACGCATCGGGAGAGGGCTGGCCCGGGTTCTGGGGCCTCGAGGGCCCGGAGTACCTCGCTTGGCTCGGCGAGCAGCCCGAGGTCACCTACCTCATGGGAGCGAACACCTACCGCCTGATGTCAGGCTTCGCCGCCGGCGAGGTCCCGAATGGCCAAGATGAGTTCAGGGCCGAAGAAGAGGCGTCCGTCGACGAGCTCACGCAAGCGTCCAAGGTGGTGTTCTCCTCCTCGCTGGAGGAGCCACTGACGTGGGCAAACTCCACGCTCGTCCGCGACGACGCCGTCGAGACGGTCCGCGCCATGAAGTCGAATGGCTCGGGGCTCCTCAGCACGATCGGCAGCCTCAGCCTGTGCCGGTCCCTGCTACGGGCCGGACTCGTCGACCGCTTCCGAGTCGTGATGTTCCCGGTGATCACCGGGGCTACGGGCGCAGAACGCATCTACGAGGGCTACCCGGACGTCGCCCTCGAGATGATCGAGCACCGGACCTTCGACGGCCGCATCCAGCTGGTCGAGTACAAGCCACGCGTGCTCGAGCACCCGCCGCTCGGCGCCCCTGCGTGACGTCGCCCCGTCCGCTTCGTACGAACACCTGGCCTTGGCCGAGCTATGAGTCCACTCGACAAGGGTAGGTGATCGCACGCTCCGACTCCGTCCTTCTCCGCAATGCCGAGAAGGTTGGGACCCGCTGACCAGCGGACTGAACAATGTGGCAACGCAGCCCGGCGGTGTTCCTTCCATATTGATGAGGCGGGCAGGGCGTACAGCGACGTACCCTTCACCCGAAAACGCTCGGTAGTCCTGACTGTCGACTTCAACGTGATAGCAAGGAACCCGCACTTGCCCAGGCGCTTTGGCAATGCCTCAGACGTGTAGGTTCCGGCGCTTCGTGTCGGTTGCTCAGTCCGGTGCGTCGGATTCCTCATGCGCCAGTACAGGAGCCGCTCTGCCATCCAGTCTTTGACCTGCGAAAACGTGCCTGGTTCGGGTGTCCTACCGACACGAAATGTGGAAACCGACACCGAAACGTGGAACCTGCAAGACGCTGTTCCGGAGCACTCTCACAGCCCCCTTGGCGGCTTACTTCCGGTTTATGCGCGCGGTTGGTGACGAGAATTCCGCTTCCCGCACCGCCTTCCGGGAAGCCGGTAGGTCAACGTGATCCGCCGCGGTGAGTATTTCCTGTTGTCGAGTTCTCGGGCACTGCACGCGATGCCCGGCCGCGAGAAATTCTGGGGGGGGTGCGGTGTGGCGGTTAGGTCGTTCGACTTTCTGGTCCCAGAATTGCGGGTATGGCCGAGATCGTTGCTTCCCGCCGCCGGGGGCGGCCCAGTAAGGGAACCCGTGCTGTGGTCAAGGCGCTGGTGCCACCGGAGCTCAAGGAAGCAGCTGCCAGCGCCGCGAAGGCGCATGGCATGACCGCGAACGACTACATCACGGCGCTTATCGCGGCCGACACCGGCCTGACCGAGCTGATGGCATCGATTCAGGAGAGGCAGACCGCGACACAACGATCCGCGGAATCCTGCAGATCGGGACCGTGACGGATCAGCGGTCTGGGCAGTGTGTGGCGACCTGTGTGCTCGTCGCGATAGTGACAGTAGATCGTCCGCCGTCAGCGATGATCGCAGGACTCCGCCGGAACGAGAAACGTCAACGCGACACTGAACGCCCCCGACGGATCAGTGCACGTTACGGCACTATTTATTGCACGAAGGGACAGGCCCATGACCCGCACCATCGCGGTGGTCAACCACAAAGGTGGTTCCACCAAAACCACGAGCACCGTCAACCTCGCCCAGGCCCTCGTCGAAGCCGGCTACACCGTCCGTGTTGTCGACCTCGACCCGCAATGCAACGCCACCACCTGGCTCGGTGCCACGCCCGAGGCCGTCGACAACGATGTCCTGTCGGTGCTGATGATGGTGGCGAGCATCGAGGATGCCACCACCATCACCGCCTCCGGGATTCACCTCGTTCCTGCCACCAAGGAACTCGATTCCGTCGGGCCCTACTTCCTCAAGAAGCCCGGTGCGCACGGCGTCCTGCGCAAGGCCCTCGCCGGCGCCCCCGATGTCGACTTCAACCTCCTCGACTGCCCCGGAGACTTCGACCACCTGACCATCAGCGCACTCGTCGCCTGCACCGACGTGCTCGCCGCTGTCATGACGGGAGCGATGGAACTCGAAGCGCTCATGCGGATCGAGAACTACATCAGCGAGCAGGTCGAGTTGCTCAACCCCACCGCACGGCTCAATCACATTCTGTGCGGCCGCGTCGAACTCGGCCAGATCATCGACCAGCAGGTCCTCGCCGCGCTCCGCGAGACCTACCCCGAGCAGACGATGCGCACCATCATCCCGAAGTCGGTCCGTGTCAGCGAAAGTTACAGCGCCGAAGAACCCGTCGTCAGGTGGGCACCGTCGTCGTCGGCGGCACGCGCCTACCGCGACGCCGCCCGAGAACTCGTCGAAAGGATGCCCTGATGAGCGCGACACGTAAGCCCGGACTCGCCAGCAACCCCCTCGACCGACGTCCCCAGCCTCGCGCAGGCGCCCATCAGGTCGGGACGTGCTCGAGAACTCGTCGAAAGGATCTCCTGATCAACGTGACCCGTGAGTCCGGACTCGCCAACAGCCCCGCCGAACGCAAGCGGCGGCTGCCGAACCTCGTCGAGCAGGGCGTGGACGTCGCACGAGAAGCGGCCACCAACGGCGAAACCCAGCAGGGGCCGGTGGCCCCCGACGAGGAAACGACCACCAAACGGGTACCCGCGGACAAGACGCTGGAATCCATCTATATCAACCGCGCCAAGGTCGAAGGCGGCAAGAATGCTGTCGCCGCGATCGGCCATATCGCCGGCGCCCCCGACAGTTGGTCCGACCTCGTCGACGAAGCCCTCGCCCGCTACCTCTCCGTTCTCGAACGCGAATACAACGATGGCGAACCCTTCCCGCCGCGCAACGCCGAACGCGTCCGGGGATCACGCATCAAGTAGCCGCCCAGGCGGTCGGTACGCTCGGTCTGCATGGTCTCGAGCGCATTCGTGACGACCAGAGCGTGCCCGCCCGGACGCATCGTTGAAAGGTAAAGACAGGCAAGGCTTTCCGACTGGTCGATATCGGGTGAACCAATGGATATCGAATCGCAGGGTCTGCGAATGCGAGTCTGCCACGACAACGGCCACACCCACGCCGACAGCAAACTCGACGCCCTCACCAAGGCGACGGCGGTCCTCACCGAGGTATCGAGGCCGATTTCAGCGGCCGGTGTGGCTGCTTCGCCGGTAACGGCGCTCCCAATGCTATGGGTGTGCCAGGATTTATCCGAGTAGATACTCGGACCGAGCCCGAACACAAGGTTCGGGCGGTCGCCATTCAGGGTGGTTGACATGCGGTTTGTGAACCAAATAACGGCGATTGCGTTTGTCTCGATTCTCGTCAGCTCAGCGTGTGGCAGCAATTCCGATCCGTCCGGTTCGCCACCGACGGCTGTGGCTCATCCGCCGGCGGAGTTTGTCGAAGGTCCGTGCGCGCAGACGCCAAATCCGGTCCCACTGCTGGAGAATGCTCGCTGCGGCGAACTATTGGTACCGGTGAACCGCACCAGAGAAGACAGCGGATCCTTGCGCTTGGCAGTGGCGATCGTTCCGTCGGAAACGCAGCCGCCGGCCAAGGCTCCGATCGTCTTTCTCATGGGCGGGCCCGGTCAGGATGCAGTCACCGATCCCCCGGTCAACCCGGACGTGCCGCTGAACCGTGATCGCGATCTGATCCTGATGGGACAGCGCGGCAACATCACGTCCAGCTCGCCGTTGCCCTGCCCGGAGATTTTCGAGTTCTTCGCCAACAGGATCGGAATGGCGTGGAACGCTGAGTCCACACGGGATGCGTACGTAGAAGCGGTGCAGGAGTGCCACGACCGCCTCGCTCCCACCGTTGACCTCTCGGCGTTCAATTCGACCGAGAGCACCTATGACCTGATTGATTTACGCAAGGCACTCGGCCTCGAGAAGTGGAATGTGTTCTCCCACTCGTACGGTACCGACCTTGCGCTGATCTACATGCGTCAAGACGCCGACGCCATCGAGTCGATCGTGTTCGACGGAGTGACGCCTCCATCGGCTGGTGCCCTGGCGTGGACCTGGGCCAGCGCTCGCCAAGCATTCGACAACATGGTCCAGGCGTGCGAGGACCAGCCGGCATGCAAGGAGCGCTATCCCGACCTGGGGGCCACGTTCATCCGGCTGGTCAATGAGCTTGAAGCGAAGCCCATCACCACGACGGTCAACGTTGAGGGTGTAGGAGAGACGAAGGTTGTCGTCGACGGCGGAATGCTGCTGAACTGGTTCGTCCCCGTGGCTACCCATCTACCGAAGGAGTTCCCATCCACGGTCGATGAGCTCGCACACGGGAATGCGCAGCCCATTGCATCGCGGTGGGCCGAGGTGTGGGGGCATCCGGAGAGGGGCGTCCTCCATTGGGGCCTCACCCTGAGCATTTGGTGCCGTGAATGGATCCCGTTCGAGACCGTCGAGCAGTCACTGCAACAGGCGGAACAGGAATTCCCTGAACTCCCGGAGTCCGTTCGGGCCCAAGCGCCACAGCTGCCGTTCCTGCGCGACGCCTGCGAGGTGTGGGACGTGCCGAAGGCCCCTGACTCGATCCGAGACATCACCGTCAGTGACATCCCTTCGCTTGTGCTGTCGGGTACCTACGACGGGCAGACCGGAGCGGTGTGGGGCGACTACATCGCGAAGGATCTCTCGCAATCCATAGTCGCGGTAGTGCCCGGAGCTGCACACGGTGTGTATGCAGAGCCGCCGTGCGGAGCCGAGATAATCGCGTCGTTTTTCGACAATCCGGAGAACCCGGACACATCCTGCACGGACACGACGCCACTGCCGGCATACGACATTCTCGCGCCACGCTGATGACGACCGAGGTGTTCGCCGTCGGTGGCCCCGAGTTGTCGCGCCGGGCGGTGCTAGGCGGGGCGGTCGCCGGGTTGATTGTGCTCGTGTCGCCGGCATGTTCGTCGACGGAGTCGACCACCACAGCCACGAGCGTCCCGGCGAACGCGAAGGACGCATTCAACGAGCTCGACGCCAAGATCGACAAGGCGATGCGGGACTACGCGATCCCCGGGGTTGCGGTCGGCGTCATTACCGACGGTGACGAGTACATCAAGGGGTACGGGGTCACCAATGTCGACCACCCGACCCCGGTGGACGGCGACACCCTGTTCCGGATCGGCTCCACGACGAAGACGTTCACCGGAACGACCGTGATGCGCCTCGTCGACGAGGGCAAAATCGATCTGGAGGCACCGATACGCCAGTATCTGCCCGATTTCGCGGTCGCCGATCCAGACGCCAGCGCCACGGCGACGGTGCGACAACTGCTCAACCACACGTCGGGTTGGCTCGGTGACGATCTCCAGGACTTCGGTCGAGGTGACGACGCGATAACCAAGTTCGTGGCGTCGATGACCCGGCTCCCACAAAAGACCCCGCCGGGCACGGTCTTCGCCTACAACAATGCGGGGTTGGTTGTGGCGGGGCGGATCGTCGAGGCCGTGACCGGATCGGTCTATGAGGACGCCGTCCAGAAGATGCTGCTGGACCCGCTCGAGTTAAGTCACACCCGCTTTCTTCTCGGACCAGATAATCGGCCAAAATATCGCCGCCTCACACAACGTCGACAACGGAAAAGCCGTTGTGGATCCGGGCTTCTGGTTCTTCTCGCGCAGTTGCAATCCGACCGGATCGTTGATATCCAGCGTGCGGGATCAGGTGCGCTACGCGCGCTTCCACCTCGGCGACGGCACTACACCCAAGGGAGATCGGTTGATGAGCAAAGACTCGCTCATCGCCATGCGTTCGAATCCAGGCGTCGGCGGCACGCTTCAGGTCGAACTCACCGGCGTGGGAGTGACATGGATGCTGCGGCCGTCCGCGGAGAACGAGACGATCGTCCAACATGGCGGGACCTGGGCGGGTCAACGATCCGGGTTCTTCATGGTGCCCAGCCGTAACTTCGCCATGACCGTGCTCACCAATTCCGAGGGTGGAGGGAAACTGCTCAACGAACTGTTCGCCGAGGACTGGTCGCTTCGCCGCTTCGCCGGAATCACTAACCTGCCCGCAACGCCCCAGAAGTTGAGCACGGCCGAGTTGGCGCCCTACGAGGGGGCGTATGCCACTGACGACATCGATCAATCGGGCACCCTGGGGACCGTCGTGATCCACTTCCGCGGCAAAGACGGCCAGCTCGTCGGCAACATGAGCGACGCCCCGGATGGTACCTACCTTCCGGATGAGCAGACAGTCCCGAATCTCGGTCTTGCGCTTTACAAGACCGACTATGGGCTTGACCTTGGCCCCGACCTCGAACCCACCGGCACCCGATCCAACTTCGTTCGGGGGTCCGATGGGAATGTCGCCTGGTTCAGCAACCAATAGCCACCCCGGGAACGCCGGTGGCGCAATGCGAAATTTGAATCAGTGCCGGCCCGAAGCCCACGCCGATCCGAGGGTGGGTACTCAGCGCCTGGTCTCGTACCTGGTCAGGACCACGCCGTCAGGGAACGTCCCGGTCTCCACCAGGGTCAGGTTCACCCAGTTGTCCAGGGCCGCAAAGAACGGCGTGCCGCCACCTACCAGGACCGGGTGGGTGACGATCGCGTACTCGTCGATCAGCCCATCACGCATGGCCACTGCAGCGAGTGTGGCGCCGCCGATATCCATGGGGCCGCCGTCCTCGGCCTTGAGCCGGGCAATCTCGGTGACCGCGTCGCCGGTGACCAGGCGGGTGTTCCAGTCGACCGTGCTGGTCGTCGAGGAGAACACCACCTTCGGCATGTCCCGCCAGCGGCGGGCGAACTCGATCTCCGCCGGTGTGGCACCCGGCTGCTGGTCGGCGGTCGG
This sequence comes from Rhodococcus koreensis, assembly GCF_017068375.1. NCBI lineage: Bacteria > Bacillati > Actinomycetota > Actinomycetes > Mycobacteriales > Nocardiaceae > Rhodococcus > Rhodococcus koreensis. The sequence continues at coordinate 4,099,052 of NZ_CP070609.1, forward strand.
CCAGTGGGAGCTCATCGTCTCCCACAGTTTGCGCCCGTACAGCGCTGTGCCTGTCGCCCTCACCCGGTCGGACCACCACTGGAACAGCTCGTCGCTCGGCACACTCCAGCCGAGGTCGTCGCCGGGTGCGGCGATGTAGCCGTCCACGCTCACGTTCATGGCGAAGGTCAGTTTCCGCATGGTGTCAGCCTCCCGTGGGTCGGTACTCGGTGTACAGACCAGCACGGCGCGAAGCAATCATCGGTCAGGCCACACCGAGGGCAGTTCCACCACGCCAAGCGGATGTGCGTACGGAGTCCGGCGGCAGTTCCTGCGCGAACATCCCGGCCACGTGCTGGACAGCTGGCCGCGGCCAGCCGATTGATTTCCTACAAGAACGACAGCTCACGACACGCTAAATTTGGGGCACCCCAAAGCAGAGGAGCGCCCCATGGGCAAGGTGGTCATGTACAGCTCGGTGTCGGTGGACGGCTTCATCGCGGACGAGAATGACCAGCCCGGACCGCTGTTCGACTGGTTGTCCAGCGGTGACGTCCCGTTGGACGAGAGCGGCGAGGTGAAGGTGTCACAGACGTCCTACGACTACACCCGGCCGTACTGGGACCAGATCGGGGCGACACTCGTCGGCCGCCACGTCTTCGACATGACCGACGGCTGGGACGGAAAGCCTCCGAGCGGGATCGACCACGTGGTCGTCGTGACGCACCGGCCGGAGCCCGAGGGCTGGGACCCCGAGACACCGTTTCACTTCGTCGACGGCGTCGAGGCAGCCGTGGCCAAGGCGCAGGAGCTTGCGGGTGACCGCATCGTCGAGGTCGCCGCTGGCGACGTCGGTGGCCAGGTGCTTGCCGCGGGCCTGGTCGACGAGGTGCGCATGGACGTCGTACCCGTCGTGTTCGGGTCCGGCAAGCGCTACTTCGGGTCGGTCCACGCGCAGCACCTGTTGGAGGATCCTGATGTGGTGATTCAGGGCAACCGGGTCCTTCACCTGCGCTATCGGGTGCGCCGTTGACCGATCGGAGCGGGTACGCGGATTTGTACGGGGTTGGTGCTGTAAAAAAGCATTTACGCAACGTCTCGCTTAAAAAGGCTGGTGAGCATACTTTTTTCTCTGCAGAGGGCCGATATTCGGCGCCGAGCGATTCGTAGATGGCGGTGTAGACGTGTACCGGGTATGACAGCCACCAGGCGAACAGGCTGGTACACACCAGACCCGCGCCGAGTCCGAGGGCCGTTCCGATCAGTATCAGTGTTTCCGATCAGTATCAGTGTCCACACAAGATCAACTTCGCGATCACCGACTGTGCTGTTACCGAGGCCGCCCGGCGCCGGCCCGTCACGGGCATTTCCGTCCCCACCTGCACGAAATCCACGGCCGCGGCACTATATAGGCCCTCTACGTGACCACCGGGCACATGGAATCGGTGAACCCCATCCCGTTTCTCGCCGCCGGCCTGATCGTCAGCGCGGTCCTCGGCGCGATCTCCGGCTTCCTCGCCGCGCACCGCGGCTGACACACCACGGCGCCTGATGCGCTGACCCGCGCCGGAGTCGCACCGACCGAACCCGGCAACGAGCAGCTTTCTGGACAGGTACCCGAGCACCCAGCTCCTCGCCGGCCACCCGAACGTTGTCAACATTCTGCAGGTCGGGGTCACCGCCCATGATCGGCCGGATATCGTGAGGCCCTTTTGCGCCCAAGGCTCACTCGATGCGCGGATCGTCCGGCACGGCCCACTTGCGCTGGAGGGGTGCTGCGGATCGCAGTCAAGATCGCGGGCGCAGGAGCTGCCGCACATCGTCTCGGTATTGTGCTGGCTGATTTGTTGGGGGTACTGGTTACGAGAGCAGTGGTGCCAGCTGAGCAGCTTGTTGTTGCAGTGCGTCTAGGTGGCGAAATATCAGGTGGAAATGGTCGATGTGTCCCGACAGAGCCAGGCCGGCGACGAGGGTGCCGGTGGTGGATCGGATTGGCACCGAGAGGCAGGCGGAGTTGTTGCGTAGCTCGCCCACCTGAGTGGCATAGCCCTGGTCGCGGACGAGGTTGAGGTGCCGGCGCAGTTCGCTGCGTACGTGGATGGTCCGGGCGGTGAGCTGTTGGGGGCCTCTGGGCTGGAAGGTCGAGTCGAGCACGTCGTGCTCGGCAAGGATTAGTTTGCCGACGGCGCTGGCGTGGAGGTGCTGGTTGAGGTAGTTCTCCTCGGACCGGTACTGGCATTCTGGATCCGGGTCGACTTGGCGTACCGCTGTGGCGGTGTAGGAGTAGAGGTGGACACCGAAGGGGGTCTCCTTACGCAGCTCGGTGAGGAGGTCGCGGGCCGCGGTGAACAGGGTTGGCCTGACGGCGGTGTTGGCGAGCGCGGCGACCTTGTGGCCAAGTGCGAAGCCTGGACGGTCAGGTCGCCGAAGGACGAATCCGTCGTCGATGAGAAGCGTCAGTAGTCTGTATACGGTCGCGGGGGGTATGGCCAGTGTGACTGCGATGTCCCTGGCCGTTACTCCTTCGCCCGCGCGGGCCACTTCCGTGAGAATCCTCAATGCGTTCTGGATCGCCCGTGGTTGTCGTCCTGAGATAACAGGGGCGGAGCCTGCGGTCTGAACATTCACGCTTTATCCGGATACGAGTGGTTGCTGCGGCCTTCTGCGCGCCAGCGGTTTGTGGGCCCGACCCCGGGTTTGTCGCCTGATTGGCGTCGTCCTCGGGGGCGGGCAGCGCAACCATTGACGGTCATTGTTCGGGAGTTTTCCTCGCCGTCTACCGCAGCAATGCTTGGTTCGCGGCGAGGAATCCCGATCATCAGTCCCGCAAAGTGTTTGTGATGGATCGGAGGAAGGCGACCGTCTCACTCTCACGATTGGTGGATTCGCTATCGGTGGTTCCGTACGCGCGGTTCGCTGACAGCTTGACGATGACGGCATTCGTTGACGGGTCGACATACACGAACTGGTTGTACACACCGATGGCGCTGAACTCGCCACGGTTGCCGGCAGGAATCCACCATTGGTAGCCGTAGCCGAGATCGAACCGGTGCGTGCCGACGATCGGTTGTCCTGGCTGGAACTGCGCGCCGCTCGGGACGACGGAGTCCCGTACCCACTGTTCCGGAACGATCTGCTTGCCCTGCCACCGCCCCCCGTTGCGGTAGAGCTCGCCGATCTTGGCGAAGTCCCGGGCGGTCATGTTCAGGCACGCGAATACGGCCTCCATCCCGGCCGAGTCGGTCAGCCAGTGCCCGGGTGAGGTCATTCCGAGGGGCTCATACAGCTTTTCCTGCATGTAGTCGGTGATCGAGCGCTTGGTCGACTTCACCAGCAGCGCGCCCAGTACCTGGGTGTCGCCGGAGTTGTAGCGGCAGAGCGTTCCCGGCGTCTCCTGGTGCACTGCACTGGCGACGAACTCGTCGAGGGAACCGCCGACATCCATGGCTGCGGCGAGGCGGAAGACGTCGGCTTCGCTGTCGTTGTAATCCTCGTTCCAGCGTGCCCCCGACGACATTAGCAAAACCTGCTTGATCGGGACGCCGTCGTAGGCGGATCCCGGGTTGACCGGGACATAGTCGCTGATCGGGTCGTCGATGCTCTTGATGTGGCCTTCCTCGACGGCGATACCAACAAGTGTCGAGATGAAGCTCTTCGCTACTGACATCGAGATCCACGGTACGTCGGGGCCACCGGTGAGTGCGTACCGCTCGTGACGAATGGCTCCGTCGACGAGCACCAGCAGGGCCGCGGTGTCGGTCTCGACGAAGAAGTCTTCGAACGACTTGGTGGCGCCGCCGAACTCGTACTTCTCCGGTAGGGCGATGGTGTCGGATGTCGGCCATACGTACGGGTCAGAGGACGGGGCCAACGTTGTCGACGGGAGCAGGGTGGCCATCTGACAGAAATTCTCGTGCTGGGCGATGCCGGTGAAGAAGCCCAACCCGGCGAAGGAGGTGGTCGGTTTGTCGGTCATGGTCGTCCTTTGGGTGCGGAGGGTGGTGGGCTGTGCAGGTCTTGGTGTTGTAGTGCCGAATCATTCCTGCGGCGTGTATCGAATTATGCTTATTTGCATTGTGTTTCGAGGTTTTGGGGCGCACGCTGCCTCGGGGCTGTGGCGACCCCTCTGCGCGTAGGGGCGGCGTGACCACCCGGCGGAGATGCCGGCGGGTGGTGCAGGTCGGTCAGGTCCTGTTCATCGGCGGTACACTGAAATTTATCAGTACCGACTGGTTATCACAACCATTTGGTACTGCTAAATTTGGTTCGAAGACAGGGTTAGGATTTGGCGATGAACGCAGAGCGCGTGGACGGTCGTACCGTCCGTTATCAGCATCGGCGACCGGAGTTGTTGGCGGCGGCAACCGAGTACGTTCTCGACCATGGCATCGGGGACGTGTCCCTGCGTCCAATCGCGCAAGAACTCGGGGTCACGCACGCGACGTTGCTCCGGCACTTCTCGTCCAAGGACGAGCTGCTCCTCGAGGTGCTGGGAAAGATCCATGCCGAGTTCCGGGATCGACAGAGGTCGGATGAGGGACTGCGCTCTGCGGAGTCGGCATCCGGGTTCCTTCGGGCGGCGTGGCGTTGGCTGTGTGAGCCTCAGGAGCAACGGCAGTTCGTTTTGCTGTTCGAGTTGGTCGGGCGCACGGGCCGTCAACCCGATCGCGGGGGCCGCCTGGTGCAGTCGATCATCAATGACTGGCTCGTACCGATCGAGGAGCGGTTGGTGCAGGATGGATGGCTTCCTGACGAAGCCGCGGTCATGGCGACCCTCCTGCTGGCGCAGGTGCGTGGTTTGCAGCTGGATCTCATCATGACCAGGGACCGTGATCGGATCGATCGGGCCTTCGAGGCCGCCATTGAGCTGGTAGCTCGTCCAAGAGTTCGGTAATCGAGGACCTCCATGTACGTCGTTTCCCTTGTTCGACGTGGGGCGCCGTATCGGTTAGGTCCCCGACTCCGATGGGCGAGATCGACTCTGGCCTGTCATATCCGAGCTGGAGTCGATCTCGACCGATCGGACTTCAGACCGGCTGTAGCAGTTGACCTTTCGCGACTGTGTACTCGCGGCTGAGGCGTTCGACGATCTGTGCCGCGGGGACGACGGCGCCGATGCCCTGCCCGGCGCCCCAGATGTCGCGCCAGGGCTTGGCTTAGGACTTCGCGGCGGTGTCGGCGTCCTCGCCGCCGCCGAAGTCCATGGCGGACGGGTCGGAGACGGCGAGGTTGTTCGGGTCGAGTCCGGCGGCTTCGATGCTGCCGCGCAGGTAGTTGCCGTGGCACGCCGGTGAACAGGTTGGACGTGCCAGCCGAGGTCGGCGATCCGGGCGGCGAGGGGAGCGATCATGTCGATGGTGGTGACGGTGTCGGCGGGGTTCCAGACGGAAAAGCGCAGTCCGCGTACTCCGCCGGCGTCGAGTCGGCTGCCCCGTGCCCGGTCGCCGCTGCGGGCGATGGCGTGCAGGAGTGCGGTGTTGTCGGTGCCGAAATACTTGGCCTGGACGAACACGGTTCGGTCGAGGCCGAGGCTCTTCCGCATCGTCCGGTAGTGGTCGAGGTCGGCGGCGGGGGAGAGACGATGAATGTGCTGCTTCTGCTGGGTTTGCTGATCACCGCGTTCGCTGCCGTGCTGGCGATGCACACCGACGAGCAGTCCCGCTCTCGGCACTGACCGGCGCGGCACCGGTGGTGTCGGTGACCGTGGGTAGATTCCCGGTGTGACGATCGAGGTAACCGCCAGCACGCCGGCAGGGTTGAGTCCGGCCGACGGTGGGTGGGGTGCGGTTCCGGAGCTGTCGGAGCAGGTTGTGGCGCAGATCGCTGGGGCGCTCGAGGCGTCGCAATCGGCGGGAACCCGCCGCGTCTATGCCTCGGACTGGCGCCGCTTCCGCAGTTGGTGCCACACCTATGGCCACGCGGCGTTGTCGGCGCACCCGGCGACGGTGGCCGCGTATCTGGTCGACGCCGCCGATACCCTCACCGAGGTGGGGGAGAAGGCCTACTCCCCGTCGACGTTGAACCGGTGGGTGTCGGTGATCGGGCACTACCACCGGACCGCGAACCTGCGGAACCCTTGCACCGAGGCCTTGGTGGTCTCAACGCTGTCGGGGATTCGCCGCACCTACGCCACCAACGGTGACCGACCCCGCAGTCCCCGGGCCCCGTTGCTGGTCGACGACGTCGTCACCATCGTCGGATCCGCCCGGCGGGCTGTTACCGGCTGGGCGGCCGAGGTGCACGAACGCCGTGACACTGCTCTGTTGTTGATGGGTTTCGCCGGCGCGTTCCGGCGCAGCGAACTGGTCGCCCTCACCTGTGGGGACGTGACCGTGCACAGGCTGGACGGGGTGCACGTGCGGTTGCGGCGGTCGAAGACCGACCAGGACGGCACCGGCACGGTGCGGGCGTTGCCGTTCACCACCCACCATTACAGTTGCCCACCGTGTGCGTATGTGCGGTGGGCGCAGGTCGTCGCCGCATACGATCTCGCCAGTCGACCCGGGGTGATCCGGTTGCTGCGCACCGCACCACCGTTCGAGGGCCATGTCTGCCGAACAGGGTTGCCGCGCATGCGGGCCCGGGCACCGTTGTTCCGGGCGATCGCCAAGAACGGCAACCTCTCCGACACCGCGTTGTCGGGGGCGTCGGTGCACGCGGCGATCCGCCGCCGCGCCGCCGCGGCCGGCTACGACGACAACGTCGTCGCTCAACTCGGTGCGCACTCGCTGCGGGCCGGGTTCGTCACCCAGGCGTTCCGCAACGGCGCCGACGCGCACGCGATCATGCGGCAGAGCGGACACACCAACCCCGCGACTGTGGAGCTCTACGCCCGCGAACACGCACCCCTCGTCGGGAACGCCGTCACCGACATCGGACTCTGACCGTGTACGTCGACTCCGGCACCATCACCTCATCGGTGGGTAACAGTGCGGATCTGGTGGTGTCGTGCCGTTACCGGCACGACTGGGCCTTGTTCGTCGACTGGTGCGAGGCCTGCGATTACCGCGTTCTGCCCGCGATTCCGTCGGTGCTGGCGGAGTTCCTCGCCGACCATCCGGCTGCCGATGGGACGCAGCGCCGCCGGGTCACTGCGATCAACGCCGTCCACACGAGCGCCGGCTTTGCGGCGCCGGGCCGCACGGAAACGATCCGACAGCTACTCAGCAACGCGCGCGCCGACCGGCTGGCTCGGGTCGGGGAGCGGGTGGCGCAGGTGGTGCCACGGATTCCGCTGACCGGGTGGCCGGGCGGGTTGTTCGGCCGCCGCGACGCTCTCCTCCTCACTCTGGCCGCCGCTGGTCTGGGGTTCGAGCAGATCGCCCGGCTGCGCCGCACTGATGTCACCACTGAACACGATGAGCTGGTGGTGCGAGTGGGGGAGGGCTGGGCCCGCATTGCTTCCAGCGAAGCGAATCCGGCAGCCGTGTATAGGAATTGGATTGAGGTGCTCGGGTTCTTGGACCGGTATCCGAGCACCCAGCTTCTCGCCGGCCGCCTCGACAAAGGTGCGAGCCTATCGGCGTTCGCGGACAGCGCGCGCTGCGACGAGCAACCACTTTTCACATCCATCGACCGGTGGGGGCATACCCCCTTCGATCCGACTCCGCTGACCGGGCATTCCATCGCCGTCCTGGTCCGGGCGCACCTGGCCGGGCAGGCACCGGTACACAAGCGGCCTCCGACCAAGCAGCCCCCGACACAGTCAAGCGAAGACGCACCGGTCCCGGTCGTGGTGGACATCGAGCTGGATCAGGGCTACTACGACCGCGGCATCGCCGCCCGCCGAGAAGCCCACACCCACCTCGAGGACGTCACCGACCTTCTCGACGGCATCGAAGAAGAAGCCGACAAGCTCCTCGCCGACCTGCTCACAATTCTTGACCACGCAGGCGACACCCAACGCTCGGGGACGGCGCGGGAGTCGGGCGACCCGAAGACGACGAGATGATTGTCCGCTCTCACCGTGTGAACGCGACTTCGACGTGAGCAGCTCTGCAGTTCGGCTAGGGCAGCTACACAACCCGTCTATCCTGAAAAGGCATGTCAGAGGTGGTGCCTAACCTATGACGGACGCTGACCCATCGGCGACCCAACGCGACGTCGATGTCGCGATCGAACTGTCCGCGGCTGGTTTCGAGGATGCCGCGGAGATCGGTCGTGGGGGTTTCGGGGTGGTGTACCGATGCGAGCAGGAGGATCTCGAGCGGACCGTGGCGGTCAAGGTTCTCACTTCGAACCTCGACCCAGAAAATCTTGCGCGGTTCATTCGCGAACAACGCGCCATGGGGAGAATGTCCGGGCATCCGAATATCGTCGATATCTATCAGGTCGGCGTCACCAGGACCAAGCGACCGTTCCTGGTGATGCCGTATCACTCGCGTGGATCCTTGGATGCGCGGATTCGCAGGGACGGCCCGCTCGAGTGGCCGGAGGTGGTGCGACTCGGAGTCAAGATCGCCGGCGCCCTCGAGACGGCGCACCTCGGCGCCGCCCTTCATCGTGACGTCAAACCTGCGAACATCTTGCTCACCGACTATGGAGAGCCCCAGCTGACCGACTTCGGTATCGCCCGAATCTCGGGTGGTTTCGAGACCTCGACCGGCTCGATCACCGGTTCCCCGGCGTTTACCGCACCAGAGGTCCTCGAGGGGCGGCCTCCGGCTCCCGAATCGGACGTCTACAGTCTCGGTGCCACCTTGTTCTGCGCACTCACCGGCCACGCGGCCCACGAACGGCGCAGCGGCGAGCAGATCGTCGCCCAATTCCTCCGCATAACCAGCCACCCGGTCCCGGACCTGCGAGAAGGCGGTTTCCCCCACGATCTGGCGACCGTCATCGAACACGCCATGGCACGCGCCGTTGAGAACAGGCCATCCAGTGCGGCCGAACTCGGAGACGAATTGCGTGCTGTGCAACAGCGTCATGGCCTGCCCGTCGACCAGGACTTGATCGCGCACGACATCAACTACTTCCTCAACCGGTTCCGCGACCACCTGGCCCTGATCCGGCCGCATGATCCGATTCCCGACATCGACGGTCGGCCGTGGCGGTTCACCACCCGTCAGTTTCGCCGCACCGTCGCCTGGCACATCGCCCGGCAACCGTTCGGTGTCGTCGCCGGAAAAATCCAGTACAAATATGTTCGCGTCGCCATCTTCGAGGGCTACGCCGGCACCTCGGCCTCCGGCTTTCGCTCCGAGGTAGAGGACGAACGCGCGCTCGCCCAACTCGACTCCTTCCTCGACCAGTACGAAGACTTCATCGCCGGTGTCCGCACCCCACCACGGCTGGCCGAGCAATTCGGCCAGATCCGGGCCGAACTCGGCGACCTCCCCGGCCGGGTGGTCGACCGCGCCCGTGTCCGTGCAATGCTCGCCAACACCGCCCGCACCTACTTCCCGGGCATACTCAACGACTGCTATTTCGACCCCGCCACAGCGCTCTGTCTCCCGCAACCCTCGGCAGCCACGGAGCCGGTAACCAACCACTGCCGACCCGAACTGTGCCGCAATTCCTGCGTCACCACCGCCCATGCCCCCGCCATCCGCACCGTCATCGCCGACGCCACCGAACTGATGGCAGTTCAACGACTCTCCGCACCCCAGCGGGACGCCCTGAAGAAGGAAATCTCCACGATGACCTGCCTCCTCGCACCGATCGACGGGGAGAGCCCAGCGTGACGGGCGTCAGCACGGCGACCGAGCAGGCGTTGGAGACCGCTCTCGATCGGCTGCTGTCGGGGCAACCGCTACGGACCGACGGGGCCTTGACCGTCGCGGGCCTCGCCCGCGAGGCGGGTGTTTCCCGGGCCACGGCCAACCGCGCCGGCCGTACCATCGAACGCTTGCGCGCCGCAACTACGACAAGCCAGACCCACAGCGGCACGAACCCCGAGTCTCTGCGACAACGGATCCGCACGCTGGAAACGGAACTCGCGGCCCGAACACGCCGCGAAAGCAGAGAAGTCGGCGCACTTCGCCAACGGGCACATATCCTCGCCCAACACGTCCAAGCTCTCACCTTGGACAACGAAGCCCTGCGTAAGACACTGGCCGACCACGACCTCCTGCACCAACTCCCACCCCACGCGGCCCCCGTGGATTGACCTCCACGGATCTCGCTCAGGATGCCGCTTTCGGGGGTTGAGAGATGTTGTGCTTGTGAATAAGGCGCATCGCCCCGGTGCGATCACGCGTATCGAGGGCGTCGACGAGATCGACGTCGACTTGGTGGAGCTCAGCGAGATACTCCGCCAGTGGTTTCCGGCCGACCGGATGATCGGGCGCGGTAGGCGACTCGACCACCTCCAGCAGACTGAGGTAGATCGACTTCAGGATCGCGTTGGGGCTCACCCGGGCGATCGCGGCGTGCAGTTCCCCGTGCGCTCGGACGAAGGCGGTTGCGTCGCCGTCGTCGGCGGACTGCCGCATGACGCCAAGGGCAGTGCGCATGCGGGCGATATCGACGGCGGAACTGTGATCGAGTGCGTACTCGATCACAAGGGGGTCGAGAGCGTCCCTTACGCGGACGACGTCGGCGAAATTTCCTTCCGCCGCACCGCGGGAGAGGATGGAGTCTCCAAGACGAGCAATGGGGGTTCGTGCGGCTGCGAACAGCCCCCCGCCGGGACCTGACCGGACGGTAATGACCCCACGGGACTGCAGGATGCGGAGGGCCTCGTTGAAAGTACTCTTGGCCACGCCACACTGCTCCTGAAGTTCCTTCTTCGTACCCAGCCGCGCCCCCTGAGGTGCCCGTTCCGCGAGTTGACCGATCGCCAGCGCAGCCTGCTCGGGACGGCTCAGCGCCGCATCCTTCAGCATGCGCTGCGCAAGATCGGTCATCGTGCCTCCGCTTATCGTGTGGTCCCATCTTGCCGCACTAATCATGCTCAATAGCGATCGATACGACTCGGATCGTGACGGTGAGGTCGGGTTACACGATCGTGCACATAGTGACGATGCTCAATACTCAAAACCGGAGGAACGGCCGACAACATGCAGGAGGCAACTCTCGATGTCGCGACGTCGATGCTCGTTGGGACCGATGCCACCCAGCCGGGCGATAAACTCCCGGCCGTGTCGTAGGTGTCGGGAACATCGACAAATGGGCGGTCACGGTCGAATCGCGTAAGCGAGTGCCACCGCCACCCACTATGGATGGAGGATCGCCGATCGTCTCGGCCGCCAGCGCGCGTACATGTGCAGAGCCAATGACCGATAGCGGCAGAAGAAAGCACGGTATGAGGGTCCGTACGCTCTGCGTGCAACACGGTTAGGGACGCTGACTCTTCCCCTGCTCGACTACCCAAGCAGCAATCTGGGCGCGGGAGGTGAAGCCTAGCTTGGCAAGAACGTGTTCGACATGCCCCTGCGCTGTGCGTTGTGCGATCACAAGCTCGCCAGCGATCGCTTTGTTGGTGAGACCCTGAGCTATGAGACCGGCAACCTCGCGTTCTCGTTTCGTCAGGCTGATCCGGTTGCGAGGTGAGTCAGTGGGCGCATGCACGTGTTCGTCGATGGCATAGGTGACGGCGTCCGCGCATATTGCACGTGCTCCTCGGCGGAAGGATGCTGCGAAGGCTCGGTCGCCGAGGGCGGAGCGGCTCTGTCGTTCGCACTGCTTGTGAAAAACGACCATTCCTGGAAGGTGGACGCTGGGGCTACCGACCGCATTCCATCGTGAGTGGGCAGCACCCATCAATACGGCTGCGCGCTGCGCCCGGCGTTCGCCGGCGGCGATCCAGGCCAACCCTTCTAGGCACCAAGCGGACGCAAGTGGGTCATCGACGACACGAAGAATTCGCAGGCTCTGTTTGAGGAGATCCGCCCCTCGAGCCGTATCCCCCGACCGCCACCAGGCCAAACCGAGAGCCCACAGGGCGTAGATCCGGTAGACCTGCTCTTGGCGGGGTTCGGTAACAGCCAGTATTTCTGCGTGGCAGGCAGCGGCGCGGGTGAAGTCTCCGAGCAGGCAACGTGCGAGCCCTAGTCCTTGCAACGCACCAATTCTGAAGAGGAGACCATTTTGATCCGCGTGGAATGCTGCGAGAGCGTTCTCGAAGGCCTCGACTGCTTGACGGTGATCACTCTGGTGAAGAGCCAACTGCCCGGCGGTGTACGCGACAAACCCGCAGATGTCGGTATCACCGGTGTCCTCGGCAATACCGCGGAGTGAGTCGAGCAGCGATGCGGCCTTCGGCAGGTTCCCTTGCCTGTCAGCGAGGACACTGTCCGCGCAGAGGGCTTTCGCCAGATCTACGGTGGGCTTTCCGTCGTGCAGGTTCAGCGATTGGTCCAGCCATCGTTGCCCCTCGGTGAGGAGCCCACGGCAGAACCAGAATGGGTACAAGGCGGCACTGATCTCGAGTGCCGCGGCTTCCTCACCCGGGACAGCGAGACAGAAGCCGATCGCGTCGCGTAGGTTGGGCAGTTCCCGAGTCAGCCGTGCAATCCACTCCACTTGCTGAGGGCCAATCCATTCGGCCTCCGCACGCAGCACCAGTTGCCGGTACCAATCCCTATGTTTGCGCTGAAGGGGCTCGTGGTCGGCGGCCTTCTGCAGCTTCTCCCGCCCGTAGTCCCGAAGTGTGTCGAGCAGCCGATAACGCACACTGCGACCGACTTCCTCCCGAATCAGTATCGACTTGTCGATCAGCGAAGCAACGACGTCCAACGTGGTCTCTGGAGCCGTTTCGCTGGCGCAAATACTTTCTGCCGCATCCAGTTCGAAACTACCGGCGAATACTGAGAGTCGGCCCCACATGTCGCGTTCTGCTACCGAGCACAGGGCGTAGCTCCAGTCGATGCACAACCGCAGCGTCTGCTGTCGTGTGGGAGCCCTACGGGTTCCTGCTGTCAGTATCTGGTAGCGGTCGGAGAGTCGTTGGAGGATCTGTTCAGCAGACATCACACGCAGTCGTGCCGCCGCCAGTTCGATCGGTAATGGAAGGCCGTCCAACCGCTGACAGATCTGCGTAATTGCAACCCGGTTCTGCTCGGTGAGGCCGAATTCGGGCACTTCGGCGACTGCTCGCTCCGCGAACAGCGTTATGGCGTCGTATCCGGGGAGCCCTTGAAGGGACGGAGCGTGGCCGGTTCCGGGAACTGCCAGCGGTGGAATCCGCAATACGACCTCACCGCCGATCCCGAGTGGTTCACGACTCGTTGCAAGGATCCGAAGTTCGGCGCAATTTCGCAGAAGAGTCTCCGCGAACTCTGCAGCCGCATCGACTAGGTGTTCACAGTTATCGAGAACCAGCAGAAACCGCTGATCCGCGAGATGCTTTATGAGAAGTGGGAGGGCGGCGGTCGGTGATTGCTCATACAGTCCCAGGTCCGTCACCACCGCGTCTGCGATCATTGCTGAGTTCTGCAGCTCGCCCAGTTCGATCAGCCAGAGTCCGTCGAACGCCCGCCGCGCATCCGCAGCAACTCGCAGAGCCGTCCGTGTCTTACCGACCCCACCGATCCCGGTGAGGGTCACCAACCGCGACTTCGCCAGCTGTTGTTTGGCATAGGCAATTTCGCGGCGGCGTCCTACGAAACTCGTGAGTTCGAAGGGTAAGTTTCCAGTCTTGCAACGAACGGCGGGCGGCATCACATGCTCACTCTCAAACAATCCCCCGTCGAATTTCGGCACCCCGGGACTGCCGCACTCAGCCGATCATCACCACCTTCCCGTGTCGGCTTCGTTGCCAGCGACACGCTGAGACCGGACCGCGTCCAGCCTGGTTTATCTTGCTGCCTGGACATTCGGCGCTATCGGTCCGAATACACCATGCCGGTTGTCTTCGTCGGTCGTGTCAGTCAGGTCAGAGTTCGAACTGTGCCGCGGAGCGAGTGACGAGGTACGGACGCGCGAACTCGGTGATGATCGCTTGATGCTGCGGATGGCTCGTATAGGCCTCGAGCGCGGTCATCGAGTCGAAGGTGGCGGCAATGGCGAAGTCCGCGTTCGACTCGTGTAGCCCGAGATCGATGCCGCAGGTGTAGGACAGGATCCCTGGGCGGCCGTCGACGAACTCGGTGAGGCGTTGTTCGAGTTGCGGCATCACCTCTTCGGGGAGGTCGGCGGTGAAGCTCAGCGTGACGATGTGGCAGATCGGCATCTGCGGTCCTTTCTATTTCACGGTCGAGAGGCCGGCGCGTTCGATGAGCATCGGTGCGACGTCCGGTCCTGCGGTGAGGGTGCCCTGTTCGACGGCTTCCGCGATGTCGACCACGGCGCTGTTGACGGGTGCTGTGCCACCGAGTCGGAGTTGTTCACGTACGACGTGACCGTTGATCTCGTGGACCTCGCTGCGGCGGCCCTTGAGCCAGTCCTGGAGGACGGTGGTCTTCTGGCCCGGGATCGAGTACACGTCGTGCACCACGTCGAGCAATGCTGCGGCGAACCGGTCGGGCTCGGTGAGATCGGCTTTGGTCATCCCGATGATCGGCCGCAACGTGTGCCCGAGTTGCAGGGCTGTTCGCACTGCTTCGTTTCCGGCTTCGATCATGAGGTCGTGCATGCCCGGGACCTGCACAGCTTCCATGACGGTCATGTTCAGGACTGCGGAGGTGACCAGTTCGGTGCTGTTGGCGACCAGCTTCATCCATTTGGAGGAGCGGATGTCGTCGGATACTTCGACGCGCCCGGCGTGGGCCAAGATCGCGGCGATGTCGGCGGCGCGTGCGTGGGCGCGTTCTTCGATGCCCCCGACCGCGAACCAGGACTGTTCGCGGGGGGTGTCCCGGTTGACGATGCCGGGCTCGAACATGTTCGAGGCAATTTCGATGACGCTACCGAGGGTGCGGTGGGCGCCGAGGACGTCGGCCATCGGGTCGATGGTCATGCCGTTCTGGATGCCGACGACTATTCCGTCGTCGGCGAGGACGGGTTTGACGAGTTCACTGGCCCAGCGGGTGTCGTAGGCCTTCATCAGGATCAGGACGACGTCGAATTTGTCGCGGAAGGTGGCGACGTCGCAGAGGTTGAACGCCCGGACCGGGGTGAGTTCGGTGCAGTGGGGCATCCGCACTTCGACGCCTCGGGTGCGCATTGCCTCGACGTGTTCGGGCCATTGCTCGATTAGGGTGACGTCGAGTCCGGCTCGGGTGAGGTCGGCGCCGATGGAGGCACCGTTGGCTCCGCTGCCGAGTACGGCGATTTTGGTGTCGACCATTGCTATCTGCCTTTTCTGGTCACGGGGTCATCGAGTGGGTGCCGGCCATCAGTCCGGCGAGGTCGTCCGGGTTGATGAACGACGGCGGCGGCGTTGGTCCCCAGTTGAATAGGCCCTTGGCTCCCTCGAGGATTTCGGGAGTCCATAGCTGGTCCTCGACGATGCAATCCATGTCGGAGAAGTACTCGCTGAAGTTTCCGGCCGGGTCTTTGAGGTACCAGAAGAAGTTGCTGCCGGCGTGGTGCCGGCCGAGTCCCCAGACGTGCCGCTCGGGGTGGTCTTCGAGCATGCGTTGGGCGCCGCGACCGATGTCGTCGATGTCGTCGACCTGCCAGGAAGTGTGGTGCAGATACGTCACCGGCGCTTCGAGGACCAGCAGATTGTGGTGATCGTTCGAACAACGCAGGAACGCGCCTTTGTCCTTGATGAAGTCACTCGCGCGGAACCCGAGTCCTTCGACGAAGAATCGGGTCGAGGCGGCCAGATTGGTCGTGCCGACGACGGCGTGGCCGAGCTTGCGTGGATGGACACGGTCGGTTCGCAAAATGCCCGGGGCCCGGCCCGCGCGATCGATCCGGCCGGGACCGTTGTATACGGTGGCGGGCACGGTGGGCTGCGTTCGGCGTGGCGCCACCCGCAGCGTTGCCGTCACCCCTGTCGTGAGGTCGACCGAGGTCAATGCGTGTGCAGTCCGCTCGAACTCGATGTCGAGCCGGTGCAGGTTGTGTGCCACACGATCGAGGTCGTCCTCGTCGTCGACATCGACTCCGAGTTCGATCAGCCGGCGGGTCGGTGCGCCGGTCACCTGGAGCTGCCGACCTCCGTCAGTGGTGCGGAACCATCCGTCCGAATCGGGGGTGAGGCCGAATTCCTCGTAGTAGCTCCGTGTTTCATTCACGTTGGGCACGCCAATGACCACGGATGCAAGTCGATGCAGTGACATCAGTTCTCCTCGTCGATGCCGACGTACCGTGCGGTGGTGGCGTCGGATTGCTGGTGGTGGAGTGTTATTCGGACACTCCGTGCTTGGCGCACAGTTCGGCGGACCATCCCTCGACAGGGCTCACCTGGAAGCGCTCGAGTAGCGCTGCGCGTGCCTGTGCGTCTCCGGAGGCGGTGACTTCGGCCATGCCGGCGAGGTATTGGTCGAAGTTCCCTGGGCTGGTGATCTCGAGCATTTCGACGTCCACCGCACCGGAGTTCCACACCGCGTGGGGTAATCCTTTGGGGCGGTACACCGTCTCACCGGCGGATGCGGTCCATTCCTCGTCTCCGACGCGGACGCCCAGCTCTCCGCTGAGAACCACGATGACCTGGTCTTCGTTGACGTGGATGTGTGGCCAGAACAGGCTGCCGGCCTTCACGGTCTGCCGGACCACGCAGTACGCGCCGCCGACCATGTCGCCGGTGATCTCGAAGGTGGTTTCCAGCGGGCCGGCCAGCACGGTGGTCCCTCGAACGATGTCGCTCACGTCGAACTCCTCGAAGTCTTGTTTCGTCGTGACAGTTCGCTGCCATTGACTATGTTCGAAGCTTATTGTTATTTTCGAAACATGGCAAGCATTACGTTCGACGGTTCGAGTGCGCCATCCCACCCAGGCGGCGACCGGGTCACCGGCCTCCGTTCCTCGACATCCAGGAGAAATTCATGAAGATCGCCAGCATCGGCGGCCGCCTGTCACTGGTGACCGGACCGAGCACCGCCGTCGACGTCAACAAGGCCAGTGGAGGCGTCTTCGATGCCGACCCGCAGTCGATCTACGAGCGGTGGGACGAGTTCACGACGTGGGCGGCGACCGCGGAGCTGTCCGAGTCGATCGAGTTCGCCCCCGCCGATCTGCAGGCCCCGGTGCCGACACCGCGCCAGATCTTCGCGATTGGCCTCAACTACCGTGACCACGCCGACGAGTCCGGTTTCACCGTCCCGGAAGCGCCCACGGTGTTCACCAAGTTCGTCTCGTCTGTGACAGGGCCGAACACCACCGTGACCCTGCCAGCCGATGGCAACACCGACTGGGAGGTGGAGCTGGTCGCCGTGGTCGGTCGCACCGCCCACGACGTCTCTGAAGCGGAGGCGTGGTCCCATGTCGCAGGCCTGACGGTGGGACAGGACCTGTCTGAGCGCAAGGCTCAGTTCGTCGGCCCGGTGCCCCAGTTCAGCCTGGGCAAGTCCTTTCCCGGGTTCAGTCCAACCGGGCCGTGGGTGGTCACGCTCGACGAGGTCGACGATCCCGCCGACCTCGAACTCGGGTGCACGATCAACGGTGAACAGATGCAGCTCGGTCGCACCCGAGACCTCGTCTTCTCTGTGCCGAGCCTGATCGCGAAGCTCTCGGCGATCGTGACGCTGCTTCCCGGCGACCTGATCTTCACCGGAACACCGGCCGGCGTGGGTGTCGGGCGGGACCCGAAGGTGTTCCTCCAGCCCGGCGACACCTTGGTGAGCTGGGTGGACGGCATCGGCACACTCACGCAAACGATGACACGGGCCTGATTCAGGCGGCGCAGATCAACCCCACATCAATACGAGCACAAGGAGTTTGGCCATGCACGTTTGGTCCATCGATATGGAGTCGGTTCCCGAACACCGCGGGACCGCGACCACCAAATACATGATCCCGAAAGAAGCGCAGGAGTCGGAGACTACCGGCACGTACATGGCCCTGGCCGGGGTTTTCCAGGTGCAGGCCGGCGAGGAACTCAAGGCGCACCAGCACCCGACGCACGAGTACTGGTTCGTCATCCAGGGTAAGGGCGTGATGCAGATCGCCGACGAGGCCCGCGTCATCACGGTCGGCGACCTGATCTACACCCCGCCGAACACCCCGCATCAGGTAATCGCAGATCCATCCGGCGACTTCCGCGCCTTCGTATACGCGCTCGGCTATCCCGGTCAGGGATCGCAGCACATCGACGTCGACCTCACCCCGGTCGCGCTCACCGAGTGATCCGGCGGGCTCGCATCGGCTGACATCCACCGCGAGCCAGCCCAGGACACTGCCCGATGGCCACCATACCGAAGTGGCCATCGGGCACACTTATTCGAAAATGCTAGTAATGTTCGATTGTGATAGGGTGTTGCGATGAGCGAGAAACGTACGCGGCAGCAGGTCGCCTACGACGCTCTGCGCGCGGACGTTCTCTCCGGCCGCCTCGAACCCGGCCAGAAACTCCCGTTCGCAGAGATGTGCGAGAGGTATGGCACCAGCGTCGGCGTGATACGAGAGGCACTGACCCGCTTGGTGGGCGAGGGCCTGGTACAGAGCGTCCCGCAGATCGGGTTCACCGTGACGCCGCTTTCGCGCAGCGACCTTCTGTGGCTGACCGACGCGCGGTGTGAGATAGAGATCCTCGCACTCCGGCGGGCGATCCGCGACGGCGACGTGACGTGGGAATCGTCGGTTCTCGCCATCCACCATCAGCTCGAGCGGTGTCCTCAGATGGATCCCGACGATCCTGCACGTTTCAACGAGCGGTGGGCACAGTTGCATGCCTCGTTCCATGAGACCCTGCTCGCCGGCTGTGAGAATCCGCGGCTTCGCCGGACTGCGAACGATTTGCGTGCCGCCGCCGAGTTGTACCGGCGCTGGTCGGTGCCGCTGGGGCATTCTTCCGATCGCGACATCGCGAAGGAGCATCGCGACATCGTCGAGGCGGTCCTTGCCCGGGACACGGAGTTGGCAGCGGCATTGCTGCACCGCCATATCTCCTTGACCACGGAATTCCTTCTGTCGACGGACAGCTCGATCGCCGACTGACCGGTTCCTCCGACACGAACATACGAGAGGGCCCGTCCACATCGGACGGGCCCTCTCGTATGTTCGTTATCGGTCAGGTCCGCATGGCCGCGACCGCCGGGGTCCAGCTCGCCAATTCTCCGAGCATGGCGTCGGCAGACGCAATGAGAGCCTCGGTCGGTTCGAACCCGCCCTCATCGGTGATGAGCTTGCCGACGAAGGCGATGTTCACCGAAGAGAACACCGGCACCATGCTCAGCGTGGTGAGGACCTGCTTGAGCATCTGAACCGCCCGAGTGCCTCCCGCGATCCCACCGTAACTGACGAAACCCGCTGCCTTGTAATGCCATTCGCTGTAGAGATAGTCGATGGCGTTCTTCAGGGCGGCGTTGAATCCGTAGTTGTACTCCGGGGTGACGAAGACGAACGCGTCGCCGCGGGCTATCACTTCGCTCCATCGTTTGGTGTGGGCATGCGAGTACTGCCCGAGCCGGGGATGCGCCGGCTCGTTGAACATGGGCAGGTCGATCTCGGCGAGGTCGACGATCTCAATCTCGAAGCCGCCGTGGTCGGTGGCATGGTGGGCGAACCACTGCGCGACCGGAAGTCCCACGCGGCCCGGCCGGGTGCTGGCAACGATGATCTGGAGAACGGGCAAGGACACGGGATCTCTTCCTGAACAGGATCGTTCCGCGGGGGCGGGTACCGGGCGGAGTCGGGTGAAGGCCGGGGCCAGCTAGCTGGCCGGGGTGCCGGCATGGTCGGAGAGGAAATCCATGAGCGCGGCGGTGGTCTCCGCGGGACTTTCCTCGGGGTTGAAATGGCCGCCCGGTACCTCGACACCGAGGATGTGCGGGGCAAAGGTGCGGCGCCAGACATCGACGGTGGCTTCGGGTGCCTTACCGAGGAACGCCTCGCCCCAGATCACTAGCGCCGGGCACGCAACCGTGGCACCCGCGTCGAGGTCGGCGCGGTCGAGTTGCGGGTCGATTCCGGCGCCGGCGCGGTAGTCCTCGCAGTAGGCGAGAATCCGTGCAGGATCACGCCAGTCGCTCCGATACTCGTTCATCACGTCGTCGCCGAGTTCGTCGACCGTTCCGGAGGCGGTGTGGGCGGCGACCAGCTTTTCGAGTAGGTCGGGAGCCATCGCGTCCTCGGCGTCGGTCCCCTCTGCGGCGAACACCCGCCAGTGCGGGGTGAAGTTCGGGTCCACCGCCATGTTGTCCCAGATCACCGGGGTCGGATAGTTGTCGCAGATGACGAGCGCGTCCACCGCCTCCGGGGTGTCGAGGGCCAGCCGGTATCCGACGAGGGCGCCGCGGTCGTGGCCGACCACCGAAAATCGGTCGTGCCCGAGCGCTGCCATGAACGCAACGACCTCAGCGGCCATCGTGCGTTTGGAGTACCCCACGTGCTCGGGGTCGCCGGGAGCTGCCTGCGACCGCCCATACCCCTTGAGGTCGAGGCAGACGACCCGAAATCGGGTAGCCAGGGTCGGGGCCACCATGTGCCAGCACAGGTGCGATTGCGGGAATCCGTGCAGAAGAACGACAGCGGCGCCGTCTGCGGGGCCGCCGACCCGGGCGAACAGCTCGACGCCGTCCACCGTGGAAGTCACGGAGTCGAATCCGGGAAAGAAGTCGGTCATTGGGTGCTTCCTGTCAGCTCTCGAGCAGGTCATGTTGTTGGTGATCGACGAACGAGGCCAGGTGATCGAACGCCGGCCGGGTGTTGCCCGCGGGGCGGAGCGGGTCGACGGTCCATCCGGTACGGTCCGCGAGGTGGTCGCGTGAGGCGGTCAGGCGCCGCCGGATCGCGTCGATGTCCGCGCCGACGAGATCCCGCCGCCATTTGCGCAGCCGCCCGGCGATGAACACGGTGTCGACGTGACTGGCGTCGACACCCTGCACGATCGTCCCGATCGCATTGTTGAGGGGCATGTTGGTGATGTCCTCGGCCCGCAGCGCGACGATGTCCGCGGCACGTCCCGGTGTCAGTGAACCGGTCACCGCGCCGAGACCGTTGTCGCGGGCACCTTGGACGGTGGCGAACTCGAGGACATCCCGGTTGGTGAGCATCTCCGGGCAGTCGGTGTCCCCGCGGTAGCGGCGCATCGCGGTCCCCATCCGCTGGGTCATCAGGGTCGAGCGCATCTGGGTGAACATGTCTCCGGCGAGGGAGATCTCGACGTCGACACTCAGGCTGGGGCGGATACCGTGGTCGAGGGCGGTCTGGATCGGAGGCAACCCGGTCGCGATGCCGATCTGCTCGTCCGAGGTCGTCGCAAGCGTGACGTGGGTGCCGCTGGCGGCGAGCATCCTCCATACCTCGTCCGGAAGGTCGGTGCAATGAATCAGGGTGACATCCGGGCCTAGCAGGCCCTCGCGGGCGAGTTCGCCGATCTCGGGCGCGGCACCGGCTCCCAGCACACCGTCGAAGGTGATCCCGAGACCCTCGCTCCGGGCGATCGACAGCAACTCCCGCACCGGACGGACCCGGCTGATGTCCAGGCCCATACGGATACTGTGCCGTGAATCCGCTGCGCCGCAGTGCCGCTCACGGATCCTGGTGAGATCGGCCGGCCACTGCTCCTCCCACGCGCCGGCGTTGGGGGCGGCCGAGGCGTGCACCGCGCGGATACCCGACTCACGGTAGGCGTCGAACACCGCATCCGAGTGCGCGCCACTCCGCGAATTGTGGGAGAAGTCGACCACGGTGGTCACGCCCTGGTCGATCGCGCCGAGGGTGGTGGCCAGAACACTGATGTGCATGTCCTCGGGCCGGTAATGCATGGCCATACCGCCGTGCGTGGTGGCGACGTACGAGTCGAGATCGGCGTCGGCGATCAGCCGACGGAACGCGTTCTGCCAGCAGTGCCGGTGATTGTCGATCAATCCGGGCATCACGATCATCCCGGCCATGTCCACGATGACGGCGTCGGGACCGGCGCAGTCGAGCAGGTCGGGGCCAATCCCGGCGATCTGCTCGCCCTTGATCAGCACGTCGCCGGGGTGCAGGTCACCGATCTCCGGGTCCATGGTGATCACAGTGGCGCCGCGCAACAGGACGGGGCGACCGGCGCCGGTGTCGCTGCGTTCGCCGGCGAGGATGCGCGTGCGCAGATGCGCGGCCTCGGAGTCGGTGATGTCGTAGTACGCCCGCGGCGCCGGTCGCTCGGTGATCATTCAGACTGTCCCGTCCACATCGAGGTGTAGATGTTCTTGAAGTCGAAACTCGGTTCCCAGCTTCCTTCGGCCGGAAGGTTGTGGTCCTTGTCGAGGAAGACCCATCCGCCGCCCTCGCTGGGCAGTGACTTGGGATCCTCGCCGGCGAAAACGCGGTTCAGGGTGTTCGCCAACCCCCACGAGGCGAGCTCGTACGGTACAGGTGTCTCTGAAGTCTGCCGCCCTTCCCGCACCAAGTCGAGGTTCAGACCTTCACCACCGGCCGTGATGCCGCGGAAACCAGACTGTTGCAGCGCGCTCTGCAGCCCCAGACCCATCAGCGAATCAATACTGAAGGAGACCGCGGCCGCGTCCTTGTTCTGCAGCAGCGCCGAGTTCCAGACCGCGGTCGCCTCCTTCGGCACCTGAGAGAACGTGAACGGAACGTCGACGATCTCGCAGGCGGGGCAGGAGATCTTCATCTGGTCGATGAAGCCCTCGTGCGAGTAGGCGTGCGGGCGCTGCGAGGTCTCGTGGATCTCGAGCACCTTGCCCTGGCCACCGAGCAGCGCTGCGAGATACTCGGCGCGTGCACCGCCCCAGGCCCGGTAGTAATCAGCGACCTTTGTCGAACCCATGACATTCAGGCTCGCGGTGAACAACTCCTCACCACCGCCGAAGGCGGGATCGTCACAGTCGATGGAGGTGTATTGCACCACCGGGATCCCCGCGGCCCGCGCCTCTTTCAACCCGGAATTGATGCCGGGACAGTCGAGCGAGAACAACGCGATCCCATCCACGCGGGCCGCGACCGCCTGCTTGATCAACGAGGTGGCCACCGACGGGTCAGCCTTGCTGTCGACCAGGTTGGTGTTCCAGCCGAGCTGTTTCGCGGCATCGGTGAAGCTGGAGGCCAGGATGGAACAGGCCTGGTAGGACTGACCGCACGAGATCACCCAGACATTCTTTCCGGGCTGGGCCACTGGCCCGGTGCGGGTCGGTTCCTGCATCGCGGTGCCGTCGTATCCCGCCTGCAGTGCCTCGGCCTGTTCGGGGGTGAGGTCGGCGTTGACTGTCGAAGTGTCCGGTGTATCCGAACCGACGGTGGTGCAGCCGGATACGAGCGCGAGCGCCGCGGCACCCGCGGCGAGGGCGCGCCCCGCGCCAAGGAGCCGGCGGGACCGGCCCGTACGCGGCGGGGTCCCGACTCGTGAGAAGTACTTCATGGGGGTCTCCATCGACAGCGCTGCGGCAGATCCGCGCGCGGGCAAGACAGGGAGGCTTCGCACCCTGTGCTGGATTGAGTCCGACCGCACTGTGGTCGGACTCACTTTCTAGCACGTCATTTTGATAACAACAAGTACTTTCGAAATCTTGACTTACCTTCGATTCTGTTTAGACTCGTTGGTGAGCCGCGTCACTGCTATCGCCAGACGCGGCCCAGAACACAGACCGCTCCGCTTCGAAAGTTCCTCTACCTACCTGGAGTACGGCACCATGACTGCACCCCCTGCCGCCACGGAGAACAGGCGAGTCGCCGTCTCCGTCGAGAATGTGTCGAAGACCTTCCCCGGCGGACGAGCCCTCGACCAGGCCACGTTCAACATCCGCGCCGGCGCGGTCCACGGACTGGTGGGCGGTAACGGCAGCGGCAAATCGACCCTGGTCAAGTGCCTCGCCGGTGTCCAACCCGCGGATCCGAACGGTGGCGCCATCACCGTCGGCACCACCACCGTCGCCGCATCGGAGGTGACCCCGTCCTGGTCGCGACACGCTGGCCTGCGTTTCGTCCACCAGAATCCAGCGGTGTTCGCCACCCTCGATGTAGCCGAGAACCTCGCCGCAGGCGAACCACTGCCGCTCCGCTACGGCCGAGTCGACCGAGCCGCGCTGCACTCGCGTGCACGGACGCTGCTCGACTACTTCGACATCGACATCGCCACCACCGAGACGGTCGGCGAACTGCGTCTGGCCGATCAGACGATGATCGCGATCGCCCGGGCACTGCAGGATCACGTCACCGGGCGGGCACCGGTGTCCGCCATCGTGCTCGACGAGCCGACGGCCGCACTGCCCGAGGAGGAAGTCGCCGTGCTGCTCGACGCCGTCCGCAGGGTCGCGGCCGCCGGCGTCGCCGTCGTCTACATCAGCCACCGCCTCGACGAAATCCTGACCCTGTGCACCGACCTGACCGTGCTACGCGATGGTCAGCACATCACCACCACGACCACCGACGACCTCACCGAAAAGACACTGATCTCCCACATCGTCGGTCGCCCCCTCGACGAGGTCTTCCCCAAGTCCAAGACCCGCAGCGCTCTCGGCCCGGTCGTCGCCTCCCTCCGAAATGTGTGCGCCCCCGGTGTGAACGGCGTCGACCTCGATGTCTACGGCG
The DNA here is from genome assembly GCF_017068375.1 of Rhodococcus koreensis. Lineage (NCBI taxonomy): Bacteria > Bacillati > Actinomycetota > Actinomycetes > Mycobacteriales > Nocardiaceae > Rhodococcus > Rhodococcus koreensis. The sequence goes on from NZ_CP070609.1 coordinate 4,123,496, forward strand.
GCGAGATCCTCGGGATCGCCGGCCTTCTCGGGTCCGGCCGCTCGGAACTACTGCAAGTTCTGTTCGGCAGCAATCCCGCGTCAGCCGGGACCGTCACCGTCGACGGCGACACCGTTGCCATCCCCTCCCCGCGCCGCGCGATGGACCTCGGGATCGCGTACGTGCCCGAGCACCGCGACCTGGAAGCAGCGTTCCCCGATCAGACCGTGGCGCAGAATATCTCGGCGGCCAGCCTCTCTGCGGTCAGCACCCTCAACCGACTCAGCCGACGACGCGAACGCACCCTGGCTCGACGGTCGATCACCGATTACGCCATCCGCACCCGAAACGACAGCGCGTTGATGTCGTCCCTGTCCGGCGGCAACCAGCAGAAGGTGATCCTGGCACGCTGGATGAGCCGATCCCCGCGCCTACTGCTTCTCGACGAACCCACCCAGGGCGTCGACGTCGGCGCCCGTACCGACGCCTACGCCCTGATCCGCCGCGCGGTCACCGCCGGCGCCGCGGCCATCCTTGTCAGCTCCGATTTCGAGGAACTCGCCGATATGTCCGATCGCGTCCTGGTCCTCGACAACGGACGCATCACCGCCGAGGTCTCCGGACACGACCTCGACCGCCACACCCTCACCGAACTCGTTTTCACCACCAAGGAGCAGTCAGCATGACCACCGTCGAGCCGACCCTCGAGCATCCCTCGCCCACCGAACCGCGGCCGACGACGACACCGACCACTGCCCGCTCCGCGCTGTCGAGCACACTCGAAAAGTTCGGGCTGCCACTGCTGTTCATCCTCGTCGTCATCGTCTTCACGATCCTGCTACCGCAGACATTCGCCTCCAGCGGCAACTGGCGGACCATCGCCACCTCACAGTCGGTCCTCGCCGTCGTCGCTATGGCTCTGCTCTTCCCCCTGGTGACCGGCCGGTTCGACATCTCCGTCGGCGCCAACACCGGACTGTGCTCGATCGTCGCCGCCGCCATCATGGCCGACTTCGACCTCCCCGTGATCGTGGCCATCGCCGCGGCCGTCCTGGTCGGCAGCACCATCGGAGTGATCAACGGCCTGCTGGTCGCCTATCTGGGCATCAACTCGATCATCACCACTCTCGGCGTGTCTACCGTGATCGGCGGCATCGTCCAGGCCTACACCAAAGGCATCCCCATCAGCGCCGGCCTCTCGCCTTCACTGACCGGGCTGAGCAACCAACTGTTCATCGGCATTCCCGTGCTGTTCGTGCTCATGCTGGTCATCGCCGCCGCCGTGTGGTTCGTCCTCGAACAATCCGTCCCCGGGCGCAACCTCGCTTCGGTCGGCTCGAGCGAGAAGGCCGCCGCGTTGATCGGTCTCCCGGTCCGGCGGACGGTCCTGCTGAGCTTCGTCGCCGCGGGCCTGCTCGCCGGAATCGCCGGTGTCCTCCAGATCGCCAGCCAGGGCAACGGCAACCCGCAGGTCGGCGGCATCGGCTTCATGCTGCCCGCCCTCGCCGCGGTGTTCCTGGGCGCAACCACCATCAAACCGGGCACCTACAACCTGATCGGGACCGTGATCGGACTCTTCTTCGTCGGTACCGCCATCAGCGGACTGTCCCTCATGGGCGTCGAACCGTGGATCACCGACGTCTTCAACGGCATGGCGGTCATCATCGCAGTCGGACTGTCCGCGGTCTTCCGCCGCCGACGCACCGGCGCAGCAGCCATCGGCCAGTAAGCACCACCGACAAATTCCGAGGAGAAGGTACGAACATGAACGCGCGCACAGTCTTCCGCGACGCCACCGTGATCTCGATGGACCCGGCAATCGGCACCCTCGAGAACGCCGATGTCCTGGTCGAGAACGACACGATCGTCCACGTCGGTCCCGGCCTCGGAGCGGTCGACGCCCAGGAGATCGACGGTACTGGCGCCATTCTCACCCCCGGATTCGTCGACACCCACCGGCACCTGTGGCAGTCCTCGATCAAAGGTGTCTTCGCCGACTGGACGACTCTGCAGTACATGCACGGTATCCGCCTGCACATCGCCCCCATGGTCACCGCCGACGACACCTACACCGCCACCTACGCCGGCGCCCTCGAATGCCTCAACAACGGCGTGACCACGGTGCTGGGCTACGAACACAACGTCAACACCACCGAGCACGCCTTTGCCGGCGCACAGGCCATGGTCGACGCCGGCGTGCGCGGCGTCTACGCCCTCGGTATGGGGCAGGCCCCGCTCGCGCCGCGCGTCTTCAGCCGCACCGCCGACTACATTCCGGTCCTCGACAAACTCCGGGACCAGTTCTTCACCTCCGCCACCGCGCGGGTCCAACTCGGCGTCGCCCCCGTCGAGCTGTTCATGGCATCCGAAGACGTTGTCGCCGAGCAGTTCGCACTAGCCCGCTCATTCGGCGCTACCCTCACCCTGCACATCAACGCGGTCCAGAACAGTGTCGGCGAGATCGCGCGCCTGGCGAAGGCAGGGCTCATCGCGTCCGACGTCGTCTTCGTGCACGGTGAAGCCAGCACCGACGACGAATACCGTCAGGTCGCCGACGGCGGCGCCGCCATCTGCGCCTGCGTCGAAGCTGAGATGGCCATGGCACAGGGCGAGCCGTCTCTGCGGAAACAGCGGGAATTCGGCCTGGCACCCACCGTTGGCGTCGATTCCGTCGGATGCTGCGGCGGCGGCGTAATCGCCCAAGTCCGGATGGGAATGCAGATCGTGCGCCTCGCCGACGCGCATGCGCAACTCGCCGCAGGACACAACCCCGAAGCGGTTTCCGTCACCGCGCACGAGGCGCTCGAGTGGGGCACCATCAATGGCGCCAAGGCGCTCGGCATCGACTCCCGTATCGGGAGTATCACCGTCGGCAAACAGGCCGATCTCGTGCTCTTCCGCACCACATCACCGGACATGGCCGGCTACCTGCGTTCCAATCCCGCAGCCGCCGTCGTCACCCAATCTTCTGCCGCCGACATCGACACCGTCATGGTCGCAGGAGACATCGTCAAACACGACGGCAAACTTCGCGACCCCGGCTGGGGCACCCAGCGCTCCCGGCTGACCGACTTGGCCGACCGAATCGCCGAACAGGCAAGACAGACCGACGGCTCCCTCATCCCCAGCCCACCGCCACAACTACCGACCGAACAGGGCTGGTGATACCAAACCCAGCAGCACAGCCTGTAGGCAGGTCGAGGGGAGCGACCCGCCGAAGAAGCCAGGCGCCCCGGAACGCAATCATCACATTCCACAGCCCGGAACCCCGACAGTGAGTGGTCACGCATGCCCGAGCACCCCGCACACCCGATCCCTCCCCACCACGGCCGAACATTCCCAACCGGCACAACCAAACCACTGCACACGGTCGATGACGACGTCGCCCGGTACCGGCACCTGCGACAACGCCGCCAACGACTGCGCCGACAAACCCACGACTGGCAAACCGGACACAGCGACACCGACGCAGTCATCGAGTTCGCACACGCGTGGGCACCCTACGGCGGAGCGCCTGACGAAGAGATCTTCGTCAGATTCGGGATGTCCGTCGACCGCTTCATCGAGACGCTCTGGCGCATACTCGAAAACTGCCTTTTCGCACCCCCGTTCATCGATGAACTCGCCGAGGTCTACCAACCCTCACGCCACTAAGGGATCGCGAGGAATTAACGTCGCTTTTAATGATGATGGCGTTACCGTTGTGGCATGGCGGATGCGGCAGAGGCGCTGGGATGGCGTTACGAGACTATTCGTGGGCACTTGAACGAGCGCCAACGTCGGGTGTGGCTGGGGGTCGAGGCCGCGCAGCTCGGTCCCGGTGGTGTGGCGATCGTGGCCTCCGCGACGGGTGTGGCCGCCGATACCGTGCGCCGTGGCCGCGCGGAAGCCGAGGAGGTGACATCCGCGGTGCCGGTGGAACGTTCACGTAAACCCGGCGGCGGCCGTAAACGTGCGGAGGCCCATGAGCCCGAGTTGGTGGCCACGCTGGAGGCGCTGATCGATCCCGACACCCGTGGCGACCCGGAGTCACCGCTGCGGTGGACCTGCAAGTCAACCCGTGCCCTCGCGCGAGCGCTGACCGAAAATGGCTATCAAGTCAGCGATTTCGTGGTTCGGCGACTGCTCAAGGAACTCGGCTACAGCCTGCAGGCCAACGCCAAGACCACTGAGGGCCGCCAGCATCCCGACCGCGACGCCCAGTTCCGGTATCTGCACGAGCGGACCGAAGAGCACATGGCGTCGGGGGATCCCGTGATCAGCGTGGACACCAAAAAGAAGGAGCTGGTCGGCAGCTACAAGAACGGCGGCCGGGAATGGGCCGCGGCCGGGCAACCCGAGCACGTCAAGGTTCACGACTTCGTCGATCCCGCACTGGGCAAGGCCAACCCGTACGGTGTCTACGACCTCGCCGCCGACGCCGGATGGGTGTCGGTCGGCACCGATCACGACACCGCCGCGTTCGCGGTCGCGACCATCGGCCGTTGGTGGGACGCGGTCGGCTCGGGCACCTACCCGCACGCCGGTCGTCTGCTGATCTGCGCCGACGGCGGCGGATCCAACGGCTACCGCACCCGGGCGTGGAAGACCGAGCTGGCCGCGCTCGCCGCCCGCACCGGACTGACGATCACCGTCTCTCACCTGCCGCCCGGCACCAGCAAATGGAACAAGATCGAGCACCGGCTGTTCTCCCACATCTCGATGAACTGGCGCGGACGCCCACTGGAGAGTCACGAGGTCATTGTCGAGACCATCGCAGCCACCACCACCCGCACCGGCCTGCGCGTGCGCGCCGAACTGGACACCGCCGAATATCCCACCGGCGTCAAGATTCCCGACCGCGACATGGCCGCCCTCACCGACACCGGAACCCTCACCCGCCACGACTTCCACGGCGAATGGAACTACACCCTCCACCCGAACCCCGACACGCCCGAACCTGACTAAGTTAATTCATCGCAGGCCCTAACGACCACCGACGTGCTTCAGACACGGTCTACAACCAACCGACCTCAGATGACGCACACCGAATCGGGCCGTACAAAACCGGCCGACTGATCTGTGCTGTTACCACCGGCGCGACCTGAGCACTTCTGCTCTGCAGGGTGTTACACCTCAAACTCGTTGCAATGCAGAAAGCGTGCTGATCTGCGACTTCGACCGAGACGCTCCCTAGAATTTCTCAGCAATTACCAACACCTAACGAATGCGGTGTGGCATCCCTAGTGCGTCAAGCCAATCGGTCCGCACGATGCTTGGGTGCGCTCCTTCGGGATGGATGCGCTGGTCGAAGGACAGCGAGACAGTGGCGTGCGCAGATAACCACGTCCACGACCAGCCGAGGACTCAGCCACTTGAACCCCAGAGAAGGTCTCCGCGGCCGCTGACGGGTCCGTGAGAGGGCTGCTAGGGCGTTCCAGCGGCCGGAAGTCCTCCCGGAGCTGTCGGCGCATCGAGACCGTGAGTCCGCTGGAGACAGAACCTACCTGGACTAACCGTCCTTCCGCGTCGTACGCTCCGAGGATCAGCGCCGCGACCGATCGACTCGAGCCGACGAAGCCGATCACCAAAACCGAACTGCGAGTACGGATTGCATGCTTGACCCAGGACCGGCTCCGCTGGCCCGGAAGGTAGATCGAAGTCGACCTTTTGGCCAAAATCCCCTCCATGCCAGCACTTTTCGCGGCATTCAGCATGATTTTGCTGCTCTGATTTTCCCAGTACGGAGGGACAGTGATGGGCAGGCCACCGACGTCCTGGATGACCGAATCCAGCTCGGCCAGCTCCGCCCGCCGCTCCAGATACGACGCCTTCGTGAGATCGTCTCCTTCGAGCGCGAGGACGTCAAAGGGTAAAAATGTCACAGGGATTCGCCGCTGCAACGGCTTCGTCGCATGGGCGACCCCCATTCGGCGTTCAGCCCGAAGGATGGCTCGCCCTTATCGAGAGCTACCAGTTCGCCGTCGAGAACGATGCGGCCGCGGCCGCCGAACGCCGCTGTCAATGCCTCGGTGATCTCGGGATATGAGGGTGTCACCACGTTCATGGCGCGGGTCCACAGCACCGGCTCGCGGCCGCCGCCCACCGAGGCCAGCATCCGGCACCCGTCGTACTTCATCTCGAAACTCCATGGCCGTTCCGCCGTGTCGTCCGGAAGCGTGCCGGCCGTGGCCAGCATGGGCGCAATCAGCCGCATATCCCCGATTGTGCCCGTGACCTGGGAGCTACGCAGGTAGAAGGCTCAGGACAGCGCGTCGCCGGCGGCGCGCGATAGGTACAGGGTCAGTGCCAGGAGTTCCACCAAAGAACTATGGGCACCAGCCAGGGCGTCCACACCATCCAGCTGCCGCCCAACCCGTACGGGGGGATCGGAATCACCTCATCACCTCCGGGGTTAGTTGAATGGAAGCGACTGCCACCACCGCACTGCGTTCCCTAGTGCCATGATGGCGGCGGTGATCTCAGGGAAAGCGTAGAAAACCCCAGGTCTAACATGACGAACTCCTTGGTCGGAAACGGGCTCAGTTGAATGGAAGCGCACCCCTCCTGCGCTGTGTATCGACCGCCGGAGGCGGATCGGTACAGCTACCCCAATCGAGTGGGCCTGTAGGCGCAGGCCGAGTGATGGCGGATTCACCCCAGATCGCAAAGAGAAACAGGCCGCCACGCACCTGCCAATCCGCGGAACACCGCAGATCAGGACCGTGATCAGATCACCGGTCTGGGCAGTGGCGACCTGTTGCTCGTCGCGGTTGCCAGAGTAGATCGTCCCTCCGACAGAGACGATCAGGACTGCGCCGGGACGAGAAACTTCACCGCGGCGCTGAAGGCGTATTTTCCTGGGCTGTCCAGTAGAGCTACTCACCTGTTCTATTCGATACCTGATCTGACGTACAAGCAGGCCAAAGCTCAGGCTGAGACGAGTCCACGTTGTTCAGCGCTCAGGTAACGACAGTCAACCTAGCTCGATACACGTATCAGGTCGGGAGGCCGAAGGAGCACGTATGAAGAACGGTGACCTGTACCCACCTCAGTTGGACTGGCTGCCAGCATGGGCGTACCCGCTGTACACAGGCGCGTGGGGCTTTGCCTGGCTGATCAGGAACGGCTACAACCCTCTCACCGGCTATCCCTGGTAAGGCCGACTGTAAGGAGTCTGCAATGCCTAACTCACCCTGGGACATTTTCCCGTACAACGTGTTCGCCTGGATAGGAACGATGATTATGCCGTTCTTTGGCGGTGGATCATGATCGGCAACTTGCCAGACCTCTGGCTACAGCCTCCCGTATGGGGATGGTTCAGCGCACTGTGGAACGGATTCGCAGCACTATGGAATCCACTATGATCGGCAACTTGTTTGACCTGCCCTACATAATGTGGTTGGCACCGGGCATGGAAGTGTGGCACAACTTCGTGGACTGGTTCAATGAGTTCTAAGGAGCAATCATGAGTGGCAACGTGTGGGATCAGTGGGATCATTCAGGAATGATCGGCTTTGCCGCCAACTGGTTCATGAATGTCTGGCAGACCTTCTTTATGTAGCAACTGAATACTGAGTCTGATATGGCCTAGGACTAAAGAAATCCACAGTCCTAGGCCATTCCTATCCCTGAACAATTTATTAACCGGTATGTGGTCATTCCTCCTACAACCCGCATCCGCGCACTCGAGGCCGAACTCGCCGCCCGCAGCCGCCACGAACGGGAGGAAGTCATCGAACTTCGCCTACGGGCTCATAAGCTCGCCCAGCATGTCCAAGCCCTCACCCTGGACAACGAGGCCCTACGTCAGACACTCGCCACTCGAGGGCTCCTATCCGAGCTTCCTCAGATACGTCGCGACAATCCATCCGATACAACTCCGGCTGGCGCTCCGATATGACAACTTTCCACCGGACAGGTCTACCGGGGACGTTACCAAGTCAGCGTTGATTACCGTGGATGTGCTACAGCCGGGATGCTGTGACCGGCGCGCTCGATTGCAGTGACGAGACAGGTTCCTAGGCGACCGTGCCGGTCGAACAGGGTTGCCGAGCCTACCGCGATGCCGTTCGAGTCGAGATGGCTGTCGGCTTCCAGGCCGAGGTCTGGGCCTTCGGGCATCCTGGCCAGCGTCAGTGTGACGTCTCCGTTGATGTAGCCGATGCCGGCGGTGCCTAGATTGGTCACCAAGTTGGTCAGGTCGGACACCATCGCCGCGCGCACGAACGGTGTCGTCATTTCGTCTTCAACGGCCGCCCAGTTCCGGGCCCATATCCGCTTGCGGGTTCCGGTGTACAGGGCAGTGGCCGTCCGGGACCAGGGCATCCACCCGTGCGATGGCTCTGAGATTCCGATCATGCGTTCCCCGGGGTGTGTCTCTGCTGGCGGAGGTTTCGGTGTGTCGGGACTGGCCCATCGCTGACCCTCAGCGTTATTCGCCTTCCGGTAGAAGACGACTGATGCACGTGCCACCACGACGCCGTCTTGCAGGAGAGCCGAATCCACGACACGAATCCGGTGTCCCCAGCGCACAACGTGGGAGTTCGTATCGATTCGCGCCATCCGCACCGGCCGGAACAGGTCTGCGGTCAACCGTGTAGCGAAGAAACCCTCATCTGGGTTTCTCTCCTCGGCGGCTCGGGCGAGCAGACCTAGTATCGCTGGCCCGACAACCATGTCGGCGGACCAACCGCTCACTGCGCTCGTCAACGGTTCGAAACCGGAACCTGTCCGAGTGAAGAACGGCTCCCCGTGGTGGGCCGAATTCTTCGATGGTTGACGAACCCGGACACTTCCATCTGCCACGTTCTTGCCCTTCCATGATCGAGCGCGTCATTCAGGACGAGGTCCTGCCCAGCAGTTCGTCGGAGATGATCCGCATCTGGATCTCGCTGGTGCCCTCGAAGATCTTCGTCAACCGGGCATCGCGCCAGTGCCGCTCCACCTGGAAGTCGGTGGTATACCCGGCACCGCCGTGAATCTGCACGGCCTCACTGGTCACCCGCTCGGCCATCTCCGTAGCCACCAGCTTGCACATCGACGCCTCCAACGAGCACCGACGGCCGGTGTCGATATCGGTGGCCACCGCATACATCAACTGCCGCGCCGCCTCGATGTCGGCGGCCATCGTCGCGACCTTGAACCGCAGATGCTGGAAATCGGCCAACTCGTGCCCGAACTGACGGCGGGTGTGCAGGTACGCGATCGAGTCCTCCAACGCCGCCCGGGCCAGTCCGATCGCCCGGGCCGCGGTGTGCGCCCGCCCGACCTCGAGACCGGAGACCGCCAGGTAGAAACCCTTGCCCTCCTCGCCGAGCATCGCGGACGCCGGCACCCGGAAGCCGTCGAACGACAACTCCCACGTGCTCCACCCGAAATACCCGATCTTGCGGATCTTCGTCCCGCTGATCCCTTCGGGGAAGCCTCCGCGCTGCTTGTCGATCAGGAACGCGCTGATCCCGCGGTGCGGCTTCGCCGGATCCTTGGTCGGATCGGTGCGCGCGAACAACACCAGATAATCGGCCTCGTCGGCGTACGTGCACCACATCTTCGTGCCACTGATCACCCAGTCGTCGCCGTCGCGGGTCGCGCGGCAGGAGATGTTCGCGACGTCGGAGCCGGCCTCGGCCTCGGACAGGGCGTACGCGCCGAGGTACTCACCGCGGGCCACCTTCGGCAGCAGCGCCGCCTCCTGCTCCGCGGTGAAGCCGCCGCCCATCCCGTTGCCGCGGGCCAGCAACCCGGACACGCTCATCCACGCCCGCGACAACTCCTCCGCCACCAGGCAGTACTCGAACACACCGAGGCCCAGACCGCCGTGCTCCTCCGGGATCATGATCCCGAAGAACCCGACCTCGGCCATCGCCTTCTTCAACGTGTCCGGGATCGTGCCCTGCACCGGATCCAACTCGTTCGCGACCGGCAGCACCTGCGTCATCGCGAACTCGCGAGCCAGGTCCCGGATCGCCAGGCGATCCTCGGTGAGATACCGCGGTGAATCTGTCCGCGGCTGCGACGGCCGATGCGTCATGAGGGTTGTCCCATCGATGTGTTGTGCTGCTCGCGCAGTGTCCGTTTGAGAATTTTGCCGACCGGTGACAGCGGGAGCGCGGGAACGAACTCGACGGTGCGCGGCGCCTTGTACCGAGCGATGTATTGCGCGCAAAATTCGCGCAATGTCGATGCGTCGCTCTCGTGTCCCGGGGTCAGGACGACGACCGCGTGGACGCGTTCGCCCCAGTCGGGGTCGGGGACCCCGATCACGGCGCAGCTGGCGACCGACTCGTGCAGGGAGAGAACGCTTTCGACTTCGGCGCTGTACACGTTCTCGCCGCCGGTGACGATCATGTCCTTGAGCCGGTCGACGACGTACAGGTAGCCGTCGTCGTCGAAGTAGCCCATGTCTCCGGTGTGCATCCAGCCGCCGCGCAGCGCGTGCGCGGTTTCGGCCGGCTTCTTCCAGTAGCCCAGCATGATGTTGCCGCCGCGAACGACGACTTCGCCGACCTGGCCGACCGGCATTTCCTCGCCGTTCTCCCCCACCACCCGTACCTCGGTGTGCATTGCCGCCCGTCCCGCCGACCGCAGCCGTTGCGGGTGGGTGACGTCCCGATGATCGGCCGGGGTCAGGAGTGTGGCGACCGGGCCGAGTTCGGTCATCCCGTAGCGTTGGCACATCTGCAAGTGCGGGAGGAGCCGCAATCCCTGCCGCAGCACGGTTTCGGAGATCGGCGAGGCTCCGTAACCCAGGTGGATCAGGCTGGACAGATCCGCGCCGGTCGTTTCGATCAACGTGAGCAATCGCTGGATCATCGTCGGCACCAGGGTTGTTGCGGTGATTCGCTCACGCTCGATCGTCTCGGCCAGCCGGTGCACGTCGAATTCCCCGAGCACATACTGGGTCGATCCGAGCATTACCTGCTGGTAGATGCCGGCCAGCGCGGCCATGTGGTAAAGCGGTGAGACGTGCAGGAACCGTTCGGGCCGGTTGGGAAGTCCCGCGGAGAGCAGTGATCCCATACCCGAGACCATGATCTGCCCGGGACCGAGCATCACCCCCTTCGGTACCCCGGTGGTTCCCCCGGTGTACAGGATCGCCGCCAGTGCATCACCGGAGAGTCGCCGGTCGGCCATCGGGGTGCTCGCGGTGATCAGGTCCTCGTAGTCCAGGCAGTCGTCCGGGAGCTGCGCGGCTCCGTAACACACGATGGACGCGAGGGTAGAACATTTGTCCCGGAGCTCGCGGGCCTGCGCGAGGGAAGCAGGATCCGTGATCAGCACCGTGATCTCGGCGTCGTCGACCTGGTACGCCATCTCGGTCAGGCTCCACCGGTTGTTGATCGGCGCGAGCACGAATCCGCCCCACGGGCAGGCGAGTGCGTACTCGACGTACTCGGCCGAGTTGGTGGCCAGGATGCCGATGCGGTCGCCTTCGGCGGCGCCGAGTCCGGCCAGCGCCGCTGCAAGCCGGCCGATCCGGTCGATCAGTTCGGTGTGTGTGAACTGTCTGTCCCCGTTGACGAGGGCAATCTTGTCCGGACACTGGCTCACGCTGCGGTGAAGTCCCTGGGTGAGATACACGTCGTCTCTTTCCATCGGGCGTGCTACAACGAGCGCGCGATGAGTTCTTTCTGGATTTCGTTGGCGCCGCCGTAGATCTTCTGGGCGCGGGCATCCGCGTAGAGCCGGGCGATGCCGTACTCGCGCATGTATCCGTAGCCGCCGAACAGTTGCAGGCATTTGTCGATGACCTGGCACTGCACCTCGGTCAGCCACCATTTGCACATCGCCGCCGCGGAAGCATCGAGCTTGCCGGCCATGTGCTGAGCGATGCAGTCGTCGAGGAACACCCGCGCCACCTTGGTGAGCGTTGCGCATTCGGCGAGCTGGAAACGGGTGTTCTGCAACGCCATCAACGGCGCACCGAAGGCCTCCCGCTGCTTGACGTATTCGACGGTCAGGTCCAGTGCGCGTTCGGTGGCGGCCACCGCGCTGATTCCGATGATCAGTCGCTCCTGCCGGAGTTGGCTCATCATCATGGCGAAGCCTGTGCCCTCCTCGCCCAGGAGGTTGGTTGCCGGAACCCGGACACCATCGAAGGACAGCTCGGAGGTGTCGGCACCGTGCTGGCCGATCTTGTCGAGAACCCGGCCGACGGAAAACCCGGGGCAGTCGGCGGTCTCGACGATGATGAGGGAGATACCCCGCGCACCGGCCTCCGGATTCGTCTTCGCGGCGACCACGACGAGATCGGCGGTGGAACCGTTGGTGATGAACGTTTTCGAGCCGGTGATGACGTACTCGTCACCCTCGCGCACGGCGCGGGTGCGGATCGCTTTGAGGTCGCTGCCGGCGGAGGGTTCGGTCATCGCAATCGCCGTGACCATGTCTCCCGATGCCATGTGCGGCAGCCAGCGACGTTTCTGGTCCTCGGTTCCGTAGTCGAGCAGGTAGTGCGCCACGATGCCGCTGTGCACCGAGTTTCCCCAGGCCCGGTCGCCGGTGTGCGAGTAGGCGTCCGCGATTGCCGCGTGGTGCAGGAACGACCCCCCGCCGCCGCCGTACTCCTCGGGAATGGCCGCGCACAGCAGACCGAGTTCGGCTGCCTTCTTCCAGAACTCGCGGTCGACGTGGTGTTGCTGCTCCCACCGTTCGGAGTTCGCCGTCACCTCCCGATCGAAGAATGAGGTGGCCATCTCGTGTAGGGCGTCGATGTCCCCGGTCATCCAGGGGGATGTGCGTCTGGTCATGGAAGATCTCCTTGATCGTTGTGAAGCGCCACCGTGGCGGTGCCGCGCAGGGTGACCGTTCCGTCGGCGAGGGTGACGGTCAGGTCGAGGTCCGCTTGCCGCTCGCCGCCTCGTTCCTCGATGGCGGCGACGCGGCCGGTGCAGGTGGGCCGGCCGTGTAAGGGGGTGATTGCCGCGAAGCGGACGCGGTAACTGCGCAGGTCCCACTGCCGCGCCGTGGAGGTGACGAATCGGGCCAGGTACGCCATCGACAGCATGCCGTGGGCGAAAACGTCGTCGAGTCCGGCGCTGTGGGCGACGTCGGAGTCGATGTGAATGGGGTTGTGGTCGTTCGATGCGCCGGCGAACAGAGCGAGGGTGGTCCTGCTGATCGGCGGAAGTGCCAGCGGTGGCAGTTCGGCGCCGACAGTGAGTTCCTGCAACATGGTGGTCATGTCGTCAGCTCCAGTTCTCGGATGACGAGGACGTTTTCGAGTTCGGCGACGGGTTCACCCTCCCGGGTGATGGCGGTGCGGCGGACGAGAAAGCGCAGCGCACCGCCCTTTTTCTCGTAGTAGTCGCTGTAGGACGGTGTCAGCACCAACTCCTCGCCGGCGAATGCGAGCGAGTGGTAGCGGAACGACTGTTCGCCGTGGAGCACCTGGCGCATGTCGACGCCGAGTTCACCGAGGACACCGTGCGGGTTGGGTCGGGTGAGCTCGAGGCTGAACAGGAACGTCGGGGGGATCAGCAGATCCGGGTATCCGGCTTCGCGGGCGTGGGCCAGATCCGTGTACACCGGGTCGGTCTCGCCGAGAACGTCGGCGAAGAATCGTAGCTGGCCACGCTCGGCGATGGCCGTGAAGCTCGGCAGCTGCCGACCGATGAGATCGGTGGGATCGATCATGACGGCGCCTTTCTATGCGGACATCGTGAACGCCGGCGGACCCGCGGGAATGACGGCCAGGGCGTCGGCGATCTCGTCGACCGTCCAGCGGCTGTCGCGGTCGAAGGACTGCTGCTCTTCCCACCCGCGCTGCCAGCCGATGTGACCGCCCATCACGGTGAACACCTGACCGGACACCGCGCACTCATCGGACGCCAACCACGCCACCAGCGGGGAGATGTTCTCCGGTGCCCACTTGTCGAACCCGTCCGTTGCGCCCAGGCGGTCCTTGAGTCCGGGCGCCGCCATCGTCAGGCGTGTGCGGGCGACCGGGGCGATGGCATTCACCCGCACCCCGTACCGTTCGAGTTCGCGGGCGGCTACCACCGACATGATCGAGATACCCGCCTTGGCGCTGGCGTAGTTGACCTGACCGGGGTTGCCGCGCAACCCGGACCCGGATGAGGTGTTGACGACCGCCGCCGACACCGCCTTTCCTGCCTTCGACTGCTCGCGCCAGTAGTTGGCGGCGTGGTGGAGCGGGCAGAAGTGCCCCTTGAGGTGCACATCGATCACCGAGTCCCACTCGCCCTCAGTCATATTGACCAGAGTGCGGTCACGGAGAATGCCGGCGTTGTTGACCAGGATGTCGAGCCCACCGAAGGTGTCGACCGCGAGATCGATCATCTCCTGGGCGGTCTTCCAATCCGACACGCTCCCGATGTGCGCGACGGCGTTGCCACCGCGTGCGGTGATCTCGTCGACCACCTGCTGGGCGGGGGTGGCGTCGTCGCCGCTTCCGTCGGCGCTGGACCCGTTGTCGTTGACCACGATGTTGGCGCCCAGGTCGGCGAGGAGCAACGCGTGCTCCCGGCCGAGGCCGCGGCCCGCACCGGTGATGACGGCAGTCCGCCCCTTGAAAGTAGCCATTCGTTCATTCCTTACGTCCGGATGTTGTGAAGAGGGAGGGCGGAATCCCCGCAGATCGGCGAACCATGTGCATGTCACCTGGTGCAAACGTGTGTCGACCGAGCACCCTCACCGCTCCACCGAAGGTAACGTGTGCTGTGACACATAGTCAACACTCGTTAATTTTCTTGAGTTGGCGAGGAGGGTCCGACTCCGCTCACGCGGGCTTACGCGCCGCGGGAGGGGCGGGATGCTCCGATAGGCTGACCCGACACGATCGAAAGGACGTCACTCGTCGTGAACCAATCACTGAGCACACCTACCCAGCGCACCGAGGACCGCTCGGCCCAGATTGTCGAGGCCGCGGCGGTGCTGTTCCGGCAGCGCGGGTTCGTCGGGGTGGGCATCGACGACATCGGCGCCGCGCTCGAGCTCAGCGGCCCGGCCGTCTACCGGTACTTTTCCAGCAAGCAGGCGATCCTCGCCGCGGTCATCGGCAGGCATCTGACCGAGATGGAGAGCGCCCGCGAGTCGGCCGACGCGGATATGCCGTTGCAGGAGCGGGTGTTACGCGCGTCGGTGCTCACCTGCCTGGCCGATCCCGATGCGCACGTGGTGTATCTGCGCCAGATGGGCAATCTCGATCCTGCGAGCCGGGACGAACTGACCCGGCGTCAGGAGTCGATCGTGGCGCCGTGGAGCTCTCTGCTCGATCCCGAGGATCTCGGCGCGTCCCTGGGGCTGCGCCTGCGGGCGTCCGCCGGGGTGCTGATCCGGGTGGCACTGTCGACACAGTCCGCGAAGCTGCCCCGCGAACGCCTTGCCGCCGGCATGGTCCGGTCTCTGCTGAGTACGACGCTCCCGGCGTCCGCATCCGTGGCCACCCCGACCGATTCCGACGCGACCGCGCCCGGACCGCTGCGGCACGCCTCCCGCCGTGAAGCCATCCTCACCGTCTCGACTCAATTGTTCCGGGAACGGGGGTTTGGCGGGGTGTCCCTGCGCGACATCGGCGATCAGGTCGGCGTCACCGCCTCCGCGGTGAGTCGGAACTTCGACAACAAGGAACAACTTCTCGCCGCGGCCTTCAACCGGGCCGGCGAGCAGATCGCCGGCGCCATCGCCACCGCGCTGCGACACGCGGGCTCCGCGTCCGAGGCGGTGGTGGACATCGTTGCCCGCTATGCCACCCTCGCCATCGAGAGCCGCGACCTCATCGCCATCTACACCACCGAGATGCACTCGCTCCCCGAGAATGTGCGGGCGCTTCGGCGCCGGAGTCAGCGGATGTACGTCGACGAACTCGCCCACGTCATCGAGCTCGCGGTCCCTGACTTGAGTGCCGCCGAAGCCAAGGTCCGCGCCGGATGCGCGTACTCCCTGATCAACGAAGTGATCATCAACGACGGCCTCGCGCAGCGCCCCAACCTCGCCGAAGAATTAACGATGTTAGCCATCGATGTGACCGGGTTGAACCTGCGGTAACCGGAAGAATAAATGCATCTAACTGGTATTTTATGGTCAGAGACTAAACAGCCATTGACCGAGCGTTAACGGGTATGTACTTTTCGGGTGGGGATCATCTACTCGGAGGCACAATGAGCACACTCAGTGGCATCGCTGCATACGGAGTGCACCTTCCGTACTGGCGACTGACGCACGCGACCATTCAGCAGGCCGTGGGCAAGCGCGTGGGCAAAGGTGCACGCACGGTCGCCGGCTACGACGAGGACACCACCACCATGGCGGTGGAGGCATCACGCCGCGCCCTGGCCGGGGCCGGGAACGACGTCGGCGCCGTCCTGTTCGCGACCACGGCGCCGGCGTACATCGACAAGACCAACGCAACAGCCGTTCACGCCGCGGTGGGGCTCAGTCCCGACGCCCGCGCCGCCGATATCGGCGGCGCCGTCCGGTCCGGGACCTGCGCGTTGATCACCGGCCTCGAACGGCCCGGCCGAACCCTGGTCGCGCTGGCCGACACCCGGACCGGCCCGAGCGGAAGCAGCGACGAGGCCACCGGCGGCGACGCTGCGGCGGCGTTCGTCGTGGGTCCGGCCACCGAGTCCGCACCGCTGATCGCCGAGTTCCTCGGCGCCGGGTCCGCGTCCACGGAATTTCTCGACCGCTGGCGCACTCCTGGCGACCCCTGGTCTCAGACGTGGGAGGAACGCTTCGGCGAAGGCGCCTACACCGAAGCCGCGACACGGTCACTGACCAACGCGCTCAAGGACACCGGGCTGTCCATCGGGGAGGTGGACAAATACTCGGTCACCGGACTCTCGCCCCGCGCGGCCCGCAGCTTCCTCGCGACCAGCGGGGTGCCACGCGGCGCCGTCGCCGACGATCTCGTCGGACGCATCGGACATTGCGGGGCCGCGCACGCCGGTGTGGCGCTGGCGGCGATGCTCGACACCGCATCGCCCGGTCAGATCCTGGCCCTCACCGTGCTCGCCGACGGCGCGGACACCCTCTTCTTCCGCACCACCGAGGCGATCGCCACCGCACGCCCGGCAACCACAGTGGAAGACCAGATCGCGGCCGGGCGCGACACCCTGTCCTACGTCGACTTCCTGTCGTGGCGGGGCCTGGTCGCAAAGCAGACGCCGCGCCGGCCGGACCCCGACCGGGCCGCAGCGCCCGCCTCATACCGGATGGTCGACTGGAAGTACGGATTCGTCGGAAGTCGGTGCCTCGACTGCGACACCGAGCACCTGCCTCCCCAGCGAGTGTGCCTGCGCTGCGGGGCCACCGACCGGATGGTCCCCGCGCCGCTCGCACACGTTCACGCCACCGTGGCGACGTACACGATCGATCACCTGGCGTTCTCTCCCGCCCCGCCGGTCGTTGGCGCGGTCATCGACTTCGACGGCGGTGGGCGGTTCTCCTGCGAGCTCACCGACATCGATCCCGACACCCTGCAGATCGGGCAGCGGGTGGAGATGACGTTCCGCCGGCTCTCCACCGCCGAAGGCATCCACAACTACTTCTGGAAGGCCCGGCCCAGCGCCGACGCCCCGACAGCCGAAGGACACCGATCATGAGCTCGCACGGAATCAAGGATCAGGTTGCCATTGTCGGCATGGGGTGCACCAGGTTCGGGGAACGCTGGGAATCGTCGACCGCCGACCTCGTCGTCGATGCCGCGACCGACGCGTTCAAGTCCGCCAACATCGACAAGGCCGCGATTGACGCCTACTGGCTGGGCACGATGAACTCCGGGTTCTCCGGGATGACCCTCTCGGCGGCGCTCAAGATCGACTACAAGCCGGTCACCCGGGTCGAGAACTTCTGCGCCACCGGCTCCGAGGCCTTCCGCAATGCGTGCTACGCCGTCGCGTCGGGCGCCTACGACGTCGTGATGGCGGTGGGCGTGGAAAAGCTCAAGGATTCCGGGTACTCCGGGCTCACCCGCGCCAACCCACCCTCGGACGGCACCGGCACCACCTTGACCGCACCGGCCCGGTTCTCCATGCTCGCCCCGGCCTACTGCGAGAAGTACGGAGTGCCCCAGGACGAGTTCAAGGCGGCAATGACCCACGTCGCGTGGAAGAACCACTACAACGGGGCACGCAACGAACGAGCTCAGTTCCAGGCGGAAGTCCCCGAAGCCACCATCGCCGCCTCCGCCCGCGTCGCCGGAGACCTCGGTATCTTCGACTGCTCCGGCGTCAGCGACGGCGCCGCGGCCGCCATCATCGTGCGCGCCGAGGACGCCCACAAATACACCGACAAACCGCTGTACGTGAAAGCTCTCGCCTTCGCCGCAGGGCCGGGAAGCGGACCCATCGACCCCGAATACGACTACACCACCTTCGAAGAGGTGGTCCGCTCGGCACGGGACGCGTACGCACAGGCAGGCATCACCTCACCCGGCGACGAGTTGATGATGGCCGAGGTCCACGACTGTTTCACCCCCACCGAACTCGTCCTGATGGAGGACCTCGGCTTCTCACCACGCGGGCAGGCGTGCACGGACACGATGGCCGACCGGTTCACCCTCCGCGGCGACCTGCCGGTGAACCCGGACGGCGGCCTCAAGAGCTTCGGGCACCCGATCGGCGCCTCCGGTCTGCGCATGTTGTTCGAATGCTGGCTCCAACTACGCGGTGAAGCTCCCGACAACCGCCAAATCCCGTTGAAGGGCAAGCGATACGGCCTCACCCACAACCTTGGCGGCGGCCCCGGAGAATGCGTGTCGTTCGTGTCCGTGGTCGGCGCGCAGAAGGGCTGACCGACACACGCGCCAACGTACCCACCCCCACCCGAGGCAGTCCCCGGCTGTGCGAAGCGATTCCCCGCTTCCCACCCGGGGACTGCCGCGTTTTCAGCCCGGGCAATCTCAACAATTTAACGACCATTGACTATGATTCAGTTCACAGATAGCCTCGATTTGCACGGAAGCGCGGACCGATATCGCCCCAATTCTCCTCAGAGTTAGCGACTATCGTCGAACTGCGCGCACAGATCCGTCGATCCTCACCCGAGGAGACGTGAACGTTTGTATCAGCGGGATCATATGATGAACGCTGGCCGTGCCTTCTCCGCCGTCGCACACCGTCGCGGCAGCCCGAAAGGATCAACGACAATGGCCACCAACACCGTTAGCGCGGATTCTCGCGCAGGAAGTTCGACCCCAGTTCAGGTGAACTCGTAGTGCAGGGTTCGTCCATCCCACCAGGGGACCTCGGTGTCGGGGAGGTTGGCTTGGCGGAGGACGGGTGAGTAGGTGCGCCGGTCGAGTCGGACGGTGATCTCGTTGCCGCGGTTGAGGATCTGTCCGCCGGTGGATAGGAACCGTCGTTGCAGGGTGTCGGGTGTGGCGGTGGCGTAGCCGGGTAGCCGACGTCGCAGTGCGTTGCAGACGGTGTGGGCGAGCACGGTGAGGACGACGTCGTGGTCGACGTTGAGGGGGACGGCGCCTGCCAGGGCGTCGAGGCCGAAGGAGCGGATGGCTTCGGCGAGGCGTTGTTCGATGTTCATCCGGCGGGCGTAGGCCTCGATGATGTTCTTGATGGGGGTGTCAGTGTCGTTGGTGATCAGGATGGTGGGTTCGTCGTGGCCGAGGCCGGCGATGGCAAGTTGACGGACGGTGCCGGGGTAGGCCGAGAGTGTCGCTGCGGGGTTCTCGTGGACCTTGACTTTGCGGGTCTTGCCGCCGGCCCGGGCCACGGTCAGTGCGGTCCATGCGCTGGGCGGCAGTGCGTGCAGGTGTGCGGTGAGTGTGGGGTTGCGGGCGCGCAGGGTGATGAACCCGATGCCGCGGTCGGTGAGCTCGCCGAGTTGGGTTTGGGTGGTGACCTTGGAGTCGAAGATCAACCGTTTCGGGTCGGTCCCGGTCACCTGCTTCCAGTGGTCGGCGAAGGCGAGGATCTCGGTGTTCTGGGTGGCCTTGGCCAGATCGGCGTTGGCGTAGAGCAGGTTGTGGGTGGCTGCGTCCTCGACGAAGAAGGTCAGCACCGAGCGGGTGCGTTGGGAGCGTCGGGGCACGTAGTGCTTCTCCAGCACCGCGTCGTCACCCCAGTGCATCACCGCGTGGAAGTCCAGGTTCAACGCTTCGCCGTCGGCAAGTCCGGCGGCCAGGGTGGCCTGGTCCAGCGCGGCCAGGAACGCGCGTTGCTTGTCGTGGGAGAGCCGGTAGGAGTAGCTGGTCAGCGCGGTTGCCTTGGGCAGGCTGGTCAGTCCGGCGAACAGCGCGGCGCCCGGGTCGGCGGCGATGTCCTCGACGTGGGAGACCCGGCGGGTCGCGGTGAGCTTGAGCGCGAGCAGCGCCAACACCGAGTTCAGGGCCGGGATCACCCGGGTGCCCGGGTAGCCGGCGGCGCCGACCAGGCCGGGCAGGTCCAGGGCGACCAGATCCGGGATCGCCAGCAGCAGCCCGGCCAGCTTCGTCTCCGAGCTTTCGGGCAGGTCGGTGAAGTCGACGACCTTCGTCCGGGTCGGGGGCTCACGTCGTGACAGACCCCGCTCGGCGTGCGGCCGGGGCCACAGTCTGGGGAAGCCCTCCTCCGCGAGCACCTCGGCCACCCCGGTCCGGTTCAGCGGCGTGCCCTCCTCGGCCAGCACCGCCGCAATCTCGTGCGCGGACCGGCCCGCCTGTCGCAGCTCGATGATCCGTCCCCGCGCCGCGTCCTTGGTCGGCGCCGACTTGGGGCCCGGCTTGGTGGCCGCGAAGAAGTCGGTGCGTCCGGCCCGGAAGTCACGGGCCAACGAGGTCAGGGCGGCCGGCGTGTAGCCGAACCGGGCGGCAGCCTGTGCGGCCGAGGCACCTTCGAACAGGTAGGCGCGCAGCGCCTCGTAACGGCGGTGGTTCACCTCGGTCGGGGCAGCGAAGAACTCACCACCGGGCCGAGCGGCCCCAGCTGGGGTCGATTCCGCTGCCTGTTCCACCCTTGTACTAGAACAGTCTGGTCGGGGCGGGTCAAGGCGACCCGCCCAGCGAAGCGGAAACTACTTACAGAGTTGTGATTTGTTCGGATGCACTGCGGCTCTCGCTGCCGTCGGTTGCACAACGTGATACGGATACAAGCTGCGACAGGCAGCGAAACCTACCCCAGCCGGCGCTGGAAGTAATTACCTCAGAAGCCGAAGCCGCAGAGAGACAAAGCCAATCGGGCACTACCCGATCCCAGCCAACGCCAGCCTGATCGCCCATGACGACCTTGCGGGAATCCGCGTTAGACCCGCCGTCCTGCGGCCGGGAGATGAGTCCCGCGGCAAGGCCTGGGGTTTCACCGGGTTATTGATGTTTCTGTACATGATCAACTGGGCCGACAAGGCCGTGTTCGGGATCATCGCACAACCGGTCGCCAAGGAATTCGGGCTCACTTCCGCCCAGATCGGTCTGATCGGCAGCGCTTTCTTCCTCACCTTCACCATCGGCGGATTGTTCGCCGGCCTGCTCAACAAGTGGATGTCACTGCGCTGGGCCCTGGTACTGCT
The DNA here is from genome assembly GCF_017068375.1 of Rhodococcus koreensis. NCBI lineage: Bacteria > Bacillati > Actinomycetota > Actinomycetes > Mycobacteriales > Nocardiaceae > Rhodococcus > Rhodococcus koreensis. The sequence continues at coordinate 4,144,922 of NZ_CP070609.1, forward strand.
GTCCGTCGGTTGGGCCGTGTCGATGGTTCCGCTCGTCGTGGTGGCCGGCTTCGCGATGGTGCTGATCAGCCGAATGTTCCTCGGCTTGACCGAAGGACCGTCAAGCGCCCTCGTCCACACCGGCGTGTACTCGTGGCACCCCACCGAGAAGCGGTCGTTCCCCTCGGCATGTATCAGTGTGTCGGGTTCACTGGCGAAGGTCCTGTTCGCTCCCGCGCTCGCAGTGGTCGCAACCAACTGGGGCTGGCGCGCAGCGGTCCTCACCCTTGCTGCCGTCGGCGTCATCTGGTGTGGTGCCTGGCTGCTTCTCTGGAGAGAAGGCCCCTACGGGGGACGCTCTTCCGCGGCCGACGATCCCGCGAACGACGCCGCCACCCCGGACACCACCACCACGCGCGTCCCGTGGGTCACAATTTTCCGGACACCGACATTCCTGGGCGGCGCTGCGGCAGTCTTCTCCATGTATGCCGTCTCCACCGTCATCCTCACCTGGCTGCCCTCATACTTCGAAGTCGGACTGGGGTACACGCGGGTCCAGGCCGGCGCCATGTTCGGCATTCCCAGCATTGCCGTGTTCGTGATCCTGCTGCTGACCACGTCCATCGGCGACCGACTCCTCGTCCGAGGCGCCAGCTCACGCGTCATCCGGGGAATCGTGCCGAGCATCGGGATCCTCCTGTGCGGGCTGGCACTGGTCACGCTGCCCTACATCCACACCCCGGTCATCGCCGTCGTCCTGGTTTCCCTCGGCTATGGACTCGGCGCCATCGCCTTCCCCCTGCTGAACTCGGGACTGTCCGAAATCTGTCCACCACGGCAGGTTGCCGGTGCACTGGGTATCTTCCTGGCCATCATGTCCCTCGGCGGCCTCTTCGCCCCCTACCTCATGGGACGACTCGTCGATGCGGCACCAGACGCTGCAACCGGCTACGCCTCGGCCTTCCAAATCCTCGGCATCATCAACCTCGTCTGCGCCGTCATCGCACTTCTCACGGTCAACCCGGTACGCGACGCGCTACGCCTCGCCCGCTGACTCCAGAGAGAAGCCGGGTTTCTCCCTCGACCGCTCGCCCGCCCGGGTCGAGAGCGCAGGGCGCAGCGAGTTCGCACCGGCGCCGTGGATCTTCGGATCCTCCCGATCCGAAGATCCACCCCGCGCGATGTTTGCCGAAAACGACCGGGCAGGAACTCCGTGACCACCCCTTGCCCTCACGCAACCCCCACCGTTCGCTGAACATTTAGCGCACCACAACAGATTCCATCCCCAGAGAAGCAGAGGAAGCATTCATGGCGACCACCACCGGAAACGGACCTCTCATCGGTGTTCGCATCGTCGAACTCGCGGGCATCGGTCCCGGCCCGCACGCTGCGACGTTGCTCGCCGACCTCGGCGCGGACGTGGTCCGCGTACAACGGGCCGGTCTGCTGCCGACTGTCGGGCAGCGCCGCGACCAGACCCAGCGCGGCCGCCGCGTCGTGGAAGCGAACCTCAAAGATCCTGCCGGGATCGAGCTCGTCCTCGGCCTCATCGAGCGGGCAGACGTGCTCATCGAAGGCTTCCGCCCCGGCGTCACCGAGCGCTTGGGCCTGGGACCGGACGTCGCACTGGCGCACAATCCGCGCCTGGTCTACGGCCGGATGACCGGCTGGGGACAGGCAGGTCCGCTCGCGCAGGCGGCCGGCCACGACATCAACTACATCTCGCTGACCGGTGTGCTGCACGCGATCGGCAGGAAGGGGGAGCGCCCGGTGCCGCCGCTGAACATGGTCGGCGATTTCGGCGGCGGCTCGATGTTCCTGGTGTTCGGCATCCTCGCTGCGCTGATCGAACGGCACACATCAGGCAAGGGTCAGGTCGTCGACGCGGCCATGGTCGACGGCACCCTGGCGTTGTCGCACATGATGTGGAGCTTCCGCGGCATGGGCCGGTGGTCGGACGAGCGCGGGGTGAACATGCTCGACACCGGTGCACCGTACTACGACACCTACGAGACCGCGGACGGCCGGTACATGGCCGTCGGTGCGGTGGAGCCGCAGTTCTACGCACTGCTGCTGGAGGGCCTGGGTCTGGACCCGGCCGACCTGCCGGCCCAGAACGACCGGAGCGGCTGGCCGCAGGTGCAGAAACTGTTCGCCGAGGTGTTCCTCACCAGGACCCGCGACGAGTGGGCGGCGATCTTCGACGGCACCGACGCCTGCGCCACACCGGTGCTGACCTTCGCCGAGGCACCGCGGAACCCGCACATCGCAGCCCGCGGCTCCCTCATCGAACTGGACGGGGTCACCCAGCACCGGCCCGCGCCGCGATTCTCCCGCAGCGAGCCCGGCCTTCCCGGCGCCCCCGCTACCGAAGCAGTCGTCGCCGCCACGCTGTGGCACTGAAGGGTGACGACCCGAGAATCGGCAATTAGTCCAGAGACAGGGTCTCTCGGCTTACCGGATCCGGAAGAGGTCGGCGTCCGCCCAGCTCGCCCTGCAGAGCGAAAATCGGGCTTACCTGCGATTTCACCAAGGTGCTGCATAAGTGTTTATACGACAGCCACCCGCACCCCATGAGCGTGTTGTGTTCAACAAGTCAATCAGAGCGCACTGCTTTAGAGATGCTCAGCTCAAGGGCAGTGAGACAGGCGTGTGCGCAGATAACGACGTCCACCACAATCGCCGGTTCGACCCAGCGCACGATCCCGTGGCCTCCGCTGCCGCGGCATCGGTTCCGAGCGGGCTGGTGCGGCGTTCGAGCGTGGCCTGCTTCTCCTTCAGCTGGCGGCGCACCGCCATCGTGAGCCCAGTCCCGCCATTGCCACGTAGCGAAGAACGCCCTGGTCATCGCATGCTCCGAGGACGAGGGAGCCGACCATGTTCCGCTGCGCACCCCCGCCCGCGATCCAACCAACAATCAAGCAAGAGCTCCTCGTGCGAAGGAGAACCTTCCGCCACGACCGAGTGCGCTGACCCGGCGGATAGGGCGACCCCACCCGTGTGAAAACCGCGCCCTCCATCCCGGAATTTCTGGCGGCCTCCAGAATGACGGCACCGTCCGCTCCTTCCCAGTGCGGCAAGATCTGCACGGGCACGCCGACCCCGGGCAGCGCGTGACCGAGGTCGGAGAGAGCTGCACGGCGCTCCAGATACGGCGCCGCCATCAAATCGGAACCGTCGGCAGAGAGAACGTCGAACGGAAGGTAGGTGACCGGCCCCTGACCGCCGCCGAGAGGCGGCACCCGTCGTACTTCATTTCCGCCGCCCAGTCGCCGCTCAGTGCCTCCGGGAGCTCCCGGAGCTTCCGCCGGCAACGGGAACCCGCCCTCACCTGATCGGCGAGGACGGGTTCCAGTTCCATTGCAGCTGAATCACTTACACCCGGGCTGGGTGCATGTCTGCCGCTTCTCCGTCGATCATCACCATTGCCGGACGGGGTATGTCGACGGTGCCGTCTCCGAGATCGCCGAGGCTGCCGTCGAACGCCACCAGGTCCGCGCGACGGCCGGCGGTCAGGCTGCCGACGCGAGTCTCGTCGTGGACCAGGTACGCGCTGTCGACGGTCATGGCCCGGATCGCGCGATCCACTCCGATCCGCTGGTTCCCGCCGAGCACGGTGCCGCCCTGTGTCATCCGGGTGACCGCGGTGCGGATGGTCGCCAGCGGGTCCATCGGCGTGATCGGACAGTCCGAATGCAGCCCGAATCGCAGACCCAGTTCGTCGGCGCAGGCCAGGGGATCCATGTCGGCGGCCCGCTCGGCGCCGAGGAAGCGGTCGCGGTGGCGATCGCCCCAGTAGAAGACGTGGTTGACGAAGAAACTCACCCCGAGTTCGGCTTCCCGGATCGCGGCCAGGTCGCTCGGTGCGCTCACCTGGCAGTGTTCGATGCGGTGCCGTCCCACCCGGCCGTCGGTGGCCTGCGCCCGCCGCAGCGACGTGATCGCGGCGCCGACGGCGGCGTCGCCGTTGGCGTGCACGGCGACCTGACCACCCGCGCGGTGCACCCGCAGGATCATCTCGTCGAGTTGCTCCTGCGGGTAGAGCAGGTCGCCGTGATGACCGGGGTCGCAGGCGTACGGGGCGCGGAGTGCGGCGGACAGTCCCTGGATCGATCCGTCGGCCCAGAATTTCGCGCCGGCCAGCCGGAAGTGCGCTCCGGCCGCGGGTGCGTGCTCGAACGTGACTCCCCGGTCGTCGACGGCCTGCAGCGCGAGGTCGCCGCGGAGGAACCCGACGACGTGGACCGGTAGCTCACCCGATACGTCCAGTGAGCGGTAGGCGGCCAGCTCCTGCTCGCCCGCCGACAGACCCACCCCGAGATCGTGGATCGTGGTGATTCCCCGTGCCCGCGCCGACAGCAGGCTGCGGAGCAAGGCACCGTTGACCTCCTGCTCGGTCAGCGCGGGAACCGCCGCGGTGAGCCTCGACACCGCATCGATTTCCCACGCCATCCCGGTCAGCCGGCCGTCGTCCCCGCGGGGGAAGAGCGGGTCGTCCATCGGCACCGTCGACTCGTCGATGCCCGCCGCCGCGAGTGCGGCGGTGTTGGCGACGGCGAAGTGCCCGCAGATGTGCAGCACGATGACCGGCCTGTCGATGCTGACCGCGTCGAGATCCGTCCGCGTCGGGTGCCGTCCCTCGGCGATCTGGGTGTCGTCGTAACCCCACCCCCGGATCCAGCCGCTGCCGCCGGCCGAGGCACGCAGCGCCTGCTGAATGTCGGCGATCGACCGGCACGGTGGCGTCCGGCAGTCCGCCCAACCGTCGGTGAGACCGGCGTACGTGGGGTGGATGTGCGACTCGATGAGTCCCGGGATCACCGTGGCGCCGGGCAGGTCGACGCGGCGGGCGCCGATCCCGGCGCAGTCGGCCATGTCCTTCCTGGTGCCGGTCGCGAGCACGCGGTCGCCGGCTATGACCAGCGCTTCGACGGTCGGCGACGACGGGTCCTGGGTGTGGATCGCATCGGCGGTGAGCAGTGTTCGGGACATTCAGGCACCTACTTGGCTGGGAGTGGCCGTGGATTTCACGGCGGCGGGTGTGCGACCTTCGGTGCGAAGGCCGCGGACGGGGTCGGTGGCCGGCCAGAACAACCGCGTCGCCACCACGAACAGGATGTTGAGGACCAGTGCGGCCGCGCCGAGGTTGACACCGTGCTCGGCGAGCCACACGGACACGGGGCCGTGCTTGTCGAGATACAGCCACAGCACCACGACGTCACCGAGCACCACGCCCATCGCGAGGGCGGAGGGGCGCAGTTTCCAGCCGAAGACCATCGTCGCGAACACCACGGCGGCCTGTGTGACGCCGTAGTACGCGGTGTTGACCAGGGTCAGCAGGAGCTGAGGGGTCGCGAGGGTGAGCAGGAGCGAGATCGCCAGATACGCCACGACGACTCCGCGTACCCAGATCCGTTGGCGGGATTCGGGGATCCCGGGAATGATGTTGCGCGACACGATCGCACCGATACCGAGGGCCGCCCCGCACAGCACCACGATCGCGCAGAGGGCCGCGCCGCCCGCGACGACGCCGGTCAGCCACTCGGGCAACAGTTGTCGCGACAACTGCAGGAGCACCTGGTCGGATTCCGTGCCCTCGAGCTTGGTCGGCAGCAGCGTGATCGCCCCGAAGGCGGCGGCGACGAGGAACGGGTACATGAGCATGTACAGGGGATTGAACTTGGCGACCCGCTTGATCGTCGCCTCGGACTTCGCCGCGAGCACGGCCTGCACGATGATCGGGAAGATGAAGAACCCCACCGATTGGAACACGATGGTCGTCAGGACGAACGTCAGCGACGACCCGGTGACCGTGGAGTGCGAGGCCGAGCCGCCACCACTGGCTGCCGCCGCGGCGAACAGCTTCTCGGTGCCACCGGTCTCGATCACTGCCGCCAGTCCGATCAGGACGGCGCCGAGCAGCAGGGCGGTGTCCTTGACGTAGGACACGAATGCGGGGGCGCGCACCCCGGACAGCATGAGGAACAGCAGCGCGAGTGCCGCTCCCGCGAACACCGCGACGGTGGGATCGATGGAGATCCCCAGCCCGGTGAGCGCGATCTGCAGACCGGCGAGCTGAAGCTGCCCCCACGGGATGAGGAATACGACCGACGCTATAGCGATCGTCAATTCCAGTCCCCGCGACCGGAAGTGGCGTCCGGCCACATCGGGCAACGTCATGGCGCCGTACCGCTTGCCCGCCCGCCACAGGTAGGGCGCGAAGAAGTACCCGATCGGGTAGGCCAGCAGGATGTACCCGATGAACCAGACGCCGTAGCTCGCGCCGTGCGCGTACACGCCGCCGGGGAACCCGATCAGGGTGCCGATGCTGTACGCCTCACCCGCCCCCAGGATGAAGACCAGCAGCGGACCGAACGACCGGCCACCCACCAGGTAGTCGGAGATCTCCTTCTTGCTGCCGCGCCGCGACAGCACGCCCGCCCCGAGGGCGAGGATCAGCACGAGCGTGAAGAACGCCGCGGTCATGACTGTTCTCCGATCCCACTGCCCGCAGCGGCGGATTCGGCACGTTCGGCAGCTTCGAAGTCTTTGCGGTCGAATAGCTTCCAGGCGAGATGGAGGCACAGCGAGGTGAGCGGCATCCACAGGAACAACCACGCGAACAGGATCGGAACTCCGAAGACCGCGGCCGTGGATCCGGACAGGACCACGATGCCGCCCAGAACCCCGGCGAACGGGACACCTATCGCGAGTAAGGCGCTTTTTGCCTCGTTGGACATGATTGTTGGGCTCCTATTCTGACTGCGTCGACCGGCGTCGCGGTGTGGTCCGGTGCCTGGCGACGTGCACTCTGGCACTAGTGTGGTCCGAGTCACTCCCCGCGGGCCATGGGCGAATCCCGGAAAACGCCGAAGCGGTTCGTGAATTTCACGGGAGTGTGGAATGCGAGGGGAAAGTGCCCGAGTCCGCGGGTGAAGACACGATCCAGCGGTTGTGCCGGCAGGTCTCGGAGGAGATCGAGTCGGTAACCGACCGATCGGTGCGTCAGATCCGTGCCGAGTTGCAGTCGTACGCTGCCGTTCCGATCGATGAACAGCACGAGTACATCGCCCGGCAGCTCGCGGCGACGTTGCGCGCCCTCGCGGAGTGCGAACCCCTCGCCGACGACGTCCTCGAGCGTTCACGTCAGCTCGGCCGGCGCCGGGCAATGCAGGGATTACCACTGTCCGACGTCATCGAGACGTACCACATCGCGTCCCGCGAACTATGGAACACGATGGTCGCCAGAGCGGCCGAACCGACAACCGACCTGTTGCGTGCAGGCGGCATGATGTGGGATCTCGTCCACACCGCCACCAGCGCGGTCGCCGTCGGACACACGGACGCGACCCGAAGCGAACAGACCATCCGCGCGGGCGTGCGGTACCGGTTCTTCGAGGCACTCGCAAGGTCCCCCGACGGAGACGACCGTGATGTGCGCGAGCTGGCGGAGGCGCTCGGGTTCACACCGCAACACGGGTTTCGAGCGGTGTGCGTCGCCGCGGAGGAATGGTCGGAAGCGCAGCTCGAACGGCTGCAACGCACCCTCGACACGATCCCGGGCACCACTCAATGCAGCGGGCACGGCACCGTCATCGTCGCCCTGAGCCAGCACGCACCGGTCGAAGACATCATCCGCGAGGTCCGCCTCAGCCACCCGGGCACCACCGTCGGTGTCGGATTGGACCGCCCCGGCCTGGCCGGAGCGGCGATGAGCATCACCGACGCGCGGCGGGTCCTGCAACTGGCCTCGCCCACCGGCGCCGTGGTCCGATTCGCCGACGAATGGGTCGCCGCGACGCTGGCAGATCATCGCGCCGAACTCACCACGCTGTTGGAACCCGGGGCCACCGTCGCCGCCGACCACCCCCACCTCGTCGAGGCGGTGTCGGCCTTCGCCCGCAACGGCTTCTCCATCAGCGCGGCCGGCCGGGACATCCACCTCCACGCGAACTCGATCACCTACCGACTCGACCGCTGGCAGCAGCTGACCGGCTGGGATCCCCGAACCCTCGACGGCCTGCAGCGCTCGGTGCTGAGTCTCGGACTGTTCCACCGCGATTCGGGCGACACGACCTCCGACACCGCAGGGGAGTAGCAGCTCTACCGCAACGCCACCTGCACGAGGACGGCGGCGCCGAGGAAGCCGAGCAGCCACAGCACGCGCTGGCGGACCTGGTGGGCGGTGGTGCGGTCGAACATCCATTTCCCCGCGGCGGCGCCGAGCATGCAGAGCGGTGTGAACAGGGCGATCTGTGCGAGGACGGGCAGCGTGAGGAGGCCGCCGGCGGCCGATCCCGCCGCGCCGAAGGCGTCGATGACGAGGAAGAACACGACGAGCGAGGCGCGTCCGGCGGCCACGTGGGTGGACGCGGAGAAGTACATGAGGACGGCGGGCGGGCCGCCGAGGGCGAAGCCGCCGTTGAGGAGTCCGGACGCCATTCCCGTCGCGGCGGTGACACCGGGGCCCGGCAGCGACTGCCGGTCGGGGACGGCGGCCATGGCGACGGCGGATCCGATGATGGCGGCACCGAGCAGTACGCGCACCAGGTCACCGGACAGTTGCGTGAGCGCCCACATGCCGACCGGCATTCCGATCAGGGTGCCTGCGAACAACCAGCGCAACGACTTCCAGTGCACCTGTCGCCACACCTGGGGCAGCATCGCGGCGCTGGCGACGACCTCGAGGACGAACACGGTGGGAATCACGGACGTCGGCGGGAGCAGGACGACGAGTCCGGCGACCCACACCATCGCACCACCGAAACCCCCGAAGCCGCGTACGACGCCACCGGCCACCACGATGCCGAGGGCGAAGAGGAGGGCGGGCAGCGACAGATCCCACACCGTTGCCGCCATACCCTGTTGCTCCGCTTCCGTTCGTCGTGGTCTCCGTCAGAAGTGTGGGGGTCGCGGCGGTAAAGCGACAGGTCCAGACCGCGTCGAATCGTCGGTACCAGGACCGCACGGGACGTGGCCCCCGGCGTGATCGCCGGAGGCCACGTGCTGGCAGCGGTTGGATTTACACGTAATCCTTGTACTTGTCGAGCAGGCGAACCGGCTTCGACAGGGCGTCGCGGCGGAAGGGGTCGCCGAGTTCGCGGGTGCACATGATCTCGATGACCGTGGTCTTGCCCTCGTTCATCTGTGCGGCGACCGCGCGCTGCAGCGCGGGACCCACCTCTTCGAGTTTGTCGACGACGATGCCCTCGGCACCCATCGCCTGCGCGATTCCGGCGAAGGATTCGCTCTCGAGCTCACCGGCGACGAAGCGGCGGTTGTAGAAGTCGACCTGGTTCTTCTTCTCCGCGCCCCACTGCCGGTTGTGGAACACGACCGCCGTGACGGGGATGTCGTGCCGGACGGCCGTCATGACCTCGCCCAGGCTCATGCCCCAGGCGCCGTCGCCTGCGTAGGCGATGGCGGGCCGTTCCGGTGCCGCGGCCTTCGCGCCGATGACGGTCGGCAGTGCGTAACCGCAGTTGCCGAAGCTCATCGGGGCGAGGAAGCTGCGCGGCTTCTCGAAGCGGAGGTAGCTGTTGGCGACGGAGTTGATGTTGCCGATGTCGGTGGAGACCATCACGTCCTCCGGCATCGCCTTCTCCAGCTCACGCAGCACCTGACGCGGGTGCAGCCAGTTGCCGTCCTCGCCTTCCTGTTCGGCGATCATGTCGAGGCTGAACGGGTCGCGCTCGTGGGTCCACTCGTCGAGTTCCTTCTCCCACGCCGCCTTCTCGGCGTCGATCTTCTTGCTGCGCTCCTCTCGGTTGGCATCACACGCGAGGGCCTTGCCCTCGAGCCGCTCGGTGAGCGCGACGGCAGCGGCCTTCGCGTCGCCGCAGATTCCGACGGAGACCTTCTTGACCAGGCCGAGCATCTTGTGGTCGGCGTCGATCTGGATGATCTTGGCGTTCTTCGGCCAGTAGTCCATCCCGTGCTGCGGGAGGGTGCCGAAGGGGCCGAGGCGGGTGCCGAGGGCGAGCACGACGTCGGCCTGGCTGATCAGCTTCATCGCGGCCTTCGAGCCCTGGTAGCCGAGCGGTCCGGTCCACAGCGGGTGGCTGGCGGGGAACGAGTCGTTGTGCAGGTAGCTGTTGACGACGGGGGCACCGAGACGCTCGGCGAGCGCCTTGCACTCGTCGACGCCGTCGGCCATCACCACGCCGCCGCCGGAGACGATGACCGGGAACTTGGCCTGCGCCAGCAGTTCCGCCGCCTCGTTCAGGCTCTTCTCCCCGCCGGGGCCACGATCGAGGCGGGTGGGCTGCGGGATCTCCGTCTCGATTTCGCCGTAGAAGAAGTCGCGGGGAATGTTGAGCTGCGTGGGGCCCATCTCGGACATCGCACGGTCGAAGCAGCGGCCGGTGAACTCGGCCATGCGCTTGGGGTTGTTGACGTGGCCCTGGTACTTCGTGAACTCCTGGAACATCGGCAGCTGGTTGGCTTCCTGGAAGCCGCCCAGGCCCGTTCCCATGGTGCCGGCCTCGGGGGTGACGATGACGACGGGACTGTGCGCCCAGAATGCGGCGGCGATCGCCGTGACGCAGTTGCTGATGCCTGGGCCGTTCTGCCCGATGACCATGCCGTGACGTCCGCTGACCCGGGCATATCCGTCAGCCATGTGTCCGGCGCCCTGCTCGTGCACGACTGGGACGAGCCGGATTCCGGCGGGAGCGAAGATGTCCATCGCGTCCATGAAGGCCGATCCCATGATGCCGAACATGTCGGTTACGCCGTTCGCGACCATCGTCTCGACGAACGCCTCCGACGGTGTCATCTTCTGTACGCCGGAAACAGCGGTGCGATCGGCACCGTTCTTCTTCTTGGTCATGTGTGATCCTCCTTCAGGGGCGCGCCGGAACCGGCCGAGAATGTCAAAAATCGGAACGTTTCGTTCGTGATTTTGTGATCTGCAGTGACAGTAGGCCACGTCACACGGTTCGTCAATGAATGTTCCTAAAACCGGAACCAGATGTATGATTTTTCGATACATGATGCGAATGCGTCGCCGTTCTGCCTAGGAGGAACCGTGGGTGAGATTCACCGGATCGACGAGTCGAACGGACACCCGACGACGGAGCTACCCGGAGACACACCGACGCTCCGCCTGTTCGCGCTGCTCGAGATGATCGCGTCCAAGGACCAGCTGTTCACGTTGCAGGGGCTCGTCGAAGAGACGGGCATGGCCAAGCCGACCCTGCACCGCATGCTGCAGCAACTCGAGGGGGCCGGACTCCTCACCCGGCAGAACAACGGCAGGCACTACGGCACCGGTGTGCGCCTGCGCCGCTTCGCCGAGAACCTGCTGCTCAACGACACCCACCACGGGGCGCGGCACGCCATCCTCCGCAACCTCGTCGCCGAACTCGGCGAGAGCTGCAACGTCACCACCCTGTCGGGTAGCGAGGTGGTGTACCTCGACCGCGTGGAAACCTCCGAACCCCTTCGGTTTACACTCCATGCGGGGTCGCGGGTGCCCGCGCACTGCTCGGCGAGCGGCAAGATGATCCTGTCGCAACTCAGCCCCGCGCAGCGCCGGCGACTCCTCGGGCGGATGCCGCTCGAGCGGTACACCAACAAGACGGTCACCGACGTCGAACTCATCGAGACCGAACTCAAGCAGGTCCGCCGCGACGGCTACGCCATCGACGACGAGGAGTTCCTGCCCGGCCTCGTGTGCGCCGCGGTGCTCGTCCCCTGCGCCACAGGTAATTCCAATCTCTGCATCGCAGTCCAGGCCCCGGTCATGCGACTCACCCCCGACAAGGCGCTCAAACTGCTACCCGCGTTGCGGCGGGCCGCCGACGCCATCGGTGAGATCGAGAACGAGGTCCAGGACGACGGAACGGCAGACCTGAACTGAAGGAGGGCGCATGCCCGAAATGACCACTGCGGCACCCAGCCACGTGCTCTCCGCGCGTGAGCTGTTCGGACTCGACACCGACCTGACGGTTCGGGCCTTCCGGGAACCGGTCGACCACGTCCCCGACGTCGACCACGCGTACCGGTTCGATCACGCGGTGACCACCGCCCTGCTCGCCGGGTTCGACCGTAACCGCCGGGTGATGGTGCAGGGACTGCACGGCACCGGCAAATCCACGCACATCGAGCAGGTCGCGGCGAGGCTCAACTGGCCGTGCGTGCGGGTCAACCTCGACGGCCACCTCAGCCGGCTGGACCTGATCGGCAGGGACGCGGTCGTGTTGCGAGACGGCAAGCAGGTCACCGAATTCCAGGAAGGCATCCTGCCCTGGGCGCTGCAGCGTCCCGTCGCCCTCATCCTCGACGAGTACGACGCCGGCCGCCCCGACGTCATGTTCGTCATCCAGCGCCTCCTCGAACGCGACGGCAAACTCACCCTGCTCGACCAGAACCGGGTGCTGTCTCCGCATCCGGCGTTCCGGTTGTTCGCCACCGCCAACACGGTCGGACTGGGCAACCTCAACGGGATGTATCACGGTGCGCAGCGGCTCAATCACGCGCAGATCGACCGCTGGAACATCGTCGCGACGCTCGATCATCTCCCCGCGGAACAGGAGATCGAGATCGTGTCCGCGCGGGTGCCGTCCGTGGGGCGGTCGCTGATCGCGTCGATGGTGGCCGTGGCGAATCTGACCCGCAACGGTTTCCGGCTCGGCGACCTGTCGACGCTGATGTCGCCGCGCACGGTGATCACTTGGGCCGAGAACATCGAGATCTTCCACGACCCGGCGCTGGCATTCCGGTTGTCGTTCGTCAACAAGTGCGACGAGGCCGAGCGGCCCATCGTCGCCGAGTACTTCCAGCGATGCTTCGACGAGGAACCCGAGTGGTCGGCGATGCTCGCGGCGAGCACGGCCTGAGCGGGCGGTCATGGCAGAACTGCCCGTGTGCCCCGAATCGGTCCGTCGTCGGCAGGAGGTTCGTGAACTCTGCGCCGGCAGCATCCGCGCTCTGACCGGTCAGGGTGAGTTGCATTTCCGCGGAACGGAACTTCATCGCGGACATCGGCGGGTGCCGATGCCCGCCCCGCACCTGCACCCGTCGTTCGGCCGCGCCGACGTCGCCTCCTTCCGCGGTGCGGGCGACGGCATGGCGCTGCGACTGCTCCACACCGATCCCGCCCTGCACCGGAGCCTGTACCCGGAGGACACGCCGAGTCGGCTGATCTTCGAAACCCTCGAACAGTTCCGCGTCGAATCGCTGGCCGCCGGCGCGTGGGACGGGGTGCGCGCGAATCTCGCCCACCGATTCTCGCGGTGGTCGCAGGAGTTCGTGGCGTCCGGCCTGACGGAGACCGTGCACGGCATGCTGCTGTTCACGGTGATCCAGATGTGCCGGGCACGGATCACCGCCGAGCCGATACCCGAGACCACGCAGGATCTGATCGAATCGACCCGGTTCGGCCTCGCCTCCGTGCTCGGTGACCAGCTTCCGCAGCTACGCCGAACCCGGCACTCGCAATCGGATTTCGCGGTGCATGCGCTGGCCGTCGCCGACGTGATCGGCCGACGACTGGAGCAGGCCGCGGACGCGGACGAGTCCGACGATACGAGGCGCGACGACCGCGCCGCGACCTTCTCCCTGCTCTTCGACTTCGAGCCGGACGAGAATGACACATTCGCGACGGCCGCGTCGGGCCACAGCCGCGCGCTGGGTGACGGCGGGGACGGGTACCGCGTGTTCACCCGCGCCTACGACGAGACCCGGCAGATCACGTCCCTCGTCCGGCCCGAACTGCTCCGGGATTTCCGCCGGCGCCTCGACGTCGGCATCGAAGACAATCGTCTCAACGTCCGAAAGCTCGGACGGCAGCTGAAGACCCTGCTGTCCGAGCCCGACCGCGACGGCTGGGAGGGCGGGCGCGACGAGGGTTACATCGACGGTCGCCGGCTCGCGCAGCTTGTCACCTCGCCCACCGAACGCAGACTCTTCCGGGCCGAACGCACCGAACCGCGGAACGACGCGACGGTGACGTTCCTCATCGACTGCTCCGGTTCGATGAAGAAGTTCAGCGAACCGGTCGCCGTCCTGGTCGACGTGTTCGCGCGGGCGCTGGAACTGGCCGACGCCCGGTGCGAGATCCTCGGCTTCACCACCACCGCGTGGAACGGCGGCCGGGCCCGCAGGGACTGGCTCCGGTCCGGCCGTCCGGACGATCCGGGACGTCTCAACGAGGTCCGGCAGCTGGTGTTCAAGGACGCCGAGACCACCTGGCGCCGCGCGCGTCCCGCCATCGCGGGACTGCTCAAGGACGACCTGTTCAAGGAGGGCGTCGACGGCGAGGCCGTCGACTGGGCGTGCTCACGGATGCGCGACCGCGGCCCGGGCAGGAGGCTGCTGTTCGTGATCTCGGACGGCAGCCCACTGGACGGCGCCACCGCGCTGGCCAACGACGAGTTCTACCTGGACCACCACCTCCAGGTCGTGGTCGAACGGCACGAGGACGAACGCGCGGTCGAGGTCTACGGCCTGGGCGTCGGGCTGGATCTGAGCCCGTACTACGACCGTTGCCGGACGCTCGATCTGACGCACGGAACCAACAGCGACGTCATCGCCGACGTGCTGTCGATGATCGCCCACTGACAGGCGCGCCTGTGAGTGGCTCAACTGTGAAGGAGTCACCCCCATGACCGAACCCCGGGTTTCGCTGGTTACCTTGGACATTGCCGGCACGAGCGTCGACGAGGGCGGCGCCGTGTACGTCGCGTTACGCGACACCGTCGAGAAGCACCTCGGCGAGCCGCTTCCGGACGATCGGTTCGACCGGTGGAAGGGCACGGGCAAGCGGCAGGCCATCGAGGGACTGCTGCGCGAGAGCGGAGCCCCGGCCGACACGGCCGTTCTCGACTCCGTCGAATCGGAGTTCACCGCAATGCTTCTCGATGCGTACCGGAAGACGCCTCCGACCGCACTGCCGGGAGTCCACGACGCGTTCGGCACCCTGCGGGAGCGCGGCATCAAGATCGTTCTCCAGACCGGTTATTCACGCGAGATCGCGGAACCGCTGCTCGAGCAGGTCGGGTGGGAGATCGGGCGGGACATCGACGGTGTGATCACGAGCGATCAGGTGCGGATGAGCAGGCCGTCGCCGTATCTCATCTTCCGTGCGATGGAACTGGCGGGCGTGCAGAGTGTCGACGAGGTCCTGGTCGGCGGCGACACCCCCAACGATCTGCGCGCGGGCACGAACGCCGGGGCGCGGTACGTGGTCGGCGTTCTGACCGGCGCCCACGACGCCGCGACGCTGCGCCCCGAGCCTCACACGCACATCCTGGAGAGCGCCGCGAAGATTCCCGAACTGCTGGGCTGATCGACGAGTGCGGTCCGGTCCTGCCGCGCAGGACCGGCCCGTGACCCGTCAGTCCCGGTAACTCGGCGCCGGTGGACCCGCCGTCGGCCCCAGCAGGCCCAACCACCGGTCGTACAGGCGATTCCACGTCCCGTCCTCGCGCATCCGTTCCAGGGTTCCGTTCACGAAGCGCACCAGAGCGTCGTTGTTCTTGTTCGCGACGACGCCGTACGGCTCCAGTTCCAGATTCGGGCCGACGATTTCGAGGTTCGGATCCTGCGCTGCAAGGCCGGCGAGGATGGAGTTGTCGGTGGTCGCTGCGTCTGCCTGGCCCAGTTGCAACGTGGTCAGGCAATCGTCCCAGTCGGGGACAGCCACGATCGTGGCTTCGGGTGCCACCCGCTGGATCGTGGCGAGGGACGTGGTGTCGATGAAGGTGCACACACGTTTGCCGGCCAGGTCCGCGGGAGAGGCGATGCCGGATCCCTCCGGTACGAGCAGTCGCTGGAACGCCTCGAAATACACGGACGAGAATCCGACCCGGGTGGCGCGCTCGCACGTGATGGAGGTGGCGTGAACAACCAGGTCCACGTCGTTTCGTTCCAGTGCATCGAAGCGGCCGGCCGACGTCAGCAGACGGAATTCCACCTTGTCCGGGTCGCCGAAGAGGTCGCGGGCGATCTCCCGGGCCAGGTCTACGTCGAACCCCGACAGCGTGCCGGTCGACGGGTCCCGGAAGCTGAACAGGTTCGTGTTCTGGTCGGTTCCGACGATCAGCCGTCCCCGCGCGACGATCGCGGCCAGCGCCGACCCCGGCGGCGCCGTCTCCGGCCGCAGACCGGGATCGGGCCGCAGACTCGACAGCGCGCCGCACGAGGAGGGATCCGGTGGGGGCGGCGGAACGACAGCCGTGGGCGGCAGGATCTCGGCACCGTCCGGGAGCGAGTAGTGCGAATAGTCGCCGGCGAGGGGTGGGGGCAGCGCCGAGGGGGCCGCGCACGCCACACCCACCACACCCAGAGACACTGCCGCGACGAGCGCCACCCGGCACCGCAGGAGCGGGCCGGCCGGGGTTCGTCTCCACGATCTCGTCATCGGCCGTTACAGTTCGATCAGGTCACCGCAGGGGTGTTCACGACTGCCTCCGGTGGTGGCGATGAGAATTCGGCTCCTGTTGCGCCGCCGCGGCCAGTTCGATGTCCGAGCCGCCGAGCGTCTCCACCGACTCGATGCGCTTCTCGGCCTGCGAGACGGACTCGTCCGCCGAACCGACCAGGGGAGCGGCGGAGAGCGATTCGTCGTCGACACCTGCCTTGCCGAGCCACTTGCGCACCTCGTAGCTGATCAGGATGGCGATCAACGTCAGACCGCTCATGAGGAACTGCGAGCGGGTGCTCGGGAGGAAGGCCATCGCGAGGATGACCGTGGCCATCAGCGCGATGGTGGCGTAGCTCAGCCAGGGGAACAACCACATCCGGAGTTGCAGTGCCGCGGGATCTTCGCGCTCGAGGCGCCGGCGGAGCACCACCTGGGAGACGGCGATCAGCAGGTACACGAACAGCGCGACGGCGCCGTAGGAGTTGACGAGGAAGTTGAACACGATGTCGCCCCACACGTACGTGCAGGCGACGGAGATGTAGCCGATGGTCGTGCCGAGCAGAATCGCGCGACGCGGCACGCCGTTGCGGGAGAGCTTGGTGAAGAACTTGGGCGCATCCCCGTTCCGGGTGAGCGCGAACAACATTCGTGACGTGGTGTACAGCGCGGAGTTGAGGCAGGAGAGTACCGCGGTGAGGACGATGAAGTTCATGATCGTGGCGACGCCGGGAATCCCGAGCACCTCGAGCACCGACGCGTACGGACTGACACCGACGCTCTCGGTGTCCCACGGCTGGATCGTGACGACCACGAGAATCGACCCGACGTAGAACGTCACGATCCGCGCCACGATCGACCGCATGGCCCGGGCGACAGCACGTTTCGGTTCCTCCGACTCGGCGGCGGCGATCGTCACGATCTCGGCCCCGGTGTAGAAGGCGACGCAGGGGACGACCGCGGCGAGCACCGCACCCCAGCCCAGCGGGGTGAATCCGCCGTGACTGACGAGGTTGCCGAGCCCCGGCGTCGAATCCGGCCACAGCCCGGTGATCCAGAGGGCGCCCATCCCGAGGAACAGGACGATCGCGACCACCTTGATCGAGGAGAACCAGTACTCGAACTCGCCGTAGGAGCGGGCGGACACCATGTTGGTGGCCGTCAGCAGCAGCATCAGCCCCAGGCTCAGCATCCACAGCGGCACCATCGGGATCCACAGTTGCAGGATCCGGCCGCCGGCGATGGCCTCGACCGCAACGACGATGACGAAGAAATACCAGTACATCCACCCCGTCGCGAACCCGGCCCGACGCCCCAGCGCCTGGCGGGCGTAGACGTAGAACGATCCGACCACCGGCCTGGCCACCGCCATCTCCGCCAGCATCCGCATGATCAGCAACGTGATGATGCCCGCGATGAGGAAGGAGATGATCGCGGCAGGTCCCGCGCCGCCGATGACGACGCCGCTGCCCACGAACAGGCCGGCACCGATCACGCCACCGAGGGCGATCAGGTTCATGTGCCGGCGTTTCAGGCCTTTTCCGAGACCGGAACTGTCGGTGTGTTCGGGAACGGTACTGTCCACATTTCCTCCAGAGGGCGTTGACCGAGCGCGCCGGCTGCCTGCGGCCGCCCGTCGCCGGACAGTGGTGCAGGGCGGGCACCGAGTAGGTGTGATCCACATCACTCATTTGGTGAGTCACCTCACCTTACGACTCGGAAACAGCGCCCGCCCAGAGCCAGATTTGCGGGGAGGAGAGGGACCAGAGGTTGTACGGATCCGAGGTCGGCGGTGGTCGGGCCCGGGACGCGCGGAGCGCATAACGCCCCTCCCGACGGGTACTACTTCGGTACCGATCCACGTCGCCGCGGGAGGCGCCATGACCACCGACAACCAGGGCGACCGAACCGACGTCGACAAGGCGTTGCTCGGACACTCGACGTACCGCAGCCTCGGCGAGCAGCACCTCTCGCCCGCGGAGGAGCGATTCGAGAAGGGCCGCCGCACGATCGGGCTCTTTCTCGCCCCGCTGATCACGATCGGATTCCTCGCGCTTCCCCTCGACATTCCGCCGAACCAGCAGACGCTGGCGGGCGTGCTGCTCGGCGTCATCGTGCTGTGGGTGTCCGAGGCGGTGCCGATCCCGATCGGCGGGCTGCTCGGTGTGGCCGTCGTGGTGTTTCTGGGGGTGGCGCCTGCCGACGAGGTCCTCTCGGCGTTCGGTTCGTCGACGATCTTCACGTTCATCGGCGCGTTCATCCTCGCCCAGGCGATGCTCGAGCACGGCGTGGCGCGGCGGTTCGCGTTCCGGATCCTGACGCTGCCCCGGGTCGGCCAGTCCACCACCGGGGTCATCGTCGCGTTCGGCGTCATCACGTGCGGGCTGTCGGCGTTCGTGTCCAACACCGCGACGGTGGCCATGCTGCTGCCCACGGCCCTGGGCATCCTCGGGGTCATCGCCAAGGTGATGCAGCACCGCGGTGTGGTCGCTCCGGACTTCGACCCGTTGCGGCTCCGCGTCGGCGCCGCGATCATGCTGATGCTCGCGTACGGCGCCAGCGTGGGCGGCCTGCTGACGCCGGTCGGGAGCCCCCCGAACCTGATCGGACGGGGGCTCATCGAGGAGGCCACCGGGGAGCGGATCACCTTCGGGCAGTGGGTGGCCATGGCCGTCCCGATCTGCTTGGTGATGTTCATTGCGCTCACCTTCATCCTGCTGCGCCTCAACAAGCCGGAGATCCGGCGCATCGAAGGCGTCTCCGACTACCTGGCGGAGCAGCGCGCCGAAATGGGCCCCCTGTCCCGTGCCCAGAAGAACACGCTCATCGCGTTCGGGGTCACGGTGTCGCTGTGGATCCTGCCCGGCGTCGTCGCGGTGATCACCGGCAACGACTCCGACCTCTACGCGACGATCAGCGACCGCCTCGACGAAGGCATGGTGGCGGTGTTCGGGGCGGCGCTGCTGTTCCTGCTGCCGACCGACTGGAAACAACGCGAATTCACCCTGCGCTGGCGAGACGCGGCGCAGATCGACTGGGGCACGATCGTCCTGTTCGGAACCGGCATCATCTTCGGGTCGCTGCTCGCCGACACCGGTCTCGCCGAGACGATCGGCACCTCGGTCGCCGATTCGCTGGGCCTGACGAGCGTCGTCGCCATCACGATCTTCGCCGTGCTCCTCGCCATCGCCGTGTCGGAGACGACGAGCAACACGGCGTCCGCGGCGGTCGTGGTGCCGATCGTGATTCCGGTGGCGATCGCGGCCGGGGTCAACCCGTTCGTCCCGGCCCTCGCGGCCACGTTCGCTGCGTCGTTCGGCTTCATGCTGCCGGTGTCGACGCCGCAGAACGCCGTGGTCTACGGCTCCGGAGCGGTACGGATCACCACGATGATCCGAAGCGGGATCACGTTCGACATCATCGGCGGAATCCTGATCATCGTCCTGCTGCCACTGATGGTCGCCGTGGTCGGTCTCGGCGCCGGCTGACGCACGGACGCGGTCGCACATCCCGCTGCGGTGGACGAGATCTGAGAGACTGGCCGCGGAACGATCGCGAGACCACGAGGGGGCAGCGGGAGTATGCGGGGGATCTTCGGACGAGCGGCCCTGGCCGTCGGCATCAGCGTCGTCGTCGCGGCGGGGGTCACACCGATCGCCGCCGCGCAGCCGGCGCCGAGCGACGAACTCGACTGGGGGCCCTGCCCGGCCGAATACGAACTCGATCCGGCGTCCGAGCAGTGCGGGTCGGTCACCGTGCCCCGCAACTACGCGGATCCGGCCGCCGGCACGATCGACGTCCTCGTCACCCGCCACCGCGCCGAGGATCCCGGCGCGCGGCGAGGCGTGCTGTTCACCAATCCCGGTGGGCCGGGCGGAGACGCGATCGGCTCGAACAGCATGTTCGTCGACGTGCTGCCCGACGCGGTCCGCGCACAGTGGGACGTGATCGGTGTGCAACCGCGCGGGCTCCCGTACGCCGGTGCCGTCGACTGCGCCCTGTCCCCCGAGCAGACGACGGCGATGGGCCTCGGCTTCGGCGGCGCCGCAACGCGTGCCGCGTGCGAGTCCGCGGCGCCGGGCACCACGGCGCACCTGACGACCGAGAACACCGCGCGGGACTGGGAGCAGGTCCGGGCGGCACTCGGCGAGGACGTCATCGACATCTACGGCCTGTCCTACGGCACCATCCTCGGATCCACCTACGCGACGCTGTTCCCGCAGCACACCGGCCGGATGGTCCTCGATTCCGCGGTCGACCAGAAGTGGCTGTGGAACGACGTGCTGTGGCAGCAGAACGACGGTTACAAGGAACGCTTCTACGACCTCATGGACTGGGTCGCCGCCCACGACGACACGTACGGGCTCGGCGACACCCCGCTGAAGGTCTACCAGCGGTGGTCGGACCGGATCGTCGAGGAGGCGGGCGGCAACCCGACACTCGCGCCGCCGCCCGCGCAGGTGGGTGACGTACCGCCCGGCCTGGAATCGCTCGCCGACGCCTACCGCGGCGGGGTCGATCTGACCGGGCCTGCCCGGGTCCAGTTCGAGGCCTTCATCCGGGGCATCGCAAATCCGTCGCACACCCAGACGTCGTCCAGCATCTACGTGATGACACGGCAACTGCTTCCCGCCCGGAACAACTGGCCGCTCCTGGCCCGGGTGGTCCGCGACGGACCCGGCGCGATCCCCGAGGGTGCCGGGCTGAACGACCTGACGGAGCAGGAGTACGCGCGACTGCTCCAGTCCCAGATGATGCAGACGCTCGTGCTGTGCAACGAGAACACCGTCGCGGCGCGGCCGGACCGCATCCCCGGCTGGCTGTTCTCCACGTTCGTCACCGGAGATCTCTTCGACCTCATCGGGTACGGCTACAGCTCCGGAACGTTCTGCGCCGGCGCGCCGCCCGTCGTCGCGCCGCCCGCGTTGACCAATCGGGGGCTGGCGACGGCGCCGCTCGTCCTGCAGGGACTGCGCGACCCGCAGACGCCCTATCAGGGCGGAGTTCGGCTCGCCCACGACATGGGGGCGAACCTCGTCACCGTCGGGGGTGGAGATCACGGCGCCGGGATCCAGGGCGGCAACGCCGTCGTCGACCAGGCCGTCACCGAGTACCTCGAGACCGGGCACACGAACGTCACGGAGGCACCCGAGGCGCCGATCACCGCACCGCTGTGAACCCGGTCCGCGTCCGGACCGTCAGCGAACGTAGTCGGCTCCCGTGATGTCGACGGTGGCCCCGGTCGCGTGACGGGCACGACCGGACGCGAGGAACGCGATCGTCTCGGCCACGTCCTGCGGCGGTGTGACCTCGCCGAGGGGTAGCGCGGCGGCGGCGCCGCTGGTCACCGCGTCGTCGGCGAGATCGGTGGCCACCCATCCCGGTGCCACCGCGTACGCGAGGATGTCGTCGCCGGCGAAGCCGCGGGCGACACCTCGGGTGAGCGCCAGGATCGCGCCCTTCGCGGCACCGTACGCCAGATGGTCGGCGTCGTCACCCCGATGGGAGGAGCGGCTGGCGACGGTGACCACGGCGCCGCCGCCGTGTCCGCGGAAATGCGTGATCGCGTACCGGGTCAGATCGGCGGGCGCGGTGAGGTTCAAGGCGAGGTTGCGAGTCCACCCCTCGTTCCACTCGGACTCGTCGTCGATCGGGGACGCGATCCAGGCACCGGCGTTGTTGACCAGCACGTCGATCCGCCCGCACACACGCACCGCCTCCTCCCACACGTCGCGGGTGGCGGCGGGGTCGGTGAGGTCCCCCTGGACGAGGTGCACCCGGGTGCCGCCGAGTTCCTCGGCAAGGTTCTTCGCCGCGCGCTCATTCGACGCGTAGTGCACGACGACGGTGCCACCGTCCCGGTGGATCACGCGGGCGGTGGCCGCACCGATACCCCGGGACGCACCGGTCACCAGGACAGCCTTCCCTGCGAGCGGACCTGCCGCGAGGGCGCTCACGAGACAGCCTGCGCGCCGGTGATTTCCACGGCCGCACCGCAGAGGAACGGGGCCTCGTCCGACGCGAGGAACGCGACGAGCGCGGCGACCTCCTCGGGTCGCCCGATCCTCCCGAACGGGACCTTCGCGTCGAGGTCGGCGACCGTCAGGCCCTTGCGGGCCAGGCCTGCCTCGAGCATCGGGGTGCGAATCTCTCCGGGGCACACGGCGTTGACCCGGATGTTGTGCGGGGCGTAGTCGCGGGCGAGGTTCTGGGTGAAGGAGACCACGGCGGCCTTGGAGACGTTGTAGGCGACGTGCCCCGGGGCGGGGTACAGGCCCCACTGGGACGCGGTGTTGACGATGGCGCCCCCGCCTGCCCCGATCATCGTCGGCAGGACTGCGCGGCACAGGTGGAAGAGGGCGTCGACGTTCACGGCGAACGTGGCGGACCAGTCGTCCTCGGTCAGCGACAGAAGGTCGCCGCGGCGGTTGATGCCCGCGTTGTTCGCCAGGACGTCGATCCGGCCGTGGCTCTCGACGACGTCCGCGGCGAGTGCCGCGCACGCGTCGGGGTCGGTGACGTCGAAGACCCGGGCCTCGGCGAGCAGACCCCGCCCGGCGAGCTCGTCGGCGACGGCCTTGGCGGCTGCGTCGTCGGCGTCGCACACGAGGACGCGGGCGCCCTCGCCTGCGAACCGGGCGCTGATCGCGGCACCGATGCCGCCGCCGGCGCCGGTGACGATCACGACGTGGTCTTCGAACCTACGAATGGTCTGGGTTGGGCTCATGGTCTAGCGGCTCCCGTTCGATCGGAGTGTCGGGGGGTGGTGCGGTCAGAACCGGACGGCGTCGATGAACTTGTTCAGCTCTTCGTTGTCGGACCTGGTGAACGCGAGTTCCGGCGTGGTGTTCACGGCGATCTCGCCGTCCTGGAAGAACACCAGGCGGTCGGCCGCCTTCGACGCGAAGGCCATGTCGTGGGTGACCAGTGCGATGGCGATGCCCTCCTCGGCCTTCAGGCGCCGCAGCACCTCGAGCACCTCGGCGGCCACCGGCGGGTCGAGCGCCGACGTGATCTCGTCGCACAGCAGCAGTCGCGGCTTCATCATCAACGCGCGGGCGATGGCGACGCGCTGGCGTTCACCGCCGGACAGCTGGGTGCACCGGCTCAGGATGTGCTGCTTCATCCCGACCTCCGCGAGCGCGGACTCGGCGCGGTCCCGGGCTTCGGAGCCGGACATGCCGAGCCGTTTGCGGGGCGCGAGGGTGAGGTTGTCGAGGACGTTCATGTGCGGCCAGAGGGTGTACGTCTGGAACACCATGCCGACGTGAAAGCTCTTGTCCGCCCACGCCTCGGTGCGCTGCTGGTCCTCGAAGACTCGGACGCCGTCGAAGTCGATGGTTCCCTCGTCGGGCTCGGTGAGACCGGCGAGCGCGCGCAGCATGGTGCTCTTGCCGGATCCGCTCTTGCCGATGATGACGGTGATGTCGCCGGCGTGCATGTCGAAGTCGACGTTGCGCATGATGGTGCGGCCGTGGAAGCTCTTCTGCAGGCCGCGGGCGGAGACGAGGACGCCGCCGATTTCGGTGTGGAACGGTGCGGTGGATTCGAGGGTTTTCATCGCTGGCCTCTGGTTCGGTTCGTGCGATCGGTGGGGGTGCGGTGGTCGGTCGTCATGCCGTCGCCACCCGTCGCCCGGGAATCATGCGGCTGAGGAAGCTCTGGCTGCCCGTTGCCCCGCGTGCCGAGTTCTGCTGCATGCGTCGTTCGAGATTGCTGGTGGCCAGGGAGACCGGGAACGCGACCGCGAAGTAGATCACCGCGGCGAGGGTGAAGACTTCCAGCGAACGGTACGTCTCGGACGAGATCGTGTTGGCGACGAACATCAGGTCCGCGACCGCGATCGTCGACACCAGGGCCGAATCCTTGAAGATCGAGATGTTCAGCGAGAGGATGACCGGCGTCTGCTGCCGAATCGCCTGGGGAACAATGATGTAGCGCAACTGCTGCAGTCGCGTCAGGCGCAGCATCTTGCCGGCTTCGACCTGCTCGACGGGCACTGCCTGGAATCCGCTTCGGTAGGCCTCGGCCATGAATGCGGTCAGGTTCGCCGACAGTGCGATAATCGCCGAGGTGAATCCGGAGATCGTCAGACCGGTGAGGGCGGGGAGTGCGTAGAAGATCCAGAAGAGCTGGACGAGCATCGGGGTGCACCGGAACACTTCGATGTAGGCCTGCGCCCCCCAGCGGACCAGTTCGATCTCCGACATCCGCGCGACCGCGACGGGCACGGCGAGGACCATGCTGATCGCGATGGTGACGACCGTGAGTTCGAGCGTGACGACCAGGCCCTCGAGCATCAGGGGAAACGCGTCGGCGACGATGGTCCAGTCGAATTCGTAGTTCATGGCTGCCGCCCCTACTTCTTGACCAGGTCGCCGAGATCGTCGATCTCGTGGTAGTCGACGTCGGCGTAGGCGCGGGCGAGTTGTCCGCTCTCGCGTGCACGCTCGATGGCGATGTTGATGATCTGCAGCGACCGCGTGTCGGTGTCGGCGGGGATACCGTACGCGGCCGACGCGGAGTAGATCGGCGGATTGGGCACGACGATCTTCAGGCTGGGATCGGCGAGGGTCTGGGCCTCGGCGGTCGGCAGATCGGCGAACTCCGCGATCACGCGACCTGCCTGGAGGGCGGAGAGCGCGTTGGAATAGTTGTCCACCGGCATGACGGTCAATCCTGTTTCCTGAACCGCCTTTTCAGGAGCGGAGCCCTGCGCGGTCGCGACGGCACCCCCGTCCGCCCTGATCTGTTCGGCGGTGGTGTGCGGCGAGTCGGCCTTCACCACGTACACCGCCTGGTACTCGTAGACCGGATCGGTGAACTGGATGGCCAGCGACCGTTCGACGGTGTAGTCGAGGTTGGCGGCGAAGTCGTAGCGATCGGCCTGCAGTCCCGCGACGATGTTCTTCCATTCGGCGGCCACCGGCTTCAGTTCCACCCCGAGTTGGTCCGCCAGCGCCCGCAGTGGGATGAGGTTCGGTCCCCCGAGCGTTCCGTCGGCGCCCTGGACGGTCATCGGCGCGGCGATTGCCACACCTACCCGCAGTTCCCCCCGATCCTTGATGTCGTCGATGAACGAGCCCTGCGGACCCCCGACGCCGCCGGACTCCGATCCGCTGCTCAGGCCGGCGCCGACGTAGCCGGATGCCGCGGCGACGACGCAGATACCGGCGACGCCGAGAACTCTCTTGGTGCTTTTTTGCATGACTGCCCTCTTCGTGTGCAGGGTGCAGGCGCCGTGGGGTGCGGCGGCACTGGGTCCGAATTCCGAGTTCGGTGAGGCGATTCGAGCGAAGCGCGTGTGTCTCCATGGCTCGGCTGGTGCGGAAGTCGGCGAAAGTGTGATCCACGCCGCATTTCCTCCTACGTAAGATTGTCAAACAATCAGACGGAGCGCAAGAGGTCGCGGAAGGTTTTCGAGACTTCGGTCGATCGGCGTCACCCGGACGAAACAAAACCATCGTGCGCAGAGGAGCCCACGGGCAGCTGAGCTGGGGATTGTCCGGTCGCGCCTGCGCCGGTGCGCGTCAGCCGACGGTGTGTAAATTTCGGGTTATCTCGGCGGCCGCAGCCTTCCGAAGGGGCCCGAAGCTCAGTCCGAGCCCTCGGCGGCCGCCATCAGTGCGACGAGTTCTTCGGCGCTGTCGATGGTGTGCGCGACGAAAGCCGCCCGGATCTTGTCGAGGTTGCGCGTGCGAATCGCGTCGACCAGCCGCTCGTGGACCTCGAAGGCACGCTGAGGGTCCGACCGGGTGAACTGGTCCTGCGCGAGCGCGATCGTGATGTGGGCCTCGGTGACCGGCCACAGCTTCAGCAGCAGGTAGTTCTCCGACGCCGCCCAGATGCTGCGGTGAAATCGCAGGTGGGCATCGTGCTGGACGAGCGGGTCGGGGTCGAAGGCGAGCCGCGCGTACTCGCGCCAGCTGGCCATCACCATCTCGAGGCGTCGGCCGGAGCCGTCGGCGAGGATCGCGGTCATCGCCTGCATGTCGATCGCGACGCGCGCCTCGGCGATGTCGAGGAGGGCCTTGGCGTCGAGAGACGCCACCCGCAGGCCGCGGTACGGCTCCTGCACGAGCAGCCCCTCCTGGGCCAGCTGGTTGAGGGCTTCGCGGACGGTAGGCCTGCTCACGCTCAGCGAAGATGACAGCTGGGCCTCGGTGAGCTTCTCGCCGGGCTGCAGGGCGCCGAGCACGATCGCGCGCTTGATCTCGGCGATGACGCCGTCGCGGCGGGTGGTCGAGGCGACCGGCAGCAGCGCCGAGGCACTGCTCGGTGCGACTGCCGCCGTGCCGTCGGCCGTGGCCGGTGACTTCGCCATGATCCGCCTTGTCGAGTGGGGACTTCCTTGAAACCCATTATGCATATTGCCTGACAATCCCGGACCTGGGACCCATATGGACGTAGAGAAGCCCCGTTCGATCACGGGAGGGACGCCAATTTTCCCCAGCCGTTGACAGCGGGTCGACGGAGTGCTTAGTGTTGCCCATCACAAGCGCAGATTGTCTGACAAACTGCATCTCACATTTTTCGCGACCCACCGGTTGCATCGAAGCGCCGGTCGGCGCTGTCAGGAGGCTGAAGACATCATGCGAATCGTTGTTGTCGGAGGTGGTGTCGTCGCCTTGGCGAGTGCGTACCGTCTCGCCAAGGCCGGCTGCGAGGTCGTCGTACTGGAAGCCCGGACCGCGGGGTCGGCCGCCACCCACGGGAATGCCGCGAAGATCGCGCTGGCCGAGAGCGGGCCGGTCCCGGCGCCGGGCGTCATCCTGCAGGGACTGCGGTGGATGCTCAAGCCCGACAGCCCGCTCTACGTGAAGCCTTCGGTGGCACCGGATTTCATCAAGTTCATGCTGACGATGGCGCGGCACTGTAACGCCCGGGACTTCCGTTTCGGGCTGGAGACACACCTGCGGCTGGCGTCCGACGCGAACGACCTGCTCGACGAATACACCAAGGACGGCATCGAATTCGAGATGCACAAGGCCGGTGTACTGCTGGCGTTCGAGACCCGGGAGCGCTACGAGGAGCACTGCGGATCCCTGCAGATCTTCGAGGGCTTCGGCATGCACCCGACCCACCTGGACAGCGACGGCGTCCAGGAAACCGAGCCCGCGCTCAACCACCGGATCAAGCACGGCCTCTTCTTCGCCGACGACCGCCAGCTCGAACCGGACTCCCTCACCCGTGCGCTGGTCAAGCGCTGCGAGGAACTCGGGGTGCAGATCCGGGAGAACACCAAGGTGGGCCGGTTCCTGCGCCGGGGCTCCACCGTGACCGGTGTCGTCACCGACACGGGCGAGCAGATCGACGGCGACGCGCTGCTGCTCGCGGCAGGCGTGTGGAGTGGCCCGCTGTCGAAGGAACTCGGCGCCCCGATGCCGATCCGTCCGGGCAAGGGCTACAGCGTCGACTACAGTCCGGCGCCGATCAAGCTGAACACCTCCCTGACACTCGAGGACGCCCGCGTGGCGGTCACCCCGCTCGACGGCATGATCCGGCTCGCCGGAACCATGGAGTTCGGCGGCTTCGAGGAGAGCGTGAACCAGACCCGGGTCGCCGCCATCCAGCGTGCGGCCGCCGAGAACTTCGACGGCTGGGACAACCCGCCCGGAGCGGCGGCGCCGTGGGCGGGACTGCGTCCGATGACCCCGGACGGCCTGCCGATCGTCGGCAAGTTCGGGAACCTCGACAACGCCTACATCGCCTCCGGGCACGGCATGCTGGGCCTGACCCTGGCGCCGGGTACCGCCGAGATCATCACCGAAACCATTGTCAATCATCGTGTTCCGGAGATCGCCACCTCGATTTCGCCCAACCGCTTCCTGTCCCGGCGCGCCCTGCGCCGCGCCTGATCGGCCGTCTCGGCAGGCGCCTTCCGAGAAAGAAACCTCACGCCATGACGATCGCACAACCGGCTACCGGCACCGGCGTCGTCCGCGGTCTGCAGCCGATCAGCAGCGGCACGCGCCGGGAAGAAGTGGCCGACTCGATCCGCCGGGCCCTCCTGACGGGGGAACTGCAACCCGGCCAGCGGATCAAGGAAGTCGAACTCGCCGCCGTCCTCGGCGTCAGCAGGCCCACCCTGCGCGAAGCAGTGCACGTGCTGATTCACGAGGGAACCCTGATCCAGGAGCCGTACAAGGGGATTCGGGTGGCGCAGACCAGCCCGCACGCGTTGCTCGACCTCGCCGAGGTCCGTGTCTCGCTGGAGACCACGGCGGCGCAACGGCTGGCCGCCGACCCCACCCGCGGCGGACTCGACACCCTGCGGCAGGCACTCGACGCCCACCGAACGGCGATCGCCTCCGGCGACGTGGTGGCGTCCGACCTGACGCACCTCGAGTTCCACCGCACGCTGTGGCTGGCGTCGGGCAACGAGATGCTGATCAAGATCTGGCCTCTCGTGGCGGCGCAGATCCGCATGGCCATGACGGTCGACCAGGCCACCCGTTACGACCCCGACCGCGACCTCGCCATGCACGCCCGGCTGGTCGACGTCATCGAACTGGGGGACCCCGACATCATCCGGGCCGAAGTGACCCGGCACATCCGAAGCAGCGCAGAAGAAGTCGTCTCGATCATCGGCGACTCCGACCACCCCTGACACACAAGGAGACAATTCATGAGCACGCAGTTCAGCGGAATCCTCGCCGCGGTCGTCACCCCGTTGACCGCCGACGGATCGGCCGTCGACCCCGACGGCATCAAGCGTCAGGCCGAGCACATCATCGGCGGCGGCATCAACGGCCTCGTCCCCGGCGGTAGCACCGGTGAGTTCACGACCCTGTCCACCGACGAACGCAAGCGGGCGACGGAGCTGTACATCGAGGCCGCGGCGGGCCGGGTCCCCGTCGTCGCCGGCACCGGCGCACTGAGCACCGCCGAGACCGTCGAGCTGAGCAAGCACGCCGCCGACGCCGGCGCCGCCGCGGTGATGATCGTCCCGCCGTTCTACGACACCCCGTCCTGGGACGAACTGCTGACGCACTACAGCGCGGTGTCCGACGCGGTCGACATCGACATCATGTACTACAATCTCCCCTCCGCCACCGGGGTGGACCTGGCGCCGGCGCAGTTCGCCGAACTGGCACGCAAGACCCGCGTCAACTCCTACAAGGACACCGGCGGAGACGCGGCGAAGTTCGCGTCCGTGCTGAACCACCACGCCGCGGACATCACCGCGCTGAACGGCTGGGACACCCTCTCGTTCGCCGGGCTCGCCGCAGGCGCGAAGGCGTCGGTGTGGGGGACCGCGAGCGTCATCCCGCAGCTGTGCGCGGACTTCTTCGACGCCCTCGCCGTCCGCGGCGATCTGGTTGCCGCCCGGGAACTGTGGACGAAGATCTTCCCGATCTGCGAATTCCTCGAATCACACAACTACGCTTGCGCTATCAAGACCGGCCTCGAGCTCGTCGGCCAGGACGCGGGCCCGACCCGCCGCCCGGTGCTGCCACTGGCACCGGAGTTCCGGGACGAGTTCCGCCGCCTCCTCGTCGCGGCCGGCGTCAGCGTCGTCGAGAACTAGAACCGGTCGTCGAGAACTAGAACCGAAGGACGAGACCGTGATCCCCAGGCAGACCATCAACGCCGTCGACGTCCACGCCGCCGGCGAGCCCGGACGGGTGCTCATCGGCAGCCACCTGCACGTCAAAGGCGCCACCATGGCCGACCGGCTGCAGTACTGCCGTGAGCACCTCGACGATCTGAGGTTGCTGATGCTGCACGAGCCGCGCGGCTATCCCGGACTGTGCGCCGTCCTGGTGCTGCCCCCGGTCAACCCGGACAGCGACTTCGGCATGGTGGTGCTCGAACAAGGGGGATTCCGGCCGATGTCCGGGAGCAACCTCATCTGCGCCGTCACCGCGCTCCTGGAGACCAGCACCCTGCCGGTGCAGGAGCCGGTGACGAAGCTGAAGGTCGACACCGCCGTCGGTGTCGTGCACGTGCGCGCCGACATCGCCGGCGGCAGGGTCGTGCGGGTCACCTTCGACAACGTCCCCGCGTTCGCCGTGGCCATCGACCATCCGCTCGAGTTGCCCGAATACGGCACCGTCCCGGTGGACATCGTCTTCGGCGGGCAGTTCTTCGTCCAGGCCAAGGCCGCCGACCTCGGTGTCGAACTGGTGCCCGGCGCCGCGAAGGACCTGGCCCGCGCCGGGGCCGTGCTGCGCACCGTCGCGCAACGCGATGTCGCGGTCCGGCACCCGTTCAACCCGGACATCGACCACGTCGCACTGACGATGATCCACGGCCCGTCCCCGACCCCGGGGGTCTCCGGGCGCAACACCGTCGTCCTGCCCAACGGCACCGTCGACCTCGACGACCCGACGACGTGGACCGGCGCGCTGGACCGGTCGCCGTGCGGCACCGGCACCTGCGGGCGGATGGCCGCCAAGCACGCGCGCGGCGAACTGGCGCTCGGAGAGCAGTTCGTCCACGAGAGCCTGCTCGGCACCACGTTCACCGGCACACTCACCGACATCACCGACGTCGGACCGCACCGGGCGGTGCTGCCGTCGGTCAGCGGTCGCGGCTGGATCACCGGGTTCAACCAGTACGTCCTCGACGCGGACGACCCGTTTCCGCGCGGCTACACCCTGGGCGACCTGTGGGGCCCGGAGTCCCAGGGCGACGACGCCCGGCAACTACTCGACCAACTCGATCTGGAGAATTGATGACCACCCACGAGAAGCTGCAGTTCATCGCCGGGGAACGCCGGCACGGCAGCTCCGACACGGAGCTGACGATCATCGACCCGTCCACCGGTGAGCCGATCACCACCGGCCTGGCCGCGGCCACCGGGGATGTCGACGCCGCCGTCGCGGCCGCTCGCGCCGCGTTCCCGGGCTGGTCCCGCACCACGCCCGCCGAACGCTCGGACATCATGCTGCGCTGGGCCGAGGTCCTGCGGTCCCGCAGCACGGAGCTGACCGCCCTGGAGAGCCGCAACGGCGGCAAGGCGATCAAGCTGGCCGACGGTTTCGACATCCCCGGGGTCATCGACAACGTCACGTTCTTCGCCACCACCGCCCGCAATCTGGAGGGCAAGGCGAGCGGGGAGTACTCCGGCGATCACACCTCGTCGATCCGGCGCGAGCCGATCGGCGTCGTCGGGTCGATCTCGCCGTGGAACTACCCGCTGCAGATGGCCGCCTGGAAGATCCTGCCCGCGGTCGCCGCAGGCAACACCATCGTCCTCAAGCCCTCCGAGCTCACCCCGCTGACGTCGCTGCTCTTCGCCGAGACCGCGAAGGAAGCCGGCGTGCCGGACGGCGTCGTCAACATCCTCACCGGAGCCGGACGGATTGCCGGACAGGCTCTGATCGAGCATCCCGATGTGGACATGGTCTCGTTCACCGGGTCGACGCCGGTCGGCAAGCAGGTCGCCGCGGCCGCGGCCGGCAGCGTCAAACGGGTCCATCTGGAACTCGGCGGCAAGGCACCGTTCGTGGTGTTCGACGACGCCGACATCGAGGCGGCCGCCCGCGGCGCCGTCGCCGGTTCGCTGATCAACGCGGGCCAGGACTGCACCGCCGCCACCCGCGCCTACGTCCAGCGTCCGCTCTACGAGAACTTCGTCCAGCGGGTCGCCGAACTGATGGACGAGGTGAAGGTCGGCCCCGCCGACGACACCGACACCGACATGGGTTCGCTGATCTCCTTGAAGCAGCGCGACCAGGTCGCGGCGATGGTCGACCGGGCCCGCGACTCCGGCGCGAAAGTGGTTCGCGGCGGCCGTATCCCGAAACACACCCCGACCGCGGGCGCGTACTACGAGCCGACGCTGATCGTCGACGCGACGCAGGACTCCGAGATCGTCCAGCAGGAGATCTTCGGCCCCGTCCTGGTCGTACTGCCGTTCGACACCGACGACGAGGCCATCACCCTCGCCAACGACACCCCCTACGGCCTCGCCGCATCCGCCTGGACGCAGAACGTGTACCGGGCGCAGCGGGCCACCCGGGAAATCCAGGCCGGGTGCGTGTGGGTCAACGACCACATCCCGATCATCAGCGAGATGCCGCACGGCGGCTACAAGGCCTCCGGATTCGGCAAGGATATGTCCACCTACTCGTTCGACGAGTACACCAACGTCAAGCACGTCATGTCCGACATCACCGGAGAGGCACACAAGGGCTGGCACGACCTCATCTTCGGCAGACACTGACCCCGAACACTTTTCAGCAACCCACCGGGGCGGGGTCGATCTCTTCTGCCGAGGAGGTCGACCCCCGGACACGATGGTCCCCGGCGCCCGCCGAAACCTCACGCCAATGAGAGCGGGCACCTGAATCCCCAAGGAGGATTCACATGAGCACATTACCGGATTCACCTTCTGCGCCCGGGTCCCCGGACGCTCCCGATCACAAACTGAAGAGAACCCTCGGACTCTGGCAGCTGACGTTGCTGGGGGTCAGCACGCAGATCGGCTCCGGCTGGTTGTTCGCGGTGCTGTCGTCGGCGTCGGTCGCAGGCCCGGCCGCCATCCTGTCGTGGATCCTCGGCGCGGGCCTGTTCATCGTCGTGTCGCTGACCTGGATCGAACTGGGCACCCTGTTCCCGAGATCGGGTGGGATCGTGCGCTATCCGGCGCTCTCTCACGGTGCATTCGCCGGGTGGATCACCGGCTGGGGATACTGGATCGGGACCGTCTGCCTGCCCGCCATCGAAGCGCAGGCCGTCCTGACCTATCTCGGTGGCCGCTTCCCTCATCTCGGCCTGGTGAAGGTGGAGCAGGGCACCACCATCCTCGCCTGGCCGAACGGAATACTCTGTGGCATCGGCATTCTCGCGATCTTCTTCGTCCTCAACCTGTTCGGCGTGAAACTGCTGGCGAAGGTCAACACGTATGTGACGATGTGGAAGCTCGTCGTCCCGTGCCTGACGTTCCTCCTGTTGTTCTTCGCGTTCAACTCGAGCAACCTCACCGTCGGCGGCGGCTTCCTCCCCACCGGCGCGGGCGGCATCGTGCACGCTCTCGCGATCGGCGGGATCGCGTTCGGCTACCTCGGCTCCCGGCAGGTGCTCGACTACGGCGGGGAGGCGCGAAACCCCAAGCGCGACATCCCCTTGGCGATCGTGCTCTCCATCCTCATCCCGATGGTCGTGTACATCGGCCTGCAGATCGGCTTCCTCGGCGCACTCGACTGGTCCGACGCCGGGATCTCCGTCGGAGACTGGGCGGGTCTGCGGACCAGCGACTGGGCGTCGGCCCCGCTGTTCCAGGCTCTCGGCGCGGCCGGATTCGGCGCCTTCGCCACCGTCCTGCTGATCGACGCCGCCATCTCCCCGGCGGGCAACGGCTGGGTCACCCTCGGCAGTGCCGCCCGGGCCTCGTTCGCGTTCGGCATAGACAAGTACGCGCCGAAGGGTCTCGCCAAGGTGAACCGGTACGGCATCCCGTGGGTGTCGCTCGTGGTCGCGATCGTGGTCAGCGCGCTCTTCATGCTCCCGTTCCCGAGCTGGTACCAGCTGGTGTCGGTGGTGTCGGTCTGCCTGGTGCTGAGCTACCTGATGGGCAGCGCGATCGCACCGGTGCTCCGCAAGACCGCACCCCACGCGGACCGCACCTGGCGGCTGCCCGCAATCGGTTTCTGGGCGCCCGCCGGCTACGCGGCAGGCCTGTTCATCGTCTACGCCGCAGGCTTCGCGTCCCTCGCGCAGCTCCTGGTCATCGCATTCGCCGGGGTGAGCATCTACGGCGCCTACACGTCGGTGAACCACGGCTGGGTTCGCAGGCCCGCCGGGTGGTCCATCTCGGCGGTGTTCCTGGTCGTGTGGATCTACGTCAGTTCCCGCGGCGGATGGTTCATGAACACCACCGAGGTGCAGCGGGCCGGCAGCTGGTCGTTCCCGGTCTACTTCGCGGCGATGACCGCGGCACTGCTGGCCTTCGTGCTCGCGCTGCGGGTGGTGAGCACTCCGGCCGGCCGTCGTCACCTCGACGCCGGTGTCTGGCTGATCGCCACCCTCCTCGCGACGCTGCTGGTGTCCTACTACGGCGAATTCGGTCCTCTCGACGAACCGCCGCTCGCCGACTACTGGGACCTGCTGGTCGTGATCACGCTGGCCCTGGTCAGTTACGTGTGGGCCGTCCGCAGCGGTTTCCACACCGAACAACTCGACGCCGCGCTCGCCGACTCCGGATTAGCGGTCGAACCCGCCGCACCCACCCGCACACCGGCACACCGGGCGACACCGGTCGCCGCCGTGCACGGACAGGAGGTCAACTCGTGAAGGTTCTCGTCGTCGGAGGCACCGGCCGCATCGGCACGGCGGTGGTGGACGCCCTGACACCCGACCACGACGTCGTCGTCGCATCCCGCTCCACCGAGGTCGCGGTCGACCTCCGGGATGCCGCGTCCGTCACCGCGCTGTACGAACGGGTCGGGACGGTGGACGCGGTGGTCAGCACCGCGGGTGTCACCCCGTTCCCTGCCTTCGGCGACACCACGACCAGCGACTTCCGGCAGGGTTTCGACGACAAATTGCTCGGGCAGATCGAACTGGTCCTGCGCGGGCTGCCGTTCGTCGCCGACGGCGGCTCGTTCACCCTGGTCACGGGGGTGCTCGCCCGCGAACCCATTCGCTCGGGTGTGGTCGCGTCGACCGTCAACGGGGCCCTGGAGGCGTTCGTGAAAGCGGCCGCAGCCGAACTTCCGCGCGGCATCCGCATCAACGCGGTCAGCCCGAGCGTCGTCACCGAAGCACTCGACGTCTACGGCGACTTCTTCCCCGGATTCGCGCCCGTTCCCGCCGCCGACGTCGCACGCGCGTTCGTCAAATCGGTGGCCGGGATCCACACCGGCCGCGTCTACGAACTGGGGTAACGGCAGCAACCGTCAAACCTCACAATCTGGACCTCAGAGGCGCACCGGAACTGGCACTGTGCTCCCCACCGCACCCTCCATACAGTGTTGTGCATCACATCAACAGTTCAGTTCGCGGTGGATCGTCTCCTCTTTCTCCGCCGGCACTGTTCTCCGTTCCAACCGCCGGTGATCCGACCCGGATCGCGATGGCGACCTGACGTTTCCGGTCAGCGCACAGTGGAGGAAAACGTGACTGCAACACCACCCCCGGCCCAATCCCAGGACTCCGGTCTCGGGAAGGGTCTGAAGAAGCGGCACATGAATCTCATCGCCCTGGGCGGCGTGATCGGTGCCGGATTGTTCGTCGGCAGCGGTGTCGTCATCGAGAGCGCGGGCCCGGCGGCGATCGTGTCGTTTCTCATCGCGGGGGTCATCACGCTCCTGATCATGCGGATGCTGGCGGAGATGGCCGTGGCCAAGCCGGTGGTCGGATCGTTCTACGTGTACGCCAGGGAAGCGCTCGGCAATCGCGCCGGATTCTCCGTCGGCTGGATGTACTGGTACTTCTTCGTCATCGTCGTCGCCGTCGAAGCCATCGCCGGTGGCCGAATACTCCAGCTCTACCTGCCGTCCGCGCCGCTGTGGATCCTCAGCCTCGGCCTTCTCGTCATCCTGACCTGCACCAATCTGGTATCGGCCCGGTCGTTCGGCGAGTTCGAGTACTGGTTCTCGTCGATCAAGGTGATCGCGATCGTCCTCTTCCTCGGTCTGGGTGCCCTGTGGATCACCGGACTGTGGCCGGACTCGACCCCCGGGGTGGCGAACCTCGTCGATCACGGCGGATTCGCTCCGCTCGGCTGGGGCGCGGTACTCGCCGCGGTCGTTCCCTGCGTCGCCTTCTTCACCGGCGCCGAGATCGTGACCATCGCGGCCGCCGAGTCCGCGGAACCCAAG
Organism: Rhodococcus koreensis; assembly: GCF_017068375.1. Classification (NCBI taxonomy): domain Bacteria; kingdom Bacillati; phylum Actinomycetota; class Actinomycetes; order Mycobacteriales; family Nocardiaceae; genus Rhodococcus; species Rhodococcus koreensis. Next base: position 4,181,039 of record NZ_CP070609.1, read on the forward strand.
AAGGCCGTCGCCCGGGCGATGCGCTCCATCGTGGTCCGGATCATCACTTTCTACGTCGGATCCATCTTCGTGGTCGTCGCCGTGGTGCCGTGGAGCGCCGAAGCCGTCGGAGTCAGCCCCTACGCGGCGGCCCTGTCCGCCCTCCACATTCCCGGGGTGGCCACGATCATGAACGTCGTCATCCTCACCGCGGTGCTGTCCTGCCTGAACTCCGCCCTGTACACGTCCTCGCGGATGCTCTTCGCCCTCACCCGCAACGGCGACGCCCCGCACATGTTCACCCGCCTGTCGGGTGGCGGAGTGCCCCGGCGCGCCATCCTCGCCGGGACGGTGATCGGATACGCCTCGGTGATCGCCGCGTTCGTATCCCCGGATCTCGTGTTCTCGTTCCTGGTCAACTCGTACGGCGCCGTGGCGCTCTTCGTCTACCTCATGATCGCGATCTCCCAGGTCGCGCTCCGCCGGAAGCTGGAGGCGCAGGATCCCGGGGCCCTCACCCTGAAGATGTGGCTGTTCCCCTGGCTCAGCTACGCGACCATCGCGCTGATGGGGACGGTGATCGCGGCCATGGCCGTGCTCCCCACCACCCGTTCGCAGTTCTGGCTGAGTGTGGTGACTCTGGCCTTCATCCTGATCGGCTACGAGTTCCGCCGGCGCAGCCGCACCAGCGCCGAACGCCTCGACACCGTCACCCCGCCCGCGGAACCGGCCGCCGAACCCGCCGCCACGGGTGCCGAAGCGGAACAACTCGTCGGCGTCGTGACGCACGAACAACACTGACACACACCTTGTCGAAGAGGGGCAGGGACCGCACCGGCGGTCCCTGCCCCTCTTTTGTGCCCCCGATGCCACATCGGCTTTTTCCGGCACGACCCGCCGCGAATCGGGGCACACTTGCAGAAGACCTCGGCGGAGGAGGACACCGTGTTCCACCGCGGAGACGACGTCGTCACCGAAGAACACTCGCTCGACGAGTCGCTGCTCGTCGAGCCCGACTCCCGGCGCCGGCCGTGGCGGGAATTCCTCGTCTCGACCCCGGGACGGCTGTCCGTGCTGGGAATCGTGCTCGTCACCGCGGCGCTGGCGACCGGGGCGGTCACGTCGGCGGCGATCGGCGCCCGGCAACAACGCATCGAGACCCTGCGGACGCACACCGAACCCCTCACCTACGCGGCCGAACGGCTCTACAGTTCGCTGTCCATCGCCGACGCCGCGGCAGCCACGTCGTTCATCTCGGGCGGCGTCGAGCCGATCGCCGTCCGCAATCGGTACAACCAGGCGATCGGGGACGCGTCGAATGCGCTGGTCACCGCGTCGAACGGGGTCGACTCGACCGACGCCGCCGCCCTCGCCCAGTTGTCCGAGGTGTCCCGGAACCTCGCCGCGTACACCACCCTGGTCGCGACGGCCCGCGCCAACAACCGATCGGGCAACCCGGTCGGCGTCGCCTATCTCAGCGACGCGTCCTCGATGATGCAGGACACGATCCTGCCCGCCGCCGAACGTCTGTACTCGGAGCAGTCGAGAGCCGTCGCCGACACCCAGGTCCTCACCGGGCGGCTCCCCAGAGTCGCGTTCGCCGCCACCGTCGCTCTGCTCGTCGCGCTCCTCCTCGCGCAGGTGTACCTGGCGCGCAAGAGCAAACGCCGCATCAACCCCGGCCTCGTCGTCGCGTCCCTGCTCGCCGCCACCCTCCTGGTCTGGCTGGCCGGCGCCACCCTGGTCTCCACCGCGGCCACTGATCGGGCGAGAACCGAAGGGGCGCAACCACTCGCGACGATCACCCAGGCGAGGATCCTCGCTCAGCAGGCCCGGGCGGACGAGACCCTCGCGCTGCTGCAGCGTGGCTCCGACGAACAGTCCGAGATCGACTACGCCCACCGCTCCGCCGCGCTGGCCGACGTGCTCGCGGGCCTGCAGGGCGGTTCTCACGAACCGGGCGCCACGCAGCCGATCGACGAGGCGGTGACGGCACTCGGCGACTGGCGGCACGCGCACGACATGCTGGAGCAGAGGCTGGAGGTGGGGGACTACCCGGGGGCGACGGCCGTCGCGATCGGCCCCGCGGACTCCGCGTCTCCCGCGACGTTCGCGGCCCTCGACGAGGCGCTGCAGCACGGTATCGACAGCTTCCGCGGCGAGGAAGTCGACGGAATGACCGAGTCCTTTCGCTCGTTGTCGCTGCTCGCGGTGGGTAGCATGGTGATCGGCGTGCTCTGCGGGTTCGCCGTCGGTGGGGGGATCTGGCCCAGACTGAACGAGTACCACTGATGACGCGGGTGAGGCGACCGAGACGGCGGACGTGCCCGCGCGCCCTCATCCTTTCGGCCGCCGCGGCCACCGTTCTCGCGGCCGGATGCGCCGCCCCGCAACCCCTCACTCCCATCGCCAGCGGTGATTACTCCGAACAGCCGTTGACGAACGGGCTTCAGATCCATCCGCCGACCGGCGACGTGCCCGCGGAACCACCCGCACCCGACTCCTGCGGCGCGCTGGCGAGCCTCCGCCCGGTCACCGCGCCGGACGTCCGGGCGCCGGGAAGCGCGCTGGCCGAGATCACCGCGCGCGGCAGGCTCGTCGTCGGGATCGACCAGAACACCAACCTGTTCAGTTTCCGGGACCCGACGACCGGCATGCTGATGGGATTCGACGTCGACGTCGCGGGTGAAATGGCGCGGGACCTGTTCGGCGACCCCGGCAGGGTCGAGTTCCGCCTGCTCACGTCCGGCGACCGTTTCGACGCCCTCGAGAAGAAGGCCGTGGATCTCGTCGTCAAGAGCACGACGATCACGTGTGAACGGTCCGAGCGCGTCGCCTTCTCCACCGTGTACTTCCAGGCGTACCAGCGACTGCTGGTGCCGAAGGTCTCCGGTATCTCCGGCCCGGAGGATCTGGCGGGCAAGCGCGTCTGCACCGTCGCCGACACCACCTCACTGGACACCGTTCGCCGGGTGCAGCCCGAGGCCACGATCGTGACGGTGCCCGACTGGGACGACTGCCTCGTGACGCTCCAGCAGCGTCGGGCCGACGCCGCGAGCACCGACGACTCCATCCTGGCCGGGCTCGCCGAGCAGGATCCGAATCTGGAGATCGTCGGCCCGCCGCTGCAGTCGGAGCCGTACGGTATCGGGGTCAACAAGGGCAACGAGGATCTGGTGCGCTTCGTGAACGGGACGCTGGATCGGATGCGCGCAGACGGAACGTGGATGAGGCTCTACGACAGCTGGCTGACGGTACTCGGACCCGTCACGGGACCGCCGACCGCCACCTACCGGGACTGAGGTGTCACCGACCGTGAGCGACGAGACCAGGCGAACCCCGATGGACGAACCGGAATCCACACGCGGAGTGCGGTTCGATCCGTTCGCGGACGACGACGAGGACGAAGTCCCCTCGTCCCGCACGGTGCCGGACGCCGCGCACACCTCCGACCTGTCGATGCTCCTGACCAATCCCGTTCTCGCCGAGCACAAACGGTACTGCGACCGCTGCAAGCGGCCGGTCGGACGCTCCACCGCGGCCCGGCCGGGCGACACGGAGGGGGTGTGCACGCACTGCGGGACCGTTTTCTCGTTCGCCCCCCAACTGGAGGCGGGCGAGTTGGTGGCGGGTCAGTACGAGGTTCTCGGGTGCCTCGCCCACGGCGGCGTCGGCTGGATCTACCTCGCGCTCGACCACAACGTCAGCGACCGCTGGGTCGTCCTCAAGGGCCTGCTGCATTCGGGCGACCCCGAGGCCCAGGAAGTGGCGCTCGCCGAGCGCCGGTTCCTCGCCGAGGTGACGCACCCGAGCATCGTGAAGATCTACAACTTCGTCGAACACCCCGGAATGGACGGCAATCCCGTCGGCTACATCGTCATGGAGTACGTCCGGGGCCGGACCCTGCGCGACGTGCTCACCGAACTGAAGGAGGAGGCGGCGCCCGACGACCCGAAACCGAGGCTGCCGGTGGAGCATGCCATCCGCTACCTCCTCGAGGTCACGCCCGCGCTCGGATACCTGCACTCGATGGGGCTGGTGTACAACGACCTCAAACCCGAGAACATCATGATCGGCGACGACTACGACCAGCTCAAGCTCATCGACATGGGCGCGGTCGCCAGGATCGGCGATCACGGATACATCTACGGCACACAGGGTTACCAAGCCCCCGAGATCGCCACCACCGGGCCCACCGTCGCCTCGGACATCTACACCGTCGGGCGGACGCTCGCCGTCCTGACCCTCGACATGCCCACCGCCGGGGGCTGTTACGTCGACGGCCTGCCGACTCCGGAGGCGTCGCCGCTGCTGGCGGAATACGAGTTCTACCAGCGGCTGCTGCTCCGGTCCATCCACCCCGACCCGGCCAAGCGTTTCGCGTCGGCCGACGAGATGTCGACGCAGCTCCAGGGTGTTCTGCGAGAGGTGCGGGCCCAGCGGACCGGAAACCCGCAGCCGGGACTGTCCCACCGTTTCAGCCCGCAGCGCACGACGTTCGGGACCGACCTCACGATCAGCCGCACCGACGTCTACGTCGACGGGCATCGCCGGGACGAACGCATCAGCGCGATGAGCATCGTTCGGGCACTGCCGATTCCGCTGGTGGACCCGGACGATCCGGCCGCCCCGCTGTTGTCCGTCGTGCACAGCAGACCGCGGGAACTCCTCGATTCGCTGCACCGGGCGAAGGAGGTGGCGGCGAAGGAGGGCGTGGAGTCCACGAGCATCGAGATCCCGCTCGCCGAGGTGCGCGCGCACCTCGACCTCGGGCAGCCGCGTGATGCCACCACCATCCTCGAATCCCTCGACCACGAACTCGAGGACACGTGGCGCGTCGACTGGCACACCGGGCTGTGCGCTCTGGTGGGCGGCGACTTCGAGGAGGCGTTCACCCGCTTCGATTCGGTCCTGACGGCGCTACCGGGCGAGGAGGCCCCGAAACTCGCGCTCGCGGCGACGTCCGAGATGTGGTGCGAATACCGCGCCGCCGAGAACCTCGGGCGGTGGCGCGGGACCGCCGAGAAGTACTACCGCACGGTGTGGCGCACCGATCACGGCGCGGTCAGTGCCGCGTTCGGGCTGGCACGGCAACTCGAGCACCGCGACGACCGGGTCAACGCGGTGGAGGCGCTCGACGAGGTGCCGCCGACGTCCCGGCACTACGCCGAGGCGCGGTTGACGAGTGTGCTGATGCTCGTCCACGATCGGCCCCTCGCGGAGGTGAGCGAACGGGATCTGCAGGAGGCGGCCCGCCGCGTCGAACTGCTCGCCCACGACGAGCGACGCGCGCTCCAGACCCGCGTGCTCGTTCTCGGGGTGGCCGTGGACTGGTTGCATGCCGGCGGTGTCCCCGAGGCGACGAGGATCCTCGGTGTGCCGTTCACCGAGCGCGGTCTGCGCACCGGGGCGGAGGCGGCGCTCCGTGCCCTCGCCCGCAAGGCGCCCGAGCGCAGGCACCGGTACACGCTGGTGGATCTCGCGAATCTGATCCGCCCGACCACGTGGCTGTAGCGCCGGGGTCAGAGCCCGCCGAATCCAACGGGTTCGCGGCCCCACCGGGCATTCCACGTCATCACCTGCATCCGATCGCTCAAAGCGTCACGACTGCGCACTGTTTCGGCGAGCTGCCCCATGAGTTCGATGATGCGACGCCGGGCATCCTCCAATTCCGCGGCCAAACGCTGCTCCTCCCTCGACCTCGCGGTGCGGTTCCTGCCGGCGACCATCGTGTTCATGCCTGCTCCCATCGTGACGTCGCTGCGTGTGCCACTCAGCTCATCTGACCGACAACTCTGCGGCATCTGGTACGGGTCCAGAAGATCCAGAAGAACGGCGGCGCAGGGGTCCAATCTGGACCTATGACGCAGCACACAAGTGGCTCTGACGTCGGGGACGGTTCGACCGTAGGGTTCGGGTACTCAACCCGATCGGAGAGGTACCTATGCGCAATCACACCGACGCACTCACGATCGCGGGCCGGGACTTCTCGTCGCGGCTGGTCATGGGTACCGGGGGTGCGGCCAACCTGGCCGTTCTCGAAGAGGCGCTGATCGCCTCGGGCACCGAACTGACCACGGTGGCGATGCGCCGGGTGGATGCCGTGGGGAGGACCGGTCTGCTCGAACTGCTGGATCGGCTGGGCATCGCGTTGTTGCCGAACACCGCCGGCTGCCGCGGCGCCGCGGAGGCGGTGCTGACAGCACAGCTGGCCCGGGAGGCACTGGGCACCAACTGGATCAAGCTCGAGGTGATCGCCGACGAGCGCACCCTCCTACCCGACGGGATCGAACTCGTGTCGGCAGCAGAACAACTCGTCGACGACGGCTTCGTCGTGCTGCCGTACACCAACGACGACCCGGTGCTCGCGCAGCGTCTGGTCGATGCCGGGTGCGCCGCCGTGATGCCCCTCGGGTCGCCGATCGGCACCGGGCTCGGCATCTCCAATCCCCGCAACATCGAGATGATCGTCGCGCGCACGGACATCCCGGTCATTCTCGACGCCGGGATCGGCACCGCGAGCGATGCGGCGCTGGCGATGGAACTCGGCTGCGACGCCGTCCTCCTCGCCTCCGCGGTGACGCGGGCGTCGGACCCGCCGCTAATGGCGGCGGCGATGGCCGGGGCGGTCACGGCCGGACGTCGCGCCAGGACCGCCGGGCGGATACCGAAACGGTTCTGGGCGCAGGCGTCGTCCCCGGTCGCGGTGTAATCGGGCGCCCGCGAACGCCGACTCGGCTAGCGTGAACGCCCATGCGGGTACACCACCTCAATTGCGGCTCGTTCTCCTCGGCGCTCATCGGGCGGTTGGTGTGCCACGTGCTGGCATGCGAAACCGACACGGGCATCGTGCTCGTCGACTCCGGTTTCGGACTGGCGGATGTCGCCGACCCCATCGGTCGCGTCGGCAAGTACGCGAAGCTGATCGGCGCCCGGTTCCGCGAGTCGGAGACGGCGGTCCGCCAACTCGGCAAGCTGGGGCTGGATCCCTCGGACGTGACCCACATCGTCGCGACGCACCTCGACTTCGACCATATCGGCGGGGTCGCCGACTTCCCGAATGCCACCCTGCACACCACCGCCGCGGAAGAGGCTGCGTCGGAGGGACGTTCGTCGTTCCGGGAGAAGGTGCGGTACCGCCCCGCCCAGCTCACCCCGCGGCCGAGGACGCACACCTATTCGGGGCCGGGCGAATCCGTGCTCGGTTTCTCCGGCGCCCACCCGATCGACGGGGTCGGCGACCGCATCGTGCTCGTCCCGATGCCCGGGCACACCCGCGGTCACGCGGCGGTGGCCGTCGACACCGGCGACCGCGGTTGGCTGCTGCACGCGGGCGACGCGTTCTACCACCGCAGCACCGTCGCCGCCCCCGGGCAGGTGCCGCCGGGAACCACCGGTCGCGCACTGCGGGTGATGGAAGAGCTGATCGCGGTGGACCGTTCGAAGATCCGCGACAATCACCGCCGGCTGCGGGAACTGAACAATCAGGTGGCCCCGCGGGTCCGGGTCTTCTCCGCCCACGACCCGACGCTGTTCGAGGAACTCGCCGCCGAGCGGGGCTGACTCAGCCGCCGGTCTTCACTGCCGTCAGGTAGGTCGCGCGGTCGGCCAGGTCCGCGAGTTCCTCCGGGAGTTCGGGCGCGGGCCTGCCGTACGACTCGGCCAGCGCGAACGGAGAATAACTCCGCACCGACCAGCCGTGCTCGGTCAGCCAGTGCTCCGGGTCGGCGCGCTCGTCGCCGTAGAACAACTGGGTGATGTCGAGGTCGCCGAACGGGTCCTTGTCGAAGTATTTCTTCCTGATCTCGTCGAAACGCTTCGCGTCGGCGCCCGGCGCGAAGTTGTCCACAGCGATGTGGCTACCCGGGCTCGACAGTTCGTCGATCCGCTCGAACAGCGCGTCGTGTGCCGCGCCCGGCAGGTACGCCAGCAGTCCCTCGGCCGACCACGCGGTGGGCTTGCCGCGGTCGAGGCCTGCGGCGTCGAGGGCGGCCGGCCAATCGTCCCGGAGATCGACCGGCACCGCGCGGCGATCGGCCTTCGGCCGCGCACCGTGCTCGGACAGCACTTCCCCCTTGAACTCCAGCACCTTCGGCTGATCGACCTCGAACACCGTCGTGCCCGCCGGCCAGTCGAGGCGATACGCCCGCGCATCCAACCCGGCTGCGAGGATCACCGCCTGCGACACTCCGTCCGCCGCGGCCGTCAGGAAGAATTCGTCGAAGAACCGCGTCCGGAACCCCATGAAACCGGAGAACGGTGTGTCTCCCAGCGAGGACGGGTCGGCCAGCAGCCCGGTGAAATGCGGTTCGCCCGCCGCCTCCACGAACCACGGCGCGTAGTCGTCGCGGATCAGGGCATCGGGACGGCCGGTTTCCAGCGCCCGGAACGTCGCCACCCCCAGGGCCGTGAGCCCCACGCTGCTGACAATGTCCCAGGAATCACCGTCGGTGCGCATGAATACCTCCCGATCGTGCCGAAGTGTCGGACATGACGACCGACCAGGCTCCCCGGCGATTCTACGCCGCCACGCTCACTGCATCTATGATGTTGCTGTACAACCTGTTTCGGCGTCTACCTCTTCAGAAGCGCACGCAGTGCGTCGACGATGTCCCCGGGCGCTTCCTCCGCCATGAAGTGACCCGCGGCGAGGGTGTCGTGCACCAGGTCGGGTGCCCAGGCCCGCCAGAGGCCCGCGGCGTCGTAGCCGAGCACGCTGCCCCAGTCCTGCTGGACGACGGTGACGGGCATCCGCAGGTGGTTCCCGGCAGCCCGGTCCGCCCGGTCGTGCTCGACGTCGATGCCCGCCGACGCCCGGTAGTCGGCGACGATGGACGGCACGGCGTCACGGGACGCCCGGAGGTACTCGGCACGCACGTCGGCGGGCATCGCGTCGGGATCAGCGGTCCAGGCGTCGAGGAAGTGGCCGAAGAACGCGTCGGCGCTCGCGCCGATCATCTGCTCCGGCAGTCCGGGTGGCTGCGCCATCAGGTAGAGGTGGAACGCGACCGCGGCGTCTACTCCGTGCAGGATGTCCCACATGTCCAACGTGGGCAGCACGTCGAGCGATGCGAGATGGCTGATCGCATCGGGGTGGTCGAGTCCGGCGCGGATGGCGACCAGCGCGCCGCGGTCGTGCCCGGCCAGCGCGAACCGGTCGTGGCCCAGTTCCTTCGCGAGCGCGACGACGTCGGCGGCCATCGTCCGCTTCGAATAGACGGTGCCGTCCGTCTCGGCAGGTTTGCCGCTGGCGCCGTAGCCGCGCAGGTCCGGGCAGATGACGGTGTGGTCGGCGGCCAGGTCGGTGGCGACGTGCCGCCACATGAGGTGGGTCTGCGGGAAGCCGTGCAGCAGGACGATCGGGCTGCCGGAACCGCCGACCGCGACGTGCAGGTCCACGTCGTCGGCGACGGTCACGCGCTGGTAGTCGAATCCGGGGATGACAGGGGTCATAGGTGGTGGCCTTCCGTGCTCGGGGTGGTTCTCGTCCAGTCTCGGGGCGGTCGATGAGCATTCGATGAGCGCTATACCGTGGCGGAGTGACTCCTACGTTCGGTGTGCTCGGGCCGGTGGTCGCGTGGGACGAGACGGGCGGCCCCGTCGAGCTGAAGGGACCACGTCACCGGGCGGTGCTCGCCCGCCTGATCGTCGCCCGCGGACGGGTCGTCCCGGTCGGCGTCATCGTCGACGACCTCTGGGTCGACCCACCCGCCGGAGCGAAGGGCGCGGTCCGGACGTTCGTCTCGGCGCTGCGGCGTGCCCTCGAGCCGCAGCGCGCGGCCCGTACCGCCGCGAGGCTGCTCGTCACCGACGGTCCCGGGTACGCGCTCCGGGCCGGCCCGGAGTCCGTGGACGCATGGCGGTTCGAGCACACGGTCGCCGAGGCCGCGACCGCCGCACCGGGGCGGGCACTCGAGCTGTTGGAGGAAGCGCTGGGGTGGTGGCGCGGCCCGTCGTACGCGGAGTTCGCCGGGGAGTCGTGGGCCCACGCCGACAGGACGCGGCTCGAGGAGTTGCGACTGTCCGCGGTGGAGCGGCGGGCGGAGGCCCGGCTGGCCGTCGGGCTCGCCGCCGAGGCCGTACCGGACCTCGATGCCTTTGTGGCCGAACACCCTTGGCGGGAAGGGGCGTGGCGGCTGCTGGCCCTCGCCCTCTACCGCTGCGGCCGCCAGGGTGAGGCACTGGCCGTGTTGCGCCGGGCGCGGGAGCTGCTCGCCGAAGAACTCGGAATCGACCCGAGCCCGCAGCTGACGTCCCTCGAAACCGACATCCTGCGCCGCGACGACCGCCTCGAACTCGACCCCGACCGGATGTGGGAGCGCGCGGCCGCCGCCTACGACCGCACGGTGGCGTCCGGTGCCCGGGCGCGACTCGAATCGACGGTCGGGCTGCTGCGCAGCCTCGCCGTGGCCGGCGGCAGCGGTCTCGCGGCGGCCCGGGAGCAACGGCTCGCGACGATCGTCGCCGCCGAACGACTGGGTGACCCAGAGCTGACCGCCCGCGTGATCGGGGCCTACGACGTTCCCGGCATCTGGACCCGATCCGACGACCCGGAGCAGGCGGCGCTGATCGTCGCCGCGGCCGAACGCACCCTCGCGCGGCTGTCGCCCGGCGTCCACGACACTGCCCGTGCTCGGTTGCTGGCCACGATCGCCCTGGAGTCCCGCGGGACACCGGGCGACCGCGGGTTGCGGGCCGCCCGGGAGTCCGAGGCGATCGCCCGCGCACTCGACGACCCGGCGCTGCTCGCATCCGCGCTGAACGGCGTCTTCATGCACACGTTCCACCGCTCGGGCCTCGCTCCCGAGCGGGACGCGATCGGCCGGGAACTGATCACACTGTCGGTGCGACACGGGTTCGTGAACTTCGAGGTACTCGGGCATCTCGTTCGGCTGCAGGCGCTCGGGGCGCTCGGCGACTTCGCCGGCGCCGACGAGCACGCCGCCGCCGCGGACGACCTGGCCGAGCGGCACGAGCGACCGCTCGTCGCCGTGTTCACGACGTGGTACCGGGCGATGCGCGCGGCGGCGACGGGTGCGTCCGACGCGGACGCCGAGGCCGGCTACCGGGCGGCGGCGAAGCTCCTCGACGGCAGCGGGATGCCCGGCCTCGAGCACGGGATCCTCCCGCTGGCGCTGCTGTGCCTGCGGGTGTCGCGGGGCCTGCCGGCGACGTTCGACGCCGACACCGAGTGGGGACCGTACGAACCGTGGGCGCGGCCCCACCTCCTGCTGGCGGACGGTCGCCCGGACGACGCGGCGGCCGCCCTGCGCCGGGCACCCGAGCCGCCGCGCGATCTGCTCGTCGAGGCGCTGTGGTCGCTGATCGAACACGCCGCGGCCGCCGTCGGCGATCACGATCTGCAGGAGCGCGCCCGAGCCGAATTAGCACCCGCCGCAGGCGAAATCGCGGGGGCGGGGAGCGGGATGCTCACGATGGGCCTTCGGCCCGTGCGTGGTTGACGAGTCCCTGCACTCGCTAGCCACGCACAGGCGTCACTTGGCCCACTCCAGCAGGTCGTCGGCGGACCACGTGTTCACGACGCGGTCGGCGTCGACCCCGCACCGCATCGCGCGCTCGCATCCGTAACCCTGCCAGGCGAGTTGACCCGGGGCGTGCGCGTCGGTGTCGATGGAGAACAGACACCCCAGGTCCATGGCCAGATCGATGAGCCGGCTCGGGGGGTCGCGGCGCTCGGGACGGCTGTTGATCTCGACGGCGGTGCCGTGGTCGCGGCAGGCCGTGAACACCTGCTCGGCGTCGAACGTCGACTCCGGCCTGGTCCCGCGCCCGCCCTCGACGAGCCGGCCCGTGCAGTGACCCAGCACGTCCACCAGCGGATTCTCGACGGCTCTGACCATCCGCCGGGTCATCGCCCCGCGCTCCGCCCGCAACTTGGAGTGCACGCTGGCGACGACGATGTCGAGTTCGTCGAGCAGGTCCGGATCCTGATCGAGCGAACCGTCCTCGAGGATGTCGACCTCGATGCCGGTGAGGATGCGGAACGGCGCGAGTTCCTCGTTCAGCTCGGCGATCACCTCCAGCTGAGACCGCAGCCGCTCCGCCGACAGCCCGTTCGCGACGGTCAACCGTGGGGAATGGTCTGTCAGAGCGCAATATTCGTGGCCGATGAGGGCCGCGCTGCGCATCATCTCGTCGATCGGGCTGCCGCCGTCGGACCAGTCCGAATGGGTGTGCAGATCGCCCTTGAGCGCCTGACGCAACGCGCCGCCGCCGATCGGCTCCGCATTCTCTCGCAGTTCCGCCAGATAGACGGGCACCCCGTCGAGCGCCTCCCGGATCACCGTCGCCGTCTTCGGCCCGATGCCCGGCAGGTCCTTCCAGCTGTCGGTACGCCCGCGGACGTCCCGCTGCTCGTCGGACAGTTCGGCGACCACGTCGGCCGCCCGCCGGTACGCCTTCACGCGGTGCGTCTCCGCCCGCGACCGTTCGAGCCAGAACGCTGTCTCTCGCAGGGCCTGCACCGGGTCCATCGGGCTGTCGGCGTCCATGACTCCAGTGTTGCGCCCACCCGGACGTCACCGCAACGCTTCGCGCGCCCCGTCCCGGACCGCGGTCGTGAGCGCCGCGAGAATGGGCGAATCCAGCTTCCACCGCTGCCAGTACAGCGGAACGTCGATCGGACGGGACGGGTCGAGTTCCACGAGCCGGTGGTCGTCGCCGGTGTGCAATTCCGGCAGCAGTCCCCAGCCCAGTCCGTAGCGGACGGCGTCGGAGAACGCCGAGGACCCGGGCACGAAATGTCGCGGCGGCTGCAACCGGCGCCGGGTGAATCCGCGCAGGAACCGGGCCTGCAGTTCGTCCTTGCGATCGAAGTCGAGCATCGGTGCCACCGCGAGGGCGTCCGCGGTCGGGCCGTCGGGAAGCCAGCGTTCGGCGTAGTCGCGGCTGCACAGCGCGCGGTACCGCATCGACCCCAGCTTCTCGACGGTGCAGCCCTGCACCGCCTCCGGAACGGACGTCACGGCGGCCATCACCGTGCCCTCCCGCAGCAGGGTGGTCGAGTGGAATTCGTCCTCCCGGTGCAGGTGGAACAGCGCCCGGTACTCCGGCGCCAGCCGGGCGAGAGCCGGAATCATCCACGTGGACAGCGAATCCGCGTTGACGACGAGCGGCAGCGTGCTCGTCGCCGCCTGTTCGGGATTGAGCGAAGACATGGCCTCACGCTCGAGGTGCGCCATCTGGCGGGCGAGCGTGAGCACGACGTGCCCGGAGTCGGTGGCCCGGACCGGCTTGGCCCGCTGCACCAGGACGCGTCCCACCTGCTGCTCGAGCGCCTTGATCCGCTGGCTCACCGCGGACGGCGTGATGTGCAGTACCCGGGCCGCGGCGTCGAAGGTGCCTTCGTCGATCACGGCGGCGAAGGTGCGGAGAGCGGACAGGTCCAGATCCATATGAAGCGATGCTAATGGCAATGAAGGATAATTAGCTGGATTGATGACGGTGGGGTTCGTAGCGTGGTTCCCATGCACCTCACCCCTGCCCTGCTCACGGCGGCGGCCGGCTTCGGCACCGGCCTGTCGCTGATCGTCGCGATCGGCGCGCAGAATGCGTTCGTCCTGCGACAGGGGATCGTCCGCAGGCACGTCCTGCCGGTGGTCGTGCTGTGCGCGGTGTCCGACGTCGCACTCATCGCCGTCGGGATCAGCGGAATCGGGGCCGTACTCGCCCACGCTCCCGCCGCCGTCACCGTGATCCGCTGGGCGGGAGCGGCATTCCTCGTCTCCTATGCCGTGCTCGCCGCCCGTCGCGCTCTGCGCCCCGGAACGCTGGACGCCACGATGGAAGTCGGATCGGCGACCCTCGCGACGTCGATCCTCACCTGCCTCGCGCTCACGTGGCTCAACCCGCACGTCTACCTCGACACGGTGCTGATGCTCGGCTCGGTGGCCAACAACCAGGGCGATTCGGGGCGGTGGCTGTTCGGTCTCGGCGCCGCCACCGCGAGTGTCACCTGGTTCCTCGCACTCGGCTACGGCGCCCAGTTCCTGCATCGCGTGTTCGCCCGCCCGAACGCGTGGCGCGTGCTCGACGCCGGGATCGCCGCGCTGATGCTCGCCCTCGGCATCACCCTCGTCACCAGCTAGTCAACTTTTTGTTGACAGAGCACATCCTGTCAACCAATACTTGACAGATGTCGGATGCCGCGCTCACCCAGCTGCTGTCGGACGCGATCGCCAAGGCGGACCCCCGGATCGACCCGGGGCTCGATCACGACCCCGCCGCCTACCTGGCCCTCGTCCGGCTCACGTCGCAGGCGCGGGACTCGGTCGACGAACTGCTGGTCTCCGCGATCTCCGCCGCACGCTCCGCCGGCCACAGCTGGGACACGGTCGGCGCCGCCCTCGGCATGTCGCGGCAGGCGGCGCAACAACGCTTCGGCAAACGGATCGGCGACGCCCCCGACCCGGACCCGGACGGCCGCACCCGCCGGCTCACCCCACTGACCGCGTTCAACGAGATGCGCATCCTCAACCGCGCCGGCTCGTACGGCTGGCACTCCGTCGGATTCGGCACCCTGTTCCACACCGTCCGCAAGTCCGACGAACAGTGGGAGCACACCCGGGCGTCGGCGCTCGCGAGCCGCGAGAAACTCGAGGCCGACGGCTGGCAGAAGGTCGGGACGCTGTGGTTCCCGTGGGCGTACTTCAAGCGCCCGCTGGGCATCCCCGCGCTCCCCGAACCGGTGAGCGGCGACTACCTGATGGAACCGTGATGGACGCCGTCGCACGATTCGCGGCCGCCCGCGTCGCCCGGCTCGCCACGGTCGGGGCGGACGGGGTGCCGCACCTCGTCCCGCTCGTCTTCGCGCTCGACTCCGACGCCATCTATTCCTGCGTCGATCACAAACCCAAACGCACCACGGCCTTGCGGCGCCTGAAGAACATCTCCGGCAACCCCGCCGTCACCCTGCTGGTGGATCACTACGACGAGAACTGGGACCACCTGTGGTGGGTGCGGGTCGACGGCCGGGCCCGGATCCTCGACCCGGACTCCGACGAGGGCGCCGCCGCGCTCGACGTCCTCGCCGCGAAGTATCCGCAATACGTCGACCGCCGCCCGGACGGGCCGGTGATCGCGATCCGCGACCTGAGGTGGCATCACTGGTCCGCCCTGTGAGTACTTGTTAACCGCCGGCGGTTAACAAGTACTCACAGGGCGATAGCCTCTTCCGCATGCCCACAGCCCTGATCACCGGCGCCAGCCGAGGCCTCGGAGCCGCCATCGCCCGCGAACTCGCACCGACCCACGACCTCCTGCTCGGCGCCCGGTCGGCCGGGTCGCTGACCGGCATCCTCGCCGAGCTGCCGGGCGCGAAACCCTGGCCGGCCGAGCTGACCGATTACGACGCGGTGGCGGCGGCGTGCGCACCGATCGACCGGCTCGACGTCCTCGTCCACAACGCCGGCGTCGCCGACCTCGCGACCGTCGCGGAGTCGACCGTCGAACAGTGGCGGCACACGCTCGAGGCGAACGTGATCGCGGTGGCCGAACTGACGCGACTGCTGCTGCCCGCTCTGCGCGCCGCAGGCGGCCACGTGGTGCTCATCAACTCGGGTGCCGGCATCCGCGCGAACGCCGGCTGGGCGTCGTATGCGGCGAGCAAATTCGCGCTCCGGGCGTTCGGGGACGCGCTGCGGCTCGAGGAGCCGTTACTGCGCGTCACATCTGTTCACCCCGGTCGGATCGACACCGATATGCAGCGTGCCATCGTGGCCGGCGAGGGCGACGAGTACCGGCCGGAGAAGTACCTGCAGCCGTCGACCGTCGCAAAAGCCGTGCGTACTGCGGTGGAGACGCCGCGTGACGCGCACCCTACAGAAGTCGTGCTGAGGGTGCGCTGACAGCGGAGAAACCTGCGTGAGATACATCACAGATTGATCTCGCAGAAAGGCTTTAAGCTGCTCACAATCAGTCGCCCTACAGTTCTTCTCATCAGCAGAGATCGCAAACGCGAGTCGGCTCCAGCGAGCTGACTCCCAGGAGGTATCCCCACGATGAACACCGAACAGCGTATGCACAGCGACACCGTCGTCGCGGTCGACGGCGACGTCTTCGCGACGATGTTCACTCTCGATCTCGGTGACGGCGAGGTCGATCGCGACGCGGTCGAGCGGATTCACGGCGGCGACTTCGACGAGTGGATCGAGGCGGCAGCGCGGTCCGGTCTGTTCACGCCGCAGGCGGTCGCGGCCCTGGTTCAGCAGTGGCAGGAGAACCCGAAGTCCCTGTTCGACGCGCTCCTCGTCGATGCCGACGAGATGACCCACAAGCGCTACGCGATCATCTGGGACGCGCTCGACGACGTCGACACGTTCGAGAGCGTCGAATACGCCTGACGGTCAGAACGGCCACGCGGGGACGGGCGGCAGGCCCTCCCGCGTGGGGCGTCCGACGACCCAGGCCAGCAGTTCGGTGCGCGGAAGTTCCGGCGCCCGGACCTCCGGGTATCGGACGGCCAGCGCGGGTAGCTCCGATTCCAAGGTGTGCTCCACGAAAAGTTCCGGCCAGTCGGCCGCCGTGTAGTCGAGGCCGAGGTCCACGTGGTGGATCTCGAGTTCACGCCATCGCAGCACCGGCACCTGACGCGCCGGCACCCGCTGACGCCAGTTCACCGGCGTCTCGTACAGATCTTCGGTGATCCCGCGCAGCGACTCGATCACCCGCCGGCCCGCGAAGCGGAAATCGGCCACCAGTAGTTCCGCCGGACGCCCGGCCCCCTCCTCGATCGCCGCGGCCCGTGCGGCCGGACCGCCCGGGTACATCTCGGGCGCGGCCTCGCCGGTGAGCACCCCGACGGCGAATCGGTGGAGCGCATCGGCGTTCCTCGCGAGGTGCGTGACGACATGCCCCCGGCTCCACCCCGGCAGCAGCGACGGCCCCCGCGCCTGATCGTCGGTCAACCCCGCCAGCGCGGCCTCCACCGTCCGGTGTGATTCGGCAACAGCATCGAGCAGTTCGACATACGACAGTGCGGGCCCCGGTGACGTCATGCAGACGATGCTCCCACAACTCGACCACGGCGAAGTCCCAGGATCCCGATAACGGAACGGTGACGATCGGCTTCCGGCGGGTGCATCTGGGACAATCGTACTGATACTGAGATCGACTGTCGGACAACGTGGTTGAAAGGTGGTGTGTGATGTACAACGAATCCGCTACGTGGGGGATACCGAGTGAGACCTTCCTGGTGATCTACATCGCCGCCGCCGTGCTCTCGGTCGGGCTGGCTCTGTTTCTCCGTTCCCACGGCAACCCTCCCGCGCCGACCGCCGGTGTTCGCCTCGACCCGGTGCAGACCGGCATGCTGACCAGCGACGATCGCGCCGTCGCCGCATCCCTGACGCTGTTGCGGGGAGCCGGCATCATCTCCGACGACGGCACGATCCTGCGGGCGTGGGGAGTCCCCGACAACGCCCTCGGGTGGTTCACGCGCGCCGTCTACGACGAACTCGCCTCCGGGCGCGGCGCCCTCGGCAACCTTCGGCTCCCAGGCCGGTTGCGGGCCCCACTCGACGAGTTGCGGACCATCCTCGTCGCGCAGGGACTGCTCACCGGAGCCGAGCAGAAGGCGTGGAACCGCCGGGCGACCATCCCGATCCTCGTCGTCGTGGCCATCGGCGTCGCACGCCTCGTCGCCGGGTTCGCCGCGGGCAAGCCGATCGGATTCCTGCTGGTCGCGGTGGTGCTGCTCTCGGCCTCACGTGAGCTGGTTCGACGGACCGGCCGCAGGACGCGCCAGGGGACGGCGGAATTGCAACGACTGCGCCGCGAACACTCGTACCTGTCGCCGCGGATGCGCCCGTCCCTGACCGCATACGGTCCGACGCCGATCGCGTTGTCGACGGCACTGTTCGGGATGGGTTCCGTCGCCCTGTTCTCGCCGGGGTTCGCGAGCGCGGCCGGCATCTCCGACAGCAGCAGCGGCGGCGGCGACAGTGGCGGCGGGGACAGCTCCTCCTCCTGCGGCGGTGGCGGTGGCTGCGGCGGCGGAGGCGGGTGCGGGGGATGACCGTCCTGATCGAGCCGGGCCTCGGCATCGGCTGGCGGCCGGAGATCTGCGGGATCATCGACCGACTGGACGGCCTGCGGTTCTGCGAGGTGATCGCCGAATCGCTGCCGGCACGCCGACGCGGGGTCGACGTTCCGGACGAGCTGCGGTCGCTGGGGGTTCCCGTCGTCCCGCACGGCATTTCACTGTCGCTGGGTGGCGCCGAGCCCGTCGAGCAGCACCGGATCGAGCACCTCGCGCGGTGCGCCGACGCGCTCGGGGCACCGCTCGTCAGCGAGCACGTCGCGTTCGTGCGGGCGGGCGGTCTCGAGGCCGGGCATCTACTGCCGGTACCGCGCTCGGCGGAGGCGCTGGACGTGTTGGTGCGCAACGTCCGGCGCACGCAGGAGTGTGTGCCGGTGCCCCTGGCGGTGGAGAACATCGCGGCCCTGTTCGACTGGCCGGACGACGAGTACTCCGAGGGTGAGTTCCTTGCCGAACTGGTCGAACGCACCGGGGTCCACCTGCTGCTGGACGTCGCGAACGTCTACGCGAACGCCCGCAACCGCGGCCGCGACGCCGCCGAGGAACTCCGGCGGCTCCCCCTCGAACGCGTGGCGTACTGCCACGTCGCAGGCGGATCCGAACGGGACGGCGCGTACCACGACACCCACACCGACCCGGTGCCCGTCGAGGTGCTGGACCTGGTCCGGGAGTGGGCATCCGGGGGCGCCCCCGCGATGATGCTCGAGCGCGACGGGAACTATCCGCCCGCCTCGGAGTTGTTCGGCGAACTGGATGCGATAGCGGACGCGGCCGGTTTCGAGCGGATCACCCGGGGCGCCGAATGGAGCCTGTCGTGACAGGGCTGGCCGATCGGCAGGCGGCGCTGGTGCGGGCTCTCGTTGCGTCGGGGGAACCGCCCGAGGGATTCGACCGCGACGCACTCGGCATCGCATCGAAGGCATTGCTGCGCAAGCGGTCCGGCGAGGTGGGTGAGTGCATTCCGCACGTCCGCGCAGCATGCGGCGAACGATTCGTCGTGCTGTTCACCGCCTGGGCGGAGGGCAGGCCGAAGGTGAGCACGCGCGCCGACGCCGCGGCGTTCACCGCGCACCTCGAATCGATCGGCGAACTGCCCGCACCGACGCGGCGGCGCCTGTTCAGCCTGCGGCGAAATTGAGCAGCAGCTCGTTCACCTCTTCGGCCCGTTCCAGCTGGACGAAGTGGCCGGCGCCGTCGAGGAGGTGCACGCCGCGCAGGTCGGGGACGGTGTCGCGCATCCGGTCGAGTGCCTGCGCACCGCTCATCGCGACGACGGGATCGTTCGCACCGGCCACGAACAACGTCGGCACCTCGATCTGGGCCACCCCGACTCTCGCGGCGCGTTCCCAGTTGGCGTCGTAAGCCCGGTACCAGTTCAGGCCGCCGGTAAATCCCGTCCGGGTGAAGACCTCCACGTAGTGCGCGAACTCGTCCTCCGTCAGCCACGACCACGGCAGGGGTGGGGCGTCGGGCAGCACGTCCAGGTACCCGTTGCCTTCCGACGGGTGCTGCCAGATGTCCAGGTAGCGGTAGTCGCCCGACAATGCGTAGAACACTCGCTGCAGGAAGCCACGGGGGTCGCCGTCGAGTTCGCGGTCGGCGACACCCGGTTCCTGGAAGTAGTGGATGTGCAGGAAGTGCTTGCGCGCCAGCGACGCATAGAGTTCCGACGGGCGCAGTGGGAAACGATCGGGCATGTAGGGAACGGACAGCAGCACCAGCCCGGACACGCGTTCGCGGTGACGCAGCGCGACGGTCCAGGCCACCGGAGCGCCGAAGTCGTGGCCGACGAACACGGCACGGTCGAGTCCGAGGGCGTCGAGCAGACCGATCAGTGCGTCCGACACCCGCTCGTTGGTGTAGTCGTCGATGTCGCGGGGCACGTCGGTGCCGCCGTAGCCGGGCATGTCCGGGGCGATCGCGCGGTACCCGGACGCCGCGAGGGCCAGCATCTGGTGCCGAAAGCTGTAGCCGAGGCCCGGGAACCCGTGGCACAGGATCACGGGCGGACCGTCACCCAGCTCGCTGATTTGCCAACGGAATCCGTCGACCGTGATCGATCGCTCCGTCGACGTCGCCATGCTCCGAATCCCTCCACCGGCTGGAACGCGTTCTCGCAGTGTACCGTAACGGCGACGCCACTAGAATGCACTTGATTCGCAGTGGTAACCGTCGACCGACCGGGGAAGTGGAGTGATGCGCAATGGTGGAGGCACGCTCCCGCCATGAGTTCGTCGCGGTCCAGCTCCGGCAGCGCATCATGCAGCGGCAGTACGCGGTGGGAGAGTCTCTGCCGAGTGAGAGCATGCTGTGCGCAGAATTCGAGGTGTCGCGCGGCCCGGTGCGCCAGGCCCTCGCGACGTTGAAGAACGAGGGGCTCATCCAGCTGTCCCAGGGCAAGCCGGCCGTGGTCCGCAGCCACGACATCACACAGACGCTGGACACGTTCACCCCGTTCACCCAGTGGGCGCGGCGCACTGGCCGCACCGCGGGGAGCCGCACGCTCGAGATCTCCCGCCGCCGGGTGTCCGAACCCGCCGCCGCCGCATTGGGAGCGGACCCGGACGACTTCGTCGTCGAGGTTCTCCGCGTCCGACTGCTCGACGGCGAACCGACGATGCTCGAGCGGAGCACGTTCACCGACCGCGTCGGCTCCCTGCTGTTCGAGTTCGACATCGACTCCGGGTCGATCACCGACTACCTCACCTCCCGCGGCGTCCGGTTCGAATCGATGGAGCACGTACTCGACGCCGTCGCCGCCGCCGAGGCCGAGGCCGAACATCTCGGCATCGCCCCCGGCAGCCCCTTGCTGCGGGAACGCCGGACGTCGCGGGATCAGCACGGCGACATCTTCGAGTACGCCGACGACCGGTACCGGCCCGACCTCGTCGCCTTCAGCATCGTGAACGCCCGGACCGTCGACCCGCGGGTCCCGCCGGGCGACAGCAACGGCCTCTAGTCGGCGGCCGGCAGGCGATTCCGGTGCGACGAACGGGACGCTCGTTCGATCTGACGCAACGAGCGTCCCGTTCGTCGCGGAGGCGGGGGCGGATCAGGCGCTGCGCAGCCGGTCGAGCAGACCGGGCAGGTCCGCGACGCTGTCGAGGACGTGGGTGGCCCCGGCCTCGGACAGCTGGGTGGCGTCGTGGGCGCCGGTGAGCACACCGACGGAGGCGCGGGCTCCGGCGCGCAGGCCGGTGGTGATGTCCGACGTGGTGTCGCCGAGCACCACCATGGACTGCACGGACGGGGCGCCGGCGCGCATCAGCGCGGTCAGCGGCATGTCGGGAAAGGGGCGGCCGCGGACGCCGTCACCGGGACAGAGCACGACGTCGGCGACGTCCTCCCAGCCGAGCGCGCGGATGATCGACATCTGCGTCTCGTGGGCGAACCCGGTGGTGAGCGCCGTCTTGATGCCCTGCTCCCGCAGGGAGCCGAGGAGTTCCTCGGCTCCGGGAACGGCGCTGCACCGGCCGTCGTCGACGAGTTGCGCGTAGCAGCGTTCGAATTCCTTGTTCGCCGCCTGCGCCTGTTCCTCGTTTCCGCCGCTGAGGTGGCGGAAGACGACGATCTTGGACTGGCCCATGGTGTCGGAGACGTACTCGAGCATCCGCCGCCGATCGTCGTCCGTCTTCGACAGCCCGGCATGCGCGTCCGCGGCGAGGAAGGACTGCTGCACCAGCCCGCTGTCCTCCACGGTGGTGCCTGCCATGTCGAAGACGACGAGGCTGATGTCCCGGTGATGTGTTCCCATTGTCGTGGTCCTCTCGAATCTCGGTGAATGTGCTTGTGGGATAACTTGTTCAGTGCTCTGATGCGACTTCGCGGCCGAAGACGTGGTCGATCCGGTCCTTCGCCAGACCCATGCCGGTCGTCATGCCGATACCGGTGGTGACGGTGACGATGTGCACCCCGTCGAGGGGCTCCTCGATCAGGAACTCCGAGTCAGGGGCCGAGCTGTACACGCCCTGCCAGCGCGCGGTGACGGTGACGTCCGGGACGCCGAACAGGGCGGCGGCCTCGCGGATCAGCACCTCGAACCCCTGCTCCGCCTGGAACGGCTCCGCCGAAATATCACGGATGTGGGTGTCTCCCAGCAGGATCGATCCGTCGGGCTGTGGGGTGTACATCTGGTGGAGGTCGAGGTCGGCGTAGTCGGGGTGCTCCGCGCGCAACCGCGCCGCGAGTGCCGCCGTCGTGGGCAGTTCCGCGAAACCGCTGTACCGCACGAGCGACCAGCCGGTGAACAGCGGCCCGGGCAACGGTGCGGGCAACGGCATCCTCGCGCGCAGCATGTGGAGCCGGCACCGCAGGAGCCCCCGGCGCTCGGCCTGCTCCGGGAACAGGCGGTCGATGTCGTGGTTGACGGTGACGAACACCGTCTCCGCATGCAGATCGCCCCGCGAGGTGTGGACCACTCCGGTGCCGAATCCGGCTGCGGCGGTGCGCCAGAAGAAGTCGACGCCGGACGCGTCGAGCCACCGCGCGATGGCGGGGGCCGCCTCCCGCGGGTCGACCTGGAGGTCGCCGGCCAGATACATGCCTCCGACGACGCGATCGCCGGAGACGGGGAGCGCGGCGAGGATCCGCTCGCGCGGCAGCAGTTCCACCTCGGCAGGTCCGCGCCTGTCCGCGAACTCGGTCATGACGGCCATTTCGTCGTCGTGCCGTGCCACACAATATGTTCCGGACTCGGAGATCCAGAACCCCGCCTTGCGCGACAGGTCGAGCCAGTGGTCCCGGCCGGCCAGCGCGTAGTCGCGGGCGACACCCGACTGGGCGGTGATGCAGACGTGGCCGAAGTTCTGGACGGATGCGCCGGCGACGCGGTCGGCATGATCGATCACCGCTACCGACAGGCCGCGGTCGAGCGCGTGGTAGGCGTGCGCGAGACCGAGGATTCCGGCGCCGACAACCACCACGTCGTAGCGTCGTTGATGTGTCATGAATTCCACCTTGGCCCCCGGACGCTCAACTTGTCAATACAAGTGGTTCGAGTTCACCACAGGTATAGATAAGTTTCCGTCCGTTCACCGTCCGTTGCGGGTCGGTGCGGGCGCGCCGGGTGGCACCGGCAGGCGGTTGCTGCGAAAATTGCCTCTCGCGTCCACCCACCGCAGAGGGGCGAATGATGAGTGGTGCTTCCGGATCCAGTTCCGTCCCCGTCTACGAACCGGCGTCGCCCGGCGACCGGTTCGGACCCCTGATCGAACGCCGCGACGACACCGACTTCCCGTTCTACAACGGGACGCCCACAGCGCTGTCGACGCGGCAGTGGATCCTGATGTGGGTGTCCGTCGTTGTCGGATTCGCGGCCCTGGTCCTCATCCCGCAACCCGGCAATCTCGTGGCGCTGATTCCGCGGATTCTGTTCGTCGGCATCCCACTCGTCGTGCTGGCGATGGTGACGCGGGAGCACTGGACCGCACTGTTCCGGAAGGTGCACGGCCGGGACGTTCTCACGATGATCGGCTTCGCGGTACTCAACCTCGTGGTCACGTCCGCGCTGGCGCTGATCGTGCAGGCCCTGTTCGGGGTGGCGTCCAACGAAGCCGTCGAGGATGCAGGCAAGGGTGGCGTGCTCGACACGGCCGCGTTCTACGTGGGAACCGGGATCCAGTTGGTGGGCGAGGAAGTCTTCACCATCGTCCCGTTCCTCGCGTTGCTGTATTTCCTGTACGCCAAGGCGAAGCTGTCCCGCAAGACGGCGATCGTCCTCGCCTGGCTGCTCAGCGCGGTCTGGTT
Source organism: Rhodococcus koreensis (assembly GCF_017068375.1). Classification (NCBI taxonomy): domain Bacteria; kingdom Bacillati; phylum Actinomycetota; class Actinomycetes; order Mycobacteriales; family Nocardiaceae; genus Rhodococcus; species Rhodococcus koreensis. The sequence goes on from NZ_CP070609.1 coordinate 4,204,821, forward strand.
CGGCGCCGCGCATCTGCAAACCTACGACTGGAACTTCGCTCAGGCGTTCATCGTGATCGGCGGGGCCCGGCTGGTGCTCACGCTCGCGTACATCCGCACCAAGAATCTGTGGGTGTCGACCGGCGCGCACATCATCAACGACTGGACGCTCTTCACCCAGGCGATCGTGATCAACGCCGCGCTCGTCACCCTGTAGGCGAGCTCGTCAGTTCGGAATCGGGATGACGATCGGCGGCAGACCCGGTATCTGCACCTGAATCTGTTGCGGCGGAGCGGGCACCGGCGCGGGAGCCGGCGGCGGGTTGTACACCGGCGGCTCGGGTGCGGGCGGCGGCACGGCGACGGGTGCCGGCGGCGGGGGAGGTGGTGGCGGCGGCGGTGGCGGAGGCGCGGGTTCCGGGGAGGGGACAGGCGCGGGCCGGGGAGCGGCCTGCTGCACCACGGCGGGCGGCGAATCGACCACCGGCGCCTGGGCTTCCACGGGGGCTACCGGATTCGGGCGCTCCGCGGGCTGCTGCGGACCGGAGCCTATCGGCACCGACGACAATCCGCCGGTCATCAGGTCGACCACGGCCACTTCGGTCATCGCCAGGTTGGAGGGCTGCACGACGTACAGCCGGTCCTGCTGGAAAGTCGGCCACGGATCGCCCTCGAGTTTCGCGTCCTGGTTCACCACCGGGGACAGCAGCGGGCTGCCGCGCATGCACCGGACGCGGGGAACGCCGTGGTCGTCGATCAGCACGATGGTCCCGGCCTGGAGCACCGACTGGAATGCCGTCGCGTGGCCGTCGTCGAAGCCGTGATTGGTGACGCGGGTGTCCGCGCGGAGCAGGACGGGGGTGAGGGTCCGGACGTAATTGCGCACGTCATCGACCTGGAACACACTCGACCAGGCCTCCAATCTCGCCGGATCCCCCTCGAGGTCGTCGACGAGACGCTGCCGGTCGCAGAGCACCCGGTCGGGGCTTCCGCCGTAGAGTCCGGCGCGGTCACCGATCACCCGGATACCGGCGGCCCGGGGCTCGCCCGGCAGGTCGGTTCCGGGCGGGCCGAACGGGACCGTCGTCGGCGTCTGCGGCGGGAGCAGCACCTCGGTCCACGGAAGTTGTCCCTGGTCGGTGGCCCGATCGAGGTCGATCGGGTCGGGGTTGCCCCCGGAACCGGAGGAGCATGCCACGGCCACCGCCGCGGTGAGGGCCCCAAGCACCGCCAGCCAGCTACGCGGTGCGCGCCCGGGGCGCGTACCGGCTCGAACGACTCGTCTGCGTCGGGCACGCCGTGCAGCCGGCCCGGCGTCGTCGGTGGCCACCCCGCCATCGTAGGCACAGTCGCTGATCGGCCGGGCCGTATTGCGGTGTGGTTGCCGGCCCGGCCGTCGGTCAGCCGGTGATCATGTCCTCTTGCGACCAGAACGCCCGCATCGACGTGATCTTGCCGTCGTCGTCGAAGGTCATGACGTCGATCGGCGCGATCTCGAGCTTCTGCTCACCGAGGTCGGTGACGAGGGAGAAGTGGAACGCCGCCGAGTTGCCGGCGATCTTCAGCGTCAGGAGTTCGCCGGTCTGCTTCAGCGGTTCGATCACCCCGTAGAACTCGTGCAGCGATTCCACCGAGGTCCGCGGCTCGGTGCCCACCGGGTCCTCCACGGTGGCGCCCTCGGCGTACAACGCGACGACGTCGGCGGCGGTCCCGGTGGCCACCGCCTCGATGTACCTCTCGACGGTCTTGCGGATGTCTTCTGCGGACGGTGCCATGATGCGACTCCTCAGTCGGATAGAACGTGTTCTAGCCGAGAGAGTAACGCAGCACTGCGCCGGTGGGGAGCCCCTTCTCCCAGGCAGCGGGACGTGACCGCGCAGGGGTCCGCCCCTGCCGACGGGAGCGAAGGTCGGCAGGGGAGGAGGAAGGCGATCTCTCAGGTTCGCGGCGCGGACGCCTCCTCCAGCTTCTCCAGCCGCGGAGCGCTCCTCCCCGTCACCGGCGCCGCGGACACGGACGACACCTCCTCCAGCGACTTGCCCTTGGTTTCGGGCGACATGAAGAAGCAGATCACGAACGCGACCGCCGTCAGGACCGCCCCGAACAGCATCGTGGTGCCGGTGCCCAGCGAGGAGATGCTCAGCGGCAGCAGGTAGGTGCCGGTCGCAGCGCCGAACCGGCTGACGGCGGTGGCGATTCCCACGGCCGTAGCCCGGAACTCCGTGGGGAAGAGTTCGTTCGGGTAGATCCACACCAGGATGCTCGGGCCGCCGGAGATGAACGCGTACGCGCAGAAGGCGGCGACGACGAACCAGAGCGGTCCGTCCGCCCACAACCACAGCCCGGCCAGCGGAATCACCATCAGCGCCAACGGGACCACGGCGATCGGGCGCCGGCCCCACTTCTCGACCAGGAACAGCGCGGGAATGGATCCGGCGACGATGAGCCCGATGATGACGGTCTCGACGATGAGCCCCGCGGAACCGTCGCCGGAGATCGAGAAGCCGGACAGGATCGTGGGCAGGAACGTCAGCAGCGCGTAGAGCGGGGTGACGACCGCCAGATACAAAGCGCTGCACATGATCAGCCGGGCGAGGTACTGGCCCCGGAAGTAGATCTTGATGTCCGCCTTCGGCTTGTCGGCGGTGTCTTCGACGGTGACGGTGCTCAGATCCAGCTTTTCGCCGTAGATCTGCTCGACCACGGCCTCCGCGTCCGCGACCCGGCCGTTCTTCAGGAGCCACCGCGGCGACTCCGGGATTCCGCGCCGCACGAGGATCACGATCAGGCCCAGAACCGCACTCGACGCGAGCAGCAGACGCCAGTGGTCGTTGCCGCCGGAGATTCCGACGACGAGCGCCCCGACCACGTAGGCGGCCACGGCGCCCGCCGACCATGCGACGGCGGACATCCCGACCATCGCGCCGCGTTTCCTGGTGGGGGTGAACTCGGTGAGGAGCGAGGTGGCGATGGGGTAGTCCGCACCGATGGCCGCGCCGATGACGAACCGCAGCACGATCAGCTGCCACGGCAACTGGACGAACACCGACAGCACGCACGCGACAACCAGCACCACCAGGTCGAGGGCGTACATCTTCTCCCTGCCGACCCGGTCGGTGAGGAAGCCGAACACGGTGGCGCCGAAGAAGATACCGATCAGCGAGGCCGCACCGATCAACCCCGCCTCGGCCGTCGTCGGGTGTAGCTGCTCGTGCACGCCGAGCAGGGCCACGCCGATGATGCTCATGACGTACCCGTCCAGGAATGGTCCGCCACAGCACGCGATCAGGAGCTTGGTGTGGAACCCGCGTTTGGCGGGTCTGTCCATCACGTCGAAGGAACTCATGTCGTCTCCACTACGTAGATTGGTGCCGTCACCCTCGGGGTGGCGGTCGAGTCGGCCGTACTCGGCCGGTACCGCTAAGGGGTTGTCTTGTTCAGCGCCGAGTAGGCGAGTTGCTCGAGCAGCAGCGACGCGTGGTGCGGGGCGTCCGCACTGACATCCAGCACCTGCTTGGTGATGCTCAGCGCCAGAGGCGAATACGCCGCGAGTTCGTGCGCGATGCTCAGGGCCTGCTTCACGTGCTCCGCCGGAGGGGCGATCTCGCTGACGACGCCCCAGCGTTCGGCGTCCGCGTGATCGAAGCGCCGACCGCGCAGGACGAGGTCGCGGGCACGGCCGGCCCCGACGATGCGGGTGATGCGGGTGACGCCGCCGGAGCTGGGGAGGATCCCGATGCCGATCTCCGGGAACCCGAAGACCGCGGCCGGATCGGCGACCCGGATGTCGGTGGCGAGGGCCAGTTCGAGGCCGCCGCCGAGGCAGTAGCCGGTGATCGCGGACACCGTGGGCTGGGGGAGCGCCGCGAGCGCCTCGTACACCGACCCGGAGGTCCGGTAGTACTCGGCGATCGCCTCCGGCGTCATGTCCCGCAGTTCGGTGACGTCCGCGCCGGCCGAGAACACCGAGTCGCCCCCGGTGACGACCACGGCCCGACTGGACTTCACCTCGGGTGAGCCCAGCGCGGCGAGCAGTGCGGCTTCCATGTGCGTGGACAGCGCGTTCCGCTTCTGTTCGCGCCGGAGGGTGACGACGGCGACGTCGCCGTCCCGGCGCACGTCGACGGTTCCGGTGTTCTCGGTCGGCATCGTGTTACTTCTCCCCGGCCTCGTAGCGGAAGGACAGCAGGTTCTTGAGACCCCGCTTGTTGGCCTCGTTCGCGATGACCAGGCGCTGGATCTCCGACGTGCCCTCCCAGATGCGGTCGACGCGCAGTTCGCGCCACAGCCGCTCGACGGGGTAGTCGCGGATGTAGCCGCGGCCGCCGAAGATCTGGACGGCCCGGTCCACCACCCGGTTGGACGCCTCGGAGGCGGCGAGCTTCACGGTTGAGGCCTTGGCGTGCAGGGTCTTTCGAAGGTCGGCGTCGTTCGGGTCGGCCTGGTCGAACTCCCACGCCACCTGGTGGGTGAGCGCCCGGTTGGTGGTGATGTCCACGACGGAATCGGCGATCATGCCCTGGATCAGCTGACGGTTGATCAGCGGCTCGCCGCCCTGCACCCGCTCCCGCGCCCAGTCGACGGCCAGGGTCAGCGCCCGCTCGGCCGCACCGATCGTGCGTGCGCCGATCATCAGCCGCTCCTCCGTGAACCAGTCCCGGGTGAGGTCGTGGCCCTGCCCGATGCCGCCGAGCACGGCGTCCGCGCCGACGCGCACGTTCTCGAACGTGAACTCGGGGTGCTCGTAGACGAACGTGTGCGTGTAGCGGGGGATGTGCTTGATCTTCACGCCCGGGGTGTCGACGTCGATCAGGAAGATCGTCGCAGCGTGATCGGGTTCGACGTTGGCCAGCACGATGAGGTAGTCGGCGACGTCGCCGACCGTGACGAACCACTTCTCGCCGTTGATGATGTAGCCGCCGTTGCCGTCGGGGGTCGCGGTGGTGCTCGCCGCGGAGAAGTCCGAACCGGCGTTGGCCTCGGAGATCGCGACGGCGTCGCGGCGGTCGCCGCGGGCGCCGGGGATCAGGTAGCGCTCCCGCTGTTCGGGGGTCGCGTGGGTCAGCGGGTTCGCCGGCCGCCACACCGTGTCCCACAGCGCATTGGTGAGCTTGCCGAGTTCGTCCTGCACGACGGCCTGCTCGAGCACCGTCAGTCCGGCTCCGCCGTATTCGACGGGGGTGTTGATCGCCTGCAGTCCCGATGCGAGGACGGCCACCTTGATGGTGGCGTGGGATTCGTCGGAGATCCCGTTGTTGCGTTCGCACTCGTCCTCGAACTGCATGATCGTGTCGGTCAGGGCGCGGGCGCGCTCCTTGAGGTCGGCGAGGCGGGGGCTGTATGCGAATTCCATGGTTCAGAACTTCCTTGTGTCAGTTGGTGTTCGATGAGTTCAGGACGATGCGCGCGTCGAGTCCGAGGGCTTGCTTCGGGGTGACGAGCAGGGGGTTGATCTCGAGTTCCGCGATCTCGGGGTGTGCGGTGGCCACGGCCGTGATCGCGGCGACGGCGTCCGCGGCGGCGTCGAGGTCGATCGGCGGCCTGCCGCGCACCCCTCGGAGCAGAGCGGACGCCCGCAGGTTGTCGAGCAGGCCGCGGGCGGTCTCCGCGTCGACCGGCGCCAGTGCGAAGGACACGTCGGCGAGAACCTCGGTGAAGATGCCGCCGAGACCCACCATCGCCACCGGACCGAACCGCGGGTCGGTCTGGACCCCGACGATGAGTTCGACGCCCTCGCTCAGGTCGGCCATCGCCTCGACGCAGTAGGCGGACGCTCCGAGCGAGGCGTCCATGCGGGTGAACGCGTCGGCGAGTTGTTCCGCCGACCCCAGACCCAGGGCGACCCCGCCGGAGTCGGACTTGTGCAGCAGGCCCATCGCTTTCAGGACCACCGGGAATCCGACGGTTTCGGCCGCCGCCACCGCCTCGGCGCAATTCTGCACCAGACGCGCTGCGGGGAATTCGACGCCGGCGGCGCGGAACAGTTCACGCGAATCCCAGTACGCGTCGCTGGTCACCGAGACGGACGGCAGGCTGTTCGTACTCGTCCGATGTTGCGGCGCAGCGGTTTCGGCGATGACGCCGAGCGCCCCGGCGGCGTCCTCCACCGCACGGAAGACGGGGACCCCGCTGTCGGCGAGCACCCTCGCCGCGGCGCTGTCGGGATGCATCGTGTGCACGACGACCGGCTTGCCGTGGGCACGCGCCGTTTCCGCCATCGCCCGGGCGGTGTCGATCTCCTTGCGCGCCAGGTTCTCGCCGTAACTGCCGTAGCCGCCGAAATATCCGGTGAGAAGCACGGAATCGACCGCCGGGCTCTGCAGGATGGTGTCGAGGACCGAGACGAACGAGGTGATGTCCTGTTCCCCGGCGCCCGCGAGGTCGACCGGATTGGTCACTCCGGCGGACGGCGGCAACAGGTCGCGCAGTGCGCCGCTGATGTCGGCGGGGAACTCCGGAACCGTGAGTCCGGCCGCCTCCACCACGTCGGACGCGACACCCGCGTGCCCGCCGCCGTCGGCGACGACACCGACCCGGCGCACCTCCGCCGGTCCGTACCCGAGGAGTGTCGCGGCGACGTCCGCCAGCTGCCGCGGACTCGACACCCGGTACACCCCGGCTGCGCGGCAAGCCGCGTCGATGACCGCGCTGTCGGACGTCAGCGATCCCGTGTGTGACTGCGCCCCGCGGATGGAGGCCTCGCTGCCACCCACCGTCAGCAGCAGCACCGGCTTTCCGGCCCGCGACGCCTGGGCGGCGGCATCGACGAACGCCCGCCCGTCGCCGAAGTCCTCGCAGTACACGGCGATGAGTTCGGTCTCGTCGTGCTCTACGCACGAGCGGATGAGGTCGGCGGCGCCGAGGTCCGCCTGGTTCCCCAGCGAGGCGAACCGGGAGAACCCGTGTCCGCGAGCCTCGAGGAACTGGCTGAGTTCGAGTGCCATGTTGCCGCTCTGCGAGAGCAGCGCGACCCGTCCGGCGGGCAGCGGGTTCGACGCCAGCGTCAGCGCGGTGCTCGAATCCAGCACACCCAGGCAGTTCGGCCCGAGGAGAACCGCTCCGGCCGCCCGCACCCGCGCCACCACCCGATCCTGCACCGCCTTTCCGGCAGCGCCGAGTTCGGCGAAGCCGGCGGTGACACCGACGATCGCGGTGGCGCCCGCCGCGAGGGCGTCGTCCACCGCCTCCTCGAAACCCTGTGCCGGAACGGTGATGACGACGAGGTCGACCCGTTCGTCGAGTTCCGACAGGCTCCGGAGCGACGGCTGACCGAGAATGCGCTCGCCGCGCCGGTTGACGAGGTGGACCGACCGGTGGCCCGTCATCCGGAGCGCCTGGACGCTGATCCAGTTGCCGTACTTGGTTTCGTCGTTGCTCGCACCGAGGACGGCGACCGACCGCGGGTCGAACAGTGCCGTGAGGTCGCGGCCGGTGATCGTGCTCATCGGGTCTCCTCGACCTTCGGTGCGGGGTGGCCCGTGCCCCAGGCGTCGGCGCCGCCGTCGATCACCAGCGTGGTCCCGGTGACGTAACTGCCTGCGGGCGAGGCGAGGAACGTGACGACCCCGGACACGTCCTCGGCCGTGCCCAGGCGTCCGAGCGGCACCGCCGACGTCCACTGCGCGCGGGCCTCTTCCGTGTAGTTCTCCTCCATGCCCTCCGTGGCGATGGTGCCGGGGGCGATGCAGATCGACCGGATTCCGTACCGGCTCCACTCCAGCGACAGTCCGGAGGCGAGATTTTCGAGGGCCGCGCGGGCCGACGTCGCGTGGACCATCGATGCGATCCCCCGGCGCGGGGAGAACGCCATGAAGAAGATGCATCCCGACCGCTGCGGAATCATCGCTCGGACGGCGACCTCCCGGGTGACCGCCCACGTGGCGTCGACGGCGAGACGGTGAACGGCGCGCCACCCCTTGCTCGTGATGTCCTCGGCAGGCGCCGCGAACTGACCGCCGGCGTTGTTGACCAGAATGTCGATGCGTCCGAACCGCTCCAGGGCCCGGCCGACCAGGGCGGTCACCTGCTCTTCGTCGCGAATGTCCGCGGGCACGGCGAGCGCCCGTCCGCCCAGTGCCTCGATCTCGGCGACGGTCTTCTCGAGGGGCTCGGGCCTGCGGCCGCTGATCACGACGTCGGCTCCACACCGCGCCATGTCCAGTGCGATCGCGCGCCCTATCCCGGTGCCTCCACCGGTGATCAGTGCCACCCGCCCGCGATGGACGTCGGGGCGCAGCACCTGCCCGGCGCCTCCACCTGGGTTCTCACATTCCATCGAGCGTTCGCCTCTCGTCGCTACTGTTCCGACCAATGGGGTCTGACTGATGCATCAGTTATACCGTGATCCAGCCCACAGATGTCAAGGGTTGCGTCGAAACTGATCCGACGATCAGATGTGAATTTAGCGTGATTACCACCATTTACCTGCTGTTATGCGCGTTCAGATCGGCCGTTGACGATTTCCGGGTCCGGAAACAGCTGTCTGACTGATGCGTCAGTTTGACGCGTATGATTTGATGAATCAGTCAGATGACAATCGAAGGAGGGACAGTGACCGCTCAACTCACCGAGGACGCGCGCCGAACGGCGATACTCGATGCTGCGGCTCAACTGATCGCCGAGCGCGGATACCACTCGGTCCGCATCTCCGACATCGCCCAGGTCGTCGGCACCAGCACCGGGGCGGTGCACTACTACTTCCCCGGCAAGAGCGACGTCCTGACCGCGGCCCTCCGCCACGCCATCGACAACGCCTTCGACCGGCAGAGCCGTGAACTCAAGGCGATCGACAACGCCCACGAACGACTGCTCCGCCTGATCGACATGCAGTTGCCCCGAGTCGGGCCGCTGCGCGACGAGTGGTCCATCTGGTTGCAGTTCTGGGCCGAGGCAACGCTCCGACCCGAACTCCGCCCCTTCCACAACACGTACTACGCGCGCTGGCACGAGACCGTCGTCAAGATCGTCCGGCGCGGACAACGGCAGGAAATCTTCCGCACCGACGTCGACCCGGAGACGATCGCGCAGCGACTGACCGCGCTCACCGACGGGACCGCCATCCAGGTCCTCACCGGCGCACCGAACATGACCGTCGCCGCGATGAAAGAGGTACTCGTGCAGTTCGTCCACGACGAACTCGTCGCGCCGCGCACATGGTGACCCGGCCTCCGCGGGCCGCCCGGCGCGTTCGGGCCCATGGTCGCTAGCACCACGGAACGGCGGACGCGCGGCGGCGGTGCGGTCGCCTGGGGATGCGGTGCCGCCTCCGCGATCGCGTACGGACTCACCCCCACGTTCGCCGCGATCGGCTACGCCGGCGGCGTGTCACCGGCCGTCCTCGTCTGCCTCCGCAGCCTCGTCGGTGCCGCACTGCTGTTCCTTCTCGCCTGGTCCACCGGAAGGCTGAAGGGCGTCACCTGGAAGTCCGCCGTCGGACTGTGCTGCGTCTGCGGCCCGCTGTTCGGCATCCAGTTGCTGTGCTTCTTCGCCGCGGTGCGGGTCACCGGTGCCCAGATCGCGGTCGTGATCGTCCACATCTACCCGCTGTTCGTGATGGCACTCGTCTGGGTGGTCACCCGGAACAGGATCAACCGCGGTCAGCTGGTGCTGGCCGTCGCGATGTCCGGCGGCATCGCACTCGTCGCGGGTGCCAGCACCTCCGCGGTCGCCGTGAACGGGGCGGTGCTCGCCCTCCTCAGCGCCGCCGGGTACGCGCTGTACCTGGTAGTCGGGGAACGATGGGTGCACCAGGTCAGCCCCGTCGCCGCGGGCGCACTCGCATCACTCGGCGCCGGAATCGCCACCGGCGCGATCGCCGTCGTCGACGGACAGTCCTGGACGTTCGCACCCAGCGGGTGGGGGTCCATCCTGGTCCAGGGACTCCTCCTGATGCCCATCGGGATCGGCTGCTCCTTCATCGCCGTGCGCGCACTCGGATCGGCGTCCGTCGCCCTCCTCGGGCTGCTCGAACCGGTGGTCGGGGTGCTCGCCGCACAGGCTCTGCTGGGCGAGCAACTGTCCCCACCGCAGTGGGCGGGGATGGCCGTGGTCCTCCTCGCGTCCGCGGCCCTGCCCGCGTGCGCTCCGCGCCCGTGAGTACTTATTAACCGCCCGTGGTTAATAAGTACTCACGGGGGCGAAGCCCAAACTGGCACGACAGGCGACCACCAGACGCGCGGTGGCCGGGCTGCCACCGTCACCGCAGGCCGGGCAGACCATCGTGACCGTCCGTGTCACCTCGTCCACGGTCACCGTGAGCGGCACGGCGCATCGACGGCACCAGCGGTGCCGGGTGATTGCGTTGACGTGGACCGGCGAGGCGACGCACTGGTGGATCCACCGCCGGTGCAACGGACACGTCGTGCGGTCGTCCGGGGACAGGCGCTGCGCGTCCTCGGCGGCGTCCTCCCGCGCGAGTTGATCATTCAGTGTCGCGTGGCGAAGGCGCGGGGCCGGCCGGATCGTGCAGGGGGTTGTCATGGGGTCACCTCGACGAGATCGAACCGGGAGTGCAGTTGCGCCCACGTCGTGCGACGGCGGCCGTCGGGAGTGCGGTAACCGCTGCCCGGCTCCGGAACCCAGGTTCGCATGAGATCGTCACGTACGGCGGGACGGTCGGCGGGTTCGGACGTGTGCGCCAGCCCGGCGACCAGCCACACGCGGGCGGTCTTGCAGTGCGATTCCGAGCGGGTCACTGCGCCAAGCGGATTCGTGTTCATGGGTCGTCCTAGTCCACTCCGGCCGCGGATCCGTACCCGAAAGGGGTTGCTCGTCGACGAGTCGAGATCCGCGTGGGTTTTTCTGTCTGACCTCATGTTCCGCCGACTGCGGCGCGGTGACTGTCTCATTTCCTGACACGAACGGAGGGATGACAATAGAACGGAGGGATGACAATAGGTTGTCTGACGAACGGCGCGTCACACGTCGATGCCGAATTCCTTGATCTTGCGGTAGATCGTGGCGCGCGAGATGCCGAGAGCTGTTGCCGCGGCCTTCTTGTTGCCGTGGTTCTCTTCGAGGCTGCGCACGATAGCGTCGCGTTCGAGGGCTTCGATCTGGGTGAGGGTGTGCCGGCTCAGGGCCCGGCACATCGGGGGCAGCTGCTCGACTTCGACGACGCCGGAGCGCTGACGTTGGACGACCTCGTGCAGGACCTGCCGGAGTTCGGTGACGTTTCCGGGCCAACTGTACTTGCAGAGTTGGCGCATTGCCGCAGGCGAGAGGGACAGCTCCGCGCCGCGACCGAGTTGTCGTAGCAGATGCGGTACCAGACTGTGCAGATCGTCGATGCGATGCCGGAGGGCCGGCATCGTGACGGTGTGGCTGAAGTGGGGAAGGAGCAGTGCATCGAGATCGGTGTTGTGATCGGTGCCGCCGATGGTCGCGCCGATCCATCCGGCATGTTCGCGCCCTTGGATCAGGTCGGCGACAACCCGCTGCTGTGGCTCGCTGAGCAGGTCGATGTCGCGCAGGATCACGCTGAATCGTTCCTGGTCGAGTTCCTGTTCGAGGGCCGGCAGCGCAGTGCCGTCGTCGGAGAGTTCGGCTGCCGTGAAGATCCGGGTTCGAATGGGAATATGCTCGACGGCAACAGCTTTGAGAGCGGATCCGCGACCACTTCCGGGCTCACCCGACACGATGACCCACTGCTGCTCGCGTGCGCAGCGAGCGATCTGCTGGCAAGTGCGGCGCCAGGACGCGCTGGTGCCGGTGACGCCGGGAAGCACGGCGCTTGCCGGTGCAGAGGCGACAGATGATGTGGGGACGTCGAGGAGATGTACGTAGAACAAGGCCATCGGCCTGCGGGCTCCGAGCCCGAAGTCCTCGATCGAGGACAACCTGGCCGTCTGACCGCTGGGCAGGGCGACGATATGCCGATAGGTGGCGTTTACGCTGCTCAGGTCGACGGCGTGTTCGAGTAGCGCTGCCTGATCCTGGGCGTCCAGCGCCACGCGAAGTCGTCGGTTGACGAGGACGACATCGTCTCCGAGCGCAAGCACCCCGGTCTGCGGCGATCGGCGACACGCCTTGAGATACGCGTTGAGCAACGAGGTCTGGTCGGCGCTGGCCTGCGCCAGGAGACGGCCTTCGATCTGAGCCGTGGCGGATTTGGCGAGCGTGGCCAGCAACGGGCCGCCGTCCTCTACCCAGCCGGTGAGATCGAGTGCACCCACGAGAGTGCCGGACATCGGATGGGTGATCGGGACACCCGCGCAGGCCAGTTGCCCGAGGCAGTCGGCATAGTGTTCGGCGCCCGTGACGAGGGTGGGCTGGCGGGTTTCCAGGGTCGTGCCGATGCCGTTGGTGCCGGCGAACTCTTCCGAGTAGCTGTATCCGGGTATCAGTTGGACGTCGTCGAGGGTGCGATTGAGTTGCCGGCTGGCGGTGATCCTGGTCAGGATCACTCCGTCAGCCGACGTCAGGATCACGCTGACCGGTTCGTCGACCAGGCCGTCCGCTAGTTGTCGCAACACGGGTTCGGCGGCCGCGACGAGAGGACAGTCCAGATTCGGCTCTCGGACGAATGGGAGGTCGAGCTGATCGGGGCTCACCTTGAGCGACTTCGATCGTTGCCAGGAGAACGAGATGGGTTGGCGAACGGAGCTGTCGAGATCGTTGTCGGCGAGAAACAGCTCTCGCGCCTTCTGCAGGTCCTTGGTGGTCATGCCGTGTTTACGCCCCGTTTCTCCACAGGTCTATGAACCTGAGCGTACGTCGTCTCGATGTGAGACGCGTCTCAATATGAGACGGTCCGTCGGGGGGTGTTCGACCGCTGCCCGGGTACCGGTCAGTACTTCGAGGACGCTGGCGAGGTCGGCCGGTGTGAGGGTGCCCGGAACCGGAGGAGGGCCGGGTTCAGTGGCGGGACGGCCGCGCCGCCGTCCGGGGTGCGCTGTCATGGTCGGGGCCTTTCGTCGCAGGGTGGGGCGGATGATCGATCTGCTGTATGCGCTCGGTGCAGACGGCGAGAAGACGGTGCCGGAGTGAGGCGTCGAGGGGCGAGAACCGACGCCCGGCCAGGACCTGCAGTCGTCGGAAGTACCGCGCCTCCGTCCAGCCGAAGGTCATGAAGATGTCTTCGGCGTTGCCGCCGCCGAACACCGCCCACCGTGTGCCGAATTCCAGGACCAGGTCGTCGTCCCGCGTCGACCGGGCATGCAGGGTCGTGGTCGTCATATCGCGCGGCCCGGGTTCAGAATTCCGGTCGGGTCGAACGCCGCCTTGATGCCTGTCATCAGGGATCTCTCCACCGAGCCGATCATGGGTTCGAGGTAGCGGCGTTTGAGGCTGCCGACGCCGTGCTCGCCCGTGATCGATCCGCCCAGCGCCAGACATCGGGTCACCATCTCGTCGAAGGCCCGATGGGCCCGGTCGGCGGAGTCGGGGTCGGCCGCGTCGAACACGATCGTGGGGTGGAGGTTCCCGTCGGCGGCGTGCCCGAACGTGCCGATGAGCAGTCGGTGGCGGTCGGCGATCCGGGTAATGGCCTCGAGCATGTGCGGTAGCCGGGGGACCGGCACGGCCAGGTCGTCGAGCAGGGTGCTGCCGCGGCGTTCCAGGGCGGTCAGCGCCACACGGCGCGCCTGCATGAGGGCGTCACCTTCGGCGGCGTCGGTGCTCACGTACAACTCGGTGGCCGCGGCGGCGCGGCAGGCGTCCGCGCTGCGCTGGGCTTCCGCCTCTGCGGCGTCACCGTCGCACTGGATCAGCAGCAGCGCGCCGGCCGTCTCGTCGAGACCCATGTGGGTCATGTCGTTGACGGCCGCGATGGTGGTGCGGTCCATGAGTTCGACCAGGCTCGGGTCGGCCACCGCCTGAATCGCCAGCACCGCGTCGACCGCCTGGACGGTATCGGGGAAGGCGGCGGCGACGGTGGCCGTGTGCACCGGCGTCCGGCGCAGCCGCATGGTCGCCTCGACGATCACCGCCAGGGTGCCCTCGGACCCGACCAGTAGTCGAGTCAGGTTCAAACCGGCCACATTCTTGCGGGTGACGGCGCCGGTGTGGATGATCCGGCCGTCGGCGAGGACCGCCTTGATCCGGGCGACGTGGTCGCCGGTGACCCCGTATTTTGCACAGCAGGCGCCGCCGGCGTCGGTTGCGAGGTTCCCGCCGATCGTGGAGATGGCGCGACTGCCGGGGTCGGGGACGTACCACAGTCCGCGCGCTGCCGCCGCGGTCGCGAGGTCACCGTTGATCACTCCCGCCTCGACCGTGGCGGTGCGGGACTGTTCGTCGACGGCGAGGATGCGGTCGAGTTTCTCGGTACTCAGCACGAAGCAGCCGTCGATAGCGTTTGCTCCGCCGGCCAGCCCGGTGCCCGCACCTCTCGTTACGACCGGAATACCATGTCGGTGCGCTGTTTTCAGAGTCGCGACGACATGGTCGACGGTCCGGGCGCGGACGACGGCGAGCGGAAGCCCGGACGGGCAGAGTAACGCCTGATCGCGGGTGTAGGCGATCATGGTGTCGCTGTCGGTTACCGCGGCATCGCCCAGTTCCGCGATCAGATCCGCGACGGGGCCGCTCGTCACGACCGTCATGCCTTGTCCTTCCCTGCCGGCCGGATGTGATGCGCCGGCTCGGATCGATTACGAGGTGATTTCCAGTTCGCCCATGCGGGACCAGTCGGTACCGGGTAGGTCGGTGTGGATGATGCGCGGTGTCTCACTCAGCGCGGGACGCATCGCGTCCAGTCCCTTCCGGAAGTGGTCGGCGGCGACGTGGTCAGAACCGGCCTGCCCGTCCCGGAACGCCTCGATCAATACGAATTCGGCGGGGTCGTCGGCGCTGCGGTGCCACTCGAACCACAGATTGCCCGGTTCGGATCGGGTCGCGTCGGTGAACTCCTTGGTGACGAGCAGCCAGTCGTTCTGATGCTTGTCGAGGACCTTGAACTTCACCACGATGAAAATCACGATGCTTCACTTTCTTTCGGGCATACGGGCGCCGGAGGGGTGGGTTTGCGCGAGCAGCGAGAGCGGGTCACCGCCTCGTCAGACGGTCGTGGCGGCGACCCACTCGGCTGCATCAGTAAATGTTCGACGGGCGAACCATGCCTTCGGCGAGATCGCCGAAGCCGGGCGCCATGATGGCGCCGGGATTGCCGATGATCTCCTCCACCACAGCGGTTTCGGTGGTGATCAGCAGTGCCGCGATCGAGGCCGCACTTTCGAGTGCGGCGCGGGTGACCTTGAACGGGTCGATCACCCCGTCGTCGAACATGTCTCCGTATTCACCGGTGAGCGCGTTGAATCCGTGCCCGAGCGGGAGACCGGCGACCACCTCGACGACTTCGTCGCCGTCGAATCCGGCGTTGATCGCGATCCAGCGCAGCGGTTCGGCGAGGGCGCGCCGTACGACGTCGCACCCGATGGCCTCGTCTCCGGACAGGTCGAGGTCGGAGAGTGCCCGGTGTGACTGTGCCAGCGCGGTGCCACCGCCGGAGACGATGCCCGCCTCCACCGCCGCGCGGGTGGCGGCCAGGGCGTCCTCGACGCGCAGCATCCGCTCCTTGAGTTCGACACTGGTCGCGCCGCCGACGCGGATGACGGCGACCCGCCCGGTGAGCCGGGCGATACGCAGTTCGAGGCTTTCCTGATCTGCCTCGATCTTGGCGCGCTCGAGCTGGGACTCCAATTGGGCGATGCGCGCGTCGAGGAGGCGCTGGTCGCCGTGGCCACCGACGATCGTGGTCTCGTTCTCGGTCACCGTGATCCGGTCACACGAACCGAGATGCTCGACGCTGACCTCGGACAGTTCGATCCCGGTGTCCTTGGCGATCACGTGCCCACCGAGCGCCACCGCGAGGTCTTCGAGCTCGGCGACCCGACGGTGCCCGAAACCGGGGGCCCGAACGACCACCGACTGCATCGTCTTGTGCATGTTGCCGCCGACGAGCAGTTGCAGGGCCGGTCCGTCGACCTCCTCGGCGAGCACCACCAGCGGCCGGTCGGCGCGCTTGGCGACCTCGACGGCCGGCATGATCTCCTGGACCTGGGTGATCTTCTTGTTGGTCAGCAGGATCAGCGGATTGGTGTGGACCGCTTCCATCCGCTCCGGGTCGGTGACCATGTACCCCGAGGTGTAACCGTGGTCGAACTCGATGCCGTCGACGATGTCGACCGACAACCCGAGGGTGTCGCTTTCCTCGGTGGTGACCACTCCGGACTTGCCGACGTAGTCGACGGCCTTCGAGATGGCGTGTCCGATCACGTCGTCGTCGCTGGCGGCGAGCGTCGCGATGCGTTGCAGATCGCTCTGGCCGCCGATCTGCGAGGCCTGCTCGCGGAGGGAGTCGACGACGACGGAAACGGCTCGTTCGATGCCGCGTCGGACCCGCATGGGGTTGGCTCCGGCCTCGACGGAGCGCAGCCCCTCACGGACCATGGCCTGGGCGAGCACGGTTGCGGTGGTGGTGCCGTCGCCGACGACACCGTTGGTCTTCATCGCCACCTCCTTCACCAGCTGGGCGCCCATGTTCGCGAACGGTTCGCGGAGCTGGATCTCGCGCGCGATGGTCACGCCGTCGTTGGTGATGGTCGGCGGCCCGGTGAGTTTCTCGAGCACCGCGTTGCGCCCCTTGGGGCCGAGGGTCACCTTGACCGCGTCGGCGAGGGCGTTGACGCCGTGTTCGAGTCGGGCTCGGGCGTCCGTGTTGTACCGCAGCTCTTTTGCCATGGCTGATGGTCCTTTCCTACTTTTCTTATGCGGAGAATGCGGCGTGCTACGGGACGAGAATCGCCCGGCCGCGCACCCGCCCGGCATCGAGATCGTCGAGGGCTTGCTGGAAGTCCTCGAGCCGGTACCGGGTTGTGTGCAACGTGACCTTGCCCTGGGCGGCAAGGGTCATGAGCTCCTGGAGGTCGTTGTAGGAGCCGACGAGGTTTCCGATGAAGTTGATCTCGGTGGAGATCACATCGATGGTCGGGACGTCGATGTTCTCGCCGTATCCGACGACGTAATAGTTCCCGGCGCGGCGCAGCATCGCGATGCCTTCCCGGGTGGCGCCGCCTTCGCCGACGAAGTCGACGACGGCCTCGGCGCCGTGTCCGCCGGTCAGGTCGAGTACCTGCTGGATGTGGGTGCCGTCGGCGACGATGCCGTGGTCGGCACCGATCTTCACGGCCAGTTCGACGGCTTCGGGGTTGCGGTCGAGCACGACGACGGTGACGCCGGAGATGGCTTTGAGGACCTGGATGCCGATGTGGCCGAGGCCGCCGGCCCCGATCACCACGCAGACGTCCCCGGGCCGGGTCGTGTTCGCGGCCTTGGCAACCGCGTGGTACGCGGTCAGGCCGGCGTCGGCGAGTGCGGCGACGTCCGCCGGTTCGAGCGTGTCGTCGATCTTCACGACGCTACGGGCGGTGGTGCGCAGGTACTCGGCGTAGCCGCCGTTGACGTCGATACCGGGGAACTGGCTGTTCTCGCAGTGGACGTCGTCACCGAATCGGCATGCCCGGCACAGCCCGCACGTGATCAGGGGGTGCAGGATCACCTTGTCGCCGACCGCGACGTTGGTGACGGCATCGCCGACGGCGTGGACCCAGCCGGCGTTTTCGTGGCCGATCGTGTACGGCAGCGCGACACCGGATTTCTCCTCCCACTGCCCCTCGAGGATGTGCAGATCGGTGCGGCACACGCCTGCGCCGCCGATGCGCACGACGACGTCGAGGGGGCCCTCGACCGTGGGTTCGGGAATGTCGGTGAGCTGCAGTTTGGTGTGGTATCCCACCACTTGCACGGCCTTCATCGCGGGCTCCTGGTTCTGAGGTTGGTGATTCGCGGTGTGGCGCCGACGGATTCGGTGTCGGCGTAGCGGGTGGCGAGCAGGCCGCGGCAGAAGTGGGCGTTGCCCTCCATCGAGATGCGCACCGATTTGGCGAAGCGCAGTCGCAGCGGCACCGATTCCGGGGGGATGCGCTTGCCGTCGTCGTCGACGAACACCCGACTGGCCGGGCAGATGCTCAACCCGATGCCGATCCGGCGGCGCAGCAGCGCGGCCTTGGATTTTCCCGAAGCGAGGTCGCTGAGAGTGAGCCGGTAGATCTCGTTCACACCCAGATCGGTGGTCTTCAGGTGCGCCTCCACGCAGCGTTCCATCGCGGCGGCGTGCGCCTTGGACCGGAACGTTCGGCGCAACTCGTGCAGACTGTCCTCCGCCTCGGAACCGAACGTCCCGACGTATCCGGCGTCGGCGGCGAGGCCGGCGTTGATCTTGTCGCTGTCGTGATGGTCGTCGAGCAGCACCCGCACCTCACCGATGTCCTCGATCAGACGCAGCGCGTCGAGGGAATCGGAGGCCATGAGGTAGGCGAAGTTCGGCGAGCAGAACGCGGTGGGCAACCGCAGGTGCACGGTGACCCCGTCGTCGTCGAGGGTGACCGACCGGACGAACCCGAGATCGGTGATGGGTTCGTCCAGTTCCGGGTCGCTGACCGTCGACAGGGCCATCAGGACGTCCTCTTCGGTGCAGACGACGGCGGCGGTCATGACGGTACGGATTCCGGCTCTCGCGCCCCGGCGGCGGCCTCCACACCTTCCTGCCCGGCCGGTTCGGCCAGTTGCAGGTCGGCGGGAACGTCGATGTCGTACAGCGCTGCCGCGTTGAGGCCGAGAATCTTCTGCTTTTGCTCCACGGTGATCGGGGCGTACTCGCTCTGCATGTCCTCGGGGATCTGGAAGTCGACGAACTTCTCGATCAGCCACTTCGGGGTCCACAGCGCGTAGTCGCTGCCGAAGAGGATCTTGTCCTCGCCGATCCAATAGAGCAGTTCGCCGATGATCTGGGCGAAATAGCGGGGCCGGGTGTGGATGAACGGCAGGGCAACGGCCAGGCCACCGTACACATTCGACTCCTGGGTGGCGATCCAGCAGAAGTCCTCGAGCCGCGGCAGGCCCACGTGCTCGACGACGAATCGCAGGTCCAGGTAGTCGGTGGCGACCTTGTCGACGTCGGAGACGTCGAACGCGTCGCGGTCCAGGGGACGGATCGTCGGGCCCTTGTGGACGTGAATGTTCTTGATCCCCAGCGTGATGCACTCTTCGAGGTAGCGCCGCGACCACGGGTCGTCGAGTTTGTAGCCGCGGGAGTCGCCGTGCCATTCGGCGGTGTAGAGCTTGACGCCCTGCAGGTTCATCCGGTCCGCGTCCCTGCGGAGCTGTTCGAGACCGGCTTCCTCGTGACGCGGGTCGTAGGCGTGGTTGTAGGTGAGCTTGCCCGGATTCTTTGCGACCAGGGCCAGCGCTTCGTCCGTCTGCCCGAATCCGTTGTGGTAGAAGTCGCTCAGCAGGGTGGCCTGGAAGATCGCGTGGTCGACGTATCCGTCCACGAAGAGGTCGCGCTCGAAGCGTTCGCTGCCGTAGTACGTGTAGGTGTCGTAGTCCCACACGACCTCTTCGGGGCTGAGGTTCTTGTGGTAGTCGTAGAAGCAATCGATGAACTGTTTGCCGTGCACGTTCTTCTGGTTCGACTCGCGGCCGTCCCAGATATGCACGTGCCCGTCGACGATGAAGTACTTTTCGCCGTTCTTCTCATACATGCTGGAGTCTCCAATGCTCGGGAACTATTGGTACAGAATTGACTACGGAACTCCCGTAGCGGCATTCATCGGCTGATGGTCACCTTCAAGGCATCGTGTGAGTCCGCGTGCGCGAAGACGTCGTACGCGTCGATCATCTGGTCGAGACCGAAGGAATGAGTGCTGAAGGCGCCGGCGTCGAGTTTGCCGTTGGCCAGCAGGTCCAGCAGGGTCGGAATGGTGGTGCCGTTGACGAGTCCCGTGGTGATCGTGATGTTGTTGATCCACAGGTCTTCGAGATGCAGGTCGACGGGCTTGCCGTGCACACCGACGTTGGCAATGCGACCTCCGGGACGCACCAGCGTTGTGCACAGTTCGAAGGTCGCGGGAATTCCGACCGCTTCGACCACCACATGTGCGCCCAGACCATTGGTGAGTTCGAGAACTCGGGCGCGGACGTCCTCGGTGCCGCTGTTGATCGTCTCGTCGGCACCGAAACTCAGTGACCGCTTCAGTCTCGCCTCGGAGAGATCGACCGCTACGACGGTGGCGGCGCCGTAGAGACCAGCGGTACGGATCGAGGCGAGCCCGACCGGTCCGACACCGACGACGACAACGGTGTCACCCGGTTGTACGTGACCGTTCTGCACACCGATCTCGAATCCGGTGGGCAGAATGTCGGCCAGGAAGATGGCCTGCTCGTTGGCGACGGCGTCGGGCAGCACATGGACACTGGTCTCGGCGTACGGCACGCGAACGTACTCGGCCTGCGTGCCGTCGATGAGGTGTCCGAAGATCCAGCCGATACCACCGACCGAGGCGCAATGTGAGGGCATGGCGGTCTTGCAGGGACCGCACTTACCGCAGGAAGTGATGGCCGGCACCAGTACTCGGTCCCCGATCGCGAGCGACGTCACCGCCGACCCGACTTCGGTGATGACGCCGACCGCCTCGTGCCCGAGCACGCGGCCGGGGATGACGGCGGGCACATCTCCCCCGAGAATGTGCAGGTCGGTACCGCAGATCGTGGTGGTATCGACGCGGACCACTACGTCAGTGGGGTCGATCAGGCGTGCGTCGGGCACATCGGTCCACGACATCGTGCCCGTACCTTGGAACACAAGTGCTTTCACAGTGATCTCATTCTCTGAGGGGTTGGCGAAGCAGCCACCGCTTCCCGGGTTGCCTCTCGGTCAACCGGCGCCGCCCACCACTGTTCGGTCGGCGGCGTCGGCCCGGACAACTGCGGTCTAGTGCTCCGTGAGGTCGAATCCGATGTACTCGGCGGCATCCTCGGGGCTGGCGAACAGTAGGGTCTTCTCGTCGAGGTGGACCATGCGCCCGTAGTGGGTGGAGCTGATCTCCTCGAAGATCGAGCCGTCGAAATCCTGCCCCAGGGCGTCGGTCAGTTCCTCGTAGTCGAAGTCGAGCAGCTTCTGGCCGTCGACGCGGATCATCGACGGGTACTCGGTCAGCTCCACACCGTCCTTCGCGCCCATCACCTCCGCGACGACCCGGCCGATCGGGGTGTTCATCAACGTGACGCCGCACATGTTGGAGAACTCGGTGGACGATCCGAATTGCATGCTCACTGGTCCAACTCCTTGGGGATGTCGAGCCCGATCTCCTCGAGCAGGGAACGGAACTTCGCCGTGGCGGCGTCGAGACTGTCGGCGAAGGTGACAGCCTTGTCGGCGGGCTGCGACCAGATCGGTTGCAGCGCGCGGGCGGCGTCGAGGCAGCGGGGCACCCAGGTGGCCAGCCACGTGCCGAACAGTTCCTTGTTCGACTCACCGTGCTCGGGGTCGCGGGTGAGCAACCGGAACAGGTTACGGGTGTACGCGAGGTCGCGGTCGTAGTCGTGCTCACCGGTGCCGACGATCGTGGGGGTGATGTAGTCGCCGTTGCCTGCGGCGATCTGCATGACCAGTTCCGTGCGGAACAGCGAACCGACCAGCTGTTCGAAGACGATGTTGGAGCCGAACAAAAGCTCACACCAATCCGGAACGGCGGTGAGCCGCTCGACGACCTCCCGGGTCGGCTGCCACTCGGGCGCCGACTGCCAGACGGCCTTGTGCGCGTCGCCGTCGAAATCCTCGGTGGCCTCGGACAGGTCCAGGTTGAACAACGCCAGGTCCTGGGCGAAGCGCATCTTGTGGGCGGCATTCACCGCGACGGCCGTGTTGATCATGTTGGTCGGCCCGGACCGCTGGATGGACGTGAAGACATGCAACGCCAAACCGTTCTCGGCATGCATCCACGCGCCGAGATTGCGGGAGATGAACGTCAACCAGGGGGTGTTCCAGGCGTCGTAGACGCGGGCGCGCTTGGCGTTGGAGAGGCACAATTCGACCTGGTGGACGACCTTGGAGTTGTTGCGAAAGATCGTCTGGTCCCACTCCTCGTTCGGGTCGAGGAAGGCATGCCAGTTCGACGACTTCGCGACGGTCCAGTCCTGCGGATATCCGCCCGGTCCATTGCCGAATCCGTAGATCCACCCCTGGGAGAGGTGGCGGTCCGGGTCGGGTTGGACGTCGACGGTCACGTCCTCGTACATCGTGGACCGCTTCTTGGCCGGCGTGTAGTAGTTGAACGTACGGCTGCGGGAGCTGGGGAACTCCAGCGCACCGGCTTCGGAGTCGGTGAACTCGATCTTCGGAAAGCTCCGCTGCTTGGGCTCGGAGGTTGCGGTCATCTCGTTTCTCAGTTCTGTCGGGGAAAGAGGGCTGTGAATTCCTGTGGTGGGCTACTCGAAGGCGGGGCTGGTGAACTTGTCGTAGAAGATCTGATCGCTCGGGGTGCCGGTGGCCTCGAGCAGGGCGAGCGCCGCGTCGACCATCGGTGGTGGTCCGCAGAGATAGACCTCGGTCTTGCCGATGTCCGGTTCGCGGCGGCTCACGACGTCGGTGACATTGCCTTCTTCGACGACGATCGACCCCGCCGGCTGTGGGACCATCGATTCCGACAGGCAGGCCACGAACGTGAAATCCGTGAGTCCCTCTCCGAGTCGGAGAATCTCGTCGACGTAGAACAGGTCGGCGGGCGTCCGGGCACCGTAGTAGAAGTGCACCGGTCGGGTATTGCCCGTCTCGCTCATGTGCCGCAGGAGTGAGAGGACGGGGGCCATTCCGGCTCCGCCGCCGATCAACACGATCGGCAGGACGTGACCTTCCTTGAGGGTGAACGACCCGTAGGGACCGGTCAAGCTGATCTCGTCGCCGACCGAGATGGCATTGTCGAGCAGCCCGGCGAACTTTCCGCCCGGATACTTCTTGATGAGGAATTCGATATGGCCGGGTGTCGACTGTGTCGTTGCCATCGAGAAGGACCGATGTTCCTCGGTCCCCGGGATCTTCAGGTCCGCGTACTGGCCGGGCCTGAACTCGTAGGCGGCGGGTTCGACGGGCTGCAATCGCAGCGAGACGATGTCCTTGGTCATCGACTCGATCCCGGTCACCTGGGTGCGTACATCCTGGATGGGGACACCGCCGAGGAGTTCGTCCTCGTCGAAGTTGAGCAGCTCGATCGTGCAGTCGCTGTACGCGGTTGAGCGGCAGAGCAATACCATCCCCTCGTCGACCTCGGATTCGTTGCACGCAAATGTCGAGTAGTTCTCCATCTGGATGTCGCCGTCCAGGACGAACGACTTGCAGGCCGAGCACCGCCCCTCGCGGCAGCCGTGCATCAGGTGGATGCCTTGCCGGAATGCGGCGTCGAGGATGTACTCGTCTTCGCCAACTTCCATCTCGATGTCGACGGGCTCGAAGTTGATACGGTGCTTGTCGGCCACGGGGGATTCTCCTGGGCTTGTGAAGTGAATGGTGAAGCGGTGGGTGGCGCCGGAAGTGGCCGCGGCGCCACCCACCGAGCCTGGATCAGGCAGGAACGGTGCTGCCTGCGCGGTACGCGGCGATGTGAGCGTCGCGTTCGGCGTCGGACATCTGGTTCAACAGCACGTTCGGGCTCTGGAAGGTGTTGCCCCGCACGTCGTCGAGGGTCCACAGCTTCTTCGGGTCGTCCAGATCGAGGTGCGGCTGACCGACCAGGGTCTTGCCGTCGTCGCGGACGTAACCGAGATCGGAGACGATGTCGGCGAGGTCCTTGCCGTGGTGCAGGGTCTCCCATTCACGGAACCCGGTGAGCCGTCCCATGTTCGGGGTCGGCTTACCCTGGTATTCCTCACGGAACGCGACGGCGTCGGTCCAGTAGCAGGTTTCCGAGCAATAGGTCCGCCACTGGTTGTCTACCTTCTCGACGACCATGTCTTCGCGGATGAGGGCGGGCACCATGCAGGTCCAGCACCGGTGCGGGTACTGGTACCCGACCTCTTCGAATGCGATCGGCTTGTTGCGACCGGGGTAGGCGAGCCGGTTGTACTCCTCCCACCACTTGCCGTACTTCGAGTACCAGCCCGGGTACTTGTGCTCGAACCACTCGAAGTCCTTGTCGGTCATGGCATCGATACGCCAGTAGTTGACCGGCCAACCGGTGGCGAAGAACCGGGCCACCTCGTGGACGTAACCCTTGTCCGTGATGCGCTTCCACGCCTCCTCGACCAGGTCGTGCGGAATCGTCAGGCCGTACTTCTCGAGCGGGATGAGGTAGCTGCGGTAGTAGTCGTCGTAGATCCAGCGACGCCACATTTCGGCGTAGCTCTCCCGGTCCTTGCGGCGGTCCTTGGTGCCGTATTCGATGAAGGTGCCGATTGCGGCGTCGACGACGCAGTGGTTGTTCCACCATGCGTACCGCAGGTCGCGTTCGAGCAGTGGGCGATTCCGCTCGTCGGCGAGGGCCATCAGCAGGATCGAGTAACCGTTGGAGATGTGCCGCGACTCGTCGGACTGCACCGAGTGGAAGACGGTCGGCAACAGGTAGTCACCGTTGGCGGCGGCCTCGTCGGGCATGGCGACGAACAGGGTGTTCGTGAACGCGGTCTCGGCGACCACGGTCAGGTAGATGTTTGCCGAGGTGATCGCGTCACCGGTGATGAATCCTTCGCCGAACTGCCGGCCGATGGTGCCCGCGTAGTTGTTCGCGAACGCCTTCTCCGTCATGTCGAACCCGGCCGGGTCGATGTAGTTGTTCATGTACAGCTTCTTGAGGTTCATCTGAATCGTCGAGTGACGCACCTCGTCGATCATCTGCACCGCGAGACCGTTGTGGATCTCCGGGTTGGGGACGGCGTCGATGGCCATCGGCATCGCTCGGGCGGCCGAGATCTCGGGGAACGGAATGATCGACAGGAACAGCTTCTGCCATTCGAGCCACCGTTGCTGCACCTGGCGGAACATGTTGCCGCGGATGGCACCGTCCATGGCGCCGTACACGCGGTTGTCCTTCTCCTCCTCCATCGGGAAGTAGGACCGCATGATCTGCTTGAGAGGATCCTTCTTCGGAGCCTTCTCGAAGGTGTAGTCGGTGCCGAACCGGGTGGCCGGGGTTGCGAATGTCGGATCCCAGGACAGTTCGGTGATCTTCGCGTGGGCCTTTGTCAGGCTTTGCCTACTCAATGTGCGCCTCCTGGATCAAGAGCCGGCCGGGTGCCGGCTGCGGGGGACGTTGTGCAATGAATTGAACCGTGTGACCCAGCTCTCGACCGTCTCAGTGTGAGACGGCTATCACATCCAGGCGTGGCGGGTGACGGGCGACGGGCGACGATCTACCGCACGATCCGCGAGTTCGGCATCGTGTTCCGAACGGGCTCACCGGGGGATGTCAAATTGAGACGCCATCGCGCTCGGTCCTGAGGGAAGCTCTCGCCGAACCACATTCACCCGACCAGCGCCGGGTGACAGACAGGAGAAATCGATGACCAACCCGAACGGACTCACCACCGTCGCCGGTGCACCGGTACCCGACAACCAGAACAGTCTCACCGCCGGCGCGCGCGGTCCGATGCTCTTGCAGGACGTCTGGTTCCTCGAGAAGCTCGCGCACTTCGACCGCGAAGTCATCCCCGAACGCCGGATGCACGCCAAAGGCTCCGCCGCCTTCGGCACCTTCCGCGTCACCCACGACATCACCGCGCACACCAATGCCGACGTCTTCTCCGAAGTCGGCAAACAGACCGAGATCTTCCTGCGATTCTCCACCGTCGCGGGCGAGCGCGGCGCCGCCGACGCCGAACGCGACATCCGCGGCTTCGCCGTCCGCTTCTACACCGCACAGGGCAACTGGGACGTCGTCGGCAACAACACCCCCGTCTTCTTCTTCCGCGACCCCCTCAAGTTCCCCGACCTCAACCACGCGGTCAAACGCGACCCGAAGTCCAATCTTCGCTCGGCGCAGAATAACTGGGACTTCTGGACCAATCTCCCCGAGGCCCTGCACCAGATCACCATCGTGATGTCCGACCGCGGCATCCCCGACGGCTACCGGCACATGCACGGCTTCGGCTCACACACCTACTCGTTCGTCAACGACGCCGGGGAACGCTCCTGGGTGAAATTCCATTTCCGCACCCAGCAGGGCATCAAGAACCTCACCGACGAAGAAGCCGCCGTCGTCGTCGCCGGCGACCGCGAGTCGGCGCAGCGCGACCTCTTCAACGCAATCGAGGAGGGCAACTACCCGAAGTGGACCCTCTTCGTCCAGATCATGCCCGAAGCGGACGCCCAGACCTACCGCTACCATCCCTTCGACCTCACCAAGGTGTGGTCGAAGAAGGATTACCCCCTCATCGAGGTCGGCGAACTCGAACTGAACCGCAACCCGGAGAACTACCACGCCGACGTCGAACAGGCGGCGTTCTCCCCGGCGAACATCGTTCCCGGCATCGGATTCTCCCCGGACCGCATGCTCCAAGGCAGACTGTTCTCGTACGGCGACGCCGCCCGCTACCGCCTCGGCGTCAACCATCACCAGATCCCGGTCAACTGCCCGAGAGGCGCAGCGCACGTCAATTCCTTCCACCGGGACGGTGCCATGCGAGTGGACGGCAACCAGGGCAGCATCCCGAGCATCGAACCCAACTCCCACGGCCGGTTTGCCGACCAGCCCAGCTACGCCGAACCGCCGCTCGGAGTGGGTGCCGTCGCCGACCGGTTCGACTACCGCGCAGACGACGACAACTACTTCGAACAGCCCGGGAACCTCTTCCGCAGCATGAACGCCGAGCAGCAGACTGCACTGTTCGAGAACACCGCCCGCGCCATCACCGGGGCGTCGGTGGCCGTCATCGAACGCCACATCGCCCACTGCACCCAAGCCGATCCCGCCTACGGCGAAGGTGTGCGCCATGCGCTCCGCGCCCGTGAGTACTTATTAACCGCCCGTGGTTAACAAGTACTCACGGGTGCGAAGCACATCGAGGGCGATGTCGGTGATCATGTCTTCCTGTCCGCCGACGAGGCCGCGTTTGCCGACTTCTTGGAGGATGGTGCGGACGTCGATGCCGTAGTTCTTCGAGGCGGTTTCGGCGTGCCGGAGGAAGCTGGAGTAGACGCCGGCGTAGCCGAGGGTGAGGGTTTCCCGGTCCACGCGCACGGGCCGGTCCTGCAGGGGCCGGACGAGGTCGTCGGCGGCGTCCTGCAGCGCAAACAGGTCGGACCCGTGCTCCCAGTCGTGGAGGTTGGCGACGGCGACGAACGCTTCGATCGGGCAGTTGCCGGCGCCGGCGCCGTGCCCGGCGAGGGAGGCGTCGACGCGGGTGACGCCTTCTTCGACGGCGACGACACTGTTCGCGACGGACAGCGACAGGTTTTCGTGGGCGTGGATGCCGATCTGGGTGCCGGGGTCGAGGATGTCGCGGTAGGCGCGGACCCGGTCGCGGACACCGTTCATGGTGAGCCGGCCACCGGAGTCGGTGACGTACACACAGTGCGCCCCATACGATTCCATCAACTTCGCCTGCTTGGCGAGGTTGTCGGCGGGGGTCATGTGGCTCATCATCAGGAACCCGGAGACGTCCATGCCGAGTTCGCGGGCCTTGGTGATGTGCTGGGCGGCGACGTCGGCCTCGGTGCAGTGGGTGGCGATCCGGATGGAGCGGACCCCGAGCTTGTGGGCCTGTTCGAGTTCGGCGATGGTGCCGATACCGGGCAGCAGCAGGGTCGTCAGGGTGGCGTGGGTGAGGTTGTCGGCGGCGGCCTCGATCCACTCCCAGTCGGTGTTGGAGCCGGGCCCGTAGTTGAGGGAGCCGCCGGCGAGACCGTCGCCGTGCGCGACCTCGATGGCGTCTACCCCGGCGGCGTCGAGGGCGGCGACGATCCGGCCGACGTCGCTGGGGGTGATGCGGTGCCGGACGGCGTGCATGCCGTCACGCAGGGTGACGTCCTGGATGTAGAGCTTGGTCATGGTGCGACCTCCGCGGGGATCGTGTTCTGGATGCGTCGGGCGATGGATTCCGCGGTGCGCAGGGCGGCGGAGGTCATGATGTCGAGGTTGCCGGCGTAGGCGGGCAGGTAATGGGCGGCGCCCTCGACCTCGAGGAACACCGACACCTTGGTGGTGACCGGTCCGGTGCCGTCGGGGAGCAGGGTGTGGACGGGTTCGCCGTCGGGGATCGGGGTGAACTGGACGTCCTGCTTGAGCCGGTACCCGGGCACGTACTCGGCGACGCGGGCGGCCATCTCGGTGATCGAGGCGCGGATGGCGTCGTGGTCGGCGTCGCCGATGAGGGCGAGGACGGTGTCGCGCATCAGCAGGGGTGGTTCGGCGGGGTTGAGGACGATGATCGCCTTGCCGCGGGCCGCGCCGCCGACCTGTTCGATGGCGTGCGACGTGGTTTCGGTGAACTCGTCGATGTTCGCCCGGGTGCCGGGGCCAGCGGACTTCGACGCGATGGACGCGACGATCTCGGCGTAGGCGACCGCGGTGACGGCGGAGATGGCGGCGACCATGGGGATGGTGGCCTGCCCGCCGCAGGTGACCATGTTGACGTTGTCGACGTCCCCGTCGAGGTGCTGCTCGAGGTTGACCGGCGGCACCACGTACGGGCCGATCGCGGCCGGGGTGAGGTCCACCAGCTTCTTCCCGTAGGGGGCGAGGGCGGCGACATTGGCCCGGTGGGCCCCGGCGGAGGTGGCGTCGAAGACGATGTCGATGTCGGCGAAGGTGTCGAGGGCGATCAGACCCCGGACGCCGTCTGCGGTGGTCGGGACGTTCAGGCGGGCGGCGCGGGCGAGGCCGTCGGAGTTCGGGTCGATGCCGACCATCGCGCCCATCTCGAGGATGTCGGAGTTGCGCAGGACCTTGATCATCAGGTCGGTGCCGATGTTGCCGGAGCCGATGATCGCGACCTTGATCGTGGGGGTCTCGCTCATGAGTGGGTGCCCTTCGAGAAGGTGGCGGTGACGGTGCCGAGGGTGGACAGTTCGGCGCGGACGGTGGTGCCGGGTGGGGTGGGGACCATCGGGCCGAGGGCGCCGGAGAGGATGACCTGCCCGGCGCGCAGCGGTTGCCCGTACTCGCGGGCGGTGCGGGCGAGCCAGGCCAGGGCCTGTAGGGGGTCGCCGAGGCAGGCGGCGCCGGTGCCCTCGGAGACGAGTGCGTCGCCCGAGTACAGCCGCATCACGACGTCGCGGGGTTCGAATTCGTCCAGGGTGAGCCAGTTCTCGCCGAGGACGTACAACCCGGAGGAGCCGTTGTCGGCGACGGTGTCGGTGATGGTGATGTCCCAGTCGGCGATCCGCGAGTCGACGATCTCCAGCGCGGCGGCGGCGCGGGCCACGGCGGCACGGATCTGGGTGTCGTCGAGGTCGCCGTCGATCAGGTCGGCGCCGAGCACGAACGCGATCTCGGCCTCGGCCTTCGGTTGCAGCAACCGGCCGCTGGGCACCTCGGGCAGGGCGGTGACGTCCATGTCGGCGAACAGCACCCCGAAATCGGGCTGGTCGACGCCGAGCTGCTGCTGCACGGCGGGGGAGGTCAACCCGATCTTGCGGCCGGTGACCGTCCCCCCGGCGGCGAGACGCCGGTCGGTCAGCAGCTGCTGCACGGCATACGCCGCGCCGATGTCGGTGGTCCCGAGCAGGTCCCGCACGGGCGCACACGGTCGTGCGGTCGCGGCCGTGAGCCGCTCCGCGGCGGCCTGAATCGACGAATTCGGGAGGGCCGTAGAGGTAGTGGGTGGCATCGATGACCTCGCTGTGGGCTGGTTCGAGTGGGACGTTGCGCGCGTTGCTGCTTGTACTGTGCTGGGCCGAATGGGGATACTCAACGAATGAGTCCCGTAGAACGGAACACTTCGGCAGCGGGTGACGAGCCGACGTCGGTGGTCCGGCGGATATCGGATCTGCTCGCGGCGTTCGGTCCCACCGACACGACGCTGGGTGTCAACGAGTTGACCCGGCGCACCGGGATCCCGAAGGCGACGGTGTCGCGGCTGGTGAAGGAGATGGAGGGCGTCGGGTTTCTCGAGCGCAGCGGCGTCAAGGTAGGGCTCGGACTGCGGCTGTTCGAACTCGGGGAACGGGCGTCGCGGCGACGTTCGGTCCGGGAGGTGGCGCTGCCGTTCCTCGCCGACCTGCGGGAAGCGACACGGCAGACGGTGCACCTGGCGATCCTCGACGGGGCCGAGGTGGTGTACGTCGAGATCCTCCCGGGGCGGGATGCGCCGTGGCTGCCGTCCGGCGTGGGTGGGCGTCTCCCCGCACACGCGACGGGGGTGGGCAAGGCTCTGCTCGCGGGATCACCGCCCGCGGCGTTCGAGGCCGTGGTCGCGGCCGGGCTGTCGCGGGTGGGTCCGCGCACCATCACCGCGCCCGGAGCGCTGGTACGTCAGTTGCGGCGGATCGCGTCGACCGGCATCGCGTACGAGCACGAGGAGTCGGCACCCGGCGTCGCGTGTGTCGCCAGTGCCGTCCGCGTCGACGACGGTCCGCCGGTGGCCGCCGTCTCGGCGTCCGGGTGGATCGGCAAGGTCGACATCCGGCGCGTCGGGCCCGCCGTGCACACCACCGCACTGAGCATCACACGAGCGCTCACCGAGGTCGGGGATCGAAGTACCGGTCGGTGAGGTCGGCGCTGGAATCAGCCGGCCGGCGACAGCAGGACGAGTAGGGCCCTCGTCCCTCGGCCATATCGAAGTGCGCCTGTGTCACTTCCGCCAGAACAGGTGGTGGGTCACGCCGCTCGGGCTGGGCACGACGTCGCAGTGGAACCGGTCGAGCAACTCGTCGGGAGATTCCCAGAGTCGCGCCCCGGATCCGAGTTCGATCGGTGACACCACCACGTGCAGGGTGTCGACGAGGTCGGCGTCGAGGAACTCCCGGATGGTGGTCGCCCCGCCACCGAGCCGGACGTCCTTACCCTGCGCCGCCTCCCGCGCCTGCTCGAGGACCGTGGCCGGATCGGTGTCGACGAAGTGGAACGTGGTGTCGGAGAGCGTGAACGACGGACGGACGTGGTGGGTCAGCACGAATACCGGGGTGTGGAACGGGGGTTCGTCGCCCCACCAGCCGCGCCACTCGTAATCCGCCCAAGGCCCGCGATGCGGACTGAACTTGTTACGGCCCATGATCTCGGCACCGATATTGCAGTCATAGTCGCGGATCAAGTAGTCGTCGAGGCCGCGGCTCCCGCCGGGGCCGGTGCGCATGTGCCAACTCGCCGTGGCACCCGCCCACGCGAACAGGACACCAGGGTCGGCGTGACCGAACGGCCTCTCGAAGCTCTGGCCGTCACCGGCACCGAACCCGTCACGCGACACGTTGAAGTTCTGGACCCTCAGCAGTTGACTCATTCGGTTCCTCCTGCGCTCTCGACGATGGTAACGAGGAAGAGACTCCGAGGGCAGGACAAACTCATCGGCGCGGGTTCCTGGGGCCTGGTTCAGTGGACGTCGTCGGGGTGAGGTCCTGTTCGCTCGTTCCGGTCCAGTGCCGTGATCTGCGCGATCTCGTCGGCGTCGAGCGCGAAGTCGAACACGTCGATGTTCGCGCGCATTCGTTCCGGTGAAGACGATTTCGGCAGAGGGATTGTGCCGCGCTGCAGATGCCACCGCAGCACGAGCTGAGCGAGGGACACGTCGTGCCGGCGTGCGAGTTCGGTGAGTACCGGATTCTCCTGCAGCCGGCCACGGGCGAGTGGTGCCCATGCCTGGGTGTGGATGCCCAGGCTCCGGTGCAGTTCCACCATCGGCTGCTGGGGGAGCAGTGGATGTATTTCGATCTGGTTCACCATCGGACGCACGGCGGCGACCTCGAGCAGCCGGTCCAGGTGATCGGCCTGGAAGTTCGAGACTCCGATCGCCCGGATCCGTCCGGCGGCGTGGAGTTGTTCGAGTGCCCGCCACGTGTCGAGGTACGCGCCACGAGCGGGGGCGGGCCAGTGGATCAGGCACAGGTCGACGTAGTCCAGGCCGAGGCGGGCAACGCTGCTCTCGACGGCGTCGAGGGTCGACTGGTAACCCTGGTCCTCGTTGGAGACCTTGGTGGTCACGAACAGTTCCTCGCGGGGCACACCGGAATTGGTGAGAGCACGACCGAGGGAGCGTTCGTTGCCGTACATCGGAGCGGTGTCGAAGGCCCGGTACCCGGCCGCCAGTGCGTGCCGGACGGTGGTGCACATGGCGTCGTCGGGAATCTGAAACACCCCGAATCCGATGGCGGGCATCACGACCCCGTTGCTCAGGGTGACCGACGGAATCGTCGTTGCTTCGGTCATGTGATCGAGTACCCTCCGTCGACGGGCAGCACGACGCCGGTGACGTAGCGGGCGGCGCCGGAGACGAGGAAGAGCACGACATCGGCGACGTCGTCACCGTCGGCGAACCGCTGCAACGGAATCCGGCTCAGCTTCTGGGCGCGGAACTCCTCCTGGCCGAGCACCTCGGCGGTCATCGGGGTTTCGATGTAGCCCGGCGCGATCGTGTTCACGCGCACGCCCTGCGGCCCCAGTTCGACCGCCAGGCCCTTGCCGAGTTGGGTGAGCGCCGCCTTGGTCGCACCGTAGGGCACGATGCCGGGCACCGCGCGGTCGGCGGACAGCGAGGCGATGTTGACGACACTGCCGCCCGACGCGATCAGCGATTTCATCGCCTGCCGGGTCAGCCGGTACACGGCCGACAGGTTCACGTCGACCAGCCGCTGCCAGCCGTCCTCCTCCACATCGATCGCGGGGGTCCGCAGCTGGATGCCTGCCGCGTTGATCAGGATGTCGAGGCTTCCGGCCACCTGCTGGGCGAGGTCGACGGCGGATGCGCTGAAGGCTGGATCGGTGAGATCCCCGCACAGCCCGTGCCCGCCGATCCCGTCCATGACCTCGGTGATCTTCGGGTCGGCGTCGACTCCCACCACCACGACGCCCTGCGCCGCGAGCGCCCGGGCGATAGCGGATCCGATTCCTCCGGCCGCGCCGGTGACGATGGCGGCCTTGCCCTTCAGTTCGGTGACCTGTGTTGATGCGCCCACGGTGTGGCTCCCTTCGGGTGGCGCGGCGACGGCGAACAATGCCGACCCAGTCGCGCCGGAAAATGCTTTCAGTGAATGAACTGAGACTCAATACGGTCTAGACCTTGCTATTCATCACAGTATATCGTGATCCATACTTCAGCAAGAAAGCGATTTCAGGAGATTTCATGGCCTCGATTGTTCTTCCCGACCTCGATCGTTCGACCGGCACGCTCGTGCTCGGTGAGCCCGCCCGGCTGGACACCCGGTCCACGGCACCGACCAGCAGAGCGGTGTACGCGGCCTCGCACGTGGTCGCCGATCCGCTGCGCGCGTCCGCCGAGAACGCCGCGGACCAGATCGACTGGGACGCCACCCTGCAACTGCGCCGCGACCTGTGGTCGCTGGGACTCGGGGTGGCCGAGTCGATGGACACCGCGCAGCGGGGCATGGGGCTCGACTGGGCCGGCGCGCGCGAACTCGCGGTCCGCACCCTCACCGAGGCGAAGTCGGTCGGCGGCCGGGTAGTCGTCGGTGTCGCCACCGATCAGCTGAAAACGGATTCGCCCTCGCTGGAGGAGATCCGCGACGCGTACCTCGAGCAGGTCGAGGCGATCGAATCCGCCGGCGGCGAGGTGGTGCTGATGGCCAGCAGGCACCTCGCCCGGGCGGCGAGCGGCCCCGACGACTACCTCTCCGTCTACGACGCGGTGCTGTCGGCGGCCACCCGGCCGGTCGTGCTGCATTGGCTGGGTTCGGTGTTCGACCCCGCACTCGACGGCTACTGGGGATTCTCCGACCCGTCAGCGGCGATGGACACCGTTTTGCAGATCATCGACAACCACCGCGAACGGGTGCGTGGCATCAAGGTGTCGCTGCTCGACCCCGCCCTCGAGATCGCCCTGCGGCGGCGGATGCCCGACGGTGTCCGGGTATTCACCGGCGACGACTACAACTACGTCGACCTGATCGCCGGCGACGGCACCCACACCAGCGACGCGCTCCTCGGTGCGTTCGCCGCGCTCGGCCCGTTCGCCTCCGCCGCGTTCGCCCGCCTCGACGACGGCGACGAGCAGGGCTTCCGGAACATCCTCGGCCCCACCGAAACCCTGAGCCGGCTGCTGTTCGCCGCACCGACGCAGTACTACAAGGTCGGGGTGGCGTGGCTGGCGTACCTGGGCGGCAAGCAGGACCATTTCCGGATGATCGGCGGCTTCGAAACCGGCCGCAGCCTGACGCATCTCGCCGAACTGGTCCGCGCCGGCGACGCGATCGGCCTGTTCACCGATCCGGACTTCACCGCCGCACGCGCCTCTGCGTACTTCGCGGTGCACGGGATCCGCTGACATGGACCTCGCGCGGTGCAGCCTGAATTCCGTCACCGTCAAGGGATCGGGATTCACGGAGGTGGCCGACCTCGCCGAGATGTGGGGGTTCGGCGGCGTCGGCCTGTGGCGGGACGTGCTCGAGGACCTGGACCTGACCGCGGCGGCCACCCGGCTGCGGCAGTCGGGCCTGCGGGTCAGCAGCGTCTGCCGCGGCGGGATGTTCCCGCAACCGACCGCCACGCTGCGGCGAAAGACCATGGACGACAACCGGGTCGCCGTGGATCAGGCGCACGCCCTGGACGCGGAATGCCTCTACCTCGTGTGCGGCGCCGCCTACGGCGACCTCGCAGGCGGCCGCAGGCAGGTCTCGGACGGCATCGCCGAACTCGAGCCCTACGCGCGAGCGGCCGGTGTGCGGCTCGCCGTCGAACCGATGCACCCGATGATGGCGTCGAGCCGATCCGTCATCACGTCGCTGCAGGAGGCGAACGATCTGGTCGAGTCCATCGACTCCGACCTGGTGGGGATCGGGATCGACTCGTATCACGTGTGGTGGGACGCGGCGCTGCCGGAACAGATCGCCCGGGCCGGCGACAAGCTGTTCTCGGTCCAGCTCGCCGACTGGGTGACCCCGATCCACGGGGAGTTGAGCAGCCGCGGCATGCCCGGCGAGGGCTGCATCGACATGACCGGATTCGTCGCCGAGTGCGAGCGCGCCGGTTATCGGGGACTCGTGGAGGTCGAAGTCCTCAGCGACCGCTGGTGGGCCGAGACCGCCCTGGCAGCCACCGAGGCCGCCACCGAAGGCCTCGCCCGCATCTGAGCGTCCGAGCGTCGGCCTCGGGTGAGGCCGGCGCTCGAACCGGTGTCACTTCGCCGGGCCGGTGGAGTCGCGGATCACCATGTCGGCGGACAAAAGCGGGGGCGAGGTGCTGGGTGCGGACGCGAGTGCCGCGTGCATCAAGGCCCACGCCTGGTCGCCGAGCCGGGACTTCGGGCTCACCACGGTCGTCAGGCGAGGGTCGATGTGCCGGGCGACGGCGATGTCGTCGAACCCCGTGACCGAAATGTCTTCGGGCACGGAAAGTCCGAGCCCACGTAGCTTCGAGATCGCCCCGAGGGCCGACAGGTCGTTGAAGCAGATCAGTGCGGTCGGCTCATGGGTGAGCGCCTCGTCGACGGCGGTGTACGCGCCCTCGATGGTGCCGTCCGAGGCCACCTCGACCGCGTCGATCCCGAATGCCCTCGCCATCTCGAGGCCGCGCCACCGTTCCCGGTTCTGCCACGACAGTTCCGATCCCGCGAGGTAGACGACCCGGCGGTGACCGAGCCGGGCCAGGTGCCCGCACAGCTGCATCATGGGGGTGAAGTTGTCGATCGCGACCATGGGCAGGTCGATTCCGCGTTCGATCCGATTCACCAGCACCACCGGAGCCGGCTGCCGGGCCAGTTCCGTCAGTCCCGCCAACGGAATTCGCGAAGACAGCAGAACGAGCCCGTCGACCTGGCCGAGCAGGTCGAGGGCGGTGGCGTATTCGTCGGCCGCCGTACCGGAGTAGTCGGCGACGAGCATCCGGTATCCGTCTTCGGTGGCGCCGTGATGCATCTGCTTGACCACGTCGAAGAAGTACGCGTTCGCCAGGTCGGGCAGGATCACACCGACACTGCGCATCGACCCCAGCACCAGGCCCCGGGCGGCGCTGCTCGGGCGGTAGGACAAGTCGTCGGCGGCCTTGTGCACCCGAGCAGCGAGATCCGGTGTCACAGCGGAGCTTCCACTCAGCACCCGGGAGACAGTCGCGGTCGACACCCCGGCGGCCTTCGCCACCGTGATGATCGTCGGACGACGGCTCGCTGACGCTCGGGTCCGCTGTGCCACCGGATTCCCCTGTTCTTCGACGGGTCGCGTCGTACGGTCAGTTGCGGGCGGCAGAGACCGCGTCGAGGGGGTCGTCGAGGTCGCGGTTGATCGGGTCGGGGGTGATGTACGTCGTGCCGATCGTGATGAGGGTGAGGATGCACAGGTATCCGGCGATGAACACCCACGATCCCAGCCCTGCGCCGGGCACCTCCTTGCCGCCGTCGGCGGCGACGACCATCGCGATGATCCAGGCGCCGATCAGCGGTGCGATGCCGCCGGAGAGTACCGCGGAGACCTCACGGGCCACCGACACGCCGAGGTAGCGCTGACGGGACCCGAACAACTCACTCATGAAGGCGCTCTGGGATCCGAACATGCCCCACGTGCCGATGCCGAGCGCGAGGGAGATCACGACGATCGTCAGCACCACGCTGCCCTGGCTCAGTGCCCACCAGATCGGGAAGGCGGACACCAACTGGAAGTAAGCGAAGGCGCGGTACGTCTTGACCCGGCCGAAACGGTCGGAGAGTTTGCCGGCGATCGGAATGACGATCGATCCGAGGGAGGCGGCGAACACCAGCGAGAGGGCGCCGATGGGGCCCTTGATGCCGACGGCGGCACTGGTCACGTATGCGACGGCGAGGGCCTGGTACATCGAGGAGGACCCGTTCTCGGCGAGCCGCAACCCGATGCCGCGCAGCAGGGAGGGACGCGAGTGCTTCAGCAGGTTGTGCAGCGGACGCTCGTCGATCTGGTCCTTGGCTTCGAGTTTCTTGAACGTCGGCGATTCCTTGAGGTTGACCCGCAGGTACATCGCGACGGCGAGGATGACGACGCTGGCCAGGAACGGCACCCGCCAGAGCCAGGTGTCGGTGATCTCGCTGTGCCCGCGGTAGACGAGGAAGTACACCAGGGCCGCAACGACCGTGCCGACCTGCACACCAAGGAAGGGCAGCGAGGCGTAGAAGCCGCGTTTCTTCGGCGGCGAGTACTCGGTCATCAGGATCGACGCACCAGCCATCTCGGCGCCGGCCCCGAGGCCCTGGGCGATGCGCAGGACGATCAGCAGGATCGGCGCGAGCATTCCGACACCGCCGGAGTACCAGTCGCCCTCGCTGCCGTAGTAGGTCGGCAGCAGACCGATGCAGGTGCTGGCCACACCCATCAGGATGATGGTGGCCATCAGTACGAACTTTCGGCCCAGCCGGTCTCCGAGTCGGCCGAAGAACACCCCACCCAGCGGGCGGACGGCGAAGCCGATGAAGTAGGTAGCGAAGCTGAGCACCAGGCCCGTCGCGGGATTGTCGGTCGGGAAGAACAGGGGCCCGAACACCAGCGCGGACGCCAGGCTGTAGAGGGCGAAGTCGTAGTACTCGAGCGCGCTGCCTGCGGAGGCGCCCCAGGCGGCCTTGCGGAGGTCTTCCTTGGTGACCACCGGGACCTGGGTGTCTGCGTCGGGGTCTGCCGCGGGGTGAGGATCAAGGGTCATGGATCTGCCAATCCGTTCGAGGGGATCGCTGCGGGAGGTGCGGGGGTCAGGAGTTCGTGAAGGTGGGGGTGGTCTTGTTCTGGAATGCCGTGACGCCGATCGCGAAATCGTCGGTAGCCGCGGTGAACCCACTGGCGAGCGCCTCGAGGATCGAGGACGGGGCGCCGGCGGCGGCCGCGTCGACGAGTTGCTTGCTCACCTGGACGGCGGTGGGGGCGCCTTCGAGGATGCGGTCGACCATCTCTGTCGTCACCGTGTCGAGGTCGTCACGTTCGGCGACCGCGTTCAGCAAGCCCCACCCGAGGGCGGTGTCGGCGTCGAGTTGGCGGCGGGTGAAGATCAGTTCCTTGGCACGGGCCGCGCCGACCACTGCGGTGAGCCGTTCGGTGCCGCCCCACCCGGGGATGGTGCCGAGGCTGGTTTCCGGCAACCCCAGGCGCGCCGTGCCGGCGCCGACCCGCAGATCGCATGCCAGGGCGAGTTCGAGTCCGCCGCCGACGGCAATCCCGTCGACGACGGCGATCGTCGGCTGACGCAACCGGGCCAGGTAGTTGAATACCCGGTGCCCTTCGGCGATCCACCGCTTCCACATGTGCGCGGGCGTGAAGTGCGCGAACTGAGTGATGTCCGCTCCGACGCAGAATGCCTTCTCGCCCGCGGTCTTCACCACCACCGCCCGGGCGTCGGAGTGCTCGATCGCCCGCAGTTCGGTGTAGAGGTCGTCGAGGAGCTCGAGGGTGAGGGCGTTGAGTTTGCGGGGGCGGTCGATCAGGACGGTCGCCATCCGGCCCTCGTGGGAGTAGCGGACGGTGATCCGGCCGGTGTCGGTGCGGACGTCGGTGGGAGTCATGTGATGGTCCTCGGTCGGGGTGGTTGCGGTCATGCCCACACCGCCTGCACGCGCGGG
The DNA here is from genome assembly GCF_017068375.1 of Rhodococcus koreensis. Lineage (NCBI taxonomy): Bacteria > Bacillati > Actinomycetota > Actinomycetes > Mycobacteriales > Nocardiaceae > Rhodococcus > Rhodococcus koreensis. The sequence continues at coordinate 4,243,236 of NZ_CP070609.1, forward strand.
TGCTCGGGCAGCGGGGCCAGGGTCAGGTTCTGCGGCTGCGGGCGAAACAGCTCGGCCGCCATGGTTTTCAGGTTCGGGTCGACGCGCAGCTCGAACTCGGATTTGTCGAGAACGTCCCGCTGCAGGTCCACACCGGGGGCGATCTCGATGACGGTCAACCCTTCCGGTCGCAGTTCGAGCACTGCCCGCTCGGTGACGTAGAGAACCTTCTGCCCGGTGGCCAGCGCTCGCTTTCCGGAGAAGGTCGGGGAATCGACCTCCTTCACGAATTTGGTGTGCGGGCCGTCGGCCCGGATCTGCAGGGCGCCGTTCTCGATGCCGATGTCGCGGCGGCCTGCCGTGAACGATCCGACGAACACGATGGACGGGGCGGCGGAGGTGATGTCGGCGAACCCGCCGACTCCGGCGGTGACGTGCCTGCGCTTGGGCAGACTGTGCACGTTGACGTTGCCGTGCTGATCGATCTCGAGGAACGACAGCAGGGAGTGCTCGAACCCGCCGCCCTGCAGCAGGGTGAATTGATCCGAACTCTGCATGATCGCATCGGGGTTCTGCGCGACACCGAAGACGAAGTCCAGCAACGGTACTCCGCCGACGGGGCCCTGTTCGATCACCCAGGACACCGCGTCGGCCAATCCCTCCTCGACCAGAACGTGCGGCACCAGCGCGGAGACACCGAAGCCGAGGTTGGCGATCTCCCCGGACTGCAACTCGGCCGCGGCGCGGCGGGCCATGATCTTCTCGAGGGTGAACGGCACCGGCTCGAGGGTGCTCAGCGGACGTCGCATCCCCCCGGAGATTGCCGGGTCGTACTCGGTCTGGGTGGTCTGCAACTGATCCGGCGCCAAGACCAGGGCGTCGACGAGGATTCCGGGCACCTGCACCGCCTGCGGGCTCAGGCTGCCGCCCTCGGCGAGGTACTTGACCTGGGCGATGACGACACCGCCGTTGTTGTGGGCCGCGTAGGCCAGGTCCAGGGCGCCGAGCGGGGACGCCTCCTCCTCGAACGTGAGGTTGCCGTGGGTGTCGGCGGTGGTGGCGCGGATGATCGCCACGTTCGGGACCAGAGCGTCGTAGAACAGCCATTCCTGGCCGTCGAGTTCGTGCACGCGGACGAACGCGTCCGGGGTGACGGTGTTCATCCGGCCGGCGCTGATCCGCGGGTCGACGAAGGTGTCCAGACCGACCTTCGAGAGCACACCCGGCTGCTTCGCGGCGGCGGCCCGGTGCAGCTGATACAGCACCCCGGACGGGAAGTTGTAGGCCTCGATCTCGTTGTTCTCGATCATCTGCCAGATCCGCGGCGGCTCCGCCGACGACGGCCCGGACGGGTACGACCCGGCCACCACCCGGGACAGCAGACCGGGCCGAGCGATGTGGTCGATCCCCTTGATGCCCCACATGTCGCCGGCGGCGATCGGGTGAATGCTGGTCAGGTTCTTCGGCGACCGGGTTTCCTCGTACCGCTGTCCGAGACCGGCGAGCACGGCATCCGGGCAGCCGAGCCCGGACGACGAACTGACGGTGACGATGTCGCCGTCGTGGACGAGGTCGGCGGCCTGGCGGGCGGTGAGTACGCGAGGGGTGTGCATCGGAAAATCTCCTTGAAAGCGCTTACTTGGCGGGTATAGGTGCAGCGGATCCGTGCTGGTCTACGCGGAAGGGGTCGCGCTACGGGCGACGAGGCCGCCAGGCAGCGGTGGAGGCACGCACCCGAAGTGCGGGGGCGACGAGGTGATGGCTGTGCGCGGGCGGGGAGCCGGCACCGTTCGGTGTCAGCGATTGGCCGATCCGGTCGAGGATCAGTTCGCCGCACTTCTCACCGATCTTGGTCGGGAAGGTGGCGACGGTGGTCAGGGGTGGGGTGCGGTGCGCGGATCCGGCGATGTCGTCGAAGCCGCCGACGGCGATGTCGCGGCCGGGTTCGAGTCCCCGGCGGGTGAGTTCGGCGTATACGCCGACGGCGACGATGTCGCTGTACGCCACGATCGCGTCGGGAATCTCGCCGCGGTCGAGAAGCCGGCGGGTGGCGTCGGCGCCGCCGTCCGGGGTGGCCTCCCCGAACAGGCCCTCGGTCGGGGACATGGTCATGTCCGACCCCGCGATCGCGTCGAGGAAGCCGTCCTCGCGCTCGCGGCGAGCCGAGGTGTGCTGAGGACCGCCGACCATGGCCACCGTCCGCACGCCCATTGCCCGCAGATGGCGGCCGAGCAGGCGTCCGGCCTCGACGTTGTCGGCACCGACGTAGTCGTGGCTGAGATGGAAGTGCCGGGCGAGCAGCACCAGCGGGATGCCACTGGACGCGAGTAGTTCGTCGATCTCAGCGGCCTGTGTGTCCCCGGCCGGGAGCAGGATCAGGCCGTCGATGCTGCGTTCGACGAAGCGGTCGAGCAGTCTGCGCTGTCGAGCCGGATCGTCACGGCTGTAGCCGATGAACACCGCGTAGTTGCTGCGATCGGCGACGTCCTCGAGCGTCATCGCGAGTTCGGCGAAGTAGGGGTTCTGCACCTCGGTGACGACCAGCCCCAGGGTCATCGACCGCTGATTGCGCAGCATCGCCGCGTGCCGGTTGTAGACGTAGCCGAGCGCTTTCATCGCCTCCCGAACCTTGCGGGTGGTTTCCGGTGCGACGCTCGGGCTGTCGTTGAGCACCAGGGACGCGGTCGAGCGGGACACTCCGGCATGCCGACTGACGTCGGTGAGGGTGACTCGGCCCATGTCCGGCCCCTTTCTGCTGATCGGTGTGAGCTGCGATACAGACCATACCGCACAACGCTGGATCGATCCAAGAGGCAAATGGACCACGTCAGGCGAAGATATGCCGATTCAGGTCCCCGAAACTGCGGCGATCAGGGAAAACATTGCTGGATCGATCCAAAACATTTTGTCCGGTCCGTTCCGAAAACAAGGGCCCGACGACGAGGGAACTGGGTGTTGGAGCCGACCAGGCGCGCATGACCCAGGCATGTTCCTATCCGGAGGCCTGCACCGCGGCGCGGGCGGAGCAGCGAAATCGACTTCCTCCGAATGCCTTCCGGCGAGACGCTGATGAACCGACTCGGCCACTCGGCCTCACCGCACCGCTCGAAGGCGCAGCGCTCTGCCAGACGGGTCGCTGCTCAGCCGTCCGCGTCGTCGCTCGGGCTTTTCGGCGTGCTCTCGAGTAGTCGTTCGAGGTAGTTGAGGTCCTGCCGGAGCAGTGCGATCGCCCGTGCGGGTCCTTCGAGCCCGGTCGGGGTGGACTCTTCGTGAACGACGGCGCGCAGTGCCATGTCCGCGAGTTGAGCGGCGACGGCGCGGTCGTCGTCCTCTTTCCCCGGCTGGTGCCACCAGGCGATCCAGTTGAGCATGCCGATGATGCCGAGTGCCGAAGTCCGCGGATCGACCGGACGCATCTCGCCGGCTTTGATGCCGTCTTCGATGACGGTGATGAATTCCTTCAGCACGTGCCGTCGGCTCTGCTGGTACCTGCGCGCGATGTCTTCCGGAAGTTCCGCTTCGGATCGGATGATCAGCCTGAACCGGTCGGGGTTCTCACCTTGGTGCATGGCGATGGCGACCGCCATTTCGCGCAGTTTCTCGGTGGGGCCGAGTTCGGTGCGCTCGTTGATCTCGTGCAGCAGGGCGGCGGGAGTCTCGGTGCTCTCGCTGACGAGCCGCGAGAGCAGTTCGTCCTTGTTGGCAACGTAGTGGTAGAGGGCGGGCCGGGTCAGACCGGTGGCGTCGGCGATGTCCTGCAGGGTGGTGCTGGCGAATCCCCGCTCGGCGAACAACCGGGTGGCCTGCTCCATGATCTGCTTCTCGACCAGCTCGCGGCGGGGATTGCGACCGGCTGCGCTGTCCTCGGAGGGCTGCGCTGCCGGGCCTGCCGATGCCTTGCCGCGGCCTCGCCGGCTGGGCGTGGCCTGCTCACGTGTCATGTCCGAAGGATAGTGGGAGCCGGAAGCGGTCCGCGCGGTCATGTCGGCGCTCCGGTGCCGGACATGATCGGCTCGGGTTCCGCGGACGCCGGTTCGGTGAAGAACGCGAGGTGCGCTCGTGCGCTCGCCAGGCCGGCCGCCACATCGGCGCGGTGGGTCTCGGGGGCCTCGACGACGACGGTCGCCGAAGTGGCCCGGAGTAGACGTTCGGCGAGGTCGAGGCGGTTCAGCACGGCGGCGCGGGAGTCCGGTCCGGTGAGCCAGAGGATCTCCGCCTGCGGTGCGTTGTCGACGACGGTGTCGGCCTCTGCGTCCCAGGCGGCGGTCGATACGACGTCGAGCTTCGCCGTCGTGGGTGCGTCGCGCAGGTCTGCCGGCGCGATCCTGGTGGCGAAGTCCGCACCGTGGTAGGCCAGTGGTTGTGCGAGGATCCAGTCCGTGATGTCGGTGGGGGACACGGTGCCGGCGGGCCGGCTCGCGTAACTCGCGAGGCCCTGGGACACGACGGTCGGCGCCGACTCGGCGAACCGGTCCAGACCGACCTTTCCCGCCCGGGTCATGTACGCGATCATCAGCTGGTCGACGGGCAGGTCCATGCGCTGCGGGAACGATTCCCACCAGAGTTCGCTGCGGTGGGCGATCTGCTGAAGGTGTTCGACGGCGGGGCGACGGATCCGCTCGTATTCGGTGAGGGCATCGTCGAGGTTCGCCGCGCTCGTCAGGGCGTGGTCGAGCGCGATGGCGTCCTCCATCGCGAGTTTGGTGCCGGACCCGATCGAGTAGTGCGCGGTATGGGCGGCGTCGCCGAGGAGCACGACGTTGCCACTGTGCCAGCGCGTGCAGCCGACGGTGCGGAACCGCATCCACTTCGTGCGGTTTCCGATGAGCCGATGATGCTGCAGGGTCTCCGCGAACGCGTCCTGGAGGTACTGCAGTGAGACCTCGTCGCTGTCCTGGGGTGCGGTGCGATCGGTGGACGCGTCGAATCCGGCTCGCCGCCAGGTGGCTTCATCGGTTTCGATGAGGAAGGTGCTGCGGTCCGCCGCGTACGGGTAGGCGTGGGCGACGAACGTGCCGTGTTCGGTGATGACCGGGACGAAGATGGCGCTGGGGAGAGCGAAGTCGGTCCCGCACCACAGATACAGTCCGGCACCGGTGTCGATTCGCGGTTCGAACTCGTCGGTGAGCTGCGTGCGGGTGGCGCTGTTGATCCCGTCCGCCGCGATGACGAGGTCCGCGTCGAGATCTGCGGCCTCGCGCCGTTCGCCGAAGCGCAGGTGCACGCCGGCATCCTGGGCGTGCTGTTGCAGCACCGCGAGCAGCGTCGTGCGCGCGATCGCGAGGAGATCGCCGTGCGCGAGCCGGGCGACCTCGCTCCCGACCTGCATCGACATCTCGTGCGGGTGAGCGGCGGCCACGATCGCGTCCAGCGACGCGGCGTCGGCGTCACGGAGGTTGCGCTGGGTTCGGGAAGCCAGACCGACACCGAATCCGAATGTCGTGTCCGGAGAACTCTGTTCGTAGACGGTCACTTCGGCGTCCGGGTGGCTTCGCTTGAGCAGTCTCGCGGCGTAGAGACCGCCGGGGCCGCCGCCGATCACTGCGACTCGCTCGAGGTTCATGGGCTGACTCCAGTCTGTGTGACGTTTGTGTTGATTATTCTACGTATATGTCGATTGGTCAATCCAGTGGCGACGAATAGGGGTGAACGACTTTCGGGGCACACCTGTGCAGGCATGCCCCGAAAGTGTTGATCCGCAGTCGATTCGCGCTGCGGTCCCTACACGACCGCGCGGGGCGCGTCCGCCTCGGCGAGGAGTTTCGCCGCGATCTCGGCACGCAACCGCTTCTTGTCGATCTTGTTCACGTTCGTGTGGGGCAGGGTGGGTACCCACTCGAGTCGTTCCGGCCACTTGAACTTGGCGACGCCGAGTTTCGCGAGGTGCTCCTGAATCTCGGTGAGCGGCAAACCTTCCCCGTCCCTGGCGATCAGATACGCACACGTCTTCTCCCCGAGGCGGGGATCGGGCATGGCGACGACCGCGGCATCCGCGATGCCGGAATGCTCGAGAAGGAGTAGTTCGAGTTCCTCGGCGTTGACCTTCTCACCGCCCCGGTTGATGAGGTCCTTGATGCGGCCCTCGATCGACAGATAGCGCCCGCCGTCGATGACGGTGATCGCGGCGAGGTCTCCGGTGCGGTAGAAGCCGTCGGGAGTGAAGGCGGCCGCGTTGTGGTCGGCCGCGTCGAAATAGCCGGGAATGGTGTACGGCCCACGGCAACACAATTCACCCACCTCACCGTCGGCGAGTTCCCTCTCGCCGCCGGGTTCGAGGATGCGAATTTCGTCGTCGGAGGCGATCGGTGTGCCCACCGTGGTCAGGCGGGCCCGCGCGGGGGAGTCGAGCGGGGTCACCGTGAACAGTCCCTCGGACATCCCGAACAACTGCCCCGCCCAGTGGCCGGCACCGTCGTCGACGCGGTCGAACAATTCGGCGGGGACCTTGGCACCGGACAGGACGACGCGACGCAGCGTTTCCCGTGCCTTGTCGAAGTCCGGGCCCAGCACCGCCTGGTAGTGGCCGTGTCCGATGAGGACTTCGGTCGCCTGCGCCTTCGCCATCAACTCGAAGGCCGTCGGCGCATCGGCGGTGGCCAGCACCAGGCAGGCACCGACCGAGTGCGCCGCGTGCAGCCCACACGAGATTCCGGCGTTGTGGATGATCGGGATCAGGTGCGCCACCCGGCTGTCCTGGTCCCATCCGAGCCGCTGCGCGTACATCCGGGCGTTGTTCCAGTACTCGGCGTGGATCCGCGGAATGACCTTGGGGACACCGGTGGTGCCGCCGGACAGCTGGAACGCGGCGACGTCGAGCGGATCGGTGTGCGCCTCGATCTCCTCGACGGCGGCCCGGGCCGCACCGGGATCGGTGCCGGCTCCGAGATCCTCGAGTCGAATCACGTCCGGCCCGCCGGAGCCCGCCCCGTCCCCGACGGTGATGACGTGCCGGATGCTGGGGTGGCCGTCGGCGTGCTCACGGGCGAAGTCGACGAGGTCGAACGTGGGCAGTCCGGCCTCCACGACGTGGGCGACGGCGCCGACCGTGCGGCTCACGTGCCCGATCTCGTGCATGCGGTGCGCGGCCAGGGTGGCCACCGGGACCAGCCCGGCCTTGATGCATCCGTACCACGCAAGGACCGTCTCGAGCCGATTGGTCAGCTGAAAGATCACCGGATCCAGTCGGCGGAGTCCGAGCCCGATCAGCCCGGCCGCGATCTCGTCGGTGCGCCTGTCCAGCTCGGCGAAGCTCATCGAGCCTTCCGCGCTGATCACCGCCGGCCGATCCGGGAACCGGATGGCGACCTGATGCAGCCGCCGCCCGGTGGGGTCGTCGCTCCACGCCCCGCTGTCGCGATAGCGGGCGGCCCGGTCGCCGGGGAACGTGACGAGGCGTCCGCCCCAGTCCGAGAATGTCACCGCGGTCCTCCTTCCCTCCATTGTGCGATTACCCGGAAAGTCACCGCTCCGCCACCGCGGGCAGGAGCCGGGCCACATCGAGGGCGTGATCGGGGTGATCGGCGGGCACGATGCCGGAGTAGACGGCCGTCCAGCAACCGGGGCAGCACAACTGCCGGAAGACGACCGGGGCGTCCACGTACTCTGCCGGATCGGACGTGACCTGCGGCCCGGCCGTCGACGACGGGCCCTCGAACCGCGCCAGATCGAGGGAGGTGCTGTTCTTCTCGTCGCCGAGGAGGCGTCCGCACTGGGCGCACGCGATCACCCGGGTGTCTCCGACGGTGACCTCGGCCAGGTTGTCGTCGAGCCTGCGCGCCCCGGCGAGGTCGACCACGGGGGCGTCCGGCAGGGTTCCTCCGGAGCGATTCCGGCGCTCTGTGCGCATCGCGTCCCGCCGATCCGAGGTCCGGATCTCATCGGCGTCACCGTCGGCGAGGACGACACCGTAGACGGTCTCGGCACCGTGCTCGGTGACCTTGCCCTCGCGGACGTCGGCGGCCACCGCGACCGGATCGCGCAGCAGGGGGTCACCGTATCCGCCGCCGCCCTGCCAGTGCATGTAGAGCACTTCGCCCGGGGCGACATAGCTTTCGGCGTAGCAGGCACCGAATTCGCGACCGCCGCCGAGGTCGTCCAGCGAGCCCGGGATGCGGCCGGCAGCGAACTGCTCGACCACGCCGGTGTCGCGGGCGAGGACTTCCACCCCGGTGTTGCCGGGGTAACCGCCTGCGAGTCCGTTGTTCTGGGCGACGGCCTTGCCCGCGGACGCCAGGACCAATCCCATCGGCAGGCTGGTGCCGTACGGGGTGACGGCGATCGAGGCACTCACACCGCCGCGCTGGCGTCCCGGCCCGCCGGAGTCGGGTTCCTCCCGGCGCCACAGCGTCAGCAGCGGGTAGAGGAATTCGGTCATCTCGGTGTCCGGGATCCGGCCCATCGGGATGCAGAACAGGCCACCGGTGTCCATGCCGTCGGCGGTCGGGCGGGCCCCGTACCCACCGGACATGGGTTCCATCATGATGTTCAGGAACGGCACCGACTGCTCGGGCCGCTCGTCGAGACCGGCGATCACCGCGGTGTCCCACGTGCCGCAGCACGCGGCCTGAACGCTCTTGCCGAGATCGACGGAACGGTCGAGCATCTGGGACAGGCACTCGGCGATCAGCGTGCCCGTCAGCCAGGCCGGTCCGATCGGACCGCGGCTGACCGCGGCGGGGAACGTGGCGTTGTTGATCGTGCCCTCTTCGGAGACCAGATCGAAGCAGCGCATCAGCCCGCCTGCGGACCACGGGATGTCACCCGCGAGGATCGGCAGGAGGGCGAGCATCACGCCGCCGCGCATGCCGGCGTACGTGCAGTTGATGACACCGGTCTGCGGATCGGTGCCGGTGAAGTCGAAGGTGAGATGGTCCGCGGTCTTCGTCATCGCCACGGTGATCTTGTGGATTCCGCGGTCACCGGTGTGGGACTGGTCCTGGTAGCCGGTGGCCTTCCACGTGCCGTCCGGCAACGAGTCGAGTTTGCCGCGCAGACGCCCCTCGGCGTCCGCCATCATCCGCTTCATCACGGCCTTGACGGTGTCGGCGCCGTACTGCTCGATCACCGCGAGCAGACGGTTGCGGCCGACGGTGTTGGCGCCGATCTTCGCGCGCAGGTCGAGGCCGACGAGCATCGGCACCCGCGACCGCCGCACCCAGGCGTCGGCGACGTCGCGCTGCAGTTCGTAGTCGCGGACCACCTTGATCGGCGGGGTGGGCAACGACTCGGAGAAGACGTCCTTCGCCGACGGGTCGAACGAACCGAGCCCGGACCCGCCGAGGTCGGGTTCGTGGCAGATGGCGCTGGTCCACCCGAACAGCTTGCCGTCGTAGAAGACCGGCTGGTAGACGATCACGTCGCTCTGGTGCAGGCCGCCCCCGACCCAGGGGTCGTTGCACAGGAACATGTCGCCCTCGGTGATGCCCGGGTTGGTGGCGCGGTGCCGGAGGGTCCAGTAGATGGCGAGGTCGACGGCGCCGACGAGCATCGTGTTGTACAGACCGACCTGGACTTCCTGGCCGATCTCGTCGCTGATCGCGAAGTCGAAGTCGTTCGCGTCGGTGACGATGGGGGAGCCGGACATCCGCTTGAGGGCCTCGCCCATCTCGTCGGTGACCGACCACAGCCGGTGCCGGATGACCTCGTAGGTCAGCGGGTCGAGTTCGTCGATCTGCTCCTGGGTGACGCTGTGGACGGGCAGCGACGGCGGCAGTGAGCGTGAGAGTTCGTCGGGGTCGATCGGTCGGCTCGAGAAAATTTCGGCGCCGGGGATTTGCATGGTCATCTTCGGGTGCTCCTACTGGGCGACGATGTTGAGGTTGCCGAGGCGGTCGACGGTGCCGGTGGTCTCGTGCGGGACGACGACCGTCGTGGTGGGGACCTCGACGATCGCGGGGCCCTGGAGGACGTGTCCGGCGAGCAGTTTGCTGTAGTCGTAGACGTCGGTGTCGGTGTAGCCGATCCGCCCGTCCAGGCACACCTTGCGGGTGCCGATCTTTGCGGCGGACGCGTCGGCCGAGTCCGCGGATTTCAGTTCGGGCAGGGTGGGGGAGAAGGGCAGGACGCCGGTGACGCGCACCCGGTAGGTGATCGCCTGGATCCCGGCCTCCCGGAATCCGCTGTCCTGTCCGTAGAGTTCGGCGTAGCGCTGCTCGAACAGGTCCGACGCCCGGGCGACTCCCTCGGCGTCGAGGCTTCCGGCCGGCACCGGTGTCGCCACCTCCGCCAGCTGCATGGTGTAGCGCATGTCGATCTCCCGTTCGACCTCCACGCCGGTGAACTTCAGCCCCTGCCGGTCGAGCGCTGCCCGGACCTGGTGCTCGAGCTGGTCGAAGTTGCGTTCGGCCCGGACGGGATCGAGTGGCATCGCGGCCGGGTCCGACAGCTCGGCGGCGAGCACGATGTTCGACGACGCCAGACCGTAGGCGGAGAACGCGGAGGCCACCTGGCCGAGCGGGACGACGACCTCGCGGACCCCGACCTCGCGGGCGTAGGCGGCGCAGTGCGCTGGGCCGGCACCGCCGAATGCGTAGAGCACGAAGTCGCGAGGATCGTGTCCGGCCTCGACCACGGTCTTGCGGAGCAGGTCACCGGTCTGGGCGTTCTGCACCGCGTAGATCGCGGCGGCGGCGTCCTCGATCGACAGGCCCAGGGGTTCGGCGATCCTGGTGCGGATCGCTTCCCGTGCGAGTTCTTTGTCGAGTGGTTTGCGGCCACCGAGAAGGCCGCGTTCGGGCAGGATCCCGAGCACCAGGTTCGCGTCGGCGTTGGTGGGTTCGGTGCCGCCCTGCCCGTAGCAGGCAGGCCCGGGCACGGCCTGCGCGCTGTGCGGGCCGATCTGCAGGTTGCCGCCCTGGTCGACCCAGGCGATCGCGCCGCCGCCGGATCCGATGGCGTGCACCTCGAGGGTGGGGACGTTGATCGGGTGATGGTTGATGATCGTGCTGGACGCGCGCACGGGCTCACCGTCGACGACGAGTCCGACGAGGAAGGTGGTGCCGCCGACGTCGGTGGCGATGATGTTGCGGTGCCCGAGCTGGGTGCCGAGCGACACCGCTCCGACGACGCCGCCGGTGAGCACCGATCCGACGGTGCTGATCGCGTTCTTCGGCGCCTCGGCGGCGGCGACGGCGCCGCCGTTGCTCTGCATCACCAGCAGCGGTCCGGCGAGCTTCCGGTCACGCAGCTTCGTCTCCAGTTCGCCGAGGTAGTCCCGCAGCCCGGGGCCGATCTGGGTGCTCATGATGGTGGTCGCGTTGCGGGCGAACTCGCGGATACGCGGGCTCACCTCACTCGACAGGGACACGAACATCGTCGGGTCGATCTCGTGGACGAGTTCGCGGATCCGCTGCTCGTGCGCCGGGTTGCGGAACGACCAGAGCAGCGAGACCGCGATGCCCGACACCCCGTCGTCGACGAGGGCGTGAATCGCCTCGCGGGCGGAATCCTCGTCCAGTGCCACGACGATGTTGCCGTCGCGGTCCAGGCGCTCCGTCACTTCCAGGGCATGCTTCTTCGGCACCAGGCCGTGAGACTTGCTCTGCCCCATCACGTTCTGCAGCTGCTCCGGGGAGCTGCCCAGATACCGCCCCTCGACGTTCATGATGTAGATCGAGTCGCGGTGTCCCTTGGTGGTGAGGAACCCGACCGGCGGCACGTTCCCCATGACCAGGGCATTGAGCGAGGACGTGGTCCCGTGCGCGATGTGGTGTGTGTTCGCCAGCATCTCCTCGACCGGACACCCCAGTTGCTCGGCGAGCACGTCGAGGACGTCGATCACGCCCTGCGAATAGTCCGGCGGGGTCGAGGGAGCCTTCGCGGCGAGAACTGTGCCGGCATTGTCGTCCAATACCGCATCCGTGAACGTGCCACCGACGTCCACTCCGATCACATATGCCATTACCTCTGCGCTCCTTCGAAATGAGGTGGAAGTTCCCGACCGGTGCGAGGTCGTCCTCCAACACCGTCTTACGTCAATGTCGAGTATTCGACGTGTCTGATGACATGTCAAGAGCGGGCTGTGAGAGCAGTCACGTCCTGGGCGCTGCCTGCGGGCCCGGACGTGGGGGCTTGACGAATTGTCGCGAACGTCGAATACTCGGCATGAGCGTAAATCACCGCGCGCCGGGGTGCTCACTCCCCCGCTTCGCGACAAATCGACATCAGAAGGGCACACCATGGGGATTCATCGCATCGGACTCGTCGTCCCGAGTTCCAATGTGACCGTCGAGACGGAGATGCCGGCGCTGCTCGGTCAGCACGCCGACGCACAGTTCTCGTTCCACTCGAGCCGGATGCGCATGCAGGCCGTCTCGCCCGAGCAACTGCGGGCGATGAATGCCCAGCGTGAGCGGTGCATTCTCGAACTCGGCGACGCCGGAGTCGACGCCGTCCTCTACGCCTGCCTGGTCGCGCTGATGTCGGTCGGACCGGGTGAGCATCAGCGCGTCGAAGGGCTGGTCGCCGAACAACTCGCCACCGGCGGCTCCGAGGCGGCGGTCCGCTCGAGTGCCGGCGCGCTGATCGAAGCGCTCCGGGCGATCGGGGCCGAGCGCATCGCGCTCGTCACCCCCTACCTGCGCCCCCTCGCGGAGCAGGTCGTCGCGTATATCGAGGCCGAAGGCATCCAGGTCCACGACTGGCGCGCACTCGAGGTCGCCGACAACGCCGAGGTCGGATGCATCCCCGGCGACCGGGTGATGGACGCCGCCCGATCCCTGGACCTGCAGGGCGTGGACGCACTCGTGATCTCCGCCTGCGTGCAGATGCCCTCGCTTCCCCTGGTGCAGGCCGCCGAGGACGAGTTCGGGTTGCCCGTCCTCTCCGCCGCCACCGCCGGCGCCTACAGCCTGCTGCGCGCCCTCGACCTCACCGTCGACATCCCCGGCGCCGGCAGTCTGCTCCGCGCCGACGCACCGGCCGCCGCCCGTCAGTAACCCCGAACCCCTTGGAGTTCACCATGTCCGAACTGCAGCACACCGTCAAAGGCGTCGATCACGTCGCCTATCCGACCTTCGATCCGGCCGGCACCGTCAAGTTCTACCGCGACGTGCTCGGGTTCCCGGTCGTCCACTCGATCTGCGCGGCCGGGTGGGGACCGGAGAAGCACCCCGACTTCATCCACTTCTTCTTCGACATCGGCAACGACGACCGGCTGGCCTTCTTCTACTACTTCGGTCTCGAACCCTTCGACGGCGGACCGCAGGGTGACTCGTACTCCCGCTTCGCCGAGGACGTCCCGATCTTCTTCATCCGCTCCCGGCACCTCGCCATCCACGTCGACAGCGAGGACGACCTGATGGAATACCGCCACCGCCTCGACGGCAGCGCGTGGCCGGTGGAGATGCAGATCCAGCACGAGACGATCGAGTCGATCTACACCCACGACCCCAACGGCTACATGATCGAGATCACCCGGGCGCTGCGCCCGGTCACCCCGCAGGAAGACCTCGACGCCAACCTCACCATCGACGCCCTCGTCGACGTGGTGACCGGGCCCGACCCCAGCATGGACGCCCTGCTGACCCGCAAGGCAGAACTGATCACCGAACGCGCCGCCGCCTGGCAACAGCAACAGGAATCGAAGGAGATGGCGACCCGATGACCACCCTGTTCGTCCTCGACGTCCCCGAGAACACTGCGGTCGCGGAGGTCGCGGGCCGTGATCCGGCGGTCACCGTCGACCACGTCGGACCCTACTTCCGGATCGTGTCCGACTCCGACATCGTCATCGACCGGCGGACCACCGGCTGCCGTCACGCCGTCTGGTACAGCAGCGTCGCCGGACTGGCGCAGTCCCGGATCACCCAGTGGGACAAGGACGCCATGCGGATCGAGCCGCGATGAGCGCGGACACCCGGCGGCTCGGCGCCGGCCGGTACATCGACGCCGCGCAGGCGCCGGACAGCACCGTCACGTCGGTGCACGAACTCGCGACCGCGGACGGGGCGAAAATCACCGGTGTGCTGCGGGTCGTCCCCGGCGCCCGTACCGTCGTCGCACTCATGCACCCCCGCCAGGACCTGACGCACCACGTGCTGGTGCCCGAACTGCTCGCCCGCGGTTACGCGGTGTGGACGCAGGGCACCCGCTCGGTCAACAACGACGTCGCCCTGGTGCACGAGCAGGCTCTGCTCGATGCGGCGGCCGGTCAGGTCTTCTTGCGCGAGAAGAGTTTCGAGCACGTCGTCACCCTGGGGCACTCGGGCGGCGGCACCTTGTTCGCGTTCTATCACCAGCAGGCCGGTCTGCCCGGGGCGGAGCGGTTGGCCCACACTCCCGCCGGACGACCGATCGATCTGGCCGGGGCACAGATGCCGCTGCCCGACGGCGCGGTGTTCATGGCCCCGCACCCCGGGCAGGGCGCCCTGCTGCTCCGATTGATCGACCCGTCCGTCGTCGACGAATCCGATCCGTTGACGGCCGATCCCGAGCTGAATCCGTTCGATCCGGCCAACGGATTCGCCGAACCCCCACACAGTTCGGCGTATGCACCCGAGTTCGTCACCCGCTACCGGGCAGCGCAGCACGACCGCGTCGCCCGCCTCGACGAGATCGCCCGGCAGCGTGTCGACGAGGCCGCCGACGCGCGTCGCCGGTACAGGGGCACCGCCGAACCGGCCGACCGACGCGCCGCGCTCGTGCCCCGCGTCCTCACCGTCTACCGCACCGACGCGGACCTGCGGTTCACCGACCTGTCCCTGAGCCCCAACGAGCGCCCCTACGGGTCACTGTTCGGTCGGCGGCCGGACCTGACCAACTACGGACTCGTCGGCTTCGGCCGCTTCGCCACCCCCGATGCCTGGCTGTCGACGTGGTCCGGGCTCAGCACCAACGCCGACTTCCTGCGCTGCGCGCCCGCCGTGACCGCCCCCGCCCTGTTCGTCGAACTCACCGCCGACCAGGCCTGCTTCCCCGACGACGCCAAAACCATGTGCGATGCCCTCGGGTCGGCGGACAAGACCCACGTCCGGGTCGCCGGCACCCACTTCGGCGGACCCATCGCCGAGGGCGCACCCACCGGGGCAGCCCTCGCCGCGGCCGACATCGGCGCCTGGCTGTCCGACCGATTCTCCTGACCCCCTTTACATCCGGGCACCCGATACCGCGCCGCGGTCGTCGGGCGCCCGGTCGAGCGGAGTACACATGACTGCCCGCCCCACCACCGCCCCCGTCATCGGTCTCTGCCTGATGGCGCTGGTCCTCGAGGGGTACGACCTGCTGATGTACGGCACCGTCGTTCCCTCCCTCCTCGCGTACGCGCCCTGGCAACTCGACGCCACCGACGTCGGCATGCTCGGCTCCCTCACCGGCGTGGGAATGCTCGTCGGCGCGCTGGTCGCCGCCGGCGTCGCCGACCGCTGGGGCCGCCGCCGCACCCTCCTCGCCGCGGTCCTGGTGTTCTCCGCCGCGATGGGTGTCTGCGCACTCGCGCCCACCCCGGCGGTATTCGGTGTCGGCCGGATGGCGGTCGGAGTCGGCGCCGGCGTCCTCATGCCGACCGCTGCCTCCACCTTGATCGAGTTCTCCCACAGTCGAACCCGGGCACGCTCGGTCGCGATGGGATTCGTCGGCACCAGCATCGGCGGAATTCTGGCCGGTGTGCTGTCGCTGTGGCTCGTGCCCACGTTCGGTTTCCGGGCGATGTTCGTGGCCGGGCTGGTTCCGGCACTGCTGTTCCTGCCCCTGATGCTCCGGTATCTCCCCGAATCGCCCGCATACCTGACCGCCCGCGGCCGCACCACCGCGGCCACGGCGATCGCCGCCCGGTACGGGCTCGAACCCGAGCCCGCCACCTCGACCGGTCCGCACTCCGAACGCCGACTGCGTGCACTGTTCGGCAGCGAACGGACGACCGCGACACTGTTGTTCTGGGGCATGACCCTCGTGTGTCTGCTGGTGCTCTTCGGTGTCGCGACGTGGCTGCCCGCCCTGATGAAGTCGGCCGGATATCCACTGGGGGCCGCGCTGTCCTTCCTGCTGACCCTGAACGTCGGCGGCGCAGTCGGAGCCCTCGGCGGCGCCGCACTCGCCGACCGGTACGGGATCAAACCCGTCACCGCACTCGGATTCCTCTGCGCCGCAGTCTCACTGATCCTGATCGCCACCGGTCCGCCCATCGCCGTCGTCTACCTGCTGGTGCTGCTCGCCGGCGTCGGCACCACCGGAACCCAGATCCTGCTCAACACGTTCATCGGCGGTCACTACCCCGCGGCATGCCGGACGACCGGCATCGGAATGGCACTCGGAGTCGGACGCATCGGGGCGATCATCGGACCGACGTACGGCGGCTTCTTCGTCGCCGTCGGAGCGGGCACCACCTGGCAGCTGCTGGCCTTCGCCGCCCCGGCCGTCGTGGGCGCAGCACTGGCCGCACTCGTACCACTGCGAAGGGACGACGTGAACCCGACACCGGCCGTGTCGGCCACCGACCCCACCGACCGGGAAGCTGTGCGATGACCCTCGGCGCAATTTCCGGATTCGTTGCCGCGCAACATGGTTGGCGACTGATGCGATCCATCGAACCCGTCAGTTCGAGCACGAAGCCGCCACGCCATTCAAGTCGGAAGATGACAGGGCTTGTCCGCAATTTCGCTCGAAACTGAGGGATTCCCTGAGTTCCGACTGGAAATCCGCGTGGTGTTCATCGGCGCAGTGTGTGGGAGGGCGGTTCGCCGAACTTTTGCTGGTAGAACCGGGCGAACCGGCCGAGGTGGTTGAAACCCCATCGGTAGGCGATGTCGCTGACGGTGGCCGTGTCGTCGGTGGCGGTCAGAAGGTCGGACCGCACGCGTTCGAGGCGGACACTGCGCACGTACACCGAGGGGCTCATGTCGTATCGGTCCCGGAAGAGTTTTTGTAATTGGCGTGCGCCCACACCGGATACGCGAGCCAGGTCGGTGATGGTGTGCTGGGCGCCGGGGGTGCTCTCGATCAGTTCGACGACCTTCTGCAATGCCCTCGGATTCTCCGGGGTGTCGTCGGCGTGGAGTGCTTCGGTCAGGGAGTGGCTGTGGTTGAGCAGCAGCCCGGTGATGAGGGCGCGTTCGAGGAGGTCGACCTGGGCGGCGAGGACCCGACGGGGGATCGGGCCGGGGTCGTTGATGGTGTCGACGAGAATCTGCAGTGTCGACCACCACCGGCGTCCCGGTGGTGTGGTCAGGTCGAGACCGATGTCGAACTTCACTCGCCGATCGAGGGGCCGCCCCAGGATGTGGGTGAGTTCGGTTTCGAGTGTTCCGCGGTCGATCTTGATGCAGATCTGGGTGGCGTCTGCGCTCCACGAGGGCAGGATGGTGTGCTCGTTCGGGGTGAAGACGGCGGCATGTCCTGGGGTAGCGATGGTCTGCTGCGCACCGCATCGGGAATCCACTGCCCCGGACAGGGGGATGTTGATGTGGTAGCCGCCCACATCGCCGGGGTCGATGAGTACCTCGGCGCCGAAGTGCACGATTCCCAGGGTGAGGTGGCTCAGTCGCACGGCGGAGAGCCGGGCGTGCGTCAGGTGTGTATGCGGCCTGACCAGGTCGAGGCGAGCGGGGTAGAAAACACTGTTGACGCCGGCCCGGTAGACGTCGAGATCGTCCGATCGGTACACCGTGCCGCCCGGCAGCTCGACCGGGAAGACCTGCGCCGTGTCCGGTGGGTCCTGAGGATCGATCACACGCATTACGTCCTTTTCTCACTGTTCGAGCACCCTCGGCGCCGGGTTCCGAAGGCGTCCGCGTCGGCACCTGGGTGTGGGTTCGCAAAGCGGCCAGGCCCTCTCCGAAAGGGGATTTCCGCCCGCCGCACACACCTCTACCGTCGGATTTAGCACGACAGAGTGACCTACGCAACAGACCTTCTTGCGTGGTGTTGCGAGCCACCCCACCGAGGAGCACTCACATGACTACCGCACCTGGCCGTGAGCCGACCGCATCCGCCGCTGGCATCGACCCGAAGAACTTCCGGGATCTGATGTCCCGGGTCTGCGCACCGGTGACGATCGTGACGACTGCCGACGACGACGGCCCTCATGGAGCTACTGCCAGCTCGTTCGCCGCGCTGTCGCAGGACCCGCCGCTGATCACGGTCGCCTTCGATCGTCGATCCGCGCTATTGCAGCGCATCCGATCCAGTGGCCGCTTCGGGATCAACCTGCTCGGGCACGGACAGGACGATCTTGCGATGGTGTTCGCCAGCCGCGGTGCCGGCGCCGAGCGATTCAACAGCGCCCCCTGGCATCACGACACCGGCCTGCCACGCATCGACGGCGCCGCCGGCTGGGTCGCCTGCGAGTTGTACGACACCGTCGAGGGTGGTGACCATCTGCTGCTGTTCGGCCTGGTCACCAAGGTCAGTAAGGCGGAGTTGCCTCCGCTGGTGTACGCGCACCGCACCTTCGGCACCCATTCCCGCTACGCCGAACGTCCCCGCCGACCCATCATCGACCAGATTGCCGCCTGCGCGTCGAGCTGAATCAGCCCTTCCTGCCTGCATCCACCCCATTTTCTGAAAGGTTCCATCATGACAACCGTCACCGAACGCGCTAGCTCCAGCGCATCTGTCCCCACCGCCACCGACCTCGTCGGCCGTGTCCGCGAGATCGCGCCCATCTTGACGAAGAACGCCGCCGAGGGTGAGCGCAACCGCCGCGTCGTCGAGGAATCGATCCAGGCGATGACCGATGCCGGGCTGTTCAAGCTCGCGGTACCGAAGCGGTACGGCGGTTATGAGACCTCGATGCGCACCATGCTCGATGTCTCCGCCGCGGTTGCCGAGTCCGACGGGGGCACCGCGTGGGTGCTGACGCTGACCAACGTGTGTGCCTGGCTGACCGGGTTGTTCCCGACCCGCGCTCAGGACGAGGTGTTCGGCGCGGACCCGGACGCGAAGGTGTCCGGTGTTCTGACACCGACGTCGGAGACCACCCGGGTCGACGGTGGCTACCGGGTCACCGGCCGCTGGTACTACAACTCGGGATCCTGGCATGCCACCTGGGCGGTCCTGGGGATCCCGATCACCAACGACGCCGGTGAGGTCATCGATCAGGGGCTCGCTCTCATCCCGACGAGCGAGATGCAGCTCGAGGACACGTGGTTCGTCGCAGGCATGAAATCCTCCGGCAGCAATTGCCTGGTGGCGACGGATGTGTTCGTGCCCGACCACCGCGTGATGGCGGTACCGCCGGCGATCGAGGGAACGTACCCGTCGGAGAATCTGGCCGACGAGCCCTTCTACCGTTCCGCATTCGTCCCGATTCTCGCGCTCGTCCTGGTCGGGCCCCAGCTCGGTTTGGGGCGAGCCGCCCTGCAGCTCGTGCAGGCCAAGGCGAACAAGCCGATCGCCTACACCTACTTCACTGCGCAGTCCGACTCTGTCGCCTTTCAGTTGCAAGTCGCCGAGGCCGCGATGTTGATCGACACCGCCCATTTGCACGCGTACCGGGCGGCGGACGACATCGACACCGCGGCAGCAACCGGCACCTACCCGGACTTCACGCAACGCGCCCGGCTGCGCGCCGATACCGGCCTCGTCGCCGAGAGCATCGTCAAGGCCATCAACATCCTGCTCAGTGCGCACGGTGCCGGCAGTTTCGCCGACGTCAATCCCCTCCAGCGGATTTGGCGGGACTCCTCCACCGCCGCCCGCCATGCCGTCGTCGCCCCGGCGGTGGCGTTCGAGTCGTACGGGAAAGCGCTTCTCGGTGTCGAGGAACGGATCACACCGCTGATCTGAGCACGCGGAGCAATCCCTCGTCCACCAATTGCTGTGGCCAAAAGATGTTCCGCTCAGCACTATTCACACCCTTCTGTAGGAGATCAGTTTCATGCGTATCGCCAACATCGATGGTCAAGCCGCCCTCGTGATCGGGGAAACCGGCGCGGAGCGGGCCGTCGACATCGCCCACGCCTCCCGCGGCCGGTTCGGCCCGAGCCTGCAGGCTCTCTACGAAGCCTGGGACGACGTCACCGAATGGGCCGCAGTCCAGGACCTCTCGGCTCTGGCCGACGACAGCTTCCCGATCGACCGCACCCGGTTGGGTGCACCGTCGCCGGCTCCCCGGCAGGTGTTCGCCGTCGGCCTGAACTACCACGCCCACGCCGCCGAATCCGGCTTCGAATCCCCCACCCACCTGCCACCGGTCTTCACCAAATACGCCTCCAGCTTCACCGGCCCCGACACCGACGTGATCATCCCCACCGGCGGCAACGTCGACTGGGAGGTCGAACTCGTCGCCGTCATCGGCCGCGAAGCCGGCAACATCGACGCCGCCGACGCCTGGTCCCACGTCGCCGGACTCACCGCCGGACAGGACATCTCCGAACGCATCACCCAGACCCGTGGTCCCGCACCGCAATTCGGTCTCGGCAAATCCTACGCCGGGTTCTCCCCGCAAGGACCGTGGCTGGTCACCCCGGACGAGTTCGCCGACCCCGACGACCTCGAACTCGGCTGCACCATCGACGGCGAACAAGTGCAGAAAGGCCGCACCCGCGACCTGATCTTCCCCGTCTCCACGCTCATCGCCACCCTCTCCCACACCGTCACCCTCTACCCCGGTGACGTGATCTTCACCGGCACCCCGCCGGTGTCGGTGTCGGCCGCAACCCGCAACGGTTCCTGCAGCCCGGCGACACACTCGACAGCTGGATCGACGGCATCGGTCAGCTGCACCAGAGATTCGTCGCCGAACCCGACGCGCAGTAAGGACACCACGTCATGGCACTACACGGACTGGGCAAGGTCACCATCGGCGTCCCCAACGTCGACGACACCATCGCCTACTACACCGACTTCGGACTCGAACACCACGGACACGGGGTATTCGCCACCCGCAACGGCGGCGAACAACTCCACATCGTGCACGCGCCCACCCGGCGACTGGTCGAGCTGACCGTCGCCGCCGACGACCCCGACGACATCACCGCCACCACAGCACGGCTGACCAAGCTCGGTACCGCGATCCAGCACGACGACACCTCCGTCAGCGCCGTCGAACCGATCACCGGCACCCTGGTGCACGTCGCGGTGCGACCCCGGATCGTCATCGAGCCCGCGGTGTCGCCGACGCCGTACAACGGCCCGGGCCGGATCGACCGGTGGGGGCGGGCCCCGTTCCTCACCCGCACCGACCCGGTACGCCCCCGCAAACTCGGACACGCGGTGCTCGGGTCCACCGACCTCGAGACCACATGAAGTTCTTCACCGACGGCCTCGGCTTCAAGGTCAGCGACTACATGGGCGACAAGGCCGCGTTCCTGCGCTGCTCCGTCGAGCACCACAACGTCCTCGTCATGGCCGCACCGGTGAACTTCATGCACCACACCAGCTGGCAGGTCGACGACATCGACGAGGTCGGGCGCGGCGCCCACACCATGCTCGAGAACAACCCCGAACGCCACATCTGGGGACTCGGCCGCCACCACGCCGGCGCGAACTTCTTCTGGTACCTCAAGGACCCCGCCGGGAACTTCTCCGAGTACTACTCCGACATGGACACCGTCCCCGAAGACGAACTCTGGTCCCCGGAAGTGCTGCACGGACTCCAAGGCCTCTACGCCTGGGGACCGCCGCCCCCGCCGTCGTTCCTCGAACCCGACGACCTCGCCGCCCTCATGACCGGAACACATTCCACCACAGGGTGATCGGGTTGGAATGCGCGCGATACACGCACTCAACCCGCTAGGAACGGGTCCGTGCCACGACCGGAGCGCCTCTTCACCCGCAGGCACGGACCAAGGGGGCACGGTCCGGGGCGTCGGTGGTCGACGCCCCGGACCGTGCCCGTCACCCGCTCGTTGCTGTTGTACGACCTGAGAGATACTGATGACCTGCGCAGCGAATCCCGTCCGACCGGCACATGACACGTGGGCGTGGCGTCTGCACGCCCTCTGCCGATCGATGGACCCCTACCTGTTCTTCGCCCCCGAGGACGAGCCGAAAGGGCCCCGAGTGCGACGCGAACGGGAGGCGAAACGCATCTGTCTGCGCTGCCCGGTGCTCGACCAATACCGAGAGTATGCGCTCTCGGCCCGCGAAGGATACGGGGTCTGGGGCGGAACCTCCGAACTCGACCGACGAACCGCTTTCACCACCACCAACTCTGCCCAGAACACCGCCCAAGGAGCCCCATCATGGCCATCGGCCACGTCGTCATCTTCACCTTCATGCCGGACCTGCCCACCGCGACACTGACGGCGCTCGCCGAGTCCCTCGACGCTCTGTCGGCGGCGACCGCCGGCATCGAGTCCTACCAGCACGGACCCGACCTGCGGATTCGTCCGGGAAACGCCGACTACGCGGTCTCCGCGGTCTTCACCGACCACGATGCCCTCACCGCGTACATGACCTCGCCCGAACACCAGCGCATCATCACCGAACTCATCGTGCCCCACCTACGCGACAAGAGCTCGGTACAGTTCCCCGTCTCCTCCCACTGATACCGGAACAACACCGTGTCCCGGATCAGTTAACGCCTCCGTCTTTGACCGCGAAGTAGTCGCCGATAGTCGCAGAACATCGTTCGGCCGGAGGCACTCGCACTCAGCACTCGAACCCCGAAATACCGACGTAACTACAAGCAGGAGCCATCCGTTTCTCTTTCGGGTGCGCAGTGTCACCGAACTGTCCGCGATCTCACCTGGAAGTTCGACGGACGCGACTCGTCATTTTACTCGAATCGTGCACAAGATGTGGAGAATGGTGCGCATAGTGCGTCTTACGGACGTCCGAGCGGGGCGGCACTCTGGTCTACAGCTACAAGACGAGTCCCACCCGAGAGAGCTCTTTACTCCGCAGGCAGGGCACGTCGACAGCGAACAGGTGCTTTCCGTGAAGCTTGAAGGAGCTAGCCATCATGTCGTTTGTTCTCAAGCCCGCCGCTGGTGAGCCGACGCAGCGTACGAGCAACCCGGCTGTGGTCGATACTGTCGCATCGGTCATCGCCGACGTGCGCACCAACGGCGACGATGCGGTCAGGAAGTACTCGCAGCAGTTCGACGGGTGGTCCCCGAAGTCGTTCCGCCTGAGCGAGGACGAGGTGCGCTCCATCGTGTCATCCATTCCGGAGTCGACACTGGACGATCTTCGATTCGCGCAGCGTCAGATTCGCGGATTCGCTCAAGCGCAGAAGGACTCGATCCAGGACTTCGAGACCGAGACCCTGCCGGGAGTTTTCCTGGGACAGCGCAACATTCCAATCGACGCCTCGGGCGCCTACGTTCCCGGCGGCCGGTACCCGCTGACGGCCTCGGCGCACATGACGGTGCTGACGGCCAAGGTGGCTGGTGTCGAGCGGGTGGCCGCGACTACTCCTCCCAACGAGGGACTTCCGCCGCAGATCAGTGTCGCGGCGATGCACCTCGCCGGAGCGGACGAAATTCTGGTGCTCGGTGGAGTGCAGGCCATCGCTGCGCTGGCACTGGGAACAGAGACCATCGCGCCGGTCAGCATCCTGACCGGGCCTGGCAACGCATATGTCGCCGAAGCGAAGCGTCAGCTCTTCGGTGAAGTCGGAATCGACCTGTTCGCGGGCCCCACGGAGACCCTGATCGTCGCCGACGATTATGCCGATCCCTTTACCGTCGCGGTCGACCTGCTCAGTCAAGCCGAACATGGGCCAGACTCACCGTGTGTCCTGATCACCACCTCCGAGGCAGTCGGCCGTGCGGTGCTCGATCACATCGATGCGCTGCTTCCCGGGTTGCAGACCAACGCCATCGCCGGACCGGCGTGGCGTGATTACGGCCAGATCCACGTCACGGACACCCTCACCGAGGCGTATGCGCTGGCGGATCGGTTCGCGTCCGAGCACGTGCAGATCCTCACCGAGGAGCCGCGGCAGGCGCTCGAATCGATGCGGAACTATGGGGCGTTGTTCCTCGGTGAGGGAACCTGTGTTCCCTATGGGGACAAGGTGATCGGCACTAACCATGTGCTTCCGACATTGGGGGCGGCGCGATACACCGGTGGTCTGTGGGTGGGTAAGTTCCTCAAGACCCTCACCTACCAGGAGGTGCGTGATCCTGCTGCCAGCGCCCAGCTCGGCGAGATCTGCGGACGTCTGTCACGGCTCGAGAAGTTCGAAGGCCATGCCAGGTCGGGTGATCTGCGGGCCGCGAAGTTCGGTGGCGCCGACCTGCTCTGGGGAGAGATTCCCACCCGCGCCGTGACCGAACAATGACCCGGATCGAGCACGATCTCCTCGGTGACCGCGAGGTTCCGGCGGGCGCGTACTACGGCGTGCATACGCTGCGGGCCATCGAGAACTTCCCGATTACTGGTGTTCCGATCTCCGCGCATCCGGATCTGGTGTCGGCGCTTGCCGCGGTCAAGCAGGCTGCGGCGCAAGCGAACGCCAACCTCGGATTGATCGGACTGCGCGAGGCGGGGGCGATCACGAGGGCGTGCGAGGAGATCCGCTCGGGTGCCCTGCACGACCACTTCGTCGTCGACGTCATCCAGGGTGGGGCCGGCACATCGACCAACATGAACGCGAACGAGGTCGTGGCCAACCGCGCCCTCGAGTTGCTGGGGCATGCAAAGGGGGACTACGAGTTCCTTCATCCGCTCGAGCAGGTCAACCTCGGCCAGAGTACGAACGATGTCTACCCCACTGCAGTCAAGATCGGTCTCCAGACGGCGTTGGTGCATCTACGTCAAGCCATGGGGGAGTTGGCCACCGCATTCGCGGGCAAGGCCGCCGAGTTCGTCGATGTCCTCAAGGTCGGTCGTACCCAGTTACAGGATGCGGTGCCGATGACCCTCGGGCAGGAGTTCGGAACGTACGCGCTCATGCTGGACGAGGACGCGGAGCGGCTCGCCGAGTCGGCGGCCCTGATCTCGGAGATCAACCTTGGTGGCACAGCCATCGGCACGGGGCTCAATGCCCACCCCGAGTACGCATGGCGCGTCCGCGCGCATCTCGCCGCTATCACGGGGTTGTCCTTGATCACCGCGTCGGATCTGATCGAAGCGACCCAGGACGTCGGGGCGTTTGTTCAGCTGTCCGGGGTGCTCAAGCGCACCGCGGTGAAGCTGTCGAAGGTCTGCAATGATCTGCGTCTTTTGTCCTCGGGACCGCGTGCGGGACTGGGGGAGATCACGCTTCCGCCCGTGCAGGCGGGTTCGTCGATCATGCCCGGCAAGGTCAACCCCGTGATCCCGGAAGTAGTCAATCAGATCGCATTTCGTGTCATCGGAAACGATCTGACCGTAACGATGGCGGCCGAGGGCGGGCAGCTTCAGCTCAACGCGTTCGAGCCGATCATCGCGCACAGCCTCTTCGAGTCGATCGAACTGCTGACCCGGGGTTGCAGAACGCTCGCGCAGCGCTGCGTCGTCGGTATCGACGCGAATACCGAACACCTGCAGCAGATGGTGGCTGCCTCGATTGGAGTCGTGACCGCACTCAACCCGTATATCGGGTACACCGAGGCCACGACCATCGCCGCGGACGCACTTGCGAGCGGCCGCACGGTCGTCTCGCTCGTCCTCGAACGTGAACTGCTCACGCAGGATCAATTGGACAAGATCCTCGATCCGCAAAACTTGACGCGAAGTGTCGATCCCATCGACGGGTACGCGACCGTCGCCGACCGTGCCGACAGCAAGCATCGAGTCCCCGGCCCCATCTGACATCGATCCGACGTCACTGCACAGTGTGGGCAATCAGTTACCTCGAGCGTGCACGCAACGCCGCTCGTATTGCCCCCGAAACAGATCTACCGTCGAAGAAGTACACGAGCTGGCGCCGCGCAGGTGGCGCCGACAACCAGGAGCAGCTCCCATGCCCGACCTTTTCGCCCCTGACCAACCTTCGGTCATCACCAATCCACCCCAGGTGGTCGATTGCGATGTCGCCATCATCGGCTCCGGCATGGGCGGCGGCACCCTGGCCTACGCCCTGCGTGAGTCCGGGGCGCGCGTGCTCATCATCGAACAGGGCGACTTCCTGCCCCGTGAGCGCGAGAACTGGTCGATCAAGGCGGTAGTTGCCGAGGGGCGCTACAAGAATTCCGCACCCTGGTACGACGAAATCGCCAAGAAAAGCTTCATTCCTGGGAATTACCACTACGTGGGAGGCAGCACCAAACTCTATGGTGCCACGCTGCCCCGATTCCGGGAGCACGACTTCGGCGAGGTCGAACACCCCGACGGTATCTCCCCAGCCTGGCCGATTTCCTACGCAGACCTCGAATCCCACTACGGTGAGGCCGAGCACATGTTCTGGGTGCACGGCAACAAGGGCGAAGATCCCACCGACCCGTGGCGCTCGACCGACTACCCCTTCCCCGGCATCGCCCACGAAGGAGCCATGGCCCGGCTGGCGGACGGCGCGCGCCGACAAGGCCTCCACCCATTCGCCGCACCACAGTCCCTCGACGTCCGCCCCGGCGGCGCCTGCGTGCTGTGTCCGACGTGCGACGCCTTCCCCTGCATGATCGACGCGAAAGGCGACGCCGACGTCTCCGCGGTGCGGCCAGCTCTCAAATCAGCCATGGTCAAACTCCTCACCAATGCCGAGGTGACCCGCCTGAACACGGACCGCACCGGTCGTCAGGTCACCGGCGCCCAGGTGCGACACAACGGCAGCACGATCACCGTGCAGGCACAACGGTTCGTGGTCGCCGCCGGTGCCGCGAACACGGCCGCACTGCTGCTGCGCTCGTCGTCGTCCACACACCCCAACGGGCTGGCGAATTCCTCCGACCAGGTCGGGCGGAACTACATGGCGCACGTGACGACGTTCTTCCTGGCGATCGACCCCCGTCGCACGAACGACGCCGTTTATCAGAAGACCATCGGTATCAACGACTGGTACACGGCCGGTGCCGACAACCGGTATCCGCTCGGGAACGTGCAGGGTCTGGGCAAGCTGCGCGGCGAGATGGCAAAGCGCGCACGCCCACTCATCCCCACCCCGATCCTCGAGGGGGTCACCCGGCACACCCTCGACCTGTTTCTGCAAACCGAAGACCTCCCGCTACCGGAAAACCGGATCGCGCTCAACTCGAACGGAGACATCACGGTGAGGCGCACAGCCACCAACATGTCCTCACATCGAGAACTGATCAGGCGGATGAAGAAACTCGTCCACCGCGCCGGGTTCCCGATCACCTTGCACGAAGGTCTCGGTGTCGAGGCGACCTCCCATCAGTGCGGTACCGCCCGCATGGGTGACGACCCTGCGACGAGTGTTCTCGACGCGGATCTCAAGGCGCACGATCTCGACAATCTGTGGATCGCGGACAGCTCCCCCTTCCCGTCGTCGGCTGCGGTCAACCCGGCGATCACTGTGGCCGCCCTGGCCCTCCGGTTGGGTCACTCCGGTGCACTGACCGCCTGAGGCCGATCCAGAAGGCGTAAACGGAGGCCGCCCGCGGCCGTCGACGAATGACAGTCGATGGCCGCGGGCGGTCGTTGTCGGGTGCCCCTACCGTTGGATCTGCTGTGTCAAAGCAGTATTCGACCCTGGATCCGAACGTGTCGGATCCAGGGTCGGTTTGTCAGAGCCAGCGGTCGCTCGGCGGCGCCATCCGCTCACCCGGAAGTCCCGCGTAGAACGAACCACCGGGGCACGAGGTGAGTTCCATGTGCATGCCCCACGGTGTGAGGAAGTAGAACCACCGCTGTCCGGCAACGGGGGAGTCCGGCGCGACACCGTTCGGGCCTGCCATGACGACCACGCCCGGAATCGAGCGGACGTAGTCGTAGCCTTCGTCGATGTCGTCGACGTAGAGGGCGAGGTGATGGCCGCCGATGTCACTGTTGCGGGGAGGCTGGGTGGTTTGGTCGGGCGCCGAGTACTCGAACAACTCGATGTTGGTGGTCAGCCCGAGGCGGACCATCGCGAGACGGCACTTGGCGTCGGGGTGGACGTTGAGGCGGCGAGCCATGCCGTCCTCGCTGTCGGAAAAGGGGCCGTCGAAGAAGATGCACTCGCCGGCGAAGTGGTCGACGAAGAAGGCGACCGCGGCATCGAGATCGGGCACGGTGTAGGCGACGTGATCGACCGAGCGCACGGTGGGAATCTTCGGATTTCGTGAAACATTTTCAGACACAGTTGTTTTCCATCCATTATGGGGATTCGAGCGGGAGGCAGAAGTTCGGGTACTGCACCGATCGTGATCGGTCTGCCGAGTACGGCCCGGCGATACGAAGCGCTACCGTTCGCGCATTCTCACTTTACGGCCGGCCCGCCCTTACCGCGCTACCTAGCGTGTGCAGTTCTCGCCCAGAAGTTGCGCAATTCGTTCAATTCAGCACTTGTGCATGAGATCGTGCCCGCGGACCGCGAAGATCAGTGCCTGACGTACGTCGGGATCGTCGAGTTTTCTTTTCAGCAACTGGTTCAGTCGATCGATTCGGTAGTACATCGTGCGTCGCTGCACGAACAGCGCTTCGGCCGCATGGGTCTTGTTCCCGTCGTAAGTCAGGAACGCACGTAGAGTCGGGAGCAACGGACTGGCGGAATTCGCGTCGTGCTTGAGGACGGGACCGAGTTCGTCCTCAACGTAGCGGGCCAGTTCTGGGCCCTGGGCCAGGGAAACCAGGAGCCGAAGCACGCCGAGTTCGTCGAACCGCAGCACTCGTTCGTCGTTTCGCGCAGCCGCGACGGAGGCTGCGCTGCGCGCCTGTTCCACCGCTTGCGGGACCTGACTTGCCGCCACCTGCCTACTGACGCCCGCTCGCACCCGGAGCGTGGACAGCTTCTCCACCAAGGTTTCTTCGGGGCACTGACGCGACAGGCCGATGATTGCCAGTGTGTGATCGCCGATGTCGGCGACCACGGAGGGGACGTGCAGTGTGCGGCACAACTCCTCCAATGCCTCGTCGAGCGGCGAGGCGATCGACGACCGTTTGCTGACGAAGACCACGACCAGTGATCGTTCTCGCAGATCGCGGCCGATTCGGAGGGCACGGGTGACGAAAGCTTCGCCCGAGATGTCGCCCAGGAGCAGCCGATTGACCAGGGCATTCTGTCGCTGAGCCGCCTTCGCGCCGCTCTCGCGGGCACCCAGGAGAGTGATGGCGACCGCATCCGCCGCACGATCGAGAGCGTAGAGGTCAGCCCGGTCGAGCGGTTCGGTGCCGTGGAGTATGTGCAACCATCCCCACCGTTCGCCACGCAGGATGACCGCCCGTCGCGTGCATTCGGATGGCTCCCCCGCCGCGTGCGCGGCACCGTGTGCGTTCGTCGCAGTATCGTGGAGGACTCGCGAGTGTCGTTCCCAATCAGTCAGTGTGACATCGGCTTTCGCGGTGGCGCCGGAGTATGCGACGACCTGGTGAAGGGTGTCTTCCAGAACCACAGGATGATCTACCTCGGCGGCTAGCTTCTCGGCAAACGAGACGTGGTCGCGACCTTCGAGCAGCGACTGCATGAACACATCGTTCAGTCGTTCATATGTGGTGAGTTCTAGCACGCGTTCATCGACCAGCGATTCGTGAACCTGCGCCGACACCTCCACGAATGGAAGCTCGCCTCGCAGACCCACCAAGGGGAAGTTCCTCGATACAGCCTCGTCGACGAGAGCGTCGGGCATGTCACTGTATGCGCGGCCGCTCAGTTCGAGAATGAGAACGGAGGCGCCTGCGTCGGAGATCTCGCGGATGAAACGCCGTTGCTGCTCCGGGTCTCGGGCGATGCCGAGGCCGGCGGTCAGCAACATTTCTCCACCGGTAAGGAAGCGCGCGATATCAGGTACCTCGACCGGGTGCACCCATCGTATCGATCGCGACAGGTTGGTTTCGCCGGCGAATATCGTCAACGGTATCCGCCTGAAGACCTCGAGTTTCAGCGCCGATTCGATTGTCAGCGGCTTCTCGCTCATTCTGGACCGGCGCGCGGATGAATCGGCAAATGCATGGTGTGCGATCGTGGATGACGTCATTTTCTAGCCTTGGTCTTGTGCCGCGGCGCGTGCGGCCACCAGCTGTTCTGACACGGGCGTGCTTGGAACCGTTGCGCGACTGGGTGAAAATGAGGCATTCGGGACCAGTTGCTCCAGTTGCCGGCGAAGGTGCTGGCTCGTGATGTGTGTGGATGAGAGAGCGCTGTGTATCACGATGCCCTCGATCAGCGCATTCACCGCCTGCGCGGCTTCCTCGTCCATATGGAGCTCGAAGAGCGCTTGCGTGACTCGGACCCAGTCGTCCGCGATGTCGAAGAACGCTGCCTTGCGGGTTGCGAGGGCGTACAGCTCGATCGTCACTACGAGCCCTCGCTTGTCTCCGGTCAGATCCTCGATGACGAGATCGACGAGAGAGTCGAGCAACTGTTCGCGACTTCTGACGCCCTCGAGCCGAGCCTGGAAGACGCCGAAAATGTTCGCGGCATGTCGCGTGATCGCTTCGGCGTGAAGATCTTCCAGAGATTTGAAGTAGTAGGTTGTCGATCCGAGGGGCACGCCCGCAGCTTCGGCAACTGCACGGTGCGTGGCACCTGCGACTCCGCGCTCGGCGATCACCTCGACGGCAACATCAACCAGTCGATCGCGCCGACCCGGGTCGCGTTGTCCTTGCTTGCTCACTGCTGGGCGCGTCGTCACACGCGGTTCCTTCCTCATCGTCACCACTCCTCGATGCCTGGGGACGTCGCTCGGTTCCAGGTCCACCAGGCTCGCCCTGGATCCACACGATTGACACGTGTACAAACGTACACCCATAATGTACGAATGTACATGTACATATGTACACGGACGCGAAGTGCAGACGGCTCCCGCAGCCGGAGCCGCCCACTCGCTCAGCGCCGTCATCGCACCGGATTCCTTCTCACCATTGGAGTACTGACATGACACATGGTCACCTCGTCGTGATCGGCGGAAGCGTCGCAGGCCTGATGGCCGCCGCCGCCGCAAGCGACCGTTTCGAGCGCGTCACCGTGGTCGAGCGCGATCAACTTTCGGGCAGCCCCGAGCCCCGAGCAGGTGTTCCCCAAGGAAATCAAGTTCACGTGATCCTCCCGCTCGGCCTCGAACGCATGGAAGAAGTGCTTCCCGGCATTCGACAAAACTTCGTCGAACGCGGGTGCCTCGAGTTCGATCAACTCGCCACGGTGCCGATGATGTCCGAATCCGGTTGGAAGGTGCGGGTAGACAGCGCGAATGCCGTCGCATTCCGCCGCCCCCTTTTCGAGCTGGTCATTCGAGAGCGTGTCCTGGCACTCGGCAACGTCAGCATTCGGCACGGGTCTGCGCGCGGATTCCTGTTGTCGGATGATCGTTCGCGCGTCCTCGGCACTCGCCTCAGGGATGGATCCGAGATCGAAGCAGACTTCGTCGTCGACGCCTCGGGCAGACGCACCAAGTCCCCGGCATGGTTGCAAGACCTCGGCTTCGGCGCACCCACCGAAGTCCGCGCGAACGCCTACATGGGTTACGCGACGCAGTTCGTTCGCATCCCGGAAGGAGTTCTCGACGGCGCTCTCGGTCTCGTAGTGCATCCCGAGCCCGGGCACCACCGGGGCGGTGTGCTTTTGCCGGCCGACAACGGGGTCCATTCCCTGAGCGCGATCGGGATGATGCGGGACTACCCGCCGCGAGAAAGAGAAGGCTTCCTCGATTTCCTCGACGATGCCCGCTCGCCGTTGCTCGGCGAGATCGCGCGTCGATGTGTTCCCGTAAGTGATATCAATACCTACCACCAGGATGGCAACCTGCGGCGGCGCTGGGAGGACGAGTCCCTTCCGGACAGGCTGCTCGTCGTCGGTGACGCGTCGGCATCGTTCAATCCCATCTACGGTCAGGGCATGACCCTGGCGGCATCCGGGGGACGTCTCCTCAAAGCCGCGCTCGACACGGGATCGTCGCTCGACGCTCTGGCACACGACGTACAAGGCGATCTGGCGAGAGTAATCGACGCCGCGTTCTCGATGTCCGCGGCAGTCGACTCGATGTTCGAAGGCTCCGAATGCACAAACTTCACCCCGCCCTCACCCGAGGAGTGCGCCTACGCCGCCGCAGTAGAGGAATTGGCGACCGTCGACCCTGAAGTGGCCCTCGCCGCCGGAATGGCAGCGTTCTACATCGACCCGGAGGTTCTGCGGACCGAAGCAATCCAGCTCAGGGTCGAAGACTGGATCGACAGCGAACGCACCACAGGTGGCGCGGATCCAGGCCGTTACCCCACCGAGGTCCGGTCCACCGATTCCACCGCGGCGGCCGCCACTTTCTAGTTTCCAACTGAACTCGGCAGAACCGGAACGATTCTGTACCAACACTGTTCGTTCTCGTGCCGGGCCAGTGCGCGCAAGGAGGATTCAGATGTCCACTATTCAATTCGTCACTCCACAGGGCGAAGCCCACACGCTCGAGGCCGAGCCCGGAACGTCGGTGATGGAAATCGCCGTTCAGGACGGTGTGCCGGGGATCGTCGCCGAGTGCGGCGGCGCAGGAGCGTGCGCAACCTGCCACATCTACATCGACCCGGCGTATGCCGACCGCGTCGGACCGCCCGGTGATCTCGAAGACGACATGCTCGACGGCACGATGGCCGAACGGAGAAACACCAGCCGGCTGGCCTGCCAGATCGAATTCCACCACGGCCTCGACGGCCTCCGCATCGAGATCGCACCGGAGCAGTCATGACCGGCACACTCATCGTCGGCGGCGGCCAGGCCGGAGCGCAGGCGGCGTTCTCATTGCGGGAGATGGGTTACACGGCGGACATCACCATCGTGGGCTCGGAGCCGCACCTCCCGTACCAGAGGCCACCGCTGTCGAAGGCGTTCCTCGCGGGAACCGCCGATCACGAAACCCTTCAGTTCCGCAAACCTGCGTACTACGACAAGATACGTGTCGAAGTCCTGTGCAATCAGCGGGTCACCGACATCGAATTCGATGGCGGGACTGCCGATGCCGCAGGCACCGCGCAACTCCATGACGGTACGGAGAAGTCGTTCCACCACCTGATGTTGGCGGTGGGAGGCCGACCCCGCCGCTTGACGGTCCCGGGCTCCGACCTCACAGGCGTGTGCTACCTACGGACCATCGCCGACGCGGTACAACTCATCAGCCACCTCGAGCACGGGGCATCCGTCGTCGTCATCGGCGGCGGGTTCGTGGGACTCGAGGCCGCGGCCATGGCACGCGGGCGAGGCAAAACCGTGACAGTGGTCGAACTCGCAGAACGACTGCTCTCGCGCACCGTAGCTCCCGAGATGTCCGCCTTCCTCACCGAAGCCCACCAGCGTCGCGGAACGCACATCCGGCTGGGGGACGGCGTCACCGCGATCGAAGGCAACGACGGACAGGCCACCGGTGTCCGCTTGTCCGACGGAAGTCTGCTGCCGGCGGACGTCGTTATCGTCGGGGTCGGCATGACACCCCGCCTCGAGCTGGCCGAACGCCTCGGACTGGAGACCGCCGGCGGCATCGTCGTCGACTCCTTCGCCCGGACGAGCGATTCCCGGGTCGTCGCCGCAGGAGATTGCACCGTCGGGCCGAATCCGATGACAGGTTCCGGCTTCGTCCGGCTCGAATCGGTACAGAACGCAGTCGACCAGGCCAAGGTTGCCGCTGCATCTATTGCAGGGCAGCCGTTCACGCACTCGGCGCTGCCCTGGTTCTGGTCGAACCAAGGCGATCTCAAGCTCCAGATGGCAGGTCTCACGGAGGGCTACGACCACGTCGAGCTCCGTGGTGAACCTGCGGCCGAGAAGTTTTCGGCGTTCTACTACCGAGACGGACGGCTCCTGGCCGTCCACGCCGTCAACAGGCCGCAGGACTACATGCTCGCGAGGAAGGCTCTGTCACAGCGCATGACCATCCCACCGGACAGAGTCGCGGACGGCGCGGCAGCCCTCGTGGCTGTTCCCTGACATCGGGGTGCATCCGCGAACAGGGGCCGACCGCTGCGGTCGGCCCCAATGTCTCGCAGAATCCTCACGGCAGGCTTGATCCGCTGCAGCCATCAGCGTTCAGGTGGGAGAGTAGGCGTGCCCAGTCGTTCGAGGAACGTCACCCGGAGTGGGCGCATCCGCACGAATCAATTCGGCGGCACGCAAGTCTGCCCACAACTCGGTAGGGATGTCGTATTCGAACAACTCGGCATCGAACTGTTGTTCCTGCTGATTTCCCGCGCGGACACACACACTCGCCACTGCAGGGTGCGCGATCGCGAACTGAAGCGCCACTGCACGAAGCGGCACGTTGTGATCCGAGCAGATCTTTTGAATCCGTGCGGTCTTCTTCCGCACCGCTGGTGGTACGGGTGCATCGTTGAATGTCGCGCCCTTGACCGGTCCTGTTGCGAGGATTCCGCTGTTGTAGACCCCTCCGAGAATCAGCCCGACGCAGGCCTCCTGGCACGCGGGCAAAAGATCGTCGAGCGACTCCTGCTCGAGGAGGGTGTAGCGACCGGAGAGCAAGAAACAATCCGCGTCGGTGTTCTTGAGCGCGCTGTGGCAGACGTCCACCTCGTTGGTCGCGAACCCGAGCGCCTTGACGACGCCCTGGCTTCGCAGAGACTCCAACGCCGGGTACGCCGAGGAGAGAGCTTGACGGAATATCTCAGGCTGATCGTGACCATGAGTGTGGCGGTCGCAGTCGTGGATGAACAGGATGTCGAATCTATCCGTCAGCATCCGGTGCAAGCTCTGTTCGACACTGCGCATCACGCCGTCGTAGCTGTAGTCGAAGCTCGGCTCGAGCGGCGCGGTGTCCATGCATGATGCGCGTCGCGAGGATAAGGATGACGGGGAGATGACCCTGCCGACCTTGGTGGACAACACATACGAGTCGCGATCACGCTCACGCAGACCATGGCCCAGCCTGTATTCACCCAGCCCGTTGCCGTACAACGGAGCGCTGTCAAAGTATCTCGCCCCCAGATCCCATGCCGAGGAGATCAATTCGTGTGCCGCGTCGTCGGTGACGCGCCCGAGAACATTGCCTATGGGCGCGCCGTCGAAACTCATCACACCGAGCGACAGCCCGGACCTGGCCAGCTGCCTGGTATCGGTGATCTTCATCGTTCGCTTTCCGGGGTTCTGGGATTGTTCGCCTTTCGGTCGCGCGGAGCCGCCCCCCGCCGGCGGCTCCGCGCGGTGGACGCTCCTACAGGTGCTGTTCCTTCGCGCGCATGGACGAGTATTCGCCCTGGCGTTCGTCGTCGATATACGCGGGAACCGGGAAGTCCCACCAACCCGGAACCCACGGTCCGGCCGCGTCGCGGTCGGTGGGCACCTCGATCAGGGCCGGAGCCTTCGATTCGAAGGCCTTGCGATAGGTCGCCTCGAGATCTGAAGGATCCTCGACGCGGAACGACTCGAGCCCGAATGCCGTTCCGAGGGCCTTGAAATCGGGGCTGTACGGCGTGCCGTCCGGTCGGTTGAATTCGGTACCGATGTGCCGACTGGTCTGCTTACGCTGGCCGCCGCGGATCGACATGAACCCGGAGTTGTCCTGGACGACGAAGACAACCGGAATGTCATGGGTGACGCAGATCCCGATCTCCTGCGCAGTCATCAGGAAGTCCCCGTCACCGACGACACACGCGACCTGACGGTCGGGGGCGGCGAGCTTGGCTCCCATGGCGGCGGGAATCGCCCAACCCATCGAGGAGAACCCACCGGAGGTCAGGTGCGTGCGTGGCTGGTAGACCGGGAAGGTCTGCTTGACCGCGCCCTGGGTGTTGCCGGAGCCGGCGACGATGATTCCGTCTCGCTCCATTACATTGCGTAATCCGCCGAGGGGACGCTGTGACGTGAATGGGTACCGATCCGAGTCGCGGCGAGAGGCGAGTTGTTCCTCCCATTCCTCCTTCAGACGCCCCAGTTCGGCGAGGTACTCGCCACGCTGCGGCGAGGCGGAAGGCAGTGCCGCGGTAATGGCATCGACTGTCGGCTTGGCGTCGGCGACGATGCCGACCTCGGCCGGGTAGTTCTTACCGATTTCGTGCGGGTCGATGTCGATGTGGATGAGCTTGGCCGGCGGAATGGAGAAGGTCACCCCCTGGGCGTAACTCGATGCCGACCAGTCGGTGAACCGGCACCCGACGGAGATCACCACATCCGCTTTGGATGCAATGGCGTTGCCGACGATGGTGCCGGTCTGTCCGACGCTGCCCGCGAACAGGTCGTGGTCTTCGGGGAAGGCGCCCTTGCCGTTCCATGTGGTCACCACGGGGATCTGCCATGTTTCGGCGAGCCGCAGGACTTCCTGAGCGGCATCGGCAGTGATCGCGCCGCCGCCGACAACGATCACCGGACGCGCCGAGTCCACGAGGACGCGGGCGGCTCGATCGACCGCCAAGGGGTCGGGCTGCTGCAGCCCGACCGGCAGCCGCCGCGCGAGGTCATGCAGGGATACCTCGGCTGCCTCTGCCTGCACATCCATCGGAACCTCGATGTGGGCGGGGCCCGGACGGCCGGTCAGCATCGTGTTGAACGCCCGGTGCATGATGAACGGCAGTTCCTCGACGCGGGTCGCGACCCAGCTCCGCTTCGATACCGCGTCGGTGACCTGCGGGAAACCGTTGTCGGTGTGGCGGTCGAGTTCCTGCAGCAAGCCGTGTCCCCGCATGTGGGTCGGCGGGCCGCCGGTGATACAGAGCAGGCTCGTCGAGTCACTGTACGCGGTGGCGAGGCCGAGAACGGTGTTCGCGGCGCCCGCACCAATGGAGGTCACCGCTGCCATCGGCTTGCCGGACGCCCGATAAAAGCCGTCCGCAAGGTGCACGGCGCTCTGCTCGTGGAACACCTGGATGAAGGGGATCTCGGATCCCTTCTCCAGAAACGCATCGGTCAATGACCAGATCCCGTGGCCGGGGATGCCGGCGACG
This sequence comes from Rhodococcus koreensis, assembly GCF_017068375.1. Taxonomy (NCBI): domain Bacteria; kingdom Bacillati; phylum Actinomycetota; class Actinomycetes; order Mycobacteriales; family Nocardiaceae; genus Rhodococcus; species Rhodococcus koreensis. The sequence continues at coordinate 4,279,983 of NZ_CP070609.1, forward strand.
TACGGAACTCCGTACTGTTTCAAGACCTGTGCGACGACCTGGCCGCCTGTCAGCTTAGGCATGGGTGGTCCTTTCCTGCTCTGCAGAATCAAGGGAATCGGTGTGGTTGTGGTGCGCCCGGAGGAGTTCGGCGATCTCGATGGCGTCGCCTTCGGGGGCGTTCGAGGCTTCGTGAGGTTTCGCGATGATCCCGTCGCTCAGCTCTGCGATCGACACCGGCAGCCTGCTCTGCCGAGGCTCCACCGTCCCGCGGGGCTCCAGCCGCGAGGCCTGGCAACGCACACGCCGCGGGATCGACGCCCGCTCATGCGACGAATATTGCTTCTGGTAGAGAACATGAATCTCAGAACTTCCTCGCGTGACGTTGTTCATGTTCAGTCTGCAGCGAGACAACTGAGATAGTTAGACCCATAGTGTGCATATGACGGCTCCACTGCTTCGCCTTTTGTGCAGCAACGCTGCATTCGCGAGTGAGAGGTCTCCGATCCACTGGGAATATGGGAACCACCCGGCCGATGCCGTTACGAGTTCGCCTTAGCTTGGGTCTGAACCGAATTCAGAGCCTCAAACGGCCAACCACTGTGCCGGTACCTGATGGCGCCGACGCCTGGGGCACGTCACAGACTGGCTGCCATTCCGGCATTTGGGGAGAGGCCTTCATATCTCATTGATCTGTTCGACCATCCACGCCGCGATCTGGACCCGCGACGTGAATCCGAGTTTGGTGAGGATGTGCTCGACGTGCCCCTGGACCGTCCGCGGGGAGATGCCGAGTTCGGCAGCGATCGCCTTGTTGGTCAGCCCCCGCGCCACGAGTTCGGCGACCTCGTGCTCGCGCTTGGTGAGAAGAGATGGCTTGGGAATCTTGCCCGCTTGGTCGGAGGATTGCCTGTTGAGCGCAAAGGTAACCGAGGCATCGAGGTCGAGAGCATTCCCCTCATGGCGTGCGGCCTCGAAAGTTTTTGTGCCCAGAGCTTGCCGCGCCCTCCGCTCGCAGTCGTTGTGGTAGTCGAGGAGGTTCGGAAGATATGCGGAGGAACTGCCTACCGCACGGCTGAGTACTTCGGCAGCCCCCATCAACACCGCGGCGCGGCGAGGCTCCTCGTCGCTCGCCGCAATCCATGCGAGTGTCTCCAAACAGGTCGTAGCCCCGACCTGGTCGTTCGCGACCTGTGCCAATCGGAGCCCCCGCTCGAGCTGCTCCGTTGCGCGACGCGGTTCGCCCCGCCGCCACCAGGCAACGCCCAGAGCCCACAGCGAATAGGCCTGCAACACCGATTCCCCTCGCGATCGGGTGATCTCGTGGACCTCTTCGAAGCGGGAAATCGCAAGGTCGGTATCGCCCCGCCATTCGTAAGCGATACCGAGCGACATCAACGCCTCGAGCCGGAGGGAGAGATCGCGCGGATCGACGAAAGCCGACACCGAAGCCTCTAGCCGAGAGCACGCCTTGGGCAGGTCACCACTGAACAGTGCGCAAAGCCCCTCCGCATGGGCGGCGAGGGAATCGATCGTCGAGTCCTGCGTCTGCTCGGCGAGCTGGAGTGCCTGCGCCACCAACCGGGCTGCGACCGAGAGGTCCCCCTGCATTTCCGCCAACACGCTATCGGCATACAGCGCCTCGACCCGTTCGATTGTCGGCTGCCCGCTGTGGCGATCCAGAATCCGGTCGAGCCAATACCGTCCTTCACTGAACAGCGACCTCGAGTTCCAGAATTGGAAGAGAGCGCTCGCGATCGTCAAGCCGATGACGGGATCTTCGGAGGCGCAGAATTCCATCGCCTCCCGGAGATTGGGTTGCTCACGTTCGATTCGCTGGAACCATTCCAGCTGTCTGTCACCAATCCACTGTGTATTGGCATCCTCAGCCAACCGGCGGTACCAATCTCTGTGTCGCACTCGCAGGTCGCGGTATCGGCCGCTTTCCTGTGCTTTCTCCGCGCCAAAGCCTCGAAGTGTCTCGAGCATCCGAAATCGAACCACGGGGCCGGATTCCTCGCGAATGAGGATCGATTTGTCGAGCAGAGAGGTCACAACGTCGACCACCCCCGATGGTGAGAGGTCGAAGCCGCAGATTTCCTCTGCCGCATCGAGTTCGAAACTTCCTGCGAAGATCGCTAGCCTTTCCCAAGCCAACTGCTCGGGCGTGGTGCACAGCTCGTAACTCCAGTCGATACACAAGCGAAGCGTCTGCTGTCGGGTCGGCGCGCTTCGGGTGCCACCGGTCAGCAATTCGTAGCGATCGGTGAGCCGTCGAAGAATCTGCTCCGGCGACATGGCGCGCAGGCGGGCGGCAGCCAGTTCGATCGGCAAGGGCAACCCGTCGAGCTTTCGACAGATTCCGGCGACGGCCGCTCGATTGCTGTCGTTGAGTTCGAAGCCCGGGACAGCGGCCGCGGCACGCTCGACGAACAACCGGACTGCGTCGGATCGGGGCATGCTCCTGGATGAGGAAGGGCGGTCGGACTCGGGGACGGTGAGCGGGGGAACACGAAGGACTGCTTCGCCGCCGATGGCGAGGGCCTCTCGACTGGTGGCGAGTATGCGGAGTTCCGGGCAGCTGCGCAGGAGAATCTCGACCAGTTTCGCGACGGCGTCCACCAGCTGTTCGCAGTTGTCGAGAACGAGCAGCATCCGCTTCGAGCCGAGGAATTCCACGAGCAGGTCCTGAACCGGACGTGCCGACTGTTCCCGTAGTCCCAGTGCGCCGGTCACGACGTCGACCAACAGGGATTCGTCGCGCAGTTCGCCGAGTTCGGCCAGCCACACACCATCGGGAAACGCACGGTCTGATTGTGCTGCTGCCTTCAATGCGAGCCGAGTTTTCCCGACACCGCCGATCCCGGTCAGCGTGACGAGGCGAGATACCTTCAGCTGGTTCTTCGCTTCCGCGAGGTCGCTTCGGCGACCGACGAAGCTGGTCAACGCGACGGGGAGATTTCCCGCGAGTGGTCTCCCCGGATCTGCCCCCGACGGTGCCTTGGCGCGGGAGTTCGGTGTCAGGCTGGGACGTCGGTCCGCAACCGGGCGCACGGGCATCTCGTCAAGCGGAAGCCCGTGGCGGAGTTCCACCTCTTGGAGTTCGTCGCCGAGTTCCATCGCTGTAGGTCGGATCTCTGGATCCTGTGACATCGCTCGTTCGACGACCGCGCTGAGGTCGTCAGGGACCCCGTGCTCGCGTGGATCGGGGGGAGGATGGCTGGTGATCCTGACGAACTGGGCCATTAGTTGCTCGCCGCTACGGCGTTCGAACGCGGCATGCCCGGTCAAGGCGCAGAAGAGGGTAGCGGCGAGACCGTAGACGTCCGCTGCGGGACTCGGGGTTTGTCCCGCGAGTACTTCGGGCGCAGTGAATGCGGGGGACCCGGTGACGACGCCGGTCGCTGTCTCGAATCCTCCGGCGAAGTGTGCGATACCGAAGTCGGTCAGGGCCGGTTCACCGTATTCGGTGAGGAGTATGTTGGCGGGTTTGACGTCGCGGTGGAGAATTCCGAGCCGATGCGCAGTCTCCAGTGCTCCCGCCGTCTTCACGCCGAGTTTCAGCACTTCCTCCACTGCAAGAGGTCCGTGACGTCGGATTTCGCCGTCGAGTGAATCGTGCGGGTGGTAGGGCATCACGAGGTAGGGGCGCCCGCTTTCTGTCGCACCGACCTGCAGAATGTTGACGACGTTAGGGTGACCGGTCAGGCGCCCCATCGCCCGTTGTTCACGCAAGAAGCGTTCGTGGTTCTCCTCGTCCAGGTCGGTGGTCAGCACTTTGACAGCCACCGTTCTGTCCAGGACGGACTGCCGGCAGCGGTAGACCACCCCGAAGCCGCCACGACCGATCTCCTGGGCGTCGTCGAATCCGCACGCCTCCAGCTCCGTCGTGATCGGCAGAACCACATCCCGCTGGGTTTCGAACGGATCGATCCCGGACATCGCTTACGCCGATTCGTCCAGTCCGCGACAGCGTTGACGATATGACATCTTGCACCTCGCAGAAAATGTATCCGGCGCTACCTCCGACCACGGCGAAGGCTGTCCGTGACCGGAGATCTCCTATCTTGCCACCGTCCCGACGCCGGTTCACACAGCAGACGCTGCGGCGGGCGCCAATTGCGAAACCAACCAACCAGTCTGGTCGTGAACTGACTGGAACGCGTGGTGCGAAAGGATCGAAGATTCTGAGGCAGAGGGTTCACAGATCGAGGACCAGGCGCGGGCTTTTCGAGCGCCCGACGCAAATGATCATCGTTTTGGCGGCGTCGTGGTCGGCGGCCGGCGATACGCTGTCGCGGTGGTCGGGGACTCCGCCGAGAACCCTTACTTCGCATGCTCCGCAGAACCCTTCCTCGCACGAGAAGGGTGCCTCGACGTCGGTGTCTTCCAAGGCATCAAGAATTGTCTGGTCCGCCCCGACCTGGACGGTCACTCCCGATTGCTGCAGATGCACTTCGAACGGGAGGTCGCCGTCGACGGGTCCTGTCACAGTATTCGCCGGTGCGGCAAAACGTTCGATATGCAGCTGCCCGGCCAGACCACGACTCGAGCACTCTGCCTCGACGGCATCCAATAATCCCGACGGACCGCAGCAGTAGATTTGAGTGTCGGTTCCGATCTGGGAGAGGAGGGCCCCGAGATCCGGCCGGCCGCTCACGTCTTCGGCAACGGGCGTCACTCGGTCCGGTCCGAATTCGAGTAGCCGGTCAAGGTAGGCCATGCTTGTCAGCGTCCGTCCGCCGTAGATCAGCGTCCAGTCGGCGCGGTTACGTTCCGCGGTTTCGATCATCGGGAGCATCGGAGTGACCCCGATGCCGCCGGCGATGAAGAGATAGCGGTTCGACTCCACCAACGGAAAGTGGTTCCGCGGTCCCCTGATGGTCAACTGAGTACCCGGTGTCAGTGTGTCGTGGACTTCGGCGGAACCACCCCTGCCGTTCGGCTCCCGCAAGACCGCCACGGTGTAGGTCTTCTCGTCGTGCGGCGAACCACACAGCGAATACTGGCGGACGAGGCCGGATGGCAGCTCCAGATCAATGTGAGCTCCGGGTTGCCAAGCGGGCAGGGGCGTATTTGCGGTCGGCTCGAGCGTGAGGGCCACGACGTGGGCGGTGACACCTTCGGTCGAGAGCACGTTGACCTTCACGCGGTCCGATTCTGTATCGATCATCCGATCGCTTCTTTCATCTTGTCAAGGCTTTGTCGGATGCCACTGGGTGCGGATCCGGAGCGAGGACTGCGCAGCGCTTCGTCGGCGGCGGTCGCGCCCGCGGTCGAGCGCCGGTCTACGTTGTGCTGCACAATGATTACCGTTGCTCGACCGCGGTGCGGTGGGAGGGGATGTCAGGATTGGCCGGCAGGTACAGAGGCCGGAGGCCACGTGTCCGTGCGTTCCAAGATGGGTGCGTACATCGGAACCTCGGGGTGAACCAGTGCCCGGTGAACGAGTTTCTCCCACGTTTGGGTCATGTACTCGCTGTCGATCCCGGGGATCAGCGTCCCGAGTTCGCTTCCACCTGCGTCGTGCGCCTTCTGCACCCGGGAGCAGACGTCGCGGTCCTCCCGAACGACGGTGAGGATGAGTTCGAGCCAGTCATCGACCTGCTGCTCGGTGAGGGGGTCGATGCTGAACACATCGACGTCGATGCGTGTCTCACGGGTGCTGATCGGAACGAAGCGGAAGGCAATGAATCCAGGCTGCTTGGCTTGCTCCTCGATACCGTCGGCGACGCTGTCGGGTAGCTTCCCGGCACCACCCGAACTCATGAAGAAGATGGCCGGCCAGCAGTAGTACGAGTTGTCGTCACGCAGGCCCTCGTACTGCTCCATGACGACCTCGAACTGGAGCGGTCCGATGGGGTAGCTGTACAGGTGCTCGCCGTCCAACCGGGCCGTCTTGTACCAGGACGGATGCACAGTGGGGCAGTGGTAGCACTCGCAATTGTTGTCCCACACTATCTTCCAGTTGGAGTCGAAGTCGACAGACTTGCGTCCCTGGAAGGTGGCTTCGTCCAGTGGGAGGGCTCGATCCCGGGCGAGTATCGGGATCGGCCCGAGCGCTTCGGTCAGCGAGGGAGCGTCCCCGGACGGGTTGACGAATACCATGTTGCCGAGAAAATCGACCTTTGCGGTCTTCAAGCAGAGGGGCGTGCCGTCGAAATTCGGGTCCTCCTTCGAGCGCGGCGCCGCGTTGAACGATCCGTCGAGTTTGTACGTCCATGCGTGGTAGTTGCACTGGAGCAGTTTTCGGTTGCCGGCTCCGATGGCCACCGAGTGGTGACGGTGCCGGCAGATGTTGTGGAACGCGCGCACAACCATGTCTTTCCCGCAGACCACGACGATCGGGAGGCCACCGACCTCGCAGGTGAAGAAGTCTCCGGGCTTGGCCACCTGACCGCGATGCCCGACGTACTCCCACGAGCGCCGGAAGATCGCATGCTTCTCCTGTTCGAAGATGGAGTCGTCGGTGTACCAGCTCGAGGGGAGTGTCTGGCCGTTCTCGATCGCCTGCCCGACCGCCCCGTCCGGGTCGAGGCTCCCACGAGTTCCCTGGTCAACACGTTCAGGGTGGGTGATTGACATGTTTCGTCCTCCTGGATCCCTCCATATGTGTACTCGTGTACACATCGAGTGAGGCAAATGTAGAACGAGGGCAGTGGTGTGTCAACAGTCACTCGACGAACGGGCCTCGGCCGCCGGGCTGTTCGTGCGGCCGGAACTGGCCCTTATGCTGGTGGGGTTACCTGCTCTAAAGGCGTAATGTGTTGCAAGAGAAAGTAAATCGGGAACTGTCGAAACAGATTCGTCAGTCGGGCACGATGGCGCCGAGGATACGTTCGACCTCGGCCTGATCGAGCGGTTCGTCACTGATCAGCGACTCGAACATCAAGCCGACGTACGCGGCGAAGTAGACGCGTCCCGCGCTCTTGCCGACTCGATCCTCCAGCACGGTGCGCAACACCGCGTCCCACTGATGGCTCAGCGGCCTCAGGTCCACGGTGCGCGCAGACGCCAGGTAGAGCTCGTACTCGACCAGGATTCCGTCGCGAGCTTCGCCTGGAAAGGACTGTGTCGCAATCAGCGTCGCAAGCCGTGAGGCCACATTGTTCGCGTCAAGTCCAACCGCCCACTGCGCGATCAGCTCCTCGAACTCCGCGATTCCCACACGAATAGCAGCCTCGAGCAGCTCCTGGCGATTCGCATAGTGATATGTCGTCGAGCCCAGGGGCACGTCGGCCTGTCGAGCAACTGCACGGTGCGTCAGCCCGGCGAGGCCGCCCTGCCTGAGTACGTCGATTGTCGCTCGCGCGATCCGCGACGCCCGTTCGCGATCTGTCGGCCCGCGGGGGCTGCGGGTGGTGCTCGCCATTGCGCGAGTCTAGCAACGCACAAACAGCTCGGTGCCGGCGATGGCCGCCATGTCTGCACGGTTCGTGAAACCAAGCGTGGTCACGTTTCGCAGATTGCCCCTATCGGGGGTTCGGTGAACGCAGCAGACTGAACTGTGACGCACCGAACAAAGCCAGGATGCATCGGTCCGGCCCCACTTCAATCCGCGGAGGATTGCAATGTCATCGAGAATCCGACCAGGCACTTCCGGCGGACGCTCCCCACGCCTACCGATGCGCTGCGCAGTGAGCCTGCTCGATCGCCATGAGCCGACCCGCGATACGTCTGCGGATGTTGCGATCAAGTCCTACGTCCGATGATGACCTTGCCTTGCTCGGCCCGTTCGACGCGGTGTACCGCAATCTTCACGTTCTCGCTTGTGACCACAAGCTGAAACAGACGAGTCGCATCGTGGATCGGATGCCATCCCGACGGTGACGGCACCCGGACTTCATGAAGACCATCGACTCGACACGCACAAAGTGAGGCTCAGCGAATGTACGAACCATCAGATGTTCCGGTCACTATGGAGGGTATCCTCAGATGACAACGTCCCCACCAGTCAACACTGACGAAGTATCCCATGTGACCCAATCGAGGCCCGATCGGTTGCCGCGTAGGCTAGGCGCCCCGGCTCTGACACTCATCTTCGTCGCATTCAGCGCGCCACTCGGGATCATGGCGGGCTATCAACAGCTGGTAATCGCCTTCGGCAACGGTATCGGTGCACCACTCGCCTCCATCGTGGCCGGAGTCTTGTTGCTTCTGTTCGAAGTCGGCTGTATCGCCATGAGCAAGCATATGAAGAGTCCCGGCGCCTTCTACTGCTACATCGCCGAAGGAATGGGCAAGCCTGCCGGCTTGGCCGGCGCCTTTCTCGCACTGATTGCCTACATCACCATCACTGTCGGTGGCTATCCCTACATGGGTCTGATCACGGTCAACCTGATGGATCAATTGTTCGGAAGTTCGCCGATTCCGTGGCAGTACTGGGGCTTGATCGTTCTCGGAATCGTGACCGTGCTGAATATTCTCCGCATCGACCTCTCGATGAGAGTGCTCGGAACGATCGTTGTCATCGAAACCACGGTCGTGGCCATCTGGCAGGCGGTGGTGTTCGCCAAAGGAGGCTCCGAAGGCTATTCGGCCTCATCGTTCACCTGGAACACCTTCACGTCCGGCAGCGTCGGTCTTGCGATCTTGTTCTCCTTGGCGTCGCTGATCGGACTCGAATCCACCGCGGTGTTCCGTGAGGAGACCCGGAATCCGGAGAAGACTGTACCAAGGGCAACGTACGCGGCCATCACCTTCATGTCCGTCTTCTACGGCACCGGAATCTGGGCCTACATCATCGCGGTGGGACCTTCGAACGCTCACGACGACGCGAGAAACAACCCCGTCGGATCATTCTTCGACAGTGTCCAGAACTACATGGGCGGCTTCTTCTCCACCATGGTCTCCGTGTTGCTGGTGACCAGCATCGTTGCGGCGATCAACTCCACCCAGAGCGCCGCAGCACGCTACTTCTACACCCTCGGGCGAGATCGCGTGCTGTCTCCGCGGTTGGCGCGGGTCCATCCGCGACTGGGTTCCCCGTACATTGCAGTTCTCACGACCGCGGCCATCTGCCTCGTCATCTACCTTCTCGTAGTGACCTTGAGCAGCGACGTGGTTGCCGCATACGGGGCGCTGGCCGGATTCGGAACCATTTGCGTACTTCCCCTTCTCCTGGGGACGAGCCTGTCGGTGATCATCTTCTTCCGACGCAACCCCGGTCACGTCGGAATCTGGAAGTCCTGGATTTCCCCGGTACTGGCCTTCATCGGCATCGCAGCCACGATGGCACTAGCCGTGAAGCACATGGACACGATGGTCGGCAGTAAGACCGGCGGCTACGTTGCTGACGCCCTGCTGGTGCTCATCATCGTGGTCGGCGTGGTCGTGGCGCTGCGATACAAGATCCGTCACCCCGAGGTTTATCGCCGGATCGGACGCCAGGACCTCGACCTCGAAGACGATCCCAGGTAGTCGAACCGCAGCACGAGATCGAGCGGTCGTGGAGCCGGACACGGTGTCGGCTCCACGACCACGGCCGTTCGATCCACATTCCTATTGTGAAAAGGAGATCAGCATGGTTGCCGAGTCCAGCGAGCACGTGGACTACGTCCGAGCCGATGCACAGCCCCCTCGGCTGTGGCGGCACGAGGATCTCGCGCAGGAGTACCCGGGCCAGCGCGGCCGGTGGATCATACCGCCGGATCCGAGAGGTTGGTCGGGCATCTTGCTCGCGGAGTGGGAGCTCACGAAAGCGGGCTGGGAGGACGTTCATCCACAAGATGAAACCAACTATGTCCTCGACGGAGAGCTCCACGTGGAGACCGGGGGCAGCACCGTGATCGCCAGGAAGGGTGATTCCGTACAGGTCGTCGCCGGGCAGATCGGCAGGTATTGGGCTCCTCGGTACGCGAGGATGCTCACCGTCCAAGGCCCCAATCCCACGGGAATCGAAGCGCCACCCGGAACACACTGGGATATCGAAACCGACGGCAGCTGAACGCCGACGAAAGACCTTCAACGCTCCACGAGAAACTGCGTACTGCAGTTCACGCTGCCGAGAGGCCATCCATGAACCCCGAACTACGGTTGCGCCGCCTAGCATTGTTCGTTGTCTATTTCGTCCCCGGACTGGGACTGGCATCGTGGGTGGTTCGAACACCTACCATCCGCGACCAACTCGGATTATCCACTGGGCAAATGGGTCTCGTTCTGTCGGGACTGTCGATCGGTTCGATGGCCGGGATCCTGTCATCGGGTGCGTTGGTTCGGAGATTCGGGACGAGGCCGGTCATCGGCGCGGGCACAGCAATCGTCATATCCGGTCTCCTCACGATGGCCATCGGCACGGAGTGGTCCGCCCCTTCCGTCGTCTCCGGCGGGTTGTTCCTGTTCGGGCTGGGGATGGGGTCGGCAGACGTTGCGGTGAACGTCGAGGGTGCAGAGGTCGAGCGAAGCATCGGAAGGTCGGTATTGCCGACCGTGCATGGGTGTTTCAGTCTTGGGTCCCTTGTTGGGTCCCTCGTCGGCATTGCCTTGACAGCGACGTCATTTCCCGTGGATTCTCACCTGTTGATCGTCGGCGCTGTGTCGATTCCGATCGCGTGGTGGGGAATGCGACACGTCCCGGTGGGAACCGGAAAGCTTTGCGAGCGGGGTACTTCCACCGTCAATAGCCGACGCCCCTCACCTTGGGTGGCCTGGAAGGACTCACGTCTGATCCTGATCGGGGTGATCACGCTTGCGATGGCGCTGGCCGAAGGTGCAGCCAACGACTGGCTCCCACTTCTCATGGTCGACGGTCATGGATTCGGCGCCACAGCAGGTTCTCTCATCTACGCAGGGTTCGCGGCGGCGATGACGATCGGCCGGCTCGGCGGTGGGTACTTCGTGGACCGTTTCGGGCGTGTAGTGGTGATCTGTGCGAGTGCCGCCCTCGGAGCTGTGGGGCTCTCAGTCGTGATCTTCTCCGATAACGCTATTCTCGCAGGTTCTTTCGCGATGTTGTGGGGTCTGGGTGCTTCGCTGGGGTTTCCCGTTGCCATCTCGTCCGCCGGCGACTCTGCCCATGCCTCCGCGGCCCGGGTCAGCGCTGTATCGACTGTTGGGTACTTCGCGTTCCTGGTCGGCCCGCCGCTTCTCGGGTTCCTGGGTGAGCACAACGGGTTGCGCTCCGCCATGATCGTCGTCCTGGCTTTGTTGACCATCGCAGCGTTTCTCTCGCCAGCGGTGCGACCATCACAGGAGCGCACGCGCCGGGAAGACCTGGCACACACGGTCGCGCACGTCGGACGCGAGGTGTGAACTGCAGCGGCAAGTCCAGCGCTCGTGCCGATACCAACGCACCAATGAATGGGTTGACGAATCCAGCACCGAGGTCGGCTCTTCGCGCCGGACGCCACCCTCAGGCACCACGTCGGGATTGTTACCGGGCGCGCCGATGCCCGTAACGGGCGATTGAGCTTTCCGGACCGGGCCCACCCCACCGGCTGCCCCGTGGAGTGTCGGTCTTACGCGATCTGGAAGCGCTCGTCGCCGAGTTCGACTTCGACGCGTAGGGCTCCGCCGACGGCCTCGACATACCGGCGCAACGTGTCGATCTGCACCCGCTCGAGGTCGCCATGCTCGATGTTGGACACGCGGTTCTGCCCGACTCCGAGCCGCTCGGCCAGCTGCTTCTGCGTCATCGCCACCGACTCGCGCAACTCCTGAAGTCGATACGCGCGCACCTGCTCGATCATGCGGGACTTGTGCGCCTCGACTGCGCCGCGATCGACAGGACGCTCGGCGAGCATCTGCTCGAGACTCTTTGCCATCGTGTTCACCTACCTTCCAACTCGTCCAGATGGTCCGCGAAGCGGTCATCTGCGATCGGGATGTTGACCTTGTACCAAGCTTTCCACTGTCCGGCCTTGTTGCCGGCAACCAGCAGGATCGCCTTTCGTTCGGGATCGAACGCGAAGAGCACCCGCAGCTCCGAGCGACCACTCGACCCCGGCCGCAGTTCCTTCATGTTCTTGTGACGGGACGCCTTCACCGTGTCGACCAGCCCCACCTCTGCGGTCCACTTCCCCACCGCGCGAGAATATCACACCTAGATGATATCACTTTAGAGTGATAACTGGGGATCGACGGCCGGCGGAGTGCGGGTTCCCGGCAGCGGTGCGCGGAGCCCCGGGGTCCGGCCAGGTCGAAGGTAACGAATGACGAGAGCGTGACGACAGCATCGGTGACCCCAACGACCGCACCGCCGATCGTGGCCGCGAGCGAACCGAATGAGAGTCCTCACGGGAGGAAAAGATCCGATGCGACGCCGTACCTCGAACGCCCGACCCGGACGCCGGACGTCGATCACCACTGTCCTGGTCGGACTGGGTGCTCTCATCCTCGGGGCCGCACCGGTCGCGACCGCAGCGCCCGCCGACGCCGCCCTTCCGGTGCCGGTCGTCGGGATCACCACGCTGCCCACGGGATTCCCCAGCCTCGTTTACACGCAGGTGACGGTGCGCACCGACCCGGAGCGGCGGGGTATCACCGAGTTCGTCGGCTACTGCTCCTGCACCGTGCACTGGCGCAACATGTCGACCGGAGTGGGAGGAACCATGGTCCCGGCGGTCAAGCCGACACCCGTCGTAACCGGCTCGGGAACCCTGGTAGCCGCCATGACGGTCGACGGCCGTTCCGGCGTTGCCGTCACGGCACTGCCCGGCGCGGGCACCTGGAATGTCCCGTGAGATAGCGGCTTACGCAGATCAGCCTGCATGGTGATCAGGGGTCACCAGATGGCGAGCTGATCGGTTTCATGCCGGCGCGATGGCGCTGGGGTGGTGTCCCACCGTTTGCGCGACACCATCGTCAAGGCGCTCGAGGACGCCGGCGGAAGCAAGAAGGCCGCCGCGAAGCAGCTGAGATCAACCGCACCACTCTCTACCGCGCCATCCGGACCTACGGAATCGCCGTCACGCCAACGGGACGCGATCAGGTGCTCTCGTAGTTCTCCACCGCCCGCTCGAGGTGTCTGCGCATCTCACCCTGCGCACGATCGAGGTCGGCGGATCGTAACTCGCCCAGGAGTTTTCGGTGCTCCGTCGCGAGATCTCGGGGATTCGGGTACGACTTCTGGATCTGCGCCAGGCACAACTGCATTTCGTCTTGCAGTGTCGAATAGATTCGGCTCAGTCGATTGCTGCCGACCGCGTCGATGATGGCGACGTGGAACGCCGAGTGGACTTCGACTCGGTCCGCCCAACTGGCGTCGGCCGGCATCTGCTCCATCTCCTCGAGATACCGCTCGGCCTCACCGAGCGGGATGCCGTTCTCGACGATGACCCGGACGCCTTCGAGTTCGAGTGGAATCCGCACGAAGTACAGATCGCGGACGTCCTCGTGATCGAGAACCGGAACGATCAGCGACCGACCCTGGGACTGCTGGGCGAGGTGACGGCTCGTCAGCACCTGCAGCGCCGACCGCACCGTGGGGCGAGCGACGTCGAACATGGCCGCCAGACTTGTCTCGGTCAACGGAGTACCGGGCGCGAGGGCACCCCCGAGGATCTGGGCACGGATCTCCGCCACCAGCGCGTCGCGGGTGGTCTGGGTTTGCAGCACTGGACTCATACCGTCCTCCTCCGGGCGCAGTATATCTGCTATACCGCCTACCACTCCCGCCCTCCCTGTTGTACTGTATAACAGTAATACCGAGTTACCGCCTGATCAGGACACTGCGACGACACCGCAAGGAGAACCACCATGAATCTGGCCGACTACGACGCCTTGAGCTTCGACTGCTACGGCACCCTGATCGACTGGGAAGCCGGCATCGCCGCGGTTCTCGCGCCCTGGGCGAAGGAAGTCGGACTTGCGTTGACCGACGAGGAACTGCTCCTCGCGTACGCGGACAACGAGGCCCGGGCCGAACGCGACACCCCCGACGCGCTGTACTCGGCGATCCTCCCCGAGGCCTTCCGCCGCACGGGGGAGACGCTCGGCAAGGACGTCGGCGACGAATGGGCAGCCAGGCTCGGCGCATCGGTCCCCGACTGGCCGGCGTTTCCCGACTCCGCCGAAGCGCTTGCCTCCCTGGCGAAGGACTACAAACTGATCATCCTGTCCAACGTCCACCGTGCGGGCTTCACCGGCAGCAAGGCACGCCTGGGAGTCGAGTTCGACAAGATCATCACCGCCGAGGACGTCAAGGCCTACAAGCCTGCGCCGAACCACTTCGAGGCTCTCGACGGCGCGCTCGAAGAACTCGAAGTTCCCCGCGAGCGTCTTCTGCATGTGGCGCAGAGCCTCTTTCACGACCACGTGCCCGCCAAACGCCACGGTCTGCCCTCGGTGTGGATCAACCGCCGCCACGACCGCCCGGGCTGGGGCGCCACCCCCGAACCCTCCGCCGAGTACACCTACGCCCTCGAATTCCCCACCATGGCGGAATTCGCTGCCGCCGCACGCGTCGCGAAGGAGGCCGGGCGGAACGAATGACTCACCGCGGGGCCCCACGCGGCCAACCGTCAGCGACCGAAGCCCATCGCCGTCACGACCTTCCGTGACGGCGATGGGCTTCCGGCTGTGCGGTACGCGGGACCGCGGTACGCGTCAGAGGACGATGTTGACCATCTTCCCGGGCACGACGATGACCTTGCGCGGATCCTTACCGTCGAGCAGTGCGACGATCTTGTCGTCGGCGAGCGCGATCTTCTCGATCTCCTCACGCGGCGCGTCGGCGGCGACGGTCACGCGGCTGCGGACCTTGCCGTTGACCTGGATCGGGTACTCGACGGTGTCTTCGACGAGCCACTTCTCCTCGGCGACCGGGAAGGGTCCGTGCGCCAGCGACTTCTCGTGGCCGAGCCGCGACCACAGCTCCTCCGCGAGGTGCGGGGCCAGCGGTGCGAGCATGAGCACCAGCGGTTCCACCGCCGAGCGGGGGGCACCGGTCGGGTACGCCTTGGTGAGGTGGTTGGTGTACTCGATCAGCTTGGCCGCGGCCGTGTTGTCGCGCAGTGCGGTGTAGTCCTCGCTGACCCCGGCGATCGCCTTGTTCAGCGCGCGCAGCGTGTCCTCGGTCGGGGCGTCGTCGGTGACGCGCACGGCGCCGGACTCCTCGTCGACCACCACACGCCAGGCGCGCTGCAGGAAGCGCTGCGCACCGACGACGTCCTTGGTCGCCCACGGACGGGACGTGTCCAGCGGACCCATCGACATCTCGTACACGCGGAGCGTGTCGGCGCCGTACTCCTCGCAGATGTCGTCCGGCGACACGGAGTTCTTGAGGCTCTTGCCCATCTTTCCGTACTCGCGGTTGACCTCGGCGCCCTGGTGGAAGAACTTGCCGTCCTTCTCCTCCACCTCGTCGGCGGGCACGTACACGCCGCGCGCATCGGTGTACGCGTAGGCCTGGATGTAGCCCTGGTTGTACAGGCGGCGGTACGGCTCGCTCGAGCTGACGTACCCGAGGTCGAACAGCACCTTGTGCCAGAACCGCGAGTACAGCAGGTGCAGCACCGCGTGCTCGACACCACCGACGTACAGGTCGACGCCGCCGGGGTCGTTCGGCCCGTGGATCTCCGGACGCGGACCCGTCCAGTACCGCTCGTTCTCCTTGTCGCAGAACACGTCCGGGTTGGTGGGATCGATGTAGCGCAGCTGGTACCACGAGCTGCCCGCCCACTGCGGCATCACGTTGGTGTCGCGGCGGTACGTCTGCAGTCCGTCGCCGAGGTCGAGTTCGACGTTGACCCAGTCGACGGCCTTCGCCAGCGGGGGAGAGGGCTCCGAGGACGCGTCGTCGGGATCGAACGACACGGGTGCGTAGTCCTCGACCTCCGGGAGCTCCACGGGCAGAGCCGATTCCGGAAGGGCGTGGGCGTTGCCTTCGGCGTCGTACACGATCGGGAACGGCTCGCCCCAGTACCGCTGCCGCGCGAACAGCCAGTCGCGCAACTTGTACTGGATGGTGCCCTTGCCGGTGCCGTCCGCCTCGAGCCGCTCGGTGATGGCCTTCTTCGCGTCGGCGACGGACATGCCGTTCAGGAAGTCGGAGTTCACGATCGTGCCGTCGCCGGTGTACGCGTCCTTGGAGAGGTCGCCGCCGGAGATCACCTCGACGATGTCGAGACCGAACTCGGTGGCGAACTCGTAGTCGCGGTGGTCGTGGCCCGGCACGGCCATGATGGCGCCCGTGCCGTACCCGGTGAGGACGTAGTCGGCGATGAACACCGGCAACTTGTGCCCGTTGACGGGGTTCAGCGCGTACGTGCCGAGGAAGACGCCCGTCTTCTCCTTGTATTCCTGCCGCTCCAGGTCCGACTTGGCCGCGATCGACTTCCGGTACGCCGCAACCGCTTCGGCGGGCGTTGCGGCACCGCCGGTCCAGCGCGAATCCACACCCTCGGGCCACGCGGCCGCGACGATCTCGTCGACCAGTTCGTGCTCCGGCGCCAGCGTCACGTACGTCGCACCGAACAGCGTGTCCGGCCGTGTCGTAAACACCTCGATGTCGTGAGCAGAGGATTCACCCTCGCTTCGCTCGACCACTGCCTGGAACCGCACCTGCGCACCGTGCGAGCGCCCGATCCAGTTGCGCTGCATGGTCTTGACCTTCTCCGGCCAGTCCAGGTAGTCCAGGTCGTCCACCAGACGGTCGGAGTACGCGGTGATGCGCATCATCCACTGCTGCAGGTGCTTACGGAACACAGGGAAGTTGCCGCGGTCGCTGCGACCGTCGGCGGTGACCTCCTCGTTGGCCAGCACCGTGCCCAGACCGGGGCACCAGTTGACCATCGAATCGGAGTGGTACACGAGGCGGTAGGAGTCGAGGACCGCTTCCTTCTCGGTCACGGACAGCGACGCCCAGTCCCGTCCGTCTTCCAGGGCGCGCGCCCCCGACACGAACTCGGCCTCGAGCTCGGAGATGCGGCGGGCCTTGCCGGCCTCCTTGTCGAACCACGCGTCGTGGATCTGCAGGAAGATCCACTGCGTCCAGTGGTAGAAGTCGACGTCGGTGGTCGCGAATGTGCGGCGCTCGTCGTGGCCGAGCCCGAGGCGGCGCAGCTGGCGCTTCATGTTGCCGATGTTGGCCTCGGTGGTGGTCCGCGGGTGCGTGCCCGTCTGCACCGCGTACTGCTCGGCAGGCAGACCGAACGCGTCGTAGCCGAGGGTGTGCAGCACGTTGTGGCCCTGCATGCGGTGATAGCGGGCGAACACGTCGGTGGCGATGTAGCCGAGCGGGTGGCCCACGTGCAGACCCGTCCCCGACGGGTACGGGAACATGTCCTGCACGAACAACTTGTCCGCGGGCACGTCGCCGGCGAGGGGGCCGACCGGGTTGGGCGCGTCGAACGTGCCCTCCTCGCTCCACCGGTCCTGCCAGCGCTGCTCGATCTGGCCGGCGAGCTCCGCGGTGTAGCGGTGCTGCGGGGTCGCGTCGGACGGGTTGGCGGGCTGCACGTGCTCGGTCACTGTGGTCGCTATCTACTTGGCTGACATTCTGGATCAGGGGGATACCGACAACCAGGGTAGAGCCTCACCCCACCCGGGCTCACCTGCGCATCCGGGTCCGCCGTATCCTGGTCACGTGTTGATTGCCTCCGTCGTGCTGTTCGTGCTCGCCGTCGCCGTCTCCGGTGTCGCCGTTGCAGGCCTCGCCGAGCGCCTCCCGCGCAACCGGTGGGCGGGTGTCCGCACCCCCGAGACGATGCGGGACGATCAGACGTTTGCGCTGGCCAACAAGGTCGCGGGGCCCACCCTGCTCGCCGCGGCCGGGCTCCTCGTCATCGGCGGAATCGCCGGAATCCTGATCGGCGGAGTCTTCGGAATCGGCGCCGTCCTCGTCAGCGTCGTGGCCGCCGCGCTCACCGCGGCGACGGGCGGATCGCTCGGTGCCCGTGCCGCCGCGTCGGTGCCCGCCGCCGACACCGGCGGATGCGGCAGTTCCTGCGGCGCGTGCTCCCTGAAGGGCGCCTGCCAGCCGTCCTGACCGGCAGGCGACGGCCCGTCCGGTGAACTCCTCGCGCGTCGTCGACCCCGCAGGCGCAGTCTTCGGTCTGCTGCTCCCGGTGATCGCCGCGCTGTCCGGGGTGATCCTCACGAAGGTCTGGGAACCGCGGCTCCCGGCGCAGATCGCGACGCACTGGACCACCACCTCGCCGGACGGCTTCTCCACCCCGATGTCCAGCGCCTGGACGTTCGCCCTGGTGACGGTCTTGTTCGGCGGCGGATGCGCCGCGATCGCCGCCCTCGCCCAGGCAATGCTGATGATGCGCCGCACGATGCTCGTCGTCGGGCTGTCCGTGGTCGGCCTGATCCTCACGGTGCAGGTGCTGCTGCTCTACGTCCAACTCGATGTCACCGACCCCGCGGACACCGAACTCCCGCTGTGGTCGCTCGGCCTCGGTGTCGTGATCGGCGCCGTCGTCGGCCTGATCGGCGCCGCCCTGCTCCGCGACTACCGGCCCCGGGTTGCCGCGACCGGTACTCCCGACCCACGGTTGCCGCGCGCCGACGACCCTGCGACCGTCGCGGACACGGTCGGGTTCGGCACCGTCGGCTCGCTGGTGCTGCTCCTGCTGCTCGGTGTCGTGCCTGCTCTCGCGGTCTGCCTGCTCGTCGACGCGTGGTGGCCGCTCGCCGTGTTCGTTCCGGTGGGGCTGCTGATCGTGAGCCTGCTCCGATTCCGGGTGATCGTCGACCGGACCGGTATCCGGGTGGTGAACATGGGCATGACCGCGCTGCAGTACGGGATCGAGGAGATCGAGGGCGCCCGCGTCGACGTCATCGCACCGTTCGACGACTTCGGCGGCTGGGGACTCAAGGTCAAGGGCAGGCGCAACTACGGCGTCGTGACGAGGACCGGCCCCGCAGTGATCGTCACGACCGCGTGCGGCGACCGCCTGACCGTCACCAGCGCGCGGGCCGAGGAGATGGCCGGCGCACTCAACGCGTTCGCCGACAGGCGGCTCCGCCGCCCGTGAGTGCGCAAAGAGTGCAGGGACTCGCTAACCACTCACGGGCGGGAGGCTTGGTGCACCGCGTCGAGCACGCGGTCGAGGTAGCCGAGGGCGGCGCGGACGGCGGCGTCCTCGTCGCGGGCGGCGATCGCGTCGACGACGGCGTGGTGGTCGTCGGTGGTCAGCGACGGCGGGTGGACGCCCTCGGTGAAGTCGTAGGTGGCGCGGGTGGGTTCGAGGATCCCGGCGAACAGGTCGGACAGCACCGGATTGTGCGCGGCCTCCACGACCCCGAGGTGGAACGCGAGGTCGGCGTCCGCGAATCGGGATGCCTCGTCGGCGGTGCGCTGCCGTTCGTCGAGTAGCGCGGACAGCGACCGCAGGTCGTCGTCGGTGCGCCGCCCGCACGCCAGCCGGACGGCCTCCGTCTCGAGGGCCCGCCGGACCTCGAAGACGTTGAGCATCTCGGCGACCGCGACCTGCCGCCCGAGCAGCCCGCCGATGTCGGTGCGTGCCCGCACGAACGTCCCCGATCCCCGCCGGATCTCGAGGATGCCCGTGGACGTCAGGGTCTTGATGGCCTCGCGCACGGTGTTGCGCCCGACCCCGAGCAGCGTCATCAGCTCGGGTTCGGTGGGGATGCGCTCGCCCACCTTCCAGTCGCCCTCGGCGATCCTGCCGCGCATCCAGTCCAGGGACTGCTGATACGCGGACTCGCGCCGAACCACCGTCATGTACTCATCCTCACACCTCGTCGGCTCGCTCGTCCCGACCGGCCCGTCTAAACTACGTAGGACGTCCCATGTATTTGGACAGCTTCACATATTCGGACAGCCCGAGGAGGCGACCCCACACGTCCACGTCAACCGCTCGCGCCGGCACCCTCCCGACCGCCACCGCCCGCACCACCAGCCGCCACTTCCACGGTCTGAACTATCTCCTCGTCGTCCTGCTCCTCGGCTCCAACATGCCCACGGCGCTGTACTCGCTGTACCGCCACGAATTCGGTTTCACCCCGCTGGTCCAGACGCTGATCTTCGCCGTCTACGTCGCCGGTTTGCTTCCCTCGCTGCTGTTCTTCGGCCCGCTGTCGGACGCGCTCGGACGCCGCTTCGTGTTGCTGGCCGCGATCTTCTTCAGCGTGCTGGGCGCCGTGCTCCTCGCCTTCGCCGATTCGACCGTCTGGCTGTTCCTCGGCCGGATCTCCCAGGGGATCGCCGTCGGCGCGTGCTCGGCCGCCGGTTCCGCCGCCCTGATCGAGCACGAACCCGCCCGGAACCTTCGCCGCGCCGGTCTCGCCGCCACCCTCACCACCGCCCTCGGTGCGGCGCTCGGCCCGCTCTTCGGCGGCGCCGTCGCGCAGTACCTTCCACACGCCCTGGTCTTGCCGTACGTGCTGTTCACGCTGGCGCTCCTGCCCGCGCTGATCCTGGTGCTGCTGCTCCCCGCACCCACCGGCGGACAGTCACGCCCCACCCAGTTGTTCCAGGTGCCGCACGTCCCCGCACCGCTCCGCCGGGTGTTCTGGCTGTCCTCCCTCGGAGTGGCGCTGGCGTGGGGCGCCGTCGGCCTGTTCCAGTCGGTGGTCCCGACGTGGATCATCGACCTGCTCGACGTGAGCAACCTGGTGGTCGCCGGCGGTGCCGCCGCACTGGTCATGGTGTGCTCGGTGTCGGCGCAACTCGTCGCCAACCGGCTCGGAACGGTGCTCTGCCGAACGCTGGGCATCGGCGCCGTCGGCGTCGGCATGGTGGGTCTGCTCGTCGTCGACTTCGCGCCGTCCCTCGCCCTGCTGTGCGCCGTGACGGTCGTCGTCGGTGTGGGACACGGACTCTCGTTCGCCGGTGCGATGCGCGCGGTGGGCGCCGCGGCCGCCGAGCACGCCCCCGATGCCCAGGGCGGGACACTCGCCGCGTTCTTCACCGTCGGCTACGTCGGTCTCGCGGTACCGTCCATCTGCGCGGGCATCGCCATCACCGTCCAGGGCATGCACGTGGCCGTCCTCGAACTCGCGATCATCGGCGCCGTCCTGTGCGGCGTCGTCGCCGTGCTGGGCGTCCGCACGAAGGGTGGGGACCGGGCCGAGGCGGCCAGTACTGTGGCCTGAGGACGTGAAATGCCGATGCCCGAACCGCTTCGCCACTGCGAGTTCCGCTTCTACGAGGAGCTGAACGACTTTCTGCCGCCGGTGCAGCGCAAGCGCACCTTCGAGCACCGATTCGACGGCACCCCGTCGGTGAAGGACCGCATCGAGGCGCTGGGCGTCCCGCACACCGAGGTGGATCTGATCCTCGTCGACGAAGTGTCCGTCGATTTCGCGTATCTCCTGCGCGGCGGCGAACGCGTCGCGGTGTATCCCGTGTTCGAGCGTTTCGACCTGACCGGGGTGACGCAACTGCGCCCGCGACCGTTGCGGGACCCGACATTCGTGCTCGACGTGCACCTCGGCCGCCTCGCCCGCTACCTCCGCCTGCTCGGCTTCGACACCCGCTACCGCAACGACTTCGACGACACGGAACTGGTGGACATCTCCCTCGCCGAGCACCGCATCGTCCTGACCCGGGACACGGGACTGCTCAAGAGGTCGGCGGTCACCCACGGGGCGTTCCTACACGAAACGGACCCACGCCGGCAGCTGCGGGAAGTGTTGGACCGCTTCGACCTTCGGTCGCGGATCACGCCGTTCACGCGGTGCGCGCGATGCAACGGGCTACTCACGCCGATTCCCCGCGACGACGCGCTCGCCGAGGCGCCGCCGGGGGTCGCGCGCAACGAACACCAGTTCAGCCGGTGCCGGGACTGTGCGCAGCTGTACTGGCCGGGCAGCCATCTCCCGAAGCTGAGCCGGCGACTGTCGGAGGTCGGGGTGACGCTCGAGGTGGATTCTCAGGAGGCGTGACGCAACTGCTCGGCGAACTCCGCCGAGCACCCGCAGTCACCGAATTCGTCGCAGTCGATGATCAGTGCGTGCCGGACCTCGGACAACTCGACGCACGACTCGTCGGTGCATTCGGCTCCGTAGAGCGTGTGCACGATCAATGTTCCGTGACAGGTGTCGATCACGTGTGCTGTCCTCCTCACTTCTCGTTCCCCACCTCTGTTGATACCACCCGTCCCCGACAGCCCAGGGACGTGCGCGGGGTGTGTCGGCTAGTTCCGCTCGACGTCGATCGGGTGGGTGGCCAGGAGGGCGAGGGGGAGCGGCTGCCTGCGCAGCACCTGCGCCCACACGTCGACCCGGGCGGGGGCGACGACGTCCGACGCGAGCGCCGAGATGACGATCCAGTCGTCGCGCTGAAGTTCCGAGTCGAGCTGACCGTATGTCCAGCCCGAGTAGCCGGCGAAGATCCGGACACCCTCCACCAGCGGGGCGACGACTTCGGGGTCGGAGTCGAGATCGACCATCACCACGCGGCCGTGGACCCGGCGCAGACCGGGGACGCCGTCGGCCTGCGCGCCGGTGCGCAGCGTCGCCAGGCACAGTGCGGCGTCACGTTTGACGGGACCGCCGACATACAGCGCGGACGGGCGCGCGGTGAGCGGCGCCCACTGTGGCAGCACGTCGTGGACGGCGGTTTCGCTGGGACGGTTGATGACCACACCGAGGCTTCCGGCCTCGTTGTGCTCGATCACATAGATCACGGTGCGACGGAATGCGGGTTCGACGAGATCTGTGGACGAGACCAACAGGCTGCCGGGCCGGACCACCGGTTCCGTCGACGCCGTTCGATCTTCGGGTTCTTCTGCGTGCGCCACCTGAACATCATCCCACCGCGGCGAACGCGATGTGACGGAGGACGCGACCTGCGTCCGGTTCGCCGCTTTACGCCGCAGGCAGCCCCGCCGTCTCGGCAAGTACGGCGAGGTGGTGCTCGAACAGTGCGCCCGGTGTGGTGAACGTGTCGGCGCCGTACTGCCCGAACACCTCGAAGTTCACGGCCCCGAACAGTGCCGACCACACCAGCACGCCGCGGGCGAGCAGATGGTCGGGTGTGGTGAGGCCGAGTTCGGCGCGAACGCGGTCGAGGTCGGTGGCGAGCCGGTCGTCGATGGGCGCCGCCGCGTCCGCCGCGAGCTTGCCCGCCCGGAACGCGTTGTCGAAGATCCCGACGAGCGCGTAGATCACCCGCGTTCCCGGAGTCGTCGTCTGCTCCCCGGGCGCGTCGTAACCGGGAACCGGGCTGCCGAACAGCAATCCGTAGCGGGCGGGCTCGCGCAGCGCCCACTCCCGCACCGCACGTCCGAGCGCCAGGAACTGCTCCCGCGGTCCGGCCGCGGACGCCACCGCGGCCTCCACGGCGTCGCCGAGTTCGTTGTATCCGTCGACGACGAGCAGCGTCAGCAGTTCGTCGCGGCTCTTGACGTACCGGTACACGGCGGACGACACCACGCCGAGGTCCCTCGCGACGGCCCGCAGCGACAGGGCCGCACCCCCGACCGAGGCCAACTGTTCGCGACCGATCCTCGTGATGTCCTGCAACGTCTGCTCGCGGGCGCGCTCGCGTGGTGTTCCTGGCATGGGGTCCAGCGTCGCAATTTCAGAGAGCAGTGTCAACAAACGAGAGCACTGCTCTTGACATTGCGGACCGGAGGGAGCATTCTCGAATAACAGAGAGCAGTGCTCTCGAATCACCGAAATCGACTCACTCAGCGGGAGCAGAAATGTCGAACCTCGAGATCGTCACCGGAGCAGGACCCGTCGGCTGGACCGTCGCCCGGCAGCTCGCCGAACAGGGCCGACGGGTGCGGGTCCTCACCCGCTCGGGCAGCGGCCCGGACCATCCCCTGATCGAGCGGCGGAAGGTCGACGTCTCCGACGCCGCCGCGCTGCAGGAGGCATTCGACGGAGCGACCGCCGTCTACCACTGCATCCACGCCGCCTACAACGCCGACGCCTGGGAGCGCGAACTCCCCGCCGCCGAGCAGACGGTCCTCGAGGCCGCCGGACGCGTCGGCGCGGTCGTCGTCTTCCCCGAGAGCCTCTACTCCTACGACGCGTCTCGACAGCCGATGACCGAGCACACGCCGCGGTCGGCCGACTCCGGTAAGCGCGGCATCCGGACCCGGTTGCTGAAGGCCCGCGCCGAGTCCTCGACGCCCACCGTCAGCGTCGTCGCGTCCGACTTCTTCGGACCGCGGGTGCTGAACGCGCACGCCGGCGAGCGCATGGTGCCCGTCGTCCTCGCGGGCAAGACGATGCGCGTCCTCGGTTCCGCCGACCTGCCCCACTCGTTCACGTACATCCACGACTTCGCGGCCGCGATGATCGCCGCGGCCCACGACCCGGCGCTGTGGAACTCGGTGCTGCACGCACCGACCGCGCCGGCCGTCACCCAGCGGCAGATGGTCGAGGCCTACGCGAAGGCCGCCGGGGTTCCCGCCCCGAAGGTGGGCACCCTGCCCGGCTGGGTGATCCGCGGCGGCGGGCTCGTCCACCAGGGGACCCGCGAACTCGCGGAGATGCTGTACCAGTTCGAGGAGCCGTTCGTGATGGACTCGTCCGAGAGCGAGGCCCGCCTCGGACTGGCCCCGACGCCACTCGACCGGGCTGCCGAGGAGACAGTCCGGTGGTGGCAGGACAGGTCGGTCGCGGCCGCCGGATAGGGTCCTGTGAATGGCGAAACAGCTCGGGGACCGGCGCGAGGCGTGGCGCAGAACGGCGTACACGCTCCGGCGGTCGCCCGGACTGGCCCGTCTCGCCACCGTGCGATTCGCCAGCCAACTCGGCGACGGCATGTTCCAGGCGGCACTCGGTGGCGCGATTCTGTTCAACCCCGAGCGGGAGACGGATCCCGTCGCGATCGCCGCCGGCTTCGCGGTGCTGCTGCTGCCGTACTCGGTGATCGGACCGTACGCGGGCGCACTCCTGGACCGCTGGGACCGCCGCAGCGTGCTGCTGTGGGCGAATGTGCTGCGCGGACTGCTGATTCTGGTGACCGCCGCGCTGCTGGAGACCGGGACCGGCGAATCCGCGCTCCTCGTGCTCGCCCTCTCCGCCATCGGTGTGAGCCGGTTCGTTCTCGCGGGAGTCTCGGCGGCGCTGCCGCGCGTGGTGCACCGTTCCTGGCTCGTGGCCACCAATTCGGTGCTCGCCACCACCGGTTCCGTCGTCGCCGCGCTGGGGGCCGCGACGTCCGTCGCCATCATCTCGTTCGTGGGCGCCGGTGACCGCGGCTCCGGAATCGCCGTGGCGGCCGCCGCCTGCGGTTCCGCGGTGGCCGCGTTCGCGGCGTCGCGCTTCCACCATCGACTTCTCGGTCCGCACGCCGACGAGAAACCCGAATACGGGGCGGTCCGCGCCGTCGCCGCCGGACTGCGCAACGGGGCGCTCGCCGTGTGGCATTCTCCGGGCGTCACGACCGCCATGATCGGGATCGGCACGCACCGGATCGTGTTCGGCGTCAACACGTTGATCATGGTTCTGGTGTTGCGCGACACCGCCACCGTCAGCGCCCTGCCAGGCGGCCTCGCCGGTTTCGGTGTCGCGCTCGGCGCCACCGCCACGGGCATGCTGCTGGCAGCGATCTCGACACCGTTCCTCATTCCGCGCATCGGACGGTCCCGCACCATCGTCGGGGGCCTGATCCTCGCGCTCGTCGTGCAGTGCACGTTCGTCGCGACCCTCACGCAGGCGTCGCTGCTGTGCGGCGCGCTGCTACTCGGATTCGCCGGACAGTCCATCAAACTCAGCGGCGACGCGGCGATGCAGATCGAGATCGAGGACGACCGCAGGGGACAGGTGTTCGCGCTTCAGGACACCGTGTTCAACGTCGCGTTCATCGGGTCGATCGCCGCGGCGTCCCTCGTGATCGCCCCCGACGGCCGATCACTCGCACTGGTGCTGGCGGGTGGGGCGTTCTACGGCCTCGGACTGGTCGGCGTGCTGTTCAACACCCGGCGCGAACCTGCCTGAGAACCGGGCTATTCCGACCCCGGCATCGGCACGTTCTGCAGGCGGACCTGACCGCGAGCCACCTCCTTGCCGGTGTCGGACGCCGTGATCACCACCGACCACAACTGCTGCACGCGGCCCTGCTGGATGGGCACCGCGACCACGTCGACCCGCCCCTCGGTGCGGGCCCGCAGGAAGTCGGTGCCGTTGTGCACGCCCACCGCGAACTGACCGCGGTCGGCGACGGCCGTGCTCGCGCCGATGCTCGCGGCCGATTCGACCGCCGTCGTGTAGACGCCGCCGTGCACTACTCCCCACGGTGTGTGATGGTCGGCGGACAGGTCGATGTGGCCGACCACCTTCGTTCCCGACACTTCGTCGAGTTCCAGTCCGGCTGCGACGACGAAGGCGCTCGCCGCCTCGCGGGTCAGATCGGTCATCGTGTGTTCTCCTCGTCGAACCCTCGGTAAGTTTGAAATCCCAACCCACCTTGCCCGGCTTCGGCGCCGGCGTCAATGGTCCCAGCGGTGCCGACCACCGGATCGGGGCGCCACGTGTGCACCGCCGCGATCACCGGTGGCTCGCGCGGAATCTCGGCGTTCCACGTCCCGCCGCCGGAAGGATCGGTGAAGTAGCGGGACTCGTCCTCGGCGTCGTAGTCGAGCACCGAACGATCGGCCACCCCGTCGCCGTCCGAATCCCACATCGCGTCGTCGAGAAGTCCGTCGCCGTCGAAGTCCAGGCGTACCGCGTCGACACCGCCGGACGGTCCGAGGTCGAGATCGGCGGGCGACGTCCACGCCACCGGGGCGTCGGCACCGGTTCCGAACGAGTACTCGAGAGGATCCATATGAAGGTTGGACGCAGCGCGACCGCATCCGGTTCCACCGAATATCCGCGAATTCCGCTGCGACGGTGAAACCGCACTGTGACCGGACCGCAACCGGACGGGCCGGGCGCGTGCGCCGCGGATGCCGTCCCCCGATGTTATCTTCGACCCCGCGCGTGCAGGTCGGTCCACCGTCACTCCGACCACCGATGTGGAGGGGTCCCGTGGTCGACAAGTCCTGGTCTGTGCCCGGAGTGCCCCTGTACGTGGCCGCCGTCGTCGCCGCGACGATCGGTTTCACCGCCGCACCGGCGTCAGCCGAGACCCTGCCCTGGCTCCCGGTGAACGCCTGCGGCGAGACCGGATTCAACCCGGCGAAGGAGCCGCCGAGCCCGGGCGGGCCACTGCTGCCCCCGATCCCGCCGACCGTGAGCATCCCGATCCCGTACCCCGACTTCGTGCCCGTCCCCGTCCCCGGACCGCGCATCGACCAGAGCCGCGTCGCCCAGGACCTCCCCGCCGATCCGTGCGCGGACCCGTGCCCCGACCTCACCGACGACGTCGACGAACCGGAAACCGGCCCGGGTTCTTCGGGTTCGGCAGGGTCGTCGGGGTCATCGGGGTCGTCGGGCTCGAGTGCGCTGACCATCCCGAAGATCTCGATCGATCCGCGGCCCGAGACCATTCCCATTCCCGTTCCCGGCGGTCCGGGACCCGAACCGAAACCGGCGCCGCCGGTCGAGATCAACCCGGCCGTACGTGGTTCCCTCACCGCCGCGATGGCGAAGCCGGCCGTCGGCGACGTCCGGCTGGTGTCGCAGCTGACCGGACAGGGTTCGGAGAACCGGACGGACAAGCGCTGGCAGGTGGACGGCACCGACCTCGGCATCACGTGGGAGACGAGGCCCGGCGAGGTGGCGGTCGCGTTCGGTGACACGTTCGGCAAGGACTGGGCCCCGCCCGGCGCCTTCGGCGAGGACTGGCGGAGCAACGTTCTCGGCCACAGCACCGACACCGACCTGTCCGACGGCATGACCATCGACAGCATGGTCCAGGACAGCCGGTGCCACGCCGCCGAGATCATCGACAGCAGGCACATCAACAACTTCGAGACGACCACCATCCCCACGTCGGGGTTCGCGATCGGTGACCGTCAGTACCTCAGCTACATGTCGGTGAAGCGCTGGAGCATGGTCCCCGGCATGTGGTACACGAACTACGGCGGCATCGCCTACTCCGACGACAACGGGCAGACCTGGATCAAGGATCAGCACGCCAAGTGGGACAACATCTTCGGTGCCCGGTTCCAGGTGTCCGCGATGGTGCCGCACGGCGACTACGTGTACATGTTCGGCACCCCCAACGGGCGGATCGGCACCATCGGCCTGGCCCGGGTACCCGTCGACCAGGTACTCAACACCACGTCGTACCAGTACTGGTCGGACGGCACGTGGACACCCGTGTCCCAGCGCCTCGCGACCCCCATCGTCGGTGGGGTGGCCAGCGAGTTGTCGGTGCGCTACGACGCGGCCGCGGACACGTGGCAGATGAGCTACCTCGAACCCGTCGGCGGTTCGATCATCCTCCGGCAGTCGTCGAGCCCGCAGGGTGCATGGTCGGACGCGGCGACGCTCGTCGACACGGCCGACTATCCGAAGGCGTACGGCGGCTTCATCCACCCGTGGTCGACGGGCGAGGATCTGTATTTCACGATCTCGGAGTGGGACAGCTACAACGTCTACCTGATGCATGCGTCCCTGCACCCGTGAGTACTTCTCAACCGCCCGACGTTAACAAGTACGCACGGTGTGAAGCGCAACTTCGGTGGCCTTGACCACGAAGTACACGTCCAGGCCCGGCACCAGATCGAGTTCCGCGACGGACGCCGCGGTCACGTCGGCGCTCAGCTCCAGCCGGCCTCCGGCTTCGGCGGCGCGCACCCGGACCGTCGGCCCGCGCACCTCAATCTCCGAGATGGTCACCTGGAAGACGTTGCGTGGACTGCCTTCCGGAGACCGCCTGTGCACGGCCACCGAATGCGGTGCGAACACCGCGACGGCCGGCGCGCCCCCGACGAAGTCGGCGTCGAGCAGACCCTGCATCCGAACACCGGTCTCCGTCTCGAACCCGTCCTGCGCCGCGAACACGGGGACGAGGTTGAGTCCGGCGATCCGCGCGGCGAACGCACTGCGCGGGCGCGTCAGCACGTCGCGCACCGAACCGGATTCGACGACCTGTCCGCCCTCGACGACGATCACCCGGTCGGCCAGTGCCAGCGCGTCGAGAACGTCGTGGGTGACGACGACCGCGGTCCGGTCGCCCTCCCGCAGCACCCGCCTGAGCAGCACCCGCAGGGCGGGGGCCGCAGCGACGTCGAGGGCGGACATGGGTTCGTCGAGCAGCAGCGCCTGCGGTTCCGCGGCGAGTGCCCTGGCGACCGCAACCCGCTGCGCCTGCCCCCCGGACAACTCGTGCGGACGGCGATCGGCGAACTGCGCCGCATCGACTGCGTCCAGCCACTTCTCCGCGACCGCCCGCGACTCCCGGCGTCCGCGGCCCGAACTACGCGGCGCGAACGCCACATTCGCGGCCACCGTCAGATGCGGAAACAGCAGTGCCTGCTGCGCGAGCAGCGCGATACCGCGCCGGTGCGGCGGCACCGCGATGCCACGCTCGGTGTCGGTGAGCACGCGACCGTTCAGTTCGACACGTCCGGCGTCCGGCCGGACCAGGCCCGCGACCACCGACAGCACCGTCGACTTGCCTGCGCCGTTCGGTCCGAGGACCGCCAGCACCTCACCGTCGGCGAGGTCGAATCCCACCTCGACGCCGCGCGCCGCGACCCTGGCCTCGACGCTCAGGCCGGTCACAGCGCCGCCCTCGACGCCCAGCCCCGCGAACCCACCACGATGACGACCGCGACGATCACCAGCACCAGCGACAATGCCACGGCCGCATCCGCGTCCGTCTCGCGCTGCAGGTAGATCTCGAGCGGCAGGGTCCGTGTGACGCCCTGCAGACTGCCCGCGAACGTCAGCGTCGCCCCGAACTCGCCGAGCGCCCGCGCGAACGCCAGCACCGAACCGGACACGAGTCCGGGCAGCACCAGGGGGAGCGTCACCCGCCGGAAGACGGTGGTGGGACTCGCACCGAGCGTGGCGGCGGCGTGCTCGTACCGCCTGCCCGCGGTCCGCAGCGACCCTTCGAGGCTCACCACCAGGAACGGCAGCGCGACGAAGGTCTGTGCGAGCACCACGGCCGTGGTGGTGAACGCGATGTGGATGCCCGCGACCTCGAGGTGCTGCCCGATCAGACCCTTCCGGCCGAACGTGTAGAGCAGGGCGATGCCCCCGACCACCGGTGGGAGTACCAGGGGCAGCAGCACCAGCGAACGCAGCACGTTGAGTCCGCGAAAGCTGCTGCGGGACAACACCGCCGCCATCGGGACGCCCAGCAGGATGCACAGGGCAGTACTTGCGGCGGCGGTGCGCAGACTCAGTTCCAACGCCGCGAGTGAGGATTCCGACGTGACCAGTTCGAAGAAGCGCGTCCAGTCGACACTCGCCAGCATCGCAAACAACGGCAGGACGACGAACAGGCCGCCCACCGCTGCGGGCACGAAGATCCAGCCCGGAAGCCCGGACGGAACCTTCACGCGCGGCGCTCGGATCACGGCTGAGCGAATCCGGCCTTCGCCAGCACCGCCTGGCCCTCGGGTCCGGTGACGAGGTCGAGGAAGCCCTGCGCCGCCTCCGGCTGCTTCGAAGCGGACAGCGCGGCAATCGGATAGGTGTTCACGGCCTGCGCCGCCTCCGGGAAGGGCACGGCGGTCACCTTGTCGCCCGCACCTGCCGCGTCGGTGACGTACACGAGTCCGGCGTCCGCCTGACCGGCCGTCACCTTGTTCAGCACGTCGGTGACCGACGACTCCTCGCTGACGGGGGTGAGGTCGACACCCGAAGCCGTCTCGACCTTCTGTGTCGCGGAACCGCACGGAACCTGCGGGGCACACGTGACGACGAGCGTTCCCTCACGGTTCAGATCCGCGAACGACGTGATGCCCTTGGGGTTTCCGGGTGCCGTCACGATGGTCAGCGTGTTGGTCGCGAAGTTGACGGGGGTTCCCGCGACGAGTCCGGCGTCGACGACCTTCTTCATGTTGTTCGTGTCGGCGGACGCGAACACGTCGGCGCTAGCGCCCTGGTCGAGTTGCGCGGCGAGGTCGGACGAACCCGCGAAGCTGAACTCCACGTGGGATCCGGGGTTCGCGGTCTCGAACATCTCGCCGAGTTCGGTGAACGTGCCCTTCAGCGACGCCGCGGCGAACACCGTGATGTCGCCGCCCGATGCGGCCGCGGACGTCGACTCGGCCGAACCCGAGGCACCGCTGTCGTCGTTCGAACCGCAACCGGTGAGAAGGCCCAGACCGAGCGCGGCCGCAGCAGCCCCCGTCGTGACCCGGCGCCAGGACATTTTCATGAAATTCCTCCAGGAGTTTCGACGATCACCGTGGTCGACTTGACGACGGCTACCGCGACCTTGCCGGGCTCGAGCCCGAGGTCGCGAACGGCTTCACTGCTCATCAGGGAAACGACACGGAAAGGCCCGCACTGCATCTCGACCTGGGCCATCACCTTGTCCATCACGACCGCGGTGACGATGCCGGTGAATCGGTTACGTGCCGAGGATTCCGATCCGAGCAGGTCGGGCGACTTCGACGCGTTGGCGCGCGCGAACTCGGCGAGGGCGGGACCGTCGATCACCTTGCGGCCCGACTCGTCCTTGTCCGCCGCGAGGCTGCCGTTGTCGATCCACCGCCGGACCGTGTCGTCGCTGACGCCGAGGAGTTCCGCGGCCTGTCGTATCCGGATACCCGTCATCCGGAGGTCGTCCGCGCATGCGTCATGACCGCCATACTATGTCGGCATATACGGACCGAACAAGTAGAAACCGCCGAAGATGCGGATCAGTACACGTCCCGCACGTAGCGCTTGTCGCTGGACAGCTGCTTCATGTACAGCTCGGTGTCCTCCTCGTCGAGGCGACCGTGGGTGCGGACGACTTCACGAACCGTCTCGTCGACGTCCTTGGCCATCCGGCTGGCGTCGCCGCACACATAGAGGGAGGCACCCTCCTGCATCCAGCCCCACAGTTTGGCGCCGTGTTCGCGGATGCGGTCCTGCACGTAGATCTTCTGCCGCTGGTCCCGGGAGAACGCCGCATCGAGGTGGGTGAGAAATCCGTCGCGGTGCATAGCTTCCATCTCCTCGCGGTAGTAGAAGTCGGTAGCCTCGTGCTGCTCACCGAAGAACATCCAGTTCTTGCCCGTGTGACCCAATTCCCTGCGTTCGTGCAGAAATCCGCGGAACGGTGCGATCCCGGTGCCGGGACCGACCATGATCATCGGCGCATCGGCGGCCGACGGGGGACGGAAGTGCGCCGACTTCTGCACGAAGATCGGCACGTCGACGTCGTCGCAGTGATCGGCGAGGAACGTCGAGCACACCCCGGAGCGGTTCTTGCCCTCGTGGTTGTAGCGCACCGCGGAGACGGTCAGCTGCACCTCACCCGGGTCCACCTTGGGGCTCGACGAGATCGAGTACAGCCGCGGCTGGAGGCGCTTGAGGACGCCCAGCCACTCCTCCGCGTCGGCGTCGACTTCGTACTGCGCCAGCACGTCCATCGACTGCCGTCCCCACAACCACTGCTGGAGCGCGATCTTGTTGTGCGGGCGCAGCAGTCGCGCCAACTCGGTGTCCTGCGTGCGACTCTGCACGAACCGCAGCAGTTCGGGCGTCACCTTGGTGATCTCGAGCTTCGTGCGCAGCGCCTCCCGCAGTGTCATCTCCGGCAGGTCCGGCAGCGTGACGGGTGTGTCCGGGATCGACCGGGTGACCTTCAACCACTCGTCGACGACGCCATCGCTGTTGGTGGGCCACACACCGAGCGCGTCGCCCGCCTCGTAGGAGAATTCCGGATCGTTCACCTCGAAGCCGAACTGCCGCACGTCCTTCGACGAACCGGCCGCGCTGAGCGGGATGTTCCTCGTCAACCGGGTGACGAGGGGAGACTTCCGGGTGAACGTCGCCGCCTTCTTCGCCGCGGGCCTGGCAGGCGCTGGGGCGGCCTGGGCAGCACCGCCGGCCGCGCGCTCACGGACCAGGTTCTGCACCTGGGTCAGCCACTGGTGCGCCTGGTCCTCGTAGTCGGGTTCGCAGTCGACGCGCTCGGTCAGCCGCTTCGCCTCGAGTTGCTCCAACCGGGCGTCGATCCGCTTGCCGTGCCCGCAGAAGTCGTCGTAGTTCGAGTCTCCGAAAGCCAGTACGGCGTAGCGGGTCTGCGCCAGCCTCGGTGCCTCGTCGCTGCTGAGCGCGGACCAGAAGCTGCTGCCGTTGTCGGGGGCGTCGCCGTCCCCGAACGTGCTGGTGATGATCAGGAGATCGCGGACGTCGGCAAGGCCCGCGACGTCGTAGTCGTCCATGCTGGTCAGGTGCGTGCCGTGGCCGGCTTCCTCGAGCTGGCGGGCGCATTCGGCGGCGAACTCCTCCGCGTTGCCGGTCTGCGACGCCCACACCACGACCACGGGGTGCTGGACCGATTCAGCGGTCGCGGGACTCGTGTCCGGCGCCGCGGAGCCGTCCGGTACGGCGGAGCGGGAGAACAGCCCCGCCATCAGACCGTCCAGCCACACCCTCTTCGACCCGGAGATCGGCGCGGTGCGCGGAAGAACCGGAACGCCCTGCAGTTCGGTGGACTGCAGACCCGCCAGAAGTCCGGCGAGGTACGTGCGCTCGTGTTCGTCGAAGCTGGGGGATGCCGAATCATCCAGTCCGAGAATGCGGCTCATCTCCGCGGCGGGCGAGCCGCTCGCGAGGGTGAGAGCCCCACCCGATTCGGGAACCTCGGGCTCGGACACCGGGGCCACCCGGGTCAGGGAGACGGCACACACCTTGAACTCCGGCTGGAAGGACGTGGGGTCGACGGCGTCGTTGGTGACGGCGTTGATGCTGAGGTATTCACCGAACGAGTCGTTCCAGTGGAACGGGGCGAAACAGCCTCCTGGCAGCACGCGGTCGCTGACGACGGCGGGAAGCACCGCGCGACCGCGCCGGGACGCGACCTCCACCTTGTCGCCTTCGGAAATCGACAGCTTCTGCGCATCGGCCGGGTTGATCTCGACGAACGGGCCGGAGTTCAACTTGTTGAGCTTGGCGACCTTGCCGGTCTTCGTCATGGTGTGCCACTGGTGCTGCAGGCGCCCGGTGTTGAGGACCAGGGGGTAGTCGTCGTCGGGCATCTCCGCGGGCAGCATGTGCGGGCGCGGGAAGAAGGCGGCCTTGCCGCTCGCGGTGGCGAACGCGAGGCGGGGGAGTGAACCGTCGGGAGCGGACAGCAGGTTCTGGCTGACGCCGTCGTTGACGTAGCGGATCGGGTTGCGATCGGTACGGTTGCCGGGCGGGCTCGGCCACTGCACCGGCGTCTCCCGCAGCCGGTCGTAGCTGACGCCGCGAAGGTCGTAGCCGGTCTTCGGATTCCAGGTGCGCTTGATCTCCTCGAACACGTCCTCCGAGGATTCGTAGGTGAACGCGTCCGCATATCCCATCTCGCAGGCGACGCGGGCGATGATCTGCCAGTCGGGCAGCGCCTGGCCGACCGGGTCGACGGCCTGCTGCAGCAGGGTGAGGTTGCGCTCGGAGTTGATCATCACCGAATCCGACTCCGCCCACAGCGCGCCGGGCAGCAGGATGTCGGCGTACCCGTTGGTCTCCGTGTCGAGGAAGACGTCCTGGGTGATCACGAGATCGGCGGCCTCGAGGCCCTCGATCACGGTCCGCCGGTTGGCCACGGTGGCAACGGGATTGGTGCAGATGATCCAGCACGCCTTGATGTCGCCCGCCACCATGCGCTCGAACATGTCGACGGTGCCGGTGCCGACCTCGGTGCGGATGCTGCCTTCGGGCAGCTCCCACAGATCCTCGATGAACGCCCGGTCGTCGGCGGCGAGCACGGACCGCTGGCCAGGCAGTCCGGGACCCATGTATCCCATCTCGCGGCCGCCCATGGCGTTCGGCTGACCGGTGAGGGAGAACGGGCCGCTGCCCGGACGGCAGATGGCCCCGGTGGCCAGGTGCAGGTTGCAGATCGCGTTGGTGTTCCAGGTGCCGTGGGTGCTCTGGTTGAGGCCCATCGTCCAGCAGCTCATCCAGTTCTCGGCCTCACCGATCCACTGGGCGGCCTGCCGGATGTCGGCCTCGGGGATGCCGGTGATCTCCGCGACCTTCTCGGGGGTGTACTCCTCGAGGAACTCGGGCATCACCTCCCAGCCCTCGGTGAACTCGGCGATGAACGCCGGATCGGTGTGCCCGTTCTGCACGAGCAGGTGCAGCAGGCCGTTGAGCAGTGCGAGGTCGGTGCCCGGCGCGATCTGCATGAACAGGCCGGCCTTGTCGGCCGTCGCGTTGCGGCGCGGGTCGACGACGATCAGCTTGGCGCCGGCCTTGATCCGGTCCATCATCCGCAGGAACAGGATGGGGTGACAGTCCGCCATGTTCGCGCCGATCACGAAGAACACGTCGGCCTTGTCGAAGTCCTGATACGAGCCGGGCGGACCGTCGGCGCCGAGGGACTGCTTGTAGCCGGTGCCGGCGCTGGCCATGCACAGACGCGAGTTCGACTCGATCTGGTTGGTCCCGACGAAGCCCTTCGCCAGTTTGGTGATCAGGTACTGGGCCTCGATGGACATCTGGCCGGAGACATAGAAGGACAGGGCGTCGGGACCGTGCTCGTCGAGTTGTTCCTTCAGCCGGCGGGCGGTCTCGCTGATGGCGGCGCCGACGTCCACCGCGGTGGGCGCCTCCCCGCGCTCGTCCCGCACGTACCCGGTTTCCATGCGGCCACCGGCCACGAGCATCTCCGCGCTCGTCGCGCCCTTGGTGCAGAGCCGCCCGAAGTTGGTGGGATGGTCCTTGTCGCCGGACGCCTTGAGCACCCGGCGGGCATTCGTCTCGGGATCGATCCCGACCTCGAGCACCATGCCGCAGCCGACACCGCAGTACGAGCAGGCGGTCTTCACTGTGGAAGTCCCGGCTTTCTGCTGCTGCATCGACTCGCTCCTCACCTGCACGGTCGCCGCGTGTCCACCTGGCTCACGACCTGTATCAATGGTGCCGACCGGCGTGTTTCGTCGGGATTAACCCCGGTGAGCGTTCGATGACGTCTCTCGCACCCGGCCGCGGGCGCGGTGGTGATGTCGGCACCACGGCAACGGCCAGTTCATGTGACCGACGTCACTCGATTTGGGTGTGCAGGGTGGCTGAGCAGGGGAGGAACCAGCGGATCGGTCAGGCCTGCTGCGCGGCCCACCACGACAGGAGTTCGGCCTCGGCCTCGTCCCGGCTGAGAGGACCGCGGTCGAGCCGGAGCTCCTTGAGGTACTTCCAGGCCTTCCCGACCTCCGGCCCCGCGGGAATGCCGAGCAGTTCCATGATCGCGTTGCCGTCGAGGTCGGGGCGCACCCGGGCGAGGTCTTCCTGCTCGGCGATCCGGGCGATCCGCTCCTCGATGTCGTCGTACGTCGCCTGCAGCGCAGCCGCCCGCCGCTTGTTGCGGGTGGTGCAATCGGCGCGGACCAGCTTGTGGAGGCGCGGCAGCAGCGGACCGGCGTCCGTCACGTACCGGCGCACCGCGGAATCGGTCCACTGCCCCTTGCCGTAGCCGTGGAACCGCAGGTGCAGGAACACGAGCTGCGAGACGTCGTCGACCATCTGCTTCGAGTACTTCAGGGCCCGCATCCGCTTACGGACCATCTTCGCGCCGACCACCTCGTGGTGGTGGAAACTCACGCCGCCACCCGGCTCGTTGCGCTTCGTGTCCGGTTTGCCGATGTCGTGCAGCAGCGCCGCCCAGCGCAGCACCAGGTCGGGGTCGCCGTCCTCGAGGTCGACGGCCTGCTTCAGCACCGTCAGCGAGTGCCAGTACACGTCCTTGTGCTGGTGGTGCTCGTCTATCTCGAGCTTCATCTGCGGCACCTCGGGCAGCACGAAATCGGCCAGACCGGTCTCGCACATCACGTTCATGCCGTCGATGGGGAACTCGCCGAGGATCAGCTTGTCCAGTTCGGCACGCACGCGTTCGGCGGTGATCCGCTCGATCTGCGAGGCCATGTCGACGATGGCCCGATGCACGCGCTCCTGCAGGGTGAATCCCAGCTGGGACACGAACCGGGCGGCCCGCAGCATGCGCAGCGGGTCGTCGTTGAACGAGTTCTCCGGCGCCGACGGCGTGTCCAGCACCCCGGCCAGCAGCGCGTCCATGCCGTTCAGGGGGTCGACGAAGTCCTGCGAGCCGTCCGCACCGATCCGGACGGCCATCGCGTTGACCGTGAAATCGCGCCGCACCAGATCGTCCTCGAGTTTCGTCCCGAACTGGACGACGGGATTGCGCGACACCCGGTCGTAGGCATCGGCCCGGTACGTCGTGATCTCGATCTGCTGACCCGCCTTGGCGGCGCTGATCGTCCCGAACTCGATACCCGTGTCCCACTGGTTGTCGACCCAGCCGGACAGCAGTTTCTGCACCTGCTCCGGGCGGGCGTCGGTGGTGAAGTCGAGGTCGGTGCCGAGGCGACCCAGGATCGCGTCCCGGACGCTGCCCCCCACCAGGTACAACTCGTGACCGGCGGAAGCGAACTTCTCACCGAGCGGCGTCAGGACTTCGGACAGCTCGCGCAGCGTCACCGCGGCGCCGGCAAGCAGTCGCGTACGGCGCTCGTCGTCGAGAGAAGGGGCAGTCACGTCCAGGAAGCTTACCGAGGTGCGCAAATAGCGGGATACGCATACACGCTGTCACCTCGCAGTTCGGTTCACCACAGGTGTGTCACGAAGCGTCTCGGTTCGGGTGCGGCGTTCCGGTGGAAACGGCAAAGCCAACTACTATCGATGGGGTGTCTGCTGCCGAACGTGCGAACAGGAGTCGCCGCAACTCGCGGCGGCGCGGCGCCGTCGGCAAACCCGCGAAACCCCACATGAGGACGGTGCGGGAAACGTCGGCGGGCGGGCTCGTCGTCAACGGACTCGGCGGCCCGCGGGAGAATCTGTGCGCCGCGCTGATCGGGCGCACCGACCGTCGCGGGCGGCTGCTGTGGTCACTGCCCAAGGGGCATATCGAGCAGGGCGAGACCGCCGAACAGACCGCGATGCGTGAGGTCCAGGAAGAGACCGGCATCCAGGGCACCGTCCTGGCGTCACTCGGCAGCATCGACTACTGGTTCGTCACCGAGGGCCGCCGGGTCCACAAGACCGTCCATCACTATCTGCTGAGATGCCTCGGCGGGGAACTGTCGGACGAAGACGTGGAAGTCACCGAGGTAGCGTGGGTGCCGCTCGCCGAGCTGGGATCACGCCTGGCCTACGCAGACGAACGGAAACTCGCAGAAATCGCCGGTGACTTGATCTCCAAGATGACTACCACTCCGCCCACTTCCGACCTGAAGCTCCAGAAGGGGCCAGACGCCGGATGAGGATGGCTTTGCGTCGGGTCGGTGCCGTGACGTTGACCGCACTCGCGGTCGTTCTGGTTCCCACCAGCACCGTGGTGGCGTCGGCCCAGGAACCCGTGCCGCCGGAGAGCGCCGGGACCCAGCTCGTCGACGAGGACCCCGAGTTCCTCGAACTGCACATCGACAACGTCACCCCGTCCACGGTGACCACCACGAGCGACCCGATCGTCACCGTCACGGGCTCGGTGAAGAACATCGGCGACCGCACGGTCCGCGACGTCAGTGTGCGACTGCAACGCGCTCCGGCCGTCGCGAGCAGCGAGGGTCTCCGCACGTCCCTCACCCTCGATCAGTCCCGCTACGACACGGTCGGCATGTTCGACACGGTCGCGGGCCGCCTCGACGAGGGCCAGAGCAAGCAGTTCACGCTGTCGCTGCCGCTGCGTTCCGACACCGACCTCTCTCTCGACATCACCGAACCCGGCGTGTACCCGCTGATGGTGAACGTGAACGGCACCCCCGAGTACGGCGGGGCCGCGCGCCTCGACGACGCCCGGTTCCTGCTGCCCGTGTTCGGTGTCCCGGGCAGTCCGGCGGTGCCCCCGGACATCTCCAGTCCCGTCGCCGTCACCATGATGTGGCCCCTCGCCGACCGCCCCCGGCTCGCGGCGGGTGTCGCCGGCTCCGTCACCGAACCGGTGCGTCTCGTCGACGACGACCTCGCGACCTCACTGGACGACGGCGGCCGGCTCGACGAACTGCTGGGGGCGGCGGAATTCGCCACCCGGGAGAGCGTCGACCGCGACCACACGCTGAGGGACAGTCTGTGCCTGGCGGTGGACCCGGACCTGCTGATCACCGTCGAGAACATGACGCGCGGCTATCTGGTGGTGGACAACCCGTCCGATCCCACCGGTTCCGCGCACGAGGGTGCGGGCAAGGAGGCCGCGTCGGCGTGGCTCGAGCGTGCCCGGACGCTGGCCGCGACGATGTGCACCACGTCGGTGCCGTTCGCGCAGGCCGACCTGTCCGCGATCACCGAGGTCGGGAACGCCGACCTCACCGCGACCGCCGTCGACGCCCCCGCCGACATCGTCGACAATGTGCTGGGTGTCACGTCGCTGCGCAATTTCGTGTGGAGCGACGCCGGCGTGCTCGACGACGCGACCGCGCAGATGCTCCGCGGAGACGACGCGACCACCGCGCTCGTGGCCGCGAACTCCGTCGACACGACCACGCCCCGGGACAGCGCCCACGTCATCGAGGCGACACCGCCGCCCGCAGCCCCCGTCCCGGCGAACGGGGAGACCACCACCCCGGCGGCCACCGAGACGCCCGCGGCCACGGGGAGCGTCGACGCGCTGCTGTTCGATCCGTCCGTCGGCACGGCGCTCGCCGCGATGGGAACGACTCCGCAGACTCCGTCCTACACACCCCAGCGCGCCCGGTACGACCTCTCGGACGATTCCCAGACCGCCCGGCTGCAGGACGCGCTCGGTGCGGTGTCGTGGTCGGCCCTCGAACCCGAGGCCGCACGGGCCGCCGGTGTCCCCCGATCGCTGATGGTGGTGCCGCCGCAGCTGTGGACGGCAGGCGCCGACGACGCGAAGACGCTGCTGTCGACGGTGTCGTCGCTGATGCGCTCGGGGCTCGCGACGCCCCGGCCGTTGCCCGCGTTGCTCGGACGTCAGCCCGGATCACCCGAGGTCGCGAGCCTGGACTACCCGGATCAGGCCGCCGAGGACGGCGTCCCCGCCCACATCCGCGACGCCGCCGCCACCCAGATGCCCCGGATCGAGGCACTGAACGCGGCGCTGGTCGACGACCCGCAGGCCCCGCTCACCCCGGAGCGGTTCACCGCGCCGCTCCGCGAGGACCTGGTGCGGTCGATGAGCCTCGCGCATCGCCGCGACGACGAACGCCGGTCCGCGGAAGAAGCGTCCGACACGCGCGCCGACGAGGTGGCCGAAACCATGGACGACATGTTCGGGGCCGTCACCGTCGTGTCGCCGGGCGGCGTCTACACGCTGGCGTCGGAACAGAGCCCGCTGCTGCTGGTCGCCAGAAACGACCTCCCGGTCGGGATCACCGTCCGTCTGCAGGTGGACGCGCCTTCCGGGATGACCATCACGGACATCGGCCCCACCACGCTGCCTCCGCGGGGCAGTCGCACCCTCACCGTTCCCACCGAGGCCAACGACTCCCGCAAGCTCGTCGTCAACTTCTCTCTGACCACCGCCGATGGACAGCAACTGGGAGAGCCGACCAGCGTGACGGTACGGTCCAACGCGTACGGGCAGGCGTTGGCGATACTGACAGCATGCGCGGGTGCTCTGCTGCTGTTCCTCGCCGGCCGCCGGCTGTGGCATCGATTCCGCGGCCAGCCGGATCCAGCTGACGAAGGGTACGAACGTTCATGACCGGGAACTTGCCCAGTAGGGGCCAGAGGCTTCCCGATCGCTCCCATCCCCGGGTCGCGCCGTGGGAGCGGGACCACTGGGCTCGGGAGATCCGGCCGGACGAGGCGCCGACGGTGCAGTTCGCGGCCATCCGGGTCGACCCTCCGCCACCACCTCCGGTCCAGGACTCGGGGCCGTCGACGGCGCCGCAGAAACAGAGCAACTCCCGCCTGCTGGCGTCGACCGGGTCGATCGCGGTGGCGACGCTCGTCAGCCGCATCACCGGTTTCGCCAAGCAGCTTCTCGTCCTGACACTGCTGGGCGGGTCGGTGGCCAGCTCGTTCACCGTCGCCAGCCAGATCCCGAACATGATCTCCGAGCTGGTGCTGGGCGCGGTGCTCACCGCCATCGTGGTGCCCGTCCTGGTGCGCGCCGAGCGGGAGGACCCGGACCAGGGTGCCGCGTTCGTGCGCCGCCTGTTCACCGCCACCTGTGTGCTGCTCGGAACGGCGGCGCTGCTGGCGACCGCCGCGGCGCCCGTGCTCACCACCCACGTCTTCCTGTCGGCCGACGGCAAGGTGAACACGTCCCTCACCACAGCCCTGTCCTATCTGCTGCTGCCCGCGATCCTGTTCTACGGACTGTCGGCACTGCTCACGGCGATTCTCAACACCCGGCAGGTGTTCAAACCCGGTGCCTGGGCCCCCGTGCTGAACAACGTCGTGATGCTCACCGTGCTGGTGATCTACTACGCCACGCCGGGAGAGATCACCCTCGACCCTGTCCGGATGAGCGACCCGAAACTGCTGGTCCTCGGCGTCGGCGTCACGCTCGGTGTCGTGGTGCAGGCGATGAGTCTGGTGCCGGCGATCCGGCGCGAGGGCATCTCGCTGAAACCGCTGTGGGGCCTCGACGACCGGCTCAAGCAGTTCGGCGGCATGGCCGTCGCCATCATCCTGTACGTGCTGATCAGCCAGGCGGGCATGATCGTCGCCACCCGCATCTCGTCCCACGCGGACGCGTCGGGTCCCGCGATCTACAACAACGCGTGGCTACTGCTGCAGCTGCCGTACGGCGTGCTCGGCGTGACGGTGCTGACGGCGATCATGCCGCGACTCAGCCGCAACGCCGCCGCCGACGACACCCC
Organism: Rhodococcus koreensis; assembly: GCF_017068375.1. Taxonomy (NCBI): domain Bacteria; kingdom Bacillati; phylum Actinomycetota; class Actinomycetes; order Mycobacteriales; family Nocardiaceae; genus Rhodococcus; species Rhodococcus koreensis. The sequence continues at coordinate 4,321,622 of NZ_CP070609.1, forward strand.
CGCCGTGGTCGACGACCTGTCCGTCGCCACCCGGCTGACGATGATCTCCCTGATCCCGATCATCACGTTCCTCACGTTCGCCGGACCGGAGATCGGTCAGGCGCTGTACGGGTACGGCAACTTCGGGTCCGGTGACGCCGAACGTCTCGGCGAGGCCGTCAGCTGGTCCGCGTTCACGCTCATCCCGTACTCGCTCGTGCTGATCCAGCTCCGCGTGTTCTACGCCCGCGAACAGGCGTGGACTCCCACGTGGATCGTCCTCGGCATCACCGCGGTGAAGATCGCGCTGTCCGCGCTCACCCCGATGATCGCCTCGAGCGACGACCAGGTGGTGATCCTGCTCGGCGTGGCCAACGGCCTCGGCTACATCACCGGTGCCCTCGTCGGCGGGTACCTGCTGCACCGCAGTCTCGGCAATCTCCAGATGGCGAACGTCGGCAAGACCGTGTGGGTGGTGGTCCTCGCATCCCTCGCGGGCGCCCTCGCCATGCTCGGCGCCGACCGGCTGCTGCAACTCGACCGGCTCACCGAACTGTTCGGCGGACCGGGTTCCATGGTCCGCGTCGCCATCAGCGGCATGCTGATGCTCGTCGTCACGTTCGCGATCCTCTGGTTCGCGAAGATCCCCGAAATCGTGTCCATCACCGTCGCCGTCACCCGTAAGGTCCGCGCCCTGCGCGGTCGCGGCGCCGCACCGGAACCGGAGGTCGACCCGCTCGCAGACGCCGAAACAGAACTGATTCCCGTGGTCCGCGCCACACCGCGCGACGCCGGAGGACAGCCGCGTGGTATCGAACGACCCGGTGGACTCCCGTACCCTGGACACGAGCGGGTCGGATCGCCGCCCGGCACTGGTCGGAGTTGGGCATTCGAAAATGAAGGAGTGAGGGTGAGCGACGACGACGTGGCCGGCAGCAAGAGAGCCGGAGGTTCTACGGTGCAAGCGTCCGAACGCGATTCGGCCGCCGCACCCAACGGCGTCGACGCCCCGACGACCCGGATCTTGTCCGAGTCGGCCTCCACCGACTCCGCGAAGTCCGACAAGAAGGCCGGCGCCGACGCACCGCAGAAGAAAGACGCGGACACCTCGCAAAAGAAGGCCGCCGACGCGTCCGCGGCCTCTGCCGGCACTCCGAAACCTGCGCAGAGCAACGAGACCGGGGCGAACGCCGAGAAGAAGGCGGCGCCGAAGACTCCCAGCGAAAACTCCGGCGAGTCGCCCGCCGACGAACGTCGAGACACACGTCACATGGGCTCCGCACCCGCACGGGATCTCAGCTACGACACCGGCGTGATTCCGATCACACCCGCGCCCGGTCGTGACCCCGGAGCGGGCCCGCGTCGTACTCCCCGTGGCCCCAAGCTCATTCCCGGCGCCTCCGTCGCCGGTGGTCGATACCGCCTGCTGACCCCGCACGGCGGTTCGCGGGGACTGCAGTTCTGGCAGGCACTGGACGTCAAGCTCGACCGCGAGGTGGCGCTGACGTTCGTCGACTCCGAGCAGCGCTCCACCTCGGCCGGTCCCGAAGGCCCGCAAGCAATTCTGTCGCGCACCCTGCGACTGGGCCGGATCAATTCGCCCGGTCTCGCCCGTGTCCTCGACGTGGTCCGGGGAAGCTCCGGCGGCATCGTCGTCGCCGAGTGGACTCCGGGCCGGTCGCTACGGGAGATGGCCGACACCAAGCCGTCTCCGATCGGCGCCGCCAGCGCCATCCGCGCGCTCGCCGCGGCCGCCGAGACCGCGCACCGGGCCGGCGGGGCACTGTCCATCGACCATCCCGACCGCGTCCGGATCAGCATCAACGGCGATGCCGTGCTGGCGTTCCCGGCCACGCTCGCCGACTCCGACTCGAGTTCCGACGTGCGCGGGCTGGGCGCCATGCTCTACGCGCTCATCACCGCCCGCTGGCCGCTCGGCGACCCGTCCGCTCCCGCGGGTGAGCCGTCGGGTTCGAACCGCCCGGGCAGCGTCGGCGGCATGCGACTGGCCGACCGCGACTCCAGCGGGCAGCCCATCGGTCCGCGGGTGATCCGGCCGGAGGTCCCGTTCGAGATCTCCGCGGTGGCCCTGCGCTCGCTCGAGCCGAACGGTGGAATCCGCACGGCGGCCACCGTGCAGCACATCCTCGATCAGGCGGCCGTCGTCAACGACAAGACCGAGTTCATCCCCGTGCTGCGGCTCGGGCAGCGGGGCCCCAGCCCGTCCGGTCACGCTCTCGCCGACCCGGAAGCGCTGGAGGCAGAGAAGAAGAAGTCCAACCGGATGATCGCCGCGCTCGTCGGCCTGGCGGTCGTCACGATCATCGTGCTGGCGCTGCTGGGATTCTGGCTCGCCACGTTCCTCACGGGCAGCAGTTCCGACGCGCCGCTCACCGAACAGGACTTCGGACTCACCACCTCGGCCGAGGCCCCACCGAACCCGGAGTCGCCCGCCGCCGCGCCCGCCCCGGCGGCGAACGTCGCTCCGATCACCCCCTCGGGCGCGACGGTGTTCTCGCCGCAGGGCACACCCGACTCCGCCGCCAACGCCCGGCTGGCCATCGACGGCAACACGTCCACCGTGTGGAGCACCGACTCGTACTTTCAGCCGTTCCCTTCGCTGAAGAACGGTGTGGGCCTGATGGTCACGCTGGACGAGCCGGCGACCCTGTCGAGTGTGTGGATCAACTCGCCGACCCCGGGCACCAACGTCGAGATCCGCAGCGCCCCGTCCGAGAATCCGACGCTCGACCAGACGCAGGTGCTCGGTTCGAAGGTCCTCGGCAACGGCGTCACCGAGATCCCGGTCAAGTCGGAGGGACCCACCAAGAACGTCCTGGTGTGGATCACCGGCCTGAGCAATTCCCGCGGCACGAACCAATCGTCCATCGCCGACATCGGTTTCAACGCCTCCACGTAGTCGGCACCCGGTGCTCGCGGGCCGGCGAACTGAGCTAACATCCGCCGGTGCGAATCTTCCGGGGGGATTCCGAGGGTGAGCCCTCGGACGTCGACCTGTTGGCTGCGCACGTCGCCGGCGATCGGCACGCCTTCGAAACCCTGCTCGGACGGCACTACGACCACCTGTGGCACGTCGCCAAACGCACCAGCTACACCACCGAGGACGCGGCGGACGCCCTGCAGGAGGCGCTGCTGTCGGCCCATCGCAACGCGGGCTCGTTCCGCCGGGACGCCGCGGTCCGGAGCTGGCTGCACACGATCGTCGTCAACGCCTGCCTCGACCGCATCCGCCGGAACAAGGCCCGCCCGGCGGTGTCCCTGTCCGCCGACGAGGACGACGAACCGCGCGACACCCGCGATTACGTCTCCGAGGTGGAGCTCAGCCTGGTGGTCGAGCGCGCGTTGGCGCAGCTCCCGCCGGATCAGCGGACCGCGATCGTGGCCGTGGACCTCGAGGGCCGGTCGACCAGCGAGGCCGCGGCTCTCCTCGGGGTTCCGGAGGGCACCGTGAAGAGCCGCTGCGCCCGCGGCCGGAAGAAGCTGGCCGCTTCTCTCGAATATTTTCGGGTGGAGGGGAACCGATCATGACTCCGCAGCGTCAAAACCTAATAGGAGCGGGGAAGTGTCCTGACGTCCCGGACCATGTCCCGGACCACGATGATTCGGTGAGGAGGTGCCATGGCCGACCGTGAATCCGAGCCGTCCGATGCCGCACTGCCCGAACCTCCCTATTCCGAGGACCTACTCGCGGATCTGCATGCCGGGGTGCTGCCGGAGTCGGTCGGCGATCGTCTGTGGCCGCTCGTCCGCAGCGACCCGCAGGCGATGGCCGTCATCGACGCCCTCGACCGGGTCACCGATCAGCTCGGTGCGCTCGGCCGCGATCACTCCGTCTCGACCCCGATTCCCGCCGACATCGCCGACCGCATCAACCGCGCGCTCGCCGCGGAACGCGACACCCCCGCCGAGGCCACCGTCGTGCCGATCGCCCGGCGCCGGAAGTGGGCTGCCGCGGCCGCGGGAACGTTCGCGGCGGCAGCAGCGGTCGTGGTGGCCGTTGCGGTCGTCGTACCGGACGGCCGGGAATCCGAGCCGCCGCCCGTTGCCCTGCCCAGTTCCGAGACCTCGCAGGCACCGGAGGTTCTCGACCTGGGCTCCGATCTCGATTCCGGACGCCTCCTCACCGTGATCGGTTCGCGGCAGCTCGGACCGCTCGAGGATCCTGATCAGCTGGCAGAATGCCTGCGCGCCAACGGTATCGATCCGGCCCGTGCGCTTCTCGGTTCCGGTGAGGTCCGCCTCGACGGCGTGCCCGGGGTATTGCTCCTGGTGGCCGCGCCGCGCCCGCCGCAGATCACCGCCCTGGTGGTGGGCCGCGAGTGCGGCGCAGGCGACCCGGCCACGATCGCCGTCACCGACATCGGTTGACCCTCAGTCCCGTTCGGGTTCCGAATGGGCGACCGGCATGAGCAACTCGAGGATCTTCGCCCGCAATGCGGGAGTGTCGTCCTCCACGGCGATCATGCTCGTGAACAGGGCCGCGCCGGCGGCGAGCACCAGCACGGCGGTCGCGGTGCTCGACTCCCCGGAATCCGCGCTTCCGAACAGTTGAGTACTCGGCCCGCTGAATCCCCGCCAGAGCGCGGTCCGGAGATCGTCGTGGTCCCGTATCGCGGCCAGCAGTCCCGGCGTGGCCGCCCGCACCTCGGGTCGTGAGAACAGTTCGGCGCTGCCGGTCACCACCCAGCGGATCCAGCCTTCGCGATCGGTGCCCTCGAACGGCGTCAGGTCGGGTGTCGCGCCGAGGATGGCGTCGAGAACCAGGTGCGCCTTCGACGGCCACCGCCTGGTGATGGACGCCCTGCTCACCCCGGACCGCGTCGCGATGGCTCGCATGCTCAGTTGTTCCCAGCCCGACTCCACGAGCATCGCGCGGGTGACCGCGAGGACGTCGGTGTCGATCCGCGGGTCGCGGGGGCGGCCGGTTCCGGTTGCATTCATTGGTTCGAATTGTGGGACAGAAGTGCCGTCCGCGCTATATCGTACCCATTACGGGTCCAGTGGCACCGTAATTCGATGGGGGCGGATACATGAAGACCGCGGTCACCGGCCACCGAAACTCCCGACGCCCTGCTCGCGGCGGCCGCCGTGAGGCCGCGCGGATCGAACCGGTGGTCGGCGACATCCGCGACGCCGAGACGGTGGCGCGCCTCCTCGACGGCTGCGACGCCCTCCTCCACGCCGCGGGCGTAGTGGGCACCGACGACCGCCGCGAACAGTTGATGTGGGAGATCAACACGCAGGCCACCGCCGCGATCCTCACCCGCGCGGCCTTCCTCGGACTCGATCCGATCGTCCACGTCGCGAGTTTCAGCGCCCGACTCACACACCTCAGCCCCGGGCTCGGTTACGAGGCGGCCTGGCTCCTCACCTCGGCCACCCCCACCGACGACTCGAGAACCCGCGACGAACTCGGGCTCACCTGGCGACCGGCCCGCGCGGCGCTGGCCGCGACCTTCGCCTGAGCACCCAGCACCCCAGAAGGCAGACCACCATGACCGTTCCACCACCCCAGCCCGATATCTGGGAGCCGGCCCGCCTGGGCCCCCTGACGCTGCGCAACCGCATCGTGAAGGCGGCCACGTTCGAGGGCGTCATGCCACGCGGCCGCGTCACCGACCGGCTCGTCGACTTCCACGCCGAGGTCGCCCGCGGCGGCGCCGCACTGACGACCGTCGCGTACTGCGCCGTCTCACCCGGCGGACGCGTCCACGCAAACACCCTGGTGCTCGACCGCGCCCGCGTCCCCGACCTGCGCCGGCTCACCGACGCCGTCCACGCCGAGGGGGCATTGGCCGCGGCCCAGATCGGTCATGCCGGTCTGGTCGCGAACACGCTGTCCAACCGCACCGGGACGCTCGCGCCGTCCACTCGGCTCAGCCCGCCGGCGATGGGTCTCGTGCGAGGTGCCACCCGGGACGAACTCGAGGAGGTCACCCACGACTTCGAGAGCACGGCACGCAACGCCGTCGACGCCGGATTCGACGCGATCGAGGTCCACCTCGGCCACAACTATCTGCTCAGCTCGTTCATGAGCCCCAATCTCAACCGGCGCACGGACAAGTACGGGGGCAGCCTGGAGCGACGGGCGGCGTTCCCGCGCCGGGTGCTCGAGCGGGTGCGCCACGCCGTCGGCGACTCGGTGGCCGTCACCGCCAAATTCAACATGACGGACGGTGTTCCGAAAGGGCTGTGGCTCGACGACAGTCTCCGCATCGCCCAGCTCCTCGAGGCCGACGGGCACCTCGACGCGATGCAGCTCACCGGCGGCAGCTCGCTGCTCAACGGGATGTACTTCTTCCGTGGCGAAGTCCCGATGGCGGAATTCGTTGCCTCACAGCCGAAGCTGGTGGGCTGGGGACTGAAGGTGTACGGGCCGCGCATCTTTCCGACCTACCCATTCGAGGAGGCCTTCTTCCTGCCGATGGCCCGGCAGTTCCGCGACGCCCTGTCGATGCCGCTCATCCTCCTCGGCGGAATCAACCGGCTCGACACCATCGAGAACGCGCTCGGCGAAGGATTCGAGTTCGTCGCGATGGCCCGCGCACTGCTCCGCGACCCGGACCTCGTGAACAAGTTCCGCGACCGGCACGTCGCCGAGGGACTGTGCATCCACTGCAACAAGTGCATGCCCACGATCTACACGGGGACGCGCTGCGTCATCCGGGAGACTCTGCGCTGATCACGTGGCCTGCCGGGGGAGCGACCGGTATCACCTGCAGTCCGGGAACAACACCCTTTAGTCTTGTGTTGATCCATACGACTGAGCACCCCTCACTACTGGAAGGCCCGCATGACCACTCCATCGACGGTTCATGAACTCATCATCGTTGGTTCGGGACCTGCCGGATACACCGCTGCCGTCTACGCGGCGCGCGCGGAACTCGAGCCGCTGCTGTTCGAGGGGACCCAGTTCGGTGGCGCCCTCATGACCACCACCGACGTCGAGAACTTCCCCGGATTCCGCGAGGGAATCATGGGACCCGACCTGATGGACCAGATGCGCGAGCAGGCCAAGCGCTTCGGTACCGACATCCGCACCGAGGACGTCGAGGAACTCGACCTCACCGGCCCGATCAAGAAGGTCGTCGTGAACGGCGAGACCTACCAGGCTCACGCGGTCGTGCTGGCGATGGGTGCCGCAGCCCGCTACCTGGGGATTCCCGGTGAAGAGAAGTTGCTCGGCCGCGGCGTCAGCGCCTGTGCCACGTGCGACGGATTCTTCTTCAAGGATCAGGACATCGTCGTGGTCGGCGGCGGCGACTCCGCCATGGAGGAGGCCACCTTCCTCACCCGCTTCGCCCGCAGCGTCACCGTGGTGCACCGCCGTGAGGAGTTCCGCGCGTCCCGCATCATGCTCGAGCGCGCCAAGGCGAACGCGAAGATCCGGTTCGTGACCAACGCGGCGCCCGTCGAGGTGCTGGGGGAGAACAGCGTCACCGGCCTCGTGATCCGCGACACCGTCACCGGTGACACGTCCACGCTGGACGTCACCGGCATGTTCGTCGCCATCGGTCACGATCCGCGCAGCGAACTGGTCAAGGGTCAGGTCGACCTCGACGACGCCGGCTACGTGATCGTCGAGAACCCGTCCACCGCCACCTCGGTGGACGGCGTCTTCGCCGCCGGCGACCTCGTCGATCACATCTACCAGCAGGCGATCACCGCTGCCGGTACCGGATGTTCCGCGGCGATGGATGCCGAGCGCTGGCTGGCCGAGCGCGGCGACATCACCGCCAACACCGTCGCCGCCGCCGGCTCACCGGTCGACGCCTGAGCCGGCCACCCACACCCACCTACCCATCTCGAGTAAGGGAAATCCCCGTGTCGAATACCGTCACCATCACCGATGATTCGTTCCAGCAGGACGTCATTTCCAGCGACAAGCCCGTCCTCGTCGACTTCTGGGCCACCTGGTGCGGCCCCTGCAAGATGATCGCCCCCGTCCTGGAGGAGATCGCCGGTGAGCACAGCGACAAGCTGACCATCGCGAAGCTCGACATCGACGCCAACCCGGGCGCTGCCCGCGACTTCCAGGTCATGTCGATCCCCACGCTGATCCTGTTCAAGGACGGCAAGCCGATCAACACGATCGTCGGCACCAAGGGCAAGGCTGCGCTGCTGAAAGAGCTCGCCGACGTTCTCTGATCGACACCCGAACACCCAGCGCGATTCCCGATTTTGTGGGAATCTCTGAGACAATCGATCGATGTGCTCCAGTCGCATCAGCTAGACCGACCGGGCACATCGATCGTTTTGTTTGTACCGAGATTCGTATTTCTCGTTGATTCGGACTGAGAGGCCCTGAAACATGCACCGACTCCGTCACGGCGACCATGGTCCGGCCGTCGCTGAGATTCGGGGCACTCTGGCCGGTCTCGGTTTCCTGCACAACGGTGTCCCCGGCACCCGGCGTGAGAGCGCCAACGGATCCCACTGGATCGCCCCCGACGCCGTGTTCGATCATCACCTGGACAGCGCCGTACGGGCCTTCCAGCAGCAGCGTGGGCTCCTCGTCGACGGAATCGTGGGTCCGGCCACCTACCGGTCCATGAAAGAGGCGTCGTACCGCCTGGGCGCGCGCACGCTGATCTACCAGCTGTCCGCACCGCTCTACGGCGACGACGTCGCCACCCTGCAGACCCGCCTGCAGGACCTCGGCTTCTACGTCGGACGGGTCGACGGCTTCTTCGGCCCGCAGACCCACGACTCCCTGTCCTCGTTCCAGCGGGAGATCGGCATCGCCGCCGACGGCATCTGCGGTCCCGCCACCCTGCGGTCGCTCGAGTTGCTCGGCACCCGCGTCACCGGTGGGTCCCCGCACGCGATGAGCGAAGAGGAAATGGTCCGCAGCTCCGGGCCGCAGCTGAGCGGCAAGCGGATCGTCATCGATCCGGGCCTCGGCGGCAACACCTACGGAACCATCGTCCGTTCCCCGTACGGCACGATCTCGGAGTCCGATATCCTGTGGGACCTCGCCAGCCGACTCGAAGGTCGCATGGCCGCCACCGGGATGGAGACGTTCCTGTCCCGCCCGCACCACGAGAACCCCACAGACATCGAACGCGCATCCACGTCGAACGCCTTCGATGCCGACCTGATGATCTCGCTGCGCTGCGACGGAAACACCAGCCCCTCCGCGAACGGTGTCGCCAGCTTCCACTTCGGGAACTCGCACGGTTCGACGTCGATGATCGGTCAGGTTCTCACCGGATTCATCCAGCGGGAGATCGTGGCACGCACGCCGCTGCAGGACTGCCGCACCCACGGCCGCACCTGGGATCTGCTGCGCCTGACGAACATGCCGACCGTGCAGATCGACCTCGGGTACCTCACCAACGACTTGGACGCCGCGGTGCTCTCCAACCCGCGGGCGCGCGACGCCATCGCCGAGGCGATCCTCATCTCCGTGAAGCGCCTGTACCTGCTCGGTCAGGACGATCAGCCGACCGGAACGTTCACGTTCGCGGAGTTGCTCGCCGAAGAGCTGTCTTCCTCCGAACGTTCCTGATCTCCCGCCGAGCGCTCAGTGCGCTCCGACGGGCGTGCGTTCTCCGATGTCGACCATGCTCACCGAGGCGGTGTGGATGAGACGCTCCAGCGCGGCCTCCACGTCTTCCTTCCATCCGTGATCCCGGTTCAGTTCGAGCCGCAGTCGCGGGAACCGGTGGTGGGGCGCGACGATCTCGAAACCGTTGTCCTCGAGGAAGGTCGCCGGAATCATGCACTCCTCGGGGGAGCATTCGCGAGCCGCGGTCGCCGAGGCCAGTCCCATTGTGTCGATCGGCCCGGTTCCCTCCGTGTTGCGGATCCCGAACGCCTCGAGGGCACGAACACCGCGGCGCACCAGATCGGCCACGACGGCCTGGATCAACCTGGTCCCCAGGTTCTGTTCTTCGCCGGCGGGCTCGAGCCGGAGACTCGTGAGGAGGACGGCGTCGGCGCCGACCGGAGCGGTCGGGAGTAACTGCGCGCGGGGCACGGTCCGCGGGGGAGCGTAGAGGGCGCTGCCGACCGGCTTCCCGTCCATGACGGCAACCTGCCCGCACGATCCCCATTCGAGCATGACCATCGACAGCCAGGCTTCCTTCTCGAATTCCTGGTCGCAGAATCCGCGCGAACTGTGGATCGCCGCCGGATCCATCTCCCAGAAGACACAGCGACGGGCATGGGCGGAGAGTTTGTCCAAGCCGTCGAGAGTGAGCGATGTGACGTGAGTCGACACTGGCTAGCTCAGCCTCCAAATGTCACTACCGCAGATCATTCGACATCCTCTGGTATTCAATGTGTTTCGCCCCCGATAGTTCTGCTGGAATCGGTCCGCCGGCGGCCGCTGTCACAGTGACGGATCATCCGCGGGTCCTTCTACCTCTCTCAGGCGCTCACGAATCGGCCTTCTGTGCCTCCATCATCCCAACGATCCTCTGAAGATCGTCCACCGAACCGAACTCGACCACAATCTTGCCCTTGCGCTTACCGAGGCTGACCGTGACCCTCGTGTCGAACGAATCGGACAACCGTTCGGCGACGTCCTGCAGGCCCGGCATCTGGATCGGCTTGCGTCGCTGGACGGGCTGCGCCTGGTCGTCGCTGCGGTTGGCGAGCGTCACCGCCTCTTCCGTCGCGCGAACCGACATGCCCTCCGCGACGATGCGGGCCGCCATCACTTCCTGCGCATCGGCACCCGCCTCCAGGGACAGGAGGGCCCGAGCGTGACCGGCGGACAGCACACCCGCCGCGACGCGTCGTTGCACGGGAATCGGCAACTTCAGCAGTCGGATCATGTTCGTCACGACGGGACGGGAGCGGCCGATCTTCGCCGCCAGTTCCTCGTGGGTCACCTCGAACTCTTCGAGCAACTGCTGGTACGCCGCAGCCTCTTCGAGAGGGTTCAGCTGGACGCGGTGGATGTTCTCCAGCAGCGCGTCGCGGAGCATGGCGTCGTCGCCGGTCTCACGGACGATGGCCGGGATCGTCTCCAGCTCGGCTTCCTGGCTGGCACGCCACCGACGCTCGCCCATGACGAGTTGGAACTTGCCGTCCTCGAGCGGGCGCACCACGATCGGCTGCATCAGACCGAACTCGCGGATCGAATGAACGAGTTCCGCGAGAGCGTCGTCATCGAACACCTGACGCGGCTGCTTCGGGTTCCGCTCGATCAGGTCGGGAGCGATTTCCCGGTACACCGCACCGGTGGGGGAGGGGAGGGGTTGGGCACCGTTGCCGGATGCGCCGTCGGCGCCCTTGCTAGCTCCCTTGCGCCTTCCGTTGTTTCCCGTGGACGCGGGAGCAGATTTCTCGTCGGTCGCAGAGTCCGACGAGTTCGGTGCGGGCGCGGTCAGCACGTTGCGCCGGTCCGTCCCGATCACGACGTCGGCGGCGGCGTTGCCCAACCCCGGTCCGGTCGTGGTCGGCCCGGTAGGAATGAGCGCAGCCAGTCCACGGCCAAGTCCACCCTTACGCGTCTGACTCATCGCTGCTCCTGCTTCGTGATGTGCGCGGTGCGTGCTGCGAGTTCACGTCCCGCATCGAGGTAACTCATGGCCCCCCGTGAACCGGGGTCATAGTCGAGCACAGTCATCCCGTACCCGGGAGCTTCGGACACCTTGACGCTGCGCGGAATGACAGCGCGGAGGACGGCGTCCCCGAAGTGGGTACGAACCTCCTCGGCCACCTGGTCCGCCAACTTGGTGCGGCCGTCGTACATCGTGAGGAGAACCGTCGACACGTGCAGGTCGGGGTTGAGATGCGCCTGCACCAGTTCGATATTCCGCAGCAGCTGTCCCACACCCTCGAGTGCGTAGTACTCGCACTGGATCGGGATCAGTACCTCCTTGGCGGCGACCATCGCGTTCACCGTGAGCAGTCCGAGCGACGGCGGGCAGTCGATCAGGATGAAATCGGCATCCACCTCGCCGAGCGCCTTCTCGGACAGCGCACCCTTCAGCCGTCCCTCGCGAGCGACCATGGAGACCAGTTCGATCTCGGCGCCGGCGAGGTCGATCGTGGCCGGAATGCAGAACAGCCGGTCGTTGTGCGGACTCTTCTGGATCGCCTCCGCGGCCGTCACCTCACCGAGCAGAAGCTCGTAACTGGACGGCACACCGGAGTGGTGGGCCACCCCCAACGCGGTGCTGGCGTTGCCCTGCGGGTCGAGGTCGATCACCAGAACAGTCAGCCCCTGAACCGCGAGAGCGGATGCGAGGTTGACGGCACTCGTTGTCTTGCCGACGCCGCCCTTCTGGTTGGCGATGGTGAGGATCCGCCGTTCGGGTGGTTTCGGCAGGCCCACCGAGTGCGGGTGCAGCACCTGGCTCGCGCGGTGCGCGGCGGCACCGATCGGAGTCTCCTCGACGGAGATTCCGTTGTAGGGGGCAGTGAATCCGTCGTCTCCGTTCCCGGAGCTAGGCGCCTGGTCGGATTGATGGTCGGTTTCACGTGAAACGGTTTCACGTGAAACGGCGGATTCAGGCCCACCCGACATTGACTACTCCTTCGATTGGGAATCGCTCGTTACTCGACATACTCACTCCCTGGTCCAGTGTGCTCATCGTCATCGACGCTGACGGCGTTTCGGTAAACGTTCTGCCCGAACGACAACGGTGGGGACAGGAAGCAGGCCCACTCCGCATTCCACGATATCCAGCTTGCCAGCACCCAACCGAGTCAAGGAAGCGCGATCACGGGAAATCTCTTCGGCGGCGCTCGAACCTTTCAATGCGAGCATTCTCCCATGCTCATGAATCAGCGGCAGCGACCACTTGGCCAACTTCTCCAACGGGGCCACCGCGCGGGAAGTGACGACATCCGCGCCACCGGCTTCCTTCACCACCCCGGACTCCTCGGCGCGACCCCGGACGACGAGCACGTCCAGACCGTTCGACTCCACGAACTCCGCGAGGTACACCGACCGTCGCAGCAACGGCTCGACCAACGTGATCCGGAGATCGGGCCGGGCGATCGCGAGGGGGATACCGGGCAAACCGGCACCGCTTCCCACGTCGACGACCGACTCGCCCTCAGCGATCAGCTCGCCGACGACGGCACAGTTGAGGAGGTGACGTTCCCAGAGTCGCGGAACCTCTCGCGGTCCGATCAACCCCCGCTCGACACCGTCGGTCGCCAACGATTTGTAATAGCGCTCCGCAATATCGAATCGTTCACCGAACACCTGGCGTGCCGCCGCTTGTTCGTCCCATTCGGCCGGCTCTCCAGCATTCGGTTCCACGTGAAACATCCTCCCGCGAATAACGCGAAATCAACAAACACAGCCTCTCCATTATCCGCCCTCGCCCGCGAGTATGTCCCTCAACTCGAACGCGCAACGCCGGACAGTGTCGAGCCGCACCCCTTCCGGTGGGGGAGGGGAGGGGTTGGGCATTCCAACGGCGACGCGACGTATCGCGCCGCGGGCGGGGTTGTCTCGTCACGACGTGACGTCTCGATACGGGACGGATGAGTCTAGCCGCGGGAGCCATGACACTCGGTGCGCATCCTCCCAACGGCGCGCTGCCTTCGGCCGTTGATGGCGCCACACCGCATCGGGGTCGCCCGCGGGATGTTTCACGTGGAACCGCAGCGGCGAGCGCGGTGTCGCGGCAAGGTCACGTCGCCGCGCCCTCGATGGCACTGATTCTCGTTCCTACCCGGCCGGACCCGTGTCACCTCGACGAGCAGAGTTCACCGCGCCGGTCGAGTCGCGAGCAGTTTCACGGGGAACATCGGGGTGGTGTTTCACGTGGAACACACTCTGTGGGATCGGTGCCAACCGTCTCGCGAACGTTACTCGAGCCGGGCGCGCCCTTCTATCGAAATTTCGCTTTCACACCTACGATTCCGATTTCGTAATCATCACAGTGACGAAACTCCCGGGTGTGGTTGGGTGGGTGAAACTACAACCTAAATTCGCCCGAAAAGGCCCCAAAGAATGACTGTCGCCGACCCACATCGATCGCCCGTCAGACACTGGTGTCCGGAAAGGAATGATGCTCGTGAGCGACGAGCCAACGACCGTCTTCCTTCCGCAACCCGACGGTGAGCCGAAGACGGTTCTCCGGATTGTCGGCGAGCTCCGCTTCCGTTCCGCACCGGAGGAGCGCGCGGGCGAATGCGACATCCTCGCCCGCAGTCACATCCAATGACACCAACTCGAACCTGGCACCTCTCGACTGCCATTCGAAGAATGACGGCCATGTCTCGCGATACTCATCGATTCCGCGAGCGCCCTCGTAGGGTGGTGGCACGTCGAACATCACGATGTCGTCGGTGTGGTCCCTGAGAACCCCAGCCATATCACCACCGTGCACAGCCTCGGCCCAACTTTCGATCAGATTCCGGATCTGTTGTTCGTCCTCGCTCATCTGTCACTCCATCCAGTCGACGGGCCCCGGTTCGGCCCCTTGGAAGGTGTGGACTTCGGAACGCGTCGAAACTCATCGCCGGTGCGACGTCCGGGACCGCAATTCATTTCGAGGAGTTCCCATCGTCGGCGCCCATCGTCTCGAGCGGGACTCGAGCACTTACCGGGGCCGCTCGACTTCGGGGGCACCGGCAAGATCCACCTGGCGATCGGGCTCGCGATCCGTGCCTGTCAGAGTGACGCCGACTGTTGTTCACGACGGTTGCATTGAGGTGTCGCGCCTGGTCGACCTATCCCACTACCGGAACCCGAATACCGACCCCCTCTTCGGCGACTGAAGATTGCCCTTCTCGGTTGGCGGTTGTGGTTGGGGGCGCCCCCGCGGGAAAGTCGTCGGTGACTTCGATCCGCCGGTACGCAGCCTCTGCCCGACCTTCCACGGACAACATCCCGGCGCCCCTCCTGGCCGACTCGAGTCGGGATCAGCGGGCACCGGAACTTACTCGAGATCCGATACCTCGTCGTGTGCCGCCCACTGCGCCCGCTGCACTGTCGGCGTTCTTCACTGCCACACTGCGTTCAGTTCTCGGGTTCCGCCGCGTCTGAATTCTGCTGCGCGATGGAGGCCGGGCACGGACCCCTCGGTGGGGGAGGGGAGGGGTCTGTGTTTCACGTGAAACGAAACGCACCCAAAGTGACGGGGTGGGACCAAAAAGGCGGGGCTCCCGGAAGTGAATCCGGGAGCCCCGCCTTGGTGCGTGGGTGGATCAGTCCTTGATGACGACCACGCGACGTGACGGCTCGGCGCCTTCGCTCTCACTCGAGACGCCGTCGACCTTCGCGACTGCGTCGTGAACGATCTTGCGCTCGAACGGCGTCATCGGAGCGAGCTCCTCGCGTTCACCGCTCTCGAGTACGCGACGTGCCGCCGAGGAACCCAGCTCGGTGAGTTCGGCGCGACGGCCGGCACGCCATCCGGCGATGTCCAGCATAAGTCGACTGCGTTCGCCCGTCGCCTGCTGCACGGCGAGGCGAGTCAGTTCCTGAAGTGCGTCCAGCACCTCACCCTTGCGCCCGACCAACTTGGTGAGATCGTCTCCACCGTCGATGCTGACAACAGCGCGGTCACCCTCGACGTCCAGGTCGATGTCGCCGTCGAAGTCGAGTACGTCGAGCAGCTGCTCCAGGTAGTCGCCGGCGATTTCCCCTTCCTCGATCAGGTAGTCGTCAGAATCGGAATCCACCTCGGTGTCCGGGTTCTGCGTCGGTGCAGTCACGTCTGTCTCATCTCCGTCCACTGCGATGTCAGGCTCACTAGCCATGCTCGTTCTCTTTTCTGAATCAGCGCCGCTTGCGCTTGGGGGACTTTCCGCGGTTGGACTGGGGGCGGGCACCGGGCTTCGGCTTCGACGCCGAACCGTCACCATTCGGCTGATCGGAGATGTCGCCTTCGACGATGCCCTCGACGATCTCCGTTTCGTTGTCGGCGTCGGAACCGTCCGTTTCGGTCGCGGCCTTCTTCTTTTTCTTGGTGAGATCGGGCCGTGCGCCGGGCTTCGGAGCGTTGTCCGCCCGGCGTGCGATGGCAGCCTGCTTCTTCTCTTCCTCTTCCTCGTCGATTTTGCGGAAGACGATGTGCTGCTGCCCGTACGTCCAAATGTTGTTACTCACCCAGTACAGGAGGATCGCGATGGGGAGGAACGGGCCACCGACGAGCACACCGAGCGGGAAGACCCACAGCGCGAGCTTGTTCATGATCGCCGACTGCGGGTTCGCGGCCGCCTCGGGGCTCTGGCGCCCGACGGAGGCACGCGAGTTGAAGTGCGTTGCGATGCTGGCGATGATCATCAGCGGAACCGCGACGACGGCGATGTTCAGCACCGTGGGGATGGGACCGTATGCGGCGAACGCGTCGAGCTGAGCCTTCGGCATGGTGATCCAGGCCGAGATGGGGGCACCGAACAGGCGGGCACTCAGGAAGGACTGCACGTCCTCGACGCTGAAGAAGTAGTTCGGTGTGTTCGCGTTGGCCTCGACCGACATGCCGAGCTGACCGATACCGGTGCCGGTGCGGTTGAACGAGCGAAGCACGTGAAACAGGCCGATGAAGACCGGCGCCTGCGCGAGAACCGGGAGGCAGCCCATGATCGGGTTGAACCCGTGCTCCTTCTGGAGCTTCTGCATCTCGGTGGCCTGACGCTGGCGGTCACCCGAATACTTCTTCTGCAGAGCCTTGATCTGCGGCTGAAGTTCCTGCATCTGGCGCGTCGTGCGGACCTGCTTGACGAACGGCTTGTACAGCACGGCACGCAGCGTGAACACGAGGAACACCACGGAGAGCGCCCACGTGATGCCGCTGTCCGGACCCAGGAAGGGAATGGCACCGAAAACCTTGTGCCAGACCCACAGGATCCCGGACACCGGATAGTAAATGAAGTCGAGCACGGCTCTATGTACTCCTCTGTTCGTCCACGTTCGCCGGACAGCAACGACGGCTACCCGCATGACGGTCGTGACGGGCAGGGACCGGGTCCCACCCTCCAGGGTGCCAGGGGGCACACTTCGCCAACCGAACCACCGTCAAAAGAAGGCCTTTGATCGCCCCGTGGGTACGCAGGGATTCCACCGCGTACTCGCTACAGGTCGGCATGAACCGGCAGGTCGGCAACCTCAAGGGCGACACATACGTCCGGTAGAGCTCGATGAAGAAAATGAGAGTGCGCGCCGGTAACGCACGGACCGACTTCCACGCGGAAGAGGCCGAGGAGCTGCCCTCGGCCGTGTCGGTGCGCGACTCGTGGAGTGCGCGTTTCATGTGGAGTTACTCACGGGCGCAAGAAGGTCCAATCGAAGGAGACCTGCACGAAGTTGCTTCTCCAGGTCCCGGCTACTTGCAGTCGCAGCTCCCGGAAGAGCGCGAATCACCACATCGGTTCCCCGTGGAACCACGTCCACGAGGTCGATGCAGATATGACGAAGCCGGCGTGCGACTCGATGTCGAATCACCGCCGGCCCGACAGCCTTACTCACAACCAGTCCGAATCGCGGACCGCCGCTACTCACCAGCTCATCTGCCTGCACACGGTCGAAAGCATGCACAACCAGGTCGCGTCTTCCCATCCGACGACCACGTCGCACAGTCAACGAAAAATCTGAATGACGACGCAATCGGTGCGGCTCAGGCAACACCCCGAGCTCCCGAACCCAGTGTCGGGATCAGGCGGTGAGGGATTCGCGGCCCTTACGGCGACGCGCCGAAACGATTGCACGACCCGCACGGGTCCGCATACGAAGACGGAAGCCGTGAACGCGCGCGCGGCGTCGGTTGTTCGGCTGGAACGTCCGCTTGCCCTTGGCCACGGTCAACACTCCTCGAAGTTCATCGACGCCTCCCGGCGTCATGGATCTAACATTGGCGAAAACTCAGGTGTTCATCCACAGGGTGGGGATGAAACGACTTCGAAACTGGACTCAAGCCAGCACGAAACCGCCACCTCACCACAGGGTGACTGTTCGAGAGTACTTACCACTCCCGGTCAGGTCAAACTCGCTCACCTGCGATTCCCCCGCGAATCGGCTGACCGACACGCCGAGGATCGACAAATGCTTGCACCCCAACTTCCAATGTGCCAAACCGCTGTGAGGTTGCCGACACTGTTGCTAGCGTCTATGCATGGTCTCGCCGATGAACCCTGATCGAGTGCCCAGCTCTCGACTTCAGCGTTCTCATCTGCACATTCACCACAATTCATCCACAGGGCACAGATGGTGTCCCGCTTCGGATCATCACGAGGGTTCCTGACACCCTTCACTTCTCGGGTCCCCACACCCGCTCATCCAGGTTTCGCATGCATATGCGCAGGTCAGCGCGCTCAATCTGGACTCCTCACCGTCACACGACGCCGCGACAGCAGGCGTCTGCGGTTTGTCCACATCTGTGGATAATTGTGTGGAAACACAGTTCAGATGGCATATTCGTAGGTCCGTACGGGGTCCATCCTCAGGTCGGGGAAGCTCCCATTTCCGCCTCGACGACGGCACCGACACTGGACTCGGCACCGCACCCGCCGAGTCCGCGAACACACTGGGGAGGAACCACGTGAACGACGATCCGAATGCGCTCGCACGGATCTGGATCGACGTCGTCGCCGACCTCACATCCGATTCGCCCGGCGGCGATCTGCCGCCGTTGACGAGGGGACAGAAGGCGTGGTTGGCGCTCGTCAAACCGCTGACACTCGCACAGGGCTTCGCGCTCCTGTCCGTTCCGTCGCCCTTCGCGCAGGAAGCGATCGAACGGGATCTGCGTGAGCCGATCCTCCACGCGCTCGGCCGGCATCTCGGTGAGCAGGTCGAGGGTCTCGGTGTGCGCATCGCCGCCCCGGTCGACGACGAACCCGAATCCGAGGCCCCGAGCCGGGAGCGCAGGCCGGACCCGGAACCGGTCCACACCCCTCGCCATCTCGAGCCTTCCGTCACCAGTTCCGGCACGTTCCGCAGGCGCCGCTTCGGCTCCGGAGAAGACCAGCCCTACTCGGACACCACGGACTTCGAGGAGGTGGACGACGACACCGAGGCCCTCGCCAGCGTCCACGAATCCTGGCCGTCGTATTTCACGAAGCCGCCCGCGGGCCCGGCACCTGCGGCGACGGGTGGGAACAGCCTCAACGCGAAGTACACGTTCGACACGTTCGTGATCGGCTCGTCCAACCGGTTCGCCCACGCCGCGGCGGTCGCCATCGCCGAGGCACCGGCGCGCGCGTACAACCCGTTGTTCATCTGGGGAGCGTCCGGCCTCGGCAAGACGCACCTGTTGCACGCCGCCGGCCACTACGCCCAGCGGCTGTTCCCGGGGATGCGCGTCAAATACGTCTCCACCGAGGAATTCACCAACGACTTCATCAACAGCCTCCGCGACGACCGCAAGGTGGCGTTCAAACGCCGCTACCGCGAGACCGACGTGCTGCTGGTGGACGACATCCAGTTCATCGAGGGCAAGGAAGGTATCCAGGAGGAGTTCTTCCACACCTTCAACACCCTGCACAACGCGAACAAGCAGATCGTCGTCTCCTCCGACCGGCCGCCGAAGCAGCTGGCGACACTCGAGGAACGCCTGCGCACCCGCTTCGAATGGGGCCTGATCACCGACGTTCAGCCCCCCGAACTCGAAACCCGTATCGCCATCCTCAGCAAGAAGGCCCGAATGGACCGGCTCGAGGTGCCCGACGACGTCCTCGAGTTGATCGCCTCCCGGATCGAACGCAACATCCGGGAACTCGAGGGTGCCCTCATCCGGGTGACGGCGTTCGCGTCCCTGAACAGGCAACCTCTGGACCTCACGCTCGCCGAGGTGGTGCTGCGTGACCTGATGCCGGACTCGTCGAGTCTCGAGATCAATGCGGCGACGATCATGGCGGTCACCGCGGAGTACTTCAACATGTCGATCGACGACCTGTGCGGGCCCGGCAAGGCGCGTCCGCTGGCGTCCGCCCGCCAGATCTCCATGTACCTGTGCCGGGAGCTGACCGATCTGTCCCTTCCGAAGATCGGGCAGACGTTCGGCCGCGACCACACCACCGTCATGTACGCGGACAAGAAGATTCGCAAGGAGATGACGGAGCGGCGGAAGGTCTACGACCAGGTCCAGGAGCTCACCGCCCGGATCAAGCAGCGTTCCAAGAGGTAGTCACCCGCCTCTGCCTCTCCTGTGCCCCTGGTAGCTCGCCTACCGGGGGCACAGGTCGTTTTGCGGGCGTGATGGTCCGACTCCGCCGCCGCAAGCAACTCGAGGGGCTCCTCGAGCGGGTCCTCGAGGGTGGGCTCGAGCGGGTCCTCGAGGCACCGCTCGAGGGTCTACTCGAGGCTCGCGCAAACCCCCGCCGGCGCGACACACCGGGGCAACACGCCGACGCCGGGACCTGGGATAAAGCATGCACACCTGTGGATAAATGTGGGGATGAGGTGGAATCTCTGTGGACAGAACGTGCAGAACTTTGAACAACCTCGAGTAGTCCACACGGGTGCCGGATCGGTCCTCGAGTTTGTCCTCGAGAATTCCCCATACAAGTACGCGGAGGGACCAGCGTCTACAGCTGTTCGTCCACAGATTCCACAGGACCTAATAGTACTTCTCATTAATTCTTATAAAAAACTCTTTGAAAACAGGGTTGGGGATCGCGTCCGTTCACAGGCCTCCGTCGGAGACTCGAGGACGGAGGCGTTCCGCTTTCAAGTTCGTCCTCGAGGGCATACGGTTATGCATCGCCGCTCTGTGAAAGACTGCAGTGCTGTGGTCACGGCCCGACCGTGGCGAACAACCGTGCCTACCGAGAGGAACAACCCGGCGATGGAGCTTGGAAGCCTGAAGTTTCGTGTCTCCCGGGAAGAATTCGCTGATTCAGTGGCATGGGTCGCTCGCAGTCTGCCGTCGCGGCCTCCCGTGCCCGTCCTCGGCGGAGTTCTCCTGGACGCGACCGAGCAAGGGTTGACGGTTTCCGGATTCGACTACGAGGTGTCGGCCCAGGTCAGGGTCGGGGCCGAGGTCGGTAGCGCCGGTCAGGTCCTGGTCTCGGGCAAGCTTCTCGCCGACATCACGAAGTCGCTTCCCAACAAGCCCGTCGACGTGACGCTCGAGGGCACTCGTGTGCTGATCACCTGCGGTAGCGCCAAGTTCTCCCTGCCCACCATGCCGGTCGAGGACTACCCCCAGCTTCCGCAGTTGCCGCAGCAGACCGGCTCGATTCCCGCGGACCTGTTCTCCGAGGCGATCAGTCAGGTGGCTGTCGCGGCGGGCAAGGACGACACCCTGCCGATGCTCACCGGCATCCGGGTCGAGATCGAACGCAACGCGATCGTGCTCGCGGCCACCGACCGGTTCCGTCTCGCGGTTCGTGAACTCGAGTGGTCGCCGGCGAACCCCGACACCGCCGCGGCCGTCCTCATCCCGGCCAAGACCCTCTCCGAGTCGGCGAAAACGCTTGCGGGAGATGCCACTTCACCGGTCGAGCTGGCTCTCGGCTCGGGCTCCGCGGTCGGAAACGACGGCCTCCTCGGCATCGTCAACGAAGGCCGTCGCACCACCACCCGACTGCTGGACGCCGAGTTCCCGAAGTTCCGGCAGCTGCTGCCGTCCGAGCACACTGCACTGGCCACCGTGGAGATCGCTCCGCTCGTCGAGGCCATCAAGCGTGTGGCGCTCGTCGCCGAGCGTGGTGCGCAGGTCCGCCTGCAGTTCTCCACCGAGGGGCTGCTGCTCTCCGCCGGCGGCGACGACGCCGGTCGGGCCGAGGAAGGCTTGAACGCGGTGTTCCAGGGCGAGCCGCTCACCATTGCCTTCAACCCCGGCTACCTGATCGACGGGTTGTCCTCGCTGCACAGCGAGCAGGTGCTGTTCGGCTTCACGACCCCCAGCCGCCCCGCGGTGCTGCGTCCGGCCACCGAGGAAGAGATCGAGCCCGACGATTCCGGCAATTTCGCGGCACCGGAGAGCGCGTACACGTACCTGCTGATGCCGGTGCGTCTGCCGGGCTGACGATTCGCGGAAGCGAAACCAGTACTGCCGTAAGAAATCTCACGAGTGGACGGAGATCACGATGCAGATCGGGTTGGTCGGGCTCGGAAAAATGGGATTCAACATGCGCGAGCGGTTGCGCGCGCACGGGCACGAGGTGGTCGGCTACGACCCCCGCCCCGAGGTCACGGATGTGGCGTCACTGGCGGAACTCGCCCAGCGACTCGAGTCTCCGCGCGTCGTGTGGGTGATGGTTCCGGCAGGAAAGATCACCCAGGACACGGTGACCGGGCTGGCGTCGGTGCTCGAGAGTGGCGACCTGGTGATCGACGGCGGCAACTCGAGATACACCGACGACAAGATTCACGGTGAGCTGCTCGGATCCCACGGCATCGGCTACCTCGACTGCGGTGTGTCCGGCGGGGTCTGGGGACTCGAGAACGGCTACGGGCTGATGGTCGGCGGGTCGGCCGCGGACGTCGAGCGGGCGCTGCCGATCTTCGACGCACTGCGCCCGGAGGGTGAGCGTGCGGACGGGTTCGTTCACGCAGGCCCGATCGGCGCCGGCCACTACGCGAAGATGATCCACAACGGCATCGAGTACGGGCTGATGCAGGCGTACGCCGAGGGCTACGAACTGCTCGAGGCCGAAGACCTCGTCACCGACGTCCACGGTGTGCTGCGCGCGTGGACCAACGGCACCGTCGTCCGGTCGTGGCTGCTGGAACTGCTCGTCAAGGCACTGGGTGAGGATCCCGATTTCGCCGAGATCTCCGGTTACACAGACGATTCCGGTGAGGGCCGCTGGACCGTGCTGGAGGCGATCGACCACGCCGTGCCCGCGCCGGTGATCTCGGCCGCGCTGTTCGCGCGGTTCGCGTCCCGTCAGGACGATTCCCCCGCGATGAAGGCCGTCTCCGCGCTGCGCAACCAGTTCGGTGGTCACGCCGTGAAGAAGGCGGCAGGCGAGGCAGAAGCCGGTTCTGGAACGTAGGTGTTCGTTCGCGCACTCTCGCTCAGAGATTTCCGTTCCTGGGACGCCCTCGGTCTGAACCTGCGTCCGGGCTGCACCGTCTTCGTCGGACCCAACGGGCACGGCAAGACGAATGTGCTCGAGGCGCTCGGCTACCTGTCGACGCTCTCGTCGCATCGGGTCAGCTCCGACGCACCGCTGATCAGGACGGGTACCGCTCAGGCATTCGCGGGGGCCACCGTCGTCAACACTGGCCGGGAACTGACCGTCGATCTCGAGTTGAACGAGGGCAAGTCGAACCGCGCGCGGATCAACCAGTCGCCAACCCGGCGGCCGCGGGAGATTCTCGGGATTCTGCAGACGGTGCTGTTCGCGCCGGAGGATCTGTCGCTGGTCCGCGGAGATCCGGGGGAGCGACGCCGGTACCTCGACGAACTCCTCACGTCCCGGATCCCCAGGATGGCGGCGGTGCGCGCCGATTACGAACGGGTGCTGCGCCAGCGGTCGGCGTTGCTCAAGACCGCGGGCGGCGCGTTGCGGCGGTCTTCGCGGGGCAGCGGTCAGCCGGGCGAGGACGGTGCGAGTGCCCTTGCCACACTGGAGGTCTGGGACGGACACCTCGCTGCGCACGGCGCCCAGCTGCTCGCCGGGCGGCTGCATCTCGTCCACGACCTCGCGCCGCACCTGGCCGAGTCGTACCAGTCGCTGGCACCCGAGTCGAGGCCCGCGAGCATCCGCTACCGCTCGAGTCTGGGGTCCTCGCTGCCGCCGGAGTTCACCGAACCGGCGCGAGCGCCCGAGTCCGGCGACATCGCGTTCCTCGAGGAGCGGTTTCTCCAGGAGTTGTCCGTGATGCGCTCGAAGGAGATCGAGCGGGGTGTGTGCCTCGTCGGACCGCATCGTGACGATCTGGAACTGCAACTCGGCGACACCCCGGCGAAGGGATTCGCGAGTCACGGCGAGTCGTGGTCGTTCGCGCTGTCGCTGCGGCTCGCGGGATTCGCCCTGCTGCGGTCGGAAGGCAGCGATCCGGTCCTCATGCTCGACGACGTGTTCGCCGAACTCGACCGCAAGCGTCGCCGCGCCCTCGCCAAGGTCGCATTGGACGCCGAACAGGTGTTGATCACGGCCGCCGTACCGGAAGATGTACCGGAAGAACTCGACGCAGTCCGGTACGGCGTCGAGGCCCGCGACACCGATCGAGGAAGAATCTCACACATCCTGGAAGAGACGGAGGACCGCCGTGACGGATGATGCCGAACCCACCGTGCCCGCGGCGACCCCCGAACCGGAGGTGAAGGGAATCGATCTCGCCCGGCGTGCCCTCGAGGAGGCGCGGGCCGCGGCGAAGGCGAGCGGAAAATCCGTCGGGCAGGGCCGCCGGTCCGGGACCGGTGTGCGGGCGTTGCGCGCCCGGCGCAGGCGAGGCTGGTCCGGTCCGGGGCCCGACGACCGCGATCCCCAGCCGTTCGGTGCGCTGACCAGCGCGCTCGCGAAACAACGCGGCTGGTCTCCCAAGGTGTCCGAGGGAACGGTCCTCGGTCGGTGGGTGCAGGTGGTCGGTGAGGACATCGCCGCGCACGCCGAGCCGACCGGGCTGCGGGACGGGATTCTCAGCGTCTCCGCGGAGTCGACGGCCTGGGCGACCCAGCTTCGGATGATGCAGTCGCAGATTCTCGCGAAGATCGCCGCGGCCGTCGGCGACGGCGTCGTGAAGTCGCTGCGGATCACCGGTCCGACCGCGCCGAGCTGGCGAAAAGGGGAACGGCACATCCGGGGGCGCGGCCCCCGCGACACCTACGGATAGGCCGGAGCGGGCGTTCGGTCCCTAGTTTTGTCTATTACCCGGTGTTACAGTTACTCCAAGTCATCGAGTGAACTGTGCCACAAGCCTTCGTCGTGGCGCAGCCGCCGGCACGAAGGAGTAATGAGATGTCCGCCCCGACTGCGCCCCGGAACGCGATCCCCGAACCGGACCACATCCTGTTGCAGGCCAGAAACGTGGAGTTCGACTGGTCGAACCTCCCGATGCACTGGATCCCGGGCGACCCGTTCAGCACGCACGTCCTCAATGTCCTGCACCTCCTCCTGCCCGCGGGCGAGGAGTGGTTCGTCGAGACGTTCAAAGAGGCCCTGCCGCTGATCGAGGACGAGCAGCTCCGCGACGACGTCGTCGGGTTCATCGGCCAGGAAGCGATGCATGCCAACGCGCACACCGGCGTGCTGGTGCACCTGAAGGAGAAGGGGCTCGATCCGACACCCTTCACCGAGCAGATGGAATGGACCTTCTCCAAGATCCTCGGACCGCGACCGCTGACCGGTCTGCGCGAGAAGAACTACCTGATCGAGCGGCTGGCGGTCATCGCCGCCATCGAGCACATCACCGCGTTCCTCGGCGACTGGGTCCTGGGCGCCGAGGGCCTCGATCGGGTGGGGATGCATCCGACGATGCTCGACCTGCTGCGCTGGCACGGCGCCGAGGAGGTCGAGCACCGGTCGGTGGCGTACGACGTCATGCGGTACTTCGACAAGCGGGAGTCGCGGCGGATCCGCACCCAGCTGATCGTGACTCCGGTCATCGTATGGCTGTGGGTACGCGGCACCCGATTCCTCATGCGGAACGATCCGGAGCTCGCGCAGTGGTCGGCGCACCGGCGTAAGCCGCACCTGACCGATTTCTTCGCGGCGGGCAAGCGCGGCACCCTCCCGACGGCCCGCGAACTCGGCAAGCGGATGTCGACGTACTTCACGCGGTCGTACCACCCGAGCAACGAGGGTTCGACGGCGCAGGCCGTGAAGTACCTGGCGTCCTCGCCGGCGGCTCAGGCGGCCGAGCGATGAAGCTGTCCCAGGTGCGGGAGGTGTTCACCGGGCAGGGCCTGCCCCGGTACGACGCGCCGCCAGACATCAAGGGCCGCTCGCGTCCCGACCGCGCCATGCGGATCACCGAGGCCGTGGCCGCCAAGTACCTTCGTGTTCTCACCGCGTACGAGTACGACCCCGGCGTCGCCGGTCACAACCCCGATGTGGCGATGAAAATGGTTGTCTCCCAACGGGACGTCGTCGCGTTGGACGACAACGTCGTGCAGTTGCGGTTCGAGGCCGAGGACGGCGCCGAACTTCCTGCGTGGCAGCCGGGTTCGCACCTCGACTTCCACCTGCCGTCCGGGCTGCGACGCCAGTACTCGCTGTGCGGGGATCCGTCCGACCGCACGGGCTACAGCATCGCCGTCCGCCGGATCCCCGACGGAGGTGGCGGATCCCTCGAGATGCATGCCCTCGAGCCGGGGGCGTCGGTGACGGTTCGCGGACCCCGCAACGGATTTCCGTTCGTGGGCGAGGGGAGCGCGCTCTTCGTCGCCGGCGGCATCGGCATCACGCCGATCCTGGCGATGGTGCGCGCCGCGCGCGATCTCGGGATGGACTGGCAGTTCGTGTATTCCGGCCGGTCCCGCGAGTCGATGCCGTTCCTCGACGAGATCGAAACATTCGATCCGTCACGGATTTTCATCCGCCCCGACGACGAATTCGGACTGCCAATCGCAGAGGAATTGCTCGAGCGTGCCGCGCCCGGCGGCGCCGTCTACTGCTGCGGGCCGACGCCGATGCTCGAGTCGGTGCGCCGCGCCTTTCCCGGAAGCCCCGCCACCGCGTTGCATTTCGAGCGATTCGGGGCGCCGCCGGTCCGGGGCGGCACCGAATTCGAAGTGCAGCTCGTCAGCACGGGTGAGGTGCTCACCGTGCCCGCCGACGAATCCGCGCTCACGGTGATCAAGAAGACGATGCCCGGAGTGGGGTATTCGTGCCAGCAGGGATTCTGCGGCACCTGCAGGGTCAAGGTGCTGTCCGGCACCCCGGACCACCGCGAGACGCGGCTCACCGACGCCGAGCAGGAGAACGAGATGCTGATCTGCGTGTCCCGCGCCGACGGCGGCCGCCTCGTCCTCGACCTGTAATCCACCGATTCCCGAACCCGAACCCGAACCAGAGGACACCCATGACTCCATCCACGTCCGGTACCGCCCGGCGGATCACCAACGGTTCCGTCGACCTCGCCGTGTTCGAGGAAGGCAACCCCGCCGGCGAGACGATGGTGCTCGTTCACGGCTGGCCCGACACCCACGAACTGTGGAGCCGGGTGGTGCCGTTCCTGAAGGAACGGTTCCGGGTGGTCAGCTACGACAGCCGCGGCGCCGGCGAGAGCACCGTGCCCACCCGGGTCGAGGACTACCGGCTGCCCGCCCTGGCGGGCGACCTGTTCGCGGTGATCGACGCCGTCAGCCCGGGCAGGCCGGTGCACGTGCTCGCGCACGACTGGGGGTCGGTGGAGGCGTGGGAGGCGGTCTGCGAACCGGGCGCCCGTACGCGGATCGCGTCGTTCACGTCCGTCTCCGGGCCGAACCTCGACCACCTCGGGAAGTGGATGCGCCGCCGCATCTCCGACCGCCGGTTCGGCGGGCCGCTCGCGCAGGCCGTCGCGTCCGGCTACACCGTCCTGTTCCAGATCCCGGGCCTGGCGACGCTGCCGCTGCGGCTGGGGTTCTCCCGGCACTGGCCGGCGTTCCTGAAGTTCTTCGACCGCCTCGACCCGGCCCTGGTGCGTCCGGCGCCGACGCTGGCGGACGACATGGTCAACGGTCTCAAGCTGTACCGGGCGAACATCCGGACCAGCCTGCTGCGGCCGCGTGAGCGGTACACCGACGTCCCCGTCCAGCTGATCCTGAACGAGAACGACAAGGCGGTACGGCCCGTCGGGTACGAGGACACCGAGAAATGGGCACCCGATCTGCGCCGTCGAGGGGTCGACGCCGGTCACTGGTCGCCCATCTCCCACGCCGAGGACATTGCGCAACTCGCCGCGGAGTTCGTGCTGGACGTCGAGGACCGGCAATGGGGAAATGCCCCGGACGGGCCGTCCGAGAGTGCGTCAGCCTAGGTTTTCACTCCCGAGGCGCCCTGAAAATTCGTCTACGGGGCGCTCAGGGGTGTCATAGCCCGCTCCTGGGCCAGACGTACCAGTAAGATGGCCGAGGTAACTAGCGGCAAGATTCCCGATTCTCGTCTCCCGCGTGCCCGACCAGGGCGGTGGGCGCCTGCGTCGGGCATTGGACGGAGAAGGAGAGCTACCCACCCGTGGCTGCCCAGAAGTCAGACAAAAGCACCTCCAGCAAGGACTACGGCGCTTCTTCCATCACCGTCCTCGAGGGACTCGAAGCCGTCCGTAAGCGACCGGGTATGTACATCGGTTCCACCGGTGAACGCGGTCTCCACCACCTGATCTGGGAAGTCGTCGACAACTCCGTCGACGAGGCCATGGCCGGCTACGCCAGCAAGGTCGAGATCACCCTTCTCGAAGATGGTGGCGTCCAGGTCGTCGACGACGGCCGAGGCATCCCCGTCGGGATGCACGCCTCCGGTGTCCCCACCGTCGAGGTCGTCCTCACCCAGCTGCACGCCGGCGGCAAGTTCGACTCCGACTCGTATGCCGTGTCCGGCGGTCTGCACGGTGTCGGTATCTCCGTCGTCAACGCGCTGTCCACCCGGCTCGACGTCGACATCAAGCGCGACGGCTTCCGCTGGAACCAGACCTACACCGACTCGAAGCCGGGTGAACTCGTCAAGGGCGAGGCCACCAAGGAGACGGGCACCACGGTCACGTTCTGGGCCGACCCGAACATCTTCGAGACCACGGTCTACAGCTTCGAGACGGTCGCGCGCCGCCTCCAGGAGATGGCCTTCCTCAACAAGGGCCTGACGATCACCCTGACCGACGAGCGCGTGAGCGACGCCGAGGTCACGGAAGAGGTCGTCAGCCAGGTCGCGGACGCCCCGAAGTCCGCCGAGGACGAGCACGCCGAAGCCGATGCGCCGGCCGTCCACAAGGTCAAGACCCGCGTCTACCACTACCCGGGCGGCCTCGAGGACTACGTGCGGCACATCAACCGCACGAAGCAGCCGATCCACAACTCCGTCGTCGGGTTCACCGCGAAGGGCACCGGCCACGAACTCGAGATCGCGATGCAGTGGAACTCCGGCTACTCGGAGTCGGTCCACACGTTCGCGAACACCATCAACACCCACGAGGGCGGCACCCACGAAGAGGGTTTCCGGTCCGCTCTGACGGCGACGGTCAACAAGTACGCGCTCGACAAGAAACTCCTCAAGGAGAAGGACCCGAAACTCACCGGTGACGACATCCGTGAGGGCCTAGCGGCGATCATCTCCGTCAAGGTAGGTGAACCGCAGTTCGAGGGTCAGACGAAGACGAAGCTCGGCAACACCGAGGTCCGGTCGTTCGTGCAGAAGGCGAGCAACGAGCACCTGTCGCACTGGTTCGAGGCGAACCCGGCCGACGCGAAGACCATCGTGAACAAGGCGGTGTCGTCGGCGCAGGCCCGCGTCGCCGCCCGCAAGGCCCGCGAACTGGTTCGGCGCAAGAGCGCCACCGACCTCGGCGGCCTGCCGGGCAAGCTCGCCGACTGCCGGTCCAACGACCCGAGCAAGTCCGAGATCTACATCGTGGAGGGCGACTCCGCAGGCGGCTCCGCGAAGTCCGGCCGTGACTCGATGTACCAGGCGATCCTGCCGCTGCGAGGCAAGATCATCAACGTCGAGAAGGCACGCATCGACCGGGTGCTGAAGAACACCGAAGTCCAGTCGATCATCACCGCGTTCGGCACCGGCATCCACGACGAGTTCGACATCGCGAAGCTGCGGTACCACAAGATCGTGCTGATGGCCGACGCCGACGTCGACGGCCAGCACATCGCAACGCTGCTGCTCACGCTGCTGTTCCGCTTCATGCGGCCGCTCGTCGAACACGGCCACGTGTACCTGGCGCAGCCCCCGCTGTACAAGCTCAAGTGGCAGCGCGCCGACCCGGAGTTCGCCTACTCCGACCGCGAGCGCGACGCCCTCGTCAAGGCCGGCCTCGAGTCGGGCAAGAAGATCAACAAGGACGACGGCATCCAGCGCTACAAAGGTCTCGGCGAGATGAACGCCAAGGAACTGTGGGAGACCACGATGGATCCGACCGTGCGTGTCCTGCGTCTCGTGACGCTCGACGACGCGGCCGCAGCCGACGAGTTGTTCAGCGTCCTCATGGGCGAGGACGTCGAGGCCCGGCGAAGCTTCATCACCCGTAACGCCAAGGACGTCCGCTTCCTCGACGTCTAGGTATCCGGCACAACAGAATACGGATCGCGTGCAGCCACCGGTGGTCGGAAGACCCCGGTGGCTGCACCCGTCTGGGCCGGTTGCGGGAACGGATGACGCAGAATTCCGTCCTCGACTGTGAACGGCGATTCTGTGTAGCCTGGTCGGCTGATCGACCCCGCGGCGGCAACGTCTGGGATCAGTGGTGCGGATGTTACTTGGAAGTAAGGATCGGGGAATTTCTGTGGTAAGAACGTTCCCCATGGGGATGTGATGAACTCGTTACATTCGGAAATCGGTGCGTCGGGCAGCGCTGCGCACAGCGCAACTGATCGATCACTTTCCTCTGTCGACGCGTGTCGTCCGATCCGGTACGGCTGCCCTCTCGCGGGCGGGGTCACGAGCACAGAGCGACAAGCTATGAGTGGTTGGAAAGGAAGCGTGGGATGAGCGACGATTCGCCGCCCCGGGCAAAGTTCTGGGATATCGAGGGCTGGGGCCTGCGGTGGAAGGTCACTGCGGTACTCGCAGTTCCCGTCACCGTCGCCATGGTGCTCGGCGGGCTCCGCGTGCAGGGCGAGCTGAGCAACGCCGTCCACTTCACCGAGGCCGCCGACCAGATCGTCGTCGTCCCGGACATCGTGGCCCTCGAGGCCTCGATGGGTACCGTGACCAGTGGTTACGCCTCGGGCACCCTCACCAAGGAAGACCGTGCGGTCGCGGAATCCCTGATGAACGACGTGTCCGAACAGGCCCGGAACCCCGAACTGGATCCCGCCGTCGCGAGTTCCATCAACCAGACCGTCTCGGACGGCCGGGCCCTCCTCAATCTGATGGACTCCCCGGGTGTCGCCACCGATCTGCTCGCGGAACGCCAGCGCGCGTTCGCCGCGGACTTCATCCGGGAAGTCGACGACATCGTCCGCCCCATCGAGGACAGCGAGGTCGTCGACAAGGGCTACCAGCTGACCAACGCCTGGCAGGCGCAGCGTCGCCTGTTCGAACAGGCCATGGGTCTCGTGATCGTGAAGGACGTGTACGCCAGTCCCGAAGGACGGGAGAAGGCCCGCACGGGCAACATTCCCACCTCGGCCGTCGTCGCGGCCGCCGGCGCCGAATCGAGCCTCCTCGACGTCCTCGACCGGTACTACCCGAAGGGCGACGAGCGCCTCCAGACGCTGCGGAACAACATCAACGACCGCAACGCCCTCATCGACCGGGGTCTGGCCGACGCGGCACGCGGCGGGGTGCTGCCCATCCTGCAGCTGCGTTCCTCGCTCATCGCCAGCCGCGACATCTACCAGGACCTGACCAGCGAAGTGGCGAAGGACATCGCGTCCACCGTGCAGATCCGCGCCGCCGAGACCCGGTCCGCCGCGCTGCGTGACACGGCGATCGTCCTCGGAACGCTGCTCGCCGCGCTCGTTCTCGCGCTCCTCGTGTCGCGGTCGCTGATCGGCCCGATCCGCCGACTGCGGTACGGCGCGCTGAAGGCCGCCCGCCGCGACCTGCCGGACGCGATCGAGCAGATCAAGGCCAGCGACGATCCGAGGGGGCTGTCGTTCGAACCGGTGGCCGTGCACTCCTCCGAGGAGATCGGGCAGCTCGCCCGCGCCGTGGACGACATCCACGGGCAGGCACTCAAGCTCGCCGGTGAGCAGGCGCAACTGCGTCTGCAGATCAACGACATGTTCGAAACGCTCGCCCGCCGAAGCAAGTCGCTCGTCGACCAGCAGCTCGGCCTGATCGAGAATCTCGAGTTCGAGGAGAAGGACCCGAAGCGCCTCGAGAGCCTGTTCCGGCTGGACCACCTGGCCGCGCGTATGCGCCGGAACGGCGAGAACCTGCTGATTCTGGCCGGCACCCGCGTGCGTCGGTCCCAGGCGGCGCCGATCCCGCTCGGTGACGTGCTGCGCGCCGCGATCTCCGAGGTCGAGGACTACCAGCGGGTCCAGATGGGTGCGACCCCCGAAGGTGCGCTCAGCGGCACCGTCGTCACCGACGTCGTGCACCTGCTCGCCGAACTCGTCGACAACGCGCTGCGCGCCTCGCCGCCGGACACGGCGGTGACGTTCAGCTTCGCTCGCGCCGTCGACGGTGGAGTGCTGCTCGAGATCGCGGACCGCGGCATCGGTATCCCCGCCGACGACATGCGCGCCGTCAACGAACGCCTGGCGTCGGGTGGCGAGGTCGGTCCCGAGACCGCCCGCCACATGGGCCTGTTCGTCGTGAGCCGGCTCGCGAAGCGTCACGGTCTGACCGTGCGCCTGCGGTCGACGTTCGACACCGCCCGCAACCCGGGTGTGACCGTGAGCATCCACATCCCGAACGCGCTGATCGTGTCGCAGGCGGCGCGGCAGGACACGGGATCGCAGCGGAAGATTCCCGCGGCACCGGTTCGGACCGCCATCCCGGCGCCCGCGGCCCCGGCGCCGCGCAAGGACACCCCGCAGTTGCCGGCGACCCGCAACGGATTGCCGACCCGCACCCCGTCGACGCCTCCGCCGGCGCCGAGCCCGGCTCCCGCGGGTGCGGTGACGACGGCGTCGGGCACCAGCCTGCCCCGACGGCAGCCCGGTGCCAGCGGCATCGCGGCCGGCGCGGGATCGTCGGCCGCTGCCCCGGCCGCGCAGTCCCAGGACACCGTCAACGTCCGCGGATCCGGAGCGATGCCGAAGCTGCCCGTGCGGCGGCCGCAGGCGGCGACCCCGGCATCGCGGCCGGAGACGGCGCCGGCGGAATCGCAGCCGCAGCACGCACCGCACGCACCCCGCAGCGAGAACCGCATCGAGGCGCGGACCGCGGAACAACCGGCGCCCCTGTTGTCGAACGGCGACGACCAGGCACCGGTCCGGCACCGCTACCGCACCAACTCGGCGAAGACCGCGTCGTTCTTCCAGTCGCGGATCGATCCGCCCCCGGCCGCGGCGACCCCGCGGCCCGGCGGCGGCACCCCGATTTTCTCCGACATGGTGTCCGACTGGCTGACCGATCCGACCGGCGCCGAGGGCGCACCCGGCGTCTGGCACTCCGCCGGCGACGCCGGATGGTCCGCCGCGGAACGGATCAGCGAGACCCCCGTCGAGGTCGACCCGGAGATCGGACTGCCGAAGCGGCGCCCCGGTGACCGGCTGGTTCCCGGCACGGTCGAAGGCGCGCACAATACGGGGACCCTGCGCCGGGTGCGCGACCCCGAGACGATTCGCGCCAATCTCAGTCGTCACCAGCAGGGCGTCCGAAACGGCAGGGCCACGAGGCTCGCGGAACGTAACAGCATTGAAGGAGACCGATGAACACCGCTCATGGATCCGACGTCACGCGACCTCTCGACTGGTTGGTGTCGAACTTCGCCAGTGACGTCCCCGGTGTCTCGCACGCCGTGCTGGTGTCCGCGGACGGTCTCCTGATGGCGGCCAGCGCCCACCTCCCGATCGACCGGGCCGAGCAGCTGGCCGCGGTCACGTCGGGGCTCGCAAGCCTGTCGGCCGGCGTGTCCCGGCTCTTCGAGGGCGGCGGCGTGCTGCAGTCGGTGGTCGAGATGCAGCACGGGTACCTGCTGCTCATGAGCGTCGGCGACGGCTCGCACCTCGCGACGCTCACGGACGCCGAGTGCGACATCGGGCAGGTCGGCTACGAGATGGCGATCCTGGTCGACCGCGTCGGCGCATCGGTGCAGGCCACGGCCCGCACCCCGCAGGGCCTCTGACCAGCCCATGCCCATGAACGACCACCACTCGGAGCAGCGGGGCCCGAACATCGTGCGCCCGTACTCGCTGACGTCGGGCCGGACCCGGCCCGCGGTCGAGCTCGCGCTCGAAGCGTTGATTCAGGCACTGCCGCAGTCGGTGGACCGGCAGTGGGAACTCGACGACGTCAACGCGGCCATCGTCGCGTTGTGCCAGCAGTCGCCTTCGGTCGCCGAGATCGCCGCCCGGGTGGGTGTGCCCCTCGGAGTGGCACGCGTCCTCGTCGCCGACCTGGTCGAGGCCGGTCATCTTCAGATCCTGGCCACCCTGAAGGAAGACTCGACCGACTCCGAACGTCGTGAACTCATCGAAAGGGTCCTCAGTGGACTTCGCGAAATCTGATCCCCGCAATCGGGTGACCTCGACCAAGATCGTGATCGCCGGCGGGTTCGGCGTCGGCAAGACCACGCTGGTGGGGGCGGTCTCCGAGATCGTCCCGCTGCGCACCGAGGCGCTCGTGACCAACGCCAGCGACGGCGTCGACAACCTGGCTGCGACACCGCAGAAGGGCACGACCACCGTCGCCATGGACTTCGGTCGCATCAGCCTGGCCGACGACCTGGTGCTGTACCTGTTCGGCACGCCCGGTCAGCACCGGTTCTGGTTCATGTGGGACGACCTGATCCGCGGTGCGATCGGCGCGATCGTCCTGATCGACACCCGCCGGCTGGACGAGAGTTTCGCGGCGGTCGACTTCTTCGAGGCCCGGCAGCTGCCGTTCCTCGTCGCGATCAACGAGTTCGACGACGCCCCCCGTTATCCGATCGAGGACATTCGGGCGGCCCTCGCGATCTCCGAGGACGTGCCGATCATCCCGATCGACGCGCGTGACCGGGAATCGGCGAAACGCGCCCTGGTCGCGATCACCGAATACGCACTGACCAAGCTCCACACGGCCGCGTACTGAGGATTCGAAACATGTCGGACGAGTTGCAGCACTTCTCCATGGGCACGTGGATCATCGGCCTCGCCGCGGTC
The DNA here is from genome assembly GCF_017068375.1 of Rhodococcus koreensis. Taxonomy (NCBI): domain Bacteria; kingdom Bacillati; phylum Actinomycetota; class Actinomycetes; order Mycobacteriales; family Nocardiaceae; genus Rhodococcus; species Rhodococcus koreensis. The sequence continues at coordinate 4,356,343 of NZ_CP070609.1, forward strand.
ACGTCGTTCATCGGCGTCTTCGTCGGTATCGCCAGCGCCCGCAAGGCGGTGACCGCGCCGAACCCGAGGCAGCGGTACCTGTGGCTGGCCTGGGGCGCACTGTCCATCGGCGGTATCGGCGCGTGGCTGCCGCACTACATCGCGATGGTCGGGTTCGAGGTCTACGGCAGCGTGGTGCGCTACGACGTCCTGTGGATCGTGATCTCGTTCGTCGTGCCCGTCGCGGCCGCCGCGGTCGCGTTGCTGATCATCAGCCCGCCGCCGACGAAGCACCGGCTGCCGAGTGCAACGGTGGAGATCGGCCGCCTCGCAGGTGGTGCGGTGCTCCTCGGCATCGGGTTCACCGGAATGGACCTCGCGATCGTCGCATCCCTCGAGATCCAGGGTTCGGTGAACTCCGACGTCCTGCTGACCTCGGCGTCGGCGGTGATCGGCCTCGGCGTCGGCGCCGGAATCATGTGGTCCATCTCGGCCCTCGAGTCGCGCACGCTGCGGCTGGTGGCGTCGGTGGTCGTGGCCGCCGGACTGGTGGCCATGCACTACACCGGCGTGTTCGGGCTGAGCGCTGCCGTCGACCAGGCCGTGGCGCGTCCGGACGGCCTCGAGGTGTTCTCGATCCTGTTCCCCGTCTTCGTGCTGGGCATGCTGGTGGTCACCATCCCGATCACCGCCCTGCTGATGGCGCCCGACCGCGTCGCCGCCGAGCTCGAACTCGAGGCCGACATGCTCGCCGCCGAATCCCTCGCCGCCGAAACGCAGGGCAGGGAGCTCGAACTCCAGTAGATCGGGCGACTCCTGCGGCACCGATTCCCGGGCGCACCCGAGTCCTTCACCCTCATAGCTGACCTGCACCTATAGACTCGGGTGGTTGCGCGACGTCGTGCTGGACCGCGAGTCCGCGAGGAGACGTCAAGCCGAGTAGAAGAAGGAGCTCATGACCGACACAACGTTGCCGCCGGAGGGACCGGGGCACGACCGCATCGAGCCCGTCGACATTCAGCAGGAGATGCAGAGCAGCTACATCGATTACGCGATGAGCGTGATCGTGGGCCGTGCGCTGCCCGACGTGCGGGACGGCCTCAAGCCGGTGCACCGCCGCGTTCTGTACGCGATGTACGACAACGGGTACCGGCCCGATCGCGGTTATGTGAAGTCTGCGCGACCGGTCGCCGAGACGATGGGTAACTACCACCCGCACGGCGACGCCTCGATCTACGACACGCTCGTCCGCATGGCCCAGCCGTGGTCGCTGCGGTACCCGCTCGTCGACGGCCAGGGCAACTTCGGTTCCCGCGGCAACGACGGCGCGGCCGCGATGCGGTACACCGAGTGCCGGCTGACTCCGCTGGCGATGGAAATGCTCCGGGAGATCGACCACGAGACGGTCGACTTCACCCCGAACTACGACGGTCGTACACAGGAACCGTCAGTTCTCCCCAGCCGTATCCCCAACCTGTTGATCAATGGTTCCGGCGGCATCGCCGTCGGTATGGCCACCAACATCCCGCCGCACAACCTGCGCGAGGTCGCCGAGGCCATCTACTGGGCCCTGGAGAACTGGGAAGCGGACGAGGAGTCCACCCTCACGGCGGTCATGGAACGCGTCAAGGGTCCCGACTTCCCGACGCACGGCCTGATCGTCGGCGGCCAGGGCATCCACGACGCCTACACCACCGGTCGCGGTTCGGTCCGCATGCGCGGTGTGGTGGAGATCGAGGAGGACGCCAAGGGGCGCACCACGATCGTCATCACCGAACTGCCCTACCAGGTGAACCCCGACAACCTGATCACGTCGATCGCCGAGCAGGTGCGCGACGCGAAGATCGCCGGCATCTCCGACATCCACGACGAGTCCTCGGACCGCGCGGGTATGCGCATCGTCGTCACCGTCAAGCGTGACGCGGTCGCGAAGGTCGTGCTCAACAACCTGTACAAGCACACCCAGCTGCAGACCAGCTTCGGCTGCAACATGCTGTCCATCGTCGACGGCGTGCCGCGCACCCTGCGCCTCGACCAGATGATCCGCCTGTACGTCGCCCACCAGGTCGAGGTCATCCGCAGGCGCACCGAGTACCTGCTCCGCAAGGCCGAGGAACGCGCTCACATCCTGCGCGGACTGGTGAAGGCCCTCGACGCCCTCGACGAGGTCATCGCGCTCATCCGGGCGTCGCAGACCGTGGACATCGCGCGGGCAGGCCTGATCGAGCTGCTCACCGTCGACGAGATCCAGGCCGATGCGATCCTCGCGATGCAGCTGCGCCGCCTCGCCGCCCTCGAGCGTCAGAAGATCATCGACGAACTCGCCGAGATCGAGCGGGAGATCGCCGACCTCAAGGACATCCTCGAGAAGCCCGAGCGTCAGCGCGGGATCGTCCGGGACGAGCTGAAGGAGATCGTCGACAAGCACGGCGACGACCGCCGGACCCGCATCATCGCGGCCGACGGTGACGTGGCCGACGAGGATCTGATCGCCCGCGAGGACGTCGTCGTCACGATCACCGAGACCGGGTACGCCAAGCGCACCAAGACCGACCTGTACCGCTCGCAGAAGCGCGGCGGCAAGGGTGTGCAGGGCGCCGGGCTGAAGCAGGACGACATCGTCTCGCACTTCTTCGTCAGCTCCACCCACGACTGGCTGCTGTTCTTCACCACGAAGGGCCGCGTGTACCGGGCCAAGGCGTACGAGCTGCCGGAGGCGAGCCGCACGGCCCGCGGACAGCACGTCGCCAACCTGCTCGCGTTCCAGCCCGACGAGCGCATCCAGAGCGTCATCCAGATCAAGACGTACGAGGACGCGCCCTACCTGGTTCTCGCCACCCGCAACGGTCTGGTGAAGAAGTCCAAGCTCACCGACTTCGACTCGAACCGCAGCGGCGGCATCGTCGCGATCAACCTGCGCGGCGAGGACGAACTGGTCGGCGCGGTCCTCTGCTCCTCCGACGACGACCTGCTGCTCGTCTCCGCGCAGGGACAGTCGATCCGCTTCTCCGCCACCGACGAGGCGCTGCGCCCGATGGGACGCGCCACGTCCGGCGTCCAGGGCATGCGATTCAACGGCGACGACGAACTGCTGTCGCTCAACGTGGTGCGCGAGGGGACCTACCTGCTGGTGGCGACGTCGGGCGGCTACTCGAAGCGCACCGGCATGGAGGACTACCCGGTCCAGGGACGCGGCGGAAAGGGTGTACTCACGATTCAATACGACAAGAAACGTGGCACCCTGGTCGGAGCGCTCATCGTGAACGACGACGACGAGCTCTACGCGATCACGTCGGGCGGTGGGGTCATCCGCACCGCCGCCAAGCAGGTCCGCAAGGCGGGTCGGCAGACGAAGGGTGTTCGTTTGATGAACCTCGGGGAAGGCGACACCCTGCTCGCGATCGCGCGCAATGCCGACGAACCCGACGAGACCGACGACAACGCCGAGAGCAGCGGCAAAGGAGCTAAGGAGTCCTAGTGAGCACTCCCAACCAGCCAGGCAGTGACCGGCAGAACCCGGGTTCCGCCAATCAGGCGCGACCCGACCAGCAGGCCTCCCGGACTCCCGAGAACGGGTCGGCGCGACCGAACCCGCAGCAGGGTTCCGCGCCGCAGGGGCCGCAGGCGTCAGCCGGTCGTGGCCCCGCTCAGGCGGGGCCGGCTGCCCGGCCGGGCGGTGCTCCCGATGCGAGACCGGATCGGCAGGCCCCGGCCGATCCGACCCGGTCTCCGTCGACGCCCCAGCATCAGGGTCCGCGTACACAGACCCCGCAGGGCCGGTCCGTGCCACCGCAGCAGGGTCAGGCTCCGAACCAGCAGGCCCCCGGTAACCGGGCTCCCGCGGGTGGTGTGCCCACCGAGTCCATCCGGGGAAATCAGGCACCGCCGTGGCAGCGGGGAATGCAGCGTGAGCCGCAGACCAACCTGAAGCGGCCCCTGCAGGGCGGGGCGGGAGCCAAGCAGGCCTCGCGCCCGGAGGGGCAGCCGAACCCGGCCAACGGTGCGGGAACGGCGGCCGCGGGTGCCGCGGCAGCGAAGGCCCCGGGCGGTTCGCAGACCACCTCGCCGCAGAAGTCGCAGCCCGAGGGTGCACCCCAGGGGCAGCGACCGCAGGGCGGACAGAACCCGGGTGCTCCCACCCAGGCCGTGCCCACCCAGGCGGTGCCCACGCAGAAGTCGCCGGCAGCGAACTCGTCCGCACCCGCCAAGGGTCAGCCCGCGCAGAAGCAGGAGACCAATCGCGCAGCGTCCTCGACGGCTGCCACCGCGGCGGTCGGTGCGGTGTCCGGCGCAGCCGCGGCGGGGGCCGTGACGCAGCGGGAGGCCGCGAAGGCGAAGGCGTCCGCGATCGACGGACCCACCCGGCACATCAACCGGGACGTCCTCCCCAAGGACATGCCGGACCTGTCCGAGGCCAAGCACCCCCTGCCGGGGGCGGCGGCCACAGGTCAGCAGCCGAAGATCGCCGTGGCCCCGCAGCGGGTCGAGGAGGGTGAGGCCCTCCGCGCGTCGGTGCAGGTCCGCAAGATCGACCCGTGGTCGACGCTGAAGATCTCGTCCGTGATCTCGGTGTCGCTGTTCTTCGTGTGGATGGTGGCCGTCGGTCTGCTGTACGTCGTCCTGGACGGGATGGGCGTGTGGGACCGGTTGAACAACGCGTTCACCGATATCGTCGCGGAGTCGAGCTCTGACGGGCTCGTGACGGCCGGGCAGGTCTTCGGATACGCCGCCGTCATCGGTCTCGCCAACATGGTGCTCTTCACCGCGCTGGCGACGATCGGCGCGTTCATCTACAACCTGTGTTCGGACCTCGTCGGGGGCGTCGAAGTGACGCTCGCGGACCGGGACTGAACGCGAAAACCGATAGGGACTGAGCTGGGAAAAGAGCGTCTCGCCGGACCGGTTTTGGTAGTTGCCGGTCCGGTGGGGTAATCTTCCGACTCGGTTCAGGGAACTGTGCGAGATGAGTTTCCGGACTTCAGGGGCCTATAGCTCAGGCGGTTAGAGCGCTTCGCTGATAACGAAGAGGTCGGAGGTTCAAGTCCTCCTAGGCCCACTCCTGGTGCCGGTGAAAGGTCAGTCGCATGAAGGTCCTCCTGTTCGTGGGAGCCGGAGTGCTGGTGGCAATCGGACTGACCAAGTTGCTCCGCGGCAACGAGGTGTGGCACGAGGTAACGGGGCCTTAGCTCAGTTGGTAGAGCGCTGCCTTTGCAAGGCAGATGTCAGGAGTTCGAATCTCCTAGGCTCCACAAGTTGAAAGAAGTAACGGTGTGCCCCGGATTCGGAAGAGTCCGGGGCACACTGCTGTGTGGACCCCATTACGAGTGAGGTTACCCTTACTTCATGACCGCCCTCGATCCCGCAGCCCGTGACCGTCTCGATCCGCGCAGCCGCGTGGCGTCGCACCACCGGACGGGGGAGGGAACCGCGCGCATCGGTTACCCGATCGGAGTCCGCACGGTCACGGTCCGAGCGCGCGAGTACCTCACGCCCCGCATGGTGCGCCTGACGATCGGTGGTCCCGGACTGGACGGGTTCCACACCTATCAGGCCGACGATCACGTGAAGATCGTGTTCCCCGATGCGGACGGCACCCGCCGCATCCCGGTCGCGAACGACGCGATGATGCTCGACTGGCCGCGACCGCTCCCGACCAGCCGGAAGTACACCGTCCGGCGCTACGACGCCGACGCCCGCGAACTCGACCTGGACTTCGTGCTGCACGAGGGCGGGCTCGCGTCGTCCTGGGCGACGACGGTCGAGATCGGCGACGACGTGACAATCGCCGGCCCGCCCGGCGCGAAGGCGTTCGCCCACAACTTCGACCACTACGTCTTCGCCGTCGATTCCACCGCGCTTCCCGCGGTCGCGCGGTGGCTCGACGAATCCCCGGCCGAAGTGTCGGCGCACGTCGTGATCGAGACCGACGACGCCGTCGAGCACGGCTACCCGCTGGCCGCGCGCGACGACGTGGACGTGACGTGGCTCGTTCGCGACGGCAGCGAGTCCACACTGGCGTCGACGGTGCAGTCGCTCGCGCTGCCCGACGGCCGCACGTTCCTGTTCGCGGCCGGCGAGGCGAACGACATCAAGCCGTTGCGCGCGTGGAGCAAGGACCGGATGGAGTCGCTGTTCACGGGCTACTGGAAACGCGGAGTCGCCGGTCTGGACGACTGACCGGCCCTACACTCGCACCATGACGACGGCCCGGCCCGCACTCGCCCGCCGAGCGGTCCTGGCCGCGGCGATGCTCGGAATGCTGACGGCGGCCGGTGCCGCGCCCGCGAATGCGCAGACCCGCCCGCTGCAACCGATCGCCCTGGCGGTGTCGCTGCGCCTCGCCACGGCGGACACGGTCGCGGCCGCCAAGTGGGGCACGCCGTCGCCGATCGACGATCCCGCGCGCGAGGCGCAGGTGCTGGGCGCGGTCGCCACCCAGGCCGCCGACGAGGGCCTCAGCGCGCCGCGGGTGCAGCAGATCTTCCGGGATCAGATCGAGGCCAACAAGGTTGTGCAGCGCGCGCTGTTCTCCTGGTGGAGTGTCGCGCCGGGCGCGGCGCCGACCGTCCGGCCCGACCTGACGCAGGTCCGTCCCATCATCGACCGCCAGAACACGGACATCCTCCTGCAGTTGCGTGAGCAGGAGGATCTGCTCGCGGGTCCGGGCTGCGTGCCCGCTCTCGTCGACGCCGCGGTCGCGGTGGCGGCCGAACAGCGCCTCGACGCACTGCATCAGGCGACGCTGGCCCGCGCGCTCGTGTCGATCTGCGGCGCAGTCCGCGAATGACTGACCGTTTCGACATGGTCCGGCAAGATATCGCCAACTAGACTGGGGGCATGATCTCCAAGGTCGCGACACTCCTCCTCGACCGGGTGTCGATGTTCGAGTTCGGTGTGGTCTGCGAGGTGTTCGGAATCGACCGCACCGAACACGGGGTGCCGGCATTCGATTTCCGGATCTGCGGGATCTGCCCCGGCGAACCACTCGCATCGATCACCCCGGGGCTGACGCTCTCCGCCGAGTACGGGCTGGACTCGCTGCGCGACGCGGATCTCGTCGTGGTCCCGCCGCCGGGGGCGCAGTCCGGCTTTCCGGACGAGGCGCTCGACGCCGTGCGCGCGGCCGCGGAGGCCGGTGCCACGGTCCTCAGCCTGTGCTCCGGTGCGTTCCTGCTCGGCGAGGCGGGACTGCTGGACGGGCGCAAGTGCACCACTCACTGGGGGTACGTCGAGGAACTGGCCGCCCGGTTCCCGACCGCGGTGGTCGACCCCGACGTCCTGTTCGTCGACGAGGGCAACCTCGTCACCAGCGCAGGCACCGCGGCGGGCATCGACGCCTGCCTGCACGTGGTGCGCCGGGAGCTCGGTTCCACGGTGGCCAACACGATCGCCCGCCGGATGGTCGTGCCGCCACAACGCGACGGCGGGCAGCGGCAGTTCATCGAGCAGCCGGTGGTCGCGTGCACGTCGGACAGCCTGAGCGAAACGATGGCGTGGATGAGCGAAAACCTCGAGTTGCCGCACACGATCGACGAGCTCGCGGCCCGCTCGTCCATGTCGACGCGGACGTTCGCGCGCAAGTTCGCGGCCGAGACGGGCACCACCCCGGTGAAGTGGCTGACGACGCAGCGCGTGCTCTACGCGCGGCAGCTACTCGAGGGCACCGACCTCGGTCTCGAGGCGATCTCGAGACGCACCGGATTCGGTTCCGGTGCGCTGCTGCGCCACCACTTCAACCGGGTGGTCGGCCTCGCGCCCGGCGATTACCGTCGCCGGTTCGGCTGCCACACAGCCGAATTCACGCAATGAACGTTCCGATGGCCGGGTTCGCCTGGCAGATCGGGCTGCTGCCGAAGTTGATCGACCCGAACGCCGTGGCCACCACGTTCCCGACGCCGGTGTTCACCGTCGCGGACAGGAACGGGTAGACGCCGCCGAGGTTCACGATCCCCGAACGTCCGCTGTCGGTGTTGACCCAGGCGACGGTGACCTGCGCGGCCGCCGGGATCGGTGGCGCGGCGGGGTGCGACTCGAACCGGATGTCGCCGTCGGCGATCGGCGGGACCGCCTCCGGTCCGGACTGCCCGGTGAGCGCCGTCAACGACATCAGACTGCCCTGGTTCGGACATCCGATGGTGAGGGCCGGTCCGCCGAAGGGGTGGGGTGGGTCGGCGCCGGCGGGCCCGGCCGTGAGCAGGGCCGCGGTGGCGGCGAGCGGAAACGCGACGACGGCGATGCGGTGGGCGATACGTGTGGCGGCCATGTCTGCTCCTCGGAACGGATCCTCGCGCTGGTGCGCATCTACCAGCGGGATACCCCTGGTACAAGCCGTGAAACGAAGACATGACCGCACGCCAGACGACACCGCACGAGCGCGCGCCCTGCCGGTCGGGGAGGACGGATCAGTTGGCCGCGAGGGGCTTCGTCGCCGTCGGCGGCGTGGCCTCCTGCGTGTCCGCGCTGTCGATATCGCTCAGGTTCGGGGGAGCGGACGCCACCCGCGGCTGCTCCCGGCGGCGGCTCTTGAAGAACACCGCGCCCCCGGCGACAGCGGCACCGATCAGCACGATGATCGCGACGCGACGGCCCTTCCGCGACTTCTTCTCCTCGACCGGCGCAACAGTCGAGGTGAGGGGACGAATGACGTCCTGGGCGACCTCTTTCACCGGTGCGGTCCGGGCGCGTTCGTACCCCTTCTTCGCCAGCGACGCCCCCTGCCTGCCGAGGAACACACTGACCTGCCCGGCGCCGCGGGCCGCGGCGAGCGCAGCCGAGCGCGCGCAGCGCAGGGCCTGATCGACAGCCTCGGATTCCTTGACCCGAACAGCCGAATCCTCGACGTGGGCCAGCGCGGTCTCGACTCGTTCGGACACCTGCTCCTGCAGGTGCTCGGCGCGTTCGGTCGGAAGCAGGTGCGTGAGGGACTCCGTCGCTCGTGTCATGACCCCACTTTGTCACAAGAACCGGCGGCACGAACCGATCCGAAGTACTCGAGTCACGGCGGCGGAACCACGCGGAACCGCACAATGGCAACATGGTGGTGTGACTTCACCTCATCAGACCGCAACCGCAACGCTGCACACCAACCGCGGCGACATCAAGATCGCGCTGTTCGGCAACCACGCGCCCAAGACCGTCGAGAACTTCGTCGGCCTGGCCGACGGTTCGAAGGACTACAGCACCGCCAACGCCGGTGGCACCGACTCCGGACCGTTCTACGACGGCGCCGTCTTCCACCGCGTCATCGACGGATTCATGATCCAGGGTGGCGACCCCACCGGCACCGGCGCCGGCGGCCCGGGCTACAAGTTCGGCGACGAGTTCCACCCGGAACTGCAGTTCGACCGCGCCTACATCCTGGCCATGGCCAACGCGGGCCCGGGAACCAACGGTTCGCAGTTCTTCATCACCACCGGCCCGACGCCGCACCTCAACCGTCGCCACACCATCTTCGGTGAGGTCGTCGACGAGGAGTCGAAGAAGGTCGTCGACGCCATCTCGACCACGGCCACCGATCGCGCGGACCGTCCGCTCGAGCCGGTCGTGATCAACAGCGTCACCATCGCGTAGGGAACCGCAGCACATGACCAACCCCGGCTGGGGCGGTGCCGCGAACGAGGGCACTCCGCCCCAGCCGCGGTGCGTCCGCCACCCCGATCGCCCCACTGCACTGTCGTGCAATCGGTGCGGTCGCCCCGCGTGTCCCGAATGCCTGCGTGAAGCCGCAGTCGGCTACCAGTGCGTCGACTGTGTCGCCGCCGGGCAGCGTGACGTCCGCGCGGTCCGCAACGTCGCAGGCGCCGTGACCACGCAGCGTGCGGTGCCGCTGGTGACGTACATCCTGATGGCCGCGAACGTCGGCATCTTCCTGATCACCGCGGCGCAGTCCCGCAGCATCATGCAGAACCAGGCGGGATCGACGCTCTTCGCCGACTGGGCGCTGTTCCCACCCGCTGTCGTGGACGGTCAGTTCGTCCGCGTGATCGGCAGCGGATTCCTGCACTTCGGTCTCATCCACCTGGCCGTCAACATGTTCGCGCTGTGGATCATCGGCCGCGACACCGAACTGGTCCTCGGCCGCGCCCGCTACGCCTTCGTGTACTTCGCGTCGATCCTCGGCGGTTCCGCCGCGGTGATGCTGTTCCAGCTGCACGCGGTCACCGCGGGTGCGTCGGGCGCCGTCTTCGGGCTGATGGGCGCGCAGGCGGTCATCCTCCTGAGGCTGCGACGCAGTCCGGCGCCGGTGATCTCGGTGATCGCCATCAACGTGATCATCAGCATCACCATCCCCGGCATCTCACTGTGGGGGCATCTCGGCGGCCTGGTCGCCGGAGCCGCGGCCACTGCGGCGATCCTCTACGGGCCTCAGCTGCTGGGCGCCGGGAACAACCGGGAGAAGGCCGTCACCGTCGGCTGGGTCTGCCTCGGCGTCGTGGTGCTGGTGCCGCTCGCCGTCATCGCGGTGCGCACCCTGCAGCTCCGCGCGAGCTTCGGCTACTGACCCCGGCCCACCAGACGGTGCACCGCGAGGGCATCGAACACGTCCTCCGGATTGGTGCCGAGATCCCAGCGGCCGAAGATCAGGAGGCGTTCGGTGCCGTCCTCGGTGCGGACGTCGATCTCGAGCATCGGCACCCGACGGCCCAGCCGTGGGTACCGCACCAGACGCGCCCGGTCGATCTGCGAACGGGTGTACCCGTGGCGGCCCGTCAGCCGGTGCACCACGATGCCGCCGCCCTCCTTGTCGACGGCCAGGCGCGGGCGCTGCCGGAGCGCCGACGCGGCGGTCAGCAGCAGCCCGAGGGCGGCGACGCATACGAGGACACGGCCCGCCGGCTCGATCGACACCGACAGTCCCGCGACCCCCAACACGAGCCCGCCCGCGGCCAGAGCGATCACCGCACCGAGCGGCGTCGACCACTCCAGCGGTGCCTCGTCAGCAGACATCGGCACTCGACCTGCGGCTATCCACAGGCGTTGTCCACATTGGGGATGAATGACATACGTGTAATTGTGATCGTCAACGCCAGCGCATTGTCATGATCAGCCCGACCACCATGAAGCCGAATCCGATGAGGAAGTTGTAGGCACCGAGGTTGTTCATCCACTCGAGCTGGTCGGCGGCCAGGTAGTAGACGAGCAGCCACACCAGGCCGACCAGCATGAACCCGAGCATCACCGAGACGTACAGGGTGCTCGAGGGGCCTGCCTTCACCTTCACCGGGGTGCGGCTCGCAGGGTTGATGGTGTAATCGGTCTTCTTTCGGACCTTCGACTTCGGCATGACGTCCTCGTTCGTGCGGCTCTGCGGGAATGTGGGCAGGTAGATTCGGAAATACCTGCGTGTGTACACGCTAACGTAGCCGCGATTCGCGCGGCGAGGACGAGGGGACGGAAACACCGGTGACCAGGTCGATCTTCTGGCGGATCGCGGTGCTGGTGGTGTGTCTCGTGGCCGGCCTGCTGGTGGCCACCACCCGCCAGGTGTCGCACGGCAACGAGATTCGTGCCGGTGATTCCACCCGGTTGTCCGACCTCGTGCGGAACGCACAGTCCGAGACCGATCAGGTGGCCGAGACCCGCGACAACCTGGCGGCGCAGGTGGAGTCGCTGCAGCAGGACGCGGCGGCGTCCGACAGTGGCGTCGCGCAGGCGCTCGCCGACAGCAAAGCGCTCGCCACCGATGCCGGACTCACACCGATGACCGGCCCCGGTGTCACCGTCACACTCACCGACGCCCCCCGCGACGCGGACGGCAAGTACCCCGTCGACGCGTCGCCGGACGATCTCGTCGTCCACCAGCAGGACGTCCAGAGTGTGCTGAACGCGCTGTGGGTGGGCGGCGCCGAGGCCGTCGGCATGCAGGACCAGCGGATCGTCAACACGTCCGCGCCGCGCTGCATCGGCAACACGCTGCTGCTGCACGGCCGCACCTACAGCCCGCCGTACGTGATGTCGGCGATCGGGGATCCGGCGCGACTGGAGGCGGCACTCGCCAACGAACCCGGAATCCGGGTGTTCAAGCAGTACGCGACGCGATTCGGCCTCGGCTACTCGGAGGCCGCGTCCGGCCAATTGTCCGTGCCCGGGTACGCGGGCCACTGACGTGAACGGTCCCCGGCCGTGCGGGGCTCGGGGCGAGCAGAATACCCTGCTCCCATGAGGATTCTCGTCGTCGACAACTACGACAGCTTCGTGTTCAACCTGGTCCAGTACCTCGGACAGCTGGGAACCCGGGCAGTGGTCTGGCGCAACGACGATCCGAACCTCACCGGGCCCGACGCGATCGCGGCCGCAGCGGCCGAGTTCGACGGCATTCTCCTGAGCCCCGGCCCCGGCACACCGCAGCGCGCCGGAGCGACGATGGACCTGGTCACGGCATGCGCCGCGGCCGGCACGCCGCTACTCGGGGTGTGCCTCGGACACCAGGCGATCGGCGCCGCGTTCGGCGCGACCGTCGACAGGGCGCCCGAACTCCTGCACGGCAAGACCAGCATCGTCCACCACACCGGCGAGGGTGTTCTCGCGGGTCTGCCCGACCCGTTCACCGCCACGCGCTATCACTCGCTGACCGTCCTGGAAGACACCATCCCGGACGAACTCGAGGTCACCGCGCACACCGACAGCGGCATCGTCATGGCGATGCGGCACCGGGAACTGCCGATCCACGGCGTCCAGTTCCACCCGGAGTCGGTGCTCACCGAGGGCGGGCACCGGATGCTTGCCAACTGGCTCACCGTCTGCGGCGACGCCCCCAAGGAATCCCTCGTCGCCACCCTCGAAGCCGAGGTCGCGCAGGCATTGGGCGCGTAGCGCCCGTGCGCCTTTCTGGTTGCTGTAGCTACCAGAAAGGCGCACGGGCGGCGGAGCCGCCTACCGCGGGATGCCGAGCGCGCCGACACCGACCGAGACGACAGCGTTCTTGGTGATTTCCGATCCCGGCGGCTGTTCCTGGCTGATGATCTTGCCGACCATCTCCGGGTCCAGCGTGGACGTCTGCGTCTGATTCAGCGAGGCCGACGACCCGCTCCAGCCGGCGCTGCGCAGCTCTGCGAGTGCCTGCGACACCGTCTTGCCCGTCAGGTCGGGCATCTCGATGTTGTTGCCGTTCGACACCCGGATCTGGATGGTGTCGCCCTTGGCGGCGGTGGAGCCGCCGACGGGATCGGTGGAGACGACCTGCCCCTTGGGCACACCGGAATCGATGTTCTGGATCTGCACCTTGAAGCCGGCGCCCTCGATGTTCGCCTGCGCGACCTCGACCTTCTGGCCGGTGACGTCGGGGATGCGGATCTGCTCGGGTCCGGTGCCCAGCGTGACGGCGACCTCGGAGTCGAGGGAGATGCTCGCGCCGGAGGACGGGTTCTGCTGGATCACCTTGTCGACGTCGGAGGCGTCGGACGGTGCGCGGGCGACGGCGGTGTCGAGCCGCAGACCGACCGCGTTCAGTTCCTGCTGGGCTTCCTGCTGGGTCAGACCCGCGAGCCGCGGGACCTTCACCTGTTCGGGGCCCGACGACACCTCGAGGGTGATCGTGCTGCCCTCGTCCACCTGCACGCCGCCGACGGGCCGGGTGGTGATGACGTTGCCGGTCGCCACGACGGCGTCGGGTTTCTGCTGCCGGGAGACGCGGAAGCCGAGGTTCTGCAGCGTGGTCTCGGCGTCGTCGGCCGCCTGGTTCGTGACGTCCGGCATGGTCACCTGATCAGCCTTCGAGCCCGGGCCCACGGACCACAGGAACGCGCCGACGATGCCGACGACGATGAGGGCGCCCAGCGCCATCAGTGCCAGCCGCATCGGGTTCTTCTTCTTGTCGGGTTCGCCGCCGTCCGTCTTCGTCGCCGTCGCCTGGGTGGCGGTCTGCGGACGCCGGTAGTTTCCGGCGCCGGAGTCGACGGCACCGAGGATCGTGGTGCGGTCCTCGTCGCTCATGACCATCGGCGCGCTGGGGCGCTGCCCGCCGAGAACCCGGACCAGGTCGCTGCGCATGTCCGCGGCGGTCTGGTAGCGGTTGGCGGGGTTCTTGCTCATCGCCTTGAGGATCACCGAGTCGAGCTCGCGCGGAATGTCCGGGTTGACCACGGACGGCGTCTGCGGGTCCTCCCGCACGTGCTGGTAGGCGACCGCGACCGGGGAATCACCCTTGAACGGGGGTTCGCCGGTGAGGATCTCGAACAGCACGCAACCGAGCGAGTACACGTCCGACCGGGCGTCGACCTGCTCGCCGCGCGCCTGCTCGGGCGAGAGGTACTGGGCGGTGCCGATGACGGCGGCCGTCTGCGTCATGGGGCTGGACGCGTCGGAGATCGCCCGCGCGATGCCGAAGTCCATCACCTTCACCGCGCCCGCACGGTTGATCATCACGTTGGCGGGCTTCACGTCACGGTGCACGATGCCGTTGCGGTGGCTGAAGTCGAGCGCCGCGCACACGTCCGAAATGACTTCCATCGCCCGGCGCGGCGCCATCGGGCCCTCGCCGCGCACGATGTCCCGTAACGTGTCGCCGTCGACGTACTCCATCACGATGTACGGCAGCGGTCCCGCGTCGGTTTCCGCCTCGCCGGTGTCGTAGACGGCCACGATCGCCGGATGGTTCAGCGCCGCCGCGTTCTGCGCCTCGCGGCGGAACCGCAGGTAGAACGTGGGGTCGCGGGCCAGGTCGGCACGCAGGACCTTGATCGCGACATCGCGGCTGAGCCGGACGTCCCGGGCGAGGTGGACCTCGGACATGCCACCGAAGCCGAGAATCTCACCCAGCTCGTAGCGTGAGGAGAGGTTGCGCGGTGTCGTCATGGCTGTCCTTGTGGGGTCGGAGTAGTTGACTCCTCCGACGTGGTCGTCGTGGTCGTCGTCGTGGGTGCGGTGGTGGTCGTGGTGGTAGTCGTCGTCGGCTCTGTCGTCGTCGTGGTCGGCGGCTGGGTGGTGGTCGTCGTGGTCGGCGGCGGCGGCGGGGTGGTCGTCGTCGTGTACGTCGGCTCGGTGGTGTACGTCTCTTCCTCGGTCGTCGTCGTGGTCGTCGGCCGCGGTGTCGTCGTGATCGTCCGCAGCGAGGATGTGATCGCAGGCGACGTCGGGTCCTTCGTGTCACCACCGTCGAACAGGACGAGTGCGAGCGCGATGATCGCCGCCAGCAGGATCAAACCACCTGCACCCCAGGCCACGGCCTTCTGGCCGCTGGTCAACCCGCCTTTCTTGCCGTCACCGTTCGCGTCGTCCGGCGGCACCTGCCCGGTGACCGGTCCCGCGTACGCGGTCTGCGAAGGCGGCATCATCTGGGTCGCACCGGTCATCGGCGGGCGCAGCACCCGCGCCGCCCCCGTGCCCGACACACCCGGCGGCGGAGGCCGCCTGCCGGCCCGGACCGCCGCGACCGCGTCGGCGAACTCTCCGCCGCTGGCGTAGCGGGTGCTCGGATCCTTCGCGATCGTGATGTCGATGAGCTCGCGGATGTTCGGCGGCAGGTCGTTCGGCAACGGTGCCGGCGCCTCCTGCACGTGCTTCATCGCCACCGTGATGGCCCCGTCGCCGATGAACGGGCGCCGTCCCGACAGCGCTTCGTAGCCGACGATGCCGAGAGAGTACACGTCGCTGGCCGCGGTCGCGTCCTGGCCGAGCGCCTGCTCGGGGGCGATGTACTGGGCGGTGCCCATCACCATGCCGGTGCGCGTGACCGGCGAGTTCTCCACGGCCTTGGCGATGCCGAAGTCGGTGATCTTCACCTGACCGGTGGGGGTGATCAGGATGTTGCCCGGTTTCACGTCGCGGTGCACGACTCCGGCGTCGTGCGCCACCTGCAGCGCCCGCCCGGTCTGCTCGAGCATGTCCAGTGCGTGCGGCACCGCGAGACGGCCCACCCGCGCGAGGACGGCGTTGAGCGGCTCACCGTTGACGAGTTCCATCACCAGGTAGGCGGTGGAGTCGCCAGTGGCGTCGCGGACCTCGCCGTAGTCGTAGATCCCGGCGATGCCGGAATGGTTCAGCTGCGCGGTGGTGCGCGCCTCGAAGCGGAACCGTTCGACGAACTCCGGGTCGGAAGAGAACTCGGACTTCAGAACCTTCACCGCGACACGACGGTTGAGCCGGTTGTCGGTCGCTTCCCAGACCTGTCCCATTCCGCCCGTGGCGATGAGCCGGATCAGGCGGTATCGATTGGCGATCAGCGCGCCGTTGTTCAGTGCCACAATCAGCCCCCTTGTAGTCCGGCTGCGATGACGGCACGGCCGATAGGTGCAGCCACCGAGCCGCCGGTTGCGGCCAGTGCACGATCTCCGCCGTCCTCGACGATGACCGCGATGGCCACGGTCGGGTTCTGGGCGGGTGCGAATCCGATGTACCAGGCGTGGGGCGGGGTGTTCCGTGGGTCGGTTCCGTGCTCGGCGGTGCCCGTCTTGGACGCGATCTGGACGCCCGGGATCTTGCCCTCGCCGCTGGTGTTGTTCTCGGAACCGATCATCAGCTCGGTCAGGGTAGCCGCCACCTGGGACGACATCGCCTGGCCTTCGGACACCGGGTTGGTGGTCGCGAGGTTGGACAGGTCCGGGCCCTGCAGTTCCGACACCAGCTGTGGTTGCATGCGCACTCCACCGTTGGCGACGGTAGCCGCGATCATCGCGTTCTGCAGCGGGGTGAGCGCCACGTCACGCTGGCCGATGCTGCTCTGGCCGAGCGCGGCGTCGTCGGGGATCGACCCGATGGTGCTGTCGGCGACAGGGAACGGGACGCCGGGCATCTGCCCGCCGATGCCGAGTGCGCTGGCCTGGTCGCCGACGGCGTCGGTTCCGGTCTTGATACCGAGTTCGACGAACGCCGTGTTGCAGGACCGCGCGAACGCCTCCCGCAGCGACGCGGTGGGTGCGCCGCCACAGGTGGAGCCGTTGTAGTTCTCGAGCGTCGTCGACGTGCCGGGAAGGGTGATCTGCGGGGCCGCGGTCAGCTGGGTGTCGGGGGTGGTTCCGGCGGCAAGCGCGGCGGCGGTGACCACCACCTTGAACGTGGAACCGGGCGGGTACGTCTGCGACACCGCGCGGTTGATCAGCGGCTTCTCCGGGTCGGCGTTCAGGGCCTCCCACGCCTGCGTCGTCTCGGTGCCGTCGTGGCTGGCGAGCGAGTTGGGGTCGTAGCTCGGGGTGCTCACCATCGTGAGGATGCGTCCGGTGCTCGGCTCGATCGCCACGACCGAACCGGTGTAGCCCTTCGCGGTCAGCTCGTCGTACGCCACCTGCTGCATCACCGGGTTGATGGTGCTCACCACGTTGCCGCCGCGCGGGTCGCGTCCGGACACGAGGTCGAAGAAGCGACGCCCGAACAGCCGGTTGTCGGAACCGTTGAGGACCGGGTCCTCGGACCGCTCGAGTCCGGTGCTGCCGTATTGCATGGAGTAGAAACCGGTGACCGGTGCGTTGGCCAGCGGGCTCGACGGCGCCGCCGGGTTCGGCGGGTAGGTGCGCAGGTACTTGTAGCGGTCGTCGGTCGGCACGGATGCCGCGAGCACCTGCCCGGCGGCCGAGATCTGGCCGCGCTGACGCGAGTACTCGTCGAGCAGCACGCGCGAGTTCCGCGGATCGGCCCGCAGGTTGTCCGCCTTGATGACCTGGACGTAGGTGGCGTTGGCGAGGAGGGCGACCACCATCACCATGACGGCGATCGCGACACGACGCAGCGGTGTGTTCATGAGCGCGGCACCATCTCGGTCGGGGCGTCGGCGATGGGTGCGGGGCCCTTCTTCTTCGGGACGGCCGGCTCACGGGCAGCGTCGGAGATCTTGATGAGGATCGCGAGCAGGAGGTAGTTGGCGAGCAGGGACGACCCACCGTACGACATGAACGGCGTGGTCAGACCGGTGAGGGGGATCAGTTTGGTGACGCCGCCGACCACCACGAACACCTGCACCGCGATCGTGAACGACAGACCGGCGGCGAGGAGCTTGCCGAAGCTGTCGCGGACGGCGAGTGCGGTGCGCAGGCCGCGGATGACGAGGATCAGGAACAGCATCAGGACGGCGGCGAGACCGATGAGTCCGAGTTCCTCGCCGATCGTCGCGACGATGAAGTCGGTCTTCGCGAACGGCACCTGGGCGGGCCTGCCGCTGCCGAGCCCCGTCCCCGCGACGCCACCGGTCGCGAGCCCGAACAGCGACTGCGAGATCTGGTAGCCGGTGTTGTTGTAGTCGGCCAGCGGGTCGAGCCAGGTGCTGACCCGGACCCGGACGTGGCCGAACAACTGGTACGCGAAGAAGAAACCGATGCCGAGCAGTCCGACACCGATGAGCAGCCATCCGACGCGTTCGGTGGCGATGTAGAGCATCACGAGCACGGTGCTGAACAGCAGCAGCGACGTGCCGAGGTCCTTCTCCAGCACCAGCACACCCACCGACACCATCCACGCGACGAGGATGGGCCCGAGGTCGCGGGCGCGGGGAAGGTCGATGCCGAACACGTGCTTGCCCGCGGTGGTGAACAGGTCGCGCTTCGCGACGAGGACGGAGGCGAAGAAGATGATCAGAAGGATCTTCGCGAACTCGCCGGGCTGAATGCTGAAGCCGGGGAGGCGGATCCAGATCTTCGCGCCGTTCACCTCGGAGAAGCTCGACGGCAGGATCGCCGGGATGGCGAGGAACACCAGTCCGGCGAGGCCCAGGGTGTAGCTGTAGCGGGCGAGGAGGCGGTAGTCCTTGAGCAGCACCAGCACGGCCACGAAACCGGCGATGGCCAGCGTCGTCCACAGCACCTGCTGGTTGGCGTCCGGCGACGGGACGGGCAGCCCGAAGTAGGCGGCGGACTGTGCGTCGGCGAGGTCGAGCCGGTGGATCAGCACCAGGCCGAGTCCGTTGAGCAGCGCGACGATCGGCAGGATCAGGGGGTCGGCGTACGGCGCGAACCGGCGCACCGCGAGATGCGCGATCAGGAACAGCGCCGAGTAGGCGGCGGCGTACTTGGCGAGGTCCCAGGTGATGCTCTGTTCCTGGCTGGCCTCCACCAGCACCAGCGAGATCGTGGTGATCAGGATCGCGAAACCGATCAGGATCAGCTCGGTGCCCCGGCGCGTCGACTGCACGGGGGCTGGCGCGAACCCGCCGGGTGGACTGGGAAACTGCGCCCCCGGTGATGCACTTGCGACCGACATCAGCTAGCCGTCCTGCAGTTCTGACCGGGAACCTGGGTCACGGTCGGCGCCGGGGTGGCGGTCGGGGTCTGGGGTGCAGGTGTCTCCGGTGCCGGCAACGCTGCCGGGGGAGCGGGAGCGGGTGCGGGCGCGGGCGCCGTGGTCTCCGGGACGGGCGCGGGTGCCGGCGTCGGAACTGGACTCGGTGCCGGGGTGGTCGTCGTCGTGGTGGCCGACTCCGACTCGCAGACCGGAAGCAGATCGTTCTGCGCGAGCCGCGTCATCTGGTTGCGGACGTCGTCGAGCTTGCCCGAGGGCAGCCCGGCACGCACCTGTTCACGGGCGGACGGCTGGAGGTCGTCGACCTCGAGGATGGTGCACCCGTTCGGTGCCTCGGTGGGCGACATCAACGTCAGGTCGCCGGAGTCGCTGACACAGCCGACCAGGTTCGCCTCCTGCAGCGAGTAACCGAGCACCGAACCGGGAACTCCGCGCAGCACGGTGACGCGTTCGCCGTCGGCGCCGACGTAGTAGTTGTTGCGGACCAGAGCCCGCCCCACGAAGGCAGCGACGGCGACCACGACGATCAGACCGAGCGCGAGCGCAGCCCACCACATGCGGTGACGCTTCTTCTTCGTCGGCGGTTCCTCGACCTGCGGGACCACCCGCTTCGGCGTCGCACGCGGCGGACGCATCGCCGCGGCACGTCCCGCAGCCGTGTTGGGTGGCGGCGCGTCCTCCTCGTCGTCGGCGGAGGCGGCACCGGCCACGATGGGATGACTCTGCCCGTAGTCGAGGTCGATGACGTCGGCGACGACGACCGTCACGTTGTCCGGGCCGCCGCTGCGCAGGGCGAGTTCGATGAGCCGGTCGGCGCACTCGTCCTGCGAGCCCTCCCGCATCGTGTTCTCGATGGTCTCGTCGCTGACCACGTCCGACAGTCCGTCGGAGCACAGCAGATAGCGGTCGCCGGCGCGGGCCTCGCGGACCGTCAGCGTCGGTTCGATCTCGTTGCCGGTGAGGGCGCGCATGATGAGCGAGCGCTGCGGGTGGGTGTGCGCCTGCTCGGCGGTGATCCGGCCCTCGTCGACCAGCGACTGCACGAACGTGTCGTCCCGGGTGATCTGTGCGAGGGAGTCGTCGCGGAGCAGGTAGGCGCGGGAGTCGCCGATGTGGACCAGCCCGAGCTTGTTGCCGGAGAACAGGATTGCGGTGAGCGTGGTGCCCATGCCGTCGAGTTCGGGGTCTTCCTCGACGTGATCGGCGATGGTGTCGTTGCCCTCGCGGGTGGCGGCCTCCAGCTTGCCGAGCAGGTCTTCGCCGGGCTCGTCGTCGTCGAGATGCGCGAGGGCCGCGATCATCAACTGCGACGCGACCTCACCGGCCGCGTGACCGCCCATGCCGTCCGCGAGCGCCAGCAGGCGGGCCCCGGCGTACACCGAATCTTCGTTGTTGGAACGGACGAGGCCACGATCGCTGCGGGCGGCATAGCGGAGTACGAGGGTCACGGGCGCAACTCGATTACCGTTTTGCCGACCCGTACGGGGGTACCGAGCGGCACGCGGACAGATGTGGTGACCTTGGCGCGATCCAGGTACGTGCCGTTGGTCGAGCCGAGGTCTTCGACGTACCAGTCGGCGCCTCGCGGGGAGAGCCGAGCGTGGCGGGTGGATGCGTAGTCGTCGGTGAGGACGAGCGTGGAGTCGTCGGCCCGGCCGATGAGGACGGGCTGAGTGCCGAGAGTGATGCGCGTGCCGGCGAGGCCGCCCTGCGTCACCACCAGATACTTGGCCGTCTTCGTCTTCCCCAGCGACGGCAGAACATTGCCGCTGCGCGAATATCGGGGCGGCACACGGACGCCGGAGCCGGCGTAGATGTCGCCACGCAACGCCCGCAGGACGGTCCAGACGAACAGCCACAGCAGGAGCAGGAAACCTGCTCGTGTGAGTTGCAGAATCAAACCTTGCACGGCAGTCCACCTCCTTCTGTGGCCGGAACAGTCGAGATTCCGGCGTCTTTTTCTCGCAGCATCATAGGGGCAACCCGCACCCTGCGATCAGGATACGGACAGCCCACAACGATACGGAGTCCCCACCGTGTTACGTCCGACACGGGCTCCGACGCGATGTCGGTCCAGTATCGAAGCCGTCTCGGTTGTGTCTCGGCGAGGGAGTTCGGGTTCGGGTCTCGGCGATGTGTCTTCGGGGTCCCAACTCGGTGGAGCCTCAGAGGATTCGGACCAGGATCTCCGAATGACCCGCCCGGATGATGTCTCCGTCGGCCAGCTGCCAGTCCTGCACCGGCGCACCGTTGACGGTGGTGCCGTTGGTCGAGCCCAGGTCGGACAGCATCGCCACCTGACCGTCCCAGCGAATGTCGATGTGGCGGCGCGACACACCGGTGTCGGGCAGGCGGAACTGTGCCTCCTGGCCGCGGCCGATGATGTTGTTGCCCTCACGCAGCTGGAAGTGGCGTCCGCTGCCGTCCTCGAGCTGCAGGGTCGCCGTGAACGTGTGCCCGTCCGGTGCGTACGCCTGCTGGCCGTAGCCGCCCTGGTCGTAGTCGGCGTACCCCTGCTGGTCGTACTGCTGCTGGTCGTAGCCACCCTGCTGGTAGCCGCCGCGGTCGTAACCCTGGTCGTAGCCCTGCGGCTGCTGGTAGCCGGCGTCGGCGTGGGAGCCGTCCGGGTAGCGCGCGGGAGCCTGCTGGTCGTAGCCGCCCTGGTAGTCCTGCTGGTAGCCGCCCTGCTGGTAGTCGTAACCGGCGTCCGCGGGCTGCTCGTAACCGGGGGCCTGCGCGCCCTGGTCGTATGCCTGACCGTAGGCCTGATCCTGGGGGTACCCGCCGCGCTGGTCGTCGGGGTACTGCTGCTGGTCGTAGCCGCCCTGCTGGTAGCCGCCGCGGTCGTAACCGTTCTGGTAGCCCTGCGGGTACCGCTGGTCCTGACCCGCATGGGCATGACCGTTGCGCGCGTACTGCGGGTCGGGATTGCGGTTGCCCGCTGGTTCGCGGCTGGGGTCGTAGCCTGAGTTCTGCGTCATGGGGCCAGCTCCTGGATTCGACGTGACGGGTACAAACGGTGCCTGTGGTCGCGGTGCGGGACCGCGTGGCGGTTCGGGTCGCCCCGGCGTGGCCGCACCCTGGCGGCCGGCGTCCGGATCCACCGAACCCCGGGTGCGGAACTGCCCGGTGTGCAGTGACGGCGACGGTTCGAACGCGACATGAATGGGACCATACGTCTGCCAGCCCTGGTCGCGAATGAAGTCTTCGAGGTGTCGGGCGAAGGCCTTGACCGTCAACTCGCGGTCGGCGGCAAGTTCTTCGTGGTCCGAGTTGTTGATGGCGATGACATAGCTGTTCGGCGCGAGCAGGTGCCCACCGTCCAGTTGCTGGATCCGGTCGGAGGCTTCCTGCTGAAGCGCGGCCTCCACCTCCTGCGGCACCACACCACCGCCGAAGACCCGGGCGAACGCGTCACCCACGGCTCCCTGGAGCTTCCGCTCGAAACGTTGAACTATCCCCATCGGAACCTCCTCACGGTGCCTGTCGGTCGGGCCTTCTGTCCTCGGTGCGCGGCAGCCGTGACAAGACACGTCCGTGTCGCGCCACTGCCGTGCGTGGATCCCACGGTACTGTCATTGCCTCGAGCCATGACGCGGGTCTACGCCCTTGCATGATATCGGTCTTTGCCTGGACGGGTGTTTTTGTCGTCGTTTCGGGTCCTGACCTGTACGAATCGTGATTTCTGGCGACCTCGTGTTAATGTTTCCGGGTCGCTCGGGCGAGTGGCGGAATGGCAGACGCGCTGGCTTCAGGTGCCAGTGTCCTTCGGGACGTGGGGGTTCAAGTCCCCCTTCGCCCACCACAGGCGATTCTTCGGAATCGCGACAACGAGGCCACGAACTCCACGGAGTTCGTGGCCTCGTTTCGTTGGCCGTACCGGTGCCTACTGGGGGCGGATCGGATTGCAGGCGACGCTGACGTACGTGACGATCCCTTCTTGCAGTCCGCAGGTCGTGTAGGCGCCCGTCGAGACGCCGACCTCCCACCACGGGGCGCCGTAACCGGCGACGCACGATCCGGTGGACGGTGTCCCGGCCGGAACCCACACGCCGTCGCGGCGGTAGCCCTGGATCCAGGGAATGTGCGACACACCGCCGGGGCCGGGAATCGCCCGCGGCGTCAGGCCGAAGCACTCGACCGTCCCGATGTGCACGGCGGTGCTGCCGGCGGGCACGTCCTGCGCCGTGCAGTGCGAGGTGCCGGACGTGGGCGTGGTGGCGGTGTGACAGTCGGCCGTGGGTTCGGCCTGGGCGGGTGCGGCGCTGACGGTGACCACCGTCGCGGCGAGGGCGGCCGCGACGTCGAGAATCGTGAGGAACCTGTGGGTCATCGACTACTCCTTCGGGTCCGTACGTTGCTCTTGTCGGTACGGCACCGGAATCCGTTAGCCGACGGGCCCGCCGGGGTGGTGTCATCCCCACCCCAGGGTGCCTACCCGGGTGGTCGGCGCAGCCCGACGATGGAGTGGAAGCCACGTCGCGACCCTCCGGCCCTTCCGGACCGGAACCCGTCCCCCCGGCGGTTCGTGACGAATGACTCGAGTGTGAACCTGCCGTCCGGCTTCTTCCGCTCGGTTTCTGCGAACGTCGAGAGTGGGTTGTAGATGAGCATCAGCCAGGTCCGGGCCACCAGCTCGGCGAATGTCGGTGAGTACGTCGGTTCCGTCGCGACGATGGTGGAGGCCCTGTCGGTCGACTGGTGGTTCACCCCAGCGTTCGACGTGGTTGTGACCCTTTCCAGCGAGATCCCCTACTACCGCGGCCGGAAGGCGGTCCTGGCCTGGAACCGTCACTTCGGGTGGTCGCTCGGGGTCCACGGACTCTCGCAGGGCAACGTTCTGGTGGTCGAGGCGCTCGGGTTGGGACCGGCCCCGGATCCCGCACTGTGCTCGGATCGGGTCGCCGAGATGCTCACCGAACTCGCCGGCTGGGCCCCTCAGCGGGCGTCCGGACAGCCCGCCCCGCGAATCGTGCACGGCCCCGGCGCTCCTCGCGGGTGACCCAGTTCGCGGGAACCCGTGCGGCCCCGGCGTCGACCGGCTTGGATAGCGAATATGGACGGCAGGAGAGCCCCCGATCCGCTGCACCTCGCGGTCGGCGCCGCCGCGACCGCCGGCGGCGCGCTGCAGCGCGTGATCGGATTCGGCATCGACACGGCGCGACGCCTGCCGGGAGTCGACCCCGTTCTGGTCACCCTCGAGGAACGCGGCACCGAGACACTCCGCGGCGCCGACGAACTCGCGGACCGGGTGCTGCACGCGGTGCTGCGGAAGGTCGTGCAGGTCGCTCTTCAGGAGGTGGACCTCACGACGATCGTGCGTGATCACGTCGACCTCGACGTCGTCGCCGAGGGAATCGACATCCAGCGGATCATCGACCGGGTGGACGTGGACGCGATCGCCGCCCGGGTCGACATTCCGCAGATCCTCGATCGCGTCGACATCGACGCCGTCGCCGCGCGGGTCGACGTGGATGCGATCGTCGACCGCGTCGATGTGGATTCCGTCATCGGACGCGTCGACCTGGTCGTGCTCGCCGACACCGTGATCGAGGGCGTCGACCTCCCGCGCATCATCCGTGAATCGACCGACTCGATGTCCAACGAGGCGGTCCGCGGGGTGCGCACCCAGGGCATGCAGGCCGACGACGCCGTCGCCGGGTTCGTCGGCAAGTTGTTCGGGCGCGGGCACGAACCGGACGATGCATGAGCGCCCCGGCGCATCGCGCCGCCGGGATCGTCACCCGGGGTCTGGCCTGCGGCATCGATCTGGCGATCGTCATGGCCGTGATGGGCGGAATCTACGTGGGCGCACTGTTCGTGCGGTTGCTGTTCTCCCCGCAGGAGTTCACGTTTCCCGACGCCAGTGCCCTGCTCTCCGTCAGCATGTTCATCGGCGTGGCCGTGCTGTACCTGACCGCGTGCTGGGCGGTGAGCGGCCGCACCGTCGGCGCCGTGATCATGGGGCTGCGGGTGGTCAGCCGCAACGGTGAACTGATCGGCTGGCTGCGCGCCCTTCTCCGCGCGGTGCTGTGCGTGATGTTCGGGTTCGGGTTGCTGTGGGCGGCTGTCGACGGCCGGCGCCGGTCGCTGCAGGACATTCTGCTGCGGACCGCCGTCGTCTACGACTGGGAGCCGGATCTGCACGTCGGCGAGCCGGGCGCCTGACCGCGCACCCCGGCAGATTGTCGTAGGGGCTGCCTAGCATGGGGTCATGTATACGGAGCGGCGGTCGGTGTTTCCCGGCGCCGTCGTGTGGCAGAAGACGGCGGCCGGCGGTGAGGCGGCGATCCTGCCGGACGGCTGCATGGACCTCATCTGGATGAACGGCGACGTCGTCGTGGCCGGCCCGGACTCCCGCCCGTATCTCACTCGCAGCCGAGCGGGCGACCACTACGTCGGGTTACGTTGTTCCCCGGGCACTCTGCCGGATCTTCTCGGAACCCCGGCCGAGGAGTTGATCAATCAGCGGGTGCCGCTCGCCGACGTGCTGAGCGACCGCGCTACCGCAGAATTCCTCGGCAGGATCGCCGACGCCGCCGACCCCGGCCGGGCACTCGAGGAGTTCGCGCGGTCACGCCGGCTCCTCGGGCCGCCGTCGGACGGCAGAATCTCCGTGGTCGTGCGACTTCTGCAGCAGCAGGCCTCCGTCCGCGACGTCGCGGACGGAATCGGTGTCGGCGAGCGTCAACTGCACCGCCTGTGCCGACGGCAGTTCGGTTACGGGCCGAAAATGCTGGCCCGGATCCTCCGGTTGCAGTCGGCGGTCGGGCTGGCGGGGTCGGCCATTCCCGCTGCGCAGGCGGCCGGCATGGCCGGGTTCGCCGACCAGGCCCACCTGATCCGGGAGGCCCAGGAGTTGACGGGCCGCACGTTCGGTCAGCTCGTCACGGCGTGAGCGCGGCGAAGAGGTCGACGGAGTTGCCGTCGGGATCGTCGACGGTGGCGTAGCGCTGCCCCCACGGTGCGTCCCACGGCTTCTTCTTGCCGTTGTACCCGGCGCCCGTGATCTCGTCGAAGAGATTGTCGACGCCGGCAGCGGTCCCGCAGTCGAAGGCGAGCGCGATCCGATGCCCGCCGGAAGGTTCGGTCCAGTCGGGGGTGAACGAGCGGATGGTCTCGATCGTGTCCCACAGCAGGCGGACCCCACCCGGAAGTTCGAATTCGACGTGCGGCGCCTGATCGGCGTCGGCGGGAATGTCGAGTCCGAGCCGCCGGTAGAACGCGAGCGACGTGGGCAGGTCGCGGACGACCAGTTCGATGGCACTGAATGTTGCGGTCATGTCCAGAACGCTAACGATCTCGGGCGGACCCGCATTGAAGGTTTCGGACATCGCGCACCCGGGGGTCCGATTTCTTCAATCATCCGGGTCGTGCAGCGGGGATGCTGGGAGTCATGACCACCGAATCAACCCATGTCAGTGTGTTCATCGCCCGGACCGCCGCCGACGTGTACGCGTACGCGAGCGACCCCGCCAACCTCCCCGCCTGGGCGGCCGGCCTCAGCAGCACCATCACCCGCGACGGCGACCGCTGGCTCGCCGACTCCCCGATGGGCCAGGTCGCCGTGACCTTCGCGCCTGCCAACGACTACGGCATCCTCGACCACGACGTCACCCTCCCCGGCGGCGACACCGTCTACAACCCCGTCCGCGTCATCCCCGACGGCGACCACAGCGAAGTCGTCTTCACCATCCGGCGACGCGACGGCGTGAGCGCCGAAGAATTCGCGCAGGACGCCGCAACCGTCACCGCCGACCTCCAGAAGCTGAAGGAATTGCTGGAGGCGTGAGGCGGTCGCGCTGTAGTCGCTTGTTGTTGCGTTTGCACACCGATTAGCCAGAATCTCACGCAATTGCGGGCGCAAATGGCAAATTCGTGTGCGGATGTCAGCGGCTCAGCTCGAACCGAATGGAATCACTTGGCGGTGAGAATGGCGCGCATCTGAGCGAGAGGGACCTCTGTCGATCGCTCGACGTCGAGTTCGTCCTCGATGGTAACCGCTTGGTTTTGCATGTCGATCAGCATGTTGAAGGCATTTAGTGCGATTTCGCGAGTTGAATTCGGCCCGGGATGAGGAGCAGCGCCGAACGGGTTCCCCCCAAGACAGCCCCCTGATGTCGAATGTCCTCCCGGCCCGGAAGGGTACTGGACGTGCCGCGCTCAGACTCGTTCCTTACGACCTTCGGCCACGGCCGTTGCCGCTGCGGCGACGCGCTGGTACGCCGCCCGGGTTTCGGGTGCGAGCTTGCCGTGTTCGATGACGATTCCCATGCCGAGGTGTTCGTCGTAGGGGATGGTCTCGACGCCCCATACCTGTCCGCCCAGGTATTCGCGGAGGAGGTCGAGATCCACCTGCCAACCGGTGGAGTCTTGATTGGACACGGTGACGACGGTGCGGGCGAGTCCGGGTTCGCCGAGCGTGTCGCCGATCGACTGCAGTGCGGACCGGAGGCGGTTGAACGCGTCGGCCCGGCACGGCACGACGAGGACGATGGGCGACGGGGTGGCCAGCAGCGGCGCGAGGTACGCGGCACGCAACCGGTGACCGAGGTCGTGGACGGCACTCACCCTGCGAGCACGCAGTGCCACTGTGAGAGTGTGGAATTCACGGTCGGCCGCGGTCTGGTTGCCGATGCGGTTCAGGATGCGGGTCCCGGCGCTCGTGCGGGAGCAGTACCCGTCGAACACGTCGTCCGCGACGGGGCCGGCGGCCACCAGCTGCTCCAGGCCACTCACCGACAGCACGGCGTCGGCGCCGCGTTCGGCGACATCGCCGCCCGCGGGAGTCGCGTCGACGGCGACGACCGCACCGCCGCGGGCCGCCTCGGTGTTGGCGAGCCCGAGCGTCGTCGTGGTGGCGCCTGCTCCTCCGCACGCCCCGAGAACCAGGGTCGACACCGGAAGTGCTTGCTGCAGTGGGTCGGTCACTTCGCGTCTCCAATGGATGTGATGTACGTGCGACCGTCGCGGTCCGCGGTGGTCACGACCTGCTCGTACCGTTTCGTCGACCCGTCCGGTCGCAGTTCCGACAGCGTCACCGCGTAGTGGCCGGGTTCGGTTTCGGTGATGGAGAGGCAGTGCTCGGTGCCTTCGGGCAGCAGCGAGTCGATGCCGCCCTGGATGGTCTCGGCGGACCCCAGCGGCGCGTCGGGAGCGACCACCTCGCGGGCCTTCGCGCCGCTTCGTGCGACGTAGTAGGCGTGATCGAAGGCCAGGATCGCGGCGACGCCGTCGGAGGTCCCGCCGGGACCGTTGCCGACCACCGTCGCACCGTCGCGGGATGCGGTGCACCATCCTGCGGCGACCGGGTTTCCGCGCGCGTCACCGGAAGTGGAGGCGAACACGGCGACCCCACCGACGACGACGGCGATCACCGCTGCGGCGGCTCCGGCGACCGCGAGTTTCCGCTTGCCGCGACCGTCCCGGACGGGCGGGGTGGGATCGGGTTCGTCGCCCGGCGCCAGCCATGTCGGCGCGGGGGGAGGGGGCAGCTGTTCGGGTTCGGGCTCCGCGACGGGAACCGTCGGTGCCGCGGCCGACGGGAAGGGCGGGTACCAGTGCGAGAAGCGGTCGAGGGCTGCCCTGTTCGGCGGTTCTGTCACAGTTGAATCCTCCACACCTCATTCCCCCGCGCGGAGCCCACCCCTGACGGCTCCGCGCGGGGGAATCGGATCACACGTGCAGCGTCGCCTGGCTGCGCACGTTCACGCCGCCGATCGTGGTGGTCGCCGGACCGCTGTCGGTCGACTGCAGCTGCGGGAGCTGCGGTGCGGGCAGGGACGCGATCGTCTGCACCAGCTGCCCGAACGCCGGGGACCGGTCGGCGGCGTCCGCGATCACGGCGGCGACTTGTGTGACGTCGACGGGTGCCGACCAGTTCGTCGGGTGCTCGGCGTTGGAGTCGGCCGAGAACGCGGAGACGGTGGCGGCGGTCGGCGAGGACGGGTCGACGGCGACGCCCGCGGTGCCGGTGGCGTCATCGACGCGCCAACCGATGGTCCCGACGTACCCCTCGGGGTTGCCGTACTGGCGGCCGTTGACGGCCACCGGCACCGCGCCGACCAGCGTGTCGGCGGCCGCGTTCACCTCGACCACCGGCTTCGGCACGGGCAGGGCGGGGGCGACGGGTGCCTGGTGCGACTTCGGCATGTCGTCGGGGTCGATCCACACGGTCGCGGGCTGGGCGGCCTGCTCGGCGGGCACGGACTGCGCCGCGGGTGCCGGTTCCGCCGGAGCCTCGCCCTGTGCCAGGTCGGGTGCTGCGGGGGCGGCCGTCTCGGCGCCCGGGACCGCCAGCGGCGCCTGCGGGGGAGCGGGCGGCGTCGTGGCCGGGGCCGCCGGGTCGGTGACACCCGGCTGGGACGTGCCGGGCGGTGTGGACGGGACCGTCACGCCGGGTTGCGATGTGGTGGGCGGCGTCGAGGGATCGGTGACGCCAGGCTGCGACGTCGACGGCGCTGTGGCCGGAGCGGCGTGTGCCGTCGCGGCCCCGAGCAGAGCGGCGGCGGACACCGAGATCGCGGCGGCCAGAGCGTGCATGCGGATTCTCAAGTCGTGACTCCTGAAGTCGAACGGACATGGTTGATCGAACGGACTGGCGCTGACGAAGCAAACGCAAGAGAGATGCAGATCAGAGGCACCGAAAGAGGGAAGCGAGCACAGCAGAATGCCTCCACCGACACGGTGGATGTGTTGTTTCCCCGATGAGATCCGTCCGTGCTGCCGGCGCACTGCCGCAGCCGTCGTTCACCGCCCCCATGACCGCCCCCGGTTCTTTCTCTTCCCCCTACCGCGGCAAAGTACCAGACGGGCAACCGTTCCCGCGCCCCCGGATTCCGGTCAGGCCAGGCCCGCGGCCAGCCTCACCGTCAGATCGCGCAGCGGACGGAGGCGGCCGGTCATCGCGACGGCGGACATGGCGCGCGATCCACGCACCAGCCGCCGGGTCGCGGGCCGCCGCGTGCGGTCGTAGCGGCGCAGCGCGGTGTGAATGTCGGTGTCGGCGGTGAGGAATCGGCCGAGCGTGACGGCGTCGACGAGGGCCTCGCACGCGCCGCGGCCGAGGTTCGGCGCCATCGCGTGGGCGGCGTCGCCGAGCAGCGCCGTGGTGCCCGACACGTACGACGGCAGGGCCGGCGACTCGTACAGGTCGTGGTGGAGCATCGCGTCGGGGGTGGCCGCATCCAGTACTGCCCGCACGTCGGCGTGCCAGCTCCCGAACCGGGACCGGAGGAAGTCGAGGCCGCCGGGGTGCCCGGCGTCGGTGCGGATGCACGCGAACCAGTTGACGAGTTCGCCGTCGCGCGGGGTGATGCCGAAAAGTGCGTCTGTGTCCCAGGTTTCGCTGACTGTGTCGCGATGTCCGGGCACCCAGCCGCGCCAGGCGGTGGCTCCTACATACTGTGGCTCGAATTTCTCGCCGAACAGTTGCGTGCGGGTGGGGCTGCGCAGACCGTCCGCGCCGATCACGACGTCGCGGTCCGTCAGCGCGTCGAGGGTGGGAGCGGGGGTGCCGAACGAGATCATGCCGTCGGGCAGCGTCTCGGCGAGCGTGGCCAGCAGGGCGGGCCGCGACAGCAGGTAGGCGGTGCGGTCGCGGTTGTCGATGGTGCCGATCACGGATCCGTCGGGGCGCAGGAGCGAGCCGCGGTGCTGCGGCGATCCCAGCGTGCGCACCCGATCGCCGGCGCCGATCGCGTCCAGCGCGTCGAGGGCCTGCGGCCACATGCCGAGTGCGGTGCCCGACGTGGGCAGGGTGTCGGCACGCTCGAAGACGTCGACGTGCCAGCCGGCGCGGGACAGGTAGCGGGCGACGGCGAGCCCGCCGATGCCGCCGCCGAGGACTGCTGCGGAGTGCGTCATGACCATCACGCTACTACGGGTGTAGTGAATTTACTACCGATGTAGTGTCGGTGTCATGGCAGACAAACGGGAGCAGGTGCTCGACGCCGCCATCGCGCTTCTCGGCACGAAGGGGGTACGGGCCCTCACGCACCGCGGCGTCGACGAACTGGCCGGAATGCCGCAGGGGTCCACGTCCAACTACTTCCGCAGCCGGGGTGCACTGCTCGAAGGGATCGTCACCCGGCTCGTCGAACGGGACCGGGAGGACTGGGAAAAGTTCGCGCATCTCCGCCCCGACAGCAAGCATGCGCTGGTCGACGCGCTGGTCGCGTTCGTGAGATTCTCCACCGGTCCGGACCGGGTCCGCACGGGCGCGCGATACGCGCTCTTCGTCGAGGCCTCCGTCACGCCGGGGCTCGACGCGAAGATCGGATCGGCACGGCGCGCCCTCGTGGAATGGGGCGCGGACATGCTGGAACTCGTGGGTTCGAAAAACCCCGCCTCGGACGCCGTCGTGATCACCGACTACCTAGACGGTCTCATCCTTCACCAGCTCACCGTCCCGGATCTCGATTTCGATCCGACTGCGGGAATTACAGCGGTCCTCGGCGCGCTCACTTAACATGTACTCAGTGCAGTCGGACGAGGTCCGCCCTCGACAATGCCCAGTTCAGAGGGTAAATAGGCCAACCTAAGTTGTGTTTCGTCAGGGGTTCTGAATTATCGTTTTCGTTACACGTTGGACCCACGAAAGTCCGACCCGACCGAAAAGCCACGTCGCCTGGTGCGAGGACCACACCCAGCGTGCTGCAAAAGGGCGATAGCCGATCGGTGGTGCCGAGCACGTCGTGACGGCACCTGCATTGCAAGTTGATGGCCATCAGCGCTGCTGGTCGTCGGTGCATCTTTTGGCATACGAAGGCTAGGTATGAAGCAACTTCCAGGCCCCCAGGGGCTGTATCACCCGTCGAACGAGCACGACTCCTGTGGTGTCGCGTTCGTCGTGGACATGAAGGGCCGCCGCAGCAGGGACATCGTCGAAAAGGCGATCACCGCGCTGGTGAACCTCGAGCACCGTGGTGCCGCGGGCTCCGAACCCAACACGGGTGACGGCGCCGGCATCCTCCTCCAGGTCCCGGACAAGTTCTTCCGCGCCGTGGTCGACTTTCCGCTGCCCGCGGAAGGCACGTATGCCACCGGCATCGCATTCCTGCCGCAGAGCAAGGCCGACGCGCAGCGCGCCGCCGAAGCCGTCGAGAAGATCGTCGAGAGCGAGGGCCTGAAGGTTCTCGGCTGGCGTGAGGTCGCGACCGACGACTCGTCGCTCGGCGCCCTGGCCCGCGACGCCATGCCGACGTTCCGGCAGATCTTCATCGGCAGCGAGAACGACGCCCTCACCGGCCTGGACCTCGAGCGCCGCGCCTACGTCGTCCGTAAGCGCACCGAGCACGAACTGGGCAGCGAAGGCGCAGGCAAGGACGGCCCCGGTCGCGAGACCGTGTACTTCCCGAGCCTGTCGAGCCAGACGTTCGTCTACAAGGGCATGCTCACCACCCCGCAGCTCAAGGGTTTCTACCTGGACCTGCAGGACGAGCGCCTCGAGTCGGCCCTCGGCCTCGTGCACTCGCGCTTCTCCACCAACACGTTCCCGTCGTGGCCGCTGGCCCACCCGTTCCGGCGCGTGGCCCACAACGGTGAGATCAACACCGTCACCGGCAACGAGAACTGGATGCGTGCCCGTGAGGCGCTCATCGACAGCGACATCTTCGGCGGTCGCGATCAACTCGAGAAGATCTTCCCCGTCTGTACGAAGGGCGCCAGCGACACCGCGCGGTTCGACGAGGTGCTGGAGATGCTGCACCTCGGTGGCCGCAGCCTGCCGCACGCCGTGCTGATGATGATCCCGGAAGCGTGGGAACGGCACGAGAGCATGGACCCGGCACGCCGGGCGTTCTACCAGTACCACTCGTCGCTCATGGAGCCGTGGGACGGACCGGCGTCGGTGTGCTTCACCGACGGCACCGTCATCGGCGCCGTCCTGGACCGCAACGGCCTGCGCCCCTCCCGCCTCTGGGTCACCGACGACGACCTCGTCGTCATGGCCTCCGAGGTCGGCGTCCTGCCGATCGACCCGGCCACCGTCGTGAAGAAGATCCGGCTGCAGCCCGGCCGCATGTTCCTCGTCGACACTGCCGAGGGTCGCATCATCAGCGACGACGAGATCAAATCGGAACTGGCCGCCGAGCACCCCTACCAGGAGTGGCTCGACCAGGGTCTGACCCACATGAACGACCTGCCGGACCGCCCGTACACCTACATGTCGCACGAGCGCGTCGTTCTGCGTCAGCAGATGTTCGGGTACACCAACGAAGAGGTCAACCTCCTCGTCAAGCCGATGGCGATCTCCGGTGCCGAGGCTCTCGGTTCCATGGGTACCGACACCCCGATCGCCGTGCTGTCCTCGCGGTCGCGGATGCTGTTCGACTACTTCTCGCAGCTGTTCGCGCAGGTCACGAACCCGCCGCTCGACGCCATCCGCGAGGAGGTCGTCACCAGCCTCGGCGGCACCATCGGCCCCGAGCACGACCTGCTGCACCCCACCGCGGAGTCCTGCCGGCAGATCTTCCTGCCGCAGCCGATCCTGCACAACGACGACCTGTCGAAGCTCATTCACGTCAACGACGACGGTGAATTCCCGAACTTCCGCAGCGTCATCGTCCGAGGTCTGTACCCGGTGGCCGAGGGCGGAGCGGGTCTGCGCAAGGCCCTCGACGACGTCCGCTACCAGGTGTCGGAGGCCATCGCCGGCGGTGCGCGCCTCGTCGTCCTGTCCGACCGTGAGTCGAACGAGACGTACGCGCCCATCCCGTCGCTGCTGCTGACCTCGGCCGTGCACCACCACCTGGTGCGTGAGAAGACCCGCACCAAGGTCGGCCTCATCGTCGAGGCCGGCGACGCCCGCGAGGTGCACCACATGGCGCTCCTCATCGGCTTCGGTGCGGCAGCGGTCAACCCGTACATGGCGTTCGAGACCGTCGACGAGGCGGTGCAGAACAACGAACTGCAGGGTGTCAGCCTCGACAAGGCCATCCAGAACTACATCAAGGCCGCGGGCAAGGGTGTGCTCAAGGTGATGTCCAAGATGGGCATCTCCACCCTCGCGTCCTACACCGGCGCCCAGCTGTTCCAGGTCATCGGCCTGTCGCAGGACCTGGTCGACGAGTACTTCACCGGCTTGCAGTCCAGCCTCGGCGGCATCGGTCTCGACCAGATCGCCGCCGACGTCGCGGTCCGCCACTCCAACGCGTACCTGGACCGTCCCGAGGAGCGCGCGCACCGCGAGCTCGAGGTGGGCGGCGAGTACCAGTGGCGTCGTGAGGGCGAGTACCACCTGTTCAACCCGGACACGGTGTTCAAGCTCCAGCACTCCACGCGCACCGGGCAGTACGAGGTGTTCAAGGAGTACACGAAGCTGGTCGACGACCAGTCCGAGCGCCTCGCAGCGTTGCGCGGCCTCTTCGAATTCAAGAAGGGTGTGCGCGAGCCCGTCCCGCTGGACGAGGTCGAGCCCGCCACCGAGATCGTCAAGCGCTTCTCGACCGGTGCGATGAGCTACGGCTCCATCTCCGCCGAGGCGCACGAGACGCTCGCGATCGCCATGAACCGCCTCGGCGGTCGTTCCAACTCCGGTGAGGGCGGCGAGAACCCGGCCCGCTTCACCCCGGACGAGAACGGTGACTGGCGGCGGTCCGCGATCAAGCAGGTTGCGTCGGGACGCTTCGGTGTCACCTCGCACTACCTGACCAACTGCACCGACATCCAGATCAAGATGGCGCAGGGAGCGAAGCCCGGTGAGGGCGGCCAGCTGCCGGCGCACAAGGTGTACCCGTGGGTGGCCGAGGTCCGGCACTCCACGCCCGGCGTCGGACTGATCTCGCCGCCGCCGCACCACGACATCTACTCGATCGAGGATCTCGCGCAGCTGATCCACGACCTGAAGAACGCCAACCCGCAGGCCCGGATCCACGTGAAGCTGGTGTCCGAGGTCGGTGTCGGCACCGTCGCCGCGGGTGTGTCCAAGGCACACGCGGACGTCGTGCTGATCTCCGGTCACGACGGTGGCACCGGTGCCACCCCGCTGACGTCGATGAAGCACGCGGGCGCCCCGTGGGAGCTCGGCCTCGCCGAGACCCAGCAGACGCTGCTGCTCAACGGTCTGCGCGACCGCATCGTCGTGCAGGTCGACGGCCAGCTCAAGACGGGCCGCGACGTCATGGTCGCCGCGCTGCTCGGTGGCGAGGAGTTCGGTTTCGCGACCGCCCCGCTGGTGGTGTCGGGTTGCATCATGATGCGGGTCTGCCACCTCGACACCTGCCCCGTGGGTGTCGCGACGCAGAACCCGGTGCTGCGCAAGCGGTTCAACGGCAAGCCGGAGTTCGTGGAGAACTTCTTCCTCTTCATCGCCGAAGAGGTGCGCGAGCTGCTGGCGGAGCTCGGCTTCCGCACCCTCGACGAGGCGGTCGGGCAGGTGGACGTCCTCGACACCACGAAGGCGCTCGAGCACTGGAAGGGCAGCAAGGCCGGTAACCTCGACCTGTCGCCGATCCTGCACGAGACCGAGTCGGCGTTCATGGACCAGGACCTGTACTGCACGGGCACCCAGGACCACGGCCTGGACAAGGCGCTCGACCAGCAGCTGATCGTCCAGAGCCGCAACGCTCTCGACAAGGGCGAGAAGGTCACGTTCGAGTCACCGATCACCAACGTCAACCGCACGGTCGGCACCATGCTCGGCCACGAGGTGACGAAGGCGTACGGCGGCGACGGACTGCCGGACAACACGATCGACATCACGTTCACCGGTTCGGCCGGTAACAGCTTCGGTGCGTTCGTCCCCAAGGGCATGACCCTGCGCCTGCACGGCGATGCCAACGACTTCGTCGGCAAGGGCCTGTCCGGTGGACGCCTCGTGGTGCGCCCGCCGCTGCAGACCGCGCCCGGGTTCGTCGCCGAGGACAACATCATCGGCGGCAACGTGATCCTGTTCGGTGCCACGAGCGGTGAGGCTCTGCTCCGCGGTGTGGTGGGCGAGCGATTCGCGGTCCGCAACTCCGGTGCCACCGCCGTCGTCGAAGGTGTCGGCGACCACGGTTGCGAGTACATGACCGGCGGAAAGGTCGTCATCCTCGGTGCGACGGGACGCAACTTCGGTGCCGGCATGTCCGGTGGCGTCGCGTACGTCTACAACCCGGACAAGGCGTTCGAGGACAACCTCAACACCGAACTGGTGGATCTCGAGGACCTGACGGGTGACGACTTCACCTGGCTGAAGTCCGCCATCGAGCGTCACCGCGACGAGACGGGCTCCGAGGTTGCCGCGCGCATCCTCTCCGACTGGTCGCAGCAGGTCAATCATTTCGCGAAGGTCATGCCCCGCGATTACAAGAAGGTGCTCTTGGCCATCGAGGCCGCGAAGAAGGATGGAAAGAACGTGGACGAGGCAGTGATGGAGGCAGCTCGTGGGTGATCCAAGCGGCTTCCTGAAGCACACGTCACGCGAACTTCCGGTTCGCAGGCCGGTGCCGTTGCGTCTGCTCGACTGGAACGAGGTCTACGAGGAGTTCTCGTCGGACACCCTGAAGACTCAGGCCAGCCGGTGCATGGACTGCGGTATCCCGTTCTGCCACAACGGCTGTCCGCTGGGGAACCTGATTCCCGAGTGGAACGACCTGGTGTACAAGGACCGGTGGCACGACGGCATCGAGCGTCTGCACGCGACCAACAACTTCCCGGAGTTCACCGGGCGGCTGTGCCCCGCACCCTGTGAGGCGTCGTGCGTCCTGGGCATCAACCAGGACCCCGTCACCATCAAGCAGGTCGAGGTCGAGCTCATCGACCGCGCCTTCGACGAGGGCTGGGTCAAGCCGGTGCACCCGACGCGTTCGACGGGCAAGAAGGTCGCCGTCGTCGGTTCCGGTCCCGCGGGTCTCGCTGCAGCGCAGCAGCTGACGCGCGCCGGGCACATGGTCACCGTGTTCGAGCGGGCCGACCGCATCGGCGGGCTCCTGCGGTACGGCATCCCCGAGTTCAAGATGGAGAAGCGGCACATCGACCGCCGTCTGGACCAGATGAACTCCGAGGGCACCGTCTTCAAGACGGGTGTCAACGTGGGCGTCGACATCACCGCGGACGCACTGCGCGAGCAGTTCGACGCCGTGGTCCTGGCCGGCGGCGCCACCGAGGCCCGCGACCTGCCGATCCCCGGCCGCGAGCTGGACGGCATCCATCAGGCGATGGAGTTCCTGCCGATCGCCAACCGCGTGCAGCTCGGCGATCTGGAGCAGCCGACCATCACCGCGGAGGGCAAGAAGGTCGTCATCATCGGCGGCGGCGACACCGGCGCGGACTGCCTGGGCACCTCGCACCGTCAGGGTGCCGAGAGCGTTTACCAGTTCGAGATCATGCCGAGACCGCCCGAGACCCGCGCCGAGCACACCCCGTGGCCGACGTACCCGTTGATGTACCGCGTCGCGTCCGCTCACGAGGAAGGCGGCGAACGCCTCTTCTCCGTGAACACGGAACGGTTCGTCGGTGCCGACGGCAAGGTGACCGCACTGAAGGCCCACGAGGTCGAGATGAAGTCGGGTCGCTTCGAGAAGGTCGAGGGCTCGGACTTCGAGCTCGAAGCCGACCTCGTCCTGCTGGCGATGGGCTTCGTCGGACCCGAGAAGCCGGGCCTGCTCACCGATCTCGGCGTCGACCTCAACGAGCGCGGCAACGTCGCCCGCTCCGCGAAGTGGGCCACCAACGTCGACGGCGTCTTCGTGGCCGGCGACATGGGACGCGGACAGTCGCTGATCGTGTGGGCCATCGCCGAGGGTCGCTCCGCGGCCGCAGCGGTCGATGCGTACCTCGAGGGCAAGACGGCGCTGCCGTCTCCGATCGAGCCCACCACCGCCCCGCAGCGGTAGCTGTAACCGCCAGTTCAATCCGCACCCCGGTAGGTTTTCCTACCGGGGTGCCGGTTTATCGTGCGGGGGTCACGTTCGGTCGGTAACGTTCATTTACCGATCGTGCATCTTTAGGTCACGTCGTCCTGGCAGCATCCCGTCTGCCGGACGGCGAAGGGGAGAACAGGTTGATGCCATGGCAATGAGACGGGTTATCGCATTCTTGACCGCAGTGGCCGCTGCCGCGGCCATCCCGGTGGCGTCGGGGGTGATGGGTACGAGCGCAGTAG
Source organism: Rhodococcus koreensis (assembly GCF_017068375.1). Lineage (NCBI taxonomy): Bacteria > Bacillati > Actinomycetota > Actinomycetes > Mycobacteriales > Nocardiaceae > Rhodococcus > Rhodococcus koreensis. The sequence goes on from NZ_CP070609.1 coordinate 4,394,570, forward strand.
CCACCGCGGACCCCTGCCCGAGCCTGTACGTGGTCGCCATTCCGGGGACGTGGGAAACGTCCACCAACGCCAATGTCAGGCCGACTCCGGGTCTGCTGTCCGCGGTGACGAACGGCCTGCCGTCGTCGATCCGCACCGACTACGTCACGTACGCCGCCACGGCCTTCCCGTGGGAGTCGGACGTGTACGGGCGCTCGAAGGCGCAGGCGGTCACCAATGCCAAGGGCATGCTGTCGTCGATGTCGCAGCAGTGCCCCGATACCAAGCTGTCGATCATCGGCTACAGCCAGGGCGCCGACGCCGCGGGCGATCTCGCCGCCGAGATCGGCACCGGACTCGGTGTCGTCCCGGCCGACAAGATCGCGGCCGTCGGACTCGTCTCCGATCCGCGGCGGTCGCCGACCGACGCCCTCGTCGGCCCCGCCGTCGCCGGCAGCGGCGCCGGTGGTCCCCGCATCGGCGGGTTCGGCTGGGTCAGCCAGAACACACGCACCTTCTGCGCGTACGGCGACCTGTACTGCTCCACGCCGAAGGAAGACTTCGTGACGCGGCTCGCCGGGTTCCTCGCGCAGACGTCGGATCCGACGCCGAACCTGTTCGGCCGCTACCAGCAGGAAGCGCTCGCGATCTGGAACGACATCCTCGCGGTCGGCGGTGTGCCCGCGCTGATGGCTCAGCTGGACGAGCAGCACAACGAGAAGCGGATCGACGAGCTGGAGCAGTTCTACAAGTCGCAGGCCCACCAGGACTACACCAGCTACGCGGTCGACGGTTCGGGTACGCCGGCCACCACGTGGCTGAGGAACTGGTTGCGCGACAGCGCGTGAGTTCCACCGACGGCGGCAGGGGATGATGTCCATCGTGACCGACTCCCCTGCCGCCGTCGTCGGCTACGACGCCTTCGTGACCGTCCGGTGGTCCGACATGGACGCCTTCCAGCACATCAACCATGCGCGGATGGTGACGTTGCTCGAAGAGGCCCGGATCGACTGGCTGCTCAGCGAGGGCAGCGAGAACTCGTCGCTCATCACGAGAGCGTTCATCGCCGACATCCACGTGCGGTACCGGGGACAGTTGCGGCATTCCGACAGTCCGCTCCGGGTCACGATGTGGATCGCGAAGCACCGGGCCGTCGACTTCACCATCGGCTACGAGGTCCGGGGCGCGCGTACCCCGATCACCGATCCGCCCGCCGTCACCGCGACCACGCAGATGGCCGTTGCGGATGTCGACGCCCAGCGGCTACGCCGCATCACTCCCACCGAGCGCGAGTACCTGGCCCGCTGGTCCCGTACGTGAGCGGCAAAGTGTGTTCCGGCACGCTTTCCCACTCACGTGCGGAAGTCGTCGGGGGCCGGCCGGGTGCAGGCGCCCACCCCCTGACGTCTCGGATCAGCCGAGGTCGAGGCGGGCGCCGAGCCGCATGCTGCCCGGGGTGAGGCGGCTCAGCAGGCGCCCGAACTTGGCCTCGGGCGTGACGGGGACGACGGCCTTGTTGGACTTGACGGCCTTCACGATCTGGGTCGCCACCCGGTCGGGGGTGAAACCGCGTTTGCGATAGAGCTTGTCGGTCCGGTCGCGCATCTTCGCCTGCTCCTCCGGGGTGGCGCCGGCGAAGTCGGTGGCCTGGATGATGTTGGTGTGGACGAGTCCCGGGCAGATGGCGCTGACGCCGATGCCGTGATTCACCAATTCCGCTCGGAGACAGTCCGACAGCATGAACACCGCGGCCTTGCTCGTCGCGTACGCCGTGAGTCGCTTCTGCGGCGTGAACGCCGCGGCGGACGACAGGTTCACGATGTGCCCGCCGGTTCCGCGTTCGATCATCTGCTCGGCGAACGCGCGGGAACCGTAGACGACTCCCCAGAAGTTCACGTCCATCACCCGTTCGAAGTCCTTCTGTGGCGTCTGCGTGAACGTGCCCGAGTATCCGATTCCGGCGTTGTTGATCACGACGTCGGGGGTGCCGTGCTCGGCCTGCACCGTCTCCGCGAAGCGCTGCACCTCGTCCTCCACCGCGACGTCCACCTGATACGCGTGGGAGCCGCCACCGAAGATGGCGACGGCGCCGCCGCCCTTCATCTGGGCGGAGTTGATGAGATCGGAGGTCTGCTGCGCGGATTCGAGATCGCGATCGGCGACCACCACCACCGCGCCCTCGGACGCGAACGCCAGCGCGGTCTCGCGCCCGATCCCGCTGCCGCCGCCGGTGACGACGACGAGGGTGCCGTCGAGATCCCGCAGGCGGTGATGCTTCCGTGCACCGCTGCGCCAGCCCCTGAATTCGCCGAGAAGACTCATGTGACCATCTTGTCCGAGTACGGTCGTTCGTGTGCTGATCTGGTACGTCAGCTATGGATCGAACATGGCTGCGACGCGTCTGACCTGCTACCTGAGTGGTGGGCGCCCGGCCGGGGGCAACCTCGTGCACGCGGGCGCCCGCGACGCGCGTGCTCCACGGGCGTCGATGCCGGTGGTGATACCCGGCACGGTGTTCTTCGCGGGAGAGTCGCGGATCTGGGGCGGCGGCCGCGCGTTCTACGACCCCGACGCGCCCGGCACCGTCGCGGCCCGCGCCTTCCTGGTGACGCGGGAACAGTTCGAGGACATTCACGCGCAGGAACCCGCCTGCTACGACCGCCTGGTCACACTCGGATCCCGCAACGGCGTCCCCATGTGCACGTTCACCACCCGCGCCCGCGGCGACGTCGTCGCCAGGAACGCGCCCGCGCCCGCCTATCTCGCGACCATCGCGGACGGTCTCCGCGAGGCGCACGGCTGGGACGAACCGAAGGTCGCCGATTATTTGACGCGACTTCGGGTTTCCTAGCCGACCCAACTGTGCTTACGTGAGACGGGCCACACGAGGTGGCGTTCACGAAAGGGAGTCGATGTCCGATCTGCATGTCGTAGCGACCATTCCTGCCAAGCCCGGCTCCGAGGACATTGTCGGCGGCGGACTGTCCGCGCTGGCCGCGGAGAGCCGCAAGGAAGAGGGCTGCATCTCGTACGAGGTCTTCGAATCAGCCGCGGTCGCGGGAACCTTCGTCACCGTGGAGGTGTGGACCGGCCAGGAGGCGCTCGACGCGCACATGCAGTCGCCGCACTTCCAGGCCGCGCTCGGGAAGTTCGGTGAGCACCTCGCCGGGGCACCGGGAATCCACCCGCTGAAGCCGGTTTCCTAGAGTCGTATTTCGTGACCACACCACTCACCGTCATTGCCCCCGAAGGTCCGGCCCGCGGCGGCGTCGTCGTCATCCAGGAGGCGTTCGGCGTCACCGATCACATCGTCGACGTCTGCCGTCGTTTCGCCTCGGCCGGGTATCACGCCGTCGCGCCGCACCTGTTTCACCGCAGCGGCGATCCGGTGCTGAACTACGACGACCTTCAGGCGGCGATGCCGCTGATGGGTGAGCTCACCGCGGCGAACATCGACGAGGACGTCGACGGGGCCGTCGCGGCTCTGTCGGCGGCCTCGATCGACCCGTCGAACACCGCGATCGTCGGGTTCTGCATGGGCGGGACGGTCGCGTTCCACACGGCGACACGGCTCGAGCTCGGGGCGGCGGTGAGTTTCTACGGCGGTGGCATCGCGAAGGGGCGGTTCGGGTATCCGACGCAACTCGACGCCGCCGGCCTGCTGCGAACGCCGTGGCTGGGCCTGTTCGGTGACCGCGACAAGGGGATCCCGGCCGAGGAGGTCGAGGAGTTGCGCACCGCCGTCGCGCACGCCCCGGTGGACACGGAGATCGTCCGCTACCCCGAGGCCGAGCACGGCTTCCACTGCGACGACCGACCCGCCGTGTACAACGAGGCGGCCGCCCGGGACGGATGGGCGCGCACGCTGCAGTGGTTCGTCACCCACGTGGACGGCACACGCGCAGCCGGAACCGACTGACCGCGGCCGAATCCCCTCGGGTGGACGGCAACGCGATATTCGTCCACCAAGGAGACACGTCACGGCGTGTTGCGTTCACCGCGTTTCGGGCGTTGCATTTCCGCAGGTTTCGACGCCGACGGGTCGCCGGGAATACGATGTGCGTCACAGGAGTACGTCGAAAACCCGCCTGACGTGGCCTCCGAACTCCTCCCTGCGCGAGACCCGTAACCGAACCGTTATAGTCGGCGGCATGACTTCAGTTCTCGGTGTATCCGTCGGCGCCAGCGCGGTGCGCTTCGCGTGCCACGACGCCGTGAGCCTCGAAACCCCGACCTTCCAATCGCGGTCGGTGACCGCAACACTCGAACGGCCGGCGGAGCTCGCCGCCGAATCCATCGGGACGGTGCTCGCCGAGCGGGACGAGACCGACGTGGTGGAGGCCATCGGCGTCGCGTACCAGGACGACGCGCAGGCCGGTGCCATGCAGGCTGCGATGGCCCGACTGCAGATCGGCAACTTCCAACTGGTCCCCGAAGTCACGGCCGCGCTGCAGATGCTGGAGATGTCCGGGGAACTCGGCGACCACTCGACGCTCGTGTTCTACGACCTCGGCAGTTCGGGTCTCACCGTCACCGTCCTCGACCGCGACACCGGCATGGTGCTCAGCAGTGCGCGCTCGGATCAGATCAGCGGCGACCTCGTCGACCGGCTGATCTGCGACAACCAACTCGAACTGCACCGCTTCGCGCATCCCGCCGACGCTGCGGCCGCCTTCGCGCTCGCCGCGCGGTGCCGCGACGCGAAAGAGCAGCTGTCCACGAACGGCGCGGTGTGCATGCCGGGCGAGGGCGGTCTGCTGCTCCTGTCGCAGGACAGCTTCGATTCGCTCATCGTGGGCCCCGTCGAGACCTCGGCGCGCCTCACCCGCGAGGTCATCCGCCGATCGGGACGCGCCCCCGACGCCGCGGTGCTGATCGGCGGCGGCGCGCACATTCCGTTGGTCGCGTCGGTGATGGAGTCCTGGCTCGATCTTCCCGTGATCGTCCCCGCGCAACCCGAATTGGTGGCGGCGGAGGGTGCGGCCCTGCTGGCGATCCCGACGTTCGACGAGTTCGTGGCACCCCTGCCCCAGCCGGTGCCGGAGCACGAACCTGAGCTGGAGCTGGAACCCGAGACGCAGGCCCTGTGGCATTCGTCCTCGCACTCGTACTCGGACGAGGCGATCGCACCGGCCCGGAAGCGTCGTGGCCTCGTCCTCGCCGGCGTTGCCGTGGTCGCCGCGGTCGGTCTCGGACTCGGCTTCGGCACCGACCTTCTGCAGGGTTCGGAGGAGGACGCCCAGCCGGCCGTCACACAGGCGACGACGGAGGCGCCCGCCGCGCAACAGGCCGCACCGCCGCAGTCCACGACGACCGCGGAAGTGCCCCCGCCGGTGGAGGCGGCTCCGTCGGTCGTCGACGAGCAGCCGGTGATCCCGCCGCAGACCGAGGTGCGCAGCACGTATCAGCCACGGACGCAGACGCGGACGCAGAGTCCGACGCAGGTGCCGGTCGCCCCCGATACGCAGAGTGTCGCGCCGACCGACACGTCGGCTCCGCCGACGACGACGGAACCCGCTCCGCTGATCCCGGGTCTGCCGCAGTTCCAGATGCCGACGATTCCGCCGCCCGCACCACTGGAATTGCCGCGGATCCCCGGGCTCTGAGCCGAATAACGACGGCGGTCGCAGTGAGGCCCCGGCACGCCTGTCGTGACCAAACCGTTATAGTCTTTCCATGGTTTCAGTTCTCGGTGTATCCGTCGGTGCCAGCGCGGTGCGCGTGGCGTACCCGGACGACGAGGGGGCCGTATTCCGGTCATTTCCCGTGGATTCGGCCCACACCCAACCGGAATTGCTGGTTGCCGACTCCATCGAAACGGTGATGGCCGAGCGCTCCGCCGACGACGACGTGCAGGTCTTCGGTGTCGCGTATCGGGACGAGGCGCAGGCCGCTGCCGTGGAGGCCGCGATCGACTGCCATCTGGTCCCGGAAGTGACTGCGGCGCTCTGGATGCTCGAGGCGTCGGGACAGCTCGGCGACCATTCGACGCTCGTGTTCTACGACCTCGGCAGTTCCGGCCTCACCGTCACCGTGGTCGACCGATTCACCGGTGCGGTGCTCTCGTCGGCGCGTACCGACGAGATCAGCGGCGACGGCATCGATCGCTTGATCCGCGACCACCAGCTCGAGCAGGAACGCATTGCCCACCCGGTCGACGAGGCCGCGGATTGGGCGCTCACCGAACGCTGCCGGCGGGCCAAGGAGGAACTGTCGACCAACACCGCGGTCTGCGTACCCGGCGACGGCGGTCTGCTGCTGCTCTCGCAGGACAATCTCGATTCGCTCATCGTCCGTCCCGTCGAGGCGTCGGCGCGTCTGGCCCGCGAGGTGATCGAATCGTCCGGGCGTGGTGCCGACGCGGTGGTTCTGATCGGGGGCGGCGCGCATATCCCGCTGGTCGCGTCCCTGATGGAATCGTGGCTCGCGCTCCCCGTGATCGTGCCGGTGCAGCCCGAACTGGTGGCCGCGGAAGGCGCTGCGCTGCTGGCACAGGACCGCGCGGACTCTTCGGACCGCGGCGGCGCCGAGAGGTTCGCCAAACCCGTGATCCGCGGTGGTGCGCTGGCAGGCGGTGCGCTGGCCGTCGTCGCCGTGATCGGTCTCGGTCTCGGCTTCGGTGGTAGCCAGAGCTCCGACGGTGACGCACGTCCGGTCGCCACTCAGCCGAGCGCCGAGGAGACGTCACCGTCGCCCGCGCCGTCACCGGCGGCGCCACCGCCGGCCGCGGTGTCGATTCCGGAGCCGGCCCAGCAGGAGGCGAGCGTGCCGGTACCTGCGCCCGCACCGGCCCCCGCCCCGCGACCCCTCATTCCCGGTCTGCCGCAGATTCAGCTGCCGACCCTCCCGCCGCCCCCGCCGCTTCCTCCGCTGCCCCGGATTCCCGGCCTCTAGCGGATCGGAGCGGGTTCTACCGACGCAGCATGTCCCGGACGTGGCCGGTCTCGTTGACCGACGCCACCCGTCGCTCACCGCTGCGGGAGACGAGTACCCGCGTCACGGACACGTATTCGATCGGGAACACGAGGGGCCGGTCGAGGCCGAGAAGCTCCTGCAGGAACACGTTGATGACGCCGCCGTGGGCGAACACCGCGACGGTGTCCTCGTGACCGGACTCCTCGACGATGCGGCCGAGGGATTCGAACACCCTGGTGCGGAACGCGTCGGCGTCGACGGACTTCGGGAACTCGCCTGCCCGGATGCGGGCGTAGGCCTCCGGCGCGCGTGCCTCCGCCTCGTGGAACGGGATGTAGTGGTCGAGGTCGTAGTCGTATTCCGCGAGCCCGACGTACTCGGTGACGGGAAGGTTGAGCGCCTCGGCGACCGGCGCCGCCGTCTCGAGTGCGCGGCGTTGCGGGCTGCTCACGATCCGGGCGATGCGGTACGGGGCCAGCGCGGCGGGCAGCCGCTTGGCCTGCGCGTGACCTTCCTCGGTCAGTGCGGGGTCTGCGCGCCCGCCGGACGTGGTGACGAGCTCGGGCAGCGCGTGGCGGATCAATAGCAGTTGCACGCAGCTCAGCTTGCCAGCTCCCGCACCAACGCCGCGATCTGGCCGGGCTGATCGATCATCGCGTGGTGGTGCGCGGGTCGCACGACGCGGAACGCGGCGCCCAGGAATTGCGCGAACTGCCTTTGCGTGCGGATCCACGCCGACCCCCAGGGCGTCGTGCGGCCGGTGTGGGCGGCGGCCACGACGACGGGCGCCGTGATCGTCGTGGTCTCGCGCAGTGCGGCCAGTTCCTGGGCCAGCGCCGGGTACGACGCGTTCTCGACGATCGAGGATTCGAGGTAGGCGGGTTCGCGGTAGATCCGCTCGACCCACTGGCGAGTGTCCGGGGCGAACCCGTCGGGCGGTGTCGAATGGTTCAGGATCCGGCGGACCGTGGGGCCGAGGAGTTTCTGCAGTCCCACCGCGCTGGCCGCCCGGGCCACCCGCCGGCCTGCCGTGACGCGCCACCGGGTCGGGATCACGCGGTGCGGACGGGTGGTGACGGTGGCGTCCAGCAGGATCACGCCGCCGGTTCGCTCGGGGTACAGCCGCGCGAACGCCTCGACGTAGATGCCGCCGAGCGAGTGGCCGACGAGCACGGCCGGGGTGGTCACCCGAAGCGCGTCGAGGACGCCGGCGATTCTGTCGGCCTCGCCACGAGCGGACGGCCGATCGCCGGAGGGGGGACTGAGTCCGTATCCGGGTCGATCGATCCGTACGACGAGGCAGGTCCCGGACAGCAGTGTCACTACCTCGTCCCAGTCGAACCAGTTCCCGCCGAGGCCGCCGTAGAGGACGACGGGTGGGCCGTCGCCGTCGACGACCACATGCACTCCCACCACCATTTCCCCAGGACGTTTCACGTGGAACCATCCCTTTCCGGGGTGACGTGAATCACGCTGAGCGCCACGAAGATCAGCCAGCCGCAAAACGCGAGCAACTGGACGCGCTGGCCGAGTCCGAGCCAGGCGTCCTGTTGGCCGCGCAACCCGGCGGCCGTCAGGGTCCACACCGTGCCCCCGACGAACACCGTCGCCACGGCCACGCCGGTAATTTTCAACCACGTCGGCCAGCGGTAGCGGAACGCGGCCAACAGGAACGAGAGGCACGACACCACGGCTCCCGTCGACGCGGACGCGCTGGTCATGGCGTGTAGATCATGGGTGAGGGGCAGGTGTCCGCCGGCCTCACGCGCGGCGCAGACGGGGTCGTTGGTGGCCGCGCAACTCATCGGCAGGCGCGAATCCGCGACGGTCGCGAATGCGAACACGATCAGAGCGATCCACCCGACGGCCGTCACCCAGCCCTGCGAGTACCGCGACAGTCCGAGGACCCCGGCCACGGCGACGATACATCCGGTCAGCAGGTCGCCGGTGCGGAACCAGAATCCGTAGGGCTGGTCCGCGGCGGCGAGTTCGCTCGCGAACCCCCGCAGCGGATCGATGCCGGTGTCGAGGACGAATTCGAGCAGCCACGACGCGTAGCCCACGGCGCCGAGGATCAGCAGAGCCGCGACGGCCACCCGGCCACGGGCGGTCATTGCCTCGGCTTGGCCAGGGGGAAGGCGAGGGTTTCGCGGATGCTGCCGCCGGTGATGAGCATGACCACCCGGTCGACGCCCATGCCGAGCCCACCGGTCGGGGGCATGGCGTGCTCGAGGGCCTGCAGGAAGTCCTCGTCGAGTTCCATCGCCTCCTCGTCGCCGCCGGCCGCGAGCATCGACTGCTCGGTGAGCCGGTTCCGCTGATCCACCGGGTCGGTGAGTTCGCTGTACGCGGTGCCGAGTTCGATGCCCCACGCGACGAGGTCCCACTTCGCGGCGACCCCCGGGATCGTGGGATGCGGCCGCGTCAGCGGTGACATCGACGTCGGGAAGTTGGTGTAGAACGTGGGAAACTCGGTGTAGTCCTCCACCAGGTGCTCGTACATTTCCTGCGCCACGGCGCCGGCGTCCCACGCCGACTGGTACGGGATCTCGTGTTCGTCGCACAGTCGCTGCAGTTCCGCGAGCGGCGTCTCGGGGGAGACGTCGACGCCGAGTTTCTCGGCGACGGCCTGGTGCATCGTCTTGACGGGCCATTCGCCGGAGATGTCGACCTCCACCAGCGCGCCGTCGGGGCCCGGCCGCATGATGATCTCGCGCCCGTACGCCGCGACCGCCGCCGTCTGGATGAGCTCCCGGCACAGGACCATCATCTTCTCGTAGTCGCTGTGCGCCTCGTACGCCTCGAGGATCGTGAATTCCGGGTTGTGCTTGAAATCGACGCCCTCGTTGCGGAAGACGCGGCCGATCTCGAACACCTTCTCCATGCCTGCGACGCACAGCCGCTTGAGGTACAACTCCGGCGCGATCCGCAGGTACAGATCCAGGTTGTAGGCGTTGATGTGGGTGAGGAACGGGGCCGCGTTGGCTCCGCCGTGCACCTGCTGCAGGATCGGGGTCTCCACCTCGAGGAAGCCGCGGCCGCCGAGCGAATCGCGCAGCGACTTCACGACGGCGCTGCGGGCCTCGAGCAGGCGGCGGGCGTCGGAGTTGATGGCGAGGTCCACGTACCGCTGCCGCACCCGGGTTTCCGGGTCGGACAGGCCTTTCCACTTGTCGGGCAGGGGGTGCAGGCACTTGCCGGTCATGCGCCACTCGTTCGCGAGCAGCGACAGCGCACCACGACGGCTGTATCCGATGACGCCGGCGACCTCGACGAGGTCACCGAGGTCGAATTCGGCGGCGAACGCCCGGATTCGATCGGTACCCACCCGTGCCTCGTCGACGAGGATCTGGATGTCGCCGGACCAGTCCCGGACCACGGCGAACACGACGCCGCCGTAGTCGCGGATCCGGAGCAGGCGGCCGGCGATGCGGACGGTGGTCCCCTCCGGCGACTCCACGGCCTCGGTCACCGTGTGGGAGGGCGGATACGCGACCGGGTACGGGTCGATGCCCTGTTCCGCGAGACCGGCCAACTTGTCGAGCCGGACGCGGACCTGCTCGGGACGTTTCGGTCCGGTCGCCGTCGGCGCGAGGCCCTCGCCGGGTGCGCTGCCGTCGGAGTGCAGTCCCTCGGCGGCGACGAGTGCGGCGGGAACCGAGGCGTGGTGGCCGGTGTGCGCGATGGCGTCGTGGGTTCCGGAACGGCCGAACCGGGGCAGCGTCACGAATCCTTCCGCGACGGCCGAGGCGAAGCCGACGCGCAGCAATTGCCGGTTGTCCTCGAAGCAGAGGAACCGCGGCACCCACTCCGGCTGGTACTTCACGTTGGACCGGTAGAGCGCCTCGAGTTGCCACCAGCGGGAGAAGAACACGAGGATCGAGCGCCAGATCCGCAGGATGGGCCCGGCCCCGATGCGGGAACCCTCCTCGAAGACCGAGCGGAATACCGCGAAGTTCAGCGACACCCTGGTGATGCCGAATTGGTCGGAGGTGGTGGCCAGTTCGGACACCATCAGCTCGACCACGCCGTTGGGGGAGGTCGGCTTGCGGCGCATCAGGTCGAGGGAGACGCCCGTGGGCCCCCACGGAACCAGCGACAGGATGCCGTCGATTTCGCCGTCCTCGGCGATGGCCTCCACGAGCAGGCAGTCGCCGTCGAGGCGGTCACCGAGCCGGCCGAGAGCCATCGAGAAGCCGCGCTCGGTCTCGGTGTCGCGCCACGCGTCCGCGAGCCGGATGGCCTCGGCCATCTCCTCGGGGGGAACGTCGCGGTGCCTGCGGATCCGGACGGTGACGCCCTGGCGGCGGACGCGGGTGACGGCCTGGCGGACCTGCCGCATGTCGCGTCCGCTGAGGTTGAACTCGCGGGTGCGGAGGATCGCTTCGTCGCCGAGTTGGAGGACGGTGAGACCGGCCTTGTTGTAGGCGGTGGCCCCGGTCTCGCTGGCGCCCATCACGGCGGTGGCCCAACCGTATTGGGACGCGAGCGCCTGCCACGCCTCGATCGCGTGCGGCCACGCCTCCGGATCGCCGATCGGATCGCCACTGGCCAGGCACACGCCCAGTTCGACACGGTACGTGATGGCCGCTTTCCCGCTGGGGGCGAACACGACGGCCTTGTCGCGGCGGGTGGCGAAGTAGCCGAGGGAGTCGTCGGCGCCGTACTGCAACAGCAGTCCGCGCAACGCCGATTCGTCGTTGCCGGTGAGCGCGTTGTGGGAGCGCTGGGCGCGGAACAGGGTGATGACGGCGGCGAGGAGGGCGATCGCGCCGAACAGGCCGAGGAGGGTGTTGACGAATCCGTGTGGTCGACCGCTGAACTGTTCGTTGTCGGCGGCGGCGAGCGCGGTCACGCGGTTGAGCGCCCACAGGAAACGCTCGCCCTGCGGCAGCGTGCCGGGGAACAGTTCGACGAGTCCCCACCCGATGAGGGTGCCGATGGCGAGTCCGACGATGAGCACGCCCAGCGCTTTCCAGCCTGCGCCGCGCCGGACCCGGGTGTAGAACTCGGGCCGGGCCGCGATCAGGATTCCGATCAGCACCACCTGGACCACGGCGGCGACCATCGCGTTCACGTTCCGGTCGGTGATGCTCACGATCACGTTGGTGATCAGGATCAGAGTCAGATAGATCGTCAGCAGCCACCAGGCGATGCGCTTGCGGCTCGCCAGCGCCGCCGCGAGCAGCGCGACCACCAGCGCCCACGACAGGCTGGTGTCGGGAGCGTCGAAGTAGTAGGTGTCGACGTACTCCCGCGGCACGTGCACGTAGTAGCGCAGTACCGGCGAGATGCTCCACAGGAATACGAGCACCGAGAAGACGCCCAGGATCAGTCCCGCGATGTGGGGAACCTGGTGCAGGCGCCCATTCTTCGAGCCGAGTGCGGGTCGGGGCCGTGGTGCGGTGAGGTCGGCCTCGGACGCGTGGTGTGTCTCGGTGCTAGCTGACATCGAGCGTTTCCTTCCCGGCAAGAGATACGTACCGATCACGGGAGACAGATGTTCCAGTGTTCAGTGTGAGCCGTTGGGCCGCGATTTGGGTGAAGAGGGAAGATAGAGGCATGTCCGACATTCACGACGCCGTGCCGATCCGCGACGAATCCATACGTCTCGGCCAATTCCTGAAGCTCGCCAACCTCATCGAGTCGGGGGCCGAGGCGAAGGAAGTGATCGCCGACGGACTCGTGTCGGTGAACGGTGAGGTCGAGGTGCGGCGGGGTCGGCAGTTGCGGGACGGGGACGTCGTGGAGATCGGTGGGATGACGGCTCGGGTGAGTTCTCAGTCCTGACGGATCGCGGTCGAGAACCGCTGCAGGAACAGTGCCTCGGCGACGGAACCCGACGCGAGACAGGCACATTCGAGCGCGTCGGGGCCGGTCCGGCACGCCTCGCGGCGGGTCGGTCCCGATGGGGACCGATCCCGCCGCTCAGGTTCCCGGCGGGATCAGCGGACGACGACGCCGTCCTGATCGCTGTACACGGTCTCGCCGGGGTTGAACGTCACGCCGCCGATCTCGATCGGGACATTCTTCTCACCGGAGCCGGTCTGGGTGCTCTTGCGGGGGTTGGTGCCGAGTGCCTTGACGCCGATGTCCAGGGTCTTCAGGATCGCCGAGTCGCGGACCGCGCCGTTGACGATCACGCCGGCCCAGCCGTTGTCGACGCCGCGGCCGGCGATGATGTCGCCGACCAGGGCGGTGTGGATGCTGGCGTCGCCGTCGACCACGAGGACGCCGCCGTTGCCGGGCTCGCCGAGGGTCTGCTTGACCAGCAGGTTGTCCTGGAAGCATTTGATGGTGGTGATGGGGCCGGAGAACACTTCACGGCCGCCGAACTGGATGAACTGCGTGTCGCAGCTCCGGATGTCGGGTCCGATCTCGTCTGCCAGGTCAGCGGTTGCCACGGGTTCAGTCATACGCGCCAGGATAGAGGGCCGGCGCTGGAAGAATTCGGGCCATGACCATCGCAGTGACAGGAGCCACCGGGTCCATCGGCGGCAAGGTGCTCGAGCGGCTCGGCGGCGGCGCCGGTGTGCGGCTGATCGGGCGGAACGCGCAGCGGCTGGGGCCACTGGCCGAGCATTTCGACTCCGGGTTCGCCCTGGCCACCTACGCCGACGGTCCGGCGATGACGGCCGCGCTGGACGGCGTCCGGTTGCTGTTCCTCGTCTCGGGTCACGAGAGCGCGACCCGGCGCGAAGAGCACCGCACCACCGTGGACGCGGCCCGTGCCGCCGGGGTGGAGCGGATCGTCTACCTGTCGTTTCTGGGTGCGGCGCCCGAGTGCACGTTCACGTTCGGCCGCGACCACTACTTCACAGAGCAGCACATCCGGGAGAGCGGCCTGAAGTTCACGTTCCTGCAGGACAGCTGGTATCAGTCGATGATCCCGCTGATGGCCGACGATCAGGGAGTCATCCGGGGACCCGCCGGGGACGGCCGGGTGAGCGCGGTGGCTCCCGACGACGTCGCCGACGCCGTGACGGCCGTCCTCACCACCGGTAACGGCGACCACGACGGCGTCACCTACCGACTGACGGGACCGGACGCGTTCACCCTCACCGAGGCCGCGGAGACGATCACGAGGGTGACCGGACGTTCGGTGCGTTTCGAGAACGAGACCCTGGAGGAGGCGTACGCGTCCCGGGCCCACTACGGGGCGCCGGAATTCGAGGTCGCAGGGTGGGTGACCTCGTACGCAGCGATCGCGGCCGGCGAGTTGGCGGTGGTGACGGGCGACGTCGAGGCGCTCACCGGGCGCCCGCCGCGGACCTTCGCCGACTACCTTTACAGCTACACTTGACCCGTCCTGGCATAGCGAGCGGTAGATAGGTCTTTGATGGTCAGCTCATCCAAGGGTGCGACGCCGCCCATCGAGGTCGGCAACGCGGCAGACTGGCGCCGCCTCGAACCCACGAAGTTGACGCCGATCCTCAGCGCCTCCCTCGACGCGTTCTACGAACACGGCTTCCACGGCACCTCGGTGCGCGACATCGCCCGCCGAGTCGGTGTCACGGTACCCGCTCTCTACTACCACCACGAGAACAAGGAAGCTGTTCTCCTCGCGCTTCTCGAGCTGTCCACCAGCGACGTCCTCGAGCGGGCCCACGCCGCGAGCGCCGACGGCGGCGACGATCCGGTGCAACGGCTCGCCAATGTCATCGAGGCGATCGTGCTGCGGATGACCATGAGGTCCCGGCTGGCGGCACTCGAGAGCGAGGTCCGGTACCTCAGCCCGGAGAACCGGCAGCGGTACCGCACCGTCCGCAAGGGTGTGGAGGAGCTGGTCCTCGAGATCGTCAAGGAAGGCAAGAAGCGGGAGCTGTTCGACGTTGCGGATGCCGCGGAGACGACGCGGGCGCTTCTCGGTATGTGCCAGTCGATTCCGCGCTGGTATCACGCCGAGGGCAAGCTGACCCCGGACGCCGTGGCCCGCAAGTATGTCGAGATCGCCATGAAGACGGTCGGCTCCACCGAGCTTCCCGTCAAGCCGAAGAAGAGGCGCACCGCCGACGTCTGACCGGCGGTGCGCCCCGGCAGGGTGCGGTCGTCAGCTCCCCAGACCCGATGACGCGACGACGTCGAACTGCGCGGTCGTGTCGGTCGGCTCGCCGTTCGGTGGGGCGAACGTGAAGACGGCGGTGTAGCGGCCGGCCTCGTGGGTCCGGATCGCGGCCGTCCCGGCGCCCAGGGTGAGGGGGATCGACCGCGCGGTCACGTCGCCGGAGGGGTCGGTGAGTTCCAGCTCGACCGGGGTGGATCCGTCCGTCCCCGTCGGGGTGGGGGTGACCAGCGCGCCGAGCGTCACCAGATTGTTGGCGCGGACGGTGCCGATCGGCGGAATGACGGTGATCTGGTAGGTGGTGGCGGCGGTTGCCGTGGGGGCCAGAGCGAGTGAGGCCGCTCCTGCCAGTGCGGCAATGGTCAGGGTCCCTCGCGAGAAGTTCACAAAATCCCTTCCTGTCGACGGTCGCTACGCGCAGCCACGTTACGGCAGAACCGGGAGTTACCCATCCCCATTCGCCGTGTGTCCGAGAATAGTTCGAACACACGGTTTTACGTCGATCAGGCGTCCAAAGCGGTTCGGGATGCGGTGTTTTCCGGCGCGACCGTACCGTTGGTGTGCTGCACGGGGCAGGTTCGGGGGAAGGTGCCCAGTTTCTCCACTTCGTACCCGTTCGGGTAGCTGCGAATATTGGGCAGGTCGCGAGCGAACTTGGGCACGGTGCGCACGGGATAGAACCGGACGAGCCGGGCGCGGGCCTTCAGCGCACCCCGGGACAGCGTCCGCGCGAGGCGGGACGGCCGACGGTAGGCGAACGCGTCGAGAAGCGGATCGTCCATCAGGGCCCAGGAGAACCGTTTGATCAGGGCGGCGGGTGCGAGATTGTTCGGGGGGAACGTGCAGAGGAGGTCGAGCGTGGAGTCGGCGACGGCGCGGCCGCCCGAGTCGAAGAGGAAGTGTTCCCGCTCGTAGTCGTCCAGGAACTTCTCGAACGCCTCGAAGGTCTCGGGAATCTCCTTGATGCCCATGTACTTGCCGAGCGCACGGTAGTAGTTGGTGGTACCGACGATCTCGTTGCGGGTGAGCTTCCGCCAGCCGAAGTCCTCGATCCAGCGCTCCGGGATCACCACGAACGTCGACAGGACGTACCGCATGTCGTCGTTGGAGATGTCGTAGGAGCCGTGCATCTGGTTCATCCGTCGGATGCCGGCGCGGCCGGGGTCGCTGGTGAGGCCGTTTTCGAGGACCGCGTCGAGGATCAGGCCGGTGTCGTCGTAGCGTTTCTGCACGCGTTCGGTGAATTCGCCGGTCTCGAACAGCAGCCTGCCGATGGTGGGCACCGCGTATGTCCGGAACAGCGCGAAGCTGAGGGCTTGGTTGATGTCCCAGGGAAATTCCTGCGTTGCGAGAATCCGGGCGATCTCTTCGTACTGCGTCTCGGGGTCGAGGCGGTCGGTCCGGCGACGTAGGTCGAAGCGTTTCATGAGTTTCACTTCCTGCAGCGGCTGTGACAGATGGCCAGGCAATTTAGCGATCGTTCAGATGGCTCGACTGTATCCCCTGTCACAGTGCGACACCAGAGTGGCATTATGCAAACACATGGCACGAAATTCACCCCAGACCGACCGCATCGTGATGCTGACGGAACTCCTCGCCGACGAGCCGGAGACGCCCCGGAGCCTCGCCGACATCGCCCGGCACCTCGGCGTCGCGAAGGCCACCTGCTATCCGATGGTCGTCGCACTGACCGAGGCCGGCTGGCTGATTCGGCACCCCACCCGCAAGACCTACCGACTCGGTCCCGCGCTGATCCCGGTCGGGCGGGCAGCGGAGGCAGCCACGGACGTCGTCGATCTCGCGCGGTCGGTGATGCACGAACTGGCCGACGCGTCCGACATGGCGTCCATCGCGTTCGTGCAATCGGGAAGCGACGTGGTGGTGGCGGAGGTGGTGCAACCGGTCGGCGGGCGCCGGGGAACCCTCGGGTTGCGCCTCGGCGACAAGGTGCTGCTGGTGCCGCCGATCGGTTCGGGGATCGCGGCCTGGTATCCGCAGGAGCAGCGCGACGAGTGGTATGCCCTCGGCGGGCAGAGCCTGGGTGTCGACGTGGACGTGCTGCGCGCGACGTACGAGCCGGCTCTCGCGCTCGTTCGGGAGCGCGGATACGCGATGGAATGCATGCAGCAGCAACAGCATTCGCTGGCGGACGCGGTGTCGGAACTGCGCGGTCGCGGAGTGGGAGGGCACCGCTCGACCGTCGCGCTGCGGGAGGCGCGCAAACTGCTGTCGGCGGATGCGGTGGTCGGTGACATCGACCCGGAGGGCAGCTACCAGCCGCTGTCGATCAACGCGGCGGCGTTCGACCGCGACGGCGAACCGGCGGTCGTGCTGTGCGTCGCCGATGCGTCCCGGCCGATGTCGGGGGTGCGCACGGCGGAAATCGGTGAACTGGTCCGCGACGCCGCGGCCCGGGTGACGACCGCCATGCACGGCCGCCACCCGTGAGTACTTGTTAACCGCGGGCGGTTAACAAGTACTCACGAGCTACTTGAGCTCGGCGAGGACGGTGCCCTGGGTGATGGCGGAGCCGGGTTCGACGGCGAGGCCGGTGACGGTGCCGGCCTTGTGGGCGTTGACGGGGTTTTCCATTTTCATGGCCTCGAGGACGGCGATGAGGTCGCCCTCTTCGACTTGCTGTCCTTCTTCGACGGCGACCTTGACGACGGTGCCCTGCATGGGGGCGGTGACGGCGTCACCGGATGCGGCGCCGCCGGCGGCGCCGCCGCGGGTGCGGGCCTTGGGCTTCTTACGGGCCGCCCCGGCCGGGGCGCCGCCGGTGCCGAGGGTGAACTGGCCGGGCAGCGACACCTCGACGCGGCGGCCGCCGACCTCGACGACGACGTTCTGCCGGGGCAGGGTGTCCTCGTCGTCGAGCGGGGCTGCGCCGGTGAAGGGTTCGATCTGGTTGTCCCATTCGGTTTCGATCCACTTGGTGTAGACGTCGAATGAGGTGCCGTCGCCGATGAAGGCGGGGTCGGAGACGATGGCCCGGTGGAACGGGATGACGGTGGCCAGGCCTTCGACCTGGAATTCGGCGAGGGCGCGGCGGGCCCGGGCCAACGCCTCGTCGCGGGTGGCGCCGGTGACGATCAGCTTGGCGAGCATGGAGTCGAACTGGCCGCCGATCACCGATCCGGTTTCGACGCCGGAGTCCATCCGGACGCCGGGGCCGGTGGGGGGCACGAACTTGGTGACCGGTCCGGGGGCGGGCAGGAAGCCGCGGCCGGCGTCCTCACCGTTGATGCGGAACTCGAAGGCGTGGCCGCGGGGGGTGGGGTCCTCGAGGATGTCGAGCTGGTCGCCGTTGGCGATCTTGAACTGCTGCAGCACCAGGTCGATGCCGGCGGTTTCCTCGGTGACGGGGTGTTCGACCTGCAGGCGGGTGTTGACCTCGAGGAAGGAGACGGTGTCGCCCTGGACGAGGTATTCGACGGTGCCGGCGCCGTAGTAGCCGGCCTCCTTGCAGATGGCCTTGGCGGAGCTGTGGATGCGGTTGCGTTGGTCGTCGGTGAGGAACGGGGCGGGGGCCTCCTCGACGAGTTTCTGGAAGCGGCGCTGCAGGGAGCAGTCGCGGGTGCCGGCGACGATGACGTTGCCGTGCTGGTCGGCGATGACCTGCGCTTCGACGTGCCGGGCCTTGTCCAGATACTGTTCGACGAAGCATTCGCCGCGGCCGAACGCGGCGACGGCCTCGCGGGTGGCGGAGTCGAACAGTTCGGGGATTTCCTCGATGGTGTGCGCGACCTTCATGCCGCGGCCGCCGCCGCCGAAGGCGGCCTTGATGGCGACGGGGACGCCGTATTCCTTCGCGAAGGCGACGACCTCGTCGGCGTTTTTGACGGGGTCCTTGGTGCCGGCGGCCATCGGGGCCTTCGCCTTTTCGGCGATGTGGCGGGCGGTGACCTTGTCGCCGAGGTCGCGGATCGATTGTGGGGAGGGGCCGATCCAGATCAGGCCGGCGTCGATCACGGCCTGGGCGAAGTCGGCGTTTTCGGAGAGGAAGCCGTAGCCGGGGTGGATGGCGTCGGCACCGGACTTGGCGGCGGCGTCCAAAATTTTGTCGAACACCAGGTAGGACTCGGCGGAGGTCTGTCCGCCGAGGGCGAAGGCTTCGTCGGCCAGGCGCACGAACGGGGCGTCGGCGTCGGGTTCGGCGTAGACGGCGACGCTGGCCAGGCCGGCATCGGCGGCGGCCCGGATCACCCGCACTGCGATCTCACCGCGGTTCGCGACGAGCACCTTGGAAATACGTGCACTACTCATCGAAATGTCTTCCCTTTTCTACAGTTTCAGTAGCCTGCGTTGACCAGGACGGCAGCGGCGGCTACTTGCCGGCGCAGAATGAGGGCGGGGGTGCCCCACGAATCGTCATCGGACGCGGGCGTTTCCGCCGCGGAACCGGACGAGGCGATCGCAGCGAACACTGCGAGCACCGCGGCGATGTCCGTGTCGCTCGGGTTGCCCGAGAACGTCACGGCCGGCGCCGCCGGCGGCTCTTCGGCGATGCCGGAGCCCAGCGCGATCTCGTCGAGCACCTCGTCGACCGCCAGTTCCGCGGTCAAGGTGCCGAATGATTCGCCGCCGCTCATAGCGGGATGTTCCCATGCTTCTTGGGCGGGAGGGTGACCATTTTGCGTTCGAGCAGGCGCAGGGCGGCCACGATCTGCCCGCGGGTGTGGGACGGGGGGATGACGGCGTCGACGTAGCCGCGTTCGGCGGCGACGTACGGGTTGACGAGGGTGTCCTCGTACTCCTGTTGCAGTTGCAGGCGCAGCGCATCGACGTCGTCACCGTTCTTGGCGGCCTCGAGCAGGCGTTTGCGGTAGACGAACCCGACGGCGCCGGAGGCGCCCATCACGGCGATCTGGGCGGTGGGCCAGGCCAGGTTGACGTCGGCGCCCATGTGCTTGGAGCCCATCACGTCGTAGGCGCCGCCGTAGGCCTTGCGGGTGATGACGGTGATCTTGCCGACGGTGGCCTCGCCGTAGGCGTAGAGCAGTTTGGCGCCGCGGCGGATGATGCCGTTGTATTCCTGGTCGGTGCCGGGCAGGAAGCCGGGGACGTCGACGAGGGTGATGATCGGGACGTTGAACGCGTCGCAGGTGCGCACGAAGCGGGCGGCTTTTTCGGAGGCGTCGATGTCGAGGCAGCCGGCGAAGACGGTGGGCTGGTTCGCGACGATGCCGACGGAGCGGCCGTCGACGCGGCCGAAGCCGACGACGATGTTGCCGGCGCGTTCGGCCTGGACCTCGAGGAATTCGTCGTCGTCGAGGATGCGGCGGATGACCTCGTGCATGTCGTAGGGCTGGTTCGCCGAGTCCGGGATCAGGGTGTCGAGTTCGAGGTCCTCGGCGGTGAGGGAGTCCTCGATGGCGCCGGTGATCGGGTCGGTGGGCAGCATCCGGGGGGCGGCGGCCTGATTGTTCGACGGCAGGTAGGAGAGGAGGTCCTTGACGTAGTCGAGGGCGTCCTGTTCGCCGGAGGCGACGTAGTGGGCGACGCCGGACTTGACCATGTGGGTGTGCGCGCCACCGAGGTCTTCCATGGTGACGTCTTCGCCGGTGACGGTCTTGATGACGTCGGGGCCGGTGACGAACATCTGGGAGGTCTGGTCGACCATGACGACGAAGTCGGTCAGGGCGGGGGAGTAGACGTGGCCGCCGGCGGCGGGGCCCATGATCAGGGAGATCTGGGGGATGACGCCGGAGGCCTGGACGTTGCGGTGGAAGATTTCGCCGTAGAGGCCGAGGGAGACGACGCCTTCCTGGATGCGGGCGCCGGCGCCTTCGTTGATGCCGATCAGGGGGCGCCCGGTTTTGAGGGCGAGGTCCATGACCTTGACGATTTTTTCGCCGTAGATTTCGCCGAGGGAGCCGCCGAAGACGGTGGCGTCCTGGGAGAACACGCAGACGTCGCGGCCGTCGACGGTGCCGTAGCCGGTGACGACGCCGTCGCCGACGGGGCGGTTGTCGGCGAGGCCGAAGTTCACCGAGCGGTGGCGGGCGAGGGCGTCGAGTTCGACGAAGGAGCCCTCGTCGAGCAGGGCGGTGATGCGTTCGCGGGCGGTGAGCTTGCCCTTGGCGTGGACCTTGTCGACCGCGGCTTCACCGCTCGGGTGCTGCGCCTCGGCCTGACGATTACGCAGGTCGGCGAGCTTTCCCGCCGTCGTGTGAATATCGGGCGTGACCGCCGAATCTGTGACTGTCATCTATGACTGCTCTTCCCGTCGAGGCTGTCGGAACCTGCGCTGAACCCTGTGGGGTACGCGGTTCGTGGGAGTACCCACTCGGACGCCGCCACTTTAACGCATTACTTATCGATCGTTCACGTGCGCTGCATCACTCTCGACGAGAGGGTGTGATGCGTCACGCTGCTGCTACCGGTCCTCGGTGCGGCCGTGGCGGCGTTCGTAGTCCTCGCGTGTGCGGTCGGCGCGGCGCTGCGCTTTCTCGCCGACGAGGTCCGGATCGAGGCCGTGGCTGAGCAGACGGTGGCGACGGTAGATGTTCATCAGCGCGACCGCAAAGTAGAGCAGCGGGAGCAGCAGCAGGGCCATCATCGCCAGCGGAATCCAGATCGGACCGGGGATGAGGAGGAACAACGCCAGCACCGCCGCGACGGGAAGCATGAAACGGAGGACGTACCGCACCGAGGCGCCCGGCCCGACGAGGTCGTTGCGGACCCAGTCCTGCATCGAATCCGGCAGCGTCCGACCGAACAGATACCCGACGTACTGACTGGGACTGGGACGCTGCGAATCGGACATGCATTTCAGGATAGTGCTACTGCTTTTCCGCATTCGCGACGATGACGTCCCGCACGTACTGCGCCAGGCCCGGGGCGACGTCGTCGTAGTGCCTGCGGAAGCGGTCGTCGGCGAGGTACATCTCGGCGAGGTTCACCTGCATCGCGTGATCGCAGTCGTAGAACCGCTCGATGCCGGCGCGGTGCTGCTCGGCGAGTGCGTTGGCCCGATCGGATCCGGGTTCGACGCCGTCGGTCATCGCCTGTGCGAGTGCGGCTTCGACCGCGTCGCCCTCGGCCTTGATGCGTTTCCAGTCGTCCTTGCTCATCTTCGCGGTGCGCTTCTGGGACTGCTTCCACGCGTCTGTGTCGCCCCACCGCTCCTCGGCCTCGGCCGCGTACTCCTCGCCCGGCCAGTTGTCGCCGAAGATGTCGTTCTGCTCTTCGGGGGTGAGTTGAATGCCCATGCTTTTCGCCTCCATCATCTTCTCCACGGCTGCAGCCATCTCGTGTAAGCGATCGATCCGTTCGCTCAGCAACGCGTGCTGTCGCTGTAGATGCGCGAGGGCATCGACGTCCGGGTCGTCGAGGAGGGCTGCGATCTCCTCGAGGGGGAATCCCAGTTCGCGGTACGTCAGTACGCGGTGCAGACGTTCCACGTCGGCGTCCGAATAGCTGCGGTACCCACCGGGGGTGCGGTCGGACGGGGTCACCAGGCCGATCTCGTCGTAGTGGTGCAGGGTGCGCACACTCACTCCGACCAGTCTGGCGACCACGCCGACCGTGTGTTTCTCGCTCACGTCCTCTACCGTGCAGCCTTACGTCGCGTGAGGGTCAACTCAGGTGTAGAGATTTTCCAGTTCGCCGGAGAAGTTGGTCATCACGACCTTGCGCTTGAGTTTCATGCTCGGGGTGATCTCGCCGTTCTCGACGGTGAGTTCCCGTTCGAGGATGCGGAACTTCTTGATCTGTTCCCACCGGTTCAGTCCCGCGTTGAGTTCCTCGACGTAGCCGCCGATCAGGTTGCGGGTCTCCTGGGCGTTGGCGATCTCGGCGAGAGATTTGCCGCCCAGGTTGTTGTTCTTCGCCCATTCTTCGATCGATTCGGCGTCGAGGGAGATCAGGGCGACGCAGTACGACTTCCCTTCGCCGTCGACGATGAGTTCACCGACGTAGGGGCAGATGCCCTTGAACGTGGCCGCCAGCGCGGACGGTGCGACGTATTTGCCGTTGGACGTCTTGAACATGTCCTTCTTGCGGTCGGTGATCCGCAGGTAGCCCTTGTCGTCGAGTTCGCCGATGTCGCCGGTGTGGAACCAGCCCTCGTCGGTGAGCGCTTCGGCTGTGGCTTCGGGGTTCTCGTGGTACCCGCTCATGACGCCCGGACCCTTGATGAGGATTTCGCCGTCGTCGGCGATCCGGGTCTCGGTGCCCGGGATGGGCCAGCCAACGGTGCCGAACTGGTACGCCGACGGGCGGTTGACGAACGAGGCGGCACTGGTCTCGGACAGTCCGTACCCTTCGAGGACGACGATGCCGACGGCGTCGAACCATTGCGCGACATCACGATTGAGTGCCGCGGATCCGGAGATGAAGAACTTCAGGCGTCCGCCGAAGCGTTCGCGAATCGTGCTGTACACCAGCCGATCCGCGACGGCGTGCTGCACCGAGTCGAGCAGCGACGGGCCCTTGCCGGCCTGCTTCGCCTTCGACACCCGCAGGCCGACGCCGATGGCCCAGTCGAAGATCTTCTCCTTCGGCCCGCCCTCCGCTCGGACGGTGGAGACGATCCGCGCGTACGCCTTCTCGAAGATGCGGGGGGCGGCGCCCATGAACGTGGGTTGGACGACCGCGAGGTTCTCGACGATCTTGTCGACGCGACCGTCGACCGCCGTCGCGAAACCGATCTGCAGCGGCAGCGTGAGCAGGACCTTTCCGAACACGTGGGACAGCGGGAGCCAGAGGTATTGCAGGTCGTCGGCGTCGAGGATGCCGGTGGCGTCGATCGCTGCGGCCTCGTACGTCCACGCGGAGTGCGACAGTCGCACACCCTTCGGCCTGCCGGTGGTGCCCGACGTGTAGATCAGGGTGGCGAGGTCGTCGGGGTCGATCGCCTCGATCCGGTCGTGCACGGCGTCGGGTGTCTCGGCCAGCAGTTCTTCGCCGAGGTCGTGTAGCTGGTCGAACGTGATGACCCAGTCGTCGTCTCCGGGGGTGCCGTCGATCAGGACGACCTTCTCGACGTCGCCGAGTTCGCTGCGGTTCTCGCGCAGCTTGGCGAGCTGCGCGTCGTCCTCGGCGAAGACGACGCGGCTGCCGGAGTTGGCGACGATGTAGGCGACGTCGGCGGCCGTGGTGGTGGGATACACGGTGGTGGTGGCCGCGCCTGCGCACATCACGGCCAGGTCGGCGAGCACCCATTCGTAGCGGGTGGCGGAGGCCAGCGCGACGCGCTGTTCGGCCTGCACACCGAGGACGATGAGACCGGCCGCGAGGTTGCGCACCCGGTCGCCCGCCTCGGACCAGGTGACGCTGGCCCACATGGTCGGGTCGTCCGGGTCGACGTATCGGAACGCTTCGCGACCGGGCGAGTGGGCCACCCGATCCACGAACAGTGCGGCTACCGACGGAGCCCGATTCTCGATCTTGGAGCGGTCAATGACTTCGTCCGACGCGCGCTGAGCTGCCATGTACCGATCTTAGGAACCGGGAGCGTTCCGGGGAGTGGTTTCGGCGCAGGTCAGCCGATCCCGGACGCCACCGTGCGGGGTTTCGCGACGATGGCCAGAGACATCACGGCCGCGATCGCGCACAGCCCGCCCGCGACGTAGAACGCGGCGTCGTAGCCGCCGAACTGGTCGCGCACCAGTCCCGCGAGGAACGCCACCAGGCCGGCGCCGATCTGGTGGGACGCCAGCACCCAGCCGAACACGATGGGGGCGTCGCCGCCGAAGTGTTTGCGGCACAGCGCGACGGTCGGGGGCACGGTCGCCACCCAGTCGAGGCCGTAGAAGATGACGAACGCGATCATCGGCGGGTGCACGGTGTTCGCGAACAGGATCGGCAGCAGCATCAGCGAGATCCCGCGCAGCACGTAGTAGATGCCGAGGAGCTTGCGTGAATCGAACCGATCGGTGAACCAGCCCGACGCGATGGTGCCGATCACGTCGAAGATCCCGATCACCGCCAGCAGGGTCGCCGCCGCCGTCACCGGCATGCCGTGGTCGTGCGCGGCCGGGACGAAGTGGGTGCCGACGAGTCCGTTGGTGCTGGCCCCGCAGATCGCGAACGTGCCGGCCAGCAACCAGAACACCCGGGTCCGCGCCGCCGACAGCAGCACCGTCACGGCCCGGCCAGCGGCGCCGCCGCGACCGGTCGGGGCGGGTGGTTCCGCGACGTAGTCGGGCCCGGCGCCGTACGGGACCGTCCCGACGTCCGACGGCCGGTTGCGCAGGAACACGAGCACCAGCGGCACGACGGCGAGGGCGGCGAACGACACCGTCAGCGCCACGGTCTGCCAGTTGTAGTGCTCGGCGACCATCGCGAGGATCGGCAGGAACACCAGCTGTCCGGCGGCGCTGCCCGCGGTGAGGATGCCGGTGACGAGGCCGCGGCGGGCGACGAACCAGCGGTCGACGACGGTGGCGACGAAGGCGAGCGCCATCGAGCCGGTACCGAGACCGACGAGCACACCCCACAGCAGTACGAGTTGCCAGGTGGCGGTCATGAAGACGGTCAGTCCGCTGCCGGCGGACACCAGGACCAGCGCGGCGGTGACCACCCGGCGCATGCCGAAGCGTTCCATGAGCGCCGCCGCGAACGGCGACGTCAGCCCGTAGAGCACCAGGTTGATCGACACGGCGGACGAGATGCTCGCCCGTGACCAGCCGAAGTCCTCGTGCAGGGGGTCGATCAGGATCGAGGGCGCCGCCCGGAAGCTGGCGGCTCCCACGAGGGCGAGGAATGCGACGGCCGCGACGAGCCAGGCGTAGTGCAGGCGCGGCGGGGCCGTCTGGGCAGGAGGTGCCGGGGGCGCGATGTCGGACGTCACGACGGTAAGTCTGCGGGACGGCGCCGCGCCGGAACAGTTGCCGGAATGACAACATGTGAAAGAATCTGGCCATGGTCGTTCGTCATCGTGTGGTCGTGCTCGCCCTGGACGGTGTGATCCCGTTCGAACTCGGCATCCCGTCGCGGGTCTTCGGGCGGGCGCACGACGCCGACGGGAATCTGCTGTACGACGTGCAGACGTGCACGGCCGACGGACGGCCGGTGCGCTCGGACGCCGACTTCTCGGTGTCCGTCAACCACGGCTCGGAGTTGCTGGCCGAGGCCGACACGGTCGTGATCCCCGCGTCGTACGAACTCGGCCCGGCGTACGACGAAGGCCGTCTGCCCGCCGACCTCGCGCGGGCGCTCGCGTACGTCCGGCCCGGCACGCGGTACGTCTCGATCTGCACCGGTTCGTACATCCTCGCCGCGGCGGGGTTGCTCGACGGCCTGCGCGCCACCACCCACTGGCGCAACACCGAGCACTTCCAGCGCACGTATCCGCAGGTCCGGGTCGACCCCGACGTGCTGTTCGTCGACGAGGGCCACATCCTCACCTCGGCGGGCGTCGCCGCCGGACTGGACCTCTGCCTGCACATCGTGCGCCGCGACCACGGGTCGGACGTCGCCAACCGGGTGGCGCGCCGATGCGTCGTCCCACCGTGGCGCGACGGCGGGCAGGCCCAGTACATCGAGCGGCCGATCCCGGAGACCACGTCGGAGTCCACCGCGGCGACCCGCGAGTGGGCGCTGCATCGCCTCGGCGAACCGCTGGCGCTGAACCGGTTGGCGGCGCACGCGAACATGAGCGTCCGCACGTTCACCCGGCGCTTCGGCGAGGAGGTCGGCACCACCCCGAACCGCTGGCTGACCACCCGCCGGGTCGACCGTGCGCGCCAACTCCTGGAGACCACCGACCTGTCCGTCGACGTCATCGCCCGTGAGGTCGGGTTCGGAACCGGCACCTCCCTGCGGCAGCACATGGGTGCGGTGCTGGGGGTTCCGCCGTCGGCGTATCGCAGAACCTTTCGAGGCCGGGCCGTCTGAGCGAGTCAGTCTTCGGCCGGATCCCCGGCGCTTTCGGCCCGGTCGCGGAATGCCTCCACCGCGGAGTCGATGGTCGGGTAGAAGTGCGTGGCGTCGAACCTGTCGCCCACCCCGAACCGGATGAGCCGATCCTTGATCGGGCCCTTCATCTCCGCGAACGCCAGCTGAATTCCCTTGCCTTCGAGGTAGGTGTCGAGGTCGACGAGTTCGTCGACGGCGGTGGTGTCGAGTCCGGTGATCGGCTCGGCGGCGATCACGACCCACTCGACCGGGGTCGGCGCCTCCGCCACCACCGAACGCACGTACTCGTCGAAGATCTCACCGTTCGCGAAGAACAGGGGGGCGTCGAAGCGCACCAGCACCAGTCCGGGGATGCGGTCCCCGCCGGGGTGGCGCTCGACGTCGTGGAAGCCCGGCCGGTCCGCCGTCCGGACGAGTTCGGTGCGGTACGGCTGCCAGGCCTGCGCGACCACGGCGACGAAGGACAGCCCGATCGCGACGAGGATGCCCTGCAGCACACCGACCAGGGCGACCCCGAGGAACGCGGCGACGGCGAGCCCGAATTCCACGCTGCTCATCCGCCACATGCGGACCATGCCGTCCACGTCCACCAGCGCCGTGGCCGCGACGATCACCACGGCGCCCAGCGTCGCGTCGGGGAGGTAGGCGGTGACACCGGGGGCGACGAGGACGAAGACCAGCACCGCGACGGCGCCGACGACACACGCCAATTGCGTGCGGGCGCCACTCTGTTCGGCCACCGGCGTGCGGGACCCGCTGGCCGAGATCGGGAAGCCGCCGAACAGCCCGCCCGCGATGTTGGCGACGCCGACCGCCTTCATCTCGGTGCTGCCGTTCACATCTTCGCCGCGCCGGGCGGCGAACGTGCGCGAGAGCACGCCCGTGTCGGCGAACGCGATCAGGGCGATTCCGGCGGCCGGTCCGACGAGTTGTCCCACGTCGCCCCAGTCGACGCCGCCGAACGACGGCAGCGGCAGGCCCGCGGGGAGGGCGCCGACCATCCCGATGTCGTCGGTCAGCCCGAGCGCGGCCGACAGGATCATCGCCCCGACCACCGCCACCAGAACGCCCGGGATGCGGGGAATCCAGATGCGGAACGCCACGATGACGGCGAGGGAGCCGAGACCCACCGCGGCGGCGACGGGGTCGATGTCGCCCCCGAACACCGCCTTTCCGATCCCGCCGATCTCCCCGATGAGTCCGGACGCGTCGACGTCGAACCCGAGCAGTTTGGGTAACTGGCCGACGACGACGATCAACGCGATCGCATTCAGGTACCCGAGCCGGATGGGTTTCGACAGCAGTTCGGTCACGAAGCCGAGATGCAGGAACCCGCCGACCAGGAGGATGAGGCCCATGAGGACGCCCAGGATGCCTGCGAGGGCCAGGGCGCTCTCCGGATCGTCGGTGACGGCGAGGGGCAGGACCGCCGCGGCGATGAGCGGCGCGAGCGACGAATCAGGTCCGAGAACAAGGATTTTCGACGGTCCGACCACCGCGTACGCGAGGAGAGGGACGATGGTGGCGTACAGCCCGGCGTAGGCGGGCAACCCGGCGGCCTCCGCGTATCCCATCCCGGCGGGGATGAGGAGCGCGGTGAGGACGAGTCCGGCGGTGATGTCAGGTCGCAGCCACTCGCGGCGGTACGCCCGTGCCGTCACGATCCCGGGCAACTGCGCGAGGCCTCCTGTCAAGGACATGGTGCCGGCCTCAGCGCGCACGTTGCGGGTCGACCGCGGCTGCCGCGGAGATCGGAGTGACCGGACGCGCGTGCCGCCTGCGGCGGAGAGCCTTCTCCGCCTCCACGACCACCGGGATGATCAGCGACCACCCGAGGCAGGCGAGCCACTGCCCACCGGTCAGCGACGTGGTCATGAGGAGGTCCTGGAGGAAGCCGATCTCGACCGCGAACACGGTGACGACGACCGGGATCGACAGGATCTTCAGTGCGCCGAGGATCGGTGCGGTGAGGCCCGATTCCGGGTCGCGCCGCATGACGAGTCCGGCGAGAATCGACCCGAGCGACAGCACCACGAATGCCGTCGTCATCGGAACGCTCGCCTCGGTCGTGCTCATGTCGCCCGGTGCGAGCAGCATCGCGGCGAGGGTGACGGCGAACTGCAGGATGCCGTACGCCAGCCACTGCCCGAACGCCGTCTTGTTGGCGATCGGCGTGTGCTGGTCGCGGGGCGGCTTGTTCATCAGGTCCGGCGGCGCCGGATCGAGCATGATGACCGCGACGGGGAACAGCGTGATGAAGAAGTGCTGGAACAACACCATGAGCGGGGTGAGCGCGACCCCGTCGTTGATGTCGAAGATACTCGCCACGAGGAACAGCAGAACCAGCGAGAACAGTTTCGACATCTGGTACCGGATGTACGACACGATCTTTTCGTAGATGTTGCGGCCCAGTCGGATCGCGGTGATCAGGGTTCCGAAGTTGTCGTCGGTGAGCACCATCTTGCCCGCCTGTTTCGTCACCTCGCTGCCCGAACCCATGGCGACGCCGATGTCGGCCTTCTTCAGTGCGGCGGCGTCGTTGACGGCGTCGCCGGTCATCGCCACCACCGCACCGCTCCGCTGCATGATGTCGGCGAGACGGAGCTTGTCCTGTGGGGTCACGCGGCCGAACACGTGCAGGCGCGGGAGGGCCGCAGTGAGGTCCTCGTCCGTCATGGCCTGGAGTTCGGGACCGCCGATCGCGCCGGGGCCGAGGCCGAGTTCGGCACCGATCGCCGACGCCGTGATCGCGTGGTCGCCGGTGATCATGCGGACCTCGATACCTGCTGCGTGGGCGGTGCGCACGGCGTCGATCGCCTCCGGCCGCAGCGGGTCGATGATGCCGACCATCCCGACGAACGTGAGGTCCTCGACGAACGACATGGGGTCGGCCGCCGCGGCGTCCTCCTGCCCGTCGAGCCTGCGGGCGGCGAACGCCAGCACGCGGAGACCCTTCTCGGACAACTCCCGGTTTGCCGCGGTCAGTTCGTCCCGGACCTGGTCGAGTGGCACCGCGTGCCTGCCCGGCAGGAAGGCGGTGGCGCAGCGGGCGAGGACCACGTCGGGGCCGCCCTTGACGAGTTCGACGAACTGGGTGCTGCCGTCGACCTGGAGGTGGTGGAACGTCGCCATGAACTTGTACGCGGAGTCGAACGGCACTTCCGCGATGCGGGGATACGTGCGCCGGGTGAGCGGAGCGTCGACGCCGATCTTGGCCGCGAGCACGACCAGCGCGGCCTCCGTCGGATCGCCGACGACGTCACCGGTGTCGGAGACGGTGGCGTCGCTGTCGAGGCACAGCCCGTAGGCGAGCAGGGTGAAGTCGGGGGCGGCCTCGCCTGCGGTCTGGGTGATCCGGCCCGTCTTGCTGTATCCCTCGCCGTCGACGGTGTACCACCGGCCGTGGAAGTACAGTGACCGGACGGTCATCTGGTTCATCGTCAGCGTGCCGGTCTTGTCCGAGTTGATCGCGCTGGTGGCGCCGAGGGTCTCGACGTCGGTGAGGTTCTTCACGACGGCTTTCGCCTCGGCCAGTTGACGGGCACCGAAGGCCAGCATCGCCTGCACGAACGTGGGCAGGCCGGTCGGGATCGCGGACACTCCCATGGAGATGCCCAGCAGCAGCACCGTCGTCAGGCTCTGTCCGCGGATCACCCCGAGGATCACGATGAGCGCGACCGCCGTCCACGCGATGATGCCGAGCACCTTGGTGAGCGAATTCAGTTCGCGCTGAAGCGGAGACTTGCTCGGCGCGACGGCCGACAGCATCGACGCGATCTGGCCCATCTGGGTGTTCATTCCGGTTTCGGTGACCACCATGGTCGCGGTGCCCCGGGTGACCGACGTGTTCTGGAAGACCATGTTGCTGCGGTCGCCGAGGGGCACGTCGGCGGCGCCGAGGGTCTGGGTGTCCTTCGGGACGGGTGCGCTCTCACCCGTCAGTGCCGCCTCCTGGGTCTCGAGGGTCGCCGACGTGAGCAATCGGCCGTCGGCGGGGACGACGTCGCCGGCCTCGAGTTGCACGATGTCGCCCGGTACGAGGCCGGTGGCGGCGAGTTGCAGGAGAGTCCCGTCCCGGGTCACCCGCACCTGCGGTGTCTGCATCTTCGCGAGCGCGTCGACGCTGGCGCGCGCCTTCAGTTCCTGCCGCGTGCCCAGCACGACGTTGAGCACGACGAGTGCCGCGACGATGATCGCGGTCGAGACCTCGCCGATGACGACGCTGACGATCGCCACAGCGACCAGCATCAGGTTCATCAGATCCTTCAGCTGTTGCAGCGCGATCGCCCACGCGGACGGGCCCGGCTCCGAGGCGATCTCGTTGGGACCGTGCCGTCGGCGCCGTTCGTCCACCTCTCCGGCCGTCAGGCCTGATTGCCGATCGGATGCTGTCGCGGCGACGACGGCATCGGCGTCCTGGGCGTACCAGGCCGTGTGCGTCTGCGCGGATTCCGTCGAGACCATGACCGCTCGTCCTTTCCGGCTCGGATCCTCAGTACGGGGTGGGGATCCAGTGCAGGGGTTGCCCCGGTTCCTGATAGCCCTCCGCCTTCTGCCGCTTCGGCAGGGTGAGGTCGGGGCGGTCCAGCGGCTCGTACGGGACCTGGCTCAGCAAGTGGCTGATGACGTTGAGCCGTCCGCGTTTCTTGTCGTCGTTGATCGCGACGTACCACGGCGCCCAGCCGGTGTCGGTGAGATGGAACATCTCGTCCCGCGCGCGGGAGTAGTCGTACCAGCGGCTGTACGACTTCAGGTCGAGCTCCGACAGCTTCCAGTACTTCCGGGGGTCGTCCATCCGGCTCTGCAGGCGCATCGTCTGCTGTTCCTCGCTCACTTCCAGCCAGTACTTGAGCAGGATGACTCCCGAGTCGACGATCGAGCGTTCGACCGTCGGGATCAGTTGGAGGAAGTGCTCCGTTTCTTCCTCGGTGCAGAAGCCGAGCACCCGTTCGACCCCCGCGCGGTTGTACCAACTTCGGTCGAAGATGACGACCTCTCCGCCGGCGGGCAGGTGCGGCAGGTACCGCTGCACATACATCTGCGACTTCTCGCGCTCGGTGGGGGCCGGCAGCGCGACCACCCGGAACACCCGCGGGCTCACCCGTTCGGTGATCGCCTTGATGACGCCGCCCTTGCCCGCGGTGTCACGGCCCTCGAAGACGACGCACACCTTCGCGCCGGATGACTTCACCCACTCCTGCAGCGCGACGAGTTCGGCATGGAGGGGTTTCAGGAGTCGCCGGTACTCCTTGTTCTTCATCGGTGCGGACGGCTCGGCGCCGTCGGGCCGGGACAGCTCGGCCCCGGCCCTGTCCTTGCTCTTCTTTCCCACGGTTTCTCCCGCTTTGCCGGGTGATCAGACCTGTTCCGGCTTCCAGGTCGACACGGCCCAGATGACGACGACGTCGAGTGCGATGATGAGCAGCGACCACCACGGGTAGTACGGCAGCCACAGGAAGTTGGCGAGAATCGACACGGCCGCGACCACGATCGCCGACACCCGCGCCCAGCCCGCTCCGGTGAACAGCGCGAGGCCGACCCCCAGGATCACGATGCCCAGCACGATGTGGATCCAGCCCCACGTCGTCAGGTCCAGCTTGTAGACGTATTCGATACCGACGACGAAGACTTCGTTCTCGGCGACCGCGGCGACCCCTTGGAAGAACTGGATGATGCCGACCGTGACGAGGATGATGGCTGCCCCGATCGAGGTGCCTGCCGCGACGCCCTGTTTGACCGATGATGTCTCGGACATGACAGTCCCTTTCTCTACCGCGAGTTCTCTACCGCGAGCCGGCGGCCCGGTACCCCCATTGTCCGCCGTTCCACCCCCGCCGCAGTCGTGAAACGATATTTCCGGACGGAGTCGGATACTGGATTCATTCCAGGATCCCGCACATGCGCGGAGCGGAACCGAACCGCGTTGTTCGAGAGTTCATTTCGTGTCTTGACGGTAGCCGCCCGCCGGGATGACGATTGATCGATGACGGGGGACGACGAACTGCTTCAAGTCGAAAAGGTCATCGAGCGCCTGATCACTCGATACCCGTCGGTCTCGTCGGTCGACATCGAGCACATCGTGCGCACCGTCCACAAACGACTGGCGGAGAGCCGCGTTCGCGACTT
Source organism: Rhodococcus koreensis (assembly GCF_017068375.1). Lineage (NCBI taxonomy): Bacteria > Bacillati > Actinomycetota > Actinomycetes > Mycobacteriales > Nocardiaceae > Rhodococcus > Rhodococcus koreensis. The sequence goes on from NZ_CP070609.1 coordinate 4,427,517, forward strand.
CATCCCCCTTCTCGTCGAGAAGGCGGCTCGGCGCGACCTCGCCGCCCGTGCGACAGCGACGGAATCGGTCGGGTGACTTTGTACTCTAGCGGTTCCGCACCGGCTCATGGATACTGAGCGCAGGCCCGTGTGGCTGCCGCTGCTGTCTTCAGAAGAGAGGTCCTGCGGTGAACGACAACGATCTGGATGTACTCGGGCCCATCGACTATCTCGTCGTGGAGTTCCCCGCAGACCGGAAACCCGACGGTTCGGCACTACCACTGCTGATCGATCTCGTCGATCGGAACATCATCCGGGTACTCGACCTGATCTTCGTCCGTAAGGAACCCGACGGAGCGCTGTCCGGTATCGCGATCGAGGACCTCGGGTTCGAGGGCGGAGTGGACGTGACGCTCTTCGCCGAAGCGGCAACGGGCCTGATCGACCGCACCGACCTCGAGGAAGCCGCGGCCGTGCTCGAGCCCGGGTGTTCCGGGGCGATTCTCGTCTATGAGAATTGTTGGGCCGCACCGTTCGCCTCCGCTCTGCGGCGCGAAGGGGCCCAGCTCGTGGCATCCGGGCGCATCCCCGTCCAAGGCATTCTGGCGGCGCTCGACGCGCTCGACGCCTCCAGCTGACAGGCTGCCGAATCCAGAGCTGAGGAGCACATCATGCCAGGACTTCTGCGCGGGATCGCCCGGACCGCCGTCGTGGCGGGTACCGCGACCGCCGTCTCCAACCGGGTCTCCCGACGACAAGGGCAGCGGTGGGCGGGGAACCAGCCGGCCCCGCAGCAGCAGGCTCCGCCTCCGCCGCCTCCGCCGGCGCAACCCGCACCGCCGGCCGTTGGCACGGATCGTATTGCGGCCCTGAAACAACTCGGTGAACTCCGCACTCAGGGGGTCCTCACCGAGGAAGAATTCAACGCAGAGAAGGCCAAGATCCTGGCCTCCTGACCGCAACACCGAGTGGACGGAGCACTGAAAATGGAAGGCTTCTGGGAGTTTTTCTGGTTCATCTTCGTCTGTTTCGCCTTCGTGGCGTACCTGACCGTGCTGTTCTCGATCATCACGGATCTGTTCCGGGACCGCGACACTTCGGGGTGGGTGAAGGCGATCTGGATCTTCTTCCTGTTCTTCGTTCCGTTCCTGTCGGCGCTGATCTACCTGATCGTCAACAGCGACGGCATGGCGAAGCGGTCGATGGCTGCCGCCCAGCAAGTGAAGCAGGCGCAGGACACCTACATTCGGGATGTCGCCGGGCAGTCTCCGGCTCAGCAGATCTCGGATGCCAAGGCGCTCCTCGACTCCGGCGCGATCACCGAGGCCGAGTTCCAGTCGATCAAGGCGAAGACGCTGGCATAGCAGCGTCCGTCGCCGCGGCTGCCCGAAGCTGCGGCGGCTGCGCTGCGCCTTCACTAGTGTCCCTGTGGGCGCGGCGACGCAAGACCGCTGCAGGTTTGGCGGTACGGTCGCGCATCATCCTTGCTGCTGCCGATGGTGGATCGAATACCGAAGTGGCGCAGAGGCTGGGGTTGAACCGAGGACGATCGACGACGACAAGATCAAGGATCTGATTACCTCGACCCTCGAAACGACACCGAAGAACGCCACACACTGGTCCACACGCTCGATGGCCGAGCATTCCGATATCTCGCAATCGACGGTTTCGAGGGTGTGGCGCGCGTTCGGTTTGGCCGCGTTCGCCGAGTGCCGACGTCACTCAGTCGATCAAGGCGAAGACGCTGGCATAGCGTCCGTCGCCGCGGCGGAAGTGCGGGCCGGACGGATGAGCAACTCGATCGCCACGAGTGCCAGCAGGCCGATGATGACGATCCACAGCACGACCAGTCCGGTGGGGTAGCGCCAGAACATCAGCAGTACTGCGGCGATACCGATCACCGCGCAGCGCAACGGAATGCGGAGCTGGTAGGCCCACCGCTCCACCTCGTTCGGTGGCCGGCCGCTGCCGGACCGCCGAACGAAGTCGAGTGCCTGCCCGTAGCCGCGACGCACGGCGGTCGCCGAGGACGAGCCACCGATGAGGTAGGCGCCGAGTGCGATCACCAGGCCCAGTACCGCGACCGCGCGCAGGCTCGTCCGCAGCGGGACGAGGACCGTGTCGATGACGGCCGTCGCCGCATCGGGCGACAGGATGTCAGGTGGGACGCTGTCGAGATAGATGGCCCGTCCGATGAGAATGCCGATTGCGAGAGCGAGCATTCCGAGAGCGATCGCGAGTCCCGCAAGGGCGAGAGCGCGGAGCCTCCTGCCGGTGGGTGCGACGGCCACGGCAGCGGCGGCACAGGCGATGCCCAGCCACGGCAGGATGGCCGACGCCTTGTCGAGTGCGCGGACGGCGCGCTGCGCCTTCACGAGTTCGGGAGATTGGAAGAGCACGAATTGCTTGTCCACCGACGGGATCTTGTCGGCGAACGCGAAGCCGCGGCCGGCGAGTTCCGATTTCACGCGGTCGATGACGGTGCCGAGGGAGATGCTGACGGTGCCACTCTGGTCGACCTCCACGGAGCTGAGGCCGTAGTTTCCGGTCATCACTGCCACGAGTGCGTTGTGTGCGGCCCGGTTCGCCTGGATCCACAGGTCTTCGAACTGCTGGGATCGCACGAGCGAGCTGACGGTGTCGTGGACGAAGTTCTTGGCCTGGCTGGTGAGCACCGGTGCGAGGCCGACGACCGCCTTGTCGAGGCGCGGCGCGTTCGCGGCGAGATTCGTCATGTCGGTCAGCGCGGTGAGGGCTTCGGTGGTGAGACCCTCGACGTCGACGCGCGCGAAGATCTCGTCGGTGATCTGGTTGGTGATGTCAGCCTGCAGTGCGGGATTCGAGCCCAGCGGCGCGACCGTGCTCACGTAGCGGTCGGTGTCGAGGATCTGGCTGCGGGTGAAGCGGGCGGTGACCGACGCGACCGCGAGGACGGCGACCAGCACGAGCAGGATCGTCACCGCGGTCCAGCGCAGCCCGTTGTGGGGTGGGCGGGAAACCGGTTCGGCGGGAACACCGGCAGCTTCACCTGCCGCCTGGGCTCGCAGTGTGGTGACTTCGTCGCGCAACCGGAGTAGTTCGGCGCGTTCGTCCTTGCCGAGCGCGTCCGCGCTCGAGGCCTCGTTCATGGTCGGTCAGGCCTCGTCTGGGTTCCAGGTGGCAACCGCCCAGATCACTACCGCATTCAACGCGATGATCGTGATCGCCCACAGGGGGTAGTACGGCAGCCAGAGGAAGTTGACGAAGATCGAGACGGCGCAGAGCACCATGGCTCCGACGCGGGCCCAGGTCGCTCCGGTGAACAACGCGATGCCGACGGCGGCCACGATCACGCCGAGTACGAGATGGAACCATCCCCACGCGGTGACGTCGAATTTGTAGGTGTACTCGACGCCGACGACGATGACGTCGTCCTTGGCGATTGCGGAGATACCTTGGAGGAATTCGAGCGCGCCGACGGTGACGAGGAGAACCGCCCCGCCCATCGAGGTTCCCTTTGCCACACCTTGTTTGACCAGTGATTCCTCGGACATGACCGTTCCTCTTTCGTCAACGTACGAAATGAACTGGTATAACGAGTATCCCCCGTCGGATTGCTGCTGTCAGCGAGATTCCGGTACCGGGCGTATGTTGACCTTGCGCGACGCGGCGGCAGACAATGTCTGCATCCCACCGCATATCCGGGGAAGGGGATCGTCATGTCCGATCAATCGTTGGCCAAGCAGGGGGTCGCCGCCGCCACGTCCATGGTGGCAGCGATAGTTTTGCTCACTATCGGAATACTGCATGTGCTCTCGGGTATCTCGGCGCTGATGAAGGACGACCTGGTCGTGGCCGGGCCGGAATACGTCTACCAGTTCGACACGACGGCGTGGGGGTGGATCCACCTCGTGCTCGGCGTGATCGTCGCGCTCGTCGGCGTCATGCTGTTCACCGGTGCGACGTGGGCCCGTGTCGGCGCAATGGTGATCTGCGCGTTGTCGATACTCGCTAATTTCCTGTGGCTGCCCCACTACCCGTTGTGGTCGATCGTCATCATTCTGCTCGACGTGTTCGTGATCTGGGCCGTGGCGACGTGGCATCCGGGCTACGAGGAGAGCATTTAGGTCGTTGTTCCCAACGCGGCACGAGGGAATCGTCGCGTCCGCCCCGTCACGGAGAGGATGAGATGACCGACGAATCCGGATCGTCACGACCGCCCCAGCAGTACCGTCGCTGGCTGCCGGACCGGTATGCGTTCGGGGGACTGGTCGTTGCCGTGCTGTTCGTGTGGCTGTCGTTGACGCCGACGTTGCTGCCGCGGGGTCCGTTCTTCCAGGGATTGGTCACCGGTGTTTCGGCGGCGGTCGGCTACGCCCTCGGATTTCTGGGTTCCGTTCTGGTTCGTCATCTCGTGCGGCGGGAGCCGTCGGCGCGCGTGAAGACCTGGGTTCGGCGGGGGGCGTTGGTGATCGGGCTCGTCGGCACCGCGGCGATGCTGGTGTGGTTCGCGAATTGGCAGGATCAGCTTCGGGCACTCATGAGCGCCGCATCGTTCCCGTGGACGGGCTACGTCGTGACGGTGATCGTGGCGGTATTGATTTTCGTGCTGCTGGTTGCGATCTCCCGGTTGCTGCTGCGGGCGGTGCGGTGGGTCGAACGCAAGATCAGCCGTGTCGTGCCGCGACGGATCTCGGCGACCGTGATCGGCGTGCTGGCGGTAGCGCTGTTGTTCGCACTCCTCAACGGGGTGGCGGTCCGCGTGATCATGACCGGTCTGAACAATTCGTTCGCCGCGGTGAACCAGGAGACCAAGGCCGGTGACGAACCGCCGACGACGACGCTGCGTTCGGGCGGACCGGAATCGCTGGTCACGTGGGATTCGCTGGGAAGGCAGGGTCGGTCGTTCATCTCGCGTGGCCCGACCGTCGAGGAACTGTCCGCCTTCAACGGTGGACGGCCCGCACTGGAGCCGATCCGGACCTACGCCGGGCTCGCCAGCGGTGGCGATTCGATCCGGGAGAGCGCCCAACTGGCAGCGGACGAACTCGAACGGGCCGGCGGGTTCGATCGCGCGGTGATCGGCGTGGCGACAACCACCGGCACCGGATGGATCAACGAGAGCCTCGCCTCCTCACTCGAGTACATGTACAACGGCGACACCGCGATCGTCGGGTTGCAGTACTCGTATCTCCCCAGCTGGCTGTCGTTCCTGGTGGACAAGGAGCGGGCCCGCCAGGCGGGGGAGGCGCAATTCGACGCGGTGTACGACAAGTGGAAGCAGTTGCCACCGGAGACCCGTCCGAAACTCGTCGTGATGGGGGAGAGCCTGGGCTCCTTCGGCGGCGAGAGCGCGTTCGGCAGCGTCGACGACGTCGAGGCGCGTTCCGACGGCGTTCTGTTCACCGGACCGCCGAACGCGAACGAGATCTGGACCGACGTGACGACCAACCGGGATCCCGGCTCACCCGAATGGCTTCCGATCTACGAGCAGGGCGAGACCGTGCGCTTCGGTGCGCGGGCGCCGGAGGATCTGCCCCGCCCCGACACCCCGTGGGGGAAGCCACGGATGGTGTACCTGCAGCACGCGTCCGACCCGATCGTCTGGTGGTCGCCGGAGCTGCTGGTGAGCGAGCCCGACTGGCTGAAGGAGGAGCGCGGGTACGACGTCCTGGACAGCACGCAATGGTTCCCGTTCGTGACGTTCCTCCAAGTTGCGGCGGACATGGCGGTGTCGACGGGCGTCCCCGACGGGCACGGGCATACCTACGTCGTCGACATCGCGGATGCGTGGAGCGCGATCCTGGCGCCGGACGGCTGGACCCCGGCGGACAACGAGCGATTGCGGACCGTGCTCGCCGAGATGGGGGCGGACGGCTGACCCGTCGTCACGGTTGCGGCGGCGCGGGGTCCTGTTCTCGTCTCATGCGGAACGAGTTGAGCAGTCCGGCGAGACCGGCGAGGAGGGGTACGAGCAGCGCCACCTGCAGGGCGAGTGGCCGTGCGTCGGTGTTGATTCGGACCACCTCGTCTCGTATCTCGGGTGGCTGGCCGACGAGGAGTTGTTCGAGTTGGGTGTTGCTCATGACCTCGGCGTCGTCCTCGAGTACCTGCGCCACGTGCTGCTGGTCGGCCGGCGGGAGGACGGTGCTCGATTGCGCCATGGCGGTGAACGTGATGGACAGTGTCGCCAGCATGATGGCGCCGGCGAACGCCAGTCCGAACGACAGCCCGAACGATCCCGCTGCGGAGTTCGCGCCTGCCGCCTCGCTGACGTGCTCCTCCGAGATCGGGGCGAGCGTGTAGTTGTTGAGTTGGGATACCAGCAAACCCAGCCCCGAGCCCGCGATTGCCAGCGGGAGCAGCAATGCCCAGCCGAACTCGGCCCGCGGCACGATCGGGATCAGTATTGCGACGCCGATCGTGACGAGGACGAATCCCCAGCGGATGATGCTGCTCGGACTGCGATCTCCCGCCTTCTTGCCCGCCAGCAGCGCCACGCCGAACATGCTGAGCGAGAGGGGGGCGAGTGACAGTCCCGCCTGCATCGCGTTGTACTCGAGCACCATCTGGAGGTAGATCGGAAGGGCGATCATCGTGCCGCCCAACGCTATCTGCTGGAGCATCTGCTGTGAGATTCCCAGTCGGAACACTGTGGAGCGGAACAGATCGGGGTCCAGCAGCGGCGGTTCCCCGCGACGCTTCCGGCGGACGAGCCAGTACCCCAGTCCGGCCAGCGCCAGCGCACCCACGACCAGCAGGGCGGCCACCGCTTCGCCGCCTTCCTGCCACACGAGGATTCCCAGCACGATGCCGCCCATCCCGAGGACGGAGAGGCCCGCACCCACCGGGTCGATTCCCCGGGGCCCGGTGTACGGCACGTCGCGGACGAGTCGGATCCCGGACAGCACGATCGCGATGATGACGACCTCGAGCACGAATGCGACGCGCCACGACAGGAAGGTGGTGATGAAACCTCCGAGGAGCGGTCCGACTGCGGCGGCGATCGCCGCCGCCGCGCCGACCAGCGCGTAGACCTTCTTCTGCGCAGCACCTTCGAAGTTGCCGTGGATCAGGGACTGCATGGCGGGCAACAGCAGTGACGCACCGATTCCGCCGAGGATCGCCCAGAACACGATGATCGCGGTCAGGCTCTGCGCGAGCGCCATCGCGGATGCGCCCACGGCATACCCGAGCAGACCGATCACGTACGCCCGTTTGCGTCCGATCAGGTCGCCGACCTTGCCGCCGATCAGGATGAACGCGGCCGACACCAGTGCCTCGAGTGCGATCGCCGCCTGGACGCCGCTGACGGTCGTGTCGAGGTCGCGGACCACGGCTGAGATCGACACGTTCATCAGTGAGGTGTCGACGACGAGCACGAACATCGCCATCGCCAGCAGCAGGGCGAGCAGCCGCTGCGACCCCTCCAGGTTGGTACCCGAGCTGTTGGTTCGGTCTTCGGACACGGGCGCCTCCTGTGCCGACCGGCCACTGCGGTGTCGCGCCGAGCGGTGATTCCCAGACCCGAGTCTCCCACGTGCAGGGGGCGTCCTACGTGGATTCACCCGTTTCCGGGTGTGCGAGGAACCCGGCGACGACCGGTGCGAGTCCGGATGCGTCGGTGACGATGTCGATGTGCCCGCCGGCGTGGATGTGCAACGTCGCGTGTGGCAGCAGTGCGTTCATGATGCGCGCGTTCAGGACGGGAATGATCGGGTCGTCGGTGCCCGCCACGACGAGCGTGGGCTGCCGGATCAGCGGCAGGACGGGAAGGCTCGTCCACAGGGCGCCCGCGAGGAGTTGGTGGAGATAGCCGACCCGGGAGCCGGCCTGCCGCTGCTTCCCGAAGATCCGCGCCACGTCACCGTCGCCGCCGGCGCGGCGGGCGGCGCCGCCGTACAGGTCGCCGGCGACGGCCGACGCGTAGGCGGGATCGGTGAACCGCTTCGGGGTCAGCATCTTCGAGAGCACGCGCGGATGACCCGGAATCATGAGGGCGCCGGTGCCGGTGGCGACGAGGACGAGACGACGGCAGCGCCGCGGGTGCTGCAGGGCGAACTGCTGGGCCAGCGCTCCGCCCCACGACAACCCGAGGACGTCGACGGTGCCGACCCCGATCTCGTCGAGCAACCGGCTCAGACCGCAGGCGAGGGCCGGGATTGCGTACGGAACCGGGGAGGCAGGTGAACCTCCGGTGCCCGGGACGTCGAAGCTGATGATCGTCGCGGTCGGATCCAGTGCGGCGACCAGCGGTTCGAGCACTTCCAGGCCGGCCCCGATGCCGTTGCACAGCACCAGGGGCACCCCGGTGCCGGTGCGGATCCGCACCCGGATCCGCAGCCCGCACACCGGAACGACCCTGTCCTCGAACCGGTCGCGGCTGCCGAACAGTTCGGTCACCGTCACGTGTAGAGCACCACGACGTCGGCGACGCACACCGGACGGGTTCCGCCGTCGATCTCGTAGGTCAGCCGGAACACTGCTTCGACGCCGGCCGGCTTCTTTTCGGCTGCGGTGAGAGCCACGGTGGCGCGCAGGACGGATCCGACCGGAAGCGGCGCCGGGAACCGGACCTTGTTCAGTCCGTAGTTGAGGGCGGCGTCGACGCCGTCGACGGTGAGTGCCTCCGCGAGGATGCTCGGCGCCAGCGACAGCGTCAGATAGCCGTGTGCGACGGTGCCGCCGAAGGGTCCGTCGGCGGCGCGATCCGGATCGGTGTGAATCCACTGGAAGTCGCCGGTCGCCTCCGCGAACAGGTTCACCTGGTCTTGCAGGACCTTGTAGGGGCCAGTGGTTCCGATGGTCCGGCCGACCGACTCGACGAGTTCGGCGGGATGGGTGAGATGCAGGGTCATGGTGTTCCTCTGTCGGTGACGAGCGGGTCAGGAGTGGTGCACATAGGTGCCGGGGGCGGGCGCCAGCGGCGGGTACTGCCGGGCACCGAGGCTGTGCGGTGCGTCGACGTCGGGTCCGCTGCGTTCGGCGAGCCAGTGCGCGTAATCGGTCCACCACGAGTCCGTCGCAGTCTCCGCGGTGGCGAGCCACGCGTCCGGCGTGTCGGAGGCCGGTTCGCCGAACCGGTACGACGCCCGCGGGTTGCCCGGCGGGTTCACGAGTGAGGCGATGTGTCCGTTCGACGACAGCACGAACCGGGCGTCCTTGCTGCCGAGGAGGCGAGCGCTGCGGTACGTCGACTGCCACGGGCAGAGGTGGTCGGCGGACCCGCCGACCACGTACGAATCCGCGGTCACCGTGCCGAGGTCGACGGGCGTGCCGAGCATGGTGGCGGCACCGGGGATCGTCAGCGCGTTGCGCAGGCCGAGCAGCACGAGGTCGCGGTGCAGTGCCGCCGCCATGCGGGTGGTGTCCGAGTTCCAGAACAGCACGTCGAACGCGGCCGGAGACCGGCCCTGCACGTAGTTGTTGACCCAATACCGCCAGACCAGATCGGTGGGACGCAGCCATGCGAACATCTCCGCGAGCGTGCGACCGTCGAGGAATCCCTTCGCGGCCGAGTCCCGGATCGCCGCGGCAGCGGCACGCTCGCTCATCATGGCCGACGCCGTTCCGGCGCGGGTCTGATCGAGAACGGTCACGGCCAGGGTGAGGCCGGCGATACGGTCGCCCTCGCCGATCTCGGTGAGGTGTGCGGCGACCATGGCGGCGAGAATGCCGCCCGAGCAGGTGCCGAGGACGTGCGCGCTCGTGGTTCCGGCGATGCACTGCACCGCGTCGAGAGCTTCCAGGATCGCGGCACCGTACGTGTCGGCACCCCAGTCCCGGTGCCGGGCGTGGGGGTTGCGCCAGGAGATCGCGAAGACCTGCTGTCCCTGCTGCACGAGGTGCTCGATCAGGCTGCGGCCCGGTGCGATGTCGAGGATGTAGTACTTGTTGATGACGGGCGGGACGATCAGCAGCGGTGTGGCGTGGACCGTCTCCGTCTGCGGCGCATAGTGGATCAGCTCGAACGTGCGGGTCTGGAAGACCACGGCACCCTTCGTCGCCGCCACGTGCTCCCCGACCTCGAACGCGTCGGGTTCGACCATGGCAGGCACCCGCGGACTCGACTGCATGTCGCGGAGGAAGGCCCGGACGCCGCGTACCGCACTGAGTCCGCCGGTGTCCACCATGGCCTTCCACCCGAGCGGGCTGAGGAACGGATTGTTGGTCGGCGACAGACCTTCGACCAGGTTGTCGAAGACGAACCGCATCCGTTCGTGATCGCGCCAGTCCAGGTCGGCGTCCTCGAGCAGGGCAGTGGCGGTGTGGGAGGTGGCGAGATACGCCTGCATGGCCCGCCGCAGGGCGGGATTCTGCTGCCACGCGGCATCGCCGAAACGCTTGTCCGCCTTGGCGGGAGCCCGGTCGGACGTGCCGGCGACGATCGCACCGAGTTCACGGACGAGGGCGCCGCCGCGCAGGGCGACCGTGCGGGGCCTGCCGGCGAGGCTGATGCCGAACCGGCTCCAGGAGCTGTCGGGGAGCATGCGGGCGGCGACGCCGCGGGTTCCGCGGGTGAGGAGGAGGTCGAGGGGAGCGGTCAGCTCGTCGGGGGTCGTCGGAGTGGGGGACGACGTACTCATGGGCGGAGCTTTCGATGGAAGTGTGCTCTGAGATGTCAGAGTGCGGAGTGAGTCAGAGCGCGGCCGGCGTGCGGCCGAGTTCGCGTTTGAGGATCTTGCCGGTGGCGGTCATCGGCAGGGAGTCGACGAATTCGACGGTGCGAGGGTATTTGTAGCTCGCCATCTGCTGCTTGGACCAGGCGATCAGCTCGCCGGGGGTGATCTGTGCGCCCGGTTCGAGGATGACGTAGGCCTTGACCTCCTCGCCGTGGCTGTCGTCGGGGACACCGACGACGGCGGCGAGGGAGACGGCGTCGTGCCCGATGAGGACGTCCTCGATCTCGCGGGGATAGACGTTGAAACCGCCGCGCACGATGAGGTCCTTGGCGCGGTCGACGATGTAGTAGAAGCCGTCCTCGTCGACCCGCGCGAGGTCGCCGGTGCGGAACCAGCCGTCGCGCAGCACTTCCGCGGTGGCCTCGGGGCGGTTGTAGTAGCCCTTCATGATGTTGTGACCGCGCAGCGCGATCTCACCGATCTGATCGGTCCCGGTGACGGTGTTCCACTCCTTGTCGACGAGACGCGCCTGGATGCCCCAGACGGGAACGCCGATCGATCCGGGCCGGGGTTCGAGAGCGGGATCGCTGAACGTCGCGAGTGGCGACGTCTCGGACAGCCCGTAGCCCTCGAGGATCTGCACCCCGAACCGGTCGGCGAACCGGGTGAGGATCTCCACCGGCAGCGCGGCGCCGCCGGAGATGGCACGGCGCATGTTCCGGGCGATGCGGTCGATGTCGACGGGATGTTCGTCGAGGGCGCCGAGCAGACCCCAGTACATGGTGGGCACACCCGCGAAGACGGTGATGTCCTCCCGTTCGATGAGGTCGAGTGCGGCCCGGGCCTCGAACCGGGGCAGCAGCACGAGGGTCGCGCCCACCGAGATGCCTGCGTTGAGGGTGACGGTCTGGCCGAAGGAGTGGAACAGCGGCAGCGTCACCAGATACCGGTCGTGGGTCGAGGGTGTGCTGTCGAACAGCCGGTTGGCGGTCAGCGCGTTCAGCGCCATGTTGGCGTGGGTGAGTTCGGCGCCCTTGGGTTTTCCGGTGGTGCCGCTCGTGTACAGGATGACGGCGGTGTCCCCGGGTTCGCGGACCACGGCGTCGAAGTTGCTGTCGTGCCGCGCGAGGGCGTCGGCGAGCGTCCCGACGCCGTCGATCATGGCGGGGGCGGCCGGGTCGGTGGTGATGCGGAACAGGGCGCGGCAGCGGGGACTCTGCGCGAAGCCGGACAGTCCGTACTCGCCCATCGGCAGTTCGGGGGTGCCCTCGTAGCAGAAGTAGGCCTTGGCATCGGAATCGTCGAGGTGATACGCGATCTCACGATCCTTGAGCAGAACGTTGAGCGGCACGACCACCGCGCCCGCCTTGAGGATGCCGTAGTAGACGACGGGGAACTGCGGAATGTTGGGGCACGACAGCGCGATCGTGTCGCCGGGTTCGATGCCCGCCGACACCAGCAGGTTCGCGACCCGGTTCGACTGGGCGTCGAGGTCGGCGTAGGTCATCCGCTGGTCACCGAGCACCAGGGCGACGCGGTCGGGGAATCGGCGGGCCGAGTCTTCGAGAAGTACGGAGAGGTTGAGCACGGTGAACTTTCTCGTCGGGGGAACAGTGCCGTCGCGCTACGCGAACGACGCGGCGGTGGCGGCGGTCGAGTTGATCAGCTCGCGGAGCAGCTCTTCGGCGTACGGCCAGTACCCGTAGCCGGCGGCCGGGTTGAGGTGACCGACGGCGCCGAGGTCGACGAGCTTGCTGCCCCACGATTCGGCCATCCCGGCGACCCGACGGAACCGGGCCAGCGGGTCGTCGGTGCTCGCCGCCACGATGCTGGGGAACGGGAGCCGGCGCCGGGGGACGGGGTTCCAGCCGTTCGCGTCGAGGTCCCCGCGTGCGGGGTAGCCCGCGGGCAGCGGCTCCTCGAAGTCCGGTGGGGTGGCCAGCAGGGCGCCCTGAACGGGACGGGACGCCTGCTGGGCCCAGTGCACCGTGATCGCCACGCCCGCGCTGTGCGCGACGAGCACCACCGGACCGTCGATGTCGGTGAGAACGGTGTCGAGGGCGGCGATCCGCGCGGCGAGACTGAGCTTGTCCCGCTCGAGCGGCGGCACCGTCCGCACGTTGTCGAGTCGCTCGGCGAGCAACGTCTGCCAGTGGTCGGCGACGTGATCGCGCAGTCCGGGCACGATCACCACGGTCGGTTCGGTGGAGGTGGTCACGGTCGGCTCCAGTTTCCTAAGAGATGGCGGTAAGGGCGGCGAGCTTGCGGCGTCCGGCCGGGTAGGCACGTTTGCCGAGAATCAGGGCGACGATCGCGACGACGTAGATCAGGGGCGCGATCTGCAGGGCGGTGACGAGGCCGAAGCGGTCGGCGAGCAGTCCGACGACGAACGGGCCGAGTGCCAGTCCGAGAAGGTTGTTGGCGAGTGTGAGGGTGCCGAAGGCCGAGGCACGCACCGAGGAGTGGGTGAGGTTCGCGACCATCGCGGCGATCGGACCGGACGAGCCGGCGGAGAAGAAGGCGCCGATGCCGATCAGGATCAGCTGGGTGGAACCGGACGGCATCTGGAAACCGGCTCCGAGGAACACGAGCGAGAGCACGCCGTACACGACGGCCGTGGTCCATTTCTTGGTGGGATCGTCCCGGCTCACACGGTCGGTGATGATGCCGCACACCACCATGCCGCTGCCGACGGCGAGGACGAAGATCGACGCCATTGCGCCGGCCTTGTCGGGGGCGAGGCCGTACGACCGGTTGAAGAAGCTCGGCAGCCACGCCAGCAGGACGCCCGCGGTGAACATCTGCAGACCGCCACCGATGTACGCCAGCACGACGGCGGGTGTGGAGAAGAGGCTCGAGAGCGGTGCCCGGAAACCGGTGGGTGTGTCGGCGGGGTCGTCGAGGACGGCGGCGTCCGTCAGTTTCCGTTCGGATACGAGGGCACGGAACAGGGCGACGAGGATGAGGCCGAAGACGGCCATCGCGGCGAACGACCAGCGCCAGCCGAGGTTGACGGCGATGACGCCGCCGAGGGCGACACCGATCACGGAACCGAACGATCCGCCGCCCATGAAGGCGCCGCTGAGCGCGGAGTGCACGCGCGGGGCGAACACGCTGAGCACCACTGCGATGCCGACACTGCCGTAGGCGGCTTCGCCGACACCGACGAGGAATCTGGCGCCGAGCATCTGCTCGTAGTTGGTGGCGAGCGCACACAGCAGCGTGGCGGCGCTCCACAGGACGGCCATGAGAAGCAGGCTCTTGACCCGGCCCCACCGGTCGGCCAGTAGCGACAGCGGGAGGGTCAGCAGGCCGACCATGAGTGCGACGATGCTGCTGAGCGACGCCAGCTGTGAATCGGACAGCGCCCATTCGGTTTTGAGGAGCGGGAAGACGGCGCTGAGAACCTGCCGGGACATGTAGTCCGACAGCAGCAGTCCGAAGGTGAGCGCGAAGACGATCCAGGGGTATACCCGCGACCGCCGGGCCGGCGCAGCGGTCGCGCCGATAGTGTCCGGGGCGGTGGTGGTGTTCGGTCCCATGAGGCCTCCTATGGCCGACAGGATTGGTAAAGGGTGTGGGGAGGGAGCCGGGCGTGCTCGGCAGGAGCAGCGAATTCTCCGGCTCCCTCCCCGTTCGTGACGAAATCCCCTCAGGTGCGGGAACTCAGGCGTGCTGGGTGAAGCCGACCTGGCCGGGACGGCGGTTCGGGGCGTAACCGAGCTTGGCGAGGGTCTCGTCGGCGTCGGCGTAGGTCTGACCGATCCGGTAGATGTCGCGGGCCTCCTTACCGGTGGCCACCTCCCGGCCCAGCTCCCCGGCCACCCGGACCAACTGCTCGACCTGCGCGACCGACGTCATCTTCTCGCCCTTGCGACCCCAGATCGTGTCCTCGTTGCCGCACCGCGGATGCAGACCCATCGCGATCGCCATCGCGTTGACCGGCAGCACACTGCGCATCAACGTCTCGAGGGTCAGGCACGCACCGTCCGGCACCCGCTGCACGAAATTCATGATGTTGTACGGGTTCGGGCCGTCGAAGCCGCCACCGATACCGACCCAGGTCAAATTCAGCGGACCGGTGTACACCCCACGACGGATCAACCGCTCCACCGTCTCGAGCTGCGGGATGCTCGACAGCTGGAAATGCGGCTGGATCCCGGCCGCCTGCAGACGACGCAGATGCTCCTCCACCCACGCCGGACCGGCCGGGACCGTCATCTCCCGGTACGCCTCGGCCAGCTCGGGCCGCTGCATCGAGGTGCCCGCGATGTCGTCGGCGGTCATCAACTCCATGATGTTCATCTGCGAGGTGTTGATCGCGATCGTCACCTGATCCGGTGCCGGATCGAGGTCGGCGAGCATGTGCCGGGTGTCGTCGGAGAGCCACTTCGCGTCCGCGCCCTCACCCTCGGGGGCGAACGAGATGGAACCGCCGACCTGCAGGATCATCTCCGGCACCGCCTGCCGCAGTCCGGCGAGCAGTTCGTTGAACTTCGACAGCCGCTTGGAGCCCTTGCCGTCGAGTTCACGGACGTGGATGTGCAGCACGGTGGCGCCGGCCTCGTAGCAGTCCACCGCCTTCTGCACGTGCTCGTCCATCGTCAGCGGCAGGTCCTCGCGGAAGTCGTCCGGCTCCCACTCCGGACCGTACGGGGCACACGTGATGACCAGCTTCTCCTGGTTTTCGGGGAAGAGGGCGTCGTCGTGGAAATGCATGGGTGTTCTCCGTTTCGAAATCGGAATTGATGACTAGGGGAAGTGAGAAATTCAGAAGGGCCGGTCGCCGACGATTCCGGCGCGTTCCATCTTGCGGACGGCGGGCCAGTAGTCCTGGACGGCGTAGTGCTGTGTGGACCGGTTGTCCCAGATCGCAACACTGTTCGGGGTCCACCGCCACCGCACCTGGTACTCGGGGATCGAGGCCTGGCTGATCAGGTAGTTGAGCAGGTTGCTGCTGCCGGGCGCGTAGTCGATGCCGTACCGGATGTTGTCCGGGGTGTGGTAATTGACGAAGTGGGTTGCGAAGGAATTGACGAACAGGATCTTTTCGCCGGTGTCCGGGTGCGTGCGCACCACGGGGTGCTCGGCGTCGGGGAAGCGATCGTGCAGGGCGTGCCGCTGCTCCAGCGTCTGGGCCGCGCCGAACGAGGCCTCGATGCTGTGCCGGGCGCGCAGTCCGTCGATCTGCTCCTTCACCCGGTCGGGGAGTTTCTCGTAGGCCAGGGCCATGTTCACCCAGATGGTGTCGCCACCGACCGGCGGCGTCTCGACGGCCCGGAGCACACACCCCATGGGCGGGTTGTCACGCCAGGTGGCGTCGCAGTGGAAGGCGTTCTCGTAGTGCTCGGCCGGGCTGTCGAGGTCCTTGTAGATCCGCACCAGCCCGGGATACTCGGGGTCGCTGCCCGCGACGGGATGATCCTCGAGCGGGCCGAAGCGCTCGGCGAGCGCCACGTGCTCCGCCCGGCTCATGTCCTGGTCGCGGAAGAACAGAACCTTGTACTCGAGCAGCAGTTCCCGGAGTTCGGCGAACAGGGCGTCGTCGCGAGAGACGTCGCCGAGGTTCACGTCGAACAACTCGGCGCCGAGAGAGCAGGTCATCGGTGTCAGCCGGAACGAACCGGAGGGGGAGAGGATCGCGTGCCGCTCGGGCGAATACGTCAGTTGCGCGGTGTCGTTCATGATGGTGTCTCCGTCGTGGTGAAGGGTGGCCAGGCTCAGAGCCGGAACACCGAGGAGCCGATGCTGGTGCCGGATTCGAGGTCGCGGTGCGCCTGGACGGCGTCCTCGAGTCCGTAGCTCTGGTTGATCTCGATGCGGATCCGGCCCGCCTCGACGTGGCCGAACAGTTCACCGGCGAGTTCGGCGCGCTCCGCCGGGTCCGCGATGTAGTCGGCGAGCGCGGGCCGGGTGACGAACAGCGAACCCTTGACGGCCAACTGCATCGCGTTGATCGGCGGAATCGGTCCCGACGCCGTGCCGAAGCACACGAGCAGTCCCCGCCGGGACAGGCAGTCGAGCGAAGTCTCGAAGGTGGACTGGCCGATGCTGTCGTAGACGACGGGAACGCCGGCGCCGTCGGTGATCTCGCGGACCCGCTCGGCGACGTTCTCGCGGGTGTAGACGATCACGTGCTCGCAGCCGTGGGCGCGGGCGATCGCGGCCTTCTCGTCGGTGGAGACCGTGCCGATCACGTTGACGCCCAGCAGCTTCGCCCACTGGGTGAAGATGAGTCCGACGCCACCGGCGGCCGCGTGGAGCAGCACGGTGTCGCCGGCCTTCAGCGGGGCGATGCGGCGCAGCAGGTAGGCCGACGTGAGCCCGCGCATCGTCATCGCGGCGGCCGTGTCGAAGCCGATCGCGGACGGCAGCGGAATGAGCGGGGCGGCAGGCATCACGCGTTCGGTGCTGTACGCGCCGAGCGGACTGCCCGTGTAGGTGACGCGGTCGCCGACCTGCACGTGGGTCACTCCGGTTCCGACCGCCTCGACCACACCGGCGCCCTCGACGCCCATGCCCGCGGGCAGTTCGGCCGGGTAGAGGCCGGTGCGGAAGTAGGTGTCGGCGAAGTTCAGGCCGACCGCCTCGTGGCGGATCCGGACCCCGTGCGGGCCGGGTTCTCCGACCTCGACGGACTCCCACTGCATGACCTCGGGTGCGCCGTGCTCGTAGAACCGAACAGCCTGTGCCACAGTATTTCTCCTCTTCGACGTGATGATCGGCGCGGTACCGCTGCGGAACTGCTCGCGGGGCGGGCCGGGGTGATCCGGTGCCGTGGGGTAGCTCTCCGCGCCGTCTCTCTGTGATGCACCTAACAGTAGGGCCGCGTCCGGTCGTATGCTTATCCTGACGGGACAGGACGCCTATCATTTCGGGACACGGCCAGGTGTCGGGAGAGGGCAGGGACGGGATATGAAACCTCTCGCGCGTTACGCATCATTGAACGGGTACGTGGAACTGTGCCGGTCGCTCGGACTCGAGCCGGCACCGCTGCTGCGCGCCGCCGGCCTCGACCCGTCCGGGCTCGGTCTGCAGGACCGCTGGATACCCGCCGCAGCGATCGCGCGACTGCTCGAGCAGTCGGCGGACAGATCCGGATACGCGGATTTCGGGGTTCGCCTCGCCGAACGCAGGCAGTTCTCCAACCTCGGACCGCTCAGCCTCGTCGTCCGCGAGGAACCCGACGTCCGCAGCGCCCTGCGTGTCCTCACCCGCTACGACCACACGTACAACGAAGCGTTGCGGACCCGGATGTCGGAGCGCGGCGGGCTGGTGACTCTGCGAATCGAACTCGATGTGGGGGAGGCCACCGACATCCGGCAGTCGGTGGAACTGGCGGTGGGGGTGCTGCACCGGCTCCTGCGGGGCTTCCTCGGCGGCGGCTGGAAACCGCTCGCCGTCTGCTTCCCGCACCCGGCCCCGGCCGACGCCGCGACGCACCGCCGGTTGTTCGGGCCTGCGATGAAGTTCGACCACGAGTTCGCGGGCATCGTCCTCGAGGCCGGCGACCTGAACGCGCCGAACAAGATGTCCGATCCGCTGCTCCGCCCCTATACCCAGCAACTGCTCGAATCGTGGGAGCCGTCGGACGACGTGACGATCGTGAGCCGGGTCCGCGAGTTGATCGAACTGCTGCTTCCCACCGGCCGCTGTTCCGTCGAGCAGGTGGCCCGCAGCCTGGGGGTCGACCGGAGAACCGTGCACCGCCGTCTCGCCGAGAGTGGAGAGTCGTTCTCCACCGTCCTCGACGGCACCCGCACCGAACTCGCCGAACGGATGGTCGCGAATCCGCGGCTGAACCTCACCGAGATCGCGGACATGCTGGCGTTCTCGGCGCCGAGCAACTTCTCACGGTGGTTCCGCGGCCGGTTCGGGGTCAGCCCGAGCAGATGGCGAGCCGAGCACGCGGACGTCAGACCCTAGTGGGATGCCAGGCCGCCACAGCCCAGATCACGACCGCGTCGAGCGCGATGAGGGTGATCGCCCACATCGGGTAGTACGGCAGCCACAGGAAGTTGACGACGATCGACAGACCGCAGATCACGAAGGCGGCGCCGCGGGCCCACGTCACCCCGGCGAGCAGAGCGACACCCGCCGCGGCGACCAGCGCCCCGAGCACGATGTGGGTCCACCCCCACGAGGTGACGTCGAATTCGTACGTGTATCCGGCCTCGACGACGAGCACCTCGTCCTTGGACACGGCGGAGAGGCCCTGCAGGATCTCGAGCACCCCGACGGTGACGAGGAGGACCGCCGCGCCCAGTTGCGGTGAGGTGCGGGCCGGACCCGCCGCGGACGTCATGAGCGGATACTCGCGTAGTTCTGCAGGAACCGGGCTTCGACCAGCGACATCGCCGCGATCTCCGAGGGGTCGACACTTTCGTTGGGGGCATGGATCAGTGCCCGGGGTTCCTCGACGCCCATCAAGATGATCTCGGCGTCCGGGTACGTGTCGGCGAGGACGTTGCACAGCGGAATGGAGCCGCCCTGTCCCAGCATGACCATGGGCCGGCCGTAGGCCTCCTCCATGGCCGAACCGAGGGCCCGGTAGGCAGGTCCGTCGGTGCGGGTCCGGTACGGCGCCCCCGAGGCCTCGACCTCGACGTCGACGGCCACCCCCCACGGCGCCGCGGAGTGCAGATGGTTGATCAGCGCTCGCTGTGCCTGCGCGGGTTCGAGCCCGGGCGGTATCCGCAGGTTCAGGCGGGCGCGTGCCCGCGGTGCGATCGCGGCCGCCGATCCGACCACCGGCGGGCAGTCGATGCCGAGGACGGTCAGCGCCGGACGCGCCCAGAGCATGTCGGAGACGGTGCCGTCGCCGAGAAACGATTCGGTGTCGAGCATTCCGGCGTCGGTGCGGAACTGTTCCGGCGGGTAGAGTTCTCCGGTCCAGGTCTGGGTGTTGTCCACACCGTTGACGGTGGTGTTGCCCTTGGCGTCTCGCAGCGTTGCCAGCATCGCGATCAACGCGGCGAGGGCGTCCGGGGCGGCGCCACCGAACATGCCGGAGTGCAGATCTGAGGTGAGTGCTTCGACGGTGACGACGACGTTGACCAGTCCCCGCAGGCTGACGGTGGCGGCCGGCAGGCCCACATCGGCGTTACCGGTGTCGCACACGAGAATCGCGTCGGCGCGCAGGAGATCGGCATTTTCGCGGACGAAGCCTTCAAGACCGCCGGTGCCCTGCTCCTCCGACCCCTCGACGACGAGTTTCAGGTGCACGGGGAGTTCGGCTCCGAGGGCTCGCAGCGCCGTCAGGTGGACGAGGATGTTGCCTTTGCAGTCGGCGGTGCCGCGTCCGTACCAGCGTCCGTTCCGCTCGGTGAGCTGGAATGGTGGTGTTTCCCAGGCGGTGTCGTCGAGCGGGGGTTGGACGTCGTAGTGGGCGTAGAGCAGCACGGTGGGGGCGTGCGGGTTCGGGGAAGGGCGTGACCCGACCACGGCGTGGCTGCCGTCGGACGTTTCTTCCAGACGGGCGTCGGTGAAGCCGTGCTGCGCGAATTTCGCTCGCACCCATTCGGCCGCACGGTGGCATTCTTCGGGAGGGTACCGGCGGGGGTCGGCCACCGATTGCATGGCGACGAGTTCGGTCAGTTCTTCTCGCGCCTGCGGCATCAGGTCGCTGATGCGTTCTCTCAGGTTCATCGCTCACTCACCCGCCACGTCGCTGGTCTCGAGGTCGCCGACGAACTGCTGGAATTCGGGAAGTTTGTCGGGGCAGTAGATCTGGATGACCAACAGTTCCCCCTTCACCACCCGTTCGTCCACGACGACGGGCCGGGTTCCAGGCCCGCCTGCTCCGTTGGCCATCTGGGACAGCAGCGTGGCCCGGGCCAGGGGAGCGTTCGGGTTGGCGCAGATCGCCCCGCCGTCGTCCCCTAGCACCCCGACGATCTGGTCGTGCGACGGTGTCCGGGCACCGGCCTGGTCGAGGGCCGCGATGAGCTGATCCGCCTTGTCGTCGGCTTCCCGGTTCGACGAGACATAGGGGAAGAGGAGCAGGGCGATGATCGTGAGGATCACGATGATGAAGGTGACGAGACCGTAGATGATCATGCGGTCGCGTCGGCTCGAGGCTTCCTTCGCGGTGGTCATGACTCGCTCTCCTCGGGTTGCTTCCACGAGGGCTTCCGGGCCCTGTAGAACAGATAGGGCACGAGCAGGCCGAGGCCGAGTGCTCCCGCGGCGACGATCAGGACGTACACGCCGGCATTGCCGGAACTGAACTGCGACGGCGGGATGAAGCCGATGAGGAGAGCGGCGAGTGAGGCGGCGAACCCGACCCCGCACAATCCGACCAGCATCGGTGCCCGGTATCCACGCGGGTGGTCGGGGGCCTTGCGGCGCAGCTGAACCGCGGCGACGAACATCAGCAGGTACATGATCAGGTACACCTGCGTGGTGATCACCGAGAAGATCCAGTACGCGCTCGACACGTCGGGGATGAACGCGTAGAGCAGGGCGATCACTGTGGTGACCAGGCCCTGCGTGACCAGAATGTTCTGCTGCACGCCGTGCTTGTTGACCCGCTGCAGGAACGGCGGCAGGTAGCCTTCCTGCCGGGAGATGAGCACCAAGCCCTTGGACGGGCCGGCGAGCCAGGTCAACATGCCACCGAGCGACGCCGCCACCAGCATGATTCCGATCACCGGTGTGAGCCATTGCCAGCCGAACTCCGCGAAGACCGCGTCGAATGCCTGCATCACCCCGGCGGTCAGGGACAGCTGTTCGGCCGGTACCACCCAGCTGATCGCCAACGCGGGCAGGATGAAGATCGCCAGGACCAGGCCCATGGACAGGAACATCGCGCGAGGGAATTCCTTGCCCGGGTTCCGCAGGGACGACACGTGCACCGCATTCATCTCCATGCCGGAGTAGGAGAGGAAGTTGTTGACGATCAACACGAGGCTTGCCAGGCCGGCCCACGCAGGCAGCAGGTGGTCGGCGGTCATCGGTGCGGCGGAGGCATTGCCCTGGCCCAGGAAGACCGTTCCCAGAATCACCAGCAGTGCACCGGGCACCAGGGTGCCGATGATCAGGCCGGCGCTGGAAAGACCTGCCACACCCTTCGTTCCGCGCGAGGAGATGTAGACCCCGGACCAGTAGGTCACCATGATGACTATCGCGGTCCACACTCCGTTGCTCGCGAGGGCCGGATTGATGACGTAGGCGAGCGTGCTTGCGACGTACCCGAGCAGACTCGGATAGTAGAAGATCGTCATGGCGAACTGGCACCACACCGCCAGGAATCCCATCGGCTTGGAGATCCCGCGGGAGACCCAATTGTAGACGCCGCCTTCCCATCCCGATGCCAGCTCGGCCGACACCAGCGATGTCGGTAGCAGGAACACCAGAGCGGGGATGAGGTACAGGAACACGCACGCCAGGCCGTACACGGCCATCGTCGGCGACGGACGCAGGCTCGCCACCGAACTGGTGGTCATCAACGCCAGGGCGAGCCAGGAAATCCACGACCCCGCCGGACCGCGGGTGCGGGCCTCGGCCTGAGCGGGCGGCTGGTCGGAGGGTATGTCCGGTGCACTCATGACATCCACCTGTCCCGGAACCGGCGGTCGGCGTTCCCGGCCTCGCTGCTGCGTGTCATCCCACTGCCCTCCTAGTCGACAACCCGCAGGTCGTGGCTGGTGTTGTTCAGGCGGCGTCCGCCGTCTTCGGTGACGGTGACGATGTCTTCGATGCGGATCCCGAACCTGCCCGCGAGGTAGATGCCCGGTTCGATCGAAAAACACATGCCGGGGACGAGGAGCTGTTCCTCGCCCTCGACGATGTACGGCGGCTCGTGGGTGGTGACCCCGATCCCGTGTCCGGTGCGGTGAATGAACTGCTCGCCGAAGCCGGCGTCGCTGATCACCGACCGCGCCACCCGATCGATCTGCTGGCAGCTGATCCCGGGTCGGACGGCCTCGACGCCCGCTTGCTGCGCCCGCCGGACGATGTCGTGCACCTGCTGCACTTCGGGTGCCGGCTCGCCCACCGCGACCGTGCGGGAGGTGTCCGAGCCGTAGCCGAACATCAGGCCGCCGAAGTCCAGGACGACGGTGTCACCGCGTTCGATCTTCCGGTCACCGGCCTCGTGATGAGGATTCGCGCCGTTGGGTCCGGAGCCGACGACGGTGAAATCGACCTGCTCGTGCCCGAATCGGCGCAACAATCCGGCAAGTTCTGCCGCGACCTCGTTCTCTCGCCGACCGGCGAAACGTGTCTGCACGATCTGCTCGTACACTGCATCGGCTGCGGCGCCGGCCGCGGACAGCCGAGCCAGCTCGGCGGGGTCCTTGACGGCACGCAACATCGGCATCCCGTCGGTCAGTGCCACATACGACGAGCGCGGTAGCTGTCGCTGCAGGCCCAGCAGGTGCATCGCCCAGGCGGAGTCGGAGACGCCGTATCTACCCGTGGGGTCGAGCAGTGCGCCGGCCACCTGGTACGGATCGGTGCCGTCGGACCACTCGACGAGCGACACCGCAGCCGTCCCGTCCGCACCTTCGGCGTCGGGTCGTTCGAGCGCGGGCACCACCATGGTCGGCTGCCGATCCGGGCACAGCACCAGAATCGTGAGTCGTTCGGTGATCGCGGTCGGCCGATACGCCGTCAGCCACACCAGGTCCGGTCCCGGCGTGACGAGCAGACCGTCCAAGCCCGCGGCGACGGCGTCGTGAACGACTCGTGCCATTCGGGCGGCGTAGTCTTCGCCGGTGAACGGCGTGGGCGTCGGATGCGCGATCGATGTCATCGAGCCCTCCGGTGAGTGTGGAGATCTTCGACTGCCACCCGAAATTCGAGACAAAGAAACCGAATTCGCATTGCGAACTCGCCGCGTCCATGACCGCATGACGACGGTTGCTCAGGGCACTCCGCTCGATCGGCACCGCATCGCCACGGTCCACCTCCCACGGGCGCGTGAAGGCCCGCCAAATCGAATTGTGCGCCTGCCCGGACCGAAACCGCAGCAGAATTCCGGTAAAATTCAATTGCCATCTTGGTAACGGGGACGAGGCCGGCACAGTTCTCCAGTTGGACATCGGACTGATGCGACCGATCTCGGCCCTTCGCAGACGTGGCGGTTGCACCATGAATGACATGGACGACATGGCCCGTGAACCCCTCGACGGACGTGACTCCGGCGAGGGTGCCCCCGCGGGCGCTCAGGCCATGACCGTGCGCGGCGCCGCGTTCCTCGGCGTCGGCTCGATGGTCGGTGCCGGCATCTTCGCCCTCCTCGGGGAGGCCGGGGCCGTGGCCGGCTCCGCGGTGTGGCTGTCGTTCCTCCTTGCCGGCGTGGTGGCCACCTTGCAGGGCTATGCCGTCGCGAAGTTGGGGGCGCGCTACCCGTCCTCGGGCGGCATCGTGACATTCCTGCTCCAGGGGTACGGCCGCGGGCACATCACCGCAATCACGTCGTGGCTGCTCTACTTCGCGGCGCTCATCGTCACCGCCATGGTGGCCGTCTCGTTCGGGAGTTACGGCGCCGCACTGTTCTTCGACGATTCGGGTGCGTGGAGTCGCATACTCACCTCCGGCGTGGTCGTGCTCGTGGCGGCGATCAACATCGCGGGCACCAAGTTCATCGACCGGGTCCAGACCGCGATCGTGGTGATCCTGCTCGCGGTGTTCGCCGTCTTCGTCGTCGTCACACTCGCTCAACTCGACCCGAGCCTGCTGGCACCGTCCACGTACCCGCCGACACTGGACATCGTCGGCAGCGTGGCGCTGACCTTCTTCGCCTATCTGGGCTTCACCGTCATCAGTTTCACCGGCGGCGACCTTCCCGACCCGCGTCGCAACCTGCCTCGTGCGATGTACCTGGCCCTGGGCATCACGATCCTCCTGTACGTGCTGATCGCTCTCGGAGTCTTCGGAACCCTGACCGTGCAGGAGGTCATCGACAACGGCGATACGGCCCTCGCCGTTGCGGCCCAACCCGCTCTCGGCGACGCCGGGTTCGCGATCATGGCTCTCGCGGCGCTGCTGGCCACCTCCTCCTCGGTCAACGCCAACGTCTATGCGGCGGCCGGCTCCACCGCCAAACTAGCCGAATCCGGGACCTTTCCACCGGTGTTCGGTAGTCGAGCCTGGGTCGGGGGCACACGCGGGTTGACCATCTCGGTCGCGCTGATCCTGCTCCTGGCGAATCTGGTGGATCTCACCGCCATCGCCTCCCTCGGCAGCGCCGTGGCTCTCGCGATCTTTCTCGTGATGTCGATCGCGGCCTACCGGCTCCGCCACGAAACGGATTCCCGCGCAGGCATCCTCGTCGCCGGAATCGTACTGACCGTCGTCGTTCTCGTCGTCTTCGCCGTGCAGACGCTGCTGACCGCCCCGCAGACGTTCGTGGCGATGATCGGGATCGTGGTGCTGGCGGTTGTGCTCGAGTTGTTCTGGAGCGCGGTGCGCGCTCGCCGGGCGTCCCGCACGCGGTGAGGGGAGTGGGGCGCGGTCTCAGCGGACGGGTGGGACGGGCAGAAACGGCCGGATCTCGTCGTCGCCGGGGCGGATGACCCCGGCATGGGACTCGGGCACCTCCTGCCACGCGCCCTCGAGGTCGCGCAGCGGTTCGGACACCACGAACCGGGTTTCGTCGCCCAGTTCGCGCAGTACCTCCACCTCGGGGTGCAGGGCGCGGACCTTGTCCATCGCGGTGGAGAAGAACAGCGAGCGCGTCTGCTGTTCGGTCGAGTACCGGAACACCCAGACGGAGACGCCGTCGGTGGTGGCGATCGTCGCCTGCACCGGGTTCTCGACCCCGTGCCGGGCGCCGACGTCCTCGACGAACCCGACGGCGCGGGCGACGGCGGTGAACGGGTCGTCGGTGAGTCCGAACGTCAGCGCGAGGAAGAACAGTGTCTCGGAGTCGGTGGATCCTTCGATCTGCGGGTAGAGACTCGGGTCGACGGCCAGGGCCAGTTCGCGCTTCATCTCGGTGAATCCGCGCAGCGCGCCGTTGTGCATCCACAGCCAGTTGCCGTGCCGGAAGGGGTGACAGTTGCTGCGCTGCACGGGAGTTCCCGTCGACGCGCGCACGTGCGCGAAGAGCATCGGCGTCCGGATCTGGCGGGAGATCTCCCGCAGGTTGCGTTCGTTCCAGGCGGGTTCGATGCATTTGAACAGGGCCGGGGTGGGGCCGTCTCCGTACCAGCCGATGCCGAACCCGTCACCGTTCGTGGTGGTCGCACCCATGCGGGAGTGCAAGCTCTGGTCGATCAGGGAATGGACCGGCCGGAAGAGGAGGTCCTCGACGAGGATCGGATCGCCGGAGTATGCCATCCACCTGCACATCTTCTCATTCAAGCAGGTCGAGTCTGCTGACGTAGTGGCTTCCGTCATCGATCGGGTTGTCGGGTGGGAGATAGCCCTCGCCGACGCGTCGGAAGCCGGCCTTCTCCAGCGCCCGCCACGACGCCCGGTTGGGGACGACGACGGGGACGACGATCGCGGTGGCGTCGGGTAGGTCGGAGCGGCACTTGGCGACGAACGCCCGGATCATCGCCGTTCCCAGCCCTCGGCCGATACGCCCGGGGTCGCCGACGAAGTAGTCGATGGAGATGCTGCCCGGTGGGATGTCGACGAGGGCCGTGAGGAGCGCGAGGTCCTCGGGATAGTCGGCGATCCGGTATCGCTGGATGAAGCCGAACGGCACGCCGCCCCGCAGCACGAGGAAATCCTCGCAGGGTTCGGTGCCGTCGATGCTGCCGCCGAAGTCGCGCTCGATGTCGGCGTCCGCGGTGTCGTGGTTCCAGAACCGCGCGACGTGCGGTTCGCGGAGCCATCGTTGCAGTTGAGGGAAGAATTCGCGGGTAGTGTGGACGAACTCGAAGGTGACTGCGCCGGCGCTCACGGTAGGGAAACTAGCACCACCCGAGTCGATACAACTTCGGTATCGATAACGAGAATCTTTGACTTGGACATGTATCGAACATCCCTCTAGCGTGATTCCTATGACTCAGGTCACGCTTCCGGATCGGGGCGTGATCAGAGTCCCCCAACTTCGTCACCCCCCGAATCCAGAGAGAGGAGTCACCGATGACCCTCCCCCTCGCCGTCTCGCCGGCAGTCGACAGCGCGGTCTCCAAGATCTTCCGCCGTGTCGTGCCGCTGTTCATCGTGATGTTGATCTGTAACCAGCTCAATCGCTCGAATATCGGCTACGCCCAGACCCACCTCGAAGCAGATGTGGGCATCGGCGCCGCGGCGTACGGATTCGGCGCGGGTGTCTTCTTCATCGCCTACGCGATCTTCGAACTGCCGTCGAACGTGCTGATGGAGAAGTTCGGCGCCAAGGTGTGGCTGACCCGCATCATGATCTCGTGGGGCCTGGTGTCCGCGGCCATGGCGTTCGTCAACGGCCCCGAGATGTTCTACGCCCTGCGGTTCCTGCTCGGTGTCGCCGAGGCCGGCTTCTTCCCGGCCATCATCTTCTACTTCACCCGCTGGCTGCCGAACAACCACCGCAGCCGCGCCACCGCCCTGTTCATCGCCGGTTCGTCGATCGCGGCCGCCATCTCGGGACCGATGTCCGGACCGCTGCTGTCCCTCGACGGACTCGGCGGGCACCACGGCTGGCAGTGGATGTTCGCCCTCGAGGGCCTGCTGTCGGTGGTCGTCGGGTGCATTGCCTACCGCCTGCTCGACTCGAAGATCGACGACGCGAAGTGGCTCACCGGCCCGGAGAAGCACGACCTGCAGGCCGTCATCGCCGAGGAGGACGTGCTGCGCAGCGAGGCGTCCGCGAAGCGCGGCGAGTCGGGCTCGCGCTGGAAGCTGCTCCTGCAGCCGCGGATCCTGGTGTGCTGCGGCATCTTCTTCGCGATCACCATGGCGATCTACGCCAACACGTTCTGGCTGCCGTCGATCATCCGCCGCATCCCGGGCACCACCGACGTCACCGTCGGGCTGCTGTCCTCGCTCCCGTGGATCTGCGCGATCTTCGCGATGTACTTCTCCAACCGCTCCGCCGACCGCACCGGACGGCACAAGCCGTACCTCGTCGCCGCGCTGCTCATCGGTGGTATCGGCACGATGGCCGCCGCGTTCGTCACGCCCTGGCTGGCCCTGCCGCTGCTGTGCGTCGCGACGATGGGGTTCAAGAGCGCGAGCCCGCTGTTCTGGTCGATTCCGCAGCGCACGCTCCATCCGATGGTGCTGGCACCGGCGATCGCGATCATCAACTCGCTCGGCAACCTGGGTGGCTTCGTGGCCCCGTTCGGCTTCGGTGTCATCAAGGAGCAGACCGGCACGGTGACGATGGGCCTGATCGTGCTGTCGCTCTTCGCCCTGGCCGCCGCCGCGGCGGTGACGTACTTCCGGCGCGACAAGGAAGACATCGACGAAGTCGCGAACGTCGCAGAGGTGGCGTCCGACGACACCCTGGCCACCAAATGACCCGTCACCGGACCATACGAAACGCAGACGAGAATTCGAGGATCGCATCATGACAGCAACGGTGAACCGGACCGACGTGACCGGACAGATGATCATCGCGGGCAACCCCGTCCAGGGTTCCGGCACGACCATCCACGGCATCGACCCCGCCACCGGCCACCAGCTCGAGCCCGGCTTCGCGCACGGTGACGACCGGGACGTCGACGCGGCCTGCGCCGCCGCCGCCGAGGCGTTCGCGCCGTACCGCGCCACGACGTCCGAGGAGCGCGCCCGGTTCCTCGAGACGATCGCCGACAACATCGAGGCGCTCGGCGAGACGCTGATCGCCCGGGTGTGCGCCGAATCCGGACTCCCCCAGGGCCGCGTCACCGGCGAGGTGGGCCGCACCTCCGGACAGCTGCGGCTGTTCGCCGGCGTCCTGCGCGACGGCGGCTGGAACGGTGCCCGCATCGATCCTGCGCTGCCCGACCGCACCCCGTTGCCGCGTGCCGACATCCGCCAGCGGAAGGTCCCGCTCGGACCGGTCGCGGTGTTCGGCGCCAGCAACTTCCCCCTCGCGTTCTCCGTCGCCGGCGGCGACACCGCGTCGGCGCTGGCGGCGGGCTGCCCCGTCGTCGTGAAGGCCCACGACGCGCACCCCGGCACGTCCGAACTCGTCGGCCGCGCCATCGCCGACGCCGTCGCGAGCACCGGCATGCCTGCGGGGACGTTCTCCCTGCTGTTCGGCTCGGGCCGCGGGCTCGGCACCGCGCTGGTCACGGATCCGCGCATCAAGGCCGTCGGCTTCACCGGATCCCGTTCCGGCGGAACCGCTCTGGTCGCAGCCGCCGCGGGTCGCCCGGAACCGATCCCGGTGTACGCGGAGATGAGTTCGATCAACCCGGTGTTCCTCCTCGAGAACGCGCTCACCACCCGCGGCGCCGAACTCGGTCGCGCCTTCGTCGGGTCGCTGACCCTCGGTTCCGGACAGTTCTGCACCAACCCCGGTCTCGTCATCGCGGTCGACGGTCCCGGCCTCACCTCGTTCGTCGAGTCCGCGCGCGCCGCGGTCGCCGAGAGCACGCCCACCCCGATGCTCACCCCGAACATCGCCGGCTGCTACGCCGACGGCGTCACCGCGCTCAGCGGAGCTGCGACCGTGGAGGCCCGCGGCACCGAATCCGACGCGCCCAACACCGGCCGGGCGGCGCTGTTCAGCGCCGCCGCCGACACGTTCCTGGGCTCGGAGGTGTTGCAGCAGGAGGTGTTCGGCTCGTCCAGTCTGATCGTCCGCTGCCGCGACGCCGAGCAGGTGCGCGCCGTGGCGGCGAAGCTGGAAGGCCAGCTGACCGCGACCGTCCACGTCGACGACGCCGATCTCGACGAGGCAGGCCGCCTGCTGCCCGTCCTCGAGCTCAAGGCCGGGCGAATCCTGTTCAACGGCTGGCCCACCGGGGTCGAGGTCGGTCACGCGATGGTGCACGGTGGTCCGCACCCCGCGACGTCCGACTCGCGCACCACGTCCGTGGGTTCGCTGGCGATCGAACGCTTCCTGCGACCCGTTGCCTACCAGGATGTTCCGAGCTCGCTGCTCCCCGCTGCCATCGCCGACGGCAACCCCGACCAGTTGTGGCGTCGCATCGACGGCCGACTCACCCAAGCCTGATTTTTCCCTCGTGAAGGAGTTCCCCATGCTCGACGGCGTCCTGTTCTTCCCCGTCACCCCGTTCACAGCATCCGGCGACGTCGACTACGACCGGCTCGCCGAGCACGTCGCCAAGGGTGTCGACGCCGGCCCCGGAGGCGTCTTCATCGCCTGCGGCACAGGCGAATTCCATGCCCTCGGGCTGGAGGAGTTCGGCAGGATCGTCGCCAAGGCCACGGAGGTCGTCGCCGGACGGGTCCCCGTCTTCGCCGGCGCAGGCGGTTCCGTGCAGCAGGCCAAGGAGTTCGCCGCCAGCGCGAAAGCCAACGGCGCCGACGGCATCCTGCTGCTCCCGCCGTACCTGGTGACGATGCCGCAGGCCGGACTGGTGGAGTACACCCGCGCGGTCGCCGAGACCACCGACCTGCCGCTCGTCGTCTACAACCGCGGCAACGCCCGCTTCGACGAGGCGGCAGCCGTGGAAGTCGCGCAGTTCCCGACCGTCGTCGGGTTCAAGGACGGCACCGGTGACCTCGACAAGGTGGGCCGCATCGTCCGTGCGGTGAAGGACGCGCTCGCCCCGTCCGGCAAGCAGTTCCTGTTCTTCAACGGCATGCCCACCGCCGAGGTCACCCAGCAGGCGTACCGCGCGATCGGTGTCACGCTGTACTCGTCCGCCACGTTCGCCTTCGCGCCGGAACTCGCACTCGGCTTCTACGACGCACTCGAATCCGGCAACCAGGAACTCACCGACGCACTGCTCCGCGACTTCTTCCACCCCCTGGTGCGCCTGCGCGACCAGGTGCCCGGATATGCGGTGTCGCTGATCAAGTCGGGTGTCGCGATGGAAGGTATCGACGCCGGGCCCGTGCGGCCGCCGCTCGTCCCCACGAGCGACGTGCACCTGCGTGAGCTCATTCGGATCACCGCAGCCGGCCGCGCCGTTCTCGCCGACGCTCTCGCCGTGCAGGCGGCGGTCTGATGACTGCCGCACCGATCCGGATCACCGGCGCGCGGATCACGCCCGTCGCGTTCGTCGATCCGCCGCTCCTCAACACCGTCGGCGTGCACCAGCCCTACGCGCTGCGCGCGATCATCCAGCTCGACACGGACGGCGGTCTCGTCGGACTCGGTGAAACGTACGCCGACACGGCCCACCTGCTCCGGCTCGAGGCGGCCGCCGAGGCGATCGTCGGGCTGGACGTGTTCGCGCTCAACGCGATCCGCGCGGCGATCGACGCGAAGATCGCCACGCTGACCGTCACGGGCGGCGACGGTGTCGCGGGCATGATCACCACGGCCAGCACCACCGACCGCGTGTTCTCCCCGTTCGAGGTGGCGTGCCTCGACGTGCAGGGCAAGGCACTCGGCCGGCCGGTGTCCGACCTTCTCGGCGGCAAGGTACGCGACGCCGTCCCGTTCAGCGCCTACCTGTTCTACAAGTGGGCCGGGCACCCCGGTGCCGAGCCCGACGAATGGGGCGAGGCGATCGACCCCGACGGTCTGGTCCGCCAGGCGCAGAAGATGATCGGCGAGTACGGCTTCGAGGCCATCAAGGTCAAGGGCGGCGTGTTCTCCCCGGACGAGGAGATCGCCGGTATCAAGGCGCTGCGGGCCGCGTTCCCCGACCTGCCGCTGCGCCTCGACCCCAACGCCGCGTGGACCGTCGACACGTCGATCAGGGTGGCGTCGGAACTCGACGGCATCGTCGAATACCTCGAGGACCCCACACCCGGTCTCGACGGCATGGCCGAGGTGGCGCGTGAGGCGAAGATGCCGCTGGCCACGAACATGTGCGTCGTCGCGTTCGATCAGCTCAAGCCTGCGGTGCTGAAGGATTCGGTGCAGGTCGTGCTGTCGGATCACCACTACTGGGGTGGCCTGCAGCGGTCGCGGCTGCTCGCCGGGATCTGCGACAACTTCGGCCTGGGCCTGTCGATGCACTCGAATTCGCATCTCGGCATCAGCCTGGCCGCGATGGTGCACCTCGCCGGCGCCACCCCGAACCTCACGTACGCGTGTGACACGCACTGGCCGTGGAAGACCGAGGACGTCGTCAAGCCGGGTGTGCTGAAGTTCGTCGACGGCGCGGTCGCGGTGCCGACGACGCCGGGTCTCGGCGTCGAGATCGACGAGGACGCGCTCGCCGCCCTGCACCAGCAGTACCTCGACTGCGGGGTGCGCGACCGCGACGACACCGGGTACATGAAGTCGGTGGACCCGACGTTCGAGAACACCTGCCCTCGCTGGTAGCTGTCTCACGGAAGACGCCGACCGCGAACTCGGTCGGCGTCTTCCGGGTGGGCTAGATTGAGCTTCGGGCTCGGGCCCACCTCGAGGCAAAGGAGTGGATCGAATGTTCTCCCTCGCACGGCTGTCGTGTTTCATCGCCGTCGCGGAGGAGCTGCATTTCGGTCGCGCCGCGGAGCGCCTGCACATGACGCAGCCGCCGCTGAGCCGTCAGATCCAGCAGCTCGAAAGCGAACTCGGGGTGCAGTTGATCGACCGCACCAGCCGATCCGTCACCCTCACCGCGGCCGGGGCGGCGTTCCTGCCCGACGCCCGGCGCATTCTGAGTCTGTCGGAGAGTGCCGCCCTGACGGTGCGGCGGGTGCCTGCCGGTGATCTCGGCACCGTCGTCGTCGGGTTCACCGGCGCGTCCGCGCACGCGGTGCTGCCGAGGTTGCTCGAGGCCGCACGCGACCGGCTGCCGGACGTGAAAATTGTTCTGCGGGAGATGGTCACGTCGGTGCAGATCGAATCGCTGATCAGCGGTGAACTGGATCTCGGACTGATCCGCCCCATCCTCACCCGCCCCGGCATCGACACCCGCCCCATCCACCACGAACGTCTCGTCGCCGCGCTGCCCGCGGGTCACCCCCTCGCCGACGCCGGCCAGTTGGCGGTGGAGGATTTCGACGACCAGCCCGTCGTCATGTATTCGCCGGTCGATGCGCGGTATTTCCACGAACTGCTCATCAGCACGTTCACGATCGTGGGGGCCTCCCCGCGCTACGTCCAGTACGTCACGCAGGTGCACACCATGCTGGTGCTCGTCCGGTCCGGGCTGGGCCTGGCCCTCGTCCCGGAATCCGCGCAGACGATGCACCCGGAAGGGGTCGTGTTCCGGCCTGTCTCCGCGATCCGCGACCGGCCCGTCCAGATGAACGCCGCCTGGCGCTCGGACAGCCGGAACCCCGCGTTGCGCAGGCTCATGGAGGACGTCCTGCCGCAGCGGGAATGGGAATGAGGGCCGGCACGCTCAGAGCGTGAGCTTGCACGTCTGACCGATGTCGAGCACCCGCAGCACCCGGCCCGTCCCCAGCCACAACGCACACGACAACGCCAGGTCGGTCAGGATCTCGTCGGTGAAATGCTCGTGACACCGCGCCCAGAAGTCCTCGTCCTCGCGCAGCGCCGTGTGATCGGTGGCGAACCGGTGCGCGAACTCCGCCGCCGTCCGCTCCTCCGCGCTGTACCCGGGCCACGACTCCCACTCGAGGACGTGATCGTAGAAGTGCTCGTCGATGCCCGCGTCGGCGCCACTGCTGTCGCGGGTGCCGAGGCACACGGCGCACTCGTTGGCCTCCGCGACCGCCATCCGCGCGATCTCCCGCACGCGTAACGGTAACCGGTTCCGGTTGTATACCGCATCCGTGAAGGCGCCGAGCGCACCACCCAGTTCGGGTGAGATCGACAGCCAACCTGCCACGTCATCGTCACTGTAGCTACCTACTCGACTCATCCCCGAATGCTACAGCGAATGCCGTCGCGGGCGATAGATCTGACACGTGTTCTACGTAGCAGTGGCCTCAGCGGCGGTGGTCATGTCCGCCTCCGACGGGGTGCGGGTTCGCGTTCGTTGTCCGATCCGCCGAGCAGCTCACTGAGCGTTTCGCCCACGCCCTCGAGTACGCCCTTGGTCTTGGATTTCGTGCTGCCGCTGCCCTTGACGTCGGAGACGAGATCGGTCAGGCCTTTCGGTTCGCTGCCGATCGCGAGTCGGTTCGCCGCCTCGGCAAAACGCAGGTAGGTGTCGACGCTCGCGACCACGACGCGGGCGTCGATGGTGAGTAGTTCGATGCCGACCAGCGAGACCCGGACGTAGGCGTCGATGACCAGGCCCTTGTCCAAGATGGTGTCGATGACATCGGCCAGGCTGCTCGAGCTCGGGCCTCCACCGGCTGTGGTCATTGCCGTGCACCTCGCTTTTGCTCGTGCCGCCCGTTACCGCATGCCCTGCGACATGGCGGAAACCGTGAATATCGTGCGGCTACCGGACTACCCGGAACCGAGGGAACCTAATCGGTCAAAGACGGGAATTGACTAGGTAATTCGTTCCTCGTGCCGGCCGGGAAACGGTCCGGACGGTCGGCTCTTTCGGTGCTCGGGTCGCCCCGGGGCCCGCAGGTGCTTATGCTCCTGACCAGGTTCGCCGAACGAAGAGGTGCACGATGGGCGACGCAAGCGATGACAGGTCGGGGCCCGGCCCCGAGTTGACCGTCGGCACGCGGGTGCTGGTCCGCAGGAAGGCCGAGGCCGACGCGACCGGTGAGGTCGTCGAGGACTACGCGGCACTCACCGAGCCGGGTGGTGCCGGGCACGACTGGGCGCCGGCGCATCGGTGGGCGATCGCACTCGACGACGGGCGCCTCGTCTTCGCCGACACGGACGAGGTGACCGTCGATCCCAGCCCTCGATCCGGTCGGCGGGGGACGCACCGTCGTGAGAGTTCCGACGGGTAGTCAGATCCAGGACACGGTGTCGGCCGGGTCCAGGCGGGGGAGCCGATCGAACCACGGGTTCGCGCCGGGGTGCCCGACGTTGACGACGAGAATGGAACGGAAGCGGCCGTCGGGGAAGAACTCGGCGTCGATTCCGGCGGCGTCGAAGCCTGCCATCGGGCCTGCGGCCAGGCCGAGGGATCGGACGGCGAGGATGAAGTAGCCGGCCTGGAGTGCACTGTTGAATTCGCCCGTTCGCTCGCGCATCTTCTCGTCGCCTTCGAAGACGTCGCGCAGCTCCGGCCGGAACGGCAGCAACGCCGGGATGTGGTCGTGGAACTGCGTGTCTACGGCCAGGATGGCGACCGCGGGCGCCGACTCGGTCTTTGCCTTGTTGCCCTCGCTCATGTGTGGCAGCAGTCGCGCGCGACCCTCGTCGGTCCGGGCGAAAACGATCCGCAGGGGCTGGGTGTTCGCCGCGGTCGGTGCCCACTTCGCGAGGTCCCAGATCTGGGCGAGCTGCTCGTCGGTCACCGGGGTGGACGCGAAACTGTTGGCCGTGCGTGCCTCGCTGAACAGCAGGGCGCGACCCGCCTCGTCCAGTTCCGGTCGCGTCTGTACGTCTGAGCTCATGGTTGCTTCCCTCTCGATGACTAGCAACAAAAATGTTACTAGTAAAAAACTAGTTGACAGTTGGATGCTAGCACCTTGCTATGGTCGAGGTATGAGCTCAGGCGTCGAACAGCACGATCCGCGAGCGTGCGACGGCGCGCTCGCGAGAGCGTTCACGTTCCTGGGCAAGCGCTGGAACGGCGTCATTCTGGCGACGCTGATGTCGGGCCCGGCGACGTTCTCCGGGCTGCGACGATCGGTCGGGAGCATCAGCGATTCGGTGCTCTCCGACCGTCTCGTCGAACTGGCCGGGGCCGGTCTGGTGACGCGGGAAGTCTGCGAGGGACCGCCCGTGTCGGTCACCTATCAGCTGACCGAGGCCGGCCAGTCACTGATGCCGGTCCTCGACGAACTGGCGGAGTGGGCGAAGACGCATCTCACGGTGCAGTGACCGGCAAGTCCCGACCTGAACTGCCGCAACCGGGGATCAGGGTGCGCGCGTGGAGTCGTCGAGCGCGGGTCGGGTCCACGTCTGTTGCGAACCTGCACCTTTCGCTACGAGGCCGAGCTCGCGCAACTTGGCGATCGTCATCATCGTGTTGAACATGGGGTTCGGATTCGCACCCGATACGCCCAGCTCCTGGGATCGCGCGATGAAGGCGTGAACGAACGCCGGTAGATCGTCGATGCGATCGGTGAGCAATGCCTGTGCGGCGCCGTCGAGCGCCGAAGCCTGATCGAGTAGCGACGCCAGGCGCTCGGCTGCGGCCGGGCGATCGAACACCTCGAACGCGTGGCCCTCCGTGACGACGTCGACGGCGCCGGTCTCGACCAGCGTCAGCGCCAGGGCGGCCGCGGCGAAGATGTTCATCTGGTTGGCGTCGTGCATCGCGCCGCACGGCCCGTTCGGTTCGTCGGACAGGTGCAGCAATCGTGCCCCGGGAAGGTGGACGACGACCTGGCCGGCGCAGTGGCCGTGGGTGCGGACGACCTGGACGGCACCGTCTCCGAACGACCAACCCGACACGTGTTGAGAGCCGATGACGAGGTGCTCGAGCGGGAGTTCCTCATAGGTCCGGGTGACGTCGGTGACGGGAACGTAGGGCCGGTACATGGCAAGGAGCCGGCGCGCTGCGTCAGCCGGATCCTCGAACCCCGGCACCAGTCCGGACACGCGCTCGAGACTCGTGATCCAGTAGGGAAGACCGTCATCGCGGTACTGGCTCGCGTCGTGTGCGCTGACGAAGTGCTGCACGTTCGAGCGGTCGAGTCCGTCGCCGAGGTCGTTGACGAGGTCGTTGTTCCCGACATGGTCGGGGTGGCCGTGGGTGGTGAGCAGCAGGATCTTCGACCACGGGGCGAGGTCGTCGGCGGCGGATCGGATCGCGTCGCGGAAAGCGGTGGTCACCCCGCTGTCGACGAGCACCAGGAGATCTCCGGCCCGGTGGACGATCACGTTGCCCACGTCCGGCTGGTGCGCGGCCATGTCGAGCGCTTGACCCACGATCATGCGCGTCCGAGCGTCGATCTCGATCTGTTCGCCGAGTGCCACTCGTTCGTTCTAACACGCCACCCGACTCGTCGGTGACGGTTCACCCGAAGTAATCCGCCTCCCCGGCTGGGTACGGCCGCCCATACTGGAAACAGTGTTCCACGCAAGCTTCGAGCAGGTCGAGATTCGAGACAGCGATGGGAGAGCGGGGTGGCACGAACATCCTCGGTGCGGCGACTGGTCGCCGTTCTGGCGGTCCTCACGACGGGACTGGCGGGATGCGGTGAATCGGACGATGCACCGGTCCTGCCCGATGCACAGCTCACCGAAACCATCCCGACGGCGATGGAGAACGCCTCGGTTCCGGGGGCGATCGTCGGTGTCTGGCAGGACGGCGCTGCACCCTACGTGCAGGCGTTCGGGGTACGCGACACCGCCACCGGCGACCCCATGTCGCCGGACCTGTTCATGCGCGTCGGCAGCCTCACCAAAACTTTCACCACCACCGCCGTGCTGCAACTGGTCGATGAGGGAAAGGTCGGCCTCGACGATCCGATCGACAGGTATGTGCCCGACGTCCCCAACGGCGAGGCGATCACCCTCCGCCAGTTGGCGGCCATGCGCAGTGGGCTGTTCGACTACTCCGAGGTGGTGATTCCGGCGCTCCCGAGTCAGCCGCAGCGCCAATGGACACCCCAGGAACTGCTCGCGATCAGTTTCAGCCGTCCACCCCTCTTCGCGCCGGGAACCGCGTTCGACTACTCCAACACCAACACCCTCCTCTTGGGTCTCGTGGTCGAGAAGGCATCCGGCCTGCCGCTGAATACCTACATCGCCGAGCGGATCACGGAACCCGAGAATCTCGACGACACCTCGGTCCCCACCACTGCGGCCCTTCCGTCACGGCACGCCCGGGGATACGCGAAAACACCCGACGGCGCGACGGTGGACGCGACCGACTGGAGCCCGTCGTGGGGATTCGGCGCGGGAAACATGATTTCCACGCTCGACGATCTGCGCGTGTGGGTGCGCGACTTGGCAGAAGGAACGATGCTCTCGCCCGCCACCCAGCACGAACGGGAGCAGTTTCAGCCGGCGCCGTCGGAAGGCACGGGTTCGCTGTACGGACTCGGGGTCGAGAACCAGAACGGCTGGATCGGCCACAACGGAAACATCGCGGGCTTCCAGACCTATGCCTACTACCTTCCCCCCGAGGGCAAGACGGTGGTGGTGTTGGTCAATTCGAACGCCGACCCGCTGGGCGTGTGGAACTTCTTCACCGAGATCGTGAAGATCGTCAGCCTCGACCACCCGTGGCCTGCGCCGCCGTCGTAGCGATCCGACGAAACCGCGGGTCGGCGGAGCGGCGCGGCCGGATCCACCCTGGGTGGCGGGACGGTCACCCGCGGGTGATTACGGACAGCACTCGGGGTGCTTATTTCCCGAACCTGCGCGATGGACAGTAGAACCTGTCATCGCGAGGAGGAGGGAGGCCGGCATGTCGATCGAGAGCACCACCCAAGCCCCGGTCCAGCGCAGGACCACTGTCTCGGCTGACGACGGTGTTTCGCTTGCGGTTCGCGAGTACGGCCCCACCGACGCCCCCATGACGATCGTCTTTCTGCACGGCCATTGCCTGAGTGCCGAATCGTGGATCCTGGTGCGGGACGAACTGATGCGGCAGTACACCGACGCCAGGATCGTCAGCTACGACCACCGCGGTCACGGCGATTCCGACGTGGCGCCCGCTGCGACTTACACCCTCGAGCAGTTGGGCCGCGACCTCCACGCGGTACTGGACGCCATCGCCCCCACCGATCCGGTCGTTCTGGTCGGACACTCCATGGGTGGGATGACCGCACTGACCTACGCGCGCCGGTATCCGCACGAGATCGGCACCCGCATCGTCGGGATCGGCTTGATCGCAACCGCCGCGAGTGGTCTGGCCGACGCCGGATTCGGCCGACTGCTGCGCGCCCCGGTCCTGTCCTGGGTCCAGGAGGCCGTGCGCCGAGCACCGACATCCATGGAGCAGGTGAAGCGCCTCGGGTGCAAGGTATTCGCACCGGTCATCCGCGGGGCCGAATTCGGTGACCGGAAGGTCAGCCCACACGTCCTCGAGCTCGCCATCGCGATGCACGACGAGACCCCGATCGTGACGATGACCAGCTTCCTGAACTCGTTCACGACCTACGACGAGTTCGAGACGTTGCCGGCGCTCTCGGCGATTCCCACGCTCGTGCTGTGCGGTTCCGCGGACCTGATGACGCCGCCCACCCATTCGGTGGCAATCGCCGCGCAGGTCGAGGACGCCGATTTCGTCTGCGTCGACGGCGCCGGCCACTCGGTGATCCTCGAACAACCGACCGCGGTTGCCGATGCGATTGCTCGCCTCGTGACCCGGATACGCGGTTCGGAGACCGCAGAATCCGCGAACCTGGTGCTGACTGCCTGATCGGTGCACAGTTCGCGCACGATCAGCATGTCCAGGACTGGTGCTTCGGGGCCCGCTGAACTCAGCCCTGCGTGAGCCGGGCTACCAGGTCGACGTAGCCCTGCTTGGCGTCGGCGCTGCTCGTACCGGTCAACTTGGCCCAGGCGTCGTACTTGGCGCGTTTGACCATGTCCAACCGACCGGGCCGCTTGCCCTCGACATCACCCTTCGACCCCTGCTTGAACAGCGCGTACAGCTGCAGCAGCTGATCGTTGTCCGGTCGCGAGGTGAGCTTGTTGACGTTCTCCTGTGCATCGGCAAACGCCTGATCCAACTCCGACATGGCACCCCTGGCTCTCGGACGGACGATTCGACGCAATCGTAGCGGCCGGAGCCGATGGCGGCTGGTTCACTCAGTCGAGATGGCCGAGTTGTCCGACCATGTAGGTCACGGCGTTGTCGATCTTGCGGCGCCAGAGCCGCGTGACCTCTTCGGGATCCTGGGCCTCGAGAGCGAGGAGTATCGCGGTGTTGTCGGCGACGATCTCATCGACCGAGTACGTGTATTCGAGACCGAGAATCGAGACGAACATCCGCAACTGCAGCGAGAGACGGACGAACATCTTCTCGATTCTCGGCATGTCGGCTGCGGCAGCGAGGGTGTCCTGCCACCGGATGTCGGCGTCGCCCGTGCCGGGAACGTCGCGCATTTCCGCATGCTGGACGAGGTCGTCCAGCGCGTCTTTCGCCGCGGCCAGACGGGATGATCCGTTCGTGGCGATGCGGCGGAGCAGCAAGGCTCCGAGGGGGCCTCGGGCGGTGTAGGTGTCGTAGACGTCGCGCCGAGTGGGGAGGGGCACGTACGCGCCGCGGTGCGGTTCGAGTTCGATCAGTCCGTCCTCGGCGAGGATTTTCAGGGCGTCCCTGATCGGCCCGCGGGAGACACCGAGCCGAGTGGCGAGAGGCTGTTCTGCGATGCGCTGCCCCGGCCGGAACGCGCCGGTGGCGAGGGACTCGCGTAGTGCT
Organism: Rhodococcus koreensis; assembly: GCF_017068375.1. NCBI lineage: Bacteria > Bacillati > Actinomycetota > Actinomycetes > Mycobacteriales > Nocardiaceae > Rhodococcus > Rhodococcus koreensis. Next base: position 4,467,412 of record NZ_CP070609.1, read on the forward strand.
TCGACCACTGCCGATGCCAATATGGGTGAGGGGGAGCGTGACCGGTGGTCTTCGGTCGCGGGCCGGCGAGAAGCGCGGGTGGGTGAGGCGCGGACCCAGGAAAATGGTGTGCTCGGTTGCTCCGCCCACCGGCGCACCCTGTGTTCGAGATCGAGCAGTCCCGGCGATTGGCGAGGGTCGAGGACTGCGGTGATCGAGTTCAGTTGCGCGAGCCACGAGTCGGGATCGACTTCGTACACACTGAATCGGGGATGCCCAACAAGCCAACGGTCCACCCGAGGCGGTATCGGACGATCGACGAGCGCGGTAACCGGCCAATTACGCGGCACCGCGGCGTCGACCTCGCCCAACGTGGTCAGCAGCGTCGGGGAGATGTCGTTCCCGGTGGCCGGGGTTTCGCGAGGGAAGGCGAACTGGGCCGAAAGCAGGACACGGACGGGTTCGGTGAGCTGACTGGTCTGTCTGCTGTGCGGTCGCGCTGCGGGCGTTGCCGGCTGGTGGAAGACGAGGACCCGCACGCCGGGATCGATGACGACAGCCGCGAGCACCATCGAGTTCGGCGAGTCCAGGACCGAATGTGAGATGAGGTCGGGCCGATCTGCGAACCACCGACGCCGAACCCGGCTCACCGCTGCCTGGTTGGTGCCGAGTGCCTCGGCGATCGTGCGTGTGGTCCACCCCCGGTCCGGCGGTCGCTGCAGCGGAATACGCAGGATCGCACGGTGCAAGTCGTCCCCTGAGGCGGTCGGACGACCCGGCCTCGGCAGATCCTCGAGCCCCTGCAGACCGTGGGTGCCGAATCGGGTCCGCCATTTCAGTGCCGTGTTGCGTGAGACCCCAAGGGCGCGAGCAACAGTGGAAATCGACTCCTCGGAACTCGCCAGAACGATGCGGGCGCGGAGGGCCAGCGACTGGGGGGTGCTCGGTGCCGACACCAGCCGCTCGAGTGCACGTCGTTCCGCCTCGGACAGTGGCACGTCCGCCTCCCCTTCCTCGCGATCGACTCACAAATAGTAGAGCAGGCATCGGCGCGGGTGAGCTGGCATGTTGTGCCTTCAGTCTGCTCAGGTACTTATGAATCAAATCCCAACAAGGTGACCGTTTCGACTCGAGTCGATGGTCAACAAACAGGCGGCGCATGCATACTCACCGAGGCGCAGGCACAGGGCGCGCGCGGGTTCCCTGTGCGTGACGACGCGCCCGTCGTCATGCGAGCCCGGATACGGCCCCTGTGGCCGCAATCAGCTCAGGAGAAACTCGATGGACCAGCCACCTCACGCCCGGACAGAAGCGTTCCTCGTCGACGATGCCCCGCTGTTGCGCTTCCACAAACGACTCGCACTCCACGCCGGCGGGGGACCCTTCCTCGACGGATACGTGCTGAGCATCATCGGCATCGCCATGGTGCAGATCACGCCGCAGTGGGGTCTGAATTCGGCGCAGCAAGGCCTCATTGCCGCGTCGGCGACGATCGGTATCTTCCTCGGATCGTTCCTCGGCGGACGGCTCACCGACCGCTTCGGCCGCCGGCGTCTCTATACATTCGACTTGATCGCCGTCGTCGTCTTTTCGGTCGCGCAGTTCTGGGTGGACGGCTTCTGGTGGTTGTTCCTGCTCCGGGTTCTGATCGGAGTGGCAATCGGGGCGGACTATCCCGTGGCCGCCTCACTTCTGACCGAGTTCACCCCGAAGAAATATCGTGGCCCCTTCATCGGTTCGCTCACCGTGATGTGGTTCCTCGGTGCCGCGTCCGCCTATGTCGTCGGTGACCTCGTCAGCGGAGTTGGTGATCAGGGTTGGCGGTGGGTGCTGGCCAGCGCCGCGGTACCGGCTGCCCTGACCGTGCTCGCCCGCGCCGGCACACCGGAGTCACCGCGCTGGCTCGCCGGCAAGGGGCGCGTCGCCGAAGCCAGTGCGATCATCACGAAAATCTTCGGCCCACACGCCACACTCGAGATCGAGCCCGGCAGCTCCGCCGGGGCAATCGGCCCGCTCTGGAAGTCGGGCTACCTCGGACGAATCGTCTTCGTCACGACCTTCTGGACCGCATCCGTCGTGCCGCTGTTCGCGGTGTACGCCTTCGGGCCGAGGATCCTCGCCGGTCTCGGCCTCGACGGGCGAGTGGCGAACATGGGTTCGGCCGTCGTCACGATCCTGCTCCTGGTCAGCTGCGTCATCGCGCTGACCGCCATCAACAAACTGGGTCGCCGCACCCTGCTGATCCACAGCTTCGCGTGGTCCGGACTGACCCTGCTCCTGTTGGGATTGTTCCCGGGCAGTCCGGTACCTGTCATCCTGTGCCTGTTCGCGACATACGCGATCTTCACCGGAGGCGCCCAGGTCCTTCAGCTCGTGTACCCCAACGAACTCTTCCCGACCGAAATCAGAGGCAGTGCGGTGGGATTGGCCTCGTCACTCAGCCGAGTCGGTGGCGCCGTCGGTACCTATATGGTCCCGATCGCCCTGGACCGCTGGGGCATCGGCCCGACCATGCTCGGCGCTGCCGCGATCGCCCTGATCGGCCTCGCTGTCAGTGCCGCCTGGGCGCCCGAGACGCGTGGTAAGTCCCTCGCCGACTCCGCGCGAATCTGACGTCGGAGGCGGGCTCGCGTTTCGGTTCGCTGGTCGACATACTCTTACGTTCTCGTCCCGTCTACCGCACAGGACCACCGTCGCGCGAGGGACAAGGGACTTGGTCCGGTCCTCGCGCCCGTCCGGCTGGGGCCTGTCGCGCTCAGATCTTGGCGGGATCCCAGGTCGCCACGGCCCAGATGACGACGGCGTTGAGCACGATGATCGTGATCGCCCACCACGGCTGGTAGGGCAGCCAGAGGAAATTGACGACGATCGACAGGCCGCAGATGATGGGCGCGGAGATTCGCGCCCAGATCACCCCGCTGAACAATCCGATGCCGGTGGCCGCGACGACCGCCCCGAGGACGAGGTGGATCCACCCCCATGCGGTGACGTCGAGTTTGTAGGTGTATTCCACTCCGACGAGGATCACCTCGTCCTTGGCCACCGCGGAGATGCCTTGCAGAAATTCGAGCACACCGACGGTGACGAGGAGAACCGCTCCACCCATCGCGGTTCCTTTTGCCACACCTTGCTTGACCAGTAATTCCTCGGACATGCCCGCCCCTTCCTCGGCACGGTGTTACGTGGTCTGCGCTCTTGCCATTCTTCCCGGGCGTCGTAGGCGGTTGCAGGTACGTGGCGGTGTCGTGTCGGCGAAATTCCGGTGCACGAATGTCTGTGCTCAGCCGACGGATCCGGTTCCGCCGAGCTGTCATTGGTCGGGAATTTCTCCTGTGACCACGAAGATGACGCGCCGCCCGATCTCGACGGTGTGATCGCAGAAGCGTTCGTAGAATCGGCCCAGCAATGTGATGTTCACGGCGGACGCGGCGCCGTGCAGCCACTCGTCGCTCTTGGTGGCGGCGAACAGTCTGCGGAGTAGTTCGTCGGTTCGTTCGTCCGCCCAGATGAGGTCCAATGCGGCCGCCTCGTCGCGGGTGCGGAGGACTTCTCGTGCCGCCGCGGCCTGTGCGGTGGCGGCGACGCCCATGTCCGAGATGATGCCCCGCAGCTCGTGGGGAACGACCGGTTCGGGATGGTGCAGCCGGGCCACCTCGGCGATGTGTGCCGCCAGACTGCCCATCCGCCGTAGATCTGCGATGTTGTGCATGCCGCCGATCAGGGATCGCAGGTCCAGTGCCACCGGTTGTTGGCGGGCGATCAGCGTGAGTGCTCGATGATCGAGTTCTCCGGCGCGGGCCTCGATGTCGGCACTCAGTTCGGTGGCGCGGTCGGCTGCCGAGAGGTCGGTATCGAGCACGGCCCGGGTTGCGCAGTCGATCGCGGGCTCGGTCAGGGTGCACAGTTCGACCAGGTCGTCCCTGATCTGTTCGAGTTGCTCGTCGAATTGTTCCCGCATCGTCCCGGAGTTCCTCTCGCGATCGACTGGCACCAGGCTCGAGACCGGGCGGGCCGGATGGCGCACAGCCCGGGGATACCCACTCCGGGGGGAAATCAGTCATGCCGCTCACAGTCGGAGAACTCTAGGTATACAGGCGCGGTGGATTGGCCGGATGCCCTGTGAACAGTCGGCAGCGCAACAATCGACTGCCGATCCGATAAGTAAAGGGTGCAACGCCTTTCGTGCCTATCCAGGATCGTTCCCGGTCGTGCGGGTGTGGCTCGGTTGTGTTCCGTTCCGGTCGGCGCCCGGATAGGCTGCCGTCTGCGGGCCTGGGCTCGCACCGTGCTCGATCGACCATCACCCCGTCGTCTTCTCCGCCGTCCGAAGTCAAACCGGGAGTCATCGTGTCGTCCACCTCGCTCCGCATTGCCTCGTTCAACGTCGAGAACCTTTTCTCCCGTCCCCGCGCGATGGGCAGCGCGCCGGACGATGACGGGCGCGACATCCTCGAGGCACACGCCCAGCTCGGCGAGCTGATCGCCCAGGACACCTACACCGACGACGACAAGAAGCTCATCCTCGACCTCTTGGTGGCCCTGGATCTCGACCGATCCGACACCACCACCTACGCGGTACTGCGGCAGGTCCACGGACGACTGGTCAAGCGTTCGAAGGCCGCGGTGTCGGTCGTTGCCGACGGGCGCGGCGACTGGGTCGGGTGGGTGGAGCTGACCAAGGAACGCATCGATGCGCTGGCGATGACGCACACCGCCCAGGTGTTGCGCGAGGTGGACGCCGATATCGCTGCCGTCGTCGAGGTCGAGGGCCGGATCGCTCTCGAGCGTTTCGCCGAGGCTGCGATCGTCGACCAGGACCGGAATCCGCTGTTTCCGCACGCGATGGTGATCGACGGCAACGACGATCGCGGCTTGCTGTCGGAATCCTGTCGAAGGACGCCTATCCGTTGCGGGGCATCCGCTCGCACGTTGACGACCGCACCCCGACCGGTCGACCGATCTTCAGCCGCGACTGCCCCGAGTTCACCTTCGACTTCCCGGGCGCCAGCACGCTGGCCGGCTCGTCGTTGACGGTGCTGGTCAACCATTTCCAGAGCAAGGGTTACGGCACGCCTGCCGACAGCAACGCGCGCCGCCTTCGGCAGGCCGAGCGGGTCGCCGCGATCTATTGGCAACTGCGCGCCGACGGCGCGCAGTTCGTGGCCGTTGTCGGCGATCTCAACGACACCCCCGACAGTGCGTCGCTCGAGCCGCTGCTGGTCGGCACGGATCTGCGCGACGTCTCGGAGGTGGCCGGGTTCGATGACGGCGGCCGGCCCGGAACCTACGCCAATGGCACCGCGAGCAACAAGATCGACTATGTGCTGCTCTCTCCTGCGCTGTTCGATCGGGCGACGGGTGGGGCGATCTTCCGCAAGGGTGTCTGGGGTGGCAAGCACGGCACGCTGTTCGAGCACTTTCCGACCATGACGGCACCGGTGCACGCTTCCTCCGGCCACGCCGCGATCTACGCCGACATCGACCTCAGCTGACCTCACCGGTCAGCAATGGCAACCAGGACGTTGTCGGACTCGTGCGACCCCGGCGGTCGACAGTAGCGAGGACGATCCGATCAGGTCGCACCAGCACTTCGGTGAGGTGATTGCGACGCATCCAGCGGTTGATTTCACCGGTCGATCCTGCGAGGGAGCCGCTGGTGACGACCTTCGCGTCGAGTCGGCGGCCGACATCGGCGAGGGCGTGCGGCGGCTCCCCGGCGCAGATGAGTGCGAAGCCGGGGCCGAGCACACTGTCGGTTCTCGCGGTCCCGGTCTCGCCGTCGAGGACGTCCTGCGGGATCGGTGTGCCGACGGTCCTGGTCCGGTACGACGGCAGAGCGAGGACGCTGGGGGTCAGTGCACTTCCGCGCAGCGGTGGTGCGAGGACGCGTGTCGCCAGTGCGTCGGGCCCCGGTAGCGCCGATGCTCGGCGCAGCACAGCGTGTCCGGCTCGAACGGGACGTGTGGGGCGCGTGGCCATGATTCGGCCGATCGCGGTGGCGGCGCGGATGGCCCGGACGACATGTCTGCTGCGTTCGGGCTCGTAGGTGTCGAGCAGTCGATCGTCGGCGTGGCCGTCGAGGACGGCGGCGAGTTTCCAGGCGAGGTTCATGGCGTCGCGTTGTCCTGCACCGAGACCCTGCCCGATGAATGGCGGCGTGAGGTGGGCGGCGTCGCCGAGCAGAAGGAGCGGTCCCCTGCGCCAGGTGCGTGCGACCCGGGCGCGGTGAGAATAGATGGTGTGCCGCAGCACCCGCAGACCGGTGTCTCCTGCCGGTACCCATGGTTCGAGCAGGTCGCGCACATCGGCCGGGCTGATGTCGTCGTCGGAGTCGAATCGGCACTCGTCCGGGAGGCGAAATTCCCACCGGTATCTGTTGTCACCGATCTGCATGAACGTTGCAGATTCGACGCCGGCGCAGACCTGGTGGACCCCCGGCCACATCCCGAGATCGTGGTCGTACTCGGCATCGACCACCAGCCATCGTTGTGTGAACCCGAGATCTCTTGTGCCTGTGCCGATCGCGGATCGGACCATGCTGTTCGCGCCGTCGCACCCGAGCACGTACCGGGCTGTCGTGACGGTCTCGTGTCCGGTATGGGTGTCGCGGATCGTGACATCGACGGTGCCGTTCGGCCGTCGTTGCACCCGGACGGCCTCGCACCCGGAGACGAGGGCATTCGCCACGCGCTCTTCGAGGTTCGTCCGTAGAACCTGTTCCAGGTCAGGCTGATCGAACATGTTGGTCTCCGGCCAACCGTGCAACCCGACCGGGCGGTCACGCCGGATCTCGACCAGTGTCCGTAGCTCGCCGTCGACCAGTCTCATTCCGAGTGCGCGGCGCGATATTCGGGTGATCTCGGCGGCCGCGTCGACCGTTTGCAGGATCCGGAGGACCTCGTCGTCGAGATGGACGGCCCGCGGCAGTGGATAGGGACCGCGGTGACGTTCGAGGACGATGCTCTCGATGCCGTAGCGGGAGAGGAGGTTCGCGGTCGTCAGACCGGTCGGTCCGCCACCGACGATCAGAACCGGAACGGTGGGCGGAATCCGGTTGGTGGTGGTGATCGTCGGTCAGCTCCTGCTCAGCACGATCGCGAACTGCACCTGTCCGGCATCCTCGACGACGATGTTCGGGAAGAGGGTCGGTTTGTTGATCTGGTAGTCGGTCCAGACCGTGTCGATTGCGCCCGCCGTCTCGATATTCTGTCCTGACCTGCGGATCTGGAAATTCGTGGTCACGTCGCGGGTCTGGTCGCGCAATGTCAGTGTGCCGTGGACGGGGACGGTGACCGCGGTGCCGTCGGCAGGCAATTCGGAGAGGTCGACGGGTTGGGAAATCTCGAACGTCGCTGTGGGTTGAGAGGCTGTGTTCATCACCAGGGTGCGAAACATGTTGTCCCGGCGGGTGTCGTCGGTGGCGATCGATTTCACGTCGACCTTCACGTTCCCTGTTGTGAGTACGGAATTCTCGACAGCTGCGGTACCGGTGACCTGATCGGTCTGACCGCGCACGAAGGTTCGTTGGCCGCTCAAGGTTTCCCAGACTTCGTACCCGGCGTGCGAGCCGGGAGACACGGACCACGTGCCGTCGAGGGGGCCTGTCGCGGCGGCCGCCGGGTCGTCCGACAGGTGCAGCGCATCGGGCTGATCACCGTGCAGAAACTTCGCATACGCCCAGGGTCCGACGCCGACAACCAGCACGATCACGGCGACGACACCCGCAATGATCCACCACACCCGTTTGCGCATGGAGTGAACCTAGCCGACCGAACCTGATCGCGCGCGACCTATGATCACCTGCGAGATCGATCTGGTTGCGTCGAGTTCGGCCAACTCGGCAGCCAATTCCTCGGCGCGGGTCCGGTATGCGGGATCGCGGAGAACGGTCTCGACAGCCCGGCGAATCCGGGCCGGGCCGGGGCTGCCCGAGCGCAGTCGCACGCCTGCACCGGATCGCGCGAGTCGCGCACCCACCTCCGCTTTGTCCTCGGTACTGCCCGCGACGACGAGGGGGACGCCGTGCGACAACGCGAAATGTACCCCGCCCCAGCCGCCGTTGGTGACCATGACGTCGACGTGTGGGAGGAGGAGGTCGAAGGGGACGAATTCGGACACGATCAGATTCGGAGAGTCACGCCGCACCGCCGCGATCGGGCGTCCCCCGGTAGTGGCCACGATCAGCGCATCGGTGTCGGCGAGGGCATCGATGGTCGGCTCGACGAGGCGGCCGAGGTCGTGATTGTCCAGGGTGCCCTGTGTGACGAGGACGACGGGCCGGTCGGTGTTCAGGCGGTCCCACCAGGGCGGCTTCGGTGCGTCGCTGGGGGCGGCAGGCAGAATCGGGCCGACGAAGGTCAGGCGCTGTCCGATGTCGCTTCGCGGATACTCGAAGCCGGGCGTGGTCAGGATGAAGGCCGTCTCGGCGTGCAACACCCAGTCCAGTAGAAAGCACGGGGGCTCGGCCCCGGTGCAGTCGCGTGTCGCTGCCGCGGCGATCTGCTGGGCCCGGCGCAGCACGACGCCCCGCGCGCCGGCGTTGAGTACCCGGTTGCGCAGACGTCCGAGCCTTCCGGTCGCCGGGGACAGCCCCGGACCGAACGGCGCGGTATCGACGCTGGTTGCCATCAGCGGGGACGTGCACACGCCGAACACGCGCGGGCGCGTGCCCGGGCTCCGGCCAATCAGCGGAAGCATGCCCAGGAACAGGTTCTCGGCGAGGATCGTGTCGGCGTCCACCCGCTCGAGGGCCTCGAGGACGGCACGGTACTGGTCCGCCAGCGGCGCCGCGAACATCCGCTCCGCGTCGAACCGGGACCGGAGAAACGCCGGCCTCCGGGCGCGACCGGCGAACCGTTCGTTGAGCGAGGCTTCGTCGTAGTCGCAGCGGTCGGGGAGCGCGATGAACCGGATCCCGGCACGTTCGGCGTGGGGCCGAAATTTGCGCCCCGTCAGGATCGACACGTCACACCCGTCCTGCACCAACTGTCGGCCGATCGCAATCATCGGCTGCACATGGCCGGTCAGCGGGGCGCTGCACAGCAGGATCGACGACATCGCGTTCCTCCTGCAGAGGCTCGACGGAACTTGCATGACGTTGCGACCGTACCCTCGAGTGGCGACCGACGGTGCTCTTGCAGAGCGGCGGAACGCGGTCTAACGTTCTCGCCGTCGTCGGTTCAGCGATTGCACCCACACTGCCTCCATCGGTTCCTCATCCAGTTTCGGAGCACCCCGTCATGGTTACTGCCTTTGTCAATCGCATCAGTACGGTTGTTCCGGAGCACGATGTCCATCAGGCATTCGTCGACTTCGCCGACGGCACGTTCAGCCAACGTCGCAAGCAGTTGCTCTTCCGCCGGATGGCCGACAGGTGCCAGATCTCGCACCGATGGGCGGGTATCGCCTCACCGGAATCCTTCTACGGTGACGATCCGAACAAGGTGGACACCGCGACCAGGATGGTCGAATTCGAACGTAACGCACCAGATCTCGCCGTCCGGGCCGTCGAAGGTCTCGAACTCGGCGACCGTGCCGCCGAGATCACCCACCTGATCGTCGTCACCTGCACCGGGTTCTATTCCCCCGGAATAGATTTCGAGCTCATCAAGCGGTGCGGAATCAGCTCGTCCGTCGAACGCACCCAGATCGGCTTCATGGGCTGCTTTGCGGGCATCAACGGACTCAAACTCGCCCATCACATCGTGCGGAGCGAACCCGGTGCCCGCGTGCTCGTCGTCAGCCTCGAATTGTGCTCGCTTCACCTGCAGCGGTCCGAGTCGCTCGAAACGATGCTGTCGTTCCTCGTGTTCGGTGACGGATCCGCCGCGGTGCTGGTATCCGCGGACGAGGAAGGCATCGCTCTGGACTCGTTCAACGCCGTGATGGTTCCGGACACCTCCGAGCTGATCACCTGGCGCATCGGAGACATCGGCTTCGACATGGTGTTGTCCGGAAAGGTCCCCGGCGCCCTTTCGCGAGCACTCGACGAGAAGAATCTGAAAACCATCCTGGCCGGCGCCGACAAGGATTCCATCGACCTGTGGGCCGTGCATCCCGGTGGACGATCGATCCTCGACGCCGTGGAAGAGTCTCTCGGACTCGACCATCGACACCTTGCACCGTCCCGTCATGTCCTCGACAACTACGGCAACATGTCCTCGGCGACAGTCCTCTTCGTTCTCGCTGAAATCATGGAGCGAGCGAAGAACGGCGGACCCACAGGATCCGGTTGCGCCATGGCATTCGGCCCGGGCCTGACCGCAGAAACGATGCTGTTCCACATCTGACCCTCTACCCGACGGGGCCGGTGGGCCCGTCGGGTGGACGCGAGGATGATGTTGTCGCGGGAGGCGATCAGGTGCGCGACCGATATCGCTATGCTGCAGCGAGATTCGCGGATGGAACGGTGTGTCTGTGCCAGGCGGGGTCGTACACGTAGGCCAACCGGCCGAGGGTGAGTGCGCCGAGCATCAGTCCGAAGTCACGCAGTGCGATGTCGTAGAAACCCGGGTAGGTCAGCAGGTTGATCACGATTCCGGCGAGCCAGGCGGCCACGATATAAGCGGCATATCGTGGTTTGATCGCGACGGCGATCCCGGCGACGATTTCGATGACACCGACAACGAGCATGGTGTCGTGCGCATCGAGCGGACTCAGGTCGACGATCCACGGTGCCAGGTAGTCCTCCCAGGTGGTGAGCACGTTGGTGAACTTGTCGAGGCCCATGGCGATCGGGAGCATGGTGAATCCGATCCGCAGCAAGAGGAACGCGCTGTATGCGGGGTCGCTGCGGGCGCGTTCGAGAGGCCCGGGCGAGTGTGCAGGCGTTGGGGTGGCCATCAGAAAACCTCCTTGTAAAAGTAATGGGATGTGTTTTTAGAATCGTCCGCCGCGCCCTATTTGTCAATACTGTTTGGTGTTACAGTCGGGGTATGTCCGCATCCGGGTCCGCAGCCCCAACTGCATTGGCGGCGTTGAGCAACCTGGACGATCCGTTGCGGCGCAGACTCTATGATTTCGTGGCCGAAAGCGACACGCCGGTCTCGCGGGAGCAAGCGGCTGCCGCCGTCGACATCGGCCGAACCCTCGCGGCCTATCACCTCGACAAGCTGGCCGACGCCGAGCTGTTGACGGTCAGTTACCAGAGACCGGCCGGTCGCGGCGGACCCGGCGCCGGGCGCCCCGCGAAGCTCTACACCCGGGCGACGACGGAAATGTCTGTCAGCGTGCCTCCCCGGGATTACGAATTGCTTGCCCGGTTGCTGGTCTCCTCGGTCGAACATGACACCAGCGGAGTCGTCAGGGCGGCAGTGAACGAGGCAGCGCTCGACGCCGGCAAGCGGGCTGCGGCCGACGCCGGCGGAGACCTCCTGGCGGCGCTCCGCGGCTGCGGATATCTCCCTCAGATCGACGCGGACGGCCGTGTCGACCTACGCAACTGTCCGTTTCATCGGGTTGCCCGTGACCACCTGGAGGTCGTGTGCGGGTTGAATTTACGACTGGTCGAGGGAGTGATCGCCGGCAGCGGCCGGAGCGGAGCGCGCGCCGAACTGGCCCCCGAGCCGGGTCGATGCTGTGTGGTACTCCACGATGCAGCACCGGTCACTTCGGACTCGCGCCCCGCTTGAGACATCGCCCACCCTGTCGTCATCGCTCGAGACGATCCCGATCGGCCGAAGGACCGGGGTCAGTCGTGACCGTTCTTGTTCCAGAACTGGTGGGTGAGCCCGCTGGGGGAGGCGACGGTCTCGACGGTGAAGCGGTCTTCGATGCCGTCCAAGCCCTCCCAGAGGGATACGCCGCGCCCCAGGGTGATGGGCACGATCACCAAGTGCATGAAATCGATCAGGTCGGCTTGCAGAAACTGCCGCACCGTCGAGGGGCCTCCGCCTATGCGGACGTCCTGACCGTCGGCAGCGTCCTGGGCCATGCGCAGCACCTCATGGGGTGACGCATCCACGAAGTGGAAGCTGGTTCCGTTGGGAAAGTCGATGCTGGGGCGTGGGTGATGGCTCATGACGAACACCGGTGTTCGAAATGGCGGCTCGTCGCCCCACCAGCCTCGCCACCCGTCGTCGGGCCAATCGCCGGTTTGGGGCCCGAACTTGCGGCGGCCCATGATCTCCGCGCCGATGCCCTGGCCCCACAGGCTGGTCACGGCGCGGTCCAGGGTGATCGGGTCGTCTACCCGGTCGACCCCGTGGATGACGCGTCCGTCGAACGAGGCGAACAGCCGTTCGGCACCGCCGATCGGGGCGTCGAACGTCACGTGCTCGCCGGCGGCGTAGCCGTCGAGGGAGATGTTCATGTTGTGGATCCGGGTGCGGGGCATGCGCGACTCCTTCAATGAACGGATGGACCGGGATACGAATAGGCAGACCGCAAGAGGCGGCCGAACTCATCGCGGAACGTCGAACATCGTATTCCGTCGGCCGTCCCGGGAGCCGGTTGATGACCGGCGGCGCCACCGGCCCGGCGTGCTCCCGCCGCGGTTCCGGTCCCATCGGTATCCCGGCCTCACCTGTTGTAGCGTGTCGTCGACGTCGCGTCCCCGCGCCCGCCGAGCAGTTCCACTGTCACCGACAACCACGTTCGTGCCACCCCCCGAGGATGGCACGCGGACCGCGGCGCTGTCCGGTCATCGCCGCAGACGCGCGCATCGGTGTTGTCAGACGCAGTCCCGGCAGATCAGCTGCCCACCCGGGGCGAGTCGGCTGCGGTGATGGACCAGGAAGCAACTGGTGCAGGTGAATTCGTCGGACTGCTTCGGGATGACGCGGACGGTGAATTCTTCACCGGACAGGTCGGCGCCGGGCAGGTCGAAGGATTCGGCGGGGTCGGTGTCGTCGATGTCCACCGCGGGTGATTGGGATTCTTTCCTGCTGGCGGTCAGCTGTTCGAGCGACGTGTCCGTCGACTCGTCGGAATCGGTGACTCTGGGTGCGTCGTAATCGGTGGCCATAATTGTTCAACCTCGTGATCTGCGTGTTCTGACCCGCCAGGTTAGAGCCCCCGGCAGCACGGGATGCGTCCGGGGGGTGTGACGGTGCTCGCAAAGGGCCAGGTCAGGGGTGGCTGGGCTCGGCCGCGTCGATCGGGCACGCGTGTGGCGCGGCGTGTGTCGGGATTGGATACCCCCGGTGGTGGCTGCTATTCCGTTGGGGGCGACGCGCGGTCGCAAGTTCGGTCACGATCGTGGACGGATCTGTCACGATTCTCTCGTAAATGATCTTGCTGTGCTCGATGCCCGGTCAGATGGGACCGCATCGGAATCGTCATTCGAGGGGGAAGGGTTCGTTATGCATCGCTGTCGCCAGCTGTTCCTTGTGGTCGGGTTCGTGTTGTCGATTCTGTTCGCCGAAGGGGCGGTCGCCAGTGCGGCGCCGGGTTCGTCGGCAGGTTCGAGTGATCTCCTCGGCGGGCAGGGTTGTTCGACGGAGTTGTTCGACGGTGACCGGAGGCTCGGACCGCAGACGCTGTCGGATCTGTTCCCGGTTGCCGTGCAGCTTGCCGGATACCAGCGCACCGGCGATCTCACGGCCGATCAGTTTCTGAGCAAGTACTGGGATCCGACGGTGGTTCCGGCGGGTTCCTACAAGTACCCGCCGAAGAACGGTTACGTCCTCGACGGCAGCGGGAACCCCCGGCGGGTGCAGGGGCAGTTGGATGTGGGCACGCTGATCGACCGGTACGGCAGCGAAGGCGGCAACTTCCTGGCCCCGGCCGGCGCGAGTTACACCTCCCGCGCGCTTCCGCCGGTGAACCTGGTGTCCGATCCCGCGGACTTCTGCAACTACCACGTCTACGTCGTGACCAAGCCCCTTCCCCTGTACACCGGTCCTATTGCACCGTGGTTCGAGCAGCAGGGGTTCGGTACGCAGTTCGAGGTGGTGCCTGACTTGCTGCCGCAGGTCGCCGAATGCGGGACGAAGGTCGATGTCAGCTGGCTGCGATGCGCCGGGTATGTGCGCAGCGTGTACCCGCTGCAGTGACGCGTACATGGTTGATCCGTTGAACGACGACCTGCTCGATCACGACATGCGCCGGCGGATCCTGGAGGTGACGGGGCGGATGGGTGCGCGCCCGGAGGATCTGCCGGCGCTCGGGCAGGCGCACGAGGACGCGCGTCCGTTCTGCTGGAGTGCGCCCGAGGGCGGGTGGCATCTGACCGTCCGGGAACGCGATCGGTTGCTGTCGGACCGGCACACCACCGATCCGGACGAGTTCGTGTCCTGGGTCGCGGAGTCGGTGGCCGAGCGCATCGCTCTGCGCCTGCATCCACCGGAACAGCCCGGATTCCGGGCCGCGTCCTGGCACGCGCAGTACCAGTTGCTGCGCGGCATCGAACCGGCGTGGGCCGATGCGTGGCTCGCCGCGACCCGGTCGGCGTTGACGGCCGCCGGCGCCGAGCGGGCCGTCCTCGACATGCTGCCGGCGCCTCCGTAGGTCGTCAGTTACCGGTCGCCGTCGTGGTCACGCTCAGGTCGAGGGTCCAATTCTGGCCGACGAGGTCGTGGCCGAAGCTGTGGTGCGGTTCTTCGTCGGTGAGGACGAACCCGGCACCCTCGTAGATCCTGCGGGCCGACGCCAGCACGTCGTTGGTCCACAGCGTGACCTGCCGGTAGCCGGCGTCGCGGGCGAACGTGATGCATCGCTCGACCAGCCGGGACCCGACGCCGAGACCGCGGGCGCCCGGGGCGACCAGCAGGATCCGTAGTTTGGCGACTGCGCGTTCGTCGCCGGCGACGCAGAAGATGCAGCCCACGCGCTGGCCGTCGACCTCGGCGATCCAGGCGCCTTCCCGGGCCGGGTCGTGGTCGGTGGCGTAGTCGGCGACGATCTGTGCGACCAGCGCCTCGAAGCCGGCGTCCCACCCGAACTGCTGGTGGTAGATCTCGCCGTGGGCCATCACGGCCCAGCCCAGATCGCCGGGACGATCGGCCGGGCGCACCACGACTTCCGGTCGCTGGGGTGGTTGCGACGACATGGGTTTCCTTTCCCGGAGCGCGTCCCTGGTGGGTGATGCTCTGCGCTCACTGACACGACTGTTTCAGTGGAGGTAGGCTACCGCCGTGCCTTCGGAAACGACAACCCCGTCCGCGCGGCAGACCGAGTTGCTCGACGCCGCCTACCGCTACGCGCTCGAGCACGGGTTGGCCGATCTGTCGCTGCGTCCGTTGGCGGCGGCGATCGGCTCGAGCCCACGTGTGCTGATGTTCTTGTTCGGCAACAAGGACGGCTTGGTGCGCGCCTTGCTGACGAAGGCCCGCAGCGACGAGCTGACGATGCTGGACCGCCTCGGGCAGGGCGCGGGCGCGGAGCCGATCGGGCTGCCCGCGGCGGTCGAGCGGGTATGGGAGTGGCTCGCCGCCGAGGAGCATCGTCCGTTGCTGCGGTTGTGGACCGAGGCGTACGCCCGCTCACTCGTCGAACCCGACGGTGCGTGGACCGGATTCGCCCGGTCCACGGTCGACGACTGGTTGGCCGTCCTCGCCTCGTGCCAACCGCAGCCGGAGAGGGACAGCGAGGCCGGTGCGGTCCGTCGCACCGCGGCGTTGGCGGTACTGCGGGGCGCCCTGCTCGACCTCCTCGCCACCGACGACCGGCAGCGCGTCACCGCCGCGGTTCGGCACCAGCTCGCCGCGCTGTCCTCGGATGCGGCGACGTAAGGCGAAGTCGGCTGGCTGTCCGGGCCGGTCGGATGGCTGGTGGGGTCAGGTCGCCGGTGACGAGGTGTGAGGAATGTCAGTGTGCAGGGCCGTCTTTCGTTGGGCTGCGATCGGGACGAACTGTGCAAGCGCGTCGGCGTCGTCGAGTGCGGCCGGGTTGGCGACACTTGATAGTGCGGCGCCCTGGAGGACTCGCTTGATGGGGACTTCGAGGCGTTTGCCGGTCATGGTGTGGGGCAGTGCGGGAACGGCGATGACGTCGTCGGGGACGTGGCGGGGGGAGACTTCGGACCGGATCCGGCCGCGAATTCGGGCGATGAGGTCGGGGTCGAGGTCGTGTCCGTCGGCGAGGACCACGAAGAGCGGCATCCAATAGCCGCCGTCGGATTCCTCGACGCCGACGATGACTGCGTCGGCGACTTCTTCGAGTTGGTCGACGACTTCGTAGATTTCGGCGCTGCCCATGCGGACGCCGTACCGGTTCATGGTGGCGTCGGAGCGGCCGTGGACGATGACGCCGCCGCGGGTGTTGACCGTGACCCAGTCGCCGTGGCGCCACACGTCGGGGTAGGTGGAGAAGTAAGCGTCGCGGTATCGGGCTCCGTCGGGGTCGTTCCAGAAGTACAGCGGCATGGACGGCATCGGGCGGGTGACGACGAGCTCGCCGACCTCGTCGGTGACGGGTTGTCCGTGTCCGTCCCAGGATTCGAGGGCCACGCCGAGTAACCGGGCCTGCATCTCGCCGGGGTACGACGGGAGGGTGGGTACGCCGCCGGCGAACCCGGAGGCGATGTCGGTGCCGCCGCTGGCGGCGGCGAGCCAGGTCGTGGGCAGGGTGTCGTGGATCCATTGGGCGGTGCCGGCGGGCAGTGGTGAGCCGGTGCTGCCGAGGCCGGTCAGCTGGAGGTCGTAGGCCGCGGCGAGGTGGGTGCCGTCCTTGTGGGCGGCGGTCAGGTAGGCGGCGCTGGTGCCCAGGAATGTCAGCTGCTCGTCGGCGGCCAGCTGCCACAGGGCGCCGGGGTGTGGCCAGCCGGGGCTGCCGTCGTAGAGCACGATCGTGGCGCCGAGGAGCAGGCCGGAGACCTGGATGTTCCACATCATCCAGCTGGTGCTGGTGTACCAGGCGAAGCGGGAGGAGGCGTCGAGGTCGAGGTGGAGGCCGAGGAACTTGAGGTGCTCGAGGGTGACGCCGCCGTGGCCGTGCACGATGCCCTTGGGGCGGCCGGTGGTGCCGCTCGAGTACAGCACCCACAGCGGCTGGTCGAACGGCACCGGGGTCGTTTCGAGCAGGTGGTCGCCCTGGGTGAGGGTGTCGAAGTGCTCGGTGCCGGGTGGCTGGGCCGCGCCGAGGTGCGGCACCCACACGGTGGTTCGCACCGAGGGCAGCAGGCGCCGGAGTTCGTCGTTGTGGGTGGAGCGGTCGTGTTCCTTGCCGGCGTAGCGGTAGCCGTCGGCGATGAACAGCACGGTGGGTTCGAGCTGGCCGAGGCGGTCGGCGGCGCCGTCGGGTGAGTACTCCTGGGAGCAGGCCGACCAGGTGGCGCCGACGGCGGCGGTGGCGAGGAACGCGACGACGGTGGCGGTGACGTTCGGGAGGTAGCCGACGACACGGTCGCCCGGGCCGATGCCCTGGGTTCGGAGCCAGTGTGCGAGGGAGGCGACCTGGTTGCGGAGCTCGTCGCGGGTCACCTCGTGCCGGTGCCCGCCTTCGGAGACGGCGACGATCGCGGTCCTGTCGCCGGTGTGGCGCAGCGCCTGGTCGGCGTAGTTGAGTGTGGCGGCGGGGAACCACTCCGCGCCCGGCATCGCGTCGTCGGCCAGCACTCGCGTTGCCTGCTGGCGGAAGCGCACGTCGTAGAAGTCGGCGATCGCCTGCCAGAACTCCTCGAGTTCGGTGGTCGACCAGCGCCAGAGCTCGTCGTAGCCGCCGAACTCACCACGTCCTTCGGTGGCCAGCCACCGCCCGAACGTGCTGATCTGTGTTCGGGCGGCGGCGTCCGCTGTCGGGGTCCACGCCGGCACGGGGACGTGTGCACGGTCATTAACCGGCATTGTGGGCCCCGGTCATCATCGCGGCGACGTCCTCGGGCATGAGGAAGGACGGCGGCGGGGGCGGGCCCCAGTTGAACAGGCCCTTCACACCTTCCCAGGTGCCGGGTGTCCAGAGCGCGTCGTCGACGATGCAGTCGATGTCGGAGTAGTACTCGGAGAAGTTGCCGGCCGGGTCTTTGAGGTACCAGAAGAAGTTGGATCCGACGTGGTGGCGACCCAGGCCCCAGACGTGCCGCTCGGGGTTCTCCTCGAGCATCGCCATTGCGCCGCGGCCGATTTCGTCGATGTCCTCGACCTGCCAGGAGGTGTGGTGCAAGAAGTTCACCGGTGCCTGCTGAACCAGCACGTTGTGGTGGTCGGTCGAGCACCGCATGAACGCGGCGATGGACGGGACGACGTCGCTGACCTTGAACCCGATGCCCTCGGTGAAGAACCGCTGGGTCGCGGCCTGGTCGGTGGACCCGATGACCACGTGCCCGAGCTTGCGCGGGGCCACCGGGCCCTCGCGCACGATGCCCGGCGCCCGCACGTTGGCGCGGTCGATCCGGCCGGGCCCGTTGTACGGGGTGGGCTCGGTGCGCTGCTGCTCGATGCGGGGTGCCACCGAGACGACGGCGCGAAAGCCCGCGATCGGCTCCTCGGTGACCAGCGCGTCGGCGGTCCGCTCGACCGGCAGGTCCAGGGTGCGGAGCTGACGGGCGATGCGGTCGAGGTCGTCGGGATTCTCCGCGCCGATGCCGATCTCGACGAGGCGCCTGCGGGGTGCGTGGGCGAGCTTGAACTGCTCGCCGCCGTCGGTGGTGGCGAACGCGTTTCCCCCGAGCGGTGTGAGACCGAAGTCGGTGTAGTAGGCGGCGGTTTCCTCGACGTTGGGGACGCCGACGGTGATCGAGGTGAGGCGGTGCAGAGCCATGGCGGGTCTGTCCTTCCCTGTCAGGTGTTACGAGGCGGAGGCGGTGGTGTGCGGGGTGCCGGGCACGCATCGTTGACGGAGTGCACCGATGCCCTCGATCCAGGTGACGACCTCCTCGCCGGGGACGAGGAACCGCTTCGGGGTTCGTCCGCCGCCCACGCCGCTGGGTGTGCCGGTGAAGATCAGGTCACCCGGCTGCAGCGGCAGGACCGCGGAGAGTCGCTCGACGAGGACCGGGATCGAGAAGATCAGGTCGCTGGTGCGGGCCTTCTGGACCTGTTCCCCGTCGATGCTGCAGCCGATCTCGAGGTCTGCGGGGTCCGGCAGCTCGTCGAGCGTGACGACGACCGGGCCGATCGGCGCGAAGCCGGGGAACGACTTGCCGAGGCTGAACTGCGGTGCGGGCGCGACGAGTTGCCGCGTGCGCTCGGAGTAGTCCTGCCCGGCGGTCAGGCCGGCGACGTAGTCCCACGCGTCTGCCGCGGCGACGTGACGGGCCTCGCGGCCGATGACGACGACCAGCTCGGCCTCCCAGTCGACGGTCTCGCCCGGTAGGGCGAGGTCACCGACTGGACCGGTGATCGAGGTGCGGAACTTGGTGAAGACCGGCGGCTCGACCGGGAAGTCGAACCCGCTCTCGGTGGCGTGCGCGCGGTAGTTCAGACCGATCGCGAACACCTGACCCGGCTCCGGGACCGGTGCGCCGAGTTCGGCGTCGTCGTAGGGTCGGCCGGACGGAAGCTCGGCCGATTCGGCCCAGGCGGTGAAGTCGGGCCACCGGCGGTAGATGGCGGTCGGGTCGGGCCCGAACTGGCCCCGGCTGGCCTCTTCGACGTCGACGGCACCGGTGTCGGTGACCAGGACGAGCCGTCCGGCGAGGTTGGCGATACGCATGGGGGATTCTCCTTGTGAGATCTAGGTCAGCGGAGCTCGGTGGAGAGCACCTGGGACAGGGCGTCCTCGAGCGCGGCGTGCGGGTCGGCGACGCCGTCGCTCGACCGGAACGCGACGTATCGGTCGGGCCGCACCAGGACGGCGCCGGTGGAGGAGATGCCGCGGTTCTTCAACCAGGCGCAGCGCACGTCGATGAAGTCGGAGTCGAGGACGCCGACGGTGCCGGCGACCAGCGGGAGGTCGTTCTCGGCGGCGATCTTGTTGGCGGCCTCGACCCAGGCGTGGCCCTCCTCGCCGGCGAGGAGCAGGAACTTGCCGCCGTGGACGAGGGTGCCGAGCGGGATCCGCTCGCCTCGTCGCTCCACGAACGCGTGCGGCATCGGGTGGCCCGGCTGGGTACTGGGCTCGTAGAGGCGGACCGGGTCGAGCGGCACGTACTCCGGGCTCCCGTCGGACACGATGGCGGTGGAGTCGTAGCGGTAGCCGAATTCGACGTTGTGGTGGCGGAACTCCATGGTCTGTGAGCCGATCGCCCGGTTGAGGGCGTGCCGCTTGGCCGCCGACTCCGGAAGCTCGTGCCACAGCGGGGCGAGCTCGGCCCAGTTCTCCTCCGGGGTCTTCTCGGGCGAGAGGCCCAGGGCCTTGTCGATCGTGAAGTGGTTCATCGCGTTGGCGATTGCGTTGTCGATGTTGTTCTGGTCGACGGGCTTGCGCTCGGCCTCGTAGGTGTCCAGCAGGCCGTCGCCGGCGCGGCCGGCCAGGACCGCGGCCAGCTTCCAGCTCAGGTTGTAGACGTCGTGGATCGCCGAGGTCAGGCCCAGGCCACCGGTCGGGGGGTGACGGTGCGCGGCGTCACCCGCGAAGAACACCCGGCCCTGGCGGAACTTGTCCGCGATGACGCCCTCCATCACCCACTGGCTGATTCGGTGCACCGTCGGCACCAGGTCGGGCGGAAGGCCGAGTGAGGCGCGCATCCGAGCGAGGACCTTCTCCTCCTGCATCGCGTCCGGGTCGTCGGTGGCGTACTGCATGTGGAAGACCCACTCCTCCGATTCCGGGCCCCAGTGGTCGGGTCCCATCGGGACCAGCACCCCGCTCCACGAGCCCCCGAAGTCGGGGTTGACCAGCCAGCGGATCAGCACGTCGTCGTCGGCGGCCCACGGGGAGAGGTCCGCGGTCATGTGGATCGAGACCATCTTCATGATGTCCCGCGGTCCGTTCATCTCCACCCCGACGAGCTTGCCGACCGTCCGGCCGCCGTCGGCAGCGATCAGGTACTGCGAGCGCACCTGGTAGGTCGCGTCGGCGTCCTTGTCCCGCACGGTGGCGGTCACACCGTCGGCGTCCTGGACCAGATCGATGAGCTCGTGGTTGAACCGAATCCCACCTGGGTTCAGCTTCTCGGCGTGCCCCTTCAGGACCGGCTCGAGCCGGATCTGCGGCAGGTTGCAGGTCCGGCAGGGGCTCGCGGCCACGTAGTCGGGGTCGGTGTAGCCGCCGCCCCACGCCTCGAGCTCGCCGAGCTTGCGTCCGTAGCCGTCGTGGGCGCCGGCCAGGCCGGCGTACCAGCCGTTCGCCCGCATGTTCGCCGCAGGGGTGCTGCGCTTGTAGATCTCGGGAGCCACCCCCACCTCTGTGAAGATCTCCATCGCGCGCTGGTTGAGCACGTGCGCCTTCGGCAGCGTCGACGTGCCCGGCAGACCGCTCACCAACAGCGAGTCGACGCCGAGGTTGGACAGCGACATCGACGCCGTGAGCCCGGCGCCACCGCCGCCCACGATGAGAACGGGAACCTGGATGTCAGTCATGGAATGTCTCCTTTATCGGGACCGCCGAACGAGTGGACGAGAGGGTTGCCGACGGCCCGGCGCTGAGGCCCTGGCAGGTGTATTGCCTGGATCACAGTGTGCTCCAGATCTCATCGATGTGTCAACAAAAAATCGATTATTTCTTCCCATACCGATATTTCGGTGGATTCCGTAGACTGACCGCATGACCAACACTCCCGCCAAGCCCACCCGCGTCCAGGAGGTCTACGACCGCATCCGCGGCGACCTCCTCAGCGGCGAGCTGGCGCCTGGGAGCAAGCTCAAGATGAACGACTTCACCGAGCAGTACGGCGTGAGCCTCTCCGTAGTCCGGGAGGCCGTGATCCGACTGGCCGGCGAGGGCCTCGTCGAAGCAACACCCCAGCGCGGCTTCGCCGTCACGACACTCACGATCGACGACCTGCAGGACCTGACGCGCACCCGGGTCCTGATCGAGACCCTGGCCCTCGCGGAGTCGATCAAGCACGGCGACTTGGCATGGGAGGCTTCGGTCATTGCCACGCACCATGCGCTGGCCCACACGCCCATGATGACCAGCGAAGGGCACGTCGACCCGGCCTTCACCACCGTCCACCGCGACTTCCACCGCACTCTGCTCGTCGGCTGCGGCAGCTCACGGCTCGCCGCCATCGCCACCGGCCTGCGCGACTGCGCTGAGCTTTACCAGCACTGGTCCCAGGAGTTCGCCCGCGACGCCACCCGCGACATCGCCGCCGAGCACAAGACCATCGCCGAACTCACCGTCGCCCGCGACGAAACAGGCGCGACCCAGGCGCTGCGCGAGCACATCGAACGCACCACCGCCGCGCTCGTCCGGTACGCCGAGCAGCTCGACGGCAGGGACGACCAGCGCGCCCTCGCCTGAGCAAAGCGCTGGCACCACCTGGCGCAGCTATCCGACATCGATCTCGAGTCTTACGCATCGCTCTCGCAATTCGTGCTTGCCGTGCAGTGGAATCGCTACCCGGAGGAGAACACTTGATGGTCCCGAGGATCTTGTCGCGGCGGGGTTGGCCGTGACGGCGGCCGGCGTGGGGGCGCTGGTCGCTCGCGACTACCGGCAGTGGAAGGCGCTCGGCGAGGGGGGTATCATCGCACCCCACCCAGTCGGCATGATCGAACCGCAGGTGCGAATCCGCGGAATCGCCGAGGCTTCTTCGGCGCCGGAATGCCCTCCAGCGCAACGCATCGGCGACCTGGGTGACGATCGGAACGGGCTCCGTCAGGAGATGCCCTCGAATTGCCTTTGGCGGCGCCGACGGTGAAACCGATCGCGCTGCTCGTCGAGGAGTATCAGGCCGTGATGGTCGCGCCTGCTGTTTGCGCGCGTAATCGCCTCTCGCACAGCGGCCGTATGCCGGTGCAGTTCGGTGGCGCGCCTGTCCGCATTGTGATCACCGAGCAGTTGGGCGGCGGCGCGATCACATTCGATCAGTACCTCTTCGTAGGCGAGCCGGATCGGCGCCTGTTCGTCGAATCGGGTCAGCACCGCTTCGACGAATCGCAGCGGGATACGCGACAGCCGGTAGTTGATTCGCAGGAGGCGCATCGTCGTGCCGCGCAAGGTGACCACGATCGGCTCTGCGGTGGCAGTTGGTGATTGCGTCGGAGCTCCAATCATCAGGGGATTTCGGTCAACCGGCCCGAGTATGTACGCGGCGCGCTGTGAGGACGCTGAGAGACGGCGTCCCTCTGACAGTGCCGGGCGACGCCGGTCGCGCTCTCAGCGCTTCCACAGCAGCCGGCGCCGATACTGCGAACGTGAAACAGGCACCACCACTTCTCTTGCTTTCGAAGGCATCGGCGTATGGACACCACGACAATCTGATCGGACGAGCCCACGACGCCGCCGCCGACGTGCACCAGAGCACCGGCGCCGCTCTTGCATTCTCGCTGATGGTGGCCGGAGCGGCTGTTTTCCTGGCCGCAACCACCTGGCGGGCGGTGGCGGGGACGAACCGGCGTTCGGCGACACCACCGCTGATCGGCCTGCAGATCCTCGGGCTGACCGTGGCGTTGAGCGCGCTGGCCTACCAGGTCAGGGTCGGGGCGTGGGTCACCACCGCGGATCCCGTTGTGCTGGGCTGGTTCGCCGATCACCGGACGGAGTGGGTGACCGGTCCGGCAATCGCGGTCACCGACGCCGGCGGCCCCGTCGGCACCGTCCTCATCGCGGTGGTGCTGGGGGCGCTGTTGTCCCGGCGGGCACGATCACTCGTCCCGGGATTGATTCTCATCGGGACCGTCGGGGCTGCCGCGCTCGCGTCGACCGTCACCAAATCCATTGTCGGGCGGTCGCGCCCGCCGATCGTGTCCCAGGTACTCCTCGAGACCGACCACTCGTTCCCGTCCGGGCACGCGACGGGGGCGATGGTGCTGTCCACCATGGTCGCGGTCATCCTCGGATGCGGGTCGCCGGCTGCCCGGCGCGGGCTGCTGCTCGCCGCGGCGTTCACGGTGACCGTGGTGGTCGCGGTCACCCGCCTCTACCTCGGCGAGCACTGGCTCACCGACGTGATCGGCGGAATTCTCCTCGGCGGCTTCGCCGCCCTGATCGGTTCCGCGCTCTATGGCATCTGGATGCGGCGAGCCTCTGATCGCGTGCACAGTGCCACACAGGTTGATCCCCCACACGCGGTCTCACCTGTCGATGCGGCGACGACGGGACGAGCGGCGTGACGTCCTGGGGCGCCGTTCCGGCTTCTCGCCCGCGGGTGTCCGGTGGCGGAGGATGGCCCCATGAACAGCGCACCTGTGTGGCTCATTCCGTCGCGGTGGGGGCTTGCCCTGCGTTCGGCCCTGAGCGCCGGAGCGGTGGTGGCGGTCGCATTGGTGCTCGGCGCCGCAGCCCTGTTGTTCGTGCTGGACCGGACCCTGTTGTCGGCCCTGGACGACGCCGCGACCGGCCGCGCCGCCGACCTCACCGTTGGATTGCGCACCGATTCGCCCGCTGATCTCGACAGCCAGCTCTTCGACACCGACCAACGCATCGCTCTGGTGCAGGTCGTCGACAACGCCGGCGCGGTGGTGCGCTCCTCACAGGATGATCTCGGGCTCCCGGTCACCGTGGTGCGGCCACCGGTAGGCGGTGCACCGGTCCGCAGTCTGGTCTCTCACGAAACAGGCGGCGCAGATCTGCGGACCACCGTGCAAGGGGCGAACGGGGTCGGCGGCGACTACACCGTGATCGTGGCCGCGAGCGAGGAGTCGGTGGAAGCAACCCTGGCCACGGTCGGCGGGCTCGTCGCCGCCGGAGCACCGGTCATCGCCCTCGTCGCGGCGGGAGTGACCTACAAACTGGTGCGCCGATCGCTGGGCTCGGTCGAGCGCATCCGCACCCAGGTCGCCGCGATCTCGACCACCGACCTCGGTGAACGGGTCCCGGTGCCGCGTCCACGCGACGAGATCGCCGCGCTCGCCCGCACGATGAACGACATGCTTGCCCGCATCCAGGCTGGGCACGCGGCCCAGCGGCGGTTCATCGCCGACGCCTCCCACGAGCTGCGCAGCCCGCTGGCCACGCTGACCACCGCCCTCGACGTAGCCGATGCGCGGCCCGAAGTCCTGAACCGCGACCTGGTCCGCGGGACCCTGCGTCCCGAGACCACCCGCATGCAGCTTCTCGTCGACGACCTGGTGCTGCTCGCACGGGCCGACGAGCACGGATTGCCGCTGCGGGTCGCCGACGTCGATCTCGACGACATCGTCGACACCGAAGTCCGCCGCTCCCGCGCCGACACCACCGTCACGGTGACCGCAACGCTCACCCCGGTCCGCATCCGCGGTGACGCCGCCCAGCTGTCCCGGGCGGTGCGCAACCTCGTCGACAACGCCGTCCGATTCGCCGCCACCACCGTGTCCATCGGGGTGTCCCGATCCGGCCGCCAGGCGTGCGTCACCATCGACGACGACGGACCCGGCATTCCCGAGTCCGATCGTGCGCGTGTGTTCGAGCGTTTCGTGCGACTCGACAGCGCCCGCTCCCGCGCTCACGGGGGTTCCGGACTCGGACTGGCGATCGTCGCAGAAATCGTGTCGGCGCATCGGGGTTCGGTGCGCATCGACGCGGCCGAGCACGGCGGGACACGAGTGGTGGTCACGCTTCCGGTGCAGGAGGTGCGTCCGGACAGCCGGTCGTGAGTCGATAACCGACCCCGCGCACCGTGTCGATCGTGCGGGTACCGAACGGGGTGTCGATCTTGCGACGGAGATACCCCACATACACCTCGACGACGTTTTCGTCCCCCGCGTAATTCGCGTCCCACACGTTCCGCAGAATCTCGTTCTTGGTGAGCGCGGTGTCCGGGTTCCGCATCAGGTACTCGAGCAGTCCGTACTCGCGGCGGGTCAACTGCAACTCCTCGGTCCCGCGGGTGACCCGGCGGCGGCCGGGATCGAGGCTCAGGTCCCCGGCGGTGAGTACTACCGGCCGCATGGGTGCGCCGCGCCGGACCAGCGCCCGCAGCCGCGCGACCAGCACGACGTAGGAGAATGGCTTCGTGAGATAGTCGTCGGCGCCGAGGTCGAAGGCGTCGGCCTCGTCGTACTCGCCGTCCTTGGCGGTCAGCATCAGGATCGGCGTCCAGTTCTGCCTGGCCCGGATTTCGCGGACGACCTGATACCCGCTGATCCCCGGCAGCATGATGTCGAGCACGATCACATCGAACGATTCCTCGGTGGCGCGCCAGAGCCCGTCGGGTCCGGTGGCGGCGGTGACGACCACGAATCCTTCCAGCTCGAGGCCGCGACGGACCATCTGGGCCAGCCTGGGTTCATCCTCGACGACCAGCACCCTCATTGCACAGACCTGTGATCGAACACGTGACCACCGTATCCCGGCCAGGACCCGAGATGTCCGAGAGGCCTGATGCCGGAGAAATTCCGGACGCCGAGCCGTTCGTCGAGGTGACTTCGTGTGCCGCGTTCACGGTGACCGTCCTGTTTCTCAACTCCGTTGCCGCGAAGCAGAATTCGGGTGAGCGAGTCCCGTGGGGAGGCAGCGCTGTACCGCGAGCGGTGTGTGCCGAAACTGTGTGGAGAGAAGGCATTTACTGCTCGCGGTGGTGGTGGGACGGTTCCGATATGCGTCTGTTGTGCCCCTTCTGTCGGTTGGGTCCTTCTGTCAACTGGCGAGTATGCACCCGGCATCCTGTGGGAACGCTGAGAGGCGCCGGGCTCGCCCGTCGGAGTCCGGGCGTGTCTGAGACCCCGCTGAGAATCGGCGCTCAGTACTTTCCGGACAACGTTGCGGTGGAATAGCATTCGGATGCTGATGATGATCGATGCAACCGATACGTCAGTGCACCGGGCCCTCATTCCCAGGCGAGAGATGAGCTCCGGTTCGTCGGCTCCCGCCGGCCGCGACCCCAGAGGCCGGCGGGAGCCGTCGGTGTGCGCGCAGGCGGGATGATCCCTGCCGATGTGACCAGGATTCGCGGTTTTCCTTGTATCCCGAGCAGCAGGCCAAATCACCGGTTACCCTCAGCTCCTACGCATTTCGTAGAAAATTCCGAACGAATGGGGTCGGTATGACGAACATCAGCAAATCTCGCTCGAAGTACACCGGTCTTACCCGCGCCCTCGCGGTCGCAGGTGTTGCGGCGCTTGCGATGGTGCTGGGCAATGGTACCGCGTCTGCGGGCGTGGACAATTCGAGTTCCGTTGTCGATGCGAGGGGCAATCGCGTCGAGGTCCTGCAGGGTGACACTCAGTTTCAGGTCGTTCCGCCGCTGGACGGTGTGCCCACGTCGGTCGAGTTCTTTCACAACGGCTACGCCGGGGTGAATATCACCGGGCCGAATGCCGCGGAGTTCAAGGGCACCACACTCACCATCGGTTACCAGATCGGCTATCCGATCGCTCTGTCCGGCGCCACTGTGGTGCTCAACTCGCCGGGTCTCGGATTCGTGATCGGCGCAAGTAACGGAATCGACCTCGGCCTCGTCCCGACACCCTCGCTGAGCCTGAATGCGTCGAACCACGCCGACCTCGCCGGCGACATCATTCCGTCCCAGGAACTGGACATCGATCTGGCACCGGGTGGCATCACCACAGTTCCGCTCCTGGAGAACCAGTCGTTCGACGGTCCGGCGGCATCGGTGCGATTGCAGGGCATACACGGTTCCATCTCGGGCGCGCTCGGGGCAGTCACCATCCGGCCGTACGCGACAGCTGTGACGGCCGGGGGCGATACCGTCACGACCTACGGAGTGCCGCAGAAGCTCAACTAGCAGTTCACGCTTCGTGGCAGACGTTTCGGCCCGCTGCCCGACACCGATCCGCGATCGGTGCCGGGCAGCGGTGTCTGTGGTGACGCCTGCCTACGCGTTGCCGTGCTCTCGGCGAAATCGTCGGGCCGTGTCGGCGGGCGACCAAGTGCCGGTGCGGGCACGGGTCAGCGGGTAGCAGCACAGGCCGATGAGAACGGCGGCGAAGTGGCCGATCGCGGTGAAGGTCAGATGCACGAAGAGGGGTACCGCGAAGAAGGCGAGCACGCCGGCGAGGTAGAGATAGCGCCAGGGCGCCGCGATTCGGTAGGTGAGGATCGCGACCACCCCGGCCAGTCCGTAGCTGACGCCGACGTCGAGGGTGTCGACCGCCGAGGCAGGGACGCGGCCATGACGGATCGCGGCATACAGTGCACCTTCGCTGATGTAGGTGGCACCGATGTGCGCGATCGCCACCACGCACAACCATCGAAGTGTTCCCAGCCACCGCTCCGCCGGCACGTGGAAGATGTTGTAGACGATGAAGTACGTGATCCATCCGCCGCCGGCGAGCCAGAAGGCGCTCGCGATCAGGACTCGAACGGGGTCCTCGGCGAGGTGGTGCAGGTTGGTCGAGCGGTTACCCAATACGTCGTGGAGCACATCCGGCGACAGGTGCCTCGCCACCACAGTCGTGACCAGCAGTATCGCCAGCCAGACGTAGGTGCCGGGTGCCCGCCGGATGTACGTCCAGGCTGCCCGCGGAAACGATCGAAGGTGCGACGAGATGGCGGCGTCCACCGGGGTAAGTATGCGCCGGGTGGTGGTATCGGCGCAGGCACGCCGCTCGACCTCGTTCCGCATCGCGACCCTCCTCATCATCGTCGCGATGGTGGCAGTCGTTCGCGGGGGATGCCGATCTCGCGCAATTTCTGCAGGGCCCGATGCTGGTCGAGCAGCACCTCGGCGGATGTGCGCCCGAGGGAGGTCGCGGTGTCGTCGACGCTCAGTCCCACCACGAGTCGCAGGATCAGGACCTCTCGTTGGGTGCCCGGTAAGGCCGCGAGCGGTCCGGGTTTCCGGGAGGTCGGGTCGGCCGCGCCGGTGCGGTCGATCATCGAGTTCGTAGTCGCCTCGAGGACGCGCAGCAACGGCTGCTGGGGTGGCCTGCGGTGCGGAAATGCGCGCAGCGCCGTCGATGACACCGCTGTCGCGACGGAATCAGCTGTTGTGCTGTCGAGTTCGGCCCGGCAACGTCGGACCAGGATAGGCCAGACGATGTCGAGCAGGTGCCTGGCGGCGTCCCGATCTCCGGTGGCTGCCGTGTCGGCCAGGGTGTCGAGCGCACCGAACGGTGATGATCTCATCGGACCTCAGCTCACTTTCGTGTTCCACTTACCCGGTGTCAGCTGGACCCGAGCAGCCCGGCGAAGGGGTTGGTCGCGAGCAGCCCGGCGAAGGGGTTGGTGGTCGGAGCGGGGGTCTGATTGTCGGTCTGCGGGGGCCAGGGGTCGGTGTCCTGCCAGTTCTCGTGCTGTTTGTCGTGGTGGTTCCCGTCGTGCCGGCCTCGGTCCACCTGAACTTGCGCTGGTGTGGTGGTGGCAGCGAATGCCGGCGCGGTGACCGCGGCCAGCGGAATGGCCGCGAGTGCCGCTGTGACGGCGATTCTCGACAGACGTCGCCGTGTTCCCGTCGTCGTGGAGTGTGTGATCATCATCGATCCTTTCACTGGCAAACCCACCGGGGAGGTGGGTTGGTGCACCCCTGGTCGAGGAGTGCACAATCCCAGTGCAGGCCCGCATCCTGGCGGTCGGCTGGCATGAACCTGTGAATCTCCTGGCAGCATTCAGGGTGTGGGAAAAACGTAGTGGCACAACGTATATCCGCTGACGGCAATTAGGCGGAGGGTTCGACTCGGGTCCAGTCGCGAGTGATTCGTCCCCGGTCGTGGACTCTCCAGTGCGTGCCGATCCGGCGGCGGGGGCAGGTGACGACTCGACTGAGCATCCACTCGCCACCGGTGTTGTCGAGTTCCGCGTCGACGGCGAGGACGAGTTCAGCGGTGCACCGGTCGACGAACCGATGGCCCAGAATGCCGGCGCGTACGAGGATCTCCCCGCTGCGGAGTGCGAACCCACGCGAGCTGATCGCATTGGTCGACAAGGACACCCGACCGCGGGCGAGGCTGCGGATCCGCCAGGTCGGCACGTACACCCGGCGCCCGCCGACCGCGGCCACGATTCCGGTTACCGGTGGGGACTCCTTGCCGCCGTCGACTCGGACGACGATGTCGTCGACGCGACCGACAGACCGGCCGGTACGGGCGATGATCGATTTACCGAGCAACCGCGCCACAGTCACGACCGTCCGCGCCGACCCCGTGGTGGGCGCCGCAGAGGAACTGCGCCGATGGGCATTCATTGCGGTCTACTTCTGTTTCATACCTTGCTGTTTCGTCGATCTATTCTGCGAAATGCCAGGGCTTGGCAGTGTGCGGGGGACTGCCGGGGTGATGCGACCCCATGTGACCAGGCTACGCACGGTCGCCGGGCGATGATCCTGCCCTTCCTGAGTATTCGCTGAGGATCTGAAATGAATGGTCTTGCGTCGGAGTATGTTCGATATGTGCCCCGCTTCGCCCAGTGCTGGGAGCACCCCTCGGTCACGCCTTGCGGCAGGCGGAAGTCCCACATGTGGATGGCGCGCCACGCCGAGGTGGAGTGGGACAGTGGCAGCAACCTCGAGAGGTCGTCATGAATATCGTCAAGAATGTCATCGTGGTCGGATCCGTCGCGGCGGGCTTCGCGCTGGCTGGTCCGGGAATGTCTCTCGCGTCGGCGGCGACGCCCGCGCAGACGGTCGTCAATCAGCCGTCGGCGCCGTCCTCCACGCCGCCCAAGGAACCGACCTGTGGTCCGTTCCAGGACGCCCCGCACTGGGATTTCGACGCGCCGAGCAATCCCCTCGGTGACTGGTGCACGCAGTGGCAAGGGCAGCCGCGGGACACCACCAAGGACGGTGGCGGGGGCACCGTCTTCATGAAATGACGCCGAACCCGCCCCCGGTGTGAATCCTGTTGTGAGGCATGCCGGCGTTTTCACCCGGCACGGGTGATGGCCGGGTGGGCGCCGCGGGGGCACCGTGTTCGGATGGGTACTTCGTTCGACGACGTCGCCAGAGGGTTCACGCCCGCACACGCCGGGCTGGCCCGGTCTGCGGGGGTTCCTGCCGCACTGGCGGGTGAAAGCTATGTGGAGGCCCTCGCCCGCGTCGTCTACTACTGGGGATACCCGGCGGTGGACACGTTCGGCCGCACGTCCATGTGGGACCTCATGGAGGGCAGGGCCGGACTGCAACTCGGCATCCTGCCCGGCGCACCGAAGAACCGCACCGGTGCGCTGGCCGACTACATGAGTCCGGCGCAGCGGTGGGTGGTCTCGCCGAACAACGACACGATCTACGGTGTCGGGTTCGCCGATCTGACCCGGGACGCCGTAGTCGTCCAGACGCCGACCGACGTTCCCGCCAGACACTACTGGACCGTCCAGATCGTCGACGTACTCACCAACGTCATCCACCAACTGGGCTCGGCCGCAGGCACACCCGGCGGTAAGTTCCTGCTCGTCGGACCCGCCTGGGAGGGGCACGAGGCCGCGGAATTCGTGAGCGTCCTGCGGATGCCTACCAACGTGGCCGCGGTGATTCCGCGCAGCTTCGCCGCGCACTCGGAGGAATCCAAGCAGCAGGCCCGCGTCGTCCTCGACCAGATCGGGATGTATCCCCTCGACGAGGATCAGCCCGGGCAACGATCGTTCGGATACGAGGCCGACGCCGCCACTGCCATCTTTCCCCCGGGCCTCACCGCCGAGATGCTCGCGGCGAATCCGGACGCCAGCAGGCCGCAATGGGTCAAGCCGGAATCGTTCTGGGCCGATCTCGGCGCGATGCTCGACTTCAATCCCCGGATGAGTGACTCCGACACCCCGATGGCCGATCAAGCGCGCACACTCGTCGCGTTGCACCGATCCGACGAGTCGTACCGCGCGCTCCTCGACCGTGCCGCGCTCAGCGCCGACGTCGCCCTCCATGCGTCTGCGACCTACGTCCAGGTCGGCGTGGACGTCGGCAACGGGTGGCAGCGCCAACGCAACGGCGGTGTGTGGGGTACCGACTGGTTCGGCCGGGCCCTCGCCTCGGTGATCTACATCTACGTCAACGACTTCCACGAGGCGGTCTACCTGATCCGGGGCACCGACAGCGCCGGTGGTCTCCTCCACGGCCGCGAGCAGTACACGATGACGTTCGCCGAGAACGCCCTGCCACCGGTCGACCGAAGCCGTGGCGGGTTCTGGTCGTTGACCATGTACGACAAGGACGCTTTCATGCTCGCCGGTGCCCCCGGTGGGCGTGTCAATCTCGGCACCGTCGACCTCGACGCCGGCGACCTCGTGTTCCGCGACGGGACACTCACTGTGCACCTGTCGCACGAGGAGCCCAGTGACCCTGCTGCACGGGCGAATTGGCTCCCCGCGCCCGACGGTGAGTTCTGTCTGATCATCCGTGCGTACGTCCCCGACCGGACCATCCTCGACGACTCCTACCAGTTCCCGGACGTCATCCGAAAACAGTAGGCGGGTTCGGGTTCACCCGTGTCGGGTGAGGTGTGTGAGCGCACGAGTGTCGAGGCTGTCAGCAGGAGTATAGGCGAGGAGAGGCGCATCATGGTCAAGCCATTTCGCGGTGTTGTCAACGTCGATATCCGGGATTCGGTCCCGGATTGGACGCCGTTCGAGCCCCCTCGGGCCCCTGACGGAGCGCCGAACGTGCTCTACATCGTGCTCGACGACGTCGGATTCTCGGCAATGGGATGTTACGGCGGGCCGATCGAGACGCCGAACATCGATCGGATCGCTGCGAAGGGGGTTCGGTACACGCAGTGGCACACCACGGCGCTGTGCTCGCCCACGCGGTCCTGTTTGCTGACCGGGCGAAACCACACGCGTAACAGCATGGCCTGCATCACGGAGGCGTCGATCGGATTCCCCAATGCGAGTGGCACGATCCCGCCGGAGAACGGCATGCTCTCGGAGATCCTCGGCGAGCGGGGTTGGAACACATACATGGTGGGCAAATGGCACCTGTGCCCGACGGACGAGATGAACCTGGCGGCGACCCGCCGAAACTGGCCGAGCGGGCGTGGTTTCGAGCGCTGGTACGGGTTCCTCGGTGCGGAGAC
The DNA here is from genome assembly GCF_017068375.1 of Rhodococcus koreensis. NCBI lineage: Bacteria > Bacillati > Actinomycetota > Actinomycetes > Mycobacteriales > Nocardiaceae > Rhodococcus > Rhodococcus koreensis. The sequence continues at coordinate 4,500,192 of NZ_CP070609.1, forward strand.
CAACCAGTGGTATCCGGATCTGGTCTACGACAACCACCCGGTCGACCAGCCCAGTTCGCCGGAGGACGGTTACCACCTCACCGACGACATCACCGACAAGGCGCTCGAGTTCATCAAGGACGCCAAGGTGATCGCGCCGGAGAAGCCGTTCTTCCTCTACTACGCGCCCGGTGCGTGTCACGCTCCGCATCACGCCCCGGAGGAGTGGATCGCGAAGTTCGAGGGCAAGTTCGACATGGGTTACGACGCGGTCCGTGAGCAGACCCTTGCCCGGCAGAAGGAGATGGGCATCGTCGCGGCGGACACCGAGCTGCCGCCGATCAATCCGATCGGCACCCCCGACACCCGGTCGGGACCCGAGGGGCAGCCGTTCCCGGAACTCGACTACACCCGCCCGTGGGACACGCTCAACGACGACGAGAAGCGGCTGTTCGCGCGGATGGCCGAGGTCTACGCGGGTTTCCTGGCCCACGCCGATCATCACATCGGGCGGGTGCTCGACTATCTCGAGCAGAACGACGAGTTGGAGAACACCGTGATCGTGGTCGTCTCCGACAACGGCGCGAGTGGTGAGGGCGGCCCGAACGGCTCCGTCAACGAGATGAAGTTCGCCAACGGCATCCCGGACGACCTCGCGGAGAACCTCTCGAAGCTCGACGATCTCGGCGGACCCAAGACGTACAACCACTACCCGAACGGTTGGGCGATGGCGTTCAACACCCCGTTCAAGATGTGGAAGCGCTACGAGTTCAACGGCGGCACCGCGGACCCGTGCATCATCTCGTGGCCGGCCGGAACGAAGGCGCGGGACGAGATCCGTGACCAGTACCATCACGCGATCGACATCGTGCCGACGCTCCTGGACCTGATCGGCGTCGAACCACCCGAGACCATCAAGGGCCATACCCAGGCCCAGTTCGACGGCGTCAGCATGCGGGGCACGTTCGAGGACAAGTCCGCGCCCTCGGCGCGCCGGACCCAGTTCTACTCGATGCTCGGCTCGCGATCGATCTGGCACGAGGGTTGGAAGGCCGTCACGACGCACCCGACCATCGCCGGGTGGGGCCACTTCAACGAAGACGAGTGGGAGCTCTACCACACCGATGTCGACCGGGCAGAGGTGAACAACCTGGCGTCGGAGCACCCGGACAAGCTGCGGGAATTGGTGAACATCTGGTTCGCCGAGGCCGGCGCGAACCTGGCGTTTCCACTCGACGATCGATCGGGTGTCGAAATCATGGGCACGCCCCGCCCCCAACTGGCCGCTGCCCGCGACCGGTACGTGTACTACCCGGACGTGGCCGCGGTGTCCGAATGGCAAGCGGTCAACACCCGCGGGCGGTCCTTCGTGATCGGGGCGCTCGTCGACATCCCCGAGCCGGGCGCCGAGGGCGTGCTCTTCGCGATCGGATCCCGCTTCGGCGGGCACGCACTGTACGTGAAGGACAACCGACTGCACTACGTCAACAACTTCGTGGGCAGCGACGAACAGATGATCGTCGGCTCCGAGGACGTCCCCACCGGCACCGACCTGATTCTGTCCGCGTCCTTCGACAAGGACGAGCAGGAACCTGCCGCCACCTTGGGAACACTGTCCCTCTTCCATGGGGATCGGAAGGTCGGCGAGGGCCGGATCAGAACTCAGATGGGGGCGTTCGCGATCGCCGGTGCGGGGCTGTACGTCGGCAGGCACCCGGGCGAGCCGATCACCGACGACTACCCCGGCGAATCACCCCATCGTTTCACCGGCGGCACGATCAACCGGGTCGCGATCGACGTCAGCGGTGAACCGTACCTCGACCTCGAGCGGGAAGCCGCCCTGATGCTGATGCGGGAATAGAGGACTTGACCGCATTCATGCGAATTGCAGCACGATACGGCCGTCGACCGTGCCCTGGCGCAACTCGTCGAAGACGTCGTTGATCTCGTCGAGTCTGCGGGTGTGCACGGTCGGATGAATCTTCCCGCGCGTATAGAAGTCGAGTGCCTCGCGCATGTCCTGCCGAGTGCCGACGATCGACCCCCGAATGGTCAGCCCCTTGAGGACGGTGTCGAAGATCGGAGCGGGAAAATCCCCGGGTGGCAGACCAATGAAAGTGATCGTCCCACCCCGCCGGGCCATTGCGATGGCCTGCCCGAACGCGGCAGGATGCACGGCCGTGACCAGCACGCCGTCGGTTCCGCCGGTCGCCGCTTGAATTCGAGCGGCCGGATCCTCCTTGGTCGCATTCACGAGGACTTCCGCGCCGAGGTTCCGGGCGAGTTCGAGCTTCGAATCCGACACGTCGACGGCGGCCACCCTGAACCCCATCGCCACCGCGTACTGGACCGCGACGTGACCGAGGCCTCCGATTCCCGAGATCGTCACCCACTGACCCGGCTCGAGGTCGGTGACCTTCAGTGCCTTGTACACCGTCACACCGGCGCAGAGTATCGGCGCCACCTCCACCGGGTCGGAACCGTCCGGAATGCGCGCCGCGAAGCGCGAGTCCACCAGCATGTATTCGGCGAAGGATCCGTTGATCGAGTATCCGCCATTGATCTGCTTCTCACACAAGGTTTCCCAACCCGTGCGGCAGTACCGGCAGTCCAGACAGGCCGACCACAGCCAGGCATTCCCGACCCGCTCGCCGATCTCGAGGTCGGCCACACCCTCGCCCAGTTCAACGACCGTCCCATAGCCCTCGTGGCCGGGGACGAACGGTGGGGCGGGCTTGACCGGCCAGTCTCCGTCCGCGGCGTGGAGGTCGGTGTGGCAAACACCGGTCGTCTCGACCTTCACCAGCGCTTGATGGCGGCCCGGCGTCGGAATCGGCACCTCTTCTATGGTCAGCGGCCGTCCGAATTCTTTGACGACCGCGGCCTTCATCGTGCTGGTCATGGGGCCTCCTTGCGTCTGTGGTGCACACTACGAGCGGGGGTGCCACTACGGTGGGTCGGCTGCGCCGGATGCCACGCGGAATACGCGGTTCAGGCGCCGGATCTCAGGATTTGGACGCCTCGTCGATCTCCTTGCCGACCCGCTCCGTGTCCGCCTCGAGCTGCTTCTTTGTCACCTTGGATGCGCGTTCGAGCGCCTTCTCGACCCGCGCCTCGAGGTCCGTCGCCGCAACGACGATCAGTCCGCTGTCCCCGTCGTCGAGTAGCTCACCCACGTCCTTGAGGTCGGAGCGGCTCATCCCGGCGGCGACGTGCCCGCCGAGTGCCCCGAGACCGGCGCCGCCGGCACCGCCCAGCAACAACCCGGCACCGAGCCCGACGGCCGGGAACAGGGCAACCAGTGCACCTCCAACCAGGCCGATGCCGAGCCCACCCCACGCTCCCTGCCGGGTCGGCTGCTCATGTTTCTTGACGATCTTGACCTTGCCAGTTTCGGTCCGGGTGATGACGGCCGCATCGTAGGTATCGATCAGGTCCGCCTCGACGTAGAGATCGTGCACGGCGTCGTAGTCGGCGATCGCTGCGTCTTGCGAGTCATAGACCGCCGCGAGTAGGGCGAATGTATCGAGGGCCATGATTTCCTCCGATGGGTTGGTTGACGGTGGACCCGCTTCCAGCCTCGGCACCCGCGGTCCCGCTCGCATCGCCCAAAACGGGTGATCACCGGCGTGTCGTCGGCGCGCAGCGAGCGCTCACGATGTCTCCGCCGCGCAAACGTCACCGCTGTTGCCCGTCGTCGGCGATATCCTGGGGAGGCGTCCTCGAGAGGTAAGTGGTGCTGAACCGGCGACATGGCTCGGATGAATCGACCTAGCAGTGGCCGATGACGATCCGTTCGAGACCCAACGCGATGTGGACCCGACGGCCACCGCGCAGTTGAGTGCGGACGGATTCGACGACGCCCGGGAGATCGGGCGCGGTGGCTTCGGCGTCGTCTACCGGTGCACGCAGGCCACGCTCGACCGGACCGTAGCCGTCAAGGTTCTGACCACGGATCTCGCGAAGGAGAATCGGGAACGATTCTTCCGGGAACAGCGGGCGATGGGTCGTCTGACCGGCCACCCGAACATTGTGACCGTGCTCGAAGTCGGCATCACGGGAAGCGGTGATCCGTTTCTCGTGATGCCCTACCACCCGCAGGGCTCCCTGGACACTCGTATCCGACGGCACGGTCCGCTGTCGGTGGACGAGGTGCTGCACCTCGGGGTCAAGCTCGCTGGTGCACTCGAGACCGCACACCGGCAGGGCATCGTCCACCGTGACGTGAAACCCGCAAACGTCCTCCTCACCGAATACGGCGAGCCGGCTCTCACGGACTTCGGGATCGCCCACATGTCCGGGGGCTTCGAAACCGCGACGGGCATCGTCACGGGTTCGCCCGCGTTCACCGCGCCCGAGGTCCTCGGCGGCGCGTCCGCGAGCCCGGCGTCGGATATCTACGGGCTGGGTGCGACCCTGTTCTGTGCGATCACCGGGCACGCAGCGTTCGAGCGGCGCAGCGGCGAACAGTTGGTGGCCCAGTTCGTCCGCATCACCACCGAACCGACACCGGACCTTCGGGAGCAGGGGATCGCGGACGACGTCACCGCCGTGATCGAGCAGGCAATGGCCCGCCGACCCGAGGACCGGCCACCCTCTGCCGCCGCATTCGGTGAGAAGCTGCGCGACGTCCAGCTTGGCCGTGGTGTGCCCGTCGACGTCATGGCTCTGCACGCATCGCCGACCACCGCCGCCCCGGACCCGGCGGACACTCCACGGCGAACACCGCTCGGTCCCTCCGCTCATCGGACGGGAAATCTCCCGCTGGAATTGACCAGCTTCGTCGGGCGCAGGCACGAACTCACCGAGGCGAAAAATCTACTGGCAGCATCGCGGCTGCTGACGCTGACCGGAATAGGCGGAGTCGGGAAGACCCGTCTGGCGATACGCGTCGCTACGGCAATGCAGCGCGAATTCGCCGACGGGGCATGGCTCGTCGAACTCGGGGAGGTCCGCGACCCGTCTCTGGTGATCGACGTCGTCGCCACCACCCTCGGATTGCGTGACCAGACGGCTCGGTCTCTTCGTGAAGTCCTGCTGGACTTCCTCTCTTCGCGAGAACTTCTGCTGATACTGGACAATTGCGAACAAGTGGTCGATGCCGTGGCGGACCTCGCGACGACACTGTTGCAACAGAGCCCCCGCCTGCGTGTTCTCGCGACCAGCCGGGAACCCCTGACAATCGGCGGTGAAGCGACCTTGCGCGTCCCACCGCTGGCGGTCCCCGACCCGGATCGCGAGCCGTCACTCCAGGGTCTTCCCCGCTACGACGCCGTGTCGCTGTTCACCGAACGCGCCACCGCCGCGGTACCGGCCTTTGCCCTGACCGAGACGAACAAGACCGCGGTGACCCGAATCTGCCGCCGACTGGACGGGTTGCCGCTACCGATCGAACTGGCGGCGGCGCGGTTGCGGGCGATGTCGCCCGAGCAGATCCTGCAACGCCTGAGCGACCGCTATGCGTTGCTGACACGCGGAAGCCGCGGGGCACCGTCGCGCCAGCAGACGTTGAGGTTGTGCCTCGATTGGAGCTACGAACTCTGCACCGTGCGAGAGCAACGCGCATGGGAACAACTGTCGGTATTCGCGGGTAGCTTCGAACTGGATGCGGCAGAACAGGTATGCGGTGCAGACAGCGACGCACAGGACCTCCTGGACGCGGTGGCATCGCTCGTCGACAAGTCGATCCTGAACCGGGAGGACCAGGGCGTCACGGTGCGATACCGGCTGCTCGAGACTCTCCGCGACTACGGCCGGGAAAAGGCTCAGCAGACCGGCGACTATTCGGACCTGCGTCGTCGGCACCGGGATTGGTATCGCCAGCTGGCCCGGACCGCTGAAGCCGAGTTCATAGGCCCTCGGCAGATCGAATGGCTCTCCCGGTTCAGTCGCGAGCAGCCGAACTTGCGGGATGCCATGGAATTCTGCCTGACCGAGGGCGACGTCGAGGAAGGTTTGCAGATCGCGACCGCCTCGTCCCTGCTGTGGAGTACGCGCGGTCTGCTCAGCGAGACACGGCGCTGGCTCGACCGATTCCTCTCGTCACCGAATCTGCCGCCGACGATCGTGACGGTCAAAGCGCTCTACGCCAACTGCCTGATGGCCGAACAGCAACGGGACCATCAGCGAGGTGCTGCCCTCGTCGAGCAGGCGCATGCCCTTGCCGACCATGTGCCCGATCCCGTCGCGCGCGCCATCGTCGATCACGCGGACGGCGTCTTCGGGATCTTCAACGGTGATCTCGTGCGCGCGTGTACCGGTTTCGAGCGGGCCCTCACTGTGCTTCGAGAAGCGGAGCGCGAGTTGGTCATACACGTCGAGACGCTCACGTTGCTCGGTCTGACTTACGAGCTGCTCGACGACGATCCTGGCCGGGCGGTCGACTGCTACGAGGAAGCCCTCTCGATCACCGATCGCCACGGCGAATCCGTGTACCGGGCCTACGTCCTGTGGGTCATGGCGGTTGCGCAGTGGCGACAGGGCGAACGGCGTCGTGCAACCGAATTGCTCGAGGAGGGGCTGCGGCTCAGCCGTCTCGTCGACGATCCGGTCAATTGCGCAAACAGCCTCGAAGCTCTCGCGTGGATCGCCGGCGGCAGTGATCCCGAGCGCGCCGGCATTTTGATGGGAGCCGCCGAAGCCATTGGTCACGCAGTGGGAAGTTCCTCGGTTTTCGTCCCCGACCTGCTCGTTCATCACGACGAGTGCGAACGGGTCGTCCGCGGGGCGCTCACCGAGAACGCCTACGAGCAGGCGCAGCAACAAGGCCGGAAGATGGATCTCGACTCGGCCGTCTCGTACGCACTCGGCGAACGGCTCCAGAAAGATTCCGGACCCTCCGGATCGGTGAAACTGACGAAACGTGAACGACAGGTCGCCGAGCTGATCGCCGAGGGGCTGACCAACAAGGCCATCGCCGCCCGGCTCGTGATCTCACAACGCACCGCGCAGGGACACGTCGAACACATACTCACCAAACTCGGATTCAACTCGCGAGCCCAGGTCGCGGCCTGGGTCGTGGAGGAGCGGCAATCGACCTGACCTCTGCCTCCACCGTGTCGACGACGAATGCGATCACTGCGTTCGGCCCACTGCTGCACGATCGCGTCCGGTGGCCGGTCAGCGGCGGTTCACCAGCCGAATGGGTTACGGTCCGTGCCGGGCATCCACGGTCGAATGGCCACACCGAGCAGAGTACTGAAGTCCCAGGCCGAGACGGGATCACCAGCTGCTTGCCTACGGCGGCCGACTCGGTGCGGGCGTGTGGACGCAGTACGGTGCCGCCCTGTCCGATCCCATCGGGCGTGTGCACCGGGCAGGCGCGGAAACCTCCGACACCTGGAACGGCTACATGGACGGGGCGATTCGGTCCGGCTACCGAGCCGCGGCCGAAGTGCTGGCACAACTGAACTCGTGAGGCCGGCCGGGATTGCCGGTCAGGCCAGTGATGCCGCGATCGCCTCGGCGGCCGCGAAGCTTGCGTTGTCGAGTTCGTCGTCCACCGGTGTCGGGCACGACGACAGTTTCACCACCACGACGTCTCGGTCGAGGTCGACGTAGATGGATTGGCCGTAGATCCCCAGGCACAGCAGCACTTGCCGATCGGCGTGCGGCACCCAGAACTGGTTGCGGTACATGCCACCCGGCAGTGGCGTCGCGATCGGTGACTCGGCATACGCTGCACGGGAATCGGGCGCGCCGCGCAGGGCGTCCTCAATCCAGGATTGCGGCACCACCTGGTCGGTGGCGTTTCGTCCGCCGCATCGGAGCATCTCGCCGAATCTCGCCACGTCGCGGAGTGTGGCGGCGAGCCCGCCGTCGGCGAATACCGCTCCCGCGCGGTCCACTCCGGCATCCATGTCGTCCGAGGCGATCCGGGACCAGATCAGGCGCGACAGCAGCGACGGCATGCGCTCACCGGCGGCGCGTTCGCAGACCCATCCGAGTACGTCCGTTTCACACGATCGGTATTCGAACGGGCCACCGTGTGGGCGAGCCGCTTTCAGCATCGGAAGGAATCCATACATCGACTGCGGGACCCAATCGTCGACGCGCGGAACCCAGCCGACGGCCTGGTCGAGAAGGCGTACCTCGGCGCCGGGTTCGAGGTACTCCTCCGAGAATCGGATACCCGACCGCATGTCGAGAATGTGCCGCACGGTGGCTCCGGCGTAGCCCGAGTCGGCGAATTCCGGAACATACGCGGTGAGTGGGGCGTCGGGATCCAATGTGCCGGTCGCGATCAGGTTCGCGGCCACCGTGCCGACGATCGACTTGCTCACCGAGAACAGCATGTGGGTCCGGTCGGCGTCGAGATCGCCGGGATACAGCTCCGCGAGCACGGCGCCGCGGTGCAGGACCATGAAGCCGTCGGTGTAGGTGCGCTCGAGGATCGAACGCACGGTCTCGTTGCCGACGGGAAGATCGAGGTCGAGTGCGCCGTCCTCGGGTAGCCGCAACGGTGCGGGGCCTGCCGCGACTCGTGCCGTCGGCACCATCTGGCGCATTCGGCCGAAGGTGTACCGGTTGTGCGGGGGACTCTGCCAATCCGCGAGTGTGACAAGTGGTTCGGTTCCGATCATCATTTCCGGCCCTCGCTGATCTGTGCGGCGGCCACGACATCCTGCTCGTGGGTGAGGTTCATTTCGGGTGTCGGCCGGCGGAATCCGCGAGTGAGCCATACCAGGTAGACGATTCCGACGGCGAGCCAGGAGATGCCCGAGATCAGTGCGTGCTCGCTGAGCTGGGTGATCATGCCCAGCGTCACGGCTGCGCCGATCGCCGGCATCACGACGAAGCGAATTCTGCTCAGCGGCCGGGTCGAGCGATGGCGGACGTAGTAGGCGATGACGCAGAGGTTGACAGCGGTGAACGCCGAGAATGCGCCGAAGTTGATGAATCCTGTTGCGGTTTCGAGGGGCATGTTCATGCCGACGAAGCACATCGCGCCGGTCACCAGCACGCAGAAGATCGGAGTGCGCGTGCGGGCGTTGAGCTTCCCGAACAGGCGACGCGGGAGCACACCGTCCCGGCCCATGATGTACAGCAGTCGGCTCGAACTGAGCTGGACGGCCAGGCACGACGCGGACCCGGCGACGATGCCCGCGAGGTTCGTCCAATCGGCGTAGAACTGGCCACCGACGTCGACCGACATCGTGTACGCCACCGCCTGCGCGTCCTCGAAGACACCGCCGGGGTGGACCAGCTGCATCACGTACGCGACGGTGACGAAGATCAGGCCGCCGATCGCGACGATCCAGATTATGGCTCGCGGGATGTTGCGGGCGGCGTCCTTGGTCTCCTCGGCGAGAGTGGTGACGGCGTCGAACCCGAGGAACGAGTACGCCGCGATGGCCGCGGCGACCGAGATGCCGGACATCATGCTGTTCGAATTCCAGAACGGTTCCGTGTAGGACGCGACGGGGTTGCCCGCGACGAACTTGACGCAATAGGCGAAGAACAGCAACACGAGGAACACCGACACGGCGAGCAACACCCGATTGATGCGGTCGGCGAGCGCGATGCCGATCACGTTCACGGCTGTCGTCAGACCCGCGTTGATCAACATCCACACCCAGATCGGGATGGCGGGGAACTGGGCGTTGAGCAGGATCGACTGTGCCAGCCACGCGACCATCGGCAGGAACAGGTAGTCCAGCAGGATGGCCCATCCCACCAGGAATCCGACCGACGACCCCAGGTTGCGGCGCGCGTAGAAGTACGCCGAACCCGACACCGGACAGATCCGGGCGAGGCGGGCGTAGCTCAGTGCGGTGAGCAGCATCGCCACCGTCGCGACGAGGAACGCGGTGGGCGCCGTGCCCGCGCTCGCCACGGCGATGACGCCGAAAATGATCATGACCAGGCTCGGCGCCATATACGACAGGCCGAATGCCACGACGGACGGAAGCGTCAGTCGCGGGGTCAATCGAGGTTCGTCCGTCGCTGTCGCGGCCTGCGAATCCGTCATGTGAATTCCTCCGTGGAGTGCTGTGATCGACCACACTAAACAGGCATCGCATCGTTGTTGTCAACAGCGTTGACAGTTTTGTTGGCAACGCGGTCGGAAACAGGGATTGCTACGGTGGACGCGGGAATCGAGGGGAGAACGATGGCAAAGGACTCGGCACCTGCGACGACGCCGCGGCCCTCCCGGCGGGAACGCAGGGGTGTGCAACAGGAGGCGGCCGTCGCGGCGGCCTTCGAACTCGCCCGACGCGAAGGTGTCGGTGGGCTGACGATGCGACGGCTCGGCGAAGCGCTGAACGTGGACGCGAGCACGTTGTACAGGCTTTTCCGTGACAAGGACGAGTTGCTGCTCGCCGTCTACGATCACGCGACCGCGATCGAGCTCGACGAGATCGGCGAGGTGAACGAGGACGAGCACTGGCAGGACACGCTGCGGCGGATCGCCGACCGGATCTGGGCGACGGCGGCCCACTCACCGGCGATCGCCGCGCTGACGTTCGCGCGCACGACCGGCGGGCCTGCGGAGCGCCGGATGGTGGAGCTGATTCTCGACACGTTCTCGCGGTCCGGTCTGTCCCGGAGCGCCACCGTCCGGTATTACCGGGCGTTCGTCGACGCTGCGCTCGGGCTCGCGGGCCAGGTCGCCACACTCGCCACCCTGGACCCCGAGATCCAGGCGAAGGACGCGTCGTCGTGGACCCGCATCTACGCCCAGTTGCCCGACGGCGAGTACCCCACCGCCCGTGCCCACATCACCGAACTGACCAGCATCGATCGCCGCGCCGTCTTCGACGTGGTGATCGAGGCGATCCTGGCGGCGGCCGAACGCGAGAGCCGCGAAACCGGTCTGTGAGGCGCTGAGCGACGAGCTATGCCCGCGCGATCTCGCGCAGGTGCAGGCACACCTCGTCGATCGCCTGTTTCGCCTGCGCGAACACACCGATCTCGGTGACGAAACCGTGGAAGACGCCGGCATAGCGGGTCAGCGAGACGGGGACGCCGTCGCGCCGCAGCCGTCCGGCGTATGCCTCGGCGTCGTCCCGGATCGGGTCGACCTCCGCGGTCAGAATCAGGGCAGGCGGCAGGCCGCGCAGCGATGCGGCGCGCATGGGTGCCGCGAGGTGGTCGTCCGCCCGAAGTCCGGGGCCGACGTAGTGGTCCCAGCACCAGCGCGCGTCCACGGTGCTCAGCAGCGGCGCATCGGCGAATTCCGACCACGACGGCGTAGTGAATGTCCCGTCGACGGCGGGGTAGGCAAGGACCTGAGTCGCGGGTAGAGGGCTGCGCTCGTCGCGTCGGTGCAGGCAGAGGGCGGCGGCGAGATTGCCGCCGGCGGAGTCGCCCCCGACCGCGATCATTCCCGGATCGATACCGAACTCCGATGCTGTCCCGGTCAGCCACGCGTAGGCGTCGACGCAGTCTTCCAGCGCTGCCGGGTAGGGGTTCTCGGGAGCCAGCCGATAGTCCAGGGACACGACCGTCCATCCGGATCCGGCGGCGATCGCGCGACACAGCTCGTCGGCTCCCTCCAGGGTTCCCAGGACGAAACCTCCGCCGTGCAGATAGACGAGGGCGGGCGTGTCGCCGTCCGGAGCAGCACTGTTCGCGCGGTACAGGCGAGCCCGGATCGCACCTGCGCGGGTCGGCACGGTCAGTTGTTCGACACGGTCGAGCGGCGTGATCGGCTCGGCAGGTGGAGTCGTGTTCAGGAGCGCCCGGGCCTGCTGCGGTCCCAGCTCCCGGATCGGTTTCTGCAGGGCGTGGGCGATCATCCGGGCCGCGGCCTGCGCATCGCCGTCGAGCAGATTCCACCAGGTGGGCGCGTCGTCGTTCATCTCGGAAACCTCGCAAGTCATTGACAACAAGTGATCTGTGCCTCACCATCATAGTCACGTGACCAAGACGTTTGACTGTGAAGGTCGCATTCCAACTGGGATCCGCTGCTGACGGTGTACCGCGCACATGATCTCGTCGAATCGAAAGGACTGAAGGATGACCGAAACGACGATCGGCCACGCGACATGCGAGGCCGACGCGGTCGACGGGGTCGACATCCGGATCGAGGACGATGCGAGTCCGATCGTCCGGCTGATCGGCCGCACGATCACCGATTCCGTCCGCGCGAACCATGCGGATTCCATCGTGGAGGGGGTGGAAGGCATCGTCGCGGTCCGCTCCCACGACACCCCGCAGGCTGCGACGATCAGCATCTCCAACGGTGTCGTCGCGGTGTCGAGCGGCGTGTTCACCTCACCCGACGTCACCCTGACCGTCGACCTGAACGCGCGGCTCGCCCCGGTCGGCGAGCCCGCGGGCGAGCGCGACCTCGCGGCAACGTCGCTGGCACTGCTGTCGCCGCCGCTGCCGGACTGGCAGGTTGCCGCGGAGGCGTTCTGGGCCGCGGCCCGGTCGGTACCGGGGATCCCCGACGTGCTCGTCGCGGTCGCGGACGGCCCCGACGGATTGGCCCAGCTGGTCGTCGGCGAGGGTGAGACGCACTATGTGATCGCCGGCCCCCCGGAGCTGCTGGCCGGGATCTTCTCGGGCGCCGACGATCTGATCGCCGCCCTGTCCACCGGTCTGATCGGCGTGCGCGGCACGCTCTCTCAGCTGTCGGTGCTCGTCGCCGCATCCTGGAAGGTTCGATACGATGTCTGAAATCACCGCCACCGCAACGGATCGCGATGCCGCCGTCCACACGGTCCGGCTCGAGGCCACCAATCACGATGGCTCGTTCCTCGGAAAGAACGTGGCGCCCAAGAAGTTCGCCGCGAGCGCGGGGTCGGGTTTCGCGTTCGCCGATCTCCTGTTCGGCCTCGATCTGGGCAACGACCCCACGTTTGGATTCGCCTACCCCGACTGGCGTGGGCACCTGGCCGACGTCCAGTTCCGGCCCGACATGTCGACGCTCGTGCAGTGGGAGCCCGGCCTGCAGTCCGTGATCGGTGACTACTGGCAGACCGACGGCACCCCGGTCGGGACCTGTCCGCGTAACCTGGCCCGAAAGCTGGTCGACCGACTCGCAACGCATGGTTTCACGGCCACCGTGGCGGTCGAGATCGAGGCGACCCTGTTCCAGGAGTCCATTCACGAGGCCCGCGCCAAGGGATATCGCGACCTGACGCCGCTCGGCGGTTCCGCCGGAACCGCGTACCACCTCGCGAAATCGAAGGACTGGGTCGACTACATGTCGGCGGTCGCCCGTCGCCTCGAAGAGATCGGCATCGAGTGGGAGGCGTGGAGCGACGAGGACGCGGCAGGCCAGGTCGAACTCAACCTGGTTCCCGGTGACCCGATCTCGGTGTGCGATGCCTGGGCTCGCGCCCGGCAGGTGATGCGCGAGGTGGCCTTCGAACTCGGTCACACCGTGACCTTCATGGCCAAGCCGACGGCCGGATACGGTCAGGCCTCGCACGTCAACCTGTCCCTGCAGCGCGACGGGGTCAACGCGTTCTACGCCGAGGACGGACCCTCGCCGACGATGCGGCACGCGATCGGCGGACTCCTCGCGACGATGCAGGGCGCGACGTCGATCGTGCTCCCACAGATCACCTCGTACCGCCGCCTGGTCGACCTGAGCGGCCCGCCGACGACGGTCACGTGGGGCATCAGCAACAAGACCACCGCGGTGCGTGCGGTGTGCGGGCATCCGGCGTACTCCCGCCTCGAGTACCGGGTTCCCGGTGCCGACGCGAATCTGTACCTCGCGGTCGCGGCCATTCTCGCCGGGGTGATCGCCGGCCTCGACGGCGCGATCGAGCCGCCCGAGCCGGTCAACGACATGGCGTGGTGTGCGCCCGATCTCGAGCGGTTGCCGAACTCCATCACCAAGGCGGCCGCCGCTCTCGAGGCAGATCCGATCCTGCGCGAACAACTCGGGGACGAGTTCGTCGACTACTGGGTGGGTACCCGCCGATGGGAGTGGATGCAGTTCCACACCGCGGGGGGCGATCCGTTCGCCGAGCTCTCGGAATGGGAGTCGGCGCGATACTTCGAGTTCCCGTGAGCACGGAGAACGCGACGCCGGGCACCATCCGGCCGCTGATCGGCATCACCGGCCGGCGGTTCCGGCTGGGGCTGGTCGATGGACTCGACAAGCGTTACGGCCACCTGTTCGCCGACGCCTTCATGTCCGACTTCTCGGACCGGATCGCCAGGGCCGGTGGCATTCCGGTGAACCTGCCTTACGATGCCGACCCGGAGGCACTCTGCCACTGGCTGGCGGGCGTGGTCGTCACCGGAGGCCAGGACGTTCATCCCGCGCGCTGGGGTGGCGACCCGTCGGTGGTCCGGGACGTGGATCCGCGGGACGATCCGATGGTCCACGACCCTGATCGGGACGAGTTCGAGATCGCTCTCGTGCGTGCCGCACTCGCCAGGCCCATTCCGGTACTCGGGGTGTGCCGCGGCCTGCAGATCCTGAACGTCGCTCTCGGTGGCACGCTGATCGCCGACCTCCCGCCCGGCTCCGTCGAGCACCTGTCGGTTTCGCCCCCGCTCACCGACGGTGCCGACGACCACAAGGTGACGTTCGAGCCCGGTTCGATCGCGGAACGGCTGTTCGGTGCCGGCGCGGTGACCAACTCGTGGCACCACCAGGCGGTCGACCGTTGCGGTACCGGCCTCGTGGTCACGGGTCGCGCGGCCGACGGCGTCGTCGAAGCGGTCGAGCTGCCGGGGGCCGCGGTGCTCGGTGTCCAGTGGCATCCCGAGTGGATGGAACGCGACGATCCGGCGCTGAGCTGGATCGTCGCCGAAGGCAACCAGCGGATCTGACCACAAGAGACTGTCGGCCGCCACCGAAAGGGGCGGCCGACAGCTGTCTTTCGGATCAGTGCGGTATCACTCCACGCTCACCCAGGACACGAGCGAGCGCAGGGTTGGCTGGGAGGAGACCGTCGACGCTCGGCCCACCGGCACGGAGGAAGCGCCGAGGTTCGTGGCCATCCACGCGTCGAGCACGCCGAGGGTGAGCTCGATCTGCGGCTCTGCCGATGTGCGGTCGGTAACCAGCCAGTTGAGCGCGAATCCGTCGGACAATACGGACACGATGTACGTCAGTTCGTCGATGGTTCTCGGGTCGACCGACTGGCCCGCAGCGGTAGCGGCGGCGTCGAGGATCGGCCGCATGGTCGCGAATGCCTCGTTGTACACCATCTCGGCCAGCTTGGCCTCCTGGCGCTGGGCCCAGCTGATCAGCTCGACGATTGCCGCGCCGAGATCGGGATTCGCCACGTACCACTCCATTACGCCGCGCAACAGAGCGCGGGCGACGGTCGCTACGTCGCCTTGGACATCGTTGCGCGTCAACACCTCTCGATACTGCGCGTTGACGTACTCGAACACCGCCGCGAACAGCACCTCCTTGGAGGAGAAGCAGTAGTGCAGCGTGGCCAGCGGTGCGTTCGCCTCTTCCGCGATGCGGCGAGTGGTGGCGCCGTCCACCCCGTGGGCGGCGATTACGCGTACGGCTGCCGCCACCAGTTCGGCGCGACGTTCGGCGGCGGGGATGCGAGCCATACGTTCTCCTGTCTGGACAGAGCTGAGCAGATGATCAAGTCGGTTCCCACGTTAGCAGTCGGATCGGAAAGTGAGCTGGCACATCGCCGAGAGGGGCCGCCTCGAGCTGCAGGTAGTGCCATCAAATTTATGAGTCAAACATCTTGATCGTATGACTGACTTGACCTACGGTATGAGCCAGATCACACAGTCGTCGGCGTCCCTTCACTGCGACCAGCCCACTTTCGAAGGAACAGACCCCTCATGACGACGAACGAACTCCCGCGCCTGATCACGAATCGGAGAAACCTATGACAGAGATCCACCCGCAAGCCGGACTCGCCAGTGAGGTTGTCGGTCGCCCTG
Organism: Rhodococcus koreensis; assembly: GCF_017068375.1. Lineage (NCBI taxonomy): Bacteria > Bacillati > Actinomycetota > Actinomycetes > Mycobacteriales > Nocardiaceae > Rhodococcus > Rhodococcus koreensis. The sequence continues at coordinate 4,516,005 of NZ_CP070609.1, forward strand.
CGCCGAACAAAGGAGTGCTCATCGGTGTCGGCACGCTGCTGATCGTCCTGACCAACGCCGTCATCTTCATCCTGCCGCCACTGCTGCCGATCATCCAGGCGCAGTACGGCCTTGCCACAGTGGCCGAGACGACGTGGCTGTACACGGCGCTGACCCTCGGCGGGGGAGCGGGCTTCATCCTGCTGCCGCGCCTCGCCGATCTGTACGGCGACCGAAACGCCTCCGTGGCGGCGTCCGCATTCCTGGCGGTCGGCGCGCCCATTCCGGCTGTCGGCGACTCCTATCCGACCCTCCTGGTCGGCTGCATGCTCATGGGCTTCGGTGGTGCGGCGCAGCTGCTTCCGCTCGGCTTCCTGCGTCGCAATCTCGGCGAGGAGGGCATCACGGTGGGCGTCGCGGTTCTGGTAGTCGCCACCGGTGTCGGCATCGTCGTGGGCATGATCGGCGGCGGCTTCATCGTCGAGAGCCTGTCGCTGCGGAGCTTCTTCGTCATCCTCACCGCAGTGTGCGCGGCCACGACCATTGCGTGCTTTGTCACGATCCCACATGCCCCGCCTGCCGAGCGTAACGGCCGCATCGCAGTACTCGGCACGGTGTGGATGATCGCGTGGGTCGCGGCGATCCTGCTGACTCTGACGCAAGGCCTCGTGTGGGGCGTCGCGGCACTCGTTCCGTTGGTGGTCGGCATCGTCGGTGGCATCGCATGGGTGCGCGTCGAGCGCCGGTCGACCTCGGCGGTGTTCGACGTCGCAATGATGAAGACGCCTCTGGTCACCGCGTCGTGCCTGTGCATCGCGTTGTTCGCAGCGGTGAACTCGGCCTTTCTGTTGCTGCTCAGCACGTACGCCCAGATCTCTCCCGAGAATCTTCGGCCCGAAGACTCCTACGGACTCGGGCTCAGCGCGCTGCAGACGGGCTGGCTCATGGCACCCTTCGCGGCGGCGTTCCTGGTCCGCGGAACCGTGCTCGACCGCGCCCTGCTCAACGGCCGTGGTGTCCCCGTCTTCGTCATCGGAGCGCTCACCAGCGCATCGGGGCTGGCCTGGCTCGCCCTGGCGCACGACCAGCAGTGGCAATACCTCGTGGGCGCTGCCGTCATGGGGCTCGGGACCAGAATCGGCTACGCAGCCGGCTTCACCATGGTGCAGATGGCAGTGCCCGAAGAGAAGGCCGGGATGGCGGCCGGTGTCGCCGGCACGTCCATGGCCGTGGGTTTCGCCTTCGGCACGGCACTCGTCAGCGGCGACCTCAGTGCCTCCCTGGTTCCGGTGGTCGGCACCGGCCTCGAGGTCGCGGCAAAGGGCCTCTACGGCACCGGCTACTGGCTGTCGGGCGTTCTCGCCCTGCTCGTCGTGGTGACCGTGCTGATCTCACGCGCCCGGTCCGGTCGACGCGTCGACAGCGCCGTGTTCTGAATCCGTCCCACGCCTGTCTCCACGCTCGGCGTCGAGGGTGCGTCACTCCACGCTCACCCAGGACACCAGCGAACGCAGGGCGTCTTCGGGTGACGCCTTCGCGGCCGGAGCCGCCGGTCTGGGCACATCGCCGACGTTGGCGGCCATCCACGCGTCGAGGACACCCAGGACGAGCTCGATCTGCAGCTCGGCCGCTGTACGGTCGGTGAACACCAGCCAGTTGAGCGCGAATCCGTCGGACAACGTGGACACGATGTAGGCCAGTTCGGCGATCGTTTTCGGGTCGACCGACTGGCCCGCATCGGTCGCGGCGGCCTCGAGGATCGGCCGCATGGTCGCGAATGCTTCGTCGTACACCATCTCGGCCTGCTTGCCCTCCTGACGCTGGGCCCAGCTGATCAGCTCGACGATCGCCGCGCCGAAATCCGGATTCGCCAGGTACCACTCCATCACGCCGCGCAACAGGGCGCGCGCGGTGGTCTCGATGTCACCTTGGACATCGTTGCGCGCCAGCACCTCTCGATACTGCGCGGTGACGTGTTCGAAGACCGCGGCGAACAGCACCTCTTTCGTGGCAAAGCAGTAGTGCAGCGTGGCCAGCGGAGCGTTCGCATCCTGCGCGATGCGGCGTGTGGTCGCGCCGTCCACTCCGTGGGCGGCGATCATGCGCACGGCCGCCGCCACCAATTCGGCGCGACGTTCGGCGGCGGGAATGCGGGCCATGCGTTTCTCCTGTCGAATCAGATGTGAACGACTGATCAAGTCAATGCAAACGCTACCAGTCGGCTGGGCGGGCGAGCTGCCTCATCGCCGAGATGGGAACCCCACGACTCGCAGCGTTTATGGGTATCTAGTCATTTGCCTTGATCATATGACTATGTTCTTCTACGCTATGACTGAGCCCAGTGCCCGGCGCCATCGCGATCGGAGGGGCACGAGCGCACCGCGAAATGCGCCGTCACGACATGAGATCGCGAGCAGCACCCGCATCAACGCCGCATCGCACCCGACAAGTCTGAAGAGGATGACCATGACCGGAGTCGACTCAGTTCGACTGGAACGTGTACCAGCCCTGGCCCGGTTGGCGCAGGACCCGCCGATCGACACCCTCGTCGGCCTGCTGGCGATCCAGGCCCTCAGGTATCCGGACCGCGAGTTCCTCCGGTTCACGGAAGGGTCGTGGACCTTCGGCGAGATCGACGACTGGACGTCACGCCTGGCGCAGCGACTTGTCTGCGAGGACGGGGTCCGCGAAGGCGACCGGGTCGCGATCATGCTGCCCAATGTGGTGCAGTGGCCGGTCGCCTGGCTCGCGATTCTCGCGGCCGGCGGCGTCGCGGTGCCGATCAATTCGTCATATCAGCGCGCAGACCTCGAATTCGTGCTGCGGGATTCCGGCGCCCGGGTGATGGTCACCGACGCCGAACACACCCCACTCGTCGAACAGGTGCGCGCCGCGAACGCCGATCTGGCCGATGTCCGGATCGTCGAAGCCGCCTCGTGCGACGAACTCGCGCAGTATCCGGCGGACAGGCCGGGGGTCGCCATCTCCGGCGAGACGCTCGCGAATCTCCAGTACACCTCGGGCACTACCGGATTCCCGAAGGCGTGCATGCTGACCCACGACTACTGGGTTCGGTTGGGGTGGGTCTGCGCGAGCGCGGCAGGCCTCGGGGCCGACGACGTGGCGCTCACCTCGCAGCCGTTCTCGTACATGGACCCGCAGTGGAACACCTCGCTGTGTCTCACGATCGGCGCACCGCTGGTGGTACTGCCCCGGTTCTCCGCCTCGGGTTTCATGGCGGACGTCCGCAGGCACCGGGCCACATTCTGCTACGTGCTGGGCTCGATGCCCACGCTGCTGTTCAAGCAGGAGCCGAGCCCGCAGGACCGGGACAACGACCTACGCCTCGTGCTGTGCTCGGCAATCCCCGTCGCGCTGCACGCTGAGCTCGAACAGCGTTGGGGTGCACCGTGGCGGGAGATCTTCGGGATGACCGAAAGCGGGGTCGACCTGGTCAGCTTCCCCGAGCGGACGGCCGACGTCGGCAGCGGGCGGCTGGGGCGGCCGGTTCCCACGAAGCAGGTCCGGGTGGTCGATCCGCGGGGCGCGGAGGTTGCCGAGGGAGAATCCGGCGAGCTGATCACCTCGGGCAGACCGATGATGCTGGGCTACTGGAACCGGCCCGAAGACACCGCGCAGGTCCTGCGCGACGGCTGGCTGCACACCGGCGATGTCGCGGTCCGCGAGGCGGGCAGCTACCGCCTGGTGGGCCGGATCAAGGACATGGTCCGCCGCGGCGGCGAGAACATCGCGAGCGCCGAGGTCGAACGCGTCCTGGAGCGCGACGACACTGTCGTCGCGGCAGCGGTGGTCGGCGTCCCGGACGAGCTGTTCGGCGAGGAGGTCAAGGCTTTCGTGCAGCTGGCCACCGGCGTCGACGAGAGCCGCGGAACCGCAGAGCGAATCGTCGACGGCGCGCGAGCCCAGCTGGCACGTTTCAAGGTTCCGCGCTACGTCGAGTTCGTCGCCGATTTCCCGCGCACCCCGTCGGAGCGTGTGTCGAAGCCGGTCCTGAAGGCGCGCTCCGCAGAACACCCGCGCACCACCTACGACCTGCAACCGCCGCGCACCGTCCGCAGCGGTAGCTGAGGAGCCGGACATGACCGAGAACTACCTGGACGTGCACATCGACCGCGACGTCGCCGTGCTCACACTGAACCGTCCGGCGAAGCTGAATGTGATGGACGTGGCCACCCGGGTGAGGTTCGCGCAGACGATCCGCCGGTTCGGGACGGGTGACGTCGTCCGCGGGATCGTGCTCACGGGTGCGGGTCGGGCGTTCTCCGCGGGTGAGGACCTGCAGTCGGTGCCGACCAGCTACGACGAGATTCACGAGGCCTTCGCGACGTTCCACGACATCACCCGCGCGATTCTCGAGACGAAGGTCCCCGTGATCGCGGCCGTGAACGGGATCGCGGTCGGCGGCGCCTCGGAGATCACGTTGTGTTGCGACTCCCGGATCGGCACTCCCGCCGCCGAGTACTACCAGCCGGAGAACCACCGCGGGATCATCATCTCGAACGCCTCGAGCTTCCTCCTGGGTCGCCTGGTTCGGAACCATGCGACGCGAATCATTCTGGCCTCCAGCCAGATCGATGCGGACGAGGCTCTGCGGATCGGGCTGCTCGACGAGATCGTGGCCCCGCAGACACTGGTGGACCGCGCGGTCGAGGTGATCAGGCAGTGGAACTCCGATCCCCGTACCACCGCACTGCACCTGGGTCTGCTGCGGCCGCGGCCCGAAGACATCGAGGCCGCGTTCGCCCGCGAAGACGACGCCGCCCGCCACTCGTGGGAGTCCGGCGCCTTCACCGAGGGCATCGAGGGCTTCTGGGCATCGAAGAACGCGGCGCCGACGGCGCCCACGACGAGCAATTGAGATCGGAGACAAGAGTGATCACCACCGAAGCAGCACTTCTCACCGCGGTGAACGAGCCGCTGGAATTCACCGAGATCCAGGTCGACGACCCGGAGCCCCACGAGGTCCGCGTCGCGGTCTCCAACGTGGGCCTGTGCCACAGCGACCTGCACTACATGACCGGAACCGTGCACGCCGACCTGCCGGTGGTGGTCGGGCACGAGGTGGCGGGCATCGTCGAGTCGGTCGGCTCCGCGGTGACCTCGTTGCGTCCGGGCGACCGCGTCGTCGGCGCCCTCACGCCCTCGTGCGGGTCGTGCCGCAACTGTCAGGCCGGGCACTCGACGCAGTGCCAGCGCGCCTCGCAGATCCGGCAGCGGCCCCGGCCCGCTTTCCAGCGGCCGGGAGGCCGGGTCGTGGAGCGGCTCGGCGACATCGGCGCGTTTTCCCGCCACACCCTGATGCGGGAGAACTCGCTGGTGACGGTGCCCGACGAGGTGGGGCTGCACGTCGGGTGCCTACTGTCGTGCTGCATCATCACCGGCGTCGGTGCCGTCTTCCGCGGCGCGCAGGTACGCCCCGGCGCCACCGTGGCCGTGATCGGTTGCGGCGGTGTCGGGTCGGCCATCATCCAGGGCGCGCGGCTCGCCGGTGCCTCGGCGATCGTCGCCGTGGATCTCGACGATGCACGGCTCGCGGCGGCGCGGACATACGGTGCCACGCACACCGTGAACGGCGCGGCCGATGTCCCCACCGAGATCCGGAAGGTGCTCGGCGACGGGGTGGACTACTCGTTCGAGGCCGTCGGCTCCGCGCGCACCGCGGCCACCGCGCTGTCGGTCTTGCGCGCCAGGGGTACCGCATGCCTGGTGGGCATCGCACCGGACGGCACCGACCTCACCGTTCCCGCGTCGGATTTCTTCTTCGGCGAGAAGCGCCTCATCGGCTCGTACATGGGGTCCGGCCAGGCGCACGAGGACATCACCCAGTTCGCGCGTCTGTACCTCCAGGGCAGCCTGCTGCTCGACGAGATGGTCAGCGACGTGATCCCGTTCCGCGAGATCGACAAGGGTTTCGAGGCGATGAAGTCGGGTGAGGTGACCCGCATCGTCGCCGACCTCACCGTGTGACCGCACCGACCCCACCCATACCCACGCACCGAAGGAAGACGCGGATGTCGAACCCTCAACTGCCCCAGCCGATCAACTACATCGCCGACGAGTGGTCCGAGTGCCGGACGATCCCGGACGCGTGGAATCTCGACCCCAACACGGGCCGGCCGGTCCACCGCGCCGTCACCACCGGTCCGGACGACGTGGAGCGCGCACTGCGGCATGCCGAGCGGGCGTACGGCTTCGAGCGCTGGGACGACGCGGCGAGCGAGGAACGCGCGGCGGTTATCGAGCGTGCGGCCGACGTCGTCGAGTCCTTGATCGAGGACATCGCTCGAACCGATGCCCTCACCAGCGGCGTCCCGATCGCGAAGGCTCGGATGGTCGCGCAGTTCCTCCCGCACCGGATCCGCTCGTCCGCTGCGGATCTGCGCGCCATCCCGCGTCGCACGGCGCTGGAGGCCGGTGGCCGCGACGTGCGGCTGTACAAGGTTCCGTGGGGCCCCGCCGCCATCCTCACTCCGTGGAACGGCCCCAGTTTCATCCCCGCCGCGAAGATGGTGAGTGCCCTCGCCGCCGGTTGCCCCGTCATCCTCAAGCCGTCCGAGCACGCGCCGAGCAGCGCCCAGATCATCGTCGAATGCTTCGTCAAGGCCGGGCTGCCCGACGGTGCGCTGCAGCTCGTCCACGGCGCGGGCGACGTGGGCGCGGCGATCACCGGCGATCACCGCGTGAAGATCGTCTCGTTCACCGGCGGCCCGAACGCCGGCCGCGCGATCGCCCGCGCGGCCGCGGAGGACTTCAAGGTGCTCCAGCTCGAGCTCGGCGGCAACAACCCCGCCCTCGTGCTGGACGATGCCGACATCGACGTGGCCGCCGACGGGATCCTCGACGGGATGACCAAGCTCAACGGTCAATGGTGTGAGGGCCCCGGAAAGGTGCTGGCGCACAAGAGCCTCGTCGAGCCGCTCCTGGAGTCGCTGCTCGATCGCATCGCCCGCATCGGCATCGGGCACTCGCTCGACGAGAACACGCAGCTGGGCCCGATCTCGAACGCCCCGCATTTCGCCACGCTGCAGAGCCGGATCGAAGGGCTGCGGGCCCACGGCGGGACGATCCATCAGCCCGCAGAGCTCCCCGCACTCGACGGGTTCTTCCTTTCCCCCACAGTCGCTTCGGGAGTCGACGCGTCGATGGCGACCGCCGAACTGTTCGGGCCGCTCGTCAGCCTGCACGCCGTGGAGTCCGACGAGGACGCACTGCGCGTCGCCAACGCGAACCCTTCGGGTCTCGACGCGTACGTGTTCGGTGGCGACCTGGACCGCGCCATCGAGGTCGGATCCCGGGTGCGGTCGGGCGAGGTGCGGGTGAACGGTGCCAAGATCGCCGATCTCGCCGACGGTTCGGCGCAGAGCTTCTGGGGTGCTTCCGGAATCGGCGGTCATGCCCCCGGTGAGTCCGTCCGGGTGTTCTGCGGCGATCGCGTGGTCGGCGTCGATTCACCCGACCTCCCTCTGTAGCGATCGCGTCTACTTTCGCGTCACCCCTTGACTGTGACCGGGACCACTGGTCTACTCAACTAAGTCAGTTGATCGAGTCGTTTGACCAATACAATGAAAGCGACAGCATGAACTCCACCTCCACCTCAGCCAGCGGGATCGTCGATGTCATCGGCGTCGGTGCCGGCTTCTCCGGCCTCTACCTCTCGCACCGGCTCACGAACGCCGGGTGGACCTTCGCGGGTTTCGAGGCCGGACCCAGCGTCGGCGGCACCTGGTTCTGGAACACCTATCCGGGCGCCCGCTGCGACGTCGAGAGCATCTACTACTCCTACTCGTTCGACGAGGCACTCCAGCAGGAATGGACGTGGAGCCAGCGATTCGCGCCGCAGGCCGAAATCCTCGGCTACATCGAACACGTCGCCGACCGCTTCGACCTGCGCAAGCACTTCACCTTCGACACCCGCGTGGTCGGCGCGACGTGGAACGCGGCCGACCGGTTGTGGGAGGTGCGGCTGGACAACGGCGAGACCCGACGTAGCCGCTACCTGATCTCGGGTGCGGGTGGCCTGTCCACCCCCAAGGACTTCGACGTGCCGGGCCTCGGGAACTTCACCGGACTCCAGGTGTCCACCAGCAGGTGGAACATCTCGCTCGACGACCTCGAGGGCAAGCGGGTCGCCGTGATCGGCACCGGATCTTCGGGCGTGCAGGCCATCCCACTGATCGCGGAGGTCGCGGAGCACGTCACGGTGTTCCAGCGCACCCCGAATTACGTGATGCCTGCCCGCAACACCGAACTGTCCACGGAGCAGATCGAATCCATCAAGGTCGACTACCCGGCGATCCGTGAGGAGTGCCGGCACTCGCCCGGCGGCATCCCCGACCGCCCAGTGGCCGACAAGGCCTTCGACGTGTCGGAGGAGGAGCGCCGGCGGCGCTACGAGGCGGCGTACGAGCGCAGCGGCTTCCAGGGCGTCGGCGCCGAGTTCGCCGACCTCCTCACCGACGCCGAGGCGAACCGGACCGCCTCGGAATTTCTCCACGACAAGATCCGCGAGATCGTCGAGGATCCGTCCACCGCCGAGCTACTGGTGCCCAGGTACCACCCGCTGGGCGCCAAGCGCAGTGTCTTCGGTACCGACTACTACGAGACCTACAACCGGCCGAACGTGTCGCTGGTGTCGCTGCGCGACGAGCCGCTGGAGACGATGACCGCGAACGCGATCGTCACATCGGAGGGCACGTACGAGGCGGATGCCGTCGTGCTCGCCATCGGGTTCGACGCCTTCACCGGCCCGCTGTACGGGCTCGGTCTCACCGGTGCGTCCGGCACGAAGCTGCAGGAGGCCTGGCGCGACGGTGTCCGGACCTACCTCGGGATGATGACCACGGACTTCCCCAACTTCTTCATGGTCGGCGGCCCCCAGAGCCCCGCGCTCGCCAGCAACGTGGTGATGACCATCGAGCAGGCCGTCGACTGGATCGCCGACCTCATCGAGCACGCCCGCGACTCCGGAGCGACGCTCGTCGAGACCACCGTCGAGGGTCAGAACGACTGGGTCGACATCACCGAGGAGACCGTCGCCCAGACGCTGTACGCCACCACCGACTCCTGGTACCGCGGCTCCAACGTCGAGGGCAAACCCAACACGTTCATGGGCTACGTCGGCGGTGTCGGCAAGTACCGCCGGATGTGCACCGAGATCGCCAAGCGCGGCTACCCCGGCGTCGAGATCGACGGTGAGGCAGAGTCCCGCCACCTCGGCGCGATCCATCAGGAGATTTCATGAGTAAGGCGGTCCACCGGCGCTATGTCGCCTTCTCCGATGCGCACTACGCGGGCAATCTGGTCGACGGCGCCTACGCCCTGAAACTTTTCGGGGACGTCGGCACGAACCTGTCGATCGAGCTGGACGGTCACGAGGGCCTGTTCGCCGGCTACTCGTCCGTCGAGTTCCTCGCCGCTGTTCGTGGCGGTGATGTCGTCGAGGCCGAGGCCACGCTGGTGAAGAAGGGAAATCGCAGTCGCACGGTGGATTTCGAGCTTCGGGTGATCTGCCGCGTCTCCGACGACACGGGCAGCTCGCACGTCCTGGAGCCGCCACTGGTCGCGGTGCGCGCTCGCGGCACCGCGGTCATTCCCGCAGACGAGACGGAGGCGTAACCATGGAGCTGATCTACGACACCGGTTGGGCCGCAACGCCCGCCACCGCCGAACAACCCCTGACCGGTGACATCGACTGCGACGTGGTGGTGATCGGCGGCGGCGGGGGCGGCATGTCGGCCGCACTCCGCCTCGCCGAGAAGGGCGTCGACGTGGTGCTCCTCGAGACGCAGACCCTCGGTTGGGGCGCCAGCTCCCGCAACGCCGGATACGTCACGAATTCGATTGCCGCCGATCCGGAGTTGCTGGGCTTTCTGCTGAAGAGCGAGCGGCTGCGCGACCTCTACCGGTACGCCGAGAACGCGGTGCACTTCGCCGAGGACGCCATCGCCCACCACGGGATCGACTGCGGCTACGAGCAGGCCGGCATCGTGATGGCCGCCGTGTCCAAGGGGCAGCTCCGGCATGCGCGCCGCAACGCGAAGGTCATGGCCGAGGCCGGATCGTCGGCCGAATTCGTCGAGGGCCGCGAGGCGGGCCTTCCGGACGGCTTCCTCGGCGGAATGCGCGAGGGCGTCGGTGGGACCCTCAACCCGGGTGAATTCGTCCTCGGCCTGCGGGCCGCGACGATCGCGTCCGGTGTGCGCGTCTACGAGCACACCCCCGCCCGCGACGTTACGGACACCGGCGGCGGGGTCACCGTCGAAACTCCGGACGGACGGGTTCGGGCGCGCAAGGCGCTGCTGACCACCAACGCTTACAGCGCAGGCCTTTCCAGCGCGCCGAAGAACCTCGCCACCCCGGTGTGGACATCGCTGGTCGAGACGGAACCCGTTGCGCCCGAGCGACTCGACGAGATCGGCTGGACCAGCCGTGCCCCGATGGTCACGCTGCACATGATCATCGAGAGCTACCGTGTGACCCCACGGGGCACGATCGTGTTCGGCACCCGCCGCGTGCAGACCGGGCGGAATCCGCTGCCGGACCGCACCCCTGCCCGGAACGTCGCCGACGACCTCGTCCGCGGATTCCGCGACCGCTTCCCCGGCCTGCGCGACATCGAACCGCAGAAGGCCTGGGGCGGCTGGATCGGCATGAGCTCCACGTGGCTTCCCGTCGCCGGCGAGGCCTCCGACAACGTGCTCTACTCGCTCGCCTGCAACGGCCACGGCTTCGCCCAGGCACAGTACGTGGGCCACCTGCTCGCGGACCGCATCGGCGGCGCGCCCTTACACGACGACCTGGCCGCGATCTGGCACGGCCGGAAGCGCTTCTGGCCCAGCTTCGTCAGCGGCCCGGCGCTGCACGCGGCCTGGCTCGCCGACCGTGCCTCGGATCGCCTGGCAGCCCTCACGAAATAACCATCGGCGTAAGCCACCCTCCAAGGAGAAAATCATGTCCATCCGAGAACTGCTCTTCGCGGTAGCGGACATCTGGATGATCGCCGTCGGATTCACATACGGGATCAAGTTCATCCGGAACTACAAGAACTACCTGCTCGGCCTCGAGTGGATCATCGTTGCAACGTCGGGTTCGAACTTCCTCGTCTACGGCATCCTGAAGGCCGGTCACGACAGTCCGATGTACACCGGCGCAGCCTTTCTGGACGCCTTCTCCCGGTCGGTCGGCATCACGCTGATCCTGGTTCTGGGGCTGATGAAGGTCACCCACCGATACAAGCCGTCCGTCGCGGTGGACATCGGCGCGTTTGCACTCGCCGCGGTGGTGGGCTTCCTCCTCCTCGGGTACCAGTACCACATCGGCACCCCCGCCAAGATCTTCTTCATCGTTGTCAACGTGCTCACCACGTTGTTCCTGATCTACTTCGTCAAGCGCCTGTGGGGTATCGGCGAGCACGGTCACGCCATGTCGGTCGCCCTCGCCACCGCTTGCGGATTCGTCATCGCCTCGACCTACGACTTCGTCCACATTCCGGGCGACGACGCGGAGCACACGATCTTCTACATCTTCGCGCTGTCCACGTGGGGCCTGCAGATGTTCACGTACTTCCGTGCGTACCGGGCGTTCGACGCCCACAACAAGCGCGTCGACGCTCAGGCCGTCAGCGGCGGCGCCCCGGTCACGGCTTGATCCGCGCCCTGACCGCCGCAGTAGCGAGGCCCATAGTTTTCGAGAGTCAGGAACCGAAATGACAACGCACGTACAGGAAGAGACCACCGAGGTGGTCGTCGTCGGCGCCGGAATGGCGGGTTTGACGGCGGCGACGTCGCTGTCGCCCGAGACCGACGTAGTCGTGCTCGAATCCACCGACCGCGTGGGCGGCCGAGTCGAGACCGTCCGGAAGGGCGACTACTGGATCAACGTCGGCACTCAGTTCACCGAGGGCACAGGCACACTGATCGATGCCCTCGACCGGCACGGCATCGAGATGGGCTCGCTCGCAGGCAAGAGCGTCGCGCTGTACCTGAACGGCGAGGTGATCGACACCTCGAATCCCGTCGCACTCATGTTCCGCACGCGGATGACCCTGATGGACCGAATCGGCATGGCCATCGTCGGTGCACGCATCCTCGCGGTCACGCCGTTCCTGGAGTCGCAGAGCCGTATTGCACAACGGGTTCGCGCCAACCTCGACACCAAGCTGGCGTCGTACCTACTGAAGGGCGTCCGGTCGAAGCTGGCCGCCGACGTCGTCCGGTCGTGGTCGGCGCAGTGGATGGGATGCGAGGTGGAGGAGACGGCCGCCACCCAGTTCGTCACGTCGGTCGGCCTCGCACTGGCCGACCCGGAGAAGATCCCGAACTTCTCGCTGCCGGTGGGTGGCAACCAAACGCTGACCGACGTGCTGGCGGAGGATCTCGGTGACCGGATCCGGCTGAACTCGGCGGTGCACTCGGTGCGGCGCGACGGTGACGGCGTGGTCGTCGACTACCACGACGGTGACCGACCGGTGCGGCTGCGGGCGAAGCGCGCGATCGTGACCGCACCCGCCGATATCGCCGAGCGGATCATCCCGGACCTCCCGCAGCAGCACCGGAATGCGTTCGACGACATCACCTACGGCCGGTACGTGATCGTCGGATTCTTCACCGACGAAGTCGGGCCGCAACGCTGGGACGAGTACTTCGCTGTCTCGACGCCGCAACTGTCGTTCCAGGCGATGTTCAACCACGCCGCGGCGATGCGGAACGGCGACGACCGCAAGCCCGGTGGAGCACTGGCCTGTTTCGCCGGCGGCGCTCACGCCGACGCGTTGTTCGACCTCCCCGACGAGGAGATCGTGTCGCGATACCGGCAGGACCTGCTCGCAGTGTTCCCCGAGCTGGAAGGGAAGCTGGGCGAGGGCATCGTGCGGAAGCACCATCGGGTCGTGCCCTTCTGGGCGCCCGGGCGGAGGAACTCGCTTCCGACGTTGCGTGATCCGCTCGGCACCATCTACCTCGCCGGCGACTACCAGCTCGATCTGCCGTCGCTCGCCGACGCAGCCACGTCGGGCGAGCGCGCGGCGAAGGCCGTACTGGCGAGCCTGAGCCGGCAGCGCTAGACCAGTCCCCGAACAGAAGAACGAGGAAGCGCATGTTCACCAACACCTTCACCGAGACCTTCGGGATCGAACACCCCATCGTGTGCGGCGGCATGACCGCCGTCGGCACCGCAGACCTGATCGGCGCGGTGGCCAACGCCGGGGCGCTCGGATTCCTCACCGCCCTGACCCAACCGACCCCCGAAGCGTTGGTCAAGGAGATCGCCCGCTGCCGCGACCTCACCGACAAACCGTTCGGCGTCAACCTGACCATCCTGCCGACCATCCAGCCGGTGCCCTACGACGAATACCGCGACGCCATCGTCGACAGCGGCATCACCATCGTCGAAACCGCCGGGGGCAACCCGACCCCACACCTGCCCACCTTCAAAGCCGCGGGTGTCAAGGTGATCCACAAGGCGGTCTCGGTGAGGCACGCCGTCAAGGCCGAGCAACTCGGCGTCGACGCGATCAGCATCGACGGCTTCGAGTGCGCCGGGCACCCCGGTGAGGACGACGTTCCCGGGCTCGTGCTGATCCCCGCTGCGGCCCGGGCACTGTCGATCCCGATCATCGCCAGCGGCGGACTCGCCACCGGCGCCGGACTTGTCGCCGCCCTCGCGCTGGGAGCGTCGGCGGTGAACATGGGCACCCGATTCATGGCGACCACCGAGGCGCCCATCCATCACAACGTCAAACAACAGATCGTCGACAACACCGAACGCGACACCGTCATCGTCTTCCGCGAGTTCCACAACTCCGCCCGTGTCGCCCGCAACTCGGTGTCCGAAGAAATCGCCACACTGTCGCGGCGACCGGGTGCCACGTTCGACGACATCGCCCACTTGGCCAGCGGTGTCCGCGGCCGCGAGCAGGTGTACGGCAACGGAGACGTCGAAGGCGGCATGTGGTGGGCCGGTCAGGCTCAGGGCCTGATCCACGACATCGGCAGCTGCGAGGAGGTAGTGGACTCGATCCTTACCGAGGCTCAGCAGATCATCACCCGCTCATTGCCCGATCAGCTCCGCGGCTGAATCAGCCCGGCAACCGGACGCTTCAGAATTCGATCTTCAGCGTGGGACTGGTCGGCTTCGCCTGGCAGCCGAGGATGTAGCCGTCGGCGACGTCGTCGGGATCGAGGGCGTCGGTGACCCCGGGATCGACGGTCCCTTCCAGGAGGGTGCAGGCGCAGGATCCGCATTCGCCTTCGCGGCAGGAGTACGGGGCGTCGATCCCGGCGCCCACCATCACGTCGATCAGGGTTGCGTCGGCCGGCCAGGACAGGGTGTGGGTGTCGCCGTCCAGGGTGACGTCCACGGTCGACGACGCGGCGGCGTCGGCGGTGACCTGCTTGATCGGCGCAAAGGGGTCGCCGTCGAGGGACCGGAATTCCTCGATGTGAATCCGGTGCCGGTCGTACCCGATGCTGGTCAGCGTCTCCTTGACCATGGCCATGAAGGGTGCGGGTCCGCAGACGAAGACGGTGCCGTCCTGGCCGCCGTCGGCGAATTGGGTGAGATTGTCCGGGGTCGGTAGCCCCGCCTCGCTCTCGAGTCGGTGCTCGACGGTGAGCCGGTCTGCGTGCTTCTTGGCGAGGTCGGCGAGTTCGGCGTCGAAGATGATCGATTCCCGGTCCCGGTTGGCGTAGTACAGGGACACGGTGCCGGTCGTGGACGCCAGCACGGACTTGAGGATCGACATCACCGGGGTGACGCCGCTGCCGGCGGCGAACAGCTGGAAGTCGCCGTCGAGACTGTGCGGGGTGAACGTGCCCGACGGTGGCAGCACATGCACGTCGTCGCCCGCGGTGATGTTGTCGCACAGCCAGTTCGAGCCGTATCCGTCGACGGTGCGTTTGACCGTCACCTTGATCCGGTCGTCGGTGGTGGGCGAGCTGGCGATCGAATAGCAACGCGCCACCGAACCGGTGCGTTCGCTGGGGATCCGGATGGTGAGGAATTGCCCGGGCCGGTACGCGAACCTGTCGGCGATCTCCTGCGGGACGTCGATGACGAGGGAGGAGGCGTCGGGTGTCTCGGCGATGACGTCGGCGACACGGACGGTGTAGCCGAGAGAATCGGGTGCGACGTTGGTCATGGGTGCGTCTTTCGTTGCAGCTCAGGATGGGGAAGCGACACGTTCCGGCCGTCGGCGGCCGAACGAAACCGGTGGAACGCCGTCAGTGCTCGGACGGCGACGCGGCCGGGGGCAGCGCCCGGAACCAGACCTCACCGAGGGCGCGGCCGAGTTCGTCGATGCGTTCGCGTTTGGGGGTCGAGGCGGGGAGACCGACGTGCACGTAGGCCATCTGCTCGGTCATGCAGCCGAGCGACTCGGCGAGCAGGTCGAGGTTGGTGTCCCCGATCTCCCCGCGGTCGTGCAGTTTCTCCAGCCAGCGGCGGGTGCGTGCGATGAAGTCGTCACGCAGTTGCAGCCACAGCTGCTGAAAACCCTCGTTGGCGCTGGCGGCGGCAGCTTCACGCAGCAGTCGCAGGATGTGCCGGTGCCGGGAGTAGGCGTGCAGGTAGGTGCTGTTGACCTCGATCAGCGCTTCGAGTTCGCCGCTGGTGGTCGTCTTGCGGCTGGTGGCCTCGGACAATTCCTGGAGCCCGGTGTGCATGGCGGCGAGGAAGACGTCGTCGAGGTCGGTGAAGTGCCGGTAGAAGTTTCCCTGCGCGGTCTTCGCGCGGTGGGTGATGTCGGAGACCCGGGTGCGGGTGTACCCGTACTCGCTGAAGCATTCGATGGCGGCCTGCACGATGCGTTCCCGGGTGAGCTCCCCGCGGCGGTTGGGACGTTTCGGGGTGGCCGCGCCGGGTTCGACGAGGCCGACGTGCGTGTAGACGTCGTCGAGCGTGCGCGGTGGGACCTGTCGCTGTGTGGTCATCGCCGCCCCCTCTCCGTCGCCCGAGTTTGCGAACAAGATATCACTGACCGTGGATGTCGCATCGTCCTGACCTCGTGTTATGCCCGTTCCAGGTGCGCAGAGCGCAACTGTGCGAGCGGATGATCCACCGGGACGGTGTCGGGCAGGTAGCCGAGGAGTTCGGTGAGGTACTCGTCGACGTCGCCCTCGTCGGGGGTGTGCAGGGCGTCGCCCTCGTAGACCGCGCCGGTGGTGCCGTCGACGGTCACCGTCAGCCCGGTCAGTTTCGCGACGGTGCCGACTCCGGCGCCGACGACGCACGGCAGCCCGATCTCCCGGCACACCAGCGCCGCGTGGGAGGTGCTGCCGCCGAGTTCGGTGACGACGGCGACCGATTCGAACATCGCGGGCACGTCGTCCGGAGCGGTGGAGGGGCGAACGAGCACGACGGGTGTGCCGGCCGCGGCGAGGTCGAGGGCCTGGTCGAGGTCGCTGACGGCCTGCCCGACGGCGACACCGGGGCCGGCGCCGAGGCCGCCGGCCAGGACCGTCCGGTCGGCGTGCACCGCCTGCGTTTTCGCCAGGCTCGCGGCCTGCTCGGCCGAGACGCGGGAGACCGCCTCGTCGGCCGTGATGAGACCTTCGCGGACGAGGTCGACGGCGATCCGGACCGCGGCGCGCGGAGCACGCTTCCCGGCCCGGCACTGCAGGACGTACAACCGGCCGCTTTCGACGGTGAACTCGATGTCGACCAGGTCGCGGTGCTCACGTTCGAGGACCTCGGCGATGCGCTCGAGTTCCGGGTACACGTCGGGCAGGATGTCGCCGACGGTGACGAGCGGGTTCGGGGTCTTCTCCCCGGACACGACGTCCTCGCCCTGCGCCTTCGCCAGCCATTCGCCGTAGAGAGTGTTCTCGCCGGTGGCCGGATCCCGGCTGAACAGCACCCCGGTCCCGGACCGTTCGTCGCGGTTGCCGAACACCATGGCCTGCACGGTGACTGCGGTTCCGGCGCCGGCGCCGAGGTTGTGCCGGGCGCGATACGCCTTCACACGCTCGTTGGTCCAGGAATCGAAGACGGCGCCGATCGCCGATCGCAACTGGTCGAGCGGATCGCTCGGCGGCGCGGCACCGGGGTCGCCGGCGACGATGTCGGCGTAACTGTGACAGAACCGCTGCCAGGTGTCCGTCGCCCACCGCTGATCGCCGGTCTCGGCGGCGAGCGCCTCACACAGTTCGGGGGTCAGGCCGAGGTTGAGGACGGTGTCCATCATGCCCGGCATGGACTGCGCGGCGCCGGACCGAACGGACACCAGCAGCGGGGACGGACCGGCGCCGAACCGGCGGCCGGTCTCCGTTTCGAGTCGTCGCAGGTGTTCGAGGACCTGCTGCCAGATCTCGTCCGGCAGGGATCGGCCGTTGTCGTGGTAGACCGCGCAGACACCGGTGGGCAGCGCGAACGCCGGGGGGACCGGCAGTCCCATCGCCCGCATCTTGTTGACGCTGTAGGCCTTGCCGCCGAGTACCTCGCGGGTGCTGGGGTGGGTGCCGTCGAGGGTGATGACGTGCTCGGCCGGACTGCTGGAGGAGGTCATAGCGAGAGTCCTTCGAAAACGGGGGATTTGGCGGCCGCACGGGTGGCGAACAGGCCACCTTCGACCGGGATGTCGATGCCGTTGAGCCACGACGCGGCGGGGGAGAGGGCGAACGCGACGACCGCGCCGATCTCATGGGGGTAGCCGTGTCTGCCGACCGCGTCGTGGGATCGTGCCATCGCGTCGGCGCCCATGCTGGCTTCGAAGTCGGCGAGGATCGGTGTCTCGACCGGTCCGGGGCTGACCGACAGCGCCCGGATGTGGCGTGCCGTCAGTTTCGCCGACAGCAGTTGCGTCCAGTCGACGAGGGCGCGTTTGGAGGTGTCGTAGGCGGCGGGCCCCTTGACGGGGTGGTCACGCAACCAGGCGTGCAGGTCCGCGCGGTCGCGGACCCGCAGCAGTTCGTCGATCGACTCCGGGGATTCGGTGTTGCGGTACGCGGCGACGGAGGCGACGTTGACGATCGCCGCTCCCGCAGTCATGCGGGGGAGCAGAAGTTCGGTGAGCAGGCGCGCCCCGAGAAGATTGACCGCCAGCACGGTCTGCGCGGCAGCGGTGCCCGGGACACCGGCGACGTTCGCCAGCCCGGTGACCTCACCGGGGAGGGCCGCGACGGCGTCGCTGATCGAGCCGGGGTCGGAGAGGTCGCACAGCAGGGTGCGCGCCGGTCCGATCGGGCAGTCGCGCCGGTCGAGGGCGTAGACCGTGGCGCCTGCCGAGCTCAACTGGTCGGCGAGGGCGAGTCCGATCCCCGATGCCGCGCCGGTGACGACGATGTTTCCGCTGAAAGTGTTGCCGGTCATGACATTACCGCCGTCACGTCGGTGAACTCCTCGATGCCGAGGTGGCCGAGTTCGCGGCCGTAGCCGGAATTCTTGACGCCACCGAAGGGAACTGTGGGCCGATTGCGGGTGCGGACGCCGTTGATCTTGACCTGGCCGACGTCGAGCCGTCCGGCGACGGCGCGGGCGCGCTCGACGTCGCCCGACCACACCTCCGCGGACAACCCGTACGCGCAGTCGTTGGCGATGCGGACGGCGTCGTCGACATCGGTGTAGATCTGCACGGCGATGACGGGGCCGAAGATCTCCTCACGGATGGCCCGGGCGTCCTCGGGCAGTCCGGTGATGACGGTGGGATCGACGAAGTACCCGGTCGGGGACGCCTCCGACGGCTTGCCCGTGCCGGTGAGCAGGTGCCCGCCGGCGGCGACGGCGTCACCGATGTGGTCGAGGACGCGCTCACGTTGGCGCGCCGAGACGAGCGGCCCCTGCCGCGTCCGGGGGTCCGCGGGATTACCCAGGACCTGCTGCGCGACTGCATCTTCGATGATGTCGACGGAGTCGGCGGCGAGGTGTTCCGGGATCAGCAGGCGGGTGGTGGCGTTGCAGGCCTGACCGGAGTTGACCAGACCGGATGTGACGACCCCGGTGAGCGCGGTCTCGAGGTCCGCGTCCGGCAGCACCACGGCAGGTGACTTTCCGCCGAGTTCGAGGGTGCAGCGGGTCAACGTCTGCGCCGCCAGGGAGGCCACCGTGCGGCCGGCGACGACGCTGCCGGTGAACGAGACGTGCGCGAGGCCCGGGTGCGCGGCCAGTGCGGCTCCGGTGACCGCACCGGTTCCGGTCACGACGTTGAACACCCCGGCCGGAAATCCCGCCTCGAGGAACAGCGCGGCGAGCGCGTTCGCGTCGTACGGGGTCATCTCCGACGCCTTGAGCACCACGGTCGATCCGGCGGCGAGTGCGGCCGAGACCTTGGCGACGATCTGATGGACCGGCATGTTCCACGGCGTGATCGCGCCGACGACCCCGCTGCCGCGTCGGACCAGGGTGGCCCCGTCGATGTCCTGCGACCACGGGAAGTCGCGGGCGGTGCGGGCGGTGGCCCGCAGCACGTCGGCGGGGAGCTGGGCCTGTGTGACCTCCGCGAGCGAGATCGGCATACCCATTTCCCGGCTGACCAGTGCCGCGATCGCCGAGCCGTCACGGGTGAGCAGATCCGCGGCACGGTCGAGCAACTCCGCCCGCTCGGCGACGTCGGTGCGCCGCCACGCCGGATGGGCTGCTGCGGCCGACCGCACGGCGTCGTCGACGACCTCGGATCCGGCGTCGACGACCTCACCCATCACGGACTCGGTGAACGGGTCGATCACCTCGATCACCGGCCCGGCCGGCACGAACCAGTCGCCGTCGATCAGACAACCGGCCCGGTCGAAGGTGTCAGCCATTGCGCGGCTCCAATCGCACGGGCAGGGTCTTGATGCCGCGGAAGAAGTTGCTCTGCAGTCGCTTCGGGGAATCGGCCACGTCGATGTCGATGCCGCGTTCGACGAGCTTGGTGAAGAACAGCTTCGCCTCGAGGCGGGCGAGGTTGGCGCCGAGGCAGGCGTGATCGCCCCACCCGAAACCCAGGTGCTCGTTCGGGAACCGATCGGCCCGGAACGTGTCCGGCTCCTCGAACACCCGCTCGTCCCGGTTCGCGGAACAGAACCACATGACGACCTTGTCGCCGGCCTTCACGGTCTTGCCGTGTATCTCGACGTCCCGGGTGGCGGTGCGCCGCATCGACAGCACCGGCGACACCCAACGCACCATCTCTTCGACCGCGGAGCGGATCTTGCCCGGATTCTCGCGCAGAACGTCCCACCATTGCGGGTTCTCGTGCAGGGCGAGCACACCGCCCGACAGCAGGTTCCGAGTGGTTTCGTTCCCGGCGACCATCAGGATCAGGTAGTAGGCGTCGAGGTAACCTCGGCTGAGCGGGACCCCGTCGAGTTCGGCGGCGGTCAGCACGCTGACCAGGTCGTCGGCCGGGCAGGCCCGACGCTCGGTCTCGAGGGCCCGGAAGTAGGCGAACACCTCGTCGCGGGCGCGCACGGCGGTCTCGGGGCCCGCGGAGTAGTCGGGGTCCTCCGAGGCCATCTGGTTCGTCCACCGCAGCAGGTTCGGGCAGTCCTCGAGCGGGGCGCCGAGCAGTCGACCGATCATCACCAGTGGCAGTTGGGCGGAGATGTTCGCGACCAGGTCGATCGGCCCCGCGCCGACGGCCTTGTTCAGCAGGTCGTCGATCACCGCCTCGATGTCCGGGACGAGGGCCTTCACCTTGGCGGGTCGCACGTGCGGGGTGACGATCTTGCGCAGCGGACCGTGCTCCGGTGGGTCGACGTGGTGAATGCTGCGGGCGCCTTCGCCTTCGGCGCGCCTGCTCGCGATCTGCGTCCCCTGGGTGACGGTGAACGTGTCGTGGTCCGCGGCAACTGCTTTGACGTCGGCGTATCGAGTCACCGACCAGAATCCCGGGCCGTTCGGTTCCTCGTTCCAGTGCAGAGGGTCCTCGTTGCGCAACTGCGCGAAGATCTCGTCCGCGTAGCCGGAGGCGAATGCCCGCAGGTCCATCAGGTCGATACCACTGCTGGTGGTCATTTGGATGTCTCCCGTCACGGTCACGTTCGTTTGTGACATTGGTGTCACTAAAGCACAAATCGCCGGATTTGCAAATACCCCTTGTAAGACGAGTCAAATCGCTTGTAGCCTGACCTAGATAGTGACGAACAATTCACAAAAAGAGGTCACGTGTACCCACCCGCAATCGCCACCGAGCATCCTGATTCTCTCGCGTTCGTGATGGCCGCCTCCGGTTCTTCGCTCACCTACCGGCAGCTCGACGAGCAGTCCAACCAGCTCGCCCATCTCCTGCGCAGCAGAGGCGTGACAGCAGGCGATTCCATCGTCCTGGTGATGGAGAACCGGATCGAATGGCCGGTGGTGGTCGCGGCCGGAATGCGCGCGGGCCTGTATGTCACACCGGTGAACTGGCACCTCGGCGCCGCCGAACTCGCCGCGCTCCTCGCCGAAGCGACACCGGCCGCGGTCGTCACCAGCGGCTCGCTCGCCGGAGCGGTCGCCGACGCCCTTCCCGGCGGGCACACCGCGCTGACCCTGTGCACCGATCCTGCTCCCGGGGTCGAGCACCTCGCCGCGGCGATCGCGAACCACCCGAGGACTCCCATCGCGGACGAGCGCTTCGGCGCCCGCGTCCTCTACAGCGGCGGCACCACCGGCCGTCCGAAGGCGTTCCGGCAGAAATTGCTGGACATCCATCCCGCGGACGCCCCCACCCGTCACGCGGGCCTCGCCCTGAAACTCGGCATCGACTCGGACACGGTGCTGCTCTCGCCCGCCCCGAACTACCACGCGGCGCCGTTCACCTTCCAGCTGATGACGATGGCCGCCGGCGGCACGGTCGTGTGTATGGAACGCTTCGACGCGTCCGCGGCCATGACGGCGATCGCCGCCCACGGGGTCACCCACTCGCAGTGGGTGCCGACGATGCTGCTGCGCATCCTCGCCCTGCCCGACAGGAGCGCCATCGCGCTGTCGCCGACGCACACCACCGCCGTCACCTCCGGCGCGCCCTGCCCGGTGGAGGTCAAGGAACAGATCAACGCGTGGTGGGGGCCCGTCCTGCACGAGTACTACGGCGCCTCCGAGGGCTACGGGCACACGTACATCTCCGCGGCCGAATCCGCCGACCACCCCGGGTCGGTCGGCCGACCCCTCGGCGGCACCCGTGTGCACGTCACCGACGACGCGGGCACCCCGCTGCCGACGGGTGAGATCGGCAAGGTCTGGTTCGAACCGCCGGCCGCGGCGGCCTACGTCAACGCGGGAGACACCGCGACGAGTGCCGGCTGGAAAAGCATGGGCGACCGCGGCTACCTCGACGAGGACGGATTCCTCTACCTCGCCGGGCGGGAAAGTTTCATGATCATCTCCGGCGGGGTCAACATCTACCCCGAGGAGATCGAGGCCGCCCTGGTGCGCCATCCCGATGTCGTCGACGCTGCGGTATTCGGCATCCCCGACCCGGAATTCGGGGAACAGGTCAAGGCGATGGTGGAATTGCGCGAGGGTGTACCGGGTGACGCCACCACCGCCGCCGACCTCATCGATTACTGCCGCGGCTGCCTGGCGACCTTCAAAGCGCCCCGCTCGATCGACTTCGTCGACCGCCTGCCGCGGCTGCCCACCGGAAAACTCAACAAGAAGGCCCTGCGCTCGCACTATTTCGCGAATTCCTGACGAAGACACAATCTGACCACCGCTCACCCGAACAGGAGCCAGACATGGTTCACGCCCAGCAAGATCAACACACCTTCGACGTCCTGCATTCGCTCCGCGTGAAGGGACTGGCCAACGACAACGTGCTCAGCGCCCTGTCGGGCGTGCCCGTCGAGGACCTGCCGGCAGCCCTGGATCCGCTCGTCGAGCAGGGTCTGGTGGTGCGCCGGGAGGGCCGGATGCCGGGAGCGATGCTGACCCCCGCGGGCAAGGCCGAGCATCTGCGGCTACTCGCACAGGATCCGGCCACCACCGCCGCGGCCACCGCACTGACAGCCTTCTACGACCGATTCCTGCCGATCAACTCCGACTTCAAGATGGTGTGTCAGCGCTGGCAGATGCGCAGCGACGACACCCCCAACGATCACGGCGACCCGACCTACGACGGCGAGGTCGTCGGCGCGCTGGCGCAGACCGACGAGCAACTGCGGGCGTCGCTCCCGGAACTGGTCGATGCGCTGCCGCGGTTCGGTCGCTACCTGCCGCGCCTCTCCGCGGCGCTCGACCGCATCCGCGGCGGCGACAACGCCTCGTTCGCGCGGCCGATGTACGACAGCTACCACGACATCTGGATGGAACTGCACGAAGACCTCATCCTCAGCGCCGGGCGGACCCGGGGCGCTGCCGACGAAGGCTGACCAAGCGCACAACACGCAGAAGGGTCGGGCCGGTCGATGACCGGCCCGACCCTTCTGCGTTCGATATACGGTGCAGCGCAGGAAAATCCTGCGCCTAGGACTCGGCGGCCACCGGGAACGGCAGGCACGCCTCGACGTGCGCCGCGACGCCTGAGCCCTCGGAGTTGGCCGCCACGGCCGAAATGGCGCTGATCGACACGTAGCCGTCACGCACGAGAGCGGAGTCGGTTCCGGTGCCGAGGCGTTCGGTATTGGCGAATCGCAACAGCCGCACCGTGTCCGGGGTCTTGTCGAAGGTCAAGCCGAGCAGTCCTCGCGGTGCCAGCGGCGCCATCCGCACGCCCTTGACCTCACTGATGTCGAGATCGGGCACATTGACGTTCAGCACGGCACGGTGGGCGCTGTGGGCGAGCATCCACTGTGCCGCCGACACCGCGATGCGGCCGGCGGTGTCGAATCGGTGCTCCGGCGGAAACCCGCAGCTGACGGCGAGACCGCGGACGCCGAGGGTCGACGCGGTCAGCGCGGCCGCCACCGTACTCGAATTCAGAATCATCCGGCCGGTGTTCGGGCCCGGATTGATGCCGCTGACGACCAGGTCCGGCGGAGGGCCGAACACCCCCGCGCACGCCGCGAACACCGCAAATGCGGGCGGGGCGTCGAAGCTGAGCGCCTGCACTCCCGGCAGGTGCTCGAAGCGGCGCTCCGTGTAGGCGATCTCCGCTCCGTGCTCGAGGGTGCCCAGCGAAGAGCCGCTGCCGCTGCACTCGCCGCGCGGCGCGGCGATGGTGATCTCGTACCCCTCGGTTGCCAGAGCTGTCGCCACCGCATGCAGTCCGGGTGCGTCGATGCCGTCGTCGTTGGTGACCAAAATGCGCATGTGAGCGCTCTCCTTCCCTGCCGACCTCCACAAACCAGACGCCAGCTCAGACCTCGTATCCAAGGATTGTGACGCAGTATTCACACTTTTGTCTACCGGCAAACGTGGAAACTCGTCAGACGTGAGGTCGGTCAAGGCCAGGGAATCTTGACAGAGTGACGCCACTCACATAAGAATGTGAATTCACAGTCGCTAACACGAAAGGCGACGTGCATCGTTCCGGAATGAAACCGGCACTCCAAACATTTGTCTGAAAGAAGGCATCGCATGGCTGAGTGGCCCATCAACGACACTGTGTCGAAGGTGTTTCCCCTGTACTCCCGCGCGAACGTCGGGGAGATCTTCCCCGACCCGATCAGTCCGTTGAACGCCTCCGCCGGATTCCAGCACAATCTCGAACCGGGCTGGCGGGACGCCTTCGTCGCATGCAAGGTCTGGGGCCACGACCTCTACGACGCCACGGTCGACTACAACATCCTCCCGGCCTTCGGCAGCTACCTGTACATCAACATGTCGCTGATGCGGCTGTTCGGCGTCCGTGTGCCGGGGATGTCACCGGAGGCGGTCGATCTGCAGTACTTCGGTGACATGCCCGGGATTCCCAGCTACGAGAGCGAGAAGCGGGACTTCGACGAGAACCCGGAGTTCGCCGAGCGCGCCGGCGCCTGGCTGGTCGAGGAGGTCATCGGGGCCACCGGGCTGCCCGAGTACGACGCCGACCGTCAGGACGTGGTGCGGATCCGCGCCGACCGGCCCGACATGTCCGCGTTGACCGATCAGCAGTTGCGCGAGCGCATTACCTCCTTCGACTACATCCTGCGGCCGCTGTTCCAGCACCACATCGAGGCCAGCCTCAAATCGGGTGTCGGGCTGGGGGCCGTCGCGCAGATCGCCGCCGCCGTCGGCAGGCCCGAGCTCGCCCTCACCCTGGTCGGCGGCATCGGTGACGTCGACTCCACCGGACCCTCCAAGCGGATGTGGACCCTCAGCCGCACCGCCCAGGATCCGGCGGTGGCCGCCGTGTTCGACGAGGGCGTCCCCGGCCTCTACGACCGGCTGTCGGCGAGCACCGACCCAGCCGTCACCGCGTTCCGCACCGATCTCGACGCGTTCCTGTCGGACTGGGACTTCCGCGGCCCGGCGGAATGGGAGATCCGCGCCCAGACATGGGGCGTCAAACCGGAACTGGCGCTGGCCACCGTCGACCGCATGCGGCGGGTCGGTGACGACGAGGCGCCGGAAGGTAAGGGCGCCATCCGAAGTGAGGAACGCGAGGCCGCCGCTTCGGTGGTCCGTGAGCTCCTCGCCGGGGATCCCGAGACCTCCGCCCAGTTCGAGGCAACCCTCGCCGCCGCCGCTCTCTGGCTCCGCGGCCGCGAACGCGCTCGCACCACGGCGGCCATGGTGATCCACGAAATCCGGCTTCCTGCACGGGAGCTCGGCCGACGCGGGGTCGAGGCGGGAGCCCTCGACAGCGTGGAGCAGATCTTCATGCTCTTCGCCGACGAACTCGATGCCTACCTCGTCGATCCCGCTGCGTTCACCGACATCGTACGCGAGCGGGAAAAGAGCTACATCGCGCTCTTCGACGTCAAGCCGCCGTTCGTGGTGTCCGAGGAAGTTCCGCCGCTAGAGGGTTGGTCGCTCCGCGCAGGCGCCGCCGGTGCTGCGCTGGCCGCGGGCGAGTCTGTGGTCGGCGTGTCCGGCTGCACCGGCACCGCCCGGGGCATCGCCCGGGTCCTGACCACCCCCGACGACCCCTCCGCGCTCGAGCCCGGAGAGATCCTCATCGCCCCGATCACCGACCCGTCCTGGACACCGCTGTTCGTCGCCGCCTCCGCGGTGGTCGTCGACGTCGGAGCCCCGTTCTCGCACGCCGCGATCGTCAGCCGGGAAATCGGTATCCCGTGCATCGTCTCGGCCACCGACGCGACCAAGCGCATCCCGAACGGAGCACTCATCGAGGTCGACGGCACGACAGGTGTCGTGACGGTGCTCGAGATCTGAGTCGGTACCGGCCCTCGATAAGGAGAAGACATTGCACGCAGCTGATATTTGCGCGAGCTGGCTGGATCGAGTGTTGCGCGACAAGGGAATACTCGCCTCCGGTAACCGGGTGACCGACACGGCAATCGAACCGATAGGCACAGGTCTGGTCGCCGACAGCTATCAGATCACGATCTCGTACTCCGACCCTGGCAGCGGCCCCGTGTCGCTCGTCGCGAAACTGACCTCCGACAGCGAGCAGAGCCGCGCCGCCGGACGCAGCGAGCTCAACTACGCCCGTGAGGTCGGCTTCTACACCGAGATCGCGCCGCACCTCCAGGTCCGCGTCCCGTCCTGTTTCCACGCCGAAATCGATTCGAACAATACCGAATTCGTTCTCATCCTGGAGGATCTCACTCCCGCACGTCCCGGAAACCAGCTGACCGGCTGCACGGTGGCCGAAACGCGGCTCGCCGTCGAACAAGCCGCGCGGATCCACGCGCCTTACTGGGGTTCCGAAGAACTCAGGGGCAACCCGTGGATGGACATCTCGTCGAGCTACTGGCAGCGATTCGCCGAGATGATGCCCGAATGGTACGACGGATTCCGTCAGCGCTACGCCGGCCGGCTCAGCGAGGCCGACATCGCACTGGGGCAGGAATTCGTCGACAACATCGCCGGGTACTACCAGGCGCTGGAGAGGATGCCCTACACCGTCCAGCACGGAGACTACCGACCCGACAACGTTCTGTTCGACGCGCACGGCGGAGAAGTACCGCTCGTTGTACTGGACTGGCAAACAGTGGTGTACGCACCGGGAGTCGTCGACGTCGCCTACTTCATCGGTGGCGCGCTGGACGCCGCGACACGTCGAGCGAACGAGGACGAACTACTCCTCCACTACCACTCGGAACTCGTCGACCTCGGGGTCGAAGGCTATCCGTTCGAACGTCTCGTCCAGGACTATGCGTGCGCGACCTTCCACAACTTCATCATCGGGGTTGCGGCTGCGATGCTGGTGGAACGAACGGAGCGCGGTGACGACCTGTTTCTGTCCATGGTCACCAATTCCCTGACACATGCACGGGACCGCGACGGCACCCGCCACATCGGGATCCACCCACTCGCCGCGGTGAACCGTGGGTAGGTCGGCGCCCGACTGCGGTTCTCACGAAAGGCACACTCAGTGAACGATTCGATGCCTGAACTGGGCTTCTACGCACTCGGCGGACACGTCGAGTCTCCCCGAGAGATGTACGGCGAACTGGCACTGGCCGAGCGTCTCGGCCTGGGCACCGCGTTCTTTTCCGAACGGTTCAACGTCAAGGAACTCGGGTCGTTGACGGGCGCGGCCGGTGCGGTGACCGAACGCCTGAACATCGCCACTGCTGCGACCAACCACAACACCCGCCACCCGATGGTGACAGCAGCATGGGCGACGACGATGCACCGGCTGACGAACGGCCGCTTCGTCCTCGGCCTCGGTCGTGGGCTGGCACCGCAACTGAAAG
The DNA here is from genome assembly GCF_017068375.1 of Rhodococcus koreensis. Lineage (NCBI taxonomy): Bacteria > Bacillati > Actinomycetota > Actinomycetes > Mycobacteriales > Nocardiaceae > Rhodococcus > Rhodococcus koreensis. The sequence goes on from NZ_CP070609.1 coordinate 4,543,643, forward strand.
CCTTCGGCCTCCCGCCGGTCACCACCGCGCAACTGGAGGATTTCATCGGTCTGATGCGCCGATTGTGGAAGGGAGAGACCGTCGAGGGCCATAGCGGCCCGGCCGGAAACTATCCGGCGCTGCGCCTCGACCCGACATTCGACGAGAACATTCCGATCGGGCTGACCGCATTCGGGCCTGCGACCCTGGCCCTGGCCGGGCGAGCCGCTGACGTCGTCGTTCTCCACACGTACTTCTCGGACGACACTGTCGTGCGGTGTGTGAACGCGGTCCGCACCGCCGCGGAGAAGGCCGGTCGTGATCCCGCAGCGGTCAAGGTGTGGTCCTGCTACGCAACTGTTCCCGATCACCTGCCCGTCGAACTGCAACTGAAGAAGACCGTGGCTAGACTCGCCACCTACCTGCAGGTGTACGGAGACCTGATGGTGAAGACGAACAACTGGGACCCCAACGCGCTCCAGCGGTTCCGAGAAGATCCGGTGGTCGCCGGATTGAACGGCTGGTGCGATGCGGTGGCGACCCCGTCCGAGATCGAGCACATCGGCACAGTGCTGCCCGCCGAGTGGCTCGACGCAGCCGCCACAGGATCAGCCGAGGCCTGCGCGAAGAAGGTCTCCGCCCAACTCGATCTCGGTGTCGACGGTGTCATCATGCACTGCTCGACCCCGGCAGAACTCGAGCCGGTCGTCGAGACGTACAGGAGTCTCCGGTGAGAACCCCCGTCGAACTCGTCGAACAGTATGTGTTCGAGATCTACAACAAGCAACGGGTCGAGCTCATCCACGAAATCTGCGGAGACCCGGTCATTCGACACGAAGCGGGTAACACCGTCGCGCTCAGCCGGAATCAGCAAATCGAGCGCATTCGTGCCGACCTGGCGTCGAACCAGCCGACATTTGAGGTGACCAACCTCTCCGGCAACGAGGAATTCGCGACGCTGACGTGGAACGCGATCCGCCTGTCCACCGGAGAGCGGCTCTGCGGAATCGAGGTCTTCAAAGCGACCGCGGGACTCATCACGGATGTGTGGAACTCCAACTACTTCGAAGGGTCCTGGTCATGAATCACCCGACTCCCAGAGTGCTCGACGTCGCCACCGAGATCGACACCGCATGGGTGCAGTCCGTGCTACGGCAGGCAGGCCACACTGGGGTCGAGGTCGCGTCGATCTCGGCGCAGCCGATCGGCGCAGGCAACGTGAGCGACACCGTACGAATCGGCATCGAGTACGCACGAGCCGAATCGGGTTCCCCCGCCGCGGTCGTGGTGAAGTTTCGTCCGAGCGCACCGGGTGCGCACGCGCACGGACTGCGGAGCGGTGCATACCACCGCGAAATCGGCGCTTACCGGGAAGTCGGTGGCCGACAGGCTTGCCGGATTCCGCGGTGCTTCTGGGTGGCCGGCGACGAGACGAACATCAACCTCGTCCTGGAGGACTTGACGGCAACGACGACGCCCGGCAATCAAGCCGCGGGGTGTGGTGTGGCCGAGGCGGAATCCCTTGTCGCGGAACTCGCTCGCCTGCACTCCAGCTTCTTCCCACTGACAGACGAGGCAGCGCCAGCGTGGTTGGTGCGCATGTCCGAGGTCTCCGACTACTGGTGCGATGCGGCGGAACGCGGGGCCGCGGCCGCGCTGACTCGCTTCGCCGGGGACCTCCCGCCGGACTTCCTCGCCGCCGTTCGAGATGCCGTCGCACTCGTTCGCACCTGGTACGGGCTGCCGCAGCAACACCTGACACTCACTCACGGCGACCCTCGCGTCGACAATGTTCTCTTCGAGAGGTCGGAGGCGGGAGTGTCGGCCGTGCTCCTGGATTGGCAGTTCACCGGCTTGCGCAATCCGATGTACGACTTCGCGTACTTCATGTCGGGCAGTGTCGACGTCGCCGAACGCCGACTACACGAAACACGATTGCTGAAGACGTACATCGACGTGTTCGCGGAGAAATCCTCCGGATACGACGAGGGGCAGGCGACGGCCGACTACAGGATCCAGCTACTCAGCGGCCTCTACGTCACACTCGCCGCGGTCGCGGTTCTCCCCGACAACGATGTGGTGAACCAGCTGATTCTCGCGCTGCTACGGCGTAACTGCGCAGCCGTGGTCGATTGGAAATCCGTCGAAGCGCTCGGCGACTTGGCCGCATCTCGCCACTGACAGACACCCAGAGACCCGGGCGGTGTGAGCCGACAGACAGATCCGGAACCCACAGCTTCCGCCGTAGGTTCCGGACCTGTCTGCGTGCAGATCTACTCCAGTCCGTCAGAGGACGTAGAGCATCTCCTGGTACGTGGGCAGCGGCCAGAGGTCGTCGGCCACGATGTCCTCGAGGCTGTCTGCTGCTGCGCGAACGGCAGCCATCGCGGGCAGGAGGGCGTCCTTGGCATGCGTTGCCTCCGCCAATGCCTCCGATTCACCCTGAGCGGTGAGCGCGGACTTCAACTCGGCGAGCGCGACCCTGAGGTTTGTCAGGGGTGCCGACACGGCTTCGAGCGCGGACAGGTCCGCGTCCACGCCTGCGGCCTTCAGCGCCGCAACGTTCTGCGCCAACTCGGTCTGGTAGCGAATCGCGGCGGGGAGGATCGACGTCTGTCCCAATTCCAGGGTCAGCCGTGCTTCCACACCGATCGTCAGCGCGTACTGTTCGAGACCGATCTCGTAGCGAGAGTGCATCTCCCGGTGGTTGAACACCTGGTACTTGCCGAACAGTTCGACCGCCGATTCGGTGATCAGTTCGGGCAACGCGTCGAGGGTCGTGCGCAGGTTCGGCAGTCCACGCGCGGCCGCCTCGTTCTGCCAGTTCTCCGAGTACCCGTCACCGTTGAACACGACGTCACCGTGGTTGGTGATGATCTCGGTGAGCAGGTTCTGCACCGCGGTGTCGAAGTCGGTGCCGTTCGCGACCGCGGTCTCGAGTTCGGTCGCGATGTAGTCGAGCGACTCGGCCATGATCGTGTTGATCGTGACGATGGGTCCGCTGACGGTCTGCATCGAACCCGGCGCCCGGAACTCGAACCGGTTGCCGGTGAAGGCGAACGGGCTCGTGCGGTTGCGGTCGCCCGGATCGGTCGGGAGCACGGGCAGGGTGTCGACACCGATCTTCATGGTGCCCTTCCCCTTCGACGAGGTGGCCGCACCCTTCGCGATCTGCTCGAACACGCCGGCGAGCTGATCTCCGAGGAAGACGGAGATGATGGCCGGGGGAGCCTCGTTCGCGCCGAGACGGTGATCGTTGGTCGCCGACGCGACGGAGGCGCGGAGCAGGCCGCCGTACTTGTGCACCCCGCGGATGACGGCAGCACAGAAGACGAGGAACTGGGCGTTGTCGTGCGGGTTGTCGCCGGGAACGAGGAGGCTGCCGAGGTCGGAATTGCCGAGCGAGAAGTTGACGTGCTTGCCGGACCCGTTGACACCGTCGAACGGCTTCTCGTGGAACAGGCAGGCCATGCCGTGCTTCTTGGCGATCGTCTTGAGCGTCGTCATCAGCAGTTGCTGGTGGTCGGCGGCGATGTTGCCGCGTTCGAACATCGGTGCGATCTCGAACTGGCCGGGGGCGACCTCGTTGTGCCTGGTCTTCGCCGGAATGCCGAGCTTGAACAGCTCACGTTCGGTGTCCATCATGAAGCCGAGAACGCGCTCCGGGATGGCGCCGAAGTAGTGGTCGTCGAACTCCTGGCCCTTGGGCGGCTTGGCGCCGAACAGGGTGCGGCCGGAGTTGAGCAGGTCCGGCCGGGCGAGGAAGAAGTGCCGGTCGACGAGGAAGTATTCCTGTTCCGGTCCGCAGAACGAGACGATGTTCTCGACGTCGTCGTGGCCGAAGAGCGTCAGGATGCGTTCCGCGTGGACACCCATCGCCTGCTGCGACCGCAGCAGCGGTGTCTTGTGGTCGAGCGCGTCCCCGGTCATCGACACGAACACCGTCGGAATGCACAGGGTGTTGCCGTTCGGGTTCTCCAGCACATACGCCGGGCTGGTGACGTCCCACCCGGTGTAACCACGCGCCTCGAACGTGTTGCGGAGCCCGCCGTTGGGGAAGCTCGACGCGTCGGGCTCGCCCTGGACGAGCGTCTTACCTGCGAATTCGGCGAGCGCCGACCCGTCACCGACCGGGTCGAAGAAGCTGTCGTGCTTCTCCGCGGTCAGGCCCGTCAGGGGGTAGAAGACGTGCGCGTAGTGCGTGGCGCCCTTCTCGAGTGCCCAGTCCTTCATCGCCGACGCGACCGCGTCGGCAACCATCGGGTCGAGAGGCTTGCCCTTCTCGATCGTGGCGATGACGGACTTGTAGACCGACTTCGGCAGACGCTTCTGCATCACGGTCTTGCTGAACACGTTCTGACCGAAGATCTCGCCCGGCTTCTCGTCGTCGACGAAACTGACGGCCGGGGGCACGTAGGCCTCGACGTCCTTGATCGCCTGCAGACGGACGGCATTCCCACTCATGTGTTTCTCCCTCGCGTGTACCCCGCGGATGAGGTGGGGGTGCGTCGGGGCAACACTGTACGAACGGAACGTAACGTGAATGTTTCGTGCAGATTTCTCGGCCGTGTCAGACCGCCGTGACGGTGCTCACGCAGAGTCCCCTGAGGATAAGGCCCACAGCAAAACTACACCGTTCGGATTCGGTCCGTCGGTTGAGGCCGTCGCCGGCCGGCAGGGGCGGGAACGTCGAGCCCTCGACGGAACTTTACTTGCGCTTTACCTTATTTCGCGATAGCGTCCAATCAGTTGCAGGCGAAGCGAATCGCGAATTCGCCACCTCCAGACCGAGGTGAGAGTCCGCCCATCGAGGGATCGGGCGGTGTGCCCGTACGCAGCGCGCCGACGTCGAATCGAATTCCGTCGGACGCCGCTACACGGGCGGTGGACCCCACCGGTCAGCTTTGGGCGGCCGGGACCGGTGGGGCCATACCGGCGACTGGGAGTGATCCACCGCGCTGTGTGGCGGTGCCCCGCACCGGGCATTCTCGAAGTATGGGATCGAACGCGGGCAGCCCCACCAGTTCGTCGGCCGCGGCAGTCGGCGGCCGGCTGATGCAACTGGTCGGTGACCGCGACGTCGTCCGGTTCTCGGGCGAGATATCCCGGGTGTGCGCCGAACCGCCGGCTGTCGGAGAGCAACCGGAGTACGGCGACGTGCTCGCCTGGGTCGTCGATGCCATCGTCGGCGTGGTCACCGCGCGTTTGGGCGCCGCGCGACCGGGGGAGAGGTTCATCCTCGACCTGCGCTTCACGGACGGCGGGTTCGTCGACGTAGACGCCCTCTCGGCGTCGGAGCGTTGGGTGCTGCGGACGGTGTCGGCGTTCCTCGCCGAGGATCTCGCCGAAGCGCAGCGGTCGCTGACCGCTGCCGAGCAATTCGACGTGACCATGCGGGCGGAGACGCTCTCCGATGCCCTGATCTGGCTCGACTTCGTTCTCGACGTCGACCTTCCCGACCCTCCCGACGTCACCACCGCATAGCGGGGCGGTCAGTCCGGTGTCCTCGCCTCCGCCGGTAGAGGGCACGGCAACGCCGTGAATCCGCGATCTCGTTCAGCGGACTCTCACAGCGCTCCCCGGATCGGATTCTGTGGTGTTCCGCTTTGGAACACCCGCGTCGTGGGGCGGTGGTCGATCCTGGAGTCACCATGCCGGGTAGCCGGCACCGAACGCTCCGTCTGCGGCGTGCGGTCCATCATCAGGAGAATTTCACGTGACCTCAATTGTGACTTCGACGGCGCGCCGGGACCTTCCTCTCGACGGGATCACCGTGGTCAGCTTCGAGCAGGCGGTGGCCGCCCCGATCGCCACCCGGCACCTGGCCGATCTCGGAGCCCGCGTGATCAAGATCGAACGTGTGGGGGAGGGCGATTTCGCCCGCAACTACGACACCGCCGTGCACGGCCTCGCCTCCCATTTCGTGTGGCTCAACCGGGGCAAGGAGTCGGTCTGCGTCGACATGAAGTCAGCGGAGGGGCTCGAGGTGATACGTCGGCTCCTCGACCGGGCCGACGTCGTCGTCCAGAACTTTGCTCCCGGCGCGATGGAACGTCTCGGTCTCGGCGCCGACGCCTTGCGCCGCGACCGCCCCGAACTGATCGTGGTGAACATGACCGGCTACGGCACCGCAGGCCCACTGCAGGCACGTAAGGCGTACGACATGCTGGTGCAGGCAGAGACCGGTTTGTGCTCGATCACCGGCACCCCCGAGACGGCAACCAAGACGGGAATTCCAGCCGCCGACATCGCCGCCGGCATGTATGCGCTGACTGCGGTGCAGGCAGCACTGTTTCGGCGCGAACGCACCGGTGTGGGGGCCGCGGTGGATGTGTCCATGTTCGACGCGACCGTCGAATGGCTCGGGCACCCCATGTACCTGCAGATGTACCAGGACACTCAAGTCGAGCGGATGGGTCTGAGTCACGCCTCGATCGCACCGTACGACGCGTACCCGACCGTTGATGGGCAGATCCTGATCGGGGTGCAGAACGACCGCGGCTGGCGGGCGCTGGTCACCGAGGTGTTCGGCAGATCCGATCTTGCGGAGCATCCGAAGTTCGCGACCAACATCCTGCGGGTGGAGCACCGACCCGAAACCGACCAGGTCGTCGCCGAGCACACCCGCCGTTTCGACACCGAGGAACTGGACAAACGACTCGCCGCGGCAGGCGTGCCCGCCGCCCGCCTGAACGGAATGAGAGACCTCATCGACCATCCTCAACTGTCCGAGCGTGCCCGGTGGCGGGAGGTCGACACCGCCGCCGGGCCAGTGCGAGCGGTACTGCCGCCGATGACGTTCACCGATGTCGAACTGCCCATGGGACCTGTTCCCGCCCTCGGTGAGCACACCGACGCCGTGCTCAGCGAACTCGGCCTCACCGACACCGCGATCGCCGGACTTCGCACCGGAGGCGCCGTCGGTTAGCCTCCCGTCCCGCAGCTGAGATCGCATGGCTCAGCGCATCGACGAAGGCAGATCCGATGGCGGCCACAGAGGTCTCGTGGCCACCAAAGGCGTTGTCGCGCTGAGGCGGTCTATCGTTGCTCTCGCCCTACAGCACAGATCGGTACCCGCGCGTAAGTTCGGTGACCGAAGACACAAGCGTGTCGATGTCCGATGAGTGATGGGCGAAAGACGTCACGAACCGAACGACTCCCGGCTCCCAGCGGTCGCCGTAGAAGGCGTACCCCTGAGCCCTGAGATCAGCCGACAGGTGATCGGGGAAGTGGCAGAACAGAATGTTGGCGCCGCTCTTGCTCAGGATCTTCACGCCGGGGAGGCCTGCGAGGCCGTCGCGCAGTCTCGTCGCCATGTCGTTCGCGTGGCGTGCATTGTTCAGCCAGAGGTCGTCGTCGAGGTAGGCGCCGAGTTGCGCTGTCTGGAAGCGCATTTTGGAAGTGAGTTGACCTGCACGCTTGTGGCGGTATTGCAGTTCGGTAGCCAGCCGGCCGTCGAACGAGATCACGGCGTCCGCGGTCATCGCGCCGTTCTTCGTGGCACCGAACGACAGGATGTCCACTCCTGCCTTCCAACTCATTTCGGCCGGGGTCGCCCCGATGGCGATCAAGGCGTTGGCGAAACGGGCACCGTCCATGTGGACACGAAGACCCGCTTCGTGCGCGATCGACGACAGTTCCGCGAGTTCGTCCAGACTGTATGCGCTGCCGGACTCGGTTGCCTGCGTGAGGCTGACGACGGAGGGCTGCACGCTATGGACATCTCCTCTCCTCCGGCCCACTGCTGCGCGGAACAAGTCCGCGTCGATCTTGGAATCCGGGCCGTCCACCAGGATTGATCTCGCACCATTCGTGAAAAACTCCGGTGCGCCTGCCTCGTCGTTGTTGATGTGAGCGTCCGGGTGGGACAGGACTGCGCCCCACGGAGGCGTCAGAGCGGACAACGCGAGTCCGTTCGCCGCCGAACCGGTGCCGACCGGGAATACGTCGACGTGATGGTCGAAGACGTCGGCGAACTTCGTCCGCACCGACTGCGAAAGCTCGTCATTGCCGTACGGCGCGGCCAGGCCCTCCGCTGCTGCCGTCATCGCGGCGAGGATCTGGGGGGACGCGCCTGCAGCGTTGTCACTGAGGTATCCCTGCAGGGGTGTGGCGGCCGAGGTCATGGATGACCTTTCAATTCGATACTGGAACAATGAATGTCACGGTCAAGTCAACTGGCTCGTTCGACGTGACGTACACGTGCGGCGCGTCGCCGGCAAAGGCGAGTAAGTCGCCCGGTCCCAGCGCGGTGGGGTTGTCCACGGGTCCTGCACGAAGGTGCCCAGACGAGATAAAGAGCTGCTCGACTGTGCCGTCTGCGTGAGGGAGGCCTGTGCTGGAGTGGTTCGCGGGTAGTCGCATCCGCCATATTTCGACCGAATGCCCGCCGCTGATCCTGCGGAGAAGTTCACGCTTCACCTCGCCCGACTCGACGCCGGTTCCTCGCAGATGGAGTGGCCCAGGGTCTCGATCGCCGGAAATGAGGTCCGTGAGCGGAATTCTGAGTGCCACCGCAAGCGAATCCAGGGTAGTGATCGTCGGGTTCCCCGTACCTGATTCGAGTCCCGACAAGGTCGCTTTGCTGATCCCTGCGCGGCGTGCGAGCTCAGCTGCGGACATTCCGCGTTGGGTTCGCCGCATCACGATCTGTTCACCGATGGCGGCGCACCTGTCGTTCACCGATTGCCCCTCGGGTCCGGGCATACCCACACCTCGATCTGGCAACCGTCACTTGGACTCGGCTCACCATTGCGTTCGGTAAAGTGAACTATTCGTTCAGTGTAATGATCGTCGCGCTGGCGGGCAACCCGTCGCTGAGCTGCATTGCGTGGCGTTCCCGGAGCGGATGAGGGGCCGCTGACACTGGAGAAGGTGCCGGCGGCCCTCTTCATTTTGCCCACCGGATGGTTCCGCTGTTGCTAGCCGCCGTCGTCCACGCGAGGACGGACATCGCCCGGCCTCTCCCCGGACGCTTCGATGTGGAGGGTCTCCGGCCGGGGATGCCCCCGGAACCAGGCCGCGTAACGATCGGCGAGCGGCGCGGCGGTGAGTCCGTGGGCGAGGACCGAGACGCCGATGGTGACCAGCGCGGTCGTCAGCAGCAGGTTTTCGTGCGGGAGTTCGCCCGACTCCTCGACGATCAGGACCACGAAGACGATGGTGGCGAGCCCGCGCGGGCCGAACCAGCCGAGAAAGGCGATGGTCGGCCCCCGTGCGTGCAGGCCGACGAGGGAGAGCGCCACCGGCACCATCCGCACGACGGTGAGGCTGAGCGCCGCGTAGACGAGCACCTGCCACGACAGGTGACCGAGCGCGGGGCCGAGCAGCACCGCACCGAAGACGATGAAGGTCACCGCGTTGAAGAGATCGCCGGACTCCTCGATCATGTGCGAGAGCTCGCCCCCCGCCCGCCGCCGAATGGCACCGAAGGCGAGGCCACCGACGAACGCCGCGATGAAACCCGACCCGCCGAGCGGAACGGCGATCGTGTACGCGAGCACGGCGGCGGCGACCGGGACGATCTGGATCCACAGCGGGTCGATCGCATCGCGCCGGCCGGCGACGACCACGATTGCTGCCGCGACCGCTCCGGCGCCCAAGCCGGCGAGGATGCCGTAGCCGATCTGCTCGGCGACCAGGATCGCGGCCGAGCCACCGCCGATCGCCCCCGATTCGGCGCGGGCGATCGCGAGGACGATCAGGAACAGTGGCACGCAGATGCCGTCGTTGAGTCCGCTCTCGACGTTGAGGCCTTGCCGCACCCGCGTCGGTAGAGAGGGCAGCGTCACGACCGCCTGTCCGAGCGCCGCGTCGGTCGGCGCCAGGATCACCGCCAGCAGCAACGCCTCCGGCCAGCCGAAATCGTCGAACACGAGCACCGCGGCGCCGAAGCCCGCGGCGATCGTCAGCGGCAGTCCGAATCCGAGAAGTCGTGCCGGGAGCGCGATCTCGGGACGGAGCGCGGTGAGGTCGACGTTCGACGCGTCGGTGAAGAGCACGAGCGCGAGCGTCACCTCGGCGAGCAATTTGATGATCTCGCCCGTGACGTCCACCTCGATCAGGCCCACCCCTTCCGCACCCAGCGCGAGTCCACCCACCGTGAAGGCGATCGGCGCGGTGAGCGGGGTACCCGCAACTTTCCGGGAGATCGCGGCGAAGGCGAGCAGCATCGCGGCGATCGCCGGTATCGCCCAGGTCATCGCGTCCCTACCCCGGCAGGGCGGGGCGGCGAGGCCACCGCGGCGGATCCCACTTCGTCGAGCGCGGGATCACCAGTGAACGGCTCGTTCATGACCTTGGCTCCTCATCGGGTCTCGTGCATCCAGCCAAGCACGACGAACCCCGCGTTCACCATGGTTTGACCGGATCGCTGCGCTGGTCCAGCCGTGAGGGCCAGAGGACTACCTCGCGGCCGGAGCGCGGGCCATGTACGAACACGAACACGATCTCCTGCGGCGACGTGAGAGCCGTCCTGGCCCCCCTTCAGCCTCGCCGGCATCGTGTCCGCACCGAACGCCGCGTCCGGCGCGAGATTCGCGTAGTCGACTACTCGGTCCAACCGGCGCAGGTCGCCGTACGGTCGGTCCTGTATCGCATTCGCGAATCGACGAAAGGACACTGAAATGGCTTGGTCGACAACGCCGCAGGGGCTTTTTCTCGCCGCTGGTCAGGCGAATCAATTCTCCTTCTCGTTCGGGGACATCTGGAAGGGGCCGCAGTTGGCGACGCCGAAACTCGATGCCAGTCAGGGTGGTGGCGGCACGAAGGTCCTGGTGACGCAGTGGCAGGGCACCGCCAACGAACCGGTATTCGGCGGCCCCAGCAGGCAGTGGTACGCGCTCGGCATTCATAACAGCTCGAATTCGGGCATCTGGTTCCATCTCGAAGGAGGCGTACTCGCATGACGACACAGGAATCACCGAAGGTGTCCCACGTGCAGGTCCTGGCGGACGACAGCGGCAGCATTCTGGCCGCCGTCATGCGGACCGCGGGGGCGGACTCGATCCCGGACTCGGGTGAGGACGTTGCACCCCAGGTCTCGCTTCTCGCCTCGGAAGGGCAAGTGTTGCATGAAGTCTCCGTCTCCGGAGCGTCAGGGGAGGAGATGTTCGAGTCGCTCGATCAGTGTGTGATTCGGGTCGATGCCGGCGTCCCGACGCTGGTGCGACGCGCGGACGCATAGCCGTCGAGGAAGGCGAGGGGAACGCTGGTCCGGGGGCCGGCGGTCCCCGCCCTGCGCCGAGCGGAAACCCATCAAATTCCCCTCGAGAGCTACTTTGTCCGCACAAACGGTTGACTTCGCTGCCGGCGCACAGCACTGTCGTAGAGACACCCGCCGCGCCGAGTAGTTCCGGAGTCGACCTTGACCAACGCCCACCCCACCGAGATCGCAGTTGCAGTGGCCGGATTCGGCTGGATGGGCCGAGTGCACACGAACGCGTATCTGCGGCAGCGCCACCACTTCCCGGAAGCCCCGACGATCCGGCTGGGCGCCGTCGCCGACGAGGTACCCGGTCGCGCCGAGGAAGCAGCCGCCCAGTTCGGGTTCGGCGCAGCGTTGACGGATTGGCGCGACATCGCCGCCGACGAGAACATCGACGCGGTCAGCATCACCGCACCCAACTTCCTGCACCGCGAGATCGGCGTCGCGATGGCCGAGGCGGGCAAACACATCTGGATCGAGAAGCCGGTCGGGCTCTCGTCCGAGGACGCGAAGGCTGTTGCTGCCGCCGTCGAGAAGGCCGGCGTCCAGTCGACCGTCGGGTTCAACTACCGGCACGCACCTGCCGTCGCGATGGCACACGATCTCATCGCCTCGGGCGAACTGGGCACCATCACACATTCACGGTTCCGTTTCCTCAGCGACTACGCCGCACATCCGGACGGCGCGCTGAGCTGGCGTTACGAGAACGCGCGCGGTGGGTCGGGCGTGCTGGGCGATCTCGCCTCGCACGGCGTCGACCTGGTCCGGTACCTGCTCGGGGACATCGACGCCGTGGTGGCCGACACTGCCGTCTTCATCCCGCAGCGCGCCGTCCCGAGGGGGGCCACCAGCGGGCATGCGCGCGCCACCGGCGGCAAGTTGGGAGCGGTGGAGAACGACGACTTCGTCAGCGCGCTGGTCCGTTTGGCATCGGGCGGACGGGTGACACTGGACGCCAGCCGCGTGGCCGTCGGCGAGCAGAACAACTACGGGTTCGAGATCCACGGCACGAAAGGTGCGGTGTACTGGGACTTCCGCCGGATGAACGAACTCGGCACGAGTCTCGGCAGCAGGTACCAGGACCAGCCGGTCACGACGGTCTGGGTGGGACCCGACGCCGGGGCATACGCCCGCTTCCAGCCGGGTTCCGCGTCCTCGATGAGCTACGACGACCTCAAGGTCATCGAGGGAAACAACTTCATCACGTCGATCGTCGACGGAAAGCCCCAGGGCGCAACGATCGCCGACGCCGTCGCCGCGGCCGAAACCCTCGACGCCATCACGGCATCGGTCGCATCGGGTGCGTGGGTCGGGGTGCGCTGATCCGATCCGCGCCGTGTGGTCGCGGGGTTACGCTTGATCGGTTGGCGGGTCGTTCCCGTACGCGCCCCTTCTCCGCGGAGGTTGGTATGAATGCCAAACCGTTCGGCATAGGCATTGCGATTCTCGCGTTGACGATTTCGGTGGTTTCGTGTTCGTCGGATACTTCCTCCGACAGCGAGGACAGTTGTGTCCGCGCGAGTGACAGTGAGCTGGATGCGCTTTTCACGAGTTGGAACGATGCACTGGTCTCCGGCGACGCGAGCCGGGTGGCCGCGCTGTACCGGCCGGACGCGATACTGCTGCCGACTCTATCGGTGCCCATCGCCGACACCCCGGAGGAGATAACGGAGTATTTCGTCAATCTGATCAAGGCCGATCCCACGGCCCGGATGGAAGAAAGCTACAAGTATTCGGACTGCGACCTGGCCTACAACGTGGGCCGCTGGGTGATCAACGCCAACGGCCAGGACGTGGCAGCGAGGGTCACGTGGGTGTACCGGTACGAAGACGGAAAGTGGCTGATCGCCAACCATCATTCGTCGGTGAACCCCAGCTGAGGCGACGCGGTGGTGGCCGACCCGCAAGGCCGGCCACCACCGTCGGTTCAGGACGACTTGGCGCGTTTACCCGCGACGTACACCTCGGTGATGGACGTCTCGCGGATCCCCATCAGCAGCGCGAACAGGGTCTGATCGCGGGCGAGTTCGGGGTCGGCGGACCGAAAGGCGTTGCGCAGCAACCCGTCGAGTGCGGGTGTGCCCGCCGGGCCGACGACGACGAAGTCGGCTTCCTTCCCGAGGTCGAAGTTGCCGAACCGGTTCTCCATGTCCAGTGCCCGGGCGCCGCCGAGGGTGCCGACGAACAGCATCTCGGCGGGATGCATCGACACCCCGTCGTCACCGGGCTCGGTGATGTGCACCTTGAACGCGTCGCCGAGCACCCGCGGAATCAGCCATTCGTCGCCGCCGCCGAAATCGGTTCCCACGGAGATGGTGACACCCGACGCGACCGTGCGCTTCCACGGCATCGTTCCGGATCCCAGGAACAGCTGTGAGATCGGACAGTGTGAGACCGACGTACCGGTCTCGGCCATCCGCTCGAGCTCGACGTCCTGGCAGTGCACGCAGTGCGCGAGGATCGTGCGCCTGCCGAGCAGGCTCTTTCCGCCGACCGCCGAGCCGGGCAGGAACTTCCCGTCGTAGGTGTCCAGGTACGAGTTCACCTGGTACGTCTCCTTGGTCGAGTCGACCTCGCCGGTGCCGGGACGGTTGTTCTCGTTGAGATGCGAGTGCACGTACACCCCGCGGTCGCGCACCTCGTCGTAGAGTTCCCCGAGATTTTTCAAGGTCTCCGTCGTCACCGACAGCGAGAACCGCGGGATGATCGCCACGTGCAGCAGTGCGGTGTCGACGTCGCCGGTGTCGGCGCCGTGCCACTTGTCGATCTCCTCGCGGGTGAGCCGGATGGCGTCCTCTTCGGACGTCATCAACGGCTGGGCGGTTTCGTCACCGACGGTTTGAATTCCGCGGCCACTCACGATGCGCAGGCCGGCCTTCTGCGTCTCGGTGAACAACGCGTCCTGGGCGTGCGGAAACGCCGAACCGAACACCATGGCGGCGGTCGTGCCCGCCGAGATGCGCCGGTTGGTGAACTCGACGGCCGCCTGCTGCGCGAACTCCGGGTCGGCGAACTTCGCCTCCGACGGGAACATGCACAGGGTCAGCCACTCCAGAAGTTGCCCGCCGCCGTAGGAGTCGCCGGCGTACGTCTGAGGGAAATGGACGTGGGTGTCGACGAATCCGGGCAGCAGAAACCCGGGCCGGTGGTCGTACACGGTGCCGGACTCGTATTCGAACGGGAGCTCGGCGCGGTCACCGCAAAACACGATTCGCCCATCGTCGTCCAGCACCAGGGCGCCGTCGGGTATCGAAACCAAGGCGGCCGCGGCTTCGGTCACTTTCGGCGCGCCTGCGATGTGGAAGATGTGTCCGAGGTGGAGGTGCGTGGCCATGCGTGAACTCCCGTCGAGTGGTAACGGATCATGCGATGAGAAAACAGCCCACACCTACAATGCCACCGATCAGACCTGGATCGCGGCCGAACAGACCAAGCCGTCTGCGTCGGATTCTGCGCGCCCGGCGGTCACCGCAACGGTCAGCGGGCCTCGACGAATCGGCGGATGACCTTGTCCCATCCCAGCGACTCGAGGAGTTCCGCGGCGGCCGCCCGCGAGGTGAGTGGCCGAAGAGCGTCGATGTCGAGGTCGCCGCTGGTGCCCAGGACGTCGTCGAGGCGCAGGCAGTCGACGTATCCGTAGTCGGACCAGGGTTCCACGTGCCCGTCCCAGTCCGCGACGTCGGCGTACGGGCCGCCGAGTCGTAGCTTCCCGCTGCGGTGGATCATCACGTACCGGGGCACCACCTGCATCGTCTCGTCGGCGGTGGCGAGGGTCGTTGCGGGGTCGGCAGCAGGATCCGCGCCCGCGAGCCGACGGTCGTAGGAGGCCGTCTTGACGGTTGCGACCTCGACCAGCGCCCGCACGTAGATCCACCGTGCTCGTTCGACCGAGCCTGCCCACGCCGATTCCTCGTCGGCGCAGGAGAACACGTTCTCGGCGGGGGTCCGGATCAGCAGCCGCGTCCCCACCCGCTCGTGGTCGACGACCAGGTCGCCGTCGACGAGCAACTCGCCGTCGTACTCGCGGACCCCGGTGATCGTCGCGACCGCCAGCACCTCGTCGTCGGGCGCGGTGACGAACAGTTCATGTTCGGAGAAGACGCTCCCGGCGTCGCCGGAAAAGGGGCCCCGACCTCTGGTGAAGGCCTCCTGCTGGGTCAAGCCGGCCCGGAACCCTGCTTCGGTCGTCCCCAACGGATGATCGCGCATCTCCCGCAGGTCGCCGAGTCGAAGCCTCAACGTCACAGGTAGTCCTCCCCGTTCATCTCCGGCGCACCGCAGGCCGACTCTATGATAGCCGTTGACCTGCGGTGATTCCTCACCTGCGCAACCGCTGGTCGCCCAGTAGGGTCGCAGTGACTGTTCGACCGACCGAGGGGGACCGGTGACGGGTTCTGCGTCCGAAAGAATCATCTCGCCTGCCACACGCGTGTTCTGGGACCGCAGCTTCGCGGATCGTCGCGCCCTGTTCGAGGGGCTTCGTCAGCGGTCGCCTATCGAGTTCCACACCGAAACGGACGGTCCGGGTTTCTGGTCGGTCGTCGGCTACGACGACGTGGTGGCGGTGAGCCGGAACCCGGAGGTCTTCTCCTCGGCCAAGGGCTTCACCATCGACGACGTCCCTGTCGAGATCCTCGAGTTCGCCATGTCGATGATCGCGATGGACAACCCCCGGCACCAGCATCTGCGGGGGATCGTGCAATCGGCGTTCACCGCCGCGTCGGTGCGGGGCATCGCCGAGAGGGTGCGCGGTTACGCCGCGCAGATCGCCGCCGACCTGCCCCGAGATACGGTGTTCGACTTCGTCCCCGAGGTCGCGACCCGGTTGCCGGTGCAGGTGATCTGCGAGCTGCTCGGGATCCCGGAGCGCGACCGGCCGATGATCCTGGCGGCGGCCGCCGACGTCATTTCCGGGGGTGGGGATCAGGAGTTCGTCACCGCCCCCGGCGGTGCGGCGGGTCTCGGTCAGATCTACGGGTACGCCCTCGAACTGGGCGAGAAACGCAAGGCGGACCCCGGCGACGACCTGACGTCCCGCCTGGTGTCGACGACGGTCGACGGGGAGACCCTCACGCCGACGGAGTTCGGGTCGTTCGTCATCCTGCTGATCACGGCGGGTTACGAGACCACCCGGCAAGCGCTGGCGTGGGCGCTGCACCTGCTCAGCGGGCACCCCGGCCAGAAGGAACTGCTGCTCGCCGATTTCCCCGGCCGCATCGACAACACGATCGACGAGGTGATCCGTTTCGCGTCCCCGGTGCCCTACATGCGGCGCACCGCGACCGTCGACACCGAGATCGGCGGGGCCCACATCGCGGCCGGGGACAAGGTCGTCATGTGGTACCTGTCCGCGAACCACGACGAGCGCGTCTTCTACGATCCGGACCGGTTCGACATCACCCGCCCGAACGCGGGCAAGCAGCTCGGTTTCGGTGCGAAAGACATCCACCACTGCCTGGGCGTGAACCTCGCAAAGCTGGAACTGCGGGTCATGCTCGAGGAACTGTTCGCCGCCCACCCCGGACTCCACGCGGTGGGCGAGCCGGAGCTGCTGCTCTCCGCATTCGTCAGCGGAATCGCGTCACTGCCGGCCCGGGCAGGCGACCGGCCGTGACGTTCACGCAGGCCGGCGACCGGAAATCATGACGAGCGGCATGTCGGTGATGCGCGCTACGGTCGCGTCGTCGAGCTCGATCCGGTCCGCGAGGTCACGCGCCTCGTCGAGACTGATCGAGCGCCCGGCAATCCAGGTGTGGAAGATCGCGAGGTTGACCGCACCGAGAATGCGCGGCGCCTTGTAGGCCTCGACGAACTTCTCGGCGTCCTCGAAACTCGTGCTGCGGTCCGCATCCGTGATCAGCAGCGGTCCGCCCGGCTTCAGGACGCGCACGCACTCGGCAAGCCCGGCCTCGCGCGACGACCAGTGTTTGATGGAGCCGTAGCTGATCACGCCGTCGAACGTCTGATCGGCGAACTCCAGTTTCGTGGCGTCGCCCACATCGAAGCGCACCCGGTCGCCGTAGCTGCGCATGCGTTTGGTGGCGCGCTTGATCTGCGCCTGCGACAGATCGAGACCCAGAATGTGCACGTCGGGGCGCTGGTCGGCGATGTACTTGGTGAACAGCGCCCCACCCGATCCGACGTCCAGAATGCGGGCGTTCGGGGGGAGATGCGGCAGGAAGTACTCGTCGATGACGCGGCGTGAGCGGTAGACGGCCGGTGCCACGATGGTCTCGTACATCCAGGCGTGCGCCGGCGTGTAGATCGCGGTGATGGGGTCGAACGGTGCCGGCGGCATGGTCGCGCTCCTAGGTGTCCCGGTTTCCCACGGCGCCCGAACCTGTGCGGGTCGACTGTCCGCGCCGTTGTCGCTCATAGAGTAAGGGTTACCTGGCGAACACGCGGTCCGTCTATACGGTTGTCCACCTACACGCGGGCCGGTGTCCAGTCGGGGGTTTCGGTGAGCACCACCCGGTTCAGCAAGTCGGCCGCCCGGCCGACGCCCTCGATCGAACTGACGAGCGCGTCCTCGTGCTCGATGTTGAGCGTGCCGTCGTAGCCGACGGACCGGAGGTTGTAGACGAAGTCGGCCCAGAACTGCTGCCCGTCCGGATGTCCCAGGCCGAGGGTGACGTAGTTCCATGCGCGGTCGTGCGGGGTGGTGATCGGAACGGTGTCGAGCAGTCCGTCGTTGTCGGCGTTCCACCGGTTGATCCGGATGTCCTTGGCGTGGACGTGGAAGATGGACTCGCCGAGGGATCGGATGACGGCGGGGATGTCTGCGCCCATCCACATGAGGTGCGAGGGGTCGAGATTGGCGCCGACGACGTCGGCCCCGGCGCTGTCGATCAGCCGGTGCAGAGTCGACACGTTGTGGACGAGTTGGGCGCCACAGGCTTCGACGGCAAGACGCACGTTCGCGTCGCGCGCGAAGGCGGCGAGTTCCTTCCAGTACGGAATTGCCACCTCCTGCCACTGGTAGGCGAGGATGTCCAAGTTCTCCGGCGGCCAGGACGTGGTGATCCAGTTGGGCGACGAGTCACCTTCGGCGCCCGGCAATCCCGACATGAGGACCACCGTCGGGACTCCGAGCGCACTGGCCACCGTGACGGTGTCGCGGACGACTTCGGCCTGCCGCTCCCCAGTGACGGGGTGGAGTTGGTTGCCGTTGGCGGTGAGAGCACTGAGGGTCAGACCGCGGGACGTGATCTTGCCGAGGAACTCCTCCCTCGCCCCGTCGGACGACACGAGGGCGGGTAGATCGGCATGCGGACTCTCCGACCAGTTTCCCGTGGCGACCTCGACGGACGACAGTCCGTGCGTGCGCGCCAGGTCCAGTGCAGCGTCGAAGGGCAGATGGCTGACCGAGTCGGTGAGTAGTCCGATTTTCATCGCTGTGCACTTCCTGTCGGGAGACGTCGTACACAACTAGTACGTTCTAGTATCCCTATTTGTCAAGACATATGGCCGGCGGCGACGGCGAGCCGGGCATGCTCGCCGACGCGTCCGCCGCTGCCGTTCACCCGCTCAGGACGTGAAGCTGACGCCCCGGGTCAGGGTGCCGATCTCCTTGAGCACGCGTTCGCCTTCGCTGCGTTCGCGTTGCCAGATGTTGCGGCCGACGATGATTCCGCGGGCGCCGGCGCGCAGGGTCTGGCCGATGGCGTCGACGGTGTCGTTGACGTCGCCGGCCAGTGGTCCGCCGGCGATGACGAGGGGGACGCGGAGTTCGTCGACGAGGCGGGCGGTGCGTTCCTCGCCGGGGAAGGCGATCTTGATGATGTGGGCGCCGAGGTCGTAGGCGATGCGGGCGACCTTTTCTTCTTGGATGACGACGTCGTCGGTGCGGGGCGCGCCCATGATGACCGGTTCGAGGACGAGGGGGATGTCCCAGGCGTCGCAGGCGGTGACGATCTTGCCGACGCGGGCGCACATGGTGGCGCGTTCGCTGCGGGAGATGTTCCAGGGGAAGAGCATTTTGACGGCGTCGACGCCCATGCGGACGGCTTCTTCGACGGTGGTGATCAGTTCGTGGGAGCCGCCGCCGTCGAGGGTGGTGACGTCGTAGTAGGTGTCGATGGTGAGTACGCGGCTCAGGTGGGGGTGTTCGGCGAAGAATTTTTCGGTTTTGTTTGACCTGTCCGGGGGTCATCATGAATCCGGTGACGTCGGTGTCGGCCCAGGCGGCGAACGGTGCGGAGGGGGTTTCGAGGCCCTTGATCCTGTCGAATAAGATTATACGTATCGTACGTACAATCTGCACTCTATTGGGTGGGTCGCAAATGGACAAGGGGCAAGGTCGTGGACAACGCCTGGCCGTTCAACACCTACGATCGAGACATCAGAGAGCCGAAAGGAGCCGCTCCGTGACTACGAGTACCGAGGGTTCGATCGATCGGCAGTCGGTTGTGCCGTACTACCAGCAGCTGGCGTCCGTGCTGGAGGGTCGGATCTCGTCGGGGGCCATCGCCCGCGGAGCCAAGCTGCCCAGCGAGAACGAGCTTTCCGTCCAGTTCGAACTGTCGCGGGCCACCGTCCGTCAGGCTCTGCAGTTCCTGGAATCTCGCGGGGTCGCTCAGCGAATCCCGAACCGCGGAGTGTTCGCCAGCGCCCCCAAGGACGGCACCGGTTGGGTCATCCAGGGCAAGGAAGGCTTCCTCGAGAATGCGATGGGCCACCAGAACCGGTCGGTGAGCACCCGGGTGCTGCGCTCGGGAACTGCCACGTTTCCCGACCACGTCTGCCAGGCGCTGAATCTGCCGAGCGAGACAGTGGGTTTCGAGTTGGTGCGGGTTCGCTCCCTCGACGGCACGCCCGCACTGTTCAGTACCAATTACAGCCCGCCGATCCTGACTCCGGTCCTGGCGTCCGCGACCGACGTGCTCGCCGGCGAGGCGTCGCTGACGACACTGCTGACGAACGCGGGATTCAGCCTGGGCGGCGCCAACCGCATCATCCGCGCCGCCAGGCCGACGCCGGAGATCGCCGAGGCGCTGGCGATCGACGAGAACGAACCCATGTTGTGCATCCGCTCCACGTCCTGGACGCCCGAAGGTGTCCGGTACGACGTCTACGAAACCTGGGTGCGCAGCGACATCATCCCGCTGGAGGTCGACGTGAGCACGGTCGACCTCGGCAACGCGGTCCGCTGATCCGGGATCGGACGTCAGACGCCCGCAGGCGCCAGGACGATGTCGAAACGCGCTCGCGCCCAGGAGCGGTCGCCGAGGCTGCCCGGCGCCGCCGAGGTGTTTCCTCGTCGGTGTGCGGCACCTCGTGCGCCATGCGATCAGTCCCCTGTGGGGGTGGTTCGTGGTGCGCCTCGGCGTGGCCCACCCCAAGCTGATCGACATCCTCGGCCCCCGGGCCGCCCGCGACCTGCGCAAGGGCGTGGACAGCGGAAGCTTCACGATTCCCGATGTCGAGATAGCCACGGCGAGCGTATTCGGCGCTCTGCTGTCGACCCTCCATCACGTGGTGTCAGCGCCGGCACAGGACCGCACCGACGAAGTCTTCGCCCAGGCGATGCTGTGCATGGTCGGCGTCGCCCCGGACGAGGCACGGGACGTCGCATCCCGGCCGCTGCCCTCACTCCCCGAGGTTTCGGCCGTGCAGTAACAGCGCTGACCGGCCCGCCACATGCGTTTCTTCGGTGAGAGGCGCACTCCGCGACGCTAGTGCGGGTGCGTCTGGGTAAGGAAGGACTCCGGGATGGACGGCCATTCGGGCCGCCAGCGGCCGTGGCGTTGATCGTCGGCGATCCCGGTGAGGAGTGCGGTGACGAGTTCGCCGCCGTCGGCAACCAGTCGGGGCAGGCCGTATTCGGCGCAGTCGGCGGTAACGGGAATGAGGACTTGTTTCGCGTCCATGACCCTTCCCGCGGCGGCCAGGCACTGGGCGTGCAGCATCCTCGCCTCGAGGAGGGCCCGCGGTCGCCGCGCTGTTTCGAGTGTCCGCACCACCGCCTCGACTCGGGTGCAGGCTTGGGCGTAGGCGTGGGCGGTCAGGAGCAGCCGGATCTGGGAGTCTTCGTCGATTTCGGTCGTTCGTCTGCCGATGACGGTGGGTTGGTTTCCGGGCGTCGACCGCTCTGTCCGAGAGTGGAATTCGGTGCCCGGTTCCCATCCGCAGCGAATCCGCTCGTTGTCGATCCGCGCGGCGAGCCGTGGCAGTGACAACTTCCGGGCGGTGTCGGCGCCCTCGTCCAACCGCTGCGCGGCCGCGGGCATGTCACCGCGCAGGGCCTTGATCCGGGCTCCGGTGCCGTAACTGGCGAGCATGAAATCCACGACGCCGCCCTCGGCGCCGAGGCGGTAACTGGCATCCAGCAGGCGCTCGGCCTCATCGATCGTGCCCTGCTGATACAGCAGGTCACCGAGCAGGGCCCCGGACAGCTGTGCCGCATACGAGTGGACACCGACGGTGGAAACGGCGAGGTCCCAGGCGGCCCGGAAGTGATCCTCGGCGGCGGTGATGTCGAGGAGTTCGTTGGCGGCGATACCGGCGAAACAGTGCCCGATCATCCCGAAGTGCGGGCCGCGGGTCTGCTGGTGGTAGGGCCGTGCCCAGTTCTGCAGTCGACGGGCGGCGTCGAAGTCGAAAGTGCAGATGTCGGCGAAGGAAGTGACGTCGGCTGCCGCGGCGACGACGAAGGGCGGCAGGGTGTTCGGCCGTGTCAAACATTCGCGGACCTGCTCGCCGGCCCCGTCGATGACGTCGGCGTGGCACCGACCGACGTCGGCGATGACTGCCGCCTCCACCCGCAGATCGATCACCTGCGCCTCGGTCAGGGTGTGCTCGTCGAGGGCAGCCTCGACCCGCGCCAGGGAGGCCTGCATCGGCTCGAGCCGATGCAGCAGGACGTTGGCCCACGCCACGATCAGCTGGAGCCGGGCCCGGTTCTGTGCGAGCAGTGCGGGAAGTTTCGCGACCAGAGCGAGGACCGTCCCCATCTTCGAGCTTTCGATCAGGTTCATCGCGTGCGACTCGATCAGGTCGACGGCACGGTCGTCATCGCCGGCGGCCAGCGCATGATCGACCGCCTCGCCGAGCGCGTGATGGTTGGCGAACCAGTCCGACGCTCTCCGGTGCAACCGTGCGAGTTGCTCGGGTGCGTCGCGCTCGAGCCGGCGTCGGAGAAACTCGGCGAACAGATGGTGATAGCGGAACCAGTCCCGGTCGTCGTCGAGGCTGCGCAGGAACAGATCCCGCTCTTCGACCTCCTCGAGTAGCGCCTGCCCGCGGGTCGTGTCGGCAAGGACCCCCGCGAGTTCGCCGCAGATTCGTTCCGGAATCGAGGTGGCCATCAGGAAGTCGAGAAGTTCGGGTTCGAGTGCGCTCAGCACATTCTCGGCAAGGAACTCTCCGATGGCGTGATGTCGCCCGGACAGGTGGGCGATCAATTCGCCCGCATCGGATCGGCCGCGGAGCGACAGGGACGCGAGCTGCAGAGCGGCCACCCACCCGTCGGTGGAAGTTGTCAGCGCGGCGAGCTCGGAATCGGCGAGCGCGAGTCCGTTCACGTCGACGAGAAACCGGGTGGATTCGTCCAGGTCGAAACGCAGGTCCGCGGCGGCGACCTCGACCAGTTCGTCGCGAACCTTCATTCGGCCGAGCGGCAGTCCGGACCGGGTCCGGCTGGTGACGATGAGCTGAAGGTGGTGGCAGCCGTTGTCGAGCAGGTAGCCCAGGGCGGCGAGGGCCGCGGAATCGGTGACCCGGTGCCAATCGTCGATCATCACCGCCACCGGTAGCCCTCGGTCGTGCACCTCGTCGACCAATGAGGTCAGCACGTAGCGGTCGGCGTCGGCCCCGCGGTCCTCCAGTACCTGACCGAGATCGTGACCCAGGGTGGGCTGCACACGCCGGATCGCCTCGATCAGGTGCGCGAGAAACCACACGAGGTTGTTGTCGTCGTTGTCGACGGAGAGCCACGCCACCGCAGTGCCTCCGGAGACGAGCACCTCGCGCCACTGGGCGGCAAGGGTGGACTTGCCGTACCCGGCGGGCGCATGGATGAGTACCAGTCGGCGCCGCCTCGCGGCCCGCAGAGCCTCGAGCAGCCGTGCCCGGCGCACCAGGGCCTTCGGTGCGGTGGGTGGCCGGAACTTCGTCGCCGGAGTCGGCGGCGCACGCCGCACACGTTGCGTGCCGGCGGGTGTCTCGGTCGGCACGGGCACCGATTCCGGCGCGACCGTGGGCACGTCGGCGAGTGCTCCGGCCCGGGCCTGAGTGTCGCGCAACTCGTCCCCGAACTCAGCCGCAGTGTGTGGGCGAGCCGTCGGTTCGGCGGCCATGGCGTGCCCGATCACCGCCGTCACCGCAGCGGGAATGGCCGGATCCCGCAGATCCGGCACCGGCTCGGTGGTGATCCGCACGAACTGGGCCACGAGTTGCTCGCCGCTGCGCCGCTCGAATGCTGCGTGCCCGGTAAGTGCACAGAACAAACTCGCGCCCAGGCTGTAGATGTCGGACGCCGGGGTGGGGCTCTGCCCGGCGAGGACCTCGGGGGCGGTGAACGCCGGCGAACCAGTGATCACACCGGTACCGGTCTCGAAACCCCCGGAAATCCGGGCGATGCCGAAATCGGCCAGCTGCGCGTCGCCGTACTCGGTCAGCAAGATGTTCGCCGGTTTGACGTCGCGGTGCACGATCCCGGCCCGATGGGCGGTCTCGAGAGCCCCGGCCAACGCGATCCCCAGATTCAGCGTATCGGCCCAGTTCAGGGGGCCGGTGCGGCGGATCGTGGCGTCGAGCGAGCCGTACCGGTGATACGGCATCACGAGGTAAGGGCGGCCCGCCGCGGTGGTGCCCACCTGCAGAACGGTGACGATGTGGGGATGCCCGGACAGCCGGCCCATCGCCCGTTGCTCGCGCAGGAACCGCTCCAGATCCTCTGGCGCCGGGTCCGCGGCGAGTACCTTGACCGCCACCGTGCGGTCCAAATGCGGCTGACGACATCGGTAGACGACGCCGAACCCTCCGCGGCCGATTTCTTCGAGATCGGTGAATCCGGCGGCTTCCAGCTCTGCCGTTATGTCCCCGGCGTTGTCACGCTGGGTGGCAAACGGGTCGAATTCGGCCATCGCACACCCCATCCCGGTCGGCGTCACCACACCGGTGCCAGGCTCGAGTAATCCCGTCGTCGGCGGGCGGGTGATCCCAGAGTATCCCCGCGACCGATACCAGGGGTACCGACCGGGGACGCCGATCGGCGGCCTTCGGAATATCGACCTGGTAGGGCAAGCGGTGTTTCACATCGGAACACAGGTGGGTTGGAACATTCTCTTACGTTTGATCCACACGCCGTGGCGGCCGTCACAAGGTCGCCCCGCCGATGCCAAGGGTCACAAACATCCTCGGCCCCCGCCCTGCTACCACTGAGCCTGCTTCAGGAGAAACACATGACAAGCACGACCTCGTCGCCGCCCGCGATGACTCCCCGTCGCGCGGCGACGGCCGCGCTCCTCGGCAGCGCGCTGGAGTACTACGACTTCTTCGTATACGGCGCCGCAGCCGCCTTGGTCTTCAACGTGCTGTTCTTCCCCTCCGGCGACCCCACCGTCGCGCTCATCGCATCGTTCGCCACCTTCGCCGTGGGGTACGTCGCCCGCCCGGTCGGCGCTGTGGTGATGGGACACTTCGGCGACCGGCTCGGCCGCAAACGCGTCATGCTGGCCACCGTCGTGATGATGGGCGTCGCGTCCTTTGCCATCGGGTGCCTTCCGACGTATGACCAGCTGGGCCTGGTCGCCCCGGTGCTGCTGGTCGCCCTCCGCGTCGTGCAAGGATTCTCCGCCGGTGCCGAATCGGCGGGTGCGTCGACGCTGACCGTCGAGCATTCCCCGGTCGGACGTCGGGGGTTCTTCACCAGTTTCGTCATGGTCGGCTACGCCGTCGGCTGCTCACTGGCCACCGTCGTGTTCCTCCCGATCGCGATGCTGCCCCACGACGCGCTCTACACCTGGGGCTGGCGAATTCCCTTCTGGCTCAGTGCCGTAGTCGTCGTCATCACCTACTACGTGCGAAGCCATCTCGACGAAACTCCGGCCTTCACCGAAGCGCGACAAGAAGATCAGGTCCGGAAGCGGCCGCTGAACGACGTGATTACGCATCACTGGCGCGACGTGATCCGAGTCGCCGGAGCATCACTGATGGCGTCGATGCAAACGCTGTTCGCCGTGTTCAGCCTTTCGTACGCCACCTCGGTCGGGGTGGAGCGGGGCACGATGCTCGCCATCATCTCCGGGTCGATAGCCCTGTCGATCTTCGGCATCCCGGCAGCCGGCTACCTCTCCGACGTGATCGGCCGGAAGCGAACGATGCTGATCGGCGCTGTCGGCGGTGCGCTCAGCATCTTCCCCTACCTGTGGGCGATTTCGACGGCGAATGTCATGCTGATCGCGATCTTCGCGTTCGTCAACATGTCGCTGTTCTTCAGCTGCTACAACGGCGTGTGGACGTCGTTCTTCGCCGAGCAGTTCCCGGCACCGGTGCGATTCACCGGCATGGCTGTGAGCAACCAGCTCGGGAACCTTCTTGCAGGATTCGCTCCATTGATCGCCGCCGTGCTCCTCGGCGCGGGCCCGTCGGGCTGGCTTCCGGTCGCATTCTTCGGTGCGATCGCCACCGGAATCGGTGCGATCGCGGTTATCGGAATGCGCGAGACGTCGAAGACCCCGGCAGAATTCCTCGGCGGTCCGAGAGCTGAAGAGCTGATCGGTCAACTGAGCTCGCCCCAACCTGCCACTCCTGCAGCACGCCCTGCAGACGCAACGATGAGCTAGCCCACCGAGAACTCCTGAATGAACAGACCCCCGACGATCCACTGCCCGGGGGTCTGTTCATTCGGCCCAGGATCTTCGTGGCACGGGCCTTGTTTCCGCATACTTCCCACAACGCGCCCTCGATTCTCTCGCGCCCGATCGCGCACAGAAATTTCCATAAGGTGTTTCACATTGGAACGCAGTTGTGCTGGACCTTGCATTTATCCTTGATCCAAACGCGGTGGCGGCTATCACATTACGACTGTCGCGGCGGGTAGGGCACAGAACGCGGAAGAGAAATCGACCGTCTGACCCAGCAATCGCGCAGTGCCGCTCCGCCCCAATTTCTTTCACCCCTTTTCTTCTCTGCATTTGAACGACACAGGAGTTCGCCATGTCTGCACAGACCACACCCCAGATCGTTGACGCCGTCGTCATCGGCGCCGGATTCGGCGGTATCTATGCCGTCCACAAGTTGCACAACGAACTCGGTCTCACCACAGTGGGTTTCGACAAGGCCGACGGCCCCGGCGGCACCTGGTACTGGAACCGTTACCCGGGCGCTCTCTCCGACACCGAGAGTCATGTCTACCGGTTTTCCTTCGACGAGGATCTGCTGCAGGACGGCACCTGGGAACACACGTACATCACCCAGCCCGAGATCCTCGACTACCTCGAGGGTGTGGTCGACCGGTTCGATCTGCGCCGCCACTTCCGCTTCGGCACCGAGGTCACCTCCGCGGTCTACCTCGACGATCAGGCCCTGTGGGAGGTCACCACCGACACCGGCGCGGTGTATCGGGCCACGTACGTGATCAATGCCGTCGGACTGCTCTCGGCCATCAACTTCCCGGACCTGCCCGGCCTGGACACGTTCGAGGGCGAGACCATCCACACCGCCGCCTGGCCCGAGGGCAAAAACCTCGCGGGCCGCCGTGTCGGGGTGATCGGTACCGGCTCCACCGGCCAGCAGGTCGTCACGGCGCTGGCACCGGAGGTCGAGCACCTGACCGTGTTCGTCCGGACGCCGCAGTATTCCGTCCCGGTCGGCAAGCGCCCCGTGACCACCGAGCAGATCGATGCGGTCAAGGCCGACTACGACCGGATCTGGTCGCAGGTCAAGAAATCGTCCGTGGCGTTCGGCTTCGAGGAGTCCACGGTGCCGGCGATGAGCGTCACCGAACAGGAACGCCGCCGCGTTTTCGAGGAGGCCTGGCAGCACGGTGGCGGTTTCCGTTTCATGTTCGCCACCTTCGGTGACATCGCCACCGACGAGGAAGCCAACGAGGCGGCCGCGTCGTTCATCCGTGCCAAGATCGCCGAGGTCATCGAGGACCCGGAAACGGCCCGCACACTGACCCCGACCGGTCTGTTCGCCCGGCGCCCGCTGTGCGACGACGGCTACCACCGGGTGTTCAACCGGCCGAACGTCGACGCCGTCGGCATCAAGGAGAACCCGATCCGCGAGGTCACCGCGAAGGGTGTGGTGACCGAGGACGGTGTCCTGCACGAGTTGGATGTGCTGGTTTTCGCGACCGGGTTCGATGCCGTGGACGGTAATTACCGGCGGATGGAGATCCGCGGCCGGGGCGGTTTGAACATCAACGACCACTGGGGCGGGCAGCCGACCAGTTATCTGGGGATTTCCACGGCGAATTTCCCGAACTGGTTCATGGTGCTGGGCCCGAACGGCCCGTTCACGAATCTGCCGCCGAGCATCGAGACGCAGGTCGAGTGGATCAGCGAGACGATCGCGTATGCCGAGCGCAGCGGGTTGCGGGCGATCGAGCCGACGCCGGAGGCGGAGGCCGAATGGACGGACACGTGCACGGAGATCGCGAACATGACGGTGTTCACGAAGGTGGATTCGTGGATTTTCGGCGCGAACATTCCGGGTAAGAAGCCCAGTGTCCTGTTCTATCTGGGTGGTCTGGGCAATTATCGTGCGGTCCTCGCCGACGTCACCGCCGATGGCTACCGCGGCTTCGAGTCCGCGGACACGATCGCGGCCTGACACCGTTCATCACCACCACAGGAGAACGCCCATGGGTGTGTACACCACCACCGACCCGGTCACCGGGGACCAGAACGCGCAATACCCGGAGATCACGGACGCCGAGTTGGACATGTACGGCGGGCTGGATCGATGACAGGAAAGCCGGTCTGGCGCAAGCCATATGACGCCGCGGACCGTGCGGTGGCACCGCTGGCCGAGGCGCTGGTGCGTAGCGGGCAGTTCGCCACCGCGGCCGCCGCGATTTTCGATCTGCGGCGCACGGTGGGCCACGGCGTGAACGGTGTCGCGTCACGAGTGTGGCACCTGGTCAATCTGCCGGCGGGCACCGATGTGCATCGGCTCCGGACACAGATCGGGGCGCTGGACCGGGATGTGCGACGACTGTCGCTGCAACTCGAACAGCGCCGGGGCCACCCCCATGGAGAGTGATCGGGCGGTGGTGACGATGGAACCGACGTCGGCGAGCATCGTCGACCGGGTGCGTCGTGAGGTCGAACGCACTGCGCTGCGGGCGCGCAACGGTATTCGGATGGCGGCGGGTCTCTCCCGGCCGGAGGTCGGGCAGACACCGAAGGATGTGGTGTGGCGACACGGCCGGTCCGAGTTGTGGCGCTACCGCAACGACAACGTGCGGGTGTCGCCGCCGCTGTTGATCGTGTTCAGCCTGTTCTCCCGCAGCTACATCCTGGATCTGCAGCCGGGCAACAGCTTCGTCGAACGGCTGCTCGCCGCCGGATTCGACGTCTACCTACTGGACTGGGGCGTTCCCGACGAACGCGACGCCGCCAACCGGTTGGAGGACTACGTCGACGACTACCTGCCCGCCGCGGTCGAACGGGTGCGGCACATTGCCGGCACCGAGCAGATCAATATGCTCGGCTACTGCTTCGGCGGCGTCCTGTCACTGCTCTACGCCGCCCACCATCTCGATGCGCCGTTACGCAGCCTGACCGTGATGACCACCCCGGTCGACCTGCAGCAACTGGGTCCGCTGACCAGCGTGGTCGGGGGCGGGGGACTGGACGTGGAGAACGTGCTCGACGCCGACGGCAATGTGCCGCCGCAGGTCATCTACCAGGGCTTCCAAGTCCTGAAACCGACCGCCCAGGTCACCCAATATGTGGACCTGTGGGAACGACTGTGGAGCGATGATTACGTCGCAGCGCACCAGGCGATGATCGGATGGGCCACCGACCACATTCCGTTGCCCGGTGGTGTCGCCCGGCAGCTCGCGGAGATGACTCGGGAC
The DNA here is from genome assembly GCF_017068375.1 of Rhodococcus koreensis. NCBI lineage: Bacteria > Bacillati > Actinomycetota > Actinomycetes > Mycobacteriales > Nocardiaceae > Rhodococcus > Rhodococcus koreensis. Next base: position 4,572,859 of record NZ_CP070609.1, read on the forward strand.
AACGCCATCGTCAACGACACCCTGGTCGTCGGGGGCGACCGCGTGCACCTCGCCGACATCACGGTGCCGTTCCTGACCGTGCTGGGCAACCGCGACCACATCGTGCCGGAAGCCTCCGCCGCCCCGCTGATCGACCTGATCGGCTCGCCCGACAAACACGAGGTGCGCCTCGACGGCGGGCACGTCGGGTTGCTCGTCGGCCGAACCGCCGCCAAGACCACCATCCCCACGATCATCGATTTCCTCATCCAGCGAAGTGAGACACAGGAATGAACATCGTCGCGTTGGGCCGGGAACACAGCGACGCCCTGATCGAATTCTTCGGTCGCCTGCCCGCCGAAGACCTGACACTCATGCGAGAGGATGTCACCGAGCCGGACACGGTGCGCGGCTGGGCCGACCGCCCGGCGCACTGGGTCGCGCTCGACGACGCCGCGGTCGTCGGATTCGCCGCGGTGCGCCCGCTGCCCAGCTGGTCCGACCACGTCGGCGAACTGCGACTCGTTGTCGACTCGGCTCACCGACGAGCCGGCATCGGCCGCACGTTGGCCCGCCATGCACTCACCGACGCGGTCCGCGCAGGTCGGCGCAAGGTCGTCGTCGAGCTCGCCGCCGACCAGGAACACTCGCTGGCGATGTTCGGTTCGCTGGGCTTCGAGGGTGAGGCGCTGCTGCGCGACCACATCCGCGACCGCCAGGGCAACCTGCGCGACCTGATCATGCTCGCCCACTTCGTCGACCACACCTGGGCGTCCATGGACACCATCGGCGTCAGTGCGGAACTCGGCCTGGAAGAAAGCGCACGGTGACCGGCACATCGCTGCGGGGCACCGCGGCACCGGGCGACCTGCTCTATTTCACCGACCCCGCGCGTGCGGCCATCGACTACGCGCTCATGGCCTGTACGGCACCGCTGCTTGCCGCATTTCCGCGCGGCGACCACCACCCTGTCCTCGTGCTCCCCAGGTTGAACGGCAGCGATACCTCCACCGCCACACTGCATACCGTCCTCCGCGGACTCGGATACCGGACGCACGGGTGGCGGCTCGGCCGCAACATCGGCCCCACGAGCAAAGCGGTGCACGGCATGCGGGCGCGGCTGGACTATTTGACCAACCGCTATCAGCAGCCGGTCACGCTCATCGGGTGGAGTCTCGGCGGCATCTACGCGCGCCAACTTGCCCGCCGCACCCCGCAAGCCGTTCGACAGGTCATCACCCTGGGCAGCCCGATCCGGTTGGCCCGACACGACCAAAGCCGCGCCAACCGCCTGTTCCATCGCCACTCGCACCAGCACATCGAGCCGTTGGACCTCCCGCTCGAACGCGACGAGGGGCCGCTTCCGGTCCCCGCAACGTCGATCTACACCCCGCTCGACGGGATCGTCGCCTGGCGGACCTGCCTGGACGAGCCCGGACCCCGTGCGGAGAACATCGCCGTTCTCGCCAGTCACCTCGGCATCGCCAGTCACCCCGCGGCGCTGTGGGCGGTCGCGGACCGTCTCGCCCTGCCCGCCGACCACTGGACACCGTTCCGGCCACCGTCCTTCCTGCCTATGTCCTATCCAGCACCCGAAAGCCGATCATGACCAACCTCGCCCACATCCTGACCGAGTCCGCACGCCGTCATCCAGACCGGCCGGCGATCCGTATCGACGACGACGTCGTCAGCTATGCCGAACTCGATGACCTGACCGCACGCGCGGCAGGCTGGTTACGGGCCCGCGGCATCGACCCCGGCGACCGGGTCGGGATTTCGCTGCCGAACGTCGTGCAATTCCCGGTTCTCTACTACGGCCTGTTGCGGGTCGGCGCGACGGTCGTGCCGATGAATCCGCTCCTCAAATCTCGCGAGATCGAACACCACCTCCGCGATTCGGGCGCCAAGATGGCACTGGTGTGGCGCACCGTCGTCGCCGAGGCCGAGCCGGCGGCCGCAGCGACCGGCACCGACCTGGTGGTCATCGATGACGACACGCTCGCCGCCACCGCCGATTGGCCGTCCTCACCGGCGGTCACCGCCCGCGAGGGCGCCGACACCGCGGTCATCCTCTACACCTCGGGCACGACCGGCACTCCGAAGGGCGCAGAGCTCACCCACGCGAACCTGTACCGCAACACCACCACCTTCATGGGTCTGTTCGACTTCTGCCAGGACGACGTGGTGATCGGCTGCCTTCCGTTCTTTCACGCATTCGGGCAGAGCAACGTACTGAACGCCTCGATCGCGGCCGGCGCGAGCGTGTCGTTGGTTCCGCGGTTCGAGGCCGCGGCGGTAGCGAAGCTCATCGAACGTCACCGGGTGACCGTCTTCGCGGGCGTCCCCACGATGTACGTTTCCCTGCTCCACACCGACACCGGACAGGTGGACACCTCCAGCTTGCGGATCTGTGTCTCGGGTGGTGCAGCACTGCCGGTCGAGGTACTGCGCGGCTTCCAGGAGAGGTTCGGCGCACCGATCCTCGAAGGCTACGGACTGTCCGAGACGTCACCAACCGCGACGTTCAACCGCCCCGCGCATTCCAAGGCCGGGTCGATCGGATGGCCGATCGACGGTGTCGAGCTGAATCTGGTCAACCGGGACGGAACTGACACGCCGCCCGGTGAGGTCGGGGAAATCGTCATCCGCGGGCACAACGTGATGAAGGGCTACTGGAATCGGCCCGACGCCACCGCCGCCGCGATCGTCGACTGCTGGTTTCATACGGGCGACATGGCCACCCGCGACCACGACGGCTTCTACTTCATCGTCGACCGCAAGAAGGACATCATCATCCGCGGCGGCTACAACGTCTACCCACGCGAAATCGAAGAAGTGCTCTACGAACACCGCGCAGTGCGCGAAGCCGCGGTCATCGGGGTGCCCCATCCCACCCTCGGCGAAGAGGTCGCCGCCGCGATCACGCTGCGACCCGGGACCTCCGCCACTCCCGACGAGCTGCGCGGCTACGTCAAGGCCCGGGTCGCCGCCTACAAGTACCCGCGCCACCTCTGGCTCGTCGACAAGCTTCCCAAGGGAGCCACCGGCAAGATCCTCAAACGCGAAATCGAGTTCCCTGCCGACATTCTCGGAGCGCCGGCGCCGTGAACGAGAACCGATCCGACCGTTGCACCCGCCGCGTGAAAAACATCCTGCTTGACATATCAAGCAAATGATTTATATATTTACCACGTTGGATAAATCAGCCAGCGAAAAATCGACCAGCAAGGAGCCCCACCATGGCCGCCACTACCACCACGATCAAGACCCCCACCGCCGCGAACTCCGAGGACGCCACGACCACCCCGGGAACCCCCACCGCCCCGACCGCGGAGACCTCCACCAAAGCCGGCGACCAGCTCGTCTCCGCCGTCAAGCAGGGGCAGAAGGTCGCCCTGGATGTCGCGAAGACGGTCGCGAAGCTGACCCCCTCCATCCCGACGCCCGAACTGCTCAAGATCGAGGGCGCTCCGGAACTGCCCGACTTCCAGGCCCTCACGGCATCCGGCTTCGACGTAGCAATCGCACTGCTGACGGCTCAGCGTGACTTCGCCACCAACCTCGCGGCTGCCTTCGCACCGGCAAAGGCGTCCTGACCGAGTAGATCCGACGGCAGACTGACCGAGTAGGTTCGAAGGCATCCGCCGCCTCGATCACACCAGGGACGACAATGCCGACAGATCCAGATGACAGGACCAAGCTCTTGGGGGACTTCATCAGGGCGCAGCGACAGATGGCGAATCTGTCGCTGCGCCAGCTTTCCGCAATGACTGCGGTTTCCAACCCCTATCTCAGCCAGATCGAGCGCGGCATGCACGAACCGTCCGTTCGGATCCTCAAGTCGATCGCCACCGCACTCAATCTCTCCTCGGAAGCCATGCTCGAACAGGCCGGATTGCTCGATGAATCCGTTCGGGCCGACGACGACGCCACCGAGGCTGCGTTGCGCGCCGACCGGAGGCTCTCGGAGTCGCAGAAACGTGCTCTGCTCTCGGTGTATCGCAGCTACATCGAAGCGAACGAAACGGACGCGTGACTCGGTCCGCGATCCGGCTCGCGTCTCAGCGCACAATACGCGCGGCCACCAAGAGTGTGGTGAGCGCAGCCGGCGTGCATCACCGGGAGGGACGACCCCTCGCCGCCCCTCCCGGTGATGCCACAATTGGCGGCTGAGGAAGAGCCTGTGTGGACGATCGAGTCTGCGGGACATCGGCCACTGGTCGCGTGTGCCGGGATTCGAGCGGTCGACGTCTGTTCCGGCGGAGTTGGTGGATGTACTTTCGCCGATCGCCTTCGGTCATCCCGCCCCAAACACCGTAAGGTTCGCCCACCGCGAGCGCGTGATCGCGGCAAGGCGCGAGTACGGGGCAGCGTTGGCAAATCTGCCGTGCCCGCGCTTCCCGGCGGTCGCGGGCGCGGCCGCGCTCGGCGTCGGGCGAGAAGAACACCGTCAGTTCGGCACCGTGGCACGCGGCACGCGCCCGCCACTCACCGGAGTCGCGAGTGCCGGTTTCCCTGCTCGAGAACCGATCGTCCAGAGTCTGTTCGCTCATTGGCGCCCGGATGACGCGTTGCCGGCCCGCTTGACGAGGCCGCCGCCGACAATCAGACGCTGGATCTCGCTGGTGCCCTCGTACAGACGTAGCAGCCGGACGTCCCGGTAGATGCGCTCCACCGCGACCTCCCGCATGTACCCGCTGCCGCCGTGAATCTGCACCGCCAGGTCCGCAACCTTACCGACCATCTCTGTGCAGAACAGTTTCGCGACCGACGGGGCGATCCGTCGATCGGTGCCCTCGACCCAAGCGCGGGCGGCGTCACGCACCAGCGCGCGCCCGGCCATGACGCCGGTCTGCTGATCGGCGAGCATCGCCTGCACCAACTGGAAATCACCGATCACCGTGTTGCCCTGCGTCGCGGTCGCCGCGTACGCCACCGACTCGTCGAGCGCACGCAGCGCCTGCCCGACCGCAAGCGCCGCCACGTGCACCCGGCCGCGGGCCAGCGACGTCATCGCCGCACGGTAGCCGACGTCCTCACCGCTGCCGACCAGCGCCGACGACGGCACCCGCACGTCGTCGAAATGCACTGTGGCCGTTGTCGACCCCGCGTGCCCCATCTTGCGGTCCTTGCCGCCGACCTGCACACCCGGAGCATCGGCCGGGACCAGAAACACGGCGATGCCGGGTCCATCGCCGTCGGCGGGCCGGGTGCGGGCGAACACGACGAACAGGTCCGCGTTCGACGCGTTGGTGATGAACCGCTTCTCCCCGGTGATCAGCCAATCGTCCCCATCCCGTACCGCCTTGGTACGCAGCCCGGCCGGGTTGGATCCGGCACCGGCCTCGGTCAACGCGAACGAGGCGACGACGTCACCGGACGCGATCCGCTCGAGCCAGGTCGTCTTCTGCTCCTCGGTGCCGTAGTTGACCAGCACCTGACCGGCTATCCCGTTGTTGGTGCCGAACATCGAGCGGAGGGCGAGAGTGGTGTATCCCAACTCCATTGCGAGTTCGACGTCCTGGATCAGGTTCATGCCGAGGCCACCCCACTCCTGGGGGATGGCGAATCCGAACAGGCCCATGTCTTTGGCCGCGGCCCGGATCTCGGCGGGGATCGCGTCGTTCTCGTCGATCTCCTGCTCCCGCGGAACCACGATGTCGCGCACGAAAGTCCGGGCGTGGGACAGGATGTCGCGGAAATCCTCGTCATCCACCTGCGTTGTCGGATCGCTGCTCACGGTTGAGGTCACGTCATTCTCCTGATGATGGGCCGATCGGCGGATCGGACGATGCGTGTGAGGCGGTGCAGGGCTCAGCGCGCATCCGTCCCAGCCGCGTTTCGTGGCGCCGGTTGCCTGGCGCCGTAATCCCAGAATGGGCCATACCGCACTCCTCGGGGTGTTCCAAAGCGGAACAACCCGCCGTCGGAATCATTGAGACGCAACGCGGAACCGTCACCCCCGGCGGGCGGAGAGCACCGACGTCAAGGACCGGGAGCGATCATTCGCTCGTCGGCATTGATTTTCAGGGCCCGCATCTTGCGGTACAGGGTCGTGCGGCCGATGCCCAGAATCTTGGCGGCGCGCGCCTTGTTGCCGTCCGCTTCGCGGAGGGCGCCCTCGATCGTCTCGCGCTCTGCCTGCTCGTAGCGGCTCAGCGAGGACAAGGCCGTCTGCCGCATGGGGGCAGGCAGGTCCTTGGTCTGAATCAGGCCGCTCCGAACCGGATACGGGAGGGCGGTGAGGAGCTGGGCCAGCTCGGCGACGTTGCCGGGCCAACGCCAGGCCAGCAGGCACTGCAGCGCAGCGGGGGAGAACCGGAGTGCCGGCGCGCCCGGGAACAGTTCGGCAGCGACCTCGCGCACGATCTCTGGCAACTCGCTGCGCAGTTCCGCGAGAGACGGGACGCGTACGGCATCGTCTTCGCCTGCATCGCCGGTGCTTTCGGTGAGGATGACACGGGCACCTGCGGGTACTCCGGGCCGCGCGATCACGGCGAAGTCTCCGAGACGTGCGCGGACGTCGTCGGCGAGTTCATCTCCTCCCACCACGACGATTCCACGGCCCTCACGCAACACGGCTTCCCCTTTGGCCCAGACCGCGTCGTCCGCAGCGAAATCGCGGGCGGTGACGACATTCGGCTCCTGGCCGGTGCGTCGGCGCAGCCATATCGAGGCCTGGTGGCGTTTGCCGGCGCCGGGGTCCCCGACGACACGGATGAGCCCGTCGACGTCTGCGCAAGCGCTCAACCGCCGTTGCACATCGCCGTACGGGTTCAGCCGAGTCCGATGGGGCGCCGCACCGCCGGCAGGTGCGGCCGCATTGTCCGGGTTGTGGGCGACGGTCACCTGCTCGGCTCCGGCCGCCGCGGCCTGCTCGGTGAACTCCAGCGCGAAGATCGCGTCCTGACCGGCGCGGCCGAGGCGCCGAACCATGGCCTCGGTACCGAGCGTGGGCAACTCCAACTGCAGTTCGTCCTGATCCCAGCGGTGCCGGCGTAGCTTTTCCCACAAGTCGGCGTGGGACTCCGCGTCGAAGTGGGCGAGGGCGGGCAGGTCCGTCATCACCGTTTCCGAGTTCATCACCAGGACGGGGTGCCGGGAGGACCGGAAGAGTCGGTAGGTGCGCGCGAGCTCGAGGTCCCGGGAGTCGGCCATCAGCTCGAGCGCTTCGGCGATCTGATATCCGGCCTGCCGCACCATCGCGACCATCAAGGGGCTGGCGGCGTCGATGTGCGAGGCGATGGAGAGCGAGCCCACCATCCGCCCGGTGATGGGGTGCTTGATCGGAGCGCCCGCGCACGCCAGTTGAGCGAGGGCGTCGTTGAAATGCTCGGTGCCGCGGACGAATACGATTCCGCGCGACTCGATGGGAGTACCCAGCCCGTTCGTGCCCAGGGACTGTTCGGAGAAGTCGAATCCTTCCACTGCGCTGGCCTGGTCCAGTGTCCGCTCGTCCTGAGCGTCGACGATGCGGCGGGACACGATGCGGCCGGCCTCGTCGGCCAGGAACAGGGTCATCCGCGAGTCGGTGAGGTTCGTCTGCCACTGGTCCAGGATCCGGCCTGCGGCACGCAGGATGGCGCTGTCCGGGTCGATCTCCCCCAGAATGTGGGGTCCGGCCCCGGGATCGACGCGGTGCGAGACCGAGCGGCGCCAGCTCTGCTCGATCTCCGCGGCGACCAGGGACGCGGGAACGGAAGCCCGGACCAGTCCCTGCGTGATCAGCAGTTCCCGGGCACTCCGGACCTCGTCCTCGCGGCGTGACTTTTCCATCACCATCCCAGTGTCAGGCAGTCAAGACGATGCGTCCAGCAATGCCCCCGGCGGTGAGGTCGTCGAGGGCGCGGGATACCTCCGCCGCGGACAGCGTCCGTTCGACGACCGGGATGTTGGGTAGCTTTCCGCTTCGTGCGATCCGCACCAGGTCCTGCAGCTGCGAGAGAGTCCCGACAAAGCTGCCTTCGAGGTGGATCATGCGCAGGGCGAGCAGCGCGGTCGGGATGGTGACTTCGCCGCCGAACAGTCCGACCTGAACCATGTGCCCCGCCTTGGTCAGGACGTCGAAGGCCGACGTGGCCGTGACGCCGGTGTTGACGAAGTCGATGACGGCGCTCGCAGGTCCGCCGACGGCGTGTCGGATGTCTTTGGCGCCGCTGGCGGGCCCGCAGAGGACGGTGCTCGACGCGCCCATGTCCCGGGCCAGGGCGAGGTTTCCCTCGGCGACATCGACCGCGCAGATGTTGCGGTGCCCCCGGGCGCGGAGTAAGGCGACCGCGGTGAGGCCCAGACCTCCCGCGCCGAACAGGACGACGGGCTCGTCCGGTTCGAGGGGAAGTATCCTGTCCACGGCGCTGTAGGCGGTCAGACCCGAACAAGCCAGCGTGGCAGCCCAACTCGGGTCGATACCGTCGATGTCCACGAGGTACTTCTCGTCGGGCACGAGTATGTATTCGGCGTAGCCGCCGTGGCGGGCCACACCGAGGTTTCGTCCCGCAGCGCAACGGTTGTCGTTGCCGTCGCGGCAGTGGCGGCATTCCCCGCAACCGATCCACGGGTAGATCAGTCGCACGTCGCCCGGACGAACGGATTCCACATCGTCACCGACCTGTTCGACGATGCCGACCACCTCGTGGCCCATCACCATCGGGTATTCGATGCCGCGGTCCTTCATGCTCATCAGCCCACGGCTGCCCAGATCGTATCCGCCGGCCCGCAGGTGGGTATCGGTGTGGCAGACGCCGGCCCGCGTGACTTTCAAGAGGACCTTCCCGCCTTCCGGGCTCGGGGTCGGGATGTCCAGGTCATGGATCGTGGCGTCATCGGGGAGGACGGCGAATGCATGCATTGGGGGAGTACCTCGTTCACGGTGGGTGTCAGGTGCCCCCTCATCATGAGCAGACTTTCGAGGCTCGATGTGTTTCACATCGGAACACAGGGGAGCCGGAACCCACTCCTATGTTTGACCTAGACGCCGTGGCGGCCATCACATCGGGACCGCCGCAGCAGGTAGGACACAGCAAGCGGACGAGGCGTCAACCACCTGGTCCGACACCGAGCCAAAGGCAATCATGACCACCAACATCTCCGAACAGCTCAGCGTCACTTCCGCCGATGCCGACGACCGGGACGTGCTGCGCGACCTCTACGCCGACTGGTCCCAGATCATGGCTGCGACGCCGGACCTCACGATGCGCCTGTTCCGCTCCATGTTCGACGAGTGGCACCAGCCGACCGTCGAACCGGAGGGCGTGACGTACCGCGAGGACACCGTCGGCGGAGTCCCGGGCATCTGGTGCCTGCCGGAGGGAGCGGACAGTTCGAAGGTGCTCCTGTACACGCACGGCGGCGGGTTCGCCGTCGGCTCGGCCTCCAGTCACCGCAAGCTCGCCGGCCACGTCGCCAAAGCTCTCGGGTCCGTCAGCTTCGTGCTGGACTACCGCCGGGCCCCCGAGTTCCAGCACCCTGCCCAGGTCGAGGACGGTGTGGCCGCCTTCGATGCGCTCGTCGCATCCGGCACCGCGCCAGGGAACATCACCACCATCGGCGATTCCGCCGGCGGCAACCTCGCCATCGCGATCGCCCTGGCCCTCCGGGAACAGGGCAAACCGGGCCCCGGCGGGGTCATCGCCTTCTCCCCGTGGCTCGACATGGAGAACGAGGGCGAAACCCTCCTCACCAACAACGACACCGACGCCCTGATCACCCCGGAACTACTCGAAGGCATGATCGCCGGGGTCCTGGGCGGAACCGTCGACCCGAAGACTCCGCTGGCGAACCCGCTGCACGCCGACTTCACCGGTTTCCCACGGCTGTACGTCACGGCCGGCAGCGTCGAGTCGCTCCTCGACAACGCCACCCGGCTGGCCGAACGCGCCACGGCAGCGGGTGTCGACGTCACCCTGTCCATCGGGGACGGCCAGCAGCACGTCTACCCCTTCCTGGCCGGCCGCTCCGCCCTCGTCGCCGAGGAGTTCGAGAAGCTCGCCGCCTGGTACCGCGCGTAACAACGCCAATCCCTCTTTCACCCCTTTTCTTCTCTGCATCGGAACGACACAGGAGTTCGCCATGACTTCCCGAACCACACCCCAGATCGTTGACGCCGTCGTCATCGGTGCCGGATTCGGCGGTATCTATGCCGTCCACAAGTTGCACAACGAACTCGGTCTCACCACAGTGGGTTTCGACAAGGCCGACGGCCCCGGCGGCACCTGGTACTGGAACCGTTACCCGGGCGCTCTCTCCGACACCGAGAGTCATGTCTACCGGTTTTCCTTCGACGAGGATCTGCTGCAGGACGGCACCTGGGAACACACGTACATCACCCAGCCCGAGATCCTCGACTACCTCGAGGGTGTGGTCGACCGGTTCGATCTGCGCCGCCACTTCCGCTTCGGCACCGAGGTCACCTCCGCGGTCTACCTCGACGATCAGGCCCTGTGGGAGGTCACCACCGACACCGGCGCGGTGTATCGGGCCACGTACGTGATCAATGCCGTCGGACTGCTCTCGGCCATCAACTTCCCGGACCTGCCCGGCCTGGACACGTTCGAGGGCGAGACCATCCACACCGCCGCCTGGCCCGAGGGCAAGAACCTCGCGGGCCGCCGTGTCGGGGTGATCGGTACCGGCTCCACCGGCCAGCAGGTCGTCACGGCGCTGGCGCCGGAGGTCGAGCACCTGACCGTGTTCGTCCGGACGCCGCAGTATTCCGTCCCGGTCGGCAAGCGTCCCGTGACCACCGAGCAGATCGATGCGGTCAAGGCCGATTACGACCGGATCTGGTCGCAGGTCAAGAAATCGTCCGTGGCGTTCGGCTTCGAGGAGTCCACGGTGCCGGCGATGAGCGTCACCGAACAGGAACGCCGCCGCGTTTTCGAGGAGGCCTGGCAGCACGGTGGCGGTTTCCGTTTCATGTTCGCCACCTTCGGTGACATCGCCACCGACGAGGAAGCCAACGAGGCGGCCGCGTCGTTCATCCGTGCCAAGATCGCCGAGGTCATCGAGGACCCGGAAACGGCCCGCACACTGACCCCGACCGGTCTGTTCGCCCGGCGCCCGCTGTGCGACGACGGCTACCACCGGGTGTTCAACCGGCCGAACGTCGACGCCGTCGGCATCAAGGAGAACCCGATCCGCGAGGTCACCGCGAAGGGTGTGGTGACCGAGGACGGTGTCCTGCACGAGTTGGATGTGCTGGTTTTCGCGACCGGGTTCGATGCCGTGGACGGTAATTACCGGCGGATGGAGATCCGCGGCCGGGGCGGTTTGAACATCAACGACCACTGGGGCGGGCAGCCGACCAGTTATCTGGGGATTTCCACGGCGAATTTCCCGAACTGGTTCATGGTGCTGGGCCCGAACGGCCCGTTCACGAATCTGCCGCCGAGCATCGAGACGCAGGTCGAGTGGATCAGCGAGACGATCGCGTATGCCGAGCGCAGCGGGTTGCGGGCGATCGAGCCGACGCCGGAGGCGGAGGCGGAATGGACGGACACGTGCACGGAGATCGCGAACATGACGGTGTTCACGAAGGTGGATTCGTGGATTTTCGGCGCGAACATTCCGGGTAAGAAGCCCAGTGTCCTGTTCTATCTGGGTGGTCTGGGCAATTATCGTGCGGTCCTCGCCGACGTCACCGCCGATGGCTACCGCGGCTTCGAGTCCGCGGACACGATCGCGGCCTGACACCGTTTCATCACCACACAGGAGAACGCCCATGGGTGTGTACACCACCACCGACCCGGTCACCGGGGACCAGAACGCGCAATACCCGGAGATCACGGACACCGAGCTGGACGACCTCATCGGCCGGAGCACCACGGCCTACCGCTGCTGGCGGACCGCTCCGCTGGAGCGGCGCCGCGCCGTCCTCACCCGGGCCGCCGAGATCCACCGGGAACAGGCCGACGAGCTGGCCAAGCTCCTCACCCTGGAAATGGGCAAGCCGATCGCGCAGGCCCGAGGCGAGGTGGAGCTGGTGGCCTCGATCTACCAGTACTACGCCGACCATGTGGACGACTTCATGGCGGACGAGCCCCTCGACATCACGGGATCCGGCACGGCCGTCGTCCGCACCGAGCCGATCGGCCCGCTCGTCGGGATCATGCCGTGGAACTACCCCTTCTACCAGGTGGCACGCTTCGCTGCCCCGAACATCGCTCTCGGCAACACGATCATCGTCAAGCACGCCCGGAACTGCCCCCAGTCCGCCCTCGCCATCGAACGGGTCCTGACCGAGGCCGGTCTGCCCGCGGGCGTCTACCTCAACGCCTTCATCTCTTCGGCGCAGGTTGCCAACGCCGTTGCGGATCCCCGCGTCCAGGGTGTGTCGCTGACCGGCTCCGAGAAGGCCGGGTCCGCCGTCGGCGAGATCGCCGGCAGGCACATGAAGAAGTGCGTGCTGGAACTCGGCGGCTCGGACCCGTTCATCGTGCTCGCCGACGCCGATGTCGACGCCGCGGCGGCCGCCGCCGTCGTCGGCCGCCTCGGCAACGGCGGGCAGGCCTGCACCGCGTCGAAACGGTTCCTCGTGGAGGAACGGGTGTACGACGAGTTCGTGCGGAAATTCGTCGACGGGATGTCCGGCTGGCAGCCCGGCGACCCGACCAGCCCCGAGACCAAGCTCGGACCGATGGCGTCGAACTCGGGAGCCGAGGAGCTGGACGAGCTTGTCCAGGAAGCGATCTCACACGGAGCCGAAGTGCTGTTGGGCGGTGGGCGGCCGGAGGGGGCCTACTACCCGCCCACCGTCCTGACCGGCGTCACACGCGAGATGCGCGCCTTCGACGAGGAACTGTTCGGTCCGGTGGCGGTCGTCCACCGCGTCGGCTCCCTGGACGAGGCGATCGAACTGGCCAACGACTCCCCGTTCGGGCTTTCGTCGAGCGTGTTCACCTCGAGTCCGGAGAAGGCCGACCGCGTCGCCGCGGAACTCGAGACCGGCATGGTGTGGATCAACAGCACCAGTAAGAGTTCGCCCGACCTCCCGTTCGGCGGCGTCAAGGGATCCGGCGTCGGCCGCGAGCTGGCCCGGTACGGTTTCAACGAGTTCGCCAACAAGAAACTCGTGCGAAACCCACAGGGACAGAAGTAATTCAGTCGTGGATGGGAGGCGCTCCGATCATTCCGGAGCGCTTCCCCCCGGGGCTGCGAACGAGGGGAGCAGCGTGGCGACGAGCCGCTTTCCGAATCCGTCGTCCATGGGCGAGCCGCTCGCTACGCGACGTATCGTTTTTTGCACATCATCCACACTTTCAGACCCGCTCACGAGGAATACTCATGTCCACAGATCGCTACCAGCGCGGCCTCGACCGCATGATGGAGCTCGTCTCCACCGACCACGTCAACACGTTCGACCACGTCAAGCTCGTGGAGTCCTACAAGAGCCTGGACGCGGACCTGTCCGACTACATCGTCTCCTTCGCCTTCGGCGACATCTACTCCCGCAATGGCCTCACCCAGCAGGAGCAGACGATGGTGACCATCTCCACGCTCGTCGCCCTGGGTACCGAACCCCAGTTGAAGCTGCACATCAACACCGGCTTCAACGTCGGCCTGACCAAGGAGAAGATCGTCGGAGCCCTGATCCACTGCATCCCCTACATCGGGTTCCCGCGCGTGCTCAACGGCCTGACCCTCGTCAAGCAGGTCATGGCGGAGCGCGGCCTCACCGAGGGCTGAGAGGCTGCCGCCCGGCACTTCTCACATACATCTCACACCCGAGGAACGTTCATGCACTTGATAATTGGGCTCGGACCCATCGGCGGAAACATCGGAGCACACCTCGCCCAACTCGGGCGGGAGGTGTACGGCTACGACTTCGACGCGGAGCGCGTCCGCGAGTGGTCGGAGGAGACCCAGTCACCGGCCGGCAGCGACCTGGCAGCTCTGGACTGGCCGTCCGTGGACAGCGTTCACGTCGCCGTGCGGCTGGCGGACCAGGTGTCGTCCGTCTTCGCGGCGCTCCGGGAGCACACCACGCGGCCGCTGACCGTTTTCGTCCACACCACGCTGGCGCCGGAAGACGCTCGGAAGATCATGCCCTCGGCCCCGGACGACTGGCGCGTCTTCGAAGCCCCCGTGTCGGGCGGCCCCCAGGGTGCGCGCCGAGGCTCGATGACCATCTTCCTCGCCGGACCCGACACCACCCCCGCCGAGGACCGACTGCTGGACGACATCTCCGGCCGCGTGTTCCGCATGGAGTCCTACGGTCAGCCGGCCCTGGTGAAACTCCTCAACAATGCGCTGGCCACCTACAACCTGGCCGCCACCGCACGGATGCTCGATCTCGCGGAGAATCTCGGCACGCCAGCCGCGGGCCTCCTCGAGGTGATCGGGGTATCGACCGGCCAGAGCTGGATGAGCGACAATCTCGTCGATGTCCAATACGACCTGCTGCTCAAGGACGTCGAGCTGCTCCGCGGCGAAATCGGTGCGCTCCCATCGGGAGATCTCGACGACAACGTCGAACACGCGATCCTGCGGGCGCGTGCACTACTGGGCGCCCGCTAGGTTCGTCTCCCACCGCCACGACGGTCGGTGGAGGGCTGAGGGGTTAGGTCACGCAGGGCACCAGACAGGGGTGCGCCCGCCGGCAGGGGGCGCTATTGTTTGTTTCGGCGATGGATCTCCGCCGAGACACTCCCGCGAAGGGGTTGTCTGAACCGCCCCAGCCCGGGGCTGATGGCTCCTTTCCCTGATGTGGAAGGAGCATGTCCGTGCACGGTCACCACGATCCGAATCCGACGCTGCCGATCGATCCCGATACCGCACCCCGCACGCCGGGGCCGCTGCATGTGCGCCCCGCGGCCATTGCCGCCGTCGGCGTAGGAGGACTCCTGGGAACACCGGTGCGCTATTACCTCGGGGTGTGGTTCCCCACCGTGGCGGGTGGGTGGCCGGTCACCACGTTCACGATCAACATCGCCGGGGCGCTCCTGCTCGGGTGGCTGCTCGAGGCGTTGACCAGGCTCGGCCCGGACACCCGGTGGCGCCAGCGGACCCGCCTGTTGGTGGGGACCGGGGTGCTCGGCTCGTTCACCACCTACAGCACCCTCGCCGTCGATACCGACCTGCTCCTGCGTGGTCACCAGTGGTGGCAGGCCGGCACCTACGCGGCCGGCAGCGTGCTCGCTGGTCTGGTGGCTACCGTCGCCGGGATCGCGGCCGGTGCCCGGATCCGGTCGCGGCGGGCGGAGGCTGCGCAGTGATCGCCGTGTGGATCGCCTGCGCCGGCGGTCTCGGCGCCATCGCCCGGTTCGTGCTCGACGGGGCGATAAGGCACCGGAAGGCGTCGGAGTTCCCCTGGGCGACAGCGACGATCAACGTGACCGGGTCCCTGTTACTGGGCTTCGTCGTCGGGTTGGTGCTCTTCGCCGACGTGTCGCATCAGGTGCAGTGGATCGTCGGTGTCGGGTTCTGCGGTGGGTACACCACCTTCAGCACCGCCAGTTTCGAGACCGTCCGGCTGATCCAACGGCAGCAGTATCTGACAGGGGCAGCGAACGCTGTCGGCACCCTGCTGGTGACGATCGTCGCCGGTGGTATCGGCCTCGCTCTGGCCTCGGTGTGAGGAGAGGATGATGACCAAGAAGGAAAACCACGACGTCGCCCGAGACAATCTGCGGGACTGGCGCACTCCGCTGCGGGTGGACGGACCCGCTGCACCGACCGCCGCGGTGTGCCATCTGGTGGTCGGCTTCGACCGACACCGGGCGAGCCACGCCGCCCTGACCTATGCGATGGACCTCGCCGGCCGACTCGGGGCGTTTCTGCATGTCGCCCACATCGTTGATATCGACGACATGCCCGTCGAACCCGACCGCGACGACTGGGAGCAGCGCTTCGCTGACGCCGTCGAATCCGAGCGCCGTGAGGCCTGCACCATGCTGGGCACGCTGCCCGGCAATTGGGCCTACTACTCCAGGGAAGGGAACCCGGCACAGCTGCTGACCACGATCGCCGAAGCCAACGACGCCCTGATGATCATCATCGGCACCTCCCGCGGCGGAGCGATGTCACTGCTGGAACGGTTCCTCGGCGAATCGGTGTCCGGTGCCCTGGTCCACCACGCCCGACGACCGGTGCTGCTCGTACCGACCTGAACGGTAAGGGGCGGCCGCCGAGCAGGGTGAAGGTGGCCGCGGCATTGCCGAGCCGCCGTCATCGTGAGGTGAGCCGGATGACCGGGTACTGACGATCGGATTTGCTCTGGTACTTCGCGATGCGGGGCTGGGCGGCGGCGATGCGCTGCCAGGCCTGCTCACGGTCGGCGCCCTCGAGTTGCTGCGGGACGACGGAGGCGGCGTCGCTGCCGGGCAGTTCGATCGACACCTTCCCGGGGTGCGCCATCAGGTTGGCGTGCCAGTCGGGATTCTGGCTCCCCCCGCCCGACGCGACGACCAGCCGGGCGTCGTCACCGTCCGGGAACCACGCCAGGGGTGACTGCCGCGGTTGACCGCTCCGGCGGCCCACCGTGTTGAGGATCAGCACGTCCATGCCCATGAACTGGCCGTGGCCGCGTCGGATCTTGCGGTTCATGCGGGCGTTCATCTTCCGCTGCATCCACCGCGAAAATGCACCCGGCGTACCCGGCTTGCGCTTGTCTGCTCGGTTGTTCGTGGTCATGTGCTCTCTCCCATCGGTCCAGCCGTCGTGTTCCGATAATGACGCTACGGGCGGTCCGGTGAGCGGCGCTTCTCGATTCCTGATCGATCCGAGGCGGGCACTCGGATGAGTGCCCGCCTCGTCACACCTACCGCAGCGGCGGTGCGATCACGCCGTCGACGAGCGGCGAATCGTAGGGCTGCTTCGTGGTCCGTTCGAGGAACTCCTCCTTCGCGAGCTTCAGCAGGGTCGCGTCGGTGAGGAGATTCATCGCCGATCCGGCCATGACCTTGGCGGCGTGGACCATGCCCTTGTGTGCGGCGGGGAGCTTCCCCTGCGCGACCAGTTGCCACGAGTGCGCGGGCGTGCCGCGGCTGACACAGGCGGTGGTGCACTGCATGGTGGGAGTGACCCAGCTGACGTCGCCGACGTCCGTCGACCCCGTGAGCACTCGCCGGGGCGCGCCGGCGTCGAACGTGATCACGCCGTCGTGCAGTGGGCTGTCACCCTCTTCGATTCGGGTACCGAACATGTCGAGCGGCTTGTCGGTGAGAAACTGCCGCGCCGTGGCGAGGTCCTGCTCGTCGAATGGCACCGGTCCGAGTTCGAGGAGCGTGTCCTGCATCGACGTTTCCAGCACCGTGTTGCCGAGAAGGTTCGAGGAGCCCCCGTCGACCTCGATCTCCACCGTGGTTTCGGTCATCAGGGCGGCGCCCTCGGCGATCTTGCGAACCCGCTCGAACAACGCACGCATCTCCCGGACATTCGGTGCCCGGACGACGTAGTACGCCTCGGCGTACGGTTGGACGACATTCGCCGAGCGGCCGCCGCCATCGAGGATCGCGTAGTGGATGCGGCAGTCGGAGAGCATGTGCTCGCGCAGGAAATTGACGCCCACGTTCATCAGTTCGAGTGCGTCCAACGCGCTGCGACCGAGTTCCGGTGACGCCCCGGCATGGGAGGCGAGGCCCGTGAAACGCACGTACGACTGCATGTACGCGAGACTGTGGTCGCGCTGCACGAGGGTGCTGTCGCCCGGGTGCCAGCAGATCGACGCATCGACGTCGTCGAATGCGCCTGCCGCGACCATGAAGGTCTTCCCGGCTGCGGCTTCCTCGGCCGGGCACCCGTAGTAGCGGACGGTCCCGGGCAGTCCGTTCTTCTCCAGGTAGCGCTTGACGGCGGTGGCGGCGAGGAGGGAACCGGCGCCGAGGAGGTGGTGACCGCAGCCCTGGCCGTTGCCCGAGGTGTTGGCCGGGTCCGGGGTGCGTTCCGGGTTGCCGGACTCCTGGCTGAGGCCGGCGAGTGCGTCGTATTCGCCGAGGACGGCGATGACGGGTTCACCGGAACCGGCTTCCGCGCTGAACGCGGTCGGCACACCGCCGATCGCCGGGGTGATGCGGAATCCTTCCGCGCGTGCCAGCTCGATGTGCCGTTCTGCTGATGCTGTTTCTTCCCAACGTAATTCGGGGTCGTCCCAGATGGCATCGCTGAGTGCGGTGTATCGGGGTGCGAGCTCGTCGATCAGTCGGGCGAGGTCGTGTGTGGTGCTCATGTTCGTCCTATCCGTCGAAGGAGATGTCGATGGGTGATCAGTCGAGGGAATTCCACTGCGGTGTCGCCTCGGGGCCGCGGTGTGCCTCGTACCACGCGGCGACCTGAAGAACGGTCAGGTCCCGCCGTCGATCGGCGGCGATCTGCAGGCCGATCGGCCGTCCGTCCTTCGAGAAGCCGCAGTTGATCGACGCGGCGGGGGTGCCCGCGGCGTTGAACGCGGACGTGAAGTTCGCCGGGCCGGCAAACTCGGTCATCATCCGGCTCTCCGCGGGTCCGGCGAGGATGCCGGAGGTGGGCGACAGGACGGCGTCGTAGCGTCCGAGCATGTTCACGGTCTCCTGTACGAACGGCCCGATCGAGTCGTACGCCTGGATGAGCTCGAGGGAGGACAGCGAGTCGATGCGCGAGACCGCAGCGACCATCTCCTGATCGGCCCGGCTCAGATCGTCGACGATGTTCTTGTCGTTCATCTGCGCCCACAGATGCGCGGTGAAGAACGGGATGAATCCGGTGCTCAGGTAGTCCCGGGACAGATACGGCTCGACGGTCTCCACCTGTGCGCCCGCTGCCTCGAACACGGCGACGGCCCGGCGTATCGCGGCGACGATCTCGGGGTCGGCGGTCTTGCCCTCCACCGGGCCGAAATTGACGCCGAGGCGGAGCCCGCGGATGTCGACGTCCAGGTCGGTCCAGTCGATCGATTCGTCGGGGAGCGAGGTGTGGTCGCGGGAATCGGGGCGGGCGATGAGCGCCATCGTGTGGGCGGCGTCGCGAACGGTGCGGGTGATCGGGCCCGCGCAGCGACCGAGATAGGTGTCGTTGATCGGGACGCGCCCGTAGGACGGTTTGAAACCGAACGCGGCGTTCATCGCGGCGGGTATGCGGATCGACCCGCCGATGTCGGTGCCGATGTTGGCCGGCGCGTAGCCGAGTGCGGCGGCGACGGCCGCACCGGAGGACGAGCCGCCCGTGTTCCAGGCAGGATTCCAGGCGTTGCGCGCGATGCCGTGCCGGGACGACACCCCGGATCCGAGCCCGCTGAAATCGGGCATGCTGGTGCTGGCGACCACCACCGCGCCCGCCTCCTGCAGGCGGTCGACGACGGGCGAGTTCTCCGTTGCGATCACCGGTTCCCGCGCGGCGGTTCCGTACGACTGCGGCAGACCGGCTTTCGCGGTGTTCTCCTTGATCGTCACCGGGATTCCGTCCAGCGGGCCCAGTGCGGCGTCGCTGCGCCACCGCTCGCCGCTGCGCCTGGCGGATTCGCGGGCCTCGTCCGCGTCGATCACATAGACCGCACGGTGCGTGTCGTCCTTGGCGGCGATGCGCGCAATGGTCGACTCCAGTGCGTCGAGGGGTGTCAACGATCCGCCGGCGAAGGCGTCGTTCAGTTCGGCGACGCTGCGTCCGGCGATTGTCTGGTCGGGCATGGGTATTTCCTCTCGTTCGAATGACGTGACGTGATCAGGCGGGTGCTGGCTCGTTCTCGCCGGCAGGCGGTGCGGGGGTCTCGGAGGCGGTCCGCGGGCGGCGCGAATCGAGGAACGGGGACAGGACGGCGATGCCGATGCAGAGGGCGGCGCAGATCGCCCAGACGGTGGCGTACGAGGTGAACGACGAGATCGAACTCGTCTTCTCACCGACGGTCACCGACGTGACCAGTGATGACATCAGCAGGGCGAACATCGCGCCTGCAATCGATCCCGCACCCGTTCGGGAGCTGTTGTAGACACCGGAGGCGATTCCGACCGAGTCTTCGGGAGCGCGGCTGACGATGATCGCAGGTACGACGCCGGCGAGCGTTCCGACGCCGAATCCCAGCAGGAACAACCAGATCGAGAAGGTGAGCACGCCGTCGTGGGAGACGATCATCGCCGCATACGCGGCTCCGCTGACGAGGGCGCCGAATGCGACCGCATAACGGGGTGTCAGTGCGCGAGCGATCCGGTCGCTGATCGTCGAGGCGATGAAGGCGCCGGTGGCGGTGATCGACAGGAGGAGACCCGCGATCGTGGCCGACACGCCCAGGCCGTATCCGTACGCATTCGGGTCGGCCCTCGAGAACAGCGAGATGGGCGCCTGGGAACCGAACGACTGGGCTCCAAGCAGTGCGGCGATGAGCATCGGGAGAACCAGCCGGCCCTTCGTCAGGACACGAAAGTCGATGAGGGGATTGACCGTTCGATTCTCGACGACCGCGAACGCGACCAGGGTGGCCGCACCCCCGGCGACGAGGACGACGATCAGTGGGCTTCCCCACCCGATGGCGTTGCCGTTGGACACCCCTCCCAGGACCATGAGCAGACCGGCGGACAGCAGTGCCGCCCCGGCCCAGTCGATCCGCCCCGCACTGCGAACGGTCGTCTCCCGCACCAGGAAATGGGCGACGGGAACGCAGAGCGCCAGCATGATTCCGGGAACCAGCAGCACCACCGTCAGGTTGTCGATTCGGGTCATGAACCAGCCGGCGACGAAACCACCGACGATCACACCGCCGGTGAGTGCCCCGATCAGGTGGCCGATGTTGCGCCCCGCCCGGTCGGGAGCGCGGTGCCGGACGATGGCGAATTCCAAAGGCAGGAAAGCGATCAGCGGGGCCTGCAGGGCGCGGCCCGCGAGAAGCACGGCGAACGACGGAGCGAACGCGACGACGAAGGATCCTACGGCCACCGCCGCTGCGGACGCCACGAGCATCCTGCGGTGGCCGTACATGTCACCGAGCTTGGCGATGATCGGAACGCAGGCCACCGATGCGAGCAGGAAGATCGCATTCACCCAGTTCAGCGCTGCCGCCGAGGTCCCGTGTTCTTGTCCGATGCTCGTGAGGAGCGGGGGATACCACCCCTGCAGCAGACCGCTGCCGAACTCCATGACGATCAGAAAACCGACCGCCGCGGACGTTCCGGTGGTCCGCCTCGTGCCGGTGTGTGGCGCAGTGCTCATATGTTCCTCCAGCAGAAACCGTGTGGTGGCCGTATCCTCAGCTGGATTGAAATCCGATAGGTAAAATGTCAGGAATTGATGCAAAGTGACTTCACCGAATCAGGATTCTCTGCGGAGAGACGCCGATCTACGGCTGATTCACGCACTGCAACTCGAGCCGCGGGCGTCGTGGACCGAACTGGGTAGGGCTCTCGCGACCGATCCGGTCGCGCTCGCCCGGCGCTGGGCCAGGATCACCGAAGAGGGGCTCGCGTGGATCAGCGGGCAGCGTCGTCACTTTCCCGCCGTGGCCGTCGTCGAGATCGAATGCGCGCAGGGAAAGGCCGCCGAGACCGCATTTCTGCTCGCCGACGAAGAAATCGTGCGCACCATCGATCACACGTCCGGTGGGCGCGATCTCGTCGCCGTGGTCGCGGGACCGGACCTGGAGTCCTTGTCGGCGTTCGTCATCGACCGGCTGGGGGATCAGCGTCTGATCACCCACGCCCGTACACACCTCGTCACCGAGATCCTCGCGGAGGGCAGTGTCTGGAGGTTGAACGCACTCTCCGACGAAGAAGCGCAGCGGATCCCCGCGGCCAAAGCACCGCGGCCGCGTGCCGCCCGGCAAGTTCCCGCCGACCTTCAGGAGGTCGTCATCCGCGCGTTGTACCGCGACGGCCGGACCCCGGCCGGTGACATCGCCGCGAAGGCCGGCGTCAGCACCCAGCGAGTTGCCGACGCCATCGCCACGATGCGCCACTCGGGTGACCTCGTCCTCCGGACGGACGTCGCGCGCAGCTACACCGGGTGGCCGATCAACGCCTGGTACTTCGTGCAGGTGCCTGCGTCGTCCATCGACCGGCTCCGGTCGACGCTGTCCCGGCTCGCGGAAGTCCGGCTCGCGGTGACCACCGCGAGCCGGTACAACCTCCTCATGACCCTGTGGGTGCGAGACCTGGCCGACGTCAACCGTTTCGAAGCCCTACTCGAGAAGGTCCTCGCCGGCGCCCGCATCGCCGACCGCGCCGTCGTCATCCGCCCCGCGGTGCACTCGGGGCGCCTGCTGGATGCCCGGGGATTCGTCACCGGGCTGTCCACACTGCACGACGACCCGGCCTAGAAATTCACCCGACCTTGCACGCCGTTCGCAGCAGTCGCACCCGCGACTGCTGCGAAACTAGTTGTCCAGCAACGGCTGAACGTCAGGTGAGCGGGATGGTCCAGATGATCGCGGGCATGTCCTCGGCCCTGCGCTCCTGCCGCTGTTCACGCTGACGGTCGCGGGTCCGGTCGTCGTTGCCGCCGGGGATGTCGCGGCCGGTGTCGGGGGCGGCCACTGCTACGACCGTGTGGTCGGCGACCGGGGTAACAGCAGCCGCGGCGCCGATGGGAAGGACGCCGAGAGCAGCCGCGGCCACCACCACGGTGACGATCCGCTTCCGCAGCGAGCCGCGGTGGGTGCGTCGGGCGTCCTGGTGCGAATGTGTGGCGTTCATGGTCTGAATTCCTGTCCGAGTGCCGCAAACCCAGCGTTCACAGCTACTAGAACGGTGTCCGCGAGGGCGCGAAACGTTACGCCCCGCCGGACATTATTTTTTGCGGGAACTCTCCCGCCGCTAGCGCCACTCCCGGAACGCGTCGAGCAGACGGTCGCGCAGCGCCGGATCGAGCTCCTCCGGGGGCAGCGTGCCGAGGGTGTGCACCGTCTGCTCGATCTGCTCCAGATAAGTGGCGCAACCCGAGCACTCGCCGAGATGGGTCTCGAATCGGGCCCGGGCGTCGGGATCCATGTCGTCCTCGAGGTACGCCGTGACCAGTTCGACGAGGTCCTGGCAGTCCATTTCTCACGCTCCCGTTCCGAGATAGTCCTCGAGGGCCTGACGCACGTGTGCGCGACCCCGGTGCAGCAGCACCCGCTGATTCGCCGCGGTGATCGACAGCATCGCGGACACTTCCGCGGCGTCGTAGCCGAGGACGTCTCGCAAGACGACCACGATGCGCTGGCGGTCGGGAAGGTGCTCGAGTTCGCGGCTCGCGACGTCGAGGACCTCCGCACCGAGGACCGAACCCTCGGGAGACTCCGGCCAGCTGGTCGGGGGAGTCGCCCAGTGGTGTGGATCCTCCGGTGCCGTCCTCGGCAGGAACCGGCCAGGGTCCACGGTGGGGCTGCCCGTGAAGGCGGCCAGTTCGGCGTCGGAATCGTGCCGGTCCCGGACACCCCGCTTCTTGGCGATGTTGACGAGGATCCGGAACAGCCAGGTTCGGAGCGTCGAGCGGCCCTCGAATCGGTCGATGCCCTGCAGCACGGCGATCCAGGTTTCCTGGACGACGTCCTCCGCGACCTCGGCGCTGGCCACATAACCCCGCGCCACACGCAGCATCATCGGCGTGTGCCGGTCGACCAGTTCGGCGAAAGCTGACTCGTCGCGCGCCCGCAACGAATCGACGAGGCGCTGCTCGTACGAGGTGTCGATCTCCGTCATCCGCTCCTCCTCGGTGATCGAGGTGCTCCGGAAGCGTGGCCGCGTGAGACGGCCGGATGACATACAACCTTACTGACCTCGGCCACAGCCGTCGATCGGTCCGCGCCCGATCGTGTGGTGGGTAGGGCCGAACGGCCCTGTCTTGACCGCACGGTGCGGGGAAGACTCGATTCGGAGGGGTGGTGGCGGTCCGCGGCGATCGGCAACGGTCGCTGCGGCCCGGGTCCCCACGGACCACCCGACCCGGCAATCCCGAAAGGGCGGCGCATGAACGTTCGGCGAACTCCGCAGGCGCGTTCGGAAAGCTACTGGGAGGAACTCGGTTCAACGGAGGCCCGTCACGTCGGCGGCGCCGAGCGGGACCGGCTCCCGGCGGCGCACGAACACGTCTCGCTCGTCGACCACTGCCGAGTTGACCCGCGAGGGTAGGCAACTGTCGCTCGACGTGGCACGATTTCGTAGGTGTCCAGCAGCCCTGCCCCGGCGCACTACCTGCGCGACCTCGCGCGCCTGCGCCGCGTCCGCGACCGGATCGACCGGGAGTATGCACAACCGCTGGACGTGGACGCGCTCGCCCGCGGCGTGAACATGTCGTCCGGGCACCTCAGCCGCCAGTTCCGGCTCGCCTACGGAGAGTCGCCGTACTCGTATTTGATGACGCGGCGCATCGAGCGTGCGATGGCGCTGCTGCGCCGCGGCGACCTCAGCGTCACCGAGGTCTGTTTCGCGGTCGGCTGCGCGTCGCTGGGCACGTTCAGCACGCGCTTCACCGAGTTGGTCGGCGTGCCGCCCAGCACCTACAAGCGCGACGCGGAGCAGGCGACGGCGGGCATACCGTCGTGCGTCGCGAAACAGGTCACCAGACCGATCAGGAATAGAGAAGCGCCGGTCGCCGAGCCGCATTTATCGTGATGGTCATGGACATCACCATTCACCAGACCTACCTCCCACAGGACGATCCGGACGCCGCGCTGGGCTTCTATCGCGACATCCTCGGTTTCGAGGTCCGCAACGACGTCGGATACAACGGACTGCGGTGGATCACCGTTGGCCCCGTCGGCCAGCCCGGCACCTCCATCGTCCTGCACCCGCCTGCCGCCGACCCCGGGGTCACCGACGAGGAACGCCGGACCATCGTCGAGATGATGGCGAAGGGCACCTACGCCGCCATCAACCTGGCGACCAAGGACCTCGACAGCACCTTCGAGAAGCTGCAGGCCGGCGACGTCGAAGTGGTGCAGGAGCCGACCGACCAGCCGTACGGGATCCGCGACTGCGCATTCCGCGACCCCGCGGGCAACATGGTCCGCATCCAAGAGTTGCGCTGAGTTCGAGCAAGTCGACCGACGGAGACCGTGAACGCGGCTCCGCCCGAACAGATGGAGACACGATGAGCATGGCCACGGAATCGGAGTCGCCTGAGCTGCATCTTGCCGACAGTCACGACCTGATCCGCGTGCACGGTGCGCGCGAGAACAACCTCAAGGACATCAGCGTCGAGTTGCCGAAGCGCCGGCTGACGGTGTTCACCGGGGTGTCCGGCTCGGGCAAGAGTTCGCTGGTGTTCGCCACGATCGCCGCGGAGTCGCAGCGGATGATCAACGAAACGTACAGCGCGTTCGTACAGGGGTTCATGCCGACGTTGGCGCGACCCGACGTCGACGTGCTCGACGGTCTGACGACGGCGATCATCGTCGACCAGGAGCGGATGGGCTCGAACCCCCGCTCGACCGTCGGCACCGCCACCGACGCCAACGCGATGCTGCGGATCCTGTTCAGCCGCCTCGGGAAGCCGCACATCGGTTCGCCCCAGGCGTTCTCCTTCAACGTCGCGTCGATCTCCGGCGCGGGCGCGGTCACCATCGAGCGCGGGGGCCAGCAGACGAAGGAGCGGCGCAGTTTCAGCATCACCGGCGGCATGTGTCCGCGGTGTGAGGGCCGGGGATCGGTCACCGATTTCGACCTGACTGCGCTGTACGACGACAGCAAGTCGCTGAACGAGGGCGCGCTGACAATTCCCGGCTACAGCATGGAGGGCTGGTACGGCCGCATCTACCGCGGCTGCGGCTTCTTCGACCCGGACAAGCCGATCTCGAAGTTCACCAAGAAGCAGTTGCAGGACCTGCTCTACAAGGAGCCGACCAAGATCAAGGTCGAGGGCGTCAACATCACGTTCGAGGGCCTGATCCCGAAAATCCAGAAGTCGTTCCTGGCCAAGGACGTCGACGCGATGCAGCCGCACATCCGCGCGTTCGTGGAGCGGGCGATCACGTTCGCCACCTGCCCCGATTGCGACGGCACCCGGCTCAGCGAGGGTGCGCGATCGTCGAAGATCAAGGGGAAGAACATCGCCGACGTCTGCTCGATGCAGATCAGCGACCTCGCCGACTGGGTGCGGAGCCTGAAGGAACCGTCGGTGGCGCCCCTGCTCACCGGGCTGCAGCACCTCCTCGACTCGTTCACGGAAATCGGCCTGGGCTACCTCTCGCTCGACCGGCCGTCCGGCACGCTGTCCGGCGGAGAGGCGCAGCGCACGAAGATGATCCGCCACCTCGGCTCTTCGCTCACCGATGTCACGTACGTCTTCGACGAGCCGACCATCGGCCTGCACCCGCACGACATCCAGCGGATGAACGGCCTGCTGCTGCAACTCCGCGACAAGGGCAACACGGTGCTCGTCGTCGAGCACAAGCCGGAGGCGATCGCGATCGCCGACCACGTCGTCGATCTCGGCCCGCGCGCAGGCACCGAGGGCGGCGAGGTGGTGTTCGAGGGCACCGTCGAGGGTCTGCGGGCCAGTGACACGCTCACCGGACGGCACCTGGACGACCGCGCCACGCTGAAGTCGTCCGTCCGCGAATCGTCGGGGGCGCTGGAGGTGCGCGGCGCAGACACCCACAACCTGTGCGGCGTCGACGTCGACATCCCACTCGGCATGCTGGTGGTCGTGACCGGGGTGGCGGGCTCGGGCAAGAGTTCGCTGATCCACGGTTCGGTGTCCGACCGGGACGGCGTGGTGTCGATCGACCAGGGCGCGATCAAGGGTTCCCGGCGCAGCAACCCCGCCACCTACACCGGACTGCTCGAACCGATCCGCAAGGCGTTCGCGAAGGCCAACGGTGTGAAGCCGGCGCTCTTCAGCTCCAACTCCGAGGGCGCCTGCCCCACCTGTAACGGCGCCGGCGTCATCTACACCGACCTCGGCGTGATGGCCACCGTCGAATCCCCCTGCGAGGAGTGCGAGGGGAAGCGGTTCCAGGCGGAGGTGCTGGAGTACAAACTCGGCGGCCGGAACATCGCCGAAGTGCTCGCGATGCCGGTGGCCGAGGCCGAGGAGTTCTTCGGCGCCGGCGAGGCACGGATCCCGGCGGCGCACAAGATTCTGCAGCGGCTCGCCGACGTCGGACTCGGCTACCTCAGCGTCGGGCAGCCGCTCACCACGCTGTCCGGCGGCGAACGGCAGCGGCTCAAGCTGGCCACCGCCATGGCCGACAAGGGCGAGATCTACGTCCTCGACGAGCCGACCACCGGCCTCCACCTCGCCGACGTCGAACAGTTGCTCGGTTTGCTCGACCGGCTCGTCGACTCCGGCAAGTCGGTCATCGTCATCGAGCACCACCAGGCGGTCATGGCGCACGCCGACTGGATCATCGACCTCGGCCCCGGCGCAGGCCACGACGGCGGCCGGATCGTCTTCGAGGGCAGGCCGGAAGATCTGGTGGCCGCAGGCTCCACCCTCACCGGCGAGCACCTCGCGGCGTACGTCGGCTCCTGACCACGGCGTCGGCCCCCCGGTTGCCCACGGCAGCCGGGGGCCTTTCCGTGTGCCGGTCGCGCCGCGACTGTGACGCCCGCCACCGGATAGTGCCGAACCGAGACGTGCCCTGCCGAACAGAGACGTCATTACCCTCCCGTCGGTCCTAGCGTCACTTTCCGCCAGTGACCACAGACACGACAGGAGAGTGGAATGTCCGATCTCAATGCCGCGCTCGGCAAGGTTCTCGACGACGTCACCGCGGACGATGCGCCACGGGTACCCGGAGTGGTCGCGATGGTGACCGACCGCGACCGGACGGTGTTCGAGGGTGCGGCCGGCGTGCGGTCGGTCGCGGATGGCGAACCGATGACCACCGACACCGTCTTCGCGATCTTCTCCACCACCAAGGCGATCACCGGGACCACGGTGCTGCAGTGCGCCGAAGAAGGGCTGCTCGACCTCGACGCGCCCGCCCGCGAGTACGTTCCCGAACTCGGCGACATCCAGGTCATCGAGGGATTCGACGACCACGGCGACCCGGTGCTGCGGGCCCCGAAACGCGACATCACCACCCGGATGCTGTTGCTGCACACCGCCGGGTTCGGATACGCCTTCTTCGACGAGACCTACAACCGGCTGGGGGTGGAACACGACCAGCCCAGCGTGATCACGGCGAGCAGGGCGTCGCTGAAGACGCCGTTGCTGTTCGATCCGGGCACCAAGTGGCAGTACGGGACGAACATCGACTGGGCCGGTCAGGTGGTCGAGGCGATCCGCGGCAAGCGACTCGGTGAGGTGATGGCCGAGCGGGTCTTCGCACCGCTCGACATGCGTGACACGTCGTTCACCCTGACCGGGTCGATGGCGGCCCGGCGCGCGACGATCCACCAGCGCGAGGAGGACGGCCGGCTCACCCCACTGGATCTGGTGCTCCCGCAGGACCCGGAAATCCACATGGGCGGGCACGGCCTGTACTCGACGGTCGGCGACTACCTGAAGTTCCTGCGGATGTGGCTGAACGACGGCGACGCGCCCGGTGGACGAGTACTGCGGGCCGACACCGTGCAGGCGGCCGTGTGCAACGGTCTGGAGGGTCAGGAGGTCGGGATGCTGCCGGCCGTGATTCCGTCCCTCACGAACGACGCCGAATTCTTTCCCGGACAGCGTAAGTCGTGGGCGTACACGTTCATGGTGAACGAGGAGGACGCACCCACCGGCCGTCCGCGGGGGTCACTCGGGTGGGCGGGGCTCGCAAACTCGTACTACTGGATCGATCGTCGCACCGGAATCGCCGGGTACTGGGCCACACAGATCCTGCCGTTCGCCGACCCCGTCTCGTTCGGCGGCTACCTGGACTTCGAGACGGCGGCCTACCGGCACGCCCCGCTCGCGTCACCCGTCCAGGTCGGATAGTTTCCGTTCGAGCACGGTCCGCTCGCGCTCGTTGCCGCACAGCGTCACAGCGAGCTCGAGTTCGGTCCGCGCCTCGCCGGTGCGTCCCGGGCGGGTGAGCAGTTCGCCGCGAACACTGGGCAGCAGGTGCGAGTTCGACAGCGCCTGCGCGGCCACCAGTTCGTCCACGATCGGCAGCGCCGCGGCCGGTCCCTGGGCCATGGACACCGCCACCGCCCGGTTGAGGTCGACCACCGGTGACGGCGCCAGCCGGCCGAGTGCCTCGTAGACGAGGACGATCCGCTCCCAGTTCGTCGCGTCGACCGACGGCGCGACGGCATGGCATTCGGCGATCACCGCCTGCAGGCCGTAGGCGCCCAGGCCCCGGCCGACCTGTTCGGCGCGGGCGAGGGCGGCTCGTCCACGCCGGATCGCGGAACGGTCCCATCGGTGGCGGTCCTGCTGCTCGAGCAGCACCGGCTCACCGTCCGCCCCGGTGCGGGCCGGGAACCGCGCCGCGGTCAGCTCGAGCAGCGCGAGCAGGCCGTGGACCTCGGGCTCGTCGGGTACGAGCCGGGTCAGCACCCGGGCGAGGCGCTGCGCCTCGCTCGCCAGGTCGACGCGGATCAGGTCGCCGCCGGAGCTGGCCGACGACCCTTCCGTGAAGATCAGGTAGATCACGCTCAGCACCGAGCCGAGCCGCTCGGCCCGCTCCCCGGCGGGCGGCACCTCGAACGGCACCCGGGCCGCGCCGAGCGTCTTCTTCGCCCGGGTGATCCGGGCCTGCACAGTCGCGGTCGGGACGAGGAACACCTTCGCGATCTCGTCGCTAGTCAGACCGCCGACCACCCGCAGCGTGAGCGCCACCCTCGCCTCCCGCGACAACACAGGGTGGCAGGAGATGAACATCAACGCCAGGATGTCGTCGTCGATCTGGTCCGGATCCCACAGCACGTCGCCGGTGCCGCGGGCCGCATCGGCGGGCGCGGGACCCGAGACGGCGCCGCCCTCGCCCAGTTCGTGGGCGAGGACGGCGTACCGCTCGTCGAGGGCGGCGCGCCGACGGAACGCGTCGATCGCGCGGCGGCGGCCGACGGTGAGCAACCATCCCGCCGGGTTGTGGGGAATGCCGTCGCGTGGCCAGCTCACGAGTGCCTCCGCCAGCGCCTCCTGACCGAGGTCCTCGGCCAGCGCGAAATCGCCGGTGTACCGGGCGAGCGCACCGACGATCCGCGCCGACTCGATCCGCCAGACGGCGGCGACGGCCTCACGCCCGGTGTGGCCGCCGCCCGCCGACCCGCTCAGAGCTGGCCGGTCTCTTCGCGCCACGCCCGCTCCTTCTGAATCCACTCGTTGTCCTGCGGGAACTCGTCGATCGTGGTGACCCGGCGGATCTCCGCCTTCGAACCGGGACCGGCCATCGGGGCACGCTTCGCCCACTCCACGGCCTCCTCCTTCGATGCCACGTTGAGCATCCAGAAGCCGCCGAACAACTCCTTCGTCTCACCGTAGGGGCCGTCGGTCACCACCGGAGTCTCGGAGGAGTAGTCGACCACGACACCCGATTCGGGGTCGGGGTCCAGGCCCTCGGCGGCGAGCAGCACACCCGCCCGGATCATCTCGTCGTTGAACTTGCCCATCGCGTCCATGATCTCGCCGAAGTCGGCGTCCTGGAATGCCGCGAAGGTCTCGTCCGTGGCGCGCATGATCAGCATGTACTTCATGGTTCGTCTCCTTGGATGTCGGGGCCCTCTTGGACCTTCTCATCCTCAGGTCGAACGGGGGGTGGCATGGATCGACA
This sequence comes from Rhodococcus koreensis, assembly GCF_017068375.1. Classification (NCBI taxonomy): domain Bacteria; kingdom Bacillati; phylum Actinomycetota; class Actinomycetes; order Mycobacteriales; family Nocardiaceae; genus Rhodococcus; species Rhodococcus koreensis. Next base: position 4,603,361 of record NZ_CP070609.1, read on the forward strand.
CACCTTCAAAAAACCTTCACGTGAGCGGCAAAGAGTGCTCCCGCACTCTTTGCCACTCACGTATCCGGTCAGTGCAGGTGGCTGCCGCCGTTGATGTCGACGGTGGTGCCGGTGAGGTACGCGGCGTCCTGGGAGGACAGGAAGGTGATGACCGCCGCCACCTCGGTGGTGGTCGCGACCCGGCCGAGGGGAATGTCGCGGCAGAGCGCGGCCTCCTGCTCGGCGGTGCTGCCGACCCGGATGCTGGTGTCGACCGCACCCGGGGTGACGGCGTTGACGGTGACCCCGCTGTCGCCCAGTTCCCGCGCGAGGGACTTGGTGAAACCGAGGACCGCGGCCTTCGCGGACGAGTACGGAACCTTCCCGAAGACGCCGCCTCCGCGCTGGGCGGAGACCGACGACATGTTCACGATGCGGCCCCACCCGTTGTCCATCATCGCGGGCAGGAACGCGCGGGTGACCAGGTAGGTGCCGGTGGCGTTGACCGCCATCACCTTGTTCCACAGTTCGAGCGTGGTCTCGAGGAACGGCACCGGCGACGTGATGCCGGCGATGTTCGCGAGCGCCCCCACGGCCGGGAGGTTTCCGCCGGCGACCTCGGCGGCGACGGCGTCGTGCGCCCGCTGGACCGACTGCTCGTCGGCGACATCGATGTCGTGACCGAACGCGGGGACGCCGAACTCGTTCCCGATCTCGGCGGCGGCCTTCGCGGACTTCTCGCCGTCGAGGTCGAGAACGACGATCGCCCAGCCCTCTTCGGCGTAGCGGCGGGCGGTGGCGAGACCGATACCGCGCTCGGACGTGGCGCCGGTGATGACGGCGGTGCGCTGGATGGACGACATGATCGCTCCTCGTGTAGCTGGGATCGCGGGTCCCGGCCTGCGGTGGAGTGCAGGAAGCCGGTCGACGACGCGGTAGGTGACTGCCACCACAGTAAATCGATCAACTGTTAACAGTCAACCGTCGTCGGATAACGGTTGACAGATGAACGTGGCTCGGATCACACTGTGAACACCGCACTGTTGACAGTCAACAAATCCGCGGCAATCGTAGAAACCGGCAGCCCGAAGAGGAGTCCCCATGAGTACCGAAACACTCAGGATGCGAGGTCCTGTCCATGGCACGAAGGACGCCAGGCGCGTAGCGATCGGCTCCTCCGTGGGTGCCGTCATCGAGACCTACGACTTCATCGGGTTCGGCACCGCCGCGGCGCTGTACTTCGGTACGGCCTTCTTTCCCGGCGCGGATCCGGTCACCGGAACACTCGCGGCGTTCGCGACGCTCGGTGTCGGCTTCGCAGCGCGCCCGCTCGGCGGCGTGCTCGGTGGGCACCTCGGCGACAAGCTGGGCCGCAAGCCGGTGCTGGTGGCGTCGCTGATCGCGATGGGTCTCGCGACCTTCGCGATCGGCCTGCTGCCCACCTATTCGCAGGTGGGGCTGATCGCGCCGGTGCTGCTGGTTCTCGTCCGTGTCATCCAAGGCCTCGCCTTCGGCGCCGAATGGGGCGGCGCGATCCTGATGAGCTACGAGCACGCCCCCTGGAAATCCAAGGGCAAGTTCACCGGCATCGTGCAGGCCGGCTTCCCCGTCGGGCTGCTGCTGGCGAATCTGGTGTTCCTGTTCAGCGTGCACCTCGGCGGCGACTGGGCCTGGCGGGTGCCGTTCCTCGCCAGCATCGTCCTGGTCATGGTCGGCCTGGTCATCAGGTCGAAGGTGCCCGAGTCCCCGGTCTTCGAGGACGTCAAGAACGAAGGCGACATCGTCAAGTCGCCGGTGCTCGAATCCATCAAATACGACTGGCGAAACATCCTGCGCGGCATCGGTCTTCGAGTCGCCGAGACGGCGGGCTACGCGGTGTCGATCACGTACATGATCTCGTACCTGCACAACCAGGGTCTCGCCGGAAAGTCCGAAACCCTCGTCGCCCTGTGCATCGCGTCCGCGATCGGCATCTTCGCCACCGTCGCCTGGGCCCGGCTCACCGACCGCATCGGACGACGCCCCCTCTACATTGCGTCCTGCGCCTTTGCCGCACTGTTCGGAATTCCGATGTTCCTTCTGGTCAACACCGGTCTCTTCGTCCTGATCATCGCCACCATCGTGATCTCCTACGGCGTCTGCCAGAACTCGCTGGCGGGAGCGCAGGGTGCGTGGTTCCCCGAACTCTTCGACGCCTCGCGCCGTGCCTCGGGAGCGTCCCTCGCCTACCAGATCTCGGCGATGGTCTCCGGCTTCACGCCCTTCGTCACCACGCTGCTGTTCGTCTCCTTCGGCTGGTGGGGCCCCGCGCTGCTGTTCAGCACGTACGCCCTGATCGGACTGTGGGCGGCATTGATCACCAGGGAGACCTGGGGACCCACCGAACGTCGCCTCGCCGCCGAGGCCGCGGAGCGCGCCGATTCCAAAAGCGCCGACGCGCCGACGTCGACCGGCACCACGCCCACGATCCGCAAGGAAAAGGAACTCCTGTGACCATCACAACCGCCACCACCGCGGCCGAAGACACGACCAGTGAAGCGTCGCGCATCGCGACCGTCGAGCAGTTCGCGTACCGCATGCGGCACAACGTCATCGACATGGGTGAGGAACAGGGCCAGGGATACGTCGGGCAGGCGCTCGGGGCCGCCGACATCTTCGCCACCGTCTACGCCGACCGACTGCGGTACCGCGCCGACGATCCCGCGTGGGAAGGCCGCGACCGGTTCCTGCTCTCCACCGGCCACTACGCGATCGGCCTCTACGCCGCACTCGCCGAGGCCGGAATCATCCCCCGCAGCGAACTGCAGACGTACGGCTCCGACGACTCCCGGCTGCCGATGTCGGCGATGTCCACGTACACCCCCGGCATGGAAATTTCCGGCGGCTCCCTCGGCCACGGCCTCACCATCGCGGTCGGGATGGCGCTCGGGCTGCGCCACCAGCACTCCACCGCCCGCGTCTTCAACTTCCTGTCCGACGGCGAACTCGACGAGGGCTCGACGTGGGAGGCGGCCATGGGCGCCCACCACCACCGGCTCGGCAATCTCACCGCGATGGTCGACATCAACGCCCTCCAGGCCGACGGTGCGACCTCCACGGTGCTGAGCACCGAACCCGTCCACGACAAGTGGGCGGCCTGTGGGTGGCACGTCGAACGCGTCGACGGCAACGACGTCACCGCGCTGGTGCGCGCGTTCGACAACGCCGCCGCCGAATCCGACGGCAAACCGTCGATCATTCTCTGCGACACCCGCGTCGGGAAGGGTGTGCCCCTGCTCGAGTCCCGGGAGAAGGCGCACTTCATGCGCATCGACGAACACGAGTGGCAGATCTGCCGCGACCAGCTCACCGCCGGCTTCGACAACAAGGACGCCTGACATGACCACCGCCAGCAAGCCGAAGCTCAAGACGTCGGCCATGATCGCCTCGTTCGTCGACGACGGCCAGAAGACCACGTCCGCACCGTTCGGGCACGCCCTCGTGAAGGCTGCCCGGGAGAACGACAAGATCGTCGGGCTGTCCGCCGACCTCGCCAAATACACCGACATGCACATCTTTGCGCAGGAGTTCCCCGACCGCTTCTTCCAGATGGGGATGGCCGAGCAGCTTCTGCTCGGAGCCGCCGCCGGGATGGCCGAGACCGGCCTCGTGCCGTTCGCGTCCACGTACTCGGTGTTCGCCGCACGCCGCGCCTACGACTTCCTGTGCCTCGACATCGCCGAACCGAACCTCAACGTCAACATCATCGGCGGCCTCCCCGGCCTGACCACCGGATACGGGCCCAGCCACCAGGCCACCGAGGACATGGCCATCTTCCGGGGCATCCCCAACCTCACCATCGTCGACCCGTGCGACTCGATCGACATCGAGCAGGCCGTCCCGCAACTCGCCGCGTCCGACGGTCCCACGTACCTGCGGTTGCTGCGGGGGAAGGTCGCGACCGTGCTCGACGAGTACGACTACACGTTCGAGCTGGGCAAGGCGAAGGTGCTCCGCGGCGGCAACGACGTCGTCTTCGTCACCAGCGGGCTGATGACGATGCGCGCGCTGCAGGCCGCCGATCGGCTGGCCGGGCACAACGTCGACGTCGCGGTCGTGCACACGCCGACGATCAAACCGTTCGATGCCGCGACCGTCCTGGCCGAGATCGACACCGACCGCCTGGTGGTCACGCTGGAGAACCACACCGTGATCGGCGGACTCTTCGAAACCGTCGCGGCCGCCGTCGTCACGGCCGGACTCGGCAAGCGTGTCGTGCCGATCGCCCTCCCGGACGAGTTTCTCGACGCCGGCGCCCTGCCCACCCTGCACGATCGGTACGGCCTGAGCACCGACCGGATCGTCGCCAAGGTGCTGGACGAACTGGGATGACCTGCACGTACGGCCCTCGCCGCGGGTCCGGGGGCGAGGGCCGTACGATGGCTGTCAACAGGTTGCTGTCAACAGGTTGCTGTCGACAGTTGATCGCCGACCCCACGGAGGCACCCATGGCCGGACAACCCGCCGCACTGCTCGGGCTGGAGAAGACCAGCCTCCGTCAGCAGGCCGTCGCCGCCCTGCGGGTCGCGATCACCAGTGGGGAACTGGCGCCGAGCAGCCCGCTCGTGGAGACGGAACTGTCCGAGATGCTGCAGATCAGCCGCGGCACGCTCCGCGAGGCGATGCGGCAACTCCAGCAAGAGGGCTTGATCTCCGCCGGTGCGCGGGGTCGCCTGTACGTGCGGCACCTCGATTCCAAGGAGATCCGCGACATCTTCGCTGTCCGCGCCGCCCTCGAGGCACTGGCGGTCCGGGAACTCGCCGGCCTGGCCGACCGCACCACCGCCATCGCGGAACTGCGCGCTGCCCTCGACGTCATGGACACCGCGGTCCTCGAGGCTCGCATCGAGGCCGACCTGAACTTCCACCGCACCATGTGCTCGCTGACCGGCAACGACACACTCCTGCACTCCTGGATCTCTCTCGAGGGATCCATCCGGATGTCGATCATGTTCGCCGGCCTCGACCGCGCCGTCGGCAACATGGACGTCGGCCGGCACAGCGCCATCGTCGACGCCATCGAAACCGGCGACGCCGACGAAGCGGCCAAAGCGATTCAGACGCACATGGACTGGGCCTCGGCGAACCTGGTTGCCTGACCCCCACGTGAGTGGCAAAGAGTGCGGGAGCACGCTTTGCCGCTCACGTACCCGGCGTCACCCGGCCACGAACGCGGGTGCGGGCGCGGGGGCGGGGGCGTCGAGGGTGGTCCACGACCGTCGGCGGGCGTCGAGCGGCGTGCCGGGGAGGATGCGGGCCCGCCGGTGCTCGGGTTCGAGCAGCACCGTCGACAGGGTGGCCCAGCGCTGACCGAAGACCGCGTCCGGGGCGGGGACGCAGCACAGCTGGGGCTGCCCCGGATCGGAGTACAGGTACTCGACGAGGTGATCGGCGACGGCAGGCGCCGCGTACCGCTGCTGCCGGGAGGCGATCAGCCCGTAGCGGTCCTGGGAGTCGGGCTCGTACAGGCCGGCCTTCTCGCGGGCGGCGTTGGCCGGGTCGAGAAAGTGGTTGGTGTGCGTCAGGAATCCGTCCGTCGGGTGCAGGGCGGCGACGCCGACGGGGCTGACCTCGGCGCACGCGACGGTGTCGGGGTCGATCAGCGTCAGCGCGCCCGAGGTTGCGATCGGCGCCGAGCGCAGCAGATCGAGGGCCTCGCCGACGGTTCCGGCTTCACCGAGGACCGCCGCCGACAGGATGTGCACGGGCACCCCGGCCGGTGCGTCGTCGCGGTGGCCGAGGATGTTGAAGAACACGCCGAGGCCCGCACTGTTCATCCCGATCTTGCCGAGGATGCCGTGCTCGGTCAGCCCGACGTAGGCGTGGCGGGTTCCGCGCACCTGATGGGTGTGCCAGTACGGGTCGAGTTCCTGATGCCAGTCCCAGGTTTGAATCCCGAACGGCGCCGACGCGCGATCCGCGGGTGCGTAGGCGATGGTGGAGCACTCGCCGGGGCGGGCCGCGGTGGCCTGGGACAGGATCTCCGTGCGACCGTTCAGTGCCATGACGTGCCAGGGTTCGAGCCCGGCGCCGGCAGCGATGCCCTCGATCTCCTCGAGATACCGGGGACCCCACGCCCCCAGGACATCCGCGAGTCGGTGCGCGCTGTCGCGGGTGCGGTTCTCGCTCACGCCGACCGTATCGAACAGGCGCAGATACAGTTCCACGGACGCGGGCAGGTCGGTGCGCAGCTGCGTGCCGCGGGCGACACCGCGTTCGCGCGGCCGGGTGTCGTCGACGCAGACGTGAGGGCGGGCAGTGGTGGAGTCGGTCATGATCGTCCTCGTTATCCAGATGGTGTGAATAAAGCTGTGGAGCAATTGATCACAGAGGGTCAGCGGGTTCGGTACGAGCGCATCAGCACGACGTACAGCGCCGCGGACACGAGCAAACCGACCGGCAACGACAGGTCGACGCCGCCGACCGCGTTCGCGACGGGTCCGGTGTAGACCGGGGCGGCGACGCAGAGCGCGGCCGCGGCGATGCCGGTGAAGACGGCGACCGTTCCCGCCCAGTTGATCCCGCCGGTGTACCAGTAGGGGCTGCTGCTGGTTTCGTCGCCGAGCCCGAGGCCGTCGTAGCGGTTGCGGCGCCACAGGACGTCGGCGACGTAGACGGCCATCACGGGACCCATCACGGTCACGACGAGCTGCATCATGTTGCTGACGGTGTCGAGGAAGTTGGAGACGAGCAGGGCGTACAGCGTCATGGCGACGCCCATCGAGCCGTCGAGGAGGACGCTGCGCGAGCGACGCAGGCGCAGGCCGACCGATTGCAGCGCGAGCCCGGAACTGTAGGCGGTCATCGCGTTGTTGGCGATGGTGCCGACGATGACGGCGAGTAGGAAGATCGGCGTGAACCAGGACGGGAGGATGGCCTCGAGTGCGATCTGCGGGTCGGCCATGTCGAGTCCGGTGCCGGCGAGTGCGCCGAGCGCGGTGAACAACACGCTGGGGACGAACGCGCCGAGTGCCGTCCAGACGGTGACCGACACCGGCGACGTGGTCGCCGGCAGGTAGCGGGCGAAGTCCGCGCTGTTGGTGTAGGACAGCGGAGCCGACGCCACGATGGAAACACCCGCGGCCACCGTCGCCCACAGCCCGATCCCGTGGAGCGCCTCCGCCGGCTGGTAACCCCAGTCGGCGTTCCCGAGGACGTAGCCGGCCATCACCACGAAGATCAGGATCAGCACGACGGCCAGCGGCTGGTAGAGCCGCACGATCGTCGCGTGCCCGTACACACCGATGGCCAGCGTGGCGGCGGCGATCGCCAGGATGACGACGACCTTCACCGGGGTGGTCGCGTGGATGCCGAACCGTTCGAGGAGCCGGAACGCCGTGTACGACGCGGCCGCCCAGTTCAGCGCCAGGTAGCAGACGCTGATGAACCAGCTGGTCACGAGGATGTTCACCCGATTGCCGCGGATGCCGAAGATCGCCCGGGTGATTACCTCGCTGGGTGTGCCCGACGCCGGTCCGCTGGCGGCGACGATCCCGGTGAGGATCGAGAACAGGTTGCCGACCACGATCACCGCGAGCGCCTGCCAGAACGACAGGCCCATCAGGATCAGTGCGCCGCCGACGACCAGGGCCAGGTAGCTCACGTTGGGCGCCGCCCACACCGCGAACAGGTCCCGGGCGCGGCCGTGTCGCTCGCCGTCGGGGATGAAGTCGATGCCGTGCGTCTCCACCTGCCCGGCACGGTCGGCCGGCGGCGTCGTGCCGGGTTTCGCCGCGCGGGAGTCTGCTCGAGTCGATGCCATGGGGTCCTCCGGGTAGACGAGCACGGATGTGCGGCTGGCGGCGCAATCGCCGATCTGGCGTGACCCGGGTCACCGTACGGAACCAAATCGATTTGGACAAGAGTGTGAGAAACCAATTTACAAATCGATTTGGTGCAGGTCGGACAGTTGGTAGCCTGATCTGGTGACGGAGAAACGATCGCGACCCACCATCGCCGACGTGGCACGGCACGCCGGGGTGTCGACCACCACGGTGTCGCACACGTTCAGCGGCAAAGGGGTCGTCGCCGCCGCGACGCGGGAGCGGGTCCGCGCGACCGCGAAGTCCCTGGGCTACCGGCCGGATGTGGTGGCGAGGGGGCTGCGCAGCAACCGTCTCGGCATCCTCGCCCTCGTGCTCCGGCCCCTCGAGACGCTGGATTCTTCGCTCCCCGAGGGCGTCGACTACTTCCTGCGGTTCGCGGGTTCGGCGGCGCTGGCCGCGATGGACTTCGGATACGGACTCATGCTGGTGTCGGACCCGACGCGCGAAGAGTCACCGGCCGCCGCCCTCGCCTGCGACGGGTTCCTGATCACGGAACCCGTCACCGACGATCCCCTCATCGAGATGCTCCTCGGGGAAGGCGTGCCGTTCCTGTCCGTCGGCAAAGATCCGGCGCGGGCCGAGTACGAAAATTGGATCGACACCGACACCGAACTCATGACCGACCTGGTGCTGCGGCACCTCGACGAAGCGGGCGCCACGCGGGTGGCCCTCGTCGCCGGAACCGACCCCAATTCGTGGAACCTCGGCGCCGAGGCCGCCTACCGCGCCTGGGCGGAGACGCGCGGTCAGGACCCGCTGGTCGCCCACCGGCCCGAGACCACCGGGGAGGCCGGCGGCCGCGACGCCGCGGACGAACTCTTCGACCGCAGCGACCCGCCCGACGCGGTGTACTGCCTCACCGGCAGGCACGCGGCCGGAGTGCTCGCACGAGCCCGGGAACGCGGACTCGACGTTCCCGGCGACGTCCAGATCGTCGGCGGCTCCGACTCGGAGCACACCCGATCCGCGACGCCCCCCATCACCTCGGTGGACCTGCAGCCCGAACTCCTTGCCCGCGTTGCCGTCACACAGCTCGTCAACCGCCTCGACAACCTCGACCGGCCCGTGCCGCCGGGGAAACTCCACGGACGCCTCATCGTGCGGAACTCCACCCGGACGTCATGATTCGACCGATGGCAGCGATATCCTTGTGGGCACGCCATCGAGAGGCGAGTCCACGGTTGTATCTGCGTTCTGGTCGTGCCGTCGGAACCAGCGCGCGGCGGCACGAGCCGACGGGGTGAGTGGTCCGTCCGATGGGTGAAGGTGATCCGCTCGACACGCAGCGGTACGTCGTCCCCGTCGTGGCGTCGGAGCTGAGTGCGGCCGGTTTCGACGACGCCGAGGAGATCGGACGCGGCGGCTTCGGAGTGGTCTACCGCTGCACCCAGGCGGATCTGGATCGCACGGTGGCGGTGAAGGTGCTCACCGTCGATCTCGACGAGGAGAACAAGGCCCGGTTCTTCCGGGAGCAGCGGGCGATGGGCCGGCTCACCGGTCATCCGAACATCGTCGGCGTCCTGCAGGTCGGGGCCACCGACAGCGGAGTTCCGTACATCGTGATGCCCTATCATCCGCACGGGTCGCTGGAGGCCCGGGTACGCAAGGACGGTCCCCTCGAACTGGACGAGGTGCTGCGGCTGGGGGTGAAGGTCGCCGGCGCGGTGGAGACGGCGCACCGGCTCGGCATCCTGCACCGGGACGTCAAACCCGCGAACATCCTGCTCACCGATTACGGCGAACCGGAGTTGACGGACTTCGGCATCGCCCACATCAGCGGCGGTTTCGAGACCGCGACCGGCGCTGTCACCGGGTCGCCGGCCTACACCGCGCCGGAGGTCCTCCAGGGTGACCCGCCGAGCCCGGCCGCCGACGTCTACGGTCTCGGGGCGACGCTGTTCAGTGCCCTCACCGGTCATGCCGCGTTCGAACGCCGCAGCGGGGAGCGGGTGGTCGCGCAATTCCTGCGCATCACCACGCAACCCGTGCCCGACCTGCGGGAGCACGGGATCCCCGACGACGTGTCCGACGTGATCGCCCGGGCGATGTCCCGTACTCCCGGTGAACGTCCGGCGACGGCCGCCGACTTCGGGGAGGAACTGCGGCGGATCCAACTCGATCGCGGTCTTTCCGTCGACGACATGGCCCTCCGCACGGAACCCGACGCGCAGGTCCACGACCGAGGGCACGGACCGCGCGGCACGACACCAGCGAGCGGCGTGACGGGACACCTCCTCTTGGAACTGACGAGTTTCGTCGGCCGCCGGCACGAGCTCACCGAGGCGAAGAACCTGCTCGCCGGGTCGCGGTTGGTGACGCTGACCGGGATCGGAGGGGTCGGCAAGACGCGGCTGGCGATGCGCGTCGCCGCGGGGGTGCAACGCGACTACGGCGACGGTGCGCGGCTGGTCGAGTTGGGCGAACTGCGCGACGGGTCTTCGCTGGTGGACGCGGTGGCCGCGGCAGTGGGGGTGCGGGACCATTCGGCGCGGCCGCTGCGCGAGGTGTTGATCGAGTTCCTCGCCTCCAGGGAACTGCTGCTGGTCCTCGACAATTGCGAGCACCTGGTGGACGCGGTGGCGGAGCTGACCGAGACGCTGTTGCGGGTGTGCCCGGCGCTGCGGATTCTGGCGACCAGCCGCGAATCCCTCGGCATCGGCGGGGAGGCGGTGCTGCAGGTGCCGCCGCTGGCCGTGCCGGATCCCGATCGCAGGCCGTCGTTGCGGGGATTACCGAAATACGATGCGGTGCACCTGTTCGCCGAACGCGCCGCCGCCGCGGTTCCCGGATTCGCGCTCACCGAGGACAACGCGGCGGCGGTGGCGGGGATCTGTCACCGATTGGACGGGTTGCCGTTGCCGATCGAACTGGCCGCGGCCCGGTTGCGGGCGATGTCGCCCGAGCAGATCCTGGGGCGTCTGACCGACCGCTACACCCTGCTGACCCGCGGCAGCCGCGGTGCGCCGACGCGGCAGCAGACCCTGCGGTTGTCGATCGACTGGAGTTTCGAACTGTGCACCGCCGGTGAGCAACTGATGTGGGGTCGGTTGGCGGTCTTCGCCGGCAGCGTCGAACTCGATGCCGCCGAGCAGGTGTGCGGCGACGGACTGGGCCCGGACGAATTGCTCGACACGCTGACCTCCCTGGTGGAGAAATCGATCCTGATCCGGGAGGAGCACGGGTCGGTGGTGCGGTTCCGGATGCTCGAGACCCTCCGCGCGTACGGCTACGAGAAACTCGAGCAGACCGGCGAGACCGTGACTTTGCGTCGCCGGCACCGGGATTGGTACGAGGCGCTGGCGCTCACCGCGGAGGCCGAGTGGATCAGCGCCCGGCAACTGGACTGGATCGCCCGCCTGAAGCGGGAGCAACCGAACCTCCGTGAGGCACTGGAGTTCTGCATCGACGACGATCCCGCCGCCGGCCTGCGCACCGCCGCCGCACTCCGCTGGTTCTGGACCTCCCAGGGTCTGTACAGCGAGGGGCGGCGCTGGTTCTCCGACCTACTGGCCCGCTGCCCCGGAGCGCCGACGGTCGAGCGGATCAGGGCGCTCTACTGCGCCAGCGTGATGGCCAACGTGCAGGGCGATCTCGAGTCCGGTGCCGCGCTCGTGGCGGAGGCGCGGAACCTCATCGCGCACACGAGCGACCCCATGATGCGTGCGTTCGTCTCCTTCGCCGATGGAACGTTGGCCCTCTACAGCGGGGACCTCCCAGACGCATGCGCGCACCTCGAAACTGCACTCACGGAGTTCAGCACACGCGGGGATCGCACACTCGAGACGAACGTGCTCTATCTTCTCGGGTTGGCCTACGGACTGTCCGGCCAGACCGAGCGGGCCGTCGAGCGCCACGAGCGGGTCCTCGCGATCACGGAAAAGTACGGCGAGAAGATGTACCGATCGCATTCGCTGTGGGCCTTGGGGATTGCGGTGTGGCGACAGGGCGTCGCCGATCGCGCAGTTCGGTACCTCGAGGAATCGCTGGAGCTGTCGCGGCAGGTGCACAGCCCCCGCTTCGCCGCAGCCGCCGTCGAAGCGCTGGCCTGGATCGCGTGCGAGAGGCGAGATCCGACTCGGGCCGCGGTGCTGATGGGGGCCGCGCAATGGCTGGCGAGGTCGGTGGGCAGTGCTGCGGTCATCCATTCCAATCTGATTGTCTACCAGACTGAATTCGCCGAGAAGGCCCGGCGGGAACTCGGGGACACAGCATTCGCGGCGGCCCACTTCAAAGGTGAACAGCTCGGCTTCGACGCGGCCATCGCCTACGCCCTCCACGAAGCGCAGCCCGGTACCTCCACACCGGACACCGACGCGCCGACGCGACTGACCAAGAGGGAACGCCAGGTCGCCGACCTGATCGCCGAAGGCCTGACCAACCAGGCCATCGCCGACCGCCTCGTGATCTCACCGCGCACCGCCCAGGGTCACGTGGAGCACATCCTGGCCAAGCTGGGTTTCACCTCCCGCACCCAGGTCGCGGCCTGGGTCGTGGAGCAGGCGCACGGCTAGGTCGGTGGCCGAGTCCGGTCTCTCGGACACAGTGCACCGATAGCAGCGGCGATCAGGCAGGCGACGGCCCCGAGAAGCAATCCTGCGCGGCCGCCCCACTGCTCACACACCCATCCGGTGATGGGCCCGCCGACCGCGGTGGATCCGATGAATGCCATGCCGAACAGGGCCATGACCCGCCCGCGTTTGTCCGGTGCGGCGGCGAGTTGCAGTGTGCTGTTCGTCGTCGAGTTGAACGCGACACTGCAGGCTCCGACACAGGCCATGACTGCCAGCATGACCCACAGATTGGGGACGACGGCGGCGACGAGGAGAACGGCTCCGAACGCCGTCGCGGTGACGACGAGCGGCCCGGTTCCGGTACGGCCCCAGGTTGCGACAGCGAGCCCGCTCACCACCGATCCCGCTCCCATCGCGGCGGTGATGAAGCCGTACGCTCCCGGCCCGGCGTCGAGGGTCTGGTCGGCGATCACCGGTAGCACTACGGGGAATTCGAGGGCGAAACAACCGACCAGCGCCATCATGGTCAGCGGTACGGTCAGTTCAGCGGACTGCCGGACGTACGCGAGACCTTCGCGGAGCTGACCGCGAGCCCGGACCGTCGGTGGTGACGGATTGAGCTGCGAGACATCGAGGGTGAGCAGGGAGATCACGACCGCGACGAAACTTGCGGCGTTGAGAAGGAAACACAGACCGACACCGCCGGCGGCGATGACGAGCCCGGCGACGGCAGGACCGACCATCCGTGCCGTGGAGGTGAGCACCGATTGCAGGCTGACGGCGTTGCGAAGTCGATCGGCCCCGACCATTTCGAGGAGAAACGATTGGCGTGTCGGAGTTTCGAAGCACTGGTTCAGGCCGAGCACGAGAGCGAGAACGTAGACCTGCCAGAGGTGGACCGTTCCGGTGACGGTGAGAATTCCGAGGACCAGTGCCTGCACCCCCATCAGGGTTTGCAAGGCGATCATCAGGCGCCGCTTGTCGACCCGATCTGCAACGACGCCGCCATACGGGGCGACGAGGAGCATCGGCACGGTCTGCAACGCCATCACCGCACCGATTGCGGTGGCGGAGCCGGAAAGTTCGAGGACGAGCCATGATTGGGCGATGGTCTGCATCCACTTGCCGGCCTGCGAGATCGTCTGGCCGGTGATGTAACGGCGGAAGTTGGTGGTGCGCAGCGACGTGAAGGTTTGTCCGCGGAGGCCGGAGAGGACGGTCATCGGCGTGGTTTGCTCCCTTCCATTGGCGATCCTGAACAGGCTGGTCGGCCGGGTGTTCGGCTCGAAAGAACCGAACACCCGGCAAGACCCGCGGGTTTCTCGCGAAAAGTACCTATCCGGCCAGGCCGGGATACAGCCGTCGCGCGGTGCCCGCGAAGATCTCGCGGCGTTCGGGCTCGGGTACGTCGGCCAGTACCTTGTGGGCGAGGGCGACGAGTTCGGGCAGTGACTGTTCGGCGGCGGGCAGGTTGGAACCCCACGCGATCCGGTGTGCTCCGAACGCTGCCAGCACCGGATCGAGGAAACCAGAGGCCTTTTCGCCTGCGTCGTGGAGAGGTTCGAGATTGCGGTGGGTCAGCTTGAGGTGCAGGCCAGGATGGACAGCCAGCTCCGCCACCGCTTCGCCGGCGTCGGTGGGTGAGGCCGCGATGTCGGGGTACCCCATGTGGTCGAGCAGCACGCGGACCGACGGGAACCGGCGAAGCAGCTGGTGCACTTGATCGGTCGCCGGTCCGAGCCGCATCTGCAGGCACACCGTGACTCCGAGTTCGGTGGCCTTGTCCCAGAAGGGGTACGTCTCCGGCGCGGCGAACCACTCGCCCTGGGTGGGCACCGTGCTACCGCTGGTGAACAGCCGGACCCCGGCGAGGCCGTTGTCGCCGACCGCCGCCTCCAGGTTGCCGGCGGCGTCCGGCCGCAACGGATCCACCGTGCCCACCACGATGAACCGGTCCGGCCGCTGGGCGCGGCTGTCGAGTACGTAGGAGTTGTCGTAGCCGTAGGCGGTTGTCGCCTGTACCAGTACGGCCTGGCAGATCCCGGCTTCGTCCATGCGCTCGACCATGCCGTCGGCGGTGACCGGGCGGGTGGTCGCCCAACCGGACTGGGTCCCGCCGATCGGAGCCCGGGGGTAGCGGGTCACGTCGTCGGAGATGATGTGGCAGTGGGTGTCGACGATGTCCAAGGTCTACACCTTTCTCGTTCGGTGGGCTGGCTCAGGCGTCCGGGTACTCGCCCTTGGCGAACACCTGGTGGGGATCGGTGGAGAAGTCCGGGTCGAGGAGACCCTGGTCCCGGGAGTACTTCACGAGCGCACGCACACTCGCGTCGTTGGCATCGAGACCGTAGGGGATCGGATCGCTCTGGATCTGCTTGGCCTGCTTGCCCAGTCGCGCCAGCGCCGACCACTGTGGATCGGCCTCGATCTGACGGCGCTTGCTCTCGGCGAATGCGGCGTACAGGGCGGTGGGCAGCCCCGGGTCGCGGTCGACGAGTTCGCTGCGGATCGCGATCACGGAGTGCAGCGGATAGATCCCGGTGCGCAGGTACCAGTCGGTGGCGAGCACCTCGTGGTCGGGGAACAGTGGGTACGGCCCGTCCTCGACCCTGGGTTGCTCGGCCGCCGCCGACCACCCGGCCCGCGGCGCCCCCGCACGTCCGGTGCCGGCGTTGCCGCTGAATGCGGCGTCGATCTCGCCGGCCCGCAGCAACTCGCCGAGCGACCGGCCGTCGGTGACGCGCTCGACGTTCGAGGGAGCCCGGCCTTCGATGTGGTCGTCGTCGTCCACGACCCACTTCACGGTGTCGATGTCGAGGCCGTACTCGTCGCGCAGGATGCCGCGCATCCACACCCCGGTGGTCACCGTGTACGCGCGGACACCGATCCGCTTACCTTCGAGATCGGCGGGGAAGCGGATTCCCGACGCCGAACCGCACTGCACGTCGGCGTGGTGGAAGCGGCGGTTGAGGAAGACGGGGATGCCGGTGAGCGGAACCCCGGCCTGCAACGCCATCAGGTAGGAGGTCGGCGCGAGTTCGCACACGTCGAACTCGAGGTCGCGGATCATCCGGCGGTATGCGCCGATGATCGGGCTGACCTCGACCGGTTTCACCTCGTAGCCGTTCACCGTGACGTCGCCGCCCAGCAGGGCCTGCACGTGCCGGTAGTCGCCGAGTGCGACCGAGAGCGTGTTCATGTTCAGCCTTTCGTATTCCAGAGGGAGCGAGTGGTTCAGCCGCCGAGCCGGGACGCGGTCACCCCGAGCGCGGCGCAGGTGCGATCGACCAGTTCGTCGAACTCGACGCGGCGCGGCAGCACCCCCTGCTCGTAGGCGTAGCGGGCGGCGTCGGTGACAGGCCCGCGCAGACCGTCGAACCCGACGGGGCTCAGGTTCACCGGACCCGCTGCGGGACCGGCAGTCGTGGCGGCCTCGGCCAGCGCGTCGTACACCGCGAGTATCGCCTTCGGGTCCTCGCCGGCGGCCGCCGCGCTGAACCCCACCACGTGGTTGATCGGAGCGAAACCCTTGCGTGCGGCCCATTCGGCGGCGACCGCGAGGGCGTTGGGAATGGCGGTGCGGATCCGGTCGTCGGAGGGCAGTTCGTTGCCCATGATCCCGTAGTCGAGCCGGCCTTCGAGGAAGTCGGCCTGCAGTTTTGCGCCCTCGGGGGCGCGCGTGACCCACGCCGGGTCGGTGGCCCCGTCGACGTGCCCGCCCTCGTACGTGTGCCAGTCCACTTCGGACAGATCGAGGCCGTACTGCTCGCTGAGGAACCCGCGCAGCCACACCCCGGTGGTCTGGCTCCACGAGCGCACGCCGACGCTCCGGCCCCGTACACCCTCGACGTCCAGTTCGCCCAGTGTCACCAGGGTCTGATGCTGGTACCGGCCGAGCATGGTGATCGGCAGCAGCGCCACCGGCTTGTCGTATGCGGCCGCCTGCAGCAATGTCACCACGGCCAGCTCGCACACGTCCGCCGCCGCGTCGTTCACGAAGCCGCGCGATGCCTTGTGCACGGGCCGGATGTCGAGACGTTCGGGCGTTGCACCGGCGGCCACGGCCCCCTCGACGGCCACGGCAGCGAGATCGTCTCTGCCCAGTACGATTTTCATTGACGAGTCCTCGTTTCGTTGGTCGTGATCAGTCCCCGCGCGGTCATACGTCCTCGCCGTACTGCATGCGCCGGTAGGGCACGCTGAGCACGTCGCGGGTGATGCGCACGTCGATCACGGTGGGCCGGGGGTCGCGGACGTACTCGGCCAGCGCGGCGCGCAGTTCGTCGGTCGTGCGGACGGTGGCGCCGCCGCCGCCGAGTGCCTTCCCGACCGTGCCGAGTTCGGGGGTGGGGATGACGGCGAGCTCCGGGTCGAGGCCCTTGGCCTTCGCCTTGTGGTATTCCGCGCCGAGGCCTTCGTCGTTCATGACGACGACGAGCACCGGAAGGCCGTAGCGGCACGCGGTCTCGAACTCCGACAGGTGCATCAGGAAACTCGCGTCGCCTTCGACCACGAACGTCGGCTTGCCGCCGTTGGCGACGACGGTGCCGATGGTCAGCAGCGGAGCCTGGCCGATGGCACCGAACATGCCGTAGTTCGAGGTGATCTCGCGGGACCGCTGGAAGAGCATGGTGCCGAAGTCCGTCTGGTGTCCGCTGCCGAGCACCAGCCCGATCTCGCCGGGAAGTTCGGCGTCGAGCACCGAGATCGCCTCGCGCGGGTCGAGCAGGCCGGGCTGACTGCGGAACTCGGCGGGGTCGATCAGCGGGGCCGTGAGCCGGCCGTGCACCTCGGGGATGTGGAAGCCTTCCATCTCGATACCGCGAACCCCCAGCGCGCCTGTCAGGGCATCGAGGGCGGTGACCGCGTCGGCCTGCATGTAACAGTCGGCGACCTGACCGTTGCCCATCACCAGGTGCGGCGCCGTGTCGATCTGGATGAACCGGGCTTCGGGGAACAGGTATCCGCTCTCGATGGTGTAGTGGTTGAGGCTCGCGCCCACCGACACCACGCAGTCGGCCTCCTGCAGCAGTTCCATCGCCAGCCTGCTCCCGAACAGGCCCGCGATCCCCACGTGGTACTCGGTTTCGGCGCTGAGCCAGTTCTTGGCCTGCAACGTGGTGGCGAGTAGGGCGCCGGTGCGACGCTGAAGCGCGAGGATCTGCTCGCCTGCTTCCGCGTTGCGGGCGCCCCGACCGGCGACGATCACGACTCGTTTGCTCGCCCCGATGATTTCGCACGCCTGCTGGATCCGGTCCGGGTGCGGTAGCAGCTTGGGGGTCCGGAGCAGCTCGGTGGACGGGACGTACGGCATGTCGTCCTCGAACTCCTGCAGCTGCACGTCGAACGGGGCGCTGATCATCACCGGCCGGGATTGGGTGCGGGCCAGGTAGAAGGCGCGCTGCACCACTTCTGCGGCCGACTCGGCCTTGGTCACCTGGAGGAATTCGCACTCGATCGCGGCGGCGAACCGGCGCTGGTCGAGGTACTGGACGGCGCCCTCGTCACCCAGCGGCGTCTCCCCGCAGAACGCGACCAGCGGGATGCGCGCACGGCTCGCCACGATCATCGACGTGGCCAGCTGCGCGGTACCGGGCCCGCTCGTCGTCGTCACGACACCGGGCCGGCCGGATGCGCGGGCGTACCCGTGGGCCATGCTCAGGCCCGCACCCTCGTGACGCACCTCGTACAGGCGCGTCCCACGGGTGGCCAGGGCATTCATCCAGTGCATGTTGGCGTCGCCCATCATGCCGAACACATCCGTGGTGCCCTCGGCGGCGAACGCTGCTGCGAGTGCTTCGTAGACCTTCACCGCGCAACCTCCTCTTGCTTGTCGTGGTTGGTGACTCGGCTTGCCAGGCGGGGGAACACCTTCAGCGCGTTGCCGCCGTAGATCGCCTGCCGGTCGTCGTCGCTGATGGAGTCGATGGAGTCGAGCAGCGCCTTGGTGTCGTCGAAGCGGTGCCCGGTCTCCGGGTCGACGCTGCGGACGGCGCCGATCATCTCGGAGGCGAAGAGCACGTTCTCGGCGGGGATGATGTCGGTGAGAAGTTCGAGGCCCCGCTTGTGGTAGACGCAGGTGTCGAAGAAGACGTTGCGCAGCAACGATTCCTCCAGAGGCGGCCTGCCCTGGTCCTGCATCATCCCGCGGTAGCGGCCCCAGTGGTAGGGCACCGCGCCGCCGCCGTGCGGCAGGATCAGCCGCAGCGTCGGGAAGTCGGTGAACAGGTCCGACTGGCACAGCTGCATGAAGGCAGCGGTGTCGCCGTTGAGGTAGTGCGCGCAGGTGCCCTGGATGGCGGGGTTACGCGACATCGCGACGTGGACCATCGCGGGCACGTCCAGTTCCACCATCTTCTCGTAGAGCGGGTAATAGATCCGGTCGGTCAGCGGCGGCGCCTGCCAGTACCCGTCGGAGGGATCCGGGTTGAGGAGGCAGCCGACGAACCCGAGTTCTTCGACGCAGCGCTCGAGTTCTGCCGCCGACCGGCGGATGGAGGAGGCCAGCGCGTCACCAGGCGACTGCGGAAGCTGGCACACCGCCGCGAAACGATCCGGGAACAGGCCGCACACCCGGGCGATGAGGTCGTTGCTGACCTGCGACCAGACCAGGCTGGTCTGCTCGTCGCCGTAGTGGTGGGCCATCTTTCCCGCGCCGGGGGAGAAGACCGTGAGGTCGGTGCCGCGTTCGAGTTGGAGCTTCAGCTGCCCCTGTTCGATCGCGGCCGTGATCTCGTCGTCGCCGATGTGCAACTCGTCGGGTGAGACCCGCGCGCCCGAATCCTCGAACGCCTTGATCTGGCGCTCGCGCCACTGTCCGAGCGCGGGTGGCGCGGTGGTGAAGTGGCCGTGACAGTCGATGATCATGAAGGTTGTTCTCCAGGTGAGTGTTCGGGGTCAGGAGCGACCGGTGAGTTTGCGGCCCAGTTCCAGGCCGGGATAGCTGCGCACCGGCGCGGACATGAGGAAGCGGTAGCCCTCGTCGAGCACCCGCTCGACGTTGCTCGTCGTCACGTGCGGGTGGCCGACCACGACTTCGTGTTCGTGACAGATCTTCACGATCCGGCTCCTGGCCTCGACCATCAGCGGGTGGTCGAGTTGACGGGGCACGCCCAGTTCCTGGCTGAGATCGCCTTCACCGATGAGGATGAGACCGATTCCGGGCACCTGTTCGAGGATGGCCGGGAGGTTCTCGATGCCGAGTTGATCCTCGATCTGGATCACGACGAGGATCTCGCCGTCCGGGGCGAGCGGCCACACGTCGGCCTTCGCGTAGTACTCGTCGTTGGACAGGCCCCAGTACCGTGCGGCGGCCGCAGGCGCGTCGCCGCGCAGGCCCGGCGGGTCGTACCGCTCCTCGCCAGGCAGGCGGGGGTACCGGCAGGCCGCGACCGCATTGCGCGCTTCCTCGACCCGGCTGATGTGCGGCCACACGATTCCGTACGCCCCGAGGTCGAGAGCCTGCTTCGCGTGCCACTGGCCCTGTTCGGCACCGTTGACGGGAACCCGGATCAGCGGAGTGGGCGACGGGGCGAGCGTGCCCGATTCGAATATCCGTCGCCGGTTGAGCAGATACTGCAGGCTGTCCCGCAACGTCGTTGCGTCCCAGGGTTTGTGCTCGGCCTCGAACACCAGACCGTCGTAGTCGCTGGTTGCGAAGTCGAGCGCCGCCGCCGGCTCGGGAGCCGCGAACGCCGCGAAGGCGTGCTGCCCCGATTCCAGCGCACCGATCACACTATTGAGTCTTGCCACTTGCCACTCCGCTCTGCTCGCTCTGTCGCTTGTGAATGGTCCTGCGCCACCAGGCGCGCACGCGGGCCCACACGGTCGGCCGGCTCGGCGCCGGCACGACCGCGGTCTCCCCGGCGCACCGGCGCACCAGTTCGTCCGTGAAGTCGTTGGTCATCCGGGACACCACGGCGCCGGCGCCCGCCTCGATCACCGACGCGAGCTTGCCCGCGAGGGCCACCTCGCCCGTCACCTGCACCCGTGCGCCGCCCGCGTGGTCCTCGCTGATCCGGAAGTTCGCGTGCGCGGTGAACCGCGTCGCGCCCTGCCCGTCCCGCCCGCGCGCCGAAAGTCGTCCCTCCCAGGCGGGCTCGTCCAGCTCCAGCGACATCCGGGCGCCGAACCGTACCCGGATCGCGCTGAATTTCACGACCAGCGTGCCGTCGAACGAGCCGTCGTCGTGGAACTGGCCGAGTTCGGCACCGTTGATGCACGACACCACCTCGGTGGGGTCGGAAATGACCGCCCACACCCGCCCCGGTGGCGCGGGTACGGCGATTGCTTCGTCGATCTTTATCACAACTGTGTCCTCGCTTGACGATCGTGATCAGCCACCACAGACCACTGTGGCGCTTCGGGGAAACTCGCGAGACTCGATCAGCGAGCTGGTGTCGGAGGGCGTGCCCTCGCCGGCAGCGAGCAGGCCGGTCGCCAGATAACACTGGCGTCATCCGAGTCTCCCCGGTCGGCTCTCAGATTGTTTAACAACTTTCTGTCGTCAGAGTAGCAGCGGATTGCGGCGAACAGCAAGAACTTGTTTTCCAGACGCGGGTTTGTCCACGATGCGCAACTTGACCGCACTCATCTTGTAGAACAATCTGAGGCGGTGGGCCGATTGCCCCAGCATGATCGCGCCGGCGGACGCGAACCCCGTGTCTTCGCCGCCTGCTTCGACCCGGCTTCCGCAAAATTGTTAGACGATCCGAGCCTCAAAGGCTTGTAATGGGCGTCACTCCCGCGTAAATTGAGCGAAACCGTAAGACAAAACCGATATTCACCCATCGGTCGAATGACGGCATCGGCGCACTGACACCAGTGCACTCCCCGGGTTCGGAGGCACACCACATGCACTCCCCGGGTTCGGACGCAACAGAGGAGTTGTATTCATGTCCACAACCTTGTCCATCGCGGCGAAGTCCTACCCGCACACGGCGTTCCTCGCGGAACCCGGCTTCAGCGTCGAGGGACATCCCGTCGAGCTCGCGGCAGCGGATCCGATCTACAAGGCGTTCGCTCCTATGGTGCGTGAGCTCCGTTACGACTTCAGCGAATTGGCCATCGCCACCTATCTGCAGGCCCGCGAGGCAGGAGCCCCGATCGCGCTTCTGCCGGTGGTACTCAGCGGCGACTTCCACCACCACTCCCTGACCCGCTGGCCCGGTTCGGCCGAGATCAGCCCGGCGGACCTGGCAGGCCGGCGGGTCGCGGTCCGGGCCTACAGCCAGACGACCGGTCTGTGGGTGCGCGGAATCCTGCACGAAGAGTTCGGCGTCGACGCCAAGGAAGTCACCTGGGTGACCACCGAGGAGCCGCACGTCGCCAGCTATGTCGAGCCGCCGAACGTCGAGCGCACGACCGGCAAGGTGCTCGACGTGCTCGAGCGCGGCGATGTCGTGGCCGCCGTCCTCGGTCCGCCGGCGCTCGACGGGGCGCAGGGGCCGCTGGTGCCGATCATCCCGAACTGGCGGGAGGCCGAGGAGGCATGGGGAGCCCGGCACAAGACGGTGCCGATCAACCACGTGCTCACCGTCCGGCGTGACCTCCTCGAGGCCGAGCCTCGCACAGTATCGGCGCTCTACCAGGCTTTCGGAGACCGGATCGAGGCGCGCAAGGCCGCTGAAACCGAGCCCGGTCCCCGCGTGCGCGCCCTCCGTTTCGGAGTGACCGACGAGCTCGTCGCCGGTCTGCAGATCGCGATCGACTACGCGTTGCAGCAGAACGTCATCCGCACACCCGTGACGGTGGCCGAACTCCTCGACGACTTCACCCGGCATCTCGGCGAGCTCGCCTGAGCGCGCCCGCCCGCCACTTTCCGCCCGCCACCCCACCCACCAGTCGTGAGGTACTGATGTTCACAGTCGACACACACACCCACATCATTTCGCCCGACACCGATGCCTACCCCGCAGATCCGCTCGGCGGACACCGGTCCACCTGGTCCCAGGAACGGCCCACCGACATCGACGGCCTGCTGCGGGCCGCCGACGCCGCCGACGTCGACCACCTGGTCGTCGTCCAGGCCTCCACGGTGTACGGATTCGACAACAGCTACGTAGCCGACCAGCTCACAAGGCACCCCGACCGCCTCAGCGGGGTGTGCTCGGTGGACTTCCTCTCCCCGAAGGTGGTCGACGACCTCCACCACTGGATCGACGAGCGGGGCTTCTCGGGGGTCCGCATCCGTGCCGCGGACGGAACGACCGCCGTCCCGACACCCGGCCGCGGACTCGACGACGAGCGCATGGCGCCGGTCTGGCAGTTCCTGTCCGACCGCCGCGTGCCGGTCTGCATCCAGATGCACGCCCAGCACGCTCCGATCCTCGCCGGGCTCCTCCAGCAGTACCCGGGACTCACCGCGATCCTCGACCACGCGGGCCGACCGCAATTGGACTCCGCGCCGTACCCGAACTCGGACGGAGCTCCCCAGCTCAGCGAGACGGGCCGCGTGTTCATCAAGATCACGCCGCCGGCCGTACTCCGCGCGCAGCGCGAGAGCGGATCCGCGGCACCGCTGGTCCGCACGCTGATCGAAGAGTTCGGGGCGGCCCACGTCATGTGGGGTTCGAACTTCCCCGCCTCGGCCGGATCGTTGTCGGACTTGGCCGACCTCATCAGGGAGCAACTGCCGTCACTCGACGCCACCGACCTGGAGCTGATCGCGGGCGGCACCGCCGGCCGGCTGTACGGGCTCGCCCAGGGCAGCTCCGTTTCCACCGCCGCGAAGGAATGTTGATCGCTATGAAGCGCTTTCGGCGCAGGCTCTGCATGGCCTCGGTCATGGCAGTCGCCGTCGTCCTGACCGCCTGCGGCGGTCCGCCGCCTGTTCCGGACACGAAGAACCTCGACGAGCTGTACCAGGCGGCCAAGGCCGAAGGGGAGGTCGTCTGGTTCGCGCCGAAGCCGGAGGCTCAGATGAAGCCGGCGATCGACGCGTTCGAGAAGAAATTCCCAGGGATCGAGGTCAGGTACACGAACAAGAAGGCTCCGGATCTGGTCACCCAGCTCAATGTGGAGCAGGCCGCCGACCGGGTGACGTTCGATGTGTCCAACGCAGGTGGGCTCACGGTCTTGCCGTCGCAGTCCATGGCGGCGAAGGTCGACTGGGCATCCTACGATGTGCCCAGCGACCAGATCTTCGCCGACGACTTCGTCTACGTGTGGGCGGTACCGAAGGTCTGGGCCTACAACACCGACGCCCTGGCCCCGAACGATGTGCCCGCGAGCTGGGACGACCTGCTCGATCCGCGATGGAACGGCGGAAAACTCAGTGTCGAGTCGCGCGGGTCCTTCATGACCGTGTGGGCCCAGGACCCCACCCTCGGCGCCGACGCCGGTCTCGACTACGCGTCCCGGCTGGCCGAGCTGAATCCCCACTACACCGAAAACACGACGCAGGCTCACACACTCGTCGTGTCCGGCCAGACGCCGGTCGGCACCGACCTCATCAACCTCGTGCTCGCGGACGAGTCGAAGGGCGCGCCGGTCGCCGTCGCACCGGTGGGCCCCACGAACGCCAACAAGTCGTATCTGTTCGTGGCCGACGGTGCGCCGCACCCGGCGGCGGGTCGCCTGCTCACCGCCTTCCTCGCCTCCGAAGAGGGCCAGTCCGCATTGGTCGGCACGTACAACTCTGTCATTCCCACCAACACGGACTGCACCGACGCCGCCACGAACCGTGTCATCGGCGCCCTGTGTGACGCCGGCGTCGAATGGTTCAGCGAGACCGACATCGCGCAGTACGAGCAGTTCTCAGATTTCTTCCCCGAGGTCGAAGAGGCCTTGGGCACCAACGTCAACTGACGGCTCCCACCGCCGCACCGCTGCCCGTGACGGGCGGCAAACTCTATCCCCTCACCCTTGGAGACTTCAGCGATGCAGTCCGGCACCCAGCTCTCCACCGGCGTACGCCCTCGACCCGACGACGCACGCCCTCAGCCCGCCGACGTACACCACCCCAAGCGCCGGGACCGCGTCCTGGTCGGCGTCAACATCGCCATCGGCGCGATCGTCGCCTATCTCATGCTCTTCCCCCTGGGAATGCTGTTGTTCAGCAGCCTCAAGGACAGCGAGACGAAGCTGCCCTTCCAGGTCCCCGGGTTCACGCTCGACAACTTCACCGCGATCTTCTCCTCGAAACGCCTGGTCGACGTCGCGCTCAACTCGTTCGTCTTCGTGGTCGGCACCGTGTCGCTGGCATTGGTTGTCAGCGTCAGCCTGGCCTACCTGTTCGAGCGGACCGACATTCCGGGACGCCGTTTCCTCGCGCCGAGCACGCTGGCCCCCATGGCCGTGCCCGCCACGGTCATGGCGGTGGCGTGGGTCCTGGCGGCCAACCCCACCAACGGCCCCATCGCCATCGTCATCGAGCGGGTCTTCGGGCTCTCGATCGACATCTACTCGCTGCCGGGCATGATCCTGGTGGCCGGCATCTTCGGTGTCCCGGGCATGTACATCATGCTCGCGCCGACGTTCGCCCGGCTCAACCTCGAATTCGAGGAGGCCGCGGCCACGTCGGGTGCAGGCTGGTGGACGCGAACCCGCAAAGTGGTTCTGCCGCTGACGATGCCGGGGATCTCCGCGGCCAGCATGCTGCTCGTCGTCATTGCGCTCGAGGAGTTCGCGATCCCTGCCATCCTCGGAATGCCGGACCAGATCTTCGTGTTCAGCAGCCTCATCCAGGCGTCCCTGCAGCCGCCGTCGGGTCTTGCCAACTACGGCCAGGCCAGTGCCTACGGCATCATGCTCGTCCTGCTGTCCCTCGTGATGATCGCCGTCTACCGGCGTCAGACCCGCGAGTCCCACCGATTCCAGGTGGTGGGCGGCAAGGGGTACCGGTCCACACCGGTGCGGCTGGGGCGGTGGCGCATCCCGGTCGCCGGCATCGTCTCGTTCTACGTTCTCGTCGCGATCATCGTGCCCATCCTGACCCTGGTCTGGACGAGCCTGACCCCGTACCTGCAGCCGATCAACTTCGACAACCTGGGTGCGCTCAGCCTCGCCAACTACGGCGCGATCTTCACCAACCCGAACCTGACGCACGCCGTCGTCAACACCCTGGTGATCAGCCTGATCACGGCGACGCTGACCGCCGGGTTCGCCCTGTGGCTGGCACTGGCCTCGACCCGCGCCGGGCGCCTCGGCAGGGGCCTGTTCGATCTGTCCTTCCTGGTCTTCGCCATCCCCAGCGTCGTGCTCGGCATGGCTGTGCTGTTCCTGTACCTGTACCTGCCCATCCCGATCTACGGCACGATCTGGATCATCATCATCGCGTTCACCACCCGCTACATCCCACGCGGATCACGCATGATTCAGACGGCACTGTTGCAACTCGACAAGGGACTCGAAGAGGTGGGCCGCGTCAGCGGGGCGTCCAACGCCGTCGTGCTGCGCCGGGTGGTCTTCCCGCTCGTCGCTCCCGCGGTGTCGAGCACGTGGCTGTGGGTGTTCGCCAACTCCCTGGGCGAACTCCCGATCGCGCTGCTGCTGTCCAGTTCCGACAACCGCACCGTCGTGGTGCTGCTGTGGGACATGATCGGTGAAAGCGCGAACTATCCCGAGGCCAGCGCCCTCGCGGTCCTCCTGCTCGCCCTGTCCGCCGTCTCCGTCTGGTGGGTCAACCGCCGTGGCTTCCAACAACACATCTGAGGTGCCGTGAACATGAAAACCCTCGTTGGTTCCGACCATTCCGTGCAGATCTCCGGCCTGCAGAAACACTTCACCCGCCCGCACAGCGGCGAGGTGACCCGCGTCATCGACGATGTCAGCTTCTCCGTGCCGCAGAACAGCTTCTTCACCCTGCTCGGGCCCAGTGGGTGCGGCAAGACGACCACCCTCCGCTGTCTCGCCGGACTGGAGACCGCCGACAGCGGCGAGATCTGGATGAACGGCCAGGCCGTCTTCTCGGCCGCGGCGGGGCGCGACGTGTCTCCCGACGTCCGGCCGATCGCGATGGTGCCGCAGTCCTACGGGATCTGGCCGCACATGAAGGTGTTCGACAACGCCGCGTTTCCCCTGCAGTACGGCCGGAAGACGTACCCTCGCGCCGAGCGGGAGCATCGCGTCCGAACGATGCTCGAACAGGTGGGCCTGTCGGAGTACGCGGACCGATGGTCCACCCAGCTCAGCGGCGGCCAGCAGCAGCGGCTGGCGCTGGCCCGCGCCCTGCTGTGCGAGCCGGAGGTCCTGCTGCTGGACGAACCGCTGTCCAACCTGGACGCCAAGCTGCGCTCACAGCTGCGCGCCGAGTTGCGCTCGTTCCAGCAGAAGTTCGGCGTCACCACCATCTACGTAACGCACGACCAGGGTGAGGCCCTGGCCATGTCCGACACGATCGTCGTCATGAATCGTGGTCGGATCGAACAGATCGGATCACCGAGCGAGATCTACGATTCGCCCGCGACACGGTTCGTGGCCGACTTCGTCGGCAGCGCCAACCTCATCCCCGGAGTGCTCGACCGGCCGGCGGGCTCCGGCGACCGCGTCGTCGACGCCAAGACGACCGTCGGGGTGGTGCGGTGCGAGCGTTTCACCACCCCATCCACCCCGCCCACCCCCGGCCAGGAAATGTTCGTGTGCATCCGGCCCGAAAACATCCGCATCATCCCCGAGGAGCGGGAAACTCACGGTCCCAACCGATTCCCGGGGCGCATCGTGACCACCGAGTATCTCGGCGACCGCCAGGAGATGGTCGTGACCGTCGGGGACGTGTCGCTCCGCGCGCACGCCGACGCGCACCTCCGTGCTCGCCCGGGCGACGACGTGACCGTCGTCCTGGACCCGGCATGGACGGTCGCGCTGTGGTCGTAACCGCCGCGTGGGAGCGGGCGGCCGGCGTGTCGTTCTGAGTCGGTGAGGACCTCCTCACGAATGGAGGAGGTCCTCACCGCCAGTGCTCAGCTGACGGGAGCGCCGAACCACCGCGACAGTTGCTTGTCGAGTCCCGCCTGGTCGTCGCCGGCCCAGGCGACGTGGCCGTCCGGACGGAGTAACACGGCCGGCACGCCCAACTCGGCGTCGGCATCCGCGACGGAGTCGACCCGATCCGCCCAGCCGTCGACCGAGAGCCGGCCGGTCCGGTCGAGCAGAAGTCCGCGGCCATGGTGCATCTGTTCGTACAGGCGCCCGCTCCCGAGACCGATGTCCCGGAGCCGTTTGCCGAGCAGTTCGTGCCCGTCGCCGAAGTCGTAGCGGATCCCGATGGCGGTGACCTTTTCCATCAGGTACCGGCTGACGACCTCGAAGTCCATCAGCTCCGTCACCAGCCGGCGCACAGCTTGGGGGCCCGGTTCGGTGGACATGAGTTCGCTCTGCGCGCGGGTGTTGTTCAGTACGTCGGCGCCCACCGGGTGCCGTTCGGAGTGGTAGCTGTCCAGCAGATCGACCGGTGCCCAGCCGTTGATCTCGGCGGCCAGTTTCCAGCCCAGGTTGAAGGCGTCCTGGATCCCGAGGTTGAGGCCCTGTCCTCCCAGCGGTGGGTGCACGTGCGCGGCGTCGCCCGCCAGGAACACCCGTCCGGCCCGGTAGCGCTCGGCCTGACGGGTGGCGTCGCCGAAGCGGGAGAGCCAGCGTGGTGAGTGGACACCGAAGTCGGTGCCGGCGAACGCTCGCAGCTGCCGCTCGACCTCCTCGAGCGTCGGGGGGACGGTGCTGTCCTCGGTGACGCTCTCGGCGGGGACGACGACCCCGTACCGGCCGTTCCCGGCGGGACCGACGCCGAACCCCTTGTGGGTCTTGCGGACCTCGGCAACGATGGCGGACAGTTCCTCCGGCGGAGTGGTCACCTCCATCTCACCCCGTAGCCACTCGACCTTGGCGGGTTCGCCGGGGAATCCGACGCCGAGCAGCTTGCGGACCGTGCTGCGGCCGCCGTCGCAGCCGACGAGGTAACGCGCACGCACCTGCTTGCCGAGCGACCCCGCCTCGGCGAGTTCGACGGTCACCCCGTCGGCGTCCTGGCTCAGGCCGACCAGTTCGCAGCCGCGCCGGATATCGGCACCGAGTTCGGCGGCGTGCTCGGCCAGCAGCCGGTCGGTGACCGGCTGGGGGATGCCGAGGATGTAGGCGTGCGCGGTGTCCAGATGTTCGGGCCACGGTTTGTCGATGCCGGCGAAGCGACCGCCACCCGGGTACTGCGTGCCCTGCTCGAGGAACCGTTCGAGCAGCCCGCGCTGATCCAGGATCTCGATGCTGCGCACGTGCAGGCCGAGCGAACGGACCTGTTCGTTCGGCTCGACCTCCTTCTCCAGCACCAGCACGTCCACACCGTGCAGTCGCAATTCGGCGGCCAGCATCATGCCGGTCGGTCCGCCGCCGGCGATGATCACATCAGTCATGAAGCCCCGTTCATCCTTTCCGCAGATCCCGCTGGTCGTCCGACGTCGGGAAGTTCAGCTGAAGCGCTCGCCGGGCCGAAGACAGGTGATGCCGCATCGCCGCGGCGGCGGATTCCGGGTTGTGCGTGACGATCGCCGCGAGGATGGCCTCGTGCTCCCTGACGGAGTCGGTGCGTGGGTTCGCGCGACGGTCCGCGTCGCGGTACTGCTGCATGACGAGCGGATAGAGCAGGCTGTCGACGAACCTGGTGAGTGTGGCCTGCCGTGCCGCCCGCTTGACCTGTTCGTGAAACTTGCGGTTGAGATTCCAGTATTCCTCGCGCCCGCCCGGTACCTGCAAGTCCCACATGCGCTTACAGGTCTCGGTCATCGCGGCGATGTCCGCCTCGGTGGCGCGTTCGGCGGCCTTCGCTGCCAGCGCCGACTCCAGGACCGCGCGGGTCTCGAGAATTTCGATCGCCTCGTCCACCGAGAACGAGCGGGTGCGAGCGCTCCGGTTCGCCTCGGTGGTGACATAGCCCTCTTGGGCGAGGCGTGCCAGCACCGAACGGATCGTCCCCCGTGAGACCTGGAGTTGGGTGGTGAGTCCCGACTCGGTGAGGCGGGAGTCCGGTTCGTAATGACCGGAGAGGATCAGGGCGCGCAGATCGTGATACGCCTGCAGCGTCCGGTTGGCGCCCGAATCGGGGCTGCCCTCGTTGTCCGGGTCTGCGCCCGCAGCTAGCACCATCGTGTGTCACCTGACTCGCCGGGACGAGTGGGCAGCGTCGTCATCGGAGCCTCACCCGTCATGTTGTACAACAACATCGAACGTACCGTGTCGAGCGCTCGATGCGAACGCAGTTCGGGGGCATGAAGATCTTCCCTTCCTGAGTCGATCAGGTCCGTGCTGACGTGCACTATTGTTGCACAATTTCGGTGCAACGCCGATCGCCGGCGCACCACAAGTGATGCGCCGGCGAGCAGGTCCGCGGCGGGCCGATCAGAACAACCAGGGGACCTCGTCGTGGCCGAAGTCGTGGAAGTCGCCGAACCGCCCCGAATAGAACACCAGGCCGGTTCCTTCGCGGCAGCGCATGTCGGTGACTTCACCGTAGAAGACGCGGTGGTCGCCGATGTCGTGGGCGCTGTGGATCCTGCATTCGAGTTGGGCCAGAGCGTCTTTGATCAGCGGCAGGCCCGAGCGGCTGCGATCGCAGGGCAGATCGTCGAATCGGGCGCCGCCGCGGGTGGCGAACCGCCGGGCGAGTGCTTCCTGGCGGGACCCGAGGATCGAGACGGCGAACGAGCCCGCGGCCTCCACGGCCTCGGTGGTGCGGGAGCCGTGGGTGAGCGAGACGAGCAGGATCGCCGGGTCCAGGCTGATCGAGGTCAGGGAGCTGATCGTCATGGCGCTGGGGTCGCCGTCCCCGTCGTCGGCGCTGACGACGGCGACCCCGGTGGTGAACCGGCCCATGCTGCGCCGCATGTCCGTGGGGGTGGGGGCGTGGAATGCCGGAAGGGTCATCGCGGGCCTACTTACTGTGGTACCGGACTTCGAAGGTGACGACACCTTCGTCCGTGCTCCAGGGACCGTGGGGCATGCCCGGCGGCCGGCACGCGTACATTCCGGCGGTGAACGTCTCGCCGAGGGTGAGGTCCGTGAACGATCCCTCGAGGATGTAGACCTCCTCCCAGAAATCGTGCTTCTGCACGCCCATGGGGGTGGAGTCGGCGCCGGGTTCGTAGCGCAGGATCCGGGTGGCGACGTTGCCTTCGGGGTCCTTGGCGAGGATACGTTCGGTGATCTTCGGATCGTCACCCGGACACACGGTCCACTCGACGTCGGTGACCGGGAAGAATTCGAATTCGGGCTTGGCCATGAGGGGTTACTCGCTTTCCGCTTTGTATCCGTCGGTGAACTGCTGCACTGCCGCGACGGCGCTGTCGTAGTCGTAGTTGCGGTACGTGTACGCGCCCTTCACCACGAAGGGGGCGCCGGCGTAGAACATTTCGTACTGCTGGTGTCGTCCGGCGAATTCGGAGCCGATGATGTCCCAGGCCAGTTTGAAGAGTTTGATGCGTTCCTCGGACGGCACACCGGGGGACTGGACGTAGTGTTCGATGTCGCGGGACGTCAGCGGGCTGGTGAGGTCCTTGACGCTCGACGGGAGTTGCAGCACGCCGCCGCCGACGAGGTCACGCAGGATCGCGATCACCCGCGGGTAGATCTCCGACTGCAGGCCCATCGACCCGTACAGGGCCTGCCTGCCCGGCAGCCACATCCCCGCCGAATCCGGCTCGGCGGTGTATTCGGCGGCCAGCACCGCGGACCGGACCCCGCTGACGAGCGCGGCGAGTTCGCCGAGCTTTTCCTGCACGCTGGGGATCTTGTCGACGCCGTTGACCTGGGTGACGCGACGCGCGACGCCGGCGATGAATTCCAGCTTCGTCGCGAACCGGATCTGCGCCTGCCAGTTGCCGAGAACGTGTGCGCCCGTCTCGAAGAACTGCCGGCGGACACCGGTGGTGTCGCGGTCGACGAACACCCGATCCCACGGCACGAGGACGTCGTCGAAGACGAGGAGCGAGTCGGGCTCGTCGTAGCGGCAGGTCAGGGGGTAGTCGAACGAGCTCGTCGCGGCCGGGATGTACGGGCGCCGGACGTACTGCTTGAGGCCGGGGGCGTTGGCCGGGACGACGAAGCCGACGGCGAAGTCCTTGTCGTCCGGGCCGAGCGGTTTGATGCACGAGACGAAGATTTCGTCGGCGATCGCGCCGCCGGTGGCAAGCATCTGCGAACCGCGGATGACCAGGCCCTCCGTGGTCTCCTCGACCACGCCGGCCTGCAGGTATTCGCCCTCCCAGCCCGACGCCGTCGTCGCCCGCGAGACCTGTGGCGGGATGATCGCGTACGAGACGTAGAGGTTCTCGTCGAGCAGGCGCCGGTACAACGCGGAGACGTTCGCCCCGAAATCGTGGTCACCCTCGGCGGCGAACACCTCGGGATGCGCCGCGAACGCGGCCAGGAACGTCCCCACGTGGTCGGGGCTGCGGCCGATCCAGCCGTGCGTGTGCCGCGCCCACCGCTCGATCGCCTCCCGTCGCTGCGCGAGTTCCTCCCGCGACCGCGGAATCGAGAACACCCGATTGGCCGGGTTCCCGGTTTCGGGGGCGACGTACTGCATGCCGTTGGCCTCGTCCGCGGCGAGGTCGAACATCTCCGCCATGGTCCGGGTCACGGGCGCGAAGGCCGGATGGGTGGTGACGTCGTCGATCTTCTCCCCGTCGACGAGCACGACTCGCCCGTCGTTCAGGGAGGCCAGGTAGTCGGCTCCGGTGCGCATGTCAGTGTCCTTCGGTGGTGTAGGTGTGGGTGAGGGTCCGGCCGTCGGGCAGGGTGAGTTCGAGGTCCCACCGGTGTCCGGCGGTGAACTTCCCGTCGAGCAGCGGCAGGGTGCCCGCGAAGCAGAGCAGGTCCTCGCCGGTGTCGCCGATCCGGTCGGCGAAGATCTGCAGAAGGTTGTGCGGGGTACGGAGATTGGCCAGCGTGCCGTCCTGGTACAGCACTCCGTCGACCCACGACCGGGCCCGGCACGCGTCCCAGTCGAACGACGCCCAGTCCTCGATCTCCACGACGGCCGGGCCCACCGGCTTCGGGCACGCCCGCTTGGAGTCGCCGATGTCGACGGTCTCGAGTTGCCGGTCGGTGTGATCGGAGCCGACACCGAGGTAGTACCGCCCCCGGTGCCGCAGGATCACCGGCTCCACCTCGCCCGACGTGTGCGCGCCGGTGACCGGGGCCTGCGTCGCGGTGGTGATCGTCGCGATCTCGACGGGGTAGAACATCGGGACCTGCGCCGGCGGTGCGACACCGATGGCGGCGAGTTCGTCGATGTGATGTTGCACCGCCGCTTCGTCGCGGCCGGTGTATCCGGCGACCAGGGTCCGGACGTCGTCGAATCGCAGGGTCTCGGAAGAGTCGAGGGTGTCGAAGGTGAGCACCTGCGTGGTGGCGCCGGTCATGACAGGACCTTTCTGCGGTTGAGGAAGCTGTAGTCGTCGAGCCGGTCGTTCAGGACCGGGAACTCGGCGCGGGTGCGGTCGACCGCGGTGGGGTCGATCTCGGCGATGGTGATGCCCTCGGACGAATCGGCCTCGGCGATCACCGTTCCCCACGGGTCGACGATCCGGCTGTGGCCGCCGAGTTCGACGGAATTGTGCGTCCCGGTGGCGTTGCAAGCGATCACGAAGACCTGGTTGTCGACGGCGCGGGCCGACGTCAGCAGTCGCCAGTGCTCCCTGCGGGCCTTGGGCCAGGCCGCGGGCACGATGACGAGTTTCGCTCCGGCGGCGACCAATTCGGTCCACAGTCCGGGGAATCGCAGATCGTAGCAGGTGGTGGCCGCGATCGGGCCGAACGGGGTGTCGGTGGTGTGGATCTGCGTTCCCGGCTGCAGGAGCTGCGCTTCGAGGGAGGCGTATCCGAACACGTGAACTTTGCTGTAGTGGTGGTGGATCTGGCCGTCCGGGCCGATCAGGACCGCCGTGTTGCGCAGTCTGCCCTCTTCACCCTGTTCGACGATGCTGCCGGCGTGGATGTAGCAGCGCCGTTCGACGGCGACGGAGGCCAGAACCTGGACGGTGCCGCCGCCGAGAGTTTCGGCGGCCGAGGCGTAGTCGTCGAAGTGGTTGTATCCCACGCGCCACAGTTCGGGCAGAACGATGAGGTCGACGCTGTCGTCGAGTCCGGTCAGGAGGTGGCGCACGCGTTCGAGCCGGTGCGCGGGGGTTTCGGAATCGGGGCTGGCCAGCTGGGCCAGGGCTATCTTCATGGGTTTCCTTCGTGCCGTTAGATGTTCGGCCGTTTCATGGATTGCAGCGTGGTGTCGAGGTGCTCACGCACCGCCTGGACCGCAGCGGCGGGATCTCCGGCCGCGATCGCGTCGGCGATGGCGCGGTGCTCGACGAGGACCTGCTTCTTGCGGGTTTCGTCGGCCATGACGATGCGGATTCCCATCCGCATCTGACGGTCCCGCAGCGAGCTGTAGAAGTTGTTCATCAGTGGGTTGCCGGCCGCGCGGATGATGGCCGTGTGGAATTCGAGGTCGTGTGCGATGAAGTCGACCGGGTCGGTGTCGTTCTCCTGCAGTTCCAGGAGGATGCGGAGCCGGTCCGGCACCAGGCCCGGTTGGGGCGCGACTTCGGTGACGGACCATTCCTCGACCACTCGGCGGGCCTGCATGATGGCTTCGACGTCGCTGTCGGACAACGCCGGGATGAACGCGCCCTTGTGGGGCACTCGCCGGATGAAGCCTTCGGCCTCGAGGCGCAGCAACGCTTCTCGCACGGGGGTTCGGGAGATGCCGGAGGACGCGGCGACCTGCGCTTCGGACAGGAACATCTCTTCGTCGCGGGGCAAGGTGATGATGGTGTTCTTCAGCCACTCGTAGGCCAGCTCCGGTGCGGTTGCTCCGGTGGTCTTCGATGTCGTCATGGCTTGCCCCTTCGAGGAGAGTCAGTTGATGACGGACGCCGGCGTTTCCGGCGTCCGGGACGTCGCCTCGTCACCCACGGCCGCGAGATCCACGGACTGCGTTTCCCGCGCGAGGAGTGAGGCGATCAGGGAGATGACTCCCATGGCGGCGAGGTAGGCACCGATGGCGTATCCGGTGCCGAACCGGGTGTAGAGCGCGATCGCGATGATCGGGGCCAGCGAACCGGCGAGGACCGACGCGAGGTTGTAGGCCAGCGAGACTCCGGAGTACCGGACCTCGGTGGGAAACAGTTCGGAGAAGAACGCGCCGATCACGGCGCTGTAGGCCGCGAAGATCAGCAGCCCCACCGCCACCGCGAGGGTGATCGTCGCCGGATTCTTCGTGTCCAGCAGGGCGAAGAACACGAACGCCCACACGATGGTGGCGGCGGACGCGCCGATGTAGATCGGTCGCCGGCCGATCCGGTCGGCGAGCACGGCGAACATCGGGATCGTCACCAGCGCAACGACCATACCGATCATGACGGCGTTCAATCCGGTGCTGCGGTCGAGTTCGAGGATCTGGGTGATGTAGGTGATGACGAACAGCGAGAAGATGTAGAAGCCGGCGTTCTCGCCGAAGCGGGTGAAGGCTGCGAGGAGGATCTGGCGCCAGTGTCCCCGGACGGCTGCGGCGAGCGGCATGCCCTTCTTCTCGGCAGGCGCGGTGTCCCGCGACTGCTCGAACAGCGGGGTCTCCGCGACGTACAGTCGCAACACCAGACCGATGATCACCAGGAGCGCCGACAGTCCGAAGGCGATCCGCCACCCCCACGACAGGAACGCGTCCTCCGACAGCGTGGAACCGAGGACCGCGAGTACCCCGGCAGCCAGCAGGTTGCCCAGTGGCGGACCGAGATTGGGCCACGCGGACCAGAACGCCCGTCTCGTCGAATCGCCGTGTTCGGACACCAGCAGGACGGCGCCACCCCACTCGCCGCCGAGCGCGAAGCCCTGCACCAGCCGCAGAAGCACCAGCATCAGCGGTGCGGCGACGCCGATGGACGCGTAGGTGGGCAGGAACGCGATGAGGAAGGTCGACACTCCCATGAGCATCAGGCTGGCGATCAGGGTGGCGCGCCGGCCTGTGACGTCCCCGAAGTGCCCGAGCACCGCGGCGCCGAGCGGGCGCGCCACGAACCCGACCGCGTAGGTGGCGAACGCGAGCATGGTGCCCACCAGGGGATCTTCGGTGGGGAAGAACAGCTTGTTGAACACCAGTGCCGCCGCTGTTCCGTACAGGAAGAAGTCGTACCACTCGACTGCGGTTCCGGCGAGGCTCGAACCTGCGATGACGGGCAGGCTGGTGTGTGGTCTGCGATTGATAGATTTGTCGTTGGCGGTTGCCATAGTCGACTCCTAGGTCGAATCGTCGCTACGTGACGAGCTGCACGTCCTTGCGCCTACCTCCAAGTAGGCGACTCGAACGGTCGCGCAGATGGTGCTGCCTGGGCTCGGTGGTTGCTCCAACAGCCGCCGAGCCCGCTTTTTTTCTTGCCTCCGTCCGGCTGTGAAGCCGATCACCAAAGGCCGTACACCAGTTGTATACGACCAGTCTACGATCCGCAAGAGGGGTCCGGACTCTCCGTTTCATCCCCGTGACCCGGCATCTCTTGACGTCGGCCCGCGCACGACCTAACTTAATCGAATCATATTCGATTAGTTGAAGGAGGGACCGTGGACGCCGAACTGCTGGTCGTCGGAGGCACGGTGCACACCGGCGATCCCGACCTACCCGTCACCGACGCGCTCGCCGTGTCCGGCGGTCGCGTGGTCGCGCTGGGTGAGCGGGCCCGTGCCCTGCGGGCGAGCGGTACCGAGGTGATCGACCTGGGCGGCGGCGCGTTGTTGCCGTCGTTCGGGGACGGGCACGTCCACCCGTTGCTCGGCGGCCTCGGATTGCGCGGCGCCGCGATCCGCGACTGCGGCAGCGTCGAGGAGGTCCTGCACGAGGTGCGCCGCTGGGCGGACGAGAACCCCGGGGCCGAGTGCGTCTTCGGGGACGGAGTGTCGCCGACGCTCGCGCCCGGCGGGCGCTTCGAGGCGCGCTGGCTCGACAGCGTGGTCCCGGACCGGCCGGTGGTCCTGCGCACGATGGACCATCACACCGCCTGGGTCAACAGTGCGGCGCTGCGGCGGGCCGGACTGACGCGGGACACCCCGGACCCGGCGGGCGGCGAGATCGTGCGGACCGCCGACGGCGAGTTGCTCGGCACTCTGCGCGAATGGGGTGCGATCGATCCGGTGCTCGCGCTGGTGCCGGAGGCGACTCTCGACGTCCGGGTCGACGCGCTCGCGTCGGTGTCGAGGATGCTTGCCGCCGCGGGCATCACGTGGGTGCAGGACGCGTGGACCGAACTGGACGACGTCGACGTGTGGCTGACGGCCGCGGACCGCGGACTGCTCGCCACCCGTGCCAATCTCGCGTTCCGCGCCACCCCGGAGGGCTGGGAGGCCGACCGGGACGCGTTCGCCGTGGCACGCAAGCGGGTCGGGGAACGGGGCGGCGACACGGTCAAGGCGGGAACGGTCAAGTTCTTCGCGGATGGCGTGATCGAGGCAGGCACCGCAGCCCTGCTGGCGCCCTACACGGATTGTCCGCACTCCCACGGCATCAGCAACTGGACGACGGACGAGCTGTGCCGGGCCGCGGCCGAGGTGGACCGGCTCGGATTCCAGATCCACATCCACGCCATCGGCGATGCGGGGGTGCGCATGGCGCTCGACGCGATCGAATGCGCCGACCGGTGCAACGGTCCTCGTGATCGTCGCGCCACCATCGCGCATCTGCAGTTGGTCGACGGCGACGACCTCGACCGGTTCACGTCGCTCGGGGTGGTCGCCAACTTCCAGCCGTTGTGGGCCCAACTTGACGCCCTGATGACGGAATTGACGATCCCGCGAATCGGCGCCGAGCGGAGCGCGCAGCAGTATCGGATCGGAACGCTGTCCGAGCGCGGCGCGCGGGTGGCCTTCGGCAGCGACTGGCCCATCACCGCGTACGAGCCGATCAGGGGCATCGCCACCGCGATCCACCGGCAGACACCGTCCGGCATCCCGTCGGAGGGATGGCTGCCGC
Organism: Rhodococcus koreensis; assembly: GCF_017068375.1. Taxonomy (NCBI): domain Bacteria; kingdom Bacillati; phylum Actinomycetota; class Actinomycetes; order Mycobacteriales; family Nocardiaceae; genus Rhodococcus; species Rhodococcus koreensis. The sequence continues at coordinate 4,640,650 of NZ_CP070609.1, forward strand.
GGGAACGCGTCGGCCTCGAACGGGCCCTCGCCGCGTATTCGGCCGGCGTCGCCTATCAGGGATTCGAGGAGGACCTGTGGGGCCGGCTGCTGCCGGGAATGCGCGCCGACATGATTCAGCTGCCGGTCGATCCGTACCGGCTGTCGTCCACGCAGGCGCTCGGCGAACTCGCCGTGACTCGGACTTGGCTGGGCGGCAAGCGGGTTCACTGACGCCCGGGCTACCGCCGCACCGCGCCGCGGTCCTGCAGGAGGGCACGAAAGCCCGCCAGCAGTGCCGCCAGGCCGAGTTCGAACGCCTGCTCGGCCCGCTCCGGGCCGCGGGGTGCGGCGGCGAGCGCCCGGGTCAGCGCATCGTCGGCCGTCGTCGCGTCCGCTTCGATCATGACCTCCGGTGCGGCCGCGTCCAGGGCGGCCCCGAGGAGAAAATTCTCCGCGGCGGTGATGACGGCCATGATGTGGTCGTCCGGGAAGCCGGCGTCGCGCAGACCGGCGGCCGCCGAGTGATACACCGAGAGCGAACCGGGATCGCGCACCGTCTCGGTGGCGAGGAGGCGGATGGCCGTGGGGTGCCGGCTGAACGCTGCCCGGTACGACCGCGCCCACTCGGACAGGGCCTCGTCCCACGGCAGGCGCTCGAACGACGATCCGTCGATCTCCCGGACGACACGGTGGCGCACCAGTTCGACGACGGCGGCGCGGCCCTTGGCGTGGTGATAGATCGACGACACCTGCACGTTCAGGTGCCGGGCCAGATCCGGCATCCGGAAGTCGCCGTCGCGATCGACCAGTTCGAGTGCCGCTTCCGCGATTCGTTCGCGGTCCAGGCGTGCGACGCGGGGTCTGCCCATCGCTGCACCCACCTTTCCAATCGAAATTCATTCGATTATGCCCTTGTGGCGCCGGTCACTTCGTTCTAGTCTAATCGAAACACATTCGATTGTTTCTCGTCGCGTATCCGCGCCCTGGTTTCCCCGCCGTCGCGCCCTTGCCCGGACTGGAGAAGTTCCTCATGAAGAAAACCGCACCCGGACCCGCCTCCGGCGCGCAACTCGAGGGCGGCGCCCTCGGCACCGCCGGCATCGTGTTCTTCGTCGTCGCGGCCGCCGCGCCGTTGCTGGTGATGGCGGGCGTCGCGCCCCTGGCGCTGAACGTCGGGGGCATCGGGGCGCCCGGCGGGTACATCCTGGCCGGGCTCGCGCTGGGCGTGTTCGCGATCGGCTTCACCGCGATGAGCAAGTACATCCACAACGCGGGAGCGTTCTACTCGTACATCTCGATCGGGCTCGGCCCCCGGTGGGGTCTGGCCGCCGCGGTCCTCGCCCTCGTGTCCTACAACGCCCTCGAGATCGGGATCTTCGGCGCCCTGGGGTATTTCACCCAGTCCACCATGGCGGATCTGGTCGGCCTGGACCTTCCGTGGGGGCTGTGGTCGCTGATCGGCGTCGGGCTCATCTGGTTCCTCGGGTCGCGGTCGGTCCATGTCGGCGCGCGGTTCCTGATCCTGCTGCTGAGCGCCGAGACCGGGATTCTGGTCCTGCTCGCCGTCGCAGTCCTCCTTCGCGGCGGTGCCGAGGGCCTCGGTGTCGAGTCGTTCGCTCCCGCCCACGTGTTCAGCCCCGGCCTGGGCGGGGTACTGACGCTGGCGTTCGCCGCGTTCATCGGGTTCGAAGCGACCGCCCTGTACCGGGAGGAGGCGAAGGACCCGTCCCGCACGATCCCCCGGGCGACGTACCTGGCGGTCGCGTTCCTCGGCCTCTTCTACGCCTTCATGGTGTGGATCATCATCCAGGCATACGGCCCCGATCAGGCGCTCGCGCTCGCCGCCTCCGATCCCGCCGCAATGTACTTCGACGCCATCGAGAACTACGTCGGTGGCTGGGCGAGCACGCTCATGGAACTGCTGATCATCACGAGCATCCTCGCCAGCCTGCTGGCGTTCCACAATGCGATCACCCGCTATGCATTCGCCTTGTCGCGCGAGCACGTACTTCCCCGGGTGCTCGGCAAGCTGCACCCGGTCTACAAGTCGCCGTATGTGGCGAGCGCCGTGCAGAGTCTGCTCGCGGCGATCGTGATCGCCGGGTTCGCGCTCGCAGGCGCCGACCCCTACCTCCAGCTCCTGCTCTGGGTGAATTCGCCCGGCGTCGTGGGCATCGTCGTCCTCCAGGCCATGGCCGCCGCAGCCGTTCTCGCATTCTTCTGGAGTGATCGCCGCGGGCATTCGGTCTGGAGGGTCCGGATTGCCCCCGCGGCCGCCCTCGCCATGTTGATGTACGCGACGTGGCTGATCGTGGCCAAGATGGACCTGCTCACCGCCGCCGGACCCGCCGTGAACACGATCCTCGTCGCCGTCACGCCGGTCAGCCTGGTGGTCGGGTTGGCGCTCGGCACGCGGCTCGCGCGACGCAACCCCGACCTCTACGCCCGGCTGGGCACCACAGACGTGGATGCCGAGCCCTCGGTCGCGCCCGAAGAAGTAAGCAATCCGATCCCGCCGGGCACGGTGACCTAGACGTGTCCGCTCCCCGGACCCTCTGGTTCAGGTGGACCTCGCGCCGAGTCGGCCCAGGACAGGGGCCCGACCGATACGAAACGTCGACCCGCTGCGCCTCGTCAGAGCCCTACCCGTTCCGTAACGAATCCTCGTCGGATTCGGACATATCCCGGGAATCCGAACCAGGGGAGGGATCGACGTGAGTCGAGTAGTGCGAAAGTTGACGATCGGGGTGCTCGCGGTGAGCGCATGGATCGGGTGTTCGGTGCCGGCGAATGCCGAACCGCCACAGTTCGACGGCGTGACCACCCTCCAAATCCCCGGAACGGTGGTCGGCTGGCCGCTGACCCGCGGCGGCGCATTCTACAACCCCGTCGTCCACCACGGACACGGGCAGATCTATCCGACCCCGGATGGCTACGGATACGAGTTCCAGTGGATCAATCTGTCGACCGGAGCGTCCGGGATCATCACCGATCAGCATCCTGATCGCGATGCGGTCACGACCGGCCCCGGTCAGGTGGTCGTCACCGTGACCGCGCACCTCCCGGGCCTGTACGACGTGTACGGCACACCGAGCGTCGGCACGTTCTACGTGGCGCCGTAGACGCGAGATCACGGCGAGGAGCACAGACTTCCTCCTCCCGCACACGGTTGATCCGTGAGTCTTTCGGCGCAAACCCGGTCCTTCAGGGCCGGGATGGCCGATCTGGATCTGTCGGACTGTGGGGCTAGTGTCTGGGTCATGGCGGGGAGGGTGGTGAAGCGGGCGTTCAAGTTTCGTTTCTATCCGACTGTGGTGCAGGCGGAACAGCTTGCTCGGACGTTCGGGTGCACCCGGTATGTCTACAACCGGGCGTTGGCCGAGCGGACGCGGGCGTGGTCGCAGGAGGGGCGTCGGGTGACCTACAGCGACACGTCGAAGATGCTCACCGGATGGAAGCGGGACGCTGAGACGGAGTGGTTGGCGGAGCCGTCGAAGGGGCCGTTGCAGGAGTCGCTGCGGCAGTTGCAGGGCGCGTTCGAGAGGTTCTGGCGCACGCAGGCCGGCTACCCGCAATTCAAGAGGAAGGGCCAGTCGAAGGATTCGGCGACCTACTTCTCGAACTGCTTCACCTACCGCGGCGGGCAGATTCGGTTGGCCAAGCAGTCCGAACCGCTGGATATTCGGTGGTCGAGGCCGTTGCCCGAGGGGGCGACGCCGTCGCAGGTGACGGTGTCGCGTAATGCTCGCGGTCAGTATCACATCTCGATCCTCGTCGAGGACACGATTTCCGAGCTCTCGTCGACCGATCGGGTGGTCGGGCTCGACGCCGGGATCACCAGCCTGTACACGCTCTCGACGGGGGAGAAGATCACCAACCCGCGCCACGAGCGTACGGATCGTGAGCGGCTGGCGAAGGCATGTGCTGGCCGGGAAGCAGAAGGGATCGCGGAACCGGGCCAAGGCCCGACTGAAGGTCGCGAAGATTCATGGTCGGATCGCCGATCGGCGGCGCGATTATCTGCACACACTCTCCACTCGGCTGGTGCGCGAAAATCAAGTGATCGCCATCGAGGATCTGAGTGTGCGGAACATGGTCAAGAATCGGTCGTTGTCTCGGGTGATCTCGGATGCGGGGTGGTCCGAGTTCCGGTCGATGCTCGAGTACAAGGCCGACTGGTACGGGCGGCGGGTGGTGGCGGTCGACCGGTTCTGTCCGTCGTCGAAGACCTGCTCGGTGTGCGGGGAGGTCGCGTCGACGATGCCGCTGGACGTGCGGGAGTGGACGTGCCGGTGCGGCGTCGTCCACGATCGGGATGTGAATGCGGCAAGGAATATTTTGGCCGTCGGACTGGCGGTGGCAGCCTGCGGAGATGGTGTGAGACCGCCTCGCACATAAAGTGCGGGGAGGCGACTGTCGGTGAAACAGGAACCTCGGGACGCGAGTCTCGAGGGGAATCTCGGTCGTTCACGGCCGAGAGAACGTCAAGCTGTTCTTCACGCTCCAGGCGCCGCCGAAGGCCCTGCTGGGGATGTTTCTGAGTTTCGCGTGCGGCGTCGGCTGGGCCGGGTTGTTCCTGCTCGTCAAGGACGCCCTGCCCGGGGTGCCGTTCGAACTGATGATGGGGTTCGGTGTGGCCGTCGTCATCTTCCTGGTCCTGTCGGTGCACCCGATCCTGCTGGGGCGCACACCCTTCGGAGTCGTCCCCGCGGTGCTGCTGGGGCTGATCGAGTCGCTGCTCGTGACGATGGTGACCCCGATGCTCGTCGACGGCGCACCGGGACTGAACCTGCTCTGGCTGCTCGTCGTCTTCGGTTACGGCTGCCTCATGACGCTGATCCTCGTGGCGGTCCAGGACCGGGTGATCAGCGCGGTGCTCGGGACGACCTGGCGTTCCGCCCCGACGGAGGACGCACCCACCCGTGCACCACGAGTAGTCGGCTGAGGGAGGACTACGGTCTGCCTATGGACGACGGTCGACTCGAGGAACTCGTTGCGCGTGCCCGGGCGCTCGCCGCGCCGGGCACGCGCCGCGTTCTCGGCATCGCGGGACCGCCGGGCTCGGGCAAGAGCACCGTCGCCGCGGCGGTGCTGGCGGGGTTGGGATCGTCCGCGGTGGTCGTGCCGATGGACGGGTTCCACCTGGCGAGTGCGGAACTGGCCCGCCTCGGCCGGGCCGGACGCAAGGGGGCGCCGGACACGTTCGACGCCGCCGGGTACGTGGCGCTGCTGCGCCGGCTGCGGGAACGGAACGGCGAGACGGTGTACGCCCCGCAGTTCCACCGGGACGTCGAGGAGTCGTACGCCGGGTCGATCGCCGTCCCGCCGGACGTTCCGCTGGTGATCACCGAGGGCAACTACCTCCTCCTCGACGAGGAACCGTGGTCGGCGGTGCGTGCCCTGCTCGACGAAGCGTGGTTCCTCGCTCCGGACGGGGACGAGCGCGTCGCGCGCCTCGTCGAGCGGCACGTCCGGTTCGGCAAGTCACCCGACGAGGCGCGAGAGTGGGTGCGGCGCAGCGACGAACGCAACGCCGCGTTGGTTGCACCCGGCCGCGCCCGGGCCGACGTCGTCGTCCGCGGCGACCCGGTGTGACCCTTCAGGCCGGGTACTCGATCGGCTCCATGCGACCGCTGGTGAGCGAGCGGGTCGCGGCCTCGGCGATCGCCTGCGCCTTCAACGCCTCCGACAGGGTGGGTCCGATTGCGGCACCGGTCTCCAGCGCGTCGACGAAGTGGTCGAGTGCGATGCGGTAGCTGGCCCGGATCCTCTCGAACCATCCCGCGTGCATCCCGTCGTCGACCACTCGGCCCGCGCTGTACCGGGACACGGACCCGGCGCGCTGACGTCGCGCCTCGACCATGCCGGTGGAACCGAGCACCTCGATGCGTTCGTCGTAGCCGTAGCCGATCCGCCGGGTGGAGTCGATCTGGACGAGTGCGCCGCCGGGCAGACGCAGCGTGACCGCCGACGTGTCGACGTCGCCGTACTCGGCGAGGCGGGGTTCGGCGAGCGTGGAGCCGGTCGCGAACACCGACTCGGGGTCGAGCCCGGAGATCCACCGGGCCAGGTCGAAGAAGTGGACGGTCTGGTCGCGCATCTGCCCGCCCGAGACGGCGATGTACTCGAGCGGCGGCATCGCCGGGCCACGGCTGGTCATCTGGATCAGCTCCACCGAGCCGATCTCGCCGGACGCGACCACCCGCTGCAGTTCGGCGTAGTCGCGATCGAAGCGGCGGTTGAAATCGACCATCGCCCGCAGCGACCGGGAGTCGGCGAAGCGCACGATGTCGACGGCGCGTGCGAGGTCGAGGTCGATGGGCTTCTCGCACAGGGCCGGGATTCCCGCCGTCGCCGCGGTGCGGAGATGCTCGGCGTGGGTGCCGGTGGACGACGCGATGAAGACGGCGTCGATCGCCGTGGAATCGAAGACTTCCGCGAGATCGGTGGTCGCGCGGCTGCCGTGCCGCTTGGCGAGGTCCGTCGCGCGCGCGAGGTCGATGTCGAAGACGAGTGCCAGGTCGACGTCGGGGTGCGCGGCGAGATTGGCGCCGTGAACGCCGCCGATGAATCCGGCTCCGATGAGGGCGAAACGCTGCATGTCAGATACCGACCTTTTCGTATGCGAAAGCGGGAACGACCCAGGCCGAGTCGGCGGCGTCGGAGGCGGCCGTCGCCTCGACGAACTGGACACCGATCAGCCCGTCGCGTCCGGTGGGGAAGGACAGATCGCGGAGGGTGGAGGGCTCGCCGTCGCGGCGGGCGCAGAGTTCGTCCGCGAGGTCGCGGTAGAAGTTCGCGAACGCCTCGAGGAAGCCCTCGGGGTGTCCCAGCCCGGGACGGGTGAGCCGGGCGGCGTCCTCGGACAGCGTGCGCATTCCCTGCGCGAGGATCGTGGTGGCGCCGTCGAGGTCGCGGACCGTCAGGTGGTGCGGATCCTCGTGCCGCCATTCGATGCTCGCGGTGTCGCCGAAGACCCGGATGCGCAGGCCGTGCTCGTTGCCGGTGGCGGCCATGCTCGCCCAGAGCGTCGCGGGTGCCCCGTTGGAGAGGGTGAGGCGCACGGTGGCGTTGTCGAACACCCGCCGCCCGGGGACGAGGGTGTCCAGTTCGGCCGATACCCGGGTCGCTTCGAGACCGGTGACGAAGCGCAACAGCTGGTAGGCGTGGGTACCGAGATCGCCGACGACGCTGGGGAATCCCGCGATGTCTGGGTCGGTACGCCACCGCGCCTGCCGGTGCTCGCCGAGTTCGAGGGGCGTCGCCGCCCAGCCGGACGCGTGTTCCACCGCCACGAACCGGATGCGTCCGAGGTCGCCGTCGCGCACCATCCGGGCCGCGTGCCGGACCATGGCGTAGGCCGAATAGCAGTGTGGGACAGCCAGAATGGCGCCGGACGACTCGGCAATCGCGACGAGTTCCGCTGCCGACTCCGAGTCGCGGGTGAGGGGCTTCTCGCACACCACCGAGATGCCGGCCTCCAGGAACGTGCGCGCGATGTCGAAGTGGCTGTCGTTCGGGGTGGTCACGGCCACCACGTCGACGCCGTCCTCGCGGGTGGATTCCCGTTCGGCCATCTCCCGGTGGTCGCGGTAGGTGCGCTCGGCCGTCACGCCGAGGCTCTCCGCGATCTGCGCCGACGACGCGCTGTCGCGTCCGAAGACTCCCGCTTGCAGGTCGTATCGGTCGTCCAGGCGCATCGCGTAGCGGTGGGTCTTGCCGATGTCGGCGCCCTGTCCGCCGCCGACCATGCCCGCGGACAGTCGCAAACTTCCGTGCTTGCTCAACTCGGCTCCTTCCGGAAAGGGACAAACGTGGACCGGTCCCAGTTGTGATGAGCGTAACACGGCCCCGGCTCCATATGCTGTCCCTCGTGAACGAATCAGATCGCGGCACGGCCGAGGGTGAGGCGGCGGACGTGGCGCCGGGAGCGTCGTCGTTTCGCCCACCGACGATCCGCGACGTGGCCGCGCGGGCGGGGGTGTCGAAATCGCTGGTGTCCCGGGTGCTCCGCGGCGAGGCGAACGTCAGCGCCGCCCGCCGCGAGATGGTCACGCAGGCCATGAAGGAACTCGACTACCGGACGAACACCATCGCCCGCGGACTGTCCGAATCGCGCAGCGGCACAGTCGGGGTGATGTTGAACGACCTCCGCAACCCCTGGTTCGTCGAACTGCTCGAAGGGATGACGACGACGCTCGACGCCGTCGGGATCGCGCCGGTGCTGGCCGACAGTCATCTGGATCAGCGCGTCGGGCGGGACACCGTCGAGACCCTGCTGTCGCAGCGGATCGACGGGTTGGTGGTGGTGGGCACCACCGACGCCGGCCCCGCGATCGAACGGGCCGCGGCCCTCGTCCCCGTCGTCCTCGCCGGAACCCACGAACCGAGTCTGCCGAACGTCGACATCGCGGCGGACGACGACATCGCCGGTGCCCGGCTGGCCACCCGGCATCTGCTGGACCTCGGCCATCGGCGGATCGCCTACCTGCAGGGTCCCGGAGTGGTGGGCACTCTGCGCCGCGACGGATTCACCGAGGCGATGACCGAGGCCGGGTGCGGCGACCTCGCGTCCGTGCAGTTCGCAGGCATGACCGAGGAGAGCGGATACGTCGCGGCCGGTCGTGTACTCGATGCCGAACCCCGGCCGACGGCGATCCTCGCGTTCAACGACGTCACGTGCGTCGGGGCGCTGTCAGCGGCCGACGACCGCGGCCTGAGAGTCCCCGACGACCTCTCGCTCGTCGGGTACGACGACACGTATCTCGCGCGGATCCGGCACCTGTCGCTGACGTCGGTCAACAACGGCAATTTCGCGGTCGGTGCGCAGGCCGCGAAATTCCTGCTGCAGCGGCTGGAGCGACCGACGCAGTCGCGGCGCATCCACCTGCACACGCCGACGCTCAGTGTTCGCCGTTCGACAGCGGCGCCCGGCGGCGGGAAGGGGTGACCTCCCTACTGCCGGGCGCCGCGCTGGAACGTGAAACCGGCTTCTACTGAGGGCTTTTGACCGCGAGAACCGGGATCGGTGATTGCAGGATGAGGCGCTGGCTCACGCTGCCGAGGAGGGCCTTGCCGACCGCGCTGCGGCGCTTGACCCCGATCACGAGGCGTTCGATGTCGGGCCGGTCGTCGATCAGATCCAGCACCGCGGTTGCGGGATCGCGGTCGCCGCGGCCGATCCGGTCGAGGACGGTCACCCCGTCGTCCGCGAGGGTGTGCACCTCTTCGGGTTCGGTGAGGGAGAGGTTCACCACCAGCAGATCGGTGTCCAGCATCGCGGCTTCCTTCTTGCCGGCGAGGAGGGCGTGCGATCCTTCGGAGGTATCGGTCACTGCTACGAGCACTGTCATGAGGTCAACCTTTCACGGGACTCGGTGCGGAGACGGTCACGAATACTCGCGCCGGAACTGCTCTTCGAGTTCCTCGAGGGAGCGGCCGCGGGTTTCCGGGACCTGGGTGGTGATGAACACGAGAGCCAGCACGCCGAGGCCCGCGAAGATGAAGAAGGTGGCCGCGATTCCCAGTGCTGCCACGAGGGGCGGGAAGACGAGCGCGACAATCGCGTTCGCGATCCACAGCATGAAGATGCAGATGCCGATGGCGAAGCTGCGGATCTTCAGTGGGAAGATCTCCGACAGCATCAGCCACACCAGGGGACCGATCGTGCCCTGCATCGAGAAGACGAACAGAACCACGAACACGAGGATGAAATAGGCCTTCGCGGTGCCGTCGGGCAGCAGGAAGGCCGACAGGCCGACGAGGAGGTGGAACGTGGTGGTGAGCACGAACCCGCCGATGAGCATCTTGCGACGGTCGATCCGGTTGATCAGGGCGATGCCGGTGAGGACGCCGAGCACGCTGAACAGTCCGTTGAGGGTGTTCGCGACAATGGCTGCGTTGGAGGAGAATCCGGCGTCGCCGAGCAGCTGGGTGCCGTAGTACATCACCGAGTTGATGCCGGTGGCCTGCTGGAACACGCCGAGGCCGACGCCGATGAAGATGAGGCGGCGGATCCACTTCACCGACAGGTCCGCGGGACCGCCGGTCTGCGCGAGCTTCTCTTCCTCCGCGAGCGCCTGGACCTCCTCCAGTTCGGCACGCGCCCGCTCCGGGGACCGGACCTGGAGGAGCACGGCGAGCGCTTCGTCGTGCCGATCCTGCGACATCAGCCAGCGCGGGCTCTCCGGCATCCTCAGCATTCCGGCGAACAGGACGATGGCCGGAGCGACGGCGATCAGGAGCATGAAGCGCCAGACGCTCTCGTGCTCACCCCAGATGTTGAAGATGACGGCGTTGATCACGAATGCGGCGAACTGCCCGCACACGATCATGACTTCGTTGCGGGAGACCACGCTGCCGCGCCGTTCGGCGGGGGAGATCTCGGCGAGGTAGACGGGCACGGTCGCGGATGCGCCGCCGACGGCGAGGCCGAGGATGAAGCGGAACAGTGCGAGTATCTCCCACGTGGGGGACAGCACGCAGCCGAGCGTGCCGATCATGAAGATGATCGCGAGTACCAGGATGTTGTGCCGGCGTCCGTACCGGTCGGACATCCGGCCGCCGATGAGGGCGCCGATCGCGGCGCCGAAGATCAGGATGCTCACCACCAGGCCCTCGGTGAACGAGGTGAGCTGGAGGTCTTCCTTGAGCGGTTCGAGTGCGCCGTTGATGACTCCGGTGTCATATCCGAAGAGCAGGCCGCCGAAGGTGGCGACGACGGCGATGACGCCGAGCCTGTGCGAGTGCCGTCCAGGCGCGTCGGCGGGCAGGTGCTGGGCGGTAGTTCGGGTGAGATCGCTGGCCATGAACATCTCCTCGACGTATTCCATGTGCAGAACACGTAATGTGTTTATGTCCGGACAAAGCTAACCCATTGTGACTCGGAGCACAACGGCTGGCCGATCATCGACCGGCTCCCACTGCGCGGCAGGGCCAGTATCTACCGACGAGTAATAGAACGCTTGATCTGTTATTGTTTGACGTATGCCCAGGCCACGCGTCCACGACCTCGACGCCGCGCTCGACACCGCCGAACGGCTGGCCGTCGAGGGCGGGCCGAGCGCGGTGACGCTGCGGGCGGTCGCCGCCGCCACGGAGATGTCCAACGGCGCCATCTATCACGCATTCGGCTCCCGCGGAGGGCTCGTCGGACGCGCATGGTTGCGGGCGGCGCACCGATTCCTCGACCTGCAACAGCAATCGGTCGAGCACGCGCTGGAGCGGGGTCCCGTGGACGCCGTCGTCGCGGCCGCCGACACCCCGGCCGGCTTCGCCGAGAAGTTCCCGCAGTCGTCGCGACTCCTGCTCACCGTGCGCCGCGACGAACTGCTCGGATCCGACGTCCCCGAGGCCGTCGCGGACGAGTTGGCGCGCCTCGACTCCGTCCTCGTCGACCTGTTCGTCCGGTTGGCGCTGGCGTTGTGGGGGCGCAGGGACGGTCGCGCGGTCGAGGTGATCGAAGCGTGCGTCGTCGGACTCCCCACCGGACTGCTGCTCCGTGCCCGGCGGAAACCGGACGACGCCATGCGCCGGCGCCTGGAGGTGGCGGTCCGCGCCGTCCTCACCCTCGACCCCCCGCCCCCGGGGAAACGTCACGACAGCACCACGAAAGGTTCCTGATGACCGCCACCCTGACCTACCGGGACAAGATCGCCGTCCTCGACCTCGGCGACGACGAGAACCGTTTCTCCCCCGAGTGGCTCGACACCGTCGACGGTCTCCTCGACGACGCGCACGAGCACGGCGCGCAGGCCCTGGTCACCACGGCCACCGGAAAGTTCTATTCCAACGGCCTCGACCTGGAGTGGCTGCTGGCGAACGGCGATCGCGCGGACTGGTACGTCGGGCGCGTGCAGGCCCTGTTCAGCCGCATTCTGACGCTCCCGCTGCCGACGGTGGCCGCGGTCAACGGGCACGCGTTCGGCGCGGGCGCCATGCTGGGAATCGCCCACGACTACCGGGTGATGCGGTCGGACCGCGGGTTCTACTGCTTCCCCGAGGTCGACATCCACATCCCGTTCACCCCGGGCATGGCGGCGCTGATCCAGGCCAAGCTGACGCCGCAGCCCGCGATCACCGCAATGACCACCGGCCACCGGTACGGCGGCACCGAGGCGCACACCAGCGGGCTGGTCGACGGGACCGCGCCCGAAGGCGCGGTCCTGGGTGCCGCTGTCGACCTGATCTCCCCGCTCGCGGGGAAGGACGCCGGCACGCTCGGTGCGATCAAGTCGACCATGTTCGCGCCGGCCGTCGCCGCTCTCGCCGCGGGCCGTTCATAGCCGGCTGATACGAAACCTACTGGGCGAGAGTAGGGGTCATTCTCCCGGCACGTGGAGGATCAGGGCGTCGCCCTGTCCGCCGCCACCGCACAGCGCGGCAGCGCCGGTTCCACCGCCGCGTCGCTTCAGTTCGAGCGCGAGGTGCAGCACGACCCGCGCACCCGACATGCCGAGCGGATGCCCGATGGCGATGGCGCCGCCGTTGACATTGATCTTCGACGGGTCGATTCCGAGTTGCCGGGTCGACTCGATGCCGACGGCGGCGAACGCCTCATTGATCTCGACGAGATCGAGGGCGGACGCGTCGAGTCCCTCTCGGGAGCAGGCCTTGTCGATGGCGTTGGCGGGCTGCTGCTGGAGCGTCGAATCCGGACCGGCGACGACGCCGTGGGCGCCGATCTCGGCGATCCATTCCAGTCCCAGTTCCTCGGCCTTGGCCTTGCTCATCACCACGACGGCCGCGGCGCCGTCGGAGATCTGCGACGCGGACCCGGCGGTGACGGTGCCGTCCTTGCTGAACGCGGGACGCAGCTTCGACAGCGACTCGGCGGTGGTGTCGGCGCGGATGCCCTCGTCCTCGGTGACGACGAGCGGCTCACCCCTGCGCTGCGGGATGGTGACGGGAACGACCTCGTCGTCGAAGAGGCCGTTCTTCCACGCGGCCGCGGCACGCTGATGCGAGGCGGCGGCGAAGGCGTCCTGCTCCTCGCGACCGATCTTGTCGGTGGTCGCGTTCCGGGTCTCGGTGAGTGCGCCCATCGCCTGGTCGGTGAAAATGTCGTACAGGCCGTCGTAGGCGAGGTGGTCGACGAGGGTGGTGTCGCCGTACTTGAACCCGCCCCGTGAGCCCGGGAGCAGGTGCGGCGCCTGGGACATCGACTCCTGCCCACCGGCGACGACGACGTCGAACTCGCCGGCGCGGATCAGCTGGTCGGCGAGCGCGATGGCGTCGAGACCCGACAGGCACACCTTGTTGACGGTAACGGCGGGCACCGACATCGGGATGCCCGCGGCGACCGCGGCCTGCCGGGCCGGGATCTGACCGGCGCCGGCAGTGAGGACCTGCCCCATGATCACGTACTCCACCAGTTCCGGTGCCACGCCGGCCTTGTCGAGGGCGCCCTTGATGGCGATGCCGCCGAGATCGGATCCGGAGAGTGTGGCGAGCGAACCCGTCAGCCGGCCGACGGGGGTCCGGGCCCCGGCGACGATGACGGACCTGATACGTGAAGTCATGGGAGTGTCCTTGTGTCGTGTCGAATGTCGGTCAGACGAGCGCGGATTCGCGGATCTCGAGGGGGGTTCCGGTGGCGGCGACGACGTCGTCGACGGTGACACCGGGGGCGACTTCACGCAGGGCGAGAGTGCCGTCGCCGACCACGTCGATGACGGCGAGGTTGGTGATGATGCGGTTGACGACGCCCTGGCCGGTCAGCGGCAGGGTGCAGGTGTCGATGATCTTGGGGTTGCCGTCCCGGTCGGTGTGTTCCATGAGGACGATGACGCGGCTCGCCCCGTGCACGAGGTCCATCGCGCCTCCCATGCCCTTGACCATCTTGCCGGGGACCATCCAGTTGGCGAGGTCGCCGGTGCGGGAAACCTGCATGCCGCCGAGGACGGCGGTGTCGATGTGACCGCCGCGGATCATGCCGAACGACAGCGCCGAATCGAAGAACGCGGCTCCGGCGTTGACGGTGACCGTCTCCTTGCCCGCGTTGATCAGGTCGGGGTCGACGTTTTCGTCGGTGGGGTAGGGGCCGGTGCCGAGGATCCCGTTCTCCGAATGCAACGTGACGGTGACGTCGGTGCCGAGGTATCCGGGGATGAGCGTCGGCAGTCCGATGCCGAGGTTGACGTATTCGCCGTCGACCATCTCCGCGGCCGCGCGGGCGGCCATCTGGTCACGTGTCCATCCGTTGGTGCCGGTCATCGAGTGGCTCCTTCCGTGCTGCTGACTGTCCGCTTCTCGATCCGCTTGTTCTGGGGGCCGGTCTCGACGATGCGCTGAACGAAGACTCCGGGCAGGTGCACCTGGGCGGGATCGATGGTGCCTGCGGGGACGAGTTCCTCGACCTGCGCGATGGTCACCTTCCCGGCCATGGCCGCGAGGGGGTTGAAGTTCAGGGCCGTCTTGTCGAAGACCAGGTTGCCGGCGGTGTCGCCGCGCAGCGCGTGGACCAGGGCGAAGTCGGCGGTGATGCCGAGTTCGAGGACGTAGCGCTTGTCGCCGAACTGCCGGGTTTCCTTGGCGGGCGACGCGAGCGCGACGGAACCGTCGGCGGCGTAGCGCCACGGCAGGCCGCCGTCGGCGACCGGGCTGCCGACACCGGCGGGGGTGAAGAACGCGGGGATGCCCGCACCGCCGGCCCGGAGGCGTTCGGCCAGCGTGCCCTGCGGGGTGAGTTCCACCTCGAGCTCACCGGAGAGGTACTGGCGGGCGAATTCCTTGTTCTCGCCGACGTAGGACGCGGTGACACGGCGAATCTGGCGGGCGCCCAGCAGGATCCCGAGCCCGTGGTCGTCCACACCGCAGTTGTTGGAGAAGACCTCGAGGTTCCCGACACCCGAGTCGGCGAGCGCGCGGATCAGCGAGTCGGGGATTCCGCACAGGCCGAATCCGCCGACGGCGATCGTCGCGCCGTCGGACACGTCCGCGACAGCTTCTTCCGGGGTGTCGAACACTCTCGATCCCATGTGCATCCTTTCTTCTGGCCGCCGAACCCGGCGATACCGCCTTCCCGCGACATTTCGTCCATCCAGTGGACGACTCCTGCAACGGGCTTTGCTCCACTAAAAGGGGTCGCTTCATGCATTTCAAGGAGATCGAACATGTTGCTCGCGGTCTGGACGTCGTGGACAAGAGCGTTCACTGAGTGGACGTATACTCCGGTCATGAACGAGGCGCAGCGACCACAGGTCATTCACCGGGTGGGATCGATCCTGCGGGCCGTCGCGGCGCTCGAATCGTCGGGATCCTCGACGTCCGCCCTGGCGCGGGAGACGGGCCTCGCCCGCCCCACCGTGCATCGCCTCCTCGTCTCGCTGGCCGAGGAGGGGCTGGTCGACCGCGACCTGAAGTCGGGCAAATGGTCGCTCGGACCCGAGCTGTACCTGCTCGGCTCGCTCGCCGCCAGCAGGTACGACATCACGGACCGGTCCCGCGACATCCTCCGCGATCTCGCCCGCGAGACCGGCGAAAGCGTGTTCCTGTCCGCTCGCCGCGGCGACGAAACGGTCTGCATTGCGAGCGAGGAGGGCAGCTTCCCGCTGCGCTCGCACGTGCTGCACATCGGAATCCGATTTCCGCTCGGGGTGGCGACGGCGGGGATGGTCATCCTGTCGCACCTGCCGGACCGCGAGATCGACGAGTACCTGACGCGCGCGGACGTCACCGGCGAATGGGGGCCGCAGCACAGCCGGGAGAAGATCGCCGAGCGCATCGCGGAGACCCGCCTCAACGGCTACACCGTCAACCCCGGACTGCTCGTCGAGGGCAGTTGGGGGATGGGCGCCGCCGTCTTCGACACCCAGGGATCACCGGCCTGGGCGCTGAGCATCACCGGGGTGGAGAGCCGGTTCCGTGAGGAACGACGTCGCGAACTGGGAGAATTCCTCCTCCGCGAGGCACACCGGCTCACCCAGCTACTCGCCGACCGGCCGCGGAGCCGCGGCTGAACCAGCGGTCGGACCCCGCCTACGCGGCCTTCCGGCGACGCCCCGGCCGCCCGTGGCGGGTGTCGATGCTCCACACGTGCGTGCAGTCGGGGCACTGCAGGTGCACGGTGGTTCCCTGATTGCTCAGCAGGTACTGCCAGTGCCGGTGGCAGTTGCGGCCGGACCCGCAGTCGCCGCAGGACGAGCCGTGGTCGCAGCCCGGGCAGGGCAACCAGGCACGACGGGAGAAGTCCGCGGTGGGATCAATCGGCAACACGGCCCACCGTCCGATCCGGGAGCACACCTGCCTGCACCAGTTCGTCGTAGATGCGCTGCTGCTCGGGGTCGAGCCCGGAATACAGCATGTCGTAGGCCCGCTCTTCCTCCGCCAGCACGGCGACGGGATCCCAGTCCTCGCCGATCGCTTCGAGGACAGCGGTGCGCCGACGCGCTTCGTCCAGCGTGAGGTCGAGAGCGAACGAGAGTTCGGAGTCGCTACCCATGTGGTCACCTTCGTTTCGCAGTCGCCGACATCGAACGGGCTCCGACATCGAAGGGGTCAGGGTCACTCGAGCCTGCCCAAGATCACAATGACCTGGATCACGTCGATCGAAAGTGTTGCGTCGTGTTCACAACGACGCGCCCCGTCGTCCGGGTGGACGACGGGGCGCGGGTGGTTCCGGTGGTGCGGGTGGGTCAGGCCTGAAGGCCGGCCTCGATCTCGAGGGTGATGGTGATCTTGTCGCCGACGACGGCGCCGCCGCCTTCGAGGGGCATGTCGATGGTGATGCCGAAGTCCTTGCGGTTGAGGACGGTGGTGGCTTCGAAGCCGGCGACCGGCCCGTTGCCCATGCCGGGGTTGACGCCGTTGAACTCGAGGCCGAGCTCGACCTGCCGGGTGATGCCGTGGAGGGTGAAGTCACCCTCGACCACGTAGTCGTCGCCCTTGGCGCGGACGGCGGTGGAGGTGAAGGTGGCGGTGGGGTACTGCTCGGCGTCGAAGAAGTCGGCGGACTTGATGTGGGCGTCGCGGTCGGTGTTCTTGGTGTCGATGGACGCGACCTGGATTTCGGCGGTGACGGCAGTGGTGCCGTCCTCGGCGACGGTGATCGCGCCTGCGAAGTCGTTGAACGTGCCGCGGACCTTGCTGACCATGAGGTGGCGGACGGAGAAGCCGACGGTGGAGTGGACGGTGTCGATGGTCCAGGTTCCGGCGGTGAGGTTGGGGAGGGTGGCGGTGGCGGTGGTCATGAAAACTCCTTGACGGTGAACGGCACTCGAATCGAGGTAATTGAATCTGCAACTACTAAGGTAGGGGGAAGTCGTTGCGATGTCAACTAAAATCTGCGGAGGGTGGGTGAGCTGCGGTTACTGCTTCGGCCGGACCTGATGGCGGCTGACGATGGAGATCCGGTTGAACGCGTTCATCGTGACGGCGATCCAGCTCACCGTGGAGATCTCCTGCTCGGACAGGAACCGCCGCGCGAAGGCGTAGTCGGCGTCCTGGCGGTGCGCGTCCGGGAGCGTGGTGATCGACTCGGCCAGGGTGAGGGCCGCGACCTCGCGTTCGGAGAACAGTGTCGTCTCCCGCCAGGCAGGCAGAACTGCGAGACGCTGCTGGGATTCGCCCGCCGCGATCGCCGCGGCGACGTGCACGTCCAGGCAGTACGCGCAGCGGTTGATCTGGGAGACGCGGACGTTGATCAACTCGACGAACCGCCGGTCCATCCCGGCCTCGGTGGTCGCGTGACGGATGGCCTTGGCGACGCCGATCTGCGCCTGATAGACGGCCGGACTCTGTTTGTCGATGTGGACGTAGTCGTTCTCCGTGGACGTGCTGCTCATGACCGGCCTTTCGGTGGGTGGCTCAGGGGTTCTCCTGCAGGTGGGCGCGCATTTCGCCGAAGTCGTGCCCGAGGATGGCGACGTCCCGGGGGCAGAGCAGGTCGAACATGTCGCGGCGCACCTCCGCCACGTGTCCGGGGCTGGCGGCGGCGAGCTTCTCGGCGCCGGCGTCGGTCAGCTCGGCCAGCATTCCCCGCTTGTCGTCCTTGCACTCCAGCCGCCGCACCCAGCCTGCCTCGACCAGCCGGCTGATCGCCCGGGTCACGCCACTGCGCGTCGTGGTGACCGCGTCGGCGAGTTCCCGCATCCGCAGTTGCCGCTGCGGCGCCTCCGACAGCACGACGAGAAGTTCGAAGTCCGTGAACGAGATTCCGGAGTCGCGGGTGAGCTGCCGATCGAGCGCCTGCAGGAGTAGTCGGGTGGCGTCCAGGTAGGCGCGCCACGTGTTCTGTTCTTCGGCGCTGAGCCATCTGGTCGATTCCACGGGACCAGCATATCCCAAGTAGTTGACAGCGCAACTACTTGGTGTACGGTGGTGATAGTTGAAAGCGCAATCATCGGCGTTTCGCGGAGAGAGGTTCGGGCAATGAGCACCACAGACGAGCAGGAGCGCTCCCAGCGGTTCGCCGCGCAACGCGACAGGATCCGCGCCGAGCATATGAAGCCCGTCTCGTCGCGGCCCGCATCCTCGGCCCGCGGACTCCACCACACCGCGCTGATCAGCAGCGACGTCGAGCGCACCGTCCGGTTCTATCAGGATCTCCTCGAGTTCCCGCTGACCGAACTGATCGAGAATCGCGACTACCCCGGGTCTTCGCACTTCTTCTTCGACATCGGCAACGGCAACCTGCTCGCCTTCTTCGACTTCCCGGGCCTCGACGTCGGCCCGTATCAGGAAGTGCTCGGCGGACTCCACCACATCGCGATCAGCGTCGAACCCGGCCGCTGGAATCACCTGCGCACGAAACTGGTCGACGCCGGCGTCGAACTCGTCGAACACAGCGAGGTGTCGCTGTACTTCCGCGATCCCGACGGTGCCCGCCTCGAACTCATCGCCGATCCGCTCGGCGAAATGTACGGCTCACACGTTCTGTGAAAACCCTGCTCTGAGAACGCTGGAAAGGATTCACTCATGACTGCCGCCATCACCTCACCCCGCCTCGACGTCCGCCGCGCCGACGACCGCTTCAAGACGAACGTGGGCTGGCTCGATTCCAAGCATTCCTTCTCGTTCAGCAACCACTACGACCCGGCCAACACCCACCACGGTGTGCTCATGGTCAACAACGACGACATCGTCGTCCCCGGCCAGGGTTTCGACACCCACCCGCACCAGGACATGGAGATCGTCACCTGGGTTCTCCAGGGTTCACTGGTGCACCAGGATTCGATGGGCCACTCCGGCGTCATCTACCCCGGACTCGCCCAGCGCATGAGCGCGGGAACCGGAATCCTGCACTCGGAGAAGAACGACTCGTGGCGACTGCAGGGAGACGCCGACGAGCACCGCGATCCGGTCCACTTCATCCAGATGTGGGTCGTCCCCGACGAAGCCGGGATCACCCCCGGCTACGAGCAACTCGAAATCGACCACGAGTTGCTCGCCGGCGGGCTGGTTCCCGTCGCGTCCGGCATGCCGGGCCACGCCGACCACTCGGCGATCCGCATCAAGAACAAGTACGCCGCAATGCATGTCGCACGACTGCAGCCCGGCCAGGCGCCCATCACCCTGCCCGACTCCCCGTTCCTCCACGTCTTCGTCGCGCGCGGCGAAGCCTCGTTGGAGGGTGTCGGCCTCCTCGCCGAGGGCGACGCCGTCCGGATCGGCGGTGGCGGTGGGCAGCAGATGACCACCGACACCGGCGCCGAGATCATCGTGTGGGAAATGCACGCGAAGATCGCCGGATGACGCGAGCGGCGGGGCAGGTGCGGGTGTAGGTCCCGGACCGGAGGAGTTCCGTGGTATTTCCTAGTCGAAGTTCGCATTCGCTGCCTGCCGGCACGGTCAGGTTCACGGTGAACAGGTCGTCGGTGATCGTCCAGCGCACCGCGATGTTGCCGTACGGGCTGCAGTGCTCGGCGTGGGCGGCATTGATGTCCCCGCCGGGGCGCGGATCGACGACGAATCGGCGATAACCGACGGTGTCGGGGCCGGTGGTCTCGGCCGGGCGCAGGCCGGCGACGAGAAACGAGATGACCGCGCCCTTGGCGTAGTGATTCAGTGAGGCGGTGGCGCGGCCGTTCTCGTCGACTCCGTCCCATCGCTCCCAGATAGTGGTGGCGCCGCGGTCGATCATCTCCATCCAGGACGGATTGCCGGTGGACAGCAGTACCCGGTAGGCGGTGTCGAGGTGCCCGTTGCGTGCGAGCGCGGGCAGCAACATCCCGGTGGCCAGGAAACCGGTGCCGAGGTGATCGTCGTTGTCGGCGAGCAACTGTGCGAGTTCGTCGGCGAACCGGTGGCGGGCCTCGGCCGGAACGAGGTCGAACTCCAGGGCGCGGACATAGTTCGCCTGGGTCGGGTGGGTCAGAGTGCCGTCCGGCGCGATGAATTCGCGCTGCCAGGCGTGGACGGCCCCCGCGGCGATCGCGGCATAGCGGCACTCGTCCCGGTTGCGACCCAGCACGCCGGCGATCTGCGCGAGCAGTCCCGCCGACCGTGCGAGGTACGCGGTGGCGACCACACTGTGATCGCGAGCGGGATCGGGCGCGGGAATCTCGTCAGGTTCGAGCCACTCTCCCCAGTGAAAACCTGTGTCCCACAAATATTTTTCGTGGTCGTCCGGTGTGGGACGCGCACGCGCGCGGTCGGGATGGCGGCGGTCGCGCGCCGTGCCGGCGGCCAGCTCGACCCACCGCGTCATGGAATCGTATTGGCGTTCCAGGACTTCGACGTCGCCGTACAGGCGCCACAGCTGCCACGGGACGATGACGGCGGCGTCGCCCCAACCGGCCGAGCCGTTGGCGATGTCGGCGAAATGGTTACCCGACGGCTGGTTGCCTGCCGGGTTGGGCACGATGTTGGGTACCGTGCCGTCCGGCCACTGGTCGGCGGCGAGATCACGCAGCCATTTGTCGCTGAATCCCGCGACATCATTTGTGAAGGCCGCTGTTTCGACGTAGACCTGCCAGTCGCCGGTGAAGCCCGACCGCTCGCGCTGGGGACAATCGGTCGGGACGTCGCAGGCGTTGCCGCGGAAACTCCACACCGCGGCGGCGTGGAGTTTCTCGAGACGAGCGTTGTCGCACCCGAAACGCCCCACCTGTTCCAGGTCGGTGTGCACGACGGCGGCGGTGATCGAGTCGGGCCCCGGTTTCGTCTCGGTCCCGTCGATCTGGACGTACCGGAACCCGTGAGTGGTGTGGCGCGGCTCGAATGCCTCGCCGCGGCGCCCCGATGACACGACGTGGTCGACCTGACCGGCAGGCAAACTCTTGCCGGTCGCGAACTCGAAAGCGCGCAGGTGATCCGTGTCGACCCTCCCGTCGGCAGCGAGGGACTCACCGTGGGTGAGGGTCACGTGCGTGCCTGCCGGGCCGAGGTCGGCCGCAGCCACCCATCCGTTGATGTTCTGCCCGAAATCCACGACGTACGTTCCGGGTCGGGGCTCGGTGACGGCCACCGCCGCCAGTGTTTCGATCCGGCGCACCGGGGGTGCCACGCCGGTCGTCAACCGGGCACGATCGTCGTAGAGTCCACCGCGAGCGACCACCGCCGGGTGGTGTACCTCGTCGGCGGGCACCCGGCGCAGATCCACCCGCTGGCCGTCCATCAGGTCGGCGGCGTCGATCTCACTCGGTGCGCTGGTCCAGCCGTCGCCGGTGCCGAAGCGTTCCGACGTTCCGTCGGCATAACGGACGTGCAGTTCCGCGAGCGCGGCAAGCCGATCCCCGAAACCGTCACCGTGGCGCTCGAACCCGTGCCGGCCACGGAACCACCCGTCGCTCAGCAGGATTCCCAGGTCGTTGTGTCCTTGGCGCAGCAGGTCGGTGATGTCGAAATGCTGCACCTGCAGGTGCGCTCGGTAGGAGGTGAAGCCCGGGGTCAGCTCGTGATCACCGACCCGGACATCGTTGACGAAGAACTCGTAGGTGCCGTGAGCGGTCGCGAACAACGAGGCGTGTGTGATCTCCGCCTGCGGTCGCCAGGAGGCGCGCAGCCGGTATGCGGGACGGTGACCGAGCGGCGGAACGTCGGGCTCGTACGGTTCGATCCAGTCGGCCGTGAGGTCGCCGCCGTGCAGAAGGCCGGTGACCCACGGAGCGGGCTCGGACCAATCGCTCGGTCCGAGATCCGTCCAGCACCGCACCTGCCAGGTGCGTGCCTCGCCCGCGGTCGGCGCCGGATGCGTTGCCGTCCAGGGTCGCACGAGGACGTGGTCGCGTCCCTCGATGATCTCGGTGGTGAACAGGGTGCTCGACGTGCGGTCGGAG
This sequence comes from Rhodococcus koreensis, assembly GCF_017068375.1. Classification (NCBI taxonomy): domain Bacteria; kingdom Bacillati; phylum Actinomycetota; class Actinomycetes; order Mycobacteriales; family Nocardiaceae; genus Rhodococcus; species Rhodococcus koreensis. The sequence goes on from NZ_CP070609.1 coordinate 4,662,848, forward strand.
ACGCCCGCGACCCGGACCTGGTATGCCTGCTGACCGGCGCTTCCGGTGGGCAGCCACCAGGACAGTCGCGGGTGGGTGGTGCCGCAGGGTTCGCCGGGCCGGAGATGTTCGAGGCGCAGGTGTGTCGGTGTCGTCATCGGATCGACCGCACGAAGAGAACGGCTGCGCCGGCGACGGCGGCGCAGGCCGCCAGGACGCAGAACAGAAGCGCATAGTTGTCGCCGGTGAGTGGAAGGAGCACGGCGCCGATGAGCGGGACGACGGCATAGGGGAGTGTGGCCGCCACCTGGTACACGCTCATCGCCTTGGCCGTCTGCCGGACGTCGGGGATGACCGCGGCGGCGATCGCGATGTCGACCGTGAGGTAGCACGCCTGACCGATCGTGAAGGCGACGAACGCCAGCAGGAACCCGCTGATGTGCGGGTTCACGGCCAGGTACACCAGCGCGCCGCCGGTGAGGAACGATGCGACCGCGACGAAGGCCTTGCGCCGGCCCAGTTTGTCGGAGAGGAATCCGGCGAGCAGGAACGACCCGATCGAGATGGGGGTGGTGACGGCGGTGGCGTGGGCATATTCGGCGGCCGCGTCCGTGATACTCAGTCCGGCCGCGTCGACCAGGAAGTAGGTCGCGTAGGTGGTGAGCCCGACCATCGCGAGCCCGAACAGAAACCGGCTGATCCAGTTGAGCGCGAAGTCCGCGTGCCGGATCGGGTTGATCCAGTAGCTTGCCGCGAACTCGCGAAAGCTGTAGGGCTGCAACGTGGCCGGGTCCACACCCGAGTCGGCGCCTCGAATGACCACGGCGACGACGGTCAGGCACACGACGGCGGTAATGCCGGGGATGATCATCATCGGCACCGGGTGGTCGGCGAGGCGGCTCCCGAGGGTGACGCCTGCGAGAACGGCGAACGCCGTGACGAAGCCGATCATCCCCGACAACCGGGCGCGCAGATGGTCGGGGACGAAGTCGGGGATGAGCGCGACGAACCCGGCCAGCGCCGCGGAGTAGCCCAGCTGCGCGAGTGCCCAGCCCGCGGCGATCGCCGCGACGTTCGTCGCCAGCGCGATCACGGTGAGGCCGGCCAACGCGACGAGAGCGCCGCCGATCAGCCACGGGGTGCGCCTGCCGAGCCGGCTGGTCGTGCGATCGGACAGGGAGCCGAACAGCGGTATCGAGGCGAGCGCGACGAGGGCGCCGATCAGCACCACCGTCGACAGTCCGAGTGTCTTGCCTTCGGCGTCCACGCCGAAGATGCGGATCGACAGCGTGATGATGGTCGGGGTCAGACTGCCGAAGTAGACCCCGAATGCGCCGACGACCAGGGCGGGGACGACGTAGCGGGGGCGCGGCGCGGTGACCGCGGAGGGGTGGCCGAGCTGTGCGGGGGACGGGTGTGTGGAGCGAACGGTAGCCATCGGCGTTCCGCCTTCCGTGAAGTGAAGATCCGCGCGGCGAGGTGGGGCGCAGCGGACGTCGCAGTGTGATGCACAGCACCGTACACGAAAACCGGGTGTATCCGGTTTTCAATCCGAGAATCGTGCTGTCGTATCGTGGCGACATGGGAAAACGGGCGCGTGGCAGCTACTCGGTGGGAATCGAGCGGCGCACGCGAATCGTGGAGGCGGCCGCGGGGCGATTCTCGGCGGAGGGGTACCACGCGACCACCATGGCCAGCATCGCCACCGACGCGGGAATCAGCGACAGTGGTCTGCTGCACCACTTTCCGTCGAAGAAGCACCTCCTTCTGGCCGTGGCGCAGTACCGCCTCGACACCTCGGCCGAGTGGTGGGACACCCTCCCCGCCGAGGTGTCGGGTCTGGCGACCCTGGATGCGATGGTCGACGCGGCGCGGCGACTCGTCGGACAGCCGGGTCTCATCGAACTGTTCGTGCTGGTGAGCGCGGAGGCGGCGGATCCGAGCAGTCCCGCCCACGCCGTCCTCGCGCAGCGCTACGACGGCGCCGTCGATGCCCTCGCGGCGCGCCTGCGTCAGGGGGTGCACCGAGACGGGCTGCCGGCATCGCTGGACTTCCCGGCGCTCGCGCGTGAATGCATTGCGGTGAGCGACGGCCTGCAGTTGCAGTGGGTGCTCAGCGACGGCGTCGTCGACATCGTCGAGGGTGTCCGCGGACATGCCGCGCGGCTGACCGCCGCGCTGACCGGCGCGACGGAGGAAGAATCCGGGTCTTCCGTTCAGGTTGTCGAAGCTGCTACTGTGCCCGACAGACAGTGACCTATGGAAGGGCCTTACAACCGCGCGAGCGGCGACCCAGGCCCGGGTCCTGCATCCGAAGGAGTTCAATCCCTTGGACACGGCTTCGACCGTCGTCCGCCGATCCACCGTCGAGTACGCCCCCGATCTGCTACTCGATCTCGTACGCCCCGCCGAGGCAGCGCATCCATTGCCTGCGATCGTGTGGGTGCACGGAGGTGGTTGGCGGCTTCAAGACCGCACTGCATGCCCAGATCTGGTGCAACACTTCGCAGGACACGGCTACGTCATGGTCAGCATCGACTACCGCCTCGCGCCCGGGACCTGCCACCCCGGCCAGCTCTTCGATGTCCGGCGGGCGGTGCGCTGGCTGCGCGCCAACGCCGCGGACCACGGCATCGACCCCGACCGGATCGGTGTGTGGGGATCGTCGGCCGGTGGGCACCTCGCCGCGCTGACCGGAGTGCACTCGGCCACAACACGATTGCCCGGGGAAGAACCCACGACCGTCGACAGCTCGGTGCAGGCCGTCGTCGACGGTTACGGGCCCGCCGACCTGCCCGGCCTCGTCGACCTCTCCGCGAAACGGACACCGGGGGAGGGCCATTCCCCGGAGGCGTCGTTGCTCGGTGGCGCGATCCGGGACCGACTGGACGCGGCGCGATCCGCGAGCCCCGCGCTGCACGTGGCGCCCGGAGCGCCGCCGTTTCTGGTCATGCACGGTGTCGCCGACAACCTGGTGCCGTTCACGCAGAGCGTCGCGTTGTACGACGCGCTCGTCGCTCACGGCAACGACGCCATTCTCTACCTGATCGAGGGATTCGGGCATGGGTTCTTCAACCCGGGGCACGTCCTCGAACTCGGCCCCGACCAGACCCTCGACCAAGGCCGTCTCGAACGAGATCCGCAGGCGCCGGCCTCGACCCGCGCGGTGAGCGACTTCGGTCGCGCACTGACCGAGAGGTACTCCTCCGCCTCATTCGCCGCGATCGAAGCCTTCTTCTCGCACACACTGAAACCAGGAACACGCACACCATGACTACTTTCGACATTCCCGTCCTCGACGAGGTCCACGCTGTCGCCCCGCAACTCGACACCCTTCCCGGCCGCTGCGTGCCCTACGCCATGGCCGCCGGTGAAGGTGAGCGCCACGAACTCGGCGGGCAACTGATCACCGTCATCGCCCGCCCTGAGGACACCGGCGGACAATTCGGCGCCGCATATGTGTATGGCGGCAAGGGAACCGAGACCCCGTTCCTCTCCCACGACCGCGAGCATCGCTTCCTGTACGTCACCGACGGACGGCTGCAGGTGTGGTTGCCGGGCGAATCGCACCTGCTCGTGCCGGGCGACTCGGTCACCGTCCCGGCCGGGACGCCGTACGCGTACCGCATGCTCGCGCACCGGACCCGGTTCCTGAGCTGGCTCACCGTCGGCGACGGGCACCGGTGGTCGCAGGCGACCGGCCACGCAACCCAGTCGCACGTCTTCGACTCCGCCGCGGCGCCGATGTCGGACGCGCGGCAATCCGAATTCGCGGATCGGTTCGGCATCCGGTTCCACGATCTCGAGAAGAAGGACCTGCCCGCGGTGACGGGCGCGGTGCTCCCGGCAGGGGAGTCGCCCTACGTGCTGCAGGCAGGCGAAGGCGACCGCTGGGCGAGCCTCGACCAGTTGAACACGTATCTCGCACGGCCCCGGAACACCGGCGGAACGTATTTCGCGATGCACACCATGGGCGGCAAGAGTGCGTACATTCCCCGTCACTTCCACCGCGAGCACACCGAGAACTTCTTCTGCATCGAGGGTCGAATTCTCCTGCACGCCAACGGTCGGGAGATCACGCTGACCAAGGGCGACTTCCTCCATGCGCCTGCCGGAACGATCCACAGTTTCGCGTTCGACAGCCACGACACGCAGATGCTCGGCCTGCTGACCACCGGCGTGTTCGAGAAGTTCTTCGAGTACATGAACGTCCCGACGGACGCGCACGTGCACACCGAGGGCGGCGACATGCAGTTCCCGGCCGACGGGTTCGCACGGGCGCGTGCGGAGCTGGACCTCGAGGTCGTCGGCCCGCCGCCCGCCCGAGGCGCCGGGCGGTGAGTCCCGCCCGGCGCGCACGCCGCCGGAGCGGCTGAGCTCTACACTCGAGCCATGGCGATCCAGAGCACCGTCACCCGGGCAGAGTCCCTGGTCGCCCATATCCAGGATCGGATCGCCGCGGGCGAACTCGCGCCCGGTGATCGGGTGGGCACCCGCAAGGAACTCCAGGAGGAGTCGGGGATGGCCCGCGGAACGGTCATAGAGGCCGTCCGGCTCCTGCAGGATCGGGGAGTCATCACCGTCCGGCCCGGGCCCGGCGGTGGCCTGTTCGTCGCCGAACCGTCGTCGGTGGTCCGGCTCGGCCGCACCCTGCTGACCGTCGAGGGCGACGCGGCGGGAGTCGCCGACGCCATCGCCGTCCGAGAAGAGTTGGAACCCCTCGTGACGGAACTGGCCGCCCGGCACCGGACCGCGGCCGACGTCGCCGACCTGCGGAGACTGATGACCGTCCTCGAGGACTCGGCCGGCGACCCCGAGGCGTTCATCCGCACCGTGTGGGATCTGCACCGCCGGATCGTGGCGATCGGCCCCAACCGGGTGTTGCGCGAAACCTATCTGAGCCTCGAAACCTACGTGGAGCAGCACGCGACGCGCGCGAGCCGCGAACGAAGCGCCACCAACAGCGAGTACTTCGCGCGACGGATCGACGTGCACCGCGCACTGGTCGATGCCATCGAGTCCGGCGACGCGGCGAGTGCCCGCGCGGCCGCGCAGGCGCACGCTCACTGAGCGATCACTTTTCGCCGCCCTTTCCCGAATGCAGTGCTTGACAGGGGGCAGTGGTCTGTGGCTACCATCACACATAACGGTTATAACCGTTTATGGACGAGTTGATCCTCCCCCACTGACCAGGAGTGTTCCGCATGAATTTCTCCACGTCCTCTCCCGGCGGCCGCGGCAGAGTGCTCGTGCCCGTCCTCTGCTGGGCTGCCCTCCTCAGCGACGGATACGACCTGTTCGTCTACGGCGCCACCCTGCCCGCCCTGATCGGGCACGCCCCGTGGTTCATCACCGCCGGCGCGGCAGGCACCGTGGGCAGCGCCGCCCTGGTCGGAGTCCTCATCGGTTCGCTGACGGCCGGGACGCTCACCGACATCCTCGGCCGTCGCCGCCTGTTCCTCGCGTGCCTGACGCTCTTCTCGACGGCAACCCTGGTCACCGCGATCGCCCCGACCTTCGAGATCTTCGCCGCAACCCGGTTGGTGGCCGGCCTGGGGATCGGCGGGTTGATGCCCACCGCCATCGCGATGGCGGCGGAGTTCGCGTCCCCGGCCTACCGGTCCCGGATCCTCGGCATGGTGCTCACCGGGCCGGCATTCGGCGGCGTCCTCGCATCGACCGCGTCCCTGCTGCTGCTCGAAGAGTTCGGCTTCCGCCCGGTCTACGCACTCGGTGCGGTTCCGCTGATCACGTTGCTGCCGTTGGCGTTCGCGTTTCTGCCGGAGTCGCGGGCGTTCGCCGTCGAACGATCCTCCGAGGGCCGGGCGTCGAAGTCGCCGGTCGCCAAACTCTTCGGTGACGGGATGGGGCGGGCCACGGTCGGCATCTGGTTCGTCGCGATCTGCAGCATGCTCACCATGTTCGGGGTGACCACCTGGCTGCCGCAGATCATGCGTAATGCCGGTTACCCGATCGGTTCGGCGGTGACGTTCCTGCTCGTCTACAGCGCCGGCGCCATCGTCGGAACGCTGCTCGCCTCCGTGCTGGCCGAACGGTTCGGTCCCAAGCCGCTGGTCCTGACCGGGTTTTCCACGGCCGCAGTCTCTCTCGCGCTGCTGGGCACGCACCCGCCGACCGCCGTCCTGATGCTGCTGGTGGCGCTGGCCGGATTCGGCGGCCTCGGCACCCAGAACATGCTCAACGATCACATCGCGACGTTCTACCCGGCCCGGTTCAGGGCAACCGGGCTCGGGTGGGCGCTCGGGATCGGACGGGCAGGCGCGATCGCGGGCCCCACGTACGGCGCGTTCTTCGTCGCCGGTGGCGGTGCCGTCATCGTCAGCTCACTGGCATTCGCCGTGCCCGCGCTGATCGGCGGTGTTGTGATGGCCACCCTCCCGAGACGCCCCCGCGCGACCTCCGCCGATGCGGACAACCGCGTCGAAGCGGCCACCCCGCGCAGCACCGAAATTTCCCGCTAGAACTCGCCACCGAAGGGTGGCGGACGAAAAGGATGAAATAGATGAAGATTGTCGGTTACCGCAAGAAGGATCAGGACGCCGTAACCGTGGGTGTCCTCCGAGACGGCTTCGTTCGACCGCTCGCCGCACTCGAGGAATTCTGGAGCGACGCGGCCGGCTGGGTGGCACGGGCGGAGCATCTCGAGGCGCCGGAGATCGACGTCACGCTCGTCAGCATGGTGCCGCCGGTGCCCGACTCCGCCCGCGTCATCTGTGTCGGCCTCAACTACAAGGCCCACGCCGCCGAGGGCGGCTTCACCCCGCCGACCCACCCGACGCTGTTCGGGCGGTGGACCCCGTCGCTCAGCGTCGATGGCGCCCCGACGCCGGTGCCGGCCAACGAGGCGGGCCTCGACTGGGAAGGTGAGGTGGCCGCGTTCATCGGCACCCGGCTCGAAAGCGTCGACGCGGCCACCGGCCAGGCCGGGGTGCTCGGCTACGCCTGCTTCAACGACCTCACCGCCCGCACGGCGCAGAAGCTGACGGCGCAATGGACGCTTGGCAAGAACGGGGACCGGTCCGGCCCCCTGGGCCCGCTGGTTCCCGTCGGTGAGGTCGGGGATCTGTCCGACGGTCTGCGGGTGCAGACCCGCGTCAACGGAACAGTCGTGCAGGACGGCAACACCCGGGACCTGATCTTTTCGGTCGGCGAGATCATCGCCCTCATCAGCGAGACGTTCACCCTGCACCCCGGCGACATCATCGCCACCGGCACCCCGGAGGGCGTCGGTTACGTGCGGAACCCACCGTGGCTGCTCGGGCCCGGCGATATCGTCGAGGTGGAGATCGACAAGATCGGCGTCCTGCGGACCCCGATCGTCGATGCCAGCGGAAGGAAGGGCGCATGACCGACAACGCGTCCGAGGTAGCGCGGACCCCGGTACTGATCGCCGGCGGCGGACCGTCCGGACTCGCGGCCGCGCTCGAACTGGCCCACCACGGGGTGGCAAGCCTGGTCGTCGAACCGAGGGTCGACGTCGACGCCGAACGCCCGCGCGCCAAGACCACCAACGCTCGCACCATGACGCACCTGCGGCGGTGGGGACTGGCCGACGAGGTGCGTGCCGCGTCGCCGCTCCCCGTCGAGTGGGCGCAGGACATCGTGTTCTGCTCGACGCTCCTGGGCCACGAGATCACCCGGTTCGAGAACGGTTTCCAGCTCGATGTTGCCACTCCGACGCTGGCGCCCGAGCGCGGCCAGCAGGCACCGCAACCCGTCGTGGAAACTGTGCTGCGGGCAGCGGTGCAGCGCAGCGAACTCGCCACCCTGCAACTCGGCGCCCGCGTCACGTCGCTCGAGGAACTTGCCGACGGCACCGTCCGTGCGACGGTCGAAGGGCCGGGACCGACCCGAACGGTCGTGGCGGACTACGTCCTCGGGTGCGACGGCGGCGCGAGCGTCGTGCGCGAGTCCATCGGCGCCCGGTTCGAGGGCACGTCCGGTGAGCGCCCCAATCTCAGCATCCTGTTCCGTGCGCCGGGCCTGGCGGAATGGGTGCCGTTCGACGGTGCCGTCCACCACTGGGTGATGGCGCCCGGGGCGGCGGGCATCGTGGGCCGGCTCGACCTGTCGGACACCTGGTGGGCGATCGTGCAGGGCGTCGACGTCCGGGACGAGGAGGTCGACGCCACCGCGCTCGTGCACAGCCTGATCGGTGAGCCGGTCCCGGTCGAGATCATCGCCACCGACCCGTGGGTGGCACGAATGTTGCTGTCTGACAGTTACCGCAAGGGCAGGGTGTTTCTCGTCGGCGACGCCGCGCATCTCAATCCGCCGTGGGGCGGGCACGGGTATAACACGTGCATCGGTGACGCCGTCAACATCGCCTGGAAGATCGCGGCGACGCTGCGCGGCTGGGCCGGGCCGCAGCTGCTCGACAGTTACGAAGCCGAACGCCGGCCCGTCGCCGCCCGCACCATCGCCGAAGCCGGAGCGCAGGAAAAGGCTTTGGCACACCACTTCTCCACCGTCGAGATCGGTCAGGAAGGCCCCGTAGCGGAGGAGGCACGCCGTCGCACCGCAGAGGCGCTGGCCGTGAAGAAGAGCGAATTCCACTCGCTCGGACTCGTTCTCGGCTACGCCTACACCGACTCACCGGTCATCATTCCCGACGGGTCGACGCCGCCGGCGGAAGATCCCGTGGAGTACGTGCCCACCGCGTGCCCCGGAGCGCTACTGCCGCACGCGTGGTTGGGCGACGGTCGTTCGCTCTACGACGTTCTCGGCCCGGAGTACACCCTCGTCGTGCTGGACGCCGCGGGATCCTCGCGGCACACCGCAGAACTCGACGCGCTGACGGCGAAGGCCGCGGAACTGGGCGTCCCGCTGGCGGTGCTACGGCTGTCCGACACCGGGGGAACTCTGGGCGCCGTCCTCGGCGGCCCCTTCGTCCTCGTCCGACCCGACCAGCACGTGGCGTGGCGGGGCGGCGACCTCGCGAACGCCGAGAAGGCGATCGACATCGCCGCGGGATGGTGACGAAACCTCCCCTCGCCGAACGCTGCTCCACCTCCACTCTCGAGAAGGAAGATTCACGTGTCTGCTCTCCATGAGGCGCCCCAGACGGCGACCAAGCTGCTCGTGACCGCCATGGGTTTGATCGATACGTTCGACCCCCGGCAACGGGCGACCGCGATCATCGACGACTTCGACGACCCGCGACGGCTGAACTGGGACATCATCCCCAAGCCGGACCGCACCGGCATCCCGCTCCACCAGCTGGACCGTCACCAGAAGGTGCTGGTGTGGGATCTGATCCGGTTGGCCGTGCCGCTGCGCACCTTCACGAAGGTGCTGTCGATTCCGCAACTCGAGCACGTGCTCCGGGACTACGAGCAGGATTTCCTCGGACCGGCACTGCAGACATGGCGCACGTCGGATTCGTACTTCCTGACGTTCTTCGGCCGGCCGGGTTTCGAGGACACCTGGACGATGCGCTTCCTCGGTCACCACGTGTGCCTCAACCTGACGATCGTCGACGAGCGGTGGATCTCCGCCACCCCGGTCGCGCTGGGCGCGCAGCCCACCGAGTACGACGGTGTGCTGAAACCGCTGGCCGACGACGAGGGCCTGGCCTTCGACCTGCTGGCTTCGCTGGACGACGAGCAGCGCGGCCACGCCGTCATCCACGACGTCGCGCCGGCCGACTTCGTGACCCGGCAGGTGCCGCGGATCGGGGCCTACGAGTACCCGGACCATTACGACCTCGGCATGCCCGGCTACACCATCACCGACGCGGACCGGGTCGCCCTGAAGTTCGTCCGCGACCGGCCGTCGGGCATCAGCGGCGCGAAATTGTCCGGTGACCAACAGCAAGCGCTGCTGGGGCTCGTGGACTGCTACCTCGAGCGACTGCCGGAGGAGGCCGGCGAACGCCACCGGCAGGCCCTGCGAGATGGGGGTATCGACCGGGTGTTCTTCGCGTGGGCCGGTGCGCAGAAGCGCGGCGCACCGCACTACTTCCGCGTCCACACAGACCGGTACCTCATCGAAGCGGTCAACGCCGTCGGCGGTGGAAATCACCTGCACACCGTGCTGCGGGACTTCGACAACGACTTCGGCCACGACCTGCTCGCACTCCACGCCGGGACCGACTCGAAGTGGGGCGGCGGGCATCTGAGCAGCCGGACGGTCTCCAGCGAACAGTCCGATCCGCACCTCGAACCCTGAGTGCCGCTCGGCCCCGCACAGCGCTGAGCGGGGCCCACTCCGGACTGCACGCCTCTGACCTCGGAGTGTGAGACTCGTCAAGTTTGCCCATTTCGGTTTCCTTGTTGCCTTATCAGTGGCGACACTGGTGAAGCAGGCAATTTACGTGAACGAAACAATGAGGTGAATCGTGTTGGGGCGCTCGAAGGCAACCGTGGTGTACTCGGTGTCGGGTCGACCGTCCAACCCGTTCGCACGACCGGTCGATCGCTACGCGGCCACCCTGAGATCCGTCATCGCTGCACTCGCCGGTATCGCGATCGTGCTCGCCGCCGTGATGGGCACCTGGCAATGGAACCAGGAGAGTGCGCGGGCCGCGCAGCAGCGGGCCACCACCACCCTCGTCAAGGCCGTCACCAGCACCGACGCCCCCATCACCATGTCGCCCCGCGGCTCGGTCCGGACCACTCCGATGGTCGAGGCGACGTGGTCCTGGACCGCCGAGTCGCGCACTCAGAGCATCGAGGTCCCCTCGGGGACGCCTGCGGGCACCGAGAAGACCATCGCCGTCGACGCGGACGGCAACTGGGCAGGCCCGAGGGTCACCACCTCCGACGTCGTCAGCAGCGCTGTCGCGGCCGTGCTCCTCACCCTCGCGGCCAGTGCGCTGCTCCTCGGCATGGTGTGGGCGATGTGCGCCCGCGCCGTCGAACGCCGCCGCCAGCAGTACTGGGACGAGAGCATCCGCAGGCTGTTCGCCACCTACAGTCGCTGATCCTTCCCTCGACGGTCACCTCCTGATTGCGCCGTCCCCACGACGGTTTCGGTGCGCTCGCTCCGGGCTATTCAGGTGATGCCGAGGAAAGGTGGAGCCATGTCCGACAGGGATGCTTCCATATTCGAGAGCGAGCGGGAGCTCGACGAGGATTCCGTCCGGAACGCTCAGCGAACCGTTGCCCACCACTCGATCGACGCCGACGATTGCCGGATGCTGCTCGCTGCGCTCGGCATCCCCCTCGTCCGCGAGACCGACAAACAGACGCTCTCCGGCACGGCCGGCGCCGAAGCACTGTGACCTGCTCACAGTGACATCGTTGTGACTGCTCACAGTGACTCCGTTGTGACCTGCTCACAGTGACTTCACAGCGAATCTCCAGGGTGCCCGCACCGGGGCCGTTTGTATGGGACCCAACCCCGAAACAGCCCTTGGAGGTCCCCATGACCAACAGCCCGCGTCACCACCACGCCGAAGAAGTGCACGAGCACGATCGCGGTCTCAGCCATGACCTGAAGTCGATGTTGTCGCGTCGCAGCGCCCTGTTCGTGTTCGGCGCCGCGGGAGCGACCGCGCTCGCCGCCTGCTCGACGGCAGGCGGCGAGCAGGCGGCGAGCTCGTCCTCGACGACCGACGCTGCAGCGACCACGGCGGACACGGCGAGCGACGGCACGTGCGTGGCGGCGGCGCCGCAGGAAACGGCCGGACCGTATCCCGGTGACGGATCCAACGGCCCGAACGTCCTGGTCGAGTCGGGGATCGTGCGCCAGGACATCCGCAGCAGCTTCGGTGCGTACTCCGGGACGGCGGAGGGTGTCGCGACGACCATCGAACTCGACCTGCAGGACCTGACGAAGGACTGTGCGGCGGGCGCCGGAATGGCCGTCTACCTGTGGCACTGCGACCGGGACGGCGAGTACTCGCTCTACGGCAAGGGCATCACCGAGCAGAACTACCTGCGCGGCGTCCAGGTGGCGGATTCGGCGGGCAAGGTGTCGTTCACGTCGATCTTCCCGGCCTGCTATTCCGGGCGCTGGCCGCACATCCACTTCGAGGTGTTCGACACGCTCGAATCGGCGGTGGCCGGGGAGGACACCCGTCTGACGTCGCAGATCGCGGTGCCGGAGGACGCGTGCGCCACGGTCTTCGCGTACGACACCGGCTACGCGAACAGCGTCTCCAACCTGTCGAAGGTCTCCCTCGACTCGGACAACGTGTTCGGCGACGGCTGGGACGCCGAACTGGCCACCGTGACCGGCGAGCCCGCCACCGGCATGACCATCTCGATCACGATCGGCGTCGCCGAGAAGTCGGCGAACACGCAGTCCGCGCCGGCCGGTCCGGGTGGGGGCGGCGGACAACCGCCGGCAGGGGCGCCCAGCCGGTAGTGCCGGCCCGTCAGCTGACGTGCCACCCCGGAGGTCTGTCGAGTTCGTTCCATTCGCGGGTCAACCGGGCCTGCTGGCGGCGGGACGCAACCCAGTGGACGATCAGGAACAGGAGGCAGTAGCCGCCGGTCGACGCCACCCAGATCCCGCACGCGACGCTCACCGCCGTGGCGGCGTTCTGCGAACCGGTCTCCGGTGCGGCGACGAGGTCGCCGTTCGGGCCGAGCCAGACGGTGACGGTCTGACCGGCCTTCGCACCCGCTGCGGTGGGAACGTCGGCGGTGTGCGTCTGCCCGTTCACCGACCACTGCACCCGCGCGTGGGCTTGGTACTGCGGTGCCGCGGACAGGGCCTCGCCGGCGCTCCCGCTGCGGGAATCCTCCACGAGCGTCGCGGGGGTCGAGTGCTGGGTGGCGAGTGCGGCCTGGGTCTGATTGTCCAGCCGCGAGTACGTCTCGGTTCCGACGGCCGCGGCCAGTGGAATCATCAGGAGCACGAAGACCACCCCGACGAGGACCAGCGCGGATCGCAGTCGGTCGCAACCCCGCATGAGTGGGTTGCGGCTCCACGGACCCAGACGCCACAGGCGTATCGGCGCTGCACACGTTTCGCTCATCGCGCACCTCCGGGTGGTTGCCCACCACCATTGTGCAACCGAAACGCCTGCGCGTGTAGGGCCTTCTGTCAGGTCTTCCTGCCTGGCCTCGATTCGCGCCCGCCCGCCGAGTCAGACCTTTTGCACGAGGTCCGGCCACGGAGGACGGCGGAGCATGGCGAGGGTGGCGATCACGGCGGCCGCCAGTCCGATGAATTCGCCGAAGAGCGCTACCCGATTGCCGTCGACGGCGGGCTCCCACGACACGGTGCCGCCGTGGACGACGAAGACGCCGACCGGCGCGGGGCCCAGGATGCCGCGATATCTGGTCACGGTGAGGATGGTGGCTCCGTCGGTCGTCTCGTAGGGCTCGCCGTAGATCCGCGCGGCGGCGTTCGCCTCCGACTGGTTCACCACGTCCCGAAGTTTCACCGCGACTCCTCTCGCCGTCCGATCGAAGACCGATCTCATGATGGCACTCGGGCCCGCCCCCTACGGGGCATTCCCGGATCGCGAGTCAGGCACCGACGCCGGCGAAGGCCTCGGTCAACGCCTCGATGCCCGCGCGGACCGTGGGCCGGTCGTTGTCGGCGCGGCGGAGTGCGTAGATCTCCCGCTCGAGAGTGGGACGCACGGGGACGATCGCGACGTTGTCCGGCACCCAGACGCGGGCCAGGCGCGGCACGAGGGCGGCGGCGAGTCCGTGTGCGACGAATTCGAGTTGCGCCGCGAATTCGGGTGCTTCGTATCGGATGTCCGGTTCGATGCCGCGGTTGCGCAGCGTCTGCACCAGCCAAGTGTGGAACACCGCCCCCTTCTTCCACGTCGTCCACGGCATGTCCGCGATCTCGTCGAGGTCGACGTGGTCGCGGGATGCGAGGGGATGGTCCCGGGACAGTGCGACGTCGGCCGAGTCCCGGTGCACCAGGGTGTGCACGGCGTCCTCGGGGAGGTGCAGGGGCATCGTGACCCAGCTGTCGACGACGGCGAGGTCGAGTTCGCGACGCACGATCGCCGGTATGAGTTCCTCGGTCTCGCCGGCGGAGAAGCTGACCGCGAGTTGCGGGTGCCGGCTGCGCAGCGTGGCCACCGCGGTCGGCACGACGACCCTGCCTGCGGAGGAGAACGATCCGATGCGCAGTTCGCCCACCACGTCGCGATCGAGGGAGACGACCTCGGATTCGGCCTGCGCCAGCAGTGATATCGCTTCCTGCCCCCGGCGGGCCAGGAGCCTGCCGGCGTCGGTGAGCTGAACGCCGCGGCCCGCGGGCACCAGGAGTGTGACGCCGACCTCGCGTTCGAACTTGCCGAGTTGCTGCGACACCCCGGACGGTGTGACGTGCAGGGCACGCGCTGCGGCACCGATCGAACCGTGTTCGGCGACGGCGCACAGCGCGCGGAGGCGCTCCAAACTCAACATGTTAGTGATGCTACTGCTTTCATGAAACGACTATTCACTTGTTGTAATGGTTGGAGGCTCGGAGAATTCTCGGTGTGACTACTGTCCTCCGTTTGCGTCCCCGTGCCCTCGTCAGCCCCTCGTTCAGCATCGCGTCCGTGGATCCGCGACTGCTCGTTCTTGCGGGTGCGGTGGCAACTTCGCTGACCGGCAGTCTCATCAAATTGTCCGGGGTGGAGCCGGCCACATCGACGTTCTTCCGGTGTGCGCTGGCGTTGCCGATCCTCGGTTTCCTCGCCCTGCAGGAGTTTCGGCGGCACGGCGGCATTCCTCTCCGGGTGATCGCCGCCCAGGTGCTCGGCGGGATGATGCTCGGTGTCGACTTCGCACTGTGGGCGCGATCGATCCAGATGATCGGGGCCGGGATCTCGACGGTCGTCGTCAACGTCCAGGTCATCGTCGTGCCACTGCTGGCGTGGATCGTCTTCCGTGCGCGGGTGCCGCTCCGGTTCGTGGTGGCGGTGCCGTTCCTGTTCGCCGGAGTGGCTCTCGCCGGCGGAATCCTCGGCGGCAGCGGCGAGGGCGACCAGTTGTTCCTGGGAACCCTGCTGTCGCTGGCCGCGGGCGTGGCCTACGGGATCTACATCTTCGTCATCGGCCGGGCGGGATCCGCGCACCGGGCGTCGTCGCAGGTGTTCGTGTCGACGATCGCCGCGGGCGTCGTCGGGACCGCGGTGGGATCGCTCTGGGGAACGGTGGACCTCACGCCCGGCTGGCCCGCGCTGGGTTGGTTGGCGGCGCTGTCGCTGAGCAGCCAGGTGCTCGGCTGGGTCCTCATCGGATTCGCGCTGCCGAGGCTCGCCGCCGAGGTGGGTGCCACGCTGCTGCTGCTCCAGCCGGTCCTGGCGATGCTGTTCTCCATCGTGATCGTGCACGAGCGTCCGAGCATCGGGCAGTTCGCCGGCTGCGCACTGGTCGTCGCGGCGGTGTGGATGGTCACCCGGGTGCGACCGGCAGGCCGTCGTTCGGTGACCGCGCGCATCGCCGAATCACCCGCGGTACGACCCGTGGTCAGGCGTTCCACCCCGTCCGCAGTGACGGTTCGTCGGCCGGCGGCTCGGGCGGGTGGTGTCGCTGCTTCGCGGTGTACAGCTCACGGTCGGCCCGTCGATAGAGCGCGGTGAGCGGGTCGGACTCTCCGGTGCACGACGCGACGCCGAAGCTGAACGAGGTGGGGCTCTGCCGCGCGAGTCGCACCATCACCTCGGGCAGCTCGGCGTGGTGCTCGCCGACCATGCAGCTGACGAACTCGTCGCCACCGACCCGGGCGAGCAGGGCGCCGCGGGGCAGGTGCGCGGCGAGGTAGTTCGCCAGATCGACGAGAACGGCGTCCCCCGCAGCGTGGCCGTAGTGGTCGTTGGTCGACTTGAATTGGTCGACGTCGATGAGCGCCAAAGTGACAGAGGCCTGCTCCGTGCCCGCGCTCGCGAGCGCGTCCCGGAACGCGAGTTCGAACCCTGCGCGGTTGAGCAGGGCGGTCAGTGCGTCGGTGCTGGCCGATTCGATCAGCGTCCGGGTCAGTGATCCGAACATCTCGGCCGCACCGATCACACAGGTGACCGCCACGACGAGAACGGCAGCCTTCACGGTCGCCGTGTCGACGTCGACGGGCACCAGTGTGAAGGCGGTGGGAGCGAGAACGACCCCGACCGCCATGAATCCGGTGAGGCAACCGACGAGGAGCCTCGCCTGCAGTTTCGGGTAGAACACGACGAAATACATCGCCAGGAACGTCGCCGCGATCGCGCAGAGCAATTGGGCGGCGGCAAGAATGAGACCCGACATCACGATCGGTGTGGCGACCAGTGCCGCCGCGGTGCTGACCTGGTAGGCTCGCCGTCCCGGCCTGCGTCCGCCCCGGTACAGCACCACGAGTGCGATCACTCCGAGGAGGATGCCGGCCGAGCGCGCGACGACGGTCTCCGGCCGGATCGGCAACCCGACCATCGGAGGCAGAACGAACCCGGCCAGGTGCAGCGCCGTCGTGATCCACAGGTAGCGGCGCAGGATGCGCGGCTGATAGTCCTGAAGGACCGTGTCGACGGACGAAGCAGCGAGGGGCCTCACTCTGGCAATTATCCAGGACCGGTCCCGGGAAAGGCGGGGCCTTTGGTCACCGCCCCTCCCGGGGAGACGTGTCAGCCGGTGGTGGCCGCCTGGATCGGCGCGGCGGCGTCGTGCCACGGCGGTGTCTGGATTCCGGCGCCCTCGTACATCGGGAGACGAATGTCGCTGCCGTACCGGGCGATCTGGTGCCAGGGGCGGTTGAGACCGAACGTGCCGTAGGTGCGGACCCGGGTCACGGCGTCGAGGTCGAGGGTGTCGACGAGGATCTCCTCGCCCGAGCCTGCCTGCTGGCGGATGATGCCCTCGGGGTCGACCACCACGCTCGCACCGACGCCGGCCGGGTCGGCGCCGTTGACGTTGACGACGTAGACCTGGTTGGTCCAGGCGTTGGCCCGCGAACAGACGAGTTCCATCTCGCGGTCGCGGGTGGTGGTGAGGGTGGGTTGGATGATCACTTCGGCGCCGAGCCACGCGAGTTGGCGTGCGGTCTCGGGGAAGGAGCCGTCGTAGCAGATCGCCAGCCCGATCCGGCCGGTGCCGGGGATGTCGAAGACGACGAATTCGCTGCCGGGTGCGGTGTGCTCGTAGGGCTGCCAGGGGAAGACCTTGCGGTAGCGGGCCACGACCTCGCCGAGCGGCGACACGGCGACGGCGGTGTTGTAGATCCTGTTGTCGTCGCGTTCGTAGAGGCTTCCCGGCACCAGCCACAGGCCGGTCTCCTCGGCGAGCGCGCAGATCCGGTCGAGATGGGGGCCGTCGAGCGGCAGGGCCACCCGGTCCATCCAGTCGGAGCGGGACTCGAGGAGGGGCGCCTCGGCGGCCAGCAGGAGTTCGGGGACCACGACGAGTTCGACGTGCGGGAAGGTGTCGCGCACGGCGCGGATCTGGTCGGCGAACCGCTGCCAGGTGGCGTCCACGTCGAACGCGATCGGGGCGGTCTGGATGGCGGCGATGGTCAGTGTGCGCATGGTTCAGTCCTCTGTGACGGTCAGTCGGGTGACGGCGGTGCGGCCGTCTCGGAAGAAGCGGCGGAAGCGGGTGCGGACGAGCACCATCGCGACGGCACCGACGGCGATCGAACCGACACCGAGCAGGAACACCCCGCCGATGCCGTGGAACGAGGTCGCCCCGTAGTCGGGGGCGAGCATGTCGTGGGCGCTGCGCGCGAAGGCGGCGAGCATGATCGCCGCGCCCAGTGCGGGCAGGATGCCGCGGAGGAACAGGTTGCGCGGGGAGTCGTTCAGGCGGTGCCGGAAGTGCCAGACGCAGGCGAGGCCGGTGACGCCGTAGTAGAACGCGATGAGCAGGCCGATCGACAGGATGGCGTCGCCGAGGAAGTTGCCCGAGACGAGCGTGAGGGCGGTGAGCAGGACCGCGGCGGTCGCCCCGAAGAACACGGTGCCGAACGCGGGGGTGCGGTAGGTGGGGTGAATGCGGGTGAAGGCGCGGGGCAGTGCGCCGTGAGCGCCCATGGAAAGGGTGGCGCGTGAGCTCCCGATGACACAGGTGAGCAGCGCCGAGATCGCCGACACGCAGATGGCGAGTTCGACCACCTTCGACAGGCCCGCGCCGAGAACCGGTGGCCCGAGCGTGGCGAGTACGTCGCCCGCGTTGTCGGGATTGCCCAGGCCCAGCCCGTCGGTGCCGATGCCGGCGAAGCTGATCGCGGCGAATCCGGTGAAGAGATACGTGCCCAGTAGGACGAGCGTGGAGATCACCGCGGCCTGACCCGGGATGCGGTCGCTGTCGCGGGTTTCCTCGTTGACGGTGATCAGGGCGTCCCACCCCCAGTAGATGAACAGGCACAGCAGTACCGCCTCGGCGAAGGGGCCGAAGCCGCCGAACGCGAACGGGTTCAGCCAGGACAGGCTCGGTGCGGACGCGCCGGTGCGGGCGAACGCGGCCGCTCCGAAGCCGAACAGGGCGACCAGTTGCAGCCCCAGCAGCACGTATTGCACGGACGCGGCGAGTTGCAGACCGCGGTAGGCGATCGTGGTGACCGCGGCGACGAGCAGGACGGCCGTGACGATCACCGCGACATTGTTGGTCGCCAACGAGTCCAGGCCGAGCAGCGTCAGGAGGTACCCGGCTCCGACCCGGGCGAGTGCCGTCATCGCGATGAGGGTCGCGATCTGCACCACCCAGCCGCCGGACAGCCATCCCGTGTGCGGGCCGAACGCGCGGGTGGTCCAGACGAACGTGGTGCCGCAGTCCGGCATCTCCCGGTTCAGCTCGCGAAAAGCGAACGCGGTCAGAAGGATCGGCACGAATCCGAGAAGCAGGGCGGCGGGTGCGAGGTTGCCGACGACCATCGTCACGAAACCGAGGGTGACGGCGATGCTGTACGCCGGCGCGACCGACGACAGGCCGAGCGCGACGGCGGCGAGCAGGCCGACGGAACCGCCCTGCAGGCCCTTCCCGGTGGGTGCCTGCGGTGGGTCGAGGCTTGTCTCGGCGTCGGTGGGGTTGGTCGGCACGGTGACTCCTGAGCTCGAATGGATTCTTTAAATAGAAATTTAAGAACAGTGTGATCTACCTGTCAACAGCTGGGCAGGTATTGTCTAAACTTTCGTATAAGAACTCGGTGAGAGTGGGGCGAAGGCAGTGGCGCGGAAGAAGGACCAGGGAGCACGCCGGGCCGAACTCGGCGAGGCCGTCCAGCGGGCGGTGCTCGCGCGCGGACTGGAGGGGGTGCGTCTGCGCGACATCGCGGAGCAGGCCGGGGTCACGCCCGCGGCGGTGCTCTACTACGGCGACCTCGATGCGCTGATCTACGAGACGTACCAGCGGGCCATCGAGCGCTTCAGTCAGGAGCGCGAGCGCGTCGCCGAACAGTTTCCCGACGCGCGTGACCGCCTCCGCGCCTGCATCGACCACGGCGTTGCCAGTGGGCCGGACGACGAACTGGTTCGGCTCCTGTTCGAGTGCTGGCCGCGATCGCTGCGCGACGCCAAGGCCGCGGCCCTGGACAGTTCCTTGACCGAGCGTCAAATTGCCGTCTACTACGGCATTCTCGTCATCGGGCAGACGCAGGGACACTTCGCGCTCACCGACCCGCCGCGCATGCTCGCCGCCAATTTCGTCGCGATGGAGGACGGCTACCAGATGGAGGTGCTGGCCGGGCGGCGCAGCCGCGTCGAAGTGATCGCCAGCCTTCACTCCTACGCGCGCGCGGCGACGGGCCACGATCTGGGCTAGGCGGAGTACGGGATACTCGGAGTAACGGATAGGTTGGACGCCCGTCACCGCCCGGCGCCGAGTACCGACAAGGAGTCTCTCTTGACTTCCTCTCGGCCGTGAACGACCGAGGTTCCCCGGGACTCGCGTCCCGAGGTTCCTGTTTCACCGACAGTCGCCTCCCCGCACGTTATGTGCGGGGCGGTCTCACACCGTCTCCGCAGGCTGCCACCGTCAGTCCGACGGCCAAAATGTTCCTTGCCGCGTTCACATCCCGGTCATGGACGACGCCACATCGGCACGTCCACTCCCGCACGTTCAGCGGCATCGCCGAGACGATCACCCCGCACACCGAGCAGGTCTTCGACGACGGATAGAACCGGTCGACCGCCACCACCCGGCGCCCGTACCAGTCGGCCTTGTACTCGAGCATCGACCGGAACTCGGACCACCCCGCATCCGAGATCACCCGAGACAACGACCGATTCTTGACCATGTTCCGCACACTCAGATCCTCGATGGCGATCACTTGATTTTCGCGCACCAGCCGAGTGGAGAGTGTGTGCAGATAATCGCGCCGCCGATCGGCGATCCGACCATGAATCTTCGCGACCTTCAGTCGGGCCTTGGCCCGGTTCCGCGATCCCTTCTGCTTCCCGGCCAGCACATGCCTTCGCCAGCCGCTCACGATCCGTACGCTCGTGGCGCGGGTTGGTGATCTTCTCCCCCGTCGAGAGCGTGTACAGGCTGGTGATCCCGGCGTCGAGCCCGACCACCCGATCGGTCGACGAGAGCTCGGAAATCGTGTCCTCGACGAGGATCGAGATGTGATACTGACCGCGAGCATTACGCGACACCGTCACCTGCGACGGCGTCGCCCCCTCGGGCAACGGCCTCGACCACCGAATATCCAGCGGTTCGGACTGCTTGGCCAACCGGACCTGCCCACCCCGGTAGGTGAAGCAGTTCGAGAAGTAGGTCGCCGAATCCTTCGACTGGCCCTTCCTCTTGAATTGCGGGTAGCGGGTCTGCTTGCGCCAGAACTTCTCGAACGCACCCTGCAGTTGCCGCAGCGATTCCTGCAACGGCCCCTTCGACGGCTCCGCCAACCACGCGGTCTCGGCATCGCGTTTCCATCCGGTGAGCATCTTCGAGGTGTCCGCGTAGGTCACCTGCCGCTGCTCCTGCGACCAGGCACGCGTCCGCTCGGCCAACGCCCGGTTGTAGACATACCGGGTGCACCCGAACGTCCGAGCAAGCTGTTCCGCCTGCACTGCAGTCGGATAGAAGCGGTATTTGAACGCCCGCTTCACCACCTTCCCCGCCATGACCCAGACACTAGCCACACGGTCCGACAAACCAGATCGGCTATCCCGGACCTGAAGGACCGGGTTTGCGCCGAAAGACTCACGGATCAAGATCCTGCAGCACGTCTCGCGCGAGATCCGCGAGTGGGAACAGGCCGTCGCGACGGTCGTGCTCCGGATACGCCAGATCGGGGTACTGATCGACCGCCTGGGTCCCGCCCTCGACGACCTGTCCGAACTACTCGACGCCGCGAAGCAGATCGCGGAGACCGCGGAAGGGCTCGCCGTCAGCGCGAAGGGAATCGATCAGAGCGCCGAGATCATTGCCCGTGACGCGGAGAAGATCGCGTACGCCTTGCCCGCGGTCGAGCGGCTGGGACGGCTCGCGGACCGCCTGCCCGGGGGCGGGAGACGGTCCGCGGCCGGCCGGTGACGAACGCCGGTCGGGTTACTGCGCGCGGTCGAGCGTCCCCGGTGCGGTGGGGTGCTCGCCAGATTCTGCATCGAGGTCGTCGGCGACCCCAGCAATCGGCATCACGGCGAGGGCCTGGTCGAACGCGTCGGCGAGCCATTCCCCGGTCACCTCCACGAGCTGAGTGATCTCGGCGTCGGGTTGCCGCTGAAAGAACCGCACGACCCAGGGGCTCTGCGCGTCCGGATCGGAACTGAGATCCCCCGGCGCGTTGGTGGCGAGCAAATGGATGCTGCGCTCGAAATCGACCCGGACGGCGTATCCGGCGCCGGTGTTGACGACGGTGGCCGGACGATGCGCGGCGAGGGCCAGCGTCATCAGGGCATCGGAGTAACGAGCGGTGTGCTCCGCGGTGAGTGGCATGAACGATCACCTTTCAATTTCTGTGACCGTCGCCGTGGCACAGCAGGCTCGGAGGTTGGTCCGAAAATGCAATTCGCCGACAGATCACGAGAAGGTAGAAGTCAAGCTGTTCGTCGGGAGCTTGGGCTGCGAGAGCGTCGCTGTCGGCCACCTTCGAGGTGGGCGTCCTGGCACCGCGTGACAGTTGGGTACGCCCGATGGGAGCACGGACACGCCGGGCGCCCGTGAACTCGGTAGCTGTGTACTCAACTACGGGTAACCGTACGGGGCCTGACCCGGATACGCGACACGGGGTGGTCCGCAGGTGGTCTTCTACCCGAGGTCGCCGGCCAGCACGCGGCTCTGCTTGAGGGTTTCCAGGATCAGCGAGCTTTCCAGCCGGTCGACGTGCTCGAGCCACTCGGCCTCGAGCATCAACTCGCGCAGGGCTTCCTTCGACGGCAGCCGGAAGTCCGCGACGATCTGGTAATCACCCATGATGATCGCCGCGTACCGGAGAAACGGCTGACCGGCGAGCGCCTCGGCGACCGCCGACACCCGCGACGGCCGGGCCCGGATCCACAGCAGCGCGGCGACGGGTAGGCCGATCAGCGCCGGGTCGAACACCGCGCGGAACGTGAGCAGCCCGGACTGCCGCATCTTGTCGAGGCGTCGTTTGACGGTCTGTTCGGAGATGCCCACGAGCCGGGACAATTCCTCGAAACTCGCCCGGCCGTTCTCGACGACCAACCGCACCAGTGCCTTGTCCTCCCGGTCGAGGACGACCGGGTCGGTGAATTGCGGCCAGCGGGTTTTCGGGATCCGGCGGATCTCGGCGGTCTGTGTTTCGGTCAGGATTCCCGGTTCCCAGTCGTGAAGCGTACGTATGTATTCGAGCACCGGCGAGATGTCCATCTGCAGAAAACCGGACGGCGCCGCCATTTCCTGCAGGAACAGGCGGGACTGCCGGCGGCGCGGAGCCCAGATGTCGGCGTAGCAGTGCTGCGGCCCGGACAGGACGTAGACCGTCACGCTCTCCGGTCGGTGCGCGAGCGCGACGGCCGCCGTCAACGTGCTGTCCGGCCGGCACCGGCCGTGGACGATGAACGGATCGGAGTCGGCGGTGCGGTGCGGGTCCGCCATCCCGCGAACCTCCACCATCCCCGTCTCCAGCAGCCGCGAACCCCGGCGTGCCACCGTGCGCTCGGCCTCGCCGAGGGCGGCCGCGATCGTCGACCACGTCGCGCGGCCGTCGACGATCAGCGCGGCGATGATCTTGCGGTCCAGGGGATCGGCTGTGTGTTCCGGCATGATCGGCCAATCGTACGGCTGAATCCTCCATATTGCTGGTTTTCATTGCTTGAATCCGACTCCAGGGTGACGCTTGGGGCCGAAACTGACGTTCGTCCCATGAGGAGCCCTCAATGTCCGATCTGATCCAGAAACCCGCACGCGAGGTCGTCCGGCTGCTGCGCGAAGGGACCGAGACGCCGACGAGCGTGCTCGAAGCCCTCCGCAGGTACGTTGCCGACGCAGACCGGCAAGTCAACTCCCTCCCGATCCAGTTCTTCGATGCCGCCGCCGAACGCGCGGCGCGGTTGGAGGCCGAAGTTCCGGATCCGGCCGGGCGCGGCCTGCTGGCCGGACTACCGGTCGCGGTGAAGGACTACAACGACGTGGCGGGGCAGCGCACGACGCACGGCTCGCCCCTGTTCGCCGACCACGTCGCCACCCGGTCCGACGCGATGGTGAGCGTCCTCGAGAACAACGGCGGCATCCCGTACGCCAAGTCCAACGTGCCCGAGTTCGCCGGCGGTCACACGTACAACACGCTGTTCGGGCCCAGCCGTAACCCGTGGAACCTCGACCGTTCGGTGGGCGGTTCCTCCGGTGGTTCGGCGGCCGCGCTCGCCTCCGGCAGCGCCTGGCTGGCGACCGGCAACGACCTGGGCGGCAGCCTCCGCACCCCGTCCGGATACAACGCGACCGTCGGTCTGCGCCCGACTCCCGGGCGGATCCCGCGCCGCAGGCCCGCCATCCCGTTCGACCCGCTGTGGGTGGAGGGGCCGATGGCACGCGATGTCGGTGACGTCGCCCTCATGCTGGATGCGATGGTCGGGCACGACCTGCACGACCCGTTGACGAAACCGGAACAGCCGCGGTCGTTCCTGGAACGCCTGACGACCTTCGACCCGCCCGCCCGCGTCGGATTCAGCCCGGACCTCGGGTGCCTCCCGGTGGAGCCGGCGATGCGCCGCGTCTGCGGTGACGCGATGAAACATTTCGACGCACTGGGTGCCGACGTCGTGACGGACTGCCCGGACTTCACCGGCGCCTACGACGCCTTCCAGGCGCTGCGCAGCCATCTGGTGGCGGCCGTGCACGGCGGGCTTCTCGCCGAGCATCGCGGCGCGATCAAGCCCGACATCGTCTGGAACATCGAGCGTGGACTCACCCAGTCCACGGAGACGTTGCTGTCGGCGGAACGCGTTCGCGGACAACTGTTCCACGAGATCGCGGACTACTTCGAGACCCACGATCTGCTGGTGATCCCGTCGGCGCCGCTCGATCCCTTCCCTGTGGAGTGGACGTATCCCGAACGCATCGACGGCGTGGAATCGCGGACGTACATCGACTGGATCGCGATTACGTTCTGTGTGAGTCTCACCGGGTGCCCGGTCGTTGCGCTCCCGTGCGGATTCTCCGACGCCGGACTGCCGGTGGGACTGCAGCTGGTCGGTGCGCCGGGGCAGGAGGCGCGGCTGCTCGCGCACGCGCAGATGTTCGAGTCCTCGGTGGGCATCGCGGCGAGTCTTCCTATCGTGCCACGTCGGCCGAAGGTGGCGACATCATGAGCAGCACAGTCGAATCCGAGCTTCGCGACGAGGAACAGCAGGACGCCCGCGAGGGTTTCCTGGCCCGGGTCGCGCTGCGGTTCGCGGCGGTCATCGAGCGGTGGTTCCCGGACGCGTTCATCTTCGCGCTGCTCGCGGTGGCGTTGGTGGCCGGAGCCGCGCTGGCCATCGGGGCGTCGCCGGCGACGGTGGCGACGAACTTCTCGACCGGTTTCTGGGATCTGATCCCGTTCACGATGCAGATGGCGATGGTCGTGGTCACCGGCTACATCGTGGCGTCGTCGCCACCTGCCGAACGTCTCATCACGCGGCTCGCGGCGATACCGCGCACTGCCCGCGGCGGCGTCACGTTCATCGCGGTGGTGAGCCTCGTGACGTCGATGGTGAACTGGGGTTTCGGACTGGTCTTCGCCGGTCTACTGGCGCGGGCGATGGCGCGCCGCACCGAACTCGGCCTCGACTACCGGGCCGCGGGCGCGGCCGCCTATCTGGGAATCGGCGGAATCTGGGCGCTCGGGCTGAGCTCCTCGGCGGCGCAGCTGCAGGCGAATCCGAAGAGCCTCACCCCGGAGCTGCTCGCGATCACGGGTGTCATCCCGTTCCGGGACACGATCTTCCTGTGGCAGTCGCTGTTCCTCGCGGCGGTGATCTTCGTGGTCAGCATCGTGATCGCGTATCTGTCCGCGCCGCACAAGGCGAACTCGGTCACCGCGGAGGATCTGGGGGTGGACGTCCACGACGTGCCGCCGCCGCTGCCGAAGCGGGAGCGTCCCGGCGACTGGCTCGAGTACAGCCCGGTGCTTCCCCTGATCGTCGGAGCACTCGTCTTCGGCTGGCTGCTCAGGGAATTCGCGTCGAACGATCCGATTCTCGTGATCTCCAACCTGAGCACGTACAACCTGCTGTTCCTGACGTTGGGCATGCTGCTGCACTGGCGTCCGCGGCGCTTCCTGCTCGCGGTGAAGAACGCGGTGCCCGCGTGCGCGAGCATCCTGGTGCAGTTCCCGTTCTACGCCGGGATCGCGGCCATCATGACCCGGGCGCAGGACGCCGACGGCAACACGGTGGCGCACTACATTTCCGAGGGCTTCGTCAGCGTCGCGTCGCACGGCACGTTCGGATTGGTCATCGGTATCTACTCGGCGGTGCTCGGATTGTTCATTCCGTCAGGCGGCGGCAAATGGATCATCGAGGCCCCGTACGTGATGCAGGCGTCCAACGACCTTCAGGCGCATCTCGGGTGGACGGTCCAGATCTACAACGCCGCGGAGGCGCTGCCCAATCTCGTCAACCCGTTCTGGATGCTGCCGCTCCTCGGCATCCTGGGCCTGCGCGCCCGGCACCTCGTCGGGTTCACCGCGGTGCAGCTCGTCTTTCACCTGCCCATCGTGCTCGGACTGTTGTGGTTCCTCGGCAATACGCTCACCTACGACCCGCCCGTGCAACCCTGAGCGGCACTACAGGTTGTGGTCGCGTTCGAGGAGGGCGTCGAGCCACAGCAATGCTTCGACGAGGGCCTGCACCCGGGCGAGTTCGGTGTCGGCGGGCACGGGCGGCGGGGAACCGGATCCCGCCCCGTGCCTGCCCTGCAGGTGACTCACGACGGCGCTGAACAGCCATTCGGCGGGTGCGGGCAGCTCGTCGTCCAGCTCGGGCGCGTCGTGCACGACGGGGACGACGCTGATGAAGCTGTCGACGGCGTCGGTGACACTGGCGGTCGGGTCCGCGACGAGGTCGGCGATGGTGGCGACCATCCACGTCACGACCGCGGTGAACGCCGCGCCGTCGCTCCCGGTGCCGCAGGTGATCCGCGAGATCTCGCGGGCGAGCGCGTGGAAGTCGCGGTCGCCGACCAAGGTCAGGAGGCGACCGCCCAGTTGTGCGCCGTCCGCGCGATCGGGCCCGTCGATCATGGCTGTCCCACGGCAGGTATTCGGCGCCGCCACGGCCCCGGATGGGGTCGGGCCGGCGAGATCTAACTACCGAACGGAATGCACAGAGAACCCGTGCACGCTGCGGTGGCTGCGACGGAAAACGGCTGGTCGAGTCCGGCGGCCAGAACGGTGGGGGTTCCCCCGGTGGCGGGCAGGGAGACCACGGAGCCGTTACTCGAGCCTGCATCGCCCGCGGCCGCGACGTACACCGTGCCCGCCGAGACCGTGAGACCGAACGGGCGGGCGAGCCCGGTCGTCAGGACGGTCGGGGTGCCGCCGGTGGCCGGCAGGGAAACTACGGATCCGTCACCGGCGACCGCGACGTGGAGGGTGCCGCCGGAGACGTCGATTCCCGCCGGGAGATTCAGGCCGGCGGCCAGCACGGTGGGGGTGCCGCCGGTGACGGGCACGGCGATGACGGAACCGGTGCCGGGCGTCCCCGCACCGGCGACGGTGACGTAGAGGGTGCTCCCGGAGACGGCGACCCCGACCGGTTGCTGGAGGCCGGTGACGACCGGGCTGGGGGTGCCACCGCCTGCGGGCAGCGCGACGACGTTGCCGGAATCGAACTCGGTGACGTAGAGCGTCCCGCCGGACACCGCCACGTCGAACGCGTTACCCAGGCCGGTGGCGAGGGTGGTGGGGCTACCGCCCGCGGCGGGCACCGACACGACCGAGGCGCCGGCGGTGACGAACAGCGTGTCACCCGACACCGCTATCCCGCCCGGTCCGGCGATCCCGGTGGCCACGGCGCTCGGGGTGCCGCCGGTGGCGGGCAGGGACAGCACGGAACCGGTGCCGTTCTCGGTCACGTAGAGCGTGTTCGCGGCCGGCATCGCCGAAATGGCGGGTGCGGCGGCCACCGCGGTGGCGAGGATCAGCGCGCCGGTGATGACGGCCGCCCGACGGCCGAGTCGGGTGAACGGTGATCGGCGCATCGGCAGTCCTCTCGTGGCCCGTGCCCGGAAGAATACCGCCGCCGCAGCACGATCCGCCGCGATTCGGGCACTTCGCCGGGGCGGCTCAGACCTCCGCGGCGACCGGCGGCTTGACCCCGACGACCGGGCACTGCGCCTCGAGGAGCACGCGCTGGGCGACGCTGCCCATGAGGAGTTTGCCGACGGGGGAGCGGCGCCGCATGCCGAGGACGAGGAGTTCGGCGGCGGAGTCGTAGGACGCGTCGATGAGGTTGTCGGCGTGGGAGCGGCCGGGTTCGTTCCGTGCGATGCGGTAGTCGACGGCGCCCGCGTCCGCTTCCTCCCTGGCGGAGTGCAGTTCGGCCTCGAATCCGGCTGCCGAGGCGCTGTCGCCGTCGGTGATCACCACGAGATCCGTTGCGCGCATGCGGGCTTCGGTGAACCCGAAGGTCAGGGCGCCACGACCTTCGACGGTCGGGACGTAACTGAGAATGACGCTCATCGTGACCTCGGCTCGAGAACGGGGGTGGTCAGGGTGCCCTGGGCGAGGTACTCGTCGAGGTTCTGCAGGGTCAGAGCCTCCATCGCGGCGCGGGTCTCGGTGGTTCCGCTCCCGACGTGGGGGAGGAGGACGACGGTGTCGAGCGCGAGGAGCGCCTCGGGAACGTGGGGCTCCCGGGTGAACACGTCCAGTCCGGCGCCGGCGAGTCTGCGTTCGGTGAGCAGTTCGACGAGCGCGTCCTCGTCGACGACGCTTCCGCGTGCCACGTTGATCAGATAGCCGCCTGGCCCGAGTGCTTCGAGAACCTCGCGGTCCACCAGCTTCTGGGTTCCCTTGCCGCCGGCCGCGGCGACGATCAGCACGTCGACCCCGGCGGCGAGGGCGGCGGCCGAGTCGACGTACGCGAACGGCGAACCGGGGACCTCCCGCCGATTGTGGTACGAGATCGTGCAGCCGAAGCCGGTGAGGCGGGCGGCGATGGCGGAGCCGATGCGGCCGAGGCCGACGATGCCGACCCGCGTGCCGCTGACCTTCCGGGTGAGGGGGTAGTTGCCCTCGGCGGGCCAGCGGCCTGCGCGCACGAAGCGGTCCGAGGCGGAGAATCCGCGGAGCGTGTCGATCAGCAGTCCGACGGCGGTGTCGGCGACGCAGTCGGTGAGGACGTCGGGGGTGTTGCTGACGCCGATTCCGAGTTCTTCGGCGCGCTCGACATCCGTTGTGTCGTAACCGACTCCGAAGTGCACGATGGCGCCGAGATTCGGCAGTTCCGTCATCAGGGCGGCGTCGACTCCGGTGCGTCCGGACGTCACGACGGCGGTGACGGTTTCGCCGTGCTCGGCGAGGAAGCTGCTCCGGTCTTCTCCGAGGGGGAGGGTGCGGGCGTCGTACTTCTCGGAGAGCATTGCGGTGAGCGACGGCTTCAGCGGCCCGACCTGCAGAACCCGCCCTCCCGAAACGGTCTGTGCGGCAGCTTCTTTCACGGACGCCTCTGCGGTCACCATCGTGCCTCCTGACGAGTGGCGACGCGGCTGTCCGCGCCGCCGGTTACCCGTAAGTTAAGCGGCCCTCGGAATACCTGTCCAACACGTAAATAACATGGATCGATACTGAAACGGCATTGGTCGGCGGCGCGCTGACGTGCGCAGATGTCAAAACTTCGGGTATGCGCCGGTCAGGGGCCCGCCGGGGTGATCGCAGTCTCCCTGATATCGCGTCTGTGACGGCCCTCACGAGCCGTTTTGCGCCGTCACCCCCTGTTGACGCTCCCCGGGGCCGCTCATAGCGTTGTGGCTACCGTCACAGGCGGGCCCTCTTCACTCGCGTCGAGTACGCGACACATCCCTACGGAGGACACCATGAGCCCTGCACGTTCGCTGCAGCAGGGAACCCGTTACCGCGTCGTCGCCGTGGCCACCGCCGCTCTGACGGTGCCGGCTCTGGCCGCAGGTTGCTCGGTGGCCAATTCGAGCCACAGCGACGCCGCCAGCCCCGACACGTTGCGGATCGTGCTCCCGCAGGAGCCGCCCACGCTCGAGCCCTGCGACGCGTCACTCACCTCGACCGGAGTCGTCGTCCGCTCCAACATCACCGAGCCGCTGGTGGAACGCAACGCCGACACCGGCGACCTGGAGCCGAAGCTCGCCGACTCGTGGGAGCAGACGTCGGACACCGTCTGGACGTTCCGGATCCGTCCCGGTGTCACGTTCAGCGACGGCAGCGCGTTCGACGCCGAGGACGCCGCGTTCTCGATCGACCGCACCGTCAACTCGACCATCGGCTGCGACGTCGACGGGTACGTCTTCGGCGACGACGCGCTCGTGGTGAACGCGATCGACCCGTCGACCGTGACGGTCCAGACGCCCACCGCCGACCCGATCCTGCCGCTGCGGATCTCGTTCGTGGAGATGGTGCCGTCCACCACCGACGCCAAGGACAAGGTGCGCGACCCCATCGGCACCGGCCCTTACAAGATCGACTACTGGGATCACGGCCAGCGGCTGTCCCTGGTCCGCAACGACACGTACTGGGGCACGGCGCCCGAGTACACGCGGGCGATCTACCAGTGGCGGACCGAGGGCAGCGTCCGGGCGGCGATGGTCGCCAACGACGAGGCCGAACTCGCCACGTACCTCGGTCCGGAGGACGGCGCCGGCGACCTCGGCGTCGCCTACCCCAACAACGAGACGACGGCGCTGCGCATGATGGCCACCGAACCGCCGCTCGACGACTACCGTGTCCGCGAGGCCATCGACCTGTCCGTCAACCGGGCGGGGATCGTCAAGGCGCTGTTCCAGGGCCTCGGCGACCCGGCCGGGCAACTCGTCGGCAGCAGCATCGTCGGGTTCGACCCCGACCTGCAGCCCACCCCCTACGACCCCGACCGCGCCGCGCAACTGGTGGCGGAGGCCAAGGCCGACGGTGTCCCCGTCGACAACCAGATCCGCCTGATCGGGCGCACAGGCCAGTTCCCCAAGATCAACGAGACCATCGAGGTCATCCAGAACTCGCTGAGCAAGGCCGGCCTGAACGTGAAGATCGAGATGATGGACACGGCCGGGCAGATGCAGTACCAGATCCGGCCGTTCCCGCAGGGCACCGGACCGATTCTGCTGATGATCCAGCACGGCAACCAGGCGGGTGACGCGCAGTTCACCGTCGACCAGTACATGCGCAGCGACGGCTACCAGAGCTACTTCGGCTCGGCCGGATACGACGCGCAGATCGCCGCCGCCGAGCAACTCGTCGGCGACGCCCGCCAGGACGCGTTCGCGTCGGTCCTGGCGAACGAGCCGAAAGAGATCCGGCAGTTCGCGTACATCGCCCACATGAACGCGGTGCTCGCCAAGTCCCCGACCGTGCAGTACACGCCCAACTCCGCGACCGGCGACGAGATGCGCCTGAGCGAGATGACCCACGCGGACACATCCGCAAACGGCTAAACCCTCTTCCCAGCCCCCGGAGGAACTGTGATGTCCCAACCGAACCCGATCCGAAGGCGGTGAGTCATGTTCGCCTTCCTGCGCCGACGCGTCTACACCAGCCTCGTACCTCTCCTCGTCGTCCTCTTCGGTGTGTTCCTGCTCGCCCGCCTCACCGGCGACCCGACCAACCTCTACCTCCCGGTCTCCGCGACCCCCGATCAGCGCGCCGAGTTCGCGGCCGAGAACGGCCTCGACAAGCCGGTGCTGAGCCAGATGGCCGACTACCTGTCCGGGGTCGCCCACCTCGACTTCGGGGAGTCGCTGCGCACGGGTGAATCCGCCGCGACCATGGCGCTGCGGGCGTTCCCCGCCACGTTGCAGCTGGCGTTCTTCACGATGCTGCTCGCGATCATCGGTGCCGTCGTGATCGGCTGCTGGGCGGCGTACCGGCCGAACTCGCTGGCCGACCGGATCTCGAGCCTGCTGTCGATGACCGCGGCCAGCATCCCCGACTTCTGGTTCGCCATCACCGGCGTGTGGATCTTCGCGGTGGTGCTGGGAGTGCTGCCCACGTCGGGCACCGGAAGCGCGCTGTCGTGGATCCTGCCGATCGCGACCCTGCTGATCCGCCCGCTGGGCGTGCTCACCCAGGTGGTGCGCGGCGCGATGGTGTCGGCGCTGTCCGCACCATACGTACGTCTTGCCCGCAGCAAGGGCGCCGGCGACCTGCGCGTCGTCACCCATCACGCGCTCCGCAACGCCGCTGCCCCGGCGCTGACGGTGGCCGGCGACCTCACCGTCGGCCTGGTCAACGGCGCCGTCGTCGTCGAGGCGATCTTCGGGTGGCCCGGCATCGGCAAGCTGATGATCGACGCGATCCTGCAGCGAGACTTCGCGGTCCTGCAGGCGGCGGTGCTCCTGACCGCGGTCAGCATCTTCGTCCTCAACATCCTGATCGACGCGGGCTACGCACTTCTCGACGCGCGTGTCCGCGAGAAGACCAAGGTCTAGGAGGCCGCCGACATGTCCATAGACAACGCTCCCCGCCTCGACGGAGCCGGCGACGTCCACCAGGGCCCCGACGAGACGCCCCCGGCCCCGGCCGCTCCCGCGCCCAAGCCGGCACGGAACAAGACGCCGTTGTGGAAGCTGCTTCTTCGGGACCGGGTGGCCACGGTCGCGGCGGCGATCCTGGTGTTCGTGTTCCTTGTCGCCGTCTTCGGCCCGTGGCTGGTCGGCGACGCCGCAACCGATCAGAACCTGGACCAGTCCAACCTCGCACCGTTCCACGTGGCGAACGGGTGGATGAACATCCTCGGCACCGACCCGCTCGGGCGCAGCATGCTCGCCCGGTTGATCGTCGCGTGCCGCACCACCCTCCTGGTGGCGCTGCCCGCGGTCGCGCTGTCCTGCATCGTCGGTTCGCTCATCGGCATGTGGGCCGGTTACCACCGCGGCTGGCGGGAGACGACGGCGATGCGCGTCGCCGACGTCATCATGAGCTTCCCGTCGCTGCTGATGGCCGTCGTCGTCCTGTACGTGTTCTCGCCCAGCGCGGCCAACATCGTCCTGGTGCTGGCGATCACCCGCATCCCGATCTACCTCCGCACCGCCCGCGCGGAGTCGGCGGAACTGCAGAGCCGGTTGTTCGTGGACGCCGCACGGACGTTCGGCGCCCGCAGCGGGGCCGTCATCCGCAGGCACGTGTTCCCCATCCTGCTGCCGACTCTGCTCACCGTCGCCACCCTCGACTTCTGCTACGTGATGCTCGCCGAGTCGTCGCTGAGCTTCCTCGGCATCGGCATCCAGCCGCCCGACATCAGCTGGGGCCTGATGGTGTCCCAGGGCCGGACGTACCTGCAGACGGCGTGGTGGCTGTCCTTCTTCCCCGGACTCGCCATCGTCATCACCACCGTGTCGGCGACCGTGCTCGCCGCGTGGGCCCGGATCGCCACCGACCCCGCCCAGCGCTGGCGCCTGACCGTCCCGCGGTCGCGTCGCTCCCGGCTGTTCCCCACCCGAAAGGTCGTCTCATGAGTGCACCTGCACCGGCTGTCGAATCACCCGACTTCGCAGACACCGACCGCGTCGCACTCGAGGTCGCGGATCTCACCGTCGACCTGCGCACCCCCTCGGGCACGGTTCGGGCCGTCGACCACGTGTCGTTCACCGCGCGACGCGGGGAGACCCTCGCGTTGCTCGGTGAGTCGGGGTGCGGCAAGTCGATGACCGCGCAGGCGCTCGTCGGCCTGCTCGAGCCGATCGCCGACGTCACCGACGGCTCGGTCCGCCTCGGCGACGTCGACCTGGTGACGGCGAAGGCGAAGACCCGCCGCGCCCTCGCTGCGACCGAACTCGCCATCGTGTTCCAGGACGCGCTGACCGCGCTCAACCCCGTCTACACCGTCGGCAAGCAGTTGGCCGAACCGTTCCGGATCCACCGCGGGCTGTCCGCGAAAGAGGCGAGGCGCGAAGCGATCTCGCTGATGCAGAGGGTCGGGATTCCCGAGCCGGAATCGCGCATCGACTCCTACCCGCACCAGTTCTCCGGCGGCATGCGGCAGCGCCTGCTGATCGCGATGGCCGTCGCGCTGAGCCCGACGGTCCTGCTCGCCGACGAGCCGACCACCGCACTCGACGTCACCGTGCAGGCGCAGATCATGTCGCTGCTGCGGGACCTGCGCACCGAGCACGACATGGCCGTCATCCTCATCACCCACGACCTCGCGCTGGTGGCGGAGGAGGCCGACCGCGTCGCGATCATGTACGCCGGCAACGTCGTCGAGACCGGACCGGTCGCCGAGGTCTTTTCCTCGCCACAGCACCCGTATACGAAGGGCCTGCTCGATTCGGTCCCCGTGCACGCGGTCCGCGGCGAGGACCTGAAGTCGATCGGCGGCACCCCGCCCGACCTGCACTCCATTCCGTCCGGCTGCGTCTACCAGGCGCGCTGCCCGCTCGCCCGCGACCTGTGCCGCACCACCCGCCCGCCGCTCGCCGGCGTCGCGGCCGGCCGCCGCTCGGCGTGCCATTTTCCCGAGGAGGTCTGACATGTCCGAGTCGATTCTGAAGGTGCGGGGCCTCACCAAGACGTTCAAGGTGCCTGCCAACGCGGCGGGCAAGAACCAGTTGCGTGCGCTCGACGGCATCGACCTCGACCTCGCCCGCGGCGAAACGCTCGGACTCGTCGGCGAATCGGGCTGTGGCAAGTCCACCCTCGCCCGGACGCTGATGATGCTCGAGCGTCCCGACTCCGGTTCGGTGACGTGGGACGGCGTCGACCCGTTCTCGCTCAAGGGCAAGGATCTGCTGGCGCTGCGCCGCCGGGTGCAGATGGTGTTCCAGGACCCTTATGCGTCGCTGAACTCCCGGATGTCGGCGGCGGACATCATCGCCGAGCCGTGGCGCACCCACAAGACGATGTACAAGACCAGCCGCGACCGGGCGGCGCGGGTGCGCGAACTGCTGCACCTCGTGGGGCTGCGGCCGAGCGACGAGCACCGCTACCCGCAGGAGTTTTCCGGCGGTCAGCGTCAGCGTCTCGGGATCGCCCGGGCCCTGGCGCTGAACCCGAGCGTCGTCATCTGCGACGAACCCGTGTCGGCTCTCGACCTGTCGGTGCAGGCTCAGGTGCTCAATCTGCTGAACGACCTGCAGAAACAGCTCGGCATCTCGTACGTGTTCATTTCGCACGACCTGTCGGTGGTCCGGCACGTCGCCGACCGCGTCGCCGTGATGTACCTCGGCCGGATCGTGGAGACGGGTGCGACGGACGCCGTCTTCGACCGTCCCGCCCACCCCTACACCGAGGCGCTGATGTCGGCGGCACCGAAGCTGGACGCCGGATCCCGCGGCAAGCGGATCATCCTCGAGGGTGAGGTTCCGTCGCCGCTGAACCCGCCGTCGGGCTGCCGGTTCCGCACCCGCTGCGCCCACGCCACCGACATCTGCGCGAGCACGGTGCCGCCCGCCGCCGTCGATGCGAGCGAAAGCAGCCATGTCGCCGAATGCCACCATCCTCGCCGTCCGGTCGCGCTCGGCGTGCCGGTCGCGGTCGGGTGAGCGGGGCCGAGTTCGCGGTCATCGCGCTCGCCGTCTTCCTCGCCTCGTGCATGCAGGCGTCGATCGGATTCGGGATGGGCATGCTCGCGGCACCGGTCGTGGCGCTCGTCGATCCGAGCCTGCTGCCCGGGACGCTGATCATGACGGCGACGGTCGTGACGGTGATGGTGGTGTGGCGGGAACGGGAGGCCCTGGACCTGACCGGCACGGGGTGGGCTCTGGCCGGCCGGGTGCCGGGCACCGTCGCGGGCGCGGTACTGCTGGTGGTGCTGCCGGAACGGGGGTTGTCGCTGCTGCTCGCGGGCGTGGTGCTGTCCGGGGTCGTCTTCGCGACCCTGGGCTGGGCGCCGCCGCCGCGACGCCGGAACCTCGCCGTCGCCGGGGCCGCGTCGGGTCTCCTCGGCACGGCCACGTCGATCGGCGGACCGCCGATGGCGCTGGTGATGCAGGGGTCGAAGGGGGCGCAGCTGCGCGGCAACATGAGCGCGTTCTTCCTGGTGGGCTCCACGCTGTCGGTCGCGGTTCTCGCCGCGACGGGTTCGGTGCATCGCGAGTCGGCGGTGATGTTCGCGTTGCTCGCCCCGGTGACGGTGCTCGGATACGTGGCGTCGCGGTTCGTGAACCGCCACCTGGACGCGTCTCGCCTGCGCCGGACGTCTATCGCGGTGTCCTGTGTGGGCGCGTTGATGCTGATCGGACAGCAGCTTCTCTGATGCAGTGTCTGCATCGTTCGATGCTCAACAAGTCTTGGACATGTATCGATCGGGCCACTTAGAGTTTTCGTTGTGAGGCGCCTCACGGGCGGCGCTGCGCTGTGAAGGAAGGTTTCGGAAGATGAGTACAACGAGCACCCCGGTCGTCACCGACATGCGAGTGGTCCCGATCGCGGGACACGACAGCATGCTCCTGAACCTGTCCGGCGCGCATGCCCCGTACTTCACCCGGAACCTGGTGATCCTCACCGATTCCGACGGCAACACCGGTGTCGGCGAGGTCCCCGGCGGTGAGCCGATCCGGCGTACCCTCGAGGACGCCCGCGCCATCGTGACCGGGCGCAGCATCGGCGAGTACAACGGCGTGCTCGCCGACCTGCGGCGCACGTTCGCCGACCGCGATTCCGCAGGCCGCGGCAACCAGACGTTCGACCTCCGCGTCGCGATCCACGCCGTCACCGCCGTCGAGTCGGCGCTCCTCGACGTTCTCGGGCAGCACCTCGGTGTCCCCGTCGCGGCCCTGCTCGGCGACGGTCAGCAGCGCGAGAAGGTGCAGGCGCTCGGCTACCTCTTCTTCGTCGGTGACCGCAACAGAACCGACCTGGACTATCAGTCGGGTGCGGGCGAGTCCGACGACTGGCTGCGCCTGCGGCACGAGGAGGCGCTGACACCGGACGCCGTCGTGCGACTCGCCGAGGCAGCGCAGGCGCGGTACGGGTTCGCCGACTTCAAGCTCAAGGGTGGCGTCCTCGCGCCCCGCGAGGAGGCGGCGGCTGTCACGGCGCTGGCCGAACGGTTCCCCGACGCCCGGGTCACCCTCGACCCCAACGGCGGGTGGCTGCTGTCGGAGGCCATCGAGACCTGCCGCGGGCTGAAGGACGTGCTCGCGTACGCCGAGGACCCGGTCGGCCCCGAGGGCGGCTTCTCCGGCCGCGAGGTGATGAGCGAGTTCAAGCGCGCCACCGGACTGCCGACCGCCACCAACATGATCGCCACCGACTGGCGCGAGATGGGGCACACCATTCGCTCCGGCGCCGTCGACATCCCCCTCGCCGACCCGCACTTCTGGACGATGGCCGGATCGGTCCGCGTCGCCCAGCTCTGCGATGCGTGGGGCCTCACCTGGGGATCGCATTCCAATAACCACTTCGACGTGTCGCTCGCCATGTTCACCCACGTGGCCGCCGCGGCCCCGGGCGACATCACCGCCATCGACACCCACTGGATCTGGCAGGACGGTCAGCGGATCACCAGGGACCCGTACGCGATCGAGGGCGGTTACCTGACCGTGCCGTCGACGCCGGGCCTCGGGGTGGAGCTCGACATGGACCGGGTCGAGGCCGCGCACGAGCTGTACCTCCAGAAGGGGCTCGGTGCGCGCGACGACTCGGTCGGCATGCAGTTCCTGGTGCCCGGCTGGTCGTTCGACAGCAAGCGCCCGGCGCTGGTCCGCGCCTGATGAAGATCGTCGTCGGCGACCGGAACCTGCTGCCGCATCGCGAACTGTTCGAGTCGGGG